>NZ_CAKKNC010000081.1 GCF_918741285.1 Sphingobium sp. CECT 9361 | reverse complement strand
AGCACGTTAAGGCCGATGCCACCCAGACCGAAGATGATGACATTGTCGCCGGGCGCGACTTTCGCCGTGTTCACCACCGCGCCGACGCCCGTCGTCACGCCGCAGCCGATGTAGCAGCTTGTCTTGAACGGCGCGTCTTCGCGGATCTTGGCTACCGCGATTTCCGGCAGGACCGTGAAGTTGGAGAAGGTCGAGCAGCCCATATAATGATAGATGGGCTGGCCTTTGTAGCTGAAGCGCGTGGTGCCATCCGGCATCAGCCCCTTGCCCTGCGTCGCGCGGATCGCGGTGCACAGGTTGGTCTTGCCCGAAAGGCAGCTTTTACACTGACGGCATTCGGGCGTGTAAAGAGGGATGACATGATCGCCGGGCTTGACCGATGTGACACCAGTACCGACTTCGCGCACGATGCCTGCGCCTTCATGCCCAAGGATCGAAGGGAAGATGCCTTCGCTGTCAAGACCGTCCAACGTATAGGCGTCGGTGTGGCAGATGCCTGTCGCCATGATCTCGACCAG
>NZ_CAKKNC010000080.1 GCF_918741285.1 Sphingobium sp. CECT 9361 | reverse complement strand
GTCTTCATCCGTCAGCAGGAGCCTTTGGGCCTTGGCCACGCGATCTGGTGCGCACGCGACATCGTGGGCGACGAACCTTTCGCTATCATCCTGCCCGACGAATTCATGCACGGCAAACCCGGCTGCCTCAAGCAGATGGTCGATGCTTATGAGCAAGTCGGCGGCAATCTCATCTGCGCGCTCGAAGTGCCGATGGAACAGACGCCCAGCTATGGCGTGCTCGACCCGTCCGGCACCAATGGCGACCTGACCGTGGTCAAGGGTCTGGTGGAAAAGCCCGCCGCCGGCACCGCGCCGTCCAACCTCATCATCGCGGGCCGCTACATATTGCAGCCTGAAGTCATGAAGCTGCTCGAAACGCAGGGCAAGGGCGCGGGCGGCGAAATCCAGCTCACCGATTCGATGGCAAGGCTGATCGACACGCAGCCTTTCCACGGCATGACGTTCAAGGGCGACCGCTACGATTGCGGGTCGAAGGCCGGTTTCATCGAAGCCAACTTCGCGCTCGCGCTGGAACGCGAAGACATCGGCGCGCATATCCGGGCCTTCGCCACGGAATTGCTGGCCCGCT
>NZ_CAKKNC010000079.1 GCF_918741285.1 Sphingobium sp. CECT 9361 | reverse complement strand
CTAGTCAAACGACCGCAGAGGTTCGTCGAGAAATAATGCGGAGCAAAGCCCGTCAGATAACGTCGCAATTCTGCGCATTTCATACACTGAAACCGCGTTCCTTCACATTATCGACACCTCGCGATTAATGAAGATCCTGCGCGGCGACAAGACCGCGATCCTGCACGCGGCGGCCAAGGCCGAACAGGCGGTCAAATGGTTGCGCCAGTTTGATCCTGCCCTTGGCGGCGAGCTCAAGGAGGCGGCTTGACGGCAACGCGAGTGCGGCTCCTTGAGCCCGCTCGCAAGCGAAGCGGGAAGGGGAGGGGGTGGGAGCCTGATGCGCCAGGGGGCGCAAAGGGAGACTTCGCCGATGAACTACGATCTCGACTTCCGCTATCGCCGTGCCCTGCAGCCCGACGCGCTGGCGACCATTCCGACCGCGACCCAAGCCGTCGTCGATGCCATGCAGGACGCGCGTAATGCCGGGATCGACCCGGCCCGCGATCCCGCGACCATCTTTGCCGCGCGACAATCAGGATGAGAATGCAGCGACAATCAAGGTGAGAATCGACGCTTGCTGGAACGGCGCAGGGCGTAGCCCGTAGCCGTTCCAGCAAGCGTCGAAGCCTCTTTTCATGGGGGTTCT
>NZ_CAKKNC010000078.1 GCF_918741285.1 Sphingobium sp. CECT 9361 | reverse complement strand
TAGTAGCTGAAAGACCGGGTCCTTCTGCGCCGAGGAGGACTGCTGTTCGCGACCGGGGACGCCAGTCGTTCAGCATGCACTTGCCAGCAGGGCTGAGCGCTACCGGATCAAAACCGTGATGCTCGAGCAAATCGACCGGGTCTTGGTGGCGCGCCATTTGGGCGAACGGCACGAGTAGCGTCGCTCCAACGGATACACGGATCGCCTTGCGGTAGAGAGGGTCGCAGCAATCGGAATCAAGAAGCACGGCATTCACGCCGAAGGCAGCCGCGTTGCGGAAGATCCCGCCCATATTATCATGGTTGGCAATGCCAGCGAGGACGAGGACGGTTGCGTATTCTCCAGAAGCCGAAAGCAGCGCGTCTGCGCTTGGCACCTCGGACCGGCGACCAATCGCCAAAATTCCCCGATGCAAGGGAAAGCCAGCGATCGCATCGATCACATGCTGCGCGGCCACATAGACAGGTACATTATCGGCGAGGCGAGACATAACGTGATGGAGCGCATCAACGCGCTTGCCTGCAATCAGAAGCGAAAGGGGATGATGCAGGTCACTGTCTACCAGCTTCTCGACGACGACTTTACCCTCTGCTACGAAGAGACCAGCCCGGCCCACCAAGTCCCTTTCTCTAATGTCTCGGTAAACCTCGATGCGGGGGTCGTAGAGATCGGTTATCTCGATCAGATCAGCCACGGCCTGTCAGCTCCGGCGCTCCACGCGCGCCATCGTGAGCCGGCCCAGTCGGAAAGGATCGAAAAACGCGACGCAGTACCGCACCATAGTGGGGCATCGGCCCAGCAGACTTCATGCT
>NZ_CAKKNC010000077.1 GCF_918741285.1 Sphingobium sp. CECT 9361 | reverse complement strand
TATTAGGTCGGATCGACATTCAGCGTAACCAGATCATGGCAGCGGCGAGATGAACGAAGCCGGCGAAGTGGATGGTTCGCCGATCGTAGCGTGTGGCAAAGCGGCGGAAATGCTTGAGGCGTCCAAAGCATCGCTCGATGCGATTGCGTTGCTTGTAGAGTTGGGTGTCGTGGGGGATGAAGACCTTGCGATTGCGCTTTGACGGGATCACCGCCTGCGCCTCCATCTCGGCGATCTGGTCGCGTAAGTCATTGCTGTCATAGGCCTTGTCGGCGAGCACGGCATCAGCTTGCTGACCTTCCAAGAGGGCGGGAGCGGCGGTAATATCGTGCGCCTGTCCGGCGGTGATGCGAAATCGCAATGGCCGACCCAGCGCATCGGCGAGCATGTGGATCTTGGTTGTCAGTCCTCCTCGGGAACGCCCCAGCGCCTGGTTTTGCGCCCCCCTTTTCCGGTCGCTGCCTGCTGGTGGGCACGAACGATGGTGCTGTCGATCATAAGATACTGGTTGTCGCGGTCTGTCGTGAGCGCATCGAACACTCGTTCCCACACGCCGGCATCACACCAGCGGCTGAAGCGTCGATGCACTGTCTTCCAGCGGCCATAGCGCTCGGGCAGGTCGCACCAATGCGCGCCGGAACGTAAAACCCACAAACATCCGTTCACAAACAATCGGTTATCTGATCCTGTTCTCCCAGGATCACCTACCTTCCCCGGCAGCAGCAGCGCGATCTTCGCCCACTGCACATCGTTCAATTCGTATCGCTTGATCCCCATCGTCCGCTCCGTGTCCAACACGGAGCCCTATGAATCAGCAATTAGACCTCTTGGGAATCCTGAATGTCGATCGGCCCTAG
>NZ_CAKKNC010000076.1 GCF_918741285.1 Sphingobium sp. CECT 9361 | reverse complement strand
GGCTCTGTTGCAAAAATCGTGAAGCTTGAGCATGCTTGGCGGAGATTGGACGGACGGAACGATGACGGATTTCAAGTGGCGCCATTTCCAGGGTGATGTGATCCTGTGGGCGGTGCGCTGGTATTGTCGCTATCCGATCAGCTATCGCGACCTTGAGGAAATGCTGGCGGAACGCGGCATTTCGGTCGACCATACGACGATCTATCGCTGGGTCCAGTGCTACGCCCCGGAGATGGAGAAGCGGCTGCGCTGGTTCTGGCGGCGTGGCTTTGATCCGAGCTGGCGCCTGGATGAAACCTACGTCAAGGTGCGGGGCAAGTGGACCTACCTGTACCGGGCAGTCGACAAGCGGGGCGACACGATCGATTTCTACCTGTCGCCGACCCGCAGCGCCAAGGCAGCGAAGCGGTTCCTGGGCAAGGCCCTGCGAGGCCTGAAGCACTGGGAAAAGCCTGCCACGCTCAATACCGACAAAGCGCCGAGCTATGGTGCAGCGATCACCGAATTGAAGCGCGAAGGAAAGCTGGACCGGGAGACGGCCCACCGGCAGGTGAAGTATCTCAATAACGTGATCGAGGCCGATCACGGAAAGCTCAAGATACTGATCAAGCCGGTGCGCGGTTTCAAATCGATCCCCACGGCCTATGCCACGATCAAGGGATTCGAAGTCATGCGAGCCCTGCGCAAAGGACAGGCTCGCCCCTGGTGCCTGCAGCCCGGCATCAGGGGCGAGGTGCGCCTTGTGGAGAGAGCTTTTGGCATTGGGCCCTCGGCGCTGACGGAGGCCATGGGCATGCTCAACCACCATTTCGCAGCAGCCGCCTGATCGGCGCAGAGCGACAGCCTACCTCTGACTGCCGCCAATCTTTGCAACAGAGCC
>NZ_CAKKNC010000075.1 GCF_918741285.1 Sphingobium sp. CECT 9361 | reverse complement strand
ATCAGAAGCCCACGTTATCGCCGCCCTTCGTCTCAAGCATGGCCCGCGCTTCTTCCGGTGTGGCCAGGTCGAGACCCAGTTCTTCGAGGATACGACGGCTCTTGGCGACCTGTTCCGCATTTGAAGTCGCCAGCTGGCCTCGGCCCAGAAAAAGGCTGTCCTCTAGGCCGACGCGGACCGAACTGCCGAGCAGCGCGCCGAAGGTCGTCAGCGGAATCTGGTGACGACCCGCAGCGAGTACAGAGAATAGATAGTCGTCGCCAAACAGGCGTTCCGCGGTTGCCATCATGAACTGCACGTTTTGCGGGTCTGCCCCGATTCCGCCGAGAATTCCGAAAACGCCCTGGACGAAAAATGGCGGCTTCACCAAGCCCTTGTCCACGAAATAGGCAAGGTTGTAGAGATGCGCGACATCGTAGCATTCGAACTCGAACCGGGTTCCCAGGTCACCCAGCTCACGCATGCCGCGCTCGATCTGCGCGAAGGTGTTGGATGCGATGAAATCCCTGGTCATCTCGATGTAGGGCTGCTCCCAGTCGTATTTCCACTCCGTAATCTTCTCGGCAACGCCGGCGACATTGAAGTTGATGGAGCCCATGCTCATCGTGGCGACTTCAGGCTTGGCCCAAATGGCCGGGGCCAACCGTTCGTCCATCGACATGCCCAGTCCGCCCCCGGTGGTGATGTTGAGGATGGCGTTGGACTGCTGCTTGACCCGCGGCAGGACCTGGCCGAACAGCTTCGGATCCTGGGTCGGCTTGCCGTTCTCCGGATCGCGCACGTGGAAGTGGATCATCGCTGCTCCCGCCTCCGCCGCAGCGATGGCTTCGGCCGTGATCTGGTCGGGCGTGATCGGCAGATGGGGTGACATGGACGGAGTGTGGACCGATCCGGTTACCGCACAGGTCATGATGACTTTTTT
>NZ_CAKKNC010000074.1 GCF_918741285.1 Sphingobium sp. CECT 9361 | reverse complement strand
CAAGTGGAAGTCGAAGTTTGGCGGGCTGGAGGTGTCCGAGGCCCGGCGGTTGCGAACGCTCGAGGAGGAGAACACCCGGCTGAAGAAGCTCTTGGCCGAGGCGATGCTCGACAATGCCGTGCTGAAGGATCTGGCATCAAAAAAATGGTAACGCCCGGCGCCAAGCGGGAAGCCGTCGCCCATGCCCGGGAGCATCACGGGGTGAGCGAGCGTCGGGCGTGTGCATTGGTTGGTGTGAGCCGCAGGGTGATCCGTTACGAGCCGACACGGCCGGATGACGGCGCGCTGCGGCAACGGTTGCGCGAGCTGGCGTCGGAGCGTCGCCGGTTCGGCTATCGCCGCCTGGGCTATCTGCTGGCGCGGGAGGCTATCACGCCCAACCACAAGAAACTGCTGCGCATCTACCGCGAGGAAGGGCTGCGCGTGCGCCGTCGTGGCGGGCGCAAGCGCGCTCTAGGCACGCGCAGGCCAATGGTGTTGCCCGATGGTCCGAACCAACGTTGGTCGCTCGACTTCGTCTCGGACAGCCTGATCTGCGGTCGACGCTTCCGCATCCTGTGCGTGGTCGATGACTACACGCGGGAGTGCTTGGCGCTGGTGGCCGATACGTCGCTGTCGGGGGCACGGGTGGCCCGGGAGTTGACCGGCCTGATGGGCATGCGCGGCAAGCCAATGCAGAACGGCTTCGTGGAAAGCTTCAACGGCCGCCTGCGGGACGAATGCCTCAACGAGACCTTGTTCACCTCGCTGGCCCATGCCCGGTTCGTGCTGGCCGCCTGGCGGCACGATTACAACACGGTCAGGCCACACTCGAAACTGGGCGGGAAGACCCCCGCCGAGATCGCCGGCCAACGTGTCTGGGGGCATGCCCCCAGACACGTTGCCATCCCATCAAACAACCATCATGAAGGAGCGAGACTCTACCTCTGACTGGTAACAATCAGGGGAGCACGTCA
>NZ_CAKKNC010000073.1 GCF_918741285.1 Sphingobium sp. CECT 9361 | reverse complement strand
TCCCCCGTCCGTTTCCGGATTTCAGGTCTTTCGGACCCGAGGTTAGCTTGGCGGGCAGAGGTTTCCTCAACTTACCTCATCATTACTGATACTCCTTTCAGCGCCACAACGGCGCACTGTCCTTGTAACCGAAATGCTCGCCAGTCTTGCTCTTGGGATTCCAGATCACCTTGCAAACGATCGCAAAGACGTCTCCGCCAATGCCATCGACCATGACCTGGGCGGCGGCGTAATAGGTCCGGTTCTGCGGGCAGGATGAGGCGAGCAGCTTCAACCCTTTGACGACGCCGTCCACGTCTCGGCTGTAGGTGAACTGTGCATCGAGATACGCCTTGGCGGTCGCGTGGCCGCTCATGTGGTAACGCGACATTGTGAGCCAGCCCATGCCGGGTCTCCTTGGTGTAAGACTTGAAAAACTACCAGTCGTGGACCTGCAGCGCGTCGATCGGCGCGCAGTCGCGATCGAACTGGACCCACGTGGCGCCCGCGGCCTCGGCGAGCGCGAGGCAGGCGCGCAGCGAAGACGGCATGGCGTCGCGGCCTGGGGATCGGACCCAGACGAACCATCCATATTGCTGCCAGCGTTCGGCGACGATCTGGCCCTGCCAAATGTCGGGGACGTCGCGGGCTGCTACCGGAAGAAGGTTTTCGATGAGAGCGTCGAGTTCGCGCGCGGTCTCCTCATCGATATGCCCGGTCGAAAGACATGCGAGCATTTGGATCTCGAGAGTCATGCCAGCCTCCTTCAAGCTGCTTCTGCCAAAAGCTCATCGCCCTCGGCCGATGCCTCGGACGGCGAGGCTGCGGCGGGATCGGCCCCGAAGGCGATCATGTAGTTGAATGCCTGCTCGGCCTTGGACGACGCGTGGATGATGGCGGTCTTGTCGCCGCGCAGGATACCCAGTAATCGCGAGGTGTCGATAATGTGAAGGAAGGCGGCCAGATTGGCTGAGTTCTGGGGTTTCCTGCCCACGTTCCTTCACATTATTTCAAAGCGTGTCGAGCCAGGCGAGTACGCTTGCATC
>NZ_CAKKNC010000072.1 GCF_918741285.1 Sphingobium sp. CECT 9361 | reverse complement strand
TAGAGCGGTTTCCACACGATCTGACTCGTCAGGGATTCCCTTCGCGGCGCCGTTGTGATTCAGCCTTCCTGCTGGTGGCAGGAGGCCAGCATGGATGGCACGAACGCTATCACAGGATCTTCGGGACCGAGTTGTCGCAGCGATTGATGGTGGGCTGAGTTGCCATGCGGCAGCGGCCCGCTTCGGGGTCAGCGTGTCGAGCGCGATCCGCTGGCGACGGCTTGCGTTGGAGCATGGCCGGGCCGTTGCCAAGCCGCGCGGCGGTGACCGGCATTCAGGTAAGATCGAAGCGCACGGCGGCTTCATTCGGGAACTGATCGCAGAGCAGGGCGACATGACCTTGGTCGAGGTTCAGGCGCGGCTGATCGAGCGTGGGGCCCTGGTCGGTATCGGCACGGTGCATCGCTTCTTCGTGCGTCACGGGATCACGCGCAAAAAAAGACCGGTCACGCGATCGAGCAGGACCGTCCCGACGTCCTGAGGCAACGGCAGCATTGGTTCGACGGCCAGATCGACCTCGAACCCGAACGCCTCGTCTTCATCGACGAGACGTGGACCGCCACCAACATGACCCGCAGCCATGGCCGCTGCCGGAAGGGCGAGCGGCTGCGGATGGGCTTCCCGCACGGCCACCGCAAGACCACCACGCTGGTCGCGGGCCTGCGCATGGATGGCATGGTCGCGCCGATGGTGCTGGACGGGCCGATCAACGGCGACTGGTTCGAAGCCTATGTCGCCCAGGTGCTGGTGCCCGAACTGCGTCCCGGCGACGTGGTCATCATGGACAACCTCTCGAGCCACAAACGGGCCGCCGTGAAGGAAAGGATCGAAGCTGCCGGCGCGACCCTGCGCTTCCTCCCGCCATACAGCCCGGACTTCAATCCAATCGAAAAGGCCTTCTCCCGGCTCAAGGCCATGCTCCGCAAGGCAGGAGAGCGCACCGTCAGCGGCCTGTGGGACCTGATCGGCAGGCTCGTCGATATCTTCAAGCCCGACGAATGTGCAAACTACTTCAAATCATGCGGCTATGAACCGGAATGAATGGAAACCGCTCTA
>NZ_CAKKNC010000071.1 GCF_918741285.1 Sphingobium sp. CECT 9361 | reverse complement strand
ATGTCCGTCGTCAGAACATTCGGCACAGATCGCGGCTTAGATTAGCGGAGGGCGGACCTCGTCTGGGGTTGGGTTTTATGCGGCGAGCTTGCGGTGTTGCAAGCGCCGATGTTCGATGGTCTGTCGTTTGATCCTTTCGCGCTGTTTGAGGATCGTTGGTGCCCTGCCGAAGTAGGCGTCGGCGGGCGTCACGTTGCTCAGGCTCTCGTGATAACGCTGGTGGTTGTAGTGCTCGACGAAGGCCTCGATCTGGGCCTCAAGGTCGCCGGGCAGGAAGTAGTTTTCCAGCAGGATGCGGTTTTTCAGGGTCTGGTGCCAGCGCTCGATCTTGCCCTGTGTTTGCGGATGGCACGGGGCGCCGCGCACGTGGCTCATCTTCCGGGCCTCGATATATTCCGCCAGCTCGCCGGCGATGTAGCTGGGGCCATTATCGCTGAGCAGCCTGGGCTTGTGCAGCACCTTGGCGCTGTCGCAGCCGGAAGCCGCGAGCGCGAGGTCCAGCGTGTCGGTCACGTCCTCGGCCCGCATGTTGGTGCATAGCTTCCAGGCGATGATGTAGCGCGAGAAGTCGTCGAGCACCGTCGAGAGGTACATCCAGCCCCACCCGATGATCTTGAAGTAGGTGAAGTCGGTCTGCCACATCTCGTTCACCCGCGTGGTCTTGGTGTGGAACTGGTCGGCGGCCTTGATCACGACATAGGCTGGGCTGGTGATCAGATCATGGGCCTTCAACAAGCGGTAAACCGTAGCTTCGGACACGAAGTAGCGCTTCTCGTCGGTGAAGCGCACGGCCAGCTCACGCGGCGACAGCTCGCTGTAATCCAGCGCCATCTCGACGATCTGGTCCTGCACTTCGGGCGCGATGCGGTTCCACACCCGGCTCGGTGCCGATGGTCGATCTTCCAGCGCCTCCGGGCCGCCTGCAAGGTAGCGATCATACCATCGGTAGAAGGTCCGGCGGGCAATGCCGAGCTTGTCCAGCGTGCGCTTGGCGGGCAGATGCGACTGCTCGACGATCCGGATGATCTCGAGCTTTTCCGATGCGGGATACCTCATTCGTCGCCCTCCCCATCCGCGATCATGCTTT
>NZ_CAKKNC010000070.1 GCF_918741285.1 Sphingobium sp. CECT 9361 | reverse complement strand
CCCAGCGACAATCAAACCAACGACTGACCCTTGCCAGCGACAATTACCGTTGGCATCATCACCACGCCGCGACAATCAATTCTCATCCTGATTGACGCCAGCATCTCACCCAGTTTGTCGCGCTACACATCTTGCTCGCCCGCCATGTCGGACGCATTGCGCTGGGCTACGCACCTGATGTGACCTTCGCCGAGGATGTGCCACTGCGCCGCCAGTGCCTCGCCAAGATCGATGAACTCAAGTCGAAACCGGCTCTCGTCGCCCTTGCTCGCCGCGGGATCGGTTATGATCCTGAAGCCAAGCGCGCCTTCCACCGCGAAGCGCGCTCGGCGCTGCGGGTCGCGGCGCGCCATCTTGGGCTGGAGCCCAACCAGTACGACCTGCGCGGCAACTTTGCCGGTCCAGCGGTTTCGGGCGAAATCACGCTCCATAGCGACGAGATCTACGTGCAGGTCTCGATCCCCTGCATCCGTCCTGGCCGGGAGGTGATGTTTCGTCGCTGCAAGGGCCGTCAGGACTATCTCGGGGACCGCAACCACTTCTGTGACATTGCCGTGCTCGCCGCGCCGCAGAGCTTCCGCGCGCTCGTCGTCCGCGAGACCGGCCTTTCCATCAATCCGCGCCAACAGGCGCTCGTTTAGGAGACAAGCCCATGGGTTGGCTGTTCATGTCTCGCGGCGGCATGGCTCCGTTCGCCACGCCAAAAGCCTATCTCGACAATCAATGCACCTACCCGCCCGACCCCGAGAATGGGCGGGCGACGGGCCTCCGGGTCCTTAAGTCGACCGTTCGCTCGGGTGCCTATTATGCAGCTTGCCAGCGCTACGATTCCGAGAGTCCGCGCGAGATTTTCGCCATCATCTGTTTGGTGAAGTGGAATCCCGGCGCACGAAGCGGAGAGGAGTTCGGCTACAAGGACAGTGCGCCGTTGCGGCGCTGAAATGGAGTATCAGTGATGATGAGGTAAGTTGAGAAGTACGCCTCCGATAGCAGCCGCATTGTCGAGGTGATGTATCCAGCTCATTGCGCGGGCATGGATGACATAAGCATTGATGTGTTTGCAGGCGCTCGTCGCCTGGACGTGGTGGAGACCGGCCGACG
>NZ_CAKKNC010000069.1 GCF_918741285.1 Sphingobium sp. CECT 9361 | reverse complement strand
AGCTACAGGTGCTCGATCGAGACCGATGTTTACGAGATTGGAGGACAAGAGCGAGCCTGGTAGATCGCCATGTTCAATCTTTGTTCTTCAACATGGCCAAAATCGCAGCTTCGGGCCGACTGGGCCGTATCCGGCCATCAGCCCCATGGCGCGCTCGACAGGTTCGAGCCTGCCCAGGGCGGCGAACTCATCGAGCAGGAACAGGACGGGCCGCGCCGGTTTGACCGGCGATCGGGCCATGTCGGTGAGCGCCTGGGCGACCAGCAGCCGTAACCAGCGCGCATAGGCGTCGAGCCGGTCAGGGGGGAGGCACAGAAACACCGTGGAAACCCCCTCTTTCAACCCCGAAAAGGTGAAATCCGACGCCGCCATGCTGGCTACGATCCGGGGGCTGTCGAGAAAATGGGTATGGCGCTGGGCTGACGACAACACGCCTGCGGCCTCGCGATCGGACTTGCCGAGCTGGCGATTGGCGGCGCGGGCGATCAGGCCACCGGCGCCGCGGCTGTCCTGCATGAGGGTGAGCAGATCGGCGAATCCCTTGGGGGCGAGCGTCAGATACTCCCGTACCGTCGCCAGGGTGCGATGCTCGCGGTCCTCATGGACCACGGCATAGAGGATCAGACCGGCGATCAGCGCCTTGGCTTCCTCGTTCCAATGGGCATCCCCGCTCTGCCCTGCCGGATCATGGACCAGGGCGTCGGCCAGCGTCATCGCGTCTTCGGCCAGATCGAGGCTGGCCGGGTCGAGACGGTCGAGCGGATTGTAGCGGGCAGGGGGGTGCCCGGACACCTCGAACGGGTCGAGGCACCAGACCTTGCCCTTGGTGGCGCGCGCCCTGGCGGTGACGCGGGCGTTCTCGCCCTTGGGGTCGATGCAAATCACCGAGCGGTCGAGGGTCAGCAGATTGGGGATGATGGTGCCGACGCCCTTGCCGCTGCGGGTCGGTGCCATGGTCAGCAGATGGGCGGGACCGCCATATCGGAGCAGCTTGCCGGATTTGGCCGATCGACCGATGAGCAGATCGCCGTCGCCGGATTCCAGGCCGCGCACATCGTCACGCGATCCGAAGCGGGCCGAGCCGAGCAGTTCGTTGCGACCGGCCCGGC
>NZ_CAKKNC010000068.1 GCF_918741285.1 Sphingobium sp. CECT 9361 | reverse complement strand
TGATCTGCCCCCCGCTGAGTGGCCCAGAGACTATGATAGTCTGGACCACGAAGGGGACATTGAATGCCAAGCAAGAAGCACAAGCCGGAAGAGATCATCGGCAAGCTACGTGAAGTTGAGATCATATTGGCGCAGGGCGCGAGCACTGCCGAAGCGTGCCGTCGGATCGCGGTTAGCGAGCAGACCTATTACCGTTGGCGCAAGGAATATGGCGGTCTGAAGACCGACCAGGCGCGGCGAATGAAGGATCTGGAGAAGGAGAATCTGCGGCTTCGCCGGGCCATCTCCGACCTGACGCTGGACAAGCTGATATTGCAGGAGGCCGCACGGGGAAACTTCTGAGCCCCGCGCGGCGGCGACGCTGTATTGATCATGTGCGACGAGAGCTTCTGGTGTCCGAGCGACGGATCTGCCGGGTGCTGGGGCAGCATCGATCGACACAGCGCAAGGTGCCGCGCGGGGCGGATGACGAACAGGCGCTCACGGAGGATATCATCGCGCTGGCTAAACAATATGGTCGCTACGGCTATCGCCGGGTGACAGCATTACTGCGCCATGCGGGTTGGACGGTGAACCATAAGCGTGTCGAGCGGATTTGGCGGCGTGAAGGGCTCAAGATTCCGCAACGCCAGCAAAAGCGCGGACGTTTATGGCTCAACGACGGTTCATGCATCCGGCTGCGACCCGAGTATCCGGGGCACGTGTGGGCCTACGACTTCGTCGAGGGTCGGACGCACGATGGCCGCAAGTTCCGTATCCTGACCATTATCGACGAAGCCAGCAGGGAGTGCTTGGCGCTCATCGTCGCGCGACAGCTTAAGCATGAGGATGCGCTGGCCGCCTTGGCGGACCTGTTCATCACGCGTGGCCCACCAGCCAATATACGGTCAGACAATGGCAGTGAATTTATCGCGACTGCCGTCCAGAAATGGCTGGGGCAGATAGGCGTGAAGACGCTCTACATCGCGCCAGGATCACCATGGGAGAACGGGTACAATGAAAGCTTTAACGGGTCGCTTCGCGACGAACTGCTCAATGGCGAGATCTTCTACAGCCTCGCCGAGGCCAAAGTGCTGATCGAAGCGTGGCGGCGACATTACAACACCGTGCGCCCGCACAGCAGCCTGGGCTATCGACCACCGGCACCGGAAACGGCTTCACCGCCATATCCGGCCTC
>NZ_CAKKNC010000067.1 GCF_918741285.1 Sphingobium sp. CECT 9361 | reverse complement strand
TATGATCTCAACTTCACGTAGCTTGCCGATGATCTCTTCCGGCTTGTGCTTCTTGCTTGGCATTCAATGTCCCCTTCGTGGTCCAGACTATCATAGTCTCTGGGCCACTCAGCGGGGGGCAGATCACGCCGATGAGCATCCACAAGGCCAACGATAAAGCCATCCCAACGACAAGGCCATTGGCGGCGTCCAATCTGTTGTTATAAAGTTCCACGACCCTCTCCTTATTTGTGTGTAAATTACAGATGGGAACGGGCTAGCGGGATTTCAACGTATCTAGAGTGATCCGCCACAACAGCGTGCCCAAGCTTCAACTTTTCGAAGCGTGGTCGGACGTTTGAAGTGAGACACTGTTCACGGGGTTGCCGAGCATTTCGCGATAAAGGGCGACGCCGAATGCCAAAAGGCAGGCAGCCAGAAACGCCCACCAAAGCATCAAAAGTGGATTTATCCTTCGCATTCCATAGGGATACGCCCTAAGCGCTAACGGTCGATTAAGCGCGAAGCATTTTCAACCACGATTCCGCAATGTCTCGCCGGATCATCCGGGTCGTAAGCTTCATACGCCAATAGGTGCGGGCCATCCTTTTTTGCATCGGTTGCAAAGCCTAATTCAGTGAAACATGCTGAAGCCGTGCCGGGGAATGCCGACTTTCAGGAGGGCGCCTGCTGGGAAGCCGCCTAATCGAACGGGTGATCTGCGGTTCGCACTGACCGGCTTGTCGCCGGGGTTGACGCAAGGCCTTGGCGCTACATTCCGGTTCAGCAGGCTCCCCAAGCAGAGATTATGCCGGGATCGAGACGCTGCTTGTTTCTGAGCGACAAAGGCATTGCCCGGCTTCTCAAGGCCGGCGCCCGAAGGCTCCCCGGTCCGGAGACACCCCGGCTTGGTGCGGCGTGGCGCGAGACGGTCATCGGCTTGTGGCGGCTATATCTTTGCCATGTGAATCTGTCCGGTCTGGCGCATACTCCTGCGGTGCGCAGAACTTGGCCCTCCTGTGCCGACAGGAGATCTAAGCGTTGCTATCGCGTTTGCATGATGGGATGGAGGTCGCACAGGCGGGCAATCCCGCTGAGGGGATCGCGCGCGCGGAGCGATAGGGGTTCCGATCGCCCTTAAAGGTCGGGAAAAGACTATGCACAGTGCCGATCTCGCTAAGGCTCATCGCTATTATCCGGCTGCATCCTTGTTTTCCTTAACGTTGCGCCAGCATCCTCACGCACCGCACAGGCAATGCCTGACCCCCGGTGACGTGCGTACACCAACATAATTCTTATGTGTCGAGTGAGGACTATATCGCGACCTACGCCTGAAACCTGATCTGCCCCCCGCTGAGTGGCCCAGAGACTATGATAGTCTGGACCACGAAGGGGACATTGAATGCCAAGCAAGAAGCACAAGCCGGAAGAGATCATCGGCAAGCTACGTGAAGTTGAGATCA
>NZ_CAKKNC010000066.1 GCF_918741285.1 Sphingobium sp. CECT 9361 | reverse complement strand
CACCGGAAACGGCTTCACCGCCATATCCGGCCTCTGGTTCCGCTTCGCTCCACCTCCGCCCGGATATGGCGATGGTGAGCATAATCCACTAACAAACCAACCGGCCCACTCCGCGGGGGCAGATCAGGCTGATAAAATCAGTCAGGATTGCAGTGTTTCAGGCACTCATTCCGCGCAACTCACTTTTCCAATTCAGAATTGAGAAAAATTTTCGTCGACCCACTCAAACTGAGTTTTTCAATCGCAGATTGAGCTCTTCAATCCTAAACTCGGAAAATGCGGTGAATGACGAGGTTATTCCCCGCACTCGTTGCGATGAATAATTCAGCTCCTTTTCGCTAGCATCGGCCTCCTTCAACACATTCGATTGCGGCGGCGTCCCCTCCGGGCCGGGCTGTATTGCTGTCGCAACGGAACCCGCATTGCGGTTTCCGCCCATGCGGGTTGCCATCCCTGACGCGGGATAGGAACGGCTGCGCCGTCCCGCCTTGAGCGCCCCAACGGCGCCGCAATTTTCCGTTTCGAGGAAGAAAGAGGCGCTGCCTCTCTCTCCCTGCAAGGCCATGCTTTGGTGGCCGTGGCTCGCTGCGCTGCGCCCGCACCACCCACCGGCACCAGACCTTGCCCTCTCTCTCTCCGCCCCTCGCCGGGTCGGCAGGGGTCATGCGCGGCATGACCCGCTGCGCGGATTGGAAGGGAGTAAAGACCATGACCAAGCACACCGCCAAACAAGACCCCCACAGCCGCATCACCGACCGCATATTGGCGGAGCTGCAACAGGGCACCCGCCCGTGGCATAAGCCGTGGAGCGGGGCGACATGGCCGCATCGGGGCGAACACGGCCACTGCGCGCCACCGGGCAGCCCTATCGCGGTATCAATGTTCTCCTGTTGTGGATCGAAGCCCAGACGGCCGGTTTCGTCAGCCCGTCATGGATGACCTACAAGCAGGCGCAGGCGTTGCGCGCGCAGGTCCGCAAGGGCGAATGCGGTGCAACCGTGGTTTATTATGGCGACAGCAGCAAGACCGTACATGACGACGCCAGCGGCGAAGACCGTGAACAAGCGTTCCGGTTCCTCAAGACCTATACCGTATTCAACGTGGCGCAGATCGACGGACTGCCAGAGCGGTTCCATGCGGTTTCAGAACCAGCGCCAGAGGAGGAGCGGATCGAAGCGGCGGAAGCCTTCTTTGCCCGCATCCCCGCGATCGTGAACCACGGTGGCGACAAAGCCTATTATATACCCTCAGCCGACCGCATCCAGTTGCCGCCCTTTGCAGCATTCGATGACGCCCATGGATATTACGCTACCCGAGGCCATGAAACTTGTCACTGGACTCGGCACGAGAGCCGCCTTGATCGCAATTTTGGCCGCGAGAAATGGGGCGATGAAGGCTATGCCCGCGAGGAACTTGTTGCCGAATTAGGCGCGGCGTTCCTGGCCGCCGATCTTGGCTTGGCGATTGAGCCACGTTCTGACCATGCCAGCTATATCGCCAGTTGGATCAAGTTATGCTCACCTCGCCATAAGGCAAGTAATCGCGAGGTGTCGATAATGTGAAGGAACGCGGTTTCAGTGTATGAAATGCGCAGAATTGCGACGTTATCTGACGGGCTTTGCTCCGCATTATTTCTCGACGAACCTCTGCGGTCGTTT
>NZ_CAKKNC010000065.1 GCF_918741285.1 Sphingobium sp. CECT 9361 | reverse complement strand
TTGTTCCTGCCATTTAGAGAAGTCACAATTTCTGCCATATAGAAATGTCACACGTTGAGGAAAGCAGGGGCTGCGTGGAGCCCTCGGGATAGCGCAGCGCAGACCCTGCTGATGCGCTGATCTTGGGGTAGTGGCCATGGACCCGCTGCCCTGCAGTGGGCCCGGTCATGTCCTCTGCACGAACCTGAGCGTGCCGCGTTCGTGCAACGCCTCATCACTGAGCCTGGGACCGCGCTTGAGCTTCGAGCCGCCCAGTTTGCGGCGATCGATCTTCGCGGGTGGTTCCGGCTCGGGGAACAGATGCATGGGTTGGTCACGGCGGGCAGGGGCGTCATTGTTGCGTTTGCGATGATGCGGCATGATCGCCTGCATCTGCCGGGCCAGCAGCAACGCTGCGTCCAGATGCTTGTTCTCGACAATGGCAGGCTGGTTCACCTGCCGCATCTTGTCGAACTGACGATAGGGCAGGACATGGCCCTCATGCTCGATCTCCAGTCGACCGTCGGGATATTCGCAGACCGTCACCCGCTTGCGCGCCAGCTTTTCGCTGACATCGTTCGGCTCCAGGATGAACATCGCCTTGTTGTAGTGCAGCGTCAGCGCTGCCGTCACCGTTCGCTGCTCCCGCCAGACCATGATCGAGCGCAGATCGTCATGCGGTGCAAGCGGGCGGTGCAGATCGCGGACATCGAAGGCAGGGCGGGCAAACCGCTCGTTGTGCCTGGCCATATAACTGTCGAGGAAAGCGTTTGCGTCCGCGATCGACGAGATACCCTCCAGTCGCATCGCTTTCACCAGGCGATCCTGCAAGGTGGCGTTGGCCCGCTCGACGCGGCCCTTGGCCTGTGGCGAGTTGGCGCAGATGATCTCGATGTTCAGGGCATCCAGCGCACGGCCAAAATGCGTCATCCCGTCGCCACGCGCGGCGCTGGCCCGCGCGTTCCGGAAAACACTGTGCTTGTCGGAATAAAAGGCCACCGGCTTGCCGTGCCGTTCGATATACGCGCGGGTCGCCTCCATGTAAGCGAAGGTGCTCTCGCTCTCGACCATCCTGAGGTGCATCAGTTCGCTGGTCGCGTCGTCGATATAGACCAGCAATGTGCATTGCGGGCCGCGGTCTTCGAACCACCAATGTTTTGAGCCGTCGATCTGGATCAGTTCGCCCCGACAATCCCGGCGGTAGCGCGGCTGATATGGGCGAGGACGGCGAGCCTGACGATCCTTCCAAATCCCGGCCTCGATCATCATCTGCCGCAGCTTCTCACGCGAAATCCGGAGATCATGCCGTTCGGCCAAATACTCCGCAGCCAATGTAGGCCCAAAATCATGATAATGGGTCCGAACCAGTGCGACAATCTGATCTCTGATGGCATCATCCAAGCGCCGGTTACTTGGTCGACCACGGCGGCGCGACAAAAGCCCGGATGATCCATCGTCAAGGTAACGCGTCAGCAGTCGATGGGCGTGGCGGCGGCTGACGCTCATCAGCCTTGCGGCCTGGGTGACGGTCATGCGACCTGAAACCACATGCATCAGCGTCTCGACCCGCGAAAGCTCCTCGGTACTCATACGCAACACCGCCATGCTCAATACCTCCGAACAGCCGGAGGGCACGGTAGCCCAAGTGAGACATCTCTACTTTGCGCAACTGTGACATTTGAACGTTGCTGCTACAA
>NZ_CAKKNC010000064.1 GCF_918741285.1 Sphingobium sp. CECT 9361 | reverse complement strand
TTTGGACGCCTCAAGCATTTCCGCCGCTTTGCCACACGCTACGATCGGCGAACCATCCACTTCGCCGGCTTCGTTCATCTCGCCGCTGCCATGATCTGGTTACGCTGAATGTCGATCCGACCTAATATCCAGCGTGCCCACAGCGTCCAGATTGCGATGAGCGCCGGGTTCGACTCGCTCAACGTGGCAACCACGTCCGGTATTGTCCTCCATCATATCTCTGTCTTCGGCGCAAAGGGCAGCGAGGCGCCTGGAAAGCCAAGGGGATTCGCGGCAGTATGAAAGACAGCGCGAACAGAAATTGCGATGTTCGCCCCCTTGTCGTCCTTCCCGCTCACTTTTAACTTCCCGGAAGCGCACACAGGGCAACGTGCGATTGCCATCTTCTCAACGTCCGAAAAGTTGGACAGAAGCACGGGTCAGCAACGGCCCATGTCAACAGGAGGGTCACGGTGAATCGTAAATTGAATGGACGGCGGCTTTGAGCTCCACGGAGTGTGCCGCGCAGACGCTCAGCTTGCCATCAGATGTAGCACTATCACCGGCCATCGTCGGCAGGTGGCAAATTGGCGCCGCCCGGCTTATGCAACGGTTCACCATGCAAATGAACATCCCGCTGAGGGTAGGGCAAGCCTATGCCGTTAGCACGGAACAATTCCCACAGTCGGTTGAGAATGTCTGACTGGACATTGCCCACGCCCTGCTCCGGGTCGATGATCCAGACCATGATGTCGTGCTCCAGCCCCCGTTCCCCATAGGCCAGCAGCCAGACGCTTGGTTCCGGTTTGGGCAGTACCCGTCGGGACGCCTTTGCAGCCTGGATCATCAGCTCCTGTGCGCGTTTCAGATCGCTGTCATATGCAATGACTACGGGAATATGGATGCGTACGTCGCGACTGGAAAAGGACCAGTTTTCGACCGGCTGGGTCATGAGTTGTTCGTTCGGGATCAAATGCTCCTTGCCATCTCGCGTGATAACGGAAACGGCGCGGATGCCGATCTTGTTGATCGCACCGAATGTATCGCCAACCGCCACAACGTCACCCGGCTTCACCGACTTGTCCATTAGCAGGATAAGACCTGCGATGAGGTTGCCGAAAGTCTTTTGCAGGCCAAATCCCACAGCCAAGCCGAACGCACCGGAGAACACCGTGAGCGTTGTCAGGTCGATCCCAAGAATGTCGACGCCAAAAAGCAGAGCGACAAGAACCACAGCCAGGCTGCCCAGCTTCTGGATCAGCGCCCGTTGCGACAGGTCCAGCGCCGAAAGGCGTCCGACGGCGTGAGTCATAAGGTGATTGGCAACACGGGTCGCGGTGAAAAGCACCGCAGCGACAATCAGAAAATTGACCACGGTCAACAGGGATATACGCCGCATTCCGACATGGAGCGCGGTGGCGTCGAGGCTGGCGGTCAGGGGCCCCACTCCTCCGAGCGCGCCCGCCATGGTCAGGACGAGGATCGTAATCGCCAGGATGATACAGGTCCACAGCGGCATGCCACCGATCCGCAGCACGGTGCTGACGGTCATCGCCAATGCTGCGCTGAAACCGGTCGACAAGACCATCAATGCCGGACCGTCGAAGGGCAGTATTGTGAGCGGAAATGCAAGGATCACAGCGCCAGCGCCAAAACGAAGCAGTTCGGGCAGATGCTTGCTCGACAACGCACCACGCACGCCAAAACGGGACTGCACCCACGACATGCACGCCGGACCGCCCAACCGTGCCGCCAGTTCGCCTGCAAGGGCGGCAACCGCGAACAAGGCGGCGGCGACTGCCAATTGTTCCTTTTGTGCGCTCCAGCCCATCTGGGCGAGCCACTGATTAATCATGTGGGTCATTGGCACCTGGTTTCCTGGAGGCAATACGAACTTTCCCTGGCCATGATAGGCTGTTTGTCCGCCGGACGGCAGTTCGCCGTCAGCTATGACGTGATCTGCCCCCGCGGAGTGGGCCGGTTGGTTTGTTAGTGGATTATGCTCACCATCGCCATATCCGGGCGGAGGTGGAGCGAAGCGGAACCGGAGGCCGGATATGGCGGTGAAGCCGTTTCCGGTG
>NZ_CAKKNC010000063.1 GCF_918741285.1 Sphingobium sp. CECT 9361 | reverse complement strand
AGACGATGAGGGTCGGGCTTGCGAGCCTTTCGAGCCCCTGTTTCCAGAGATGGTCCTTGGGGTGCGCCATCAAGGTGCGCAGGGGCGGATTGGCGACCGTCTCGGGCAGCGAGGCGATCCTGAGGCGTTCCTCCAGCAACTCCGATGTGATCGATGAGCGGTCGTAAACCAGCAGGTCGGTGACCCGCGCGAGCTTTTCGAGCGTCGGTCCCTCCCCGCCATAGAAGTCGAGCATGCGCTGCAACCCTTCTGTCGGGAACGGCGACAAGGTCGGCAGACCGCCACCCGGCCCCATCAGGATCAGCTTGTCGACCCGCTCGGGGGTGTCGAGCGCCAAGCGCAGGGACGTCATGCCGCCCAGCGAGTTACCCACCAGGCTGGCAGTTTCTATGCCGGCATGGTCCATGACATCGCGCACCGAATTGGCGAGCGCGACGATGAGGCCGTCAGGCTGAGCGCGCGGCGCGGACTGGCCATAACCTGGCAGGTCAAGGACGATGACCCGGTTGCGCCGCGAGAGCGGGCCGATATTCTTTCGATAATTGCTGTAGCCATAGGCGCCCGGACCACCGCCGTGGATCAGGATGATGGCCGGTCCTTCGCCCCAGCTATCCCAGCTATGGTAGTGGACGCGGCCATCGGCGGCATCGGCGAACCGGCTTTCGGGCGCCAGGGTATCGGTCATTATCGTCTCCAGATGTAATGGGGTATGAAGGTGAGGTTCGCCGGGACCGCCCTCAGGCTGCCGGTTCGGCAAGCATTTGGCCGTATCTGTCGCGGATCGCCTTCTTGTCGATCTTGCCAGTGGCTGTGAGCGGGACTGTGTCGATGATGATGCGGTCGGGCATCCACCATTTGACGATGCGAGGTTCCAGCCAACTGCGCATCGCCGCGTCCGACACCGATCCTTCTTCCAGGGGTTCGACGAGCATGATCGGGCGTTCCTCCCATTTGGGATGATGCACCCCGGCCACGGCAGCCACCTTCACGCCTGGACACCCGGCCGCGATATTTTCCAGATCGATCGAGCTGATCCATTCGCCGCCCGATTTGATCACGTCTTTCTTGCGGTCGGTGATCCGCATGAAGCCGAACCGGTCGATGGTGGAGATGTCGCCGGTGTCGAACCAGCCTTCGCTATCGGTTGCCGAAGCTTCGGTGCGATAATAGCGCTCCAGCACCCAGGGTCCGCGCACCATCAAGGCACCCGATGCTTCGCCGTCATGCGGCAGGTTATTGCCGTCCTCATCGACGATCTTCATCGCGATACCGAACATCATCCGGCCTTGCCGGGTCCAGATGGTTTCGTTCTCCTCGTCCTTGCCCAACGCGGCCAGCGCGGGCGTGGGCGTGGAGACGACGCCGAGCGGGCTGGTCTCGGTCATGCCCCAGATCTGCTGCACCACGACGCCGAGCTTGTCGAACGCCACCGCCATGTCGCGCGGCACGGCCGAACCGCCAATGATCACCCGTTGCAGGCTGCCCGGCGTCTCGCCGGTTCGCGCCAGATGATCGAGATACAGCGTCCAGATCGTCGGCACGCCGCCCGAGAAGGTGACGCCTTCGCTCGTTATGAGTTGCTGCAGGCTGGCGCCGTCGAACCTGTCGCAGGGGAAGACGAACTTCACACCGTTGATCGCACCCGCAAAGGGCAGACCCCAGGCGGTCGCGTGATAGAGCGACTGGCACGGCATGACCACGTCGAAGGCGGAGAAGTTGAGCGCGCCGCTCAGGCCCGCCGCCAGCCCGTGCAGCACGACCGAACGATGCGAATAGAGCACCCCCTTGGGATCGCCCGTCGTGCCCGACGTGTAGCACAGGAACGCGCCCGCATTCTCGTCGAACCGCGGCCAGTCAAAGTCTCCGGCCTCATTGGCGATCAGGCGCTCATAACAGCCCCAGCCGTCGATCGCGCGATCGGGGTCGCTCAGCAGGACGTAATGCTCGACCGTCTCCAGCCGGTCCCGGATCCGGTCGACGATCTCGACCATGTTGCGATCGAGCAGCAACACCTTGCTGCCGGCATGGTTGATGGTGAAGACGAGATGGTCGTCGGGCAGGCGCGGATTGGCGGTATGCAGCACCGCCCCCATGCCGGGCACCGCGAAGAACAGCTCGAAATGCCGATGCGTGTTCCACGCCAACGAGCTTACGCGATCGCCAGGTGCCACGCCTAGCCGGACAAGCGCATGGGCCGCTTGGGCCGCGCGCGTCCAGGCCCCTGC
>NZ_CAKKNC010000062.1 GCF_918741285.1 Sphingobium sp. CECT 9361 | reverse complement strand
TCCAGTCGGGTAGGATTGGTGCTGCTCAGAGAGTCAGCCCTGATCCCCCCGCCGAACCGCACGTGCAGCTTTCACTGCATGCGGCTCTCCGCTGCGATAATACCATCCATATTCCGGCTATCGGGCAGGCGTCCCCGGTGAGTGTCGGCGTGACACAGATCGCATAGGACTTTCGTCCTGCGCGCCCGTGCGGCCTTCATCATCGTGACGAACCCACTATGCGCAACATCGGCAAGCCCTTCTACGTGATGAACATGACAAGGCCGGTCCGTCCGCCCGCACGCCGCGCATTGCTTGGCGTTCTGGCGATCGACCCAGTCAGTCCGTGAGTGCGAGTAGATTTGCGTCCAAGGCGGAATATCCACCTTGGCCGGGTCCACCCGATCACGTTTCAGATCCATCAGCTTCCAGACCTTGACCGACCGAGGCTGGCCGTCGACGACGTAGCCGACGCTATATTCCTGCCCCGACCTCATGCGGGCGGCGACGACACGCACGCTACTTTTGTGCTTGCTCGCCAAGGTCTTGAACATGCTCCAACGCTGAATGAACTCAAGCCGGTTGAGCTTGAATTTCACGTCTCTTGCAAGAGCGTAGTAGTTCGCAAACCCCCGCAGTTCGGCGTTGTAGGCAAGGACGATTTCGACATCGCTACAGCTTAGGAGAGCGTTCCGGTGGCTGGCCTTCAACACGGCCATGTCACCATATCCCTTCCTCGAGGCGAACCCGAACACCTTCTCCCACGGCACGTTGAGTTGCATTACCTCCGAAGGGGGCCTGCGGCTGAAGTGCTGCGAGCCAAGCTGGCTCCGCACCGTCCACTGGCGTCCCGTGTAGGTTCGCACCTCATAACCGAGGAAGGCGGCGCCGTCGCTCGCCTTGCGGATACCGCTTTTCTCCTCGGACACGCTCAGCGCCAGCGCGTTGGTCAGGAAAGCCCCAACCTCGGCGAAGACCTGTCGCGCATCTTCCTTGCTACCGATCACACCAATGAGGAAATCATCGGCATAGCGGCAATAGCGGAGTCGGCGATATCCGGCGTCCAAGCCATCTCGCGACGGCAACGTACGCATCTGTTTCGACATGATGTCGATCTTGGCCAGAACAGCCTTGATCGTCACCTCGTCGACGTTGTCGCGGGCTTGAAGACTTTTGAGCCGCTTTCGCTGTTTCGCGATGCGTGCTGCCAATCTCCGGTACTCCGGATTCATGGCGCGGGTCTTGCCCTTCTCGAAGGCGGCAATCCGGCCTGCGACGAACTCATCGAGCTCATGCAGGTAGATGTTTGCCAAGATCGGGGAGACGATCCCGCCTTGCGGAGTGCCGCTGTAGGTCGGGGTGTTCACCCGTCCCTCCATGACGCCCGCCTTCAGCATGTCGCCGATCAGGCCAACGAACTTTTCGTCGTCGATCCGTTTCCGCAACAGCGTGAGCAGAACGTCATGGTCGATGTTATCGAAGAATCCAGCGACATCCACATCAACAAGCCACTTCACGCCCGTCCAGACGGCTTTTACATGTTCAAGTGCCGTGTGACACGATCTCCCCGGTCGAAATCCATGCGAGGCGTTCGAGAACACCGGTTCATAGATCTTTTCGAGAAGTTGGCGCGCCACCTCCTGGACGAGACGGTCGTCGCGCGTGGGTATACCAAGCGGACGCCGCTTTCCCTTGCCTTTCGGGATAAACACCCGACGCACTGGTCTCGGCTTATAGGCTCCGGTCGTCACGCTCGCGATCAACGGATCGAGGTCCTCGGGACCGAAGTCCGCGAAGGTCTCGCCATCGACGCCCGGCGTCATCGCTCCCCGATTGGAGGCGATCTTGCTGAGTCCCTGCTCCCAAAGAAGCCGAGACCCCATCAGACGATGAAGCCCATTCACCCGTTTGCCCGACGCTGCCAGCGTCGGAATGGCCTCCAACCGGGCCATCACAGTTTCAGGTAGCATCAGCACACCCCATGATTTGCGGTTGAAGTATCGCAACTGCCGCCCTTCTCCCGGTGGTCCCCGTTTTCGGCCCGGTCGCCCGTTCCTTATGCGGATGCACCGTCTCCCCGAATGGGGGAGCTGTCCCGGGCATTACCCCGGGCATTTGAATACTATGGCGGCTCCGTACCCATGCAGGTCGGCCGAAGCCGCCTGTTTAGGGCATCCCGTAGTTACACTGATCGGAGATACGACGCGGTTAGGTGTCCCGTTCATCCACTGAACCCCTCGACGAGAGGCGCGCCGGACGGGCTGAGGAGCAAAGGGCCAAGACATGAGACCCTTGCCATCGTCCGGAACTGGCGTGTCAGTCGCTTTCGCCAGAATCGCTATATAGATCGCTGCAGACTGGGATTTAAGCAGTATAGCCTTCACCGTGCGCGTCTTGCCCTGACCGGCATCGCCCCCTTACGACTGGGACGCATTCGGCCTTACTCCAAGCATGCTATTGTCCCCCGTCCGTTTCCGGATTTCAGGTCTTTCGGACCCGAGGTTAGCTTGGCGGGCAGAGGTTTCCTCAACTTACCTCATCATTACTGATACTCCTTTCAGCGCCACAACGGCGCACTGTCCTTGTA
>NZ_CAKKNC010000061.1 GCF_918741285.1 Sphingobium sp. CECT 9361 | reverse complement strand
GTACGCATCCGTTGTGGACCGCAGGCATCAAGCATTTTTTTGAGGTAAGATCTCCCAGGAGTATCGCTACCCTTACTCCTGGGAGATTGGGTTTTCGCTGCTGGTAAATCAGGCCGCCTGAGCGGTATCGATCTGCTCGCGCATCTGTTTCCAGGTCCACGGCAATAATTCGTGGAGGCGGTTCTGGGATATGTCAGCGATCCGTGTGAGCACGTCGGTCAGCCAGACGAGCGGATCGACATCGTTGAGTCTGCACGTAGCGATGAGGGTGTACATCATCGCAGCGCGCTCGCCGCCGCGGTCAGACCCGACGAATAACCAAGCTTTTCTTCCCCGGGCAATGGCTCGCAGGGCGCGTTCGGCGGCATTGTTCGTGAGACATATCCGGCCATCGTCAAGGAATGCGGTAAAAGCGGGCCATGCGTTGAGCATGTAATCCATCTTTTTGCCGACTGCGTCCTTCGAGGAGAGCAGCCCGCGCTGCTCACGCATCCAGTTGCCCAGTTCCGTGACCAGTGGGGCTGACAAGGTCTGACGCACAGCAAGCCGTTCAGCGGCAGGGTTGCCGTTGATGTCGCGCTCGATTGCGAAGATGCGGTCGATGCGTTGCACAGCCTCGATCGCAAGCGGTGATATGACGACACGCTTGCCGGGTTTTCGCTTCATCTGGGTGGCAATATCGGCAAGTTCGAAGAAGTATCTTCTCGAATGGGACCAGCAGGCGGCATGTGTGATTGCCCCCTCGGGCCGGCCGGGGTCATAAAGCGCATTGTAGCCGGCGTAATTGTCGGCCTGAAGGATGCCCCTGTAGCCGACAAGGTGCTCCCGGCTGTGCTCGCCCTTGCGGTCCCTGGAATAATAGAACAGCGCTGACGGTGCCCGTCCTCCTGCAAACGGCGCATCATCGCAGACATAAGTCCACATCCGGGCGATATCGGTTTTGTACTTTGCCAGGCGCGGCACGGTGGTGTCGTCGCCGTGGAGACGCCCGGCACCGAGTGTATGCGCTTCGAGCAGCAGAAAAACCGGCTTCACAGCGGCAGCGATCGCGCCGATCTGATCGGCAAGCGTTGACAGGCTGAGCGGTATGCCCTGGCTCTCGAGGCGATCGCGCTGGCTATTGAGTGGCTGGTGAAGCCCGAATTTGTTGAACGCAAGGCATGCGAGGAAATGCGGGCCAAACATGGCGCGCGGCGTGACGTGAAACGGCGCTGGCGGCTGCGTGATGGTCTGGCACGATCTGCAGGAAAAGCGTTCGCGGACAGTCTCGATGATCTTGTGCTGGGCAGGTACCGTCTCCAGCGCACGAATGACGCTCTCGCCAAGCTTGCTGAGGTTGTCTGAACCGCAGCAAGGACAGTTCTTGTCGGCGGGAATAACGACCCGCTCGACGGGAAGCCCTGATGGAAAATCCCGGCGCGTTTGACGCTTGCGGGTAAAGGCTTCGACGGTGGTCGTTTTTGCAGCCGCCTGCTGCGCGGCGATTTCGTCTTCAGTTGCAGTGGCCTCAAGCTCTTCGAACTCGAGTTCCATCTGGTCGATCAGGCGGCGCGAACGTTCCGATGATGGCCCGTGCAGGGCGCGTCGCATCTTCTCGTTTTGCAGTTCGAGATGGGCGTTGCGGGCGATCAGATCAGCGTTGATTGCTAGGACGCGGGCGGCATTGGCCTCTGCCTCGTTGGCGCGCAGACCTGCGCGGACAACGGCCTCGCGCAGGTCTTGAATATCGCGGGCCGAGAGCGTCTCCATCGCCGAAATCTATAGCAGAATCGGCTGTAAACCCGAAGCAAAATCGCCAGAAAAATGCTACCCAACCTTGCTCGGACGCCAGGCTTTCTGCGGGTTGCGCCAGTCTATGCCCTCAAGCAGGCAGGCCAATGCCGAGGCCGAAATCGGTACCGTGCCGTCCTTCGCCGAGGGCCAAACAAAACGCCCTTTCTCGAGCCGTTTTGCATATAATGACATGCCGAAATCGTCGTGCCATAATATCTTCACGAGCGATCCGCTGCGCCCCCGGAAAATGTACAGATCCCCTTGATGAGGATCACGCTTCAGACTTTCCTGAACCTGGAGCGCTAAGCCACGCATCCCGCGGCGCATATCTGTATGACCCAGTGCTATCCAGATCTTCGCATCGCTCGGAACGGGGATCATCCTTCAAGCCCCGCCAAAACCCGAAGCAACGCTGCGACATCTACGTCGCGGTCGACGATGATCCGGCGGCCATTGCCGCAAACAATTTCCATCTGACCGCGCGAGGACGAAGCCGAAACATCGGGGGTAACAACCACCGGCGCAAATCCGGGAACCCCTTTGGAAAGGTACGGAAACAGCCGTTTACGCCAGTCGTAGATCTGGGATGGGTCGACATCATGGCGCCGCGCTACAGTCAAAACGGGAACGCCGCGCTGAAACGCCTCCTCGACGATCCGTTGCTTCGCTTCATCGGTCCAACGCCTGCGTCGGCCGGTCTCCACCACGTCCAGGCGACGAGCGCCTGCAAACACATCAATGCTTATGTCATCCATGCCCGCGCAATGAGCTGGATACATCACCTCGACAATGCGGCTGCTATCGGAGGCGTAC
>NZ_CAKKNC010000060.1 GCF_918741285.1 Sphingobium sp. CECT 9361 | reverse complement strand
TGTAGCGCGACAAACTGGGTGAGATGCTGGCGTCAATCAGGATGAGAATTGATTGTCGCGGCGTGGTGATGATGCCAACGGTAATTGTCGCTGGCAAGGGTCAGTCGTTGGTTTGATTGTCGCTGGGCGACAAATCTGCGGTGGACTTGATTGTCGCGTAGGTTGGCGGTCGTCCAGCGCGTGATTGTCGCTGGAGTGCGGCGCGGCGGCGATAGCTCTCGACATTCATTTCGAAGATGGTGGCGTGGTGGACGAGCCGGTCGACGGCGGCGAGCGTCATGGCGGGATCGGGGAAGATCCGGTTCCACTCACCGAACGGCTGATTTGCGGTAATCAGCGTCGATCGGCGTTCGTATCGGGCGCTGATCAGCTCGAACAGGACGGAAGTTTCTGCCTGATCCTTGGTGACGTAGGCGAGGTCGTCGAGGATCAGCAGGTGATATTTGTCGAGCTTGGCCAGGGCGGCCTCAAGCGCGAGTTCGCGCCGCGCGACCTGGAGTTTTTGAACGAGGTCGGAAGTGCGCGTGAACAGCACGCGCCAGCCATTTTCGATCAGGGCGAGGCCGATTGCCGCTGCCAGGTGGGTTTTGCCCCCGCCTGGCGGCCCGAACAGGATCAGGTTTGCGCCCTTTTCCAGCCAGGCGTCGCCCGCGCACATGGCGGTGACCTGGGCGCGGGAGATCATAGGCACGGCATCGAAGGCGAAGCTGTCGAGCGTTTTGCCCGGGGGCAGTCTTGCTTCGCCCAGATGCCGCTCGATACGGCGGCGATCGCGTTCGGCGACCTCATGCTCGGCCAAGGCTGCAATCAGGCGGGCGCCGGGCCAGCCCTCCTTGTCGGCGCGTGCGGCGAAGTCAGCCCAGACCAGCTTGATCGCGGGCAGACGCAGGTCATTGAGAACCAGGCTGACGCGCTGGGCATCGATGGCGGCATGGGGGGCGAGTGTGCTTTTGCTCATGCCGCTTCTCCCACCAACAGAACATCGTAATCGGTGAGCGGCGTCAGCTCGACAACCACATCGGGAAGTGCCGCAGGGTCAGGTGCGAAGCGCAACCGCAATGCCGCCATGTCGGGCAGGCGACCGGCGGCGAGGCCCTCGGTCAGCAGTTCGGCCAGTTCAGCCTCGCAGGCGCGTTCATGCGCCAGGCTGAGCAGTTCGACCGCCTGTCGGCAGGCGGCGCGTTCACCCACCGCTTCAAGCAATCGCTCGAAGGTTTGCCGGTAGGCATCGCGTGGGAACAGTTGGTTGCGGTATACCAGCTTCAGCAGCGCCATGGGTTTGCGCCGCAGGCTGTGGATGACATGCCGATAATCGACGACATGGGCATGCGTAGCATGATCGGCCGACCTACCGCGCGGCAGCGTCATCAGCCGGGTGCCGCCGATGAATAGGTCGAGCCGATCATCATAGAGCCGAACCCGCAACCGGTGCCCGATCAGCCGTGACGGCACGGTGTAGAACACCTTTCTGAGCGTGAAGCTGCTGGTCGAGGTGACGGTGACGATCACTTCCTCGTAATCGCTGGTGCGCGCCTGCGGCAGCGGCTGCAACACCGCGCGCTCGCTGTCGATGCGGGCGCCGTTGCGTCGGTTCTTGCGGCCAACGATCTCGTCGATAAAGTGGCGATAGGCGACTAGATCATCGAAGTCGCATGCCCCCCGCAGCAGCAGCGCGTCCCGTACGGCGGCCTTGAGATGGCCGTGCGAACTCTCGATGGAACCATTCTCGTGCGCAACGCCGCGATTGTTGCGCGTCGGGGCCATGCCGTAATGCTCGCACAAGGCGTCATAGCGCGTGGTCAGATCGGCGCGCGCGTCAGCATCAAGGTTGCGGAACGCGGCCGACAGGCTGTCGCTGCGATGCTCGGACGGCGCGCCGCCCACCGCCCACAGGGCATTTTGCAGTCCTTCGGCCAGCGCGACATAGCTCTCGCCGCCCAGGATGACATGGGCATGTTCAAAGCCCGACCAGACCAACCGGAAGTGATACAGCCGGTGGTCGAGCAGCACCCCCGCGACTGTTACGGCCAGGTCGCCCATATCGGTGAAGTCCGACAGGCCAAGCCGACCAGGCTCATGGACCTGCCGGAAGATGACCTCCTGATCGGGGCCAAACCGCGCGCGCCACGCGCGGATCCGGCGCTCCAGCGTCCGCCTGACCCCCGTATCAAGATCGGGATGGCGCCTGCGGATCTCCTCAAAGACCGCCACCGCGCGCAGCCCCGGTGCCGCCTCCAGCAAGGGCACGATCTCGGTATCGAATATCTCTGCCAGCGGATCGGGCCGTCGCCGTTCGCGTGGCTTTTTGCGTTGCGAGGGCAGGCATGGATCCGCGTTGATCCGGTACGCGCTGGCCGTGCTGATCCCGGCCTTGGCGGCGGCCACCGGTAATGACTTGATTTGCTTGAGCTTCATATAAAGCCTCATCTGATGATCGTTGATATGGCAGCCCGGCACCCGCATCCCTTCCAAACGAAGCGATGCGCGTCTTACCGGGCCGACCACGACCCTCAGAACCCCCATGAAAAGAGGCTTCGACGCTTGCTGGAACGGCTACGGGCTACGCCCTGCGCCGTTCCAGCAAGCGTCGATTCTCACCTTGATTGTCGCTGCATTCTCATCCTGATTGTCGCGCGGCA
>NZ_CAKKNC010000059.1 GCF_918741285.1 Sphingobium sp. CECT 9361 | reverse complement strand
TAATCGCGAGGTGTCGATAATGTGAAGGAAGGCGGCCAGATTGGCTGAGTTCTGGGGTTTCCTGCCCACGTTCCTTCACATTATTTCAAAGCGTGTCGAGCCAGGCGAGTACGCTTGCATCGCGCTTCCACGATGGCTGACCGCCGGGTGTTGTCGGAACAGCGACCTGTTCCAGAGCCTTTCGCTTCGTTTCCAGATTGGCCCTGGCATAGTGGTTGGTCGTGTCGAGGCTCACATGGCCGAGCCAACTGCGGATGACCGTAACGTCGACGCCCGCCGATATGAGGTGCACGGCGGTGGCGTGCCGGAAGGCGTGCGGCGTCACGTGCTTGGTACGCAGCGTTGGTGTGGCTTCGGTCGCCGCCTTTACGTAGGCGGCAAGCTTGAATCGGACGCCCGACGCGCTGAGCGGTTCGCCATAGCGGTTAACGAACAGCCGTTGGTCAGGCGCCCGTGGTTGCCGTTCGAGCAGCTTCTTCAGCAGCAAGGCTGTTTCAGGCCAGAGCGGGCAGATGCGTTCCTTCCGTCCCTTGCCGGTCAAGCGCACGCAGCTCGGACTTTCGAACCGGATTGCTTCGGGGCACAGGTCGAGCGCTTCCTGTATTCGTGCGCCACTGTTGTAGAGGAGCGAGAGCAGCGCATGATCGCGCATGCCTTCGAGCGTCGAACGATCCGGCTGGGCAAGGATCGCCGTCACTTCCGCCGGATCGAGGTAGCATGGCTCCGATACCGGCGCGCGCTTGACCGGGATATTGAGGATTTCGACGCATTGTGCGATCGATGCGGGATCCCTGGTCGCCACGAAGTGGAAGAAGCTGCGGATTGCGGCAAGCCTGCAGTTGCGCGTGCCGATCGTACCGCCGCGCTCATGTTCGGCGTAACTGAGGAACGCGGCGACCTCGCTAGCGACCAGATCAGTCATCATGATCATAGCCACCTTTCTTCCAGCACGCTGTGCGACGAACCGCAGGAACAGCCGCCAGGTATCGCGGTATGATCGGACCGTATGGATGGATGCATTGCGCTGCTCGACCAGCCATTCGTAGAAGAACGCGCGCATCAGGTCTGGGAACGGGTTGGCCTTGCTCATGGCTGCACCTCCCGCCCCAAGCTGAGGCAAGGTGCACCCACCACGCGGAACCGCTCGTTTGCGTAATGCAGCAGGTCCTGCGTGACCGTGATGTAGACCAGCGTAGAGTTGATATCCCTATGGCCAAGATAGGTCGCGAGGAACGGCAGGCGATCCTGCGGGTTGATGCCCGTCCGGTACCATTCGAGGATCCGGTTCACGACCATCGAGTGCCGCAGGTCGTGCAGACGCGGTCCCGTTCGCCCCTGCGGTGGCTTCAACCCGGCGCGGCGTATGACGTCAACGAGCAGCCAGGCGACGGCTTGCTTCGTATAGCGGGCACTGCGCTGCTCGTGCCAGAACAGCCCGGACCTCGGGTCCTGCGATGCACCGGCATGGCACCGCACATCGATGTAGGCCCGAAGTTCGGCCATCACAGTGTCGGGCAGCGGCAGTATCCTGGTCTTGTAGAACTTGGTCTGCCGGATCGTGATCGTGCCGCCCTGAAGATCAACATCGCCCAGATCGAGGCGGGCGACCTCGCTGCGCCGCAGGCCCGCGCAATAGGCGAGCAGTAGCATGGTGTAGACACTCAACGGGCGAAGCTGCGCCCGTGGCGAGGGGTAAGAGCGAGCAATGTCGAGCATATGCTGCACGTCGGCAGGCGTATAGATATGAGGTTTGCGCCATTGTTTGGCCACTTCCTTCCCCGGACGTGGGTCCGGTCGGCGAGGTGGGATCGACGGATCCCGGTGGCGGAGTATCTTCGCAAGGACGCGCTTCAGCTTTTCGCATTCGGCAGGATGATTGCGCGTGGCCTTCGCCGTCGCCCAGTGTTCGAGCATCACCCCGATCGGTTCATCCTGTAGCGCCGGGTTCAGCTGTAGGAACCGGTCGAACCGCAAAAGCCACACAGGCTGCGTGGTATATTTGTACCCCCTGTTGCGCATCAGCGTAACGTGCTCGGCCATGATCGCGCCCAGCACGCTGCCGAACGGTTTGGGCTGATGCAGTTTGGCAAGGGCTTGTTCTGGATCGCGTGAAGCCAGAGCGCGCCAGACCGGCTTGCACTGCTTGACGTTACACTCCTTGCGCAGGACGACGACGGGATTGCGGTGGATCGCCCCGGTTTGCACAAGGTGATCGAGGAACCGGTCGATAATGCGGGTGCGGTGGAGCAGCGTCGTTGCCGTCCAACGGTCGGACCACGCCCGCAACCAGGCTACCAGCACATCTTGGCCGAGTTCGGTGTGGCGCGCGGCGACGTCCTGGAAGCTGTGGAGCACCTGTTTGTAATAGGTGCGGCTGTTCTTGCTGCGCAGGCCAAGGTCCGCGAGATAGCGCGCGATCAACAGTCGTTCGGGATCGGGCCATGTCATCATGACAGCACCTCCGATCCCGGAACGTCGAGCGCGATGGCCCGCAGGTCTTCGGTTGCCAGCTTGAGATACGGAGCGGTAGATTCCGTCGAACGATGACCAAGCATATCGCCGATCACCTTTTGCGGGACCGAGGCGCGCAGCATCTCGACCGCGCGGGCATGTCGGAAGATGTGTGGCCCACACTTTCCCGGTGGCTTGACCCCGGCATCCCGGATTCGCCGGAACACGGCACTATGCAGCACCCGGAGCCTTCCATAGGGCGCACGGGTCCGCACGAACACTTCACGGGCGTCAGTTTGCGGTCGTCCCGAGCGCAGATAGGTGAGGATGGCTTCGCCCACCGGAGCCATCAACGGAAGATAGGAACAGGCACGGGTCTTGGTGTGGAGGATGCGGATCGATTCCGTCCGCCAGTCAATATCCTCGATCTTCAGATTGCGGATTTCGCCGGACCTCAGACCATAAGTCGCCAGCAGTTGCAGGATCGCCTGATCTCTGAGCCCGATGGGCGTCGTGTCCTTGCTTGCGGTTTCCAGAACGGCGGCGATCTGATCGCGCTCCAGGATCGAGGGCACACCTTCATAGGCGTACAATAGCGGCGCGATGACGTGCGGCGACAAGTCGATTGCGGTGCGGCGCGTCCGGTGCAGATAACGCAACAGCGAGCGAAGGCGCTCCGCCACGTCCTTCACCGATTTGCGCGTTTGGTGCGGGCTGCGCATGTCCATGTAACGGTCGATATCGCCGACGCTCATTTCCATCAGGCTGTCGACGCCGCATCGATCAAGCTGCCAGGCGAGAAAGTTCCGGCCCTCCCACATCAGCGCGTAGATGCTGGGCTCCGCAAGGCCCCGTTCCTCGCGCAGCCAGATCTCGTATTCGTCGCAAATCGTAAAGCGCAGCGTGTCAGCAGCACATGTCGCTTTGGGCGCGGGTGGCCAACGGCCCTGTGCAAGCCGCAGTAGGGCGTGGATTCCAGAACGCGGAATGGAGTGCCAACACGGCCCTGGTGGTCGGCCATGACGTTTGCGGAACATCGTGATCGCATGGTGCAAATAGTACCCCACCTGCGCCTCGGTCACCTCCGCGATCGGGATGCTGCGCCGGGCAAGATAGTCGAGGAACCCGCGCGCATAGGCGCAGTAGTTCCCGGCCACCACCGGGCTGTATCGTTGGCTGGTCAGTACGGATCTGAGTTCGGAGATCAGTTCGCAATCGGTATTCGGCATTGACGGCTCCTCTGCTAGTCAAACGACCGCAGAGGTTCGTCGAGAAATAATGCGGAGCAAAGCCCGTCAGATAACGTCGCAATTCTGCGCATTTCATACACTGAAACCGCGTTCCTTCACATTATCGACACCTCGCGATTA
>NZ_CAKKNC010000058.1 GCF_918741285.1 Sphingobium sp. CECT 9361 | reverse complement strand
GGCCCAGTCGGCCCGAAGCTGCGATTTTGGCCATGTTGAAGAACAAAGATTGAACATGGCGATCTACCAGGCTCGCTCTTGTCCTCCAATCTCGTAAACATCGGTCTCGATCGAGCACCTGTAGCTCTCTGCGATGTTGAACATCTCTGTCTGGAGAGATGCGATCTCATCATCGAGGCTGACGCCATCGGCACCCTGATCATAGGCGACGGTCAGCGTGTAATCGCAGTTCCCGGTCTTTTGCATCTGGTAATCCCGCTCCAGCATCGCCTCAATGCGCTCGCGAGCGGGCTTTCTGCCACGACCATGCTTGTTGAAGTTCTCGATGGTCAGATGCAGGGCGATGGTGACAGAAGGCGGCTTTTCCGGCAGCCCGATCCTTGAAGGAATGACGTCAAGCGCCCGATAGACGGTCATTCTTGAGATCTTGAGGTCGCGCGCGACGCTGGCCTTGCTCGCGCCGGCGGTGATCCGGCGTCGGATTTCATCGTCATCGATGTTTTTCTTCCGGCCTTTGTAGACGCCTTCGGCGCGCGCCGCCTCGATCCCGGCGCGCTGCCGGTCCTTGATGAACGTCAGTTCCATGTCCGCGACCATGCCCAGAATGGTGATCACCATCCGCCCCATGCTTCCGGCCGTCGTCACCTCCGGCTCAAGCACCCGCAATGAGGCTCCCTTCTGGTCGAGTTCATGAACCAGATTGAGAACATCGCGTGTGGAGCGACCGAGCCGATCGAGACGCAGGACGACGAGTTCGTCATCGGCGCGCAGGAACTGCATGATCGTCTCAAGCTCCGTGCGTCCAGTGCGCGATGCGCCCGAGCCTGTTTCGGAGCGGAGGATTTCACAGCCCGCTGCCTTCAACCGGGCAACCTGGATGTCGAGATCCTGGTCGATGGTGCTGACGCGGGCGTAGCCGACGCGGGTCATGGGCAAATCCGTCACATTAGGGTGGCTTTGCCCTCGTACAGTAACATTGGTGACGGAACCACCCTTTTGTGACATGTCGTATATGTCACTTCCGATCGTCACGTTCGGGTGCACCCAAATGGTGCGAGCGGAAAGGCCCCGGTCAGGCAGCAAGCCGCCCAAAATCGATCCGGCTATTCAGATCGAGGTCGAAGCGGCCATAAGGATTGACGTGGCTGTAAATCAGCGGTGTGAGGCCGCGATAATCATCCGGCGTCATCCGGCCCGTCCATTTCGGTTCCACCAGCACGCTCTGAAGCATTCGGGTGTTCACATAGACAAGCGACGCTTGCAGCAAATGTAGCGCCAGGACCGAGAGCTGCTGCTCATCGATGCGGTTAGTGGCGATCTCGCCGCCCTTGCCGAAGAAAACGAACCCATTGGCACTGTTCCAGTTTTCAACGACATTCAGGCCTTCATGAATTTCGCGGCGGAAGGACTCCTCGCGCAGATACCGGCACAGGAAGATCGTCTTGACCGCGCGGCCCAGCTCACTCAACGCCTTGTAGGTCGGGTGCATCACCTCGGAGCGGCTAAACCGGCGCAGGATCGCCTCCGGGTCGGCGGTTTTTGTCTGCATCGCGGCTGCATATTTGACCATCTCGTCATATTGCTGCTCGATCTCATCCCAGTTGATCGGACTGGAGAGGATCGGCTGCAAGTGGGGAAGCCGCGTTCGCATGCCGACATCGGGAAGAGCCAGCTTCTGGCGAGCGATCGCTTTCAGGCGGGGTGCAAGCTCAAATCCGAGAAGCCGGCAAAATGCAAAGCCAACCGCGCTTTGGCCATGACTATCAACATATTGTCGCTGGATTTCCATGTCGGTGCAATGGCGCAGCACGCCCTCGATCATGGAGGCGACCTCGGAGGAAGAGCAGCGCTTGAGCTGGGAATAGACGCATGTCGCGCGTCGTTCGACATGCCAGTAGATCATGACGCCCCGTCCACCATAACGCGCATGCCATTCCGTCATCAGGTTGCGATCCCAGGCTCCGAACTTTGTGGAATCTGACGCACAGGCCGTGCCGGCGTCCCCCCAGACTGCAGCATTGCGGATTGCCAGGGTCGCATTCGCAACCCTGGCACACGCCTCCTTGAGCGCCGCGGCATGAACGAAGCGGCGATGGACATGCAGCAGCTCTTCATAGCTGACATCGGGGGTGGCGCCGGCGATCCGCTTGAGCCCGGCATTCGTTCCCAGGCCGTAGAGGCATAGCAGGAGACGTTGATCCAGCGCGGTTTTCGGCAGTGCAACACGCGAGGCCGATGTTTCGAACGCTTCGAGAAGTCCCGTATCAAGGGCAGCCTCCTTCAGTACGTCGAGCAGCCCGGTCATCGGCCAGCGTTGGCCGATCTCGGTCTTGATCGAGGCGAGACCCCTGGGTTCGGGCAAGGGTTTGAACGGGGTGAGAGATATACGGTTCTCGCCGCGCCACAGCAGCCGAACCTTGTCGTTCCGGGGAATATTGGCATTGAGGAGCAACAGTTCCTGAGCAAGCTCTTCCCGGATGGCGCTTGAAAATGCACGCGCATCCGCCGTCAGGTTCAATCCTGTGTAATATGCTTCTCGCCGCGCATCGAAGTCCTTGGGAAGATCGTCATCGGGATTGCGGTATCGGTCCGCCCCGACAACCCAGATTTCCTTAGAACGGATGCGATCGCGCAGTTGCGCGAGGACACAAAGCTCATAACTGATCCGGTTTACGCGCCCCTCTTCATCAATGACGGAACTGCGCCATCTCGCCGGAATGACCTCGTCGACCGGCACTGCGTGCGGCGGCACGTAGCGGCATCCATCATCCACTTTGCTTCTGATCCAGTCCAGGGCCGCCAGCACCGGACGCCACACGGCGTTGTTCGACCGGAACTCCAGTGCCGAAAGCAGGCTTGGCAGCATACGGCGATAATGATTGGCCCATGACCTCCGCATCACCTTGTAGATCCGCCGATCCAAGGCGCCCTTTGCCTGGCTTTCCTTGATGATCGCCGCCAGTTTGTCCTTGCCGGCGATTGGGAAAATGACATCGCAGATGCGCCCGGATGGATCGTCGATCGAAGCGCTGGCAATCTCGACCAGGAGTCGCTCCTTGCCATAGACCCGCTCGATGTCTTTCGCGATATCGCCCACCACCTTGCGTTTCGAGCGCGATCCGATCTTATGGACCGTCTCGATCAGCAGGTCGACCATCGCATCCGTAAGCTGAGCTTCCCGCGCCATCAGATAAACGGCATAGAGCCCGAGCTGGCGCGCCGGTACATGCCGGCGCATCTCCGAGGCTTTCTCGCCGGCAACCCGGCGAACGATCTGATCGACCCATGCCTTGCCCGTGACCGATAGGAAATCTCGGGGAAGAGCAAGCCGTTGGATAAAGGCGAGTTTGGCGGTCACGCCAAGAATGTTTTCGAGCGTCGCCTGACCTGCATCCCCCTTCATCGTGTTGAAGCCGGTCGGGCCATCGGGATCGGCGAGCGAGGCTTCCAGCAAGGCGACCGCATCCGGCGCAAGCCGATCGCGGACTCGGGCCAACAGGGCCTCCAGATAGAGGTGTCGTTGCGAACGGACGAGGCGTTCCAGCTCCTTGCGCGACGGCCCATAGATACGGCGGTCGCGGCACCACAGGAAAACATGCTCGAGCATGGCATTGATCGGCTGCCCGCCCGCACAAAGATCGTCGGAAATCCACCTCGACAACGCCCTGCGATCCGTCTGCGTCATACGGCGGAACCCGAGATGCCGCAAAATCTCCGCGCAATGCCGGCGGGCGGTGCGCCCGGAAAAATCATAGTGGTTCACGGATTTGGCATCGAGACCAAGTTGCTCCGCCAGATACAAGACACCGTCGGAGGGTATCGACGCATGATCCGGCACAAAGAAGCCATGCCCGGCGAAAAATCTAAGCTGAACCGCCAATCCCAGTCGTGCCGTCTCCGCTTTGCCGGTCACGAACGCGATGTCCGAAAAACTCAGGCTCCAGGAGCCGATCAGATCCCCACTCGAAACGCCAAGGCTCATAACGCCGCTCCCTTATCGGAGCGGAACGTCGTTCCTCGCATGGGCGATCGTCAACAACAACCAGCCCGTTCCCGACGTGTTCTCCAAGATGACCAAAATCGCAGCTTCGGGCCGACTGGGCC
>NZ_CAKKNC010000057.1 GCF_918741285.1 Sphingobium sp. CECT 9361 | reverse complement strand
GTCCCGAAGATCCTGTGATAGCGTTCGTGCCATCCATGCTGGCCTCCTGCCACCAGCAGGAAGGCTGAATCACAACGGCGCCGCGAAGGGAATCCCTGACGAGTCAGATCGTGTGGAAACCGCTCTAAGGGAAAGATCCGCAGCAGGGATAAGCATGCGGCAATTCCAAGCGATGAGCAAGTCCATGTTCACATTCGTTGCAAGTGCGGTGGTTATATTGGAAAGAAGCGGGGTCATTTTTTAATGTAACCGCCGCCGAGCGACATTTATTAGCGTTAACTAAGACCGTCTCCGCCTTGCCCGACCACAAGATGACTGAAGAGACAGTAGCATTGTGGCCGACAGTCAGTGCGGGGGCATCAATTTGCACCGAACCCCCTCCGCTATGAGCCGCTAGCATGAGATCGTCACGGGGCTGAAAGGATGGAACGATAACGGGACTTGTGCCAAGGTAATCGCCAAGATGTGTCCAAGGTGCTGACTATCCTGGCAGCGGCTGCCCTGAGCGCTGTTTTGAAATTCCAGTTCGTCGGCTTGCTAAAGCGTTGTGCTACATTTATTTCTGTGCCTGACCGGAAAGTGGTGAATTAGCGCACAGGCGATCAATTCATGTGACCTTTACAGGAAGTGCGGCGCGCGACCTAAGAGAGTGGCGCAATGCACTTGCTATATAAGCGAATATATTATTTATAATGCTCAATAGGTGCTTAAGGTATATATGACAGATATCAATAAATATCGGTTGGAACTGCGTGAGCTTGCTGAGCAGTCCTTAAAGATAAATTCTAAAGTTACGTCGTTACTCGAGATGATCGATCTTGACCTGGCTAGTGGTAATGGTGTTTCGGCGAAGCTTGATACCAAGAAGATAAAAACTTTTGACGTGCAATTAGAGGATATACGAAAACTCAATCAGGAAAGGCAGAAGAGAAATCAGCATTTCCCTGGAGAAATGTTCTCTGATCCAGCGTGGGACATCATTTTATGCTTAATAGAGGGGTACATCGCGGGCGATTTGACCACGGTTTCCAGTATATATAAGGCTACCAAAATTCCCTATTCCACGGTTCTGCGTTGGGTGGGAACCTTCGAAGCGCGGGGGTTGTTATTGAAAAAGTCAGACCCGGGCGATGGCAGGCGTATCTTTATACGCCCTTCCAAACTCATGTTGGAAAATTTCAACAGATGGTATGCAGATCGCTATCGTGATTGAGAATTTCTATGTTCGGTGTATAAAAGGGACAAAGGAAGTTGCACTCTGCCATTCTAGATTCCGTTAATGAGAACTTTTGATTATCGATGTATCGAATGAATTACTTCGCACGGCGCATGTTGTTGTTTGCAGTGATTGAGAAATTTGATTTTGCATATTATCGACGGCTAGAAGATGCGCGAAATTTAACTGAAAATTTTAGGAATCCAGTGGTATCTGGCTCTTATCTATAAAAAGACTTCAGCTTTGAAACCAGCATTGCGATAGTAAAGTAAGCAGGCTTTCTGCCCACATTGGCGCTGATAGCTACCTTGACCTCAGAAGCATCGCTCGTAGCAGTGGTAGCTACATCCCTTAAGGTTCACATCCGCTTTGCTGTAGATATGCTTGGGGCGTGTTGCTCAAGTGTCGGCGTGGCCAATTGGCTTTTTTTGGATTTCATAGAATTTGACCAAAATTCCGTAGGTCGGCCATATCGATGATAGTGCGCAGATATGCTCCGTTCGCACTTACATCGTTTCACGCTCGCTCAGCTTGCGCTCCCACACCAAGGCATGCGTCACGATCTGATCCAGATCGGCATGTTGCGGCTTCCACGGGAAGCGCGCGAGGATGGCGCTGTTGTCGGAAATCAGCGCAGCGGGATCGCCCGCCCGGCGGCCCTCCAGCCTGCGGTGGATCGTGCGGTTGGTCACCCGGTCCACGGCATCCAATACTTCCATTACGGAAAAGCCCTTGCCATAGCCGCAGTTCAGCCGATGGCTCGCCTTGGGATCGGCGCGTAACGCTTCCAGCGCCAGCACATGCGCCGCCGCCAGGTCGCTGACGTGGATATAGTCGCGCACCCCCGTGCCGTCGGGCGTGTCGAAATCCGTGCCGAAGATGCTTACATGGTCGCGCTTGCCCAATGCTGCCTCGACCGCCACCTTGATCAGGTGCGTCGCGCCTGCCGTCGACTGGCCCGTCCGCGCGCGCGGATCGGCGCCCGCCACGTTGAAGTACCGTAGCGCGCAATAGTTCATCGGATGCGCAGCCGCGACATCGGTCAGCATCGCCTCGGTCATCAGCTTCGACATGCCATAGGGATTGATCGGCCGCTGCGGCGTCTCCTCGCGCACCGGGCTTTCCTCCGGCGTGCCATATGTCGCGGCGGTGGAGGAGAAGATGAAATGCGGCACACCGCACCGCACCGCGCTTTCGATGAGCGCGCGGCTTTTGACGGTGTTATTGTGATAATATTTCAGCGGATCGGACACCGATTCCGGCACCACTACGGACCCGGCGAAATGCATGATCGCGCCGATATTCTGCTCACGCAGCAACGCTTCGACCAGCGGCTGATCCTCGATATCGCCCTGGGTGAAGGGCACATCGTCGGGCACGGCCCAGCGGAAACCCGTCACCAGATTGTCGATAACCGCAACCGGCCAGCCCGCATCGCGCAACGCCAGCACGGCATGGCTGCCGATATAGCCTGCGCCGCCGGTCACCAAAACTGTGGGCTTGTCCGTCATCTCGTCACTCCATGCCATCTCCGCAGCGAGTAGGGACGCGGAAAGAGGTTGGGAACCCTTGCACAGGCAACGGCAGCGGAATCAAGTGTCTTGAGAATCTGATAGTATCGTCCTGCTATTTTGCATGAGGGTCGATCTTTCCCACGGAGTCAAACAGATATAACGGAGGTGCAAGAAGCCTTTTGGCAATAATGCACAACATGACAGTGTTAAGTCCTTGTCGCGCTATCACCTGCAACTCGATATTCTATGAGTATTTTTTTGTTCCAGCGGGATTTTTCGACTGGGACACGAACATGATTGCGCCTGCGTAAAACGCATGCACTGAAGTCATGTGATTTGCATTCCGTCACATTTAACCTAATATCGGACGATTGTCCTAGCTACATTTGTAGAGTGAACGCCGATGCAAAAGCCGAGAACGATATTTCCCACGGCCGACCCGGTGCAGGCCGATGCTACACGATTTATTGAAGAGATTTGCCGTAAAACGGGATGCACCCCTACGGAGATCGCAAGGCGTAGTGGATTGTCTCCCTCTACAATAACACGGATTTATCCAGTCCCAACCGTACGCTTTACCTTGTCAAGCAGGAGCATCGCCAAGATTAAACGCGCCTTCCCGTCTTTTCTTTCCCATCCCATATCAGCAGCCGTACAACCGATATCAGCAGCGCAGGAACCGATATCAGCAGCCGTTGAACCGATGTTGAAAGCAGAACCCGCCACCGGGCCTGGCCATATTGCAGTATTTAGCCTGGAAGCTGGCGCTATTGGGACTGCGGACAGTAAGACCATCGAACTGAAAGAAGGACTGGGCAAAATAGAAGCCTGGAGCGATCTTAGTTTAAATCCTGTCACGCATGTCGCCTGGTGGGGCGATGGAAATGACGATGATGACCGTTTTTTCGGAATCTATGTCGCCGGCGATGCCATGTATCCCCGCTTGTGTCCCGCAGAGATTGCGGTCGTCGACTCTGTCAAACCAGTCATGTCAAATGCGGATGCTTTTATACGCCTGCGGTTAGTCGATGACAGCCAGATGGTGTTTTTTGCCAGGGTGGCGGAGCGGAAAGGATCGCATATCGTCGTGGAATTTTACGAGCAGGGTAACAAAAAAATCGAGATTCCAAGATCTATGATTCGCGAAATTTTCCCTGTAATCGGGATTATTACCAACAGCTTCTAAGCGTCTTAAATTCTGTGTGAGCGGCTGTATGGCTACAACGCCTAGAGATCATGGTGCACAGCAAAAAACTATGGAAACCTTACGAATTTATCTTAGATCTCGTCAAATAGAGGTGGATTTTTGCCATGTTGTGTAACAATTACATGGCAAAGGTGCTGAATAAGCATGCGCAGATAGCGCTGTGGAATTTCGGCGAGCGATAGTGAGGGTATATGCGCGTTAAGAAGGCTGTTTTCCCGGTCGCCGGTCTCGGCACCCGCTTCCTGCCCGCTACCAAGGCGGTGCCCAAGGAATTGCTGGCGGTTGTCGACCGCCCCCTGATCCAATATGCCGTCGATGAAGCCATCGAAGCAGGCATCGAGCAGATGATCTTCGTCACCGGTCGCGGCAAGAATGCGATCGAGGACCATTTCGACATGGCGTTCGAACTCGAATCGACACAGCGCGAGCGCGGCAAGGATATGTCGGCGCTCGAAGGCACGCGCCTTGCTCCGGGTAACGCGGTCTTCATCCGTCAGCAGGAGCCTTTGGGCCTTGGCCACGCGATCTGGTGCGCACGCGACATCGTGGGCGACGAACCTTTCGCTATCATCCTGCCCGACGAATTCATGCACGGCAAACCCGGCTGCC
>NZ_CAKKNC010000056.1 GCF_918741285.1 Sphingobium sp. CECT 9361 | reverse complement strand
ACAATACCAGCGCACCGCCCACAGGATCACATCACCCTGGAAATGGCGCCACTTGAAATCCGTCATCGTTCCGTCCGTCCAATCTCCGCCAAGCATGCTCAAGCTTCACGATTTTTGCAACAGAGCCATTGTGCTTCGTCGCACGCCGCGTCGACCTCGACCGCGCCACCATGCCTCAACGACACAAGCCACTTGCCGCTGCCAGGCTCAAGCACGTCGCTGCCGCTGGCGCGTGAGCCAACCCAGGGACCATCTAATGCCAGTTCAAGCTCGCTTCGCATTTGCCTCTCTCCCGCATTTTTTCTCAGAGCATGCTCATCTCCATCGATCAGGGCCTTGTGCGTCCCTTGGAGGACATGCTCCTTCAGACTTCAGCTATGATTGCTTTGCACGGTTGCACTGTGCCTTGCGGCCGCGAGGCGGCAGTGGCATTGTCGCGCCTCCAGCAGGCCTATACTGCATCCAGGACGCCGGCTGGTCAGTTGACCGGGCTTGATAGCGCTTTCCGACGCTCGCGTGCGCTTCAACTGCGCGTGGCCGATTGCAAATAGACTCCGATTCTGTCGGCGAGCGCTGAGCCACGCGCGTCTCCTCCTTGTCTTGAACTATAAAGCATGGAAAGGACTGCGCAAGCAGTATACTGCAGGACTCTTGGACGGTGAGCGCCGGAGGCGGGCACTCCAGCAACGCCGTGGGCAATAGGAGACTCGAGGGAGCCTATCCTATCCGGATGCGAGGCAAAGGGTCGCCAAGCAGAAGCGGTGGGAGCGGCCTGACGGGCGGCCAACGTGTGAGCTGCTGCCGGTTTGGTGGACAGGCAGTTAAGCAGGAACCGCCTGGTTTTCGTATTCGACTGGGCTGAGATAGCCCAGCGTCGAGTGCCTGCGTCGCGGATTGTAGAAGCGTTCGATGTAATCGAACACGTCGGCTTTTGCCTCGTCGCGCGTGCGGTAGGTCTTCCTGGCTGTGCGCTCGGTCTTCAGCGAGGAGAAGAAGCTCTCCATCGCGGCGTTGTCCCAGACATTGCCCGAGCGGCTCATCGAGCAGGTGATGCCGTGGTCCGCCATCAGCCGCTGGAACTGCTCGCTCGTATATTGGCTGCCCTGGTCCGAGTGATGGAGGAGCGCATCGGGCTTTCCGCGACGCCAGATCGCCATCATCAGTGCATCGGTCACCAGCCCTGCGGTCATCGTCGCCTGCATCGACCAGCCAACGACGCGACGCGAGAACAGGTCGATGACGGCAGCCACGTAGAGCCAGCCTTGGGCTGTCCAGATGTAGGTGAAGTCGGCGATCCATTTCTCGTTTGGCCGGCTCGCGGTGAACTGGCGATCAAGCGTGTTCGGCGCGACAGCGCCCATCTGCCTGTCATCGGCATCGACAGGACGAGCGCGACGGCGCGGACGGGCGCGGTAGCCATGAAGACCCATCAGCCGCTCGATGCGGTGCAGGCCGCAGGAGAAGCCCTCGGCAAGCACATCGCGCCAGACGCGCCTGGCGCCATAGGTGCGGTCGCTGCCAAGAAAGCTGGTCCGGATGGCGGTGGCGAGCTGCTCGTCGCTGCGTGCCCTGGTGCTGGGCGAACGCGTCAGCCAAGCATGAAAGCCGCTTCGCGAGACACCGAGAGCCTCGCACATCCACGCCACCGGCCAGATTCCTCGGTGCTTCGCAACAAAGCCGAACTTCACATCGACTCCTTCGCGAAATAGGCCGCGGCTTTTTTTAGGATGTCGCGCTCCGCCTTGAGCTTGGCCACCTCACGTCGAAGCCGTTCGATCTCGAGCTGCTCCGGCTTCTTCTGCCCGTGCCCAGGAAACGGCGTGACCGGATCGGCCGCATGCGCCTTGACCCAGCGCGTCAGCACCGTCGGGTGCAGCCCCAAGTCCCGGGCCGCCTGCGCGATCGAAACGCCGCGCTCCCTCACCAGCTTCACCGCCTCGAGCTTGAACTCCTCGCTGAACTTCCTTCGATCCATTCTGAAACCTCCGGCTTCATCATGACACCTTAGCCAGGTGTCCGTGAAACCGGCAGCAGCTCACTCACTTCGAGGGCTCGGAGAAGATGCCGATGGCCTTTTTTAAAATGTCGCGCTCCATGCGCGTGCGGTCGAGCTCACGCTTCAACCGTGCGATCTCGGCTGCTTGGTCGGCAGGCGATGGCAGCGACGATGCCGCAGCGGGTGACGATGTCGCTTGCCCAGCCCGCGAGCGCGGCTGCCCGCCATGCTGGATCGCCCGCCAGCTCCGCAGCATCGACGGCTGAATGCCCAGCTCGGCGGCAATCTGCGTCTGCGGCCGCCCGCTGCTCTCCAGCAAGGCAACCGCTTCGCGCTTGAACTCCGGCGTGAACTCCCGCCTCGTCTTCGTCATCAGATCACCTTCCTCGCTCCCGCAGGAACGTATCAGAGGTGTCCATCAAATCGAGGGAGGATCACATGCTGGTTCCGCTCGCAACAAGGCCCGCCCAGGCAGCGCAGGCCCGCCACGGTAGACATGCGGGAAACACCCTCGCTGTCATGCGGTGGCTGGTGCGCGCGCCATGGCCTGCTGCGTCATCAATTCAGATCGCCTATGCATGCAGATCGCACTTGCTGCCTGGATGCCTTCGGGTTTTGACCGGGTGCACCGCCAAGGCGTGATCCGGTTTGAGGTGGACCAGCTAATAGCCGTCTTGGAATACGTGCATCTGTGTTGAGGGAAACAAAGGACCCGCTCGTGTCGCGCAGCCTATTGCAATTTATTGCATTGACTTTAGCATCAGTGGCGTTGGATAGTGCATGCTGGATGCGACCGCATGCGTGTGTACGCTTATTGGGCTAGGAATTGATGCAGGATAGTGCACTAACCGGCCGTCGAACCCCGGTTCCTATAAGTCTTGTATCGCAACTCGAAAGCGTTTCGGATCTGCTCATCAACATCGGGCGGCAAAATAAGAGGAAGAGGTCATGGGGAAGGCGAGCGAGTCTAAAGCGAGGCTAAGCCGGCGGAGCCTGCTCTTGGGCGGCCTAGCTGTCGCAGGTGCAGGGGCTGGGGGCTATGCGCTCATGAGCCGCCCAAAGACTGCATCGGCAGCGGAGCGGGAGGAAATGCTTGCCGAGAATTTCAGGGGCGTGCCTTACTGGTGGGATGAGCTCGGCGTCGAGCCGCCTTCACAAGGTGAGTTGCTTGATAACGTTGACTTCCTCGTCGTGGGCGCAGGTTTCTCCGGACTCTCCGCGAGCCGCACGCTGGCGGCGCATGGTGCAAAGGTTCTCGTGGTGGACGCTGAGCGGCCCTTCTACGGCGCCAGCTCACGTAATTGCGGATTCTTCGGACAGGCCTTCGAGAACGTTGATGATATTTCTACGCCCGAGGGCCGGGCGTATTTCGACGAGTTCCTCGCGAGCAGCGCCCACCTTCGGCAGCTGATGGACGAGGATGGAATCGATGCCGCCGTGCGCTATGGGCGTTACCACGTGGCCACCCATGCTTCCCATTTTGACGAAATGAAGAAGAGCACAAGGAAGCTCCACGATTCGTACAAGTTCCGATACGATGTTATCGAGCCAGGTGAGGCAAAAGCATTCTTCAACTCGCCAAGCGCGGCGCAGGGCGGCATTTTCATGCCTGATGCGCCATTCTTGCAGCCGGCGAGGCTATCTTACGGGAACTATCTCGGTGCCGTTCGAAAGGGTGCGCATATCGTTGGCAACACCCGCGTCGTCGACATTGAGCGAGAAGCCGACGGGCGTTTCCTTGCCACGACGAGCCGAGGAAAGGTTCGCGCACGAGGTGTGCTGCTTGCGGTTGGCGGCTATGGCGCACCTGACTTTGGTGCGCTGAACAACGTCGTCCCGGTTCACGCGTATCATATTGCGACAACGCCGCTGACGCCTGAGCAGATGGCGTCGGTCTGGAAGAAGCCGATGACCATGAACAACTCGAAGACCAACTTCGAGATCGTCATACCGTCCCCTGATGCGACGCGTCTCCTGATCTGCGGCCGTACCGGCGTCCGATACGAGTCGACCGAGGCAATGGCAGTCGATCTGTGCAGAGTTGCCCGTGAGATGTTCCCGCAATTGGGCGAGATCCGCGCTGCCAACGGCTGGCAAGGCATATTCGGGATGACGTTCACTCACGACAAGCATCTTTTCCGCGACGAAGAAGGGGTCCTTTACCTGACCGGAGACAATGGCTCGGGTGTCGGGCGGATGCATTGGCTTGGTCACAAAGCGGCGCTCCAGCTGTTGGGCTTGCCAGAAGGAAAGACGGTGTCGGCCAAAAGTGAGCCACCGCCGACATTCCCTCTCTACTTTGGTGGCAGCGACTGGTTCGTGCCAGGGGCGGTCGCTTTCTACGACTTCAAGGATGAGTTCAACTTCTGAGGACATCTGTCTGGCGGCTTAGCTTGCGCTTTGCCAACGCGAAGCCGCGCTCCGATTGGTCTGCAAATTGGTGAGGAAAAATGAAACATTTTATCGTTTCGGCGCTGCTACTGTCGGCTTCAGCTGTTCACGCGCATGGCGGCGCCACGGGTGCAGCGACGACCCGAGTAGCGACATCGACCGCGGACGACGTTGACTTCAAGCCGAGTATAAAATCGGCCGACGGAAAGCATCAGTCGCATTCGCGGGCGCTCCCGAGCCCGCACGGCATGACCAACGTTCATATGGGCGTCTGGAAGGCGGAACCCGGCGAATACCGGCACCCCGGCAGTGAGTCCGGCGAAACCTTCGTCGTGACTCACGGGCGTGGCAAGATCGTGATCGCTGGTGCTGGAGAGCACCAATTGATGCCCGGTACCATTATCACAATTCCGCCGAAGACTGCGTCGGCGCTTACGGTAGATCAACCGCTGCGGAAATTCTCGACCGCAATCCAGCCAAGGTGAAGCGAGGCGAGCACTGCTCGCCATCCGGTCGCTGACCCGCTCTCGATAAACCCGCTACCCGTCCGAGCATCTTCGCCCGGCCGCAGGAGACGGGTGCTCGCAACACTGTGTGACATCAGAACAGAACAGGGGAGGTACAGATATGGCATTGAGGCATTTCAGGTGCAGTTCGAGCGGCTCTGTTGCAAAGATTGGCGGCAGTCAGAGGTAGGCTGTCGCTCTGCGCCGATCAGGCGGCTGCTGCGAAATGGTGGTTGAGCATGCCCATGGCCTCCGTCAGCGCCGAGGGCCCAATGCCAA
>NZ_CAKKNC010000055.1 GCF_918741285.1 Sphingobium sp. CECT 9361 | reverse complement strand
CCCCCGCCGAGATCGCCGGCCAACGTGTCTGGGGGCATGCCCCCAGACACGTTGCCATCCCATCAAACAACCATCATGAAGGAGCGAGACTCTACCTCTGACTGGTAACAATCAGGGGAGCACGTCATCGGATCAGCGCGCAGATCGAAGACCGCCTCGATGTAGGCATATTTTACATTCCGACCCGGCCCGGCTGCGCGCTTAGGCGCGCTCATCGAGAGCATTTTCTCAACATCATCACGATGAAGATAAATATCAGCGGGGAGGGACATGGCGGTCGGGAAACGCATAACCATTGCCCTATCCTTGCTATGCTCGGAGAACAGGAAATAGCGTAGTCTACCGAAAAACTGCCTGCGGTTGAGGCGAATCCGTTTTTTCCGGAAGCCAGAGAAAAAATAGGCCTGCGGGCCGTCCACCTTCTGCAAGTGCCCCAGCACTTCGTCAAACAGGCGGTCTGATGCGTGGGGCAATTCCAATGGAGCATCCGGCATTTTCAGGCCATATTGGTATGCCTGCCGCCAAAGGTGCGGTGTAACTGCCGCTGTCAGCATGGCCAAGGTGAGGCCGAAGAGAAGGTCTGTCGATCCTGAGCGAAGCGAGATCACCAGACCGATTAGTAACAAGACAGCCAGAAACCCAAAGCAGCTACTGATCGCGAGAGCAAGATTGTAATACCAAGAAAAAGGCGGCTTGATCTTGTTGAGAAGCGTTGCGTTTTTATCCAAACCCTCGTCCAGATCATCGGACCTGACCTTCGCCAGCACCTTCCAAAGTGGAATATCGTCAACATCGTCACCGTCGGCGAAAACCTTCCATCCTTCATCGGTACTGCTTGTCATCTGTTTCCGCTCTCCCGCAATTCCTCTAGATAGTCGCTCCACCACTGCGCCATTGCAACACGTTCGGCCCAATAGGCTGACTGGTTATAAATGCGCCGGATTTCGCCCGAAACCATGTGAGCTAAGGCACGCTCGATGGCATCGGGGTTCCATTTGCCGGATTCGTTCAAAAGAGAAGATGCGGACGTTCGGAAGCCGTGCGCCGTCATCTGCTCCTTAGTATAACCCATACGTCGCAACGCGGCGCTGACCGTATTTTCGGAGATTGGCCGTGAACGGCTTCGGACGGATGGAAACACGTATTTCCCCTTCCCGGTAAGCCCCTCCATAGTTTTGAGGATTTCCACCGCCTGCCGCGATAGTGGCACCGCATGGGGCTGCCGCATTTTCATTTTCTCGCGCGGAAGCGTCCAAACGGCTTTTTCAAAGTTGATCTCCCCCCATTCCATTTGCCGCAGTTCACCAGGACGCTGGAACAGATGGGGCGTTAGTTTCAATGCGTTCATCACTGCCGGGTCGCCAGAATAATCCTCAATGGCGCGCAACAGAGCGCCAAACTCCGTTGGTTCAGTGATAGCTGCGAAATGCTTTACCCTAGGCTGGATCAATGCGCCTAAAAGCATCTGGGCCGGGTCACGCTCCGCTCTTGCCGTAGCGGCGGCATAACGGAATACCCGACTGGCAAACGAACGCATCCGCTTTGCCGTCTCGTACTTTCCCCGGCGTTCCTGATTCTTCAATTCATGCAACAATTCGGAGGGACTTATCTCCGCCACGGGCCTTCGCCTAATTTCGGCACTGAACAATTTTAATACCCACCGATATTTCTCAAGGGTTCGCGGTGACACACCCTCCTTTTCCCGCTTGGCTATCAGCTCCTCGGCAACTTTTGAAAAGCTGTTCTCGGTCCGCATGGCCGCTTCGATACGCGCTTGCCGCTTGGCATAATTGGGATCAATAGCATGTGTCAATTGTCTGCGGGCAGCATCACGGGCCGCGCGCGCCTCAGCCAGCGTAATTTCGGGATAAGGCCCTATCGCCAGTTTCCGCTCAATGCCATCGATGCGATATTTGACGCGCCACAGCTTGCTGCCCCTTGGATTGACCAGCAGATACAATCCCTGTGAGTCCGATACCTTGTAAGGCTTTGCCCTTGGTTTGGCATTGCGGATCGCAGTGTCTGTCAGCACGTTGGGGGCCTCGCTTCTGCTGGGGCCAAGTCGAGCCCCCAAATTGAGCCCCTACCATCCATGATTAATGGCAATCAGGGGCATCCGCTGACAATCAACGAATGCCTATAAACTAGCGGAAAACAGGGATTTTTTCAACTATCTGCGCGTGTCGGCAGACAGGATTATGGTAGCGGAGGAGGCGCTATAACTTTCGTCTCAAGCAATTTCAGAGCGTCTCCAACTACTCTGTAAAATCAGTGATTAATCTTGTAACGTGTTCGCGGTCGGTCGCCCTGAATCGCCTGAAATCCCGCTGAAATGTGGGAACGATTGTGGGACCAAATACCCCCGTTTTTGGCGGTATGAATCCCTGACAGGGACTCGAACCTGATGGCGCTGACAGTATTGAAAGTGAAGAACGCGAAGCCCGGTCGCCATGTCGATGGCAGGGGCTTGTGCCTGGTCGTAAAGCCCAGCGGCGCGCGCACCTGGGTGCTGCGCATGCAGTTGAAAGGCCATCGCCGCGACTACGGACTAGGATCGGCCCACGATGTTTCGCTGGCCGATGCCAGAACGGCGGCAGCCGAATTGCGCCGCCAGGTTCGTGACGGCTTCGATCCTGTTGCCGAGCGGCGAAAGGCGCGGAAGATCATACCGACCTTCGAAGCCGCAACCCGCACGTGTCATGAGACCCTGGGTGACGGATGGAAGGACGGGCATCATGCGCGGTGGCTGTCCGGTTTCGAGCGCCACCTTTTTCCGCGTATCGGCAAGAAGTCGGTCGACAAGGTGGATAGCGCCTGCGTCGTAGAGGCATTGTCTCCGATATGGCTGGAGATACCGGAAACAGCCCGCCGCTTGCTCCAGCGTATCGGCGTGGTGCTCGATTTTGCGCATGTTAAAGGCTGGGTGCCCGAAGAGGTATCGCTGCGTTCGGTGCGTAAGGGCTTGCCGCGTCAGAACGACAAGCGCGGGCATATGGAGGCAATGCCCTATGCCGATGTCCCGGCGTTGATACAGAAGCTTGCCGCTGCCGCCCCGACGACCGGGCGCGACGCGTTACGCTTCACGATCTACAACGCCGTGCGGTCCAACGAGACGCGGCTTGCGGTATGGACCGAGTTCGACCTCGAAAATGCGGTGTGGACCATTTCCGGCGAGCGGATGAAGGCAGGCGAAACCCACGTCGTGCCACTTTCGGCACCGGTTGTAGCATTGCTGCGCAAACGCTGGGATGAGCGGACCAGCGATACGGGCTTGGTCTTTTCCAACGACGGCAAGAAGCCGATCAGCGACATGACCATGACCAAGCTTCTGCGCGACGATGGTTTCGCCAGCATCACGGTGCACGGGTTCCGATCCACCTTTACAGACTGGGCCGCCGAATGCACCGACTTCCCCAAGGAGGTTGCTGACAAGGCCCTCGCCCACAAGCTGCCCAACAAGGTCGAAGCCGCTTACCGCCGAACCGATTTCTTCGAGAAGCGCCGCAGCCTGATGAAGCAATGGGCGGATTATCTGGGCAAAAGCGCTCCGGCAGCGAATACGGCGGCAGCCGAGCCTACTTCGGCTCGCGCTGCCGCATGACCAATCCGTGCAGACTGGCGGTCGTGATGCGGGTGGACTTGCCGAGCTTGATGGCCTCGATCTCGCCCGAAGCAATCAGCTCGTAGAGCTTGGTGCGACCGACGCCGATCATGTGTGCGGCCTCGTTGACCTTCACGCAGATTGGCTCAACCGAAGACGGCCCTGTCACAGCGGCGCGCCCTCATTGCGGTACGCCACAGGATCGTCGATCCAGCGGTTGACGGCGGATTCCCGCCAGCCCGCGCCATGAACGCTGATCTTCACCTGGGACGGAAAAGTCCCTTCCGCAATCTTTCGGTACATAGTGGAGCGGGAAAGGCCTGTGCGGGACAGGACAGTTTTCAGGCGGATGATTTTGTCATTGTTGGACATGGGACTTGCTTCCATTCGTTGGCAGTTACTGGTTGCCCCTGACGCAAGAATTGGTTGCCCAAGTGCTTGGCGCAAGGCAGTTTCCGAGCAGACAGGTCCACATCGCAATCCCGGATAGAATGAAAAAGAGAAGGATAGGCACGGCTACGGACGGATAGAGAAGGTCACGGACGCCAACACCGTGCGGCCTGAGGCGGCGAGTTTTTTTGCCATTCCCCGGCGGAGAAGCTGATTCACCTACCACGACTGCTCCGGTGACGGAGATTTGCGCAAATATTGACGGCGTTTGCGCGCGAATCGCGCAGATATTGGTTCAGCTTGGTGCGCAATCGAGTTCTGGTCTTTCGGGCTGCCGATTGGCATGTTTCCCGGATGACCAATGCTTTGCCGATCCGACTTCCCTGGCCACCTGACTTCCCCGATGTTGTCATCCATACCGATGTCCGCACCCGTGACAGGCATCCCGGCTACGCTGCCGCCAAGGCGGGGGATGCTGAGGCGGCTCTCATGCTGGCATCCGATCTACTGTCGCCAGATGGAATGGTGAGTCTTCAGGAGATTATCGGCAATCGACCTACTCTGCTCCTGCCGGTCGTGGCAGACGAGCTAACGGGCTTCAACGCGATCCCCGATGCGATGGCGCAGGTGTTGGGCAATGAACTTGGCACCCCCGTCATCGCCGGTGAAATCGTTCAGACAAACAAAGTCGGCCATACCCGCGCCCCGGCGTTTCAGCGGCTGGTTACCCCGGCGACGTTCGAGGGGCATGTGCAACCGGGCGCAAACTACGTGCTCGTGGACGATCATGTTGGCCTTGGCGGTACGCTCGCCAACCTGCGCGGCTACGTCGAGGCACGCGGCGGAGAGGTCATCGCGATCACGACCCTGACCGAGAGCCGGGACGCACGCATAATTTCATTGCAGCCCACAACCCGAATTGTGCTATGGGAACGTCATGGCCAAGCACTTGACGACCTCTGGCAAAGCCAATTCGGCTATGGGATCGACTGCCTCACGGAAGTCGAAGCCCTCAACCTATGTCGTCAGCACTCAGTTGCCGCCATCGAGGATTTCCTGGCTAAGGCAGCAGTCGAAGCACGTGGCCGAGGTCTCCAGACAGCGGTTGAGCCGGGCGACTGATAGCTAGGGTCATTTTTGCCCGGTTGCTGTCAGGTATCCTAGCTTGAAATGCCCGTTAGCGCTTGCGGGATGTCACTAACGCATGTCCGTCGTCAGAACATTCGGCACAGATCGCGGCTTAGATTAGCGGAGGGCGGACCTCGTCTGGGGTTGGGTTTTATGCGGCGAGCTTGCGGTGTTGCAAGCGCCGATGTTCGATGGTCTGTCGT
>NZ_CAKKNC010000054.1 GCF_918741285.1 Sphingobium sp. CECT 9361 | reverse complement strand
TCCCGAAGATCCTGTGATAGCGTTCGTGCCATCCATGCTGGCCTCCTGCCACCAGCAGGAAGGCTGAATCACAACGGCGCCGCGAAGGGAATCCCTGACGAGTCAGATCGTGTGGAAACCGCTCTAGTGAAGGAGACCGCGCTGTATTGCCGTGGCGACGGCCTGGGTGCGCCTGTTGACGGCGAGACACTTGAAGATCGCGCGAAAATGCCATTTTACGCCATCTTCGCCGATACCCAATATGTTGGCGATCTCCGCGCTTGTAAGACCATCTCGCGCCAGGCTGAGGATATGGAGTTGGCGGCGAGACAGGTCGGATCCTTCGGTATGTTGTGAACTCGGCAAGTGATGTTGTGCTGCGGACCGATCAAACCTCGCCTTTAGGGCCCATCCCGCGTGAATATGCTCCAGGATATTCCGGAACTCCCGCGCTGTTTCCTTCAGTCCTGTGCTGTCGCGAATTTCCGAGGCCTCTTCCGCCGACCGTATGGCCAGTTGCAGCGCATCTTTACGTAGATGCAGCACCGAACGCAGCATGAGGGTTTTGAGTATGATATGTTGCCATCCTGCCCTGCGGGTGCGGGCCAGGATACGGTCCGTCAATTGGCGCGCGAGGTGATCCTTCCCGTCGGCAAGCGCCCGCGTCGCAGACAGAAGCATGCACTCGACGTCCGCAATGGCGAGGTGAGCCGAAGTGATGGCGTCGTTCCTGGGAATATTGGGGATGGTGACCGATCGACCCGACGCCATTTCATGTTCGGCAGTCAGGATATCGGCCATGAGTTGCAGTCGCGGCATGTGGTCGCGTACGGCTTTCACGTTCAGTTCGGTCAGGATTTTTCCGCAGAGGTCCGCATCTCCGGCCAGACGAGCGGCTCGTAATATGGCCCGTGCCGTATGAATCTGGACGTCGACGATCTGGTCGCAGAAAAGCAACGGCCATTCCAGTTCTGCCAGAGGCACGCCGCTTTCGGCCAGCACAGCGAGGCGCAATCTTTTCAGCGTCTCCTCGGCAACCGGGGAGACCATATCCGTCAGATGCGCGTCGATCCTATTTCGTGCGGGAATGATCTGCCCCTGCGTCAGCAGGAGCAGCACTTCGGCAATCTTTGCCCAGTCGCGGGCAAAGCCCTGATCGGCCAGGGCACAAGCTTGATCCAGTAGGGGACGCAGTGCCGCGAACTCGGCCTCGTTCGACTGACTCGCCACGATGCTCGCGAGACAGGCCAGGGCGGAGGCCTTCATCATTGGGTTTTCCCGGGCGTGCAGTTGGAGCCATTGCCGGCAGAGCCTTTCCGCCCGCACGACATCGTCCCTCAGCGCCGCTGTCGTAGCACCGAGCAGCGTCAGCAATTCCTCATGCGTGTCCGTGCGTGACAGCAACTTCAGAAGGTGCGTCGCCCCTGCATGCTGCTGCTGGAAGGAAAGGACCCATATCTTTCCCAGACCAGCCATGGGATTCGTCAGCAACGCTGTGTCGGGCACGCCCTCGAGCCAATGGGCCAACTCGTTGATACGGCCTTGTCGCAAAGCGACATCCATGACGATCTCACCGCCCAGTCCCCGCGCCCAGGCCGGATCGCCGGCGCGCAGCGAAAGTGCTATTGTTTGCGCTGGCCGGCCGGCGCGCCAGTGATGAAAAGCAGCCCGTTTTAAAAGATGGCTTGGCGAGAAACGAAGCTGCGACTGTCCGCTCAAGGCAAGATGGTGTCGCAGCGCCGGATTGAGCGCAAACATTCCGTGCTTGTCCGGCCTCAATAGGAGACATTCGCGTTGCGCACGTGCGATCCATTGCGCGCCGTCGTGGATGCGCAGGGCAAAATCGTGGCTTTCGGCATCGAGGGGAGCGATCAATGCCGCCTTTTTCAACCATGTGCGCAGAGCGGGCGATAAGGGCGCCAACACGATCTGATCGAGATAACAGATGATCTCGGGCCATACATGCAGTGGCTGCTTCCGGTCGGATACACGACACGCGATGCGGCACAATGCGGGCCAACCCTGTGTGTCCGACATGATCCGGTCGAGGGCTGAAGGGACCCGGGTCAGTTGCTTCAGATCCTGGGCGCTGCAGGCCAGGCCATCGGGGCCGACTTCCTGCCAGTCGGCGTTGAGGACGCCAAATCCCCAAGGGGCGGAGGTTGCAAGGACCGCCCGCCAATCATCGGGAAGAGCATCCACCAGGTCTCTGGTCAGCGTTTCGAGATGTGGCGCTTCCTGAACATCATCGAGGCAAATGATCCCGGGCCTGTCCTGATGCCATATCCATTGCAGAATGGAGTCGATGTCCGCGGCGGTTCCGGCCTGAAGAGCGAGGCGATGCAGGGTGCTCTTCGCCGTGTCGTCGCTTGCAAGCTTTGTCCAAAGCGCCGGGCGACCAGTGTCCGCCGCCTCCTTCCAACCGGCCGCAAGTGTCGCCGATTTGCCGTAGCCGCAAGGCGCACGCAGCAGGCTGACGCGCGCGGTCAATTTAACAGGGCGAAGTGCCGTTTCCGCCAGTCGCGAAAGCAGAGTTGGAGTCCATTCCCTTTCGTGATCCATGACAGGTCGATACTACATGTTCGTGTAGTTCCCTATTGCTATTGTGCTCGTAAGACTCGCGCGAAGCTCATGTTTCGGACGTGAATGAGATGATTGAAGAGAGACAGTCGATTTCGCAGGAACCCTGTGATGGCCGCCCGGTGGAAATGCTCTTCACCGCGCAAAAGGCAATGTCGGACGAGCGCCGGATGCGATTTGGCCTTGCTGAGAGGCGCGCCGCGCTGGCGCGCCTCGCGCTTGCCATACGAAAGTTCGAAGCGGATATCGTTCAGGCCATGGCGACCGACTTCGGCAAGCCGGAGGCCGAAGTGTTTCTGACGGAAATTCTTCCGGTCATGCAGGAAATCCGCCACAGCCGTCGTAATCTGCGCCGATGGATGCGGCCAGTCCATGTCGGATCGACATTGATCGGCTTCGGCACGGCCGGACGGATCGTGCCACAACCACGCGGCGTGTGCCTTATCATCGCGCCCTGGAATTACCCATTCAATCTCTGCCTGGGGCCGCTTGTGTCCTGCCTTGCTGCCGGCAACAGCGCTATCCTGAAGCCTTCAGAGATGACACCTGCTACCTCGGGCGTCATCGCGCGGCTGATCGCCGACACATTTCCGCCAGACCTGGTTACCGTCGCCCTCGGCGGGAAGGAGATGTCTCAGGCCCTGCTCGCGCTGCCCTTCGATCATATCTTCTTCACCGGCAGCCCCGAGGTCGGGAAAGTCGTAATGCAGGCAGCCTCCCGCCACCTGACCTCCGTTACGCTGGAACTGGGTGGCAAGTCGCCCACGATCGTGGGACCGGATGCCGACATAGAGACGGCCGCCAGTTGGATCGCCTTCGGCAAATTCTCCAATGCCGGTCAAACCTGCATCGCGCCCGATCATGTGTTCGTCCACGCTTCGATCCGCGACCGGTTCGTGGAAGCGCTGCGCCGCCGGATCGCCGCCGCTTATGGTTCGGGCATGACGAGCCCCTATCTCGCAAGGATCGTCAATGATCGCCATGCGGACAGACTGGGGGGCCTGATTGCGGATGCCCTGGCCACGGGCGGGCGGATCATTGTCGGCGGCGAAAGGCAGGGAAGGGCGCTGGCGCCCACAGTGCTGGAGGCGATCGCTCCCGAGGCGGCGATCGACCATGAGGAGGTATTCGGTCCCGTCCTGCCGGTCCTGACCTATGATGACATTGAAACCGTGATCGGTCGGATCAACGCAAGACCCAAGCCGCTGGCGCTTTATGTGTTCGATCGTGACCGGGCGAGAGTGGATCATATCCTGGCGGCCACGACTTCCGGCAGTGCAGGCGTCAACCTTACCATCGTCCAATACGTCCACGATCATCTGCCGTTCGGCGGTGTGAACAATTCCGGGATCGGGGCGGCACATGGCCATCACGGGTTCCGGACTTTCAGTCATGAGCGCGCCGTTCTCCAGAACCGCTTCTCCGCTCTGCCTCTCGTCTTTCCTCCCTATTCGGGCCGGGCAGCGCGTCTGATCCGACTTGCCAAACGCTTTCTGGGGTAAATCCATGTACGACTATATCACGATAACCGATAGCCTAACTATCTAAATTAACGTGGCTTTTCCTGCCTTCTGGCGGTCGCCAGCATCTCACGGCGAAGTATGGCGTTCATGCGGGCTTGGTAGCCCTTACCCTGCGATTTGAGCCAGGCGAGCACATCAGCATCAAGGCGTGCCGTCACCTGCTGCTTGATGGGCTTATAGAAGCGCCCACGCTGCCCGTTCCGCCAGAAATCCTCTGTCAGCGCCGGAGAGTCGCTATAGTCGATCCCGCTATCCGGCATCGCCTGCAGGGCATCCAGTTCGGCCTGTTGCGCTTCGGTCAACGGCGGCAGATTGTCCGGATCGAGTTGGAAACGGACGGTATCAGCGTCTTTCTTCTTCATAACGTCGCCTTTCCGTTCGATCGGCCTTTCGAGCCGAAATGATATGAATGATCTCCACATACTCGCCGTCATCGTCTTGCTCGACGACAGTGTGGGCCACGAGGAGGAGCAGATGCCCTTCCACGAGGCCCAAGGTTTGCCATCGTCGCTCGCCACCTTCGATCCGATCCTGATCGCTCAGCGCGAAACGATCTGTGAACGCACGAGTAGCGATCGCAAAGCTGACGCCGTGCTTCTTCAGATTGCTCTCGGCTTTGGCCGGATGCCAGGAGAAGCGCATGGATGGCATTACGGAAATATAATTATGTTTTTGTCGTTACGCAAGGCGCGGCGGTTTGAGCCATCCGGCCCGCGCGAGCGTATCTGCGAGGGTCGATCGGGGCACGTTGAACGTGCGGCTGATCGACGACTTGCTAGCGCCACCGGCAAGGGCGGCGGTGATCTGATCGAGCTTTTCCGCATCGATCGTTCGCGGGCGGCCACCGTAGCGCCCGCGCCGTCTGGCGGCCGCAAGGCCTGCCATGATGCGCTCGCGCGTCAATGCCCGTTCATACTGGGCCAGCGCGCCGAACAGCGAAAACAGCAGCTCGCCATGCGGCGTTCCCGTGTCCATCTGCTCGGTCAATGACCGGAATGACACGTCACGCTCCCTGAGATCGGTCAGGATCGACAGCAAATGCGGCAGGGAGCGGCCGAGCCGATCCAGTTTCCACACGACCAGCGTATCGCCGGCTGCGAGATATTCGAGGCAGGCCCGCAGGCTCGCCCGGTCCTCGCGAGCGCCGGATGCCTTGTCGGAATAGAGATGCCGGCTATCGACGCCGGCTGCGATCAGCGCATCGCGCTGAAGATCGACCGATTGCCGGTCATCTGTGGAAGAGACGCGCATGTAGCCTATAAGCATGTCGGAAAACCCCTGATAGCTTGTTGTGGGACAGTCCTCCTTTCCGGCAGAGTTTATCGGACGCTACGGATTTTGGGCGTGCGTAGATTGCTGGAATTTCCGGGGGGATGCCTGCTAGCGGCGGAATGTGTCGTCGGGCGCATCAGGCGGGGCGCTTATCGTGTGATTTCCATTAGAGCGGTTTCCATTCATTCCGGTTCATAGCCGCATGATTTGAAGTAGTTTGCACATTCGTCGGGCTTGAAGATATCGACGAGCCTGCCGATCAGGTCCCACAGGCCGCTGACGGTGCGCTCTCC
>NZ_CAKKNC010000053.1 GCF_918741285.1 Sphingobium sp. CECT 9361 | reverse complement strand
CACCGGAAACGGCTTCACCGCCATATCCGGCCTCCGGTTCCGCTTCGCTCCACCTCCGCCCGGATATGGCGATGGTGAGCATAATCCACTAACAAACCAACCGGCCCACTCCGCGGGGGCAGATCAGTCTCTCGAAACCCCCTCGCACGTTGCACCAGACCCCGCTGTCTGTACCGCGATCAGTCAGTTCCTGGCGCTTGAGGCCAAGCTGCTGGACGAGAACCGGTACGAAGAATGGCTTGCTCTGCTGGACGAGGACATCGACTATCATGTTCCCATCCGGGTCAGCGACGACCGGCCAGACCGCCAGTCCGCCGCCAATCGCTATCGTTTGCGTGACAATATGATGCTGTTGAGCAAGCGGGTCGAACGGATGACAACCGGGCAGGCATGGGCGGAATCGCCCGCCTCGCGGACGGTGCGCGTCGTCGGTAGCGTGTTGGTCACGCCGACCGACCTGCCGGGCCGTTTCGAAGTCGACAGCGCGGTATTGATTTACCGCCAGCGCGCTCTGGACGAGGAGGCGGACATCATTCCGGTCCGACGTCAGGATGTCGTGTTGCATGAAGATGGCCGGTGTCGGCTGTTGAAGCGCACGGCCCTGCTGCCGTGGATCGCGCTGCGCACGCCCAATCTGGCTATCTTCCTCTAGCCATGGCGCTGATCGAGAGCATCGATCCGGCGTCACTGCCTCCGGCCGAGCGCGGGATGCTGGAAGGGGGCGGGCCAATCTCGCTGCTGGGCGCGTTAGCGAACAGTGCCGGGGCCTTGGCGGCACAGGGCGTGCTGTCGGCGCAGGTCGGACGGCATAGCCTGCTGGACGCACGCCTGCGTGAACTGGCGATCCTTCAGGTCGCCCGGTCGCTGCGATGCCACTATGTCTTCGTCCATCATGTCGATCGCGCGCTAAGTGGTGGTGCGACGCCGGAGGAAGTTCGTGCGATCGCCAGTGGCTGGACCGCCCGCTCCGGTACGGATGAGGGCACACTGGCGGTGCTCGCCTTCGCGCGCAATGCGGCTTTTGGGATGTGCCCTTCCGACGCCGTGACAAGGCGGCTGCGCGACACGCTGCCTGCGGACCAACGCACCGACCTGCTGATCGCTACGACATTCTACGGGATGGTCGCCCGGCAATGCCAGGTTCTGGGGCTGGAGATAGAGCCTGCACTCGCCGGGATTGCCGAGGCCTATCCCTTTTCCGACATATGAAAGGACTGTTCCCATGATGATCCGGCCGCCCGCAGAAGATGGGCTGATGATTATTCCGCAAACCGACCATTCTCGTCTGGTCGGCCAACTCGCGGCGCATTGGGGCAATGACCGTTTCGCGGCCCCGACCCCCTATGATTCGGTCGTCCGCGCGGCGATGTTCCATGATTTCGGCTGGCTGCGGTACGAAACCAGCCCGGCCTTCAACGAGGCCACTGGCGGAACGCCTGACTTTATCCACGCCAGCGTGGATCGGTTCGAACTGGAAAGCTATCAGTGGACGCATGAATGGCTGCTTGAGCAAGATCCCTATGCCGGGCTGATCGCCAATATGCATCGGACAGGCATCTGGCGCGGTCGATATGATGCGATCACGCATCCGCCGCATCCAACCTTTTCTAACCTTGGGCCGGACATAGAAGCGTTCATTGCCAGGAACGAGCAGCAGCAGCAACAGGCGCTGGCGGCAGTCGACCAGGCCGTGTTCCGTACCAATTTCCGGCTGATGCAGGTGTGGGATATTCTGGGCATCTATTTCTGCTGCCAGGAGCCGTACCCCGACTATATAGAACCGGTGCCCGCCAGCTATGAGGACAAGGACGGGGAGGGCGTCCGCATCACTCTCACTCCGCTTAGCTCAACGCGGGTTCGCTTCGATCCTTTCCCGTTCGATGAGGACGGACAGCAGGTGCAGATATCGTACAAGCATCTGCCCCGTTCGAAATGGCCGGATGCCGAAACCTTCCGCAAGGAATATTTCAAAGCGCCGACTAGGATCATCAATCTGGAACTGTGCGCATGAACGCGCACAGCGGCCCTAGCCTCAACGGCGTCTGATATGGCGACACTACATATCGTTGATGCCAACGGGCGCGCCATCGTGGTGGAAGCCGGGCAGGGCCAGACCGTGATGCAGATCGTTCGCGAGTCCGGCGCCTCCGGTATGGAGGCTTTATGCGGTGGCGGCTGTTCCTGCGCGACCTGCCACGTTTATGTCGCCCCTGCCTTCGCCGATCTTTTGCACGCGATCGGCGAGGATGAGGACGCCCTGCTGGACTGCTCGGATCATCGGGCGACGACGTCGCGGCTTGCGTGCCAGATCGTTTTCGACGCCTGTATGGACGGGATGTCGGTGACCGTGGCGCCGGCGGACTGAGATGCGCGCCACGATGCCGAAATATGCGATCGACACGCCCGATCGGGCCGAACGCGATGCTCAATATCGAGTAACGGACAGCGTGGCACCCGGCGTGTTTGAGGCAGCAATAGCGCGCTATGCAGAGCTGTCCGAACAGGTGCGACGGCAACTGCCTGGCGAGCTTGGCATCGTTTACGATGCATCGTCGGGTTCCACGCTGGACCTGTTCCGGGCCTCGGATGACGCGCCGCTGCTGGTCTTCTTCCATGGCGGCTACTGGCGGATGCTCTCCAGTCGGGAGTCCGCGTTTATGGCGCGGACTTTCGTGGCGCAGGGCGTATCGGTCGCGGTCGTAGACTATCAACTGGCACCCTCCGTCACTCTGGCGGAGATCGTGCGGCAAGCCCGCGCGGCTATCATGTGGCTTGCAGGGGAGGGGGCGGATTACGGTCTCCGTCCGAACGGCATCTGGGTCACAGGCAGCTCCGCAGGCGGGCACCTCGCGGCGATGTGCGCAGCTTCCGATGGACATTCCGCCCGGCATGTGCGCGGCATCATGCCGGTGAGCGGGCTGTTCGACCTGAGCCCGCTGGCGAACAGCTTCATCAACGACTGGCTCAAGCTGGACGCGAATGCTGCCGTACAGCTCAGCCCCTGTCACTTGCCGCCGCCGCTTTGCCCGGTCTTGCTAGCTTGGGGCGAGCAGGAGCCGGAGGTCTTCAAAGGACAGTCCCGTGCCTATCGTGATCGCCTGGTCGCTGCTGGCGTAGATACTAGCTGCCTCGAAATCTCCGGCCGCAACCATTTCGACGTCGTCCTCGATCTGGCGGACGGATCGAGCCTGCTCACCGAGCGATTTATGTCCTTCATTCTCGGCGACGCCGCGCGCGTCGTCCCCCACAGGAGTTCAGCATCATGACTTCGGCCTCCTATTTTGCGCCGCGCCGACTGGGCCATGTCAACCTCTGGGTCGATGACCTAGCCGCGTCGGAGAGCTTTTACCGGGACGTATCGGGGCTGCGCGTCGAATTCACCGAGCCCGATCTGGTGGCCACGTTTCTGGGGACGGGTCACACTCCGCATGATCTCGGGATGATCGAGGTGACGCGGGGCAAGGACCGTTTCGGCCGGAACGGCATCCTTCAGCTTCCGGGCACGATCGGGCTGAGCCCCGGCCTCAACCATCTGGCATGGGAGCTGGAGAATGAGGCGGCGCTGGTGACTGCCTTTAAGCAACTGAGAAAGGATGGGATTGAGACTGACCTGACCGTGGATCATCAGGTCGCCCATAGCGTCTATATCTTCGACCCGGATGGCAATTATAACGAATATTATTGCGACACGATCCGCGACTGGCGATCCGTACTGGGCGGGCCGATGGAATTGTTGACCGAATTTTGGGACCCGATGACAGCCGAGGGATCGACCGAGCAACTGTTCGAGACAGCGCCGACGCTGCTGACTACGCCCGGGGCGCCCGTCAATCCGTGGCGCGTGACGCATTCGGTTCTCAGGACCGCCGACATCGAGCAACTGACGCAATTCTACACGCGCATCGGCGGTCTGGCGGTCGTCGCAAGTCACGAAGCCTTTGGGTGGAAAGTGACCTATCTACGGGCCACGCTTGATACCTATCCGCATTGCCTGATTTTGCTGGAGGCGCCGGATAAAGGCTATGGGCGGGCCTGTTTCGAACTTGAATCGGAGGCGGGACTCGAAGTTGCGAAAGCAAATCTCGCCGCGAAAGGCGTTCCTGTGCTGGCCTCGGTCGACCTGCCGTGGAAGACGGCGATATTTCTGGAGGATCCTGACGGATTGGTCAGCGAATATTATGTCCGGCGCGACGCCGTGTTCGATCCCGCGATGACCAGCCCGGCTTGGCTCGAGTTCGCCGTTTAGGGCCTTTCCCGAACGACCGCATCGTGCTTAAATCGGCGCGATCTGGCGAAGGCATGGACCAGTCTGACAATCAGGGTAACGCGAATAAGGACCGTATTTGACTATAGAGATGATTCAGCTTCGTCTTTTCATCGAAGTGGTGACAGCCGGGAGCATTTCGGCTGCCGCGCGGCGCGCCAACATCGTCCAGTCGGCGCTTAGTCGCCGGATGCAGTTACTCGAATTCGCAGTGGGGGTACCTCTATTCACGCGTCATCCAGGCGGGATGGCCCTTACCGAAGCAGGAAAAACACTCCAAGCGCATGCCGAACTGATATTGGCAAACTATGCGGCAATGGAGGAAGATTTTGACCTCCTGCGCGACATGCCCTCGAGCGAAGTCAAGCTGGGTTTTGCCAAGAGCCTCTCGACTCTGATCCATGGGGTGATCGTCTCGGACATGACGCGCGCGCTCGCTGACGTTCGTATTCAGATGATGGAAGCGACCGGTACCGTGCTACAGCGCTGGCTACTGTCGCGGGAGATCGATCTGGCGGTCATGACGACTTGGCGAGTCGACCCTGCCTTCGAGTATTATCCGCTCTGGCGTGAGCATTTGTTTCTGGCGCTCCCGCCTACTGCCGAGGGCGAACTGGGCGATGTATTGCGCAGCTTGCGCCATCTTCCCTTTGTCGGGGTGCCCGGAAGCGCCGATCTGACCAAAGTGGCGACTCGCGCCCTCGCGCGATATGGCGTGGATGTCCAGCCCAGGTTCGAGACGGATTCCATCACTTCACTGCAAAATCTGGTGGAGAAGGGGGACGGGCTTACAATCCTGCCTTATTTCGCGATACCGCAGGAAATGTTTCAGGGCAGGCTAAGGCTTATCCCGATAGAACGGACTTTGCCGCGTTATCTCGTCCGGCGAGCCTCTACGCCGCTTCAGGGGCAGGCGCGTAAGTTCATGGCGCTTCTGCCGCAGGTGTTGCTCCAGCAGGTGAGCGGGCTCCGCTGGATCGAACCGCGTGACATGAATCAGGCTGTCAGCTGGTCCAAGACCATCCAGGACTATACTGACTGACGCACGACCATAAGAAAGTGTGAGGTGGATCGTGCGATTAGGGCACCTTCTGGGACCGGCTTTGTAAAGCCAAGCCCATATTAGAATGGCCATGATTATGGAGCGGCGCGAAGGTTGGGTGTTAACCTTCAGGTCGAGACCGAACGGCTGCTCGACAGTGTCGGCTTATCCTCACTGCCTTTGGCGCATGATCGAAGCACCGATCAGGTAAGGCTGTTTCGTAGCTTTCGGTTGATCTGCCCCCCGCTGAGTGGCCCAGAGACTATGATAGTCTGGACCACGAAGGGGACATTGAATGCCAAGCAAGAAGCACAAGCCGGAAGAGATCATCGGCAAGCTACGTGAAGTTGAGATCA
>NZ_CAKKNC010000052.1 GCF_918741285.1 Sphingobium sp. CECT 9361 | reverse complement strand
GCGCGATGCAAGCGTACTCGCCTGGCTCGACACGCTTTGAAATAATGTGAAGGAACGTGGGCAGGAAACCCCAGAACTCAGCCAATCTGGCCGCCTTCCTTCACATTATCGACACCTCGCGATTACTACGCGTGCTCAAGGCCGACGCTCGCGCGATTTTCACGCTGGCGAGCAAAGCGCAGGCGGCAGCTGACTGGATGCATACGCAGCAGCCCGAACAACTCAGCGTGGCTGCATGATGGCACCTGCGGTGGATGCCTCAGGCATTCGCCGCAGGAGCGCCGTGAGCCGATCCTCTGCGCTTCGGGCGCGGTGCAACAGCGTCAGGTTCTCGCTGGCGAGTTCGCGCCGCTCCTCGGCGTGACGCCGGGCATCGGCCCTGAGGTGCGTCAGCTCGGTCTCGAGCGTGGCGATGCGCGCTGCCAGGTCGCGTGCGGGCGTGCCTGGTCCTGCCGCAGCTTCGATCTCGTCGAGGATGTCCCGATGGCTCGTATAGAGCGGATTGCGACTGCGTCCCGCTTCGCGCGCGACCGAAGTCGGCGTGATCTTCACCACGCGTCCCGCATGGTCGGCGTGGCGCCCTTCGCCGCGCACCAGCCTCGCCAGCGCCGCCCGGTAGCTCCTTGCCGCGGATTGCCAGCGCTGCCCCTGATCATCCTTGCCCATCGTCATCTCCGATTTGCGTGAGCACCCGCTCGCATTGTCCGATCGCCTCATTGAGCACGGCCGCCGTCATCGGATTGGCCTCCGGCAACAGCGCAGCATTGCGTCTCCGGCGATCCCGCCAGTAGGCTCCGTGCTTCGCTTCGATCACCATGTTGGCGCATGAGAGGCAGACCGCCGGCGCTCGTCCGACCTCATTCGGTTGCAGTTCGCCGCCGCAGCGGGAGGTCTCCTGCTGGAACACGCACCAGCCATAGTCGCAGGCATGGATGCGAAGATCAGTCTCCTTGAGGATGAACGCAACATAGTCTCGGCGTACCTGTTCTCCCGCGCGGCCGCGGAACCGGGCGTTTCCGGCGACGATACGTTCGCCCATCTTGCCGCCGAGCCGTTTCGCGGCGAGCAGGCGATCGAGGGCGGCTGCGGTTTCGGCGCGGGCTTCGTGGTCGATGAGGCCATGCAGGTCGAAGTCGTTGCCGACGTAGCCCCGCGCGGTCATGGCAACGGAAGCATGCTTGAAGTGCTCGGCCAGGCCCAGAAGCTGGGTACGGTCGCGCCTGGCAATAAACCGGGCAAAGGTCTTACGGAACTGGTGCGTGCTGAACCTCCAGGGTTTCCCATCATGATCGGGGATGCCGACATGCCGCGCAAAGTCATTGATGCGCCAGGCGATATGCATGTGCGTCACCGGCACGATTTGGCCATACTGCGTGTTCTTCACCAGGAACAGATCGTCGCGGCCCGAGGCTTCGCGCAGCGGCGCGCTCAGCTGCTCGAGCAGCTCCACCGCGCGCACGACCGGTGCCGGGGCAACCCAGCGCTCCCTACGGCCATCGAGATCATCGACAGTCTTGAACAGCCGGGACACGACATATGCCTGATTAACGCCGGTTTCGCCGATCGGGTGATGCTCGATTGCCCCTGTTTTCATTGACAGGATTTCGCTGGACCGCATCCCGACGAAGCCCGCGATCAAGATATAGCACGCCTCGACGAGGTGGACGGCGGCGTGCCGAACTGCATAGGCGCCATCGAACCGTTCGCCCGATGGTCCGGCCAGCGATGCGAGCCTCAGCGCCGCTCTAACATGATCAGATGCCTGGCGCTTGCCGCGCCGCAGACCCTGCGCTCGCGCTTCGCGGCGGATCGTTTCGGCTGCGACGATCGTATCGCCATGCTCCTCGACCCACCGCAGGGCTTCGCTCAGGATTGCAACGGCCACGTCTTCGGGGATGAACGGTATGACGCCCTTGGTCGCCCTGGTGTGGCCGGCGGCCTCATAGGTCGTTTCCAGCGGCAGCGGATCGACCAGTGGCGCATCGTTCAGCTTTTCCCGCTGACGATAAAGGTCTTTGATCACGAGCAGATAGTTCGTGATTGTGGCAGTTGAGATATTGCCTTTGCCTCCGCCGGCGCGTGCAGGACGACTGCGCAACCATTTGCAAAGTTGTTCGACCGAAGCTGGATCGATCCCGGCAAAGCGCGAGTGTCCTTCGCATGCCATCCATTCCAGCAGCGCGCGCAGCAACATTGCTTTGTGATGGATCGACGCCGGAGACGAGCGTTTGCGCCCTGATGGAGGATGATAGTGCATCGACCAGAGGAAGTGCTTGGCGGCGCGGACAAGCTGAGCATGATCACTGTTCCCGATGCGCGTGTGCTCCGGCATGGCCAACGCCCAACTGAACCGCTTCTGATCCGCGCGGCGACCCGCAGTGCGGATATCGAGCCGCCATTCATCGTCGCCGAACCGGCTCCACGGGGAAAGCCGCGCATCCTCCCAGGATGGCGACGACTGCGTGAGTGGGTGGGGGTGCTGGTTCATTCGACTGGCGGCAGCTGTGGCAGTGACATCCTCGAAACTGCTTCGAGCATCGCCTCGCAGAACCGGGGCAGGATATCGCGCTCGAGGATTTCCAGCTTGGGTGCATAAAGCAGCCGCCAGCGTTCGGGAGCCATGGCGGCACGCGCGTCGGTGAGCGCTGCCCGCGTCGCCAGCAGGCGAACCAGCACGTCCTCGTTGAGCGGGATCACGGCATTGGGGCAGGTGAAGCATCCGAGCCAGGCCGTACACAGCTCGCCCTTGCGCTGTCCCTCGGCAGCGCCGGCAAGGGGATCGCTACAGATAAATCCGCCTGCGGTCGCGTGGCGCAGATCGGGAAGCACCTCCGTCCCGGGCGGGGACTCGACATCGCCCCGGACCATTTCCACAAACCGGGCTTGCAACCTGCCGATTGCCAGCGCTTGCGCCTTTCGGACGCGGGGCCGGTCCACATAGCGCTGTGTCGTGTCTGGAGTAGCATGGTTGGCCAGCACTTGCGTCTTCAGGATATCATGCCCGAGCCGCTCGTGCGCTAGTGTGAGCCCCGATGCGCGCAGCGCCGCCAGCGTCAGTTTGAGCGGCTTGCCATCGTCGCCCAGCAGGCCATGGCGCTCCACAAACCGCCGGGTAAGTTTCGTGGCCAGATAGCCGGGGATCACACCGACTCTGCGAGACCCGTGTATCATCCCGGTGAGGAAGAGATAACTCTGGTCGCGGCGTGGCGTATGCGACACCAGCCTTTCGGTCATAGCCAGAACCTGATCGATCAGCACGGGCACCGAGGAGCTTTTGTCGCGCAGGAAGCTGCGGCGCTGTTCACGTCCCGCGCGCCCCTTGCGCCAACTGACCAGAACCCTGCCTTCGAGCAGCAGATGCTCGCTCAGGCAGTCGCGCCGCATCAGCCTGAGGGCCTCGGCATTTGCAAAGGTTTGCGCGCCGATGGCGATCATATAGGCAACGATCGTATCCGGCAGCGCAAACAGCCGCCCCGCGATTTCGCCCATGCCACCATGGCGGATCATGGCGAAGTGGAGATGCGAGAGGCCCGCGCCCTTTCTCAACATGTCGCCGACTTTGGGTGGCACGCCGCCGAACCGACCGTCGATCACCGCGAGCATGACCCCGATATCGTCGAGATCGAGCTTGGCGAGGTCGGGTTCGGAGACAATGGCCTTGCGATCGACCCGAGCCAGCGCAGCGCGGCCTTCCTCGAACAGTGCCCAGGCTGTTTCGATGTCCCGATGGGCCGCCGTGAGCACGCGTTCCATTTCATCGCGGCTCAGTGCCTCACGCTGGCGCGCTTCCGCATTCTTGCGGGGGAACGGATTGAACGGGATTTCGAGTTCGGGGTGAACCAGGTCGGGCCGGTTGCGCTTGAGCCAGGCCATGTGCTGCTTGATGATCGACCAGACAGTATACCGTGACCCCTTGCTCCAGGGCCTCGTGCCGAGCCAAACGATAAACGCATTGAGAATGCCGCTATCGACGTCGCGCGTGGCTAAGATGGCGGAATCGTATTCGGCAAGGAACGCAAACCAGAACTTCAAAGTACGGAACGCTGAGCCTCTGTTGGCCGGTTGTTTGGCAGCATAGTGATGCCGGAACGCGAGCGCCCACTCGGCAGCCATCGTCGGCCGATCGAAGATCGAGAAGTCGAACGCGCATTCGAGCTGGCCGTCGGCATCTACGACATTGACCAGCAATGCGCCCGGATTGCCGATCAGCGGCTTCGGCGATGGCTCGACCCGGTAGTCCTTTTGCCGACGCGGCATTACAGCAGCGCCGCATAGAGATCGTCGACCGAGGTCTCGATTGCCGAGAGGTCGGTTTCGACAACGCGCAGGTATACCGCGGTGGTTGCCAGATCGGCGTGGCCGAGCAGCACCTGCAACGCGAGCAAGGGATTGAGTTCGGGATTGGCCCGGGCTTCGCGTTGCAGGAACCGCAGCATGGCGGCGGCGAAGGTATGTCGCAGCGCATGGAACGTCGCCGTCACACCCGCTGCCTCGGCGGCAGCCGTGAACATCGCGCCAACCCTGCGCGGTTTCATGGGCTGCCCCCGACAAGTCAGGAACAGAGCCTCGGGATCGCGATCTGCCCGTTTTGTCGCCGCACGACGGACGAGGACCGCCCGCTCTTCCCGCACATAGGCACGGGTACGATCGACCAGCGGGGCCGGTGGATATATTATTCGCGACCGCCCACCCTTGGTTTCGTCGATCTGCACTGGCACCATCGGTTCACTGCCGGCCCCTTTCAGATGACGCACGGTCAGGCCCGCCACTTCCATCCGACGGATTCCCGTAGTCACTGCCCATTCAACGATCAGTCTGTCGCGTGCCGGCATTGCGGCCATGATGCGCCGGATCGCTTCCGGCGCGAGCGGGCGCGGCAACATCGGCATATGCCGCACGGTAAGCTCGTTGGCCCGGATTCGACCGCCGGTGGCATCGACATGGGCCAGGAACGCCTGCGGGCGACTGCGCGACAACGCGATTTCCTGGCTTGCGAACGGGACCTGCTTCATCAGTCCGGTCGCCACGCTCCAGCGGTAGAAACGCCCTATGGTCCTGAGCCGCCCGTTGATTGTACTGCGTGCCAGCGGTCTGCCGCTGTCGCCACGGGGCCGGAGCATCTGATCGCGATAGGCGGCCAGTTCGCCAGGACCGACCTCGTCCCAGGCCCAGCCATTGGCCTCTAGCGTCTGCCACCAGTCGTAGAGAGCTTCAGCGTAGGTTCGCCAGGTCTGCGGGCTGCGGGTCCTGCCGCGCACCAAAGCAACGTGCATCAGCCATGCGCAGGCCGGTTCGACGAGCCGCATCCGGGCGTCGAGCAGCATCGGGACATTCTCCACCGATGATCCGTCGGGCCGGAATGCAGGCGTCGAGAACAACAGCTGCGCCATACCCACTCCCAAGATTGCAACCGGACAGGAAGGGCCCTCGGGCCCTCCCTGTCCGGCAGAGAAGAGGGGGCTCGGATCATGTGTCCTGCTTGATTGGCAGAAGAGGACAGAAAGGACACGTTATGGATGGGACCTACCACGAGCTGTCGCACTGGACCGGCCATGCCAGCCGCCTGGGCCGCGATCTCAAGAACCGCTTCGGCACTTCCGCCTACGCCGCCGAAGAACTGGTCGCCGAACTCTCCAGTGCCATGCTGGGTGCTGAGCTGGGGCTGCCGGTCACGCATCTCGACAGCCACGCGAGCTATATCGAGCACTGGCTGGAGTTATGGCGAGGTGAGCATAAACCCAGTAATCGCGAGGTGTCGATAATGTGAAGGAAGGCGGCCAGATTGGCTGAGTTCTGGGGTTTCCTGCCCACGTTCCTTCACATTATTTCAA
>NZ_CAKKNC010000051.1 GCF_918741285.1 Sphingobium sp. CECT 9361 | reverse complement strand
AAACGACCGCAGAGGTTCGTCGAGAAATAATGCGGAGCAAAGCCCGTCAGATAACGTCGCAATTCTGCGCATTTCATACACTGAAACCGCGTTCCTTCACATTATCGACACCTCGCGATTACTTGAGTTATGGCGAGGTGAGCATAAACCCAGCCAGCTTGCGATATAGCTGGCATGATCGGGGCGCGGCTCGATGCAAAGCCCTAGATCGGTGGCCAAGAAGGCAGCGCCTAATCCCGCTACCAATTTCTCCCGTGCGTATCCTCCATCGCCTCATCTCTCCAGGCCAAAGCTGCGATCAAGGCGGCTCTCGTTCCGAGTCCAATGCACGGTTTCGTGGCCCCTCGTGGCGCAATAGCCGTGGGCATCATGGAAAGCTGCGAAGGGCGGTAGCTGGATGCGGTCGGCTGACGGGATGTAGAAGGCCCTGTCGCCGCCGTGTTTCACGGTTGCCGGGATGCTGGCAAAGAATGCCTCTGCGGCTTCGATGCGCTCTACCCCCGGCTATGGTTCCGGCACAATATGGACCCTGCACGTTGGCTTCCGCCGTTAGACCAATGAAACGGTCGCAAAGCCATCGCGCCGTCTCGTGCGTGATGCGCGGGCCGCTTGCTTAGCGCGCTTGTCGGCGCGTTTAGAATTGGCAGCCGCGCGCAAGGCCTCGGCGCGGTTTTTCGCTTTGATTTCGCGGTCGGTCTTGATCTTCGACTGCCACGCCTAGATCACCGACTTGGCATTCTCACTGGCGTCGCGCAGCGTCATCTGGGTCAGTCCGGTTAGCATCGCCGCGATAATCTGGTCGCCCTCATCGCCGAGCAACGTGAGCTTTTCCAGCGCAATCTGGGCAACCAAGCGCTTGGGCACCTTTTCGAAGCGACCCATGAAGCGTGCTTCGGCCTTTTCGCGCACCAAGGTGAGGATCGCGGTTGATACGCCGCTGCGTTTGAGGCGTCGAGATCCGCGCGATATCTAGATGCCTTGCACAGCGCATCTTCCAGATATTGAATAGTGGCCGCGTCAAATCCCATTGGACCCTCTTTATCCTTACATCTGGTTGGGCCGTCTTGATGCGGCTCCCGTCAGATGTAAGCCCGGAAAAGCGAAGTTTAGAGCGCGATGACGCAGTAAGCGCGATACACCGTTGAAGAGCATCCAAAGCGGAGGTTTTAGATTCACGAAGTGGAATTGACAATGTTGGCAATCCGACCGACAATCAAACTTAAGAATCGACCTAGTAGAGTCGGTCGTCCCCGGGTTTGCGATTGATGCATGCAAGGAGAAAGGCGATGACTCTTCTATCGTGTTCAAGTGCTCAGCGTGACTATCTCAAGCCTTTTGGATATGGGACCCTAGCCCTTCCAAAAGCGAGCACACAACCGCTCCTGATGTTGGCAAAGCGCGGAGATCGCCTGACGCCGATCGGACCGCTTGGCGGAACGCTTGTTCCCGGTGCCGTTCCTTTGCCAGCCGCGGCACGCGGGCCAGTCGCAAGTATCACCGGTGCCCAGTCCAAATCGCTCGACGCAAGCCTCGCGCTTGATGTTCTCGGGTCGGCAATCGGGGCCTTGGCTGGAAGTTCGCTCGGTCTGAAAGCCGCTTACAAAAGTGCGTCGACGGTTGAGTTCGAATTCGGCGAGGTTAACGAGAACCGCGTCGATTTCAACGCTCTTGATAGCTTCCTCGCTGCGGCCAGCCCGCTACCTGCGATCGGTCCTGCGTTGCAGAAAATGCTCGAAAACGATGAGGTGTTCGTCATCACGGCGACCGTCGATGCAAAATCGATTACGGTGAAAGGCAAGAAGTCAGACGGAACGGACCTCGGGCTCGACGTGCCCGTCGTGCAGCAGCTTGTCGGCGCTAAAGTTAGCGTAGGTTCGACCGGCGCGCAAAGTTCGGTATTAACCTATACTTCGACTGACATGCCACTGACCATTGGCGCAGAAGTGGTGAGACTTTTTTTCCGAAATGGTCGGTATCAGGCAGCTAAGCTTGTCAAGCCGACGCCATTGGCCGGAAAAGAGAAGGAAGCAGAGGCTGTCGCTCCGGATCAAATGCTCGAATTGTGAAAGTCTGGGCGACTGAATGGCGGATAAAGCGATGACGTCTTCTTCTTTGTTTTGGCAAGGGGTTGGGCGAACGCCTTATCCTACGCCGGCGCTGCGCTGGTTGCGCGTCTACGCGTTCGACCCCCAAGCGTCCGCAGACCTGGAGACGGCGACGGTCAACAATTCGCTGATCGGCCTTAAATGGGAGACGCCGTGGGAGCGTTCACTCACTCCGGGCCCATGCGGCGAGTATATCGAGGTTATCGACCACGATCCGGCCAGCGGCCTGTTTTATGAACCCGTCGATCTCAACCAACCCGCCCTTCTTGCCCAAAATGGCTTGCCTCCGTCCGAAGGGCGGCCGCAATTCCATCAGCAAATGGTCTATGCCGTCGCGATGAAGACGATCGAGGCGTTCGAGCGGGCATTGGGACGCACGATCTTCTTCGCAAGAGAGATTCCGTTCAATGTCGCCTCCGGGCTCGACCAACGCCGGACCGAACTCGTGCATCGGCTGCGGATCTATCCTCATGCGCTGCGCGAGGACAACGCCTACTACAGCCCGGGAAAGACAGCGATCCTCTTCGGATATTTTCGTCCGCCGACCGCAGTGACGAGCGGGGACCAATGGGTCTTTACGTGCCTCAGTCAGGACATTATTGCCCATGAGACGACGCACGCGATCCTTCACGGCGTTCACAGGCGCTCGATCCAGCCGAGCAATCTGGATACCCGCGCGTTCCATGAAGGCTTTGCGGATATCGTCGCACTTATGCAGCATTTTACGATGCGAGACGTCTTGCGTCAGCAAATCGCGCATACGCGCGGGGATATGCGGCGCAAGTCGCTCCTCAACAGCTTGGCCGGGCAATATGGGGAAGCGCTCGGCCGGAAGCGGGGCGCCCTTCGCGTCGCACTTGAACTCGTGGAAATCGAAGCTGAAGTGGCAGCGGCTGAAACCGAAGCCTCTCGCCAGGCAATCGTCCGCAAGCGATGGACGGCAAAGGGGGAAGCGCCGCTCTTGTCCGACCCGCTCGATCAGAAGAACTGGGACGCGCTGGTTGCGCGCCTGAGGCTCGATGACTCAATTATCGAGCCGCATGAGCGCGGCGGCTACCTCGTAGCCGCGGTCTTCGATGCGTTTACAACCATATACGAGCGGCGGACGGCCGACCTCATCCGTCTGGGTCTGGGAGCTCGGCGGCGTGACGAGGCGAGCGCCTTGCCACCGGATCTCGTTGAAAGGCTTGCCGTCGAAGCGAGCAAGGCCGCCGACCATGTGCTGCGCATGTGTGTCAGGGCGCTCGATTATGTCCCACCTGTGGATATGACATTCGGCGAGTATCTGCGCGCCATCATAACGGCCGACCATGACCTCGTACCCGACGATCCCATGTGCTACAGGATTGCCGTAGCGCAAGCATTCAGGCGGCGTGGCATCGTACCTGAAAATAGCCTGTCGATGGCGCCCGACAGCCTGTTGTGGGATGCGCCGAACCCCGACCACCTCCCGCCGGCGGAGGGTCCGGGGCATGCGCGCCACGACCTGTTGTTCGCCGATCTCCTCAGCAAAATTAAATACGCCATCGACTACAAGAAGCTTCTCGAATCCGACGATGTCAATTTCCGCGAATGGAATGCGAAGATCATCAATAAGAACCGCTACGAGGCGTGGCGATGGTTTTCGAAAAAATCGGACGAGGACGATCTATGGGCGCAACTCATTGGTGTCGAAATGATGGCTGCGGATGACCCCAAGCGTCGTATCCCCGGAGAATCCGAGCAGCTGCCGCTTCGATCCGTCGGGTGGGAAGCCTATGATGGCGGCCCTGAAATGCCTGTCATCCAGCTTTATTCCATCCGCGTTGCCCGTCGCGCGGGGCCCGACGGCCAAGAACTCTCCCAGCTGGTCGTCCAGATTGTCCAACGACGCCGTGCGTACTTCGATGAAGACGTCCAGCAAAGAGTGGACAAGGATGGTGATGACGAAGCGACCAAGCAGCCCGATTTCTGGTTCCGTGGCGGGGCCACGCTTCTGGTCGATTTGCGCGATGGTAGGTTGCGCTACGCGATCCGCAAAACCATTACTGACGAGAAGCGCCTTGCAAGGCAACGGACGTTCGAGCGTGACCGGCGATTGGGCTTCATTCCCATGGCCCAGGCTTCCGATGTGTACGGCTTGCCCGCGGACGAGACCGAGCGCGAGCCTTTCGCGTTTGTACATAGGGGGATGGCATGAGCACGCCCGGCGTCACGATCCGCATGTACAAGGGGTTGCTGGGCGATTGCTTCCTGCTTCGCCTTTTTAACGACACTGCCGTAGACCGGACCCAGCCGGCTGATTTTACCATCCTAATCGATTGTGGCATCATCCAAGGCGAAGGCACGGGCAAGGACCGTATGCGCCGGGCCGCTGAGGATATTAAAAAGGCCTGCGGTGGCAAGCTCGATCTCGTCGTGGTTACGCATGAGCATTACGATCATATTTCGGGCTTCGGCCTTGCGCGCGATATCTTTCTCGACGACGATAATTTCAAGATTGAACGCCTGTGGCTCGCTTGGACCGAAGATCCCGAAGACGAGGACGCGCGAAAGCTGCGCCGCATGTTCGAGCATTCGCAGATGGCGATTGCCGTCGGCGTCGAACGCATGGCTGCGCGGGCAAAGGACAAAGAGAAGGACTGGTACCTTCAGGGCGAGGCCATGGGACTTGACAGCTTTGTCGGTCCCTTTGGAGCCCCAGCTAAAGGAAGGCTCACTGGCCGCGCGATCATCGAGGCTTTGAAGCAAAAGGCAGGCATGGACCCGAATAGCTATTTGGAACCTGGCCAGGTCCTGCCGACGACGGACGATCCCGACAAGCCCGTCTTGCGCGCGTTCGTACTCGGTCCCCCCAGAAACCCCGAGCGTCTTTTCAAAGCGCTGCCTACAAAAGCTAAACCCGAAACCTACCTTGCAGCGCGTGAAGCCGAAGCAAGGACGATGGCACGAAACTTCGCCAGCCTCGGAAACGACGGCGAATTCGGGAATATGCCGTTCAGCATGCGCTACCAGCAAGTCGTCGACACCGAATTGCTTGATCCGACGCTGACGCCGCCGTCCGATGCCACGCCTGCCCAGCGTAACCTTTGGGATATGCGGAAGCGCTATGGGCCGCTGGAGGATAGCGACAATCCAAGCGAGCTAGCGCAGCGCCAGATACGCGACGACTGGCAGGGCGCCATCGGATCTCTCGCGATCAAGCTGGACTCCGATACTAACAATTCAAGTCTGGTCCTAGCCTTTGAGCTCGAGCCTGACGGACCCGTGATGCTGTTCGCCGCAGATGCGCAAGTGGGTAATTGGCTGTCATGGCATGACCAAGGCTATCTGGTATCGGAGGACCAAAAGATTGAGGCGAGCGACATTTTGAAACGGGTGGTCTTTTACAAGATCGGCCATCACGGGAGCCATAACGCAACGTTGCGCGCCGCGGGCCTCGAACAAATGACGGATGAGCGGTTGGTAGCGATGCTACCGCTCGACCAACGCATGGCGAACAAGCGGAAATGGTCCTTTCCCCATGAAGAAATGTACGACCGCTTGAGGGTCTTGACCGGAGGCCGGATCATTTGGGGGGATCGCGATCCAGAACCTGAGGTTTTGGTTGCACATCCCAACTTCAAATCCGCGCTTCGAGAACCCATTGGTGACGATGGTAGCGGCCTCGGCCCCCTATGGATCGAATATGATGTTAATTAGGGCCTGCGTTTGATCACCGTCTCAATCCTCGATCAGACCGTCGATTTGGCGATTGAACTAGTCGATGCCGATGACCATCGCGACGCGATCGTGCCGCGATTCGAGGAAATGGCTGGGACGATCAACGCCGCGGCGAACCGTTTTTCAAATGAGCAGGCGACCGTGTTCAAGCTCACTAGGACCTTGACGATTTTCCGCAGGAAGATTTTCAGAGGCAAAACCATTTCCCGCTCGTTCATGGATTATCGCGAAAAGAACTTTCATTGGACGCTCGACGAGTTTGTCGCGTGGGATCCGGCGCCGCGCCGTCCAACAGCTTATTTTCACGACGCGTGGCACATACGGCAGTTTATCGAACTTGGAGAGCCGCCCAATGACGAGGACGTTCTGATTGACCGAGAACAGGACGCGATGGCGCAACAACTCGACGTTGCGCGTATCCTCAACTGCGACGATGTGCTCATCGAGGATCTCACGCGCTACTCCAACGACAGGGAAAGAATACGCCTTCGATTGCTCAGCGGCGTTGGATTTAACGCGCGCGTCAAAGCTCACTTCGAGATTTTTACGTGACGGGAGCGCTTGGCACGACAAAGATTGATGGGGTCGCGGACGCCCTCACGCCCGTCAAGAACCGAAAGCGACGACGAGATATCTATAGCGGCTCGGCAATTGTATTTCCTGGCGGCGGATACCGCGCTACGCTGTTTCACCTTGGCTTTCTCTGGCACCGGAGGGACGCAGGATTGCTCAATACGGTCTAACGAATCTCAAGCGTCTCGGGAGGCTCGGTCACTGCAGGCGCCTTGGCGATGGCGTGGGATCGCATCGACTGGGAAGACGATGGCTCGCGTTCCGATCGCTTGTAGCGGCGCCGATCCTCGCGCTCGCCAGCAAGACCATGGACTCTGGCTTTATTTGGGGGCGTCTGCTTTGGGTTGTCGGGGCAGTGGGCAAGGCACAACCGGGGCTAATCATCAATACGTTAGACTGAGCGTGCGCTATAATAACGAGGCGGGCGTCACAGCCGGAACATATGAAGTGTGCCTAGCGCCAGATTTTGATGCCTGAACGGGAAATCTGCGAGAAGGCGCCGTCTTGGAGTAACGCCTTGTGCTTCGGCCGTGATTGTCGGCTCGACGATGAGCAGACGCTAGAAACCCCATCGGCGCTCGAGCTGATGAACTGCAATTCTAGCCCTCAGCGCCACCAAAACGTCTAGAGGCCTCGAAAGCGGAAAGTCAGGATTCGGCCAGTGTGCCCATTCATAAGCGTGGCGTAATTGGCCGTCTTAATATCAGTTGCAACTGGGAATCGAGGTTATCTAGCCCCGCCCTGCACAAATTCCACGCCGTTCGATGCGCTAACTGCCTTATCAGCGATAAAGCCTAGCCGTTCACGCAATGGCTTCAATACCTTTTCTGTCGATGATATCAAGGAGCCGCGCCGATGCGATACTGGGCTTCTTGTTGCCCTTTTCCCATTGGGCGACGGTGCTAGCTCAAACGCCTACCATGACAACAAAGATTGGCTGACTCATCCGCGTCCTCTGACGGATGCGGCGAATTTCGGCAGCGGTGAATACGCGCTTCTTCGATAGGCAAAGCTCGTCCATCATCCGTATCATAGTGGCATCCATGGCGCCGACCGCATGGAGGTCCATCGCCATGTCATGGGCCATATCGAGAATATCGCTCATTTTCCGCACTCCAGTTCCGAAATCGTTCCCTTTATATCCCCGGCTTCCCAACGGCTGAACTGCTTACTCCTGAACGCCCTTATGACGATTCCCTAGCGCTCAGTGATAGATTTTTCTGCTCCTTATTTCTTCTCGATTGGGGTGGGCAACGGCTGGGGCAAACAGGCCGGCCGCCCCAACGGGGCGGCCTCAATTCTGCCTATGCCGCGTTCTTTTCCTCGTCGCGATCTGCCAACTTGTGGAGGAAGGCAACGGCACGCTCGGCGTGGGCGGCGGCTTGGACGATGGCGCGGGCATCATTTTGCAGCACTGTGATTAATCGCGAGGTGTCGATAATGTGAAGGAAGGCGGCCAGATTGGCTGAGTTCTGGGGTTTCCTGCCCACGTTCCTTCACATTATTTCAAAGCGTGTCGAGCCAGGCGAGTACGCTTGCATCGC
>NZ_CAKKNC010000050.1 GCF_918741285.1 Sphingobium sp. CECT 9361 | reverse complement strand
ACGATGGGCATGACGCGGGCGCCCTTAGGCAGAAAGAACTTGGCCAACGCCGTGACGTTACTGAGCGGGTCGCCCAATGGCACAATGCGTTCGTCTCCGGGGATAATCGTGACGCGCTTCCAGTCCAGTTTTGCAGACGATAATGTTTCGTAAATTGGAATTGGCGTCTTTCCGCCAGCAAGCGCAATTACCGCCGCGCCGCGCGCGTCGATCGCGCTTTCGATTATGAAGCCGATATCGCCAGCAACCGCCGCCGCCATTTCCGCCAGGTCATCATATTCCCACCACTCGACTTCGTCGCTCACGTGAACTTCCTTGAACAGAACAGGTTTAAGCCCGTGCTCCCGTTTCTTGTTTTTCGATCAATCAGCACAGTCGGTAAGGGCCTTGTACTATTAGCCGACAAGGGCCGACTTCGCGGCTAGGTTGATTGCTGCCCGCGCCGCCGTGTCGCTGACGCTGCGCGCCATTTCTTCCCATGTTTCAGCCGACCGCTCGTGCATAGCCTTGCGATTGGGAAGAGGCGTCTTGGCGGCAGCATCGCGTTGCGCTTGGGCGTTAGCGAGGTAGGTTTCTATCAAAGACATCCACGGCCATTACAGCCTGCCGGGTTCGAGAGCCAGCCTCCTGCTGGACAAGTTTGATCCTTGCAAGCGGCACCCTAATCAATGAATGGCAGAGGCGCGCCCTTGATGCCGTTCACATTGCAGGTCGCGTTCTTCACGAGAAGAGAAGTGCCAGCCGCGACAAGTCGTTCCGCCTATCGTCGCGCTTCAGGAAATCGTGGGCCCCGCGCGCCCACGCCCGAATTGCCAGCTGATGCCATCCGTCCGCATGATCCCAAACGCAGTTTTGCCCATGTTCCGCTCGAGCACCTCCCGCCACGGCACCAACGTGAAATCCCTCGAGCGCTCGACGACAGCGAAACTCCCGCTTTCGAGATCGACCCGCCGGGCGATCCTGCCGTCGATCCGCTCGCCGATCCGGACCGGTTCAAACCGTTTCCCGATATCCTCTTCGAGCCGTTCTCCGGCCTGCCGCAATTCACGCTGGCGGAGCGCGTCCAGCGCGCCCTCCCGGTAGCGAAACGCGGCCCCCTCGCCCTTCGCCAACTGCTGCTCGATCAGCCACTGTCGCCGGGCCGCCAGCGCGGCCCGCACCTCCCGTCCATATCCGACATCGCGCACGGCAGCGTGACCGCCTTCGGCAAGCGCACGATCGAGCCAGGTCGGCGCGTGCTTCCCGGCCAGCTCGTCGATCGGCGACCGCGACAGGAACTCCAGCGTGACTGGCCGGTCGCGCTGCTGGGCTTTGGCATAGGCATCGGCGCGCGCGAGATGATCGTTGGGGATCGTCCAGCTTCCATCCGCCAGACGCTCGGGTCCAGCGCCCACACGCCGCATCGCTTCGAGCCGACGCACATGACTTGTCGCGAGCGCTTCGCTGGCTTGTGGATCGTGCCGCAGATGCAGGTCGATCGAATAGCGCCCGCCATTGGTGCGGGCGACCGCATCGACCGTGCGATCAGCCTGGGTCACCGCGATCCGCGACGGCGCGATCCGCACCGTCGATCCCTCGGGCACCGATGGCGTCGCATCTCCTCGGCCGATATCGATATAATGGACCCGGCCATCGACCCCGTCGACCATCAGATAATGCCGATCGCGATGCTCGTCGGAAAAGCCTCGGCTGATCACCCGCCCGATCAAAGTCTCGCGCAAGTCATTGGACACGACCTGCTCGACGCCTGCGCGGTCGAGCCTGCGGGCCGTGAGCTCGCGCTGCATGAGGCGGATGATGTCGCCGCGCTCGCCCATGCGGCGGAGCGTATCCTCCAACCCCTCGGCGAGCCGGTAGCGGCCGCCGCCGATGTCATCAGCCAGATCCATCGCCTTCAATTTGCGCAACCGCCCTGCCGTGACCGATTGCTGGAAGGGATCATTGTCCGCGTGTGATACCGTTCGATCGACGTCCATGCGCCGCACCAGCCGACGGTCGATCGCGGTCAGCCTTTCCTGGTCGACATCATGGCGCAGGCGCGCCTCGATTTCGCGATCGGTACGGGGCCCCAGATCGAGCGTCACAAGCTCGGACGCACGCTCGCGAAGCCCGTGCGATATATACTCCCGCGCGATGACCAGATTGTCGCCCCGATCATCGACGCCGCGCAGGACGATGTGGGTGTGCGGACGCTCGGTGTTAAAATGGTCGACCGCGACCCAGTCAAGCTTGGTGCCGAGGTCCTGCTCGACCTGAGTCATGAGGCGACGGACATAGGGCTTGAGGTCGGGATATTCAGCGCCATCTTCGGTGGAGACAATGAAGCGAAACTGATGGCGGTCACCGGCAGCGCGCTTCAAGAAACCATCACCATCGGCGCGGTCGGTTTCCGGGCCGTATAGCTCGCCCGGCAAGCCCTCCCGCGTCACCCCGTCGCGCTGGATATAGCGCATGTGCGCGCGGGCAGCCTGACCGCCCTTGCCCTGAAGCCGGATCAGGCTTGCCTTCACCACTGCGCGACGGCCGCGAAAACCGCCAAGCCGATCACGGGTCGACAACAAGCGCCCCATGCTCGCGCCGCGCCCGATCCGGCTCCCGTCGAACCGCCGCGCGCGGATCCCCGTCTTTGTGCCGGCAAGCCGCGCGGCGGCGAGGATGCGCCCGCCATATTTGACGACCTTCTTGCCGTCCTTGCTGCCTTGCCGCCCAAGCTTGGGGGTGAAATCGTCGTCAGACATGGCAATATGCCCCTGTCTCGCGATTTCGAACAGAAAATGGCCCATTTCCGCCATTTTCGCGTTCCCTGTCTCGTGGTCGCGAATAGCTGTCTCGTGAAAAAAGGATGTGCAGACAATCCCTTAGACAGTGTCGCGAGACTCTGCCTTTATCTTGTTTCCCCTCTCTTCCCTTCCTGTTCCCATCGCGCCTCAAAAATAGGGGGGAGACGACGCCGAGCCGACGCCGCCGCTCCCCATAAATTGTCCTGCGATCAGTGCGCATGGCGCATCGCATCCCGCGCCTCGGCCATCGATCTGAACAGGCGGCATCCCATCATCCCATGGGCCTCGCCTTCGCCATCCACGAGCATGGTGGCACAGAACCACGTGCCCTCAATCTGCCCGCATATCGCTATCCGGTCCAGTTCCAGACCGTCGTCATCCGTGCCGGCATAAGGACCGAGCCACCGCTCAGACATCCGCACAGCCCATCTGAAATCGATCTCTTCGGCGTCCACAAACCGGTGCGCCAGGGCCTCCCCTGCCCCGCGCCCGAACTCCCGTTCCAGTCCTGCGACCAGTGTTTCCAGAACGCGCTCCGACGCCGTTCCAATGCTTTGAGACATGCCCATTGTACCCTCCAACGCTTCTGTTCTTCCAATCGAGAACGGCGTTTTCGGGACGGGTGGCGGAGCGGCTGTCAGGGCCGCGGCGCGCAGCGCAGCGCCGTGAAGCGGACGTGGGGGGAACCGATTTGCGCAGCAAATTGGGGGGCGCCCGCGGGCCTTGAGAGCCACTTTGCCGCGCGTCATGCTGGGCCTGTCGAGACGAGCTTCCTCCCTCTCGATGACGCGCAACAATAGCCTCAATTGCCTTGGGAGAGAGCGACAAAGAGCGATGCGGCGGGTTTCGAAACCGCAGCATCGGCGGTGGGATTTCCGCCCCGACGCACGGCAAAAATCGATGGCGGCGGCAGGGGCGTTGCCGTGGCAAAACCCGGTGTGGGGGAAGACGGAGCAACGCTTGCAAGATATCCGACGGTCTCGGCTGGAAGCGCGCGACGACCAACGAGATATTGGGCATAGCGACCTGGGCCTGCATTATAGGCGGCGAACAACCCCGGATAGCCGAAGCGATCATACATGAGCCGCAGGTAGAAGGTGCCTGCCAGTATATTGTCGCGTGGGGCATCGGGGTCATACCCGAGGGCCAGCTTCGCGCGTATCTCTGCCCATGTGCCGGGCATCAGTTGCATCAGGCCCATGGCACCGGCGCGCGAGCGGATCGGACGGCCATCGCGATGCGTGTGGCCACGGCTCTCCGCCTGCATGACCCGCTCGATCCAGACGCTGGGGACGCCAAAGCGGGCCGATGCCTCATCGACATAAGGTCGCCAGCGAGAGACCGTCTGCGCATGCGACGGCGAAGTGAGCACCAGCGTGCCGAGGGCCAACAGCAGCTTCAGCGCGCCCATAACAGCCGCGCCTTCCCTATGACATCGACGCCTTGCGTCACGCCAAAATAGCGCCCGTCGAACGAGGCTGGAGCGTCCAGCATCAGGAAGATTTGGTGCCCGCGCAGGCGGCGGCAGCCCGACCAGCGCGGCATGGCGCGCCCCTTTGCATCCATAGCGCGGCGTTCGGCAATGCGGTGTCCATTGAGGAAGATATGCTTCCCCAGCGCGCAAACCTCATCGCCAGCGACAGCCGCGACGCGCTTCACGAGTGGCACGTTCATGGGGAGGTAGCGCCGCCTGGCAGCCATCTGCCGAACGCCGTCGGAAAGCCGCGCCACCACCATGTCGCCCCGCTCCAGGTCGACGCCCGGCTCGACCCAGTAGAGCCCGATCGGCGCGCTGGCGCTTGCATTCCAGACGAGCCGGGGCGTGGGCGGAAGCGCTGTGGATGCCAGCACCACCAGCGTGGTTATGCTGACGGCGGCGACATAGCGCGCGCGCCGTGTACGCTGCTTCGCCTTGGCGCGCAGGGCATCCCCCCAGGCAAGAAGCGGTGCGTCAGCGGTCCGCGTCCGGCGCCCGCTCATACCACGAAATCCCGACCGGCATTCTCGCTCGACCAGCTATCGAGGTCGTCGATATGATATTGAATAAAGCGGCTGTGGCGCCGAAAAACGGGGCCCTTTCCAGCGCGCTTGAGACGCTTCAACGTCCGCGCGGAGAGCTTGAGATAGGCTGCTGCCTGTTCGGTATTGAGGAAGGGCGAGCCCCGCTTGGCGCGGTTGGCGCGCTGGATAGTGTCGTCGTCCATGTCGAGTATCCTCGGTGCGAGGCGGCCGCGAAAGTGCGGGCCGCGACACCGCAGATGCGGCGCACGGCACGCCGCGAGGAGTGTCGAAAATGCTTAACCCAAGTTCGACACCCCTTGGGGGGCAAAGCCCCGCGCCACCTGGCGCGGGGCTGCCGGATCAGCGCGACCAGATGAGCTTGTGCTCGCCATCATCGCCCTGGCTGAGCGTCGCGTAGATCGGCGCGGGGAAGGACGGATCGTCGAGCTTGAGGCTGAGATATTCAGCGCCGGTCTCGCGTGCCGCCTTGGTCCAGCCTGCCCCGAACTCGACGCCGCCGGTGCTGACGCGATGATCGGGCGCCTTGTCGTTCTCGCGTTCGACGGGCCGGATGGTGGCCTTGACGCGAAGGGTGAGCGTGCGGATTTCGCCGGTGTAGGTGCCGTTCTCGCCGCGGGTGAAGCTGCCAATCTGTGCCATTTTCGTGTCCTTCTGTTTGCTCGATAGCCGCCCCATGCGGCCTCGATGGCAGTCGATCAGGCGACGGTCGGACGACGCGCACCTGATCCGGGGTCCCCATGGCGCAAGCGATGGGGTGGGCAGGCCGAAGCGCAGCGGAGGACGGCGAAAGCCGGGCTTCTTGTTTCGCGAGGAAGGCTCCTTAGGAGCCGGGGAAGAAGGTCGGCGCAGCCGTTGCGCGGACCAGGACGACGGGCGCCAGACCTGCCATGCAAGGAGGCACATGGGGTCGGCGATGCAGCGCAGAAAGACGGTGGTATCAGAGGGAGTTGGACGCGGCGGGCGCGGTATTATGCGGCTTATCGCCTAACTTTAAGCCCTCTAGGCCACCCTCCGGCCCATCAATCCCGCCAGCGGCTAGACGATGCGCCGTGACGTCGGCTTGAGCGTGGCGCATGCGGGCGCGCCATCCTTGGCGGTACCATGGACGCGGGTTTCAATGACGCCGCCATGGGCAGCGCGGTCGCGCATGTCCTCGGCGATATCGTGGATGTCGATCTTCATCCGACGGGTCCAGGGCGAGGCCGGATCACCGGCCATTTGCCCGATCCGGATATAGACGAAGCGGCGCTCGGGGCCTTCCCGCCGTACCTGATCGCCGAAGACTTTGGGGCCGGGCGCGACCCTTATGGCGAATTCGAAGGCGAGCGGTTCGCCGCCATCGGAGCATTTGGGGTCGAGCGGCCCGCCGTCCCTGGACGGGAGGCTATGCGCCACGCCAATAACCGGCGCATCGATCACGATCCGCATGCGGATGTCTGTCTGGTCGGCGAGTTTCATGCCGCGATCATAGCGGGAAGGGCGGGCTGTTCAACGAACCGAAAAGCCGAGCCGACGACCATTGCGCCGCGTGGCCGACGCCGATCCGGCGGAGGCCACGCGGCGCGATTTTTGCCCAGGAAGGCAAGCGCGGGCGGAGGCCATCCGCCCGCGCGAAAGGTTCAGGCCGCTTGTGCCAATGGCTCGTGCCCGCCGTCCTTTTGCGGCTCGACCGCCTGCGCCGCAACCGTGCCGACGCCGCCTCGCGTAGCATAGCTGGAGGCCGGAAAGGCCATGCAGCGCGGCACCCAACGCGCGACCTTGGTGCGTCCATCGGCACCTGTGAGATGATCGCTCGCGATGCGCTTTAGCACCTTGGCCCTCTCACTAGCATTGGCGTTGGCGACCGTCTCGCCGGCCACTTCGGCGACGATCCGCGACAGAACTTGTCTGTCGCGGACAAGTTCGAAAAAGACGGCGTCCGCCTCCCACCAGTCGGCCATGTCGACGCCGATCTGCATGCCCACCGCCGCGACGGCGGCGCTGCCGCTTGCCAGCGTTTCGCCCATGACGACCGTAATAATCTCCAGGACGATGGCATCGGGCAGGTCGATCAGGCGCTGGAAGAGGCCCGCCACGCCCTGCGGGGCGTCACCCGCCTCCCCCGCAGCATTGCCATTGCCGTCATCATTGGAAGGCACGTCACTTCCAACCACGGTCGGCTCCTCGGCGCAGAAGCCAAGGACATCGAGGATCGCGCGGCGGCGCGCGTCAAAGACGGTTTCGCCGCGACAGGTTTCGAGGCTTTCGCGCACCGCGTCGTTGCGGCTGGACTGCGGTTCGGGCGAGACGCGCCACAGGTGCGATCCGCCGATGGCATGGGCGACCATGAGCCGCAAAGCCACGCCGGGATGACCGAGTAAGGCGGCGCGGACGGCGGCGTGGCGGTGCAGGTCGATATAGGTCTGCATGGTAGACGTCATTTCGGGGCGGGCAATTTTGGCGGGTTCTGCCCCCTCGCCCCGCGCCAGTCTTTGGGCTTCCTTGCGGGTCAGATAGCCTTCGTGGAAGCTGACTTCGCCTGTCGCCCGGACGTCGATGTAGACACGCCCGCCTTTTCTCTTGGTCGCCTTTTCATATTCCCAGCTATGGAAATGATCCGATGGCGGCACGATCACGGCATCGCTCCAGCCTTCCTCCAGATAGGCGGCGCGACGGGCTTCGATCGCGGCGTTCTGCGCCGTCCAGAAGGTGTCGGCATCGGCAAAATAGCGGTCGTCGCCGAACAGGTCGGCGATGACCGCGCCCTTATATCCGTCGAGGTCGAACAGGGCGAAGCGCGACGGGATCGACTGCCCGCCCAGCAGCCATGCCTTTACCTGATGGCCGGTCGGCACATAGCTGTCGGGATCGTCGAACAGCGCCAGCCACGCGCGCTGCTGGCTCTTGCTGGCAAGAGTGAGGTGGCGAATGGTGGCGCGGTCGATCTTCTCCGCTGCATAGGCCGCGCGGATACGCGGCAAGAGATTGCCGAGCGCCAGCACCCGCGCGATAGTAAGGTCGGGCAAGCCGAAGGTTGCGGCAATGTCGCCGACATCGCGGCCTTCCTTCACCAGCCGGGTGAAGGTTTCCCATTGGGTCACTTCGTCGGCGTCCAGCCTTGCCATGTTCTCGATCATGGACGCTTCGATGGCGGCAGCGTCATCGGTCTCGGACAGGATGCGGCACGGCAGCGGTTCGACCTCGCCGGTTTCTTCTGCGACGATCAATGCGGCATGATAGCGCCGCGCGCCTGCGACAATTTCATAATGGCCCTCCTCGCAGCCGGGACGAACCAGCAGCGTCTGGATGACACCGCGCTTGCGCACGGTGGGCAGGATGTCGGACACATCCGGGGCCTTGCGCGCATAGCGCATATTGGTCTTGCTGACAGAAAGCTTGTCAGGCGCGATAAAAACGAGTGTCATGATCGTACTCCTTGTGAGTGCCGATCCGTCGCTTGGGCTAGAGTGGACGGATCGGCTTTTGGATGGCGGCGAAGCGCGCCGCCTGCGCATCAACCGCCGTTCCGTTCACTCGAAAAAGGCGGAAGCTCTGGTTTTTCGCCGCGCGCGGCGGCGCGGCGCAGCAGCGTCTGTGCACCAAGAATGGACCCGGCGCGGCGCGACCAGTTGGCCCAGACGGACAGGGAATGCGGACTATCGAACGCGATGTCGCGCGCGATGAACAGGCCGAAGGGCAAGCGTATGGCAGCGATTTCGGACAGGCTGAAATAGCCCAGCTCCGGGCATCCAAAGCCAAGGTCGGCAAGGCCGAACAAGGTGTCGCCATCCTCCGCCAGTTCCGTCGCAAGCCATGTTGCAGCACCCACGGGATTGAACAGCTTGACCACCGGCGGCGGATCGAACCGCTCACCCTTGGCTTCGCAGGCGCGGCGGGCAATGTCATTTGCGCGAAGCGCAAAGCACAGTTCGGGAGGGAGAAGAATCACGCCGCCCTCCTTGCGTCTTCGTCGGCGCCGCCTTGGTCGCGCATGGATTGCGCTTCGCCATATCGGGCCAGCAACCAGTCGGCGGCTTTGGTCGCTGCGCTGGCGGCGCGGAAGATGGCCCTATTGTCTTCGCGCAGCACCTCAAGTAATCGCGAGGTGTCGATAATGTGAAGGAACGCGGTTTCAGTGTATGAAATGCGCAGAATTGCGACGTTATCTGACGGGCTTTGCTCCGCATTATTTCTCGACGAACCTCTGCGGTCGTTTGA
>NZ_CAKKNC010000049.1 GCF_918741285.1 Sphingobium sp. CECT 9361 | reverse complement strand
GGAGCAGCTTGCCGGATTTGGCCGATCGACCGATGAGCAGATCGCCGTCGCCGGATTCCAGGCCGCGCACATCGTCACGCGATCCGAAGCGGGCCGAGCCGAGCAGTTCGTTGCGACCGGCCCGGCTGTTGATCCGCCAGACCGCGACCATCACCAGGGCGAACGCGCCCCAGGCGATGACGCTGGCGAGAACTTCCGGCAGCAGCTTGCCGACCAGATATTGCACGACCAGGCACACGACAAATGCGCCGACGATCGCGCGAACCCATCCTATCCCCCGATCGCCCCCGACCAGTGGGCCTGCCATCATTCCTTCTCCTGCAATGTGCCCACCAGTTTAATCCGATAACGCCCAACGTCCATTTTTTCAGATATTACCGTAGCATAAGCCAAATGGGTAGGTGTTCTAGGCTACGACATGCGTGGTACTCAGATAATATAATTTGCATTCTGCGCTAAAATCCTGCTTAGGACTGGCAGGTATTCAGCGAGGATTCGAATTATGACAACAGCCTGCCTTTCCGTTTTGACTGCACGAGGTTTTGACCGCCTTCTTGAAGAAGGTGGCTCCCAGGCATGGCGTTTGAAGCCAGAAAATGCCGAAAAACTGGCATATTGCGTCTGTGTGCAGAACCAGAACAACGGCCATTGGGGGGCGGCCGATCAGCCCCACCATCATGCTTTTATGGTCGGAAGGATCAAATCCATCGTTCCTTCGCCGGAGGGACGCCCCGGAAGATATTTAGTGGTATTCTCGGAATATGCGCGGATCGACGTTGCGAACGCTTGGCCAGGGCTTCGCAATCCGATCCGCTATGCAACCTTGGAGGATTTCGGGATCACCGATCCCGAAGCGCTTGATTGGCAGCCTATGCCCCAGCCTAAGGCGGGGGGGCAGGGCGCGCACTCCGAAGACGAGGAAAAGGACGGCTTCGGCCCCCTGACCATCGCCGAAGCCAAGGCGGGGCTGGCCTTGGGATTGGGTGTTCCTGAAAGCGCGATCGAAATATCGGTTAAGTTCTAACCGCGCATGTAGCTCAATCGGTGTTGAGATTTATCAGGCTCCGGGAGAAGCCTTCTCCCGGAGCCGCTTGAGCAGAGGGGCCATCAACGCATGGTCGCGCTCACGGGTCAGGAACATCGGAAGTTCGCGTTGCAGCAGGGGCGCGAGCTGGCGACCGGTGGGCGTATCCTCGTCTAGGTGGTGGAGGATGAACGCGCCAAGCATGATGCGTTCGCGGGTTTCGGCCTTGCGACGTTCGGTCGAGACGCGCGCCTCAAGCGCCTTTCGGCGTTCGCGCAACTTGCGCTCATCCTCGCGCATTTTCTCAAGGCGCTCTTCAACGGGTGTCCGTGCCATGCCGTCCTCCTATGGCAATTCGCTATAGCAAGCGGAACGCCATGAGGCTACCTTATGAAGATAAGGGCACGCTTATACATTGGTTCCCAATGTGCGTGGTCCTAGTGGGGGCGTTGCCCCCGCCGGACGGCTCCCCCTTAAGTGCAGTAAGGCAGAAGGGCGCGGCGTCGTGGCGATCTACCATTGTTCGGTCAAAGTCATCTCGCGGGCCACCGGGCGCAGCGCGGTCGCCGCCGCCGCCTATCGGTCGGGCGAGCGGCTGACCGACGAGCGCCTGGGCAAATGCCACGACTACACGCGCAAATCTGACATCGAGCTGTGCTCGATCATGGCCCCCGATCGCACGCCCGACTGGATGCTCGATCGCGCCAGCCTGTGGAACGGCGTCGAGGCGGCCGAGCGGCGCAAGGACGCGCAGCTTGCCCGCGAAGTGGAAATCTCCCTTCCGCGTGAGCTGGACGCGGAGGGGCGGCGCGCCCTGGTCGAGACCTATGTGCGCGAGCAGTTCGTGTCCCAGGGCATGATTGCGGACGTGTCGCTGCACCGGGGGCATTCGGCGGACGGGCAGGAGCAGCCGCACGCGCATGTCATGCTGACCATGCGCGATCTGACCGGCGAGGGGTTCGGGAAGAAGAACCGGGACTGGAACGCGGCGGAGCGGCTTGAGGGCTGGCGTTCGGCCTGGGCGGACCATGCCAACCAGGCGCTGGAGCGGGCCGGGTGCGATGAGCGCATCGACCATCGGTCGCTCAAGGATCAGCGCGAGGCGGCGCGGACACGTGGTGACGCGGAGGGGCAAGAGGATCTAGGCCGGGAGCCATTGGGCAAGGTGCCGCGGTCGGCGGTGGCGATGGAGCGCAAGGGCAGGACCACCGATCGCGGCGACGAACAGCGCGGGGTGCAGGCGCGCAACCGGGAGCGGCGCGAGCTGACGCAGCAGCTTCGCGAACTCAGCGCCAGGATCGCGGACACCATGCGCGGCCTGGGCGACAAGGCCAAAGATATGGCGCAGGGGCTGCGCGATCGTCTCAGCGCGGCATGGGGTAGCCAGGACCAGGCAGACGATCGCGGCGCGGCTGAGCGGATCGCGGAGGCGACGGCGCAGCGTGTGGAGCGGGATAAGGCCACCCCGGAGCCGGGCAGCGCCGCCGAACGCATCGCATCGCGCATGGGTAGCAAGGGCGGGTCGGATCACGACCAGGCCGAGCGCGATCGGGAGCGCATCAGGGATAAGGACCGCGAACGATGAGCGACGACAGCGACGATCCGGTGATGCAGTTGCTGGCAACCCAGCGGGCCGTGCTTGCGGCAGTGGAGAATCTGGCGGGCCAGGTCGAGGCGATGCAGTCCAAGGTGGACGCCATGAGCGGTGTGCTGGCCCAGCTCGTCGCCGGCAGTGCCGGTGCGGCAGTGGCTGGCGGAGCCGATCGTGTCCCGACGATAGGGGATCGGTTCAGGACTGCGACGGCTGAGGAAGTCGCGTGCGACCCGGCGCTTTATGCGGCCTACACCCATTATGCCGTAGCCCAGGTGATCGCCAAGAACCTCCACCGGGACAATCCTATCCTGGCAGAACAGGAAGCGGTGCGGGCGCGGGACTGGATTGCGGATCAGCTCGACCAGGGGCGGCAGTTCGACATGGCGAAGACCAAGCGCCGCGAGGATGGCGTGGCTCATGCCGTTATTGAGCCGATCCACGAAGAGATGTTTCCGGGGCGCGTCAGGACTCAGCGGCACGACCGGGAGCGGTAGCGTCCTTCCCGTAGAGGATCGACGGGCGTCAGCGATGGGGGCATCGGCATGAGCATCTGTTTCGAGTGCATGTAAGGTTTTACTTGACATATGTCAGGAAATGCCTTACAATGTGTCTATGATCAAGACATACACCAGCAAGGCACTCGAAGCCTTCGCCACCGAGGGAGATGGCTCAAAACTTCCCGTCCAAAACCATAATCGTGTCCGGCGCATCCTGCTCGCGCTGGATGCCGCGACAAAGCCCGAGGACATGCACCTTCCAGGCTATCGGTTTCACGGGCTGAACACCAAGCCCAAACGCTATGCGGTTGATGCTAGCGGCAACTATCGGATCACATGGGCTTGGGACGATGGCGATGCGATCGACGTGGACATTGAGGACTATCACTAGAAATTTCTGTTTCTGAAAACTGTCAGTTATCACTTGACATGTAAGTCATTAGTTTACACATAGGGCTTATACAGAAACATGATGACAGTCCGGGCATGACGCCATTCGGACAGGAGATAGATGATGAACAAGCTCGTATCCGGCCTTGCCCCGATGCACCCTGGAGAGCTGTTCCGCGAGGACATTCTGCCTGCGTTGAACAAGCCCAAGGCGGAGATCGCTAGGCTGCTCGAGGTTTCGCGGCAGACCCTCTACGACATCCTTGCTGAGAAGCAGGATGTCACCCCGACTATGGCGCTCCGCGTCGGCAAGCTCACCGGCACCACGCCGGAGATGTGGGTGAACATGCAGCGTAACTATGATTTGCGCGTGCAGGCTGTGAAGGACGCAGACATACTCGCTCGGATTCCGACGCTCCAAGCGGCCTGACCTGCAATCCTGCAGGGGTGTTTTGACGGAAATTTCTCATTCACTAGCCCAGCAGACGTAAGCTAAGCTAGCATGAGGGGGAATTACGCGAATGCTATATCGCTTTGTGCATCTTAGAGTTTTGACAGTGGCCAGCGCAGCGATGTTCGCCAGTCCGGCTCTCTCACAGCCTGCGGATGTAACAATCCTAGGGCTTACTTTTGGTCAGCCTCTCCCGTTTTCAGAGTGCCAACCGGGACCACTCGCTGAGAAATGGCTGAAAAATCCCCGCAAATATCAATATGAATCTCCGTATGCGTTTCCGACTAGCGCGCCCTGTTACGAGCGCTTGCAGCAGCCATTCCAGCGCACCCCGATTGGAGATGAGACGCTCACCGTGAAATATCCACTGAGCATCAAGCTTGCTCTGACCTCAAAGCGGTATTTTACTGTAAAGACCATAGCCGGAAAACTAAGCGGCATTTATATGGTTCACGAAGGTATATCAGTTCAATCCCAAAACCTTCAGGCCTTAAAGGCGAAGTTTGGGAATCCTTCAGAGTCTCAAGATACAACTTGGCAAAATAATTTTGGCGCAGGCTATACGGCGACAGACGCAGTGTGGAAACTTCCGATCGGACTTACTATTCTATATATTTCTAGAATGGAGCGTTCGGATCAGATAGGCCAGTTCTTGATGTATTCAACGGAGCAAGGCAAGCGGGACGATGTTAGCGACGGAAAGCCCAAGCCAGTCACCCAAGGCCTATAGCGACATGTTTACGAACGGCGCTTAATTCGAGGCGGGGTTGCTCAGGTATCTTCGAATGGGCCACCACTCCGCGCCCGATATGAAAATAAGGCTATCGGACCGGCTTGGCCGTTTTGATGCACAAATCAAAACTTTTGCATCAGCCCGAGCCAGAGAAATCCAGGCATTTGAAGCTGGGCCCGGTAGAGCTGAGGGCGTGGCGGCCATCCGGGCATGGCATGGCCGAGGACGTTGTTCTATATGTCCTAAAAGATGCCAAGTGCATCACCTGAGCTAGCAGAGGAGACGTGTATGCCGGAGCCCTTATCGCCAGAGACCATCACTATCATTAAGTCGACGGCTCCCGCTCTCCAGAAGCACGGCGTAGAGATCACGACCCGCATGTACGAACGGCTTTTTGTCGATCCTGAGATCAAAGCACTATTCGACATGGCGGCCCAGGAATCCGGCGATCAGCCTAAACGGCTTGCTGCCGCGATCCTCGCCTTTGCACAGAATGCCGATAAGCTCGATGCATTGAAGCCGGCGATCGAGCGTATCGCTGCCCGCCACGTCGCTACCCACATCAAACCAGAGCATTATCCCGCCGTCGCGGACGCTCTGCTACCGGCGATCAAAGACGTCCTTGGAGACGCTGTGGATGATACTGTGCTGAATGCATGGGGCGAAGCGTACTGGTTCCTCGCCGAGGTTCTGAAGGACCGTGAAACCATCCTCTACGCCGAGGAGGCGTGACAAGCGAAAGCAGGCCATCAGAGAGCCCTGCCGAACTTCCTGAAGGACTGGAGCCTTATCGACAAACTGACGTGTTTACGGAGACCTCGCTTCCAGCGGGCCTCCGTAAGGACCATTGTACGAAGCCAGGGGTATGGGGATTGATACAGGTGGCGGAGGGCCGATTGCGCTACTGCGTAACCGACCTCCGCCGAGTGGGGATCGACCTGGTCCTGACGCCTGAGAGCCGACCAGGTGTGGTGGAGCCTACGATCCTCCATCATGTAGTGCCGCTCGGCACCGTTCGGTTTCATGTTCAGTTCTACCGTCAGATTCCCGAAGCCGCGCCGCTATGTCGGTATGAAGAACTGGCAACACGGGAAAACCGGCTGCGCGGCAATACCGCTGGGACAGAGCCGCAAGATTAGTCGATCAGGCAGCGAGTGCAGCTCCGTCACCGCCGCGCCCGTCTCGCTTCGGATGCCGATAATCAAATGAGCGTCAAATGTGCATCAGATTTTTGCATCACGGTGAGGCGCAGATTTCTGCGCTTTCTGGTTTGATGCAAAAGTTGTGATTTTTGTATCAGACCGGAGAGTCGCCCTTCGCGAATAGACCATCATTCACTGACGATTTACCCAACCCGCTTATCATCACGGTTCGACACGAGAGGAGCGACACATGGGCTACACAAAGGAAGAATGGGCACAGTTCGCGGAGAACCGTCAGCGAGAGGCCGATGAAGATTGTGATGGCGGCAACGATTTTGGAGGATCAGGCGAAGTCTGCATAAACTGCGGCGCGCCTGTTGGTAGTGATGGGCAGATCGGTGAGGAAGCTGCCATCTGCGGAGCTTGCGACTGAAAACATCCCGGACGTGGCCGGAAAGAACGAACAGTCAAAACTTTTGCATCAGATCGAAACCCGAGGGAAACCAGCCTCTTCCCTGATGCAAAAATCTGATGCACGATTCCGCGCATGATCTACGGCTATGCGCGCGTCTCAACCACCGGCCAGGACTTGGCCCAGCAACTCGCCCAGCTCACAGCCGCCGGGTGCGTGAAAATCTACCGTGAGAAGATCAGCGGCGCGACGGCTGAGCGGCCCCAGCTCAAGCGCGCGATCGGCGCGCTGGACGATGGCGACGTTCTGATGGTGACGGCGACCGACCGTCTTGCCCGCAATACCCGCGACCTGTTGAACATTCTCCACGCGGTGAAGGAAGCCGGGGCTGGTTTCCGTTCGCTGGCCGAGCCGATGGTGGATACGACCTCGCAATTTGCCGAGGTGATTATCGCGGTGCTGGGGATCGCGGCGAGCTGGGAACGGGAGCGGATCACCGAGCGCACCGCCGCAGGGCGTGTCCAGGCAAGGGCGCGTGGCGTCAAATTCGGGCGTAGGACGGCCCTGACCTCACATCAGCAGGCAGAGGCGCTGGATAGGCTCGCTGCCGGTGACACGCAGCGCACCGTCGCCGCGCTGTTCAATGTCAGCCAGGCAACCATATCGCGCCTCGTCGGGCGCTAGGGCAGAGCGCGGCCTATCATTAAAAGATCATAAATAACCTACAGTGAATGATAGTTGACAACAGTGTAGAAAAGTCCTACATCGTCCCCATGCCCGGATTGGCTGGGTGGAAGGAACGCTCGATGGCTACTTTTGACCCTACCAAATACCAGCAGTCTCCAAACGGGCCACTGACCCCGCAGACGATAGAACGCCTTGTGGCGATCAAGGAACGCAGCGGGATGGCCTATGCCGCTCTGGGTGGCAAACTTGGTATCAGTGGCACATTTCTGCATAATCTGATGAACAAGAGTACAAACATTGGTACTCAGCACATTGAGCGGATCGCGACGGCCATCGATGCCCTCGAAAATCCAGATCAGGTTGCCGAGGTGCCCGCAAATGAGGCGGGTATGCTCCAGCACAGCTTCCATCTCCGCCCCGGTCTTCAGGTTACGATCGAGCTGCCAGACAATCTGACCGACCGTGAAGCCGACCGATTGGCCCGGTTTGTCCAATCTCTTCCCGTCGCCTGAGCAGAAAGGGAGTATCATGACCGATAATGCCGTCGCACGCGCTATGAAGACGATCGAAGGATGTGTTGACCCGAAGAGTCTCCGGAAAATTGCTGCCAATGCCCGCCAGAAAGGGGAGCTGGCCGTTGCCCACGCGGCTGATCTACGTCTTTATGAAATTCTTCCATCGGAAGCACCTGGCACATTCGAGCATGACGTTTGGCGAAGCATCCATGCATTGGAGGGCACGCTTACGAGTGAACGTGAGAAGACGACGCGGTTAGGGCGGACACGTCCAAAGATTGCCCGAGTGGGTGAGGTAGAGACGATCAAGGATCTAATCATGGGTGCGAAGCCGTCGGAGGGCTTTTTCATGCTTATAGAGCGCCAGATGGCCGATTTTACCTTCGAGGCCGTCGCCCTGAGACATCCTGACAGGTTTGATGATGCGGTGTTAGATGCCGCAGCGGCGCGGCTGCGATCGGTAGGAATCGAGGTCGATCGACCTTAAACTCGCGTCCCCTTGACCATTCTAATGAATTAGCGCCTTATGGCCACATGCAAACATGTGAACATGTAAGGGAGCGCACATGCCAACAATTGCTATAATCAGTCAGAAAGGCGGAGCGGGGAAAACCACCCTCGCCCTTCACCTGGCAGCCGCTGCCGAGGATGCGGGCCATACCGCCCTAGTGATTGACCTCGACCCGCAGGCGACGGCCAGCCAATGGGCGGCATGGCGAAAAGATGCCCCGCCAGTGGTGATCGACAGCGCCCCCCCTCGCCTTGCCGCCAAGATCGAGCAAGCCACGACCCAGGGCGCGAACTTTATCGTGATCGATACCCCGCCCCATGCCGACAGTGCCGCCAGTGCCGCCGTTGAAGCCGCCGACTTGGTTCTAATCCCCTGCCGACCGAGCGCCTTCGATCTTGCTGCCGTGCAAACAACGGCCAGCCTGGTGAAGATGCGCGGCAAGCCCGCTTTTGTTATCTTCACCGCAGGCAGCCCAACTGCCCCGCGCATGTATGATGAAGCCGCCCAGGTAGTGCAAGGCTACGGCCTTGAAGCTTGTCCCCATATCATTGCTGACCGAGCCGCGTTTCGTCACGCAGCCGCTGAGGGCAAGACCGCCATGGAAATCGAACCTAATGGCAAAGCCGCCGAGGAAGTGCGGGAACTTTACAGGTGGGCATGTCAGCATGTAAACATGCAAGCATCTAAGAAACGGAGGAACGCCGCATGAGCCGCAAAGGATCACTGCTCGCGCTTCGCGACCGCGAACCTGCACCAACACCCGAACCACCAAGCAAGGCGGCGATTTCGGCAGCGGCCACCAGCACCAGCACAACCACCAGCCTGACCGCGCCGAGCCGTCAGGGCAAGAAAGCCATGACGGGCTATTTCAGCCCCGAAATGTCGTTCGCCATGCACATGACCGCCCGCAAGAACGGCATGAGCCTACAGGACGCAATGGGCGAGGCGTTCAACGACTGGCTCCGTAAGATGGGGGAAAGCCCTGTAGGCAAGTGAACATGCAAACATGTGGTCATGTTTGCATGTAAGGCAAGAGTTAACGTAGCGGATTCCGCTCGTGCCGTTTCTTGCACCAGCCCAGGAATGCCGCATCGGGGTTTTTCAGCTCTTGCCTTCCTTTGTCGTCCCAGAATGCCAGGTAATCCGCCTTGAGCGCATATACGTCATAGCCAGGTGCAACCGATCTGGCGCGTTCTAGCGCAGCGTTTGAGATCATCGGAAACAGCGTCGTTTGAGGCAGAGCGGACTTGGCCGAGCGCGGGGTGAAGGTGACTTGATCCCCGTCCTCGTTGAGGTGGATCGAGTAATCCGGGAAGTGGCCATGCAGCACGTCCTGCTCAACGATGACTTTGAGCAGCCGCTTGAATTCCTTGGCGGTCGATTGTGATCCGCACTTCTTTTGGATCGTATCGAGGCCAAACTTGACGGGCTTCCCAGGCCATCCGCAATGCTTGCGGGCGATTTCATACAGGCGGCGTTCCAGAGGCTTCCGCAGCCGGAAATAGCGACGATTGAGAGTCAGCACTTCCTTTGCACGAATGGCATTGAACACCCAATCGGACAGCTTCACTTCCACATCGATCATGCGACCGTCGAAACTTTCGCGGATGATCGAGGCTCGATCTACCAGGCTGAAAACGTCCCATTGGGCTTGCCCGCCCGTGATGATATTCGTTTCTATCTGTGTGCCTTGCAGCCGTTTGAACGCGGCCTTGAGCTGTTCGTAACCTCGTCCGTCAGTGCCGCGATTGGTTGCCACGAGCAGATCGTAGGCCTTGAAGCGGACGACCTGGCTAACCTTCTGCCCTTTGTTGAGAGCGGCCATAATCTGGCTAATGCAATAGATCAGCACATCGCGATCATGGACGGTTGCGAGGCCGTTGGGGGAAGGAGACACGCGCAGGATCGCGTTGCCGTGTTCATAGGCCCGCTTGGTGAAATCGGGCTTTGTGGACACGCTGAAAATCGGATGCTCCATCGCGGCCATGTCGGCCTTGGGCGCAGCGTCGAATATGTCGCACACAAAGAAATCCTGCTGCGGATAGCGATCCGGCAGCAGGGGGGAGCGGTCCTCTTGATTCGTGTTTTCACCCACCAGCCAAAGCTATCGTGTTTTCACCCACCGAGGCAACGAATATCGTGCTTTCACACACCAATGGCTGTGCATAAGCATCGTTTTTTGATTGTGTTATCACCCACCAAACTTCGTGCTTTCACACACCAGTTATCGTGTTATCACCCACCGAGCACCTACGTAAACACTTGAAAAATATTCGATAAATCACATTTTTTCAGGCCGTAACACTGAATCTAACACATAATAACACCTAGGCAGAAAGCATATAGAATTGGCCTTCCGGCCAATACGTCTTTGATGCGTGACGGCTTCGCCGTCACAGGGCGACCTACGGTCGCGGGCTTTCCAGGGGGAAGTGGGGGTGAACGTTGCGCCAAATGGCTTCGTTGTTCCGCTGGGGCGGTCAGCCGACCTTATAAAGACATGGAGTGTTGACAATAAAAAAGAGATATGTTGCCATATTTTATCTGGTGTTTTCCAGTTAATACTATGGAAAAGGATATTTATATTATGTTTGAGTCAAACGGTAGTGAAGATGTTCTGACTCCAATCCTATCTTTTCTTTCGAGTCGTTCAGAAGCGAGCGCTAGGGAAATCAAAGTCGGTGTTTGTAAGAAGCTAAATCTATTCGCTGGAGATAGAATGTCCCTGAGTGGCAGGGAAAATGAGCCTAAAATCTACAATACAATCCAAAATGCTCTGCGGCCAAATCAAAAGGACTTTATCGAGCGCGTTCGCCGCGATGCCTATCGGATCACCCCAAAAGGTCGAGAATGGCTCATGACGCATGAGGTCGCGGTTGATGAAATGACGAGGTGGCTCAACGATAATTACCCAGGAGCCTTTGATTGACGCTCAGCCGGGATCGGCCAGCCCTGCAAACTCGCGCTGATCGTAATATCGGATCTTCTCCACGATCAACGGGGCCTGCCCCTGGAGCATCAGCAATTGGTCGGTGGGCGGCATCCGCATGATTTCGTCGGGGTTCATGAGGTTGCGGGCGCTGATATGGGTGCTGGCCGATTGGGTGAGCTTGGCCCCGCCGATCCTGCTGCCCTGGGAATAGCCCGCCGTCTGATATTCGAGGGTTTCCTGGCCCAGCGTCTTCGACAGCAATTCGGCAGTGGCGAGGTCGTTCACCCCGAACGCCTGAAACACCCCGGCATTCGACATGAAGGTGCCCGCGCGCTCGCCATAGAGGGCGCGCAACTGGTGCATGTCCTGCAAGATCGGCCAGAGTTGCAACCCGTATCCCGCCATCAGGCCCATGGCGCGCTCGACAGGTTCCAGCCTGCCCAGGGCGGCAAACTCATCGAGCAGGAACAGGACGGGCCGCGCCGGTTTGACCGGCGAGCGCGCCATGTCGGTGAGCGCTTGGGCGACCAGTAGCCGTAGCCAGCGGGCATAAGCGTCGAGCCGGTCAGGGGGTAGACACAGAAACACCGTGGAAACCCCCTCTTTCAACCCGGCAAAGGTGAAGTCCGACGCAGCCATGCTGGCGACGATCCGGGGGCTGTCGAGAAAATGGGTATGGCGCTGGGCCGACGACAACACACCTGCGGCCTCGCGATCGGACTTGCCGAGCTGGCGGTTGGCGGCGCGGGCGATCAGGCCACCGGCGCCGCGGCTGTCCTGCATGAGGGTGAGCAGATCGGCGAACCCCTTGGGGGCGAGCGTCAGATAATCCCGCACCGTCGCCAGGGTGCGATGCTCGCGGTCCTCATGGACGACGGCATAGAGGATCAGCCCGGCGATCAGCGCCTTGGCTTCCTCGTTCCAATGGGCCTCGCCACCTTGCCCCGCTGGATCATGCACCAGGGCGTCGGCGAGCGTCATTGCATCTTCGGCTAGATCGAGGCTGGCAGGGTCGAGCCGATCGAGCGGATTGTAGCGGGCAGGGGGTTGCCCGGACACCTCGAACGGGTCGAGGCACCAGACCTTGCCCTTGGTGGCGCGCGCCCTGGCAGTGACGCGGGCATTCTCGCCCTTGGGGTCGATGCAGATCACCGAGCGGTCGAGGGTCAGCAGATTGGGAATGATGGTGCCGACACCCTTGCCGCTGCGGGTCGGGGCCATCGTCAGCAGGTGGGCAGGCCCACCGTAGCGGAGCAGCTTGCCGGATTTGGCCGATCGACCGATGAGCAGATCGCCGTCGCCGGATTCCAGGCCGCGCACATCGTCACGCGATCCGAAGCGGGCCGAGCCGAGCAGTTCGTTGCGACCGGCCCGGC
>NZ_CAKKNC010000048.1 GCF_918741285.1 Sphingobium sp. CECT 9361 | reverse complement strand
GACGCCGGGTTCATCCTGCGCAAGCTCATCCCCAATGCCGACATGCACATCTTCTCCAAATGCGGCCACTGGGCACAATGGGAACGTCCCGACGAGTTCAACGCACTGGTGGATAACTTCGTTAATCGGTGACTCCTTACCAGGCACGGTTCTTGGAGACCGCAGACCCTCGGAAACTCGGACGACTTTTGGCAACGCGTGAGCGTTAGATGTCATGGGAATGGCCAGAGCAAAGTATAAGACGGGCTATGAACGGTTCGGCGCCCAAAAGGGCGATTAGGGATCGGCGGGCGAGCTGGCTGGCAGCGCCCACAACGACGTCGTTGCGAGCATATACCTGAATATGGTGGCGAGTTGCTCGGCTGACCAGTCGCCGACGGATCACCCCCCCGAGACCGCCTATCGCAGCGCTCTAGGCCGCGAGTTCGGATATCGCTCTGTGCAGACGCATAAACCTAAGAAGTGCCCAATTGAGGCTATGCGGATATAAAAGGTCAACGTGCTGACGGGCGTCGCATTGTAACCAGCAGAATTCATTCCCTGTCCGCCGCGTAACCTCGCCGAGCGCACCTATAACATCACACGCTGGCAACCGATGTCTGCAGGCGACGATATGCGGCACTGGAGGAGCCGCTCTCCTTCGCGGGCGAGATACGTCGTCTTTCCCATTTCCTCGAGCGCGCAGCCCTTAGCACCGCCGAAGCACTGCCCCGCCAAACGGGGCCGGCGACGAGTCGGAACGGACACAACCTGACCTCCTTGCCCGCTTCGGCGACTCCGATCACGGTCGAGGCGCCTCAGCCTCGGTGGCACGCCGACAAACTCCGCATCATGTTTGATATTGTTATCAGCTGTGATAATTGTGTTCCGAATTGTCCTTATCCGTCTCCAGGTGCCTTACTCAAAGAGTTCGTGACGACGACGATTCCTGAGGATGGCAAATGCTTCAACGCAGCAGATTTTCCGATTTAACTTAATATAAACAATCACATCGTCCTTTTCGATGCGTCGCCATCTCAGATGGCACGGAAGTTGCTGTATCACGGAGGAGCGCCTGAGGATTGTCACCTGAGTCAAGTGCTGCGCCCGGCAACTAATCGCATCAGCGATGAACGCCTGCGCAGCCGTGGTCCACTCCTTGAACGCAGCAATGAGAAAATCGCCGTAGTTGGATACGGCATCTGGAGATGATAATGTCGAGTAAGACGGAAACCCAGCTTCTAAATCGTTCGGTTCTTATTTCCGGTGCTGGCTCAGCAGGGCAAAGTGTCGGCTACTGGCTGCGTCGTTACGGCTTCGAGCCAACTGTCGTCGAACGCTCGCCTGGCCCACGCAAGGGCGGCTTTGCAATAGATCTTCGCGGTGCGGCGGTCGAGGTGGCCGATCGCATGGGCATATTGGAAGCCTGTCGCAAGGCGGCGGTCAACATGCGCGAGATCCGACGGTACAATGCCGAAGGTGAGGTCATCTGGCAGACCGACGGAAACTTCGGAGCGGGCGAAGGTGTCGCTGGCGACGTCGAGGTGCTGCGGGACGACCTGACCGACATGCTTCAGGAAAGCGCCTGTGAAGGCGTGGAATATATCTTTGGAGATTCGATCACCTCGATCACCCAGGACGACGACGGCGTTGATGTGACGTTCGCGCATGGCGCCCCCCGCCGCTTCGATCTGGTGATCGGTGCGGATGGGCTACATTCCAAGGTTCGCGAGCTTACATTTGGTCCTGCAAATCAGTTCAAGCGACCGCTGGGGCTCTATGCCGGAATTTTCACGATCCCCAATACGCTGAAGCTCGACCGTCAATGGCTGATGCGTCAGATGCCCGGAAAGATGATCAGCAACATCGACTATGGCCCGGGCAAGCTCACGCGCGGCCTATTGGTATTTTCATCGCCACCGCTGGATTTCGACAGAGGCGACCTGGAAGAGCAGAAGGAAATCCTCGCCAAAGCGTTTGATGGCGATACAAGCTGGGGCGTGCAGACTCTGCTCGATGGGCTCCGCATCAGCACCGACCTGTACTTCGACGAGGTCACGCAGATACACATGCCGCGCTGGTCAAATGGGCGCGTCGCCCTGATCGGCGATGCCGGATACGCGCCTACATTGCTGACCGGGCAGGGAACGAGTCTCGCGGTTGTCGGCGCCTACGTGTTGGCCGGGGAACTCAAGGCGGCGGGCGGGGACTACCAAATCGCTTTCGCGCGCTATGAGGAAGAAGCACGGCCATATGCCGAGCAGAACCAACGGATATTGACCGATTGTCCCGAAATGTCGGTACCCGACACGAAAGAGGAAGTCGACAGGAGGGAAGAGCGTTTTCGCCTCCTGCAGGATGATCCGAATGCCGTAGACGACGACTCTGCCGGTATCTTTATCCAGTCTGCGGCAAATTTCATTCAATTGAAGGATTACGAGAAATCGTAACAAGCACGCGGGGTTAGTTTTCCTGATCCGCGCAATATCGCATGAAACATACGTGGTGGGTTCTAATGACTTTCGGACGACCGGAAGTCACTTACCGACGGATGACTCGCGGCCGGCCTTGAGGATTTTCAAACAAGCTTTTCAAATAGAAAGAGGACTTAATCATGGGTATTAAAACTGGGGATGACTACAGGGCTTCGCTGCGTGATGATCGACAGCTGTTTATCGACGGGAAGTTAATCACGGATGTGACCGAATATGGCCCTTTGAAAGGTGTGATCAGCACTATCGCAGGCATCTACGATCAGCAGAATGATCCGTCATTCAAGGAGATGCTGACTTTCAGGTCGCCTTCCACGGGAGACGTGGTGAGCAAGACCTATCTGGAGGCGAGGACCAAGGAGGAGTTCGAGCAGCTGGCGGCCTGCTACCATGTGCGTGCCCAGACCACCTTCGGCCTGATGGGGCGATTGACCGATTTCATGTCGGCCTACCTTATGGACCAAGTTTGTGCGTTGCGCGTACTAGGCAAGGATGAGGCGGCCGACAAGGCCCAGAAGATCATCGACAATTGCCGGGAGAATGACCTTCAGGTCACCCACGCACTCATCGATCCCCAGACAGACCGATCGAGGGATGACGCGCCCAGCGAAGCCGTTCGGGTCGTGGAGCGTCGGGCCGATGGTGTGGTGGTAAGCGGCTGCCGCCTGCTTTCGACGCTCGCCCCTGTCGCAAACGAATGCTATATTGGCCCCTATTTTCCGCGCAAAGCGGGAGAGGAAGACTTCGTTCTTGCCTTCCAGTTGCCCATGAACGCACCGGGCCTCTCGATCCTGGCGCGCCAAACCTATGATAACGGCCAGAATTCCTTCGACCGTCCCTTGACCAGCCGCTTCGACGAGGGGGACGCCATCCTCGTCTTCGACAAGGTTTTCGTCCCGAACGATCGCCTGATCGTCAACGGTGATTTGGAAGCCTATAACGGGATCATGCAGTTCGGCGCTGGCTATATGGTGATCCAGGCTTGTACGCGTTCGACTATGAAGACGCGTTTCCTGACCGGGATGGCAACGGCCGTCGCACGCATGAACAAGCGCGACAAGACGCCCAAATTCCAGGCTGCCATCGGCGAGCTTGTCGGTTGGGTCAACATCGCCGAAGGTATCCGAACTGCGAGCATCGTCGATGCCCAAAAGCGCATCGAGGCATTTGCTAAGGGCGAGAAAATAGCTGCGGGTGACGGCCTGTCCAGTCCGGTTTTTCAGACCGTTTCGGGCTTCGCGGCGCTCAATTTCCTGTTTCCCTATATCAATACCAAGGCGGTAGACGTCCTGCGATTGGCTGCGGGATCGGGCGTCCTGGCCCCGACCGAGGCCGACTATGACCGGCCGGAGGTGGGATCGATGATGGATCGCTACCTCATAGCGGAAGGCTTCGATTCCAAGGAGCGCCTGAAATTGCTGAAAATGGCCTGGGACATGACGGGCACCGAATTCGGTTCCCGGCAGGGCTTGTACGAGCGCCTCTACTCGGGCGATCCGGAGCGTAATGCCATTAACTGGTTCAAAAATCCGAGCACGGGGGAGTGCGCCTCGCTGATAGACAAGTTTTTCCAGATGTGAGGAAGCTGCGGCCGACCCGCTCTCCGGCGGATTGGGGGTCGGCCGCACCGCTTCGGCGCAAGTCGAAGCGGCATTTCGGCTTCATTCGCGGCGGTGTCTTGAGCCACTAAAGAGGTGGGAAACCGTAATACAACGCGGCGTTCGACACACCGTTAACTTGACACCTTTTAGCGAAATCCTGCGCGCACGCGGAGGCTGATCGCGGTGGCGGCTGCTAGAGACGGATACCCCCTTGATCGTCGGTCATGCCGCTCGAGTTTTGGCAAGATTGTTCATTTGCAACCAAAGCAAACTGATTAGGCAGCGGCGTGCTGGCCAGAACTTCCGCCTGCATCACCGAGATGCCGATTATGCGCAGGGACAACTCAATGCACTCGTCCTCGAAGGACTGATCCCGGCTATGAGCGAGAATGTCCTGGATCGCGCCATGCAGGCAGGCAAACACCATTCTCAAGGCCCGCTCCACATTGAGGAAATGGATCTGGCCCAACTGCTTGCCAACCGAGAACTGCGTCCTGAAGAGCCTGGAAAAGTCGGAGCTGTAAGTGTCACTCGCCACCAGCTCTTTTGCCATGCATCGCGCCCACAGGTGATCCGCCCGCGATCGACACAGCACGAGCCGCAGGAGATATGAAATATTCCGGGTGACGTCCGATTCATCGGAGATCATGTCGCGCGCGACAGCAACGAAATCCGCGCTGCAGCTGTCGTAGATGGCGTCGAGTATGTCCTGCTTCGAGCTGAAGTGATTATAGAAACTGCCGAAGCCTACATCAGCTTCCTCGGTGATATCGGCGATAGTGGCTGCTTCGGGATTCCGGTTCATCATGATGCGTCGTGTCGCGTCGATAAGTTTCTGGCGCGTCATCAGCCGCGTCCGGGTCGAACGCCTCATCGTAGCGGTAGACCTCTCCGTCACAAAACCTCCATTGCGATCATTGCTTGCCGTCCAGCCGCTTAATCCGATGATCGAGCTGCCCACGCGAAATCTTGAGCAAGCGTGCGGCGTGCGACACATTGCCGTCGGTGGCCTTGAGAGTCGCACGGACCACGGCGTCTTCGATCTCGAACAGGCCCAGGCCTTGATTGACCACTGCATTTTCGGCAATCGAAGCGATCGAGCCGTTGTCGGCTAGGGCGCCCGTAGCGTCGCCTTCTGGCATGGCACCGCCGGCATTCAGCACAATCCGGCCGAACTGATTCAACCCAAGCAGGCTGGACTCGCTGAAGGCGCTGTCGAGCGTGAAGAGATGCTCGATATCGATCGGACAATGCGCATCGGCGAGGACGACGCCACGCTCAAGCACGTTCTCAAGTTCCCTAATGTTGCCGGGCCAAGGATAGCTGATCAATGCATGAAGCGCCCGCGTGGATATCCCCGGGATGCTCCGTCCGTGCTTCTCCGCAAATTTCTGAAGGAACCGCCTGACCAGGATGGGGATGTCGTCCTTACGGTCGCGCAAGGGCGGTACCATGATTGGGATGACGTTCAATCGGTAGTAGAGATCTTCGCGAAATCCCCGCGTCCTCACGGCCTCGGTGAGATCCTCGTTGGTCGCCGCGATCACGCGGACGTCCACCCTTACCGTCTTGTTGCTTCCCAGCCGTTCCAGTTCGCCGGTTTGGAGGACGCGAAGCAGCTTTCCCTGCGAGCCCGGAGAGAGGAGTCCGACTTCATCGAGGAAGATTGTGCCCCCATCTGCAGCCTCGAAGCGTCCCTTGCGCGATTCAGTGGCGCCGGTAAAGGCGCCCTTCTCGGCCCCGAACAGTTCGGATTCGAGGAGTTGGTCTGGAATCGCGGCGCAATTGAGCTCAACGAACGGCGACTTGGGATGACCCATCCGGTGAAGCTCGCGGGCGAACATGCTTTTGCCGACGCCGCTTTCGCCTTGCAGGAACACCGTGGCTCGCGTCGGAGCCGCTCTCGCAATCCTGCGCATCACCATTCTGAACGCGGGGGAGTCGCCTACCGGGCTCTCCGGCGCCCCCCCCACCTCGCCTTCGCCCTCATCCGCTGAAGCGCCCGACGGCGGCGAATCTCCAGCGCGGACGGACCCGGAATGGCGCAGATTGTCGTGGCCGGTCCCGCAGTGATGGTCCTCACCTGCCAGCACTTCCCAATCGTCCGCGCGCTTGCAGACCACGCGGCAGACAGGGAAACCCATTGAGCGGCATTCGACCTCGCGCGCCAAGATCGACTTCCCGGTAAAGGCGCTCAAATAGCCCGACGCATATCCTGCCTGCATCCAGCATGTGGGCTCCTGCGACTTGCCGTAGGTTGTCGTGTGCATCTCTTCCTCGGCGCAGTCGCGCCACAGGAACTCGCCGTAGAAATGTTCATCTTCCTCGCTGATCTCCAGCTTGACTAGTTCGACGGTCACGATCCCTTCGATCGAATGGAACTGCATTCCCGTCGCAATGGCTTCGATAACGCCGGTATTGCTGTCGCTTAGCTTGCGGGCCATTTGCCCGTCATCTTCTCCCGAGAGATAGCCGATCCGGGCCAGCAGGCCCTTGGTCAGTTCAAGCCCCACCGTATCGATCAGTTCGGACCTGAGTACGCCGAGGAATTTCGCCTGCAGGAGGATCATGCGCCGGTCGTCGAACCAAATCCGTCCACGCGCCGGATCGAACATCAGGCGTTGAAGGAGGTCGGTAATCCGGTGGCCGTTGATCCGGCTCGCGCCGGTTTCGCCGGCCAGCATTATGTGGCCGCGATCCTGAAAAGTATCCTTATTCTGGACGGTCGCCAATAGCCCTCTCCTGGCACCTGCTTAGTTATTTTCGATGCGGTCGCCGCGATCCAGCTTGTCGCCTTCTCGCGGGCGGAGCGCCGCGACACCGAGCATTGTTACATAGTTATCGTGGTAGATCGTAGGGCCGAATGTGTCAATGTAGCTGATGAGCGCGTCAAATATGATGGATCATTTCCTGTTTGTCGATTGACGCTGGCCCCAAAAAACATGGCTTTCCGTGAAAGCAGCTCGAGAGAACCGAGACACACGAAACAATCGATGATCGCGTTCAGCATCGCACCCATTTCTCTCAAAATTTGTTGTTTAATCTCAATGGGTTGATTTTGAGTGTCCGGCCGTTACGGCGCGCGGCGCAACTTGGCACATCCTTTGCATAGGAGGGGGCGCAATACAAGCACTGCCTAGTGCATCAAGGGCTGGGCGAATAAACAAGCGAGGGGATGTTCGGATGAGGAAAGTTATAGGCAGGTCGCAACAAGTTTCGCTGTGTTCGATTGCGCTCGTGTTATCTTCGTTCGGCCTTGGCTACGCGCCGGCTTTCGCCCAGACGCCGCAGGACGGCGCCGATGCGAATATTGCCGATATCGTCGTCACCGCTAACAAGCGGGAGCAGAAGCTCAACGATGTGGGCCTCACCGTCGCCGTCGTTTCCGGCGACGCGCTCAAGAACCAGCAGATCAACTCGCTGGCGGATTTGGCACAAACAATTCCAAGCCTGAGCTTTACAAACACATCAAGCAATACACCTGTCTATACGCTACGCGGCGTCGGCTTTTACGAAACGTCGATTGGCTCCTATCCCACCGTCAGTGTATATTCCGACGAGGTGCCACTGCCTTTCCCCGTGCTGGCTTCGCATTCGGCTTATGATCTGGAACGGGTCGAGGTGCTAAAAGGCCCGCAGGGCACGCTGTTCGGTCAGAATGCAACGGGCGGTGCGATCAATTATGTTGCGGCCAAGCCCACCGACATATTCCATGCCGGCGCAGATCTCAGCTACGGCAGGTTCAACGAGGTGATTGGCGAAGGCTATGTCAGTGGCCCGCTATCGGACACCCTCAAGGCCCGGCTGAGTGGTCGAGTGGAGCGCGCCGATGGCTGGCAGATCAGCAACTCGCGCCCGAATGACCGCAACGGCAAGGTCGAAAACTATATGGGCCGGTTGCAGGTCGCCTTTGAGCCGTCGGACGGCGCTCGCTTCTTGCTGAACATCAACGGTTGGAAGGACAAAAGTCAGACAGCTGCGGCGCAATATATCGGCTTGACGCCACAAAATCCAATTCTCGATCCGGGCGTCGCGGCCGCTACCTTCTCGCCACTGACAGCGCGCGCTGCTGACTGGACGCCCGGATTTCCGTTCGCGGACAACCGTATGTGGCAGTCATCTCTCCGTGGGGACATCGATGTGACTGATGCGATCACACTCACCTCGCTCACTGCCTATGTCGATTACAAGCAGCGGCAGGGAACCGATGGCGATGGCTTGCCAACGCGCGATGTGGATCTGGTCCGCGACCGTGGCACGATCAAGAGTTTCTCCCAGGAACTTCGGCTATCCAATGGGAGCCACCAAGCTTTAAGATGGGTGGTCGGCGTTAATTATGAACACAGCAAGATTGATCAGATCGTCGATCTCGATATCTCCGCAACATCATCCAATGCGACGCTTGGCGCTGTGCTCGGATATCCGATCCGGAGCGCAACCTATTCGGCCCTTCAGAGAATGACCAACTATGCCTCATTCGCAAACGTCGAGTATGATATCTCGCACACCCTGACGCTGAAGGCCGGCGCTAGATATACCAACGCCAAAACATCCGTTGACAGCTGTAACCGAGACTTGAGTGGTGACGCCAAGGGCACTGGCCCGTTCTTCTACGATGTTCTGCTGGGCGGCGCGTTTGGACCCTATCAGACCGGCGATTGTTTCGCGGTTAACCTATTGTCTCACGCGGTCGGCAATGTGGCGCCTGGATCGCCGGGCAATTACGTCGATACGCTCCACGAAGATAATGTGTCCTGGCGGGTGGGCGTCGACTGGAAGCCACGACCTGGCGTGCTGCTCTATGGCAACGTTGCCAAGGGCTACAAGGCTGGTAGCTTTCCAACCGTTTCCGCGTTCGAGTTCACCCAATATCTTCCGGTCAAGCAGGAGTCCGTGCTGGCCTATGAGGCCGGCTTCAAGGCCTCTCTGCTGGATCGGGCGCTGCAGTTCAACGGCGCCGCCTTCTACTATGACTACAGGAACAAGCAGTTGCGCTCGAAAGAGGACGCGGGGCCGTTCGGTATTCTCGATGTGCTGCAGAACATCCCGAAGTCGACGATCAAGGGATTCGAACTCGAGATCGTAGCCAGGCCAATTTCATCGCTGACGGTGAGCAGCACATTCACTTATCTTGACGCCAAGATTGACAGATTCGCGGGCATAAATGCCGGTGGTGTCCCGGCAAATTTCGCCGGTGTCGCCGTCCCGTACACGCCAAAGTATCAGATCGGGACGAACGTCGACTATGAGTTCCCGATCAGCGATGCTGTCAATGGTTTCCTCGGGGCGAGCCTAACCTATCGTTCGAGTACTGTCTCGGTGATCGGCGGCAACCTCAACCCGTCAACCCTTACGGCGTCAGCCGTCGGTGCGGCGCCTCTTTTCCGCATCAACGACTATGCGTTGGTCGACTTGCGTGCGGGCGTTGAATCGCCCGATGGACGCTGGCGCTTTTCCTTCTGGGGAAAAAACGTTCTCAACAAATACTACTGGAACAATGTGGTCGCGGATTTCGACACCGTCGTGCGCTATGCCAACAAGCCAGCGACCTATGGCGCCAGCGTGGCGTTCAAATACTGATGGTGAAAGACGGCGGCCATCAGGGCATGCGGTCCGCTCATGGGGTAGCGCTATGTTCGGTGGCCAGGCCACAAACTGCCCTACCGGTCGCATGGAGTCACTTCGAGATCCCGCTGGCCCCCAATAGGTGGGCAACTGCATCCTTACGGCAAGGGCAATCAAATCAAACAGAAAGCCCGGTTCAATTAAAGAGTCGGCTTATAACAAGGAGAGGGAAATCATGAAACATCGCCGCTCAATATCGGGAACAAGTTGCGCGCGAATTCTGGCTCTTGCGCTGTTCGCTGATGCCGGCCCGACCTTCGCCCAGGATGGGTCCATAGCTAACCAGGAGTCGTCCCACGAAGCGGAAACTGGCCTCGGAGAAATTGTCGTCACTGCTCAGCGGCGTGAGCAGAACCTTTAGAACGTGCCGATCGCCGTCAATGCGTTCAGTTCGGATATGGTAGAGACTCGCCGGATCAGCGATATTCAGTCCTTGAGCACCAGCGTGCCCGGCTTCAGCATCAACTCCTTATCTAAATCGCGCCTCAATCCGTCATTGCGCGGCGGATCGTCATCGCTGGTCTCTGCGGGGGCGGAGCAGGCCGTCGGTCTTTTCATCGACGATCAGTATTTCGGCGGCGCGGGCGATTTTGAAATCGATCTGTTCGACATCGAGCGCATCGAGGTTCTGCGCGGACCACAGGGCACGCTGTTCGGGCGCAACACCACGGGCGGCAGCATCAACGTCGTCACCCGGAGGCCGTCGAAAAAGACGGAGGGCAAGTTCGAAGCCACCATCGGAAACTATGACGCGATCGAGGCGCGGGGCTATGTCTCGGGGCCTCTTGCCGGTAATCTGTTCGGTTCGTTCGCTGTTTCATCGCGTGATCGCGACGGCACCTCGCGTAACATCACGACAGGAAATCGTATCGACAACACCAATCGCGCTTCGTTCCGCGGCAAGCTGCTCTGGGAAGCCAGCCCCGACCTCGATATCATCGCGACCGTCGGTTACAGCCGCGCGGATGAAACGGGCCCCGCTCGCGATTCGATTTTCACCAGCACGCCGCCCACCAACCAGAGCCTGATCGACTTCGGTTTTGTGCCCGACAACGACCCGCGTGTGGTGCAGCAGGCTAGCGACAGCAGCTTCAAGAGCCGCCAGTGGACGGGCAATTTGCGGGCAGAGTATAAACTCCCCGATGCGGCGCTCCTGTCGGTTACGACCTATCGTGACTTCTCCAGCAAGGAAGGAAAAGTGTCGCTGGTGGGAGTGCCAGTGCCGACCTTTGACCTGGGCGAACCACGTTCGGCGGAATCCTTCTCTCAGGAATTGCGTTACACGTCGGATTATGATGGCCCTTTCAACTGGGTCGGCGGCCTGTATTTCTTCTACTCCGACGAAACCCGGAATACCAACGTCACCACTGCCTGGAACCAGGAGACCTTTGGCGGAGTGGTGCAATCCATTACCTTTTGCCCGCTCCAGACCCTCGAGGACTTCGACAACGGCGTCGTTACGCCCGCCTGCGTGGCCAATTTTCCCGGCCTGTTCGGACCCAACGACTTCCACGTCAACGAGCGCAATCGCACGACCAGCTATTCGGCCTTTGTTGACGGCAATTACGAACCGTTTGAGGGCTTTACCCTCCTGGGCGGCCTTCGCTACACCCATGACAAGAAGAAGTTCAATGTCGATATCGGCGGCGGTCCGGATTTCTTCTGGAACCCACCGACATCAACGGACATCGATCCGATGACAGGCCTACCCTTCATCGGGCAGACCGCGGCGAATAGCGCAAACTGGAGCAAGCTGACCTATCGTATTGGGTTCCAGTACAAGCCAACCGACAAGATCATGGTCTACGGCACACGCTCCACCGGCTTCCGCAGCGGCGTATTTGACGGAGCGCAGAGCGATCCGACCCTGGTCGTGAAGCCCGTGGGCCCCGAAAGCGCGACCAGCCATGAACTGGGCCTGAAGAGTCGCTGGTTTGACAATCGCTTCCAGCTCAACATCGCGGTGTTCAACGTCGAATATACCGATCTGCAATTCTTTATCTCGTCCCCCACGAGCAGCGTCTCAACCAACGCCGGCAAGGCCCGGGTTCGCGGCGTTGAAGTGGAAGCGGTTGCCTCCATCACCGATTACCTGACGCTCTCGGCCAACTACAGCCATCAGGACGGTACGTCTTCGGGGATACCGCCGGAAGCTGAAATCACGCCTGGGACGGCACCGCAGGGCACCATTCCGAACACCTATATGGTGGCGGCGGATTTCGAATATCCCTTGGGCAATGGAGATAGCTTCAGCGCCCATGTCGATCTGACGCACAAGGATCGCTATGGTCTGGAATTCAACGATGCGCCTCAATTCAGTTCAAGAACGAAGTCACTGGTCAACGCATCGCTGAATTACAAGCTTTCGTCAGGCTTCGAATTTTCGATCTGGGGCCAGAACCTTACGAACGAGAACATCATTGTGTACGGTAACGATCTCTGGTTCGCTTCATACAGCCTTGCGGCCGCATTGACTGACCCCGCCATTTTAACCGACGTGAAACAGCCGCGCTATTCGGCGCCGCGGACCTATGGCGCGACCATAAGGTATAGTTTTTGATGTGGCAGGCGGCAACAACACCATCGGCGCGTCGGACTGACATGCCACAATAACGGCGATGCTCGTGAAAGGAAATGCAGATGATAATCAGGACTGCCTATTTTGGCTTTGAGGTATCGGATCTGGATGCGTGGGAGCGTTATGCGGGGTTGATCGGTGTTGGCGTCGAGCGGTCGGGCGATGGGCTGTTCTACCGGATCGACGAGAAGGCCCGGCGCTTTCACTTTGTGAACGGACCTGCGGACGACATCGCCTGGGTCGGCTGGGACGCGGGGAGCCAGGAGAACTTCGATCATCTGCGCTCGCATCTCGACAGCCTTGGTATTGCGATGCGGGATGGCGACGACGCGTCCGCCCGGTTGCGGGGCGTGGAGCGGTATTTCCAATTTGTCGGACCCGTCGGAGCTCGGCACGAGATCGCGCTGGGCCTGGAAGATGCGGAATTCCCTTTTGTTTCGAACAAGGTCCCGCACGGTTTCTTGACTGGTGATCAGGGGCTCGGTCATGCCGCCTTCAACTCAACCGATCACAAGGGCGACGAGAAGTTCATGCGCGAGGCGCTGTTCGCGCAGCTTTCTGACTATATCTACCAGCCGCTGCCCGATGGCAGCACGATGCATGCCTCGTTCCTGCACACCAGCCCGCGCCATCATTCGATCGCCTTCGCCGAGGGGCTGGGAGGAGAGAGCAAACTCCATCATTTCGAGTTGGAAATGAATAATATGGAGGATGTCGAGAGGGCGTATGAACGCGTGCAGGCCGCCGGGATCGCTATCGGACTGACACTGGGTCAGCATTCCAACGACCGGATCGTGTCCTTCTACGCGCACACGCCTTCCAAATTCATGATGGAAATAGGCCATGGCGGCCTCAGGATCGATGACGAGGAGAGCTGGGAGCCGGTGATCCACGATCGCATCAGCGAATGGGGTCACGAGTTCCAGCCCGTCTAAATGATCGAGGAGAAAGACGTGCTGCCGGGACTGATGCAGAATGCTCCCCTGAACATTGTCGACGTCCTGCGTTTTGCGTCGGTGGCGCACGGCGACCGTGAGATCGTGTCGAAGAATGTGGATGAGCCGATATGGCGCTATGATTATGCAGGGGCCTGGACGCGCGCGGCCCAAGCGGCCCATGCGCTTGTCCGGCTAGGCGTGGCACCTGGCGATCGCGTAAGCTCGTTGGCGTGGAACACGCATCGGCATTTCGAGCTGTTCTTCGCGGTGC
>NZ_CAKKNC010000047.1 GCF_918741285.1 Sphingobium sp. CECT 9361 | reverse complement strand
TTTTGGCATTGGGCCCTCGGCGCTGACGGAGGCCATGGGCATGCTCAACCACCATTTCGCAGCAGCCGCCTGATCGGCGCAGAGCGACAGCCTACCTCTGACTGCCGCCAATCTTTGCAACAGAGCCGCGCAGATCGCGGCCGAGCCGGTCGAGCTTCCAGATCACGAGCGTGTCGTCGTGGCGCAGCGCCTTCAGGCAGGCGTCCAGCCCCGGTCGCTTGTCGAACCGCCCCGAGGCGCTGTCTTCATAGATATGATCGGGATCGACGCCGGCCGCCACCAGCGCGTCGTGCTGAAGGTCGTGGACCTGGCTGCCGTCCGCCTTGGACACCCGCGCGTAGCCAATCTGAGTTGTCACATATACGTCCGTCTGCGTGACGGAGCGGCATTGCCCGTCGATCGATCGCTATAATGTCACATAACCCGTCTTGTGGTCTACGCTCCGTGAACAGGGTCGCTTTCCTGTTGCGTGACGAACATAGAAGCCGATGCCGTCCAGAACCATATTGTCCCCCGCCCAGCGCAGCGCGATCTTCGATCCGCCACCCGATCAGGCAACGATCGAACGGCTCTACACCCTCGGTCCCGATGACCTCGGACAGATCGCGCGTCGCCGGCGCGGGGCGAACCGGCTCGGATATGCGGTGCAGCTCTGCTACCTGCGCCACCCGGGACGAAGCCTGCTGCCGAGTGAAGCGGTGCCTGCCGCCATGCTGGCGCTGCTCGCCGACCAGATCGGTTGCCGTATCGAGGACTTCGCCGACTATTCTGCGCGCGCGACGACGCTGCGCGAGCATCGCGCCGAGGTTGAAGCGTATCTCGGTCTGCGTGCCTTCGACCGAGCAGAAGTGCGATCGATGCTGGCGCTGGGATCGGAGATCGCCACCTCGACCGATCGTGGCGATGCAATCGTCGCTGGCATGGTCGATCGCCTGCGGCTCAACCGGATCGTGTTGCCCGCGGCATCGACGCTGGAACGGCTCGCCCTCATCGTGCGGGCGCAGGCACGCAAGGCCGCGCATGCTGGACTGATCCGCGACTGCCCGGCTGATCAGGAAGCAGCGCTCGAACGCCTGATCGCATCGGACGACAATGGTCGCACCCGGCTTGGATGGATACGCGAATGGCCGGAATCACCATCGGCGTCGAACCTGAAAGGCATCGTCGAGCGTCTCGACACGGTGCGCGGCATCGGGATCCCAGCCGATCGGGCGCGGCGCATCCATGCCGCTCGCTATGCCGTTATCGCACGGACCGCTGGCATCGTCACCGCGCAGCATCTGCGCCGTCTCGAACGTCCGCGCCGGCTCGCCATGCTCGTTGCGGCTATGATCGAGATGGAAGCGGCGCTGACCGACGCGGCACTGGTCATGGTCGAGAAAATGGTGGGCGCGCTGTTCCGCCGCGCCGATCGCACCCGCTCCGACCGGTTGCTCGGGCAGGCGCGGCTGCTGAAGGACACCGCCCGCTTCCATGCTCGGCTCGGTCGCCTGCTGGTCGATGCCCGCGCTACCGGGCGCGATGCGATCCGCCGCATCGAGGACCAGGTGGGCTGGGACCAACTCGAACGCAGCATCCGCTTCGCCGAGGATCTCACCCGGTCGGCCGACGACGGCTTGGCGGAAGTGATCGAGCGCTATCCCGCCGTGCGGCGGTTCGCCCCAACATTCCTCGCCGCCTTCACCTTCCGCACCGCGCGGTCGGGTGATCCGCTGCTCAGCGCGATCGAGGCTCTGCGGGCGATGTACCGCGACGGCCGCTCGGTCCTATCGAAGCGGGTGCCGACCAGCTTCATCAAGCCGCGCTGGCGCAAGGTCGTGGAGCCGTCCCAAGGGATGATCGATCGCCGCGCCTACGAGATCGCCGTGATCGTCCATCTGCGCGAACGGCTCGGTTCGGGCAGCATCTGGGTGGACGGCAGCCGCGCCTATCGCACGCTCGACGATTACCTGTTGCCGGTGCCCGCGTTCGAAACGATGCGCGCCGATGGCAATCTGCGCTTGGCCGTGTCGTCTGGTTTCGCCGAATGGTATGAGGATCGTCGCACCCTGCTGAACCAGCGTATGATCGAGGTGGAACGGGCAGCCGCGACCGGCGAGCTGGTCGACGTGACGATTGAGCGCGGGCAGTTGGTGATTTCGCCGATCCGGCGAACGCCATCCGACGACGTCGAGGCACTGAAGGCCCGGCTCTACGCGATGCTGCCGCGTGTCCGGGTCACCGACCTGCTGGTGGAGGTCGCCACATGGTCGGGCTTCGCCGACCGTTTCGTCCATGCTCGCAGCGGCGAGCCGGCCTCCGACCAGTCCGCGCTGATGGGTGCGATCCTCGCCGATGCGACCAACCTGGGCCTCGGGCGCATGGCAGAAAGCTCGCGTGGGCTGACGCTGTCCCGCCTGCGCTGGACGGCGGAATGGCATGTGCGCGACGAAACCTATCTGTCGGCGCTAGCGGCGATCGTCGATTGCCACACCGCGCATCCGCTCGCCCAGGTCTGGGGACCGGGCGACACATCGTCGTCGGACGGGCAGTTCTTCCGTGCCGGCGGTCAGGGCGAGGCGCGCGCCGATCGCAACGCCCGCTATGGCACTGATCCCGGCGTGCTGTTCTACACCCATGTCACCGACCGCTTCACGCCGTTCCACACCAAGGTCATCGCAGTCAATGCCGGCGAGGCCGCGCACGTCCTCGATGGCCTGCTCGACCATGAGAGCGAGCTGGTCATCCGCGAGCACGCGACCGACACCGCCGGGGCTGTCGATCACGTCTTCGGCCTGTGTCACCTGCTCGGCTTCCGCTTCGCACCGCGCATCCGCGACCTCAACGAGCGTCGCCTGTATAGCCTGTCGTCGCTCGATCCCTGGCCGACGCTGCGCCCGCTTGTCGCCGGGCCAGCCAATGTCCGCGCGATCGAGGAGCACTGGGACGAGACGCTGCGGCTCGCTGCATCGATCGGCGCAGGCACCGTCAGTGCCTCGGTCATGCTGCGCAAGCTGGCAGGTTTTCCGCGTCAAAACCCGGTCGCCCGCGCGCTGCGCGAGATCGGGCGGATTGAACGCACGCTGTTCATGCTCGACTGGTTCGACGATCCGGAGCAGCGGCGCCGCACTGGCAGCATCCTCAACAAGGGCGAGGCCCGCAACGCGCTCGCCCGCGCCATCTTCTTCAATCGCCTAGGCGAACTACGCGACCGCACGTTCGAGAACCAGCGTCATCGTGCCTCCGGGCTGACCCTGCTCACTGCGGCCGTCACCCTTTGGAACACCGTCTATCTCGACCGTGCCGTCCGGCATCTGCGCGGCAGCGGTGCCGAGGTGCCGGACAAACTGCTTGCCCACGTCGCGCCATTGGGCTGGGAGCATGTCGGTCTTACCGGCGATTATCTTTGGAGCGAGATGGACAAGCCCCGCGAGCGATTCAGGCCGCTCCGCCTTCACCAGACCGGCCGCGACGCTTAGCGTACGTTTTCGGACATCCTCTCACCGGTCCCCGTTTCGGGTGCGATTTACCAGCGCGCCTGACAGCGTCCAGATCGTGTGGTTGTTCTCGATGGTGCTGGGCTTCTCCCGGCTGATCTGGGCGCGCTTCGCCCAGCGTCAAACGATGCAGACCGTATTGGCGTGCCACAGAGCCGCGTTCGAGGCGATCGGTGGCGTGCCGCGCGAAATCCTCTACGATCGTATGAAGACGGCCGTTCTGGGCGAGGATGAGGATGGTCGCGTCGTTTACAACCGGACGCTCGGCGAGTTCGCTTGTCATTATGGCTTTCTGCCAAAAGCCTGCCGCGCCTATCGGCCCGAAACCAAAGGCAAGGTCGAGCGGCCGTTCCGCTACATCCGTGAAGACTTCTTCCTGGGCGGCACGTTCCGCGATCTCGATGATCTCAACCTCCAGTTCGTAAACTGGCTTGGCAACGTCGCCAACCCGCGTGTTCACGCCTCCACCGGTCGTGTTGTCAACGAGGCGTTCGCCCAGGAGCAGCCGACACTGCAGCTCCTGCCTCTGATCCCGTTCGGCGCGGTTCTCAAGCTCGAACGCAGGATCAGTCATGAAGGCATGGTGAGCGTCGGCGGCAATTATTACTCGGTGCCCGATGCGACACGGCGGCGCGTGGTCGAGGTTCACAGCCTGGCTGACGAAATCCATATCTTCGAAGATAATCGGCTGATCGCACGACATCCCCTGCTCGAGGGACGACGTCAACGCTCTCTGCTGGAAGGCCACCGGCGGCAATATCGGCCCAAAGAGGAAAACCCGGTTCCGCATGGCTTTACCGGCGAACTGGTCACGCGCCGCTCACTCGACTTCTACGCCGCCATCGGTCAGCAACTGGCGGCATCGGGAGCAACAGCATGAACTCGCTTCTTCCCGATCCGACAGCGTCGCTGCTTGATCGCGTCAAGATCAGTATGGTCGGCCTCAAAATGCCGCGCGCCATCGAGGTCGTCGACACCTGCGTCTCCCGCCTCGATCGGGGCGAGATCACCGGGCTGGAGCTGGTCGAACAACTGCTGCTCGAGGAGTTGACGTTCCGCGAGGATCGGCGGATCCGGACCGCTTTGCGGATGGGCCGGCTTAATACTGTCAAAACCCTCACCGGATACGACTTCTCGTTCCAGCCCTCGCTGGACAAAGCCCGCATCCTGGCGCTGGCCGAACTGAACTTCGTTGCGCGCTGCGAGGTTGTTCACCTGCTGGGGCCGCCCGGCACCGGCAAGAGCCACCTTGCCAGCGCACTCGGTCTGGAAGCCGTCAAAGCCGGCAAAAGCGTCTCGTTCATCACGCTTGCGGACTTGATCGGTGCGCTTGCTAAGGCCGAACGGGAGGGCTCGCTGCGCGAGAGGATCCGCTTCTACTGCAGGCCATCTTTGCTGATCGTCGACGAGATCGGTTACCTCCCGGTCATACCCGGTGGTGGCAATCTGTTCTTCCAGCTGGTCAATGCGCGCTATGAAAAAGGGGCGATGATCCTCACCTCGAACCGAGGCTTTGCCGAATGGGGTGAAATCTTCGGCAGCCCCGTCGTCGCCACCGCGTTGCTCGACCGCCTGTTGCATCACGCTATCGTCATCCAGATCGATGGCTCGAGTTATCGCCTCAGGCGACATGCAGACCTACTGCCCGAGCATGTGCGCTCGACCGCCCGGATCACGCCGCCGGCGCCAACAGACGCTCGTCGCCGCGGGCGACCGCCAAAAGATGGAGGTGTACCGATGCCCGGCTCCTGAACCTTAAACCGCAAAGTGGGGAATTTTACTTTGCCCGTTCAGGGGAAAATTACAGTGCCGTTGACACTCTTGGGAAAGTACGGTCGCAGACGGGACATCTGCTCGTCCGTCAGCCAGTAAAGGTCGCTCATTCTCAGTCTCCTCACGGATACTGAATCAGATCGCGCCTCTCACATCAATGGGTCCTGACGGAAGCGTGCCGTTGGTGCGCGGGCGCCTGCGCCGGTGTTGGCGTTGCCCAACCAGCGCTGGAGCCTGGACTTCGTCCATGATCAGCTCGCCACGGGCCGGCGGTTCCGCATCCTCAACATCGTTGACGACGTCACGCGCGAGTGCCTGGCGGCGGTGCTCGACACGTCGATCTCGGGTCGGCGGGTGGTTCGCGAACTGGGCGATCTAATCGCCAGGCGCGGTGCGCCCAAGATGATCGTCAGCGACAACGGGACCAAACTCACCTCGAACGCGGTGCTGGCCTGGTCAGGCGATGCCGGCGTCGAGTGGCATTATATCGCGCCGGGCAAGCCGACTCAGAACGGGTTCGTCGAGAGCTTTAACGGTCGCATGCGCGACGAGCTGCTTAACGAGACATTGTTCTTCACGATCGGTCAGGCCCGCGCGATCCTTGCGCACTGGGTCAACGATTATAACACCGAGCGGCCGCACTCCTCGCTCGGTTACGCCACACCGGCGGCGTTCGCCGCCGAACTCGAACAGCAACGGGCGGGGTTAATCCCGCCCGTTGCTTCCACCGCGCTCATGCGCGACAACACCGGTCCGTCTCTGGTTGCCGCTGGATGAAAGGCGGGGGTCACGTCACGACAAATTCAATCTTCAACATTGCACTGCTGATCTGCAGAAACTTCAGCATTTCGATACTCCGATAATTGTTCCGCTCTCTGACCCTCACGACTGAACTGATGGGGTGGATGCCCCCTTCGACGGCATCGTATGATGTCAGACCAGCGCGATGTTGCGCTGTAGAAGGAGGAGCACATGATCGACGTCCATATTCTCGCGATCGACCTTGCGAAGCGCAGCTTCCAGGTTTGCGGCACAGCCCTGGGAGGGGCGGTTCTATTCAATCGGATGGTTTCGCGCGCAAAGCTCGAGACCATCTTGCGCGAGCAAGCGCCCTGTATCGTGGCAATGGAGGCCTGCGCGACCAGCCATTTTTGGGGGCGGTTCGCGGAAAGTCTCGGCCACGAGGTTCGCCTGATACCTCCCATTTACGTCAAGCCGTTCGTTAAGCGGCAGAAGAACGATGCGGCCGACGCAGCAGCGATTGCTGAGGCTGCGCTGCGACCGAACATCCATTATGTGGCCGTGAAGAGCGCCGAACATCAGGCCCGTGCGGTGGCGTTCAGAACTCACCAGTCCTTCGTCGGACAGCGCACACAACTTATCAACGCGTTGCGCGGCCATCTGGCAGAGTTTGGATTTGTCGTTGCGCAAGGGCCGACCGGGATCAAAGCCGTCGGAGGCATGATCAATAACGATGTAACTCAGGTCCCCGACGCGGTGCGCGATATCGCTCACCTCTATCTGGACCAGATCGCGGTACTCACCCAGAAGATCGATGAGCTGCATTTCAAGCTGCGCGCGGCAACCAAGGTCGACGATGCAATGCGGCGGCTGTGCACGGTGCCAGGCGTCGGCCCTGTAACGGCGGATGCGATCATGGCGTTTGCTCCCGATTTTCGCGCATTTGCCAGTGGACGGAACTTCGCCGCATGGCTTGGGCTGGTCCCACGACAGCGATCCACTGGCGGCAAGACGAGGCTAGGCGGTGTGAGCAAGATGGGCCAAGCTGATATTCGCAAGCTGCTGATCTTCGGGGCAATGAGCAGAATCCGCTGGATCATCCGACGTGGCGTGATGCCCGACAACTGGCTCGGCCGCGTGTTGGGGCGCAAGCCGCGGATGGTGGCAGCTGTCGCTTTGGCCAACAAGATGGCGCGCACGATCTGGGCGATGATGACGCGCGAGCAAAATTACCGGATAGCGTGATCCGGCTGCCTTCCAACAAAGGCAAAACCGAACGCGCTTAGGGGCGACAAGCCCCAGCAAGGAGATCGACTGACGATTATGCGGCAACGACTTCAATGTTCAGGACGAGCAAACCAGTCCCGGGGCGCGAGCATCAAAGCTCTCTGAACCGATGTGGAACTCGTTCTTCGAACTGCATACCGGCCCGTGGCAAAATCAGGCCACAGCAAGAGGCCTGACACACGAGCGATAGAAGCGCCAAGCCGTCACAACCGTCAAAAAATCACCTTGCAAAACTGGGGGCATCCACACACGCCCCGGGTTTGTCGAAGGCTCAAACTCCTGAGAAGGTGGGGCGATGACGAGCAAAATGACGAACAGTTTTGCGCCCAAAGTCCGCGAGCGGGCAGCGGTGAAGTCTGTACCACTGTTGTGGTGTACGATCGGGACTTTCCTGAACGCTCTGTTCGGATCGAGTTGCATACGTGATGGGACTGGTATCCGGCTCCCTCCCTCTCCTGGTTTCGGCAAGAGTGGACGGCGGCATCAACATCTATGATGCTGCGTCGGGACGCCTCATCCGCAAGATCCCGGTTATCGGTAGTTCGATTGCTGCTATTTTCCGGGCGACAGAAGCCGGTCACTGACCATGTTATGACAATCTACGCGTGCATGTGATGCTCCGGCGAGAAGGCACTCTGCTTTCGGTCGATACCCGGATGTCAGGATTGCATTGAGGCTAAAGCCTGTTTCAGATCGTCGATCAAGTCGCCCTCAAATTCCAGGCCGATTGACAGCCGAAAAAGCCTATCGGTAATTCCGGCCACGCCCATTGCCTCCTCGCCCATCGCCCTATGTGTCATTGAAAAAGGGTGCGCGATCAGGCTTTCGATGCCGCCCAGCGATTCTGCTAATGTAAACAGCCCTAGCGACGATACGAACTGGTTGCGCCCCGCCGCATCCGAAGCGAGTTCGAAGCTCATCATCGCACCGAACCCAGCCTGCTGCGAGGCAGCGAGTGCATGATTGGGATCGGAGGCCAGCCCCGGATAATAGACCTTACCGACCGCAGGATGATCGTTGAGGAATTCTGCAATCAACATCGCGGCATGCTGCTGCTGTTTGATCCGGGGGAACAGGGTCCGCACCCCGCGTAGGGTCATGTGCGCGTCAAAGGGGGAACAGGTGACGCCTACGGTGTTGGACCAAATCGACAGTTCCTCAAAATCGGCTGGATCCGCCGCCACTACAGCGCCGCCCACAACGTCGGAATGGCCGTTAATATATTTGGTCGTGGAATGAATGACGAAGTCGGCACCCATCGTCAGTGGCCGCTGCAAGGCGGGCGAGAGGAAGGTGTTGTCAACGGCCGTCCGCGTGCCGGCGTCCCGGGCGCGGCTGGTAAGCGCGCGAATATCCACCACCCGCATGAGCGGATTGCTAGGCGTCTCGATCAACATCAGCTTCGGCTTTGCCGCCAGCGCTGCCCTGACCTGCTCGTCATTTCCCTGATCTACGAACAGCACGTTGAAATGCCCGCGCTCCTGGCGCGCGACCAACAAGCGATAAGTGCCGCCATAGCAGTCGTGCGGCGCCACGACGAGATCGCCGGGTCGTAGCAACGAGAGAAACAGGTCTACCGCCGCCGTGCCCGAAGCGGTGATCACCGCCCCCGCCCCGCCTTCCAGTTCCGCGATCGTGGTGCCAAGAATGTCACGGGTCGGATTACCGGCACGCGAATATTCGTATCGAGGTTGATCGCCAAGGCCCTGAAAAGCGAAAGTGCTTGACAGATACAGAGGCGGAACCACCGATCCGAAAGCAGTATCGGTCGCGATGCCCTGTGATACTGCAATGGTCCTTGGATCGCGTGTCATGCCCATGTTGATTTCCGTTGCCTGTTGCTACTCGACCCGATCAAGCGACGCCACAAGTGCCTGGCGAACCGCCTTGGCCTCGGTCCGCAGTGGCTTCCGGCGCAGGCGACCCATTTCGTTGGCAGTATAGGGGACGAAATTATCAGGAATATTCCCGGCGTCAAACGTGCGTAGGGTCCAATTTAGCAGATTGGCAAGTTCGCTGTCGGTCAACGCCGCTGTCGCAACGCCCGGCACCATCCCCAGATATTCGCGACCGCCCTTCACCTTCAGAAAGCTGGAAACCTGACCCGCCAGGGGCGGTGTTCCTGGCGGCGTGCCGGTTGCACCGGGCCTGTGGCAACCCTGACATTGCAGCATCCATGACTGGCGGGCCAGCCTATCCGCTTTCACGCCAGCGTGATCGACTTCATATGCCGGACTCGCGCGCAGGCCGCTTGCAAGAACAAGGATGCCGCAGGATACCGCGATGAACAGCGGGAAGCGCATGCGTTCACTTGGGCCTGAGTTGTGCCACCTGGGCGCCAGACAGAGTCGCAGCCTTGTCACGAATGCCCTTGACTTCGGCGGCGGTGAAGGCCGCTGGGTTCTTGCCACCGGCGGCCCCGCCCGCAAGATAATTGAGCACATCTGCGACCTGGATGTCATTGAGCGCCTGTGCCGGCATGATCCCGCGATAAACCTTGCCTTGGGACGTGATCGGACCGGTCAGCCCCCGCGATATCGCGAGCACCAGGTAGCGACGCCCTGGCGCCGTCTGGGCCAGTTTCGCAGGCTCCTGCGTCAGTGCAGGGAAAGAGCCGGGAACACCGGCCCGCGTCGAAAGATGGCATGCGGCGCACCGCTGATACACCGCTTGACCCGGCTCGGCGGCGATAGCTGCCGCTGTTGATGCCATGGCGATAGCTGCGGCAGTTAAGCGAAGGATCATTGTTCGATAGCCTGTCCAAGAATGATGGCGGTAGAGCAATTATAGACTGTGCTCTCTGTACCGAGGCACCAGTTGGTATCGTTATTTTCCTGGGGACGCACCATCGGCCGGTCGCGCTCATTGCGGTTGCATCCGCAACGGCCGCACGACGATTTTCCGCAGCAATCATTATAGCTGATGATATATGCGCGACCGTCGGCAGGATTGTTGCAGGTGCCGATCCAGGTGATCGGGGACATTTCGGTACCCGGAGGGCAGGTTGAAACGCTACCGCCGCAGCAGGTGCAAAGAAACCCGTCAATCGCGCAATAGCGCCAGTAATCACAACTATTCTGATCACCTGGATCTTGCGGTGTAGCGGCGAAACGTCCCGGTTGCCCTGCGGGGGCGGCAGGTCCGGTGGAAGCACGCGCAACAGGCAGCGTTGGCAGTATCGCCGCGCCGGTCACCGCGCCGCCGATCAGCGTAAACAGGCTTCGCCGCGAGCTGCGCTGGGCGAATTTACGGGCGAATTTTTCGGTAATCTTGTCAATCGTTGCCATGATATTTGCTCCATCCCGCAGGGGCGACCTCAGTGATCACTTCAGCCCCTGGCCAGATAATCCTGAATTGATGCGACGTTGCGTTCCTTGGCAACGAAAAGGCTCTCCAGATGCTCTCGATTATTGATCAGTCCCATCGAAGCGATCTTGCCGTTCTCGTCCACCAGCACGCCATAGGGCAGTCGCGAAACACCCAATGCACGGCCGAGCGGTTCGGACAGCACATAGGCTGATGGCGACAGCGACTGTTCCGCTACAAAGGAACGATGCTGGGGTTCGGGACCGTCGCTGGCATAGATCACGTCCAGCCATGCCGCCTCGCTCTTGGCGGCGTGGCGGACGATCGGCAGCAGGTGCTTGCACACCGGGCAGTCGGGGGAAACGAAGAAGAACAGCCGACTGCGCGGGCCACTGTCACGATTGACCTGCACCGCTTCACCGGCAAGTGTCATGACTTCCAGCTTCGGCGCGGCATCGCCCGATTTCAGCTTTTGGTGCAGGGTCAGCGCTCCAGCCGGAGCGATACGTTCATGCAGAACGCCGACCTGCCTGGTGAGCGCGGCGACCACAAGCGCCAGAGCCACAACGGCGATCCACAGAATGATCTGTGAGCCAATAACGGCGGTTTCCATCATGAAGGGGACTCCGTTATCTTGCGGATCGAAAGAAGCTCGCCAATCGCGATATAGATGGCAAAAAGCCCTAGCGCAGCGATCATGGACATGAAGCCGGGTGCAGCATGTGCGGGCGAGAGTGCGACGGCCAGCGCGAGCGCGGCGAGCGCGGCGGCAAGCAATCGCTGGTCGCCGCTGTCGCTTGAGCGGCGAGAAAGGGAGCAACCGCAATCAAAGCCCGCTCGACCGGATCGTGCGACGCGATCTAGCAGCAAGGCATAGCCACCCCACAGTATCGCTGCGCCGATCAGCGCGCCTGTTCGTGCAGTCGGGATCAGCGCGGCCAACCCGATCGCCAGTTCGACGCAAGCTGCCGCGATCGCCAGGGACCGGGCGCTTGCGTCAAATCCCAATAAACCGGCGACGGCGCTGGCCGCCCGGTCGAGACCTGCCAACTTATGTGCTGCGGCACCGACCAGCGTAATGCAAAGAAACAGCGCGAGCGCGCCTTCGACGGGCGCCATCACGGTGCGGCTACCATGACATAGGGACTATGAACCATCGGCCCCAGATGATGCTGGAACTGCCCGGCCGTAGCGTCATAGACGTCCATCGACCCGTCCGGCAAAGCAGCCACCAGCCGCGGCGTAGCGCCATGCGTAACCTGGATAGTGAAGGCGGGGCTTTTCAGTGCGAAACGCGACGTTCGCTGCTTGGTCTTGGGGTCGACGACCCAGATTTCGGACCCGCCATCCTTGTGGGAGCCTTCCTTGCCCGCTGAATTCATCAGCACGTAGAGCAAGCCAGCGTCTGATCCCGCAATTACCTGCCATCCGCCCGGACGCCATTCGCCTTCGGCGGTCTTTTCGCGGGGCAGCGCAAACGCGCCCAGATCGCGCGCGACCGTTCCCGACAGGTCAATGCCTCTGATGTCGCCCTTGAATGTTGCAAACCACGCCGTTGTTCCGATGCGCGCCGGCGTCATGAACATTGGATTGTCGTCGATAACATTGAACGGTTTGGACGAAACGGTCGTTTCGGCTTCCCCATTGGGCTTCAGTCGGATCGACGCCATCGTGCCGTCTGCGCAAAGACTCATGAAGCCCGCGCCGGCCAGAGGATAAATCATGGTGCAGCCAGGGATGTCGATGTCGGACAGGATCTTGCGCGAGGCGAGGTCGACGATGCTGATCGAGGCTGCCGGAGTAAAGTTGAAAACCGCAGCCCATTTTTCATCATTGATGAGCTGGAAGTTATGGCCTGTCGGAACAGTCTGGCCCCGTTTGCCGCCGGGAAGTTCGATTTCGCCCTTCCACCCCAACGTAACCTTGTCCCAGATCGATATTACGTCGGTCCGGGTGCCACGCGAAAGCCGGGAATAATAGGTTTCCGCCACGTAAATGTCGCTGCCCGTTGTGGGCACGGCATAAGAGGCCATCTGACCGGCATTGAACATGCCTTTCATGGGCTGGCTGGGACTCGACGTATCGACCAGAACAACACGACCATCGATCATGCTGTCGAAATAGGCGTCCTGAATGAACACCCAATCCCGTGGATAGGTCGCAGGCAGGGTTTCGATCGTGCCGATCGACTCGACTGGCAGCGGGCTGGGATATTTTTGCGCCATTGCAGGATGGCAACCCATTATCAGGGCCATCGTCACCAGGCATTTGGAAGTTTTGCGAGAATTCACCGGCTGTTCCATTCATTGGGACCAGAGATGACACGACGCTAGAGCAGTTGGAAACTTTGTCAACCATCAAAGTTCTTGGTCGTCGTTTTTGGGCGGACACTGGCTCTTTTGACTACAGGCGTAGTGGCGGCGGCGGGAATTGCGGGCATGTGCATCACGCCATCGAACAACATGGTCTTTGTCATATGCGCTATGGCGTCGATCCTTGGTTCCCACGCCTTTCCATGCCCGGCGAAGATGGTCAGGCCTTCAAAACAGGCGGCCCAGATCACACCGATCATCTCGCATTGTTCGGGAGGCAGGTCCGGCCTTAGCCGACTCACCAGTTGCACGATGGCCTGGCGACCGCGACGGTAAAGCTCGTCGAGCCGCTCCTGAACGAATGGATCATGATTGCTTCTGGCCCATAATTCCGGAAAAACCCGTGTGGTCTCTCGCGTCGTCAGATCCATAATGATCATTTGAGCGATTTCCTTGAGCTTCTGCTCGTCGTCAAACGAGGCATCGTTCATGATATGATCGAATTCATGTTCATAATTCGAGATGATACCGTTCAGCAGTTCGGCAACGAGGGTATCTTTTTGAGGAAAGTAGTAACTGATATTTCCTGACTTGGTATTCATGCGCTTGGCGATGTTACCAAAGGTGAGGGCATCAAAACCGCTGTCCACAAGCAATTCGAATGCCGTACGCAGGATGACCTCGTGAATTTCCTGTCCGCGCGCATAGCCCGCGTCGCGTCGTTCTATCCTCAATTTGGCCATGACTTATCCTTCCGAAATACGACATGTGATCGCGTTGAGCCATGGGTGATAGTGAGGCTCCATTTCTGCCGCCAAAAGACCGCGACGGACCAGCCTCTATTGCACTTAGCCTCACTGCACGAAATTTTGAAGCATCGACAAATTTTGTCTATGGATGAAAATCCATAGCCGCCAGAGCAAATTTTACCGATGACGACCTGACCGCTTTTGATTCAGCGTCAGAATGCTGTGGACTTGTAACGGATTTGTGCCGGTCACCTATCTCATTAAGCCACCTTGGCTTCGAAGGAGAGCGGGCTGATGCCGCCCAGATATGAATGACGGCGGCGGGTGTTGTAGAACCCGTTGATGTACTGAAAGATGGCGGCTTCTGCCTGACGCCGCGTTGGCCAGCTCTGCCGCCAGAGGAGTTCCGCCTTCAGGGATTTGAAGAAGGTCTCGACGGAGGCGTTGTAGTAACAATTTCCCTTGCCGCTCATCGATGGACGCAGGCCATAGGCCTGCAGGGCTCTGTTGCAAAGATTGGCGGCAGTCAGAGGTAGGCTGTCGCTCTGCGCCGATCAGGCGGCTGCTGCGAAATGGTGGTTGAGCATGCCCATGGCCTCCGTCAGCGCCGAGGGCCCAATGCCAAAA
>NZ_CAKKNC010000046.1 GCF_918741285.1 Sphingobium sp. CECT 9361 | reverse complement strand
AGGAGAGCGCACCGTCAGCGGCCTGTGGGACCTGATCGGCAGGCTCGTCGATATCTTCAAGCCCGACGAATGTGCAAACTACTTCAAATCATGCGGCTATGAACCGGAATGAATGGAAACCGCTCTAAACGGTCTCCCACATCACAAATAGAGGCAGGCATGCTGTTGCGCGGCCTCCCGCAAGGCAAGATCAGCAATCCATTCTTAGTCGACGCTCGTTGCCGCCCCCGCCAGCATGAGATCCACGAGAAAGTCCAGAAGCTCTCCGCTTGTGACCTCGTGCGGTTCGAGCAGGCCCTGGAACATGCTTCCCTCGTGGACAGCCAGGATCAGTCGCGCGATGCGCGGGAGGTCCCGGGCAACGATGCGGGAGTCCTCGCGAAGGATGTCGGCGAGCGCGCCCTCGATGATGACGAGGATCCGCCCCTGCCGTTCGGCATAGTGGCTCGCCATGGCAGGATGGCGCAAGGCATAGAGGCCGAACTCGGCCTGGAGCAGATACCAGTCCCGATCGAACGGATAGCTGGCGATAAAGGCCTTGAGGAAATTGTCGGCCGTCGAGCCGGGCATGGACAGCGCTGAGGCGGTCGCCTCCTCCAGCCTCGACTGCAATCGCTCGATCACCCGGTCATAGAGGGCGAAGAACAATTCGTCCTTGGACCGGAAGCTAGAATTATAGGCGCCCCGGCTCAGACCGACGCGCTCGCAAATATCTTCCTGGGTTGCGCCATGGAAGCCACGTTCAGCGAAGGCCTCGAGAGCGCCATCCAGGATGCGCTCCCGGGTCTGCGCCCGGGTCTGCGCCCGGGTCGGGCGCGTTCGTGCCGGGCGGCGGCTCACGGGATCACGGGCAGGAGCATTTCGATACAAATATGTATTGAGTTGGTTGGATGTCAACGTTACCGTGCGGGAGCAGGAGACGTTCTTCATGACCTTGCGATGTTCGATGCTGGTTGCTGCGCTGGCGACTGCGGTTTGTCAGGGCGCGCAGGCGCAAACGATCGACAGGCTGGATCTCGATTATCGAAGCGCCCAGGCGAGGCTGCTCGAGCGGTCGGACGCGATCCAGGGCGCCGACGCCGATGTGCGCAGCAAGGAGGCCCAGAAGGGCTCCACGAGCACGCTGCGGCGTCCGACTGTCGAGTTCGAAGGCCAGATGATCCGCTATCAGAAAACCCTCTATCTGCCGCTCGGCCCGCTGGCGGACGTGGCCCAGGATTATGCCATCTATGATCCCCTCCGCTTCGAGATCGAGCGCACCAGCACCCGGCCGATCGTGACGGCGACGCTGCCGCTCTATTCCGGTGGCCAGATTCCCGCCGCTCAGGCGGGCGCGGCGGCGCAACTGGGGCAGTCGCGCGCCGAACGCCAGATCGTCATCGACAACGGTCTGTTGCAGATGACCCAGTTCTATTTCGGCCAGCAGCTGCTCGAGCGCGTGCGCGATGTTCGCCGTGATGCGCTCGCGGGATTGGACCGGCATGTCGCGGACGCCCTCAAACTCGAACAGGAAGGGTTCATAAGCCGGGCCCAACGCCTCCAGGCGCAGGTGGCTCGCGACGACGCCGCGCGTGAACTCGAGAAGGCGCAGGCCGATCTCGCGAGTGCGCAGGTAGCGCTTGCCGGCGCATTGCGGGCGCCGTCCGGCGTCGATCCCGTCTCCCCCATCTTCGTGATCCGCCAGCCCCTCCGCTCGCTCGACACCTATGTGGACACGGCGCTGCGCGCCCATCCCCAACTGGACCGGCTCGGCGCGCTGGAAGACCAGGCCGAAGCGGGGGTGGCCCTCCAGCGCGCCAAGCTCCGGCCTACGATCTATGGCTTCGCCCAGTATAATTTCGATCGGCGCGACACGCTGTTGACGGATCCCGACTGGTCGATGGGCGTGGGGCTGCGCTACACGCTCTTCTCCGGTGTGGGCCGCTCGCAAGCGGTGCAGGCCGCGCGGGAAACGGTGACGCAAGCCAATGCGGGCCTGCGCGAAGCCCGCACCCAGATCGAAATCGGCGTCACGCGGTCCTGGAACGATGCGGAAGCCGCGCGACGGCGGTTTGAGCTGACCGACACGGCCATCACTGCGGCGCAGGAGAATCTGCGGGTCCAGACCCTCGGCTATCAGGAGCAGCAGACAACCTCGCTCGACGTGATCGATGCGCAGCTCGGTCTTGCCCGCTCCCGGATCCAGCGCGCCCAGGCCGGATATGATTTCGTTGTCGCGCTCGCCCAGCTTCTCCACGTCAGCGGTCAGATCGCCACATTGCCGGACTATATCGACCAGGGTGAAAGGGTCACGCCATGACCGCCACATCGGAAACCCTGGTCACCCCGGACGAGACGGCTCCGCCGGTTCCGACCGGGCGGAAGCGCAAGTTGCTGCCGCTCATTGCTTTCCTCGTCGTGGTCATTCTCGGCCTCGGTCTCTGGCTGGCCTATCGCCCGGTTCCCGATCAGCTCCAGGGCATGGTCGAGGCCCGCGAACTGCGGATCACGAGCAAGGTCTCGGCTCGGATCACGGCCTTTCATGTCGAGGAAGGCCAGCCGGTGAAGACGGGACAGCTGCTCTATACGCTCGACAGTCCCGAGGTCGAAGCCCGCTCCGAACAGGCCGGCGGCGCGCTCGCCGCCGCGCAGGCGAATGCGGACAAGGCCGATGAAGGCGCACGGCCGGAGGATATCCGGGCTGCCGAGGCCCAGTGGCGACGCGCGCAGGCGGCGGCGGACCTCGCCCAGACCACCTATCAGCGCACCGAGCGCCTCTTTGAACAGGGTGTGCTGGCGGGGCAGAAACGCGACGAGAGCCGCGCAAACGCCCTGGCCTCCAATGAAGCGGCCCGAGCGGCGCGCGCGCAATATGATCTGGCGCTGGCCGGGGCGCGGCGACAGGATCGGCAGGCCGCGAGCGGACAGGTGCGCCAGGCGCGCGGCGCCCTGGCCGAAGTCGAGGCGGCCGAGAAGGAAACCCGGGTGTTCGCGCCGTCGGACGGTGAGATCGGACGCAGGCTGGCGCAGTCGGGCGAACTCGTGCCGCAGGGATTTCCCGTCTTCGTCCTGACCGACATCGATCATCCCTGGGTGACGCTCACCCTGAGAGAAGATCAGTTCAGTGCGATCCGCCGGGGACGGGTCCTGACCGGCCGCATACCTGCGCTCGGCGATCGTTGCGCCCAGTTTCGGGTCTTCTACATCGCGCCCGCCGGCGATTTCGCGACATGGCGCGCGACCCGCCAGTCGAGCGGCTTTGACGTGAAGAGCTTTGACGTGCGCCTGTCGCCCGTGTCGCGGGTCGATGGGCTGCGCCCCGGCATGACGGTCCTGTTCGACTGGCCGCAATGATCCGGGCCTTCGTCGATAGCGCCCGGCGCGAAACCGCCTTCCTGCGCGGCAGCGTCTGGGATCTGGCGCTGGTCACCTGGCTGCCTCTGCTGCTGCTGGCGATCGTCGCGGTCCAGTTGTCGGCAGGCGTCATGCGGAACCTGCCGATCGTCGTGGTCGACGAGGACGGCGGCGGCGTCGCGCGCGACCTCACCCGCAAGCTGGAGGCGTCACCCGGGCTCAAGGTCGCGGCGCGGCCACCGGACATGGCACAGGCCGAGCATCTGGTCCGCTCCAACGCCGCCTATGCCGTGGTCCTGATCCCGCGTGATCTCGAGCGCACCGTGCTGCGCGGCGAGACCGGCAAGATCCTCCTCTTCTACAATGCGAGCTATTCCACGCCCTCGGGTTCGGTGTTGCGTGAAGTCGGCACCGTGGTCCAGGCCCACGCAAAGGCCTTGGCCGGGGAGCAAAGCGCCGCGATCGCCGGTCCCGCGCGTGTGCGGCCGCAGCCGGTGAGCGTGCAGAGCCGGATCCTCTACAACCCGCAGGCCAGTTACGAGCTGCAACTCGTCGCCCTGATCCACCCCGCACTCCTGCACCTGCTGTTCATGATCGCGGTCGTGAGCGCGCTCGGTCGCGAGCTGCGGGACGGGACCATCGGAGCATGGCTTGCAGGGCCTCGAGGCGAGGCGGTCGCCGCCGTCGCCGGCAAGATCGCGCCCTATATCCTCATCTTCCTGCTCTGGGGGGCGCTTGCGACCGGCTATCTCGCGGTCTACCGGGGCTGGCCCGTGCAAGGGAGCGTGGCGATGCTGATGGGCGGCTATCTCGCCCTCTATCTCGCCTATGCGGGCATGGCCTTGTTCATCGTCGGGGCCACCCTTTCCATGGGGCAGGCGCTGTCGATGACCGCCCTCTATGCGGGCGCTTCCTTCGCCTTCGCCGGGGCGATCTTCCCGATCGAGTCGGCCTCCGCCTTCGCCCGGCTATGGAGCGCGCTGCTGCCTTTTACCCGCTTCGCGCGGCTGGTCGCGGAGCAATGGATGATCGGCGCACCCGTGCTCGCATCTCTTGGATCGATCCTGGCGCTGTTTGCCTTTCTAGTCGTCGGCTCGGGCGCCGGGCTGCCGCGCTATGTCTCGGCGCGGATGAGCCCGGAGGTCTGGGGACGACGATGATCGGCCGCGCCTTCCTCGCTACCTTCCGCGCCGTTCTCTCCGACCGCTCCGCCTTCATGCTGATCGTCGTGTCGACGATCCTCTATTCCTTCTTCTACCCTTCAGCCTATTCCGGGGAGGTCGCGGTCCGCATTCCGGTGGCCGTCGTCGATCTCGACGACAGCGGCGCAAGCCGCAGTCTCGTGCGCCGGATCGCAGCGCTCCAGCAGGCCGATCTTGCCGCGCGCCCGGCCTCTCCAGGAGCCGCCCGGCTCTGGCTCGAGACGACCGGCGCAGGGGCCGTGGTCATCATCCCCGAGGGGTTCGAGCGACATATTCTGAACGGCGCCCAGGGCACGGTCGCGCTCTACGGCAACGGCGCCTATCTGCTGCGCAGCAGCACGGCGCTGTCAGGCATCGGCCTGGCGGTCACCACGATCGCCGGCGAGGCGGCGAGCGATCAGGCCATGGCGCAGGGCGCACCCGCCCGCCCTGCCCTGTCGCTCGTTCAGCGCCCGCTGTTCAACACGCGCGAAGGCTATGGCAGCACGGTGTTCCCCGGGGTCGGCTTCCTCATCATTCACCAGACCCTGCTGATGGGCCTGACGATGCTCGCCGCCACCCTGCGCGAGACACTGGGACGCTTTCGTCTGCCCTCGCGCACCCTTATCGGAATTGCCCTGGCCTTCTTCGTGATCGGCTGGGCCGACGTGGCCTATTATGCGGGTTTTGTGTTCTGGTTTCAGGACTATCCCCGCGCCGCCGGCTCTCCTGGCGCCTTGATCGTGGGCGGCAGTTTGTTCGTGGGCGCGACTGTGGCGGCGGCGCTTGCGCTGGCCAGCCTCTTCCGGACACGGGAACGACCCCTGCAACTGTGGATGGGCACGTCGCTCGCCATCTTCTTCCTCGCGGGTCTCTCCTGGCCGGCGGAGGCGACGCCGGCCTGGCTGGCGCTCCTCGCGCGCCTCCTGCCAACCACCGCGGGCATTCATCTCATGGTCGGGCTCAATCAGATGGGCGCGAGCCTTGCCGAGCAGACGCGGGAGGTGCTCAACCTCGCCATCCTCATTCTGGTCTACGGAGGCCTGGCCTGGTGGCGCTTCACGAAGATTTCCGCGCCGGACCTTCAGCCTCTCAAGCCTGACTGACGCCTCAATGGAACGAGATCGTCAGGGGCACCCCAAGTGCAACCCTCTCGCCCCGGCCGACGCGACCTTGGCGCAACCCAGGGGGAGGTGTTCGAAGCGGACCTCTGCAGGGCTTCATCAGATAGAGATCACCGAGATGGGGATAAACCGGAGGCTGCCTCGACTATTGCTCTGCTTTCGCCGCCGCGAGGATCGCGGCCTCTACCGGCGCCCAGGTGGGGTCCGCAGGCGAAAGCATGTTGAAGTGGCCCGCATTCTCCAGGGTGATCACCGTCGCCTTATCGCCGGCCGACTGTGCGGCTGCTGCATAGGCTTGCGCGGCTGAAGGCTCCAGCACGACGGAAGCGACCATGAATTGAGGCACGGCCAGAGGCAGCCATTCGATCGGATTTGCCTGACGGTAGCGGCCCGCCTGTGCGTCAGGAGCGCCCCCGAACAGGTTGACGAAGATCGGGCGGCCGCAAATCTCCTTGTCGAACCCGTACAGGGTTCGCAGGTCGCCTGGGCCGTCGATGGCGACCGCGGCGGAAACCTTCAGTGGATCAGCGCCGCGGACCTCGCTGTCGGCAGGCAATCTGGGACGGGCCGCCAGCCACAGGGCAGCGTGGGCGCCGGCCGAATGTCCCACCGTCACCACATGCTTCAGGTCCAGAGGCTGGGTTCGTGCCAGCACCCTCAAGTGATCGAGCGCCGCTCCCCAATCCTGGAAGGTCCCAGGCCACCCGCCGCGGGTGTCACCAACCTGTCGATACTCTATATTCCATGTCGCCACGCCCTTGTCCGTCAAGGCGCTCGCCAACGGCGCCGTGCCTGCCAGTGTCTCATAGCCTTTGGTCCAGCAGCCACCGTGAATGACCATGACGACGGGAAACGGGCCAGGACCTGCAGGCAAGCGCAGTTCACCGATCTGCAGAGGATCAGGACCATAGGCCTCGACGAGCGTCGGAGCGGTGACGGGAAGGGCGTGGAGTTGGGGCGGTCCGATCAGCGCATGTTGGTTATCCGACGGCGTCTGCGCCCAAGCGGTGCTCGTGACAATCAAGACTGTAGCCAGGCCTAATGAACGGTATCGCATGATCTACCTCTTTCATGCATCTTCCCGCTCCGACGTTACCAGCCAGTTCGTCAAATGTGAGAAGACAGCGATTCGTCATTAGATAACATGGTTCGCTATATTCTTTTCGGAAACACCATTCCGTCATCGAGTGGGCAAAGCGATAGATGAAATCCCGTTTCTGGCGCAAAGCATATGGCGGCTATGCGCGATCACGGTAGCCTTGATCATGGAAGTGATACGTCAGGCGACCAAAGAGCTATCTAGATTTCATTGTCGTCGTGAATTGCGGTTTCAGAGGATCGTGGGTTTTATCTCACTTGGCTATCCATGCTTCGACCAGCTTGACCGCATCCTCTACTGTTTTGACCTCACCGGCGGCTTCATCCGGGATAGTGAGTCCGAATTCGTCTTCAAGCGCCATCACAACTTCCAGCACATCGAGACTATCCACGCCGATGTCATCGTAGAAAGACGAAGCAAGGGCAATCTGATCCGGATAGACGCCGAGCTGACGGCTAATGATCCTGAAAACTCGGGGAGCGATTTCTTCCATCACAAAGCCCTCGCGCGGACACTATCGGCTAGGAAACAGGGCAGATTCTCGTAAACTCAATCATCGCAGAGCAACGATATTGTCCTGCGGCCAGTAAATTCATCATGCCTTGCTGAGCATTTTCTCGGCGCTCGTTTTCACAAAATCCGAAATCTGTCCTGACATCATTTTGAGGAACAGCGGTACGCTGACGTCGCCGCGAATCTCGCTATCCTCAATGTCGAGTTGCACCGGGATATTCTGCCCCATCGCCCCGATGACCAAGTGTAGTGCGTAGTCCGATACCCACTCGGAACTGAGCGAACCGCCTCCCGGGATATGCGCTGCCAGCTTGGGCAGGCCGGCCTCGATCCTGCTCTTCGCTTCGATTTTACCAAGGCTGTGCGGGATAACGACTTCCATATCTTCTTTCCTGTTCAGGCCGCCCGATCGACGAGCAGCAAGGTCGATGTCGCGGAGGCATAGAGTTTGCCGGCCATGTCGATCAGACGCGCCTCGGTATGCGCCACCCTCTTGCCCATCGACACCACCTGGCCGATTGCACGGACCATCCCGACCCTGTCGGTCAAGGGCGCATGATAGGCGACCTTGAGTTCGAGCGTGACGCAGTTGATGGGCACTTGGGCCGCGGAGTTCGCCGCGATGCCGCAGGCCGAATCCAGCAGCGTCGCGGCATAGCCACCATGGGCGATGCCCATGAAATTGTAGGTCTGCGAGGTGGGCGTCGCGACAAAGACGACCTTCCCCTCCTCCGCCTCAAGCAGATCGATGTCGAACAGGTCCATCATGGGCGGCCGGGTGCCGGCCGCCATGAACTGTTCGATCTCTTCCAGACCGGTCATCGCTTACCTCAAAGCTTTTCGGTCAGTTCAGGAACGATCTTGAAGAGGTCGCCGACCAGGCCGATATCGGCGACCTGGAAGATGGGCGCGTCCTCATCCTTGTTGATCGCGATGATGGTCTTGCTATCCTTCATGCCAGCAAGGTGCTGAATCGCACCCGATATGCCGACGGCGACATAGACTTCCGGCGCCACGATCTTGCCGGTCTGGCCGACCTGAAAATCGTTGGGCGCATAGCCAGCATCGACCGCCGCGCGGCTTGCGCCCACACCCGCGCCCAGCTTGTCGGCCAGCGGATCGATCACGCCATGAAACTGCCCGGCCGAGCCCAGCGCTCGCCCGCCCGAGACGATGATTTTGGCCGAGGTGAGTTCCGGGCGCTCGGACTGGGCGATCTCGGCACCCACGAAGCTGGAAAGTCCCGCATCCGTGCCCGTCGCAGCCTCGATACTGGCCGAGCCACCCTCGCGGGCCGCCTTCTCGAAGGCTGTGCCACGCACCGTGATAACCTTCTTTGCATCAGACGACTGGACCGTCGCGATCGCATTTCCCGCGTAGATGGGACGCGTGAACGTGTCAGCGCTTTCCACCGACAGGATGTCGCTGACCTGCATCACATCAAGCAAGGCCGCCACGCGCGGCGCGATGTTCTTGCCATTCGAAGTGGAAGGCGCCACGAACGCGTCATAGCCGCGCATCAGGTCCGCGACGGCCGGCGCGACATTCTCGGGCAAAGCGTGTTTGAACGCCGCATCGTCGAACGTTACGACTTTGGCGACACCCGCGACCTTCGCAGCAGCCTCGGCCACGCCGCCGATGCCCGCACCGGCAACCAGCAGATGGACCTCACCAAGTTTGGCAGCGGCGGTGACGGCCGATAGCGTCGCATCCTTGACCGACGCATTGTCATGTTCAACCCAGACGAGCGTATTCATAACTTATTCTCCGAGAAATCCGCCCCCGCTTCATCTCTGTGCGCACAGGATGAAGCGGGGTGCGCCGTCACTTGCATGGGAGAGGTTCGGCAAGTTCGGCGCGTTTGAAAGTTTATCAAATCGCCATTTCCTTGAGCCTGGCGACCAATTCATCGACGTCGGCCACCTTGATGCCCGCCGAGCGCTTGGGGGGTTCGGTCACCTTGAGCGTCTTGAGGCGCGAGGCGATCTCAACACCGAGATCGGCCGGCGTCTTCGTCGCCAGCGGCTTGGATTTGGCCTTCATGATATTGGGCAGGCTCGCATAGCGCGGTTCGTTGAGACGCAGATCGGTCGTCACGATCGCCGGCAGTTTGAGGCTTACGGTCTCCAGACCGCCATCCACCTCACGGGTCACCGCGACAGTCTCGCCCGATACTTCGACCTTGCTGGCGAATGTGCCCTGCCCCCAACCGAGAAGGGCTGCCAGCATCTGGCCGGTCTGATTGGCATCATCGTCGATGGCCTGCTTGCCGAGGATCACCAGGCCCGGAGCCTCCTCGGTGGCGATGGCCTTCAGGATCTTGGCGACGGCGAGCGGCTCGACCTCATCGTCAGTCTGGACGAGGATCGCGCGGTCGGCCCCCATGGCGAGCGCGGTGCGCAGCGTTTCCTGCGCCTTGGCGACGCCGATCGACACCACCACGATTTCGGTCGCGACTCCCTTTTCCTTGAGGCGGATAGCCTCTTCGACGGCGATCTCGTCGAACGGGTTCATCGACATTTTCACGTTCGCCAAATCGACGCCCGTCCCATCCGCCTTCACGCGCGGTTTCACATTATAATCGATAACCCGCTTGACGGGCACAAGCACCTTCATGGATCAATCCTACTCTGATTGTAATGCCGCCTGATATTCGGCAATGAGTCTCTCACAGATGGATCGGGCCGGTTGGACGGCAGTGGTAGCGCCGACACCGTGGCCTGCCGACCAGATCGTCTTCCAGGCCTTGGCCTCCTCCGAAACCGAAAGCGCGCCATGTGGCTCAGGGAGAGTCGCGGCTTCCAGCGAGGGCCGGAGAAAATTGGCCCCGACGCCGGTGACCCGGTCCGTATAGACGATATCCGCTGGTCCGGCCCCGATCACCATGTCTTTCTGTGCCGGCGAGGCGAGACTCTCTTCCGACGCGATGAAGTGGGATCCGATATAGGCAAGATCGGCCCCCATCATCTGCGCGGCCGCGATCTGGTGGCCGCGCGTGATGGCGCCGGAAAGCGCCAGCGGCCCCTGGAAGAAGCGCCGTATCTCGTCAACCAGTGCGAACGGGCTCATCGTGCCGGCATGTCCCCCCGCGCCGGCAGCGACCGCGATCAGACCGTCGACGCCAGCTTCGAGCGCCTTTTCCGCATGACGCACGTTCGTCACGTCGTGAAAGACCAGCCCGCCATAGCCCTGAACCACCTGGACAAGATCCGCGACGGCGCCGAGCGAGGTGATGACCAATGGCACATGGTGCCGAACGATCAGTTCCAGATCGGCGTCGAGCCTCGGATTGCTCTTATGGACGATGAGGTTGACGCCGAAGGGCGCCGCTCCCGGCATGGGAGCCAGCCGCTCCTCGATTTCATCCAGCCATTCACCGAAACCTTCGCTGGTCCGCTGATTGAGCGCCGGGAACGTGCCAAGCAGTCCCGCCTCGCAGCAACTGACGACAAGGTCCGGTCCCGACACAAGGAACATCGGCGCAACGATGGCTGGAATGGCCAGCCGCTTTTCGAGGCTTGCCGGAAGCGTCAAAACACGTCGTCTTCCAGCGCCATCAGCGACTTCTTGCCCGCCTTGATCGCCAGGAAGCTGGCCGTCGCCTGCGGCAGGATGCGCTCGAAGAAGAACGTCGCCGTCTTGATCTTGGCATCGTAGAAGCGCTTGTCCTCGCTGCCGAAGAAGAGCTGCAAGCCTGCAATCTTGGTCGCCTTGGCAAAGCAATAGCCCATGGCCACCAGGCCCATCAGACGCAGATAGTCCGCCGACGCCGCGCCCGCCTCTTCGGGATCCTTGAGTGCCCGCTGCGCGACCGTGGCCGTCGAAAGCTGCAGCGCCCCGAACGCCTTGGCGAGCGCCTCGACCATCGGCTTCATCGGTCCGTCGACGTTGTTTTCCTCGATGAAAGCCGACACCGGATGGAAGAAGCTGCGCAGATAGCGGCCCATATGGGCGCCGAGCTTGCGGCCGACGAGATCGAGCGCCTGAACGCCGTTCGTCCCCTCATAGATCATGGTGATCCGGGCATCACGGGCATATTGCTCGACGCCGCTTTCGCGGATGTAGCCGTGGCCGCCATAGCATTGGACAGCGAGGTTCGCACTGTCGAACGCAAGGTCGGTGAAGAGCGCTTTGACGACGGGGGTCATGAGCGCGATGAAGTCACTCGCTCGCTGGCGCACTTCGGGTTCGGGAGAATGTTTTTCCGCGTCCAGCGCGCGCGAGACCCAGGCCGAGAGCGCCCGGCACCCCTCATTATAGGCCCGCATCGTCATCAACATGCGGCGAACATCGGGATGGACGATGATCGGATCGGCAGCCTGTTCGGGATATTTGGGGCCCGAGAGCGCCCGGCCCTGAATACGGTCCTTCGCATACCAGGCGGCCGCCTGATACGCGGCTTCACCGACACCGAGGCCCTGAATGCCGACAGAGACGCGCTCAGTGTTCATCATCGTGAACATGGCGGCCATGCCCTTGCCCGGCTCGCCGACCAGCCAACCGGTCGAATCGTCGAAGTTCATCTGGCAGGTCGCCGACGCCTTGAGACCCATCTTGTGCTCGATCGCGGCGCAGGCGACGCCGTTCGATTGACCGGGAGTGCCGTCCTCCTTGGGAAGATATTTGGGAACGAGGAACAGGCTGATGCCCTTTACGCCCTTGGGGGCGTCGGGCAGGCGGGCGAGCACGAGATGGATGATATTCTCGGTCAGGTCATGCTCACCGGCGGAGATGAAGATCTTGGAGCCGGTGACCTTGTAGCTGCCATCGCCCTGCGGGACCGCGCGGCTGCGCAGGAGCCCGAGATCGGTACCGCAATGAGGCTCGGTCAGGCACATCGTGCCGGACCATTGACCGCTTACCATCTTGGGCAGGTAGGCCTGCTTGAGCGCGTCGCTCCCATGGCCCTCGATCGCAGTGGTCGCACCATGGGTGAGGCCCGGATAGAGGCCGAAGGAAAGGTTGGACGAGCAGATCATCTCTTCGACCAGCTTGTTGACCGCTTCCGGCAGCCCTTGCCCACCCCATTCTGGATCGGATGCGAGCGCGGTCCAGCCACCTTCGGCGAATTGCTTATAGGCTTGCGCGAACCCCGCCGGCGTCCGCACAACGCCGTTTTCCAGATGGCATCCTTCCTCGTCGCCCGACCGATTGATCGGCAAGAGCACGTCGCGACAGAAGCGCGCCGCCTCCTCGAGGATGGCATCGGTCAGATCCGGCGTGAACTCCGCCAGCGCGGGAATGTCCCCGAAGCCGTCATCGGCATGGAGTTCGTTGAGCACGAAGCGCATATCGCGCAACGGGGCGTCATAGACTTGCATATTTATATCTCCTGACCAGTCGGCCCTCGGGCCGCCGGCCGCCAATCAGTTACGCAGCGGCTTGCCGGTGACGAGCATCTGCTCGACGCGCGCCTGGGTCCGCGGGTCGCGCACCAGTTGCATGAAGGCCTTGCGCTCGAGCGCCAGCAGATCCTCTTCGGTCACGATGTCGATCAGATCCTTCTCGCCGCCCGTCAGGACGTCGGCGAGCGCGCCGGACACGACACCATCGTAGGAGGTTGCGAGGCCACGGGCCTGGAATCCTTCGACAGCCATCGAAAGAGCGGACTTGCCTCCCGCGCCAGGCAAGCGGAATTCCGGAGCCACGGGCGGTTTGTAACCGTCCGCCAGTTCCAGTGCCTTCGCCTTGGCATCCGCCAGCAGGCGGTCGCGGTTCATCGTGATGCCGTCCGACGGACGCAGGAAGCCATGCTCCTTCGCCTCGGCGGCCGACTTTGCCACAGTGGCCGTCGATACCGTCTCGAACACCTTGGCAACGGCCGGCATCGGCCCCTTGGGCATGCCGGGACTGGAGCGCCAGCGATCGATCATTTCACCGCATCCGCCCCAGCCAGGGATCAGGCCCACGCCGCACTCGACCAGACCCACATAGCTTTCGGCATGGGCCTGCACGGCATCACTGTTGAGCAGGATCTCGCAACCACCGCCCAACGCCATGCCGGCCGGCGCGCTCACGACCGGGAACGGCGCATATTTGAGCGCCTTGTAGGCCTGCTGCCCGCCCGCGACGAGCTTTTCGATCTCGCCCCATGCCGCGATGTTCAGCGCGAACAGGGCAAGGCCGAGATTGGCGCCAGCAGAGAAATTGCTGCCCTCATTATAGACGACGAGCGCCTTGAACTTGTCCTGCACGACCGGGATCGCCTGACCGATCAGCTTCATCACATCGCCGTCGAGCGCGTTCATCTTGCCGGTGAACTCAAGGCAGGCAACGCCGTCGCCGACATCCCAGAGTGCCGCCGAGCCATTTTTGAGGATCGGCTGGCTATGAAGCTTGATGTCTTCCAGCAGCAGCACGCCCTCGGGCCGCACGACATCATGATAGTCGCCGGCGGCATCGAGATATTGCCGACGGCCGTCCTGCACCCGGTAGAATGGCCGATCTCCGGCTACCTTGAGGATCGCGGGAACATCCCGCCCCTCGGCCGCCAGCCGTTCGGCGAGCTTGCCCGGCCCGAGGCGATCGATCAGTTCGAACGGCCCGAACTTCCAGTTGTAGCCGAGCTTCATCGCGTCATCGATGCCGACGATGTTGTCCGCAGCTTCACCGACCAGACTCGCGGCATAGGAAAGAACCTTGCCGAGAATTTCCCAGGCATAGGCGCCGACCTTGCCGGGCGCAGCAACCAATGCTGCCAGGTCCTTCTCGGCCCGGCCCGGCAAGGAAGCCGGCTTCACCGATACGCGATATTCGCCGGTCGCGAGATCGAGCGCTTTCTTGGTCTTCGTCGCCTTGTCGAACGCGTAGAAACCGCCCTTGCCCTTCCGCCCGGTAAAGCCTTCCGCGATCATCCTGTCGACGAGCGGCATCGGCCTCACCGTGTCGAAATAGGCGTCACCTGCCGGCAGCGTCGAGGACAGGCTCTTCGTGAGCAGCGGCATGAGGTCGACGCCAACGAGATCGACAAGGCCGAAAATGCCGGTCTTGGGCACGCCCATCGGCTTTCCGCCGATCTGGTCGGCTTCCTCCACCGTCAGCCCCTGGTCCATCGCGGCATTGATCGCGACGGCCAGCCAGTAGGTACCGATGCGATTGGCGATGAAGCCCGGCGTGTCCCGCGCCGGCACGATGCGCTTGCCGAGCTTTCGATCGACGAAATCCGAGACGCGCCTCGCCACAGCCGTATCAGTGTCGGGGCCGGTCACGATTTCGATGAGCCGCATGTAGCGCGGCGGATTGAAGAAATGGGTGATCAGGAAGTCCTGTTTGAACTGATCGTCCCGCCCCTCGACCAGATGGCCAAGCGGAATCGTCGAGGTATTGGACGATACCGCCGTGCCCGGACGCTTGAGCTGCTCGAGCTTGGCGTAGAGCGCCTGCTTGATGTCGAGCCGTTCGACGATCGCCTCGACGATCCAGTCGCATTCGGCCACCCGCTCGAGATGGTCGTCGATATTGCCCGTTTCAACGAGCTTCGCCGCAGCCTTCGACATGAAGGGCGCCGGATCGGTCTTCAGCATCTTCGCGACCGCACCCTTCGCCACGGCGTCACGATCGCCGCCCTCCTTGGGCACGATATCGAGCAGCAGCACCGGCACGCCGGCATTGGCGACCTGCGCTGCGATGCCGGCGCCCATGACGCCTGCGCCGATCACGCAGACCTTTTTGATGGTTTCCGGCGGGGCGCCGACTGGCTTGATGGCCTGCTCGCTCATTCCGCCGCCTCCAGCACGGTGGCGATGCCCTGACCGCCGCCGATGCACTGGGTGGCAAGCGCATAGCTGCCGCCTTCGCGCTTCAGCAGAGCCGCGGCCTTGCCCACGATCCGCGCACCGGTCGCCCCCAGAGGGTGGCCTATCGCGATGGCGCCGCCGTCCAGATTGACCTTCGACTGGTCAAGCCCCAGGTCGCTGATGCAGGCCAGTGACTGGCTCGCAAAGGCTTCGTTGAGCTCGACAACGTCAAGCTGGTCCACACTGAGCCCCGCCCGCTGCAGCGCCTTGCGCGAGGCCTCGACCGGTCCGATGCCCATGATCTCCGGCTGGCAGCCAGAGACAGCAACCGACTTGATGCGGGCAAGGATCGGCAGTCCATGCGCGCGCGCATAATCCTCGCTCGTGACCAGGATTGCGCTTGCGCCATCGGTCAGCGGCGAGGACGTTCCCGCCGTTACCGTGCCGTCCTGGCTGAAGGCCGGCTTCAGCCCGGCGAGGGTTTCCGTCGTCGTGCCGGCACGCGGCGTGCCATCCTTGTCGACCACGCCCGCCTTGGTCGTGATCGGCACGATCTCGGCCTCGAGCTTGCCGGCCGCGATAGCCGCGGCCGCCTTGTCCTGACTGGCGACCGCAAAGGCTTCCTGCTGGGCACGGGTGATCTGATATTTGGTCGCGACATTCTCCGCCGTGTCGCCCATGCCCATATAGGCGGCGCTCTTCTTCGCGAGCTCGGGGTTCGGCAGCGGATTGAACCCCATCATCGGCACGCGGCTCATCGACTCCACGCCCGCGCAGATGAAGGCCTCGCCGGCGCCAAGCTGAATCTGGCCCGCAGCGATGTGGACCGAGCTCATCGACGATCCGCAGAAGCGATTAACGGTCATGCCGCCGACAGAGAGCGGCAGGTCGGCGAGAAGACCGATAAGGCGCGCGATGTTGAAGCCCTGCTCGCCTTCAGGAAAAGCGCAGCCCAGCACGATATCCTCGATATCTTCGGCCTTCACGCCGGTCTGCTGAATCAGTCCGCGAATGACCTGAGCGGCCAGATCGTCAGGGCGGACGCGCGCCAGCGCGCCCTTGCCTGCCAGGTGAAAGGGGGACCGGGCATAGCCCGCAACAACCACATTACGCATCGATGATAGCCTCTCCAGGGAATCGGACATCTGATTACCTAATGGTGCGTGAAATGACGTTTACGTCAACTAAAATCTTTGGCACTCTTCTCACGCCGTCGAGGGAATCGTCATGCACCGGTTCCCGGGAGGCTTGATATCGGAGGTCTTGGCCGAGGAACGTACGGATGCTCGCCAGTGAAAAACCGCGCACTCTCATCCCGGCGATGATGCTCGCGCCCGTCTTATCGACGGCTGCGCCTCTCCCCAAGCGCCACTGCACCTGTTTTCGAAGGCGCACACATGCGATTTTCTGAGCATCCCCTCCGGCGTCAGATCGTCGGCGAAATGCATCTGCGCCGTTTTCCTGCACTCGAATTGCCCGCCATGGCATTTCAGACGGTTCGCCTGGTCGATGAGAATGACCGGGAGAAGGAATGGCTGATCCTGGAGCAGCGATGTGCCTCTGGACTCGATCGCAACCTGCGCCACCTGGAAACGGAGTGGTCCGCCAACGGGCGGCTGGCCTGGGAAAGGCACAGTGAAGCGGTCACCACGACGCTAACGTCAACCTCGGTCAGCGCGGACGCGCAGTTCTGGTCTGCTCCCGACGTCGGCCCCTTCAGTGATACCTTGCAGTGGATGGAAACGCTGCCGGGCCTGGTCATCCGCGCAACCCACATCGTCGTTGTGGCGAACGATAGCTACGCCGAGCCGGTTGTCGATCGGGCCGACTTCCATCCGGGCCATCTCGTCTCCTGCATCATCGGGGATAGCGTCCGGATCTGGAGCGACTTTCGCATTCACGCCGGCGGCTACGGGCGCCTGGTCGTTGCCGCGAACGGGGCGGCTGACGGCGAAGTGTCGCGTTCCATCCAGCGCATTCAGGAACTGGGCAATTATCGCAATCTTTCCTTGCTTGAAGGCGCGCAAAGATCAATAGCTTGACGGCGTCACACACGAACACGCCCGAACGCTGACGACGGGGCCAGCAGCGCCTGACCCTCCAATTCGCACACAACCTAGGGCCGATCGACATTCAGGATTCCCAAGAGGTCTAATTGCTGATTCATAGGGCTCCGTGTTGGACACGGAGCGGACGATGGGGATCAAGCGATACGAATTGAACGATGTGCAGTGGGCGAAGAT
>NZ_CAKKNC010000045.1 GCF_918741285.1 Sphingobium sp. CECT 9361 | reverse complement strand
CATAACGCCGCTCCCTTATCGGAGCGGAACGTCGTTCCTCGCATGGGCGATCGTCAACAACAACCAGCCCGTTCCCGACGTGTTCTCCAAGATGACCAAAATCGCAGCTTCGGGCCGACTGGGCCGATACGGGTTGCAGCTCTGGCCGATCTTGCAGGACATGCACCAGTTGCGCGCCCTCTATGGCGAGCGCGCGGGCACCTTCATGTCGAATGCCGGGGTGTTTCAGGCGTTCGGGGTGAACGATCTCGCCACCGCCGAATTGCTGTCGAAGACGCTGGGGCAGGAAACCCTTGAATATCAGACGGCAGGCTATTCCCAGGGCAGCAGGATCGGCGGGGCAAAGCTCACGGAATCGGCCAGCACCCATATCAGCGCCCGAAACCTCATGAACCCCGACGAAATCATGCGGATGCCGCCCACCGACCAACTGTTGATGCTCCAGGGGCAGGCCCCATTGATCGTGGAGAAAATCCGATATTACGATCAGCGCGAGTTTGCCGGGCTGGCCGATCCCGGCTGAGCGGCCACAGGGCGCGCTATCGTCGCCGATGGCGAACGGAATGGGAAAGGGCGGCAACCGCACCTCCTGACCGCCCTGGACCTCTCCACAGGCGCTTAGGACGCGATTGGGCGCTGAACTCGCCCCACTTTTCCCTCGGAAGCCCAGCGACCGTAGGTCGCCCTGTGACGGCATCGCCGTCACGCATCAAACAGCGCATTGGCCGGTAGGCCAATTCTGCTTCTGCTTGTCTCATCTGCCTATGCGGTAATGCGCTTCGTTTTCCAAAATTCTCTTGTGTTATATTGTGTTAGAATCTGTGTTACGCCAAAAAAAAGTGCCGATTTTCTCTTTTAGATTAGTAGGTTATAAAACCTTCTCATGGGTGATAACACGAAAATCCATGGGTAAAAGCACGAAAGATTATGGGTGATAACACGAAAGAAAAATATGAGCTTATCCACAGCCCATGGGCGAAAACACGATGCTTGCTCATGGGTGAAAGCACGAAGGCTATTGGTCCATGGGTGAAAACACGTTAGGCCTCGGCTATGGGTGATAACACGAATCCAGATGATCGCTCCCCTCTGCTGCCGGATCGTTATCCCCAGCAGGACTTTTTCGTATGCGACGTTTTCGATGCGGCTCCCAAAGGGGACATGGCCTCGATGGAGCATCCCCTCTTCAGCATCTCTACCAAGCCTGATCTGACCGCACGGGAATATCGCAACGGCTCCACCTTCGTTCGCGTGTCCCCCGGCGAGCTGGGGCTGGCGACAGTTCACGACCGGGATGTGCTGATCTATTGCATCAGCCAGCTCATGGCGGCGCTAAACTCCGGACAGCCAGTCAACCAAGTCGTGCGCTTCAAGGCCTATGACCTATTGGTGGCGACCAATCGGGGAACCGATGGCCGGGGCTATGAGCAGCTACGCAGCGCCTTCAAACGCCTTCAGGGAACGCAGATTGAAACCAATATCCTGACTGGTGGGACTGAGGCGCTGGATATTTTCAGCCTGATCGATCGCGTAAGGATCATGCGCGAAACGCGAGAAGGCCGGATGCAGGAGGTCGAGGTACGGTTATCGGATTGGGTGTTCAACGCGATCCGTTCCAATGAAGTGCTGACTCTGAACCGCCAATATTTCCGGCTACGGAAGCCGCTGGAAAGGCGGCTCTACGAGATTGCCCGCAAGCATTGCGGGTGGCCGGGAAAAGCTGTCAAATTCGGTCTGGATACGCTGCAACGCAAATGCGGGTCCAAATCGACCGACTTTGAGTTTCGGCGTCTCATCAAGACAATTGTGGACCAGGACGATGCCCATGGTCATTTTCCGGACTATGCGCTGAGCTTTGACAACACCCGCGATCAAGTGACTTTCACGCCCCGCGCGGGAAAGGCCCTGCCCCAAGAAACGCTGTTCCCTATGATCTCCAACCAGGCCCTGGAAAAGGCCCGCACGGTCGCGCCAGGATATGATGTTTACGCGCTCAAGGGGGACTATCTCGCCTTCTGGGATGACAAGGGGCAGCAACCCCTCAAGAATGCGGATGCTGCCTTTCTAGGCTGGTGTAAAAAGCGACACGAACGTAATCCATTGCGCTAGCGGTGCCAGCATGAGGGTCGCGGATGCGTTTTGTCATGACCCGAATTTAGCTCGCGCATCATACTTCGCCACAAGGTCGCTGATTGCCTCCCCCAATAAGTCTTGTTGTTTGCGGCGGGTCTTTGCAGCCAATACGCGGAAGGCTTCAGCGGTCGGATCATCCTGATCAAAATAGCCGCCTAAGTGATACTTCCCTGCGTTACTGTTAGGTCGCTTAGCCTCTGCCCGTACAACATCTGCCACAGGCTGTGGGATAGCGTTTTCGTTAGCCTCGGCCTGCGGCCGCTCGATAGCGGCGGATAATAGGGATTTTCTAGCCATGTGCAGCCTTACCTTTCGTCTTCACATGTGAAGGTTTGATAATTTGCAAATGTTCAAATATGAAGTCTCGCAAAGCTGCAATCTCTAATGCGGCCTTCCCTTCCGGCTCATGCTCAATAACGCCTAGGCCATACGGCCACGCAGCCCGAAAGCTACTACGCTCACGGATTACCGCGCGGGCAACCTGTAGGCCGGTTGCCTCGGCCAACGTGCGAGCATCGTCTAACAAGGCGGTGGCGGTTGGCGGTGCGCCATTCAGGACGACGAAGGCCTGCTTGCCGGTCGCTGTGATAAGCTGCGCGGTGCGTTTGATTGCCTCTAGGTCGATCAGGGAAGGTCGGCATGGTATCAAAACCATATCCGAACGCTGCACGGCCTCGGCTGCTTCTGCGCCTGCCGCAGGCGGTGTGTCGATGATCGCCAGCGCAAAACCTTCGGCTTCAGCTGCATTGATCCATGGGGACAATCTACGGGCGCTTAATGGTTCGACGTGGGGCAGTTCAGCTGTTCGCCTCTCGCTCCACGCGGTTGCGCTTTCCTGCGGATCGAGGTCGATCAGAGCAGTTTTGATCCCTCCGGCCTGGGCGGCAACAGCCAGATTAACGGCTAGGGTTGTTTTTCCTGCACCGCCTTTCTGCGCTGCAATCGTGATAATTTTCATGTTTGCAAACTTTCAGCGATGAATTCTTGACAGTTTGCCGATTTGAAGCGGTGCGTCAACATTTAGGAAAGCGGGCGGCTACGCGATGCCGAATGCATCGCGGATTGCCGCGACAAAAATGTCAGCCTGTCCGACTGCCCATGCGGCATCCTCGTCACTGACGGGATCACCTGTGTAATCGGCGAGGAGGCGCAGGCGCTCGACCTTGTTGAGCGAGCTACCCAGTTCAGACGCGACGTGTCCGCCAAGGACAAGGTGCTGGCCGAAGGCCGCAATCAATCCTCTATGGGTTTTGGTGGCGGAAGCGGTTTCCGCGACGTTGGCGGAACGGAGCGCTGCATGAGCGGCGTCGAACATGGCATAATAGGCACGGTTGCAAGCGCCGTCGGCATCGCCACTGGCAAGCAGTTGATGCGCGCTCGTTACAGCTTGAGCGGCCTTCCGCATATAGGATTCCGGTGTGACGGGCTTGCTCACAGCGGCACCCCTTCACGCTGGATCGTTCGGATCAGGGCCGGATTGCTGAATTGTTCGGGGTGTTCCATTTCGTCGCCCCACAACGGCAGGGCTTCAACGAGGATTCCGGTTTCCAACATTACGTCGAACGCGATGCCCGCCATATCGATTGCCGTGGTTGACCGTTTGCCGTGTTCGCCTTTCAGCACCACGGCAATATCAGCGTCACTTGTCGCGTTGTGTGTGCGGCGGGCGCGACTTCCGAACAGGATGGCGCGATCAACGGGGTAGCGGCCTGATATGCGGCTCATGAACACCCGCGCGGCGTGTTCAGTGTCCGCATCCAATGGCGGTTGGGCCTTTTTGGGTATGAGCTTGTCCCCAAGGCGGGAGATGGTGCTTTGGCTGACGTTGAACCGGCGCGCGAGATCAGCTTGCGTTGCAGTGCCATCGGCCAGCGCGCGCAAGGCTTCGGTGCGTTGATGGGCAGTGAGCATCGGCGGGCGTCCCATATGCTGTCCGCGCGCGACGGCGCGGGCGCGTCCCTCCCCTGTCCGTGTGACGATCAGCTCGCGCTCAAACTCGGCCAGGCCACCCAGAACCGTCAGCATCAAACGGCCATGTGCGGTTGTGGTATCGGCCCACGGATCACCGAGCGAACGGAACAACGCCCCTGCCCTGGCCACCGTGTCGAGAATGTTGAGCAGATCGCGTGTTGAGCGCGCCAGACGGTCGAGGCGGGTAACGATCAGGGTATCTCCTGCCTCCAGCACTTTGAGGGCCTTCGCCAGCTCCTTGCGGTCGCTCTTTATGCCACTCGCGGTTTCATGGAACACCTTCGCGGCCCCGGAGGCAACAAGTGCCGCGCGCTGTGCATCGAGGGTCTGGCCGTCTGTTGAGACGCGGGCATAGCCATAAATGGTCATGCCGAAACCATAACCGAAACGCCCAGCTTTATGCAAATATCTTTCGCATAAAGGAGAGCCGCAGATTCAGGTGGTTCTCTGGCTTATGCAAAAGTTGTGATTTTCGGTTCAGTGCGCGAAGGTTAACACATTCGTTACGGGTTGAGCGGGCAATCCAAACTATAATCCCTTGACAGTTTCGATAGCCTAATCATATTAGAACATGTCTGGACCGAGCGGCGCTAAACCTCTCGATCACACAAAGCCTCCGCTTAATCGCGGAGGCTTTGTCGTTTCAGAGAACTTCTTCTTCTACTTTTGGCTTACTTGGCGACTGCCGCTTAAATGCAGCAGGGTGCTCCTTGGCTGCTTTCATCACCGCGCCAACAAGTCCAGTTAATTTAAATTGATTACTCGTTCTTCCTTGGTTTGTGCTATATCGACTAATCCTTTCGATATATTCTTTCTTTTCAAGAGAAGTTATTGCGCGCTGAACCTGCCTCGGGCTCAGTCCAGATCGGGTAGCTATTGTTGCCTTGCTAGGAAAAGGCAGCCTATCCTTTGACCACCAAGCAGACAATATTTGTAGCATTACTATCATTTCTGTAGGGGATAACGATTTTTCCTCTTCGACAAATTGGTTCAACGCAAGAAAATGGTTGGGCAAAACCGTAAAACCTGCCGCAATAGCCTCTAATCCCCATTTTTCTTGGCTGCTTAGTACACCATCCATGTCTCTATCTCGCACCGTTTATGGCTAGACCTATAGCCATTTATGTCTCCTACCCTAGAGACATAAATGGCTCCATATAAATAGCAAGCAGTTAAGAAGGACGAAGAGGATTAATACGCCATGGAAACATACCAAAGCAAATCCATTGGTTTTTCGGAATGAGGTCCACGAAAATTGGTGCGTTTTGGTTTGCTCATCGTGTCTTGACGCGATTGGCGCATTGTCGCATGTAAGGCAGTGAAGGAGTGCCGCTCGGTCCAGACAACCTGGCGCTCCTTCAAGTTGAAACTTGAATGGAGTTTAATAAACATGACACCTACCCCTCGACTCACGGTCGCCGACGCGGCCGTGGTGAAAGCCATGCTTTCGCGTGGCGATCGCCAAAGTGACATCGCTGCCTTCTTTAAGGTAAATGCGGGTCGTATCTCCGAAATCAATACGGGCAAGAGGTTCACGGCCATCAAGCCTGCAAACCAAAATGTGCCGCCTCCTGGCCCTTACTCGGTCAACTGAGATGACCGAACGGACATCGAAGAGCGTTGCATCAAAAGCGGCAAGGCTTCTGCGGAGCAAGACCAGCTCCAAAGCTGTTAAGTCGGTTGCGGCATCAGCCTTAACTCAGGCCGCAAATCGGCCCAAGCGTAAGCGCTAAACGGGGGAGGACGGCTTAGCCGTCCTCTACTTCGGCCTGCGATATTCTATCGCAGGCCGATCCCAGCCAGGAACAGCATATGAACTTTACCCATTATAACTTGGGCCACCTTGAACGCGGCAGCGTCGTCGAGATCACGCTTCAGGGTAGCGCTGCCAATGTACGGCTAATGGATTCTTCTAACTTCAACAGTTACAAAGCTGGACGACAGCATCGCTATCATGGCGGCTTGGCTAAGCAGTCTCCAGTGCGCCTTACAGTGCCTAATTCAGGCACATGGCATGCAACCGTCGATATGCAGGGTCTTCGTGGTACGGTCCGTTCGGGTATTCGCATAATTCCCGGTGCTGCTTTAAGGCCGCTACCAACCATTAACGAGGCACCCCTTCGTAGCATCCCTTCACTGGTTCGAGACGCTGACAAAGATTTAGCGCCCACCGTTGAAGCTCCAGATGGTCGAACCTTCGATGTTTTTATTTCCCATGCATCGGAAGATAAAGACGAGGTCGTTCGCCCGCTTGCCAATGCCCTGCGTAGTGGTGGTTTAAGCGTATGGTACGACGAGTTCGAGCTTCGCATTGGCGATAGCCTAAGGCGAAAAATCGATCGTGGTTTAGCCAGCAGCCGTTTCGGCGTTGTTGTGCTTTCTCAATCTTTCTTCGGCCGAGGATGGCCAGAATATGAGTTAGATGGCTTGGTAACGCGCGCAGTTTCTGGAGACCAGATTTTGCTGCCAGTGTGGCATAATGTCAGCAAAAAGGAGGTGATTGGTTATTCACCGTCCCTCGCTGACAGATTGGCTCGGAGCACGACAACTCATACAGTTGAAGAAATTGCCACTGAGATCGTTGATGTCATTAATAATCCAACGACAGCCTGAATTGCTACACAGAGAGGCTAGTGCGGGACAAGTGAACGAACGGCCGAAAAATCCAAGCTTGCCAAAGTGTATCGAATTTGATACATCACTGCCGTGAAACAGATTTCGTTCCTGGGTGACAGCCTCGCTCGGCTTCGTGATTTTCCTGATGATGCCCGCTCCGAAGCGGGCCATCAGCTGGGCGAGGTTCAGATCGGCAACGACCCCGACGACTGGAAGCCGATGAAAACCATCGGGCCTGGCGTGCGCGAAATCAGGATCAGAGAACAATCCGGGGCTTTCCGGGTGATCTATCTGGCGACGTTACCGGAGGCAGTGCTTGTCCTCCACGCCTTCCAGAAGAAAACCCAGGCGACCCCGCAAAAGGACATTGAACTGGCCGCGAACCGTTTACGGGCATGGAGGAAGGAATAGGCGATGGAAGTTCAGACTTTCGATAGCGTCTTTGACGCACTGGCCGACACCCCGGCAGAGGCCGCGAACATGAAGGCGCGTTCCGAACTGCTGTCGGCCTTGAAAAGCCGTATTCGCACCTGGGACATGCCGCAGGAAGCAGCGGCGGCTCGGCTCGGCATCACGCGCCCTAGGCTCAACGATCTGCTGCGCGGGAAACTCGGCAAATTCTCCCTCGATGCGCTGGTGAACCTCGCCACGGCATCCGGCCTGACATTGGAAATCAGGATCGCGGAGGCAGCATAATCAGGCTGGGCGCTACCGATCCCGGCCTGGCTGACGCGCAACCCTGACGCGACCGCCGAACATTTCTTCATGGATCGGCTCGATCACGGCATGGGTCGCGCCATCTTCGCGGCGCTTGGCCTTCGCCATGTCGAACTGCCGCCCCTGGTCGAGCTGATCTGCGATCCAGCCCCGCGCCCGCATCGCTTCCTGATCTGCCAGGACGGGATTGTCCCGGTGGAGGTTCTGAGCAATCACCTGAGCGACGACATAATGGGTATAGGGGGTTGAGTAGCAACGGAACAGAAAACCTACATAAGAGCCTGTCAGCGGTAGCGGGCCAGGTCCTTGATCGTTCTCCTATGGCATTTGAGGTGATGCTTCATCAGCCTGATATCGTGGAGGTAGTCCTGTTCGGGCTGAAACTCATAATCGGCATCGATGTGAACGGGATTCCGGGCGACACACTCAAAGAGATTGATGCCATCATAAGTGCCGATTACCTGGTCCAGACTTTTGGCCAGATGATGCAACGGCGAGCCCGGTTTGTTTGCGTCCCGCATCTGATGGAGACGCAGGTGGATGTGGCTTAGCAGATCCGTCCGCATGTAGTTGTTCAAGAGCAGAAGCGAGTGACCCGGTGCCTTGGGAACGTCGAAACCTGCTTTATCTTCCGGATAGAGGTCGGCCATATCCGAATGCCCTTTATCTTTCGTCATTGCGTTCGGTGCCCTCATGCAAGGGGTATCGCAAAATCTGCATGCTCATCTATGCATCAAACCCGGGTTTGATGCGACCCGCTTTGACGATCGCGGGCGAGCCTCCGAATGACCCCAGATCTCACATCTAACCGTCCAGAAACCTGTGGCCGACAAACCCATCCCCCTGCCGTTTTCTAGCGCTCCGGCTATCGGCAATGCTCGATATGCCGCTTATGTAGGTTTTCTGTTCCGTTGCTACTCAACCCCCGAGAACTACGATCATCTTTGGTCATACCTTCATGAAATGAAGCTATTGAAGTCAAGTTCAAAGCACTTAGATCGCAAGTCGGCTATCGCCATTGAAGTTGGGGAGCGGGCCAAGCTTCTTTCGCGTTCTTTAAACATCACTTCCTATCGAACGATGAAGAAGATGGCAGGGAATGATACGGTCGTTGCAGGTAAGGTTCTTCTTGCAGCCCAGCGCCGATCAGATAAGTTGTATAAGTTCTTCATTGAGGGACGCGCTGCTATTGCGGGCGAAGAAATATAGCTAGCCCCCGCGTCTATCGATCATTGTGATATGATGATGGGTCAATTTTTAGCTACGACAGTGTCGTAAAGGCCATATTGGGTCAGACCTTGGTGGCTATCGATCCCGGTATAGCGCAGTGAGGCTTCTTCATAACGGCGAAACGCAAAAACCGCTGCATTCATCCGCTCGGTGTTGAACACATTTAATCGAACAAGCAGATGAAAGTCCTCGATGGTTAGGCCGGTTACAGTCATAAACAGCTCCGGCTCAAGCTTCCGGATAATGTCTTGTAGATTATTTTCACGGTAATCGGTAAGATACATAAAAGCTGGAATACGTGTCGCGAATTTTATCAGTTTTTTCTGAACCTCCTTGCGGAGCGACTTATATTCGCGTTCCTCGTCGCTCAGCTCCTTCTTTTCCTTTTCCGTTTGCTCGCCATCCTTAGCCTTGTTTTTTAGGTCTTTGACCGTCTCGGCCTTGTTGATGATTGTCTCGATCACATTGTCGCCCAGCTCGCGCCAACCTTCAATCCGCCCCACTGCCGCCATCGCCTCTTCGTTCGAAAGCACCCGGCGCAGCGTGTCGTTATCAACATTCACCAGCATGGCTGATTCCCACTTGCGCGCGAGCAGCGTGCCGGTGGTGCCGGACATTGCGTAATCCAAGATTTCGCCTGCATCCAACTGCTTCAAGATCGCCCCGTCATGCGCGAGGACTGGAAGGAAGGACACCAGATCACGCACTGCGTTCTCAGGGTTCGGTTCGCTGGGCGACAGGCCGATGCCATAGTCTGAAAGCTGACGCAGCGCGCGCGTTGGTGCGAAATCAAAGACGAAACAGACGGGTTTGAGGACATCCTCGCGGTTCGGATCGTCGCCATCGGGATTCTTGATCGACCAAGGGGACTGCACTCGGAAGGCTGCCTGAAAATAGGTTTCAGGCGATTTCAGGTTCCGCAGCATGAGGATGGAAGACCATTGCGGGACGGTGACCCCGGTGGCGAGCTTGCCGCAAGAAAGCGTAATCGACTTACTCTCAAAGCCGCTGCCAATAGCGTCTTTAACTGGCTTCAATGCCGCCAACCCCATGCCCGCTCCGCCACCAGCGGCCATGATGACTTTGTATTCATGCCAAAAGACATTCTGCTTTTCTTCGAGCAGGTTTGCCATCGCCTGACACGACGCGACATTGGGAAGAAACCAGAAGGCATGTTGGAGATAGGGCAACAGCCGCGCATTTTCGTAGGGGAATGGCGCTTTCGTGCCTGTTTTCAGATTCTCGACAGTCTGCGGATTATAAGACCCCCGAATGATGTTCAGCCACTTTTGCACGTCATCCTTGTGCTTGAACGTCGCGAGCACGCCGGTCCCATTGGCGGAAAAAAATTCGTTCAGGTCGAATTCGTCAAACTCACCAGCGCTTGCGATGGCTGTCAGCTCTTCAGGCATCTGGTAAGTGAACAGGCTGAGCATAGGCAGCGCGCCATAAGGATTGCGCTCACCCGGATGCGCGGCAGCAAACTCGGCTTTGGCGCGTTGTTCATCGGTATAGGTCCAGTTGAAAATCTGCTCTTCGATAAACTCGCCCGTGGCCAGCGCCTTGAACGGTGTGCCGGAGAGGTAGAGATAAGCCCGCGCCTTGATCGGCAGGAATTCGGACTCTGACTCCAGCGGCTGTTGCAAATCGGCGGCCTTGGTATTGAGACGCTCGATCTCCTTATCGGTTCTGGCCGATAGCAGCGCCTCTTCGCGGGCAATGGCATCTTCTTCACCCTCGAAAAGCTCCTTGGCGCTGTCCCGCCACGCACCGAAATGGTATTCGTCGAAAACCACCAAATCCCAGTTCAGCGAGTGAATCCACTCGTTCTTGAGCTTGATGTTGCCCAAAGCATCGCGCCCGAGAAGGTCTTGGAATGAGCCGAAATATACCAGCGGCTTGTCGCCATCATATTCAACCGAACCGCTCCCTGCATTCTGGGAACGATACTGCCATTCATCGAAATCGACATGGCTCTCCAGGTCGGATTGCCAAGCATCCTCGACGGCTGGCTTGAATGTAACCACCAACACCCGCTTTGCGCCCATTTTCTTGGCAAGCTGGTAGCTGGTAAAGGTTTTGCCAAAACGCATCTTTGCGTTCCACAGGAAACGCGGTGCGGCCTTGGGATTGTCGTTCCAGATTGAGTTGAAATAGGCGCTGGTTTTCTCGACGGCATCGGCCTGCTCGGCGCGCATGGGAAAGTCTTCGTGATGCGTGCCGGATAGCCGCAGCCCCTTTTGCAACTCGGCAATTGCTGTTTTTACATCATCGGGCGAACACCGCATCCATTCCCGCGATGCGCCGATGACGACATTCTCGAACTTCTTGTCGATGAGCCGCTGGCGCACATCATTGTCGCGAAACAAGGTGCCATCGTCACGTTCGGCCAGAGCGTCAAGATGAAGCGTGTAGGCCTGCTGCATCTGCCCCTGAGACTGACGAATCCGGTCGTTGACGTCCGCCCGCGTCGTCTGACCAACTTTGATTAACCCAGTATAGGCAGCGGGCGCATCATTGGGTGTCCAAGCATAAATTCGTAAGCGGGCCTCGGGCTTGGGAGCAAGGATCTCGTCAATCGACCTACGCATCGAAAAGATCACCGCCCATCGGGCGTATCATACTGTCAATGAAGGTTATTTCATCTTCAGTGATGCCATATTTCGCATAGAGCAGTTCGTCGGTCCAACCTTGGCTCCAATCCTGTTGTGGAACCCAACGATAGACGCCCTTCATGGCATCCTGACTGACTTTTCGTAGAGACACGAGAAACCTGACAAAGGACGTCTGTAAATATCTGGAAACAATCTTCGCTTGCACCTCTGATTTCAATGGACCGGCAACAATCCATGTCTGCGTGCAAACAGAATTTGGCTCAGCAACGGTAGATTTGCCCAAAACCGCGTCTGGTAAGATGTGCCCGCCGCTATTTCCAGGACCAGCTTTTGGTGCAAGAACTTTCCAAGAGTCGATGAGATGCGTATTTTTTCGGATGATTGACCGGGGTATTGCGCCGCTACGCCGTCCAGCATTGGAGCTAGCATAGATTTTGACTTCGCCATCACCGGGATCACCAAGCCGAAAGGCCTTGAAGTTCGTGGCTAGGCCGAATGGAGTGTCACCAGATAGCAAATCTTCAAAGCTCGGTTCGCTCTTCTCAAGAACCTTCTTGAGAATTTCGGCGGCTCGCACATCTCTGATGAAAACGTCGTGTTCGTCGAGTTTGCGGTTGGTCGGGCCAATCACGTCCTGATTTCGAACGAGTGTGACGGCGCAATCGCCGTCATGTTCATGATCCCAGAGAAAGTAGCAAACGCCACTTTTGAGGTCTACGCCGGGAAACACCTGCGCCGAATTGGGGTAGTCAACGAGCGTCCTCAGACGTCGATCTTTGAGCGTAGCCTTGCGAAAATCATCCATTCCGCGTCCGCCTGCCATCCAGCGGGACGGAATAACCATGCTGACATAATGCGGCTCCAGCTGCATCGCCTGCTCAACAAACAAATGGTAAATTGAGGAATCGTTCGTCCCTCCTCCGCCACCGGTCATCTGATAGGGAGGGTTACCGATAATTACGTCAAACTGCATGTTGCCTCCGAAAAGCTCGGCAACGCGGGCTTTGATGTCGTTGGTGTGTATGAAAGCATAGGCGTGGTTTTCCAACGCGGATTCACGGTCAAAAATGGCGCGTGGAGCTCCGCAGAACTCGCACTTTCCATCCTTGCCCTCGGCAAATTTTTTGACGGTATTGCCTTTATCATCCGTAACGTTGGTCCATTTGCTGCTGCCGATCCAAGAATGTTCGGTGCGCTGAAACCAGATATTCCCATCATCGTTGCCGAAAGAACTCGCGATGGAATATTCACCTGTCGCGTGCTTGGAGCAATAGAGGCTGCGGCGGGCCAATAGGCTGGTGAGCCGCGTAATGCCGATGCCAAAAATTTGCTGAGTAAGAATATGATCTACGCGCGCTTGAAGATCGGGAATTTCCGTTTCAAGCCCTGCGATCAGACGCTTTGCAATCTCGCGCAGGAACACACCCGATTTTGTGAACGGGTCCAGAAACCTAACCGAACTACTTGCCCAAATGTCCGCACCGCCATTGCTCTCCGCCCAAGCCTGCGCCAGCGTGTCCAGCATCCGGTTGGCAAATTCGGGCGGGGTGAAAACCTCGTCGTTCGACAGATTGGCAATGCAAGTCAGCACATCGGGATTGCGCCCACGCAGGGCAAAGCTGACCGGTTCGATCATACTGCAGCCCCCAAGTCATCAAAAGCCGCCGCTAGATCGGGCACGGTCATCGGCGGATAGGTCTTGGCCGGGGTGAAAATCTCATGCTTGCCCAGTCCGGCGAACAACGAGTCCTCGGCGGTGAAACTGGCCATGCCGGTCAACACATCAAGCCGGAAATCGCGGCGCTGGAACTTGGCCTTGCCCAGATAGCCCCATTCCACAACGGTGATCGGCTTGCCGTCAATCCCACGCATCGTCATCGCGTCCCCATGCACAAGGTTGAGCGAAAGCACATGGCTGGCAGCGCGATAAAGGTCGTCGGCCTCATCCAAACCCAGATAATCCGCAAAAACGTCCAGCATGTTGGCGCGGCATTCCGCAATATTATCTTCCAGCAACTCGACCCCATAAGCGCACATCAAACCATACAGCGCGTAATGGCGCTTCTCGAAATCAGACTTGCCGAATTTCAATTCTACAGCGGCCAATTTGCGTTGAAGGATCGGCACAAGGAAATTGCCGCTGCCACAAGCAGGCTCAAGAAACCGCGCGTCTATGCGCTCTGCTTCCCCTTTTACAAGGTCAAGCATCTGCTCAACTAACCAAGGCGGCGTAAACACCTCTCCATGATCGGCGACGCGCTTCTTGGACTTAATAAGGTTCATTTAGTATGGGCCATTATGTTCAAAGGCCGGTGAGGCGGTCCGCTCTTCTGCATTGATATTCAGACCAATGCTGGTTGTTGATCGAGCGGTTTTCCCTTGAAAGGTGCGACCTTAATCTCCCCTTCCCGCTTGCGAGCTTGGGCAATGTCGTAGCTGTTCTGCATCCGCATGAGGGTATCCATGGACACGCCGAAAGCCTTCTCGATCCGTAGGGCCATTTCGGAAGACAGGTGCGCGCGCTCGTTGAGCAACGTCGAAAGCGTCGCGCGCGTGACGCCTAGCACCTCAGCCGCGCCCGTGACCGACAGGCCCAGCGGTTCGATGATCTCGTACTTGACGAAGCCGCCAGGATGGCCGGGGTTCTTCATCCGTATGCCAGTGATAGCGTTCATGACCACCTCCTAGTGGTAATCCTCATAATCGAGGTCGATGATCTCAATCTCGTCGTTGTCGATCCGAAACGTCATCCGCCAGTTTTTCGTGACGAACAGACTCCAAGTCCCTTTACGATCGCCGGTAAGCTGATGGGCTTTCCAGCTAGGCACGGTGCGCAGCTCATCCTCCAGCTCCATATCCTGGAGAAAGGAGACCATGCGCAGTATCTTGGGCACGACGGCGGGTTGCAGCCCGCTGGCATCATCATTCTCAATGAATCGTCGCAATCCCTTGTGGACCACGTTTCTAATCTTCATGAAATATAGCTATCAGATATGGCTGTTCGGTGTCAAGTTACGCCATACACTTTGCTGCTGAAAAGCCGTATCGAACGCCTTGTCAAAGGCGGTCCTGCCGCTCCCGGTTTGGCTGAGGCGCAACCCTGACACGGCCACCGAACATCTCTTCATGGATCGGCTCGATCACAGCATGGGCCGCGCCATCCTCGCGACGCTTGGTCTTAGCCATGTCGAACTGTCGCCCCTGGTCGAGCTGATCCGCGATCCAGCCCCGCGCCCGCACCGCTTCCTGTTCTGCCAGGATGGGCTTGTCCCGGTGGAGGTTCTTGGCGATCACCTGAGCGACGATATAATGAGTATAGGCCGCATAGAGCGCCGGATCGCGCGTGGCTTCCTCTGCCGTTGCTCCCCTGAACCGATCCCCCAGCGTCGGAACGCGATCGGCACCGCCTGCCACTGCCGCGCTGACACTGCCAGCGACGAACTGAGCCAGCGTCTCGCCCATGGCGTCCACCTTGGCCTGCATCGCCTCGACCTGGCCCGCCAGATTCTCCACCGCCGCCAGCACCGCCCGTTGGGTCGCCAGCAGCGCCATCACCGGATCGTCGCTGTCATCATCCATGATGTGCGTCAGCCTTAACGGTGCAACGCTTGTTCCAGCGCCTGACGAATGAACCGCTGATACGGCATCCCCTTGCGGGCGGCTGTCGCCTTGACCTGTTCCAGCAATTCGGCGGGCATACGCATATTGACCCGCGCGTCCTTGCTGCCGAACTCAAACCGCGTGGGTGTGAGCGCCGAAAGATCATAGCCGGTAAGATCGGCCGAACCCACAAAGTCCTCGGCTTCCTCATCGCTGGAAATCAGCGGAAGGGGTTTATCCTTGCTCATAGTGCTGCACCTCCTTGGCGTGCATGTAACGGGCGCTGATCGGACGAATGTATCTGGCCCCGTTCCGATCGCGCCAGGTGAAGGCCAGAAACACATGTCGGCCGCTGCTGGCGCGGCCGATCGCCAGAAAGCGCGTCTCCACCGTCGAATGCGCGGCATCTGGCCCTATGGATGGCGTCCCGGCGAACACGCTTTCAATTTCCGCCAGCGTGACGCCATGCTTCTGGCATTTGGCCTGGTTGCCTTCATCCCAATCGAAGCCAGCGACATTTTTGCTATCCATGATGAAGAATGGCGTTTGTATGTACGTTTGTCAATCCTGACAGCATTACCGTTCGCGGCCCCTGTCCCGTTCCTTGCTGCGATCCCGTTCAAGATCGCGCTCGGCCTGGTCATGATCCGACCCGCCGCCCTTGCTCCCCATGCGCGAGGCAATGCGCGCGGCGGCGCTCCCCGGCTCCGGGGCGTCCTTATCCCGCTCCACTCGCTGCGCCGTTGCCTCTGCGATCCGCTCGGCCGCGCCGCGATCGTCGGCCTGGTCCTGACTGCCCCACGCCGCGCTGAGACGATCACGAAGCCCCTGCGCCATATCCTTGGCCTTGTCGCCGATGCCCCGCATCGTTTCCGCGATTCTGGCGCTCAGTTCGCGAAGCTGCTGCGTCAGCTCGCGCCGCTCGCGGTTGCGCGCCTGCACCCCGCGCTGTTCGTCGCCGCGCTCGGTGAGCCTGCCCTTGCGCTCCATCGCCACCGCCGACAACGGCACCTTGCCCAGCGGTTCGCGGCCTAGATCGTCTTGGCCCTCCGCGTCGCCACGATCGCGCGCCGCCTCGCGCTGATCCTTCAACGACCGATGGTCGATGCGCTCATCGCACCCCGCCCGTTCCAGCGCCTGGTTGGCATGGTCCGCCCAGGAGGCACGCCACCCCTCAAGCCGCTCGGCCGCATTCCAGTCCCGGTTCTTCTTCCCAAACCCCTCGCCGGTCAGGTCGCGCATGGTCAGCATGACATGTGCGTGCGGCTGTTCCTGCCCGTCCGCCGAATGGCCCCGGTGCAGCGACACGTCCGCAATCATGCCCTGGGACACGAACTGCTCACGCACATAGCTATCGACCAGGGCGCGCCGCCCCTCCGCGTCCAGTTCACGCGGAAGCGAGATTTCCACCTCGCGGGCAAGCTGCGCGTCCTTGCGCCGCTCCGCCGCCTCGACGCCGTTCCAGAGCTGAGCGCGATCGAGCATCCAGTCGGGCGTGCGCTCCGGGGCGATGATCTCGCGATGCTCGATGTCGGATTTGCGCGTGTAGTCGTGGCATTTGCCCAGGCGCTCGTCGGTCAGCCGCTCGCCCGACCGATAGGCGGCAGCGGCCACCGCGCTGCGCCCGGTGGCCCGCGAGATGACTTTGACCGAACAATGGTAGATCGCCACGACGCCGCGCCCTTCTGCCTTACTGCACTTAAGGGGGAGCCGTCCGGCGGGGCAACGCCCCCACTAGGACCACGCACATTGGGAACCAATGTATAAGCGTGCCCTTATCTTCATAAGGTAGCCTCATGCTGTTCGGCTTGCTATAGCGAATTGCCATAGGAGGACGGCATGGCACGGACACCGGTTGAAGAGCGCCTTGAGAAAATGCGCGAAGACGAGCGCAAGTTGCGGGAGCGGCGAAAGGCGCTTGAGGCCCGCGTCTCTACCGAACGTCGCAAGGCTGAAACCCGCGAGCGCATCATGCTTGGCGCGTTCATCCTCCACCACATAGACGAGGATACGCCCACCGGTCGCCAGCTCGCCCCCCTGCTGCAACGCGAACTGCCGATGTTCCTGACCCGTGAGCGTGACCATGCGTTAATGGCCCCTCTGCTCAACCGGCTGAAGGATGGGTTTGCCACAAAGGAGTGAACACCATGAGTGAAGATGCTGTCGTCAAAGCTATGGGAACTGCTCTGTCGGTTATCGCTGCTGGGTTGGAACGTGGCGGGGTGATGAAGGGGCAGGAACTGGCTAATCTTCTTGGTATGATCGGCACTGTTACAAGTGAGGATGGCGACCCAGAACAAGGGCTGATCCTCGGAGCCTGGTCGGCCATGATCTCAGATTCGGCAGGAAAGGCCGTGAAATACGATAACTGATCGAAGGAGGAGGAATGATGGCAGGCCCACTGGTCGGGGGCGATCGGGGGATAGGATGGGTTCGCGCGATCATCGGCGCATTTGTCGTGTGCCTGGTCGTGCAATATCTGGTCGGCAAACTGCTGCCGGAAGTTCTCGCCAGCATCATCGCCTGGGGCGCGTTCGCCCTGGTGATGGTCGCGGTCTGGCGGATCAATAGCCGGGCCGGTCGCAACGAACTGCTCGGCTCGGCCCGCTTCGGATCGCGTGACGATGTGCGCGGCCTGGAATCCGGCGACGGCGATCTGCTCATCGGTCGATCGGCCAAATCCGGCAAGCTGCTCCG
>NZ_CAKKNC010000044.1 GCF_918741285.1 Sphingobium sp. CECT 9361 | reverse complement strand
ACAATACCAGCGCACCGCCCACAGGATCACATCACCCTGGAAATGGCGCCACTTGAAATCCGTCATCGTTCCGTCCGTCCAATCTCCGCCAAGCATGCTCAAGCTTCACGATTTTTGCAACAGAGCCGTCCCGCGCGACCGCCAGTCCAGCTTCGACCCGCAGCTGATAGCCAAGTATCAGCGCCGCTTTCCGGGCTTCGATGAGAAGATTGTGTCGATGTATGCGCGGGGCATGAGCACCCGGGAGATTACCGGGCATCTGCAGGATCTGTACGGCATCGATGTGTCGCCCGATCTCATCAGCACGGTGACGGACGCGGTGCTCGATGAAGTCGCCGTCTGGCAGCAACGCCCGCTCGATGCGATCTATCCGCTAGTCTTTTTCGATGCGATCCGGATAAAAATCCGAGACGAAGGCATGGTCCGCAATAAAGCGATCCATATCGCCCTTGGCGTCCGCGCCGATGGTGCCAAGGAAGTGCTCGGGCTGTGGCTTGAGCAAAACGAGGGTGCCAAGTTCTGGCTGCGGGTCATGAACGAGCTGCGCAACCGTGGCACAGAGGATATCCTGCTCGCTGTCGTCGATGGCCTCAAAGGCTTTCCAGATGCGATCACAGCCGTGTTTCCCGAGGCCGTCGTTCAAACATGCATCGTCCATTTACTCCGCAATTCCATGGACTTCGTATCTCGGAAAGACCGCAAAGGCCTGGCAACGGCGCTCAAGGAGATTTACCGCGCGCCCAGCGCTGATGCTGCACAGGTGGCACTCACCGAATTCGAGGCCGGTCCCTGGGGCCAGCGTTACCCGGCTATCGGCCAGAGCTGGCGTCGCGCCTGGGCTGAGGTCATTCCGTTCTTCGCGTTTCCTGACGACGTCCGCAGGATCATATATACGACAAACGCCATCGAGGCTTTGAACTCAAAGCTGCGCAGAGCTGTCAGAGCAAGGGGGCATTTCCCCAGTGACGATGCCGCAACCAAGCTGCTCTATCTGATCTTGAACAGGTCGGAGAAAGAGTGGAAGATGCCGCCTCGTGAATGGACGATGGCAAAGGCACAATTCGCCGTCATCTTCGGCGAACGTTTCATCAAGGCCATGGCGGCCTGATGATCAACCGCCCGGTCACACACGGAAATCCTGACAGTCCCTGCCTAAGGCGATTTCTGACCGGTCCATCATTGACAATACAATCATTATCCAATCTTCGCCATCAACCGTCCTGCCGCCCCGTGCTCAGCCGATAGGTTCCGATTATAGGCGAGCGGCATACGCGGCGACTTCCACCTTAGCGCATCCATGGTTCCAGCCAAGTCCTCGCCGCTCGCGAACAGGTCCTGATTGAGCCCGATCCGCGTCGAGTGCGCGCTGATCCCCTTGAGCAGCCGCACCAGATCCTCGGCCGTGAGATCGGGTAGTGCGCCGAAATCGAACGCCCGCTGGATGATCGATCGAAAGATCGGCCCGATCGATCCCGGATGCAGCGCCACGTTGCCGATGTCGTATTCAATCCGCGCCTTCACGGCGGGCTTGGAGAGTGTCTTGCGCAAGTCCCAGGTCTCGCGCCCTGAGATGCTGTCGATCGGCCTGCCCCGCACCGCCGCCCGTGCCTTGTACCGCCGCACCTGCACCCGCCTGAACAGCGGCCCAGTCTTGATCCCGGCCGCCTCGGTCCACGCTGCGATCGCCGCGACGGTGCGCGGGCTGAGATATGCGGTCGCCCCCTCCCCGTCCTGATCTCCCTTGCTCCGCAGGATCTGGAGCAGCCGCGCTTCGGGATCAATCGCCTCCTCGATATGCTCGACCGCGACCGCCACCAGCTCGGAGGCGCGCAGGCCAGTGTCATAGGCGGCCGAGAGCAGCGCCCGATCGCGCAGTCCCGGCAGATCTTTCCCGCAACTTTCGAGCAGCGCGCGGATATTGAGCCCGCGCGCCTTGTCGCGCTCGACGTCGCGCACCGGCCCTTTGAACCGCAATGGCCGCGCCTGCTTCTGCGCCGCCCCCTTCTCGCGGCGTACCGCCTGTAGCCGCAGCTTGACCAAAAGATCCGACGTCGGATCCTTCAGATTAAGCAGCAGGTGGATTTTGGCGATCGACGCCCTGTAGCGGGATAGCGAGGCCGGCCGGCTCCGCTTCTCCGCGCGCGCGTCAAGATAATCCGCCACGGTTTCCGGGGACGCGGGCAGCGATATGCGGTTGTGGCGCCGGCACCATAGGTCGAATGCCTCGAGATCGGACTTGAGCGCACGAATGCTGTGGGGCGACGAGGCGGCCTGATAGGCAGCGACCAGCGCCTCGTTGACGGTAATGCGCTCGCCGGCGCGCATCTGCACGATCGTCCACGCAAGGTCGGCCGGCGCCGTCTTTACTGGCGCCGTTTCCCCGGCAATCAGGGCGGTGTCGTCGAGGTTCGCGGGGTGACCCATCGGCGCGATGTATACCCCACCTTATATTGAGACGTCAAATATGGACCTGTGATAAGTGCAATTATCGCATGTTCATGTCTCGACCGTGTTTGAGGGGGAAACTAACTACTGACTTTGGTTTCCATTCATGACAGGCTACGCCATGGATACCGCACAGATATGGGCCGAGCGCCGTGCCGAAACGATGCTGCAGCTCGGGCGCCTCGACGGCCGGCTGCGCGGCAGCCCCTGCACCGACATCTTCCTCGCAAAAGCCCGGCTTCACGGGGCTGTAGCACTAGCGGGCCTCGCCGGCGTGCCGATCGATTTGAGCGATCTCCAGGACTGGATCACCGGGCGAACATCCCCTCCCCGCGCCTCAGAAGGCCTCAACGATCCGATCTCGGTGGCGGCGGTATTCCACCTCGCGATCAGCCGCGACGAAGATAGTCGCGACCCGATCCTGCGGGCCACGCTCAACGCGCTCCGAACCGTGCTGGATGATCGGTCGGCGGCCGCCTTGTGGGGGGGAGAAGATATCGCCCACTTTGGGCCGCTGTGGCGAACCGTCCGACAACAGGCCGCCCTGCCCTTCCCCAAAGGCGGCCTGCGGGCGATCGCCGATCGCGTCTTCGCCATCGCCGACCTCACCCGCGCGAGCAGCGCTGACGCGGCCGAAGTCGTGACGGTCGATGGCCGCGCGCTATCGCTGCCGTCACGCGCGCCCGACCGCAACTGGCTGATCGCGGTCGCCGTGCCGACGATGCTGTTCCACGCGCGCGTCACCACCCGTGTCATCCCGTCCTTCGTGCTGCTGCCCAAATTCCTGCCGCCGACACCGGCGAAGTTGGCCGACATGATGGCGGATGAGCTCGCGAAAGCCGTTCGTGCCGGGTTGCAGGAACTCGATGCCATCGAGGCAGCGTCGGCCGACGCGATCGACGCCCTGTCGGTGACCAAGCGCAGTCGGGCGCCGCTGCTCGCGCGCCTGCAGCTCGCCTATCCGGGTCTGCAAGCCAAGGCCGTCGCCCAATTACTCGAGATATCGCCCCAGGGCGCGAGGAAGCTGCTGGCCAGCCTCAGTCCACCGGCATCATCCACGGCATGAATGAATCAAACAGCTGCAGCGTAAACGCGGGTCGCCGTGCGCGGGGCTGTGGAGCATGCCCTTCGCAATCAGGCTGTTGCGCGTCGGTGCCAATGACGACGGCTTGCGGCCGAAATGATCGGCACTAGCGATCGAGGGACAAGGCCCCTGCCCTGCGCGGCCGACCCCGCAAGGCGTTCGATACATTAGCTCCGCCGAAAGACATCGACGATATCGGCTCCGCCTTCGATCGGGAAACGGCCGAATTCGACGCTCGCTTCGGATCGTTGGCCAACAGCGCCAGACGCCGCCGCGGGAAGTTCGCATCAAGCATGATCGCGCGCCCCCGGTCCACCGCCGGTTGCCAACCAGTCGCGCCAATTGGTCGGTTTCCTTCGGTACGAAACCGCGCCAATTTACGTCTCGAAAACAGAGTGTTAGCTCGATTTTCGCGCATATTGCCCGGCGCTACGGCGCCCCTCGTTCGTTCGGTTGGACTATGCCCCTGCTCCGCGCCACCAAACCGGCCCACAAACTGAACGGAAGATCCAAAGCATGCGGTTCGCCTGATCTCTTTTGCACACAACATTGACGATTGAATGGAAACCGGCTTATGTAACCATAAATTGGTTCAGGATGGAAGACAATGGCCGAATTGACTTCAGATGCGTCGCGAATAGCAGAATTGGCGGATGCGGGCGTCCGCATGATTGAGCGGCTTCGCCGCAAGGCCTTCCTTCCCGATACCCGCAAAGGTCTCGATGTGCGTTATGGAATCGCCGAAGCCGCCACGCTCCTCGGCTGTTCGACCAACCGCATCCGCATGGCCGAGGAGGACGGTCGCCTCCCCCAGCCGCCCGCTACCGATTCGGGACGCCGGGCGGGCTACACGATCGAAGAGCTCCTTCATATGCGCGATGTCCTTGGCGCGTCGCCTGCCCGCGCGCCCCTCGATCAGCCGCCCATCATCGCTGTCCAGAATTTCAAAGGCGGCGTCGGCAAATCGACCGTTACCACCCACCTTGCACATTATTTGGCGGTGCAGGGTTATCGGGTCCTGGTCGTCGATTGCGACAGCCAGGCTACGACCACGACGTTGTTCGGACTCAATCCGCATTTCAATGTGACGCGCGAGGAGACGCTTTATCCCTACCTCTCGATCGACCCGACCCAGGCCGACCTACTCTACGCCGTAAAGAAGACGCCCTGGCCCAATGTCGATCTCATTCCCTCCAACCTCGAACTATTCGACGTCGAGTATGAGATGGCGGCTGCCGGCGCTGACGGTGGAAGCATTCTCGCAACGCGTTTTCGCAAACTCAAAGCGGGCCTGATGGACCTGGCGCGCTCTTACGACGTGGTCCTTCTCGATCCGCCTCCGGCACTCGGAACGATCAGCCTCGCGGTGATGCAGGCCGCCAATGCGCTCATCGTCCCCCTCGCAGCAACAACCCCCGATTTCTGCTCCACGGTCCAATTCCTATCCATGATGGAGCAGGTCATCGGACAGCTCGGCCAAGCCGGCATCGACGTAGATTATTCGTTCGTCCGGCTGATCTGCTCGAAGTTCAACGGCAATGATCCGGCTCACGCCATGGTCCAGCAAATCATGGAGCAGACGTTCGGGCCTGCCCTACTCCCGGTACCCATCCTCGAGTCCGCAGAGATTAGCCACGCCGCGATGCGAATGATGACCGTCTATGAACTCGACAAACCCATCGGAACCGCCCGCACGCATAAGCGGTGCCGGTCCAACCTTGATGAAGCACTCGGACAGGTCGAGCAACTCGTTCGCAGAGGCTGGGGACGTGTTTCGCCGGTAAGCGAGGAAGCCCTTGTCAATGAAGCGGCCTGATCTTCATCACTTCGTCGCGGGTCGCATATCCGCCATTTCACTATCCTTAGGGGGCGGGCACAATGGCGCGTAATCAGAAGGACTATCTGGCCGACCTCCTCGCCGACGACGAGGCACCAGTGCCCGCGCCCGCCGCTGATGAAGCCAGCGGCCCGATCGCGCCACCAGCACGCCCCGACCGCATGCGCGGGACCACGCTGCTCAGCCGGGAGTCTGCGCTTGCGCGCGTCGCAACCGGCGAAGTCCGGCAGGTCACTCAGATGCTTCTCGATCCTGCACGTGTTCGTGTCTGGACCGGCAACGCTCGTCACTACAACCATCTGACTGAGGAGAATTGCCGGGAACTGATCGACTCGATCCTCGCAGAAGGTGGACAGAAGGTGCCCGCCGTCGTGCGGCGCATCGACAATGACCCAGATCACGACTTCGAAGTTATTGCTGGGACCCGCCGCCACTGGTCGATTTCCTGGCTGCGCCGAAACTCCTATCCGGAGATGCAGTTCGTCGCCCAGGTCGTGGCGCTCGACGACGAGGCCGCCTTCCGACTTGCAGACCTTGAGAATCGAGCCCGAAAAGACGTCTCCGACCTGGAGCGCGCCCGGAACTACGCCGCCGCTCTTCGCCAGCACTACGGCAACCATATGACCCGGATGGCAGATCGGCTCAAGGTATCGAAGGGTTGGCTCTCCAAGATGTTGAAAGTCGCTGCACTGCCCGACGTGGTGGTTTCGGCTTTCGCCTCCCCCGACGATATTCAGTTGAAACCGGCCTATGTCCTCGCGCAGCTATTCGACGACAAGGCGAGAGCGGCGACAATCACTAGCGCCGCAAAGCAGATCGCGAAGCTGCAAGCGGAACGCCGAATGAGCGGCGACCTTCCCTTTCCCGCAGCGGAGGTGCTTCGTCGCCTTCATCTGGCGACCGAGAGCAAGGCCGACGTCGCCGAGCCCTTCACATACAAGAGCAAGATTGGGCGCGACGCGCTCAGCCTCGTCTCGTCCAATCGGCAAGGGGCGACAATCCGACTCCATGCCGGCTCCGGCGCAACCGAGGACGAACTCCTTCGCGGGCTCCGCGAAGCCCTCGCCCATCTCGATGCCTCGGGCCGTGGCTTGCTGCGCTGACCAGGTGTTTCCCCGGGGAAACACCTGCGAAACGGCCTATCCCGTCCGCGTCACGAGTCATTCGGGTCGAAGTTTCCCCGGGGAAACATCCCATGAGTCATACGCTGCCAGCCCCGACGACCGCGCAAAGGGAGCGAATGCGTCGAACGCGCCAAGCTGGAACTCACTTGGCAACGGCCCTCCCCACCATAACGACCACCCGCGCCCTGCCCTTCCATCGAGAAAGTTTCCCCGGGGAAACAAAGTGAGGCTGAGGCGAGCCACCACATCGAAATCCGAACGACCGCATCCCCACTTTCAGCGTTCGGCCAACTCCTCTACCTTGTCGCTACTATTAAAATCCGCGCTCGCACGCGCTCAATCCCGTACCGCCAGGCACACCCCGTGACAAAAGCAAGACAAGCTCACATCAGCGAGCAATTCGACCTCTTCCTGCCCTATATCTCTGACCTCCCCTTGCGCGATCAGCGTGAGATGATGGAGCGTCCCTTCTTCAGTCTCGCGAAGTCCAAGCGGGTCAAGCCGATCGACTATAACTCTCCCGACGGGAAACTCTGGGTCCACGTCTCCGCCAACCCGGACTATGGGATGGCTACCATCTGGGACGCCGACATCCTGATCTACTGCGCCTCAACACTCGCTGACATGGCACGGCGCGGCGTCAACGACGTCCCGCGCAAACTCCATCTTATGCCTTATGATCTGCTCCGTGCGATCGGCCGTCCAACCACAGGACGCGCCTACGAATTGTTGGCTCAGTCGCTCGACCGCCTTGTCTCGACCACGGTCAAGACTAACATCCGAGCCGAGAACCGACGCGAAGCTACCTTCAGCTGGCTGGATGGCTGGACCCAACTGGTCGACGAGAAGACCGAGCGATCGCGCGGAATGACCCTAGAGCTCAGCAACTGGTTCCACGAGGGTGTTCTCATGCAGGGCGGCATCCTCTCCATCGACCGAGCCTATTTCGATATAAGCGGCGGCCGCGAGCGCTGGCTCTACAAGGTTGCCCGCAAGCACGCCGGGGGGGCCGGCGAGGCCGGGTTTGCCATCTCCCTGCCGACCCTCTTCGAGAAATCTGGCGCCGAAGGCCAGTATCGCCGCTTCAAGTTCGAGATTGCAAAAATCGCCGAGCGCAACGAGCTGCCGGGCTATTCGATCGCGATCGAGCAGGCACCCGGGAAGCGGGAACCCAGCCTGCGTATGCGGCGCAGATCCGAGGCTGACACCGAACAAACATCTCGACCCAAGAAGGGGGGGGCGCAACGTCGATCGGAGCCCAAGGGCGCGGCCAAGGCCCTGAACGCAAATCCAACGACGGCGGCCCCGTCTCCACAGGACGGAGCGCCGGATCTCCTTGATGTTCGCAGTATGGTTCGAAGGACCGTGACGACGCTTTCGTCGAAAGCCACCGAGGGGTTCATCACCGACGCCACGCTTCAAACCCTTCGCGGCGAATGCCCTGGTTGGGACTACCAGAACCTCCACTTGTTGTTTCGGGAGTGGATCGACGGTGATCCCTCGCGCACACCCGTCAACTACCAGAACGCCTTCATCGGCTTCGTTCGGCGATACGACAAAGAAAACCGACACACGCTGAGGAATTGAGGGATGCGCCGCAGCGGAGCCCACACACACCCAGCCGATAGGGATCGCACTCGCCGCCCGCCATGCAATGCCTCGCAGCGAGGGCCGATTCCCGCGGAGATCCCGACCGAAGCGTTCCCGAAGTGTCGGGCCTGGCCGACCGGATGCGCCGGGATCGCGCGTCAGGCGTCATGTCGCCGGCACTATCGATGCCTCTTGAACGTCATTCTCGACATGCGGCGCCAAAATGATTCAAATCGCGCCGCACTTTCCACCCCTTTTTCGATCCTTCGACACATCAGGAACGAATCACGGTCCTCCGGGAACCGATGGTCGACACTTCGGGAACACAACGCCCGACACTTCGGGAACGCATCATCGACACATCAGGAACAGGCGAATGATCGCGACTCGCACGATTCCAAGGCTTTCACCGCAGGAATCAGAAGGCTAACTATCTAACACCTATAGAAACCAATCTAACAGCTTAGATTCTTCTTTTCCTTCAATAGGATAAGGGAAGAGGACCGTTGGCCCAATCTGCGCCCGATCGTAAAATGATCATGCCCATCCGCGTGAAGGGAGAGGAGAGGGGCTTGGCGAAGGGACGCAGGAGATACGATCATGCCCCTCACCGCCGAGAAGCCCTCACAAGAACTGGTCGATATCGTTGGAGCCTTGGGAGGCACGTGGCACGGCTATGTCGCAATGTGCTCCTGCCCCGCGCATAACGATAGCGAGCCGAGCCTGTCGCTCCGTCAGGGCAACAGCGACATTCTCGTCAACTGTTTCGCGGGTTGTGATCGGCAGGACATACTTCGCGAACTCAGGCGCATCCGTGTCACTCGCCATTACGCACGACCTGCCCCCTCACATCCTGCTTCCGCCGGGAACGCTCAACGCATCTGGGACCAGGCGCACGAAATCCACGGCACGCTAGCGGAGCGCTATCTTGCCACACGGCACCTGCTGCCAGCCCCTGCGGACGCGCGCTTCCACCCACGCTGCCCGTACCTTCCCAAACCCCGAACGCAGTTTCTTCCCTCGTTGCTGGTCGCGGTGCGCGCGAGCCACAAACTGGTCGCAATCCAACGCATCTTTCTCGATCCCGAAACGGCCTACTACACACGCAAGTTGATGCTCGGTCGGCCCATGAACGGTGCTTGGCGGGGCGGGGAGGGCGGCACTTCCCTCGCGATCGCAGAAGGCTTCGAAGACGCCCACGCGTTCTCGCTTCTCCATAACATGCCGTGTTGGGCAAGTTTGGGCGCCGGCCGTCTCAGTCATCTCATCATACCCGATGCGATCACGCGGCTCGTCATCGCCGAGGACAATGACGTCGAGGGGCGCGCAGCCGCCGCCGATGCCGAGGCACATTACGCACGGCCAGGCCTGACGATCGAGCGAGCACCTCCGCCACGACCCTTCAAGGATTGGGCTAAGGTTCTCTACGCGCGCGCCAACCAGATTTCGGGCATCGCTGCCACGGGCTGAAGGAGGAGAGGGGGATCGAGAGTGTGATGCTGCCGAGGGTGCAGCCGCACAGGAGATCCCCGATGACCGACCTTTTCGAAGCGGCCGAGCACGCCGATCGCGCAGCCGCGACCCGTCTAATTGCCCATCTTCACACGGGCGACCGGATCACCCGGCGCCACCTGAACGAGGCTATGATCGCCGCCTTTGGTGGCACGGATGCCGACGGTCGCTGGACGCAGCGCGACAGCTTCGAAATCCTCGAACACGCCATCGCGCTTCATCTACGCACCAACCCCTACTGTTTGGCCACTCTCACCGACGTCGCGGCCGCGAGCGAGCTCCTCGGTCGACTCCCCACGCAAACCGTCCGCAGTGAGGAGCAGATCGAGTGGCAGCAATTCTCGACACCCGTCGACATAGCCGCGGTCGCGGTTTTGCTGGCAAACGTACAGCCCGATGACGTCATCCTCGAACCGAGCGCCGGCAATGGACTTCTCGTGGCGCAATGTGGGGCTCACCAGGCTTTGCACCTGAACGAATTGGATCCTACGCGGCGCGGACGTCTCTCGGCAGTGTTCCCACGCGCGACCATCACCGGTCATGACGGCGCCACAATCGGTTCCACCCTCTCCAGCGCCGAACGGCCAACCCTCATCCTCATGAATCCGCCATTCTCGCGGTCCCTCGGACGCGGGGCCGACGACTATGCAGCCGTGCGCCACCTGCAGGCAGCGCTCCGGCGCCTTCGCCCTGGCGGACGCCTCGTCGCGATCATGCCGGACTGGTTCGGCCCGAGCGCCAGGATGCGAGACCAATATGAGACGGTCCTGCGCGAGACGACCGTGCGAACCTCGATCCGCCTCGAGAAATGCTACCTCAAACACGGCACGTCGATCGCGGTCCGGCTCTTCGTCATCGACAAGATTCCAGGCAAGAGTCCGCCGGCCATCATCCAACGCTCCTCGATCGCCGAGCTGCTCGACGCGATCTCGATCAGCGACCGCGCGCCTCTGCGCAGCGATTTGCCGTCAGCAACACCCAAACGCAGCACCGGAATCTCGATGTTCCGGGCCGTCAAAAGCAGCCGCTCCGACCCGCGTCCCTTTCATGCTCCTGTCCGCAACGATGTGCTTCCGGTCGAGTATTCATCTCTGGAGACGCCGGCCCCGCTGCTCGACCAGACCGGCGTCTATCTGCCTTATCGCCCGAGCCGCATAGTCTTTGCCACGGCCGGCGAGCATCCCACCGCTCTCGTCGAATCGGTCGCCATGGGCTCAATCCCAGCACCAATCCCGACGCATATGCCGCGTCTTCCCGAACGCACGGTGGCCGAGCGCCTCCTGTCCGCTTCGCAGCTCGAAACCGTCGTCTATGCGGGCCATGCCTGGTCTCAGTCTCTCCCGGGCCGCTTCAAGCCCGACAAGGAAGGCGTCGGTCTGACGATCGCAGAAGACGGCGCCGCTTACCGCAAAGGCTTCTTCCTGGGCGATGGAACCGGCGCCGGCAAAGGCCGCCAGATTGCGGCCTGTATCCTCGACAATTGGCTGCAAGGCCGTCGCCGGAACATCTGGGTGACGAAGAACGAGCCGCTCCTCGAGGATGCCCGTCGAGACTGGACTGCGCTAGGTGGCTTGACCGGAGACATCCAGCCTTTGGGCAACTGGAAGATCGACGAACCGATCAAGTTGGATCAGGGCGTCCTCTTCGTAACTTACCCGACGCTTCGATCGATGCGCGGCGACCACACCCGCCTGAAGCAGATCATCGATTGGGTCGGCGAAGACTTCGAAGGCGTCATCGCTTTCGACGAGGCGCACGAGATGGGCGGCGTCGCGGGCGGGGAGGGGGCTCTCGGCGCGAAGAAGGGGTCTCAACAGGGCATTTGCGGTGTTCTGCTACAAAACCACCTGCCAGGCGCCCGCGTCCTTTACGCCTCCGCTACGGGCGCGTCGGACGTGAACAACCTCGCCTATGCCGTGCGTCTCGGTCTCTGGGGCCCGGAGACGGCCTTCGCCGATCGCGAACAATTCATCAGCGGCATCCGCAAGGGAGGCATCGCCGCGATGGAGCTGGTGGCGCGCGACCTCAAGGCGACCGGACTCTACATGGCGCGCGCATTGAGCTTCGCCGGTGTCGAGTACGACATATTGAGGCACGAGCTGACGCCCGCCCAGATCGAGATCTACGACACCTATGCCGACGCCTGGGCCATTATCCACCAGAATATGGAGAGGGCCCTCGAACTCACCGGCATCGTCGATGCCCTCGAAGACGCTACGCTCAACAGCGGCGCCAAGGCATCTGCACGGTCTCGCTTCGAGTCTACCAAGCAGCGGTTCTTCGGGCAGGTCCTGCTTTCGATGAAACTGCCGACCGTCATCGCCGCGGTCGAACACCACCTTCGAGCGGGCCAGTCGGTCGTCATGCAGCTCGTAACAACCGCCGAATCCATTCTTGATCGACGCCTGGGCTCACTCGGACCTGATGAGCGCGCTGCGCTGGAAATTGACCTGTCTCCGAAGGAATATGTCGTGGATTACCTCGAGCGGGCATTCCCGACCCGCCAGATGCGCGTCTTCACCGACGACACCGGCACGGCACGTTCGGTGCCGATGGAGGACGAACATGGAAATCCCGTTTATAACCCGGAAGCGGAAGCTGCCCGCGGCGCGCTCATCGAACATCTCTGCGCGATGCCGCCGATCATGGCGGCGCTGGACGGACTGCTCGAGCATTTCGGGCATGATCGCGTCGCCGAAATCACGGGTCGCACGAAGCGATTGGTCTCGACGGGCGAAGGCCACCAGAAGCTCGAAACGCGCTCCGCGCGCACCAGCCAGGCCGAGGCGGCGGCCTTCATGCAAGGCCGCAAGCGCATCCTCATCTTCTCGGATGCCGGCGGCACGGGACGTTCCTACCATGCCTCTTTCGACGTCCCCAATCAGGAGCAGCGCGTCCATCTGCTGCTGGAACCAGGTTGGCGCGCCGATCGCGCGATCCAGGGCCTTGGCCGCACGCACCGCACCCACCAAGCCTGCACCCCGCTGTTCCGCCCGGTTACGACCGACTGCAAGGGGGAACTGCGCTTCACCAGCACCATCGCGCGACGCCTCGACAGCCTTGGTGCGTTGACCAGAGGCCAGCGACAGACGGGCGGGCAAAATCTCTTCGACCCGGCCGACAATCTGGAAAGCGAATATGCCTGTGCCGCGCTGATCAGCTGGTTTCACCTCCTCGTTGGCGGCAAGTTGACCAGCATCTCGCACGCCGAGTTCGAGCGCCGCACCGGCCTCGAGCTTTGCGACAAGGATGGCGTGATGAAGGACGAGCTGCCGCCGATCCAGCGCTGGCTCAACCGCATTCTCGCGCTACCCATCGGCCTGCAGAACAAGATCTTCGAGGAGTTCCTTTCCCTTGTCGAGACCCGCGTCTCGGCGGCGCGAGAAGCGGGCAGGCTGGACGTCGGGGTCGAGACGATCCTCGTCGACAGCGCCACCCTCGTCGATGACACGGTGCTGCGAACCGATCCGGTCAGCGGCGCGACGTCGCACCTCCTGACGATCGAGATCACGCGCCGGCGAACACCGGTCTCATTGGAGCGCATCCTGCGTATCGCAGACAGCGACCCAACTGCCGTGTTCATGGTCAATTCCAAGTCCGGGATGGTCGCCCTGCAAACCCGCGCTCGGGCCCTCATGGAGGAGAAAGAGGGCACGCCCATTCCACGCATCGAGCTCATGCGGCCAACCCGGCACGAATATATGCGCGAACACGATCTCTACGAGACGGCCTGGACGACCATCGACCGCGACGCCTTCGCGGCGACATGGGCCAAAGAGGTTTTGGACGCCACCCAGAAGGTCGATAGCGAAACAATCCGGCTCGCCACGGGCCTGCTCCTGCCGATCTGGTCCGCGCTGCCCAGCGATCACCTCGTTGTAAACCGGATTGCCGACGGTAACGGCCAATCCTGGCTTGGCCGCCTCGTCTTCGACGACCATGTGCCGCAGCTCTTCACGAAACTTGGCATCGACCGGGCCGATAACCTTCCGCCGCAGGATATCGCCAAGTCGGCGCTTGCGGGTCGCAGTGTCGATCTGACCCGCCCATTCCCCATGACGATCAAGCGCGCGATCGTGAACGGATCGGCCCGCATCGAACTGGTCGGATGCCCGTCTCAGCAGCTGGCATGGCTCAAATCCATCGGCTGTTTCACCGAAGTCATCCAGTACCGCACCCGCGCCTTCCTGCCGGTGCCGACGGCCGAGGCAATCCTCGCCGAGCTGCTCAAGGCGACCTGAGCGAAAGGGAAGGGGGAGCGGGGATGGTGTCCGGGATGATCCGGATGCCAGAAGGAGTTACCCCTGTGATCCAGACCGTCAAGCTCAGCAAGCTCCGCCTCTCGGAGTTCAACGTCCGCACGTCGGATGACCTCAATATCGATCAGCTCGCGGCCGATATCGGTGCCCGCGGGATCCTGCAAAACCTCCTCGTTACGCCCGTGACAAAGCCACGCGGCTCTTTCGCCGTCTTCGACGGTGGTCGCCGGCTACGCGCTCTCAACCTTCGTGCCGACCGCGGCGAGATCAACCCCGACGATTTCGACGTGCCGGTCATGGTGCTGAAGGGCGACGACGCGACGCTGTCCGAAACTTCACTCGCCGCCAACTTCCACCAGTTGAAGATGACGCCGGCGGAGGAATGCCGGGCCTTCCAGCACTTTCTCGGCACCTCCGGCGATATCGATGCGGTCGCCAAGCGCTTCGGGCTCACTCGCCGGTTCGTCGAAGGCCGCCTCCGCCTCGCGTCGCTCGCCACCCCGATCTTCGAGGCGCTGAGCGCCAATGAAATCACCCTCGACGTGGCGAAGGCCTATGCCTCGACCGAAAATCAGGAGAAGCAGCTCCTGATCTGGAACGCATACAGCAGCTACTCCAACGCCGACACGATCCGCCGCGCCATCGCGAACGAATCCATGAAGGCGAACGACGCGGTTGCCTTGCTTGTCGGCGAGGATCGCTACGTCGAGGCTGGCGGCAAGGTCGATCGTGACCTCTTCAGCGACGGTGGCGATCGGTGGGTGAACCCCGAAATCGCGCAGCGGCTCGCGGCCGACATCATGGAGGACGAGGCCAAGCGCATCGGTGAGGAATCCGGCCTCGCCTGGATCCGTCCCATCGCGAGCAGCTACACCCACAACGCTGCCGCCGGGCTCTATCGCGCTTTGCTGCCGCAGCCCGATCTCACCGAGGAGCAGTCGGCCCGACTTGCCGAGATCGAAGACCGTCACGCCGTCATCCAGTCCGAAATGGAGGACGACGAGCTCGGCGACGATGCCTACCAGCTGCTCGATCAGGAATATGACCGTCTCGCCGAGGAGGCGCAGGCGATCCATCAGCGGGTCCCGTTCCTTCCGGACGAGATCAAGCCGCTTGTCGGCCTGTTCCTGACCCTCACGCCCAAGGGCGAAATGCTGCTCGACACGCAATATTACAGCGAGCAGCCCATTCGACGCGAAGCGCCGGCGGGCGAAGACGGCGCCGTGGACGGTGAAGAGCAGGGCAATCGCTTCTCGGGTGCTATCCGGGTTGGGGGCGATCACGCCCCTGCCGCGCCGCGCCCCGAAACGGTCGCGCCGGGTGGGAAGCCCCTCAGCGCCAGGCTCTACGACGAACTGGCGATGCAGCGCCGCGACATCCTCGCTGCCTGTATGCTGGCGCATCCCGCGCTTGCCCTCGACTATGCGCTGTTCACGATGATCGACGACCGCAATCATCATTCGGTGCATTACGGAACCACGATCCGGGCACGCGCGCCGCAGGATCCGATGATCGGCGACATGCCGACGACCCGCGCACGCGACTATCTGGCGGAGGCCCATGACGGGCTCGATGCCTCATGGACCGAGCATAAGTCCGAAGTCGACCGCTTCGAGGCGTTCCGCGCTCTCGATGACGACAGCAAGGCTGCCTGGCTCGCCTACATCGTTGCGATGTCGCTCGAGGCGAAGGCGGGGTACAGCAACGAGCAGATTCCCCTTCAGAACCGGATCGCATCGATCCTCGAGATCGACACCGCAGCCTGGTGGCGGCCCACGTCGGAGAATTTCTTCGACCGGGTCAGCAAGGGATCGATCCTCGCGCTGCTCAACGACGTCGGGGGCGCCGCGCTGACGGCGCGTCACGCCACGCTCAAGAAGACCGACATCTCGGTGTCCTGCCACAAGCTGTTCGCCGGCGAGTCCATCGTCGAACCGGAGGTCAAGGAAGCAGCGCTTGCATGGGTGCCCGACGCGATGCGTTTCCTCGACCGCCAGTCGGAAGCGGATCCCGAATTCGCGCCGAATGCAGACGATGTGGACGATGACACAGCGACCGTCGGCGACGAGGCCGAAGATGCCGACGCGACAACGGATGCCGATTTGGATCCCGCTGCCACCGACGATGTGACGACGCAGGACGACCACGAGGCCGTGGACGCCTGATCTTCCTGACACCCTCCTGGGCGACTGACCGCCGGCGCACCCGCGTCGGCGGTCTTTTGCTGCCCGCCTTCTGGAGAACGCAATCATGCCCGCGCCGAAAAGGACGGGCCGCGATGTCGCGGCCGAGATCACCGACCTCATCATCCGCAAACTGGAAGAGGGCGTGCCGCCTTGGACGCGGCCATGGCGCGCCAGCGGAGGTGGCCGCCCGCTGCGCCACTGCGGCACCCCCTACACCGGCATCAACAATCTCTACCTCTGGGCGATCAGCGATCTTCGCGGCTATCGCTCCCGGTTCTGGATGACCTATCGTCAGGCCGAAGCGCTTGGCGGCCACGTCCGCAAGGGCGAGAGCGGCTCAGTCTCGGTCTATTATTCGTCCTTCACCAAGGTCGAGTCCAACCCCAACACGGGCGCCGAAACCGAGCGCAGCATTCGCTTTCTGCGGCACTACATCGTGTTCAACGCCGATCAGATCGACGGCTTGCCAGCCTATTTCTACCCGCCCGATGAAGTCCCGGCGCCCGTCGATCCGTCGGAGCACCAGGCCGTGATCGATCGGTTCTTCGACGCGATACCGGCCGACGTGCGGCACGGAGGCAATCGCGCCTATTTCAACCCGACGTTTGACTACATCCAACTACCCCATAAGCGTTCGTTCAAGTCGATGGAATATTACGCAAGTATCAGGGCGCACGAATCTGTTCATTGGAGTGGTCATGCGAACCGGCTTGCTCGAAAGTTCGGCAAGCGCTTCGGCGACATGGCATATAGTTTCGAAGAACTCGTCGCTGAGATCGGAAGTGGGCTCGTCTGTTCCGAACTCGGTCTCCCCAATGAGCTTCACGACAGCCACGCCAGCTATGTTGGTCACTGGCTAGGAGTCCTTCGGGGCGAGAAGACCGCCATCATCCACGCGGCGTCCAAGGCCGAACAGGCGTTCAGCTATCTCCGCTCGTTCAGCGAAGATGCGTCAACTTCCGCCACTCCGCATGACGACGAAGCTGCAGAGCCCGGGCCCGAACGCCTTGCGGCTGCCGCATAAGCAGGGAGATTGACCATGCCTCTGGAGATCAAGCAGCTTGCCTGCCTCTCGACCGCCCATATTAGCCAGGACATCGCCGCAGAGCTCGACCTTCTGATCGCATCGCCACCGCCATTGGTAGCGCGATTAAATCCGGACATCTGGCAGGGGCAGATCGTCGCCGAGCGCTGGCTTGAATATGGCTGGTTCATCTGGGTGAAGTCGCCCGGTCGCGCCGCCATGCCAGAAGCGCTGCGTGCTTGCCTGGACCTCGCCGAGGCCGCGGGCGCCGACTGGCTGCAATTCGACCGCGACTGCGCGCCGGTCGCCGAGCTGCCCAGCTACGACTGGTAGCGGCCACCATCCCCACATCCCGAACAGGAGACCCCGCCATGGGTTGGCTTTACATGCCCCGCACTTCGCTCGGGGCTCACACCTCCGCGAAATCCTATCTCGACGCGCAGTTCACCTACGAGCGTCAGCTCGAGGGCGGCAGCAGCAAAGGACTGCAGGTGCTGGCCTCGGCGTGTCCGCAGAATCGCGTCTATTATGCCGCGGCCCAGGTCATCACCGACGGCGTCGCCGGCGAGGTATTTGCCATCGTCTGCCTGGTCCGCTGGAACCCCAACGACAAGGAGGGGATGATTTTCGGCTACAAGGACAGTGCGCCGTTGTGGCGCTGAAAGGAGTATCAGTAATGATGAGGTAAGTTGAGGAAACCTCTGCCCGCCAAGCTAACCTCGGGTCCGAAAGACCTGAAATCCGGAAACGGACGGGGGA
>NZ_CAKKNC010000043.1 GCF_918741285.1 Sphingobium sp. CECT 9361 | reverse complement strand
AAACGACCGCAGAGGTTCGTCGAGAAATAATGCGGAGCAAAGCCCGTCAGATAACGTCGCAATTCTGCGCATTTCATACACTGAAACCGCGTTCCTTCACATTATCGACACCTCGCGATTACTCAAGCTTCTGAAGGACGACGACCGAGCCATCCTGACCGCTGCGGCCAAGGCCGAAGAAGCTGCGAGCCTGCTGCTGAAGCTCGGCGGGAAGATCATTCCCGAGCAGTCTGACGATGCGTCCGACGACGCTGCGCTGGCGGCCTGAGGGAGGATGCCATGGGCCGATCAGTCAGCTATCCCAGCGGCGCAATCGTCGCATTCACGGTTCTCGAGATCGAAGCCGAGGACGACTGGGAATTCGAGTATGAATGGCTGCGTGACGACCTGCGCGAGCGGGCCGCCAATGCTTTCCCGTCGCTGATCCCGCATGACGGTTGGCGTGGCCGGGAAGACCGGATCCTCATGCGCAATGCCTATGCCGATTTCGGCGTATCGGTCTACGGCGGGCTGGTGGCCGTCTGGATCGTGGAACGCGATGACGGGGCCTATTGGGACGCCGATTTGCGCACGGCCCGGTCACCGCGGGCACGGCGCTGGCTGTCCCAGATCGCATCCCGCTTCGATGCCTTGTTCGGCGACTACGATTGCCTCGGACACATGTCGAATGGCGAGGGGGTCTACACCAAGCGCGCAGCTTGAGCTCCACGAGTAGATCATGCTCAGAGCTTCGGGTTGCCATCACTGACTGCACTTTGCCGGCCGCTCATGGTCTGTCGCCATGCGAGAGAGGCCCTGGGCCAGCCGCCAGTCCTGCGCAACCCGGCTTGGGCGGGCCCGTGTTGGCCTTGGCCCTGAGGGTTCAAGGCCTGCCCGCGCCAGCCCGCCAAGCCGGGTTTCCCCTGACGGGTGCGCAATCCTGCCTGAATGCTGGCCCTGACGGGCTCTCGCTGGCGCAGCCATGAACGGGTGCGTCGGCCTCACGCCATTCAGGAGGACTCCCCCATGCACACTTCATTTGCCGATCAACTCGCCGGGCTCGATCTCGCCGGCTTCTCCATCGGTCCCGCTCCCGTATCGACAAGCGATTTCCCGGTCCGGGAGGCGGTCGTCCAAACCCTCGAAGCGGTCTGGTCCGATCTCTTCGCCATGGTGTCCGGGACCGCGCTTGAGGCCGACGCCGAGGATCTCGGCTGGGCTTTCGTCAACATCTTTCACCGCTCCGCCGAGCGCAAATCGACAGCCCTCGACCGGGCGACCGACGAGGTCCGCGCGCTGATTGCTACGGCTGACGGATCCGAGGTCCACACCCACGAACTTGAGATCCAGGTCGAGCGGGCGCAATGCGCCGAGAGCGCGATGCTGGCGCTTGAAGAGATGCGCGAAGTCGCAGCAGCCCTTTACCTCAACGAGTTCGGTTCCTCCTGGAAGCCGGTCTCCAGCTCGCGCTTCAATCACAGCGTCATGCTTACCTCCGCGCTGGTCGAAGGGCGCGATTTCCTGCGCGCCCGTGCCGAGGCCAAACGCCGTGCAGCGGTGCCCGAAGGAACTCCGGTCGTGTTCGCTGGAGGGCGCACCCGTCATGCTACCGAAGACGATGCGCTGACCTTCGGCAACAATGTCTGGGCCACGCTCGACAAGGTCCGCGACCGCGTGCCGGATATGGTCCTGATCCATGGCGGCGACACCAAGGGCGTCGACCGTCTGGCTTCGAGCTGGGCTGAACGTCGAGGCATCCCGCAGGTGACATTCTCGCTGGATATGCGCCTGGGTGCCCGTGCCGGCTTCAAGCGCAACGAGCGGATGCTTTCCCTAGATCCGCGTTACGTCATTGCGTTCCCGGGTAATGGCGTACTCGAACGCCTGGTGATCGAGGCCAAGGCTCGGCGGATCACCGTTGTCGATCGCCGCGGGCCCCTCGGTACCAATCCGAAGAACACTTCGGCCAGGACCGACTAAGGCCCTGTCGGTCTTCGCGCCAGCGCCGGATCGGCGCTGGCGTCGCCCATCAGAGGAAAGGCGCGCGCCTGTCAGTTTGAGCCAGCGGAGGTCGTTGGCTCCTTTCTACAGGAGGCAGTTCATGATCGATATCGAGGCTGTGATGGCCGATTTTGCCGTTCGCCAGGCCGAGAGGCAGACCCAGGTGGTCGAAGAGATTCAGCAGCTCAAGACCGTCATTCTCCCGCGCTTGCAGGAAGCCGGCATCGCCCGTGTCGAGATCCGCTTTGATGGCTGCGGCGACAGCGGTGCCGTTGAAGAATGTGCATGCCTCGATGCAGCCGGCGCGGGGATCCCGTGCCCGGATGTGACCCTCTTGGAAGGCGAAGCAGACAGCGTTGATCGTACCGGTTCCAGAGAGCCGCAATCACTCGGGCAGGCACTCGAACAGCTGACCTACCTGGCGCTCGAACGTCACCATCCTGGCTGGGAGATCAACGACGGTGCCTGCGGCGAACTGGTGATTGATGTGGCTGAGGCGACTTTCGTGCTCGACTGCAGCATGCGCTTCATCGCGACCGATGATCACTCGACCGAGCTCTAGGAGAATTGGCATGGCCCACTGCTACTATCACGCCCTCTCGTCGGTCCGGAAATGGGGCGGCACGGTCGATGACTATCTCCCGCTGCACCAGTGGTTCGACCAGTCCAAGGCAATCCTCGCAGACCCTCGGCACCGCGCGCTGCGGCACCATGCCGAGGGGATATTCATGCTGGAGGCGATCTTCGGCGAGACCCTCGTCAATGCCGATGGCCGGGTCGTTCCGGTTCGTCTGGTCGGCGAGCAGCACGTGCGCGAAGACTTGGGCTCGATCCCCTCCTTTGCGGACTGGGCGCGCTTGATCACGCCGCAGGTCTGGATGCTTCGCGGCAACCCTATGGACGGCGCTGAAGGGGTGACGATCGATATGCCTAGCCGCGGTGAAGCAGTTGCGCCCAGGAGCGTGCCACCTGCTGAAGCGGTCGGTACCGTGATCTAGGAGGGGGTTCTCCGGTGGAAGGTGGGGAAGGATGATCCGGCCAGGACCGGAGGTAAACGAGGCAGGGCAAACCTGTTCAAGGCATCAAGCTCCACCCGGCTTCGATGCAAACCTGTCCCTGAATCACCCCCCGTCGAGACGCGCAACCCGGATCAGGTCCGGCCGAGTTGCCGGGCACGATTTTGCGCATCGCTGGTGCCGAAAACCGGTTCCCACTTTTCGGCGCGATGCTGCGTGCCCGGCTGCCCGCACCACCCGAACCAGTTCCGGGTTCCCCTTCGGTGCGCTTCGCCATGGGGCGCTTCTGCTCGGGTTTTGCAGCCGGGATGGACCCGGAATGCTCGATCAGGAGAAAGCCCATGACCAATCTCGTTATCCTCGTTGGCCGCATCGCTCGCGACCCCGAAACCCGGACCACCCAGGGTGGAACCAGCATCACCTCGATCTCGGTCGTGACCGACCGTCCTGCCCGCAAGGATGGCAAGACCTACAAGGACGAAAACGGCTACACAGCCAAGGACAGCGAATTCCACCGGATCACCTGCTTCAACGGCCTGGGTCAGAACGTCGCCAAATACTGCACCAAGGGCCAGCTCGTGACGGTCGAAGGGCGCATCCACTACACCCAGTGGGAGGATCAGAACGGCACCAAGCGCTACGGCTGCGAGATCATCGCCGACAAGGTCGACTTCCTCACCAAGGGCCGTTCGGGCAGCAACGAGGGAGCACCCGACATCGACGAGGACTGAATGTCCTTGCCTCACGACAAGGCCCCGGTGGCAGACGCCATCGGGGCCTTTTCTTTTTGCTCTGAGGCTATGCGGCGGCGCGGGGCATCGAACCCCTTGCCGCCGCCGGATGGGTTTTACGCGGGAGCAATCCGCTTCAGCGTTTCCTCGATCCCGAGCGCCATCGATGCGCGAACGATCTGGCGCAACTGCGCCGGATCGATCGTCTCGGCGCCGCACTCGATCAGCAGCTTTCCGAGTTCGGTCGCTGCCTCTTCGCGGAGACGAGCCTCCTCGTTCTCGAGTTGAGCACGCTGTTCACGCAGCTTCCTCAGCGCATCGCGTGCAGTAGGTTTGGACCTGGCCATAGTGCTTCCTTCTTGCAGGCCGTTGGTCCCCTCCGCTCCCGATCTTGGCACTGCGGGGGCATGTAGGAAAATGGTTTGTGGGGCAGGCGTCTCGCTTCTGCGCAGGCGTTGGAGAGGTCTCTCTCGCAGAAAGACCAAGTCTGATGCGGGCTTTGGGGCTGCGTCAAGGACGACGGGGCCCCACCATTTTTACCGGGCAAGCCCGGCAAAAATCGTTGCCCCCATCGCCGCTTCGCGGCCGCTATCGCGGTCCCTGACCCAGCCCGTCACCCACATCCTTCGCAGCTCCTGATGCGACGCATCAAACATCAGGAGGAAAGATCATGTACGCTTCACTGAACATTGCCGCTGCTGGTCCCGCCGCCGATCAGGCAGCCTTCGTTGCAGCCCTGGATCAGGCCCATGCCCGGTCCTTTCACAGCTACTTCACACAGTACGTCCTGACCGATGACGAGGCAGGATACATCGCTGTCGATGAAGGAGATTACGGTGCCTTGCCCAAGGCCATGCTGGACCGTGTCATCGACACCGTGCCGGGCCGTCTCAGCGATGAATTCTGATCCGCCGGTTTGGGAGGAAGTCCGTCAGGGCTTCCTCCTTTCTTTTTGCTCGCAGACCGTTTCGGCATCACTCAGCCGGGACGGGAAGGCGGGTCGCAAGCGTCAGTCGGGCGTATCGGGACGGTCGAGATAGGTGAGCCGCTCTGGCATATCCAGGACCTTCAACGCCGCGGCCTCGATTGCCTCTGCCTGCGTCGGGAAAGCCTCGGAAGAACTGATCGATACCCCGTTCGGGTAAGTGACTGTCGCCTGGAAGCCGTTGCCCTTCGGTGTCGCACTCAATGTGACCTGGCCCATGCCGCGCTTCCTTGCTGCCCTGAATAATGCCCCCATCATAGGCATCGATCTCGTCTGTGCCTATCGCGATCCGAGGGGCGGCAAACCTACCCAGCGTCCCAGAGATAGGGGTTTGCAAACCGCATCATCCGTTACAGGCTCAATAGCCGGTTCCTGTCCTCGCAGTTGGGGACGGTTGAGCACACCCTACGCGACTGGTCGCAAGAAGGGAGGCGGAAAAAGCCCCTAATCACAGGGGTATAGAACGAATTTTGTGAAATGGCAGCTTCTCCGTCTAAAGTGACGGAGGCGAGGGGAGTTACGTGGATTTGACCAAAGCGAGGCCGAGAATGGCGGAATTCTGCAGCCTTTGATGTTCTTGACATGTTCTTAAATCTGACTTAGCTTCGATCTTGCCTTTCGCAGTGTGAACCGGGCTCCTGACCACAAGGAGTCCGTGCATGACACGGCCAATCTGTCTCCAGGTTTACATCTCCAGCGAGCTCAGCTCGCTGATCCGCAAGGCTGCCAAGGCCAAAGGGATCAGCATGAGCGAGTGGGTTCGCGCCCTGCTCGCCAATGCCTGCACCGAGGACGAGCTTGCCTCGCGGCTCGACGCTTCCATTGAACGTATTTCCCGCCGCTCGGTGTTCCTGATGGTCGGTGTGGATGCGCTGTTGGCAGGGCACCCCGATCACGCTTTGCGCGGTCGGGCGCACCAGGCTTACGCGCGCAAATGCAAGGAGCTGGGTCTCTCCACCGCTAGCGGCGATGGAGGTTCCGATGAAGCGTAACCTCGTCAATTTCACGCGCGGCAGCCAGCTGCTCGGACACTTCAGCTTCATGTTCGCGGCGGGGCTCAAGGGCCCGTTGATCGTTGCCGCGCTTGTGATCTCATGGACCTCATGGTGGACCATTTCGGCAGGCCTCACCGATCATGAAGTCTACCTGGTCTGGATGCGGATCTATGCCGCCATCTACGGCTTCATGGGGTTCGATCCCGCCAAGCGTATCACTCTGGAAACCGCCTTTGGCGCGTCCATCCAGTTTCCGATTGCCCAGCTCGACCACTACGCACCGGTGGTCCATGCGTGGGAGAAGCTGACGGATCTGATGACCAGTGCGTTGTGGCGTTCCGGGTTCCTGTTGGTTCCCGCGTTTGCCGTCTTCTACTGGTTCGCCGAGCGGTTCGGAGGCCGCTCCAAGGAGCGCAAACACGAGCGCGGCGCGATGCTTGTTACGCTCCCCGAGCTCATCGATGAATTGACCACCCACAACCGGCGCGAGCGCACCCGCGAGCTCGATTCCGCGCTGGGCTGGAAATGGCGGCTCAGCATGCCGCGAGAGATCGCCCGGGTCTTTCCCTATCGGCCATCGCATATCGCCACGGTCTCCTATCCCTGGCGGCTCGAACAAAGCCATGCGATGCTCATTGGCACCACCGGTATGGGCAAGACCGTGGCGATCTCCGACATGATTGCGGAAGCCAGAGCCAAGGGCCAGCGTTGCGTGGTCTTCGATCTGACCGGCGCCTTTATCGAACATTTTCATGCGGCCCATTGCGACGTCATTCTGAATCCGCTCGATGCGCGTTGCCCCCAGTGGAGCCTGTTTGACGAATGCCGTTCTGAAGGTGAGTTCTGGGCCGCCGCAGACGCCCTCGTCCCCCATGACGGGGGCGGAGAAGCCCAGTTCTGGGTGATTGCTGCACGAGCCCTGTTCGTTGAATTCTGCCTCAAACTCGTGGCCGAGGGCAGGGCGACCAACGACGCCCTGGCCCGTGAGCTCATGACTGCGGACCTGTCGCGCGTGCATGCCATGATGCGCGGTACTATCGCCGATCCGCTGACCGCGCCGGAAGCTGCCCGCATGGCGGAATCGATCCGGGCCGTGTTCAACGTGAACGCCAAGGCGCTCAAGCTGCTGCCGACTGCCGGACCTCGTTTCTCGGTCCGCCAATGGATCGAGGACGGGGCCGATAGCGCCCGAAGCGAAGGCTCGATCCTGTTCATTTCGGCGCGCTATGTCGACATGAGCGTCTGCGCGCAGCTGCTCACGCTCTGGCTCGACACAGCAATGAACACGCTGATGACGATGCCCCGCACCCGCGATCTCAAGTGCTGGTTCTTCGTCGATGAGCTGGGGGCATTGCACCGCCTGCCGGCCCTTGAGAAAGGCTTGCAGACGGCGCGCAATTTCGGCGGCGCGATTGTCCTCGGGCTTCACGCTTATGCCAAGCTCAAGGAGGTCTACGGCGAGAACATGGCGATGACGCTGGCATCGCTGGCCCGGACCAAACTGATCCTCGGAACCGCCGACCGCGAAACGGCCACCTGGTGCTCCGACTTCATCGGCCATCGCCAGGTCAGGGACATGGAGGAGGGCTACACTTACGGCTACAACAATGCCCGTGATGCGGTCAGCCTCACCCCGCGCAAGCACATCGAGCCGCTCCTGCTGCCCGACCAGCTGATGAACCTGCCGCGCCTGTCAGGGTACATCAAGTTCCCCGACGGCTTTCCTGCTGCGCCGGTCAAGCTGAAGCCCGTCGACCGACCCAAGCGGGCGGAGACCTTCATCGCCAGGGTCAAGGAAAGCCCGAAGGCAAGGGTCACGGTGCCCCATCCGGCGGCGGAGCAGCCAGAGCAGCCGATAGCGCCGACAGTCAGTGAGCATCCCTCGTCCAACGATGACGGAGCGGGCAAGCCGGTCGTCCCAAAGCAAGGAGAGCTTGCCCTGGATCAGGGACCGAAAGTCGCGCCGAGACAAGAGCCTGACGCGCCAGCCAAGGACCTTGAACGGGCAGTGGAACGCACAACTGGCAAGACGTCGAAGAAGCGGGAACCGGCAACTCGCTCCGGCCAGGAGAAGGCAGGCAAGGCCAGGAAGGAGCGGTCGAACACCAGAACCGATGCCCCGCCGCGAAAGGCTGGACCTTCCGCCCGCCCGCTTCTCCCGACGGGCGAAGCCTCTGCGACTCCGGATCAGTCAGCCTCTGCCAAGGGTGCTGCCCGGCCCGGCGCGCCCGACACTAAGGCGCTGCAAGAGAGCAAGCCGGATACCCCGAAGAGCCGAGGTTCCAGCGATGCTGCTGCGCGCAAGCTGATGCTTGAGGATGGATTGCGGGAGCATGAGCCTCCGCCGATCACTGGTCCCGATCTTGGCGACATGGAGATGTGAGCATGTCGCTGGGATCCTCGGCATGGGGGACCGCCCCATGCTGTCGGTAGCCAATGTCCGCACCGCCGGCGGCGCGGCCAACTACTTCGCTGCCGACAATTACTACACGCGGGCTGATGCCGATCGCTCGGGTGAATGGCTAGGGAAGGGCGCTGCGGCGCTCGGGCTCAAAGGGGCCGTAGACGCGCGGCAGTTCGAGGCAATCCTCAAGGGGATGTTGCCTGACGGAAGCCGCGTCGGCAGTGACAACCGGGCGCACCGGGCGGGGACCGATCTCACCTTTTCGATGCCGAAAAGCTGGTCGGTCCTCGCTCTGGTGGGCGGCGACAAACGGATCCTCGACGCCTACGCCGCGGCCGTCCGGGAAACCCTGCGCTGGGCCGAGAAGAACCTTGCCGAGACCCGCATGGAGGTGCGGGGCAAAGAACGTGCCGTCCAGACCGGCAACCTTGCGATCGCGCTGTTCCAGCACGACACCAATCGCAACCAGGAGCCCAACGCCCACTTCCATGCCGTCATTGCCAATGTGACGAGAGGGACCGACGGCAAATGGCGGGCGCTGCGCAACGACAAGCTCTGGCAGCACAATACCTTGCTCAATGCCATGACGATGGCGCGGTTTCGTCTGAGCGTCGAGAAGCTCGGTTACGAGGTCGGCGAGTTCGGCAAGCACGGTAATTTCGAGGCCGTAGGTGTGCCCAAGGCGGTCCGCGATGCCTTCAGTTCCCGGCGAGCGGAAATCCTCGAAGCGGCCGCCCAGATGAACTTCTCAGGGCCAGGCGTGCTCGATGCTGCAACCTTGATGACCCGGGCCGACAAGGGGCGGATCGAAGATCGCGATGCGCTGCGGCAGCAGTGGCAGGATACGTCTACAAGGCTGGGCTTTGATCCCGCCATGGTCATTGCCAGGGCCAATGCTCGCAGCGTGCAGGACCTTGGCAATGTAACTGGTGTTGGGTCCACGATGCGCGCGCTCGTCCGCAATGTTCAGGACCTTGCAACCTCCTTTGCCGAACGGCTCGGTCTGCGTGAAGGTGACCCGCTGATACCTGCCCGGCTGACCAATCGCAGTGTCGAGCAGGTCGCTGCAATTCATGCAGTCGCCTCGGCTGTCCGGCATCTGGGCGAGCGGGAAGCTGCCTTCACTCGGGCCGAGATCTACCGCGCAGCGCTGGGTTTTGCGCTCCCGACTTCACTTACAGACATCGAGCAGCGCGTCGACCAGCTGCTCCGCCAGGGACATCTGGAGAAGGGCAGGGGTGCCGACCGGGAACTGCTGACGACACGCGATGCCATCAGTCTCGAACAGCGGATCATCGCCGGGGTTGAAGACGGGCGCGGCGCCGCGCCGGCGATTGTTTCTCCCGACCTTGCCGGGTCCCGGCTGCAGGCCCTGTCCCAGATCAAATACGGGCTGACCTTGAACGCTGGACAGGAAGGGGCAGGGCGTTTGCTGCTTGGCTCGAACAATCGGATCGTCGCGATCCAGGGCGTCGCGGGCGCAGGCAAGAGCACGGTCCTCAAACCTGTCGCGGAGATCCTGCGCGAGGAAGGCAGGGCCGTGCTCGGTCTCGCGGTGCAGAACACGCTGGTCCAGATGCTCGAGCGCGATACAGGCATTCCATCGATGACGGTCTCGCGGTTTCTCGCCCGGCACCGCGATCTCCTGGAAGGGGCCGATGCGGACCGTCTCGCCGAGGCGCGGGCTGAGATGCGCGGCAGTGTCGTGCTGCTCGACGAGGCATCGATGGTCGGCAATGCCGACAAGGAAAAGCTTGTGCGGCTGGCAAACCTTCTCGAACTCGGCCGCTTTGCCAGCATTGGCGACCGCAAGCAGTTGGGTGCCGTCGATGCTGGAAAGCCGTTCGATGTGATGCAGCAAGCCGGGATTGAGACGGCTATCATGAGCACCAATCTCCGCGCACGGACAGAGGGCCTTCGAGCTGCACAGCAGGCAGCGCAAGAAGGTCGCATCGAAGACTCCATGCGCCATTTGGCACCCCAAGTGATCGAGGTGGGAAATGACGTTGCTGTCGAAGCGGCCGCCGCCTGGCTGTCGCTTTCGACCGCCGAGCGCGAGGTAACCGCAATCTATGCCTCAGGCCGAAACTTGCGCAGTGCCGTGAACGATGCAGTGCAGACCGGCCTGAAGGCGAGCGGAGAGCTCGGTCCTGAAACCATGCGGCTTCAGACCCTGTCGCGCGTCAATGTGACCCGCGAGGAGCTGCGATATGCGAGCACCTATGCGCCCGGCATGGTGGTCGAGGTCGCGCGGCGTCAGCGCAGCCAAGCTATTGCAGCGGGCGAATACCGGGTGGTCGGAACCGATGTGGCACGCGAGCGTGTCACGCTGGAGAACGCGCGTGGCCGCCAGTTCGAGTTTCGTCCCGGTCAGATCAGGCCGCAAGGTGAGCAGGATCCGCTGCGTCTGTTCGAAGTCCGCGCCCTCGACATTTACACCGGCGACAAGATCCGGTGGACCGAGACCGATCACCAGCGGGGCCTGCTCAATGCCGACCAGGCCCGGATTGTCGCAGTCGACAAAGGGGCTGTCGTGGTGAAGACATCCTTGGGCGCAGAGCACAGGCTCGAGCAGGGCGACCCGATGCTGCGAAGTCTCGATCTTGCCTATGCGCTCAATGCCCATATGGCGCAGGGGCTGACCTCCGATCGCGGCATTGCGGTGATGGATAGCCGCGAGCGCAATCTGGCCAATCAGCAGACGTTTCTGGTGACAGTTACGCGGCTGCGCGATGGCCTAACCCTCTATGTCGATAATGCTGGCAAGCTCGAGGCGGCGGTCGAGCGTAATGCCGGCATGAAGCGCTCGGCGCTTGAAACGGTCGATCTCCTCCGCGATGCGGCAGCCACAGGGCAGGCCAAAGATCGTGTGGCTCCAGCACCGGAACGCAAGCCGCCAGAACTTGACCGTTCGATCACGAAGCCGTTCGAGATCGGCATCTAGCGTCCCGCTGTCCCCATGCGTCCGCACTAGGCCGGTTGACGCGAAGTTCTTTATTTGTTCTCATTATCTCATGCCCCGAATCTCCGACGATATCCTTCTTACCCATCTCGAAGTTGCGCTGGCTGTTGCGCCGGAGCACACGCTCGTCCGGCTCAATGCCGATGATCCGCGCGCTCAGCGCAGCGCCAGGGTCGATCTTGCTCGTCATCTGGTCGAACGCATGCGCGGCTTCACCATCGAAGGCGACAGCCAGGGCGGCCCGGCCGCGCAGTCGTGTTTGTTTCCGGGCGATCTCTCGCCGATCGGATGAACTTACAGGTCTTGTCGATGAGGTTTACTGGAGTGGTCGATCTTGGGCGTTGGAGCTCAGTTGGACAATCCGCTGGGCGATAGCCTGCCATGTCCGAATGCCTGCCTCATCGCCAGCAAGTGCGAGAGCCCCAATCTGTTCGGCGACGTGCAAGGCTGCCTTGTCTGCATGGGTTTGCAGGACATGGTTGGCGCAGGCCCAGAGCTCCCAGTCGCTGAGCATCAGCCAAGCACGCTGACGACCCCGCCAACCGTCGCGTAGAGACCGTAGGCGACGAAGGCTGCGGCAAGAAGGAATTCGAGCCGGAGTTTGAATGCAGTCGGTCGAGGCTTTCCGGCAGGCCATATCTGGTCGCAGGCAAATCCGTTGAACCCTGAACGCTCCCCGACCACTTCGACGCGGGCGCCGATGAATTTCCGTACCTGGCGGGTGTTGTCGAGTTCCCAAGTCCCGCCACCGTCAGTTCGCAGCACTGGTCCGTTGGCCGCCCATTCGACGATGCCGGTCAGATGCGTGGTGCTGCTCACCGGCAAGCCGGGCCTTTCCAGTAGCGATCCCAGCGCAGGACCTTGCCGGTCTTGATCATGGCGCATGACAGATCGGCACCTGACGGCAGACGGCACCAGGCAGCGGTCCTGTTTCCGCCTGCGGACCCCTCAGAGCGGCATGTCAGCGGCGGACCTCTGACCACCACATGACCGGTCGAAATTGTTCCTTTCGCGCCGCCCATCAGATGTACAAGGGCGTCGCGCGCCTCGATTGCCGTGGCATTTGGGCAGGGCTGATTGGTGCGGCAGGTGCCGTCCATTTCCCGGGCAGCGATACCGGCGATCCGAAGGTGAGGGCCTTCCGCACACCAGACGGGACCATCGCCATCCCAGACATGGGTTGGCGTGCAGGTAAAGGTCTGCCCGAAAGCGACGATCGAAGCGGCAAGCAGGGCAAGCATCAGAGGACCACCTTAGAGCGCCCGTCCGAACCAGAGAACCCGTCCGACGATGTTGAGCGTGCGTTTCTCCAGGCCGCGCCAGCTTGGATAGACAGGGTTGTCGCTCAGAACCGACGCGCGCTTGCCCTGCGGTTCGAGCGCAATGCGCTTTACGCTCAACATGTCGTCCATCCGCAGGACATAGATCCCGTCTCTAAGCCGCGCCTGGCCGTCCCCGAGATCGACCATAACTTCGTCGCCATCATGAAGGGTGGGCTCCATGGAGTCGCCATGCACGGCGATGATCGACAGGCTCGCTGCCTTGCTCGCGGTCAGTCGCCGCAGCCACTTCTCGTCGAAGCCAAACTGCGCGGATTTGGCTTCCATTTCGGCCAGAGCGCCGTGGCCGGCTGATGCCTCGACATTGAGCAAAGGCACATGGACCAGTTCGACGACCGGGCCTGAACGGCGGGGAGGGGCTCCAAGAACCTTCTCATCGACCCCGAAAAATCGCGCCAGAACCGAGCGATCCTGCTCGTCCAGCTGCCGCGGACTGCCGCGCCGAATATATTGCTGAATGTAAGCGGCATTGCGCCCGAGCAGGCGCGAAACCGAGGAGTAATTCACCCCTCGTTGCTGGATCAGCTCATCCAGGGCTCTCCGTGCGTCGTCCATGACTACCAGTCCTATCGCGGGCACCTAGGAAAATCCATCCTAGACTCTAGGAAGCCTTCCTAGTAAGAACATATCAAGAACGCAAGCCTAAAGCGAGTCGATGGCGATGGAGCTACTGGAGCAGATCGAGGCATATCTGGCGCAAACACGGACGTCGCCGAGCACCTTCGGTCGGCACGTCGTGGCAGATCCTCGCTTCGTTCAGGACCTTCGCGACGGGCGCAGGCCACGCCGCAAGACCTGCCAGAAAGTGTCGGAATTTCTTGCGAGCTCAGAGGCAGTTAACCGCGGGTAGGCTAGCGAAATCGAGGCCACGGCCTTCCGAATCTCGTTGCCTCGTCATCAAGCATTCATTACGCTTACCCATAAAGAAACTGGTTTAGCCCAGTTTCTTGGGGGATCTGGGAATGGATAGCGATTCGGGATTGAGGCGCGGGGTTGAGAGCCGCCTCGAATTCATCGAATTCAGGCTTTTTTGGGAAGGGCATGTCAACCGGAGTGACCTGATTGAAGTTTTCGGCGTTTCGATCAACCAGGCTTCGACGGATCTGAACAGATATCTTGGCCTGGCTGAAGCCAACATGGTCTACGACAAGAGCGCCAGGACTTACGTTCGCAGCTCTTCCTTTACCCCCGTATTCCACCAGCCCGACGCAGCCCAATATCTCTCACAGCTCAGATCGCTCTCGGATGGAATCATTGCCGCCGATGACAGCTGGATCGGAGGCTTGCCGAGTTTCGCCTGTGCCCCGACGCCCGCCCGGGGTGTCTCGCCCAAAACTCTGCGGGCCATCGTGACGGCGATCAAACGGCACGAGGCGATCGAAGTCTTCTACCAATCGATGTCTTCCCTTGAGCCTGCTTGGCGGTGGATCGAACCTCATGCCTTGGTGTTTGACGGCTTCAGATGGCATGCTCGCGCGAATTGCCCACGCAGCAGCGCCTTCAAGGACTTCGTTCTCTCGCGCATCACCGATACGCGCTCATCGAAGCCGGCAGATGCTCGGGCGACAAGTGATCGCGAATGGGAAGAGCAGGTTGAGCTCGAGATCGCGCCTCACCCCGAATTGAGCGCTGGTCAGCGCAAGGCGATCGAGCTCGACTACGGAATGGAAAGGGGCGTGACGACCATCCCGGTCCGAAGGGCTCTCCTCTACTACGCACTGAAGCGCCTCGGATTGGATACCGATCCGGCAGCACGTAAGCCCCAGGACCAGCAGATTGTGCTCTTGAACGCGGATAAGGTGGCGCTCGCACTCGGAAACGGCGCCCACTCATGACCCGAAAGGCAAGTACCTCAAAATATCGGATGTCTTTCGGCACCGGCGGCCTATTCCTGAATGAGAGCATTGCGATTGCACGGCTCTATCAGGAGCTGGGAGACTGGACTGCGGTCAAGAAGGCCGCGGGCGAACAGGGCGTCATCCCCTTCCGGAAACAATCATCGGTGACCCGCTCGGTCCGAGAGATCGCCAATCGCCTAGAAGCTCTAAAGGTGGATGAGATCGATCTGCTTTGTCATGGTGATTACGCGGATCAGCTTTCGGTCCTCTGGCTGGCACTATGCCGGGCCTATCGGTTCATCGGTGAGTTTGCGGTCGAACTCCTTTCGGAGCGTTTCCTCAGTTTCCGCACCCATGTCACCTACGACGACTTCGATTCTTTCTATGCGGCCAAGGCTGAATGGGAGCCAGAGCTCGAAGCCATCAGCACTTCGACCCGCGAAAAACTGCGTCAGATCCTGTTTAGGCTCATGAGAGAGGCGGGGATCCTTAACCAAGAGGATCATATTTGTCGGGCGCTGCTCTCGCCGAGCTTCGCGGCCCTGATGGCGCAATCCGACCCGCATGAACTGCGATATTTCCCGGGCGTGGAGCTCGGCAGGCAAAGGGGCGCCTGATGACACGAGATACAAACACGATGACGCCCCGAGAGCGTCAGGACCATTTGCTGGAAGTCGTTTCGAGCCAGCGTTTTCTCAGGAAGCTGGGCCTAGGGAATGAGGTTCCTTTCTTCATCTGCCCTTTCACGGCCAGCGACGCTGTGGACATGGAACAGGTGCGGGGTCAGCTGGTAAGACAGCTCGCCAATCGCGGCGTCACGGTGCTGGACATAAATCTCTATGATCTGGCTATCGATATACTGCGCGAGCGCGGGATATGGGTTGAGCTGATCGCTGCCGAACCGGGGGTAACAAAGGACGAGCTCAAGGAGCTTTTGCAGAATGTCCTTGATCCCGAGACCCACCTCATCCCCGAAATCGGCAAGAGACTGGCAAGCCAATCGTTTGACGTCCTTTTCCTTTCCGGCGTGGGTGAAGTCTTCCCCTATATCCGTTCGCATAACGTGCTGAACAACCTCCAAAGTACGGCCAAGGAAAAGCCAACTCTGATGTTTTTCCCTGGAAACTACACGCACGCCTTGGCCAGCGGGGCCTCGCTGGATCTTTTTGGAATTCTGCACGACGACAAATATTATCGTGCTTTCAACATCTTCAATTACGAGGTCTGAGGGGCCGATATGACCATTTTGCGCGACATATTCGAAAAACCCGTCGACCGTCCGATTGAAGGCGTCATCAAGGCAGACGATGACGCGAGCCTGCGGATTGAGCTCGAGGAATACGTTCTCACCAACGAGATCGAGAAGCAGATCGAGAAGTTTCTCGACGCCTACAAAAACTACACGACAGCCAATGGCGTCTGGATCTCCGGCTTTTTCGGATCGGGTAAATCGCACCTTCTCAAGATGCTGGCGATGGTGCTCGAGAACCGCAAGGTCGACGGCGCAACGGCCTATGAGCTGTTCAAGGACAAGTGCGCAGATAACGAAATCCTCTCAGCTGACCTGAAGCGTGCAGTTTCGATCCCGTCGAGGAGCATCCTTTTCAATATCGACCAGAAAGCCGATGTCATCTCCAAGGACCAGATCGATGCGCTGTTGTCGGTCTTCCAAAAGGTCTTTGATGAAGCCTGCGGCTACTATGGCAAGCAGGCTCATATTGCCCAGTTCGAGCGCGATCTCGACAGCCGTAATGTCTTCAGTGCCTTCAGAGAGGCCTATCAGGCGATTGCCGGCAAGCCTTGGGAGCGCGGGCGAGAGCAAGCCCTGCTTGAGGGCACCAACATCGCCAATGCTTATGCAAAGGCGACCGGCGCCGACGCGTCCGAGGCAGCCGGAATTCTCAACAAGTACCGCTCAGATTACAAGGTTTCGATCGAGGATTTCGCAGACAAGGTGAAGGCCTATATCGATGCCCAAGATAAGGATTTTCGCCTCAATTTCTTCGTTGACGAGGTCGGCCAGTACATCGCTGACAACGTCAAGTTGATTGTTCCCCGTCAGCACCAATGGCACAGATTTGAGGTTGTGATTTAAGGAGGGTTGGGGCTTCGTCGTAGTGACGAAGGAACGAAGATGAAGCCCCAACCCTCCTTGAAAAAATTGCCCGCCAAGGCCCCTGCGGAAGCGGTGCTGAAGGACATTCGGCGGCAGACCCGGCGGCATTTCTCGGCCGAGGACAAGATCCGCATCGTGCTCGATGGCCTGCGCGGCGAGGACAGCATCGCCGAACTGTGCCGCAAGGAAGGCATCGCCCAGAGTCTGTATTACACCTGGTCGAAGGAGTTCATGGAAGCCGGCAAGCGCCGGTTGGCCGGCGACACCGCCCGTGCTGCGACCAGCGGTGAGGTCCAGGACCTGCGCCGCGAGGCCCGCGCCCTGAAGGAATGCGTGGCCGACCTGACGCTGGAAAACCGTCTGCTCAAAAAACGTATGGCCCGCCCCGTCTGCAAGGGGGATTTTGAAGTGTTCTGATCAGTCTGCGTCAACGTATGCGGTCTCATGGGTGACCCCATGGCCAAGATGGACATCCGCACGTCTGGAGCCACAATAAAGACGCCGGCAACGAGTGCCATTTTTTTGGCCGGGCTTTCCAGACGCCGATCGACTGTCAGGCCATCTTCACGATCCTTCCTGCAAACATCGTTGGCCTATGCACGAAGATGCGTGCGGCCGATCCGGTTATGCCGCGACTGGGTAGCCGCGTTCGAACGTCGCGTCCTTGCGCAAGGCCGCCCATGCGATCCGCGCCAGCTTGTTGGCCAGCGCGACGACGATAGCATTGCGGTGGACTCCTCGCTCGATCATTCCTGTCAACCAGCGCCCCAACGGGGTCTCGCTTCGCGCCAGCGACGGCAATGCTGCTCGGGCACCGTGGATGAGCAAGGTGCGCAAGTAGGTGTTGCCTCGCTTGGAGATGCCGAGCAGCCGCGGCTTGCCGCCGGTAGTATGCTGACGGGGCACCAGACCGAGCCAGGCACCCAGGTCTCGGGCTTTGGCAAAGCTGCTGGCATCGCCCACGGCTGCAATCAGGGCAGTTGCGTTCAGCACCCCGACGCCGGGGATGGATGTGAGCCGCCGGGCAGCCGCGTCATTGCGCGCCAGCTCGACAAACTCGCCGTTCAGCGTTTCCACCCTGGTATCGAGTTCGCGCCATTCGGCACGCAGTTCGGCCACCAACTGGCGCAGACGCGGTGACAAGGTCGTATCCTCATCGGCCAGCAGGGCATCGATGCCGAGTTCCAGCTTGCGCCGCCCAACCGGGAAAATGGTCCCGCGCTCCAGCAGGATCGCCCGCAACTGGTTGGTCAGGCTCCTGCGCTCAGCCACCAGGCGCGAGCGAACCCGGTGGAGCGTCTGGATGTCCAACTGCTCCTGGGTCTTGAGTTCGACGAAGCGCATCGTTGGACGCGAGGCGGCCTCGGCGATCCCCTCGGCGTCGCGGTCATCGTTCTTCTGTGCTTTGACATACGGCCGTACGTACTCCGGCGACATCAGCCGGATCTCATGTCCGTGCGCGGCGAACAGGCGCCCCAGATAATGGGCACCGCAACATGCCTCCATCGCGACCACGCACACAGGAAGCTTGGCAACGTAGTCGACCAGCGTCTGGCGGCGCATCGACCTGCGTACGACGACAGCTCCCGCCGCATCCACGCCCACCACACTGCAGGCATTCTTGCCCAAATCAACGCCAAGGATCACAATAGACATCGGTCCGCTCCTTTCCTCTTCAAGCACCAGCATCATATCCGATGCCGGGGAAAAGGGGCGGGCCATCCCATAAAGCATGATCGCGGATGGGGAGGGCGACGAATGAGGTATCCCGCATCGGAAAAGCTCGAGATCATCCGGATCGTCGAGCAGTCGCATCTGCCCGCCAAGCGCACGCTGGACAAGCTCGGCATTGCC
>NZ_CAKKNC010000042.1 GCF_918741285.1 Sphingobium sp. CECT 9361 | reverse complement strand
TAACGCCGCTCCCTTATCGGAGCGGAACGTCGTTCCTCGCATGGGCGATCGTCAACAACAACCAGCCCGTTCCCGACGTGTTCTCCAAGATGACCAAAATCGCAGCTTCGGGCCGACTGGGCCTGATAAGTTTGGCGGGTGATTGCTACGCCACCACCCGCCATCCGATTACATTGCGTTCGCCATATCCGCATGATGCGATACGACCGGGACGATCTTGGTAGCGGCCGCCTTTAGCTGTGGGACGTCGCCGCTTGCGGCATAGCCCCGATGCAATGCGAGGGCTTTGGCGTGAGCGGCCTTTTGCTGTTTGATGTACAACTTATCGCGATTCGTGCCCTTGGTAGCCCGCAAAGCAGCAATATCACGGCTTTGGTCAGGCGTGAGTTTGGGGGGCATTGGCTTCATATCCGTAGCCGTTGCGGCCGCCTTTATGTCAGCGGTGCTCTTGGTGTGATCTCGCACCATGTCATGGGCGAACTGGCGAACTTTCTGGTTTTTGGTCGACGCCATCACCAGTTCGCTCGACTGTTTTTCAAACAGGTCGCTGGCCCCTGCCTGCATGACGTAGCTGCGTCCCGGGACAGCCTGCGCGGAGACGAGTGCTGGCAAAGAAACCAGCGCCAGCGTCAGAACAATATTTCGCATCCTTTTTCTCCTGTGGGCGTGACACCGCGTCAGAACGCCAATGAAAAGACAACGCCAAACTTGGCCATTGGGTCACATTGCCAAGATCGAAAAAGAACGGCGAGACTTGCGACCGCTTTCTGCGTTTTCCGCGATGCATCAGGGAACGCCTTTGCGGAACTTGGGTTTTAGGGTGAACCGACAACGAGCAGGAGATCGTCATGTCCCTCATCGACAAGGCAATTGCAGCCGTTACGCCACCCGAAAGCGAAGAGGCCCGCGCAAAGGCGAGGGCGAAGGCCGAAGCGACGGCGCAGCCCGGCGATTGGTTATCGAAAATCCTCCATCACCACCGAGGCATTGAGGCTCAGTTCGAGGCGGTTAAAGCAGCAACAGACCCGGCCAATCGGATCGTCGAACAGAAAAAGCTGAGCGTCTTGCTAACTGGTCACTCGATCGCGGAAGAAGCGGCGATCTATCCGGCGATGGCGGGACATCATCAGGTCGGCCATGCCGAGCTAGCCTATCAGGAACAGTCGGCCGCGAAGATGGAGATGGGCTTACTGGAGCGCCTCGACCCGCTCAGCGAGGATTATCACGACAAGTTGGAACATATCCGCGGGGCCGTGGCCCATCACGTCTATTCTGAAGAAGGAACGTGGTTTCTGGAGCTTATCGAAAGCGTGTCGCCAGACGAGCAAGCAATGATCGCCAAGCGTTATAGCGAGGAATATGACCGCTATATGGGTTCGACGGCGGGTTGATCTTGGGTCGGGGCCGTCGATGCCGATGCGGACGATATGATGAAGCTATGAGCAGGGGATCATATGGGGCTTGCGACCGCAGCTAGTGCGGCGACGATCAGCTTACGGGCCGAACTGGCGTCGGGGATGCGATCGATTGCTGCGTTCGATCTCGGCTGTCGGCGTATCGACATAGCGGCAGGACGCGATTCCATCTGGGCGATTATCCGACGCCCCGGACGGGGCGGCGTAGCGCTTCGCATGGCGCATTGCTGGGGAGGTTGCACGAAGGTCACCCGGCAACGGCGAAGGACCGGCGAACGCATCCGCCTAAGTGTCGATAGTGCGATCGGAGTGCAAACCGTCATTCTGCGCACCAACGATATCGACCTGTCGCTGCTGCGTGTCACGACTACGCTTATACCGGCTACGGCGTTGCTGGTGCCATATTTCCCGCGCGATCTCTATCCGCTTGGGGACGACGACGATCCGATGAACGCCGATGGTCGCGTCGAGGCAGCTCAGCGTGGCCTTAACGCCGGACTGTGCTACTTTCATCTCGACGAACCGTCGTTCGGAAGCGTGCTGTATCTCCAGAATTTGACCGCGCTGAACGACTATTTTGCAGCGACCGACACAAAGCCCGACGCCGCTGTAGGCGGCGAGTGGCCGGAACTCGGCTATCTACCGCCGACCCCACCCCAGAGCGGCACGCCACCTACCAATCCGCTGCCGGCTGGCAAGACCGTGACAATGTCGGATGCCCTTCTCGTATTTCACGATGACTCCGCTTGCGACGAACAGGATTCGGCGCGGCGCTTCCTGCAGCTGCTCGGGGCCGCTTATCGCCAGATCGACCCGCCTACGACGGAGTATCGCGACTGGGTATGGCGTGCGGGTAAGACGCTACACGATCTCGAAACAGCGCCCGAAGCAACGATCCGTCATTACGGTCATACCTACATCCATCCCTATACCGCATCCGAATATCCCGACATCATGGTCCAAATGTCGATCGTCGCGGCGCTGCGCGACTATGCGGCCTGGACTACGCGAGACATCCCCTTTGGTACTGCGCTGGAGAATGGCCTCGGCAAGTTTCACGACCGGACGTTGAAGACGATGCGGCGCTACCTGCCTAATGTCGGCAAGGACAAGGATAAGCTCGCTGTCGATAGCTGGTATCTCTATCACCCACTCTTGAACCTGGGCCATCTCGCGCTCGATGGTGATGCCCGCGCCAAGCGCCTTTTTAACGGATCGCTCGGCTTGGCGGTCAAAGCTGCGCGGCATTTCCATTACGCTTGGCCGATACAGTTCAAGGTCGATAGTTTTGATGTGATCGTCGAGGCACGAAACGATGACGGCCTGGGCCAGACCGATGTCGGCGGCATCTATGCCTATGTCATGGTCCAGGCCTATGAACTGACCGGCGAGCAGTCCTACCTGCTTGAGGCTCGCCGGGCGATCGATGCTGCGAAAGACATGCGGTTCGAGCTTAACTATCAGGCCAACCTTACCGCTTGGGGGGCGGCGGCCTGCATGCGGCTATGGCGAATTACCGATGAGGAATATTATCTGCACCAAGGCTATGTTTATCTGGCAAGCTTCTTCCATAATTGCGTCATCTGGGAATCGGAGATCGCAAATGCCAGCAAGTATAAGGTCTTCCTTGGTGCGACGTGCTTGCACGATGCGCCGTACATGGCGATCTTCGAATGTTTCGACAGCTTTGCGGCATTCGAACGCTACCTGAAGGATAGCGGCCCCGATCTTGACCCTGCGGTGCGGCTACTGGTGAGTGAGTATTGCAAATATGCGCTCGACCGGGCTTGGTTCTATTATCCCGACGCCCTGCCAGCGGACGTGTTGGCGAAGGACGATATCCGCAACGGCCATATCGACCGAACGCTCTCCTTCCCGGTCGAGGACCTGTATGTCGATGGTCAGCCTGCGGGGCAGGTCGGACAGGAAATCTATGGCGCCGGCGCTGCCTTTGTCTTCGCGAGCCGCTCATTCCATCAGGTAGAAGGCGCGCCGTTTCGCATCTTTTGTGACCACTTCCCCGTCACCAGCGAACGCGCCTCCGAGCGCTCGTTGCGATTTGGACTTGATGGCGGGCATGCACGGCAGGCCGTTTTCAGTCTGGTGCGATTGCCGCGCCAGAGGCTGCCCCGTTTCACGCTACGGACCATGGCGGGCGAGCGACTGCGTCCGCACAACCGTACTTCCGATCTCATCGAGTACCGTATTCCGGCAAGCGGAGAGGTCAGTCTGCAATGGTGACAGATTACGAGGTTGATACTCTCATTCTGGTTCCCGACCAGATTGACCTGTCACGCTCACCCCTGCGCGGTCATTTCGATGCCGAAACCTATGTGCTTGGAGCATTCAATCCCGGCCTGACGCGACTGCCAAACGGCAATTTATTGATGATGGTGAGAGTCGCGGAAGCATTGCGCAAGCCGATTTATGATGGGCACGTTCACTCGATCCGTTGGGAAGATGATAAGCAGGGCGAACGTTATGTCCTGGATGCTTGGCCGCTCGAGCATGCCGACACAGCCGATCCCCGTAAGTTTCTCCTTCGGGGGGGAGGGTGGCGCATCATGGCACTGACCTCGCTTTCCTGGCTGCTGCCCGTCGAGCTCAGCCCTGACGGATTGGAGATCATCGCGATCCACTATGATAGCGCCGTGTCACCCGAGGGAAGTTGGCAATGCTACGGGGTCGAAGACCCACGCATTACCCGCATCGGCGAGCGCTATCTGATGACCACCTGCTCGGTCAGCCCCGAGCGCCATTCGACGACGCTTTACATCTCCGACGATGGAATAAAGTGGCGGTTCGAGGACATCCTGCTCGATCACCAAAACAAGGATATGGTGATTTTTGAGGGTCGTGTCGGGGATCGGTATTGGGCACAGACCCGGCCGCTTGGCGATCATTATTTCACCTATCCGCCGGGCAGCGAGTGGCGCGCAGGCCCGTCGATCAAGTTCGCAACCTCGCCGGATTTGCTTCATTGGAAGCCGCATCTCGGTGCCGGGATCAGACCGCACGGCGCAACCGTCGCAACCGCACGCATAGGTGGCGGTATTCCCCCGATTCTGACCGATCGCGGCTGGTTGACGCTCTGGCATGGGGTTGAACCCAAAGAAGTCGTTGGCATCTACCGGACCTACTGGTCGATCCTAGACCGCGAGGATCCGAGCAAGATTATCGATACTGACCATGCACCGGTGCTGGAGGCGAATGGGGAGCTGACAAAGCCCCTAGAGCATCAGATGTACGTGCGTGACGTGGTATTCACCACCGGAATCGCGGAGCATGGTGACGTTTACGTCGTAGCATCGGGCGAGGCGGACCTGGCGTGCAGGATCACCCACATCCCGAAGCATGTGTTTGCCGCTTGTTAAGATAGACTGCTGCTGACGTTAGCGAGGATCGATAGACGGCAATCCGCGGTACTAACCGTTGGCCAGATGCGGCCGTCGTGTCTGTTGCGAAACAGATGGCGCTAATGTCGATACCGAAGCGTGATCGTCCCGTGTGGGAGATGTATTGCGGGCCTGTCCATTACCGCTGATATGGTGGGCGTAACGTTCCGCCATCTCCAAATGCGCTGCCTTTGCGCATGGATCTGTTGCAGCCGCAGCAAGATCGCGCTCTTGCTGTTCCCGTTGCGTATAATATGCTCGCGTATTTTGCTCCGTCATACCACCTCCTACGTTCGGTGCTGGGTCACCCGCACGCCAAGACGCTCTACGCAAACATATCAAACTCATTGAGAAAATCGAGTCTGTTAGGCGAAGCTAGAGCCCGATCGGTCGTAAGAATCCGACCTCAGCGTTTGATCTTCGAGTGTGGCTGCTCATTTCGCGCGACGCCGACGCGCGCCCATTAATCGCGGAAGTGCTATGATTTCGATCACTTCCGGTCGCTGTAGCGTTGTAACCCGATGCTTTCGCGAGGCGATCGAAGTCCGGCAATCTCAGACATCGTTCCTTTAGGTCAAGTAGACCATCTCCCCGCAGGCGTTGTATAATGCGGTTTACGTGCACGGACGTGAGACCAACAAAATCCGCGATATCGGCTTGGATCGGCGGAAAATCCAGGAAATCGCCTTTCATCAACCCCACGGTATTTGCCCGTGTCCACAGATCGCACAGCATGTAACCAAGGCGCTGCCGAGCATCCTGCCGACCCATGTTAGTGATCGACGCGCGTAACCGGGACTCATCGGCAAATTGTGACGCTTGGACAGCTTTTGCGATGTTCGAATGCTCGCCGAGAATATGCTCCACCTCTTCCCGTTTGATGTGTGCAGCCGTCACCGGAGACAAGGCAGCGATGCTGTGGTCCATTGGTGCTTCTGAAAACATGTTGAGGTGACAAAAGTCACCGGGCAGCAGAAATGCGGTGATTTGTCTGCTGCCGTTTTTCAAGACGACATATCTAATGGCCCAGCCCGACAGAATGGCCAACGCAAACTCCGGCTTGCTACCAATCCTAATAACGTCGTCATGCGGGGAATGGGATTGCACACCGTGCGCGAGCTTTCTTAGTGCCGCAGTGTCGTCAGCACTCAACGCTCTAAATCGGTGCAGTTTCTGCGTGATTGCATCGATCATCGAAGTCACCTCCGAGGCCAATAACTTAAATCAATGGCGCTAGTTCCGGACAGGCAACGACTTTGAGCATGGGTTGGAAACAGCCAAGTAAGGGAGACCCGGCACCGCTGGCTGACGCATCAGCCAACATGCGCGTCAAGCGCCTTACGTATTTTTCTGGCCAGCTGATCGAGCGTGAACGGTTTGGACAGGAGTTCAACCCCCGGGTCGACCACGCCATTGTGGACGATGGCGTTGGAGGTATAGCCCGTAGTGTAAACAACCCGGGTTGGTCCGTGCCGAGTGATGACTTCCTCGGCTAGTTGGCGGCCGCTCATTCCCGGCATCACTACGTCAGTAAATAAAAGAGCAATGCCGGATTGTTGCTCCAGCAACTTGAGCGCCTGCTCGCCGGACGCTGCATGACGCACCGTGTAACCCAGTTCCCGCAATGAGTTCACCGAAGCCTCTCGGACACCAGCTTCATCCTCAACTACCAATATGATCTCGGTAGGCGAGCCCAATGGCATGACAAGCTCAGCAGTATTCGTTTCAGTCGATGAAGCCCGTCCCTCCGCGTGGACCCGTTTCATATAAATCTTGATCGTCGTGCCCTGACCGATTTCAGTGTAAATCTTTACGTGTCCGCCCGATTGTTTAACGAACCCATGAATCTGGCTGAGACCAAGGCCTGTTCCCTCGCCCAAGGCTTTTGTCGTGAAAAACGGATCGAACGCGCGTTCCACGACGTCGGCGGGCATCCCGCTGCCCGAATCCGATACGGCAACAACGACATATTGCCCCGCTACGACGTCCGCATGCTTTCGTGCATAGGCATCGTCGAGATGCGCATTCATCGTTTCCACGGTCAACTGCCCGCCCTGCGGCATGGCATCGCGAGCGTTCACAGCAAGGTTGAGAATTGCATTCTCAAGCTGACCCGGATCGACATTGGTTCGCCACAGCCCACCGGCGAGTACAAACTCAAGCTTGATCGTCTCACCAAGGGATCGTCGCAGCAAATCTTCCATACCCCGTACAAGTGCGTTGATGTCGCTCACAACCGGACTGAGGGCTTGCTGCCGTGAAAACGCCAGAAGCCTGTGGGTCAAAGCGGCCCCGCGCGTTGCGCCATCAACGGCGTTATCAATGAATTTTAGAATGTCCGTATCACCTTGCGCTAAGCGCCGCTTGGCGATGTCCAGACTGCCGATGACGATCGCCAGCATATTGTTGAAGTCATGCGCGATACCACCCGTCAGTTGGCCGATCGCCTCCATCTTTTGCGCCTGTCTCGCCTGTGCCTCCGCCGCTTGGCGTGCGGCCGCCTCTTGCACCAACTCAGCGTTTGCCTTGGAAAGTTCCGCCGTGCGTTCCGCGACGCGCTCCTCAAGCTCTTGGTTGAGCGCCATGAGCGCCTGCCGCGTAGCGGTTAATTGTGTGAGTGCTTTGGTAAGTGCAAAAACCAGCAAGATCACCACGACGTTCGCGACGATGAAGAACGATAGGCCCACCACTGCCGATGTGCTTTGCGGAAAGATGCTGCCACCTGAATCGATCGCAAGGCTGCTCGCCAGCACGGCAGACAGCAGCATCGCTAAAACCGCTGCGCCCGGCGTGCCAACCGAGGCAGTAATCACGATGGCCAGGAAAAATGTAATGAAGGGGTAACCGATCAAAAGGTTGCCCAAGGCTATTCTTACCAGATAGCCTAATGTTGGCGTAATCACCGCCAAGGCATAACCGACCCAAATCCGGGATCGCACATTTTGGACAAAAGACCAAAACTTCACAATGGTTTTCCCGACTTGATCCGGTTTAACCCCACTATGCTAGCAAAATTCCGCATTTTGCCAATATCAGCCGTGAGCCCGATTGCTAAGAGGATGTTCCGCGTGCACCTCGTCTGCGTCCCTACTTCCCCCGCTCAACAAAAGCGGTCTCTGCGACTGACATACGGACTTTCCCTTATAGCATACGCTCATCAAGCGCAGCGGGCCAATCGTCATGCGCCAGCACGGGCAGCTGGCTGAGTTCCGCTGCATCGAGGTGACACACAATGCCGTCACTGAAGCGAAGCTGGCTGGGATGGAGCGCGTGCAGTCGCTCACCGACCCCGCCAAGGCCACCCTCGCTGACCACGACGTAGGCCAGTTCGGTGCTGTCACACCGCATCATCCCGTCAATTACCGTCCCGATCGCCGCGCCGTCTCGGCCGGTGAGCGTCCCGCCGATCAGCGATCCCATACCGAATAAGTTCGGAACCTTCGCCGCTGCGCTGTGTGCCTCGGCCGCCTGGCTTCCATCTTCATGCCGCGCCTGGCGGCCCAGCCAACGCCAGATACCGACTGCATTCACCAGCGTGAGGAAGCCGTTCGTCAGCAACAGATTGGTCTGCCCGGTGCCGATCGCCACCGTCGACCAGGCAACCGACCCGACCGTAAATACCACGAAGCCCCAGCCGGTGACCCGGCTTCCGAGATTTGCGGCGGTCATGAGCGCCGCGATTATGGTCGCTATGGGCGCGATCCAGCCCGCGATTTCCTGCATGTGGTTCCGGTGTTCAAAGGGGCAATGATACCCGCCATTCCCGGAACGCGCGTCAAGCATTCTAGATGCATTTTGTCCGTCATCGACCGGGCTGGCGCGGCCCAGTTAATAAACGCCCAGCATTGCCGCTCCCACACTCTCCTGCAAACGGTCGATTGCGGGAGGGCAGCGCCGATCGCGACCGAGGTCGCTGAAACGGCCCTCTCGGCCTCTTGAAACTGTCCCTTGTTTCTATCTCCGAAATCCGACTAGGTAGCGTCGAGTTTTCGGAGAATACTTTTGCTCGTCGGCTATGCGCGTGTGTCCACCAGGGACCAGTCCCCTGCCCTACAGCTTAATGCGCTTCGCGAAGCCGGGTGCGAGAAGGTGTTCACCGAGAAGGCATCGGGCGCGCAGCGCGATCGGCCGGAGTTGCGGGCGGCGCTCGATTATCTCCGCGCCGGCGATACGCTGGCGGTGTGGAAGCTCGACCGGCTCGCGCGCTCCGTTCGGCAACTCGTGGAGACGGCCGAAGATCTCGCTAAGCGCGAGATCGGCCTTCGTGTGCTCACCCAGGCGATCGACACCACCAGCCCCGGCGGGCGGCTTGTCTTCCACGTCTTCGCTGCCGTCGCCGAGTTCGAGCGCGAGCTGACGTTGGAGCGCACCCACGCCGGGCTTGCCCAGGCGCGGGCCTTAGGGCGTCGCGGTGGGCGAAAGCCGGCAATGGGACCGGCCGAGATTAAGCGCGCCAAGGCAATGCTCGCCGATCCGACCATCACCGTCGAGGAGGTAGCCAAGCAACTCGGCGTGCAGCCGTCGACGCTCTATCGACATATTCCGGGCGGGCGCAGCTCGTTGAACGAGCCGGCCTAGATGAAGAAACGATCACAATATGCGGCTTTGCCCTATCGCGTGGCCTGCCCGATCGCCTGTGTGGCTTGGTGGAGGGCCGCCCCGATCGGAGCGGTCGCGTCGTTTGTCCCACCCACCCAACCCTGAGGCCTGGCCTCCGGCCCGGCGAAGAAGATGGCGGTCAGGCGAACAGGTCGCCGATCGCGCGTACCCGGAAGGCGTTGCGCCACCGGCGCCGGCGATGTTCTTCCGCATCGTGGACCATGTGGCAGCGCTGGCAGAGCGCGGCGAGATTGCGCGGTCTGTTGTCGCCGGGATCGTGGTTGAGGTGGGCGCTGGCCAGGACCACGCGCGTGACCCGCAATGAGGCGGGCGGGTCGATGCCGGTGAGTCCTGGTTGCGCCCATGCCAGCTCGTCCGGCGTCGGCAGGCGGCGAAGCCCCCTGCCCTGCCCGTCACGCCAGATTGCCGCGTCCTCGTCCCACCAGATGCCATCGCCAAGGTGGCGCACGTCGCGTCCGTGCGGACGGCGGCAATGCTCGCAACGCCCCTTGGCGCGACGGAACCGGATGAGGTTCGACAGCTCGCGCCAGTCGATCGGGTAGAGCCAGCGATGTTCGCGCGCGATCGGCATGACGATTCTATGAGTCATCGCCGAAGAGAACGAAAGCAGAAAACCGCTGTGATTCAGATTTATCATCACAGCTAAGCGACTAAGCGATTATGCGAATAAGCTATGCAGTTTCTTTGAACTGGATATTGAGGCTTCGATTACATCAGCGCCTCAATGCCTTTGCGGCGAATGACGTTCAATAGAGCGAGTGCCGGTCCCTTTGCTTCTTTGGTGCCCCGTTCGAGCTGCGAAACATACCCCGTCGTCAGGTTCAGATATTTGGCGAGCGCGGCCTGGCTCAGATGCGCGCCTTCCCGCACGCCACGGATTTCTTCGGGCGTGATCGGCGCAGCCGTGGGAGGCGCGTCCGGCCCCAGGTGGCGGACTGTAATCTTCCGATAGGTGTCATCACCCATCAGTCCGGCGCTGTGCATGTCGTCCGCCGTTTCGAGCAGCGCCGTGGTCAGCCTGCTAAGCTTCTTCACCATTCTCAATCTCCTGTAGGTTGCCGATGCTCACGGCTTCATCGAGGGCGGCGTCATCGTTCGCCAAGAATGTGGCGGCGATGTCCCGCAAGGTCTGCAATTCGTCGCCGTCGATGTTCTCCCGCTCGCTTTTGGCAAAACCGTAGAGGAAGAACGCTCGATCCTCCGTTCGATAAGCCACGATCATGCGAAACCCGCCCGATCGCCCCTGCCCTGGTCGCGCGACACGCTGCTTGATGATGCCACCGCCCAGATCGGCATCGATAAGCCCCCGCTCGGCTCGCTCGATTGCCTCCTTCAAACCCGCGTCGCTGATTCGCTCACGTCGGACGAAACGTGCGACCCACTTGGTTTTAAAAATCCGCACGGCATCTTCCTGTAAGACTATGGACTATAGCACAAGGTCGCATATTTGCAAGCCGGTTGAACGATGGTGCGCCTGCCGCTGCGCGGCACCGTGGCTCTACTCACTTTGCTCCCCAAGCCCGCACACGACGGTCTTGCCTACCGGTGATGATCCACATGGCGGGGCCGAAACTGCTGACGCGGATCTCGGCTAAGTCCTGCCGGCGCGGACGCGCCGGGGTGGGGGAAAGGGAGCGCCGCCCCCTCTCCCCTGCAACGGCAATCAGCCAGGCCGAGGCTCGCTGTGCTGCGCCCGCACCGCCCCGGCAGATTCCCACTGCCCCCCTCTCCCCCGCTGTTCGCCAGGAGGCAGGGCCGATGGCGAAAGGCCATCTCCCCAAGGCGATTTTGAGGAGATGAGACGATGGAGCAGGACAATCGCGAGAGCTGGTTGAACCCGGTGGCTATCGGCATGGCCCGGCTGTTCGACGCGCTGGACACCCCTCTATACGGTGGAGGACCGCGCGCAGATGGCTGGAAACAGCGGGCGCACCCTTATGCCCGATCGAGCGGCATGGTCCGATGCGCCACTATTCGATCGGCGACGATGAGGAGGCGGAGAACAGCTAAGCGACTAAAGGACTTTACGACTAAGCGGCTAAGCGGCATAAGTCGCTTAGCCGCTTAGTAGGGAGCAGCAGCTAATGCAGGTATGGGCCGTCATCGCGCAGAAGGGTGGGCAATCCAAAACCACTCTCTCAACCGGATTCGCCGTCGAGGCGGCGCGGGAAGGGGCGTCCGTCGTCATTCTCGATGCCGACGATCGGCAGGGGTCGGCGCTCTATTGGTCCGAGCGCCGCGACGATGACGACATAATGGTGAAGGACAGCAGCGTCGCCGGCCTGCCGCTCCACGTCTCGCGCGGACGCGGTAGCGGCAAGATCGACCTTATCATCATCGACACGCCCGCGAACTCCAAGGACATTGCCATGCTCGCGGCCGAGCAGGCCGATTTCGTCATCATCCCCGTCGCGCCCCGAGGGCTGGACGTTCATTCGGTGTTGCAGACCGTCAAGCAGGTGCAGCAGGCCGGCACCCCGTTCGCCGTCATCTTGACCCAGGTTCCGCACCAGGGCGGGGAGGGGCAGGAGGCTCATGCCGGGTTCGCAGCCAAGGGCGTGACGATGTTCGACAGCCGCCTTCACTTCCGTAAGGACTTCTACAAGGCGACGCCGCTAGGGCGAACCGCAGCCGAAACGGAACCGGATAGCAAGGCAGCGGCCGAGTTGCGCGCCGCCTATGTTGAGGCTAAGCGACTAAGCGGCTTTACGACTAAGCCAGTAAGCGAGGCAGCATAATGGCGAAGAAGCCTTCCGCGCTCGCTGGCATCTTTGATGACGGACCCGAGGAGATGGCAACGCCTCCCGTTCCCGACGCGGCCCCCGAGCCGCAGCAGGCGGCAGCGCCGCGCCGATCGCGGCGTTCGGCCGACGTGCCGGCACCGACAGCATCGGCCCGGCGTAGCAGCCATCCCGGCAAAAAGCCGGTGCTGATCCATATTCCCGAGGACATGCACCGCGCGCTTCGACAGCTTAGCGTAGAGGAGGGCGGTGAGCCGCTTACCGTCGTCACCGAACGCCTGCTTCGCCAGTATCTCGTCAAGCGGGGCCATGCGAGGTTCGCTCCGTGAGCAAGCGCCGCGATCCTAGCCCCGAATTCGACCTTTTCATCCCGGCACTGGGCGACCTTCCGCTCCGCGACCAGAGAGAGGTCATGGAGCGGCCATTTTTCTCGCTCCAGAAGCGCAAGCGTTTGAAGCCGATCGAGTATCGCAGCCCGGACGGCGAAGCCTGGGTGCGCGTGCAGGCAATTCCCGACTACGGCATGGCGACGATATGGGACGCCGATATTCTGATATGGGCGGCGTCCACGCTCAATCGCATGAAGCAGCAGGGCTTGAACGACATACCCCGCACGCTGACAACGACCCCCTACGATTTGCTACGCGCGATTAAGCGCAGCACCGGGGGCAGGGACTATCAGGAGCTGCAAGCGGCGCTGCTCCGGCTTCAGACCACTTCCATCACCACCTCGATCCGCGCATCGGCACGTCGGCAGAAGGCCGGCTTCAATTGGCTCGATAGCTGGACCTTCGACACCGACGCCGAGACCGAGCAGCCGCGGGGCATGACGTTGACCCTCTCGGATTGGGTTTACGAAGGGATCGTCAACGAAAAGTCGTTGCTCACCATGCATCCCGACTATTTCCTGCTTTCCGGTGGGCTGGAGCGGGCGTTGTATCGTATCGCACGCAAGCACGCGGGCACGCAACGCGGTGGGTGGACGTGCCGGGTGGAACTGCTCCGCGACAAGACCGGCAGCGACGCCCAGCCCAAGGAGTTCAACCGGATGCTTCGGCGGGTGATCGAGGCCGACCAGCTTCCCGACTATACGATTGAAACGACCGCGACGACCGACAAAAGCCCCGCCGTGCTGTTCAGGCTCCGTGGCGAAGCAGAGGCGCTGGCGCTGGCCGAAAAGATGCGCGCCGAGGAGGAGCGCCGAGCCCGCATTGACGCCGATCGCCGGCACGCCGACGAGGTGGACGCCCGGATGGACCGGCTCGCAGGCCGTCGCTGACTATCGGGGTTTCACACACCGCAACCCCGAACTATCGGGGTTTCACACACCGGGCTACCATCTCAGCAGACCCCCTCTTGGCCCAGGCCAATGCCGTGCGGCGTTCGCGCTGTGGATAACTGCCACGGAAGGCCCCTCAAGAGGTCGTCAGAGTCGGGGTTTCACCCACCTTCGCTTCGGGGGATCACACACCGCACTATCGGGGGATCACACACCGAATCACGGGGTTTCACCCACCGGCGAAGCCGCTAACCCACTGGAATAAAAAAGGGAATCAGGCTCTTTTAGGCACTTAACCTTCTTAAAGAATCCTATTTAACAGAATCCTTTAACGTCGCAGCACGCTCAACGCCGGCGAAAGAAGGTCAAAAAGAAGGTCAAATGGAATCGGCCTATGGCCGATGCGCCTTCGTTTCGTGCCGCCTGCGGCGTCACAAGGGCGGCGCAAGCGCCGCTGGCTAGGCGGAAAGAAGATGAGGAGTAAAGGGGCGGGATTACCCGCCAGGCCCGCCCGGGGGTGCGGTGAGGGCAGGAGAGGGGCTTTCAACGTGTCAGAGGGTGCCGATGACGGGGAACGTCACCAGCGGGGCTTAAATCGACCGTGCCGCTTCCACCCTTATTGTCACCATTCGTGCTTTCCGCGATCGTTCACGCCGGATCGAACCGTCCAGCGAACTCGCGATCGGCGAAGTAGCGCAGCTTAGCGGCGACGATCGGGCGCTGCCCGGCGAGGAACAGGAGCTGGCGATCGGGACGGAGTGTGCGGACTTCATCGGGGGTGAGCAGGGCGCGGCCGACATGCTGCTGTCCATAGGAGAGGCCGCTTTCCTCCGCGTCGATCGCGCGGCTCATGGTCTCGAACACGACGGTTTCCTGCCCCGCCAGATCGGAGACCAGCTTGGCACTGTCCTGATCGTTGACCCCGAACACCTGGAGGACGCCCGCGTTCGATAGGAATGTGCTGGCGCGCTGCCCATAGAGCGCGCGGAGCTGGTGAACGTCCTGGAGGATCGGCCAGAGCTGGACGCCGTAGCCCGCCATCAGCCCCATCGCGCGTTCGACCGGTTCGAGACGGCCGAGCGCGGCGAACTCGTCAAGCAGGAACAGCACCGGCCAGGGCGGGCGACCCGGCGCGCGCGCCAGCTCGGTCAGGGCTTGCGCCACCATCAGCCGCAGCCAGCGGGCATAGCTGGCGAGCCGATCGGGCGGCAGCACGAGGAACACCGTCGCCGGCGCATCCTTCAATCCCGCGAACGTGAAATCCGAGCGACCCAGCACCGTCGCCATGCGCGGGGAGTCGAGAAAGTGGGTATGACGCTGCGCGGCCGACAGCACGCCGGCCGCTTCGCGGTCGGATTTTCCGAGCTGGCGATTGGCGGCGCGCGCGACCAGGCCACCTTGCGCCTGCATCGCGGCGAGCTGCGCCGCCAATGCGGTCGGGGCGAGCGTCAGCCGATCGCGCAGCGTGTCCAGGGTGCGGGTGGCAAGGGGTTCGGTGGTGACGATGTGGAGCAGAATACCAGCGATCAGCGCCTTGGCTTCCTCGTTCCAATGCGCGTCGCCGGCTTCGCCGGGCGCGTCGTGGACCAGCGCGTCGGCAAGCGTCATGCAGTCGTCGGCGAGATCGAGGCCGTGGGGGTCGATGCGATCGAGCGGATTGAATGCGGCCGAGGCGAGGCCGGTGACGCCGAACGGATCGAGGACATGGACCGCGCCGAACTTGCCGCGCTGTCGCGCGGCGATCCGGGCGTTCTCGCCTTTGGGGTCGATGCAGACGACCGCGAACGGATATTCCAGCAGATTGGGGATGATCGTGCCGACGCCCTTTCCGGTGCGGGTGGGCGCGATCGTCAGCAGATGGGCGGGACCGGCATAGCGCATCGGCTTACCGGTTTTCACGTCGCGGCCGATCAGCAGGCCGTGATCGTCGTTGAGCGCCTGTGCTTCCCCGGCGCTGGCGAAGCGGGCCGAGCCGTGCGTATCAGCGCGATCGTCATAATCGAACCGGCGAAGCAGCGGCAAGACCAACATCCAGGCCGTCACCAGCACCACGGCACCGCTGATCCCGATGAGGCCGAGCTGGGCAAGCGCGCCGTTTTTATCGAGCTGGAAATACCAGATCGACAGCAGCAGCAGGACGAACAGGCCGAGGAACAGCGCCAGCGCGAACAGCCCCATGCCGATGATGTGGCGGGCGAATCGGAACGGGGCGAGCAGGACGCCGAGCAGCGCCCACATCGGGTTAGCGCGGGCGGTGCGGGCAAGATTACGGGTGGCGCGCACGAGGCCCATGTTACGGGCTTTCCACGCCCGCTGCGGTCATGGGCGTGATCGGCAGGGTCGGGTCGGCGTTGGGATGACCGGTCAATTTCAGCAGGATTTTCGACACGAGGGGAGGGGACACCGCCTCTTCCAGCATCATCTCCCAGAACGCATCATCGTTCGGCGTCGGGATCATGTTCTCGATGACGTGATTGTGGCGCGAGTCTTCGTAGGCTATGCGCCATTCGGCAACCTTGGCGGGCGTGCCGCGCACGTAATCCATCGCGCGGACTTCGGCCCGGATCGCCTCGATATCAAAATCCGCCATCAGATCGTCTCCGTGGTTTCCGTTTCCGCATCGAACGCGCGTTTGCCGCGCCGCTTCCACAGCGCCAGCACGTCGTCGGCATCATTGCCGCGACCACGCCCGGCGAGATCGAGCAGCGCGCCGTAGAGCGTCGCGCGATCGTCGTCGGTCAGCTCGACCAGGCCGGCTTTCTGGACCAGCCCGCCCAGCTCGATCAGGTGGCGCGTTCGTTCGCGGCGTTGCACGACCCAGCTCCTGCTATCCGTTCGACGTTCCGCCGCTTCCGCCCGCAGCGTCGCCGCCCGGTTCAACTTGAGCGCCCGATCCGTCGATTGCAGCAGCGCCGCCACCTTTCCGCCCGCGCCGCTGAAAGAAGGCTGCGCCCTTCGATCGCCATGCCTCCTTCGCGTTCGCATCCATCGATCCGACCGCATCGAGCAGGACGCCAGCGAGGGTTTCCACATCGAGCGCATCGGCACCCGTCGCGGCGACGAGTTGGCCTAGCTGTTCGACTCGCTTCGCCTTGAGCGCCCGCGCCCTGTCGCCCAGCGCCTTCAGCTCGGCATCATAATCGCGAACCTTCCGCATCGCTCTCACCTTTCCGCGTCTCGACCAGCAGCATCTTAGCGCGCTCGTCAGTGGCGGTAAAATCGGATCATCGCAAAAGCCGCACAGTCAATCACCAGGAGCGCAGCGGATTGTGAGTGCGCGCTTATACGTCGTTGCCGACGTGCGCTAAGAAGTGCAATAAGCAGGGCGTCATGGCGATCTACCATTTCTCCGCCAAGGTTGTGAGCCGTGCGAACGGATCGAGCGCGGTCGCGAGCGCCGCCTATCGTTCCGCGTCCGAGCTGCACGACGATCGGCTGAACCGCGATCACGACTTCAGCAACAAGGCGGGGGTCATCCACTCTGAAGTGATGTTGCCTGAGGGCGCGCCGGAGCGTTTAAACGACCGCACGACGCTGTGGAACGAGGTGGAGGCAGGTGAGAAGCGCAAGGACGCGCAGCTTGCCCGTGAGGTGGAGTTCTCGATTCCGCGCGAGATGAACGAAAAGCAGGGCGTGGCGCTCGCGCAGGACTTCGTGAAAAAGCAGTTCGTCGATCGCGGGATGGTCGCGGACCTGAACGTGCATTGGGACAGGGCGAAGGACGGCAGCCCCAAGCCGCACGCGCATGTCATGCTGGCGATGCGCGGCGTGGGGCCGGAAGGGTTCGGCAAGAAGAACCGGGACTGGAACTCGACCGAGCTGTTGAAGGACTGGCGCGAGGCGTGGAGCGCGCACGTCAACGAGCGCATGGCCGAGCTGGGGCTTGAGGCCCGGATCGACCATCGCTCCTACGCGGACCAAGGCGTGGAGTTGGAGCCACAGCACAAGATCGGCCCGGCAGCATCGCGCAGGCCGGAGCAGGGGCTTGAGGCCGAGCGGATCGAGGATCACACGCGCATCGCCCGCGAGAACGGCGAGAAGATCATCGCCAACCCGTCAATCGCGTTGGACGCCATTACTCGGCAGCAGGCGACGTTCACGATCCGCGACCTTGCGACGTTCGCGTTCCGCCACAGCGACGGCAAGGAGCAGTTCGACCAGGTGATGGGGGCGGTGCGCGCCAGCCCCGAGCTGGTCGCGTTGGGGAACGACGGGCGCGATCAGGAGCGGTTCACGTCGCGCGACATGATCGCGGTGGAGAACCGGCTTGAGCGCGCGAGCGACCAGCTGGCGGGCCGCGCCGGGCATGGGGTCGCCGATCGGCACCGTGACGCGGCGATCGAAGCGGCCGAGGAGCGTGGCCTTGCCCTGTCGGGCGAGCAGCGCGACGCCTTCGATCACGTCACTGGCGACGCCGGGCTGGCGTCCGTCGTCGGCTATGCCGGTTCAGGCAAATCAGCTATGTTGGGCGTGGCGCGCGCCGGGTGGGAGGCTGCGGGCTATCAAGTGCGCGGCGCGGCCCTTTCCGGCATCGCGGCCGAAAACCTCGAGGCAGGATCGGGGATCGCGTCGCGCACGATTGCCAGTCTCGAACATGCATGGGGGCAGGGGCGCGAGCAGCTAGGACCGAAGGACGTGCTGGTGGTGGACGAGGCCGGCATGATCGGCTCGCGCCAGATGGAGCGCGTGTTGAGCCAGGCCCGGGACGCCGGGGCCAAGGTCGTCATGGTAGGCGACCCCGAGCAGTTGCAGGCGATCGAGGCAGGCGCGGCCTTTCGCAGCGTCATCGAGCGGCACGGCGCGGCCGAGATCACCGAAATCAGGCGGCAGCGCGAGGACTGGCAGCGCGACGCCACCCGCGCGCTGGCGACCGGGCGCACCGGCGAGGCGCTCCACGCCTATGATGCGCACAGCATGGTCCACGCGGCCGACACGCGCGAGCAGGCGCGGGGCGAGCTGGTCGATGGCTGGGATCGCGCGCGTCAGGCCGAACCGGGCAAGAGCCGGATCATCCTCACCCACACCAACGCCGAGGTTCAGAGCCTCAATGGGCCCAGTCGGCCCGAAGCTGCGATTTTGGCCATGTTGAAGAACAAAGATTGAACATGGCGATCTACCAGGCTCGCTCTTGTCCTCCAATCTCGTAAACATCGGTCTCGATCGAGCACCTGTAGC
>NZ_CAKKNC010000041.1 GCF_918741285.1 Sphingobium sp. CECT 9361 | reverse complement strand
CCCTTGCACCGTTTCCCCCGCAATTAGGACGTTATCGTCGAACTGTGCTCCGTGGTCCATCGGCGCGATGTATACCCCGCCATATATCGAGACGTCAAATATGGATATGTGATAACTGCAATTATCACATGTTGAAAGGAATAACGCACTAGCATGAGAAACCAACTGCTGACTTTAGTTTCCATACTGGTAAGGTGCGGCATGATCCCGGCGCCCGATTCATCCCGCTTTTCAACAACTATGATGCTCCTCGGGCGGCTGGATGGGCGCCTTCAAAATAGCCCGGCGACGGACATATTTCTGGCGCGCGCGCGGCTGGATGGCGCCGCTGCGCTCGCCGGCCTCGCAGGCGTACCCATTGATGTGCGATCCCTCCAGGAATGGATTGCCGGCCGATGCCCCCCTCCCCGCGCCTCTGAGGGCCTCAACGATCCGATTTCTGTCTCCGCGGTTTTCCACTTTGCCCTTAGCCGCGACGAAGACACGCGTGATCCTGTTTTGCAGGCGACGCTCAACATGCTCCGCTCCGTGCTCGACGACCGCGTCGAGGTAGAGAAATATGGGCGTGAAGATCTTGCCCATTTCGGGCCGCTATGGCGCACGCTGCGGGAGATCGCCGACATGCCATATCCCCGGCCCGACCTGATGACTATCGCCCATCGAGTGATCGAACTGATGAGGGTGACACATGAGGCTCCTGGCGACGGACCCCAGGTCCTCGCCTTAGATGGTCGATCACTCGATCTTCCACCTCGACCCCGCGATCGCAACTGGCTGGTTGCCACTGCTCTGCCCCGCATGCTTCACCGCGCCGGCATAACGATGCAGGTCATTCCGTCCTTGATCCTGCTTCCAAAATTGATGCCGCCGACGTCGGCGGACCTCGTAAAGATGATGGAACGCGCCCTGCGAAAGGCAGTCGATGCAGGTCTTCGCGATCTTGACCGGATCGAGCGACAAGCGGCGGGCATTCAGGCCAATATACACGCAACGAAGCGCAGCAGAGCGCCACTGCTGTCTCGCCTACAGATTGCCTACCCTGGCCTTCAGCCCAAGGCTGTCGCGAGACTACTGGACGTTTCGCCACAGGGCGCGCGCAAACTTCTGGCTGCTATCGAACATCAACGGCGTTCCACATCGACCTAGCCATGGCTGGTCTCGATCCATAGCCAACGCCATGCCAATCGCGGTGCCAAGCTTCGCAGGCCAGATAAATTCCCTGAGCGATGCAGCCGACAGGTTTTTCGTCAGATTAGTGCCGTTTCTTATACTCTGACTGATCAACCTTATATTATTTATTATCAGTATGTTATCCCAGTATTTCTCAAAACTTTACATCTGGGTGAGCGCCTTCGTTCGTCGTCATCGTACTATCAGTTAACGAAGGCGTCCAAAGCGGCTGTTCTGTGATGGCAAATGATGCGGCGTACCTGCCATACATGTGCGCCGTCACCTCAGCGAACATGCGCAACCCCACCCAGGTCAATCGCTGGCACAACCACGATAGGAATTGGGCCTGGCTAACGCAATCACTTCAATACGCTCATGCTGGATCGGCAGCCGCTGTATACGGTACACTTAAAAGGCGCGAGCCTTACTGATAAAGCTTTCAACACTAGCGTTGCCCTTCCCTTTTTGTTCATCGCTCTGCCAACCCTTGCGCCGCAAAGACGAGCGAGAACCCGGCCTCAGTTGGTGGCATTCTGCACGTCTCGCTGGCGAGTTCTACCGCTGCAGCAGCGCCGCCATTGCCCTCCTTATCCACAGGCGCATATGCACTTGGCAATAGCGCTGGGAGACATCGCCCTTGGCGGACTACCGCCATCTCAGATATCGCATCGGACAATCGTCACACAGATTAATACTCGACCTAGGGTAGTTCGCAGCAGCTTACGCCATTGGATAAGGCGCTATCTCTCACCTAACAGGCCCTCAATCGCCTTAAGCAACTCACGTGCCGTAGCGCCAGTCTTGGCGGGCACTTTGATGGTCAGGCCCCCTCCCCTCACCTTCGTGTAGCGCAGCAGTAACTTGCCATCTTCACCGGCAAGCTCCTTTTCGGGGTTAGTTTTCGCCACTGGCTCAACGGTTGCCTTGACCAGGCGCTTGGCAACCTCTGCCCCACTGAGCTTAAGCCCCTCCTTTGTCCGCAGTTCCTCGATACGTTCAGCTTCGTCCCGCATTTTTGACAGGGCCTTGGCGTCACCAGCAAGCGGCTTGATGTCGCGCGCTACACGAACGGTGATGTCATGAGTGTCTGAAAAAGCCGCTACGAGTTCCTCGGGAAGGCGGGCCACGTCCAGCAAGCGGCTAAGCCAGGATTTTGACAGATTGAGGTGCTCGGCCATTTGTGACTGTGAGCCGTCGTAAAACTCGACCAGAGCGATTGTGTATTCCTTGGCACGCTCCCAGTCCGAAATATCTTTCCGAGACCGGTTCTCGACGTCGGAAACCCTAAAAGCTTCCTCGTCGGTTACGCTCTGGATCGTCACCAGATATTCGTATTCCGGGTGATGATGAGCGCGAAGCCATTTTACAGTCCACCACCTTCGGACGCCTGCTACAATTTCATAGTCATAATCAGGGTCGTCCTTCAGCTTGCGAACGATCGCCGGAATTCGCTGCTTCTTGGCGGAAAGAAATGAATCGATCAGGTCTCGGCAGCTCTCTTCGGTGAGATGATCCAGGTCACGGTTATGCATGCGCCATGGGCGGCACCTTGCCGGATCGACCCACTCAGTCCTATCGGCAACGGACTTGCCGGTGGCAATGCGCGCTAGCGTCTGGCTGCGGCTCGCCATGATGCCTTCCGCAGGCATCGCCTTGTCGAGATTTTCCTCGTCATCAAGACCCTCGGTAAATTGTGAGCCGAAGCCCTTATTTCCTTTGCTCATCGGCCCATTCCTTCGTCAATTGCAGCCGTCCCAAATTCCCAGCTGGAGCCCGAGTTGCCACGTGGCAACTCGGGGGTTTCGTAGACGATCTGAGGAGACAAATCCCTATGGTAGCTCCACACGGTATCCATAGTCATCGCCTTGCTCTTGCTCGCTTATATATAGAGTTGCCACGTGGCAACTCCGCTCGTGTCGGGCCTCGAATGCCCAGCTTCTGATAGGTTATTATTGCACCAACTGCGGATATTGGCACGTGGCAACTTTCCTCAAATGCCGCCCCCTACCCTGCTTGCCCAAGTGCGCAGCACGTCCTTTTCAATGTCCTGGCAAACATCGTTCAAATGCTTCATGCACCGGTTGTAAACTTCATGAGAGGTAACCGGCTTTTCAAGCTCGAACACCGTCTTCATGCGCGAGCTAGCGTTGTCGATCTCTGCGCTCGTTACCATCACCGACTGGGTCATCGAGCCGCCAAAGACCTGCCGCATCATCGAGAGAATCTCCCGATGCATTGACTTGGTTTCATCGACACGGCTGCCGACAAGCCTGATGAAATTATAGGCGGGCCTGCCTCGTCCGGCAATCTGCTCCAGCTGCTTCATCGTCGTTCGGGTCATGTCAATGAAGGAGACCGTGGAGGCAAAGTCAACGAGGCTAGGGGGAACGGGGATCACCATGCAATTGGCGGCCTGTAGCACCGCCATCGAAACCATGCCTAACGCAGGCGGCGGATCCATGATCACGACATCATAATCTTCGACTACCGTGTCGATCGCCTCTGCGATCAGGTCGATGATCTCCATATTCTGGTTCTTGGCCATATAGCCTGCAATCTCATATTCGAGATTATAGAGCCTCAGATTTGAAGGGATCAGATCCAGGTTGTGGAAATGCGTCTTGCGGATGATCTTGCGCAGGCCAAGCAATTCCGGGTTGTGGAAATGCCCATATAAGGTGTCCTCCTCCTCGAGGTCGACATCTGGCCGATAGCCAAACATCATTGTCGAGGATGCCTGGCTGTCGCAGTCGATAAAGAGTACACGGTAGCCATGTATCGCGAAATGTTGCGCAAGGTGGAGTGCAATCGTCGACTTACCTACGCCACCCTTGAAGTTGCAGACAGAAATGATTGCAGGCGTGTCCGTCGGCTCCCGCCAGGGGCGCGTGCCAAATACCTCCCGCATGTGGTCGAGTTCCTCCAGACTATATTGGACCCGATGACCCGATCCTGTCCGGTCTCGTTCCGGGAGGCGACCGTCTCGCTCTGCTTCACGCACCGCCGAAGCCGTCCGGCCGACTAATGCGGCAGCCTTGGAGATCGGAAAGGTGGGTCCGCGCTTCTGCCCAGTATCAGGATCAAGGGCACTGTCTCGAATTCGTTTGAGGATAGTTAGCGCCTTGCGGTGAAGGACTTCCAGTCCACCCTCCATCAGGTCATCGGCTTGAGATAGGGACGCATCAGTGGCCATCGGAATCCGCTTCTGTGGGTTTGAGCGGGCACATTAGCCGTGTTGGCAGTTTTGAGCAACAATAAGGCCATCACAGTTACAACGTGACCGATGATCTCCGAGCCGTTGCTTTCCCGGATAGCTCTCTCCACCCTGCGCCGCATATGCCTACCGATGATCTCGGAGCGCTTTGAGATTCGAGGGCGATGGTGCTGCCGATCGGCAGACTAAAACCACGCCTGTGGATAGCTACCGATGATCTCGGTACTTTCCGATGATCTCAGTGCGGTAAACGGATGATCTCGGTGCCGATCGACCGATGATCTCGGTGCACATACCTATTACTAGAATCACCCTATAAAAAACCGATTCCAAAATCGTTTGATTTTTGAGGTTTTGGGCAGGGCAGGGGATCAGGAACGCAAAACGGACCCGACATCATCGGTCATTTTGCAAGTCTCAGCGGCAATTGACGTCCCAAACTGCCAAGAGGGTTGATTTTGATCCCTAGACCTGTTGAAACGTGCTCATCACAGCCCTCGACGGATTCGGGGGGAAGGGCAGATCATGAATGGGGATCAGCATAGTCCACTTGGACACCAATACGCACTAGCCATGCTAAACGGCGGCGAAGAGGGCGTGCGCAAGCTCGCTGTAACGGCCGGTACCCAACTTACGCTCGACGCCTTTCTCCGCGTCCAGGACGAAGAGCCGGTTCCAGCGTTTCTCCATTCAGCGCTTTGTGCAATGTCGCTGCCGACCAAGCGTCCAAAGGACGATACACAGCCGATCGTCCGAGAAGACGGTAAATATGCGCTGGCGATCAACCCAAGACCGGTACTTCAGAATATCGACGGCAAGTCGATCATGCGAAGCCTTGGCGTTCCATATGGAGCGTACCCCAGGGTCGCGCTGATATACCTTCTGTCGCAGGCGGTGATGAAGCAGTCGCGCGACGTCTATCTCGGCAGGAATTTCACCGAGTGGATGCGCCGTCTGGGCTACCAGACGGTGTCATACGGCCCTCGCGGCACGGCCAATCTGATGCGGGAACAGGTTGATCGGCTGTTGGCATGTGAATGGCAGATTCGCTGGGACGGGACGGGGACTGACGACAACGCCTTTGCGGTGCGCGATGTCAAAATTTCGAACGAATATGCCGGCTCACTGGATAAGAACGGCTCGTTTGCCCGCGAAATCCGTATGTCAGAAGGCTTCTATAGCCACCTCATCGAGCATGCAGTGCCCTTAAACGAAGTGGCGATTCGCGAACTTAAGGGCACCCCAACCGCGCTCGATCTTTATACTTATCTCGCCTATCGACTGCCCCGGATCGGTTCGGACAAGGGACAGGTGATTTCCTGGGATCAGCTCGCCAAGCACCTGGGCAATGAGGCGGACAGCAAGCGTTTTCGCCAGACCGTCCGCGAGACAATGCAGATCGTGTCTGCAGTCTACCCAAATGCAAATGTCGACCTGTCAGGCCGAAAAGTTGTTCTGCACCCATCGCCCGCGCCGCTCGAACGCAAGCTGGTCGGACCACATCTTAGGCTGATCGGTGCGGCGGCACCGCAAACGGCACCGAGATCATCGGTCAAATCCCGCCGCGATCTTGCCACCAGCTCAGCAAAGGACATCGAGCCGCTTCTCGCCTTCCCGGTCGGCACGCTTTCATACGGCACCCGCGAATCACCTTACCGCCAGATCGGTCTGACAAAGGGCAAACCCTGGGCGGTCGACGATATGGCGGCCGCTTTCCGCAAGGGTTGCCCGAATTTCAAGAAGGAGCGCACCGAGAAGGAATGGCTTCGCGTTTGGGAAGCCTTCGTCATCAGCTACGCCGAGCGCCGCGCGAATCGGCCCGACGATTGACCGATGATCTCCGAGCCGTTCGCATGAGGACGGCCGCGGGCGAGTCTGCCTCCAACGATTGGAAGAGGAAAAGGGGAGGGGGGCCGAGCTTGTAAGGAGGTACCGTTATGCCGCTTACAGCCAGACGACCCACACAGGAGCTCGTTGACATCGTCGGTACCCTTGGCGGCAGCTGGAGTGGTTATGTCGCGATGTGTCGTTGCCCCGCGCATGCCGACAGGGACCCGAGCCTCTCCCTCCGCCAAGGCGATCGAAGCATCCTCGTCACCTGTTTCGCCGGCTGCTCGCGTGACGATGTCCTGCGCGAACTGCGCCGCCTTCGACCTGGCCAGCATTCTGTGCGACCAGATCCATCGCACCCGCCGCGCACCGCCAACGTCCAGAGGCTCTGGGACGAGGCAATCGACGTGAAAGGGACACTTGCCGAACGCTATCTGGCGCGCCGCAATCTGCTGCCGCCACCGCCCGATGTTCGCTTCCATCCGCGCTGCCCATATCTCCCGAAGCCGAAAACCGTCTTTCTGCCGGCGCTGCTCGTCGCCGTGCGAGAGGTTTGCAAGCTCACGGCAATCCAGCGCATCCTCCTCGACGAGGCCACCGCCGGTTATATCCGTAAGGTCATGCTCGGGACACCGTTATCGGGCGCTTGGCGCGGCAGGGAAGGGGAAGCGACCCTGGCGATCGCCGAAGGATTCGAAACTGCTGACGCCTTCACTCGTCTCAACGATATTCCCTGCTGGGCATCGCTTGGAACTCGACGGCTGAATCAGCTCGTCATTCCAGCGCGTGTCACCACCTTGCTGATCGCTGAAGACAATGATCCTGAGGGCAGACGCGCCGCGGTCCAGGCCGAGCTAGACTATGGACGGCGCGGTCTCCTGATCCGGCGCTTCCCGCCACCCCCGGAATTCAAGGATTGGGCAAAAGCGCTCGATGCTCGCGCCCAGCGCAGTCGAATCTAGGCTCCTCGCGCCGGAGGAGGGGAGGGGGATCGGGAATGTGAGGCTGCCGAGGGTGCAGCCACGCAGGAGATCCCCAAATGACCGACCTCTTTCACGCGGCGAATCGCGCCGATCTCGAAGCCGCGCGCCAGCTCGTTCCACTTCTGAACTCGGGCAAGCCGATATCTCGACGCCATCTCAACGCAGCGATGATCGCCGCACATGGCGGCACCGATGCCGAAGGGCGATGGACCCAGCGCGACAGCTTCGAAGTGCTCGAGCACGCGATCGCCTTGCACGTCCGCGCGTCCGACCGACCCCTTGCCTCCTTTGACGATGTTCGACCGATCATAGACCTGGCCGGCCGCCTGCCCACGCAAACCGTCCGCAGTGAAGAACAGATCGAATGGCAGCAATTTTCAACACCGATCGACATCGCCGCTATCGCCATGCTCCTCGCCAATGTCCAGTCTGACGACATCATCCTCGAGCCCAGCGCCGGAAACGGCCTGCTTGTCGCCCACCTGGGTGATCATCAGGCGCTCCGTATCAACGAACTGGACCCGGCGCGCCGCCGCCGTCTTGTCGACGTCTTCCCGGACGCGGTCATTACCGGCCAAGACGGCGCCACCCTCAACTCCACCCTTGGCCACGGCGAGCGGCCCACCCTGATCCTCATGAACCCGCCTTTTTCCCGGTCGCTGGGTCGAGGGGCGGACGACTATGCGGCAGTGCGCCACTTTCAGGCGGCGCTGCGCTGCCTTCGCCCTGGCGGCCGTTTGGTCGCCATCATGCCTGACTGGTTCAGTCCGACCGCACGGATACGGGATCAGTATGAGACCATATTGCGCGATGTGACGGTCAGGACCGCGATCCGCCTCGAGAAATCCTATCATAAACATGGTACTTCGATCGCGGTGCGCTTGATCGTCATCGACAAGCTGCCGGGCAAAGCGCCAGCAGCAATCATCCAGCGCTCTTCCGTCGCCGATCTCCTCGATATCCTGGTCGTTCCCGAACGCGCGCCAGCGCGGACAGACCTCCCGGCCGCGCGACCGAAGCGTTCTGGTGGCGTCCCCATGTTCCGCGCAGTCAAAAGCAGCCCGCCCGCGCCGCGACCCTACCACTCGCCAGTTCGCAACCATGTCCTTCCCGTCGGCTATGCCAAGCTCGAAGCGCCAGCGCCGCTGCTCGATCAAACGGGCGTCTATCTGCCTTACAGGCCTAGCCGCATCGTCTTCGACAAGGCCGGCGAGCACCCGACCGCCCTTGTCGAATCGGTCGCGATGGGATCGATCCCCGCGCCGATCCCCCATTATGTGCCTTGCCTGCCCGAGCGCACCGTCGCTGAGCGGTTATTGTCCTCCTCTCAGCTCGAGACCGTCGTTTACGCCGGCCATGCTTGGTCACAAACCATTCCCGGGCGCTTCAAGCCCAACAAGGAAGGCGTCGGCCTGACCCTCGCCGAAGATGGCAATGCCTATCGCAAGGGCTTCTTTCTCGGCGACGGCACAGGTGCCGGAAAGGGACGCCAGATCGCGGCCTGCATTCTCGATAACTGGTTGCAGGGCCGCCGGCGCAGCATTTGGGTGACCAAGAATGCGCCACTGCTGGAAGACGCTCGCAGGGACTGGACCGCACTTGGCGGGCTGACCGGCGATATCCAGCCCATCTCCAACTGGAAGATCGACGAGGCGATCAAGCTCGAGCAGGGTGTACTGCTGGTAACCTATCCTACGTTGCGATCCCTCCGGGGCGATCACAGTCGGTTGAAGCAGATCACCGACTGGGCGGGGGCTGGCTTCGAGGGCGTCATCGCGTTCGACGAGGCCCATGAGATGGGCGGCGTAGCAGGCGGGGAGGGCGCCCTCGGCGCGAAGGAGGGCTCTCAGCAGGGGATATGCGGCGTCCTCCTGCAGAACCATCTCCCGGGCGCGCGGGTGCTCTATGCTTCCGCAACGGGAGCCTCCGACGTCAACAATCTTGCTTATGCGGTCCGCCTGGGCCTGTGGGGTCCCGAGACCGCCTTTGCAGACCGCGAGCAATTCATCAGCAGCATCCGCCAAGGCGGCATCGCGGCAATGGAGCTCGTCGCTCGCGACCTCAAGGCGACAGGCCTCTACATGGCACGCGCGCTCAGTTTTGTCGGCGTCGAATATGAAATCCTCAAGCACGAACTCACTCCGGCACAGATCGAAATTTACGACACCTATGCTGATGCCTGGTCGATCATTCATCAGAACATGGAAAAAGCGCTCGAACTGACGGCCGTGGTCGACGGCCTTGAGGACGCCACGCTTAACAGCGGCGCAAAGGCATCGGCCCGCTCGCGGTTCGAATCCACCAAACAGCGATTCTTCGGCCAGGTCCTGCTCTCGATGAAATTGCCAACCGTGATCGCCGCGGCCCAGCAGCACCTCGAGAGCGGACAATCCGTCGTGATGCAACTCGTCACGACCGCCGAGTCCATCCTTGATCGCCGTCTTGGCGCGCTCGGCCCCGACGAGCGCGCGGAACTGGAGATCGACCTGTCCCCTCGCGAAACCTTGTTATCTGGAGATCCAGATAACAGGGTTTCTTTGCAGTCGAGATTTATGTCGAGCGGTTCGCACGCAGGCGCGGATTTACGGGATGAAGACATCGATTTTACTCCAGATAATTAAGGTGCCCCCAGCCCCAACAAGCTGGAGGATCTATGACGTCGCCAAAAACGGTCGTTTCATACGGACGGCCCAAGCCCTGGACGGGAGACACTCCCACCCCAGATACTCTATCCACCGCCTTCCACTCTTCTCTTCTGGGGACTGCGGCAGTTGCAGCGGGGCTTTACAAAACGGCCGCTCGCCATTTCCTGTACTGGATCGATCAGCAGGGCATCGCGGTCTCGATTGTTGATGACGCTGTCGTCCGCCGCTTCGAGAAGCATCGGTGTCGCTGTCGGGGTTTTTCCCGCCATGAGCCCAACCGTCCGAAGTTCACCAGCAAGGTTCGGCGGTTTGTTCGCTTCCTGGAGGACCGGGGTATGGTCGCCGTGCCCGATGATATCGATCATCTGGACACGGCGTTGGCGGATTACGCGACATTCCTCGTGCAGGAGCATTACAGCGCGGCGAGCATCAAGAGCTACCGTTCGGAGGCAGCGCACTTTGCCGCGTGGGTGCGCGTTTCTCGCCTGCGCTGGCAGGATGTCACTGATAAGCATGTTGCCTTGTATGCTGGCCACAGCTGTCGTTGCCCGGTTTACCGCAAGCGCGGAACGCTGATCGGCCATCACGGTCCGTTACGCCGCAGTAAGGGCGCGCGGCGCTTCCTTGGATTTTTGCGCGACCGGCAGATACTTCCGCAGGCAGAGAGCCAACCGTATGAAGACGAGGATCTGACAGCCTATAAGGCTTGGCTGAAGGCCCATTGCGGCAGTTCGGCTGCGACGATCCGTCGTTACAGCGACGAAGTGAAGCGCTGGTATTTGTTGCTCGGTCCGCCATCGGATCTGGACGCGGCTACCATCAGAAGAATCGTTAGCCACCGCATCACCGAGGTGCCCGGTTCTGCACCGACCGTCGCCGGCATCATACGGAGCTATGTGCGCTTTCTTGTCTCACGCGGGGAGTGTGACGCGGCGTTGCAACATGCCTTTCCGCCCATCAGGCGCTATCGGCTCGGCACCCTGCCACGCTATATGGACGAGGCGACGGTCGAGGGGATCATTGCGTCCTGCAAAACCGATACTGCGGTCGAGATTCGTGACAAGGCCATCATCCTTCTACTTGCCAGGCTCGGCCTGCGAGCCGGTGACATTTGGCAGCTCCGTCTAGCGGATATCGACTGGAACGAAGGATGTCTGAGGGTTTGCGGCAAGAGCAGGCGGCCCGATCGCCTGCCGCTGCCCCAGGATGTAGGGGATGCGATCCTCGACTATATCGAGCGGGCCCGCCCACCGATAGACGAGGAGCGGTTGTTCGTTCGGGTGCAACCTCCATTCCGGCCGTTCAACTCGTCGGCCGAGATCGCAGGCATCGTAGCGCGTGTATTCCATCGGGGCGCCATCGAGGGCGTGCCGACGGGTGCCCATGCCTTCCGGCATTCGCTGGCAACACGGATGCTGCGCGCCGGCGCCGGCCTTGAATCGGTCGGCACGATCCTGCGCCACCGTTCCCCGGCGACCACCGCCATCTACGCCAAGGTCGACGTCCCGATGCTGCTCAAGGTCGCTCAGGATTGGCCGGGAGACGCGGCATGATGAACGCTCAGATCGAACGCTATGTCGCGTTACATCGCAGTTTCGGCCGCAAGTTTGACGCGCAGGAACGGTGGCTCCGTCTCTTTGCCAGCTATGCCAACGACCTCGGCGATCGGCACATCAAAGTCGAGCGGATCTACGATTGGTGCCGATCGGCCAGTTCCCAGAACGTGGCCCGGGACAGGTTCGACCACCTCCGCCGCTTCTGCCTCTATGCCCATGCCGAGGATCAGCAGCATCAGGTGCCGCCAGCAGGCGTCTTCGGAAGAGGGAAGCGACGCCGCCCGACACCACATATCATCGAGCCCGAACAACTCAGAGCGATCATGCAGGCCGCCCTTGATCTTCCGCCCAAAGGCAAGATCAGCCCGCATACTTACCACTACCTGTTCGGCCTGCTGGCGACGACCGGCCTGCGGATATCCGAGGCGCTCGCACTCCAGTGTAATGATGTGGTCGACGACGGCCTCGTTATCCGGAACGGCAAATTCGGCAAGCAACGCCTCCTGCCGATCCAGCCATCAACGCGAGAGGCGCTCGATACGTATCTCAGCATTCGCAGAAGGCTGAACGCCCGCGGCGATGATCTGTTCGTCACCACGAGAGGCCGGGCGCCACACCAGACGGTCGTTCACATCGTCTTCGTCAGATTGGCTCGTAAGCTGGGTTTCCGCGGTCCGACCGGAACCAAGGGCATTCGCGTCCACGACCTGAGGCACACCTTCGCCGTTCGGTCGCTGGAGTCCTGCCAGCACGATCGGGAGGCGATCCGGCATCACTTAGCAGCGCTCAGCACCTATCTTGGCCATACGGATGTAGCCAACACATACTGGTATCTCGAAGCAACACCGGTCCTCCTTCGTGACATCGCCGCAGCAGGTGAGCAGCTTTTCCGAGGAGACGCAGCATGACCGCGCTCGCCACCCATCTCGCTGCGTTCCTGCGCGAACATCTGCCTCGCGAACGCAACGTCAGCCCACATACGGTGACGACCTACGCGAACTGCTTCGCGCTTCTGGTCCGGTTCGCAGCCAACCACCTGAAGCGGCGCCCCACCGACTTGACGATTGAGGATTTCGATCCCGCGCTGATCATGGCGTTTCTCGACCATTCGGAGGAGGCAAGGAAGAACAGTCCCAGAACCCGCAATGCCAGGCTTGCGGCGATCCGGGCGTTCTTCCGTTACGTCGAGTATCGCGTCCCAGCCTGCCTCGATCTCGCGCTGCGTGTACGTGCCGTGCCGACAAAGCGGACCGACACGACCCTGATCGACTATCTGACGCGGGACGAGATCACCGCGCTGCTCGATGCACCCGATCCTCAGTCTCGCCTGGGCACCCGGGATCGCGCCATGTTGCACCTCGCCTACGCTGGCGGTCTGCGGGTCGCCGAGTTGTTGTCGCTACAGATGCAGGACTTTCCGGAACGCTCGCTCGCAACGGTCCACATCATCGGCAAGGGGCGGCGCGAACGCATCCTCCCTCTCTGGCGCGAGACACAGGCAAGTCTTCGGGCCTGGCTTGCTGTTCGCCCGCAATGTCAGGCGATGGAGATATTTCTGAACGCTCATGGCGAGCCGATGACGCGCGACGGATTTGCGTTCAGGCTCGCCAAGCATGTAGCCACGGCGGCGAAGAAGCAGCCGTCGCTGCTGCGCAAGCGGGTCACGCCCCACGTGCTCCGGCATTCCTGCGCGATGCACACGCTCGCTGCGACCGGCGACATCCGCAAAGTGGCGCTCTGGCTTGGGCATGCCAGTATCCAGAGCACGGAAGCCTATCTGCGGGCCGACCCCGAGGAAAAGCTGCAAATCCTCGCTGCGCATGGGTCGCCATTGGTCAAGCCAGGCCGCTTCAGGCCGCCAGCGGATCCGCTGATCATGATGCTCAACGACGTTCGAAAACGAGCATCGCCCCGGGGCCGTAGCGCGCCTGGCATCCAGTCACCTTAATTATCTGGAGTAAAACCGATGTCTTCATCCCGTAAATCCGCGCCTGCGCGCGAACCGCTCGACATAAATCTCGACTGCAAAGAATATGTCATCGACTATCTCGAGCGTGCTTTCCCGACCCGGCAAATGCGCATCTTCACGGACGACACTGGCACGTCCCGATCAGTCCCTATGGAGGACGAGGCCGGCAACCCGGTCTATAATACGGATGCGGAAGCTGCGCGCGACCAGCTCATAGAGCATCTTTGTGCGCTACCGCCCATCATGTCGGCGCTCGATGGCCTCCTTGAGCATTTCGGCCACGATCGTGTCGCCGAGGTGACCGGACGCACCAAGCGCCTGATCTCGACGGGCGATGGGCGACAGAAGCTCGAGTCCCGATCGACGCGCACCAGCCAGGCCGAGGCGGCGGCCTTCATGGAAGGCCGCAAGCGTATGCTGATATTCTCGGATGCGGGCGGCACCGGGCGATCCTATCACGCCTCCATGGAGGTCGCGAACCAGGAGCAGCGCGTCCATTTGCTGCTTGAGCCCGGGTGGCGGGCTGATCGTGCGATCCAGGGCCTTGGCCGCACCCACCGGACCCATCAGGCCAGCACGCCGTTGTTTAGGCCCGTCACCACGGACTGCAAAGGCGAACTCCGCTTCACCAGCACAATCGCGCGCAGGCTCGACAGCCTGGGCGCACTCACGCGAGGTCAGCGACAGACCGGCGGGCAGAACCTGTTCGACCCGGCTGACAATCTCGAAAGCGAATATGCCTGCGCAGCCCTCGTCAGCTGGTTCCACCTGCTCGTCGGCGGCAAGCTCTCGAGCGTCAGCCACGCTGATTTCGAACGCCGGACCGGCCTAGAGCTTTGCGACAAGGATGGGGTGATGAAGGAAGAGCTCCCGCCCATCCAGCGGTGGCTCAACCGCATCCTCGCCATGCCAATCGGCCTGCAGAACAGGATCTTCGACGAATTCCTTTCGCTTGTAGAGACCCGCGTGGCGGCCGCCCGCGATGCCGGTCGTCTTGACGTAGGTGTCGAGACCATCCTGGTCGACAAAGCCACCCTCATCGACGACACATTGCTTCGCACCGACCCGGTCAGCGGGGCAACCTCCCATCTGCTGACGATCGAGATCGAGCATAGGCGCGTGCCCGTCTCTCTGGAACGGATACTGCATATTGCCGACGGCGATGCGACAGCCGCTTTCCTGATCAACACCAAATCCGGAAAGGTCGCGCTTCAGACGCGTGCCCGCGCCCTCATGGAGGAAAAAGACGGGACGCCCATTCCCCGCATCGAACTGATGCGGCCGACGCGCCGCGAATATATGCGCGAGCAGGCGCTGTTCGAGAGCGCGTGGGCTGCGATCGACCGCGAGGCTTTTGTGGCCAAATGGCGCGAAGAGGCGTTGGAGGCCGCAAACAAGATCGACACCGAGACCGTCCGGCTTGCGACCGGACTTTTGCTGCCGATCTGGTCTGCGCTTCCAAGCGATCATCTCGTCGTCAACCGTATCGCCGACAAGGACGGCAATAGCTGGCTTGGCCGCTTGGTGTTCGACGAACATGTCGTTCATCTCTTCACCAAGCTGGGCCTCGGCCGGGCCGAAAACCTGTCGCCGCAAGATATCGTGAAGTCCGCCTTCTCAGGTCGCGCGGTGGACATCTCGCGACCCTTTCCAATGACCATCAGACGTGCGCTAGTAAACGGTACGCCGCGCATCGAGCTCGTGGGGGCTCCCCCACAACAGATCGCCATGCTTAAATCGGCTGGTTGCTTCACCGAAGTCATCCAATACAAAACCCGTGTCTTCTTGCCTGTGCAAACGGCGACAGAGGCGCTCGCGCGCTTGTTGCCCACCACCTGAACATCGCGGCTCGCGCGTCTGGCTCTGTGCGCGTGATCGATAACGGCCGTCGGCGGCAAGGTTTGGACTTGGAGTGTTTTTTGCAGCAAAAGTACGCGGTCGCCGCAATTTTTAGGATCAGTATGAGCCCAATTCCCGCCGCAATCCGTTGCGTGCGATCCCGCGCTGTGATTTGTCTAGGGCTTAGATGGAACAGGGGGCCGCTATGACATCCCTTGCCTTTCCCAAAGGGAATGCGCCGATAACGGAAGCGGATCTTGGCATGCATCGCTACTATGTTTCAGTGATTCACGGCTTGATGACAAGCAATTCGCTAGGCTATCGCAAGTTGGCATTGCTCACAGGCATAAGTAAGTCGCGCTTGTCGAATTTATTGCATCGGAACCCGGACAAGCGTGCATCTATGACGCTTATTGAACTCGAGAAGATATTGGCAGCGCTCGATATCAATATTCTGCAAGCCATCATTCGAGCGGAGACTTTTCAGGGTGATACATTCATCGATGAGACGCGGTACACCTCAGTAATCACCATGTTGAGCGAGATGTTCAAGGGCTTGCCCTTGTTGCTCGTGACTGCGCTTGAAGAGCTTGATGGCATCGATGGCACTGAGGTCCGAAAAGAGTGGGCGGGACCTTTGCAGGCGGCGGTTGTCAACCGACTGGTAAAGGAAGTCAGCAGTGTGATGGCGCGCCGCGCCAGTTTTGCTGAAATTGGCAGCCAGGTGATATGAGGACGCGCTGCTACCGGATCGAAAACACCGAAACCCCTTTGTTGCGGAGAGCGGATGCTTTCCGGCCCGGGAAATTCTTTATGTCGGGTCAAATCCATCAGATACGCCTGTTTCAAGCCCCTCGACCGTCAGGCGACGGTGGGGCCGACCCACAACATATTGGTGCGGGAAGCGGATGCGTTAAGGGCGTCCACTAGTCTTCTCCGGCAGTCCTGCTTTTCGATCCGTGACAAGGAAACTGCACTGCGCAGCACTCCTGTCAGATCACAGCATCAGGTGTCGGCAACAGGCAACGGCTTTGGCTTAACAGCCCGCGGCTTGGCCGCCGCCTCTGACTTCGGGATCGTCGTCCGCTTCTGTTTCGTTTCTGCCGTCGCCTTCGTTTTGGCCGGCCCTCTAGGTCGTTTGGTGGGCGCCGGATTCGGAACCTCTGTGGGAGAAGGATGAGCGGCATCAATTGGGGCGACATCAGCGGTTTGCGGCATGGAAATGGACAGTCGCTTACGGGGCTTTTTGTCGTTTGGCGTCGTAGGGGCTTCGGCCAATGGTGTCTCTTTTGCGACTGCAGAGGGCAATGATACCACCTCGCTGATGGGACCGGTTTTCTTGCGAGCGGGTTTGCGGGCATTCGGCGCCGTGGTGACTGCCTGCGCCGGCTCGTCCTGTGGCGACGGTGCCGCGCCCTCGGCCTCGGTTATTTGGGCCGGCTTTTTACGTCCCAGACCAATCCTGGCTGCTACCGCGCGCCTTTCCGCCGCAAAATTCGGTGCAACGGACGGATAGCTTTTTGGCAGATTGTAGCGATCGCGATACTCTTCGAAAGTAAGCCCGTTTGACGTCAAATGGCGTTTCAGGGTTTTGTATGGTTTGCCATCAATCAAGGACAAAATATGGTCAGGCGACGCTAAACTTTTCCGCACAGAGACGGCCGGTATATGGTCCGTACTTCCATCCGCGGGAGCTGTGGGCGTCTTGTCGTCTGCAAGAGCCGCGCGAGTAGATTTGATAAGATCAGCAAGCGCCTCGCTCGGCACGCTATTATTGGCGACAAAAGCGCTCAGCAACTGAACGGTCAGGGCAGTGATATCGAGCTGTGCGTCTTCGGCCATGATCGGACCCCTTGCTAGTATTCGGCCTGTCCGTTTTGCTGACATCCACTTGAATGTAAACTGCGCACCTATGCGCGGGCCGCTGCACAAGACTGAATTCGTCCTGCATTGCGGACGATTCCATCCGCGGCGGTTCCCATATGGCGGATGATGCGCAAGAAGAGGCGAGGTTTAGGAAGATGTCATCCCCAACGTCCCTTCAATTTTTTGGCCCATTCTCGTCCACGATTATCCGGCGCATTTTCGACAGGGCCTTGTCGAGCAGGACATGGGTTTCAGGCGAGAGCTGCACGAAACTTCGCCGGCCGTCCGCTGGGTCGTTCGCACGCAAGAGATGGCCGCTCTCGACGAGCCCGGCGATGAGTCTGAGCGCCGTCGCCTTCGATACCGGCGCTATCGCATAGACGCTGGAAAGCGAGAGGAGCGCGCCTTCCTCGGCAGCAAGGAACAGATCGACAAGCATGGACCATTCGGCATCGCTGAAGGTGTAATCGTTGAGAATTTCATCCCGCCTGCGCCGCGCCACAAGAAGGTTTCGCGCAAATCTGATGGTGGCGGGATCAGCGCGTGGGGACAGGAACGACCTGCGCCGCATGGGATCGCGCCTGTTCATTATTCCCGAAGTCCCGTCGAAGGGCGGGTAAAGGTGCGCGGTGTCCCAAGCCAACCTAAGGCACGAAAACTGACCCATCCGGAACGCCCGACGATCAGATGATCATGGAATATGATTTCCAGAGCAGCCAGACGCTCTGCCAGCATGTCGGTGGCGTGACGATCATGAATACTGGGCGTGGGGTCGCCACTCGGATGATTATGAATAAGAAAGAGCCCGCTCGCGTCGAGCATGAAGGCTCTCCGCACAATGTTCGTCAAGGGAAGCCAGACTGCGCCCGCAGAGCCAATATTGACCACTTCATCCACAATGAGTTGACACCCGGCGTCCAGATAGAGGACCCGCGCCCTTTCCTGCCGGGGGAAGGCCATGGATATGCGCATGTAATCGATAACCGCCTGCGGATGCGCCAAGGCAGAAGGCGTGAAATCCGCCTTTAGCGAACACAGCATCAGTCGGCGCGCGCCCCGGAGAAGCAGCATGATCTGCGGTGCGTCGCGGAGCAGCGGGCAGTCGCCTTCGGTGATCTCGCACAGTATCGCGCCTACAGAGCCATAACGGTCCAGCAGGCGTGCCGCGAGCGGCGCAGCATCCTTGGTGCCGATGCTCAGTCCAAGAAAGTCGGTTAGCGCGCGTCGGGCTTCGGCGGCCGCCTCCGCGACAACATCGCCGTGACGACGATCATCTGGGTGAGGATCACCCAACTCCACGCCTGTTCGGCGAAGGCGAAAGGGATCGCTATGCTCTTCGCCCGAAAGATCGGACCCACATGCGCCAAAACTGTGAGCAGCTGGAACGCCGTCGTCCAGATCGGCCAGAAGCGATCGCTCACAAGCATGATGGCGCCAAAGGCTATCAAGGCGCCGAGGTCGACCAAAAAGATGCCAATCTCGCTTCCACGCCATATTTGGGGACCTGAATTGACGACCAGCGGGCTCAGGATAGAGGCGCACAAGACGACCAGGGCGGCCGCCCGCTCCGACGGCCCACCCTTTAGGAGGACGTAGCCGAGCGAGAGTACGCATCCGTTGTGGACCGCAGGCATCAAGCATTTTTTTGAGGTAAGATCTCCCAGGAGTATCGCTACCCTTACTCCTGGGAGATTGGGTTTTCGCTGCTGGTAAATCAGGCCGCCTGAGCGGT
>NZ_CAKKNC010000040.1 GCF_918741285.1 Sphingobium sp. CECT 9361 | reverse complement strand
AGTCAAACGACCGCAGAGGTTCGTCGAGAAATAATGCGGAGCAAAGCCCGTCAGATAACGTCGCAATTCTGCGCATTTCATACACTGAAACCGCGTTCCTTCACATTATCGACACCTCGCGATTACTGGAGTTATGGCGAGGTGAGCATAACTTGAGCCAGTGGCCGACATAGCTGGCATGACTGTCATGCAGCTCGTTCGGGAGACCGAGATGGGCGCAGACCAAACCGCTGCCGATCTCGGCAACCAGTTCCTCGAAACTATAGGCTTTGTCGCCGAACCGTTTCCCGAAAGTGCGCGCCAGGCGCTTGGTGCCGCCGGTCCAATGGGTGGTCTCGTGGGCCCGGACCGATGCGTAATGGTCCATCGTCCGAAAGGTCCGCTGATGCGGCATCTGGATGTAGTCGAGGGTAGGCGTGAAAAAGGCCTGATCCCCGCCATGCCGGACCTCGGCTGGGATTACCTCGAAGAAGGCATCGATCGCCGCCTGATGCTGCGAAGGATCAATCGGCGCCGGATCTTCGATCGCCGGATAGTAATGCGCTGGAAGGCCGTCGATCTGGTCGGCGTTGAAGACGATGTAGTGGCGCAGGAAGCGAATGCTTCGCTCCTTTTCGGCACCAGTGACAGGGTTCGCCTCGGTCTTTTTGAAGCTCGAATAATAGACCGACAGTGAGCCGACCTCACCGCGGCGGACATGGCCACCGAGCGCCTCGGCCTGGCGGTACGTCATCCAGTAGCGCGACCGGTACCCTTGCGCGTCGCCGATCGCCCAGAGGTAAAAAGTATTGATGCCAGTATAGGGCGTGCCGCAATGACGGAGCGGCCGACCACCGCTTCCCTGGACGCGCCAGGGACGACTCCAGGGCGGAACGCCCTCCTCAAGCTTCTTGATGATAAGGTTGGTGATCTCTGCCGCGACATCGCGGCTCGGTTTCGCTGTAGCGGACATGGCGATCAGCTCCGGAAAGCGGGCACAAGGGGCCAGCAGGAGGACGAGCGATGGGGCGGGAACCGCCGGCACGCCGCCGGCCCCGCCCGCTCAGCGATTAGGCAGCGGGTTCGAGCACCTCGTCGCCAGCCTGGGACGAGTCAGCGCCCGCGTCGGCAACATCGCCCGATCCGTCTTCGTCATGTTCTGCCTCGCCGGTCACGTCGGCCTTGATGACGACGTCCTCGGGCTGCCCGTCGAGGAACCGCATCGCGTTTGGTACCCAGGCGAGCGCCGCTTGCCTAACCTCTGCTTCGACGATTGTGTCCCCTGCGAAGAGCTTCTGGCAGCTCGCCGAGATCTCGGTCTTCTTGAGCGACGCGTGCCGGCCGCTGAGCGCGGGCCCACCCATTTCGTCGAGAAGGCTGAGGATACTTCCCTTGTTCACCCGGTCGAAGAAGTTCTCCGAAGTCGGGCGCCACCAGCTGGCGACATCGATTTCGAGGATCGATGCCAGTCGGTTGTGGAGAGGGATCTGCTCGTTGCTGATGCCCCGCTTCGCCTCGAGCGAGATCGCCACGATGTAGGCAAGCCAGTTCGCCTTGCTGTCATCGTCGAGCGCCCGGAAGCCCTCGAAGCGTTCGACCTCGTCTTCGTGCTCGGTCCAGCCCGCGTCGAGACCTTCATGAGCCTCCGCCAGATAGTCCCGCGCGCGCGACGTGGGCATGTCGCCGGTGTTCGGGTCCTGCGGCCCGCTCGCGCGGATCGTGGTTCCGTATTTCGTCGAGTTGTAGGTGTAGCGGCTCGACGTCTTGGTCCGGGCATCGACCATCACGAACAACGCATAGTCGAGCGCAAGTGCGGGCTGGGCGAGGAGGCAGGCCGCGAGAATGTCACGGCGTTGCATCGCCAGCTCGTCATAGAGGCGAGAGCTGAGCGGCTTGCCCCCCGGCGCCACGGCCTCGGGACGATGGGTCGGCTCGGACGGCTTGGGGTCGCCGATGCGGAAACCGCCTGACGACCGCTCGCCATCCTCGCCCTCGCCGCTCTCATCGTCAGCGGGCTCTTCGATGAGGATCTGCTGCTCGCTGTAATATTGGGTGTCGAGCGCCATCGCTCCGTGCGGCGTCAGGAGCAGGAACGCGCCGACATGCGCTTTCAGCTCGTCCGGGAGAACGGGCGCGCGGTTCTCGATCGCCTCGGCTTCCTGGATCAGGCGATCATCCTCTTGGTCGAGCAGCTTGAAATACTCTTCGGAGAGGGACTCGTCCTGCATCTCGGTTTCGAGCTCGGAACGCCGTTCGTCGATTGCGGTCAGGCGAAGAGCCTGCTCTTCGGTCAGATCGGGCTGGCGAAGGATGGCCCGAAAGAGACCGTGCGCCGCATTATGCGCGTAGTTGCTGGCGATCGGTCGGATCCATGCAAGACCAGTCTCCTCGCCGACGCGCTTGGCCTCGGCTTCCATGATCTCGCCGGCGAGCCGATGCGCGATCTCGGGATTGACCCACCGGTCGTTGCCGTCGGTGAACAGGTCGCCATCAATCTTGCCTCCCGCGTCAATATAGCGGGTCTCGCCGACCAGAATGGCGATCGGGTCATTCGCCTTCAGGGTTTCGTTGGCGATGACACGACGGATCGTGTCAGCGTTCACATAGTTGTTCTGGTAGTTTTTCCAGACCAGAAGCTGTTTCTCCTGGTTCTCGGTCGACGCATAAGCCTTGGCGACGTCGAGGGTGATTTCACCGGCGCTCAGGGCTTCGAAGATCGGCTCGGCAAGCGCGGCGAGACGCAGGCGTCCCTCGACGAAACGACGCGTGACGCCGAACCGCTTGGCGACGGCATCAATATCGCCGCTCGTTCCGATGAAGTGCTGGAACGCGCGGCATTCCTCGGCGGGCGTCATCTTGAGCTGCTGGAAGTTGGTCGCGGTCGAAGTCTCCGAAAGCGTCGCTTCGTCGGCTTGGAAGACCATTACGGGCACGTCATAGTCGGCGGCCGTGATCGTGCCGGCATCGGCGAGGCGCTGCAGGGCACGAAGGCGGCGACCACCGTCGAACACTTCGAAGGTGCCGCGAGGCTTTTTGGCCGGGGTGACAAGCAGGTTCTGGAGCACGCCGCGCGCTTCGATGTCGGCGGCCATCTGAGGGATTTGCAGCTTCTCTTCAGGGAGGCGACGGACGTTGATCGGCGAGAGCCGGAGCTTGCTGAGTTTGACGGTTTGAATCACTGCGGTAACTCCTTGTGACATCCGGCACATTCCGGACATCAACCCCGCTCCCCCTCACCTCTCTCCCCCGGGAAGCTTTTTGTCCCGCTTCTCTCGCGCGCGGAGTTGGACAGGTCGAAGAGGGTCCGTGGAATGGGGTCAAATTGAGACCTGTTTTCGTTGCGAGCGCTCGGTGCGCTACTACATTTCGCGCGGTGACGTTCTAATTGGACGACCGATCTCCGGCAGAAATGGCGGGAGGGCCGACGCGAATTGCAAGGCTTCGGCGACAAGAGGGTGCCACCTCAACCCTCTTATCAGGGACCGGGACGATGGCTGCCGACCATCACACGAGTGAGCGTGTCTATAGCGCGTTGAAGCGCGACATTCTGGATGGCCAGCTGCCACCTGGACGGTTGCAGATCACGATCCTTGAACAACGCTACGCTACCAGCGCAACGCCCGTACGCGAAGCCTTGCTGCGACTGGTTGGCGAAGGATTGGTCGCGATGCCTCCTGCGGGCGGATTTGCCACATGGTCCCTTGGTGTGGGGGAAATGGTCGATCTCTATGAATTATCGATGCGTCTCAGCTATTGCGCAACCGCCTGGGTAAAAGCCTCGCCAGAAGGAATTTACGAACCCGGGGGCGACCCGGACGATCTCATTTCCAGAACCGAGGCGCTCTTTTCCAACCTTGCGGGACGAACGCGCAACGCAGAGTTCGTAACCCTATTCGGATCGCTCAACGATAGATTGCGCCGTGTTCGAGGTGTCGAACCCTTGGTGCTGACCGAGCTCGAGCGTGAATATGCGTCGCTTATCGAGCTTATCCGGCACGATGATGCGAGATCGGTTCGACGGGCTATCCTGACCTATCATCGGCGCCGGATCAGGCGAGCTGTTGATCTGTTCAATCAGATCGCCATGGGAACATACCGATCGCGGGATTGAGCGATCATGTGCTGCATTTCTCCACGCATCATCAGCGCGATCAACGACCCAATATATATAGGTGCAATCCGGACCCATATATCTTTGGATATATGGAATGGGAGGCAGATGCTTCAAACGTCGCGGTTTTGCGACGTTTGAAGGAGCATGACATGGAACGGAACCACGAACTGGACGACGGCAGCGTCGTCGACCTCGGCATCGCCAGCGTCGAGACGCAGGGACAGGGCGGGCTGTCGTCCGACACCAACAATCAGCCGGCGCAGCTGGGCATCTCCGACGAGTGAATCAGGCCGGTGCGCGGCAATTGCCGCGCACCGTACGGAGACAATCTGATGCCCCTAACTCTATCTCCGGGCGTTTCATACTGCTTGGTCGCAGGTCGAACCATATTTCTGGATCTGGTCAACGACCGGTATCAAAGTGCCAGGCATGATCTGTTCGATACCGAAATCGCAGAGGTCGAACTGGACCAGCTGCGGCGCCGTGGCCTGATCATGGGTGAAGGTCGCTTTTCGGCACCACCGCCCCTTCCAGATACGCTAGAGCCCTTGGCTGACGACAAGGACGCTGTCACGCAGGCACGCGCAATGGACTGCGCGATGGCGATGCGCGCGCAATTACGCGCGACCTATCGCCTGCATCGCCGTGGGCTAAGCCGGTCGATAAATGTTCTTCTTTCCAACAAAATCGCCGATGGCGACCTGGCTGGCGAGCTAGAAGATGGACACCGCCAGACTGCAGCTGCTTTCGCCAAGATCAGTCCATTCTTCACGAACAGCCGCGCCTGCCTGACGCGGTCGCTTGCGCTGGTTGACAGGCTTACGGCTCGGCGTCTTGGTGCGGCGCTGATAATAGGGGTAAAGGCTGCCCCGTTTTCAGCCCATGCATGGGTCCAAGCGGGACATACCGTGCTCAACGACTCTTTCGATGTCGTGCGAGAATATTCGCCGATTGCGAAGTTCTAGATGAAATTCCTCATCGTCATTGGGAATATCGGCAGCGATACGACTTGCCCCCGTTTTGCGGAGACGCAGGTCGTCGATAACATGCATCTTTTGACTGATACGCCGGGATCCATACGTAAATATGATGACGCTTGGGTGATCGGCGAGCTTTACAACAGGGACGATGGAAGTCGGCTGGTTGCCACAAAAGGGACGCTGCACCGGCTGCTGACACAGCATTGGGGTGGCTATGTAGCGATAAAACCGCAACCAGACGGCGACCAGTATGAAGTTTTGATCGACCCTTCAGGGGGACTGCCATGTTATGTGGCCATGACTGCAAATGCGATCATATTAGGCTCTGAAGCGGCGGAAGTCCTTCGTGTGGCAGACCTTAAATTCCTCATCTCATGGGATACGGTATATTCCCAGCTGCTAAAGAGGGACAATCGCTCCGACAAAACCTGCCTGACCGGCCTCCAGGAGATTCCACCTGGCTGCATTGGGGAGTTCAAAAATCACTCTCTGACTCTCAGTCCCGGATGGCGGCCCGAACTCTTTGCCCGCCATGCCCGGAACCGTCTGCCAGGAGATGACAGCCGTCACCTGCGATCCGTCGTACAATCGAGCGTCTGTGCCATGGCACAGACAAAGGGAAAGATATTGATCCCGGTTTCCGGAGGTCTGGACTCTTCGGTCGTCGCACTCGCGCTGAGCACCGCAGGGGCGGATATAGCGCTATTCACAATGTATTCTGAGGATCGGAACGGGGACGAGCGCTATTATGCACGTGAACTCGCTACCCATCTTGGCAAGGAACTCATTGAGCGTCCATACCGCCTTGAGGACGTAGATATTGGCCAATCCTGCGTTGCCGCCCTTCCCCGCCCGATCGGCGTTCCGTTTCAGCAGCCAGTCGATCAGGCGACGGTCGAGATCGGCATGCAATCGCACGCATCAACCGTCGCGTGCGGCACTGGCGGAGACGCGATCTTCTATTCATCCTTTACCGCTGCCCCGGTCATCGACGCGCTGCGTTTGGGAGGCCCGCTCTCCGCCGCGGGTGCCCTACGCGATGTTTGCGCCCTTAATGGCTGCAGTATTTGGACCGCTTCGCGATTTGCAATCAAAATAGGTATTAGAGGTGGTTTCAATTTCCCTCGGTTTGTCGACAGGAGACTGCTCAATCGAGAAAGGTTTTCACATGTTGAGGTGCATTCTCATTACTGGACAGCGACCGTTCGAGACATCTTGCCAGGCAGACAACTGCACGTCGATATGATCGGCTCAATGCAGAATTTCATTGAGGGGCGTCGGGTCCTGCCGATGCAGGCCATCAGCCCGCTATTCTCTCAGCCTATCATGGAAACAGTGTTGAGTATTACGAGTCCTCAATGGATCCGATCGGGGGTTGACCGAGCCGTCGCGCGCGAAGCATTTGCCGATAGGTTGCCCTCCAAGCTTCTGCGCAGGAAAACGAAAGGCGGACCTGGCGGCTTCGCTGCGCAGCTTTATATGGCAAAGAGATTGGAGATCAGAAGCTTTCTCCTCGACGGCCTATTGGCGCGAGAGCGGCTTATCGACCGTGAGCAAATCGAGGTGGTGACAGCATTGGACGAGGGCGAACCCCCGGCCGACTATCTGCGCTTACTTATCTTGTCGGACGCGGAAGCCTGGGCGCGAAGTTGGGATCGCCTTTAAGCGAATGTCGCTTTCAATGGTGGTCCCTACGGCATTGCCCGGAGCGCCCGATTTCATGAGCCACCACGCTTAAGCGAATGCCATCGGACATATTGCGCCTTCTTATCCTCGGCGGGATCCGTCACGCCAAGGAGCCAGAATTTATACCAGTCGACTGCGCCTTGCTGTATCTCCATTCGCTCCAGAGGTAGGATTGGCCAATGGTTTGCCTCGGGCAACCAAACGAAGTCGATGGGCTTTCCCAAATGGCGGCCTGAAGCCCAGTCTTCCCATTGTTCCAATAATTTGGGCCCGAGCTTTACGAGACGGACAGGCGGCGCGATACGCTCGAAATTGAACATCGGCGAAGCTATGCGCCACGCATTTAGGCCATCGCCATAGGGTGCCGCTCCCATCTGGCGCTCGGCTACGCCTTTCACGGTGTCTGAGCTAAAGAGATAGTCGAGGAAGCCAGAGTTCATAGAGTCAACGAGCACGGCCGCGCCAAAACGGTGGCGGCCGAACGCCAATGCTGAACGGACGGCAAAGCCGGTCCGGCTCCAGGCCGTGATGCCAAGCCTGCTCTCATCGGCCCATCCCTCGCCTACCAGAGCATCGATCAGCGTGTCGAAGGCGTCGGCTCCCGCCGCGCCTTCGCGCGTCGTTGAGAGCTCGTTCTCCGAAGCGCCGATCTGGGCAACCAGAAAGCCCTCATCCGCCAGACTTTGCGCTGCAAAACCGGCGCTCGACGGACCATCGAACCAGAAGCGCTTGCTCGTCCAGCCATGCGTCTGAATGATCAACGGATAGCGGACACCCGATTTGAACCCTCGCGGCATATAGAGACCGCAAACCAGATCAACGCCCGCGCCGCTTTTCCAGCGATATTCTTGAACATGGTTCAACCGCGCGGGCGTCATCTCAGGATTGGGATTAAGAAGGAGGCGCTGTGCCCCTTGTCTCTCCTGCACCATCAACGGCGCCTGGTTCATGGATTGCAAGAGACGTATTTGCCAATCTGGTTCGGAGATGGGTTTGAGCATCCAGCTGGCTTGACTGCCTGATACGGAATAGCGCGGACCATCTTTGGCTGCGTCTACCAATTGAACATCTTCAAGCGCTGCGTCGGGATTGGCGATTTCAAAATTTCCGGTAAATTCGGAGACGCTTGCACCCGTTGCAACATCGACAATGACTACGCTTTCCTGGGGCGCTGTTCCATCTGCTTGCGATAGGAACACAGCTGTTAACAAGGCGCTTCGCTCGTCGCGAGACCAGGTAACTGTTCGGTTTCTCCAGTCAACGGGACCGTCATGAAGCCAGCGCAATGTGCCAGAAGCACGATCGTACAGTCGCAGGCCATAGAAAAAATCCCATCTTACGGGCATTGACGACGCCGACCATGACGCTGGAATGACCGATCTGGTCATCGCAACCGGAACAACGACATAACGGCCTGTTGGAGACACGGACATGCCTCCAGCAACCGGCCACTCGTCAGCAGGCAATTCAATGGAGGTCTTAATCCCATCGATCTCGAGCCGGGCAACATTTCCGCCACCTAGGCCCTGTGCCGTTGATGGCTGTGATCTGCCGGAGAGAAGCGTGTAAATATCCTCATCGGAGATGATCTTGCCCGCGAATACGCCCCGCTCTGTCGGTACTGGGACAATTGATCTCCGCTCGATATAAGCCAGCACCTTCCCGCTGGCGTCAGACGCAAAATCGATGAGATCTGCTTCAGTTCGCGTCACGATTGATCGCCCTCTGCCAGACAGGTCGATATCGATCAGCTGGGTCGTGCCCTTGTGGTCAGTAGCGAGCGTGTAAAGGTGCCTCGAATCTCGACTCCATCGGAGGGTCGATATGCCTCTCCTATTGCCTATCACCGGTGAAGATAGGGCCATCGCCACTGAAGGCGGGCCAAATTGGCCGTCCTGTTGTCGTTCAAACAGGAGCAACTGATGGTGAAGCGTGTTCAGGCTGACGTCCCCCCGGTAGGTCGCTACGACCGCGCGGCGACCGTCCGGAGACACTAGGGCTGGATGGTCTGACCCGGCATCAAATGGCGTGCCGACCACTGTCATTTCTATGCCTGCACGTACCGTGGCGAAGTGCTGGACGTCGGCATCGACATTGGGCGCCGTCCCAATAGCGATGCCGATGACGATCAGACGCTCGATTGAGAGCAATGGCACGCCTACCACTGCGTCGAAACTGACAAGCTTATAGTCCGGCCGATGGCCGAATAGTTGGTCGAATCATAGGGTGGCTGACGCGGATCGGTCTCTCGGATGATCGCGGGCTTTGCATTCAATAGGTTGTTGATCGCTAATCCAAAGGTCATCCCTCCAATCGCCGGAACATTGGAAGGTATCGCAAGACGGGCAACGCCATCAGCGGTCGTCATGCCCCTGACCTTAACAAATGGCGCAGCACTGTTGTCTGTCACCGATCCGACATAATTCACAAACAGGGAGGTGCTGAGCGAACCGTGGCTCCATGATCCGCCGCCCCGCGCTCGCCAATGAGGGGGATTGTAAAGCACCCCGGCCAGCTGCTTTTCGGTGGATCTCGCAAGCAGCTTCTGATTGCTGGACAGATATGCGGTCGATCCGGTGAGGAGAACGCGATCTCCGCTGGCGAGCGTCGTCAAGTAACGCAGCTGGATGTCGACACCGTGAATATCCTGGCGTGAGACGTTTAAATAGCGGCTGTCGATGAACGCGATGACTTTGGAGGGGTCGAATGGAAGACCAGATACATTGTTCAGTGGCGTGCGCGAGCCCGCCGCCAGGGAAGAGACCAGATCTGCTGCTGGATTGCTCGTAATGACGTCGGCATAGAGAGGGTTCGTCAGGACGTTGCTCAGCGCGATGCCTGGGGTGTTGATTCTATTTCGATATTGGACGTCAAAATAGTTGCCTTCAATCGAGAAGCCTGGAAGCCATCGAGGTCTGAACTCTGCGCCGACTGTCCAGCTTGTGGCCTTTTCAGATTTGAGGCTAGGGTTCCCTCCCGTCGCAAGGAGCACCGTCGAACCTGACGGTGCATTGGTCGTCCCGACCATCGAGGCAGAGAGCAAGGAGGCTCGATAGCCGGTGTAAAGCTGATAGAGCGTAGGCGTTTTGAAAGATTTTCCCCAGGTTCCCCGAAGCGTAAGATCGGTGATCGGCGCATAGATCAGTCCCAGTTTTGGGGTAGCGAGAGATCCTAGTGACCCATAATCCTCATACCGAACGGCTGCAGTCGCCTCCAGGCGTGACACGGCGGCAACGGCAAGCGCGGGCGCCACGATCGGGACGAATAGCTCGGCATAAGCGTATTTGCTCTGGAGGGACCGATTATAGTCGGCTGACAACAGCGAGGATGTCGGCGTCTCCTGTCGGCCATAGCCGTGCAGACCAACCCGCCGATACCCTCCACCCAATGCAATTCGGACATTGCCCGCAGGCAGCTTTATGAGCGAGCCTTCTGCATTCAGCTCTGCGAGCTTAGTCTCGTTCTTGTAATAGCCTGGCAATTGCAGGTAGGCGGCGCCGTTGGCGTACAGGAACGAATTAAAGTCCGACCGGTCTTTGCTATAAAGACCTTGTAGGGACACCCGCCAGTCCTTCGAAATGTTCAGATCGAACTTTGGAGCGACAGAGAAGCTTTCTGTATCTTGCTTCGATGAAGAACCGGCGAATTGATACGGGCGCGCGACAGTGTCAGCATAGCCCGATCTATTGGCTCGCCAGTTATAGGTCGCATCGACCATGAAATCGAGGTTAGACGACAGCGTTTGATGCCCTGTGAACAATGCGGAATGCTGCCGCTGGTAGGGCAAAAGCGTGGTAGTTGCATTGATTGCGCTGGTGATGTCTCGTTGGCCCGCCGAAATATCGGTATCCCGGACATAATTATAGGCTGCCATGAACCCACCGCTGCTCCAGCGCGCACCGCCCACAAGGCCATATTGTTGCTGGAAATAGCCCCCCTCTGTCGCCGCCCCCAAGCGGGCTTCGGCAGCCAGTCCTTTGAAGTCTGGTCGCAATATGACATTCGCCACGCCTGCCACGGCGTCGGACCCGTATATCGCAGACGCCCCATCGGTTATGACCTCGAGTCTCTCTACGGCCGCCAGAGGTATCGCTGAAATATCGACTGCCTGCGACGCGCCATCATAGGCGACCCGGTGGCCGTTCAGGAGTGTAAGGGTCGCGTCGGCGCCCAGCCCGCGAAGATTAATCGTTGAGGCAGCATTAAAATTCTGATTTTGAATACCCGGAGTTCCAGATACAACTCCAGGATTCTGTCCTCCGGTAAAGCTTTGGGGGATCGAGCGAACGACCTGACCTACGTCGGTTTGGCCCGCATTGACCATTTCCTGCCTTGATATCGAGATGACTGGCGACGCGATTTTCGCGCCTCTGATCCGCGAGCCTGTCACAACAATTCTGTCAGAGTTCTCGCTGGCCCCTCCTATCGAGGCAGGCGGGAGGGCCCCGACCAATGCCGCGTCAGGCGTGAATTGCACCTTGGTGCCAGTCCCCTCGAGCAAGAGGGTGATCGCGTCATCCGGGCTGAAGCGCCCTTGTAGCGCGGGTGCGGTCTTTCCGGAAACAGCTTCGGTCGTTATGATGATCTGCCGGCCGGAAATACGCCCAACTGCACGCAGCGAGGTCTCTAGATCCTGCACTGGCAGGTCATAACGCGCTGCAGCTGAGATCTGGGCACAGGCAACGTTGCTGAAGACAAAAGTGGTGGTCGCCGCGAGCGCTAGGCTCGCCACGCTTGCGCGGATGGTCATGGTTTACTGCCCCTGTTGTATCGCGCGGCCTTGATGACAACCGCGTTACAAAAGGATGAGTGTCACTCGATGCGAAGGGACACTAGGACAGCAAGTTTTATTGCGGACCGAGACGTATCTCGTTCCGATCCTTTGTCAGCTTCAGGTTGAGCAGCAACGATAACGCCCTCCCAAGCCTTTCTGGGTTGTCTACGTGAAAGACCCCGGAGACGGCCATAGACTCAAGTTTGGGATCGGTAAGAATAATCTTGGTCACCGAGTAGCGATTGGCAACATCGACCACCTCCCGCAAGGTGGCGGCGCTAAATTCGATAGCCCCTGAAGGCCAGTTGGACATGACTTCCTGCGTGCGCACAGCAGCTGCCAGGGAGCCGTTGACCTCATTGAAACTCAGTGCTTGTCCCGGTCTCAATGTTGCAGCAGGTACAGACCTTCGGGTCCGTTGCCAAGCGGGTAACCGCACATCGACAGCGCCGCGAAGAAGCTGGACGTGAACTGTGCGATCATCCCAAAGACTGACATCGAACACCGTCCCGCGAGCCACGACCTCTCCTTCGCCCGCATCGACGACAAAGGGCCGGCCTTCGTGCTCGACCTCGAAGCGCGCGCGGCCATGTTCCAGCCGAAGCTCGCGCTCGTCAGCGCGAAAATCGACCGAGAGCAGCGTGTCGGTGTCCAACGTGACATGGGATCCATCGGGCAGTCGGATTGTCCGAATTTCCCCAAGCCGGGTAACGAACTGGGCCTGGGCTGCTGTAGATGGGCGATCCCTCTCGGCCCGTTCGAAACTGCGGTCGAGCGGGACAGAGGCGGGAAATATCAGGCGCCAGCTCAGGAAGCCGATCAGCAGCACACTGCCCGCGACGGCAAATAGCGTACGTCTGATTGTCGCCCGTACCGGCGCTGGTGGCGGAAGGGCGTCCCAATCGACAGCTTTGCCTGCGACATAGAGGTTGGCTACACGATTATAGGCGGCGCGATGGACCGCGCCCATTGCAAGCCATCGCTCGAATTCCGCCCGATGTTGTTCAGCGTCCGGTGCGCGCATCTGGATGAACCAGTCGGTCGCCTCGCGCTTGAGCTGGCCTTTTTCGAACGGGTTCATGCTGTCGTCAGCCATCGGAATTTATCCTGTGATCGAGATATAGCAGCGCCTTCCTCATATGATATTTTACGCCGCGGACCGTCATGCCAAGCTGGTCTGCGATCGCTTGATAGGGCAACTCCTCCTGCCGGTGCAGTCGAAAGACCTCCCGGGTTCTGGATGGCAGTTCCGACAACGCCTGCTCGTAGCGCCGCTTAAGGTCGGTTGCCTCCATCATCCAGCTCTGGTCGGCTTCGACCGACACGCCCAGGGCCTCTTCCACCGGGACGAAAATGACGTGCCGCCGTATGGACTTCTTCCACCGGCCCCAAAGCAGGTTGCGCGCAATGGTCCGCAGATAGGCCTCGGGCTTACGCAGGGTCGCGGTTGCAGCGGTCGCGGCAAAGTTTGCGAAAGTCTCCTGGACAAGATCATGCACCTCATCATGATTATGGACCGATCGTCTGATGAAGCGGGCTAGCCGCGGTGCCTCGGACCGAAAAAGGCGGTCGATGACGCGCTCGCTCAGTGGCTGCTCTGGAAGACATGGCGGATCCTCGTCGGCCGGGCTCATGGCAACCAACATTCCGATAGCGGGCGATGACGGGTGGGATGGATTTGATCAGAATAGGGCATGGTGCTGGCCGGTCATCAGGGCACAGTCGATCCGACCTTGCCGGTCTCGCTGCGCTTGTGATGTTACGGCCGACCGCGATGGTCGATCGCTCTTCGATAGGTACGCCGCAAAAGAGCAGCGCACGGGCTGATCATGCTCGTCGGACATAATCGTTACAAGTAGAAATTATGGTCGCCGTGTCTCAATTCGCTTGGGAACGCGGTTCAAGCGGCGACCATGATCGGGAGTGACGCTCGCACATGTGCGAGCGTTGTAAGTCTCAGGCGTTCAACTTGTCTTTTATTGCCTTGGCAGGAGCGAAGGTCAGCTTGTTGGACGCCGCAATCTGGATGGTAGCGCCAGTCGATGGGTTGCGTCCCTCTCTCGCCGGGGAAGCCTTGACCTTGAATTTGCCAAAGCCGTTCAACGAGATCTCATCGCCTTTCGCGGCGGCATCGCCAATCGTGGCGAACACGGCATCTACAATTTTTCGGGCATCGGCCTTGGAGATATCATGGTCAGCGGCGATGGCTTCGGCGATTTCGGTGTTGTTCATGACACTGGCTTTCTTATGTTGAGACCGCGGTCGACATAGCCTGCCAGGCCGCTGCTGGCTACTTTGGCTTTGGGCTACCCGGAAGGAGTCCCCACATGAACGTGCAGTTCGAGGTCGGCGGCATTTTTGCCGTTCTTGGCGCACCTAGTACACGGAAGGCATCCGCAATCGTTTCCGCCTGCCCCCCCAGCTGGGATGTCCGACCATCTGATCATCGAAATGGCCTTGTCAACAGGTGCCCACGATCGCCGCGCGCTCACCACGACTGAAGCCGCGGCGCTGAGCGCTCATCTGGTCCTTTGCGGTCGAGAAGCCGCTCTGCAAGTAGATGCAATATGGATCGCAGATCGACTGCCCGCACAGACCATCAAGGGCTCGGCTCCGCGCCGAATCTGTGGGCAAGACCTGATTGGTCACACGCTCGACACGTTACATCGGTTTTGGTTTGAAATTGGGAATAACTTATCATATATGACGCACTAGCCCGTTTCAGCGGTCATATATGGATATTTGAGATGAGCTCGCCCAAATCGAAGTCCGCGCTCGCAAGGCTCGGCCAGGATATGCGTGCAGCGCGCCTGCGCCGTAATATCGCGCGCGCAGACCTTGCGGTGCGCGCGGGCACCTCAGCGAGCACGATCGTGAGGCTGGAAAGCGGCGATCCGGGCGTCGGCATCGGCACACTTGCCGACGTCCTCGTCGCGCTGGGCCTGATCGATCGTCTCGCCGATCTTGTCGATATCCGGCACGACGAGCTTGGCCTAGCGCTTGCCGCAGAGAATCTGCCGCAGCGTGGCCGCACCTTTGCCTCGACCCTGCGTCGCCAAAAGAAGAAGGGCGAGACGAAGTCCGCGGCCGGCGGGGCCAAGGTTAATCCTGACGGCGTAGCCTTCTGATGGCTGGCTGGTTCGCGCAGGTCGCGCTCGGCGAGAAGCTGACCCAGGTCGGGGAGCTGCGCTATACCCGCACGGGACCGCGCCAGTTCTCGGTCTTTTCCTATGATCCGGCCTGGGCGGCAAATGCAGCGGCTTTCGCGCTGCAGCCGGACCTCCCGCTCGACAGCGGCCCTTTCCATGCCTCGAGCCAGTCCGGCAATGTCCGCGACGCGCTTGCCGGCGTCTTTGCAGACGCCGCGCCCGACACATGGGGGCGAACGCTGCTCGAGCGGACCTATGGCGCGGGCCTTTCGGAATTTGAGTATCTTACGCTTTCCGACGACAGTTGCCGTCAGGGCGCGCTGCGCTTCGTCGATGATCAGGGCATGGTCATTCAGGGCGGCGCGCCCGACGCGGTCCCGCGCCTTGTCGAGCTCGAGGCGATTACGGGGATCGCCCGCGCTTATGAGCAGGGCAAGGAGATTTCCGCGGCCGATATGCAGGCCCTCGCGGGTGCCGGCGGCTCAGGCGGTGCCCGCCCGAAAGCCAATGTCATCGACGATGGCACGCTTTGGCTCGCCAAGTTCACCTCCGTGCACGACCAGCAGCCCGTCGAGCGGGTCGAAGTCGCAACGCTGCGCCTCGCCGCTTCCTGCGGCATCCGCGTGCCCGACGCCCGCCTCGAACTCGTCGATACGCCCTTTCCTGTCGCCCTCATCAAACGGTTCGATCGACAGGGCGCGGGCCGCATCCCTTATATCTCGGCGCGGACGGCCCTTGGCAAAACCGGTGTCGAACTTGGTTCCTATACCGAAATCGCCGACTTCATCCGGCAAGTCGGGCCCAATCCGGCCGAGGACTTCCTCGAAATCTACCGACGCCTCGTCTTCACCATCCTGGTCTCCAACAAAGACGATCATCTCAAGAATCACGGATTCCTCTACGTTGGCGCGGCCAAATGGCGCCTCTCCCCCATGTTCGACGTCAATCCCGCCCCTGATCGTAACCCGCATCTCGAGACAGCAATCCTCGAAGGCGGCGGTCACGAACGGTCCATCCTGCGGGCACTCGAAGCTGCGGACTTCTTCGAGATCACCGGCGCGGACGCGCGCGCACTCATCCGCGACATGGCGCAAAAGATCGCCGCCACGTGGCGCGACGCACTGCGCGCCACAGGGCTCACCGGCGCGCTCGCCAAGCATTACGAACCCGCCTTCGTTCATGAAGAGGCAGGGATAGCACTCACTCTTTAATTGCCATATTTGGCAAATAATTGGGTGCAGTTGATCATATCTGACATTTGACGTAACGACTTTGCCGTTGAGGGCAAAAAGGCGCCGAGGGATGGGGCAGGTGGGTGTCGGGAACGACGATGCCACCCCCTCCCCCTTTCCTAACCGTCGGGCGCTGATCGCGGGGGCTTGAGCGCTACCACCTTGAGCGCGGCAATCCGCTCCAGGCAGACATCCTGCACCACGCGGCTTAATTCCGCCACCTGCTCGCCCAGCCAAATGAGATCGTCGGCGCTGATCCGGTAATGTTTGGAATATCGCGCTTTTACATAAGCGTCCTTCAGCAAATTAAACCTTCGACGCATCATCCGAGTGTCGTCGGGCCAGACATGGACAAGCCGCTGATCGATCCGCTTCGCTTGCTTGCTCAAGAACGCTAGATTGTGGCTATGTGGGGTGTAGAGCGTGCAGGTGAGCAGCAAAGCATGGTACAATCGTTCTGCGGACTGATGTAACTGGAATGCTGAAAATTTGTACCGCTTCCGCTGAAGGCCAAATTCGAAGGCGTCAAAAAACTCACCGGCGCTGGGATACCAATCTTCAAAATATTCCTCCGTCAAGGCCAATGCGTCGGCAGCACTTTTCGGTCTCGGAGTTGCAAGTTCGCTTTCATCCGACTGATAGAGTGCAATTGCGTCCTCGACGATGTCGATGAAGAAATAGCGGCCTTCGGACAAATTGTTGTTCACCTCCTGCAGGCTGTGAACAATCAGCCCGACAGGATGGCGAACGCGTTGTAGGATCGCAAAATCGCGCGACAGCCGGTCTTCCAGGTTGAGCCAGTGCATCGGATCAGCCAGTTCGTCCTGGTTGACGATCACGAGGATATCATAGTCGGACCGATACCCTTTTTTGGTCGTGGGCTCGTAAATCCATTTCCCGCTGGCGAAAGAGCCGTAGAGAATGATCTTGAGGATACGGCCCATCTTGCGATCGCCGGTGGCAAGCTTGTGCTCATCCTCGAACTCCTCGAAAATCGCGCGAACGATGGCGTCGAGTTCGCGCTGGTTCCGGGCTGGTAAATGGGAAAAATCGGTCCTCATAGGCCGCTTACCTGCATAAGGCGGTGGGTTTGCGCAATGCTCTTTGAGAGGCGTCGCCCTTTATGCCTCACTCGCCGGTGAGCGCGAGGTCGAGCAAAAGGAGCGCCGTTGCCAGTTCGCGGCGCACAGCATCCGTGCCGATACCCAACCGCAAGGCGATAGCGGGAAAGTCCAGATCGTCGCGTTGGTGCAGAAGATAGACTTCGCGGGCCATTACCGGAACGGCGCCGAGCGCTGCCATGAGTCGCTGCGGTTCGATGGGATCGGAAGTGATCAATCCGCGCCCGGCCAGCAGCCAGCCGCTGAGCCACAGACCATCCCGGTCGGAGCGCAACTGGGCCTCATCGTCGATCCAGACCCGATAATCGCCTTTCCAGCGACGCCTTGCATCCATGACTAGGTCGGACGATGCCCATGCATCGCTGTCACCGTCCACTCGATTGCGAAGCACGGCAATGAGCCTTTTGCGGCGGGCCGCGCGACCAGGCGGCGGCCATAGCTTTCCCTCATCAATGAGCTGTTCGAGGAGCGTCTGCAACAAGGCGTGCGATGGGGACGCGTTCATGGAGGACATCCTTTGGAAAGAGGTTGGGTAGGAAGAACTGAGGCTCTGAAAAGCTCTTCCTTCTCCCCTCTCGACCCCTCTCCTCTCTGGTGCCCTCCAAGCAATCGCCCGCATAACGTTCGCCCAACGCGCAAACGCTGCAGTGCAGCACAAAATGCATGCCGTGGCATTACCCTAGGGTAAGAAAGCCGTTATATCCTTGGTCTACATGCGCACTGGCCTTGAGGTCGGCTCGCAAAACGGGCTCCCGGGACTTTTCTATGGACGATGACCGCATATCCAAACTGACAGAAGCGCAGCGTGACTGCCTTCGGCTGGTGCGCGCCCATTATCAGATCAAGGAAATTGCAGCCGCATTGAAGATTGCGCCTTCGACCGTCAACGCGCGACTGGAACGGGCCCGCCGAACGCTCGGCGCGCACAATAGCAACGAAGCCGCGCGGATGCTCGCACAGCACGAGGAGAGGCTGGGCCTATGGATTCCGCCTACTGGTAGCTCAACTCCAATTCCCCAGGCCGCCGCGTTTCGACAAGACAGAGCCACAGCCGGATCCATGGGCCAAGGCGACGCAGTGCTTGCCGATAGCGGCACCACAGTAGCGCGGCCGATCCCGGTCTCACGAACGGACAAGCAAGAGACCGCTTGGCCCTTTCCCAGCGCAGGGAGGCAAGAGAATGAGCTGAGTTCTTTGCAGCGGATCATATGGGTCTTTCCCATCGCCGCCTTGTCCTTGGGCGTATTGCTCCTGCTCATAGTCCTGAGCCTTGGCTTTCAGGAGGTCCTGGGCGGGCTGGAGCACAAGATCGCCGCCATCCTTCATCTATCCTCGTAAACAGGAGGCCCGGCTGGTCTCCTTAGGAGACACTCATGTTGAACGCTCACGCCCTCCATTCCGCCGCGCGCCAAGTCGCAGGGCAAATCGGTCCCATCGAAGAGGCTCTGGACCAGAGTTTCGCAAGAACCGCCAATCTGCTCGGCTTCTTGCCCGAAGCGCGTGCAAACGCCAACCTTCCTCTGGTCACCGGCCATGATGCCATGATGCGGCTGCTCGCCTCCCTCAACGCGATCGCACTGGCGCGCGGGGAGATGATTGCAGCGCATGCAGCCTTTGCAGATACCGGCCGGGATCTGCGCTTGCCCGAAACGGGCTTTGGGAGCCTGGTGCCGTGTCCGCAAAAGGCACTGCACGCCGTTGAGGACATCGCTGCATAGGATGTTCATGTGGCAGGGCTTGACCAGATCGTTCGGTCTGTCGATTCATGGGAGAGATGGTGGTGCAATTCCTCTTCTTTATCCTGATGGTCGTCTCGCTCGTACGCCTCCGATAGCAGCCGCATTGTCGAGGTGATGTATCCAGCTCATTGCGCGGGCATGGATGACATAAGCATTGATGTGTTTGCAGGCGCTCGTCGCCTGGACGTGGTGGAGACCGGCCGACG
>NZ_CAKKNC010000039.1 GCF_918741285.1 Sphingobium sp. CECT 9361 | reverse complement strand
TCGCTGCTCCCGCCTCCGCCGCAGCGATGGCTTCGGCCGTGATCTGGTCGGGCGTGATCGGCAGATGGGGTGACATGGACGGAGTGTGGACCGATCCGGTTACCGCACAGGTCATGATGACTTTTTTAGACTTTCTCATGTTTATTTCCTTTCAAGTGGCAGAGCTTAATTTTGTGGGAGTGTGACAACTCAAATTCGGCAGCGTGTTCACACGCGACTAACCAGAAGCATTCCCTGCGATAGTTTCAGTTCATCATCGCGACGTCAGTCGCCCGCTCGCCGACAAACGGGTTGCGACCATGGCCGATCTGCAAATTGTCGACGATCATCAGGTCGCCGGTTTCCCACTGCCACGCGATCGTCGCGTTATCGACCACTCGCAGCATCGCGGTTTCCTCCTCGTCATTCAGTGCTTCACCATTGCCCAACAGAATATCGCTAGGGATTTTCTGCGATGCGCGGAGCTTTATAGCGGACTCGCTCTTTTCGCGCGTCGCTCGCTGGTCCGGATTCGTGTGGATCGCGCTACGATAGATCATCTCGCCCGTTACCGGGTGGCGGACAAAGGCTGGAAGCCGACTGTAGACTGTCAGGCTATTATCGTCGTGCCAATGTGGCTCCATCCCACGCTTCGCGCACACCTCGTTCACTTCTTCGCGCGAGTCCGTGTAGAAAGCGAAGTCCCAGCCGCGGCGATCCATAAGCTCGGTTTCGACCATCGATCCGGTCGGTGGAGCGAAGTTGCGGACAGTCAGAATACCCGAGCTAGCAAACCTCTCGCGAAGTTTTTCCGGAATGTTGGCCGAAACCTTGCGCATATCGGCGATTATCGTTTCACCGCCCTTTTCCGCAACCTTTCGCGCGAAGAACGCCAGGCGCGGCGGATAATCCCGGACGTAGAACATCTCTTGATGAATCTGGATCGTTTGCTCGCCCGTTCGTTGGGTTGCTTCGTAAACACCCTTGTCAAGCGGGCGGCGTGCGGCTGCACCGCCCTTATAGTTACCCTCATAAGCAGGAAAGCATGCCACGATAGTCGCAAAGTCTGCGGAAGTGCGAACCGCAAAACCTCGCAGCACGATCGCGCCATGTTCGATAATTAGCCGGTCCAATTCCGGTCGTTGCTCGGTCACCCAAGCTGCGACATCATCAATAGTATCTAAAGCGCCTGCCTTCGATTCTATAAACACGGGCGGCAGATCATCCAGCGGGATCGACGCACAAACCCACGGACCAAGGTTGGCCGATAACGGCGACATTTTCACAGTTCTTAAATCTACGGCCACGGCATCGCTCCAGATACGTCTGACTATTCCTCTAAAGATCCATAGGTTCGGCTGAGACGCCGCAGCACCGCTTCCCACTGGATAGCCGCACTGGCCGAACCGAGATCTCCCCTGACCACTTTCTGCGTGGATTCGAGATGACTTTTCTCCAGCAACAGGACATTATCCATACCACCCGCCATAGCGTCGATCTGAATACGGCACGCGGTCTCCAACCTGAAGATATTGGCGAAAGCGTGGGCGACCGAGCGGCCACAGGCGAGCAGCCCATGATTGCGCAATATCATCAGGTTGTTTTCGCCGAGGTCATCGATCAGGGACTGGCGCTCAGCGAAATCGACCGACGGCGCCCAGAAATCGTGATAGCTGACCTCTCCCAGAATGGCGGCATGCTGAGAGAGCGGTAGCAGACCACAGGCCATCGAGGCTACGCCAACACCTGCTCTTGTATGGGTATGGACAATCACATCGACATCGTGCCGAACGGAATGGATGGCGCCGTGAATGACATACCCCGTTGGATTTATGCGATAATCGCCTTCTGGGGCGAGAATTACCCTGCCATCCAAATCAACCTTGTATAGATTCGCCGCAGTGACCTCGTCATACATCAAGCCGTATGCGTTCAACAGAATATGATCGGGTTCATCCGGGACTCTGGCCGTGATGTGATTGGCGATCATGTCGGTCATGCCGAACATGTGAATGGCGCGGTAAAGCGCCGCTAGATCCAATCTTTTCTTCCATTCAGCATCGCTGACCTGATGGCGTATGCGCGCGCCGGCACCTGATAGGGCGTTCACTCTACTCCCCCTGTAAAGGAAGCACGTGGCGACATGAACGGCCGACTTTGCTGCGTCGCGCCAGAGACATGGTGCTCGCGACGACACACCCCACCGGACACTCTCGCAAGCAAGGCGGGACATTCGCTCACTATGAAGCCGCCGCCAGACACTCGTTGATGCGGCTCTTTGGAATTCCCATTATAAAGACAAGTGCCGCCACCACCACGACAACACTCAGCATAACCAACGCAATCGAAAAGTCGCCTGTTGCAACGCGCAGTTGGCCGATCGCCATCGGTGTAACAATCGCTGCGCTGGCACCGGTCGAGGTAAGCATCGCGATGCCAGCAGCGCGTGCACGGTCGGGCAGGAAGGCTGCGAAAATGCCAGTCAACAGTGTCCCGCCCGCAAAGCTGCAACACATGGCAACGGTTTGAAGCACGATCACCAGCAACGGGCTCAACGGCAGCACCGCAAGAAGCGATAGCGCTGAAGCGCCGATCAGCAGGGTTGCAAAAAAATGCCAGCGACGCTCACGCATTTTGTCAGATCGCCGTGCAAAAAGATACATCGCGGCGATCGAGACAAGCGGAGGGGCGGCTGAAAGAAAGCCAATGCCTGCAACCGACGCTATTCCCGCATCACGCAAAAGCAAGGGCGTCCAGAGCGACGCGCCAGTAAGCGCGTAAGCACCGAATATGACGAAGGCGAGCATGTAGAATTGCGGGTCACGAAACAGACTACCAACGCCTTCGCGCCCGTTTGGCGACTGAACACCGTGGTCGGCAGCGAGGTCGACGCGAATAGCCGCCTTCTCGGCCGGTGCAAGCCATTGAGCGTCGTCAGGCCGATCTGTGAGAATGAAAATGGCAGCGAATCCGAGGAAAACTGCTGGCAGACCTTCGAGCAAAAACATCCACTGCCAGCCGTGAAGACCGGCAACCCCTTCCATGCCGACAATGATAGCACCCGAGAGCGGCGACCCGATCGCACTGGCGAGGGGCATGCCGATCATGAACATTGCGGTGATGCGCGCCCGATATGCAGACGGAAACCACAGCGTGATGTAAAGCAACACGCCCGGATAGAAGCCCGCTTCCGCAATGCCCAGCAGAAACCGGACGATGTAGAACTGCGTCGGTGTTGTTACGAACATCGTGCACGAGGATACAATGCCCCACAAGGCCATGATGCGTAGCAACGTTTTGCGTATGCCGACACGTTCGAGAAGTACGTTGCTCGGCACCTCGAACATCACATAGCCAAGATAGAATATGCCGACACCGATCCCGTAAATCTCGGCAGTAAAGCCCAGATCGCTCTCCATCCGGAGTTGCGCCATACTGATGTTGGTTCGATCGATGGCGTTGATCACGTAGGAGATGATCAAAAACGGCATCAGGCGCCAGGCAATGCGCCGGTACATTGCGACCCGGTCAACCGGTTCGACATCGAAGGATTGTTCGTCCCGTGCCTTAGATGTGCTAGCGGCAGCGCTCGACATTTTTGGCGGTCCTATGTTACGTCAGTGACGATTGAGCACCGCAGCTTTTCTTTTGCCGCAGCCAGCAAAGCCAACTGCACCGGTCCCAAAATTGCGAGAGCGGCAAACTCGGCCCGCGCGCGTTTGCCAGGGACACGAGGCAATACCTTCGCCCACGCAAAACGATCCTTTGAGGAGATGCGTGATACGCAAGAAACAGACTGCATCTCCCCTCCCAATCCTTCTGTTATGTGGAAGAAAATTCTATGTGATAGAACTAACAAACTCGGTCAATGGTGGCAGCCGCCATTCTCAAACCCAAGCTTATTAACACGTAGCCGTTACCACCGGTTGCCAGAGACGCAGATCTCATCGATGCCACTGTGTGGACCAGCAACCGGCGGTTGAAGCTACCTTGGCCGAGCGCCTGAACTCCCCCACCTTCAAGATACCGAAATTGGACGACGTTCGGGACCAAGCTGCATTCGGGCAATTAGCTGCGGCTTCCTAGCAGTTCGCGAGCAACCACCATCCGATGCACCTCAGACGGCCCCTCACCAATCCGCTTGATGCGAAGCTCCCTGTACCACCGCTCGAGCGGCATCGCCTGAGTCACGCCCAGTCCGCCGAACATCTGGATACAGCGATCGACGACCCTGCCAGCCGTCTCCGTGGCCGTTACCTTGGCGATCGAGCTTTCCAGTTTGAATGGCTGGCCGAGATCGCCCTTCCACGCCGCCTGATAGGTCAGCAGCCGTGCAGCCCGGATCTCCATCTCGCTATCGGCGATCATCCACTGGATCGCCTGCTTGTCGGCAAGTGCCGACTTGAACACATGCCGCTGTTTGACCCATTCGATTGCAAGCTCAAGCGCGGCTTGGGCCGTGCCCAAGCAGTTGGCCGAATAGGCGATCCGATTGTCGGCGAGAAACCGGTCAGCGAGCTTGAACCCTTCCCCTTCCTCGCCTAGCCGCTGGCTCGCAGGGATGCGGCAATCGGTGAAGTAGACTTCGTAGGGTGAGTAGGAACGGATGACCTTGATCTCGTTGAACGACAAGCCTGGCGTGCCGTTTTCAACGATGAAGGCCGTGATGCCCCGGCGGTCGGCGGCATCGCCAGTGCGGGCGAAGACGATGCCCCAGTCGCGGTTGGCCGCATCGGTGATCCAGGTCTTGCTTCCGTTCAGCACATAGTCGTCGCCGTCGCGCACAGCGCGGGTCTTGATCGCCCGGGCAGGATCGGAACCGCCAGATGGCTCGCTGATCGCGATCCAGGCCTTGCGCTCACCCTTAACGGTAGGCACGCCCCAGCGCTGGATCTGCTCGTCGTTGCCGCACCAGATGATGTCCGGCGGATCGTCGCCGAATGCCCCGCCGCCCCAGGTATAAGAGCCCATGCGGCAGCGCGCACCCTCTTCGGCGACGACCGCCTGGGCCAGCAGGTTGAGACCGGCACCGCCATATTGCGCAGGGGCGCGAAATGCGTAAAGGCCGAGCTCGCGGGCCTTGTCCTGCAACGGCTTCAACATCTCGGGCGGGAACTTGTAGGTATCGTGCGGCACCTTGTCCTCGAGCGGCTGGACCTCTTCTTCCATGAAGCGCCGAGTCATTTCTTTAAGAGCACGAAGCTCTTCGGGTAGCTCCCACGCTCCCAGGGTGCCCAAGTCAGTCATTCGATCTCTCCCAGCTATTTGGTCTTACAGGCTTGGGCGATCACAAACTCCGCCCGGCGCCCCCAACAAATCTAGATTGCTTTTTCGCGCTTGAGTTCTGCGATATCCTGATCACTCAGCCCCAGCTTTTCGGCAAGGATCATGGCAGTGTGCTCTCCAAGTTCAGGACTCGGCGTCGGTGGAACTAAATCCGCACCGTGGAAGCGAAGCGGGCTGTTAGGCAGCACAACGCGGCCGAGGCGCGGATTATCCACCCATTCGAGCATTCCCCGCTCATGCATATGTGGGTCGTTGAGCACTTCGAGCACGGTGCGCACCGGAGCACATGGCACACGCCCCAGTTTGGCCCTTTCGAACACTTCGGCGCTGGAGAATTGCCGTGTCCAGCTTGCAACGACTTCGTCCATTTCTTCCACGTTGGCGACACGCGACGCGTTGGACGTAAAACGCTGATCGTCGCGCAGATCTTCCCGCCCGATCAGGGTCAGCAAGGCATCCCAATGCCCCTCACGTAGAGCAATGATCGCGACGAAGCCGTCACTAGTCGGATAGACATTGTAAGGTGCCACGGCCAACCCGCTGTGCCGATTGCCGGTCCTCGGTGGCTCGGCCTGCATTTCATGCGCCAGCCCCAGCGACGAGGCGAGGGTCGGGAAGACGGCCTCCTGCATAGCAACTTCGACCAGCCGCCCCTTGCCGGTTCGACCGCGCTGGACGAGCGCCGTCATGATCCCGGCGTAGAGATGAATGCCACCGAGAAAATCGGCTATAGCTGGCCCCGCCCTCAACGGTTCGCCGTCCGGCAAACCGGTAACGCTCATCACTCCGGATACCGCCTGGATGGTCACATCCATAGCGAGGTTGTCGCGGTCCGGACCCGAAAGACCGTATCCGCTGCCTGAACCGTAGACTAGCCGCGGATTGATCTGGCGCAGCTTTTCCCAACCCACGCCCAGCCTGTCCATTACGCCGGGCGCAAAGTTTTCCACAAGAACGTCAGCGTCGCGCACGAGATCCAGCAGAAGCTGGCGTCCGTGGTCTGTCTTAAGGTTCAATGTGATGCTGCGCTTATTGGCATTCAACATTTCGAACGGCAGCGTCGCGCCAGCGCTAACCTCGGCACGAACGCGAGCAGGTTCACCACCAAGCGGCTCGACCTTGATGATGTCGGCCCCAGCCTTCGCCATCAGGAACGTGGCATAAGGACCTTGATAGACTTGCCCAAGATCGATCACAGTGATCCCCGCAAGGGGGAGTTCTGACATGTCTTGGCTCGCAGTGTTCACTGACCATTCTTTCTGTTATTCAGACTCAAATTCTACTATACGGTCTCAATAGCTTTGACAACCTCTCGCGGTCAACTACCCCATCGAAAGTGGATGGCGCGCCTTTTTGCACCAGCTGCGACGGTCCATCATCGGAATTGCCATGAGCCCCGACATCGTTCGCGCACAGCGCCACCCATGTAAATCAAGGCTTTCCCGCCGAAATCTCGCGGCTAGGCCGCTAACCGAATGCCACAACGGAGCCCGATTGGCAGTCGGTGACTGCCAAGTATGTGGAATTAACGATCCCAGACTAACCGAACGGCAGTTCATGGCTGGACCCGAACGCAAGCCTGGCGCACTGTTCGATGGCGATGCCGGGACAAAAGTCATTCATGCTGGCGCTTCATCGACGCATGCAAGGTCATGTACTGGTGGGCTTTTGCAGTGAGTTCGCTGATCGCGGTTCAAATCGCCTACCGGAATGACACCTAACAATAAGGAAGAGTTTATGAACGCGTTTGCTGGTCGATTTAACGGGAAAGTCGTAATCGTGACAGGCGGCGCCTCGGGTATCGGACTGGCCTGTTGCGAACGTTTCGCTGCGGAAGGCGCTTCGATAGGCGTTCTCGATCTCCACGGTGAGGCTGCAAACGAGGTAGCCCAGCAGATTCGCGAGCGGCATGGTAGCGCCATAGGTGTTCAGGCGGATGTCTCTGAACCCGCTGCAATCGCAACCGCGATTGACCAGGTGGCCAAGGCGTTCGGACGGCTCGATGTTGCGGTCAACAGCGCCGGGATAGGTGGCAGTGGCGGACCAATGAAAGATATGCCGTCCGACGTCTGGAATCGCATGATTGCAATCAACCTCTCCGGCGTCTTCTACTCGATGCAAGCGGAATACAGACATCTCGAAGCCGCAGGCGGAGGCGCGATCATCAACATCGCTTCAATGCTGGGTGTCGTCGGCTACCCCGAAGGCGGAGCTTATGTTGCCGCTAAACATGGTGTTGTCGGTCTAACGCGTACAGCTGCGCTCAGTTGGGGGCCTCAGAACATTCGGGTGTCCGTGGTTTGCCCCACATTCATTGAAACGCCGATGACGAACCATCGATCGCAAGAAGATTGGGCCGCACTGGCACAGGTTCATGCTCTTCGTCGACTGCCAGAGGTTACTGACGTTGCCGCAACAGTCTGTTTTCTCGCATCCGAGGATGCACGGGCACTGACCGGCTCAGTCCACATGGTCGATGCCGGGTATACAGCCGGCTGATTGGGCGGGAAATCGATGTCAAAGAAATCTTCATTGGTGGGTCAAACAGCGATCGTAACTGGCGCTGGAGGGGACATCGGTCGCGCGATGGTGCAGCGCCTTCATGCGCGAGGAGCGTTTGTTGTCGCAGTCGACCGCGACAGCAGAGCCCTCGACAAACTATTGGGGTGTTCAGACAACACCGACCTGCTGGCCCTGGAAGGCAACGTGAGCGATGAGGAAAGCGTCCGTGCTTTCACAGACCGTGCGCTCAGCGAAACCGGACGCATAGATATACTGTGCAACAATGCAGGTATCGAAGGGCCAGTTGCCCCTATTTCAGATTACCCTCTTGTCGACTTTGAGCGCGTTCTCGAGGTCAATGTGGTGGGCGTATTCCTAGGCATGAAGCACGTCATTCACTGCATGGCAGCACAGGGCCGGGGCAGCATCATCAATATGGCGAGCACTGCCGGGTTAGCGGGGGGGGCGAATCTTTCTGCCTATGTCGCCAGTAAACACGCCGTTATCGGACTAACCCGGGCTGCAGCCGCCGAATGTGCCAAGCTGGGCATATGCGTGAACGGTATTGCACCCGGCCGAGTGGCGGGAAGGATGATCGCGTCGATCCTTGCCGGCCAGACACCCGAAAACCGCGAGACGCGCGCGGGAGGCGCGGCCGCGCCTGAACGAGACAACAGCCCCTATGAAGTCGTTGAGCTTGCCGCGTCCTTGGCTTCGGGTGAAGCAGGTTACGCCAACGGCGTTATCTACCGGATCGACGGGGGCATCGTCAGCGAGCATATGTGAAAGTCGGCCCGGCCCGATCGCCCGCATTTGCGCGTCGAGACGGCTGGCGCCAGAGGGCTCGGCGCATCGCAAGTATCCATTTGGCTGAAGATTAAGCGGGCTTCGGCCATAGATGCGGCACGGTTTCGATAAGCCAGCGTGCAAGGACGCTGTTCAATTCGACCGGCTTTTCTTGCGCCATCCAGTGACCGGATTTTATGACCATTTCCGTAAGGTGGGAGCACGACTGCCGCATAGGGTCGCCGAGCCGCGTTCCCGCAGTTTTGCAGGTAACGTCATAGGCTGCCGATACGAAAAGGCAGTGCAGGTCAATCCGGCCGCCATTATGGGCACGGGCCGCGTAGGCGATGTTTCGAGCGTCGTTAAGATACCAAGAGTTTGGCCCGAAGAAGCTCGCACGCGTCAGTGCTGCCACATATTGGCTGTGCTCTTCCTGCGTGATCAACAGCTCGTCGAGTGGCAAGTCCCGCAGCATGTCGATAAAAAACCCAAATCCCCCTTCATTGGTGACGCGGGCCGTGATCTCGGGCGCGTCAACGGCATCCGGATTGCCGCGTCGGAACAGCCCCCTGATGGTCGCGCCGACATTTGCCTCAAAGTCGCGCGCCGCGCCCTTGAAATCTGCTACATAATGGTCCCAATAGGCCCATTGTCCCGATAGGAAAATTTCCTCCGGATAGATGGTGCGATCGACCAGTGGAATGAGGTTCGCGCGTGCAAATCCTTGCGGGATATACGGCACGCACAGGTTGATCAGAGCGTGACATCGTTCAGGATAGTGTGCACCAATGCTCCAGACAATAGGGCTTCCCCAATCATGCCCAACCCAGATGGCCCGTTCAGCATCCAGGCTGTCGAGCAGTTCAATCATGTCAGTGACGATATGCTCGACAGCATAATCCTCGTGCTGCGCATATAGACTGGAGCGACCATAGCCGCGCATATCTGGCGCTATCACGCGAAAACCGAGATTGGCAAAGCATGCGAGCTGATGCCGCCAGCTCACGCCTAGTTCCGGCCAGCCGTGCACAAATATAATTGGCGTGCCGTCGACAGGACCAGCCTCATTATAGAAAGTCGTGTGCCGGGAGGTCTTGCAAATCTTTTCGAGTGGCAAATATCTCATGGATCGCTCCTTGCATCACGCGTTCGATCGGTCGTCCGAACATTTGGCGCTCATGGTTCCGCCCCGTCTCAAGGCCCGCGACAAACGCCCTCCCCCCTCCTCCATGTTGACCGCGAACTCGCCGTCACTCCTTCTGCCGATTGCAGCCGTCACAACGCGTGTCTGTCGAGCGATGCCGCACAAGACGGATACAAAAGCGCGTTTCTCGGCGCTTTTGTAAAACTAAGAGTCGATTGGCAGCTGGGCTATCCCTTCATTTCATTGAGGAATGGGCGGAGGTCGGCGAGCCCAGTTTGCGAGGTAACACCGCCATCGACAGGGAGGATGGCACCATGGATGTACGAGGCTGCGTCAGACAGCAGAAAGGCAATGGCTTCGGCGATCTCGGATGCTTCTGCTGCGCGTCCGAGCGGGGCCGCTGCGTTCCAGGCCGCGCGCAATTTGGGAATGCTATCCAGCACAGTAGTCATCGGCGTCCTAACGTCGCCGGGGCACACGCAGTTCACCCGAATGTTGTCGCGCCCTACAGCCCCCGCGAGCGAGCGTGTGTAGTTTACCGTTGCGGCCTTGGTCAGGTTGTAGGCCGGCATGGCAGCATCGCCGAGCAGCCCGGCAATCGAGGCGTTGTTCACAATGGATCCGCCACCTTGGCGGCGCATATGCGGAATGGCTGCGCCGCAGGCGTAGACCACGGAGGCTGTGTTGACCTTGAACACCCGGTCCAGTTCGCCGGCCATGAGATCTTCCGAGGCGGTGAGGTTGCCGGTGCCCGCATTGTTGACCAGGCAGTCAATCCGACCGAAGTGGCTGACAGCCTTTTCGATGAGCGCCTGCACCTGCGACTGATCGCCTACGTCGGTGCGATGCATGATGACCCTATCACCGAATTCGGCGAAGGTATCGACTTCTATATTCAGGTCGGCAACCACAACCTTGCCGCCGCCACGCAGGAAGGTGAGCACGGTTGCTTCCCCCATACCCGATGCGCCGCCGGTAATCACCGCCACTTTGCCGTCGAACCGCTTATTCATAGTCACTGTCCTTTGTGATCCATTCATTATCCGTCGAGAAGTCGCCACTCTCCATTGGTAGCTGCTCCACGCGCGCTACCCTTGGATCCTCACCGATCCCTCTTAATCGGAACATCGAGCGCGCTCAGGCCGCCATATCCGCCAGGAAGGGGCGGAGGTCGGCAAGCCCAGTTTGCGAGGTAACGCCGCCATCGACGGGGAGGACAGCACCATGGATATACGAGGCCGCATCCGACAGTAGAAAGGCGATGGCTTCGGCGATTTCAGATGGGTGTCCCGCGCGGCCCAGCGGAATCGCTCCGTTCCATGCGTCGATCAACTCAGGAAACTCCTTCAGTCCCTCTGACATAGGCGTAGCCGTGTAGCCCGGACACACGCAGTTCACCCGGATGTTGTCGCGCCCCACGGCTCCAGCGAGCGAGCGTGTGTAGTTTATGGTCGCTCCCTTGCTCATGTTGTAGGCTGGCATGCCCGCGTCGCCGAAGAGTCCTGATATGGAAGCATTGTTGACGATGGCTCCGCCACCTTGCCGACGCATGTGAGGAATGGCTGCGCCGCACGCATAGACCACAGCGGCGGCGTTCACCTTGAATACCTTGTCCAGTTCCTCAGCCGTGAGATCTTCCGACAGGGTAAGGCAGCCGATCCCCGCGTTGTTGACTAGGCAATCAATCCGGCCAAAGTGGCTGACAGCCTTTTCGATAAGCGCCCGCACCTGCGCCTGATCACCAACGTCGGTACGGTGCAGCAGGACCGCATCGCCAAACGCATCGAAAGTATTTACCTCAACGTTGAGGTCGGCAACCACGACCTTGCCGCCGCCGCGCAGGAAGGAGAGCACGGTTGCTTCACCCATTCCCGATGCGCCACCGGTGATCACCGCCACTTTGCCTTCGAACCGCTTGTCCATGATTGCCTCTCTTGGTTTCTAGATCGTTTGATTATTGGTCAGCTTCGTGGATCGGGCATGCAGGCGGTGGTCAGAGAGCCATCAACTTGCCGAAGACACCAGACTTTGCATGTCGTCCGATGCATTTTCAGCCGCCGCTGCGCTATTGGCAGCAATGCCCGGGAAAAGCTCAAGCAGGTAATCCACAAAGGCGGGACTGACACATTGTCCGGCAAGGTATTCCGGAGAGACGGGCAGCTTAACTGGATGGAAGTTCTGGTCCGCCCGCATCTGCATAGGGAGATCATGATGAACGATCGCCGAGCGACCTATGCCAACCATGTCCAGCCCGGCAGCGAATGCCTTGGCGATATGCTCTCCGTCCCACAGCATCCCTGCGGCACCCAGACGCGTTCCACCCCGTTCAAGCGACGTGAAATGTTCCAGAATGGTTTTTCCCTGGTGTTCCGGCTCCTTGGGCTGCTTGAACACGTCCAGCAAAGACATGTCGAGATATTCAATTTGCCCGCCCAGCATCAGATCCTGCGCCAGTTCCTTCATTTCCGCCAACCGCAGATCGAACAATTCCCCCGACAGGCGAACGCCAAGGTTGAATTGCGAGCCGCAGCTCTGGCGCACGCCGGAGATGAGTTCCTGCAACAAGCGGGCACGATTTTCAAAGCTTCCGCCATAGCGATCGGTACGGCGATTGATGACCGGACTGAGGAACTCGCCTATGAGATAGCCGTGTGCGCCGTGGAGTTCGATACCGTCAAATCCAGCCCTCTCGGCGCGGCGGGCCGCCACAACAAAGTCTTCAACGACTTGCTCTACCTGCGAAAGCGTCAAACCGACTGCACCGGTAGATTCGTTGTCTGAAGGGCAGACTGGCGACGCTCCGTTCAATTCCTTCGGCGCTCTCATCCCAGCGTGATAGATTTGAGCTATCGCAAGCGAACCGTGACTTTTTATCGCCTCGGCCAGGCGCGACAATCCAGTGACATGCTTGTCGTCGAATATCCCAAGCTGGCCGGCAAACCCCCGTCCGATTGCCTGCACATGCAAAGCGCACGTCATCGTCATCCCGAAGCCACCGCGCGCGCGCGCTATCAACCACTCAAATTCTTCGTCCGAGAGCGTTCCGTCATCATTGCTTTGGCGGGTCGTCATAGGCGACAGCAAAAACCGATTTGGCATTTCTCGTCCGCGCGCGAACGTCAGTGGCGTAAACAAGTCTTCCATTCGCTAAATTCTCCGCAAATCTGTCATCAATTCTCAAGCTGCAGGCCAGAAAGCGTCCCTGCCTCTCGCCACTTCTTCAGTTCTTCGAAATAGTCCACATTTCCACCCGCATAAGCACTGTCAACTATGATGGTGTCGGACAACTTTCCCTCACCATTGAAATAACCTGGAGTGCAAGATGCAAGAAAATCACGCTGGACACCCGACCGTTCGATGATCTTATTAACCCACTCTTGTTCAGCAGGCTCAGTGACTTCGAATGTACGCAAGCCACGTTCTTTCGCTTCTCTGATAATGTACTCAACCTGGGCTGCCTGGCCATTTATGATATACAGCCAGTTGAAGGCGTAAGCCGACTGGATAGGTGAGACAATCATCAAATTGGGAAAACCGTGGACATGCTGTCCATGCAACGAGCGCGCGCCAGCGCTCCATTTCTCCGACAACTTTAAGCCGTCGCGGCCATAGATTTCAAATCCGCCAACATTGGTAAAGCGAGGCGCCCGCACGTTCGGTTCAAAGCCGGTTGCAAATACAACACAATCGAGCTCATATTCCTTGCCACCGACCATGACGCCTTTTTCGGTGAAGGCTTCTACCCCGCGGCCCATAGTATCGACGAGATGAACATTAGGGCGATTAAAGTTTTCAAGGTACTCGTCATGGAAACACGGTCGCTTACAGAACTGCGGAAAATACGGCATCAGGGCCTGTGCTGTCTCAGGGTCCTTAACAATCGAAGCGACCCGCTCACGGATGTCCGCCATCTTCTGGAAATCAGCAGCCTCGCCAAGTTCTGCCGGGCTCAGTCCGAGATCCTCGAACTTCTTTGCTCCATCGCCCAGGTACAGAGTTTTAAAGTTATCGGTCCAGCCGTCATTGACCGCGTCATGTTCAACCGGAATGCCACTGGTAATGCGATTGAAATTCTCCATGCGATCATATTGCCATCCCGGCTCGAGCGATTTTGCCCACTCACTATCTGTCGGCCGGTTGGCGCGTATATCAACTGAGGCGGGCGTACGCTGGAAAACAAAGAACTCTTTTGCCCATTGCCCCAGATGCGGCGCAACCTGCACTGCAGTAGCTCCAGTCCCGATCATTCCAACGCGCTTGTCCTTCAGCCCCGTCAAGCCGCCCTTGTAGTCACCGCCGGTATAGTCATAGTCCCAGCGACTGGTATGGAATGTCCGGCCAGAAAACTTTTCGAGCCCTGGCAGCTGCGGCAATCGTCCGCGATTGAGACCGCCGATGGCCACTATCACAAATTGAGCAGTGATAACATCGTCGCGGTCCGTTTGAACGGTCCAGCGCGCATCTTCGTCACTCCAGTGCATTTCAGTGACCTGCGTCTGAAAGCATGCGTCCTCATACAGACCAAACTTTTCGCCGATCGCTCTGCAATGTCGCTGAATTTCGGGTCCTGAGGCGTATCTTTCAGTCGGAACATAGCCCATCTCTTCGAGCATCGGCATGTAGATATAGGATTCCACGTCGCACATGATGCCAGGATAGTCGTTCCAATACCAACTCCCACCCAGGTCTCCGCCCGCTTCAATAATGCGAACTTTCCTAAGCCCGGACTGACGAAGACGAGTCGCGATTACCAGACCCGACAAACCTCCTCCCACCACCACAGCTTCTACTTCATCTTGCAGCGGCGCACGCGATATGGGCTCTTTGACATGAGGATCCGTAGCCAGTTCTTCCAGCCCGCCTTCCATCTTTGTGAACTGCCGATCAGCCTCGGGACGCAATCTCTTGTCGCGCTCCTCCCGATATTTGCGGCGCATCTCTTCTGGATCAAAGCCGAGACGCTCAATCAGCTTTTGCCGGGCGTTAACCGTGGCTCCGTCGCTACCGCCATCAACCATCGCCGACATCAGCTTTACTCCCTCATTCTCATTAACGCGTCTCGCTCAACGGACGACGTCGAAATCTTCCAGCGTCGTGGAACGCAGTTCAGTTTCCATGGCAATGTGGTCACCAGGATAGAAGAACCAGACCCGATGCTTTTCATCATGGTAAAAGCTGTCGCAGTTCCCGTTAAAAGTCGTATCCTTGAAATATTCCTGAACGCTTTTATTGTATTCCTTAAACACGTCTTGCCGGACATTGATCGACTTTAGTTCCATCTCTTCCGCTGCTTCAATCAAACGGATAATGTACTCGGTGGAAATTTCCGCAGAATGGATAGCGGACGAATGGCCAAATATTCCGTTGGGACCGTTAACCATGAAGTAGTTTGGAAAGCCAGGTACCGATACGCTGCGGAACGCCTGTGGCAGATCGCTCCAGACATCCTCTAGGGCTTTGCCATCAAGGCCCGTGGTGTGGACGGGGCCGTGATAGTTAGGCATCTTGTAGCCAGTGCACCAGATCACCACGTCAAGATCGTGATGGGTTCCGTCGCCAGTAACGATACCGGATTCATCCATGCTCTCTATAGAGTCAGTCACGATATCGACGTTGGAGTTCGCCACCGTTTTGTAATAGTCGCCCGTGATCAGCAGCCGCTTGCAACCCGGATCAAAGTCCGGCGTGAGCTTCGCGCGTAGCACGGGATCGGCAATCTGTTCCTGCAAGTAAGCTAGGCAAACGCTTCGAAGCTCTTCGAGTTTTTCCGGGTTTCCCGACACGCTGTCGAGAAACGCTTTCGAGAACTCGTAAAGTTCATCGCGATGCTTGCGCCAGGAATCGGTGTCTTGGGCAAACTCGCGCTGTTGCTCTTCAGAATACACGACGTTGTTTCGAGGGACGATCCATGAGGGAGTGCGTTGGAATATCTTGAGTTCGCCAACCTCTGGATAGATGGCCGGCACGATCTGAACGGCCGCCGCAGCGGTGCCAACAATTCCGACCCGCTTTCCCTTGAGGTCTATATTCTGCTGCCAGTGCGAAGAGTGGAATGAGGCGCCCTTGAAGCGCTCCCTCCCCCGAATTTTGGGGAGGGAGGCTTCGTTGTAAAAACCCGTTGCCGCGATCAGATAGTCGAACGTCTCCGTGCGCTCTGAACCGGCGATTGTAAGGGTCCATTCTCCTTGTGCTTCATCGTATGTCGCCGTCGTAACTTCGGTCGACAGACGTACGTGCTCCATGAGCTCGTGCTTCTTTCCGAATTCCGTAAAGTAGGCGAGTAGTTCATCCCGCTCCGGATACATCTTGCTCCAGTAGGGATTGCGGTCAAAGGAATAGCTGTAAACGTGGCTATGCACGTCGCAACATAAGCCCGGATAATTATGTCGTTTCCAGGTTCCGCCAATGGCATCGTCCTTTTCATACACGACGAAGTTCTCGAACCCGGCTTCCTTAATGCGGTAAGCCATGAGCATACCGCACACGCCGGCACCCAAGATGGCGATGCGGCTGCTTTTACGCAAACCTGGCCGCATCGCCCCACCAACTGAATTTTCCACTAACTGCGCTCCCTTACTGGCACAAAATCAATAACGAAAAGAAACGGTAGCGCCGTAAGTGGCCGCACGTCCGGTGTAGCGATAGAGCACGTCGCTTCCTGAGAAGATGGTGGTGGCATAGACCTTGTCGCCGACGTTCCGGCCGAACACTGAAGCCTTCCAGGCGCCGTCGGCGGCTTCGATGCCGGCGCGCAGATCGAGCAGGGTGTACGACGGGATGCGGTACTCGTCCGCCTTCAGTATCGACGTTTCGAATGTGGCATTGGTCTTGTCCTGGTAGGTCAAGGTGCCACCGAAGAACGCCTTCGTGCTGCCCGAAATCGGGAACTTGTATTCCGCATCGACCACGGCCGAATACTTCGGCGTGAAGGGCAGAGCCGAGCCGTTGTAGTCACCCTTGTAGCCTGCCTGGTTATAGATGGCGAGGCCAGCAATCGTCTGGTCGAACTTGCCGTTCACCTTGGCGTCGAGATAGGACCCGCTCAGCGAGATGTTCAAACCTTCGACGGGGTAGAGCTGAAGTTCGGCCTCGATCCCAAGGACCTTGGACTTAGGCACGTTGAGAATGTTCTCCAGCAGTCCGAACACTGGATCCGAAGTTTTAGCACGAACCTGCTTGTCTGCGTAATCGTAGTAGAAAGCCGAGGCATTGAACTGGGCACGGCGGTCAAGCAGAGGTGCCTTGAAGCCGAACTCATAGGCGCGCAGGCGCTCCTGCTTCGCCGGCTGGAACTGCGATTGTGCCGTAGCCGCGACGTTCCCAAAGACCCCGGACTTGTAACCCTGGCTGACGCTTACGTAAACGAGGGTTCCACCGTCGAACTTGTAGTTCGCGCCGAACCGCCAGGAGACATTGTCTTCATCAAGAGATCTCTGAATCGGGGTGATCGCCGGCCGAAAGAGGTTGGCCCCAGCCGTCGGACTATCATTAAGCGCGATGCACTGGCCGGGCCCTACGACCAAGTGTCCGGCCGGATTGAGTCCGAACGCTGACTGCAGATCGTAGAAGCCGAAGCCTGGCACCACGTCGGCATTGCCGAAGGTCTTCGAAAACAGCTGCGCCGGTGTCAGGTCATAACCGCAATACTCGGCATCGCGCTTCGACTTGGTCCAGCGGGCGCCCGCCTGCAGCGTCAGGTTCGGCACAACCTCTACGTCGGCATTCCCGAACACCGCGTAGTTCGAGATCTTCTGCCTCAGTTCATGACTGTTTTCCGTGAAGCGCAGACCCGGCAATGCCTCACCAACGGAAAGGTCAAAGGCGCTGAGGAAACGTTGAGTGTCGTCCACTTTGCTGTGGTCGTAGTTGAGACCGCCGACAAGATGGACGGTATCAGTGTCGTAAGCCAGACGCAGTTCCTGGTTGAAGAACTTGACACCACCGAACACCCGCACCGGGAGCGCCTCGGCCAAGGTCGCATCATTGTCCTGTGTCCTGTCGATCTTCTGATCGATGTAGGACGTCAGAGAGGTCAATGTCAGCGTATCGCTGAGGTTGAAGGTAGACCTCAGCGCCGCTTGGAGCAGACGATCATCCATTTGATGCGGGAACTCAGGGCTCCACTCCGCAACCCGCGCATTTTTACCGAGGCCGATCGCCGGTGTGCTTAGATAGGCGTTCGTGCCCGGTTCGCCGATACGACCGGCGATCTTTGCCTGTCGACCGGCGAGACTCGCGTCAAAATTAGGACTGGCCGGGTTCGTGAAAGCGGCATAGGCGGTCGGATTGACCACCTCGAACGGATTGCTCCGCGTGGCTCCAGCCGGGATGAATCCAGCCGTCGGGACAATGTTGAGCTGGTTGGAGATGAATTGCGCCTGCTGGGTATCCGACTTGTCCTGATAGCCCGAAAGCGTGAGCTCGAACTTGGCGTTGCTCGTCGGCTCCCAATCGAGAATGGCGCGCCCGATCAGCTGCCGGCTCGCACCGTTCTTGTCTTCCGGGCGAGAAAGGCTGTACTGCCAGTCGCCGCCCTGAACCGCGCGGACCGCGATGCGGCCCTTGAGTGTGGACGAAAGCGGACCGCTGACAAAGCCGGAAACGTCGAGCTTGTTGAAACTGTCATAGGACAGATCACCGCCGGCCGTCAGCGTGTCGGTCGGCTTGTTGGCGATGTAGTTGATGGCGCCGCCGGTCGAACTTGCACCATACAACGTACCCTGCGGCCCCTTGAGCACCTCCAGGCGTTGCACGTCGAGCCCGAGGCCAAGGCTCATGGTCGGATAGGGAATCGAAAATTCGTCCTGGTAGAGCGCCACGGACGGCGACGCGCCGAAGCTGTAGTCATACAAGCCGACACCGCGCAGCGTATAGACCGGCGTCGCATAGCCCGAAGCGGTGAACGTGAAGCCCGGAACGACGCGGGCGAGATCGGCCGGCGACGTGACGCCTCGGGCTAACAGGGTGTCGCCGGACGCAGCGGTGATCGACATGCCCACGGAATTGATGGCCTGTTCGCGCTTCTGCGCGGTTACAACGATATCGTGTACGCCTGCCACATTATTGTCGGCCTCCGGCGCATCCTGCGCCTGAGCAACACCTCCAACAAGCGACATTGACGCTACGCCGCACAAAAGTTGATTAATGAACCTCATAGGTCCCTCCCTAAATTATATTGAACTTTTGGACACACATTGATGCATTTATACGTAATATTGGACGCTAAATTCAGAAATCTATAAAGTTATAAATACTTCATATTAATATTTAAGAACTTAACCACGAAATACTCGCAATATTATCTCCACTCCTCGAATTAATGTTCAGTTATCCCCGAGCTAAACGCAATCTATTCCTATCACACAGCGACCTACATCCGGATCTAACTGCCAACCCGATCCGAAAGATGGAAAATCAACATAGAAAAGCCGCGATTTCATCCGTCGCCTCGCGCGCCTCGGGCAGCAGGTCCGTAAACAGGTGCCAGACATGAGGTAGACCCGGCCAAGAACTCAGGGTCACGCGAACACCCGAGGTCGCCAGCAAAGCTGCGAATGTCCGCGCGTCCCAATGGAGAAACTCAGCTCCACTGGCCTGGATGAGCGAAGGCGGAAAACAGGCGACGTCCTCCGCAGATGCATTCACCAGCGAGATATGCGGATCTCCCAGAAGCTCGGGGTCTATTCCGTACAGCCCCGGGACTCCAGCCATTCCAGCATTACCGCCGACCGGATCGGTATCCCGGTCCTGACGATCCGGATTACAAGCGGCCTCGAGCACCGGCGAAAGGAGCACGAGCTTGTCTGGCAAACGCTCCCCCCTTTCGATAAGGCTGAGGCAGGTGGCTGCGGCCAAATTGCCGCCACACGAGTCTCCTCCGAGAAAAATCTGGCTCAGCTTCTGCCCTGTCGGTGACTGGTCTGTAGCCCAAAGAAAGGCTGTGATACAGTCCTCTAAGCCAGCAGGGTAAGCATTCTCCGGAGCCAGCCTGTAATCTACCAGCAGGAGCGGAATCCTGGCTGCCTTTGCAATAGCGGCGGCCATTGGGCGATGGTTGTAAAGGGATCCTGCCACCCAGCCTCCGCCATGAAGGTAGACCATGGCACGATCCGAGAGCGGATCAACAGGCACAAGCCATTCGCAAGGAACACCATTGGCATCGACGGACCTGATCTGCCCCCCGCTGAGTGGCCCAGAGACTATGATAGTCTGGACCACGAAGGGGACATTGAATGCCAAGCAAGAAGCACAAGCCGGAAGAGATCATCGGCAAGCTACGTGAAGTTGAGATCATA
>NZ_CAKKNC010000038.1 GCF_918741285.1 Sphingobium sp. CECT 9361 | reverse complement strand
GTCCCGAAGATCCTGTGATAGCGTTCGTGCCATCCATGCTGGCCTCCTGCCACCAGCAGGAAGGCTGAATCACAACGGCGCCGCGAAGGGAATCCCTGACGAGTCAGATCGTGTGGAAACCGCTCTAGGTTAATCTGTTCGTGCAGCCGCTGCCGCAGCGGACCGTCTTCTGGCCGCGACGATCAATAACGGATTATCCGCCTGCTTACGCTGACCAAGTCGCATGCCCGTCGCCGAATTGATCCCGTGGCGGCTGCACACATCGCTGTCGCCATGCCCGCTTCCTGCTCCGCGCCTCTTCAATTTATCGTAGAAGCTTTTGATGTGTCTTATTAAAATCCTTGGCTTGCCGCTCTCGGTCAGACGATGATTGGACGGATTTCAGTTCACTTTCGTCCATATCTGCGATTTGCACATGATCCGCCCTGTCAGGCACCCCTTTCCCTCCATCCGCCGATCGTCGAGCGTGGTGATTGTTCCAGAGAAGGTTTGGCCGATGTCGGGTACAAAAACACTGCCGCGCCACACGCCCTTCTTTTCAGGAACAAAATCGCGAAACAGGATCAGACCTACCAGATCGTTTGTCCCGCCGCGCCGCGCATCCGCCTTGGCTTTGTCACTTGCCCAGACCACGACCCCGCACATTCTGCTTCCGCACGGCTGGGCTCGCACATGTACGCTGTCCTGCGGATTCTTCCACACTCCGAAAGAAGCGCGCTGTGCCTCGACGGACGCAGATGCTGCAAGTAGCAGCATGGCTGCCAATACGAAACTGAACCTCATCGCCATTCTTCCTCAAGGCCGGATCATCATTTGCGCGACATTTTCCGCGATCGCCATGGTAGGCGCGTTAGTGTTGCCCGACACGATCGACGGCATGATCGATGCATCGACCACGCGCAAACCGTCAATGCCACGTACACGGGCTGCCGGATCGACCACGGATGCCGAGTCACTGCCCATGCGGCATGTTCCTACCGGATGATAGATTGTTTCAGCGCGCGCGCGGATGTCGTCGATCAGAGCCTCGTCGGTCTGGACCGCGGGTCCCGGTCGCACCTCCTCGCGCAAGTGACGGGCGAGCGCCGGCGCATGAAGGAGCTTGCGGGCTAGCTTCGCGCCATTCAGCAAGACGCCCACATCATCGGGATGACTGAGATAATTGCCCTCTATGCGCGGATGAGCCGTGGGATCGGCGATCTTGAGCCCGATCCTGCCGCGGCTCTTCGGTAGAAGGTCGCAGACATGCACGGTCATTCCGTAGCCGAAGGCTGTCTTGCGGCCATGGTCACGCAGGATCGCCGGCAGGAAATGGAATTGAAGATTGGGCCGCTCCCGGCCGGCGTCGGATTTGAGGAAAGCGCCGCCCTCCGAGGCATTTGACGTCAATTCGCCTTCATGATGAAGGAAATAGCTCCATGCGCCGCGTATCGCACGAGGCAGGAAACTGGGCGCCACCCCAAATCCTTCGCGATCGGCCGTGGTTGCCACAGCCGTATAGTCGAGGTGATCGGCGAGATTGGCTCCGACTTCGGGCGCATCCAGAACGATCTCTATGCCATGCTGCCTGAGTTCGCTCGCCGAGCCGACGCCCGACAGCATCAGAATCTGCGGCGAATTGACCGCGCCAGCCGAAAGGATCACCTCTCCACCGGGGCGCAGCAGCAGGTCCCGGCCGCCGACGCGGACCCCGATGGCGCGACGGTCCTTGAACAGTATCCGTTCGACGAGGCCGTTCGTTTCGATGGCGAGATTCTTGCGCGAGCGAGCCGGATCGAGAAACGCTCGCGCCGTGCTGAACCGTTGCCCGTCTTTCTGGGTCACCTGATAGACACCAAAGCCTTCCTGGCTCACGCCATTGAAGTCGGGATTTCGCGGGTAGTGCAGTTCCACCCCAGCTTCGACGAAGTCTTCCGTAAGTGGGTTCACTCGCCCAAGATTGGAGACGCAAAGTGGCCCGGCATTGCCATGATGCTCGTCGTGGATAGCCTGATTGTTTTCGAGCGCGATAAAAAGCTCGCGCATGCGCGGCCAGTCCCAGTCAGCTCCGGCGGCCGCCCCCCAGCCCTCATAGTCCGCCCGATCGCCGCGAATGTAGACCATTGCATTGATCGAGCTGCTGCCACCCAGCGTCTTGCCGCGCGGCCAATAGAGCCGCCGGTTGTTAAGGTGAGGCTCGACTTCGGTCTCACAGTTCCAGTTCACCCATCCCGTGCGGGCAATGACGCCGACGCCAAGCGGCATGTGAATGAAGGGATTGCGATCGCGCGGCCCCGCCTCGATGAGGCAGACAGCTTTATCCGAATCAGCAGAAAGGCGGTTGGCCATGACGCAGCCGGCCGAGCCGCCGCCAATGATGTGGTTTCCGTCAGCGCCGAACCGTAACATCTAGCTACTCCTCTTCTATCCCCATCGCTTTCAAGTCCAATCCCAATTCCTTTAAACTGGGCAGGGGAGGAGGATCGAAGGCTACCAGTGCATCGATAAAGTCATGAAAGCTGTCGTATACGGGGGTTATCGCCCTAGAAGGCAGAGCTTCATCGTGCAGCCATACGGATATCTTTCCATCAATTCTGTCAATTAACAGCATATTACCCAGACCGATTTCCGCAAAAACCACAGATGTTTTTGGAATCTGCATGGATAATTGTTCGTTTATGCGAATTATTCCTAAGCTTCCGTCAGCAGGGCCATATATAACTGAAACGCCAATTCTTCCTGAATCTTCGGAATAGGCGCATTTTTCCGCAGGAAATTCAACATCCTTATTGAAAACTATCGCTGATCCGAATTCAATAAATAAATCACGAAGCTCAGAGGGCAGCAATATCCTTAATGAACTCTCTATCTGGTCTAATTCGATCAAAGAATCTCCCGGCATGTGGAGTGATTCTGCATCGAATGATGGATCAAACTGAAAGGTCATATATTTTCTGCCTTACATCATTAGGGCGTCGCTATCGTGTCCGTTCCGCACCGCGCCTCAATCACGCCACCTGATTGGTATAGCCGTTAGCGGAGGGGCACGACAATCAGGTCAATCTTGGCGCGTCGATGCTTTGATTGGTGCTGCGCTCCATCTACGATTGAATATCCGCCATCCGACTAAGCCCGCGACAACGCCCAGCAGGCCGCCCACGAGATAGGCGGTTGGCGCATCATTCGGCACAAAAAAGAAGCCGCCAGCAACATAGCCGCCGATTACGGCGGTGCGTGTCACCGCACCATAGATCGCGGCGACCTTGCCATGATCGGCGGGCGGGCATTCCGACTGGAACAAGGTTCGGACAGCGACGTTGTGGATGCTGTTTGCGCCGCCGCCTAGGATGAAGGCGACGGCAACGATTGCCAGCCCGATCGGCGCAAGGCCGATCCACAGCATGGTCGCGCCCATGACAGCGGCCGTGCCGAACGCCGCCAGTCCGACCCTATGGCCAATAACCCTTTCGGCCAGCCCAGCGCCGATCAACATCCCAACCGCCCATAGTGCCGTCAGCATTCCAAACGCGGTCGGCCCGCTCCCAGCGTCACCATCACGAGAAACACGAAAGCAACGTCGGCTATGGCGGTCGCAAACACTTCGAGGCTGAGCGCACCCGTAACCACCATCAACCGTCGATTGCGGAGCAGCGGCAGGTAGTCCGCGAACAGGGTCTCTTCCTCCTGATCGTCCCGTTGTGGCTTGCGGCGAAGCCTGCTCGCCATCACGACGAGGGCCAAAAGGGCATAACTGGCGGCATCGGCTAAAAGCGCATTGCGCGATCCGATCCATCCCACCAGTACGCCCCCAGCGACTGGACCAGCGAGCATTCCAAGGCTGCGAACCATTTCCATAAGGGAATTGGCGAGTGCGAGGTCATTCCAAGCCGCTCGCCAGCACTGGAATCAACGCGAATGTTGCGGCGCTGCTGATCGTGAACAGCACGCTCAACAGCGCGGCCCCGGCGAGCGTGAACATGGGATAATAGGCGATAAATGCTATCACGCCCGCTTGCAGAACTGACACCATGACCAGAATGCGGGCCGCCTCCCGGCGGTCGATCAAGCGGCCCGCCCAGGGTGCGGCGATCAGACCGGGTAGCAGCTCCGCGGTCAGCAGCGTCGGCACCGCATAGCCGGATGCGTTCTCGGCAGTGCGGAACATCAACGTCAGCAACGTGATTTCATCGCCGGTCGTCGAAATCGTAAGCGCCACAAGGACCAACCATCCCCAGCCTTGCCGAAACTCAACTCCCACTCACTTAACCTTCCGCACAGCCCCGCACTTTCCGGGTCACTCTGCACACTTCAAATCTCAACCGACAATCAGGTGAATAGCTTTAGCGTTGTTCTGCCAACCACTTAAGCGCCGATAGGCTTGGCATGAACAGATATTCGCCTCCCTTCATGACATTGAAGGTCTGCACACCGTCGATGCGCTTGCGCGCAGGCGCCTGCGGGATCGTGAACCGGCCGTCCTCCTCATGCAGACCAACGATTGGATCGCGCTCCTCGCCGAGGTCGACGAAATTGCCGCGGTTGATCCATTCCTGCTGCATGAACTCGATCGTGTCGTAAGCGCGCGCGCTTATGAAGATGAAGAACAGGCCGCGATCGCCTTTGGCATCGTCTTTCGGCGCCACATCCTCGGAATAAACCGGCCCGAAGGTCGAGGAACGGCGGATGATGCGGTGAATGTTGACGTCGGTGAGCAGTGTCAGCTCGGAATCGCGGGGATTGAGCCGGCGCATATGACAGCCGAGCGGCACGACGCGGCCTTTGGGGTCGTCCTTGAAATTGAAGTCGTTGTTGCGCTGCGGATCGGCGCCGAGGTCCGGGTCGTCATGATCCGGCGACAACGTCAGTGGAGCGCCTGACCGCCAGCGACCGAACATCTTGGCGGCAAGACGTTCGCGGTCCTCCGCCGTCTCGCCATGGGCCTTGAGGAAGGCGTTGAAGCAGCCGACCCGGCTGTTGTACTTGCGCAGGACGACGAAGGTGCCGTTCTTTCCCAGCGCCGCAGGTTCAGGCATGCCGAGCGGCTGGCCGTTCTCGCTCTCGTATCCAAGGATGAACTCGCCCGCCTTGATCGCGCGTTCCTCGCCGGGCAGCGGATCGACGCCGCTGCCTTCGACGGCGGGCTGGGAGATCGAATCCCGGAAGCCGAACGGGTTTTTCGCGCCGTCCGGCGCGCCGAAGCGATGCTCGCCGATCAAGGTGACGCCGCTGCTCTGGTCGAGTTCGGTTCGCGCGGTCGCCAGCGCCTTGTCGAGCGCCGCATCGTCGACCGCGTAGATGGTCAGCGCGAGATGGCAGTTGCCCGGCTTGAACACGTCCTCCCAGTTTTCCGGCGCGTTGGGTCCGAAGTCGCGGAGCTGCTCCGAGCGCGCCGCCATGCCCTGCTGAAAGGGGAGCGGGAATGTCTTGAGCTGCGCTTCAGGAACGCCGAGCGCCTTCAGTCCCTCGAAGCTGAGTGCAGCGCCTATCCAGAAATCGAGATCCTCGTTCCAGTTGTCGGCGGATGCGATATGGGGCGCGAGCCGGCCCAGCAAAGCGCGCGCGCCCTCGGCCTCGTCGAAATGGAGCATCGCATGGATGCCGACATAGGGCTCCGGCCGGCTTCGCAGGATCAGCGCCTGGATATCGTGCAGGTCGAGCGTAACGCTGTCCCTCGAGAAGCGCTCTTTCAGCTTTTGAAGGATCGTCATCGCTCAGCCCACCTTGTCCAGGAATTCGTTGACGGCATGTTCCATCCGCTGAAGCCGACGCACGTCGACGACCGTGACCTGCGGGTTGGCGACGAACCATCCGGCGGCGGTGATCTGATGTTCGGCGATGAAATCCTTGACCTTCGGGCTCGCGATGCCCGGCCAGCCTTCGACCGAGGCGAAGAGCAAATCCATCAGGTCAGGGATCTTGGTGGCGAAGTCGTTGATATAGGTGTCCCAGTCGCCGTCATAGGCGGTGGCGAACAGGATGCGGGTGTCGTTGTCGAAGAAGACGAACCGCATGTTGTGCAGGGTGCCGACCTTCTGCGCCCCGTCGAAATTGCCGTTCACGAGTCCGAAGATGCGTTTCAGCCGGTCCGCGCCGCCCGGCTTGAGGTTGGCGATGGCGGTGAGCTCGGAGACATTGCCGGACTGCGCGCCGACGCGACCGGCCGAGCCGGCCGTGCCCTTGAGGTCGGGATTGTGCTTCGTCACCATCTGCTCGAGCGCGAGCTTGGCGAGCTGCGGCGCGTCGCCGGCCACTTCCTCGATCCGCCGCCGGATGGCCTGAAGGCGGGTTTCGTCGATCTGCGGGTTTTCTTCGGTCTCGGCCATGACTGGCCTCCTTTCGTGATTGCGTGTGTCGATCGGTGCGTCAGTCCGGGATGGCGTCAATGTTTGTCGGCTCGACACGCGGCTGCGCGTTCATCTCATGGCGGTAGCGGGTGGATCGCTCATAGGCGGCGATGCGCACCCGCATGATCGATCCGAGCGGCTGGTGCTCGCGGATACCGTGCCAGGGATTGAACGACAGCACGTCATCGCCATAGACCCGCCGCGCCGGCGAATAGGCGTCCTGCGGCGGGATGCGCAGCGTGGCGATCGGCTGGTGTGGCGACAGCTCTTCGGGCCAGAGCACCGCCGCGTCCTCGACAGGCATCTTGTCGAGATCAGCGCAAAGTTGGGCGCGCAGTTGATACTCAGCACCCTGGTCGCGGAAATGCTCGACAACCAGATCGCGCATCGTAGAATCCTCCACTGTGCCGACGTCCTTGCCGGTGAGCGCGCGGACATTGTCGGAAAGCGGCGCGGCGCTGATCTTGGCGATGTGATCGCCAAAGCGGATCGCCGCCATCGAGTGATAGGTCTCGCCGAGCAGATGGTCGTTGTCGCGCGCGAGCCCGCGCAGCGTCGCGCCGGGCTCGACGCCGACCGCTTCGACCGCGGCTTCCACGCCACGCGCCACCCCGGCCATGGCGCGTTGGAGGAAGGCGGGGTTCTGCGCATTCTTCTCCAGAAGGCCAATGAGCTGGCGATATTTACCGATCGTGCCGAAGCTCAAGGTCGGGATGTTGACGAGCAGGAAATCCTGATTGCGGCCCTGGTCGTCGGGCAGAAGCCGCTCTCCCTCCACGCCGATGACCTTGATCGCCATGCCGCGTGGGGCGGGGATGGTGTCCGAGTGGATATCTCCGGGCGCTGATGAGAGGCGGATCACCACGGAATAGGTGGCCGGGCGAGCGAAAAGCCCCTGGCGCAGATGCTCCGGCAGTTCCGGGACGACGAGTTCGCCCTTCAGGAACCCGTGGCTCTTGGCATGGGCGTCGCGCACCGCATGCCGATGGCGCTCGAACGCCTTGCGGTTGGTGCTCGCCATGATTTCGAGGATTTCGGCGGTGAGCCGCTCCTCGTCTTCGCCGAGCACTTCGACGCTGGTGGAGTAGGGGATATAGGTCTCAGCCAAGGGCGATCCTTCGAACCGGATTTTCGTTGCATTCGAGATATCAGGTGATATCTGGTTTTACGGTGAACGCCGACATGGGTAAAAGGTTTCCATGCCGTGCTGAATTGGAGGTCGATCGCTCATGCGCCTCACGCGAAAGGAAACGCAGCGCCAGACGCGGGATAAGCTGCTCGCCGCAGCACATTCGTCCATTGTGGAAGAAGGGGTGGCGGCCATGTCGATCCGCAACATCTGTAGTGCAGCGGGTCATTCGCAGGGGGCCTTCTATTCGAATTTTGCAAGCAAGGACGATCTGCTGGTCGAGATTCTGCAGGCTCATATCCAGGACGAGGTCGTGCTTCTGCGCGATCTGGTCGCCCACTGCTCCGGCGATGATATCGAGGCGACTCTGCAAGTGCTTGCGGCGCGGCTGGCTAAGCTGGCTGACGAACAGCATTGGTCGCTGCTTTCGATCGAATTGCTGCTTCATGCGCGGCGGGACCCCGCGTTCGCTGAACGGCATCGCGAAGGAAAGGCCGCCTGCCACCATTTGTTCGGAGAACTTGTGGCGGATCTGACGCGGCGCTTTGCGCTTCGGCCTGCCTTGCCGCCGCTGCAGACCGGGATCGGCCTCTATGCACTGTGGATGGGACTGGCGGTCCAGGGCGATGTCGAAGGCGCTATTCCCCGAGAGCAAATGCTTGTCGGCTTCTTTCGCGCGATGGCAGGCCTCGATGCGCCATCCACCCGGTCATGAGCCTTCCTGGCGAAGGACGCCGCAGGATCGGCTGCGATGCTTCAGGCGTGCCCTTGGCTGGAAAAGTGGACGAACGTCGGCGCTTCCATATCCGTTTCCAGGCAACCGAAGAAGACATCGATGAACTCGGCCATGTCAACAATGCGGTCTGGGTGACCTGGATTCAGGATGTGTCGGTGGCGCACTGGCTGACAGCCGCGCGTCCGAGGGATGCCGACACCTATGTTGCTATGGTGCTCAGGCACGAGGTCGATTACCGCGGCAATATCCGGGCGGGCGAAGAGACCTTTGCCATAACCTGGGTCGAAGGGAAGCCGCGCGGAGCGAGATACGCCCGGTGCGTCGAGTTCAAAGACAGTAACGGTCAGACGCTCGTCGCGGCCCTGTCGCAATGGGTGCTCATCGAGAAAGCTACCGGCAAGCTGGTTCGCGTGCCCGCCGAAGTCGCTGCGCCGTTTCTCTATGAAACCCGACGCAAGGAAGAGAATGAATGAGCGACATCCTGAAAGTGACGGTGCTAGGCACCGGTGTCCTCGGCAGCCAGATCGCCTTCCAGGCCGCCTATAGTGGCTTTGACGTTACCGCTTATGAGATCAGCGACGAAGCACTCGACCAGGCGAGGCATCGGTTCGAAACGCTTGTAGAAACCTACGTGAAAGAGGTGACGGGTGCGGCTGACGGCAAGGCAGCCGAAGCTTCGAGACGCATCACGCTCACCGCCGATCTTGGGGCTGCGGTTGCGAATGCCGATCTGGTCATCGAAGCGGTTCCGGAAGTGCTCGAGATCAAGCAGGCGCTCTACGAGAAACTGGCGGGGCTCGCGCCTGACAGAACGATCTTCGCCACCAATAGCTCGACTTTGCTGCCGAGCGACCTCAAAGCCTTCACCGGCCGCCCGGACCGTTTCCTGGCGCTGCACTTCGCCAACAGCATCTGGAAGTTCAACACTGCCGAGGTGATGGGTACGGACGACACCGATCCGGCCGTGTTCGATACCCTGATCGCCTTCTCCTCCGCGATCGGCATGGTGCCGATCCCGGTGCGCAAGGAAAAAGCGGGCTACGTCCTCAACTCCCTGCTGGTGCCGTTCCTGAACGCGGCCACCGATCTGGCTGCCGGCGGCTATGCCGAGCCGGAAGATGTCGACAAGGTCTGGCGGATCGCCACCGGCGCGCCGATGGGGCCGTTCCAGATCTACGACATCATCGGATTGAACACCCCCTACAACATCCTGTCGCACGGTGATGAGCACGCACAGTCGCTCGCCGCGTGGCTGAAGGAAAACTACATCGACAAGGGCAAGCTCGGCATCGCGTCGGGCGAAGGCTTCTACAGCTACAAGCCCGCCGACTGATCCCAACAAGAAAAACAGGAGTTTGCCATGCATTATAGCAGTGGAAACTATGAAGCCTTTGTCCGTCCACGCAAGCCGGAAGGCGCCGACAAAAAGACGGCGTGGTTCGTCGGCTCGGGCCTCGCGGGGCTCGCCGGCGCCGCCTTCCTGATCCGCGACGGCGGCGTTTCGGGCGACCGCATCACCATATTGGAAGAGCTGGAAATCCCCGGCGGCGCGCTCGATGGTCTGGACGTGCCCGAAAAGGGCTTCGTCATTCGCGGCGGCCGCGAGATGGAGGAGCATTTCGAGTGCCTGTGGGACCTCTATCGCTCGATCCCCTCGCTGGAGATCGAGGATGCCAGCGTGCTCGACGAGTTCTACCGGCTCAACAAGGACGATCCCAACTTTTCGCTGCAGCGAACGACGCAGAACCAGGGTCAGGACGTGCCCGACAAGGCGCTGCTAACGCTCAACGACAAGGCGCAGAAGGATCTCCTCTCGGTCTTCCTTGCGACGCGGGAGGAGATGGAGAACAAGCGCATCAACGAGGTCTTCGGCGAGGACTTCCTCAAGAGCAATTTCTGGCTCTACTGGCGCACCATGTTCGCCTTCGAGGAATGGCATTCCGCGCTGGAGATGAAGCTCTACCTGCACCGCTTCATCCATCACATCGGCAGTCTCGCCGACTTTTCCTCGCTCAAGTTCAATCGCTACAACCAGTATGAATCGATGGTCCTGCCGCTGGTGAAGTGGCTGACCGATCACGGGGTTAAATTCCGCTACGGCGTCGAGGTCACCGATGTCGATTTCGACATCCAGCCCGGCTCCAAGCAGGCGACGCGCATCCACTGGAAGGAGCGCGGCGTCGAAGGCGGCATTGATCTCGGGCCCGACGATCTCGTCTTCATCACCATCGGCTCGCTGACCGAGAATTCCGACAATGGCGACCACAGGACACCGGCGAAGCTCAACGAAGGACCGGCGCCGGCCTGGGACCTGTGGCGGCGGATCGCGGCGAAGGATCCGGCCTTCGGCCGCCCGGACGTATTCGGCGCCCATATCCCGGAGACGAAATGGGCCTCCGCGTCGATCACTGCCCTCGACGCCCGCATTCCGGCCTATGTCGAGAAGATCACGAAGCGGAACCCCTTTACCGGCAAGATCGTCTCCGCCGGTATCGTCACGGTGAAGGACTCGGCGTGGCTGCTGAGCTGGACGGTTCATCGCCAGCCGCATTTCAAGAAGCAGCCCAAAGATCAGATGATCGCCTGGTTCTACGCGCTCTTTGTCGATTGCCCCGGCGACTTCGTGAAGAAGCCGATGCAGGAATGCACCGGTGAGGAGATCACCCAGGAATGGCTCTATCACCTCGGCGTGCCGGTCGAGGACATTCCCGAACTCGCGGCATCCGGCGCCAGCACCGTTCCCACGATGATGCCCTATATTACCGCCTTCTTCATGCCGCGCCAGGCGGGTGACCGGCCGGACGTGGTGCCGGAGGGCGCGGTCAACTTCGCCTTCATCGGCCAGTTCGCGGAGTCGAAGCAGCGGGACTGCATCTTCACCACGGAATATTCGGTGAGAACCCCGATGGAGGCCGTCTACACGCTGATGAATGTCGAGCGCGGCGTGCCCGAGGTCTTCAACTCGACCTATGATATCCGTACACTTCTTGCTGCGATCGGTCCGCTGCGGGACGGCAAGGGCATCGATCTTCCCGGGCCGGCCTTCCTGCGCAAACTGCTGATGAAGAAGCTCGAAGGCACCGAGATCGCCAAGCTGCTCGAAGAGTTCCATCTGATCGAGGAGTGAACAAAGACCGGAAGGCACGCGCGGCGTGCGAAAGGTGATGAATGGCCGACGACGATCAGAAGAGCGAACGCGCCGCCGAGGTGACTGGGGCGCACGGCCATCATCACCATCATGAGCCGGACGGCGAAACGCCGTCCGGTCACGTCGACCATGATCCGGTCTGCGGCATGGTGGTCGATCCCGCCAGGACCGCTCACAATGCTGAGTATGAAGGCGAGCGCTACGTCTTCTGCTCGGCCGGCTGCAAGGCGAAGTTCGACGCCGACCCCGTGCATTATGCGGCACTGGCAGCGCATGCTGCACATCACCATGAGGGTGCTGCCGCCCATGGCGATCATTCCCACCATAGCCACACGCATGGACCTGATACCCATGAGCATCACCACGTTGCGGCAGTAACGGCAACCGCAACGGAAGGGACGATCTGGACATGCCCGATGCATCCGGAAATCCGCCGGGATGCGCCGGGTAGTTGCCCGATCTGCGGCATGGCGCTGGAGCCGCTGATCGCGGCGGCGGATGCCGGATCAAGCCCCGAACTCGCCGATATGACCCGACGCTTCTGGATCGGCCTCGTGCTCGCCTTGCCCGTGTTCCTGCTGGAGATGGGCGGTCACCTGATCCCGGCGCTGCACCATTTGGTGCCGATGCGCATCTCGATCTGGATCCAGTTCGCGCTGGCGACGCCGGTGGTCCTGTGGGCCGGATGGCCGTTCTTCGAACGTGGCTGGGCGTCGATCGTCAACCGCAGCCTCAACATGTTCACGCTGATCGCGATGGGCACCGGGGTCGCCTGGGGCTACAGCATCGTCGCGACATTCGCGCCGCAGCTCTACCCGCAGGCTTTCCGAGGCGCCGATGGCACGGTCGCGGTCTACTATGAGGCCGCGGCCGTGATCACCGTGCTGGTGCTGCTCGGTCAGGTCATGGAACTGCGCGCCCGGGAGCAGACCTCCGGCGCAATCCGCGCGCTTCTCAATCTCGCGCCGAAAACCGCCCGGCGGATCGGGCGGAACGATGCTGAAGAGGATATTCCTGTCGAAGCCGTCGTCATCGGTGATCGGCTCAGGGTCCGGCCCGGTGAAACCGTGCCGGTTGACGGCGTGGTCGAGCAGGGTCGCTCATCGATCGATGAATCGATGGTGACCGGCGAATCCATGCCGGTGACGCGTGTAGTCGGCGAAGCGGTCGTAGGAGGTACGCTGAACCAGACCGGCGCGCTCGTCATCCGGGCTGAAAAAGTCGGGCGCGACACCATGCTCGCCCGCATCGTCCAGATGGTCGCGGATGCCCAGCGCTCGCGCGCGCCGATCCAGCGCATGGCTGATCAGGTGTCGGGCTGGTTCGTGCCGGTCGTCATCGCCGTCGCGCTGCTCGCCTTCGCGGCCTGGGGTGTATGGGGGCCGGAGCCGCGGCTGGCGCATGGCCTGATCGCGGCCGTTTCCGTGCTGATCATTGCCTGCCCCTGCGCGCTCGGGCTCGCGACGCCGATGTCGATCATGGTGGGTATCGGCAAGGGGGCGGCCGCCGGCGTTCTGATCAAGAACGCGGAGGCGCTCGAGCGGATGGAGAAGATCGATACTCTGGTGGTCGACAAAACCGGGACGCTTACGCAAGGAAAGCCGGCGGTGACCCGGATCGTCGTGGCCCCGCGATTTGTCGAGGAGACCATCCTGCGGCTTGCAGCCGGCGTGGAGAAGGCGTCCGAGCATCCGCTTGCGCGGGCGATCGTGGCGGCTGCCGACGAGCGAAAGATCACCATCCCCGATGTCGCCGACTTCGACTCGCCGACCGGCAAGGGGGCGATCGGTCGTGTCGAGGGCCGGCATGTGGTGCTCGGCAGCACCACCTTCCTCGCCGAACATGGGGTTGATACAGCGCCGCTCGCGGCACAGGCCGATGAGCTACGCCGCGACGGCGCAACCGCCATCTATATCGGCATCGATAAAGCCATCGGCGGCATCTTCGCCATCGCCGACACGATCAAGGCGACCACGCCTGAGGCACTGAAGGCCCTGCATGCGGAAGGCATCCGCATCGTCATGCTGACCGGTGACAATCGCACCACAGCCGAAGCCGTTGCGAGAAAGCTCGGCATCGATGAGGTCGAGGCCGATGTGCTGCCGGACCAGAAAGCCGCGGTCGTCGAGCGCCTGAAGGCGCAGGGCAAGGTGGTGGCGATGGCGGGTGACGGCGTAAATGACGCGCCGGCGCTTGCCGCCGCCGATGTTGGTATCGCCATGGGATCGGGGACCGACGTTGCGATCGAAAGTGCGGGCGTGACGCTGCTCAAGGGCGATCTCACCGGCATTGTCCGCGCGCGACGCCTGTCGCAGGCGACGATGGCCAACATCCGCCAGAACCTCGCCTTCGCGTTCATCTACAATGCGGCAGGCGTACCGATTGCGGCCGGTGCGCTCTATCCCACGTTTGGGCTGCTGCTGTCGCCGATCATCGCTGCTGCCGCGATGGCGCTGTCGTCCGTCAGCGTCATCGGCAATTCGCTGCGGCTCCGGACAGTGAAGGCATGACGGACCAAGGCCCCGACCTTGTGGCGGGGTCTTGCGTGGGGTCTTAGTCGGCGCGCCTGCCGTTGGGGCGGGACCAGATCAGCGAGAAGGTGTCTTCGCCCTCGTTGTCGAAGAGGTTGGCATAGATCAGAGCGCCGATCTTCTCATGATGCCCTCGGCTGTCAGGGCGTCCGCGATCTGACGGTCGAGTGATCCCACAGCATTGAGCGTTCGCACCATCTCCTCGATGCGTGCGAAGTGAGCCAGATCGTCATAGTTGGCGGTATTGCGGATGATCACATGCTCTGTTCGCGCGCCGGTCTGCCACAGGATCGCGAACCAGATACGGCCTTGCGCACGGCTCTTGTCGACCGTCACGCTGTCGATCACGAGCCGCATCATCTCTTTGCGTTCGTCGATGCCAGCCCGCTTCGAGAACGCGGGCAACAGGGTCGGCAATGGTCAGGATACGCGTTCGCGCGGCGGCGGCCAGGGCGTTAACCTGCTCGACATGCCACCGCGCGTAATCCTGTTAGACGCGTCGGCTTCGCGTATTTTCTCTTCCCACAACGTTTCCAGCGAACGTGCGACGAGCCGCTTTTCCGACTCCACGGCATCATATTGTCGGCGTGCACGCTCCGCTTCGTAATGCGCCTTCTCCCGATTCAGCGCCCATTGACGTTCCAGCAGCCGGTTTTCGCCGTTCATCTGTTCATGAGCCGCAAGCGCAAGGTCGATGCGATCGGGTTGCAGAGCTTCGATCAACAGCCGCTCGACCTCTGCATCAACCTGGTTTGCGCGCACATTCTGGCAGTGCCCGCTCTGCTCGCTATCGATGCAGTGATAGACGGGGGTCTTCTTATGGGCAGAGTGAGTGAAGACCCATGCGGTGTCCGCATATCCCGCAGACCACGATGCCTTGAAGCATCGCTGCGCCACGCAGGGGCGCTCCGCGCCGGCCAGCGCTGAAGTTGCCGATATTGTCGGCGAGCCGCCCGACGTTGCTCATATATGCCTCCCATTGGCTATGCCGATGAGCCCGCGTAGGTGGTGACGCCATAGCCATATAGACGACTGGTCTATTATTCGTTATATATGCTGATCATGAATTTGACACCCAAAGCAGAAGCGACCCGGCAAAACATCCTCGACACGGGCTACAGCCTTGTGTTGAGCAAGGGCTTCTCCGCGCTCGGCCTTCAGGAAATCTTGAAGGTTTCCGGCGTGCCGAAGGGGTCTTTCTATCATTATTTCCCGTCCAAGGAGGCGTTCGGCTGCGCACTTCTTCGTGATTACGTGGACGGTTACGGCAAGAAACTGGACTCGCTGTTATCCGCGGAAGCCATAAGCGGTCGCGAGCGGTTGATGCGCTATTGGCGAGCGTGGCTCGATGATCCCGGGGAAGGTGATCAAGCCGGAGACGGCTGGGCCGAGGATTGCCTCGCCGTCAAACTGTCCGCCGAAGTCGCGGACCTGTCGGAGGCCATGCGGGCCGTTCTGAGCGATGGCGTCGCACGATTGCTGCAACGCATCGCCTCCATGATCGCCGAGGCGCGCGAGGACGGATCGCTTCCACCGGGGGCGGAGCCGTCCGCGCTGGCGCAGGTTCTCTACCAGATGTGGCTTGGCGCTGCGCTGCTCGCCAAACTCACCCGTTCTCGTGCGCCGATGCAACGGGCGATGATCGCCACCGAGCAGATTCTGGTCTGCACGCCGCAATCCAACCATCCGTGAAAGGAACCGAAGAATGAAAATTTTCTACAAGACCCGCGCAACGGCGACCGGTGGCCGTTCAGGCCACACGGCGCTCGACGACGGCAGCCTCGGCCTCGATCTCGCCATGCCGAACTCCGGCAAGCCGGGCGCCAACCCGGAGCAGCTGTTCGCGATGGGGTATGCAGCTTGTTTCGACAGTGCGCTCAACCATGTCGCCCAGCAGAAAAAGCTGGCGCTGATGGGTAGCAAAACGTCCGCGGAGGTCGGAATCGGGCAGACGCCTGAGGGCGGCTTCAAGCTGGACATCGACATTCATGTGGAAATCGCGGGTCTCGATGAGGCCGCCGCGCAGGAACTGGTCGAGGCGACGCATCGGGCCTGCCCCTATTCCAACGCCACACGCAACAACATCGACGTGCGCCTGCACGTCATCACGGTTTAAGGAGGCGTCATGCGTAGCGCCATTCACACCACATTCGGCGAACCGGCCGACGTTCTCGCTTTGGAAGAAAGCCCGGTTCCCGAACCCGGCCCGGGCCAGGTGCGGATCAAGACGATCCTTTCGCCGATCCACAATCACGATCTTTGGACCGTGCGCGGCAGCTACGGCTACAAGCCTGAACTGCCCGCTATTGGCGGTTCGGAAGCCGTCGGTACGGTCGATGCGCTCGGTGAAGGCGTGACCGGCATCACCATCGGTCAGCGCGTCTCGGTCGCCTCGGTTCATGGCTCATGGGCTGAATATTTCCTCGCGCCCGCTGCCGGGTTGGTCCCTGTCCCGGATTCGATCTCCGATGAGGCGGCGGCGCAGCTTATCGCCATGCCGTTCAGCGCGATCACTCTTCTGGACTTCCTCGAAGTGGCAAGTGGCGACTGGGTGATCCAGAACACCGCCAATGGCGCGGTCGGCAAAACGCTGGCAATGCTGGCGGCCGCGCGCGGTGTGCATATCGTCAATCTCGTGCGCCGCGATGCCGGCGTGGAAGAGCTGGCGGCTCTCGGCATCGCCAATGCCGTCTCGACTGCGACCGATGGTTGGCAGGATCGGGTGCGTGCGATCACCGGCGATGCGCCGATACGCGCGGCTGTGGATTCGATCGGCGGACAGGCCAGCGCTGAACTCCTGTCGCTTCTGGGTGAGGATGGGCTGCTGGTGTCCTTCGGCACCATGGCCGGAGAGCCGATGCAGATTTCCTCTGGCAATCTTATTTTCAAACAGGCCGTCGTGAAGGGCTTCTGGGGCTCCAAGGTGAGTGCCGCCATGCCCGCCGAAGCCAAGCGCCGGCTGCTTGGAGAACTTATCCGCCTCGTCGCCAGTGGCGAGCTGAAACTGCCGGCAGGGGCGGTATTCGGGCTGGATCAGGTCGCTGACGCCGTTCGCGCATCGCTGACAGCGGGCAAAGCAGGCAAGGTTCTTCTCAAGCCCTGAGCGACGAAGGAAAGACCGGCGATCGCCAACATCCTGATGTTCTCCAGCCATCAGCGTTGCCAAGGGCCAGACTATCCGTGGTTTGGTCAGGCGACGGAGAGGACGATCTTGCCCTGGATATTGCCACGGGCGGCGCGTTCGTGGGCACGGGCGGCGTCGGCGAGCGGGAAGATGCTGTCGACGACGATGCGGATGGTGCCGTCGTCAAGCAGGCGGGCCGCCTCGGCCAGTTGCGCGCCACTCGAACGGACCTGTGTCGTCGAGACGGTAATGCCCAGCGTCTCGGCTTCGGCATGTCCGGTGAAGCCCAGCGGATAGACCGGGTATAGAGAACCGCCACGCTTCAGGGTGCGGAAGAAGCGGCCGGTATCCGGTCCGCCCACGGCGTCGAGCACGACGTCCACGTCGCGCACGATCTCGTCGGCCGCCGTCCTGGTGTAATCGATGAACTGATCGGCGCCGAGCTCGCGCATCAGCGCCTCGTTCCTGCCCGACGCGACCGCGATGACGCGCGCGCCCTTCCACTTCGCCAGTTGCACGGCGAGGTGCCCGACACCGCCGCCGGCGCCGTTGACAAGGACCGTTCGGCCTTCGAGCTGCGCGTGTGCATGGGTAAATGACTGGAACGGGTTGGGTTCGTCATGACCCAGATCGATCAGGAACTGCCAGGCCGTCAGCAGCGACATGGGCGCAGCCGCCGCGTGAACATGGTCGATGCCCGGTTTGCGCGCGAGGTCCGATGCCGGCACGCTGACATATTCGGCATAGGCCTTGCTGCCTTCCATGACGTTTTGCGGGAAACGGACCATCGCGTAGACCTCGTCGCCGACGCTAAATCCCTCCACGCCATCGTCGAGCGCGGCGACGACGCCGGACACGTCCGATCCGAGGATCAGCGGAAAGGCGGGATGCGGTTGCCACTCGGGGGGAAGCGAGCGGTAGCCGTCACGGAGATACCAGTCCGGCGGATTGAGGCCGACCGCGTGGACGCGGACCAGTACCTCACCAGCCGCCAAGGTGGGGCGGGGCGCATCCTCGTAGCGGAGCACGTCCGGGCCGCCGAACGCGTGCAGGCGAACCGCCTTCATTGTCTCGCTCATCATTGCCTCCTTCGGAAACTTCTAAACTGAAGGAGATGTGGCGACGCGCATTAAGATTGATAATATTGGTAGAAATCGTTTTAGTATTTCCATGAAGGAACAAATAGCATTTGAGCGCCTCACGGGGTTGATCGCCTTCGCCCGTGTCGGGTCGCTGGGCAGCTTCACGGCCGCCGCCCGGTCGCTGTCGATTTCGCCATCGGCGGTCAGCAAGAGCGTCCAGCGTCTCGAGCAGACGCTTGGGGTGCCGCTTATCACGCGCACCACCCGTTCGTTGGCTCTGACGCCCGAGGGCCGGGATTTGCATGAACGGGCGCTCCTGCTTCTTCGCGACGCGGAGGAGATCGAGCAGATGGCGATCACGGCGCGCTCGGAGCCGGCTGGCACGCTGAGGATCGCCGCCTCGCTGCCGATCGGCATCCATGTGCTTGCTCCGAAGCTGCCCGCATTCCGGGAGCGCCACCCCCAGGTGATGGTCGAGCTTCGCCTGAACGACCAGTTCGTCGACCTCGTCGAGGCCGGGATCGATATCGCGGTACGGATCGGCGATCTCGCGGACACGCGGCTCCTGGCGCGCCGGCTCGCGCCGCATCGCTTTTGCTGCTTTGCATCGCCCTCCTATCTGGCATCCCGGGGCAGGCCGTCCCATCCGGACGAACTGGTTGGCCACGATACGGTGAACCTGCGCTACCAAAGCAGCGGCCAGGTGTTGCGCTGGCCTTTCCGCGTCGGGGATCGCGAGGTCGAGATCGTGCCGTCGTCGGGTATCGTCATGGACGCCAGCGAGGCGCTGATGGCGGCGCTGGCCGCCGGTGGTGGTGTCGGCATCAGCGCGGACTTCGTCGCGGCGCCTTACGTGGCGCGCGGCGAGCTGGTGCCGGTTCTGTCGGAATTCGCTGTCGAGCGGCACAATATCACGGCCGTCTGGCCGGAGAGCCGTCGCACCAATCCGGCGGTGCGCGCTTTCCTGGCCCATCTGCAGGGCACCATGCCACGATCAAAGAATATCCACCCCTCATGATCTTCGGCCGCGATGTGATCTGCCATCGCCATCTCGGTGGCGCGGCGCAGGAAAGCCGCCGGATCGGCCCAAGGTAACGCGCTGCCACCGGAGGCCAGTTCTTCGGCTATGATGCGACGGCCACGTTCCTCGACGATTGTACGGCCGCGCGCGCTCAACTCAGCCAGAAGAGTCGATTTCCCGCCGCTTGAGCAGCCCGAAATTGCCACAAGGCCTTTGTTCAACAAGCACCATCCTTTCGTGCCACGTCGGTGGCTGCGAGACGGGCTTCCAACCGCTTCCTGGCCGAAAGTCGCGACCACCGTTTCGATAGACAGAAACAGGGTGCGGCTGTCCTGCGGATAATCGATGAGTTCGGCGCAGCGCAAATAGAAACGACGTGCAGCGTTGTCCTTCGCGTGGACCATCACCGCGCCGAAGCCGATAATCCGGGACGGCGATGCGATCCGCCTCAGCGCATCCGACAGCACGTTCTCCCCAAGCCCCTGGCCGGCGTGATCGAAGCTTACCGCCAGCCGTCCCAACGGGAGCACATTATGCGGCACACGGGGATGCTTCTCTTGATATGCCAGCGTTACGTGTCCAAAACATCAGCAAAGGCTTCCAGATCCTTGGCAACGAAGTCCCAATCCTGCTCGGCAGAAAGATCGCTCGTTTGTTTGGGGCCGTGTTCGGTAATGCGGGGCACGCAAGCAGTCCTGAAGCCGCAATTCCTCGCGGCGAGAAGATCGCTGTTGTGCGCGGCCACCAGACAGACCTCGTCAGGACGCATTCCCAGTATCTCCGCGGTCCTCAGATAGGCTTCAGGGGTCGGCTTATAGGCGCGAGCGACTTCGGCACCCAGGATGGCGTCCCATGGCAGGTTTGACCGCCTGGCAATGTCGATCATCAGGCTGATGTTGCCGTTTGAAAGCGGAGCTATGATGAAACCGGACTTCAGCCGCCGAAGACCGGAAACGACGTCGGGCCAGGGGTCGAGCTTGTGCCAGGCCATGTTCAACGCGTCAATTTCCGAGGACGGGATCGTCTCTGGATCGAGCCCGACATCCAACAACGTCAATTCCAGATTCTCCCGATGCAGAACGTCCAGCCGGGTAAAAGGCCGGCGGCCACTGCGCACTTCCTCCATCGACGGGGAATAACGGCGGCGCCAGGCATCGGCGAACTCTGCCGGATCGCAAGCTACTTCGTATCGGCGGAGGAATGGCGCCACTTCACGCGCAACGCCGCCGCGCCAATCGACAAGGGTGCCAAAAACATCGAACACGAGGGCTCGCACGCCTTTCAGGATCATGGCGCCAAATCTCCGCTGTCAGTCTGAGACAATACCCGGTCGAGAGCAGCGATGAGCGTCCTGTCCGCGTCCTTCGCTATGCTCGCGAAGATTTGGGAGGCTGCATCGAAAATGCCGGAGGCCGGATCGTTTTCTCCCAGGAAAGCGGTGATCTCGCGCATTTCCGGAACCCATCGGTAGGCTTTGCCATACATGTCCGGAATAGCATGCATCAACTGGCCCCGGAGGTTGGGGAGGCTTTCACTCATTTGCTGCGACAGGGCCTGTGCGCAGCCGGCGCGCTCCGAAGCCAGAAACATCGCGGTCCCCAAAGCAACAAGTCCTTTGTTGATCCCGGCGTAGACCATCTTCAATGCCGATGCTGCACCCACCGGACCATCGATCTGGCGCAGCTTCAGGCCAAAGCTGGCGAGGACATCGGCACGACCGTCCGGGTCGCCGCTGATGTAGAATGTCGGGCCGTCCCGGCCCTGTTGCGGAGGAAGGCCGATGATCGCTCCATCCAGCACATCGCAGCCCGTTCCGGACAGTGCCGCCGACACGTCTTGCATGGTAGCCGGATTGATCGCGTTGAAATCGATGAACGCCGGTTTCGTCGGGCTCTGGCGCAGCACGGGTGCCAGCATTTGCGCCAGACCGATCGCCGCGTCCGGCGGAACGATCGACAGGATGAGGTCGCAGCCGGGCAGATCGGACAGGTCGGCGGCGATCATGCCTGCATCGCGTGCGCGCAACGTGCTCCGCTCACTGCGGCTGTCGATGACGGTCAGAACCTGCGCGCCTCTGCCGACAAGTTCGCATGCGACAGCACTTCCCATCGCTCCCGGCGCGATGACGGCGAGACGCGTTGTCATCTGGTCTCCCTTCAGGTTGCCATCGTTGTGCTTTGAACTGTACATTCATCAAACGAGATTGTTTATGATATCTGCGATCTCGAATCTGGATGACAAAATGAACACGCTCGATCTCGATGCGGTGAAAATCTTCCTGATGATCGTCGAATTGCGCAGCTTCACCAAGGCAGCGGCGGCAATGGATCTGGCGCAGTCGGCGGTCAGCACAAAGCTCCGGAAACTGGAAACGGAACTCGGCCACCAACTGGTCGAGCGTACCCCGCGTTCCGTGCAGCTATCGGCAGCCGGTGCAATGTTTCTCCAGCCTGCCCGCGACCTGATCACTGCCCATGATCTGGCCCTGAGCTCCTTCGGCAGCCGACAAAGAAGGCTCTCCATTGGCTTCAGCAATCATATCTTCGGTCCGCAGATCCCGGCGATGCTTTCCCGCCTGCATTCTCAGGATCCCGGCCTCGTTCTGGAAATGAAAGTCGGTACGACCCGTGAAATCATGGAAGCAATGGATTGTGGTTCGATCGGTGCGGCCTTCGTGCTCCCGCTCGATGAAACGAGACGCGGGGGAGAGGTCGTCGGACAACAGGCGTTCGGCTGGATGGCAGCACCGGGATGGACATGGGACCGTTCGACGTCCTTACCCATCGCCGTTCAGCCTAGCCCCTGCGCCGTCCGGGCGATGACAATCCGTGCGCTTGAGGATGCATCTATTCCATGGATGGAAGCCTTCGTCGGCGGCGGGGTTGCGACGATTGCGGCTGCCGCCGCCGCGGGGCTGGCTGTTGCCGCCCTTGGGCGGCAGGTCGCACCAGCGGACGTGATCGACATGGGGGCGGCGCTGCACCTGCCACCATTGCCTGCTCAGGATATCCTTCTGTATTCCAGCTTGTCTGACGGAGCTTCGAGAAAGTCGCTGCGTCTGATCGGCGCTATGTTCGGCTCGGTCCTGTGACGCGGCACAGAGGAAAAGTCGCCTGACGTCATAAAGATCAGCGATTTCACACCGTTTCCCCTCAGCTTTGGATCAGGCCCAGTCGGCCCGAAGCTGCGATTTTGGTCATCTTGGAGAACACGTCGGGAACGGGCTGGTTGTTGTTGACGATCGCCCATGCGAGGAACGACGTTCCGCTCCGATAAGGGAGCGGCGTTATGAG
>NZ_CAKKNC010000037.1 GCF_918741285.1 Sphingobium sp. CECT 9361 | reverse complement strand
ATATGATCTCAACTTCACGTAGCTTGCCGATGATCTCTTCCGGCTTGTGCTTCTTGCTTGGCATTCAATGTCCCCTTCGTGGTCCAGACTATCATAGTCTCTGGGCCACTCAGCGGGGGGCAGATCAGTAAGCGACCAAGTCATGATCTCGATGGATTGGTTGCCAACGTTATTGGCTGCCTCAGGAGCAAGCCCGGATGCTCGCTATCCCTCCGACGGTATCGATCTGTCTTTTGTTTATGACGGACTACCATCTGTCGAACGCACATTATGCTGGCGCTACCTCAATCTTTCACAAGAGGCTTGCCGCCACGGTGATTGGAAATATCTTAAAATTCTTGGAAATAGGTTTCTGTTTAATGTGGTCGATGATCCTTTAGAGCGCGCTAATATGAAAGACCGCCAACCGGCCATTTATAATGATCTTGTGCGGCGATATCGAGAATGGAACGGCCGAATGCTGCCAATTGATCCGACCAGCTTTACCAAGGGATTCACCGGAGCCGAATTGGCAGATCATTACGGCGTTGAAAGCGATCGAATGGTGATCGAAAAGTCGATCGAGCGTTAAATCGGCACATTTATCTCTTTTAAGGTATCACCGGGTTTTTCTTGATATCTGCCCCCGAATGTTCACTCGCGATATTACTCTGCCGGAAGCCGATCTTGATTTGGGGGCGAAGGATAAGACCGGTTAGCTGTTATATGGTTGCCGTGAAATATTTAGCAGTCGGCTAAATTAATTTAATTTTCAGCCAGATTATATCGTTCTTTAGAATGCCTATTGAACGTACACTATTACTTATAACTATCCATTTATTTATTAAATGGCTATATTTCTAATCTATTTTTTTCAATAAAAGAAATTAATAAAAAACAAACTTGGGAGAGTTTCATGAAGACTTGTCTTTTAGCCACCGCTAGTCTAGCCGCACTTGTTCCTGCAGCGGCCTATGCGCAGGATAGTAATTCTCCAAATTCTCAGACAGAGGCGACAGCCGGTAGCAGCGATGTCAAGGTCGGCGTCACTGACATCGTCGTTACAGCGCAGCGCCGCTCAGAGCGCTTGCAGGACGTTCCGGTCTCGGTCACTGCGGCCACGGGTGAGCGTTTGGCGGCAGTTGGCATCCAATCTTCACAGGATTTAAGCGTCATAACGCCGGGGCTCACCATTCCGCAGACCTCGGGCTACACCCAGCCGCGAATCCGCGGGGTCGGTACTACATCAAACGGTCCGGGTGTGGAAAATCCAGTCGCCACATACATTGATGGCGTCTACATCGCGAGCGCGCCCAGCTCGCTGCTAACACTCAACAATATTGAGCGCGTCGAGGTGCTCAAGGGGCCGCAAGGTACGCTCTTCGGGCGCAATGCAACCGGCGGCCTCATCCAGATTATCACCAAAGACCCCAGTCACACCATGGGCGGAGCGGTCAATCTCAGCTATGGTAATTATGAGACAATCATTGCCGATGCCTATGTAACGGGCGGCCTGTCAGAGACCATCGCAGCGGATGTCGCGCTGCGCTATGAGCACCAGAGTAAAGGCTTCGGTACCAATCTGTTCAACGGCCGGGATGTTGGGAAGCTCGATCACGACTTTGCCGGTCGCATGAAATTGCTGGTCGAACCGAGCGACGCAACGCAAATTAGGCTTTCTTTCGACTATGAATCTCGCGACAGCGATCGTGATATCCAACATCTCAAACCAACACCCGGCATTTTCGATTTCCAGTTTCTTGGCCCCTTCCCTCTTGGCGGCACCTATGACGTCAATCAGAATTATGAGTTCCGCAACAAGCTGGAAGCAGGCGGCGCGTCACTTCAGATTGATCATGATTTCGGGGCTGTCGCATTAAAGAGCATCACTGCCTATCGCAAATCGAAGTTCCAGTTCAATCTCGACCTCGACCTACTGCCGTTCGATGGCTTTACTGCGGCCAGTATTGCCAAATTTAATCAGTTCAGCCAGGAACTCCAATTGTCTTCAACGGATTCTGGCCCGCTGAAATGGGTTGCTGGCCTTTATTACTTCCGTTCGAAGGATGGCTGGCAGCCGATTGACATCGGTATTGGCGCGCTCGTCAATCAAAATGCACCGGGCGTTCCGTTCCACATTATCGATCAGAATTATCAAAAGACCGATGCGGGCGCGGCATACGCGCAGGCGACGTATGAGATCGTGTCCAACACCAACCTGACAGTTGGCGGCCGCTACAATTACGAGCGCAAGACCGTTAGCGGAACAGAGTCTTTCACAGCCTTTGGCGCCCCAGCTGGCACCTTACCATTCCCCGCTACTGATCTCGGGGTGCCCACCAAAGCAACGTTCAAACGCTTCAACTATCGCATTGCATTGGACCACAAATTCTCGCCCGATATTCTCGGATACGTCTCTTACAATACTGGGTTCAAGAGTGGCGGCTTCGTACTCGCCAAACGCGACGCCGATCCCTTTAAACCAGAAGATATCAAGGCTGCGGAAGTGGGTCTGAAAACCCAATTCCTCGATCGCCGTGTGCGCTTGAACATCGCTGCGTTTCGTTATGACTATAGGAATATCCAGGTGCAGCGCTTCGACGCCGGCAGCCAGTTGATCTACAACGGTGCGAAAGCGGAAATGTATGGTGTGGATTTGGACGGCGAAGTCATTCTGGGGGACGGCTTGTCCCTGACGGGTGGCTTCTCCTATATCCATGATCGCTTCAAATCGTTCCCGCAGGCCGACCTTTTGCAGCCTGATGGTTCTATCGTGCCGCGGGAAGCTGCCGGGAATAAATTGCCCCAGACCCCGACTTACACATTTAATCTGGGTGGTGATTATTCATTAGAAACTGGTATCGGCAACATTCGCCTCAACGCCAACTACTATCGCCAGAGCAAGGTCTTTGCGGCGCCGGACAATCTCACGTTTCAAAAGGCCTATGACCTGATCAATGCGTCGATCGCCTGGACCGATACAAGCGACAATGTGACGGTCAAGCTGTGGGGAAGAAACCTTGGAAAGACGGTCTATACCACCTCTTTAATCGAGGGGTTCACGGGGCTTGATGTTTCCTACGGCTACCCGCGCACCTATGGCATCACCGCTGGCTTCAAATTCTAATCTAAAGCCGGCTTAGCTTTTCATCCCTTTCGCCCAATAGGGCGGGAGGGATTTTCCTTTGTCCCAATAAGCGGTGATCGGACCGTGAACGGCATGCGCTTCCGACGGCTCGGCTGCGAGACGGCATTAAGGTCTATGAAATCGGATCAAAACATAACGCGCTCTAACAATCAGAGGCGGATTGATGAGTGTCGATTAATCTGCGCGAAGTCTGCAGAACCCGTTATTTGTATGCAGCCACAATGCGATCAATGATCAACATCGTCTGACCACTGCTCCCAGGATTGAATGCGGGCTGCATAGATCTGCTTGACCATCGGCAGCAGCTGTTGCCCGAGCATCACATGAAGAGGAGGCTCCGCCGCGTCCACCACGCTTAGCAGCGTTTTTATCGTCGCGCTTGGGTCGCCGAACATCTCGGGAGAAAGTGCTTGAGCCAGTTGTTCGCGCGCTGCGTCGTAGGCGGGAAGTGGAGCGGCATGCCTCAAGGAACTACTTTCCATGAAGTCAGTTTTGAACGGACCGGGCTCAATCAGCGTTACCTTCAGGCCGAATTGTTCCACCTCGAGTGCCAGCGTCTGCATCAAGCCTTCGACCGCGAATTTCGTCGCCTGATAGATCCCGCCCATCGGAAACGCGACCAATCCTCCTACGCTGGACACGGCAAGGATATGGCCTCGGCCCTGCTCCCGCATCACGGAAACGGCAGCTTGAACCACCGAAAGCGAACCCAGTACATTGGTTTCGAAATTGGCGCGGGCCTCATTGATCCCGACCTCCTCGACAGCACCAAGCAATCCATATCCGGCATTGCTCAAGACGATGTCCAACCTTCCGAAATGCCGATGGGCTTTGTGCACCGCTCGACCCACGCCGTCATGGTCGGTAACATCCAGTTCCATTGGAAGAAATTGGTCGCCGAATTCATCCTTGAGATCAGCTATTGCGGAAAGTTTTCGGGCGGTCGCCGCAACCTTGTCGCCACGCTCCAACACCGCTCTTGTCCATAGCCTTCCAAAGCCGCGTGAGGCACCGGTGACAAACCAGATTTTTGCTTCGACCATGTGTTAAGCAGGCTCGACGCGCAGTATAAGCTTATCGCGTCCGCGGATAAGGTTGTGCATGACCATCTCTTCTTCAACGAGATGCAAGCTCTTTACGCGGCGTATCAGTATCTCAAGCATCGTTCTGATCTCAAGCTTCGCCAGATGCATGCCCGCACACAAATGCATACCGTAACCAAAAGCGACATGGTCGCGCGCATCCCGTGTGATATCGAAGCTCTCGGGGTCCTCATACCGCCGCTCGTCCCGATTGCCGCTGGCGTAAACCATCATCGCCCAGTCACCAGCAAACATTTTTACCCCGCTCATATCGTAGTCACGTGTCAGCTTACGCCCAAATGTTCGCGCAGGCGATTCCAGCCGCAAAGCCTCTTCGATAGCTCGGTTTATCAGTTCAGGGTCGTTGCGCAGGCGCGTCCATTGCTCGGGATGCTGCGCGAACAGCGCGAGGGCATTACCCAGCCCGTTGATCGTCGTATCGAGAGCCGGACCGGTATAGTCCATCATCATCTTGCGCGCCTCTTCTTGAGAGAGGTCACCAGCGTCGGCGGCACGGAACAGACCGGCTGCCCAGCCATCAGGGTCCAGTGCTTCACGCGGGAGCGTATGGAGATAGGTAAACGCCTCGACCGCAATCTCGATGCCCGACAATGTTCGCGGGTGACCCTCCGGCCCAAGGGCATCGAACAACCCCCCGGCCCAATATAACATGTTTTTTTTGCCCTGGTCCGTCAATCCGACAAGGTCTGTGACGACGGTGAGCGGCAAAAACCGCGCTAGTTCAGAAATAGCTTCAAACTCTCCTTTTGCCACGAGCTCTTCGACCCGCTGCTCTGCGAGCGCGGCCAGACGGTTCTTCATGGCGTTAAGGGCACCAGGCAGCAGTGGCTTGTTAAAAACGCGACGCAAGCGGGCGTGATCGGGATCGTCCGAAAAAATCATCACGCCTTCGCTATTTTGGTTGGCCTCGGCATTCATGCCGATCCCGGCCGAAGATGTGAACACTTCCGAGTTTCGCAGCGCGTCCCGAAGTTCCTTATGCCGTACCACGGCCCAGCAGTCATAGCGTGTGAGCCAGACCGCTGGTCCCAAGTCGCGAAGCTGCTTGTAATAGGGATAGGGATTGGAAACTACTTCGTCCGACCAGAAGTCGATATCAGAAATAGGGGTCCTGCTTTGTGTAATCTGATCTATTCCCATGAACCGAACTCCATTCAACTGAGATTACGGGGGAGGACGGCCCAAGCCCCGCAAAGAATAGCGGTGTCGATCAGGATTATACCCTGATCGACACCCGATTTCCGTGCGTACGCCCTGCCCCTGGATCGGCAGGATCTAGGAGTGACTGTCAGAACTTCTTTGTTACACTTAAACCTACTGTTCGAGGTGCCCCATATGCTGCGGTCCTCGAAAACCCCAGCAAGCCAAGATTGACGTTCGTGCTGCTAATATAGGTGTCGTCCGTCAAATTCTTGACGTAAGCCGAAGCCGACCAGCTTGCATCGGTTGACTGCCAGCCAAGAAACAGATTGACCATCGTCCGGGATGGCTGTGAAGCTTCTACAGTGTTGAAGTGATTGAAGAAAACCCTATCATACCAGGTCACATTGGCGCGTGGCGTGAAATCGCCAATCGGCGATGCGATGGTGTAACCAATTTCTCCGCCCACTTGCCAATTGGGAGCACCAGGCAACTGGTAGCCGGTCAGATCTTGCGTCGGACCACCGGTAGCTGGATCGATAGATGTCGCGCGATTGGCATGAGCTCCGTCAAAATCGAAGAACTGTTTGAACTTCTGATCGAGATAGGCAACGTTGAGCGACATCGTCAGATTGTCGGTCGGCTTGCCGGTTATTTCGGCTTCCATCCCTCGAACGCGCGCTGACGTTGCGTTCTTCGTTGTGATGACAGTGCCAACGATGATGCTTTCCTGAAGATCGGTATAATCATAGTTGAAGGCCGAGAGATTAACGCGGAGGCGTCGATCGAAAAGATCGGCCTTTATACCTATTTCATAATTGGTCAGTGTTTCGGGATTGAACGGAGCTTGCAGCCCTCCGATATTGTATCCGCCTGATTTAAAACCCTCAGAATAGGTAGCATAAAACATGATGTCGCGCGTAGCCTTGAAGCTTAGCGTTGCCTTTGGGTCGAACGACGTCCAGGTCTTGGTCTGATTGGTGGTGCCACCGAGCGACCCGGCTGCCGGATTAAAGGTCGTATTCAGCGCGTTGTCACGAACGAAGGGGGTAAGCAGGTCGGTCTGCAGCTGTTCATCGAGATCCTTTGTTTCGTGGCTGTAGCGGGCACCCAGGTCTAGCGACCACTGATCACTCAGGCGTATATTCAATTGGCCGAAAGCCGCGTATGCATCAGTATTCACGCGTCCGTACGAACCGTAAAATTCGTAATACTGATTTGGATCGACGACACCCGTTAAGCCGAACGGAGCTGCGAACACCAGCCCCTTGAAGGGCACCTGGTTGGTTGCAGTGTTGACCTCGTTGAAATAATAGCCCCCGACAATAAGATCAGCAAATTCGCCGATCTTTTGCGACAAACGAAGTTCCGCAGAATAGATCTCTGCCTTTTCCCGAATGAAAATCGGTCCAAGTAATGCTTCCGAACCATCGATACTTGATTCTTGAAGAAAATCGAACTTACGATAGCCACCGAGCACCGTAAAACGGGTATTGTCGGACATGTCGAGATCGGCCTGACCGGAAATGCTCCATGTCTCAAGACTGCGCCGAGGACCTGCTCCCGCTGCATCCTGGGGATCCGTTGGCACGCTCAAGCCCAACCGCTCCACCACCGGCACAATCGCCAAACTTCCACGCCCTGCGTAACGATATCCGCCGGAATGGTCCTTCAATTTGGTATAGTCACCGGTAAGACCGACTGTAAGATTGGACGAGGGTGTGAAACGCAGTTTGGCGCGGACGCTTCTTTGATTTTCGTCGTTCACATCCTCACCGGTCGTAATATTGCGCCCATAACCGTTGCGATTGATGGTACGGAAGGAAATTCTAGCTGCAACATCCGAAGACAAGGGACCACCCACGGCGCCCTCGGTAGCTATCAGCCCATAGTTACCGACCTCGCCGGTGACATACCCGTTCAATTCAGTGCCAGGATCGCGAGTTAGGAAATTAATAGCACCCGCAATCGAGTTTCTCCCGTAAAGAGTACCCTGAGGGCCGCGCAGCACCTCGATACGATCAATATCGTAAAAGCCCAAGAAGGCTGTCTGGTTTCTGCTTTGATAGATGTTGTCGGAATAGATCGCGACACGGCCTTCGCCACCTGGCGCGATCGCATTATAGCCAATTCCGCGAATAAACACGCGCGCATCTGACCCCACGCGGTTGAATGTGAGATTGGGAATATTGGTACTCAGACCCTCTACATCGACGATGTTCCTTTCACGCAGCGCCTCACCACTGACGGCCGAAATTGCAATGGGCGTTGTTTGGACCGATGAAGAGCGACGCTCGGCCGTAACGACGATGTCCGCAATGCCCGATGGGATTTCTTCGGTGGCTCCTTCCGTGGACTGACTCTGAGCGGCAGCCTGCGTCGACATGATAACTGCCGCTACTGCGACAGATGAAAACAATTTCCCTCTCATAAACTTTCTCCCCTAATTAGTTTTTTACTTGCTGGTTTGATGGTTGTTAGGCGTTGATAATTCATTGCGTGTATTCGGCGCGAACTACCCGGTTCCTCAGCACGCCGATCCCTTCAATTGCGAGCTCGACAGTGTCCCCGATAGATAAAGACCGCCCAAGCTCGAATCCGCATCCGCCCAATACTGTGCCAGAACCAAGAATTTCACCTGGGTAGATGGTCTTTTCACGGCTAAACTGAGCAATAGCGTCTTCGAACTTGTGGTACATTGAGCCGGTATTGCCCCGGGTCCACTGCTCGCCATTAATGGTCGCAGTCATGGTCAGATTATATGGATCTTCCAGTTCGTCCGGAGTCACGATGCATGGCCCGATACCCCAACTCCCTGGAAAGTCTTTTCCTTCGCCAGGTCCGTTCATGGTGTACATCAGCGGCATCTGAATGTCGCGCGCCGACCAGTCATTGAGAATGGTGTAGCCAAATATATGATCTCTCGCAGTTCCACGCGAGACGTCTTTGGCTTTGCGACCGATAACGCAGGCCCATTCAAGTTCGAAGTCAATATACTCTGAATAGCTCGGCCAGACGATATCGACGTCGGTCCCGCTCACTGACGTATGATCGGCATTGTAATAGACACACTGCTTCTTAAAGGTCGGATTGAGATTATATTTCCTCGTTGCGATCAGGCTTCTGTATGCCGTTTCAGGATCACTCTCCTCCGCCGCAGCCCGCCGCGCCATTTGCTCCAGTACGATTTCCATATGCTCAAGCATCAGGCTGCAATCGCGCAGGCGCACAGGCCGCGGAAGCGGTGCCAATATCGACACGTCGGAAAATGCACGCATCGCCTTTGCATCGCTGCTGGCAATCACTCCACGCGCTGCGTGCCATGCGTCGGGTCCAGCATCGATCAATGCCTGCATAGACGCGAATGCGGGGAGCGGGCGAGCCTCTGTCAGATCCAGCACCTGATCTTCAACCAGCGCGCCGAGCCGCTGCCCGTCCTGATGGGCAAAAGTAACCAGCTTCATGACAACTCCATTAGATAAGCGTTACCGAACCCGCAGTTCGACGAGCCGACAGAAGTGCTTTAAGGTGCAACCCGTCCAGGGGGCTGGCCGCTATCGCGGAAACTGTGGCGGCATGACCTCGGCAATATCGCTACGCCATTGCGCAATCGATTTAAAACCTGCGCTATTCCGGCACATGGTCTCTGTTTCTTCAATAATTTCTGCGTCGCTCTTGTTGAGATCAAGAGGCACATAGAATGGCTGGTTGGCATACCAATCCGTGTCGACAAAGAACTCGATATAGTTCCCCTCCGGGTCGTGGGCATAGAGGCTCCATGCATTGCCATGGGCGGCAGTGGTAATCCCAGTGGCTCCCCCCGTTTCCAGCCGCCCTCTCATGTCCCGCAGATCGGCAAGGGATGGCATTTTAAAAGAGATTTGCTGGATGACCGGACCAAAATCCGGATCGACAGTATTCTTCGGAATATTTGCCGGCCGACCATTAGTCAGCACGATCTGATGATGATCCTCTGGATCACGCGACATGAAAACCACCTTCATGTCGCCAAAATCACCTTGGTCAGTGATGACAAAACCCAAGACATCCACATAGAAGCGTGCCATTGCGCTCACGTCAGACGTAACCAGTCCTATGTGTGAGAATTTCAGCATCGGCGGGGATTTACTTTTGGTACCCTGTGTCATATCTCTCCTCGCGGCCTTTGTAACACGCCGTTTTTTACCCTCTCTTTGTATGAAGTTGCCGGTAAAACGTCAGATGAGAAGTCACCGACGCTGATACCCAAAATGTCAGTTCCAACCCTCTGAATCTTAAGATCTGAACGAAAATCGACTCACAGTTAATTGGATTGTGCAGCCAACTCGTTGATATACGCTCGCATCGTGCGCGGCTCTCGACCCAAAATAGTGCGCAAAACGAGGTCGTTGCCTCCTGGAAAACCATAATTGCTGTAGAAGCGATCAATGCCTGCGAAGGCACTACGCAATATCTGGTTGGGCGGCATGTTCTGGTTATTCCACTCGTCAATGGACTGGGTACGGGTGCTGATCGCCCTGCCCAGCGCTTCCGACATCATGTCCACAATATCCTCGCGCGAAATAACGCCCGCTGCGGAAAGATCGAAAACACCGAATTGCAGACCATCCTCGGTCAAGGCCTTCGCAGCCACTTCAGCAACGTCCCGATAGTCGACATAGCCGCTTTTCTTGTCTTGAGCCCAAGGTTCGATATATTCCCCGGTATCCAGTACCTTGCTCCAGAAAAAAACGCCTGTTGATTGCATCAAATTTGTAGGATGCAGGATGGTGAAAGCGAGGCCTGACTTGATGAGAGCCAGTTCGACCGGAAGCTTCTCGCGGTGGTTGCACATGTCTGTGATAAACGGATACATCACTCCGGAAAGCACGAACCGCTCCACACCTGCCTCAGCCGCAAGCTCAACTAGGCGCACACCCAACGCCGCCTCATCCGAAAGAAACTTGGGCGGAATGTAAAAGACACCGCCTACGCCGTCCAACGCTCGGCGCACCGCCGCTTCGTCCCTCAAGTCTGCCCGCGCGATGTCGGTCACTCCAGTGGAACGGGCGACAGCCGCAGCCTGGTCGTGATGCACCATTGCGCGCACTTTGGCGCCCCGCTTAAGGAGTTCCGGCGCGATGTAGCGACCGAAATGACCTCCAGCCCCTACTACGAGGATCGATTTTTTAGGCATTTTCTCTCCCTTCGCTGTGCGCATCAGGCTATTTTCTGCCGCCTTAGTCGATACATCCTTGCGCATGACCAAGTTTAGCCGGCGGTTGTCCGTTCGTCAGATGAGTAAACGGCACACCTGATACTTTGGCGATGAAGCTACCCCGGTTCCGTGATTCAGGTATCGGCAGGTGTCATTTCTGATCGCCTCGCACTCCCCTACCCGCTTTAAGGAACAGGGGAAGCTATCCGGCAATCGGCTTTTTGACCGGAAGTAGAAAAGAGGCAATTGGTCATGATCATAGAGAACGCCCTCATTACCATAGGAGCCGACCAAGCCGAGGCGTTCGAGCGCGCGGTAAGTGAGTGCGTGGGTATTTTCCATGCTGCTGAAGGTTGTCACGGCATGGCGCTCGCTCGCATCGTCGATCAGCCAGGCCGCTACCGGTTGCTCGTCCGATGGGATAGTAAGGCGCATCACGCCCCCCAATTTTGGGAGTCTCCTGGCTTCCAGCAATGGCGATCCCGTATATCGCATTTCTTCATTGAGACGCCGACATTGGAATACAACGAACCGGTTGCCACCTATTTCTGATGCTGGCGACTAGGTAGTAAGTTGGTGTCCTCCGGGCCGTCATACACGGCGCGAAATAGAGAAATCGGATGAGAGAAGAAGAAGCGCTCTTCCCAGAACTGCCGGTGATCGATAGCGCACACCATCTGGTCGATCGCGTCAGCGACGCCATAGCCCCTGTGCTGGGCCTCCGCAGCTTTCTACTCGGAGATTATCTCGCTTATCTACACTCGGGCCATAACGTAATCGCGTCGATCGTAGTTGAAGGGCAATGCATGTATCGCGCGACGGGGCCAGAAGAACTGCGTTGTGTTGGTGAAACGGAATTCCTCAATGGGCAGGCCGCTATGGCCGCGAGCGGCCTTTATGGCCCTTGCCAAGTCGGCGCAGGCATCATCGCTGCACTCGATTGCCGGGCGGCCAATGTGTCGAGGATTATCGAGCACCAGATGGCGGCCGCGCCCCAGCGGCTAAAAGGGTTTCGCCAGACAGCCTTATGGGATGCAGATTCCACAATTTTGGGCGACATCTTCGACTGTGGCGAAAGCCTTTACCGTCAAGACGCGTTCTTGCAGGGGTTTTCCCATGTGGCGCGCTCGGGATATTGTTTCGATGCATTCGTTCTTGCGCCAAAGCTTGCAGACGTCAGGTTTCTCGCGTCCCGCTTTCCTGAGACGCAGATCATCCTAAACCATGTCGGGCAGCCGATCGGCGTCGGCCGGCATAAGGGATGCTTTGCCGAGGAATATCAGCTATGGCGAAGAGACATGGCGGAGATCGCCAAATGCGAAAACGTTGCAGTCAAACTGGGCGGCTTGGGATCATATCTTTTCGGGTCGAAGAGCTTCCGAGCGCAGCCTTCGGCATCGTCTGCGGACTTGGCAGCGGAATGGCGCCCTTATGCGGAAGCTGCGATCGAACTGTTCGGCGCCGGACGCTGCATGTTCGAAAGTAACCGACCCACCGACGACGTCGGGAGCTTTGGAACCTTGTGCAACGCCTATAAGCGAATGACGGCTGAGTGCTCACAGGATGAGCGCCGTCAGATTTTCGCGGGGACCGCTCAGCGCATATATAACTTGCAAATCGAGGAGATACCCCCGGCATGAAATATAAGCAAATGGGATCCACCGGCCTATTCGTATCAGAAATTTGCCTCGGCGCGATGACGTTTGGTGGCGATCCCGACACGCAAGCATTTCGCGGTATGGGCTATATGACACAGGATCAGGTCGATGCTGTCGTTGCCCGTGCGCTTGGCGCAGGCGTAAACTTCATCGACACCGCCGACACCTATTTCCAGGGTCAATCAGAGCGCATGGTTGGCCAAGCGCTGAGGAATCTTGGCAGGTCGCGGAAGGACGTGGTAATCTCAACCAAGACATCAGGTATTGTCGGTCACGGCCCGAATGATCGCGGCGCATCGCGCGGGCACATTATGGATGCGGTAAAACTCAGCCTTGAGCGCCTCCAGACAGATTATATCGACCTGTATCAAATCCACCAGACGGATAGCGTCACCCCCCTCGATGAAACACTGCGCGCGCTGGATGACCTCCGCGCCCAAGGGCTAATCCGCTACTTTGGCGCCTCCAATTGGCACGCATGGCGAATTGCGATGGCGCTGGGAACCAGCGAGGCGAAGAATTACGGTCGCTTGGAAACGATACAGGCCTATTATTCGATCGCGGGGCGCGACATCGAACGAGAGATTGTGCCGCTGCTCGAAGCCCAAAAGCTGGGGCTATTGGTTTGGTCGCCTCTGGCGGGGGGGCTGCTGTCCGGCAAGTTTGGACCAGGCACGCAAACGCCGGAAGATTCTCGGCGTGCTTCTTTCGATTTCCCTCCAGTCAATACCGATCGCGCATGGCCTATCGTGGCGGCGATGCGGGAAATAGGAGATGCGCGAGGTGTATCGGTTGCCCGCGTTGCCTTGGCGTGGGTACTCGCCAAACGCTATGTCATGTCAGTCATCATTGGCGCGAAAAACACCGACCAACTGAACGACAATTTGGCAGCTGTTGACCTTGCCTTGCTGCCTGAGGAGACGCAGAGACTCGACAAGGTAAGTGCGCCGGAGCTAGAATATCCCGGCTGGATGCTCGCATTTCTGGGCGACAGCAGGGTGCCGATGCCTTTCGAACCGTGACCTCGTTAAACGGAAGGTAGCCGAAAGCGCGCCTGCTTGAAGCACTGGTTTTGCCTATCAGATCGGCCCAGCACACGTCCTTCAGGTATCGCAAGGTGGGAAATGTCATCTGACAGCACGACTTCTTCAGTCGTATTTGATCGCGCCTGTTCGGTTGCTGCCGGACACAAAACCGCAGGTCGGACAGGGACGAGGACGTACGAAGAAAAATGGCAAATAAGGTCTATAAGGAGTCAGCCTTGGCATTGGCTGATCTGCTCCAAGACAACATGACGATCATCTCCGGTGGCTTCGGCATATGTGGCATCCCAGACTCGCTGCTCGCGGCAATCGAGCAATCCGGAGTCACAGGTTTGACCATTGTAACAAACAATCCAGGTTTGGACGGGATGGGTGTTGGCCGGCTCGTAAATACCCGGCAGATAAAAAAGCTCATCGCTTCCTATGCTGGAGAGAACGCGACATTCGCAAAGCAATATCTGGCAGGTGAAGTAGAGCTAGAATATTGCCCGCAGGGGACGCTGGTTGAACGCATTCGCGCCGGCGGCTCCGGCGTTCCTGCGTTCTATACGCCCACGGGCGTGGGAACGCAGGTGGCTGAAGACAAGGAAACGCGCGTCTTCGATGGGCGAGAATATCTGCTGGAACGCGGGATATTTGGCGATCTAGCCGTGATCCATGCGTGGAAGGGCGATACCGAGGGAAACCTAATCTACCGGATGACTGCCCGGAACTTCAATCCGGTCATGGCCACCGCCGCGAAAGTTACGGTTGCAGAGGTCGAATATCTTGTCGAGCCGGGAGAGATCGATCCGGAACACATCATTACTCCGGGAATCTTCGTCAAGCGCATCGTGGAAGTGGCGAAACCCCACAAGCACATTGAAAAACGCACTGTGCGCCCACGCGCCTGAGAGGAATAGTTATGCCTTGGAACCGCGAACAAATTGCAGCCCGCGCTGCGAAAGAATTGAAAGACGGCTTTTACGTCAATCTGGGGATCGGCATTCCCACGCTGGTTGCCAATATGCTTCCCGACGGCTTGTCCATTCAGCTTCATTCCGAGAACGGAATGCTCGGCATGGGACCGTTCCCCTATGAAGGTGAGGAAGACGCTGACCTTATCAATGCTGGCAAGGAAACTATCACTAAAGTTCCCACCACCTCTTTCTTCGACAGCGCGCTGAGCTTTGGCATGATGCGCGGCGGCCATATCAATATTTCGATTCTTGGCGGACTTCAGGTGTCGGAAAAGGGCGATCTCGCCAACTGGACAATCCCAGGGAAGATGGTGAAAGGCATGGGCGGCGCGATGGACCTTGTTGCCGGGGTCCCGCGTATTGTCGTGGTAATGGAGCACGAGGCCAAAGGCGAATCCCGCTTGGTAAAGGAGTGCACCCTGCCCCTTACCGGCAAGCAGGTAGTCGATCTCGTTATCACCGATCTTGCGGTGTTCGAGGTTGACCCCAACCAAACCCCCTCCTTGAGGTTGATCGAGCTAGCCCCGGACGTCACTTTGGAGGAAGTCCGACAAAAAACTGCGGCTAATTACGTCGAAGCGCTAAGCTGACAGCCGCACTCCCGCTAGACCAACAAGAAGGAACGAGAGAGCATGGAACCTGTAATCGTAGGATGGGGACATTCGAAATTTGGCCGTTTCGACGCGCTAAGCCTGGAAGACCTTATCCATTCGGTCGCACGGGAAGCGATGGAATCTGCCGGGATCGAAGGCAAAGACGTGGATGCGGTCTGGCTAGGTCATTTCAACTCTGGTCTAGTGGCTGACACATTCTGTTCTTCTATGGTTCTGAGTGCCGACCCCGGCCTGCGCTTCAAGCCTGCGAACCGCTGCGAAAATGCGTGCGCAACGGGTTCGGCAGCAGTCTATGCGGCTATCGATGCAATCCGTAGCGGTCGGGTGAAGGTTGCTTTGGTCGTCGGCGCGGAGAAGATGACCCACCAAAACACCGCTGGGGTCACGCGCGCGCTGGCGGGTGCCAGTTATCAGAGAGACGAAGCGCATGTCAGCTTCCCCGAAGTATTCGCTCGTTATGCGCAGGCCTATGCCGAGCATTATAGTGACCCGGTGGAGGCGATGGCGCATATCGCGGTAAAGAACCACGAGAACGCCCTTCTTAATCCCCTCGCGCAGATGCACCGTCGGCTCGAGCTGGACTACTGCCTTGTGCCCTCCGAAAAAAATCCAATGATCGCAGCGCCGCTTAAAGTGACGGACTGCTCGCTCATTTCCGATGGCGCAGCGGCGCTTGTTATAGTGTCGGACGAATTGCTCTCCGATTTCCCAAAGGCAGTCGGTTTCCGTGCCTATCAGCAGGTGAACGACTATCTGCCAATGGCAACCAAAGATCCCATCGCCTTTGCAGGTCCCAGCCGGGCGATAGCGCAGGCTTACGCACAGGCCGGGGTCACGGTAAATGATATCAGTCTTGCCGAGGTGCACGACTGCTTCACTATAGCCGAACTCATGATGGTAGAGGCGCTCGGCGTCACCCAGCCCGGCAAGGCGCACCAAGCGGTAATAGAAGGACAAACGCGGCGTGATGGCAAGTTGCCGATCAACCTGTCGGGTGGTCTCAAATCGAAAGGTCATCCGGTGGGTGCCACTGGTGTGTCAATGCTCGTCACAGCAGCCCGCCAGCTGTTAGGCGAAGCTGGGGACATGCAGCTGCCCGGCGCATCGCTGGTCCTGACGGCCAATATGGGCGGGGACGCCGTCGCCAGCTATGTCTCCATCCTAGAAGCGGTCAAAAACTGACACCGGACGGGTCGCCCGCTAACGGGAAGGATAGGATATGATCCCTCAACTGCGCTCGATTTCACGCGAAGACATGATGAAACGTGTCGCGCTATTCAAGGATCTCAAGGGATCGAAAACGGGCCTGCCCGACAGCGGTTTACCCGAATGCGAGCGCGAATTGATAAATGTGATCGGGTTCCAGCCTCCCGAGGGCGAAGGTGCTGTAGTATCGCCTGTTGGCGCTGATGCTGCGCGACACTCAGCTATCCCAATCGCTGAAGGATTCAACCTTGGTTTTGCGCGCTGCAAGCCGGGGCGCGGCCCGCTGATGCACAACCACGATACCAATGAGACCTTCATGCCCATCACTGGTCGCTGGCGATGTGAATGGAATGAGGGCGCAGAGCGTGACTTCATTGACGTCGGGCCGTGCGATGTCGTGTCCTTCCCACCCGGTGTTGCACGCCGTTTCATGAATGTGACGGAGGCCGAACCCGAAGCGGAGCACGTACTCATGTTCGTAATCGCTGGCAATGGACCAAAAGCGGAATTCACTATCGCTGCGAACGCGATCATTGAAAGCGGGGGCGATGGGCTACCATCACCATTCGCCTGACTGATGCCACCCCTCCCCGCCCCACCTGGCACTGCACGGTTGCGATCGATGCAGCGTCGATATCCTGATCGCACCCTTCGCCCCAATGGGCTGACTTGGCGCATTCGCGACAGCGGCGGAAACGGCACGCCTTTACTCCTGTTTCCCGGAGGCTTGGGAAACGCGGACATATACTATAATCAGATGCTCGACTTGACGCCGGATATACGCTGCATCTGCGTAGATTATCCAGATACCGATTTTGATGTGACCGCTGACAGTCTAGCCGCGCTGCTGGATGCATTGGCGCTGGATCGCGCCTGCATGTTAGGCTCGTCGCTTGCTGGATATTGTCTTCAAGTCTTCGGAGCGCGCCACCCTGAACGTGTCGATGCGATGATATTGGCTAACAGCTTTTACAATTCTACCGAACTGAGCGCACATCCGTTGTTTGACAGATCACTGCTTGAATCCGTGTCTGGCGAGGAACTCAAGACTGATTGGCTCAATCGGTTGGAAATGCGGGAAGCTGACGAGCTACGCGAAGTGCAGATCACGATCCTGCGCGAGGGCCAGACTGGCGAGCTTTTGAGACGACGGCTGCTCGCCGCGGCCACTGCGCCGGAAGCCCCAATTATCCTGCACGGGCTGTTCCCACTTTTTATCATCGACTGTGCCGACGACCCGCTCCTCCCCGCAGCGACGCGCAATGCATTGGCAGAGCGCTACCCCGATGCTCCGCGTTTCACACTGCCAAGTGGCGGGCATTATCCATCCGTGACTCAATCGCACGTCTACAATCGCGTTATTTTAAAGGCAGTGCCGCATGGTTTGGCCTGACGCATGGAAGTAAAGTCTTCGTTCGTAGTACTACCATGCCGTCCGGATAGTCGCTGGAGGCAAGGCTTCAGGCGCAATACTCAATCGGCGCTGTCAGCAGCTGGGAGCAGGCTCGACGGTTGTGAGTAAATTGGATCAAGAGGCAGCTGCATGAAGAAGACTATTACATGTGTCGAAGACCTGCGGCTCATCGCCAAGCGGCGCGTGCCAAAGATGTTTTATGATTATGCAGACTCCGGTTCATGGACTGAGAGCACCTATCGCGCCAACAGCTCGGACTTCGAAGCCATTAAACTGCGGCAGCGCGTCGCCGTGGACATGACCAATCGCTCGTTGGCAACAACACTCGTTGGCCATGAAGTGACCATGCCGGTGGCTTTGGCTCCCGTTGGCATGCTGGGAATGCAGCATCCCGATGGCGAGATACTGGCGGCGCGGGCCGCGGCAAAGGCAGGCGTTCCGTTCACACTGTCCACGATGAGCAACTGTTCGATTGAGGATGTAGCAAAGCAAACCGACCAACCCTTCTGGTTTCAGATTTACGTGATGCGCGACCGCGATTTCAGCGACCGCTTGATCGAACGAGCCAAGGCAGCTGGATGCTCCGCCCTGGTGCTCACACTCGATCTGCAAATATTGGGGCAAAGGCACAAGGATACTCGTAACGGTCTCAGTACCCCGCCGAAGCCGACTCTGGTGAACCTCCTCAATCTTGCTACCAAACCGCGCTGGTGCTGGAACATGTTGCGCACCCCGCGTCGTTCCTTTGGCAATATTGCCGGCCATGTTGAAGGCGTAGCCGACATGAGCTCGCTGTCATCCTGGACCGCGTCGCAGTTTGATCCTCGGTTGAGCTGGGATGACGTAAAGCGGTTTCAGGACAAATGGCAGGGCAAGCTCATTTTGAAGGGCATTCTCGACGCAGAGGACGCGGAAAGTGCGGCAAAAACCGGAGCGGAAGCAATAGTGGTTTCCAACCATGGCGGCCGGCAGCTTGATGGAGCGCCTTCGTCGATTGCCGCGCTGCCCGCCATTGTAGATGCAGTAGGCGACAAGATTGAAGTGCTGATGGACGGCGGCATACGGTCCGGGCAAGACATCATAAAGGCTGTAGCGCTGGGTGCGAAGGGCGTTCTGCTCGGCAGGGCTATAGCTTATGGACTTGGCGCACATGGGGAGCGGGGAGTGTCAATGGCCCTCGACATTCTGCGCAAGGAGCTGGATACGACCATGGCACTATGCGGGCTGCGGGACATCAAGGATGTCAACGCACGCATCCTCGCTACCTCCCAACATCAGCCTGAATTTGCTAGGCGCTGAAATTGAGCAGCTTCATTCAGAATGTCGTTCCAGGTATCCCCATCATGATTTTTTCAATCCTCCAAGCACTTCTATATTCACTAGACGTAGGAACGGCTCGTCCCCACCGAAGAACTTCAAGGTTAAAATTCAATTGAACAATAGCTCGAACCTTTCCACAGATATTTCGGCTAGATCGGGTTGCGACCGTCTGGACGAAAATGTGCGAGGTTTCGAGCAGGATGCTGCACCCTCACCCTTCCTACTTGTCGTGGTCGGTCTGAGCATCTCCCTGTTCGCATCCAATCTCTATTATGCCCAACCGCTGCTCACCACGATCACCAGCGACCTGCACCTCGCTCCCTCCTGGGCAGGAAGCATAGTCAGCGCTGGCCAAGTTGGCTACGCGCTGGGACTTCTTATGCTTGTGCCCATGGCCGACTCGGTGGAAAATAAACGGCTTGTGCTTATATGCTGGTTCTTCACCCTAATCGGCCTGATCGGGTTAGCGACTGCACAGTCAGCTGCTGTTTTTTTGTTTTCCGCGGCGGTTGTGGGATTTTTTTCAAGCGGCGCCCAAATTCTGCTTCCCTATCTTTCCCATATAATTCCCGAACTCCGCCGTGGGCGCGTCATTGGTGCGATAATGGCAGGCGTCCTCACATCCGTTATGCTCGCAAGACCTTTTGCATTGTTTGTTGCTTCGGCTTTCGATTGGCGTGCAGTCTATTACCTATCGGGTGTGGCTACGTTCAGCGCGGGTGCTGTGCTATGGCGGACGATGCCGGCTAGAATGCCGAACCGCCGCATTCGTTATCGCGAAACACTTCTTTCTATGTGCAAGCTGTTTCGTAACGAGGCAGAAGTAAAGCGCAGGACGGTGTATCAGGCGCTTCTGTTCGCCTCTTTCACGATGTTCTGGACCGTATCTCCCATCGTTTTGACCGAGCATTTCGCCTTCAGCCAAACGCAGATCGGTTTGTTCGCTCTTGCCGGAGCCGGAGGTGTATTCGCTGCACCACTGGCTGGCCGTGTCTCTGACCGCGGATCGACAAGGGCGGGAACCACGGTCGCGAGCCTGCTCGTTGTTGCTTCATTCTCCCTTTCAATCTGGTCGGTTGAAACGGGGATATTGCTGGCGCTTGTCTCGGCGGCAGTTGTGATTGATGCATCGATACAGACAGCTCAGGTGCTCAGCCGCATCGTGGTGCTTGAAGTAAACTCGAAAATCCGCGGCCGCATTAACGCGCTTTATATGACCATCGTCTACCTTTCCGGAGCAGCGGGGTCCATTCTCGGGGTGTCGCTATATTTCAGTTTCGGTTGGACGGCCGTTGCGATTTTGGGTGTCGTGGCTGGCTTGGGCGTACTCGTCGGCGTTATGACTGAAAGCTCACGACCTCGCCCTGCTCTGTCCTGAAGTAAACGTCGACCGTTACAGGCCCAGCCGCACAAGGAGAAAGTCCATGGCGATCACAGACATAGCGCAAAGTGAAGCCCCAATTGCGGCACACAGGCCCGTCATCGACACGCACCATCATTTCTGGGGGGAAGGTCACTCCGGTGCGGCAAAGTTCGGCGTGTTTCTTCCTGAAGATTTTATTGCCACCGTCAGCCAGAGCGGTCACTCGCTCGCAGCGAGCGTTTATGTCGATTGCGGCTGGGCCTTTCGCAAGAATGGGCCGGAGCATTTGCGATGCGTTGGCGAGACGGAATATGCCGATGCGGTAGCCACTCGGTTCGCATCTGCACCTGCACTGGTCGGCAAACTATGTGCAGGCATCGTGGGCAGGGCAGATCTGATGCTCGGCGACGCCGTGACGGAGGTTCTCGAAGCACATCTGGAGGCCTCGCCAAACCATTTTCGAGGCATCCGCGAACTGGTGGCATATGATCCCGATGCTTATCAGGCGCTGTCCATCCCCCCAGGGAAAACACTTGACCCGCGTTTTAAGGCCGGGTTCGCTAGGCTGGCACCGCTAAAGCTGAGCTGCGATCTGTTATGCACCCACACGATGTTAGCCGATGTTGCCGATCTCGCCCGCACGTTTCCGGAGACGTCGATCATACTCAATCATCTCGCTGGGCCAATAGGAATTGGCCGTTTTGCCGACAAGCGAGCAGAAGTGCTGGCAGACTGGCGTGGCAAAATCGTCGATCTGGCACAATTTCCTAATGTTTTTATGAAACTAAGCGGCATGGGGTCGGATGTCATGGGCTTAGGTTGGCAGCATGGCAAATCTTCTCCAGACTCCGGCACGGTCGCTGCCGCGATCCGTCCCTATATCGATACTGCAATCGACGCCTTCTCGCCGGCGCGCTGCATGTTTGGTAGCAATTTCCCCGTCGACCGCCAATCCTTTAGCTATGGAGTGATGTGGAATGCCTTTAAACTTGCGACAGCAGGTCATTCCGTGGACGATCAAAGCCAGATGGTTTTTGGAACCGCTGCGCGCGTTTACCGGCTAGCGATCTAGCGACCCCGCTTTTCCTCCTAGCCATCAAATGTTCGATCACGCTGCGTGCGAGCTTTGCGCCCGCATTGCCGGTTTGCACTTTGTTCGTCGGTTAGCGGATCGTGGGCATCGTAAGTGCTAGAGCGCCAATACTGGCATGCATCTGAAACACGTGCTTTGACGTGTCTATGCCCCGATAATCTTGTCCGCGGACGGTTTCCTCAAATGAGATCTACAACGACCTTATTCTGGCACATTTGTGCCGCCTGGGGGCCGTCCACCCCCAACAACCGCTCTCAGCGCATGGCTGCGGCAAGTTCGTGTTGTAACGTCTCGACCACGCCCTGAATTTTGGGCAACAAGTGGCGACGCTGCGGATAGACGGCCCATATCGGCTCATCTTCAGGCTGGAGATTATCCATGATACGCACAACCATGCCGTGCCTGAGATAGGGCAGGATGTAGAAATCAGGCAGTTGGCATATACCCAAGCCGGAAATGCACGCTTCGATAACCGCCTGGCCGCTATTACAGCGGAACCGGCCCTTTGGACGATAGACCTGTTCAGCGCCACGGTCCGCAAAATGCCATGTGCCGCTGGTTCCGGCGATGCATTGATGCGAAGCCAGTTCCGCTACCGACTGCGGCGTACCGGCCTGCGCAAGGTAGCTAGGAGCCGCGCACGTGTAGAGCGTGCGCGATGCAACCCTCACGGCGATCAGTCGAGCATCGGAAACAACGCCCGTCCTGATGCCTAGATCATATCCCTCTGAAACGAGATCGATGACGCGATTTGAAAGGTCAATCGTGACGGTAAGTTTATGATGCGACATCGCAAAACGCCGGATGATTGGCGCAACAAAACGCTCGCCCATCGCCGTCGAACACGTGACGCGCAGTTCTCCCTGCGGCTCGCCCTCTTCCCCGATAAGCGCAATTGCCTCGTCACGTTCCTGGGCAATTCTCTCGCATCGTTCGAAGAACACCCGTCCTGTATCCGTCAAACGCACGGTACGGGTCGTGCGGTGAAACAGTTGGGCCTGCACGCGCTGTTCCAACGCGATGATGGCCCGGCTCACATGAGTGGGGGACATTCCAATAGCCCTCGCAGCACGCGTAAAGGAGCTCGCGGTGGCCACCGCAATAAATTCATCGATCCCGTCCCAGTTCGACATTAATTATCCCCATAGTGACATTGTCTATTTCCAAATGACCTTATTAACGCGCTTTCGGTTCAATGGTAGTACGAGCGTAAGATTCGGAGATGGCGGTCCGACAATGATGTTGAGCAGTTCGGGCAGGGCTGATGTGTGTTTGGCCCAGGCGTTTGGATCTGCGTGGATTGCCTCATTACCACTCTCCCTATTTTATGGACCCATCAGGAGTTGATGATGAAGACCCGTGCTGCCGTAGCCTTCGAAGCAAAGAAACCTCTTGAGATTGTCGAGCTCGATCTTGAGGGCCCCAAAGCGGGCGAAGTCCTGGTCGAGATCATGGCGACAGGCATCTGCCACACCGACGCCTATACGTTGGACGGTCTTGACAGCGAAGGCATCTTCCCTTCGATCCTTGGGCATGAAGGCGCAGGCATCGTGCGCGAAGTCGGTA
>NZ_CAKKNC010000036.1 GCF_918741285.1 Sphingobium sp. CECT 9361 | reverse complement strand
GAGCTACAGGTGCTCGATCGAGACCGATGTTTACGAGATTGGAGGACAAGAGCGAGCCTGGTAGATCGCCATGTTCAATCTTTGTTCTTCAACATGGCCAAAATCGCAGCTTCGGGCCGACTGGGCCAAATTATCGGGCGCGAAGGTGAGGCAGTCGCGCACCGCTTCCAGCGTGCGGTCCTGGCCTCGCGATTCCGGGTCGCACGCCACCCACAGGAGGATGCCGGCGATCAGCGCCTTGGCTTCCTCGTTCCAATGCGCCTCGCCGGCTTCGCCGGGAGCGTCATAGACCAGCGCGTCGGCCAGCGTCATGCAGTCGTCGGCGAGATCGAGGCCGGCAGGGTCGATGCGATCGAGCGGATTGAAGGCAGCGCCGGGAAGGCCCGTCACCCCGAACGGATCGAGGACATGGACCGGGCCGAACTTTGCCCGATGGCGGGCGGTGATGCGGGCATTCTCGCCCTTGGGGTCGATGCAGACGACCGGGCCGGGATAGTCGAGCAGGTTGGGAATGATGGTCCCCACGCCCTTGCCGGTGCGCGTCGGCGCGATCGTCAGCAGATGCGAGGGGCCGGCATAGCGCAGCAGCCTGCCGTTCTTGCGGTCGCGGCCGATCAGCAGGCCGTCGCCATTTTGGGCGAGGGGGCGAGTTTCCCGATCGGTGGCGAAGCGGGCCGAGCCGTGCGTGGCATCGCCGGCAGGGCCGCCGTAGCGCAGGATCAGCGGTTGAAAGAGGGCGCGCAGCGCGACGAGGATGACGACGATCGCCGTCAGCATCATGACGGTCTGATAGATATGGGAATCGTGGGCCAGGCCGAGCAGCCTGCCAAGAATGAGCGGCACCCCAAGCCCCAGCACCAGGCCGGTGATGAGGAACAGGACCAGGACGCCGAACAGGTGGCGGATGAGGGCGACCGGGCTGGTGACGAGGGCCGTGATCGCCCATATCGGCTGTTCGCGCGCGAGCCGCGCGAGGTTGCGGATCGCGCGGCCGAGCTGGCGGAACCATTCCATCATCAGGATTCCCTCCCGCTGTCGTTTTCGAGATGTTCGGCGCAGATCGCGGCGGCGATCGTGTGGAGATGCTTCACGCGGTCAACGAGCCAGGCCAGTTCGTCGGGGGTGATTTCATAGGCATGGGAATAGCGCGCCTCGACATAGGCGCGCTGGAGCTGCGCAAAATGGCGGCGGGCGGCGCGGGTATCGCGCGGCCAGGCTTCGATCAGCCGGGGATCGAGATTTTCGGCAAGCGAGCGCAGGATGCCGATGCGGTGCGATTTGGGCGCGTAGAGCGTCAGGACGAGCAGCAGGCCATGATAGGCGCGCTCGACGGCCTGGTGGAGCATGAACGCGGCATGGTTGGTCTCGCCGTCGCGGATCGCATATTCGGCGAGCGTCAGGCAGTATGCGGCATCGGGGAGCCACTTGTCATAATGCGCCCTGGCTTCGGCGTGGCGTTCCTGCGCGTCGAGCTGGCGCGGCACGGCGAGGCGCTGTCCCGGCGCTTCGTAGAGGGCGATCCCATCGCGGGCTATGTCGGCGAAGAAGGGACGGCCGCGCGCGAGCTGGTCGTTCACGTCCATCAGCGAATGGACGATGAAATTGACGGGCGTGGCGAGCTGGCGGGTGACGGTCAGCTCGCGCACCAGATGATCGTCGGCGACAGCCCACCATGTTGCAGATCGGTGAAGGTCTCGGAGTTGACGATGACGAGCAGATCATAGTCGGAGATATAGCCGCTGGCGCGATCCTCGACCCAATCGCCGCGCGCGTAGGAGCCGAACAGGATCAGCTTGAGGATGCGGCCGCCCTTGCGCTTGTCGGAGAGCTTGGTTTTGACGGCATCCTCAAATTCATCGAACAGGACGCGGGCGACCCGTTCCAGCTCGCGGCGCTTGGCGGCGGGAAGATGATCGAGGCCGGCGCGCATGGTCAGCGCGCTTCGGGCAGGTCGATAGCGGTGATGCCCTGAGCGGCGGCGATGGCGTCCACCAGGCTATCGACGGTTTCCATGCGATGGCTGGGCCAGTCGCGTGAGACGGTGACATAGCCGGCGTCGGTCTGGACGTTGATGATCGCCGTGGCGGGCAGCAGATCGAGCAGGGTTGCGAGCTTGTCCTGAATATCGGGGGTGATGTGGTCGATGCCGGGGCCGACCATCAGGAGCTGCCAGGAAAGGCGCGAGGTGTCGTCAGTCATGGGCGGTCTGTTCCTTGCTGTCCTGTCCTTCCGCTTCCGCGTCGAACGCACGTTTGCCGCGCCGCTTCCAGAGCGCGAGCGCGTTGCCATCATCACGCGCGCGGGCGGCAAGATCGAGCATCGCGCCGTAGAGCGTTGCGCGATCGTCGTCGGCCAATTCGACGAGGCCGGCCTTCTGGACGAGGCCGCCCAGCTCTATGAGATGGCGGGTGCGTTCGCGGCGCTGCACGACCCATCCTCTCGTATCGGTGCGGCGCTTGGCGGCTTCAACCCTGTGCCTCGCCTGCGCCAGTCTGGTTTCCGCTTTCGCCGTTGCCGCCAGAGCGTCGCCCAGCCTTGCGCCCGCGTCCCTGAAAGAAGGCCGCGCCCCGCGAGCGCAACGCCTCCTTTTCGCCAGCGTCGGCCGATTCCACGGCAGCGAGCAGCGCGCCGGCGAGTGTGTCGAGATCGAGCGCATCGGCCCCGGTTGCCGTCACCAGTAACCCAAGTTGCTCGATCTTCTTGGCCTTGATAGACTTGGCCTTGTCGCTCAGTGCCCGCAATTCGGCGTCATAGTCGCGCGTTTTTCGCATCACTCTCTCCCTCGCGCCCGTCGAACAGGAGCCGCACAGTAGCACGATCGCGCTGGCAGGACAGCGGTTCCATCATGAAATGCGGCCAAGTCAATCACGCGAACGGCAGAGAGTGGTGAGTGCGCGCTTATACGTCGTTGCCGACGTGCGCTAAGAAGGGCAGTATAGCGGCTGTCATGGCGATCTACCATTTCTCGGCCAAGGTCATCAGTCGCGCCAACGGATCGAGCGCCGTTGCGTCGGCTGCCTATCGTGCGGCGGAACGGCTGCACGACGACCGGCTCGGGCGCGACCATGATTTCTCGAACAAGGCCGGCGTCGTTCATTCGGAAATCCTGTTGCCCGAAGGTGCGCCGGAGCGTTTAAACGACCGCACGACCTTGTGGAACGAGGTCGAGGCGGGGGAGGTCAGGAAGGACGCGCAGCTTGCCCGCGAGGTAGAGTTCTCGATTCCGCGCGAAATGAATCAGGTGCAGGGCGTCGCGCTCGCCCGCGAATTTGTCGAAAAGCAGTTTGTCGAACGCGGCATGGTCGCGGACCTCAATGTCCATTGGGACATGGGCAAGGATGGGATGCCCAAGCCCCACGCGCATGTCATGCTGTCGATGCGCGAGGTGGACGGGGAAGGGTTCGGGAAGAAGGTCCGCGAGTGGAACCGAACCGAGCTGTTGGAGAGGTGGCGCGAGGCATGGGCGAACCATGTCAACGAGCGGCTTGCCGAGCTGGATATTGATGCCCGCATAGATCATCGCACCTTGGAGGCACAGGGGATCGACCTGGAGCCGCAGCACAAGATCGGGCCAGCGGCATCGCGTATGCCCGAACAGGGCCTTGAGGCGGAGCGGGTCGAGGATCATGCGCGGATCGCGCGCGAGAATGGCGAGAAGATCATCGCCAATCCGGAAATCGCGCTCGACGGTATCACGCGGCAACAGGCGACGTTCACGCGGCGCGACCTGGCGCAGTTCGCGTTCCGGCACAGCGACGGCAAGGACCAGTTCGACCAGGTGATGAGCGCGGTGCGGACCAGCCCCGAGCTGGTGGCGCTGGGCAAGGACGGACGCGGCGAGGACCGCTTTACCTCGCGCGATATGATCGACACCGAGCAGCGGTTGGAACGCGCCGGCGATCGGCTTGCTGGACGGGAGGGGCATGGTCTCCCGGCGGCAGCGTGGAATCGTGACGCCGCCGCCGGAAGTGGGGGCCTGACACTCGGGGCAGAACAGCAGGCCGCGCTGGCACATATCACCGGCAAGGGCGATCTTTCAATTGTGGTCGGCTACGCCGGCACCGGCAAATCGACCATGTTGGGCGTTGCGCGCGACGAATGGGAGCGCGCCGGCTATCAGGTGCGCGGCGCGGCCCTGTCGGGGATCGCGGCCGAGGGCTTGGAAGGCGGCTCCGGCATCCAGTCGCGCACGATCGCCAGCATGGAATATCAGTGGGGCCAGGGGCGCGAGCTGCTAGGTCCGCGTGACGTGCTGGTGATCGACGAGGCCGGCATGATCGGCACGCGCCAGATGGAGCGCGTGCTGTCAGAGGCCGAGCGGGCAGGGGCTAAGGTCGTTCTTGTCGGCGACGCCGAGCAGTTGCAGGCGATCGAGGCCGGCGCGGCGTTCCGCGCGCTGGCCGAGCGCCACGGCGCGGCCGAAATCAGCGACGTTCGCCGGCAGCATGAGGACTGGCAGCGCGACGCCACGAAGGCGCTGGCGACGGGCCGCACCGGCGAGGCGATCCATGCCTATGAGCAGCACGGCATGGTCCACGCGGCCGACACGCGCGAAGCTGCGCGGGGCGAGCTGGTGGGCCGCTGGGACGCGCAGCGGCTTGCCGATCCGGACAAGACGCGGATCATCCTCACCCACACCAATGCTGAGGTGCGCGATTTGAACCAGGCCGCGCGCGAACGTCTGCGCGACGCCAGCGAGCTGGGGGCGGACGTGCGCGTGTCGGCCGAGCGGGGGCCACGCGACTTCGCCAGCGGCGACCGCATCATGTTCCTGAAAAACGAGCGCGGCCTTGGCGTGAAGAACGGCACGCTGGGAAAGGTCGAGCGCGTTTCGCCCGACAGCATGGCGGTGCAGCTCGACGATGGCCGGAGGATCGCGTTCGACCTCAAGGACTATGCCCATGTCGATCATGGCTATGCCGCGACCATCCATAAGTCGCAGGGCGTGACGGTGGATCAGGCGCATGTGCTGGCGACGCCGGGGATGGACCGTCATTCGGCCTATGTCGGCATGTCGCGGCACCGTGACGGGGCGCAGCTCCACTATGGGCGTGATGATTTTGCCGATCAGCGTCAGCTCGCCCGTGTCCTGTCGCGTGACCGCGCAAAGGACATGGCCGGCGACTATGGGCGTGAGGGCGCTACGGCCGAGCAGGACCGGGTGCGTGCGTTCGCCGAGCGGCGCGAGATCCGGTTCCCGGAACTCGCGCGGGAGATGGTCGCCAAGGTGCAGGCGAAGGCCAAGGGCATGTTCGCCGGCTTCCGCCCGAAACCGACGTCGCCCGAGCCGGTGCGCGACGGCAAAGGGGGGCCGATCAACACCGGCTCCGAGCGGGGATCGCCCGCGCCCAATCAGGCCAAGGCGATCGAACGCTATGCGCGCGTCCAGGCCGATATGGACCGGATGCGCGAGAAGGGCTTGCCTGTGCTCCCGCACCAGAAAGAGGCGCTGGCGAAGGCCGGGGACGCGCTCGATCGGTTGCGCCCCCAGGCGGCTCGGGATTTGGCTTCCGCGTTCGAACGCAACCCCGCACTGGTGCGCGACGCGGCCGAAGGCAAAGCCGGCGGGGCGGCGCGGGCAATGGCCGAGGAAGCCCAGGTCCGTTCCAATCCCGAACTGCGTGCCGACCGCTTCGTGGAGCGCTGGCAAGGTATGGCGCGCGAGCGGGCCGAGCTCGCGCGCAGCGGCGATCGTGCCGGCGCGGAGCGCACGGCCAAGAAGATGGATGGCTTGGCGGGAGGACTGCATCGCGATCCGCAGCTCGAATCCGTGCTGCGGCGGCGCGCGCCCGAACTGGGGCTGGAGATGCGCCGGGATCGTCCGATCAGCCAGGAATTGACCCGTTCGCTGGAAATCGGCCGCGATCGAGGGTTGAGCCGATAAGGAGAGACAATGGCGGACGAGGAATGGGAGGAAGGCGGCGACGCGGCGGCGGAAGCATTCGAGCAGGTGCGCGCCGCGGTCGAGCAGCAGCGCGGCGAGCTGGCATTGATGCGCCGCGCCATCGAGGGACTGGCGGCCGAGCGCGCCAGCATCAACGTGCCCGACTATTCCGAGACGCTGGGGTATGTCGTCCAGGGGCTGGACGGCATCAACGGACGCCTGGACCAGGTTACGACGGCCATCGTGAAGTCGCCGGCGCTGGCGATGACGCCTGCACAGGTTTCGGCGCAGATCAATCGAGCGGCGGCCGACCTTCGCAGCGCCGACCATGCCGCCCTCGCGACCGCCACCGACGAGATGAAGCAGCAGGGGCGCGAGCTGCGCACCGTCGTTCAATCGGCGCTGACGGCGCGGGATCAGAAGGACCGTCAACTATGGTTCGGGTTGAGCGGGTTGCTTATCGGCATCCTCCTCTGGTCCTTCCTTCCCGGTATGGTCGCGCGCGAGATCGCGCCGGCGAGCTGGCAATGGCCCGAACGCATGGCGACGCGGGCTCTTGCCGAGGCGACACCGTGGGATGCCGGGCAGCATTTGATGGCGAGCGCGTCACCGGCGAGCTGGGAGGCGATCGTCGCGGCCGACAGGTTGCTGCGCGACAATCGTGAAAAGATCGAAGGATGCCGGCAAGCGGCAAGGAAGGCGGATCAGCCGGTGCGATGCACGATCCAGGTGGGAGTGAAGAGATAATGGTGATTCCCTACCGCTCGACGCCCATATTCGATGAGGCGACATTGCCCGCTGCCCTGCGCTCCGAACATCGCACCAAGGCCGGTGTGTGGGGCGTGATCCGGGTCATCGAAGGGAGATTGAAGCTCACCTATCTCGACCCGGCCTCGGAGGTGGTCCTTACACCTGACCGGCCAGGGCTGATCTTGCCCGAACAGCCGCATTTCGTGGAACCGCTCGGAGCCATGCGGATGCAGGTCGATTTCTACGATCAGCAGCCAAGCCTTTAGGGAGAGCCATGCCTAAAACAGCCTTGTCATACCCGCTTCTTGCCATCCTCGCGCTTGGTGGCTGTGCGACGCGCGACCCGGCACCGAGTCCCGGCTCGCTTCCTACAAGCCTGTCCCGGCCCGACGCCGAGGCTTTGCCGCATGACCTGACCTATGGCGCGGCGTTAATGACCGTCAAGGTCTACCCGCACCTGGCAGCGAAGGCCGATGCAAACGCCAATCTGTTCATCTCCCCGGTCAGCTTGTCGCAGGGCCTGGGGCTCGCCTACCTTGGCGCGCGGGGCGCCACGCGCGAGGAGATTGGCCGCGTGCTTGGTTGGGATTCGTCCCGCAACGTCCCTGCGCTCATCAAATCCTACAATGCCCAGCTTAACGACACCGGCGATGCCGATACCGCGCTCGGCATCGCGAACGCGCTGTGGCTGGCGAAGGGATTGCCGGTCCGGGACGAGTATGTCGCCGAGGCGCATGCCGGCTTCGGAGCGGCTCCGGAAACCGTCGATTATGCTGGTGATCCCACCGGAGCGGCCGAGCGGATCAATGGCTGGGTTTCGCGCGAGACGAAGGGCAGGATTTCGGAGATCGTCTCTCCGAGCGGCTTCGGGGATGACACCGCCGCTGTGCTGACCAACGCGCTTTACTTCAAGGCGAAGTGGCAGGTGCCGTTCGAGGAGACGGAAACGCGGTCCTTCACGCGTGGCGACGGCACGCGCATCCCGATCACGATGATGAAGCGGATTGGCCGGTTCGACTACCGCGAGACCCGGGAAGGGCAAGCGATCGCGCTGCCTTATGGTCGCAACGGTCGTTTCGTGATGGAGATTTTCCTGCCACGTGACGCGGCAACCCTGCGCCGCTGGGAGCGTGAGCTGAAGGGTGTCGATTTCTTCGCCGGCGAGCAGGGCGGCAATGATCGTTTCGACCTGTCCGCGGAGCAGGCTCGCGAGATGCGGATCGTTCTGCCCCGCTTCGAAGCGAGGTTCGATGAGAGCGTGAAGGCAGCGCTGATCGCAGCGGGCATGCCAAGCGCCTTCGACCAGCAGCGTGCGGACCTGTCGGGGCTCGCCAGCGGTGCGCGCCTCGCGATCGATGACGTGGCGCACGCGACCTTCCTGCGCGTCGATGAGGAGGGCACCGAGGCGGCGGCGGCAACCGCAGTCAAGATCGTCGTGACCAGTGCGCGGATAGAGCCTCAGGTGCCGGAGATGGTGGTCGATCGTCCTTTCCTTGCCACCCTGCGAGACCGAAAGAGCGGCGCGGTGCTGTTTTTCGGGCGCATCGCCGATCCGACAGCGATTCCATAGGCGCACTCAGGCCATGCTCCGTTCAGCCGTGCGGGCGTAGCCTCCCGGTATGATGATGGTGTCGCTATCGCGAGCGATCGGCACGGCTCTGGCCGGTGCGGCGTTGAGCGCGTCCACGCCCGCCATGGCGTGCTCCTGCATCCTGCCCGACAATATCGAGGCAGCGGGACGCGCGGCGTTCACCAAAGCCGATCTTGTTGGTGAGTTGGAGATAGGGCGGGCGCCGGTGACGGCACCGCGCAGTTTCTGGTGCGGGTCGGACGGACGAGCACGACCATGGTTCAGGCCCGGGCATAAGATCGAGCAGAGCCGCCCCGCGCGCGTTATCAGCATCACGAAGGGCCGCGTCTCGGGACCAATTCGCATCCGCACCAGTCCGGTGATGAACATAGGTGGCCGGTGCGGAATGACCGGGAATAGCTGCCAGGTGTCTCTCGGCCGAAGCACCGTTCGGACCGGCCCCATGCTGTTTCGGCGTGTTGCGCCGGGCACCTATGAACCCTTGGACGTTTGCACCCAGTCGGCGTTCACCACCTGGCTCGAACAGCGCCAGAAGCGTCGCGCACTCCCGCAGACGCGGTAACGCTTCGAGGAACCATCGATTTCTTGAATCACCGGCGTGCCATTGATTCAAGAAAGTCGCCGGACTTGGAGAGGCATAATTCGTAGGCTCCGCGCCATGAATGGCGCGAACCTGTCCTTGCCCGAGCCGATCGAGCTGGTGGCGCTCGATCCGGCGCGCAACATCCGCCGGCGCTACAGCATCACCGCGAGCCTCGATCTTTTCGGCATGATCGTTGTGGAAACCCGCTGGGGCCGGATCGGCTCACACGGCCAGGCCCAGCGGCACGCCTTCATCGATCGCGCGGCGGCCGACCGCCACATTGCCGCGACCCTGCGGCGGCGCGGCACGGCCGAAACCCGGATCGGAGTGCCTTACAAGCCGGTGCCCACCGAGATTTGAGCCGCCACCGCCACATCGGCTGCTTGAAGAAACCGGCCGGTGCTACGGCCAGCATGTTGCCGGCTCAAGCGGCGCATCCTCTCCTGGACGACAGCCCTGGCGACCATCGGCCGACCGTAGCGCTCCGCATTCTAGCCGGAAATGGTTCAGCGGGACAGGATGCCGGCGGTCCCTTGCACGTCTGGCGTTCGCCTGTGAGCGCTACGGCGGCGATGGTCATGGCGCGCTCGCGTCGAAATGGACGCTCTGGAAAAGCCTCGTGCCAGATCTTCTCGGCCATCGATGCAAGCTCCTGCGGCGTCGGCGGCCGAGCCTCACGAATGCACGCTATCAAGGCGCGCGGGAACAGGCGCTCCATCGTCTCTCTCCGATCGCGATATGGGAGCCTTATAGCACGGGCGCAGCCCCGATCGACCGGGACGGGACGAAGCGGGCCTTGAAGCGGTCTGGCCGGAAACATCGGCGCCCGCACCCTATATCGCTTGAGGGGCAGGAGAGCCCTGCCCGGAGAATGAGATGCCGTCCGATATACCTGCCCGTGTTCCCTTGCCGATCGCCATGCCCGACAATGCGTTCGGAGCAGCGCTGATCGAGCAGGCGGCGTCGCTCAGCGCCTATGCGCGGCGACTGACTGGAGGGGGCGCCGATGCCGACGACCTTCTGCAGGACACCATGCTTCGGTGCTGGACCGCGCGCGCCAGCTTCGCGGCGGGAACAAGCCTCGCCGCCTGGACCCGGACCGTGATGAAGAACTGCTTTCTCACCGGTCGTCGCCGCGCCCGCTTTCACGCCGACCTGCCCGAGGATGCGCGCGACCGGAGGGCATCGCGTGGATGGTACGCCAGACAACGCTAAGCCCGAACAATACCAGAACGGCGATGTGAGGGCGGTCAACGGCGGAAGTCGATCAGCCCCAGCTCTTGCCACATCCACGTAAAATCATAGGTGGCCATTGGCTCGCCAGTCCCGGATTTTGCCGCACCATTCTCTATATATTTTAGCCAGTCGGCAACTTTCGCCCGGCCTGCCTTTGTACGGGCCAAAGCCCGCGGTGTCTTGTTGCCGAGGGCGGGCACCGCTTCATCAAGCGTTTTGGTATATTCGCGTGTCAGCATCTCATGAACGATGCGCTCCCTTTCGTCCGACGGGATATCGAGCGGCTCTTCCTGCGGAGCGCGGGCGGCGTCATCGGCCATGAACTGGGCCATAGTCCGAATTTCGGTCATAGGTGTGCTCACGCAATCACCGAGCCATTCGCGCATCTGCGTGATCGCTTGCTCCGCGCGGGCGGCGCTATTGACCTCAACGATCAGTTTGCGACCCACCAGTTCGACATTGGCAAAAACAGGTGTGCCGTCCTCCATGGTTGTCACAAAAGCCTGCCCGCCTTTGGTCGTTCGTGGTTTCCTGTTCTTCGTCACTGGCGCCAGCCAGTTCCAGAACGTATCGCTCGCAGGTTCCAGCCATTGCGCCGCGTTCAGCCTGCGAACCACGCTCTTGCCGATCACGCCCTTCGCCAGGGGGAACACGATACGGTGGAACACAAGATCATCGCCATCGGCATTGACCATTTCCGGCACGCTGCCGGACATGGCCTTGCCCAGACAATCAAGCAGCCAGATATTGGTGAAAATCGGACCTGACGCTTTTAGGAGGCCCTCCCTTTCGGGAGGGGACAGTCGGTCAGTACCTGGCCCATCGTCTTCAAGTTGGGAAAAGGCCTCGATCACTCGCCCGGCGCCGTCCGCGCTGAACGGTAATAAGGCGCCGGAAATCCCATGGCGGCCATTCACCTCGATGACCCGTGCGGCGATCTTGTCCCAGTTAACAAGGGTCTGCGTTGCGCTATGTTCGCGCACCGTGACCGGCGCAATATCGCGCAGAAGATCCCGCAAGGTCATCGACTGCCCGGGGACGACCTCGCTAACCTCATAGAGCGACATCACCGTATCGCGCAGTGCGCGCATGTAAGCCTTGTTCGGCGCTTTCTCGTTCCAGCCCCGGCGCTTGAGATACTCATCGACGAGATTGAGGCCTTCAGGCTCGAGTTCCTGTGTGAGCAAGTCTTCGAAAGCACAGCCCCACAGCTGCGCCTCCCAATGATCGCCGATGATGTCGAATATATCATCAGGCTCAAGATCCATCGCATCGCAGGCCGGGCCAAGATGCGCGACGAGCATCTCGTCCATCATCTCGTCCCAGGGCGCACGGCCCAAGTACTTCATCAATCCGGAAAGATCGTGAGCGGATTTCGGTCTGGACATTCAGGCAGGCCTTTCCACGCCAAGGCGGCGCATTTCGCGATAGATAGTCGATCGGCCGATGCCGAGTTGCCGCGCCGCTTCGGTCGGCGAGATACGGGCTTCAACCAGTTTGATCGCGGCATCCACCTTGGACATGTCGAGCGGCTGACGGCCAGGCTGCTTGCCCTTGGCGCGTGCGGCAGCGATGCCGTCCCTGGTCCGCTCGGAAATCAGCCGTCGCTCGAAATGGGCAATGGCCCCGAACACATGGAAGATGAGTTCGCCGGCGGCCGACGATGTGTCGATCTTTTCCTCAAGACTCAGAAGAGCGATGCCCTGGCCGCGTAGCGTCTCGACCGTGGCGAGCAATTCGGCCAACGAGCGCCCGAGCCGATCGAGGCGGACCACCGCTAGGGTATCACCCTTACGCGCATAGGCGATCAGTTCGGCCAGACCGGGCCGCTCCATGCTCTTGCCCGACATGACGTCGGTAAACACCTTGATGGCGCCCGCCTTCTCCAGTCGCATGGTTTGGCCCGAAACATCCTGATCGCCGGTGCTGACGCGGGCATAGCCCAGAATATCGCCCATGCCGTGCGTCTCCCCAACGGTCGTTCTGTGGACGCTATGGAGGGCAGCCGCTGCGCCCCACCCATATCCGTCCACATACTATGTCTCTTTACTCCTCGCTGTCCATAGGCCCAGATGACCTTTTGTGGACAGGAAACGGCATGACGAAGCGCAAGCATCGGCTCTGTTGCAAACTCTGATGCGGTTGCCAACGTTGGGCCTTGTCTTGGTAAGGTCGGTTGTGATGGACGATTTCAAAGGGCGGCATTTTACCGGAGAAGTCATCCTATGGGCGGTCCGCTGGTACTGCCGGTACGGTATCAGCTACCGTGATCTCGAGGAAATGCTGGCGGAACGTGGCATCGATGTCGATCACACGACCATCTATCGCTGGGTGCAGCGCTACGCGCCGGAGATGGAGAAGCGGTTGCGCTGGTTCTGGCGGCGCGGCTTTGATCCGAGCTGGCGTCTCGATGAGACTTACGTGAAGGTGCGGGGCAAATGGACCTACCTCTACCGGGCGGTCGACAAACGGGGCGACACGATTGATTTCTACCTGTCGCCGACCCGCGGCGCCAAAGCTGCGAAGCGCTTTCTTGGCAAAACCCTTCGCGGTCTGAAGGACTGGGAAAAGCCGACGAAACTCAACACCGACAAGGCGCCAAGCTACGGCGCCGCAATCGCCGAGTTGAAACGAGAAGGAAAGCTCGCCCCAGAAACCGAACACCGGCAGGTGAAATACCTGAACAACGTGCTCGAGGCCGACCACGGCAAGCTCAAGATGCTGATCAAGCCCGTGCGTGGTTTCAAATCGATGCCGACAGCCTACGCCACGATCAAGGGCTTCGAGGTGATGCGCGCCCTGCGCAAAGGGCAGGCCCGGGCATGGTGCCTGCAGCCAGGGATCAGGGGAGAGGTGCGTCTGATCGAAAGATCATTTGGCATTGGCCCCTCGGCCATGACCGAGGCCATGGCCATGCTCAATCAGCATTTCAACAAAGCGGCCTGATCCCAACAAAGGCGCGGTGCCGCTCGGCGGTCCCGAATGTTTGCAACAGAGCCACCTTGAAGACAATCCGGATGTGAAACGCTATCGCGGCCACACGTCCTTGTTCGCGGAGTTTGGCCGTGACGACGGGCTGCGACTGACTACCAACAGCCGCATTAATTTCTCGTCGGGCAAGGGCGCAATAGACGCTGAGCTTTCCTATCCGCTGGACAAGATCGTTGACACCAACCTCAACGTCTATGTCTTCGGCCAAGCCTTTGCTGGCTATGGCGAAAATCTGCTCGATTATGACCGCAAGGCGACACGACTGCGGCTTGGGGTCGCTATCGTCCGCTAATCCGGAACCGGGCAGAATCTATCGTAAGGTAGCGGGCCCGGCGTTGGACGTCCCCTTACCCTGATGCAAAAGTGATTTATGCATCATCGGAAGGCCAACGGCGTAAGAGTCTGTTTGAGAATTCATGAGATGATCGGGAGATTGCCATGTTACGTATTTTTATTGCTGCCACTACTATGGCAGTCTTGCTTTGGTCGCTGCCTGTATCCGCTGAAGAAATCCCTCGCTGCTCCTCCTCGTCTATTCCCGCAGCAGACAAGGCGCGCCTCACGGCGGAATACAAGCGGCGGTTTCTGGCTGAAGGGAAAACCAAGGCCGATGCCTGGGCCGGTGAGCAGGGAAGGCGCCATCGCGAAATCATGGAAAGGCAAGGTATCTGTCCCCCACGCGAACCGGCGAATAGCCAAGCCAATTCAGCGCCCCCGCCTCGAGAACAACCGACGAGCAAAAACCGTAAAAAGGGCAAGTGTACCCGTACCGTCTGGCAAACTCGTCATATAGCGAGCGCAGGTGGAGGCCCAATGAATACGATTAGGGTGCCTGTCTGCGTGAACTAAGCGAGCGACAGCAATGCTGGTGTGTTCGGTTATCCCGCCAAAGGGCACACAGGAAAAGCTCTGGTGCGAAGTCAAAAGTTTCGCATCAAACCAAAAGCCGCGCTTTTCCGTGCCCTTCCCTGATGCAAAAATCTGATGCAGAATCGCGCCATGATTTACGGCTATGCGCGCGTCTCCACCAACGGCCAAGATTTGGCCCAGCAGCTCGCCCAGCTTGAGGCGGCGGGCTGCGCGAAGATCTACCGCGAGAAGATCAGCGGCGCGTCGGCCGAGCGGCCCCAGCTCAAGCGCGCGATCGGCGCGCTCGATCCCGGCGACGTGCTGATGGTGACGGCGACCGATCGCCTCGCCCGCAACACGCGCGACCTCTTGAACATCCTCCATGCGGTAAAGGAGGCCGGGGCCGGCTTCCGCTCGATCGCCGAACCGATGGTGGACACGACCTCGCAGCTCGCCGAAGTTGTGATTGCCGTTCTAGGCGTCGCGGCCAGCTACGAGCGCCAGCGGATCGCCGAGCGCACCAGCGCTGGCCGCGCCCAGGCCAAGGCGCGCGGGGTCAAGTTCGGCCGCAAGAGCGCCCTCACCCCGCACCAGCAGGCCGAGGCGCGGCGCAAGCTCGACGCAGGCGACACCCAGCGATCGGTCGCGGCGCTGTTCAACGTCAGCCAAGCGACGATTTCGCGGCTACAGGGGTGATGAGCGACGCCCCCCGCCCTCTCTGGCGTTGATTTAGGCGGCGATCGCCGGCGCACATTCCCAGCGCCTGCCATGCCAGCGGAATCCTACCCGCTGCGCGTTGCTGATCGCTGGCGGCTCGCCCTTGCGCCAGAAGGCGCGCATCTTTGCCTGATCGTCAAGATGAGCGTCGGCCACGATCGCGCGCGCGGCCTGGATGAACTGCCCATGCCCGAACACATAGACCAGCGAGGCGGGCGGCATGGCGGCGAGCCGCGCCAGCGCGGCCTCGCAGCGCCGGAGCAGGGTGGCGAAGCTCTCCGCCCCTTCCCCGTCGCAATAATCAGGATCGGCCGCGCTCCAATAGCGTTCGAGGTGCGGCATCCGCTCCGCGCTGCGCGTGCCGTTCCAGCGCGCCGGTTGCAGATAGGTGAACTCCTCTATCGGCCACACTTCCACCGGCACGCCGGGAAAGCGCGCGATCGTTGGCGCAGCCGTCTGCTGCGTGCGGGTATAGGGCGACGTGACGATGAGCGCGGGCGCTTCTATCCAGCTCGCCGCGACTTCGCGTGCCTGTTCCTGGCCCAGCTCCGTCAGCTCGATCGCGCCGAGATCGTGGCAGGGCACGCCGGCGTTGCCGGTAGATTCGCCGTGGCGAATGAAGATTACGCGCATGGCTATTCAAACAGTTCCGCATGAGTGCCGGCGCGCACGAAGTTCACCAGATTCCCCTCAATCGTATAGATCAGCAGGAAATCGCCGCCGATATGGCACTCGCGATGATCGCTCCAATCGCCTTTCAGCGGATGATCCAGCCATTCCGGGCCTAACGGCGCGTCGTTGGCGATGAGCATCATCATCGCCTCCTTGAGCTGTTTCATGTTGTAGCGCCCGCTGCGCGACAGCCGCTCCCAATCCTTGACGAACCTTTTTTCGTAGGACGCCTCTCTTGGGAACGCCGCCCGCTTACTGCTGGCGGGCTTCTTGGTCGAGGGCATCGAACATTTCCTGGGCATCGGTGAAACGGGCGCGGCGAGCCTTCATCGTCGCGCGGGACGCCTCGATCGCGGCGCGCGTCTCGGCGTTCGGCACCTTCAGCTCGAACGGCAACGCATGATCCTTGGCGACCCGCGTGAGGGTCATGCGGACCACATCCGAGACGGTCAGCCCCAGCTCGGCCAGCACGGCGGCGGCTTCATCCTTCAATGTTTCGTCGATGCGCGCGCGCACGAAAGCGGTAGCGGCCATTGGAACCTCCTTAGTCAAGCCGATAATGTAGCTCAGTTGAGCAACAATTTCAATCCAGGCTAGGGGGCGGCGCCTGCCGCTGGCGCGGCACCGTGGCCCTACTCGCTTCGTTCCCCAAGCCCGCAAGCGGTCTTGGCCCAAGGTGACGACCCACATGGCGGGGGCGAGATCGCAAGCGGGTCTCGCTTCATGGTGCCGGCGTGCGCCGGCGTCGATCCTGTTTGAAGGGGGAAAGGCGGTCCCGGCCGCCTCTCCCCCGCAACGGGATTAGACGGGGCCGTGCCTCGCTGCGCTGCGGCCGCACCACCCCCATCGAATCCCGCTGCCCCCCTCTCTCGCCGGCGTTCTTGGGCGTCCGTGTTCCGGCCGATGGCATGGCCATCGCCGAACAGGCGATTTGAAGGGAGTAAGGACGATGACCCACGAAACCCGCGAAAGCTGGCTCAATGCGGTGGCGGCGGGCATGGCCCCGCTGTTCGAGGTGCTGGACGCCCCCCTGCCCGACCGCGTGCGCGTGGCGATCGGCTTCACCAGCAGAGGCGCGAAGGCCAAGGCGATTGGCGAGTGCTGGGATAATCGGTTGAGCGCGGACGGGCATTTTGAAATCTTCATCCGCCCGGACCTGGCGCACGCGCCCGACGCGATGCCGGCGCAGATCGCAGCCATCCTCGCGCATGAGCTGGTCCATGCCGCTGTCGGCATCCCGGCAGGGCATGGGAAGACGTTTAACGGGTCGCCCTTGGGCTGGGGCTGGTCGGGCCGATGCGCGCCACCACCCCCGGCGAGGCGTTCCTTGCGGCCATCGCGCCGATCCTGGAGTGCGTTGGCCCCCTCCCCCATGCCCGTCTCGACACGGACGGGGAGTCGACCGCGCCCAAGAAGCAGAAAACCCGGATGCTCAAATGCGAGTGCGCGACGTGCGGCTATACCGTGAGGACCGCGCGCAAATGGCTTGAGCAGGCCGGAGCGCCGCTTTGCCCGATCGAGGATCACGGCCAGATGGAGCATGAGCCGCTGGACGATGACGACGCCGAACCGGAGGAATGATGCGGCGCGCTTTCGTCATTTCAGATTCAGCGCCTCCCTATCGTCATTTCGGGAACGACAGGGCTTCCCCTCCCGGTCTATTGTGTATACAAGTATAGGATTATACGTGTAGGAGTGTAGCATGAAGGTTCTCGCCATTCTCTCACAGAAAGGCGGCGTTGGGAAAACGACGCTCGCGACCTGTCTGGCAGTCGCGGCCGAGCAGGCGGGCAAGGTCGCCGCGATCATCGACCTGGACCCGCAGGCGACGGCCTCGTTCTGGAAGGACGTGCGCCAGCTCGACACGCCCGCCGTGGCGTCGATTCAGCCGGTGCGCCTGCCCGCTATGCTCAAAGCCTGCGAGGACGCCGGCACCGATCTTGTCGTGATCGACGGGGCGGCGGTCGCGCGCGACGTGGCCTATGAGGCAGCGCGTCACGCTGATTTCATCCTGATCCCGACTAAGACGGCCGTGTTCGACACGATGAGCATGACGCACACCCTCGACGTGGTGCGCCAGCTCGACCGCGCCTTTGCCGTGGTCCTTACCTTCGTGCCCCCGCAAGGTCAGGAAACTGGCGATGCGATTCAGGCCGTGGCGGAGCTAGGCGCGACGGTTTGCCCGGTGACGATCGGCAACCGCAAAGCCTTTTTCCGCGCCCAAGCCGCAGGCCGGGCCGTGCAGGAGTTCGAGCCGCATGGGCCAGCGGCCGACGAAATCCGCCGACTATACGAGTATACAAATATACGCCTATACAATCAGGCGGAGGTGGCGTGATGGCGAAGGGCGGAAACAGTCTGCAAGCGGTGCTGAACCGCGCCAAGGCGGACGGAGACGCGGCCCCGGCCCCAGCGTCGGCGATCGAGCCGGTAGACGTGACCCGCAAGGCCCCGCCGAGCGGCCGACAGGGGACCAAGCTGATTGGCGGGCATTTCCCTCCCGAGGTCAGCACGCAGCTTCGCATTATCGCGGCCGAGGAAGGGACGACCGTTCAAAGCCTGCTGGGCGAGGCGCTGGACGACCTGTTTGTGAAGAAGGGAAGGGGGCGCATCGCCGGCTAGTATAGATGTATACAATTATACACCTATACATCTATACACCTATACTAGCGCAAGGGGGCAGTCTTGTGCTTGTTGCGACAGAAGCCGATGAAGGCGGCGCGGGGGCTTTTCAGTTCCGGCCGCCCGCTGTCGATCCACCATGACACCCATTGGTCATAGAGCGCGTAAACGTCATAGCCAGGCGCAACGCTCTTGGCGTCGTGGAAGCCTTCGGGGTCGATATAGGGCCGCTCGGGTTCCGCCTCGATCGCCTCGACCGTATCCAGAGCCTCGCGATTGCGGAACGTGACCGTATCGCCGTTCATTTCCACGGCATAGTCGGGCAGATGATCGTGCGCGACGAGATCGCGCAGCATCGAGCGGAACACGCGCAAATGGCTACTCGCGCCGGTCTTTTTCTGTAGCGTTTCGACCGAGATCGACCATTTTTCCTGCGCGCCGCAATGCTTGCGCGCCAGCTCGTAGATACGCCGTTCGAGCGGCTTGCGGAGGCGGAAATAGTCGCGATGGAGCGTCAGGACGCTGCGCCCCTCAACCATCTTGAACAGCCAGTCGGATAGCGTGACCTTGATTTCCGACATTTGGCCGGAGCGGGTTTGCCGCACGATCCGCCATTCATTGATGAGGCCGAAACCTTCGGTGATTTCCTCGCCATCGGCCTTGATATTCGTGGTGATCCGCGTCCCCGACAGCCGCTCGAACGCGCTCCGCAGCCGGTCATAGCCGTCGCCATCGGTTTGCCGGTTGGTCCACACCAGTAGATCGCGAGCAGTGAGGTGCAAGGTGCGGCTCGGTCGCTCCCCCTGGTTCATCTTCCCGATGAGCTGGGAGATGCAGTAGATCAGAATATCCTTGTCGTGGATCGTCGCCAGCCCTTTGACGCTGGGGACGATTTCGAGCTTGTTGCCGTTATGCTCATAGCGGAACACGCGCCGATCGGGCTTGGTCGCGAGCGAGAAAATCGGATGCTCCATCGAGGCCATGTCATCCTTGGGGATGGCGTCGAGAACATCGCAAATGAACAGATCGGGATCGGGGTAGCGAACAGGCAGCAGGGGAGGGCGTCCCTCCGCGCCGTTCGGGGTTTCATTGACGGCAAGCGGGAGTTCGGGGTTTCGTTGACGGTCAGGCTCGATTCGGGGTTTCATTGACGCGCACCGTAGATTCGGGGTTTCATTGACGCAACGGAAAAGTTCGGGGTTTCATTGACGGGTGATCGCGATTCGGGGTTTCGTTGACGCAGATTCGGGGTTCTGGAGTCACCAGATTCGGGGTTCCGTTGACGCCGAGGGCAAAAAAACGCCCGATTATTCTAATATTTTCAGTTGCTTATGAAACCGCCAAAATCCCGTAACACGACTCTTTAACCCATATATTAACACTAGGCCGACCTGTGGATAACTTTAACCGCAGCGCCCACTCGACGCCGGATCATCGTGGTTTCACCCACCAGCGTCCCGCCAGATCGAACAACTTGTCCTGATTTTCGGGACAGAGGCAGCATGATCCACTCGCGCCGCGCTACCGGCACCGGTCAGAGGGAAGAAAAGCGCCGCCTCTTGGGGGCTTCGCCCCCGCCGGCTCGCGGCCTTCGGCCGCCCCGGATCGCTTTGCGATCCTCCCACCCGGCATCCCCATGATGAGCCGGCTTCGCCGGCACGCTTTTTGCTAGATTGAGGATCGTTTAAACGCCCCGCTTCTATCGACACCACAGCGCCAGCGGCACCGTCGCAATTGGCTTTCCAGGAAAGCCAGGCGGATAGGGCGGTGATCGAGCCGAGAGGGCAGGGGAGGCGGAAACGTCGCAGCAGGGGCGATTTCCGGGCCGCTGGGCTTCATTCTGGACGTTTGGCAGGCCGGGGAGGGTCCAAGCGGCAATGGCGCTCTACGGGCTTCCCATGCGGCCGATTTCTGGAAAGCTAGATCCTCGCGAGGTCGGGGATCGAAACGGCGAGCCTCAAGGTTTGTGCGCCAGGCAACGATTTCACGGATTTGGCCCCGAACATTGCTGCGGGAGAGGGCGGAATCCTACGCCAAGAGCCGGCAGGGCAGGGCGCGGAAAGTCCGCTAAACAACGCCAAGGGCGAACAGACGGCGAACATGTATATTTGTATACGCCTATACATTCGCGCCTAGTGGCGCGTCCGCTTCGGTGGCGTCGGCGCGGCCATCAGCTCATCAAAGGCGGAGTCATCGCCCAATGCGTAGCGGCGCAGCGGATCATCCTCGGTCATGCGGCCGGCCTGGACTTCGCGCCATGTCACATATCGCAGCCGGCTCCGGTCCAACGCGCCATCGACAAGACATTCCGCGCGCAGGAACATCCATATCTGGCCCTGCCGGTGCTGGGCGAAGGCTTCAAGATCGCCGTTCGTCTCTTGGAGATGCACCGCCACAAGATCGCAGACGAGATTGAATATCCGCATGAGGCCGAGCCGGCTTTCCTCATCGGTGATCGCTTCGTGCAGCTCCAACACTTCGTCGCGGATCGCCGGAAGAGGTGCGGAACCGCTCTCTCCATAGCCCGCCTTATTCACCAAAAGTGTCCTGAAGGGTTGGCGGGAGTGGCGTAAGCCTCTGATCTGAATTAGGAACTGGGTGTCTAAGCCGAACCTGCCGCAGGGCAGAAAATGCCACGGGCCACACCCGCCATGAACGATGATATCGCAAGCTCATTTGGATTCCCAGCAGTCGGCCGCAAGAAAATCACAGCTGCGTTCGACGGTGGCCGGCTTACCTCGGATGGCGGTGTTCTACTGCTTGCACAGGCCGAGCGCGCGATGGGGATTTGCCAGCGCCTGGCGGCTTGTATTGCCGATCCGCGCGATCCAGCGCGGGTGATCCATCGCCTGGATGACATTCTGCGTGCCCGTGTGTTCGCGATTGCGTGCGGCTATGAGGATGCCGATGATCTCGATGCTCTGCGCGACGATCCAGGCTTCCGCCTGGCGCTCGGCAAGCTGCCGGAATCGGGCGCGGGGCTGGCCAGCCAACCGACGATGAGCCGGTGGGAAAATGCACCGACTACGCGCGAACTGGCCAGCATGATGGCCGCGATGATCGACATCTACTGCGCCAGCTATCCCGCCCCTCCGACAGCGGTCACGCTGGATATCGACGACACGTGCGACGTCGTGCATGGCTATCAACAGCTCTCGTTCTGGAACGGGCATCATGGGGAGCGCTGCTTCCTACCGATCCATATCTACGACACCGCGACCGGCAGGCCGGTGGCCATGCTGCTGCGCACAGGCAAGACGCCTTCTGGAAAGGAGGCGGCGGGGCACATCCGACGCCTGGTGCGTCACCTGCGCCGTAATTGGCCCGATACCCACATCACTATCCGCGGCGACGGGCACTATGGTCGACCCGAGGTCATGGCCTACTGCGATGCGGCCCGCGTCGATTACGTGTTCGGCCTGCCCACCAATTCAGCGCTGCGCGCCGATCCCGCCATTGTTGCGGTCGCCGATGCCTGCGCGGTCAAGCGCGCCCAGCGTCAGTGTCCCGTCCTGCGCAACTATGCCGAGACCCGCTATGGGGCAAAGACCTGGAAGTGCCAGCGTCGCGTCGTTGCACGGATCGAGGCCAGCACGCTGGGCATGGACATCCGCTATGTCGTCACCTCGTTGGCAACAGGATCGGCCGAGCACATCTACGACACGCTCTACTGCGCGCGTGGTCAGGCCGAGAACCTGATCAAGCGCCACAAGTCCCAGCTCGCCAGCGACCGAACCTCGTGCCGCTCGGCCAATGCCAATCAGATGCGCCTGATACTGCACACTGCCGCATACTGGCTGCTATGGCGCATCCAGCAGGCGATGCCCAGGACCGCTGCTCTGGCAAGCGCGGAGTTTACCACCTTGCGCCTGCGGCTGCTCAAGGTCGCTGCGCGCGTCGTAGAAAGTGCTAGCCGCATCCGCATTGCCTTCGCTTCCGCCTGTCCGGATGCCGACCTGTTCCGCGCCCTCGTTCTCCGGCTGAAGCCTGCGCCGACGTAGCCCATGCGGCAGCGCCGCAGAACTCCGAGCCCAGCCCTTCAACCCGAAAAGCCCATCAATCCGAATGCGGTGAAACAAACGCCAGCGATGCCGGTCGTCCGCGCAATACAGCCAGCCGCAGCAAATGCCCAGAGCGGGCCCGAAACCGAGCGTCGTGAATAAGAGAGGATAGGCCATGAGCCGGTCCCAAAGATCAATGACGCGTTGGTCCATATTCTATCCTTCCGCCCTTGGCGGCAGTTCTGACACTATACAGCAAACGGCCTTTTTCACTTCGTCGATAGTGTCCGTTCACGCCTTGTCGAACTTCCCGGCGAACTCGCGATCGGCGTAGTAGCGCAGCTTGGCGGCGACGATCGGCCGTTGCCCCGCAAGGAACAGGAGCTGCAAATCCTCGCGCAGCGTGCGGACTTCATCCGGCGTCAGCAACGGCCGCGCTACATGCTGCGATCCGAACGATATGCCGGTTTCCTCCGCGTCGATCGCGCGGCTCATCGTCTCGAACACGACTGTCTCCTGGCCGAGCAGATCGGAGACGAGCCTGGCGCTGTCGTGATCGTTGACGCCGAACACTTGCAGCACGCCGGCGTTGGACAGGAAGGTGCCGGCGCGGCGCTCGTAGAGCGCGCGGAGCTGGTGAACATCTTGCAGGATCGGCCAGAGCTGGATGCCATAGCCGGCCATCAGGCCCATCGCGCGCTCGACGGGTTCGAGGCGGCCGAGGGCGGCGAACTCATCGAGCAGGAACAGGACGGAGCGGGCAGGGGAGGACGGCGCGCGCGCCAGATCGGTCAGCCCTTGCGCGAGCATCAGGCGCAGCCAGCGGGCATAGGTGGCGAGCCGATCGGGCGGCAACACCAGATAGACGGTGGTGGCGTGCGCCTTCACATCGGCGAAGGTGAAATCCGAGCGCCCCAGCACGGCCGACATGCGCGGCGAATCGAGGAAATGGGTATGGCGCTGCGCGGCCGACAGCACGCCGGCGGCCTCGCGATCGGACTTGCCCAGGTGGCGGTTCGCGGCGCGGGCGATCAGGCCGCGCGCCTGCGTGCTGCGCGACATTTCCCGCAGCATCCTTTGGAAATTGGCCCAGTCGGCCCGAAGCTGCGATTTTGGTCATCTTGGAGAACACGTCGGGAACGGGCTGGTTGTTGTTGACGATCGCCCATGCGAGGAACGACGTTCCGCTCCGATAAGGGAGCGGCGTTATGAG
>NZ_CAKKNC010000035.1 GCF_918741285.1 Sphingobium sp. CECT 9361 | reverse complement strand
ACCGCTCAGGCGGCCTGATTTACCAGCAGCGAAAACCCAATCTCCCAGGAGTAAGGGTAGCGATACTCCTGGGAGATCTTACCTCAAAAAAATGCTTGATGCCTGCGGTCCACAACGGATGCGTACGATACAATCGGCGAAACTTCTTGTGGTTGATCACTACGCCCTCGCGTCCCAGCAGCCAATGCAGGCGGCGATAGCCAAACCGGCGACGCTCCGCCGCAAGTCCACGCATCCGTTCCCGGATCGCCCCATCATCGCCTCGCCGGCTGCGATACCGCACCATCGTCCGGTCCACGCCCAGCACATCGCACGCCCGCCGCTGGCTCACCTCGAATACCTGTTCAAGGTGAGCCACCGCTTCTCGCCTGGCAGCGGGCGCTACCATTTTTTTGAGGTGATCTCCTTGAGCATCGCGTTGTCCAGCATCGCCTCCGCCAGTAGCTTCTTCAGCTTCGCGTTCTCGTTTTCAAGCTGCCGCAGGCGCTTGGCTTCAGACACCTCCAAGCCACCGAACTTGGCCTTCCACTTGTAGAAGGTCGCGCTGCTCACTCCGTGCCGCCGGCAGACATCCGCTGTCGGCACACCAGCCTCCTGCTCCTTCAATATCGCGATGATCTGCTCTTCGCTGAACCTGCTCCGCTTCATCCTATCCGACTCCTTCCACAGGGCCGGACTCTACTCAAATCTGGAGGAAAATGCGGGGCTCAGACCAGTCCGCCCGGGCCACGAAAATTGGGACCGGAGCAGGGCTTGAAACGACATGCAAACGCCGGAAAACGGCCGCAACAACGCTGGTCGGCTATCAATGCAGCCGCAAGGTCGATCCATCACTAAAAACGAAGGGGTAAATACGGGTGTCCAGTCAGATAATCAGGTAATCGCCGAAGCCGCCTGAACCGCGGCCCTCAGGCCGCGCTTACGGAGAAGTGCCTCACATCAACGTGCGCAATCCTGAAAGGGAGTCCCTTTTGCACGCCGTTGGGGGGGCCGTTTGGACGCTGATTGACAGTGCAAGAGATTCTATTCCGCTTGGGCAGTGATCGAGCATGTGTTCGCGCATCAGAAAAAAGCGGTCTGGGCTGTTCATCATAGTAACCGCACCAAATGGCCGGTTTTGCGGGTGTCCAGCTTACAGACAATCTCTTCCGACTTGTGCTTCTTGCTCGGCATTCAATGTCTTCTCATGGTCCATACTAGCATAGTCTATGGACCACTTACAGGGGGGCCGATCACCAAGGCGAGGTCAGTTAACTTCAAGAGGAACTGTCCCTGCCCAGGCGCTACGATTGTCCACCTTCGCAGTTCGTAGGAGTAAAGCACGGTCCACAGGTATGATTGACCTCATCTGTAGGGGCAATACTGCCTCCAGTCTGGGGGTCGTAGCAGTCAGCCAATTGTTCGTACGAGCGAGAAGAGCCAGCGTGACCATCAAGCTATCAGCATTGATGGTTTCGCCCAACTCATCCAAGGCTTGGAGCATAATTTCCTGGGCGATCAAGGCATTAGCACCTGCAACGACATCGACGAGTCTTTGACAATAAAGTTGTCCATGATAACCTCCCTGACGCGGATCCATCCCGCTGGAAGGCTCAATGACATTGCCGCTATCCAAAAGGCCGCCTGCCCAAGCGATTTTTCCATTTTTATCCAGCAAGGTACTTCCCACAACTTTTATGGCGGGGTCCAAATGAATGGGAACCGACAACTCTAACTCCGCCGTGCGCTGGTCCGTATTTTCAAGCAAAATTAAAACATAGTCTCCTGCTGCGCAAGCTGCGCGCAGTATCTCGATGCGCTTTACAGGGGGCTGCTGCCACAAGTTTATAGCCGGAACCATGGCGATGCCAGGTACAGCTTCTCTGGCGCGCACAGTCCACATGCCGGTATTCGGCCCTAGCTTGTTTTCTTCGATTAGCAACGCCTTATCGAGAGCGCGCGAAGCCAGATATCGGTTCAAGACGAAGCGCTGACTGGCGACAGCTGCCGGCTTTTCAGCTGTTTCCGCTGAGGCTGTCGAGCCGGGGTTGATGCGCCATGCATAGAGCTGCTCCGGCACATGTTTGAGTGTGCTGCCATGCTGCAGTGTCCGAAGAGTTGTATCCCAATCATGGCACCACGTCGCCTCATCATTGGTATAAGCATCAATCTCTCGCAAGAAATCGGTTCTGAACATCATTTGGTGAGTCACATAACAACAATTCAATATCTTTATATGATCAAAATCACTTTTATAGAACGGTGAGAATTTATTTGATGCCAGGTCTGATTTGAATTCGTCTGAATAAAATGCATTAGTTTCTGGATGGCGGAATGCTTCATCTGCGAGGATTTCTACACAATCTATTGTAATAAAATCATCGCCATCGACAGGAAGAAAGTAAACACCCGTAGTATTTTCAAGAAGGACCCTCTGCCCCCCGGAAATTCCTCGGTTTTTTTCAGATACTATCAATTTAACTCTCGGGTGCTCCCTTATTGAATCCACCCAGTCTCTTGTTTCCCGCAATGTGCTTGCGTCATCATGTATAATTATTTCGATATTTTTGTAAGTTTGTGCAAGTAATGATGTCAGCATTTCTGTTAGTAGTGATTTTGGCTGATTGTAGATGGAGACTGCAATAGTGAAAGTCGTATCTTGGTTTTGTAAATTCCTTCCGCGTATGCGGATGTGGTTATCCAATGCACGTTCGAAAGTGCCCCCCTCACTTGAGGCCGCCAACACCTTTTTTGTTTCGTAGTAAGGACTGCGCTGATCGTAGTTTATATTAAAATAAGGATCTTTGACTGAAGGAAGTATCTTAAATAGCATTTCTTTTTCACACTTAAATGTTCCTATTTTCGTGGCACTTTCAAAGTGATAAACTTTGATTTCTGGATCAACTACGCAGGTGAGACCAGATGAATTTATTTTTGAACAAAATTCAACATCGTTGTAGTTTAATGGTAATTCTTCATTAAACCCACCAACCTTCATGTATTGACTCTTTGTAGTTATCAATATCGCGCCAGTAATTCCGACTGACTCTCGCCGCATGCGCAGATAGTTAAAAGGCCCCCCATAGGTGGGCTCCTTGAGTATGCCGCTATGCGACGGTCCCTGCTCAAGCATCAATATGCCATTGTGTTGGATCGTTCCGTCTTCGTAGAGGCACATAGGCCCGATTGCGCCGACGCCTGGATGCACTTGCAAAAACCCCACGAGAGCTTCACCAGCATGCTTGGTAATGGCCTCAATATCGTCATTGAGCAGGCAGACATACTCACCTGAAGCCGCCTCAACGCCCATGTTCATCTTGCGAGACAAATTTAGATGGCGATCCAAATAATGCACCAATTTAACATTGGGTGTCTGACTCAAGAAAGACCGCTGTGCAGAGGTGAGGTCGCCATTGTGAACGACCACAAACTCCATATTTGGGTAGAAATTTGTAATGAGGAGGCTTCGGATGCAATTTGTCAGCAGATCGCAGGATTTCCCACGTACCATGCGGCAACCAGCTCCTGTAGGGATAACAATACTAAGCAGCGGCTCTGGTGCTCTTAAATTATAATCTATCCGCCAATAGCCGGCAGAAGGGCCAACCCCTACCTTTGATCTCGGCGCAAAACTCTCTACAAAGGCCGAAACTGCCTCTTTTTGCTTCTGCACCGCATAATTTTTCTCATTCAGCGACATAGCCGTGGAGCCGGGGATGGCCCGCCAGAAATAGCCGATTTGCGGGATATGAACTACCTTGCGGATCTTGCGCGATAAACGTAGGGCAAGGTCGTAATCTTGGGTGCCGTCATATTGCGATCTCATCCCACCTTCTGCCTGTACTAAATCTCGCCGATACACGCTCAGATGGCCGATATACATAGTATTTTCTAGCAAGCTTGGCGACCACGCCGGCTTGTAAAAGAAATCATACAGGTCTCTATCTAAGCTTATTTTACATTCATCTGTATAAAATAATTCGCAATCCCGGCCATTGTGCTTCCACGCTTCCCAGATTAACTCAAATATATCACGAGCTAGAAGATCATCGTGGTCGACCAGCGCGACATAATTGCCGGTGGCCACATCTATTGCAGCATTGGTCGCCCTCGAAATGCCATGGACCGTTCCCATGAATTTGACGCGCACGCGGTCGTCTTCACCAGCAAGACGTTTAAGTTCGGCAATTGTGGTTGGATCACTCGAGCAATCATCGCAAATCACCCATTCCCAGTTGCCATATGTTTGATTTCGAATAGAGTTAAAAAGTTCCTTAAGGTATTTTGCCGACGTGTTATAGGTTGGAGTTATAATGGATATTCTGAACGATTTATCGGACAAGATTTTCGGGTCTTCAAATATATCAGGGTTGCAATACTTATGTATATCGCTACTTACGTAGCTTTTATTCGCTATCTTAGGATATTTTCTATTTTCTTTGTGCCCATATTCAATCCAGTGAAGAAGGGGGTTTACCTTTGCTTTCTGGATATCGGGATTCTCTTTTAAATAGCATTCTGAATCGAAATGCGGCGATGCGGCACGACCTTCTTGGGCACCGTGACGGATGTAGTGAAGTGCGGGATCGTAATCGCCGATATCGGTATGCGTTGCACGGTACCAGCGTTCGTCGAACAAACCGCTGTTAAGGATTTTTTGCCTGTGCTGATCTTCTAACGCCTTTGCTTCTGCGTCTTTAGATGCCTGCTCTAATGCGAACACAGGTATGGAGGATTGTGCTATAGACGTTTGCGCTTTGAAAGTCGTGCGAACCGGAAAACGGCGCCCTTCCTTTGCCCCATGGAGAATCCAGTGTAGAAGCGGATTGAAATTAAGATCGTAAACATCACTGTTATCGGCCAAATAGAGAACGCTATCAAACGTTCCTGATGGAAACCGCCCTTCGATCGAGCCGTGACGCAAGTAATGTTCGATTGGATCGAAATTTCCTATGTCAGGGTATGTCGATCGGTACCAGCGTTCGTCAAATAGACCACTTCTCTTAATGATCTTATATTTTACATCGCTTGAACCTGAATTCCGTTTCTTGAATATCCGCATCTCAAGCCTCTAGTTTGAAATAAATTATTTCATTTCTGATCAAGTTTTAACAAGTTCGGATCATAATCCGGTTCCTGTGATAAAAAAGCGATTTGCAATTCAGGAAGATACGTGACCGAACATTAAACTGGCTTACCGTCGACTGAATGCGAAGCGGGAATTGCTATCCTAGCGCCTATTTTAGAACAGTGGTGCATTAAAAATGAATACTCTGGTTTGACATCATGTAATATGCACGCGCTCCATGGCGTCCAACTGCCGCCGTCCGCTCGTAGCGGTCTCGATTTCGGAGCTACTCTGCCTCAAAAGCGAATGAAAGTAAGCCGCTGAAGCGATCCAACGTAGATTTTATGACAATCCAGACCGGTCGCTTCCAAGCATCTAAGGCACTGAGCTGTCAAAAAATTTCTAGCCGAGGAACAGCTACAACGAAGCGTGCGCCCCAATCTCCAACACGGTGTTGGGATACGATTTCTTCCCGAATGTTCCAAGGTAGAATTAACACAAAATCTGGCTTGCGCTCATAGAGAGCTTTAGGGCTGAGGATCGGGATATGGCTTCCTGGGAGATATTGCCCTTGCTTTGAAGGCGCGGCATCGCAAACGAAATCAATCAAATCAGAGTGAACACCAGCAAAATTAAGTAAGGTATTGCCCTTGGCTGCCGCGCCATAGGCCGCCACTGACTTTCCTGACTTTTTTTGTGTGATAAGGAACTCTAAAAGGTCCAGTTTTATTTTTTCCGCACGCACTGCAAGCGTTTCGTAATATTGCGACGTATTGACCCCTTCATCGCCCTCTTCTGCTAATATAAGCGGAACCGCCGGGGTTTCCGGGTGCGTCGTTGCTGCATTGAGGCACAGATACACACGCAACGATCCGCCATGCGTAGGAATCTTCTCGACATCAAAAATCCGCATTCCCTTGGCAGCGAAAATTTTCGTTACTGCAGTGAGCGAAAGATAAGAGTAATGCTCGTGATAGATAGTGTCGAACTGACACTGATTAATCAGGTTAACCAAGTGCGGAAACTCAAACGTGGCGATACCTTCTGGTGCTAAGAGAATGGAAAATCCTTCGGCAAAATCGTTGATATCCGGAACATGTGCGAGCACATTGTTTGCTGCGGTGAGCGACGCATGTCCGCGCGCAGCAACTAACTCGCGGGCCAGTTCAACGCCGAAGAAGCGTTCAACGCTCTCTATGCCCTTGACGCGCGCAGCCGCAGCGGTGGAAGCGGTCGGCTCGATGCCCGTGCAAGGAATGCCAGCATCTTTAATAAACTGAAGGAGGTAACCGTCGTTGGAAGCGACTTCAACGACCCAATCCTCTTCCGTCAGATGAAAACGGGCAATCATAGCTTCTGCATAGCGCTTGGCATGATCGACCCACCCCTGCGAGACCGAAGAAAAATAGGGATAGTCCGGCGTGAACAGCTCATCTGACCTATGGTAAGACGGCAATTGCACCAGCCAGCACTCTTCACATACAAAGGTCTTGAGCGGGGCATAGACCTCACTGCTTTCAAGCATGGCCGACGTTAAATAGGCGTTAGATGCCGGCTGATGACCGAGATCGATCAACACATGGCTGAGCTGTGCATTGCAATGCCTGCAGTTCATATATTCAATCCTTCGAATTCCTGAGTCAGGAGCGGATGGCTCAAGTCTCGTTTTGATATATCGGTCGGGTCAAGGGGCCAATTTATGGCAAGCAAGGGGTCGTCCCAGCGAACTCCACCCTCGGCACCGGGAGAATAGGGTGCGGTGTGCAAATAGAGCAACTCGCTATCTGGCTCGATAACCTGAAAGCCATGTGCGCAGCCTTCGGGTAAAAAGAACATATTGGCCGATTCCGCACTGAGTTCGACTGTCGCGTGCTTCAGAAACGTAGGGGATGCACGCCGTAGATCGACAGCAATATCGAACACGCGCCCTTTTATGCAGCGCACCCATTTGGCTTCCGAGTATGGTGTCTTCTGAAAGTGTATTCCCCTTAAAGCACCGACCTGTCGTGTGAGGGAGTGGTTCACCTGTACTATCGGTCGACCTGCGTGGATTGCCGCCAGCGCATCCCTGTCAAACAGCCGAGCGAAACGCCCGCGATCATCGTGAAAAGGGCGGCTTGAAACCGTTAGGGCGCCTGCCACGGCAGTTTCCCTAACATTGCCAATCGGACCATTATCTGCAGTCATATCCGCGTCTCCTTTGTGCGCTAACAAATCACGCAAAAGACGGTTTGACGATGGCGAAAATCTGCTTCTTGTGGAACAAAGATCTAAACATCCGCCGATGATCGAAGAAGGCCGCAACAAAAAAACAGATCATTGCGGACGCTTCGCGATCAAGGCTTGCTGGCGCCACCAAGCAACTGTTCGCGCGACACCATCAGTCAGAGAATATCGAGGCGTAAATCCGACCTCATCTCGTAACCTTCTTATATCCGCAGAAAGCTCCATCGGCTCCCCCCCAGAAAAAGGGCGCGCACCGAAGGTGATAAGGCCAGTTGTTGTGGTGGCCGCCTCAACGTGCTCTAGTAATTCGCGAACTGAGATGCTCTGACCACTAGCAATATTCACTGCACCAGTTGTCGATGAATGCGCTAACATAGCGAGCGCTAGTGCAGCATCCTCAACATAAATAAAATCCCGCTTTTGTAAGCCGGGAGTGGTCGCAAGCGTCCTGCCTTCGAGTAGCGTGTTGACAGCATCAGCCAGAAGCTTGCCTTGTGGTTCACCGGGGCCGTAAAGGAAGAACAGCCGCCCCCATGCAACCGATAGTCCCTCTTGCTGGCCTATCGCCTCCAGCAGGCTCCACACGCTCGCTTTGGCTTTCCCATATAATGTCCCGGGGGAGACAGACGAGGTGCCCTCCTTTAGCGGCGACATTGACCAGTCATATTCCGCGCAGGAACCAACGCCGACGATACGCCTCCCGCCCGCTTCGGCAAAGGCGCGAAATAATTTGAGGCTGGCCGCCACCCAATCGCAATTCGCCAGATCTGTCCAGAATTTACCGGGAGTGACCGACCAAGCTAGATGAAGGAGTATTTCGGCGTCCGTCGCTTCTATCGTAGCGCTCAAATCCTTCGGTTGCAACAGGTCCACGCGATGAAACGTCGTTCCAGCAATGGCCGGATCTTTACGCCCGATAATATGAACGTCACAATTAGAAGCAACAAGCGCCCGCGTTGTTGGGCGACCGATATAACCGCTAGCGCCTGTTACTAGAATTTTAGGTCGATGGGTGAGGGTCATGTTTGCGATACGTCTGCCAAAGCCGTGTATTCTTCGATCTGCTGCAAAGTTAGTTCGGTGGCGTTTTCACCCTTCGCGTAGCGTGTATACCAATCATAAGTCCAGTCCAGCGCTTCACCCAAAGGCAAGCGGGGTCGCCACCCTAAATTAGCGCGAGCCTTGGATGCATCAAGGGCGAGAGACGACGCTTCATGCGGTTGATGGCCATCGGCAAGACGCCACTTGCGCGCACCCTTTTCGACACCGAGCAACCGATCGACAATGAACGAAACGGGTTGCACGTCATCCATCGCAGGGCCAAAATTCCAAGGTTCCTGCGCTTCGCCTTTCCACAGACGTTCAGCAAGCACCAAATAACCGGCTAGTGGCTCAAGTACATGCTGCCAGGGCCTTCGCGCAGCAGGATTGCGAATGATAAGTTCCTGTCCCGCGGCTAGGGTGCGGAAGAAATCTGGTACAAGCCGGTCTAAGGCCCAATCCCCTCCACCAAATACGTTGCCAGCTCGGGCCGTAGCTATAGCTATCGTCTTTCCAATCCTATTGTATGCTGGCATGTCGGGAAGGGAAGAGCGCCAGGCTGCTGTCGCTATCTCTGTGCAGGCTTTGCTCGCACTATATGGGTCGTGGCCACCAAGAGATTCATTTTCCCGATAAGGCCAGAGCCATTCTTTATTTTCATAACATTTGTCGGTTGTAACAACTAGTACAGCGCGAACCGAGACGCAGCGTGAAGCTGCATCAAGCACCTGTAAAGTGCCGATTACATTGGTTGAGAAGCTCTCGATGGGATCCGCATAGGATCGGCGCACTAATGCCTGCGCGGCAAGGTGCAGCACAACATCAGGCTGTTCCCTTTCCATGATCCGGCTCAGTAAAGCCTGATCACGAATATCACCGATAGTCGTAGCCGCCCCATCGTCCGCGATCCCGGACAGGACCGAAAGATTTGGTGTGGTTTCCGGCTTTAAAGACAATCCATGCACGTGCGCACCCAAGCTGCGCAGCCAAAGATAAAGCCAAGCCCCTTTAAAACCGGTATGTCCCGTTAACAGAACCTTTTTGCCGCTCCAGAAATCGGGAGATGGATTTACCAGAGCTTCCACGGAGCCTGCCCTCTGTCCCAAAGCTCTTCAAGGTGGCGCTTATCGCGCAGCGTGTCCATCGGCTGCCAAAAATCCTTATGAGCATAGGCGCGCAGTTGTCGATCACGTGCAAGCCCTTCCAAAGGCTCCCGTTCCCAAATGGTTGAATCGCCATCTATTCGATCCAAAACCTTCGGGGACAGGACAAAGAATCCACCGTTTATCCAGCCACCGTCCCCCATTGGTTTTTCTTGAAATCCGGTTACGAGGTCGCCTTCGAGTTCTAGCGCGCCAAAACGGCCTGGAGGCAGAACTCGTGTCACCGTCGCCTCAGCGCCATGAGCGAGATGAAATGCCATGAGCGCACCAATATCGATGTTGGCCAATCCATCTCCATAGGTCATGCAAAACGGAGCGTCGCCGATATGCTCACGTACCCTGCGCAGGCGACCTCCGGTCATTGTCTCAGCCCCGGTATCAATCACCGTGATCTTCCAAGGTTCACCATACGCGCGATGAACAATAGTTTGACCAGTTGACATGTCGAAAGTGACGTCAGACATATGAAGCGCGTAGTTAGAAAAATACTCTTTTATTAGATAGCCAAGATATCCAGCGCAAATAATGAAGTCATTTATGCCATGGTTAGAATATATCTTCATAATATGCCATATAATAGGCCGCCCCCCAATTTCGATCATCGGCTTTGGCTTCAGGCTAGTTTCCTCGGAAATACGAGTACCTAGTCCACCAGCAAGTATAACAGCTTTTTTTATCATCGAACTTTCCTAGTAAAATCCGTCACTCGCTGAAGTGCGGTCAATAGTATTGAGCCAAACATGATTTTGTACCTAGAAAAACCCAAATAAGCTGCCTTGGGAGGCTCCATCGAGGGAGTTTTCTTCAGAGTGCCGCCTGCCACGATAGCAACAAAGCTTCTAATCGCTACCACATCTCCGCTAAGCGCATGCGCAGGCCAACAAGTTGCCTAGCCCCCGATAATAGGCGCTCTTACGGCTTAGCATAGGGATTTTGGGCATAGTCAAAATTTATTCTCAAACCATTAGATTTCACGCCCTTCAGAGATACCGTGGATGATATAATGGCGCAAGGGATCCACCCCTTCAGCACGGACATCCGGATATAATTCATAGTACTGCCCCGCGTCGAACAAACCATACTCGGTAAGCTGACGCAATTCCCGCTTACGTCGGGAGCCAGCAAATATTGATTCCCACCAGCGTGGGGGTGCCATCACAAGTGCATTAACCTTACGTAGCCACTCGAATTTTCGAGCGAGAACATCGGATTCTACCAGTTGCTCCTTAGCATCCTTGAGCTCCATTACAAGATCACGATGGTGCGCTTCGCGCATCTGCAGATTTTCCTCAGCTCGCTTGAGCGCCGCGATCGCATGCTCTTTCGCCTTTTCAGCTACAGTAAGGGCCTGCATCATACGTGCCGCCTCTGCCTCTGCCGCCTGCCGATCGGTCGAAAGCCGGAAGATCGATGCATCCGTTTCCGTTAGTTTACTCCTCAGGTTTTCAACTTGTTCGCTGAGTTGTGCAAATTCGTTCTGATGCTGAGCCAATATAATCTCATATTGGCTCTGGTTGGCTACAGTGCGCTGATTTTCGTCGTTAATTTCTTGTAAAAGCAGTTCTGAGTGTTTCTGCATTTCGACAAGCGCGCGTCTTAGCTCTTCAGCGTCGATACGCGCACGCGCTACCAGCAGCATATCTTCAGTTTCCGCGATCGGATTGATTGGCTCGCCCGAATCTCCTAAAAATACATTGAGGCATGGAATTTGCTGATACAGAAGTTGGGTCGGGGCGTTCCCATGCCCTCCAGCTTTGTGGAAAACAGCAACAAAATCATTCCAAATGTCATTCTCCCGGTTGGCTATAAAGCTCTCAATTAGTTTAATATTCTGCCCTTGAGATTTCCCCCAAGCGGCCAGCGCTCGCCCAGCATCCGGATAAAAGCGCCAGCAATCCTGAGGATATCGGTGAACTACGCCATTTGACGGTACATTAATGTATATGTAGCCGCCGCTCTTCGCTTTCCGGCACATTTCGAGAAATGTATTCCAAAATGCCGAGTCATGCTCGAGCACTGATGATGCAATTACGAGATCGAAATGATCGTCTTCTACTGGAAGTGGCTCACCAGGAGAGACCACGATGTCTACGCCGGGGCCTGGATTGAAATCTAGTCCCACATAATTCGCTTCATGGCCCGCGTAATTACGGAGCGATCCGTTGACATCATACGCGCCAACCTCGAGAATTTTTGATTTCGAAAAATCAGAATAAGTGTCTAAGACCAGACATCCGATCCGAAATGCAGTATCGTGCATCATTTAACTTTCATGAAAATGCAAAGTAACTTTTTACTGACATCAACATCCATCACCAAGTAACTCTAAACGAGCTGTCGAATTAATTTAGAGTTACCTCCAAATTCGCCTATCAGCCCCCGCCGGAACGAGGCATGGTGAATAGGCGCACACGGCTCTTGCACATCCTCGCCCAAATAGATATTCGGCCTTGCCGAGGTGGCGTAGGTCCAGTCGACCCACTGCCTCGTCTGAAAAGACTGGTGTACAGTAGATGCAATCATCGAAATAAATAATGCGTTGCTTGTGACGACCTTGCGGGGGAGGCGGGTCAATCTGACGGCTCCCACGATGCAGCAGGTTCGCGCACAAGATCACCGACTGCCATTTGTGCGCAAGCAAGGTTTCTTCCTTAACGCAATGGGCTTCACACAGCGCGCTCCAGGCGGGGCCATAGAGGCCTTGCGCTGAACTCGGTACACTGCCGTAATCTCGCCACCCTATTAACGCGTTCGCCATAATCGGCCGACGGTGCCAGCCAGGGTGGAAGAACAGGGAGCCCGCAGCGGGGTTGTTATCTTCCTGCGCGAGCCATACTCTATCCATGAAGAGTTCCGGCAGGCTGGAACAATAGACAGGGTCGGAGTAGGCGTCCTGTTGCTTGCCTACCGGAAAGTTTGACGTTGGAAACGGCACAGCACTGATGCCATAGAGTTTGCTCAGCAGATGCAGTACCGTCTTGTTTGCAGCTATAGGGGGAGACATCCTCGTCAAACGCCCAAACATTCGGGATGCGGTGCCCACCGGCTGCCTTATTGCTTTGCGGAATTTTCAGACGAATTCGAGAATAGGGACGCACGCTTGTCTTCATGCATCTACTCCTAGACGATGTTGATATAGTGAGCAATCATGCGTCGGGAGGCGCCCAATCCATGCAACAGGTCTCTCAGGATCTTGGCGAAATCTTGCCTGATCGTGCTGCGATCATCTAAGGCTTGTGGCGATTCATCGTGAATTGATGACGGCCGCGGCAAGATAGATCATGGCCTCGAAGCTCTGATCGGCTTTGCAGGCGCGCATGGCGATGCGTTTAAACTCTTTTGAGTTTGCAGAAGAAGTTCTCGATCAGGTGCCGCCATTTGTACATCTCAGCGTCCAGCGGGATGGGTTTGGAGCGGCGCGGGTGTTGCGAAATGACGACTTTTGCGCCGCGCTCGTTAAGATATGCGACGATGTCGTTGCTGTCGAAGGCTTTGTCGGCGAGCAAGGCTCCGAACTGGATACCCTAGATCAGAGGGGCGACACCGATACTGTCGAAGCGGTTGCCGGGCATCAAGCGGAAGCGGACAAGGTTGCCCAAGGCATCGGTCAGCGCCAGTATCCTCGTCGTCATGCCGCCTTTGGAGCGGCCAATGGCCTGGCCCTGAGCCCCCCCCCTTTTTTTGCACCTTGGCCGTGCCGATGGACCTCGACGATAGCGGCATCGATCATAGTATATTCCATGTCCGGCTCCTCCGACATGGCATCAAAAAGCCTTTTAGAAACATCGGCTTCACGCCAGTCGCGGAAACGCCGGAATGCTGTACTCCAGTTGCCGAACATGGCAGGAGATCACGCCATGGACTGCCCGTTCGCACAATCCACTGCACTGCCTCCATGAACAGCCGGTTCCTACCGCTCCGTCCAGGGTCCGTCGGCTTGCCCAGACAGCGTGGTTCCATCTTCGCCCATTGGGCGTCGGTCAATACGAAGCGATCCACCCACAGTAAGAATCATATCTCCAGCAATATGGGAATCCCAAATCCCCACAAGCCTTAGGTCGCGATAGAGCTTCCCCACAAGCAGAGCCAGTTCGGCAAACTTGTGATCGCCTGTGGCGATGACGCGCTTCCCCTAGAGCAAAATCTGATCATTCCGGTTCATATCCTGTTGCGGTGAAGTAGTTGGCACATTCGTCTGGGGTGAAGCGCAGAAGCGCGTAACGGATGACATCCCACAAGTCTGGGACGGTCCTTGCCGCCGCCTTGCGGAGGATTGCCTTGAGCTTAGAGAAGGCGTGCTGGATCGGGTTGAAGTCGGGGCTGTAGGGCGGGAGGAAAAGCATCCTCGCACCCGTCGCTTCGACGGCTTCGCGGGCAGCGATGCTTTTGTGTGCAGGCAGGTTGCCGAGAATGACCACGTCGCCCGGTCGAAGCGTCGGGGCGAGGACCTGCTCGGCATAGGCGGTGAACCATCGCCAGTCATCGGCCCGTCCAACACCATCGGTATGGTCATTTCTGTCCGGCGTAACGCGTCTGTGAAGGTGGTCGTCTTCCAATGGCCGTGCGGGATTGGTGAGCGACACCGCATGCCCCGCTTTGCCCGCACCCGCAGGCGGGCCTTCCTTGTCGATGCACCGGCCTCGTCGATAAAAACGAGCCGCTCGGGATCGAGATCAGGCTGGGCCTTAAACCAGGCGCATCGCCGCGCGGCGACGTCGGGTCGCTCCTGCTCGCTCGCGCGCGCCATTTCTTTTCAAGATCATCGAGTGACGGTCGAGAAAACGCCAGATCGTGCTCGGCGCGAACGCCGCATCATTCTCTGCCCACAGCAACTCGGCCAGTTCGACAAGAGTAATATCCACCTGGTTGTCGATGGCCGCAAAAAGGACATCGCGAAATGCTTCAATCCGTTCAGGGCGTGTGTCGCCGCCCTGACGCCTTGCGGACGCCGTCCCGCCCTCGCGCCGTTTACGGACCCAACGCACCGCATTGGAGGCGCTTACGCCAAATCTCTCCGCCGCGGCACGTCGCGACAGCCCACCGTCAACTGCCGCGATCACCCGCGGCCGCGAATCTCCAGATATAGCTTTTGTCACGCCTGACTGGCCTCCGCATCCAGGAAACACGATTAATCAGACTTTCGACCCTTTGGAATACCCAATGATTCCGCCAGGTCAGATTATGCTCTACAAGAACTAGCAGACGCGCTGCTGGCCGCCGCTTCAACGGCAGACGCACTACCAGGGAGGCGTGGCGCAAAAGCAATTTTGCCTGCTTTTCGGGGCAGTAGCAAGGCGCTCGCCGACTCACTGGCGGAGCAACCTAATATACCAAACACCTGAATTTTTCGGTTTTGGAGGCGTCCACTTGATCGCAGCTTCTTAACGTTTCTGCTACAAATCGTCAGAGGTTGCCAAAATGCCGCAAGCGTGTTGAAAGTCCGTCATTATGACCTCCGGAGACTTGCACCAAATGTTACGATTTCTTCAGTTCCTATCCGGTGTACCTGCTAAAACGCACTCGGTCCGCGACTATCAAAAGCTCGTTCGCAAAAAGCTACGGAAGATGCCGGCTGATCGTTCGCTGGCGTTGGCCCAAGCCATCGGTGCAGAAACGATGGAAACGTTCGTTTCACAGGGCGACGGACAAGTCGCGGTGTTGCGTCACTACGGTCTTGTTGATCAGATGGCAGTATATGATCTGGGTTGCGGGTGTGGGCGAACCGCTCAGGCGTTGTGTCGTTCAGGCTGGCAAGGTAGCTACACCGGTGCGGACGTAGTGCCTGAATTCTTGGACGAGTTGGCAAGTCAATGTCCAGGGTATACAACTGTGCTCAATTTCACGCCCGCCATCGTAGCGGCTGACGCCTCTTTAGACATGGTATTTCATTGGTCGGTGTTCACGCACCTATTCCCAGGTGAGTCCTATCTTTATACCGCCGACGCATTCCGCGCATTAAAGCCGGGTGGTAAGATGGTGTTCTCGTTCTTGGAACTAGAGGATGCAGCGCATAGCGGAGTTTGGGACGCGAGTATCAAGCTGCTAAAGCAGGGTCAGGCTGCTGTTCATCTCGATGCTTTCCTCCACCGTGACTGGATCCGCCGTTTCGCCCGCGATGCAGGTTTTTCGGAACCGATCTTTACCGACGGCTCGGACGACACATGCCACCCCTCGTTTTGGCAAGCTTTGGCGGTGTTGCAAAAACCGATCTAACACTCTGCCGAGGTGTTTTGATATGATGTCTTCTCAGAGGTTTCTGCACCGAGCGGGTAAAGCATATCGGAGCATGACAGTTAGCCCGCAACCGGTTGCGAGAACGACAATAAGAGTGGATACCACCTTCTGCTTTTTCTTGTTCCGTCCCTCAATGTCGTTATCGCACAAAGCCTATGCAGTCGAACAGTAAAGAAAGATTTAGAAAAAAAGCGACCGTATGGTGGTTGTTGCTGTTAGTCCACGGTGACGCTTTACGCGCTACCCCACTTGCTTACCTGACGGCAATTCAATGGAAACTTCGCTGCAAACGGTTGCGAGCTCGTGGGCAACTCGCACCATTGCTTAGTCAATCACCAAGAGCCTATAGGCTATGGATGTTGCAGCAGGACGAGCCGAGAAAAGTCGATTGGAGCGAAGCTGATGCCACACCGCCGATCGTGGCGCTGATCGACATAAGTATGGGCGAGAGCCGGCTGGCCGACACTATAAATAGCCTATCTGCGCAAGGAGTGACGGCATTGCTGATTGGGACAGCTGCCTTGCCGACCCTTTTTGAAGCTGCTGCGCGTATAGACTGGGACCAAAATCCATGGCTCATGCCGATCGCCTCGGGAGATATAGTCGATCCCGGCGGAATACGCGCCTATCGCAATATTGTTGGCAAAACGGATCTGACAGACAGGGTGCCAAAGATCATATATGCTGATGATGATTTGCTAGACTGGAGAGGACGTCGCCACACGCCACATTTCAAGCCAGACTGGAATAGCGAGCTATTTTGCCATTTTGACTATATCACCGGCGCATGTATTCTGCGTGCGTCGTCTCAGGACCTGGAGGCACTTGCCGGCGTAAGCGACTGGGCGCAGCAGTTAGTATCGCGTATTGCAGGGCAGGTCTCGCCAATCCATCTCTCCCAAATGGTGCATCATCGCTGCGCGCGCCCCATGCCGCGCGTTCCAACGACCACTGCCCAGTCTCATGATCTGCCTTCGGTTACAGTGATCATACCCACGCGAAACCGCGCGAATCTGCTAAGGACATGCTTGGAAGGCGTCGCTGCCACCCATTATCCGAATATGGAAATAATCATAGTCGATAATGCGAGCGACGATCCTCAGACCTTAGCCTATCTTGAAGCGCTTGACCCAGCAAAGTACCGGGTATTATGTCACCCAGGCGTCTTCAACTATTCGGCGATCAACAATCGTGCGGCAAGCGAGGCACGAGGTGATCTGCTGTGCCTACTTAATAATGATATCGAGATCATAGATCCCAATTGGCTGGCAACTATGGCCGTCCAGGCTCAGCGCGAGGATGTGGGGGCGGTAGGGGCGCAATTACTGTATCCAGATGGGCGTGTGCAGCACGCTGGGGTTGTGATCGGAGTGGGCAATGCAGCAGGTCATGCCCATCGCTTTGTCTATCCCGATGAAGACGGCTACTTCTTTCGCCACGCTTTGCCGCAATTCACCGCGGCGGTGACAGCCGCCTGCTTAGTCGTGCAGCGGGAACGTTTCTTTGCAGTCGGAGGCCTTAACGAGCGTAACTTTCCAGTAGCATTCAACGATGTAGATTTATGTCTACGGCTGAACCAGCGTGGTTGGCAGTCGTTTTACGAGCCACGAGCGACCTTGATCCACCATGAATCGGTGTCGCGCGGCCTGGATCAGGATCCAATAGGTGCAGCGCGCTTTGCCGGCGAACTGGCTGCGCTGCAGAGGCTATGGGGAACGAACAGCATTATAGACCCCTTTCACCATCCTGAGCTTAGTCGGGCAAGTGAACGTTTCGTGGTGTCAATCTAATGTCATGGTAAGATGCAGTCTTTCCCGTCTTGCACTACCTCAGGTTACGCTCTGTGCGGCCACGTCGGTGAATGTAGCGGCGACGATGCGGGCGCTGGAGGTGAGCGTTGCCCAGGTCAACTTTGCTGCGTGCAAGCTGTTTACCGACGCGCCAGTCACGGCCCATCATCCTGACATCACTGTTATTCCGATTACTCGCCTCGGTTCCACGCAGGCGTACTCTGATTTCCTGCTTTCACAAATGGTTGACCATCTAGAAACCTCGCATTGTCTCGTCGTACAATGGGACGGTCATGTCCTTGATACGCGGCGGTGGCGACATGACTTTTTGAACTATGACTATATTGGTGCGCGTTGGCCACAGTTCGCCGATGGCCATGATGTTGGCAATGGCGGATTCTCCTTGCGCAGTCGGCGGTTAATGGAAGCGTGTCGCGAACCGCAATTTCTTGCATGCCACCTTGAGGATATCGCTATCGCTCGACTCAATCGCACTTGGCTGGAGGGCAAGGGGCTACGTTTTGCTTCGGGCGCGCTAGCCGACCTTTTCGCCACCGAGCGAGCAGGTGATTTGGAGACAAGCTTCGGCTATCATGGCGTATGGCACATGCCCCGAACGATTGGAGTTGAGGCATTCTGGCAAGTCTATCGCGATCTCGATGACAGAAGTACGATCAAACGCGACTTCATGGCCATCCTCAAGATTGTAGGGCGAGGAGCGGGCGGTGCAAGTCGAATGGGGCGAATGATCCTTGATTTAGCAAAACAGTTTTAATGACTTGCAAAACTGGCAGTTCTGTGGCGCCCAGTGCGAAGTTATAAGCTGTGACGAACGCGCTTTCGGCTAGGCTCGCTAACTCTTTTTGCTCGCTTTCATGCGTGCTTTGCGGAGAAAGCCTGCCGTAAAAAGAGGATTGCAATCGCTCTTCATGACCAAGGCTAAACCGTCTTCATCTCGGCAATGCTAATACCAAGGCGCCTAACCAGATCAACGGAATCTGCCACGGTACTGTCGTATTCTCGATGATCCGCAGATCGTGCCTTATACAGCTTTTTGTAGGCAAATCGAAATAGTAGCAGCTTTGAAATTTAAACTCAAAAAATTAGCCCGAAGTATTATGGTTAGGGAAAAATCTGCAATCAGTTTCAGACTAGGTATATAGCGATGAATGTAGTCAAAAATATCAGAAACTTGTTTTTATTCGTCATAAGCATTAGAAAAAATAATAAACGAAAACGCGTAAGTGAAAGGTTGCAGGCATTAATTGAGACGGATGTTAATCGCGAAGACGGGTTATTCGACGCAGATTGGTACGAAGCTACTTATCCAGACGTATTAGCTGGTAAACAAGCTGCTTTGAGTCATTACTTAAATCACGGACATAAAGAGGGACGCGATCCCGGCCCTAATTTCGACACACGATTTTACATCTCGACCTATCTCGATGTCAGCGCGTCTGGCCTGAATCCTCTTTTGCACTACATTCTGCATGGGCGTGCTGAAGGGCGTCGGTGTAAGCGTGCCGGCTCATATGTTGCAGGGACCAAAGACGTGCGGCATGTCATCGTAAAAGAAATGACGCTCACCACCGGTAAGGATGCGGCAATCCTGGTGACGCACGCTCCAGCGGGCCGGCTTAAACCGCATGTTCTGCCATATGTTGAACAACTTTGCGGCTCAGGTCTGTCCGTTCTGCTCGTCGCTATTGCAGATCGCCCACTGGAACTACTGGACAAGGAGGTGACTGCCCTTGCAGGCATCATTGTACGCGACAATGCGGGATATGATTTCGGTGCTTGGGCGCACGCCTTCCAGCTATATCCGGCACTCTATGGAGCAGGCTTGCTCGTGATGGCGAATGACAGCGTCATTCCCACGGCCGATGTCAGTATTTTCAGAACCATGATTGCCCGGGTGCGCGACTGTCCTGCAGACATCGTGGCGCTAACAGCCAGTCACGAATATGGCTGGCACGTGCAAAGCTATTTCCTAGGGTTGAAGCCCAAGGCCCTGAGTTCGTGGGGGTTTCAGCATTTTATTCGTGATCTTCGAAGGATTGATGACAAGGATGAGGTGATCCGCACCTATGAGGTACCCTTTGCGACGAACATGCAGGCCGCTGGTCTTTCGGTACGCGCATTGTATGCGGGATCGTTCCCCGCAAACCCTACATTCTTCAGCTGGCGTGAACTCATTGACCAGGGCTTCCCCTTCATCAAACTCCTGATGCTGCGCAACGAGTTTAAAGAAGTCACCGACCAGTTGGGTATGCTAAGGGAAATCCATAAACAGTGGCCGCTCGTACTAAAAAAAGCAGGTTTCGATGTGGAACTTGTGAAAGCGGCGCTCCGCGCAGCCGAAATTTCCTCTCTACCTGAAGGATCCAGCCGGGATCTGCTGGTCGATGCTCGGCAGTTCGAGGCCATCACCACCGATCATCGGTTGCGTATCGCTTTTTTTGGCCCCTGGAACTATGAAAACGGCCTTGGTTCAGCCAGCCGCGAAATACTCAGCGCGATCCGTCACATTGATGCGAGCGTGAATACCTATCCAGTCATGAAGCCCTTCCACACCCATCGGCTTGTTTGTCCAGCTATCGAGACTATCGAGTTTAATGGCCGTCCCGATATTGCAATTGTGCATCTTAACCCAGATTCTTGGAATGTCTTAACCGACGAGCAACGCACCATCATCGAGTCGGCAAAGCAGCGTATCGGGTATTGGGTATGGGAAACTGATACACTGCCTCCAGCATGGCAGCAGGAATTGCGTTCGGTTGACAGGGTATGGGCGCCCAGCACCTATTGCGCAGAGATTTTCTCCGCTGCAGTGGATATCTCGGTCGACATTGTCCCGCATCCAGTGCGCGTACCAGGCAGAATCGCTTCGGACCGTGAGGCCACGTTGCGCCGGTTTGGGATTGATCCGAACCTAAAGGTGATCCTCTACATCTTCGACGGCGCTAGTTATCTTATTCGTAAGAATCCCGATGGCCTAATTCGTGCTTTTGAAACATCTGGTCTAGCTGCGCAGGGCTGGACGCTGGTTCTAAAGACTAAGAATCTCTACGACAACCCCGAAGCGGGAGAGGCGCTGACCAAGCTCGTTAACGCGACTGCCGGCGTCCGCATCCTTGAGGTTTCGCTCTATTCTGATGAAGTTACTAGCCTCATGGCGGCAGCAGATATTTATGCGTCACCTCATTGCTCAGAAGGATTCGGGCTGACCGTTGCTGAGGCTATGGCGGTTGGTAAGCCGGTGGTCGTGACAGACTACGCCGGAACGAGAGATTTCGTTGATGAGACATGCGGCTATCCAGTCCCTGCAAAAATGTGGAAGCTCGACAAAAATTACGGCCATTATCTTGCGGGCCATGGCTGGGCAAAAGTCGACGAAGATATCTTAGCGACCGTACTCGTGAAAGCGGCTCAGGCGATCATGGCCGGCAACCATGCCATCGGTGGAGCGGCAAAGGTCAACATTGCGCGTCTTTTATCCTATGAGGCTGTCGCAGACGTCATCAAGGTAAGCCTAGAAAAAACTATCGAAAATTCTGGAACTCAAAAGGTAGCGGCCAGGCGACAAAGAAGGATCGTACATCTTCCACCACCGCCTCAGATCGACCCAGATTTTTCGTCTGCGCAAAGCTTTGGCGATATGCCCGGATCCGAAGGATTGGTTCCGGTGCCGCTGGAAGACGATATGTCTTGGAACGGCGACGCCTTGCCTGACGGCGCGCCGACGGACTGGATCCTGTTTGCGCCCCGCAATGCCTACGTCTCTCCAGAAGCGAGACATTTTGTTCTGATCTCCTCAATGAACCGACCCGACGTTTCCCTTTTTTACGCCGATGATGTTGCAGCGGGCGAAGCCATGCTCAACCGGCTCAACCTTAAACCCGATTTCAATCGCACACTTCTTATAGCACAAGACTATGTCGGCGCACCGGTCGCTGTGCGCCGAAAGATGCTGACGGATATCGGCGGTCTTGACCATACCCGCGGCAGGGCGGTGCTCTACGATTTAATTTTGCGCGTAGCAGAAGCAGGGGGCGCAATTTCGCGGATCACGGAGGTTCTGATTGGATATAAAGGCAAGCGTCCAGTAACTGATATCATGGTCCGACAGGCAGTAATTACCGAGCGCAAAGGCTTCGATGACATCGCCCTTGTCGAAGGGGGTACATCTGGATTGTTGCTCCAACGGCGGCGCTTTACGGACAAGTGCCACCCCGCTGTGACGATTGTGGTTCCCACGCGGCGAGCGCGTCGGCCACAGTCCACAAAAACATATATCGAAACTTTGCTCGCCAGCATCGCCCAAGCAAAATGGCCGATGAATCGTATCTCCGTGATTGTGGGAGACGATGTTGCAGGCAAACCCGATTGGGCGGAACATCCGTGGCCGTTTAACCTGAAGTGGATCGAGACGCCACGTGCCTTGGGTGAACCGTTCAACTACTCAAGTAAAATGAATCAGCTGTGGCGTGAGGCGAGTGATGAACAGGTCATATTCCTGAACGACGATGCCGTTCCAAAGACTCCTGACTGGTTGCTAGCTCTTCTAAGCTTTGCAGTTGACGAAAGTGTCGGGGGGGTCGGAGCCCGTCTCTATTATGACGACGGCAGCATCCAGCACGCCGGAATGTTCCCGTCATTTCGGACAATCGTTCATGCGTGGCTCGGTTGGCCGATCGAGGCGGCGACCTATAATGATTGGGCCATCGCGCAACGAGAGTGGTCTGTTGTTACAGGCGCGGTCTTTGCGACCCGCCTTTCGATTCTCAAGCAAACGAACGGCTTCGACGAACGTTTCAGCCTGGAATTCAACGACGTCGATCTATGTCTGCGCATCCGCAACTTGGGCTATCGCATCGTTTATAATCCCGATGCGGAATTCACGCATACTGAAAAGGCCTCCCGCGGAGAAACCATGCCGCCAGGCGAAGAAGTTGCGCTATTTTTGTCGCGCTGGGGACGGTGGCTGGATAATGATCCAGCCTCTCATCCCCATCTTTCCAAGACAAGGCTCGATTTGACTGCTGAGCCAGGAACGAATGCTTGGTATCTCAGTAGATAACATAAATCAGCGTGGAAGGTAGGGTTACCCATATTCCAACGACCATGCTTCTAGCCTACTGTCTCTATGCCATGACGATATACCCCGTATGGTGGAGAGCACTCTTGGAAGAAGGTAGCCCATAACCATTAGTACCAATTTGCTATTTGGACGCTTCGAAAAAAAGCCGGGTGATTTTGGCTTGATGGCGTAGCAGTCGGCGCGCGGGAGGTGACGAAGGCTCGGTTTCCGGCGATTTTGATAATGTAATTTTCGCATCGGCCGCACGGTGCAATCCGGTTTCAGATCATGCAGGCGCTGCTAGGCAACCGCAAAAACTGGGGCGTGTTTGGAGCATTCGTGATTCATTAAGCGGTAGCCATCGGAGGCGGGGTGACATGGATCCGAAGTCTCTTTTCAGTCTGAACGATCACTTTGAGATGCCGCGTGACGTGCTCCCCTGAATTGTGACCATTTTTTGGTAGAGTCCGACGCCAAGGAGTCGGGCGATATGAAGCGAAGCAGGTTCAACGAAGAGCAGATCATAGCGATCTTGCAGGAGCAGGAGGGCGGCATGCCGACGGCGGAGGTTTGTCGCCGCCACGGGATCAGC
>NZ_CAKKNC010000034.1 GCF_918741285.1 Sphingobium sp. CECT 9361 | reverse complement strand
AGTCAAACGACCGCAGAGGTTCGTCGAGAAATAATGCGGAGCAAAGCCCGTCAGATAACGTCGCAATTCTGCGCATTTCATACACTGAAACCGCGTTCCTTCACATTATCGACACCTCGCGATTACTTGCCGTCCTTCGCGCCGATGAAAAGGCAATCTTCCAGGCCGCAAGCGCTGCCAGCAAGGCATCGGAATTCATCCTCTCGGGCGGGGAGATGCAGCCATGACCGAACGGCTACCGCCCCATGTGTTTCGACGGCGCGCCAATCGTGCTCTGCGCCACATGACCGAGCGGCAACGGGCTATTTTCTGGGCGTTGCGGTTCGAGAAGGTCAGCTATGCCGAGCTTGCCGGGCGGCACGGGATCAGCGCCGACGAGGTACAGTCTGAATTCACTGCGGCACTTACGATTTTCTTTCGCACACTTAGCGAGCCGGAGATATGGTGGCAGCGCCTGTGGCCGTGGTGAATATTAGGTCCCGTGTGATGGCGTGCCGCCCAATGGCTTGCCATCACGCGACAAGCCCGACAGGGTAGAGAAATCATGCGTAGCGATCTCGATCATCTTCCGGCAAACAAACAGCGCGAACTGGAGTGCGTTCTCCAGCTCATATTTGAGGAATTCACCGAGAATTTCGCACGTGCCTCGCACGAGTGGAAGAAGAAGGGCCGCATCCTCAAGGTCATTCTCTACGGCAGCTATGCGCGCGGGAGCTGGGTTGATGAGCCGCACACCGCAAAAGGCTACCAGTCGGACTATGACCTTCTTATCATTGTCAACGACAAGCGGCTGACCGACCGTATCAAATATTGGGCCAGGGTCGATGACCGACTCATGCGCGAATATGGCATCACTGCCAAGCTCAAGACCCCGGTCAACTTCATCGTTCATACGCTGGGTGAAGTGAATGACGGACTTGCCCATGGGCGCTACTTTTTCATGGACGTCGCACGCGACGGCATCGCGCTCTATGAGAGCGACAACACCGAGCTGCACCAGCCCAAACCCAAGACACCGCATGCGGCGCTGGACATGGCGAAGGAGTATTTTGAAGAGTGGATGCCTCTCGCAACGTCAGCGCAAAAAGGGTTTCAATTCTTCGTGTCACAGAAGGAATGGCGTGATGCTGCCTTCATTCTTCATCAGGCTACCGAACGCCTTTACCACTGTGTCCTGCTAGCGGTGACCTTCTACACACCACATGTCCATAATCTGGCATTTCTACGAACCCAAGCCGAGCGGCTTGACGCACGGCTCACCCACGTTTGGCCAAGCGACAACCGCAAGCAACGGGCGTTGTTCGAGAAGTTAAAAGAAGCCTACGTCAAGGCGCGATATTCGAAGCACTATCGGATCAGCGCGGAAGAGCTGGCCTGGCTCGGCGAACAAGTCGAGGAACTGAGCCGCGTCGTCGAAGAAATCTGCCTGGAGCGTATCGCCCAGCTTGAACAGACGGCGCGCGAGGCGGGGTGATGTTTCAGCTCGAAGATATATAGAGCGTATGAATGCCGAAACGAGACAACGGATGGCGTACTTCCTACGGATTGACCACAATGGCAAAGCACTCGGCATCTGGGAAATCACCACTACTGAGGCCGTTAGGATTGACGTTACCAATCCGCGCACCGGTCCCGGAAGTTATTTTCGCGCCGAAACCGGAGAGGAAATTTTTGAGGCTATCAGGCGGCAAGCGACGAGCTGGTTCGCCCCCAATGGAGAAAACCCTTTTCATTGCATGGACTTAGGACCGGGCGAACATTATCCGAGGATGGCGCGACCAAACGACCAACATCCTTACGAATCGCCGGGGTTCAATCCGACAACACATCTTGAGCAAGAGACTGTACTTCAGATCCGAAGCCAAACGACGCTTCTTGCCCGGCGCCTGTCCGAGATTTTTCAAACCATCCATCCGACAGCCAGAAATATGCAAGCCTACGGCAATGACATTCGCAATCTGCTCATCTTGGCGGCGATGGAGGTGGAAGCCCAGTGGAAAGGCATTCTGCGCGCCAACGGCAAGACTGGAGAGAAGACCTCGGACTACGTAGCTTTGCTTCCTGCCATGAAACTCGATCAATACCGGGTAACCTTGCCGGAATTCCCGTGGCTCACTGCTGTAGCGCCGTTCCGCACTTGGGACGCAGGCGCGCCCTCTAAGTCGCTTGAGTGGTACAATGCCTATAACGCGACCAAACATGACCGAGAGGTAGCCTTTGGCGAAGCCACCCTTGAGCGTGCAATAGCCGCTGTCTGTGCAAATGTTGTGTTGCTCGCCGCGCAATACGGAATTCCATACGGTCTGGGGCAGCGAAGCCGCCTAGCTGATGACTTTTACATTTGCGAAACTCCACGCTGGGAACCAAGCGAAGTCTACATCGACCCCTATAGCTCAGTTGAAAGCTGGAAAAGCGTTCCGTTTCCCTTCTGAAGACCGCGAAAATCTCTTTTGTAATTATCTTGCCACTGCTTTGCTCGCTCCACTATCCTCAACGAAGGCGCGCTTCCCGCGCCGCCGCCAGGAGGCAAGTGCCTGTTCGCGATCCTGCCCGCGCAGTTTTGCCGCCGCCTCGACCATAATCCCAAGGATCACAGCACGGTCGTCATCAGCGAGTTCGACGATCCCGGCCTTTGCAACCAGTCCGCCCAGTTCGATCAGATGCTGGGTGCGTTCGCGCCGCTTCATCTGCCAGTTACGTGTGTCATGCCGCGCCCGGATTAGCAGCAGCCGATTGCGCGCCGCCGTCACCCGTCGCAGCGCTGCCCGGCTTGTTGCCAGCGATGCTGCCAGGCTGCGGTCTGGTCCCGCGAAAGAAGGTGCCGCCGCTCTTGCGCCACGCCTCCTTCGTTGCAGCATCGGTCATGGCGGCAGCGGAGAGCAAGGCGCCCGCCAGTTCCTCCATGCTGAGCGCGTCGGCCCCGGTAGCAATCACCAGTTCGCCAAGCTGGCTTTGCTTGCGGCTCTTCAGGTGCCGCGCCTTGTCGGCAAGCGCCTTCATCTCGGCATCATAATCGCGCGGTTTGCGCATAGGCTGGTCCTCCTGTTGCGGGATGAGGACCAGCCAGTTATCGAGGCATCCGATCAACCGCAATGCGCTGAAATCTCCTGGGATTACGCAGTCCCGAGACAGATGAAATCTTTTGAGGGCGCGCTTATACGTCGTGCCGACGTGCGCTTTTAGGTGTAATTGGTACGCCGTCATGGCGATTTACCACTTCTCCGCAAAGATCATCTCGCGCGCTGCTGGTTCCTCGGCGCTGGCGGCGGCCGCCTATCGTTCCGCCTCGCGGCTGCATGACCAGCGGCTTGAACGTCATCATGACTTCTCCAACAAAACGGGCGTCGTACACAGCGAAGTGATGCTACCCGACGGCGCACCCGAGGCGTGGCAGGACCGTGAGAAACTGTGGAATGCGGTCGAGGCGGCGGAACTGCGCAAGGATGCCCAGCTTGCCCGCGAGATCGAGTTCGCCATTCCCCGCGAGATGAGCCAGGCCGACGGCATCGCACTGGCGCGCGACTTCGTGAAACGGGAGTTTGTGACACGCGGCATGGTCGCTGATCTTAATGTCCATTGGGATGTCGGTGCCGATGGTATGGCTAAGCCGCATGCGCACGTCATGCTCAGCACCCGCGAAGTACGCGAAGACGGGTTCGGCGCGAAGATGCGCGAGTGGAACCGCACCGACCTGCTGGAGCAGTGGCGCGAAGCCTGGGCTTCCCATGTCAACACCCGGCTTGCCGCGCTCGATATCGATGCAACGGTCGATCACCGCAGCCTTGAAGCACAAGGCATCGATCTTGAGCCGCAACATAAGATCGGTCCGGCAGCGTCGCGGATGGTGGAGCAAGGCCTTTCCAGTAAGCGGCTCGATGAACATCACACCATCGCGCGGTCGAACGGCGCGAAGATCATTGCTTCCCCAGGCATAGCGCTTGACGCGATCATGCATGGCCAGGCAACCTTCACCACGCGCGATCTGGCGATGTTCGTGCATCGACACAGCGAAGGCAAGGACCAGTTCGACGAGGTGATGGCAGCGGTGAAGGCTGCGCCCGAGCTCGTCGCTTTGGGCAAGGATGGGCGGGGCGAACAGCGGTTCACGTCGCGATCGATGATCGAGACGGAAAAGCGGCTGGAGCGTGCGACCGTCACCCTCGATGCACGCCGCCATCATGGCGTCAGTGAACAGCATCGCGAAGCAGCGCTGGCACGCGCTGCACAGCGCGGCATGGCGCTTTCATCTGAACAGCGCAGCGCGTTCGACCATGTCACCAATACAAAAGACCTTGGCGTAATCATCGGTTATGCCGGGACGGGTAAGTCAGCGATGCTGGGCGTTGCGCGCGAAGCCTGGCAAGCCGAAGGCTATCAGGTGCAAGGCCTGGCGCTCTCGGGCATCGCTGCGGAAAATCTCGAAGGTGGTTCAGGCATATCGTCTCGCACCATCGCCAGCCTGGAGCATCACTGGGCGCAGGATCGGGAGCTACTGACCGACAGGCACATTCTCGTCATCGACGAAGCGGGCATGATCGGCACGCGCCAGATGGTGCGGGTAATCCGTGAGGCGGAAAAACGCGGCGCTAAGGTCGTGCTGATCGGCGATCCGCAGCAGTTGCAGGCAATCGAAGCGGGCGCAGCGTTCCGGTCGGCCGCAGAGCGCCACGGCGGGGTTGAGATCACCGCCATCCGCCGCCAGCGCGAGGACTGGCAGCGCGATGCGACGCGGCAGCTAGCAACAGGACGTACCAACGAGGCCGTGGCTGCCTATGACAATGCTGGGCACGTCCATGCCGCTGAGACCCGCGCGCAGGCCCGCGAGGACCTGATCGATCGTTGGGAGCGTGGTCGGATGGCCAATCCAGACGCCAGTCGGATCATCCTTACCCACACCAATGACGAGGTGCGTGAGCTCAACGAAGCTGCGCGTGCGCGCATGCGCGCCGCACAGATGCTTGGTAGGGAAGTCGCATTGCAAGTGGAGCGGGGCGAACGATCCTTCGGGTCTGGCGACCGCGTGATGTTCCTGCGGAACGAACGCAGCCTGGAGGTTAAGAACGGTACGCTCGGCACGGTAGAAAAGGTGAGCGAGATTGCCATGCGGGTGCGCACCGATGACGGCAGGTCCATTGCGTTCGACGTGAAGAACTATGCTCATGTGGATCACGGCTATGCCGCTACCATCCACAAGGCGCAGGGGATGACGGTCGACAACGTCCATGTGCTGGCAACGCCCGGCCTCGACCGGCATGCGTCGTATGTCGCTTTGTCCCGACATCGCGATAATGTGGATCTGCATTACGGCAAGGACGACTTCGCCGATCGCAGCCGACTGACAAGCGCGCTTGGCCGCGAGCGCGGTAACGACATGGCGAGTGACTATGCGCCCGCACCGGAGCCTGCTGCGCATTTTCAGCCGCGGCGCGGTATCTTCGATGGGCTCAAGCTCCAGCTATCGGCGCTCGACCGCATTCCGACAAACGCGACCTTCGATGACGTGCGGCTCAAGGTCTCGAAGGATCTGGTACAACCCACCGCTACGCCGGACATCGGCGCGACCTTGTCCCGTGCCGAAACCCGCGCGGCCTCGCCGCAGCGCGAGCGGACCGACGCGCTGCAACGCCATGCAAGAGCGATCGATGCCATCTACAGCACGCGAGGTCGTGGCGGCAGGGACAGCCCAGAGCAGGTTGCCGAGCTAAGGTCTGCGAGCCAGGCCTTTGAGGCGCAGCGCCCCGATGGGCCGCGCGATGCCGAGGCAGCCTATGCCAAGAACCCGCAGCTCGCGAGCGAGGCAGCGCAGGGGCGCACCACCCGTGCCATACGCGCGCTGCAGCTGGAAACCGAACTGCGCACCAATCCGCAGATGCGGGCAGACCGGTTTATCACCCGCTGGAACGACTTGGCCGGCCAGGTCGATCGGCACTATGCCGCTGGGAACATGGAGGCCTACAAGTCTACCCGTTCGGCCATGGCCGATATGGCCAGAAGCCTGCACCGCGATCCACAGCTTGAGTCCCTCCTGGCCATCCGCAAGGCGCAGCTTGGCATCACCATGATGGAGAGTCGGCGCTCGCTTGGTGCCCAGCTCGCATTCCACCATGGCCTCGATCTTGCCAGAGGGCGCCAATTGGGGCGGTAGGACAGCCCAAGGCCCGAGTCGCGAGGCCGACGCTAGCTGGCACACTCTCAAGCCGTCTCAGTTGCGGGCACTCCAAAGGGGTCGAAAATCTCACGGCTTCCCGCGATGTTCCAACCTCTGGTATTGCGAACCGAACACGGTTTAGCCTGCCGTTCATGACAGATACCATCGACACCGAAGTAACCACTGCCCAGGCTTTCGAGGCCGTGCGGCATGAGCTTAGCCTCCTGCACAATGCCGTTGCCAACTTGACGGCGGCGCGTGAGCGGATCCCTGACCACACGGCAGCGCTCGATGGCATCGATCGACGTTTGGGCCATGTCGCTGGTCGACTTGCAGCGGTCGAACAGGCACCGGCCATCGTGCTCACACCCACCGAAATAGGTCAGCATATCAACCGAGCTGCTGAAGCGGTACGCGTTGAAGATCGACGGATGCTCGACACCGCGCGCGCCGCACTCGACCGATCAGCTGGGCAAATCGAAAGCGTTGTGAAGCGTGGGCAAGCCGCCGACCAGCAAATCGAACGCCAGTTTTGGTGTGTGGCGGGGGGCGTGCTTGCTGGAATCTTCTTATGGGCCGTGCTGCCTGGAGCCGTTGCGCGATCCCTGCCCGCCAGTTGGCATGTGCCCGAATGGATGGCGGCGCGGACCATGAATATGGAGCAAGAGGCGGCTGGCCAAAGGATGATCGCTACAGCGCAGAAGTCTGAACGACCATAAATGGGACATTCGGGACTGACGGCTTCCGGATCAAGAAACGTGGAAAGCTGACATTGTAGGCCCGCCGCCGTGAGACCACTTCGCGCCTCACTTATCGTGTTTGATATGGGGCTCAGCGTCTATTCAAGGGCGCCACTACTCACCTGCCGCCGATGTCTTAATGTGGCAAAGCGAGCTTCGCGATCATGAAAGATGCGATGTGAAGCCAGATGCATTCCATCATAAGGTCGCTATTGAAATGGTCTGCCTGATGATACTGGAAGAAACGCAGCATGCATGGACATATAATGTTGGTGGTCTGCCGACAGTGACCGCAGTCGCCAACAGGTGGCTCAATGTCATGCCCACCATTTTAGCGGCGACATGCTTATGGTCTCGCGAGGAAGATTATTGAAGACGCCATAAAGACATAAACAGAGATCAACACCGTCATCCGCTTTGCCAAAAGATATGCCGAGTGACCGCTTTTTAAGTCGAGAGTGAGCAAACGCCAGTTGCGTTGAATGGCTCAAGTGCGGTCGGGGCAATTGAGCGCTCGCGCCCGCTTGGCCGACAAAATTTGACCATGAGCCGCACTGCTCGTCGGTATCATATGCAATCACTATGCGATTGCCCTGTTCTCCATCTCGATTTCCACTGCGGTCAATTCGTACATCCAGCATGCGACTCGCTGACCGGAATGTCGAGCGACGCTATCGATATAGAGCTCGGTCGATCCGTTTGCCGTCCGAGGCCAGTATTCATGGGATGATCGACCCGGTCGCCCATGTCCCGAAAGGAATTGGGTAATGCAGGATTTACTCTGGCTGGGCATCGCCCTCGGGCTGGTCGCCGCAAGCCTCGCCTATATCCGCCTGTGCGACAACGCGTGAGGGAACAAGGGATATGACGATCGATCTCTGGCTCGCCGCGGCTACTGCCGCTGGCCTTCTCCTTTACCTCGTCGCCGTGCTTGTGCGGCCCGAACGCTTCTAGAAAGGAGCGAATCATGACATTCCAGGGATGGATTTTGATCCTCGCCTTTGTGGGGATATTGCTCGCGCTGACCGGGCCGATGGGTACATGGCTGTTCGCTCTTTATGAAGGACGGCGAACGCCGCTCCACGCTGTACTGGGGCCAGTGGAACACGGCTTCTATAAGCTTGCCGGTATAGACCCCAATGCCGAACAGAGCTGGCGCCGCTACGCCGTTCACATGCTGATCTTCAACGTCGCATTATTGCTCCTGACGTACGCGATCCTCCGGCTACAGGGCGTCCTGCCGCTCAATCCTCTGGGCTATCCAGGGCTTAGCGAGCATCTCTCGTTCAACACGGCGGTCAGCTTCACGACCAACACGAACTGGCAGAGCTATGGCGGCGAATCCACTATGTCGAACCTCAGCCAGATGCTGGGTCTGACGATCCATAACTTCCTGTCCGCTGCGACCGGCATTGCGCTCGCTTTCGCCTTCTTCCGTGGTTTTGCGCGGCGCAACGCGGGCACCATCGGCAATTTCTGGGCGGATGTAACGCGCGTCACCCTGTACCTGCTGCTGCCCATCTGCATCGTCTATGCGCTGTTCCTGACCGCCAATGGCGTCCCGCAAACGCTGGCCGGATCGGTGGATATAACGACGTTGGAAGGCGCGAAGCAAACGCTCGCGCTTGGACCGGTGGCGAGCCAGGAAGCAATCAAGATGTTGGGCACCAACGGCGGCGGCTTCTTCAACTCCAACAGCGCGCATCCCTTCGAAAACCCCAACGCGCTAACCAACCTTATCCAGATGCTTTCGATATTCACCATCGGCTTTGGCCTCACCTGGTGTTTTGGCAAGGCCGTCGGCAATGTCCGTCAGGGCTGGGCAATCCTTGGTGCCATGCTGACCATCTTTCTGGTCGGCGTAACCATCGTCTATTGGCAGGAAGCCTCAGGCAATCCGATCCTGCACAATCTGGGCGTCGCGGGCGGCAATATGGAGGGTAAGGAGGTGCGCTTCGGCATCGCCGCGTCCGCCCTGTTCTCCGCCGTTACGACCGCAGCATCCTGCGGCGCGGTCAACGCCATGCACGACAGCTTCACTGCGCTTGGCGGATTGATCCCGCTGTTCAACATTCAGTTGGGCGAAGTCGTCGTCGGCGGCGTAGGCGCGGGCATTTACGGCTTCCTGCTGTTTGCCATCCTTGCGGTGTTCGTAGCTGGCCTGATGGTCGGGCGGACGCCCGAATATGTCGGCAAGAAGATTGAGGGCCGGGAAGTCAAGCTAGCAGTGCTGGCGATAGCGGTGCTGCCGCTAATTATCCTGGGCTTTACCGCAGTCGCGTCGGTGTTGCCAGCCGGCCTGGCAGGACCGCTCAACAAGGGACCGCACGGCTTCTCCGAAATTCTCTACGCCTTTACATCTGGCGCGGGCAATAACGGATCGGCCTTTGCGGGCCTGACCGCCAACACGCCCTTCTACGACGGGTTGCTGGGGGTCGCGATGTGGGTCGGACGTTTCTTCATCATCATTCCCATGCTGGCCATCGCAGGCAGTTTGGCGGCGAAGAATTACACGCCAGCGACGTCGGGGTCTTTCCCGACAACCGGACCGCTGTGGACCGGCCTTCTGATCGGCATCGTGCTGATCGTGGGCGGCCTCACGTTCCTGCCCGGCCTCGCGCTTGGCCCCATTGCCGATCATCTCGCGATGATCCGTGGCCAGCTGTTCTAAGGAAACGACATCATGGCACGCACAGCGTCCAAATCGCTCTTCACCGCTGACCTGATCGTTCCAGCGATCGGCGGCGCCTTCCGCAAACTCAGTCCGCAGGAGCTGATCCGCAATCCGGTGATGTTCACGACGGCAGTGGTTGCTATCCTCCTGACCATCCTTCTGGTGGTCGGGCAGGACGGCCTCTCGACCGGCTTCAAGCTGCAACTTGTAATCTGGCTTTGGCTGACGGTACTCTTCGGCACTTTTGCCGAAGCGATCGCCGAGGGGCGCGGAAAGGCTCAGGCCGCCTCGCTGCGCGCCACCAAAGCAGACCTTACGGCCAAGCGGTTGAAAGGCGATGGCCGCGATCACGACAGCATCGTCGCCAGCGCCCTGCGCGTGGGGGACATCGTCCTTGTCGAGACAGGGGATCTCATCCCCGCGGACGGCGAAGTGGTCTCCGGTGTCGCATCGGTCAACGAAGCGGCCATCACCGGCGAAAGCGCGCCGGTGATCCGGGAGGCCGGCGGCGACCGCTCGGCCGTCACAGCAGGCACGCGCGTCCTTTCAGACGAAATCCGCATCCGGGTGACAGCCGGACCGGGCGAAGGTTTCCTCGACCGCATGATTGCGCTTGTGGAAGGTGCCGAACGGCAAAAGACGCCGAACGAGATCGCACTCACCATCTTGCTTGTCGGCCTGACGATCATCTTCCTGATCGCGGTCAGCACCATTCCGGGCTTCGCAAGCTATTCAGGCGGGTCCGTGCCGGTGGCGATGCTCGCCTCCTTGCTGATTACTCTCATCCCCACGACAATTGCGGCATTGCTGTCGGCGATAGGTATCGCGGGCATGGATCGCCTCGTCCGCTTCAATGTGCTTGCCAAATCCGGTCGCGCGGTCGAGGCAGCGGGTGATATCGATGTGTTGCTGCTCGACAAGACCGGCACCATTACCGTCGGCGACCGTCAGGCCAGCGAGTTCCGTCCTGTTGGCGGCGCTACCCCGGCCATGCTTGCGGAGGCCGCGCTGCTCGCCAGTCTCGCCGACGAAACGCCTGAAGGCCGCTCTATCGTCGTTCTGGCTCGGGAGAAGTTCGGCCAGGCCACCAACAGCCTTCCTGCCGATGCGGAAGTCATCGCCTTCACGGCCCAGACGCGCATTTCCGGTGTAAAGACCGATGGTGCCGTCATTCAGAAGGGGGCCGTGGATTCTATCCTGAACGCCAATCCCGGTCTCGCCGAAACACCTATTGCCAACGAATTACGGCGGATCACCGACGAAATCGGACGGGCAGGTGGTACGCCACTGGCTGTCGCACGCGATGGGAAGCTGCTCGGCGCCATCTTCCTGAAGGACGTGGTGAAGGCAGGTATTCGTGAGCGGTTTGGCGAATTGCGGGCCATGGGCATTCGCACGGTAATGATTACCGGCGACAACCCGCTGACCGCCGCCTCCATCGCGGCCGAAGCGGGCGTGGATGACTTTCTTGCGCAGGCCACACCGGAAGACAAACTGGCCCTCATCCGCAAGGAACAGGAAGGCGGGCGGCTGGTCGCCATGTGCGGCGATGGCACCAACGACGCTCCGGCGCTGGCGCAAGCCGATGTCGGTGTCGCCATGAACACCGGAACGCAGGCCGCGCGTGAAGCGGGCAACATGGTCGATCTCGACAGTGATCCGACCAAATTGATCGAGGTGGTCGGCCTAGGCAAGCAGTTGCTCATGACCCGCGGGGCGCTGACGACCTTTTCAGTCGCCAATGACGTGGCCAAATATTTCGCGATCATCCCGGCGATGTTCATAGTGCTGTATCCGGGTCTGGGGGTGCTCAACGTCATGGGCCTTGCGACTCCGCAATCGGCGATCCTCTCAGCCATCATCTTCAATGCCCTGATCATTCCGCTGCTGGTGCCACTCGCATTGAAGGGCGTGAAATACCGGCCGATCGGGGCCGGTCCGCTGCTTGCCCGCAACCTGGCTGTTTACGGACTGGGGGGTCTGATTGCGCCCTTTGTCGGCATCAAGCTGATCGATCTTGCCGTCAACTGCCTCGGCCTGGCTTAAGGAAGACTGTCATGAACAAGGATTTTCTCACCGCGCTGCGTCCGGCCATCGTACTGACGGTCCTCTTCGCGCTGCTGCTCGGTATCGCTTACCCTCTCGCCGTAACGGGCGTGGGCCAACTCCTGTTTCCTTCTAAGGCGAATGGCAGCCTTATCCGCCAAAATGACGTAGTCGTGGGTTCAGAGCTTATCGGGCAGGGGTTCGCCAGCGAGCAGTATTTCGCGTCTCGCCCTTCAGCGGCGGGCAAAGGCTATGACGGCCTTGCCTCTTCCGGATCCAATCTCGGCCCTACAAGTCGCGCACTTGCGGATCGGGTGAAAGCCGACGTCGCGCGGCTCTCGCAATCCTCACCAGGTTTACCTGTTCCGCCTGCCCTGGTGACAACCTCCGCTTCGGGTCTCGACCCTCATATCACGCCCGAAGCGGCTTTCTATCAGGTCGCGCGCGTCGCCAGAGCGCGCGGCATATCTCAAGCCTCCGTGCGCGCCCTCGTCGATCGGTCGATCGAACAGCCGATGCTCGGATTTCTGGGCGAAACGCGCGTCAATGTGCTCGACCTCAACCTTGCGGTCGATCGCGCAGTGACCAATCGACGGCCTGATCCCATCGGTGCTACTGGATCCCGGTGAACGAAAGTCCAAACCGTCCTACCCCGGAGGCCTTCCTGCGTCAGGCTGCGCAGGAAGGCCGTGGGCGTCTCAAGATCTTTCTGGGCGCGGCGCCCGGCGTCGGCAAAACCTATGAGATGTTGACCGATGGACGCCACCGCCGTGAAGCGGGCGTCGATGTCGTAATCGGCGTGGTCGAAACGCATGGCCGTAAAGAAACCGAAGCTCTGATCCACGGGCACGAACTCATCGCGCGCCAAGCCATTGTCTATCAAGGGCAATCTATCGACGAGATGGATATCGATGCCATCCTCGCTCGCCGCCCGCAATTGGTGCTGGTCGATGAACTGGCGCACACCAATGCGCCCGGCAGCCGCCATCCCAAACGATATCAGGATATTGAGGAGCTGCGCGACGCGGGGATCGACGTCTATTCCACCGTCAACATCCAGCATGTTGAGAGCCTCAATGACGTGGTCGCCTCGTTCACGCGGGTCAGGGTGCGGGAGACTGTTCCCGACAGCATCCTGGAATCGGCAGAGATCGAGGTGGTGGACATTCCGCCCGACGAACTGATCGAACGGCTCAAGGACGGCAAAGTCTATATCCCGGCCGAAGCGACCCGCGCACTCAACCATTTCTTTTCCAAGTCCAATCTCACCGCCCTGCGGGAGCTGGCGCTGCGCCGTGCCGCGCAGGCGGTCGACGCGCAAATGCTCGACTATGTCCGCGCGCACGCGTTGGCAGGCAATTTTGCCGCTGGCGAGCGCGTGGTCGTGGCGCTGAGCGAACAGGACAGTGCGCCCGGACTGGTGCGCGCCGCCAAGCGACTGGCCGACGCGCTCCATGGGACCTGGACCGCCGTGCATATCGAAACGCAGCGTAGTCAGAATTTGACGGACAGTGAACGTGACCGGCTGGCGGAAACAATGGCGCTTGCGTCGCGGCTTGGTGCGGCGACGGCGACCATTCCGGCCGCGACAGTGGTGGACGGTCTTCTAGCCTTTGCCGAAGATGCCAGGGCGACGCAGATCGTTATCGGTAAATCCGCGCGGCCTTGGTGGTTCGAATTGCGCTATGGGTCGGTAGTCGACCGATTGGTCCGCAATCTGGGCGATATAGCGGTGCACGTCCTTCCCGGCGACAGTAATATGCCCATCCAGCCACGAGTGCGTAGCGCTCGTCCGGGCCGATGGGGCAAGCCGGCGGACTATGTGTGGACCCTTGCCGCGATTGTCGCGTGTACGGCGGCCAGCCGTCTGCTGATAGAATTCATTGCGCTGGGCAATGTCGCACTCTTCTATCTCGTGCCTGTCATGTTTGCGGCGGCCACATTCGGTCTGCGGGCGGGGCTCTTCGCGGGGCTGACATCTTCGCTTGCCTATAATTTCTTTTTCCTGCCGCCGACGGGGACTTTGACGGTCAACAACCCGGAGAATGTAGTCAGCATCTTCGTCCTGCTGGGCGTGGCAATCGTCACCAGCCAGTTTGCTGCGCGGGTTCGCGCTCAGGCCGTTCTGGCCCAGTCGAGCGCGCGCCAGAATGCTGCGCTGGCTGGTTTCTCCCGCCAGCTCACTTCATCCGGCAGTCAGGAAGAGCTGATGCACGCCATATGCGCGGAAATTTCGCGCCTGTTCGATTGCCGGACGGTCATGCTCCTGCCGTCCCGCGACGGGCCGCAGGTGCGCGCCGCCTATCCCCCCGAAAACCGTCTTGAGGATATTGAAAAGGCTGCGGCACAATGGGCGATGGATAATGGTCAGCCAGCGGGGCGCGGCTCGTCAACGCTCACCGCCTCTGACTGGCTTTTCCACCCTCTACAAACCACCCGCGGCATCCTTGGGGTCATCGGATTTGCAAGAGAGGATGCGAACGAGACGCTGCGATCCGATCAGATTCCGCTCGTGATGAGCCTGCTTGACCAAGCCTCGATCGCATTTGATCGCTTGACGCTGGAAGAGGAGATGCAGGATGCCCGACAACTGCGCGAACGCGACCGGCTGCGCTCAGTCCTGCTGTCGTCCGTGAGCCACGATCTGCGCACGCCGCTCACTACCATCCTCTCGACCATTCATGAACTGCGGCGGACGCCGTCAGAAGAGATGCTGGATACGCTGGAAGGGGAGGCACTGCGACTGAACCGTTTCGTTGCCAACCTGCTCGATATGGTGCGGGTGGAGGCTGGCGCGCTATCGCTCCGCGTTGAAGCCACTGATCTCACCGATGCCGTATCTGCTGCAGTGCATGACACCCGCAAGTCCCTTGCGGATCACGAAGTCATTCTCGACATTCCACCGGACATGCCACTTGTCCGTGTCGATGCACGGCTGTTTCATCACTGCCTTATCAACCTGCTCGACAATGCCGGTCGCTACGCCGATCCGGACACGCCAGTAAGGATAGAGTGCCGACGCACGCCCTTCGGTCTGGATCTCTCCGTCGTCGATGAAGGACCGGGCATACCGGCTGGCAAGGAGGAGCGCGTTTTCGACACCTTCACCCGGCTGGAGGGATCCGACCGTTCGAAAGGCGGGACGGGCCTTGGCCTTGCCATCGTGAAAGGTTTCGCCGAGGCCATGGGGCTGGAGGTCTTTGCTAAGAACAACATTGCGCCCTTCGGCGCGCGTTTTACGATCCACGTTCCGGCCACCACGATTGTGTCGGACATAGACGAAGAGGCCATGCAATGACCCTGCGGCACAAAGTTCTTATCGTTGACGATGAACCCCATATCCGGCGGCTCATTCAGGCCGCGCTGGCGCGGGCCGACTATGCTGTGATCGAAGCCGAAAATGGGCGCATCGCGCTGGAACTGGTCGAGGCCGAGCGTCCCGATATCGTCCTGTTGGATCTGGGGCTCCCCGACCGGGACGGGCTGGAACTCGTACCGATCATCAAAGCGCATTCGACCGCCACGTTGATTATAGTGTCCGCGCGAGAGGCCACGGAAGAAAAGGTGACGGCGCTCGATCTGGGCGCCGACGATTATCTGACCAAACCGTTCGATACGAATGAACTGCTGGCCAGGGTGCGCGTGGCGCTGCGCAATCGGCTTGGCAAGGATGGCGGCGTTGCGGCATTGAAGATCGGTGAGCTGGAGATCGACCTGATGAAGCGGAAGGTCATGAAAGCAGGCAAGGACGTGCATCTCACGCCCAAGGAATATGCCGTCTTCGCGCAATTGGCCCAATTCCCCGGTCGTGTGATTACCCATAAACAGATCATGGACCATGTCTGGCCCAATGAGAGCGAACATCATGTCGAATATCTTCGCGTGCTCATCCGCACGCTGCGGCAAAAGATCGAATTCGATCCGCAGCGCCCGCAGATCATCGGCAACGAGCTTGGTATCGGTTATCGGCTCCAGTCGCCCGATTGACGCGCGTTAGATTTCGACCTGAGACCCCAGTTCGACCACGCGATTAGTTGGCAACTTGAAATACGCCATCGGGCTTTCCGCGTTGCGGATCATCCAGGCGAAAAGTTTCTCGCGCCAGATCGCCATGCCGGGGCGGCTCGATGCGATCAGGGTTTGCCTGCTGAGGAAGTAGCTTGTTTCCATGGGGCTTATGGCTCCGCCACAGCGCCTCTCTGAACATATGATTTCGGGCAGGTTGACCTCTTCCATGAATCCATGCCGCACCCGCGCACGGAAGAACCCCTCGCCAGCATCTTCGACGCTCACGCGTTCCTCGACATAATGGGGCACCCGCTTGGTCATGACCGTCAGAATGATGACCCGCTCATGCAGGACCTTGTTGTGCTTCACATTGTGGAGCAACGCCGGCGGCACACCTTCATCCGTCGAAGACAGGAATATAGAGACGCCCGGCACCCGCTTCATCGACTTGCCCGTCGACTGGATGAACAGGCCAAGGTCCATTGCACCTACCTGCAGATAGCGGCGCATGATCTTGCGGCCCGTGGACCAGGTTGTGAGCAGCGTGAAGGCAATCGCCGCGACGAGCAGAGGGAACCAACCACCATCGGGTATCTTCGTGGCATTGGACGCAAAGTAAAGACCGTCGATGACTACGAACAGGCCGGTGACAAGGCCCGCCACAAGCGGATGCCAGCGCCAGACCGTGAACGTCAGGATGCCGAGCATGCAGGCGGTAATCACCATAGTACCCGTCACCGCGATGCCATATGCCGCGGCAAGGTTGCTGGAACTCTTGAACCCTAGAGTCAGCAGAATGACGAGGACGAGCAGGGCCCAGTTGACCAGAGGAACATAGATCTGACCGGCTGCGTCGGCGCTGGTATGGGTGATCTTAAGCCGGGGCAGGAACCCAAGCTGCACGGCCTGCTGGGTGACGGAAAAGGCGCCCGATATGACGGCTTGGCTCGCAATGATCGTCGCCATCGTCGCCAGTATCACTAGCGGCAGTCTCGCCCAGTCAGGCGCCATTAGAAAAAACGGGCTTTCGACCGCAGCAGGATTATCCAGCAGCAGCGCGCCTTGCCCCATGTAGTTCAGCATCAGGCAGGGAAACGCAGCATAGAGCCACGACACGCTGATCGCCTTGCGGCCGAAATGGCCCATATCGGCATAGAGCGCCTCGGCGCCGGTTACGGCCAGCACCACTGATCCCAGCGCCAGAAACGCCAGCTTGGGGTCGAGTGCGAAAAAATGGAATGCCCAATAGGGGTTCACAACGCCAATAATCTCGGGGTGGGCGGTTATGCTCGATGCTCCAAGCAATGCCAGTACTAAAAAATAGACGATCATGATTGGGCCGAACAGCGCACCTACGCGCGCGGTGCCGTGCTTTTGGATGACGAACAATCCGACCAGAATGGCGATCACTATGGGCAGGACCATAGGTGTCAGGCGTGCTTCGACGATGGTTAGGCCTTCGACCGCCGATAAAACGGAAATGGCGGGTGTGATAATCGCGTCACCGTAGAACAGCGCTGTCGCCAGGACGCCCAGCGTTATCAACATGGGCGACCAGGGGCGTTCTCCGACCGTCCGCGCAATCAGCGCCAATAGCGCCATGCTGCCGCCTTCGCCATCATTGTCGGCGCGCATAACTATCAAGACATATTTGACAGTAACGATGAGGGTCATTGTCCAGAAGATTAGGGACAGGACGCCATATATATGCGCCTGATCGACGGTGAGCGGATGGTGGCCAACAAAGCTCTCCTTCAAAGCGTAGAGCGGCGATGTGCCGATATCCCCGAAGACCACGCCCAGCGCGCCGATTGCAAGGACTGAGAGCTTTCCTTTTGGCCCATGACAGGCATCGCCAGCGGGTAATGGCTCAACCGATGTTGATGAATTCACAGGCGAAGGAACGGAATGGAATAGAGCATCCTCGCTCATCGCACGGGGACGCATAATATCTCCAGATGATTCCATTCCCCATCGCATATAATTTTCCATATGCGCCGTGGCCGGTCTGACCTCGCATAGCTCAAATACTATGCAAGCACACTAATCCTGATCTCGAATAGCTATGCGCGTGCGAATAAATGGGTGCTCTCAAGGAGTGGCTCGATGACCATCTGGCATGAACGGCCTGGCGCCGATCTGATTCTTCGTCTCAGCGGAATGCTGTTGCTAGGCTGCGCTTGGCTGCTTGGACTGTGGATGGCAGCGCTTGTCAGACGCCATGCGCCACACGAAGCTACACCATTGGAAATGCTGATCGGCATGCTAATGTTTGCGGCGGGCAGTCTAGGGGCGGCCACACTCGCGCTTGGAAAACATCTCTTTGAAAATACTCAAGTGTCTGAGCGCTGGGCTACCAAAGTCACGTCCCAATATTATTCGGGTCAGCGCCGCTGATCGCTGTCTCGCAGTATCTCTAATAGGCGATTGGTTTCCTCCTGATCAGCAAGCTCTGCGAAAGCAACGGAGCGTTAAGGGGAGACTCTGCTTTGGGAGGCCGCTTGATGGCTGCCAACGCGCTTACTGCTTTCGGTAATTGTCCGGAAAGATTCCTGGGCGCACCTTCTCGCTCTTCTGGCACGGAGATGTCTGATGGGACATTCAGAGTTCGATCCAGCAATCCGAGAGCGACCGGCATGGAATGCGGGCCGCAAAGTAGGTGCGAAAAAGGCGTTGAAGCCCAGACAGATCTGGGCAGTGCGCTTCTTTCTTGATCAGAACCGACGCGTTAGGGATCGAGCTCTCTTCGATCTAGCGATCGATAGCAAATTACGTGGCTGCGACCTTGTGAAAATCACGATCGGCGACATCGTCTGCAATCACGATATCCGTCACCGCGCAATCGTTGTTCAAAAGAAAACGGGGCGCCCGGTACAATTCGAGATCATGGATGACGCCCGGGCGAGCTTGCTGAAATGGCTCGAATTGCGGGGCGGGAGTATCGACGATTTCGCGTTCCCGAGCCGGACCAATCACGCTGACCACATGAGCACCCGGCAATATGCGCGCCTCGTGGATGAGTGGGTGACGGGGATTGGCCTGCCGAGTGAGGATTATGGCACGCATTCCATGCGGCGGACGAAGGCGTCCATCATCTACAAGGCAACCGGCAACCTTCGGGCCGTGCAGATACTGCTCGGGCATACCAAGATCGAAAGCACGGTCAGATATCTTGGTGTCGATGTGGAAGATGCGCTGACGTTGGCTGAAGGCACAGAAATTTGAAGTTTTGCCGTATTTTGGCGGCCGAGGTTTAGCCTGCAGCTTACGCGCCGGCGCGCGCGGAGCATATTGCTCAAGACTCCCTCAGCCAGTTGGCTACTGCCAGATCCTTGACGCGCTCGAACTCCCGAACATTGTCGGTCACCAGCGTCGCACCTAAACTGAGTGCGTGCGCGGCGATGAGCATGTCGTTCGCCCCGATGGGCGTTCCACGTCGCTCGAGATCGGCGCGCAGCCGCCCGTAGTGAATGTCAGCATCGTCGCCCATTGGAAGGGTTGGCAGCAATTCGAGCACAGCTTCGAGCTGGGCGGTCAGGCGGGACGATCCACGCCGCTCGGCACCGTAACGCAGTTCACCCGCAACTACGATGCTGGTCGCGATCTCGGTTTCACCAACCTCAGCGATCCGTGACGCGATCACACCTTGAGGATGTCGGATCAGATCCGACAGAATGTTCGTATCCAGCAGGAACATGATTTAGAAGGCGAAGGGTTCGGCTGGCAGATCGCCGATTGGCCCGAAATCATCCTCGATCGGTGACAGGGTCTTCAACCGCGCAAGCAGCGAAGATGGGGGTGCCACCTCGATAATGATGCGCGAGCCTTCCTTGCGCATGATCGCATCTTCTCCCGGGAGTTCGAACTCACGAGGGATGCGGACCGCTTGGCTGCGACCATTTTTAAATAGCTTTACATGGCGTTCGATGTTCATTCCGACTCCCTCCGCATATGCCTTAGCATATGCCACTTGATGTCGCGAGCAGAAGATCGCGCGATGACAAGCAGACGGTCTGCACCTGAGGACGGAAAAATTGGCGCTGAGCGTCCGGGAAGGGTCGTTTTGCTAAGTGCCAAACGCCGCGTCGTGGGACTTTGCTGCCGGTCAGCGCTGCGACCGGCACTGACTACTTTCACCAAATCCGGTCATTGGCGTTGCTGCGTAAGCCCACCTTCCTGTGTCCAGGTCTGGGGATGATCCGGAAACCTGTCTTTCTTGCTACAAGGTGCCGCTTCGCGCAGCACCATTGGCTATTGCTGCCTCCTGCCCTATCTGATGACCACATCTGATCAGTATGGGGGCTTGTGGGATGAAGTTCGAAGGGTTTCAGGTCACCAACTTTCGAAACGTGATTGATTCTGGCTGGATCAACGCCAATCAAATCACAGCGTTTGTCGGGCAGAACGAGGCCGGGAAGAGTAATCTTTTCGAAGCTCTTTATTGCGTCAATCCTATTATCGAGGAGGCCGATTACAACATCAATGAGGATTGGCCAGTCGACAAGTGGGAAGGCCGGAAGAACGCTGAAGGTGAACTTGTCTGTCATGCGCGGTTCCGCCTCTCGGAACAAGAAACGTCCGCCCTGGCTGCCGCTGCTGCTAAGGAACCTGAGGCTTCAGCGGAGGGCGAGGAGCATACGCCCTTGGCACTAGAGGTGTCGTCCATAGCCTTCATCGACCTCCACAAGTATTATGGTTACGCGACGGATTTTGACGTGGAAGGTTTTCCCGCAGGAGCTCTCGATGAGAGCCGAGCGACGGCTTGGGCAAAGGCCAACGTCCCGAAGTTCGTTTACATTCACGACTACGATATGTCCGGGGCTCAGGTTGAGCTTACCCAACTCCGGGACCGCTGGGATCAGGTCGGGCGCAAGAACCGTCACCAGCTTAGCAATGAGGACCAAACCATCCTCATCATTCTCGACCTTGCAAGCATTGAGCTCGATGATTTTCTCGAGAAGGGGCAATCTGCCGAAGGTCGGACCGTTCGCTCCTTCGACAAACGCTCCGCCTCTGCCTACTTGACTAAGCAGTTTGGGAATCTTTGGCAGCAGAAGCAGGTCAAGTTCGACATTGAGATTGATGGCCCAACCCTCAACATCTTCGCGGAAGATGAGGGCATTGGAATGCCGGTGCGACTGCACAGGAGGTCTACCGGCTTCCGTTGGTATGTCTCGTTTGCATGGAGATTCACCCATGCGACAAACGGCGAATTCAAGGACTGTGTGCTTCTCCTCGAAGAGCCGGGGGTATAGGCGCGCTTCGGACCCATGGCGGGGACGCGCACGGTCGAGAGAAGGGGGCCCGGCGGATCGATGCACGGATTGCGCACTTGGCGCTAAACGCCGCTAGCTCTTTGGCGCTATTCCTCATTGAAACATGGGAACGCACGGAGCATCGGGCCCTACCCCAGCATGCAGAGGGATGGCGACCGCCTGCCAGCATCAACAGTGGTGAATGAAAGGCAGCTTCCCACGGGCTGATCCGGGAGCGGGAATGTCCGGATTGAAGACGGGAGCGGCGCGCGTCTACGAGCATATGGCAACGGAAGGTTTTGGCGCTAGCAGACGTTCACCTCGGTGCGTCGGAACGGCGAGAGTTGGTCGGTGCCTGACCATCCGATGCGCTCAAGCCTTGGCGAGATAGGTATGCCGGGGTCTGACGGTAGCATGTGCCGTGCCGTTCTCCGAACCGCCTTCGACCGGTACCAACTTGCCCATAATGTATTTAGCAGCTGATTCAACTTCCGGAAACAACGTCGCCCGGTTGATGTTGACGCGGTCGAGATCGCGCAGGATCTTTGGTTTGGCCGACGCCGGAATCGTTATGCGCGACACTTTCATTGCGAACGGGTTTCGCGGCTTGAGTTCGGAAACGAGACCGAACAGTAAGAAGGCTCCTTGCTGTGCGATAATGCGTGGGTTGCTCTGCTTTGGGCGGACGAGCTGAACTGAGTTGAGGTCGGAGACCCTAATCTCAGGAAGAAAGTAGGATTTCTCAGCGCGGATGAACTGCAACAATCTCTTGCCCGCTTCACAAGTCCTTACATCTTCGTCACTTTCGGCTTTACGCAGTTCGTTCCGTTCGTTGCCCTTAAGAAACGAGAGGTTCGCCAGACAGCTGACCGTGTCGCTATCGAAGTAGCGTACCTTATTCTTTGCCGTACTCAGTGTGAGCATCTGGCCATCCACCTTGGGATGGGTCTCGCACGCGAAGAATAAAGCGACGAGGGGGTTGTAGGTTAAGTCGAGGAGGCGCGTAGGTAACGAGAAATGCTGCATGCGCACGAGCTGCTCGAAGACGTTACGGTCCTCAACGAACGCCCTGGGCTGTACTGAGATAAGCTCGCGGAAGATGTTCTTCTCGTCTTTGCGCTTCGACTGGTCGCGGAACATCGAAGGCTTTAGGAGGTAGGCAGCCGAGGGATGGCCACGATACAACGTAGCACGCGCGTTACTTGGCGAAGTCTTCTCTAGCTCTATGAAGAAATCTGAAAGACTGGCGATTTGCAGATCAGACAATGTGTTCACCCCCTTCCACCTCTCTCAACCGGCTGCCCGTCAAAAACAAGTGGCGAGTTCGCTATCGGTCTAGCCAGCAATCACGACGATCTCTGCACTTGGTACGGTAAAGGGCAATTGCGGCCAGTGATCGTCATCATCTCCAAAAAGGGGCGCGCTTTCAACCTTTGCAATTTCGAGCAGCAGCTGCCTCGGGCACCCGCAAAACAACGGTGATCAGTTGGCCCAATCAATCCAAGATCTCGTAACACCCTCCATCAGTCGGTATCCGCCGACGTCCTTACGCAGTGCTCCATGCGCTTGCAGCTTATCAAGCAGATCATCCACCTCGTTCGTGTTTTCGCCCTTCGCATAGCCGTACTGATCCCTCAGAACCGGCCCCATGCTCTTGGCGACGTCATCGGAGACGAAATCGTGAAAGTTGGCCACTTGATGAAGGGCGAAAAAGAGGCAAGACTCTGGCCAGCCGATTGTTTTTTCTAATGTCTTGTATAGCCTGAATGCCATGCCGATGACGAAGGGAAGGAAAGTCGCGCCGATCAGGCCAGAGCTGAGGATCGTCGCTATTGCCGGAGTGCCGGTCAAGGCTACTAAGGTTGCTTGGGTTGCCGTAGTCGCATCAGCCGAGAAGTTGCGGAAATGGATTGATTTCGCAGTCCGACGTCCATGTCGGATATAGATCATGCTCATGCTATTTGGATCGTCTCCGCCAACGATCTCTTCGACGTTCTCGGTAGTCGTCTCGGTTGCACGCTCTACCGACGAAGCAAGGGCTTGAACCAACCCGTCATCCACTGCTTCCACACAGACGCCTGCGTCGCTGAAGAAGCGACTTAGGACCAACCGCAACTGTTCCTCATTGCTCCGTCGACCTTCGTTACTCGTCATAAATCCCTCCATTTATCTGCCTATGGAGCCCGTACGACGTATCCGTTACCGCAATTAATGGACGGGTGGTCAATTTTATACGTACGCCTCCGATAGCAGCCGCATTGTCGAGGTGATGTATCCAGCTCATTGCGCGGGCATGGATGACATAAGCATTGATGTGTTTGCAGGCGCTCGTCGCCTGGACGTGGTGGAGACCGGCCGACGC
>NZ_CAKKNC010000033.1 GCF_918741285.1 Sphingobium sp. CECT 9361 | reverse complement strand
TACCGACTTCGCGCACGATGCCTGCGCCTTCATGCCCAAGGATCGAAGGGAAGATGCCTTCGCTGTCAAGACCGTCCAACGTATAGGCGTCGGTGTGGCAGATGCCTGTCGCCATGATCTCGACCAGAACTTCGCCCGCTTTGGGGCCTTCAAGATCGAGTTCGACAATCTCAAGAGGTTTCTTTGCTTCGAAGGCTACGGCAGCACGGGTCTTCATCATCAACTCCTGATGGGTCCATAAAATAGGAAGGGTGGCAAATGGGTGGTCTACGCCCGCCCAGCCGCTCCGACGAAGCCTTCAATGAGCCAGGCACAGAAAGATGACAACCACTTCATGACCGCTTTGCCGAGTTCTCCTCCATCTATCATCGGGGCAGCGCAAAGGGATGCCCGGTCGCGCATTGCCCGTTGGATCCCGTCCAGCGCGCATTTTCGCAAAATCGGTTCCTCCGGCATTGCCGAACGGCTAGGGATCGCGGGTCGAATGAAGTTTCGGCTGGGCGACCTTAGAGAAGGTTGGAGATACGGTAAGAGTGGGTCGGCGCGTTCGAGGAGGGTGGTAAAAGAGTGAGTGTGATTTCGGATTCCGGGCTTCCGTCGATGCATCGTGCAGAGACTGGCCACGTACCTCGTTATGTTTTGACCCTGGTCTGTTGCGATGTGCCTGGCATCGTCGCCAGCGTTGCTACCAATCTGTTTGAGGCAGGTGCCAACATCCTGGAGGCTCGTCAGTTCGACGATCTGGAAAGCGGGCGCTTCTTCATGCGCGTGGAATTCACTGCGGAAGCGAATGCTGACACGCGCCTCTCCGATCACTTCGCCCCGGTCGCTGAGCACTTCGATATGGCGTGGTCTTTGCGTGATCTTTCGCGCAAAAAGCGGGTGCTGCTTCTGGTCTCGAAATTCGATCACTGCCTTGGCGATCTTCTCTACCGCCACCGCCTCGGGGAATTGCCGATGGATATCGTCGGCATCGTTTCCAACCATCCGCAAGCGGTGTTGTCGGTCAGTAATGTTGGCGACATCCCCTACCATCACTTGCCTGTGACGAGGGACACCAAGGCGCAGCAGGAGGCGCAGATCAAGTCTATTGTCGAAGAGACTGGCGCCGACCTTATCGTTCTTGCGCGGTACATGCAGATACTGTCCGACGATCTGGCGGGTTTCCTGTCGGGACGCTGCATCAATATCCATCACAGCTTTCTGCCCGGATTCAAGGGCGCCAAACCTTATCATCAGGCACATGAGCGTGGTGTAAAGCTTATCGGGGCCACCGCGCATTTCGTGACGGCGGATCTGGATGAAGGTCCGATCATCGAACAGGATGTCGAACGGGTCAGCCATGACGACACCGCCGACGATCTCGTTCGCAAGGGGCGGGACATCGAACGTCGGGTTCTGTCGCGTGCAGTGCTTCTGTTTCTGGAGGACCGGGCAATCATCAATGGGCACCGCACTGTCGTATTCGCTGGTTAATCCATATGGTGGACTTCTACGATGTTTCGAAACCCGGAAACGATAAGCGAGGTCGGTCAACGCGATGCCGGATGAGCGCCAGGCGATGATAGTTCATGACGAAAGCGGCGCGGCGCTTACCGAGCTGACGTTCGAGCGGCTGACACCTGATGGCGGGGTGGAGGCGATCGACCGCATGCTCGCAGAAGAGGTTCCGGTGGCAATCGAGTTCAACGGCATCGGCTACGCGGTGTTGATGGCGACGCCGAGCGACATCGGCGATCTGGTGTTGGGCTTCGCATTGGCTGAGCGGCTCATAGGGCCAACGGATGGGACGTTCGATGTCGACACCCATCGCACCGCACAGGGCATTGTCGTGCGCGCTACATTGCCGCAGGCCAGCATGCCCGCCCTGATCGAGCGGGTGCGGCATCGCGCGTCGGAGTCCTCTTGCGGCATATGTGGCATCGAAAATCTGGAGCAGGCCATCCGGCCATTGCCTCGCGTAACGACGCAGGTCCGGGCTGACCGCGCTGCCATTTTCCGCGCGCTGGATGCGCTGGCCGCTCATCAGCCGCTCAATGCCGCAACGGGGGCCGCTCATGCCGCCGCATGGGTCAGTCCGGACGGCGCAATCCGGCTGGTGCGCGAGGATGTCGGACGGCACAACGCATTCGACAAACTGATCGGAGCGATGGCGCTTTCGGGGGCCGACTGGGAGGGAGGCTTTGCGTTGCTCTCGTCACGCTGTTCGTACGAGATAGTGGAAAAGGCGGTGTTGAGTCAGTGTCCCCTGCTCGTCACTATTTCGGCGCCGACTGCGCTAGCCACGGAGCGCGCGGCGGAGGCGGGGATGCCGCTCGTTGTGCTGGCGCGCTCCGATGCGATATTACTGCGGAGCAGCGCGACATTGCCATAGCGCATTGACCGGGCTGGTCTATGGCATCTGGGCAGCAGCAGGGCTCTATTTCAGCGGGTTTGTACGGATCGGAACCGGCACATTACACACATCTACACCGCCAGCCGGCGCGATATAGAAATCATCTTTCCGGTTTGCACGAACATGCATGTAATCCGCAAAGCTCTTCGACGCGGTGTCCATCATTTCAAATTGCGGCCGCTCTGCATCCGGCATATCGCTCGCCAACCGCACCGATAGTATCGCAGTAGGCACTTGTTCCGCCCCGTACATGCCGATCTCAGCCGTGCCCCGTGGCAGACTGGCCATATTGGCCATACCGTCGATCACACGGCCCACGACAGCGATGTTGCGATCGAGCTGGCGCGGCGCATGGCCGATCACGGCATACAGCTCTGCCCCAGTTCCGGCATCCGGCGGACCGTTACGGCCGACACCAACAGAGCCATAGCAATGCGTCATCCATGCGGCTTTGCCATCCGTCGCCACGGGCCAGCCATCGATGAACCCTGCCACTTGCGCGTAGCTATCTCGAAAAGGCAGCTGCACCATGCCCAGCGTTTGACGATAGGGAATGCTGTAATCTTCTGGCAGAGGCGTTTTCATACCGGCTGGCAGAGGTTTTTTCTCAGAGCGGTCGCCCCATTGGACGACGTAATTGTCCTGCACGCGATAGATGCTCGTCGCGTCCCACCAATGCGCTTTGGCTAGCGCCCGCATATTGCCGACATGCCCTTGGGAAAACCACGGCGCCAGTTGAATGACCACGCGCTTGTTGCCCGCAAGCGTCATGACCAGAATGTCGTCCGCCGGGATGGCCTTCCAGGCACTGGCTGGCGAATCTGCGACCACCGAATTGGGCGTGATGACCGGCGAGGCAGGAGTTTGGGCCGTGGCGGACAGAGCCATGACCATCGCAATCACTGCAGCGAAAGAGGCGGGGGAGAAGCGCATCGCGCCAATCAACGGCAAAGCGCCAGCAAAGTAAAGCGGGAGCGCAACACCACGCCTCTTGCCTATGCTGCCTACCCACGATAGGGAGCCGTCCTTCCAGTGCAATGCGGAGCGGTGGCCGAGTGGTCGAAGGCGCTCGCCTGGAAAGTGAGTATACGTCAAAAGCGTATCCAGGGTTCGAATCCCTGCCGCTCCGCCAACTTCCTGTTTTCTGTTGTGCACCAAAGTCCATATGGCTTTGGAAATGCATGGAAAATAGCCATTCTGTATTCTTGGTCGTCTGCCATTGTTCGCCTGTTACCGCGAGTGAGTGTGGGGTAAAGTGTGGGGCAGGCGCTTCCCAAGAGGCGCCGCTGCGATTATCATGCTGGCCATGGCAAAGCTCACAGCCCTGCAGGTCAAGACCCTCACCGCGCCCGGCCGCTACTCTGATGCGGACGGCTTGATTCTGAACATTAGCTCTACCGGCGGTAAGAACTGGCTGCTGCGCGTTCAGGTCAATGGCAAGCGCCGTGGGTTGGGGCTTGGCAATGCAAAGGATGTATCCTTGCGAGAAGCGCGCGAGAAGGCTGCCGAGATACGCAAGGTCGCCCGCCAGGGGATAGATCCGCTGGAAGCCAAACGGAACAGCAAGCCTGCGGTTGTCGTTCCGACCTTTGCCGAAGCCTGCCGGACCGTTCACGCTGAACAGAAGAAAGGCTGGAAGAACGGCAAGCATGGCGACCAGTGGCTGACGACGCTGGAGAAACATGCGTGGCCCATGCTGGGCGACCTGAAAGTGGACAGGATCGAGGGCCCGTTGATCCGGGATGTGCTAGCGGAGATCTGGCTCGAGATTCCCGAAACGGCGCGACGCGTGAAGCAGCGGATCGGGGCTGTGTTGGACTGGTGCTATGTCAAAGGCTTTCGGACGTCTGAGGCACCGATGCGATCCCTTGCCAAAGGCCTGCCGCGACAGCCGCGCAAGGATGGCCATTTCGCCGCAATGGATTACGCGTAGGTGCCGCATTCCTCCTCGATCTGCAGGATCGCAAACTGAGCATCAGTCGGCTGGCACTAGGCGGTGTGGACACTAAGGATTCCCTTTTGCGCTGAGTTCTGATTCAAGGCTGCTTTTGGGGAGGCAGTTTTGGGTGTGATGGATCGCTTGGTTCTGAGCGACGGTGCATGGGAGCGCATGGCTCCGTTGATCATCGGTCGGCCTGACCAGAAGGGTTCGACGGGTCGCGACAATAGGATGTTCGTCGAAGCGGTGTTGTGGATTGTGCGAACGGGATCGCCATGGCGCGATCTTCCCGAGGTGTTCGGCGACTGGAACAGTGCATTCCGCCGCTTCAGTCGATGGAGCGCCAAAGGGGTCTGGTGGCGGATATTCGAAGCGATGTCGGATGATCCGGACTTCGAATATCTGATCATCGATTCGACCGTGATCCGCGCCCACCAGCACGCTGCCGGGGCGAAAAAAGGGGGTCTGAAGATCAAGCCCTTGGTCGCTCGCGCGGCGGGCTGAGCACCAAAATCCACATGGCCGTGCGGGGGCTGGGTAGTCCGGTACGGTTCACGTTGACTGCTGGCCAGAAGGGCGACGCGCCGCAGGCCGCCGCCCTGATCGAGGGGCTACCGGCCGACGTCGTCATGGCTGACACCGCCTATGACGCCGACGCCCTGCGGCAGACCATCGCCGACAAGGGCGCGCTTGCCGTCATTCCCAACAATCCGTCGCGAGCCTCCAAACACCCGCTCGACAAGCAGCTCTACGCCCAGCGCCATCTCGTCGAATGCTGCTTCTCCAAACTCAAGCAGTTCCGCCGCGTTGCCACCCGCTTCGAAAAAAACCGCCCGAAACTGTCGAGCCGTCGTCACTCTCGCCGCCATCGTGCTATGGCTACGATAAGTGTCCACACCACCTAGAGCTCCTGATCCTGATCGCCACGCGATCGGGCGAAGTGCGCGGTGCGCGCCGGAGCGAGCTCAACGAAGATCGAACGATCTGGACCATTCCTGCCGAACGCATGAAAATGGGCAAGGCGCACGTAATTCCGCTTTCGCCGCAAGCGTCCGAGATCTTCGCACAGGCTGCGCGCTTCCGCATGGCCTGCAGCGATCTGGTGTTCCCCGGACAAAAGCCCAAAAGTCCGATGTCCGACATGACGCTGTTGCAGTTAGTGCGCGGTATGGATGTGCCGGTGACCGTGCATGGCTTCCGATCAAGCTTCCGGGACTGGGTTGCCGACAAGACCGATGTCCCACGCGAGGTCGCCGAAGCAGCGCTGGCGCATGCCGTCGAGAACAAGGTAGAGGCCGCCTACCGCCGCACCGAGTTCTTCGAGAAGCGCAGAGTGCTGATGGCGGCATGGGCAGAATAATGCCGCCCGTGCGCACGCCTCTCTCAGGCTGCCTAACCACGGACGCGCTGGGGACTTACGAAACTGTGCAGGCTCTGCACCACGATCAGGGTTGCCTTGCCGATCTTGATGATTATAAAAATCAATTAAATCAGTGAGGTAAGAAAATACTGGTGCAAAGGTAAGACGAGGTAAGGTGGAGCGTCTTACTTATTTCCCTTATCCTTTCAGTCACATAGGGCGGGATTGAGTGCCGGGTAAGAAATGTAAGAACTTTCCCGTCACCCCCATCTATCGGTCGGGCAGATACGCATCAAATGTCGTTTGGCATTCGCGTAAAAGCGGACATACGCGACGCTACCCAGGTTTGCTGATCGGTGCGTCTAAATGCGTTTTCGGCCCGCGCCTTGAAACTGCCTGAATCCCGCAGGATAGCGCGGGAAAGTGACACTGCCCCCTTGCGTCTAAACCGACACCAAAAGCGAGCGGGCGAGGAGGGGAGTGAAGCGCCACGCGCGGGGGTGATCTGCCCCCTCGTGGACCGTGTGGCTTATTAATGGATCATAATCTCAGCCACCATATCCGGTTGGCGGTCCAGCAAAGCGGTGTCGTGGTCCGGATATGGTGGGGAAGCCGTTTCCGAAAGCTGTTGCTCTAACGAGCAGCCTGTGGCGCCAGCCAGTTATCAGTCGGCGGCAGATGTCATGACGTAGCGTGACCTACGAAATTTCCAATCAGCCTGCTCTGAGCGTCTGTCCCAATATGCGGGCCAAGTGCTGAGTAAGGCATGTCGAAAGAATAGGAACGAGTCCGCGTCCGAAAACGACAGCGCCGATAAAGCCTAGTTAAGCTTCATCGGCGCTGTCTCGGCAATGTAAATGACGCTTCCAACAAACCTATTGTGACACTATCACGGCATCAATAGGTAAAGGTCAGTTCCAAGCCCCAGGTTCGCCCAGCTTCCTGGCTGGCAAAGGAAAACGGTCCGGTGATTACCTTACGATAGAGCCTGCCGTCATTATGGAACGCGTTATTCACAAAGGCAGCGACCTTGTATGTGGAACGCCCGGAGCCGAGTTTGCCCTGATACCCGATGGCTGCATCCACCGTCGCATAATCACTGATAAAATCCCGATTAAGACCAAGAGTATCGCGAACCACAGCAGTGGCGAAGCGGTCCGTCCATTTGTAATTGGCGTTCATCTGAATTTCGCCGTTACCCATAGGAATGGTGACGTCGCCACCGAAACTGACCGACCACTTTGGTGCATAACGCAGGTTACGGCTGGCGCTGACGTCTACACCCCCTTGCAGAAATTCGTCATATTTCCCATCGATATAGCCCAGCGCCCCTCGCAAACGCAGACCCTTGAAAGGCAGAAACTCCAGTTCGCCTTCCAACCCCTTGATCTTCGCGGACGCTGCGTTCTCTACCAACGTCTGCGTCACCAGTGGATTGAGCGGCGATGCCGTGATGACTTCTTCCTGCTTGTCTTTGTACGTGGCATGGAACAGCGTCAGGTTGAATCGCCCCTTGTTTTGCAGGAAGCTGGTGCGCAGTCCCAGTTCATAGCTATCGACAGTCTCCGGTCGATAAGGACCAACCGCCGTCGCCACAGTCGCGCGGCTGTTCCACCCGCCAGAGCGATAGCCGCGTGACCAACCGCCATAGACCATCACGTCGGGGGAGAAGCGGTAGTCGAGTAAGACCCGTGGCGTGAACTTTTTGAATTCCACTTTAGAATCGCGACAGGATTCCAGCGCACCACCGCCGGGCAAGGTTGCATCGGGGCATGTGAAGATCACTGCGCTGGAAGCACCGGGCCCGAAATGGGTTATCGTGAATGCCTTCTGCTCCACCGTATAGCGCCCGCCAACCGTCAGGTTGAGATCGGGAACGACCTCCAGATAGCCTTCTGCATAAGCGGCATAAGCGTCCAGCTTCTGCCCTGCTGTAAAGTTCTGAGAGAGCGCACCCGCTACACGGACCTGCTGGCTTAGCAGTTCAAACGTTGAGCGCATGTAATATGCACCGGCAACGAAGTTGAATGCGCCATCAAAGTCGCTGATCGCGCGCAATTCATGGCTGAACTGCATCGCTTTCTGGTTACGGGTCGATACGAACGTCGCCGCACCATTGGCGCGATCCAGCGCACCGGAGTTTTCAATCGAGAGCGCGTCTTTCTGCTTCATGTAGCCAGTGATCGATTCCAGCGCGATGGCGCCCGTATCGAGCTTCATGTTGAGCGTAACCGCTGTGCTGTCGAGTGTCGCGGTAAACGGGGTCTGGGAGAAGGACAGCTTGTATCCGCTATCCTTCGCGACCTGCCCCAATGTCGAAAGACATGCACCGAAGTTGACGCAGAATGCCTGGTTATCGGCCGAAATGGGCACAAGGCCGGGATATTGTGAATCGTCCTTGATGTGATCGACCGACAATGTTGCCTCGAACACATCGTTCGGAACGATCCTCAGCGCGCCGAAGATCGCCTTCTTGTCGATGCCGTCGTCGCGCTTTCCGGTGACGTAATTGCGCGTGTAGGAATCGCTGCGTTCGATATAGCCACCGACCTTCAAGCCGACGACATCCTTTACAATGGGGATATTGGCTATGCCGCGTAGTTCGCGATTGCCGTAGCTGCCAATCGTCCCTTGGAGCTTGAGGCCCCAGTCCATGGTCGGCTGGGTGCGCTTGATGCTGATGACACCACCGATCGTGTTGCGACCGAAGAGCGTACCTTGCGGACCGCGGAGCACTTCCAGGCTGGCGATGTCGAACGTGTCCATCATCGCGCCGGTATTGGACGCGAGGAAGATTCCATCCACCGATACGGCGACCGCCGGTTCGAACGCGCGATCGAGATCGCCGAAGCTGACCCCACGGATCGATGCGGACATGCCGCCGCCCGTAAACGGATGCCTTCCCAGTTCGACGTTCGGCATGAAGCGCTCGACTGCATCGACATTGGGAACGAAGGCCCGCTCGATCATATCAGCGTTCATGGCCGCGACCGCGACAGGCACATCCTGAAGCGATTCTGAGCGTTGGCGCGCCGTCACCACAATGTCGGCCAGTCCGACGCCCTGTGGGGCTTCGGCATCGGCCGGTGCACCCGATGCAGGCGCCTGCGCCACCGCTACCGACGGAGACATAATGGCCAGCGCAGTTACACCCGCAAACAAGATAGATTTCATGATCTTACCCTTTCTGTAAAGCCATCCTCATGCGTCGTTTCTTGTTGATCCGATCGGGGCGCGACGCCGCCGCGATGGTTTATGGCGATGGAAAGCAGGACGATGACGATCGACACTGTGACGCCGCCAACCAGAGAAAGGGCCGCCATCAAAGGGTGCGGCACATTCAGAGCAGCCGCAGCATCACTCAACATGCCGACGAGAAGCGGGCCCAGCCCGGTGCCGAACAAGGCGGCGGCCAGCGATGTCACAGCAATGGTCTGAGCGCGCAAATCGGTCGGTGCGATGATCTGGAACGGGATCGAACCCATGCTGACGATCGCACTGGTGCAGAAGATCGCAACCGCTAGAGAAGCTAGCATCAGCGGCAATGTCGGCAGTAGCGGGGCGCCGAGCGCCGGGACCAGCAGGATCATAGCGCCCAGCCGCATCAACCGCAGCGTGCGGGTGAGCATAGCACTGGCATCGCCGCGCGCGACCAGCCAGCCGGCGACGATCGTACCGCTTGCGCCTGCGACGAGATAGATGGGGCCAAATCTTGCGCCCATGGCCGCTTCATCCAGCGCAAAGGTTCGGATGATGCCGGAGGGCATCCAGGCGATATGTGCGTTGAGCAGCGTTACCATCAACGAGATTGCAAGGATGTAGCTGCCGCAGAACCGCCAGTGGCTGAACATGAACGCCCAGAGTTTGCGCAAAGAACCGTCATTCTCGACATTCGGGCGCACGACGCGGGGATCGCGCAAGGTGAGAAGGATTAGCGGCGCGAGGATGAGGCCCGGCAGACCGACCAGTATGAAGACCGCCTGCCACCTTTCCACCGCACCGATGCCGGGAATGACCGGCATCGCCCAGTCGGCACTTGCTGCATAAAGTGCGCCCCCGCCTACCAGCGCGATCCCGCCGCCCACGAAAGGCGCCAGCATGAAGATAGCGGTCGCACGCGCTAGGTTCGCCCGGTCGAACAGGTCCGCCATCAGCGTCAGCGCGGACGGCGGCAAGGCCGCTTCACCGACTGCTACGCCGATGCGCGCTGCCATCAGGTGCCAGAAACTGCCCGCCATTCCGCACAGCATCGTCATGACGCTCCACACCCCGACGCAGCCCGCCACAATGTGCGACCGGTTGCGCCGATCTGCCAGTCGAGCCAGCGGAAGAGCTGCGGCGACATAGAAGATCGAGAAGCTGACCCCTTGCAGCAACCCGATCTGGGTATCGCTGAGTCCTAGCGACGCCTTAACTGGCGTTACGAGCAGGCTTAAAATCTGCCGATCAATGTAGGAAAAAGTAAAACATGCCGCGAGAAGTCCGACAGCGTACCATCCTGCCGCCGGCGCAACGCGCCGACGAGGCTCCACGCCGCCTGATATGTCGGAGGCGCCGGTGGAAATCACGCGGCATCGTCCCAGATCGGCAACGCATCCAGCGCTTCGATCCGGCTGCCATGCACGCGCAACGGATTGACTTCCAGCGCGACAAGATCCGGACCAAGCGCCAATGCAGCATCGCCGATCGCGACGATGGCATCCGCCAATGCATCCAGATCCACCGCTTGCCCACCGCGATAGCCGCCAAGGATACGGCGTGCTTTTAAGGCGTCGAGCATGTCGCGCGCATCCTGCCGCGTGATCGGCAACAGACGCAGACTCGTATCGTCCAGCGCCTCGATCCATATGCCGCCAAGGCCAGTAACGATCGCCGGTCCCCAGGCGGTGCGTGCCGTACCGACGAACATCTCTATACCGTCGCTGCGCATCGGTGCGATGAGACATCCATCGATTGGGGCATCGGGATACGCGACCCGCGCCGCCGCGATGATGCCGTCAAAGGCCTCCTCGATCGCCGCAGCGTCATTCAGGTTAAGGCAAACGCCCCCGAAATCGCTTTTGTGTAAAATGGCCGGCGAAGCGATCTTGAGCACGACCGGGCTACCCATAGCCTGCCATGCATCTATCGCTTCGCCAGCAGCAAGGACGAGCCGGTGCGGGATCACCGGCACGCCCTGTTTCGAAAGATAGGCCAAAGCCTCAAGCTCGGACTGCGGTCGCGCTCCCGACGATACTGGACGGCGCACGGCCTCCGACTTGTCACCACTGTCACGATTGCGTGACCAGCGAACGGCGTGGGCTAGACCGCGCACGGCGTGGTCCAGTCCGCCGGTGACGGCCGCTATGCCATTGCGGGCCATTACCGCACGCGAATGGGCACTGACCGGGCGGAGGGACTGGTTGATAAGCAACCCCGGCTTTTGCCCCGCGGCAAGGCCGCGTCCTATGCAAGCAAGCGCCTGCGCGTTGTCGAAGTCGTCCGGTCCGCGCGGCAGGTCATATATGCAGGCCGTCAGGCCGATGGCCGGATCGTGGGCAAGCAGCGTCAGAATACGTTCGAATAGCGAGGGATCGCGTACCGCTGCGCCGGTTACATCGAGCGGGTTATAAACGGATCCAAAATCGGGCAGCATCTCGCGCAACCCGGCGTTCGTTTCCGGTGCGAAAGCAGGCAGGGGCAGGCCAACGGTATCGGCGGTGTCCGCCACAATCTCGCACGCGCCGCCGGAAATGGAAATGATGCCGAGCGATCCTTCGATCGGGCCTGTGTGGCACAATATCCCGGCGGTAACGACCAGTTCCTCGATAGTGTCGACACGGATTATATTGTCCTGCAGGCACACTGCATCGAACACGCGATCGTCCCCCGTCACCGATCCCGTGTGGGCCTGCGCGAGTTGCGTCGCCAGTTCGGTGCGTCCCACCTTGAGGACGATCAGCGGCTTGCCAGCGGCATTCGCCTGTTGCGCAACGGCGCGGAAACCGGCCATGTCGCCTATCGTTTCAGCAAAAATCGCAATGACGCTGGTGGCGGGATCGGCAACCAGAAAATCGACAACTTCCGCTGTGCCGACATCGGCTTCATTGCCGGTCGCAATAGCATAGCTCAGGCCAATACCCTGCTGCTGTGCAAAGCCCGCAATGACATTGGTCGTTGCGCCGCTTTGCGACACGATGCCGAGTGTCCCGGGCACGTAGTCCTTTTCGACAGGGAAAGGCGACACCGCGATTGCATCGGCGTAATTAATGAAACCGAGCGAGTTCGGTCCCATAAAGCGGATGCCATTGGCCTGGGCGATATCAACCATGTTATGTTGCAGGGCAGCGCCTTTCGCGCCTGCTTCGCCAAAGCCCGAAGACAGGATCATGACGTGACGAATGCCCGCTGCCGCAACATCGTGCAGTGCATCGGCCACAGCCTCCGTCGGCACGAAAATATAGGCAAGATCAGGTATTGCAGGCAGTAAGGTGCAGGACGTTACCGCATCTTGGCCGTGCGCAGCCGCACCGCGCTTGTTCACCAGATAGATCGCGCCTGGATATGCCATCTGCACCAGATTGCCGTGGATAAGTTGGGACCAGGCCGAATTTTCCGAAGCGCCGACCAGAACGACCGAACGTGGCCGAAACAATCTGTCGAGCGGGTGGCGGTCGAACGCACCATGGCTTTGCGGCTCGGCCGACATGGTTATCGGTCCTTCCAGACCGGTGCACGCTTTTCGACGAAGGCGCGCGGACCTTCTGCAGCATCCTCGCTCGTCATCAGGATCATGACGGCCCGATGCGTACGATCGATCAATTCTGCTTCCGGCGTTTCCTGCACGGCCCGCGCAATTGCCAGACTTTCGCGCACTGAAAGGGGGGCGTTCGCCGCGATGCGGTTAGCATAATCCAGTGCGGTGGCGATCACTTGGTCCTCAGGGACGACTGCATTCACCAATCCGAAATGCGCCGCGCGTGCGGCATCGATGGGTTCTCCCGTCGCGATCATCTCCATGGCGATTGCGCGCGGAACTTGCCGCGGCAAGCGATAGACGCCACCAGCGGCCGCCATGATCCCGCGTTTCACTTCTGGAAGGCCAAAGACCGTGCTGTCGGCACAGACACGCATGTCGCAGGCCAGCGCAATTTCCAGACCACCACCCAGCGCACTGCCGCGTACTGCCGCAATCCAGGGTTTTGCGCGGCGGGATTCCACCAGGCCAGCAAAGCCGCCATCAGGCGTGCTGAGATCGCTCCCGCGCCCTGCCGCTACTTCGGAAAGGTCGGCTCCCGCACAGAATGTCGGCCCGCCGCTCGACGTGATGACCACGACGCGGATGGCATCGTCGGCTTCGGTTTCCTTGACAAGTGCATCGATGCGTCGCGCCACCGCACCATTCACCGCATGGCGCTTTTCGGGCCGGTTGAGCGTTATCAAGGCGGCATTCTCGCCAACTTTCTCAAACAGAACGACGTCATCAAGTGCACTCATGGAAGGCTCCTCAGGAGGATGAAGACATGCGGCGTCGCTGCCATGTGCGGGCACACATGGGGATCGAACCGGCTATGGGGATTTTTAACTGTAAGGGCGGATACGCCGCCCTGCCGCTAACGCGGAACGCCGTGCTTCATAGCGCAGTCCTCACCTGTGATTGCATTTTCGACGGATATGGTTCCCGTCTCATGGGTGCAGTTTGATGGGACATGCCGACGCTGTCTAATATGTATTTTTGCCTTTTTGAGACGAGATTCGTATCAACTTCAGTGCGCACGCAGACTTCGGGCGATTTCCCAGAATGCGCCGATACCGGGGCGGGAATCATTGCTTCGCCGCGCGATGCACAAGTCGAAATGCAATCCCGGCACCGCCAGCGGCACCAGTGTCAGGTGCTCCGCAACCTGCCCCGTGAACACTTGCCATTCCCCAGTCAAAGCCGCGATGCCCGCATCGTCGACATAGTGCTGGATACCGATCATGCTTGGTTCCTGAAGATAATGCACAACGGCCTTGTGCTCCTCCAGATGGGAAAGCATATGGTCATGAAGGGCGGGGTTGATGTGCCGACGAAAGGTCGCGACATGCATTCCGGTAAGGTCGGACGCGGTAATCGCCGGACCATAATGCGCGGCCTGTTCCCTCGTCATCAGCATCGCATAGCTATACCGACGCAAGGGAATGACCTGCAGGCCTTCGGTAGCGAATGGCGCCAGCAAAAATGCCAGGTCGATATCTTCGCCGAGCAATTGTTCGATCAGGCTGCAGGACCACCCGTTGACGATTTCCAGCTCTATGTCGGGTCGTGCGTTAAGGATTGCATCGATGACGGCCTTGCGCTCGCCGATTGCAGCCGAAAACTCTGGGGCGCCAATCCGCAAACTGGTGCCCAGCATGCCCTTGATATGTTTTGCCGCCATGAGCACTTCGCGTGCCGCATCCAGATAATGATGCGCATGGGTAAGAAATGCCTCCGCTTCCTGCGTTAGCGTCACTGCACGATTACGATTGCGATGAAACAGGGCGAAACCGATCTGTTCCTCCAACTGGCGGACCTGCACCGACAACCATGGCTGGGCCACATGGAGATGTTCTGCCGCGCGGATGAAGGATCGCTGCTGCGCGACTTCCACGAATATCCTGATCTTGCGAATATCCAACTCGGCCATGACACTCTCCCATCAATGCCGGGGCCGCTTTTGCGCGGCTTCCCCGGAGAACTTATCTTATCATTCAGGATGAGAGAGTGCGGCCTTCGGCGGCATGAAGCCACTCATAGATTCACTCTTATCCCATCCACATAATCTTTCCGTCAGCGCCAACGGTGGCAAAGCCCGAAAGGCCGACCGCCTCCCGCTCCCTGTCCATCAACCGGTCGAGCATTGCCGTATCGCTGCCTGGCACATGCGCCAGAAAACGCGCGCCCTCCGGCGTGCGAGCCAGAACGGTCGCATGGCGTGGCTGGCCATGACGATCGAAGGGGATAGTATAGGTTTCGATCTGCGCCGCGCCCTCGTAACTTTCGATCAGATCGGGGACCGGTCCACGCCTCGTATCGGCCTGCGCCTGAACATTATAGTCTTGTGGGAAAGTGCCGACAGGAACGGGGTTTCGCGTAAGGACAATGCTGTGGCTGTGCGTCGCATAGCCGCCATTGGCGACGATCAGACCGTTGGTAGCGCCATCCCGCAAACGGGCGATCATCCGCGCCATCGCATGCATCATGCAATTGCCGATTGGCCCGCCACCGAAAGTCAGCCCGCCATAGACCGTCGCGGGCCGATCTGCCGGCCAGCCCAGCACGCGCCGCGCCATCTTCGGCACGCAGGGAAAACAGCTATAAAGTTCCACACAATCGAGTTGATCGGCGCGCAATGCGTTGAGCGCCAGCGCCTGCGTCAGCGTCGTTTCCAAACTGGCGGAATGCGCATAGCTGTCGCGTTTCAGGTAATCGTCCGGCTCATGCGCCGCCGCGCCTGCGCCAATATAGATGATGCGGTCGTCGGGCACGCCCAGTTCGCGCGCCATGGCCAGGCTGGCTACGACAACCGCCGCGCCCTGATTGACTGAACTATTGGCGACCATCAGCTTGGTATAGGGGAAGCTGATCATCCGGTTGTCTGCCGTGGGTTCGGCGATAACTTCAGGTGCCACGGCCTTGCGCAGCCAGGCAGCGGGATTGGCGGCAGCGACTTCGGAAAACTTCGACCAGATTGTCGCGCTCTCCATCTGGGCTTCATCCAGTGTCTGGCCCCATGCTGCGCGTGTCGCGTTTTCGTAAAGCGGATACACGTCGGTCGGCGTAAACAGGCCATGCTGCCGGGCAATGGGCGGCGCACCGGCGGCGGCGCTTGCTCCAACGATGTCTTTGGGCGGAGGATTGCCCGCTGCCACAGCCGCTTGCGCGCGTTTTGTGGCTGTCCGCATGGCCTCTGCGCCAACTGCGGCGCCCAGCCTTATTTTGCCTTCGCCGATAAGATTGGCTGCATCCTGCACCAACTGGATTGGGCCGTCACCGCTCGCTTCATAGGTCTTTACGCGGATGTCCGGAAGTTTAGGCAGCTGCGCAGCAAGTGTTTCATGCAGCGCGGGATCGGGGAAGGATATCTGATCCTCCACCCCCAACCAATCAAGCTTGTCGAGAATCGCTTGTCCCAAATCTTGCTCTGCCTCTTCCAACGCGGCGAGCATAAGGCCGATGGAATCCAGACCTTCGGTCTCTATGGCGGGCCGATCGTTGATTTCTCCGAACGCGATTAATACGGGAATCCGGTCTTCATTTGTCTGCGACACATCGTACTCCATCTTTGCAAGAGGTCCGACGGCAGTTGGGCGATACCATCCTTTGCACGACTGATTCCCGGCAGCTATGCAGAGGAAGGCTATTACGCAGGAGAACGAAGCGAAACCTGATTGTTGTCATAGGAACTACGGCCTGCCCTCTGTCGGGTAGACGGTTGGGTCTTCACTGGACGAAGTCAATCGCCGCTATATCCGGTTGCAGGTGTATACCACGGTCAACGCGGGCTTTCGGTTCGACATACTGGTTGGTGGACGCAAGGTGACTTTCACTTGAAACGCCAACCACCTTTTCAATACCAAATACTGTACTCAGACCAAACTCAGACCAACATTGGCGAAGGCATCAACGCTGCCACGAGCGTCCGCCTGTCATGGTGACGAAGCATGATGGGCCAATAATAGGCGGTCCAACGGTCGGGCGTCCCGGGAAATATAAACCAACGGCTGCTTCCGGGAAGATCAGGCGAAGGTTCGAACGACCGATACGTTCGCGACGCTTACCGCACCTTTCAACGAGAGCGAAGCGCAGCAATCGACCCATTGTGTTGAAAAAGCCGACCTCCCGGAACGATGCGTAATTTTCTTCCGACCATTACGTTCGCCGCAACACATAGGTTCAATTACGTGTCGAAGCCGATTCAATCTGGTGCCTCAAGCGCACGAAAATTTCGCGCGCAGACTTTTTCAACACAATCGGCGCAAACCGGTCATACTGAAAAATTCTAAGGACATTTGCCTTCGTGCAAAGTGACCTCATTCCTGGCGAGGCGACCCGGCATTCCGTAGATCGATCGCAGGGCTATTGCGCAACTGCAGAATAGCTCCTTCCTCGATCCCCAACGTCCGCGCCGCCATCTATTCGGGCACATGCCAGCTTGCCGGCAGAGACCTGGTGATCACGCCCGGCAGAAACGACCAGCGCAGGATGCCGGCGATAAAAGCGCCGCCGCCGATGGCTACCTCCCGTTTGCACTGGTGCTGCGTAATCCGCGCCCGCAGGGCAATCCTCTCGAGCCGACCAATCGACTGGTGCAGCACGGCTCGGACTTCATCCATCTGCCGCTTGTCTTCAGCGCGCACATCTATGGCCGCCTTGGCAAGCTCGCGCACCATGACGGTCGGCGTCAGCTTCACCGCCGGGGCCTGGCCAGCGGCTTCTATGCTCGCGGTCATAACGCCAAGCTGTTTGCCGATCGCCCCCAGCGTCGGGGGTGTAATCGTGTATCTTCTCCCGCGTGGCCGTCAGCCCTCGAATGGCGGTGTGGAGTAGTGATATCTCCTGCCGCAGGCCGTCAAAGGCCTGGGTAGGATCATCGGCGATGGCGGATTGGCTGGGATGTCGGTCATGGGATGGGACCCTGCAGTCCGATCCCCAGGTTACGCGAGCGGTCGAGCCATTGCTGGAGGCCTTGAGAAATTGACGCGCCTTTCTGAGACGCGAGGCCAAGGTTCCGGGTGCGATTGCGCAGCAGCGACTCGAGCTGCGGGGCGCGATACAGCGCCTTGGCATCGCATGCATGTCCTGCTTTGCGGTCCAGATGGCATCGGCATCGCCCTGGCGCTCCAGCGCTTTGAGCTGGCGGGCCTTGTCCTGCCAGGTGGCGACGAAGCGGTTCGCGCGGTCGATACCATCATTGCGGATTTCGCCTTCCGCCATCATCGCCTGGATCGCACGGCCGGTGTGACCATCGGTGGCGTCGCGGATAAGGGCAGGATCCTTGTTCGTCGCGATACGCATGTCTTTCGCGCCGCCGGGGCGCAGCGTGTCTATCTCCTTGGTCGCGCGGCCGAGCGCCTCCCGTTGATGCGGCAGCGGATCGAAGCCCTCATCTGCGCCTACGCCCGCTTTGGAGAGGCCGTCCCAGCCGAGGGACAGGCAGGCATCCTCTTCGACAGCCTCCGCCGACGAAACGGAACGAACGTCGTCGCCTTCATCCCACCCCATATCACCGATGTTCTATAGAACGACCACTATGAGATACGCGTCGAAGCCAAAGGCCGCGCGATCGAAGTGTGCCGTCTAAGCGCACCCTGATGGCTTTATCGTTCCGCCAATATCCCGCGCAGATAGCGGCCATAATCGGACTTTCCAAGCTTGTGAATCGCCTTTTCCAGCTGCGGCCCGTCGATGAAACCCTGACGAAAAGCAATTTCTTCCGGGCTGGCAATCTTGAAGCCCTGCCGCTTTTCCAGAACCCGCACGAACTCCGCGGCGTCGAGCAGGCTGTCCGGCGTTCCCGTATCGAGCCAGGCATAGCCACGGCCCATGATCTCGACATGCAGGTCACCGCGTTCCAGGTAGACGCGGTTGACGTCGGTAATTTCCAGTTCGCCACGCGGCGAGGGCTTCATGTTCGCCGCGATATCGACCACTTGCTCGTCATAGAAGTAAAGGCCCGTGACCGCCCAGTTCGACTTGGGACTTTCCGGCTTTTCCTCAATGGTGACCGCCTTCATGGCATCGTCGAAGCTGACCACGCCATAGCGTTCGGGGTCATGGACATGATAAGCAAAGACGCTTGCCCCCTCGCTGCGCGACGAGGCATTGGCAAGAATTTCAGGCAGGCCATGACCATGATAGATATTGTCGCCAAGGATTAGCGCGGACTGCTGCCCCGCGACGAAATCGGCGCCGATGATATAGGCCTGTGCCAGACCGTCGGGGCTGGGCTGCTCCGCATATTCCAGGGTCATACCCCATGCAGATCCGTCACCCAGCAGCGCCTGAAATGCAGGCAGATCGCGCGGGGTAGAAATAATGAGCACCTCCCGAATCCCCGCCAGCATCAGCGTGGTCAACGGATAGTAGATCATCGGCTTGTCATACACCGGCATCAGTTGCTTCGACGTCGACAGCGTCATGGGATAAAGGCGCGTGCCGCTGCCGCCCGCCAGAATGATGCCCTTCATTGATAATTCCTTTGAGATCGTTCAGTTTGCATCGGCGATAAGCCGCGCGATCACGGTGTCGAGCGACCCATGCCAGTTCGGGAGAGCAACGCCATGAACCCGCGCAATCAGCCCGCAGTCGAGTCGCGAATTGGCAGGCCGGGTGGCGGGTGTGGGATAATCAACTGTACCGATCCGCCGCACCAAAGCCGAAGGGCCACCCCGCGCAGCCGATGCGGCAAAGATGGCTTCGGCGAAGTCCGCCCAGCTTGCTTCCCCCTGCGCCGTCATATGGAACACGCCGCGCAGGGCTGGGTTGCTATCGGCTACCAGATTAGTAGCTACCATAAGGATACCGTCCGCTATCTCGAGCCCGCTCGTGGGATTGCCAACCTGATCAGCAACGACCGACACTTCGTCCCGATCACCTGCTAGGCGCAGCATAGTCTTGACGAAATTCGCACCGTACGGGCTGTACACCCATGCTACCCGCACGATCGCACTATTGTCGCCATGAGCCGCGAGCACGGCCTGTTCGCCCGCCAGCTTGGACACGCCATAGACCCCGGTTGGCCCGGTCGCATCGCTCTCGACATAAGGGCGGTCCAGCGCGCCGTCGAATACATAGTCAGTCGAGACATGCACCAAAGGCACGCCCAGCGTCTTGGCCGCCTGCGCTACGGCCCCTGCACCCGCTCGATTTACCGTGTGGGCAAGGTCGCGCTCGCCCTCCGCCTTGTCTACGGCAGTGTAAGCGGCTGCCGATACAATTGCGTCAGGAGCGGCGGCTTCCAGTGCGTGCATGACCGACTTGGGGTCTGCTAAGTCCAGTTGCGGTCGTCCGATCGCAATCACCTCATGCCCAGCAGCCGCATCGCGCTCGGCCAGGCTAGTGACGACCTGCCCAACCTGCCCAGTGACAGCTATCCTCATGCCTTTACAGCATCCTTGGCAGCGGCGGTTTGCGCCAGCCCCAGCCGCTGGCCGTCATACTGATCGCGCAACGGACGCCACCACCATTCATTGTCCAGATACCAGCGCACCGTCTTTTCGATCCCGCTGTCGAAATTCTCCTGCGCGCGCCAGCCTAGTTCGGTTTCAAGGCGGGTGGCATCGATGGCGTAACGCGCGTCATGGCCGGGGCGGTCAGTGACATATTCGATCAGGTCCGCGCGCGGCTTGCCGACGGGAACCAGTTCGTCAAGCACTTCGCATATACGCAGCACGACATCGATATTCTTGCGCTCGTTTCGGCCACCAACATTATAGGTTTCGCCGGGCACGCCGCGCTCAATGATGATGTCGAGCGCACGGGCATGATCGTCGACATAAAGCCAGTCACGCACATTCTCACCTTTGCCATAGACCGGCAGAGGACGGCCTTCGAGCGCGTTAAGAATGGTAAGAGGGATCAACTTCTCAGGGAAGTGGTACGGCCCGTAATTGTTTGAGCAGTTCGACACGACCACGGGCAGGCCATAAGTGCGCTGCCACGCCTTAGCGAGATGATCGGACGCAGCCTTCGAAGCTGAATAGGGTGAACTGGGGTCGTAGGGGCTGGTTTCCTCGAACAGACCTTCATCGCCCAGCGAGCCATAGACTTCGTCGGTCGAAACATGAAGGAAACGGAACGCAGCCTTAGCATCGCCCTCAAGCCCGTTCCAATAGGCGCGCGCGGCTTCTAGAAGGGTGAAGCTGCCCACGACGTTGGTTTGGATGAAATCAGATGCTCCGGTGATCGAGCGATCGACATGGCTTTCGGCGGCAAGGTGCATGATGCGGTTGGGCTTGACGCCGGTGATGGCCTCGTCCATCGCCGCCCGATCGCAGATATTGGCGTGCAGAAAGCGATGGTTATTGCGGCCTTCAACTTCCTTGAGCGAGGCCTCGCATCCGGCGTAGGTCAGCGCATCGATGGTCAGGACGTCGTAGCCCTCCTCCAGCACCAGATAGCGAACCAAGGCCGAGCCGATAAATCCGGCACCGCCAGTAACGATCACACGCATCAGATTGTTCGCTCCAGGTAGAAATAGGGAGGTGATTGGGACAGAAGCGGCTGCTTGCGGTCCTTGGCAGAGAGGGTCTCAGGGTCGGCAATATCGGGCCAAGTTATGCCAATCGCAGAGTCATCCCATGCTAGGCCCTTATCGCATTCAGCGCTGTAATAGTCGGTGACTTTGTAACAGATAACCGTGTTCGGTTCGAGCGAGCAGAAACCATGGGCAAAGCCCGGCGGAACCCAGAGTTGCTTGCCAGTAGCGGGTGTCAGTGTTTCGCCGACCCACCGACCATAAGTTGGCGACCCTTGGCGGATATCCACTGCAACATCGAACAAAGCACCAGCAGTGCAGCGCACCAGCTTGCCTTGTGCATGAGGCTCGCTCTGGAAATGCAGCCCCCGCACCGTACCCGCCTTGGCGCTCATGGACTCATTGTCCTGAACAAAATCATGGTCGCCGACACGTGTAGCAAAGAGATCAATGCGGAACGTCTCGGCAAAATAGCCGCGCTCGTCGCCAATATGGCGGGGCGTCAGGAGAGCAACACCCGCAATGTCAAAAGTCTGGATTTCCATAATACCCCGTAAAGATAATCTACGCCGTTTTATCAGTTATTGCTGTTCTGAACCGTTTGCACTGCGCTAGTGACCGTCAGGATCGGCGAGAAGAGCTGGCTGATCAGCTGGATCAGTTTGCTAGGCTGATTAGCCGCAGCGTTGCCGAAATACAGCACATCCTTGTCCTGCATCGCGAAACGCTGGGCGACAAAGTAGGAGCCGGCTTTCATCATGTTGAGATGATAGACCATCGGCACTTCCTTGCCTTGTTCGTCGCGCACAAAGCGGAACACAAATATGGCGGCGGGGTTGCCGACGCCAGGATTGACACCACCCGCGGTGGCGACGGCTTCGGCGAGCGACACCGCCGACCGGCTGAAGGGCGCCTGCTCCACCCGCCCAGACGCGCCCAGCACTGAATAAGTGCGGGGGTTGTTGATCAGGATCAGCCGGTCACCGGGATAAGCTCGAACGTCCAGCGCTGGATTGTCGACCAAGTCGTTCATGCGAACATCGACATTCTTGCCACCGCGAGTAACCCGTAGCGTCAAATCCTTGGCGCTTCCCCGATAGCCACCGGCAAGGGCAACCACATCGGACAGGGTTTCCCGATTAGTCTGCAGAACCAGGCGACCCGGTTTTGCCACTTCGCCCCCAACAATGATCGAATTAGTGATAGTCTGGCTAAGCGTGATCAGCACCTGCGGATTTTGCGACAGGTGCCGCAAGGAATTCCGGACCATCGACTCGACCTCGCCAACCGTCAGGCCCGCCACATGGAGCGTCTCGGCATAAGGAATGGAAATATCGCCCAGATCATTGACGCGTGTTGGTGGCAGTTTTTGCACTTGCACACCGGGCGTCGCCGCCATCTGGCCCCCAGTTGCTCCGCCCCCAGCGTTACCCGAAAACAGAGCAACACCCGCTTCGTAAATATTAATATCTAGCACATCGCCCGGACCAATCAGGTCAGTTGGCGGCGGCGTAAGGTCGGGTAACAGGGATACAGGCATCGCGCTAACGCCTTCGCCTGGCAGATCCGCAATAGTGCTGATCTGGACGAGCTGGATCGGTGATCCGTCTTTTGGCGCTGTCGCCGATTTCTCGATCTGTCCACCCGTGGGACCACTGGAAGGAAGGGTAGCACATCCCGCCAGTCCTGCGAGCAGGGGCAAATACACAAACTTCTTAACTTGCATTGTCTATGATCTCGGCGCTTGCTTCAAAGGCCGCACGCTTAGCATCGGCAATCAGGAATGAACAACAGTTCCTCGCCTGCTTGCATCCCTATCTCCTACTTCACCTTGCGCATTGCCCCTCGTTGGCCTAGCGCTAAGCAGCTCAAATATCCTCAAAGCACTGCAAAGATACTTATGAACGTTAATACCTCGTTCCCCATCGACACCGAAACGACAGTCCGGAGATCCGCCGTGGTGGAGTGGCTGAGGAAAAGGCGCTGGTTCCTCCTCTTCGTCATAGGGCCGACCATATTGGCGGCGGCTTATTACGGCTTAATCGCCGCCGACATCTACATTTCTGAGTCCAGGTTCGTCATCAAAAGTCCGGACCAAAAGAAGTCACAGATTTCTGCCTTGGCCAATCTGGTCCAGACGACGGGGATGTCTGGTGGCCAAGAGCAAACGAACGAGGTGCTTACTTTCGTGCGGTCGCGCGATGCGCTTAAGGCGCTGGAACAATATCCTGGTGTCAGATCGAAATTTGCGACGGATCAAGCCGATTTCCTGTCCCGTTTCCCCAAAACCTTTTCTAATGACAGCTTTGAAAGTCTGTTCAAATATTACGGGGATATGGTCGATGCACGTTTCGATACCGAAGCAGGAACTGCGACTATAATGGCGCGAGCTTATAACCCTCAGGATGCTTATGCAATTAATCTGCGCTTGCTGGAGTTAAGTGAAGAACTTGTCAACCGGCTTAATGCTCGTGCTCAAGCCAAAGGTATTGCGGAAGCCCAGAAACAGGTTGAGCTTGCCGCTGAGAGAGCTAAAGTCGCACGACTTGCTTTGACTCGATACCGTAACGCACAAGCGATAATTGACCCGGGTCAGCAGGCGGGGGGCGTACTTGAAATATCTAACGGCATGGTCGCCCAGCGTGCGGCGCTCCAGGCCCAACTCGACTTGATGCAACGTGTAGCCCCTAGTAATCCCTCGATCCCAGCGCTTCGAAACCAGATTAACGCTATCACAGTTCAGATCAATTCGCAGGATAGCCGCATTGTCGGAACAGACAGCGGTATCGCGTCGAAGATGGGAGGATATGACAATCTCCTAGTTGAACAGGAGTTCGCAACCGCGAGCATGAACGCGGCCAATGCCGCTCTTGTGCAAGCGCGCGCTGAGGCACAGCGCCAACAATTCTACCTCGAACGGGTTGTCGACCCGAACATGCCCGATATGCCGCTGTTGCCCAAGCGTTTGCTCAGTGTGCTAGTTGTATTCGCTGCCGCTCTCTGCCTGTTTTTCATCGCATGGATGTTCACGGTAGGCGTTCTTGAGCATGCTCCGGAAGAGTGATCATGGCCAAAAGTAGCTTACTTCGATTGCAAAATAGTTGGTCAATGCAGGTTCGCGTTGTTCATGCCCTGATGATCCGCGAACTAATTACGCGTTTCGGACGGGAGAATATCGGCTTCCTTTGGATCATGGCAGAACCTCTGCTGTTTGCTGGCCTAGTCGGTCTATTATGGCATTTTACACACGGATCTACTGAGCATGGAGTTGGCGTTATTGCTTTTGTGGCGACAGGTTATATTCCAATAACTTTGTTTCGACACGGTGTGTCACGAAGTGTAGCCGTCTTTACGGCCAATCAAAGCCTGCTCTATCACCGCCAAGTTAAAACTGTCGATTTCATCCTGGCGCGGTTCATTATTGAAGTTCTCGGCGGGATGATGGCTTATCTATTTATGGCCGTTGTTCTCATTGGCTTTGGCCAATTTCCTATTCCATCCGACATCGGACTTCTGATCGCTGGATGGTTACTTTATTCTGTATTCTGCTTTTCCTTATGCCTTATAATAGCCCCGCTCTCTGAGATGTCGGAAACCATGGAAAAGTTCATCCCCGTCATAACCTATATCATGATCCCTTTTTCCGGTTTGTTTTACATGGTTTCTTGGTTGACGCCCGACGCCCAAGCAGTGTTACTTTTCTCCCCATTTGTGAACTGCATGGAAATGATGCGAAAAGGGATATGGGGCGACCAGGTAACGGCCTATTATAATATCTGGAATCCGATCGTTTGTTCGACGGTAGCGATACTAATGGGACTCATCCTCTGCCGTCGCGTGCGCCGGACATTGACAGTCGAATGATCATTTGCAGCGATATTCGTAAATCCTATTCGCACGGTGGGAGGCACAAACAGGTTCTGAATGGGATCAATTTGGTTATCAAACAAGGTGACAGGGTTGGCCTTCTAGGTCGTAACGGGGCCGGGAAGAGTACGCTGATCAAATTGATTGGCGGAGTTGAAATGCCGACGTCCGGCAAAATCATCCGCAACATGTCGGTTTCTTGGCCGCTAGGGTTCGCCGGAGGCTTTCAAGGAAGCCTGACCGGTCTAGATAACGCCCGCTTCATCGCTCGCATTTATCGGCGCGAATATCCCGATATTCGGCGTTTCGTGGAAGATTTTACCGAGTTGGGCAAACAGTTGCAAATGCCCGTGAAGACCTATTCATCCGGCATGCGCGCCCGTCTTGCCTTTGCGCTGTCACTCGCCATCGAGTTTGACTGTTATTTGATTGACGAGATAATTCTTGTGGGCGATCAGAACTTTCAACGGAAATGCCACGCTGAAATGTTTGAAAAGCGGCAAGAGAGATCGATGATAGTGGCATCACACAGCTCTGAGTTTATCAGAGGCTTTTGCAACAGAGCCATTATCATTCATGAGGGAAAAGCGATAATGATGGATGACGTTAATGAAGCTGTTGACCAATACGAAACGCTATAATTCAAAAACAATAAGATCATCCCTCATTCAGTGGTGTGTTCATAGGCGTTGTGACGGCCTTTCGGCCTAGCGTCGGGTTGATCAGTCGCATTGCCTTCGGAGTTTGGTCCGCCCGAGCTCCCCAGTTGTGGTCAATATACAGAACGAATCCATTTCAATAAGGCACGAGCCTACTGTCGGCGATGTGACCCAGGCGACAAGACAAGTTCAGCTGGACGCTTCGAAAACCCTGGTGGTCTGAGCCCCGACCTTCCTCCGCCTATGAGTAGAGCCGGTGGCCCGATTGATGCCCATCCGTGGGCGTGATGACAACCGGTTTGGGGGTTAACCCCCAAACCGGTTTGCCGACTGATTTGGCTGCCATCTCGGCTGGGGTCATATTGCCCAGGCTCGAGTGGGGCCGGTGATGGTTGTAATCGTGCCTCCAGGCCGCGAGCACTGACCTGGCCTGTGGCAGGCTGGTGAAAATGGTCTCGTTGAGACATTCATCGCGCAGGCGGGCATTGAAGCTCTCGATGAACCCGTTCTGTTGCGGCTGGCCCGGCGCGATATAGTGCCACTCGACGTTGCGTTCCTTTGACCAGCGCAGGATCGCCATGCTGGTCAGCTCGGTGCCGTTGTCGCTGACAATCATCGCCGGACGCGCGCGCTCGGCAATCGCCCAGTCCAACTCCCGCGTAACCCGCAGGCCCGAGATCGAGGTGTCGGCGATAAGCCGGACACACTCGCGGGTGAAGTCATCGACCACCGCAAAAATGCGAAACCGGCGCCCACAGGCGAAGGCATCCGACACGAAGTCGAGCGACCAGCGCTGGTTGCCACCCTGTGGGATCGTCATCGGTGCCCGCGTGCCAAGCGCCCGTTTGCGACCGCCACGCCTGCGCACCTGCAGCCGTTCCTCCCGATACAATGTACGCCTCCGATAGCAGCCGCATTGTCGAGGTGATGTATCCAGCTCATTGCGCGGGCATGGATGACATAAGCATTGATGTGTTTGCAGGCGCTCGTCGCCTGGACGTGGTGGAGACCGGCCGACGC
>NZ_CAKKNC010000032.1 GCF_918741285.1 Sphingobium sp. CECT 9361 | reverse complement strand
TAAGCGCCGTCCTCCAGTGCAGAGGATGACTATGCCACCGCTGCCCGCGAGCACCCATCACAATGGGACATCTCTAATTTGCGGGATGGGACATCTCTACTTTGCGCTTACAGCGCTTACAGAAATTCAAGATTGATAATATATCTTATGTTAAATCAATGACTTGGATGAATCACACATCATCCTGCCACGATGACTGGTCGCGCGGCAGTCGCTGCTCGTCGTCGATCACTTCAAGACGATGCGGGACATCGCGGCTCCAGGACCACAGCACCAGATTGCGGTCATCGGCCGTAGCTCGCGAAGCGAAGCTCGGCACGATCACGCCGGCGCAGCCGGCGGCAATGAGCCGATCGGCCAGTTCCCAGGTCGGAACGGACTTGCGGTCTCCGGCAAGACGCTCCCAGGCGCAGCTGAGCTGCGCCAAGGTGACCTGCGCTGCATCCCGCACATCAGGGCTCGTCAGGTCGAGAATATCCGAAAGATCGGCGCGATAGCTGCAGATCGTGAGTGGCTGCGCCTTGAAGGCGAAACCCTGCTGGGCCTCGAGCCAGGCGGTTTCGAGGCTGAGCGCCGCATAGAAGCACTTCGTGCCGACGCGGTTGAAGCGGCCGCCGTGAAGCTTCGCGCCTTCACCCGATTCCGGATCATAGGCCCAGGCCGGATGATGCGCCCGATAGACCAGGCCGTCGAACCGGATGAACGGCAGGGCCGATTTCGAAATCTGGCTCAAAGATCAGGCAAAGCCGCCGGCGGCAATCCGGCCGAGATAGGTGCGAACCTTCTCGCCCTGTCCCTGACGGACAAGCTCTTCCGCCGTGGCGTCGCCGAAGGACGGCAGCGGCTGCGATCGGTACCAGGCATAGGCAGCAAGTTCGCTACCCGCCCAGGGAATGACGCGGTTGATGATTTCGCTCATCTCACGCAGCCGCGACTGGGTGGCGATGCTGCTGCTGCGGGCAGCCTTCGAGACGGCATCGCGTGACAGTCCAGCGGCGAGCGCCAGTTCCGACTTGGTGATATGAAGCGCCGCCGACAACCTGTCGACCGAGACGCCCTTGTCGCCGGAAACTTCGCTCAAAAATGCCGCGCCCGCCATTTGCCTCACCATATGCCAATATTTAGGGCATTATATGCGGCGAATTTGGAAAATTGTCAAGCTGGACGTCAGGCTGCGAACAGTTCGCCCTGGCCCGTACCGGACGCTCGAACCGCGCCGATCATTGGCGCAGGCCGACGCAGCAATTTCAGGACCGCCGGGTTCACCACATAGACCGCATGGCGCCCGCCGCCGCGATTGCGGTGGTTGGTCGCGTAGCCAGCGTAGTGCCGTGTGACCAGACCCGCACGCGCCAGATCCGAGATCGCGCGGCTGACATTGGCGCGGCCCACGGCCAGGACTTGCTCCTCCACCGCCTGGTCGATCTGCGCAGCATCGCGGGCCTCATCACCGGAGAGTTCACGCCCAAGCGAGGCAGCAACGCGCGCGCGCAGCGCCGCGCGGCGGCCCTGCTGTTCGCTCAAGGGAAGCAGCTGGGTGCACAGCCAGTCACGCAAGAGTGCGGGCTTTCTATCCCGACAAACGAAGGGACCCGCCTGCCCTCGCCCGTCGGCGGCTTCGGACACGAGCTGGAGAACCAGGAAGGCGTAGCGCGGCCTGCTCGAGACCTCGGCCAGCACCGCATAGATGCCGCCAACGCCAGTGATCGCTGTCTGTTGCTCCATGGATCAGCATTGAGCACAAAAGGTGAATCCTGTGAATCCCCTTTCGTTCAGGCCATGTCGTTTGTCGCCCGTGACACTTTGCCTGGCACCGCATCGGAACATTCGGGACCTGCATCGTCAGCCAATTCGATCGGCAGAGCATTCAATACGGGCGGGTATCACCCGCGCTCCTGCCAAGGCTGATGTCGATGATGACACTTTGCCCTCGGGGCAGAGTGTCACAGACGGCAGGACATGCACCGATAAGTCGACAGAAAAGGAGCCAGGGAATGAAGCTGATATCCGACGTCGGTCCATCGGCGCATCAGGCTTAGCCGAAGGCGACCCCAAGCTTCTTGCGCGGTTTGGCGGTCGCGACCGGCATAGCCTCTGCCTTCGGACTTTGTCCGGGCTTGCGGCCAAGCCCGATCCGGACGGCGAGTTCCTTGCGCTTGGCGGCATAGTCGGGCGCGACCATCGGATAGTCTGCAGGCAGGTTCCAGCGCGCGCGGTATTCGGCCGGCGTCATGCCATGATCGGTGCTGAGGTGGCGCTTGAGCATCTTGAACTTCGCGCCGCAATCGAGGCAGGTCACCGCATCGGGTTTGACCGATGCGCGGACCGAGACAGCGGGTATGCGCACTTCCTCGGTCGGCTCGGGCACCTGACCAAGCGAAGCCAGAGATGCGTAGACCGACTGGATCAGGCCCGGCAGATCGACCGCCGCGACCGAATTGTTGCTGACGTGGGCAGAAACGATGTCGGCGACGTGATCCAGGAGCATTTCATCGGCCATGGCGTGCGGTCTTTCTCTAATTGGCGATGGCGGACCCTATGGGCCGCGGCCGCCAAATGCCAGTGCCGTTGGCTTGCGCTCCAGATCGGCATGCGCAAAAAAATGGGGCAAGCTTGCGCCGGCCCCTTGGAAAGTTTTGGGAGAGGATGCCTGAAAGGCATTCCTGATATGGGGCGATGCCTTAAATGCTGCAAGTGCGAAATAAGATCCGGCAGTTGAATTTTGTGCAACGCGCGCATCTGCCTTCACCCCGGCGGCCGGTAGGGTGGAGTCGGATCGGCAAACCGGCGCGGATTGGCAAGTTCGGTACGGGCGACATGGAATGTGTAGCCGTCCCATTCGCGCCAGGGGTGATACCGGCCCGCCTCATCGAGGCGGCCGTAGCAGACCCGCGCGAGGACGGTCGGAGAGGCAGGATCGTCTTCAAGCAGGGTCACCGTGAAGGTGCCGCCCATGCCGCTGGGCGTATCCCAGACCGGCGTGTCAGTAGTAATGATCATCGCTCTGATCTTTCGTCTCTGTGAGGCAGTGGGGGCGCATTTTTGCGCCCTTTCGGGAGGCGGTGCTGCCGCCTCCCGGGCTCCGGTCAGAGGAAGAGGACCTCCTCGGCGACGATCTCGACCGCGTAGCGTTCGACGCCCTCGCGGTCCGTCCACTTCGAGTAGTGGAGGCGGCCCTGGACTTCGACCATGTCGCCCTTCTTCTTGTGCTTGGCGACCGAAGTGCCAAGGCCGTTGAAAGCGGTAACGCGGTGGAATTCGGCGAGGGTCTCGGTGTAGCCGGCCTCGTTCTTGACCGTCTTGCCATCGACCAGCTTGGGGCGGTCGGTGACGAGGGTGAAAGAGGTGATCGCGGTCTCGCCGGCGTGGCGGGTTTCGGGTTGGCTAGCGATGCGGCCGATCAGGATGACGAGGTTCTTCATGGGGTTTCTCCGTGGCTTGAATTCGGCGGAACCGCCCGCCGATGAAGACCACAGGCAGGGCCAAAGGCGCGGGCCCGCACCGAACGCTTGCGTGAGGGAAACCCAAAAGCGAGGAGTGGTGCGGCAAGCCCGCAGGGCTTCACGGTCCGCTGCTTTTGGGTTGCGGCCAGGGACTGGCGCTGCAGGGTTCATCGGCAAACGAAGGGCGGTTTCGTCAGTTCAAGCCGCAGGTTTCCCAGCCAACCGGGCCCGTCAGCCTTGGCTGCATCCCGTCAGGGTATCCCGGCACCACGCCGGTGCGCCATTCGCAGTCACCCCCTCGCACCGGACTCCGCCTGTGCATGTCCGGGCAAGTCAGAACGTGATCGCGCGCGAGACCCCGATTTCTCGCCGCCCAACCGACACGGCCTCGAGCGTCCGCGACTGCACGAAGAGCGGGTCTGGTCCGGGAATATCAGGGAGCAACCGAGTGAGAATGGGCGCGTCAGCGCCAGGGCTTCGCGAGGCCCTGCGCGATCAGGTGGTCGCCGGCGTCCACGCCGTTCACCGAGATGGTGGCAAGCGTCCGCCCATAGGGGTCGGTGCCAAGCCGCGTGATCATGACCCGCCCACGCGAGACGAACCGCACGAGCGCGACGCGCGATGCTTCCCCGGCAGCGAAATCACACCAGGCGTAGGACCGGCGACGGTCCTGACACTTGGGACTATCCGGCAGTTCAGGTGCATCGATATTGGCGATGCGCACTCGCTCGCGGCCGCAACGGATTGTGTCGCCATCGTGGACGCTGGGCGAAAGACACAGGGCGGCGGCGGCAAGGACAACGGACATGGTGCAAGACCCTATCGTCAACCGGGCGGCGCGCCAACCAACCTTTCCCCGCGCCAAAACTCCACTGGCCCCGATCGTTACCCGAATGGGCCGGCATTCATGCCGGCGAGCTTGGGTGAGCAGCGGCGCGAGAGCGGCGTTGCCTCACCCTAGCGAGTAGAGCGGGTCGCCCCAAGTCCCGCGCGGGGCGCGGGCGCAGGGGTGCCCCCTTCCCCTTTGCTCGAAAGACATCATCACCACCGTATCAATTACCGCCAACACCGATATGCTGCGCTCTTCGCGCAGATGCCAAGGCCCACTGCCGCAGGCAGGAGCGTGCCGGCGGCAAGTCCAAAGGGACTGCCGCGAATGAAGCCGCCGATACGGGGCCAAGCCGTGTCCGCAGGAGAGGAGATAAGCCAATGACGGATGGACCGGATATGCCGAGCGCATTGCAGGTTGCACAGGCGCTGTCACACGTGCTGCGCGCCAAGCTCGCCGATCTAGCCGCCGAGACGATCAGCCTCACCCGCGAGGAAGCAGCGCTGTGCCTCGGGCTGGCCGATGGCGTTGCCGAGAACCTCGGCAGGAACGACGCAGATCACAGCTGAGGACTCTGAAGGCAAACAGCAGCCTGGCGGACGTTGAGCCCGAGTTCGCCGAGCAGCTCGCCGGCCTGCTCGCAAGAGATGGTCGCACCGCGGAACAGTGCGGCATCGACCAGACGCAACCCTCCAAGGTCCACGCCGCGCGCACCCGCAAGCCAGGGTGAAGCGATCTTTTCCGCACACTCGTCCCGGGAGCCGAACCTTGCCGCATCCGCAAGGCCAGCTTAGACTGACCCCAGCGTGCCTATCCGGGGCCGCGTCAAACCGAAGGAGATGCGCGAGAGGTCGAACGGGCAGCGTCGATCGCGAGAAATTGGAAGGACCACCAATGATCCAGCGATACCGTGTGCTCGGCCGCAGCGTGGCCGAAGGCGATGAACTTCAGTCCGTGCTGCGCGACGCCTATGAGCGCAAAGGCAAGGTTCTGTGCGAATGCCGCAAGGGGACCGAGCTTCCGCTCTACATCTCGCACCGCCAGACCCGTTACGTGCTCGCCCGTTGGCCAGGCTCGGGCGCGCGCCATGCGACCGCCTGCGACCACTATGAGGCGCCCGATTACCTGACCGGCATGGGCCAGGTGCGTGGGAGCGCCGTGATCGACGATGAGACGAGCGGCGAGACCAGCCTCAAGCTCGGCTTTCCGCTATCACGCGGATCAGCCCGGCTCGCTCCCTCGGCGCTCACCAACGACAAGCCGACGGTGAAATCGTCGGGGCAGAAACTCTCGATGCGCGGGCTTCTGCACGTGCTGTGGGATCGGGCGGAGCTGACCCACTGGCATCCCAAGATGGCGGGCAAGCGGACATGGTTCGTGGTGCGCCGCGCACTGCTCGAGGCGGCGGCCAGCTGCCGGGCAAAGCAGGAAGCCCTGCCGCACGTCCTGTTCGTGCCCGAGAGCTTCAAGATTGAAGAAAAGGAAGAGATCCGGGCCCGCCGCCGCGCGGCGCTGGCCAGGGTCTATGCCTCGCGCGATGAGATGATGGTGGTGGTGGGCGAGATCAAGGAGATCGTCCCCGCGCACGGTGCCGAGAAGATCGTCCTGCGCCATGTCGGCGACATGCCCTTCGTGATGGACCAGGACATGGCGCGGCGCTTTCACAAGCGGTTCGCGGGAGAGCTTGCCCTGTGGCAGGCTCAGGACGGTCCACATGGCAAAAGCGGTCATCTCGTGCTCGCCGGTTCGTTCGCGCGGCGCCGCGAAGGAACGTTCGACCTCATCGAGGTCGCGCTGATGCCGGTGACGCCCGAGTGGCTCCCCTACGAAACCAGTGACGAGCGCTACCTTATCGGCAAGGCGGTTGCGGAAAAGCGGCGGTTCGTAAAGGGCCTTCGCGTCAATCTCGACACTGACACGCCGATCGCGAGCCTGGTGCTCAAGGACACTGGCGAGGAAGCCAGCGCGATCCATATCCATGACCGTGACAACGAGGTGGCCGAGCCGTTGGAAGCGCTGCTCGCCGGGCAAGGCGTCGCGCACTTGCTGTGGAAGGAGGGCGAGCCGCTTCCGGCTCGCGTCAGTCGGCCGCCGCGGCGAAGCTGGGAGCGCCCGGAAGCGGCGTGAGCGAGGTCAGTCCTCGCTAGTCGGGAGCGGCCTGGTCGGCAGGAGGTCGAGGCGCCTGGGCACTTCGCCGATCGTCCGCAGGGCTTCGAGCCGGGCAGCGACCTCGCCCTCGTGCTGGGTGATCTCAATCCGGTTCAGCCCGACCATGGTCCAGACCGCGAGCTCGGGCCGCTCGGTCACGTGGACCGCGTAGGCGATCGGCAGCTTCTCGGGATAGAGCCAGAGCAGCAGCACCGGGAGCGCGCCGAGGTTGGGCCGGCCATCGATGGCGACGAGCGTCATCACGGACGTGTCGCGGTCGTACCGGCAGGTGATCCCGAGCGGCTGCGGGTGTCCGGCAAGGCCGAGGATCGTCTCGCGTGCCTTTGCACCGAACAAGGCGTCGAGCTCGGCCGGCGGCTCGGCACTGGCGTCCTGCGCCACCTCGGCGAGGAACAGTTCGACGGCGGCAAAGCGCGCTGCTTCGTCGCGGCTGCAGGCAAGCTCAAGAGAGAGGGTGATCGAGGACATGGCTTTGGCTTTCAGTTGTGAACCGCGCGTGCCCCGTCCCATCGCCATGGCAATGCGTAGAACGGCGCAATCACGAGAGTTTGAACGGATCAGAGGACCAGATGGCGCTCGACGTGGGCGCGCTCGCGGTCCCGCTGCAGATTGAAAACCGGCACGCCGTGGGTCGCAGCGATACGCAGCGCCTGGCCGGTGCCGCCCGAGGCTTCGCCGTCGGCGGTCCAGCACAGCACGAATTCCGCCGGGCTATCGAGCCTCGGCCCCAGCACCTGGAAGACATTGCGCGTGTGCAGCGCCTGGACGAAAGGCGAGAGCCCGGCGAAGGCGGGATGATGCGCGGCGGCAATGTCGCGCGCCCTACCCCAGAGCTCTGCGCCCAGCGCTTCGGGATGCAGAGTGCTCACCGAGCCGCGCCAGCCTAGCGCCGGCAGGAAGATCTGCTCATCGCGGCCGCCCCCACGTTCGAAGGCACTGTCGGCGCCAATCGCGCGGCCCGAGCGCAGGATGTAGCCCCGCTTGCACAGCGCAAAGGCCGCACGGGTCATCAGGCTGAGGATGGGCGGCGGCGTCGCGCGCGCGCCGATCCCGGCGTAGAAGCGAGGCATGGGCTGGTCTCCTTGACGAACGCCCAGCTCCAGCCCCCCTTCCCTCCGCTGGCTCAGTCGTCTGGATACCAGGCAAGCACCGGCGGCGCCGGGTTCACCGCATCGAAGGCGGCGATCCGCGCATAGGTGATGAAGGTCGCAGGATCCCCGAGAGCGACATAAGCGCCATAGAATCGACCGCCTGCATGGACGAAATGGGCGTGGACGTCCTCACTCACCGCCTCGGTGACGAAGAATCCCGGCACGCCCTGGATGTGCGCGGGCGGCAGGACGCCGAGCATGTCGTCGAAGAAAGCCTCACTCACCCGCGATAGCGGGAAGCGGGCGAGCAGCGCCGCGCGCGAACGGGCCAGAAGGGCAGCTTCAGTCTCGGTCATTTGAAACACTTCCGGAGACGACGAAAGCCGGGATCGTCACTTCAGCGCGGTCGATCGCGCGTTTCAGATCGCGCAGCCGCGTGAAGCTGCGAATCCACGACGGCGGGAAGAGTACATATTCGTCTTCGCTCGCCGTGTAATCGCGCATCGGGCTCGCCCCGTCGAAGAGAATGATCTCGGGAAGGAAGGCGCCAAGGCAGCCGCCTGACCAGCGGCGAAACGGCAGGCCGTGCTCGGCGCAGAAGTTATCAATGTCGGGGATCTGCCCGCCATTGAGCTCGGTGCCGTAGAGTTCGAGCGGCTCGCCTTCGGGCAGCACGGCGGGATCGAAGGGTTCGCTGTCCCACTCAGTGCGCAGATCATAGTCCGCGGCGTGGCCGGCGAAGGTGGCGAGATGTTCGCGCGGCAAAGTGCCGCCGATGGTGATGTGGACAGGGGCACGGTCGCCCATGGGCAAGGTCCTTTCGCTTGGGTCTGATCCGACCCGCGAAACCCCCCTCCCCTCAGCCTGTTTTCGCTGCGGGGCGCCCCGCGCCCCAGCGCTCGGCTGTGCGATCGACATCGAGTTTGCTGGGACAGGTTCGGCACTGCGCGAAAGCCTCGGCGGGCGTACCTGAAAGCCACTGCTCCCAGCTCTCGCGCGCGAGGACGACCGGCATGCGGTCGTGTACTTCGGCTATTTGCGGACAGCCATCGACCATGACCATAGAATAGGCCTCGCCCCATTCCTCGGTCGGCCGCCATAGGCCTGCGACCGCGAAGAGGTCTTCGCCGGCGAGCGAATACCAGGTGCGGGTCATCTGGCCCTTGATCCCCTCGGCCTCTGCCCAGGCGGTGACCGGGATCAGGCAGCGACGGCGCTCGAAGCTCGGCCGCCAGAACCCGGTGCCGAGCTTGTCCTCGCGGGCGTTGTTGACGGGCTTGGGCCTCAGCGGTTGTCCGTTCTTGCCCTTGAGCGCCAAGGGAAACCCCCAGGTCATCACGCGCGCCGCGCCCTCGGCGACGACGAGGCCAGGATAGCCGGGATAGACTTCGGCGGCGAAATTGGCGCCCTCGCCTCCGCGCGCGCCGAACAGCCGGGCGATTTCTGCAGGGGCCTTGGTCATGCGGTACAAGTTGCACATGGGCTGATGCTCTTCGGACCACCCTTCCCTGTCAATCGCGACCGGGAGCAGCACCGATGATCTTGCAAATATGTTCCTTCTATGTTCTCGTGCAGGTATGGAACGAATCGATACGTCTGCTGTTGCTCTTGCGATCCTGGACGCCCCGGGGTGGGCGCGGGTCGGTATCAATGCCCCAAGCTCGTGCCTGCGCGAGGATGCGGCGCTCGAACTCGCGCGCGTGATTGCCGATGCGGTCGATGCGCCGACAAGCGCGCCTTCGCCCGAGCAGTCCTTGCTGCCACTCTGATCCCGCGGGGCCTCAGCGGGCCGCGCGCGCGAGCAGCCTTTCGACCTGTGGATCGAGCGGGCGAGATTCGCCAGCGTCTCGCCGTCACGCGGTGCGGACAGGGCATGGAGCTTTCCTTGCGCCGTCGTGACCGCAAATGGCCAGGTCATGGCGACGCCGACCACGGTTTCGGCCAGCACAATGAGCGTGTCGCCGGTTTGAATAGTCTCGTCGCATTGCGTGGCATCATAGGCATCGCCGGTGCTGGCAAAGGCATGATGGCGCCGTGTGGTGAAAGCGAAGCGTTCGCTCATCGTCAGCATGTGTGGTCTCCGGATTTCCCCAAGCAAATGAAGAGGCGGAACGCCGGGCGGGGGGCAGTGCCGACGTTCCGCCTCAGGCCGCGCGGGGGGCTCATCCGCGGCCTATGCGAGGACGGCGGGGAACCGCAGCAGCGGCCCCCGCCGGTTGGAGTTGGAGGTGCCGATCAGGCGTCGACGAGGGGCGGCAGCGCGCCGTCGTGTTCGGCGCCGTCCTTGGCGTTGGCGCGGCCGCGCTTGGCGGGCAGGGTCGCGGTGCTGTCACCCAGGCCATCGCCGGCCTGCTCGGTGCCGCGCTCGTCGCCACCGGTGTCGTCAGCCGGGAACATGTCGCTCTCGCCGTATTCGCTCGAGCCAAGCTGGCTGTTGCGGCGACGCGGACGCTGCCAGGCGACTGCCATGGTGCCGTCTTCGCGGGGGAAAGCGGCGATGTAGAGCGGCTGCGCCATCGACGGATCGTCGATCTTGCCCTGGTAGAAGCTCTCGCCGGTCGAGTTCGAGGAGAGTTCGAAGAGCGCGCCGACGATCACCCAGCGGCGCTGGTCGTTGAGTGCGACGATTTCGAACTTGGGCGCGCGCGGGTTGCTGGAGGCCACCGGCCGCAGGCCGATGGTGCGCGTGATGGTGAGCGTTTCGACAGAGCCGATCAGCTGGCCGTTGGCGTTCTTGCGGATTTCACCAATGTTCATGGACGTTCTCCTGGTAGGATTGATTGCGACCGAACCCCTTGTCCGATCACTCTCTTCCCACCCCCCTTCCCTCCCGGCCGTTAGGCCGAAGCTGCGGGCACTGCCCGCAGGGGGAGACCTGTCCCGTGATGCGCGGTGCTTGCGGAATGCGAAGACGGAACCTGAATGCCCATGCATGCGGTCTATCCCGCCACTCTGTTTTTTTGGGATGGCTCGGCGCAAACCGGACTCCTTTCAACCCAGCCAGCGCAAATGCTTTGGTAGTTCAAGTCCAACGATGGGTATCATGAGGTTGACGACAGCAACGGGGCTTCGCAGGATCGGTAGGTCGCAGATTGACCAAACACGCGGATTGGAAATGAATATGGCAGTAAACGAAGCTGCGAATCTGGGATCTGCGATCAAAGATGCGGCATCCACCTCGAAATCCATTCTCGTCGATGCAACAGTTCAGACACGCGACGACGGACACACACCGGTGGTAATTTTGAGTTCCGAAGTCGCGGTCAGAGTGATCAGCGCCCATGCGCCGCGGATAATCTACCTTGTTGAGCAGATTTTCGACCTTGCCGGTGAGATCGAAGCTGCGCGGGATGAGCTGGAGGACATGGGTGTCGACCGCTCGCCTGACCCGTTGAAGGCAACCCAGCGTAGGTTTGCCTCCTATGACGGGCAAATTGGTGCGACAATCGCGAGTTTCATGATTGATGGCGTGCTTCATACAGCGGTCTCTACCGCGACTTGGCACGACGAATTCGGTGACGCCGTCGAGGCGATGCTAGAAGAGTCCCGCGAGGACGCCAGTGCTGGCCAGATCTCAAAAAATTCCGAAAAAGCGAAGGCGATCGAACGCAAGGCGTTAGTCCTGGTAAAGCACCCATCGTTCAACCATGGACGCGTCTCGTTCGACAAACGCATGGCGCTGGCTGAAACACTCTTTCAGGAATGCGACCCCCACACGCTTTCAGATATTACGCGGCGGGCGGAGAACCTGTTCTGGCTGGAGCAATCTGGCGTTAAACTTGATGGCATCTGATCAGGGCTGACCGATAGGCGTGGCCATACCCAATTGATGACTAGGCTGCCGCGCGACCGTCATCTTGATTGCGATTGTCATTGGTCGGCATTCTCGACGCTCCTTGCGACAAAACTGCAAGCAGCTGCTCCAGCTTTGGGGAAAGCTTTCCCCAATTCACCTCCGGGGCTTGGGCAGCTTGTCGATAATTGAGCGCAGGGCCGAAGGACTATCGCATTTAGCGCGCCATGAGCTGACAAAGAGGCGTGCACGCGTCTCATCAGGATAGGCTTTCTTGGCAGCTTCTTCGAGTTGGCGTTGATAGTCCAGGACAGCGTCAGCGGCTGCCAACCGAGCGTTCCTTTCCCGGATTGCCGCGCGAAGGAGCGAGAATGCCTGAGCCAGGTTTCCATTGGTTTCGCTCGCCCATTCGATGATCGGTTTGGAGGCGTCCGCCACGTTCTGGTTCAGCCAAGTTACGGCATCCGGTCCAAGGCCTTCACGCGCATGGCTTTCAAAATCATTTCTGCGGGCCAAAGCGGCGGCCGCTCGTTCTTTCGCCAGTTTTGCGTTTCGCTCTTCGATTTCCGACAAACGCTTCTGGCGTATCGGCTCGAGTGGGAGTCCGCAAAGGTCGTCAGCCACTACCGGGTTGTAGTATGAGTCCACCATTCGCACGAGGGCTTCTACCCTCGACAGAAGTGAATCGTATGCGGCCCCTCCGTTGCGGGCAACTTCAGCGGGCGATGTGCCATTGACATTGTACTTGCCCAACCACCGCGCCTTGACTTTATCGGGGTCGGGGGCTCCTGCAGCTTCGAGCACCCGGCGAATTTTCCAGCCTAATTCATGAAGTCTGTAAACACGACCGTGCAGCTCCGACGTGACGAAAAAGGCCTCTTCATCCCGGTCCCACACTACAACTTCCTGCGTGGCTGCAAGGTGAGCCAAGTAGTGAAATACGGCATGATCCGCGTTGCCGAAGCTGGATGTCGAGTAGCCTGCTTCCTCCAGCCGTTTCCAATGATAGGCGCTCAGATCTGTCCGGATCATCCAGTCGGGCAGACGGTTGGCATAGCCTTGGTAGTCGGGCCAGTCCCCACGGACTTTGATCCTCGATCCCGGAGTGCTGATCCGCGAAGGTGCAACAATACATGTGGTCAGCACAGCTGCCTGCCAAACCGGGAGGCCAACGGAGAACCAATGTTGGCAATCCACTGGTATGCCGATCTCGTCGAGCAGATCGGCTTCTTCGAGCGCCGTCAGCGACTCCCGATGGTAGTCGTAGTCGACATTGCCGCGCGGCTTGCGCGCGATATGAAACTTGAGGCGCCGGCCGCGTTCCTCTTTCTTGGCAGTGACGCGGCTTTCGAGGCGGGCTTGTCCATTACTGCGTTCGGGATGATGTATCCATTTGCGATCAGAGCTATGAAGGATGGCTTCGTCTAGTTCCTCCATGCTGACCTGCCGGAACCTCAGGGAATTGAGGTCAATTTCGATCATCGGAATATCGACGGCGGCGACCTTCTCCTGTTTCGCATCGTCAACGGCGTGTGCAACTTTGAACTCGACCGCAAATTCCTTGCTCGACAACACAACGACTGCGTCTGGTCGAAATCCTGGTCGGTCCACCTCGATGATGACATGATCAAGCTTGAAGCGGCCTCCTTCGAACACGATTTCCTCGATGCCTTCCTGCCGCAACACGAGCGGTGTGAAGGTGAGTTCTCTTTCCCGTTCCAGCAACTCCTTGGCATAAACATGCAGAGCCGTTTCGCCTGCACAGCGGGAATCCGGCAAATGCGCGAAATGTGGTCGCGCCCTAGTCGATATTCTGAGCTGCAGGAGTTCGCCGCAGTCGAGACAGTGAAACGGCCCCATTGACCTGCCGGTGATCCGATCAACGTGTCGTGCGATGCCATCATTGCATCGAGCAAACGGCACTCTCAGGTCGCCGGACCTTTGCCATGTAGTAGCACAAAGTCGCCTCGCGTCTGTCAATATTCCATCGCCATTGCGGTAGATCTGAGGCTTCGCACTTCGTTGATTTCGGGATTTGTGACCGCTTCGGCCCATGCCCGCGGATAGATGGTTATGTTTCCTACCATGGCCACCTCCAAGAATTCGGCTGGCGGTTCTCACACCAGCCAAAGGCCTAATACCGTTCCAATCTCGCGCCTGGTCGATTGAGCCCCCAACGCCGTTCGACGTAGAACTCGAGGGACCGGCGAACCTGAAAGCTCAGAGTATCTTCGGTGAAGCCATACTCAAGGCGGACTGCGGCCTTTTGCTCATCCGTCAGGTTGCTCAGAGGTCTGAGACGGATATCAACCAGCTCTTCCCAGTCAGCGTCTCGCGGAAGCTCCTGGCCGACTGGCGCGGTTGAAAAGCTGCTGTCGGGAGACACCCGGACGGGAAGATAGTCACGCCATTCCTGGTGGTGGCAACTCCATGCCCGGACGTGCAGCCGCTCTCCATCCGATGCGAAGTTTGCTGGTGCAATCCACTGATTTTGACGAAGCCCAGTCGACATCGAGACATAGTCGATCTCGATCTTCAGCCGCTGCTCGATCGCCTGATAGAGATGGCGCATCACAAATGGCGGTGACTGCCGAACGGGCGATGGCAACAAGGAGATGTCATTGAATGCAGGGCTTCTGACAAGCTCATCCGGTGAGCCGGCTTCATGCGTGAACGGCAACCCACAGTGTTTGCTGTCAGCAAGGTAGCATTTACGGACCGCGTCATACCTGGGCTTTGGTTCAGCTACCCGCTCCAGATATTCCCTGAAGTCGATCGCCGCCTGCGGCGAAGATATTCCAAATCGTTCGATCAGGTCTTTGCGATTCACCTGCCCGCGCCATGTCAGGCATTGGTCAAGATAGACCAGACGGGCGAACATCGCAGGCTTGAGGGTGGGATCATTCATTGGGGCAAACGCTACTTGACTCGAAGCCGAGTGTCTATATAAATTTTATACATATTGAGATTCGAGGTTCTGCGAATGCGCATTTTGCACACAAGTGACTGGCATCTAGGCCGCCAATTCCACGGGGTGGCGCTGGAGGACGACCATGATCACGCCCTCGTCCAGATCCTGTCGATAATCGATGATCATCGGCCAGACGTTCTCATTGTCGCGGGCGACATCTTCGACAGGGCCAACCCACCCCAGAGCGCGCTAAAGAGGCTCTCCGAATTTCTGAGAACGGTAAGAGCAACATCGTCCGCCGCCATCGTTTTGATCGCGGGCAATCACGACTCAGCGGCGCAGATCGGAGCATTGGGTGTTCTTGCGACCGACGGCGAAGCAATCGTGCGAGGTCCATTGGATGAGGATGAAAGGCCGTTGGTCATATCCGACGCTCATGGCCCGGTGGCGATTTCCGCTCTACCTTTCGCCTTCGAATATGCGGCGCGGCTGTGCTTCGAAGACGAGGAAATTGCTTGTCCGGCCGATGTCATTCGCGCCCAGCTCGTCAGCGCGCGCAAACACGTTGCCGACGGAATGCGCTGGATCGTCGTTGCCCATGCATTCGTAGATGGTGCCGCCACGAGCGAAAGCGAGCGCCCGCTCATGCGGATGGTCGGCGGGATTGAAACCGTATCGGCGGCCGCATTCGACGGGGCGCACTATGTTGCGCTGGGGCACCTGCACCGCCCGCAATCGGTGGGGCTTGATCATGTTCGCTATTCCGGCGCGCCGCTGGCCTTCGGCTTCGATGAAGAAGGCCAGGAGAAGTCCGTCAGCCTGATCGAACTCGCGCATGACGGCACCGTCGAGGTGACCGAATTCCCCATCAAACCGCTGCGACATGTGCGAACCATCCGCGGCAGGCTTTTGGAACTGCTGGCTGGTACTGAGGTGTCCAACGACCTCGTCCGTGTGGTTCTGACGGACGAAACGCCGCAAATCGACCCGATGAAAAGGATCCGGGCACTCTACCCCAATGCGGTCCAACTCGCCTATGAGCGAAATGAGCGGCCCGTTGCGCAGCGGCTAGAGGAGCAACGAGCGGCGATAGACGATCCGCACGCACTCGCCTCGACATTCCTTGATATTGTGCGGGGCGACCCGCTGTCCGAAGCAGAGGCGGGCATCGTCGCTTCCGCGCTCAATGCGTTCGCGACGACGGAGGTGGGTCAATGAGGCCGATCAAGCTCACCTTGAGTGCCTTTGGCCCCTACGGCGGCGTCGAAAGCATCGATTTCCGCGAAGCCACGGAGGCCGGTCTGTTCGGGATCTACGGACCGACCGGATCGGGCAAGTCGTCGATCTTCAGCGCGATTGCCTTTGCCCTGTTCGGAGAAGGTGCGAAAGAAGAGCAGGGCATCGGGACCATGCGTTCGGATTTTGCAACCGATGCGCTGTTGACCGAAGTAAGTCTGCAGTTCGAGCTTGGTGCCAAGCGCTATTACGTCCGGCGAATCCCTGACCAGCCCCGCCCGAAGACTAGGGGAGAGGGGCAAACCATGCAGCCGCATGCAGCCTGGCTCTTCGACGTGTCATCGGTCGCGATCGACGATGTCGGCCCCGACTGCTGCGGCGTCCCGCTCGCCGAGCGCAAGGTCGGCGATGTCGCGCGGCTTGTCGAGGAGCTACTCGGTTACGGAGCTCAGCAGTTTCGTCAGATCGTGCTGCTGCCGCAAGGACGCTTCGAAAGGTTTCTCGTTTCCAACAGTAAGGACCGGCTCGAGATCCTGCGCGAACTGTTCGACGTGTCGCTGTACCGGAAGCTAACTGAAAAACTCAAAGTGGACGCTGCCGATATCCGGCGCGAGATCGAAGACGGCTATCGCTTGAACGGGCAGCGTCTCGCGGCAGAAGGCTTTGCCAGCTCGGATGAACTCAGCGCCGGTATTGCGTCCGCGCTTGAGCAATACGAACTCAGCCGGTTAGCCGTCGCCGAAACATCGGCGGTGCTCACTTTGGCGAATAATGCCTTTGCAGCGGCGGTTTCCCAAGAAAAACTGTTTGTTGAAGTGGATGCCGCTGGCGCTGCGCTGGAACAGCTGGAAGGCAAGCTTCCTGAATTCGATGCCGTCCGTGCCCGTAAGTCCTGTGCGGAGCTGGCACGGCGCATGGCAGATCTCGACAGTAGTCTCACGGACGCTCGTAAGCGCCATGCAGCGGCCGTAACGGCCCAGGCCAGCGCCAGCGACGCAGAAGTTCGTGCCCGCGACGCCGCGTCGGCTGCGATTGCTTTGCTGGCCGACCTGCGGTCCCAGGAACATGAAATCGAGACCTTGGCGCGCAAGATCGATGAAATGGGCCGCCACAAGCAAGTGTTGGTCGATTCAACCGAGCGCCTCGCGGAGCATGAAAAGGCTCTGGGCGCTTTGGACAGTGCGAAGCAGGGGCATGACCAGGCCGTTGCGGATCAACAGCAGGCCGAGCGGGCATTCGAGGAAAAGTCCGCCGCCTTTGCTGCTGCGCAACGCGATGCTCTTGAGCGGCAGGGTTTGATCGGGCGGCGCGATAAGCTGAAGATCGAACTTGGTGGCGCACAGGCACATCTTAGTGCCACCCAGGCACTGGAGAAGGCGCAGGCTGAGTACGACGCTGCAGCAGCTGCGGCATTGGACGCGCAAACCCGCCATCATCACGCCGGTGAAGAGGACGCCGCACGCGAAAGCGACTACATTTCCGCCCAGGCGAGCGTTCTTGCCGAGCGGCTGGAAGACGGTGTGCCTTGCCCGGTCTGCGGCGGCAGCGATCATCCTCAACCTGCTCACGGGACAGGTGATGCGGGCCTTCTGGAGAAAGCATGGCGAGGGGCGCAGTCCGCTTCCATCGCTGCCGCGAAAATTGATCGCGAGGCTCAATCGCGCGCCAGTTCGGCCAAGGCAACGCTGGAGGCGCGCCAGGCGACAGTATCAGATCTTGTGGTGCCGCAGCGCGGCATCAGCGAGATCGACACCGAGTATCAGCATGCCCTCGCCGCAATCGATAAGCTCGGCGGCGTCGCCGATGTGACCCTCCTCGCAAAGGAGGTGGACGAATTCCGCGATCGCAAGCTGACGACCGCAACCAAGCTTCAGCAAGCCAATTCCACTCTGGGCGACGCAACCACTGTCGAAGCCTTGTCCCGCCAAGGTTATGCTGATCGCATCGCTTCCGTTCCGGAGACGCTGCGCGACTCTAATGTTCTGCAGGCCGCAATTGATGCCGCAAGAGCTGATCTCGATCGGCGCAAAAAAGCGATTACTGACGCCCTGGAGCAACAACAGAGCTCCCAGGCCGCTCGGATCAAGGCCGAGGCTCTCCTTCAGAACGCCTCGGCTTCGCTCAACGATTGTGCGGATGCAGTCGAAAGGAAGCAGGCTGAATTTGAGTCGCGACTGATCGAGCTCGGGATTTCCGAAACAGCCTATCGTTCCGCCATTCCCGACATCGATTTGATCGGGGAGCTGGAAGGGTCGATTGTCGAATTCGACAAGGATCTGGCGGCAGCGCGGGGGCGGCAAACAGCTGCTAGGAATGCCGTCGGCAGTGCTCAGCGGCCCGCTATGGAGCCGTTCAGGCTCAGCTGCAATCAAGCTCAGGTAGCGGCTGACGATGCCTCAAGGCATAGCGCCGAAGCACAGCAGAAGCATCGCTCGCTCGTGGATCTGCAGACGAGTCTGGCCGACGAATTGAAGAACCTGCAGAGCCTCGAGCAATCGTCCGGCTCGTTGCGGGGTCTGGCTGAAGCCTTCGATGGGCAAAACGAGTTGCGGACTACCCTTGAGACGTTTGCCATCGGCGCCATGTTCGACCAGGTTCTCGAAGCCGCAAATCTGAGACTCGATCCGATGACCGGTGGTCGATATCGGTTCGAGCGGGACACTGTGAGTGTCGGCGGGCGATCGAAGCGCGGCCTCGATGTGCGCGTTCATGATATCCAGACGGGCCGGGCACGTGAGATCATAACGCTGTCTGGGGGCGAAACGTTTATCGCAGCGCTATCTCTGGCGCTTGGTCTTTCTGATGTTGTTGAAATGACCCACGGAGCCATAAGGCTCGACACAATCTTCATCGATGAAGGCTTCGGCAGTTTGGATACCGAGAACGACGCTGGCACGCTGGATCAGGTTCTGCAGGTCCTGCAAGACATCGTTGGCGAACGCCGATCCGTCGGATTGATTTCGCATGTTCCGCTGGTTCAGCAGGCTGTCCCCAATGGCTTCAGCGTTCGAAAAGGCGTGAGTGGAAGTGTCATTGAGTCAAGATTGCAGTGATGTTTGACATCGCCGCGACATAGGTCAATTTCAGCTGCATGCATAACGCCTTAATACCTTTTCGAAAGTACTCGGCCTTCTCCGGACGTGCGAGTCCACGCGAGTTCTGGTGGTTCTTTGCACTTTCGGCTGCTGTATTAGTCATCACCGTCTTTCTTACCGGTGTCAGCGCGCAGACCGCTGCCAAAGCTACTCCGACTTGGGCACTGGTATACGTTTTCTGGTGGGCAGTTACGGCAGTACCATGGTTTGCGCTGCAGGTGCGCCGCCTGCATGACCAAGGTAGAAGTGGTTGGCTCGTTTCGATCAACATCGCTGGCTATGCGGCGCTTTTCATCCAACCGCTAGCAGGCGTAGCCTTACTGGCCATTTCTCTTGGTCTCATGGCACTGCGGGGCGAACAGGGGAGAAACCGATATGGCGAAGAGAACGACGGTGAGCCGAGGAACGCTGCTCTCGAAGGGGTGCTGGATTCAGCCTCAAGGGAGCAGGCCTCAGAAAATCGCGTCTCGCCGATGAACGCTGGCGCTGACAAATACGAGGTCATTCCGACTTCGGATGGTCGCTTCATGTCCGGCGGCTATACTTTCACCACAAGGGCGCAAGCTGAGAACTATGCGCAACGGCGCCGTGGAACTGCCGCACCTTCGTCGGGCATTGGCTCAAACGGTGCTACCGCCGGCTTCTCCGACAGTCCTCCCCAGCCTTCGACTTACAGCGGTCCCAAAGAGAGCTGGGCCGAAATCGAACCTGGGATCAAACTGGGCAGGGATGGTCAGTTTTACGTTCGTGGGTATGCCCATGCCAAGCTTGACGATGCACGCAGGGCGGCCGCTGGTTACGGTCATCGGCCAGTTCCGACGCCGCAGCCCCAGTCATTTTTCGCCCCGAAAGGGGAAGCTCCTCAAAGCTTCATCGCTAAACTCACCAAGCCTTTTGCGCCTGCACCAGCTGCTCATTGGATCGCCGAACCAACCACGGTGGGGGTGGCCGGGATCGAATTCCAAGGGGAACTGCTTTACTACGGGAAAGCCGATCGACGCTCGAGCCATCGTGCACTTGTGGACCCGACGCTGTCGGTTGCATCCGATGCAGACTCGCTCGGGACCACTCTTGGTTACTGGCCGAACTATAGCGAGTTAGCGCCCTCAGCGCGTCGAGCCTATCTGGAGTGGCTTGCTTCCGGGCGTTGTGCGCCGAACGCACCCATCGGGTATGTTTTCGTCTATTTCTACGGCCTCGAACGTCGCTTGATCGCGGAGAAAAGCGAGAAGGATGCTCGCGCGATCCTCGCGGAAGCGCGACGCCTGCTGGATATCTATGGCGATAACCACTCATTCCGTAATTACTGTGGCGCGCTGATTGAGGCCGGCGAGTTGATCTTCGACATCGCACCCACTGGCAATGCAATCTCGCTCGACATGCGGCGAGGTTGGGAAATCCCAATTGACATCCGGGTGCGGCTTGGACGCAAAGTCCGTGACGGGACAGCAATAGATTTCGATGACGCCTTGTGCTGGGCTTTGACGCATCCGCAGCTCTATCCGCGAACCGCCGTTGGCCGTTGCTTTGATCAGTTCTGCGCGTTGTGGCGCTATCGCTTCGCCGAACGCTTCCCCGACGGCATCAAGGTTCGCGGGGGCAAAACGCGTCTGCAATTCAATTATCGAGCAGCGAGCGGCGAGTTCAATGCTCATGCCGCATTGGAGGACTTGCCCGATATTGGAGCCATCGCGGGGCCTGTGACCAAGTTGGAATCCCTGCTGACGGAATGTACTGAGGCACTCGACCCGCTCAGTCGGTTCCTGGGCCGAAATCCCGAAGAACGCGCGACATTGCTCGCTGCTGCACTTTGTCCGGCCGAGGCCTTGGACGATCGGGCCGAGACGCTTCTTACGGCAGCGCGAACTTGCCTATTTGACGGAGGCAGCAAAGATGGTTTGGCGCAGAAGCCTCTTGGTCAAGTATTGGAAGTTCTGGCGGGGAAACCGGGACCGCTGGCCGCAAACCGAAGGGCATTTTTGTTCAAGCGTCTGCCCGAAATCCTCGATGCAATGCAAATCGGCTTTGAGCCAGACAAGCGGTACGGCCCTGTCCCCACTTTAAGCGACGACACAATTTTGTGCCTGTTCGAGATCGGTAAGTCGATCAAGCCGCATCACGACCGTGATGAATACCGTTCGGCCCGCACAATGATCGAGATTGCGGTTCTGGCTGCCAAGGCAGACGACCAGGTCGTCGAGGCGGAAATGAGCGTGATTCTCGACGATGTCGCACAAATTGCAGGGCTGGATTCGAACGACCAACATAGATTGCGCGCTCACGCACAGGCGTTGGCATCGAATCCTTCGAAAATGCGAGCGGCGACCAATCGGCTGTTGGCGTTGCCCGACGCTGAAAAGGATCGAGTGCTGACCACTGCAGTTCGTGCGATCCTTGCAGATCAACGCGTATTGCCGGCCGAAGTGCGTTTCCTGGAGGGGCTCTACAAGTCACTCGGGAAGCCGCAGGACGAGGTTTATGCGCGACTGCACGCGGGCGAAGACAGCCCACGATCGCAACGCACCGGCAAGAACCAACCGACCCACGTCGTTGATAGCGAGAGATTGGAGCGGCTTCGGCGAGAAACAAACGCTGTCTCGACCATGCTCTCGAGCATTTTTCGTGAAGAGGAATTGGCCCCGACAGAAGCTTCTGCCCAAATTCAGCCAGATGAACGGAGCCTGCCTGGCCTTGATGCCGCACATTCGCACGTGCTGCTGAAGCTCTCGGAACAGCCGGTTGAGGCCGAAACTTTTGAGACCCTTTGTCGTGACCAACGACTACTCCCCGATGGAGCCATTGAAACAATAAACGATTGGGCATTCGACGCGCTCGACGACATCGCGATTGAATGCGAAGATATCGTTTCGATTCAACCGCACCTTATCGACAAAATCAGGAGCATGGCTGCCGCATGACCGAGCGAACACCAATCCGGCTTCGCGACCGCGACACCATAGTTCAAGCGCTCGCTGCTGGCGTTGTCCCGCGGGTGGGCTTGCAGCACATCCAGGTAGGGCGAATGCTCGAGGTCGGTGCGTTCATTAAGGACATAGACCGGATCGCCGACGGCGGGTCATCTTGTCGATTCGTGATCGGCGAATACGGCGCCGGTAAAACCTTCTTCCTTAGCCTCGTGCGGCTAATCGCGCTGGAACGTCGGTGCGTAACCATTCACGCTGACCTGGCTCCAGATCGTCGCATTCACGCGACCGGCGGTCAGGCGCGCGGACTCTATGCTGAAGCGATCCGCAATATGGCGACAAGGACCAAACCGGATGGCGGCGCACTACCAAGCGTTGTCGAACGCTTCATCAGCGAATGCATGAAGGTCGCGCACGCCGATAAGCGACCCGTTGAACAGGTCATCGATGATCGGCTGGCTTCGATCCAAGAACTTGTAGGCGGCCACGATTTTGCCCTTGTGCTCAAGTGCTACTGGCAGGGCAGTGAGGATGGTAACGAGGCATTGAAGGCTTCGGCACTTCGTTGGTTGCGCGCAGAGTTTCCGACAAAAACCGAGGCGCGCCAAGCTCTAGGGGTCCGTTCGATCATCGACGACGCCGACGTCTTTGACAGCCTGAAGCTCCTTGCTCGCTTCACTCGTCTCGCTGGCTACAAGGGATTGCTTGTCGTGTTCGACGAGATGGTCAACATCTACAAATTGCAGAGCTCCCAGGCACGCAACCAAAATTTCGAGCAGATCCTCCGCATGGTTAACGATATGCTCCAGGGCAATTCTGAAGGGCTTGGCTTTGTTTTTGGTGGCACGCCTGAATTCCTGATGGACAGCCGTCGCGGACTCTACAGCTATGAGGCCTTGCAATCTCGGCTTGCAGAAAACCAGTTTGCCACACCTGGGTTAGTCGACCTGAGTGGGCCGGTTGTGCGTTTGCAGAACCTTTCACCTGAAGAATTCTTGATCCTGTTAGGCAACATCCGAGCTGTCTTCGCCTTAGGTGACCCAGCCAACCATCTCGTGCCCGATGAAGCACTCGACGCGTTCATGGCGCATTGCAGTCAGCGTATTGGCGAAGCCTATTTCCGAACGCCGCGTAACACTATCAAGGCTTTCGTCCATCTCCTTGCAATCCTAGAGCAGAACCCCGCTATCGATTGGCGAACCTTGATCGGGAGTGTTTCGGTGGATGACGATCCTGGCGAAGACGTTGCCACTGCAATTGACGGCGATGATCAGCTTGCCACGTTCGAGCTCTGAAGGCGGTTCCGGGTTCGATCTGCTTCATCCGCAGATCCAGCGCTGGATCAGACAGCAGGGCTGGTCTCGTTTGCGAGATGTGCAAGAGCAGGCGATTGCTGCAATCTGTGGCAGCGACGAGGACGTCCTGATTTCAGCCGCGACTGCTGCCGGCAAAACCGAAGCTGCCTTCTTGCCGCTCCTCGGCTCTTCAGCGACGCGTGAGCAGCCTGGTGTCGCCATTCTTTACGTCGCACCGCTCAAGGCATTGATCAACGATCAGTTCCGCCGTCTTGAGGATCTGTGCGATAAGATCGAACTACCACTTGTTCGCTGGCACGGCGACGCTCCGCAAGGCCCCAAGACCAAGGTCATGAAGGCGCCCGCCGGCGTGGTGCTGATTACCCCAGAATCGATCGAGGCGATGCTGTTGCGGCGCCCAGCAACTGCGGAAGCGCTTTTCGGCGCGCTCGATGCAATCATCATCGACGAACTTCATTCCTTTCTTCAGGGACCAAGAGGTCTGCACCTGTCGAGCTTGCTCAATCGGATCGAGTTACTCAATGATCGGCGACCACGGCGAGTGGGATTGTCGGCTACAATAGGCGATCTCGAATTTGCCGCGCGATGGTTGAGCGGAACCGCGCCAAAGCCAGCGCAAATCCTTGCAGTTGCAGGCGGCGCCCCACCGCTTAAGGTGCAAGTCCGGACTTATGTGGAACCACCCGAAGGCGATCCTAGCGGTGATGTAATGATTGAAGATCCGCTCGCTGGATCCGCATTGGCTAAGATCGCTCAACACGCATTTGAAGCTCTACGTGGGAGCAACAACCTCTTCTTTGCCGGTTCTCGGGCCAATGTCGAAACCTTAGCCGACCGCCTCCGCACGATCAGCGAGAATGCTCATGTGCCAAACGAGTTCTTCCCTCATCATTGAACCGCCCCGGGATTGCCGGAGGCCAGTTTCATCAAATTATGCTGCCATTAGCGTGTCGTCCAGCATGGCGTAGTAGCGCTCTTCGGCCTCGGCAGGTGGGATATTGCCGATGGACGCCAGCAACCGCCGGTTGTTAAACCAGTCCACCCATTCGAGCGTGGCGTATTCCACGGCTTCAAATGATCGCCAAGGACCGCGACGGTGGATGACCTCGGCCTTGTAAAGACCGTTGATCGTTTCGGCCAAGGCATTGTCATAGCTGTCGCCAACACTGCCGACCGAAGGCTCGATCCCGGCCTCGGCAAGGCGTTCGGTATATTTGATCGAGACGTATTGGCTGCCGCGGTCGCTGTGGTGGATCAACCCGCTGCGATGGGTTGGCCGCCGATCGTGGATCGCCTGCTCGAGAGCATCGAGCACAAAGCCGGCATGTGCCGTCCTGCTCACCCGCCAGCCAACGATATAGCGGGCGTAGACGTCGATCACGAAGGCGACATAGACGAACCCGGCCCACGTCGCGACGTAGGTAAAGTCCGAGACCCACAGCATGTTCGGCGCCGGTGCATGGAACTGGCGGTTGACCTGATCGAGCGGGCACGGCGCGGCCTTGTCGCTGACCGTCGTCTTGACCGGCTTGCCGCGGATCACGCCCTGCAGGCCGAGGTCACGCATCAGCCGTTCCACCGTGCAGCGGGCAATATCGAAGCCCTCGCGCTGCATCTGCCGCCACACTTTCCGCACGCCGTACACCTTAAAGTTGGCGTCGAACACGCGGCGTACTTCCACCTTCATCGCCTCGTCGCGCTGGGCGCGTGGCGACAGACGCGACGGATCACGCCGCTGCGCGACGCGCTCGTGGTAGGTTGATGGGGCGATCGGCAGAACCCGGCAGATCGGCTCGACCCCATACTCACCCCGATGCTCATCAATGAAGCTGGTCATCGCTTGAACGGGCGGTCGAGCTCCGCCTGGGCAAAATATGCAGAAGCCTTGCGCAGGATCTCGTTGGCCTGACGCAACTCGCGGTTCTCGCGCTCCAAGGCCTTAAGCTTGTCTGCAACCTCGACAGGAACGCCGGCACGCTTGCCGCTGTTCACCTCAGCCTTCTTCACCCACTCCAGCAACGTGTGCCCTGAGCAGCCAATCATCGCCGCAATGGATGTGATCGCTGCCCAGCGGGATGGATGCTCGCTCTCCTGATCCAGCACCAAGCGAACCGCCCGCTCACGCACCTCAGGGGAAAACTTGTTCGTCGTCTTGCTCATCGTAGACCCTTCCTCTCAGGAGTTAGGGCCTCCGGCAATCCCGGGGCGGTTCACATGGCAGTTTGAGCAAAGGCTTGCGAGAGGAACTCGAGCTGCGATTGAAGGACGGCCACCTGCCAACTACGGCAGTTGCGACAACCACGTTGGAACTCGGTATCGATATAGGTTCGGTCGTTGCAGTGTCGCAGCTTGGCGCGCCGCGCTCGCTCGCATCATTACGGCAACGGCTAGGCCGGTCAGGTCGGCGTGAGGGATCCAGCGCGATCTTCCGAAATTATTTGCGTGAACCATATCCAGCTGCGGACGCAGATCCGCTGGACAAATTGCACTTTCCCGTAATCCAGGCCGTGGCAGCTCTGAACCTGCTTCGATCGAAGTTCGTTGAGCCCCCTGAAACCGACCCGGCACTGCTCTCGGTCAGTGTCCACCAGATTCTGTCATTGATCGTCCAGTTGGGTGCCCTCAGCGCCGGGAAACTGTACCTGACCTTATGCCGACAAGGACCATTCACAACACTCACGAAGACCGATTTCGTCGACCTGCTCCGAGGAATGGGCAATGGCGATGCGGCATTGATTGAGCAAGCACCCGACTGTTCGCTAATGCTCGGCGCAGAAGGTGAAAGGCTAACTGCATCGCGAGATTTTTATGCCAACTTCGCGACTGACGAGGAATGGCGCCTTGTCCATACCGGACGAACACTTGGAACGCTGCCGATCGTCAACGCGCTTGTTGTCGGATCAATAATTGGGTTTGCGGGACGTCGTTGGCGGGCAACCGATGTGGATGACAGAGCGAAGGTTGTTGAAGTCGTAGCACATAGCGCGGGGCGTGTTCCAAAGTTCGATCGCCTCGGTCAAGAGCCTGTCCATGACCGCCTCGCAGCGGAAATGCTGGCTGTTTTTCTGAGCCATGAACTCCCAGACTATCTCGACGACAATGCCAAAGAATTCTTGGCAGCGGGCCGCGCGGCCTTCGCCCAGCTCGTTCTACAGAAATCCCACTTTATCGATGCGGGCTCCGCGACGCACGTCCTAACTTGGCGAGGTACATCAGCAAATGCTCTGCTCGCCGTGCTGCTCACGTCAATGGGCTTCGCCTGCGAAACATTCGACGTCGGAATCACTTTAACCGGCTGTTCAATCGATGATGCTTTTGATGTTATCGCATCAATTGATGGCTGCCCTCCAATCGAGGACCTCGGTCGGTTCGTGGAAAATCTCGTAGTTGAGAAATACGATGCTTATGTGCCGGAAGACCTCTTGCGTCGGCTTTGGATTCGTCGACATGAACCACTTCGTGAACCGATGAGTCAACTTATCTGTGAGCTCGCAGGTATGAGACCCGACTGAGCCGAAAGCTGCCGAGACGACGCGAATAAGTGTATAGGGTGAATTCAAAGGAGGGCGGGGGCGCCATGCACTTATCGCGCATTACGATCGAGAATTTCCGTAATTTCCAGAATCTTGATGTCGCACTTGGCGGCAACCTCGTGATCGTAGGTGAGAACCGGGTAGGAAAGAGCAATCTCCTCTATGCCCTACGGCTCGTCTTCGATCCCTCCCTACCTGACAGCAGCCGGCAACTTGGTCTGGCAGATTTCTGGGACGGCCTCGACGCGATCGATGAGAACTCAAGAATCACCGTCACGGTAGAGATCAAGGATTTCGAGGACGACCTCGACGTTCTTGCGGTACTGACCGACTTTCGCCTTAACGACGATGCCGACACGGTACGGCTGACTTACCAGCTGCGGCCTGAGCCGGGGCTGGAGCACGCGCCGAAGAGCGATGATGATTTCTCCTTCATCTGTTTCGGCGGAGAGGACGAGGCCAAACGCTTTGGCCACGACCTGCGCCGACGGATCACGATGGACCTCCTGCCTGCACTGCGAGATGCCGAGGGAGATCTCGCAGCTTGGCGCCGCTCGCCCCTCCGGCCGTTGGTCGAGGACGCGTTCGTCGGAATCGATGCTGATGCTTTGGCAGCGATCGGCGGGAAAATTTCGGAGGCATCAAACGCCGTTCTTGGATTCGACGAGGTCAAGTCGCTCGAGGAGCAGATAGCCGAGCTGTTCCTCGCAATGAGCGGTCCAAAACAGAATGTGAACCCGTCGCTCGGCTTCTCGGCGACCGATGCCGCGCGGATCAACCGTCAGATCCGGCTGCTGATTGACCAGGGACGCCGTGGTATTGCCGATGCCAGTCTCGGCTCTGCGAATTTGATCTTCCTGACCCTCAAGCTCCTCGACCTGAAGCGGCTGATCGACTCCAACAAGCGCGATCATTCGCTGCTCGCGATCGAGGAGCCGGAGGCGCATCTCCACCCACATCTTCAGCGCCTCGTCTACAAACATCTGTTCGAGACGATCGTCGAAACTGAACATGATGATGGTGAGGAGGAGGCCGATGCCCAGCCGCTAACGGTGATCCTGACCACGCATTCCCCCCACATCGCAAGTGTTGCGCCGCTCACCTCGCTGCTGCTGTTGCGTGAGCAGGCCGGGGCCGGAACCAAGGGATATTCAACAGCGTCGGCCGAATTCTCCGATGACGATGTCGAGGACCTCGAACGCTATCTGGACGTAACGCGCGCCGAGTTGGTCTTCGCGCGGGGCGTGATCTTGGTTGAGGGCGACGCCGAGCGCTTTCTGATCCGTACGCATCCGTTGTGGACCGCAGGCATCAAGCATTTTTTTGAGGTAAGATCTCCCAGGAGTATCGCTACCCTTACTCCTGGGAGATTGGGTTTTCGCTGCTGGTAAATCAGGCCGCCTGAGCGGTA
>NZ_CAKKNC010000031.1 GCF_918741285.1 Sphingobium sp. CECT 9361 | reverse complement strand
TGAACGACGAGGAGCGCCGCTTGATGCCGTGGACCTCGTAATTTTTCGATAGAAGCAGATCGGCCAGATAGGCGCCGTCCTGTCCGGTCACACCCGTTATCAACGCAACCTTGCGATCATTCATGTCATCACCCCATCGTTTGGCCAACTATTCCTTAGCTGCGGCTATAGGCAAGCCATTTTTGCTGCACCGCGGCAATCCAACAACTATGTTTCGTTAAACCGACCAACTTTTAGCGGCACACCCGCAAAGCTATGGCTGCGTTGTGCAAACCAGTTGGGGTCTTCTAATTGCGGCTTAAATAGCAAGAGCCTTTCGCCGCTTTGATGTCGTTGCCGGATGCAAGGTCGTCTTTGCGTTCGGCAATGGCCGCCGCATGATGGATCTTCGCCGGGGGATCTTTCCAATAAGGACGACGCACTCATGTTGAAGGGGACGAACGCCCAATTAATCGTCGTTCACATTCGAAACGGCAGGAACTCCAAGGCGGCCCCAAGCTTTTAGGTTTTAATATATTAACTCGAGGAGTTCCAATGCGAAATATATCGAAAATGGCGAATGTTGTTTTAAACGCGATTGTGATCATTGCGCTGGCCCCTTTGGCTATCCTGGCCTCGCCGGTTTTTGTGGCTCTGGATGCATATGATCGTGCGCATGGTATAGAGTTGGAATATTAAAGTTCATCATGGTTTGATCCTGCATGTCCAAACGGTGTAGCCACTCAATGTAAACTCCACTCATTTGGACTCACGCAGGCTTAGCCATTTTGTGAGCGGCCAGTTCAGACCAATAATATGATTTCTGAGAACGCACATATAATGGCTTCATGACTTTAACGGGCTCGCCAGAAGCAAGCCTAGACTGCTAAACCGAAGCAAGATTTATCTTACGTTCACATGCGAAACCAAACCAATTTTGGATGAAGTGTCGTTCAGCACCTCTATATACATCTGCAAGTTGCTTTCACCGAAACGGTGAGCGTACTACATTCATTATGATCGCTTTAATCCTGCAGCGATGTATAATGACCCTTTGAATGTTCCACGACAACTTCGTTCTGGCATAGCGCTTCCGTAAAACAATAATTGAGATAACGGATCTTAGCCATTTCACAACGTGCGCCTCAATCGTCAGCGGGTCTCCAGAGGACTATAGGGCAGCGGTTTCGGGTCCACTCAGCATCTTTACAAAGCAGGGTTTCGTAGACCATCTCATCTTCGTATAAGATATCAACTCTAGTTTCTAAATCGACAGGCGGTGTCCGATTTTTCCAATCCCAAGATTGCCAATGGCTCACGCGTCGCCCTCCAAAAACATATATATTCGTCTAAACGTAAATGATAAGAACATCAACAAGCGCTCACGAGCTGTTAGCCAGACGCGCTGAGCGCGAGACAATCATGATAGATACGCCCTATGTCAAAACGCACTGCACGGCATGGAGCGTGCGGGTAAAAAAGGGGATCTTGAGCGGCTGACTGGACGCACAAGGGGCGGCGTGAATGCCCAGCTACACGCTGTGACGGATGCCAAACGCCGTCCGATAAATATCTTCACTACAGCGTGACACGTGGGCAATTGCGCCGGAGCGGCGGCTTTGCTGGACGCCCTGCCTAAAGCACAGTGACTGCTGGACGATCGGGGTTATGACGCCGACTGGTTCCGTGATGCGTTGCAGGAAAAGGAGATTACCCCCCCCCTGCATCCCTGATCACAAACCTGCAACAAAACCATGTAATAAGACAAGCGTCCATAGAAAAGTCGCAACCGCATCGAGATCATGTTCGGTCGCCTCAAATACGGGAGGCGCTTCGTTACCCGCTACGACAGACGCCCAAACTATTGCTCTCAGCCTTCGCTCTCGCTGCCGCAGTGCTGTTTTGGCTATGAGTCGATCCTAGGGGATAAGTTTTTCGGGCAGGCCTGTGTTCGATCTGCAAATTAAAAAAAAATCTGTTCGACTTTGAAAATCGGCGTATAGCTGCGTTGTGCAGCGCAGCATAGGTGTCTTGATCATTCAGCGGAAGAACAGAGAGGAACAGCTAAATGAAGGGTACAGCTTATCGGCGCCACCCCGTCCCATCGGGAAACTGGAGCAAACCGACGAGCCCTATGCGATGATCAAGATTGCCGGGATCAAACTGTGTGAAAGTTGCAACCGGCAGTTCGGCAACGACTCCCCTAGCGTCATGCCGACGAACATCTATGGCCAGCGCGACAATTTTCACCCAGCAAACTCGCACGCCATGCTTGCCCTCAGCAGCAGCTTAAATGAAGCCGCGCCGAATGGCATGCCTGACGTGTTGATCTGGGGTATTGGCGAACCCGGATGCAAATTTCTCCACGCGAACAAGTCTGCTCATTCACTGCTGTTCGTCTTGAATCTGACCAAGCCTGACAGAACCCCGGGAAAGCTGATGGACCGGAGCCGGCTAAATGCTAGAGGCTGGAAGCTAAAGATCGCATTGCTCGAAACAATGCGCGATGCCCATCGCTGGTTTCTCGAGTATTACAGCAATGCCCGGCAAAGGCTACCTGAGCTATTTCTAGCCGCTTGAACTTGCTCAAACGGCAACAACTTATCTTTAAGGGCGTAAAATAGGGTTAACGGGCTATGAATGCCAAAATTCAGTTTCCGCAAACTGCCAAAACGGACGTATATGCGACCCGCACCATTGCTGGGATACCGGCGAGCAGGGTCCTGGGCGTGCCAATCAGCACCATCAATATGGACGTCGCGGTCTGCACCGTTTTAGACTGGGTAAGCCATCGCAATGCTCAGTACATTTGCGTTCGCGACGTGCACGGGGTGATGCGCGCCCAGGAAGATCCGGCGCTCTTGGATATTCACGATGGCGCCGGGCTAATTACTCCCGACGGAATGCCGTTAGTCTGGACGTTGAAGGCGCGCGGATACAACGATGCCGAGCGGGTTTGCGGCGCGGACTTAGTGGCGGCGCTATGCGCAGCATCAGTGTCGGCGGGCACCCGGCATTATCTTTATGGTGGCAAACCAGGGGTTGCCGAGCGCATGGCGGTTACGCTGACCGGACTATTTCCAGGTCTGCTGATCGTGGGCTCCAGCACACCCCCTTTCAGGCCCATGACATCCGAGGAAGATGAGGCTGCAATCGTCGAAATCTCTGCCACTCGGCCTGACGTGGTGTGGGTTGGCCTGTCCACGCCCAAGCAGGAATACTGGATGCGCGATCACGTCGGCCGCATTCCGGGGGCGACACTCGTCGGCATTGGCGCGGCATTCGACTTCTACGCCGGGGATGTCAAGCGCGCCCCGCGTTGGATGCACAACAACGGGCTGGAATGGCTACATCGGCTGATTAGCGAGCCACGCCGGCTGTGGCGTCGTTACCTGATCTTGGCGCCCAAGTTCCTCGTGCTGATGGTTCGTGGTGCTGTGTTAGCGAGACGGCAGGTGACACCTTGATCGGCGCGCTTTGGAACGGTGCTAAGAAACGCGCCTTCGTCAGTGGCCAGGTGACGACAGGGCAGCGCTTTCACCTAGGACTATTCAGTTACGTGAGTTCGGTTGTCGGGTTGGACATCGGCAATGACGTTTACATCGGCAAATTCTGCTCGATCCAAGTCAATGGCCGGATCGGCAATGGTGTCCTGATCGCGAACAATGTTGGCATCGTTGGGCGCCGCGACCATGACATGCGAGCGCTTGGCGTGCCCATACGCCGTGCACCGTGGATTGGGGACACGCCAGCCCTGGCGAGCCATCCAAGCAATGCAATCGACATCGCCGACGATGTTTGGATCGGCTTCGGTGGGGTGGTTATGAGCGGCGTAAAAATTGGTCGCGGCGCGATTGTAGCGGCCGGAGCGGTCGTCACTGTTGACGTTGAGCCTTACGACATCGTGGCGGGCAATCCAGCTCGCTGCGTCGGACGAAGGTTTTCCGACAAGCAAATCCAGCAGCACGAACACAAGCTGCAATCCTGGTCGAGTATGGCATGAAACGCGTCTGCTACATCTTTCCAGTCTCGCACCATTATCGAGCGCCGTTTCACGAACGGCTGCGCGCTCTATTGGCAGAGCATGACGTATACTACACCGTCGTCTACTGCGCGCCGGGGGAGGAGAACCGGAAGAAACGAGATGCGATCGACATAGCCTGGGGCCACAAGGTCGGCCTGACCGCGTTGCCGGGCGGGCTGCTCTACCAGCATGGCCTGAGGCAGGCGATGAAGTCCGATTTGGTCATCATCCAACAGGAGAATAAGCTCCTGCTCAACTACGTTCTGAACTTAGCCTCGCTCACCGGTTTAAAGAAAACCGCGTATTTTGGCCATGGGCGCAACTTTCAATCGCGGAATCCCAATAGCGTGGCCGAGCGCTTCAAGCGGTTTTGGTCCACAAAGGCCGACTGGTGGTTCGGCTATACTGAGGAGACTCGCGCGCACATCAGATCGTTGGGCTTTCCGGACGAGCGCATCACCGTGTTCAACAACTCAGTCGATACTACGCTCATGCGCCAGCAGATGGCAGCCTCCACACCCGAGGCGCGCGCTACGCTCGCCGCGTCGATAGATTTGGTCGGTAAGAATGTGGGCGTCTTTGTCGGGGGCATCTATCCCGACAAGCGAATGGAATTCCTGATTGATGCAGCAGACCGCATTCGTGCGCGCATCCCCGATTTTGAACTAATTGTGGTGGGCGGCGGATCGGATCTGCCCCTAGTCAAGCAGCTTGCGGAGAGCCGTCCCTGGGTCCACGTCATGGGGCCACGCTTTGGCCAAGAAAAGGTCAATCTCATGCTGCTAGGCAATGTGTTCATGATGCCCGGGCTGATGGGCCTCGCCATCCTTGATGCAGGGACGGCAGGCCTTGCGATCGCGACCACAGCCTTTCCTTGGCACAGTCCGGAAATCGCCTATTTAGAGCCCGGGGTGAGCGGCTTAAAGGTCGCTGATTGGCAAAGCTCCGAGGCATATGCGGATGAAGTGACGGCACTACTGCTGGATCGGCCTGCCCTTGAACGGATGCGCGAGGCCGCCCGGGCAATGGCTGATCGCTATTCAATTGAAGCGATGGCGCGGAATTTTGCCGGCGGGGCGCTGAAGGCGCTCGCTTCATGAGCGAGAGATCGCTGCCCCGGATCGCGGTTTTGTTGGCGGCGCACAACCGCCGCGCAATGACGGTGCGCGCGCTAGAATCACTGAGACCGGCTGCTGCCCACTTCGATCTCACCATCGTCCTGCTCGATGATGCTTCCACCGACGGCACGGCTAAAGCAGCCTTGGGGGCATGGCCGGGCGCTATCGTGCTTAGCGGCGACGGCAACTGCTTCTGGAACGGCGGTATGCATAAGGCCTGGAGCCATGCACTGGGCTTAGAGGTCGACGGCTATCTCTGGCTCAACGACGACGTTGTGCTCGACGCAGATGCGATGGAGCGCCTCGCGCAACAGTGGCACGCGCAGGGCGGGGTTAAACGCGCGTTTATCCTAGTGGGCGCGACGCGCGACGATTTTGACCGCGTCAGCTACGGCGGCCAGCGCCGGGTGCCGAGCCCGTTCGGGCTCAAGTTCGAGCGCTTGCCAATGGCTGACAGGCTCCAGCTTGCCGAAACCTTCAACGGCAACATCGTCCTCATCAGTCAGGCGACAGTCGAGCGCATCGGCATCAACGATCCAGGATTTCTGCACGCCATGGGGGACATCGACTATGGACTGCGCGCCAAGGCCGCCGGCATTCCGATCCTAGTACTGCCCGCCACACTGGGGCTGTGTAACAACAATGCCCCCATCCGCTACAACCAAGGGCCCTTGCGCGAACGCTGGCGCAAGATGACCTCGCACCGGGGCATTCCGCCTAGAAGTTGGTGGCTCCTTACGCGGCGTCACTCGGGCATCTGGCAACCAATCCACTTTCTTGCGCCATATCGAAAGGTTTTGTTTTGATGGATGCGGTGGCTGGAGTTCAGCGAGCCGACGTCACCAGGCAGGGTGGATACTTTCCGCATATCGATGGCCTGCGTTGTCTCGCGATCGCGTCCGTTGTCATTTATCATGCGCAGTTCCCGTTCCTGCACGGCGGCTTTGTAGGGGTAGACTTGTTCTTCGTAATCTCTGGGTTTCTGATCATCAACGGGCTGGACCGCGAGGTGCGTGGTGGCGGAATCAAGTTCCGCGCATTTTATTTCCGACGCCTCCGCCGACTGATGCCAGCGCTGGTGCCGATGCTGGCCTTTGTGATGTTGGCCGGGGCGATGATCTATTCGCCGGTCGATTTGAAGACGCTGGCGGCCAGCGTCATCGCCACCCTATTTTTCTCCGCCAATATCTTCTTCTACACGAAGTCAGGATACTTCGACACGTCGGCAGAAACCAGGCCACTGCTGCATGCATGGTCACTGGGCATCGAGGAGCAGTTCTACATCCTGGCGCCCTTCTCGGTATGGGCGCTTTGGCGCTTGTTCGGCAGCCGCTATGCCTACGGCATGGCCGTGCTGTTAGTATTGTCCTTCGTAGCTGCAGCCGTAACCGTAGCTTATGCCCCCACTGCCGCATTTTACCTAATGCCGCCGCGGGCATGGGAGTTCCTTGCGGGCGGTTTAGTTGGCATCTTCGGCGCGCGGATACCGGCCTCGCGCCGCGTCAGGGAGGCCACAGCCGCCGTCGGGCTTTGCCTAATACTCAGCCCGATCTTGTTCTATTCGACCAGCATGAGCTTTCCGGGCGCGACCGCGGCGATTCCGGTACTGGGCGGTGCCGCCACGATCTGGGCCGATCTCCATGGTCGTACTGTGGCGGGCCGCGTGCTCGCCCTCAAGCCGTTTATCTGGCTGGGAGGGCTGTCCTATTCGCTTTATCTCTGGCACTGGCCAATTTTGGTGTTCGGCAGACATCTAGCGGGAGACGACCTATCGCTGGCGGGCCGACTGGGTTTAGTGGGCCTGTCGGTCGCAGCGGCTTGGATATCCACTCGCCTGGTCGAAGATGGAGCGCAGCGCTGTTTCTCGCTTTTAAAGCCTTGGCGGCTTATCGTGCCAGCAGCGGTGAGCGCGGTTGTGCTCCTAGTTTGTGCCGGCACAATATTCATTTCAAGCGGTTGGCCGCAGCGTCGATCGGCAGAGCACTGGAAACTGGCCGAGCGCAATACCTGGAGCAATCCCGACCGCGAGGCCTGCTTCTCGGGCACCACAATTTCACCCAAAGCCCGAACCGTTGACGACATCAAGGCTGGTCGGGTTTGCCGAATGGGTGTGCCGGGCGAGCCCGCGAAGTACCTACTCTGGGGCGATTCCCATGCCGAAGCGCTGCGCAACGCGTTCGACATCGCTGGACGTAAGGCTGGCCTTGCAGGGGCTTTTGTTGGCGAGGGAGGCTGCCCGCCAATTCCGGGCATAGTTGATGTGTCACGCGGATCGGATTTCCATTGCAAGGAAACGAACCAGGCTGCACTAGATTTCATTAAGCGAGAGCACATCGGGATCGTGGTGATGCACAGCCGCTGGGTCGGCGTATTTACCCATGACTACATAGTGCCTGGCCCGGATGGCCGGCCGATCCACGGCGACGATCAGGGGGCGATGGCGATGCAGATCATGCGGACCATCGACTACTTTAAGAAGATCGGCGTCACAGCGGTGCTAGTTGGGCCAATGGTAGAGCCGGGCTACGATGTGCCCGGAACCATCATTGGGCCGGCCTGCTGCCAAAGCACCCAGCGCCAGCTCTACGCACGGTCGCAATGGCTGAAGTCAGCGCAGGCGATCGACAATTTGCTTGAGCCAATGGCGCGGGCGCACGGCATACCCTATGCCGACCCGTTGCTTACGTACTGCACGAACGAAAAATGCGCGGCAAACCGGGGGCCACTGCCGCTATTCTACGACTACCGTCATGTGGGCTGGGCAGGCGCGGCGCTATTTGCTCCCGAAGCAGCGCGGCTTCTTCAGGCCGGAAAGGCACGGCATGAACAGCTCCAGAAAAGTCGCTAGGCGCCTTTTCCTTGCCGGGCTGCTGAGCATTGCAGCGTGCGGCGCGCCGGAGCTGGCGCCCGCGCAGCCGAGCCCTGCCAGGACGCTGATGGCTAATCCCCGCGCAGTCTCGAACTCGGCGCTCGCGATTGCGACTTTGCCCGTCAGAGGCGAGAGCACGTATGTCGTCACGGCTGATCAAACGACCGACACGCTGCTCAGGCTCGTTGCGAGCTATGGTGTGGGCCTCATCAGGCTGGTGACGAATCCGATGCCCCTGCTGACGGACGATAACTCCGCACGCTCGGCCTCGATGACGCAAGTTCTCAAAGTGGTAGACACGATGCGGGCTTCCGGGTTTCGTGTGGTGGTCGATTTTCATAACTGGCCCCCTGGCAACCCCGCCGAGCAGTCGGCCGCGATGGTCAACAACGCCGGGCAGCGGGCGCGTCTTTCGCGTGCACTGGTGGAGATGGCTGGGCGGCTCAAGCGCATGCCGGCAGGAAGCGTTGGTCTGGAACTGCTCAATGAGCCGGCATGCAAGTTAATGAGGGACGTAAAGTGGCCCGAGTTGCAGGCGCAGCTCTACCGTTTGCTGCGGCGCGAGGCGCCGGTGCTGCCTCTTGTACTGAAAGGCTGCAATGACGGCAAAGCCGACCTTATGCAGCTGGATGTTAGAGTCTACAGCGAGGATCCCAACGCCATCTTTTCTTTCCATTTTTATGAGCCGTTCATCTTCACGCACCAGGCAACGTATTATCGCGGTTCGGCGTTCCGAGGTGTGCCCTTCCCCGCCATGCCTGACAGGTCCACGCCGGACAGCGGTTCACACCTTGCCGACTACTTCGCGATTCCTGCCGGGCAGATTAAGCCGGAATCGGTGACCGAACTGAAGGCCTACCTGCGCGACGGCCCCGGCCCCGGCTGGTACGCCCGGGAGATCAGCCAAGTCGGCGTTTGGGCGGATCGCCAGGGAATCGCCCGGGGGCGCATCCTTCTGGGCGAATTCGGAATGACGCTCAAAGCTGGCCCCGACGCGCGGAAGATCTTGCCCGATATCGTGCGCTGGTTGCAGATGATCAGCCAGACCTCGCAGCGCGAAGGATTCGCCTATGCCCTTTGGCCTCCGGTGCGCCCAAGCGGGCCCTACATTGATCCCGCAACGAACTTCCTTCGTCAGGACGTGGCGCACGCGGTGGGGTGGAGACCTTGACCTGACACCGCCGATCTCGATGGCGTACGGCAAGGATGGTCGGACTATTGGAACTAGGGGTATAAGCCGTTGAAAATTGTCATGCCTGATCCAGTCGGCCGCGGCGCCGGTCTCGGCAACGAACTCATCGTGTGGGCGAAGTCGATCATTGCCGGGCACGTCCTGGACGCTAAGGCGCTGCACCCCGCTTGGGGAGCCAACGCGCGCGGCTATCATCGATTCTTCGGCACCTCCGTGTTGGATTTCGTAGCCTATCGGATGCTCAAGAAGTTTATGCCCACGCTGTGCTTCAATGAGGCTGCCTACTACGCCCATGGCGGGGGCGACTATGGCCGAGCGCTGCGCGAATTCGCCGCCGCAAACGGGCTGGACAGGCGCTCGCACTTCCTGCTCCTGATCGAGGGTCTCTGGGGCGGAATGGATATGCTGTCGCACGCTCGGCTGCCCCTGCTGGCCCACCTGCTGGCAGCACGCAACACGACGCGCAACCTCTATGCGATCGACGCGGTCATCCCGGGCGACAAGCTGCGCGTGGCAATGCATGTTCGCCGTGGCGACTTCAGCGCACCGCAAAGTGGCGCGGCGGTTCGCGGAAAATTCAACGTGGCCCTGCCAATGGACTGGTATCTGGCGGTCATGCGCAACCTAGTCGGCCATTTCGGCAACCGCGTGCATTTCCTGATCGTGTCCGACGCAACGAAAGAGGAACTGGCGCCCTTCTACAATATCAGTGATCATGTCACTACCACTAAGGACCAGCAGATGACCGACATCTCGGACATGCTCGCCCTGACCTTCAGCGATTTCATCCTCTGTTCGGTATCCAGCTTCAGCTTGTGGGCGGTATTCTTCTCCGCCGCACGGTACGGCTGGTACGAACCGCACCTCGAACCGCTGGGCGATGTCGGCGCGATTTGGGGGGATGAGCCCTTGCAGCGTGTCAAAGGCAGCCCCACACGCCTCGCGGCCGATCTCTATGCCCGGACAGCTGATGCCGACGAGACGTGGAAGTTCCGCGGCGTGCCGATCGGGGACGACGGCATATGTCCGGAAGATCTCCTAGCGGATCTTGAAGGGCGTTTCGCGATCAAGCAGCGCGGCAGTGACCTGATTCGCTACGGCGTAGCACCGATGCGGAGGCGCTAGAGTGGTGTCACTCGCAGAGCCCGCCACGCGCGAGAGGGCAGCCCCGAGCAATCATGCGCTGAGAATGGCCGGCGCGACGCATCACTCGCTGCGGCGCATGGCAAGTTGATGGAATGCGCATGAGCGAGGACGTTACGAAAAGGGTTCGCAAGGGTGCGCGGATTACCTTCGCCGGAACTGTGGCGAATGGAGTGCTTCAGGTCGTGGGCCTGACGGTGCTGTCTCGCCTGCTTTCACCGGCGGACTATGGCGTCTTCGCCATTTCGCTTTCGCTAAACGCGGTGACCTTGCAGTTCGCGGCTTCCGCAGCGGAGCGCGTATTGCTGCTGCTGGAGGATGGCGAGGACGCCGAGCGGGCCTTTGCTCCGGTCATGACTATCTTTGCGATCGCCGCGGTCTTGCCGCTGATCGGGTATGCCATTGCTAGTCGGCTGGGGTACGAAGGTCTGTCCTTCCCCCTCACCTGCACGCTGATTCTGACCCAGGCCGTCAACGCACTTGCCATCGTGCCGCGCGCAATGCTGCGCCGCGACATCCATTTCACGCGCATCGTTGCTGGCGAGTTCACCGGGCAGCTGCTTGGCCAACTGGGCCTGTCGATACTGCTGGCCTATCTGGGGTTCGGCGCAGCGGCCCTAGCATTGGGGCAGCTCCTTTCGGCGGTAATTACGTCAGCCTTCGTAATCAGCAGCAGGCCGCACGGCTTGCTCTGCTGGCAGATCTCGGGCTTCGGCCGAATATGGAAGCTGTTCCGCTCAATCGGAGTAATTACCGGGCTGGAAATGATGGCTGTGCAATCACCTCCGTTTCTGCTCGGTTCGGTGCTGGGCGTGGTAACGGCTGGCCTGTTTAACCGCGCCAACGCGATTATCGGCCTGCCGCTCCAGCTGGTCACCAGTTCAATCTCGCGCGTGCTAATCTCGGGCTTTTCACTGTCGATGCGCGATCAAGACGCCTTACGGACGATCTTCTTAGGCCAGCTACGCTTGGTCGCGGTTATCTGCATCCCAGTGGCGGCCGGCCTCGCCGCCAGTTCTGACGCGTTCACTGAGGTGGTGCTGGGCTCCGGCTGGCGCGCGGTGCGTCCCATGGTCGTGCCGGTCTCGCTGTTCTCGGCGGTCAGCCTGATGTGCGTGCTGACAGGAACGCTCGCCGACGCTGCACATCGGTTCCGCGAAAAAATAGCGATCCAAATGATCGATAACGTCGTTGCAGTGTTGGCGATCGTCGGCTTCGGCCAGATCGGCGCTGGGCCGGCGCTCTATGCGCTCGCCGCGAGCTCGCTCCTCCGCCTAGGACTTTCGCTGAAGCTGTCGCGCGCGATCGTCGGGGCACGCTGGCTCGCGATTGGCAGGGCTTTGGTGCCGGCGGCACTTTCTGCTGCAGCGGTGTTCGTGTCAGCTAGCGCAGTGGGCTGGCTTCTGGCAGGGCTGACGATGGCAGTTGTTTTGGCAGGGCAGGTCGCAGCCTGCGGCGTCTCGCTCGTGGCGACGTTGCTGATGGTAGATCGCGCTATGGTGTTTCAGGTGCTGGGCGGCGACGTCAGGCCAAAAGTCCCGAAGAGCCAGTAGTTAGAATCGGAGCGAAGGAATTTGGAGATTTGACTTGCTCATTGATACTGTTCGGGACCAGATCCAGGGGCCAGAGTTCAAGCTGTCGAGCCTTGCCGCGCATTTCGCGGTAAGGCCTAGGGAACGCGCCGGGGAAGGGCTGCGGTGCTTGGGGCTGCCGATCATCCGCCAACGTCGATCCGGCAAGATCGGACTGGGCCGTACATCGTTCTGGTCATCCGGAGCAGCGGCAGCGCGCTCCTGGTGGCCCTATTGATCTGCGCTGCTTGACGCCCGTTGCGGTGATTCAGATCGGGGACCGCAGCGGGCAGAGCGGAACGACGCTCTGGACTGTGCGATCGGCCACAATCAGCGCGCCCGTTCTGTTCGGCGCCGACGTGCTCATCATCGACACAGATTTCCATAACCGCGGCTGGTAAACCGACGGTACGGCGTGCTTGGCCACCCCCGCATCAGCAGGCCGCTAACGATCGGTGACGACGGGTTCGTCGCCACCCACCCCATTTTACAGAAGGGCGTAAATACTGGCGATAGCTCATCGTGGAGGTGGGCAGCGTGGTGACGTCCGACGTAACATCACGCGCAATCGTAGTGGGTAATCCGACTTGCGTGGTTCCGAAACTGGCGGTTGAAACCGCATGAGGATACTGATCTCAGGACCGGTGCTGACTTCAGCCGGCGCCGAAGCCACTGGGGTCGATCTCACGGGGCTTCCGCCGGGCACCGCATAAACGCTAGTCGCTGCGTTGGCTGCGGCCTTGATTGCAGCCGGACACAAACTGCACATTGTCACGCTCGATTGTATCGCTCCGGTGAGGGCCGCCTTGTGGTGATCGGCTGATATTTCGAGATGGCACCGGTGCAAGCGCTGGTGTTTGCACCGGTACTAGGGACGGTGCGATGAGTCAGATCACGGTAATTTCAGGCCCGGAGCGGCGGCGGGTATGGACCGACCAGCAGAAGCGTGAGTTGGTCGCGGCTGTTTCGGCGCCCGGGGCAAACGTGGCAGAGATTGCCCGCCGTGCTGATCTACGGCCGAACCAGATCTACAGATGGCGGCGGCAGATGGGTCAGGCAACGCAGAGCTTTGCAGAGGTGCAGGTGCAGCCCGATCCAGTGCCGGTGAGCGGATCGTCGATCATCGTGGAGTTCGAGCGGGCGATCGTACGCATCCCCGCTGGCGCATCGCCTGGGTTGGTGTCGGCAGTGCTGCGGTCGATCAAGCCGTGATCCCAGTTCCCTCCGGCGTCCGGATATGGATCGCGACCGGGCATACCGATATGAGGAAGGGCATGCGATCCCTGGCCCTGCAGATACAGCAGAGCTTCAGGCGGGATCCCCATGCCGGTGATCTTTATGTCTTCCGAGGGCGCCGTGGCGACCTGTGCAAGGTCCTGTGGCATGATGGCATTGGCATGTCGCTCTATGCCAAGCGCCTGGAGCGCGGGAAGTATATCTGGCCATCGGCTGTAGACGGGGTGATTGCCATCTCCGCCTCCCAGTTGGCTTGCATGCTGGAGGCGATCGACTGGCGTAATCCGCAAGCAACCTGGCGGCCGACACTGGCCGGATAATCGATGTCGGAGAGCTAAAAAGCTAGAGATTCCAGTGCTTTTCTGCTATGCCTTTGGGCATGGGTGACGCGGCGCAAGCAGAGATCCAGAGCCTTCGCGCGCAGCTTGCCGCAGCCCAGGCGGTCGCCACTGAAGTGGCCCGGATCAAGGCGATCAACGCCGACCTGGAAGCCCGCAACGCCCTTCTCGCACTGCAGAACGAGAAGATGCGTCGTACCCTTTTTGGCCAGCGATCCGAACGCACGCGCCATCTGCTCGACCAGATGGAACTGACCTTCGAGGAGTGCGAGACCGCTGCCAGCGAAGATGAGCTTCTGGCTGCCCTGGCAGCGGCGAAGACCAACGTCGCACCGTTTGAACGCAAGCGGCCCGCCCGCAAGCCCTTGCCTGAGCATCTGCCACGCGAGCGCGTTGTCATCGTTGCGCCCGATGCCTGCCCCTGCTGCGGCTCGGATCGGCTGTGCAAGATGGGTGAGGATATCACCGAGACACTTGAGGTCGTGCCGCGCCAGTGGAAGGTGATCCAGACCGTGCGGGAGAAGTTCTCCTGCCGGGATTGTGAGAAGATCACCCAACCGCCGGCGCCGTTCCATGTGACGCCCCGCGGGCTATTTGGCCCCAGCTTCCTGGCGATGCTGCTGTTCGAGAAGTTCGGCGCGCATCAGCCGCTCAACCGCCAGCGTGACCGCTACGCCCGCGAGGGCGTGGAACTGAGCCTTTCGACCCTGGCCGATCAGGTCGGCACCTGCACCGCTGCGCTGATGCCGCTCTATCTGTTGATCGAGGCGCATGTTCTGGCCGCAGAGCGGCTACATGGCGATGATACGACGGTGCCAGTGCTGGCCAAGACCAAGACCGATACGGGCCGGATCTGGACCTATGTTCGGGATGATCGACCTTTTGGCGGACCGGCACCGCCCGCAGCGATCTTCCATTATTCCCGCGACCGGCGGGGCGAGCATCCTGTGGGCCATCTGCACAGCTGGAGAGGCATTCTCCAGGCCGATGCCTATGCCGGCTATAATGCGTTGTTCCATGGCGATCGCCTGCCGGCGCCGCTCATCCGTGCTCTATGCTGGAGCCATGCGCGCCGCTATTTCTTCGAGCTGGCCGATATTGCCGCGCAGCTCAAGAAGCGCCACAAAAAGGCCGTCATCTCGCCGCTGGCAGTGGAGGCGGTCCGCCGGATCGACGCGATCTTCGACATCGAGCGCGCCATCAACGGCAGACCTGCACAGGAGCGCCTTGCCCTTCGGCAGGAGCACAGCGCACCGTTGGTTGCCGATCTGGAAGAATGGATGCGCAACAACCGGTCAAAGCTATCGAAGAACAGCGATGTGGCCGAGGCCATGGATTACATGCTCAAGGCATGGCCTGCATTTACCGCCTTCCTCGACGATGGCCGCATCTGCCTGACGAACAATGCGGCGGAACGGGCGCTCAGAGGCATTGCCCTTGGAAGAAAATCATGGCTCTTCGCTGGGTCAGACCGCGGCGGTCAGCGCACCGCTTTCATGTTGACCCTCATCGCCACGGCGAAGCTCAACGACATCGATCCCCAGACCTGGCTCGCCGATGTTCTCACGCAGATCGCAGACATCCCACAGAGCCGTCTCCACGAACTGCTACCCTGGAACTGGCGCGCAACAGAAGATCAACGCAAAGCCGCCTGATCCGCGGTTCTCACCGGATGCTTACGCTCGATTCGGCCATTGATGAGGTTCAGTTTTCCGAGCGAGAGGCATTGCGCATAACGTTCTGCCCACTGGGGGGCGCGCCGCGCTTCAAGGCGCGCCACCGTATGAAGGATCTTTTCGCGGCAGAAATTGCACATCTCACGCGCGTGATGGCACAAAGCGATGCTGACAATGTACACGCGCAGTGGACTTACGAATATGCCGAAGTCTTGCTGCGCAGCGGCAAGCCCTATTTGGTTACGATGCACGATCTCGGCTGGGATTATCTGTTTGAGTTTTGAGACGCTTACCGCCTAATTCGCCTCGTGATGAAGTGCCGAGTGATTGTGCGCGCCCTCAGTTTGACGGTGGTGGGCAAGCTTATTCTGCCTAAAGTTTGGCAGTACGGCTTTCGTGGCAAGGTCGACCTGGTGCCGAATCCTATCGTTCCAGCAGGCTGGTGGCCAAAGGTGACCAATGATCCGGTATTCATAGCAGTTGGCAATTCCAATCAAATCAAGAATATCTCGGCGGCCGTCGATGTGTTTCGTTTGCTTCGTGCCACTCATCCGTGCGCTCAAATGCATCTGTTTAGGCCGGGACTTGACGCCCGCTATTTGCCTGCGCAAGGGCGGTCAACATCGTGGTACACGGAAACATGGAGCATCGGGAACTAATACGTTTCTTGTCTGAACGCGCTACTGTGCTAATCCACCCCTCGCGGTTTGCAACCTTCGGTGTTATTATTACCGAAGCGAAAATGCGTGGTGTGCCAGCGATTGCTGGCATTAATGCTGGAGGAACGATTGATTCGATCAGTGGAGTTGGTGCGTTGTGCGACATTGAGGATCCGGTGGCGATTGCACGTGCAGCGCAAGAAATCCTTGCTGATTCAGGGAATTATGCTCGTCTGCAATAGGATTGGCACAAAGAAGTAAATTCACGATTTCAGCGAGCAATGCGACGAAATCCTATGCCGCGATCTATCAGCGGATATTAAGCGGGACAAGATAGGCGCTGGGGCACTCTCAGAACTTTGCACTGCTGTTTTGTTCATAGTTAGCAGATGATTTGACGTATCGGATATCCGTATGAGCGCTCGCAAGGTCAGATCTCTACTGCCACCAGTTTTCTGGCAGATTGTCATTGCATTGATTGTTTTTTCATCAAGTAACGCTGGATACTATGCTGACCAGTCCTATTCTGATTTTATTGATAAAGGTTGGTACACGGCATCTTCGGAGGAGTCGCCCGTCAACCCTCTGTCGATATGGGGAACCGTTGGATCCATCGTCTGCGTAGGAATTCTCTTACTGCGTATTCCGCGCAGGGTGCCGCCACTAATCCAGATTATTTTACCAGTGCAAATATGGTTAGTGACTTCTGCTACATGGTCATACACATTTGGCCCTACTCTTTTCTTGTCGCTTAAGACCATAGTCTATGCAAATGCCCTTAGCTGCTCAATAGCGGAACTTGATCCTCCTAAAGCAATACGAGCGTTCACGTTGTCAATTGCTGCTATCCTGCTAGTCAGCCTGTATTTATGCGTCACCGACCCAATATTTACTGCGTCAATCGGTGCAGATGGCTGGCGCGGTCTTTTTCCGCAGAAAAATCGCCTTTCGTCATTTTGCTTGTTCTCCGGGCTGATTCTCCTTCTAGGTATGCGTTTCAGCCCTATCCTGTCGGGCGGCACGTTGGTCCTTTTGCTGTTTATGCTAACTATGTCTCAAGGCAAGGCCGCTATTGGCATCATGTCGCTCGCGCTTTTGACAGTCATCTGTTTCACTCTGGCGATGCGCCGACGACGGAACCCCAAGTCCGCAATGGCCGCCCTCTGTCTCACATTTTTGATGATCTTTATCATATCTTGGGCGATAGTACTTTACCAGATTGATCGCGGGATGCTGACCTTCACCGGAAGGACCAAGCTTTGGGCATGGTTTCTACAAGACCTTGGCGACTACATACTTGTTGGAAAAGGTGGTTTGACTGCACCCACCGATCCGGTTTTCGTAAGGCGTGCCGTCGCACATGGCGTGCCGGTGACATCTGATAGTTCGTATGTCATGATCTTATACAACAACGGGATCGTGGGGCTCTTGTTGTTTTATTATACGGCAATACAAATCTGCGTTAAATCCGTCAAAACGAACTCACAGCATTTTATTTATCCCATCATTGGCATATTTTGTTATGTATTGTTCGCGGGCACAGAGTCCGACACCAGATTTTTGTTTTATTATTCCACATATTCGGTGCTTGCACTTTATGCAATTGCGACCAAACTGGTCCGTGGAGACCGCACAGAGCGACTTGGCCGCGGCATCAACGCCGGGGAAATGCCCTCCCGCTATGTCAGCCCTGCGCAGCCTCAAGTTTAGACGTTCGATCTCGTATATGCTGATTTTCGCTGAGAGTTGCCCCGGGAGGGGCCCAAATTCCCGTTAAGAATGGCCATTTTGGTCGTTTCTGTGGCGGACGATACAAGGTAAGACCGTATGTCTGTTTCTTGAAAGATGTTGGTTTGCCCTAAACTGGACGCCTCGAAAAACTCTGGTCTTTGATGGGCAGATTTGATTCACTTCGCCGACGATGTGGCGGAGGTGATAATGTCAGGTCAGCCGGGTTTCTTTGATCTTTCAGACCGGTACGAAGCGCTGAGCGCGGCGGGTGATCCGCTGGAGCGATTGGCGGCTGTCGTGGATTTCGAGGTTTTTCGGAGCCCGTTGACTGCGGCGTTGCGACGTAGCGTTCGTGGCAAGGGCGGTCGGCCGCCGTTCGACGCGGTGCTCATGTTCAAGATTCTGGTTCTGCAGGCGCTTTACTCGCTGTCGGACGAGGCCACCGAGTTCCAGATCAAGGACCGCCTTTCGTTTCAGCGCTTCCTGGGGCTTGGGCTCGACGGCACGGTGCCCGATGCGACGACCGTCTGGCTGTTCCGGGAACGGCTCGTGCAGGCCAGAGCGATCGACCGGCTATTTGCTCGCTTTGATGCCGCGCTCAAGGAGCGGGGCTATCTCGCCATGGGGGGGCAGATCATCGACGCCACTGTCGTGCCGGCACCCAAGCAGCGCAATACCGAAGCAGAGAAAGCAGCGATCAAGGAGGGACGCGTGCCGGAGGACTGGAAGCCGGCCAAGGTGCGGCAGAAAGATCGCGATGCACGCTGGTCGATCAAGTGCAGCAAGGCCAAGGTCCGGGAAGGCGCCGATCCCAAGGCGGCCAAGCCGGTTGATCTGGCCATCCCGATGTTCGGCTACAAGAATCATATCGGCATCGACAAGGCCCACGGGCTGATCCGGACCTGGGATGCCAGCGCCGCCAATGTCCATGACGGCGCACGGCTGCCGCTTCTGATCAGCAAGGACAACACTGCCTCCGGCGTCTGGGCTGATACCGCATATCGATCCAAGAAGAACGAGGCATTCCTGGCGAGTGGCATGTTCACCAGCCACATTCACCAGAGGCGCAAGCCGCGGCGACCGCTGCCCGAACGGATCGCCAGGGCCAATACCGGCGTTCCAAGATCCGCGCCCAGGTCGAGCATGTGTTCGCCGGGCAAAAGCACCGCATGGGCCTTGTAGTGCGCACAATCGGCATCGCCCGCGCCACCATCAAGATCGGTATGGCCAACCTTGTCTATAATTTCCAGCGTCTGGCTTGGCTCGAAGGGCGAACTGCGCCCGCTTGATACGAAAACGGCTCCCTAACGGCACCGGTGATATGGAAATCACCCCAGAATGCGCAACCACGCCAGCCCTGTTATACCTCTGCGGTCCATACCGCCGCTATCACGCCGAAATCTGATGGTTTTTCGAGGTGTCCAGCTTTGAGCCTGGCGCGAATATCTCGGCGGTCGCGCGGCACCCTGGCGTGAGCCTTGCGCTTTTACATTATTGGCGACGAATGGTGCACGATGTTGGCGGCGTGCAGCCGATCGCGTTCATTCCGTTGACGATAGAGGTGCCCAGATGGTGGAGCGCGAAACCAGCGCCGACATGATTGGCAGCACGGTGGTCCGGGCGCATCATTCGCGGCTGGACTAAAAAAGGGGATCAGAGGCCGAGGGGCTTGGGCGGTCTCGCGGCGGCTTTACCACCAAGCTTCCCGCCCGGTGCGATGGACACGGCCGACCCCTCGGCTTCGTCCTGGCGCCGGGCCAGGGGCACGACGAGCAAGGCTTTGGCCCGCTGTTCCGGATGCCCGGCGACCGCATCGAAGTACTGCTCACGGACAAGGGCTATGACGCCGATGCGATTCGGGTGGAACTTGCCGCAGCCGGCCTCGAGGCGGCCATCCCCGTCAACAGCAACCGTCGGCTGCCTCAAGAACTGGCGGCGCGTCGCCACCCGCTTCGGCAACATCAAGGAATCTTATCTCGGCTTCGTCGGCGTCGCATCAATCAAACTCTGGATATCCTTTGTCCACGACGCCTAGTCCAAACGCAACTGGTCCAAGCAGCCGGGACAGCAAAACGCCGATCCCGAACTGAAGCAACATGCGCGCGATGTTGCCAGCATAGTTCCAGAACGCGGCATTGATGCCGCGTTCTATAATGAATTAGCAGGCGCCAAGCCGGCGTTCTGCTGGCCACTGCTGAGGTCGCTCATTGCTGCACGATCTCTTGGTAGAATTTAAGGTGCTGTGCGGCCGACTTTGACCAGCTGAAGTCCCTAGATCTTTGTACACCGACTCGCGTTAACGCGAACCTCTGCTCTGGGGCGTCGAACAGCTTTGATATCACCTCTCCCATCTCGTCTGGATCGTGGGGGTCGAAATAAGTCGCTGCATCACCTGCAATCTCTGGAAAACAGCTCGCGCGCGAGCATGCAACGGGGCAGTCGAGCGCCATCGCCTCTAAAAGCGGCAATCCGAACCCCTCGTATATCGAAGGATAGACGAAAACTGTTGCAGCACGATAAGCCGCCGCGAGCGCCCGGTCGTCGCCACCACGCTGGCTGACACGGCGCAAACCTGCGCGGTTGATGGCGGTCCGCTCCGCATCGCTGAAGCCTCCTCCGCCGAACGCGAGTAGCTCAACGTCCCGGGCCAGTCGAGGTTTTTGCGCGAATGCTGCGATCAGTTGGTCAAAGTTCTTATAGCTGCCACGCTCACCAACAAAAAGGATAAGATCATCGCGGCGCTGGATTGGACCCGGATCAGGTAGTGCACTGGTACCGTGATGTATTACCCGAATATGTTTCTCAGGGACACCGCAGAGCTGCACGAGGTCTGCCGCGCTGTTGTGAGAGATTGCCACGAAATGCGCGTCCGATCGAAAGGCCTGCGCTCGCTTAGCGAGGACTTTGCTATAATTCCCGAATAAACTTGGGAAGAGCTCAGGGATCATGTCGTGCAGAGTGTAGACTGGGCGCGCATTAGTTTTCCCATACTCTCGGCCGCTATAATGCGTCTCGTGGATGATGTTGTAGCGACCTGAGCGCAAGCGGGCGAGCAACACCCCCTCATCTAAAAGTCGCAGCGCAGCGTTAGTATAACGGTCAGGCTGAAAATGCCAACGCCGCCCAAACTGCCTATTTTCGTCTAACATGCGGTTGGTGTGGAATGGGGCTGAAATGGTCATCCGGTCATCACTTATTTCACTGGCCGCAGTAATCATTTCGCAAAAGTACCGCGACACTCCACTGCGTGGGCCACGCAGAAAAACATTATGATCATAGAGAATGTGCATGCAATTCACCTAGGCTCAAGCATCCTGACCATACAAGCTGGGTTGCCTGCAACGATGCTGCGTGGGGGAACATCCTTTGTCACTACGCTGCCGGCTGCAACTATCGCGCCGTCGCCAATAGTTACCCCCTTCTGCACTATTGCGCGCGTACCGATGAACACGTCGTCGCCGATCGACACCGGTCGGCTAATCGCGCGCCAGTCGGGTTTTCCATAGCGACGGCCTTGGGGCAGATGATTATGGAAGTCGGTGTCGAACACCATAACGTCAGCGCCCAGTAAGCAGCGCGCGCCTATTCGAACCTCCATTGCTGCGCAAATTGATGCGCCGCTTAAGCCGCTATCAGCACCAATCACGATGGTAGCTTGCGGCGTAAGACAGCGTAACACGACAGGGTGGGACACGCCCAGCGCAGTAGACGCGCTTCGACTGATTAGAACAACTCGGTCGCCAAGTTTGATTGTGGCGCCGGGCACCCAGTCTACTATGGGCAACCCGCTGCAGACCAGACCGCGACCAATTTCAAAGTGGTATCCAAGCCATAGGCGGGCCGCGAGACTAGACACCTTGGTGCCAAAACCCCGGATCTTTCTCAACAAGTCCATATAATCGCCCGCCCGAGCTCATAAATCATAAGTTGTGAGAGTTGAGGCATTTTGTATTGTTTCCCGTAGTGCCGAATTGGTTTTCCATTTAATTCCAAACTAGCAGCATTACGACGCTATTGCGTCATTGGTTGTTTTGAACAAGTGCGGTGCATCATCGTTTTTTACATTCACCTGTCATGGTATTTTATGTCAAAAAAAATGTAGCTATTGGCTTGTTGCGAACGCTTTTAGGCCGATGGTTTTGCAGAAAGACCTTGATCATCGCAGGTGCATCGTTCCTTGACGACTAAGGAGCTTCCGAAAAAGCATTGTTTAATCGACAAATTTAGCGAGGCATGCATTTGATTTTCGGTTTCTTGACGCTCGGATCAGTAGCTATAATATTCGAGGTCGTATCCCAGTCCCATACGGTTGCTGATATCGACCTTTGTGAGGATGGTACCTGAGACGGGTGTATCGAACCTACGGATGCGATTGAGGGCAGCTTTTGCGCGACCGCGGTGGCTGCGATTGGCTTCGACGACGAACAGGACGACGTCACTGCGCGAAGCGAGCAGCGGTGCGTCGGCGAGTCCCAGGATCGGTGGGCCGTCGAGGACGATGTGATCGTAGCGGCTGGTGAGGTCGTGCAGCATCGCTGCAAATGCGCCTGAGCCAAGAAGGTCAGTCGGATTGGGCGGGATGGACCCGGCGAGCATATAGTCGAACCGCAGCTTGGAATGGGTCGTGATAGGCGGCTGCTCTATCTGTTGGGTCAGATATTCGGTAAGGCCCGGGACCGGCGCCCTGGCCTGGATCTCGGCAAGGCGTTTTCTGAGCGAGGGTCGCCGCAGATCGCATTCCACCAGCAAGGTACGCTTGTTGAGTCGGGCAAGCGCATTAGCCAGACCAATGGTGCTTGAGGATTTGCCTTCGCCTGGCTGGGCGCTTGTGATCATGATGACATGCGGCACTTTACCCGCACTGCTCAATAGCACGGCTATGGCGGCCGAATGATAGGCTTCGCTGGTCGCTGAACGCGGGGATTCCAGTTCCAGATCTATCGCCCCGCCATTTTTGAACTGCGGGATGACCCCCAGGGTCGGCAGACCGAACTTGCGTTCGGCGTCCGGCCCTGTCTGCACCCGGTCATCGAAGAGTTCGCGTATGATGATGGCCGCGGCCGCGACGATCAGGCCCAGCAGCACGGCGATGGCCAGGTTGATGCCAAGCCGTGGCGAGGTCGGCTTCAGCGGGGGATCGGCACGATCGATGATCGAGATATTATTAGCGGCGATGCCCGAAGCGGCACTGACCTCTTTGAAGCGCTGCAGCAGCGCTTCGTACATCGACCGATTGGAGTCCACGTCCCTGCGCAATATATTATACTGGATGGACTGGCTCTGCTCCTCAAGCGTCGCCTTCTTCATGTCCTCGACCGCATCAGCGAGCGCCTCCTCCTGCTGGCGGGCGGTGTCATATTGATCGACGATCGAGCGGCGGATGGCACCGTTCATGGCATTAAGCTGCCGGTCAAGCTCGGCGATAACAGCTTTGGCCTGTATGACGGTCGGATAATCGGCCTTGTGGCGTTTCAGCTCATCCTGGAGAACAGCGGTCCTCTCCGCCTTGGCCTGATAAAGATCCTGGATGGCTTTGTTGCTATAGGATTCCGGCAAGGCGCCCACCGGGGTCTTCTGCGCCACCCGCCAGCGTTGCTCCGCCGCGATCCTGTTGGCCGTGGCGCTAGCGTAAGCGGAGTTCAGCGCCACTAGGCTGGACACCGTTACCGAGTTGGGTTGCCCCTCCCCTTTCCCCTCGCTGCCTTGCTGGGTGTCTATGAGACCTGCCTGCCGCGCATAGACCACCAGCTGGCGTTCCGATGCTTCTAAGCGTTCGCGTGCCGGAACCAGCTGCTTCTGCAGGAAAGAGCGCGCATAGGAGGTGCTGTTGAACTTGCGCTGCAGATTGCCGGTAATGAAGTTCTCCGCAAACGCATTGGCGATACGCGATGAAAGCTGAGGATCGCGGCTTCGGAACGTGATGCTTGCCACCCGCGAGTTGCGGGGCAAGTCGACGCTAAGGTTTGATTCAAGAAGCCTAAGTACAATCTCTCGACGGATCTGATCCGTGTTTGCACCGACCGTTGGACGGAAGCTGGCGCCCATCATCTGGATAAAGTCAGTGCCAGTAAAAAGATTGAGGCTTTGTGCGACCCGTACCGCCGTCGCTCGGCTTTTGAGAACCTCGATGTTGGTTTCCAGAAAGCGATCGGCATCCTGATAGGCGGCGCCCACCTCCTGATCCTCGGTGCCCAAGACACGCTCTGTCTGCTGATCGATCTGTACCGTAGCACTCGCCGTATAAAGCGGCGTTGTTAGCAATGTGCCAACGGCGCCCAGAACCAGTGCCGCAACAAGGATCGAGAGTATGATCCAGCGGCTACGATAGGCAGCGCCTGCGATCCAGACAAAGCGCTGGTAGAGATCGGCAAAGCTCATGCCACGTTCGTCATCGTCCTCAACATAGCGCTCGTTGGATTGACGCCGGCCCGGTAATGATCGCGGTGGGTTTGCCATGTCGACCATGTCAGAAGTTCCTGAACACGTTGAGGAAAGGCGCCGTTTGCAGGAAGTCGCGATAGGCGCCCTTAACGGCATTGAACCCGACAACGACCATGTCATTTCCTTCGATCTGCGGGTCCGATGCCTGCCCCTTGCGGATGGCATTGACGTCGAACAGGCCGCCCATGCGCTTGCCCCCGACCATGCGGAACACCACGACCTCATCGAGGGCCGCAACGCGCGTGGGGCCGTGCGCCAGCGCCAGCGCCCGCAGCAGCGTCATGCGGCCTCCCAGCGGATAGCTGCCGGGCTGTATGACATTGCCTTCGACCGTGACCTGCTGCGACACCGCAACATTGACGATCACCGAGACCTGTGGCATTTCCAAATATCGGGCGCCCAGGCGCTGCTCAAGATCGCTGGCAAGCTGGGCTGTCGTAAGACCGGCCGCCTGGACAGATCCGATCAGCGGCATAGATATATTCCCCGACGCTTCGACAACCGCTTCCTTGAGGCTGAGGTCAGGCTCCTGGAATACCGTAATGGAGATCGTGTCCGAAGGGCTGATCCTGTAGTCGGTTACGGGGAGCGGGCCCTTCTCAGGGTCGCCGATCAGGGCGTAAGCCGGTTCGCCACGCGGCAAAACGTCAGAGGTTGCGCATCCGGCCAGCACTGCTGCACAGCACAGCATGAGCGCGCCAACCGACAGACGCATTCCCAAGCCCCTCTTACTCATAGAACACATCCCGCTCGACTTTGCGCCTGTAAAACCAGCCGGTCACAGACCACTCGCGCCGTATAAGCCATATTGCAGTGCAGAAGGGAACTCTATTTTAAAAACGATCACTTCCTGTACGGTACTGCAACGATCCGTCAGCCAATACTCCAGCCTGTCCAGTACTGATACAATAATCCTTTATGTCATAAGGGATGATTGCATATTACGCACTTGCAACAGCCCCTCGATTCGGGTTAACAACAATTCACCTAAAACAGGGGATACAATTATGAAGCTGTCACGCTACCTCGCGGCATGCGCCGCAGCATCTCTGGTTGTTATGCCCACCATGGCAAGCGCCGTAACCACCTCGGTGGACTATTCCGCCATTTATCGCGCCACGGAAAAAGCCGCTGCGACCTACAAGAGCCAGGTCGCTGCATGCGCCGGTGACGCAGCCTGCCTCAAGCAGGCCGACAAAACGCTGAAGTCAGCTCAGTTTCGCATCGCAAGCGCATCTTCTAACTCTGACCTGACAGATGCAAACCAGCGAGCTACCGCACGCCAGCTTACCGAGATCCTCAACCGCTCGGTCAGCTGCTCGGCGGCCGATGCTGCAACATGCGCAAAGCAGAACAGCAAGACCCTCGGATCGCTCCTCTATCGCATCACGAACCAGGCTCCCATCAGTCCCGTCTGACCACAACCTGGCAAGCGGCAACTCAATAAAAAGCCCAGCCTGAACGCTGGGCTTTTTTTGTTAATATAAATTAACTTGCCCTAGGGGAATGGCCTCACCAATCGGCTTTGGATAGACGCCGCCTTTGCCCCTTAGAATGCGGGATTGGGAATCGCCGATCATTTAATCTCGGCAGCCGTTACAGCAGTTCCGTGATTAACAATTATTAAGGGGAACAAATGATTCGAGCCTATGGTTAGTCCGATAACGCTTCATCGAGACCACTTATGGCATCTGTGTATGAGAGAATTGCGAGGTTGAAAAAGCTCTCATTGCCCGCATTGAGGCTTGAGTGGCGTAGAACCTTCGGGGACAATTCACCGCCCGTTGATCTAACTTCAGAAATGCTTGTTCGAACATTAGCTTGGCGCTTCCAAGAAAAAGCTTTCGGAGGATTGTCGCCCACGCGGGTCCGGGAACTTGACGCGCTAGCCAAGCAAATCGAAAAATATGGAGATTTTGATCTCCGCAGACACGAACAATTAAGATGCGGCAACAAATTAGTCAGAGAGTGGCGTGGAACTCAGTACGTGGTTGAAATCCTTGCTCGGGGCTTCCAGTATGATAACCGATACTATGCAGCTTTGACGCCGATCGCCCGCGCAATCACAGGATCACCTCGCTCCGGCCCGCGATTTTTTGGTCTCGCTCCCCCGAGCCTGCCTTTAACCGATGATGAATGATTTTGAAGCCCCTGCTCGCCGGTGTGCTATCTATACCCGCAAGTCTGTTGAGGATGGTGTAACGCAGGAATTTAATAGTCTGCACGCTCAGCACGACGCCTGTTCTGCGTACGTGACTAGTCAGGCTGGCGAGGGCTGGCACGTTATCCCTGAGACATACGACGATGGAGGTTACTCCGGCGGTAATACAGCGAGGCCTTCGTTCCAAAGGCTCCTGCAAGACATCGAGAGCGGAAAAATCGATATCGTCTTAGTGTACAAAGTTGATCGTTTGACCAGAAACCTTTCCGACTTTTCGAAAATAATGGATGTATTCGATCAGAAAAAAGTTTCCTTCGTGAGTGTTACGCAGGCATTTAATACGACCAACAGCATGGGACGACTGACGTTAAACATGCTTCTTTCCTTTGCTCAGTTCGAGCGCGAGATAGCCGGGGAGCGCGTCCGGGATAAAATCGCCGCATCCAAGGCTCGAGGCATTTGGATGGGGGGGAATGTGCCTTTTGGATATCGGCTTAACAAGCGCCGACTTTACGTGAGCAGCGAGGAGGCTGAGCAAGTCCGGCAAATCTTCGACACCTATGCTGAGGTCAAGTCGATGACACAGTTACGGGCAAGACTCGCCGCAAGTGGGATTGGTCGCAGGCGGCTTCCTGGTCTCAAAACGGAAAGGGGGGCCACGACTAATTTCAGTGCTACCGGACTCTACCACCTATTGAAAAATCGCATCTACCTCGGCGAGATTTGCCACAACGGAACCTCCTATCCGGGGCAGCACGACGCGATCGTGGAAGTGGAGAAGTTTAAACTGGTGGCGCGACAGCTGCAAGACAACAAGACGAGGTTAGTTACTGGCGCTAACACGCTGTTCCCGAGCCCACTGGTGGGTATCATTTGGGACGAGCATGGACGACGCATGTTTTCTAGTAACTCAACCAAACAAGGAAAGGTTCATCGATACTACACAAGTCAGCCCGACAAGGATCGCCGAGATCTTCCAGTTCTGCGAGTTTCGGCGGAAAAGCTGGAATGCTTAATTTTTACTCATTTGCCGGAGGGAATGGCAGCGAGATGGCCCGACGGATCACCTGATCGAATGCAGATACGAACAGTAGTTCGGCGGATCGTTATTGAAACCGCAAACATCCTCCTCACCGTCTTCGATACTGATCAGGCAGAAAAGACGATTAGCATTCCTGCTCGCTGGCTACGGCGGGGTGATGAGAGGCAAATAGTGTCCAAAGAAGGCGTACAAAGCCCCAAGCCAAACCATGCTCTGGTCAGATTGATAGTAGATGGCCATATCGCAAAACATCATCTTGCAATATACGGCAGTGTCGCGGATTCCGCCGAAATGATGGGTCTAAATGAGCAAGATTTTGCTCGTGTTTTACAGCGCGGTTACCTTGCACCTGACATAACTGCTGCGATTCTGGATGGACGGCAGCCGAAGGACCTTACCGTCGAACGACTTGCTTACTGCGACTTGTCGGCAATGTGGCATGAGCAGCGCAAATCACTTGGATTTCAATCGCCTGAGGAGGTCCTTCAAATTCCCCTGGAAGCGTGCGGAATCGGAATGACCGGTGGGTTAAAGTAATAGCATCCAAGAACCGCATGCAGTAAAGGGTAAGCGCTAAAATACCCCACCCGGAGGCGTTTAGCGGCCTGATTGATGACGGCGCTAGCGACGGAGCGACTATCTACCCAGTTGTAGGGGAGCCGATCATCGATCGGATCTGCGTCGCTGCGCAGGGCGATACGGGAGAGGACATTGATGAGACAGGCCTAAGGGTTGAGGTCGCCAAGTTTGCACGTTTCGATGAGGCAGCGAAGGTTGCCTAGTTTTCAGCCCCCTGATCATGGCCTGTGAACAGAGCATTTTTACGCTGGAGGATAAGCGGCCAAGATGGATCGGTCGCACATCGGCCGGATCGAGCGAGGCGAGCGAAACGTGACGATGCTGAATATGATGCGGATTGCTCAGGCGCTCCGCTGCCCCAATCAAAATTGATTGGGGCAGCGGGCTTATAAAGGCGGATTATTCCTCCGGATCAGCAATGCGCTCGAAAGCCCATGTCGCGTCCGGACTAAGGAAATGAATTCCGTCGGCAAGATGCTCATCTAGCGTTATGGAGCGAGTGTTGATCCAGCAGTAGCCGCTAGAATCGAACAGGTGGAGCCGATGGAAGCTGTAGCCGCTGATTACTGTCCAATGGTTATAGGCCCCGCCCAGTATCAGCACGACAGGATGGCCACAGCTTAGGTGATGTCGGATGGCGTGGACGACCTTCGACGGCGTGAGTTGAGCCTTTGTTTTAAAGACCCTATGCGGCCGTATCCGGAATCCTGTCACGGCCTCTATCTCCGGCAAAAAGCTGCCGAGGAATTGATCCCAATGGGCATGGGAGAGCCCCCAAGATAAAGCGAATTTGAGGCGACGTTGCTGCGAGAAGATCTTCACGCCTGTTCGAAACAGCCCCGTTAAGTCACGCTGGTGCATATGCTTGTCGGGATATGCGAGCAAGCGCACCGCATTGATCAGCGCATAGAAGCCGCTGCCGCGCGACAATCAGGATGAGAATGCAGCGACAATCAAGGTGAGAATCGACGCTTGCTGGAACGGCGCAGGGCGTAGCCCGTAGCCGTTCCAGCAAGCGTCGAAGCCTCTTTTCATGGGGGTTC
>NZ_CAKKNC010000030.1 GCF_918741285.1 Sphingobium sp. CECT 9361 | reverse complement strand
GAGCTACAGGTGCTCGATCGAGACCGATGTTTACGAGATTGGAGGACAAGAGCGAGCCTGGTAGATCGCCATGTTCAATCTTTGTTCTTCAACATGGCCAAAATCGCAGCTTCGGGCCGACTGGGCCTATTCCAGAGGACGATAGCACCGGCGACGAGGTTGAGTGCGCTCGCTCGATGGGTCTGGGCTTGCAATGCGTGATCGCGGATACGGCCGATCCGGTGGAAAAAGATGGCGCGTTTCAGCGCATTTTCGGCCTCACCCTTGTTGAGTTCGCGGGTTGCGCGGCGCCGCTGTTCGGGCTGCTCGATCCAGTCGAGTGTAAACAGGGTGCGCTCGACGCGGCCGATCTCGCGCAGTGCCAAGGCCAGGCCATTGGCCCGTGGATAGGAGCCGAGCCGTTCCAGCATGATCGATGCACTCACGACGCCGGTGCGGATCGAGGTGCCCAAGCGCAGCACGTCGTCCCAGTGTGCGGCGATCAGGGCCTCGTCGATCCTGCCCGCGACCAGCGGCGCGATATCTGGGCCAGGTTCGATTCCGTTGAACAGGTGAAGCCGGCGCGCGGCGATGTTAGGGATGCGCGGCGCGAACCGGAATCCAAGTAGATGGCATAGCGCAAACACATGGTCGGAAACGCCCCCACCATCGACGTGATGCTCCTCAATGTGCAGATCGGCACCATGATGGAGCAGCCCGTCCAGCACCTGCGCCGCCTCGCTCGCGGATGCGGAGATGACGGTGGAATGAAACGGCGCGTAGCGATCCGAGACATGGCTGTAGAAGGAGACGGCAGGCTCCGCGCCCTTGTGCGGATTGACCGCACCGGTCGCCTGGGCACGGCGATCGAGCGGGAAGTTCTGACCATCCGAACTGGACGATGTCCCGGCCCCAAACAGGGCGGCGAGTGGCGCGGTGTGCTGGGCATCGACCAACCTGGCGAGAGCCCGACCGTAGGTTTCCTCGCGTAAATGCCACGAGGCGAGCCAGCTGAGTTGGCGTTGGGTCACGAGATTGCAGGCTTCAGCCATGCGCGTATGACCAAGATTGGTTGCATCGGCGAGCACCGCCGTGAGGATAGCGCGGGGTTCATCGGCAACCCGACCGCTTTGCAGATGCGTAAAGCACTGGCTGAATCCGGTCCATCGATCGACTTCAGCAAGGAGATCGGTGATGCGGATCGCGGGAAGATGGGCGTAAAGCGGCGCAAGGGCGCTATCCGCTTCAGCCGGCGTGACCGCCTTCAACGGCGAAATCCGCAGCTTGCCGAGGCTGAGTTGTACGTCTTCCAGCGTATCCGTCTCCGCTTTTCGCTCGACCTCTGCCAATCTACGGGCGAGCCGGGTACGCCGTTCGGCTAGCCAGGCATCGGCCGTATCAGGTGCCGGAATCGGCAAAGGGCCGGCTGCCCGCATGGTGGCGAATACCGGGCCAGGAATAAGCTGTTGCTCGACGGCACGATAGCGTCTGCTTCCCTCGACCCACATGTCGCCGGCACGAAGCCTGTCCCGAAGCTCGACCAGGACGCAAAATTCATAAACTCTGCGATCGGGAATGCCGGGGCCGATCGCGCGACGCCAGGCCTGCCGAATGAAGGCAACCGGCGTATCCGGCGGCAGTTTTTTCAGGCGACCGAGATGAAGGTCGCGCATGATAGCGACTGCTCGCGCGAGCGTATGGCAGGCCGGGACCGCTCCGAACGTGAACGAGGCGATGAACAAGGGACCGACCTGTCGGAGGACGGGGTAGTTGGTAGCGGCGATCGTAACGGGATCGACGGCATCGGGGCGGATCAGCTTGCGGGCTTCATCGACTTCACGGCCGAGATCGTCCCATCCAACTACGGCCTCGACCGCGGCGCCGATGTCGCCGCCCGACACTTTGGCAGTGAGCAGGGCATCGCCGAGCCGGGCGAGTAGCCGGATTTTACCATTGATGGTGCGCCGGTCGCGCTTGAGCGCTGTGTCTGCACCGTTCTGCTCGCGCCGAAACATCTGACCCAGCAGGCGGTCGAACATCAGCACCGCATCGTCGGTAAGCGTGACGATGGTTTCGAGTACGGTTGCCGCCAGCGTCGCACGGCGCCGCGTTGCTTGCAGCGTCCGGACATGTTGCGCCGTCAGCCGAGCCCCTTCCTGACAGAGGCGTCGCAGGCGTTCGGGATGTATGCCTGCCGCGATATCGGGATCGATCCCGATATCGCGCAGCAGAGCTAGCCGCCGGATGATGACGGCGAACGTCTTGCGACCGGGCTTGCCGGGCGGCTGCCGCACCCATCCGAGGCCGCTGAGGTTCGTGCCGGCGTGAGGCAGAAGAAGGGCGTCAAGCAGACGGCGTTGCCCAGTCTCCAGCCCTCGGGTCAGATGCTCGGCGACGTGGCGCTCGGCGTCGAGCAACGCCTGCGCAACCATCCGTTCGACCGAACTGATGCCAGGTACGATGATGCGCCGTCGTCGGCACTCGCCTAGTAGCGACCGTGCCAGCCCAGCCCCGCTGGTCGTCGTCAGCGCAATCGGCAGCAGCCATTCCTGCAACGCCGCTCGCAATGGCCGGCTGAACTGTGTGAACCCAAAGCCCTCGCGCAGCGCATCGAGCTGTTCGTACCGGGTCGGGCCGCGCGTCGCATAATCGGCCAGCACCTCGGGCGCGATCTGCAATTGCTCGGCGACGAACGCGAGCGGCGTATCGGGGATCAATTCGCCCGGGCGCAGCAAACGGCCGGGATAGCGCAGCGCGCATAGCTGGATCGCGAAACCCAGACGATTATGCGGTCGCCTGCGGCGCACGATGATAGCCAGGTCATCCTCACTCAACGTCCAGTGCTGAACGAGCGTGGTTTCATCATCGGGAAGTGCGAGCAACGCCATGCGTTGCTCGTCCGACAGCACGGCGCGACGAGGCATCGGGTTAGGCTCTAGCGGGCGGCGCCCAACCGATCCGGGCAAGAGTGCCAATCAAGGTCGAACGCGGCACCTTGAAGGTGCGACAAACGGATGCCTTGCTTGCTCCGCCATCAAGCGCGGCAGTAATCCGTTCAAGGGTCTCAGTGTCGATCATGGGAGGCCGTCCACCCTGGCGCCCTCGACGCTTTGCAGCCGCCAGTCCCGCCATCACCCGCTCGCGCGTCAGCGCGCGCTCATATTGCGCCAGCGCGCCGAACAGCGAAAATAGCAGTTCGCCGTGCGGCGTGTTCGTATCCATCTGCTCAGTCAGCGAACGGAACGCGATGCCACGCGCCTTCAGGTCAGTGACGATCGCCAGCAAATGCGGCAACGATCGCCCAAGCCGATCGAGTTTCCACACGATCAGCGTATCACCCGCACTCAAATAATCGAGGCAGTCCTTCAGGCCCGGTCGATCGTCGCGTGCTCCCGATGCCTTATCAGTATGCAAATTACGCGGATCGACACCCGCCGCGACCAGAGCGTCGCGCTGAAGATCGACAGTTTGGCGATCATCGGCCGATGACACTCGCATATATCCGACCAGCATGTACGAAAAACCCTCAAAACCACTTTGTCGTACACTACGTCAAAGCGACAGGGTTTGTCGACTATTCAGGCGCAGGATTGCCGACCAAAGTGTCAGTTTTCGAAGCCAATGTCAGCGAAAGCCGAATGAACGCTTGCTAAGCGGGGCCGGCGTTTGTCACACTCGGCGTCGCTGGTGATCGGAGTCGATGTCAGCAGCTTGCACTTCCCTCGAAGTGGAGGTCGGCAGTTGGCGGAAGCAGCTTCGGACCTGAGCCTCGTTCCCGGGCCGTCATGGCAGGAGGCAGAGCGACGTGCGGCGGTGCTTCGGCCACTGGCGGCGCTGCCGGCCTGTCCCCGCGAGCAGGCCCGCGCAGCCGCAGTCGTCTTGGGCGTGTCCGAGCGTCAGGTTTACCGCTTGCTCCGAAAATGCCGCGAGGGCGGCGGTACGGTAACCACGCTGGTCAGCAGCGGATCGGATGGCGGGCGCGGCAAGAGGCGGATCGAGGAGCGCCGCGAGGCCCTGATCCGCGATGCCGTAGCCGAACTGTACCTGACGCCGCAGCGGCTGTCGGCCGAGAAGATCGTGGTCGAGGTTCGCCGGCGCGCCCGCGACCAGCATGTGCGCCCGCCATCGGCGAGTACCGTCCGGCGCAGGATCGCGGCTTTGTCGCAGGAAGAGCGGCGTAGACGCGGTGACGTGGCTGTTCCGGAAGCGGTGCTGGGATCGACCGTGACCGCCCAGGCGCCGCTCGACGTGGTGCAGATAGACCATACGCCAGTGGACCTCATCCTGGTCGATCCGATCGAGCGCCGCCCGATCGGCCGCCCCTGGGTGACGGTCGCAATCGACGTGTTCAGCCGCTGCATCGCCGGCCTCCTCGTGACGCTGGAAGCACCGTCCGCTACCAGCGTCGGGCTGTGCCTGGCGCATGTCGCGTCGGACAAGCGGTCGTGGCTGACAGCTATCGGGGTCGATGCGGACTGGCCGGTGATGGGACGCCCCCGGCAGATCGGCGTGGACAATGCCGCCGAGTTCCACTCCGAAGCTCTGGAACGCGGCTGCGCCCAGCACGACATCACGATCGACTGGCGACCATTCGGGCGACCGCAGGTCGGTGGTGTCGTGGAACGGGTGATCGGCACGCTGATGGAGTTGGTGCATGGCCTGCCCGGCACGACCTTCTCCAACGTCATGCAGCGTGGACGCTACGACAGCGACAAGGCCGCGTGCCTGACGCTCGCCGAGCTGGAACGATGGTTGGCCGTCGCCATCGCCAAGCTCTACCATCTGCGTCCCCATGCCGGGTTGGACGGCGAAGCCCCATTACAACGCTATCAGGAAGGCGTGCGCGCCCTTGCCACCGAAGGACTGGCACCGCCGTCGCCGCGTGATCCGCGCGCGTTCCTGATCGACTTTCTGCCTGTGGTCCGGCGGACCTTGCGGCGCGACGGGGTAGTGATCGACCACATCCACTATTTTTCGGATGCGCTGAAGCCCTGGATTGAACGGGACGGACCACCCCGGCGCATACTCATCCGCCGCGATCCCCGCGACCTCAGCCGCATCTATGTCCACGACCCCGACGACGGTGGCTATCTCGAAGTCGGCTACCGTGAACTTTCCCGGCCACCCGTCTCGCTATGGGAACACCGTCTCGCCCGATCCCGCCTGCGTCGCCAACGGCAAAGTGAGATAGACGAAGGCATACTGTTCGCCGGGATCGAGGAGATGCGTGAGATCGAGGTCCAAGCGCGAACCGCGACGCGCACGACCCGGCGCAATCAGGCCCGCCGGCTTGGGCTGCGTGTCATCACCGATCCCGCCCCACGGTTGAGCGAACCTGCTTCGCCTTGGCCTGTGCGAGCGGTCGATGGCACGGCATCATCCGAGCCTTTCGATGTAGAGGAGTGGTGAGCATGATGGGCGAGCCGGATCATCTCTCGCCCGCTGCCCGCCCTATCGCCGACCTGCCATCGTCGGAGCGCCTGGCGCATATGCACGGCCAATGGTGGATCGCTCATCCCCACGCGGAAGCGGCCCTGGCGCGGCTCGACGACGCCTTCCGATTTGGGCCAGGCCGCGTCCGGCCGCCCAACCTGCTGATCGTGGGGCCGACTAATAACGGCAAGAGCATGATCGCCGAGAAGTTTCGGCGCCTGCATCCGCCGTCACCAAGTTCGTGCGGCCAGCGCGAAGTCGTGCCGGTCGTGGTGATGCAGATGCCGACCGAACCAAGCGTCCGACGCTTCTACGGTGCGATCCTGACGGCGCTCAACGCGCCAGTGTCGTTCAACCTCCCCGGCGAACGTCTCGAACGCTATGCACTCGACCTTCTGCGCGCGGTCGAGGTGCGGGTGCTGATCGTGGACGAGCTGCACAACCTGCTCGCCGGCACGCACCGTCGCCGCGCCGAATTCCTGAACATGCTCCGCTTTCTCGGCAACACGCTCCGCATCCCGATCGTCGGCCTGGGCACCAAACAGGCTCAGATCGCGGTGCGCAGCGATGACCAGCTTGAGAACCGCTTCGAGCCGATCCCGCTACCGGCATGGCAGGACGACGGTGTGTTCGCGCGCCTCCTCGCCAGTTTCGAGCGGGCGTTGCCTTTGCGCGAACGATCGGCGTTGGCGGACGCTCCTGAAATACGCAGTATGGTGCTGCGCCGATCGACCGGCCTGATCGGCGAGGTCGCGGCCTTGCTCACTGCCGCGACGGTTCATGCGCTGCTGCATGGACGCGAACGGATCGACCGCGTGATGCTTGAAGGGTGCGACTTTCGTGGGCCGGACGAACGGCGCGCCCTGTTCGAAGCGTCCTTCCCCCGTGTTCGATGAAGTCGAGCTGATGGGCGACCTACCGCGCCCGCGCTGGCCGCTGCATCCGCAACCGCGTCCGTTGGAGAGGCTGGACACTTACGTCCGCAGACTGGCCGACACCTACGGCATGGGTGTAGCGACCTTCTGTCGATATGGCCTTGGCTGCAATGTCGGCGATCTTGACCGCTGCGCGGACGATCCGCCCCAAGCCTTGCTGGAACGCCTGTCGAGCGGCACCGGTCAGTCGATCCGCCGGCTCCGCAACATGACCGACGCCCGTTGCCATGCTCGAACCAAGGTGGCGGCGCGCTGGGTAATCCGCTGCGATCCAGAAATCGTCCACAAAATGCGGTTCAGATTTTCTGGACACGGCGGGTTTGTGGACAGTATTTAGAGACGGTCGGCGCCCGATTTTGCGAGCGCCGGCCCGCTTGTCCACAAACCGAGCGGATTAGGGACAGGGGTTACACCACGATGCCGGACGTGCTGGGCTATGCCCGCGTCTCCACCAGCGACCAGGACCTGGAGGTGCAGCGTCGCCGGTTGCGCGACGAAGCGGGCGCGATCCGCGTGTTCGACGATGTGATCTCGGGCAAGAGCTTCGATCGGCCCGGCCTAAACGAGCTGATTGGCTTCTGCCGACCCGGCGATATCATCTGCGTCGTCCGGCTCGATCGCCTCGGCCGATCGCTCAAGGAGCTGCTGGAAACCGTCGACATGTTCAAGGCGCGCGGGCTCGCATTCCGTTCGCTGGAGGAACGGCTCGATACATCCTCGGCTGCAGGCGAGCTGGTGTTCCATGTGTTCGGTGCCATCGCGCATTTCGAGCGCCGGCTGATCGTCGAGCGCACCCGCGACGGCATCGCCGCGGCGCGCGCGCGGGGAAAAGTGCCTGGACGCCCTACGCTCGACGCCGACAAGCTGGCGTCGGCGCTCAAGCTGATCGAGGCCGGCGTGCGTCCGGCGCAGGCGGCGAAGCAGCTTGGGCTTGGCCGATCCACTCTCTACCGCGAACTCGCTGCACTCAAAACCGAGGCACCCACCACGCCCGCACTCAACGCCGCAGAATGAGCCGTAACGTCGTGGCTGTCATCGTCTCTGACATATAGCTGACATCGACTTTGAAAACCGACATCAATCGCAAATTGCGGTCAGCGATGTGCGATAAACAGGTGTTTGCCGACACCTGAGCGGGGCTGTCGGCGCTTAGCGTATATCTGGGTCCGTTCTATGTACTGACCCCGTAACGGGCAACGCCTTCGGCATAAAGGATCGCCTGATCCGGCCATAGGGACGTGTCGTGCGTATGCTGCATGTAGAGCAGCTTGCCCTTGAACTGCGCGGAATAATGTCCGCCAAAGGGACTGGGGACAGTGATACGGGGCCGCTGGGGAAACATGGGACTACCATCGACGATGACCTGGTCAAAACCCTTTTCACCATCGATGACATGGTGCCTGTGCCAATAGCAATATGCGAGATAGGCGTCATTATCGACTTCTACCTGATCGCCCGGCCGGACCCCTTCCGCCTTTGCATTTCCGTCGGCACCAAAGCCGTCGAGCAATAGCGTATCACCGAATACGCCCGTCACGAAAAGCTGACGCCCGGCAGCCTCGCCGCTCAGTATGCGGACAGATGCACCGGGAAGATAGCCGGAAGGTTGTTCGGCCAGCCGGATAGCAATCTGCCGGTCCGGCGGGGACATGATCGCCATGAAGGAACTCGCCTCCATGGCCGCCGGGCCGCCAGCATGGACCTCGGCAGCGATGTCGGCCGCGGTGCGGGCCTCGTCCACGCCAGTCTTGAACCGCACAATCCGGTCGCCTTCGAAAAGGTGCGGCTGGTCATGTCCCGCATAACCCGGCTTGCTCCAGAAATCAGGGGTATAGCCAGGATCCTGACGTGCGAATACTGCTGCGTTCCAGCACCACATGGCGGCCTGACCCATGGGTTGGGCAATCATATATTCCGCGCCTCGGGGAAAACCGAGACGATATAGATCGGCCAGTGCTTCCCGCTCATGCGCGTTCAGCCCCTCGAACGGATTGCCGCTGCCTCCCGGTTCGGTCGCATCAATGACCTTGGCAAGCTTGTTGCGGAGCAGGCGACGAACATTGAACATGGCGCCGAAACCCGTGGGCTGCACGCTTTCAATCGCCTCATCCGCTTTCCCTGGAGCGATGGGGCCGCCGCCCATGAAAGGCAGGGCGCCATCATAAATGTCGGGCGCATTTTCCAGACACAAGGGGGATCGGCGTGCGCCGCCACTCCCGCCATAGACATAGCCATGATGCGGCACTTCGCCATAATGATGCTTGGCGAGATGTTTGGCGAAACGCGCCGATTCCGCGCTGGCCCGCCAGCCATAGAGGCCCGGATCGTCGCCTGCGCGCTGATCAAGGTCATTGCCGATATGACCCTGATTGGATTCCAGCATATAGCCGCCCAGACGAAAGGCACCGGGAACTCCGCCGAGCACGCCTGCCAGCGGTCCGACGAAAGCGAATTCAGTGCCACCCAATCCACCGCCTAGCGGCTGGAAAAAGCGCCCTCGATATACATCCTTTTCGGGAAAGTAGATCGCGAACCGGGTATCGCTATTCTCAAATCCACCATGAACATAGCGATGCGGCAATGGATCGGTCCGCATCTCGTCCGCGTCGATGAAGGGTTTGCCAAAATAGGCGTCGGTCGGGACATAGCTATTGATGGCTTGTGTCGTTGCTTCGAGAGTTCCAGCCATGATTAACTTACCTTGGGACGCTCATTGCGCGGGAAAGCCGCTTGATAGGTCTGGGCGGCGCGAAAGATTTTCGCCTCGCTACCCGGAGGGCCGGCAATCTGTAGACCCACTGGAAAGCCGTCGACGAAACCGCAGGGAACCGAGATGGCGGGGAATTTCAGCCAGTTGAACATATCGGTGTGGCTGCAATAGCTACCCATGAAGCTTCCACCCGGATATTTGGGGCCATCGGTGGTCCAGCCCGCTTCCCATTCGGCAATCGGGCGGGTGATGAGCTGCGATGTCGCTGAAAGGATCAGGTCATGCGTCGCAAACAGCTTGCGGAAGCGGTCCCAGTTACGGCCGCGCGCCTCGAAACCGGCTTGCATTACCTCGGGCGGCGGCAGCGGCAACCCTTCGGTCGGGTAGAAAGCGAGCCACTGCGCCATGCGGTTGGGCATGATGTCATCCCAAACTTCCTTCGTTTCCGCGACGTTGGCGCCGAGCGAACCCATTTTTGCGGCTTCGGCCCGGCACAGCGCGATCACCCGGGCGCTTTCGGGCCCGGCATAGCGCTCTGTGAAACCGAAATCGTCGGTCCAGGCCAAGCGCATGCCTTTCACGCCCCTGTCGATCCCTGCCAGGAAATCATCGGGCTCGGTTTGGATCGAAAAGGGATCGCGGCCATCGGGGCCTGCCATCACCTGTGTCACCAGCGCAGCATCGCGGACGCTGCGGGTGAGCGGACCGACCGTGATACCAGCGGGCGGACGTGGCTTGGTATAATCGAGTTCAGGGATTAACCCGCCGGTCGGATGCATGCCCACGACGCCGCTATAGGCTGCCGGTAGCCTGGTGGAGCCGCCGCCGTCCGATCCGATGGCAACCGGCAGCATGCCGGCGGCCACGGCTGCTGCGCCGCCGGAACTCGACCAGCCGGGCACACGGCTGGTGTCCCAGGGGCTGCGGGCTTCCGCGTCCCAGTTGAAGGGTTTGAAAATGCCTTCGCCTGACAGCGCGCCGCCGCCGCCTGCGCCGAGCATGCTGTTGGTGCCCATGATGATAGCACCGGATTTTCTGAGACGCTCGACGCCGAAATGATCATTCCGGGATATCGCGGCAGGCTTATCGCCCGCCTGATGTCCTTTAAGGCCTGCAACCGGAATATGATCCTTGACCGCGATGGGAACGCCGTGAAGCGCCCCCAACCGATCGCCGCGGGCAATCGCCGCATCGGCTGCCCTGGCCTGCTCCAGCGCTCCGGCTCGATCGAGCGTGGCATAGGCGTGAAGCGTCTTGTCGAGCGTGTCGGCACGGTCGAGGAAGTGCTGCACAACCTCCGTCACCGATACATCCTTGCGCGCGATCCGATCGCGAAGGTCGGTTGCCGTGGCCCAATGGAGATCGTTACTCCCAGCCGCAGGGACTGCCGCGCTCACGGCCGCCGGCGCCAATATGCCAGCGGTCGCGCCCGCTGCACCTTTTGCGAAATCCCGCCTTGTCATCGTCATCATCCTCTCCTTGCGGGGCTGGTCACTTGGGATCGACGCAGCTGTAATTGCCTGCATCGAAACCGAAATCGCCCGGTCGTCCGTTGAATTTCGCTGTTTTGGGATAGGCGCACATCAACACCGTGCGGGTCGGTGAAATCATGGCATCGGGAGCCGGGCGTCCAGGCATACCCTCGGGCAAGCCCTCTGGCACGCTGGGGCCTGTGCCAACGATAGTGTCGGGCGCAATGTCGCGCTCACGCCAGGCGATAAGCTTTTCAAGTGCGCGGTCGGGGACGTCCTGCGGTCCCATGCCTCCTCCGCAGTGATATGTTCCCGGTGCCAGAAACAGCCGTGCGAAATCGCTGCTGCCGGGGACGGACTGTTGAAGGTCGTTGTAATGGGTGATGATCTCGCTGACCGGGATTCCGGGGTCGGCGATGCCGTGCCAATAGATTACCTTGCCGCCCTTTGCCTTGAAGGCCGAGAGTTTTTCCGGATGACGGGGGGACAGGTCCGCCCAATCATAGCCTTCGGCCAGCCGCTTGACGTCTGCTGGATTGTCGAAACTGAATCCGTCGATCACGTCCAGCTTGGGGTCACGGATGAACATATCGCGCATGAAGCTGTTCGCGATGATGTAGCCTGCTGTCGGGGGCGACGGTGCCCAGGGATTGGCCTGACCCTTAACGGGCCGGGTGGCGCCCATGAAGAACTGTGTCCAGCCGGTAGGATTGGTAAGCGCAAAACCATTACGCGGCCGACCGGGATATACCGCGGGCGGGCCAAGGGCGATCGCCTTGACGGTATCTACCTCATCCTTGGTGAGGCAGTTGGGGCCATCGCCTCCTTTGCACAGCAAGGATGCCGGGTCGAAGCCGCAGCTATTGGGGTCTGCGACCAGCCCATTGGGTGACGCACATTGCTTGATGACAGTCCGCTCGATCAGCGCCAGCTTGGCGGGCGAAACCCAGGCATTAGGCGTGCGGAATATCTGCTGCGTGGTCCAGGTGAACCAGGACGGGTCCCATCCCAGCCCCGGCGCCCCCACGACAGCGCCATCGAAATCGTCGGGATAGCGTTCGATAGCCTGCTCGGTCATCCGGCCGCCGCCCGAGCAGCCGAGCATATAGCGATACATTTTCTGAGCGCCATAAAAGGCCCGCGTCAAAGCCTGCGTCGCGACAGCGGTGACATGACCGGCCCGATGGGCGTGGTCCAGCATCGCGGTCGGATTATCCTTTGCAAAACTCCAGTCGAGGATCGTGCCCTGATGTCCCGTATCCGTCACGGCTAGGGCGAAGCCCGCGCCAAGCAGCTTGGGGTTGGCAGGCGGCATAAAACCGGCCGCCCCGCCCAGACCCATGAAATAATAGCGGCCGTTCCATTCGTTAGTGGGCAGCGAGAGAGTGAAATTGATCGTGGAGTCGGGCTTGGTCGCCTTGGCGGTTCCGACAATCTTGCAAAAGGGCGTCGGCATCTGCAGTTGATCGGCGCTCAGGATGTTGGTGCCCTGGGGCGCGATTTTCTGGAGCGCATCGACGCTGCATTGCGCCTTGGGTTCTGCGGAGGCAGGGGGTGGACTGTCCGCCGCCACGGCACTCGCGGATGCGATGGCCAGGGCGGAGGAAATAAAAAGACAGATCTTTTGCATGTTCATCTCCTAAACTGCGTTATGATCGGCGCCGCGAGTTCCCCCTTCCGCGGCGCCGCCCTTCCATCAGAATTCAAAGCGTCCTTCCACGCCGAACATGCGCGGTTCGCCATAGAGATAGGCAACCGTCCCGAACTGGGTGGGGAGCTGATTATTGCCGCCGACGATATAGTCCTTGTCGGTGACGTTGCGGGCGAACACCGCGGCACTGAAGCCACTGCCGGCGATACGCCGCCAGTCGAGACGCAGGTCTATCTTGGTATAGGACGGCGCGATGGAGCCAGGAATGCTGAGCGCCGCTATGGGATTCCCGTTAAAGCGGTTCACCGGATCGAAGGCGATCAGGCTTTGATAGTAAATATTCGCCGTTGCTGTCACGTTCCCCAGGCTTTCCGGTATAGGCAATGTTATGCGCGGCGTGACATTGAGCTGATGCTTGGGCGAATTAGGAAACCGGCTATTGCTCAGGTCGCCAAGCGAAGGGTCGGTGTAGCTGTCATATTTAGCATCTAGATAGGTATATTTGACAGCCACATCGAACCATTTGGCAGGTTTGACCACCAGATCGACGTCAACTCCCTTGATCTTGCCTGCCGCCGCGTTCCGGGTGACGGTCGACGCCGGCGTCGTATTGAGGTTCACGAAACGCTGGATGTTTTTGTAGTCGTCATAGAACAGGTCGACATTGGCTCTGATCTGCCACCCGCCAAGCTGCCATTGCGATTTCAGGCCGATCTCATAATCCGTAACGGTTTCTGGCGCGAAAAAACGGTCAGCGGGATTAAGCGCAGTGGAATTGAATCCACCGGATTTATAGCCCTTCCGGACGGATGCGTAGACGTTGATATCCCGATTAATCTTATAGAGGGCGTTCAGATTCCAGGTCGTCGCCTTGAACGTGCCTGAGACCGTTGCGCCTCCCAGCGGAATTTCAACGCCGGGAAAGGGCACAAGCGTCGTTGCACTGGTCGAAGAGCGGAAATCCTTGGTTCTGCGTATACCAGCGGTAAGCGTCAGTCCGTCGGTCGGACGGAGGTCGAATTGTGCATAACCCGCCTTGCTGGTGTTTTTGCTGTTGCTGATGGCAAAGGCCCTGATCGGCCCTCCGAAAGGCACCAGCACATATTGCACCGTGTCGAACTGAACGCTGGGCGGCGACTTGAAATATTCGTCATAATAGCCGATCGTGCCGGTCAGCATACCGAATTCACCGTGCAGTTGCACTTCTTCGGTACGTTCAATATTGAAATCGGATTGATAGGGATTGCTGACGTCCAGAATGGGCAATGGCGTGCCGTCGATATCATAGTCGGTCTTCTGCTTGAACAAGCGTCGGCTGAAGATGTTCTTGACCGAAATATTGTCGTTGATCTTAGCAGTCGTGGTGTTGACGAAACCCTTGGATTTGAGACCATTGCCCAATGGGAAATTGACATTGATTGTGCGCGGCCCTCGCGCAAGCTGTTCCGCCAGATAGGTGGTCAACTGACCTTCGAGTGGGGCAATGTTCGGATTGAGAGAAGCTGGCGTGAACCCGGCGATGGCGGCGCCGGAGCCTGCCTCATTGATATGGGTATATTGATAGATGAAATAGTTCTCCAGCCATTCAAAAGGCTGGATAACGACGCTGGCCCGGAACGAGGTTTTGCGTTCATTGTCCGTGCGTGAGTTGTCGAACAGGTTTTTGGTGAACCCATCACGGCGCAGAATCTGTCCTGACAAGCGAACCATGAGCTGATCGGGAATGAGCGCACCGCCCATCGCGAATTCCAGATCGTGCCGGTCATAGGAGCCAAGACGCCCGATCACATAACCGGAAAACTCATTGCCGGGCTTGCGCGGCACGAACAATACGGCGCCGCCTGTGGTGTTACGGCCGAATAGCGTGCCCTGCGGCCCCTTGAGGACCTGCACATTTTCCAGGTCGAAGAACTGCTTTCCGAAATTGGGCACATCCGCAAAATAGGTGACGACGCCTGGCGAGTTCTGACCGAATGTCTGGCCTTGTCCACGGATGGAAAAGGTGGTGTCGTTGCGGTTGGACGCGGTGTTCTGGACGCTCAGACCGGCGGCCACTGCGGGCAGGTCGTTCAGCGTCGTGACGTTGCGCTCGTTCAGGGTGTCGCCATCAATGGCGATGATCGAAATGGGCACGTCCTGCAACCGTTCGGATTGTCGCCGGGCGGTAACGATGATGTCTCCGCTGAGATCGGAGGATAATTGCGCGGGCGAACCTTGCTGCGCCAGCGCGGGTTGCCCTGCCAGACAGGTGGCGAGCGCCGCCAGGCCAACGTGAAAACGATGATTCATCTGCATCCCCTCCTGTTTTCCATGCCGCGGCTTTTTATGGCCGCTGACAATCAGAAGCTTAGCGGGATGACTCTCCGAAAATAGTGGGCAGAATAGATTGGCGCACTCAGATCATTTTGCCGAAGCCGGCTGCATCATGATGAATCGGACATCGAAAAGCCAGAAATGTGCGTCGATGCGCCCACTCTCTGGCCGTAGAATTTGACGCCTGTCGTTTCGTTTCATGCAATCCGTACCTTCGATTTCGCAGAGGCACGGATTGCATCAGGCATAGCATCAGAAGCGATAGCCGACCGTGCCCATGACATTGCGGGGCGCACCCACGAAACAGTCGCCGCGTGCTAGGCAAGAGGCATAATATTTGTTGTTGAGCAGGTTGGTCGCGTTGATTGCAAAGCGCCAGCTCTGCCAGTTGATCTCCGCCAGAGCATCAACCGTGGTGCGAGACGGGGTGATGATCGACCAGAGCGAGCTGGTCGATATGCTCTTGCCACTATAGACCACGCCGCCACCCAAGCGCAGCTGGGCCGCGTCGGCGAGGCCGAACGTCTTGGTCCACCAGATCGACGCCGTGTGGCGCGGCATATAGTCGAGGTTGGTGTTCACTTCAGACTTGAGCTTGCTGTAGCCATTGTCCGTCGTCAGAACATTCGGCACAACTCGCGGCGTAAATTAGCGGAGTGCGGACCTCGTCTGGGGGTTGATGTTAGGCGGCGAGCTTGCGGTGTTGCAAGCGCCGATGTTCGATGGTCTGTCGCTTGATCCTTTCGCGCTGTTTGATGATGGCTGGAGCCCTGCCGAAGTAGGCATCGGCGGGCGTCACGTTGTTCAGGCTCTCGTGGTAACGCTGGTGGTTGTAGTACTCGACGAAGGCCTCGATTTGGGCTTCGAGGTCGCCGGGCAAAAAGTAGTTTTCCAGCAGGATGCGGTTTTTCAGGGTTTGGTGCCAGCGCTCGATCTTGCCCTGGGTTTGCGGGTGCATCGGGGCACCGCGCACGTGGCTCATCTTCCGGGCCTCAATGTATTCAGCCAATTCGCCGGCGATGTAGCTGGGGCCATTATCCGACAACAGCCTGGGCTTGTGCAGCACCGTGGCGCTGTCGCAGCCCGATGCGCCAAGGGCCAGGTCGAGCGTGTCGGTCACATCCTCGGCGCGCATGTTGGTGCACAGTTTCCAGGCGATAATGTAGCGCGAGAAGTCGTCGAGCACGGTCGACAGGTACATCCAGCCCCACCCGATGATCTTGAAGTAGGTAAAATCAGTCTGCCACATCTCGTTTACCCGCGTGGTCTTGGTGTGGAACTGATCGGCGGCCTTGATCACGACATAGGCCGGGCTGGTGATCAGATCGTGGGCCTTCAACAGACGGTAAACCGTGGCTTCCGACACGAAGTAGCGCCTCTCATCGGTAAAACGCACCGCCAGTTCCCGGGGGCTTAGCTCGGACTGCCCCAGCGCCAGCTCGATGATCTGATCATGGATGTCAGGCGGGATCCGGTTCCACACCCGGCTCGGTGTCGATGGCCGATCCTCCAGCGCCTCCGGGCCGCCTTCGAGGAACCGGTCGTACCAGCGGTAGAAGGTCCGACGGGCAATGCCGAGCTCGTCCAACGTGTGCTTGGCTGGTAGGTGCGATTGCTCGACGATCCGGATGATCTCGAGCTTCTCCGATGCTGGATACCTCATTCGTCGTCGCCCCCATCCGCGATCATACTTTTTTTGAGCAGACGGTTTTCGAGCGTCAGGTCGGCAACGCATTCCTTCAGGGCACGGGCTTCGCGGCGCAGGTCCTGCACCTCGCCGGTGGTTGCGGCACGGGCAGTGTCGCCAGCCAGGCGACGCTTGCCCGCTTCCATGAACTCCTTCGACCAGGTGTAATACAGGCTTTGGGCGATGCCTTCCTTGCGGCACAGCTCGGCAATGCTGTCCTCGCCGCGCAGGCCATCCAGCACGATCCTGATCTTGTCTTCGGCCGAGAAGTGCCGACGGGTCTGCCGCCGGATGTCCTTCACCACCCGCTCGGCAGGGGCCTTCATCGGCGATTTTTTTAAGGAGTGTTGGGGCTTCATCTTCGTTCCTTCGTCACTACGACGAAGCCCCAACACTCCTTAAATCACAACCTCAAATCTGTGCCATTGGTGCTGACGGGGAACAATGATTGCATCCAGCATGTCATCATACGACAGGATGGATTCGACAGCGCCGTCATGATCCGACCAAGCGTGGAACTTCTCGTAAATCCATGCCGCCTGTCCTATCGGAGAATCGACGAGGCCATAGCCAAGGGTCTGTGGCTTGGTCGCTTGCAGGAGGGCATAGGCGGACCCGGTCCGGTTATGCTCCTCCATCGCGGCAAGGCTGGCGCTCTCCTCCACGGTCAAATCATTCATATCATCGGCCACTGGTAACGCAATCGGAGCGTTCAGGTGAATCGCCGCACACCCGGGCGCGTTCGTCCCGCCCAGCTGTGTGGTCACGGCGCCACCCCAATCGCCTCCTTGGGCGACAAACCGGTCATAGCCCAGGCGACGCATGAGTTCGGCCCATGCCTCAGCAATCTTCTCGACTGTCCAGCCTCTCTCTTCGGGTTTTCCCGAAAATCCGAATCCTGGCAAGGACGGCGCGATGATATGAAACGCGTCATCGATGCTGCCGCCATGGAGCTGAGGCTCAGTCAGGGGGCCGACTATCTTCAGAAACTCTACGACAGATCCGGGCCAGCCATGCGTTATCAGCAGCGGGAGCGCACGCGGGTTCGACGAGCGGATATGCAGGAAATGAATATCAAGCCCGTTAATAGGTGTTCTGTACTGGCCCAGGTCGTTCAATAGGCGCTCGCAACGCCGCCAGTCATATGAGGATCGCCAGTACTCGCACAGCTTTCGTACGGACTCCAACGGTGCGCCCTGCGTCCAGTTCTGCACAGTCTCCGGCTCAGGCCAGCGCGCACGCTCAAGGCGTTGCTTGAGATCAACGATCTGATCTTCCGGAACCCTGCTATAATATCTTTCTACGTCGAACATGAACCTGTCGCTGCTCCCCAAGGCGTCGCTTATTTTTGAAAGTATCGGGCAGAACCTTGCGAGTGGTCCGCTGCCGGGTATTGATCCTGCTTAACAAATGCTGCGTTCTCGACCAGAGGCTCGGGGAGGTTCATTCTGACCCTCCGTCAGAAAGGCTGATTGTAGCTTTGCGCGCCCCGCCATAAAGACGAGCCTAGCAAGCCACCGAACACCGGCACTATCGTGCAGAGGCAGCGTTGGCGGCCAATGTTGCTAGGTTGCGGATTTGAGTAGGAGGATGTCATGAACGGATTTACCAGGATACCGGAAAGTCGCTGGTTGAGATCGAGGGATCTCAAACTGGAGGAGAGTTCTGTCCCAGCCTCCTTCTATACGTCGCAGGAACAGTTCGAGCTGGAGCGTGAGCAGGTCTTTCGGCGCGCTTGGTTATCGGTCGCGCGCGTGGAAGAGCTTCCCAACGCAGGCGATTTCGTCAATCTCGACATTTTGACACTCAAGGCCAAGCTGATCTTGGTCCGGGGCGACGACGGAGAGGTGCGCGGCTTCCACAATTCCTGCGCGCATCGCGGTGTGATGGTCGTACAGAAGGAGAAGGGCAACGCTGCCCAGTTCCGCTGCCCCTACCATGCCTGGGTGTATGGAACCGACGGCAAGCTGCGGACCATTCCCGGCGCCGATATGTTCCCGGATGTGAAATGCGGTCATGACGGTCTGCCGCCGGTGCATACGGGTATTTGGAACGGTTTCATATTCGTCAATTTTGCCAAGGAACCCGAGGAGTCCCTTGAGGAGTTCCTCGGAGAAGCCGGGGTTCTTTTCTCCGACTTGCCCTTCGAGGATTATAATCACGAGCTGCGCCTCCCTCAGCCGCTCGCGACGAACTGGAAGCATATCAGCAACGCCTTCACCGAAGGCTATCACCTGGGCTTCCTGCACAAGAATTCACTCCCGTTCGTCTTCGATCGCGAAAACCCACTGACGGATTATCCGACCGTGCGATTCATGGGGCGCCACTCCGCGAATATCACCGGAGCCAACAGCAAATGGCAGCCGACAAAGCCGGTTATGCGCTTTGCCCTGGAAACCGGGTTCGCAGCAGACGCCGAGTTGGAGCCGGCCGGCAAGAAGTTGATGGATCATCCGGCAATCAACCCAGATCGTATAGATCCGATCATGGAAGAGGCCATCAATATCTTCCCTAACACTCAGATCCAGGTTCTGCATAATGGCTATCTGTGGTACCAGTATTGGCCGTCGGGGCCCAATGAAATGCTGTGGGACGTGCGTCTTTTCCTCGATAGGGCACCGCACAGTTTCAGGACGGAATTCGCAGAAGCCTCCTATGTCGCGGCCATCCGCGACGTGATGGCCGAAGATTCCTCGATGGGCGAACTGCAGCAGCAAGGTCTCATCTCGGGAGGACTGGAACGGGTCAAATATGGTGAGAACGAGTTCATGCTGCGTCACTTTGCGCAGACGCTGACGAATTACATCGAAGGCAAGGTTTAGATCTAAGGGTTGCTGGCGCCGGACGCGCCAAGGAGAATTATAATGTCAACGATTGAAAGAGGTGTCAGTCCGTCGCTGCCTGCCGGCTTCGAGGCGCTCGAGATGTTCCTCGAGGAGTGGGGTGATCTCGAGACAGAGGACGAGAGATACCAACTTCGACGCCGCAAAAGCCTCGAGGACTTGAAGCTCTTCTATGATGCCGTGACTCCGAGGCTCGAGGATGTGTTCCGGCATCTCGACCAATTCGAGTATGGCCCGCTGCCCAGAGCCGAGCAGGGACTTTTCCGGCTCGCTCTCGGGCTGGCCGAGGTCGCCCAGGCTGTGGAGGTGATCGGGCATCCCAGTGTCCCCACCACCTCTGCCCAGCACACTATTCAAATTTCTCGGCCACGGAGCCTGAAGTAGAAGCAGGTTCTTGAGGAGGGCCGATCGGGCGGTCCCGCTCGGAGCGACCAAGTTGCCGTGGTCGGGAAGGGCAGCGGCTAATCGACCAGCGGCATGAGCAGCGCCCTGGCGGGTGGTCTAGTCAGCTCCAGGTGTCGGGCTGCGCTGACGGTGCGACGATAAGGGATAGGAGCATAACATGTTGGACGAACGGGCTAAGCAGATATACGATGGCGTGGAGCACGAGCGCGGCCGCGACGCGTACTGGTATCAGGAAGAATTGGACCGCCAGATCGGCGTGGAGAATATACCGGAGCATCTTCGGATCAGGCCGGTGCTCGCTTCGCAGGTTCAGGACTGATCCGGCACGAAGGGCCGGTTCCGGCGCATTGGCAAAGCCATCCTGCCTGGTGGCTAACGACACCGGAGAGGCAACGCTCGATTGGGTCCTATCAAGACAATGGGCTGGCTGGCGAGGCCCGTAAAAAGGAGAGAGAAGATGCCGTATAGGATCGACGTTCCCGAGGGCAAGGAAGCGCTTGACCACATCCTCAACGACTTGGGCACTCCGCAGCTGGTCGAAGCGCGCAAACGTATGTTTCGGATCATTTACGATGCGCCCGAGACGACGCTCACGCCGCGCGAGCGCGAAGTGATGCGATTTCCAAGTACGGCGGTGATGGGCTGCCCTATCTGCAACAGCCTGCGCCTGTGGCGCGACTGGCCCGGCTTTAGCGACGAGCCAATCGAAGAAGAATTGTACGTAAACGCCGGCGAATGGAATTGGAGCTGGGACGGCTTTACGCCGCGTGAGGCGCTGGCACTAAGGTTCATACATCGCTTCTTTACCTCGGTCGATGAGATGAATGATGACGATGAATTCTGGGCGGCGATGCACGCGCACTTCACCGATACCGAAATAGGCGACATCGGCGTCATGGCTTCTACCTGGCTCGGGACCGGGCATCTTCTGAAGGCCTTGGGCATCGGTAGCGTTTGCCCGATGCCCGTTAACGACGAACTTTTGAGCAGGCTTCGCAACGATAATATCAAGGTCGCGAACGCAGTCGCTGGGGGACTTTAGGGTGTATGTGCCGAAGTTCTGTCGCGTCGCGGTGGCAATCGACGATCTCGCGGCATTCGAAGCGGACGGAAAGTCCGTTCTCGGCCTTGATTTCTATAGTCCCGAGGTGGATGCGCATTTCACGACCTTCAGCGTTGCCTTTGGCGAGCATGGTTTGCTTGCCATTTCACCGAATACGGATGTCCCGTTCATCCAAAGCAAGCTGATCGAGGTTGCGATCGACGTGGAAAACGCCACCGAATCGCACGACAAGTTCGTGGCAGCTGGATACCAACCGATCGTCGTGAACCGGCTGCCGACGCCGGATGCCGACGAATATCTGTTCGGGCGCGAGTTCCACAACATCCCATTCATGGTTTGCAACCGCGGCGACAATGAAGCGGAAGCGCGTGTGCAGATTCCGTCTTTCCGGGAGCTGGATGCCGCGCCGTTCCCGAAAGTGACCTCGGTGACGTTGGCGGTTGATGATATTGATGCGGTGGCAAGCGACCTCTCCGCACTGTTCGACATGCAATTCGTGGAAGGTGATCCGCAGGGCCTCGGTACGCGGGCGCTAACCGGGAGACATCGTGTCACGCTGGTTCAAGGTGGCTCGACACTGGCATCACAGTTTGAGGCGCCGCTGGCAGCGGTAAATATCGGCTATGATGACGTCGAGGCGGCCAAAGACCGTCTGGAGGCGGCGGGTTACCCCGTGCTGTATCAGCAGGCGATGAAGTCGGGTGGAACCGCCTATCATTTCGGGAAAGCTTTCCATGGCATGCCACTTTTTATTCATCCAAGCTCGGCAGACGCGGAAATGATCGGCGTGTAATATCATAGCGGGTGCGGAGCGATTACCGCTCACGCGCTAAAGGAACGGGAGCAATCACGTGGCTAATTTTGACGGCAACAAGGAACTGGTTCTACGGTTTATGCAAGCCATCGTGGATGGCGACGTCGCGACCCTCGAGACAATTATCCATTACGACGCGAGATGGTGGATCAACGGGATCGGGGACCTCGATCGAGCGGGCCTCTTCAACGGCCTTAGCGCCCTGATTGCCGCCAAAGAGCGGACGATGGTAGTGACCCATGCTGTGGCGGAAGGCGATCACGTCGCTGTGGAGGCGGTCGGCGAAATGGTCTATGATAACGATGTCTATCGAAATCAGTACCATAATGTCTTCCGGATTGCCGATGGCTGTATCATAGAGGGCCGGGAATATATGGATACGCAAGCGGCAGCCGCGTTTATGGCTAGGCGGTAGTTTCCGGGCCGAGGGGAGCCCCCGCGGGCAATGGCCTACGGCCTAGCATTAAATGCAAGCAGAGCGGATACTGGGCAATGCCTTTCGCCTGCTACCTATGTTAAAGGAAAGCAAATGCAGCGTCTGGCAAACAAGGTCGCGATCGTCACGGGCGGCGGCGGCCGTATCGGTGCGGCAACGGCAAAGCGTTTCGCTGCCGAGGGCGCAAAGGTTGTGATCGCAGATCTTAGTGAAGAGGGCGCCGAACGGGTCGCGACCGAGATCGGGGACGCGGCGCTGGCCGTCCGGTTCGATGCCGGCGACGTCGAAAGCATTGCTCGCCTGGTACAGCGCACCGTCGATCATTTTGGCGGACTTGACATCCTTCACAACAACGCCGCGCTTTTGGATCTGGAATTCCTCAATCGTGATCGTACCGTGGTCGATACCGATATAGAGGTGTGGGATCGCACAATGGAAGTTAATGTGCGCGGCTACATGGTGGCATGCAAACATGCGATCCCTCATATGCGTCGACGGGGTGGCGGATCCATTATCAATACGTCGTCGGGCGCGGCGGCAGCGGGGGACAGTTCGCGCGTCGCTTACGGTTCATCAAAGGGAGCGATCCTCGTGATGACCAAATATATTGCCACACAGCATGGTCGGGAAAATATCCGATGCAATGCGATAATGCCCGGGCTCATTCTCGACCCGGAACTTGAGCCTAAGATTGCCGAACTCGCCGCGCTCATCAAACGTCACCAGCTCATCGAACGAACCGGGCGGCCCGAGGATATTGCCGCCTTGGCGGCTTTCTTCGCGTCAGACGAATCCGGCTTCATCACCGGGCAGTCGCTCAGGGCCGATGGTGGCGTTCTCGATCATCAGCCTATGTTCGCGGATGAATTAGACCGTCAGAGTAATTAGGGTCAGCAACGATCGAATCGTGCCGGGTTTGCGAGAGCCACCAACTCCTCACATGAGGGTTTTGGGGTCAAGGAGTTCATCACGTTAATCCATCCTTCTCGTCGGCATCCAAGGTCTGAGCCCCGGTATCCGGACCCTGTACAACCTCACATCCGGTCGCCGCTCTGAACGGCTGCACCAACATCCCGCTTTCTACGGGCATAGTCTGATCCTCCCGTGGGAAGACCATGAACACCGCGTTCGCCGCCAAGACCCAAGAGTGTCATCTCTATCTAGCGGAGGGGTGTCATTTCTATTTAGCACTGCTTTCCATTTGAAGGGCGAGTTCCGTGGCTTGCATAACACTTCAGCCAGGGTTGGGGCTCGCCCCAACCCTGGCTGACCTAATTTACGAGACCTGTGCGCGGGTGGGTGTAGAAGACTGAAAAGCCATCTGTTTTTGGTCTTTAGTGCGGGTTGCGCTGCTTCCCGATCACTCAGGCACAGGCTGTAGTTTCCTTTATGCCTGGGCCGCGAGAATGTTCATCGTGCGCTTGAGATTGTAGTCGATGGCGGTGAGGTGGACCTGGATGGCGGCTTTGGCGAGACCTCGCCATCGCATTCGGCGCAGGCCATAGGATCGCTTCCACGTCCCGAAGATCTTCTCGATCCGTCCGCGAATGCGATGGATGGGTTGGTTCCATTCATGGAGCTTTCGCAGTGTTTCCTGTTCGTCGCGGCCCCATGCGCCCGTAGCGACGATCCGCGGTACGCCACCCTTTGCAAAGACTGCGTCACGGAAATGATTGCCGCGATAGGCACTGTCAGCAAACACCTCGCCGGGGTTGTCGGGCAGCGCATCGGGACCGGCCTTGCCATCGTTGATATTGGCAGAGGTGATCGATACTTCCTCAACCAGCGCTGTATCGGCGTCCGCTCCAACATGGGCCTTGAAGCCATGAACAGCCCGCTTACCCTTATGTTTTACCCAACGGGCCTCTTCATCGTCTTCGCTGGCGGACGCGATAATCGTGGCATCGACCAGTGTTCCGGTCTTGACCGTCACTGCTTTCGATTTGAGCTGAGCGGTAACGATATCAAACAGCGATCGATCCAGCTTATGCACGACCAGCAGCCTGCGATATCTGACGAACGCGGTGCGCTCGGGTGTCGCCTCATTTGCCGAAAACCCGCAGAAGCGGCGAAACGACGCGCGATCATCGAGCGCCTCAGCCAATTTCACGTCTGACAGGTCGTACCAGATCGACAGTAGCAGAGCTTTGAACATGGCAAGTGGCGGCCAGGCGGGTTCGCCTTTGGCTGCGCAATAGAGCGGATCCAAAACCGCAGCGACTGACATCCAGTCGATCAGCTTGCCAAGCTCGTCCAGCGTTGATGACGCCCCTGCGCGTCCGGCAAATCCAAATCGCTCCTGACCAATCGAACGATGTGCCACGCCCAACTCTCCTCTTCGGAAAACCAATTGAATCAGGAATAAATGCCCTTGTCTACACCCACCCGCGCACAGGTCTCTTAACCGGACGTTCAAGGATGCCTGGATTCTTGAGGCCTGCGGCGGCTACCGCGAGATCCAAGCGCTGGGTGACGTTGGAGCGGGACATCCGGCCACCGCTGCGATTTGGGAAAAGAATGCTCTCTCCAGTAGGATCGCCGATCCGGCGACGCCACGACTTGATGAGTGCGGCGGTGGGTCGCCAGAGCGGCACGCTTCGTTCTTTACGTCCCTTGCCGCGCAAGTGGACAGCAGGTTGGCCTTCAAGCACGACGTCCCGACACCGGATGCCGATCATCTCGGAAACGCGGGCACCGGTATTGTACATCATGCTGAAGAATGCCCGATCGCGTTGTCCAGCCCAACTGGCCCGATCCGGGGCTTCGATGATGGCACCAATCTCGGCACGAGACAGAAAACCGACCATCGGCCGATCGAACCGCTTGAACGGAATTGCCAGCGCTCGCTCAATCGTGGCCAGCGAGGCAAGGTCGTGGTGCGACGCGAACTTCAGGAACGTCCTAATTGCGGCCAGGCGTGCGTTGCGGCTTCGCACACTATTGCCGCGCTCCTTCTCCAGATGATCAAGGAAAGCGAGCAGCATTGGCGCGTCGAGATCGGACAATGTGATGGCGCTGGGCGTTCGCTTCAACGCCGTGGCAGCGTAGTTGAGGAGTAGGCGCAGGGTATCCCGATAGGCAGCGATGGTCTGAGGGCTGACGGCACGTTGCTCTATGAGATGATCCATGAAGAAGCGCTGCACCAGCGTCGACAAAGTGGGGGCGGCGTGTTCAGCCATTGCCTTTCTCCCCGAATGCGAAATCTTCGAACCGATTGCCAGCAGCAGCCATCAAATCCGGGATGCCGGTCAGATACCAATAGGTGTCCGATATCTTCGCATGGCCGACGTAGGTGGAGAGCGCGGCGATTGCATTATCGATATCGGCACCGTCAGCTCGCCACCTCTGGATGCGTCGACAGATGAATGTATGGCGGAAATCATGGATGCGGACTTCGGGGTAGGCACCGCGAGCAACGATCCCTGCTTTGCTGCGCAACCTCTGGAAGGTCCAATGCGCGGCACGCGATTTTAGTGATCGTTCTGGCGTCGAGACGAAAAACGACTGCTCCGCAGCGCGCGGCAGGAATCGGTCCCGCACGGCCAGATAGTCGGCAAGAGCACTGGCGGTGGTTGAGTGGAACGGCACATGCCTCGACTTGCTGAACTTCGTCATCCGAACCGTCAAACATCGACTTCCAAGGTCTACGTCGGCGCAGCGCAATTTGATCGCCTCGGAAATGCGCAAGCCGGTTGCGGCGATCAAACCATAGAAAGCCTCGTATGCGGCGGGTCGCAGGCCGCCCACTGGTTCGAGATGACGTGCTGCAGCAAGCAGCGCCAGAACCTCTTCCTCGGTGTAGATGTGAGGGGTGGCCCGGCGCTGGGATTTGCCGAATATCTGGGTTTGCGGAAACTCCGTGGCTGGATCTTCTCGCAACAGATAGGTCGCGAAGGGCCGAAGGGCATCAAGCCGCCGAGCCCACGCGCGCGGCCCATCGGTTCGGGCGTGTTCCTTTGCCCACTCGACCACGAGCTCTGTTGTCAGAGATCCCTTGCGGTCAGTGCCATCGAAGAATCGAGCGAAGGAGCGTAACTGGCTCGCGCTCGGTCCATTGGTGCGAAACCCCAAGACTCGCCGTTCAGCAAGAAAGGCCTCGACGTGCGTTGCCATCATCCTGGTTGTCATCACACCCTCCCAGGCCAGGGCAACGCCACGGCAGACAGCCGGTGGAGATCGATCTTGGTGTAAATCTTCGACGTGTCGAGGCTCTGGTGCCTCAAGATATCGGCAATGTGCTTCATAGGCGTACCATCGCGGAGCAGTCTGCTTGCGATACTGTGGCGAAGCACGCGCGGATCGGTTCGATGCCATCCGCATCGAGCGAAGGCGGCGATCACTGCGTGCTTGGCGACGCCCGCCTTGATGGGGACGTCATAGGGCGCGGCGTGTCGAACGAAGATCGCGCGGCTGTTGGTCTGGGGGCGTTCATGGCGCAAATAATCTGCGATCGCGTCACCAGTGGCGGTAGGCAGTGGAAGGCTATCGGTGAAATGCGTCTTGGTTCTGGCTATGCGAATGATCCCGTTCCGCCAGTCAACGTCGTCGATCCGCAGCTTGGCGACTTCGGAGCACCTGAGTCCAAGGTCGGTGATGCATCTCACCATCGCATAAGCGCGCCGCCGGGACGGCAGTCGATCATCAAATGACGCGAGTACCGCATCAATCTGGGCCGGTGATAAAACGTCGGGCAACGCCGCCAAGCGCCAATGCGCCACGCGAGGGACCTCCCGTACAAGCTTGCCAACGTCGTCGCCCAACATCTTGCGAAACTTCAAATAACAGCCGACCGCTCCACCGGCGACGCATACTGCACCGGCACTCCAACCTCGGCCTTCGCCCAGGATAAAACGCCGAACGTGGGCAGGATCGAGCTTCTCAGGATCAATCTCGCTATTGCCAAACCGTTCGAGGAGCAATCGGCGAACGATCTGAATCCGCTGCCGCCGTGTCGTGTCCGCCAGACCGCCGACATCCCGCATGTGGCGATCGAAAGCCGCCAGCTCGCTGCTGAGGCGATCCTTCTGTTCCGCAGGAGGAATCTGGCCCTGAGCGCGAAGCACGTGCAAGAGATGACGAATAGCCGCGCGCAGCTCGTGGCGCAGTTTACGCACGGGCGGGCGGCATGTGCAAAACGGCAAATGGGCGTCGAGAAACTGCTGCTGCGCAGCCTCATCGATCAAAATAAGGCCCACATCTGCCTCGGAGGCCCACTTCGCGAAGTGAGCGACGCAGGCCAAATACACGCGCACGGTGTTGGGATGATACCTGCCTGCCCGAAGATGAGCGACATACTCCTCTTCGACCGATGCGATGACGCTGCTGGATAGCCACCGGCGCGGCTCAGGCTGTAAAAGATCGGACCTCATGAAAACGCTCCTCTCCAGATGGTTGGGCGGAGAGGGACGGTATTATGTGCAGATGGTATCGGTCATGCTGCATCGCAGGCGACAGAAAACCGCGCGGTCAACATCGCAGGCAATCTGTACCTGCACATAATCCGGCGCTTCGCATAATTGCGGTTATGGAAATGTATGCATAATCGAAAAAATGCGCTCTTCGCCGGCTCTGACGAAGGCGGCAACTGGGCGGTCATCGCCACCCTCATCGAAAACTGCAAGCTGAGCGACATCAATCCCCACGAATGGCTGACCAAGACAATGACCGCGCTCGCCAACGGCTACCCGGCCAATCGCGTTCATGAACTCATGCCCTGGATCTACGTGGGCTGAGAACAGCGCTCATGTTTCGTGAAAGAGGTTGGTTCGCCCTACACTGGTGCTCCGAGGGTTGCTCGGGTGGGCCGAGCCTATCCTCACACGAGGAGGACGAACCGTGGAACATCTAGGGCGCAGGGCTGGTGCTGCCCTTCTACAATACCGAAACCATGACACTGCACCTGACAGAGATATCGCCCCCCGTCGCCCCTGGCGCTCACGTGGTCGTGCTGATGGACCAGGCTGGGTGGCACATGACCGGACAGCTCGTCGTGCCCGATAACATCAGCATCATTGCTCTGCCGGCAAAATGTCCTGAATTGAACTCGGTCGAGAACATCTGGCAGTTCATGCGCGACAACTGGCTCTCCAACCGCGTCTTCCTACGACAACGTCATCGACCACTGCTGCGAGGCTTGGAACAAGCTCGTCGATCTGCCTTGGCACATCATGACCATCGGTCGCCGCAAATGGGCGCGTGGGTCATGATCAATGCAGGTTGGTATCACCCACGCGGCTCAGCGACTTATCGACCGCAGAATAAAGTCAATCGCATATTCCCGCCAGAATGCAGTGCCGCGCTCCTCTAGTCCAAAATGCTCATTGTAGCGCGTCAACATTCGGCGGGATGAGACGCTGCCCGAGACAATTATAAGGATCATAAACTCAAGTGCCGCAGTGTCGACATGCGGGCCGAACAATCCGGCATCTTTCCCACGATTTAGCACGCTATCAATTTTTTGAGACAATGTATTGCACAGCACAGCGACTTCTGGTGCACGACCGATTTGCGCGCCGTCATGAAGGCTCTGATCTATTGTCACGATCGCGGTTGCCTGATCGGTGGAATATCTATCATAAAGAGCACCGATATACTGGCGAACAGCATCCACAGGCTGCAAGGAATCATAGTCTATTGCTAGGAGTTTCTCATATGTTCCTTTAGCAATGTCTCGAAGTACCTCGCTGTATAATTCATCCTTGCTGGCGAAATAGAAATAGACAAGTTGCTTAGTTACCCCCGCGCGTCGGGCTATATGCTCAACTTTTGCACCCTCAAACCCAGACAGGGCAAATTCCTCTCGGGCGGCGGCCATGACTCTCAAAATTTTGGACGCGGGATCGTAACGTTCTCTACCCAAAAGCTGCCGTTTCGTCGTTTGTTTAGCCAATGCACCCTCCAAACGATCTTTTGAATTTGACTGCCCTATATCCGATTGATCGGGCGCAGTCACCGGTCAGTTGGGCTCTCCCTTGCGGATCAGCCGGCAACATGGCCCTCAGCGGGGCGATTCGCCTCCTAGTGAGGACGGCGCCCCTTTGCAGACCGGTATAGCCATCAGCACGTCCCGCCTGGCTGCGGGTGATCACGGCAGCACGCATGTGCCTCATCTCTTGATCAGCCTTTTTGGCAAAAAAGATCGCCGAATTAGTAGTGCCGGGTGGTTGGATAGCGTCGCCGGCTGCCAGGTTCCGTCCGTAGATTTCGCAGCCGATCAGCGGGAATTCTGGATGTGTCGGTTCGCCATCGGGACATCGCGTCAGTAGCGGTTGACGGGCTTGTCAAGCGCGGACGCCGACGAGCCCGCCTGCAGCGATTCGCTCGCTGTATGTACCAGTTCGATCATCTGCGGGCCGACGGCACGATGCTTTGCCTCCTATTCGAGCGTAACTTCATCCGCGCCGATGCGGTCGAGCTTGGCGGTGAGTTCGAACAGGATCAGCTTGTCGATATCCACCATCGCTGCGGTCTCATCAGGTCACGAATATAGGTCCGAAGCGGTGCGCGGCGCGATGGTGGTCAGCACCGGCTTCTCACCTGGCTCCAGTTCATAATCTTCAGCATTGCCTTGACCGCCCCGCTCAGCTGCGGAATCCCATTGCGTGCCGTTCAGACTTTACGTCGATACCAGCCGCTCGCTGATCTGCCACAGACGCTCGGAACTTTCATCGCTGCGTGCCGCCTTGCTAAGCGTCGCTGGCCGATGCTTAGCAAAGTAGCCGCCGGTTCCGGGATCCTGCTGCTTCGCCAGCCAAAGAATCGTATCTGGGGTCGGTTCCGGCTGAGGGCGAAATGACACCCTAAGGGAATAGCTGTCCTTGCCGTCGCCGCGGCTGCCATTGATCACAAACTGCGTCACTCTCGATGGATAGAACATTCCGTCAGCCACCTTGCAGGCATGACGTTGACCGCTGCCCTCAAAGGTATGCGATAGAAGTTCATCGTTCGATAGCTCCATGCATATGGCACGCAGTGCTTCATGACGGCGGTATGCAGGAAGAACTGAAATTCTTCCGGGGCATGCCGGACCGATTCTAAAAACGAGTGTTGGGTTTGCCGGTCAGCACCGAACTCGTTCAACGCCTTCAATCTCAGATTATCCGCATAAGCTCCGACTGAGAGTAGAGAGCCCGCCAGCGCCACCGCTACAAAAATGGGGCCTCGAACGATCGAAAACCGAGCCGGTATCAAAAAGCTGGTCGCTCCGACCGCGAAGCAAGCGGATACGATCCAGAGCCAGTGAGGCGCGCCCAGTCTATCTGACCAGATCGTCGCGAGGAATACTGGCTTCAGCAAGCTACCGAAGACGAAGCCTGCAATCGCCAGGTACGTAATGCATCCAAGCGCGGCGGTCTTCATCCTGTGCTTTCGTCCGACATCCGGCGCGACGCTCATGCCGCCACCTCGACCTTGTGATCCATGTCCGCCCTGGAGCGTCCGACGATTGCGGCGACAGTATTCTTGCTGAGGCCGAGGTCCCGGGCTATCCAGCGATAGCTGCGCCCCTCGGCAACAAGGGCTAGCACCTTGGGGGCAAGCCGATCCGACTTCGGGCGGACGCCGGTCTGCCGCCCGAGTTTCCGACCCCGCGCCCGTGCCGCGGCGAGGCCGGAGCGAACCCGCTCGCTGAGCATGTCGCGCTCGAACTGCGCAATGCCTGCGAG
>NZ_CAKKNC010000029.1 GCF_918741285.1 Sphingobium sp. CECT 9361 | reverse complement strand
GCGTCGGCCGGTCTCCACCACGTCCAGGCGACGAGCGCCTGCAAACACATCAATGCTTATGTCATCCATGCCCGCGCAATGAGCTGGATACATCACCTCGACAATGCGGCTGCTATCGGAGGCGTACTCTGATCCCGACCTTCGCTGGGGAAATGGAGGTCTCGCTCGACGAGCACGGTATCACGGTTTGCTCAGTCGCCGGCACAAACTTCCAACCCTATGCAAAGCTGCTCTGCGCGCTCGGCATCCCGTTCTCGGTGATCACCGACTATGACGAGGTGAACGAGGTGCCTCGCGCCTATAATCGCGGCTTGAACCTTGTTCGCACGATCGACGGGGCACGGGACGGCGAGGATACCGACGCCGTCATCAGCGACATCGAAGAAGGCAGCTATAAGGAATCCTTCGAGAAAATGGAGCTGTTCGGCATCTTCGTGAACACTGACACTCTTGAGACCGAGTTGTTCGACGGTGACTATGCGCAGGAGATGATCGAGACGCTGCGCGAGCATAGCTTCAGCCAGGCGCGCATGACGTTGCTCAGCGAGTGGGAGGAGGAGGAGGATACCGTCGACCACAAGGTCCTGCTCAAGATGATCGAGCAGATGGGCAAAGGCCGTTTCGCGCAGCGTCTAGCGACCCGTGTCTCCGGGAATCCGGTGCCCGACTATATTTCGAAGGCGGTCAATCATGTGATCGGTCTTGTCTAACCGCGCGCTGTATCTCCGCAGCGCAGAGGATCTGCGCCGCAACGAGCGCCAGTGGCAGGCATATGAAACCACCGGTAGCTGTGTGCTGCTCGCTGGTCCGGGAAGCGGCAAGACCAAGACCCTGACTGTCAAGTTGGCCCGCATGCTCAGTGAAGACGTCGATGAGCCACGCGGTATCGCTTGCATCACCTACAACAACGAGTGCGCGCGCGAACTCGAAACGCGGCTCGACGCCCTGGGTATCTCGCCAAGCGGCCGGGTCTTCATCGGCACGGTCCACTCATTCTCGCTGACCCAGATACTATTCCCCTACGCGAAGCTGGCGGGGGTTGGCTTGCCGGACGAGTTCACCGTCGCCACCCGGCAGCAATCGCGTGCTGCGCTCGAGCGCGCCCATGCCAAAGTCATCAAGGGACCGGAGAATCCGCAGACCTGGGATTTCCGGATGGGTGTTTATAGGCGCCGTTTCCTTGTTCGCGAGCAATCCGATTTCGATACCGCTGATCCGCAGCTGGCGAGGCTCGTGACCGCCTATGAAGCCGAATTGCGGGCGAAGGGCCTGGTCGACTTCGACGACATGCCGTTGCTGGCAGTACGCGCGCTCGCGACCAACCCGTGGCTCCGCAAAGCGCTCGTCGCCAAATATCCGATCCTCGCCGTCGACGAATATCAGGATCTCGGGCGCGCGCTGCACGGTATGGTCATGGGGCTGTGCTTCAGCGCCGGCATGCGGCTGTTCGCGGTGGGCGACGTCGATCAGTCGATCTACGGCTTCACCGGCGCCCATCCCGAGCTGCTGCGCCGCCTATCCGAACGCATGGATGTCGAGACGGTCCGGCTCGGTCTCAACTATCGCTGCGGCTCGAAAATCGTTGCTGCGTCCGAATACGCCCTGGGCGAAGAGCGAGGCTATTGTGCACCCGACGATGCGCACGAGGGGACGATCTACTTCCAGCCCTGCACCGGCAGCTATGCGGGTCAGGCCCGCCATCTGATCGAACAACTGATTCCCGAGATCCGGGAGCGCCGCCCCGACCTCGACCTCGGCGAGATCGCCGTGCTCTATCCGGCGGCCTTTATCGGCGACGAGGTCGCGAATGCCGCCGCCGACGCGGGCTATTCGGTCACCCGCACCGACGCCAATGCGCTGTACCCGCGATCAAGCCAGCTACTGCGCTGGCTCGAGCAATGCGCGATGTGGTGTTGCGGCGGTTGGCGCAGCGGCGACCCGCGGCTTAGCCGTGTGATCGGCGAAGGTTCGCGGCTGTTCCACGAGGTTCTGACTGACGACGCGGCCAGACTCGAATTTCAGCGGGCATTGACCGCCGCTTTGTGGAGCCGGCGGAATGACAACCTTGCGCTCGATGCCTGGCTGACAGCGCTTCGCGCAGAAATCGTCGCACCGCATGTGGTCGGCGCGCGTTCGCTCAACGACGATCTGGGTTTGCTCGACGATCTCATCGCGCGGCTCGGTCCGGAAGGGGACGTCGAAGACCTGTCGCTGGGTGAGTTCGCCGGCATCGGTACAGGCCTTAATCGTATCAACCTCTCGACGCTTCACAGCGCCAAGGGCCGCGAGTTCGATGTCGTCATCCTGGTGGGGATGGAAGAAGGCCGGCTACCGCGAAACAATCCGAGCGCAAACGACCTGCGCGAGGCGCGACGGCTATTTTACGTCGGGTTCACGCGGGCGCGCCACGAGGTCCATCTTCTCTACGGCAAGAACATCCCGTCGCGGTTCGTTACCGAGGTTCAGGAGCGGCTGGCAAACGAAGCAGAATGACCAATACCGCTCCACCGGATGAAGCGTACTGGCGGCTTTCGACCACTTCCGGTCGTACAGGAGTCCGATGGCCAACGATAGGTTCAGTGAAAACCCGCCATTCAAATCGAGTGCGCGCGGTTGGTGCGCTCTGGCCGTGCCAATGGCAATGGTGGCGCGGGATGCAGTAATCGTTGATTCAATCCCTGCTCCAAGCGTTATTGGCTTTTCCGATCACTTCAGTTAGGTGAGGTATCGACGGGCAGACTAGTCCGCCTTTCATTGATCGCGCCGGTGCCCCCGAAAGGGGCTTAATCGGGAATGCGGTGCGGAAGCTTGCTTCCAAATCCGCGGCTGTCTCTGCAACTGTAAGCGGATAGCGCGATGTACATCGCTCCTCTTGGAAGGGGCAGCCACTGGGCCGGACGCTAAATCATGCGAGGTCTGGGAAGGCGTGCATCAAGCTGTGACCCGTGAGCCAGGAGACCTGCCGGCGTCTGGTCGCTCTTGCCTTGGTCCAGAGGATGGCTGCGGCACGGTGAACTCCGTCTGAGCGACGAACGAGCGGCTGGGGCCGCATCGGAGACGTGCGTCGGCCGCCCATGGCGTCCGGCCGCCGCGCGTGTCGCCCGTTCGCGCGGGTTTGCCCCGGCCACGTCGCAAGACGCCGGGGGACTATTTAGTGATCAAGACCATTACTACCAGCAGCGCCCTTGCGCTGATCTGTATCGGAAAACCGGCATTTGCCGAAACCTCTGAAAAGGCATCGCAAACAAGCGCGGATGCAGTCGTGGCGGGTAACGACATTGTGGTTTTCGGTCGCGGTGAGGCCATGATCGGCACTGCCAAATCAGCGAGCGAAGGAAGCGTCGGAGGGGCCGATCTCCTCGTGCGGCCTCTTCTCCGCGTGGCCGAACTGCTGGAAGCGGTGCCCGGGCTGGTTGCAGCCCAGCATTCTGGGAGCGGCAAAGCCAACCAGTATTTCCTGCGCGGTTTCAACCTCGACCATGGGTCTGACTTCAGTACCTATATCGATGATGTGCAGATGAACTTTCGTACCCACGGACATGGTCATGGCTATCTCGACCTCAACGGCCTCATTCCGGAGATCGTGGGCCGGGAGGATTTTCGTAAAGGGCCCTACCGCGCCGATGGCGGTGATTTCGCTCTGGCGGGAGCAGCCTATATGACGACCATCAAGGGTTATGACCGGCCATGGGCATCGGCCGAGACTGGTTCATATGGTTGGCGCCGCGTCGCTGCGGGTGGAACATTGCACGACCTGGGCGGCGGAGACCTCACGCTTGTCGCCCAGGCCAAGGCCTATGACGGACCGTGGCAGGAACCTGAACGTCTGCGCCATTACTCGGGGTTCGCGAAATATAGCATGCCGACCGGTGCGGGCACATTGGAGGCATCTCTCCATGCCTACCGGGCGACATGGCACCCAACCGAGCAAATCCCCGAGCGCATTATCGGCACGGCGTTGTGTGCGGATGTGTTCTGCTCTCCAGATCCTTCCGCGCGGGGTGAGACGACGCGCCTGGTGGCTAACATCGCGGTCAAGCAACCGACATGGCGCGCCAATGTCTATGCCCAGTTTTACGACTGGTCGATGTTCTCGAACCCCACTTACACCGATCCGGATGGCACAAGCGCGCAGATCAAGCAGTTCGACCGGCGTTGGGTCCTCGGGCTGTCCGCACAAAAACATTGGGAAATCGCTGACAGTCTGGCTGTGAGCCTTGGCACCGAAAACAGATACGACGCCGTCGGGAATGTTGGTGTCGATCGAACGGCTGCCCGCGCATTTCTTGAATCTCTCGGGCACTTTCGGGTCGGGGAATTGTCTTCCGCGCTCTACGGCGAAGTCGCTTGGAAACCCTTGGCGGGACTGCGTGTGACAGGTGGTCTTCGCGGGGACTATTATCACTATTCCGTGCGTGCACGAGATTCTGTTGCGGCGTCGCTGGGCGAAGGCAGTGGCTCAGCGTCGATTCTCTCTCCCAAGGCGTCAATCGCCTATCAGGTTACGCCGCATCTTGAACTCTACGCCAACTGGGGCCGTGGATTCCATTCCAACGATGTTCGGGGTGCGGTCAACAGGGACACGCCTGTTCCCGTTCTGGTTCGCGGCATCGGCAAGGAACTGGGAGGACGCATTCAATTCTCCGGGGTCACGTTAACCGCGACTTACTGGTGGCTGCATGTCGGCAGCGAACTTCGTTTCATTGGCGATTCCAATGCTGTTGAACCGTCGGGTGCCAGTGGGCGTCATGGCTATGAAATCGTCGCCTTCTGGCGGCCGTTCCCTTGGCTTGCGCTTGATGGAAACTATACCGCCAGCCATGCGCGCTTCGACAATGGCGATCACATCCCCAATGCATTTGAGAACGCGGCTTCAGCCGGTGCCGCCATCATTCTTGATCCCTGGGAAGCCAGCATTCGGGTGCGCCACCTTGGACCTTCTCCGCTTGTCGAGGACAACAGTGTCCGGGATCGAGGCAGCACCGTCATGAATGCCCGGGCCGCGTGGAAGGGCAAGAAGGTCGAGATATTTGGAGAAGTGCTGAACATCTTCGACAGCCGGGACAAGGACATCGCCTATTATTACGAGTCCTACATCCCCGCCTTCGATGCAGGTGCTCCGGTGGAAGGCCGGTTGAGCCGCGTGGTCGAGCCTCGAACTGTGAGGATTGGCGCAAAGGTCAATTTCTAGCGAAATCCCTTGATGGGCGGCGCTGCAGCACGTCTGCGGCGCCATCCTTCGTTTGTATATTCCTCAATCGCCGAGCCAATCATGCACCTCACGAAGTCACTGCCATCCCTGTCTCTGCGCCGACGAATTGGTGCCTTGTTTGCCGGATTGATCGCCGCCAACATTGGGGTCTGGGTCTGGGCATTCAGCCTGTTTCATGCACAGCCGTTAATGCTCGGCACCGCTGTGCTTGCCTGGGGGCTGGGCCTGCGTCACGCGGTTGATGCCGATCATATTGCGGCGATTGACAATGTGACCCGCAAGCTGATGCAGGACGGGCAGCGCCCGGTTTCGGTCGGATTCTGGTTCGCGATCGGGCATTCCGGAATCATTGCCATAGCATCGATCATCATTGCGGTGACGGCCAGCGCGCTGTCGCAGTTCGGCGCCTTCAAGGAAATCGGTGGCGTGATTGCAACCGTGATTTCCGCGCTTTTCCTGTTCACGATCGCCGGCATGAACCTGGTCATCCTGCGCTCTGTCTGGCGGACTTTTGCCCATGTTCGTGCAGGCGGCAGCTATGCCGAGGACGATCTTGATCTGCTATTGGGTGGGCGCGGTCTGCTTTCCAGACTGTTCAGGCCGATGTTCCGCCTCGTGAACAAAAGCTGGCATATGGCCCCGCTGGGGTTTCTGTTCGGGCTTGGGTTCGATACAGCAACCGAAGTTGCCATTCTGGGCATGTCGGCCAGCCAGGCCGCCGATGGCCTGTCGATCGGGACAATCCTGGTCCTGCCCGCCCTGTTCGCGGTCGGTATGGCCCTCATCGATACGGCGGACGGCGTGGTGATGCTGGGCGCTTATGAATGGGCCTTCGTGAAGCCGATCCGCAAGCTCTACTACAACATCACCATCACCCTGATCTCGGCCATCGTGGCGATTGTCATTGGTGGAATCGAAACGCTGGCCCTGATTGGCGACAAGCTGGCCCTTACGGGTGCGCCATGGCGGATCGCCATTGAACTGGGTGAAAATTTCAATGGTCTGGGCTTCGCCATCATCGGTCTTTTCGTGTTCTGCTGGCTGGCGAGTTACGCGATCTATCGATGGAAGCGGTTCGATGAAATCGAGGTTTCGGTCGGTGCCTGACCGTCCACGTTGCGTGAAGCAACATCATCAATTGGCTTGGCTGGCATTTTCGTCTAGAGCGCGCGGTGAAGGATCGGGGTAACCCGCCCTTCAATGATCGCGCCGGTGCCCCGCAAGGGGCTTAATCGGGAATGCGGTGCGGGAGCGTGCTCCCAAATCCGTGGCTGTCCCTGCAACTGTAAGCGGATAGCGCGATGCACATGCTCCTGAATTCAGGAGCAGCCACTGGGCAGCGCGCAAGCGCCAAGTCTGGGAAGGCGTGCATCAAGCTGTGACCCGCGAGCCAGGAGACCTGCCGGCGCACCGGTCGCTCTTGCCTGATCCAGGGGATGGTCACGGCACGGTAACTCTCCGTCTGAGCGACGAAGCTGTGTGGCTGGGGCTGCACGGGTTGCGTGGTTACGGGTGCTTTGTCGCGCCCGCCCGTCGTCGCGCGCCGACCGGACTTGTCCGGCAAGCCCCGCCGTGTCTCGCTCTGGCGCGCGGGGAAGTTACTATGCCAGACCTGTCCAAGGCGTCCCTGTCCAAGGTGCCGGTCACCATCATCACGGGCTTTCTGGGCGCGGGGAAAACCACGCTCATCAGCCACCTGATCCACAATGCCGGTGGCCGCAGGCTGGCCGTGGTGGTCAACGAATTCGGTTCTCTGGGTGTGGATGGCGAGATTCTGCAGTCCTGCGCCATTCCTGATTGCCCGGCGGAAAACATCGTAGAGCTGGCCAATGGCTGCATCTGCTGCACCGTGGCGGACGATTTCATCCCGACGGTGGAAAAGCTGCTGGCGCTTGATCCGCGCCCCGATCACATCCTGATCGAGACATCGGGTCTGGCGTTGCCAAAGCCGCTGCTCAAGGCGTTCGACTGGCCTGCGATCCGCAGCCGGATCACCGTGGACGGCGTGCTGGCGCTGGCCGATGCCGAAGCGGTCGCGGCAGGCCGGTTCGCGCCCGATGTGGCAGCGCTTGACGCCCAGCGCGCCGCCGATCCGAGCATCGATCACGAGACGCCGCTGTCGGAAGTGTTCGAGGATCAGCTGGCCTGCGCCGACATGATCCTGCTGACCAAGGTCGATCTGGCCGGACCCCAAGGCGTAGCCGCCGCGCGCGCGATCATTGCGGCAGAGCTTAGTCGCCCGGTTCCGGTGATAGAACTGACCGAAGGCGTGGTCGATCCGCGTGTGATCCTGGGGCTTGATGCCGCAGCCGAGGACGACATCGCCGCGCGCCCATCGCACCATGATGGTGAGGATGATCACGAACACGACGACTTTGACAGCACCGTTATCGAATGGGGCGAGATCGCCGATCCGGCGGCGCTGGTCGCGCGGATCGAGACGCTGGCCCGCGATCACCATATCCTGCGCGTAAAGGGCTATGCCGCCGTTGCGGGAAAGCCGATGCGGCTGCTGGTGCAGGCGGTGGGCGCGCGGGTGCGGCACCAGTACGATCGCCCGTGGCGCCCTGACGAGCCGCGCCGCACCACGCTGGTCGCCATTGCCGAGCACGATCACGTCGACGCCGATGCCATTCGCGCGGTGCTGCTGGCGTAAGGCGCGGGCCATGCACGTCATTTTCCGCGAAACGCACGGGATGGAGGAAACCGCCGTCCCGCAGGATCTGGGGCAAGAGCCCGCGGATCTTGTGGTCCTGTCCTTTTCGGACAGCGATCTGGGGGCGTTCGCGGCGGCATGGCATCAGGCCCGTGCAGACGATGCGACATTTCCTTCGCTGCGGCTCGCCAATCTGGCGGCGCTGATGCATCCGCTGTCGGTCGACACGTATGCCGAGCGGACGCTGTCGGGCGCAAAGGCGATCCTGATCCGGCTGATCGGCGGCACGCCCTATTGGAGCTACGGGCTGCAACAGGTCGAGGCGCTGGCCCGGTCGCGCGGGATCGTGCTGGCCGTGCTGCCCGGCGACGGCTTTGAGGATGCGCGGCTGGATGCGGCCTCGACCGTGCCGGTGACCGCGTTGCGCGAACTTGCGCAGTGGTGCGATGCTGGCGGTGCAAGGGCGGCGCAGGCGGCGCTTGCCGCGCTGTCGCAGCTGGCGGGGCTGATTGATGCCCCCGCCCGGACATTCGATCCGCTGCTGATGGCGGGAGGCTGGCATCCCGGCCGGGGCGTGATCGATCTTGAAGCCTTTGCGCGCGATCCCGCAAGGCCGCTGGTCCTGATCGTGTTCTATCGTTCTTACCTGACCGCCCACGATCTGGACCCGTTTGCCGCCCTGCATACCGCGTTCGAGCAGCGCGGTTTCGATGCATTGTCGATCTTCGTCCCCTCGCTGAAAGCCCCGCAGGTGCGCGAACAGGTGGACCGCTGGGTGCGCGGGCTTGGCCCGGCAGCGATCATCAACGCTACCGCTTTTTCCGCGCGGGGCGATGACGGCGCCACCCCGCTTGATGGCGCGGGCGTTCCCGTGTTTCAGCTGGCGCTGGCCACGTCCGGGCGCGCGGGATGGGCAGCGGCTTCGCGCGGGCTTTCCCCGGCAGACCTTGCCATGCACGTGGTCTTGCCCGAAATTGACGGGCGGGTGTTTGCAGGCGTCGCCAGCTTCAAGGAGGCGGGGACGCGCGATCCCGCGCTTGGCTTTGCCCGCACCATCCATCGCGCCGATGCAGGCCGGGTTGGGGCGATCACCGCGCGGGTGGCGGGCTGGATCGCACTTGCCCAAACGCCGGTTGCAGAACGGCGGGTTGCGCTGGTCCTGTCTACTTATCCCGGCAAGACATACCAGATGGCCCACGCCGTGGGGCTGGATGCGCTGGCTTCTGCCGAGGCGATCCTGGCCGATCTGGCCGAGGCGGGATATGCCACTGACGCGCAGGCCGGACTGGCAGCGCTCCTTCAATGCACACATCAGCACTGGCCGATGGCAGAGTACCGCAAGGCTTTGGCAGCACTGCCCGATACCCTGCGCGCTGAACTTTTCGCCGCATGGGGCGAGCCGGAAGCCGATGCTGCCGCCGCCGATGGCGCGTTCCGTTTTGCCGCGCTGCCCATCGGCAACGCGCTGGTAGCCTTGCAGCCCGAACGCGGCGAACGCGCCCATCGCGACGGCGACTATCACGACCTGTCCCGCTGCCCGCGCCATGGCTATGTGGCGTTCTACCTGTGGCTGCGCCAGCGAAGCGTGGACGCGCTGGTGCATATCGGCGCACATGGCACACTGGAATGGCTGCCGGGCAAATCAGTCGCGCTGTCCGATGCTTGCTGGCCCGAGGCGCTGACCGGCGCGATGCCGGTGATCTATCCGTTCATCGTCAACGATCCCGGCGAAGCGGCGCAGGCCAAGCGCCGGATCAGCGCGGTTACGATCGGGCACGTTCCCCCGCCACTGGTGCAAACGCAAAGCGGTGCGGGGCTGGCCCGGATCGAGGCGCTGCTGGATGAATTCTCCAACGCTGGCGGGCTGGACCCGGCCCGCCGCGACCGTCTGCAAGTGAACATCCGCGACGAAGCGCGCGTGCTGGGACTTGAGGCGGAACTGGGCCTTGATGACGCGGCCACGCTGGTCGAGGCGATCACCCGGATCGACCGCTTCGTTTGCGATGTAAAGGACAGCCAGTTCGGTGACGGGCTGCATGTGTTCGGGCGGGGAGATCAGGGCGCAGCCGAGCGGGCCGGATTGCTGGCGGCACTCGACGGACGCCGCGTTCCGCCCGGTCCCTCCGGCTCCCCCTTTCGCGGGCGCAGCGATGTGCTGCCAACCGGGCGAAACCTTTATGCGATAGACCCGCGCGCCGTGCCTTCACGCGCGGCCCATGCCCAAGGGGTGACACTGGCAGAGGAGCTGATCCGGCGGCATCTGCAGGATCACGGCGATTATCCGCGCGGGCTGGTGGTCGATCTGTGGGGATCGGCCACGATGCGCACGGCGGGCGAGGAATTCGCCATGGCGCTGCACCTGCTGGGCGCAAAGCCGCTGTGGGACACCGCGTCCGAACGGGTAACAGGCATCGAAATCCTGCCGCTGGCGCTGCTGGACCGGCCGCGTATCGATGTGACGTTGCGGATTTCCGGCCTGTTCCGCGATGCCTTTCCTGCGCTGCCGATACTGTTTGGCCAAGCGGTGCGCGCGCTGTGTTTGCGCGATGAACCGGCGGACTGGAACCCGTTTGCAGGGCAGGCTGCGGCACCGCGCGTCTATGGCCCGGCCCCCGGCAGCTATGGACTGGGTCTTGGCGATGCAGCCGAGGTCTATACTGAAGCGGCCCGGCGCGCTGCTGGTGAGGCATGGCTGGCGGCATCGGACCATGCGTTTGACGCAGCCTCCGATGCGATCGGAACCTTTGCCGATCCTGCCGGCCTGCGCCAGCGTGTTGAAGGAGCGGACGCCTTTGTCCATCTTCAGGACTTGCCCGAAACCGATCTGCTGCTGGCCGCCGATTATGCCGCGCACGAGGCGGGCTTTGCCGCTGCCAAGGCGCTGATCGGTGGTTCGGCGGCGCTCTACCACCTCGACAATCGCGATCCGGGGCGCACCGTTGCGCGCACCCTGACCGAAGAGATCGCCCGCGTGGTCCGCGCCCGCGCGGCGCACCCAGGCTGGGTGGCGGGCATGATGCGGCACGGCTTTCGCGGGGGGGCAGAACTGGCCGCGACGCTGGACCATATGGGTGCCTTTGCGCACCTTTCAGGCAGCGTACCGCCGCATCTGTTCGACCTTTATCACGACGCGACACTGGGCCAGACCGATGTTCGCGCATTTCTTGAACGCGAGAATCCGGCTGCGCTGGCGGCGATGGAAGCCCGCTTTGCCGCGCTCCATGCCGCCGGGCTGTGGCAGACCCGGCGCAATTCCATCCTCGCCAGCCTGCCAAGGCTTGAGGACAGGGCATGAGCAGTTTTGCGGTGAAGGGCTGGTGCCCCGATGCCTGGCACCCGATGATGGCGGGCGACGGGCTGCTGGTGCGGGTAAAGCCTCGGCTTGGCCGCCTGACGCGGGCGCAAGTGCTGGGCCTGTGCGATGCCGCCGTGGTGCACGGCAATGGCCTGATCGACATGACCGCCCGCGCCAATCTCCAGCTTCGCGGGGTGCCTGAAACTGGCTGGCAGGCGCTGCTCGACCGGTTGCTGGTGCTGGATCTGGTGGACCCTGACCCTGTCATCGAACAGCGGCGCAACATTCTGGTCGCGCCGGATTGGCGGGTCGGTGATGACAGCCATCGCATTGCGGGCGCGTTGCTGACCCGGCTGGATGAGTTGCCCGATCTGCTCGGTAAAGTGGGCTTTGCCATCGATGCCGGTCAGACCTGCATTCTGGGTGGCGAGGCGGGCGATTTCCGCATTGAGCGCGGCGGCGATGGCGGTCTGATCCTGCGCGCCGATGGCCGCGCCACCGGTATGGCGGTTGCTGCTGGCAGGGAAGTGGACGCGCTGATCGCGCTCGCCCACTGGTTTGCGGCCAGCGGCGGCGCGAAAGCGGGGCGCATGGCGCGACACCGGCTGGTCCTGCCCGAATGGGCCTGTGGCGACATTCTGCCCGCGCCGTCGGCTGCTTGCATCGTGCCGGGCCTTCATGATCTGGGCCTCCGTGATGGGAGTTGGGCCTATGGCTTGCCGTTTGGCCGGATAGAGGCGCGGATACTGGCCGGGATGGTGGAAGCATCGCCCGCCGCAGCGGTGCGGATCACGCCGTGGCGTGTGCTGCTGGTGGAAGGCGCGCCTGCCGTTTGCGCCGGTGGGCTGATCGATAATCCTGCCGACCCGCTGCTGCATGTCGATGCTTGCCCCGGCGCGCCCTGCTGCCCGCAGGCCTCGGTTGAAACCCGCGATCTTGCCCGCCGCCTTGCACCGCATGTCGCCGGGCGGCTGCATGTTTCGGGCTGTGCCAAGGGCTGCGCCCGCCAGCGCGCCGCCGATGTCACGCTGACCGGCCGCGATGGCCTGTTCGATCTTTCCCTGAACGCACCCGCCGGTGCGTTGCCAGTTCGCTCTGCGCTCAGCCCAGCCGAGCTTCTCGCCCATTTCGGAGCCGCTTGATGCCCCATATCTATGAAACCGATGGCGCGGCCATCTATCGCCAGTCTTTCGCCATGATCCGCGCCGAAGCCGATCTGGCGCCCTTTTTCGCTGATGAGGAACCGGTGGCGGTGCGCATGATCCACGCCGCCGGGATGGTGGACCTTGCCGCGCATATCCGCTTCTCACCCGGCTTTGCCAGTGCGGCGCGGGCGGCGCTGGCCGCTGGCGCGCCGGTGCTGTGCGATGCGCGGATGGTGTCCGAAGGGATCACCCGTGCGCGGCTGCCTGCTGATAATCAGATCATCTGCACCCTGAATGCGCCGCAAGTGCCCGACATGGCGCGGGCAATGGGTAACACCCGCTCTGCCGCCGCACTGGAACTGTGGCGGCCGCATCTGGCAGGCGCGGTGGTGGCCATCGGCAACGCGCCAACCGCGCTGTTCCATCTGCTGAATATGCTGGAAGATCCCGATTGCCCGCGCCCTGCGGCGGTCATCGGCTGTCCGGTGGGCTTTGTCGGCGCGGCCGAATCCAAGGCCGCGTTATGGGCCGCGCCGCCGGTGCCGTGCTGCATCGTTGAAGGGCGGCTGGGCGGCAGCGCGATCACGGTTGCTGCGATCAACGCTTTGGCGAGCGGCACCGAATGAGCGCGGCCCTTTCCTGCGGGACGATCCACGGCGTGGGTTTGGGTCCGGGTGCGCCCGATCTGTTGAGCGTTCGCTCTGACCGGCTGGTGCGTGGCGCCCGCCACGTGGCCTATTTCCGCAAGGCCGGGCGACCAGGACAGGCGCGGCGGATTGTCGAAGGAATGCTGCGCCCCGACGTGATCGAAATCCCGATGGAATATCCGGTGACGACCGAGATTCCGTTATCCGACCCGCGCTACAACGACTGTCTTTCCGCTTTCTATGCCGAATGCACGCAGCGATTGGTCATGCTGGCGCAGGCAGGCGAAGACGTGGTCGTGCTGTGTGAGGGCGATCCGTTTTTCTACGGTTCATTCATGCATTTGCACACCCGGCTGGCGGGCACGGTTCCGGTGGCAGTGGTTCCGGGTATCACCGGCATGGCCGGGGCGTGGAACGCAACCGGCATCCCGATCACCTGGGGCGACGATGTGCTGACCATCGCGATGGCGACCCTGCCCGAGGATGAACTGGTGCGACGCATCCGCGATACAGATGCGCTGGTGGTGATGAAGATCGGGCGCAACCTGCCCAAACTGCGCCGCGCGGTGGCCGCTGCCGGGCGCGAGGATGCGGCATGGCTGGTCGAACATGCCGCCATGCCAGGTCAGCGGGTCACGCGGCTGATCGAGGCCGAAACGGTCACGCCCTATTTCTCGATCCTGCTGATTCACGGCCAGGGGCGCCGGCCATGAGTGCCGGGGCCATGAGCGGCTGGCTGGCCATCGCCGGTCTGGGGCCGGGCGACGAGGCGCTGATTACGCCCGAAGTCACCGCCGCTCTGGCCGGGGCAAGCGATGTCATCGGCTATATTCCCTATGTCGCCCGGATCGCCCCGCGCGCCGGGCTGACACTGCATCCGTCCGATAACCGGGTGGAGCTGGACCGGGCCGCCCATGCGCTGGAACTCGCGGCGCAGGGGCGGCGCGTGGTGGTGGTATCATCGGGCGATCCGGGCGTTTTCGCGATGGCCGCCGCCGTGTTCGAGGCGCTGGAGGCAGGCCCGGCCCACTGGCGCGATCTCGACATCCGGGTGCTGCCCGGCATCACCGCGATGCTGGCCGCCAGCGCGCGGGCGGGGGCGCCGCTGGGTCATGATTTTTGCGCGATCAATCTGTCGGACAATCTCAAGCCGTGGAATTTGATCGAAAAACGGTTGCGGCTGGCGGCAGAGGCGGACTTTGCCATGGCCTTCTACAACCCGAGGTCAAAAGCCCGGCCCGAAGGTTTCGAACGTGTGCTGGAATTGCTGCGCGAAGTGTGCGGCCCGGATCGCCCGATCTTGTTCGCCCGCGCCGTATCGACGCCCGACGAGCAATTGCGGATCGTACCGCTGGGTCAGGCCCGTGCAGACATGGCCGACATGCGGACCATGGTGATCGTCGGATCAAGCCTGACGCGGATCATCGAACGGACAAGTGGGCGAAAGCTCGGTCCGATCCTCTACACGTCGCGTTCGGCCTTGGGTTCGGCGTCATGACCCAGCCAGACCAGTACATCTTCCGGGCGATAGCATTCGGCCCGGCCCGGAACGGCAGGGCGATCAATCATCAGGACCGGCAGGCCCAGATCCCGTGCGGCGATCAGCTTGGCCTCTGCGCCTTGCCCGCCAGCGTTCTTGCACACCACCAGATCGATGGCGTGCGCCTCCATCAATGCGCTGTCGCCTGTGGCGGTGAACGGCCCGCGATCGACGATCAGGGTGTGATGGGGCAAGCCCGGCGGCTGGTCTGGCGCATCGACAAAGCGCAACAGATAATGATGCTGCGGCTGGGCAGCGAAGGCTGCCACATGCATCCGGCCCAGCGCCAGCATTACGCGGCGGGAGTGCCCGGCCAGCGCTGCCACCGCACCGTCGATGCTGGCAACGCGGGTCCAGCGGTCTCCGGCGACCGGTTGCCACGCCCGGCGGGTCAGCGCTACATGAGGCACTCCGGCCAGGCGGGCCGCCTCCACGGCATGGCTGCTCATCGTTGCGGCAAAGGGGTGGGTCGCGTCCACCAGATGAGTCACGCGGTGGTGGCGCAGATAATCGGCCAGCCCCGCCACACCGCCGAACCCGCCGACACGCACCGGCACCGGTTGAGCGCGGGGGTTTTCGGTCCGTCCGGCATAGCTGAGCGTCGTCGCAATGCCCCGCGCGCCAAGCAGGCGGGCAAGCGCGCTGGCCTCTGTCGTGCCGCCCAGCAGGAGGACGTTGGGCATGGCTGATATGGCTCCTGAAGCGTGGTTGACGATCATCGGCATTGGCGAGGACGGGCCGGACGGCCTTTCCGCCGCCGCCCGCACGGCGCTGGCGCAGGCCGGACTGGTCATGGGACCGGCACGGCACCTGTCGCTGCTGCCCGCGATTACCTGTACCATGATCGAATGGCCAGTACCCTTTGCCGATGGCATTGCCCTGCTGATGCAACATCGCGGGCAGCGGGTGGTGATGCTGGCATCGGGCGATCCGTTCTGGTTCGGGGCGGGAAGCAGTGTGGCGCGCCTGCTTGATCCGGGCGAATGGGTGGCGATCCCCGCGCCTTCCACTTTCACGCTGGCGGTTGCGCGGCTGGGCTGGCCGGTTCAGGATGTGGCCTGTCTTGGTCTCCATGCCGCGCCGTTAGATCGGCTCAAGCCCCACCTGGCACCAGGGCGGCGCGTCATTGCACTGTTGCGCGATGGCGCGGCGGTGGCCGCGCTGGCGGACTATCTGACCGGCCAAGGCTTTGGCGCGTCAGCGTTGCATGTGATGGAAGCGCTGGGCGGGCCGCGCGAACGGGTTCGCACCGCGCGCGCCGAGGGGCTGTCTTTCACCGACATCGCCCATCCGGTAGCGGCCGGGATCGAGTGTGCCGGGCATGGCCCGTCCTTGCCGCTGACGGCGGGCCGACCGGACCACTGGTTTGCGTCCGACGGGCAGTTGACCAAGCGTCCGGTACGCGCGCTGACGCTATCGGCGCTGGCCCCGTGTGCGGGTGAGCTGCTGTGGGATATTGGCGCGGGATCGGGATCGATCGGGATCGAATGGCTGCTGGCCCACCTGGCCAACCGGGCCTGTGCGATAGAGGCGGATCCGGTGCGCGCGGACCGTGTGCGGGCCAACGCCGCTGCGCTGGGCGTTGATCGGCTGAAAGTTGTCGTCGGGATTGCGCCGGATGCCCTGCCACCGGGACCATTGCCCGATGCGGTGTTCATCGGCGGTGGTTTATCGGAAGCCTTGCTGGACACGCTATGGGCACGTTTGCCCGCCGGAACGCGGCTGGTGACCAATGCGGTGACGCTGGAATCAGAAGCGCTGCTAGCCCGGTGGCATGGCCAGAAGGGCGGGAGCCTCCTGCGCATCGAACTGGCCGACGCCGCACCGCTGGGCAACCGGCACGGCTGGCGCGCGCGCTATCCGGTGGTGCAATGGAGCGTGACGCTGTGATCATCGCCGGGTTCGGCTTTCGGTCAGGCGTCGGCCTGCCTTCGCTGCGCGCGGCGTTCGCGCTGGCGGAGCAGGGGCAACCGCCGGTGACGCATCTGGCCACGGCGCAAGACAAGCTCGCAGCGCTGCTCCCTCTGGCCGAAGCGCTGGGCCTGCCGCTGATGGGCGTGGCGTCCGATGCACTGGCTGCCGTTTCCACCCCCACGCGCTCCATCGCCAGCCTGAACGCTCGTCACGTCGGCAGCGTGGCCGAAGCGTCCGCGCTTGCCGCTGCTGGCGCGGGTGCGCGCCTGCTGTCGCCGCGCCACATCTCCCCCGATCGCATGGCGACGTGCGCCATTGCTGCCAGTGTCAACCTTCAGGGAACCCCGACATGACCGTCCACTTCATTGGCGCCGGTCCCGGCGCGCCCGATCTTCTCACTTTGCGCGGACGCGATCTGATCGCGGGCAGCCCGGTGTGCCTTTATGCCGGGTCGCTGATCCCGGTCGCCGTGCTGGATCATTGCCCGCCGGGCGCCCGGATCGTGAACACCGCGCCGCTGGAACTGGACCAGATCATGGCCGAAATCGCCGCCGCCCATGCCGCCGGGCACGATGTGGCGCGGCTGCATTCGGGCGATCTTTCGGTGTGGTCTGCCATGGGCGAGCAGTTGCGCCGCCTGCGCGCGCTGGACATTCCCTTTACGATCACACCCGGCGTCCCGGCTTTCGCCGCCGCCGCCGCTGCGCTGGAGGCAGAGCTGACCCTGCCCGCGCTGGCGCAATCGCTGGTGCTGACCCGCACACCGGGCCGCGCCAGCACGATGCCGCCCGCCGAAAGCCTGGCCAACTTTGCCGTGACCGGCGCGACGCTGGCCATTCACCTTTCGGTTCACAATCTGGCGCAAGTGGTGGCGGACCTGACGCCGGCCTATGGCGCGGATTGCCCCGTCGCGGTGGTCTGGCGCGCCAGTTGGCCCGATCAGCGGATCGTGCGCGCCACGCTCGACACTATTGAACAGGCCATCGCCGGGAGCATGGAGCGCACCGCCCTGATCCTGGTCGGGCGGGTGCTGGCGGCGCAGGATTTTGCCGAAAGCAGCCTCTATGCGCCCGGTTATGATCGCCGGTTCAGGCCGCAGGATGCCACGTCACGTTTTGGCGGTGCGGCCGAATGAGCGCGCGCCACCAGACTCCGGGATTGATGATCGCCGCCCCCGCATCGGGCACAGGCAAGACCACGGTGATGCTGGGCCTGCTGCGCGCCCTGACCGAAGACGGGCTGGCGGTGCAGCCGTTCAAGAGCGGGCCGGACTATATCGACCCGGCGTTTCACCGCGCGGCGAGTGGCAGGCCGTCGTTCAATCTCGATAGCTGGGCGATGGAGGACGATCTGATCGCTGCCATTGCGGCGCAGGCCGGGGGCGCGGACATGGTGCTGGCCGAAGGGTCGATGGGGTTGTTCGATGGCGTGGCCAGCAAGGGTGCGTCGGGCAATGGTGCCAGCGCCGACATGGCCCGCCGGATGGGCTGGCCGATCGTGCTGGTGCTGGATGTGTCGGGGCAGGCGCAGTCCGCCGCCGCCACCGCGCTGGGGTTCAGCAGCCTTGATCCGGGGCTGCCATTTGCCGGGGTGATCCTGAACCGCGTGGCCAGTCCGCGTCATGAACGGCTGGTGCGCAAGGGCATGGAGGCGGTGGGCATTCCGGTGCTGGGCGCCCTGCCAAGGCGCGGCGACCTGACCCTGCCCGAACGCCATCTGGGGCTGGTTCAGGCGGTGGAGCATCCCGACCTTGATCGCGCGATTGCCGAGTTTGCAGCGTTCCTGCGCGCCCATGTCGATCTTGACGTTATTCGCCTTGCCGCTGGTGCCGCACCACAAGCCGACGGCGGCAACCTGCCTGCCCCTCCGGCCCAGCGGATCGCCATGGCGCGCGATGCGGCCTTTTCGTTCGTCTACCCGCATCTGATCGAAGGCTGGCGGCGCGCCGGGGCGGAGATCCTGCCATTCTCGCCGCTGGCCGATGAAGCGCCTGCCGCCCATGCCGATCTGGTGTGGTTGCCCGGCGGCTATCCCGAACTGCACGCCGGGACCATTGCGGCGGCTGCAACATTCCTGTCCGGCCTGCGCTGCCATGCGCAAACGCGGCCCGTGCACGGCGAATGCGGCGGCTATATGGTGCTGGGGCAGGGGTTGATCGACAAGAGCGGAGAACGGCACCGGATGGCCGGGCTGCTGGGGCTTGTCACCAGCCATGCCCAGCGCAAGATGCACCTTGGCTATCGCCATGCCGAACTGCTGGTGCCGGTATCGCGCCTTGCCGCCGGGACCAGGCTGCGCGGGCACGAGTTCCACTATTCAACCATTGCCGAACAGAGCGACGCGCCGCTGGCGCTTGTGACCGATGCCGAAGGCGCGGCGGTGGCCGAAAGCGGATCGCATCGCGGCCATGTCACCGGCAGCTATTTCCACATGATCGCGCCCGCTTCGTGCCGAGATGCCCAATGATCGACCTCCACCTGATCGGTATCGGCACTGGCAACCCCGATCACCTGACAGCGCAGGCTGTCGCGGCGATGAACCGTGCCGACCTGATCCTGTTGCCGCGCAAGGGGCAGGCCAAGTCCGATCTGATCGACCTGCGCCGGGAGATCTGCGCGCAGGTGCTGACGGGGCCAACGCGGATTGTGGAATTTGACTTGCCAGTGCGCGGCAATGGGGCCACTTATCTGGATGACGTCAACGCTTGGCATGATGCCATTGCCGATGCGTGGCGGGTGCAGATCGCCGAACATTTGCCCGGCGGTGGCAAGCTGGCGCTGCTCGTCTGGGGTGATCCCTCGCTGTATGACAGCACCTTGCGCATTGCTGACCGGCTGCGCAGCGCGGGGGTGGAAATCGCCGTGCGGGTGGTGCCGGGCATCACCAGTATTCAGGCGCTGACCGCTGCCCATGCCATGCCGTTGAACCCGCTGGCCGGCCCGGTGACGATCACCACCGGGCGGCTGCTGCGCGCCCATGGCTGGCCTGCCGGAGCCGACACGATTGTCGTGATGCTTGACAGCGGTTGCGCGTTCGAGGGGCTGCAACCGCAAGGCATCACCATCTGGTGGGGCGCTTATCTGGGCATGGCGCACGAGGCGCTGGAACAGGGCCCCCTGGCGCAAGCCGGTCCCCGGATCGCGTTGCGCCGGGCGGAACTGCGCGCGCGCCATGGCTGGATCATGGATGTCTATCTCATGCGAAGGGAATTGGCCGATGGAACCTGAAAACCAAGTAGAAGTTGCAGGCGGCGATGCCCGCCACGCCGAAAAGATGCGCAAGAAGCAGACCGCGCAGGCCAAGATCATGGCCAGCAAGACCCGCGAACAGGGCCTGCTGATCGTCCACACCGGCAAGGGCAAGGGCAAAACCAGCGCGGCGCTGGGCATGGTGGTTCGCGCCATTGGCCACGGCATGAAAGTGGGGGTGGTCCAGTTTGTCAAAGGGGCGATGAAAACGGGTGAAAAGGCCGTGTTCGATGCCTTTCCCGACAATGTCGAATTCAAGCCGATGGGCGAGGGTTTTACCTGGGACACGCAGGACCGCACACGCGATATCGCGGCCGCCCGCGCCGGCTGGGACGAGGTCAAGCGCATGATCGCCGATCCCAGCTATCACATGGTGCTGGCCGACGAACTGAACATCGTGCTGCGGTATGATTATCTGCCGGTCGATGAAGTGGTGGCGGTGCTGACCGCGCGCGACATGATGAAGCACGTTATCGTCACAGGCCGCAACGCCCCCGAGGCGCTGATCGAGGCGGCCGACCTTGTTACCGAAATGACCATGGTCAAGCATCCATTCCGCTCCGGCGTGAAGGCCCAGGCCGGCATTGAATTTTGACCGGGGATCGAGTTCTGAGCGCGGTCCCGCCTGTGTTCGGCGCGGAATTTGCGGAGCAATTCATGCAATTGCTGCGCTGGCGGCGCGATGTCCGGCATTTCGACCGCCGCGCCGTGGGCGAAGCGGACATGCGCGCGCTGCTGGCCTGTGCCTCGCTTGCGCCGTCGGTCGGCAATGCGCAGCCGTGGCGATTTGTGCGGGTGCGGACGCCTGACATCCGCGAGGCGCTGGCCGCCCATGCCGATGGGCAAAGTGCACAAGCGGCGGAGCGTTATGCCGGGCAGGCGCGGCACGATCACTACCTGTCGCTAAAGCTGCACGGCTTGCGTGAAGCGCCCGAACTGATGGCGGTGTTCTGCGATGAACTGCCCGAGGCGGGGCACGGCCTTGGCATTGCCACCATGCCTGAAATGCTGCGATATTCCTGTGTGCTGGCGATCCACAATCTCTGGCTCGCGGCACGGCTGCGCGGCATTGGCCTTGGCTGGGTGTCGATCGTTGATCCGCCTTTGGTTCAGGCCATGCTGGATGTACCCGCGCATTGGTCGCTGATCGCGCTGCTGTGCATTGGCTATCCGGCAGACACATCCGACACACCCGAACTGGAACGGCACGGTTGGCAACCGCGTGAACCGTGGAGCGACCGGGTGTTCGAACGATGATTTTCAATCAAAGGACCAGAAAACCATGCTGATACCCGTGGAGGACGGCCCCGCTATCGTGGCCTGCAACACTTGCCGCCATAGCGCCGATGCGCGTGAGGACTCCGCCGGGACGCGCGGCGGCGCGCAACTGGTGGCGGCGCTGCGACAGGTACAGGAGAGCGACGCGCGCTATGCCGGGGTGGCGGTGCAGGAGATGCCGTGCCTGTTCGCCTGCACCGATTTCTGCACAATCCACCTGCGCGCGCCCGGCAAGGTCGGCTATGTTCTGGGCCGGTTCACGCCGGACGAGGACGCCGCCACCGCCATTCTGGACTATGCGGTCCACTATGCCGCCAGCGAACATGGCCGGGTGCCGTTCAAGCAATGGCCGCAAGGCGTGAAGGGGCATTTCATAACCCGCACCCCGCCGCAGGGCTTCGTTGCGGAATGAGCCGGTTTGCGTCCCTTGCCGCCTTTGAAGCGGCGCTTGAGCGTTTGCCTGTGGCCGATGCGGACGCCATCACCGCTGCGCGGGCGCGGCAGGCCAGCCTGACCAAGCCCGCCGGATCGCTGGGGCGACTGGAAGACATCGCGGTGTTTATGGCCGGATGGCAGGGCACGGCGCAGCCGGTGATCGAACAGGGCCGCGCGGCGATCTTTGCCGGGAATCATGGCTTCGTTGTCCACGGGGTCAGCGCCTTTCCCGCCAGCGTGACTGCCGCGATGGTCGGCAATTTCGCTGCCGGAGGTGCCGCCATCAACGCACTGGCCGGGGCCGCCGGACTTGATCTGCGGGTCATCGCACTCGATCTGGACCGGCCCACGGCGGACTTCACCATCGCTGCGGCAATGGACGAGACGGAGTGCCTTGCTGCACTTGCTGCCGGAGCGGCGGTGGTGGAGCCGGGGCTGCACCTGCTGGTCGTTGGCGAAATGGGCATTGGCAATTCAACCGCCGCCGCCGCGCTTTGCGCGCGCAGTTATGGCGGCAGTCCCGCGCAATGGGCCGGGCCGGGAACGGGCGTTGATGCGGGCGGAATTGCGCGCAAGGTAGCCGTGGTAGAGCGGGCGCTGGCCTTTCATGCCGATGCGCCGGACACCCCGTTTGAAATCCTGCGCCGGTTGGGCGGGCGCGAAATCGCAGGCGTTGCCGGGGCCGTGCTGGAGGCGCGCCGTCTGCGCATCCCGGTGGTGCTGGACGGGTTCATCAGTTGCGCCGCACTGGCGCCGCTGGCCGCCGCCGTTCCGGCGATCACCGATCATTGTCTGGCGGGCCATTGTTCGGCTGAACCGGGGCATATCCGCTTGCTGGAGCATCTGGGCCTTGATCCCCTGCTGTCGCTGGGGATGCGATTGGGCGAAGGCAGCGGCGCGGCGCTGGCCGTGTCGGTAATCCGGGCAGCGCTGGCCACGCACAACGGCATGGCCACTTTTGCGCAGGCCGGGGTGGCAGACGGCCTGTGAGCAGCTTTCCCCTTTATCTCCTGCGCCACGGTGAACCGGAAGGCGCGGGGCGGCTGATTGGTCTTACCGATGCGCCGCCTATTGCCGCCGGTATCGCGGCCTGCGCCGATCAGGCGCGGAATCTGGCGGCTGAAGTGCTGATCGCTTCCGACCTGTCGCGGGCGCGTTTGGCGGGCGAGGCCATTGCCCTTGCGACCGGTGTGCCGCTGTCAATCGATCCGCGCTGGCGCGAACTGGACTTTGGCGCATGGGACGGGATGGCTCCCGGCGATGTAGAAGGCGCGGCACTGGCGCGGTTCTGGGACGATCCCGATGGCCATGCGCCGCCCGGTGGAGAACGCTGGTCGGCGCTGGTGGAACGAGTATCCAGCGCCCTTGGCGATCTGGCCGCGCGGCCGACGCTGATCGTCACGCATGGAGGCGCGATGCGGGCGGCGCTGGCGGTGTTGTGCGGGTTTGACATGCACCAGACGTGGGCCGTTGACCTGCCCTACAATTGCCTGCTGACGTTGCGCGTCTGGCCCGGAGCAACCCCCACGGCACAGATCGCGGGGCTTTATCCGTGAGGGGCTTCATCATCGCCCTGCAATTCCTGACGCGGCTGCCTATGCCAGCTCCACTGCGGACAATCGTCGTGGATGATGCCGCGTTTGCCCGGTCGATGCGCTGGTTTCCCGCTGTAGGCCTGGTTATTGGTGCAGCGGTTGCGGGAGCCGCATGGGCAGGCGCGCTGGTCGATCACCGGCTGGGCGCATTAGCCGCACTGATCGTCTGGGTGGGCGTGACCGGCGCGCTGCACCTTGATGGCCTGGCCGACCTCGCCGATGCCAGCGGCGCGGCGCATAAAGATCGCGAGCGGCTGCTGGCCGTTCTGGCCGATCCCCATGTCGGCAGCTTCGGCGTTGTCGCGATTGTGCTCCAACTGCTGAGCAAGTTGGTGCTGCTGGATATGCTGGTGGATGCACGGGCGTTTGGCGCGCTGGTACTGGTGCCGTTTGCCGCGCGCATCGGCCCGCTGGTGTGGACATGGTGGCTGATGCCGCTGCATCAGGGGCTGGCGGCTCGATTCCGTTCCGCCATCGGCCCGATCGATCTTGCGGGCTGGGCGGCCGCGCTGGCAGCGGCGGCGTGGTTCACTCCGGCGCTGCTTGTCACACCATTGCTCGTTCTGTGGTGGGGGTGGCACGTGCGCCGCGCGTTGGGCGGGATTTCCGGCGATGGCCATGGTGCAGGCATCGAGTTGATCGAAACCGGCTTGCTGCTGAGCGTGGCAATCACGGGCCTATGGATACACACGACATGAACAGCTTCAGTTTTCACGGCGGCAGGTTGGCCGATGCCATGGCGCAGTTCGGCATGGGCAAGGCGCCGTGGATCGACCTGTCCACCGGCATCAATCCGCATGGCTGGCCCGGCGCGGACAATCTGGCAGTGGACTGGCAGGCGCTGCCCGACACCGGCGCGCTGAACGATCTGGAGGCCGCTGCCGCCGCCTGTTTCGGCACTGACCCAGCCCATGTCTGTGCCGTACCAGGCACGGAGATCGGCCTGCGGATGCTGGGTGACATCCTGCCCGGCGCTGCCATCCACGCCCAGCCCAGCTATCGCACCCATGGCGAAATGATTCCCCGCAGCCGCCCCGTAGCCCTGACCGAGCTGACCGGAACGGAGGAGGCGACCATCATCCTTGCCAATCCCAATAACCCCGATGGCCGGATCATGTCGCCTGCCACCCTGCTTGGCTGGCTGGCGGCGCGGCGCGACAGCGCAGCGTGGCTGGTCGTGGACGAAGCCTTTGCCGATGCCGCCCCGCACAGCAGCCTTGCCGCCCATGTGCAGGACGGACAGCGGCTGATTATCTTCCGCTCGTTCGGCAAATTCTTCGGGCTGGCCGGGGTGCGGCTCGGCTTTGTGCTGGGACCGCGCGCGCTGATCGCGCAATATCGGCAGCGGCTGGGCAGTTGGCCGCTATCGGCAGCGGCGCTGGCCATCGGCACAGCGGCATATCAGGATGTGGACTGGACAGCCGCCATGCGGATGGCCTTGCGTGAACAGGCGGATGCGCTGGACGCGGTGCTGGCGCGGCGGGGCTACAGCGCGATAGGTGCTTGCCCGCTGTTCCGGCTGATCGAAACGGACGATGCCGCCGCGCTGTTCGAACGCCTTGCGCGCCATTCCATCCTGACGCGGCCGTTCGATTACGATCCGCGCTGGCTGCGCCTGGGCCTGCCCGCCGACCGACAGGCGCTGGATCGCCTTGATGCGGCGCTGGCTGATGATTGATCTGACTGCTTTCCTGGCCTTGGTGCTCGACGCGGCAGTGGGCTGGCCTCAGCCGCTGTATCGCCGGATCGGCCATCCTGTGGGCATCTTTGCGCGGATTATCGCCGCGCTGGAACGGCGCTGGAATGTCCCCTCGCGTTCCGATGGACAGCGGCGCATGGCCGGGGCGGTCACCGTCCTGATCCTGCTGGGTATGGCGGGCGGTGCGGGCTGGGTGCTGCAAAGTCTGCTCGTGGCAATCGCCGGGCCTTGGGCCTGGCCCCTGATCGCTGTGCTGGCCTGGCCGGGTCTGGCGCAGCGCAGCCTGTACGACCACGTCCGCCTCGTTGCCGATGCGCTGGAGCGGCAGGATCTGCCAGCCGCGCGCGCCACAGTCGGCATGATCGTTGGCCGCGATACAGCCGCGCTTGATGACGCGGGTGTTGCCCGCGCGGCGATCGAGAGTCTGGCGGAAAGTTTCTGCGACGGGGTGGTCGCGCCGTTGTTCTGGCTGCTGGTGCTGGGGCTGCCCGGTATCTGGGCCTATAAAGCGATCAACACCGCCGACAGCATGATTGGGCACCGCGAGGAGCGATGGCGCGCCTATGGTTGGGCTGCGGCCCGCACCGACGATGCGATGAACCTCATTCCAGCGCGCCTGTCGGGATTGCTGATCTGCCTGTGCGGCGGGGGTGGCTGGCGGATATTGTGGCGCGATGCGTCCAGGCACGCCTCGCCCAATGCGGGCTGGCCCGAGGCCGCGATGGCTGGGGCGCTGGGGCTGCGCCTGGCTGGGCCAATCGCTTATGACGGGATTCTTTCGGACAAGCTCTGGATTGGGGAGGGAGACCGCCCGGCCCGGACAGAGGATATTTGGCGCGGATTGGGCATCTACGCCCGTGCATGTCTGTGCCTGTGGTTCATGGCGGCCGGTATTGCAGGAGGTGCAGCATGGGCGCTATAATGCTTCAGGGCACCGGCTCTGATGTGGGCAAATCCGTGCTGGTGGCGGGGCTGTGCCGCGCCCTGGTGCAGCGGGGTTTGCGGGTCTTGCCGTTCAAGCCGCAGAACATGTCGAACAATGCTGCCGTCACCAGCGATGGCGGCGAGATCGGCCGGGCGCAGGCCTTGCAGGCAATCGCCTGCAAGGTGGAGCCGCATACCGACATGAATCCGGTGCTGCTGAAACCGCAGGCCGACCGCACATCGCAACTGATCGTGCATGGTCGGGTGCGCGGCACATTGGGCGCGGGCAATTTTCGGCAGGCACGGGGCGCGCTGCTCGGCGAAGTTCTGGCCAGCTATAACCGGCTCCGCCGGGCGTGCGACATCGTCGTTGTCGAGGGTGCCGGCTCTCCTGCGGAAATCAACCTGCGCGCTGGCGACATCGCCAATATGGGCTTTGCGCGAGCGGCAGGCGTGCCCGTCGTGCTGGTCGGCGATATTGATCGCGGCGGAGTCATTGCCGCCATCGTTGGCACGAGAACGATCATCGACCCCGCCGACACGGCGATGATCCAGGGTTTCATCATCAACAAGTTTCGGGGGGATCCCGCCCTGTTCGCCGATGGCTACGCCCAGATCGAAAGCCTCTCAGGCTGGCGCGGCTTCGGCGTTGTCCCATGGTTGAGCGCGGCGGCGCGGCTCCCCAGCGAGGATGCCGTGGTGCTGGAGAGCGGCAAGGCGCGGGCTGAAAGCCGCAAGCTGATCGCCTGTCCGATCCTGCCGCGCATATCTAATTTCGATGACCTCGATCCGCTGAAGCTCGAACATGGTGTGGACCTGCACATGGTTCCGCCCGGCCAGCCGATCCCGGCAGAGGCCGCACTCATCATCCTGCCCGGGTCAAAGTCGACAATCGCCGATCTGGCCGCTCTGCGTGCAGAGGGCTGGGACATCGATATTTTTGCGCATCACCGGCGCGGCGGGCTGATCCTTGGGCTTTGCGGTGGTTACCAGATGCTCGGCAAAAGCATCGCCGATCCCGATGGGTTTGAAGGTTCGGCCAGCGCTGCCAGCGGCCTTGGCCTGCTTGATGTTGAAACGACCTTGCACGCGCACAAGGCGTTGCGTCCGGTCAGCGGGCTGGCGATGGGCGCGCCATTCCAGGGATATGAAATGCACATGGGGCAAACCAACGGGCCGGATACGGAACAGCCCTTCGCCGTTTTCGCCGATGGCCGCCGCGATGGCGCGATAAATGCGGGCGGCACGGTGTTTGGTTCCTATGTCCACGGCCTGCTGGCTGATGCGGAGCTGCGCCGGGCGCTGCTGTCGCGCATGGATGTAGAAGCCGGGGGCGTGGACTATGGCGCCTCTGTCGAGGCGGCGCTGGACGAGATCGCAGCCGCGCTTGAGGAGCATCTCGATATTGACGCGCTGGTGGCGCTGGCCATGGCGGAGAGACCCGCTTCCGTCCCGGCGGGAGACAGCGCATGAGCAGCGCCTTGTCCCACTTGCTGGTGCTGGGCGGCGCGCGTTCGGGCAAGAGCCGCTATGCGCAAGGCAGGGCAGAGGCCCTGGCGGGTGAACTGATCTATCTGGCCTCAGCCCAGGCCTTCGATGACGAGATGCGCGAGCGGATTGCCCTGCACCGTGCCGATCGTGGGCCGCGCTGGTCAACCGTCGAGGCCCCCCTGGAACTGGCGGAGGCGATCACGGTATATAGCACGCCCGAGACGGTGGTGCTGGTCGATTGCCTGACGCTGTGGGCTTCGAACCTGATGCTGGCGGAACGCGATACGGCTGCCGCTACGGAAGGACTGACGCGCTCGCTTTCAGCCGCACGGGGGCCGGTCATTCTGGTCGCCAACGAAGTGGGTCTGGGCATTGTACCCGACAACGCCCTTGCCAGAAGGTTTCGCGATGTTGCGGGCCGCATCAATCAGGAAATAGCGGCATTGGTTGAAGAGGCAGTCATAATGTTCGCCGGCCTTCCCTTGACGCTGAAACCTAAAGGATGAGCGGCTAGCCATACCACTTGCCACTGTGCAACTCGTGGGGGCAGGTGGTATGGAGCAAAGCCAGATCCAGCGTGTCGGTGAGGCCGCCGGCCATCATTGTGGTGCACAGCTGCCACTAGATGATGTAGCGGGAATAACGGTGTCTGCGGCTCGCTGATTAGCGACTACGCCTTCGGACGCGGGGATCCCCGACCGCAGAGGTAATCACCGAAGTGCGCCAGTGCTCGACTGTCGACCGGTTTTGACAGCCTGGCCCGTTTTTTGTCCCGGTGTTGACACCTGAGCCGGAAACCTTTTGCCCCAGACCCCCATCCGCCCCATCTCACGCTAGCTAAGGCGGGTTGCGGCGAAGCCTGCCGTTTGAGCGGCGCACGTCGAACGGCAGCATTGTCCCAGCTTTCGCTGTTCGGAATGCGCGTTCAACAACCTAGGAGATCGCAAGATCGATCGGCAATTCAGGCCTGCGAGTATCCGGTTTTTCGAGGGCACCTGCCACTCGAATTGCTACGAAACAATGGCGAGCCGTTGCATCTCAGCGGGTTGCCTTAGCTAGTTGGTTCGGCGCTTCGGTCGGCATCCAATCGGCATCGCAACTCTGGAGCCACTTCGGCAAACTCCAGCACGATGTCGAGCAGTTCCGCCACTCCGTAGATATCGGCAAACGTCCCTCCACGCCGAAGCAATACTTCGGGCTCGCAGGCAATCTCGGGAGCGCCAAACACGATGGCAAAGTAGGTGCTCAGGCCAGGATCCCATCCGACCGCTACCTCGAACAAATCCGCACGATGGGGCAGCGGCTTTAGCGAATATCGGCTCATCACGTCACCAATCGCTCGCGAGCATGATGGTGACGATGCGGAAGCTCTGCTCCGCATCCCACGGCGTTTCCGAACCCCACAAAAATGTCCCGTCGTTCGCATAGACGTCGACCTTCCAGAAGATCTTGTGCCCCTGGAATTCGACCACGCCAAAATCGCGCTCGCCATGCGGGTCGTTACCGGGTTCGATCGAGGTCTCGTTGATGAGTTTGCGAATGGCACGCTGGCCCAGCATCAGATTGAGCTGGCGGGCGCCGGGATCGTCCGCATCACCCGCGAGGATATCTGCAAGGGCACGGGTGAACACAGTGCGCGAGGTGGACAATGAACCTGCGCGGGCAGCGTCGTTGAGCCGGGCGACCTCAGCCGTGTGATCGACAGCGGGCAAGGTGGATTGGGAAAGCTGGGACATGGCGTGCTCCTTTCGATGTAATCATCCACCGAGTGCCCCCTCCCCTCCGCTCGCCCGTTGACGGGGCTTGATCGTTCACGCTACGTTCTGTTTCGAAAGGAACCCTGCAATGCCCGCACCGAACCACCTCGACCATTTCGATCTCGACATCGTGCTTCGCGATGCCTCATGCGACATGAACCTGCAGCCGGTGCGACGGGCGATCGCGGCGCTATGCATCGGGGTCAGCGTGGACGATGCTTACCTGTCGGTGCGAGAATTGCGCGAAGCGGTGTCGCTCGTGCATGAAAATGCGCCCGGAGGGCGTGCAAAGCTCGCCGGGATCCTCAGCACTCAGTGCGACGATTTCCAGCGGGCGATCTACTACTGCCTCGCTGGGCGCGGCGTGGTCGAGATGGCCGAGGCGATGGATTGGTTACTAACGCTCCTCAAGGCGCGCGGGCGCACCGCAGCCTGGCTCAGCCGCTCACGCGTTCGACGCAAGGATCTGGTTTCGCCTTATGTCGCCGAAGCCCCGGACGGCCCGCTCGTGTCGGCCAGCCCCGATTTCGAATTGGGGCAATCGTGGTACGTCGAGCGGGGCCCTGAGCCTTATTGACCTTCAAGGGACATCGTCGTTGCACGTCAGAACCCGCGAGACGGTGCGGCCCGGTGCCGCCTTGCTCGCCAGGACCACGCGGAACGGCTGCAGGGGATTGCCGGTCTTCACCACGGCGGTATCGCTTTGGACATGATCGGCGACCCTGGTTGCAATCCGGTTGGCGTTTTCGATGCTGCACAGCCGGGCCCGTTTGGACGAGCGCGTAGGAGAGGTTGGTTCGGTCATGGCGCTGCTCACTTGATGCCGGGTCACGGCGCCGACGGTGCCGCCGGGGGCGGAACGATCGTCCAGGCACGGCTCATCAGCTTGCTGATCTTCACGCCGACCCCGTCGCCAACGCGGCGCAGGATGGTTTTCCTGCCCGACTGGACCACCCGAAAACTCCTTTCGCTGTGCCCATCGGTAAACGTCAGCGGCTCGGCGAGCACCAGCATGTCACCCTGCGCCGGCTTGCGGCGCGAAGTCAACGCGAGGCGCTGGCGGCAGTGCTCCCGCCACTGTGCGGCATATTCGTTGCCGGGTGGGCCCAGCAAGTCGAGGATCGAGGCCGGACAGTCATAGCTGTATGGCCCCATGGTTTCGCTCAGTCGGGTAGGATTGGTGCTGCTCATGGAGTCAGCCCTGATCCCCCCGCCGAACCGCACGTGCAGCTTTCACCGCATGCGGCTCTCCACTGTGACGAACCATCACTTTGCCGTAGATCGGGCAGGCGGCCTCTGTGAGTATCCCAGTGGCATTGCTCGCACAGGACCACCGTCCTGCGGGCGCGTGCCACCTTCATTCTCACGACAAAACCGCGGTGCGAAACATCGGCCATCCCCCGGATATGGTGCACCTGACACGGAACATCGGATCGACCGCAAGCCTCGCATTGCTTGGCATTCTGACGATCAACCCAGTCCGTACGTGAGTGGGTGAACACCTGCGTCCAAGGCTGGATATCAATCCTGGACGAGGTGGCCGGATCACGTTTCAGATGAGCCAGTTTCCAGACTTTGACCGATCGGGGCTGGCCATCGACGTCGTAGCCGATGGTGAATTCCTGCCCCGTCCTCATGCGGGCCACGACCGCTCGCACATTGGTTTTGTGCTTGCTGGCCAAGGTCTTGAACAAGCTCCACCGCTGGAGAAACTCAAGCCTGTTCAGCTTGAAGCTCACATCCTTGGCGAGAGCATAGTAGTTCGCAAAACCCCGCAATTCGGCGTTGTAAGCTAGGACGATCTCAACGTCGCTGCAGCTGAGCAGCAGGCTACGATGACGCGGCTTCAACACCGACAGATCACCATAACCTTTTGCAGAAGCGAACGCGTGGACCTTCTCCCAAGGGACATGCAGCTGCATCACTTCCGACGGCGGCCTACGAAGGAAGCTGACGGAACCTTGTCGGCTCCGGACAACCCGTTGGCGTGTCGTATATGTGCGGACCTCATATCCAAGGAAGGCGGCTCCATCGCTCGCCTTGCGGATACCGCTTTTCTCCTCGGACACCGTGAGCGCCAGCGCCTCGGTCAGGAATGCCCTGACTTCGGCGAACACGCTTCGTGCATCCTCCTTGCTACCGATAACCCCAATCATGAAGTCGTCCGCGTAGCGACAGTAACGAAGTCGGCGATAACCGGGGTCCATCGCGTCTCTCGACGGGATGGACCGCTTTTGCGGCAGTAAGGTTTGGATTTTGGCCAAGGAGGCCGCAACCTTCACCTCGTCGACATTGTCTTTGGCCCGCAGCATGGTGACGCGCTTCCGTTGTTTCTGGATGCGCCCAGCCAGTCGCCCATATTCCGGGTTCGTGGCACGGACCTTCCCCCTCTCGAAAGCCGCGATCCGTTCCGCCATGAACATATCGAGTTCATGGAGGTAGATGTTGGCCAAGATTGGAGAGACGATACCGCCCTGCGGAGTGCCGCTGTAGGTCCGGGTGTGAACCCGGTCTTCCATAACACCCGCCTTAAGCATGCTGCCGATCAAGCCGATGAATTTCTCGTCATCGATCCTTTTCCGCAACAGCCGCAGGAGGATGTCGTGGTCGATGTTCTCGAAGAACCCCGCGACATCCACATCTACGAGCCATTTCACCCCCGTCCATACGGCTTTGACGTGTTCAAGCGCCGTATGACACGACCGGCCCGGCCGGAATCCATGGGAGGCGTTCGAGAACACCGGTTCATAGATCCGTTCGAGCAGTTGCCGCGCCACTTCCTGAACGAGGCGGTCGTCGCGCGTGGGAATGCCCAGCGGACGCCGTTTGCCCTTGCCTTTCGGGATAAACACCCGACGCACTGGTTTGGGATCATAGGTCCCTGCCGTCACGCTGGCGATAATCGGGTCGAGGTCTTCCGGTCCGAAGTCCGCGAAGGTCTCGCCGTCAATACCCGGCGTCATCGCACCCTTGTTGGATCCGATCTTCTGGAGCCCCTCCTCCCAAAGGAGGCGAGACCCCATCAGACGATAGAGTCCATTCACCCTTTTGCCCGACGCAACGAGCGCCGGAATGGCCTCCAACCGGCCTTTCACAGTTTCTGGCAGCATCAGCACACCCCATGATCGGTGGTTGAAGAATCACAGCTGCCGCCCTTCCCCCGGTCTTCCCCGCTTTCGGCCCGATCGCTCGAGACCTTATACAGTTGCACCGCCGCCTCCGAAGAGGTCGATGTCCCGGGCATTACCCCGGGCATTTGAGTAATATGGCGGCTCCGTACCCATGCAGGCCGGCAGAAGCCGCCTGTTTAGGGCATCCCGTAGTTACGCTGAATGGAGATGCGGCGCGGTTAGGTGTCCCGTTCGTCCACTAAACCCCTCGACGAGAGGCGCACCGGATGGGCTGAGAAACAGGCGGCCAAGACATGAGACCGCTGTCATCATCCGGACCTGGCGTGACAGTCGCTTTCGCCAGTATCGCTATATAGATTGCTGCAGACTGGGATTTAAGCAGTGTAGCCTTCACCATACGCACCTTGCCCTGACCGTCATCGCCTCCATTTGCGACTAAGACGCATCTGGCCTTTTCCGAACATGCTATTGTTCCCCGTCCCTTTCGGGATTTCAGACCTTGTGAGGCCCGAGGTTAGTCCGGCGAGCAGAGGCATTCTCAACGTACGCATCCGTTGTGGACCGCAGGCATCAAGCATTTTTTTGAGGTAAGATCTCCCAGGAGTATCGCTACCCTTACTCCTGGGAGATTGGGTTTTCGCTGCTGGTAAATCAGGCCGCCTGAGCGGT
>NZ_CAKKNC010000028.1 GCF_918741285.1 Sphingobium sp. CECT 9361 | reverse complement strand
GCACCGGAAACGGCTTCACCGCCATATCCGGCCTCCGGTTCCGCTTCGCTCCACCTCCGCCCGGATATGGCGATGGTGAGCATAATCCACTAACAAACCAACCGGCCCACTCCGCGGGGGCAGATCAGGTACGGGCGGCGCTCCTGCAAGCATGCCGTTGAGGGTGCTGCCATTCATACCCAATTCCGCCATTAGCGCGTCTATCAGCGGACCGCCTACGCGATACCGCATAGCGGCGGCCACAGCCGCATCGGCCAGGTTGCCGCCACCGCCAGATACCGCATCACCAATGGACTGATCCCCGTGAAGACCACGCGCGTCGAGGATCGAGATCTTATCGATCTGCTCCATTGGCTTCGAAGCGGCAGCAATGATTGCTGGGAGCGCCTCCAACATAGCCCTTCGGACCAGCAACGCGGTCTGCGCATCGTTTAAGATGTTAGTCGCTTCATTAAGGGCGGTCTGACCGGCGGCATCAACCTTGAACGCGGCTGCGCGGCCTTCGGCGCGCGCCTTCTCGGCATCCGCCTCAGCAGTTGCCTCGGTTCGTAAAGCGACGGCGCGCGCTTCGGCCGCTTCCTTGTCGGCACTGGCTGCGACGGTAATTTGAACAGCCTCTTCTTGCGCCCGCTGCGTTGCCGCGATGACAGCCACATTCTTGTTTCGATTGGCTATTTCGGTCGCCTTGGCGGTTTGCACGCTTTCCTCGGCGCGAACGGCGAGTGCGCGGGCTTCATTGGCAGCAGCGGTGGCCGTGGATTCTTCTTCGGATTTCTGGGCCGTCTGCACCGCCGTAGTGATACGCGCCAATTCGATATTGCGATCTCGCTCTATCGTTGCCGTTTGCACCGCGCCGTCGCGCGCGATCGTGGCCGTCTGGATAATCTTGTCGGCCTCTGTCTGCGCGACGGTCTGCGCCTGCTCGGCGCTGATGCGTGCAATTTCTGCCAGACGTGTCTGTTCGGCTTCGGCCGTTGCGATAGCAGTTGCCTGCTCGGCCCGGCGCGCCGCCAATGTCTGTTCCTGAGTCAGGCGCGCCTGCTCAGCCGCCTGCGCAATTTCCAGAGACTGGTTGTTTGCGTCAAGATTGCGCTGCTCGATTTCGACGCGGTTAGTCGCCACAATGTCATTGCGGATCTTTTTACGCTCCTCGATCGTACGGGTCAGCACGGTAAGGCCTTCAGCGTCGAACGCATTGTTCTCGTTGAAGTGCTCGAACGCGGTCTGATCGAAATGCGTAATGCTGACCGATTCAAGCTGGAAGCCGTTCATATCCAGATCCGTCATCAGCGCTTCCTGAACTTTCTGGATGAAGTCGGCACGATTTGCGTGCAGATGTTCCATCGTCATCGTTGCTGCGACCGAACGCAGCGCGGAAACCAGCTTGCCGTCCAACAGTGACTTGACGGCATCGGGACTGTTGACGGATTCACCGAGCGTCTGGGCGGCAGCGGCGATCGATTGGGCGTCGGGCTTCACCTTGATATGGAACAAGCCGACGACATCGACGCGCAGCTTGTCTAGCGTGATCAGCGCATCCTTGTTCAAGCGCGACACTTCCAGTTTCACCGTCGTCAACCGCACCTGCATCAATTCGTGCAAGACGGGGATGACCATGATGCCGCCGTTCAATACCACTTTTTCTCCACCGAAACCCGTCCGGATCAAGGCGACATCCTTGGTCGCTCGGCGATACAGGCGCGTCAGAATGATACCGATGATGACGAGAGAAAGAAGGACAATACCTGCATAAATCAGGATGTTGAGTAGAGATGCAGGCAATGAGTCCTCCTATGATCGATCAATCGAAATGTTTTAAAGCGGCCGGAAGGGCGTATCGAGATCCGGCTGAACGAAGAAGGTCGGCCCTTGCCGGCGTACGAGCAAGGCGCTTTCGCCCTGACCGACGACGTCTGCGTCGTGATGCGGTTCGACCATGACGTAATGGGCTTGCCCGTGCTGATCGACGACCTTCGCCCGCGCAGGATGCCCACGCCGGGAAGCGCCCTCCACCACAGTCGCCCGCCGCATGAGAAGATCTTCGGTGTCGATCACCGTGCTTTCATATTCGGGCATGATCCGCGCAAGTAATGTCGAGGCGAAGCTGTTGGCGATCCCGCCGACGAACAGGGCGATGCCGCTGGCGAGCGCCCAGTGCAGCGGTGCGCCAGTAATCGCGGTTGCGATCTGCTGGATCGCAAAGCCGGTCAGGGTGAAGCAGCCAAGCAAAGAGGTCAGCCAAATCAGCACCGGCAATCCCGTTTTCAAGCCCAGCCAATCAAGCACCCCAGGCCCATTTACGTCTGTTCCGATGTCATTATCGAGATCGAGATGGCCAAAGCCGAGGCCGACCGCCTCTATCGCGCCGATACCCAGCATGATCACCAATGCTATCGAGAAAACCGCATAATCGGGAGACAAGATCAACGAGAACATCGTCAATTCATAGCATCAGTTGTGTGACCAATATACTAAAACCGGAGACGCCAGTCGCAGCGAAAGGCGAAGATCGAAGAGCTGCCGGTCTGCAATCAGGAGCTGAAAGCGACCGACTGAACGGCTGAAAATGGTCGGTTGTGCCAAGTCCGCTTGCCCGCCCAACGCGGACTGGCAGGTTTCGAAGAACGATCCGGGGATAGCTGCCATTCGCGCATCCTTGATGCGAGGTGGGCTTTCGCCGAAATGCCTCCGCCGATCCCGAAGTTCAAAGCCCGCGAGAAATCCCGCGCAAGTCTTGAGTTACATCGCCGTCGTCGGCACATTGCATCCTCCTAACGCGCGATCGGTCTGCCGTCGTTCGCGATGGTGAAGGAAGCGTCAGGCAATATTGAAGGTGGGGATCGCGTGATCGACTGGGAGGGTGTGCCGAAAGTAAAGCGATGGACGGCCGAAAGAATTGCCAACGCAAACGAAGCGGGTGACGCCGCCCAAAGGGCGTACGGGACAACTCTGTCTCGACTCCGTGGCCTGATCACCGAACACGATGCGATCGAGGTGCTTGCCCGCGTCGCCTTTGCAATGTTCTTCAGGATCGCCGGCCTGCAGAAGGAGCCCGACAAAAAGGGCATCGAGGTCTGGCACGTAGAGATACTGCAGGCGTTGGCGCTGTCGGCCGAGCGGGTTGACGATGGCGAAGGCGCTGGCATTGACGTTGCCGGCTTCACGCAGGACAGTATCGATCTCCTAGAGGAGAATGGACAGGCCTACCGGCATACTTGGCTTCTGAAGCTGACAGCAGATCTGGAGCACAACGATCGGCTGGAACTGTTGTCGCTGCTGCGCGACTGGACGATGGCGATCAGGGGCGCTCGCCACGTTCATCAGACCGAGGAATATGCTCGTGCGCTAGCGGCGGCGGTGCGGGAAACCTTCCGGCGGCAGCACGGGTGCGATCCCGACGATCTCATCACGGTGATGCTGGGAGTGATCGAGACGATCAACCGGCGTCTTGAGTCGCACATGGCATGGCTTCGCAGCTGGATGCGAAAGAAGTCTGGCATAGCGATGATCCGGGCGTTCGTGGAGCCGCTCAGCGCAAAGGTTGCGGCTAAGGTCGAGGCGGAAGTGATGCCGCACCGGCATGATCGGCGTGTGGTCGAGGCTGGGCTGTGGTCGATCTCCGAAGGCCGGATTGCATCCATGATGACGTTCACCAGCGAGGAGCTCGTGGCGCCCGCCGACGTCGCGGGTAGCCAAGCTTTGCTCGAGATTATCGACACAATCTCTTTGCGCTTCGGGGAAGTCGGAGGTGATCAGCTCCAGCACCTCCACCTTGATAACCCTGTCAGGCTGAGACCATTCGTAAAGCTGGACGATGGCCGATACTTTCTGTGCAACCCGCATAGTCTGGGGACCAATCTAGCAGAAACGTTTCAGGAGGTCTGCAACAGATTGCCTTCGACGAAGTCTGGGGTCGAGGATGAGCGGGCAGAGTGGCTGGAGCGGAAGTTGCGCTCGACCCTAACGACATTCCTGCCCGACGCGGAGATACACAGGTCGGTGCTCTGGACAGATCCGGCAGATGGCCGGAACTACGAATCCGACATTGTCGCGGTGATCGATAAGACGGTCATCGTGTTCGAGGCGAAGTCAGCTAAGATCGACGGTCCGGCTCGACGCGGAGCCTTGAACAGTCTGAAGGGAGCGCTGCGGAAGCTGGTTGTCGATCCATCGGACCAGTCGGCCCGATTCAAGCGGATGCTGCAGGACGCGCACGGCGTCTTGAGTTTCAGGAGCGACGACGGTGTCCTGGAGATCGATGCCGACATGATCCGTGACATCGTTCGGGTGAACGTGGTGCTGGATTCGGTCGGACCACTCTCTGCGCACTGGCCGAGGCTGAAGGAGGCGGGCCTGATACCGGAGACGGCTGACATAGCCCCGACGATGAGCATATTCGAGCTGGAGACGGTCATGGAGGTGCTGACGATGCAGGTCGAGCGGTGCCACTACCTAAGCCGTCGTGAGACCTTCGAGCGGCAGGTGGCGTATGTCGCGGATGAACTGGATCTGGTAGCATTCTATCTGGAGACGCAGTTCAATGTGCCGAGCGTGAGACGCAATGGCGAGCTGTGGCTGTATGGCCGTTCCGCGAAGGTCGCGTATGGCTACAGCGAGGCTAGGGCGGCGGGGACCCTATCTTTTCCGATTCGCAGGACCGAAACGTGGGAGGCGGTATTGCGATCCCTCGAGGACAAGAAGCCCGCAGGCTGGACGCGGTTCGGTCGTCGGCTTCTGAGCTTCGACTTCGAGACGCAAAAGGCTGCCGACCGTTTGCTGCGCGAAGGCTGGCGGATGATTGAGAGATCCGTCGACAGCTATTTCACCAGTGGAATCACGTCGGGCGAGGCGGAGCGCGCATCGACCATCTCGTTCGTGATCGGTCCCCCTCCCGAACCGAAGACCTTTCAGGCCAATATCGCGCGGGCGACGAGCAGCGCGCTTGATCAAGGCGGGACGCGTGATCTGCTGCTGCTGTATTGGTTCGCGCCCCGAACCGGAGAGGCATATGATTTCATCGGGACGATGAAGGGGACGGGACTTCCGTCGCGAATAATGCAGGCGTAAGGAACTTGGCGGAGTAGTTGGACGGGCGTTGATCGCCGACGCGCAAAACTAGAAGGCAGGATCGTCCAGATCGTCCAGATCGTCCGGCGAGAGGTCGAGCGTGGGCGAGGCATAATGCGTGTCGACGGCGTAGACCGCAGAGCCGACCTCCAGCAGCTCGATGGTGCCGTCGACATATTCGAGCCCGGCATTCAAGGGTGCGGGGAGGGGGGAGACGAAGTCGAGGTCGGCGTCTGGACGCTTGCCGGAGGACCTGTTGGACGGCTCCGATGCATGGGAGGCGCAGATGGTCGCAGCGTCACCCATGATGGCGATGTTTTTGCCACCTTCACGCTGGGCCGACCGGAAGATGATGGCGTCCGGGGTCACGTCGGTGCCGCGCCATCGCACTGGCTGGTTCGTGAGATATTCTGCCACGACCTGCGCGGGCACATATTCGAGATGCTCGTCGCCCGGGAGGATGGGTTGGCTGATCTCGGACGCGAAGCTCTGCAAGAAAGCCCACTGGGTGGCACGGACCATCTGGTTCTTGGCGAAGATGTCGATCTGCTTTCCGGCCCGCGTGAAGCGGGTGAGGTCGAGGACGTGGATAGGTCGGTGGATGCGGAAAGCGGCTAGGCTGATCAGCGAGCCGACGGCGGGGCGCAGTTCGGCGATGGCCGTGTCCTTCTCGGTGGCGCCGTAGAACACCGCGATTCCGGTCGCGTTCATCCGACCTGCCCGGCGCAGAGCGGGAGGCGGTGGCCCCATGAGCGATGCCGGGTCCTTCGCGATGGTTCGGAAGGCTTCCTCGTCGGCAACGATCCGGGCGCGGTAGAAGACCGGGTCAGTCGCGGGGGCCAGGCGGTAGAACGCTGGCTTGCTGTCGATGTCCGATTGATTCTGGATGCCGTCGAATATCTCGGCTAGGAACGCCTTGGCGGGATCGTTGAAGAAGCGCTGGCGGTGGAGAATAGCCTCGCGGAACTTGCGCCACAGGGCGCCGTGACGCCACCCGTCGAGTCGGATGGGGACATAGGTCTGGTCATCCGCGAAGAACGCCTCTTCGCCGTCTGGCGGCCAGTAGTCGTCGTTGTCGATTAGCCAGCCGAGGAGCGCGTTTATCACCTGGCCGTCGTCGGCACCGGTCGTCTCGTTGATGATAGTGTAGAGGTCATCGCCCTCCTGACTTTCGAACATCCACTCGCCGATTGCGTAGTTCGCGCGCAGGGCGGGCTCCACTATCTTGCCGACCTCTTCGAGCGGGACTGCCTTGCGGGAAGGGTGGAACTGGCATCGTTCGTTGTCGGGAAAGCCCGGGCGGATCTCGATCAGCCGGCGCCTCAACGTGTTGTTTTCGAAGCACTCCGGACAGACGTTCATCGCATTCCCCAAACTCGGCGAGGACGGCTTTCTCACACAGCGCCGACGAAATTACCATCGTCCGTCGGCGCTTGTTCGGGCGGCTTCAAAACGGGAGTATGTAGGACGCCAGCTTCGCGAGGTCAGCTGCCAACCCGCCGGCGAAAGCCGCGACCGCGCTCCACTTGGCGACGCCGATCCCGGCCTTGATGGTTTCGTCGATGGCCAGGTCAGCCTTGCGGCCGAGCCACTTCAGGATGGTGACACTCACCTTGCGGAACGTCGACCCCGCTTTTTCGAGCTGGGGGCCGAAGGGGGCGAAGTGGGACGTAACTGCCGTTCCGGGACAAATTATCAATTGGCAGCGTGACCCAAAACCCGCCAAAAAACTGCGCAAACCTCTGCTCGAAACGTCAAAGACTGGGGCTATTGAAGGTTGGCAGCTTTAATTCACGCGATATCGACGGGGGACGTCAGGCCGCAGGTCTGTGGAATTGTCGTTCCTCGGCTTCACTCCCGAAACACCTTCTCCTTCGCTGCGGTAGTAGAGCCGACTATGGGCACAGGCACGTTGCCACGCCCGCTGAGAAAGCGTTCTTTACTCCATTGAATCGCTCGGGCACGATCCACAGCGAGGGCGGCCCGGCCTTCGCCGCAATCACGCGGGGTTATCACTTCAGCTATGTGGACACCGACCTTGGCTAACCTCCCCCGCGCTAGACCAATTCCGAAATATGAGCGCCGGCTCCTCCTCTTCATCGACTTTCTCGGATTCAAGGAAGTGGTCGCTAGCACCGAGCGCGATCCGGATGGGTTGCAGAGGCTGCTCGCCGCAATGGACGATATTGGCACGCTCGGCGAGGCCAGCATCTTCAAGAGCCAGCGCGTCACGCAATTCTCAGACTCGGTGGTGATGTCCTACCGCGTCACCGAGCGTTCAGGGGTGTTCTGGATGATCAACGCAATCGCACTTACTGTCATCTCGCTGGCCGAGCGCGGCTTCCTGCTGCGCGGTGCGGTCACGGTCGGCGATCTTTATCACAATTCGCGCCACATCGTCGGACCCGCGATGGTGAAGGCCTATGAAATGGAGTCCAAGGTCGCCTGCCATCCGCGCGTGATCGTGGATCCCGCTGTCATCCGGCTCGCCCGCAAACGGCGCAACGAGGACCACACGCCCAACGAGGAAGAGGCCTTTGTCCGCGACTTCATGGCCGAGGACGCGGATGGTCACCTCTTTATCGACTATATCTCGTGGAATGCCGTGGTAGCGGTCGCCGGGGCGGACGACTATGGCTATCCAGACTATCTGGGGACATTGAGCGGGCTACTGCGCAACGGCCTGGCCCATGAAGATGTACGGGTAGTCGCCAAGTTCCTTTGGCTCCTCCCGCGCTACATGGATGCGGTCGAGCGGTTCGCCGCGATCCCGGAAGACGCGCCCTACCGGCTCGAGAATCCTGAGAATTGCGGCTTTATCGAGAGTCTGCCACGCTTCGAAGATCTCGCTGTCGCCGCGCGCGCTCGGATCAGCGAAGCTAGCAAGGGCAAGGGGTGCTAGCGTGGCTGACAACGAACCGAAGCGCCACCATTATGTGCCGCAATTCTACTTGCGGCGCTTCGCCTGCGCTGACGATGCGAACAAGGTCAATGTGCTCGAGCGTCACGGTGACGTGCTGGTCGCCGACCGCAAATCGATTGGGTCGATCGGCTACGAGGGAGGACTGCACGATTTCGTCGAGGACGGTATCGCCGGTTCGATCGAGGGCGAGATCAACAAGGTAATCGAGACGCCCTTCGCGGCAAGTCGCACCTGGAAAAAGATCGAGAATGGCGATTGTGCCAGCCTCGTCGCGAGCGACAGCCTTCCAATCTACGGCTTTGCGAGGCACCTCCAGCGCCGCAACCTTGCGACGCTGCGCTTCATCGAGACCGAGAATGCGCGGTTCGTCGCAGGCGAGCTCACCGAGTGTACGGCAGAGGAGCGCGCGATGCACGAAAGGCTCGCGGCTACGCCGGGCGGTATCCACCATCTCTTCCGCGAGGCGGTCCTCGACACGATGCCACCAGAGGATGCCGACGCGATCAACATCATGGTCTGCCAGTCGCGGATCGTGCTTCGTACCTCGACCAACCCGGCCGTCGTCATTTCCGCGTCCGGCCGCAAATCGGTGTTCGGGGAGATGTTCAATTCACTCCGGACTTGGTGGCTTACTCTCGACCGGCATTGGGGTGCGTTTGTCATCGCAGGTGGTCCGGCAGGATTCACCTGCAATATGTTCCCGGAGGACGCTGCACGCGTGATCAACCGCCAGTATCTCACCCAGATGCTACATGGCGATGCGCGCTACCTGCTCGCTGACGATCCGTTCCTCGAGTCCGATCTCGAATGGGCGGGCTTTAAGTTCGAGAGCCGCAGCACCCATGGATTTCGCTATCACACAAACAAATGCAAGTATCCGTCACCCGAAACAGTAGGATAGCTGACTGGCCGCTCGATTGCGTGCGAGGTGGCGGGTTTCAGCGCGAGCGGCCGTTCTGACATGATACTCGGAACGGCAAGAATTGGTCGGTGGCCGACCGTCCGCTGTTGGTTTCCGATCTGCCCGCCACGATGGCCGACAGCTGAAACGACAGGCATCAGACTCCATGTTTCAGCCGGCCTTTGCTGGCCCGAACAGGCTGCTTTGTGTTCGCCAGCGGGGCTAGGATTGGGGTGTGTGACGGCTGCCGACCCACGCCGATTAAGCCGGCGTCAGCAAATTGTCGGAATGGGGTTCGGCACGGTGTCGGAATGGCACCGTATGTTTTTCCGTAAGTATCTGAAAAATATGGTGGACGCACTTGGGCTCGAACCAAGGACCCGCTGATTAAGAGCCATGATCAGAGGGTCCTAGCGCGTCCGTATGTGTCCAAAAATGGCGGAAATCTGGGATTCATAGTCCGCATTGTTCTTGAAATGTTCGCCAGTATCCACTACAAAAAGCTACCTAAGGTAGCAGGTACATATGGCGAACAAAGTAGGTTTGACGGACGCAAAGATCGCAGGGCTAAAGGCGCCGACTGCGGGTCAGATTGAGCTCGCCGATGGTATCGTACCCGGCCTTAGGCTCCGCATGGGTGCCAGTGGTATCAAGACGTACATTCTGCGCAAGCGGGTTCAGGGCAAATGGTTGAATGTGACAATCGGACGCCATGGGCCGAGCTTTACACTGGCCCATGCCCGCAAGAAGGCGCGCGATCTGCTTGTCGATGTCGAGCAGGGCAAGAGCATCGCCAGAAAAGCGGGCGCAAAGAGGAAGGGGTCAAAAGGCGTAGGGACAGTCGCGGAGCTCTACGAGACGTACCTTGCTCAGCAGATCGAGGGCAAAAAGCGGAGCGCGAGGGAGTTCGATCGGGTGTTCCGAAAGTATATTGAGCCCGAGATTGGAGACCGGCTCGCAGACTCCATAACCCGAAGTGACGTGAGCCGCTTCATTGAGAGAATTGCGTTCGAGCGGGGCAAGGAAACCCTGACGATGGCGCGGATCGTGTTTCGCCATCTTTCGACATTCTACACGTGGGCGCTCACCAGACTTGAGCATATGCCCGCCAATCCTTGTCGGGATGCGTGGCGCCCGAAGCGGAATGAACCTCGCGACCGTGTACTCAGCGACCGTGAGCTTGCTGCACTGTGGCAATCTGCGGTCGAGGATGGCTATCCGTTCGGTCATCTCGTGCAGATGCTTATCCTTACGGCTCAGCGCCGGGGCGAGGTGCTCGATGCAGCGTGCGACGAGTTCGATTTCAAGGCGAAAGTCTGGACAGTTCCGGGCGACCGAGCAAAAAACGGCAAGGCGAATGTGGTGCCGCTATCCGCGCAGGCCCTGGCAATCATCACCGAGATATTCATGGCGGCTGGCATCGACCCCGACGAGGCCCACAAGCAATCCCAGATTCTGTTGGCATCGAAGGTCACCAATACGAACAGCGTCAGCGGACTATCGAAGGCCTGGAAGCGGATCAGAGCAAGCGTGGACGAGAAGCTTGGCTATGAGGCCGGTCACTTCACAATGCATGATATTCGACGGACGGTGGCAACCGGTCTCCAGCGTCTTGGCATACCCCTGGTGGTTTCTGAGGCGGTCCTCAATCACCAGTCAGGATCAGCTATGGCTGGCGTCGCTGGGGTCTATCACCGTCACCAGTATACCAACGAGAAACGAGAGGCGTTGGCGTTGTGGGGTAAGGAGGTAATGCAGATCGCAGCCAAGTACCCATCCGAGGCCAAAGACGGCTAATTTCAGAGGGGATCGAATCCGCTACAAAACCACCCAGCCAGAAACCGCAGGACGATGGGCCCTGCGCCAGCCATTTCGAGCCGATCTTTAGAAGCGCCAACGGCGCAGGACGTCGCGGACATATCCGGGCGTCTCGCCATTGCGGGGAATGCCGCCTGCGCGTTCAACCGCCCCAGGACCCGCATTGTAGGCAGCCACCGCGAGGTGAACCACGCCGAACTTGTCGAGCATCTGCCTTAGATACCGCGCAGCGCCGAAGATGTTGGCCATGGGATCGAAGCGATTGAAGACCCCGAGTTCTTTTGCCGTTGCTGGCATCAGCTGTCCGAGACCTGCTGCGCCTGCCGGACTGATGGCGAACGGGTTGTATCGAGATTCCGTCCATACGAGTGCATCGAGCAGGCCTGCGGGCAGTGAATACTTCGCTTCCGCCGCATAGATGTGGGGCAGGTAGCTTGCTCGCCTGAAGCCGGATGGGCCAGGTTGGGCCGTCCGCTCGTATCTGTAGGGCAAGTTGACCCGACCAGTTTGCGGCACAGTCACAACAGGCGCCGGGCCGTCTTGGGCAGATCGCCAGAGCCCATGCTCGACCAGCTGGAAGCCATTCGATGTTTCAGCAATCCGAATGCCGACGGAGTGGCTGGCGGTTGCTTCGATTGTTGCTGGCGTTGGCAACTCCTGGGCACTGGCCGGGATAGCAGAGGTGATCGCGATGCCTGCGATCAAGAGAGTTTTGATTGTCATTTCTCGATCCTTGTCTAGCCGAATCGAGGTGGAACATATAAAGAACAAACGACGTAGGAAATTGGTTTGGCGCGAGTGCAGAGCGGAGGCTGCGCGGGGAGGGCACCGCAACCGGAGTAGGTCGATGCCCCCGTTAGACAAAGCTCATCAACTCGAACGCCGCGCCCGTATCATCGTCGAAAGCCTCCAGGGTACATGGAGTCGGGGCAAAGGCATGTGCTGCTGCCCCGCGCATGACGATCGAACTCCGTCGCTTAGTGTGACTTTGGGGCGCAAAGCCATCCTGTTTCACTGCTTTGCGGGATGCCTGAATGAGGACGTCATTGCGGCGTTGGATCGGCAGGGCTTTCGCAGCCGCGACCTTTTCACCGGTTCAGATGCTGGGACCATCGAACGGAAGAGTCTTGGCGACTTCAGCCCCAATGCACGACGCTTGTGGCAATCGGCGACGACGATCTCCGACAGCCCGGCCGTACAATACCTTGCGCATCGCGGTCTTTTGCGCGGATCCGATCAACTCCGCTACATGGCGCGCACGCCGCTCGGGCCGCGCGGCGCTGTCCAATTTCTCCCCGCGATGCTGGCCGCAGTAACAACCGACATTGGTATAATCGCGGTACACCGAACCTTTCTCGACTTGGCGAGCGGCAAGCTTGCCGCTTTCGAGCGGCCCAAGCGTGCGCTTGGCACCCTAGGCTGTGGCGCCGTCAGACTGGTGTCGCCGGTGCAAGGGCGTCTTGGACTTGCCGAAGGTATCGAGAGCGCCCTCTCAGCAATGCAGCTGTTTGACATCCCTTGCTGGGCAACGCTCGGGAATGAGCGCTTCGGCCTTGTTGCGATCCCGGAGAGCGTGGGTGAACTCCATCTGTTCATCGACAATGATGCCGGAGGCGCTCTCGCGGAACAGCGAGCGCTGAAGGCTTACGCTGCGCCTCATCGTGTCATCCACTCACGAGCACCGGCCTCGCCCGGTTTTGACTGGAACGATGAGCTGAAGTCCCGGCTTGCCGGTAAACCTGATCCGTTGGGCAGAGGGGAGGGGGCCTTTGGCTGATTGAGGCCTGCCCGCCGCAGGACCTCGTCAGGAGGTTCCCATGTCCAATTCTTCCCTCGCTTTTGCATTCGATGAACCATCACCGCCCGCTGTTGCGACGGCGGCCCAGATCATGGCTTCAGAGCTCGCAGCTGGCCGCGCGCTGTCACGCAGCGACGTGACGCGTATCATGAGCGAGCACTTCGGGGGCAGCGATGCTCTCGGGCGTTGGTCGGTGCGTGACGCCCACGCAGCTCTAGAGCTGGCACAGGTTCAATACCTGCAAGCGTTCGATCAGATCCAGCTCGCGAGCCCGATCGACGAGGCGGAACAGTTCTTCTTCTCCCTCGATGACCGAATTCCGACCCAGACCAATCGCAGCGACGAGCAGATCGAATGGCAGCAATTCGCAACGCCGCCGCGCCTGGCCTGGCTTGCCGCACGGGCCTGTGGGCTGATACCCGATGAGCTCGTGCTCGAACCATCGGCCGGAACGGGGATGCTCGCGGTCTGGTCTGCCAAAGCCGGCACGCGCCTTGCCTTGAACGAAATCTCGCCGCTGCGCCGCGACTGCCTGACTGCTGCGTTCCCGGCTGCCCGCGTGACCGGGCATGATGCCGAGCTCATCGACGAATTGCTCGATCCGGTCATCGCACCGAGCGTCGTGCTGATGAACCCGCCATATTCTCATGGGATCGAGCGGGGCCACGATGGCCGCACCGGAGCGAGGCATCTGCGCTCGGCCTGGAACCGGCTTGCCCCCGGCGGGCGGCTGGTCGCGATCATGCCTGAATGGTTCGATTGCGCGCGGTTTCTGGCCGGGGCGAAGGGGCCAGTGTCGATGCGGCTCAATGCCGCGGTTGAACGTGCCTTTATCAAGAATGGCACCGGGATCACCACGCGGCTGCTGGTTCTCGATAAGGTGGAAGGTGCCAACGAGCCCATCGCTATTCGCACGAACGAGTTCCGCCAGCTGGTCGATCTTGTTGATGCCTTGCCGGCTCGCGCCAGCCCGGAGGCTGCTCCCCAGAAGTCGAGCCTTCCGGCTCGTGCCCCGTTCCTTCTGGTCGCCGCGCCGCGCAGGCCGCAGCCGACACCAGCAAGGATCACTCCTGCAGCCTCCGCCATTGGGTCGCTCACCTACCAGTCGCTCGAAGCCCCTGCGCCGCTTGACCATCAGGTCGGCCACTATCTGCCCTATCGTCCGAGCAGAATCGTTATCGATGGCGCGGCCGGGCATCCGACGCCGCTCGTTGAATCCGTTGCCATGGGGTCGATTTCTGCACCTAAGCCAGACGGAATACCGCAGCTTCCCGACGGGTTGATTGCGAAGGGGCTGCTGTCGGCTGCCCAGGCAGAGACTCTGATCTATGCCGCAAGCGCCCATGCGCGCGATTTGCCTGGCCGGTTCGAACCCGAGGACAAGGGCTGTTCGCTCAATGCCTCGGCTGAAGGTCATATCTACCGGCAGGGCTATTTCCTTGGGGACGGCACCGGCGCTGGTAAGGGCCGCCAGGTCGCGAGCGTCATTTTCGACCGCTGGGTGCGCGGGGAACGCCGCCATATCTGGATTTCGAAGAACGAGGCGTTGCTCGAAGATGCTCGCCGCGACTGGACTGCGCTAGGCGGTCTCCCGATCGACATCCAACCTCTGGCGTCCTGGAAGCTCGGCACCCCCATCGCGATGCGCGACGGGATTCTCTTCGTGACCTATCCGACGCTGCGTTCGGGTCGAAGCGACGCAACGCGGCTTGACCAGATCATCGCATGGGCTGGTGAGGGGTTCGACGGCGTGATCGTGTTCGACGAAGCGCACGCCATGTCTAACGCAGCCGGCGGCGAGGGATCGCGGGGCAAGGTCAAAGGATCGGAGCAGGGCATTGCCGGGGTGCGCCTGCAGAACCTCCTGCCCCGGGCAAGGGTGCTCTACGCCTCGGCCACCGGAGCGTCCGACGTTAACAACCTGGCCTATGCAACGCGCCTCGGGCTCTGGGGTCCGGAGACCGCGTTTGCCAATCGCGAGGCCTTCGTCGCCGACATTCGCGATGGCGGAATTGCAGCCATGTTGGGGTGGACGGCTCCCAACGGCATCGCAATGTGCCAGAGTGAGTGCGTTGCAAGACTCAATCAAGGGAGCCGCCCGTGGAGCAAATTACCCGCATAGGCATGGATACGTCAAAGAACGTTTTTCAACTGCATGGCGTCGATGCAGCGGAGAAGGCAGTGCTGCGCAAGAAGTTGACGCGCCGGGAAATGGTTCGGTTTTTCGAAAAGCTGCCACCCACCGTCGTCGCTATCGAGGCATGCGGCAGTTCACATCATTGGGCTCGTCTTCTCGGATCGCTCGGGCATGACGTAAGGTTGATCGCGCCGCAATTAGCGAAGCCCTACGTCAAGCGCGGCAAGAACGACGCGGCGGATGCCGAAGCTCTCTGCGAAGCGGTGAGCCGCCCAACAATGCGCTTCGTTCCAGTAAAGACTGCAGAACAACAGGCGGCGCTCATGTTGGTCGGGGTGCGCGAAAGGCTCATCCAGAAGCGCACCCAGCTCGTCAACGCTATACGAGGGTATGGCGCGGAGTTCGGCATCACTGCGGCGACGGGTGCATGTCGCGTCGTACCGCTTCTCGAGCGCATCGCGGCAGATGAAACGATACCCGAATTGGCGCGCGAACTTTTTGCCCTGCAGGGAAAGGAATATGCGCAGCTCCAGTGCGAGATCGAACGGATCGACGCGAAGCTGATGGAATGGCATCGCAACGACGAATGTAGTCAGCGACTGGCCAAAATTCCCGGCGTTGGGCCTATCGGCGCGACCTTGCTCATGATGAAAACGCCCGATCCGCATCTATTCAAATCCGGTCGGGATTTTGCGGCATGGATGGGCCTGACCCCTAAAGATCACTCGACCGCCGGCAAGACAAGACACGGCGTTATCACTCGCGCTGGTGATGAGCTTCTCAGAAGCACGCTCGTGGTCGGAGCTACCGCAGTCGTTCAGCACGCCCGCAATGGGCGAGGTAGGAATCTCACACCATGGCTTATCGGCTTGATTGGACGAAAATCACCTAAGCTCGTTGCGGTTGCCGTTGCTAACAAAGCCGCACGTGTCGCGTGGAAACTCATGGTGAGCGGCGAGCGATACCAATGCGTCGCGCCGCCCGCCCTTACTGCGGTAGCAGCATAAGAATTAGCCAGGAGCGATGAGCAGAATATCAATGCTATCGTACTGAGCTGATCCGTGATCTTGCATGAAGAGAGCAGATGGTGCGATCGATCGATCCGAGGCGTGTGACACTCCGTCAGTTCCAGTGGCCATCACAGGCCGCTGCCGTGTTGGGAACACACACCGCGGAAACCATCTTGGCCAGCGGTCACGTGCGACCGCACCGAAAGGCCGGACATATGGAAGCAAGCGATCCGATCAAATTTTCCGTTCAGCCCTTGCAAGAGGGAGCCGTCCACATATGGAACTGGTCGCGCGGGATCTCAAATCACTCGGCCTCTACACCGCCCGGGCCCTTTCGTTCGCCGGTGTCGAGTATGAGATCCTCGAGCATTGCCTGACCGAGGACCAGATCGCGGTCTACGATGCCTATGCTGAGGCCTGGGCGATCATTCACGCCAACCTGCGCGAAGCGCTGGAAGCCACGCGGATCGTCGACAGCGCGACCGGCGGCACGCTCAACTCGGGTGCCAAGTCTGCAGCGCTGTCGATCTTCGAGGGAACCAAGCAGCGCTTCTTCGCACAGCTGCTTCTGTCTATGAAGCTCCCGAGCCTGCTGCCTGCGATCGATACGGCGATTGCCGACGGTCACGCTGTTGTCGTCCAGCTGGTCTCGACGGCAGAAGCCATGCTCGACCGCCGACTTGCCGACCTGTCAGACGAGGAGCGCGAAACTCTGGAGATCGACCTGTCCCCGCGGGAATACGTGTAATGTTGAGCTCAACATTACACATATTCTTTGCAGTCGCAGTTTATGTCGAGCGTGGCGGCGCGAGGCGCAGGTTTCCTTCGGTTTTCCATGATTTCACTCCAGATATTATGAGGGTTAGAGAGAGTGTTCGGAGACGGGTCAGGCCCGCCTTCGAACGTCAGTGAGCATTGTGATCAAGGCGTCGGAAGGCGGCTTGAAGCGCCCCGGCTTGATCGCAGGGGCACCGTGGGCTGCGAGAATCTGCAGCTTCTCTTCGGGATCGGCGCGCAAGTAGGTCTCGGTGCTCTGGATACTGGCGTGGCCGAGCCATAATGCGACCTTGCGAATGTCCCCCGTCGCCGCGAGCGTGTGCATCGCGCAAGAATGACGAAGCACGTGGGGTGTGACGCGCTTCCCAAGGATCGACGGCTGCTTCGTCGCTGCCGTCTTGACGTGCTCGGCCAATCGGAACGCAAATCCGTCGCGGGTCATCGGCTGCCCGTTGGCATTGAGGAATATCTCGGTGACCTCAACTTGAGGCCGGATCGCAAGCCATGCGCGCAATGCGATCTGGGTCTCCTTCCACAGCGGCAGGACCCGTTCACGTCGCCCTTTGCCCATGATGTGCATGGTGGACAGGGAGCGGTCCGGGAAATCGCCCAGTTGCAGCGTTACGAGTTCCGACACCCTCAGTCCGCCAGCATAGGTAAGATGCAGCATCGCGCGATCACGGGTGCCGAGGCGTGTCCGGGGATCGGGTGTATCGAGCAAAGCCTTGATCTCGGCCCGGTCGAGATAATCGATCAGCGCCTTGTCTGTCTTCTTGGTCGGGATTGCTCTGACACGGAGTGCCTGATCGAGGCAGGCTGGAATCCGGTACTCGATGTATCGGAAGAAGGATCGGATCGCGGCGAGCCTGCCATTGCGGGTCCGCACGCAGCTGCCGCGGCCGATCTCGACATGATCGAGGAAGGCCATGATCATGTCTGTGTCGAGATCCTCAACCTCTAGATCGGTCGGTCGGCGCTTCAGCCGATCGGCAGCGAACTGGACGAGGAGGACGAAGCAGTTGGCATAGGTCTTCACCGTGTGCGGGCTGACGGCGCGTTCGCGCGGCAGATGTTCCCGCAGATATGCCGAGAGATGGGGAGCAAGCGCCGTCATGCCGCTTCTCCTTGAAAAAGTTGCTCGCTTGCAGCCGCAATGTCGCGCAGCAGCACTGGCGTGGCTTCGAGATACCAGTACGTGTTGGCGATCGACGCGTGCCCCAGGTAGACACTGAGACCGGCCATGTGGTGGGCAATGGCCTCCCTGTCACGCGGGCAGGACTCAAGCGAGCGAACAGCGAACGTATGTCGCAGATCGTGGAGTCGCATGCCTGCCGTACCGGTTGCTCCACGATATCCGAGAAGCCGGGCCAACCTGACGAACACGACGTGGGCGCGCACCTTGTGCGGCGCCCGCCCCCGGATAGTGACGAACAGGTCATTACACTTGGCCGGGTGCTTCGCGCGGATCGCAATGTAGGCTTCGAGTGCTTGGCGCGTCGATGGCTGCAAGGCGATCAGCCGCTGCTTGCCGAACTTGCCGTTGCGGACGACCAGCCCATCCTCGACCAGATCGTCGCACTGTAGGGCGAGAGCCTCGGAAATCCGGAGACCTGTCGCCGCGAGCAGGCCGAACAGGTAATGGTACGTGTATGGGCTAATCGTGCCATGGGGCGGAACGTTCAATGCCGCCGCCATGATCGCCCGCACCTGGTCCGGTTCGATGATGGTCGGAGTGGGACGTGGCCGCTTCCCCCGGCCGAAAACGCCGACAGGCGGGACTTCGTGGTCTGGGTCCTCGGCGTGAGCGAAAAGGCTGAAATTACGAGCAGCGTCGTACCTATGGCGAGCCACGTTCTGCGAGCTTGCCGTGTGGCACCAGTCGTAGATGCGCTGCACTCGGGTGTGCCGGTCACCGAAGCGTTCGGCGAAAGCGGCGTATTGGCGCAGCAGTCGTTCCTGTTCCGAGAACTTCCGCCCCAAGCCGCGATACAGCGAGACGTATCTGGCAATGTGCGTGTTCAGCATGACGGTTCTCCCGGCCATGGCTGCGCGATCTTCATGAGCATCGGCAGGTCGACCTTGGCGTAGATGGCGGTGGTCTCGGGCGAGCTGTGGCGCAGGATCGTTCCAACGGACTCCAGCCCTGCGCCCGCGCGCAGCAAGTTGGTGGCAAGCGAATGCCGGAAAATGTGCGATCCGGTCGGCACGCCTTCGATCCCGCCGCGCTCATGCGTGCGTGCAACGATGCCGGCGATCTCCGCCGATGAGCGGAACGAACGGAACGGGGCTTGCGCGCGCACGAACAGATGCGGATCGGCGGTCTTGGGACGCGCCGTGGCAATGTAGTCCAGGATCGCGTCACCGACGTCCTGAGGCAATGGCAGACGATCAGGCCGACGCGCCTTGCCCTTGACCGTCAGGTGGCCCGAGCGCCAGTCGATATCGTCGAGGTGCATATCCCGAATATCACCGGCACGCAGGCCAAGCCGGGCGAGCAGGAGAATGATGGCCTTGTCCCGAACTTCCACCGGGCGATCAGTCGGACATGCGCCGATGATCTGCTCGATCGTTGCCGGGTTGACGTGCCGGGGCAGCGTCGAAAGACGGTAGCGTTGCACTGATGGGATCGCGTGCAACAAAGCTGGACGGCAAACACCCTGCACGACCAGGAACCGAATATAGCTCCTCATTATCGTGACGAGCAGTGATGCAGAACCCGGCGTCTCCTTGCTTCGTTGTTGAAACGCACGCCTGAGGACGGCTGCATCCCATTGTGAAGGGTCGCCGAGCATAGGCATGAGCCGCCTGATATCGGCCCGGTAGCGCCGGATCGTCTCATCGGTCGCGCCGCGGTGTTGCTTGAGCCATGCCAGATATGCCGCCATGTGCGGGTCGTCATCCGACACCGGTTCGACTGAAGGGATGACACCCCGGCCGCGCAAGAACTCGACGAAGTGCCGAGCGCCACGCCGCCGCCGCTTCGCGCCCGAGGCGACGAGCTTGCCCCGCTTGCGCCAGACCGGACAGCGGCAACCATGCGCCGCGTACTGGTCGAGGATCGCGTCATCGACATCGGCCCACGACTGCCGCTTGATGCGAAGCCAAGCCACAATATGCTCGGCTTCCGACCGGTAGCCCTGTGCCACTCCAGGGGCGAGTTGCAGGCTGTCGATTGCATCGGAGTAGTCGGTGAGGTGACGGGGGAGATCGTCGATCCCATCGTCGACTTCGATATACCCTTGATCTTCGAGGAACCGGACAAAGCGCCGGACCCGCGCAGCCTGATCAGTCTTATAGGCGGCTTGCTGAGCCGAGTATCCGTGGCACCGACAACGGTGCTTCTCGAACCGTCGGACGACTTGATCGCCGAGCGTACTGACCGGGATGGCATGCACATCCAGCCAATGCAGGAAATGACGGATCGCTGCACTGTACAGGATCGAACAGGCCGCTTCCTCCTTGACCCACAGAGAGGAGAGGAAGGCGTTGAATAGGGCATCTGAGCTCGGCGGATCTTCGATCCGGAGCTGTGCCGGACAAAACAGCTCTGATGATCTTGTTCTCATGGTGGTTCCTTCGACTTGTTCAGGTCGAGGGAACCGTAATTATCTGGAGTGAAATCATGGAAAACCGAAGGAAACCTGCGCCTCCTGCCGCCGCGCTCGACATAAACTGCGACTGCAAAGAATATGTGATCGACTATCTTGCCAAGAGCTTTCCTGTCCGCCTGATGGCGGTGTTTACGGACGAAAACGGCGTTCCTCGCTCCGAGCCGATGAGTGATGAGCACGGCGCACCGGTACTGTGCCGCTCCGCACTCGCCGCACGCGACCGGATGATCGAGCAGCTCTGTGCCCTGCCGCCGATCGCAACGGCGCTTGATGCCATCATCGAACGCTTCGGCGTTGACCAAGTGGCCGAAGTCACCGGTCGCACGCGTCGGCTCATCGTCGGCCGAGATGGTCGTCAGAAGCTCCAAACGCGGTCGCCGCGCGCCAATGTCGCTGAAACCCAGGCCTTCATGGACGGCGCCAAGCGTATCCTGGTGTTCTCCGATGCCGGGGGAACGGGGCGCAGCTACCATGCCGATCTGGCCGCGAGGAACCAGGCCCGCCGCGTCCACTTCCTGCTCGAGCCAGGCTGGCGGGCTGACGCCGCAATCCAGGGGCTTGGCCGCACCAATCGCACCAACCAGTCATCGGCTCCGTTGTTCCGGCCCGTGACCACCGATGTGCGCGGCGAGCGGCGGTTCATTTCGACGATCGCCCGCCGCCTCGACAGCCTGGGAGCTCTGACGCGCGGGCAGCGCCAGACCGGTGGCCAGAACCTCTTCGATCCGGCCGACAATCTCGAAAGCATCTACGCCAAGGAGGCGCTCCATCGCTGGTTCGGCCTGTTGTTCACCGGCAAGCTCGAAGCCGTCAGTCTCGGGCGCTTTCAGGAGCTGACAGGTCTCCGGATCGAAGCGCCAGATGGTTCGATGGTTGATGACCTGCCGTCGATCCAGCGGTGGCTCAACCGCATTCTTGCGCTTCCCATAGCCCTGCAGAACGCGATCTTCGACGAGTTCATGGGGCTGGTCGAAGCGCGCATCGATGCCGCCCGGCAGGCCGGCACGCTCGACCTCGGCCTCGAGACCATCGCAGTCGAGGACTTCGCGGTCCTGTCCGACACGTTGCTGCGAACAGATCCGGCTTCAGGAGCGACCACCCACCTGCTGGAACTGGAAATCGCCAGAGCCTTGAAGCCGCTCACCCTGAAGCGCCTTGAGGAGCTTCACGGGCTTGCCGGGCAGCGGCAGCGACCGGTTCGGAACGCCCGCTCAGGTCGGGTCGCCCTGCTGATCCCTGCTCGCAGTATTCTTGCCGATGACGGCACGCGCTTGACCCGCTTCGAATTGCTGCGTCCGCTCAAGCGCAGCCACATCACTGAAGATCAGCTGGCGGAGAGCAGCTGGGAGGATGTCTCCCTCGACGATTTTCAAAATTCCTGGGCGACCGAGGTCGAAGAAGCCCGTTCCAGCCACAAACGCGAGCGCCTCTATCTCGCGACGGGCCTCCTGCTTCCGGTCTGGGACAAGCTCCCTGCGGACTTCGTGAGGGTGAGCCGCATCTCAGCGGCGGATGGCCGTTCGCTCCTCGGCCGCGAGGTTCCCGTCCACTGCGTGCCCGAACTGTGCCGGGCGCTTGGTCTGGAACGGGAACAAACGCTCTCTGCTGATGAAGTTGTTCAGACCGTCCTGGCGACGGGCAGGGCCACGGAGTTCGCGGCCCGCGAGAAGCTCATGGTCAAACGCAGCCTGGTCAATGGCTCACAGCGAATTGAGCTTACGGGATGGAGTGCGGCACGCCTCGACTGGTACAAAGCTCAAGGCTGCTTCACCGAGATCATACGATACCAGACCCGGCTCTTCGTGCCGATCGAGGGTGCGGCGGGCGTGATTGCGAGATTGGCGTCAAAGGCATAGCTCCTTGCCAAATGGCATCATAAGGCATATATAGTGCCATATGGAGAACTGCCATGCTGGCTCTACAACCCGTTGATACTGCCGTAACCGCGTTCCGGCCCGATCCGATTACCCAGGGCGAGGCAGCGGCCATGTTCCGGGCAGTCCTCAATCTGTTCGGCAAATGGAATCTGACCGACGAGCAGGCGGCAACGCTGCTTGACATGCCGGTTCGATCCTATCGGCGATGGAAGGCGGAAGGGCCTGGGCGCGTTTCGCGCGATGGCCGCGCTCGGCTGTCCAACCTCATGGGCATCCATAAGTCGCTCCGGATCATCTTCACGGAGGCTACCCGCGGGTATGCCTGGATCAGGGCGGCTAATCATGTGTTCGGCGGAGCCAGTGCGCTCGACGTAATGCTGGGAGGCGAGCTCACCGACATCATGCGGGTGCGGCGCTACCTCGACGCCGAACGTGGTGGGTGGTGAGCGGAGCGGCGCATATCGCGGTTTCTCGAGTTGAGTGGAAGGGCGCTGTTCGGATCATCCGCAGTGCCTTTCCGCCCATCGATTTGTTCGAGGATATCGCTGATCCCGCGGACTGGCCGCTGCTCATCTCAGCAGAGCAGAAGACCAATCCACGCATCATGGCGACTATTGGTAACCTCGACCTCGTTCCGGTTGACCGCCGCGTCGGCGGCAATGGTGCCTCTTACCTCATGGCGCCATTCACCCACGTTAGCACCGATCGATCGAGCCGCTTTACAGATGGCAGCTACGGCGTGCTCTACGTTGGGGACCGATTTGAAACCGCACTGTTCGAGACGATCCACCATCATGCCCGCTTCATGGCACGGACAAAGGAAGGGGCTGGATGGACCTCGCAGTTCCGGGAAATCATCATGGCAGTCGACGCAGACTTGCATGATCTCCGACCTCAGGCGGGGGAGCCGGTTCCGGCGCTCGACCCCGACAGCTACGCGGCTTCCCAAGCAGTCTCTCGGCACCTCAGGGGCGCGGGATCGAACGGGATTGCATACCCGAGCATCCGGCACCCCGGTGGGGAATGCGTTGCGCTCTTCTACCCGGACTGCGCGTCAAACCCCCTACAGGGACGGCACCTCGACTATCACTGGGATGGCGCGCGGGTTGATCTGGTCCGTGATGCGGGATCGGGCGCTGTCTTCCGGATTGTCGATTTGCCTATCGATCCCGTCTGACCGCATAGCCTCCGCTTCCAGCTGAGTTCTGGAGGATTTCCGAGGCTATTGACGGCCAGCAGGCTCATGCCTGCGTGCCAGCCTTCACGAGTTCATGAAGGGCTTTGTCTGGCGAAACGGGGCCCTTGTACAGCGGGCTACAAGGTGTCTCCGCAAGCTTGGCGGAAATCGCCAAGAGGTCGTCATCATCACCCTTCTCATAGGCATAGGCAGCCAGCCAGAATTCGGCCTGCTTAACGAACTCATTGAGGATGCCCACGACGCTCCGGTTTGAAGTTTTCGCGTACTGGACCTTGTCCATCCGCCAGACTTCCTGCGCAATGAATTCGCTTGGGGCACCGTGCTCTTTCAGGACCAGCGCCAGCTGCGCCGGGAAGCGTCGAGCGAGCGTGGCCGCTGGAGCCAGCGGCATCAGCACGGGAAGAAGCGTGCGCTCAGAAACCAGCAAAGCTAATTGCGGCTTCCAGAACAGAGCGGTGGCGTACCAGTTGCCCAGCGCCGTGTCGCTTTGCCCAGGCACAGCGACTTCCGGTTTGATCCGATAGATAAGCTTCTTCGTGCAATGGAGGTTGAACATCGCAACGAAGGATAGTGTTCGGTGCTGAGCGAGTCCATTGGTGCTGCCGACCTCGCCCCAGAGAGGGCAAGTACCGTCGTTATGCGGTCATTGCCGGGTCAAAATTGGCTCGTCAAACGCCGTCATACAATCAGCACAGGTCGGCGACGGCAGCGGGGTGGGGTCGGCCTGTTCGGTTTCGGCCGAGCCTTCGGCTAACCCGGAATTGGCACAGGCCGTCAGAGGCTCAGTTCGCATAGCGCTTGAGGCGAAGCTCAATTTCTCTGCGCGGCAAGCGACAACGGGGATGGGCTGCAGTCTTCGACAGGCAGCCATGCAATGTTGCGGCATCACATATGCCGGCTGTCTCGATGCGGTCGAATATCCACAGAACGCCATGGACGGCGACCCCTGCCGCTTCCGCGACAGACCGGAGCACGCCATCGCCGGTCAGAAGCGTCCATTGCCGCCCCTGCGCCAAGGCGAAAGCGAAAGTATCGGCTACGGACAGTCGTTCCTCGGCGCGGCGCAGCTGCGTCGCGCGGCGGACTTCATTGCCATCGAGGGATTCGATGATGACGCCAAGTGCGCGAAGCCGCGCGCCGAATTCGGCATCAAGCTCGCGTTCGAAAAGGAGATCAGGGACTACCAGGCTGTCATCGAGCTTGAATGCGGCTTCGAGCAGATCGCCGCGATCAAGGTCTATGATGACCGAAGTGTCCGAAACGAGAAACGGCACGCGTTCACGCCGCCTCGGCTAAACGCTTGTCTAGCGCCTGCAAGGTGATCCCGAGCATCTCGGCGGCGCGGCTCTCGCCGATCACGCCTTCGGCCAGCGCGCGGTAGCAAAGCCGCTCGAAACGCTTAGGCTCCTCATATTCGGGCGGGATGCGTGCGGGTTCCTCGAAAGGTTTCTTGCGCCACCCGCGCTTCGTGAATTCCTTGAAAAGCAACGAGAAGGCCTTCCTATCGATAATGCCGAGGTCAAGACAGCGATAAGCGATTGCCTGGACGCTTACGCCGAACCGCTCCTTGATCGCCACAAGCTCACCGATGCTGATGGCCGAGCGCTGTGCGCCGACCTCGGCGCGCACGACATCGGCCGGCATCAGGAAGGCGCCGGCAAAGCGGTTGGCGGCGCTTTCATCGTCGACCCCTGCCCCGGGCGTCATCACCATGTGGCCAAGCTCATGCGCGAGAGTGAAGCGCTTGCGCTCAGACCAGATGTCTTTGCGCACTACGATCACGCGCGCCGCGTCACGCTCCTTGCGCATTACCCGCGCTGCAAGACCGTCGATGTCTTCAAGATCGATCGAGAGCACTTTGATACCCCGTTCCTCCAGCAGTTCGGCGAGCTTTGGCACTGGGTCATGGCCGAGCCCCCATTCCTCGCGCACTGAGCGGGCTGCATCTTCGGCATCGCGAACGTCCTGCAGCGGATAGGGCGCGCTACGCGGCTGCTCCCATTCGACGCTTTTGAGACCGAGCATATCCTCTACCGCGAGATAGCGCTCGAGCAGCTGTAGCGTCTGCGCCTCGATCGTCGCCTCTTCCTTGGCGGTGCGCTTCTTGCGAAAATCGACGCCTTCGAGCGTCAGCTCCTCATCGCTGAGCAGATAGGATTCGCTGATCCCCAGCGCCGTCGCAAGCGCCATCAGTGCGCGCGAACCCGGCATATCCTCGTTCCGCTCATATTTTCCGATCGCCTGCGCACTGACGACGTTGCCCATGCGCTCGGCGAGGTCGCGCAGCGACAATCCTGAGGATGCGCGGGCGAGCTTCAATCTCGTGCCGATCATGGCTTGGCTACCTTTCGTCTCTTTGGTTTACAAAAAATCGATATAGTGGCATTTTTGTAAACCGATACCCCTTGAAACACCATCAAGACGGCCCCAGATGTGGTTTCGTGGTGGCAGTGTAGCGAAAATTTGTAAACCGGAGTTTCACGGATGGCCTCAAATATCTTTCGCGGCGACGGCAGGCCGAATGATCCGTTCGGGGATCCTCTTGATGCGATCCTAGCCGAAATTGCGCTCAATCTGCAGTTGCCGCCTGGTCTCCATGCCCTGGCGGTCGATAGATACGGGGCGGTCTGCCGGTATATCGATCGTCCCGGCAGCCCGCTCGAAGGACGGGTGTCGAGCTTCTATCCGCAAGGGTCGATGGCCATCGACGCAACGATTTCGACGCGCGGCACCGACGACGAATATGACCTCGACGCGGTCGTGGAAATCATCGGCGGCAACGAGGGGCCGGAGGAACTCCTCGATCTTCTCGAGGCCGCACTGAATGGCTATCCGGTCTCGCGGATCGAGCGCAAGACACGCTGCATCACCCTCTATTACGCGGACGGCATGCACCTCGACGTGACGCCAGCGCGGCGGCTCGCCCTTAAAGAAAAGGAGGGCGTCATCGCCCATGCCAAGAAGGGCAAGCCACAAGAGCACCGCTACGTGCCGATGAACGCTTATGGTTTTTGCGCCTGGTACAATGATCGGACGCCGATCGAAGAGCGTTTCGCGCTAGCGCTAAACCGCGAGCTCTACGCCAAGCACGGATTTACCTTCGATGCCGCCGAGGTGGAGGAGGTGCCGGAACAGACGCCGCTGCTGATCAAGAGCGTGGCTACCGTCGCGCTCCAGCTCATCAAGCGCCATCGCAACATTCTCTATGCAGATGGTGCCGGCCGGATGCCGCCTTCGGTCGTGCTATCGTGCCATGCTGGTCACGCCGCAGTGCCGGGCATGGGGCTGGCAGACATGGTAATGCGCCAGGCGCGCTGGACCGCGCGTGCGATCGATCAGGCCGCGCGCCAGAACAAGCTGCTCGACGTCGCCAATCCTGAGTTTTTCGAGGAGCGCTTCACCGACCGTTGGCCGGAAAACCAGTCGCAGCAGCAGCATTATGCCCGGGCGCTCCATGGCCTGGCCGATGGCCTTCAGACGGCTCGTGAGCGCGGCGTGCAACTCGAGGACCTGCAGGATTGGCTGCGCGATCAGTTTGGCCAGCGTGTCGTCACACGTTCGATTGACCTTTTCAACAAGCGCCTTGGCCAGCAGGTACAGGCGCGCCAGCATGGCTATACGCGCACAGGCGGCCTGTTTACGCCGGCAGCTCCTGCGATCATCACCGGCGCAAGCGCGCTAGCGCCGGTTGCCGCCAGGGCGCACACGAACATGGGTGAGCGTCGCTGAGCATGATCCACGGCATCGAAGCGCAGATTGAATCGATGCGGGCGATCTGGCCCGATTTCGCCATGGTCGCGCGCAATGGAGATGCCGCGGCTTGGGAGGGGCCAGTTCGCCCGCTTCTGCAGACGTACCGTGTCGGCGTCTTTTACCGCGCGCCGCTGCTTATGGAAAATCTCGACCCGCGCCGCTTGCAGCCACGCGTCTCGGTCCTGAATCCACAGCTCCGACCGCGACCGGGCGACCGCGAAGGGCGGTTGCCACACGTCTATTACGGACCCGACGGCGGAGTAACGCTTTGCCTCCTCGACCCTGAGGCAGGCGATTGGTCGCCTGCCGACCTACTTGCTGAAACAACGATCCCTTGGACCATCGAATGGCTGGCCGCCTATGAAGGCTGGCGCGCTACCGGCGAATGGACGGCGAGCGGCCGCCATGTGGACGCGGCCTGTGGCTAAGACCAAAGTTCCGCAAAAGGTCCAGTCCGCTCTCTGGGCGCGATCCGCCGGGCGCTGCCAGTACCGGGGATGCAATCACGACCTTGTTGGCGATCTCATCTCCGGCAATGAGAACGCACTGTTCGGCTTCATCGCGCACATTATCGCGGACAGCGCCGATGGACCACGCGGTGATCCAATAAGGTCGCCGCTACTCGCTAAGAGCCTCGACAATCTGATGCTGATGTGCGCGGTCCATCACAAGCTTATCGATGTCGACAGTCTGGTCGATCATCCCGAGGCCCTTCTCGTCGAAATGAAGGCCGAGCATGAGGCTCGCGTCGCGATGCTCGCCGGGATCGACATGGATCGGGCCTCGCATGTGCTACGGTTCGGCGCCAGCATCGGCGCAAACGAAGCGCTGGTTTCAACCCGGGCCATTTTCGCTGCCATGCCGCCCGATCACCATCCAGCGAGCATGCAGACGATCGACCTGGAAATGACCGGCCATGCTTTCGCCGACAGTGATCCGGCGTTCTGGGTCATGCAGCAGACCAACCTCCAGCGCAATTTCGCAGCAAGGGTTGGCGGTAGGATCGAGCGCCAGGACATTCGCCATCTCAGCGTGTTCGCTTTGGCGCCGCAGCCGCTGCTCATCGAACTCGGCCGTTTGCTCTGCGATATCGTACCGATGGTCGTCCATCAGCGGCACCGTGAGCCTTCGACTTGGACCTGGCAGCGGGACGGCGCGCGCGTGCGTTATCAGACGACCGAACCGGCATCAGGGCGAAGCGGCGTAGTTGCCCTCAAGCTGGGCGTGAGCGCGACGATCACCGATGATCGGATTGAGCGTGTCGTCGGCAACGATGCCGCGATCTGGAGCCTGTGCGCCGAAGCTCCCCATAACGACATCGTTCGCAGCCCAGAAGATCAGGCTGCCTATCGCACGGCGCTGCGCCGACTGTTTGATGCGATCAAAGCCAGACACGGCGACAGGGTCGTTGTTCATCTGTTTCCAGCCCTCCCGGCGTCGCTTGCCGTGGAAACCGGCAGGGTATGGATGCCTAAGGCCGATCCCGAACTCCGAATCTATGATCAGCAGCGGGATAGCGGCTTTGTCTACGCGCTGACGGTCGGTCAGCCAGGATCGGTGTGATGCGCCGCTCGGAAGCCCATCGAAGTACCAAGGAAGGAACGCCCCGGTGCCTAAGAATATCGTGATCTATTCCGATGGTACCGGCCAGGACGGAGGCGTTCGGCCGGAACAGCGGATGAGCAACATCTTCAAGATGTATCGCGCGACGCGGCCCGGTCCCGACAGCACGATCGATCCCACCGAGCAGGTGGCCTTTTACGATCCAGGCCTTGGTACCGAAGCAGGGGCTTCGGGTCTCACCTCGATCTGGCGCTGGTTCGCCAAGCTGCTGTCTTCAGTGACGGGGCGCGGCATCACCACCAATATCGCCGACTGTTACGAGTTTATCATCAATCACTACCGGCCGGGCGACCGCATCTGGCTATTTGGGTTCAGCCGCGGGGCCTACACCGCGCGCAGCCTCGCCAACGTGATCAGGCTGTGCGGCGTCCCGACGAAATCGCCCTACGGCGAGCTGCCGCGATTTCGTCTCGGCGCGCGCGAGATCGCTGAGCGCGCCGTGTTTCGGGTTGCCGAGCATGGCGCCGGCCAGGACCGCGCCAAATACGAAATTGAGCGCGAGGAACTCGGTCGTCGATTTCGCTTGGCGCATGGGTCAGACAACGATGGCGAGGCGAACGTCGCGCCCTATTTTATCGGCGTCTTCGATACCGTGGCTTCGCTCGGTGCCAAAGGCCCGCTTCGCTTGGCGCTCATATTCGCCCTCGGTTTGCTTATCGTGGGCGCCGCAGCGATCACCGCTATGGCCCTTCGCTGGGTATTCGGGCTCGATTGGGGCTTGTCGTTCCTTGTCGCGACTGGCCTGTTCGCTATCTATGCCCTTTGGCGCTATCTGCGCACGTCGCTGAAGGTGATGTGGCCCCCGCTTGAAGGCCGCCGTTTCCCGAGCATTCACGTTGCGCAGTGGAGCGGAAAGTATTTCGACCGCTTGCTGGGCCGAGCGGTCAGCTATGCCCGCCACGCAATCGCCATCGATGAGAACCGCGCCGACTTTCCGCGATTGCCCTGGGGCCCGGGCAAGGGCGTTGAGACCAGGCCCGAAATCGACGGTGAAGCCAAGCCTTTCGTGCAGATGTGGTTCGCAGGCAACCATTCGGACATTGGCGGAAGCTACCCGGAGCCAGAATCGCGCCTGTCGGACATCGCCTTGCAATGGATGATCAATGAGGCTCGATCGGTTCCCGACCCATTGGCCATCGATTACAGTCGTCTGCGAATTTTTCCTTCGGCCGCCGGTGTTCAGCACGACGAGATTGCAGGTATGGCCGACTTGATAAGGCAGCGGACACCTGCCTTGCTGCGTTGCTTGACCCAGCGACTAACTTGGAAAGCGGAGTTGCGCGATCCCATCGCGGCGGCCACGCTTCACCCGTCCGTCGAGGAAAGGTTTGGGCTTGAAAGCGTAGTTAGGCAAGGCGGAGAGGGCCCCTATCGGCCCGAAGCACTTCGAAGTCACGAACGCTTCCGCCACCTCTATAAGTAACAACAGTTGGTCGGTCCGGTGCCGTTCGATCGAGGAGATGACTGAAGGACGGACGCTCAGATGATCTATGAGTCAGGTCAACGCCAACTTTGGAGATGCTAAGTGCCAGCACCGGCCTTGCCGATGGCAGCTTATCGCCATGCGTTTCCTGATTCCGGCAAGCCCGTTTGGCCGAACGGCTCGGCCAATCTCTCAAACTGGCTTCCGATAAATTTGTCCCGACCGAGCAATAGAGTGGAGGGGGCTCTGCCCTGATTGAGCCAGCTGGGCGTCGATGGTCGATGCACCGGGCTCACAATCAGGAGTGTGTCCCATGATCAAGTCGATCCCGCTGAACAAACTCGTTCAGTCTCCCCGCAATGTCCGCCGTCACACTGATCGAGCTGCCGATGCCGAACTCAAAGCCAGCATCGCTGCCCATGGGCTTTTGCAGAATCTCATTGTTCGGCCCGCTGCGAAGGGCAAGTTCGAGGTCGAAGCCGGCGAACGGCGGCGCCGCGCAATGCTTGCACTCGCAGACGAAAAGCTCCTCGCCCGCGATCACGAAGTCACGTGCCTCGTGATCGAAGACAGTGCCGAAGCCGCGGTCGAGACCAGCCTCGCGGAGAACTTCCACCGCCTCGCCATGAACCCGGCTGACGAAGCCCAAGCCTTTGCGGCGCTTGTCGCAGGCGGTGCGACTGTCGAAGATGTTGCCCGCCGTTTCGGCCTGACCGTCCGCTTCGTCGAAGGCCGTCTGCGCCTCGCGACACTTGCCCCGGTCGTGTTCGCGGCGCTGGCCTCCGGGGAAATCACGCTCGACATTGCCAAGGCCTTCGGTGCGACTTCCGACCAGGAAATCCAGGCCCGCGTTTTCGAGCAGGTCTCCTCGGCCTACTACGCGCCCAATCCGGACAGCATCCGGCGCATGGTCCTCTCCGGCACAGTCCGGGGCAGCGATCCGCGAGCGCGCCTTGTCGGCCGCGATGCCTACATTGCCGCCGGCGGCCGGATCGAGCGCGAACTGTTCGACAACGACGACAGCGAATCCTGGGTCGATGTGGCGCTGCTCGAGAGCCTCGCCGCCACGAAAATGGAAGAGCAGGCCAAAGCCCTCGCTGCCGAGCAGGGGCTCGCCTGGGTCAAACCTACGCTCGATCCCTATGCCAGCCACGATCTGGTCGAAGGCCTGGTCCGGCTTCCGGCCGAACCGGCGCCGCTGACCGAAGCCGAAACGGCGAGGCTCGACGAACTCGATGCCTCCTATGACGAACATGCGGCGATCCTCTAAGACGAAGACAGTGCCGAAGAGGCTGTGGCGGCGGCCGAATCGGCAATCGAGGCCATCGAACGCGAATGCCAGGAAATCCGGGCCCGTCCGCCCGTCATCGCGGCCGAACTCAAGGCCGAAGCAGGTATGATCCTGGTGCTCTCGCGCGATGGCACGCCGGTTCTCCAGCCGGTGTTCTACGGCGAGCGTCAGGCTGAACCCGCCGAAGCCGACGGCGGGATCGAAGTCATTCCGGGCGATGACGGTTCGGACAGGCGCCGGGCCACCTTGTCCAAGCGTCTGGTCGACGAACTGGCCATGCAGCGCCGCGATGTTCTGGCACTGCATGTTGCCTCTGATCCCGGGCTGGCGCTCGACGTCATGGTCTTCACGCTGGCTGATGCCGATACGCACGACTGGCGGGCGCGGGCCGCGACCACGCTGCGCGCGCCTGTTCCAGCAGGCCCGATCATCGGCTTCGAAGCCAAAGATGCTCCGGCCAGCAGCGCGCTCGCCGAGCTCAGGTCCAGTCTCGACGAAAGCTGGCGTGCGGGCACCGATGCGACGTCCCGCTTCGACCTGTTCCGAGCGCTACCCGATGACAGCCGCGCCGCATGGCTAGGCTATGTCGTTGCCCGGTCGCTCGAGGCGAGCCTCAACATGGCGGGCGAGCGTCAGCTGCCGTTCCAGGACCACCTCGGCAGCCTGATCGGCATCGACATGGCGCAGTGGTGGCGCCCGACAGCAGCCAACTACTTCGACCGGGTGTCGAAGCAGGTGATCCTCGATGCGCTGACCGACGTCGGCGGTCTCGAGCTCTCCTCCCGCTTTGCCTCGGTCAAGAAGGGTGACCTCGCGATGAGTGCCGAACGCGTCTTCGCCGGCACTTACATCACCGAGGTCGAAGTACGCGAGAAGGCCCTGGCCTGGGTGCCTGAGGTCCTGCGGTTTGCCTCCGCTGCCCCGGAGGCTGGCGAAGCCGAGATCGACGCGACCGACGCTGACCCCGGTGACGATACCGAAGATCAGTCCCCCCGCGAGTTGGCCGCCTGACCTCCTCCTGACAGGCTCGGTCACTCGCACCTCGAGAAGCGGTCCTTCGGCTTACGCCGGAGGGCCGCTTCCTTTTTGGAAGGAGAGCGGAGGGGGCTCGGGACCTTGTGGCACTGACCGGCGAGCCCGTCGCCGACTGTCCAGATGCCTCAATCAGGAGACCCATCATGGCCTATCGCAAGGGACAGAGCGGCGGCTTGTCGCCCGCCACCCGCATCACTCAGGAAATCATCGCCCGTCTGGAAGCAGGCACGAAGCCGTGGATAAAGCCGTGGCGCGGTGTCCCGGTCTCCCGCCCCCTGCGGGCCTGCGGGATCCCGTACCGCGGTATGAACGTGTTCTGGCTGTGGATGGTCGCTGACATGTGCGGCTACGCCTCGCCGTTCTGGATGACCTACAACCAGGCAAAATCGCTCGGAGCCCAGGTCCGCAAGGGCGAGAAGTCGACCATCGCGATATTCTACAAGAGCTACACCAAGGAGGTGGAAGCCCCCGATACCGGCGAAAAGACCGACGAAGCCCGCCGGGTGCTGAGGGCCTATCCGGTCTTCAATGCCGATCAGGTCGAAGGTCTGCCCGAGCGCTTCCATCCGGCCGCAACGCTCGAACTGGTCGAGCCTGAAGGGCGCGAGGCCGAGCTCGACGCCTTCTTCGCTGCCATCCCAGTCAATTTGCGTCATCAGGGCTGCGAAGCCTATTATGAACCGACTGCGGATCGCGTCACGATGCCGCCGGTCAGCCTGTTTGGCGGGTTCGATCACTACTACGCCACGCTCGCCCACGAGGTATGTAACATCGCAAGTGTCCTCATTTCGAGGACAGTCGATGGCCTTTGCGCGCTGCTGTTTCCCAACCATCGTACGGCCTGCTGTGCGATTTCAGGACGGGAGTCCTGATCATGCGCAGCAAAGAACGCACCGATATATACACGCGCGTCACCAACGAGATCGTTGCCGCCATCGAGGCAGGGGCGGGCTCGTGGACAATGCCGTGGCATCACGATGGATCAGCGACCTCGCGCCCCATCAACGCCGGCACCGGCAAGGCTTACCGGGGATCCAACATTCTCAGCTTGTGGATCGCGGCGCAGGCTGCAGGCTACAGTTCCGGACGCTGGGCCAGCTATCGTCAGTGGCAAGCGCTGGGAGCCCAGGTTCGCAAGGGCGAGCAGGCCACCACGATTGTCTTCTGGAAGGTCAACGATCGCGGCGAGGATGCCGATGACCGGGATTCCGAGCAGGAGGGGCGTGGCCGCGCTCGCATGTTTGCGCGGGGGTACAGCGTTTTCAACGAGGCGCAGGTAGAGGGTTATGCTCCACCAACCATCGATCTCCTGTCCGACGATGCGCGGATGCGGAACGCCGATATCTTTTGGGGCAACCTTGGCATTGAGTGCCGGCATGGCGGCAACGAGGCGTACTATATTCCTTCGGAAGATCGCGTGCAAATGCCACCCTTCGCACAGTTCAGGGAGCCTGCCGCTTATTATGGCACGCTTTTCCATGAAGGTCTGCATGCCACAGGAGCGGCGTCCCGCTGCGACCGTGATCTGTCCGGCAGGTTCGGATCGGACAGATATGCAGCGGAGGAGGCCATCGCAGATCTGGGAGCCGCCTTGGTCATGGCAGATCTCGGTATCGCGCACCATCCACGGCCGGACCATGCGGCGTACATCGCGTCCTGGCTGGGTTTATGCTCACCTCGCCATAACTTGAGTAATCGCGAGGTGTCGATAATGTGAAGGAACGCGGTTTCAGTGTATGAAATGCGCAGAATTGCGACGTTATCTGACGGGCTTTGCTCCGCATTATTTCTCGACGAACCTCTGCGGTCGTTTGACTAG
>NZ_CAKKNC010000027.1 GCF_918741285.1 Sphingobium sp. CECT 9361 | reverse complement strand
AGAACCCCCATGAAAAGAGGCTTCGACGCTTGCTGGAACGGCTACGGGCTACGCCCTGCGCCGTTCCAGCAAGCGTCGATTCTCACCTTGATTGTCGCTGCATTCTCATCCTGATTGTCGCGCGGCAGTCGATATAGGCCCACGTCTAGTGTATGGCCCGAATGGAGATAAACATGCGACCAGCTGACATAGGCGGGCATTGCTCAGCGGCGAACACCCCGTAAACGGTGGCTGATATGCAAAACGCTATTCACGCCGCCATCGACCTTGTCAGTGTTCATGGCAGACGTGCACGGCAAGTTGTTGCCGATCATATTCTCGAAGCTGTCAGAAACCACGACATGCCCACAGCCAAACAATGGAACGCGGTCGGCTGCGCGGTGGACGAGCGTCTCGACAAAGCTGAGCGCCGCCGCATCGAACTTAACGACAATGAGAGAGGTAAGGAAAGCGCCCAATCAATAGGAGCCAGTCGAGGCGCAGTCAGGGGAAAGGCATAACTTTGGGGCTTATTCGCGTGCGCTAAGCGATGTAATGTTGCTTGGTCATCATTTTTATGACGTTTTAAAGCGAAGCACCGATTGTCGTTTCGAACGTATCGTATGTTGCTGGGGCGATCTGAAATATTTCGAACCCATTTAGGAAACGCGTTGCTAGGCTATCAGCGCGCACTTTCGTTTTTTCCTCTCCTGGATAACTGCATGTTCGAAGGAACGCTACGCGATCGCAAAAGATAGTGAGACAGCAAAGATTTACACATAAGTAGCTCGGACTGCGCGTTGGGCAGCATCTGCTTGAAAGCTAGCTCTATGGGCAAACGAGCCTAGTGGGGAACGCTGCGCGAGCATGGCCGTAGCGAACTAGGCCGATTTGAGGAATTCGGCCGCAATTGATCGATCACGATCCAAGTTGTAGCGCCTGAATAGCGAAGCTTTCAGCGCATGGCAGCTGCCACTGCAGCCTTGAACTGATCAATCGAAAAAGGTTTAGATATAGTGATCGCTTCGGGCTCAAGTGCAAGTACGCGCTCGGGTTCTGCCGATGCAAATACGACTGGAACGCTCCGCGTCTGCCGTATTGCCGTCACCGCACCAAGTCCTGTACCTTCCACAAGTTTGTCATCAGCGATAATCAGATCAGGTATATTTCGAAGCGCTGCTGCCACCGCATCGGCATGACCGTCGGCAATATCGAATGAAAGGAATCCCAATTCCTTCAGGCAATCTTCGATGAGGGCAGCGACGAGCTTGTGATCTTCAATGATTAAAGCGTGCAAGGCTCGGTTCACTCCGTCGTTTAATGGCCTACCAAGTCGTAGTCGGGGAAACCTTATGAATAAGCGAAGCAAGTTGCTCCAATGTGAATGGCTTAGCCAGGAAATTATAGGCTTTGGCATTGGCACTATGTCGCCCAGCGGTGTACCCCGATATCACAATGATCTTGGCATCGGGCATCCGGGACTTATAACGATGTGCCAGCTCGATCCCATCGATTTGCCCTGGCATGCGCACATCGGTTATCAGGAGCTCAAAATCATGTCCGCCTTGGATCAAGCTCCAAGCCTCGTCACCGGTTTTCGTCGCAACCACGTCCATTCCAAATTCCTTTAGCGAGGAGACAATCATCGATCGAACAAGAGGTTCGTCCTCAGCTAACAGTGTTCTCAAGATCAGGCCTTTCGTTAACTTGTTGAAACAGTCTGCATTTTGTCAAAGCCAAGTCAACAGTTGGTCGCCAATAACTTTCGTTTCGTCTCCATCTTGGTCGCGCAATTGGGCAAGACCGGGTGCTGGCAGATCATTGGCCGAGCAGCCAATGCGATCTCCCGACACCAACGGCTCGCCTCAGTGATTGCAGGGTACATGCCATCCATGCCAGCCAAGACCCGACAATCGCGATAATCAGGCCATTGGCACCATCATTCCGCACGCAAACGCCTGGCCCTTTTGAGCGTCGGCGCAGGCCATAAGGGCGGTCCTTCCATGGACATACCCAATAGATGCTGGCCAACATAGCGCAGCAGCAGGAGAGCGGCCTGGGGCGTTCATCTGGAGGAAAGCATTGGTACAACAGGTACGTTGCAAATGGCGAACCAGTTCACCTACACTGGTCAAAGTGCGGTGAGTATAGATGGTAGGCGTTACAGCATAAAATCTTCCGCCCGAAGTACACTAGAAGGTCTAATTTATGGGGTAGGCCCGGACGGCAAATTGCCTTTAGATGTTGAATTATAAGGATAAATACAATGGATGGCGTTTCTCGAAAGCTAACGGTTCTGTTGCTTAGTGCTTTGCTTCCAACATTGGCCGCAACGAGCGCTCTTGCCCAAGACCAGGAAATATCCGAAGGCCCCCTTTCCGTGACCGTCTCCGATACGACACCGCCGGAACCGGCTGCCACATCAAAAGGGCCCGAGCTTAAGGGCATTATTTCAGCCAGAAGCGGCGACAGGGTGCAGGTAACAACAGACGACGGCGTAAAGACCGCTGTTACTATCAACGACGGGACCCGGATCATTGCCAGCAAGGGTATTTTTGGCCTTGATCATAGCAAGTTGACAGCAACGTCTCTGCTTAATGGCTTGCCCGTGATCGTCACGACACTGCAAGCGGCTGGAGGTCTGGTGGCGAGCCAGATCAAAGTTCAGAACAAAGACCTCAAGACCGCCCGGATGATACACACTGGAACGCACCAGCGTTTCGCTGAGCAGTCTGCCGCCACGGATGCGTTGCGCGACCGCATGGCCGATATCGACAAATATAATGTCAAAAGTACGACGAATATATACTTCGAAACAGGCCGAGCGGCGTTGGCCTCAAAAGCCAAGGAAGACCTATGTGCTACCGCGGCAAAAGCCGAAGACATGGACAATGCTCTCCTGCTTGTCGTGGGGTATACCGATTCCACGGGCAGCGAAGACCTCAACCAGCTGCTGAGCGAGAAGCGAGCCGCCCGCGTGGTCAATTACCTTCAGCAGGCCTGCCACTGGAAACCCTATCGTATGCTTACACCTACAGGAATGTCGGAAGCAGATCCGCTGGCGGACAATGACACAGCTCAGGGCAAGGCACAGAACCGCCGTGTTTCGGTGAACATTCTTGTGAGCAAGGGCCTCGACGGTTTGTAAGGCATGGAGAGGAAATGCAGTATTCCGGTGGCTAACGCCACACGGCGCCATTCGGTATAACCGCAGCTTATCACCGTAAATCACCGGGCAACGGATCGTTCAGGGAACCGCGCGTGTGCCCTGCCGGGGCATGCGCGAGGTTAAACTGGACAGTCCTCCGCAACGGGGCCGAAGCCCGGGCCCTGACGGCAATGCTATCCCAACAGCTTGCGCGTCACAGGCGTCAACCGATAACTGTCCTGCACCTGCTAGAGGCTGCGCGTACAGTTATCACTGTCTCGTGACGTCGCCATCCTGCTAATGCTGTCATCGAATGTGTCCTAAACTGACTATCGCCTTGTGCAGCGTCTTTTCCGCCCGCACCTGTTACAAAAGATGAGGCCTGACGCCGTTCTTTTGCTAGCAGCCAAGTCTTGGTTAAGATGACTGCCTTCTACATATTAACTGTCGTAATGAAATTTCGGAGTAGCCTATGGTCCGCAGCACACCAATTCTGCTGAAGTCTACCGTGGAAATGACCTGCACATATCTCAGGCATCACCCCGTCGCAGTGCACGAGATTGGCCACGTTATTGCCCTTGTTGCGCAGGCAATTGCCGATGAACCGACGACCTGTACGCCGCCGCCTGCAAGTGGTGGTGGAGCAGTAACGATAGAGGACAGCCTCGCCTCGCCGGATCATATTCTCAGCATGATCGACGGCAAGCCCTACAAGATGTTGAAGTCGCACATCGTAAGGCAGGGCATGACACCATTAGAATATTGCAGAAAATTTGGGCTTCCTGCAGATTACCCGATGGTGGCAGCGAACTATTCCGCCCAGCGACGGGCGATGATCAAGGAAAGCGGATTGGGCACGACCGGATTGAGATGGGCAAAGAACCCTGAGGACAGGTGAGACAATGAGGCCGTTTGCGTACGCACCGGGATAGCCAGTGGCCAACTGGCTCCATACCTGCCTGAAATATAGTAAATACGTTAGTGGATATCCATATTTTTGCGCTTTGGCGGTACATTTTGTACAAAGAGTTTCCGGATCGCTTGATCTTACCTAGGCCAAAGGCAACTGTACCACGTCGGACATTTCACGAGGCAAATCATAACAGTTGCACTCGGTATCTGGTTATTTCACCGGCGAGTTTCCAATTGACACGAGAGGGAATCCACCTCACATTCCTGTCTTGATCTCATAGTTATTGGGAACATGATCGCAATATGATCGTGGCCTTCGTCCGCAAAACCTGGCACGATCATATTGCGTATTCTTTCGGCAATAGTGTTTGCAAAGCCATGACTTCGAGATTGTGAAGCCATGCTTACATGCTGATCAGGCACCCTCCATCCGCAAACGCGCTTGTCGAAGCTGTGTATGTTTTGCCCCATGACGCCGTTGCGTGAGGATGGTGCGCCAGCCTGTAGGCTGCGCCATCGACCTTCTGCAATAGACAATATAACGCAAACTACTTGCGGCTTGCCACATAGCTGAAGACGCAGGGCGCCGGCGGGATTGCCCGGATGCCATATGCAACACGCGCCCGACATACGGCTGTGAAGTCCAGCGCGGTGCATCCTAGTCTCGTCCGTTGTTCGTTGATGCTTTGGTAAATCGCTCGATGGGCACGAACACACCTCCGTATCCGATACGGAGGCTTACAATATTCTCGATGAAAATGATTCTGTTATGATCAACCGACCTTGATGCTGCGCCGGGTTCGCTAGGCATCAACGCTGGCTCAACAACGTTCTTGCCTAACCGACATAAAGCTTCGACGGCGAGCTTTTCCAGCGCGACTTGAGGCATAGGAACGCCCGTTTTCGGGTCTATTGACGCTCTGGCGTAAAGTCCCTTTCCGATGCGTACAATTTTCCCGCAAAGGACCAGTTTGCGAAGGGCCACACCCACCGCAGGGTCGTTGCCCAAATCCCTGAAGTCTTTTCGCAGAAATACGTTTTGGCTGCTTTGCAAAATGCGCTGCTCCAGGACATCTATTAAGACCTTTGCAGACTTCGGAACATAATGGCTGTCTGGACGCATGAACTGCCCCCTTCCTGTCCGAACCAATCTCCCTTCTCGCACCAATTGACCAAGAGCGCGGGACAGTGAGTCGGAGTCAGAATAGCGTGACAACGTCCGGCGGTGGATCGGCTCACCGATAGCAAAAAGATCGAAGAGTGTGGACTTGAGGGACATGTTGGTCTGCCTAACGGGTGTTGCCGAAAGCTCAAACGCGCATAAGCCTTCAAGCATCTGCTGTAGATCGATAGATTCTGTAGGCTGTTCGCTTGGTGACGCTTCCCCGTAACGGCCCCTTAGGCTATCTCGGACTGTATGTGACTGCGCAATGAAACAAAACCCTTCCCCTAAGGCAATCGATTTAGCAAAGTCGGGTCGGGTATGGTCCAATCGAATTTGACTGAACTGACCGATAAGAGGCCCTGTCAGCACTATATTCCGTCTCGGCTTTTGCATTGACGGGCAGGCGCGCGAACGCTCGGGGTCGGTCTTCAACTCGCATCGGAAAGCTACCATATTTGCCTCTGTTTCCTAGCTTCGCAGCGTAAGGAAACATGCCCGAACCGCCCGACTGGGCGTATTTTTATGATGTGCTTTGAACAAGGCCTGCTGTCAGCTGCGTCCGATTGCAGCGTTGAGACTGGCTCTAAGCTGTTCAGCCTGGCTTGCAGTGCGACATAGAGCCGTTGTGCTCCCATCGCGATTGGTTGCGACGCATGTCAGTTCGATCGCATGCAACCATGCATGGGACTCCACTTCCGCAATGGGATGCGGCAAGGTAATTTGCAATGCAAAGCCTCCCCGTTGCGCTTCAAGGCCCCTCTTATCCATTCATATACATCCTTTGCCGATCCTAGCTCTTAAGACGGTACAAAATGGGTTCCCACGCGCTCTAGTTTTGATTTCTTATGTATCTCAATATGCAAGACCGCCTCCAGGCAGTTGCATCCGCGATTGTTTCTTAGAGCGTTACTGGGGGCCCATCAAAAGGATGACACTGCGCTACCCGAACTGGCTCCCGACGAGCACGTGCCGCAACCTGAGAGGCGTATTTTCCCAAGCGCAGCAAGGCTCCACATGTGCTGAGCTGCCTCTTCCCGTCAATCGCGAAAAGCTGCGACCGCGCACTACACATCCAGCCACAAGTGGCGCGAATCCCGAGCCTAGCCCTTTACTAGGACCAGGCATTATTCTCACCGCTTCATCAGGCAAATATAACATCCTGCAGACCGAGCGTCGTCACACCGACCAGCTGGATTGTCTCGACAACGCCGCCAAAGGCGGCACCGGCATGGATTTCGTAGAAGTCGGATCCGCCCACATTCGTGAAGAATGCGTCAGTGCCATAGCCCACGAGCTTTAAAACGTCGCCACCCGCAACCCCGGCCCCGGTAAAGTCGGTCACCTTGTCGCCTGTTGCCTCACCACGCTGGAATTCGAAAATATCATTTCCTCCCCCTCCGGTGAGGGTATCCATGCCCCCTCTGCCATCGAGCAGATTGATTCCGGCATTGCCTTGAATGACGTTGGCCAGCGCATTGCCTGTGCCGTTGATTGCCTTGCTGGTCGTAAGCTGAAGGTTTTCGACATTGTCACTGAGCGTGTATGACGTTTGGGACAAGACCCTGTCGATCCCCTGATCAGCCAGTTCAACGACAACGTCGCCGCTGCTCTCGACAATATATGTGTCGCTGCCCAGGCCGCCACGCATGACGTCAAGCCCGCCCAGCCCATCTAATCGGTCGGCGCCGCTTGATCCGGTCAGTACATTGTCCGTTGCATTACCGGTTCCCGTGAACGCCTTTGTGCCCGTGTAGATGAGATTTTCCAAGTTCGACGCCAGGGTAAAGCTTGCAAGGGTCGTCGACACCGTGTCGGTACCGCCTGCACTGCCTTCAAAGACAGTATCGCCACTGCTGTCGACGAAATAGAGGTCATCCCCTGCGCCACCCGTCATGCTGTCATCCCCGGTGCCGCCGTCAAGGACATCGACCGCAGAACCTCCGGTCAACTGGTCAGCTCCAGCCCCTCCCGATAGCTTTAGAGCAGCGCCAGCAAGGGCTCCGTTGAGACTGTCAGCCTCAGCGGTGCCATTAATGGTTACTTCCCCCAGACCCAGAGCTGTACCGCTCAGATCCGCTGTAATCGTAACCGATGATCCCGCCACATTGAGATATTCTACATTGACCGCGGAAAATTCAGCCAGGTTGTCATTGCTGAGGTCGATGGTAAAGGCGGCTCCATCGGTTCCTATCGACACGGAGGGAGCGACCACATCAAGGCTATCCATTCCGCTCATTCCGTCGATACGGTCGAAGGTCAGGGCAGAATTGTAGGTGAAGTGATCGTCCGCAGCGGAAAGACCCATTGTATCGGCAGCTTTGACGTCCGTGACATCGATCACAAAGTTTCTTTGAAGCGAATGTCCCACGCTGTCGCGCACTCTTACCGTTACAGTATGCGCAGCGGCATTCTCAAAGTCTAAGGCTCCAATGACGACAAGCTGATTGTCCACGATGCCAAATCTTCCCCCCGCGTCGTTCAACAAGGAATAGGTTTGGCTATCTCCATCGTCCGGATCGACGGCGCTGAGCGTACCCACGATCGTACCCGAGAGCGAATTCTCCGCAACGGACTGCGCCGAAAGCGTGAGCGATGTGGGCGCACTATTGGGCGAGCTTTCATCGATATCGCTCACCGTTACACTGATCGCCTGTTCAGACGCGTTAAGCCCATCAAAAGCTACGATCGTCAGAGTGTAGACATTGCCATGGGGGGACTCAAAATCAGGCGGCGCAATAAACGCCAGCGTGTTCGCACCGTTAAGCTGAAAATACGAGCCGTCGCCGCTATCGGGCTTGATGGACAGCGTGATGGCTGTGCCGGACTGGTCAGCATCCGTCGCGAGAATGTCTCCGACCACCAACTCCGACTCATCCACAAGATAGTCCTGGGGCGAAACAAATACGGGTGCGTTATCATTGAGATCGGTGATATCGATCGCAAAAGCGCGCTGCAATTCGCTTCCGCCGGAGTCCGTTACTGCAATCACTATGGTATAGCTGCTCCCTGCCTCATAGTCGAAGGCACCGGTCGCCAGCAAGGCCCCCCCCGACAGCACAAACCGCCCCTGCGCATCATTGAGCAGCGTATAGGTAAAAGTCTCCCCCGCGTCGGGATCTGCAACCGAAATTGTGCCAATCACATCATTGGCGGCACCATTTTCAGCGATGATGTGATTCGAGAGCGACATATCGGTAGGGGCAAAATTAGGCGGCGGGGCAAACACATAGTCGCCTGCCGTCAGGTGGGTAACGCCAACGATCTGAATTGTTTCCTCGGCATTGTTAAAGGCTGCGCCAGCGTGAATGATATAGCTATCGGTCGTGCCTACTTGTGTAAGCGAAGCATCCGCGCCGTACCCTACGAACTTGAGCGTATCGCCGCCCGCTACCCCAGCGCCGGCAAAATCCGTGACCTTGTCTCCTGACGCCTCGGCACGTTGGAACTGGAACACATCATTTCCTGCTCCCCCGGTCAGAATGTCGCTACCGCCACGGCCGTCCAGTATGTTGATGCCGGCATTACCGATCAACGTATTTCCGATTGCATTGCCTGATCCGTTAAGCGCCTTGCTGGTCGTCAACTGCAGGGTTTCGATATAGTCGGACAGGACGAAGCTGACTTGTGAGAGCACACGATCCGTCCCCTGATTGGCAAGCTCAATGACCGAGTCAGCACTATTGTCGACGACATAGGTATCGTTGCCTGCCCCTCCCCGCAGCATATCTGCGCCGGCAAGACCATCGAGGCGGTCTGCGCCACGCGACCCGATCATCAAATTGGCAAGACTATTGCCCGTCCCGTTGAAATTTCCGGTTCCGGTGTAGATCAGATTCTCGACATTTGTGCCCAGCACATAGGTTCCAGTAACCGTTCTAACGGTGTCGAGGCCAGCGTTTGCCGCTTCAATGACCTGATCGCCAGCAGAGTCGACCAGATAATAATCGTCCCCCTGCCCACCGGTCATCTGATCTGCGCCGGTACCGCCATTGAGAAGGTCGTCGCCATCCAGCCCAATGAGGATGTCATCGCCACCTTTGCCTTCCATGCCATCGTCGCCCGGGGTCCCCTCGAGCGTCTCCCCGGCATCGGTGCCTATGATCGAAGCTAAAGGACCGGTTTGCTGGATGAGCCGAAGCGGCTCGCTTACCGCACTGATGGCTATGCCTTGGGCATTGACCTCAGCAACGGCCATGACCAGCACCTGATCGACTGAGAGGCTACCGGATATAACCCCTTCCCCCGCCCCATCCAGGGTGACGGTTTCATACACAACATCGGTTGCAGCGTTACCCTCATAGGGATCCTCAAACGGTACGCTAAGCTGGGCTACCGTCATCATTTGCACGCGCACCGTAGCGCCAGGTGTCCCATGGACGATGACTGAAGGATCGCCTGCGGGAAAGGAGACATTGCCGGAGGATTGGCCCTGCAAGCTCAGCGTGGGGGCTGCGCGAAGATTGCTCACCCCCCGCGCATCGGCTTGAGCGATGCCGGAACCAAAAAGTTCAGCTTCCGTCGTCGATCCATCGTCGAACACAAAGGTGACCCGGGACCCCGCCAGTTCGGCGCCCGAAACACCGCCTGCCGGCACGGTCTTGCCATAGCCCAGCATGGACATTGGATCGATATCGAGCGAGAAGTTCACCGTTTCGCCAGGGTTAAACCCATTGAAGTCGATGGAAATCTGCTTGTATCCCGTTGCAGCGCTTCCTAGCTGATAGGTAGCGTTCGCCGCGAACGATCCCACCGCACTATTGATCTGAAATGCTTTGCCGTTATTGCCACCGGCGGCGTTTGGATCGAAGAACGCACCGTCGGGCAGAATGGCGTCTTCGATGTTGATGATGACCTTCTTGAGATCCTTGCTCGACGTGATCAGATTGCTGATCTGAACCGTGTTTGGTTGATAGGTACTGACGTCAATATCCGCATTGGGTGTAAAGTGGAGTTCCGCTGCGCCCACATCGCCGTCCGGCTTGGGTGTGCTCGTGATAGTGATGTTGTTCCAGGTCGCGGAGAAAGGATCTCCAGGTCCATCGGAGGTCCCTATAATACCAACGGCAAGCCCCGAGGGCAGCGGCCCATTGGCAAAGCTATTGACGACATAGTTGCCGCGCAGAGCCGCCAGCATGTCGTCTGTGGCAACGATCGTTGTACCTTGTCCGGTGACAATGGTGCCGGGTACACCAGGCCCGCTTCCACGGGTAATCGTCCAGCTCGGCGTGACTGTCCCGGCGACAGGATCGACGGTCAAATCGAGAACGATCGAGTCCGACGCTGTAACGGCATGCTCGCTGCCACCGAAGATCGGCGCAAGCATCGTCTGGTGACTGATAATCTCGTCGCCACTTTCGAATATAAAATCGATGACGGGGGAATTGGCTACACCCTCTACCGTCGCGGACCCCGCCACCAATCGGACATAGTTTGATTGGTCGCCCGTCCCGATATAGAAGCCAACGCTTTGATTGTCGGTAGGAACCGCCAGATCGAAGGGATTATTGACCTTCGTCGATATCGTGTACGAGCCGACATCTGAACCGATGTCGATCCCGAACTGATAGGCGTCCCGCTGATTGTTGCCAAGTGGTGTACCGTCAGTGATATCCTGAACAAGCACCCCTGCAGCAGCGCCGCCCATGATGGTCTTGTTGGCGTCATACTGATCCAAATAGGACTGCGTCCCGTTGGTCATTATTCCGGTAAATCCAAGATTGCCTAACCCACTGGGTCCAGGATGCGGTTCGTTCTGGCTGAAGGTCCACGATAATGTCGAGCCCCCCGTCAGTACGACAGATTGTCCATTGGTCGCATCGACGGCGAACGGATCAATAAAATTGTTCAATCCATCATTATCGGTATCGTTCGAATTGCCTGACGTCTCCCCGTTGCTTGGCGTTAATATGGTGATGCCGCCGCCATAGCTGGCGACCCAGATCGTCCCTGCAAAAGGTCCCGTTTCGGGCGCCGCGTGGACGTCGAGCGCATTACCGCCGCCCACCAGACCGCCCGGCGTCAGGTTCGAGACGCCCAGCACGGTTTTGCCGTCGGCAGCAAGATCGATACGATAAATGCTATCGTCATTGAGCGATGCGGCGACAAGATCTCCTTGCATTTCCCCGTCGAAGGCCGTGGCACGATAATCATCGATGCCGTTGACGGATCCAGAGAAGGCAGCGATGTCGCCCCGCAGATTTAGCGGGGTATGAAGATCGGCTGGCAAGAGATCCGCACGATTGGATCCCGGCGGCAGATAATAGCCCGAGACGGGATTGATCATCGATGCCGGTACCGGTGGCCAATCGCTTGGCAAGGCCAAGGGACTACCGTCCGGCGCGTACAGGCCGGCGCCAGAAGGATTGGCGGTAATGGGCGTCGGATGCCCGCCATAATAGCCTTCTTCGATCAGGTGCAGCGGCGCCTTGTTGATCGACCCGCTCCCGTCGTTGACCATGTTCGTGGGATAAGGCGTCGGCGTGGCGCCAAGCGATCCGTCGGGCTGAATGTACTGCGGAGGACCACCCCAGCCGGGATTTCCGCCATTGTCGATGCCATATATCTGGCCATTGGCGTTGACGGCGATATCATAAAGATTGCGAAAGCCTGTTGCGTACAGTTGGACGGGACTGTCAGGGGTCAAGCGGGCCTGATTTAAGCCATTGTTGCCGCCAAACACTTCCGGCTGCCCTGTCGCGACGACATCGCCAGGTGCAGATCGGGTCGGATCGTCGACCGTAGGCAAGACATATTTATACGTCTGCCCCAGATAAGTCTTGCTGGGGAGCGCATCGATCGCGGCCACGTCGATGTCGACAATCGACGCGCCATAGGCATAATCGGACAGATAGCCGAACTCTTGCGATGGTGCCCCTGCATTGGTCTGACCGCCAACGGTGAGCAGAATATGCCCGTTCTTGGCGTTGATCTGCATGCCGTTCACAGCATGATTTTCTTCGCTCCGCGGCAGGCCATACACAAGGTCAACCTTGGTCCAGGCGCCGGTGGCATCCTTGGTCAGTCGGGACAAGGTCCCTGAATTTGTGTCGAGACCCGTATCGCCCTTATTTGTTCCGCCGCCGATTCGTGGATCGCTCGAACTGACATAGATAATGGGGTTGTCCGCTGTTCCTGCGACCAGAATACCGGTGACCTGCCGGGTATTGATAGTAGGGTTGTAGGTTCCATCATCATTATGATTGGGAATGAACCTGACAAGGCTGATGGTTTCCTTTGCGGTAGCGACATAGCCGCCACTCGAGTCCTGTGTAACCGTCACAGCCACTACAACGCCATTGTCCTGCGAGATATACAGGCGCCCATCGGGCCCGAACTGAAGGGATGACGGATTCGAAATCGAAAGGCCGGACAAGCTCGCTTGCGCAAAGGCTACCATTAGTGTCTCCCTACAAATCCATACGCAGCCTTTGCCGCAGAACGAGCGCGCATTCCCCACCCGTTTTTACGCGCCATGAGGCTTTCGCCCGCCTGCGCGACGAGCGTTACCCAAGTTCAAACGGCGACGTTGATTTAGTCCGATTCGGACAGTTGATTAAGAATCTGTTAATGCAACCAGACTGCCACTGTCAATATGAGTCCAGTCTAGATTCCATCTTTATTCAAAACGTTAAGTATAAATATGGGCAGGCAATATGAGCTACAACTTGCCGCCAAAAATACGCATTGCACCGATCCTTGTTTTTCAACAGCTTGCGGAGGCCCCTCGATCTCAGCCGGACCCAGGATCTATTTTCCCGCCAGAATAGATTTGCGACAAAAATAAGAAGAAATCCCGAAATGAAACATATTTCGAAAAGATCTTAATCCAGTTGCTAACCAGATATGGCTAATGATTTTCAAAGTGACCGGGTCATTCTCAAACTATAAATGTTATGTCACCCTGCATTGATGCGTTTCTCTCGCTCAAGATGGCAGCTGTTCCAAGATGCGTGCCGCAGACGGTCCAAGCAATCTGCGGGCGTCGCAGCCAAAGGCAAAAAATGCGGTGCCAAAGGGCACGCGCAGGATGTCAGCCGCAATCCGGCTTGAGACATAGAGTGCAGGCCCGATCTGCCCCCGCGGTCGGACCTGTCCGTGCACATCTTCACTGCCACGCGGCACGCATGAGCAATTGCGAGCGGCGACGGCAGCGCGTCGTCCAGCAAGCTCGGGCGAGCGCCGCGTATCGAAGGCTGGCCCTGCCTCCTCAAGCCAGTGCAGCGAAGAGTACGCCTACCGCCTGTTGAGGCAGCCCGGACATAGGAAATGCCCTTTCAGCGCAAAGCCCATAAGCGCATCTATCGACTACCGCCTGCCCTGCCCGCCCGACCATTCTGCTAAGGACAGCCTTTAAGGGGCGAGGACTCCCTGCGAGGCTGCGCTGCGCATTTCGACAGCCGAAAAGCGCGACGCTATCCCCAGCCAACAGCCCAGGCTGCTGTGCCGCACTATCGGACCCTTTGCACGCCCCCGCCGCTCGCCTGCGCATTGCACGCGAAACGCCCCGCAGAAACATCGGGTTGCGCCTCGCCGCTGGCCATGCGTGCGAAATCTCGACCAGTACTGCGGCCGGGCTGCTGGCGTTTCAAGGCACGTGCCTCAGGGGCTGAGGTGCCTTGTCGTGCCAGCCGCATTTCACGTTATCGGCGTAGGCGATCAGGCGAAAATAAAATCGCCTGCCTGCAGGGCAGAGACGCCAGTCAGCTGTACGGCGAAATCGGAATAATCAAAGCCATCTCCGTCGGTGTCTGCATAGACGATCAAGCCGCTCCCAACGGTCTTGAAGCTGATTTGCGTCGCATAATCGGTTATATCGAGCGCGGTAAGATCAAGCTTGTCGACCCCTGCCGTAAAATCGGTGATGAGGTCGCGGACGCTTCCACCGGCCTTGCTGTCGTCCGCGCCGAAGACAAATCGGTCGGTACCGGCGCCGCCAGTCATGATGTCCTTGCCAGCCCCTCCATAAATCACGTCATTCCCATCATCGCCCGTGATCGTGTCGGTCCCCGCATCACCGCGCAAGATGTCATTGCCTGCGCCACCGGATAGGCTGTCGTCGTCGGCGCCGCCATTGACACGGTCATTACCATCCTCCCCCAGGAGACGATCCATTCCATCGCCGCCGGCGATAAGATCGTCACCCGCCCCCCCATATGCAAAATCATTTCCCGTGCTTCCCGACATCGTGTCGTCGCCGTCCCCGCCGTCCAGCTCGTCGTTGCCCGAACCGCCATACAACCGGTCGTCATTGCCATTGCCGACCAGAAGATCGTCGCCTGAGTTGCCTGACATTATGTCGTTGCCCATGCCGCCGAAGACGAAATCGCCACCGCCGCCGCCGTTAAGGACATCGCTTCCTGCGCCGCCGTAGAAGAATTCCGCCGCGGCAGTGCCTGAAGCCACTTCATCAACGGACTGTGTGGGATTGCCATCAAGTACCAGTGCAAGAAAATCATCCGGCGTCAGCGTGGCTTCATATACCCAGTCAGCGATACCATCTCCGTCCTCGTCTATATGGGCACCTTCCGGCGAGAGAATAAACTCGCCTGGCGTACCGGAAAACGCCGTTACCAGACGCTGGCCGTCGAGTACGATCTTGTCACCGTCATTGGCAAAATTGAGGTCGGGATACAGTCCGAACCATACATCGCGGCCCGCACCGCCATCGCTATAGGCGCTCCGCATGATGTCATTGCCCGCGCCGCCGTAAGCATAATAGCCACCGCGCAAATAGTCCGATCCGTCACCGCCGTCCTGCACTTCGCCGCCATACCAGATGTCGTCGCCCGCGCCGCCAGATCCGCCATTGGCTTCGATGATGTCTGAGCCAGCACCGCCGTCCGCACTGCCGCCATACAATATGTCATTGCCGTCGCCACCATCGGCGCTGCCAAAATAGCCCAGGCTGATGACGTCATCGCCATCCCCACCATAAGCGCTGCCAAAATCGCTCTTGAAGGAAATGGAGTCATTTCCTGCGCCGCCATAGGCCGTGCTGTCGTCGCCATATTCGACCACGATCCCGTCATTGCCATCGCCACCATGAAATAGGCCGGACTGAATATACCCATCTACGCGAATGACGTCGTTCCCCGCACCGCCGTCGACGGCCACATTCGCATAAAAAGGCTGTGGGTCGTCGTCGAAAAATCCGGTAAGTTCGACACGGTCATTGCCCCCCAGAGCATTGATCGAAACGTCTGAAACAAGCTTGAGCTGAAGAATATCATCGCCATTGGTGAGATCAGTCATTGTCTGCTCCATTGCTGCCAGGCGCACCGAATAGCACAATGAACGAGCCGAGCTATTTACAGCCTGCCATGGTTACGCGTCTTCTGCCTGAAGACGATTGCCAGACGATATCGTATCGCGGCGCAGTGTCAAACGGTCCCCCTGGCTTTCGTTTTTTGATGTAGGGACCGGTGCCCAAAAGTGGGACAGCCATCACAGTCTAGCGGGATCGAACCATCAATACTAACGGTACTAGGCTCTATGCTCCATAAAGGACCATGACGTCGCGGCACAGTTAGGAAGATAGTCTTGTGCGTGCGCGGGCGATTGCGTCATGATCTTGGGACGGAGCGGATGACATTGCCTATGCAGCTGATGGGCAGAGTGCCGCAGACTATGGCATTGAGGCGGGCTTCCGGTTCGGCAGCAGAGCCTCAACAATGACTGCACTCATCGGAGGCTCTGCACCCACCCGGCAGACCCAATGAACCCGGCGCAGTAGCGTTTGCAACAAAAAAAAGCCAACCACCGGGCCGAGGACAAACGCTGAACACGCCTTTAGGGTGCGGCAGGGGTTCAACGCTTCGCCACGTGGCGGCTGCCAATGACCCGGTCCCTGGGGATGAAGCGGCAAAGGGAGAAGGTCCAGCATAGCCGGCATTGGCATCCCCTCGCGCGGGTCAGGGCGGCTCCAGCCGCGCCCGATAGAAGCCGGGGTCGACCCTGGGCGCTATCAAAAACCTCTATCAGCGGCAGCAGAGCCTCAACGAAAAATGCTACAAACTCGAAGGCTCTGCGTCCGCCTTTTTGGGCTGCTACGTCACGGGGTGCGTGATCGCAAACGATTTATCGCACTTGCGTCGACCATGTCGACAGCGCGCCCTTAAATGATGACCCTGCGTCAAGATGAGAGGTTTGGCAAACGTGGAACGAACGCCACGCCCGGTAAAGCCCCGCCTGCGGGGGGATTGCAGGCGGGGCGATGTATCGACGCCATGCGGGGGGGGACCATTTGGCGCGCCGACAGGATAGGAAACGGCGCTATTGCGCCTTTGTTCCGCAAGCCTGTCGAACCCATGCCAGATCATCCTGCAGTGACATGCCCAAAGGGGTCAAGGCACACAGCTGGTCTTCCAGATGGATGGCCCTATTGGAGAAGTGGACGTGCCTGTGATGCGCCTGACGGGAGGCAGGCAGGGGCGACGGGACGTCGTTCATCGGCTGCGTCGCGCAGCGGCTCTGGCTTTTAGGGACATACCCGTCTCGTCGGCGCAGAAGGATCGTGCACCGCGAAACCCGATGCAAACCGCAGCGCCCAGACGAGGCGCGGAGCCTGGATTTGCTCATGATCAACTGAGCAACGGGTAAAAAATTCCGGATGCTAACGGTGGACGCCCTGTTCAGCCCGAACGCTTTGGCGCGTGAAGCCGGGTAATGCCTTTGGAGCAGACATATATGCCAGGCCTTCCAATGGATCGTTTCGCAAGAGCGCGGCAATCCACCGGTTGTATCGGTCCCAAGAAGCAAGGCGCCGCGTCACTGTCAGGACTAGGACGGTGACGTTCGCCGTCCCCGCTTGGCTCGCAGCACTCTGACTCTGCCAGCATTTCGCGTCAAATCACGCCGGAAACCAGGCTAAGCCTGGTCGAACAGATCAAAGCGCTTCGCGGTACGCATGCACGAGCCATCGACACGGACCGCTCGGTAGGGACCGGCCAGACGAGCAGAGTGTCTCGCTGCGCCATGGGCCCGACAGGGGCAACGACCCTGCAGCATTCAGCCAGGCTTGCGCGTTCTAAGAACCGTCGTGACCATAGTGGACAGGCGGCCTATCAGTCCGCGCCATAAACCCAGAACATCTCCCAAGATCAGGACAGCGATATAGGCAGCCAGGCCTACGCCGGCGACCGACACGATGCGGAGCAATTCGCTGGCGTCGCGCAGGAATGATGCCGTTCCAAGGCCGGCCGCGGCAAGTCCGCCGGTGGCCAGGAGGATAGGTGCCAGCCGTGTAACGACCAGCTTGAAAGAAACATCAACTGCGCGATTCATGAGCCAAAAATTATAGAGCGCAAAAGCATACATGCGCGCCATATAGGCCACAACCACGGCAATAACGCTGTACTGGGCCGCGATGGCAGTCAGCACGAGGTTGGCGACTGTCTGCCAGATCGCTTGCCTGCGGATAATATGGGTCTGTTCCTTCGCAATCATCACCGGGCTGAACAACAAGCTGATACAGCTGGCTAGGACAGTAAGGCTCAGCATGGACAATATCAGGGCGGAGCTTTCCCATTTCGCGCCCGCAAGAAAGACGATCATGTCGCGAGACACGATACTTAAACCGATGAAGAGGGGCGCGGCCATCAGGAGGATAAGCTCTATATACTGCAGATACGTCTGCCTAAGCGCCGGGCCATCGTGCCTTACGCGTGTGAAAAGGCTATATGAGACAGAGCTTAACGGCGCGATGACCAACTGAAGAGAGAAATCGTACAAGCGCCAGGCCACCCGGGTAATGCCAAGGGCAACCGTTCCCAGAAAGAAGCCGATATTCAGATCGACGATGCGTCCGTTTGCCATTTGAAGGGTGTTGCTTATGGTTACGTCGAAACCCGTGCGGAATAGCCTTCCAGCTTCGGAGCGCGCGTAGGTGAAACTCGGCACCCAGGGCCGTGCGATCCAAATGGCGCCGGTATACACAATGGTAAAGACCAGTTTCTGCGCCGCGAGCGCGTAGATCCCATAGCCGACACTTGCCAAGGCCACTGCCGCTGCGGCGCTTATAACGGTTGCAGCAACATTTCGAATAGCTATGCCGCCATACCGCATGTCCTGCCGGATGATGGCTTCGTTAACCTGACCCAAATTCTGTATCAGCGGCACCGCTGCCAGCAAGAGCAGAACCGGCCCGATCGCATAGGTGCCGGTCACAAGGGCAAAAGGCTGTGCAAGGGCTGCAATGAAGCCGAAAAGAAGGACCCCGATCATGACCAGTAACCAGAACGAGGTCGATCGGACCTGCTGATCGTCGGCCCCTTTTTGCAACAGCGCTTCGACTTGCCCAAAGCGTCCAAATACAGTGAGCAAATCCACCAGCGCGGCGGCTATCCCCATGGCGCCAAAATCAGCAGGCGTAAGCAGCCGGGCCAAGTATAAAAACACGCCCAGCGAGGCAATAAGCTGGCTGCCATTGCCAACCACCATATACAGCGAATTGCGAAAAGCCGCGCGCCCCAGTGCCACTATTTCTGTCCCGTCAGGAACGCCATTACACGGCGCCGCACCTGCGCCACGGCGCCGACGACGCTGCCCGGCTCGCGCACCATGATGACGACGGCCTTGCCCAAGGACCGGGCGTTCAAAGCCAAACGAACGTCGTAGAGGGCCGCTGCATTCATGAAGTAGCGTTTGCGACTGCGTAGCGCGCCACAGCTCGCCTTGGAAAGTCTTGTGCCATGCCGGGTCAGGATCTCGTCCGACAGCCGCGCGTGGTTGCGCAGATGGGTCCCGCCTGACCGGCTTAGCGAGCCCTTTCGACGGCGATACACATATCCTGCATAGGATGTAGCAAAACAGCGTGGCCCACGCGCAAAGGCATTGGCATAGAACAGATAGTCCTGCCCGCTTCGAAACTGGGGATCGTAGCGCAACCGATTATCTTCAATGAACGCGCGCGAAAATAGCGGCTTCATATAGCCAGGGTTGAGCGAACGCCCGAAAATGGCCGATCGTTTGAAGAATTGCTCAGCGCTAAACGGCGCATCGGCTTGCGTGAGCCAATGAAACGCGCGCCCGACCGGCTGGGTGCTGGGAAAATCGGCAATGATCTGATTATCAAAAACCAGATCGGCGCTTCGATCCTGCGCCAGCGTCACCAATGTGTTGAGCCGATGCACATCATAGACATCGTCGGCATCCAGCAACGTTATCCACTGCCCCGTCGCCTTTTCAAGGGCAGCGTTGCGGGCGCGCGAGGCGCCCCCATTCTCTTCGAGGAATACAGCTTTTATCCGGTCGTCACGCGCTGCAAATTGCAAGAGTATCTCGGACGACCGGTCTGTCGAACAATCGTCCACGACAATGCATTCCCAATCAGCAAAAGTCTGGGCGCGAACGCTTTCCAAGGCATCGGCAATAAAGTCGGCAGCATTATAGACAGGGATGATTATGGAGACCTGCACCATTTTGTCAGTTGCTCCTCATTTACAATCGATGGCGCATAGTCTGTCGAGATCACGATGTCGTTGCTTAGGTTGCCCGACCTTCACCCAAATCGGTCTAGTGAAATTTTGCCGATGAGAATAGTCACTTTCTTCGCAAGCGCAGCATCGCACGGGCAGGTGCGCCGGAGCGGTATGTTCCTATGGGCTCGCTGCGTTGCGACGACAGGGGGACAGCCTAATGACATCGTGCCCCCCTGCTGCCATGCGACAGGACATCAACGATCATGCTCAGCCCGCAGCGTGCGCCTCAAACCGAGCTACCATATCGAAGTCGCTATCGAGATCGCTCAATTGCTTGTCGGATGAGGCCGTCAGATACCGCCGCGCGGTACCTTCTAGAACGATGGCCGTCAGTCGCCCGCTTCGATAGGCTCCGGTATCGATACCTATCCGATTGGGCTGTTCGTCGACGTCCTCGCAGATGGAATGCCCATGAATCACCAAACCGGGATGCGGGCCTTCATAATCCAGAAATAAATCTCTGATCCAGTGAAGGTCCCCGCGCGATTGCTTTTCAATTGCGACATTGGGACGGATGCCAGCGTGAACGAATATATAATCTTCTATCAAGATGATATCGGCAAAATTATTGATAAACGCTATGTGCTCATCGGGAATATGGGCGCGCATCCACTCAATGATGTCAATGGGCGGCCATGAGTCCAGCGCCTCTTGCGATAGTCCGTAGCTCAGCAAGGTTTCCCGTCCGCCGATCTTGCAGAAGAAATCGGTCGCTTTGGTGTCTCCCTCTATCGACCGCAAAAGCACCTCTTCATGATTGCCGCGGATGAATCGTACCTTGTCTGTGGCTTTCGAGATCTGCAAGGCCAGTTCGACAACATGCTTTGACTGATTGCCCCGGTCTATAAGGTCACCCAAGAAAATAATCTGAAATTCGTTCGACTCACATTCCTCCAGATCCTCTGAGATCAGCCGTAACATCTGCGTGAACAAATCGTAGCGACCATGAACGTCCCCTATGGCATAGACACGGCCCATGTCTCCGACGGTTGGGGCAGCGAGAAGCTTCTCCTCAGATCGTCGCCGTCCAAACATTCTAAACATTCCAAAATACTAGCCCACGCCCCAAACTTCGTCCATGAAAATCGCGGAAATGCCGTCGCACCGAAGCGACCGGCCTACCTCATCCGTCGCATGTCTCTACACCCTTTTGCGGCCGAGGTCCCAGCTGGCCATTTCGGGGAAGTACCGAATATTCTGCAGCTGCGTGACGGTCGTGGGCCGAGCGCGGGCCGGGGACCGCGTCAATGGCATGGACGATGCTGCCAGATCGTCCAGCGTTCCCAGCACAGCCAAAATGCGATAGGCCGTCGAAATCCGCAAACAGCGGGCCTGGATCAAACGCTGCTGAGTCTGCAGCACTTCACTTTGCGCGTTCAGTATGTCGAGGAACGAGCGTTCCCCGACTGCGTTCTGCACGATAATGACTTTTCGCGCTTCGGTGGCTGCAGCGACCGCGAGACGATTTTCAGTCACCGCCTCGTCCGCGGCGCGCAGTTGTGCATACAGGGATCGAACGTCCGCGAGCAAGTCTCGCATGATGCCGGTTTGCTCCTCAATCGCCATTGCCTGATTTGCTCGCGCGGCTCTGACCTGAGCGGCTATCCGTCCACCTTGATAGAGTGGAAGCGTCAAGGTGATGCCAACGGTGGCATTCGTCCTGCCCGTACGGCTTATCCATCCCGAACCGGCAAGTTGGTTGCCAAGCTCGGCAAAGGCGGAGATGCTGGGATATCGCTGAGACCGTGCATAGCGGACAGCGGCCTCCGCTTCCTGGCGCCGAAAAACGGCAGCTTTGTAGGCAGGGGCCGTATCCAGCAGGGCAATGATATCGGCCATGTTGGGCAACCGTGGCAGACCGTCGTCGACCTGCATGTCTGCGTCGGGCTGCTTGCCCGTCAATGCCCAATATTGCGCGCTGGATAGGGTCAGTGCAGCTTCAGCAGTAACCGTAGCGGCCTGACTGGAGGCCAGTCGTGCTCTAGCCTGATCCACGTCTGTGCGGGTGAGGTCCCCAAGCCTGGCGCGGAAACGTGCCGATTCCAGGAGCTGTTCGAGGACCGTTCTTTGTTCTTTCTGAAGTTCCAGCAGGACCCGATCGCGCGCGACGTCGAGATGCGCGTCAACGGCCTGACCCAAAACCCGATTTTCGACCTCTTCAAATTGCGCAGCCGATGCCGACGCTCTTGCAAGCTGGCCAGACACCCTTGTCCGCACACGCCCGCCTGCTGTCAGGGGAAGAGAAACCCGGACCGTCGCGGTTAGCGCGCTCGCGCTGCGCGGCTGTAGGCGGTAGTCTGAATTAACGAAGTCATGCTGGGCGTCAATGCGGGTCCTAAAATCGAAGCGCCCGTCGGCCTTGGCAATATCGACTTCAATCCGGTCCGCTTCGGCCCTTGCCCGATCGCCTGCGATCGTCGGATTGTAGGTAAAGACTTCGACAAGACTTTGTGCCGGAGACATGGCATGAGCGGGCGAGGAAGCCAGAACGAGTATAGATCCAGATGTAATTCGCCCCCACATAGCTGGGGGATCATCTAAAAGCAGTATCCAAGTCAACGCGCAATCGAACCGACAAGGAATATTTGTTAACCATATTTTATGCCCGGTTTGCCGCAGTGCACGCTTTTCTTGGCACCTGCTGCTGCGGCGGCATCTCGCGTCGGGCGCTGCCCCCGATCGATTGTCCCGCGTTGAGGAAACACCGGTGCGATGAGCATGAGCGCAGCAAGCCATAACCCGGTGCCCGCGCCATCCAAAGTGCGACGGGGCAAACCAAACTCATTACCGCCCTGCATGCCTTATCCCGACGCCGTGCCTGCGGACATGCACGCATGTGCCACCATCCCGATGGGACCTTTGGTAACTGCGACCCGATTACGCTGAAAGGGCCCTGTAAAGGCTAAGCGCCACCAGAGACGCGCCCGGCCGCACTGGAAGCGGCGCCACGGGCCAAGGCCGCATCGGCCTTGACAAAATACCGAAGCAACCGCGCGCGCTTTGCCGACAAAAGCATTCATGGACGGCCAAGGGCCCATTCAGGTTTCACCACCTTGAAGCGCGGGAATTCCTGGCGCAACCGACCTGGAAATAGGCCGACGGTATCAGGGGATCGCCACAGGGCTATCTGAACGACCCCCTTCAACCTAGTTCCTATTAGCTATCGGGGTGCGCGCGTGTGCGCTGCGTGCGATATTTGACAGCATCCCGCGCCTTTTCATTGGCGCGCGCACAGGCGGCTTGATTACCCGGTGCGCAATTGGCACTGCGATATGCAGCGCTGTCCAAATCGCGTCTATTGGCCCGTTCAACCGCCGCATTGGGGTCGCGCTGATAGCGAGTGGCATTCCTATTCCGATATTCTATCGAGTCCCGAGCCTTCTCATTGGCGCGTTGACATGCCGCCCGATCTCCGGACGGACAATTTTTCGAACGATAGTCGATCGACTGACGCTCGCGATCATTGGCTCTTTGTACAGCGGAGGTTTGCGCCATCGATGCCGATGTCGTTGCGCCAAAGGCAACGGCGCAAACAGCCATTGCCAAGTGATGATACCGCATATGTTCACTCCTTTTCGAACCGTCCCACTCCAACTCAAGGGCTATAGGCCAGGTTCCCTGAACGCCGTGCGACGGCTTATTCAGTAGCGATCAATAATGGACGAGCGGGCCCAAACCCGCGTTACCCTTTAGGGCCCTGGCAACCGCACCATGCCCCGAACATTAGGGCAGTTAAGTCCAGACAGACTTTTTAAACCAATATAGGTTATACAACGCACAGGATAGAGCAGCGCAGGCTAAATACTCATCGCCATGTTCGACAAAGTTCAGCAGATAAAAACGTGGGAAGACAAGTTCGGGCAAGCACGTGCCTGCCTGGAAGATTTTGCGTCCCGTGAGCGGTCATGGTTCTCAAGTATCGGCGACCCCAGAACGTACCAAAGCGACATGCGACAAAACTTCGACAGATATGTAGCCGTCTTTCCGGAGATTCCAGGCGATTTGGCCTTGTCTCTTGGCGACGCGATCCGAAACGCGGTCGAAGGGATGCATGCGCTTGCACGCAGTCTGGTCTATGCCAACGGCCACGATCCTGCGGACAGCATATTGTTCCCCTTCGCCGCCGATCGCCAGAGCTTCTCGAGCAAGGCCCACCAGATGCTTCTGGGCAGGTTCGCGCAAGATGTTCAGGAGATGCTATGCGACATGGCGCCTTATGGGGATGGCGATCCCAAACTATTCCTTCTTCATCAACTTTCAGCCTATGGGACCGGACTGGGGCTCGCGCCATATGCGGCGGTCCCTCAGGATTGCCCTCCCAAGATCGGAGTCCTCCAGCTCAACGGGAAAAGAGTTGAGGTCCGGGAAGAGTTGTCCGACACGGGCGACAACTGTGTTGCGCCGCACAGTAGCAAAGGGTGGAACGCCCAGACGCGGACTCTTGTCATTGCCCAATGGCCCCGGCGTCGCCACATTCATGTCCAGGCGAAGATACGCGCCTGGGCGAATTATGGACCCTTCCCTTCTGCGCCTCTGCTGGCGTGCGATAAGCCGGCGCTCGCCTTTACGACGGAAATCATCGATCGCGCCTATGACGCTGCTTACGACCTATGGCAGCGTGCCCGGCTTTGTGAGCCGCAAACCCAGCGGTCTCGAAGCGGGTAACAGCCCTTCACGCATGGCACAGGGTACACATATGCCTGTTTGGAACTGCCGGCGACCACGCTTGGAGGGCTTGCCCTTGCCCGGTTGATAGCCTTGAATCGATTTGCTTCCAATTTCGGCGCTGGCGCGGCAAAAAGCCATGTTACGCAAGCCTTCACATCAGCGCTGTACACAAATACGCCGGGAAGGTGGATTTGCGGGACGGCGAATGCTAGATTGTTAACCAAGCTGGTATAGAGAGCAGCCTTAGATCCACCCAATTCCTGGCCATGCTTTCTCGCCGGGGCGGTCAGTCTGCGTGAGGATTATGGTTAAGGGCATGGCATATCTGTTACGACAAGAGTTTCGCTCCGCGCTCATTCGCGTGGGCATCTTAAGCGCAGTTCTCAATGTGCTAATGCTGGGCGGCTCTTTTTTCATGCTGCTCGTCTACGATGAGGTCATACCCAGTCGCAGCGTTCCGACATTGGTCGGTTTGCTTGTAATGATCACGGTCGTCTATATTTTTCAGGCCCTTCTGGATCTTGTCCGGTCGCGGGCCATTTTCCAGTTTGGCGCGATTATTGACCGCAGACTTGCCGACCAGGTGTTTCACCTTATCGTGCGACACGATCTGCGAAGGGCAAAAAGCGCTGACGGGATGCAGCCGGTTCGCGATCTGGATCAGATAAGAACCTTCTTTTCCGGCCTTGGCCCCTTCGCGTTGCTCGATTTACCATGGGTCGTCCTGTTTCTGGCCATTCTTTATATCTTTCATGTGCTGCTTGGCCTTCTGGCCACAGCGGGTGTCATCATCCTGGTCGTCCTGACCTACTTCACCAACAAGATGACAAAGGCCCCCTCGATACAGTCATCAGCGGCCGGTTCGGCTCGCTACGGCATAGCGACGGCCAGTCGGCGCAATGCGGAAGTCATTTACGCATTGGGGATGGAGAAACGCATAAGCGCGATCTGGAACACTTCGTCCCAACGGGCGCTCGACGCAAGCGACCAGCTTGCCAGAGTAGGCGGAAGCATGAGTTCCATCAGCAAGACATTTCGCATGCTCTTGCAATCGCTGATGCTTGCAACGGGCGCGGCGCTTGTGATTACCGATCAGGCGTCGGGAGGCATCATCATTGCCAGTTCGATTTTGAGCTCCCGCGCGCTTGCGCCGGTAGAGCAGGTCATTGCGCACTGGTCTGGGTTTGTATCCAGTCGTCAGGCGTGGAACCGTTTGCAGCTCATCATCGAAGCGATCGGTTCTGAGCGCGATGTCATGCCGCTACCGGCACCCAGCAAGTCGTTGTCCGTCGAAAATTTGACAGCTGTGCCCCCTGGCTCGAACAAAGCCGCGATCAGTGACGTGACCTTTGCGCTCAAGGCGGGCCAGGTTCTGGGCATTATCGGACCGAGCGGATCGGGAAAGACGTCGCTGGCCCGCGCCCTTACAGGCGTATGGCTACCCGCGCGCGGCAGCGTGCGACTGGACAGCTCGGCGCTCGACCAGTGGGCCGCCGAGGATATCGGACGGCACATAGGCTATGTACCTCAGGACGCGGAGCTCTTTGACGGAACGATTGCGCAAAACATTGCGCGCTTCGAAGAGAATCCTGTCGCTAGCGCGATCATTGCGGCAGCAACAGCGGCCAATGCACATGAACTTGTCGCTGCGCTTCCACAAGGATATGACACCCGGATCGGCCAGGACGGCAGCAATCTTTCCGCAGGCCAACGCCAGCGTATCGCGCTTGCCAGAGCCTTGTACGGTGATCCCTTCCTGATCGTGCTCGACGAACCCAATTCCAATCTCGACACCAATGGCGAGATTGCCCTTATCGACGCAATTCAAAAGGCGGCTGCCCGCGGAGCGATCGTGCTGGTTTCCGCGCATCGGGCCTCGGTGCTGGCAGCCACCACGCATATTCTGTTCGTCTCGGACGGGCGGCCCCAACTGTTTGGCCCCCGCGATCAAGTGCTGGAGCGGCTCAAGATTGCGCTGCCGGGACCGGAAACCCAGCCAACGCCGCCGGTAACGGAGGATCAAGCACCACCTAATGAGGCAGCGCCCTCACGATCCGTAACATCCAACACCCCAAGTCGCAAAGTCCAGTCCGTATGAGTAAATTGCAGGTCATTCCCTCAGCCTCTCTCGTCTCTGCGCCGCCCGAAGAGAAGCTTGATCGGAACCTCCGTTCGGGCATGATGTTAGCGGGTGCGCTGGTGTTTGGATTGGGCGGCCTTGCAGCGACCATCCCCATTACGGGCGCCGTGGTTGCTGGCGGAGAAGTCAGTGTTGAGAGCCAGATCAAGCGCCTGGGCCACCCCAGCGGCGGCGTTATTTCTTCCTTGTTCGTGAAGGATGGCTCTCCTGTCAAAAAGGGTCAGCTGCTTATGCAGCTGGATGCGACCGTATCTGGCGCCAATGCCGCCATATCGAGCGAAAGCGTAGAGCAGCTGCTGGCGCGCGAAGCCCGTCTTACTGCTGAAAGAGATGCGTCCTCGCAGTTGCAGTTTCCACCACAGCTGGCCGGCGCGCCGGCAACCTCGCGCGCGGGACTGCTGATGCGGGAGGAACAGCGGGTCTTCAGCTTGCGGCGCGAGGCTGTCACCAGTCAGGATCGTGAACTCACCCAGCGGGTCGCCCAGTTGAACGCGGAAACCGAGGGATATCGCGCACAGATTTCGGCGTTGCGCGAGCAGACCGTGTTCATTCAGCAGGAACTCGTAGCAGCACGAGAATTGTGGAAAAAGGGGTACACGACGCTTCAGCGCGTGAGCCAGATTGAACGATCGGCGATCGAACTTAAGGGGAATATAGCGACAGCGCAGACGCAGATTGCCCAGACCCGCGCTAAGATTGCCGAGGTGCGTCAGCAATCTGTAGCGCTTTGGCAGAATTTCAGAACTCAGGCATCGACTGATTTGAGCGATGTGCAGGCCAAGCTGGGTGAAATGCGGCAACGCAGTATCGCTGCCAGCGATACCAATCAGCGCAACGACATTCGCTCGCCTGTCGATGGTACCATCGACAAGCTGGCTTATACCACGATTGGCGGGGTGGTCCCTCCCAATGTCACGATCATGGAAGTTGTCCCCAAGGGCGATCGTCTTATTGTAACGGCGCGTGTCTCGCCGTCGGACATAGATCAAGTCACAGCGGGCCAGCCCGTTCGACTCCGGCTTTCTGCCTTCAATGCCCAAACGACGCCGGAAATCGACGGCGCAGTCGATACGGTGTCCGCCGATCGCATTTCGGACGAGCGTACCGGCATTTCATTCTATAAAGTGCTTGTGACCATCGAACCGGGGGAAAGCGCCAAACTTGGCAATCTCAAGCTCAAACCGGGCATGCCCGCGGAAGTCTTCATCCAGACAGGTTCACGGACCATGCTCAATTACATCATGAAGCCGCTGCGTGATCAGTTTGAGCGGGCGTTTCGACACGACTAATTACCGGGCAGCGTTCTCACCTGATGCCGTATGACTCGCGCAGGGGCATCTAGATGGCACCGGGCTTGCGTCCTAACTGCTTGCAGCCTGTGCTAGTGGCTGCGGCTATTCGTGCGTCGCGACTCACCTGAAGTGTAGGCGTCGGCGCTAAACCATCCAGGTGGGGCGCTGATTGGCATTCTGCCAAGCTGCAAGACGGCAAAAAATCGTCCAAAGCGACGATCGGTCTAAGCCCTGGGGGCAGTCGGGCGACGGCAGTGCTTCGCAAAAAAAACATAGTGGCATCAAGATTGCCCGTTCCGTTTTGCGGGCACCAAGCTTGAAGGGTCAGAGTTCAACCAATGCACGTTCCTGACTTCCTAAGGTCACGCAGTCAGGAGCGATCTGCAACGACGATGCTGCTGAAGGCGCAATCGGAAGAACCACTCGCTTAGCGACACCTATTTTGTTTATCGGCACGCGCGCCGGCAGACGAGGACAATCTATTGCATGACAATGATGAAACGGCGCTCGCGCTGAAGGGCGCCCTATGCCTGCACGAAATATGACCGGTCCATGCGGCAGCCCGCAAGCAGGAGTTCCCACACCCTACTTAAAGTCGTCAAGCAGCCGCTAGCCGCTGTGCGCTCCAGCCCAAGCTGGCCCGGCTTGCTTGGTAGCCAGGGAATGCCATTCCAGCTATCCACCATTCGACGTCAGATCAGAAAGCCCGCGTCGTGAAGTGCCTTGACCACAGTCAGCTGCACGCCAAAATCCGAATAGTCGGACCCGTTGTGATTTGTATCCACGTAGACGACCAGGCCACTTCCGATTGCCTTGTAGCTGACCTGAGCATCGAAGTCCCTGATGTCTAGAGCAGATAGATCCAACGTATCAACGCAGCTTTGAAAGTCAGTGACAATGTCCCGACTGGCGCCGCCCTCCTTGCTGTCGCCTGCAGCAGATGTAAATTGGTCGGAGCCGCTTCCCCCGGTTAATGAGTCCTTCCCAACACCGCCGGAGATGACGTCATCTCCACCGGCGCATACCGACAGGCGCAGTGTTGAGGACTATCTTGGCGTTTATGTGGCGTTCGCCGTCGCTGCCGCTCACACTCACACTCACAAGGGCAGATACGTTGCGAGCACCTGATACATTGCAGCCAAGTGCATCGATCTGCGACTGCGACAGAACGGTTTTGCTCCCAAACTCTGGTTGGAAGAGATCCTCATAATCGCCGTCGCCGTCGAGGTCCCATGGCTACAGCGTAACTAGAACCGTCATCTAGGCCGGTCGCTACCGCACCAACAGCAACCGCAGGGATCTCATCATATGTATCAAGTGTGTCATAGTGTCGCGGAATAACCGTTTGGACATGAAGAGGTGGATCCAAGGAAAGGGTCGCCGCCATACGCGATTCCTCTAACGTTTCCGCGTTGTTGTCTCCATGTATAGCACGGGGAGCAATCTGTTTGTATTGCGTCTCTTTCGGAACTTTCTCCAGTCCGGCGCACGCTCCCCAATCTCGCCGACGAACTGCCAGTTGCCATTCCAGTGCTGCAGCGCATCGCTATTCTCTGTCGGTCGATAGCGAGGGTCGGGGCAATAGTGCCGAACACCGCCTGGCCGTCCATACACCTGCGGCATGATCAGGGGACACTGGGTTGGCCGTTAAAGCGTACCAAATGCCCCTTCCAGTAGACATTTACGTTTCAGGTTGGTGGGGGAGTTAGTGACCAGCATAAGTCTAGGCAAAGATATAGTCACCAGCAGCAAGATTGGTGACTCCAACAAGCTGAATTGTGTCGATGACCCCATCAAATGTCTCAGCTGCATGGACAAGGTACACGTCCGAGCCTGCTTGATGCGTTAGATAGGCATTTGTGCCGTAGCCTACAAACTTGAGCAGATCCCCGCCAACTGTTCCCGCTCCGGCAAAGTCGCTGACCGTATCTCCACTCGCTTCGCCGCGCTGAAAGATAAAAATGTCGTTGCCTGCGCCCCCGGTCAACCTATCTGCGCCCCCGCGTCCATCTATAATATTGATGCCGCCATTTCCGACTATAACATTAGTAAGCGCATTGCCCGAACCATTAATCGCTTTGCTGGTAGACAGAGTGAGGTTTTCGACATTGTCGGTCAGCATGTAGCTGACCTGCGCCAACACTCGGTCTAAGCCGTCATGGGCACCCTCGATCACGACATCGCCGAGATTATCGACAATGTAGGTGTCGCTACCCGATCCCCCTTTCAATGTGTCGGTTCCCCCGCCTCCGTCGAGCCGGTCAGAGCCAGCGGACCCTACGAGCAAGTTATTTAAAGCGTTGCCAGTTCCTGAGAAAGCTTTGCTTCCCGTGTAGACAAGTGCCTCTACGTTTTCGCCAAGGATATAGCTGGTGAGTGTCGTTTGGACGGTATCATAGCCGCCGCCTGGGTTCTCTGTGACCGCATCGTTGGGCGAGATCACGAAATAGATGTCATCTCCACTATGGTCGACGCCCAATTCGCCTCCGGCAAGACCGTCGATCAGATAGTCGCCTCCACCAAGATTGGTAACGCCGAGGAGCCGGATTGTTTCTGTCGCACCGCCATAAGCTGTGCCGGCATGAATCTCGTAAAGGTCAGAATTGGCGACGTGCGTCAAATAGGCCCCTGCGCCATACCCGGTAAAATTCAATAGGTCGCCACCTGCCGTTGCAGCGCCCGTGAAGTCCGTCACGATATCGCTATCAGCTTCACCACGCTGAAAGATGAAGGTGTCATTGCTCGCCCCTCCGGTGAGCGAGTCAGCGCCGCCACGCCCATTGAGGAAATTCACACCCCCATTGCCGAGTATAATATTGGACTGGGCATTGCCGGTTCCGTTGATCGATGCGCCGGACGTCAGTGTAAGATTCTCTACATTGGCGCTCAATGTGTGACTGACCTTGGCAAGCACTCGATCTGTGCCTTGGCCGGCGATTTCGAACACGATGTCAACCGCATGATCGACAACATAGGTGTCGTTCCCGTCACCGCCTTTCATAATGTCCGCACCAGCCAAGCCATCCAGGCGATCAGACCCACGTCCTCCTGCAAGCGCGTTGCGCAGAGAATTCCCGGTTCCGTTGAAGGCCGCAACGCCAGTGTATAGAAGATCCTCGACGTTGTCCGGCAGAACATAGCCGCTCAGGTCCGTCTCAATCGTGTCATTGCCCTGCCCAATTGCTTCTACAATCGTTTCTAAGGTCGATCGCACGAGGAAGGTGTCGTCTCCACTCCCGCCGTTTAGTACATCAAGCTCTCCCCCACCGCTTAATTTGTCGTTGCCCTCGCCTCCCAAAAGGTGATCATTGCCTCGCCCGCCATATAAAAGGTCATCGCCCCCAGCACCATCAAGGAGATCGTCAAATTCGGTGCCTCCCATTGTGTCGCCGCCTGCCGTACCGGTCCACTGAATGCCGCCAGCGGTCGCCGGAATGACCTGGACCTTTATAGCCTGTTGGTCGGCGGCGTAACCGTCGCTTACTTGAACAGTTAGATCGTAGAACGCGTTATGAGTGGGGTCAGCGAGGTTAGGTAGCGCCTTAAATGCCAGAGCTCCAGTAGTGGGATCGATCGTGAAAAATGAGGCGTCACTACCGCCAGTTATTTTGAAAGCGAGCTTGGCATTGGCGTCGGCATCATCGGCAGTAACCCGCGCTACTGCGTTCACATTTTCGCGCACCTGATAGGAAGCGAGTTCGCCATTGCCAGACGTGATCTGGGGGATGCTGTTGGGGCCATATATGCGTGCCTTTACAGCACCGTCACTACCTGAGTCCCCAAGCGTGCCGCTGCTGTCCGTCCAGGTTATGGCATAGCCCCCGTGGGCAGCAGCTGTAACGGCGCTGGTTGTATATTTTGTAACCTTGGTGTCGTCGATCCAGATTTCACTGCCAATCTTGACGCCGTTCTCGCTGAAGCGCTGCGCCGTCAGGCCCGAACCATTGTTGATCTGGTTGCCACGGATGTCATAGTAATATGAGAAGCGCTGCCATGTGACAAGGACCGTTCCATCGTCAAGAACGGCGACTTCGGGCTCCTCGTTATACGTCTCGTCCGTAAGGTTCGCTATAATTGGCGTGCCGACTGCAGCACTATTGGCGTCAAATAGCTGGAGCTTGATGTCCTGGCGTCCGTGATCAAACTCAGCCCAAACGGTCACAAAACCACCGTTGCTAGTGGCCGCAGTGGCATGCCCAAGCACATCATGTTCGCCAGCGTTACGGATGATGAAACTTGACCCTACTGCCTGTCCAGCAGGATTAAATTTTTGTCCTTCTATTATCCAGCCACCATTACTGACGCGCATCGTCGATGTCACAAACCCGCCGTCTGCTAGAGCTGTAACATCTACTCCCCAGTTAAGGTCACCGACCAGATCACTTCTTGGGCCCAAAGGCGTACCGCTCGAACTAAATAGCTGGGCATGACCTCCTCCAGCCATATCGGACCAGCTAAGGACAAAGTTGCCGTTCGCAAGGCTCGCTACATGTCCGCCGTCTTGCGCATTTTCGAGCACGATGTCCGGCCCCGTTTGCCGCCCGATGGCGTCAAAAACGCGGCTGCGAAAGCTCCACGAGAAGTTCTCGTCGTCAACCGCACGAACGTCATGCCAAGTTGCCACAAATCCGCCTGCAGATAAGGGGCTGATATGTGGCTGATACTGACTGCCGATTATGGACTGATCAATCCAGAGTTCACCTCCGACTTTTTGTCCAGTTGGTGTTAGGATCTGAGCAAGAACGGAAGAAGTATCTCCCGGGGCGGACGAGGACTGGCCGCCATTTCCAAACGCTATCAGGAAGTTTCCATTGGCAAGCGTCGTTATCGTTGGCGCGCCCTGGGGGCCGGAGACTGTAGTGTTTACGAGGAACTCTTCACCCAAAACATTAACGGCTGCAGCCATGAAATCCCCCCGGATCGATTGAATTATTAAGACGGTGCTGACGGCAAGCCGGGTCGTACCATGTACTTTGCAAAGGTAAAAGGTTCAGAGGGCTAGCCAATGGGAACGCAGTTTCATTTTGGAGCAGGCACAAAAAAGTACTGAGTGTGAATAGCGTGGCACATGGGCCGCCAGAGGCTGCATTTTCACCGTGCAGGGCGAGCCCAATGGTACAATCCTGATATGCGCGGATGGCTGACGGCGCTCGACCCAGCCTTGACAAGGCTGATTGAGGCCGCCGGCATTGAAAATTTTGTCCCACTAGGTTGGGAAGCCACTCACAATTCCAGTAACAGGCAGGCCATATTCCAGACTCTTGCCGTATGCGCCGATCTGTAACACAGCGCTGTGCCGCTCATGCTCCTAGGTGCCGAAATGCTGTTCTCGATAGAAATCCTTATCACCTGAAGGCTGTCGCGCCAAAGCGCTGCACGAATGGCTAGGGAGAAATTTGCCAAATGCGGAACGCCAGGTGCAAAAGCGGTCTCACTTTCCGGCGCATACATAGCGTTACGTGCGGTCTTGCCATATTCGCGTGGCTTGCAATCTTGAATAACGCACCCATCGTTGGTCAAGCTCAAGGCGCCAACGCGAACCTTGGAATTTTGGGAGCAAGGGTAGAGCCCTTGTTCCGCCACCCTGACTGTTTTTTGGGTCAATATGTTTGCGCTGAGTTATCGGTACTATAGCCCATAGTTTGAAGTCGATACGGTCGGACGGCGGCGTTTCTAGCCAATAATGCGCGTTTTGCGTTCCGATACTCTGGCACCGCCGGGCATCTGAATATCCGCCCGCACCGCCCCCCCGCGTCACGAGGTCAGTCGCCGTTTTAGCGGGCCGACGAAAATCAATTTTATATCTAAACAATGGCTTAAGGAACGGGTGGACTTCCCCAACAGTCCGTGCAAGCACCGGACGTCGACAGCGACTCGGTGAACGGACTCTATTTCCCTAAATATTGTGGAGAATGACATGGCAGTGATTGAAGCAAGTGGAGCGGAAATTGCAGTCGATGCGGATTTGGGCGACCATGTCCGCTTACCCGACGTCACCTACCTTGCCGATGGCCGCTTTGTCGTCACTTGGGAAGACGATAGCGCAAGTATTGAAGGGGCGAGTGCCAAGCGCGCTATCAAGGCGCAGCTCTTCACAGCCGATGGGATCAAGATTGATGGCCAGCTTCAGGTAAACACGACGCTTGATGCATTGGACAGCTCCGCCAGCGTCGCCGCATTGGCGACTGGCGGCTTCGTGGTAAGCTGGACTAATATTTCTGGCAAATCTCCGGGAGACGGTAGTTCGAGCAGTGTGGGTGCCCAGATCTTCGGTGCGGACGGATCAAAGATAGGCAGAGAGTTCCTCGTAAATACGCAAACCGTTCGATCTCAGAGTGCGCCTGATGTGGCGGCACTTTCAGACGGGAGTTTTGTGGTCAGCTGGCAAGACTACAGCCGTACTTTAGGGGACAGCAAACTGGGTAGCATCAAGGCGCAGATTTTCTCGCCAGACGGCGCTAAGCTTGGAAGCGAATTTCTCGTTAATACGGCCACGCAGAACGACCAGGCGGCCCCCAAGCTTACTGCGCTGGCCGGCGGCGGCTTCGTTGCGACATGGTATGACAATAGTGGGCAAGGCGGCGACCACTTTGGTACGAGCATCAAATCGCAAATTTTCAGCGCTGGGGGCGCGAAGGTCGGAAGTGAGATCCTTGTAAACACATTCACGGACGGCAATCAGCTATTTCCTGCCATTGCCGCACTTTCAAATGGAAATTTCGTGGTGTCCTGGGATAGCAATGGGATCGCCTTCCAGTTGTTCGATCCGTTGGGTGAGAAAATCGGTACTGAGACAAGAATGGTAAATGCGGGTCATGTTGCCATGTTTACAGGTGTTGTGGATGCGGGCGGTGGCGATTTTGTCCTTACATGGAAGGAAGCCGACAGCGATCATAGCGCGGTAAAAGCCCAGCTCTTCGACGCTGCAGGGACGATGAGCGGCGCCGCTTTCAGCGTCGATTCTCATGCAAGTTCACAAGACCGACCAAGCGCGGCTGCCAGTGCCGACGGTCATCTCGTTATAGCGTGGACGGATGAGACGACGACTGCTGGCCAGGTGGAAACGTCTATCAAAGCGCAGCTATACGAAGTCATCAAGGGCATCACCTTCACCTCAGACGGCGGCGGCCAGAACGTCCTCTTGACGACTGCCGAGGACAGTCGCGCCGTGACCACGGTCCAGGCATCCGCCGAGGCGGGGGTAGTCCACTACTCTCTTGCAGGGGGAGATGATGATGCATATTTCGAGATCGACGTAGACAGCGGCTTGCTGAATTTCATTGATGCCCCCGATTTTGAAACGCCGCTCGATAAGGGCCACGACAATGTCTACAATGTCATCGTGCGCGCAGCGACGGACGGGGCATCGGGTACTCAGGCAATTTCCGTGAAAATCACCGATGTGGCTTCTAGTGGCATAGGAACGACGTACATCGGCTCAAACCAAAAGAATGACATGTTCATAGCCCCTGATGGACGGGATTGGAATATTTTCGGCCTACTGGGCGATGATATCCTGACGGGGGGGAGCGGGAATGATCGGATTGCCGGGAATGGCGGCAAGGATCTCATGACCGGCGGGGCGGGCGCGGATATGTTCGTCTTCGAGGTAGATGACAGCCGGGCTGGCGGCGGGCTTCGCGACATCGTCACCGACTTTCAGACCGGCGTTGACAAGCTCGACTTGACGGCGCTCAATATCAGTGATTTCTCGGAACAAGTGACATTCAAGACTGTCGGCAGCGGGCTGATTGTCTATGTTGACCTCAACAAAAATGGCTTCGATTATACAGACTTTGGCGTGCAGCTGACGGGCGTCACGACGCTGCAGCAGAACGATTTCATTCTTTGAAGCCACGCATCCCTCACAAATTTCCTGCGTCGCGCGCGGCGTTGTGATGCGCGCGGCAAAACCGGCTCCATGACGACTTCGCAAGAGGCGCCCGGACGCATGGACTGCGCTCAAGAAATGCTTTGATTGCTATGGCTTACTCTAAAATCCGAGTGATTCACTTTGGAAGGGGTAAGCCATCGGGGGGGCCCTTGCTTGGACTGGGGCAGTTAGCGGCACAGTTTTGCGATGCGCGACACCGGGGTTTACTCCATCAATGTCCCAGCGGCATGCCGTTTGGCATTCGCTGGCTGCCGCCGCGCCAATTGCATGCTTCTAGCGCGCACATTTCAAGGTACGCCCGCCGTTCGTTTGAGTTCAGCAAGCCGCTCTGAGCATATTTCATGAACGGCGCTGCCCAGATCATCGACGCGCTCGGCAAGCCACGTCAGTTCCTCGACCGTAATCGTGTAATGCTTGGAATAGCGTGCCTTCACATAGGCGTCGCGAAGCTTGGTGAATAGCGCACGCGCCTTTCTGTCATCACGCGGCCAGACATCGACCAGACGGAGATCCAGCTTGTCGGCCAGCGCCCGGAGGAAGGCGATATTGTGACGATGTGGGGTGTAAAAGGTGAGCGTGAGCAGGAGACAATGATATAGCCGCTCGCACGCTTGGTGAAGGTCAAAGACAGCCTTTCTATTTTTGCCCCTTGCCATTGCGTCCTTGTATCCATCAAAGAAGTCCGAAGCGCTGGGAAACCACTCCTCAAAATACTCCTGCGCCATTTCCAGCGCGTCGGTTGGTTCCTTGGGCTTGGGCTGGTGCAGTTCGGTATCGCTGGACTGGTACAGCGCAATGCCGTCGCGGGCGATGTCCATGAAGAAGAACCGGCCCTGCGCCAGCGCATCGTTCACATCCTTCAACGAGTGGACGATGAAATTGGCAGGCGTGCGTAGCACCTTGGTCACTTGCGTCTCGCGGATCAGCCGCTCCTCGGCATTGTGCCACAGATCGAGGTCGGTGAGGTCCTGCTGGTTGACGATGACGAGCAGGTCATAGTCCGAGACATAGCCCTTCGCGGTATGCGGCTCATTCACCCAGTCATTGCGCGCATGCGAGCCGAACAGGATAATCTTGAGAATGCGCCCGGCCTTGCGCTTCCCCTCAGCCAGCACGGTGGCATCGCCAAATTCCTCGAACAGGAACTGAACGACGCGCGCCAGCTCGCGCTGCTTGGCCTGGGGCAGATGGGAAAGGTCTGTTTTCATCGGACCTGCCCTTTCTATGAAACGCTTGCCATCCCGGTCAAGATGAAGGGCCCTGTGGCGATGTCAGAACATCTTAGTCATAGTGCGGACCTGCACACTCCGCGACATAGTCTGCATAAGATCGAGCGCAGCTAGAGGGGCATCCGCACGCAATTTTTATGACGCAAAGTCCGAGCAACGACACTGATCAGCTTTTGCTTCTGACCCAGCTCCTGAACCGTCGGCGTACACGCTGAAACCGGCGTTGGAAGCGATTGAGGTCTTCGGTTGCATAGCTGACGCCGAGCATGGCCCCGTCAGATGCACTTGACCGATAGAAATTGGGAACGTCATGATAGTCCTGCATAGGCTGGTGAAACACCGGGCATGTGGCGGACGCTTCGGGCGGCACGATCCAGCTCCAATTCGCTGACGGCATTCTCCCTGCCGCTTTTTCACGATGAATGAACTGGATAAAGTGATCGCTTTCCTGATGATGGTCGGTAATCGTTACATTGTCGCGCGCAAATGAGCATAATACCGCATGGTTTAGCTCCGTCGATACGCGGTCTTTGTAGAGCGGATCGGCACGATTTACCGCGAGCGCATCGGCTGCACGGTCCATTAAATTGTAGCGTGGCAGATCCAGGAGATTCCTTGAGGCAATCTCTGTTCCCATATAGTAGCCATTGAAGGGCGCGCAGGGATAGTCGATGCCCCCGATCGTCAGGATCATGTCACAAACGACGGGGACGGCGTACCATTTCAGCTTGAGATCAGCCAAGCCCGCAATCGACGGATGCGTTATATCGACCTCGCGTACACTTCCGTCCGGCAGCTCGTAAAGGTTGCGTCTGCCTTCCTTATCCCGGATGATGAGCGGCAGGATGTCGAAATCAGAGCGCGAAACGGGGGGCACCCAGCCCATCTGCATAGCCGTTCGGGTAAGTTCCACATTCGCGGGATCGCCCTGCAAACCACCCTGCCCGTCGGAATAGCCCGCATAACGAACAAGCTGAGCGCTTTCGATCCAGGGCGGAGTATCGTCCCCTTCTACCGGCGCAAATATGCTTATCTGGGAGCGGATCCTGCCGTTTGCGTCGGCCGAGCGTAAATGTTGCAACAGCTGAACGGCAATGTCATCGGCATTTCGGATCGACCTGCAATCAAAGACCTCCAAGGCTTTCCAGTGAAGGCGGCCTATGCAATTTGCATGATTCCGCCACGCTATGCGGGCGCCAAATGCGAGCTCGTCGGGCGTGTGGCGATAGAAACCATGACGACTAAGGTCCCTGCGTACGTCTCGAAGTCGCGTTACCAATGCCTCGTCAGGAAGCGCCATCTCCTCATGGAAGCGTTTGATGAATGCAACCGCTTCTTCGCGACGCTGGTGAGGACTCGGTCGCCGCAATCGCCGCCGCAACGGGTCAGAACTTAGACGCCCGCTTCCAAAAGCGCGCATTACATCAGGCCGTCAAAGGCTCGCGCCGACGAGCGCATCTGCCTCTTGTTGATGGCATAGACAGCACGCAGCACCCGCGCTTTCGCTTTGCGATAACTGACGCTACCGGTGTCGCTCTCTGAATATTCTGCCCGGGCACGCTTCTTGTCGAGGTAGATAACCTTGCGAGCCAGTTGATCCGTGTCGCCATTAACTTCGTCGTAAATCGGAGTGCCTTCCAATATCGAGAAATCGTTATAACGCACGCGATCCATATAAGCGAAATTCTGCTCCAGAAAGTCGGCGGTGAGTTCCAGATCCCTGGCCGTTTCCCCCGGATAACCACGAAACATAGTTGCGCGAACACTCAAGCCGACCTGATGGGCATTGCGAATGAATTCCGCGTTGCCCTCTACGGTGCTGCCTTTCTGCATGCGATCGAGAAGGGCCTGGCTTCCCGTTTCCAAACCAAAGCTGACGCGACGCATGCCCGACGTGACCGCAGCCTTGAGCTCCCGATACGACAGTCCATTGTCGGCGCGCTGGTCGACATGCACCGTTCCTATCCACTCTGCACCGCGCACCTGCGACTGCATGTTCTCGACAATGCCTCGAAAAAGGTTTGGATTGGAATTAAGCTTGAGATCGAGAAACAAAAAATTGGTGCACTGGTGACGTCGTGCCTGTTCGCGCACCTCGTCCATCACTGAACCGACACTTCGAGACCGGAAGCTCCGGCCGCTGGCTGAAACAATGTCACTGCAGAAAGTGCATTTGCTCCATTGGCATCCTCTACTTGCCATCAGCGGCACTATATGTACGCGATACCGGTCCCAGGGGAAATCCGTAAAGTCGGGTACAGGACTGGCATCCAGTTCGCGTAACGGTGGCGCAGCTTTCGAACGGGTGCCATCCGGCAACATGACGCCATCGAACTGGAGAAGGTTTCGATGCTCTGTGAGACAGTGGACAATATCGGGGAGATTCAGGTCAACCTCGCCCCCAACAATGGCGGCAAGCCCGGGAATGGACCGCCAGGCTTCTGACGTTCCCTCAAGATTGAACATCGGTCCGCCCAGCAGCATGGGCACGCCTTGCGCTTCGGCAAGCCGGCCGATCTCCTTGACAGTACGATAGTGCTGCAAATAAGCCGAGAGCAGAATGGCCGCAGGCTTGTCTGCAAGCGCCTTATTGGTTTCATGCAGAACCCGGCGGTGGGGCCGCTCGTTTCGCCATCGACGCAATTCGCGCGCCGCGTTTCGCGCAATCCTTATACCAGGAAAGGTGGACAGATGAATCCGACGCGCAATATGGTCGGTGAAACGTTCGGCACGTTCGCGTTCGGCAGCGGGTACGTCATGGGCGAGCGGCGATATGAGCTTCACGTCATGGCCGGCGTTTCGCAAAGACGCGACGAGAATACCGATTGCCAAGGTTGGAAATGTCGAGAAGTTATTCAGGTCAACGATCAGGATTTTTTCGCGGCGGGCGTTTAAGGGCGTCATACCGCCGGGCATTGCAACAGCGGAAACTTGGTGCGCGTCTCGCATCAGGGCATTTCCTTCTTCGTAGCTGATGCAGCGAATGTCCGCCTCCGCCCTGCATTCATATCATAGTCGCTTTGTTCGTAAAATAGTCATTGCCTTCCAAAGGCTTTTGGCCAGCTCGCTCAGGGGCATCTGACCGATAATACCCCAAAGACAACCGATAAAGCACTTGCGCCCAAGGGCTACGAGACCGCCTCTGACCCGACTAGCGTGGCGCGCAATTGCAAAAAGCGCTCCGGAGAAATAAACTATTCGGTCCCGTTGGTCGAAGGCGCGATGGCCAATCACAACACTGTCAAGAAAGACCGAGCAACGCGCCTGCTGGAAAGCCCGCAGTGCATAATCGGTATCCTCTCCACTTTTTGCCGGGGTTCCCAAACCCAGATTTTCGTCGAAAAAACCTACGGATCGCACAAGCGAGCCCCGCAGAAATATTGTATTGGATGTACCGTTCGACAATAAGGGCTGTACTCTCAGGGGCACCGGCTCTTGAGAATTTGCCCACTTAGGGGATGGACCGGAGCAGCAAACCCATAGATCGAGCAATGGGGTTTGTTCAAAACGGTGTACGATGTTCAGGAGGGTCTGGTCGGGATACCAGGCATCGTCATCGGGGAAACATACCACTGCATTTTCAAGACATCCCGAGACGAAGATCTTGTCCAAAAGCAGGTTACGCGCGTGGGACAGGCTGATGAATTCCCCAATATAATGTACATGGCAATCTGACGAGGAAAGGACCGGATCGTCATCGCGATCTTCACCGGTTGCGCCCTGCATAAGAACATGGTGCGAAACCTTCGTGCCGGTGCTGTCTGCACTAAATTGTCGTACCGATGTGCAAAGGCGCTTAAGTTCCGATGGCCGCGCCCCGCGACGGCTCGTTGTTATCAGGACGAGAGATGTAACATCACGCACTGTCATGCGTCAGGTCGGCGGGAGAAGCTGACCTCTAATGTGTGCACCTTTCGGTCGGTCACGATTATCGCGGTCAGTCCCTAATAGATTACCCTCGCCACATGATAGCTATTGCGTTCGATAGACCAAGTTTTTTGACGAGGTTCGAAATATATCCAGTCAGCGCGCATAGGCGCAGACTCAAAACACGACACTTAATTGCAACTGTCGCGCGTTCCGGATAATTTTGCGGGAGAAACCGTACCCCACAAAGTGCCAGGTTTTCCCAGACACAAGCAATGAGGAATAACTCAATAAATAGATTTTACCTCCAGCGGGTCAGCTTAAGATTAATCTTACCCATCGTCGGCGCGCGTCCCGAGAAAAAATCGACAAAATACACCGAAAGAAGAAAAAGCGATAAAGGGATTGCCAGAATAGCGGTCACCAGAATGGTCATTGCTGTCAATAGGTATTGAATCATTGCCTCGGCATAGGACTCGCGCTCAGCAATAACAGCCTTTTGATCGTTGAGATTGCGTACATCCATATATTTCGGAGGGAGAGTAGCCATGCCAGTAAGCCTATCGTGCGAGAAGCCAAAATAACGTAGATTTTGCCTTATGGTTCCGTTTGGCGATGCTGAGTCATTACAGAGCCCCCTTTCCTGCCGGGTCGGCCAATGGCAGTTCGCCAACGCCGGAGAGGTGCAGCGCGCGACCAATCACACGGCGCCGTCTATTTGGTTGCACTGCGTCAAGGAAAATCGACTTCACGAGACCCTACGCCGGACGTCACAGCTATCGTGGATGTCGACATATTTCGGCGCACTTTGGGCGATCAATAAACCTTGTTTGCCGACTTGGAAATGGTGGGCTTCGCTGGTCTCGACCGGGTCAGGATATGTTAGCGAACAAGAAAATCCTTGGAAGCTGGGCAACAATATTGGGTATATCATACTATAATTGAGTGAGAAGTGCCCCTAGGCCTATGTCAGCGGATGAGAGGAGGAGGTTCGGGATCGATCTCGAACTTTGTCGGAAGCACTTTGTGGTTCCTCCAAGAAATTTACGGCGACGTACGAGCGCTCCCGAAACTGAGCTGCCCCCCTCAAAGGCGTGGTCAACGATCGAAAAATTTGCGCGGTGCAGCAAAAATGGCTTGCCTGTAGCCGCAGCTAAGGAATAGTTGCCCAAACGATGGGGTGACGACATGAATGATCGCAAGGTTGCGTTGATAACGGGTGTGACCGGACAGGACGGCGCCTATCTGGCCGATCTGCTTCTATCGAAAAATTACGAGGTCCACGGCATCAAGCGGCGCTCCTCGTCGTTCAACACAGGACGAATAGAAAATCTGTATCAAGATCCGCACACCAAGGGCGCGCGTTTCCATTTGCATTATGGCGACCTGACGGACTCAACCAACCTTATCCGGATAATCCAGGACACGCGCCCCACCGAAATCTATAATCTCGCCGCCCAAAGCCATGTTGCTGTAAGCTTTGAAACGCCCGAATACACCGCAAATGCCGACGGTATCGGGACGCTGAGGTTGCTCGAAGCCATTCGTATCTTGCGCATGGAGAAAGAGACACGGTTTTATCAGGCATCGACTTCGGAACTCTATGGCCTTGTGCAGGAAGTACCGCAGAGCGAGACAACCCCGTTCTACCCGCGGTCACCCTATGGTGCCGCAAAGCTATATGCCTACTGGAT
>NZ_CAKKNC010000026.1 GCF_918741285.1 Sphingobium sp. CECT 9361 | reverse complement strand
CCAGCGACAATCAAACCAACGACTGACCCTTGCCAGCGACAATTACCGTTGGCATCATCACCACGCCGCGACAATCAATTCTCATCCTGATTGACGCCAGCATCTCACCCAGTTTGTCGCGCTACAAGCCGCAGAGACTATCAAGTTCCCCTTGCCTAAGCGGCTCCATGTCTTCTCTGGCTTCCATTAGCGCCAGTGCTGCTTCCTCGCTCAATATTCCGACGCCAGCATGATGGTGAGTACCCGCGTAGTGGCATCGGGGTTGGTCGGGTCAGGCGAGCCATATTCCATGCTTTTATCGTAAGCGTCGATCTTCCAGAAAATGGTTCGACTATCATGCTCCAGACCGCCGAAATCATGCTCGCCATAGGGATCGTTGTCGTCTGTAAAGCCGTCAAACGTGGCAACTTCGTGCAGTATGGCCTTCAAAGCTTCCTTGCCAAGCGCCTGCAGGCCGGGCGTGATCGTAACGTAGCCGCCCCGCCGAAATGCGCGAAGTTCGTCGTTGAGAGCACGGATGCGCGCCACCCGGGCCTCCAAATCTGCAGTTCTTTCTTTGTTTTTTTTGTGGCCGGTCTCTTCCTCTGCGTTCATGTTGGGCTCCTTTGCTGGACGTAAAAAGGGACGCTTCGACTGATGTCAAAGCGGGGATAGGCGTTTGTCGATCGAGGAGTATTTGCTCGGCGTCGTGTGGCGTGGGAGCGGAGTTGATCGCTAAATCAGTCGGATGAGCTTATGCTGGGCATCTCGGTCGCCCTGAATATAACGCTCAGTGGTACCGATCGAGCGATGTCCGGCTGGCTCCTGCACGTCACGCAGCGAGCCGCCGGTCTTTGGTAGCAGTCGAGCTGCGCGGGTGATGAACGTTCGTCGGCCTGAATGCGAAGAGCAGCCCACCATTCCCAAAGCCCGATACGTTGCACTAAACCAGTTGACGACAGCCCCAGGCTGCATCGCCGTGCTCCGTTCCGATCGAATTACCGGACCTCGGTCTGGATAGCCTTCGCTTTTGTGCAAGGCCAACAGGGCAGTGCGCAGCGTGCGATTAATGGGGATTTGCCGTCCCGATCCATATTTAGCGATCGACCCTGCGACGCTGATATGGACCGCTATACTGCCGTCGGTGGCAAGTATCATGGGCCAAGTGAGGCCCGCTATTTCGCAAGCTCGAAGGCCTGCTTTGAAGCTTAGCAATATCATGGCCCTATTACGGGCAGGATGGCGCTGGATCCCGACGTGTACCAGCGCTAGGCGCACGTCATCCGGTTCCAGCACCTTGGCAGGTTGCCTGGACATAAATGATGATCTGTATGTTGGTGAAATGCTGAGCACTGGACAGTCCAGCATTACGTTATTTCAGCATAGCAGATCAGCGCAAACATGTCAAATTAAGGGTTAAAATCAATGCGTTATGGCAATGTCGACTGTATTCCGACGCCTTCCGGTTCCCAATTTCCGAGATAATCAGCCCACTCCTGCATCAGGAGGCGACGACGCTCGATAGCGGTGCCACGGCGATAAGCGGCTTCGGCTTTGTTCTGGATGGTATGGGCGAGGGCTGCCTCAATGATCTCGCGAGGATAGTTGGTGCAGTCGCCCGCCCAGTCCCGGAACGTCGAGCGGAACCCGTGTGTTGTCACATTGTTCATTTTCATCCGGCGCAAGAGCATCGCCATGGCCATGTTGCTACGGGTCGCACCATTAATGGAAAAGATGCGATCGTGCGGCTTAGCGTCATCCCCATTTAGCGCACTCAGAATTACTAATGCTGCATCGGAGAGGGGCACGATATGCTCGGCACCTGCCTTCATCCGGCTTGCCGGGACGCGCCACAGTTTATTGTCAGCGTCGATTTCGCCCCAGGTCGCCCCCAGTGCCTCACCCGATCGCGCGGCAGTCAGGATAGTAAACTCCAGGCATCGGGCAGCTAGGGCATGACGTCCGCGCAACGCGCCCATGAAAGTGGGCGCATCCTTGTAGGCGAGAGCTGCATGATGCCCGCGTCCCATTCCGCCCTGCTTTGGCAGCAGAAAATCGAGGTGCCCCTTGAAGCGAGCAGGGTTGGCCATGTCGCGTGGCATTAGGCCTTTAGCCCGCGCAGCGTCCAATATGCGCTCAATCCGCCCTCGGACCCGTCCTGCCGTCTCAGCCTTGGTCAGCCAGATCGGTTGTAGCAAGGCAAGTATGTCGTCGGTGGTAATCTGATCCAACGGCTTATCATTCAACACCGCCGCATGGTCACGAAGGGAGTTTCGCCATTGCTGCCGATGGATAGGATTTTTCCATCCCGCCTCGACGCTAGCGATGTAATGCTCCGCGAAGCTACCGAAGGTAGCAATGGGGACTACTTCCGCAACCTCTTTTGGAGCTAGCAGGGTGCGGGGATCGCTGCCCAGTGCGACTGCCTCCCGCATCTCTGCTGCAAGCGACCGTGCCGCTGCCAATCCCACTGAAGAGGCAGGCCCCAGTCCAATCTCGACTCGTTTGCCGCCCACCGCCGACATGAAGACCCAAGAGCGCGCGCCACCCGTCGTGATGCGAAGGTAAAGTCCTCCCCCATCCGAATGACGCCCGGGCTCTTTCAGGGCGGAAGCAGCCCTTACGGTCAATATGTTGATTGCCCGCGCCATGCTCACACTCCCCATTAGTCATGCCCTATCATGCCCACTTTAATGCCCACTTTCAACATGGGATTAGACGACCTTTGGCGAACTTCGGCGGACAGTGTTTGCGCTAAAGTCCAATGATACTGGCTATTTGTAGAAGCATGACGCACGGTTTCCGACATGGTTCGAATCCCTCCGTCTCCGCCATTTCGCTCTCTGAGCGCGCACTGAGCTTACGCCGGTTTTTCCCAGCGATGTGTGGCGGAGACGCAACTTCGATTGAATGATACCCATCTGACCTCCGACAACCTCAAGGCATCAGCCGATTCACGTCCGAATGGGAACTGGAAAAGACCATCACCTTGCCCGCGCGCCAGATAACCAACATTGTTTTTGCTGGCCGAACGCTCGATTAAATGTTCGTGTCTTCCGCTGCCACGGGCTTATCAAAGTCCGAATATGACGGGGCGCTCTGCGAAATGGATTCCGGCGCTAAAGGTGTGCCGCCCGATTGTTTTGGGCGTTAAACCATCTGCCCCGCTGCACACTTCATTATCATTGACCACCTAAAGAACGGAGCGATGACAGGAAGATCGATTGCTGAAAGGCCATATCGGCCAAAGCCCTGCCGTTGATCCGGATGTTTTGCGCCATTGGCGTGGTGATGACGTAACGCGGCTCACCCGGCGTCAAGGGATAAAGGCCAAGCATCGCCCAGATGTACCACGCTGACATCGTACCCGCGTCGTCATCCATCCCGTCGGCAAAGCCCTGCGGCGAAAGCGCAAAGCTATGCCCGACCCATGGCTGAGGCCGGACGCCCGAATTGACATAGCGATGGGGTACGGATTGGGTGATGTAGCGGCGCACGATCCGTTCGGTCCCGGCCTTATCGCCTGCCCACGCAAAGAGATAGGGCACATGAATGTCCGGCTGGTTCGTCATGTTGAACAGATTGTCAGCGAAAAAGCGCTCCAGCTCGGGCTGGAATTTCGGTCCCAATGTCTGTGCCAACCACGGCAAGTCGAACACGGGAGCCCAACGATATTGCGCCAAAGTCCCTTGATAGAGCCCTCGCGCCTTCACGATGTCGGCGTCATCGCCAAGGTCGCGGAAGGTTGCACGCCACATCGAACGATAGCTGAGCGCCTTCGTCCGGAAATCCTGCCCGATGGCGGTCTCGCCCAGGTCCGATGCGAGTTCAGCAATGGCCCAGTCGTCATAGGCTGCCTCTATCTGTTCGTCAGGCGTCTTGCGGGCGAGCGTTGCGCTTTCGGCCACCATCCCCGCCAGCGCGGCCTTCGCGTCGAAATCGACGATGCCCTTCCGCCGGAAGTCCAGCAGGGCAATCCCCGCATGTTCGGTACGAACGGTCAGAAACGGCTCAGTCTGCGTGGCCCAGCGTTTCTTGCCGCTTTGATAAAGCCGAACGAGGGAGCGTGCGATCTGTCCGGCGCGCTCCGGATCGATCAGCGCAAGGAGCGGCATCTGCGTGCGATAATTGTCCCACAATGCCCAGCTGGTATAATGCTGATCGCCGCGAGAAAGCTGTTTGACGACGCCGTCGCTGCCGCGAAAACGACCGTCGGGATCGGCGATGGCGACCGGCGACTGCATTACGCGAAATAGCGATGTATAGAATAGCGCCTGCTGCTTCGGCGGCCCGCCAATAGTGATGCGCGACAATTGCCTGTTCCAATCGGCCACCGTCTGGGCGGCGATGGCCTGGAAGGGGCGATTGCCCAATTCGCTGTCCCGCACGGCTGCTGCGGCAGATGGATCGACTGACGAAAGACCCGTACGCAACTCGACTATGTCGCCGCCGCGCACGTTGAGCATCACGCGCGCATCCTTTGCTGCGTCGCCCTGCCAGACGGCTGCCAGGGCTTTGCCATTATGCGTCAGGCGGGTCGCGGAATGGAGGTGATAGGTGCCGACATCGCACACGGTGCCTGCCGAAAAACTCGCGCGGAGATCGCCGTCCGGTTGTGCCTGCCAGCGGGCTGCTATGCGTTTGGAATAGCCGCGATCGAAAGCGACGACCACGGCAACCTGCCCGGACTTCGGCAAGGTGAAACGCACGCTGCCTGCACCGCGCGTGGCGGTCATGTCGGCTACGATGCCGGGGCCGTAGCGGACGCTGTAATAGCCCGCATGAGCGCGTTCGTGCCTTTTGTCGATGGGCGCGGAAGGCGCTGGATCGCCGTAGGCCAGCGTTACCTTCACGTCGCCGCCCGCCCCGCCACAGCCGACACCGACGCCGCGCGTGTGCGAAAATCCGGTCAGTTGCGTGGCCGCATAGTCATAGCCCGCGTGATTGGCGGGCGTGGTATCCGGACCAAGCTGCACCATGCCATAAGGCGCCACCGCCGCCGGGCTGAGTTGTCCGAAATCGGCGAGAGTCCCCACGAACGGATCGACCATCCGCGCTGGTTCGCGCGCCGGGGCGGCTTGTGCAACGTTGCCGAATACCAACGCGGCCAGCAGGGCAATCACCATCCGGTTCATGGATCGAGCGGATCGGTTGCTTCGACGTGGAAAGCGATTGGGTCAGGTGTAAATGACAGTGTGAACTGATCCGGCCCCGGTGCCAGACGACCGGGCTGCACACCCATTTCCACAAGATTGCGCTGAGCCAGCACATCGCTACCAATATACTGAATCGTGCGATGATCCGACACGACCAGAGCGGGTCGGTCGGTCGGAAACTTTGTCGCCAGCAAAAGGCGTGCGCAATTGCGCAGGTTGGTGGTGGTGTGCCGCGCATGCGGTTCGATAAGGATGCGGTCGGCGGGCACGCCATATTGCGTAATGAGCAGTCGCTTCATCTCCACCGCTTCGTTGAATGGTGTGCGGTTGGGATGCACATTCCCGCCCGACACGACGATGAAAGGCGCAACGCCCCGTGCGAACATGTCCGCCGCGATCGACAAGCGGATATGTCCCATCACGCCGGTGTGCGATTGCGTGTCCTCCGGTCCATGCCCAAATACCAGCAGCGCGGTATAGGGCTTGGCACGCCAGTTCATCCTGCGAACCGCGCGAACGGCTTGGGCATTTTCTCCGTCCAGCAAAGGCCGGAAATTTCCAGCGTCGATACGCTCGTTCATTTGCAGTAGACCTGCCGCATATCGCAGCGACGGGTCGAAAAACAGGTCGTCGGTTTTTACCTGTGCGGCGGTGGCGACGCCATGTGCGCTTAAAATGTCGGCCATCTGTGGCAGGGCCGTGTTGAAGATGATCGAGTCTATGACGGGATAGCGAGGTGCGACCCCCTTGGCATAGACAGCGATAACCCGGTTCGTTGCAGCCGCCGTTTCTGCCCAGGCTGTCGCCACAAGGTCGGCGTCGGACAAAGCGGAATATCGCGCAAAGCGAACGGAAGGCCGCATCTGCCGCGCCACCAGCGCTTGCGCCAGCTTCGGATCGCTCGTCAGCAGTCGCAACCGCGTCTGGACCAAAGCAATGTCCGCGTCGGTCCAGACCCACGCATCGGCCAGACATTGCGGCAACGGCGTGCATGTGCCTTGGGGTATCCGTGCCGCGCGCTCGGTCGTCAGCGTTTGAAGGACGCTATCGTTGCGCAATGCCTTTTCCCAGCCATCCGCTGTCCGCATCATGGCGAACAGCGGAAAGACACGGGTCGGCAACGTATCGGCAAAAGGCGATGCGTAGCCCGCAGGTTCCTGCGCCGCCGCCGTTCCCGACGCCAGCGACAGGGCTAGGGCCACGCAGGCTCCCAGGGCAGAGGTACGCATCGCTCGCAAATTACCAGCTCCGGCTAAGGATGAAGCGGAAGTTGCGGCCGAACACCGGACGACCATAGATCGCATCGCTCGCGCCCTGACCGGCAAGCTGATCGGTACGCGGATTGCCTTCGGTCAATCCCTTCGCGTTGGTCAGGTTGTCGCCGGCGACCTGAAAGCGCCAGTTGCCATAGCTGACCGAAGCGCTTGCACTGACTGTCTGATAGGCGGGCAGCGCTGTCAGATTGAAGAGGTCGACATAACGACGTCCGACCCACTCATAACGACCCGCGATCTCAACTTCGCTCCCGCCGACCGGGAAACGCAAGGCAGGGCGCACATTGCCGAAGAATTTTGGTTCACGGATGATCTGGTTGCCGTTCACGGCGCTGGGGTCGGCTCCCGATGAGTTCTGGAGGTTGCGATATTGCGCATCGGAATAGGTGACCGACCCCGCCAGTTCGAACCAGCGAACCGGTGCAATCTTACCGTCGATTTCCACGCCCTTCACAACCGCTTCGCCAATGAAAGGCACGGATTGATCGTTGCGGCCCGTTATCGGATTGAAGGCGATGAACGATGCGTTGAACGGGTTAAACTTCGTATAAAATCCCGTGACATAGACATAGGCCGGACCGTAGCTTGCCTTGACGCCCATTTCATATTGGCGAGCCTTGGTCTTGATGATGGTAGGCGCAGGCGTGGACACCACGCCCATCTGCGGTGGTACTTCCAGATTGGAGATGCGTCCGTAAGCACCCAGATTGCCATTAAAGTCGTAATTGGCACCAAGCGTCCAGTTGGTTGCAGAAGGCTTTAGAGTGCGCGAAACGATGGCACCCGTGAAGGCGCGGGTATTATTGTCGGCCAATGTGGTGGCGTCGCCCAGATTGGCGGTCCCCGAAAGCAGCGAGTAGCCTTCATAATCATACCATTCCTTGCGGATGCCGCCATCGATCTTCAACCCGTCGGTCACGTCCCAGGTGTCATTGGCGTAGAGGGCGATCATCTTTGCGTCGGCTTTGCCCTGATTGAGCGTGGTCGTGTAGCGAAGCACGCCATTTTGCGTGACCGATCCAAGAACAGCACCCGTGCCCGAATAGGCAACGAGATCCAGCGTGCGCGGCCGGTTGCGTACTTCGATCAACATGTCCTGATAGACCTGAAACAGCGTATTGCCGTAAAATGATCCATATGTGCCGACGCGTACATCATGCGTGCCGAAGCCCGTCTCAAACTTGCGGGTAACACTCAGATCGGCTTGTCCTGAATAGAATTTCGATTCTGAAACGCGGTACTGGCCGGACATGACCAGCCCGGATGCGGAATAGGGATCGTAAGCCGTCGCGCCGTTCGTGCCGGCGATGGCATAGCCCAAGCGCGCCACGCTTGTTCCGAACGCAGTCTGAGCTGCGGCCAAATTGCTGGCGATGAAGGCATTGCCATCGACTGGGTTAGTGGTCGAATAGAAAGCGTCGAAGCTGCTCTTGCCCTTGGTGAAGCCTCCCTTGGCCGACACGAGCCAGCCATCGAAATCGCCTTCATACTGGAGGCCCGCATTGAAGAAGCGCATGTGCCGACCATCGGCCAGATCGCGGGTCAATCCCTGCGTCACACCTGCGCCATCGCGATATTTGATGTTGACGTTGCGAAGCGACGGCGAGTTCATGGTGCCGGTGTGATAGTCGATATACTTATCGAGCGAGACCGACGGGTTGCGCGGATCGGCGATGGGGATTGGCAGATAGAACAGGTTGTGATCGTTGGTGTACTGCATCGTGACCTTGACGAAACCGTTGTCCAGATCGTGCTTCAGGTTCGCGCGGATCTGACCGCCTTTGTCGTTGGGGAACCCTGCGTCGCGATACCCGTCATGCTGACGCAGAAAGCCGCCGACTGCGTAATAGGTGTTCTCGCCAAGCGGCCCGGACTGCATCGCGTCCAGCCTGTACAGCCCGGTGTCGCCCAGCGTGATTTGCGCCTTGCCACGTGATTCCGGTCCGCCGGTCACCGTGATATTGTTGGCGATGGCAGCGGCGCTGCTCGCATAAATGGGTGCGGGGCCACCGCGGACGATTTCAACCCGCTCCGTCATCAGGTCGTAGCGGTTCATGCCATCGCCGGAGTTGAAGAACACGCCGTCAATTTCGTGATACAGCGGCAGGCCGTCCTGCTGGAAAATCAGGTAACCGCGATCGGTGGGAATGCCGCGTACGCGGGTGATGTTCTGCACTTCGCCGCCGGTCGCTTCCACCTGAATACCCGGAACGGTGCCGAGCAGGTCTGCGAAGTTCTTGGGCGCGATCCGCTGGACTTCGTCAACGCTGAGTGAATTGACTGCATAGGATACGTCGAAGCGGCGCTGGGCGCGCGCGCTGCCGGTTACCACGATGTCCGATTGCGGTTCTGCGTCCGCATCCGGCGCGGCCGCTGGCGCGGTTTCCTGAGCGGCCGCCATGCCGGGCATGGATAACGCCAGCGCGCTTAGCGACGTAAGCAGAATGGCAGTATGAGATTTCTTGAATGTGCGTTGCATTGTGCGATTCCCCCGTTGGATGAGGGGCGGATAGGGGCGCTTAGCGACAGACCCGTGACAGTTCGATCATGCGATTGCAGAAAATTCAGGTATTTTGTTGAACGTCGATTGGCTTGGCGACGGACTATCAGCGATCGGGAATAATGCTTGCAACCATTGCGCTGGCTTGCCGATCGATGGACCATAGACGACCGGCCTGCACCGGATCCCAATCGATTGCCTGCCCCGGTGTAGCTATGCCGATCGTACGGCGCAGTTCTAGCTCCGACCCTGCAGCGGGAAGCGCCAGTTCGTACATTTCCGGGCGGTCATGGCCCGTCGCGTATAGGCGACCGTCGTTGCTCCAGCTTAGCCCCGAGCAACTGAAAGGCGCGAAGCGGGCCAGAACATCGGCGGGGAATGCCCATGCCGCTTCCTGCTGGAATGCATCATTGAGCCGCGCCAACACTGTATAACGATAATCCCGGCCGGGTTCGCCACCCTTGCCTGCATAATTGGCGTAAACCGCCCACCATTTCCCGTCATGCCGGTCCAGCGCCGTCAATGAACCGGGACCGAAGCCCAGACTGACCGTGCGCCTGTGCTGCATTGTGCGCGTATCGAAAATCTCGACCGCACTGGTTTGCGGTACCTTGGGATAGTTGGATGCAGCGCAGACGAGATCGTCGCCCGCAACGGTGCAACTGTTCATGTGCGGGAACAGGCGTCGTTCGCCTTGCCACTGGGCGATCCGCTTGCCCGTGGCGATGACATATTTGCCGATCCGGTCGTTGTCGATGGCGTAGGCATGGATGCCGTCCGACGCGACCCCCTGATGCGCTTCGACAGCGGATAGGCGGAGCGTGATCGGGGCTGGCGCGGGGGCACTCTCCTGCGCGTGCACCGGAGCCAGAGTGAGGAGCAAGCTAGCGATGGTCGGTAACAGGCGGGGCATCATGACCTCAAAATGCAACAGGGACGGCACTGATAAGACGGGAGTGCTACCTTTACATGGCAACGCGCAAGCTCACTCTTCCGTTTTGGTTGGCCGAAGGAAAACCCGGCTCAGACCGGAAGGCAGAGCGACCGCGCGATAGCGATTGGTCTGTGCCCACTCTACCAGCGGCGCGTCCAGCCCGTGCGGATAGGCTAAGCTGGCCTGCGCTTCGCCACCCACGAGAATGGCGGCGGGCGGCGCGGCATTCAAATCCGCCACCAGCGTAGCCGATGTCGTCGCGTGAAAGGCGCGCGCCTGATCGACCGTCAGGACATGGCGGGTGCGCATCAGGAAAGGCCCGGTAACGAAGCGACGATCTATTGGAAGACTGGCGTCTACCGCCCGCTCTGGCGAGAGCGTGGCGATGGTGCCGGATATGCGGGCAGCAGCGGCTATGTCACTAAGCGTGTGGGCATCGTCGGTGATTGCGAGGACTGGACTGATCTGCCCCCAGATATTGGGGCCGGTCGCGATAACGGACTGCGCAACACCGGCAATAACGCCGACAACAATCAGCGCGCGCCCGACGATATGCGTGCGCCAGAAGGAGGTGTCTGTCAGCAAAGCAAAGCGAACGAACAGTGCAGGCAAGAGTGGTCCAAGATATTGGACATAGATAGGGCGCGGGAGCCATGCGGCGAAAAGCCCTGCGACAATCATCATGTCGAGCAGTCGTTCGGTGGCCGTGCGTCGCCGTGTCGCGACGAGCAGCACAGCGACCAGCGCGATGAGCCCGCAGCCTTGCGCCAGATAGCGCAGGAGCCGAGCGAGGCTCAGCGGCCAGTCGAACATGAACGCCTGCCCGTTCAAAGTCCGCCATTCGATGGGCGCCTTCAGGCTGTAATCCATGACCCCGAACCACGCAGCATCGGGTGCCAGAAGCGCCAGCCATAGGGTCGGCAATCCACCCAGCGCGCCCCCCACCGCGAGGGCGCAGACCGCTCTCGCACCAAGGCTCCGCCAATGCAGCATCGCGAACAGGCCGACAGCGGCGGCAGGCAGCCCGTAGCTGATCTTCGCTGACGCTGCCGCGCCCAGCAGCACGCCCGCCAGCACCGCCGTCCAGTGCCTTCGGCTGTTGCCCACGACGTCAAGGAAGGCCGCAAGGCCTGCCGTGGTCAATAGAAGGGGAAGCGCGTCGTTGCGTGCGACGCTGCCGGCGAACAATAGCGCATGGCTGGAAAACAGGGCAATTGCGGCGATCACCGCACCCCGGTCCGATGCCCCCGCGCGCTTTGCCGCCAGCCACACGCAAGCCGTTGCGCCTGTCGCCAGCAGCGCGTTGGTCACCCGCAGCGTGAGGAAGAGCCATCCTTCCGCAAGCCATGCCAACGGCGCGAACAGCAGAGGCTGCAAAGGCGTCTGGAGATAGGCGAAGTCGCGATAGGGCAGGCCATGGCGCATCATCGCCACGGCACCGACATATTGACCTTCGTCATGGTCGACCGGGCCGAACAGGGCAAAAACCAGCATGAGGACGGTGCACAGCAGCACCAGCCCTGACCGCCCTCCGTAACCGGCGAATTTACCAGCCAAACCGCGCGCTCGCCATCACGGTGCGTACCTGATCGGACGCACGGAGCGGGCCGGACAGATCGTCACGCGCAAAGCTTGTGCTCGCCAGACGATCCGGGTCGGTCATATGGAAAGACAGGGTAACGGGTCGACCGCCTATTCCTGCAAGAGCATAATCAATGCCTCCCGCGATCCGCAGCGCCCGGCGATCACCGGAAACGAGCGCCGGGGCGCTGTTGCGCGCGAACGATACTGCCGCGCTCCACGGGCCGCTGTGCCATTTGGAGCCGACAGACAGGCTTCGTTCGCGTACCATATCGCCGCCCGATATGTGAACGCGGGCGTCGCCATAACGCACCGACCATGAAAGGCGCGGCGTCAATCTATGCTGCGCCTCCAGCACTGCCCCTTCGATCCGCGCAGACCCGCTGCTGATCGGCAAAACCCCCCGGCCCGCAAAGCTCAACTGATCGTCCAGCCGTCCGCTCATCAGGGCAAGCGACACATCTATGGCGGACGTAGCGGACCAGTCTCCGCGTACCTGCGTCCGGCTCTGCGTCTCCGGCTTCAGCGTCCGGCGGAGTGACAAATAGGCATCGTGCGTCAGACCCATCGGTCCGTTCGTGCCGGTGTCGCCATAAGCGCGCAGCTTTTCGGCGTAGCCGACCGAGAGACGCAGATCGCGGCCTGCCTGTATGGCAAGAGTTGCGCGCGGCAGGAACCAGTCCCGGGTCCGCAAGCGGTCGCTTTCCGGGCCAACGGTGACATTGGCGCTGCGATTGCTGACCTTGATACCGTGCCACCCGAAGGTCACGACCGCCTGTTCGCCGACGGGCAAGCGATCCTCGATCATGTAACGCGTCATCCGACTGCGCGAGAGCGCGTGGGGGTCGAGCGAGGCTGCGCGGCTATCCTCAAAGAAGCGCTGCGTAGTCCGCTGTACCCCGATCAGGATGTCCTGATCGCGGTCATCGGCGTTCACCGTATCGATCGTATCCATGCGCGCGCGAAAGGCGGGGGAGGCGCTGAGCGGGCGCGATCGCGGGGACAGACCGGGATGGCGTTGCAGCGAGAAGCGAATGCCGTCTTCCAGTGGAAGGGATTGCGCCTGCGCGGACTGCGTGGCCCATGCTAGCAGCGCAAACAACGCGTAGCCCCGTTTCACAGCGTTTCTCCCGCCTCGGTTCGTTGGGCAAGATGGGTGCGGCTGGGCGGTGCGTAGTCGATGACATAGCCGAAATGATCGGAAAGGGGCGCGCCCGTTGGTTCGGAGCCGAAGGGAACGCGTGCCGCCACGACCTGCAATGGCTGCTGCCGTGCATCACGGGCGAACATCCAGTCCTTTGCTCTGCCGCTGGAATAGGCCAGGTCGTGCCGCATCGCCGGATCGGCACAGGCGGATTGCGCAAGTGCGCGGCGCGCACTCCCCAGGTTCGGCGTAATGAAGAGCATGCCAGCGCGCGCAAAGCGAGCAAAGAAGGCCTCCGCCCTGCGTGCGTCTTTGCCAATATTCATGTCGCCGCCCAGGATCATCGGTTGTGTTGCGGGAACATGGGACGCAACGAACTGCGTCATCAAATCGACTTGCCGGGAAAAGGCGCGGTAGGTTCGCTCGACCGACACACCGGCGGCAGTACGTGCATTCAGGTGCGTGTTGACGATGCTGACCGGCTGGTCGAAGCCCGGCACCTGCAGATGTGCGATCAGCACACCTTTGTTCGCCAGACAATCGAACCCTGCGCAGGCGAAATCGGGAAAAGCCATGCGATCGACCCGCGCAATGGGATAGTCCGACAGGATTTGCAGGCCGCTGCCCAGTTGCTTGCCGATCCCCTCGCCGCGATCCCAGCGCCCTTGCGCGATATAGCTTCGGTCTGCCTGATCGCCCGCCGCGCGGGATAGCTGGATCGCGTCCGGTCCCTGCGCCACATGCACATAGCCTGCGCGCGCCGCGATCCGCATCGCTTCGGGCGTGAAGGCCTCCTGCAACAGAATGACGTGCGGTTGGCGCCCGGTTTTACGCAACATGGCCAACCGGTTGGCGATGGCGTCCAGCGCTTCCTCCCGTCCCATCGTGACAGGCCAGGGCAGCCCCTTGACGTTGTAGGTCATCACCGACAGGCGGCCGTCCGCCGGGATCGATTGCGCATTTTCCCTTCGCGCGGCGGCATGTATGCCACCTTGCGTCGATCCCGCTGCAGCAAGCGAAGCAAGCCCGGCGAAAAGCAATGCGCGAATTGGTCGGTACATGATGACGGCCCCCCGTTTGTCGCGAGCATAAGGGAGCAATGAGTCGTCAGCGTTTCGGTTATGCTTCAGTGCAGTTAAACTTTCGCTGCATAGGCGTCATCGAACCGACGCCACTCTGTCATGCTGCCAAGGCCTGACCGTGCAGGGCATATAGTGCGAACAGGTCCGCGAAGTGCGCGTCCATCGTCCGCGTACCGGCAGCGGCGGCCCGTGCGGTGGCAAGATGCGATGCCGGTCCATCCGTTACGAACCGGTCGAGCCGGTCGACCAGACTCACGCCATCCGCCGCGGCATAATGATAGCCTGCGCCCGGCACGAGATGATCGGCTGCTGCGCCGCTATCGGGCAGGAACATGGGAATGCCGCTGGCGCGCGCTTCCGCCGCGATCATGCAGAATGTTTCGGACTCGCTGCCATGGACAAGGGCATCCGCACTGGCGAGGACATTGGCGAAGGCAGCCCGGTCGGTGATGGGCGCGATCAGGCGAACATGGGGATTGCCTGCCGCAGCGCGTTGCACGCTGGCCCGCGCCCGACCGTCGCCTGCAATTACCAGTCCTATCGGTCTGGCAAAGCCGCTGGCTGTGGCTGCGTCGATGATCATTGGCCACCGCTTTTCCGGGGCATGACGTCCTGCACCCAGCAACAGTACCCCTTCCTCAGGCAATCCGCAGGACGCCAGCAGGCTCCGGCGCAATTCGGGATCGCGATGGGCCGGTGAGAAGATTCCCGGCTGCACGCCCATATGATTGGTCACGACATGGCGCAGTCCGCCCGCGATCAGCCGCGCGGCAAGATCGTCGCTGGCGCACACGATATGGTCGAACCGTGCATCCATTCGCCGCAAGTGGCGCCAGAACCAGTCGAAACCACGGTCGATCACCGGCCGCGGAGCCAGCGCGCGAAACCAGCGATAGGCATAGTTCCCCAGCGGATCGGCATGCATGATGAGGCTGCGCGGCGCAGATCCGCGCCAATTGGCGACCATCGAGGCGCTGGCCCAAGGCGTAGAGGCCTCGACCAGATCGGGGCGTAGCGCGTCGAGCTTGGCGTGCAGCGCCGGCTCGTCGTGGAAGTAATGGTAACGGCCATCCAGCGGAAACCGGCGTGCGCGTACAAACTCGATCCGGGCGTGGTCGTTGATGATTTCCACGCCTGCTTCCGCTGCCGGGGCAAGAATGATGATCTCGTGATGTTCCTTCGGACCTGCCAGCATCTTATGCCGGACGTAGGTCTTTACCCCGCCGCCCCGGTCGGAATAGAAAGCGCAGACGTCAACGATGCGCATGCCGCTACAGCCCCTTCGTTGTCGGGCCGAAGGACATCAGACCCCGGCGATAGTTCATTACGATCCGCTCGCGCGTCAGGCTGCCGCCTGCGACGATCGATGCCTTCATGGCCTTGGGCTTGCTCAGGCCCAGCTTCGGATTGCCGCCGAAGCCGACGCCGTCGACCGAGAGGCCGAATTTGCGATTGCCGTCGCGGTCATGAAGAACGGTCACGGCATAGCGTCCCGGGCCGGGCAAGCGGACGCAAAGCGTTACGGGATTGCTGCTGGGCACAGGCACTTCGACCCGGCGAAAGGTCTTGCCCTGCGCGATCAGGATATTGTCGTCCTGAAGGAAATCGGTGTCGTTCGCGGGATAGACTTCGAGCTTCAGCTTACCCTTGCGATCCTTCAGGCCGACGATGTCGATCAGGAAGGCCGGTCCGCTTTCGTTGGCGCGGCATTGCGCTTCCGCCTTGCCCAGATTTGGCGTCGATGGAATGCCGACAACGGACAACAGCGCCAGCGCGGAGGAAAGAAGGAGTGGCGAGATCATGCTGCAATCCTCCGCCGGATGACGCCGCTAGCGCCCAGCAGCAGGCCTACCAGCAAATGGGTTGCCAACAGCAGGCTGGCGAGCAGTGCGAGGATCTCGGCGATCTCTCCTTCGCGACCGACGAGGAACGTCGCCACCCCGGCGAACAGCACGTCTTTGTTGGGGACCAGAGGAAGGCGCGAGAGTACGAGGCGCACCGTGGAAAGCATCACCCACCAGCTAATGGCGACATCGGGCAGCATCAGGTGCCAGAGCAGCGCATAGAGAAGCAGATTGGCGACGATCCGGGCGAAATGCACTGCGGCGACCAACCGCTGCTTCGCTGCCGGCAAACTGAAGATGCGGCGACCCAGCAGCATCGGCACCAGCGACGTCAGAACGAGGATACCGAGCGAAATGCCGAGTGTGCGGCCATCGATGGCCAGTTGCAGCGAGGACAAGAGCGGGAAGGTAAAAAACAGCATCGCCAGTGTCACGACATTGCCCATCACGCCGGACAGGATCGCGGAGTCCTTGACGGCACCGAAAGGCGATCCGTCCATCCGCACATGCCGACGCGCCCATGCGTAGAAATAGACGTCCCCTACATAGCCCAGCAGCAACTCATTACTGAGCCGCTTGCGGAAAAGTGCGGCAAGTCCACCCGCCGGGATCGACCACAGCCGATTGAAAATGAACCAGTCGAACAGCGGCGTCAGGCTATATGTCAGCGCGAAAACCGCCCAGAACGTGAATGTGCGCGGGACCAGTCCAAGCAGCATCGGGAAGTCCACGCTGCCCAGTTGCACGAACACCGCCGCAAGCAGAGCGAGCGAGATGAGCGGGCCAAACCAGGCTGTCCAGTTTCGGCCGGACTTCATCAGTGGGGTCGTGACATACAAATCCCGGATGGTCGTTCCATCCATCAGCGGTGCTGCCTCTATCCGGCGTGTTGCGGCGATATCGGCAGTGCTCATGCGGGCCTCGTGGTCGCTGGAACAAATAGGGGCGTGTGGCGCGGTTTACCTATGCGCATCTGGCGCTCGGCGATGACGGCGGCAAAGAGTGCGGCATAGGCAGGTACGGCTGCCTCTATGGTGCAGTCTCGAACCTTGCGCATGGCGGTCTGGCGGTCCGGCGTGCCGGGGCTGGCCGTCTCGATAGCTACAGCAAAGGCTGCTTCGTCGCCGCAATCCACAAGGCTGCCCAACGCGCCCTGTCCGAGCAGGTCGGATATGCTTGCGCAGCATCGCGTAGCGATGATCCCCAGACCAGCCGACAGCGCTTCGATCACGGCTCCGGGCAAGCCTTCATAAGACGAGGATAGCAGCAACACGTCAAACGCCTGCAATTGCGTACGGACGTCGCAGCAATGCCCCGGCATTGCCACTCGATCGCTTATGCCAAGGGATGTCGCCAGCGCGGCCAGCGCAGCGCGTTCACGCCCTTCGCCGAAAATGGTCAGGCTATCGCCATTGCGTGCGCCCTTGGCGAAGGCGCGCAGCATGGCCGGATAGTTCTTCTGCCGCTCCAGCCGTCCGACAGCGACGAAGCGTCTGCCAGAAACCTCTAAGCGGTGCCGGGGGCGTTCCGACGCAGGCTCCACGCTGTCCAGCACCGGATTGGGTACGACATGGACGCGATGCGAAGGGACATGCAGGAAAGCCAACGCTTCCTCGGCCATCGGGCGCGACAGCACGGCGAAATGATCGATGGTTCGTCCCTGAATTCGTAGCCAGAGGCGATAGAGCGGACGGACCGCACGGGGCAAATCGCGCCTCTGAAGGTCGTTGCTGATCTTGGCGACGATTGGCGGACAGGCTTTGCCCAGCAGGAGCTTCAACAGGACGGCAACGACCGTATAGGCATTGCCCGGACAGAATAGCAGCGCTGGCGGGGCATGCCGTATTTGCCGCCAGAGCGACACCGAAATGCGCACAATAGGGAGGCGCGTTCCAACGACCGGCCAGGGCTTCGCGACACTGCAATGACCGGACGGGGGCTGCATAGGCCCAGTCGCTGCGCCGACTATGACGGCGATGTCGATCCCCGCCGACCGCAAGCCATCGGCCAGACGCAAGGCAATGCGTTCTACGCCGCCGGGTCCGAAACCCTTGAGGTACAACAACACGCGCGTTTCCGCGCCGTCCGATGCCTCCGCAATATCGGGGCCGACCGATGCAACTGTGCGCGCCATGGCGATCGCCAATGGGCGCGGAATGTAACATCCTGATGCCAGTTCAGTGACGGGTTCGTGACGGTCGCGTATTTACCGCTCGGAGCGATATGCTTGAACCAGGCAGCGACGGCGGGTTGGCCGCTGCCTGGTTCATGTTTAGCCGCGGATGAACGCCAGCAGGTCCGGGTTGATGACGTCGGCCTGCGTGGTCAACATACCGTGCGAAAAGCCTTCGTAAATTTTCAACGTGCCGTTCGCGAGCAGTTCGATCTGGCGCAGCGCCGCTTCGGCATAGGGAACGATCTGGTCGTCATCGCCCTGCATTACGAGTGTCGGGACGGTAATTGCCTTCAGGTCTGCAGTCTGATCGGTTTCGGAAAAAGCCTTGATGCCTTCATAATGCGCCAGCGCACTCCCCATCATCCCCTGACGCCACCAATTGCGGATAACGCCTTCCGATGGAGTTTCGTGCGGACGGTTGAATCCGTAGAACGGACCGGACGCGACATCGAGGAAAAAGCCGGCACGGTTGTCGGCAAGCGCTTTGCGAAAGCCATCGAACACGGCGATCGGGATGCCGCCGGGATTTGCCTCTGTCTGCACCATCAATGGCGGCACAGCGCTGACCAGTACAGCCTTGGCCACGCGGCCCTGTGGCTCTCCGAACTTGGCCACATAACGCGCCACTTCGCCACCGCCTGTCGAATGGCCGATGTGCACCGTGTTACGCAGGTCCAGATGCTCCACGACCGCCGCAGCATCTGCTGCGTAATGATCCATATCATGGCCCGTATCTACCTGCGACGAGCGTCCATGACCGCGGCGATCATGCGCCACGACGCGGTGGCCGTTCGCCAGAAAGAACAGCATCTGCGCGTCCCAGTCGTCGGATGACAAGGGCCAGCCATGATGGAACATGACTGGCTGGGCATCTTTTGGCCCCCAGTCTTTGAAGAAAATTTCTACGCCGTCGGTGGTGGTGACATATGCCATGATCATGCTCCGTCGTTAGTGGTTACATCTTATCATGCAGTTCGTGTCATGGATATTACCTGCCCTGTCCTCGAATGAAGGGCAGCGTAGCTACTTGGGCTTTCTACTTGCCGCGTTCAAATCGGCTTCGGTCACAACGTCGATCCGGTCGCGGTTCTGATCGAGCCAGTCGAGCAGCGCAGGCAAGTTATCGAGCGTATTGTGGAATGTGTATATCGCGACACCGTTCGTCGCGATGGCCTGTTCGGCATGTTGCGTCAGCCGCGCAAAGTTGGCGGTGGGGACATCGCCCGCGAGCGATTTGACCAGATACGGGTCGATGAACGGGTAATTTTCGCCGTAAAGTATGGGATAGTCCGGCGCATCGACGCCGCGCGCCGTGAAGTAGGCACGGGTTGCGCGCTGGTTGCGCGCGAACATCGGGAATACATCCAGTTGCGCCTGATTGACCTGGCTGAAATAGGAACCGAAGCCGGGATCGCCCAGATCGTTGTCCTTCGCAAATTGCACCTGCTTGCGCATGTCGGCGTCGCGTTGCGCGGGCGTCATCAAGACATAGGGCGCGATTTCTTCAGTGGAGTAGGCTTGCTGCATCCATTGCCATCCGGCCTTGCGCAGCTGCTTCAGTTGCGAAAGGTCGAGATGGCCGGGCGTGCCCAGCGTATTCTGCAGCGCGCCCAGATTGTACATGCCGCGAAACCCCTTGGCTTCGAACAGCGGCATGGCATTGGTTACGACGCTGGCATAGCCGTCGTCGAAACTGATCATCGCCTTGGCCTTGTCGAGCGCCGAGGGCTGGAAATAGGGGTTGCCAAGTTCGATGACCATTGGCTCCGCGCCGCCACGCACGATCAGGCGGACGAAGCTGATATGCGCCAGATCCGCGCCGGTGCCGACCTTGTAGAGATCGTTCGCGCTGACGCCGAAATTCTGCCAGCGACCGGGCGCGGCGTTCTTCGCCTGTGATGTCAGCACGCTGCGTAGCGCGCTTGGCCCGTCCCGCGCCGCGTCCATCTCGTGATAATTGCCGGTCGGCGAAGCGGGCGTGCCTGCGGAGTGGAACTGCAGCGACCAGCGCAGCGCATGTTCGACATATGAGATTGGCCGGAACGGCAGGATGACGAAACCGCGGCGTATATCGACGGGGGTGGCCAGAGCCTCCTTTGGCGCAATGGTGTAAACCGTTGCCCCTCGTGTCGTGAGCCGCACCGCTGATCGCTTGCCTGCTTTCCCGGACACATCGGTCACTGCAGCGTCGGGCGCCAGCAGGGCAGAGCGGGACGCGAAGGTGCCAAGCGGCTGGGGGCGTGGGATCGCGACCGGTGCAAGATCGGACGGCGGCGCTGCCCCATCGCCGATGATGTCGCTGGCCTCTTCAGGCGGCGCCGTCGAAAAATCGATGGGTGTCGTTGCCAGACCGAGGGACAGCAGCGCGATGCCCGCAGCGGCGGCCAGACCGATCAGCGCCACTTTGCGCACCTGCTTTTTTCGCATTTCATGGTCCATGTCATCATAGGGCGGGCGTAAATAAGTCGATACGTAAAAAGTGATTTCGGCATATGCCGCGTTCGTTGGCGCAGGGTACGACAGTATCTCCACTTTGGACAGGTCGAAGCGCGCTATGCTTTGGTGGGGTGCGCCAGCCGGAGCAAATAAGTCGACACGTGAAAATATTCGGCGATCAGTTTACCGCATTTTGACGCCAGCCATTTGTGCATTGGGCGATTGCTGCTAAGTCGCGCATATGACGCCGAGATATCGGTGGCCCTTTGCACAGAAGAGATGGCCGCCAGACCATTTATCAGACCGCCTTGGCGGGGAGTTTCGATCCTGCCCTGCTTGCGCTCCATGATGAAGACCGCGCAATGTTGGTGATCATCAGACGCAGGCATCGGTGGCGCCGGTCGCCGCTGTTCAACAACATCATGATCACGGCGTTGCTGAGTGCCATCGTCATTCAGTCGGCGATGATATTCGACCTGTTCTGGCCTGCGGCAACCTATGTCGGCTATTGGATACAGGCGGCGGTTTTCCTCTTCTATCTGATACTGCCGCTGTCACGTATTCGCCCATCGGTTGTGGGTTCAGCGATAATAATACTGATATTCCTGATAGTGGAACATGTCCGATTTTGCGTAATGGCGGATGAGTCCTATAACTTTAATTCTCTTTTATTCTATCTACCGTTCCTAAGTTTTCTACCGCTGTATAAAAGTGGTGTCTCGATCAACACGATTGCGAAGATCCTGTTCTGGATATGCGTGATCTATATATTTACCTATGTTGTGGGTTATGACCGCATCCTGAGTGGATCGCTTGGCGATAACCGGGCGATCAAGGACGGGGATTTCGCTCGTGGCGCGCGGCTGTACCTGGCCACGGTGTTCGCGGCTTTCGTCGCGTTCTACAGCGTCACGAACAAGTCGATACCAATCGTGGTACGCGCGATCATCTTCGTCGTCGCCTTTTATGCTCTCGTGCTGAGCGGATCGCGCACATACGGCGTCATATTCATGCTGGTGCTGGGCCTGTCGTCGATCAGGCTGTTCGGCATGGCGACCCGCGTGCTGCTGTTTTCCATCGTCATGATTATTTGCGGATTGGTGATGCTGGGTCTGCTCGTCCCCGGCTGGAACCCGTTTGCGCAGATGTCGTCGGACGGTTCGGGCTTTGCCCGGTCGCTCGAATATGAAGTGGCGATGCGAGTCATCAAGGACCACTGGTTTCTGGGGGTCGGCATCGCCAATAATTTCGATGCGCAGCAGATATTCTTCAAAACCCGCGAGTATCTGCCGCTCTATCCCTCCGATCTGGGGATATTGGGCCCGCTGATCCTGTTCGGCATTCCCGGCCTGCTGGTGTTCATCGCGGCAACCTATCTGTGCATGGTCCCGTCGCTTGGGCGGCATGACGGGTCGGGATTCCGAGGGGTGCAGTTGACGGCGTTCACCTGCGCGGCGTTCGGTGTCATCAGCCCGTCGCTGTTGCTGGAGCCCAATGCGGTGTTCCTGATGATGCTGATCGTGGCGCGGCTGAGAGACGGGCCGCTGTTCCGGGTATTCCAGTTCGAGAAATTATGGTTCGAAGCTGTCTCCACCGATCAGGGAACAGTAATGCAGCGCGTGATGGCGGTTGTCAGCATCCGGCATCGCCGCATTTATGGCGCGGATCACTACACCCCACTGACCATGACCGATCCAGATACAGATACAGATAGCGACCGAGATCAGAGGCCGAAGACATAGGCTTGCCTCCTCGTCATTGCGGCACGGCCCCTATGCCCGTCAGGACGCGGCAGGTGTCTTGGGCCGTCTGCGCAGTTCGGTGAGCATCGGGTGTCGCAACACCAGAAGACCGCCACCCCATAAGCCGATGCCGACAGCGATGGCCGCGCCAAGATATAAAGGCGGTATGTCGGCGGCAAAGCCATAAGCGATGCTCAGCGCGCCCGCAGGGCCGCAGGCGAGCAGCGTCAGCAGCAAGCTGCGCCCATAAATGCCGTGAAAGTCGGCAAGCTGCGTATCGGTCATGCGGTTGAGATGCGGGCGATAGAGGATGAGCGCGAAGATCGCGTCGATCACCCGCGCCGCTGCTGCTGCCTCTATGCTGATCATGCAGCCTATTGCGAACGCGCCCAGCGCCACGCCGCTGCGGATGAACTCAATGCGCGTCTGGGTGCGCAACTGGCCGGTCGCGGCGAACAGCTCCCACGTCATGGTGATCGCAACCTGTATCGCCGAGCCGAGCATGATAAGCGCCAGCGGCACCGCTGCGCCGACCCAGCGTTCGCCGTACACCGTGAAGATGAACGGCTTGGCGATGACGGCAAAGCCGATGAACAGCGGCCACAACAGCGCGGTCACGATCTCCACCGTCTGCAGATAGCGGCTGCGCAGCGACGTGCCGCTGCGGTAGAGAACGGCGTAATCCACCAGCATCACGCGGCCGATGAGCAGATGCACGTTGGTCCAGATCATGCCGTTGAGGCTACTTGCGCGGCTGTAGAGACCCAGCGCCGACAGCCCCAAAGTGCGGGCCAATATGATGTCGGACAATCGGGTCGACAGCGAATTGATCCCGGAGACGGCCAGCATCTGCAGCCCGAAATCGCCGATCCGCCGCCACGCGCGAAAGCCGATGCGGAAGCTGACATGGTGAAAGCCCACGATGGTCATCAGCACGGCATTGACGCCGCCGTTCACCCATTGCGCATAAGGGACGCTCATATAGCTGTAGCCGAGCAGCACGAAGACGATGGTGGCGATGGTGCCGCAGACGGTGGCCGCCGTGCCGACCAGCGCGATTTCCTTGAACTGGCCATGCCGTTCCAGCGTGGCGGCTGGCAGGAAGATGAAAATCTGAAACAGCGGCGTGATGGCTAGCACGGACAAGGCCCGCTGCACCCCCGGATCGCCCAGATACGCACCGCCGAAAGTCGCGATGGCGCCGATGACCCCGGCAAGCGCCAGCGATATGAGCGCGTTGATGGTGAACGCCGTCGTCGAGATTTCGGGGGTCAGCACTTCCTCGCGCACGATCAGCGCCTGCAGTCCCAGATGCTGGACCAGCGCCAGCACCGCCACCAGCGCCAGCGCGACGGCATAGATGCCCGCATCGTGCAGCGAGAGATAGCGCGCGAGGACGATGGTCGAAGCGAATTGCAGGACCAGCGACAGGATCTGCGCGCCCCCCATCCACATCAGCGATTTCTTGATCGACATAAACCTCGGCAGCGTTGACGGAAAAAGGGACGTTAGTTGGACGGCATCGAAAGGCCGAAGGCGGCGCGTAGCATGATCCGGCCACGCGGACCGCGACCGGCGCGCATTTCCCTCAGCACGGTTCTGAAAAGCAACGGATAGGCAGTCAGCAACGTTAGTGGACGATGCAGGTGCAGAAAACGGAACTTGCTGCGCGTCATCCAATATGTCGATCCGAGCGATGGGATGTCATGGTCGCTCGATCCGGTGGAACTGCCGACCTGATGATAGACGCGGGCGTCTGGACAGAAACCGAGGCGATATTGGCCGTGCGTCCGCATCCGCATGGCCCAGTCGATTTCCTCCCAATAGAGGAAATAGCCTTCGTTCATGTAGCCGACCTTATCGATCACTGCGCGACGGACGAAGGCGGCGGCACCGTTTACATAGCTCAGTTGTGCTTCCACATTGGCAGCATCGACCGGTGCATCTGCCGCCAGCCCTTCGCCGATCTGGATACTGCGCCCGCGCCAAGGCATGAAATGTCCGCCGCCCAGCGTCTGCACCCTGCTGTTTTCAGACGCATAGAGCACCTTCGCGCCGCAGATGCCGACATCCGGGCGCTGCGTCATCAGTGTGACCAGATGCGACAGCGACGCGGGATCGACTTGCGTATCGTTGTTGAGGACCCAGACATGTTCGATGCGCGGGTCTTGCAGGGCAATGCGGATGCCGACATTGTTGCCGAACGCATAGCCGCCGTTGCGGCCCGTAGGGACGATGGTGAGCCGCTGGCCTGACGCGGCATTCTCGTATGAGGGCGTCTGCTGAAGCGCGAAGGGTGCAAAGCCGCGTGCCTGCCGCGCCGCATTGATGCCGGGCAGGGCTTCCGCCGCGTCGGCCAGAATGCTTTCCAGCGATCCGTCGCCCGACGCATTGTCGCACACCACTACGTCGATATTGCCATGGTCAAGGCGCATGACGCTGCGCAGGCAGGCCATGGTTTCGACTGGGCGGCACCAGTTGAGGATGACGACCGCTACGCGCGGTTCCGCCAAGGCGGGCTGCCCTGCCGTGGCGGCGGTCGTTGGCCCATCGGGCGGCACCATAGTCTTGCTCCACTTCCTTGCGTCATGCCGATAGACTAAAATAAGCGCCTGTGTCAGTTGCGTTTACCAGAACCGGGGCGGGAGACGCATGGGGTGAATATCGAAGCGTCGGCGAAAGGGACGGGCGGCAAGCTGCTGACGCTGGAGGCGGGGCGCTTTTTCGCGGCGTTGGCGGTGCTGTTGTATCACCTGACCAGCATCGTCGCCAATTTCCGGGGTGTCGTGGTGTTCGACGATATCTTCCGCCCCGGCCATGTCGGCGTCCCTTATTTCTTCGTATTGAGCGGCTTCATCATTTTCCATGTGCATCGGCGGGACATCGGCCATCCGGGTGCGCTGGGGCGCTTTGCCATTCGCCGGTTCATCCGCATCTATCCGATGTTCTGGATGATTTCCTTTGCCATGCTTGCGGCTTTTCTGGTGGCGCCGGGGCTGGGGGGTGAGCGGGCACTGTCTCCGGCGGGCGTCGTCAGCGATCTGCTGCTGTTGCCGCATGGCGATGCGATCCTGTCGATATCGTGGACGTTGCGGCATGAGATCATGTTTTACGCGCTGTTCGCGCTGGCAATCTGGCTGGGGCGGCGGGCGTTTGCGGCCCTGCTTTTGTGGATCGTGGTCAGCTTTGCGCTGGGGTTGGTCTGGCCGCCCGATCAGAACGGGCTGGGCGCATGGTCGGTGGTGGCGAGTTCGCTCAACCTGGGTTTCGGGCTGGGGATAATGACCGCTGCGATGCTGGCGCGACCCTCGGTCGCGCCGCCGTGGCTATGGGTCTTGCTGGGCGGGGGATTGCTCTTTGGGCTTGGCATGATGGAGTGGATTTTGGGCCATCACACCGACCATTCGGTGTCGGTGCTGGGCGCGCTGGGCGACGTGGGCTATCTCGTCGCATCGGCTGTGCTGATCTACGGACTTGCGAAAGCGGAGGAGCATTGGACTTTGCCGTTCCCGGCATTGTGGAAGCTGCTGGGCGGGGCGTCCTACCTCATTTACCTGATCCACCAGCCTTTATTGTCGGTCGTCATGCGCGTGCTTAATCGCCTGCCTGCGCTGTCGCCGGAGATGGCGTTCGTTCTGTCCGCCATTGTCGCCGTGGCAGTGGCCGTCGCGCTGCACTGGACTGTCGAGCGATGGATATTGCGGCGGCTTCAGTCTTTCTTTGCCTTGAGGGCCGCCAGCGCAGCGAACGGTCCGGCCTGATCCTCGGTCAGCACGCCGCGCTTGCGCAGCCATTCGTCGGCATCGGGCGCGCGGGGATAAGGTTCGACCGATAGCGCCAGCGTCTGCGCCACGGCTTCGCCGATATCTATGGTGGTACCGTCATAGAAATGCGTGTCGCATTCGTCGGCGCTCAGCTCGAACTCTTCGTCTTGCGGCACTTCGCCTTCGCGTTCGAAGCGGATGACGAAGGGCGTGTTGATCTTTTCCGCCACTGGCTCAGCGGTCGCCACGCAGAATTGCGACAGGGCGGACCGCAGCACGCCGCGCGCGATCGGGCTGCCATGCTCGTCGGCCAGCGTATAGTCCGCATCCAGCCGGTCCACCGAGGCAAAGCCGAATCGCTTTGCCAGCGCGGCGCATTCCTGCGGCGTGGCGACGATATGTGCGCCCGCCGCGTTGCTGACAGCCTGATCGAGGCGGATGACACGCGAAAATTCAGGCGGCGGCAGGCTCATTGCGGTAGCTCCCCGGCAAGGATGGCAGGGGTGGGGGTGGTGGCCAGCTTCACCCATAGCGCGCGCATGGTCTGCGCGACATGCGCCAGCGCATCGGGCGCAGGCGATTCGCCGCGATAGAGGTTGCGCACCAGCGCGCCTTCAAGATCACCACCCTCGGCCAAGCCTTCGCGATAGGCGGTGAGGCGCCCGCCCAGCGCCGCCATCATCTTGCCGATATGCTTGCCCACGATCATGTCGCCGATGCCGATTTGCCGCAATTGCCCGTCCATGTCGTTAATGAACACTTCGGTCAGCCACACGCTCTGCTGCCGCGCGGCGTCTTCGCCTTCCAGCCGCAGCAGGACCGCGCATAAAATCGCGGCGATCATGTCGAACCGACCGTCCAGCGTATCGGGAACCTGCCCCTGCGCATACCAGTGCGGCTCCCGTCCGCGCGCGACGATGGCGGTATAGAGCGGTGCCATCTGGCTACGCGGATCGTCGCGGTTGAACAGCGATGGGAAGAGGCGATCGAGAAAGGACATGAAGGATATTGGCCAGACGAAAGGAGTGAAACCGGGTCATATCGGCAACCAAAGCCGGTCGCCTGCCGCAGCGGCCTTGTCTGCCGCCGTGCAATTCCATATTGATTGCGCGGCCACGCAATGCAATGGCCAAACGGTGGCAATGTCCTTGCCAATTTATGTGATGTTTCGCGGCACGTTGCCGCCAGGAGAATTTCATGCGCGATACTCGCCCCGGTCCTGCACGTTATCTGGGCCGAGTCCCGATGGTTGTCGGCGCGCTGGCATTGGTGCTGGGCGCTTCGGGATGCACGCGCATCCGCACGCATCAGGGGTATCAGGTCGACAAGCTGCTCGTCGATTCGGTGCAGCCGGGTATCGACAATCGCGCATCGGTGGAAGCGACGCTGGGTCGTCCGACCTTTACCGCGCAGTTCGGGCAGGCCGACTGGTATTATGTCTCGCGCGAAATGCGGCAGCTTGCGTTCGCGTCGCCCCGCCCTGTCGAACAGACAGTGCTGCGCGTGCGCTTCGATCCTGCGGGCAATGTCGTCGCGGTGGATCGCACCGGGCTGGATCAGATCGCGCGCATTTCGCCCAGCGGTGACAAGACTCCGACGCTTGGCCGCAATCGCAGCCTGTTCGACGAAATCTTCGGCAATATCGGTGCGGTGGGCGCAGGCGGCGCGCCGGGTACACGCTCCGGCCCCGGCCCGAACGGTAGCTGATCTTTACATGAGAACGGCGATCAAGGGGCGGCAGGCTCTTTGCGCGGTTTGATCTGAAGGGCGGGGAGGGCATGGTGCACCACCCACCCGATGCTGACTGCATAGAGGACGGTGCCCACACCGACGGTTCCGCCCATCATCCATCCGATGGTCAGCACCGCAAGTTCGATGGCGGTCCGCACGATCTTCACTGGCCAGCCAGTCCGCGCGCATAGTCCGGTCATCAGCCCGTCACGCGGCCCCGGCCCAAGCCCCGCGCCGATATACGCGCCCCCAGCGATGCCGTTCAGCACGATACCGCCGATCAGAAAAGCGAAGCGCGCCGCATAGCCTTCCGGCGTCGGCAGGATCATTAGCGACAGGTCGACCGCCGTCCCGATGACGACGATGTTAAGGACGGTGCCGACGCCCGGCCTCTGTCGCAAGGGTATCCACAGCAGCAGCACGACCAGCCCGACCAGATTAACGGTCATGCCGAAAGTGAGGCCCAGCGATGGCGCAATTCCCTGATGCAACACGTCCCACGGGTCGAGCCCGAGATTGGCACGCAGCATCAAAGCCATCGAAAAACCATAGAGGCATAGGCCCCAGAACAGTTGAAACAGGCGGTGTGGCATCATCATGCCCGGACCAATGAGCCAATGTGGCATTGAATGTTAGGGCCACTTATGCATATTTGGCCTCATGGCACTTCAATCCGCTTTTAGCCAATCCGCGCTCGGCGCAGCGTCCCTCATGCGGCATCTGGGGCAATGGCGTAGCGAGGGTGCGGGCGATCCGGCCTATCGGCAGCTTGCTCGCGCGCTGAAACTCCTTGTGATGGACGGGCGCATTCCGCTGGGCATCCGCGTGCCGGGCGAGCGGGAACTGGCGCTGGCGCTGGGCATCAGCCGCACGACCGTCGCCGCCGCGTTCAACCAGTTGCGCGACGAAGGCTATTTGCTCAGTCGGCAGGGATCGGGGACCGTCACGCGCGTTCCTGGTGGCCGTGCGGCTGCGACGGATATCGAATCGGATGTCGATCAGGATGGCATGATCGACTGGACCGCCGCTGCGCTGCCTGCGCCGGCGGGGGTGTGGCAGGCGTATGAGGCTGCGCTCACGCAGCTACCCGCCTGGCTTTCGGGGCTTGGTTATGAAGCGTCAGGCATCCCGCGTCTGCGCGAAGCCATAGCGGCGGACTATGCCCGTCGCGGCTGTCCCACTCGGCCCGACCAGATTCTCGTCACCAGCGGTGCGCAACATGCGCTGATGCTGATCCTGCGCTTGCTGACGGGGCCGGGGGATCGCATCGTCGTGGATCACCCCACCTATCACAACGCGCTGTCCGCCATCGCCCGCAACAATTGTCGCGCCGTGCCGGTCAGTTTGCCTGCACAGGGCTGGGACATGGAGGCGATGGACGCCGCCATGCGGCAGACCGCACCGCGCTTCGCCTATATCATTGCCGATTATCACAACCCGACCGGCCGCCACATGGACAGCGACACCCGGCGCAGATTGGTGGACGCCGCGTCGCGCACCCGCACGCCGCTGGTCATCGATGAAACGATGGCGGACATTGCGCTCGATTCGGATCTGTTCGGGCAGGGGGCGGGCGGTGCCGTCGTGCCGGTCGCGACCTTCGATACGGACGGGACGGTCATCAGCATCGGCTCGGCCAGCAAACGTTATTGGGGCGGGCTGCGTATCGGCTGGATTCGCGCGGACGAACAGACGATTGCCGCGCTGGGCCGCATCCGCGCGACCGTCGATATGGCAACGCCCGTGGTCGAACAGCTTGCCGTTGCCGCCCTGCTGGAAGGCAGCGTTGAGATTGACGGGGCGCGCCGCGCGGAGCTGCGCGATGCGCGCGACCGGCTGGTGGCGGCCCTGACCGACCGCTTGCCTGACTGGCGCGTTCCGGTGCCTGCCGGTGGGCTGAACCTCTGGGTCGAAATGCCCCGTGCGGAAGCATCGGCGCTGGCAGCGATGGCGCAGGCGCACGGTCTGCGCATCGTGCCGGGGCCGCGCTTTGGCATAGATGGCGCGTTCGAGCGGTTCGTGCGCCTGCCTTTCACCTTGCCGCCTGCGCAACTGATGCTTGCGATCGACCGTCTTGCCAGCGCCGCGGACAGGCTCCACGCGCGCGTCCGTCCGATGGTGAACGTAGCGACATGGGCAATGGAGGCGGAACGGATTATCTGACCGGACTTGCGCGGGGTCGCGCAAGGTGTATTATATCGGCAATACTCTTTGGAGACTGCCGATGATCCGCTTGCCCATGTCCGCTTTGATTGTACCGCTTGTTCTGTTGGCGGCCTGCGATAGCAAGGATGACGGTAAGCCCGGCACCGATATCAGCATCCGCGATGACGAGGGCAATGTGGTTGCCGCCGCCAATGGCAAGGACGGCAAGATGTCCATCCAGATACCCGGACTCGATGCCAAGATCGCTTTGCCGAAAATCCGGCTGGATAGCGACAATTTCGATATCGACGGGGTGAAGCTCTACCCCGGCTCGTCCATTCGTTCGATCAACGTCAATGCCGGCAAGACCGAGGATACCGGTCGCGTGTCGCTGACCTTCACGGCGCCCGCGTCGCCCGATTCGGTCCGCGAATATTTTGTGAATGCGCTGAAGGAAGAGGGGCTGTCGGTCGCTGCCGACGGCAATCTGCTCACCGGTACGCAGAAGGATGGCGACCCTTTCCGCATCGACCTGAAGCCCGCCGCCGCCAACACAACACAAGGCGCGATCACGCTCAGCGCCAAATAGAGTGCGCCGCCGCTGACACGAAAAGGGGCGCCGCAGCATGACCGCGACGCCCCTTTTTCTGTTCGGTCAAACCTGCGTTCAGGCGGATTTGTCGGCCTTGTCAGCCTTGTACCGTGCGATCGCTTCCAGCGTGATCTGCCGCGCTTCTTCCGCGCCGCCCCACGTGCCGATTCGCACCCACTTGGTCTTTTCCAGATCCTTGTAGTGCGTGAAGAAATGCTCGATCTGCTCCATCACGATGCCGGGCAGATCGTCCTTCTGGTGGACGTCGGAATAATAGGGGAACGTCTTGTTGTCCGGCACGCAGACCAGCTTTTCGTCGCCGCCGGCTTCGTCTTCCAGGTTCAACACGGCAATTGGCCGTGCGCGCACGACGCAGCCCGGCACGAAGGGCGAGCGGGCGATGACCAGCGCGTCCAGCGGATCGCCATCGGGCGACAGGGTGTGCGGCACGAAGCCGTAATTGGCGGGGTAGCGCATCGGCGTGTGCAGAATGCGATCGACGAACAATGCGCCCGACTTCTTGTCGAATTCATACTTCACCGGCTCACCGCCGACAGGGACTTCGATGACGACGTTCAAGCTGTTTGGCGGATCGTCGCCAACCGGGATCAGTTCGATATTCATGGATTTCCCTCAGGTCTGCACAAAGTGAATGCGGCAATTCTTATGTTCTGGGCACCAGCAGCTTATCGAGGCTACCGTCGCCCGCGCCCGTCTTTTCGAGGCGCGGATAGCGCAAGCCACCCGAATAATCGAGTTTAATAGTGCGGAAATTCTTGTCCTGTCGCACGATCAGTTCGACTGGTCGCTTGGGGTCCTTGGCCAGCGTCAATGCTTCCTTGAATGCGTCGCCGGAAAACTCCCGGCCATTGACGGCCAGAACCTTCGTGCCGACGGTCAATCCTGCCTTGAATGCCGCGCTGTTCCAGATGACGCCCGCAATGTCGCCGTCATTCTTGACGAGCAATCCAACGCCAAAGCCCTGATCCACGCCCTTGAGCGCCTTTTCCGCTTGCTTGGTCTGCGCGCCCGGCGTGTCGCCATAGACAAGGCGGTAGCCGCCCATCGTCAGGCCGTTCTTGGTCACTTCGCGGGTGGGCATATCGACGCGCGTCTTGAAGAAGCCCGCCCAATCATAGGGCGCAATGCCGTTCAGCGTGTCGATGACTTCCTGCCGGTTGTAGGTCACCTGACCCCAGTCGCCCGGCTTGATGCCGAAGAATGCCTTGGCGAAATCGTCCAGCCCCTTGGCGCCGCGCGTCTGCTGACGGATGATCGCATCGGCTTCGAGCCAGATCATCAGGCCTTCATTGTAATAGTCCTCTGACCGCTGCCAGCTCGACCAGCCCTTGGGGCGGCGGGCGGACATGATCGGATCGTGGGTGGTATCCTCCATCGCGCGCCATTCGCGGCCGCGCGTGGTGTCGAGCCGCGCGGCGATGTGCGCATAAGCGTCGAGCGTTTCCTGCTTGCTGTAGAGCCCCGACCGCGCACCAAGGACATAGCCCCAGAATTGCGTCTGCCCTTCATACACCCACAGCAGATTGTCCTGCATCGGCGTCTTGAAATCGGGCGTCCACAGCGTTTCGCCGCGGCGGAACTTGCCGTCCCAGCTATGCGTGAATTCATGGGGGAGCAGGTTGCGTTCGCCTACGCCGTCGTTCCACTTGGGGAAGTATCCGGTGTCGACGCCATTTTCCGAGCTGCGGTGATGCTCCAGCCCGATCGATCCCATTTCGTCGGTGATCGCCAGCAGGAAGTCGTAATGATCGAAATGCATGGCGCCGAACAGCGCGAGGCTCTCGTCGACCAGCTTCTTGTGCTTGGCCATCTGATCGGGGGTGTAGATGAGCTCGCCGGGATTATCCGCGACCATGTTCAGCGTGACGTTCTGGCCCAGATCGACCGCCTTGAAATACTGCCCCGCAAACACCGGCGAATCGACCAGCGCTTCGTAATCGATGGTGTCATAGGCAATGGTCGATCCGGTCTTCTTGCCGCGCAAGGCGGTCGCCGCCTGCCAGCCGTCCGGATAAGTCACGGTCGCTTGCACCGGGATCTGCCGCGTATAATAGCCGACCGGATAGAGCGAGACGGCTTCCCATTGCAGGTTCAGCATCTTGTCCGTCACGACGACGCGACCCTGATTGCCTGCGGTCGCCGACAGGAACTGAAATTCCGCGACGACATTCTTGACGCCGCTCGGCACGTCGATGGTGAAGGAGAACACGTCCAGCGGATCGCGAATCCATGGCAGCACTTTGCCATTGGCAGTGAAGACGAGGCCGGTGAGCTTTTCGATCTGCCCGCGCGGCGCGTGATTGCCGGGTAGCCATGCAGGCATTGCCAGCGTCAGCTTGCCAGAGGCCGAGACAGGGATCGTTTCCTTCACGCGGAAAATGCGCTGCACCGTGTCGGTGGCGTCCACGTCCAGCTTGATGGTGCCGCCGGGATAGGGAACGTCCTTGGGCGCAGTCATTTCCGGCAGGGGGATGGCGACGGGCTTTGAGCGATTGGCATCCTGCGCAGCGGCGGGGGCGGTCAGCAAAGTGGAAAACAGAAGAACGGCGGCAAACCTGCGGCGCATGGCGGAAGTCTCCGAAAGAGAAGGGGAAAAACGGTAGATGGTTGCTGTGTTACATGCCGCGTGATTGTGTGGACGTCCAGTGCTGTGTCCAAATCCTGTCATTCCCGCGAAAGCGGCAATCCATCTCCCCACGTCGATCCGCGACGACAGGGTAGGAGACGGATTCCCGCCTTCGCGGGAATAACGGAAAATTGGGATTGGCGACGGGGTTAATTTCCGACCCTTCAACCCCGTTCCCTTCGTCCTAAAATGCCGCTACACGCCCATCCCCATGGCGAAAATCGAAACACCCCGACCGATCCGTGGCACCCAGGACATGCTGGGCGACAGCGCAGACCGCTTCGCGCATGTGGTCGCGACGTTCGACCGGGTCCGCCGCCTCTACGGGTTTCAGCGGATCGAAGTCCCCGTGTTCGAAAGCACCGCCGTCTTCGCGCGGTCGCTGGGCGAAAGCACCGACGTCGTGTCGAAGGAAATGTACACGTTCGAGGATCGCGGCGGCGACAGCCTGACCCTGCGTCCCGAATTTACCGCCGGCATCGCCCGCGCCTACATCACCGAGGGGTGGCAGCAATATGCGCCGCTCAAGGTCGCAACGCATGGCCCGCTGTTCCGCTATGAGCGTCCGCAAAAGGGCCGCTTCCGCCAGTTTCATCAGTTGGACGCGGAAATCATCGGCGCGGCGGAGCCGGGTGCGGACGTAGAACTCCTTGTTTTTGCTGACCAATTACTGAAAGAATTGGGCATCAGCGAAGGCGTGACGCTCACGCTCAACACGCTGGGTGACGCCGCCAGCCGCGACGCCTGGCGCGATGCACTGGTTGCGCACTTCAACGCGCATATGGGCGACCTTAGTGAAGATAGCCGCGCGCGCCTCACCCGCAATCCGCTCCGCATCCTCGACAGCAAGGACCCCCGCGACCGTCCCATCGCCGACAGTGCGCCAGACATCGACGCGTTCCTGACGGATGAAGCGCGCGCCTTCTTCGAGAAGGTTACGCAGGGTCTGGATGCCGCAGGCGTCGCATGGGAACGCAACGCACGGCTGGTGCGCGGGCTGGACTACTACCGCCACACGGCGTTTGAGTTCGTCACCGACCGGCTGGGCGCGCAAGGCACCGTGTTGGGCGGCGGGCGCTATGATGGTCTGATCGAGAATATGGGCGGGCCGGTGACGCCTGCCGTGGGTTGGGCTGCAGGGATCGAGCGGCTGGGGATGCTGATTGATGCGCCGCAAATCGAACCTTTGAAGGTCGCTATGGCGGTGGAAGATGATCTTGCGATGCCGGATGCATGGAGGGTCATATCGAAGTTGCGGCATAAGGGAATGTCGGTTGATATGATTGCAACCGGCTCTCCACGGAAGCGCTTCGACAAGGCGCTAAAGCTAAATGCTAAGGTGGCTTTGTCATTGCAGTGGAAGGATGGGCGGGTTGACGTCCGTTATCATGCAGCGACTTGGCACGATGATTTATTCGAGGTCAAAGCCGCACTCACTGAGTTGGGCTATCAAGGGTGACCTCCATCTCCCCCGAACGCATTGCCCAGATTGAGCGGCTGCGCGATGAGGTGCAGGCGAATATGTCGCGTGCCGATCTTGCGCCGGAGGAATTCGTCCGCCTGTCGAAGCAATATGCCGAGCTGGAGCCGGTCGCGCGCGCCGCGCATGAGGTTCGCCGGTTGCGGCAGGAGCTGATGGCGCTCGACGCGATGGCGGGGGGCGGGGACGATCCTGATGCCGATCCCCTGATGCGCGAAATGGCGCAGGAGGAAATGCAGATCCTAAAAGAGCAGCTTCCGGCCGCCGAACGGGCGTTGGCGCTGCAACTGCTACCCCGCGACTCCGCCGATGCGCGCCCCGCGATGCTGGAAATCCGCGCAGGCACGGGCGGGGACGAAGCGGCTTTGTTCGCAGGCGATCTCTTCCGCATGTACACCAAATATGCCGAGGAGCAGGGGTGGAAGGTCGAGATGATCTCCGCCAATGCGCCCGATGTCGGCGGTTTCAAGGAAGTCGTGGCGTCGGTCACCGGCACCGGTGTGTTCGCGCGGATGAAGTTCGAAAGCGGCGTCCACCGCGTCCAGCGTGTGCCCACCACCGAAAGCGGTGGGCGCATCCACACCTCCGCCGCGACGGTTGCTGTGCTGCCGGAGCCGGAGGATGTGGATATCCAGATCAACGAAGCAACCGACCTGCGCATCGACGTGTATCGCGCGTCGGGCTCGGGTGGGCAGCACGTCAACACCACCGACAGCGCCGTGCGCATCACCCACTTGCCCACCGGGCTGGTGGTGACGCAGCAGGACGAGAAGTCGCAGCACAAGAACAAGGCGAAGGCGCTGAAAATCCTGCGCACGCGCCTTTACGAAGCGGAGCGCGAGCGCACGCAAAGCGAGCAGGCTGGCGCGCGCAAGGCGATGGTGGGGTCGGGCGACCGCTCCGAACGCATCCGCACATACAACTTCCCGCAAGGCCGCGTGACCGATCACCGCATCAACCTGACGCTGCATCGCTTGCCCGAGATACTGGAAGGGCCGGGGCTGGACGAAGTCATCTCGGCGCTGATCGCTGAGGATGAAGCGGCACGGCTGGCGCAACTGGATGCGGCGTGAGGCGACTCTATGCTCCCCTCCCTGTAAGGGAGGGGCTAGGGGTGGGTGGCGAGCGTAGCGAGCACCTGATGTCGATGCTTGGAGCGCCGCTGACGCGGCGCACCCACCCCCAACCCCTCCCTAGAAGGGAGGGGAGTGTGTTGTGACTGCCGCAGAATCCCTCCGCGACGCGACTGCGCGCCTTGCTCCGGCGAGTGCTACGCCACGTCTGGATGCTGAACTGCTCCTGGCTCATACATTGGGCATCGAACGCAGCGATTTGCTCCTGAAACTGCGCGACGTTGCCGTACCCGACGCCTTCGATGCTCTCATCGACCGCCGGGCATCGGGCGAACCCATTGCGCATATCGTGGGCACACGCGACTTCTGGACGCTTACTTTGCGCGTGACGCCGGATGTCCTCATTCCCCGCCCTGACAGCGAAACGCTGATCGAAGCGGCGCTGGACCATTTCAAGGATCGGTCGCCGCCAGAGCGCATCCTCGACCTCGGTACTGGGTCCGGCGCGCTCCTGCTCGCGGCGCTCGATGAATGGCGTGGCGCGACCGGGCTCGGCGTGGATGCCTCGGATGCAGCGCTTGCTGTTGCTGCCGATAATGCGCAGCGCACCGCTATGGCCGACCGCTCGGCGTTTCGGCTGGGCAATTGGGGGGAGGGTATCGTCGAGCGGTTCGATCTCATTCTGGCCAATCCGCCCTATATCATGACATCGGCCATGCTGCCGCGCGATGTGCTGCACCACGAACCCCATATGGCGCTGTTCGCCGGTGCGGACGGGCTCGACGATTATCGCCGCATTGCCCCGCAACTTTCCCAACTGCTTGCACCCGACGGGATTGCGGCCATCGAGATAGGGTTCGACCAAGGCGAAACGGCAGCGGTACTGTTCCGCGACGCTGGACTGAACGTGGCCGTCCGTCAGGATTTGGCTGGGCGCGACCGTTGTCTGGAAGTTACGCCACAATAGCCTTATTTACAGGGCGGCAATGCGATTTTCCTTGGTTTCCCCTGTTTGACCGTTTAGGAGGTGGCTTCAGGGAAAGCCGTGGTCCGTATGGGACTGGCCGATACCTGCTCCCAAAGTCATGATGGCGCAGTTAATTTCGCGCTGTCGGCAGGCTGGGGGTTCGGGTCTCCATCTTGGAGCAGCCCGGCCCGGCGCAGCTATGCCTGAAACGACTGGAGCGGTGCAGTGAACGATTTCAGGCGCGTATAGATAACCCGCTCGATAATCGTAAAAGGAACAGGGGATCGGGCGTATCCGTTCGCGGGCGCTTCTAGGGATTACTTTGATACTAGGAACCACCATTGATTAATAATCGTCAGGCCGGCCGCCGCAATCGTGGCCGGAACAACAATAATGGTCGTCCCGGTGGCCAGAACCGCGGCGGCAGTGACAACGGCAACCGCATCGATAACCGCTCGCGTGGCAATGCCGCCCAGTTGCTGGAAAAATACCGCAACATGGCGCGCGATGCGCAACTGTCCGGCGACCGGGTGAACGCGGAATATTATCTGCAGTTCGCCGACCATTATTTCCGGGTGCTGGCCGATAACCGCGCCCGTCAGGAAGAAGCGCAGGGCCAGCAGCGTCAGCCGCAGCCGCAGCGCCCCTGGGACCCCGAATCGGATGGCGACGACTTCGATGCTGTCGAAGGCGGCAATGAGTTTGAAGACCGGAACGCCTATGCCCAGCAGGGTAACGGGAACCGCGATGGCAATCGTGACGGTAACCGCGAGCAGGCCCAGCGTGAGCAGGGTAGCCGGGATAACAACAACCGTCGCGAAGGCTATAATCGCGATGGTAATCGCGAAAATGGTCGGGACGGCAATCGTGAGAACGGTCGTGAAAATGGCCGCGATAATGGTCGCGCCGACCGGCAGCCTTATCAGCCACGTCGCGAAGAGGTGAAGGCGGAAGCCGCGCCTGCGCCGCGTGAAGAGGTTGCTGCTGTTCCGGTGGCTGCCGAACCGCGCCGCGGACGTGGCCGCCCTCCGCGCGATCGTACCGCGGTGCCGGCTCAGGCCGAAGCTGCTGCGCCTTTCGAAGCGGAAGCGCCTGTAGCGGTGACCGAAGCAGAGGAAGCGCCGCGCCCGCGTCGTGCGCAGCGTCAGCGTCGCCCGCGCGAGGAAGCTGTGGATCAGGATGAGCCAGCGGGTATCGATCTGGCTGTTCTGCCGCCCGCAATTGCACGCCCTGAACCGGTGCAGGCGGATAATGACAGTGTGCCGGAAGTGGCCGAAGAAGCGCCGCGCAAGCGTACCCGCCGGGCACGCCCTGCCGCGACTGAAGCTGCCGAATAAATTGAGCAGCAACTAAACGAAAAGGGCGGCGCCGAAGGGTGCCGCCCTTTTCGTTTTGGCCATTGCTTTGCCGTTAAAATTGGTCACAGTCGGCCTACGTTACGGGAGAGATATTATGTCGCGCGCTGCTTGCCTGGCTTTTTTTCTGCTGCTTGGCGTCGCGCCGCTTTTCGCGCAAACGATGCCGTCTGGGTCAGCGCAGGGTGATGTGGCAGTCACGATCTACAATAACGATCTCGCGCTGGTGCAGGACGTACGGCAACTGGCAATTGGTCAGGGAAAGGTCCGTCTCGAATTTCCTGATGTGTCGGCGCGCATCCGGCCCGAAACAGTCTCGTTTGCCGCTGATGGCACTGAAATAATCGAGCAGAATTTCGATTTCGACCTGCTCTCTCCGCAGAAGTTGATGGAGAAGGCCCTCGGACAGACGATCACTATCGTTCGCACGAATCCTGCAACTGGCGCGGAAACGCGGCAGGCGGCGCAAGTGCTCGCGGTGAACGGTGGCGTAGTTCTGCGTATCGGCAACCAGATCGAGGTGCTGCGAGACGATGGCCTGCCCGTTCGGGTGATCTATGACAAGCTGCCGCCCAACTTGCGTGCCCGACCTACTTTGTCGGTTACGCTCGACAGCGCGCGAGCGGAAACCCGTGCCGCGTCGTTGCGCTATCTTACGCCGGGATTGGGATGGAATGCCGATTATGTGGCGTTGTTCGACGCAGCGGCGGGCCGTATCGATGTGCAGGGTTGGGTCACGCTCACCAACAGTTCAGGCACCACCTATGCCAACGCCAAGACGCTGCTCGTCGCGGGCAGTGTGGGACAGGCCAATGATGGCAATTATCGCCCACGACCGCGCAACAGCATTCGTACAGCGGGAACCGAGACGGCAGGACGCGAACAGCTAGGCGATTTTTACCTGTATCCCATCGCCGGTCGCACCACGATTGCGGATCGTCAGACCAAACAGGTGAGCTTTCTGGATGTGCAGGCAGTTCCCGCCAGCGCAGGCTATGCATTTCGTAACACATGGCTTGGCACGTTCGAGGAACCGCAAAGTGCGCGCAGTGTCGTAACGTTCTCGACATCCGGCAAGAATGGGGCAGGGTTGGGTGATGCGCTTCCAGCGGGGACCGTCCGATTCTATATGAAGGATGCGTCCGGCGCGCCGCAGTTCATCGGCGAAAGCGCTATCGATCATACACCGATGGGCAGCATGTTGGCGCTGTCCACCGGCGATGCGTTCGACGTTAAGGTGCAACCCGTGGTCGAAAAGCGGGAACGCCTGTCGGAATATAAATGGCGTACAACCATGCGTTATGATCTCAGTAATGCGCGGGCCAAGGTGGCGCAGGTCGAACTGACGCAGGCGGGCCTGGATTTTTACAGCACCGACACCCGCATCGTTAGCGAAAGCCTGCCCAGCGAGCGGATAAACAGCAATGCCGCGCGCTGGCAGGTTGCGGTGCCAGCCAATGGCCGTGCCACTGTTACGGCTGTTTTCGAAACCCGTTACTGATCCGCGTGACGGTGCGCCTTCTTCTGGCCCTGCTGCTCTCGTGGCTCGCGGTCCCTGTCAGGGCGCAAAACATCGTAACGTCCGATGCCCCCACCTCGGTGGCCGTCACCATCTATCGCGATCCCGGCAGGGGTGCCGGGGACATCAACGTCTATTATCCACAAGGCTTCGCGCTCGTCACCGAAAAGCGGCGCATAACACTCCCGCAAGGGGATGCGGTGATCCGATTTGAAGCTGTGGTGGATGGCATGATCGCGGTAAGCGCCGTTGTTACGGGTCTGCCTGGGGGCGTCATTCAGAAGAATCGCGATGCCAAGCTCCTTTCGCCCGCTGCGCTGTTGGATGGCATGCTGGGTCATCGCGTCCATCTGCGCCGGACGAATCGCGCTACTGGCGAAGTGCGCGAGCAGGAAGTCGTTATCCGATCCGGCCCGGAAAATGCCGTGGTGCTTGAAACGGCGGAGGGTTTTGAAGGGCTGAGATGTTCAGGCCTCCCGGAAACGCTTGTCTATGATGACATTCCAGCGGGTCTGTCGGCCCGCCCGACGCTTTCGGTGACAACCAATAGTCCGGAAGCTGCCACCGTCGATGTTACTCTTACCTATTTGACGACGGGCTTTGACTGGGCTGCAAGCTATGTCGCGCGGGTCGCGCCCAATGGCAAAACGCTCGACCTGTCGGCTTGGTTGACCGTCGCCAACGGTAACGCCGTCAGCCTTCCTGATGCCGAGATGCTGGCTGTCGCCGGGCGGCTTAATCGTGAATCGGATTATGATTCACTGACGTCTTCGGCGCCGTCGCCCTATCTGGCTCTGCAATGCTGGCCATTGCCCGACTATCGGTTTGGCACGGAACGCTACCCACCACCCCCGCCACCCCCTCCGCCGCCAGCCCCAATGGCAATGGCGGCGCGCATGGAAAATATCGTGGTGACAGCTTCGCGTGTGGCCCGGCAGGAAGATCTTGGCGATCTCAAGCTTTATCGGGTGCCGGTGCATGTCGACGTCAACGCAAAGGGGCAGAAGCAAGTTGCGCTGCTGGAACGAACGACCGTACCCTTCACGGTTTATTATGCAGCCGATATCGACGCGCGGACGAATGAACCAGAGAGCCAGCCGCTGAAGCGCGTCATGCGGATGAAGAACGAGACAGCGCAAGGTTTGGGGCTGCCGCTGCCGTCCGGAGGAGTTGCGATCTTCGCGCCGCGTCAGGGTGAATCGCTTTTGCTGGCGGATAGCCGTCTGCGCGACCATGCCATTGGCGAGACAGTGAAGCTGGAAGCCGGGATAAGCGCTCAACATCGCTATCAATTGGGCCTTGCCTCCGACCCAACCAATGGGCGCCCGATTCGCGAAGTCACCCTTACCAACGCAACGGATCGATCGGCATATGCTGAAATTCGCTTAAACGCCGACGATGGGGACACCTTAACGGCGAAAGGAAGCACACTTCACCGAAAGGATGGCGCGTGGCTCTGGGCCACAACGGTTCCCGCAAATGGAAGGGTGCGCCTAGTTTACACTTTTAAATCTGCGCCCCAACGTCAGACGGACGGTAGCGCCTTGGGCCGATGATTCTCATCCAGCGCAACAAAGGTGAACAGCCCGCTCGTCACAGGGATCTGTTCATCGGCAGGGCCGCGCGTTGCCACTACGCTGATACGAATCGCCATAGAGGTACGCCCGCGCCGTTCGATGTTCGCGTAGACCGATATGACATCATGCAAGAGGATCGGTGCCAGAAACTCCATCGCTTCGATTGCAACTGTGGCCACCGGGCCGCCAGCGGCGCGATGTGCGATGAGGCCGCCGGCGATGTCCATCTGACTCAGCACCCATCCACCGAAGATGTGGCCGTTGGCGTTGATATCGCCGGGTCGGGGCACCGTGCGCAAAATAGGATTTCGGTCAGTCATCGATGTCGATCATCCCTTTCATCCGGTCCTCGACCTGCTCGTCATGGCCAGTGCCGCTCGATAAAAAGAGCAAGCCCATGAGCGCCGTGCCCAGCATGAAGGTGAAAAACACGCCCAGCGCTGTGGCGATGATCATGTGGATCGGCATGGGCCCGGTCCAATACCACAGCGCTGCAATGGCGGCGCCGACGCACAGCAGTGCGCCCAACGCCATCCATATCATCAACCGCCGGTAGCGGGCCCAGGCTGTTGCGGCAATTTCTGGATTATCGAGCGCTTGAGGCTGCTTCATCTCTTCCCTTTGGCGGCTGGACATGGGATCATCAAGCCCCCCAACCAATGAGTGGATGAAAAAGCATCCGCAAGAAGGGAGAGAGCGATGACGATAGCGGCAATTCTCAAGACCAAGGGCAATGACGTGTTGCAGGTGGCACCCGATGCCACGGTTCTATCGGTGGTAGCGATGCTTGCGGAGAAACGGATCGGTTGTGTGCCGGTCGTCGACGGCGGTGAAGTCGTCGGAATATTCTCCGAGCGCGATGTGGTGTACCAGCTCGGTCAGGGCGGACCGGCCATGCTTGATGCCGTTGTAAGCGGCGCGATGACGTCGCCTGCTGTAACGATCACGTCCGATACGCCCGTTATGTCAGCGCTATCGCTCATGACGCGACGCCGGATGCGGCATCTGCCTGTGGTGGATGGTGGAAAGCTGGTCGGCTTCGTTTCTATTGGCGATCTGGTAAAATACCGGATCGATCGCATCGAATCGGAAGCTGCCGCGATGCGGGACTATATTCAGAGCGCGTGATTATGCTCAGGCGGGTGCCGTGCGATGAACGACGAGGCCGATAAGTTCGTCCATCGTGGCACGCGCGAATAGAAAGAGGATGGCGGCGAAACTTGCGGCACCGGCGCTCACCAGTGCGCCGAGGCGAACGGGTGCCGCCAGCGGCGGTAAAATCCGGTCGATCCCAGCCACGACCAGTGCCATTGCGGCTGCGCAAAGAATGGCGGGCAATATGGCTGTACCAAGGTCGCGGAAGCGCAGGCCCATTGGCTTTCCGGCAAGTCTGACTGTCGCGAATGTCAGGAGCGGGAAGGCAAGCAGCCACGCCCAGGCAAGGCCGATCGCGCCAAAGCGAATCCCGATCCAGAATGCCACCGGCATGATGATCGCCCCCACCATGGATACTTGCGCGGTAACGCCCGGTCGGCCCAGCGCATTGGAAACCGGCGCGAACATAACCTGCAGGGTCATGAAGGGCATGGCAAAAGCCAGGACCGTGACGAACGGTGCCATCTCCAGCCACTTTTCACCGAATAGCGTGGCAACGAGCGGCTCTGCAGCAACGGCCATGCCGAAATAAATCGGACAGGAAACCAGCAGAAGCAGGCGGACCGCCTTACAGAAAGAGGCAGCGATTCGCTCCGGGTCTTTCTGCATCCGCGCATAAGCGGGAAAGGCGACCTCGTTGAGCGGGGGTATGAACTTGCTCACGAATATCTGCGTCAGGAAAAGCGCTTCGGCGTAGAGACCCAGCGCATGAGGCGAGAGGACTCGTCCGGCGATGAATATGTCGGCCTGGCTTTGCACGATCCAGAAAAGCTGTGACCCCAGCAAGGATGCGCCGAAAGCGACCATCGCCCCTGTACCGCGGAAATTGAAACTGGGGACCGGCAAGAACCGAGTCGCGATACTGTACCCGATGCCCTTGACCCAGAAGAGGGCGAGAGGCGCGAAAACCAGCGTCCATACCCCCCAACCGGCCAGCGCGCCGCCGATGGCCATCGCGGCTGCTGCGGCTGCGGCAACAAGATTGACGACGGCAGGTCGTTTGAAGTCCAGCGATCGTCCCATCACCGCTTCGGGAATCGCGATAAAGGGCGTTGCGAGATAGATGAGGGCCTGCACGCGCAGGAGATCCGCAATCATCGGCTGTTCGTAATAGTCCGCTGCGACTGGCGCGATTGCCAATTGCAGCAGCGCGAGCGCACCATTGAGCAGGAGCATGATACCAAAAGCCTGACGCAGCTTATGCGAATCGAGAGTCTCGGACTGCACAAGTGCGCTCACCAAGCCGTATCCATTAAGAAAACCCATGAAATTCAGGATGACTTGGGTCATGGCGAACAGGCCATAATCCGACGGATCGAGCAGGCGAATGACCGCCAAAGTAGACGCCCAACTCACCATCTGGGCGACGATCTGGCTCCCGGATCGCCAGAATACCGCGCTGCGGATGCGCGCAGCAAAGCGGGCATCAGTGGCGTCGGCGTCATCCAAGCTCATGATTTTCCTGACTAAAGTAAACTGATGGGGGAGGTATACACAGCTATGTTGAAGACCATCCTAATGGGGGTGGCTGAAATTAATTTGAAATAAAATTGCAAAAACCGTTTGACGGGTCGGCGCCTCCCCCATATATGCCCTCTCACCGGACGGGGCGCTGCCTACAGACAGCGCTCTCTACGGTCGCCACCATAAACGGACAGCCTGTCCCCCGATAGCAATAGCGGGGAACACTAGTTGTCCGCCTCTTGTGTCGGTGTAAACGGTTCTTTGACATTGTTAGTTTGATGAAGGGACATGTGGGCGACGGCTCTGGTTTCGTACGGTTTTATGGCGTGCGAGATCAGTTAAAATTAGGCCGTTCCTATATGTCTCAATTTACATATCCACA
>NZ_CAKKNC010000025.1 GCF_918741285.1 Sphingobium sp. CECT 9361 | reverse complement strand
CGCGCTCGAACTGCGCAATGCCTGCGAGCATCGTCGCCATCATACGACCGTGCGGCGTATCGACCTCGAAGGTCATGCCGCTCATCGCGACCACCGACACGCGCCAGCCCGACAGCCGGTTGAGCGTGCCGATCCGACTTCGGGCGGACGCCGGTCTGCCGCCCGAGTTTCCGACCCCGCGCCCGTGCCGCGGCGAGGCCGGAGCGAACCCGCTCGCTGAGCATGTCGCGCTCGAACTGCGCAATGCCTGCGAGCATCGTCGCCATCATACGACCGTGCGGCGTATCGACCTCGAAGGTCATGCCGCTCATCGCGACCACCGACACGCGCCAGCCCGACAGCCGGTTGAGCGTATCGAGCAGGTCCTGCGTCGAGCGCCCCCAACGACTGAGTTCGGTGACAAGGATCGCATCAATGTGGCGCGCTTGGGCCAGCTTCATCACTTCGGCACGTGCCGATCGGTTGGCCTTCATCCCCGAGGCGGTTTCTCGAAAGACCTCGACCACCTCATAGCCGCCACGCTCGGCAAAACCGGCGAGGTCGCGAAGCTGCCGCTCGCACGACTGGTCGGCTGTCGAGACCCTGGCGTAGATGGCGGCGCGCTGTCCCAATTGAACCCTTCTGGAATTAGGCCTCGAAAAGCCTTGATCTGCGTGGGGTCAGTGTTGTCCAAAACAGACTTCTGTTCAACAGGGACAAAGCCGCATGCCGAGACGCCATATCCTGAGCGCCCGGCAGCGGTCGTCGCTGCTCGACCTGCCGACCGACGAAGCGTCGCTGCTACGGCATTATATCCTGGCGGACGACGACCTGATCCACATCGACCGGCGACGCCGACCGGAAAACCGGATCGGCTTCGCGCTGCAACTGTGCGCGCTGCGCTATCCGGGACGAATGCTGGTGCCGGGCGAGGTGATCCCGCTCGCGGTATCCGCTTTCCTCGGCGCCCAGCTCGGCATCGCCGGTGACGTGCTCGTCCACTACGCCGTCCGGCGCCAGACCCGCCAGCAACATATGGAGGTGCTGCGCTCCATCTACGGATACAGGACGTTTCCTGGTCAGGGCGCGCCGGCACGGACGTTCCGTGACTGGCTGTTCGCCGAAGCCGAGCAGGCACACTCGAACGACGATCTCGCCCGGCGCTTCATCTCCCGCTGCCGCGATACCATGACCATCCTGCCGGCGATCACGACGATCGAGCGCCTGTGCGCGGATGCGCTCGTCGCGGCCGAACGCAGCATCGAGAAGCGCATCGCATCTCGCCTTGATCTTGTCGCCTGCACCCGTCTCGACCGGCTGACGACCGAGATGCTGCCGGGGGCAATCAGTCGCTTCATCTGGCTGCGCCGGATCGAGCCGGGCAACAATTCCGCCGCGGCAAATCGACTGCTCGACCGGCTTGAGTTCCTGCGTGCGATGAACCTCGATGCCCGCCTGCTCGGCGACGTCCCGCCGCATCGCGTCGCCCGGCTGCGCCGACAGGGCGAACGTTACTTCGCCGATGGCCTGCGCGATCTCGGTGCCGACCGGCGTCGCGCCATCCTCGCGGTCTGCATCATCGAGTGGGCTACCGCGACCGCGGATGCGGTGATCGAGACGCATGACCGGATCGTCGGGCGCACCTGGCGCGAGGCGAAGCAGCTACATGACGTACGCGCCGCGGAAACCAGAGGTGGGGTCACTGCGACGCTGAGCGGCTTCACTGCGCTTGGCCAGTCGCTGCTCGAAGCGCATGGCGACGGCGCGTCGCTGGAGGATGCGGTCGCGCGTGCGGCGGGATGGGACCATCTCTCCCGCCTCGTCGCGACGGCCAGGATTCTGACGGACACGCTTGGCGATGATCCGCTGGCGCATGTCGATCAGGGGTATCACCGCTTCCGTCGCTATGCCCCGCGTATGCTGCGCTGCCTCCATCTCCAAGCCGCGTCGGCTGCGCGCCCCTTGCTGGACGCGGTGATCGCCATCGCCACCAAAGACGCGCTCCCGGCGACCGACGATTTCCTGCGCCCACATTCCAAATGGCGGCGTCAATTGCGGGCGAAGGGCGACGATGATGCGCGCCTCCGGGAAGTCGCGGTCATGTTCCATCTGCGCGACGCGCTGCGCTCGGGCGACATCTGGTTCGACCGCTCGCATCGGTATGGTGACCTGCGCCACGTCCTCGTGCCGATGGCGGTCGCGCATGCCGCGAAGCTAGCGGTCCCGTCCGACCCGCATGTCTGGCTGGCTGACCGCAAGGTGCGTCTCGCCGATGGCCTTGCCCGGCTCGGTCGCGCCGCGCGCAGCGGTACAATTCCGAAAGGCAGCATCGAAGACGGCACGCTGCGCATTGATCGCCTCACCGCCGACGCGCCGGATGGGATCGAGGATCTGATGCTCGATCTGTATCGCCGCCTGCCGCCCGTCCGCATCACCGATCTGCTGCTCGAAGTCGATACCGCGCTGGGTTTCACCGATGCCTTCACGCATCTGCGCACCGGCGTGCCGTGCGGCGACCGAATTGGTCTGCTCAACGTCCTGCTCGCCGAGGGCCTGAATTTGGGCCTGCGTAAGATGGCAGAGGCTTCCAACACCCACGACTATTGGCAACTCTCCCGTCTCGCGCGCTGGCACGTCGAAAGCGAGGCGATCGACCAGGCGCTGGCCAACGTGGTCGCGGCGCAAGGGGCGCTGCCGATGGCCCAGGTGTGGGGTATGGGTAGAGCCGCATCGGCCGATGGCCAGTTCTTCCCCGCAGCACGGCAGGGCGAGGCGATGAACACGATCAACGCCCGCTACGGCAACGATCCCGGAATCAAGGCCTATACTCACGTCAACGACCGCTTCGCGCCGTTTGCATCGCGGACTATTCCAGCCACAGTCAGCGAAGCACCTTACCTGCTCGAAGGGCTGACGATGAATGAGGCAGGGCGACGGATCGAAGAGCAATACGCCGACACTGGCGGGTTCACCGATCATCTGTTCGGGATCAGCGCCATGCTCGGCTACCGCCTTGTGCTGCGCATCCGCGACCTCCCATCCAAACGACTGTACGTATTCGACCCTGCCACCACGCCGAGCGAGCTGCGCCCGCTGGTGGGCGGCAAGGTTCGTGAGGCGCTGATCGTTTCCAACTGGCCCGACCTGTTCCGCTGCGCCGCCACCATGAGCGCGGGGCAGGTCGCGCCGAGCAGCATCTTGCGCAAGCTCGCCGCCTATCCGCGCCAGAACGATCTTGCAGCCGCGCTGCGCGAGGTGGGCCGGATCGAGCGGACGTTATTCATCGTCGAATGGATTCTCGACGCCGGTATGCAGCGCCGTGCACAGGTGGGCCTCAACAAAGGTGAGGCACATCATGCGTTGAAAAATGCCCTGCGCATTGGCCGTCAGGGCGAAATCCGCGACCGCACGACGGAGGGTCAGCATTACCGGATCGCTGGCCTCAACCTACTGACCGCCATCATCGTCTACTGGAACACCCTGCATCTCGGCCATGCCGTCGAAGCTCGCCGCCGCGAAGGGCTCGATACCCCCGACCATCTTCTCGCCCATATCTCGCCGCTCGGGTGGGCCCACATCCTTCTCACTGGTGAGTACCTTTGGCCCAAGGACTCCGCCGCTTAGGGTGTCATTCCGCCCTCAGCCAGAACTGACCCCTATCTGCCGTTCGCCCGCTCAGGCGGCCAGTTGCTGTTCCACCTGATCAGCAAGCTCTACGAACAGACCTCGGTAATCATCACCACCAACCTGGCGTTCGGCGAGTGGCCCACCGTGTTCGGCGATCCCAAGATGACCACCGCGCTGCTCGACCGCATCACCCATCACTGCGACATCGTCGAGACCGGCAACGACAGTTGGCGCTTCAAGAACCGCAGCTGATCCGCCCCGATAGCCGACAGAAATGACCTTCGCTCTGCTGGCGCCTCCGGTCGGGCTACGCCCTCCCTACGCCACCAGCAGAGCGAAACCCGCGCCCCCCATCAACGGATCGCACTATCGCAAAGGGGGTCCCTGTTCGGCGCCGATCGGGGGTCCCGTTTGGACGCCGATTGACACACCAGCACCATTCCACGTCGTGCCGCGTGGATGGGCGGGCCCGGGCTTCCTTGCCATGCTGCTGTTCGAGAAGTTCGGACAACACCAGCCCCTCAACCGGCAGGCCGAACGCTTTGCTCGCGAGGGCGTGCCCTTGAGCCTGTCGACACTCGCTGACCAGGTCGGTGCGGCAAGCGCCGCACTGATGCCTCTCTATCGCCGGATCGAGGCCCATGTCCTGGCCGCAGAGCGATTGCATGGCGACGATACGACGGTCCCGGTTCTCGCCAAGGGCAAGACTGATACCGGTCGATTATGGGTTTATGTGCGCGACGATGCTCCGTTCGGCGGACCAGCACCACCTGCCGCGCTGTTCCATTACTCGCGCGACCGGCGCGGCGAACATCCGCGCGCCCATCTCGTATCCTGGGCAGGCATCCTGCAGGCCGACGCGGCGTGACTCTTGGTCGTAAATCGTGGCTCTTCTGCGGCTCCGACCGCGGCGGCCAGCGCGCCGCCGTCATGTACTCGCTGATCGGTACCGCCAAGCTCAACAACGTCGATCCGCAGGCCTGGCTTGCAGACGTTCTCACCCGCATCGCCGAACAGCCCGTCACCCGCCTCGACGACCTGCTGGCATGGAACTGGCGCAAGTCGAACACCGCGCTCGCCGCCTGAAACAGTTCATAACGCGGTACTCGGCGGATGCTTACGTCGATTGTTCGTTGTTTGCGATTTTTCGTTTGACACGAGGTTCCTCGTTTGATCCTTTAACGATGCGCAAAACCCACTAGCTCAGTGCGCCCATGCGGGGTGCACAGTGAAATTACCCAAAGCTGCGATTCATTTATGCTTAGTGGCATGCTGCTGCGGTAGTGCCGCTGCGCGCGAAGTCGACATCTTGGATTTCGCAAAGTTGCATGCCGTGCAGCAAAAGCTGGTTGACCCTCAATTGCGGCATGGCTCTCCCAAGCGAGACGTCGAGTTATCGTTACGAGCCCATCTCGAACAGAGTGGGCTGGAGCATTGGGGTGGAACTTCGCCGGCAGATGGGACTAATCTTAGCACTGTAATGTTTGGTGGCAATTTTGAAGTGGATCAAAGGCTTTATAGGGGGGTGATGCCAATCATACAGCAGGCACATGAACGCGGGCTCGGAGCAAGAAACATCGAGAACTGCGAAAGTGTTCGCTACGCTCCGACTTGGTGGTTGCCAAAGGAAATTGAGAGCCGCAGGGCACTCAATTTCGACACGGTCGCAGCTATAGCCTGCGAGTTCGGCCTCCCGACCAATCTGCTCGACGCTGTTATCACGCAGGAGTCCGGACATAAATCCTGGGTGATCAGCAGTGCTGGTGCAATGGGCATCATGCAGATCATGCCGGGAACCGCCCGCCTTCTTGGGCTATCGTATCCGTTTAATAAAGTTTCAAACATGCGGGCAGGTGCGCGGTATCTGCGTCAACAGCTTGACCGTTTCGGACGAGTGGACCTAGCACTTGCCGCTTACAATGCAGGTCCGGAACGACGGGCTCTGCAACGAGGTTACGTGCCGGCCATTCCGGGAACCCGAAACTATGTGCGCACGATTACCACCAATTGGGCACGACTTGCGCGACTGGGCGTTGCAACCACCGATGCCGAATTTCGGGGAAATGTGGCCATGAAGGCCGTGATCGCATCAGGCTACCGTAGCATTGAGCTGGTCCGCTACGATGGATTGAACGCTTCGAACCCGATGTAATGCGCATAAAGCAAGGCAATGCCCATGATGCACGGGAACCCGCTCAAATAGCTAAGCTGAAACTGTAACCAGAGACGTGGAACCCAGAGAACCTTCTGTTTCCACGTTGTAAGTGGGACGGTGACGGCGCCACTTCGCAGTTCAAGGATTGTTTTCAAAGCCGCACAGCCTGCGCAGATGACGGCAAGCAGGCCAACGGCTGCGTAAAGCTGTGTCCAGGCGTGGACAGCCTCTGGCTTCACGCCTGAAGGGCCCGGTCGTTCTCCATGACTCGCTCCTGGTGGGAAAGGAGAAGTTCATAGGCCCGGCCCAAGGCTTCGTGGATGATCGGCGGGCGCAGCGCCACCTGGATTTCGCCGCGACGGCGTGAAATGATCTCGCAGTAGAAGCCCTTCAGCCCCTCACAAACCAGAAATACGTCAGGATCATCGTAGACCGTGTGATCGTGCAGGAAAGCAACGCAGAACTTGGCGCGCACGCAATCAATACCGAGTGCCTCAAACAGGCGGTCCCGGAGGTCATCTTTGAGCGCCAAGTTCTTCCGGATCACCTTGTGCAATCGCGGTCGCCCTATCACGAGGCGGTCGGCCAAATGCGCTAGTGGCACGCTCTGCTTCGCAGCCTGGTCGTCAATCAGGCGCTTGTACTGCTCCTGCTCGGTGAGCCTCGGCGATATTTCGCCGAAGGAGAAAACCGAGTCATGCATCGAGGCAGGCCTCGGCCGGAACACGGTCTCGGGTGTCACAGTGCGATGCGGCATGGCTCGTCCCTCCCGAGCCGATTGGTCTATGGGATGCCATAGAGTGTCAAGACGTGAACGTGTTGTTTGCCTTGTACAATCCGAAATGGTTCAAAAGAGGCCCCTGGCCTGCGCAAGGTGGACCACGAAAGGTATGACCGCCTTGTCCTGCACTGGTTTTCCGCTGATCTGCGCGATTTTTCGGCGGATCGCGTCATAGTCGGCGAGCCAGTCTGGCTTTATCTCGAGCCAGACCCTGATCTTGCCGTCGAATGGATGTTCGGCAATAAAACGCTCGAGATCCTCGCGCTCCAACGCGATGGATTTGGTGCTTACGCACGCATGCTGAACGGTCGAACGAAGGCTCTGGAATCTCGTTGTTTTCTTGGAATATTCACACATGGCATCGGCCAGGAAGGCGAAGCAATCCTGGTTTATAAGCATCCGGATGTTGCGTGTGCCACTGGCCATTCAGTTCGCGCCCGGTTTTCCATTGTTGCCACCATAATGACCCCGAATCGTTAATTTTACGAATCCGTCCTTTTGAGCTGGCGATTCGCTGGGTCCTTTCCCGTTCAGGCAACTCCAATCGCCTTGATCGGGTCTCGCGATCCCGTTTTGCGATAATCATTGTTCTTGTTCCGGAACCCCAGATTTCCGATCTGGCAAACAACTTCAGCAACGAATCTGTAATCGGCAAATGTTGCGATTCGCAGTCCACAATAAACCAACCGTTAATTGCTGAACGACGCGCAGATCTGTTCTTTCGAGAAGCCCCTGGATGACGGAGGCGGTTTCGAGAAAGGGAACGATGCGATGCAAAACAAGTTCAAAGGAAAAGGAGCGCCGCTTGTGCAGGCAGCAGCCGTGGTCGCGGTTGCCGCACTTTTCGGCAGCGAAGTCGCGATGGCGGGCGCCGACACGACCTTCAACACCGCGCTCTCCAGCTTCACCGGCTTCCTCGAAGGCTCGGGCGGCAAGATCATCACGGTGCTCAGCCTCGCGGGCGGTATCGTCGGCCTCGCCTCGGGCCGCTTCAGCCTCGGCCAGGTTGCGATACCGGTCGGCGTCGGTGTCGGCGCGGGCACGGGCGTGCCGATCGTCACCGCTGCCGTCACCGCGACGGTCTGATCCGGGTTCGCCGATCCGCCTCGCCTCAACAGGCTTAACGCGGAACGGTTGGAGGGCGGTGCTGCCTCATGAACAGATACACGGTCCCGGCGCATCTCGATGATCCCGAGCTCATCGGCTTTTGGACGCTCGATGAATTCCTCGCGATGATCCTGCCATTCGCCTGGGGCGTCCTGTCTCAACATATTCTGATTGGGCTCATTTCAAGCGTGCTGGCCTGGTGGGGATTGCGCAAGTTGAAGGCGGGACGTGCCGTTTCGTGGATCATACATACGGCCTACTGGTACCTGCCGGGTGCCTTCATGGGTCTGAAGGCAACGCCGCCCTCCCATCTTCGACTGATGGCGGGCTGATATGGACCTCTCGATCACGCACCAGCAATCGCAGCGGCTCCTGAAGCAGCGCAACCTGCTAGCCGGCTCCTGTCTGATCCTGTTCGGCGTCTCTGTGATGCTGACGCTGACCGCGCTGAAGCGCGACCGCGAAGTGGTGCTGCAGCCCGTGCTGGCGCGGCCGCTGACGCTGAGCTCGAGCCATATCGACAAGGACTATCTCGAGCTGGTGACGCGCGATGCAGCGCTGCTGACATTGAACCGCTCGCCCTCGAACCTCCAGTACTGGATGGATTCGATCCTCAGCATAACCGACCCCAGGACGCACGGCCGGATGAAGGCCGAACTGATGAAGGTGGTGGGCGAGCAGAGCGGTTCGAACGTCTCGCAATACTTCACGATCCAGAAGCTGAGCGTCGATCCGGACGCGCTCACGAGCGACGTGAACGGCACGCTCCACACTGTCGTCGGATCGAAGGAAGTGACAGCCGAGGCGCGCACCTTCCGCTTCGTGTGGAGCTACTCGGGCGTGTCGCTGAAGCTCGCCGGGTTCGGCCGGATCACCGAAAACGAAAAGAAGGGAGATCTGCCATGATGGCAGGGCTGGGATGGGGCGCGATAGGTGCAGGCGCGGCGCTGGCGGGTCGGCCCTTCGCCGTCTCCGGACGACTGGTGGGCGCGGCGCTGATCTGTCTCGGCGCGCTGTGCCTGGCATCGCCGGCGCTCGCCGACCAGAATGTGATGGCTGCCGACAATGGCACGGTGAGTTGCGTGGCATCGGCCAAGGACCTCACCCGGATCAGTCTCGCGGGCGACCAGTTTGCCTCGGTGTCGAAGATCACGACCGGAATCCCCAGCGAAGACTTCAAGGTCGTCAACGAGCCGGTGCGCGGTGACATCTACATCTCGGTCCCCGATGGCTTCGTCCGGCCAAACCTTTCGTTCTTCGGCACGACCCGCAAGGGCTTCGTCTACAAGTTCGTCTGCCAGGTGCGAGGGAGCGACGCCGAGCAGGTGTTCATCGCCAATGCCGCGATCAAGGCCGAGCAAGCACGCGACTGGGAAGTGCGGTCCTCGCCCGAAGACGCGGCGGTGCGGCTTGCCCAGGCCATGTACCGCAGCGAGGTGCTGGACGGTTTCGACATCCGTCAGTTGGTGCTCGAACCGGTCACGGTCGGCAAACTCGAGGTCCAGCAGGTTGGGGAATACCGCGGCGCGGACCTAAAGGGCCTGATCCTGCGCGTGCGCAACTCTGGTCGCGATGCCCAGGTGCTCAATGAGAACCTGCTCGCGGCTCGCGGCGCAGTCGCCTTCATGACGCCGGTGAGCGAGCTCGCCGCAGGCCAGGAAACGGCCGTCTACCTCATTCAGGCAAATGGAGGCCGGTGATGGATCTGCGCAGGATATTCCGGAAAGTACCCAAGGCGCTCGATGCTGGCGGGAGCGACGATGCCTCGCCGCTTGGCGATGCCATCGCCGCCAACGAGGTGACCCGGAAAAAGCAGATGCTGCTGCTCGGTTCAGCAGGCGCCGCAGCGCTGGTAGCGGGCTCTCTCTATATCTTCGACGATAGCGGCAAGGCGAGCGATGCCGAGGTCAGGCAAGCCGCCGAAGGCGTCTCGGTCGACGAACTGGTCAACAAGAACATGGCTGAGAAGGAGTGGCGCGCGCAGTCCGAAGCGCAGATGATGTCAATGAACAACAACATGCGCGCACTCGCCTCCCGGGCCGAGCGCGCCGACCATCTCGAACAGCAATTGGCAGCTGCACAAGGTGCTGGCGGAGGCCAGGGCGGAGCCATCTCGTCCGATACCGAACGCGTATTGTCGGCCTACCAGGCGGAAAACGAGCAGCTGCGCGCAGCGCTGAATGCCGCGCGCCAATCGCCGGTTGGTGCGAGCGCTGGACCAAATGCGCTTTACGGACGCACCAGCCCGCCAAGCTACCAGGTCGCCGGTGCTCCGCGGGTTGGCGGACCGCTGCCGTCGACACCCGCCGGACAGGCAGCAGCCTCGGCAGCAGGTCTTCCGGCGATGCGCGGGAGTGAAGTGAGCCTGGTTTCGTTCAGCGAAGGCGCGAGCGGGACCGGCACACCGGTGCCCAAGGGCAATACGGTCTTTACCGACAGCGCAAATTATCTGCCGCCCAATTCGATCGCGGTCGCCAAGGTGATCGTCGGGGTCGATGCCATTGCGGGGGTCGAGAGCCAGACTGATCCCTTGCCAGTCGTGCTGCGGATTACCGGACCGGCGCGCTCTGTCTACGAAAACGGCCGGCTGCTCACGACCAATATCGCCGGCTGCCTCGTCAACGGTGCGGCCCGCGCCGACCTCTCCTCGGAGAAGGTCTACGTCAAACTCCAGCGCATGACCTGCCCGCAGCCGGGCGGGCGCTACGCGGTCTCCGACGTCAAGGGCTTTATCGCCTTCGGCGGCAAGACCGGGGTGCGGGGCCGGGTGGTGAGCCGCGAAGGCGCGCTTGTCGGCCAGGCGTTTCTCGCCGGGCTCGCCGGCGGGTTCGGGCGCGGGTTTTCGGCCAACACCAGTTCGCTGATGACAGGCACCAATGTCTCGGTGAACGGCCAGCGCCCGAAACTCGGGGCGGGCGCGATCCTCGAAGGCGGGCTCGGCGAGGGCGTCGCGACCTCGGCTGACATGGTCTCCAAGTACCTGATCGAGCGGGCCGAGCAGTATCAGCCCGTTATCGAGATGCCGACCGGGATCGATGTCGAAATCGTCTTCCTCGAAGGCGTGTTCATCAGCGGGTGAGGAGAAATCGCATGAAGCTTGAACAACTGCACCTGCGCCAAATAGGTTGGGCACTTGCCGCCGTGACGCTCGGCAGCGGCGCATCGCTGGTCTGGGCGCAGGCAGGCGAGGGGGCACCCGCAAGGCCATCACCGCAGGATACGTCAGTCGCAGCCCTGCTCAAGGAGCGCCTGCCGCGCACGCAGGTCTCCCGCGTCAACTGCCAGGTGGTCGACGGGGTCTGTGAAGTGACCGCAGGCTCGCAGCTGTTCTACGTCGACAAGACGGCACGCTACCTGATGATCGGGCGGGTCTACGACATGCAGACCCGCCAGGACCTGACCGCTGTGCGCCTGCTCGAGGTCAATCCCGATCTGCTGGTGGGCGGTGCAGCAGGCAGCCGGCGTGAGGCCGAAGCTGTCGAATCGCCAAGGCGCGGTGTGAACACAGCTGCCGCGCAGGCGGCCCCCCGGACGATGTCCCTGGCCGCACTGCCCGAGGCCGGCGGCATCGTCTGGGGAAATCCATCGGGTCAGACCGTCACCGTCTTCAGCGACTTTCGCTGCGGCTACTGCCGCGCGCTTTCAGGCGTGCTCGAGAGCCTCAACGTGCGGGTGATCGAGCGGCCGATCTCGGTGCTCGGCAGTCGTGATCTCGCCAACCAGGTGTTCTGCGCGCGCGACCGCCGCCGCGCGGTCAAGGCTGCCTATGCGGGTGAGCCGATCGCCGACACGCGGCCTTGCGACACCTCGCCGCTCGATGCCAACGAACGCTTCGCGCGCGAGAACGGCATTGCCGGAACCCCGGTGATCGTCCGCTCGGACGGCGCAGTGATCGAAGGGTTCCGCCCGAAGGAATTCCTGATCACCTGGCTCAAGGGAGCGCGCTCGTGACCTCGCTGTCGGCGCTGCAGTTTGCGGGATTCCAGCGCGCCGCCAGACGTCGCTCGCGCGGGCAAGTGACGATCCCCGATGTGCGGCTGAGCCTCGCAGAAGCCACCGCCCTGTGGACCGATATCCGCGCCGCCTTTGGCCCTGCCACTGGCAGGGACCTCGCGCCCCAGGAACTCGGTCACTTGCGCCGGCGTGCCTGGCGCCGATCCTCTGGCTTTGCGAGCCTGTCGGCGCTTTCGATGTCACTCGAGGCTGCCCACGCCTTCTGGCGGCTTGCCGGAAAGCTCGGCGCGCTGGCGGCCCGGCGCAAGGCTTCGCCGCGCTCGAAAGTCGCGGGCGCCGCGGTTCTTGGCCTTGCCGCGACGCAGATGGCGGCCTGCACCACCTTCCTGGGCAGCAACATCAAGGGCAGTTTTTCGTGCAATGCGCCGGGCGGCACCTGCGCGCCCTCGACCGTGATCGATGACCAGGCGCTTTCCGTTATCCAGAACGCACGGCCAATGAGTCCGGCCGGGCCTTACTTTCAGCCATCGGCGCGGAGGCCAGCCTCAGTCGCAGCCCTCGCACCTGCCGGACGCGGACGCTTGGCGGCCGCCAGCGAAGGCCTCGTCCACCGCGAGCGCCGGGTCCTGAAAGTTGTGTTCCCCGCCTTTGTCGATGGTGCGGGCAACCTGCACGAACCGCGCATTGTCCATACCGTCGCCGACCAGGGAGGCTGGATGCAGTTGTCCTCGGGCGAGCCCAATGCGGGTGATCAGCTCGCGGGCCGCGGCGATGCCGCAGCTGCGATCCCTGCATCGCTGGCCGGCACCATGACTGCGCCAATGCCGGGGATGAATGACACCGCTCAGGAGTTCAGGGACGGCCCCACCCAGGCTCTGGTCGCCTCGCAGGTACAAGGCGGGCCGCCCGACCCGAGGCTCGTTGCCGAAGCCCGGGCAAGGGGCACCGAGCGACGCGCAGCGTCGCCGGTCGATGCCATCAAGTCCGAAGTCCAGGCGCAGCTTGCGCGGGTCCCCAAGGCGTCGGGCAGCGTCGGCACGGTTCAATCGCCGCCACTTGAAGGGCCGCCAGAACCGGCCGCCTCGCAACCTGCGGCACAAGGCGCGGCACAAAGCCAGGTCCCGCCTGCCCCCAAGGTCGCCAACCCGCCCGCCGGTTTTTCCGGCAAGATCGAGGAGTAGGCCCGTCATGGCCGCCCGCAGCTTCTGGGACAGCTTTCTCACCCTGATTTTCGGCGACGCGGCGCATCCCGAGGCGCAGCGCCCGTTGCTCGGCGCACCGATGCTGTCGAACTGGCTCCCATACCGCAGCTTCGACGCCAAGAGCCGCATGTTCATCAACACCGAGTCTGTCGGTTTCATCCTCGAGCTCGCCCCGATGGTGGGGGCGGACGAGCGCAGCGGCGAGATCCTGACGCAGTTCCTCTCCGATGCCGTGCCGTCGGGCTGCGAGATCCAGCTGATCCACTGGCAAAGCCCGTCGATCGGGGAGCGCATCGCCGACTGGGTCATGCCGCGGGTGGTTGCCAAGGGCGTCTATGGGCGCGCGGCAATGCACCGCGCGCGCTGGCTGCGGCGCGGGGCGTGGATGTCGATCTCCAAGGACGCGCCCTTCTTCGTGCGCTCGCATCGGGTGATCCTGAGCGTGGGCGCTTCGCTGCGAAGCCCGATCGGCGCAGACATGCTTTCGACTGTGCGCGACAGCCTGATGGGCACCTGCCAGGCGCTCTCGATCCTGGCGCGCGATATGGGGCCCGTTGAGCTCATCGCCTTCCTCGACGATTTCCTCTGCCCTTCGGTCGACAACGCCGATCGGCCCGAACACTATTCCGAGCTCGATCCGATCAACGTGCAGTGCATCCGCCGCGACCTCGAAACCCAGGTCACGCCCGACCGGATCGTGCTCAAGACCGAGCGCTTCCGCCCCACCGGCGAGGAGATCGACGGCGCCCCGGTGATCGGCGAGGTCGTCCCCGACACCTTCGACTGGCGCTTTTTCGCGGTGCGTCACCTGCCCAAGCAATGGGCGCCGTGGGACGTCCAGAAGATCATCGGCGACATGGTCAACGACAAGCTGCGCTTTGGCTGCAACGTCATGACCGTGCTTGGTCTGTCCTTCCAAGACGATGAAGCAGTCGCCTCGCGCACCGGGCTCAAGGTCATGCGCACGACGAGCCTGGCCGACAGCCGATCGGCGCGCTTCCTCCCCCAGCTCTCCGAGCAGCGCGATGAATGGCAGTACGTGCAAGGACAGATCCGTCAGGGCCGCAAGTTGTGTCAGGCCTACTACGGCGTCGGCGCGCTCTCGCCGCTCGGAAAGGGCGACATCAACGAGCGCATGGTTAAGTCGGTCTACAAGGGGGCCGGGTGGGACCTGATCGACGAGCGCTACCTTCAGGTCATGGGATTGCTCGCGGCCATGCCGCTCTCGTTTCCCAACGGATTGTCGGCGGACCTGCGGCGAATGAAGCGCTTCAAGACGATGCTGACGACGACCGCCGCATCGATCGCCCCGCTTCAGGGCGAGCATATGGGCGGGCTCATCCCGCATGTGCTGCTCATTGGCAGGCGCGGCCAGCCCTTCTTCTGGTCGCCGTTCCAGAATGCGGCCGGCAACCACAACGTCGCGGTCTTCGGCAAGTCGGGCTCTGGCAAGTCGGTGTTCCTGCAGGATGTCTGCGCGGCGATGTCGGGGGCAGGGGCCAAGGTCATCGTTATCGATGACGGACGCTCGTTCGAACATATGGCCAAAGCCTTCGGTGGGGCGTTTGTCGAGTTCAAGCTGTCCTCGGGCTTCTCGCTCAATCCCTTCGACATGATCGACGTCGCGGCGCTGACCAGCGACGAGGACGGCGAGGACTACGAGGTCGAATGCCTCGCGATGCTCAAAGCCATTGTCGGCCAGATGGCCCGCCAGCAGGACCGCCTGTCCGACACCGAGCGCGGCCTCATCGATTCCGCAGTGAGCGCGGTCTGGCGGGCCAAACAGCGTGAAGGGACGATCGACGATGTCGCGGCCGCCTTGCGCGCCCTGTCCTCGCCGTTCGCCGGCGACCTTGCCGATGCCATGGCGCCGTTCCTTACTGGCGGGACTTACGGCCGCTTCTTTGAAGGTGCCTGTTCGATCGACCTTTCCGCCGGGCTCACGGTGTTCGAGCTGTCGGACCTGTCCTCGAAACCCGAGCTGCGCTCGGTCGCGCTCACCGCGCTGATGTTCCTCACATTGCGGGTCATGCGCGATCTCGACCGCTCGGTGCCCAAGCTCACAATGATCGACGAGGCCTGGCAGCTCCTGGGCGGCGGACAGATGGGCCAGGCGATCGAGACCTATGCCCGCACCTGCCGCAAATATGGCGGCTCGCTCATCACCGCGACGCAGTCGCTCAATGACTTCTACAAGTCCGAAGGGTCGCTCGCCGCGCTCGAGAATTCCGACTGGTCAGTCGTGCTCCAGCAGAAGGAAGAGACGGTGAGCGACCTTGCCAAGCACCAGCGCTTCGAGATGGACCGTTATACCGAAACCCTGCTGCGTTCGCTGAAGCGGAGCGGCACCGAATACTCCGACGTGCTGATCAAGGGGCCAGAGACGCTCGCGGTCGGACGCCTGGTGCTCGATCCCTATTCGGCGACGCTCTATTCTTCGAGCCCGCGCGTGTTCTCGAAGATCGAAGAACTGGTGAAGGGCGGCATGGCGCTGCCCGACGCGATCGAGCGCGTCGCCTTTCCCGATTTTGTGCCGCCCGCGCCCGGTGCGCCCGATTTTCATGAGGGCGAATTCATGGCAGCCGCCGAATGAGCATGAGCGCGCCTGGCCGCCTGCCAAGGCCAGCCCCGAGCAGGTTCCAGGACGCCTGCTATGCCGCACTGCGCCTTTCGGGATGGCTGACCGTCACTGCGGCCTGTGTGATCGGCCTCTGGGCGGCATTCTTCGCGGTGCTCGGCCAGTTCACTTTCGCGGGCACCATGCTTCATCTCAGCAACCTGGCCGCGCGCTACGTCGCCGCCGGGGCCGAACGCCAGGATGGGTTCCGCGCACTGTTCTGGGCGTGGAGCGCAGGGCTGTTTGTCGTCGTGGGCTTTTTCCGTCGCCGCGCGCTCACCGATCTTGTGAACCAGATAAAGGAGAAGGCCGATGGCCAGGAATAGGCTCGCATCCGGTGATGCGGCAGCGGCCGGCGACGGCCCCCTGTTCGAGGACAAGTCTGGGCTGCAGACCCCCGCAGGTCAAGCCGATGTCAGCCCTACCGCGCCGCCGCGCAGGATGGGCTGGATGCCGGTGGCGCTGGTTGGCGGCCTCGTTGCCGCAGGCCTCTGGGGCGCCTGGGTCACCAAGAACCTGCTGGCCGATGAGGCGATACCGCCAATCACGCGGGTCCAGCTCTCAGGCATAGTCGGCGAATATGTCCAGGCCCAGGCACGCTCGGCAACGCCGCCCGAGCAGGTCACCGCCGAGACCCGGGCTTTCATGGCCGAAATCCAGCGCAACCTCGAGGCGCGTGGGCAGCGAGGCCAGATCGTGCTGGTCGGTGAGGCGGTGCTCGCCGGCAATGTTCCCGACATCACCGCGAGCCTGCGCAAAGAAGTCTACACCAAGGTCCGCATGCCACAGCCGGCCGCACCCAATCCCAACCAGGCTGTGAACGATGTGATGGGCGCGATGCGCTCGGCGATGGCGGGGCCAGCTGCGCCGCAAGCCGCGCAGGCAGGGGGGCAGGGCCGTGGCCCCGGTTACTGAGCCCAGGCGGCAATTGCACCGCTGGCTCGCTATTGGCGGGCTAGCCTGCCTGCTGGCGGGCAGCTCGGCGCTGGCCGCGTGGCGGGACGAGCACGCAATCCTGATCAATACCACCGAATCGCTGCCCAACTGGGCGTTCTTCATCGACAAGCACCGCCGACCTCAGCGGGGCGATTTTGTCGTGTTCACGCCGCCAGTTACCCCGATCATCACCGCGCATTTCGGGCCAAAATCGCCGCCGTTCGCCAAGCGGGTTTACGGCATGCCCGGCGATCTCGTCACCCGCGAGGGCAATGCGGTCTTGATCAACGGGGCGGAAGTTGCCCGGCTCAAACCTCGTACCAGGCGCGGCGAGGTGCTCGTCCCGGGCCCCACCGGGCGAATCCCGGAACACTGCTACTACCTTGGCACGGCGCATAGTGACGGTCTCGACAGCCGTTATGCCGACATCGGTTTTGTCTGCCGGGCCCGCATCATCGGCACCGGGGACGCGATCCTGTGACCAGGGCCCGCCTCTTCGCCCTCGGCGCCTGCCTTGCTGCCATGACCGGATGGCCGATCGCCGCACATTTGCAGGCCGCCGATCACGGTCAGATGGGCGATACCTTTCCGATCATCGAGACCGATCTTCTGACCACGATCGAGGCTAAGCTGCGCGCGCTCGAGGCCTCGGGCGGGATCGCGGCGCTCCAGCGCCAGATGCAAAACCAGGCGGTAGCCAGCGTTCGGCGGCCCAAACCGGTCGAAGGGCTCTCGGCAGCGACAGTGCGGCGCGAATGGCTGTTCGATCCCTCGGTGGTCACCGAAGACGACATTCATGACACCAAGGGCAACCTGATCGCCGCGCGCGGCACCAAGGTCAATCCGCTGGGTTTGGTGCAACTGCGCCAGGACCTGGTGTTCGTCGACGGAAACAATGCCGCCGAAGTAGACTGGGCGCTGCGCAGCTGGAGCGATCTCAAGGCCAAGATTGTCTTTGTCTCGGGCTCGCCCTTCGATGAGATGAAGCCCCGCCAGCGCCGGCTCTATTTCGACCAGGGCGGCATGCTCGTCGCCCGCTTCGGCATCCGCCACACGCCGGCGGTGGTGAGCCAGTCCGGTGACGCGCTCAAAGTTGCTGAGATCCCGCTGGTGCGAGCCGCGCCAGGTCCCAGGGGAGGGCCGGCGACATGAAGCACCCTCTGCTCATCGCCATGCTGACCCCGCAGGCTGCACCCGAAACGCGCGGGCTCAGGATCATGCGGCTTGTCTGGATGGCGCTCTGCGCCAGCCTCGCGGGCGCGGTGCTCGGGCTGCAAGTGCTCCTCGCGCTGCTTGGCCCGAAAGGTGCGCTGGTCGCGGCAGCACTGTGCCTCGCCGCGCCGATCCATGGCTTGTTCTACTTCCGCGCCAAGATCCGCGCGGACGAGGACTTTGCGCGAGGGGAGGGGGCATGAAGGCGCTGCGTCATATCTTCGTCATGACGCTCGCCGTCCTGGCCATGGCCTTCGCAGGCCCAAGCCCCGCGCGCGCGGCATCGGTCACCTGCCACGGCAAGTTCGTCAATCCGATCACCGATGTCTGCTGGTCGTGCCTGTTTCCGCTGTCGATCGGCGGCCTCTCGATCTGGAAGGGCTCGCGGCCCGATCCCAAGAACCCGACCTTTCCGCTCTGTGCCTGCGGCTCGCCCATTCCGCGCATCGGCATCTCGGTCGGCTTCTGGGAGCCAGTGCGGCTGATCGATGTGACCAACAAGGCCTGGTGCTTCCCCAATCTTGGCGGGATCAGCCTCAACCCGGGCTTCGATATCGGCAACGGCCATGTCCAGGGGCGCAGCCAGGTCGGCGGTAAGACCCAGAACAGCTCGCAGTGGCAGTCGCACTACTACATCTACCCGCTGCTCTACTGGATGGAGATCCTCACCGATTTCCTCTGTTTCGAGCAAACCACCTTCGACGTTGCCTATGTGACAGAGCTCGATCCGCTGTGGCAGGATTCGGCGCTGACCTCGATCCTCAATCCTGAAGTCGCGCTCTTCGCCAACCCGATTGCCGCGGCGGCTTGCGCCGCTGATTGCGTGGCTTCCACCGCGAAGCTGCCGATCGACCAGATGTTCTGGTGCGCGGGCTGCAACGGCTCGATGTATCCGCTGAACGGCCATGTCCCGGCCCATGTGACCCCGGTCCAGGCCTCGCGGCTCGTCGCGGAACGCATGCTCTACAAGGTTCACCGCCAGGCGCTGGCATGGGGGACGATGGGTTCGAAGGCGCTGTGCCACAAGTACCTGATGCCGGTGATGCGCAAGCAGCAATACCGGCTGCAGATGACCAATCCCATCTCGACAGTGAAGGGCCGCTACGCCTGCGCACCCATCGGCGCGACCACGATCATTCCGCACACCGGCAAGTCCTTCCCGGTGAAGGGCGAGGACTTTGGCTACCTCGTCTGGCGCAAGCGCAACTGTTGCATGCTGTGAGGAGCGCGCGCGCCATGATCCGGAAGCTGCCCCGGCCCACGCTTGCCGGTATGGCGGGCTTCCTTGCACTTGCCGCAGTCTCGGCGGCGCTAGCCCAGACAGTCGGCGACCTCGATCTCGGCGCGATCAAGGCGCGCGGGACCGAGCAAGTGAAGGAGGCGCAAGCCTTCGTCCACGAAGTGGCGGGCAGGGGCGAGGCACACCGGGCCGAGGCCGAAGAACTGAGGGATGAAGGCCTGAAGGCGGTTTCCGAACTCGATCCCGCCAGTCTACCCAAGGGTCCGGCGGGGCCAGTGGACTTCGACGAACTGCTGAGCGGCGCTGCCGCCAACACGCGCGCACCCATGGGCGAGGGGCCGCTGTTCACGGTCTTTGCCAGCCTGTCGATGCCGCAGGCAAGCCTGAGTGCCCTGATCCGCGACACGACAAAGGCCGGGGGTGTGGTCGTGTTTCGGGGATTTCCGCACGGCAGCACCAAGGCCTTTGTCGAAGGTTTGAAGCGCGTGGTCACCGATCAGGCGCAGGAAGCCCACATCGCGATCGACCCGCGGCTGTTTCGCGCCTTCAAGGTCACCGCTGCGCCGACCTTCGTGGTGACGGGCCGCGCATACGAGCTGTGCGACGGGTTCGATTGTTCGAGCGCAGCCCCTGACCATGACCGCATGGCGGGCAACGTCACGGTCGAATACGCACTCGAGAGCTTTGCTTCGGCGCGCGGTCCCGGTGCCGGTGTCGCCGGCGTCGCGCTCGCCAACTTGCGCAAGCGGGACTGATATGCGCGCACGCTCCCTCCCTCGGCGGGCCTGGTCCCGGCTCACGCCAGCAATACTGCTCCTCGGCGCGGTGCTTGGCCTTATTGGCGGGACAGCAAACGCACAGGTCTATATCCCGCCGCCCGACGACCTGATTGAAAATCTGCCTGTCCTGCCGTCCGCGATCGACCCTGGCATCGCGCCGCCCGCACCGCCGCCCCCTTCCGCGCCTGTGACCATGACGGCGGACGAGGCCAAGGCCGAGGCGCGTGGGCTTGGAAGCACGCTGCGCGGAGCCTACGAAGGACTGACCCAGGCTCCGGGCGCAGCCGGGCAGATTCCAGGCTATCAGGACACCTATCCGGGCCAGACGAGCTATTACACCAACTCCGAAGCCATGCAGAGCGATGGCGCGGTGGCGGGCTGGAACAGCGAGGCCTACCAGACCGCCAATTCCACAACGCGGCCGACGGTCGATATCACCCGCGGCGATCTTTCTCGCGCCACAGCAATCGAGGCCGATCCGAACGCCTATCTGGACGGCATGAGCGCCGATGGTTCGACCGGATCCTGCACGCCGCTGCCGCCGGGCTCGGGCACAGCCAATACCGCCGAATGGACCTGTCATGTGGGTTCAAGCGTGGTGGAGCAGCCACGGACCTGCACCCGCAGCGTGGCAGTCGCTGAATGGAACGACACCCTTTACCAGTATCTTTGCGTTACAGCTGCCGGTTTCGATGGCTGCGCATCGCTCGCCGGCAATGCCATGTGCCACAAGACCGCGAGCTATCCGGTACCCGAATATGGCCTGACGGTCGATTATTACGACTGCGACAGCCCGGTCAGCGATCCGGGCGCCTACCTCATGGGCACGCTGCCAAAGCCGCCGCCTGCGGACGCATTTCAGGTCGTGAGCAATGTCTATCGCTGCAACCGCGAGGGGATCGCTGCTGCCCTGACCTTCGATCCCATCACCGGCACGCCGCTGCAATATCTGACTGGCCTCCAGCAATGCGGGTCGATTGGCTCGAATGCCAGTTGCACGGCCACCAGCGCCACCGCTGCTGGCCTAGCTGAGCGCTCACTTTGCAAGACCTGGGACTTCATCGGCGATCCTTTCGGCGGCGGCTCGCTCTATTGCCTTGAGCCCGCCGTGCCCGAGGAAGTCTACGTCTGCACCGCAAATGTTGCGGGGATGACGGCGGAAAGCTCGATCTCGAAATGGTTCGTCGAGACCTGGACCGACAACGCCTGCGCCATCGACCTTGGCTCGTGCACCTATGCCAGCGAGCAATGCACTGCGGTAAACGAGACGCGGGTCATCAGCGGCGTGGCAGTCACCCGGCCCTGCTGGGAAATGACCAAGACCTACCAATGCCAGACCGTGGTCGGCGGCGGTAACGATTGCGGGACGCTCGAGGCCACGGCAGGCTGCTCGCAAACCCGCGAAATATGCCTCGACGATCCGCCACGCAGCGATGGCGCCTGCGACGTGCTCGAGCGCGTCTACACCTGCCCGATCCCGAGCACGGTCCAGGAACCTACCCAGTATATTTGCGGCGGCGACGTCTACTGCGTCAACGGCGAATGCGAGGCCGTTGAGCGCGAGGCTTCCGACGAGTTCAAGGATGCTGTCGTTGCCCTGAACGCGCTTGGCCAGGCCAATGCCGAGTTCGATGAAGCCGCCCTCACGCTGTTTCGCGGCACGCGAGAGAGCTGCTCGCACAAGGTCTTCGGGCTGTCGAACTGCTGTTCGGGCAAGGGCATTCCGCTCCTGACCCCCTGGTTGTGCTCCTCGGCCGAGAAGCTGCTCGACGAAAAGGACGATGCCGGGCTCTGCCACAAAGTCGGCACTTATTGCTCATCGAGCTTTCTTGGCATCTGCGTCACCAAGAAGGACGTCTACTGCTGCTTCCAGTCGAAGATCAGCCGCATCCTCCAGGAGCAGGGCCGCCCGCAGATCGGCAAGCCCTGGGGCAAGCCCAAGACCGAAACCTGCGAAGGCTTCTCGATTTTCGAGTTCCAGCAGCTCGATCTTGCCGCGATGGATTTTTCCGAGGTCTACGCCGACTTCATGGAAGCCGCGAAGCTCCCCGACGAAGCCGCAGCCCTCGTCCAGATCCAGCAGAAAATCGCCGACTATTACGCCGCGCACAAGCCGTGAGGAGATCGTCATGACCAAAACATTCGAGAAGCAGCCTCCCGGCGACGTGCGTGCGTTTGAGGTCGGCGGCAACCTGCTTTGGCCCAACATGACCCTGTCCGAATTCTTCGTCGTCTTGGCTTTGTGCCGCCGCGGACCTTCGACCTCTGCCGAGGTCGCACGCGAGGTATCAACCTGGCTTGACGCGCCGCTTCCTCCCGGTGGCCTCAAGCGAACGCTGCACGTGGTGGCCGGGCTGGGCTGGGCGCGCCACACCGAGGGAGTTTACGCGATCAGGAGCGCGGGGATCAAGATCATGCGCAGCTGCCATGTCGCCTACATGCGCATGTTGGCTGGCGGCCCGGCACACTCGGATGCCGCCGTTCACAAGTGCTGCGTCGAAGAATTCGAAAGGTCCTGATGATGCTCCAGCGTCAACGAATATCGCTCGCGGTGTTGGCCGCTCTGCTGGCAGCACCCACCACTCTGGCGATTGCGGCTGACCGGAACGGCGACGGCGTTGAAGTCGAACAGCAGGAAGACGCGCTGTATTGCAAGGAGCGCAGGCTCGGCACCTGGTTCTACTGCGAAAAGCCGAAGCAGACGCCGCGGACCACTGCCGTACCGCAAGCGTCCGCGCGGGATCGTTTGGCCGCGATCAGCTCCAGTCTCGAGGAGCTGAAGGCGCGCGCGATCCTCGAGCCGAGCCCCGAGAACGTCACTGCCTATGTCCGCTTCCAGCGCGAGCAACTCGATCGTTCCTCGATGTTCGCCGACGTCTGGCAGCGCGCACTGTGGCAGGATCCAGGGCTCGACTACACATTGCAGCGCCCGGTTTCGACGCTCGGCAAGCGCGCGTGGATTGACCAGCGCAAGGGCGATCGCGACCTGGTCATGGCCCAGCTCTCGCAGCGCTACGGGGTGTTCTACTTCTACGCCTCGAGCTGCGGAGCCTGCGACATCTTCTCGCCGATCCTCAAAGCCGTCAGCGACAAATACGGGTTCTCGGTGCTCGCCGTCTCGATGGACGGCGGCCCTTCGGCGGTCTTCCCCGGCTACATGGTCGATACCGGTCAATACGAGCGCCTGGGCATGGGCACCGACCGGCAAGTGCCCGCGCTCGTCCTGTTCGACAGCGTGACCAAGCAGCCCATGCCGATCGGCTACGGCATCCTCAGCCAGGACGAGATCATGGACCGGGTGTTCCAGCTGACCCAGGTTGCCGCCGGGAGTGACTACTGATGCGCAATTCTCGTTCCTCCCACCGCTGCGCAATCAAGCTTCGGCCCCGGTTTGCCGGAGTCTCGACGCGGATGCTCGGGTCCCTGCTCGCCGGCTCGATCGTGCTCGCCTCGCCGGCCCCGGCACTTGCCGGGGTCGAGGGCGAGATGCAGAACTTCATGTCCGAGATGGGCGTGCAGGGGAACGTCACGGGCCCCAGCGCCTACCAGGGCCAGTCAGCGGGCTATTATTCGGGCGGGGCGGTCTGGTCGCGGTTTCCGCAAAAGAACATCCAGCCCTTCAACATACAGCTGCCGCATGCCCGCGCCGGCTGCGGCGGCATCGACCTGTTCGCCGGCTCGTTTTCGTTCATCAACACCGCCGAACTCGTGGCCATGCTCAAGGCCACCGCCAACAACGCGCTCGGCTTCGCCTTCAAGCTCGCGATCGACACGATCTCGCCCGAGATCGGCAAGGTCATGGATGAGCTTGCCCAGAAGGTGCAGCAAATGAACCAGATGAACATCTCGAGCTGCGAGACCGCGCAGGCGCTGGTTGGCGGGCTATGGCCGACTTCCGACACCGCCTCCTCGGTGATCTGCGAGGCGATCGCCAACAGCCAGGGCGCGGTCGCCGACTGGGCCAAGGCGCGCCAGCAATGCAATAACGGCGGCCAGCGCGAGGCCTTGAAGGGCGCCAACTCCGACCCGGACATGAAGGAACAGGCCGGGATGCCCAACAATTACACCTGGGAGGCATTGGGCAAGAAATACGGCGGGTTCGATGCCCAGTTCCGCGAGTTCCTGATGACGCTTGTCGGCACGGTAATCTATGACCCCAATGGCACCGGAGGCAAACCGCGCGTCCAGTTCATTGGCCCGGCCGATAGCGCGCTAATCAGTGCCATGCTCGATGGCACGTCATCGACGCCGCACAAGGTCTGGAGCTGCGGCTCGGATACCACCAAGTGCATGAGCCCCAGCGAGATCGACATGGTGATCGGGCCCAACGCGGCGATCAAGACCAAGGTGCGCGCGCTCATCGAGTCCATGGCCCTCAAGGTGCGCGACCCCGGAGCCTCGCTGACGACGGGCGAGGTCCAGCTGCTCGGCATGGCGAGTGTGCCGGTCTACAAGATCATCACCGTGAGCGCGGCCGCCGAATTCGGGATCTCTGCCCAGGAGATCAACGTCCTTTCCGAAATCGTCGCGGTCGATCTGGTCACCACCATGACCATGCGCTTCATCGACATGGCGATCAATTCGCGGTCCGACTTCAACGGGGCGGACGCGGATAGCTTGCGCGAATGGCGTGAGGGGCTTTACGAAACCCGCCGCAACTTCCTCGGGATCGCGGCGCGCACCTCTGACCGGTTCGACCAGACCTTTGCGCTGATCCAGCGCACACAGATGCTGGAGAAGACCCTGCGCACGCAATTGAGCCCGCAGATGTCGGCGGCGCTGCGCTTCTCGCGCACCTTGAACCAACAGGTCCAGTAAGGGGCGCTGGCGCATGCTCGAGGTCTTTACGGTCGGCGGCGGCGACTATCTCGTCAATACCTTCAACGCCATCGCCGCCTGGACCGGCTCGGGCGGGTTCAAGTCGCTGATCCGGGTCGTCATGGTGATGGGGCTGATCTACGCGCTCCTCATCACTGCAATGGACCTCGACTGGCGCGCCTGGTTCCGCTGGTTCATCCAGTCGACATTGATCTACCTCGTGCTCATGGTGCCGACGGTCACGATCAAGGTCACCGACCGCATCAATCCGGGCCTCGCGCCCGCAACTATCGCCAATGTACCGATCGGGCTCGGCGTCATGGCCTCGTTCACCAGCCAGGTGAGCGACTACTTTACCCGCACTGCCGAGACGGTGTTCGTCATGCCGGCGGCCTTGAACTATTCCAATGGCGGCTTCGTCTACGGTGCGCGGATGTGGGACAAGGTGCGCGGGTTCGAGATCCGCAATCCCGTGTTCAAGGCCAACCTGGACGGCTACCTCAAGCAGTGCGCTTATTACGACATCCTGCTCGGCACCAAGAGCTTGAAGCTGCTCAGCGAGTCGACCGATCTCTGGGCCGACCTTGGGGTGGGTGCCGCCACCAATCGCGGCATGAAGTATCTGACCGATACCGGGGGCGGGACGGTCGATATTGAGGGCAAGACCTGCGCCGAGGCCTGGGGCCTGATCGATGCGCAGTGGGACACCGAGATCAATGCCTATGCGCTGCCGTTCGCCCATTCGATGTACCCCAAGCTCACCCAGGCTGCCGCCGGTGCCAAGCTCGCCGCCGATGTGCCGGTGGTCTCGCAGCTGCTCACCGGCAGCGCCATGACCCGAAACCAGTTCTTCAAGCAGAAGAGCATGGTCGATGCTTTCGAGGCCGCCCAGCTCGACTTCGGCAATGCCGACAGCGATTCCTTCGCGCTCCAGCGCGCCGACGCCCAGACCCGCAACGCGATGACCACCACGGCCGAGCAGGGGCTGATCTGGATCCCGGTGCTCAATGTCGTGCTGACGGTAGTGTTCTACGCGCTGTTTCCGATCGTCTTCCCGTTGCTGCTGTTTCCGCGCAGCGGTATCGCGACGCTCAAGGGCTATTTTGCCGGTTTCTTCTACCTTGCCGCCTGGGGACCAATCTACGTCCTCATTCACATGTTCATCATGGACCGCCTCGCAGCGCAGACCAATGCGGCGGCGGCGGGCGGGGTGAGCCTTGTGAACTGGGCCGGGATCGATGCCGTCAATCAGGACGTCGCCACCATGGCGGGGTTCCTGATGATGTCGGTGCCAGTGCTTGCGCTCATGGTGATGCGCGGCACCATGTCGGTCGCCTCCAACATGGGCTCGATGCTCGCCCCCGCGCAGGGCGGGGCGGATGCGGCCGCGCTCGAGCGGACCACCGGCAACTATGCCTTCGGTGATGTCAGCCATGGCAATCTCAATGCCAACAACCGCCAGATGGCGCAGTGGAACCAGGCGCCCAACCTCGCCGTTGGCGCCGGGCACATGGGCTTCCGGAGTGACGACGGTGCCATGGTCCATGAGTACGGCAGCGGCGCGCGCGTGATCGACACCAGCTGGGCGATTTCCCAGCTGCCGTTCAAGGCATCGATGACCCGGGGCTATGCCAGCGACATGCGCAACCAGGGCCAGTGGTACATGAACGAGGCCAACCGGATCGAGAACGGCACTTCGGCGAGCTGGAGCAGTACGCGCGGAACCTTCGGCAGCGCGGTCGCCGCCAGCAGCGAAGGGACCGGGTCTCGCAGCGAACGCGGATCGCGTTCTTCCGACACGCACAATGTCGGCGGCAACGTCATGGTCGAAGGCTCGACCGGCAAATCGACCCGGGAGGTGACCAATGACGATCTGATCCTGAGGCAGGGCAACAGCCGTTCCAATTCGGACTTCGAAAATCGCACCTTTGGATACTCTCTCGGTCTCGGTGCGCGCCTCGGAGGCTCAACTCCAGGAGCAGGCAGCGGAGATGAATCCGCCCCAAACGCAGGCACCAAAGGAGATGGCGGCGGCCGTTCGAAAGGTGCTGGACTATCGGGCTCGCTCGGCATCAATGGATACGGACGAAAGGAATGGGGCGAAGATTCACGAGTTAGCAGCGAACGTTCGGCAACAAACCAGGTTACGCGGGGCACCGATAAGTCCGAAGATGTCAGCAGCCGGGTTGTGGTCAGTGGCAACAGCGGCGACGTCCAGTCTTCGGGCACGTTCAGCCAGAACTCCGAGTACACCGATGCCAGCCAGAGCCGAACCAACAGCGAAGGCACCGACTGGCGAATATCCGAGGCCGAGGAACGCCGTTCCGCCGCCGCGCGCTATCGCGAGATCGGCAGCCGGATGATGAGCGAAGCGAGCTATGCCGAGAGCCACGGGTTCCAGGTTTCGAGCGATATGTCGAATCTGATCCAGGATCGCTACGAGGCGCTGCAACGCGAGCATCCTGAATGGCACTTGCCTGACATCGCCAACCCGCGTCTCGATTACCGCGACATGGCGCGCCGCGATCAGGCGATCAGCTACATCATGGATGACCTGATGAGCGACCTCAGGAACCGCCGGATCGATGAACTGGGCGATGTGATTGCAATCGCCGGGCAGGGCAAGCTTGGAAGCAATGCCGATCTCGGAATGCCGGAAAGCTCAGCGCTTCCGCCCGCCGATCGCTCGCCGCCGCTCGCGGCCTCGCCCCTGGAAGGGGGAACGCTGCTTGTCGCCCCCGACGGCCCGGTGGACGGTGCCAGGCTGGCGCGCGAATTGGGAATGGGCGTGAAAACCGGTGCGCGGCTCGGTCGGATGGACGGCGATCTAGTTCCGGCCATGGGCGTGGTGGCGGAAGAAGCGAGGGCGCTCGGGCTACCTCGGCCCTTGGTCACCTCGGGAAATGACAGTACCCAACACGTCTCCGGCTCGGCACACTATGCCAATCGCGCGCTCGACTTCCGTGGAAACAACATCTCTGATCAACAGGGCGAACAGTGGGCAGAACGCGTGCGCGAGCGTCTAGGCCCGAACTATGCGGTCGATTTTGAAAGGTTCCCGGATAACCCTTCCAATGACCATCTGCATGTAGCGAAGCGGAAAGGATAATCGACTACCCCAGCAGTTTGCCCTCGATAACAAAGAACGCCAAGAAGGCGGTCGCCAAGACGACGAAAGCTATCGAATATGGCTCGAGAGCGAATTCTCCGTGGGGTTGCGAGTTGACTGGTCCCGGCAAGCGCTCACCTGTAACCGGGTCGCAATCAATGCCTTTCACGCTGATCGGCAAACCATCCAGTCCGTAATGATTGTGGTCCATGGCGGGCTCCTTGCGCTGGCAAATCCATACCCGGTTCACGCAGGAATTTCAATGATCTGCCAGAATAAGGGAAAACCTCCCGCACCCTCTCAAAACCTCCGTACTCCACGGCGCGAAGCGCCGATTGCCCCTTCCGGCGATCGGTGGCGACGCGGAGATTGGACAAGTTATTCTCCGCATACCCTGCGGAGCTTCTCATATGGCGAGGTCGATCGATCCCGAGCGCCAACTTGACAGGGCAGGGATTTTCCATGTTTTCATGCCTCGGCATGAAGAGCGGAATTACGAGTGTGCTCGAGGAAATCAGCACCATTAACGCAATGGGGCAAACGACGGTCCCCAAGGCCGTGCGTCAGGCGCTGGGCGTCTACAATGGCGGCCGCATTGTCTTTCGCATGAGCGGTGGGAGGATCACCGTCTCCCGTGTCGATGACGATGAGGACCCAGCGATCGACAGCTTCCTGAGCTTTCTGGCGGCGGAACTGAAACGCCGCCCCGAGACTGTGAAAGCGCTTAGTCCCGAATTGGCCGCGCGCATTACGCCGCTAGCAACAGATGTTCGAGTCGATCTCGATGACCCAATCGACGGTCACGTTGCCCTTTGACCAAGCGGACAATGGCTGGGCGGTCACGGAAAGCTGATCAAGAGTCCTCTGCATCAGCCTGAACCTCAACGTATTCGACCTCGATCCTGTCGACATCGACGATGCGCCCGCGCACCCGGACCCGCCCGTTGAGACCGTCTGCCATACGTTCATCGACGAAGCCAAGCCGCCAGCACAAGCCGTCATCGTCGCGCAGGATCGGTCCTCGAGCACCGGGCTCGATTGTTCCGATATGGAATCTCGCTGAGTAGGAACTGGTCGAATTCATGGGGTGACTTGGTGTCGGATGGAGGAAACTGCCTGGGGCGCATGCCGCAGGCCCTGGTCGGCCTTAGCCTGCAGGATCGAATTTGCCCAGCCATCGCAGGAACTGGCGCATACTAACGACCCGTCCAAGGGGCCGACCAAAGGCCCCGCTAACGATGCAGGTTGCATAGTTATCAGCGTGTGATAACTATGCAGGGTGGATGAGCCGCACGACTCGAGCCTTGATGCCTTGCTTCCGCTCGATGGCGAAGTGTTTGTCATCGATCCTTCGGGGAACCACTGGGTCAAGTTCGAGGTCAAACGTGTGGCAAGCTCACCCGAGAGACCGCACGGCTTGCGCTACTCGCTCACTCTGCACGACGGGAAGGGCGAGCGGTTGGTCGGATTCGACAATGCCCATCCGGTGACGTCGGGTTCCGGACCGGGGGCGAAACAAGCGGCTGCGTTCGACCACAAGCATCGGCTGCGGACCATTCGTCCCTACGAATACGCCGATGCCGCAAGCCTGTTGGCCGATTTCTGGACAGAAGTCGAAGCGGTGCTGGCGCAGCGAGGAGTGAAGTTATGACGACGTTGAAAATCGGAATCGCCAGCCCGGCGGACTACAAAGCCCGGACCATGGCCATCGCGCGGGGCGAGCTGAAGCCGTCGGGGCAGGGGCCGAAGGTATGGTTCACCTCGATCGAGAGCCTCGCCAAGGTGCTGTCCGACCGCAACCGGGAACTCCTGGCGCTGATCGCCAAGGAAAAGCCGGAGTCCTTGCAGGCGCTGGTCGAACGAACCGGGCGAGCCAAGTCGAATCTGTCGCGCACATTGAAGACGATGGAGCGTTACGGTCTCGTGCGTTTCGAGAAGCGGCCCAACCGTGCACTCGCTCCACGAGTAAATTACGACGATATTCGGCTCGACCTGTCGTTGCGCGCGCAGGCTGCCTGATCGCGCAATCCGCAAAATGGTGGCGCGGCCCGGTGGGAGGCGACCCGGGCCGCGCCTTCTGGTCAGGCCAGGATCGCTTCTTCGACGCAGTCGATGCAGTCGCGGTTGCGAACCTGGCTGGCAGAATCGGGGCGGGGAGCAACCGCCTTGTCAGGACAATCATCGCAGTCTGGCTGCTCGGCAGTAGGGGAGGGCCGCTTCATTGCCTTGAACCGCGCCTTGATCGCCGGGGCTGCATCTTGCGTGTTCACGGCTGCTTTCGCACTGGCTTCGGCGGTCAGCGCATCGGCGACGCGCTGCAGCTCCTGCCTGCGAACCGCAGCGACTGCGGCGGCCGGCTCAATAGCAGTCTCGCCAAGGCCGGATGCCGGCTCGGCAGCGAGCGAAGGCTGGGAACCCACGGCAAGAAGCGCGAACAACAGGTATTTCAGTTTCATGGGTGGTCTCCTGGTTTCAGAAAAAGCCGGTCCGGCGGCCGTATGAGAGGTCGCTGGTTGCAGAGTCCCCGAGCGCCGACCGGCGCACGCTCAGGGTAACGCCCCGACTACCGCGACTGCGGTAGTGGAGGTCGCGGACATCGAGGTTGTTTCGTTCCGCCCAGTCCTGAGCGTCCTTCTCATTGGCGAAGTCGCCGATTTCCTGGTGGTCATAGGACATGGGACTCGTCCTCCTTCCTGATCGGTGAAGCACTGCCGGATGTCGGGACAGGGGGCGCTGCCGCGCCTGTGGCTTCCGGCGCAATTGGGAAAAGCACCGCCAATGCCGCGGCAAGCGCGACGGCACCCATGGCGGCGAGCGCCAGCCTCTCGACCGCCGGATCGGACACGACACAAGCGAGCACGCCAGCCACACCAGTGCCGCCTGGCAGCCGTCGAACAGACGAGCCCTGCGCTCGCGCGAAAGGAAAGGCAGGGGCCTCACAGGTCGAGTCCCAGCGACTTTTCCGGGACAGGGAGCTGGCGTACCGGAGGCGCCGCGACCGGGCCGAGGACGGCATCAAGCTTCGCCTTCAGTTCCGGGCTCATCCTGAGTTCGGGTAGCTGGCGAGGCTCGATCGGGTTCGCCGGCTTGGTATCGACATCAAGCCTGCCAACCGTCTCCAGCGCCGAGGTCTTGTTGCCCGGCGTCCGGTCGAGTTGGAATTTGAGCGCTTCGAGGTCGTTGGTCACAACGCGCATGTCATCGGTCGCACGGGTATTGAGGACGTTCTGGGTGCGCTGGGTGGCGAGGTTTCGCTGCGTTGACGAGATCACCTCAATCGCCTGAGCCTGGGTCATGCCCTGCGCCATGTGAGCGTTGAGCGCATAGCCCAGATCAAGCCGCCGCAGCATGGGATCGCCCGAGGGCAGGGTAAGCTGCCGCTTGTCGGCCAGCTCAAGCGTCACGGCGTCCCTGGTTGCCGAGACGACCGTGGCATAGGTCGACTTGGCGATGTCACGGGCCGCGTCCTTCTCGCGCCAGAACACCGTCTCGCCGTCATGGAGAGTGATGTCCTTGCGGTCGTAGAGCCCGATCCGGTCGAAGCGGTGCTGCGGGTCGATCCGGTCGGGGTCGATGACCTTCCTTTTGCCCTCGCGCTCCACCGTCACCTTGCCGCCGCGGCCGATTGCCACGACGTCATATTCGCCGCGCTTCAGCCCCAGTTCGCGCAGGTCCATCCGCGCCTCGAGCACCTGGCCGGCCCGGTAGGTAGAGGCGAAGCGCATCTCCTCGCGGGTGGCATTGGCACTTTGCAGCGTCGATAGCGGGACGCCAGGACCGGTGAGGCTGCCCTCCTTGAGCAGGCCCTGCTGGACGAGTCCGTTGATCCGGGTGCGGTCATCGCGGCCAGCAGTGAATATGGCAGTGCGCGCGCGCTCGTCTGGCGCTAGCGACAGCCAGAGGTCGGCGGCTGCCGCAATATGATCGGCCTTTTCCTCGATTACCCGGCCGTGCGCGGCCAGGAGATCGAGCGCGAGCCCGGCATGGCCTTCGTTCGACAGGCCTGCCACCGCGAGCAGCAGCGGCGAGCCCTTCTGGCGAATATTCTCATCCATGCGCACGGTCGCCTGCCCAGCGGCCTGCGACACGGCGAACATCTTGCCTTGCTCGATCGCCGACAGCTGCTGACGGTCGCCCATGAACGGCACCTTGGCGAGGTCGAGCCGCTGGGCGATCATCGTCAGGCTCACCATGTCGCGCGAGGAGACCATCGAGCTTTCGTCGGTGATGATGACCGTGTCCTTGAGCGCGGTGCGCGCGGCCTCGAACCGTTCTCCATGGCCTTGCGCCGCAGGCCCGGCATAACGGTTGACGAAGCTAGCGATGGTCCAGGCCTCGATCCCCGCCTCGCGCATCTGCTCGGCCGTCATCGTGCTCGTGCCTCCGCCGCGCAGGTCGGCGACCATCTTGTTCTGGAAGGCGAGGCCGATCAGTTTGACGCCTTCTGCGCCAAGCACCTTGTCGAGCGCACCCAGCAGGGTCGACTTGCCGGCACCCGCGACGCCTTGGATGTTGAGGAAGCGATCCTTGCCCGACAGTACGGCGACGCCCGCGGCGAGTTGTCCGGCATTGAGCTGCCAGCCATCGCCCCCGGCCCGCTCGATCCCGAGTTCGCGCGCCGCCGCCTGCAGCCGCGCCATGGCGACGTCCGGCGCCATGAAGGCCCGGCCCTTGCTGACCCCGGCATCGATACGGTCCAATATCTGCTGCTCTCGGCCAAGCGCCGCGGGCGTGGTCACGAGATCGTAGTGCCCATCGAGCCGGTCCGACTTGCCGGGGATGAGGTGGCCCTCGCGGACAAGTTCGCCGATCCTCTCCACCACTGCGCCGCCTTCGAGCCCCTTGATCTGGAACCCGAGCGCGGCGCTCAGGATCGCCTGGGGGCTGAAGGCTGCCTCGCGCTCCGAGAGATGCCGGATCGCCGAGGCCGTGGCATGCTGTGCCTTGATCGTGGCGGCGCTGAGCAAAAACGCAGCCGGACCGCTCGCGGCCAGTTCGCTCGGTGGACGCAAGGCCGCACCGATCCTGACCGCCACTTCGGCAAAAGCCGTGCTCGCTGTTTCGCGCAAGGAAGGGCGTGTCTGTTCCTGGGCCCGCTCACGCGCTTCGGCGACAAGCGCCTTGCCGGTGAACCCCAGCGCCTGGGCCCTGTCCTGCCAATCGCGGGTCAGCGCTTCCCGGTCGGCAACCGCAAGCTTGGCGTCGCGCGTGTTGACCGTGATCCGGTCGAGCCCCTTGGGAGCCGATATGCCAGTCTCCTCAGCCTTGGCGAGGATGTCCTCGCGGCGCTGGCTGAACGCCTTGATGACCTCGGCGGGCACGCCCTTGATTTCGAAAGCGCCGTGCTTGCCAGCGGCCTCGGTCTCGTAGCCGAGTTTTTGCAACTGGGCGCGGAATGCTGCGTGATAGAACTGGCCGACGGTCGTGTTGTTCTTCCAGATCTCTCCGTTCCACAGCGCCTTCCAATTGCCCTTGAGATCGCGGGTGAGGTTGGCGACGACGGCATGAATATGCCCCTGCGGATCGAGCGCACGGCTCGTGTCGTGGGCGAAGAGGGCATAGACCAGGTTGCCGGTCTTCTCAGGCTCACCATTGCGATTGCGTTCGTAATTGCGCGCTTCGGCGAACTGCTTTTCGACGAGCTGCGACATGGTCGATCTGACCGCCGCCATATGGGCGTCAAGGATCCGCGTGTCGCCGCTGACCAGCGCCAGGATCGACGCTGACTTTGGCATCGAGAACGTGAGGTCGACACCCAGCCTGCGCCCCTCGACCTGGCCGACCATCTCACCGTCGGGGAGCCGCCCATTCAGGATCGCTTCAAACGTGTCCTTGTCGACCTGGCCCGAAAGCCCAAGCAGACGCGCACCCTCGCCGGCCCAGACCCCGACTTCCGCGTTTTCCTGCACCGTGTAGTAGTTGTCCTGAGCGAAATAGGCGGCAGCGCCGCCCGACGAGCGGACTGGGGCGATCGAATGCATGGCCTACATCTCCATGCCGTCGTCAGGGGTGGGCGGAGCTTCGGGGGAGGGGGATGTACCGTCCCGGCTGCGCGTATCGCGCGGGTCGGGTTCGAGGTTCTCGCCAAGCTCGCGGTTTGCCTGAGCCGTGCGCGGCGAGGTCGTCTTGCCTGACGAGCGGGAGGCTGGCTTCGCGGAGCGCGCAGTGTCTCGATTGGCCTCGCGGGCGCTGCGCCCAGATGCAGGTCCGGCCGACTGCGACCGGAACCGCATCTGGCCCGCCATGCCGTTTTGGGGGAGAGGATTGGCAGGGGCGGTCTGCTCAATCTGGCGCGCGACATGCTCGTGCGAGGATCCGCGGACCGGTGCCTCGCGGGGAACGGGTTCGGCCGCGCGCGCAAGGTCGGCTTCAAGCGCATCCCTGTTCTCGCGCCCGCCCGCTTCTTCCGAAGAATCCTCGTCGTCTTCGTTACCATCTCCAAGGTCGAGAGCGACGTACTCGATCGGCTCGACATTCTCGCGCAGCACGTAGCCCGGCGCGATCGCAGGATAGTCCTTGTATTGAAGCTTGATCCGGGCGGCGTCGAAGCCTTCGGGGAACACCAGGATGCCATAGAGCGACTTCAGCTTCATGATGTCGGATGCGAGCATCAGGGGCTGGAGTTCGGTGCGCGGCGTGATCGTCGCGGCATCGCGGATCGTCGAGTAGCCGTAGCTGTAAGCCTCATCCATGATCCGCACTTCGCGCTCACCGATGAACTCCGAGCATTGCTCGGCGGTGTCGTGGTCGGCGGCCGAAAGGATGAGCTTGGTGCGCGCCAGCGACGCAAGGTTCTGCGCGCCCTCCTTGCCGTAAGTCTCCGACAGTTTGGCGAAGGAATGGATGCCAAGCACGAAGGCTCCGCCGAACCCGCGCGCGGTCTGCATGCCGTCCTCGATTGCGGGCAAGCGGTGAAGCGCGTGGACCTCGTCGAAGAAGAACCAGGTGCGCAGGGAGCGGGTCCGTGGCAGCCGCATCAGCGAGTGCACGGCAAGGTTCATCCACAGCGAAAGCAGGGCGCGATTGAGCACCAGTTCGGTGTGCGAGGAGGTGATGAACAGGATCGAGCCAGGCAGGTGCTCCTTGCCGATCCACTCGCGGATCGAGAAGTGCGCCTTGCCCTCGGGAAGGAACCGCAAGGCTTGGGCATTTGTGTTGAACACGGCCCGGATCGATTCCGCCATCTTGGCCGCCTCAGGTGCGGTCAGAGGGTCGGCGACGGTGCGCTCGAGAAACTTGTGGACCTCCTTGAGGTCGGCCATCATCAGTTTGCTGGCAAGGGCCTGGTTGGTCGCCTGGCCGATCCGTACAAGCTTGACGCAAGTCTCGACGAACAGCGTGCGCGCAGCCAGCATCCAAAAGGGCTCAGCTCCGCCCCCGTCGCTCGGCAGAAGGGACGCGGCAATGGCGATGAAATCGGCATGGTTCTTCGCCTCGTCGAACACTGACCAGGACGGGCAACGCTTGTCCATCGGATTGAGGACGATGTCGGTCTCAGGGTTGTAGAAAGCCTCGACGTAAGCCCCTGTGAGATCGAAGACCACGGCCCGGTCACGGCGCACGCGCATCTGGGCAATCAGGTCGCGCATCTGCGTCGTCTTGCCGGTGCCGGTGGAGCCGATCATCATCGCATGGGCCTGTTCGGTCCGCCAGGGATAGGGCACGCCGGCGATGGTATAGGCGTGGTGAATGCCGGACGCCTTGCGCTTGGCCAGCGGCATGGCGAGGACCTGTTCGAGGGTCCTGCCCGGGAGCCGTTCGGCAACTTCCGCGATCAACGCGGCCCGGTTATGTTCGTGGATTGAAGCGGCGAGCGCAGGCGCATCCACCAGCATCGCGCCGCGCTGGTGCCGCTCCTCGAGAATGGCCTTCCCGCGCTTTCGCGAATAGTCGATGAACCACACGGTGAGCGGCAGCGCGACGAACAGCGAAATGAACAGCGAGCCGAGGAACGCGCGCGTCAGCTTGTTCCAGGCGATCACCACATCCGGGTGCGAGGCGACCATGCCGATCGGCGCGGGAATGACCTCGCCAGAGGGCAAGGTAAGATTGATGATCTTCGCGCTGCTGAACTCCATGAAGCTCCATCCCGATGCATAGATCCGCATCAGGATCATCTGCACTTCGTGTTCCTGGAGCCGCAGCGCGAGGGCGACTGAAACGATGAACAGAAACGCGAAGAACCAGACCAGGAAGGGCAGCCGCGCGGAAGCGAACCACATCAGATATTCATGGGTGATGAGCTGCGATCCGCGAGTAAAGTTTCCGGCGTTGCGCGGCGTCGTGCCGCGCGCCGAATGATGCAGCAGCTTGCCCGGGCGGGTCTGATCGGACCAGGCGTCAGGACGCGCCATGAAGCGCCTCCATCCGGCGTTCGGCTTCGGTCAACAGTTCGTTGTGGACATCAGGATATTCGCGCTGGGCGATCAGGTCCGCGACGAGGAAAACATACTCGGCTGAGAACTGTCGGCGCCGCTCCGCATCGCCGGCACCGGCGAGCGTGCCGAGATATGTCTCGAGCGCAGCGCGAAGAATGATCGAAGTGTTGACCGATTGTGCTTCGGCAGCCTTGTCGAGCGCTTCGGCAAGCCGCCTTGGCAGGCGAACGGAGACGCGGGTTTCATCTGTCATCATCTAGCCCTCAGCGAGGGCCCGATGGGAATTGCGCGAGAACCGTTCTAGGCGATTGGTCCATGCTTGGCAAGTCAAGCGGCGCGAACAATAGCTGTGTGACGCCGTCAGACGGGTAAATGACGGATTTACGTTGTCCGCCACGATGTCAGACACATGTCATATGGCGGCGGACAATCGCAAACCCGCATAAGTCCGATGATTTCACTACGGCAATGCCGTGTAGGGTGTGCTATCTATACCACTGATCCACCAACCTTCGTTTTGTGCATGTTACAGGTTTCTTAAGCGACATGGGGAAGGGCACTTCACGTTGTGATGGATTGTCATTTGTGTTTGGATGTTACTTATCGGTAGCTGATAATTTCTGCCGGGACATGCAGGACAGGTCTTGCCAAAGTCGTCCAAGCTTGGAACGATGGGCGCGGGAGGTTTCAGCGCCAACCCACGAGGTATCATCATGGCCAGGAAAGGAAGTCTTGAAGCGGAACGACAGGCAATCGCAAGGGAGCGAAACGCGCTGGAAGCGCGCGAAGCGAAGCTGCGGGAAAGCGAGCAGAATGCCATGGCCGAACTGCTGAGAAAATCGGCACTCGGCAAGGCACCGTTCGAGCGGGTTGAAGGCTTCTTCGCCGCACTCGGAAAGCTCGGCCTGGACGAAGTGGAAAAGCGCTTGGCGAAAAGCTGAAACCGGTCTCGCAAGAGACCAGCGCAGCCGGGGCTCGATGCCCCGGCTGCGCTTTATGAACCGGAGCAAAAAAGGGGCCGGAGAGCCCCTGACGAGCCCTCCGACGCTGTGCGATATATCTGCATCTCAGAACGGGCAGTCCGCGTCCCATTCGGGATCCATCACCACGCTCATGAAGCTTGCGGCGCGGGCGATGTTCGCCTCGTCGAAATCGTCTGCCATCATGCCCGGTACCGTATGGACGATCCGGTCGATCAGGTGCTGGGGCAGCGCATTATAGTCGCCCTCGTCGATAGCGACGAAGCAGCCCTCGTCGTCCTCGATCACGTGCTGGTCGAAGAAGCTGTGCTGGGCCCGGACAGTGGCGGCGCGCAGTGCGGCGTCATAGCTGATGGGATCGAAAGCCGGGATGTCGAGTGCGGTCGTGAGAGCGTTCATTTGAGCCTCCTGTCAAAATCATTGAAGAGGCCTCCGAAAAGATGACCGAGCTTGGCCCGGGTCAGGAACGGGCCGCCCGCGGCCCGCCGCGAAGCGGGGGTGGGGGTGCCGATTTTTCTGGAGCGCAGGCGCAGCCGGAGTGGCAAGAAAAATTGGGGGAACCGCCCTTCTTGACGCGGGACAATGGGGGTCATCATGCTTGGAATTCTGCGAGAGTTTTAACCCCTGTTGGTCAACGCCACCGGTGGGTCCAAGTGTTGGCCTGCCGCCCGGCCGATGCGAAGGCTGGGAACCGGGCAGGCCGGCAGGCCGTCACCCGGGGCCCAGCGAGCGAGCCGGGTCAGACCAGGGGCGATCCAAGCGACAAAAAAGAAGGGCATCCGGCGGTTAGACCGGACACCCTTCGGTAAAGTCGGATCACGTTGTCTCCCGCTCAGAAGGGCGGGAGATCGTCGCCATTGACCGTGCGCTTTGCCCCGCCGCGTTCTGCCTGAGCCGGGGCCTTTGACCGCGCCGGGGGAGCCTCGTTCTGGGTACCGGCGTCGCGCACAATGTGCATCGGCACGCGCGCCTCACGCAGCCGGTCGGCGAGGTTCGCCTGGATGCCGCCGCCGCTGCACACCACCGCCTCGACCGGTTTGAAGCTGAGCATGCGCGCATTGCGTTGGTAGGGCGCCGATGGACCCCGCGAGGCATCGGGCTTGCACAGGATGACGGGGACGTTCTTGCTCGATGCCCAGGCTGCCGCGATCACGTCAGCGCCCTTGTTCTGTGCGGTCGTTGCCAGCACCATCGAAGGGATGCGCGTCCGGATCGCATTGAGGTAGTCTTCAACCTGAGCAATGTCGGTGAACTGCTGCCCGCCCGAGAACACCACGACCGGGCCCGTAGGCGCAAACTGTTCGCGCCGCTGCGCCTTTTGCGCGGCAAGGTAATCGCGCGCCTCGATCATCGAAGCATTGGTCTTGGACGACACCCGCGAGCCGCGCACCGGTGAGAAGGGACGACCGGTCTCCACGAGGTAGATCTTCGCAGCATGGTCGCGCATGCATTCCATCGCATCGCGGCACTCGGCGAGGCTGCGGGCCTGCATGGTGAGGTCTTCCAGATCGGTCGCATAGACTTCGCTCGGATCGTATTCGCGAAGCTTCTCCTGCAGCCGGTTCGCCATCGAATCCTCTCTGCTGTCGAGGCGCTTGGCCACCACGTGGAAGCTGTTGGCAATGCCCCAGGCGACCTCGCTTGCCATGTCCTCCATCCGGGTATCGCGGAACAGGTCGAACACGGTGGCGAGCATCATCTCGATTGCCGCCTGCGCCACATCTGGATCGGGCATTTCGGCAGCGCTCGGTTCATGCTCGATCGAAAGCTTGGCAAGCTCGGTCTGCTCCATGAATGCGGCAGCATAGTCGGGCATGGCAATTTCCCGCGCATAGTGTTCGGCAAGGTCGGCGAAGTTCGAGAAACGGTCCGTCATGATAACCTCCAAAAGGAATTTTCTCTCATCACGCTGATGAAAGTGAGCCTTGAAGGACGCCGGAGTCAGGCGGTCAGGGACGGCGGCGCGCACGCGCTGCCGCCGCGAGTAGCGGGCGTGGGGGGAGCCGATTTTTGCTCGCAAGGCAGTAGCCGCAGCAGGCCAAAATCGGGGGGCACCCGCGATCCTTGACGGCCGCCAATCTCCCAGGCGTCATGCTATGGCGATGCTGATTTCGCTCAGCCACCGAGATGAGAGAGAGATTTCGGTTTTGCCCCCGAACCCCTTCAGGGCGTTCGGGGTTAACCGCAAAACGCCATCTCCTCTGCGCCCCGCTTGATTGCCCTGGCTGAAGGATGTTGGTGGTTGTCGCGGGGCGCGCTGGCTGCGCCGTTGTTGGCGGCGCCAGCAACAAAAGACGGACCCCTTGCCGGAGCCAGTCAGTCGGCCCGTGGCCCGGTGCATCGCACGGGCGCGGGACGGCGACGGAGGCGAAGGCAAGAGCGCCGGCGGCCCAATGCAGGAAACCCCGCACCCGCAGGAGCGCGCCAGCAAGGCGCGCGGGACCGAGTGCGGCAATCTTGACGGGGCCGCTCCTTCACTTCTGACCGGCGATGTCTGGCACCCTGCCGATCATCGGCATCACCAATGCCAGAAGCGCCAACGTTGATGATCAGCAGGCAAGCGATGGCGATGATCATGATCGTCATCAAAACCCTTTCACGGGGATATGGTTTGTTAGAAATATGTGTGCTAGTTTCTAACGAAAGGAGCACTCGAATCATGTCCGCCATGGCCGACAAGATCATGAAGCGCGTTCGCGCGAAGGGGAGAGGGTGGGTATTCACCCCCAAGCATTTCATCGACTTCGGCACACGCGGCTCGGTCGACATGGCACTGTCGCGCCTAGCGCAGGCTGGGGAGATTCGCCGGATCGGGCGCGGCCTCTACGACTATCCGCAGTTGCACGACAAGCTGGGCGCGCTGACACCCGATGCCGAGATGATCGCGCAGGCCGTATCGGCGCAAAGCGGCGACCGGCTCGCGCCCTCGGCAGCGGCAGCGGCGAACAGGCTTGGCCTGTCGACGCAAGTACCTGCCAGGACGAGCTATGCGACGACAGGACGAACCCGCGTGCGCCAGGCCGCTGGCCGAAGCGTCACGCTGAAGCACAGCCGCGCGCCAGTGCTGGGCAATGCCTCGGAGGCTGCCAACGGCGTGGTCCAGTACCTGGCTGGACTGGGGCGCGACAACGTCAATGCTGATGCGATTTCGCAGCTTGCCGCGCGGCTCGATGACAAGGACGTGCAGACGTTGCTCAAGGGCCGCGTGCAGATGCCGGGGTGGATGGGCGATGTCGTGCTGAAGATCGGGGCGGCGCACCATGGATGAATTTGCCCGGCGGCCTGCCGAAGAGCGGCGGGCGTTCTTTGCCGAAGCAGCCGCACGCCGCGATCTCACGCCGCTCATCGTAGAGAAGGACTTCTGGGTGTGCTGGACCCTGCGCCGGCTGATGGGCGTGCCCGAGCTGGCCAAAGTCCTGACCTTCAAGGGCGGGACCTCGCTCTCGAAAGCATTCGGGATCATCAAACGGTTTTCAGAGGACATCGATCTCACCATCAATCGCGCAGCGCCGCTGCTCGGCGAGGTTGCTTCGCCGATGGCGAGCGACATCAGCGGCAAGGAGCGCGAACGGCGCGGCAAGGCGCTCGGCGCTGCCGCGCAAGACTGGGTGGGGACGATCCTCCTGCCGACGCTCGCGCAAGCGATCGAGGAAGTCCTGGGCACCCGTGATGGTTGGAGCATCGAGGCCGATCCCGATGACAAGGATCGGCAGACCGTCCTGTTCAACTATCCGGCATCCTCGGGCTACGGCCTCGACTATGGTAACACTTATGGCGGGCGTACCGGCTACGTGCAGCCGAGAATCAAGCTCGAGTTTGGGGCAAGGGGCGATCCCGAGCCATTCGAGCAGCGGGACATCCTGCCCTACGTCGCCGAGGACTTTCCGGGCGAAGTGCCCGATGCGGTGACTGCCGTGCCAACGCTTGCGCTCGAAAGGACCTACTGGGAGAAGGCGACGATCCTGCATGCGCTGCACCACAGCGGCAAATTGCGGCCAGGTCTGTCGCGGCACTTCTACGATGTGTTCATGCTCGATGCCGCCGGCGTCACGGAACGGGCGCTGACCGAGCGTGAGCTGCTGGAGCAGGTCGTCAGGAACAAGAGCCTGCTCTTCGCTGATGCCAAGGCCTCCTATGGAACGGCGCAGCTCGGAACACTGCGGCTTTCGGTCACCGAAGCAATGCGCAAGGAACTGGCGGTGGACTACGCCGCCATGGCGGAAATGTTCATGGAGGAGCCGCCGGCCTTCGAAGAACTGGTGTCCCGCCTCGCGGATATCGAGGGGCGGATCAATGCGGCCGGCTAGCCCGCAAGGGCACCGGCAAGGCGATAAGAGAAATCAGGAGATGCCTCGGATGGAATTCGACGACCAGATGCGGCGCTTCTTCGGGACCGATGATCTCGGTGCGGTTTCGCCCGCAGCGATGGCCAGCGGTATCGAACGGATGCAGGTCGAGTTTGGCCTTGAAGCCGACAAGGGCCGCAGGTTTGCGATGTGGTCGCTGCTCTACATGCTGGGTTCGGCGCCGGACCTCGACGTCGCCTTCAAGGACCCTCGTGACCGCGATGCGGCGCGGACATTCATGGATCTGCTGGATCAGGCCAATGCCGACGAGAGCAGTTGATCGCATTCCATGTAGTCAGGCGTGAGGCAGATTTACCCTGCAATTGGGTGAGTCCGGAATTTGCAGGGTAAAATGCGACACACACGATCAAGCAGGTCTAAATCTCGAAAATTCGCAAATCGTACCGCTTAAAGCGCGTTTTCTCGGAATTCGGCTGCCTATGTCGCGAATTCTCGGACCGGTCCCACCAAGCGGCTCGGATATCACAACTTCCCTTCGAGCAGCCCGGCCCGTTCCCGGACAAAGTCTATTACTGGGGCAAACCCATCTGCCGCCCAGGCGGGGTCGGTGCTTTCGCTGTCCAGTGCAGCGATGACAGCCTCGCATAATTGCCGGGTCCGGGTCCGCACGAACGGGGCGCCAAGCCCGCAGTCGGCGGCGAACTTGTCCCAATGACGAGGCTCGAGTTCATTGAGGAGGTGCTTCCCGCCGATCTTCATGGCGAGCTTGGGCGAGAGCTCGGGGTAGAGGACCGTCGACAGCAGATCGTAAAGCGGCGCGAGCACGATTGCGCCGTCCTTGTGCAGGAGACTGAAGTTCTTGGCATGGGCATCGGCGTTACCGATGATCAAGTTGAAGATCGCGGCGTCGAGCAGCCGAAGGATGTCGCGCGGTGGGCGGGTCGCCACGCGGCGCAACAGTGCGAAGCAATCAGGGAAGTTCGGCCCGCCTTCGCTCGCATATTTGCGGTGCGAGGGCACACCCAGTGCTTGCGCAAAATCCTCCTGATGCATGCGAACCAGTTCACCTGACGGACCGATGGCCCGATCATAGCGACTGATCAACAGAAATGAACGATCGCGAACCGTACGCATTTCGACCGGAGCGACATCAAGACCAATCGCGCGGGCAAGCGACATGCAGAAGTATTCGTTCTCGGTCGTCGCGGGAAACCGCGTGATCGGAGGCTTGAGGATATGGCTGGTCGGCTGCCCCGGTGCGGGAAGGGCGACCTGCCCGTCGATCAGCAGTACCGGCAGTTTGGATTGCGCGCCCGCGAGTGAGAGCCGCAGCCCGTCCTCGCCCGCCAGCATTGGGCGCATCGGCAAATGATCGAGCAACTGGATCAGGCGATCATCATCGAGAAGTCTGGGCGCTGCGGCGCTAAGGAGAGTAGGGGCTTCGCCTTCGGGCAGTAGCGTCAAAGCGCCTGCCACTTCACCGCCGAGATGCTCAAGCAGCCGGAATTCATTGTCGGCCGAGACACCAAGCGCGCGGGCGATGGCAGTACGCTGGCTTTCCTCGGGCAGAATGCCGCCGAAGAACGGCTGACAATCCCGGCGTTGGAATGGCTCGGCCTGCTTGGGCAGCGAGAATGACAGCGCCGGAGCGCGGGGCTCGGCCAGCCAGGCTGGATCATAGGCGAACTGGGTTTCGCCGAAGGGGTCAAGATAGAGGGTGCCGGCAACGCGGCCGTCCCACCAGACGGTGAGCCTGTTGCTCATGAACGGCTCGCGGGCGGGGCGATCTGGACTTCGCAGCCGAGCGTCGTGATGACCTGAAGCACCTTGCCGAGTTGCAGCGTCGGCTTACCTGCTTCGAGATCGACAATGAACCGGACGCCAACGCCGCTCACTGCCGCAAGCTCTGCCTGCTTCAGGTTCTGCGCCTTGCGTTCGCGGCGCACGAGGAGGCCAAGTGAGGTGCTGTCCATATTACCGAGCGGGAACTTAGGCTCGATTGCGACCGATTGCAAGCCATTTATTCCCGTTCGGGAACAACAACGCAGATCTAGGCATCAGTTCATGCACAAATTCCCGAACGGGAATGTCAAAGCGGTGCGATATGAGGCGGTGGGTCGCAAGTTATCCCACAATCTGACCGTGGCCCGGATTTGTGGGATAACACAGGTGGAATAGGCCGGTGTGACATCTCTAATTAGCGGAGAAATTTGTTCGGGCAAGTTAGAGAAGTCTTATTTTCTTCAAAGTAGAGATGTCCCGCTCGCGTTCAGCAGGGGCTATGCGTAGCGTTTCAACCTTGCGCAGCATAGGCCCTGCTGGTGCGCTGCGGTTGCTGGGATGCGCCTTGGACCCGCTGCGATAGCAGTGGGCTCCCTCAACAGTTCTCCAGTACGCGCAGAGCTGCATCAGTAGGCTTGATCCGCCGAAGGGGAGGGCGTCCGCGCTTGGGCTTGATTGGCAGGCCGTCGGGGCCGAGCGGGGGAGGGAAGAGGTGCGTCGGTTGCGAGCGACGCTTCGGCTCGTTGTCGTTCCGCTTCCTGGGAGGCAACTGCTCCTGCATCAGCTTCGCCATGGCCAGCGCTGCGTCGAGATGCTTGTTGTCGACGATGGCAGCCTGGTTCACCTGCCGGATCTTGTCGTGCATCCGGTAGGGGAGGGCATGCTCGCCATGGCGGATCTCGAGGCCACCATCGGGGTACTCGCAGACCTCCACGCGTTTGCCAGCCAGTGCCCGGCTGATCTCGTTCGGATCCAGGATGAACAGCGCCTTGTTGTAGTGCAGCGCCAGCGCTTGCGTCACCGTGCGCCACTCGCGCCAGACCAGCTGCGTGCGCAGATCGTCATGCGGTGCCAACGGCCGGTGCAGATCGCGCGGATCGAACGCCGGCTTCGCGAACCGCTCGTTGTGCCGCTCCATGTAGTCCGGCAGGAACGCGTTCGCCTCGGCGATCGTCGATATCCCTTCCAACCGCATCGCCTTGACCAACCGGTCCTGAAGCGTCGCGTTGGCACGCTCGACCCGGCCTTTGGCCTGCGGCGAGTTGGCGCAGATGATCTCGATGTTCAGCGATTCCATCGCCCGCCCGTAGTGGGTCATGCCATCGCCGTTCGCACTTGCGGTGTTGTTCCGGAAGACGCCGTGCTTGTCGGAGTAGAACGCTACGGGCTTGCCATGCTTTTCGATGTACTCGCGGGTCGCGTCCATGTAGGCGAACGTGCTCTCGCTCTCGACCATCTTCAGCTGCATCAGCTCGCTAGTCGCGTCGTCGATGTAGACCAGCAAGGTGCATTGCGGCCCGCGGTCTTCCATCCACCAATGCTTCGAACCATCGACCTGGATCAACTCGCCGCGACAATCCCGGCGGTAGCGAGGCTGGTAAGGCCGAGGACGCCGCGCGTCGCGATCCTTCCAGAGCCCGGCCATGATCATCAACTTGCGCAGCGTCTCGTGCGAAATGACAATGCCGTGCCGCTCCGCCAGATACTCGGCCGCCAGAGTTGGACCAAAATCCGCGTAATGCTCGCGCACCAGTGACAGGACCTGTTCCCGAAAGGCATCGCTGTGCCTGCGGTTGCTCGGGCGACCACGCTTTCGTGAAACAACGCCTTCAGCGCCGTCAGTTCGCACACGGATCAACAGCCGGCCAACCTGGCGACGCGTCAAGCCCAACAGGTTTGCCGCATCCTGAACCCGCAGCTCCCGACGCATCACCCGAAGCAGCGTATCGTACCGCGAAAGCTCGCCATGGCTCATCGCCACCACCGTCATAAGCGCCGTCCTCCAGTGCAGAGGATGACTATGCCACCGCTGCCCGCGAGCACCCATCACAATGGGACATCTCTAATTTGCGGGATGGGACATCTCTACTTTGCGCTTACAGCGCTTACAGAAATTTGTTCGGGCAAGTTAGAGAAGTCTTATTTTCTTCAAAGTAGAGATGTCCCGCTCGCGTTCAGCAGGGGCTATGCGTAGCGTTTCAACCTTGCGCAGCATAGGCCCTGCTGGTGCGCTGCG
>NZ_CAKKNC010000024.1 GCF_918741285.1 Sphingobium sp. CECT 9361 | reverse complement strand
GCACCGGAAACGGCTTCACCGCCATATCCGGCCTCTGGTTCCGCTTCGCTCCACCTCCGCCCGGATATGGCGATGGTGAGCATAATCCACTAACAAACCAACCGGCCCACTCCGCGGGGGCAGATCAATCGGCATAGTAGCGCAGCTTCTTTGCGCGGATCGGCGGATGGCCCGAGATCAGTACCAGTTCGTCGGTGGGCGCAAGTTGCATTACTTCCCCAGGCGTCAGCAGCGCGCGCGCGGTCTCCTGTCGGCTGACCATGACATGCGCGAGCCAGGGGGCGAGCCTGTGTCCGGCATAGTTGCGCATCGCCCGCTGTTCGGTGGCGGTGCCCAGCGCATCTGAAATCCGCTTCGCTGTACGCTCGTCGTTGCTGGCAAAGGCGATGCGGACATGGCAATTGTCGAGGATGGCGTTGTGCTCGCCATAGGCCTTTTCGATCTGGTTGAGGCTCTGCGCGATCAGGAACGCACGCACCCCATAGCCGGCCAGAAAAGCAAGGCTGGTTTCGAAGAAATCGAGCCGTCCCAGCGCCGGAAACTCGTCGAGCATCATCAGCAGGCGGTGGCGCTTCGGGGCAGCTTTGCTGTCCTTGCCGAAACCATGCAGTTCCTCGGTCAGTCGGCGGCCGATCTGGTTAAGGATAAGGCGCACCAGAGGCTTGGTGCGGCTGATGTCGGATGGCGGTACGACAAGGTAGAGCGAGACGGGATGCGCCGCTTCGACGAGATCGGCGATGCGCCAGTCGGACGCCGAGGTGACGGCGGCGACGGTGGGATCGCGATATAGCCCTAGGAACGACATGGCGGTCGAGAGCACACCTGAACGTTCGTTCTCGCTCTTGTTGAGCAATTCGCGGGCGGCCGAGGCGACCACAGGGTGCACCTGCGGCGCATCGTTGGTCCCCAGGTGATTGGTTTCCATCATTCGGCGGAGAGTCGCAGCAAAGCTTCGTTGCGGGTCGGACAGAAACGTCGCGACACGGGCCAGGGTCTTCTCTTCCTCGGCGTAGAGGACATGCAGGATGGCGCCGACCAGCAGCGAATGGCTGGTTTTCTCCCAGTGGTTGCGACGTTCGAGCGCGCCTTCTGGGTCGACCAGAATGTCGGGAATATTCTGTACGTCGCGCACTTCGTTGATGCCGCGTCGCACTTCCAGCAGCGGATTGTAACGTGCCGAGCGGGCATCGGTCGGGTTGAACAGCAGGCAGTGCGAGAAGCTTGCGCGCCAGCCTGCCGTCAGTTGCCAGTTCTCGCCCTTGATGTCGTGGACGACCGTCGAGCCGGTCCAGGACAGCAAGGTCGGGACGACAAGACCCACGCCTTTGCCTGAGCGGGTCGGTGCGAATGCCATGACATGCTCGGGGCCGTTATGGCGCAGATCGTGTGGACCGGTTCGGCCCAGCGCCACACCATGATTGCTAAGCAAGCCAGCGGCACGGATGTCCTTGTGTGTCGCCCAACGCGCCGAGCCATAGGTCGTAAGGTTGTTCGACTGGCGTGCGCGCCACAATGATCCAAAGATGGCGGCGCCGCAGCCGATGAAGCTACCCGCGGCGGCGATGGCCCCCGCTTCGTCGAAAATGACCGGTGCATAGGCGTCGTAGGAGAACCACCATGGGAAAATCAGCCACGGATGGTATATCGGCTGGCCGAGGAATGCGAACCAGGGGGGCCCAAGCTGTGGCTGGTAGGCGAGGCTCGCCGCTGCCCATTGGGTCGCCGTCCAGATGCTGGCGATTATGATCGCCAAGACAACAAGAATTTGGCCGATTAGTAATTTGGTTGGGGTCATGCGATACCTCCGCCCGCCTGCCGACATGAGTGTCCGCAGGCTTGGCGCTAAGTTCGCAAATCACCGGGATTCGAAGTAGAGCCCGGCTGGTGACCGCAGGAGCCTTTGTAGGGACGGTCGTTCCAAGGCGCGCATGAATGGCTTAGCTTTGCCATCCGGGATGATCGCCCGGCGACGGCGCCCTATGTGGGAAATGGCCAAGACATTATCTTGCTTCGCCATCAATAGAACCGGCCCATCTGTGTCGAAGGCCTTGATCTTGTCAGTCCGCAACACTTGAAATGTGCGCCGGTCCACAACGAACAGGACGAGCGCAATGCTGACTTGAAGGTTCGAGACCACTTACCAGCTTCCACAAAGCATGTTTGCTATTGGGAAGTCTATCGTCATCGCTAAAAGGTCCGCCAATGGTCGATAGCCGCGGGAAAGCGGTCGGTCTGCAGTTAGGGAGCGCGAAACGGCGGCTGAGTGACTGAGATGGTCGACTGCTACCGGAAGCGAACGCGAAGTCGTGGGACAAACCTACCAAACGCAGGTGCGCCGTGGAACGTCAATATTTTCCGCAACCTGTCATCCATGAAGTAACTGCATCTTTCAACCAGCGGTCCATCCACCGTCGATGATAATTGACGTCCCGGTAATAAGGCTAGCGGCACTTGAAGATAAGAAAAGTATGGCGCCCATTAGGTCCTCGACCTGACCGATGCGGCCGAGCTTGATTTTGGCGAGGACGCTATCCCTGAAAGCGGCATCCGCGAAGAAAGGCTGCGTTAAGGCCGTCTCTATGAAAGTAGGCGCAATCGTATTCGACCGGATGCTATAGGAAGCTAGATCGAGCGCAAAGGCTTTATTCATGCCTTCCAAGGCCCATTTCGAGGCGCAGTAGAGGGAGCGGCTGGGCCCCCCGACATGGCCCATCTGCGATCCCATGTGGATCAGGCTACCTTTGACTCCCTCGGCGATCATGCTGCGCACGCATGCCTGCGCGACGAAGAAGGCACTTTTCACATTCAGATCAAGCACCGCGTCGTAATCGGCCTCTGTCACATCCTGCATGGGTTTGGGCCGGTTGGTGCCGGCATTGTTAACGAGGATATCAAATGCCGAGCGTTCTGCAAAGAAGCGAGCCACCGCATCGAGATCAGCAACATCGAGGGTTGCGGCCTCGGCCCATCCGCCGCCTTCGCGAATTGCCTGCGCGGCGTTTTCGATCTCGACAGACGAGCGCGCTGCTAGGGTGACATGTGCGCCGGCTTCGGCAAGCGCGGCCGCGGCAGCCAAGCCAATGCCGCGCCCCGCTCCGGTCACTAGCGCACGCTGGCCGTCTAGCCGGAAGCTCGGGGTTCGGGGAAGCGTCTCAGGCATCGACGACCGTCCGCGCGGAGGGCACGGCAATGCCGCCATAGGGCACATCCCGCTGACCGAAGCGGCGGACACGGATGTTGGCCTGCTCACCATGGCCGACAAAGCCTTCGAGCGCGCACAGGCGACTGCAATATTCGCCGATGAGGGCCGACGCCTCGTCTGTAAGGATTTTCTGATAGGTGCATGTCTTGATGAACTTGCCGACCCACAGTCCCCCCGTGTAGCGCGCCGCCTTCTTGGTGGGCAGCGTGTGGTTGGTCCCGATGACCTTGTCACCGAACGATACGTTGGTCCGGCTGCCCAGAAAGAGCGCGCCGTAATTGGTGAGATTTTCCAAGAAATAGTCGGGGTTGGCGGTCATCACCTGCACATGTTCCGACGCGATTTCGTCCGCGATGCGTACCATCTCGTTATCGTCTTCCGCGACGATCACCTCGCCGAACATCTCCCATGCCCTGCGGGCGATGTCGGCGGTTGGCAAAATGTGGAGCAGTCGCTCGATCTCCGCCATGGTCTCTAGCGCGAGCTTCTCTGACGTGGTGAGCAGCACAGCCGGACTGTCCGGACCGTGCTCCGCCTGACCCAGCAAGTCGGTGGCTGCCAGTTCGCCGTCGCACCCTATCTCGTCAGCGATCACCAGGGTTTCGGTAGGCCCCGCAAACAGGTCTATGCCCACCCGGCCAAACAGCTGGCGCTTGGCCTCGGCGACGAAAGCATTGCCAGGACCAACTAGGATATCGACCGGGGCGATCGATTGCGTGCCGAGGCCCATCGCAGCCACGGCCTGTATACCTCCCAGGCAATAAATCTCGTCCGCGCCCGCCATCGCCTGCGCCGCGACGATGGCGGGCGCAGGTTCGCCGCCAAAAGGGGGCGCGCATGTCACGACGCGGGGCACGCCAGCGACCTTGGCGGTGATCACCGACATGTGCGCGGAAGCGAGGAGGGGATATTTTCCGCCCGGAACATAGCAACCGGCGGCGCTGAGCGGCAAATTCTTATGGCCGAGAATAACACCGGGCAGCGTCTCGACCTCCACGTCTCTCATGCTGTCGCGCTGGATCTGGGCAAAGTTGCGCACTTGGGTTTGCGCGAACTCGATATCCTTGACGTCCTGCGGCGAGAGGGTGTCGATGCAAGCCTGAATCTCCGCGCCAGTAAGCCGGTAGCTTTCGCGATCCCATTTATCGAACCGGATCGACAATTCGCGCACCGCATCATCGCCGCGCGTCTCGATGTCGGCCAGAATGCCCTCTACCGTGTCATGTACCTGACGGTTGCTCTGCGCCTTCACCTCTGCGGTCACGCCGCGCTTTAGATATCGTGCCATCATCCGTTCCCCGCGCTAAAATCACCAGACCTGGTGCTTGCTACCGTTGGTTCGCCGGTCATTTGCATCCCGCCCTCTATTTCAGCGAAAGCAGGCTGCAGCGAACCCTGTTTGAGCCTGATATCGGCCTCGACCCAGCAGATAGTCTGACCCGACCTTTCGGACTATGGCGATTAGCATTATGCGTTGCATAGGTAATTTCCTATGTGTCTGCCCTTCAGAGGCTCGGCGGCGCAGCCCGAAACCATAGGTTATTACCTATGTGATGCATAAAATTTATCTGACTAGTACTGCGACCGCGCCAATATTAATCCTTTGCGCTGTCATTAGCGGCCAGCCCGGCATGGTGGGCTGGGCAAGGAACGGCATGAACTAGCGCACCAAAAGCCGCTGACGATCTAGCTTAATGATGGAAAAAAGGAGGGGATAGATGAAACATCTCGGCAACTTAGGGCGGCAACATTTCAGGGTAACGTCTTTTCGTGGGCTCTCCTGCGCCCTACTCGTCTGTACGGGCCTGACGCCGGTTTCGGTACTGGCGCAGGTCTCGATTGCCGATGCTCCCGGCACGGTTCAGGTGCCAGCAGCGCACGAGGATGGTCAGCTTCAGGAGATCGTCGTCACGGCCCAACGCCGCGAACAGAAATTACAGGATGTTCCCGTTGCCGTCACCGCCTTCAGCGGCTCAACGCTGCAAGCGAGCGGCGTGAGCACCATAAAGGAGCTGGCATTCGTCGATCCGTCGCTGAACGTCCCGCAGGTCGTCGGCGTTTACCTTCCATTCTTGCGCGGCATCGGCAATCCGGCGGGCGGCAATCTGGGTAATGAATCCAGCGTCCCTGTATATATTGACGATCTATATTACGCACGTTTGAGCACTGCTTATCTTGCGATCAACAGCATCGATCGTGTCGAGGTGCTCAAAGGCCCCCAGGGTACGCTGTTCGGTCGCAACGCATCCGGCGGCGCCATCCAGATGTTCACCAAGGATCCGGGCGGCAAGCAGGAGATGAACGCGACGATCAGCTACGGCAATTATGATCGATGGACCGGCCAGCTTTATGTCTCGACCCCGATCACCGACACCTTGGGATGGAATATTTCCGTGGCCGGCACGGACCAGCGGGACGGCTGGGGCAAGAGCATCACGACGGGCCGGGACATCTTCAAAGAGAAGCTGTTTTCTGCGCGATCGAAGCTTGTATGGGAACCTAGCGACACGACCAAAGTCAAAATCGTTGGATTCTACGCCTATTCCAAGGGCGATATCGGCATGGTCAACGATCGGCACAGCGGAACCTACGCCCAGTCGCCTGGACTTGCGTTGCCGGGATATCCGGCTCCCCCCGTCCGCTTGCCGTCGCTGGCAGATGTGCCGGGCGGCAATTTCTACAATACGCGCAACAACCTTGAACAGTTTGCTCGCGCAGAGGGTGGCGGTGGATCCATCCGGATCGATCAGAGCTTGGGTTTTGCCGATCTGGTTTCTATCACGGGATTTCGGATCACCGACGAGCAGATTCGTCTGGACGCCGATATTACCCCGCAAAATCTCCTCAATGGCGACCTGAATAGCCGGGAATCCCAGCTTACCCAGGAATTCCAGCTCAAGTCGAAAAGTGGCAGCAACATCGACTGGATTTTGGGCGCTTATTATCTTCGCAGCGTGGTGAAATATAATCCGATCAGCCTTTACGGCGACGCGTTCGGTACGGGTACGGTGGAGATCCGTTCCAAACAGATCATCAACAGCTACTCGGTGTTCGGCCAAGCCACGGCGCCGATCGGCGATGCCACCAACCTCACCCTTGGCCTACGATACAATATTGATGACCTCAACGGATCGTCCCCGACCTATCGCGACAACGAACAGTTTAAGAAACTGACATGGAAGGGGACGCTGGATCATCACTTCACCGATGATGTCATGGGCTATGTCTCGATCAGTCGGGGCTACAAATCGGGTGCGTACAAGACCTTCCCGCTAGATAGCCCACCGGCGCTTCCCGAAGTGATCGACTCCTATGAATTCGGTTTGAAGACGGAGCTGTTTGATCGGCGCGTGCGCCTTAATGGCGCGCTGTTCTGGAACGATATCAAAAATCCTCAGGTGCTAGCAGTCGACGTACAGGGATTGATACCAGGGATCATCCTGACGAACGCGCAACAGGCGCGGATCAAGGGCGCGGAAATCGGGATCGACGCTTTGGTGGCGCAAGGACTCACGCTGCGCGGCGGCGCGACCTATCTCGATGGCAAATATCGAAGCTATATCAACGCGCCATTTTATTGCCTGAATGGCACTACCATCGCCGGGCCATCGACGGCGCTGGGCGGTGGGCCCTGCCCAGTGCCCGCAGACGGCGCAGCAGGCAACAGGCTGCCGAATGTGGCCCGTTGGACGTTTAACGCGGGTGTCAATTATAAGGTCGACACGAGGATCGGTAACTGGGTTGCGGATGTCGGTGTAGCTCATACGGGTCGGTTCGCGTGGAACCCGGACAATTTCGTCTTCGAGAAAGCTGTCACACTGGTCAATGCGTCGCTCAGCTTCACGCCTGAATCCGCCGGCTGGCTGACAGTGGGGCTATGGGGCAAAAATCTCGGCGGCGTGAAATATTATTCGATCACGCAGGAATCGGTCGGTCCGGGCGGGACGGCCGGTTTCCAGTCCGGCGCTGCGGCGCCACGCACATATGGCGGATCGCTGTCGGTAAAGTTTTGATACGCGCGCGGGCTCCGGTTATCTCCGGCGCCCGCTTGCCGAAGCGAGTGAATGATGGACAAAGAGATACTCATCAACGCTTTTTACATGGCATCTCCAGCGCAGGCGTGGACGGGGCTTTGGGCGCATCCTGACGCGCAAGGCGAGCGCTACGCCGATCTTGAGTACTGGATCGAACTGGCGCGCACCGCTGAAGCGGGCCTGATCGACGGTATCTTTCTGGCTGACACGCTGGGCGTGAACGACGTCTACGCCGGAAGGCCGGACGCGGTCATGCGTTCGGGCGGCATGTTCCCTTCGAACGATCCCATGATGCTCATCCCGGCAATGGCTGCGGTTACCCGGCATCTGTGCTTCGGCGTCACCGCCAACACCTCGTATGAGCCGCCCTATCTGCTCGCGCGGCGCCTTTCGACCCTGGATCATCTGACCAAGGGCCGGATCAGCTGGAACGTGGTGACCGGTATCCTCGCATCGACGGCACGAGCGATGGGTGTGGAACCGGTGTCGCATGACCGGCGCTACGACATTGCCGACGACTTTATGGAGCTGGTCTACAAGCTCTGGGAAGGAAGCTGGGCGGACGATGCCGCATTGCGCGACAAGACGTCGCGTGTTTTCACCGATCCGGAAGGCGTTCGGAAGATCGCGCATGACGGACATTATCGTTGCGACGGCTATCATCTTTGCGAACCCTCACCGCAGCGGACGCCGTTCATCTATTCGGCTGGATCATCGGGGCGGGGTTCCGCGTTCGCGGGACGGCACGCGGAGGCAGCTTTCACTGCTGCTAACGATAAGCGCAGCGCCAAGAGGATCGTCGATGGCTATCGCAAGGCGGCCGAGCAGGCGGGGCGATCCGCCGACAGTGTCAAGATATTCAATGCCACGACGGTGATCGTGGCTCCAACCGAGGCGGAAGCGCGCGATCGGAAGACGGACTATGCGCGCTACAGCAGCGAAGAGGGCAATCTTGCGATGATGTCCTCCTTCCTTGGCATTGATCTCTCACGCTATGATCCTGACGACCCGATAGAATATGTGGAGAGCGATGCGATGCAAACGGCCATAGAAGCGATGACCAAATATAATGGCGGCGAGAAGGTGCGTGTCCGCGATATCGCCGCTTTCGCGGACTTGCCAGGGCGCGAGCCGTTTATTATCGGGTCGCCTACACAAGTTTGCGACGCCATGATCGAATGGATCGACGAGACGGGCCTCGACGGGTTCAATCTTGTCCGGACCGTCGAACCGGGCGGCTTACAGTCCTTCATCGATCTGGTCGTTCCCCAGTTGCAGGATCGGGGCCGCTACAAGACTGTCTATGCGCCAGGCACCATGCGCGAGAAACTGTTTCCGCAAGGGTCGGCACGCTTGCCGGCCGATCATCACGGCACAAGCTTCCGCCGGGCGGAGGGCTAAATCCATGCAGCAGCTTCCGGCCGATCTGGAGACCTTTAGACAATGGTCCGTGGGCGATATTCGTGTCACGCGGGTGCTCGAATTGCCGCCGACCGCCTTCGATCCGGCCATCTTCATCCAGGCGACGCGCCACGAAATCCTGGATCGGCGCGATTGGCTGTGCCCGTCCTTCGCGACGGCCGATGGCGACATCATCCTGCATTTTCAGGCGTTCATCATCGAAGCCGGGGGCAAGCGGATCATGGTCGATCCCTGCATCGGCAACCACAAGCCGCGCGGCCACCCTCTGCTTGACATGCTCGACACGCCGTTTCTCGATCGGCTTGGCCGTGCCGGCTTCCCGCGAGAAAGCATCGATTTCGTCCTCTGCACGCATCTCCATGTGGATCATTGCGGCTGGAACACGATGCTGGTCGATGGCGTGTGGGTGCCGACCTTCCCCAATGCCCACTATCTGTTTGCGCGAAGCGAAGTCGCCTTCGCGCAGGACGACACCGATGGCGATGCGGCGGCGATCTTCACCGACTCGGTCAAGCCGATCCTTGAGGCTGGACTCGCGGACCTGGTGGAGCCTGGCCATGAGATTGCCGAGGGCGTGATTCTCAAAGCCACGCCCGGGCATACACCCGGCCATTGCTCGATCATCCTATCCTCCCGAGGACATCAAGCGATGATCACCGGCGATGTGATCCATCATCCGGTGCAAGCGGCATTGCCCGATATGTGCAGCAACTTCTGTCAGGACGAGGCCGTCGCAATCGCCACGCGGCGGGACATGCTGACCCATGCAGCCAGTCAGAATGTGCTGCTGCTCGTCGCGCATTTCGCCGGATCCTCAGCCGTTCACGTCCGATCCGACGGTGATGCCTGGAGAGTCGAAGAAAGCTGATGGATCTCGGGGACAATGCTAGACGACAGAGAAGGACAGCAGGATGAGCTGGAACCCGATATTCAACGACAACAAGCTCAAGCTGGGCACATTCTGCACGAACGGTCGCGGCACGACGCATTCCCTGGCGCCCGAAGCCAACCAATTGACTTGGCCCCTTGCGCTCGAAGTCGCTCGGGCAGTGGACCGCGCAGGATATGAGGCGATCGTGCCCTTCGCGCGTTGGAAAGGCTATGTGAAGGAAAAGCCCGGCCATGTGTCTGGCGAGGTTCTTGATCCCTTCACCTGGGCTGCGGCGATAGCGCAGGCTACCGATCACGTAGGCGTCTTCGTCACTTCGCACGCGCCGACGATCCATCCTATCGTCGCGGCCAAGCAGACCGCGACGATCGACATCATTTCCAATGGCCGTCTTGCGTTGAACGTTGTGGGCGGTTGGAATCGGCCCGAACTGGAGATGTTCGGCGCCGCCTTGCGAGAGCATGATCAGCGCTACGACTATCTCGCAGAATGGCTCGGTGTGCTGAAACGCTTGTGGAACTCAAATGATGAGTTCGACCATCATGGCGCGTTTTTCGATATTCTCGCTGGCTTCTCCAATCCCAAGCCATTGCAGCGACCACATCCGCCGATCATGAACGCTGGACATTCCGACCGTGGCCGGAAGTTTGCATGCGAGCATGCTGATCTGTGCTTCATCGGCATTCGGTCGGAAGAGCCGGCTAGCATCCGCAAAGAGGTGGAAAAATATAAACGCGAGGCGCGCGAAGAGTTCGGCCGCGAGGTCCAGGTGTGGGCGCATAGCTATGTCATTCAGCGGGACACGCAAAAGGAGGCGGATGACTTCCTGGATTACTATGCGGTCCAGCATCAGGACCGTGAGAGCATCGACTCGCTGATCGCGCTCTCGGTGCCAGAGGTGAAGGACATGCCTCGGGAGGCGTGGGAAGCGGTGCGAACCCATTATGCAGCCGGGTATGGCGGATTCCCGTTGGTGGGAACGCCAGAGCGCATTGTTGATCGCCTGACCATGCTCTCGGACGCTGGGCTGGATGGCGTGCTCCTGACCTGGATCGACTTTGTCGAAGGCGCCAGACGGTTCAATCGTGATGTACTGCCACTCTTAGAAAAAGCGAACTTGCGCCGACCATTTGTCGCGTCGTGATCGCGCGAGATCGCCGGCCCGCTAGAGTCGCAGTTTGGCAACCGCTTCCGCTTCAGTACTAACTTCCGCCTTTCTCTGCTGCTTCTTCATCTTTGCCGTGCGCCAGAGACCGGATGATACCGACTCCAGAACCTGTTCTTTCAGGAAGCTTTCATAAGTAATGACCGCAGCCGTCTTTGGACGGTTCTTAGGTGTCGCGATCGACCATGTCATTGATGCGTCGGTCACCGGAATAGCTTCGAACGCGGTATCCCCGCCGGGAGGAGGCAGGGCGCATGCGGACAGGATCGTGTAGCCCAAGCCACGTGCTACAAGGGGCAAGATGTTCGTCGACGGCGTTTCTAAGACGGTGTTCAACGTGCCGCCGGTCGTTGCCAATGTCCGGTCAATCCGCCGCATCACCATGGTGAGGTTCAGCGGCAGGATCATTGGATAGCTGGCCACATCGCGAAGGGTGATCGATCCTAGCTGGCCCAGCGATGAGCCAGGCGGGCCAAGAAGGAACAGCTCGTCTTCGACCAAGGGATGCGACCAGAAATTATCCTGCTCATCGGTTTCTACGAGCACCGCAAGCTGCAGTTCATTGGCGTTCATCGCCTCGGCTAGTACCTCGCTGGCATTGACGGCTAATTTGATATGCACATTAGGGTATTCGCGGCGGAAACGCTCGATCACGGGATAAGTGACGAGTTCGGACCAGGATATGGGCATGCCGATCGACAATGTGCCCCGGGGACGCGACTGCGCACTCTCCAATTCGCTCTGCAGCCCGTCGATGTCATCGATAAGAATCTCGGCCTTCAGGCGGAGTGCCTTGCCAGCCTCGGTGAGCATCACGCCGCGGCCATGGCGCATCAGCAGGGCCAGACCGAAATGCTCTTCCAGATGCCGGAGATGCTGCGTTAGCGATGGTTGCGTGATGTGCAGCGCCAGCGCAGCGCGGGTAATGCTCCCATATTCGGCGACTTTCAGAAAATAGCGAAGGCTACGGAGGTTCATCGGCTGTCTCCATGCGCTTAGCAGCAAAAGACCGGCTGCTCGGTTCGATCTGATCGTAAACAGGCTTGGTTTGTTGATCCATAGGTGATTGCCTATGCATTGCATAATTTTTATCGCGCTAGTCAGGGCCGTTCGTCCGCCATATTCTCCTCTCAACCAATCAGGGCGTCAGGAGCGGGCATGTCGGAGTTCGAAGGCAAAGCGATACTCATCACTGGGGCCGGCAGTGGAATCGGAAGGGCAACCAGCCTGAGCTTCGCCGCCCATGGGGCGCATGTCTGGGTAACGGATTTTGATGAGCGCAGTGCTGCGAAGTCCGTCGAACTTATTATGGAGGCTGGCGGGCGGGCAACGGCGGTAAAACTCGACGTCAGGCTTGAGGACGAATGGGAGGCTGCGTTCGCCCTGACCGACACGCACGTCACGTCCCTGACAACCGTGGTCAACTGTGCAGGCAAGTCGATTCTTGCCGACACCTTTTCGATGTCGCTCGACCAACTTCGGCTCGTGATGGCAATCAATCTGGAGGGTGCGTTTCTGGGTATGAAGCACGGTATTCCGCGAATCGCGCAGTCCGGCGGCGGGGCTGTCGTCAATATTTCGTCGATCATGGGACTGAAAGGCCAGGCGCGCATGGCGGCCTATTGCGGAGCGAAAGGCGCGGTTCGCATGATGACAAAAGCGATCGCGCTCGAATGCGCGGATCTGCGGAACAAGGTGCGAGTAAACTCCGTCCACCCGGGCATTGTCGATACCCCAGCCTGGCAGAAGCATGATCCGGAAGAAGCGACCATGCTGGCTGGGGCGGGAGGGGCTTCAGGCGTTCTTGATGCGCATGAAGTGGCCAAGTCGCTGGTGCCGATTGGCGTTGCCGCTTCGCCCGAGGAAATCGCCGAGACCGTGCGCTTTTTGGCGTCGAATGCGGCACGCCACATTACCGGTGCCGAAATAGTCATCGACGGCGGCATGACAGCCAACTGAGCCTGTCTCAGAACCTAGCGGGATTCCTCATGAAAATTGACCTGAAGCTCGAGGGACAATCAACAGATGCGCGCTTCGACTTTTCCGTACCGTGCGATGACGGCGTCGTCCCGGCGACATTCTGGAACGCGCGCGTTCCGGCGGGAGCCAACACGCCTGTTACGCTCCTTCAGCATGGCGGGCCATTCCACAAGCGCCACGAACGCACCGACTGGCTTGCGGCGCAAATCGTCGAACGAACCGGCAGCGCCGTCCTGCTGATCGACGGTCCGATCCACGGTCGGCGCGGTGATGCCGATAGGGATGTCATGGAAATGCTGGGCGTCTTCGAGCGGCATTGGCGCACTAGCCCCGGTATCGAGCGCTATGTCTCCGACTGGCGCACCGTTCTCGACGTCGTGCTGGAGCAGGGGTGGGCGGATCCAAACCGGGTCGCATGGTTCGGCATGTCGATGGGCACGGCTTATGGCATTCCTTTGTGCGCGGCGGAACCGCGTATCAAGGGCGCGGTGCTTGGCATGTGGGGTCTCGACTGGGGGCAGAACGACGCCCTGCTTCACGATGCCCGCATCATGCGCACTCCGGCGCTCTTCCAAATCAAGTCGGAGGACGAGATTTTTTCGACCGACGGGCAGCGCGCGCTGTTCGACGCGATTGGTTCACCCAACAAATGCCTTCACACTTTTGCGGGCGGGCATTCGCTGACCGCGCCGGGCCAACTCGACGAGCTTCTCGATTTTATCGCGCATGCGCTCGCGCTGGACGGCGATACGGTCACAAGATCCCGATCGGCCGATTTCGCGCGCACAGGAGGCCAAGATGAATGATCCAGCCTGGCGCTCGCGAGCGACCATTGACGGGCCGATGCGTGTCGCCAATCGGATGCACCTGCGTGCAACCGGCCTTGATGACGAAGCCATCGCCAAGCCGTTCGTGGGTGTGGTTCATACCCATGCCGAAGTAAGTCCGTGCGCCATGCCGCTTGCGCCGCAGGCCGCTGCGGCCAAGGTTGGCGTGGAAGTGGCGGGTGGTACGGCGCGTGAGTTCTCGACGGTATCGATCTCCGATGTCTGGACGATGGTCCACGAGCGAGGGCCGCAATTCAGCCTGATATCGCGGGAGATCATTGCAGACTCGGTGGAGCTCGTCCTTGAGGGGCAGCGGTACGACGCGGCAGTGACTCTGGGCGCCTGCGACAAGACGGTCCCGGGCATGCTTATGGCGATGACCCGCGTGAATATTCCCAGTGTCTATGTGCATGGCGGGGCGGCGCTTCGCGGCTACAGCAATGGCGAGCCGATCAATTTCTACCGCGTCTTCGGTGACATGGACCGGACTCTCAGCGGAGAGATGAGCGAACGGGAGCTTGAGAATCTGAACAGGGATGCGATGGTGTCGGTCGGCACCTGTCCGGGCCTGAACACAGCGAGCACCGGAGCCGCCTGCGCCGAGATTATGGGCTTTTCCGCGCTGGGTACGGCCTCCATTCCGGCCGTGTTTTCACAGCGCCTCGCGCTCGCACGCAAAGCCGGACAGCATGCCATGAAGCTTTTGATCGAAGGTGGTCCTCGCCCCCGCGATTGGGTGACCCGGGAGAGCCTGGAAAATGCGGTAACGGTCGTCGCCGCCATGCGCGGTTCGTCGAACATGCTGCTGCACCTCCCGGCGATCGCCAACGAGGCGGGAGTGAAGTTCGAGTTGAGGGATATGACCGACATCCTACGGCGGACGCCAAGGATCACCAGCCTCATTCCAAACGGTCCCCATGCGCTCATCGACCTCCACCGGATCGGCGGATTACCGGTAATCTTCAAGGCGCTGCTCGACGGTGGCTTCCTGCACGCCCATACGCCGACCAATGACGGCAGGCCGCTTGGCGAGGCGCTGGCCGATGCGCCGCAGCCTGACGGCATCATCGTGCGCGCCTGCAACAATGCGTATCAAGCCGACAGCGGCATCGTCGTTCTGCAGGGGAATCTTGCACCAGGTGGTTGCATTGTAAAGACCGCCGATATTTCGATGCGTTTTTTCGAAGGCCCCGCACGCATCTTCGAAGGTGATGCCGCAGCGCGCATAGGCATTGCGGACGGCCAATTCAGCGTCGGCGACGTGATCATCGTACGTGGCGAGGGACCGCGCGGCAGCCCGGGCATGCGGGAAATGCTGGACGCGCCCATCCCGATCCGGCGGCGCGGAATGGGCAAGGACGTCGCTCTGGTCACCGACGGGCGATGGCCCACGGGAACCGGCGGCCTTTGCATAGCCCATGTTTCTCCCGAAGCGCATGCCGGCGGCCCCCTTGCACTGGTCGAGCACGGCGACATCATTCGCATCGACGCGGAGAAGGGGACGATCGACGTAGACGTGTCTGAGCAAGAGCTGGAACAGCGCCGGGCCGTACTGCCCCCCAACAAATATTGGAGCGGGGGCGTGGGCGAAAAATATGCGCGGTCGGTGGGGCCAACGCACTTGGGCGCGCCTACCCATTCCTATGACTGAGCGCGCGATCAATGAGGGAAAATTCATGACTTTGCTAACCGACACCAAGATCAGGATCATGCCGGCATCCTTCGGCGCCGCCGGCGGCCCGCGTCAGGCGCCCGATCACGCGGACTATCGCGATGGCCCGATCCGCTTCACGCGCTACATCGTGAGGTTCCTCGGCCGAGCTGAACAGCTCGAACCGCTGCTTCCAAGCGGGCTTGCCTTGCGTGGCGAGGCGATGGCGCAGTTTCACTTTTTCTGCCTGCGCGACATCCCATGGCTAGCGGGCAGGGGATATAATATCCTCTCCCTGATGATCCCGGTCACCCATGCGGGCCAGGACGACAAGGTGACCGATGGCGTCTATTGCGCCGTGATGTGGGAAAATCTCGGCGACCCCATCATCACGGGTCGCGAGCAACTTGGCCATCCGAAACTCTATGCGCAATTGCCCGACCCCCGGCGCTGGAATGGGGAAACGAGCATAAGGGCGAGTTGGGAAGGTTTCACCTTCGCCGAGATGCAACTGGCCTGTGATCCCGATACCGATGCCGCGCCGGACGTGGTTGCCGATTTCGCCGCGAGCGCCGGCTCGGGGATCATCGCGCACAAATATATCCCGCGAAGCGGCGATTGGGCGGTCGCTGACGCGGATTATCTGACGCTATCGCCGATGGCGGGTGCGTCCAGCCGGCGCGACCCCCAGCCCCCGCCTTCGGTGCGGGCCGGCACGGGCAGCATCCGCTTCAATGTGCCGACATGGCAGGACATGCCCACGCAATATCACATCGTCCAGGCGCTCGCCGGGCTCGAACAGGTCGAGGCGCTACCGGCTCTGATCATGGAAGGCACGGCCTATCTCGACTTTCATGACCAGAAAATCATCACGTGAAAACAAATCATATCAGCAAAAGAGAGGATCATCCCGTGGCTGCTATATCGTTACCAACTCTCGCGTCTTTCGCATTCGTGATTGTCGGCCAGGCACTCGGCCTGTCCCTCCTGCCAGCGACGCGCGGGTTTACGGCGATGGCCGCGACGGTCGCCTGCATATTGAGCTTCGTGCTGAGTTTCTGGGTGTTCGCCCGGCTCATCAACAACGGTGTCGAGCTAAGCACATTGACGCCGATCGTCACGATCACGCTCCAGGTCGTGGTGCTGGTGATCGGCATCACCGTCTACCACGAGTCCGCATCGCTTGCGAAGATTGGGCTGCTGCTTGGCGCCGCGATCATGATCGGCACCGCTACCCAAGTTTAGGCCTGCGCCTACGGGCATCACAGGCGCGCTTGCGAGAGGAAAACAGGATATGTTAGAAAATCTCAAACTTTTAATCGGTGGTGAACTGGTCGACGGCGACTCCAACATGGAGGTCATCGATCCTGCGGCGGGCAGGCCGTTCATGTCGGTGCCACGCGGTTCGATACGGCAGGCGGAGCAGGCGATCGCGGCGGCGAAGGCGGCTCAACCGGCATGGGCGGCGCTGTCGCTCGACGATCGACGCGCGAAACTTTCGGCTTTTGCCGATGCGATCCACGAAAATGCCGATGCCCTGACGCGCATGTTGGTGCGTGAACAGGGGAAACCGCTGGCGGAAGCGGCGGGCGAGATCGCCTTCACCGAGATATTCATTCGCCACTTCACCACCATCGATGTGCCGATCGAAATATTGCAGGACGACGAAGAGCGCCGGGTAGAATTGCACAGGAAGCCGCTAGGCGTGGTGTGCGCCATCATGCCCTGGAATTTTCCTGTCTTGCTCGCTGCGTTCAAATTTCCCGCAGCGCTCCTGATGGGCAACAGCTTCATCCTGAAGCCGGCGCCGACGACGCCCGTCACCTCGCTCATGCTCGGCGAGCTGGCGAAGGATATTTTCCCCGCGGGTGTGTTCAACGTCGTGACCGATCTCAACGATCTGGGCCCAACGCTGACCGATCATCCCGATGTCGCCAAGATTTCCTTTACGGGATCCACGGCGACCGGAAAGAAGGTCATCGCGGCCGCCGCATCAACGCTGAAGCGGGTGTCGCTGGAACTGGGCGGCAATGACGCCAGCATCGTCCTTGACGATGTGGACGTCGCGACCGTGGCGTCGAAGATCTTCTCCAAGGCCTTCATGAATGCCGGGCAAGTCTGCATCGCGGTCAAGCGCGTCTATGCCCATAGCAGCATCTATGACGCTCTGTGCGATGAACTGGCCAAGCTCGCCAATGAGGCGATCGTGGGCGACGGACTCCAGCAGGGAACGCAGATCGGCCCGCTTCAGAACGCGGCGCAGTTCGCAAAGGCAAAGACCTTCCTGGAAAGCGCACGCCGTGACGGCCACGTCATCGCCGGCGGTGAGGTGGTAGAGGGCGAAGGCTATTTCATAAGGCCTACCATCGTGCGCGACATCAAAGATGGCGCGATGCTGGTCGATCAGGAGCAGTTTGCCCCGATCCTGCCCATTATCAAGTTCGAGGATGTGGACGACGCGGTGCGGCGCACCAACAGCTCGGAACTTGGCCTTGGAGGGTCTGTCTGGTCCGCCGACTGCGATCGCGCTTATGCCGTCGCCCGCCAGATCGACAGCGGCATGGTCTGGGTCAACGAGCATCTGGATTTCGCTCCGCACATCCCGTTCGGTGGGGCCAAGCAGTCGGGCATCGGAATGGAGCTATCCACGGACGGAATGCACGAATTCTCGCAGACTACCGTCATCAATATTTCAAAGACGTCCGTCGGCTGACGGGTTTCGCAAGGGATGCCGGTGGATAGAGCATTCGCCGGTACGACACCGGAGAATGATATGTTCGGTCTGATGCAGCCGGGCCAGCTTACGCTGGACGCGCTCCTTTCTCACGCGGCGCGATGGCATGGCCAAACGGAAGTCGTCTGGAACGACAATCATGGCGAGCGGCATCGTTCCACCTATGCGGCATGCCATGGACGCGCGAAGCAAGTGTCGAACGCTCTGCTGGCGATGGGCATCGAGCAGGGCGACAGGATCGCGACGCTGGGCTGGAACAGCGGGCCGCATTTCGAGTCATGGTATGGCGCGGTCGCGATCGGGGCTGTTTGCCATACGCTCAATCCACGGCTGCTGGCGGACCAGGTCGCCTATCTTGTCGATCACGCCGCTGATCGGATCATTTTCGCCGATCGCGCATGCCTGCCGATCCTCCAGGCGATCTTGCCGAAATGCCCGACCGTAGAGCGCGTCATCCTATTCGACGACGAGGACCGCTTGTCGATCGACGGAAGCACAGTCCCGGTCGAAGGTTTCGCCAGACTGATCAGTCAATATGGCGAGGGATGCAACTGGGGCGGTTTCGACGAGCAGTCCGCCGCCGGCCTTTGCTACACGTCGGGCACGACGGGCCACCCGAAGGGCGTCCTCTACTCGCATCGGTCCAACTATCTGCATTCGCTGTTCAGTTGCCAGGCGGATGGCCTGGCCCTGTCGTCCAGGGATACGGTCCTCCTGCTGGTGCCAATGTATCACGCCAACGCCTGGGGTCTTGTCTATTCCGCGCCGATGGTGGGGGCTAAGCTGGTGCTTCCCGGTCAGCACGTCGATGGTGCGACGCTATACGAACTGATCGAAAGTGAGGGCGTCACGTTCGCTGCAGGCGTACCGACCGTCTGGCAAGGACTGCTCAAGCATTGCCGGGAAAGCGGCAATACGCTGACCACCCTCAAACGCGCCATGGTGGCGGGCTCCGTATGTCCCGAAACCATCATCCGAGAATTTATGGAACATGGCGTCGAAATTCTCCACGCCTGGGGCATGACAGAGGCGTCTCCCCTTGCGACGGTTTCCTCGCCTGATCGCGAGATCGCTGCGCTGCCGCTCGAAGAGCGCATTCCTTATATGCTGAAGCAGGGGCGGACCCTGCCGGGCATCGATTTCCAGCTGACGGACGAGCAGGGTCGTAAGCTTCCGCACGATGGAAAAACGCCTGGCCAGTTGCACGTCAAGGGCGAGACGATCGTCGGCGCATATTATGGGCAGGCGGAGACCCGGATACTTGACGATGAGGGTTTCTTCGACACCGGTGACATCGCTACGATTGACGAGCGCGGTTTCATGCAGATCACCGACCGCGCCAAGGACGTCATCAAATCGGGTGGCGAGTGGATCAGTTCGGTCGAGCTCGAAAATATCGCGCTAGGCCACGTGAAGGCCGAGCTTTGCGCGGTCATTGGCGTGCCGCATCCTAAATGGGACGAGCGGCCCCTGTTGCTGATGAAATTGAAATCTGGCCAGACAGCGACCTTCAAAGAGATATCGTCCTATCTGGACGGGAAGATAGCGAAATGGTGGATGCCGGACGAAATCATCTTCGTGTCTGACATCCCTCTGGGTTCGACCGGTAAAATAGACAAAAAGCGCCTGCGCGAGATTTACTGTCGTTAAAGCATGTTGAGATCAGTTTGACCCACCTCGCGATGAACGGCGGGTTTCGGATGAACCTGCCAGTCGAAAAGCTGCTATCGGATGTTATCAATAATAGATGCCGATTTCCCGCGAAATTATCTTAGCTATCTGCCCAAATACAACAGAATAATATGTCAATTTTGTTTTTGCTAAAGTCCAAAATATTCTGAAGTTATTAGCTACTTGTCTTGCTTGCAAAGCGATGGGTTCCGTTCGGCATTACAATGCATTGGGCATACTTCAAGCACAGGAACAAGATCGGTATCGATGTGGCGGTCGAGGCGCTGCGCAACTCCATGAAGACGCGCTCTCGGCGCGCTCTCGATCAGATCTACCGCTATGCGCGGTTCACGGAAACGCCAGATGCGCTGAACCTGCCCGGTGTCAGCGCGGCAACGTCGCTTGCGCTAGGCAACGTCTTCAACAATCAGGAGGCATCGCTCAAGGCTGCCTGGATCATGCAGGCGCCTCGCGCCGGAGACGAGGTCCCTGGCGAAGAGGCAGCAGCGTATATTCAAAGGTTGAGGAGGCGAGAAGCACGGATTTGGAAGCGCCCAGGATGCAAGCCCGATCTGCAAACCTTTTGAGCTGGCGGTCGCGACCAGGACGTTCCCACCCGGCATCGTCGGTCGCCATGTGCCGTCGTGCGTCGCCTCCGCATCAAAATGGCGGGCGATTTCCAAGAGCGCTCCACGGCAGCGAATCAAGTTTGTCATGGCTCAAGGCTAGCAGCAGGCGACAACTCCCGAGGAGCACCTCGCGGCGAGCGTGGCATCGTCGAAATTGGCCTTCCGCGATTACGTGGCGATTACGTAGCCGGATTGCGCCGCCCTGTGAGACGGCGTAATTACGGATAAGTGATTGAAAATATGGTGGACGCACTTGGGCTCGAACCAAGGACCCGCTGATTAAGCACTAGTTGCCTGCAGTCCACTTTGACCGACATGCCAACACAGCGGCCATTCCAGCTTTCGGTGCCCGCAGTCAATACTTGCCGTTGGTTCATATGACGGCTCCATCATCCACTTCAGCCAGATTGTCACGTCCATCGCATTTTCCGGTCACTTTGCTATGATGAGAGGATGTCACTGCTAGAAAACCTCGGGATATCCCTCCCCCTTGTGCAAGCACCAATGGCGGGTGTGTCAACGCCCGAACTGGCCGCCGCCGTCAGTAATGCTGGCGCGCTCGGCTCGATCAGTGCTGCTGCCACCGACGCAGTGGGTGCGCAGGAAATGAGTGCTGGCGTACGTGCCCTCAGCAATCGGCCGTTCAACGTCAATGTCTTTGTCCATCAACCAACGGCGCAAGATTCCGCTCGCGAGGCCGCGTGGCTCGCGGCGATGGCGCCGCTGTTCCAAGAATATGGCGCACAGCCTCCAGCAGCACTTCGTCCGATCTACAAGAGTTTCCTCCACGACGATGAAATGCTTGCGCTGCTGGTGGAAGCCAGGCCAGCTGTTGTCAGCTTCCATTTCGGCTTGCCTGATCCCAAGCGGATCGCTGCGCTCAAGAACGTCGGGTGCGTGCTGCTAGCCACTGCTACCAGCCTCGACGAGGCGCAGGCTGCAAAGGTCGCAGGAATTGATGCGGTTGTTGCCCAGGGCTGGGAAGCAGGTGGGCATCGCGGAATGTTCGATCCCGACGCTCCCGATGCTCGCCTTGGAACCTTGGCGCTTACCCGATTACTGGCGCAACGCGCTGGCCTGCCGGTCATTGCGGCTGGCGGCATAATGGATGGACGCGGCATCCAAGCAGCGCTCGATCTCGGTGCCATAGCGGCTCAGTTGGGCACGGCTTTCGTCGCCTGTCCAGAAAGCAGTGCTGATGCTGCCTACCGCACGGCGCTGGCCGGTCCGGCTGCTATGAAAACAGTCATGACCTCCGCAATTTCCGGACGGCCGGCACGCGGTCTGCCAAACCGCTTCACCCAATGGGGTGAAAATGTCGGTTTGCCCCATCCCGGCTATCCAATGACCTACGATGCTGGAAAGGCGTTGATCGCCGCAGCGAAGGCAGTTGGCGAAACCGGATATGCCGCACAATGGGCCGGACAGGGCGCACCGCTGTCACGGCCCTTACCTGCTACTGAGCTCATCGCACTCCTCGTAGAAGAGTTGCGCTTCCTGGACTGAGAGAAGCCAAAGACCGCCAACAGAGCCGCAGTTCGCGTGATTGGACGATCAGCCCGAGCAGCTGCCGTTCGTTAATTCAGCGAAGAAGCGGAAGAGTAAGCCGCACAAAGAGATCGATACATCATGGTGAAGATTAGGTCTGAATCGATTTTTCGCATCTTCGCGCGCTCATTCCAGTGACCAGTGCTCCTCCCACTTCATGATCAATTTTGGGCTCTGTCTTATCGCGTACAACAATGTGGAGATCGTCATGGCCCGATGGAAATGTGTGTTTCCACGTAAAGTGGGTGGCGGGGTCAGCGCAAGAAATCTAGCGCATTTCCACGGTCGTGCCCCTTTCAGTGTCGCCATTTATTCGGATCTCGTGACCGACCAACCGCCATCTTGATTGGGCGGTAGCGGCCTTTACTTCTTTCGTTGGATCGGTCCAAAGTGTGAAGGAATGATCCCGACGAATTCAGCGGTGGCCGCCATCAACTCCCCGGATGCAGCGTGGAGCATGTTGAGAAAGGCACGCACCGCCGGATTGGCGCGCCGACTTTCCGGCCAGAGGGCCGTGATGTTGTGACGCTCGACAACGAACTCAGAAAGCACAGGAACCAATTCGCCGCGCTTCACGAAGGATGCTGCGGCAAATGATGTAGCCATGCCTATCCCCCCGCCCGCAGCGAGCATCGCGACCACGGCATCGCTGGAATCGACGACCACCCCGGACTTTGGTACGATTTCCATCTCGCGCTCGCCCATGCGAAACGGCCAGCGAAAGGTCTGGCCCGTGCTCTGATAGCGCAAATTTACCGTTTCGTGCACTTCCAGATCGTTGGGATGCATTGGCGTACCGCGCGCATCAAGATAGGCAGGTGAGGCGAAACAGCAGAGCCGGTGCGGCGCAAGCTTGCGCGAGAGAAGGCGGGTGTCGGCGAGATCGCCAATACGTATCGCGACATCGATTCCTTCATCGATTATGTCGACCATACGGTCGCTTAGTCTGAGATCTATAACCAGTTTTGGATGAAGTCTTCGAAATTGCGGTAGTGATGGCGCGATGAGGTGAAGGCCGATCGGCAATGATGCCGCCACTCGCAACGTGCCCGACGGCTCCGAACGTGCGCTCATGGCAGTTTGCTCGATGTCTTCCGCTTCGCGCAGCAGACGAAGCGCCCGCTCGTGCACATCACGACCTTCAGGCGTCAACGTGAGCGAGCGCGTCGTTCGGGTGAACAATGACACTCCCAAGGAACGTTCTAGCCGCTGAATGCTCTTGCTGACCGCTGATGGAGTGATGGAGAGGGAACGGGCTGCGGCGGTGAAGCTGCCCAGCGATCCGGCCCGCGCGAACGCGATAAGTCCCGTCAGGCGATCCAGTGCGATATGTTCCGTCATGGCACTACTAAAGCGCCATTCCGCACAGTTATCAACCTTACTGTTAGATCCTAAATGCCTTTGGAGGATACGAGCCTTGCACGGAGATATGAAAATGAACGATTTGATGAAGGCGGTTCGCCTGCATGCTTTCGGTGGACCAGAAATGCTAAAGTATGAGAACGCGCCGAAGCCTGAACTTGATCGTGGTGAAGTTCTGGTTCGCGTTCATGCTATAGGCGTCAACCCACCAGATTGGTATTTGCGTGACGGCTATCGCACGCTGCCGCCCGAATGGCGGCCCGCAGGCGACTTTCCCATCATTCCCGGAACCGATATCTCGGGAACGGTCGCGGCTGTGGCCGGCGACGTTGGCGGTTTCAAGGTCGGCGATGAGGTTTACTCTATGGTTCGTTTCCCGGAGGGCGTCTTCGGGAGTAGCAAAGCCTATGCAGAATATGTGAACGTTCCGGCGACACAGCTGGGACACAAGCCGCGCGGGATAGATCATGTTCATGCCGCTGCTGCGCCCATGTCGCTTTTTACCGCCTGGCAGTTCCTCATCGACTTGGGACATGACGAGCCAAACCCGGTCATGCCAAACCAACACCATCCGGTGCCGCTTGCCGGCAAGACGGTGATGGTCAATGGCGCGGCCGGCGGCGTGGGACATTTTGCGGTACAGATCGCCAAGTGGAAGGGTGCTCATGTGATCGCAGTGGCGTCGGCCAAGCATGAAAAGATGCTGATGAACCTCGGCGTTGACATGTTCATCGACTACAGGACGACTACGCCGGAGGATCTACGCGACCAAACACTTCGAACTGATCGTGTGCAGCAAGTCTTTGGCCTCGGTTCGGGTCGTGTGCGGATCGGCGGGCACATAGTTTCACCCGAATCCCTCTTCGACTTTCTAAGAGCGACCTTTGACGGCAGAACGGTCCCGATGATGGACGTTGAGGGTGTCGAAGTTGCCAGCAGCGGGGATTGGGATGCGAGTACAGGTGTTGTCGTCAAAGGCGCGGACGGGAGCGTAACTCTGGATTTCGCAGGCCTCCTCCATGATGACCCCGCGATACGCCTCGCTACATTTAGGCGCCTCTGCATCAACACTACACTACCCCACCGCGATGTCTCAGAGTGGTCAAATAAGATTGCCGGGACACCGATAAGCATGGATGAACTCAAGAGTTTGCTCGGCGCGTTCCGCACCGCACCCGAAAGGTGGTTGCAAGATTTTCGAGGAAAGGTGGGCGACCTGACGCTCTCCGACCTGCAGGCGAACGAACGGGCCTATTACGAAGCATTCTTCCAGCTCGGAGCCGGGCTGCCACTCTCGCAGGCTCTTGGCCAAGCAGTCGAACGTCGAGCCGAGCAGGGAAATGTAGCTCATGTGGCCTTCCTGATTGCGCCTCTGGCGATTGCGACAGACTTTGACATAAAGGCGCTAGTCGCGGGTCTGGCCGACAAAGAGGCAGCGGAGTTAGCTTCCGAACTCGCCCAGGCGGGCGACCTCTTCTCCGCAATTGCCGCCTTGCAAATCGTGAGTTCGAGGCTCGGAAGCGACGATTGTGTCAAAGTCGGCACCGAGGTTCTTGATGCCTATCTCGGCACCAGCGAGCGGATGGCGGAGGCTGCTCACGACTTCGTTGCACTAGCCAAATCCGTCATCGGGTCTGCCGATATCAACGGCACATTGTCAGACGCCCCGATTGCTAACCGGCGGTGCGCCTTGCTAGCCCACGCTGGACTGTTGACGCGTGAGTTCTCTAAGCTCGAAGTCAAGCGGCCCAAGTTTCTCGAGATGGTTGAGCGTTGGATCGGCAATTCCTATCGGGTAGCTAGCTTGGTTGAGCGAAGCAGCGAGCGGTGGTGGGTTCGCGAGCGCCTCCATCCGCTCGTCATCGCCGCTCAAGTGCGCATGAGGTTGAGGAACATCATTCGTTCAATTCCTGAAGCCGATCGTCCCGCCGCCTGGTCAGTATATGTGGCCTCGGACGGCGTGGAAGTTCCGGACATAGTAGAGTTTTCAGCTGGTCCGCTCGATGAGTACAGCTCCAACTGGCAGACTCAGACATTCCCATCAGCTGAGCTCGCCTCTGCCATGGACAGTGGCAACATCGTTGGCGATCAAAATGCGCTTTTCAACGCGCTGTTGGCTTTCGAGCAGCCTTCCGATCTTGGTGTTTCGCGTGACAGCGTGATCGCGCTTCTGGAGCGCTCTACGGATGATGCGTTTGCCCAGTCGGTTGAGTTGGCGCTGACTGCCGCCGCGCGATGGAAAGATAAGCTGCTCGCCGAGCGAACCTTCGCTCTTGCATTCGAAAGAAAGGCGGGCGGGAAATGGACATATCGGTCCTTTGCGGAGCTTGCCGTCGCCAGCGCGGCCAGCTCGACCGATGCTGCGGAATACGCGGCAGCGTTGGAGAAGAACCTGCGAACCCTCGTGGAGCGCCGCCTAGCCCCATCCGAAGCTCAAGATATGGTAGGCATCCTCGACGAGCTGCAGGACTTGATGCCGGACCTCGCGTGTCTCCCCACTCTCCGTTCAGCGGCACTACTTGCGTCGTGACGGATCAATACGACGGACGTCATGCGAGGAGTAGAGGTCGTCGAACGACAACGTCTTCTTCCGACGATCCTGCTCTAAAACTGTACAGTTTGAATTCGGTCCAGGAGGCGAAGTAAACAGATGCATGAATGACCGACAGCTTTCAAATGGGCAGCCTTTCGTCAGGGAATGACCGCTTTTCAGGCGACAGCCCAACAACCTTTCTCTCAAACCTCTCGCTCGATTCAGAGTTCCGATACCCACCTGCCGTAGGCAGTTGCGAAGTATCCGAACGTTGCCTCATGCCATTTGTTATCAAGGGATGCGAGAGCTAGGGTTGCCTCGCACAAACTCAGATTGACACGAATGGAACGAGAATGCCCGATCGCGATGGGAGGCGGACTCAAAGCGAGCCGGCAGCGCCCAAGAGGATGGCGAAAACTTATAAGCGGGACAACACGCCCAACGACGAATTTTGGCGATCCCTCAACGAAGTCTGGCGTTCCATGTCCGGAATCTACAATATTTTGGGCATTGTAGTTGCTGTCGTCGCCTGCCTTAATTTCGTGAACTCACTAGGCCACCTTCACCTTTCTACGATTCTGAGCTCCTTATTGGCAACTTACCGTGCCATCGTTCATGGGGCGATCAATTGGGTCACACTTCCGTTCCGCATTCGCCTCCCCGGCTACGTAGACGATTTGCTGTTTTTATACGTTTTGATCGGCGGAAGCTTTATGCGTGCCCGGGCTAGCGAGATTGTTTATCGCGGCGATTGGGATCCCAAGTCCATGTGGGTAATAGCACGTATTTTGATTTGGCCGGAGAGGTGGAATGGCTGCATTAAGATACCTGGCGAGAGCGCAATTCCTCTGAACAGCAGCCGCGTATCTGTTGCTTATAGCCGTTCCCCGGCTTGGTTCCGCCGTGTTCTCGACATGTTACTGTGGCCACGGGTTGCGAGGCAATATTGGCGTCGCCCGCGGGTTTTTCGAAACGAATACCTAGGGACATTTCCATCATTTGAAGTTGGATACCAGCCTGGTCAGCAAAAGATATTTATATACGACCGACGCTACATGTTCGCAGCCCAAATTTCCGCCGTTTTGGCGGCATCGTTATTCGTAGTGTTGATCAATGCGTTTTTATTACCGCCGACGGAGTCAACAAAGGTTGTAGGGGTGCCAGCCACGAAAAATAAATAATCGGGCTACCGCCTTTCGCCAGAATGTCGTGATAATGAACAAAGGGCCAGTTTCGGGAAAACCCATTGCACGCCCTAACGTCCGTTTTGTTAGCGGCAACCGCCGCGCACCCCAAAATCACGTAGGTTACTAAGGAGATCAACGACTGACTGATTTAGGTTGGTTAGTTAATGGGTCCAGCGAAGGTCCAGAGTGTCGAAATGCCACCGTAGTTGGGCTTGGGTCGCGCCGTCGACGTCGTTTACTCGCCGTAATACCGCTTTCCCTTCGATGCGCACAGGCCGACCGTCGTTGTCATTGCCGGTGACAGTGATTGGCGCGTTGTAATAAATCGATCCCGCTGAACCCTCCGTCGTTCCGTCGGGAATGACCACGGAAACTTTCGTAAGGTCAGCAAATATGGCTGCAAAGTCCGCCTTGCTCCACTTCTGCTTATCTGCTGGATTGAGTAGATCCCAAGCCTGCCCGAATTGCTTCAACTCGATCGCCTGCGCAAACGTGAGCAGCATGTTGCGCGCTCCTTTTTCGCCTCGTTCGGCCTGCGGCGTCAATTCAGGCGGTGTAACGCCGGGCCTTGCGCCCTCAGCTTTTTTTGCGGGTATGCTGCCTGATTCCTGCGTCGCTTCTATCGAAGTGCCGTCGACGTTTGAGACTGGCGCTGTGGCGGACTCATTCCGTACTTCTACGGGATGCTGTGAGCGTTCACAGGCTACAAGGAGCAGGGCCAGTACAAGCGCCGCACAGTTTCTTTTCAAGACCATCTTTGTCAAAACGGCCGAGAATTACTGTTCGTTCCGGAAGTTTCACCTTGTTAACGAACGGCAGGTTCCAACGCCCCACAGAATCTGCGATTGGCCGCTATGTTGGCGGTAACTGACACCGATATTTCTGAGCCGGAATGTCGGCTATCCCATTTTCAGTGCTCAGAACCAGACTGTCGCGAATGTCCGACCTTTCGGACGTTGAAAATGCGGCAACCGCACGCTGTTCTATGTCCGCTTCCGGGAAATGGAAAAGCCACCGGGAAGGACCACAAAGGGTCGTCACCGCCCGGGGGAGACCCGGCTCATTATGGCCTAGAAGATTGCAAGTCTGGCACTTCAGTCGACTGTCTGACGCCGCCGCTGAGACCTGAATTCGGTTAAGCGAGCAGCCCTAAGGCACCGTTGCAAGGGCACAGAGTTTGACAAGAACGTTGATCGAAGCCACCGCTATGTTTCTAAGCCAGCTAATCCTGATCGGTGGAAAAGATGCACGTCGGCCCCCTTAAGGTAAAACTGCAACTGCTGTGTGGAAACGGCTTCGCCATGGGGCCAGGTAAAGCTGATCTGTTGGAAGCAATCGAGCGTGAGCGGTCAATATCAGCCGCCGGGCGCGCGCTAGGTATGAGTTACCGGCGTACTTGGTTGCTGGTTGATGAAATGAACCGCTGTTTTCAAGAAAAGCTGGTCGAGACACTATCGGGCGGCGGTCGTGAACGCGGAGCGCGCGTGACGGCCTGCGGTCACAGAGTGCTTGCAGCCTACCGCGCCCTTGAAGCGCAATCGGCTATGATGGCGGAGAGCGACGCGTATGCTGATCTGATTGCGGTGCTGCTTGAAACGCCGCTTCCTGGCAAAGCAGCGCCTGCGTCCGACTGAACGACGCTCCCTCAATTAGTCCTTCTAGTCTGCTGCCAGAACGTAGGTTGCTTCATTTTTCCTTCTCTATATACGACGAGATATCGAGTTCGGTAGGCGACCTCGGTAGCCGGTACGGGGGTTTTATGCGGAAGTGTCTGCTTTCCATGATGTGCACGGTCGTGCCGTTTTTGATCTGCGCACCGGCATCGGCTGAGCCTTCCTCCCCAAGTCCTGCCGCCAGAGGGGAAGCGGCAGACAGCGCAGCCTTGCCCCAGATCATCGTCACTGCCCGTCGCCGCGCCGAAGATGCGCAGTCCGTACCTGTTGCGCTGTCCGTCGTTGGAGGCGATCTGCTCGACAAGTCCTATACGGTGAACACATCCCAGCTTAGCCAACTCGTGCCAAGCCTCAACTACAGTTCAGCTAATCCGCGCAACACCTCCGTCACTATCCGGGGGCTGGGCAGTAGCGTCGTCGCGGTGAGCCAGTCCAATGACGGGCTGGAGCCGGGCGCCGGCTTCTATGTCGATCAGGTCTATCATGCGCGTCCTGCGACCGCCGCCTTCGACTTCACAGATATCGACCGGATCGAGGTGCTGCGCGGCCCGCAGGGCACCTTGTTCGGTAAGAACAGTACGGCTGGCGCCATCAGCATCACCACGCGGCTGCCGAGTTTTACGCCGGAAGCGAGCGAGGAACTCTCCTATGGGAGCGACGATTTCCTGCAGGCGAAAGTGTCGGCGTCCGGCCCGATCAGCGACACGGTTGCGTTCCGCATCTCCGGCGTCTCGACCCGGCGGGATGGCGTGATCCACAACGTCGTCACGGGCCGTGATCAGAACACGTCCAGTAATCAGGCCGCGCGGGGGCAATTGCTCGTCAAGCCTTCCGAAGGCGTGCAACTGCGCCTGATTGCCGACTTCGCCAATTTCGAGAGCAACTGCTGTACACAGGTTTATGTCCGGGTCGCGCCGACGCTTAAAGCCTCCACCCGGCAATATGCCGCGCTGGCGGCGAATGTCCCCGGTGGTCCCTACACCCCACCGAGCCTCAACCCCTATGACCGGCTGACCGACATAGACGCTCCGCTTGGCGTCAAGACGAATGAAGGCGGCGTTGCGGCAATTTTCGACGGGAAACTGGGTGGCGCTAGGCTGACGTTGGTCAGTAGCTGGCGCTTCTGGAACTGGGATGCGGCCAATGATCGGGACTATACGGGCATCCCAATCCAGCTGACCCAGCATATTCCCTCCCGGCAGGACCAGTATAGCCAGGAACTGCGCGTGGCGTCCGATGGGGATGGGCCGCTCAGCTATGTGGCCGGTCTATATTTCTTTCGCCAGAAGATAACGGGGCGGCCCATCTCCATCTACGGTTCGCGTGCGGCCTATTGGCTGCTCTTCAGCGACTCCGATCTGCTCGATGGCTATGGCACTGATGGCCACACCGATTTTCGGTCGGATAGCTACGCGGCGTTTGGCGAAGTCAACTGGCGACTGCTGGAGGCACTGACGCTCACAGGTGGCCTGCGCTACACCTACGAAGAGAAGGAAGGCGTCTATGACACCTTCACCTTCGGCGGACCGGCGACCGTTACACCCGCGCAGCGTAGCAGCCAGCTTTCCATCCTGCGGGGCCAAACCTATTCGGCAAGCGACAAGGACGGCGATATCACCGGCCGAGCCAACCTTTCCTATACGATCTCCGCTGGCGTGCTGGGCTATGCCAGCTATGCACGCGGCGCGAAGTCCGGTGGCATCAACATGGCAGGCCTGCCGCTCGACAATAACAATCTGCCCGCGCTCAAGACGGCTGTGGTGAAGCCGGAGAAAAACGACGCTTTTGAAATCGGGCTCAAGACGCAGACGCTAGACCGGCGTTTGATCTTCAACATCGATGCCTATTACACCACCGTCCGCGACTTCCAGACGAACGTTACCGACACCGGCGCGGCGGCCGCGCTACGTACCTATCTCGCCAACATCCCCAAGGTTCGCGTGAAGGGTGTCGAGGCCGATGCGGTTGCTCAGGTTTCCAACCGCCTCCAGTTGCGCGCCTCGGCAGCGTATGCCGATGGGAAGTATGTGTCGTATCCTGGCGGTCCTTGCCCCATCGAGCGGATCGGCACTGGAACCTCGGCGTGCAATCTTAGCGGCCGGGGGCTTCCCGGACTGCCGAAATGGTCTGTAACGCTGGGCGCTGACTATTCTCATCCCGTCCGGTTATTTGGCAGCGACAGCGACGTAGTGCTGCATGTGGACTCCAGTTCGCGGACCAAAATCTTCGGTGATCCTACAGCTTCGGCCTATACGATCATCAAGGGCTACACCGTCGTAAACGGGAGCATCGGCCTGCGCATTGGACAGCGGCTGGAGGTGGCACTGTTCGCCCGCAACCTCTTCGACAAGCAATATATTCAGAACCTTACCGTTCAGGCTGGCAATTCCGGGTTGATCGTCGGAACACCAAATGATCCGAGCGTAGTTGGGCTGACGTTGCGGGCGAGACAGTAAGATCCTGCATCTGTAGATGCTGCGACATACGTCGCCTTTATCCCATCACGAAACGCGTGCCGACATAGGGTCGGACAATCTTAAGGGGCATCTGGCGAAGTGCCTCCTCAATGAAGATCTCGCCGGTGCAGTGCATGGGAACAATATAATCGGGGTCCATTACCTTGAAGGCCGTGACGGTTTGCCGTGCCTCTTCTTCGGTGCGGGGCCGGACAAGATGGAAGCCGCCGATAACCATATGAACCTTCGAAATGCCGCTGATTGCCTGAGCCCGCCGGACGGAATTCAGGACGCCACGGTGACTGCACGACGCAATCACGACTAGTCCCAGCCCCTTGATCGCATAGCAGGTGGCAAGCTCATGTTCGCCATCGTCGGTGACTTCGGCCAGGTCGCGTTTGTCACTGCGCAGTCTTTGCCGATCGCAGCCGGTTCCTGGCCGCATGCGTGTCGGGATCGCGGTACGCTCGGAAGTTAACAGAGGAATTATACCCGTCGTGAAAGCCTGATCCGCGACGATCCGTGGTTCTGGAGCGATTCGGATATCGTATCCCGCTTTCGTTAGCCCAGCGCGATCAAGAATGCCCATCACCGGTGGCGGATTGCCGATCATCGCGACCCGCTCGCAGAAAGCCTCTTCCCCGCCGACGTAAAGCGGGAGCGGGCGTCCCTTCCTTGCGAAATGTCCGGCCAGCGCAGGAAACCCGCCATAGTGATCGAGGTGACCATGGCTCAGCACGGAAGCGTCGATACTTGATGGATCGATGCCGAGCATGGCCATATTGTTCGCTAACACCTCTGCGGTATAACCGAAGTCCACCAGAATCCGGCGTGCCGCATCTCCGGCTAGCGAGTCCGCGAGCAGCGAAAGGCCGAACTCACCCATCAGAGCCTTGGAAGACATGCGCGTATAGCCTGGGGGATTTCCATTGCCGGCGCGCAGCACCTTCAAGCCGGGAAGGTCCTGATCGGGTAAGAAAGGTCCAAATGTCCCGCTGTCGGTCAGCACGGTCAAGGTCAGCGAATCCACTACAGGTACCTTGAATTGCGGATCCCGCGCGCCCAGCGGCAAGCTGGACATCGCCGCCGCCCCTATAACCCCGGCCAACATCGTTCGGCGCCCTATCGCATCGGTCTTCATCGCCACCTCCGAATTTCACGGAATGTTAACCTATTGGCCGGGCAATTCCTAATGCCTGCATCGGGGATATCGAAATCTGACGTGCTGATCTATCCGGAACAATAATTATGGCAACAATCAGCGAAACTCTATGCCAGAGTATTCTGAGCCGGCCGATGTCACCTTTTGACTGCCTGCTCCCAGCCAGTGTGGCGTATTTAGGTTGGGAAGCGGACGTCAGCAATTGGGAAAGAAGAATTGAAGGCTAAGTGACCGACAAGGGTCGGGTTGCGACTAATAATACTTTGCACCTTACATTCCACCTACTAAAGGGGCGCATCCCCGGGGGGCCGCTCATGCGCGGCTGAGAGGTGGTCAGCAGACCACGACCCGCTGAACCTGATCCGGCTGATACCGGCGTAGGGAGGGCAAGGCGGTATGTCCGTCGTCCCTCCGCGTGGAGTGGACGTGAGACGATGACGATTGATATCATTTATGTTGGCCGGGCCGCACTGGCTACCGCGATGCTATTTGCGGCCCCCGCCGTCTTAGCGGCGGATGGCGACGAACAGGATCGCGCGCCCATAGAAGTTACCGGTTATCCCGACCCGCTGGGGCTGCTGCCCGACCAGAGAGCGCCAAAAGCGATCAGCTCGATCGCAGACGCCTTCATCAGAAAACAGGCCCCGACGCTCAACGCCTTCCAGTTGGTCAACCTTCTGCCCGGGGCGAACGTATCGTCCAGCGATCCTTATGGTCTGTCCGCGACGTCCAGCCTGACATTGCGTGGTCTGGGGCAGGACCAGATCGGCGTGCTGCTGGAAGGTGCACCGCAGAATGATATCGGCTATTATTATGCCTATCCCTCGCAATTCGCCGACGCTGAAAATATGGCACCGACCGTGTAACCCAAAGCTATACCTCGATTGACGCCGATGGCCGGCCGGTGGATAGCTGGGGTTATCAGGACAAGGCGATCCGTACCGCGGACGGGCGCCTGCTCGCTTATGAAAATCAGCGCACTGTCACTGTGACCAAAGGCGTCTTCCTGGCGGACAGCATTGTGCTTACGCCGCGCCTCACCGTCGATGTGGGATTCAAGGGTGTCAGCCTGCTGCGCAATGGCCGCAACCATCTGCCGGGACCACAGTCGAAAGTGCATGTCGACAGCTTCGCCGCCTTGCCCCGCGCGGCGATTCATTATCGGCTGGACGATCGGCAGCAACTGTTCGCCAACATGACCACCAACTTTCGCACGCCTAACGAGTTCGCGCTCTACAACAGCTATTATGGCGGCGAACTGGTCAGCCAAGGCACCGGCGCGCTCAAGAATGAATATAGCGTCTCGCAGGAACTGGGTTATCGCTATATTGGCCCCAACCTGTCCTTCTCGCTGACCGCCTTTCACTACCATTTCCGCAATCGCCAGGTGGCGACGCTGGTCAACAGCGGCGGCGCGCTCGTCAGTTCGACGATTAACGGCGGCAGTCAGAGCGGCTACGGGCTGGATGGTGAGATCGATTATCGTCCCGCCAAAGGGTTCAGCCTTTATGCTTCGGGCGAATATCTGCACACGCGGTTAAACGACGATCTGCTGATGGGCGGCGACCTGTTGCCGACGAAAGGCAAGCGCGCCGTCAGCAGCCCGCGCTTCCAGTTCGGCCTCGGCAGCACTTACGATGTCGGACGCCTGTTCGGTAGCGCTGCGCTCAAATATGTAGGCCGCCAATATGCGACTTTCATGAATGACGAGAGCATCAACCTTCTGGCCTGCGCGCTCTACTTCAAGATCTTCCTAGATGTACGCCTCTATGCAGACATGGTGCTGCAACTGCTGTTCGGCGGCGCGATCATCTATGGCTGGCTCCGCTGGGCACGGGGCCGGGACGATGCGGGAGGGGTCGTGATAATGCCCCTGCCGCTCATGCGCGCCGCCACGACTCTGACGGCGGGTGCGGTGGGTGCCATCGCCATCGGCTATTGCATGCATCGCTTCACCGATGCGGCGCTACCGTGGATGGATGCGGTGCTCAGCAGTTTCAGCCTCGTTGCACAATATTGGACAGCACGCCGCCATGCCGCCAGCTGGCTGCTTTGGATTGCATTGGACATTGTCTATGTCGGCATGTTCACCTTCAAGGGTTTGTGGCTAACTGCCGTCCTCTATGCGGCGATGATCCTATTGGCCTTACTAGGCTACAGACGATGGCTGGCTGCGACGGAAAGACTGCGACAATCCTGAGTAAAGCTGCGCCAAAAGGGCGAAACTAACGCGAGCAATATCGACGGTTCTTGCAGATATCCATTCCGCCCAAATGGGATGAGCGGCGCAGAGAATTTTCATGGCCTCCTCGGACGAATGCGGAAGCTAAAGCCAGTTGTTCAATACCAGGCCGACTTTGCGAGCGGAGTTCCGATGCGCTGGCCCCGTCCCGCTCCAAATCTGTCGATGCTTACCCCAAACCCGGCCCTCACAATGCATTAAACTTGACAGATTAGATTGATATCAACATATTGAGCAGATGCTAAAGTCGGTGCCGTTCGAGACCACAATTGACGTACGCGACACCTGCCTGTGTCTTCATGCGCAGCGTGCCGCCCGCGCTTTGGCGCGAAGGTTCGACACCGCACTTAAACCCGCTGGTCTCACAAATGGACAGTTTTCACTGCTAATGTCACTCAACCGGCCCGCTCCGCCGCCAATGGCACCCGTTGCGCAGTTGCTGGCGATGGACCGGACGACACTCACGGCCGCGATGAAACCGCTCGAACGGCGCGGTCTCGTCGAGGTACATGTCGATCAAGCCGACCGGCGGAGCAGGCTGCTCGTCCTCACGGACGCCGGCCGCGACGCTCTTGCGTGCGCGTTGCCGATCTGGCGCGCCACCCATCAGGCCGTTGAAGCCGAGCTGCATGATCCGGACATACTGCGCCGGGAACTGATCGCACTCGCATAACAAGACGTCGAACCAGAACAAATTGATCAAATGGAGAGGATGATATGCTTCCGGTCATTACCACCTTCGCATGGGTCCCTCCGTTCGCACGGGGCTTCGTCCGCGATATCCGCGCGCGATGGGCCTGCGAGGAAGTCGGTCAGCCCTATGACGTTGAGCTCATCCGCAACGCTAAGATGCCCGAGCATCGCTGCCATCAACCCTTCGGGCAGGTGCCAACGTACCGCGACGATGAGGTCGAGATCTTTGAATCGGGCGCGATCGTGTTGCGTATCGCCGAGCGGGCAGGTCAATTGATCCCGACCGATCCGGCGGCGCGGATCCGTTCGATCCAATGGCTTGTGGCCGCGCTCAATTCAGTCGAGCCGTTCGTCATGGCGATTGCCGTCAATGATATCTTCGAAGCAGACCGTGAATGGTCAAAGGCGCGTCACGCCAAAGTCAGCGAAGATTTGCAAGTACGACTTCATGATCTCGAACTGGCGCTCGACCACAAGCAATGGATCGATGGCGATACGTTTACCATCGGCGATCTGATGCTGATCTCGGTGCTCGGCGGCTTGCGCGGCTCAGGCCAACTGGACAGTTTCCCGAAGCTTGCCGCCTACGTCGAGCGCGGCGAGACGCGGCCCGCGCACCGCAAGGCGATGGCCGACCAGCTCGCGCTATACGCAGAGGATGAAAAGGATGGCTAATCCTGAAGGCATCCTGATTTGGTACGAACTGATGACTACCGACGGCGGCATCCTCACCACCTGAAGGTCAAGTGTAGGGACGTTACCCCAAGATGTGCCGGTCGCCGCCTTCGCGCTGGCCAGCCAAAAGTAAGGAGCAAACAATGGCAAAGATGACAACGTGCCTGTGGTTCGACCATGGCAAGGCCCGAGAGGCTGCTGAGTTTTACGCAAGTCTGTTCCCCGATAGTTATGTCGGGATCGGGCAGGACTCCCCTGCTGACAATCCGTCAACCAGGCGTGGAGAGGAAATTACGGTCGAGTTCACGGTGCTGGGCCAGTCGTTCGTCGGTCTTAATGGCGGCTCCAACTTCAAGCCAAATGAGGCAGTCAGCTTCCAAGTTTTCACCGATACTCAGGATGAAACCGACCGCTATTGGAATGCTATCGTCACCAACGGTGGTGCAGAAAGCATGTGCGGTTGGTGTAAGGATCGCTGGGGTTTCTCGTGGCAGATCGTGCCTCGCGCGCTGATGGCCGGGATGGCCGATCCGGACCCTTCTGCCGCCAAGCGCGTGATGGAAGCGATGATGACGATGCGCAAAATTGACATCGCCCGAATCGAAGCGGCGCGCGCCGGGGAGGCGACCAATGCGTAATATCGTTGGCGGCATGTTCACATCGCTCGACGGCGTCATTCAAGCGCCCGGTGGACCAAGTGAAGACCCGACCGGGGGCTTCATGCACGGCGACTGGATGTTCCCCATTTCCGACGGTCAGGTCGATACGGCGATTGGTCAGTTCTTCTCGCAACCCTATGACCTGCTTCTAGGCCGGCGAACATACGACATCTTTGCCGCTTACTGGCCCTACGCCGATGGTGAAGGCGCAGCGATGGGCGAAGCGTTCACCGCAGCAGACAAATATGTCCTTACGAAAGGCGAGCAACCGTTGCCCTGGGCGAACAGCCACCGGATGCGCACCGTGGATGATGTTGCAACGATCAAGCAGCAGAACGGCCCCGACCTGCTGATACAGGGATCGAGCATGATCTACCCCGCATTGCTTGCGGCAGGCTTGCTCGACCGACTGGTTCTGTACACTTTCCCGGTCGTGCTTGGCAGCGGCAAGCGGCTTTTCGGCCAGGGAACGCCGCCAGCTACGCTCAAGCTGGTCGATCACCAGGTAACGACCGGCGGCACCGTGATCGCGACCTACGAACCTGCAGGTCCGGTCCAGACGGGATCCTATGGGACTATTGAAAGTGCACGTGAGGACGAACGGCAAGCCAAAATGAGGGACGGCACATGGTAATTCAGCTGTTTGGCCACTTCACCCTTGCCGACTGCGCTGCCGCCCCATCGCTCTTCTACGCCGACTGGGCGCACCCAATCGCAGACCAGCACACTACGTTAAAAGCTTATCGCGCCCGTTTGATCGGTCGGCCGTCCGTCGCACGCTGCATCAACGAGGCACGACCTTACCGCGCATATTTTCCGCTCGGCGCACCAGACCGGGATTAAGGGAAGAGTCTGGTAAGCTCGCCGGTATCACGCTGGGAACGCTATCAGAATAGCTACATTGTCATAGTGCGCAATGCCGGCCTCCAGTGGGGCAGGACCGGCGGCTTCTAAGTGGGGAAGGCCGTTTGGACTTCAGAAAGCGAACCGCTGGCTCTTGTCGGGAGGCAACGCACCGAGAACCGCAGATCACACTCGTTCCGGAATCGACATTCCGCAATCAGCCAGTCTTCAAGGACTAAGTTAAGAAAGCGGACTGACCGGACAGGGGGGATGAAAAATCGATGCGTAAACGACCGACAAGGGTCGATTGTGTTGAAAAAGTCTGCGCGCGAAATTTTCGTGCGCTTGAGGCACCAGATTGAGTCGGCTTTGCCACGTAATTGAACCTGTCTGTCGCGGCGAACGTAATGGTCCGAAGAAAATTACGCATCGCTCTGAGAGGTCGGCTTTTTCAACACAATCGGTCGCAATTTGCCGTTGGCGGCCAGGGGTAGTCGTGCCACGATCGGACGATATGCTACCTTTACCAAGCCAAGAAGCCGTCCGCCGAGATCGCAACCCTGTTTGACGCTACGGTTCCCGATCCGTTCAACTCAGGCGACGAGACCGTCCCTGGCTGGCCTGGAATGGTGATCCGCGAAGACCCCTCAGGCCGCATCCTCCAATCTATGACATGGGGTTTCCCGCTGCCCCAAAAGTCCAAAAGGACCGGACTGCCGATAAAACCCTTGCCGGTGAACAATGTCCGGGACCTAACGAAGGCTATGTGGCGCGGAATAGCCCCAAAGCCCCACTGGCGCTGCCTGATCCCCGTAACCCAGTTTGCGGAGGCGGAAGGCGAGAAGGGGAGCAAAGTGTCGCTGCCCTCGCGGCCCTGTGTGGCCTTTGCTTCCGGTTTCTTTACAGTAGCCTCAGGCACGGAGCATCCTCTCGCCACTTCGCGTTGGTCCCATTGAGTTGGTAGGAGCCTTGGCAATCAAGTGCTGGCAGCCCGGTTTTGTGCAACCTGCTTTTCAGGTTCACGGCGCTTTCTCCAAGTATCTAGCGCTTGCGCTTCGACAGCTAACAAGCAATGATTCGCTTATGAATGCCCTGAAATCCGACTTGGCACATCTCCCCGCCCGAGCACGGCGCGATCTTGCGCAGGCTGTCGAAATCCTGCGCGAGGAATTTGCCCGGGAGACCGCAAAGCGCAGCGCACCGCATATTCGCGATGGGCGCATACTCAAAATCGTCCTCTTTGGCTCCTATGCCCTCGGGCGGCAGGTGATCGATCCGGTGGGGCGTTATTTTTCCGACTACGACATTCTCGTCGTTGTCGATCACGAAGATCTCACCAATGCAGCCGACTATTGGACCCAGGCCGAGGACCGGATGGTCGAGATGCTGACCCGGCGTTTTTGGCCTCAGCCGCTCAACCTCATCATTCACAGTCTTGACGACATCAACCATCAGCTGGAACGCGGACGCTATTTCTTCATCGACATCGCCCGGGAAGGGATCGCGCTTTTCGAGGAACCGGGCTTCCCGCTGGCGGACCCTGTGCCGCTGTCGCCTGAAGAAGCACGGAAAGAGGCGGAGTTCTATTTCGACGATGACTTTCCAGGCATTGAAAGAGCATTAAAATTAGCAAACTACGCCCAAGGAGAAGCGTCCAGCCCGACCACCGACAAAGAACAAGCAAAATGGCGCAACGAAGCAGCCTTCAATCTGCACCAGGCCGCCGAGCGCGCCTATTACTGCATCCTTCTGGTCCTCAAGCTGTACCGGCCCAAGTCGCATAATCTCAATTTCCTGTCGCAGCGCTGCGAGCAGCTTGATCCGCGGCTGATCGGCATCTGGCAGCGGGACACCAGAGAAGGCAAGCGCTGCTACGAGCTGCTGCGAGCGGCCTATATCAAGGCCCGCTATTCCGATTTCTACAAGATCACCGATGCCGAGCTTGATTGGCTGACCGCGCGCATCCGGCAATTGCAGGCGCTCACCCAGACGATTTGCAACGAAAGGCTCGCCTTGGAAGAGTGAGCATTGCGTCGCGCAGCGGCAACGCTATCTAGGATGGCGGTGCCGCGAATAGACCGGGCTCAATGCCGGGAGGGACGCCGCAGCATCTCGATGCGCCCGGCAAATAAGCGGGCTTCTTGCATAGAAGTTCCACGACCCGTCCCTCCCACTCTCCTGTCTTTCCTTGGGCCTCTCGGCCAATTGGGGCTTGATCCCTAGGCATAAATGAATCAGCTTGGGCGTGCCTCCGGACAGGCCGGGGCAGGGGCGTGGAATCCCCTATGCGAATAGTACGGTCGTCACCGGCTTGGCTGGAGGCGTCCGTTCCCCTGCGTGCGCGTCGCACGTGGGTATCTGCGCGCATGGATCGATTCTGCTGAAGGCCAAAGGCTTCGCCCCTTCGTCGTAAGGGAGGTGCCCCATGTCCGCGGCCGACAAACCGCCCCAGGCCCACGCGGCCCTGGAGGTCGAGACCTGGGTCGAACGCGATGGCCAGTGGCTGCACCGCCTGCTCCGGCGCAACCTGCGGCTTGCGCCGACGGAAGCCGACGATATCGTTCAGGAAACCTGGCTGCGCGTGCTGCGCGCGCCACCGCGCGACATTGCCCATCCCCGCGCCTTCCTGTCGCGCATCGCGCTCAATCTCTTTCGCGACGGGCGGCGGCGGGAGCGATTGCGGCGGGAGAAGCAGCACCTCCTGGCGGCCAACGACAGCGTCGTGACATGCCCGCAAGGCCTGCACGAGCAGGAGGCCGATCGCCTCCTGGAGCAAGTGATAGGCGATCTGCCCGAGCCATTGCGCGATGTATTCGTGCTCAGTCGGTTTCGGAAAATGACGAACCATGATATTGCCCGCCATCTCGGAATCTCGGTGAAGACCGTCGAATGGCGTATCGGCAAGGCGGTGGAGCAGTGCATGACGAAGCTGCTGGGCTAATATGACGGACGAGCAGGACAACTGCGCGAGCGGTCGCCGTGCCCAGGCTGCGCAGTGGCTGGCGCGCCTGCGCACCTTGCCGGTCTCCAAGGGCACGCTCGACAGCTTCTTCGAATGGCGTCGCGACCCGGCCAATGCCGTGGCGTTTGCCGAAGCTGAACGTTTGTGGGGTGACGCTGGCCGGATAGCGGCGCGGCCCGCCATGCTGCGTCTTGCAGACCAGACCATGGCGCGGCGCCCCCGAGCCCGCTGGCGCCTGTTCCCCGTCCCCGCGCTCATGCTCGCGGCGGGCCTTGTTGCCGTGGTGCTTCTGGCAGGCTGGACTCGCTTCCAGCCAAACCAAGGGATCGATGTCGCGACGGCCGTAGGGGGGCAGCGCACGGTACGTCTGGCAGATGGTTCGCACCTTCAGCTCAATACCGATACCCGCCTCGGCGCGACATTGAGCAAGGGCGAACGCCGTATCCGGCTCGACCGCGGCGAAGCGCTGTTCACCGTGGCCCATGATCGTAGCCGCCCGTTCATCGTGACCGCTGGGACTGTGGAGGTCCGGGCCACAGGAACCCGCTTCGATGTCCGGTACACAGGCGCGCAGACGCGCGTGGCGCTGTTCCAAGGGGGCGTCGAGATTCGGATGGCGGGGCGCCCGCCTGTGCGCCTGCGGCCGGGAGAGCAGTGGCGGTCTGACGCACCATCGTCCTTGCCCATCCAGCCCGTCGATCCGCGTGCCGCCACGGCCTGGACACAAGGGCGGGTGCTCTTCGATGCGACCCCGCTCGATCAGGCGGTCGGCGAAATCAATCGCTATAGCCAGGTGAAGGTGGTGCTCGCCGTTCCCGGTCATCGGTCATCGCCGATCAGCGGCTCCTTCAAGACCGGCGATACCGCTGCCTTTGCCCGGGCGGTCTCGGCCATGCTCGGGCTCGTTGCAGAACAGCGGCCCGACGGCGGTTTCACCTTACGCCCACCGCCTTCACCCGCGACCTGATCTTTTTTTACGCGCCCCGTCAGGGTGACCCCCACTCTGGTGCGTCCCTTGACTGAAGGAGTGCCATCGCGGCGCATCCATGCGTTCCGCTTGCGTCGGAGCGCAAAGGGGGAAAGACTGGGACATCATGGGGACTACACGCATTGCTGCCTGCCTTGGCCGGGGAGCGTCCATTGCCATAATTGCAGCGCTAGGCGCAGGGTCGATCCCCGCTGCGGCCGCTGAAGCAACCATCCGCTTCAACATCGATGGTGGCCCCCTGGCGCAAGCCTTGGCCCGCTATGCCGAGCAAGCCGGTGTCCAGCTTATTTATCCACCGGCCCTTGCCGCTGGGCGCAAGACTCCGGCCTTGCACGGTGATCTGACGGCTGCGGCCGCGTTGGAACGGCTGCTAACCGGGACGGGCATCAGTGTCCGCCAGGTGGGTGCCGGGATCGTCATGCTGGTCGCGCCGCCGTCTTCGAAGGCCAGTGAGACTGAGGCCAGCTTGGATGCTGCGCTCGACCATGACGACATCGTCGTAACAGGATCGCTCATTCGCGGCGCGCCGCCGTCAGCCTCGCCAACCCAGACTATCAGCCGCGCGGATATGAAGCGCAACGGCTATGGCACGGTGGCGCAGGCGCTGCAGGCTTTGCCAGGCAATTTCGCGGGGCAGGCGACCGAGCAGAGCGCGTTGTCCTTTGCCGACCGGTCGGGCAACAATGCAACATTGGCCTCGGGGCTGAACTTGCGCGGGCTTGGCCCCGATGCAACATTGGTGCTCGTCAACGGACGCCGCATCGCCGGGGCCGGGTTGCTTGGCGATTTTGCCGACATATCGAGCATCCCCATGAGCGCACTTGAGCGTGTCGAGATCGTGACCGATGGCGCTTCTGCGCTGTACGGTTCGGACGCGGTTGCAGGCGTCGTCAATATCCTTCTCAAGCAGGATTTTACAGGGTTTCAGAGCGATGCGCGCTTTGGCAGCGTAACGCGTGGCCACGCTCGCGATCTCCAGCTTTCACAAACCGCGGGCACCCGCTGGAACGGTGGTTCGGCGCTTATCTCCTACGAATATCAGTGGCGCGCAGGCTTGCGCAGCGCCGATCGGCGTTATGCCCGTTCTGCCGATGCCCGCGCATTGGGCGGGACCGATCGACGCTATCCTTATAGTCTGCCGGGAAACATATTGGGATTCAACGCCGACGGTGCGCTGGTGCCTGCTTTTGCCATCCCCTCTGGCCAGAACGGCACGGCGCTCAGCGCCGGCGATTTTCTGGCCGGTGCGGTCAACCTTGAAAATTTCCGGGAAGGCTCGGATCTTTCGCCGGACCAGGAGCGCCACAGCGTGTATGCGCACGCCAACCAGAGGCTGGCAGACGATGTCGACCTGTCGCTCGAGGGCCGATTTTCCCATCGTCGCTTCGACAGCCGCACTTTCGGCTACGCGACCATCCTGAGCGTCACCGATGCCAATCCCTGGTTCGTCTCGCCGACCGGCGCGTCATCCGACCTTATCGGCTACGCCTTTACCCGTGAACTGGGGCCAACCCGAACCGCAGGGTCGGCACAAAGCCTGAGCCTCACCGCAGCCCTCGATATGGACCTGGGTTCCGGCTGGAAACTTGCGCCCTATGCCGCTTATGCAGCGCAGCGCGACGTGAGCACAACCGACCGCTTCGCCAATGAATATGTACTCGCCGAAGCGCTCGGCACGATCCCCGACGACCCCGCGACGCTCTATTCGCCCGCGGTCGACGGTTACTTCAACCCCTATGGTGACGGGACATCCAACGCCCGGCCCATCCTTGAGGCGATAAGCGGCTTTACCGACGTTCGCACCCGCGCGCGCATCTACACCGGCGAGCTTCTGGCCGACGGACCGCTGGTGGCGCTTCCGGGCGGCACCGCGCGTTTGGCCGTTGGCAGCAATTTTCGGCGCGAGGCCTTTTCGACCCGTGCGGTGAATTTCGTTTTCTCGCCGCTTCCCGAACCGGGGACGCCCGCCGATTATGCCCGCAGCATATGGGCAGGGTTCGCCGAGCTCAGCGTGCCGTTGTTCGGGCCAGGCAATGCGCGTCCCGGCTTTGAGCGCCTCGACATTTCGGCTGCCGTGCGCACCGAGCATTATGGCGACGTGGGAACGACCACCAATCCGAAAATCGGTATTCGCTGGGTGCCTATGGAGGGCCTCGCGCTTCGGGGAAGCTGGGGGACGTCCTTCCGCGCCCCCAATTTGCGCGAATTGGGCGCGCCGACCGCTGTCAGTCCGACCATTCTCACCGACGGGAGTGGCAATCAGGTCATCGTTCTCCAGCGCAGCGGAGGCAATCCCGGTCTCACGCCTGAAAAGGCGCGAAGCTGGACCGTGGGGCTCGATCTTGAGCCGCGTTCCCTTGCCGGTTTCAAGGCGAGCCTCACGGCATTCCGAACGATTTTTAGCCGACGGATCGATTTGCCGGCCTTGCGCAATTTCTCGCAGGCATTGACCAATCCTAGCCTCGCGCCCTTCGTCCAGTTCGTGTCGCCTGCAACCAATGCCCAGGACCGTGCGCTGGTAGACGCGCTCCTTGCCGAAGCAGGCGGGGCGGCGGGCTATCCAGCCGAAGCCGTTGCCGCTGTCGTCGATACGCGCTACGTCAACACGGGGCGCGTCGACGTTGCAGGCGGCGATATTGATGTGACCTATGCTTTCACGCGAGGCAGCGACCGCTTCACCTTAGGACTGGGCGCTACCTATCTGGCGCGGTGGCGCGAGCAACTGACGCCGACCGCCCAGCCGGTCGACCAACGCAATATCGCGGGACGACCCGTCGACCTGCGCGGGCGCCTCACCGCCGGTTGGACCCGGGGGGCGTTCGATGCCTTACTGGGGGTCAACCATGTCAACCGCTACCGGGACGAAGTCGGTCGGCGTATCAAGGCCTGGACCACGATCGACCTCCGGCTGGGCTTTGCGCCACCCACCGGCTCTGGGCGCCTTTCGGGCTTTTCGGTATCGCTCGTGGCGCAGAACCTGTTCGACCGCGCGCCCCCTTTCTACGATTCGACGGCCGGGGCCGGTTATGATGGCGCCAATGCCGACGCGACCGGGCGGTTCGTTGCGCTTGAAATCAGCAAAAGCTGGTAGTGCCATCATGCGTGCTATCGTCGCCGGCCTGGCGCTCGCAGCGCTGCTCTGCTGGCGTCCGGACCCGCTTGCCGCGCGGCCCTATGGGCTCGACGACCTCCTGCGGCAGGAAGATATAGGCCAGATCCTTGTCGACCCCGGCGGTCGCTGGCTCGCATTCGAGAAACTGGACGGCCTCCTTGCGATGCCGCAGCCCGGGCGCATCGCCATCTCCCATGTGCTGCGGGCCCGTCCGTTCGTTGTCGACTTGCAGCGCGGCGGTCCGGCGCGGGCTCTGCTGCCCGACGGCATGACCCCTGGCACCAAGATCCTGGGCTTCTCGCCTGAAGGCACGCAGCTTGCCGTTGCGCGCCTGGAGGACGACCGCTTGCAACTCGGCCTCATCACGGTGGCGACGGGTGCGACCGACTGGTTTCCCTATGCGCCAAGCTATGATGGCTTTCACAGCATTTTGGCCTGGCTGTCTGAGGACCGCCTGCTCCTGATTGCTGAGGCGGATAGCAACTTGCCCTGGGCCTTGGCGATGGACCGGGCCCCGGACCGGGTGCGCGACAAATGGGATGCAACCGCGATGGGCAAACATGCCGTCACCGTGATCGGCAGCGGGCGCTATCTGCGCGACCTTGACCGGCCCGCGCAGCGATTGCTGCTGCTGGACCGGCGATCGGGCGCCGTGCGTCCACTGGCGCGGGGGCATTTCAACCAGCTTGTGCTGTCGCCGCATCATGACAGGGTGGCACTGCTCGAACTGGCGCAGCCGCAGCAACCGGCCGCGCAGGCCGTCGTGCGCGAGGACGAGGGGTTCTTCGCCCGGACCCTGCGCCTGGTCGACCTGGTGTCGGGTGCGCAGTGGGTCCCTTGCCCCGATTGCGCCGTCCAGGGTGATCCGCGCTGGGACGTGGACGGGCGGTACATTGCTTTCCTCGCCGAGGATCAACCTGGCATCGTCGCGAGGGTCGCGGACATTCGTGGTCGAACGCTATGGCGGGCCGGGCAAGATCGCCTTCCGGCGCGACCGCTTCGCTGCACGCTCAGCCCACAGGAAGGCGTGCCCGTTGCTGCGCGAACGTCCCGTCCGTCCGGTACGGATGCCTTTCGATGGCAGGTTCCGATAGACTGCGCGAACGACGCCGACGTCTCGTTGCCGGGGTGGAGGCCAGTTGCTTGGCGCAACCTTGGAGACGGCGGCGCTGTTCTTGTTGAGAGGGTTGGTGCCGTGCCGTTGGCGCATTTGAGCCCGTCCGGGATCGCAAGCGTCGATGCCTTGCGACAGCAAGGTCGCGCGACGCCGTTGCTGCTGCGGGTGCGTGCCCGGTCCGGCGAGACGCGGCTTTTGCCCGCCGGCCCCGCCAATGGGCGGGAGATCATGGTGCTGAACGCCCCTATGCGCGACGTCGAACCGGCCATCCTGCGCCGCCTGGAGCATGCTGGGCCCGATGGTGCGCGCCTGATAAGCTGGCTTCTTTTGCCGCCAGGCCATGATAGCCGCGCTGCATTGCCGTTGGTCGTGATCCCGTATCCCGGCGAGGTCTACAGCGGCACAGCCCCTGCCGACCAGATGGTGACCGGTCTGCGGCCTTATGCCAATGCGCAGCTCCTGGCAGCGGCGGGATTTGCCGTGCTGCTGCCGTCGTTGCCAATGCCCGATCGCCTTCCTGACACAGGCTTTCCCTTTGCGCAGGCTTTGGACCCGGCCATCGATGCCGCATTGGCGACCGGCTGCTGCGACGCGACCAGGATAGCGCTTTGGGGCCATAGTTTTGGCGCCTATGCCGTCGCGATGGCCGCCACGCAGAGCGCGCGGTTCCGCGCCATCATTGCGTCCTCCGGCATTTACGACCTTGGCGCTACGGTCGGAACCTTCGGCCCCGCCGCCCGCATCGCCCCCGAGCAAGGTGTCTGGGTAGCCTCGTCTTATGCCTGGGCGGAAGCAGGGCAGGGGCGGATGGGCGCCGCGCCCTGGACAGCGCCGTCGCGTTATCTTGCCAACAGTCCTGTCTACCGCGCCGATCGGATCCAGACACCGATGCTGCTCATTGCCGCAGACCGCGACTTTGCGCCGCTTGGGCAGGCCGAACAGCTTTTTTCGGCCTTGTTTCGGCAAGGAAAAGACGCCCAGCTTGTCACTTATTGGGGAGAAGGCCATGTCGTTGCCAGCCCCGCCAATCTGCGCGATCTTTACGAACGGGTGCTCGCGTTCCTTGAGGAGAATTTGGGCTCTGCAAAGCCTGTGGCTCATGCCGGGCCGTGACGCAGCCTGTCCTGCCAGGTCCGCATCCATCCCTCGACGATCAGCAGATTGAGGATGGGACCATAGCAGTCTTCCTGCATCAGAAATTCAGGGTCTAGGGCTTGCTCGAGCGCGGCCCGGTTCAGCAGATCGGCTTGCGCAAGCGCACCGTCGAGCAGTTCGCTGCGCAGCAATTTTGTACGCCTTGCCAGCACCCGGCCGAAAAAACCGCTGAGCGCGCCTTTGCCCCGCCGATCGATGATCGCTGCAGGGAGGCGATGCGCAAAGGCCGCGCGCGCCAGCGCCCGGTCGCGCCTGCCATCGGTCAGCGTCATGACCGATTGGCCCAATGCATATTCGACCAGCGGCTGCGAGAGCAGGGGGTGGATGACGCGCATGGACTGGTTGCATTGACTGGGTCCAAAGGCGCTGCGATCGCCTGCTATCGCCAGCACCTGCATGGCTTTGGCAGGAGGGAGCCCTTCGAGCGGGCCCGTCCAGCGCAGGGGACGGGGCGGACCTTCAAAGCGTGTGAAGGAGCAGGGCTTTGCCTCTGCCTGCCTGCGCGTCCATCCTGGCAGCCATGCGTGCACGGCAATCGACCAGATCGAGCTTTGCGACCAGCGGGCGAGCGCCTCCAGGCTGGCTCTGCTCTTGTGTTTGGCACGCGGCCATGGATCGGACGCGACTGCGGGCGTGGGATGCTGGAAGAAAAGCGCGTCGCCCCCTTGTCCGGTTAGGAGCATGTCAGTGCCCAGCGCGTCGCCGACCTGTGCCAGCCGGTCATCGTGGAACAGGCTTGTGGCGCCGATCCCCGGTCTTATGCCGGTTGCGGACTGGGACGGCATTACCGTCTCGAGCGCACGGGCGATCAGGCCGATTTCCTGTGTTTCGATTCCCAGATGCGCAGCGATGGCCCGGCTGAAGCGGCGCTCGTCCCCGCTCAGCGTATCGCCGAAAAAGGTCACCGCTTGGGCAATCGGGATGCCGGCCCGGGTCGCGCTGGAAGCTACGATCGCGGAATCGAGACCGCCCGATAGCTCGAGCAACGCCTTGTCGCCAATAGTGGCCCAGGCGGCAAGGCAGGCATCGACGCGCAACGCCAGCGCGGCCGGTTCGCTTGCTTGCCCATGGCTTTGGCAAAAATCGCGCGGTGTCCACAGGCGTTCGCTGTCGTGGCCTTTGGGCCGGAACGTGGTGAGCGCCCCAGGGTCGAGCAGCTCCAGGCCGACAAGGGGCTGCGCCTCTGCAATCCCGGTCGTGTAGGCCAGCAGATGCGCCACGGCGTCACGATCGATGGCCAGATCGCACGGGGGGAACTTAAGGATCCATCTGTCCGGATCGCATGTCACGAAGCGGACACCCTCATGCACCCAGCTCGTACAATCGCGCATGCCCATGGGTTCGGGAAGAACGCACAGCGGCGCATCCTCGTCCGGGGCATGCCGCATAGCGACATAGCTGCCCCAGCATTGCGACAGCAGGGTCTGGCAATAGGCGCGAAAGCCTGCCACGTCGGTTGTGTCGAGGCGGGGCGGGGTGGCAGGGCGCGCGGCACCTGCAAAGAGGTCGCCGACAACATAAGTGCCCGAGCCGATGGGACGCACTCTGTCTCGTGCGCCTGCGATCAGGACACCCGGTGCGTCGACACGGATGTCACCACCGTCTCGCCCGATCAGCGCTTTGATCCGATGCACCGCAGTGTCTGCGTCATTATTGCCTGGTGCCCACTGCAGGACAAGGTAGCCGCGCACTGCCTAAACCTGCCGCAGCCGGTATATAGGCACATAGTCCTCGATCAGGTGCGCACGCTCGGCAAGCAGCATATTGTCGCGCGCGAGCCAGCAATGGGCCCGGAACGGAAACAGCTGGACGCCAATCACCCAGTCTGCATCATGGCCCTGCAGGGCAAGATAGTGCAGCAGTGCAACGGCCCTGAGCAGGCAGGACGGGCGAAACGGCAAATAGAGCGAAAGCCGTTCGAAACGAGCGGCGAGCGCGACCGGCGAAGGCGCGTCGACGTAGCTGACCCGCTCGAGTTCGACCGCTTCGATGAGGAGACGGCGCACCGAACGACCGGGAAATGTCGTCAACGCCGCAGCATAGGCACGCAGGAAAAGCCAGACGTCGCTCGGCGCGAGCCGGGCATCCACGTCAGGAGGCTCGCACCAGATCGGCTCAGCCGGTATTCTATTGGTGTCCGCCTCTCGGCTCGGCTGCGCGTCGTACCGGCAGAAATAGGTGTCGGTCTCGAAATCGAGCATCACGGTGCCGTCACCGCAGCGCACGCTTGGCGAAACGAAGAGATCGCGCGGGAGCATAGGAGCACCTCTGGCTGCGAACGGCGCCGACGAAGGTCAGCCGGCGCCGCCCCGATGGTCAGGCGCCCAGCGTATACTGGCGATTGCTGACGAGCTCAGCGCGAATCCCCGAGAATGACGCCCGGGTGAGATGGCGCGCTGCGCCGAGTGGAATGGCCCGGCTGGCAGGACGGCCAGCCAAGGTGTCGCATTGAGTCTTGTTGTGAATGTCAACCTCCATTGCAGCCGCGGATTTGCGGCAGGCTTATTAGGCGGCAGGTGGGGGTCGATATCGAAATCATATTTGCCTTATTTTCCAAATATATTTGGTGGCTTGTTCAGAGAGCTTCGAGTGCGTGGGCGAGGCGGTCCGCTCGGCTTGCGCATTGCGCATGGAACGCCTGGCTGAGCGCGCGCGCATGATCGAGGTCGCGCAACGCCAGAGCCTTTGCCAAGGCCGATCCGCGGGCTGCGCGGTCCAGCATCACGAGCGGCTCGTGCCGGCGCAACACCAGAAGGCGGTCATCGATGTAGCGGCGCACCATGATCAGCGCTGCGTCATTCGAGCGCGATGCCGCGATGTCGAACAGGCGCCATACATCGCCCCTCGATCTACCGACCCGGCCGGGCGACAGCGGCCCAGACAGCAGTCGCTCCATCCAATGTCCGTGTGCCAAATAGAGACCTGCGATCGTGCGGGCACTGAGCGGAACGAGATAGAAGCCTTCGCGATGTCGCTCCACGACGATATCGCGCCCAGCCAGTTGCCGCAGCGCTTCACGTATTGGCGTCGTGCTGACGCCAAGCGATTTAGCAAGGCTGACGATACCGATACGGTGTGTCGGACGATAGTGCCCTTGAGCGAGTCGCTGCAGGACATGCGCGTAGACCTCCTGGTAGGATATCCGTGACTTGTGCTCCATCATTGCGTCTCCTTGGCATCACGCTTCGTCACGCCATCGCGATCGGCAAGGAAATCCGGGTGTTCGCGGCATGTGCAGGCATGTTGCGCAACAGCAAAGGTTGCAATCAGCAATCAAGCTGCTGATACTCTGCAATAAGACGGCGGACAGTCCGCAGAAGGAGCGCGCATCGCCAGGGGGCAAATAGCTCTATCCTGTACGCGCGACAGGATCGGCCTCCCGAAATAGGAGCGACTGGCATGGTGCCGGTCGTGCAGGTTGGAGGTAGGCGTGGCATTCTCGTCGCTGGATCTCTCGGAAAGCAATCCCTGCCTCTCGCGCGCGTTGCGCGCTATCCGCCGTCACCGCGGCCTCAAGACCAGCGAGGTCGCACGCCGCATGAATATGGCCCAGCGCAGCTATGAACTGTTCGAAGCAGGGGGTGGGCGCATCACCTTCTCGCGCATCGTCGCCTTTGCTGAAGCCACCGACTGCGATCCCTTCGCGCTTGCCCTGGTAGGACCGTTCGGTTCGAGCGAGTTTGCGGTCCATTGCGCCGATACCAAGCTCGTCATGATCATGATCATGACGCTGCAGGAATTTGCCGACGAACGCGGCAGCGATATCAGTTTCCTCGAACCGCCCAATGTCATTGCCGCCCTGCAGCGCCTGTTTACCGACCTGGGTGCTCGCCTTGATGACAATGAAGCATTCCTTAGCAAATGGCTCGACGGGCGCGTCGGCCGTATTGGCCTGGGTGCGCTCAGCTTGCGCGGCTTCCACCGCAAGAAAGCATGAGCGGGTCGATGGGCTTATAACAAACTGCGATAGCCGCCCATGGCCAGCGCCCTGGCCTGCGTCACCAGCCGACGGGTCCGCAGCTTGAGATAGTCCGATCCTGCGTTCCAGTCGCGCGCCACGATCGTGCCCCCGAACAGTCGGGTCGCTATTTCCCGCAACGAGCATGGGTCGGCAAGTGCGTCGAGCGTGGCGATAAGCAGCGGCCATCGTGCCGTGCGCCCAGAGGGCGGTATCTTGGGTGGTAACGCTTTTCCGGTCTGAACAAGGTAGTGCCAGCGCTGGAGTGCCTTCAGCCGGTCGCCCAGCCGGTTCCCGTCGAGGACATAGGTGAGGTGTACAGCGCCTTTCAGCACCGATCCTTCTTGGACGCTGAGGCGGAAGCGGCCATCCGGCGTCTCTATTGAGACCTCCTCGCGCGCGCCGCTGCGCAGGATTCGGGCGGGCCAAGCCAGGGTCATGAGATCGAATGCGTGCGCTGCGAAGGGATCGCACGTCGTTGCCGCGACCGGGATGACGCTGCCATCGATGCGGGCATCCCAGAAAATCGATGCCGCATGCGCAGGACGTGCCGGATCTTCGGCGAAAAAGCAGCCCGATGTCGACTGCGGGTGGCGGGGCTTCGATCAGGAGGACGCGCGGCGCCGTGCGGAGAATCGTACGGTGACCTGTCTGGGCGGGGTAGTCTTGTCGGCGGCGTACGACCTCCCATGCGATGCTCGCCGGTTCATCCAGATCGCGTGGGTTCGCGGTCCCGCGTGAAATAAGGTGCGGCGGGCGCATCACAGGGCTCTTGATCGGCATCATCTGTCTCCCCCTGAAAACCAGAGAGGACATGCGAGCATGATTGCGCCGCCAAGCGTGCATAAAGCGCATCTTGAGGCCCAAAAATCCTTTGATTATGGCCCTCTGGGGGAAATCTTGCGGATATTCCGCATATATTTGCACTATAAACCGTGGCGGGTTTGCGGGTCTGAACGCTGGCCTTGAGCGGTCTTAAGGACGGCCTTTTTCATCACTGCTGCCTTGCGCTGGCGCACAACCGCGCTCTTGCGGCGGGGCCGCCTAGCCGCTCCGCGTTCGGCCATACGGCTTCGATCCCTGGCAGGGGCCGGTCTGCGACCGGCCAATGGTCGCCGCTGGCGGCGGCGGCGTTTTATCGAGGCCTTTCCCGTTCGGCGGGTGCAGGCGGCGCGCCCGGCTAGGCCCGTCGCGGCCCGGGGCAACCCCGGCGCTGCGCTTGGGGTGCGCCACTGCGTTTCGCCCTCTGGTCCACCCCATCGCCGTGCGATGGGGACCCCGGGAGGTGCCCCTGGCCGCTGGAGCCGGGCCTCTTGGTCGCTCGTGCCGCCCACCCCCGCCTCTGCGGGGAGGCCTTATGCTTTTTTTAGGGTGGCGCAGGAGACAGACCATGCGTGAACCTCGTAAGCGTAGTGCCCGTGGAAAGGCTGGTGGCGAAGATCGTCAGGAGAACAATCGGGCCAACCTCTATGACGCGGTGACGGCCCGCATCATCGGAGAACAGGAAGCCGGGCGACTGCCGTGGGTCCAGCCTTGGGGCAAGGACGGTGCGACCGGGCCCGGCCTGCCGCGTAATGCGCTGACGGCGCGCGCCTATTCGGGCATCAATGTCCTCATATTGTGGGGGGCGGTCATTGAGCACGGCTGGCCCTCGCAAAGCTGGCTCACCTTCCGGCAGGCTCTGGCAGCAGGCGGTTGCGTCCGCAAAGGCGAGCATGGGCAGACGGTCGTCTATGCCGACCGGTTCATTCCCAAGGAGGCGCAAGGGGCGGGGCTTGGGGGCAACGCCGCGCCGCCGAGCGGAAATGCACCGTCCGAGATCAAATCCATTCCGTTCCTCAAGCGCTTCACGGTCTTCAATGTCGCCCAGTGCGAAGGATTGCGCGAAGGATTGGCCGCCGATCCCGCGCCGCTGCCCGAACGCGAGATCGTGCCCGTCGCCGAGGATGTTATCGCCGCATCCGGCGTCGATTTTCATGTCGGCGGTGACCGCGCCTTCTACGTGCCCTCGCGCGATTTCGTTCAGGTGCCCCCGCAGCCCGCCTTTTTCGATCAGGTCAATTATTACCGGACTTGCCTGCATGAACTCACCCACGCGACCGGCCATGCCAAGCGCTTGGGACGCGACCTCACGAACAGCTACGGCAGCAAGGATTATGCCCGCGAAGAACTGGTCGCCGAAATGGGCTCGGCCTTCCTCTGCGCCGCGCTCGGCGTCACGCCAACGGTGCGCCATGCTGATTATATCGGCGCATGGCTGGAGTTATGGCGAGGTGAGCATAAACCCAGTAATCGCGAGGTGTCGATAATGTGAAGGAAGGCGGCCAGATTGGCTGAGTTCTGGGGTTTCCTGCCCACGTTCCTTCACATTATTTCAAAGC
>NZ_CAKKNC010000023.1 GCF_918741285.1 Sphingobium sp. CECT 9361 | reverse complement strand
ATGATCTTGCCGATGCCTGTATATTCCTGATGAGGCGCTACTCGCAGGACGAACATGTCAATGTGGGTTCAGGAGACGACATTCCGATCATCGAACTCGTCAAGCTTGTGTGCGACGTTGTCGGGTTCAAGGGCGAAATCTCCCAGGATCTTTCGAAGCCTGATGGAACGCCTCGGAAATTGATGTCAGGAGACAAGCTTCAGTCCATGGGCTGGACCCCAAAGATCGGTCTGCGCGAAGGCATAGCCGATGTTTACAAATGCTTCTTAGAACGGCATATATAAAAATGAGACGATCTGCGACACGGGAATTACAAAACGCCAGGGCTTTCTGGCCAATCGATCGCACAATCTCAAAATCTGGCTGAAAAATTGCGTTTGGGCCGATACCACTGATCTGCCCCCGCCGAGCGGGCCGGTTGGTTTGTTAGTGGATTAACCAAGGCACGCTCGAATCCCTGTTCAGGGCGCTCTTCAAGTCTGGCTTTTTGCCGAAGCAAGGTGCCAAATGATTTAGTGCCTAAAGCCAAATTGGCGCTCAAGTCGCCATAATTAGCGACTTTATTTGTTCTTAAGTGCTAATTGTCCGATGATCATACCTCCTTTTGCCAATTCGATATGGCAAAAGGGGAATGAAAATGAAGAACGAACGGTTCACGGTTACCGTGCGCGAGGCCAGCAAAATGGCCTCGCAAGGAGTGGAGCGCGATGAAGTTGAGACATTTCATCGCGCGCCAGATTGTTGCTTTTTGGGCTTTTTGACTCGTATCGGCGACCCCGACAAACGGGCCGGTTTGATGCTATTCCAGAATTCCGCTGGATCCATCAAAGGTGCTGGGCTCTCCTTACAATCGCACAGCCAATCACCAAGGGCTTGAAGCCACGTCTTTCGAAGTTTTACGCCGTCCCCACCGGTGAGAATTAGCTCAGGAAGCGTAAAGTGGGACAAGATTTCCGCAACTCGGAGGGTATATGCGGGGCGAACTTCCTTCTCGACGGAGTAGACGGACCTTTTACCCGTGTTTGAGTTCTCGGGCCCCACCGACTTACACTGGTAGTTTGGTTTCATCATGTAGAAGCAAAGGTGCGCAATGCCCTCTGCAGAGTTGACGCTATTCACGACCACGGGTTTGTCGGTCAAGGTGGTCAGGAACCTTCCCGCAGACGAAATTTGGTCGGCCAAGGTATCCGGTGCGAGCTTCTTCCTCGACCAAACCAGCAAGTGCCCGTGGGGTGTAATCCAAAGGCCTCGCCCTCCCCCTGGGTAGTTGTTGAAATGGTCTATCTCCACCATCCCAAGCCAGTTAAGACCACCACGTTCCATGGCGCGCGATATGCCGCCATAAATGTCATCTAAGTCGATCTCTGTGTCGTCGTGCCGGGTATGCCAGGCATCGTTGATTATCGTGACGAAATAGAAGTGCAGATGCGGCGATCTCTTAAAAAACGGTATCATCTGTGTTGCCAAGGATTCCGCCGATTCCATCCGGACGCGCTTGTTGGATGCAATCAATTCGAAAGTGGGCTTAAAGCCACAAATTGCCTTGAATAAAGCCAATTGTTCGGGCGTCAACTTCCACCGACGAATAGCCTCCAATTCGCGTTCGTGAGCTATCTTGCCGGTGATCCTGGAAAGGGCGCGAACGTCCTCGGCATTATAGCACCACGCATTTGTCCCTAACCGAGTGCGCTTCCGCCGCTCCCAGTAGGTCAGCTTCCGCCATTCCCTGCGGTTATCGCGCGCTATCCTTCGCTGCTCAGCTCGCCTGGAAAGTCGCTCTCGGCGGTTATATGCCGGTCGTTGGTAATCCGCCGCTACCTTCTTCCGTTTGCGGGTTGCTGGTGTACTGGCGACAGGCACTGGCCTTTTAGCCTTTGACGGGCTCACCGGTATGCGCGAGGTAGCGGCCTGCTCCGGCGGCTGCGCACGTCCAGCATAGCGCTTTTGGTGGCGGTATTGCTTGGCACGGACATTGCGCTCCACGCGCTTTTGCTCTTCCCTCAGCGCTCCTAGTCGTTTCAGTTCGGCCCACTCAGCGCGACCCTCTGGATTGGTCCCCACCTCGACGATGTTCTGATGAGTGCCCTTGGCCACTTCCCTTCTACGCCCGCTCATGACGATGCTCCCTTGCTGATGGAGCGCATCGTTGTTGTCACTGGGCATGGTAGTGACTGTGCTGCGTCTCCAATGCGGGGGAGTATATATGTTGTGTATATAACAAGCGCACTGCGGAAGGCGGCACGCTTGTAGCAGTGCCCGGTAGCTTGAAGCTGCATGTTCGGCATCATTTGGATGGTGTCCTTGTTGAAGTCGTGCTTGTTCAGCACGGACGAAGGCGGGCACTGGCGCGACCGTGCTAGTGGCACCGTCACGCCAGTCGGGGTCAGCGCGCGCGTTTGTTTGGATGATTGCGCTTAATCGTGCCCCTGGGACGGAGCTTTACCGGCCTCGCCGCCTTTCGCTTGCTCGCGCGCTTTGGCGTTGTGCCAACCGCCCGTGCGGGACCTTTTACAATAGGCCTTGCGGAAGCTTTCCTCCGAGCTACAGCATTCCTCGCCACGTGCATTTGCTCAATGCGCTTACTGCCACCTTCCTGATGGATGAAACCGATCAGGAATTGGACCGGGACATCATAATGATCGGCGTAGGCGAGGTCGCGAGCAATGATACGTATACGGTTCGTGGTCGATTTGCCCTCTTGCCCCAACATGCCGACGATACCGGCTGCCAGCCACGCGAAGTCTACGTTTATTAAAGTACCTTTCGGTGCGAAGCCCAATGCTGTTAATTCTTGTTTGACTGCCGACATCATGCACTCAGCCCGCAAGGTTTTCGTGTGACTGTAAACCTGTCTACGAAAGTACCCGGCCGAACAATGCGCGGGCATCTTGAACCTTTTGCTTCCGGGAGATGACTCCCGACGTCGTATCTGTCGCGCGAGCCTCTCTAATAAAGTTACCAGCGGTGTTCGCGACGGCTTTGCAGCACTACGCTTCGTTATCTTAGTTCCGATTTTCATTGATAATGCCTTATCTGAAGCCATCTGGCCTCGATCTATTTCTTCGATCGGCGTCTCTGCTATGAACATCCAGCATTCTTCGCGGTGCTGGGCTTCTTTCACAATGAGCGGACTGAACGTTCGATTAGGGCTTCGACGCTACGTTTGGTGATGAGCGTCCGGCGTCCCAACCGTACGATCTCAAGTTCACCTGCACCCAAAATTTCGTACGCTTTCGTTCTTCCGATGCCGACGGCTTCGCAAAACTCTTTCACCGACAATGTTAGTTTTTCCATGATCAATCTCCGCGGCAGGGTGTTGCCGCGACAGATTTACAAGGTGCCTGGGAGCTGGAATTCGCACCCAATCTGAGCTACCACGAGCCGAGAGCATCGTCTTTACAGGTGGGCAAATGGCCAGCAGAACAATACTATCTTTGCCACCAGTGGGGAGCTCGAAAGCGAAGGCAACTCACCGGTTTGAGGAGATCGCGCAAAAGATCTATGAAACGGTGGCGGGGAAAAGGGCTGACGCTGCAAAAGAGCACCCAATGAAAGTTTCGCGGGAAGCGTACGCGCATTTCCGACAGCGAGCTTACAAGCTACTTTCGTATTACGTTGATAACGAGTTTCAGGAAGCCTTCCGGTGGCTGCTGGAGATGTATGGCGAGGCTCCGAAGCGATCGCGGGGAAGCGTCAAAGAAAATGATTTCCACTTAGGCCTGCTTGCTATGACTGCATCGGCTGGACAGTTCATGCATCCGAATAAGCTTCGTGATTTAGCAGCCCGAATGAAAGAGGCTTACGAGGGTGGCGTCGCAGAGGCAGAGTTCAACAAGTACGTTTCTCAAGCACGCAGGAAGGCTCAATGCGATCGAGTCCTGCTGTCGGAGGAAGTAGGACTCGCAATCCAACAAAGAAATTTGACTTCAGCAAAGTACTAGCCCGCCCGGTATAACGACTGAGGCCAATAGAGGCGGCATTCGACCACCCCCCACCTTGCACGCGGCGGGGGGACACAATTTTAGCATTTGGCTTTGCGTTCACAATGTGATTCGGATTGAGCCGATGCATCGATCGACCTAATGTCCGGCGGACAACGCCCTGTAGGATGTCGGGCAAAGGTCGCTAATGTTCGGTGAAAGCCGCGCACAAAGTGGGCATGAGAATGGGCACAATCCACCTCTGGTATAATTTTAACAATAAAAACAAAGGATATTGGCGGAGACGGAGGGATTCGAACCCTCGGTAAGGAATTATCCCTACGACGGTTTAGCAAACCGTTGGTTTCAGCCACTCACCCACGTCTCCGCATGGCTCGAAAGAAGCGCGCTGGGTGCTTCCGGGCTATCGAGCGTCGGGCTATAGCGAGCGTCATCGAGCATGGCAACGGCGTCCGGGCATTTTTCATCATATCGTGTGTCGCCGGTTAAAACGACAATGTCCCAGTACAAAAGGATTCGTTCCGGCGCGAAATCGACTCATGTTGCCGTTCGTTCATTGCCGTTTCATGTGCAGGCCCTGATAGCATAGGCCTAATGGGCGCACCGGGTGCGGTTGGGGAGAATTGTAACATGCGCAGTTTGACGATGCTTGCAGGCGCAATTGCCTTGATTTTGGCCCCAGCGGCCACAGCGCAGATTCGAAACGTCGATCCCAATACACAGATCGACGCGGATTTGGCGCCCGTTCCCTCCGGGAGAAACGACAATAGCCCCCCGCTGGAGGTCAACGACCCACCAGCCGATGCGATAGGCTCGGCAACCCCGCCCCCCCCGCCCGCCGTCGTGACGGAAGACGGCGCTCCCGCTACTGCGACGGGTGCGCCCGTTACACCAAGCTCTCCACCGGCCGCACCGTTGCCAACGGCATCCTACCAGAAAGACGATCTGATCGGGGCAGCCGAAGGCGTGTTCGGTAAGGGCGCCGCGGGCCTTGCCGGGATCATCGAAAAAGTTCTGAAAGATCAGGGCCAGCCCAATGCCTATATTGCCGGACGCGAAGCTTCCGGCGCGTTCGTGGTAGGTTTGCGTTATGGCTCAGGGACATTGACGCACAAGATCGAAGGAACACGTGACGTCTACTGGACCGGTCCGTCGATCGGTTTCGACGTGGGCGGCAATGCGTCCAATACGTTCGTCTTGGTCTATAATCTCTACGATACGCAGGATCTCTATCATCGCTTCCCAGCGGGAGAAGGCGGCGCCTATCTGGTGGGCGGATTTACTGCCAGCTATCTGCGCTGGGGCCAGGTGGTATTGATCCCGATCCGGCTGGGCGTGGGATATCGGCTTGGCGTCAATGCAGGCTATATGAAGTTCAGCGAAAAACGAAACTGGCTGCCGTTCTAAATAGCGAGCACCAACTGGGCCGGGGCAGTGTCCAAAACCCCGGCCACAGGTTCCAGATTATGCACCCCAAGCCCCAATAGCCGCGCGCCCATGCGCAGAGGTAACTCGCCTTCGAGCAAGGCGCGCCCTGTCGCGGCGAGTGAGGAGGGATCGGCTACGGCCGCGGGGAACGACCGCGATCGCGTAATGATCGCGAAATCCGCGAACTTGATTTTCAACGTCACTGTGCGCCCCCGCATATTGGACGCCTCGATCCGTGGCCACAGTCGTTCCGTTATCATATCGAGCTCGGCGATCAGCGCGTCGCGGTCCGTCAAGTCGGTGCCGAACGTATCTTCGACGCTGATCGACTTTGCGACTTCGCGCGCGCGCACCGGGCGGTGGTCGATCCCTCGTGAGGCACCGTGGTAATAGTCCGCCATGCTGCCGAAATGCTGTTTCAGGAAAGGGAGCGGTTGCGCTCTTAAATCCGCACCGGTTTCGATCCCCAGCTTTTGCATCTTGGCCGCGGTTACCGGGCCGATGCCGTGGAACCGGCGCACAGGCAGCGTGGCCACGAACGCTGCGCCCTGATCGGGCCGGATGACACAGATGCCATCGGGCTTGTTCTGATCGGATGCGAGCTTTGCGATCAGCTTATTATAGGAGACGCCCGCAGACGCCGTCAGCCCCGTTTCGGCGCAAATCAACCGGCGGATTTCCTCGGCAATCTGCGTTGCCGTGCCCAAACCTGCCTTGTTTTCCGTGACGTCCAGATAGGCTTCGTCGAGGGACAAGGGCTGGATAACATCGGTGAATTGCGCGAAGATCGCTCGAATCTGGCGCGATACTTCGCGATACACATCGAAGCGTGGGCGGGCGAAAATCAAGTCAGGACACATGCGGCGTGCCCGTGCACCGGGCATTGCGGATCGCACGCCGAATGTCCGTGCTTCATAACTGGCTGCGGCGACAACGCCTCGTACGCCACTGCCTCCCACTGCAACGGGCTTGCCGCGCATCTCAGGATGGTCGCGCTGTTCGACCGATGCGTAAAAGGCATCCATATCGATATGGATGATCTTGCGATTTTGAGGAGTGCCCTCGTCCATAGGAGAAATTATGACACAGATGGCGGAAGAACAAAAGCAATACAGTGCCATCGACCATTGCGGCCACTGGTGTTGACGATATGCCCGCAGGGTGCGATTTGGCGCCCCAGAGAGTATTCGTGCGAGAGGAATATATAATGGCCGATCCAGTAGTTATCGCCAGCTATGCGCGCACACCGATGGGCGGGTTTCAAGGTGCGCTGTCGGGATTGAAAGCGACTGACCTCGGTGCATTCGCCGTGAAGGCCGCGATTGAACGCGCAGGCGTGGACGGGGCAGCGATCGAACAGATTTACATGGGCTGCGTGTTGCCCGCCGGTCTAGGGCAAGCGCCTGCCCGGCAGGTCGCTTTGGGCGCAGGTCTGCCGGAGTCGGTCGAGGCGACGACTGTCAACAAGATGTGTGGATCGGGCATGCAGGCCGCGATCATGGCGCATGATGCGTTGAAGGCCGGGAGCGCCGATGTGATCGTTGCCGGTGGCATGGAAAGCATGACCAACGCGCCTTACGCACTGCCCAAGCATCGCTCCGGCTCGCGGATCGGGCATGACCGGATCATCGACACGATGATGATGGACGGCCTGGAGGACGCTTATACACCGGGTAAGGCAATGGGCGTTTTTGCCGAAGACGCCGTGCGCGATTATCAGTTTACGCGGAGCGACCAAGACGATTATGCGCTGCGGTCGCTGGAGCGGGCTAAGGCAGCCATCGCGAGCGGGGCTTTCGTCAAGGAAATCACGCCGGTTACGATTGCGGGTCGGGGTGGTGACGTGACCGTCGATACCGATGAACAACCGGGCAAGGCAAAGCCGGAGAAGATCCGCGATCTCAAGCCTGCCTTCGCCAAGGACGGTACGATCACCGCGGCCAACGCCTCCTCCATTTCCGATGGAGCCGCCGCGCTGGTGATGACGCGGCGGAGTGTTGCCGAGAAGCTGGGCTTGCCGGTGGTGGCGACCGTGGTTGCCCATGCAGCCCATGCCCATGCGCCGGGCCTGTTCACGACGGCGCCTGTCCCCGCCATGCGCAAGTTGCTGGCCAAGGCAGGCTGGACCGCCGAGGATGTGGACCTGTTCGAAGTCAACGAAGCCTTTGCCGTGGTCGCCATGATCGCAGCGAAGGAACTGGCAATTCCGCCCGAAAAGCTCAACGTCAATGGCGGCGCGACGGCACTGGGCCATCCCATCGGCGCTAGCGGTGCGCGGATACTGGCGACGTTGATCGGGGCTCTTGAAGCGCGAGGATTGAAGCGCGGCGTGGCGAGCCTGTGCATCGGTGGCGGGGAAGCAACCGCCATGGCCATCGAACTCAACTGATAAGGACGCATGATGGACATCAACGGACTGGCAGCGATTGTGACCGGCGGCGCATCGGGACTGGGCGGTGCGACGGCCGAGCGCCTCGCCAAGGCGGGCGCGAAAGTCACGATTTTCGACCTGAACGTCGAGCAGGGCAACGCCCATGCCAAGGCAATCGGGGGGCATTTCGTCAAGGTCGACGTGACCGATGAGGCTTCGGTGGAAGCGGCACTGATTGAGGCCGAAGGCGTGCACGGCAAGGCGCGCATATTGGTCAATTGCGCCGGCGTCGCCACACCGGGCAAAGCGTTCGACCGCGAAGGCAAGCCGGCACCGCTCAAGGATTTCGCGAAGGTCGTGACGATCAACCTGATCGGCACGTTCAACGTCGCGTCCAAATTCGCGGCGCAAGTCCACAAGGAAGAGCGGATCGGCGAGGAGTGTGCGGTCATCATCAATACCGCCAGCGTTGCGGCGTTCGATGGGCAGATCGGTCAGGCAGCCTATGCCGCGTCGAAGGGGGGCGTGGTGGGGCTTGGCCTGCCGCTGGCGCGGGAGTTTGCGCGCTTCGGCATAAGGGTGATGACGATTGCGCCGGGGATTTTCTGGACGCCTATGCTGGCCGGGTTGCCGCAGGAGGCGCAGGATTCGCTCGGGACGCAGGTTCCCTTCCCCAGCCGTCTGGGCAAGCCCGAGGAATATGCCCAACTGGTGGAGAGCATCGTTAATAACCCGATGCTCAACGGCGAAGTCATCCGGCTGGACGGCGCGATCCGTATGGCGCCGAAATAGTGAATAAGCCGATACGCATTCATCGTCGGGATGTCTTGCGCGGCGCTGCGCTGGCGGGCGGTGGCGTCGCTCTGGCCAATGTGTTTCCGGCGTGGGCGCAGCCAACTTCCGCAGGAATCGTGCGCCCGCTGCCGACGCTGAGCGGCACTGACATTGCGCTCAAGATCGGGCATCGGATGATGACGGTCGATGGGCGGCCCAGCCATGCTATCGGTATCAATGGAACCGTACCCGCGCCATTGATCCGGTTGAAGGAAGGGACGACCGTCCGCCTGTCGGTGACCAACGATCTGGACGAGGACAGTTCGCTGCACTGGCATGGGCTGCTGGTGCCATTCCAATATGACGGCGTTCCCGGCGTCAGCTTTCCGGGCATCAAGCCGAAATCGACGTTCGTGTACGAATTCCCCATCGTTCAGGCGGGGACATATTGGTATCACAGTCATTCGGGATTGCAGGAGCAGATGGGGCTTTACGGCCCCATTGTGATCGACCCGTTGGAAACCGATCCAGTACAATCGGATCGCGAGCATGTCATCCTGCTGTCCGATCACAGCCCGCTGCATCCCCATGCGATCTTCAAGAAGCTCAAGCAGCAGCCGGGGTATTTCAACTATCAGCGGCAGACGCTGGGCGGTCTGTTGTCGGGCAAGGATCAGCCGCTCAAGGAGCGGATGGCCTGGGGCAGGATGCGGATGGACCCGGCGGATATCTCCGACGTGACCGGCTCCACCTATAGCTATCTCGTCAATGGCTATGGCCCGCAGGATAATTGGACGGCGCTGTTCAAGCCGGGCGAGCGGGTGCGGTTGCGCGTCATCAATGCGTCGGCCATGACCATTTTCAACGTCCGGATACCTGGCCTGACGCTGACCGTCGTGCAAGCTGATGGCCTGAATGTGCGGCCCGTCGAGGTGGACGAGCTACAGATTGCCGTCGCCGAGACATACGACGTCATCGTGACGCCGACGGAGGACCGCGCCTATACGCTGGTGGGCGAGGCCGTCGATCGGTCGGGCATGGCGCGGGCCACTTTGGCGCCGCGTGAAGGGATGATCGCGCCGGTGCCGCCGCTGCGCAAACGCCCGCTGGCCACCATGACCGACATGGGCATGGGCAGCATGGGTGGCGGGCATGACATGAGCGGGATGGATCATGCGGCAATGGGGCATGACATGGCGGGCATGGACATGGCAGACATGAATAAGTCGACACCTGAAATGGATCATGGCTCCATGACAATGCGCGATGGCAGCAATGCGCCGCAGGTGAGAATGGGGCCAGGGGTGCAGACGATATCCCCTATGCCGGTCGATCGCACAGGGGAGCCGGGGCAAGGTCTGGACGATGTGGGGCATCGCGTGCTGGTGTATCGCGACCTGATGGCGCTGGAGCGCAATCCCGATGTCCGTGCGCCGGATCGCGCGATGGACATTCACCTGACCGCCAATATGGAACGCTATATGTGGTCATTCGACGGTGTGAAGATGAGCGATACGCGCGAACCGATACCGTTCATCGAGAATGAGCGAGTCCGGGTGACGCTAATCAACGACACGATGATGTCGCACCCGATCCATCTGCATGGGCATTTCTTTGAACTGGTGACCGGGCATGGCGATTATGCGCCGCGCAAGCACACGGTCAACGTCGCGCCGGGGGGCAAGGTCAGCTTCGACCTGACGGCGGATGCGCTGGGGGACTGGGCGTTCCACTGCCACATGCTGTACCATATGCATGGCGGGATGATGCGGGTCGTGTCTGTGCGACCGAGAAAAGCCGACGCATGAAAATGCTTTTCCTTTTGCCGCTCATGCTGGCGGTGCCAGCCCAGGCGCAGGATGCCCATGCGGGGCACGACATGTCGGCCATGGGCGACGACGCGCAAAATAAGTCGACACGTGAAAACATGTCGGCGATGCCCGATCATGGCAGCGGCGGCACTGGCCTGCCGCCGGGCGATGCCCCCGCCCCGTCGCCGCCGAGCGACCATTATGCCGACCGTATCTTCCCCGATGGAGCGATGACGGAGTCGCGGGAGGCGCTGTTTCGGGAGCATGGCGGCGGTACGTTCAGCCAGATCATGTTCAATCTCGCGGAGGTGCAGGTCCGCAACGGGCGGGACGGCTATCGCTGGGATGGCGAAGCGTGGTTCGGTGGCGATATCCATCGGCTGACGATCAAGACCGAGGGAGAAGGCGCGTTTCGCGAAGGCGTAGAGGCGGCTGAGCTACAGGCGCTGTATAGCCGGGCGCTCGATCCCTATTGGAACGTGCAGATCGGTGTGCGCCATGATTTCGAGCCGGGTCCGTCAAGCACCTATGCGACCGTCGGGTTCGAAGGACTGGCGCCTTATTGGTTCGACGTGGAGGGTGCTCTGTTCCTGTCGGACAAGGGCGATGTGCTGGGACGAGTCGAGGCCTATTACGATCAGCGGATCACGCAGCGCCTGATCCTGCAGCCGCGAGTAGAAATGAACCTTGCAGCGCAGGACGTGCCGCAGAACCGAATCGGGTCAGGCGTGACCGATGCGGAAGTGGGATTACGGTTGCGATATGAGATCAAGCGGGAGTTCGCGCCTTATATCGGCGTGTCCCATGACCGGAAGCTTGGCCAGACGGCCGACTATGCAAGGGTGGATGGGGAGGATGTTAAAGCCACTAGCCTGGTAGCGGGTATCCGCATCTGGTTCTGAACCGCGGCCGCAAATGCGAATTGATCGCAAAAATGTTTTGACAGTGCGAATGACTCGCAATAACAGGCCTCTATCGTCCATGGGGGATTTCAATGTCTGTTATCGTAAAAAACCATCAGTCCGTTCCGGCATTTCTGGCGCTGTCCTGCGTGGGTGCCCTGATGAGCGGTCAAGCGTTCGCTGCGGAAGAGCCGACTGCAGCAGCAGAGACAGCGGCCGATGCCGAAAACCCCCGCGATCGCATTCTGGTGAACGGTCAGCGTATCCCCGCCGACAGTAGCCCGAAGGCAACTGCCCCGCTTATCAACACGCCGCGCTCCATTGCGGTCATCGACAAGCAGATCATCAAGGACACCGGATCGGCGACGCTGGTCGAAGCCTTGCGGACGGTCCCCGGCATCACGTTCGGCGCAGCGGAAGGCGGCAATCCTATCGGCGACCGCCCGTTCATTCGCGGCTTCGACAGCCAGGGCAGCACCTATCTGGACGGCGTTCGCGACATTGGCGCGCAGAGCCGCGAAGTGTTCGCCGTCGAGCAGATCCAGATCGTGCGCGGATCCGACAGCACGTTGGGCGGTCGTGGCAGCGCAGGCGGAACGCTGAATATCGTATCGAAGATGCCGCAGAACGATAATTTCGTATCGGGTGCGCTCAGCGCCGGCACGGCAGACTATAAGCGGATTACCGGCGACGTGAACTATGTCGTCGGCAGCAACATCGCGGTGCGCCTGACCGGCATGTGGCACGATCAGGACGTCGCGGGCCGCGATGCGATCTGGCAGAAGCGCTGGGGCATTGCGCCGTCGGTGAAGATCGGTGTCGAAGGTCCGACCAGCCTGACGCTGTCCTATTATCATCTGGATACGGACGAGTTGCCCGATAGCGGCATCCCGTTTCTCTACAGCATCGCCAATTCGCCGCTCGGCACGATTTACAACGAGCCTATCGTCGGCACCGTCACCACGGCGGGCGGTGTGACGGGCAAAGTGGACCGCGATACCTTCTATGGCCTGAAATCGCGCGATTTCCGCACGTCGAAAACCGATCAGATGACGATGCGGTTCGATCATGATTTCGGCAACGGCATCCGGTTCCGCAACACGTCACGGTACAGCCATACCAGTCAGAATTTCATCTTCCTGCTGCCCGATGACAGCACGGGCAACGTGTTCGGTACGCCGGGTGCGGTCAACAGCCCGACCAATCTTGCGGCACAGGGCGGTTATGTGTGGCGTCGTGGCAATAGCCGCTTCGGTTATTCGGACAGCATGACCAACCAGACCGATCTGTATGGCAAGTTCCACACGGGCGCCAATATCGAGCATAGCTTTGCCCTGGGTGCTGAGTTCTCCACGGAAAAGACATCGCGCGGTGCCTATGTGTTCGCTTCCGGCAACACGGTATCGCCGCGATGCAACGAACTTACAGTCTCCCGTTTCTATTGCACGAGCATCTTCAATCCCAACCCGAACGATCCCTGGGTCAATTATAGCAGCGACGCTGCCGGTGCGACGTTGACGCCCATCACCCGCGGCGCATCCAGCACGCGGACCATCAACAACGCCAATACCAAGGCCGTGTATGCGTTCGATTCGATCTCGATCGGCTCATCGCTGATCGTGAACCTGGGCGCGCGCTATGACGATTTCCGGTCGAAGGCGACCCTGCCCGTGCTGAACGGCGTGCGCCCGATAATCCGGCGCAAGGATCAGATTTTCAACTGGCAGGCTGGCGTCGTGTTCAAGCCGACGGCCAATACGAGCCTTTACGCTTCCTATGCAACGGCTTCGACACCGCCAAACAGTCTGTTGGGTGAAGGGCAGGAGTTCAATAGCCTGGGCACCGTGACGACCGCCATTACGCAGGCGCAGGCCGATGCCACTGCGCGCGCACTGAAGGTCGAGAAGACCAAGTCGATGGAAATCGGTGCGAAGGCCGATCTGTTCGACAACCGCCTGTCACTGACCGCCGCGCTGTTCCAGACGAAGACGGACAATGCGCGCGTGGTGGGCGACAACAATACGGCGCAGTTCATCGGTAAGCGGAAGATCAAGGGTGTCGAGCTTGGTTTCAACGGCACTGTCGTTCCGGGCTGGACCGTGTTCGGCGGCTATACCTATATGGATGCCAAGATCAGCGAAGGCGGTTTGACGGCGCTGACGGCACCCGCGCTGACGGGAGCAAGCGCGCGACCCGCGCAGATCGTTTTTGTCCCCTCGGTCAACACCGGCAAGCCCTTCCCGCAGACGGCGAAGCATAGCTTTACCGTTTGGACCGATTACGAAGTGCTCAACGGACTTAAGCTGGGCGGCGGGGCGTTTTATACCAGCCGGGTCTTTGGCGGGTATCAGGACAATCGCTCGGCCACCCAGAACGCTGCAGGCGTCGTTACCGTCGCCCCCGCAACGCGCCTGATCTATCGCACCGTGCCAAGCTATTGGCGGTTCGACGCACGGGTGGGATACAAGATCAATGAGCAGCTCGACCTGTCGGTCAACGTCAACAACGTGACCAACAAGGTGTATTATAATCAAGTCTATACATCGCATTATGCCGCCATCGCGCCGGGTCGTGCGGCCATCGCGACGCTGAACTTCAAATATTGATCGGGGGTGTTGCCCTGCCCCCCATCGACGGACATCCCGCCTCGCCATCTCGGCAAGGCGGGATTTCTGCGCTAAAAGGCGCATGAAATGACAGACATCAACACGATCAACGCGATGAGCGCGGAGGAACTTGCCGCCCGCCTTTCGGGTGCACCGGAGGACCGCGTGGCGATCATTCGCACGGCGGCGGAAGCAGGCGTAGCTGATGCGCAGGCAGTGCTGGGGCAGATGCTGCTGGACGGTCGCGATATGCCTGCCAATCCGGCCTCCGCCTTTGGCTGGTTCAATCGTGCGGCGGCGCAGGATCATCTGATGGCGCTCAATATGGTGGGGCGCTGTTACGACCTTGGCTGGGGCGTAGCGATCGACAAGGCGAGGGCCGCCGAATGCTATCGCGTTGCGGCGGAGCGCGGTCTGGAATGGGGCATGTACAATTACGCGACACTGCTGACGCTGGGCGAAGGCGTGGCGCAGGACCGGGTGGCGGCGCTGGAGTGGTTTCGCAAGGCCGCCGCGATGGGGAATGCGAAGGCGATGAATTATATCGGCAGCTTCCATGAAGATGGCTGGGTCGTGGAGCGGGACATGAAGATCGCGGCGGACTATTATGCCAAAGCGGCGGAAGGCGGCGACTTTCGCGGGCAGTTCAATCATGCGCGGATGCTGGCGGATGCGGGGGAGATCGCGCAGGCGCTGGCGTGGCTGGCGCGGGTGCGGGAGAGCGCGACGCCTGCCTTTCTGGCTAAGGCGGAGGCTTTCCTGCGTGCGTCGCCGATAGCGGATTTACAGGAGCGCGGCCCTGCTGCGCTGGCGGGCGACGAAATATGATGATCGCGATACCCGATGTGCTTGATGCCGCCACGCTAGCGCATGTCCGTGGCACTATCGACCCCGCGCCGTGGATCGACGGTAATGCCACGTCGGGGCATCAGTCGGCACTGGCGAAGCGCAACCTGCAACTGGCCGAGGGATCGGATGCGGCGCGGGCGGCGGGGAACATCATTCTGGATGCGCTGGGCAGGAACCCGCTGTTCATCGCCGCCGCTTTGCCGCTCAAGGTCTATCCGCCTTTGTTCAACAGCTATGGCGACGGACAAGGGTTCGACACGCATGTCGACAGCGCAGTGCGTATCCTTTCGGGCAGCGATTTCCGTATCCGGAGCGACCTGTCGGCGACGCTGTTTCTTGAAGAACCCGATGCCTATGACGGTGGTGAATTGACCATCGAGGGGACGTTCGGGACGCAGCAGGTCAAATTGCCGGCGGGGCATATGATCGTCTATCCCGCGTCATCGCTGCATCATGTGACGCCGGTGACGCGGGGACGGCGAATCGCGAGCTTCTTCTGGATACAATCGATGGTGCGCAGCGAAGCGGATCGCAGCGCGCTGTTCGCGCTGGACAGTTCGGTGCAGGCTTTGGGCGCCACGCTGGGGCAGGACAATGCGGACGTCATTCGACTGACGGGGGTGTATCACAACCTGCTGCGCCGCTGGGCGGAGATGTAAGAGCAGGCGTTTAGCGGCCTGCGGTTTGCGCGATGGCGAGGATGGCGTCGGCATCGACGACCTTTTCCAGCGCAGATGCGAGCGTGTCGAGCGCCGCGTCTATCCGGTGCGTCTGATCGACGCCATCGGAGGTGACGTGCAGGCGGTTCAGCCATGCGGCACGCTGATGGGGATTGTCGAACAGGCCGTGGACATGGCACCCGGCGATCTGGCCGTTGGCGCTGAGGCAACCGTCTTCGCCACCGTCATTGAGGCGCAGCAGCACCGCAGTGCCTGCGTCCTGAATGATGGTGCGCCCTGCGTGGATTTCATAGCCGGTGAAGGGTGCGCCATCCCGCAGGCTGCGGCCCGATACAGCGACTACGCGCTTGTCGGAGGTGATCGTGGTGCTGGCGGGCAAATAGCCCAGGCCGGATACGGTTTGCGATGGTCCCTCGATACCGTTGGGGTCGGAAATCGTCGTGCCGAGCATCTGATAGCCGCCGCATATCCCCAATAGCTGCCCGCCACGCCGGACATGGGCAGCGATGTCGACGTCCCAACCCTGCGCCCGGAGGAAGGCGAGGTCGGCGATGGTGGCTTTGGTCCCCGGCAGGATCACCATCGCGGCGTCGCCGGGTAGCGGCTGACCGGGTGGGACCATTACGAGCCGTACGCCCGGTTCGTGCTGCAGAGGATCGAAATCGTCGAAATTGGCGATGCGCGAAAGCATGGGGACGGCAATGGTGGTGATGGCTTGGCCCTGCGCCTGCCGGTCCAGCACTACGGCATCCTCGGCGGGAAGCTGACGCGCCGCCGCGAGCCAGGGGATGACCCCCAGACCCCGCCAGCCGGTGCGCCGGGCGATGTCGGCATAGCCATCGTCGAACAGGCGCACGTCGCCGCGAAACTTGTTGATGAGGAAGCCGCGGATCATAGCGGCGTCTTCGTCGTCCAGCACTGCGCGGGTGCCGACGATGGAGGCGATCACTCCGCCGCGGTCGATATCGCCGACCAGTGCGACCGGCACATCGGCGGCACGTGCAAAGCCCATGTTCGCAATGTCGCCGCGCCGCAGGTTGGTCTCTGCCGGGCTGCCTGCGCCTTCCACTATCACCAGGTCGCATTGGTCGTGGAGGCGGTGGTAGGAAGCAAGCACGGCCTCGAGCAGTTCGCCCTTGCGCGACTGAAAATCGCTGGCGCCCAGCGTGCCGCGCACCTTGCCGTGGACGATCACCTGCGCACCAATATCGGAGTGTGGTTTCAGCAGCACCGGGTTCATATCGACGGTGGGCGAGGTGCGGCAGGCCATGGCCTGAAGTGCCTGTGCGCGACCGATCTCTCCGCCATCGGCTGTGACGGCGGCGTTGTTCGACATATTCTGCGGCTTGAAGGGACGAACATTGAGGCCGCGATTGGTGAAGAGGCGGCAGAGGCCTGCGACGAGGACGGACTTGCCGACGTCGGACCCGGTGCCTTGCAACATGATCGCAGGCATCAGGTCGCTATCCGGCCTGTGGGAATGACGAAGGTGCCGCCGTCGGGGCTTTGGCCGATATGGACGTCTACGCCATAGGTTTGGGCTATGCGGTCTGCGGTGAGAACGTCTGCGACCGGCCCTGCGGCGATGACCCGACCGTCGCGGAGCATGACGATGTCGTCGGCGACGCGGGCGGCCTGATTGAGATCGTGGAGGACGACGATCACCCCCGCCCCCGCCGCAGCGACGTCGCGCAGGCGGTCCAGCACGTCGATCTGGTGCGCGGGATCGAGGCTGGCGAGCGGTTCGTCGGCGAGCAGCCATTGCGGTTCGCCGGCAAGGACACGGGCCAATAGGACACGGCCGCGCTCTCCGCCTGAGAGGCTTTCGACGCTGCGGTCGGCGAGGGATGTAACATCGGTGGCGGTCATGGCATTGGCGACGGCGGCGATGTCATGCGGGGTTTCGCTCCAGCGTCCGCGATGCGGGAAGCGGCCGAGCGATACCAATGTTCGGACGTCGACATTCCAGTGGACGTCGGGGCTTTGCGGCAGGAAGCCGATGCGCTTTGCACGGTCGCGGCGAGGCAAGCTGGAGAGGGCTGTGCCGTCCAGCAGTACGTGACCGGAGTCCGCATCGCGCAATCCGGCGAGGCAAGCGAGCAGGGTGCTTTTGCCTGCGCCATTGGGGCCGAGGACGACCGTAACGCGTCCCGGCGTGAAGACGACGCTTACCGCGTCCAGTACGGTATTTGCGCCGAGTTTGAGCGAGAGGTCCTGCGTGGTGAAGCCAAGGGTCATGGCAGCGTCCTGCGCATCTTGAAGAGGAGCATGAAGAAGAAAGGTCCGCCCAGGATCGACATGGCGATGCCGAGGCGCAGTTCGCTGACGGTGGGAATGGCGCGGACGAAGCTGTCGGCGGCGAGCAGCAAAAGCGCCCCGGCAAGTGCGGAGGGAAGCAGGATGGCGGAGGGGCGATTGCCTGCGAGCGGGCGGACCATGTGCGGCACCATCAGGCCGACGAAGCCGATGACACCGGAGGTTGCGACCGCTGCGCCGACGCATAAGCCGACACCTGAAACGATCGACCATTGCACCCGCCGCCGGTCGACGCCCATGGATTGCGCGGCCTGTTCGCCCAAGGTCAGGGCGTCGAGCGAACGCGCAGTGGTCGCCAATATCCCGATGCCCACAGCCGTAAGCGGCAAGGCGAGCTTTACGTCGTCCCAGCTTCGGTCGGTCAGCGCGCCGAGCAGCCAGGTCATGATTTCCGACGCTGCAAAGGGCGTGGGTGCGAGGCTGATGGCCAGCGCCGTCATCGATCCGGTGACGCTGGAGAGGATCATCCCCGCCAGCGTGAAAAGGATGAGGCTGCCTGAGCGTCCGGCCATCAGAGCGAGGACCGCCATCGCCAGCCCTGCCCCGGCCAAGGCGAAGGCGGGGAGCATATAAGCCGACACGGCAAAACCGAAATAGAGTGATAAAACAGCGCCTAAAGCCGCGCTGGACGAGATGCCGAACAGGCCCGGATCGGCCAGCGGATTGCGCAGATAGCCTTGCATCGCCGCGCCCGAAAGGCCCAGCGCCGCGCCGATAATGATGGCCAGCACCGTGCGAGGCAGGCGCAGTTCCGCGATGATGAGCCAGCGCGGATCGCTGCTCTGCCATGCGTCCAAGGGTATCCATACCTTGCCTGCGATCAGCGACAAGCCGATGAGCGCAAATAGGGCAGCGAGCAATATTATGTTAAGTTTCAATAGCTTAGAACTCATCGACTTATCAGTTCCTTGCGGATCGTCTTGAGCCGTTCCAGCGCGTCTATGACATTGGGTCCGGCGCAGTTCATCAGGCGCGGGGCGAAGGGGCGGATGGCGATGCGCGTGCCCAATTTGGTGACGACGGGATGCGAGAGCATACGGTCGCCCGACCCGGCCCCCTGCCCCACCGACAGCAGGACGCGCGGCGGACGGGCGACGAGATATTCGAGCGGCAATATGTCCCATTGGGTGAGGCCGTAGGATGCGCTCATATTCTCAAATCCAGCGGTTTGCAGAAGGGCGTCGGAGAGCGTCCCCTTGCCCGGCACCAGTCCGCCGCCCTGCCAGATGAGCGCTGGGATCTTTTGCGTGTCGGAGGGACGCGCGGCGATGGCGGCATTTGCGATCCGGCTCGCCAGCATAGCGCCGCGCTGCGGCTGGCCGATGGCCGATCCGATGGCGCGCACCTGATCCTCCGTCTCTGCCAATGTCGTCGGCACCGGGAACTGGACGAAGCGGATGTGCATCCGTTGCAGCATCGCGACGGTGGACGGCGCGACATGCTGACCGGCGAGCACGAGGTCAGGCGCCAACGCCACGACTTCCTCTGCGGTGCCCGATGTCGCGCGGAAGCGTCGGGCCGTGGTGAGCGATATCGAGGTGGCCTGCGGGTCTTGCGAATAGTGACTGATCCCCGCGATCTGCGCGGGGTCGGCGACCTGCATCAGCACTGCGTCGATACAGGGATTGATCGATACGATGCGGGGCAGGCGGTGGGCGGCGGCTGGGCGAGGTGGCACCGCCTGCGAGATCACCGAACCCATCAGCATAGGAACGGTCGCGAGTGCGAGGAGGGAGCGCGCCAATGTGACTCGGCCCCTCCTCCTCGAAGCGCGCACCGGATCGATGTACCCGTTGTGGGGACGGAGTGCATCGATCCAGAGGGCGCCTTGAGTCATTAGATCAGTAGCTCACACGGACGCCGCCATAGGCCGCGCGACCCGGCGTGCCATAACGGAAAACCGTCTCATAGCGTTCGTTGAACAGGTTTTCGACCCGACCGTAGATTTCGACATTCTTCGTGATCGGAAAGGATGCGCGGATATCGGCCAACGCATAGCCTTCGACCCGGCGGCTGTTGGCGGCGTTGTCGAAGCTGGACCCGACATGGGTGATGGTCGCCCCGGTGGTGAGACCGAAGGACCAGCGATAGTCGATGGCCGCGTTGACGCTGTGCGCCGGACGACGGGCAAGCTTGTTGCCGAAGTTCAGGCTTCCGGGCGAACGGTTTTCCGCGTCGAGATAGGTGTAGGAGGCCTGCACCTTGAGCGGTTCGACCGGACGCAGCGCGAGCACGACTTCGAGACCCTGCGAGCGTGCCTTGACGATATTGTCATAGGTGCCGAAGGGCCGACCCGTGCAAATGCCGGTCAAGGGCGTGCTGCACGAAATGAAGTCGATGAGGTTGCGGCTGTTGCGGTGGAACCATGTCGCACTCGCTTCGATCGCGCCGTCCAGCAGACGCTGCGTGACACCGGCATCCCACGCCCTTGCGCGTTCAGGACGCAGGGCGTCGTTCCCGTAATCACCATAGAGCTGGTAGAGGCTGGGCGCCTTGAACCCTTCGCTGTAGCTGGCGCGCAGTTCGGTCTTCCCGGCATTGGGGGTCCATACGCCATTTGCGCCGAAGGTCGTCGCGCTGCCGAAGCGATTGTGATGATCGTAACGGACGCCGCCGGTCGCGGTGAACCCGGCGAAGGGCGTAGCGATCAACTGGCCATAGACGCTTTCGATGACGGCGCTTTGAGGGGCGTCGGCGAAACCGTAGTTGGAGGTTTTCAGGCGTGACTTCTCGCGTTCCGCGCCGAAGGTGGTCTGCCAGCCTTCCGCGATGTCGAAGCTGCCCTGATATTCGAAGCGTTCGTTGCGGCCCTTGGCAGCGAAGGTTTCCGATGAGGTGCTGGCCCCATCGTAGCTGACGCGATCGATATCGGTGTAGGCAAAGCCCAAGCGGTTGCGGAAACGTCCGTCGAGCAGCGCGGCGTTGAGACCGGCATAGCCAACCATGTCACGGGTCTTGGTGTATTCCAGCGTATCGCCGAAGCTGAACGTCGGTGGCGCGAAGCCGTCCTGATCGTTGCGGCCGTTGGAATACCAGCCGCGCAGATCGACCGAGATCGCGTCAGACAGGGCGACGTTGACGTTCGCGTTCGCGCCATAGTTGCGATAGCCGTCCTTCTCCGTGCCCCCGCGCCTTTCGTTGAAGGCGGAAGTGCCATCAGTGCGGAAATAGCCCGCGCCCAGGCTCGCGGAGACGGGGCCAGCCTTGCCCGACACGTTGCCGACGACTTCGCCGGTGTCACGATAGCCATATTCGCCGCGCAGATTGACTGCCAAGTCTTCGCTGGGCGGGATGGTGATGAGGTTGACGACGCCGCCGATAGCCTGGCTGCCCCACAGCACCGACTGCGGGCCGCGCAGCACTTCGATGCGGGCGATGTTGCCGGTCATCAGATTGCCGAAGTTGAAGCCGCCGCCGGGCGACGACGGATCGTTGAGCTTTACCCCGTCGATCAGTGCGACCGTCTGGTCGCTTTCCGCGCCGCGAATGAACACAGATGCGACGCCGCCGATGCCGCCGGTGCGAGCGATGGTGACGCCGGGAACGGTGCGCAGGATGTCGACGATGGTGTCGGTCTGACGGGTGGCGATTTCCTCACGGTCTATGACGGTGATGGATTGGCCGACACGCGAGAGCGGCTGTTCGGTGCGGGTCGCAGTGACGACGATGGTGTCCGGCGCGTCCTCCGCAAAAGCAGCGACAGGCGAAACGAGAGCGGTGAGCGATAGCAGCGACGCAATATATCTGGGCATGAAATTCCCCCTTAGATCAACAACAAGGGATCGCACGCGCCAAAGGCACAACAGCACAACTCGTGGAGCGGAATCATTCCACGCGCGCCATCCCAATCGACGTCGTCACGCGAGGAAAACCTCGATCATCCGGCACACCCCGTCCGCATGAAGGATCGACAACGACAGGCAGGTCTCCTGGCTCGCGGGTCATCATGCTCGTCCACCTTCCCGGATGCGAACATCCAGTGGTATGTTGGGCGAGCACTCGCCGGTCACAGTTGCGGGGGCAGCTTCGGATCATGGATCGCTCCATTTCCGAATTCCCTTTCAATCCCATCTCTGGGAACCTGTCGCAGCGCGCCTCTTAGGGCGAAGCCTGCGCGGGGGCAAGTGGGGTCTTAAGCGAAGCGATTCTGCTTTTGATGTGCGGCAGTATCTTTGAACGGATCGTGGCTAAGATACAGATATCCAGGATCGAACTGGCCGCGTCGCGCGAGGCCTTCGACATCCTGAATCTCCACGATCGACGAGCGGAACACGCACAATTGCTCCTCCCGCAATTGCCGCAGCACCCGATTGGTATGGACGTTGGTGATGCCGCAGATTTCGGAAATGTCGGTTTGCGTGAAGCCCAAGGCAAAGCGCGTGCCGTCGCTGAGGCCCGCCAATTGCAGGCGGACATTGGTTTCACTGAGGAAATGGGCGACCCGGCCAACGGCGTCCAGCCGCCCGAGGCGGAACAACCAGGCGCGATGAACCGCCGCGTCGAGCAAAGTCGAGAACCAGAGCTTGCGCGTCAATTCGGGCATGGTGGCGTTGATCTGATCCAGCTTGCCATGCGGAATGATCGCGACGGTGGCCGCAGTCAGCGTGGCGACATCATGATCGAGAACCTTGAGCGGGTAGGCGTGCAGATCGACGAAATCGCCCGCCACCTGAACGGCAACAAGCTGTCGCAAGCCTTCGCGGTCATCGACATAGCGACACATGAAGCCATCGATCAGCAGCGTGCTGTGGTAGATCGGCTCGCCTGCCCGAACGATCATGCTGCGCGGGCTGAGCGTTCGCACCTCCGAGATGACACTCTCCAGTACGGCGTGCTCTTCCAGCGACAATGACGACCCGCGTCGGCCCTTCAAAAAATTTTCTGTGAGCATATCCGGTCCCTGTCAGCTTATCATTTACGACGTTTCATCTGCGCAATGAACGCTTTGAAGCCTGCCTGTATCCCCCGCGCGCGCAATTCATCATAACGCAGGTTAGTATTGGCAACTTGTCTGCCAATAGTGGGTTTAGTCCCCTGTTGTCCCTGACACGTCGCGAGACGCCTCCGGTGTTTCCGGCTGTCAGCTCACACATGTCCCGCCTTAAATCCGCGCATGGAGCAATCGTTCCGTGCGTCCCATTCACTTGAGGAAGTACCTTTGGCCAAATCAGCGAAAACCCTTTCGAAGCGCCCCGGCAGTTCCAAGGATGTTAAATCGAAAGAGCAGCCCCCCGTGGCCGACTTCGATGTATCGACGATGTATGGCGAAGAGCAGGGCAGCGGGGGCGAAACGCATCAGACCGCAGGCGGAGACGTCGCGACGCTGACGACCGCGCAGGGCATTCCCGTCGCTGACGACCAGAATTCGGTGAAGCAAGGCGCGCGAGGCCCCGCATTGCTGGAGGACGGACATTTTCGCGAGAAGATGTTCCATTTTGACCATGAACGTATCCCCGAGCGTGTGGTCCACGCCCGCGGCTATGGCGCGCATGGCTATTTCGAGCTGACGGAATCGCTCAGCGACGTGACGCGCGCGGATGTGTTGCAGCGTGTGGGTGAGCGGGTGCCTGCGTTCGTGCGGTTTTCGACCGTTGCCGGATCGAAGGGTTCGGCCGATCTGGCGCGCGATGTGCGCGGCTTTGCGGTGAAGCTCTACACGCAGGAAGGAAATTGGGACATCGTTGGCAACAACATCCCGGTGTTCTTCATTCAGGATGCGATCAAGTTTCCCGACCTGATCCACGCTGCAAAGCCGGAGCCGGATCGCGATTTCCCGCAGGCGCAGACCGCGCATGACAATTTCTGGGACTTTATCAGCCTGACGCCTGAAGCCATGCACATGGTGATGTGGACGATGTCCGACCGGGCGATTCCGCGATCCTTGCGGACGATGGAAGGTTTTGGCGTCCACACCTTCCGGCTGGTGAATGCCGAAGGCAAGTCCACCTTCGTCAAGTTCCACTGGAAGCCCAAGCAGGGGCTGCAGTCGGTAGCCTGGAACGAAGCAGTCAAGATCAACGGGGCCGACCCCGATTTCCATCGCCGCGACCTGTGGGATGCGATCAACGCCGGCGATTTCCCTGAATGGGAATTGGGTGTGCAGTTGTTCGACGATGCCTTTGCCGACAGCTTCGACTTCGATGTGCTGGACGCGACGAAGCTTATTCCCGAAGAGCTGGTGCCGGTGCGGATCGTCGGGCGGCTGGTGCTGGACCGGGCGGTCGACAACTTCTTTGCAGAGACCGAGCAAGTTGCGTTCATGACGCAGAATGTACCGCCGGGTGTCGATTTCAGTAACGATCCGTTGTTGCAGGGGCGTAACTTCTCCTACCTCGATACGCAGTTGAAGCGGCTCGGCGGGCCCAACTTCACGCATATCCCGATCAACGCCCCGAAATGCCCGATGGCGCATTTCCAGCAGGACGGCCACATGGCGATGCGCAATCCCAAGGGACGCGCGAACTATGAGCCCAATAGCTGGGGCGCCGCACAAGGCGGTCCGCGCGAAGATCCGGCGCGCGGTCATGTGCCTGTGCCGATGACCGAGGATGGTCCCAAGCAGCGAGTGCGGTCCGAGACGTTCGCCGACCATTACAGTCAGGCACGGCAGTTCTTCATGAGCCAGACGCCGATCGAGCAGAAGCATATCGGCGATGCGCTGGTGTTCGAACTGAGCAAGGTGGAGCGTCCCGACATCCGGTCGCGCACGGTTTCGCACTTGCTGAACATCGACGCGACGCTGGCTGACACCGTGGCGGACGGGCTTGGCCTGGATATGCCGGACGCTGCGAAGGCGGCACGGCCCACGATCATGGACCTGCCGACGTCGGATGCGCTGAGCATTGCAAAGAACGGCCCGGACAATTTCAAGGGTCGCAAGCTGGGCATATTGCTGACCGATGGCGCGGATGCCGCGATCTTCAACGCGCTCGTCAAGGCTGTCGATAGCGAAGGGGCGAACTACGAAGTGGTTGCCCCGAAGATCGGTGGCGTGACGCTTTCGGACGGGACGGCGGTTGCGGCGAAGCAGAAGATCGATGGCGGGCCATCGGTGCTGTACGATGCGGTAGCAGTCGTTGCTTCGGCAGAGGGCGCCGCTTTGTTGGCCGTCGATGCAGCGGCGAAGGACTTCGTCACGGACGCCTTTGCGCATTGCAAGTTCATCGGCCTGACGGCGGACGCCAAGGCGTTGTTCGAGAAGGCCGGCATTGCCGACGATCTGGACGAAGCGTGCATGCCCCTGGCGGCGGACAAGGATGCTGTGGCGTTTCTCACTGCCTGCCGCGCGCTGCGCCATTGGCCGCGGGAGATGAAAGTCGATCTGGACGCGCAACCGGCAGCCTGATCGACGACTATAATAAAGATGACGGGGACGGCCGTGCGCTGTCCCCGCGTCGATTAAAAGGGACAGGAGACGCCCGGATGCAGATCGGCATCATCGCACATTTGAAGCATCCCATTGCAGAACCCTTCGCCGGCGGGCTTGAAATGCATACGCATTTGCTGGCGCGATCCCTGCGGGAACGCGGGCATGGCGTGACAGTGTTCGCATCGTCCAAGTCGGAGGCCAGCCTTGGACTGGAAGCGATCTGCACCGAAACGGCGATTGCTTCAGTCGGTACTGCCGAAGCTACGGACATCGCGTTCTTCAAAGAGCATCATGCGTATTTGAGCCTGATGAACGATCTGCGGCACCGCGATTTCGATATTATCCATAACAATTCGCTGCACTATCTTCCGGTGTCCATGGCGGACAGCCTGCCAATGCCGATGGTGACGACGTTGCACACGCCGCCTTTCTGCTGGCTGGAAAGCGGCATTCGTTTGTGCACGGCACAGAACAACGCCTTTATTGGTGTCTCGCAGTCGGTCGCGGATTTGTGGAGCCATGTGCGACCCATCGACGAGGTAATCCTGAACGGCATCGACCTAAACGGCTTCGCGTTTCATGCGGAGGCCGATCCTGAAGGCTATCTGGTCTGGTATGGCCGGATCGTTCCTGAAAAAGGCCTGCATCTGGCCATCGAAGCGGCACGGCGCATTGGATTGCCGCTGAAGATCGCAGGGCCGATTTTGGACGAAGCCTATTTTGAGGCGAAGATCGCGCCTGCGCTGGGAGTGAACGCGGTGCATGTCGGGCATCTCGATCATCGCGATCTGTCGCGGCTGGTAGGCGGCGCGCGGGCCTTTTTGTGCACGCCGATGTGGGATGAGCCATATGGACTGGTGGTTGCCGAGGCGCTGGCTTGCGGAGTACCGGTTGCCGCGTTCGCGCGGGGGGCAATCCCGGAAATTCTGGATGCAACATGCGGCGTGCTGGCGACGCCTGACAATGTAGGCTCCCTCGCCAGAGCGGGATTGCGCGCACTGTCTTTGGATCGCCGCGCTTGTCGCGCGCGGGCAGTGCGGATGTGCAATGCGGAGCGGATGGTCGACGATTATGAGGCGCTGTATCAGCGGCAGATCGGTCTGGCCGAGCCAAAGCGGCGGGGCGATTCTGCAGCTTCGTTGCAGCTTGTGCCGTCGTCGCGCCCCCTTGCTGCCATGAGCCGAGCGTTGAATGGCTGAGCGAGCCGCGCCGATGCATCTGTGCGTATGCGTTCCGGCGCGGAATGAAGCGGCGCGGCTGCCGATATTGCTGGATGCGCTGGCGCGGCAGGATTGGGTTGGCCCTGTTCCCGTTGTCGTAGCCATCAACAATACGACGGACGATAGCGTGCAGGTCGTCGAATCTGCGCGCGAAAGACATGCGGGACGTCTGCATATCGCGCTGCTGTCCGCCGATTTCGCGCCGGACATCGCACATGCGGGGTCGGCGCGGCGCATGGCGATGGACGCAGGACTATCGCTGATGGCAAAATACAATAGCGCGGTGCTCGTCAGCACGGACGCCGATACGCGCCCGCCGCGCGCTTGGTTGACCAGCATAATGGCGGCGTTTGCGCGCGGTGCCGATATCGTCGGCGGGCGGATAGAGATCGATATGCGGGAACCCCTGCCCGCCCATGCGCTACGCATAAGGGAAGCGTGGGACAGGTATTGGATGACTGTCCGCGCCATCGAGGACAATGTCGATCCCCAGCCGTGGGATCCTGCGCCACGGCATGGCGATCATACCGGTGCGTCGCTGGCGATCAGCGCCGATCTGTATCGGGCCTGTGGGGGCGTGCCGCTGTTGCCGACGGGGGAGGATCGCGCCCTGGTGAATGCGGCTTTGGCGCGTGGTGCGCGGCTGGCGCATCCGCAAGACGTGTATACCTATGTTTCGCCGCGCACCGATGGGCGCGCAGAGGGCGGTATGGCGGTCGCGATGCAGGATTTGCTGGCGACGGCCCACAGCGGTTCGATGCCGATGGCACCGGCGTTCAATCACTGGCGCGCGCGCGCCATATGGCGTCGGCAATTGCGGACGCAGCCGGATGGACAGGCGCTGATCGCGCAGCAGGAACCGTTACTGCCGCCTATGCCGCATGACATGGCGCTGGAAATGGCACCATGAACCGCCGACCCATCGGATATTATGTGCATCATCATGGCGCAGGGCATCTGGCCCGCGCGCGGGCGATTGCTGCTGCGAGCGATTGGCCGGTCACATTATTGGGGACGGGCATTGGCGATGCGGGAATCGATCTTTGCGACGATCGTCCGGTCTCTGGGCAGTTCGACGGTGTCGATGGCGCAGACAGCCGTTCGTCCGTTCTGCATTATGCGCCGGTCGATCATAAGGGCGTTCGGCGGCGGGTCGCGCAGATGGCGCTGTGGATCGCGACCGAGCACCCCGCGCTGATGGTGGTGGATGTGTCGGTGGAAGTCGCGATGCTGGCGCGGCTGGCGTCTGTACCCACTGTCTATGTGCGATTGAACGGCGACCGGCGCGACCCCGCGCATCTCGATGCGTTTCGAAGCGCCTTTGCCTTGCTGGCGCCGTTTCATGCCGATCTTGAGATGGCCTCCACGCCTGCGTGGGTGCGGCAGAAGACGACCTATTTTCCCGGCATCGCGGCCCAGGCGCAGGAAGATCCGCGAGACGAAAATCGCGTTCTCGTGGTGGTCGGTCGTGGGGGACCGGTGGGCGATGGCGCGCAGATTGCGGACGCGGCGCGCACCTGCCCCGATATGCATTGGCGGGTGATCGGGCCGGTGACATCGCCGCATGATCCGCCGCCGAATCTGGAGATTGCCGGATGGGTCGATACTCCCGAACAGGAGATTGCGCGCGCGGGTGTCGTGATCGGCGCGGCGGGGGATGGCCTGCTGGGCGCGGTGCTTGCGGCGGATCGACCGTTCATCTGCATCCCGCAGGATCGTCCGTATGACGAACAGCGTGCAACGGCAGCGCGTCTGAAAGCGTTGGATGCTGCGATTGTGCTGCAGGATTGGCCGCATGCCGACTTGTGGCCGATACTGATTGGCGAAGCGCACGCCGTGCCTTCGGCCAATCGTCGGCGGTTGCACCATCCTGACAGTGCAAAGGCGGCGGCGTTGTGGCTGGCAGACTGTGCGGAGAGCATCGCGGGCGAAGTGGAGTATCGGGAATGACGCTGACGAACCCTATCGCGACAGTGCCGGACGATCCCGTGGTGCGGGCCAAGGCGATCCTTCCGCAACTGGCCGAACTGGGCGCGCGATACGATGCAGCGCCGATTTTTCCGGTCGACAGCATGAAAGTGTTGGCCGCGGCAGATTTGCATCGCACTTTTGCGCCGGTTGAGAGCGGCGGAGTGGCATTTGCGGATGCCGCCTCACTCAACCTGTGCATGATGTCGGTGCTGCGCATCGTCGGGCGCGCCGACCTGAGCGTCGGGCGATTGTATGAAGGCCATGTCAATGCGGTGACGCTGTTCGACTGGTATGGATCGGCGGCGCAGAAAGTGGATCTGGGGCACAAGCTGAACCGGAATGCGTTCTATGGCGTGTGGGCGACTGAGCCGCAGCCGGGGGTGCGCATATCCGCGTCCGATGGCGTGGATGTGCTGGAGGGGGCCAAGTCGTTCGCGACCGGCGCGGGCGGACTGGCCTATGCAGTAATAACGGCGCAGCCGGCGGACGGATCGCGTCGGCTGGTCGTGGTGCCTGCCGATCAGGCGGAGCGCGCGGACCTGTCGCAATGGCGCGTGCGGGGGATGCGGGCGACGGGCAGCGGGCTCTACGACGTGAGTGGCATGACGGTCGATGCCGGGGCGTATCTGGGCGCGCCGGGGGAGTATGATCTGGAGCCGCGCTTCACCACGGGTGCGTGGCGCTTTACGGCAGTGCAGCTCGGTGGGATCGAAGCGCTGCTGATCGAGACGCGGGCCTGCATGTCGGAAACGGCGTGTGCCGATCCGCTCCAGAGAGCGAAGTTTGCGGATGCGGTCGCAGCGACGCGGACGGCGTATCTTTGGGTGCGCGAGTGCGCGTTGCGCGCGGCATCGGAGGATGCCGACGGTCCGGCCTTTGCGCGGATGACGCGTGGGATCGTGGAGCGCGCAGCGCTGGACGTGATGGAACTGGCGGCGCGCATCGTCGGTACGCGCAGTGCAATGGACGGACAGCGGATCGACAAGATCATCCGCGATCTGAGCCTCTATCTGCGGCAGGCAGGGCCGGATTATGCGCGCGATCAGGCAGCGCTGGCATGGCTGGATCACGATGCCTGGGGCGCGGAGGATAGCCTGTGGTGATGCAGATGCTGGATGCGAAACCCTGGCGCGGTATGCGATGGCTGATCCTTGCGCCCCATCCCGATGACGAGACGTTGGGGGCCGCTGCGCTGATTTCGCAGATGGCCAAAGCGCGGTGCCTGGCGGGTGTTGTGTACCTGACCGATGGATCGGGGTCGCATGAGGATGGTGGCAGGCTGGTGAGTGTGCGGAAGCGTGAGGCGGCGGTGGCTTTGCGTCGGCTGACGGGCAGTCGCGCCGCCCCTCCCCGGCATCTTGGTTGGAAAGACGCAATGCCTTTTCAGTCCGACCATCCACGGTTTGCGCAGTCCTGCAGGACGCTCACAGCGCTGTGTCAGCGTTTGCACGTGGATGCTGTGGCGGTGACGGCATTGGCAGAGCCGCATTGCGATCATTCGGCGGCGGCGCGGCTGGCTTATGCAGTGCAAGGTGCGATGGCGCGGCGGCTTATCGTTGCGGAATATGTGGTTTGGGGCGAAGTGCCAGACCGCAAAGCCTATCGCATCGTCCGCAGCGCACCGATGCCCACTGGCAAGCGTGGCCATGCGCTGCGCGCACATCGCAGTCAGCTTACCGCTTCGCATGGTGCGGGGTTCCGTTTGCCCAAGGCGCAGCAGCGGATGACGGCGCGCGATACGTTGTATGTGCGGCGTGCGGCATGACACGGCACAAGGACACCCTGAACGCAGACTATTTCGAGGACATGTTCCAAAATACGGCGGACCCGTGGGATCTGGAAAGCAGTGCCTATGAACAGGCCAAATATGATCGCAGCATCGCGGCATTGAATGAGCGCATATATGGTCTGGGATTTGAGGTCGGATGCGCCAAGGGTATGCTGACGGCGCGGCTGGCGGCGCAGTGTCACGCGCTGCTTGCTGTGGATGTCAGCGAGACTGCGCTGGAAGCGGCGCGCTTGCGCTGCGCGGAATGGGAGCATGTGTCGTTCGGGCGGATGGCCTTTCCGCAACAGACACCGGCAGGCGCGGCGTTCGATCTGATCGTGCTGTCCGAGGTCGTATATTATTGGGACGATGGCGACATAGTGCGGGCGGGAGCGTGGATCGCGGAGCATCTGGCGCCGGGCGGTGACGTCCTGCTGGTACACTGGACAGGCGATACCGATTATCCGCAGTCGGGCGACGAGGCGGTAAGCAAAATGCGCGCAGCCCTCGGCGGCGGCATATATGCGGTCAGGGTAGAACGACAGGCGCGCTATCGGCTCGATCTGTGGCGCAAAGGCTTATGAGCCTCAGCGTGCTCACCATCGTCAAGAACCGGTCCGCGCATCTCGCGCAACTGGTGGAAGGGTTGCGGCGATCGGATGTGCTGCCGGATGAGCTGGTGATCGTGGACATGGGCAGTGCGCCGACGGTCAGCATAGGCGAGACGCCCTTCCCGGTGCGAGTGGTGCAGCTCGATCTTCCCGGCCTGCCGCTGGCGGCGGGGCGTAATGCGGCTGCGCAAGCGGCGATAGGCACCGATCTGCTGTTTCTGGACGTCGATTGCATTCCGATGCGTACCCTTACCGATGCCATGGCGAACGCCCTGAAGAAGCAGGACGCGCTGATCTGTGCCGAGGTGCTGTATCTCGGTCCCGACGATGCCCGTGGCACGTGGCTGGAGGACGATCTGCAGCAGCGCGGCGTGCAGCATCCTGTGCGCGCGTTTCCGAAAAGCGGTCTACGGAAAGAGGAGAATGCAGGGCTGTTCTGGTCACTGGTTTTCGGCATCCGGCGGATGAGCTTCTTTGACCTGCGGGGATTCGACGACGCCTTTACCGGCTATGGCGCGGAGGACACCGATTTCGGTTTCCGCGCGAAGCAGGAGAAGCTGCCTTTGCTGTTCATGGGCGGCACGGGCGCCTTTCACCAGCACCACGACAGCTTCGATCCGCCGCTGCAGCATCTGGACGACATCGTCCGTAACGCAATGCTGTTCCACAAGCGCTGGAAAATATGGCCGATGGAAGGATGGCTGGAGGCTTTTGAAAAGGCGGGATTTATCGCACGCGAAGGAGAAATACTGACCCTGATCCGCCGACCCGATCCCGACGAAATCGAGCGCGCGCGGGTGGTGACAGCCTGGTAGTTGTCGAGTTTTACTTTCTTCACCGCCGATTTGCTCATGGCTGCCCAGTACGCACCAGAGCAAAATCGGCACACGCATCGGGTCGCTACGCGGCCGACGGGCTTTCATTATTTCTAATTAGTCGAGACGGCAGGTGCTACCTCCAGCATCAGAGCGATCCGGGCAACTCATCCGACGCCCCCAAATATGGGGGCGTAAACCGCTAACTCTTTACACGCCGGCCGATGTGGGGCCGCCGAAAACTGACTGACGCTGCCGTTAGACGCTCCTCATGGACCGCCCACAAAGGCCCCGCGTTCAACCAATACTTCGCCTTCGTCTTCCCCATCCCAATAATGCGCACGTTTTGCGTGCACTTTAATAAGGATGAGGCCTGGCGTATCCACGCCTTGCTCGAACCACCGATCCAGATCTTTGGTCCAGTGCGCGGCAAATGTACCCTTGTCCCGGATCAGTTCAGCCTGACCCTCGATCGCGATGAAGAAGGGGCGGATTCCCAGAAGGCCCGCCTTACCCTGAAAGCTGAGACCCACTTGCGGGTTTTGTTCTATGTCGGCCACCATCTGGGTGTCTTGCGTAGTGAAGAACCAACTGTCGCCATCATAATCGACGTCGCGATTATTACTCATTGGCCGAGCGCCGATCGTCCCGCCCGGACTGTGCGTGGATAGCATCGTGAAATCGATGTCTTTCATTTTGGCTGCGAGTTCGCTCAAGTTTCTCTTCGACATCCGGGCTCTCCTTCTTCGCTCGCCCTTCCAACGTCTCACGTTAGTAAACGCTCCCAAATGCTACATTAGTAATTGCTATTTTATCTCGCTGTCGAAACGATCGGACTGGTATTAGCGCAGTCCGTTTCGCGTATGACATGATGTGATCACGCTTTTTTGTCGGTGAACCATTAACGGGTTCGTAGCTGACCATGGCTATTATGAGCAACATGCCATCGGACCCAATAGCTGTGACCGCTTTCACTCGTGCCCAACTTAGGGTTCAGGCGCCTGCTGTCCGATGGTTCTTTGAACCTGCCGGTAAAGTCAGCGGCTCTGAGCGCTCTTTTCTCTTCGGGCAGATGATTGGTTCTCCGGCATCCGTAATAATGGGATCCCTGTGCGCATTGATGGTGATCGCCGTCGGGCTATTTCGTACCGGTAACATGGTATTTTGGCTCTTCGCGATTTCAGAAGCGGTGCTGATGAGCTGCCGCTTCCTGGATTGGCAGATCCGAGACAGAACCCTGCGCGGCGGTAATGTGCCGACCATCGATAGATCGGTACTTTTTTCTACGCTCTGGTGCGCACAACAGGGGGCGCTGGCCTTTACCATCATGATCGGCAACGATCTCGTGTTAGGCGTCCTTGCGGCCACACTGGTTATGGCAATGATCGGTCCTATCTGTGCGCGCAATTATGCAGCCCCACGATTTGCTTTCATGCTCGTTCTTCTATGTGATCTTCCGTTCGTGCTGGGTGCCGTGGCATCGGGAGAACCGTGGTTCATGGTGATTGTCCCGATGACGCCGGCCTTTCTGCTGGGCGCAATGCAGATCATAAGCAATTTTCATCGGTCGATGCTTCTGACGCTTGGAATGCAGGCGAAGGCCATCCATCTCGCTCAGCATGATGCGCTGACCGGGATACTCAATCGCCAGGGCATGGATGACGCGCTTATCCAGATCACGCCCAGCCCGGATCGGCAAATGGCGTTGATCTGCATAGATCTTGATGGCTTCAAGGACATTAACGACAAGCATGGGCACGGAGCGGGAGATATTCTGTTGATCGAAGTGGCAAAGCGGATGGCCGCGCAGCTTCGCTCGGATGATCTACTTGCACGCATGGGCGGCGATGAATTCATGGCTGTTGTCCGCGGGATGGCGCCCGAGAAGGTTGGGCCGTTAGCAGACCGCCTGATCGCAGAGGTTGCCCGCCATCCGTTCACGTTGGAAGGTGGCACAGTGGTGCAGGTCGGTGCAAGTATTGGCTTTGCCTGCCTTCCGGAAGATGCAGTCACCACGGTCGAACTTCGCCTGCGTGCCGATCAGGCCCTGTATGCCGCGAAACATGCCGGGAAAGGCGTAGGCAGACGCTATGGTGCGTTGGCACCAACGGCCGCCGGTGAACGAAGGCCAAAATGATCGGGCTCACAACTCGGTAGGGATAAGCATAACATTCACTGTTAAATCAGAAAATTGGTCGCTTAACGACCGACATAAGGTCGGCTTCAGCCCAAGGGGCCTTGTTTTCAGTGCGCCGATATGACCATGAGCCGTTATCTCGCCGCGTTATATATGTCATCCCGGCCAACGACGCGCGATATCAACCTGACAGGACATTATATGGGCCAACTGCGCACAGCCAATAATCGGCGCAATCGCGCCGCTCGCAACGCGATCGAACGCAGGCCTGCTGCTGCCGACATTTTGACGGCTGCGGTCTCCGCCACACCGGCACTGAAGGCCAAATCGAAGCCATCGGCCTCCTGAGCGACGCTATCGAGACCCCCGATCGTTTAGTCCAGCCGACAAGCTGCCTTACCGAACTGGGCTGGAGACCCTTTTTCAGCGCACAGATTTCTGACGAAGAAGTCGCTCAATGCTGTCCGGTGCGCGTGACGGCGGTCCATCGCGGCAAGATTGCCGTGACGGGCGATGCGGGCTCATGGCTGGTCGATCCGCATATCCCCGGCGCCGGTCCTGCCCACGACCATCCGACAATAGGTGACTGGTTGCTGATCGATCGCGAGACGCAGCACGTCTCGCGTGTTCTGAGCCGTGCGAGCCTCTTCAAGAGGCGTGCGCCCGGCCCCGACCGGAAAACGCAGATGATCGCCGCCAATGTGGACACAGTGTTCATCGTCGCATCCTGCAACCAGGACTTCAGCGCATCGCGCCTCGAGCGCTATCTTGTGCTCGCGCGCGATGTGGGAGTGACCCCCGTCGTGGTGCTGACCAAAGCAGATATCACCGACGCCCCCGAGGCATTCGGGGCATCTGCACGCAGTCTACAGCCTGACTTGCTCGTGCGGACCGTCAACGGGCGCGATCCGGATGATGTCGCGTGCCTCGCGGCCTGGTGTGGGATGGGACAGACTGTCGCCCTTCTGGGCTCCTCAGGCGTCGGCAAGTCGACACTCGTCAACACCTTGCGAGGTTCGAACAGCATAGCCACTCAGGATATCCGCAAAGCCGATGGCACGGGTCGCCACACGACGACGGTGCGGGAGATGCATCGTCTGGCTGGCGGCGGCTGGCTGCTCGACACGCCCGGCATGCGCGAACTTCAATTGACAGATGCGGCAACGGGATTGGGTGAAGTCTTCGACGATATTGCCGCAGCGACTGAGCACTGTCGATTTTCCAACTGCGCCCACAATGCCGAGCCCGGCTGCGGCGTCCAGGCCGCAATGGCCCGCGGTGAATTCTCGACCGCGCGCCTGGAACGCTGGCGCAGACTGACGGCTGAGGAGGCCCTCAATACCGCTAGTCTCACACGAAAGCGGAGCGGAATGGGTAAACGGTCGGGGGCCTAGGCTCTTCTCTAGCTCAATTAGCTGCGGGGGAACCGCCGCCGTGGCTGGTAGTAGATCATGTCAAAGCGATGAACCATTTTCGAATGTTCAGAACGACCGCGAAGCCGCGTCAGGGCGCTAAACTAGGGCGATGTTGGCGGATTACGACGCCACTGGTCGCGCTGATACCTGCGTTGCATGACAGGAGCCCCTTCTCGCACTTAAATGCCGTGAGCGGGAGCCATGCCCCTCATCCGCTTCCAATTTCGAAATCGAAAAGCCGCCATTCGATGGGAACCCCTTCCTATCTCTCCATTGCGAGAAACCTGTCCTGCACCCAATCGGCTATATAGCTTTTGACTGGCTCCATATTGTCCGCGGAGCAGTGTTCAACGCCACCTTCCTCATCGGTGAACAGCTTGAAATCGAGGTGCGGACTATTCACGGCCTGATCGCGGCTTTGATAGGCATATTCACGCGGAATCTGGCGGTCGTTCGCACCGTGAGTAATCAGGAACGGGACGGTCATATTCTGCATGTGCCCGTTCAGCGTTACCTTGGGCATAAGCGCCATGAAGGCATCCATGTCGGGTTGGCCCCATACCCACATCACATGCTCCCAATAATGCGGCACCGGGTTCTCACCTTCATTCTTGAGCCGACGCGCCTGCAATTCCCCCCAATTGTGATTGGCACCCCAGGCGACGCTTTTGAACGGACGCTCGATGAGCGATACGAACCTCCCATCCTGATCTTCGGTATATGCGTTTTCCAGGGTTGAATGGCGCATATTGCGCGCTATCAGCCGCTTCATGATGAAACCCTCCCCCTTGTCCGTAGCAGCCCAACACCGCTTGCTCTGGCATTGTGTGGCAATATTCGCTGCGGCGATTGGGCTGATCGGTTCCACGAGCGGATGGGCCGCAACTTATTATGTCGACTCCAGCGTGGGCAACGACGGAAATGACGGTAGGTCGGCCGCCGCACCATGGCGCTCGCTTCAACGGGTAAGGGACACGCCCTTCCAACCAGGCGATACGATCCTGCTCGCTGCAGGTTCTGTGTGGCGAGAGCCCCTGGTTATTACGCGTTCCGGGCGCAACAATGCGCCAATTTCGGTCCGCGTGGCCGGAGTTGGTCCGCGACCGCGGATTGAGGCAGGTGGTGTCGCAGACTATGGCATCGCTATTTTCAATGCAGAATTCGTGGCCATCAGTGGCCTTGAAGTCACGAACGACGCGACGCCTGTGAAGCCGCGCTACGGCGTTCTCGTTTCAGCGGAAGACAGCGGCGTCAAGCGCGGTATTCGTATCACGGACATGTATGTGCATGACGTGCGCGGGACCAACGACCGCAAGGATAATGGCGGGATCGTGTTCCGTGCTCTTGGACCCAAACGGGCGACCCGGTTCGAAGATTTGCGGATCGAGCGCAATATCGTCTGGCGGGTCGACAGGTCAGGCATCGCCGGGATCAGCGATCAGGTGACGATAGCGCGATGGTTTCCCAGCGGAAAGGTTGTGATCCGCGATAATCTTGTCGAAGATGTAGGCGGAGACGGCATCGTCCCGCGCGGGACTGACGGCGCGTTTATAGAACATAATATAGTGCGCTACGCGGGCAGCCGAGCGCCGGGCTATAACGCTGCGATCTGGCAGTGGAGCACAGACCACAGTCTTATACAGCTCAACGAGGCGGCGTTTACTGTTACCCGCTACGATGGTCAGGGATTTGATTCTGATTTCAACTCCCGACGAACAACCTTCGTTTACAATTACAGTCATGATAACGCAGGCGGCTTTCTGCTCATCTGTTCTCCGCGCAGAAACAATACCGATAATCTGGGCAATTACGGAACGACCGCACGCTTCAACGTCAGTCGCAACGACGCAGGTCGCATTTTTCAGCTCTCCGGTCCTGTTTCGGATGTATTGATCAAAAACAATGTCGTGCATGTTGGACAACCGATCGATGCACAGATGGTCATTGCTACCGAATGGCAAGGTTGGGCAAATGATGTTCGGTTTATCGATAACCGGTTCGCGGTAACAGGCACCGGGCGTTACGGCCATGAGGCGGGACGAAGCGGTCCTGACTATGTGATAGCGCCGGGGTTCTCGCCGGCAGAAAATATCCGGTTCCGGGGCTATAGCTTTCTGGGCAGCCATATCGATCCGCCTACAGATGAGCGCGGCGTTTTCGAGGCAGCCTATGCCGAGCCCGAAGCGGACTGGGCAGTGCCGGTGTTTCATCCTTCCAGCACAGGCGATTTTACCACTTTCATCCTTCAGCACCGGAGCTGGATGCTGACGATGTTGGAGCGAGAATTGCGCACCCCCGTACGCCCGATGAAGCCAAGGATGACGACCTTCTTCGAATCGCGCCGTTAATGGGGTCAAGGTGAGGGCTTACGCAGCCCGGAGCCAAAGGGGTTCGACGATTGCGGAATGGTTGCCTGTAAGACAGCGGGTACCAATCGCCAAAGCCCACAGAATTGCCCATCGGCAGGCTAACTCAGCCGGAGGCACCTAAACACCGCCGCTTCAGCGGATTTCAGCGCCTGTGCACCCCATACTTTTGATTTTGCAGAGCTCACAAACAGAAAAAGCGATCCGCTAAGATCGCTTAACTGCTTGCTTTTCCGTGGAAAAACTGGAGCGGGCGAAGGGATTCGAACCCTCGACCCCAACCTTGGCAACTTCGATGAGCGGCTTCTCCAAGCTTTCCGAGCCTACCCCATACTACGATTTGTTCAGTAGTTATTGATATTTAGCCTATCCTATCGTATCCTGCTGCTGGACGCAATTGGGCGTCCCGTGGAGACAATTTGGAGACAAAGCCCCTTTCGACGAGCTTTGTCTCCAACTGGAGGATCACGATGGCAACCAGCAAACTGACCAAGCGCGCGATCGATGCGCTCGTGCCGTCGGCGAAGAAGCAGGCTGTCCTTTGGGACACGGAGGTGAAGGGCTTCGGCGTGCGGGTGCTGCCGTCCGGCCTCAAGACCTTCATCGTCCAGTATCGCAATGCCGAGGGCATCAAGCGCCGTATCAACATTGCGCGCTATGGCGTGCTGACCGTCGACCAGGCGCGCGATCAGGCCAAGCTCAAGCTGGCGGCCGTCATCGGCGGTGAAGACCCCGCCGACGAAGTTCGCCAAGCGCGAAAAGGTATGACGGTCGAGGAGATGTGCGATTGGTATCTGACCGAAGCGCGGGCGGGGAACATCCTCGGCCGCAAGAACCTGCCGATCAAGAAATCGTCGCTCGACATGGATGAGAGCCGGATCAGGACACACATCAAGCCGCTCCTAGGCAAGCGGGTCGTGAAGCATCTGACCATCGCGGATGCCGAGCAGATGCAGACCGACGTGAAGGACGGGAAGACGGCGAAGCCGCGCAGCGGCGGCCGGGGTGGTATGGCGACCGGCGGCGCCGGTGTCGCGGCGCGCTGCGTGGGCACGCTCCAGGCCATCATCGGACATGCGAAGCATAAGGGCCTGCTCGACACTCATCCGACGCAGGGTGCGAAGAAGCTGGCTGGTAAGAAGAGGACGCGGCGTCTGAGCGCCGCCGAGATCGTGATAATGGGCAAGGCGATAGCCTATGCCCAGCGCAACGGCGAGAACCCCGTCGCTCTCGGTGTGCTGCGCATGCTGCTGCTGACCGGATACCGCCGGGAAGAAGCTCAGGCGATGCACCGCGCCTGGGTCAACGGGGCTGCTGGCTATGTCGCGTTCCCGGACACCAAGGGGGGTGCGCAGCTTCGGGCGATCGGCCCTGCGGCTGTCAGGGTCATCGAGAACCAGCCCGGCATCGTGGGCAATCCGCACGCCTTCCCCTCGGAAGTCGGAACGGGGCCGTTCACGGCGGTCAGTGCCTGCATCCAGCGCGTTTGCGCACTGGCGGGAATCGAGGGCGTCACACCGCACACGCTGCGCCATACCTTCGGCAGCGTGGCCGGTGAGCTAGGTTTCTCGGAGCTGACGATCCGCGCCATGCTCGGCCACGCCTCACAGAATGTTACGCAGGACTATGTCCACATTGACGAGGCACTGAAGCTCGCCGTGCGGCGGACATCGGATGAAATCGAGCGGCTGCTTGCTCTGGGCGCTGCGAAACTAGAGACGATGCGGCTCGCCGCTTGGACCACAAAGAGTCGGGGTCGATGCGGCCACACCGCCGGATTCGGATCCCCATGTGGGAGCGTGATGGTGCGAACTGTGTAAATCGAAAATTGTGAGAGACGGAGCAACATGCTTGCGCGGCGGGCGATGGCGACGACCAGAACTGGATCTTCCGGCCTCGCTCACTGTGCGGGCTTCGATAATCGCAAAGTTCAACTTGCTTGGAGGACGATCGGACTTCGTCGCTCCAACCTGCCTGATCCCGATTAAATTACCCGCTAATCACGCATGATCCCGACCGGGAGGCAGAGCTTCAAAACTGCCGTATAGCCCCTTAAAAAACAGGAGCGGATAACCGGGAGGTCCTTCCTCCAGATATTCCACAAAACCAATCACGATTTCATGGTCACCTGCATCATGTATTTGCGAAATCTTACAGCCGACCCATGCTAACGCTCCCTCTACTCGCAGGAAGCCGTCCTGCATCGACAGGTTCAGACCCGCTATCGCTTCGTTGGGCTCTGCACGAAAGATGGACTGGCACAAATCAATATGCTCGATCGCGAGAACGTTCACGCAGAATTTCCCGGTCTCCCGAATAGATGTCCAACTCCTCGATGCGTTAGACGGCATAAAGGCCACCAAAGGGGGGTCGATGGAAACGGAGGTGAATGTTCCGACAACCTAACACTACTTTGGTACTTTAGGTTCGAAGGGCGCGGTGAGCAGTCGCTTGCAGTGTGGACATCGCTTGGGTGGGGGTCGTGCGAAGAGGTCGAGGATAGCCTGTCTAACGGCTGGCATGCTCGGTTGCGGCGGCGGTCCTCCGACTCTTTTTTTTCCGCCCCGCTGCCTGGAGGCGGCGGGATTGAAGGAAGGCGTAGGCGATCATCGTCATCAAGGCGTGTCGATGTAAGCCGGTCCAGGATCTACCCTCGAAGTGGTCGAGGCCCAGTTCCTCCTTGAGCTGCTGATGCGCCTGCTCGCAGATCCACCTAGCCTTGATTGCGGCGGCAAGTGCCTTGAGCGTGGCGTCGGCCGGCAAGTTCGACACGTAGTATTTCTGCTCTCCGGTCGATCTCCGCTCGCCGACGAGCCAGACTTCGTCACCCGGCATGCATTGCATGCGATTGTCGAGCATTCGGTGCTTATGCCCTTCCGCGATACGGACGCGACGGGCCGCGAAGAGACATGCCAGTCGGCCTTTGGTGCCGCGCCGCCAACTGATCTTCCGCCATTTTTCGCTGGACAGCATCAACTCGGCAGAGACCGAAGGCTGGTCGGGCATGTGATATTGTCGGCGTCGGCCGGTCTTGGCGACGGGGAAGACCAGGCCGACATCGGCCGGATAGACATTCTGACGTCGCGAAAGCCCGACTGCCCACAGCAGGCCGCGCTCGCTCAGCGCCTGACGGAATGGGCCGCTCGATCCATATCCCGCGTCGGCAAGCACGCAGCCGAACCGTGCTCCAGAAGCAATGATACGATCGATCTCCTCGATCGCGATCTCGGGCTTCGTCAGAGCCTTCTGTCGATCCAACGGGACACGCGCCCGTGTCATGCGCTCCGCATCATCCGTCCAGCTCTCGGGCAGGAAGAGCCGCAGACCCACCATCACCGGCACCTCGCGCGAGGCGAGCGTCACCGACACCAGCGACTGGCAGTTGGACGTCTTGCCGAGCGACGACGCATATTGGGGGGCGACACCAACAGAGTGCTGCCCCTTCTTCGGCAACGCCGTGTCATCGATAACGAGAAAACCCGCCTGATCACCGACCAACCGATCCGCTTCCTTCAGCAACGCCGCCTCGAGCGGAACGCTATCCCACACCCCGGCGGCAACAAAATGATGAAGCTGGTCGTAGCCGACATCGCCAGCCCGTGCGGCCATCGGCTGAACGCTCTTGCGGTCACCCGGACCGATCAGACCTTCAATATAAAGCGGGCACATTCTGCGCCGCGCTGGATGCGAAAGCCCCGCCAGAAAAGGCTCAAGCCATCGCTCCAGATCAATCCGCCAGCCCTCGTCCACCACCATCGCCGTTGATCCGTCAGCCTACACTGACACACGAGAATCAACGACGATTCCAGTCGGTTCCCTCAACCTGCCAAAGTAGTGCTAAGTAATTGGCCGGCGCATTTCGTCACCAGATATTATAACACAAACGCTGGTTGGATGGTTACCGAGGACACGGCGAAAGTAACGTTCGTCTATTTTTATATGGGCGATGTGCCCTTCCGGAATTTCCGAACTCATCACGATTTCCTGGCCGTCATATCAAGTGCGACATCGACAATCATGTCTTCCTGGCCACCGACCATTTTGCGTTTACCAAGTTCGACCAGAATCGCGCGGGTATCGACGCCATATTCCACACTCGCCTTCTCTGCATGACGCAGGAAGCTGGAATAAACGCCGGCATAGCCCAACGTCAGCGTTTCGCGGTCAACCCGTACCGGGCGGTCCTGCAGCGGACGCACCAGTTCTTCCGCCGCATCCATGAGCGCGTAGAGATCGGTGCCATGGTTCCAACCCATCCGGTCGGCGGCCGCGATGAATACTTCGAGCGGCGCGTTACCCGCTCCCGCGCCCATGCCCGCCAGCGAGGCATCGACCCGGATCGCGCCGTTCTGCACCGCGACAATGCTGTTGGCGACGCCCAGCGAAAGGTTGTGGTGCGCGTGCACGCCGCGCTGCGTCTCCGGCTTGAGCACCCGGTCATAGGCCTGGAGCCGCGCGGCATAATCGTCCATCGACATGGCCCCGCCGCTGTCGGTGACATAGACGCAATGCGCGCCATAGCTTTCCATCAGCTTGGCCTGGCCGGCGAGCGCGTCGGGCGGCGACATATGGCTCATCATCAGGAAGCCCGACACGTCCATACCAAGCCCGCACGCGTATTCGATATGCTGCCTGGCGACATCAGCTTCGGTGCAATGGGTGGCGACCCGCACCGAGCGCACGCCCAGCTCATAGGCATGCTTGAGATCATGAATCGTGCCGATGCCAGGCAGCAGCAGGGTAGTAAGGACGGCATGTTCGAGCACCTCGGCCACCGCGCCGATCCAGTCCCAATCGGTATGGGCGCCGAAGCCGTAGTTGAACGAGGAACCCGACAGCCCGTCTCCATGCGCGACTTCGATGGCATCGACTTTCGCCCGGTCAACCGCCCTGGCGATCGCCTGGACGTGGTCCAACCCGTACTGGTGGCGGATGGCGTGCATCCCGTCGCGCAGGGTGACATCCTGGATATAGAGCTTGGTGGTGGTCGGATCGAAGCTCATGCCGCGCTTCCTTCATGCATTCTGGCCGCCATGCGTTCGGCGGTCCTGAGCGCCGCCGACGTCATGATGTCGAGATTGCCGGCATAGGCCGGGAGATAGTGGGCCGCGCCCTCCACTTCGAGGAAGACGGAGACCTTGAGCCCGGTGAACTCGCCGTTCATCTCGGGAATGCGTAGCGGCTGGTTCGAACCGATATGCTCGAACTGGACCTCCTGCTTCAGCCGATAGCCGGGAACATAAGTCTGCACCTGGGCGACCATGTCCTTGACCGATTGCGCGATTAACGCCTGACCGCCGTCCTCGCAAGGCAATAGACGGTATCGCGCATAATCAGCGGCGGTTCGGCCGGGTTCAGCACGATGATCGCCTTGCCCCGCGTCGCTCCGCCGACATCGACGATTGCCTGGCTGGTGGTTTCGGTGAACTCGTCGATATTGGCGCGGGTGCCGGGCCCGGCGCTCTTGGACGCGATGGACGCGACGATCTCGCCGTAATGCACTTTGGCGACGCGGTTGATCGCGTGGACGATCGGGATCGTCGCCTGCCCGCCGCAGGTCACCATGTTGACGTTGGGCGCGTCGAGATTGGCGCTGCCGTTGACGGGCGGGATCGTATAGGGGCCGATGGCCGCAGGCGTCAGGTCGATCACGCGCTTGCCCGCCGCGCGCAGCAGCGAATCGTGATGCTTGTGCGCCCCGGCCGACGTCGCATCGAACACGATCTCGATCTCAGAAAATTCCGGCATGGCGATCAGGCCTTCCACGCCCCCGGGCGTGATTGGCACGCCCATGCGCCGGGCCCGCTTCAGCCCGTCGGATTCGGGATCGATGCCCACGAACGCGGCCATCTCTAGCGTGTCGGACAGTCTCATGACCTTGATCATCAGGTCGGTGCCAATATTGCCCGAGCCGATGATCGCGACTTTCGTCTTCGTGCCCATAATCCTAGCTTTCGTAAGTGAAACCGACGGAGCCGAGCCCGCCAATTGTGGCCTTCACGCTGTCGCCCGGCTGCAGCGCCACCATGGGACCGAGCGCGCCCGTCAGCACGACATCGCCCTTGCGCAGCGGCTCGCCGCGTTCGGCCAGCGTGTTGGCCAGCCAGGTCGCCGCGTTCAGCGGATGACCGAGGCAGGCCACACCGGCACCGAGCGAGGCCACGGCGCCGTTGACTTCCAGCGCCATGCCGCATGTCCAAAGGTCCAGCCCGGCAAGCGGCTTGCGGTCCTTGCCAAGAACGAACATCGCGGAAGAACCGTTATCGGCGACGGTGTCGGCGAAGGTGATTTTCCAGTCCGCGATCCGGCTGTCGACGATCTCGATGGCTGCAACCACGCTCTCGACCGCCGCCGCAAGCTCCTCGCGGGTAACGGTGTGGGCTGGAAAATCGTCGCCAATGACAAACGCGACCTCGGCTTCCGCTTTCGGTTGGAGTAGCCTGCCTGATGGCAGTGCATCGCCATCAGGCAATTCCATATCCTCGAACAGGACACCGAAATCCGGCTGATCGACGCCGAGTTGCTGCTGCACCGCCTTCGCTGTCAGCCCGACCTTGCGCCCGATAATCCGGCGTCCCGCCGCTTCCCAAAAGCGCGTGTTGATAGCCTGGATGGCATAGGCTGCTTCTACATCACGGGGATCGAGGTCATCGCGCATCGGGGGAATTGCCTGACCGGCATATGCCTCGCGAAGCCGCGCGGCCAGATCGTTCCAGATGGATGTGTTCACCATCGTCACTCCTAAACAAGATATCGCTAGTCGACGTAATAAGGAGTCTGCGCTGGCTCAATCACGCTTTACTCCGTATAACTCACGAAATGAGACAAGGTACACCCAGGCTAAACTCGCTCGATCGCTCGCTGGACCTCCTCGAGTGCATCATTCTCGATCAAGGGCGCAGACCGGCGCATGAAATCGGGCGACAGCTCAACCTCAAGCGCGCGACTGTCTACCGTATAGTCAAGTCTCTTGAGGAATTTGGCCAATTGCGCGCGTGTCGACGAGGCCATTATGTCGCCGGGCCCCGGATTTTACATATGCTGGCATCGGTCGATCCTCATCACATTCATGCGGAAATTGCACGACCACTGATACGGAAACTTGCCAAATCGGTGGGGCATACCGTCCATCTGGGCGTCCTGGAAGGAGACATGACGACCTACCTGGTCAAGGAAGGGCGTGTCGACGACGGCTTGCTCACCCGCGAAGACATGCAGCTCGAATCCTATTGTTCCGGCATTGGCAAGGTGCTGCTTGCCTATCTGTCCGAGGCGGACCGGCAACGCTATTTGTCCGGCGGACCTTTCGTGCGCTTGACGCAAAATACTATCGTTGATCCGGACGCGCTTCGCGAACATCTGCAAACCGTCAGAGCCTCGGGCTATGCAATCGACGATCGCGAGATCGCTCCCGATCTTTGCTGCCTGGCTGTCCCCATCTTGCAACCCGATCGCTCCGCTACGCTGGCTCTATCCGTCTCAAGCATCGATCAGCGGAAGTTTGAGAAATCCCACGACGCCCTGCTTCGAAAGCTCACGCAAACATCAGAGCAAATTGCGCGGCGTTTATGGGTTGAGACGGTCTGAGTCCCGCATTCGATGGGAAAAGCTGAAAGCGGCTTTGAGCGGACTATCATCGGGTGACATTGCGTCTTGCTAAGGGCGCCATCCAGATGCTGGCGGGCGCCCATGGATTGACAATCTATCGATTCAGATGGATGTTATCGATAAATCGACATGCCGGGTCGGATCAGCAAGATCGCACGCCAGCATGGATCAAGACAGTGATGCGAAAATCGCGCGCTGCGCATGCAAGTGGAGAGGGAGTTTCGGTTTCATGGCCGATGATGTTGCGTTCGGTATTACTTCAGGCCGGGCTGATAGAAATGGCATCCGGTTGCCGGGCCGTATCGTGGCCGAGGTGGACGCCAAGACGCTTTCCGAGCGGACATATGAACAGATCCGAGCCGACATTCAGTCCGGGATGCTTGCGCCTGGCTCGAAACTGTCCACCATAGCGCTCAAGAACAAATATGGCACAAGTCTGAGCACTGTTCGCGAGGCGCTCACCCAGCTTGCGGGAAATGCGCTCGTAACGCAGGAAGGCCGGAAGGGGTTTCGAGTAGCGCCGGTCTCGCAGGACGATCTTCAGGATCTGATCTTCATTCGCAAGTTGCTCGAAGGCGCGGCCATTGCCCGCTCGATCAGCTTCGGCGGCGACGCATGGGAAAGCGCGGTTGTCGGCGCCTATCACGAGCTTCAGCATGTCGAAAAGCGTCTCGCGGCGGCGATCGCGCGGGACGGCGAGGAAGAAATTTCTCGTCTGGACTCGATCTGGGACGAAAAGAACGACCAATTCCACATGGCCGTTGTTTCGGCGTGTGAATCGCCTCGTCTTCTCCAGCTATATCGGGATCTTTACGAACACACCGCCCGATACAGGCGGGTGACGTTCAAGCGTGCGGCCCCTATCCTCAGAACGGTTGATGAGGAGCACAAGAATATCTTCGAAGCGGTCATCGCGAGAAATATCGAGAAGGCGCAAGCCTTTTCGGCCGAACATCTGGAAGGAATACTGAGCTATTTCACGAAATGAGATTGAGTGAATTACAACAGGAGGGTGAGAGGATCATGCAGGGACCATGAGTCTACAGGAGACAATCACTACCAGGAATGTTGTTATCGAAGGACGAAAGCGTCAGGTCGAAGCAATTTCCGCAAAGCGCCTTGTAGCCGTTGGTTACACGGAGGATCTCCACAGCCATGATGAGGCTCAGCTTCTTCTGGTTGTTCGGGGCATGGCGACATTCGATGTCGGAAAAAGCCGCTGGCTGGTATCGCCGCAAAGCGCGATATGGATACCGGCTGGCGTAGAACATTGCATGAGCAGCACGGGCGAAGTCGAGCTGCATTGCCTGTATCTCAAATCCTCTTTCCTGGATCTGCCATTTTCAGGCACCCGGGCCTTGAATGTCCCGCCATTGATGCGAGAGTTGATATTCGAGATGTCGAACCTGCCGGAACGCATCAATGTCAATGGTCCCCATGCCCGTCTGACCAGGGCGCTCATCGACCAGCTCGCGCGAACACCAGTCGGCCCTAGACAGGTGGCGATGCCTGAGCACCCAAAGCTGCGAAGGGTTGCCGACGCCTTGATTGTTGACCCTTCCGAAAGGAGGACGGTTTCCGAATGGGCCAAAGCAATCGGGATGAGCGAACGCACATTCCAGCGGACTTTTTTGCAGGAAACGGGGATGAGCTTCGGTGTTTGGCGGCGTCAGCTCCACATCCTGCTGGCGCTTCAACGTCTCGGCGAGGGCGAAGCCGTCCAGACCATTGCTTACTTTCTTGGCTATGACAGCCCAAGTGCGTTTACAGAGATGTTTCGTAAGACCGTGGGAAAGCCGCCGATGAAGTTCTTGACCGAGCATTGACCGATATTAGACAGACACATTGATATACCTCGCTCTACCTCGCGTTGCCGATCCGATCATGAACAGGCACTTGAGCGATCTAGCCGAACTCAGTTGTCGAAGGTCCCCTGATATTCGGGAGCGGCGTCGACGCGGGTATTGATCTCGAACATCACACCGCCGGGCGCACGGCAGAAGAAGCGCGAGCCCCTGTTGTTGTTGAAGACGCCAGTTTCCATATGGACGCCGTCAGCCTTGAAGCGGTCATGCATATCACGGACGGCTTCGACGCTGGGCAGTTCGAAACCAATATGGAAATTTTGTGGCCAATCGGGCGTATACCCCTCGGCCTTATCGATCACCACATCGAATCCCGGATATTTGAGGACATAGGAGCCTCCAACCTCCGCCGACAGGGTAAAACCCAGATACGTCATAAAGAACTCAGCCGTCGCCAGGCCATCGTTGGACGGAAAGCTGAGGTGATTGAGCTTCATGCTTGTGCCTGGCATCGTCGTATCGCTCCGTAAGCTGTTCATTCGATGGGCCAGGGCAAGTCGCGGTCAATATTACCGCTATTTGCCCCGCCCTTTTGCCACTGCTCTCAGAAATTGTACCGGATGGTGGCGCCATAAGTCCGTGGTGCCGCATAGCGGGGCTGTGACGCTCCGAAAACCTCCGGATTAGCCAGCGCAGCCCCCAAGCTGTATGAAGCGAACCAGAAGTCGTTGCCGTAAATGACGATATTTTCGTTCGTCAAATTCTGCCCCCAGATCGAGAACTCCCATCCGGACGACAGCTTGTATCCGAGGCTGGCATTCACGAGTGATTTTGTTCTCGACACAAACTGCGGGGCATCGTTGAATTCCAAGCCATAAGGATCCTTATGGGTGAAATCGACATGGGCGATGAAGCTATCGCCATTGCCGAAGGGATATTCGAAGTCGGCTGCTATCATATAGGTGTTGGGGATCGTCCCTTGCGGCGGCGTGCCCGGTGCGATTTCGGCTGCGGCGGGGATGCCCGAGGATGTGCCGTCCTGATGACTGTAATTGGCCGAAAGAGTGAGGAAGTCCGTCACAGCGGCAACCGCCTCCACCTCGATACCGCGCACCCGCGCCTTGCCAGCATTGGTTGTGAGAGACGAGCCGCCTGATGTGAAAAAGAACTGCAGGTCGGTATATTCGACATTGAACGCCGCGACATTCAATTGCAGCCGGTTATTCAGCCAGCGGCTCTTGAATCCCAGTTCGTGACTGGTCGCCGTTTCGGGGTTCACGGGTTGCCCGACCAATACGGCATCGGACTGGGCCGCGTCGAAAACACCGCTGCGAAAGCCGGTGGCGCGGGTGCCGTAGATCATGATGTTCCTGGTCGGCTTGTACTGAAACCCGACGCGATAGGTCAGCTTTTCCCAGCTTTTGCTGTTCGCAACGGTCTGGCCGGTGAAGGGCAGACCGGTCGCAGGGTTGATGTCAGCCGACACTGGCGGATTCCAGAAAAACTCCGGATCGCCCCCGGTTGTCGCGTTGAACCGCTTCTTGTCGTGGGTATAGCGCAGGCCGCCAAGCAGCGTAAAACCGTCGAACAGTTCGAAATTGCCATCGGCATAAGCCGAGTAACTCGTCGTGCGATTCCGTTCATTCACGAATGAGCGGTTCGGGCCGAATAGCCCCGGGAAGGTGGCGATGCAGGCAGGCGTGACGATCCCATTTTCGAAATCCGTAGGATCCTGAAGTGGACAAAAGGTGGCCGATTGCAAGACGCCGGTATATGTCTGCTCATCCCATGCCGAAAGAACGTCGATATTACGCCTCTCGTCGGACGAGAAGAAATAAAGTCCCCCTACCCAGTTAAAGGGTCCGTCATAAGTCGACGTGTAACGCAGTTCCTGCGAGAAGGATTCGACGGACCGAGGCTCCGCCAGCTCAAACGTCGGTGAAGGCGTACCGATGAGCGAAGCCCCGACTTCGTGACTCTTGAAATTCCGATAGGTTGTAACCGAAAGCAGCGATGCGTTGGGAAGCTTGTATTCGGCCCGCAAGTTTCCCGTCCATTGGCGGCTCTTATATCCGCCGTCACTGAACTGCTGGACAACGCGCGGATCATTGTCGGGCACAAAGCCGAGATCGATCAAATCCTGGTTTGTGACGGGTACGTTCGGAAAGATTGCATCGCGGGCGCCACCAAGTTCGTTTGCGCGGCTATAACCGACCGTCGCGGTTATATCGAAGTCCGGGCTGGCTTCCCACAGAAGCTTGCCGCGGAAGGACGTCCGATTGGTGTCCTCGATATGATTTCCGGTGGTCCGGTTCAACGAGGTGCCGTCCCGTTCACGTGAGGAAAAAGCAATCGAGCCGTAGAGATTGCCGGCCAGCGGCCCGGAGACGTAGCCGCGCGCCTCGATCGCATCATAATTGCCGATCGTGGCCTCGACCTTGCCTTCCATTGTCTGAGTGGGACGGCGTGTCACGACGTTGATGCTGCCGCCGGTAGTATTTCGTCCGAACAGCGTACCCTGCGGTCCGCGAAGAACCTCAATGCGCTCAATGTCGAATAGATCGATCTCGAAGTCGCCCGCGCCACCGAAATACTGGTCATCGATGAAGAGGCCAACGGCCTGCTCTGCTCCGGCTGAAGCCAGGGATGATGACCCGCCACGCAGCGACGGATTCATGCGCGATTTGGACAGAGAGTTGATGCTCAGACTTGGAACGCTGGTGCTCAGACTCTGAATGTCGGTGATGCGGCGCGTTTCCACTGCTTCCGCATTGAACGAGTTGACTGCGATCGGGACATTCTGAAGATTCTGTTCGCGTCGCTGAGCGGTGACGACAATGTCTCCGAGGCCGACACCTGTTTGGTCGACTGTTTCCTGCTCAGCGGCTGTCGTATCTTGAGCGAACGATGGACTGGCGCTTGCCCATAGCGCAATTCCAAGAACTCGGACACAGTTCGATGCCAAGCCTGAACGGTAAGTTTTCATGTTCCCTCTCCCCAATTTTGCTAGCCGGACATCGATCATGCCGGGCTATATATCTGATTTAGTGAGATTTGTCGGTCGACTGCCACCGCGGCTTATTCAAAGGACCTCATTGAAAAAGCTGGCCATTGCCTTCCATGATCGCGCATCGGCGACCTCGTCATATTTCGCGCCTTCGGTGCCGAACTGGTCGGCATGCGGTATGGTGAAGGCGTGGACGATCCCGGCATAGGCGATGACCTGGCAATCAACGCCGGCGGCCGACATTTCCTCAAGAAACTCGCCAAGCGTTTTTGATTTCACGTCGCCACCCAATCCCATCAGCGGAGCTTCCCCCGCAAAGGGATCATCGGCACCATGACAGACCAGCAGCTTTGCGCTTACCGCGCCTGGCGCCGCAGCCTCCGGCGTGGCCAGTACGCCATGAAAGCTCACGCCCGCGCGAAGATCGCTGTTGCCCGAGCGTGCGAGTGCAAGAACGGTCGCACCGCCAAAGCAGAAGCCGATGGCACCCAGATGGCCGTTGCAGCGCGGGTGGCGTTTTAGGGCATTCAGCGCCGCCGCCGCGCGCCGGGCGAGATCGCGAGGTTTCGAAATCCACGAGGCGACAACATCCTGCGCATCGGGGAAACCAGGAAAGATCCCGTTGCCATAAACGTCCGCTACCAATGCGACATAGCCCAATTCCTCGGCCAGGCGGTGCGCTCGGCCAAGGGAATGTTCGCCAATGCCCATAATGTCTGGAAACACGACCACGCCGGGGCGCGGATCATTACCTGACGGAAGCACAAGGCGCCCCTTGCAGGTAATGTCGCCGTCCTGATAGTCGAACTCCTCGTCCGTTTTCGCCATTTTCCGATCCTCTGTTCGTAATTATCGTGTGATTTCGGGGAGCGCTTAACGCATCGCGCCAGCCACCCCCCCATCGACTGCGATGGTCTGTCCGGTGATCGACCTCGACCTAAGGAAGGCGAGAAGCTGGGCGGCAATGTCCTCGGGAGTTGCACCCGTTCCCAACAATGTCCCCGCCCGAGCGGCTTTCTGGGCGTCGGCATCCATGGCGCGGTCTGCCATGCGCGTGTTCTCGACCAGGCCCGACGCGATGCAATTCACCGCGACATCCGGAGCAAGAGCGACCGCCAGACAGCGCGTCAGGTGATTGAGCCCCGCCTTGCTGCACGCATAGGCAATGCTGCTGCCGATGGGCGTGATGCCGCCGATCGACGAGATGTTCACGACATGCCCACCACCATCGGCCTTCAATAGAGGCGCGCACGCCTGCGCCAGCAGGAAGGGGCCGCGCAAGTTGGTTTCGAGGATTCGGTCCCAGATATCGACCGAAAGCGCGTCCAGATCGCCAAACGGCACAGCGACGTTCCAGGCCGCATTATTGACCAGAATGTCGAGCCGGCCATGCCGCTGCCGGATGACCTCCACCAGCGCGCTTATGCTCTCAGGCGAACGCTGGTCGAGTTGCTCGGCGTGGCACGCACCGCCTGCCTCGCCAATTTCGCGCGACAATGACTGCATCGCATCCGCCGCGTCCGCATACGTCGCGACGACTGTTGCGCCGGCATCCGCGACATATCGCGCGACGGTAGCGCCGATGCCGCCCGAGGCTCCGGTTATCAGCGCGACATTGCCCTTCAGATGAAGCTCGCTCATTGACAGTTCAATCCGTAGCCATGGCCAGACCCGATCAGCCTTTCCTCAGAGGAGACATCCCATGCTGTGGCGCATGAGCGGCGGCGCTGGCGGCGATCCCAACAGCGCGGAGGAGTGAAGCGGCGCCCAGGTCTCGTAGACATTGAACGGATGGTTCCGCATGCCCATGATGTCGCGGAGATAGCGCTGGAACGGCTTGCTCTTGTCCATCACGCCGCCGCCACTGATCTGGAATATCTTCATCGCAGCGTCCAGACACTGCGCCACCGCATAGGCGCCTTCAAACCGGCAACGGACCCTGGCTTCGGCGGAAATCTGGCCGCCCGCCTTCACCGTTTCGTACATGTCACTCCAGGTCGTGACGATCCGCGCGCGTGTATCGCGGGCAATGATCGATGCTTCGGCTAGGCGGACATGCAGTGTCGTGTTTTCGGCGGCGGCCTTGTGAGTCAAGGCAGAGACCCGGCTGCGATTGTCTTCGATGAAGGCATCGATCGCACCTTGCAGTGCGCCGACCGCCGGCATCGCCACGGCGTAGGAAAATCTGGAAAGCCAGGGCAGTTGAAAAATCGGTCCGGTATTCAGCACCTTGCCCGGCTCGGTGCCGTTGTACACTTCCTCAATGGTCTGCGTCCGATATTCAGGAACGAAGCAGTCAATATCGACTTCCTTGCTGCCCGTCCCCTGCAACCCTTCGACTTGCCAGCTGTCCTGATCGATCGCGAACCCGCTCGCCGGCAGCATGAAGCTTCTATATTCGGGACCATTGCCGTCATCGGGCACGATTCCGCCCACGATGATCCATTCCGAATGATCGACGCCGCTCAGGAATTTCCAGCGGCCGCTCAATTGGAAGCCGCCCTTGACGCGCTCGACCTTTCCTGTCGGCGCGAAGGAGGTGGCGATCCGCACGTCTTCGCCCTTCGCCCACAAATCATGCTGGGCTTCATCCGGGAACATCGCGGCATGCCACGAATGACCGCCAACGACCCCGGCAATCCAGGCAGAAGAAGGACAGGCAGTACCGATGCGGACGACCGCCTCGTACCAAGTTACGGGATCGATTTCCGTTCCACCCCAGCGCTTGGGCATGCCCGCCCGGAAAACCCCCGCATCGGTCAAAGCCTGAATGGACGCGTCGGGCAGGCGCCGCAATTTTTCCGTCTCGGCGGCATTGGCTTTCAGTATAGGGACGATCTCGTCGATCTGCCTTAGAAAGGTGGATGAAGCGTCCGCACCGCTCTCGCTATCCATCACCGGCCGGACCGAAGCACTGGTCATAATCGTTCATCCTCTCACTATTGGTCGGTCATTTAGAGTGACCGAAGCCCGCTCCGCATTCGAAGCGTCAGCCACCACTCGGTTCTGGCTAAGCCTCATGAGCAGAACTCTATCGAATGCAGATCGCCTGCCATCCCAGCATCCGGCCAAATTCTATTGGAAACCCGCCAAACAGATGTGGTGGCACTGCTAATGGCGGGTTTCCGATATGTTTTGACCGGCTCGCTTAGTGTCTCCAGCCTGGAGCGACGCTATGACGAACATATCGGAATGTGAGTTGTCTGACGGAAGCCGGCGCGAGGCTGCCGACCAGCATTTGGATGGCCGCGTAGCAACGACATCATTGTCGGGGGGCGCTTCGCGTTCGATACGGCTGTTGGAGAGAGATTATGTCGATCGGGACTGGATATTTTGGCTTTGAGGTATCGAATCTGGATGGATGGGAGCGTTATGCAGACCTGATCGGTCTCAACGTCGAGCGGTCGGACGAGGGGCTGTTCTGCCGGATCGACGAGAAGGCTCGGCGTTTTCACTTCGTGGAAGGGGCTGCCGACGACATCGCCTGGGTCGGCTGGGAGGCGGATGGCCGGAAGGAATTCGACGATCTGCGTGCGCACCTCGGGAGCCTTGGTATTGCGACGCAGGATGGCGACGAGGCCTCCGCCCGATTACGGAAGGTGGACCGGTTTTTCCATTTCGTGGGGCCCGTCGGAGCTCGGCACGAGATCGCGCTGGGCCTGGAAGATGCGGAAACCCCATTCGTTTCGGACAAGGTCCCGCATGGTTTCGTGACGGGCGATCAGGGGCTCGGCCATGCCGCCTTCCATTCGAGCGATCACAAGGGCGACGAGAAGTTCATGCGCGAGGCGCTGTTCGCGCGCCTGTCCGACTATATCTATCAGCCGCTGCCCGACGGCAGCACGATGCATGCCTCGTTCCTGCACACCAGCCCGCGCCATCATTCGATCGCCTTTGCTGAGGGCTTGGGCGACGGCAGCAAGCTTAACCATTTCCAGATCGAGATGCGCGACGTTTGCGACGTGGGCCGGGCATATGAGCGGATGCAGGCGGCAGGAATACCCATCATGATCACTTTAGGACAGCATTCGAACGATCGCATGCTGTCTTTCTACGCAAAAACTCCGTCGAACTTTGCCGTGGAAGTCGGATGCTTCGGCCTCAGGATCGATGACGAGGAGAGCTGGAAGCCGGTGATCCACGATCGCATCAGCGAATGGGGTCACGAGTTTCAGCCCGTCTGAATGATCGAGGAGAAAGACGTGCTGCCGGGCTTGATGCAGAATGCTCAACTGAATATTGCCGACGTCCTGCGTTTTGCGTCGGTGGCGCACGGCGACCGTGAGATCGTGTCGAAGAATGTGGATGAGCCGATATGGCGCTATGATTACGCAGGGGCCTGGACGCGCGCGGCCCAAGCGGCCCATGCGCTTGTCCGGCTAGGCGTGGCACCTGGCGATCGCGTAAGCTCGTTGGCGTGGAACACGCATCGGCATTTCGAGCTGTTCTTCGCGGTGC
>NZ_CAKKNC010000022.1 GCF_918741285.1 Sphingobium sp. CECT 9361 | reverse complement strand
AAGCGCGATGCAAGCGTACTCGCCTGGCTCGACACGCTTTGAAATAATGTGAAGGAACGTGGGCAGGAAACCCCAGAACTCAGCCAATCTGGCCGCCTTCCTTCACATTATCGACACCTCGCGATTACTGGGTTTATGCTCACCTCGCCATAACTCCAGCCAGTGATGGATGTAAGAGGCATGGCTATCGTGGACCTCGTTGGGGAGGCCATATTCAGCGCAGAGCGTTGCTTGGGCCAGGCTGGCCACGATTTCTTCGAAAGCGTAAGCGTCATCCCCAAACCGCTTGCCGAACTGGCGGTTCAGCCGCTTGGCACTCCCTGTGGCATGACCAAGCTCATGGCACAGGGTCGAGAAGTAAGCTTCGATCGAATGGAACGCTTGGCGGTGCGGCAGGGTCACGGTGTCGGTGCTGGGTGTGTAATGCGCGCTGTTGCCGCCATGAATCACGCGGATCGGGATTGCGTCGAGAAAGCCCTGAACCCCTGCCGAGAGTTCTCCGATCGCCTTGGGGTCGAGCGGCTCGGGATAGTAGTGCATGGGCAGGCCTTCGATCTGCGAGGCGTTGAAGACGTGGTTCCACTTCATGAAGCGGACGGTCTTTTCGGTCGTTTCACCGGTTTGGCGATCGGTGTCGGTCTTGCGGGCCGAGCTGTAGAACACGCTGAACGATCCGCTCTCACCCTTGCGGACATGGGCGCCAAGTTCGGCAGCCTGCCTGAAAGTCATCCAGTAGGGGCTGGCGTAACCCCGGCTTTCGGCGACGGCCCAGAGGAAGAACGTGTTGATCCCCGAATAGGGAACCCCGTTGTGGCGGAGCGGTCGTGTGCTTGTCGATGTCCAGGGCTTGAGCCAGGGGGCGGTGCCAGCGGCGATCTTCTCAAGAATCAGGTCGGTGATGACCTGCGCGACGTCGGGTTTTGGATGGCGGGTCATTGTGCCGAGCCCTCCTGCACGAGATCGAGAGAAAGGTCGGAAGCGGTGCTCGACCAGCTAAGACGCAGTGTCCGTCCGTGCGGGATGCGCCAGGCTACACGGTCGGCGAAGGCCATGCGGATGCCAGCAAGAATGGCAGCATCTTCGCCTTCGAGGATAGAATGGGCGCGCACCGCCGCATCGTGGCGGAAGCGGGTTTCCTGGGTATCGTAGCTGTCCGCATCGGAATCGTCCGACGGCGAGAACACGGCATCGATGATGAGGTCGGTGAGATCGTCGGGTCCGAGCGAGGTGGTCCGTGTCAACGCGATGCGCGCGCAATCGGGATCATTCCATGAGTCTGCGTCTTCCATGATCGCGAAGTCGGTTTCGAGATCGAGCCGCCGGTCGTACTGGTCGGCCAGCTCGATGGTGATCGCATCGGGACGCATGGTGACGGTACTGGCTTCGTCTGCGGATATGCCATCGTGGAAAGTAAAGCGCTCGCCGATGCGGACGAAGGCCGACAGGGCATCGTACCACGGATAGCCGATGAAATTGGTGATAGGCTCGTAAAAGGCGCGCCTATGGATGCCGCCCAACCGGTGCAACTCGTCAGCATTGGAGCGACGCAAGGCGCGCCCGAAGGTTACGGCGTCGAAGGAATCGGTGTCATCGTAGATCGCAGCGCCTTGCTCGAGATCGGCAAATTGCGGCACCTCGCGGTAGCTTTCGCGAGCGAGCGTAGGATACCACAGCGGCAATTGCTGTGCCGCTTGGGGAAAATCGTCATGGTGGAGGCTCGCCTCGAGCCAGTTCTCGAAGCTCAGGCGATGGAACGGCTCGTCGCGAATGACCGCGTAGATGGTATCGCGGCATAGGGCGACAAGCCGGTCGGGAGCCGCATTGCGGTAGATTTCCTTGCGGGCGGGCAGCACCAGGACGAGATCCGGTGCATCGATGACATCGACCTTAACGCTCCACTGGGTGTGATGGACTTCCTTCACGATCGGGAAGTTGTGTTTCAGGGTCACGCCATGGAAGTTGAGCGTCGCCACATGCGGCGAGTGCCGGTCGCGGAAAACGCCGATGCGAAACCCGTCGCGCTCGATGACATTGTGCGCATCAGCAAGGAAGTCGGCCCGGGTGAGTTCCTTGGTGTTGTAAGTGACAGGGAGTGGGAAGAACCTGGCCGCCGCCTCGACGCAGCGTTCGAGTTTCCCGTCGGGCTGCGGTTCGAACCGGAAAGCGATCGCCGTGCCGGGCGCTCCATCCCACGGGAGCACGTCGATGTCGGCCTCGCCGGTCCAGGCATCACCTGCAATCGCAAGTGAAAAAGCGCAGCTCGCACTCCGTGAACTGACCACGGTGTCGAGACCGGCCAGGCTGAAGAAGCCCATGCCCGCCGGGTCCTCTCGGGTGCGGCATTCCTCAGGCCAATCGGATTGACCGAGCGAGAGGAGAGCTTCGGGATCGGCAATCCCGGCGCCGTCATCGCTGATCGTGATGAGGCAGGCATCGGCCATGTGCTCGGCCGTCACGTCGACGCGGGTCGCGCCAGCGCGCCGTGCGTTCTGGAACAGCTCGTTGAAGATGTCGTCGAGAGTCCCGTTGAAGATCCGGGTGACTTTCGAAATGGCCTCGGGCGAGACCCGGGTACGCAGCGTGGTGATGTTAGTCATGGGTGTGGGTCCTGGATGAACCGGCACGCTGCCGCAGTCCGGTCGGGCCGCGGACAGCGTGTCGGCAAGGATGGTCAGGCGTCGACGGGCTCGCCGGCTTCGGCGTCCTGCGCCTCGGAAGGGTCGCATGCGTCGGTGTCGACTTCCGGTTCGGGCTCGACCGGCGCTCCGTCATCAGGTTCGCTGACGGCCAGCACGCGGAAGCGCATGGCATCTGGCACCCAGGCGAGAGCGGCTTCCTTGACCTCGGGAGCGACGATGGTTTCGCCCGCGAACAGCTTCTCGCAGGATGCCGAGAGGTCACCCTTCTTCGATCCCATGAAGCTCGCCGCCATGGTCGGGCCGCCGACTTCGGTCACGTGCGCGAGCAGCGCCTGCTTGCTCACGCGGTCGAAGTAATTGGCTGAGGTAGGACGCCAGTGGCTGGCGACATTGATTCCCATCAGCGCGGCAAGATGATCGTGAAGATCGATCGGCTCGGGGCCGGACTGACCGGCTTTTTTGTCGATCCCCATGCTGGCTTCCAGCGTCTTGGCCATGCACCAGGCAAGCCAGCTGGCCTTGGCATCATCGTCGAGCGCACTGAACGCCGAGAACCGGTCGACCGTGCGATGATGTTCGGTCCACGACAGGTCGAGCGTCTCGCGCATATCGGCCATCAGCGTATGCGCGGGATTTTCCGGATAGTTGGCGAGGTAGAGTGAGGGTGATGGCGCGCGGATCGTCGTGCCGAGAGCCTGTGCGCTATAAAGTGCGCGGGAGTCGGCAATCGCGAAGATCAGGTAGTCGAGCGCGATGGCCGGGTTCGATGCAAGGTTGATCGCGAGGATGTCGCGGCGCTGCACGGCGAGTTCCTCGACCAGCTTCTGCGATAGCGGCTTGGGTGCCGAAGCGGCCCTACCGCCCTCCCCTGCTCCGCTGGCACCCTCGCCCGCGTCGGACCCGCGCCCCTTGCGCCGTTCGAGCGGTTTGTCGCTATAGAGGCCGCTGGCGACGGCGGGCTGGCCATCGGCTCCGATGATGACGAAGCAGCCCAGATTGGCCTTCATTTCCTCGGGGATGACAGGCGGCTTGTCGTGGAGTGCGTCATAGGCGTTGGTTGCGGCATCCCAGCGTGCCTGGAAATCGGCAGCGGCCACTTCGTCGTCGTCGTCGAGCGCTTCACTTTCCGCTTCGAGCGACGAAATCGTCTCGAGCAGGCGATCGGCTTCAGCTTGCTCATCCTCCGAGAGCGGAGCAGGCTCGAGATGGACCTGATGGAGATCTTCGGTAGCGCTGTAGGTGATGCGCGTCTCAAGGATCGGACGGACCCAGGCATAACCGGAGGTCGCGGCAACTTCGGTTGCGAAGGCCTGGAGCTTCTCGCCGGCGATACGCTGCGCAATCTCGGCGTCGATCCAGGTCTCGCCCCCGTCCTCTGTAAAGAGGTCGCGCTCGATCTTGCCGCCGGCGGCGAGGTATTCGGCTTCGCTCGCGAGCTTGGCCATCGGCGAGGACGAACGGATCGCGCTGTGGGTGATCATCCGGCGGATGGAATCGGGCTGGTTGCCCTGCCAGCTATTCGACAGTTCGTTCCAGACCATCATCTGGCGATCATGATTGGGCGTCGTCGCGTAGGCCTTGGCGACGTCAAGGGTGATCTTGCCCTCTTCGAGCGCCGCAAAGATCGGATCGGCAAGGTCGGCAAGCCGCAGGCGGCCTTCGATGAACCGGCGGGTGCGGCCGAACCGCTTGGCGATCGCATCGAGGTCGCTGCCCTCGTTGACGAAGTGCTTGTAGGCACGGATTTCATCGGTCGGGGTCATGTCGAGCCGGATCACGTTTTCGATCAGCGAGAGCTCCGATTGCTCGGCCGCGTCGATGTCGAGAACGCGGCAGGTAACGGGGTGATCCTTGGCGAGCTTGCCAGCCTCGAGGAGAAAGTTGAGTGCCCGTAGTCGGCGACCACCGGCGGTCACGTCGAACATGCCACGCTTCTTGGCCGGTGCCACGATCAGGTTCTGAAGAAGGCCCTTGGCCTCGATGTTGGCGGCAAGTTCCTCGATGAAGAGGTTGCTGTCGTTCTTACGCACATTGGCATCGGACAAGCGCAGCTTGCCGAGCGGGATCATCTCGATATCATTCATGGGGGTGCTCCTGAAAGCCGGACTTGGCCGAGCCCTTCGGCTCGCCCCTTCCAGCCCCCCTCCCCTCACAGTTTCAGGATTGTTCGGGTTCCCTGCGACAACTGCGGATGCAAAAGGCTTCTTGCTCGCTCCCGTGAGGCATAAATGCCGGATTTATGCCTCATGAAGAGGCAGCGAACGTGCCGCTTGCAAGCGGTCTAACATCGCAATGGACTTTTAACACTAGTAATGTTAAATAGGACACATGGTGTTAGAAAGAGTTCCTGAAGCGCGGTTAGAAGCGCTCGCGGAAGCTGCTGAAGCGTATGTCGAGGACGCTTTCGGACAGCGGCTTGGCCTCGTGCCAGTGGCACCCACGAATCTACCGCACTTCATCCTCGACCGTTACGCGATCTGGCAAGGCTCGCTGGACGGCCGCGCGCTGCTGCTTATGGCCCTCCGTGAGAACCTGCCGACCGGATCTGGCACCACTGCGCAGTACCTGAAGCACCGAGAAATGGTTCGCCACCAACTCGGGGGCGACCTGGTACTTCTGCTGTTGGGCCGCGTGCCGAGCACGATCCGCCGTCAGATGACGGATCGTAAGATCGGCTTCATCGCGCCGGGCGCGCAGCTCTATGTCCCCGAAGCGTTCCTCGACCTGCGCGAGCGCGCACCTGCATTCGCGATAGTTCACGCCGAACAGATCAGCCCGACCACGCAATTTCTGCTGTTGGCAATCCTGCAGGGTCGCACCCTGGACGGCCTGAACCTGACCGAACTTGCAGACGAACTGCGTGTCTCGATCATGAGCATCAGCCGCACTCTGGATGAGCTGGAGGCGCTCCAGTTAGCGAAGGCACACCATGTCGGTAGGCAGCGCCGTCTGCACATGGCCCTTCGTGGCCGTGAGCTTTGGGACACGGTCCAGGCGCAGCTCCAGTCGCCGGTGCGCAAGGTTCGGGAGGTTTGCGCTCCGGATGGTGAAGAGATCGGTCCACTTGCCGGGACAACGGCACTTGCCCGCTACACCATGCTGGCTCCTCCGCGGGTAGAGACGAGGGCAGTTCTGGCTGCCAGCTGGAAACACCTGCAGGCATCGCAGTCCTTGAGGCCCGCGACGGCATTCGATGACGAGCGCATCGAGGTTCAGACATGGACCTACGACCCCCGAATTCTCGCCAGCAATGGCGTTGTCGATCGCCTCTCGCTGTACCTCAGCGTCAGGGGCAACTCGGACGAACGCGTTGCGCAAGCGGCGGAAGAACTGTTGGAGACATTTGCATGGTGATCGGGGTCGATCGCTTTCGGGCGCATTTTGCGGGCCACGAGCATCAATATGTGCTGATCGGAGGGGCGGCCTGCGAATTGATCATGGACGAAGTCGGGCTGGACTTCCGCGCCACCAAGGATCTCGATATCGTCCTGGTGGTCGAAGCGCTGGACAGCGCCTTCGCCGCGCGCTTCTGGGCTTTTGTCGAGGAGGGCGATTACGAGATCAGGGAGAGCAGCGAAGGCGCGAAGGTCCTTTACCGCTTCCAGAAGCCAAAGGCGGAAGGCTATCCCGCCATGCTCGAGCTATTCTCCCGAGCGCCCGAAGGCTTGACGCTTGGCGGCGACGCCCACCTGACGCCGCTTCCGATCGACGAGGCCGCCGCCAGCTTGTCCGCCATCCTCCTCGACGAGAGCTACTACGAATTTCTCAAGTTGATGGTGCGCGAGGCTGGCGGTATCCCGGTGCTTGACGAGGCCGCGATCATCCCGTTCAAAGCGCGTGCCTGGCTCGACCTCACTCGCCAGCGCGAGGAAGGCTTGCAGGTCGATGAAAAGAACATCCGCAAGCACCGCAACGACGTCGCACGGCTTCTGCAGCTGTTGAGCCCAGAGGTTCGATATTCGCTGCCCCCTTCCGTCGCGGAAGATATGCTCGCCTTTGTCGAGAATGCAGCGATCGAGGCGGACTTCGACCCCAGGCAGTTCAGGGTGAACATGACGCGCGAGGACGTCGCCGCACGCCTTCGCGCCGCCTACCAGCTTTGACCAACCTTTAGGCGGGCTGACCTTGCTTGATGACGTGGTAAGCTCCGCCCATCAGGCGGGTAACCTCGTCCGCGCTCAAAACGTACTGGGGTTCATAACTCAGGCCGAGCTGTGCTGTTCGCCTCCAGCGGTCGACGTACAGCCCTTTGTTCGGGCCGAAGGCCAAATCGATATGCTTGGCGAGCCTTGCAGGTCCCAGGCCCGAATAGGCGGTACGAAAGATCGAGATGTCGACGATATAGGACCCGATCATTACCCAGACATGGCCATCCCAATCGGGGTTCGACGTGCTGAAGAGCTGCGGACCGTCGAAGGTCCGCCGGTCCCCGAAGACTGGCTCTCCGTCGACGGCCAAAGTTCCAGCAACCACGTGGATGGGCGCATCCATGCACCGCTCGAGCCCGACCGTCAGGGCCGCGCTCATCAGAGCGCATGCGCCTGGGATGGCAGGAAAAACCTTGAGGAGATCGATCGCGCACAACGACAAGGCCTCGCGATCGGCATCGTTCATTTCATAGGACTTGATGGCCTTGGCGGCGGCCCAGCCATGCTGGACCGCGACAAGTTTTCCCAGTTGCGGGATATCTTTGATTGGCGACATTCTGGGGCCTTTAGGTCAGTCAGAACGTTGCCGCCAGTGCTCCCAACCGCATTTGGCCTCATCCCCCAACTTCCCCGAGTTGACGAATCACGCCGCACCTGTTCTTTTTATGTTCTGATTTATGGTCTGGAACATTTCTCGTGCTTAGCTTTGTCGATTGCCCGCCCAAACTCGAACTCCCGCTGTTCGGAACGCAAGTCCCCGCCGGCTTTCCAAGCCCTGCGGACGATCACATCGAGGGCAAGCTCGACCTCAACGAGCACCTGATCCGCAGGCCCGCGGCCACATTTTTCGTCCGCGCCGCCGGGGAATCCATGCGCGATGCGGGAATATTCGATGGCGACCTGCTGGTCATCGATCGCGGGATCAGCCCCCAGCCCGACGACATCGTTATTGCCATTCTCCACGGCGACCTGACCGTCAAACGCCTGAAAAAGGTGGCCGGGCAGTGGCATCTCGCAGCCGAAAATATGGACTATCCCTCGTTGCCCATTGGCGAAAACGACTGCGAGATCTGGGGCGTCGTCACCACGAGCATCCGGCGCCATTGCGGCCGCTGATGGCCACCTTTGCGCTGGTCGACTGCAACAACTTCTATGCATCCTGTGAGCGGCTGTTCCAGCCCCGCCTGCGGGAGCGCCCAGTGGTGGTCCTCTCGAATAACGATGGCTGCGTCATTGCCCGCTCAAACGAGGCGAAGGTGCTGGGCGTCGCGATGGGCGCGCCCATGTTCAAGATCCGAAAACTGGTCGAGGAACATGACATTGCCGTCTGCTCGTCGAACTATGCGCTTTATGGCGACATCTCCGAACGCGTGATGACCGTCCTGGGTGCGAGCGCGCCCTCTCACGAGATCTACAGCATCGACGAGTGCTTCCTCGATCTCGACCGTTTGGCCGTACCAAGTCTCACCGAATGGTGCCGAGTCCTGCGCGAGAGGACCAGACGGTGGACCGGAATTCCGGTGTCGGTCGGCGTTGGGCCAACCAAGACTTTGGCCAAGCTCGCTAATCGATTGGCGAAGAAATCGGCCAAGGCGGGCGGCGTCCTCGATCTCGTCCATCATCCGGCCTGGATCGAGGCTGCCTTGCGCAAAACCCCGGTCGGCGATGTCTGGGGCGTGGGTAGGCGCTGGACGGTGATGCTTGAGGAGCGCGGTATTCACACCGCCCACGAATTCGCCAACGCTCCCGATGGCTGGGTCCGGCAGCGCATGGGTGTGGTCGGCCTGCGCACTGTACATGAACTGCGCGGCTTCGTTTGCCATGCCCTTGAAGACCAGCCTTCGCCTAAACAGACGACGTGTTGCTCGCGAACCTTCGGCGCAGCGATCCGCGAAAAGAGCCAGGTTCACGATGCCGTGATGAGTTTTTCCGAAAGGGTCGCCGAAAAGGTGCGTCATGCCGGGCAGGTCGCCGGCGCGGTCCAGTTGTTCATCCGGACCGATCCATTTGCCCAAGGCGCACCGCAAAAGTCGCTGTCGGGCTCGGCGACCTTTCATCGGCCAACGTCGGATACCCGCGAGATTTCGGCCGCCGTGCTGCGGATCTTCGACCGTATCTGGCGTGCAGGCTATGATTGGCGAAAGGCCGGTGTGCTGCTGCTCGACCTCGGCATGCCGGGAGATTCCCCTGCCTCGCTGTTCGACAGGATCGAGGCACCTGACGATGGGCTCATGAGCGCGATCGATCAGATCAACGCCCGCTATGGGCGCGGCACGGCAAGGTTGGGATTGGCACAGAAGGACGGGGAATGGCGCATGCGGCGCGAAAACCTGTCGCCGAGCTTTACCACGCGCTGGACGGACATCCCCTCGGCCAGGCTCACCTAGCGCGCGTCGATCGGGTCAGGCCTGCCCGGCAATACCGGAGATGATCGCGTCAGCCCGGTCGAGAGGCACGAACACGCGCGTCTTGTAGGCGATAATCTCGGTGAAGCAGCCCTTCGCCTTGAGTTCGGGAATGCGTGCGGCTTCGGCATCGACGATCTCTATCCTGCGGGAGCCGTTCACCCGCGACGTGCGGATCGTGAAATTGAGGGGGTGCGGCGCCTTCCATGTTCCGCCCCCCATGACGGCGGCAGCGATCTTGTCGGGATCGGTCGGAACAGTGCGGTTGACCCCGAGCTTCTCGAGGGTCGCGTCGACATAGAGATCGTGGACATGACGGCCGAGCCAAGAGGTGCCAGACTTGTCGACGATGCGATTGACCGTGAGGTCTTCCTTGGGAAGCGCGCCCCAGATTGGCAGGAGCAGACCGGTCGCAAGGTAAACGGTCTCCGTGACCAGCTGGCATTCATCTGCTGCATATTCCTCCTCCCACAGGGCACGGAACCTGGCCTTGGACACCGTCTCCCAGGCTGACTCATCGAGGTGGTCGGCGCGGAGGTACTCACTGCGCAGCGGCCGAACGAGTTCGTAGCGCCGAATGGTATTGCCCTCTTCATCCATGTGCGAGGGCGCACGGATCGCCAGGGCAACCTTCCCCGATTTGCCGTTGCGCATGAACAGCGGTTTGTCCTCGTGAGACGCCAACTTGAGCACCCGCTCGAGCGAGAGGACCTTGCGTCGCTGGGTCAGCGACAGTTCGAGAAGGTGCGAAGTAGCGCCGGTCACGGGGTCAGTCCGGATCACCGTGTCCGACAGAACCTGGCAAGCCTCGACCGAGATGGTCTCGACCCCGATGTCGAAGGTGCCTGCCTCCTTCGCCGCCGCGACGCGCGTTTCGACAAGGGTCAGAAACTCGTCGAAGATGGCATTCTGCACCGCGATCCTCATGGCGAGGATACGGTTGAGCCATCGCTGGATTGGCGGCAGGTCCTCGCGCAGTACACCGTCCTGATCGGTGAGATCGAGTCCGCTCATTGTCTGAAACTCGGCGAGCGAGGTGCTCTTGAGTTTGCCCATTGCGAGCAACCAGTACCAGTCATGCAAGGCGTGCTTGGCGTAGCTGCTCTCGAGGTTGTCTGAGGACTCGAACATGCCCTGGCCGCCGGTCTGGCGCTGGCCGCGGGTGAGCGCGCCCAGTGCGTCGAGCCGCCGCGCAATCGTGCTGGTGAACCGCGCCTCACCCTTGCAGTCGGTCGTGACCGGCCGGAACAGCGGCGGACAGGCCTGGTGGGTCCGGTGGGTGCGCCCCAAGCCCTGAATGGCCCGGTCCGCGCGCCAGCCTGGTTCGAGCAGGAAGTGGACCCGGCGTTGCTGGTTCTTCGCATCCAGGCTGGCGTGGTAGCTGCGCCCCGTGCCGCCGGCATCCGAGAATACGAGGATACGCTTTGCGCCAGTCATGAACGCGGCGGTCTCGGCAAGGTTGGTCCTGGGCGAGCGGCTTTCGAGGCGTTGTTGCCCCGAACCATCGCGTACCAGGCGTTTGCTGCGCCCGGTGACTTCGGCCACCGCACTCACGCCGTAGTGTACAAGTAGGGCATCGAGCGCGGTCGGGATCGGCGGCATGGCACAGATATGCTCGATGAGTTGCTCTCGAGCGGCTTCGGCCTGAGGGTTGTGGACCGGATTGCCGGCCTGGTCCCACATCGGGCGCGAGCGGACATCGCCGAGTTCGTCGACATATTCTTCCATCTGCCGGGTCGGGAAGGCGCGGGTGAGGTAGTCCACGATCGCTTCTTTGCAGTCGCAGTTTATGTCGAGCGTGGCGGCGGGAGGCGCAGGTTTTCTTCGGTTTTCCATGATTTCACTCCAGATAATTACAGTTCCTTCGACCTCAACAAGTCGAAGGAAGCTACATGCGAACAAGATCATCATTGCCGTTTCGAGCGGCCCCGCTCCGGTTCGAAGACCCGCCCAGTCACGGCACCCTACTCACCGCATTCCTCTCCTCTCTGTCGCTCGACGAGAGGTCAGCCTGTGCGGTTCTGTTTGGCGCTGCTGCCCGCCATTTCCTGCATTGGCTGGAGCTGCATGGGATCGCAGTCCGCACGATCGACGATCGGGCTGTTCGGCGGTTCGAGAAGCACCGGTGCCGGTGCCACCGGTATTCGGCGCAGCAGCCAGTATATAAGGCGGACATTGCAGCGCGGGTCAGACGCTTCGTCCGCTTCCTGGAAGATCAAGGCTACGTCGAAGTCGACGACGGGATCGACGATTTGCCACGGCACCTCGCCGACTATTTCGACGCGATCAATAGCCTGCAACTCGCACAGGGACCGGCGCAGTCCTATCGATCCGAGGCCGAGCATGTCGTGGCATGGCTTCGCATTGCGCGACGACGGTGGGCCGATATCGACGACACGATCATCGACCAGTACGCCGTGCATGATTGCCGTTGCCCGGTCTGGCGCAAGCGGGGCAAGCTGGTCGCCACGGGCACCAAGCGGCGGCGGCGCTGCGCTCGGCACTTCGTCGAGTTTCTGCGAGGTCGGGGCGTCATCCCATCGGTCGAACCGGTGGCGGACGATAACCCGTACATGGAGGCATATCTGACATGGCTCAAGCAACATCGCGGCGCGACCGACGAGACGATCCGGCGTTACCGGACCGATATTACGCGGCTCATGCCCATGCTCGGCGAGCCTTCACAATGGGATGCAGCCGCTCTCCGGCGCGCATTCCAACGACGAAGCAAGGAGACGCCGGGTTCGGCATCGCTGCTCGTCACGATAATGAGGAGCTACATTCGGTTCCTGATCGTGCAGGGTGATTGCCGTCCGGCATTGTTGCACGCGATTCCATCAGTGCAGCGCTACCGCCTCTCGACGCTGCCCCGCCACGTTGACCCGGCGACGATCGAGAAGATCATCGCAGCCTGTCCGTCAGGTCGTCCCGTGGAGGTCCGGGACAAAGCCATCATTCTCCTGCTCGCCAGGCTCGGACTGCGAGCGGGCGATGTCCGGGACATGCGGCTCGACGATATCGATTGGCGGGGCGGGTACATCCGGGTCAAGGGCAAGACCCGAAGGCCGGACCGGTTGCCACTGCCGCAGGATGTCGGCGACGCGATTCTGGCATATCTTGCGGCAGCCCGCCCGAAGGCCGTCGAAGAGCATCTGTTCTTACGCGTGCAAGCTCCGTTCCGGCCATTCAGCTCGTCCGCGGAGATCGCAGGCATCGTCGCACGCACACACGAGCGCGGTGGGATCGAAGGGGTGCCGACCGGGTCGCACATATTCCGGCATTCGCTTGCCACCAACTTGCTGCGCGCGGGCGCGGGCCTGGAGTCCGTTGGGACCATCCTGCGTCACAGCTCGCCCGAGACCACTGCCATCTACGCCAAGGTCGATCTGCCGATGCTCATGAAGATCGCGCAGCCCTGGCCCGGAGACCTGCCATGTTGAACACACACATCTCAAGATACGTCGCTCTGCATCGCAGCCTGGGTCGGATGTATTCCGAACAGGACCGGATGCTCCGCCAGTACGCTGCATACGCCGGGGGTTTCGGCGATCGGCACACTCAGGTCCAGCGCATCTACGACTGGTGCCACACGTCGAGCTCACAATATGTGGCCCGCCGGAGGTTCGACACCGCACGTAATTTCAGCCTTTTCGCTCACGCCGAAGATTCAAGCCATGAAGTTCCGCCTGCCGGCGTCTTCGGCCGGGGCAAGCGGCCACGCCCAACGCCAACCATCATTGAACCGGACCAGGTACGGGCGATCATGACGGCGGCATTGAACGTTCCACCCCAAGGCACGATCAGCCCATACACGTACCATTACCTGTTCGGTCTGCTCGCAGCGACAGGTCTCCGGATTTCCGAGGCCCTCGCGTTACAATGTAACGATCTGGTCGAGGATGGCCTGATCGTCCGCAACGGCAAGTTCGGCAAGCAGCGGCTGATTGCCTTGCAGCCATCGACGCGCCAAGCACTCGAAGCCTATCTCGCCATCCGCGAGAAGCACGCGGCCAGGGGCAACGACCTGTTCGTCACTATCCGGGGACGGGCACCGCACAAGGTGCGCGCCCACGTCGTGTTCGTCAGATTGGCCCGGCTCCTCGGATATCGTGGACCAACCGGTACGGCGGGCATGCGACTCCACGATCTACGGCACACCTTCGCTGTCCGCTCGCTTGAGGCATGTCCGCCCGATAGGGAGGCCATCGCTCACCATATGGCCGGTCTCAGTGTCTATCTGGGGCACGCGTCGGTCGCCAACACGTACTGGTATCTCGAGGCCACTCCGGTGCTGCTGCGCGACATCGCGGCTGCGAGCGAGCAGCTTTACCGGGGAGAAGCGGCATGACGGCGCTCGCTCCCTATCTCTCGGCATACCTGCGTGAGCATCTGCCCCGCGAACGTGCCGTCAGCCCGCACACGGTGAAGACCTATGCCAACTGTTTCGTCCTCCTCGTTCAGTTCGCTGCCGATCGGCTGAAGCGTCGGCCGACCGATCTTGAGATTGAGGATCTCGGCACCGACATGATCATGGCCTTCCTGGACCATGTAGAGACGGGCCGCGGCAGTTGTGTGCGGACCCGCAATGGCAGACTCGCCGCGATCCGGTCCTTCTTCCGGTACATCGAGTATCGGATTCCGGCCTGCCTGGATCAGGCCCTCCGCGTCAGATCGATCCCGACCAAGAAGACCGACAAGGCGCTGATCGACTATCTCGACCGGACCGAGATCAAGGCTTTGCTCGATGCCCCGGATCCCCGGACACGCCTTGGCACCCGCGATCGCGCGATGCTGCATCTGGCCTATGCTGGCGGGCTGAGGGTGTCGGAACTCGTAACGCTGCAGCTGCGCGATTTCCCGGACCGCTCCCTGTCCACCGTGCACATCATGGGCAAAGGTCGGCGTGAACGAGTCCTGCCGCTCTGGAAAGAGACCCAGTTCGTATTGCGCGCGTGGCTTGCGATACGGCCCGACGTGCAAGCTGCTGAGATATTTCTCAATGCCAACGGGCAGCCCATGACCCGTGACGGGTTTGCATTCCGACTGGCTGAACACGTCAAGACCGCGGCAACGAAGCAACCGTCGATCCTTGGCAAACGGGTTACGCCGCATGTGTTGCGCCATTCCTGCGCGATGCACACGCTCGCGGCGACCGGGGACATCCGTAAGGTCGCATTGTGGCTTGGCCATGCCAGCATACAGAGCACCGAGACCTACCTGCGGGCCGATCCCGAGGAGAAGCTGCAAATCCTCGCGGCTCACGGTGCCCCCGCCATCAAGCCCGGGCGCTTCAAGCCACCATCCGACGCCCTGATTACCATGCTTACCGACGTTCGAAGGCGAGCCTAGCCCGTCCCCGAACATTCCCCCTGACCCTCATATTATCTGGAGTGAAATCATGGAAAACCGAAGAAAACCTGCGCCTCCCGCCGCCACGCTCGACATAAACTGCGACTGCAAAGAATATGTCTAATGTTGAGCTCAACATTACAGGAACTCGCGTGGCGATAGGTCCAGTTCCAGCGCCTCACGCTCCTCGGGGTCCAGTTCGTTGAGCCGCCGGTTGAGGATCGATTCCGCTGTGCTGACGAGTTGGACGACCACGCTTTCCTCGTTAGCCAGATGCTCATCGATTGCGGGATAGATCGAGGGGAGCTTCAGGCTGAGCAGGACTTGCGCAAAGAAGCGCTGCTTGGTGCCCTCGAACCGGCTGCGTGCCGCCGCCTTGGCGCCGCTGTTGAGCGTCCTGTTCTCAAGACCATCGACGATGCCCGTGAGTTCGAGTGCCGCCTCGAGGTTCTGATGGATGATCGTCCAGGCCTCGCAATAGGTGTCGTAGATCGCGATCTGCTCCGGAGTAAGGTCATGGCGCAGGATGTCGTACTCGATCCCAGCGAAGCTCAGAGCGCGGGCAAGGTATAGCCCGGATGCCTTGAGATCGCGGGCAACCAGTTCCATCGCAGCAATTCCGCCGTCGCGGATTTCGCTGATGAACTGTTCGCGGGCCGCGAACGCCGTGCCCGGCCCCCACAGACCGAGACGGACCGCATAGGCGAGGTTGTTGACTTCGGATGCTCCCGTTGCCGAGGCGTAGAGCACCCGGGCGCGCGGTAGCGTGTTCTGGAGCAGGACACCGGCGATGCCCTGCAGCGAGCCCTGCTTCTGCCCAAGGGCCCCTTCCCCGCCGGCCACGCCGCCCATTTCATGGGCCTCGTCGAAAACGATCACGCCTTCGAAGTCTTCACCAGCCCAGCGCACGATCTGGTCAAGTCGTGTGTCTTCGACGCGCGAGCTGCGCAAGGTGCCGTAAGGCACGAACAGGATGCCCTCGGGCGCAGTGATCTTCTCGCCGATCTTCCAGCGCGCAAGTTCGAGAATGTCCGACGGCAGCCCGCCTATCGCGGTCCAGTCGCGCTGCGCGTCTTCGAGGAGCGGCGCGTTCTTTGAAATCCAGATGTGGCGACGATTGCCCTTGAGCCACTGGTCAAGAATGCAGGCCGCCGCTTGCCTCCCCTTCCCCGCCCCGGTTCCGTCACCCAGAAAGAACCCGGTACGGTAAAACTGACCGTCCGGATCTTCCTTCAGCGCCACTTCGCCGGATGGATGACTGAAGCGGCCATGAAGATCGCGCGACCAGGCTTCACCGGCATAGATCACGGTTTCAAGCTGGGCAGCCGAGAGCAGACGTGCCGTCACCGTCCGTTCGGGCAAGCAGGGCACGTAGCCGGGCCGAGGTGCGGCGATCGAGGCCATGGCGGCGGATTCGACGAGATGGGTCGGGTGTTCGCCCGCCTCCGGGATGACGACGCGTGAGGGGCGATAGTCGGCATAGACGCCGCGCTGTTCGCCCATGGCCGCGGGTTCATCGAGTACCGCGTAGGCGACAGGCCGAACATCATTGGTCTGTGCTGCGCGGACAATTACTGGCCGCGCTGGGCCGGTCCTGACCGAGCGGAACAGACTGAGCTTTGGCCGCGGCGCGACGCTCTCGCTGGCCTTGCGTAGTGCGGCGCGCGGCGGAATCGAAGGAAGCGCCGCATAGAGTTCGCTGACCGACGCGCGGTTGATGGTTGAAAGACCGATCTCGCCGGCAATCTTGTCGATCACCAGGATACGAACCGCGATGCCGGTGCCGTGCTTGGCATAGCCGCCCCTGTCGAGCCGCAGTGACAGGACAACGCGCGCGCTCTCAAGCGTGCGTCGGAAGACTTCGCCACAGCTGGCCGAGGGAGAGAACCAGTCCGGCATGATCGCGATGACCCTCCCGCCGGGCAAGAGATGGTCGATCGCCGCGCGCAAGTGGCGGGCAGCAGTGTTCTGATCCTGGCCCCGCGATTGCGAGATCGAGAACGGCGGGTTCATGACGATCACACTCGGCCGCGTGTTTCCCGACAGTAACGCTCCAAGCTTGGCGCCATCGTGCCGGAACACATGCGATTCAGGGAAGATCCCCTCCAGCAGATCCGCGCGGGTGGGTTCGAGTTCATTTAGCACGGAACTCTTCGCCAGACCCTGAGCAAGCGAGGCAATGATCCCGGTCCCTGCGCTGGGCTCAAGAAAAACGTCTTCGTCCGAAAGCCGTGCAAGATGAACCGCGAGATAAGCCAGCGCGGGCGGGGTGGAAAACTGCTGGAAGGCGATCTGCGCCTCGCTGCGAACAGTATGGGTCGGGAGATCCTTGGTCAGTGCTTCGAGCGTGCGGATCGCGGCGCCAGCTTCCATTTGACCCACCAGTTGGGGAACCGCCATCGCCAGTGCGACCTCCAGCGCCTCGAAACTGTCGCGCTGTTGCCAGGCCCCTGCCGCATCTCTGCCGCCAGTGCTCTGGATCATGGCCTCGCTTAGTGCGGCGCGATCGATTGGAACAGTGAGGAGAAGCTTGGCGGCAAGTGTGCGCGCAGCACCGAGAATTGCGCTGGCGCGCGGAAGCGTAGTGGTTGTTGATTTCCACTGAGAGTTGACCCGGGGAGGTCATAAATTTCCATTGAGAATTGACCCATGTTGAACTCACCCCTGGCTTTGGCGAGCAAGGGGTCATGGAGTGTTGGACATGGCGTTATTGAGCGTAATCCGGCGCTGGCATTTTCGCGATCATCTACCGATCCGCGAGATTGTGCGGCGCACGGGGCTGTCACGGAATACGATCCGTAAATATCTGCGGTCAGACACGGTCGATCCGCGGTTCAAGGTACCCGAGCGGCCAAGCAAGCTGGACCCGTACGCAGAACGACTGTCGGCCTGGCTGCGACGGGAGATGGGCAGGCCGCGCAAGCAGAAGCGTACGGTCAAGCAGTTGCACGCCGACTTGGTCAGTCTGGGCTATGACGGCTCCTACAACCGGGTCGCGGCCTTTGCCCGGGACTGGCGCGATGAGTATCGTCGTCAGCAGCATATGAGCGGTCGCGGGACTTTCGTGCCACTCTCCTTTGCGCCGGGAGAGGCGTTCCAGTTCGACTGGAGCGAGGACTGGGCGATCATCGCCGGCGTGCGTACCAAGCTGCAGGTGGCGCACTTCAAGCTCAGTTACAGTCGGGTCTTCATCGTGCGGGCCTATCTGCTGCAGACTCACGAGATGCTGTTCGACGCCCATAATCACGCGTTCCGCGTGCTGGGCGGGGTGCCGCGACGGGGGATTTACGACAATATGCGCACCGCCGTCGACAAAGTCGGGCGCGGCAAGGAGCGGAACGTCAACACCCGCTTCCTGACGATGGTGAGCCATTATCTGTTCGAGGCCGAGTTCTGTAACCCCGCAGCGGGCTGGGAAAAGGGCCAGGTCGAGAAGAATGTCCAGGATGCGCGGCACCTCCTGTGGCAACCTACGCCACAAGCGGAAAGCCTGGACGCCCTCAACCTGTGGCTGGAACAGCGCTGCAAGGCACTCTGGCAGGATATCCCTCATGGGATCGAGCCTGGCTCTATCGCCGATGCCTGGGCCGATGAAGCGGAATGCCTGATGCCGGTGGGCCGGCCCTTCGATGGCTTCGTGGAATATGGCAAGCGCGTCTCGCCGACCTGTCTCGTCCATCTGGAACGCAACCGCTACAGCGTACCGGCGTCCTTTGCCAATCGGCCTGTCAGCCTGCGGGTCTATCCTGACCGCTTCCTGGTTGTCGCCGAGGGGCAGGTGGTGTGTGAACATCAGCGCATCATCGACCGATCCCATGATGGCCCCGGTCACACCGTCTATGACTGGCGCCATTATCTGGCGGTCGTCCAGCGCAAGCCCGGAGCCTTGCGCAATGGGGCGCCGTTCCTCGAACTTCCCGAGGCCTTCCAGCGGCTGCAACGGCATCTGTTGCGCAATCCGGGCGGTGACAGGGAAATGGTCGAGATACTGGCTTTGATCCTGCATCATGACGAACAGGCCGTCTTGACCGCCGTCGCTATGGCACTGGATGCCGGCGTTCCGACCAAGACCCATATCCTCAACCTGCTGCACCGGCTGCTCGATGGAAAACCGATCACAACGCCGCCGGTGACGGCGCCACAGGCCCTGAGGCTGGTCAGCGAACCGATGGCCAATGTTGAACGCTACGATGCCCTGCGCAAGGAGAACCGCCATGCGTCATGATCCCGCTACCGGCGCCATCGTCGTGATGCTGCGCAGCCTGAAAATGCCCGGCATGGCGCAGGCCGTGACCGACCTCATGCAGCAGGGATCGCCCGCCTTCGAGGCGGCGGTCCCGATCCTCTCGCAACTCCTCAAGGCAGAAACCGCCGAACGGGAGGTGCGGTCTGTTGCCTATCAGCTCAAGGTGGCGCGGTTCCCGGCCTATCGCGATCTCGCCGGCTTCGACTTTGCCAGCAGCGAGGTCAACGAGGCGCTGGTCCGGCAGCTGCACCGTTGCGACTTTATCGACGTCGCCGACAATATCGTGCTGGTCGGCGGTCCGGGCACCGGCAAGACCCATGTCGCCACGGCACTGGGCGTTCAGGCTATCGAGCATCATCGCAAGCGGGTGCGCTTCTTCTCCACGGTCGAACTGGTCAATGCCCTCGAACAGGAAAAGGCCCAGGGTAAGGCTGGGCAGATCGCCAATCGGCTTGTCCACTCCGATCTCGTGATCCTGGATGAACTGGGCTATCTGCCGTTCAGTGCATCAGGCGGGGCGCTGCTCTTCCATCTGCTGAGCAAACTCTATGAGCGCACCAGCGTCATCATCACCACCAACCTGAGCTTCAGCGAATGGGCCAGCGTGTTCAGCGATGCCAAGATGACCACCGCGCTCCTCGATCGCCTTACCCATCACTGCCACATACTGGAGACAGGAAACGACAGCTTCCGCTTCAAAAACAGCTCGGCCCAACAGGCCAAATCCAGAAAGGAGAAGCCCATCTCTTGACCCACCTATGAGACACGAAACATAACCATAAGGCGGGTCAGTTCTCGGTGGAAACCCCGGGTCAACTCTCAGTGGAAATCAACAGTAGTGGTCATGCGGGGATCTCCTGAGCTCGTGCCGATCAGCGGCACGCCCGCTCCAGCCCCCCTCCCCTCACCGCTTCAGAAGTTGCGCCCAGTCATTCATGCGCGCTGGTGGCCATTCGGTCTCGATGTTGAGACCAGGGCGGCGGTACGTCTCGGCTGCGCGCGCGCGGGCGCGCCTGCCCTCTGCGTCATTGTCCGCCAGAAGGATCAGGGTTTCGACGTGCTCTGGAATATGCACCTGGTGGAAGCGCCTGGCCCCCATGCTGGCCCAAGTCTGGATGCCTGTCAGCGAAGTGTAGGCAGCTGCGGTCTCGAAGCCTTCGCATATGCCGATGGTTTTTCCCGGGGGACCGTTCGTCCAGGCTGCACCGATAGCCCGACCAAGCACTCGCTTTTCGATATATTGCGCACTTTGCGGATCGAGGAAGACTCGTTGGATCGCCGCTATCTCCCCGGCCTTTCGCATCGCGATAAGCAACGCTGGCTCAAAGAGAGCGAGCCTTCCCGGTCCTTTTGGGCACCTCGGGTGGTAGCGCAGGTCTTCGAGCGGTGCCCAAACATTGCGGACGTCGCGAACGTAACGCTCGGCAAGCGTGCCCTCAATTGCTCGTCCAGCTTGCCAGATAGCAAGATGAGCGGTTTCGGCTTGTCGGCGATTGGGTTCGACTGCGGAAGGTTCGAACCTTGGCAGCTGCGCTATCCTCGAAATCGCGCGCATGACATCTCGGTTGTCACAACCAGCGTGGCAGGTCACGAGTATTCCGCGGTCGCCCTGACGGATTGATAGTGATGGGGTTCTGTCTGCATGGGCTGGGCAATGACAGCTTGCTGAGTCTCCGGACCAAACGCCCCCTAGGTGATGAACCAGAGCGCGCAGTTCTGACGAAGGTTTGTTGCGGACAATTGACATGCCATCTCAACCAGACCCCCTCACCCTCCCCCGTAGTTAATGGAGTGTCCTGTGCTTGCCTGCTGGGCAGTACGAGGGCGTGCTCGCGAATCGGTATCTGATCTTCCAAAAATCAATTGAAAGACGCCGCTGCTTGCAGCGGAAGGATTCATGATTCTAAAGATTCAGATTCAGGGGGCGCAAAGCAGCGTTATTTCAATAGTTTACGGCTGTTTAGCTGACCGCGTGGGGGAGTTTGCCTGACCCAGTGGGGGCTGAAGCCTGACCCACCGGGGGAACTAACCTGACTGTTCGGGGCCATCCTGACTCTTTGGGGGAATCAATTAAACGGGTGTTCCGTGCCTGCCGAGGTGAGTTTCTGAATCCCGCGAAGGTCGAAATCAAGGCCAATTTCTAATTTTGATCATGAGTGCGCCGACTCGCCTGTTTTCGCGCCTTGGCCACCCAAACTGCCGCAATTCGATCCTGACCGTTTGGGGGGGGGTAGTCAGATTCCTATCCTGACCTGACTTGACTGATGAGGTCAGGTCAGGCAGCAATGAAGGCCCAAGAACCAAGTCCTGATCGCAATGTGGCATGGAAAATGAAGTTAGCCAAATAGCCGAAGCTGTTGAAGAGACACCGGAGGAAGTATCCCCGGGTCGCGCCATGCGCGTTGCAGCAGCTCTGAAGGCGAAGGGAGGCGATGAATTCGCCAAGCCGGGCAGCATCATTGAAATCAAATTCGTCAAAGGCGAATCGCTCAGCCTTACTGCATCTCGGTTACTGGCACTGATGATCTTGACTGCCGGAGGTGACGCCTGGGAGGACCGGCCACACCGAATCCGCAAGGCTGACATTCGGCGGGGCCATAAGGGCAATGAGCGGATTACCGACATGCTCCAGGAACTGCACCGAACGCTCTTCGCTGTTGATGACAAATCCTGGCGCGGCAAGAAGGCCACGCTTTTGTTCTCACTGATCTCGCGGTCACGTGAGGAAACGGAGGAAGAAGGCGGCGAAGCAGGCTGGATCGAGTGGGAGTTCACGCCCGATGCGCGCAAGCTCATCCAAGCGTCAGAGACCTATGCCGTCCTCAATCGGCAAGCGGTGCTTGGCTTCCGTTCAAATTACGCGCTGAAGCTTTATGAACTGGGGGCGCTTCGGTTGCATCGTCGTCAGGCAACTTGGAGGGGCGATATGCAGGCGCTCAGGGCAGCCCTGGGTATTCCCCCCGAAGTGTACACCGACTTCGCCCAGCTTCGCCGCAAAGTCCTTGAAAAAGCCAAATCAGAGATCGACCAGTTGGCGCACTTCCGCGTTGAGTGGCGCGAAATTCGGCAGGGCAGAACGGTTACCGAGCTTGAGTTCCGGTTTGAGCCAAAGGGTGCTCCTGAGGTTATCGAGACGGTTGACGAACTGGATCGTCATTCCGCGGGCCGGCAAGCGCGGCGGGAAGGGACGGTCGAAACCATCGCGGCGGGGCAGGGGGCTATTCCGGCTCCGCGCAAGGCAGTCGCAAGCGGAAAGCCCGCTGAGGCGAGCTTTCCGAGAGGATCGCTGCGCTACGGGGAAAAAGAATCCGAATTCCTCTCGATCGGTCGGCAATATGGTGGCGGTTGGGATGTGGATATGATCGCCGATGGTTTTCGCGCACAGATGGGCGAGCGTTTGGAAAAGCTTCGTGGGGCAAAGTTGGCTTCATCGTGGAAGGGGTTTTGTGAGGGCTGGGTTAATCGTCGGGGCAGGCCATGATGTCTGCAAATTGCACGCGTGCAATTTCGACATCCCCCACCGAGTCAGGTTAGAGCCGAGTCTGGCCAATTTGAGCCCAATTTGAGCCACCCACTTTCGAAAATTGCGAATTTCTTGACCCAAAAGCGCAAGTGGGTGTAGCACACGCTCAATTGCGAAAGGTGGGCATGTGTCTAACGGACTTCAAATTGAGGAAGCGGAGCGCTTGGTATCAGTCGCGACGCTGGCCAGTCGGACCTCGTCAGTGCTCGAAAAGTTGCGGGATTCTGCACGTAGCGCCCGGGCGGATGACCGCCGCGAACCGACTTTTACGATTGGCAAGGCAGCGGAGCTTGTGGGCAGAACTCCAGCTGCGATACGGGATGCCGAGAAGGACGGGCGGCTTCCTGAGCCGGCGAGGACCGACAACAACAGGCGCGAGCGATATACGTTGGCGCAACTCAACGACATGCGCGGTGTCTTTGGAACGAGGCCCTATCGGACCGCAGACGATCCCTGTTGCGTCGTGGCGGTTCAGAACTTCAAGGGCGGCGTCGGCAAGTCCACTCTAGCGGTCCATCTGGCCCAATATCTTGCCATTCGAGGATACCGCGTTGCGCTCGTTGATTGCGACAGCCAGGCGTCGGCAACCACGCTTTTCGGCTACGTCCCCGATCTTGATCTGACCGAAGATGATACGCTTTACCCGTTCCTTCGCGAGGGTGAACGATCGTCCCTCGATTATGCGCTCCGCAAAACCCATTTCGATGGCTTGGAACTGATCCCCGCCAACCTTCGCCTGTTCAATTCAGAATATGAGCTCGCAGCGCGGATGGCACAGGGCAATGGCTCCCTTCTCGATCGGTTGAAGGAAGGAATTGAAAGCATCTCGGATCGCTTCGACGTCGTCGTGATGGATCCTCCACCGGCCCTTGGCGCGATTTCACTATCTGTGCTGCGTGCGGCAAATTCGTTGGTGGTGCCGGTTCCGCCAACCGTTATGGATTTCTCGTCGACAGCAGCATTCCTCTCGATGTTGGACGAAACGATCGAGCAGCTTGCGGAGCGTGGGCTCGCGCCGGAGTTGAAATTTCTTCGCTTCGTTGCTTCGAAAGTCGATGAGAATAAATCAATGCAGAAGGAGCTACTACAGCTCATGCGCACGCTTTTTGGGCACGCGATGGTTCGCACGCCGATGAAGGATTCGGCCGAGATCGACAACGCAACGGCGCGCTTGATGACGGTCTATGAGCTCGACGGCCCCGCCACCAGTTCGGCTGTGCGCAACCGATGCCTGAATTACCTTGATGGCGTGAACTCTGAGATCGAAGTCGATATTCGTTCGATGTGGCCCAGTCATCAGAAGCGTCTACGCCAGGAGGCGTTGGCATGAGACCCCGGAATTGCACGCGTGCAATTGGTCGTGGAATTCACGAGGAACCGGAAAATTGCACGCGTGCAATTCTGCTAGCGGGAGGGTTGCATGAGTAAGAAAAACAGCGGTTTTGCGGCCGATTTGGCGGCCGGCATCGACCTGAGCGATGATGGCGCGGCACCCCGTCGATCGAGTATTGCCTCGAACGTGCTCACTGGGCGTTCAAACCGCCTTGCCGACCTAGCGGCCGGGACGATCGTCAATCGGACACACGAGCTGGTGGACCCCGCCAAATGCCGGATGTGGGCAGGCCATAACCGTGATTACTCCCTGCTAAACGAAGAACGATGTTCTGATCTCATTGAGAGTATCAAAGCGCAGGGTCGGCAGGAAATACCTGCAATTGTTCGCCGCATTTCTGGCAATGACGGTTATGAGTTTGAGGTAATCTGCGGCGCGCGTCGGCATTGGTCAATTAGCTGGCTCAGATCGCACAACTACCCCGACTTCAAGTTTCTCGTCGATGTGCGTGAGATCGGTGATGAGGAGGCATTCAGGCTTGCCGACATAGAGAACCGCGCTCGTGATGATCTAACGGATCTTGAAAGGGCAAGGGACTATCTCCGCGCGCTCACCGCCTACTATGACGGACGTCAAAAGACGATGGCCGAGCGGCTTAAGGTCTCTGAAAGTTGGCTCACGCGATATCTCGATCTTGCGCGCCTTCCTGAAGAATTGACCAGGGCGTTTGCCGAACCGCAGGAGCTTGGCATTCGCAATGCAATCGCTCTCAAAGCTCTCCTGAAGCCAGATGATCGAAGGGCGCGCGCCTATCGAGAGGCTGAGCGTCTGGCTGGAGAACGCGAGACAACCGGCCAGTCTATGCCAGTGATCGAGGTGATCAAGGCACTGACGCTGGCCGCAGACCCCCCCAAGAAGTCAGGATCCCCCAAGAAGTCAGGAAAGCCCGAAACAATCGCGAACTCAGGCGGAAAACCTGTGCTCCGGATCGAAGGCGCCGATCGCAAGGGCATTCGTCTCACGCTACTGAGCAAAGGTGGGGCAACTCGGCAGGATGCGGAGGAAGCCATTCGGGCTGTGTTGGACCAGTATTGGTCGTGACAGCCTCGTTCGGCGAACCCCAGTTGAACGAACTGATCGCAAAGTTTTCGCTATCGCATTAGCAAATTAATGCCGAGGCAACACCGGGTGTAGCGGTCGCTCGGGGGCAGGGGGCGCAACCAACTGTGCCTCCACAAGCGCCAAGGCAATCTGTGAGGCCGTGCGTGCGGTCACATCGAGCGCACGGGCGAGCTCGGCGCGGGTGAGGGGCCCAAGCCCTAGCAGCAGGCCCCAGGCATCGGGTGCGCGCGAGGAGGCGTAGCGCCCCGACAGGCGCTCCTGACCGTGTTCCAGACCCTCGTGGAGCACATTGAGGTCTTGCTGCACCCAGCGACCCGCAGAGCTCGCCGCGGCACCCAGCAGCGCCGCAATCGGATCTTCGGGTTCGGCCCGGAACACAGAGCGCGGCATCAGCCCGGCCAGCGCGAGCGGAGCGGCACCGAGCCCGAGCAGTTGCGGCCGCATGGCCACCGCGAGCGAGGCTGCCCAGGCGGCGCCACGCGGAGCAGGGCGGTCGAACGTTGCCCCCGCAAACTCATGGACCTCGCTGCCGCCCTCAAGAAAGTCGATCTCCTCGGTCCGCAGTTGTTCAACGAGCGTGGCGAGCGTGGCAATGGGGTCGCTGGCGGGCAGCAGAGCGTCGAGGCGCTCGAGCGCACGCTCAGCAGGGGCGTAGGCGCTGGCGAAGCTTTCAGAGGCAGCTTTGGCATTCAGGGCTAGCCGGGCGGCATGGGCGAGGGGTGGGGGTCCGCGCCGACTGACCCAGGACAGAAAGTCGCGGCGCTCCTCGGCCTGCCAGCTGCGCATCAGCTCGCCGGCGTCCAGGCCAGGGTTGTGCTCCAGACCCATGTTTTCGAAGGGAAAATCGCGGATATGCACGCTCCACAGGCGCCTGAGGCTGCGTTGGGCGAGGCCTTGTGCTAGGCTCTCCGGCAGGAACGGCAGCTGTCACGGGACAAAGAAGTAAACAATCAACGTAACCTATTGATATAAAATCATAGAGTGACGAAATCAGTGCATGAAATCCTGGCACTGAAGTATTTTGGCTTCTCAATTACGTCAAAATAGACGACGCTGAAGCGGTCCATAGATCGGTCGGAGTATTCCGGTGATCGAACGAAAACCACCCCGAGCCGCCAAGCCTTCCGCAGCGGCGCTGAAAACCGGTGCATATCTGTACGCGGTGTTCCGGCGTCATGTTTCGCTGGAGGGTCCGCTGGCAGCAGCGTCGGTGGCCGCAATCAGCGAAGAAACGGATCTCGGCGAGCGACGGATTCGCGAACTTGCCCGCCGGTTCCGGGAGCATCCTATCGCGGAGAGTCTCGCGCCTCGGCCAAAGGGGCCGAAGCCCGGAACAAGGCATGCGCCGCCCGTAATCCTCACGGCGATCGACCAGGAGATCGAGGAGATTTTCCTTCATCGTCCGCGCCCCAGCGTGCGGGAGGCTGCCAACCAGATCCGCAGCCTGCTCATCGCGGACAACGGCGATTACCGGTTCAAGCGTGGAGATGTCCCGAGCGTTCGGACCATCGAGCGGCTGATCGGCGATATCAGCTCACCGCAGCTTGCGCGCTCGACCATGGGGTCGAAGCGGCGGACGGCATACGAACCGCATCCCGGCCAGTACCAAAGCAACGGGTTCCTAGACCTCGTGCAAATGGACCACTCGCCGGCCAACGTCATGCTCGTCGATAGCGTGCGCCGAGAGGCCTTGGGGCGACCGTGGGTTACACTGCTGATCGAGGTCTGGAGCCGCTGCATTCTGGGGTTCTATGTGAGTTTTGGGGATCCCTCGATCTTCCGCTGCGGTCGGGCGGTAGCCAACGCGCTGCTCCCCAAGCAGCCGTTGCTGGCGGGTCTCGGCATGAATGAAGACTACCCGATTCACGGGTTCTTCAAGCGGCTGCATGCCGACCATGCAGGCTCTCACCGGGCAGAAGTCTTCCGAAGCGCCTGTCACGCCTACGGGATCGATCCGGACATCCGACCGCGTGGCCCGGCCCATTTCGGGGGCCACATCGAGCGACTGATCGGCACCATGTGCGAAAAGATGCTGCTGTTACCGGGCGCAACCGGGGGCGACGTCACGAAGCGCGATGGCCACGACGTCGAAGCGGCCGCCACCATGACGCTGGAGGAGTTTGAGCGCTGGTTCGTCCGGGAAATCTGCCGGTATCATCACACGCCGCATGAGGGGCTGGGGCGAATTGCGCCAGCGCAGATGTGGCAGGACGGATCGGCGGGACACGGCGCTCTGGTTCCGCTCGGGATCGATGTTGTGCAATTGACCCGGCGGTTTCTGCCGTGGGTCGAGCGCACCATTACAGCAGGCGGGGTGCGGATCGATCACCGCCGGTACTGGCACGAAAGCTTTGCGACCCGGCTTGGTCTCAAGATCATGATCCATATCGACGAACGCACGATCCAGGAGGTCTATCCGCAGATCGATGAAACGCTTGTCTCGGCAGGGGTTGTTGGTTCGTACCCGCAGGTCAGCAAACTCGAATGGGATGCCGCTGCTACCGCGCGTCGCCGCCGCGGAGCAGCCTATCACCATGGAGGCGGTGAGGCCGAGATTGCCCGGCTCGTCTACGCCAATCGCCAGGAAGTGCGGGCCTCGAAGATCCGGACCAGGCAGCAACGCCAGGGGCGCAAGCGGCTCGAGCGCGAAGGTGTTTCGCACGCACCGCCGCCGCCAGCAGGCACTTCTGCAACCGGTACGAGATGGCTTCCACTGGAGGAACTGGGAGAAGTGGAATGGCTCAATCCGATAAGCGAGGTGTAGAGTCGGCGGGCTCGCTACGGCGGGCCTTCTGGATCGATTTCGACGAAGCACGCGCGCACGTGAACACGCTGGTGGGGCTGGCCGGCGAGGATCCGGATGACCGGCCGACCTGCGTTGTCCTGGTCGGCCAGTCGGGGATGGGCAAGACATCGATCCTGAAGGAAGTGGGCCGGCGGATAGAGCTGGCCTATCCGGAACCAGCGGACTGGGGCGATGCACGCTACATTCCGATGCTGCGTGCGGTCGTGCCCTCACACCCGACATCGCTGCGGATCAACCTTGCGTTGTTATGGAAGCAGGGCTGGCCGCTCACCCGCCGTACGCACCAAATTGCCGACCTCAAGGTCGCCGAACTGCTGGGTGAGCAGGCGACCAGGTTGGTTGCGATCGACAATGTCCATGCGGTGCTGACGGCTAGCGGACGGGCGCGGCGCGATGCGCTGGATTCGTTCCGGTTTCTGATGAGCGAGGGCAACGTCCACATGGTGGTGGCTGGGCTCGACATCGCCGCCGACATCTTCAGCGACGATGTCGAATTGGCCTATCGCTCGATTATCCTGCGCTTGACGCCCTGGGCACCGGGGGAGCCGTCGCAGCAGCTGGTCCGGGTCCTGGCGCGCGGCATTGGCCTGAGTGAGCCGGACCGCTTCGCCGAACCGGAAATGGCCGAATTCATCTGGCGTACCAGCCACGGCGTGACGGGCAATTTCAAGCGCCTGCTGCATTGGAGCCAGCGGGTCGCGCGGGACACGCATGGGCGCGAACATGTCGAATTCTCCGACGTCTACGAGGCGGCCCGGCTGTTTCCCTGCTATATCGACCGGTGAGGCGGGAGGAATGGAGGAGGGACCCGGCGCCGCTTGCCTACCGGGTTCTGCCGCAGCCCGAGGAATTCTTCGATTCCTGGCTAGACCGGCTTGTCTCACGCCACGGTACGACGCGCGCTGGCCTGTTCGAATTTCTTGGCCTGGAGCCGGGGCTAGCCCGCCTCGATCTGGGCGGCGGTCAGGAAGTCACCGGGCGCGCGGATGCGGCCCAGGCAATCGAACGGCTTGCCTGGGCGGTGCAGTGCGAGGTGTCCGTCGTGCAGGCCACCCTCGTTCCGGCCAGCGGCGAGTGCCTGTTGCCGCCGCGCGGGCGCCATTATGGCTGCCCGCAATGCTGGCTCGACTTCCACCTGGCAGGCAAGCCGCTGGTGATCCAGCGCGAATGGACGCTTCGGCAAAGCTGGCTCTGCCGCAAGCATCAGGCCTTGCTGGTCGATCTGCGCGATGTGCCGCGCCGCGCGGACGGGGTGATCGATCTTGCTTCACTGCGCCGCCTTGCTGCGGTGGCAGTGCGTACACTTGAGCTGCTCGGCTTCGCCGAACCCCGTCTGCTCGCCAACCGTCATGCCGCACTGAAGCTGCTGGGGCAGGGCGCTGCCGAGCGTCCGCCGCCCGGGCTCGATGCCTACATGCGCGAGTTCAGCGCGAACCGTCTCCATGTCGTGCCTGCGCGCACGCTGCTGCTGGCCCACGCTCATTGCCACGACCGCGAGTTGCCGCGCCGCTTTGCCGCGACCTTCGCTGTGCCCGGGTGCCCTGGGACCGAGATGCCCCGCATGCCGCTCCCCAAGTCGGCGATGTCGAGGGCGATGCTCACAGTAGCGCTTCGCCGGGTTCATCGTCATCGGCTACGCAGACGGTATCGTTGCCTTGAGGCGGTAGCGCAGCGGCTGAGCGCGTTCAGCTATCTGGCGAGAGTTGGCTGCGACGGACCTGACTGGTGCCAGCGCGCCTTGCATGCCCTGGGCGTAGAGAGCCGACAGCGGCAGAGCCGTGCAGAAGCGCTCGCCAGTCTCAGGCTCGCGAGGGATTTTGCGATACAGGCGGAACTGCGGCGACGGCCGCGCTGGGACAGCGAACCATTCGATCCGGCCTGCTGGGGATTTGCTCTTCCGACAGCCCGCGCACTCGAATTGGCCGTCGCCAGGCTCGAAGCGAAGGGTGAAAGGTCGCCCGCAGTGCCCAATCATCAAATTTCGCCCTGAGGGGCTCGTAGAGCGCGTTCGGCGCGCCGCTGCACCGGTGCCCTATCCGGGGCCTATTTTGGCGCTGTACGGCACATTTCCGGGGAAATCCAATTTCACTAATAATGTCAGCTAGATAGTCAAATTTCCGCAGTTTTCACGGATTTTGCTGCATCACGCGGCGATGACATAGCGGCGGAAGGCGTTGCCTTGGGTGATCTCGCGCAGGAGGTGCGCCTTGCACGCTTCGGCGATGAGCCGAGTGGTCGCCTGCCGCGATAGCCCCAAGGCCTTGGCTGCGCGCGCGACGGTGAGCGAGGGGCCGGCACCGGCGAGCAGGACGAGCGGGCGCAGGTGCGATGACTTGCGCCGCGAGGCACAGGCGGCCTCAAGCTTCGCCAGCCACAAGCGCAACCGCTGGTCGAGGCGGACCACGGCCGTGCCGCCTGCGCCAAGCGCGTCGAGCCAGGCGAGTCGGCAGCGCTCGTCACGGGCGTGGGTCGTCAATTCGTCGAGGTCGTCGTCGGTGACGCCGGTCAGCAGCGCGCGCCAGGGGGAGCGGTTGTGGCTGAGGCCGATCGCGGCAATGCCGCCGGCGGTGAGCTTGCCCTTTGCCATCGCACAGCGGTCGGCCAGCATCGCCCCGATCACGACGCTGCCGTGGGGCAGAGGGGCGGCGCGGGCGAACGAGGCGGCGAGATCGGCGCTGGCGATCAGGCGGGGGAGCGCCGACAGGCGTGCAGCCTGGCGCGCCCAGCCCTCGAGGCGGGTGTCGGCGATTTCGAGCGGGGCAGGGGAGGGCCAACCCTCTATCACCGGACCGTCGGCCTTGAGCCAGGTTCGGACCGCATCGGCAGTGGGAATGGCGCTCCAGGGGGGCTTGCGCTCGAAAGCCTGGACAAAAGTGAAGGGCCAGCGCCGCCACGCGCGCGGACCATAGCCGTAGTTCATGGCGAGCTGTTCTGGTATGACGCTTTCGCCTTCGAGCCAGCCCAGCGCCTCCTGCTCGGCGCTGCGAATATGGGCGATCAGGATAGCCGGTTCGGGGAACAGGGCGAGCCTCTCCTCGGCCCGGGCCAGCCCTTCGCGGGCGGCCCCGTGGGCGTTCAGGATGGCACTCGAAAAAATCGCTGACATGCACGGGATAACAGTGCATTGGATCTCAATTGTCAATCTAATATGTAGTTAAGGTGCATATGACGGATAGGCATCCACACCCGCTTTTTCCATAATCAGATATTATGGTAAATTCGGACTTGCCGATAATGCCGTTTTTGCCCATTCAGGGCCAATGAAACCCGCCGGAAACACCGATGCTCGTCGCACCTGACAGGCCGTTCCCGTCCGCGGTCGAGCTGGTGCTGCGCCGCTATGCGCCGCTGGTCGATGCGCGCGGGGCCAGTGTGATCGGATTCGAGGCTGCGGTCGCGGCAATGGCCCCGGCAACCAAGGCGGCGATCACCGCCGACCTCAAATGCTTCCTCGCCTGGTGCAAGGCGCGGCGTCCCGTCGTCACCGCAGTCCCCGCTGAGCCGGAAACCCTGGTCCACTATCTGCACTGGCTGGCCAAGGGTTCGGACACCCGTCCTGCAGCAAAGCCGGCCACCCTCGCGCGCCGGATCGCCTCGATCGCGCGGATCCACCGCATCCTCGGATTTGGCGAGAGGGAACCGCTGCCAACCCAGGCTGGGATGGTTCGCGACACGCTCAAAGCCATCCGGCGCAAGAAGCGCGAACGGCAAAGGCAGGCCGCGCCGCTCCGGTTGGGCGAGGCGATGCAGGAGGGTCAGGCGCCGCCCGATGGGGTAACGGTCAACGCGTTGCTGGCTTCGTGCGGCACTGACATCATCGGTCTGCGCGACGCGGCATTGATCAGCCTTGCCTACGATGCGGGCCTGCGGGTTTCCGAGCTTGTGGCAGCGACGGTGGCCGATCTGCGGCAGGCAGCTGATGGCAGCGGACGGCTTGAGATCACGCATTCGAAGACCGATCAGCTGGGGGAGGGGGCTCTGTCCTGGCTGTCGGGCGAAACCATGTCGCGCCTTTCGGCATGGCTCTTGGCAAGCGGGTTGAGTGAAGGCCCGGTGTTCCGCCGGATAAATGTGCTAAGCAGTCCGTCAGACGCCGCCGGGCAGCAGATTGTGCGGCACTACATCGGCGGCAAGCCGCTCACCCGGCAAGGCGTTGTCGCGATCCTGCGCCGCCGCGTGTTGGAGGCGATCGATCTCGGCCATGTCGAGCTTGAACCCGGGATGGAGGGTGATACCGTTCGTGCGCTGAGCGCACACTCGTTTAGGGTCGGGCTCACGCAGGACTTGTTTGCGGCCGGCGAGGACGGCGCGGGGATCGCGCTGGCGCTGCGCTGGTCCTCGCCGACCACGGCGCTGCGCTACGCGCGCGAACTGGCCGTGGGCAACAATGCCGCCGCGCGGGTGCTGGGACGCTTGCGGGGCGGTTGCAGTCAGACGGCTGCGTAGCCCCCCCCGCCAACCGGGATATGTTTTGACGTTATGTCCCGGCGGCCGCGTAGAATTGCGGGTGCATCTCTCGCCGCAGTGTCTCCGCGTTGGCCAGCTCTTCAAGCTGCGCCGAACTTGAAAGGCCGGGGTCTTTCCTCAGCTGTGCTGCGAGTTGGAGCACGGCGCGCTGGAAGGATGTGTTGCTGCTGGCACGCTGCCGGATGCCAAGATTGTAAAGCTCGGCAAGATCGAGAGCGAGCAAGGCGACTGCTTCGGGAATATCGGAGAGGACAATGTCGCGGATGGTGGCGATATATTCGTACTCGCGGTGCCCGAACAGATTGAGCTCGACCAGTCCATTGGCCATCAAGTGGCCGAGCGGCTCCTCGCCGAAATGGACCCGACCCTCAGCGGCGACCAGGCCTTGGGTCAGATCCCACGCCAGCTTGCCGCGAGCGCGGGAAAGCCAGCGCGAGAGCAGCAGAAACTTGCGGCGAAATGCCTGCTCGAAGGGATGGTTGTGTGCGGGCCAAACTTCGAAGGCTGCGGGTATCCGCTCGAGTTGCTCGGTGAGGGGAGGGCCGTTGAAGAACGACTCCGCGCTGAAATGGCGCAGTTCGACATAGCCTTTCAGCAGCTTGGCGAAATTGGCGGCGTATCCCTTGTCGCGCCCGGCACGGTCATCGAGCAGGTTGCCGAGCGCGGATCCGAGCAGGAATTTGCCGGTCGGATCATGCGCCAGATGCCGCAATAACGGCACGCCGACGGCATGGCGCTGCAAGGCAGTGTAGCGGCTGAAAAGCCGATCGTTGTTCGCGAGCAGCAGCAATTCATCGACGCCGAGGATGAAGCGGTCCGGATCGAGCCGGAAGCCATCACCGCCATCAATATTGATGTGCCAACCGCAATTGGCGGTATGCTCATCTGCGAAAAAATTGAAATCGCCGTCGATCTCGTAGATTGCCTCGAAAAGCTCGGTTCTGACCGTCTCGGCATCGTCGAGGGGCAGGGGAGGGGTCAGCAGTTCCACGCCGGCGAGGCGGTCTTCCGGCCAATTCAGTGGGTCCAGCCCATATTCCGGGACAACATAGAAGCCAGGGCGCTGCGGCGGCCGGGAAGGGGCACACCAGGCGCGCCCAGTCCGCTCGCGCAATTTTGCCGCGAAGGCTCTGCAGAAGCTTGGCGAAGCCTCGTCCATCGCCTCTCCCTCGCGCAGTTCTCGCTCGAAACGGGGCTCGCCAAGGTCGCCGAGGATGACTTCTAGCTCGAAGCCGGCACGCCAGGATGGTATCGCGGACATGGCCGGGAAGGTAATTCAATCGGGCGTCATGTAAACGGAGGGAGTACGTTGCTGCCTATTTTGTCACAGCAACAGCTCAGCGAATTGCGACAATGACGTCAATTATGGCGCGTCACACCTGGCACCCGGCGAGGCGCCGCTGCCCCAGCGGCGGTCGGGCGCCGCGCAAGATCGCGCGGTCCAGCTCGTCGAGTTGCTTCAGGAGCTGACAGGCGAAGGCGCCAGCCTGGTCGAACTCAACTTCCAGAAGAGCATCGAGGCGCGGGCGCCCGCCAGCATCAAGGCGCTCGCGGTCGATCTCGATTGCTACGCGCGCTTCTCGGCCGAGCGCGGCGGGATCGGCCTGCCCGCCGACGAAGCGCGGCTTGTCGCCTATATTGACTATTGCGAGGCGCGGCGGCTCAAGCCGGCGACCGTGTCCCGGCGCCTGTCCTCGCTGGCGGTGGCCCATCACCTTCTCGACGTTCCATGCCCCGTCGGTGCCGTCGTGGTCCGCGATGCGCTGCGTGGGCTGCGGCGTCGGGCCGGAGTCCGGCAGCGCCAGGCCGGCCCGTTGCGGCTCGGCGAAGGGATCGGGCGGGAAGCCGTCAGGGGGTTCACGCTGTCGGTGCTGCTCGAGGCGTGTGGGCGCGACGTCGCTGGCCTGCGCGACGCGGCGATCCTGTCGCTCGGCTATGATGCGGGTTTGCGCGTATCGGAGCTGGTGGCCGTCGCCGTCGAATTGATGGAAGCGCAAGAGGATGGATCGGGGCTGCTCGAGGTGCCCCACTCGAAAACCGACCAGGAAGGGCAAGGGGCCTGGGTGTGGCTGTCGCCCGACACGATGCGGCGTGTCGCTCTTTGGCGCGAGGCCGCATCAATCCGCGCGGGCGCCTTGTTCCGCCGCGTAGCGGTGATCCGGACCAAACCCCGCGAAGCGCGCCGGGCGCTCGCGATCGAGGATCTGGCCTATCATGCCCGGGTCGATCGGGAACGCATGGCGGCGCGGCCTGCGCGCGCGGCCACGGTGACCTACGGAATTGGCGAGCGCGCGCTGACGCCGGCGGCGATGCGGCTGATCATCAAGCGCACGGCGCTCGCCGCAGCCGACCAGGGCCTGGTCGATCTCATGGGCGCCGATCTCGACCATGCGATCGATGCGCTGAGCACGCATTCGTTGCGCGTCGGCCTGACCCAGGATCTGTTCGCCAATGGCGAGGATGCGGGACCGATCGCGCAGGCATTGCGATGGACCTCGACCGCCACTGCACTCCGCTACGGCCGCAAGCTCGCTCCGTCGTCCAACGCGGCGGCGCGTATGTTGAAGGGTGTCAGGAAATAACGCCGGTGCAGAGAATTTTGTCGGTCAGGTGAATTGGCGTGGGGTGTCGGATGCAGTGTTCTTTGTCCGTTCACAGGCGGCCGATCGATGCCGCCGCCCGCTCAAGAGCGGAGACCAGTTTGGACGTCCAAACCGGCTCCGAAAGGTCAGGTATCGGGCGTGTCATCGGCCGATTATATCCCGAAGATGTGACTTCAGTCTATGGCGACGACGCTTCTAATAATCGGACCTATGATAATTGCAGTTATCACATATCCATATTTGACGTCTCGATATATGGCGGGGTATACATCGCGCCGATGGACCACGGAGCACAGTTCGACGATAACGTCCTAATTGCGGGGGAAACGGTGCAAGGGTCGATGGCTTTGGTCGGAGATCTCTCCTGGGCGGTTGTGAAGATGCACGCCGTCGAACGTATTGTCGTCAACGAGGCGCTGATCGCCGCGTACCAAGCGGCATCCTCGCCCCATAGCATCCGTGCGCTCAAGTCTGACCTTGAGGCGTTCGACCTGTGGTGCAGGCGCCACAATCGCGTTGCGCTGCCGGCGACGCCCGAAACCGTCGCGGATTATCTCGACGCGCGCGCCGAGAAAGGAACCAAGCCCGCGTCGCTCAGCCGCTACAAGGCGTCGATTGCCAAGATCCACCTGCTGCTCGATCTCAAGGATCCGGCGCAGGCCTTGCTGGTGAAGTTGCGCCTGCAGGCAATCCGACGCCGGCTAGGCACTGCGCAGAAGCAGGCGCGGCCGCTGCGGTTCAGGGGGCCGGTGCGCGACGTCGAGCGCGATCGACCGCGCGGGCTCAATATTAGCGCCCTGCTCGAGAGCTGCGCGGACGATCTGCCGGGCTTGCGCGATCGCGCCCTGTTGTCGACTGCCTACGACACTGGCCTGCGCGCCTCGGAACTGGTGGCGATCGCGCTAGAGCATATCGAGGAGGCGATCGATCCTGATGCGCGGCTGCTGCAGATCCTCCGCCACAAGGGCGATCAGGAGGGGGAGGGGACAACCGCCTATCTGAGCCCGCGGACCGTGTCGGCGATCGCGGCTTGGTGTGCCGCCGCCGATATCGATGGTGGGCGGCTGTTCCGGCGCGTCCAGGTGCGGCGCTACAAGGCACGCTCGGCCGTGAAGGGGCGGGCGATCGACAGCATCTCGAGCCGGGAGGCCTGGGATCTGCGCAAGACGCTGCCGAAGCCAGCGATACCCGCGCGCGTCGAATATGACGTCGGGGACGCGGCGCTCCATCCCGGGTCGGTAGGACCCATCTACCGAACGATCATCCGGCGGGCGTTCGACGGCGGTGCGCTGCCCGACCTCTCGGCCGACGATATCGAGCGGCTGCTAAAGGGGATCAGTGCGCATTCAACCCGGATCGGGCTGAACCAGGATCTTTTTGCCACTGGCGAGAACCTTGCCGGAATCATGGATGCGCTTCGGTGGAAATCGCCGCGAATGCCGTTAACATACAACAGAAATCTTGCGGCCGAGCAGGGGGCCATAGGGCGATTGATGACAAAAATTGGGTGACAAACCGATATTGATGGAATCCACTAGTTTTCGATCACGGATGCCCGATTTCAATCCATTTTTTGGGGTTCTCGTGACCAAGGTGCAAAAAGTGCCGTTACGCAACTATTTGAAATTGTTCATATAACGCCGTCTTTCTTTCCGTAAACAGTTGGTATTCCACACTGCGCAGATTTTTTATATTGCGCTCCTGATTCCAATCGCTGGCGATTTGCCACCCAGGAGCCGATCCCGATGTGGCGAGAGGTCAATGGTGATGACGCCCTTTGTGTTGATACGCGCGGGTCGGCAAACATGCGCTGATCAAGCATCAGCGTTACGCCCATGCCCATCAGTTCAACCGCGCCAATAAGGCGCTGCGCACGCTGAGAACCTATCTCGGTCCCGTCATCCGCGACATCAAGCGCAAGATCAAAGGACGTGCCGAGCTCGAGGGCGACTTCGCCCGACCGCTGCATCTCGCCGGGCGCGTCCATCGCCAGCAACGCCGTCAGCCCGGCCCCAAAGTCTATTCGCTCCATGCCCCCGAGGTCGAATGCATCGGCAAGGGCAAGGCACACCGCCCCTATGAGTTCGGCGTCAAGGTCAGCGTCGCCACCCCGATCGACCGCTGCAAGGGCGGCCAGTTCGTCGCCCATGTCGCGGCACTGCCCGGCAATCCTTATAATGGCCATACACTGGGCAAACTCATTCCCGCCGTCGAGGCGCAGATCGGCGCCAGCCTCACCCGTATCGTCGCCGATGCCGGCTACCGCGGCCACAATGCCCCCGACGGCTACAAGCTCAAGGTCTACACTTCAGGCCAGAAGCGCGGCGTCACCCAGATCATCAAGCGCGAGCTGCGACGACGCTCCGCCGTCGAGCCTGTCATCGGACATCTCAAAGCCGAGCACCGCATGGGCCGCAACTATCTCGCCCATCAGGCCGGCGATGCCGCAAACGCCGTCCTCGCCGCCGTTGGATACAACTTCCGCCTGCTGCTCAAATGGCTCGCGATCCTTTGCGTCCAAATCCTGGTCGCACTGTTCGTCGGCGTCATGCCCGAAAATCAGCCCAAGGCTACCTGATCAGAGTTCTTCACGGACGACTAATTAGTGCGGTTCAGCACCGCACGGCTCTTGCGAAGTTCGCCCGCGCGATGCCGAAGTTGCATGGAACCGTGCGTTTCAAGCGATGTGGATCGACTTGGTCACCATGTGCGCCGCGATTCCCTCCGGCCCATCCTCAGATCCAAACCCGCTTTCCTTCATTCCGCCGAAGGGTGCGTCCGGCCAGCTCATGCGGATGGAATTGAACGCGATCATGCCTGCATCAATAGCCTCGGAAAGGTGGTTTTGGCGGCGCGCGCTTTCGGTGAAGCAATAAGCTGCGAGGCCAAAGGGCAGGCGGTTGGCCTGTTCCACCGCATCGTCCATCGTGGAGAACGGGCGTATCAGGGCCAATGGGCCGAACGGCTCCTCCATCATGGCGCGGGCTGAATTGGGAACGTCCTTGAGTACGGTCGGGTTATAGAAGAAGCCGCTTCCTTCGCCGCGCGATCCACCTGCCATAAGGACTGCGCCTTGGGCGACGGCGTCCTCGACCAGGGATTCAATCGCACCCGGGCGTCGTGGGTTGGCCAGAGGGCCCATCTGGGTCGATGCAAGGGCACCGTCGCCAAGGTTCAGTGCGCGGGCATGTTGGGCGAACCCAGCGGCAAAGCGTTCGTAAATGGTGTCCTGAACGAAGAAGCGCGTAGGTGCGACGCAGACCTGGCCGGCGTTGCGGAACTTGTGCCCGACTAGCGTCTTGATCGTCTCGTCGAGATCGCAGTCATCGAACACCAGCACGGGGCCGTGGCCGCCCAGTTCCATGGTCGAGCGCATGACCGTATCCGCGGCCAGCTTGAGTAAGTGCTTGCCGACCGGCACCGATCCAGTGAAGCTCAACTTGCGGGTGATCGGCGATTTGAGCAGATAGGTGGAGACCTTGTCGGGAACGCCAAAGACGATCTGCGCCACATTCGCGGGCAAGCCGGCATCAACCAGGCAGCGCATGATTTCGGTTGCGGAGGCGGGAGTTTCCTCGCTCGGCTTGAGGATCACCGAGCAGCCGGAGGCGATGGCCGGGGACAGCTTGCGGACCACGTTGAGGACGGGGAAATTCCAGGCGCAGAACGCGGCGACCGTACCGACCGGCTGCGGCAACACCATCGAGCGGGTGCCCCGTGGGCGCGGCAGGACACGGCCATAGATGCGTGCCGCTTCGCCGGCATGGAATTCCATCATGGCTGCGGCGGCCATGGTCTCGCCCATCGCTTCGACCAGCACCTTGCCCTGCTCGCGCGTGGCGATTTCCGCAATGAGCTCGGCGCGTTCCCGGATGAGCCGCGCTGCGTCCGCAAGCACGCGGGCGCGTTCCTCGACAGCGGTGATCCGCCATTGTGCAAAGCCCTGTTCCGCCGCGTTGAGCGCGCGTTCGAGGTCGGCTTCACCCGCATGTGGCACGCTTGCCAGGACAGCGCCGCTCGCAGGATCAAGCACATCCTCGCCATCACGGCCCGCCGCGCCGACCCATTCCCCCTCGATGTACATCATAGGGGTGGAGTAGGTTGAATCGCGTTGAGCCATGTGCCTTCCTTCATGTTGCATGCAAGAGCTGGCGGGCGGCTAGCATGTAAACATATTAATGGCAACCGCTCTAAATATTGCAACACTTGTTCATGGCGCTGCGAGCTGCCCGGCAAACCCGGAGATCACATCAAGCATCGCTGCAAGAGCCGGTGACTTGGTCCGCTTCTGCCAGATGCAGTGAATCCCTATCTCTTCTGCAAAATCCTCCATTTGCCGCACGACGACGCCTGCCATCGGAAAGTTGGCAAAGCATGCCGGGACAAGCGCAACACCGTAACCGCCCGCGCACATGCTCAGAGCGCTGACCAGGTCGGGGACCTTTATGGCCTGATCGATCTCCACCCCGGCGCGCCTGCCAAGTTCAGCGAGATAGTCGAGGAATCCCGAATCGCCATCGAACTGTGGAACGATGAACGGGTGTGCGGCGGCGTCGCGGGACGAGATCCTGTCCTTACGCGTCAGTGGGTTGGTCCGCGCCATGGCGAGGTGCAGGCGCTCCGTGTGGATGAGGCGGCTTGCGATCGTGTCGGGATAGGCGGTCCGCGTCCGCACCAGCCCGACATCGATCGTCCCGTCGGCGACGGCCCGGATCTGGGCTGGCGTATCGAGCGAAACCAGCCCGATGTCCACCGTCGGACTGGTCTCGCGGAAAGTGCCGAGCATGTCAGGGAGCAGGCCGTTTATGGCGGCCGAGGCGATATAGCCTATCTGCAACCGACCGAGCAGACCACGCGCGGCCAGCTTCCCCACCCGTTCGGCTCGGTCGATCTGGCGCAAAGCGATCTTGGCCTCGGCTAGGAACAGCGCACCTGCCTCTGTCAGTGATACAGACGCGCGTTTTCCACGATTGAGCAGCCGTGTGCCGAGGTCCTCCTCGAGCCGGCGGATTTGCACGCTCAGCGCCGACTGGGCCACGTGGAGCGTATCTGCCGCCCTCCCGAAGTGCAGATGCTCAGCCACTGCAGAGAAATAGCGTAACTGACGGGCATCGATCATTGATCCACCTTTAATCTGGAAACAAGATCAAAATAGCTGAAAGCGGCATTGGATGTCCATGGTCCGCTCGCGTTAACATTCTTCCCATAGCGAGGAGTGCACGACATGCAGCACGCAGTTTTGGAAATCGAGCGCGAGACCGACTACCAGCAGCACTTCACCGTGCGCGGTCATCCGTATCACAAGCGCCTGCACACAATCGAGATCCCGCAATCGGCCCTTGAGGCTTTCTTTGCCGAGGTCGACGACATCTCGGTCCAGAACCTCGAATACGTGCCCTTCATGCGGTTTGTCCTTGGTGATAGCCTGGAGCGGGCCTGCGGCTACGGCTTTGCCGAGCAGTTACGCAGCATCGTCCGCAACCGCGCATCCGGCGGTTTTGAGATCGGCGTGCGCGGCGTGCGTGACGATGCCGATTCCTACGTCAAGTTCGGGACGGCGATCAGCCACCTGCTTGGTCCCGCCAATCACGATGCGATGTCGCACAAGTACTACGCCCGGTTCCTGATCAAGGACACCGACAACAGCGATTCGTACCTGCGGCAGGCCTACCGCCTGTTCACCCTGCACACCGACGGCACTTTCGTTGATGAAGCCACCGACTGGCTGCTGATGATGAAGTTCGCTGAGGAAAACGCCACGGGCGGTGAATCCCGGCTCATGCACATCGACGACTGGGACGAACTACCGGAATTTGCCAACGCGCCGCTGGCCAAGACCAGCTTCGTCTACCAGGCGCCCGGCTCCAAGAACGTCGCCCACACCACCGAGCGTCCGCTGTTCTTCGAGAGCGAGTACGGGCTGTCGGTTTCGTTCATCGACCAGTTCGTGCAGCCGCGGACGATGGAGGAGGCGCTGTTTCTCAAGCGGTTCTCTGAATCCATGGAAGCTTCGCCTGGAACGGTGGAAACGCCGCTGCCGGTGGGCAATCTGGTCGTGCTGAACAACTATTTCTGGTTGCACGGGCGCGCCCCGTTCCAGAAGCACGAGCTGCTGAATCGCGAACTCATGCGCCAAAGAGGGACGCTCCTCGCATGAGCTCGGGCAGCGCCGGGAACGCCGCCGACGTCATCATTGTCGGCGGCGGCATCGTCGGGGTTTCGGCAGCTCTGCAGCTGGCCACTCTGCGGCCGGGCATCTCGGTGCTGCTCCTTGAAAAAGAACAGACGCTTGCTGCTCACCAGTCAGGCCACAACAGCGGAGTGATCCATGCCGGGGTCTATTACGCCCCCGGCAGCCTCAAGGCCCGCTTCTGCCGCGCCGGATCGGACGCGACTTACGCCTTCACCGCCGAGCATGGGATCCGTTCGGAGCGGTGCGGCAAGCTGATCGTCGCCACCGACGAGGTAGAGGTCTCGCGCCTCTCCACCCTGTTCGAACGCAGCAAGGCCAACGACCTCGATCCCGAGATGCTTGACGGACGGGCCCTCAACGAGGTCGAGCCCGCCATCTCCGGCCTCGCCGCGATCCGCGTCGGTCGTAGCGGGATTACCGACTATCCGGCCATGACACGCAAGATGGCTGAAATCGCCTGTGCGCAAGGCGCGGCGATCCGTTTTGGCACGAAGGTCACGGGGATTGCCGAAAGCCCGTCGCAGGTGGTGGTCGAGACCACTGCGGGCGTCTTCCGCAGTCGTCATGCCATCGTCTGCGGGGGTCTCATGGCAGACCGGCTTGCAGCGATGTGCAAGCTCGACCTCGATTTTCGCATCGTGCCGTTCCGGGGGGAGTATTTCCAGCTGCCCGCCGCCCGCAATGACATCGTCAAGCACCTAATCTATCCGGTGCCGGATCCGGACCTACCGTTCCTCGGGGTGCACCTAACCCGCATGATCGATGGCTCGGTCACGGTCGGCCCGAATGCCATCTTGGCCCTGGCCCGCGAGGGATACAGATGGCGTGACATCAATCCGCTCGACCTTGCCGGGACGCTACTCTATCCCGGGTTCTGGCGCATGCTCTCCGCAAATCTCCGCCCAACGATCTCGGAACTGGAATCGTCGCTGTCGAGAGCGGCCTATCTGCGGCTTTGCCAGAAGTACTGCCCAGAGTTGGAGCTCGACGACCTGCGTCCCTACCCCGCCGGGGTGAGAGCTCAGGCGGTCATGCGCGACGGGACGCTGATGCACGACTTCCTGATCCGGGAGTCGGCGCGGTGCCTGCACGTCTGCAATGCCCCTTCGCCGGCCGCAACCTCGGCCATCCCGATCGGGCAGCACCTGGCAGAGCAGTTTTTCGCATTCGCGGCCCGCTGACCGGAGAGACGGCAGGCAAAACGGAACCACCCCGTTCCATCAAGGCCAACGCATTTGAGGGACATAGCCTCCCCGGAGAAAGGATCAGGCAATGGAAGGTCAAAGCGCAACTGTGCAGCGGAGCGAGGCCGACTTGCTCAGCTATGCCAAGTCGACCCCGCTCAATCCCTGGGGCACATACTTGCACCAGATCGACATGGTAAAACCTCACCTTGGCGACCTGAACCGCTGGGTCGGCACGATGCAGCGCCCGAAGCGTGCGCTCATCGTCGACATCCCGATCGAGATGGACAACGGCGAAATCCGGCACTTCGAAGGCTACCGCGTGCAGCATTCGCTGAGCCGCGGTCCAGGCAAGGGCGGCCTGCGCTTTCATCCCGACGTGTCACTGGAGGAGGTCATGGCCCTCGCCGCATGGATGACGATCAAGAACGCGGCGGTAAACCTGCCGTTCGGCGGGGCGAAGGGCGGGATCAGAGTCGATCCCTCGACCCTCTCTCAGCGAGAGCTGGAAAAGGTCACCCGCCGCTACACTAGCGAGATCGGCCTGATCATCGGTCCGCAGCAGGACATTCCCGCGCCTGACGTGGGTACCAACCCGCAGGTCATGGCCTGGGTGATGGACACATATTCACAGAACGTCGGGGCGACGGTTACGGGCGTCGTCACCGGAAAGCCTGTTCACCTCGGCGGCTCTCTCGGGCGGACCCGGGCAACCGGCCTTGGCGTGTTCGCGATCGGGCGCGTGATGGCCGCTGCGAACGGACTCGCCCTCGATGGCGCACGCATTGCCTTGCAGGGCTTTGGCAATGTCGGGGGTGTGGCTGCCGACCGTTTCGTCAAGGCGGGCTGCAGGGTGGTAGCAGTTCAGGACCATACCGGCACGCTGCACAACGCCGGTGGCATCGACATCGCCAGCTTGCAGGAGCACGTCGATCGATCGGGCGGGATAGCAGGTTTCGCCGGGGCCGACGATTTGACTTTGGAACAATTCTGGGACGTTCCGTCCGACATCCTGATCCCGGCCGCGCTGGAAGGCCAGATCACTGCGGATCGAGCGCGCCGACTGTCCACGCGCATCGTGCTTGAGGCGGCAAACGGGCCGACTGTGCCGGAAGCCGACGAAATTCTGTTCGACCGGGGCATTGCGGTAGCGCCGGACGTCATCTGCAACGCTGGTGGTGTAATCGTATCCTATTTCGAGTGGGTACAGGATTTCTCGAGCTTCTTCTGGAGCGAGCAGGAAATATACGTACGGCTCGAGCAGGTCTTGATCCAGGCGTTCGACGCCATCCGCGAGCTGGCTGTCATCAACGGCCTCACGCTTCGCACGGCCACGTATCTTTTGTCGTGCCGACGCGTTCTGACCGCCCGCAAGGAGCGCGGACTGTACCCTTGAGCAGACGCCTGCCTTCCTAAAACATTTGCCGACTGGAGACCTGAACATGGCTGACATCTTGAACTTCGATTGGGAAGACGCGCTCGGCCTCGCCGGGCAATTGACGGAAGAGGAAACGCTCATCCAGTCGTCGGCACGGGCCTATGCGCAGTCGGAGTTGCAACCGCGCGCTATCGAGGCTTTCGAGCGTGAGCATACCGATCCCGAAATCTTCCGCGAAATGGGCAGGCAGGGGCTGCTCGGCGTAACTATCCCTGAGGCCTATGGTGGGTCGGGCGCAGGCTATGTCTCGTACGGTCTGGTCGCGCGCGAAGTCGAACGGGTCGACTCCGGCTACCGCTCGATGATGAGCGTCCAGTCTAGCCTGGTGATGTTCCCGATCCATGAATATGGCTCCGAGGAGCAGCGCCGTCGTTATCTGCCGGGTCTTGCTTCGGGTGAACTCATCGGCTGCTTCGGCCTTACCGAGCCCGACGCAGGTTCTGACCCGGGTGGCATGCGCACTTATGCGCGCAAGGTCGATGGCGGCGGCTACTGCCTGAGCGGGGCCAAGACCTGGATCAGCAATGCGCCCATTGCAGACGTGTTCGTCGTCTGGGCGAAGTCGGAGGCCCATGGCGGCGCGATCCGTGGGTTCATCCTCGACAAGGGTATGCCCGGCCTGTCCGCACCGGCCATCAAGGGCAAGTTGTCGCTGCGCGCCTCGATCACGGGCATGATCAACCTGGACGATGTGGTCGTGCCCGAAGAAGCACTTCTGCCTAACGTAGAGGGGCTCAAGGGCCCATTCGGCTGCCTTAACCGGGCGCGCTACGGCATCTCGTGGGGGGCCATGGGTGCCGGCGAGTTCTGCTATGCCGCTGCGCGGCAGTATGGCTTGGATCGCAAGCAGTTCGGGCGCCCGTTGGCGGCGACCCAGCTTTACCAGAAGAAGCTGGCAGACATGGTGACCGAGATTTCCCTCGGCCTGCAGGCCTCGCTCCGGGTGGGACGGACCATGGACGAAGGCGCCTTTGCCCCCGAGATCATCTCGCTGGTAAAGCGCAACAACGTCGGCAAGGCGCTCGACATTGCCCGCCACGCCCGCGACATGCACGGCGGCAACGGCATTTCAGGCGAGTATCAGGTGATCCGCCACATGCTGAACCTCGAAACGGTCAACACCTACGAGGGTGCGCATGACGTCCATGCACTGATCCTCGGGCGGGGCATCACCGGCATCGCGGCCTTCTAGCATGGAACAGGCGCCATATCCGGGCCTCAAGGTCGTCGAATTGGCCAGGATACTGGCTGGGCCCTGGGCCGGTCAGATCCTTGCCGATCTCGGCGCAGACGTCCTCAAGATCGAATCCCCAGCGGGTGATGACACGAGGCGATGGGGGCCGCCCTTCGTCGAATATGCCGACGGGGAGCGGGATGCTGCCTATTTCCACAGCGCCAATCGTGGCAAGCGGTCGCTGGTGCTTGATTTCGCGCAACCGGACGAATGCCGGAAGGCGCAGGAGCTTGCGGCCGGGGCCGACGTGGTCATCGAGAACTTTAAGACCGGAGGTCTCGTCCGCTTTAACCTTGACTATGAGTCCCTGTCAAAGCGCAATCCGGGGCTGATCTACTGTTCGATTACCGGTTTCGGGCAGGATGGCCCCTACGCCGATCGCGCGGGCTACGATTTCGTCGTGCAGGGCATGAGCGGCATCATGGATCTGACCGGACAGCCAGACGGCGAGCCCAACAAGATCGGCGTTGCCTATGCCGATATCATGACCGGGCTTTATGCGACCATTGCGATCCAGGCGGCGCTTGCCTCACGTGCTGTTACCGGCAAGGGCCAGCATATCGACATAGCCCTGTTCGACGTGATGGTAGGAACCCTGGCGAACCAGGCCATGAACTATCTTGTCTCGGGTACGCCGCCGATGCGGATCGGGAATGCCCATCCCAATATATCGCCGTACGAGGTGTTCCGTACTGCTGATGGTTGGGCGATCATCGCGGTCGGTAATGACCGGCAATTCAAGGCGCTTTGCAGTACGCTCGGCCTTGACGTCACCAGCGACTACGCGACAAATCCGCAGCGCGTCGCCAATCGTGATCCCTTGCATGCGCTTCTGGAGCAGCGGACCTCGACTTGGGCGCGCGACGCGCTGCTTTCGCAACTGCAAGTGGCAGGAGTTCCCGTGGCTCCGATCAATACCGTGGCCGATGCTTTTGCCGACCCGCAAATCCGGCATCGGGGTCTCCAACTCGACCTGACGGCTGAAGATGGCACCCCCATACCCAGCGTTGGATTTCCGGTCCGCTTCTCGGACCTGAAAATCGGCGCAGCAATGCCATCGCCCCGTCTCGGGGACGCCGCATCGGATTGTTGACCAGCAGATCGCTACAACCTGTTTCACCCTGACTGAGCCGACGACACTCTCGAGTGTCGTCGGCTCCCTTTTGCTTGTCCGCGGTGTAAAAGGCCTGCGCGGAAGGGTGAGATATTGCAGGGACGGATCGCGCGCTGCGTCCGACTTAGGCGACCAATTCTTTGAGCGGCACGCTGGCGTCGGCCAGTTGCTCCGGCGAGAGCTGGGCGCGGGCTTCGACCAGTTTCTTGCCCTGCACATAGTCCTTGACCACGTTCACGCAATCGAGCGCGATGACCTTGCCGCCCTGGAGATAGACCACCGAGAACGAGCGTGCGGCGGGATCGCCGCGCAGCACCGCGTTGTCATGGCCGGTCGAGAGGCCGACCGTCTGCAGGCGCAAATCGTACTGGTTGGACCAGAACCACGGCGTGGCCTTGTAGGGCACAGGCTCGCCGCAGATGTCCTTCGCTGCGGTGGTGGCCATGTCGTTCGCGTTCTGGACGGATTCGAGGCGGATCACCGTGCCGTCGGCAAAATCGTTGGTATGGGCCGCGCAATCGCCGATCGCGTAGACGTCGGGCAGCGAGGTGCGGCAGAATTCGTCGACGTCGACGCCATTGCCGCCCGAGGCGCCAGCTGAGAGCAGCGGGCTGACGCAGGGGATGATGCCGATGCCGACGATCACGATGTCGGCGGGCAGCACCGAGCCGTCCTGCATCTTCACGCCGGTGACTTTGGTTCCGTCACCCTCGATGCAGTCCATCGCCGCACCGGTGCGCAGGTCAACGCCATGAGCGCGGTGTTCGGCCTGGTAAAATTTGGACAGTGCCTCGCCGGCCACCCGGGCGAGCACGCGCGGAAGCGCTTCGAGCAGGGTGACCTGCACGTCGAACTTGGTGAGGACCGCAGCGGCTTCGAGGCCGATGTAGCCGCCGCCAACGACCACGGCGCGCTTTGCTCCCTCATCGAGTTCGCTCATCAGGCGATCGGCATCTTCCTTGGTGCGGACGGCGTGGACGCCCTTGAGGTCCGCGCCCATGCACGACAGGCGGCGTGGATCGCCACCGGTAGCCCAGATCAGCCTACCGTAGCCGATCTCGCTGCCGTCACCGAGCTTGACGGTGTGCGCGGCGGGATCGAGCGAGACGACTTCGGCGCCGAGCTTCATCTCGACAGCCTTGTCCTCCCAGAACTGCGCCGGGCGGATGCAGATTCGATCGAAAGTCTTGGTGCGCGCGAGGTATTCCTTCGACAGCGGCGGACGCTCGTAGGGAATTTCGGGTTCGCGGCCGATGACGAGGATGTGGCCTTCAAAGCCGTTCTGGCGCAGCGCGATGGCCGCCTGTGCGCCGCCGTGCCCAGCGCCCACGATGATGACGTCTGCCTGCTCCATCTAGAATCCTTCCGACTGATTTCTCGCCAATCCGATAGAACAACGGGCGGCCCAACCAGACCGCCCGTCGAATGCGACCATGATACCCGGTCTAAGCGCTTTCTTGCCAGACCGTCCGCCTCAGGCCAGGCAGGGCTATCTGACCGCAACCTCGAGCGCCGCTTCGAGAATGTCGAGGCCTTCGGCAAGGATTGCGTCGGGAATGGTAAGGGCCGGAAGGAGCCGGATCACGTTGAAGCGCGTACCGCACACGAGCGAAATGAGTCCGCGCTTTTCGGCTTCGGCAACAAAGCGCGAGGCGAGTTGCGCATCGGGAGCCTTGCTCACCCGGTCGCTGACCAGTTCGAACGCGATCATCGCGCCGCGGCCGCGGATGTCGCCAATCACTTCCATGCCCTGACGCCTTGCAATGGCGTGGAGCCGGGCAAGGACCTTCTCGCCAATGGCAGTAGCCCGCTCGCAGAGACTTTCTTCCTCGATCACGTCCAGCACGGCATTGGCAGCGGCGACTGCCAGCGGGTTGCCGGCATAGGTGCCCCCCAGACCACCGGGCTGCGCCGCGTCCATCAGGTCAGCCCGGCCAACTACCGCGGACAGAGGGAAGCCGCCGGCCAAACCCTTTGCCATGGTGATGAGGTCGGCCTTGATCCCTGCATGTTCGATGCCGAACATCTTGCCGGTACGTGCCATGCCTGTCTGTACTTCGTCGGCAATCAGGACGATACCGTGCTTGTCGGCAAGGGCCCGCAGGCCCTGAAGGAAGGGGATTGGCGCAGGGACAAACCCACCTTCGCCCTGCAACGGTTCGACGATGAACGCGGCGACCCGGCTCGGATCGACGTCGGACGCGAACAGCGCCTCGATGCTGGCCAGCGCTTCTTCGACGGTGATGCCGAGATACTCATTCGGGAAGATGCCGTGGTAGATGTCGGCGGGGAAGGGGCCAAATCCCTTCTTGTAGGGAACGACCTTCCCGGTAAGCGCCATGCCGAGCATCGTGCGGCCGTGGAACGCTCCCGAGAACGCGATGACACCCGTTCGGCCGGTGGCGACGCGCGCGACCTTGATCGCGTTTTCGACGGCTTCCGCCCCGGTCGTCACAAGCATGGTCTTTGCTGGACCGGCCACCGGAGCAATCGCGTTCAGTCGTTCTGCAAGCCGGATGTAGGCTTCGTATGGAGCTACGTGGAAGCATGTGTGGGTGAACTTTTTGGCCTGATCCGCCACGGCGCGCATGACGGCGGGGTGCCGATGGCCGGTGTTGTTGACCGCGATTCCGGCGGCGAAATCGATGAAGCGGCGACCGTCCACGTCCCACAGTTCGGAGTTTTCAGCGCGTTCGGCATAGATGCCTTTGGTGCCGACGCCCTTGGTGACGGCAGCTGCGTGGCGCGCGGCGAGATCGCTGGTCTTGCTCACTTGGGCACTCCTTGGAATCGTGGGTCATTGCAGAATGACTGCCAACTAGCATGAAGCTAAAATAATGGCAACTGCCATCAATTTATAGTCAGTGACACTTGGCCGCTTTCGTGCCACGGCACTTGAAGGGCGGCGAAATGACCTGTAGCGGGTGGCTTCTTCCGCCTGTGCCACCATCATTTTGATGGCCCGGCGTCATCTTTCGGGGTGTATCAGATGGACGAGAATTTCGACGTAGGCGCACGGTTGCGCGAGCTGCGCGTCAAGTCGGGTATATCCCAGCGGGCTCTCGCCGAACGCGCTGGGGTGCCTCATGGCCAGATCTCCTTGATAGAAACCAACCGTAACAGTCCTTCCGTGGCAACGCTCCGCCGTATTCTGGGTGGCCTGCCAATGACGCTTGGCCAATTCTTCGAGCCGGACCGAACCAACGCCAAGGACGTGTTCTTTTCCGAAGGCGACCTGATCGACCTGACTTCGAAGCTGCCGGGGACAGCCAAGAAGGGCGAAGGACGCATTTCGCTCAGGCAGGTCGGCGATGCTCACGCGCACGGATTGCAAATCATGCATGAGCGGTACGGCCCCGGCGCCGATACAGGAGCGTCGATGCTCGACCATTCAGCCCACGAGGGCGGGATCGTCATTTCCGGGCGGATCGAGATAACGGTCGGATCGCAGAAGCGCGTGCTCACGGCGGGAGCAGCCTATCTGTTCGACAGCAAGGTGCCACACCGCTTCCGTAATCCCAGCGGCACGGAAGATGCAGTCATCGTGTCGGCGTGTACACCTCCCTATCTCTGATAGATGGACTGCTCTTGGGGAGCGGTATCATGCCGCCGCGCCGTACATGGACTTGACCTCGAGGAACTCCTCAACACCGAAGCGGCCCCACTCGCGACCGTTACCGGACATCTTGTAGCCGCCGAAGGGGGCGGCAGAGTCGAGCGAGGCGCCATTGATGTGGACCATCCCGGTCCGCAGCTGCCGAGCGACGTCAACGGCGCGTGTATGGTCGGCTGACCAAACATAGCCAGACAGGCCATATTCGCTATCGTTTGCGATCGCAATTGCTTCGTCAAGTGAGGAATAGGTCATGATTGCTAGGACCGGTCCGAAGACTTCTTCTCTTGCGACCGTCATGGCCGGGCTCACGCGCCCGAAGACTGTTGGCTTGACGTAGAATCCCTTTTCCGGGAGCCCGTCCAGGCCGGTTCCTCCGGCGACGAGCTCGCCCCCCTCATCGAGTGCGACCTGGATGAAGCGGCGCACGCGCTCGTACTGGCTCCGGTTCGCGATAGGACCCATGTCGACATCCTCGCCGGCGGGACCGACGCGAATGGATCCGGCAACCCGAGCCGCGACTTCAATGACCGTGCTGTACAATTGCTCGGGTACGATCAGGCGGCTTGGAGCATTGCATGACTGCCCGCTGTTCAGCATCATCGAGCGCACGCTGGCGGTGACTGCTTTCTCGACATCGGCATCATCCAGCAGGATGTTGGCAGACTTGCCGCCAAGCTCGAGCGCGACCCGCTTCACAGTGGGCGCCGCCGCTTGGCTGATGGCTATGCCAGCCCGCGTCGAGCCGGTGAAGGATACCATGTCCACGTCAGGGTGAGAACACAGCGGAGCGCCAACGTCGGGGCCATCGCCATGAATCAGATTGAACACCCCGGCAGGCACGCCAACCGTGTCCATGATCTCAGCGAGGATAACGGCATCGAACGGGGCCAACTCGCTCGGCTTGAGCACCATCGTACAACCGGCGGCGAGCGCTGGTGCGACTTTCGTCGCGATCTGGTTCATCGGCCAGTTCCACGGCGTGATGAGGGCGCAAACGCCCACCGGCTCGCGGCGCAGCAATGTGGAGCCCAGCCTTTCCTCAAATGGGTAGTCACGCAGGATGCGGATGGCTTCGGCGAAATGCTGCGTTCCTGAAGGGGCCTGCGCGCCGCGGGCGAGGCTCACGGGAGCCCCCATGGCGACGGAGATTGCCTCGGCGATTTCGTCATTCCGGCGCTGGAGCTCTGCGTCGATAGCTTCAAGCAATGCAAGTCGATCATTCCGGCTGGTCAGGGAAAAGCTGATAAAGGACTTGCGCGCTGCCGCTACCGCCTCTTCAACATCATGTGCGGCGCCAAGGGCAACATGACCTGCCACAGTTTGATCAGACGGATTGACGACATCCCGCCATCTGGATTCATCCTGATCAAGCCAGCGGCCGTTAATGTAGAAACGGGTTGCATTGAACATGCCAAATACCTTCAATTCAAGGTGTTATGGGGCTGCGCGAGACCGCGAAATGCCCGCAAGGCAGCCCACAAGGTGATAGCCAGCAATAGGAGAACGATCCCTCCAATCGCACCGGAACCACCTGCGACCCACAGATATCCGGCGACGACCGGCGCCGCAGCTAGGCCTGCCATAACGGCACTGCCAGCTGCCGCGACGATGCGGCCCTCTGGGTCAAGCTCGGCGGCAAGTGCATTCAAGAAGGAAAGGGCAAAGAAGTAGGTTGCGACTACGCAAAGCACGCTGCCCGCGAAAAGATAGGCGTTTCCACCGGACTGACTCAGCGCGAAGGTGTTGGTACCGGCCGCCATAACCCCTAGCGCAAGGGGAATGCGCAACCCAAACCGATTTCCGATGAATGCTGCCAAGGCGGGTCCTGCCAACCCCAGGATCGCCGCCGCTGTCAGGAATTGACCGATAACGCCCGGCTGAAAACCTGCGCTCGCTCCGATTCTCTCAGTGAAGGCCCAAGTCATAGTATCGCGCATCGAGAAGCAGAAGATAGCGAGCACCATCCAGATGCCGCTTTTGGAGAACGCACTGCCGGCTTTCTCAGGCCCCAACTGCGCCTGCGTTGCCGCATCCCCTATGACCGCAGGTAGCCATCCTTGTAGCGGCGCAAGGCAGGCAATCGTCGCTGCAAAGCCCATGTAGACACCTGCTTGGCCGAATTGGGCGGACAGGGCCGAAAAGCTGAGTGTCACGAGTACCATCAGCGCTACGAACAGAAGGGACATGTGGCTCGCGAACTTCTCGGGCTTGCTGGCCATCGCGATGGTCGCGTTGCCGGTGGCCAGAGCAAGCCCGGCGCCGAGGCCGGCAAGAGGGCGGAGCAGCAGCAGGTGAGAGTAGGTGCCGTAAAGTGCGCAAAGCACGTTCATCACGATGACAAACACACTTGCACCGAGAGCAACGCGGCGCCGGTCGATGCGTCCTACGCGCGGTGCGAGAAACATCGAAGTTGCCACCACGCCAACGAACTCGAGTGTCCCTAGGAGCCCGGCCTGGGACTCGTTGATTCCAAGAGTTTCCATGTTGGCACCAACAGCGAAAGGCAGCGCGATCAGCGAAAGCAGCCCTACCCCATTCGCGGCTGAAAAAGCGGCCAGTAACATTTTAAGATATCCGGCCTTTGTCAGGTCCGGTCGGGCAGGCTGCACCGTCGCGGATTCAGATAGCATGTAATCCCACCCCGATCGTTTAGGCCGAAGAAGCTTCGAGTCTTCTCCGCTTCCGTCCGCGTTTGAGCAAACCGGGGTGGCCTTGCGCCAATTGACGCACGCCACCCCGACAAGGCATTAATAGGTTACGCCGACGGATAAGCCGTAAGTCCGTTGGCGTGCGAACTTGCGGATAGTGTAACCTAGCGTCGAGAGATCGAAAATGGAGTTGATATAGGCCTTGTTGCCGATGTTCTCGACAAAGGCCGCCACCTTCCAGCGTCCCGCCGCAGGCGAAAGCGTCACGCTGGCGTTGTGAACCCAGAACGACGGTGCTTCGACCACCGGTGAATTGACGACGTTGTAATACCGACGATCGGAGTAATTTCCATCATATTGAACTGCCAGAGCGTACTCGCCCAGATCAAAGGACTTGCGCGCCAACCAGTTCAGCTTCCACTTCGGCGAGTTGATGGGCCGCTGGTCCTGCACGCCCGTCGGGGTCACCACATCCTCGACCTTGGCGTCGAGATAGGAGATGCCGCCCACGAGATCGATCCCGCGCCCCGGCGTGGCCACGATTTCAAGCTCTCCGCCCTTGAAGTTGCCCTGCTTGTTGAGGATCACCGAAGTGAGGCCGCTGAACAGGAAGGTCTGGAAGTTCTTATAATCGTAATAGAATGCGCTGCCGTTTATGCGCAGTCCCGGCATGATGCGCGACTTGAAGCCCAGTTCGTAGGCATAGAGGTTTTCGGGCCTGTAGGGCAGCTGATCGGGCCGCAGCAGGCCATCGAGCGGAACGGTGAAACCGCCGCCCTTGAGGCCCTTGCTCGCGCTTGCGTAGACCAGGGTGCCGGGCGAGACCTTCCAGTCGATCTCGAAACGGCCGGACCAGTCATTGCCTTTCTGCGTGAGACCGATGGATTGCCCCGCCGCACCGAGCGCATTTATGATGTCCGGCGAATTGAGAAAGCCGTCAAAGGCGCAGGCACCAGCAACGTTCTCGACGCACGAGCCGAACAGATTCAGACGCCTGTCATCCCAAGTCCAGCGCGCGCCGGCAATCAGGGTGACCGCGGGCGAAAGATCCTGTTCAGCCTGGAAGAACAAGGCCGCGGTTTTTGTCTTGACCTGATAGGCGCTGGTCGGCGTTGCCGAGGAGACGGTCTGGGGGAATGCTACAGGGTCGAAGAGGTTGGCAAGCGTCGGCAGTGAGAAGCGCGTGTTGTACTTGCCATCAAGCTGCAGAAGGTAGACGCCGCCGACCCACCTGAATGCTCCGAGGTCGTCATTGATGCGAAGTTCTTGCGACAACTGCTCCGAGTTCTCGCGGGCGTCGTAGAAGGCCTGCGCAAATGGAGTGGAGTCGGTGTCCTCCAGGTAGTAAGACTGAACCTTAGTAAAGTCGGTAAGCGAGTTGAGCGTCAGGTCACCAAGGTTCTGCCGTAGGCTGAGCGTGAACCCGTAGACGTCCTTGTCCATCCGGCCGATCACGTCGGGCGACGCAGTCCAAGGATTCTTGTCAGCTTCGCGGTAGCCGTAAAAATCCTTGCCTGCGCCGCTTCCGTAAATGTCGACATTCGCGGGCACAAACTGACTGCTACCATTGGCATCGACATAGGACGGCACGGGGTCATAGATGCCGTCGCGTGACCGCTCGCGGAAGCCGCGGGCGATGAATCGGACTTCCGTGTCGGAGCTTGGAGCGTACAGAAGTTGGAAACGGCCGGCCAGGCGGTTCTGTGCGCCGAGGCGAGGGCCACCGTTCAGGTTTTCGACGTTGCCATCATCGCGCGTGAAGAACCCCGAAAGGCGGGCGGAAAGGTTTTCGGCAACCGGTCCGCTGATGTAGGCTTCGGCACGCACCTGATTGAAGCGGCCGTAGCCCAGTTCGCCACCGGCTTCGAACTTGTCCGCCGGCTTCTTGCTGAGGAAGTGGACCAGGCCACCCGTTGCATTGCGACCGAACAGCGTTCCTTGCGGCCCGCGGAGAACTTCGACGCGCTCAAGGTCGAACGAAGGGAAGCTGCCAGCGGTCGCTGCGCCTGAATAGACGCCGTCAAAATAGACCGCGCTCGGGGTTTCGTGGTGTGCGGCAAAGTCACTGTTGCCCGAGCCGCGGATGGTGATGACGCTTACCGCCGAACCTGCCGCCTTGGCGATGGTCACGCCCGGCGTGACGAGGGCGAGCTTTTCAGGTTCGTTGATGCGCAGGTTCGTCAACTGCTCTCCACTGAGTGCAGTGATCGAGATACCGACCTTACTGGCCGCCTCTGTGCGCCGCGTGGCGGTAACGACGATTTCCTGGGAGAAAACGGAGTTGTTCTCACTGGCGGTGTCCGTGGATTCAGTGGTCGTCTGTGCGTATGCGGATCCGCACACAAAGATCGAGGCACTCACGAGCAGTCGCGCTGCGGTGCGCAGATGACGTTTGGATGATGAACTGTACCCCATTTGTAACCCCCTATGCCGGCAATGCTGTTTGCATTTCTCCACAGCGTTAAGGTAAGCAAACATTATGCCAGACCGATAAAGCACTGTATTTCCTAACGAAGTTCTTGAAGCTTCTTTTTTATCGGTGCAAGACTGCTGCAAACCTGCAGCGCAGTAAGCAAATCCGCTGCATAGGTTGAAACGCCTCAGTAGTGATGCGGATATGCGCATTCAACTTTGCATGAATGTTTGCATTTCTCCAGCATGCTCATTGTGAAGAGATCTCGCCGGCAGGCAATTATCTTTTAAAACCGGCAGATCACAGAGTGTTTCGGGATCTGGCACGAACTTTGCTGGACCATCCTCAACCGCATTGGAGTGAGGAAGCCATGGCAAATACGGCCGAACTGAGAAGCGATACGGCGCCTTTCCTGGATGTCAGCAGCCCGGATTTTTCGATCAGATCAGAAGAGGTGATCGCGGCACGCGAAGCATCCTGGTATGCGAAAACGCCGTACGGGATCGCCATTCTACGCTACAGCGAGATGAGCCGCCTCATCCCCAGCCGCAAGCTGCGTCAAGGCAGTTATGCCTGGCCCGCTCACAACAACGCGACCGGCACATTCGCGGATTGGTGGATGCGCATGCTCCTTTCGCAGGAAGGCGCAGAGCACGGCCGCCTGCGCGCCATGGCTGCCCCCGCTTTCGCACCGGAACTTATCACCTCGCTCAAACCCAAGTTCGAGGCACTGGCCAACGAACTGATCGACGCCTTCGAGCAGGATGGCCGATGCGAGTTCATGGAAGCGTTCGCCGAACCTTATGCCGCACGCGTTGTCCTGACCCTAATTGACCTGCCGCACGATAATTGGCGCGAATTTGCCGACATCGCGGTGGAAATGGGCCTCGCCTTGGGCGTCACCTATAAGCAGGACATGGACCGCATCAATGCGGCGACCGACCGCATGTTTCACTATGCCCGCCAAGTTATCGCCGAGCGACGCAGCAAGCCACTCGGCGCGGACTTCCTGAGCAGCCTTATCCGGGCTCAGGATGGCGGCGCCAATCCGCTCACCGAGCAGGAAGTCTATGACATGGTCGTGCTGACTATCTTCGGCGGCATCGATACCACGCGCAACCAGCTTGGCTTGGCAATGGACACCTTCGTGCGTCATCCCGAGCAATGGGCCCTGTTGCGCCAGCGCCCCGAACTCGCCTCGGCCGCTGTTGAGGAAGTCATGCGCTACCGCCCCACGGTCACGTGGGTGACTCGCGAAGCGGTCGATGATTTCGAATTCCAGGGACTGCATATCCCCAAGGGCTGCACCATCCACATGTTCTCGCAGTCTGCAGGCTCAGACCCCCGCGTCCACGAGAATAGCGGGTTCGACATTACCGCGGAGCGCACCCGCAGGCACTTCGGCTTTGGCGGCGGTATTCACCATTGTCTCGGCCACTTCATCGCTCGCGGTGACATGACGGAAGCCTTGGCCATCCTGTCTCGGCGCGTGCTCAATCCCCGGTTCGACGGGGAACCCAGCTACCTTCCCGATAGCGGCAACACCGGACCGATACAGATGCCGATCGCCTTCGATCGCGCAGCGGGTTGATCGGGTCAAAGCAAGTTAAAATATGGGGAGAACACGTGTGAGCAAGGAGCTTGCCTCGCAGGATTGCGAAGCGAACGACTTCGAGGTCGTTCACGTCGGACAGTTTGACTACGCCGGAATTTTCAGGGAGCGCCGCCTGCGCCGCGCATCGTTCGAGGCATGGGCGCGCGCACCCAAGTTTGCCAATACGCTAGCCAAGTGGGATTCTGCGGACAGCCTTTTCGCCGACGGCCCGCATCTCACCGAAGACGTTGCGATCGACTGGGATTCGCTGCGGCGTTGGTCGTTCGAGAACAAGGCGGCCCTCGTCATCGCCGACTTCTCGGGTGAATCCAGGGAGTTGATGCCCCGCGGCGTACTAGCCGGGCAAATCGAACGGGCCGCAGCCCTGGGTTTTGACGTCAAGGCCGCATTCGAATTCGAGTTTCTGCTGCTCAACGAAAATGCGCAATCGCTGCGTTCGTCCGGCTATGCCTCGCCGGCGCGCTTTGCACCCGACAACAAGTGCTGGTCCGGCCAGACTGCTGCCGAGCATGCTGCACTTGTCGCCGGGCTCGAACAGACCGTCGAGGCAAATGACATCGCACTTTTCAGCATAGCCGGCGAATTGGGTCCGGGCTGCTTCGAGGCCACCCTGGGCGCCACGACCGGACTCCGCGCCGCTGATGATGCAGCGCTGTTCCGGCAGGTGACGCGAGCTTTTGCCCGTCAGCGCGACATGACAGCCAGCTTCATGCCGTTCCTTGGGGAAGGATATCCCGGCCTCGGCGGCCACCTCAACCTCTCGTTAATCGACCGTGCCACCGGCAATAATCTGTTCAGCGCCTCATCTGGACAAACCAACCAGCTTGCCCAGCACTTCATTGCGGGCATGGCCGACGTTGTACCAGAAGCTTTTGCGCTCTGTGCGCACACGGTCAACGCCTTCCGGCGTTTCGCTCCTGGAAGCTGGGCCCCAAAATCGCTGACCTGGGCCGAATGGACATTCACCACTGCCATCCGCTCCGCGCCCTCCGTGCACGATGATGCACGCCTTGAGTTCCGCCTGCCCGGCGCGGACTGCAACCCGCACCTCACTTTAGCGCTGATGCTGGGAGCGGGCCTTGACGGCATCGAACGCGCGCTCGTAGCGCCTAAACCTGCAGGCGATCTTGGGCCCGACGATATCCAGTCTGGCGCCGCCCGCCTTCCGGCGAACCTTGCCGATGCGGCCGACCGGCTCTCGGCAAGCGACAAGGCTCGCAGGCTGTTCGGCGACGCCTTCGTCGATCGTTTCTCCACCGCATGCCGCAAGGAACATGCTGCTCTCGCCCGCGCTGTAAGCGCGCAGGAGCTCGCCCGCTACATCGAAGGCTAATCAGAAAATCTGTTTTCAAGAGGAAATACAATGGCAAACACCATCTCCGATCTCGACGCCTACATCGCAAACGAAGAGAGGCAGGTGCGCGTCCGAGAAATCGGCGAAAAGATGGAGCGGCTCGGGATCAAGCACGTCTTCTTCCAGTTCGTGTCCGTCACCGGCCGTGTGATGGGTAAGTCCGTGCCCGCACCGCACTGGCAATCCATCGCCAACAAGGGCGTGCAGCTGTGGTATGGCGCGGTAGCTGACGTCCAGGTTGACCGCCGTGGCAATTACATTGGATATTCGTCCAATGCCGCCGAGCTGGTCGCCGTGCCTGACGTCGACACCTTCTGTCAGCTGCCTTGGGACAAGACCAGCGCGCGCGTGTTTTGCGTTCTGTTCCGTCACCGCGACGAACCTGAAAACGCCGGTAGCTATCTGACCTCCGACTGCCGCGGAAACCTGCTACGCATCCACAAAGAGTTCAAGCAGAAGCACGGCATGGAACTGCGCCTTGGCTGCGAACCCGAAATGATGTGGCTCAAGCGCGGGCCCGATGGCTCGTTTGCCGGTGGCACCACCAAGCCGTTTGCCTACCACATCGAGCAGTTCCAGCAGCTGGCCCCGGTCATCGCACGCGTTCACGAATATGCCGAAGCGATGGGCCTCGACATGATCCAGGGCGACCACGAAGACGCGCCCGGGCAGCTTGAACTTAATTTCATGTTCGACGACGTACTGCGCACGGCTGACCGCCTGACCACCTATCGCCAGATCTGCGCGCAGGTTGCCCGCGAGTTCAACCTGATCGCGACCTTCATGACGAAACCCTTCCAAGGGGTTTCCGCCAATGGCTGCCACCACAACGTTTCGCTGTGGAAGGGCGGCGAGGATGCGGTCGTCCGCATGGGCCACGATGATCTGCCGGGCGCAGATCAGGTGTTCTCCTACCGCAAGGGCGGCCGCAACATGTTCTTGCGGGAGAGCAACGAATGGATGCCCGACGAGGTCGGCCTACACTGCATCGGCGGCCTGATCGAACACTTGCCCGCGCTTACCGCAATCGGTTCCTCGACCGTCAATTCCTACCGCCGCATGAGCGATACCGGATACTGGGCCCCAATCTATGCCGACTGGGGCATGCAGAACCGCACCGTCGGCGTGCGCGTTTCCGCACCGGGGCGCGTGGAATATCGCGCGGTCGACAGCCTGGTAAACCCCTACCTTATGGGTGCGGGCCTGCTCAAGGCGTTCGACGATGGCCTCACCCGCAATTTGGACCCAGGCACGCCCGAGCAGCGTAACATCTATGAAGCCATGGAAGCCGGCAAGGAAGTCCGCCGCCTGCCCACTGACCTCCGCGATGCGCTCGACGCGCTTGCTGCAGACCCGGTCGTGCTTGGCGCGATGCCTGGCGACATGGAGCGCTGCTTCTTCCACCTCAAGCGCGATGAATGGGACCGCTTCATGTCCACGGTTACGCAGTGGGACTACGATCGTTTCCTCGAGATGCTGCCCTGATGACGAACGACGGTTCGAAAGAGTACTGGCCATCTGGCCGGAGCAGCGAACGGCGGCGGGTCGCGTATATCGCGCAACTAGCCGTGCCGCCGGGGCTGGACGAGGCATGCTTCGCGCGTCTGCTCGGTGGAGCCGACGAGGCGGCAGCATTTTCCGGCCTCGTCGAGTACCTGGGATGGAACGACCGCATTGACCTGTGCCCGGTTCACGCCGATCGCGGGGAGTTGCCCAACGATGACTACGACGCGGTAATCGTCGGCGGGAGCATCGCCTCGGTCAATGACGGCTTACCTTGGCAGGCGACTCTGCTCGAATGGCTCCGTCGCTTCCGCAACACGGGAAAGCCTTTGCTCGGTATCTGTGGGGGGCATCAACTAGTTGCTCAAGCCTTGGGTGGCGGGGTTTCGAAACGCGATATCGGGCCAGTTCTTGGCACGCTTCCGATCGAACTGACCGATGCTGGGAAAGGGCACTGGCTCTTTTCCGGCATGGGCGCGGCGCCCATGTTCCAGTTTGCGCACTTCGACCATGTCACCACCGTTCCTGCCGACGGTACGGTGCTTGGAAACCGCGACGGTACAGTCGCTGCGGTCGACTACGGCAAGGGTTGGGTGACAACACAGTTCCACCCCGAAGTTAGCTGTGACAGGCTGGCGAGCTACTGGCATACTCTGACAGGAGACGAGACCTTGCGTTTCAGCTTTGTACCAGGCTCGCAACGCCTGATTGACAACTTCTTCGCCAAGGCCTTGGGGAAGGTCGCATGAGCAGAGGATCAACCTTGCCGCTGGTCGGCCTCGTTTCCGATCTGCGTCCCCTCGACGGCATGCCCTACCACGTCCAGGGTGCCAAGTATGTGGACGCCATCGCGAGCTACGCGCAGTGCGTTCCGGTCGGCCTTGCCCCACTCGATTCGGCACACGCGATGGAGAGCCTCATCTCCCGGCTCGACGGCTTTGTCTTCAGCGGCAGCACATCGAACATTCTGCCCTCTGAATATGGGTCAGCTGCTGAAATGCCGCCCTATGATCCGTCACGGGATCGGTTTGCTTTGCCCCTCGTGCGGATGGCGCTGGATAGGGGGCTGCCTTCGCTGTTCATCTGCAGGGGCTATCAGGAGTTGAACGTCGCCTTGGGTGGTACGCTCGAGCCCGATCTTGCTTCGATGGATCAAAGCATCGCACACCACCCGCCTGCGCAATTGCCCTATGAAGAGCGCTACAGCACGCTGCACGAGGTGGCCCTGAAGCCCGGCTCGCCCTTGCTGGAGGTTTTTGGGGCACCCGCCTTCCGGGTCAACTCGCTCCATTACCAGGGCCTGGGCAAAGTTGCCGATCGCCTGACGGTCGAAGCCGAAGCTCCGGACGGTTTGCCCGAAGTGGTTTCCGTGCGAGACCATCCCTTTGCCATTGGCGTACAGTGGCATCCGGAATATCGTCCCGACCTCAATCCATGCAACCGGCGGTTGCTGGAGGCATTCGGACGGGCAGTACATGCACACGCTGCGGAAAAGGTGATGGAGTGAAGGCATGAACGCGGGCGGGAGCAGAGATCAAGTTTCCTCGACGAGGGATTTCGACGATGCTGTTAATGCATCGGACGATGTCCTCGTTGACGCCATAACCGCCGACTTGCGCGTCGTTGCGATGAATGCCGAACAGCGCGAATTCCTCGGCGTTGATCTTGCGGCGGCCCTCCTTTCCATTCAAGATCTCTACGAAGTGCCTTCCTGCCAGATCCTGCAGGACATTTTCGAACGCCAGCCTCCTGCCGGCTTTCAGTCGACGGTCGAACTGTCGCTGATCGGCAGGGGCGGGTGTACTGTGGCCACGATCGCGCGCTGCACCATGATGGAGAGCGTCCACGGCAATATCTTACGGGTCAGCAAGATTCCGCTGGGCCTGTTGCACGACGAAAAGATTGAGCTGACGCTGGAAAACCAGATGCTCCGGCGGATCATAGACCACGCAAGGGAAGGGCACTGGTGTATCGAGTTTCTCGAGCCCGTGGACATTCGCTGCGGCAGGGCGGAAATCATCGCCCAGGTCTTCGAGAATGCCTCGGTCTGGAGGCTGACAAACCGGGCTGTCGAACGGATCTACGATCTGCCTGAAGGCACCGGGATCGCACCAGGTGACGTCCGGCTCTACTGGCCGCGAACTGAGAGGAACGAACAGTTCGTCGGCCAGATCGTGGACTGCGGTTTCTACATCGACAGAGCCATCTCCCAGGACCTGCGCGCTGATGGTACTTTGATTTTCTGCGAGAACGACGTCCGGGCCGACATCGAGGACGGCTTCGTTACCCGCATCTGGGGGAACCTGAGTGAACTGGACAGCGCCTTCGAACTCGCCCCGGACGACCTCGTTGAAAGCGGAAACGGCTGAAGCAGGCATGTCGATTCGGTCATCACAGGGATACAGTTGCCTCCTCGATGCAGCACCGGGTCAACTCTTCCTTGATGCCGCGTCACGTCGGGCGCGTAAGGAATTAAGCCGATGAGTTCCCGCACTCGGATTGCCGCGATGGACCTCACCGCGTCCGGCGCACAGCCGCCCGACCGGCAGGCGCTGGACGAAGCATTGCAAGGTCCAGCATTGCGGGCCATTCTGGATGCATCGCGCAATGGTTATGTCATCTTTGACCTCGACGGGAACGTTGCCCTGGTTAACACTACGAGTGAGCGTTTGCTCGGGGTACGCCGAGCAGAAGTGGAGCAGAGACCTGTCGAGCGCTTGCTTCGTAAGTCTCGGGTGCCACTGGATAGTTGGTTCCATGCCACTACGCGCGGCGCTGGCGATACGGTCCTGACCTCTACCGATGGCAGCCGCACAGTCCAGGCGAGCCGTTTTAACATCGCTGTCATGGGCGAGCGCCTCCCCTACCGTCTCCTGACATTTCGTGCGGACTATAACGCGCTGCAAGAGCCCCCTCGCGCGAGGCTTGCCGGTAACCTCGTCTTTCCCCCAAGTCTGGCCGAGCGGCTGGCAAAAGCGCTCAAAGCTCATCAGCGCGGCGCGCGCGTTCTTTTGCTGGGTGAGACAGGCGTCGGCAAGACCGCGATCGCGCGCTATATTCACGACGCCAACAGCAAGGATGGCGCTGCATTCATTCATGTGAACTGCGGCAGCATACCCGAGACATTGTTCGAGTCCGAAATGTTCGGTTACGAACGCGGTGCTTTCACCGGAGCTTTACAGGCGGGAAAGCGCGGTTTTGTCGAAGCGGCGGCAGGAGGAACTCTGTTTCTTGACGAGGTCGGCGAAATTCCGCTGTCCAGCCAGGTAAAACTGCTCAAATTCCTCGAGGATGGAACCGTCCAGCCAGTCGGCTCGTCGATCTCGCGACGTGTCGATACCCGCGTTATTGCCGCAACCAACCGCGACCTTCGCGTGATGGTCCAGCAGCGGCAGTTCCGCACCGATCTGTATTACCGCATCGCCACGTTCCCTGTAACCGTTCCCCGCCTGCGCGATCGGCCTGACAAGGAAAAGCTGCTCGACCGCTTCATCGAACGCGTCAATGCCACGCGCAATCCCAAGCTGCGTCTCAGCGCCCAGTGCCGCGCCGAAATTCTTCGCTCGTCTTTTCCCGGCAACCTGCGTGAGCTTCGCAGCATCGTGGAGTATCTCGACATCGTTGCCGACGAGGTCGCTGAGCTTGAGCATCTGAGCCCAGACGTGTTCGAGACCACAGTTCAAGGCCGGGAACCTAGCGTCCAAATATCTGATGTAGAACTGTCGGACGAGCACCTGAAGGACCAGGTTGCGCGGTTTGAACAGTCCCTAATCGAACGGGCCATCGAACAGCACGGTTCAAAAAGAGAAGCGGCGCGTCACCTCGGGGTCGACATCGCTACTTTGATCCGAAAGCAGAAGCGCGGGCAGGACAACGCATTCGAGGGCGATGAGCACTAGGTCAGCGCAGGATCGCCATGCTGGTCAGTTCGGTGCCGTAGCACATTGGGAAGCGCCGGTTCCGCGATCGCCCAGTCGAGTTCGCGCGCTACCCGCAAGCCCGAGATCGAGGTGTCGGCGATGAGCCGGACACACTCACGGGTAAAATCGTCGACCACGGCGAAGATCCGGAACCTCCGGCCGCACGAGAACGCATCCGACACGAAGTCCAGCGACCAGCGCTGATTGCGCCCTTGCGGGAGCGCCATCGGGGCTCGCGTGCCAAGCGCCCGCTTGCGTCCACCACGACGGCGAACCTGCAGCCTTTCCTCTCGGTACAGCCGCCGGAACTTCTTGTGGTTTATCATCATACCCTCGCGGCCCAGCAGCCAGTGCAGGCGGCGATAGCCGAACCGTCGGCGCTCAGCCGCCAACGCCCGCATCCGCTCACGGATGCCGGCATCGTCACCCCGCCGACTTCGATACCGCACCATCGTCCGGTCTACACCCAGCACATCGCACGCCCGCCGCTGGCTCACCTCGAAGCTCTTCGAGATGCGCCACCGCCTCCCGCTTGGCGGCGGGCGTTACCATTTTTCTGCGCTGATCTCCTTGAGCATGGCGTTGTCCAGCATCTGGCGCTGTGCGCGACCTCATTGAAGCCGGATTGAACTAGCCCGCTGACGCGCGCGCAACCTATGGGATTAGTGGCGCTGTGCCCGCTCCGGATGAGCGGCTTGGGGTGATGCAATGCCGCCACGCCGATGAAGACGAGGCTGAAGCGTCCGGGCTGACCCGGGTGCTTGACGCGCCTTTGGGCATTTGGGGGTGAGCTTGGCGCGATGCTTGTGTGCTTTGGGCGGATCGGCAAAGATGTCGGCATAGGGCCTCGTCGCGTCTGCCGGCACTGATACGGCGACGCTGAGGTAATCGAACCTTGGTTGAGATCCCCTGCTCATGAGGGGGGCGGTACATAGAACGGACCCAGATATACGCTAAGGTTTCGCCGGGCCTTCGACGGCGTGCATCTGGCGAAGCGGCCTGAGGGCCGGCGATGGCGCATCGGGGTCGGTCCAAAGATAATCGCCGGTGAGGTTGATGTGCTGCCATCCGAGCGGCGAAAGGTGTTGCAGCAGGTCCGGCGGGATCGACCGGCCTAGACTGGCAAGATGCATGCGGGCGGCTTGCATGTAGGTCGTATTCGGCCCAGTCGGCCCGAAGCTGCGATTTTGGTCATCTTGGAGAACACGTCGGGAACGGGCTGGTTGTTGTTGACGATCGCCCATGCGAGGAACGACGTTCCGCTCCGATAAGGGAGCGGCGTTATGAG
>NZ_CAKKNC010000021.1 GCF_918741285.1 Sphingobium sp. CECT 9361 | reverse complement strand
CACCGGAAACGGCTTCACCGCCATATCCGGCCTCCGGTTCCGCTTCGCTCCACCTCCGCCCGGATATGGCGATGGTGAGCATAATCCACTAACAAACCAACCGGCCCACTCCGCGGGGGCAGATCAAGGTCGCCGCGCCGATCATCCTGAAAGAAGGGATTCTGCGCATGGACTGCCTGAAGCGTAATTTCCGCCACGATCCGCGCGAACACACGCCGCCGGAACATCTCCATCACATAGATGCGCATCGCGCCCAGGAACGCCCACAACAGCAGCAGCGCCAACAGTACGCCCGCGAGTGTGAACAGCGGCGCGGGCAATGCGGTGTTCGCGACTGAGTTGATCAGCATCTGCACTGAAATGGGCGTCGCCAGCGACAGCAAGCCAATCGCGGCGCCATATATCAGTGCCATGGTCAGAAACGGGCGGTCGGGTCCAAGCGCTGCCCTCGCCCATTCCGCAAATGTACTCCACTCAACCCGTTCATGTCCTTGGGCGGCCATCATCGATGCCCCATGCTGATTTGCGACGATGCGCAGGATGACTCTCGCGCGATTCGCCATTGGAGGGGAAGAACCACAATCATAACGAAGACAGAACGATGGCTGCAACAGCAGCGGGAGATCGGTTCACTGCGCTGTATCGGGGTCATGGTGATCACTGACCACCCTTTCTGCATCTTCATCCATTTGCAAAATGAGTTATGGCAATCCTATGGATTGATATTCCCGATGATTTGCAGGTGACTCTGGATGAACGTGCGCAACCTAGACATCGACCTTCTTCGTACCTTTGTCACCATTGCCGATCTGGGCAGTTTTACCGCGGCCGGCGCGCGACTGGGGCGGACCCAGTCGACTATCAGTTTGCAGGTAAAGCGTTTGGAAGCTCTGGTCAGCCGTATTTTGTTCGAGCGGACGGCGCGGTCCGTGCTTTTGACGCTCGACGGGCAGGTGTTGCTCGGTTCAGCCCGCAAGATCCTGCACATGAACGACAAGGTCATCGCGGAACTCACGGAGCCGGACGTCCGAGGCCGCGTCCGGCTCGGCGTACCGGAAGATTTCGCCACCGCGCATCTTCCCGATATCCTTGCTCTGTTCACAGAAGCGCATCCTTTGGTCGAGTTGGAAGTCACGTGCGATCTGACGCTCAACCTGCTTGACCGTTTTCACGCCGGTGCGTTCGATCTTGTCCTGGTCAAGCGCGAGCCGGCAGCCGCGCCTCAGGGCGTGCGTGTCTGGCGCGAACCACTGGTATGGGTGGCCCGGAACCAAGAGGCTGTCGATGGGAACGAGGTGATTCCTCTGGTCGTTTCGCCTGAGCCATGTGTGTATCGCAAGCGCGCGACGGACGCACTTGATGCGGGTGGCCGGACTTGGCGGATCGCGTACACGTCCACCAGCCTTGCGGGTGCGCAGGCTGCGGTAAAGGCCGGACTGGGGATATCGGTTCTACCCAAGAAAATGGTGCCTTCGTTTCTGGTCCCTGTAGCGACAACCCAATGGCTCCCTCAATTACCGGATACCGAGATTGCCTTGATCGAAGGGCGTTCCATCTCTGACACTGCTCATATGCTTGCCCAGCATATCGTTCAGGCTTTAGAGCCTAGAACATAAAACTTGTCAGGCAATTTCGCGTCGCTCTTGCGTTGCACATATAATTCGATCCTTTGACCTTTGATCAACGGCCGTCATCTGCCGGGCCTATTGGCTCGATCGACAATGACTACGGACCCTGAAAATTCGCGAGTCAGGTCTGATCTCACCGATATGGCCTTTAAGATGCCTCCCGCCTGATTATGATGATATCGGCAGAGATGACATTTGGGCCAGCATTGCCCAAGGGGTGTACGGGATGAACTTATTTGATCCGGTGTCTTCTTGGGACTGGCCCTCTAATATGTGGACTTGACGCTCGCTTATGAAACCCACCAGTGCTGCCAACCTTGTCGAGTTGGCACGTATCGCAGGAGTCTCGGTATCGACGGTATCGCGATCCTTGTCAGGCAATCCAACCATCGCGAAAGCGACGCGGGAGCGAATTCAGGCGCTGGCGGAGGAGCATGGCTTTCAGATCAATCGCGCTGCGCGCAATCTCCGCCTTGGGCGTACAGGTGCGATCGGGGTTGTGCTGCCTCTAGGCCACGAAACGCAGCAGCATCTATCCGATCCCTTCTTTATGAGCCTGATCGGCCCGCTGGCCGATGCACTGGCCGACCGAGGTTATGATCTGTTGCTCTCGCGCGTTATCCCTACCGATGGTCAGTGGCTTGATCGGATCGTGGATGGCGGCGGGATCGATGGCGTGTTGCTGATCGGGCAGTCGGACCAGATCGAGACGATCGAGCGCGTGGCAGCGCGTTATGCGCCGCTTGTCATCTGGGGTGCCGCGGTGCAGGGCTATGGGCAGTTGACCGTAGGCTCGGACAATATCGCTGGGGGCCGGATAGCTGCCGAGCATTTGTTGGCAAAGGGTCGCAGGCACCTCGCCTTCTTCGGCAATCCCGACGTGCCGGAGTTTGCAGCGCGTTACGCCGGATTTCGGGAGGCTTTGGCGCAAGCCGGGCAGGATCAGGGCGCGCTCCTTCCCGCACATTTGACGACGCAGGAATCCTACGACGCCATCCGGTTTTTCCTGGCAGAGCATCCGCCTGTCGACGGCATTGTCGCGGCGTCGGACGTGATCGCCATGAGCGCCCTGCGTGCGCTGGGGGACGCGGGGCTGCAGGTGCCGCACGACGTAGCGGTGGTCGGCTATGACGACGTGATGGTCGCTGCCCAGACCAACCCACCGCTCACGACGATACGACAGGATGTCGAGCGCGGCGCGGCGCTCATGGTCGACCTGCTGTTCGATCGGATGGCAGGCAAAAAGACAGCGTCGGTGTGCATGACGCCGCAGCTCATCCAGCGCGCCTCCGCATGACGGTCAGGTGGGAAGCGTTTCCCGTACTGCCTGCTTGTCCCGAATGGCCATTGTCGCAACGGCGGCAGCGATCATCATCACGCCCGCCAGCATAAGCACGTTACGCGGATCGCCACCCAACAGCGGGCGATAGATCAGCGGCATGGTCAGGCTTTCGATCATCATCGGGATGACGATGAACATGTTAAATATGCCCATGTAAATGCCGGTGCGGGCCGGAGGAATACTGTTGGCCAGAATGACATAGGGATTGCCCATCATGCTCGCCCAGCCAAGGCCGATGCCGATCATCGGAATGAACAACATCGCTTCGGTCGAACACCAGGGCAGCGCGAGCATGGCGATGCCGGATGCCGCGACGCTTATGGCATGGACCGGGCGTGCGCCCATTTTCCGGGCGATCGGCACCATCGCAAAGGCGGCGATGAAGGCGATGAAGTTGTAAAAGCCCCCAATCTGGCCATTGACCAGCACGGCTTGGCGGAACCCTGCGCTGGTGGCGTCCGACGTGTCATACAGCGACCGCGCGATCGCGAAGGCCATGAACTGCCAATAACAGAACATCGCATACCATTGGAACAGCATGGCAATGGCAAGCTGGCGCATCGGCGCGGGCATTTCGACGATCGCCTGCTTCAGATCGTGCAGCGTGGTGCGGACTGACAATGGCTCGGTCTGCATCGCGGCAATTTCTTGCGGTGTTAACGGCAGTTCCGGCACACGCAGGACCGACCACAGGATCGTCGACAGGGACAATACAGCGCCAACGATGAAGGCAATGCGAGTGATGACGGGAATGCCCGAAGGGTCGAGCGCATCGGCGCTGATACCCCACCAGACCAACAACGAGGGCGCGAGGTAGGATAGCGTCTGGGCAAGTCCGGTAAACGCGCTTTGGGTCAAGAACCCCAAGGGTCGTTGGTCATGGTCCAGCCGATCGCTCACATAAGCGCGATAGGGTTCCATCGTCACGTTATTGGCAGCGTCGAGTACCCAAAGCAGGCTGGCGGCCACCCACAGCGCACGGCTGTAGGGCATGGCGAACAGGCATATGCTGCAAAGGATCGCGCCGACCAGGAAATAGGGTGTGCGTCGGCCAAAGCGGGTGACGGTGCGGTCGCTCATCGCGCCGATGATCGGTTGGATCAACAGTCCGGTCATCGGCCCCGCCAGCCAAAGCAGCGGCAGAGAGGCTTCGTCCGCGCCCAGATAGGAATAGATCGGCCCCATATTGCTTTGTTGCAGGCCAAAGCTGAACTGGAGGCCCAAAAACCCCAGATTCATCTGAACGATCCGACCGAGCGAGAGGTGGGGCTTACGGGGTAGTGCGTCGTGCATGTGTCTGTCCTCTCCGTCCGGGCAGACTGTTGCCGTCCTTACCCCAATTTGTAACTACCCAATTACGCAAACGATTGCAAACAATCGTTGCAATCGTTTGCAAGGCAGTCCATTACAGCATCAAGCCGAAACGAATCGGCGTGGGAGAGTGAAGATGAAAAGGCAGTTCCAAGCAGTTTTGCTGACATCGGCTTTGTTGACGCCGGCCATCCTGTTCGCGGCAGATGCCCAGGCGCAGGATCAGGCCGCTGCCTCGACGGAAACCGTCGCTCCAGTAGACGAAATCGTCGTCACGGCAGTCGCGCGCGGTCAAAATCGTCTCAACAGCAGTGTCACGGTCAGTTCACTCAGCAGCGATGACATCGCCAAATCCGCACCCCGGTCCGTTGCCGAAATCTTCCGCAATCTGCCTGGCATTCGATCTGAGTCATCGGGTGGCGAAGGCAATGCCAATATCTCCGTACGCGGTCTGCCGGTCGCATCGGGCGGCGCGAAGTTCCTGCAGTTGCAGGAAGACGGTTTGCCGGTGCTTGAGTTCGGCGACATCACGTTCGGCAACGCAGACATATTCCTGCGTTCCGACTTCAATGTCGGCAGGGTCGAATCGGTCCGCGGTGGATCGGCTTCGACCTTTGCATCGAACGCGCCGGGCGGCGTCATCAACATGATTTCCAAAACCGGCGAACAGGAAGGCGGCGCGATCCAGGCGACGGCTGGCATCGATTATCAGGAATATCGGCTCGACTTCGATTATGGTGGCCGGATAGGCGATAGCCTGCGTTACCATGTCGGTGGCTTTTATCGTCAGGGTGAAGGGCCGCGCAAAGCAGGCTATGACGCCAACAAGGGCGGACAGATCAAGGCCAATATCACCAAGGAATTTGCTGGTGGCTATGTCCGTCTTTACGGCAAATATCTCGATGATCGCGCGATCGGCTATCTCCCTAACCCGGTATTGGTGACGGGCAGCAATGCCAATCCCGACTATCAGAACCTGCCGGGCTTCAGCATCAACGGCGACACGCTGCATTCGCGCTATTTCCGCGACAACGTAACGCTCGATGGCAGCAACAATCAGGTGACCCGCGATATTCGCGATGGCCAGCATCCGGTTGTCTACGCCGTCGGCCTGGAATCGCAGTTCGAAGTGGGTGATGGCTGGAACGTCACCGAACGCTTCCGCTATTCGGATGTATCGGGCGGTTTTACCTCGCCCTTCCCTTCCGCAGTGGACACGGGATCGTCGATCGCGACCGCGCTTGGCGGCGCGGGATCGACCCTGACCTATGCCAATGGTCCCAAGGCGGGTCAGGCCTTCAACGGCAATAATTATCTGGCGCAGATCGTGCTGTTCGACGTGAAGATCAACAGCCTGAACAATATCACAAACGATCTGCGCGTCAGCCGCGATTTCGATACGAGCATGGGCAAGCTGACCGCCACAGCGGGTTTTTACAAATCCCGCCAGACGATCGCCACCGACTGGCTGTGGACATCGCATCTGCTCGAAGTGACCGGCGGTGGCAATGCCGCGCTGGTCAACCTGACCAATGCGACGGGACAGGCGCTGACGCAGAATGGCACCTATGGCTATGGCGCTACGTTCTTCGGCAATTGCTGCCGTCGCAGTTATGACGTCGATTACAATACCAACGCGCCCTTTGCCTCTTTGAGTTTGGCAACCGGTGCTTTGACGCTGGACGGAAGCCTGCGTTACGACTTCGGCAGCGCCAAGGGGACAATCGCAGGGGCGGATCTCGGCGGCGGTCGCATCGGGGTGATTACCCGCGACATGAACGGTAATGGCGTCATCTCCACCCCCGAAACGCAGGTATCGGTGATCCCGACGGCAACCGCGCCGGTCGATTACAACTATGAATATCTGTCCTATTCATTCGGCGCGAATTACCGTCTGGCCGACGATGTCGCGCTGTTCGCTCGCTACAGCCGAGGTGCCCGCGCCAATGCCGATCGTCTGCTGTTCGGTCCCGCCGTCAGCATCACGACAGGCAAGCTCACCGACAGCGGCGCAGCAGTCGATTACGTCAAGCAACTCGAAGGCGGCGTAAAATATCGTAATGGCGGCCTGACCCTCAACGCGACGGCTTTCCACGCGAAAACAGAAGAACAGAATTTCGAGGCAACGACCCAGACTTTCTTCAACCGCAACTATCGCGCCTATGGCCTGGAATTGGAGGGCGGCTATCGTACCGGCCGTTTCAGCATCACCGCAGGCGGCACGTATACAGATGCAAAGATCGTCAGCGACGTTCTGAACCCTGCTGTCGTTGGCAATCGCCCCCGTCGTCAGGCCAAGTTCCTGTATCAGGTCACGCCGCAATATGATGCGGGTATCTTCTCTATCGGCGCGAACGTGATCGGCACATCGAGCAGCTTCACACAAGACAGCAACCAGTTGAAGTTGCCCGGCTATACGCAGGTCAACGCCTTCCTGACGGCTAAGCCGATCGATCGTATCACGCTGTCACTGAACGCAAACAACCTGTTCGACGTCAAAGGCTTTACCGAAGCAGAGGATGCCGCGATCCCTGCCAACGGCATCGTCAGAGCCCGTTCGATCAATGGTCGCACCATTTCCGCTTCGGTTCGGTTCGACTTTTGATCCAACTTTTCCGGGGCGTTTCACGCCTTTGGAATCATGATCCCCACTGGTGACTGCACGCGCCGGTGGGGATCATGGCTCATCTAGACCGACGCCTCGCTGCCTTAGGGATGCGCAATTATGACAAGCCACTGGACCGCCAGCCATGTTGCGGCGATCGATCCCAAGACGACCCCCAACGCCCCGCTGTTCTCGAAGCCGGAACCCCTCCTACCCGGTATCGATCTGTGGGATTATTGGCCGGTTCAGGAGGAGGATGGCTCGCAAGCCATAATTGCTGGCGGCACGCTCTTCATCCTGCTCTCCGCCCCTGTGCAACTCGACCCTGATGCGCGCCACGGCATGGCCCGGCTACGCTTGATGCACCGGACGAGGGATCGTTGGCGCGACCTGGGCCTGTTGTTTGAAGCGGACTTCTCACCGGGCAGCCGCGAATGGTCCGGATCGGCGATCATCTCGCCCGATCATGGCGTGGTCACGCTTTATTACACCGTTGCAGGAACGCGCGGCGAAGACGTCGTCAGCTTCGGCCAGCGCTTGTTCCAGACGCAGGCGGATCTGATCGTCGAGGGCGATGCTATCGCTTTTTCTGCATGGTCTCAGCCCACCGAAATGCTGGTGCCAGATGGTATGCATTATGAGCGCGACATGGTCGGCGGGGGTGCGATCGGCACGATCAAGGCGTTTCGCGATCCTGCCTTCTTCCGTGATCCTGCAGATGATGCGGCCTATATCTTTTTCGCCGCTTCACTGGCGCAATCAAAATCCTTCTGGAACGGCGCCGTGGGCGTGGCCCGCCGCACTCAGGACGGCCTGTGGGATGCACTGCCCCCGCTGATCTCGGCCGATGGCGTGAACAATGAACTGGAACGCCCGCATGTCATCGTCCATGATGGGCGTTACTATCTGTTCTGGTCCACCCAGCGAAAGGTCTTTGCCGACAATGGCCCAGCCGGTCCCAATGGTCTTTACGGCATGACATCCGACAGGCTGGCTGGGCCTTGGCGACCGATCAACGGCACCGGCCTAGCCTTCGCCAATCCACCCGAAGCACCCTTTCAGGCATATAGCTGGTTCGTTCTGCCTGATCTTACCGTCCAGAGCTTTGCCGATGTGACTGGCCTTTCGCGTTTGCCAGCCGATCCGACGGAGGCTCGTCGCCATTTCGGTGGAAGCCCCGCCCCCGAATTGCGACTTAAGATACAAGGGGATCGGGTGTGGCTGGCATGAGCACGTCCGAAGCATTGATCGTCGGCCTTGAGCTGGGCGGGACGAAATGCATTGCCACCTTAGCACAGGGGCGCACGATCTTGCGGCAGCAACGCTGGCCGACCGGTACGGCGGACACGCTGTACGCCATGTCTGAGGCGCTGGCGCTCTGGCAGGAGGATGCACCCTTTACCGCGATCGGCATCGCCAGCTTTGGGCCGCTGCATCTGGATAGGCGCAAGCCGAATTTCGGTCGAATGGGTAATACGCCCAAACCTGGCTGGGCAGGCTGCGACATCTATGGTCATTTCGCCAGCCGCTTTGCGGTGCCCATTGCCATCGACACGGATGTCGCAGGCGCAGCGTTGGCAGAGGGCATGTGGGGCGCGTCACAGGGATGTGCGGTCCACGCCTATGCCACCGTTGGCACGGGCGTCGGCCTGGGGCTGGTCGTAAACGGACAGGTTTTGCATGGCCATTTGCATCCCGAAGCAGGGCATGTGCGGGTGCGCCGCCAGCCCGGCGACATGTTCAAGGGCGCTTGCCCCAGTCATGGCGATTGCCTGGAAGGGCTGGTTGGCGGCCCCGCGCTGGCCGCCCGATCGCCGGTTCCGGTGGCAGACATGCCCGATGACGATCCGCTATGGGATCGCGTCGCCGCTGATCTGGCGGAATGGACCACGATGCTGATCCTGACCCTGTCGCCCGAACGGCTGGTGCTTGGAGGCGGCGTGATGCAGTCGCGCCCCCTGCTGTTACCGCGGATTGCCCGGCAATCGGCTGCCCTCCTTAATCTCTATATCGACGATTTGGACTCCGCCGCGCTGGAACGACTGATTGTCGCCCCTGGATTGGGCGCTGACGCAGGTCCACTGGGTGCGATACATTTGGGTCAGCGGGCAGCTAATCCCGACATTTTCGTAAGCTGAGCTGGAGAAGGTCGGCGTGAACAGTCCGGCTATTCCCCCCCACCATGGTGCCTACGACGGATCACGGGCAACGAAAATCATCACTATCGTTTCCAAATTCCGGCGCTCGACCATTATAAATGTGCCAAGCAGTTCGGAAACGATACGCTGAAGAAGGCACTACCTGGCGGGCCATCCTCGAGCTAAAAGGTAAGCGCGCCCATAGCGTTAGCAAGCTCGTCGCGGCGAAATGGTTTTGTGAGCCGCGCGAGATGCGGCGCCAGCCCATCGGTTTCGGCATAACCAGATACAACCAGGATGCTCACCTCAGGTCGTTCAGCCTGGACCAGCATCGCAAGCTCCTCCCCAGTCATGCCCGGCATAAGGTGATCGGTGAGGAGGATATCAAACCCGGCGCCATCTGACAGCAACGTAAGCGCCTGCGCGCCGTTGCCAGCTTCGATCACCTCGAAGCCAAGATCGAGAAGCATATCCGCGGTGTTCATACGCACGAGCTCCTCATCATCCACGAGAAGAACAGTGCCGCGTCCGGCCAACCCGGGTTGTTTTGCGCGTTCAACTCCCGGTTCGGGCGCCTCCGCGCTTACGGGAATCCACAGTTCGACGACCGTACCAAGGCCTGGGGTGCTGCGTACCGCCATCACTCCCCCCAGCTGCGCAGCAAGCCCATGGACCATCGACAATCCAAGTCCGGTACCGCGACCTACGCCTTTGGTGGAAAAGAAAGGCTCTACAGCGCGCGCGAGGGTGTCGACATCCATTCCCGTACCTGTGTCGGCAACAGACAGACAGATGAAATGACCGGCATGAAGGCCGGGTCGGTGGCCAACCGGCACGACTTGTTCTGCAAGTGAAATTGTGAGCGTGCCGCCCTCTGGCATCGCATCGCGGGAGTTAACCGCTAGATTTAGCAGAGCCATTTCGAGCTGATTGCCGTCGGCCTTCGCAAAAGGGAGAGCATCGGGAACAACCACATCGACCCGGATACGCGGACCGGATGTGCTTGCAATTAAATCCGCCATGCCTGCTACAAGGCCCCGCAGATCGATCGACTTTGCTTGAAGAGGTTGGCGCCGTGCAAATGAAAGCAATCGCTGTACCAATGTCTTCGCGCGCTCTGCTGATGTCAGAGCACCATTAAGGATGCGCTGTTCGCGCGGGCCGCCTATCCCAGCCCGCTGCAACATATCCAGGCCCCCGAGTATCGGGGTAAGCAAGTTGTTGAAGTCGTGGGCGACGCCGCCGGTCAACTGGCCCATGGCTTCCAGTTTCTGCGATTGGCGCAAAGCTTCTTGCGCCCTTTCAAGTGCGGCGGTTCGTTCCCGAACGAGGCGATCGAGTTCTTTGCTTGATCGGGAGAGAACATCGCGGGCTTTGACGATATCTTCGATGTCGGTACTCGTCCCGAACCACGACAGGATATTGCCGTTCTGGTCGACTTCGGGCGTCGCCCGGGTTTTGAACCAACAATAGACATCATCATGCCGCCGAATGCGGAACTCGATATCATAGTCGTGTCTGCCGGCAACCGCGCCCAGCCAATGATCTCGGGTTCTCTCGCGATCATCGGGATGAACGCGCTCCAGCCAGCCCAAGCCGAGCTGTTCTGCCTCTGCGCAACCTGTAAAATCTGTCCACTGTCGACTTAAATAGTCGCATTGTCCCTCAGCATCGCACGTCCAGACCAGTTGAGGAAGCGCCTCTGTGAGCGTGCGATACCGCGCATCGCTCGCCTGCAGCGCGATTTCTGCGCGATGGACCGCCGTCATGTCCTGCCCTTCAACAAAAACACCTATAATCGTGCCATCGTCGCCGAAAACAGGGGCGTACACAAAGTCGACAAGCCGCGGATCGATAGCCTCGTCCGGATCACGCTTGATGTTCAGGGGGACGCGATTGGCGGCAAACTGCTGGCCTGTCAGATACACTTGATCCAGCAGTTCGAAAAAACCTTGGCCTGCTGCCTCGGGGATCGCCTCGCGCACCGTGCGTCCCAAATAGTCGCGATCCCCCATCAGTCGCCGATAGGAACTGTTGACGAATTCGAACACGTGATCGCTGCCGCTCAGAACAGCAATAAATCCTGGAGCTTGCTCGAACATGCGTAGATGTCGCATGGCGCCCTCCGAGGCACGGCGTTCGGCCAACACCTGCTTGGTTGTTTCCGTGCAGATGACGAGGACGCCACCAACGCAGTTAGGTGCCGTTGCGTCGTCGATAGGACCGTAGCTGTATGTCCAGAAAACGTCCTCCAGTTTGCCGTTCCTGACAATCGGCAAGTGCTGGTTCTCGTGCCACGTGGAGCCTTTACCCTCTAGAACGAGATCGATCTGGGGTTTGATGCTGGGCCATATTTCACCCCAATAGTCCCGTGCCGGCTGCCCAAGCATCGCGGGGTGCTTTTCCAGTCCAAGTGACGGACGATAAGAATCATTGTAAAAACAGAGACTTTCCGCGCCCCAGAAAATAAAGATGGGATGTCTGGTCGATAGCATGGTTCGGACCGCAGATTTAAGACTGGCGGGCCATTTGTGCGGCGCGCCCAATCGTGTCTGCTCCCAGTCATGAGCGCGGATAAGAGCGCCCATCTCTCCACCGCCTGCCAAGAACGCTTCATTCTCCATACTTGTCGTGCGCCTGCTGGAAAAATCCGCCCCCCGAAAGATATCTATCTGATTTGATTGAGCGACGCACTTGTTTCTTTGCGTTCATAAGCGAAGCCTGCCGCAGCATCGCGCGTATATGTAAAGCAAGAACGGTGATTTGATCGCGCCCTATAGTACCAGGCTATAGATCGGGTAGAGAACCGAACTGGACGGGTGCCGTTGTAGTGGGGCTGATCTGCGTCAAGCTTGCCTAGCATGTAGACGACACCATGAGGGGCGTTCCCGTTAGAGCCGTTCCGAAAAAGCCGGCGATGCCGCACGCCACGGCCAGACTCCGTTCGAACCCCACTGGCATAATCCAAGCCCGACGGATGACAATGGCCCCACCAAATCCCAGCACGAGCCAGATACCAACCAATATCCATCGGAAAAGACTCCCGCCCGCTAGCGACACACTAATCCAACCGTTAGCGCAGCCCAGCCCGTGCAGGGCGTAGAGAAGGGAAAATCCGAACGCCCACCAGATCATTCCCATGCTCGCGCGCGCCAACAACATCATAGCGCGATGCTCGGCATGAAAAGACAAAGCAGTATGATCAGTATGACCATCCCAGAGTAATCGCCAAACAGCCGCGTGATCTCAAACTCCCGGAAACGCCTCGCCGAAATATAGCCTCCGCCAATGCGCGCGCGAACGAACGCCGCGCACAGCAGAGCGACCAGAGCATGCAGGATGCCATAAGCCAGCAATACCCATGCGACGGCTGCATATGCGTGGTTGCTGGGCGGCGGCAGGGCGGTGATGCCAATCACCAGCAGCCCAATGGCGGAAGCTCCGTGCGCACAGGCGGCCCCGATGGCGGTCTGTCCCGCCATTCCCAACGATCCTTGACGGCCTGAAGCCTCCGACCGCCGCGCCAGAAACACCGCTGCCGAACCCGAGAGCGCTGTCATTATGGCGACGCCCAAACCGCCGTCGATCGTCTGCGGCGGCGGCCAATTCGGCGCCACGACCCACAGAAATGCATAGCCGAATAGCAAGGACGCCAGCAGCACGGAATCAGCGACCAGCAGGAAAATACTCCCCCACCATGCCGGTCCGCCCGCCGCTTCGCGATGAACAAGGGCCGTCTGTCCCTTGCCGATTGCCATAGGCCCGACATCTGCGCGTGATCCCAGCGCCCATGCCCAGCGCCACCCAAGCCCGATGACTGCCATGACCGGCAACAGCGCCATCCAATAATATCCCATAAGCACGGACAGGAAAAAGCACCCAGTCACTGCCGCAGTGACAATGGGCAGGCGGCTATTGCCTGGCAGGATCACAACATGATCGATGGCGCCGCTGCTGCTGTCTACCGCCATTGTCTCGCGCCAGCCATGCCGCGCCTGCGCGAGGTAGCCCTCGCCACGCGCCAGTTTCAGCGCTAGCAAGGGGTCGCCGCTCAGCGGATCGCGATCCGCCACCTCTGGCTGGCTGGCGAAATTATAAGCGGGCGCGGGGATCGGCATAGCCCATTCCAGCGTCCCCGCTCCCCATGGATTGCGACGGCTGCGGCGGGACAGCGCGATTTGCAGACCTACGTCCAGCGCGAACAACGCAAAGCCGAACGCCATCACGAAACTGCCCACGGACGACAGCAGGTTGAGCCAGGTCCAGCCCATATCGTCCGTATAGGTGTAGATCCTGCGCGGCATACCTAGCAGGCCGGTCAAGTGCATGAGGAAAAATGTCAGGTTGAATCCGACAAGGATCATCCAGAACGCCGCCTCACCCAACCGAGGCACGCGCGACCTGCCGCTGAAATGAGGTAGCCAATAATAGGCGCCTGCCATCATCGGAAAGATGAAGCCCCCGACCAGCACATAATGCAGATGCGCGACGACGAAATAGCTGTCATGCGCCTGCCCGTCGAACGGCACCATCGCCAGCATTACGCCCGTCAAGCCACCCAGCACAAACACTAGAAAGAAACCGAGGAGATAGAGCATCGGCAGCTTGAGTTCCGGGCGACCGTTCCACAGCGTCCCGATCCACGCGAATATTTGCAGCGCGGTCGGCACAGCGACCAGCGCGGAGGCTGCGGAAAAGAACCCCAGCGCCATATGCGGAATGCCGGTCGTAAACATATGGTGGACCCACAGCCCGAAGCTGAGGAATGCCAGCGCGATCAAAGCCGCGACGATCGCGCCATATCCCAATATCTGCGTGCGGGCCATCACCGGCAGCACTGTCGAGACGACACCAGCGGCCGGCAGGAAGATGATATAAACCTCCGGATGGCCGAACAGCCAAAACAGATGCTGCCATAAGAGCGGACTGCCGCCGTGCGCTGGATCAAAAAAAGGCCAGTCGAACGCCCGCTCCAGCTCCAGGAGGATAGACCCCAGGATCAGCGGCGGAAAGGCGACGATCATCATCATTGCGGTGATCAGCAGATACCAGGCGAACGGCGGCATCCGGTCCAGCCGCATCCCCGGCGCACGCAGTTTCAGTATCGATACGCAAATCTCGATCGCCGCGGCCATTGCCGAAATCTCGACGAAGGTAATGCCAAGCAGCCAGACATCGGCATTGATGCCAGGCGTATAGATTTTGGACGAAAGCGGGGTGTACATGAACCATCCGCCATCGGGCGCGACGCCCAGCACCAACGCCGCGATCAGGATGGTTCCGCCGAACAGATAGCACCACCAGCCATAAGCCGAAAGGCGCGGAAACGCCATGTCGCGGCTGCCCAGCATCTTTGGCAACAGGTATAGTGCCAGTCCTTCGAACATGGGAATGGCGAACAGGAACATCATGATGCTGCCATGCATCGTGAACAACTGATTATAGATGGCTGGTCCAACAAAGGCGCTGTCTGGCGTCGCCAGTTGCGCGCGGATCAGCATCGCGAGTACCCCGCCGATAGCAAAGAAGGCGAAGGCGGCCAAAATGAAGCGCTTACCAATGTCGGAATGATTGACCGATATCATCGTACCGCGCCATCCGCGCGGCGTGCCCCAAATCTCGGTGAGCGCCCGGTGGTGACGCAAGGCGTTCACCGGCCGCCCTCCTGCTGGAACCGGGCCCAGTCCCGTTCATCATGGGCGACGACGCGGAACCGGTTGGTCGCATGGTTCAGACCGCAAAATTCCGCACATTGCCCCTCAAACACACCCGACCGATCGGCCTGAATGCGCAATATGTTGATCTGGCCCGGGATGGCATCCATCTTGCCCCCCAGACGCGGCACCCAAAAGCTATGGATTACGTCCGCAGATCCGACCCGCACGTCAACCGGTTGACCAACAGGTATATGCAGCACCCCGCGCGTCGCAATCACGCTGTTCGATCCGGGTTGCCTGAACGTCCAATACCACTGATGTCCGGTGGCTTCGACCGTTACCCGTCCCGGCACGGGTTCGGCAATGGACCCCTCACCGAGTATCAGCGCATAGCCCAGCAACGCCGTCAGCACCGCGCTAGGCATTGCCACGCCCAGCCAGCATATCCACAACCGCCCGCCGTTTTTGAAAGGACGATTGCGCGGCGAAAAAGCCAGCAACAATAGCGTGAGAACCAATAACGTCAGCATGGCTGCGCCCGACAGCATGACCCACCATAAAGTCGCTACATCGCTAGACGCCGGTCCCGCCGTGTCGAGCGTGGAGAGCGGCCCGCCGCATCCACCCACGATCATGGCTGGCATAGTTCGACCAAATCGGTGCATGATGCCCCGATGGCCGCACTCAATGAACAGAAGGCGGAAATCGAGGACGCATTGATCGACCCGGTTTCGGCGCAACCCCACTTTCACCGCACGGAATCGAAAATTGCGGTGGCCGGACACCCGGTCCACGCGATGCTTGTGGCCTTCCCGGTCGCGCTCGCCATGTGTACGCTGGGCGCAGACGCCTTTTACTGGTGGACAGGCGACATTTTCTGGGCGCGCGCTGCGTTGTGGGCCAGTGGCATGGCGTTCCTGCTGGGCGTGTTGGCGGGCATATCCGGAACGGTCGAACTGCTGCTGGTCGCAGGCATCCGTGCGCGCGCTGCAAGTTGGACCCACTTCATCATCGCGGTGATGCTGCTGTCGATTTTGGGCGCAAATTGGGGCTATCGGCTGACATCCGGCTTTGAACAGGCTGTGTTGCCTTGGGGCCTGCTCCTGTCCGCCTTCGCGGCTGCCTTCACGGCCGTCACGGGCTGGCATGGCGGAAAGCTGGTGTTCGATTATCAAATCGGCACCTCGTCCACCGGCAATGGCTGATCCTGCGGTCGCATAAGCCATTCAGGCGCCAGCTGATCGCTCAAGATCGGCTTGCTCAGCACGAGCAACAGGATCGCCACCGTCGCACTGGTCGCGATCGTGACGGTCATCGCCGGCCAGCCGCGCGGTGGATCGTAGTTGCCTTGCCGTTCGCCTGCAATCAGGGTGACATGCCCGATCCAGGCATGCAGTAATACCAGCACGCCCACTCCCACCAGCTTGGCGAACATCCACGGCACGAACAGGCCACGAAGAAAAACTAAGGCGGTGCCCATCACAATCGCGATGACCGCAGCTGGCGTGACGATGCCGGTATAGGCACGATGCGTCATCACGCGCAGGCGCGCATATTCGCTCTGATCGTCGTTGGCCTGATGCCGTGCCAGCACCAGTGGCAAACCTATCAGCCCCGCACACCACAGGCACAAAGCGGCGATATGCAGGAATTTGATCGCCACGATCATGCCGTAACGCTCGCCCGCATCCAACCGCACCGGGCGATCCATGCCAGCGCAATGGCATAGGGAATAACGCCCGGGACCCACATGACCAGGCCCGCCAACTGCTGATCGAGAAGCTGGGGCAGCCCCCAGGCGAGCGTCGTTCCGGCATGAGCGACATAGAGCGAAGCAGGAGCAAAGGTCAGCAGCGCCCCCAACATGCCCATCTGCGCCATCCCGGCGATCGTGCCCATTGTGGCGGACACTAGCGGCGCAGCAAACAGGCAGCGCCAGAACCAGATAGCCGATCCGAGCAGGCTCACCTGCATAAGCCAATAGATCCTCGCATCTGTGAGCGCCGCATCGTAAAGCGATGGCAAGTGCCAAGCCCACAGCAAGCCCGTAGCCGCAACGAACGCTGGGCCGATCATGGTGACCGTTCGGCTGGGAAAGGCCAGCGCGAACAGGGGCGCAGCAATCGTGACGATCAGGATATGGTGGACCGCGCGGGCCGTGAACAAAGCTACACTGATTGCACACAAGGGCGAGACGAACGTCACCGCCAGAACCGCGACCGCAGCCATTGCAGGGCCCACCTTGGGCAAACGCAGGGCAAACAAAGCACAAATTGCCAATCCCGCCAGCAGCACCGGGTCCAGATTCCAGACTAGCATGGCCTGATCGGGCAAGGGCGGCGGCCCACAATAGCTCGTCATTCGCCCCCCTTCGTCATACCAGCAATCACCCCGCCCTGCGCCAGACGTCATGGCCGTAGGCGACACCCAGTGCCACAGCGCCGCCGCCGACAATGTTACCCGCTGTGCTGACCGCGAGATTGGCAAAGCCGCCAACTAAATCCGGCACTTGACCAGCGTCCGCCAGCCAGCCGAGGGGCAGGATCGACATGTTAGCGATCGAATGTTCCAGGCCCGCACTGACGAAGACCGTGACGGGACCGACAATCGCCAAAATCCTGGCGGGTATCGTTCTAGCGCTCATGGCCATCCACACGGCCAGGCACACCAACATGTTCGCCAATATCGCTGAACAGAATATCGCGAGTGCCGACTTGCCCAGCTTGGTCTTGACCAGCGCGCTCGCCGCTTCACCTACGCCGTCGGAGAGTCCTCCTGCCGCATGGAATAATACAGCAATGGCAACGCTGCCAGCCAAGTTGCCGATCCACACAACCGCCCACGCCTTGGCCATTCGTCCGGCGCCCAGATCTCCCGTGAGTGTCGCAAGCGCCATCATCGTGTTGCCAGTGAACAGCTCCGCGCCCACGATCATGACCATCATGAGCCCGACAGAAAAGGCGATACCTGACAGCATATGCACAGACCCACCATCGCCCATATTCGCTTGTGCTACGAGCGAAGCGACTGATCCGAAGGCAATGAATGCACCCGCAAATATCGCCAGTACAATCATGCGCCCCGCAGGCTGCTGCGCCTTGGCTGCAAGCGCGGCGGGCGCAGCCTCGGCGATGGCGTCACCGACAGGGTCCTCGATTGTTTGTGCAGCGCTGCTCAACCTATCGCCTCGATCCTAACAGGCACCGCCTTACTGGCGGGAGTTTTCGAATGCTGATCATGGTGGGAAAGGGCAATCAGAGGATTGAGCTCAGGATAATAGCCTACGATCGTCCCATTGGGCAGATTGTAAGGTACGATCTCCAGTCGCTCGATACGTCGCACATGGCCGTCGCCAGCATCGCCCACCAACGTCACACGCTGCCCAGCGACCAGTCCGGCCCGTTCGATATCGGCGGGATTGATCAGGATGACGTCCCGCTTGCCCTCGATCCCGCGCAACCGGTCGCTATAGCCATAAATCGTCGTGTTGAACTGATCGTTCGACCGAACCGTGACCAGCCGATAGCGGCCCGGCGCGTCGGCCACATCGGTGGCGGCCAGCATTGCTGGGGCAGTGAACTGCGCCTTGCCGCTCTCAGTCTTCCAGATGCGTTCGCGCGCACCATTACCGCGATAGAAGCCGCCCGGCTCGAACATGCGCGCGTTCATGTCGTGAAATTCTTCGTGATACGTGTCGGCGATCAAATCGCGGACCAGCGCATAATCGGCTGTCCAATCGTCCCAGCGCACCTTGGGATTGGATGGCAGTGTCGCCTTGGCGATACCCGCTACGATTGCCAGTTCAGATTTCAGATGCTTGCTGGCAGGCTTCCTATGGCCAATCGACCCGTGGATATGGCTGAAACTATCCTCAATCGTTACCGTCTGCGCGCCACCTGCCTGCAGATCTTCTTCACTGCGGCCCAGGCAAGGGAGCAGATAGGCGATCTTGCCGTTGAACAAATGGCTACGATTGAGCTTGGTGGCAATCTGCACCGTTAACCGCATATTTTCCCATGCCGATTCGATCCGCCCCTGATCTGGGATCGCGCGCAGGAAGTTGCCACCCAGTCCGATAAAGGCCTGCACGTTGCCTTCGAGCAACTCTTCGCACACTTTAACCGTCGTCATGCCGTGCTCACGCGGCGGATCGAAGCCGAACTGCTCGGCCAACTTGTCCAATGGTACCAGCTCGGGCTTTTCGGAAATACCCACCGTACGCTGACCTTGCACATTACTATGACCACGCACGGGGCAGATCCCAGCGCCCGGCCGCCCGATATGGCCGCGCATCAGCAGCAGGTTCACCAACATCGCAATATTTTCAAAGCCATGCACATGCTGCGTCAGGCCCATGCCATAGACGCCGATTACCCGCTCCGCCTCCACATAGATGCGGCCCGCTTCCTCGATATCTGCGCGCCTCAGGCCCGACTCCAGCTCAATCTGTTCCCATGATGTCGCATCGGCGCGGGCGCGGAACTCCTCGAAACCGGTGCAGTGGGTATCGATGAAAGCACGGTCGATGATCGTACCGCCGCGCGCATCATCCTGCGCCAGTACATATTTGCACAGGCCCATAATGGCGGCGATATCGCCTCCGGCGCGCACCTGAAGATACTGACAGCTGATCTCCGTATCCTTGCCAGTCAGCATCTCGGTCGGACTCTGCGGATTGGTGAAAGCTATCAGCCCTTTCTCGCGGATGGGGTTGAAGGTCACGACCTTGCATCCCCGCTTCACCGCCTTCTGTAATGGATGAAGGAAACGTGGGCTATTGGTCCCCGTATTCTGCCCGAAAAAAAAGATCGCGTCGCACTGCTCAAAATCGTCAAGGATGCAAGTGCCTACCGGTGACCCCATCAACTGATTGAGTGTCACTGACGTCGTCTCGTGGCACATGTTGGAACTGTCAGGCAGGTTGTTATGCCCATAAAGCCGCGCGAACAGGGCATAGAGATAGGATGTTTCTAAACTCGCCCGCCCGGACGCATAGAAGACCGCTGACTTGGGATCTATCCCGCGCAATTCCGCACCGATGGAAGAAAATGCCTCCTCCCAACTGCAAGGCACATAATGATCGACGGCAGCATCGTAACGCATCGGTTCCGTCAGTCGCCCCTCATGCTCTAGGTCATGATCGCTCCAGCCGCGCAGGTCCGATACGCTGTGTTTCGCGAAAAAATCCGGTGTGCAACGATGGGTAGTAAGTTCCCATAAGGTGGCCTTCGCGCCATTTTCGCAGAACTCAAATGCATGAGGATGCTTCGGCTTGCCCCAGGCGCAACTGGTGCACATGACCCCCCCGGGCTTGTTCTGGTTGCGCAGTGTTTCGAGCGCTCCAGGAGAAGAAAGTTCGCGAGCCAGAGTGCCGATCATGCCGCGTACCGAACCCCATCCACCCGACGATCCGCCATATTCTACTGGGTCGGCTGAGTCCGCCATTTTCATTCTCCATTCAAACAGGCCCACTGGGATAAGCCACGTTGCAAAGAATAGGTTCCGCTCCTTAAATGATGTGACGAACTGGCAACATTGCAGAATTACAATGGCCCATGTCCTGCCGCCTCTAGAGGCTCGCATGGTCAGTCCTCAACACAACCATGAAGTATTGCATGCGTCGGCGCCAGATAGGCATATCGCTCACAAGGCTGATGCGCTTTTGATTGAGGAGCCGAGCAAAATCACATTATGCCTAGTTTAAGAGAGCGGTGCCTCAACCGAGATGCGATTGCGCAAAAGCAGACGCACCAAAACGACCCAACTTTTTTGAGTTTATCTCACTTTACAATCAAAATAATATGAGTATTTCGAGAGCCTCTCTGAGAGGGTGGCTAATGCAATTGAGTAATCCGCATGTTAGCATGCCCCCTTTTCGATCACCGCAACAAGCATTTCAGCGAGCCGCCGCCATATTTCTTGACTGGGACGGCTGCGTGATGATCGGCAGCAGGCTTGTGCCGGGCGCGCGGACATTGCTTCAGCGGCATGGCGATCGCATCGTCATCCTGTCGAATAACTCGACGCATTTGCCCGAGGATTTCTCCCGTATATTACAGCAGGCCGGTGTGCATATTCCGGCGGAACGGATCGTTCTGGCAGGCGCCGAGGCGGTTCGGTGGACCAGCCAGGATAAACATGCACGGGTCATGTTGCTCGGCTCGGCGCGGATCAAAGGATGTGCCAGGCAGATGGGCCTGACGCTCGTTCGTGAAGCACCGGACCAGATACTGTTGATGCGCGACACGCGGTTCACCTACGCCAAACTGTGCAGGGCGGCGAATGCGTTGCATGGTGGCGCCAGACTGATCGTTGCCAATGGCGATGTAACGCACCCCGGGACAGATGGGGAAATCGTACCTGAAACCGGAGCGGTTCTGGCGGCATTACTGGCCTGTGCGCCAAACACTCCCGTGATGACGGTCGGCAAACCCGGTCCGCTACTTTTCTCTCGAGCCTGCGACATTGCAGGCGTTTCCCCCGATCAGGCCGTCATGATCGGCGACAATCCGCTGACGGACGGAAAGGGCGCCACCGATTACGGCATCCATCCGATATTGATTGGGCCCGGCACCGAACTGACACTCGAGGACATGCTCGCCTGGTAAGCCCTCCTGCGGGTCAGAAACGCTTTATCGAAAGTACATCGAACGTCTGACGCAAGGTTTCGGTGGAACGCTCATAATCTGCCAAAGCAAGCGCAGCGATAAGAGCATCGACCACACATAGCTGGGCGATGCGGCTGGTCATGGCCTCCGTCCTGAAGCTCGTTTCGCGCGCCATTGTGAACAGCACTATATCGGCATAGGCCTGAATCGGCGAACGCGCGAAATTAGTGATGACTATGGTGTTCGCGCCCGCTTCCTTGGCCAGCCGGGTGGATGCCACTGTTTCATGCGTCGCACCACTGTGCGAGATTGTCAGCACCGCCACGTCTGGGTCGCAGCGCGATGCACTGATCGCCTGAACATGGCTGTCGACAACGACCCGCGCATCCAGACCGATACGTAACATCCGATAATGCGTGTCCTCTGCAATTGGAGCAGATGAGCCGATCCCATAGACTTCAACACGTTTCGCTGCGCGGATCATGTCAACGGCGCGAGACAGGGCAACCGGGTCTAACACCGACAGGGAATCCCGCAGGGCCTGAATACCCGAATGGAAAACCTTGCGGCAGATCGTATCCATGTCATCGTCGCGCGCGACATCTTCATGGATGAACTGAACGGGCTGCACGATCTCCTGTGCGAGGCTGAGCTTCATCTGCTGGAAGCCCGAAAGGCCAATCCCGCGACAAAAATTGATGATGCTGCCTTCGCTGACACCGGTTTCTTCAGCCAGTTCGGTCACTGACATGCTCACGATTTTTTCGGGCTGGGCCAGGATGTAGTCAGCGATTCGACTGGCCCCCTTTGCCATTCCGGGTTGGGCAACCCGGATACGGTTCAGCGTGTTGTCGATCGGACGATGATCTGTCGTCGGTAGAGCGCGGCGCTTGGATGTGGGTGTCGGCATGGTCGTCCTGATTGCTTCTCCATGCTGCCCTAGCAGAATTTCGATCTCATACAAAATTGAGCCAACCTCATTATGCTCGACATGATTGCACAATGATCAACAGTAAAACTCATTTTTTATGCAATTTATAATTGAGTAAGTTTCATTTAACTGTCACATCGCCCTCCTATCTGAGCCCTGCAAGCGATTGACGCGCTGCACCATCGAGTCGCCCAGCAGGCGCGGTGCAGCCCGGCAACGCCATTATTTCCGGGGGTTCCTTCATGCTGACACACTCACACAATCACGGCCGATCACAATGCGTGATCAAACATCTCGGTTTGTTGCTGGGCGTCAGCCTGTTGCCTTCCATCGCGATGGCGCAAGCACCGGCGGCATCTGTCGAAGCTGAGAACGATCCGTCCATCGTTGTTACCGGACAAAGGGTCGAAACGACCAAACTGGCCGCCGAAGCCGCCATCTACGGAAATAATGTTCAGATCGTCGACTCTCAGGCCATCGCCTCCAGCGGCGCCAGCAATTTCGCGGAAGTGGCGCAGTTCCTTATCAAAGGCGCGAACATCGGCTATTCGCCCGACGAAGGCGAATATACGATCCGCCTGGATGGCGGCGGCGACCGCGATACGCTTGTCGTGCTGGATGGCGTACCGCTTTATGATCGCGGCCCTGCGCTCGAAGACATCTGGGGTTCGACGACGATCGACCCGCACATGATCGAACGGGTGGAGGTGTTCCGCGGCGGCAACAGCCTCTTCTTCGGATCGAATGGCGGAATCGGCGTCATCAGCCTTGTCACCAAGCGCCCCGATGGCACCGACAAGGTGGAACTGGGCGCAAGCTATGGCGAGTTCAACTCGCGCGAGTTGTGGGGCAACGCGAAGTTCGCGCTGGACGCCGAAGGGCGTCACAGTTTCATGGTCTATGGCAGCAGCCAGCAGACCGACGGCCCCCGCATCTTCGCGCCGGAAAGCTTTGTCGACAACGTCGCGAAGGCAGGCGGCATTCAGAAATATCCGCTCAACCGGAACAATGTCGGCATCAAATATCTCTGGAAGGTGGACGACAAGACGGAGTTTCGCGCGAACGGCCAATACACGCAGATCGAGTTCCAGGATGCCTTCCCGGACAATGAGACATTCTCGCCCAACCGGGTGCGCTATCCCATCGTCGATTTCTCGATCGACCGACGCTGGTCTGACAAGGTTTACACGGAGCTGTCCGGTTACTGGAGCAATCCCAAGCTCAACAATACCGAGACATTTGCCGAAACCTGCACCAACCGTGCCGGCTGCGTGAATATCAATGGTCAGGCGATCCGCTTTGGCGACGCCACGGGTCGCTCGACTCCTTATCCCAATAAGGGGTTCGGTCCCAATTCCAAGGTCGGCGGTTTCCAGGAGCGCGGCCTTAATTTCCGCAACACCTTCACATTCCCAAAGCTGATCGAGCTCGTGGCAGGGGTGCAGGTGGTGTCTTACAAGGATGACTCCGACCCCGTATTCCCGGTGGGGGATTCCTCGACGACGATTACGGGACTGTATCTTGACGCGAGGCCGGTCCTTCCTTTCAGCCCGAATACGAAAATTTCGCTCGCCGTCCGTACGGATTTTGCCAAGAGTTTCGACTCAAAGACGATCTGGAAGTTCGGGTTCCGGCAGCCAGTCGGTCCATTCTACATCCGCGGCAATGGGGGCACGTCCTACAGCCTGCCGCGTACCAATGAGCTTTTCTCGATCAGCCCCACGCAGGTGGGAAATCCCAATCTTCAGACCGAAACGACCGAAACCTACAACGGCGCCGTCGGGTTCAGCAAATCCTTCGGTACGCTGCAGATCAACGCCGAAGTAGGCGCGTTTCGCACCGACATCAGCAACCGCATTCAGGGCACGTCCGGACTGACGCCGAACACCTGGTTCAATAACACCGCCGTCACCAAAATCCGGGGCATCACGGCGGACGTGGACTTCATTCTGGGAAAACAGTTCACGGCCAACATCAACTACACCAAACAGCAGGCCCGACTGGGCGGAACCGATTTTCAGATCAACGAGACGCCCGAATATATGATCACCGGCAATGTCGCGTGGCACAGTGCGAACGACCGGTTCCACATCACCTTGCTGCCCCGCTATCAGGGACCGGAATTTGCTACCGGCGGCCCGAATGTCCGCCAGCCTGACGGCACCTTGCGCGCCAGATACCGTCACAACTTCGGCAATTATTTCGTGATGAACGGTTCAATCGCCTATTGGGCGGGGAACGAGCGGCAGCACCGCTTCCAGATCCGCGTCGTCAATATAACCAACGAGAAATATGCCGAACGCTATGGCTACGGTAACCAGCGCTTCGGCTCGGCATTTCTGCGCGGCGAAATTGCGCTGAACAGCGACGCCTATTTCTACGGTTACGAGTTCGAGGGCAAACCGCGCGCAGTCTACGGCTCCTTCACGACCAGCTTCTGAGCGTTCATCGCCATGTCACAGCATTCTCCTATCCCGAACGCGGCTACCGATAGGGCGGGATAGGATGGATGTGCTTATGAAACGGTGGATGATCGCTACACTGCTGGTGCTGGCATTAGGGGGAGCAGGCCTGTTCTTGGTGATGCAGAAAGGTCCGCAGGCGCAGCCCCTTCATGTTCTGCTCATTCCAGCAGATGGCGGCACGGAAAGCGGCACGCTGGCGGATTACCAGCCGATCTTCAACGCCGTATCGCGCAGCACTGGGCTGACCTTCGACCTGAAGGTCGCGCAATCCTATGGGGCAGTGGTTGAGGGCATGTGTAACGGTGCCGCCGACATCGCCTTCGTCGGGCCGGTCACCTATCTGCAAGCGAAGGATCGAGGCTGCGCCGAATTGCTGGCGGTGGCGGTAAAATCCGGCGCGTCGGTCTATTATGCCGGACTGTTCGCGCGCAAAGACTCGCCCATCTCCGCGATCGCGGACCTGCGCGGCAAGCGAGTGGCGTTCGGTGACGTCAATTCCACCTCGTCCTTCGTCTTTCCACTGACGATGCTGATGGACGCCGGGATAGATCCAGCCAAGGATCTGAAGGACGTGCGCCTAACCGGCAGTCATGCCAGCAGTCTTGCGGCACTGTTGCAGGGTCGCGTGGATGTGGCCGCCCTGTCCTTTGAAAGCTACGAAAAAGCAGTGCGCGAGAATGTGCCCGGCGTACGTGACGTAAAGATCATCGCGCGCAGCGATCCCATCCCCTATCCGCCGCTTGTCGTTAACAGCCGCCTGCCGGTATCCACCCGGGATCGCCTGAAGACCGCGTTTCAGAATATCGCGCAGGAACCCGGCATCACTCCTGAAATGATCCGCGGCTATGGCGGCGGACAAGTCGACGGCTATGACGCGCATTTCTCTGCCGCGAAATTCGCACCCGCTGCGCAGAAAATGGCAATGGTCAGCGATGCGATGAAGGGGGAAATCCTCAAGAAATCGGCAGAACGGCGATGAACATCCAGTTCGAGAACACGACCGTTCATTACCCCGATGGGACATGTGCGCTGGACGCCGTGTCGTTCACCGTACCCGCCGGGCAATTCTGCGTCGTCCTGGGCCATTCGGGCGCTGGCAAGTCCACCTTGCTGCGCACCGTCAACGGGTTGTCGCCTGCCACTGCCGGACGGGTGATCGTCGGCGGCAAGACGGTCGATCGGAAGACGCTTCCTTTTTTGCGTCGGCGGATCGGCATGGTTCACCAGCATTATGGACTGGCCGCCCGGGCCAGCGTTGCCACGAACGTCATGGCGGGCGCCGTGCCTGCCATGCCAATGTGGCGTTCGCTGTCGGGGCTCTATCCGGCTGAATTGCAAGACAAGGTGTGCTCGCTCATCGCAGCGGTCGGCCTGGAGGAAGCCCATCTTCGCCGCCGCATCGAACGGCTTTCGGGCGGACAGCAGCAGCGTGTTGGCATCGCCCGCGCCTTCATGCTCGACCCTGCTGTCATCCTTGCCGACGAGCCGGTCGCCAGCCTAGATCCGCGGCTGAGTCGGGAGGTGCTAAATCTGCTGCGCACTCAGGCACTGAATCGCGGCGCGACCGTACTGTGCAGTCTTCACCAGCTTGATCTTGCAAAGGATTATGCTGACCGGATCGTCGCCTTGCAGGGCGGCCGGGTCATCTTCGACGGCCCGCCCGCAATGCTGGACACGCATGATGCGAAGCGCATCTATGCCAAAAGGGAAGCCGTCGTGCCTGCGGAGGAAGTGGCGGCATGACTGCGTCGACGCACACCGGATGGTCCTATCCGCGCCCTTATGGCAGCCGCACGGTGTTGGTGCTTATCGGCGCGGCGCTCCTGCTCTGGTATACAGGGCAGCGTGTCGAGATCGGTCGCATGATTGCCATGACGACGGAAGCCGTCGCGGTACAGTTCGGACCGTTCGGGCGATCGCAGGTCGCCGACGGCCTCGGCAATGCCATCGGGCAGCTTGTCCCCATCCAGTTGTCCGACAGGCAGGACATTGCCCGCATCGAGGGATTCGATCCCGACGACCTGCCGCTGCTTTCCCACCTCGAAACCGTCGAAAGTCGTGGCGAAGCAATCAATCCGCAGACGTTGCGCATGGAAAGCAGTCCCGTCCGCACGACCTATCTTGTACAGCCGCTGGGCTATGCATGGCTGGTCGCTACCAAGATGCTGGAGACGCTGGAAATCGCGCTCTGGGGCACAATCGTCGCCATCATGGTCGGCTTTCCGCTGGCGCTGCTCGGCGCGCGCAACATGATGCGGTTTGCGGCGATCCGCATGGTGGCGCGCAGCGTGATCGGCTTTTGTCGCGCCATTCCAGAGCTGGTCAGCGCACTGTTCCTGGTGATCGCTTATGGGTTCGGGCCCATCGCGGGCATATTGGCGCTGGGTTTGTACGGAGCGGGTTTCCTTGGCAAGTTCTACGCCGATGACATCGAGAATGCCGATCCCCGCCCGCAGGAGGCTTTGACTGCGATCGGCGCAAGCAAGATCGTTATGTGGCGCTACGCCATCCTGCCTCAGGTGCTGCCCCAATACATTGCCTACACGCTCTACATCCTCGACCGGAACGTCCGCATGGCGACCGTTATCGGTCTCGTCGGCGCAGGCGGCATCGGCCAGGAACTGAAGGGCCGCTACGACATGTATGAATATGGGCATGTCGGCACCATCCTGATCGCCATTTTCATCGTCGTCCTGCTGCTCGACCGCAGCGCGTGTCGACTGCGCAAGTCCCTTTTGTAAGCCGCCTCAAAACCATCGGAGCCTGTGCCATGTCCCTGAAGAACCGACGCGATTTCCTCAAGACCGCCAGTATTGCCGGAGGCATAGCCGCCTTCCCTGGCAGCATAGGCCGCGCGCTCGCCATCCCGCCCAAGCGCGTGACCGGCACGATCGCCGACGTGAAGCACATCGTCATCCTGATGCAGGAGAACCGCTCGTTCGACCATTATTTCGGTACGATGAAGGGCGTCCGGGGCTTTGGCGATCGGCATCCGATCCCGCTGCCCGGCAACCGACCTGTCTGGTGGCAATCCAATGGCGTGCGCGACTTGCCGCCATTCCATCTGGACACGGAGCGGACCAATGCGCTCAAGGTTCCCGGCACACCGCACAGCTTCTCAGACGCGCAGGCGGCATGGAACCAGGGCAAGTTCGGTCTGTGGCCCAAGTATAAAACCGATTATTCGATGGGCTATTACAAGCGCGACGACATCCCCTTTCAGTTCGCGCTCGCTGAAGGCTTCACCATTTGCGATGCCTATTATTGCTCCGTTACGAGCGGCACCGATCCCAATCGCATCGTTTTCTGGTCAGGCTCCAGCTTCGATCCGAAGGTAGCGTCGCAGGGCACCAACTGCCAGGACACGCATTCGGAACCCAACAACCTGCGCTGCTGGATCAAGGGCGCGTTGCCGGAACCGGGCTACACCTACGCGGGAAATGCGCTGGAATGGGCTACCATTCCCGAAGTGCTGGAAGAAGCTGGGGTCGATTGGCGCATCTATCAGAACCCCAACGACAACTGGACCGGCGCTATGCACGGCGGCCTCGCGTTCAAAGGCTTCCGCGAAGCCAAGCCTGATTCGGGTCTCTACAAACGCGGCATGAGCGAATTTTCGCTCGAACAGTTCGCGAAGGACGTGAAGGACGGCACGCTCCCCGCCGTGTCATGGGTTTTGCCGCCCAAGGAACGGTCGGAACATCCCAGCGCCTCCACCCCGATCGAAGGCGCTGCGTTCACGGCGCAAGTACTCGATGCGCTCACGGCCAATCCCGACGTGTGGAGCCAGACCGTTTTCTTCCAGACATTCGACGAGAATGACGGCCTGTTCGATCATGTTCCGCCCCCCGCGCCGCCCTCCTACAATCGCGACGGAACGATGGCGGGAAAGGCAACGCTCGATCTGGCTGGCGAATACTTCGACGATCATGAGGACAAATACACATCGCGCGACGACGATGTGAGCGGCACCACGCGCCCCTGGGGTCTTGGTCCCCGCGTGCCCATGTATGTCGTCTCGCCATGGAGCCGTGGCGGCTGGGTCAACAGCGAGGTGTTCGATCATACTTCGGTCGGCCAGTTCCTGGAAAAGCGCTTCGGCGTCACGATCCCTGGCATCAGCCCATGGCATCGCGCCGTGTGTGGCGACCTTACAAGCTGCTTCGATTTCACGCAGAACGGCGACAAGGCTTTCCCGAAACTGCCGGATGTCAGCAGGGCAAGTACGGTCCTCGCCGAGCATCTTACCCGCCCCAAAATCCTGCCTCCTCGCGCCCCGCAGGACATGTTTCAGGAAGCAGGCGTCCGTCGCTCGCGTGCCTTGCCCTACGTCCTTCATGTCGACGCGGTCGCCACCAGCGATGCGCTTACCCTGACCTTCACCAATGAGGGAAAGGCCGGCGCGGTCTTTCATGTGTACGACAAGCATCAGCTGAACCAGATTCCTCGACGCTATACCGTGGAACCCGGCAAGTCGCTCGAAGACAAATGGGCCGCCACGAAGGATAGCCGCTTCGATCTCGTCGTGCTCGGCCCCAATGGCTACCTGCGCGGCTTCTCCGGCGATCTTGCGCAAGCCGCAAGTGCGCCCGTTCTCAACGCACGCTATGATGCGAAGGGTAAGGCCGTCCGTCTGCGACTCGCGCACCGTGGCGCGACGCCCGCCAGCATCACCCTCGGCAAGGATGCTTATGGTATCCACAGCGACCGCATCGTCACGGTGGTGGGCGGCAGCAGCACAAGCGAGCGTTGGCAGGTGGCAAAGAGCGAGGACTGGTACGACCTGACCGTCGCTACGCCGGGCATGGACATACGCCTCGCAGGGCGTATCGAAACGGGACATCACGGGATCAGCGATCCACTCATGCGCGCCTGAAAAACGCCGTCCGCAAAAGGAAGGGGCTTGCCGATCCGTCGGCAAGCCCTTGCATCGTCATCGCTACAGCGCAATGCGGGACAACACTGATCGCGATTGGCATCGACAGGGTGCGGCCTCGATGTCGAGCAACTTCTGCCGGACGACCGGATCGCCATCCCATCCCTCGGAGTTGACCGCCGCCCGCTCCGGCGGCTTGTATCATGAGAGGCCAAGAGCCACGTCCGCTATACAGGCGTGTTTTAAGCTTCAGTCTATTGCCCGCGTCGGCAACCGATATGCGCTGACACTCTGGCAGTTCAGGAGCAAGGCTCTATCTCCCCCAGCCATGAATCCGCCTCATCAAATGTACTGAACGCCCGGCAGAACCCAAGGTCTTGCACAGTTCGGTTTATCTGCAGGCGCAGTAAGGCAGAGGGAATAATCATCGCATTGCGCTTGATAGGGTAGCGTCGACACAATGTCGCAAATTGCATATTGATCGCAACCACTTCCGGATTTTGGGTTGACCAATCCCGGAAATCGTCGAGCAGCGTAAAGGACTGTCCGCCTACCGAAGCGCCGTCGAGCGCCACTTTCATCTGTAACAACGCGGCATTCGCGGTTTCCGCTGACCAAAAGCCGCGATAACACGCCTCCAGGCGTCGCTTGGCCGGGTCAAAGTTGAAATCGATCAATAGCCTGCTCCCTCTTTGGCCCTGCTAGCCAACCACCCGACGAGCTACCGCGCGCCGGATGTCAGATAGAACTAACTTACTGAAAGACCGGGTTCAACTGTGCACGACGATGACAGAACCCTCTTTTAGCGTCGAGCGGTACGCTAGCCTAGGCGCAATCGCGCCCGCGATCTGCCACCCTCAGCGAGAGCGATGACAACGACGGAGCCCCTTGACCGGCCGGGAGCCTTTGCTGTTCAGCGGGAGCGCGTTGATCCTGGACGTGCCAATCGTGCCTCACGCCCCCGGAATATTCCAACGGGTAAGCTTAGGTCTCCGGACGGACCTGCTTCAGTTCAAGGGCAGTTCCTTCGGACCGTAAATCCGCCCGTTGACGATGACCTGCTTTACGTTGCGCGCATTGCGAATATCGAGCAGTGGATTACCATCCACAATGAGCAGGTCGGCGAGTTTGCCAACTTCGATCGAGCCTAGAGAGGCGCGTTGCCCGAGTAACTCGGCAGGAATGGTCGTAGCCATCTGCAAAGCCTCGAAAGGCGTAAGCCCGGCCCGCACAGCCAGTCCCAGTTCCTTGTGCAGTGTCAGGCCAGCCGGTGTTAATGGTGCGTCTGTGCCTGCCAGAAGGTGCACGCCGGCACGATGCAGCTTGACTATGCTCTTCCCGACATTTTCGCGAAGCTGCTGTGGCAAAGGTGGCCTTGCAGGCCCACTGTCCAAACTGCGTACCCATGCGGGTTGTGCTGCCCAGCGCGGGTCTGCCCGGTCGACATCCGTTGCGAGTTCGTCCATCGGCGCAAGCAACACCATTGTCGGCGTCAGTGTCATCTGCGATTTTGACAGTATTTGTACGACATCATCATAGACGTTATGGATGCCGCTAGTTTTGCTCGAATAGCCACGGCCGGAAGCGGAACTGTCGAAGTGCTCAACGCTGTCGCTACCAAAGCGGGCAGCGGGGTAGATTTCATGCGAACTGACAGGGATACCCAAACGGTGCGCACCCTCGACCAGGCGCTCACGCAAGGGTTCGCTCGTGTGGATATAGGTTTTGAGCATATCGTACTTCAGCCTGCGGGCCCGCTCGATCTCGCGATCAACTTGGGCGAGGTCAGCGACGGTAGTGGACATGTCCCAGTAGGCGCGCTCGCCTTCGAGAATATAGCCGGTCGTGAATATCCGCGGTGAAGGACGCAGGCCCGCGGCAGAGGCTTCACGCTCCTCGATTGCATCTGCGGCGATGCTGCCGGGACTACGCACCGTGGTTATTCCGTAGGCAAGCTGCAGCCGTCCAAACGCGCTGCCATATTCCTTGGCGAAATGCACATGAGCGTCAATCAGGCCCGGCATAACCGTCAAAGTGGACGCATCTATGAATTTATCAGCCTCGCGATCGGGTTTGTGCGGCTCGATGGCCACAATACGATTGCGCTTCACCACGATGTCTACGTTGGAGCGCACGTCTGGATGCACTCCGTCAACAAGCGTACCGGCATGGATCACCAAAGTGCCTGTGGGGATGTCACGCTTCCAATTCAGATCGAGAGGAACCTTGGCGCTTTGACCGTTGGATATCTGGACGATTTTGAGTTCGTCAACATCCACATAAAGCAGCCGCGAGGAGTCGCCTGTCCAGCTCATGAAGCTGGCGAGACCATCCGCAAGCTTCCGGGAAGCGCCTGTCGGCGCACCGTCCGGCGACACCTGCATGACCCACAGCGCCTGGTCCATCTGAAAGGCGATAAGACGGCCATCCGGCGACCAGACTGGGCCGTCTGAGGCCGAGCGCGTGCCGATCGAATGATGAGGGACAACAGTATAGTCGCGGGGTTGTCCTGTGCCGTCGGCCGAAAGCACGCGGATTTGATTTGTCGTGCCTACTTCGTAGGACCTGGATTTAGAATAATCATCCATCCGCGAAACCATGATCGACTGCCCATCGGCCGACCAGCTTGGATAGCCTGGCCCAAAACTGGCAGGCTGAACGGTCTGGATCTTGCCGGTGACAACATCAACTGTATGCACCACTCCGTAAAAGTCCTGCATGGCGCTGACGAAAGCGATTTTTTTGCCGTCAGCCGACCATGCGGGTCGCATTTCCGCGCCCGGCGCGGCGGTCAAAGGTCGATGGGTTCCGGCGGCAATGTCATATATCCACAGATCCATGCTTCCTGCACGGTCGCTGGAATAGACCAGCTTCATCCCGTCCGATGACCAAGCCGGGTCAGTCACGACAAACGGGCCTTCGGGCGTCACCGCGTACGGCTTGCCGCCGACATCCATCAGCCACAATTTCCCCAGCGCCGCGAATGCTATGCGCATGCCATCGGGCGAAATGACCGGCTTGAGCAGGCCCAGCACGCGCTCCGGCTCTGTCGAAGATAAATTCTGTGGGTGGCGCGTATAGGTCGGACGGCTGATCGGCAGTGTCGCGCTGAACTCTAGGGTAGTCGTCTTGCCGGTCGTCAGAGACCGGCGTTTGATCTTTCCATCGGCGGCATAGAGATAGTCGTCGGGGGACAGCCATGCGCCCCGGAAGGGATGCACGTCCTCGCTTGCCGAGATGACCTTGTCGCCCTCCATGAGTTTGGCGAAGCCGCCTGTAACCAGCCCAAACAGGACTTTTTTGCCATCCGGTGCCCAGGCAGGCGTGCCAAGCGGCGCGGTTATATTGCCCGGTTCCAGCTTAGCGTTTGCAAGCAGGCGTTCGACGCCGTCGACTGACGTAGCGTAGATGCCGGAGGCATTCTGCCGTTCAGAGGTATAGGCAATGCCCTTCCCGTCCGGCGCGTAGCTGGAGCGCATTTCGTCACTTTGTGCGTGCGTAATCTGGCGGAGCGCGCCGCTATCCAGAACTAGTTCCCAGATGTCGTAATTCCCGCTCCGCTCAGAGCTGAACGCGATCCGCTTGCCATCGGGTGAGCAGGCCGGCTCCCGCGCCTCAAAAGGTCCTGGCGTAAGCACCTTCGGGTCGCTTCCATCCGGCCTGATACTCCATATGCGCCAATGCCCATCGCGGTTCGATTGAAAGGCGATCCGACTGCCATCGCCATACCAGCAGGGCTGCCGCGCGTCATAGAGAGTGTCGGTCAGCGCACGGGCAGCACCGCCAGTCACAGGCATGCTGAACAACACGCCCTGCAAGTCCATCACCAACCTGCTGCGGCCTGGAGACAGCGCGATAGCCATCTCCGTTCCTTCATGCACGGTAATCTCGTTGACCCTGGGATCGCCCGGCGTGGCAGCGATCGCAGTGGGTGCCATACCGGCGGCAATACCGAACGCCGCGCCTAGTTGCGCTAAAATCTTAAGCTTCATAAATTCAACCCTGTCAAAAACACATACAAGGCGCCGTGCTCAAGGAGCCGAAAAAGTGCATCAATAATTCGCTGGAGAACTGGGAGTCATAGCGCCGGACCTCAGGTCGGCTCGGGCATCATGTACGAATGAATGTCAAAATCGCACATATTGCCCGAGCCACCTGTTCTCTAACGACTCAGAACTTACGCTCTAGAGTAAAGCCGATTGTACGGGGCTGGATATAGTTGAACCAATTAGGATTGAAATTATATTGGTTATTAAAACCGCCGCCTATCAACGCTTTTTTGTTGGTGGCGTTCTGCACGAACATATTCAGCTTCCAATCCTGGTATTTCAAGCCAGCATTGAGATCGACCTGCACATAGGAGGGATAATTTTGCCGAAGCGGTGCTTGAGCGAGCGTCGCGACTAATTCGCCCCTGCGCAGCCCCACATATGTCGCGGATCCTCCGATCGAGCCGGTGAGGTCACCGCCGAGCGAGCTTTCATAATTTGCTGACGCTCGCCCGGAATAACGGCTCGAAAACGGCAGCCTGTCTCCCTTCGCTCCATATACGGCAACAGTCTGGGAAAACGATTCGCGCAGTTCCGCGTCGGTATAGGACCCCCAGACCGCCAGTGTCAGACCTTTTTCGGGTCGTGCCTCCAATGACAGTTCGACACCCCGGCTGCGCGCCCTATTGGCGTTGGCGTTATAGGTAAATGTCCCTCCGGGTGAGACTTGAGTGACTTGTATGTCCTTCCAGTCGATGGTGAAAATGGACAAGTCGTAGGAGAATGCGCGCGCAAAAAAATCGCCCTTCGCGCCAATTTCGTAATTTACCGTCTCGTCGGCCTTGTACTGGCAAGGAATGCCGATGCTGATGTCACATGTCGCGTTCGGGCCGCCCGGTCGATACCCGGTCGCGAACCGCCCATAGATCATGTGATCCGGCGAGACCTTGAAGCGAGGCGTAATCTGGTACGTCAGCGCATGACCACTGGACTTGTAGACGGCTTCGAGAAAACCACCGGGAGTAAATACACCCATTTCGCGGTGATGCATTCGCTGACGATTTTCGCTGTACCGCAGACCTCCCTGAACGTCGAAGCTCTCGGACAAACGCACTGTAACATTAGCGAATCCGGCATATTCCTTGAATTTGAATCTGTCGCGCCAGATAATGGGATTGCCGATGACAGTGCCGGTGTCGGTGTCGGTGTCGGTGTCGGTGTCGGTGTCGGTGTCGGCATCGACTGCTCCGGTATCGATGTCATACGCAACCGATTCATGCGTGTAAAAAGCACCGACAATCACATCGATGGCTTCGCCGAAGGGCACAGCCACGCGCGCTTCCTGCGAAAATTTCTTCACGTCAAAGGGCAAAGGTAGCGTCGTTCCCCAGTTGGTCACACCGGCATCCGGGTAGATGCCGGGCCAGACACCGGTTAATGGCGCTGCCGAGAAATCCGCGAAGTCGAAACTCTTGCTCATGGAATAGGCAGTGAGCGACGTAATTTTTGCTACGCCGATCTGTCCCTCAAGAACGGCACTATACAACTGGTTCTTGCTATAGCCGTTGCCCGCGCCGAACAGGTCTGACTGGAGATAGCGCGAACCCAGTCGCACGTCGACATTGGCCGATCCAAAGGCCTTGCGGTCCTGGTACAACGCGCCCAGCTTGGCTGAAAACGCATCAGAGGGGCGCCAGAGCACAGAACCACGGACGCCCGATACCCTGATCTTGTTAACGTCCTGCTTTCCAGTGATGACATTGTCGATATAGCCTGGGTCTTGCCGTGAAAATCCCCCGACGCGAAAGGCCAGGGTGTCGCTGACGGGAATGTTGACGGACGCCCTTACATTATATCCGACGTCGCCAGCATGATTGATCGTGCTCAGGCCAGCGGCAACGGCTCCGCTGACGCGGTCCGTCGACGGGTCGATCGTCACATATTTCACCAGGCCACCCATGCTGCTGGCGCCGTAGAGTGTGCCTTGCGGACCGCGCAGCACCTCGATGCGGGCCAACTCGCTGGGATCGATATCCGGAGCGCCGCCGAACAACCCACCCTGACCTGTCGATGACCCATAAGGGATATCGTCAATTGTATAACCGACAATGGGATTTCCCGTCACCGGACCGGTAGTGATACCGCGAATTGCAAGATTAGACCGGTTTCGCGTTGTTTGAAGGTTGACACCGGGGATGCTGGAAAAGAAATCTTCGGCCTTGGTCTGGTTTTTGTCTAGAAGCGCGTTGCCGGTGACCGCCGTCACTGGAACCGGCACATCCTTGAGGCGCTCTTCGCGTTTTTGCGCCGTAACGACGATATCCTGCATTGAAGACGGCCTATCATCGTCGGCCCGTGCGCCGTTTCCCACCCGGACGATCGCCACCGATCCTGAAGCCCCCTGCTTGGCCAGGAAGCCGGAATTGGCCAGGATCGCGTCGAGAGCGTCGGATGGCGAAGCGATCCCGCTATAGCCAGATGAGCGGGCATTACGGAGGTCGTCCGCTTTGTAAACGACGGGGCGGCGCGATTGGCGGGCGTAAGCGTCAATAGCGCTCTTCAGGCTACCGCCTCGCACATTAAATGACGTCTGTTGCGCATGGGCTGTCGCGACAATGCACGTGCTTGCAGCGAGTGTTGCAATTAAACTCATGGTTCTCATCTGTCCCCCCCTTTGACATCCGACGGTCCCAAATCATCCGTCGGAGAGTAAGACAATCAGTCGCCACAAAACTGTAATCTCAACTTGAAATGCGTATGGCTTCCGGTGTTTCCTCAACCTTGAGACCATAGGCGTCGCGCAGCAGGCGGACAAAATCCACAGGCTTGGAAGCGGGGAAAATGCCGCCGATACGGATGTTGGCGGCGTCTTTATCAGTCACAATCAATTGTTGGCGATTATACCGATTGAACTCTGCGGCAACGTCCGAGAGGGGGTCCTGATCAAAGCTTAGCATACCTTCCCGCCATGCTAGGGCATTCTCGACCCGTTCGTCTGATTTGGCAGTTACCAAGGTGGCTGGCCCTTGGGTCAACGCGATTTCGCCAGAGGTGATCGTGGTTGACCGCATCGTTTCGGCACCCTGAATGTCATCAACCCTCACTCGACCCTCACGAACAAGTATGCTCACCTTGTCGCCGTCCCGCTTGACCGAGAATTTCGTGCCCAGCACGGTAATCCGACGGTTGCCCGCATGGACTACGAACGGTCTGCTCTTGTCGTGCTCAACTTCGAAATAGGCTTCGCCCTGATCGAGCCATACCTCGCGAGCGAAATCGGTGACGGCTGTTCGTACGTCCGAGGCAGTGTTCAGCTCGATCTTGGAGCCGTCCGGCAAGTCGATGGTCCTATGAGCACCGATCTTGGTATCGTAGCGCGTATTCGCAACTTCAGTTTTAGGTTGCTGCACAAAAACATGCGAGCCGAGACCGATCGCAGCGACCAGCGAGGCAGCGGCAGCCAGTGGCACCGCCCGCTTCACCCAATAATAGCGTGCCCGATTGTCGCACAGCGATTCAGGCATAAGCGAAGTACCAAGCGAGCCGATCCTGTCAGCTTCGCGCCACCCTTGTTCGAGCCTGATGAAAGTCACTCGGTGCAGATCGGATTTCGCAAGCCATTCGTCCAGCTCAGCCTGATCGCTCGTTGTCCAACCGGGCTCTTCGCGCGCGATGATCCATTGCGCCGCGTCGTCCTGTGTTTCGCGTACGCGGCTCATGAGGCGCCCCGGTCTCTACGCGCCATGTAGCGTCGACGTACTATTTTCCCTGCGCCCCCCAGCATATGATCGGCCAGGGCTTTCATTCCCATCATCAACTGGTGATTTACCGCATCTTTGCCGATACCCAGCCGAGCGGCCGTTTCCTGCACGTTGAGGCCTTCCACTTTCCGCAGCCACAATATCTCGCGCACTCGGGGAGTCATCTTGTCCAACCCTGCCTGAACGTGCCGGATCGAGTCCCGCGCGATCAGGTGCCGGTCCGTATCGAAAAGGTCGACACTGCCATCCAGTGTCTCCAGGTCCGCCACGAGCTCGAAAGATACGATCCGTGCCCATTTAGCCTTATTGATCAGGTGGTTTCGCGCAACGGTAAATATGTATTGGCGCGTGGTTAACGGAAGGCCTCGGCGCGCACCGCTATAGGCAAGTTCATAGATATCATGGGTAAGATCGGTCACGTCGTCTTCCACTCTCCAGTTGCGGCGAACGAAGTGCGTGAGCGACCTCTCGAGAGGTAGAACCTCCCGCCTGAACCACTCATCCAGTTCCTCCTGTTCGACCATGATCCTGGGTAATGTCCCTCTCTCGCCCTGCCTTATACTTTGCCAAGACAATCGACGAGGCGGTTGCTGTAACCTAAATTGATACAAACCGCTGGATTACGATCGCTTTACGTTATTAGCTTTAGGGGCCTGCAGGCGCCATAACTCAGACAGCATCGCCCGAACTTGCTCGGCAAGCGACACTTTATGAGGACGGCGCATTTTCGTCTTTCTCCGACGGAATGATCCAAATAGCCGCTTCGAGCTAGAACTTCTTCTACGCAGCCGCCCGAAGGTCGCCGGACCAAGTAAAAACGCGCGACAATAGCTTGAGCACGACCCGCACACCTCCACTTTGCTTAGGATCTCCAGCAGTGCGTGCGCCGTGAGGTCCGCAATAGGCCAGTTGCCGATGACGCTTTCGTCCCGCGGATATTCGCTTTCCGAACTTCGATAGCGTCGCGGCGTCCAGCGAGAATCTTCCGCGCTACCCTCCACCTCTGTCGAGCGTTTGCGAGCGGCATGCGTGATGGTCCCTTTTTCGCATACCGTCATGAAGGGGTGGCCGCCAATGAACCCTCAAGGACATGAAGGGACGATCGGCCAGTCGAAAAGCCAGGTTTTGCGATGTCTCTGGACGCTGAAAGAGACCAAATGGTGCCGGGGACGGCATCGAACTGACTTATTACGATTTTGAATGAAAACAAAATTTTCTACCAAATTGTCGACCGATACCATTAAAAATACCATCAATTTTAATTCGCTTTTGGTTCGATTCTTGTCTGCGTTAAATTGCATGTTTTTTGCGGCGAGCCGTTGTCGATGGGATCCTCTAATTGTTTCCTGACCATCTTCTTTATGCAGTTTATTGCCACTTTTCGATGCGCATAAAGTCGATCAACTTCTACGCTCTAAGAACCTCCAATATCAAAGCAAAACCCAGCGCATTATTTCTGAGATGCTGGAATTGGGACATTTGCGACAGTCGGCTTTTGGATTGCGAATCGAAGGAAGCGGAAACTCGCGCGGCAATCAACCGCGGTCACATTGAGTTTGCTGCGACCATATTCCTTCTCTCAGTGGCGCCTATACCACCGACTTTTCGAAGGGCCGCGATACGTCGATGACATAGATATCTATCAGCCTCCGGTGTGTCTCGGGCAGGCGGTTGATTAACATCTGCTCAAATGCCCACGGTGTCTCAGGCGCCGGAATCCCGTCCGGGTTCTTTGGCAACTGTTTGCCTGGAATGTTCCCGAACCAGATGACTATGTAAACGCCGCGACCCTCCGCGTGCCAGTCGCGTCCATAGAGAGCCGCGAGCTGCTGCAGGGGAGCAATCCATACAGCCTTGTGCCATTGACCCTTGATTTCTACGGGAAGTCCGATGCTGTTGCGAATAGCCGCAATATCCGCGCGCTTCTGGCGCGGCATATGCATTTCCGGCTCGAACCGGATCGCCTCGGGCAACTGTCCGGAAATGTGTTCGATCAAGCGGTTACGGCAGAAATTCTCGCCGCGCGGTTTGCAGCCGTCCCAATAAGCCTCCCACATGTCGGTGTTGGTGCCGTGCATGCGCTGCCGCAGTGTCGCGATCCGGTCGCCGAAATAGGCGCGCATATCGTCTACGCTGTCAGGCAGCGCTCCCGCCATGACCGCCTGGAGTTCCTCTACCCGAGGTGCCGTATAATCATGGTCACGTCGCACTTTGCGTTGCAGCGCAAGTGCATGTCGCATCGGATCCAAATAACTTGGCGCGGCATTCGCGATGAGGCGCTGGAGCGTGTCGGTTGCCTCGGCATCGTGCTCGCTCGCTATTGAGTAGATCATCCGTTCAAGGAAATCGCTGGCATCCCAAGGATTGCTGTCGCCCGAACTTGAGCTTGGATGAGGCGTTTTCGGATAGGCTACGCCAAACGCTTCGAGCAGAAAGGAACGCTGCGCGATCGACAAAGGCTGGAATTCGTCACGCCTTCCGCCCCCGACGCGATTACGCAAGGACCAAAAGAAGTCAGGATGATCGACGGCGGTGGCCGCGATTGTGTCGCGCGTCTCGCTGAAATCGGCAACGAAATCGACCGAAAGCCAGAGCCGCCTCATTTCTTTACTCTTGTCGGCGACGGTGCGTCTGGCAATTGCGATTCTTCGAATCGCCTCGCGAGGCGCATGCCTCACCGCACAATCAACAAGTTCGCATTCGACAGTGTCGGGAAGCGCGTGATAGCGTGCCAACCATTCGATAGCTAGCCGTCCTGCCAGCTTGGTCCACCGCGGCTCGTGTGTAAGGCGATAGAGATCACGCACATGAGTGGCGCTGCGCGTTAGCTCAGGTTCGATGGAGGTTCGGAAAAACGCTTCCGTCGCTGCCTCGTCGGGTAGAGCTGCCGCTTCGAAAGCCTCGATGATGTCGACCTTGTTTTTATAGTTGGATTCGTTCGACCGTCGCCAAGCCATGAATGCGGCTTCGAGGGCTGCGCGTGGCACGGTCGTAAGCGGAAGGCCGCGACGGATGAGCTCGGCTACGCCGCATATTATCGGTGCCTCGGCGTACCAGTGCTTATTTTCGGCATGACTCTGTGCGATCTCCTCGGCGGTTGGCAGATCGTCGCGGTTGAGCGTGGCGATGAACCCGTCGAGTGCAGCAGCGCCCAAGTTATCTCCCAGAAAAGCAACGAGCCGGGCCTCGGGAGGATCGTCGCGACTGAATTCGCTAAACCGCCCGAGATAGACGCAAGCAGGGTCGTAAAGTATATTGATATGTCCGGCCGCGACATCGCCGGAACGCTCGATATGGTCGTCGCGTACCGCACGATAGACCGCCTGACGGCGAGCCGTTTGCTCAGCCAGGCGCTGGGCCTGCTTGGTTTCATAGTCATATACGATAGGCTTAGACATCTCGCCGAGCACGGTTTCGAAAGCGGGATCGCCCCCCGCAATCTCAGCCGCGACCTTGCGTACGCTTTCTGAAAGTCCGTCCCTATATCGACAGAGGCTAACGAGCGTAGTCAATTCGTCGCTGTTGAATGTCGCATTCTCACGTTCGGCAGCATAGGTGCGCAGGAGCGCGATCGGGTCGGCGTCGTCGAGATCGAGCCCGAGCCCGGTACGGCCAAGTCGATAACTAGCGATGCGAACTTGATTAGGCGAGGATAGAAGCTGGAACGCTTGCAGTCCGTGGCGGAGGTCGAGGCGACCCTTCAGAAGGCTCGCCAGCTGTACGGTGGTGTCGCGACTATAACCTTCTTCACCGCGGACCCAACCAATCCAGCGCCATAGGCGCTCCGGTGTTACCTCCGCACCGACCTCCAGCGCCCGCACGACCGCCTGGCGGACGAGATCTCCAATTTGGTCCTTGGCCGAATGGTCGGCGGTTTCCATCAAGGGCTGGGCATAGCTGGTGAGGTTGTCGAGTATCTCACCAACATGATCGGCCGTGACTGAGGCGAACAGATCACTGGAAATATGAGCAAGGCTCATTCGGTCATCTTCGTGACCATCGACCGGGCTGACAGTGAGGCCGATATGGGCGAGTATGGCTTGAACACCCAATTCAGGGGGCACAGTGGAAATACCGATATCTTGGAGAAGCTCGGAAGCCAGCCGGTTCGAATCTTCGTCCCCAAAATTAAGGAGTTGTCGGATAACGGTTTCCGCATCGCCAAAGGCTTGGTAAGCTTGTAGTGCATGGGCGGCGCGCGAGCGTTCTGCGAAATAGCGGCGCTGATCAAACATCATCGCCCTGAGTTCAGGCAACAGTGCTGACGTCATTGCGCTGCCTTGCATCGCATCGATCAGTAACAGCGTGAGATGGGTATGCAGATCTGGCGTTTTGATGATCGCCAGGATCTGGTCCTTGATCTCGACGCGCAAAAGGCCGCTGGCTGGATGTTGGCCCCAATCCTCTGACCGAAAATAGGGGTCTTCTTCGGAGAGCTTGGCAAGTTCGCGCAGGAGCGAGCGCGCTTGGGAGAGCGGTAGCGTCTCAGCATCACCATAGCGCAGCACGGCATAAGGATCGGCCACGATACAGCGTTCGGCCAGCACGTCGTTAAAATGCGCAATCCAGGCATGCAGACCGCGAAGCGACGTCGGCACGCCATCCCCCTGATTAAACAAGCCAAAGATCCGTCGCTGGGAAATCCCTTTCTCAAATGAAGCTGCGAGCCACTTGGCGCCCAAATACTCAGCAATAACGCGGTGAGCAGGAATGAAGCGGTTTTCGCCATCGGCCTGGAAAAGCCGTGTGCGTAGCGCGTCGCCGGCCGCCATCGCCAGCGGTAAAGTCGCTATATCCGACATGTGGCAATAGCCCTCGGCTGTTTGGCCAACGGGACCGGTAAATACGCCAGTGCGGTCGCACAGCAGTTGCGTGGCGCAATGCGCCCCGGCTGCTAAAAGTAACTTGTCGTCGCCCCAAGTTCCTGGGCCAGCATCCTGATGCCGCTCATTTTTCTCAGCGAGCATGACCTGGCAGGCGCGACCGAACAGCTGCGCGCGGCTGCTGGGCAGTGCGCCATCACCGTCAGCGACCTCGCCCATGAGCTTGAGCGTTAAGGGGTTTTTGTAGATGTCTTCGAGACCGCGGGCCGCTAGATGGGTGAGCACCGCGTCAGCATCTACCTTTGGAAAATTCTGGGCCAGGAAAGCGCAGGCATCATCGCGATCGAATGGCTGAAGATGAAGCAGGATCGGCTTGCCGGGATAATCATCCTCGATCTTAATCCGATCCGCCGCCCCACGCCAATCCGCTTCGCGGCTAGATAGGACGAAGGGCGGATTGCCAATTTTCGACAGTTGAGTGAGGACCGCTTCGACGCCGCCGCCGATGGCTGTCGAAGCCACCTCGTCAAGACCGTCGATCACCAGTCGATCACCGGGAACCAGAAAGGATTCGGGACGCGCTGAGCGCACGAACGTGCCGGCAAGCACATAATGGTGACCTGGAGCACTGCCGAGCGCCTTCGCAAGCACGCTTTTTCCAAGGCCAGGATCGCCCAAGACGATAACGGGCTCCGCAATAACTAGAACATCGTCCTGGTCGATCATTGACCATTCGCCGGTCATTTGATCGTACTTCGCGAGCCGTCGCTTGATCGTTTCCATTTCACTGATCTAACGAACTAAGGCGTCAATGCCAGCTGTTGATGAGATCACCGCCATAGGCGGCGAGGACCTCTCCGACGCCGACGCCTTCCTCAACCGGATTTACCAGAAGAAGGTCAAGCCGTCGGTGAAGTGCCTAAGCTGCCGGCCCTAAGCCTGTTCAGCCGCAAATGGTCAGCATCGATCAGATGTCCAAATAAGCGAAGTTGAGCGGTCGCGCGGGTCGATAGCCGTCGGAATAGCAGACAGTCGGCTCCTGAGTATCGAAAATCAGGGGATGAACGACTTCACTGGGTCGCCTGCGACTGTCTAGCAGGCTAGCCACTTGCAAGCTGATCATTCTGCTTAGCGAATTAAGCTTGTAGGTAAGGCGGAGGAGGCTAACCATGAGCACGAGTCGTCGAGATTTCCTGGCTGGATCATCTGCGGGGTTCGCGGCCACGGCGCTTTCCACTAAGGTGCATGCACAAACACCTCGGGTGCCGATCCGCAAAATCGCTACGGAAGAGGCGTTTGCAACCGCTGAACTTGTAAAGGCTTGGCTCGAAATCGCTCGTGCGCAGCCCTCGTCGAGCCTTGATGTGCAGACCGGCATTCTTTCTATATTCGATAATCCTCGGCCGGGTTCCAACCAGGACAGGTTTCGGCGGCAATTGCTCGACTTGGATGCCGAACGACTTGCCAGCATGGATGAGGCGAGTGTCGACGTGCAGATACTGTCCGTGACGATCCCGGGCGTGCAGATGTTCGCGCCAAGTACTGCAAGCGTGGCCGCCATCGCTACCAACGACCATCTCGCTGCCGCGATCGCGCGGCATCCCAGGCGCTTTGCCGGTCTGGCCTGCTTGGCCCCACAGGATCCGGCCAGCGCGACCAAAGAGATGGAGCGCGCCATCACCAGACTTGGTCTGAACGGCTTCATCGTTAATTCGCATACCAACAATCTCTATCTCGATGATCCGAGCTTCGCGCCGATCCTGGAGGCGGCGCAGGCGCTCGACCGGCCGATTTATCTCCACCCGCGCGCGCCCTCGAACGGCATGGCGGGGCCGTTTCGCGACTACAGCATGGGCGGATCGATCTGGGGCTTCGGCGTCGAGGCCGGAACGCATGCCGTACGGTTGATCCTCAGCGGCGTATTAGACCGCTATCCGCGCCTGCGCATTGTCCTCGGCCACATGGGCGAGGCGCTGCCATTCTGGATGTGGCGGCTGGATCACATGGCGGCACGACGGGTGAAGGACGGGCGCATGAAGCCGCTCTCACTAGCTCCCAGTGAGTATTTCAAGCGTAATTTCGCGGTGACCACCAGCGGCTTTGAAGCACCGGAGATCCTCGACCTAGTGATCAAGACCGCAGGAATCGACAATGTGATGTGGGCGATCGACTATCCCTATGAGAGTTCGCTGGATGCCGTCGCCTTCATGAGCGCGGCGAAGTTGACAAACGATCAGCGCGCCAGCATCTTCCACCGGAACGCCGAACGCCTATTCCACTTGGCTTAGCGCGATGAGCGCCATGGGTGTTCACCGTAAGGATATTTGATTCGGACTTTTTCGAGCGGCGGCTTTGTACACTTTGCTCCTGACGCTGCCGGTCCTCATGTGGACACTCTCGGCGCACCCGATGGAGAAAGTGACCGGCCGAACCTAGGAACGAAAAATTGGGAGCTAAGCGGCCGGAATGGGTCGGCTTTGCCGATCGCCAAACGCCACGTCGTGGGACAAACAGGTCATTCGCAGGTCCAGCGACGAAGCGCACCTATCACCCTGGGACCGGACATTCGAGGGTTCCCCACAGCCTGCTCTCGAACGAGCTAGCTGGGCCGATTTCAGTCTATCGGCTTACCGAGTAAAGGAGAAATAGCGGCCCAGTCGCTTTCCTGCCTCAGCGCCGCGAGGTGGTCTCGATACCCCGCCTCCACGCAATAGGCCTTTCCGCGTCCAGCAACGCGCTTAGCTGCCAGACCGGTATCGGCCTGCTGATCAAGTAGCCTTGTGCCATGTCGCATCCGACCGAGCGCAAGAATTCGAGGCAGGCGGGCTCCTCAATCCCTTCCGCGACGACTTTGATTCCTAGGTCATGCGCAAGTTCTATCGTGGAACGGACCATCACTGCATCGTTGCGATTGCGATGTGCATGCTCAACGAAACTGCGGTCGATTTTCAGTTCGGAGAGCGGCAGCGTCCGAAGATAGGACAGGGTAGACTGTCCGGTGCCATAATCGTCCATCGATATGGATATGCCAAGGTCACGGAAGCGCTCAAGCTCTGCAATTGCCTGCTGCGGATTTTCAAGGGCCGCAGATTCCGTGACTTCGAATATTAGTGAAGAGGGTACTATTTTGCTCGCTCGAAGCAATTTGATTACATCCTTGCTGAAAGCGGATGCCCCCACGAGGCTGGCTGAGATGTTGACGGCCGCCGTGATGTCGTAACCTTGCACGTTCCATGCATCCAGATCCCGCATGGTGCGCGCAAGGACATAGAGCGTTAGAGGAGCGATGCGCCCCGTCTGTTCCGCCAAGGGAATGAAACGGTCTGGTGGAATATTGCCACGGGCCGCGTGCGGCCATCGCACTAATGCCTCAACACTGACGATCCGATTATCGACAAGCGACAGTTTCGGTTGATAGTGAACCTCAATTTCGTCCGCCATGATCGCTGCATCAAGTTCGCCCATTAGGCTGATCGATTGCTCTAGACCTTCGAAGTCCGCATTATCTTCTGCCCAGAACCTGCCTTTTGTTTGCGCTGTCTCTGCCGCAAGGATTGCCTTGGTCAAAGTAGCGTCGATGCCTGACCCATCCGACGCTGCGAGCCCGATACTCACAGTAACATCAATCATCCGCCCCGCGGCCTCGACGGGCTGCAGCAGTATCGCGCGCAAGCCATCCATCACTTCACCGCGGTCGACGGCGGGGGGCAGCACGAAGCCAAGCAGCCGGTCCCCCAGCCTATATATTTCTGCTTCATCTGCTGCCAGCCGTGCGCGGTCGGCGACACGAAGCACGACATCGCGAATTGCCTTCTGGCCAAGAACAGCTGTGACGCTGTCAAGATTGGCGAGGCTTGCGACGGCGAGACATTTTGGCACATCGGCATCAAGATTGGCGACCATCGCCCTGCGGTTGGGAAGGCCAGTCTCTTCGTCCACTAGCCTTTGCTCGCGCAGATTGCGTATCGTCAATCTTATGACGCTGCCAATGGAGACCAAGCCGATCAGCATCAGGGCAGGCGCCACCGGGTAGCTGCGATTTGCCCATGATTGCGCGGACAGGCAGGAGGCGAACGCTATCATTGTCCCTGTGGATGCAAGAACTCCCAGCGTTGTCATCCGCCTGCAACGCGTCAAGACTGTAGCAAAAAGAGTAGCTATCGCCAGACCGGTAAAAGGCCAGCCACTCGTCGGAACTCCCGAAAGCAAGGTGTCGGCGGCGAGAGCCTGCACGATGACACCTGGTATTACGCCCCATCCCGGAGTTGCATAGCGGTCCCCCATTTCAATCGCTGTCGCGCCGATCAGGACGGATCGTCCGCGCACGACCGTAGAGTCGAATTCCCCGTCCCGAACGGCGACAAAACTTAGCCGCGGAATGCTTTGGGGGCGGATAGCATAGTCGATAGGAAAGAAGGTGTCTGCGCTTCCGGCCACTCCACCAATGTAAGCAGATAGCGTCGGGCGCGGCACACCGGCTGTGATCGTACCGAAAGGTGCCTGGCGGACAGTTCCGTCATCGTCGGGCGCTATACTGACGGAGGCCAGCATAGTGTGACTCCGAAACATTGGCAAAGGGAGAGAGTCTATCGAGCGTATTTCGCCTGAACGCGCACGTTGCGCGAATGTCGGTAAGGCTACCAGTCCCCCGGACTGCGCGAGCGTCCGGGCAAACGCGCGGTCGCCTTCCGGCGTGGAAGAAGAGGAGAAGTCCACATCGAAGACGATGTTTACCGCTCCGGCACGACGCAGTTGCTCGACCACAGTTGCATAATGTTCGCGCGGCCAAGGCCACCGCCGGATCGCCGCAGCACTCGCCGCGTCCATTTCCACAACGACGACGCGCCCCGATGCCTCATGGCGCAGCATAGCGAATCGTAGTGGTTCAACAGCGTGCTCCAGCAGCCTGTCCATTCCGGTTGCCATTGCCACCAAAGTCATGACCACCGCGACGGCGACAATAGCTAGATCGCGCGTCCAGCGGCGCAGAGTTCGTTTCATGTCATCCTCGAAGAGGCGGCGGCGACATCCATTTTTAAAACGACCGCGCCATGCGAAGCGCGATACGAGGATTCCGATTTCGCGTGTCGAACCGATCCGCGTTCAGTGGCAGCGACACCTCCACTTGGCCGTTGAGCTTACCACGAGCCAGACGTGCACCTATGGAGGAGGAGACCAACGATCCGCCGCCCGCCCCGTGATCTAGATTGCTGACATAGCCACCATCGATGCTGGAGAATATCTGCAAGCTGTCGAGTATGCCCGGCACAAGTTTCCGTCCATCCAATCGTAGTTCGACAAGACCAAGCACCCCCTGATCACCAGATCTCTCGGCATAGTCATAGGCACGCCCGAACCCAGGCCCACCTGCGCCGATTTCGGCGGTGGCGAGGAGCGGTCGGCTCGCGACCTGCCCTGTAGAGGCGAGCGCCAGACTGACATTGTCGAGGATCCCCCCAGTCCATTCTACGGCGTAACTTGCGGTGAGATATCGCGCATCACCGTCCACGCGGGACAACATCGGATCTCCTTCGTGGCTTACGCCGGGTAAAGGCAACCCTCCTGTCAGGAGCAACTGGCTGCGCAACCTGCCGCTACCCAACCGGTTCACGGCCTCCAAAGATGCCGCAATGCTTGCCAGCCGATCGTCCCGCAGCCGCCTGCCTGAGAGATTTTGCTGGGTTCGTAGTGTCCGCAGTTCGATGTTGAGACTGTAATTCTGTGCCAGACTGCGCCGCAGCGCGCGACTGTAAGAAAGCGCTGCATCCACGCTTTTGCCGACGACATTCAAGCTACGCAACGATGCGCCCGGACGCGAACGGCCGTAGGAACCCGATAGCGCCAGCACTGAGCCTTTACTGTCGACTAGTGCGCTGTATCGGCCGCGCACAAAAACGAACTCTCTGGGGTCGATGGGCGTCTGGGCGACAAGCAGCCCGATCTCGTCACCTGAGGTAGCGACGCCGTGGAGGCTGGCCAACAGCGTTGAGCGGATAGGGCCAATCTCGGGGCTACCGCGATTGTCGACCTGCAAATAGGCGCTGGCTTTGCTCTGTTCGATCGTCACCAGCAGGATGTTAAAGCCATCCTGCTGGATGAACTGGCTGCCCGTTACAGTGACGCCGGGCAAATCGCCGACGAGTAGGATTGCGCGTTCCAGATCCTCTTTACGTGTGGGCTTTCCATTAGCCAGGGTAGCACTCAAAATGCGGTCTGCCGCCGGATTTGATGCACCCACCACCCGCACGGCATCGATCCGGCCTTCGTCAAGCGTGACCTCAAGGACGCCATTATCCATTGGCTGGGATGCTATGGTGGCCATCGCAAAAGGATATCCGCGCCTATGCGCGACCTTCGAAACGTCACTTGCGAGTTGCGAAAGTTCGGCACGCGTCAGGTGGCGCCCTACATAAGATACAATCACATCGCTAAATGCGGCTGGGGATATATCTGGCGCACCTAGGATCACGATGGCGGCTGGAAGCACGGTGCCGGATTTTGCGACGACCACGTTGGGCGCCTCCGGCAAGGACGGGAGCACAGGCGCGTTCGATGGCGGCAGAACGGCCTTCGGCAGAGAGCGTTGATTGATCGTAGGGTCGGCGCGGTCAAGGATCACTTGGCCATGGGCACTTACGGGAGCCAGGAAAACCGCGCTGATCGTTAGTGGGAAGATTGCCTGCAAGTCACCGTCCTTGATTTTTGGATTGCGACCTTCGTTATCCAGCAAACATCTCTAAAAAGTTAGCAAACTCAATGCTTAACTTGCGCGTTAAAATGACGGAAACCCTTTTCATGAAAAGCTTGTAAACGCGTTTACCGCCAAACCGCCGACACTGGATATGGTAAAACTATGTCCCATTCCGAGGAGATTTTCATGCACAAGCGCTTTCTCATTCTACTAGCCGCAACATGCTCGTCCACAGCGCTCGCGGGCACGCCCCAGTGGAAGATCAGTGAGACATCCGGCCCAGTGCAAGTCGCTCACAATGGGCTGGTGAGGGTTGCCTTACGCAGTGGCGCGGTGGAGGCAGGCGACACCGTCACTACTGGGCGCGGAGGACGTGCTGTTCTGGTGCGTGGCAGTGAATTCGTGATGGTGGCGCCCGGATCGCAGTTACGACTTCCCGGTGACGATCAGGCGACAGGCTTCACGCGTGTGCTTCAGGATTTTGGTAGCATCGTCTTCATGATCAAGAAAAAGATGACGCCGCATTTCGAAGTCAAAACGCCTTATCTCGCGGCTGTGGTGAAGGGCACGACGTTCACTGTCGCAGTCACGCAACAAGGAGCATCAGTGCAAGTGCTGGAGGGGGCTGTCGACGTTGCGACCGTGGACGGCGGCGCTCATGATCTCATCACCCCGGGTACCGTCGCGCTCGTTGGGGCAAGCAATCGTTTCCAGCTGAAGATAGATGGCGAACGCGGCAGCCGCGTGATTGATTCGCCTTCCAGCACGGGAGGGAGCGATCAAAGCAGCAGTGGCGATACGCCTTCTGCCTCCCCTCCCGCACCTCAGGATGCTACCGGGCCAATGCTCCCGTCTGCTCTGGAGGAAACCGCTACCGTTACTTCAGTCGTGTATTCCGAGCCGGTAGAATTATCGACGATAACGGGCGGACTAGTTTCTGGCATGAGCGGTGGGGAAATCGGCGGCGATTTGGCTGATGTCGCGCAGGCAACGCGGGTAGCAAACGAAGCATCAGCCTCGGTCGTGAAAGCTGTGGAGGTGGCAAGCGCGGTCCTGAGAGCGGAAAAGTCACAAGCAATAGCAACAAACGTCGCGCAGGATGAAATACTCGCCGTTAAACAGGCCGCTTCTACGCAGGCAACGACGGATCAGGCCATACTGGAAGCGCAGCGGGCCTCAGAAGCGGCAGTGCAGGCAGCAAACGAAAAAGCACGTAGCGACGCTGCAACGGCAGCGGCTTCGGCTGCTGCAGACGAAGCCGTCAGACAAGCTGCCGCAGCGGCTGACGAAGCTGCAAAGGCCGAAGCGGACGCAGCGGGTAAACTGGCCGCCAGCGAGGACGCCAGCGGCGCTGCTGCCGCAGCTGCTGTCGTCGCCCAGGCTGCACAAACGGCTGCTGCGGAAGCGGTTGCGCGCGCCAATAGCGAAACAGATGGCGCTGCGCGTGACGTCGCCCAAAAGATTGCGGCTGAGGCTGCTAAAAACGCAGACAAGGCAGTAAAAGAAGCCGAGAAGGCCAACAAAAATGCAGATAGAGCTGCTGCTGACGCCGCACGGTCGAAATCCGAAAAAGACGCAAGGGATGCCGCTAAAGCAGCACAGGACATGGCCGCAGATTGGGCGTCTAAGGAGGCCGACAAAGCTGCACAGGATGCCGCGAAGGCTGCGAACGACAAGGCATCCAAGGATGCAGAAAAAGCGGCCAAGGACGCAGAAAAAGACGCTGCAAAGCAGGCGGCCGAGGCGGCTAAGTCGCAGGAGGCTGCTGCCCGAGACGCTAAAAAACAGGCAGATGAATTGGCAAGGGCGCTAGCCAATGCGGCCAATGAGGCAAAGGATAAAGGCAAAGATGCCCATGAAACAGCAAAGGCTATCCAGGACCTTCTGAAGGGCAAAGGCGGATAATTGTGAAGCCTATGTTGAACAGGAGGCGGACGGATCAGGGAGATTTTCGTCTAAGTGATCGGCACAAGGTATTCATCCCAATCGAACTGCAATTTAACAGCGGCGTCATGCGCGTGCATATGTTGGATGTGTCCGAGAGCGGAGCGCGCTTCTGCGTGCAAGACAACAAAGGCTATCTAACGAGTGGGAGAGTCCACCTTCCTGAACTGCTGGTGTCGTTCCGAGTGACATGGCACAGCGGTCGATTTATCGGCGTCCGCTTCAAACGCATTCTGACATCAAACGAAATCGAATACGTGCTAGAAACAATCTAGCGTCCAGCGGGTTGCCCCGCCTTTTATCAAATGGCATTTGTGCTCCTTACGGCGAGATTATGGCGCGTCAAACCTTCAAGCATGCACGAATCGACAAGATGATTTCGGATGCGTCCGAAGGCCGGCTCATATTGATGTCAAAGGCCCATATTTGCTAATCCAGCAACACTGGGTCGGTACCGACATGGAGGAAATCGGTTCAAAAGGTGTGGTTGGTCATAGTTGTCGGTATGCGGATTGCTTCAAGATCGCCGGTCCAGCGGCATGGGTAGAGGCTCAAACAGCTCTCGCCGTTGCCATGGCCTTTCATGAGCTGGGGACAAGCGCGATTAGATACGGCGCTCTGTCGGTTCCTAAGGGTCTTGCGGACAGTTCCTGTGAGCCCGATAATGAGGGCAACCTCCGGATGCTCAATCTTTTTTGGGCCCGAACCAGGAGGTTCATCTGTATTTTAACCTTGCCGTAAAGGCTTTGGCTCACGATTGATCGAGCAGGCTTTTGGACAGGCTGCGCCCAACAATGCTCGCGTCGATTATGTCTTTAGAGGCATCACCTTCCACGTACGCTTCTGCCTCACAGAACGTCTCGTGAAGTGAGTGGTAACGCATAAGCACCTGCAGTTCCGCCAAGGGCTGCCATTTAGTTGTTGAGATTGACAGATTTGGAGCCCTTGCCTGCAATTTGATCAGACGTAAGGCAGTACGCAACGACTGTTGGGTAATCGGCGCCTTTTGTTGAATTTGATTTCAGCGCTATCGATTGCTGATTGCGGCAATCATTCATCGACAAATAAGTCGTCGCCTCCACGCTAATGCGCTCGCATTGGGAAAGATCTTCGTTACACCCGAACAACACCAAAAGGAGAGCAATAGGATTTGTTATTGCCGTAAGACCGTTTGCATTTCAAAGCGTTCCACAGCTTTTTGGCAGATGGTCTAAAACTGACGTTAATTCGCAGCGATGGCGCAAAGGGCGGCGTAGGCTTTTTCCGCATCAACCAGATCTTGCGCCCATTCCTCTTTCTCTTCCCCAAATGACAGCGCCGGTGCGCCGCGAAACGCCTGTCTTTGCATAGATTCGCGCGATATGATTTCTTAGAGTGTTACGAGAAATACTCAGACGGTCCGCTATCGCGGCGTCATCGAGATCCTGACACACCAGCTCTAAGATTTCCCGCTCGCGCGCACTCAGTTCTGCGTGGCCCGTAGGCGGTGCTGGCCGACGAAGCGTAGCGAGTTTGTCGATTATGGACCGACTTAGCCAGCTTGCGTCTTTCATAACCGCTTCAATGGCCTCAACCAACTCAAGCTCCGATCGTCTACGCTCCGAGATATCATGAAAGGCCCACAGCAAAAACGTAGTACCTTTTAGCCCCACAGTCTGAGCCGACACGAGACAGTCTATACGGGTTCCGTTACGATGCTTGAGCCGACAGTCCCAGTTTCGAAAGCCTCCAGTTTTTCTGACTTCATCGTTCGCGAAAGCGTGATGGTCAGCGCTTTCCCAAAGTTGCAAGGCGTCCATAGTATGACCCACAGCTTGATCATCATCATGGCCGGTAAGCGCACGGAATGCTGCATTGACCATTGCTACGGTGTGCTTGGGCTCTTGCGTCAAGACCATCGCTGAGGGCGCTATCTCAAAAATGGAGGAAAGGTGACGCTCGCTGGCTGCCAGAGCGTGTTCAGCTAATCGACGCGGTTCCAAGTCAGCAAAGGTAAGCAATAGCGCATCGTCTTCGGTAACGTCAATCGGTTGCCCTGCGAACAGAACAAGCCGCCGTGATCCATCCTTGACGAGCAGTTCCGCCTCGGCCTGCTGCACTACCTCCCCCGCCTCGATCTGCCGTTTCACCTTGTGCGGTTCTGCAAGCGCACCAAGCAGGTCCAGACCAAATACGGTTCGGCCAATCACATCATCGAGGTTGAACCTCGTCAATTCTAGAAATCCCGGATTAGCCTGAGAGATGCGCTGGTCGCGCATGCTGATGATCAAAGCGGGGGCCGGGTTAGCCTGGAACATGGCGTTGAAACGGGTTTCTGCATTGAACTGCTCAGAAACGTCACTGATGACCAAGGCCAGACAATCTGGATCACCGCCATCTTCATCCATTGTGACATCGCGCACGTTATGTATCCAGCGTACGTCCTCCTCGCCCTTCGGCATGACCTCTACTGTGAGATCGGGAAAGGTTTCGCCAGCGAGCAAACGAAAAAGCGGGTATTCACGATGCTTAAGGACACGATGACTTGCGTCGCGCAGCGAAAAGCGCTGGGCATATTCCTCTGCTGTTTGCCCAAGCTGCGAGGGCGATGACACCCCGTGCATACGTAATGCTGCGGTATTGGCACTGATTATCGTGCCAGCAGTATCGATAAGGATCACCCCATCGAGGAACTGTGCCATCAATTGTTCAAGGTGGCGGAGCGAGGGCTGCTTGGCGATTTGGCGTGATTGATCATCAGACATGACCGCAGAGCGTTCAACGACCGATCATGGTTCCAGAGCATGTCACTAGTGCAGATAGTAAATTTATACCCATCAGCGACCTGTGACCATTGTCTTGACGTTGAACATTCCCTTGGCCCAAACCGTTTAAGCACCCTGCACATCAGATAGGGAGTTTTTTATGGGACTGATCATTCTTCTAATCGTCGGCGGCGTAGTCGGATGGCTAGCCAGCATCATTATGCGGACTGACGCTCAACAGGGCATCTTTCTCAACGTTGTTGTGGGCATCGTCGGCGCAGTGCTTGCAGGGTTAATCGTGACGCCCTTAATCGGTGGTGCGCCCATAACCAGCGGCTCGATCAGCATTCAATCTGTTCTGGTTTCGCTGGTCGGCGCCGTAGCGCTGCTCGCCATCATCAATCTTTTTCGTCGCGGCTCTGTTCGCTAACACAGGATAATTTATCATGGATTCTTTCATCGCCTCGGCCCTTTTTGACTCCGTGACGGAAGCAGAAAACGCAGTTGCCGAACTTCACGCCGCTGGCGTACCTCAGAGCGCTATCTCTATCGTTACACAACAAGACCATAGTGCGATGTCGAATGACACCGTGAACGGGGATAGCACTGGCCCGGATGAGCACGGCAGCGTTCTTCGTGGGATACTTGGCGGCGGAGCACTCGGCGCCGGCCTTGGTGTTGCAGCCCTTGCAATTCCAGGCGTAGGCCCCTTGGTTGCTGCAGGTGCGATTGCTGCTGCCGCCATTCCAAGTGCAGTTGCCATAGGAGCTGTAGCGGGCGCGGCTGCGGGCACATTGAACGAGACGCTGGTCGAGCATGGCGTCTCCAAAGAAGATGCTGTGTATTACAGTGATAATTTAGGCGCCGAAGGGATTTTGGTATCGGTGGATACGCCTTCCAGTGCCATATCCACTGAAACCGCCTCTGACATACTGTATCGCAATGGTGGTCACACTTCCACACGGTCACGCTTGTCGTCGTCTTTGTGAAAGCAAAGGCAAGCCTTAGACCTACGTTACTTTAGCGGAACAAAATGTTTTGGTGTCCGTTCGGCAGGATAGAAATCAAGAGGAGGAATAAGGCATGGTTGACGTTCGCAATGATCCCTATGGTGATCGTACGGTCGTGAGAAAAAGCGGGTCGGGCAAGACCATTGCCATTATTCTGGCTGCGGTTCTGGTGATTATCGGCGTGTTGTTCGCCACAGGGTTTTGGAAAGCCGACGTAACGGGTGGAGATATTCCCGAAGTTAGCGTTCAGGGCGGAGCTCTTCCTAAGGTCGATGTCGACAGCAAGGAAGTTGTGGTCGGAACCAAGACGGAAGAAGTGGAAGTGCCCACCGTTGGCGTTAAGGACAATGGCGAGGATTAAGCATGTTTGGCCAAACGAAAATGGCAAATGTCGTTTTTGATGTGGAAAAAGATGGGTTGTTGCGAGCGTATTTTTTGCTGAGGAACCAATTTCTGCAGTGAGAATTTTGTTTGTCGCAAACCTTGCGACCCGAGGTTGATCCTGCCCACCTTCTCCGGAAGGTGGGCATTTTTTATAATGGTTGGTAGTAAACTTCAAAGTCTTCCTCGACTTAATTACGGCCCAATCGCCAAGGGTTCAAATAGCGATTGGCGCCATGTGTGAACTTCGGCTCCGCTATCTTTCAACGGTCAAGTCCAGAGGCTGACAAAGCTGATGCACGAAAGGAACGTAAGTCGTGGCCGCACATTAGCGTCCAAAAGGAGGGCGATATGCACTATAATGAACGGATGACATTGTTTGCGCGGATTGGCTTCGCTGCCCGAGGTCTGGTGTATCTAATAATAGGATGGTTCGCGCTCGATGTCGCTGTGAACGGCGGTCAACTAAAAGATAATCAAGGTGCCCTTGGAACACTAGCCTATGCTCCATTCGGTCACGTCCTGCTTGGAGTTTGCGCCCTAGGATTTGCTGGCTATGCCGTCTGGCGGTTGACTGACGCAATTATGGATCCCGAGAACCGTAGCCGGGATACCAAGGGGAAGTTTGCCCGGGTTGGTAATGCCTTGAGTGGAATTACGCATATTATACTAGCCGTTGCGACGACGCGCTTGGCATTTAGGAAAACTTCAGCGCAACAAGGTAGTCCGGGCGATCAAAACGCGGAAAGCTGGTCAGCCTGGGTCCTCGAACAGCCCGGCGGCGTTTTCCTCTTGGTGTTGGTAGGAGTTCTTCTTTGGGCAGTTGCAACCGCTCAGGGTCGTAAGGCCTATAAGGCGCGGTTCGACAAAATGGGTGGAGATGTTCCTGCCCCGGATTATGTGCGCTGGATAGGACGCTTTGGATATGCTGCTCGTGCATTGATTTTTGCTATGATCGGTTCATTCGTCATCATGGCGGCGCTCAATCATGATCCGGATCAGGCGGGCGGTTTGGGTGAAGCGCTACAGCAATTGAGGTCCCAGAGTTATGGCGCGTTGCTATTAGCGGTCGTGGCCGTTGGTTTAGCGCTATTTGGCCTATTCAGCTTGATCGAGGCAAAGTATCGCCGAATTAAAGTTATAAAGCCTGACTTTATTAAATAGCCCATCGCTGGCAACGTTTCTCCAGTTGTCGGGCATCGTGATGCTGTCTAAAGGCTAAGTAATCGATGTCTGACAATTGCTATAGCATGGCCAGCTATCGGAATACCGTCGCCGCAAAGCCGACACTCGCATAAAGAGCCATTGTTGCAGGCGCGCTTTGTTGGTCCTCAGGTCCGGACCGGCATCTTTCCCTGAGGTTCCATCGAAATTGGCCGATAGGTGAGGTCGGCTCGAATCTTGGACGTGGAGGTAGCTGCCGTACAGGCGGCTTTGCGGTCCGACTTGCGCCAGCACGCATTGATATGATCGGGGCGATCTAATTGAGACTCCTGAGATTTTCCGACATCGTGCTTACTACCACCGACATCTTTTTTTTGGCTCTATCAAGAGAGTCCTGGTCCTAGAGTTGGCGCAGCGAGCAATTAGTTTCGAGCAGCGAAATAAGCGTGTTCCTCCTTGGCATTGCCTTGCCCGGCAAGTGCCATTCCTATTAACAAGACTGCAGGGCCATCGCGCAAGGCGGCGGCAGTCGCAATTTCCAGCAGGTCCAGTCGTGTTCGCACGACGCCCTCATTCGGCAGGCTGGCATTTTCAACGACTATCGCCGGTGTGTCGCGCGACAATCCGGCTGCGATCAGTTGCTGCGATACCATCCGCGCGGCCGCTTTGCCCATGTAGATGCAGAGCGTCGTCGCAGGATCGGCCAACCGCGCCCAATCGATGTCGAGCGTAGCCCCCGCCCGGGCATGAGCGGTCAGAAGGGTCAGTCCGCCGGCCATGCCACGCATAGTCAGCGAAACTGTGGCACTGGCAGCAGCCGCACTAGCAGCGGTGATGCCCGGGCAAATGTATACGCCGATGCCGTGCTCGGCCAGATGCGCGATTTCTTCCCCGGCCCGGCCGAAAATGCCAGGATCGCCACCTTTCAACCGCACGACACGCTGGCCGGATAATGCGGCGTCGAGCAACAGCTCGTTGATGCTGCGCTGATCTTTCGAATGACGCCCCGAACGTTTACCCACGCTGACACGGGGGGTCGTATCGGGAATAAGCGCAAGCACTCCGGGACCGACCAGCGCATCGTAGAAAATGATGTCGGCATTGCGGATCAACCGCTCGGCTTTTCGCGTCAACAGATCGGGGTCGCCGGGGCCGGCCCCCACCAGCCATACATCTCCCGGTGCGATCAAATCATCCATGCGCCAGTTCCTTTTGCCGGGGGATTAGGTTTGCGATGGCGGGTCGGCATGACCCGCAATTCGTACCTGCGTTGATGGCTTTGCCCACAGCCTCGACGCTGATCAGGCTTTGATCCGCGATGGCGCTGACGATGGTTTTCAATCCGATATCGAAACAGACGCAAACGATAGGGCCGCGATCAGCGACCGGGGTAGCGGGCCGCCCGGCTAGCACCTCTATCATTGGCGTGTTCCCCTGCCCCAACCGGGCAACGAGCCATTCGCGCGGAGGCAGGCCGCCGCTGCGCGATGCGAAGAGCGCAGCATGTAAATGGCCATCGACGACCACAGCAGATCGGATCACGCCGCGCCGCGCGTCGATCATCTCCGCGCGTTCACCTTGCGGAAGCAGCGCGACGAGATCGGCAGGGTCGCCGTCGCCAGCCAGTTCGATCAGCCAGCCATTTGCTGTGCGGATTGCCGTCCAATAAGCGCAATCCGGTGCGGCGGGGCGCGTGCGGGTGACGAGGAACGCGGTCCAGCCCGGCTTGTAGGCGCTGGCCGTTGCAGGGATGTTCTTGAAGCCCGGTTGTCCTGACACGGGATCGCGGTCGTTGCCGGGCAATAGCCCCGTCCGACCGCCGCCGCTGGTCTGGTCGCTCCAGTGAATGGGCACGAACATTTCGCGGCGACGCTGATCGGCCGTTGCGGCGACACGGAAAATCGATGCGCCATGCGGGGTTGCCACGCGCGCCAGTCCGCCATCGGTCAGACCGAGACGCCGGACGGTATCGGGATGAATCTCCACAAGAGGCTCGCGGCGATGCTGGGACAGTTTTGGCGACAGGCCAGTGCGCGTCATCGTGTGCCACTGATCGCGATAACGCCCCGTATTGAGGCGCATCGGCATTCCACGGGAGCCATCGGCGCGCGGAACATAAGTGACCGGGATCAGACGCGCCTTGCCGTCTGCTGTAGGATAATCGCGCGTGGCAAAGGGCGATGCACCACCCCACTGAAACGGCGCCATGTCGTCATAGTCTGCATTGCTCATCGTGGCCCGATCCGAGATGTCGAGCACCCGCGTTCCTGCATTCTCAAAGCCTGTCTGCGCTGCAAACTCGCGAAAGACGCTCGCTGCATCGGGGTAGGCAAAGGCTTCTGAAAACCCCATGCGTTTGCCGACTTCCGCCACCTGCCACCAGTCCGCGCGCGCTTCGTCTGGCGCCGTCATAAAGCTGCGCTGGCGGGAGATGCGACGCTCCGAATTGGTGACGGTCCCATCCTTTTCGCCCCACGCCAATGCGGGCAGTCGGACCTGTGCGTAGCGTTGCGTGTCGGTGTCGGCGATGCAGTCCGACACGACAACGAATGGGCAATTGGCCAACGCGACGCGCACCATGCGTGCATCCGGCATCGACACGGCGGGGTTGGTCGCCATGATCCACACGGCCTTAATCTTGCCCTTCGCCATAGCGTCGAACATATCGACGGCTTTCAGGCCCGGTCCGGGGCAGATGGTGGGCGATTGCCAGAACCGTTGTGCGCGGTCCCGCTCGGCATCGCTGAACCCCATATGCGCGGCAAGCATCGACGCCAGACCGCCGACTTCGCGCCCGCCCATTGCATTGGGCTGCCCGGTGATGCTGAACGGGCCTGAGCCGGGCTTGCCGATGCGTCCCGTTGCCAGATGCAGGTTGATGATCGCATTGGCCTTGTCCGTGCCGCTAGTCGACTGGTTCACCCCTTGGCTGAACAACGTGACGGTGCGCGGATGGTCGGTGAACAGATCGTAGAAGGTGGCCAGATCGGCCGGGGCAACATCGCAAATCGCTGCGACATCGGATGTCGCTATGCTTTCCCAAAAGCCGTCGTTTACGCTGGTTCGGGTTGCAAGATGACCCCCATCCAGCTGCCAGCGTGCCTTCATTTCCAGCAACAGTCCGTTGAACAAGGCGATGTCTGTGTCGGGAGCGATGGCCAGATGCAGGTCGGCTCGCTCGGCAGTTTCCGTGCGGCGCGGGTCGATGACGACCAGTTTCGTGCCGCGCGCCGCGCGCGCGGCCTCGATACGCTGCCAGACGACGGGATGGCACCAGGCGGTGTTGGAACCGACCAGAAGGATGAGATCGGCCTGATCCAGATCCTCGTAACTGCACGGCACCACATCCTCGCCAAAAGCGCGAACATGCGCCGCGACGGCGCTGGCCATGCACAGCCGCGAATTGGTGTCGATATTCGCCGTGCCGATGAATCCTTTCATCAGCTTGTTGGCAGCGTAGTAATCCTCGGTCAGCATCTGGCCCGATGCGTAGAATGCGACGCTGTCGGGACCATGTTCGGCGATGGTTGCGGCGAAGCGGCTGGCGACGAGATCTAACGCCTCGTGCCAGCCAGCCCTCTCCGAACCAATCATCGGGTGCAACAGCCGCCCCTCAAGGCCGATCGTTTCTTCCAGATGCGTGCCCTTCGAACACAGCCTGCCATTGTTAGCTGGGTGATTGGGGTCGCCCGCGATGGTCGCCCCGCGCCCGCCAGTGGCAGTGGCCAGTACGCCGCAACCGACACCGCAATATGGGCAGGCCGTCTTTACCGTTGCGGGCACGGACGTCATTCAGGCAACTCCGGCCAAGGCTTCTGCGCGACCGATCAATATGCGGCCGCCGTCGATCTTGACGGGGATGACCGGTACACAGCCCTTATCCTCGCCCAGCGCCTGCCCCGTCACCAGCGAGATACGCCAATTGTGGAGCGGGCAGGTGACCGTCGTATCGTGGACGATGCCCTGACTGAGCGGGCCAGCCTTGTGCGGGCAGGCATTAGCCAGCGCATAGACCTCACCATTGGCGGTGTGGAAGATCGCGATCTCCTGCCCCCCGCGCACGGGAAGCGTACGTGCGCCCAGCGCGGGAAGCTGATCCACGGGACCGATATCGAGCCATTGCGGTTCCATCATGCAAGCTCCATCACGGGTCTGGACGGGGTAGGCGTCGGCCGTATTTCCGCCAGATGCTGATGGAGCTTGTACTCCTCCCCTGCGGCCCGCTTCGCCCACGGGTCGTCCTGCATAAAGCTTTGCGAATAGAGGAAGCGCGCACGCAACGCTTCGCGCCCTGTGGCGTCGTCGACGATTCGCTGCTTGATATACTCCAGCCCCACTCGCTCAACCCAAGGGGCTGTGCGATCGAGATATCGCGCTTCTTCGCGATAAAGCTGGATGAAGGCCGCGCAATAATCGAGCGCTTCTTGCTCGGTCGTGACCTTGCACAGAAAATCCGTGCCGCGCAGCTTGATGCCACCATTGCCGCCGATCGACAGTTCATATCCGCTGTCGACGCAGATGACGCCGAAATCCTTGATGGTCGCCTCCGCACAGTTGCGGGGACATCCCGACACCGCAATCTTGAATTTATGCGGCATAAAGCTGCCCCAGGTCATCTGTTCGGTCTTGATGCCGAGGCCCGTCGAATCCTGTGTGCCGAAGCGGCACCATTCGGAACCGACACAGGTCTTCACCGTCCGCAGCGCTTTGGCATAAGCATGGCCGCTGACCATCCCGGCGGCGTTGAGATCGGCCCAGACCGCTGGCAAATCCTCTTTGCTGATCCCGAAAATGTCGAGCCGTTGCCCGCCGGTGACTTTCACCATTCGCGCTTCATATTTTTCCGCCACGTCGGCGATGGCGCGCAATTCCTTTGGGTTGGTAACCCCGCCCCACATACGGGGCACCACTGAATAGGTGCCGTCTTTTTGAATATTGGCGTGCATCCGCTCGTTCACGAACCGCGATTGATTGTCATCGACGAATTCGCCCGGCCAGGCGCAGAGCAGGTAATAGTTGAGCGCAGGCCGACAGGAGGAACATCCGTCAGGCGTGGTCCAGTGCAGAGCTTGCATTACCTGCGGTATCGCCTTCAATTCCCGCTCGAGAATGAGGCGGCGCACGTCCTCATGCGTAAAGCTCGTGCATTTGCATACCGTTGGCGCAGCGCGTTCTCCGGCATAATCGTCGCCCATCGTGATGGCGAGCAACCCTTCGACCAGACCCGTGCACGATCCGCAGGAAGCCGACGCTTTCGTACAGGCGCGCACAGCGTCCAGCGTTTCCGCGCCGCCGCAGATCGCCGCCACGACCTTGCCTTTACTCACTCCGTTGCAGCCGCAGATTTCGGCGTCGTCCGCCAGGGCCGCGACTGCCCCATTAGGGTTTGCCGATGCCGCTCCTCCCGATGCGAAGGCCTGCCCGAAGATCAGGGCGTCACGGATTTCGGCGACATCCTGCTGGCGCTTGAGCAAATCGAAATACCAGTTGCCGTCCTGCGTATCGCCATACAGCACCGCGCCGATCACGCGGTCGTTCTTCACCACCACGCGCTTGTACACCCCGCGCGAGGCGTCCCGCATCACTATGTCCTCGCAGCCTTCGCCGCCGGAAAAATCACCTGCAGAAAAGACGTCGATGCCTGACACCTTCAGCTTCGTTGAAGTGACCGATCCAGTGTAACCACTTGGCGTCGCGACCAAAGCGTCGGCCAGGCTGCGGCACATGTCCCACAAAGGCGCGACTAGGCCATAGACGTTCCCGTTATGCTCGACGCATTCGCCGACCGCGAGGATGTTGGCATCCGACGTGACCATATGATCGTCGACGTGGATGCCGCGACCGATTGCGAGTCCGGCGTCACGAGCGAGCTTGACGTTCGGGCGGATGCCCACTGCCATTACGACCAGCAAAGCGGGAATGTCGCGCCCGTCCTTAAGTCGCACGCCTTCGACCTTGCCCTGTCCGTATATCTCCGCAGTATCTGCCCCGGTCAGGATCGTCTGGCCACGCGCCTCCAGCGCATTTTTAAGAAGCCAGCCCGCCGCTTCATCCAGTTGCCGCTCCATCAGCGTCGGCATCAGATGTAACACCGTTACGGTCATGCCGCGCAGCGATAGCCCGTGGGCTGCTTCCAACCCCAGCAAGCCGCCGCCGATCACGACAGCACTTCTGGGCACATCGTCTTCGCTGGCTGCCGCACGCAGCATGGCACCCACATCATCCATATCGCGAAACGTGACGACACCTTGCAGGTCGTGGCCCGGACAAGGAATGATGAATGGGTCCGATCCCGTGGCCAGCAGGAGGCGATCATAGCTTTCGGTGCGACCCGACCGGGCCGTCACGGTCTGAATCTTCCTGTCGATAGCAACAACCGGATCGCCTGAGACCAGATCGATGGCATTGTCGGCATACCAAGCAAGATCGTTGATGACGATGTCGTCGAACGATTTGTCTCCGGCCAGAAGCGGCGACAACATGATCCGGTTGTAGTTCACCCGTGGCTCAGCGCCGAAGATCGTGATCCGATAGCGATCGGGATCACGCGCCAGTATTTCCTCCACCGCACGGCACCCGGCCATTCCATTCCCGACGACGACCAGATGAGGTTTTTGAATCTGAGTCATATTGTCCATTCCAACGAGAGCCAGACCTTGTGCGTGTCGGTCGCGTAGCTGTCGGCTTTGTAATCCGCATATTTGATGAGGGCGCTCGTGCGTCCGCGTTTGAACGTGGCCTGCACGTTCAGCTCGTCACCATAATGGCGATCGCTGCGTTCGCTGCGAAACCGATGGTAGACCGCGGTCAGGGCAATCGCATCAAACGGTCCGGCCTTTTTCCATCCATAGCCTATCGATCCGTAAGCGTCCGTCAGTCCCTCGGGCGGTGTGACCAGGAACTTGTCGGCCCAGCCGTTGAACTTGTGGAGCGTGGCCAGCGGCGTCTGGAAACTCGTCACCGCCACGCCGTCATCGGCGCCCAGAACTTCATAGCCGCCGCCAAGCCGCAAAGCCGCGAGATCGAGTGTGACGTCGGCAGCATAATAGTCGGCGGAGTAGCGGTTTGGATTGTTATGGTAATCGCTCTGCCGTGCGTAGCTTAGCATGTAGCCCAGCTTGGCCTTGGGCGTGAACGCATGGGCGCCAGCAAACCGTGCACCATAAGTTTGACTGCTGTTGCGCAGCACCAACGCTTCATTCTGATCGACGAGATAGGTAAAGCCCGTCAGCGTGCCGACATTGGTGGTCAAAGCCAGATTGGCGAAAATATTCTTGCCATCGATCGATTCATACCGCGCCGGGCCGAAGCGATTGCCGCCGTCGATGCCCCATATTGTCCGGTTGGACCAAGCGTAGGTCACATCGGCTTTCAGATGGGGGATGGCTGACCATTCGATGCGCGCGGCATCGAACGTCTGCTCATTGTCGCGCCACGCAACCGATCCGACGAAGCGCTGATCCTCCAGGTTGATGCGCTGCCGTCCGACAGTGACCAAGGTGTTGGGCAAACCACGATACCGGATTTGCGTGCGGTTCAGGCCGATTGTCTGCGGATCCGGTACGATGGGGAAGGCCGTCTTGCCATTCACGCCACTATTATAGTTGCCGTTGATCGCAAGAATACCTTCGCCCTCGATCAGCACCGTAAAGTCGCCGCGCGCGGCTTCTACGCCTGCACGAATACGTGCGGTAACCGCATCGGCATCGCGAGCCACGGAATCCTGATCGACATGCTCATAACGGATACGCGCATCGACAATTGGCTTAAGGGTGATCGGATCGGCGAGGGCTGGTGAAGAAACCAGCCCTCCCGCCAGCAGAAGGACGTGACGGACGTTCATCAGACCCGCACCCCAGCAGCAGCCGAGCCCCAGGTGGCACGCCAGCGGGTCTTGACCGAGAGCAAACCGATCAGTGCGATGGCCGCCAATCCTGCGAAGATGAGGAAGCCCGCCGCCGGGCTGCCTGTCAGTTGCTTGGCAAAGCCCAATGACGAGGCAAGATAGAAGCCGCCAACACCGCCGCCAAAGCCCACGAGGCCCGTCATTACCCCAATTTCGGCACCAAAGCGTTGCGGCACCAATTGGAACACCGCGCCGTTGCCGAAGCCGAGCGTAGCCATCACCAGCAGGAACAGTCCCATTGCTACCACTAGCGAAGACGGGTTGGTACTGATCGCCAACAGCGTGATTGCGGCCAGGCCGTACACGAAGGTTAGCGTCTTGATGCCGCCGATCTTGTCGGCAACGCCTCCACCGATTGGGCGGACCAACGAACCGATGAATACGCAAGCGGCAGTGCAATAGCCTGCCACAATGGGGCTAAGCGCGAACTGGTCGGTGAAGTAGATGGACAGGCTGGCGGCAAGGCCGACGAACCCGCCGAATGTAACGCCATAGAAAAGCATGAACCACCAAGCGTCGGCCTGACGAAGCACATCGAGATAGGCCGCGAAACGCTTAGGCGCGGGTTGGCTGGGAGAGTCCTTGGCAATCGTCATATAGATAGCGAACACGATAATCAGAGGGATGGCGGCAAGACCGAAAACAGCGTTCCACCCAAATGCTTTTGCCAGCATCGGCGCGAACAGAGAGGCCAGAACGGTGCCGGAATTGCCCATTCCCGCAATACCCATTGCCTTGCCCTGATGCTCGGCAGGATACCAACGTGATGCCAGCGGCAAGGCCACCGCGAAACTGGCCCCTGCAAAGCCCAGGACGACGCCGACGGCAAGTGTGCCTTCGAAGCTTTCGATGCCGAAGAACCATGCACATAACAAACCGACTATAACAACGATCTGGCCGATAGCGCCCGTACGCTTGGGTCCAATGCGGTCGACCAACACACCGTTGACCAACCGCAGGATGGCCCCAGCCAAGGTAGGAATGGCGACCATCAACCCTTTTTGCGCCGGGGTTAGGCCAAGATCCTTGGAAATGATCGGCGCGAGCGGACCCAGAAGCACCCACACCATGAAGGCGAGATCGAAATAGAGGAATGCCGCGATCAACGTCGGGCGATGCCCGGCATTCCAAAAGCTGGCACCATCGGACGCAGGGTGCGCCTGAGCGCTTCCCATTGCTCCCGTTGCGGCGATATTCAATTGCGTCATCGTCTCAATCCCCTTTGAGAAAACGCAAAAAAGCCGCCACGTCGCCTGCATGAATGCAGAACGCGACGGCGACTTTGCCAGAATGTTGGTGATGCCGACTCGACTGCTTCGTTGCAGTGGGTGGCTATGCGCTAAAGGATGGCTTCGTTACGGAAACGGCGCAAGCCTTTTTTGCAGTGCAGCGTGATTTAGTCTGGCCTGCCCTGTGCGATGTAGGATTCTAGAGCTTCGGGATCGAAACTGCGCGCATCGAAAAAGCTGTCCGCACCCAGGATCAAACGCCCTTGCGTGGTGCCGACACCCAAAGCATCGTTTATGCCCCCTTCCAATTTCGAACTGGCACCGGGTAACGGCACCCCGAGCGGACGAAGCGCAGCGCGATAGATATCGGGGCGGAACACCTGTTGCGCAGCGCGATAGTCGGCTTCGACATAGTCCAGATGCCCGGCACTGCACATCTGGGCATACAACCAAGCGGCTTGGCTCTGCCAAGGGAAGTTGGCGGCCTCCCGATGCTGGAACATGAATTCTGGCACATGGATCGCCGGTGCGTTCTGCGCAAAAATGATGCGATCCGACACCGCGTGGCGGATGAGCGCCGCAGATCCGTCCAGATAGGCAGGACGTGCCAGGATTGTAGCGATTTCATCCAGCCTGCCTGGATCGACGAATGCGATGCCAGCCCTATAGAGCGCTCGGATCAGACGATGCGTCATATCCGGCTCGGCTTCCATGCGCTCAGTCCGCATCGCCAGAACCTTTTCCACGCCGCGCAGCCAGATTTGCGATGTAACTGCCACAATCGCCCCTACGCCCCGGTCCACAGCCACGCTGTTCCACGGCTCGCCCACGCAGATGCCATCGACGGTTCCATCCGCCAATGCATCGGCAGCGAAAGGCGGCGCGACCGTCACGATTTCGACATCGGCGTCAGGATCGATGCCACACCCATTCAACCAATAGCGCAGCATGTAGTTATGGCTCGAATAGCGGTGCACGACGCCAAAGCGTAGCGGCTTTCCGCAAACGGCCGCTTCCTGCGCTACTTTGGCCAAACGCCCGCCGATGGCAGTGACATCTCCCGGCGCGCCAATGGTGGTGATCCTCGCCGCCAGTTCCGGTCGAACTGTGATGGCATTGCCGTTTAGTCCCAGAACGAATGGCACCGACAGCGAGGCAGCAGGCCTGCCCAGCCCAAGTGTCGTCGCGATAGCCAGTGGTGCGACCATATGGGCAGCGTCGCTATGGCCATAGAGTAGCCGGTCCCCAACGGTGGCCCAGCTCAAATCGCGGACGAGCGTCAGGTCGATACCTTCGTCCTCCGCAAAACCGAGTTCACGGGCAAGGACAGGTAACGCGGCATCGACCAGCGGAAGAAAGCCGATGCGGTAGGGCGTGTTCGTCATAAATCCCCCATCAACCTGTCCGCCGTGACAATAGCGTCCGCGACGTCGCCAATACGGCGACCGCTATCCATCGCTGCTTTGCGTAACGCAGCATAAGCGGCGGGCTCGTCCATTCCCCGCTTTTTCATCAACAACGCTTTGGCTTGGTCGATCGCCTTGCGCTCCGCCAGCGCGCTTCGCGCCTCGTCCAATTCGGTGCGCAACCGGGAATAGGCCCGGAAGCGCCGGATCGCCAGTTCCAGGACTGGCCTTATCCGTTCCTTCTTCAGGCCATCGACCACATAAGCCGACACCCCCGCATCGATCGCCGCTTCCATACCGGCCGTATCGCTTTGATCGACGAACATGGCCACGGGGCGTGCCATCGCCCGCGACAGCGCGAACAGTTCTTCAAGCTCATCGCGATGGGGATTGGCCAGATTGATAAGGATGACATCGGGGGAAAGACATTCCAAACGTGCTGCGATACCTGCTCGATCTGCGAAGGTCGTGACATCGGCCAGACCTGCCTCGCGCAGGCCTTCTTCGATCACTGCCGCCCTGACGGGGCTCTCATCGATGATCGCGATACGCAGTATGGTCTCCTTGGTTGCGTTGCAGCATATAACGCTTGCTTAGGGCAGAACAACATACTTCCGATTACGCCGGTGCGATGCTGATGAGCCACCAGTTCCACGTCGGCCCCAGCGAGGCTGCGTAGCAGTCAAGCCGTTGCCCCACCCTTGAATGACTGGTTTCGGCGAGACCTGACGTTTGCCGTGGTCCACTTGAACGGCATTAGTTGGTCGCGTTCTGCCGGAATAGCTGCCGGTCTGCGCATGGGGGGGGCAAAATTTCGCGGCTAAATGGCGAGGATGGGTCGAACATTACGATGTTTGTTCGAGCTGTTTTTTATACGGACGACTATCCGCTAGGCTGTCCCGGCACCTCGCTGCCTTTTGTGTTGAAGGCGGAAATGTGGTGGAGAACAATACCGGACGTGGTTGCCACGTTGAGCGAGTCGAACCCGGCGCTCATCGCAATCTGGACGCTGTGGGCACGCTGGATATTAGTAGCTGAAAGACCGGGTCCTTCTGCGCCGAGGAGGACTGCTGTTCGCGACCGGGGACGCCAGTCGTTCAGCATGCACTTGCCAGCAGGGCTGAGCGCTACCGGATCAAAACCGTGATGCTCGAG
>NZ_CAKKNC010000020.1 GCF_918741285.1 Sphingobium sp. CECT 9361 | reverse complement strand
TTCAAGGGCGACCGCTACGATTGCGGGTCGAAGGCCGGTTTCATCGAAGCCAACTTCGCGCTCGCGCTGGAACGCGAAGACATCGGCGCGCATATCCGGGCCTTCGCCACGGAATTGCTGGCCCGCTAACTTATCGAGGCTATGTTCTGGATGCCCGCGCTCCTGGGCCCCGAATAGGGAGTGCGTTCGGCCCATTGCGCTAGAAGTTGCTGGCCAAAGTGCCATTCCACAGGCCGTTAAGGATTCATCCCCCATTTGGTGCTACAAAGGACCATATAATCTAGATGGCTGGGCGTGGTAGGACCATAGACACATGCCAGGCCCACAGGCTGGCGTTCTTGGGAGTACAAAGGCATGACACAGAAGGATCCCCTGGGCGGCACCATCATCCCGTTTCCTATAGATGCGGAAGCGCGATTTCTTACAAGAATGAAAGCAAAAGACTGGGATGAAATCTGGGATCGCCTCGAAGACCGATGGCTGTCACTGGACGATAGACTGGCCACAAAGGGTGAGCACGACTAGGCCTCAAGCAAGCATGATTGGAATGGGCGCATCGGTCTGAGCACTTGCTCTTATAGCGATGACTTGTCTCCCAGGCACCGCCCCCCTGATGGCGGCTGAAGCAATCGACAGTTCCAGTAGCTCGAATATTTCGGACCCCGCGTTTCCTTGACATAGTTAAACGTCATGGTCGCGAGCGCGCCGGCTGCCAAAGGAAACTCCGTTGGTGCGTGTTGGACAGAGGTCCAGCCCATCAGGTTGCACCGGTCATAGCCTTCGCATACGCTTTGCGCCAAGGCGGCATATTGCAACGGGCTTGCATCATCTGAAAACTGGACGATAAATGCGTTCGTTTGGGGCAATCTGCCGATTATCCTGACTGAGCCGGAGACCTTTTGTGACAGAACATTTGATGTTCCAGGATCGTGAGGAGTTGCAAGTTCGGGCGATGTGCTCGCATTTTGGATTTCAAATTCTGACGGGTTTTGCGATGAATGCGCCGACGACAGCATATTCAGCTTTGTAATAAGCGGTTCTGGGACAATGCCTTGCCATCGAAAGGCGCGGGGCTGTCCCCAGCCCCCTTTCCAGCGAAAGAATAAATGAGTTCGGACAGCCGCTATTTTATCGAGTGAACTGCTCCAATAGGGTACCACCCAGTCTGTATGATAATGTGTCGCGTATCCGACCGGTTTATAGGTTGATCCCGATAGCATCTGTTCGGCAACAGCGCGGGCCTGCTTCCAAGCGGCCCCGGCAGGCTTCCGAGCCATGGCACCATCACAAGTGAATGTGAACTGACACCCTGTTGCTCTCTCCTGTCCTTGGAAGACGACCCCGCAGATAGATTTGGGGTAGGCAGGATGTCGTAGGCGATTTAGGACCACTTGCGCTACCGCACGCTGGCCTTCCTCATCGTTGCCCGCTTCATAATATTGCGCCGCTGCTAGGCAGCTGATGGCCCGTTCCCGGTCCAAGGGACGACCGAGAAATTGGTAGGGTAGGGCAGATGTTACAGGTCCAGCGATGAATGGAACGGACGTATTGATCTTTTTAGCGCTGCTGGGTGATACAGCGGCAATCGTCGATGGCGCCACGATGAGAGATTCGATGTTCTTCCCGGCCGACGCGTCGAATCCCTGTTGGATTGGTGATGAAACGATCAAGCGCCTTGTGCCATTGTGGCTCTTCGGCAACGCATATGCTATTATTGCCACAATCGCGGTAAGGATTAGTGCAGTAATAAAAAAGGCGTACGCCTTGCTGAAGCGAAATTGTTCGGTCATCCAATACCCTAACGCGTCACCCGAAGACGGGCCCATACGGTAACCACAGTCTATAAAAGACTAAAATCTGGCAGTGCTTCCACATTTTAACGAAAATTCTGGTCATCAGGGCACGGCCTCTGCAGACACATTCGCTATAAACAGCTAAGAGGCGTCCACCACGGCTTGTGGCTAATGTCTTGCCGGAGCTTTGGTTCCCATCGCTATTATCACCTGCCGTTGGATTGAGCATCAGCCTCGCGCAGCCAGGTTGCTGCGCGCGCTAGCACCAGGCGCGCAATGTCACGATACCAAATTGTACAGAGCGCGAGCCCGGTACGCCCTTAGCTGATGCACCAACGTGCCACGCTGGCCTGCTTTTTTACACATGTTTTGCCGGTGCCGCGATCCAGAAGGATGGCTCCCTGTTCGCGATTTGTCGGATCAATGAACTCGTGATCAGAGATGGAAATAGCCCTTCTGGACTGAAAAAGTTTGACGATCTCGCCAGGATTTCACGCTGAACGGGACAAAATCCACGATGAGGACCCTAGAATGAGAGAAGGTTAACAATTAAGGTTAACGAATGCAGCGCTATAGTTCCGGCGGGCTAATAAAAATCGGGTCGGGTGGAAAATTTGCATGGCGAATACTGTTTATCTCACGTCTGGCGTGACGGCTAAAGGCGTGCAATCTGCAATATCGGCGCTTAAAAGCGGCGACACATTAATTCTTCCAAAAAACAAGATATTTTCGTTTACGGAAAGCTTGAAGGTCGACGTCAGCAACAGGTCCGTAACAATTGATCTAAACGGAGCAACGCTTAAGCAGGCGGGCGACATCACTGTTTTGTCGGTTTTGGGTGGGCACGCTGACGGCGCCTCGGCGGTGTTGGGAAAAAATGCCGGCGGATCGGTCACGGTTAAATATAATGGCGCCTCTGCGGTATCGGTGGGCGACCATGTAAAACTATATTCGGATGATGCGTTGCCCAATGATCAAGGGGCTACGACCCGCCTTGGGCAGGCGTTGAAGGTTACAGCGGTAAACGGCAATACGCTCACCCTCGGCGGCGACCTGCACTACGCCGAGCTGTACAAGACCAATGTCCGCGCATCCGCTTACGAAGGCGGAACTGCAGTTGTGAGGAATGGTACAGTTCTTGGCGATCAGTCCCACCCAAGCTGGACGAAAGCCCTTGTGGAGGTGCGGTCTACCGTCGATACCCAGCTTGAGCATATGTCGGTCAAAAACGGCAACTCAATGGGATTCAACTTCGTAGATTCTGTCAATGGCAGGCTTGTGCAATCCTCTGCAATCAACCTCACCGACAATACGGCCAAAGGCCATTATGGCTATGGGGTTCACTCGGCGAGCTCCGTTAACACAACCGTTGACGGTTTTTATGCGGAGAAAGTTCGCCATGCAACTGACGACAACGCCATCGGATTGACAAGGACACATGCCGACCCGTCAAAATATGGTGCCGACTATGGAATGAATGTATCGAACGTCATTGCCAAAAATACCACTGCCTATGCATTTTCATGGCACTCAGAAGGTCGGTTCAATTCTGTTAAGGATAGTTTGGTTTTTGACAGTTACGGGGTGTTGGGCGCGCGAGGTCTCAACAACGAATTTTCAAATGTCTCTGGAGCCGGGAACGGCCGGGGTATCGTGTTTTTTGAATATGGCGACGGCGATGCGCGCGGGATTACCGTCAACGGCGTTAATTTGAAGGAAAACAGTGGCTACGCTTACTACAATCAGAACAGTCCGTGGGGAAACACCATATCGAACAGTGTCTTCGAGATATTGTCTAATAAGGTCACCATTTCGCCCAATGATCCAAGCACCACGATAAAGGGCGTGACGCTTAAGATTGGCGCCTTTGCCACAAACGAGACGATCGCAGGCACGGCTGCCGGCGACCAATTGTTGGGCGGCAAGGGCATTGATCGGATCGACGGTAAGGCCGGTAACGATTTTATATGGGGCGGATCGGGCGCGGATATTCTTACCGGAGGGGGCGGAATAGACCGCTTCGCCTATCATGCAGCGTCAGAAGCGGGCGACGTGATCAAGGATTTCAAGGGCGGTCCTTCGGGCGATGTCATTGACGTGTCGGTGATGTCGCACTCGCTAAACTGGGACAGTCTTGCGGGCCATGCACGCTTCGTGCAATCTGGAGCGAACAGCCTGTTTCAGGTGGATACAGATGGCGGCGGCAACAGCTATGTGACCCTTGCAACGCTCGAAGGGGTGGCGGCCTCCTCGCTTACGGCGTCCAATATATCAGACTCGATCTTCGTCACCAACAACGGATCCAAATACACAGGAGGGGTGGTAGCGAAGCCTGGGGCGCCCGCAGCGCTTCCCTCGGCGTTCGCAGATCTTGGCCATATGGCGCGTCAACTTGGATCTTCCGCAGCCGACACCCTGCTTGGGACCGCGAAGGCCGATCTGCTCATTGGCGGCGCAGGGAGGGACTGGCTAAATGGTATGGCAAGCGATGACATGCTCGCCGGGGGCGGGGGCGCCGACATACTCATGGGCGGATCTGGAAAGGACACGGCCAGCTATGCTGATGCAAGCAGCGGGGTGACGGTCAGCCTCAAGGTCCCAGCGACCAATACAGGTGACGCTGCAGGAGATAGCTTCAGTCAAATCGAAAATCTCATGGGGAGCGCATATGCAGACCGCTTGACCGGCAACAGTAGCGTGAATGTGATCTTTGGCCTTGAGGGCAATGACGTTCTCTATGGCCTTGGGGGTGCGGACACGCTCAATGGCGGAGACGGTAATGACCGGCTTGAAGGCGGAACGCATAACGATATTCTTATCGGCGGTGCCGGTGCGGACATCCTTATCGGAGGAAGCGGCTATGACAAGCTTACCGGCGGAAGCGGGGCGGACACGTTCGTCCTGACAGGGATATCCGATATTGTCGATACCATCACAGATTTTCAGCACGGCGTGGATAAAATCGGCCTTACCACAGCGTTTGGCATAGGAAGCATCGGTGATCTGATATTCGTGTCGAATGCCAAACCCGCGGCCGTGCGCGCGGACCCCACGCTGTTGTATAATGAGAACTCGGGGACCCTGTGGTGGGATGCGGACGGCACCGGCTGGCGCGCCCCGGTTAAGATAATGGTACTAGACAATGCCCCGGATCTCACCTTGTCAGATATCATACTGTTTTGAGGCATCGGACGTCTTTGGTCGGGATTGGAGGAGATGAGGCGGGTTTTACTCACCTGCTCTGTTGGGTTGCAATGCCTTCGCGAGTACAGCACCGCTGGGAGGATCGAAGCCGCATGGGCGACCAGGTCAGTATAGTCGCTCTCGGCCCGACACGGCATGCGCTGTGGAGGAAAGATGACCCACTGGGGCTTTGATCGGCAGACATTTGTGCGGATCTTGCATAGGCTTAGCTTTTATAGTCTTTGCCGTCGATCGCCCCCAATAGGGGTAGATTGGCAAGAGGAGAGTCCCCAAAAGGCAAGCTTGGCCTGAGCAAGGATGCGGACTGCAACGACGCGCAAGAGCCGACATTTTTTGGGTGCCATGACGAACCGACATATAAGATCAAAGATATTGTCTGGGCGGCGTCACAGCAATCAGGTAGCCGGATCGGGCTCAACGACTATGCGCTTGCCACGATAGTTCTATGAGGACATATTCGATGGGACACCCTATAATGACCCGACACAGGCGGATATTTGACATCATGCTGATCGCCATAGATCGACCTTTGATATGGCCAATCCGCTGGGCTGGTGCGGTCGTCGAAGAAAATAGTTGGAAGCCGTCATGAAATTGATTGGTTGGAAGACAGTCGAAAAAGATGCCAGGAAAACAACCAAGGTATTCTATTTCCTATTTATACCAATCCGTAAGAAGCGTTATAGAAACGCATTTCCTTATTATATGCCTGAGGCGTGACAGGGGCATATGCTAGTGAACTAAGGTACGGTGATAGCGCCCCGAGATTGTTGCCAACGCACGCATTGGAACGTGTACTCTGTCAATAGAAAAAGGCTCTCCGGTTAACGTGAACGATGCGGCGCCAGGTCTTTTGTTTGCGAACCCTTCGGGGCCGCGATAGTCAAAGGCTTTCGCTTCTTTAATTTAGCATCTGTATTGTGCGCAGGCGTACCGTCACTGTGCGATTCAATAGGCATTGATGTGCGGCCAAGGCCCCCTTGAATGGAAAGGGCGCGGCGTTTGAGCGAGTAGCCTGGGGCGACCATGGGATAGTCGTGTGGAAGATCGTAACGCGAACGGTAGATTTCTGGAGTTATGCCCTGCGACGACAAGTGACGCTTCAGGCTGGAATAGGCCTTGCCGTCAATCATCGATATTAGCTTGTCGGGGTTGGCAAGCGATTTGCGGACGGTTGTTGCCCCAATGTATGTCGGGGCTGGCGCTATTTGCGGCAGTGCAGCATTACTTAAACCCTCATAAATAAGCCTGATTATAGTTCCCACTTCGGCTGCTGGCACAGAATTGTTGGCTACAAATGCGGTAGCGATCGAGGAAGTAAGAGTGGTCAGCAATTGTGCATTCTTCATGGGGGGCTACCTTGAGCATCGGGTCAAACTTCTGGCATCGGCCTTACATAGGTTTTTCAGGATTGATCAAGAAGGAAGATTTGATAGCAGAGGCTTGTTTTTGTTTGTAGAAATAGTTTTGAAGCTGCTTATTGCTCATGCGCGTTTGATCGTGCGCATCAGGCCTATCGGGGATTATCAGGTCCCAAAAACCCTGTTTAAAACGCGTTGCGATGCACGATCACTTTTAACGTGCGCAGAAGAATGACAATTTCCCGGCTTAGCGTCCAGGAGTCGATATATTCAAGGTCAGCCCCCAGCCGATTGATGAGGTCATCTGGGACGTCGGTCGCCCCTCGATATCCGCGAACCTGGGCCAAGCCAGTTATGCCAGGCTTTAAACAATGGCGGATCCAGTATTTTTCATCGATTTCCCAGAACAGCTGGTTACCCGCGCGCGAGCCCAAGGCATGTGGTCGTGGTCCTACCAAACTCATGTCGCCCAAAAGCACATTGATGAGCTGGGGAAGTTCATCGATACTTGTTGCGCGGATGAGTCTTCCTACCCGCGTAACCCGGTCATCGTCACGAGACGCAGACCGCTCGCCGCTACTGTCGGACATATCGGTGCGCATGCTGCGAAATTTCATGATCTTGAAAACGCGATTTCCCCGTCCCATCCTGTTTTGCTGGAACAGCACAGGCCCTGTACTTTCGACCTTGATAGCAAGCGCCACGATGATGAGCAGCGGCGCCAGCAGGATGAGGATCGGAACCGTAAGACTTAGATCGAGGATTCGCTTCTTGGCACGGTTTACAGTGCACAGCGGGCCGCGGGACACCTGGTGGGTGTTATGTCCGCAAAACACACTAACGCCCAGTACGCCTGAGGCAGCAAATTCCGATGCGATTATTTCGCCGTTGATATTGGCTCCCCGCAGCAGCATGGTCCAACGTGTTCGTCGTTCGACGGAGCAGGAAACCACTACGCGCTCGAAGCCTTGGACGAGCAGGCCGAGTTTGCGCAACATTTCTGGATTTCCCAGGTCCGGCTCAAACCCGATAGGTCCCGTTGCTACACAATAGGACGTATCGGCACACACAATTGCGACGTCATCGATGATCAAGAGCGTGTTTGCCGGAGACCCCCTTAGACGTCGATTAGCATAGTGCCTAAACGACACCCGCGTAGCCACGATCAACATTCCGGAAAGCACAGTACCTACCACCAATTGGGTTAGCGTAACTTTTGCGCTCTCCTTTATCAAAAATAAAAACAGGACCAGTGCAGCCACAGAGTATAGCAGAGCTCGGCATGACTTGGCCGCATTCTCGCGAGGCATAGAAAGTATCGAATTGCCGTATACGCCATTATGCGCCGCGTAGCCCAGATAGGGCGGTATGATCATTGCTGAAAGTTTGGTCGAAGACAGGTGCACGCTGTCTCCAAGTACCGCACCGGCCACATAAAAACCGATAAAAATGACGATGCAGTCCGTCAAGAGCAGTTCAAAGTATAGGCATAGCCGGTGGGTTCGCTTCTCGGGAGGCGGAACGGGCCTGGCCTCAGCTGTTCTATCCGTCTGATGAAGACTGCTCATTGTCGGCCTGCTCTTCTATAGTTCTGCTAGATGTTCCATAGCGCTTTGAAAGACAGGCCAGCCGCATGCGCGTATACCGTGGCACTGTAAGTTTAACAGTTTATTTGTACGATATCCAGTAACTTAGCTCTCCATAGAACAGGTGACATATGACGAAGTGAGACGCTGTAGAGCATGAAAGGCTTGAGCGGCTTTTCATGAACAGAAGCGATAGTTCGCGTTTTGAAGTGACGCGTTTCCCAAGCTGTTTTGCGTGTCCGCACTCCCGTCAAAGGCGACGCATCAAACGCGCACGGTTCCTCGTCTTCCGAAAAGACGGCGCTGGTACCCCGCTGTTTCAATCTAAAGGCGATTAAATGGGTGCTCCCATGGGGCGGTTCGGCATCAAGCCAGGGCGTTTCGACAAAGTTCGGCAAACAAGCGCGCGCGCCGCTCGTTGCAGTGGCTCCAGTGTGTATGCCGGTGCATCCTGGCTGCCAAATGTGAATGGCACGGATCAGACAAGCAAACCGTATTCTTTTGAACTGGGAGTGAACCTATCTATACTGACGGGCGTGGGAAGGAGATGGGCAATGTCAGGTAAATATGTCGGTCTGGGAGTGGCTATGGGCGCATCGCTCGGCGCAGCATTCGATCATCCTGCAATTGGCGTCTCCATTGGCATCGTGCTCGGCGTAATCATCAGCGCAACCAGAAGTGCGTCGAAGGCGGCTCAGGACAGCGGGCCTAAAGCCTAGATGGCGTTGCCATAGCCCGATTCCCTACTGGGCCGATTTTCGATCAAAGACGGCCTTCTGGAGGCAAGAGGGAGTGTATTGGGCGCGGAATGGTCGGTCGTCCGGCTGTTGCTGCCCTCAGAACGCGCCCTAAAGCCCGTCCATCCTCCGGCAATCGGCTGTTCCTGCACGGCCTGCTGCATATGGTGCATGTGCGCCGCCCCTGGCGCGAGACGCATGGGCGATATGGGAAGTGGAGGTCGGTCTATATTCGCTTCCGGCGTTTTGGCGTGCTGCTCATCGCGCTGGTCGATCTCGGGCTGACCGGGACTGGCAGCACATAAGCGATAGCATGATCGTCAGCGGCCAGTTTCAGGATGGGCGCCAGAGGGGGACCTGCCTGGAATGCTGTCGTCGAAAGCGCGGTTGCTTTGACTGCCCACCCACGCCTCGCGCCACAAAAGAGACATGCACTATGGCGCAAAATATGGTTAACAGTCCGGTAAATATGCCGCTTAGGGGTGTTTACAGCTCCTGTGTTGCAAAATGCGTGGCTGAAGGTGGGATGGAATATGCTGAAGACATGGGCGTGCTGGATACGTTTCTTTATATCATTTGCGGCTATCGCAGCGGTCCATCCGGCGACTGCCTCTTCCTCACCCGCACCGTTCCTCCCAGGTGGCCTTTTGGCGGACGCACCTTCAGGTTTTGTCGCAATGTGCGCGCGCGATCAAACACTGTGCCGTCCAGATCATGCTACCGGAACGGTATCTTCGTCGAAGAACCGAAATAATGGTCTCGAGCAGCTTCGAAACATCAATCGCCATGTCAATCGAGACATAGTTCAGCGCTCCGATTGGCAAAGCTACGGTACGGGCGAACATTGGGCTAAGCCCGCGCCGCGTGCCAGAGCGACAGGAGACTGCGAGGACATCGCAATGGAGAAACGCGCGCGGCTGGTTGCATCGGGCTTTGATCCAAAATCGCTGTTTCTCGCGGTAACTTATCGTCCCCGCAATGGATTGCATGTGGTTCTTGTGGCCCGATTGGAGGACGGAGACTATATTCTAGATAACCTCTATCCGCAGGTGGTCCACTGGTATCGTACCGATTATGTATGGCTGCGCCAGCAGTCGACGGACAATCCAAAGTCCTGGCTTACAGTAGAGAATATGACAACAGATACATCCGTATCTTGAATTATGTTTACCGCTAGTCATAGGCGACTTGCGGGTTTAACGTGAACATAAGTTGGGGAACGGAGCATGAAAAGCGTGGCTTCTTGCACCTTATCTCAGGTGAGGGGATCAGTGCCTTGAAGCAAGTCGCCATGTATAGCCGCGATGCACGGCCGAGGGTCTTGGCATGGATACTCGCCTGCATAATGCTCTATTATTATATTGCATTGGGCGGAAATAGCGGAATGCTGGCCATGATTGGCGCAGCCCTAAGCTTGGGCGCAGCGATCATTACCTTGCTTGTTTTAGAACCTGCAGGTCGGTTTTGGAAGCTGGCGTGGCCGGGTTTGGCGGGCCTGGCACTACTGAACGTCATCGCGGCTCTACCACGGTGGTACAACGCTCCGTGGGATTTCCTGGCCCCTGACCTCTACAGTTTTGGCATGATCCGCCTTTTTGCGGCAACGGCATTCATGCTTGCTGGAAGCTGGGTCGGATACAGGCGCAGCGGACTTCGCAACTGTCTGCTCGGCCTCGTACTCGCTGGTGTTGTCGATATCATATTGGGGTTGGTCCTGCGCCAGTTCGACCCGATCCACGTGTGGGGGCTTTCGAAGGGCATTAATCTGTTCAGATTCACCGGCACCCTTCTTAATGCCAACGCAAGCGCATGCCTGTTTGGCGTCACTGCAATTCTCGCAACCGGAACGCTTCAGGACAGTCTGCGCTATCCGGTTCGATCGGGTATAAGGACAATAGTGCCGCTTCTTATGATTGCCGTAACAGTGCTTGCCATTGGGGCCTGCGCCATAACCGGATCCCGTACTGCGCTCCTGCTTACCGTCATTACTATTGCAACGATGCTGGTCCGCGATAGCGTAACGCGGCGTCTAATCATGAATCCACAGGGGATTCTCGTCGGCGGTGGCGTAACCCTCATGCTGGCGACGATCCTGCTTGCGGTAGGCAGTGCCACTTTTGATCGCGTGTCCTTTCTTGGTGGCGACCTATTGGAGCGCGTGGCTATCTGGTCCCGTTATGCCGAAGTGGCACGTGACGCGCCTTTATTGGGATATGGACCGGCCTCGTTCGTAGAAATCAACAATCTGGCTATGCGCACACCGAGTGACGCTCGTCTCCTGTGGTACGTTAATTCTCCGCATAACTTCGTTCTAAGCTTGTTGCTGGAGCATGGATGGATGTTCATAACCGCTCTAGCGATAACAGCCCTGCTAATTACCGTACCTATTTTTGCCGGATATCGCGGGATGGCCAAAAACCCGGTCCAGATCAGTGCTATCGCTGCGTGTTTGTTTATCCTCCTGTGCGGGTCAATCGACATTGCGCTTGACGTGCCAGCAGTAACAATGTTGTTCGCGCTGCTGGCAGGGCTGCTTTGGGGTCAAAACATCCGGCACCGAACACACAGTGTTTCTAACGAGGTGCGCCAGTCCATCGCAACACCCCGTCTCAGGGTATGATCTGAAATCCAGAAGCGCTGATCGAGCGGTAGCGTAAACCCGCGCCAACGATCTAGCTATCAGTGCGACCTAATAGCCTTCTGAACCAGCTGGACTTTCGGGTGCGGGGCGTGGCGCCCGATTTTTGGAACAGGTAGGTGCCAAGGATTGTGGCCTGGTTGCTTGTAAGCAGCAAAAAATAGGATCGCGGATGATTGCTCGCCTTGTCCTGAGCCGTTTCCATGACCTGCAACTTTACCAGCAACTTGTCTCCAAGATCCTGCGACGACCAGCCGACGAGGGCTCCATAGAGATCGGGCTTTTCGCCTTCCTCAGCCATGTGTAATCTTCCCTTCCGACGTCATCGCAGTTCGGGCCATACAATACGCCTCTACGCTATGGCTGTAGCGTATTAACTATGAAGGAACCCTTATCGGGCCCCGCTCAAGTGCTGTAAGGCGCGATGGTGCGGTCGCGGATGGGCTCCCTATCCCTCAAGTGGCGACTATCGTGAAGCCCATAAGGGGTCTTCCCGAGCCGGCACAGAGATATCGCCTGGTCTCACAATGCCACTATAGGACCTTATCGGGAAAAGTCGCGTAGCGCAGGCTTGCGGAGATTGAAGGCGTTCGCCGCTCCACTAGTGCCAAGGAGCCGCGTGACGCGCATGGCATCGGAGCGTGCAATATTCGCGGTCCATTGCGCTTCATTAAGCACACGCTCGCGGGTCGTGCGATCAAGCTTGTTCCAATGAACTGCGCCAAAACGGATTCGCCAATAGGCGGAGTCACGCAGATACGGTGCGCTTTTGAGACTGGCCGCATAGGCATTTAGCGTGGCCGGATCATTGGGCCCATATTCAAGAAACAGGATATATGTCTTTACAACCCAAGCTTCCCCCCATGCTGGACGCGCATTGATGGCCCTCTCCACCAAAGCATTGGCAAGAGCCAGATGCGCGCGACGCGATGGATAATCCTGCTCCATCGTGGCCGCTTTCGCTTTGCTCAATGCAAGAACCAGACATAGGCGTGGCGACGCGGTCGCGAGCTTTGGCAAGGTGCCGAGTGTATCGGTACGCCACTGGCTACCCACCTGCCGCTCTACTGACGCCAGTTGGCCCTCCTGACGGGCAAGCTGAACGGCGACCAGTAATGCAATACCCATCAGTCCCAGCAGACAGAGGCGTACGCCAACGGTGAGTGCTGAATTGAGGGACATTGCCAGCGTATCTAGTCTTTCTGATAATAAGCAGAGTAGCGGTTTGAATAATACAGAGCGCCATTCACCTCAGCATTGGGATCAACCATTGTATAAATTGCTCCAACGGTTTTGGCGTGATCCTGTTCAAGAATGTCCCGCACGGCAACCACTGCAGATTTCGGCGTCTTGTCCCAGCGTACTGCAACTATGACCGCATCGGCGATCGCGGCTACCGCGCGCGCATCCGCGACGCCAAGAAGGGGCGGGGTGTCGAATATAATGCAGTCATAGCTGCTGCGAAGGGCAGTCAATAGGTCCCGCATGGGATCGCTGGTAAACAAGTCGTCAGGTACGAAAGACGGGGCTGAGACGGGCAAAATATCGAGTTTCTCTACCACATCGGGCTGGATGGCGCTCGTAAAGGGAATACCGTCTCGCAAGACCTCAACAAGCCCGGAGCTGCCTCCCATGTTCACGACCGCGCTCAAGCCGGCCCGCCGTGTATCCAAATCCACAACGACGGTTCGCTCACCCGACATGGCCATCATGCGCGCTAGCGAAAGCGAAGTTGTCGTTTTTCCTTCGCCTGGCATCGAAGAAACAAGCGCGATGACCTTGAGGGGCTTTTCGCTGCTTATCGTGAGCGTGCTCCTGATGGAGCGGAATGCTTCGGCATAGGCTGTAAAGGGGGCATCGACCAGCGCATCGGCGGGCGATCGCCTCGTGGCAACGGCTTTGCTCGCGAGCGGGATCGATGCGATCAGCGGCAACCCGATGGATTCCAGATCCTTTCGCGTCCGCAGCCCTGCCGACAGCAACTCTTGGATCGCTACAGTGCCCGTCCCCAGGAGCAGGGCAAATGCAAAGCTGGCGGCCAGCAGCATTTTCTTGTTTGGAGCCGAGGGTTCCGCCGGGATCGATGCCGATTCAATAATCTGTGCCTGAGCCATAGGGCTCGCCGCAATCTGATTGGTCTTTTGAACCAGTTCGGACGCCTGATTGTAGGCCGTTCTCGATGATTCTGCTGCCCGTTTATAGGTATCGGCTGTAGCCGAATATTGTGTCTCGGCAGCCTGGGCACCCTTTAGCTGGTTCAGATCCGATCGCAAGCTTGCCGCACGTGCCGTCGCAGCGCCGGCTTCGCTTTGCAAACTGCCGATGACACGGTTGGCTTCTTCCTGAATTTGCTGATCGATTGCCTGGAGTTGTTCCTTGATCCGGATACTCTCGGGATGGCGAGGCCCATAGCGTGTGACGATTTCGCTCGATTGTGTGACCAACGCCGCACGCTGCGCACGCAGGTTGGAAATTACCGTCGATCCCAGGACTGCTGATACTGCCGTGATGCCGCCCGAGCCGATCTGCGAACGCGCCGCCGCGAGCTTCGAGCGGGCAGCTGCCGCCTCTGACTCGGCAGTTGCAACCTGGCTGGCCAAAGGGCTTATCTGTTGATCGGTAACGGAAACAGATCCCTCGCCGACGATGCCGGTGGCGGCCCGATACTGGCCAAGGCGTGCTTCGGCCGACTGAGCCGATTGGCCAAGTTGCGCAAGGCGTTTTTCAAGCATGGCGGCCTGCCGGGCGGCTGTGCCCGTGCGCCGACTTACGCTGGATTCGATATAAATTTCCGCAAAGGCGTTGGCCAGTTTCGCGGCTTTGGCAGCATCGGGCGACTGAAACGATAGATCGACGACGTAGGTGGCCTTTTCGCGTTGTGCAGATACCCTGCTGGCAACAATATCTGCAACGTCATCGAGATACTGCTTTTTGGCGCCCGCGCTGGCATTTGCCGACAAGGGATCTAAGGTTTTGGTGAATTCGCGATCCTCTGCCAAATTGAGCTTGCGCACGACCTGAATAGCCAGATCGTGTGACCGCATCACGCTGGCTTCGGTTTCGACGATCGACTGATCGGGGAGACTGGATCCCGTGGTGGGCTGTCCGATAAGAGCGTTCTGCGAAGGTTCGATGCGCAGGCGCGCCGTAGCCTCATATTGTGGCGTAATCAGCATTATCGCAACTATCGACGATGCAACGACGAGGCAGACAATGGCTAGCAGCATCCGCCACCGGCGCCGCAGGGCATCGCCAATCCGCCTCAAACCACTAGCGAGGCCATCGGGTTCACTACCCGGTAGCGGGTATGAAGGGCGTGAAATATCGGCAGAAGGCGTTGTCACCTGGGTAGCTCCCGTGTTGGCATTTAGCGCTGGAATATCACGCCGATAGTGGCGCGCCGTTCCGAGATATCTGCACCGATGGTTGGCACACTACTGGTTCGCTTCGCGTATCTAACGTCGCCTGTCAGCGATATCATATTGTTCAGTGCAAATTTCGCTCCGCCGGTCGCGCGGAAGATTTTGACGCGGCCGGGCACTGCAAAATAGTTGTCGACCTCGTATTCACCAGCGATATTCACTATAAGGTTGCGCAACAGCTCGTGGTCCACGCGCACAGCGCCACTGTTTGCAAAATAGGCGCTGCTCCCAAAAACATTGGCGTCTTCGATCTCGCGTCGGGCTGCCAGGGTGACGGTTGTGAGTTCTGTAGGAAAATACTCGATCCGAGCAGCTGCCGAAACCCCCGATACCGTTTTATAGTCGATGGCATCGAAGGACCGCCGAACATAGCCGGCAGCAATGCTTCCGCGCACCAAAGCGCTCAAGTCAAAGCTGACGCCGCCCAGGGCATTCCATTCGTCGGAATCTCTATTTGGAATCACGGCAGTTAATGGAAGGTCATAGTTGGTCCGGGTGTATGACACTTCGGCCAACAAGCTGGTATCCGGGGTCAGACCATATTCATAGTGCAACGTGCCGCGATAGACATCGCGATCGCGATTATTCTGATCGAGCGTCCCGCCGCTGAAGAGATCTACTGACTTGTAGTCCAGCCGACTGTAGGTCGCGGCTGCCAAAATCTTGGATCGCGCCAAGATGAGTTTCCCCAAAATCCTGGCATTTGTCGACTGGAAGGGATTTGCCTGCCTCACGTCGGGATTGGCAACGCTTGAAAACCGCGTCTCAAACTGTCGGGCCGTGCGGGCACTGAGCGATACAGATGCGTCGCCGGAAATATCATAGGTACCGGCACCCCCAACATACCAGCCGTTTTCGTTGCGATCGCCTTCCTTGAAATATCGCAGCAGGCGTGCGCCGGCATCCAACCTCAAAGAGTGCACGGACCAGTTCGAACGAACCGTCGCACGCGGCGCAAGCGTGATGTAACCATCGCTGATTTCGCCGTTTTGGGTCTGATACACATTGTTGGTATGTCCTACACGCGCTTCAACCGCGGGCAAGAGGGTGAACCCACCCAAATTAATGCCTACAGGCTCATATTCGGGTCGTTGGCGGTCGATCACGCTAACGTTCCGGCCCCTGTCGTAGGTAAGTGGCAATGCTGTATCGAGCAGTTGCTCTCCGATCAGTTGCGCACGGGCAACTTGCGGCACTCCCGCCATTGCAGCAATGGCTGAACAGCCCAGTAACACATAACGCTTCACGTGATTTGCCCTTTTACTATTGCCGGTGTTCAATGGCACGCTTCTAGGGATTGATATAGTCCGAAGTTACGCCGCCTCCGCCAATATCCGGACCTGCTGTTAGCGAAAGATCGCCGGATGCCGCTCCGGTCCCCTGGCCACATAGCATCGTTTTACGCAATGCACGCAAATTTGTAATTGCAGCAACTTGATTTTTGGATAGCCCCTCAAGCGGAAAACCATCCAGGGCAGCGACCGTGGCCGATGGCGCACTGCGCGTTTGATCCAGCGCGAACAGCACGGCGCCCTGTATCTCTTTTGGTTGCGATGCGGGATGATGGGCAGCGATTGTCTGCGCGATTATACCGCGCAAATAGGTAACATTCTCTGTGTCGACGGCCTTGGCAGCGACGGTTCGTACGTGGCATTCCGATTGATCCAGGCGTTCGGCCAGCTTGTGCGTCGCCGGGGCTTTGCCTGGACCAATGGAAGGTGCAGAATGGCCTGGAGCTGCCATGAAAAATGCGAAAGATGCTACTAACTGTACATCAATTAGATATCGTCTCTTACCCATAAACAGCTCCCTTGTACCCGATCAGAAATAGCGTTCGCCAATCCGCACGGTATCTCCCGGATAAATCTTTAAATCGGGTGAAAGTGTCATCTTCTTTTCTTCCGATTCGCCGGCGCGCTTTATGAAAACTTTCTTTTTATTGGCGCGATACGTATACCCCTCTGCGCGGGCTACGGCGTTCATGACCGTAAGGCCATTGACAAACGGGTATTCGCCCGGCTTTTCAACTTCGCCCAGAATATAAAAGGGTCGGTACGTCAGCACATCCATGCTCACCTTTGGTTCTCTAAGATAACCATTGGCGAGCCGCGACTGGATGTCGGTGATTACATCGGCGGGGGTGCGCCCCAAGGCTTCGACGGTTCCTATCAGAGGCAGCGACAAGGTTCCGCTATCACTAACGGTAAATTCGCCGGACAAGGATTCTTCGTTGAAAACGATCACGCGAACCTTGTCGGCAACCCCCAAGCGATAGCCAGTGGCAACCCCCCCCGCACTGACGGGCGATTGTGCTGCCGCAGGACTGGGCGGCGTTTGCTGAGCTGTGGCTAGAGAGGGGAGGCCCAACACCAGCACGGTCAAAAGTATACGAAGAATTTTAATCACAATCACCTCGCGAGATTCCGAATGAATTGCATACTCCACGCTCGCGGTTGCAGCAATAGATCCCTATGACGTCCTTTGGCGGCAGTAGCTAAGATCATCCACCAAAATGTGATGGCCCGCCGCTTTTGGATCTACCGGTGCAATAGCCAATAAAGACTGAACAGCATTTGAACTATTTTCCGTTCGTCGCGAAACCATCGTCCGCGCTGCATTGTGCGATTTGCGCCCCTGTACCGTTCAAGGCAGCGATCTTGCGAGTCGCCCAAGATTAAAGTGCTGGCCGGGTGCGCATTGCGTACAGCGCCGAATGCTCCTGAGATGCCGGTTGCCTTCCATCGCTACAGTCTTTGCCGGCCGCGCATTTTAGGGCCGTCCCGGCGTGGTCCGTCGGCGCGCAACGCTTGGCCGCTTGGCAGGACATTGCAGGATGCTTGTCATCCTCGCGCGCTTACAGGGCCATGATGTATCTCTCCTCACTTTCGCTGCAGGCACTACACGGCACTGGGCAGAAAGGCCTTTCGTGCCCCGGGACTGGCCGGGCAAGCAGTCTAGGGCATGACATATGTCTCTCACAACGTGGATATCACGGCGCTGAAAAAATCTACGGATAGGTCAGGGCATGACGGGCTTTGCATTGCCCTCCACGCGTATGTGCGGCATTGTCCGGCAGGTTTGCATTGTTACCCTCTGCCTTCAGGCAGCCCATTGTCTTGCCGCAGTATCCGCTTTGTCTTGCTCATTCTCCCGAAGATGCCGGTCACTTTAAGGAATAGCTAAACCCTATGAGCTATAGCTGCGGCAGAACCTGGGGCCAAAGCACGTTGATTTTGCTGCAATGCAGCGTTAGGTCCGCATCATGGAAATGAAATAGGTGAGGCGCATGAAAGTAGCAGTTCTCGGTCTTGGCTATGTAGGTTGCACAGCCATTGCCTGCATAAGCTCTCAGGGCCACCATGTGGTCGGTATTGACATCAGCGAGGCGAAAGTCTCGACCATACGCTCAGGCAAGTCGCCTATCAAAGAGCCCAAGGTGGAGGAACTGCTTCATGCCGCGAAACAGGAAGGACGACTCGACGCCAGCACGTCTGTAGGAACGCATCTCGACGAATGTCATCTTGCGATTGTGTGCGTAGGGACGCCAAGCGGCGTCGATGGCTCGCATAACATGAGCTACATTGTGCAAGTCTCACGTCAAATAGCCAGCGCGATCGCGCGTGACCGAACCGAACCGCTCACTGTTGCCTACCGCTCTACAATGCGTCCTGGAACAATGGACCAGATGATTACGCCGATATTCAAGGCCGCTTTGGGCGATGCCTTCGAAACAGCTGTGGAACTGGTGTATAATCCCGAATTTTTGCGCGAGGCAACGGCGGTGGATGATTATTTCAATCCCCCCAAAATCGTGATCGGGACATCGAGCGGTGCGCCTTCGGAAAATATGCACGCATTGCATGATGGCATCGATGCGCCTGTGTTCGTCGTGCCTTTTCGAGAGGCCGAGATAACCAAATTCGTCGATAATAGCTGGCATGCCGTTAAGGTGTCCTTCGCCAACGAGGTGGGTCGGGTCTGCCAGTCGCTGGGTATCAGTGCCGCTCAAGTTCACGAAATTTTCGTGTCCGACACGAAACTCAACATATCCCCTTATTATATGCGACCGGGGGGCGCCTTTGGCGGATCCTGCCTTCCCAAGGATGTACGCGCCCTGCAATATATAGCGTCCGATCTGGGTGCCAATACGCCTTTGGTAGACTCGCTTATCCGCAGCAATGAAGCCCATAAAAATTACCAGTTCAAAGTGGCCACCGAAGGTCTCGAAGCTGGATCGCGCGTGTTGCTGGTAGGGCTGGCGTTCAAGGCCGATACCGATGACCTGCGTGAGAGTCCGGCGGTCGATATTGCACGAAAGCTGCTCGACGCTGGCTATAAGCTTGACATCTATGATCCAGGACTGACCCCGGACATGCTGGTAGGCCAGAATTTAGGCTATGCTTATGCGTATCTGCCGACAATCGACACCTTGCTGGTCAACCGCCAGACGGCAGAGTCCACCCCATATGCGTTGGTTATCTCTACGAACCGGCTGTCCAAATCGCTCACGATCGATGCTGACGCATTTGTCGACATCAGCGTCATTCCATAGGCTTCGAGCGCATGACATCGCCTTTTTCCAATTCGACGACACCCGTTGTCAGCCAGGATTTTCCGACGTTTATCGAGGGGCAGCCGCTCGCTAACAAGAAAATACTGATTATCGTCGAAAACCTGCCCCTGCCATTTGACCGCCGCGTTTGGCAGGAAGCGCGGACGTTAAAGGCGGCCGGTGCCACTGTGTCGATCATCTGTCCCATCGGCAAAGGGTATGAAAAACGCTATGAGCTGCTCGAGGGCGTTCACATTTACAGGCATCCGCTGCCTGTCGAAGCAAGTTCTGCTTTAGGCTATCTCTACGAATATGGAGCCGCGCTGTTTTGGGAAACGTGCCTGGCATGGAAAATATTCTTCACGCGCGGACTGGATGTCATTCATGGATGCAATCCACCAGATCTTATCTTTCTGGTAGCCTTGCCTTTCCGGTTGTTCGGCGTCCGTTTTCTTTTCGATCATCATGACATCAATCCAGAACTCTACGAAGCAAAATTCAATCGCCGGGGTTTCTTCTGGAAACTGATGGTCTTGTTCGAACGGATGACCTTTGCCACTGCATCCGTTTCTATCGCTACCAATCAAAGCTACAGGGCAATTGCTTTGGAACGGGGGCGCATGAAAGCTGACAAGGTTTTCGTCGTACGATCCGGCCCTGATCTGAGCCGTTTGCGCGTCGTCCCTCCCGTGGAGAGCTGGAAAAATGGGCGCGCGTATCTTGTAGGCTATGTTGGCGTCATGGGCGATCAGGAAGGTATAGATCTTCTGATCGACGCTGTAGACCATCTGGTGAAAATCTCCGCGCGGACTGACATCCAGTTTTGTTTGATAGGCGGCGGTCCCAGCTTGGCTAACCTGCAGACTTTGGTTGCCGAGCGCGGGCTCGATGACTTCATAACATTTACCGGGCGCGCGCCGGATCAAACCCTTTTTGAGGTCCTTTCTACAATGGACTTGGGGGTCAATCCCGATCGCGTGAACACGATGAACGACAAATCCACCATGAATAAAATCATGGAATATATGGCATTAGGCAAGCCTATGGTGCAGTTTGATGTTGCAGAAGGTCGTTTTAGCGCCATGGACGCTTCGCTCTATGCCAAAGCTAATGACCCGATAGATCTGGCGCAGAAGATCGTCGATCTTATCGACGATCCGGAGCGGCGGGCAAGAATGGGAGCCTATGGCCGTGACCGTGTCGAGAAGGAACTGAGCTGGCCGCACCAGATTGAACCTTTGCTAAGCGCCTATAAGAAAATACTGCGTCTCGATCGGTAACCATCGGCTTGATGCGGTGCATCAAGCGCTTCTCGCATCATGGACGGATCGCAGATATCCTCCACGGGGAAGGACGACATCCTCCTGTCGGGACTCGCGATTTGCCAACAGGCAAAGAGCAGGCGCGTGTGACTGTGCCAAACGGTTGCAATGCTGGCCACCTGCTTGTCCTACCCGCCAATGGGTTCCTATAGCCACGAAGATCGACAGCGGTTGCCATGCGCAGTGCTGCGTCCGGTGACCTCCTCGATGTCACAAAGGTGCAAACCACAGGCAAGGTCTGCCCCAGCCATAGCCGGCAGCAAGGCGTTCGCGATCGGCCGAGACATTGCAAGAACGGCTTTTTTCCTGTTCGCCCGCTGCGGCCATTGCATCACAGCGCGGGGTTGATCCACATTGGAACAGTTACGATCCTTGACATGCCGCCTTTCAAGGTCGACGTGTAACGAAGACGAAACTATGTTGAGAATCAGTGCGTTGGGCTGTTTCTTGCAACTCCATTTTCGGTAGAGTTGCAGACACTTAAGTGGATATCGAATGTGACGCTAAAAAACATCAATGCAAAGTTGGGAGCGGGTGCGGCATGCGCCTTTGCGGTGGCGGCCGCGGTCCTTTGGTCAACCGAGTATCCCGCGCGAGCGATCACTACTGCATTGACAGATCCCTTGTCGATATTGGACGGGCGTTCGCCGGGCACCAGGGCAAGCGGTGCCTTGTTCCAGACCAAGGAACGCTATGCTGCCCGGCCACGCTTTCCTGCGCGCGAGCGCCCTCCGGGTGTCGAAGAGCGCGTCCTCACTTTGGTGCGCAGCAGACCGCCGGGTGTGCCGCCCATGGCTGGCGTGCCGCCTTTTATGCCGCAGCAGCCGGGCTTTTTTCCTAGTCAGCCCTTTGACGGGTTTGATGCCGCGCCGGGGGTAAGGCCGCGCGCGAGCGAGCAGGAACTTGCTGCAGGTCCAGACAGCATTGGCGGCGGTGGGGTAAGTTCCGATTATACAGCGCCAGCTGCGGCGCCGTCTGCATAACGCCTTCTTTGCAAACGTTGCCCCGGTTGCGATGAAGATAGTGCGCTGGGTCTTTTTGGCAGCTCTTATCGCTGTATGCGCTGTGCTGCTTGCGCGATACACGCAGGCTCCGGTCGATAGGGCTGTGGTCGAGGAGAGGACGATCGGCAGCCGGATATGGTATCCAAAGGGTCATTATCCGTCGCTGACGCTGGCTGGCACGGAACGTCGCGTTGTCCGCAGTCTTCTGGCCCAGCGGCACGCCATGTATTTTGGCGACTTTATCTGGGAGGATGTTGCCAAAGCGGGCGAACCTGTGTGGATCCGCGTCGATCTGGGACGGCAGTTGATGTCTGTTTTCCGGGGGGCTGACGAAATTGGGTCGGCGGTGATTTTATACGGCACGGATGGCAAGCCAACGCCGACTGGACTGTTCACTGTGCTCGAGACGGCCAAGGAGCATCGGTCATCGCTTTATGACGCCGAAATGCCCTTTATGTTGCGTCTGACCAATGATGGCATTGCCATCCATGCAAGCGAAGTGGTCGAAGGATCTGCGACGCATGGATGTATAGGTCTTCCGGCCGAATTTGCCGAGCGGCTGTTCAATGTTATAAAGCGCGGCGATGTCGTTGCGATACTGCGATTTTCCCAATGAGGTCCTAAGCGACAGAACATTCCTAATCAGCGCTTAACCATTCCCTTGAAAGCGATGTTTACGGGCACGGCCGCATCCTTTCTCCAGCCCTGGAGAAAGGATGTAGTTCATGGCAGTCGGCCCGTTCAAAACCCTTTTCTCCAGCCTTCTCTTGCTGTGTGTAGCGCCTGTTCTTTGCGGCAGCCTCGGGCTTACCTCGAACATGGAAACGCGCATTCTCTTTGCGCATAATGCGGCACGCGCCAAGATGGGCGTGCCGCCTCTCAGTTGGGATCCGAATTTGGTAACATCGGCGCAACAATGGGCCGATCATCTGGCAGCAAAGCAGCTTTTCGAGCACGCGCCCGAACGCCTTCTTGGCGACGAAGGCGAGAATCTCTGGGCTGGCACTAGCGGGTATTTCCCAGTCGATGCCATGGTCGATGCGTGGGTACGAGAAAAGCGAAGCTTCAAGCCCGGACTATTTCCGGACAACAGCGTGACAGGTAAAGTTGCTGATGTTGGCCATTATACCCAGCTCATGTGGCGGCGATCCCGGCATGTCGGTTGTGCTATTGCGAAAGGCGCTGAAGAAGACGTGCTGGTATGCCGATACAGCGAAGCGGGCAATTACATCGGTGAAACCCCTTTTTGAGGTTCGTGGCCAGAATCTGCACTTGTGACCCTATACTCTGCAGGGCCCCGTAACAGCGCAGTGCCAGCGCGCTGCGTTCGATGGTGCCAACGCCAGGGAATGGAATTTTTGCCGCCCTATCGCAGTGACCGGGAGGGCCTTGCAAGGCGCCCCCTGCCAAACCTGCTGGCAATGACGGCACGCACCTAGCCCATAGGTCCCTGCAGAACAAAGGGGCGGGTTGTTCTGGTCGGCCGGCTCTCATGGGCACGCGCCTGCGCTTTTTGAATGCAGGCAGCGACTGGCTGCATGCATGGGGCTGGACATAGTTTGCCGTGTTGCAACGCTCCATGCTTTCGTGCGCCCCGGGGCGTCCCGATCACGCCTTGTTTTCTCGATGACGGCAGCGCGCATTTCGGGTGCCGTTCATACAACGGTAGACCTTTGCAACCTGCCAACTCCGGATCGCGCATTTCGCCTTTTGACGGCGTCCCGTGCTGCCTTGGCAATCGGTCCGGAACAGCCCTATCCCATGACCATTGACATTGCGCGGGAAAGGAGATCGCAAACAGTATCTGTGCGAAAAAAGCGCAAATAGCAATGCGCCAAAACTAACGAACTTACCGTTTTGATCCCCATGCGCGCTCGCTTCAGCGCAAATAGGGCTCATTCCAGCGTGAAATTACCGCCCACATCTGCGGATTAACTATAAACGGTCATAAATTGTGCGTACGCGAAGGCCTGAACTGGGGGGCACGCTGGCGTCAGATATTTGCAATCGTGCAACGCCAGCGCCTCAGCTTCGTCATTCTGAAGCTAGGGGTTTAATCTGTGCCACTTCCCATATCGTCGACGCCCATCCTCACTTTTACGGCCACGAGCGACGGCGCGACGCTCACCGGCACCGGGTTCGCAGATCGACTCATAGGATATGGAAAGCCAGGGTCGGGAAGCGGTACGCTGATCGGCGGTCTGGGTGACGACACCTATGTCGTTCATTCGCAAAAGCACCGGATCATCGAAACTGCAGGCGCGGGCATAGACACCGTCCTGTCGGACTGGGGCTACACTCTGGGCGATAATCTAGAAAATTTGACGCTCACCGGCACCTCGACCAACAGCGCCATTGGCAATGGGCTCGATAACATCATCATAGGCAATGCCAACAAGAACGTCATTGACGGGGGCCTAGGGAATGATGAACTGAGCGGCGGCGCGGGCAACGACCTGTTCTTCGTTGCGGGTCACGACACGATCACCGATTTCACGCATGGTGATCGGCTAAATCTTCAAGCCTATGGTCAGTTCACCAGCTTTGCGCAGGTTCAAGCGGCGTTGTCTAAAGTCGGTACGGACACGCTTCTGACGCTGAGTGCTACCGATAGTGTGCGCCTGACCGGGGTAAGCGCCAACACGCTGACGGCGGACAGCTTTGTGCTCAAGAATCAAATCTCTAGCTATAGACCGGCCTTTGCCGATAATTTCGATAGCTTCAAACTCAACCTCGGTACCGGGAGCACCGATAACTGGTATCCATTGTTCCCACGAACCGGCCTTGCGGGGCACACCACCGTCGATCACGGATCTGTGCAATATTTTACCTATCCTGAAGACACCGGAACTTATGGCAAACCCGTGGGCATCAACCCCTTTTCGCTCGACAAGGGTGTCCTGACTATCACCATGGATGTCGTGCCCGAAGCCGACCGCTCCAAGATATATGGCTACGCATACAGCTCGGGTAACTTGGCCAGCATCGGTAGCTTTCACCAGACCTATGGCTACTTCGAAATCCGCGCGCAGCTTGCCGCAGGCCAGGGGGTGCACGACGCGTTCTGGCTCTTGCCGATGGATGGCAGCTGGCCGCCCGAACTCGATATCGTCGAGCAGCGAGGCCTGGATCCCACGCATGTCATCAATGGTGTGCATGCTAACGATACCACGTCTTCAAGTACCTTTCTGGTCACAACGGCAACCACGCAGTTTCACACCTACGGCCTGGACTGGGAACCGGATTACCTTACCTGGTACATCGATGGCGTTGCGGTACGAACAATGCCTACGCCCGCGGGCCTGGACAAACCCATGTACATGCTGGCGAATCTGGGCGGCGGTAGCCCCTGGGCGGGGAAACCGGATGCCACGACCCCTTTTCCCGTGCACATGCAAATCGATTACATCAAGGCCTATGCAAGCGCCAATACGGTTGAGAAGGGCGTTCCGGTAGACAAGGTCGGGACCAGCGGAAACGATATACTTTACGGGACGAGCCTGGGCGATACCCTGAATGGCGGCGCCGGGAACGATAAGATCTACGCGGGCGCTGGGAACGACATCCTTTCAGGCGGGGGCGGGAATGACCTTCTGGACGGCGGCTTTGGCGATGATACCTATATCATAATATCGTCTTCAGACACCATTTCCGAAGGGGGCGAGAAGGGCAATGACGTTATCAAGACGGCGCTGGCCCAATATACCTTGCCCCTCAACACCGAGGTCCTGATCTACACCGGTACGGGAGTCTTCAACGGCGCAGGGAATATTGAAGACAATGTCATCCAGGGCGGTAACGCAGGCGGTACATTGTCGGGCGGCGATGGCAATGACGTACTCCAAGGGGGAGCAGGCGCGGACTTCCTGAACGGCGGCGAGGGCAATGATACAGCGCATGGCTACGGCGGCGCCGACAGTTTGCGGGGCAACGCAGGAGACGATGTCCTCTACGGTGAGGCAGGGGCTGACCTCCTCAAGGGTGACGATGGCAATGATGTCATCGACGGTGGCGATGGCGACGACAACCTGCAGGGTGGATTGGGACTTGATAGGCTAAGCGGTGGCGCAGGCAACGACAAGCTGGACGGCGGAGCCGAGGCCGACCTGATGTCAGGTGGCGCGGGCGATGACACCTATACGGTCGATGACGCTGGCGACGTTGTGACAGAACAGCTGAACGAAGGCGTCGATCTCGTGCGCACGACACTGGCCAACTTCCTGCTGACGGCCAATGTCGAAAATCTGGTTTACACGGGCACGGGATCCTTCGCCGGAACGGGCAATGCATTGGCCAACCGCATATCTGGCGGAGCGCTGAGCGATACGCTCGACGGCGGCGCAGGCGCAGACATTCTCACGGGCAGCGGTGGCGACGACATATTTGTCTTCAAGGCTGGCGAAGCCAATGGCGACCGGGTGGTCGACTTTACCGGCGCAGGCGTTGCAGGCGGCGATGTTCTCAAGTTCGTTGGCTATGCCGCCGACGCCTCGATCGCGCCGGGCGCAATTGGCGGCGAGTATCGGATTACCTCAAATGGCGTCACCGAGACGATCAAACTCGATGGCGTAAAGCTCCTTTCGCCGAGCGATTTCTCGTTCGTCTCGAGCCCGCAGCAATCGACCATCTATACCGATCAGCTCAGCTACAAACTGCCCGATGGTGCGTTGAACCTTGTGTTCGTTGGAACGGGGAATTTCTCCGGCACCGGTAACGCCCTTGCCAATATGCTAACCGGCGACAAAGGCGCTGATCGGCTTGATGGGCTAGGCGGTGCCGACGTGCTGAAGGGCGGTGCTGGGAACGATACCTATATCGTCGACAATGCGGCCGACATGGTTGTCGAAACCAGCGCCGGGGGCAATGATCGCATCCTTTCGAAGGTCAGCTATACGTTAGGCGATAATGTGGAGACGCTCCAGCTTACTTCGTCCCGGGCTTTGAACGCGACAGGCAACGAACTTGGCAATCGGATCGTTGGCAATAATGGGATCAATATCCTGGATGGCAGGGGCGGAGCGGACGTCCTCACCGGTGGCGGGGGAGCGGATGTGTTTCTCTTTCGGCGCGGAGAGGCTGCGGGTGACAAGGTCACCGATTTCAGCGGAGCCGGCGCGGTTGGCGGCGATATATTGACGTTCACCGGCTTCGGCAGCGACGCTTTCCTCTCTCATGTGGACAGCAGCGACATGTATGTCATTCACGCTGGTGCAGCTTATGGTGGGATCACCGAAACAATACAGATCGCCGGTGTCACAACATTGTCCGACCTGGATTATATCTTTGCCTGAGAGGCCTGGCTTTCCGGCATAAGAACGATCCCCACCTGTCTTGGCGGCTGTATTCCCGCGAGAGACCGCAATAAACGTGATTGGCACACAGCGCCCATCGACATAAGCGGGTCTGGATGCAACCCGATCGTTAGCCAGGTTGCGTCACTGCGCATGGAACTGCCGATAGGCGCCCGTGCAAACTTCCAGGATCAGGACCGGGCCCATCGGCCTTGCGCATGTTTGTGTCGTGACGATCCTATAGCCACGGTGCGCGATGCCGACCCGCCCGGACAGCACCGTTCCGTATCGCGGATATAATGGGCTTCCCATGCGTAACAGACCTACGATTTGTACGCAGGGAGAAGCGGCACCATGGCCAATCGCATTGTCACAGTTGCCGCTGGCGCGAGCGAGAGCGACATTCAAGCGGCGCTGATATCTGCCAAGGATGGCGACACCGTCCGCTTGGCGCCCAATCAGATTGTCGATGTCAGCAGGGGACTGATTCTTGATGTCAGTCAGCGCGCGATAACGCTCGACCTCAACGGTGCCACCTTGCGTCAGGCCGCCAATGTAGTCGTCGTGAGCATCAAGGGGGACCATGCTGCCCCGACATCGGCTAGCCTGGGACGTCTGGAAGGGGCGGTTACGGTCAGCTACGCGGGCGCAGACCCGGTAAGGCCGGGGGATTGGGTGAAGATTTTTTCGGACGACATTTTGCCCAACGATCAGGGGGCTGCAACCCGGCTCGGTCAGGCAATGAAGGTCAGTGCGGTCCATGGCTCCACGCTGACGCTGGAGGGGCCGCTGCTGTACGAAAACGCCTATGCGACAAATGTCCGCGCCGCGTTGTTCGAAAGCAAGACGGGAAGCGTCGCCAACGGCACGATAACCGGCGACCGGTCGCATCCAAGTTGGACGGCAGACCTGCTTCAGGTTCGGTCTGCCGTTAACGCGCGGATCGATCATATCCTGGTGAGGGACGGAAATTCGACAGGTATCAACGTCATCGACGGCGTTAATACGCAGGTCACACAGTCGGCGGCCTTCAATCTGTCCGACAATGTCGCGCAAGGGGAACGCGGCTACGGCGTGCATTCAGCCAGTTCGGTCGGCACAGTAGTCGACGGCTTTTATGCTCAGTCTGTGCGCCATGGCGTCGACAACAATGCCGTGGGACTTTCGGCCACCAACAGCAATCCGTCCAAATATGGTGCCGACATTGGGTTGGAAGTGAGAAACGCAATTGTCAATGGCGCAAGCGCTACGGCCTTTTCCTGGCATAGTGAAGGCAGGCAGAGCACAATACATGATTCGATAGCCATCAATTCCTGGGGGGTGCTTGGCGCACGGGGTGTCGGCAATAGCATGTACGATGTTGCCGCCGCCAATACCGAACGTGGCATACAATTCTATGAATATGGTGACGGCGATGGCAGCCACATAACGATCAGCCAGGTCCGTATGACCGATCTATCGGTATATGCCTTTACCAATGTGCGCGCGGTGCATGATAATGTCATACAAGACAGCGTTTTCGAAGTCTCCTCTGTCGACCGCTTCAGCTTCGAGGGAATAACGGCATCCAACAGTATCGTGCGTGGCGGCAGTGGCGTCCAGCAGATGGCCATCGGGGGCGCAGGCACCGATCGCCTTCTTGGCACCGGCGCCAACGACATGCTTTTGGCAGGTGCCGGCAACGACTATATCTGGGGCGGTCCGGGTGCCGATCGGCTGACCGGCGGACCCGGGATTGACCGATTTGCTTATTATGGTCTGGACGAAGCGGGAGATGTAATCTTCGATTTTTCGACAGGCAATGGCGGGGATGTCCTTGATCTTAGCGTAATTGCGTTGCGACTGGGCTGGGGCGCCGACCCGGTCGCAAAGGGACAATTGTCCGTCGAACAAATGGGCGCGGATGCGGTGGTCCATGTCCTTTCCGGCGGAGAACGCGCGACGCTAGCGACGGTCTTGAACGCCGACGCTGCTGCCCTTGAAGCGCACGTCTCCACCCAAATAGTCGTTACTGATCCTGACGGTACAAAATCGTTCGGCCCGGAGGCTAATCCTTGGGCCAGTTCGCAACCGCTTGCGCTCGGCGGGTCTGGCAACGACCAGATATTCGGCGACGCCAGCGGGCGACGGCTAATCGGGGCAGAGGGCGACGACTCGCTGTACGACCTAGGCAGCAGTCCTGCCTTCCTTGGTGGCTCGGGGCTTGATTTGGTGAGTTATCGCTATGCCCAGGACGCAGTGGTAGCAGACCTTCTCACGCCTTCCAACAATCGCGGCTGGGCGGAAGGCGACAAGTATAGCCAGATCGAGTCGCTTGAAGGGTCGGATCATGCCGACGTTTTAGGGGGCAATGTGGGCGTCAATCGTTTGTTCGGTCGCGCCGGCGACGATAGGCTTCATGGACTTGGTGGCACGGATTATCTCGATGGAGGGGAAGGCAACGACTTTCTCTATGGCGGCGATCGCAATGACGAGTTGCGCGGACGGCAGGGGGAAGACCATCTTGATGGCGGAGACGGAAATGATTTTCTCGATGGCGGCGCCGGCAATGACATCGTGTTGGGCGGAACGGGAAATGACAGGTTCCAGGATTATGGCGGATCGGACATTTTTACAGGCGGCGCTGGCAAGGACATGTTCGTCTTTACAGACCCTTCGAGCGGTACCGACCGCATCACCGACTTTGAGCATGGACTAGATCATATTCAGATTTACACGGAGTTTCTGGGGCTGGAGGCTGAGACCGAGCTTCCGCTTTTCTTCTCGCAACAGGACGCGCGGGACGATGGGGCCTTTCTTCTTTACGACACAATGTCGGGAGACCTTGATTTCTACGCCGCTCCCGATGCGCAGGCCGCGAATGTCATGCACCTCTATGGCGCGCCGTCCCTTACGCTGGGCGACATCTACTTCAGTTAGCCCCTATCTAAACGGAAAACAGATGCCGCAGATGGAAAGGCTTCCGCATCTGGATGGTGCTTCGCGGGGGGCGGCCAGCAACGCGCCGCAGGCACTGGCTCGGGTCCTGGTCGGGTCAACAGGCGAAGATACGTCTGAGACTGCAAATTTGAATAGTTGGTCTAATTGTTGTTGTTACTGCCTCCCGTAAGTGATTCGCACCTCAAAACGCCATCGCAATGAAATCAGCCAAGCCAAAGCAAGATTAACCAAGTCTTTACACGATTATTCAGATCTGTTTTTGCTCGTCGCGCGCTGCATCCATGCGGCCGATCTCCCCAGTTCTTGGGGTGTTCCACGCACTATTCTTTTTGTCGGCAACTTTGCATCAGCGCGCGTGACAAGAATTGCAATTTAGTTTAACGATTTGTTAAATATCCGTTTTTGGGAGAGTATGTCATGGCCTTACCGCGCTCGGGTGATCCAGTTAACTTCATCAACGCCACGGCAATGGGCGAGACGCTTACGGGCACAAGCGGTAACGACCAGTTGAAGACCTTCTTTGGCAAGGTCGGCTCCAGCGAGAGTTTTATGTATGGGGGGGCGGGCGATGACACTTATATCACGCTCTCTTCGCGCGATCGCATTTTCGAGGACGTCGATGGCGGCACGGACACTGTCAAAACCGATTGGTTCTATGCGCTTTCGGCCAATGTGGAGAACCTGATCCTCACAGGCACTTTGTCGGTGGCTGCGACAGGCAATGATGGCAACAATGTCATTATCGGAAACGCAGGCAAGAATATCATCGACGGCGGGCTGGGCGACGATGAGCTCTCGGGTGGTGCGGGGGACGACATGTTTGTCCTTTCCGGTTTTGACACGATACTGGACTATGCTGCAGGGGATTCCTTCGACTTGCGGGCTTTCTCGGGGATTACCAGCTTCAGCCAGATTGCGGCGGGATTGCAGCAACAGGGCGCGGACGCCGTCCTGACGCTCGGGGCGAATGACGTGGTTACCATCAAGAACGCCACTGTCGGCCAATTCACGGCCGACGATTTCGTGCTTAGCTCGGCAAAGGCCGGGTATACGCTGACCTTTGCCGAAGAGTTTGACACGCTGAGCCTGCATACCGAGCACGGGGACGACGGTATCTGGTATCCCTTATATCCCCGGACGGGCGTGGCTGCGCATGGTACGCCTGCCAAGGGTTCAGTCCAATATTTCACCTATGAAGGTGACACCGGAAGTGTCGGAGAACTCGTCGGTATAGACCCGTTCTCGGTAAAGGATGGCGTGGTGACGCTTACCATGGCGCCTATTCCACAGAACCAGCAATATAAGGCTTATGGTCTGGATTATAGTGCGGGAATGCTGAATACCATAAGTTCGTTCAGTCAGACCTACGGCTATTTTGAGGCGCGTGTTAAGTTCGCAGCCGGACAAGGCATTCACGACGCTTTCTGGATGCTGCCGATCGACGGCAGCGGACAGTATGAGATCGATGTCGCCGAGCAACGCGGGAGCGAGCCAGGGAACGTCCTCACTGTGGCCCACGCAGTTGATGGCGGCAAGGACATCTCGCATTCCAAGGGCATTACCGTTCCGACCGCAACGACCGAGTTCCACACCTACGGCGTCGATTGGGAACCCGATTTCATAACCTACTATATCGATGGCGTTGCGGTCCGTAGCCAGCCCACCTTTCCTGGTCTCGACAAGCCCATGTACATGCTGGCCAGCATCGGCGGCGGCGGCCTTTATTCGGGCGCACCGGACAGCACGACGCCATTTCCGGCAAATATGGAAGTGGATTATATCCGCGCTTATGCCAGCCAGCATACGGTGGAAAAGGGCATAGCGGTCGACAAGACCGGCACTGACTCTGCCGACATACTTTATGGCACCAGCCTTGGCGACACGCTCAATGGCGGACTGGGCGACGATAAGATCTACGGCGGTGCGGGCGACGATATATTGACAGGCGGTGGGGGCAACACCGACTTGCTGGATGGCGGCTTTGGTGACGATACTTATCTGGTGTACGCCGCTTCCGACAAGCCGCAGGAGGGCGGGGGTACCGAAAAGGGGATTGATACCGTCAAGACCACGCTGTCCCAATATACGCTGGGTCAGAATGTCGAGAATCTTGTCTATATCGGTTCAGGAACATTTTCAGGAACCGGAAACACCGAAGACAATGTGATGATGCTCGGCGCTGCGGGCGGCAGTCTTTCGGGTCAGGATGGCAATGATATCCTGCAAGGCGCGGCTGGCGCAGACTCTCTGTCCGGCGGTGACGGCGATGACATTGCGCGCGGCGGCGATGGCAAGGACACGCTGCGCGGCAATAATGGCAACGATACCCTGTTCGGCGATTTGGGGGACGACCTTATCAAGGGCGACGATGGCAACGATGTCCTCAACGGTGGTAGCGGATTCGACAAGCTTTACGGCGGTGCGGGAAACGACATTCTCGACGGCGGCGACGGCAAGGACCAGATGTACGGGGGAACCGGAGACGACATATATTATGTCGATCTGGCGAGCGATACCGTCGTCGAATATGGCGGCGAGGGGATCGATACCGTATACACCGGCTTGGCCAATCATGTCCTGTCCGATTATGTCGAGCGCATTATCTTCACAGGCACGGGAAGCTTCACTGTCACAGGAAATGCGTCTAACAACTATTTTGGCGGATCGGCGAACGGCGACAGCATGACCGGCCTGGGTGGCGATGATACCTATGTCGTCAACCATGTAAGCGATACTGTGGTCGAGGCTGCCGATGGTGGAAGCGATCTCATCGAGACCACGCTGGCTACCTATACACTTGGCGCAAATATCGAAAATGTGACCTACACCGGGCCACTGACGGGAAGCAAAGGCTTTACGGGCAATGGCAATGCGCTTGCTAACATCATCACCGGTGGCTCAGGGGCTGATCGGCTTGATGGGAAGGCGGGGGCCGACACGCTTGTCGGCGGCGGTGGAAACGATACCTTCGTTGTGGAAAACGCAGGCGATCTCGTAATCGAGCTCGCGGGCCAGGGCCGGGATCGTGTTCTCTCACAGATCAATTACACGTTGACCGATAACGTTGAAACCTTGCAGCTTTCGACAAGCAAGGGCCTGAGCGGGACTGGAAATGCGCTCGATAACACGCTCATCGGGAACGCTGGCGCAAATGTCCTGGACGGTCGAGGCGGTGCCGACACGCTTACCGGTGGCGCTGGCAATGACGTCTTCATATTCCAGCATAATGAAGCCGCGGGCGACCTGGTTACCGATTTTGCTGGGGCAGGCGCAAATGGCGGCGATGTACTGCGCTTTACCGGTTTCGGAGTGGGCGCCTATCTCACGCAGGTGGCCGGGAGCGATCAGTATCTGATCCATGGCGGCGCCGACTTTAATGGTGCGACCGAAATGATCCGACTTGCCGGTGTGACAAATCTGAACTCTGGAGATTATGTGTTCCTGTAAGGGAGACGCCCCGTGGTCGCCGGATGGCAGGCTGGCAGGTTGGGCGTGCTGCACAGTTCAGGCTGGTGTCAGCACCCCTTTTGCACTGTTGCCGCCTCCTGCGGTGGGCATCATTGTCTTGAGCGCACGGTGGCATCCGCGATGCAGATCGTAGGGCACGGCGTGAAACATGGCCCGGCCGGCTGCCACCCAAATTCCTCGGCAGTCGATCCGCCATCGCCGTTGCGAAAAGGGCCTTTGCCGTCGTCTCGTCGGGTAACGTGCGGCGGTCCGAGCGGCTTTGGTTCCGCCTATCGAGCGTTAATTCTGGAACCGGTCGTGCAAAAAAATGTCTATCCCGCTTGCGAAGATATGCATGACAGTCGGCTCTCTGCGCGGTTTGCTCGAGCGGTCTCCAGCCTATTGTGGTATGTCCGTCAGCTGTCTTGGCATCGGCGCATATGGAGCCGGGCTTTGCCCGCATGCCTGGCTTTGCTCCTGGCTATGGCAGCCAGCGCGGCCGAACAGCCAAGTCGCGACGATTTGGTGCCATCCCTTGCCGGCATTCCCAATGTTAGTCTCGAATATTATCCTGTGTCGGGGCGTACGGCGGCGGACGTTAGTAGCGCGATCTATGCCAAGGGCCTCGTAGGGGAGGACGGGAAGCGCGTCGACTCGCTTTCTCGTACTGACATCCGGTGGCGTTGGAAAGAAAGTGGCGGCGACCATTGTGTCCCTCTCGACCCCATGGTGGAGTTGCACGCAACGATTATTCTGCCACGCCTGGTCGAGGAGGCCCGACTCCCCGCTGAGACCAGGGTCCGTTGGTATCGGTATGTCGAAGCGCTGGGAAGGCACGAGGCCGGACATGTTCGATCGTCGTACATGCTGGTGGATGCTGTGCGGGAGGCAATAGCACACAGTAGTTGCGCGAAGGCCGATGCGGCGGCTGCGGCAGTCGCGGCCGCATTTCAAGAACGGGACGCCGAATATGACCGGGCCACCGATCACGGGCGCAATCAGGGCGCTATCTTCCCCTAGCACATCAGAGAGAAGCGCACCCTTCGAAGGTACGGAATGTCGGGCCCTGCTTGGCGGCTATGCTCGTCGAGGTCACTGTTGTGTTGCCGCGCAAACGGACCAAGCACCTGTCCGATCCAGAGCCTTCCGCAGCGGGAAAGCCGATCGTACAGCGTTCAATGAAAAGACGAATTTGCCAAGTCAGACTTCTGCTATGCTGAGTAAGATACCCCTTTTCCCCTGTCTGTAGAAGTCGGTAAATGCAGTGGAGAGAAGGAAATTCCTTTACCCTGTAACGCTGCGCGTCTGTAAATTCTTAACATGGATCAGTTGCACCAGGTGGCTGTAAATACTAAAAAATTTCTACCATTAATATTTACCAAAGCTTAACAGTTGTAGAGCTTTGGAAACCAATGTGTATTGTTTTGGGACACTAAAAAATAACTAATGAATTGGTAAACCCTGTTTCTATTTCTATCCCTTTCGTTGCATATGGCGGTTGACGAGATCGGAACCTTTCTGGGCCTTCTAGAGTGACATTTTGGCCGGAAGTTCGGCTGCCAAACGTCATTTGTAGGCCATGATTGGAGCGATATACACCAGGATAGACCTACGATGGCGCTCACTCAATCTGCTGAACCCACCAATAGCTTCGCTGCGACCACGACGGGCCAGTCTCTCACGGGCACCTCCGGGAACGACAAGCTGGTGGCGCCCGGGCAGGCGGGCGCGAGCGGCAGTACATTATATGGCGGGCTTGGGGACGACAGCTACTATGTGCACTCAACCAAGGACATCATCGTAGAAAAATCCGGAGAAGGCACAGATACGGCCTACTCGGATTATGTCTATTCGCTGCCTGCTTATGTGGAAAATCTCGTCCTGACCGGCAACCTGCCCGTAATGGCGACGGGTACCTCGGGCAACAATATCATCAAGGGGAATATCGCTGGCAATCTGATCGATGGCGCGGCGGGGAACGACGAACTGACTGGCGGTGGCGGCCATGATATATTCAATATCGCCGGGAACGACATCATCATGGACTTTGGTGTCGACGACCATGTCAACCTCGGCACTTTTTCAAGCTATACATCGATTGACCAGATCAAGGCCGCGATGACGCAAAAGGGTGCCGATGTGGTACTCAAGTTGACCGCGAATGACTCGGTGACATTCAAGAATTTCGACACCTCCTCCTTCTCATCTTCACATTTTCTCCTTCGCAATCAGGTCTCGAGCTATACGCAGAGCTTCAGCGACGAATTTGATACGCTGAGCCAGAACCTGGGAACCGGCAGCACCGGTACATGGTACCCGCTATATCCACGCGCCGACATTGCCGGGCACAGCACAGTCGACCATGGATCGATCCAGTATTTTACCTTCAAGGGTGACATCGATGCCTTTGGCAACCCGGTTACCGTTGACCCCTTTTCGGTGCAGGACGGCGTCCTTAAAATCACCATGGACAGCGTCGCGCCCGAAGATCAGGCGAAATATTCTGGCTTCCAATATACCTCTGGCATGATCAATACGATCGGTAGCTTCAGCCAGACCTATGGATATTTCGAGATCAGGGCGAAGCTGGCGGCGGGGCAGGGCGTTCATGACGCATTCTGGATGTTGCCGATTGACGGCTCCTGGCCGCCCGAACTCGATATCGTCGAGCAGCGCGGTAGCGATCCGACCCAGGTGATCGGCGTTGCCCATGCAACAATGGACGATGGGCGGGACCTGACCTATTCCAAGCAGCTGACCGTCGCGACCGCTACCACCGAATTTCATACCTACGGCCTCGACTGGGAGCCCGATTTTCTAACCTGGTACATAGATGGCGTGCCGGTCCGGACCATGCCGACCTGGCCCGGCATGGACAAACCCATGTACATGATTGCCAATCTGGGCGGCGGCGGGGCCTGGTCTGGAAACCCCAATTCTACAACGCCGCTGCCTGCGACGATGGAAATCGATTATATCCGCGCTTATGCGAGTGCAAACACGGTCGAGAAGGGGGTGCCGTTCGATACGGTCGGTACCGACGGCAAAGACATTCTGTTTGGCACCGCATTAAATGACATTCTCAACGGCGGGCTGGGCGATGACCAGCTTTTCGGCGGTGCGGGCAACGACACACTGACTGGCGGCGGCGGTATGTTCGACCTGCTTGAGGGCGGATTTGGCGATGACACCTATTTGGTGCTCACCGAAGCCGACAAGCCGCAGGAAGGTGCCAATAAAGGCATCGATACGGTCAGGACGACCTTGTCGAGCTATACCCTGCCAGTCAATCTTGAGAACATCGTCTACATTGGCAGCGGCAGCGTCACGCTGACCGGTAACCAGGATGACAACGTCATGCAGGGCGGCGATGGTGGTGCGACCCTGTCGGGTAGCGCAGGCAACGATCTCCTCCTAGGCGGTTTGGGCAACGACTGGTTGTCAGGGGGTGATGGCGATGATGCGGCCTATGGGGGGGCGGGTTCCGACACATTGCGCGGCAACAGCGGCAATGACCGGCTGTACGGCGAGGACGGCGACGATCTGCTCAAGGGCGACGAGGGCAATGACATTCTCGACGGCGGCATGGGAAATGACAACCTGCAGGGTGGGTCAGGTGAGGATACGCTCTACGCTGGCGGCGGAAGCGACTCGCTCGACGGTGGCGCGGGAAATGACCTGATGGTCGGTGGCGATGGTAACGACACCTATTTCGTCGATACTGCAGGCGATAGTGTGGTCGAGACGCCGGATGGGGGGATCGATCTGGTTAAGGCCCGGGTAGATGCTTATGTCCTGACGGACGAAGTCGAAAATCTGACCTATATCGGCAGCGGCAACTTCAGAGGAACCGGGAACGCCATTGCCAACAAAATCGTCGGTGGCGCCGGCGCCGACATCCTCGACGGTGGAGCCAGCGCTGACACTCTGACCGGCGGAGCAGGCGATGATATTTTCCTTTTTCGGGTCGGCGAAGGCGACGGGGATCGCGTGATCGATTTTAGCGGTGGCGGGGCGCCAGGCGGCGATCGGCTGGTTTTTGCAGGCTATGGCGCAGACGCGACCCTCACCCAGGTTGGATCGTCCGATTTTTACACGATCACGACGGACGCATCGGCGGGCGGGATTTTCGAAACGGTCCAGATTGTCGGGGTGACCAATCTGGATGCCAGCGATTATGTCCTGTTGGCAAATGGCAATTCTGCGCCGACGGACATTCTGCTGCAAAGCGCAACGGTGGCCGAGGGCGCTGCTTTCGAGACGATCATTGGCACGGTTGAGAGCGTCGACTTCGACAGGACGGAGGCCAATATCTTCGCGCTGCTGGATGATGCAGGCGGGCGGTTTAAAATTGCTGGTGACACGATCTTGCTGGTTGGCGGCTTGGACTATGAAAGCAGCACATCCCATCAAATTACCGTTCAAGTCACGGACTCGGCGGGTCACATTTTATCGAAGCAGTTTGAGATTTCGGTAGGGGATGTGAACGACACGGCGCCTGTGCTGACTTTGGGATCGTCGCTGATCGTTGATGAAAACCAGCGGGTTGTTGGGGATCTTACAGCGAGCGACGCGGACCAGACCGGTGAGACTGTCAGCTTCTCGATTGTCGAGGGTGCGGGCGATGGCGCCTTGTTCACGATCGAGGGCACGCAGCTCCTGTTCAGGACGGCGCCGGATTACGAGAGCGGTGCGGGTCCGTACCAGGTGACGGTGGAAACGTCCGATGGCGTCAACAGCCGCCAGCAAGTGGTTACTGTCATGGTCGGTGACGTGAAGACAGGCGATGTGATCCTGGGGACGTCGGGCGATGACATGTTCACCTATGCGTCGACGCTGGGTTATGACCATGTCGATGGTGGCGCAGGCTCGGACATGATTGCCGTGGCAACGGGCGCAGCCGGGCGCATCGGCGCGGATTCTGGATCCTTGCTGATCGATGCGGATGGCGATGGTACGACCGACCTGTTTGCGTCGAATGTCGAGCATCTCGAGCTTAGCGGCAGCGATGTGGTGCTTGGTGCAGGCTTGGCGGCAACGGGCCTGGTTGAAGCAAAGCTGGCTGGCACAAGCGGCGCGGACCGGTTCGACGGCGCGCTTGGCGATGTGGCGCTCATGCTGTCGGGTCTTGGCGGCAACGATGTTCTGCTGGGTGGCAGCGGCGCGGATCTGCTCGATGGCGGGACCGGCGACGATCGCATGGTTGGCGGGCTTGGCGACGATATCTATGTTGTCGACACGACGGGCGATAGTGTTGAGGAAGCCGCCGACGGCGGTAGCGATACGGTCCAGACGAGCCTTGCCAGCTATGTGCTGGGTGCCAATGTCGAGGCTCTGAGCTATTTGGGCACCAGGAATTTTACCGGTACGGGCAATGTTCTGGACAATATGTTGACCGGTGGCAGCGGCGCAGACCGGCTTGACGGTCTGGGCGGCGCGGACGTGATGAAGGGTGGCGCAGGCAACGACACCTATGTCGTGGACAATGCCGGCGACGTGGTGATCGAGCTGGCCGGGCAGGGCACCGACCGCGTGCTGTCGCAGATCAGCTATACGCTGTCCGACAATATCGAGACCTTGCAGCTTTCGACGAGCAAGGCGCTCAACGGTACGGGCAATGATCTGGGCAACACGATCATCGGCAATGCCGGGGTCAACATCCTGGACGGTCGCGGCGGCGCGGACATGCTGACCGGCGGCGCTGGCGACGATGTCTTCGTCTTCCAGCGGGGGGAAGGCCATGGGGACGTTGTGACCGACTTTGCCGGCGCAGGCGTTGCCGGTGGCGATAGCCTCAGATTTATCGGCTATGGAGCAGACGCTTATCTCACCCAGGTGGGCACAAGCGACGTTTATACCATCCATGCCGGCAGCGCCTATGGCGATGCCCTTGAAACGATCCGCCTCGCCGGGGTCACGCAACTGACGGGCGCGGACTATAGCTTCGATGGCGCAGCTACTGCGCCGCCGCAGCCTGATCCAGGCCCTGGCCCAGATACCGGACCCGGTACGGGTGCAGGCGGGTCGAACGTCTTTACCGGTAGCGACGGCGACGACCAGCTTGACGGCTCTACCTATACCGCTGATCTCACGCTGTCGGGTCTTGGCGGCAACGATGTTCTGCTGGGCGGCAGCGGCGCGGATCTGCTCGATGGCGGGGCTGGCGACGATCGCATGGTCGGCGGGCTTGGCGACGATATCTATGTTGTCGACACGACGGGCGATGTTGTTGAGGAAGCTGTTGGCGGCGGAACCGATACGGTCCAGACGAGCCTTGCCAGCTATGTGCTGGGTGCCAATGTCGAGGCTCTGAGCTATTTGGGCACCCGGAATTTTACCGCTACGGGCAATGCCCTGGACAATGTGCTGACCGGTGGCAGCGGCGCAGACCGGCTTGACGGTCTGGGCGGCGCGGACATGATGAAGGGTGGCGCAGGCAATGACACCTATGTCGTGGATAATGTTGGCGACGTCGTAATCGAGCTGGCCGGGCAGGGCACCGACCGCGTGCTGTCGCAGATCAGCTATACGCTGTCCGACAATGTCGAGACCTTGCAGCTTTCGACGAGCAAGGCGCTCAACGGTACGGGCAATGATCTGGGCAACACGATCATCGGCAATGCCGGGGTCAACATCCTGGACGGTCGCGGCGGCGCGGACATGCTGACCGGCGGCGCTGGCGACGATGTCTTCGTCTTCCAGCGGGGGGAAGGCCATGGGGACGTTGTGACCGACTTTACCGGTGCAGGCGTTGCCGGTGGCGACAGCCTCAGATTTATCGGTTATGGTGCAGACGCTTATCTCACCCAGGTGGGCACAAGTGACGTCTATACCATCCATGCCGGCAGCGCCTATGGCGATGCCCTCGACACTATCCGCCTCGCCGGGGTCACGCAACTGACCACGGCCGACTATCTCTTCGCCTGATCGCCGGAGCTGCTATGAGCCAAGTAATTTACCTCAGCGACGGTGCCAATGAGAGCGATATCGCCTCTGCTTTGGCTTTGATCGGGAACGAGGGAGGGACGCTGGTCCTGCCCAAGAACGCTGAGATTACCATTTCCGACGGGCTTAAGATCGACGTTACAAATCGCGATATCACTATTGACCTCAATGGCAGCACATTGCGTCAGGGCAATGACGTCACCGTTATTTCTGCTAACGGTATGATGGGTACTACCAAAGCCGTAGCTATCGACACGACGGGCACCAATGCAAAGATTACCTATGATGCTGTGCCTGGGGATGTTCAGGTGGGCAGCTGGATCAAGATCGCGTCGGACGATATTCTTCCCAATGACAACCGGAATACCGAGCTGCCAACGCGTCTAGGGCAGGCCATGCAGGTCGTATCGATCAACGGCAATGTCGTGGAACTTGCCGGCGAGCCCCTGTACGCCGACCAATATGCCACCAACGTACGCGCCGCGCAGATCGTCAGTGGAACCTTGAAGATCACCAACGGGACGGTGCAAGGCGATCAGACGGATCCGACTTGGCTGAGTACCCTAGTTAATATTCGCGACGCCATTGGCGTTGAGATTGATCATCTGACCGTCAAGGACGGTAATTCCATGGGGATCAATCTTGTCAACAACGTCAATTCGACAGTGCGCGAGAGCGTTGCGATGAACCTGCGCGATGACACCACCATCGGTTGGTATGGCTATGGGGTGCATTCTGCAGGATCGCTCAATACAACGGTGATCGGCCTCTATGCCGAGCAGGTCCGCCATGCGACCGACGATAATGGTGTGGGCGTTGCCGCGGGCGATCCGAGCATCTCCAAATATGGCGCAGACATCGGCATGGTGGTTCGCGATTCGGTGTCCTACCGTGCGTCGGCCTTTTCCTATTCCTTCCACTCGGAGGGGCGCAACGGGCTGCTCGACAATGTAGCGTCCTTTGAGTCACATGGCTTTGTGGGGATCCGGGGCGTCGGAAACTCGGTTACAAACTCGATCAGCGTAGGCGATGAACGCGCCTTTCAATATTTCGAATATGGATATGGCGACGCCAAAGACTCGGTCATCGACAACGTCATTGTTCGAGAGGCGGGCGTCTATGTCCATAATGTCCAAGGCGACCCGACCAACAACATCATCAAGAACAGTTATCTGGAATATGATTACCGGACGGGCAATCCGGGGTCCACGGTCCTTGTCGACACAACCGTCGTCAAGACCGATGGGGTAGATGATGACGTCATCTCAGGCACAGATGCAGCGGACCGGCTGCTGGGCGGCCGCGGCATCGACATATTGTCGGGTGGCAATGGCAATGACTATATCTGGGGCGGTCAGGAGAACGATACATTAACAGGCGGCGCAGGTTCCGACCGTTTCGTTCTTGACCGTACCGATTCGGTCGACACGGTTACGGACTTCCAATCCGGGGAAGGCGGCGACATTCTCGATGTGTCCATTCTGGGCGCACGCTATGGCTGGCGCGGCGACTATCTGGCAAATGGCTATGTCGTCTTCGAGCAAAGCGGCAACGATACCCTCGTCAAGGTGAATGCCGATCCCGCCAATATGGCCGTCACAATCGCCATTCTGCAAAATGTCTCGGCCGACACGTTGACTGTCAGCAACCTCCAGATGACGATTTCAGGGAATGCGTCGACCTATGTCACACCGCCTTTGCCGACCACCGTGCTCGATCCAGGCTCTATCGGTTATGCCAAGGGCGTCACCATCACCGGCACTACCGGCGCCGACTATATCGATGGCTCGCATTCGGTTCCCGGTCAGCCTCTGCCGACGCTGTCTGCAGACTCGATCGCCACCGGGTCTGGCGATGACTATATCGACGGTCTTGGCGGGGCAGATAACATCAACACCGGGGCAGGAAACGACACTGTCGTTTATTATTCCGGAATCAAGGCGACGCTCCAGGGAGGATCGGGGCGCGATACGCTGTTGCTCAACAGTTCCGACGTGATCGACTTGTCGAGTTCGGATCAGTCCGAAGGCCTGGCGGTCGTGTCCGGCTTCGATGATGTCGATGGCCGCAGTGCAGGTGTCGGCCTCTCGATCTTTGGTAACGCCAATAATAATAATTTATGGGGTGGCGCTGGCGACGATCGGTTCAGAAGCAATGGCGGCAACGATCGGATAGATGGCGGCGCTGGCGACGACATCATCCTGTTTGACGGGAATCGTGACGATTATTCTTTCATCCGCATATCTGCCGATACATGGCGGGCGCAGGACCTTCGTATACCTACATCGCCCTATCGGACCTATCTGACGAGCGTCGAGCGTGTCTCGTTTAATGATCAGCTTGCGCAGATCGAGACATTGAACCGCCCGCCCAGCGATCTGGTTATCGACAATTCGTCGGTCGCCGAGAACGCGCCGGGCGGCACCATTGTGGGTCACGTTCAAAGCATTGACCTGGATGTTTCGGAAATCAACACGTTCACCTTGCTCGACGATGATGGGGGGCGCTTTGCGATCAGCGGAAACCTTATCGTTGCCACTGGCCCGCTCGATGCCGAAGATGGTTTAACCCATAGCATCATCGTCCAGGTCAGTGATTCCGACGGACATCTTTTATCGAAGCAGTTTGAGATTTCGGTAGGGGATGTGAACGACACGGCGCCTGTGCTGACTTTGGGGTCTTCTCTGATCGTTGATGAAAACCAGCGGGTCGTGGGCGATCTTACAGCGAGCGACGCGGACCAGACCGGTGAGACTGTCAGCTTCTCGATTGTCGAGGGTGCGGGCGATGGCGCCTTGTTCACGATCGAGGGGACGCAACTCCTGTTCAGGACGGCGCCGGATTACGAGAGCGGTGCGGGTCCGTACCAGGTGACGGTGGAAACGTCCGATGGCGTCAACAGCCGCCAGCAAGTGGTTACGGTCATGGTCGGTGACGTGAAGACAGGCGATGTGATGCTGGGGACGTCGGGCGATGACATGTTCACCTATGCGTCGACGCTGGGTTATGACCATGTCGATGGCGCAGCGGGCTCGGACACGGTTGTCGTTGCGACAGGCGCAGCCGGGCGCATCGGCGCGGCTTCCGGATCCTTGCTGATCGATGCGGATGGCGATGGTACGACCGACCTGTTTGCGTCGAATGTCGAGCATCTCGAGCTTAGCGGCAGCGATGTGGTGCTTGGTGCAGGCTTGGCGGCAACGGGCCTGGTTGAAGCAAAGCTGGCTGGCACAAGCGGCGCGGACCGGTTCGACGGCGCGCTTGGCGATGTGGCGCTCATGCTGTCGGGTCTTGGCGGCAACGATGTTCTGCTGGGTGGCAGCGGCGCGGATCTGCTCGATGGCGGGACCGGCGACGATCGCATGGTTGGCGGGCTTGGCGACGATATCTATGTTGTCGACACGACGGGCGATAGTGTTGAGGAAGCCGCCGACGGCGGTAGCGATACGGTCCAGACGAGCCTTGCCAGCTATGTGCTGGGTGCCAATGTCGAGGCTCTGAGCTATTTAGGCACAAGGGCTTTTACCGGTACGGGCAATGTTCTGGACAATGTGCTGACCGGGGGCAGCGGCGCGGACCGGCTCGACGGTCTGGGCGGGGCGGACGTGATGAAGGGTGGCGCAGGCAATGACACCTATGTCGTGGACAATGCCGGCGACGTGGTGATCGAGCTGGCCGGGCAGGGCACCGACCGCGTGCTGTCGCAGATCAGCTATACGCTGTCCGACAATATAGAGACCTTGCAGCTTTCGACGAGCAAGGCGCTCAACGGTACGGGCAATGATCTGGGCAACACGATCATCGGCAATGCCGGGGTCAACATCCTGGACGGTCGCGGCGGCGCGGACATGCTGACCGGCGGCGCTGGCGACGATGTCTTCGTCTTCCAGCGGGGGGAAGGCCATGGGGACGTTGTGACCGACTTTGCCGGCGCAGGCGTTGCCGGTGGCGATAGCCTCAGATTTATCGGCTATGGTGCAGACGCTTATCTCACCCAGGTGGGCACAAGTGACGTTTATACCATCCATGCCGGCAGCGCCTATGGCGATGCCCTTGAAACGATCCGCCTCGCCGGGGTCACGCAACTGACGGGCGCGGACTATAGCTTCGATGGCGCAGCTACTGCGCCGCCGCAGCCTGATCCAGGCCCTGGCCCAGATACCGGACCCGGTACGGGTACAGGCGGGTCGAACGTCTTTACCGGTAGCGACGGCGACGACCAGCTTGACGGCTCTACCTATACCGCTGATCTCACGCTGTCGGGTCTTGGCGGCAACGATGTTCTGCTGGGCGGCAGCGGCGCGGATCTGCTCGATGGCGGGACCGGCGACGATCGCATGGTCGGCGGGCTTGGCGACGATCTCTATGTCGTCGACACGACAGGCGATCTCGTTGAGGAAGCCGCTGGCGGCGGTACCGATACGGTCCAGACGAGCCTTTCCAGCTATGTGCTGGGTGCCAATGTCGAGGCTCTGAGCTATTTGGGCACCAGGGCTTTTACCGGTACGGGCAATGTTCTGGACAATATGCTGACCGGTGGCAGCGGCGCAGACCGGCTTGACGGTCTGGGCGGCGCGGACATGATGAAGGGTGGCGCAGGCAATGACACCTATGTCGTGGATAATGTTGGCGACGTGGTGATCGAGCTGGCCGGGCAGGGCACCGACCGCGTGCTGTCGCAGATCAGCTATACGCTGTCCGACAATATCGAGACCTTGCAGCTTTCGACGAGCAAGGCGCTCAACGGTACGGGCAATGATCTGGGCAACACGATCATCGGCAATGCCGGGGTCAACATCCTGGACGGTCGCGGCGGCGCGGACATGCTGACCGGCGGCGCTGGCGACGATGTCTTCGTCTTCCAGCGGGGGGAAGGCCATGGGGACGTTGTGACCGACTTTGCCGGCGCAGGCGTTGCCGGTGGCGATAGCCTCAGATTTATCGGTTATGGTGCAGACGCTTATCTCACCCAGGTGGGCACAAGTGACGTCTATACCATCCATGCCGGCAGCGCCTATGGCGATGCCCTCGACACTATCCGCCTCGCCGGGGTCACGCAACTGACCACGGCCGACTATCTCTTCGCCTGATCGCCGGAGCCTGTCGCCATTACCCCCATGCGGTGCAATGGTGATAGGACCGCGTGGCGATTGTCGTGCCCAAAATGAACGTCTCGACAGCGCAGCTACCGGAAGCGTGACGAGACGCAGCCCGATTGCGCCTTCCATCGACCTGCCGGCGGTATTGCCAAAGACGATCAAACCCTGCGAGACGTGCTGAGGCGCGACTGCACCGGCCATGCCAACGCGGTTCGCGCCGACGGTCGCACCGGGCAGGATAACGGCAAGGGGACAGAGAGTTGCGCGCGAACGCATAGTCCTGGCGTCTCCCTTGCTTGTGCGCGGGTCATGGACAAGAAGGATTGCCCGACCCTGGGTCACGCCATGGGCTTCGATATGAATATCTTGGGGCCATATGCGATGCATCCGCACAAAAAGCGCGATCGCGTTGGCCGGACAAATGTCTGTCTGCGATATCCTGACCTGAACCAGCCAACGCAGCTTTGCTAGAAATCATGCCGTGTTCGGCATGATCTGGAATTTGTCGGCCTAAGAGGAGTCCTCTGTGCTTTTCTTCGATTATAGCATGGCTATGATCATGCCTCCCAAGAGATCCGGCGGCGCGCCGCGGGCTTTCATCCACCCATAGATCCCCGAATGGCTGTGAATGCGACAGGGGGTGTTGGCGCACCCCAGCGCCTCGATCTCCTTTTCAATACGCATCATGAGGGAAACAGGGGAAGGCAAAACACTCGAGGCCTGCCTGCATATTTCTAAAGGCGCGTTTATCGCTTCAGCCGATACCCGCACAGCTGGGACATATCCTGTGGAGATAGGATGGCGCAGCGCAACCGGGTTCTGCAGCGGAATTTTTGCCCGTGGCATATGGCTGCGTACGCACATTCTGCACAGGCCAGATTCTGTTTGCAGGATCGATCCGCTTTTAGCTGCGTCGCGCCGGAGTGCAGTGCGTCGATAGGAGCAAGCTTTCCCGGCAGGCGGGGGAGCGCCGCTACCCCAATCGATACTCAACCAATGTTCCTGGAGCAGCTTGGTCAAGTTTTTCAAACGGTTAACGCGCAGGAAACTATGTGGCGCAATCGCGCGATAAGACAGATCGCCTATTTATAAATCCACGGCAGATGGTTCCAATCATCTTTCTTAACACAGAAAATATCGGTCAGATTAAAATTGGGAAATAGCCCGTTAATCAGATCCATTGATGGTTCTCGTGCTTATCTGCGATAATAATCGTCATACTAAATTGAAGTGTAAGAGAAAAAATATTTCAATTTAAAGGTTCAAAGTACATTTTTTCAGGGGTGGTATAATGGTTGGTACCGTAATTACATTAAATGCGGGCGTAACGGAAGCCGATATACAAGCGGCGCTCAATAGCCTGCCCTCTGGAGGTACACTCGTACTTCCTAAAAATGCGACGATCCTCATTAGCAAAGGGCTTTCGCTCAACGTCGAAAATCGCTCGATAACTCTCGACCTGAATGGGTCTACCCTCCAGCAGGCAGCGGATACATCCGTCATCACCGTGGACGGTCGCATGGCGGCCAGCGGCGCGGCGCAGCTGGGCCATGATGGTTCAGGTGCGCTGACGGTGTCCTACAGCGGCGCTGCGAAGGTCTCCGTAGGCGATTATGTCAAGATCTATTCAGACGACGTTCTGTCCAACGATCAGGGGGCGGCGACCCGCCTTGGCCAGGCCATGAAAGTCGTGGGCGTCAACGGTTCGACATTGGTGCTTGAGGGCGATCTGCTCTATGAAGATCAGTACAAGACCAATGTCCGGGCCTCGGAATTCCAGAGCGGGACCGCCGTTGTCACCAACGGCACCGTCCGTGGCGACCAGTCTCATCCCAGCTGGAATGACGCGTTGGTATCGGCGCGGTCGACGATAGGCACTCAATTTGATCATCTCACCGTGCGCGACGGCAATTCGATGGGCATCAATTTCGTCAATAGCGTCAATGGCCTCGTTACGCAGTCCTCGGCAATCAATCTGACCGATGATACAGCCAATGGCCATTATGGCTACGGCGTTCACTCAGCCAGTTCGGTGGGCACCACCGTCAATGGTTTCTATGCGCAGGCTGTCCGCCACGGCGTTGACGACAATGCCGTCGGGCTTTCAGCGACCCACGTCGATCCATCCAAATATGGCGCTGATATCGGCCTTACGGCCACCAATGTCGTTGCGAACGGTACGACGTCTTTTGCCTTCTCCTGGCATTCGGAGGGCCGTTTTTCGACCTATTCCGACTCTGTCGTCTTCAATAGCTTCGGCGTGCTCGGGGGGCGCGGCACCGATAACAGTTTCCAGGATATTTCCGGATCGGGCAATAACAAGGGTATCTTGTTTTTCGAATATGGCGATGGCGATGGTCGCCGGATCACCGTCGACAATGTGAACCTGAAGGAAAACAGCGGGTACGCCTATTTCAATCAGAATGCACCGACCGAAAACACGCTTTCCAACAGCGTGTTTGAAATCCTGACCAACAAGGTCACCATCAAGCCCGACAGCACCGGCGTCACCATGACCAACAACAGCCTGAAGGTGGGCGCTTTTGCGACGGATGAGACCATCACCGGCGGCGACGCAGCCGATCGCCTCCTGGGAGGCCTCGGCGTCGACACCATTCGTGGCGGAAACGGCAATGACTATATCTGGGGCGGTGCCGGTGCGGATCTGCTGACGGGCGGCGCTGGACAGGATCGCTTTGCCTTCCATGCGCTTAGTGAAGCAGGCGACATCCTCACCGACTTCAAGGCAGGGACAAGCGGCGATGTGATCGACCTTTCGGTCATGGCACGGCAACTGGGCTGGAGCGGCGACCTTCTTGCAAAGGGCTATGTCCGCTTCACAAAGTCGGGGACCGACACGCTCCTTCAGGTCGATTCAGACGGCGGCGCCAACAGTCTCACGACTCTGGCCACTCTTAAGAACGTTAGCCCAACAGCGCTGACATCCCACAATCTCTCGACAGACATCGTGGTGACGGATTATTCTCAGTTGCCCGACAGCACCTCCGATGGGCCTTCTGTGGGCACTGACCCTTCGGGCGGGGCGGTGTCGATCCCTGCACCTGTACCTGCCGCTCCTGCGCCAGTAACGACTGAAGTCACTGCGAAAATAGAAATGGGCGGAACTGCCTTTTCGTCTCTTACCGGCTTCAACAAAGTTTACGGAACCACCGGTGTGGATACGCTTGTCGGAACGGTTAAGGCTGATCTCATCATTGGCGGAGCGGGGGCCGACAAATTGATCGGCGGGGATGGCGACGATATCCTCTCCGGCGGATCGGGCGCTGACTTCCTGCAGGGCGGCGGCGGCAAGGATACCGCAAGCTATGCCGATGCCGCATCGGGTGTGGTTGCGAATATCGCCAGTGCATCGCTCAACATGGGAGATGCCGCTGGCGACAAATACAGCCAGATCGAAAATCTGACGGGCAGCAGCTTTGCCGACACGCTGACTGGCAATAATTCCATGAATATACTGATCGGCGGGGCAGGGGACGACAGGCTCTTCGGTATGGATGGCGTCGATAGCTTGACAGGTGGCGTTGGCAATGACTGGCTTGATGGCGGGCTGAAGAATGACATATTGGATGGCGGCCTCAACAACGATCGCCTGATCGGTGGAGACGGTTTTGACACCCTGACTGGCGGGGCGGGGGCAGATATTTTCGTCCTCGACCCCAGCTTCAAGCGAAGCTTCGATACCGTTACGGACTTTGCTGCCGGCACCGACAAGATTGGACTTGCTCATCTTGGCCTTGCCAAAATGTCGAGCGTGGCCTTTGAGGTTACCTCCAAGCTCGTAGCAAGCAGCGCTGCACCGACGCTTCTCTACAGCGACCAAACCGGTGCTCTTCTATGGGACGCCGACGGCAGCGGAAGTGGCGCGGCTGTGCAGATTGCCCAGTTCCAGAACAATCCAACCTTGCATCTTTCAGACTTTTTTATCGTCTGACCCTAACACAGAGCTTTCTGTCCAAGGGTGCGCCGCGGCCTCTAACGGGTCGCGGCGCGCGCCGTTAAAGCGATCGACCGCGCGCCTGTCGCTGCCTTCGCCTGCTATCATGCCGCTATGCAATGCATGGGGCGCTGCTTTGCAAAACGGGAGAGCGGCCCATCACCGCAGCGGTTACGGGCTTCAAACACCGGCGAACGCATAAAGAGCGTTCGGCATTCGGCCTTTGTATCATGACGAGCAGGCCGACGGTCTTCGCACGCACAACGCATTATCGCTGGCATTCCAAGAGTGTGACAGGCACTGGCTTGCGGCATGCACGGCAATCGATCTACGATGGAAAGAAGCGAGATTGTGCAGGCCGGGGAAACACAATATTTATCGCATAACCGTTGGCATCCTAGCGTTGCTCTGGATAAGATGGTTTCGGTCATTATCGAATTGGCAAGGTCAGGAACGGCCTCTGGGCTATGGAAGAACGGGAACCAATGTCGATAGGAGCGAATATCTTGGCTTGCCGAACCCAAATAGTCCTGTTGACGACGGCCAATGTTCTGGCGGACCGCGACGACGATCTTCGTCGCTTGGTTCAGTCGGTGGACGCATTCCGCCAGAATTATCCCGATGTGACAGTAGAACACCGGATGCTGTTGCAATGCTGCCATGACATTGCCGCAGCCTGCATTCGCTTCGGGTTCCCCCGCGACATGATAGTAACGGCCAGCCCCACACAAGTGCCGCTCTCTGTTGCGCGCAACATGATGCTCGACGCCTTGCTGGCCACCGATAGCCTAGCGCTCGCCAACGCTTTGGTGGCGTTCCCCGACGACGACGCCTGGTTCCCGCCCGGCGTTCTTGAATATATTTATGACAGGTTCCAGACCGATAGCCGTCTGGACTTCTGGTTCTGTCGCTACGGATCTGCCGCCGGCATGCCATCGACGATCGATGAGAGGCCCAGTAGCCTGCAGGATGCGATATCGAGAGCCTCTTCAAACACGATTTTCCTACGTGGGCGTATTTTGAAGACGATAGGCGGGTTCGATGAGTCTCTCGGTTTGGGGACAACGGCAAAGAGCGGAGAGGACACGGAATTTGCGATGCGTGCATATTTTGCATCGCAGGAGGTTCGTCATGCACCCTATCGCATGATCGGACATCGCGACTTTGACCCATCCATTCGTGCCAAATATTTCCCAGGAACAGTGGTCGCCCTGGGACGATATGCGTGGACGTCCCCGCAGGCGTGTTTTGCCTTCGCGCGCAAGATCCTGGTAGGCTGCGCCTTGATGATCAAGCGCGAATTGTCGCCCTTCGATTTCCTGCGCGCAGGGCAAATGTACTTTACCAACAAAGCTGCGCCGAATTCTGCTGAGGCCTTGGGCCGCCCAAGCGGAGTGCAGCGTCCTCGACGATCCAACCTTAAGGATAAGCGCCGCTATGCGTAGTCTGAACCAGCTCCAGTGGTTGCAGAGGTTGCTGCATAAGATCCGTATCGGCTTTTATAACAGGTTCTGGGGTATGGACCTTGACCCTACGGCTAAGATTTCACTGACCGCCAAGCTCGATCGGACATATCCCAAGGGTGTTCACATCGGACGGCATAGCTATGTGACCTTCGGTGCGACGATCCTCACGCATGACCGGACGCGCGGCATGTACGCTGACACGAGGGTGGAAGAGAACTGTTTCATAGGCGCTAGGGCGCTTGTCATGCCTGGCGTTACGATTGGTCGCAACTCGATTGTCGCGGCTGGCGCAATCGTGACGAAGGACGTGCCGCCATATTCTATCGTGGCGGGAAACCCTGCCAAGATCGTAAGGACGGATATCAAGGTCGGTCGCTATGGGCGCTTTTTAAGTGCTGACGCGCCTTCGGGCTATAGCAAAGAAGAGCACGCCGAAATACACGCCGGCTGAGCAACCGAACAGCGAGTGGAAGCATTGTGATGGAACTTCGTGGCGGCTACCGTAACTGGCTTTTTATACTCGCCTTTCTTGTTCTTTTTGTATCGACGACATCGTTTCGCGTTCGCGACTATGCTGACAAATCGCTCGACCTTCAGACGGGCTTCAAGCTGGCGGGGATTGCCGTCACGCTTCTGCTGCCGTTGAGTGCAATCCTGGCGGGGCGGCTTCGAATGTCGACCGGCTTGCTGCTTGCCTGGCTGGCCTTCTTGCTTTCCCTCGTCGCTTGCTCGGTGAACTCGCCTCAGATTTCGGTATCCATGACGGACAGCCTGGCCTTCCTGGGGTGTTTTCTTTTCTGCATCTGGATGGCAGAGCGATTTGGCGAGACAAATACCGTCTCGTTGCTGATCGTGACAGTGGGCCTGATTTCCGTCATGTCGCTCGTGACTTATTATGTAAGCCCCGACCTTGGCCGAATGCACGCATGGTTGGGGAGCGAATTTGGTACCAACAATCGGATAAAGGGCATCGTGGGGTCGCCCAACGGACTTGGTTCCATGACGTCGATCGCACTGATTTTTACAATTCTCTATTACAACGCAATGGGGCCGACCGCGCGCATGCTGGCCCTGCTATCGGCGCCCTTTGCTCTTGTCTGCCTCATTATGAGCGACAACCGGATGAGCATGCTGACGCTCCTGATCTGCGTCACGATCTGGCTTGCTGCCAAGGGCAACAAAGCGGTCAATGTCTTGGTTTTGGGCTTAGCAGGCCTGTCGTTGCTGCTGGTTTTTCTGTCTGCTCCCGACATGATCCTGAGCGGCCTGTCGCGCTCGGGCGACGTGGAGGAGATCGCTACGGGTACGGGACGTTCGCAGATCTGGGCGGTCGTGCTGGAAATGATAGGGCAAAAGCCACTGTTCGGGCATGGCTATGCGTCGTCGACCTTCATTCTGCCCACAGATCCTCGCCTCTTTACGGTCGCGGCGCACGCCCACAATATGTATCTTGAGATCCTTTTCTCCGGCGGGATCGTGGCGTTTGGCTTGTTTCTAGCCGCCCTGGCGGCCACATTGTATCAAGGCATACGCTTTCGTTGTTTTGAACCGTTGATCCTCCTTTTCTTCTTCCTTTTGCGCGGAATGACAGAGCCTACACCCTTTAGCGGGCTGCCCTCTATCGGCGGCTATGTCTTTTTTCTGTGCGTTGCGTTTATCGCGTTGCGAAGCCGTGCGGCGCATAGCGTGGAACACACAGCTGCGCAGACAGAAGCGGCGATGCGCCTGGCCCGCTACCGCGCTAATCTGAAGCCAACCCGCTAGCCGCAAGCAGATCGCTTCTCCTGCGTCTCACCGTTTGGGTGAGGGGCGATAGCGCAATCCTGCCGAGCCGGCGGGAACAAAGTCACCTTGCGGCGGCACGCCTATATGCATCTCACCCTTGATAGGTAAGGCGGGAAAGGTGATCACGCTGTCGGAACGCGAGAGCTTCGAGGCGCATTTGGATTTGGTACTGGGCGTCGGCCAAGCGACCTGATCGGCGCGGCGCTCCTGCCGGGGAGACAGGTAGACCTGGTCCAGGCTAACCTGCGCTGTCAATGTGCAGTCTGCCCAGAACAGGTAGCCCCCATTGCCGCCATTAGCGCCCGATGACCAGATCTGAGGGTCTGTCGAGCGCAAGTTTACGCGCCGCAGGCTTATATCCTTAATCTGACCCTTGAGACTGGAGAGCTGAATGCCCTGATAGCCAGTGATCCCGGTCAGCCCATTGATGCGCAAGGATCGGACCCCGCCCCAAGGCTGGAGAATGTCAGCATGCCAGCTGTTTTGAAAGCCGCGCAGTCCTTCGACGCGGATGTTTTGTAGTTGGACTGTGGCATCAGGCGCAGCGACGACTATGGCATCGAACTCGGTGTTCTGCGGATTGTCGACAAGAACCCCCTCCACATGCACCGTTCCTGTGGCGCCCTTGATGAACAGTGCGCGACGTGTCTTGTCATCGGATGGGACGGAAATCTGTCCGCCCATTATGACGACATTATGCCCCCCCATAAGGACCGTTGCGCCCATTTTGCGTTCGGGCGGGAACTGGATGATGTAGTCCCGCGCCGGATCCATTTTCGTCACGGTGCGCCCGCTACCAAGACGGATCGTCTCAGGCTTGGACAGCGCGGGAGGCTCAAGATTGCCACCCGGGTGCGGAGGGGGGGACGCACCCATGGAGGACCACACAGCCGCGGCCATTGCCAGAAGAAACAGCATAAGTATCAAAGCTCCAACAAGGGGCATTCTGGACCCGGTGGGGTTCTGCAGAGCCATCGGCTACGTCCTGGCAGCGAAGGCATTTAGGCGCGCGCTGGCTTGCTTCTGCAGCCCCTCCCATTGGCCTGCGGCAGATGACAGACTGGTGACGATATTCATTGCTTGTAAAATCCAAACCTGATGGAAGAGGAAATTCGCAGACAGGGATTGCATGTCAGGAGGACGCTATCGTCCAACCCAGGACTCCTCCCAAACGGGCAGGGCTGCATCCAGCGCTTTTGTGTACGGCCGACACGATAGTCCAGTCTTCTTCCGGGTGGCGCTGTCATGAGGCTTTCAAGGCTCTCCTGTCGAGCGTGCGCGCGACGCGCTAAGGTGTCAACAGGGGTTGGGGACCCTAAACGACAAGGCGTGCACATAAAGTGGTAAGCACTGGATATGGGATTGAGGGGGGCGTGGTCTGCAATCTGCGTCCCATTGCAAGACTGACTCGCAAACGCTGCAGAGACTACAGTTCTACAATGGTCATCGGTTCCCACTGTTGCTCTGTGTTGCTCGCAGACCGAAAGCCTCGCCGAGATGAACGGCGAGGCCCTTCGTAATTTCAGACAATCAGCAAATCGCCCATCGTCAACACGCCACCGCCAACGACGTTCACCTGAATTAGGAAATCAGTCTTGAAGTCGTTGTTGACGTCGATCTTCACAAGATTATGCCCGGATGTGTGTGAGAGGCTGATACCAGAACCTTCGAAGGCTATCAGATCGATCTTGTCTCGTCCAAGTTCGAAGTCTGTAATCTTATCGCGGCTGGCATAGTTGAACCCCAACTCGCCCTTCGCGAAGCGGAACACATCGTCCCCGCTTCCCCCGATCATAATTGCTGCGCCGCGCGCAGAGATAATGTCGTTTCCGGCTCCGCCCGACGCAAAACTGCCTCCGATGACGATGTCATCTCCGTCGTCGCCGTAAGCGCTTGATCCATTAACTGAATCGTTACCAGCACCACCTTTGGCAACCGTGCCGCTAAAAACCGTGTCATTGCCATTGCCTCCTGATGCTTCGCCAAAAGCAGAAGACACTATGTCATCACCATCCTCCCCTTTGGCAAAGCCAGAAAACGACGCAACGGTGTCACTGCCCGCTCCACCGTAAGCGTTTGTTTCCGAATAAACATCGTCATCGCCCTCACCGCCGAAAACATCGCCGGAAGAGGATAGTATGTCGTTGCCTGCATCACCGTGAACTGCGCTCAGCATGTAACCGTTGATGAAATCGTCTCCCGCGCCGCCGTGCAAGACGCCACTGCGCCCTTGGTTACTAACGGTTTCGAGATAGAAGCTGTCATTTCCGGCTCCGAGCGAGAAGGTCTCTATAAAGTCCCGGAACGTGAATATGCTGATGTTATCATCGCCATCGCCACTCAAAGCAGCAATAGTTGGAGGAAGATAGTCGGGGCCCTTCTCAAAAATCGAGATATCATAGCGTCCGTCGACGAGGTGGGTATTGTTGCTGTAAGTCAGAGTGCCAAACTGGTAGATTTCAGTGTTCGTGATGACCGTCATACATCCTCCATGCGCGCTTTAGGCAATTCCCAATGGTCACGATAGTGGTAGGCCACTCAAATAAAAGTCTTTTTTGGGCGGATGTGGCGATGGCGTGGGCGCCCAGCTGGTAATTCGCGAACGCCTCGCCAAGGTTTGGCGTCCCCCCGGGTTTTTTGAACTTTTCTGCGACCTTGATTTGCTCGGCTGCCGCGCTGCTCTGCGGCAGCAGGATTCACCGCCAACAAGCATGAACCGCCAAAGAACCGGTAAATTCACTGCCGCTCAGTTGTGAAGTCGAATGCGGTGCAGGAAACGCCTCCAGGTCATTTGCAGTAAAATGTTGACAAAACAGAGGTTTAGCACTTCTATATGGATGCCCGAAACGGGGGCGTTCGTGGTCGATAATTGTTGTGGAAGATGACGTACTGCTTGGCAAAATATTATGTGAATGTGTGGAAGATTTGGGGTTTGAAGTTGCGCAAGCTGGAACAGACGATGCTGCATTCATGATGATCCAAGCTGGTCAGAAAATCGATCTGCTTGTGACAGATGTGTAGATGCCTGCAAGTATCGATGGTATCGTTGGCTTGCCAAGTGGCTACAGCGCAACCGCGTGCGCAGATTATAATCATGCCGGGCCATTTTCGATACCGAGACACGGCCAGTCATGAGTTCCCCGGCTTTCTTCCAAAGCCATTCACAGGCAACCGCCTTATGACGATGATCGAGAGCGTAATGCCCGATCGTTTGTTACCCCAGCGCATCGCTTCCGGCATTCCAGATCAACCAAATCTGTCGGAACACCAAGCGAGTCGCTCACGGAACGAGAACACACCGACTTTGCCACAAGACCCAGAGTGGTCCAGGACGGAGAACTAGGCAGTGGCAAGCGAAGTAATGGTGATCGAAGACAACCTGCTTCATAGAAAGCTTTATGGGGCGGTGCTGCGTGCTCATGGGTATGATCCAGTCGAAGTTGCCGATGAACGAACCGCGGTGGACGCTGCTGCGAACGCACGACCAATTGCAATCATTGTTGACGTCTTCCTTCCATCAGTCGATGGCAGAATCATAATTGCCCAGCTGCGGCGGGACGTTCGCACATGCAGTATACCCATAGTGGCTGTGTCTGCGGCTGCCATTGGGAGCATCGCGCAAGGCTGTTATTCTGCCGGGGCTGACCGCTTCCACGCAAAGCCTGTACCTATGTTGGCCATTGTTAATGACATCGTTGAGTTATCCGGATTCAAACCCTCCGACCGCAGGACATGAGGTGTAGCCTAGATCAACTTGCAGCCGCTTTGCGTACCAGAGATTTTCGATAGAACACGGACTAATTCGGTGTGCTGCTCCGTTTGGGTCGGCTGCGGGTGTATGGCGGTAGGGCGAGCAAGATGGCAGCCGAAACCTAAATATCGTTGGCGATTGCCAGGTTGATTCCAATGCCTTCGCAATCATGGGGTAAGAGGCTCACCCCTCTTGCCGCACCACGGCCATTAAGGGCTTATTGTCTCGGCAAAACCACGAAATACCGGCTTTCTGTCGTCTCCACGGTACATGGGGATGGAGCAAAGTGGGAATGTCGCTGGTTGGAAAATACCTCTGAATGGGAAATGCCAAACGCGCATGAAACAAGCGCGTACGTTCTAAGGACCGCGCGACTTCACGCTTCGAAGAAAGAACTAGCCGCAACCCTGTCAGGTGCGACGGCGTGTATCGCGCAATGGCCCACCCGGTTTGGATTATCGCGTGGGCCATTGCACCATCTTCTACTTTACGCTCCCGACTAGAACAGGACGATGTCCGATAGTGTAAGTTGCGGCGCATTGGTCAATTGCGCCACCTGTACCGGGGCATGCCATCCTTTGCCGTCGTCATCCCACCACAGGCTTCCGCTCGCCGAGTTGTAAAGCAGGGTCGGATCACCCGAAGTTGCTGCAGGCTTGCTGCTGCTGACAAATGCCATGTCCGAAAGGCTCGCTATGCCGAAGCCAGAGCTAAGGCCAATCTTGTCGACGCCGTGCTGGAAATCGGTGATGGTATCGACGCCATCTTTGGGGCTGTTGAGGATGAATTTATCGGCATCTGTTCCGCCGGTAAGCTTATCATAGCCGCTGCCACCGATGAGCAGGTCTGCGCCAGTGCCACCGGAGAGTGTGTCGTTCTGCGTGCCGCCCTCCAGACGGTCAGCGCCGCCGCCGCCCAATAGAGTGTCGACACCGGCCAAGCCGTAAAGGACGTCATTGCCCTCAAGACCGCTTAGAAGATTGACGCTTGCGCTACCCGTGATCTTATCGCCAAATCCACTGCCTGTGAGATTTTCGATCTGCCCGAAACTGTCGCCGGCGGCATCGCCTGTGTTGAGCGACGGTGTGCCGAGATTGACCGTCACCGCTGCCGCCGCGTCGGCATAACTCACAGTATCGCGGCCCGAGCCGCCCATCAGAATGTCCGCCCCACTACCGCCTGCGAGCACATCATCCCCTTCCATCCCGCTTATCCAGTCCTTGCCGCCAGCCCCTACCAAGAGGTCCGCCGCGCTGGTGCCAAGCAAGGTGTCGTTGTCGTCAGAGCCCTGCTGGTAGGCCAAGCCGCTCTGATCACTAAAAGCGGGTGGCAATGCACCAGGCCCCTGCGGCTTGGAGATTACATTACCCACATAATTTGCACCATTGTTGGTGACGATGATGTCGGTCGATGTGTTGGCTGCGGTAAGCGCGGAAGCGGTGACGCCTTCAAGCGTAGCGATCGTCGTATAGCTGTCCCCGCCACCGTTGGCATCGATTTGAAGCAGTGTGTTCGTGCCCGACTGGACATAGCGCACATGCCCGCTAAGGTCGTCCCAGTTGAGTGATCGGGAGATGACCGACAGGTCTATGACGTCGCCTGACGCGCCGGCCTGAAAGTCCTTGATCACATCGCCAGCCTCTGCCACCCCCTGATAAGCGAAGCGGTCGACTCCGCTGCCGCCTGTCAGAATATCGGCGCCAAGGCCGCCCCAGATATAGTCATTTCCTGCCTTGCCATCGATGGTATCAGTGCCTTTTGCACCAAGGATCTGATCGGCGTTACCGGTCCCTGTAATGACCTCGTCCGTTGCGAACGCGCCGATTTTCAGCACCGTGTCGGTTATCGATGTGCTCGGATCGGTCGGGGCGATCGTGACCTTGTTGGTCAGAATCTCGAAGACGCTGTGTGAGATGCTGTTATCGATGGCGTTGTTCTGCCGATAATAGGCATAACCGCTATTTTCTTTGAGATTAACGCTGGAGACATCGATCCGTCGCCCGTCTCCATCGCCATATTCGAAGAACACGATGCCGCGACCGTTGCTGGCGCCTGAAACGTTCGAGAAGCTGTTGTCCAGTCCGCGACCGCCAAGCACACCGTAGCTGTTAAACACAAGGCTGTCGGTCACGCTGTTGAATCGGCCTTCGGAATGCCAGGAAAATGCATAGGCTGTGGTGCCGTTTGCAATGACGTCCGAGACCTTCATGCCGAAGTCAGCGCCATATTTGGAAGGATCGACATGCGTGGCGGTCAAGCCGACGGCGTTGTCGTCCGTCGCATGGCGGACTTTCTCGGCATAAAAGCCTTCAACGGTGGTGCCAACAGAACTGGCAGAGTGAACGCCGTAGCCATAATGGCCGTTTGCCGTGTCGTCGGTAAGATTGATGGCAGATGATTGCGTAACGCGACCGTCTACCGCGTCGACAAAGTTGAAACCCATCGAGTTGCCGTCTCGCACCGCAACATGGTCGATCTGCGTGCCGATGGTCGAGCGCACCTCCACCAGAGCCTTCGTCCAGGTTGGATGGGACTGGTCACCGACGATCTCGCCATTCTTGATGACAGCCGTCCCGCTTTCATAGGCTGAAGCTCTCACATTGGTCTTGTAGAGACTTGCATAGTGTAAGTCGCCGTCCAGCGTCAGCGTTGTGCCGTTGACAGCGGTGACTTTCATTGCCTGACCGAGCCGCGTGGCAGCGCCCTGATCGTTGGGCAACACATCGTCGGAATAGACTTTGACATAGTCACCTACCGAAACACTGCCTGCATCTGCGTATTTCACGGTAACTGCGCCCGAGGCATTTTTGCCAAGCACCGCAGAAGCACTGGCTGCGTGACTGCCATCGACGGAGAGGACCGTGATATCGCCCGCCTGCTTGAGCGTTGAGCCGTTCAAGTCGATCGTGACCGACCGGTTGGTCACATTTACGTCGAGACCTGTCGAGAGAAGGAATGTCTTTCCCTTTGGAAATACAAGAGTATCTCCATCATTTAAGGACGAAATTGCCGATTGTATCCCTCCAGCCGTGATGCTGGAAGACAGGTATATTGTATTTGCCATTATATTCCCACCCGAATGCACCCTTGGTGCTTAAAACGACGATGGAGACGCGACCTCCATCCTAATCCATATTCGGTATAGTTCCCGCTGTATATCGTCATTGGTCGCGTAAGCGACCCGGCCTGCCGTGTTCTTCGAGGAATATTTGGAACACGTATGATCTTGAGCCAGATCTTATTCAGTGACCGTAATAACTTCTTTGTTATATTGCTGAAGCCATTTGGGAGGGCTCTTGGATGCGGCCAATGCAGCCGAAGCCGATCGTCTCGCCGGTGCCATCGGACGAGTCCGGTTCCTCTTTCTGCCGACTGTCCCTCATAAGACGGACAGGGTGGTCATTGCCTTAGGGTTGACATATCGGGTGCGAAATCCCTCAGCAGCAGAGGACGGATCCGGACGGCTAGACAGATGACGGTTGGCCAGAACAAGGTGTTGATTATATCGCTCGTCGTGTCGGGCCAGCGCCATGATCCAAAGTGCAGGCGGTCCATGACTTCGTTTCCCAGTTCGGAGAACGCAACGCAGCTAAGAGGCACGAAAGTGCCAAGCGAGCGCCGGGAAATAACGCGCGCGAGCAGCAGAACGGCCATGCCGGCATGAATGTGAAGGATCGTGTCGGACATGCCGGTTCCGTCTCCGATCCATTCGATCAGGCGATGATACATGTCTGGGATGCGCATCTGGGTCTTCTACCGGCTGACTATGGAAATACAATGAAGGTGAACATGGCTTTACCACGCCTTGTAGCAATTCTTGCCGTCCCATGATCCCGCGCGCCAAGAAGGCGGCAAGCCGATTAGGGACGGGTGGGCTGCCTGATAATAGTAAATGGTCGGGCAACGGTTGGGCATTACGGCATCGGGGCAGGCAGCACGAGTGATGCGCCGCCGGGAGCTACCCAAAATGTGCGTTGTCGTGGGCTGTCCCGGTACAGCTATGGTGTGAGATGCGGGCGAGTGTGCAGGACCGGCTTTTGCGTTCCTGCGTCTTAGCTTCTGCAGAGCGTTATGCGCTTTCTCTGGGATTACCCATATCAGGTTTCGAACGGGGTGCGCCAACTTATGGGTCGAAGTGTGCTTTGCCATTCATGGGGGGAGGGTTCCTGCATGGGCGCTGACGGTGTGCGCACTTGGCACCAAAAAAAGCCCGGCGTTTCGGCCGGGCTTATTTTGCAGTACTACCGTGTTCCAGGTTGTGATCAGACGGGGCTGATGGGATCCTGGTTGGTTATGCGATAGAGGAGCGATCCGAGGGTCTTGCTGTTCTGCTTTGCACAGGTTGCAGCGTCTGCGGCTGAACAGCTGACCGAGCGGTTGAGGATCTCGGTGAGCTGGCGTGCGGTGGCGCGCTGGTTAGCGGGCGTGAGCTCTGGGTTGGCCGTTGAAGTCGCGATGCGGAACTGTGCGGCTTTGAGCGTCTTGTCTGCGGTTTTGAGGCAGGCGGCATCACCGGCGCATGCAGCGACCTGGCTCTTGTAGGTCGCAGCGGCCTTTTCCGTGGCGCGATAGATGGCAGAATAGTTCACCGAGGTTGTAACGGCGCCTGCCAAGGAGGGCATAACAACCAGAGATGCTGCGGCGCATGCCGCGAGGTAGCGTGACAGCTTCATAATCGTATCCCCTGTTTTAGGTAAATCGCTGTTAACCCGAATCGAGGGTCTGTTGCAAGTGCGTAATATGCAATCATCCCTTATGACATAAAGGATTATTGTATCAGTACTGGACAGGCTGGAGTATTGGCTGACGGATCGTTGCAGTACCGTACAGGAAGTGATCGTTTTTAAAATAGAGTTCCCTTCTGCACTGCAATATGGCTTATACGGCGCGAGTGGTCTGTGACCGGCTGGTTTTACAGGCGCAAAGTCGAGCGGGATGTGTTCTATGAGTAAGAGGGGCTTGGGAATGCGTCTGTCGGTTGGCGCGCTCATGCTGTGCTGTGCAGCAGTGCTGGCCGGATGCGCAACCTCTGACGTTTTGCCGCGTGGCGAACCGGCTTACGCCCTGATCGGCGACCCTGAGAAGGGCCCGCTCCCCGTAACCGACTACAGGATCAGCCCTTCGGACACGATCTCCATTACGGTATTCCAGGAGCCTGACCTCAGCCTCAAGGAAGCGGTTGTCGAAGCGTCGGGGCATATATCTATGCCGCTGATCGGATCTGTCCAAGCGGCAGGCCTGACGACAGCCCAGCTTGCCAGCGATCTTGAGCAGCGCCTGGGCGCCCGATATCTGGAAAAACCGCAGGTCTCGGTGATCGTCAATGTTGCGGTGTCGCAGCAGGTCACGGTCGAAGGCAATGTCATGCAGCCCGGCAGCTATCCTGTAGGAGGGCGCATGACGCTGCTGCGGGCGCTGGCGCTGGCGCACGGCCCCACGCGTGTCGCGGCCCTCGATGAGGTCGTGGTGTTCCGCATGGTCGGGGGCAAGCGCATGGGCGGCCTGTTCGACGTCAATGCCATCCGCAAGGGGCAGGCATCGGACCCGCAGATCGAAGGAAATGACATGGTCGTTGTCGGGTTCAATGCCGTTAAGGGCGCCTATCGCGACTTCCTGCAAACGGCGCCTTTCCTCAACGTGTTCAGGAACTTCTGACATGGTCGACATGGCAAACCCACCGCGGTCGGCAATCGACCAGCGTCAATCTGGTGAGCGCTATTATGACGAGGCGGATGCCGGTCGCGGGATGACCTTTGCCGATCTCTACCAGCGCTTTGTCTGGATCGCGGGCGCTGCCTATCGCAGCCGTTGGATCGTGCTCTCGATCCTTGTTGCAGCACTGGTACTGGGCGCTGTCGGCACGTTGCTGATGACGCCGCTTTATACTGCGAGTGCTACGGTACAGATCGACCAGCAGACCGAACGTGTGCTGGGCACTGAAGACCAGGATGCAGGCGCCGCCTATCAGGATGCCGATCGCTTTTTGGAAACCAACATCCAGGTTCTCAAAAGCCGGGCGACGGCGGTACGGGTCGCACAAAGCCTCAATCTTTTTGCCGGCACTGACTTCATCGAGATGATGGGCGCTAAACTGCGTGTGCCAGCAGGTGCCAATCCCGAGCAGCTTCGCCGGGAAACCGTGCTGGACCTTCTCGACAAGAACCTCAATGTCGACCTGCCACGAAACTCGCGGGTGGCGAGTATCGCGTTCAAAAGCCCGGATCCAAAGCTGTCCTCGCGTATCGCCAATGCGTTTGCGGAGAACTTCATTACCGGCAATCTGCAACGCAAGTTCAACAGCACCTCCTATGCGCGCTCGTTCCTGCAGAAGCAGCTGGTTCCGGCGCGCGAACGCCTCGAAGCATCGGAACGCCAGCTGGTCGTCTATGCGCGGCAGGCAGGCCTCATAGACACCCAGCAAGGCAGCGATGAGAAAGGGGAGGGGCAACCCAACTCGGTAACGGTGTCCAGCCTGGTTGCGCTGAACTCCGCTTACGCTAGCGCCACGGCCAACAGGATCGCAGCGGAGCAACGCTGGCGGGTGGCGCAGAAGACCCCGGTGGGCGCCTTGCCGGAATCCTATAGCAACAAAGCCATCCAGGATCTTTATCAGGCCAAGGCGGAGAGGACCGCTGTTCTCCAGGATGAGCTGAAACGCCACAAGGCCGATTATCCGACCGTCATACAAGCCAAAGCTGTTATCGCCGAGCTTGACCGGCAGCTTAATGCCATGAACGGTGCCATCCGCCGCTCGATCGTCGATCAATATGACACCGCCCGCCAGCAGGAGGAGGCGCTCGCTGATGCGGTCGAGGACATGAAGAAGGCGACGCTTGAGGAGCAGAGCCAGTCCATCCAGTATAATATATTGCGCAGGGACGTGGACTCCAATCGGTCGATGTACGAAGCGCTGCTGCAGCGCTTCAAGGAGGTCAGTGCCGCTTCGGGTATTGCCGCTAATAATATCTCGATCATCGATCGTGCCGATCCCCCGCTGAAGCCGACCTCGCCACGGCTTGGCATCAACTTGGCCATCGCCGTGCTGCTGGGCCTGATCGTCGCGGCCGCGGCGATCATCATACGCGAACTCTTCGATGACCGGGTGCAGACAGGGCCGGACGCCGAACGCAAGTTCGGTCTGCCGACCCTGGGGGTCATCCCGCAGTTCAAAAATGGCGGGGCGATAGATCTGGAACTGGAATCCCCGCGTTCAGCGACCAGCGAAGCCTATCATTCGGCCGCCATAGCCGTGCTATTGAGCAGTGCGGGTAAAGTGCCGCATGTCATCATGATCACAAGCGCCCAGCCAGGCGAAGGCAAATCCTCCAGTACCATCGGTCTGGCTAATGCGCTTGCCCGACTCAACAAGCGTACCTTGCTGGTGGAATGCGATCTGCGGCGACCCTCGCTCAGAAAACGCCTTGCCGAGATCCAGGCCAGGGCGCCGGTCCCGGGCCTTACCGAATATCTCACCCAACAGATAGAGCAGCCGCCTATCACGACCCATTCCAAGCTCCGGTTCGACTATATGCTCGCCGGGTCCATCCCGCCCAATCCGACCGACCTTCTTGGCTCAGGCGCATTTGCAGCGATGCTGCACGACCTCACCAGCCGCTACGATCACATCGTCCTCGACGGCCCACCGATCCTGGGGCTCGCCGACGCACCGCTGCTCGCTTCGCGCAGTGACGTCGTCCTGTTCGTCGTCGAAGCCAATCGCAGCCACCGCGGTCGCGCAAAAGCTGCCCTCAATCGCATCCGCAGGTTCGATACACCCGTCTCAGGTACCATCCTCACAAAGGTCGATATCAGCAACCGTATGGGACTGGGATACGACCTCGAATATTATAGCTACTGACTATGACGGCCCAAACCCCATCCGCAGTACCCCATACCGTAATTAAGATCGGTATTACAGTTATCGCGGCTCTCTGGATCGCTGGGGCGGGGCGCTACTATTGGGATGATCGGATCGCGCAAGATCCGCAATGTGCCTCCCTCGCACATACGCTGCTGTACCGCAGTGAAACTTTGGCAAAACGTGCCAACCAATGCGTGGGCGATCTCAAACTGCGCGAAGCAACAGTGCTCGCGGAAGCGGCGCTTAAGCGTCAGCCCTTTAATCAACTGGCACTTGCTGCCTTGGGTTCGGTTGCCGACCTTGAGGGGGATCAAAAAGGCGCCGACGCTTGGATGCGTGCTGCTTCGCTGCTCGGTCACCGAGATTACAGCGTGGAGACATATTGGCTCGAGCGTGCGTCTTTCTCGCAAGATCCTTTTCAGCAGGCTCAACGCTTAGACGCTCTGTTCAGAGCGGGTTGGGCCAATGATGTTCTTGCCGAGGAGGTTCGTACACTTGAAGCATCGTCGGCAGGCCGTCGAGCGTTGCTTCCATTGGTCAGCAAAACGTCTCCGTGGACCAAGGCATTTTTGACAAACGTGGGCCAGCTCTCCGATCAACAATTGATGAGTCGCCGTGCTCTGTTTCTTGATGCGATGCATGCAAAACAAGGATCAGGTGGCGCGCAGGTACTGGATCTTGCGACCGCTTCCCCTGCGATATCTGAACTTCAACGACGGGGTTTGAGCGATGAAGCTTTGCTCCTTCGCGGGGCGTTCAAACCTTTCAGTCGTAAATCCTTCGTAAATGACAGTCAGTTTGCTCTGGCAGATAAGAACAACGGCCCCTTTGACTGGAAGTTGATTGCCAGTCCCGGCCTTGAGGCATCGCTCCTGAAAAACGGTTCTCGCTCAGCGGGGCTGCACGTAAGAACCGATGCACCCGGCCGATACGAGATTGCGCAACAGGTGATACAGTTACCGGCAGGATCGTACAGGGTTCAAGCGACGGGTCGCGCCAACATGGGGGAGAGCGCGGCGGGCGCAAAACTTGTGGTAAATCTTGTCTCGTCGACGGACAAAAGTCATTTGGAGACGCTGGCGCTGCCAGTGCCTGTGGCCAATCGCCTGAGCTCGGTTTCCTTCGATGTGCCCAGCGCCAAGCGATATTATTTGCTGGTGCTGTCCCTCGACACGCTTGATAGCGCCCAAGCTGTGGACATCGATCTTACCTCTGTCATGATCGCACGCGATGGAGGTGCCCAATGAAGACTTTTGGGCTTGATTTTTACCTCGCCAGCGGACTGGTAGCTGCCTGCTTTATCTTGGGCGGCAGTGCGAGCCGACCCGACTTCGAGATGGGGCTTAGCATTCTGGCCATATTCTGCTTAGTCGCTTCCATTTGGGTTGGAGAGGGGCGTGGCCTAAGAGATTTTTCGGTAGGTTGGGTAATCGGTCCGATAATCGTGCTCTACATTCTTCAATTGCTGCCTCTGCCAAGCGGCTTTTCGTCAGCGCTGGGACAGCTTTCTGGCAGCTACCCGCAGGCGAGCTTTTCGTGGCGGCCGGTGACGCTTTCCCCAGATGCAACTCTATACTCCCTCCTATCTCTGGCACCTGCGCTTGTGCTTATGTGGCTCACAGCTGCGTTAAATCGCGATGAACGCGCTTTGCTCATCAACACCGTGCTAGTGCTTGCAGCCTTCGTTGCATTCGTCGGCATTGCCCAAGCTGTCGGCGTCATACCGTTCAATCTTTATGAGTTTTATCATCCTCGCGTGGCTGTGGGCCTCTTTGCCAGCCGCAATCATTTTGGCGATCTATTTTTGTTGGTTACGCCGCTCCTCTTTGCCAACAAAGCCCGCTGGATCGAGCGATATGGCTTGTACCGTGCCCAAATCCTTTTGCAATCGCTGCTTCTCCTCTATCTTGCCGCCGTCGTTGCATCGGCATCACGCGCCAGCATAGTGCTGTTTCTCATTATAACCCTTGGAAGCTATGGTACGGCACTGCGCAGCGATGTGCGATGGCGCGTTTTGGCCATTGGCGTTCTGGCATCGTTGGGCGGTTGGTTGCTGCTTGCATGGTTACCGGCCACGGGTGTGGTGAAAGTTGCAGCGGACCGTTTCCAGGTCGCGGATGAGGCACGGTGGGACATTTGGCAAAACAGCCTCCGGGCGGCGAATGCAGTTTGGCCGGCGGGGGCTGGTTTAGGCAATTTTCGGATCGCTTATGAGGCTGTCGAACCCGTTAGCGCGATCACACCCTCCTATATCAACGCAGCACATAACGAGTATCTTCAGTTTTTCGTGGAGGGCGGCCTGTTCGGGATCGTGACCGCCCTATTCATTGTGCTCTTTCTTTTGGCAGCAACGATAAAAAGACGAAGAGAGGGGCTGGCCACCTTCGCGCTTTTCGGCTTGATCGGGACGCTGGCGCATTCAACGGTCGATTACCCTTTCCGGGTAATAGGGTTAAATGCTCTGATCGGCTTCCTGTGCGCTCTGTGCGTTACAGTGCCTCGAAGAAGCGCAAAGCGCCAGCGACGCAGAGAAGCCATTCACTAAAGCAGCGCGCCGGATTTTGCAGAGGAGATGGTTCTGAAGGCTTTGAGCCGTATAGCGCTGAGGACGCCTACCGGATGTCTTCGATTCCTACACCCGATATACTTCTAACCGTCGTCAGAATGCGGCATTTTGTTGGATCGCAGTGTCTGCCAGTCCAAGCAGATCCGCTTCGAAGCGGGTCAGGATCGCCGACTTGCTCCACCGGTCCTTGGCTCTTTGGCGCGCGGCCTCTCCATAGCGCCGCCGGTCGATTGGGGAGTCGAGCAAGCTGGTAATAGCATTCGCGAACGCAATGGCATCGCCAGGCGGGACAACCACGCCACAGTCTTCCACTTCATCGGCCAAGCCAGTGCCATGCGCTGCAGTGGCAACGACTGCTCGTCCGGAGGCAAGCATATTGGTAAGCTTGGAGGGAAGCACGAGATCGGCGGCGTCAGCGACCTGCGGTAAGAGATGCACCGAAGCAATGCTCAGCAGTTCGCCAAGGCGTTCCTTAGGCTGCAGTCCATAGAAACGGATATTCGAAATGCCTTCCGCGCGTTTGACAAGAGCTTCGCGATTGGCGCCGTCCCCGCAAACAATAAACAGCAGATCCTCCCGATGCTGCAAGAGCCGCGCTGCCTCCCCGATAATCTCAATTCCCTGCTTGTTTGCAAGATTGCCCGAGTAGAGGGCGACATGCCTGTCGCCCAAGTCCCATTCCTTACGGTAGGAAGAGGCAGCAGCGCTCGCGCCGATGTCCTCCACATTCGCCCAATTGCGAAATTCCACGACGGGCGTTGCCGTTTTCGCGCGAATCTTGTCCCGCATTTGCGGGGAGATCGTGCTCACCATATCGGCGAGGCGCAACGCGCCCGCTTCGACATAGCGGGCGAGGCTGCCCAGCTTGCTTCCTTCTTGCATCAGTCCCATCGCGAAGGCCGCTTCAACTTCGAGGTCCTGAATATGAAGCCACATTTTCGCGCCTCCAACCCATGCCGCGAGCCGCGCAACGGGCGCGGAGAGCAGGGACGGCGCGACAGCAAGTACGATGTCCGCCTTCATCCGCCGAGCCTGCAGACATGCTGGTACCAATGCGGAGACGGCAAAGCTTAGGTGATGCAAGATGCGCTTAATGCCTGAAGGAAGGGCAGGTACATATATGGGACATCTGGTAATCCCTACCTCATTCTCTCGGGTGCGCTTCCACCCTGCTGCGGTATAATCTGCGTCCGTTTTCCAATAGGGGTAATAGGGCTTTCCGGCGACAACATGCACATCGTGTCCATTTGCCACCAGTGCCTCCGCCATTCCCGTCGTATAGGGGCCGATGCCCACCGGCTCAGGCGCGTAGTTTAGCCCAACGATCAGGATTTTCACGCGCCCAGCCTAGCTTCCTGTTCGATGAAACGTCCATAAACGTCGGCTATGCCTTCGCGCAGACCGATTGTTGGGGTCCAGCCCATGGACTGAAGCTTGTCTCCTGACATCAATTTCCGAGGCGTTCCATCAGGCTTCGAAAGATCCTGGGAGATTTCGCCCTTAAACCCGACAACGTCGCACACAAGCTTGACGAGTTCGATGATCGGAATGTCGTCTCCTGAACCCACATTGACATGTTCGTCCTGCGAGTAGCGCCTCATCAGGAATATACAGGCATCGGCAAGATCATCGACGTGAAGAAATTCGCGGCGAGGGGTGCCTGTTCCCCATATTTCCATCGTCGGTGACTCGCTGGTCTTTGCCTCGTGGGCCTTGCGGATAAGCGCGGGCAAAACATGGCTCGAGGCAAGATCGAAATTGTCGCCAGGTCCATAGAGGTTGGTAGGCATGGCGGAGATAAAGTCGCAGCCATGCTGGCGACGATATGCCTGGCATAGCTTGATACCTGCAATCTTTGCGACGGCGTACCATTCATTAGTCGGTTCGAGCGCACCTGTCAGTAGTGACGCCTCCACAATTGGCTGGGGTGCCAACTTTGGATAAATGCAGCTCGAGCCCAAAAACATCAATTTCTCGACGCCGCTGCGATAGGCGGCCTCGACAACGTTGGCTTCAATCATCAAATTATCGTAGAGGAAATCGGCAGGATAACTATCATTGGCGAGAATGCCGCCAACCTTTGCGGCTGCAAGAAATACAACATCGGGCGTTTCGCGGGCGAACCAGGTCCGGACTGAGGCTTGATCCTTGAGATCCAGTTCAGCGCGGCTCGCGGTAACAATCGTGCAGTTTTCGGCCGCAAGACGGCGAACAAGAGCTGAGCCCACCATGCCGCGGTGGCCTGCGACATAGACCCTTTTGCCTTCCAGCGCGAAAATGACTTCCCCAGTCATTGCTAAATACCTTTGGCTATGGGAGCCGTCTCCATAACGATCAGATCGGCTTCAACCATTTCCCGGGCCAGCTGACGGATGGAGGTTTCATGCTCCCATCCAAGCTTCGTTTTTGCCTTTGTCGGATCGCCTAGCAGCAGGTCCACTTCCGTAGGACGGAAATAGCGGGGGTCCACTTCAATCAGGCACCGCCCTGTTGCCTCGCAATAGCCTTTTTCTTCAGCGCCTTCACCTTCCCAGCGCAACGCTATGCCGACATCTTCAAAAGCCCATTCGACAAAGGTTCGCACCTTGGTCGTTTCGCCGGTGGCGAGGACATAATCATCCGGCTCGTCATTCTGCAGCATCATCCACATGCCACGGACATATTCGCGGGCATGGCCCCAGTCGCGCTTGGCATCAAGGTTACCAAGCCACAGCTTTTCCTGCCGACCCAGCTTGATAGCCGCAGCCGCGCGCGTGATCTTGCGCGTAACAAAGGTTTCGCCTCGCAGCGGGCTTTCATGATTGAAGAGGATACCGTTGGAGGCATGCATTCCATAGGCTTCGCGGTAGTTCACCAC
>NZ_CAKKNC010000019.1 GCF_918741285.1 Sphingobium sp. CECT 9361 | reverse complement strand
GAAAGCTCCTCGGTACTCATACGCAACACCGCCATGCTCAATACCTCCGAACAGCCGGAGGGCACGGTAGCCCAAGTGAGACATCTCTACTTTGCGCAACTGTGACATTTGAACGTTGCTGCTACAAATCTAAAGTTCGATAATAATAGTTATGTTAAATCTGGTCGATTTCTAAGCGTTCAGAACGCTAGTTCTGCCTGCCTCGGCACGGCTCTTGGCTGTTCTTGTCTGCCGCCAATCAGACCGCGCGCACAGCCTGCCAGAACATAGACGGCTTGGCGCTGCGCACCGCGATTGTGATGATCGACACAATAGCCCTGATAGTGCCGCTTGAGCAAGCCAGCGCGCACCAGCTCCGATACCGCCCGGCTCACATTCGTTTTGCCCGACGCCCGCACTTGCTCACGGATGGCGTCATCGACGATTGCCGTGGCCTGACCGACATTGGCGGGCAATGCGCCCGACATTGCCAGATCGCTGCGTATCCGCTCTTCCAGGGCAACGCGCCGGGGGTCACGCTGCCCCATCGGGGTTAGCGCATCACAAAGCCAGTCGCGCAAGGGAATGAGGCCGCCGCCCTTGGCCACCAAGGGCCCCGCGCTGCCGTCGGATCGGGAAACCTGTGCAATCAGGTTGAGCACCATAAAAGCGTAGCGCGGTCGAGACGATGACCGCGCAAGCATTTCCAGCAAGCAGGGCATATCCAGTTGCGGGCGGCCGTCGCCAATGATCGGAGCGTGCAACATAACGGGATTGAATCAAGCACATATAGGGGGTGAAGTGAATCCCCTTTGCCGCAGATTTCGTCATTTTGTCGGCTGTGACACTTTGCCCTGAGGTGCCGCACCGCGCGCGTGCGCGCTATCGACGCCGACGCGGAGATGGTCGCGGGCTGGGTGCGCGCGCTGGCGGGGATCGATGCCTCGACCGAGAAGGTGCGCGCAGCCGCGACGATCGCGCGCTACCTTGTCCATGTCGGCTGGGCCTATCGCATGGCCGGGCTCGACGACCCCACCGCCGCGCCCCTGGTCCGGATTGAGTTGAAGGCGGCGCGCAAGACGCTCGGCACCCGCCAGCGCCAGGCGCGGGCGCTGCGCTTCGGGGTCGCGCAGGACAATTTCGTGGCGGGCGAGAGCCTGCCCGCGATCATGCAGGCCTATCGCTGGCGCGATCCCAAGACGGTGATGCGCTACGGCGCCAAGCTCGCGGCGAAAAGCGGGGCAAGTGCGCGGATGGCGGCGCGGCTGTCGGCATCTGCCACTGGGGAGAGCTGAGGATCCATCGCAGCCGGCTGTGGTCGTCAGCCCCAGAGGCTGGAGAGCGGTGCTGCGGCCAGGCGGTCGCCGAAGGCTATCGTCTGCTCATGATCGTAGAGCACGGCGCCGAACGCAAAGCGTTGCCCCGTCGCAGCGGCGAGTTTGCGCAGGCCCGAGAAATCCTCGGAGCGGACCGTCGCGGACGCCTTGACCTCCAGGCCGACGATCCGCCCGTCCCGGTCCTCGAGGACGATATCGACCTCATCCAGCTCCTTGTCCCGAAAGTGGCTCAGCGAGAAGCGGTCGTCGGACCAGCCCGTGAGCTTGAGGATCTCCGAGAACACGAAGGTTTCGAGAATGGCGCCGAAACGGGAGCGATCCGCCGCCACCTTTTCGGGTGTGAGGCCGGTGAGCGCGGCCAGCAGGCCTGAATCGAGGAAATGCAGCTTGGGTTTCTTGGTCAGGCGCTTGAGGGCGTTATTGTGCCAGGGCGGCAAGGTCCGCACGAGAAACAGCTGCTCGAAGATCCCGGTATATTTCTGGGTGGTCACATGATTGAGATCGAGACCGGCGCCGACACCCGCGTGGTTGATCAATTGTCCGGCATGAGCGGCAAGTGCCCGAAGCAGGCGCGGCATGCGGTCGAGCTGGTCGACGTTGGCGATGTCGCGGACGTCTCGCTCGACCACGGCCTCGACATAGTTGTCGTACCAATCCTGGCGTCGGGTCCAGCTTTTGCGCGCGACAGCCTCCGGATAGCCGCCGGCCAGCACCAGATCGACGAGGTCGCCGCCGAGCCGCAGCGTTCCGGGTTCCGGCGCTCGCCCGGCGAAGAGGGACTCGAGGAAGCGCGGTGCTGGCTGCGCAAGAATCTCGGATTGGGCGAGCGGTAAGAGGCGGATGATTTCCATTCTGCCCGCAAGCGAGTCCGCTATCCGCGGCAGCGTCATCAAATTGGCCGAGCCGGTTATGAGGAAGCGGCCGGGGCGGGGATCCCGATCGACGCTTTCCTTGATGGCCAGAAGCAGATCGGGTGCGCGCTGGACCTCGTCGATGATCGCCTGGTCAAGCCCGCGCACCAGCCCGGCCGGATCGGATTTCGCGGCAGACAGGGTCGTCGCGTCGTCAAGCGTCAGATAGGTCCGGGATTTCTCCGCGAGGGAGCGGGCGAGGGTGGTCTTGCCTGCTTGCCGGGGTCCGGCCAGCATGACCACCCTGGTATCCTGCAGGGCCTCATGGACGCGATGGGTTGCATGACGAAGAAGCATGGCGGTCTGAAGCCCAATCAGCACCTAAATGAAAGAGTGTGGGCGTCTATCTGAAATTATCTCCACGGCCAAATGAAATTGCACTTGAGGCCGCGAAGCCTCGCCCGTCGGTCGCCGGCGACACCGGGTGCGCCCGCTCGCTCAAAGCGGTGTCGAGCCGTTAGATCCGCGTACGCATCGCCCGGGACAATTTCACTGACGGCGATCATGCAGGCGTATCGCTGGCACGATCCGAAGACCGTGATGCGCTACGGCGCGAAGCTTGCAGCGAAAAATGGAGCGAGCGCACGGCTGGCGATGCGGTTTTCCGCGGCGCAACAGCGCGGGTGCTGCCTGTGGTCGGGAGGTGTTGGTTGATCGGTCCTAGCGCAGGAGGCGGAGCGCGACATCGCGATAGCTCAGAGGATGAACATTGTCCTCTGAGCGAAAGCGCATCAGATCGAGCGTCTCATCGCCGAAGGTCGCCGCGACAGAACTGACCGTGTAAGCTTGGGCGCGCGCATAAGGCAGCAACCAGATGACACGCTTCGCCGAAACGCTCGTTCGGATTTTCAGGAGCTTATTGAGAAGTCCCTGACCGGCCATATCATTTGATCCTATCGCAAAGATCGATGTCCCGTAGCGCTTGGCTGGCCGCCGCCAAGCAAGGATCTGGGCTGCAGTGGCGCGCTCGGTTGCCTGGACATCGCACTGCTGGGCGTAGCGGGCATTGATCGCCCGCGCCGTGCCGACGCCAGTGCTATCACCCAGGATAAGGCATTCGAACATGCGCGAGCCGCTCCTTGCGAACAGGTTAGCGCCAGCAGATTGAAAGCGAAATCGAAAATCAGAAGGTCATGATGGTCGAACAGGGGAGGGGCAACATCCACAGGCCTCGGTGCTCAGCTCGTCGACGCGGTCCGCCAGTTCCGTAAGGTCAGCCTCGGCCAGGATGAAAAGATCATCCTCATCGGCAAAGAACATCTTGGCGCGTTCCTGCTCTTCGAGAAGGTAGGGCTCATCGTCGAACCGCTGGTGCCACTGGCTGTCCACGAACTTCATGAGCTCAGACCATGCGGCGGCTTCGGCGTCGTGGACCGTAATCGCCTCAACGCCCTGATAGACAATGAAGAGGACCGTCACCAGCATAGCTCTATCCGCCTGGAGGTCGGTGATCCCGGCGCAACATCCGCTTCACCTAGCCTCATTCACGTTGTGCAACGCAATATGTAGTTCTCCGACCCTTGATTTATCGGCGATTATGCGATGGAATGTTGCCGTTTGGCGGCAAGAAAAATCATACCGGCTGATGCTTTTGCCTTTACGTCGACAATTAAGGCCTTGCTCACCATGATGGGGTAGAGGAGGGCAGGGCAGGGACGTCAGGCGGGGCCGACACACGCCGGGTGCAAATCTGGCGAGTCGTCGCAAAGGTGATGGCATGATCATGGCGCATCTGACACAGGTCGAGATCGCGAACTGGATCGCTCTTTACGTCGCCGCAGGCCTGTGTTGCGGCATCGCGGTCATTTTGTCGGTCGCAACCACATTTATCGAAATCTACCGCGAGCGCGCGTGGACAAATATCGATTCTTTCGGCTCCGCTGCTCTCTTCCTGCCAAAGACCTGGTGGCGCTGGCAGAAGCTCTATTTCATATCGACGCCCGTCACCCTCGGCATCGTGGGCGCTTTCGCCGCCTCGATGTCATGGGGCTGACGGCCACCGCAGCGCTGTAGAGGATTAAGCGTTGAGCGCGCCAGTCAGAATGGCGCGGACATGGCCCTCGTGGAGATGTGCCGGCGTGATGCTGACCACCGGGGCGATCTGCGCCATTCGTGGATGCGTGACGGCCTTCGATGCCTTATAATCCTCATCCTCGAAGCCCATTGCTTCCACGACGAGCTGCCGGATCTCGCCCGTGGAGCGTGAGCGAGCCTCGAGGACGAAATCCGGCCTGCAGGCGCCGATCGGCGTCAGCTTGTCAAAGACGGGCTTCTCGATCGCGATGTCGATCCCGTCCCGATCGAAATAGTGCCGTGCCGCCAGCAGCTCGCGCAAAACGGTCCGCTCAAACTCTGAATCGACGGGAATGAAGCGCCTGCCCGAATAGATCGGCTGGGCATAGGCTCGCAAAGGCGCGTAGCCGTGCGCTTCGGGATATTCGCCCGCCACGACGATGACAAGATAGGGGCCCTTGATCGGATTTCCCCGCACAGACGGGGATTGAACCCGATTGGCGATCACGACGGGCTCGCACCCTTGAACGATGACTTGCGCTCCTTTGAACGCGGGCGAGAAGAGGGTAAGGAACGCTTGGGGCGCATGGCCTCGCGGCCAGTTTCGAGACAGCTCGCGAAGTCCGGCATAAACGCGGTTGCTGTGAAGCGCCTTGGCGTGGGTCCACAGCGCTCGACCGAGCTCGATGCCAGGCGCGATCTCGATCTTACCCGCGGCCGCGGTGAGCGCCTTGAACTCGTCGCTGATGGAATGGTCGACCAGATCATGCGACAACGGCGCGCAGAGGTTGAGGCCCGCCACGTCGAGAAGTCGCCATAGCAGCCGCGCAAGGCGGGGCACCGAAGCATGTCGGGTCCGATCGTCGCTTGTGTCTTCCTCCGGTCGCTGGGCCAGCTTCTCGGGAGCGGGCCGCAAAACCTCGAAATAGCCTGTGGGAGGATCCGCCGGTGTCTGATGAGTACGGATCTCGGTGATGCGGTTCGTCACCTGATCGCGGAAGAACGGGCAATCGGGTTGGTGTTCGGGGCGCTTCGAGCTGGTGAGGCGGCGCAGATAATAGGTCTCCGCCTCGGAGAGAAAGGCAGGGGTCAGGATGGGTGGCGCCGTGTCGTCGTCCCGGCAGTCACATGCGATCCACTTACCGCCAATCCGGGCTTGCTGGACCAACATGATGCCCGCTTCCTCGTCCCCTCGGGAGCCCTCGCCGGCGTACCATCGGACCAGAGCCGACCTGACAGGGTCGGGGAGGGGGATTCGGCGCGCACTGCGCCCGTCGCCATGGCGATCGATCAACCACATGAACGACCCTTTCGGAGGAGGAATAGGGGATTCTCACTCAGGTCGGCGGGATTGACAATCCCGTTCTGTCGATCCCCACTTTCGAAATGGCGGTTTCGGGAGGCCGAAAATGAGGTCTTATCTTCTTTGCGGTGTAGCAATCCTGATGGGCAGCGCGTCGATGCTGCAGGCGGCGCCTCAGGATAGAAAAGCCGTTCGCTCCGTGCAGTTGATCTCGATGACGGGCGCCACGCCAGCACCAGCGTCGGCCGAATCGCCGGGGCCGGACGCAGGACGAGGGGTGGAAACCAAACCGTCGGTCGACATTGGGGTGGTGCTGGGGGAATTTCGGGTGCATGATCTCAGCCGGCGATGGGTCGAATTTCAGATGGCCAACAGCTTCACCCCTCGGACTCCTTCAGCGGCGCAGGCAGCCGCCGACGACGATGATCCGTTCGCGCATGTCGGGGTAGCCCAGCTCGGCGCAGCGCCCGTCGCAGGCTATACGATCCCTTCGGTATCTTCGATGCCGATTCCGGCATGGATGAGGGGCGGGCCGGTGTTTGCGGCCGCAGTTAACCGCTATGTGCCTGGCTGCATCGCCGCCGGCTATCGACCTAGCGGCTTCCTCACGGCCGACACCGAATATCGTCGGCAGAACTACTATTCGATGATGAGCAACATCGCCTGCCAGTACGGCATCCCGGTCGGCCTGTTCGATGCGATGATCATCCGTGAGAGCCGCTATCAATCTGGCGTCTATTCCCCGAAGAACGCCTTCGGCTTGACCCAGCTCATGCCGGACACGGCAGTGGGCCTGGGTGTAAATCGCTACAATGTCGCGGATAACCTGCGAGGCGGAGCCAAATATCTGCGCGAGCAGCTTGATCGGTTCGGTCAATACCACTTGGCGCTCGCGGCCTACAACGCGGGACCGGGCAGGGTGCGCAACGGCCTCGTACCGCGGATTGCCGAGACCCAAGCCTATGTCGACGATATTCTCCTGAACTGGTCTCGATTGAGCGGGCTCTCGAGAGTTGGCACGGTTCAGACACCGTCATCGCCCGCGCCGTCGGTCCAGCGCGCTCGCTTCGGGCGTTCGGCCACCGTGTCGACCTTTTGAGGTGTCGGTTTCTTGACGGCGTTCCAGCGAATAATGGATTGTTGTTCGTGTCATTAGGGAAAACGCGACAAAAAAAAAGCCCGTCGGGGCTTGGTCGCTATATTGCGAGGTTGGCTATTTCTGAAAGATTGGCTCTGCGAACGAGAACGGAACTGACTTCCTTGACCAGCCTTTGGACCACCGCTGCTTGCAGTGGCCCGGCCCATTCTCGTCGGACTTCGGAGCCATCCATCCCTTCAATTTCTTCGAGGGCTGCGACCAGCATTGAAGGCAGACCTCTGAACATTTCGCTGAGCATTGCAATCAGGGTCGCGTAGCGCGCGTCGTGCAGGAGCTCCTGGTCGCGAAAAGCCTCTACGCGAATGATGGCTTGGATAATGTTTATGTCCAACGCGTGCAGGACCGTCTGGAATTCGACCAGCGTCATGGCGGCGCGCTTGGCTGGATCGTGATGCAGAATAAGGGCGAGGCGGGTCTTGCTGATGCCCGTCTTCAAGGCAAGCTTGCGTTGACCTGTGTCCTTCTCGGCCATCGCCTGAAGGATCATTGGAATGTAATCCCGCTGCGCATCGTCAACCGCTAATGCGGTCGCCGCTGTTGCCTCTATCCTGGCAAGGGATGACATTGCCTGGCCCCCTGTATTCCGCTCGGACTCGAAGAGGAGAACATACCAGCACAGCCATTGCAACCCCGTCCAGAGCCGAACATTGCCCCACGATGAAGCGGTAACTACTTGAGACGAACGACATTTTCGTCTTGCGACTCGTTCGCATTCGCCTCGGCGCATTTTCCTTTCGGCTCGTCGAGGCCGAGCCGTTCAAGTACTCGCGTCGCCTTCTGTTCGACGACGTAATCAAAAAGCAGTATCGACAGCGCATCGCCGACCGTTAGATTCGATCCAATCTGGCTCCCAAGTCGCTTCTTTGCTTCGACAAGTGAATCGGCGCTGGAGCGCGAGATACTGAGGTAAATCCGGATATCGCCTTTCGTCGGTATCGTGACGAGGTGATCGCGTATTATCTCGGGATCATGCTCCTCCATTTTGCAACTGAAGGCGGCTCGAGAGTTAACCAGGCTGGCAAGTGTCTGATATCGCTTGGTCTCATTGGAGCGAAGGCGCAGACTCTCGGTGGTCAGGTGAAAAAGGTGCTCTGAAATATCGAGAGCATAGCCGCGAGAGTCCCCACTCATTCCTGCACGTCCCTCACCCTGTTATAGGTTTACCCTCGGCGAACGGCCGACCCGCAGAGCTTAGTTGAATTCTAGACGCCTGAAACCACCTCGATTCCAGAGCGCGAATCTACTCGCATCCATACCGTATCGCAATTGACCGAAAGGCCGCCCCGATATGTGGGGCAGGGTGCCCTGACGCACGGGGCGAGGTGCCCCGGGATTAGGGGCAGTGCGCCCTGCCCGACGGGGCAGGGCGCCCCGGAAACCGGGGCAGAAGGTCCTTGCGCGGTGAAAATTTTCACCTTTCCCCGCACGTTCCGGAACCTCGCGTTGCAGCCGGGCTCCCCCCGGGGTCACCTTTCGAATGGGCGCGGATCCGTCGCGTCTCCATTGAAGGGAAAACCCATCATGCAGTCTGTCCTGAAACACAGCGGACGCGCGGAGTTGGCAATCCTCGCCCTCGCCGCACTCGCGCTCGCGCTCCTCCTGTTCGCCGGACCGGCATTCGCCGGCGCCGACACCACGTTCGACACGGCCCTGACGAAGTTCACCGACTTCCTTGAGGGTTCGGGCGGCAAGATCATCACTGTCCTGTCGCTCGCGGGCGGCATCGTCGCGCTGGCCTCGGGCCGCTTCTCCATGGGCCAGATCGCGATCCCGGTCGGCGTCGGCGTCGGCGCCGGCACTGGTATTCCGATCGTCACCTCCACGGTGACAGCCACGATCTGACAGGGCCAACGGCCGGGCGAAGTAGCAGCTTCGACCGGGCTTTGGGGAGGGTGGTGCAATGGCCGCAGACAAGTACGTCATACCGTCTCATCTGGACGATCCCGAGCTGATCGGGCTGTGGACGCTGGATGAATTCCTCGCAATGGTGATCCCATTCATCTGGGGAATCCTGTCTCAGCATATTCTCATTGGCATGTTGCTCGCGGGCGCAGGCTGGTGGGGTCTCAAAAAGGCTAAGGCAGGTCGGGCGGCGTCGTGGCTGCTTCACATGGCTTATTGGCACCTTCCTGCCGGCTTCACCGGCATGAAGGCGACACCACCCTCTTATCTTCGCTTGATGGCAGGGTGACATGGAAATCACATATCAGCACGCGCAAAACCAGCGCATCCTCAGACAGCGAAATCTTCTTGTGGTGGTCGCGGCGGCGCTCGCAAGTCTGACGGCCGTGCTGTTCTTTGTCACCGTCACGCGGGATCGTGAAATCGTCCTGCAGCCGGTCCTTCGTTCCCCGCTCACGGTGAGCAGCGCAGGCGTTTCCCGCGAATATCTCGAGCTGATTACGCGCGACACTGCGGTACTCACGCTCGATCGGAGCCCCCAGAACCTCGAATATTGGATGAAGTCGGTTCTCGACATCACCGCCCCTGGTGCCCAGGGCAAGCTGAAAGCCGATCTCATGAAGATCGTGAATGAGCAGCGCGGGTCATCGATCGCGCAGTTCTTCACGATCCAGACGATGGAGATCGACCCCAAGAATCTGTGGTCCACGGTGACCGGCGATCTCCACACGATTGTCGGCAACAAAGTCGTGTCCAACGAACGCCGGACCTTCCGTTTCGACTGGGAATATTCCGGCGTCTCGCTGAAGCTGGTTGGCTTCGGAATGGTGACGACCGGCAAGGAAAAGGATCAATGATGTCGGTCTATGCCCTTGGCAGCGCCGTGACCGGCGCCGCCTTCCTGTCGCGCACCTATTGCCACGCGAGCCGCTTCATTGGGGCGTCTCTGGTCGGCCTGGCGGTCCTTCTCATGGCGGACCCTGCCTGGGCCGATCAAACGATCATGGCGTCGGACAGCAGTCAGGTCGATTGCACCGCGTCGGCCAAGGACCTCACCCGGATCAGCCTCGTCGAGGATGAGTTCGCGTCCGTGTCGAAGATCTCGACGGGCAATCCGCAGGACGATTTCTCGGTCGTCAACGAGCCGGTGCGAGGCGACATATATCTGTCGGTTCCGGACGGCTTTGGGAGGCCGGCGCTGTCGTTCTTCGCGACCAGCAAGCGCGGTTACGTCTACAAGTTCGTGTGCCGCGTCGCCGGTGACCAGGCAGCGCAGGTCTTCATCTCCAATCCAGCAATCGCAAAGGAGAAGGTGGCCGAGAATGCGGCGCCTGAGAAGGCCGGGCCCCAGGATGCCGCCGTCGAGCTCGTCCAGGCCATGTATTCTAACAGCGTCGTTGATGGCTACGAGATGCGGCAGCGCGCGCTCAGGCCCGTCTATGTCGGCAACCTCAAGGTCCAGATGATCGCGGAATATCGCGGGTCTGACCTGATCGGCAAGGTGCTGCGGATCGAGAACAAGAGCGATGCGCCGGTCGAGCTGACCGAGGCGACCGTTGCTCCGGCAAGTGCGCTCGCCGTCTCCATCGCCGAGCCCAGGCTCGCACCGGGTAAGGTCACCACGGCCTACCTCGTCTCGCAGAACGGGAGGTAAGGACATGGCCTTTGCCGATCTCTTCCAACGCAAGCGCAAAGCCCTCGATGGCGAGGAAGGGGGAGGGGTTTCGCCCGTCGCCAACGAACTGTCGGCCAATGAGGCCGTGCGGAAAAAGCAGCGCCTGTTGCTGGCCGGCGTCGCTGGTGTCGGCCTTGTCGCGTCGTCCTTCTGGATCTTCGGCGGCAGCGAGGACAAGACCAAGGTCGCTGATGATGGTGTCACCAAGGTCGAGGTTTCGACAAATGATCTCGTCAATCGCAATCTCTCCCAGCAGGAATGGATGGCGCTCTCCGAGAACCGCTTCCAGTCGACTGAGAACCAGCTCAAGTCGGTCAACTCGCAGCAACAGCGCATGGACCAGCTGGCGCAGCAGATCGAGCTTCTGAAGGGCCAGAACCAGTCGATGCAGGCCGATGGCGCGCGCGTCCTGTCCGCCTATCAGGCCGAGAACGATCAGCTAAAGCGGCAGATCGCCGACAAGCGCACCGCGCCTCCCCCGGTTCCTGGTCCTGGCGCGATGTACGGACCAAGCGGAGCGCAAGCATACCAACGCCCCGACGGCGCGCCTGGTGCCCGCCTCGCCGACATGGGGCGGGGGAGCGAGGTCAAGATGGTCAGCTTCTCGACGGCCGATACCGGCACGGCATCGAAGGTGGCCAAGGGCAACACGGTTTATACCGACAGCATCAACTACCTGCCGCCGAACAGTTTCGCGTCGGCGAAGGTCATCGTGGGGGTGGATGCGAGCGCGGGCGTCAACAGCCAGACCGACCCGCTGCCCGTCGTTCTTCGTGTCACCGGGCCTGCGCGGTCGGTCTACCAGAATGGCAGGCTCCTCACGACCAAGATCGAAGGTTGCCTTATCAACGGCGCGGCGCGCGGCGATCTCTCGAGCGAGAAGGTTTACGTCAAGCTGCAGAAGATGACCTGCCCGCAGCCGGGCGGGCGGTATGCCGTCTCCGAGGTCAAGGGATTCATCGCCTTTGGCGGCAAAACCGGGGTTCGCGGCCGTGTCGTATCGCGCGAGGGTTCTCTGGTCACGCAGGCCTTCATCGCGGGTCTCGCCGGGGGCTTCGGTCGGGGCTTCTCGGCCAACGCCAATTCCGTTTTCCAGGGCACCAATATCAGCACCAACGGCAAGCGCGACAAGCTGTCCACGGGTGAGATCCTCGAAGGTGGCCTTGGCGAGGGCGTGGCTCAAACGGGCGACATGGTCTCGAAATATCTGATCGAGCGCGCCGAGCAGTACCAGCCCGTCATCGAGATGCCGACCGGTGTCGACGTCGAAATCGTCTTCTTGGAGGGTGTATATGTTCGCAATTGATCGTTCAGGCGGCCTTCGCACTTTGGCACGGCCGTCAAGCCTGATGCTCGCAGCCACGATATTGAGCGTCGCCGGCATCGCGCTTGCAGCCGACGTTCAAAAGCCCGAGGACAAGGTTCGCCTTCTGCTCAAGACGCGGTTGCCGATGACCCCGATCAACGCGATCGACTGCGGCAAGATCACCGGGCTCTGTGAGATAACCGCCGGCTCCAACCTGTTCTATGTCGATAGCGGCGCGCGATATCTGGTCATCGGCCGGGTTTACGACATGCAAACGCGGCAGGATATAACGGCCGCGCGCCTGCTCGAGATCAACCCCGACATGCTCGTTGGCGGCGCGGCCAAGGCGAATGCCGCTGCTGCCACGGGCGAGCCGGAGGAATCGGCCGATATCCGTTCGCCCGCGACGGGTGTCAGAAAGACGTCGCTCCCGTCGAAGCCGACGATGCTGTCCCTTGCGGGCCTTCCCAAGGAGGGCGCAATTGTCTGGGGCAACAAGGCTGCGGCCGAAACCGTCACGGTCTTCACCGATTTCCGCTGCGGCTATTGTCGCGCGCTGACATCCGTGCTGCGCAGCATGAACGTGCGGGTGGTCGAGCGGCCGATCTCGGTTCTGGGCAGCCGAGATGTCGCCGATCGTGTCTACTGCGCTAGGAACCAGGAGCAGGCGCTGCACGCTGCTTATGCTGGAGAGCCGTTCAAAAGCGGAGCGTCCTGTGACACCAAGGGGCTCGATGCGAACGAGAAGTTCGCACATCAGCATGGTCTTAGCGGGACGCCAGTCATCGTTCGCAGCGACGGCGCGGTGCTCGAGGGCTACCGACCCAAGCAGTTCCTCGAGGCCTGGCTCAAAGGAGCGAAGTCGTGAGCGCGCCCGCCCGTCGCGGCGTTTCTCGGCGGCTGCCGGCGTTCGCGAGCCTGACCCTGCTGGTGGCTCTTGGCGGATGCGCCAGTTTCGGCGGTAATGTTAAGGGCAGTTTTTCATGCGCCGCGCCAGACGGGATCTGCGCGCCGACGTCGACCATCGACGATCGTGCGCTGGCGATGATCTCGGGCGATGCGAACGGCGCCTCGACGACGCCGGCGGGGCCGTACATGGACGACGCGCCGAAGGCCCGGGCATATCGTACCGCAGCATCCGGCCAGCGGACCCCTGTCCAGCAGGTCGACGCGGGGCGCACCTGGGAGCGGGTGCTGCGCATCGTCTTCCAGCCCTATATCGACGAGCGCGGGCGTCTGCACGAGGCCAGCGCCGTTCATGCCGTTGTCGCGCGCGGCGAATGGCAGCAACAGGCGCTGGCGACCGCGACGCCGATCCCGGATCAGAACGCTGTCGCAACGCTGGAGCGTCCCAAAACGCTCGCGGAAGCGGTGGATCGAGCTGATCCGCCTGACGCGGTTGTCGCCTCGATCGATCCCAACCTCCCTGATCCCGCCGTGGTCGCCGCCGCGCGCGCACGCAAGGCCGATCCCGTCGAAGCGATCAAGGCCGATGTTGCGTCCCGCCTCGCGCCCAGGGCGGGTCGCACGCCTGCCGTCACGACGGGTACGCCGGCAGCCTCCTCCTCGGCGAGTGCGGCGACGGGCGTATCGAAACCCGTCGCGCCGAGCGTTCCGTCGGCCGCCTCGAAAGCGGCGACTCCCCCGGGCACGCCGGTGCCGACTCAGGCGGCGGCCACGGCGCGGCCGGCAGCCGAGCAGGCTGCGCTAGCGACACCACTTCCGAAAACGACCTCGAGTGCCGAGGCGCAGGCACGGGTCAAGGGCGATCCGCGCTATCAATCGGCGACGCGCGGCGTCGAGCAGACCGCGCAGCAGGCGGCATCTGACGCCGTCCTTCCCGAAACGAAGCCGACGCCGAAGGCGACGGTCCGTGCAGCGGGGTTTCCCGCCGCAGTCCCGGAGGACAACTGACATGAGCGCCAAGCCCGGCTTCTTCGACAATCTGCTCGCCGGTGTGTTTGGCGACACCAAACGTCCCGACGCGCAGCGACCCGACCTCGCGGCGCCGATGCTTGCGCATTGGCTCCCCTACCGCAGTTACGACCCGAAAACGGGGATATTCTATAACAGCGCCTCGCGCGGCTTCGTGATCGAGGCAGCGCCGCTGGTGGGCGCGGACGAGCGCACCGGCGAGATCCTGACGCAGTTTCTGTCGGAAGGGATCCCGGCGCCGGGCTGTCTGCAGTTCCATCAGTGGATGTCCCCGCGGATCGGCGAACGGCTCTCCAAATGGTATCTGCCGCGCTACGCGGCGCGGGGCGTGTACGAGCGCATGGCCAAGCATCGCGTCGACTTCCTGACCGATGGTGTCTGGGAATCGCTCTCGGCCGATGCACCGTTCTGCCTGCGCAACCACCGTGTCGCGATCTCCTACTCGACGCCCGAGACGTCCAGCATTTCGGTCGAACAGATCGTATCGATCATGGAGGGCCTCATTTCCGCCCTTGCGTCGGTGAATGTCTCGGCCCGTAAGATGGATCCCGTCGCGCTGATCGGATGGATCGATGACATTACGTCGCCGACGACCGCTGCTGGCGACGACGTGGTCAGCTACAACCCGCTGGACCCGATCGCCGATCAGGCGGTCCGCCGCGATATCGAGCTGCAAGTCGAGCCCGACCGGATGCTGCTGCGGACCGAGCGCTTCCGCCCGACCGGCAAGAAGGTGCAGGGCGCACCCGAAATCGGGGAGATCTACCCCGACGTGTTCGACGTCCGCTCCTTTTCGGTCCGCAACCTGCCCAACCGCTGGGCGCCGTGGGATGTCGTTCGCCTGATCGGCGATATGTTCACCGACAAGCTGCGAATGCCGTGCCCGATCTCGACGAACCTCTGCCTCGAATATCCGGACACGCAATCGTCGACAAACAGGGCCAGCTTCAAGTTCATGCGGACAACGAGTCTCGCGGATTCCAAATCAGCTCGCTTCCTCCCGCAATTGCGAGATCAGTCGCAGGAATGGCGGTACGTCAATGAGGAAATCCGGCAGGGTCGAAAGCTGGTTCGTTGTTTTTACAGCGTAACGTCCTTCTCGCCGAAGGGGAGGGGGGACGCCAACGAGCGGGTGCTGAAGTCGGTATACCGTGCCGCGGGCTGGGATCTTCTCGACGATCGATACCTGCAGGTGATGGGCCTGCTGTGTGCGATGCCCATGACGATGGCCAACGGCCTTTCCAAGGATCTCGATCGCATGAAGCGCATGAGGACGCTGCTGACCACGACGGCGGCCAATCTCGCGCCGCTGCAAGGTGAGTATCTTGGTGGCCAGGTGCCGCATTTGCTGCTCATCGGCCGCCGCGGTCAGCCCTTCTTCTGGAGCCCGTTCGAGAACGCCGCCGGCAACCATAATGTCGCCGTGTTCGGCAAGTCGGGGTCGGGCAAGTCTGTCGCGTTGCAGGAACTGTGCGCGTCGCTGTGCGGAGCCGGCTCGAAGGTGGTGGTGATCGACGATGGTCGATCGTTCGAGCATTCGGCCAAGCTGCAGGGCGGGGCATTTGTCGAATTCACGATGAGCTCGGGCTTCTGCCTCAATCCGTTTTCCGTGATTGACGAGGAACAAGCCGCCCAGGACGAAGACTATTTGCTCGACTGCATGGCGATGCTCAAGGCCATCATCAACCAGATGTCGCGGCATATCGACCGGCTCAACGATACCGAGCGCGGTCTGATCGACGGCGCGGTCAATGACGTTTGGGAAAAGCACGGCCGTCGCGGCTCGATCGACCATGTGATCGAAGCGCTCGGTGCGACGGGCAACCCGCTCGCGGCCGACCTCGGCATCGCGATGCGGCCCTTCTCGTCGGGCGGCACCTACGGCAAGTTCTTCAAGGGCGAGGTGTCATTCGAATTGAAGGCGCAGCTTACCGTGTTCGAGCTGTCCGACCTGTCGGCCCGGGAAGAGCTGCGCAGCGTCGTGCTGACGGCGATCATGTTCATGTCGCAGCAGATGATGCGAAAGGTCGACCGCGCGATCCCGAAGGCTCTCCTGCTCGACGAAGCGTGGCAGATGCTGCGCGGCGGGGCGATGGCCGACTTCATCGAGACCTATGCGCGTACCTGCCGCAAATATGGTGCGTCGCTGGTGACGGCGACGCAATCGCTCAACGACTATTACAAATCGGCCGGCTCGATAGCCGCGCTCGAAAACTCGGACTGGTTCGTCATCCTGCAGCAAAAGCCGGAGACGATCGCGGACTTCAAGAAGCACGATCGCTTCGAGATGGACGACTACACCGACGCCCTTCTGCGGTCGCTCAAGCGCAACGGGTTCGAATATTCCGACATCATGATCAAGGGCCCGGAGACGCTCGCCGTCGGCCGCCTCGTTCTCGATCCTTATTCGGCCGCTTTGTTCTCCTCGAGCCCCAAGACCTTCGCCGCGATCGACGCGATGATCGCCGAAGGGCTCAGCATGGACGAGGCGATCGAGCGCATTGCCTATCCCGACAACCCCGAGAAATGGGTGAGCAATATCGTCCCCCATGACGATATCGCCATCGCTGCGGAGTAAGCCATGGCGACGATTATTCCGGAACCGATCGACACGGCCGCTGCTGCGGTCCGCCGTCCGGCCATCGACGGCAGGTATTTTCTGTACTTCTACCTGCATTTCACCGGGTTTCTGGCCACGACACTCCTGATGACGTGGGGCATGTTCTTTCTCATTTTCCTCGTGATCGGCGGCTTTTCAATCGACGGGTTGATGCACCAGCTCAACAATTTCGCGAGCCGGTATGTCGCAGCGGACGCCGACCGGATCGCCGCCTTCAAACAGACCATCACCATCGCGCACCTTGTTCTGTCCTCGGCGATCATCTTCTTCCGCCGGCACAGCATTCTTCCCGCGCGCACCCCTGAAGGGAGTCGCCGTCATGGCTGAACAGCCCGAACTTGACCTGCCGTCCGGTCCCCCGTCCGCGCCAAAAGCCGTGGCGGTGAAGCGCAAAACTGTCTTCGCCGGCTTCACAAAAGTGCAGATCATCATCGGCGGACTGGCGCTGCTGGCGATCATCTGGTGCATGTGGGTGACGAAGGCCCTTGTCGCGCCGAAACAGGATCACATCGTCTCGGCGCGGCTGTCGTCGATCGTGGGCGAGTATGTGCAGGGGCAGGCCCGATCAGCGTCGCCGCCCGCTCAGGTCGAATCTGAAATGCGGACGTTCATGGCAACGCTCGACAGCGAGCTGCAGCGGCGTAGCGCCAACGGCCAGGTGGTGTTGGTCGGTGAAGCCGTCCTGACGAAGAACGTGCCGGACATCACGGACAGCCTGAAGGCGGCGGTCTACGCATCCGGTATCGCGCGTCCCAAACCGGCATCGGCCGAGGATTTGCAGCGGCTCGAACAGCTTGGCGCGGCGCAGCTCCCCGCACAGCCGGCGGCGGCGCAACCCCTTGGCCCGGCTGCAACGATCGATCCGATGGCCGCAGCGCAGGGCATGCCGCCACAGGCGATGCCGGTCCAGGCCCCAACGCAGCAACCGATGCAGTACGGAGCGCCGGGAGCTTCGGTATCCACCTTTGGAGGCCCCGATGGCAACGGCGGTCAGTGACGCGCCCAGTCCGCGCTGGCGGCCGCGGAAACGCCTCTGGGGGATGTTGGGCGCGTTCCTTGTCGTCAGCATCGTCCTGACGGCGATCAGCGATTGGCGCGATGCGCATGCCTTCCTCATCAACACGACGGATTCGCTTCCGAACTGGGCGTTCGTGATCCACCGGAACCAGCTCCCGGGGCGCGGCGGATATGTTTTTTTCGATCCTCCCCGCAATGCGCTGGTGCGTCGTCACTTCGGCGCCAAGCCGAAGATGTTCGGCAAGATCGCCTATGGGATGCCGGGTGATGTGGTTGGCCATGTCGGTTCCATCGTCACGATCAACGGCAAGATGGTGGCCCAAATGAAGCCGCTGACACGCTTTGGCGAGCCGCTGACGCCCGGCGTCGTCGGTGAAATCCCGCAAGGCTGTTACTTCGCCGGCACGCCCCACAAGGACGGCTTTGACAGCCGCTACGCAGAGATAGGTCTCGTCTGCCGCAAGCAGATCGTCGGGACCGGGGAGCCAATCCTGTGAGAACCGTGCTTGATCTCCTGACCGTCGGCGTCGCTGCGACCGTGGTCACCGTGACCGCATCGTTCGTGGGGCCGGCGCGGATCGAGGCCAAGGACTACGGGCAAGCGGGGCAAGCCTTTCCGGTCATCGAGCCGGATCTGCTTACGACGATCGAGTCGCGGTTGAGGCGCGCGGAAGCATCCGGCGAACTGGCGAGAACCAATGAGATGTTCGCCGCGCGTGCCGAGGCCAAGGTGCGTCGGCCGACCCCGGTGGCGGGCATCACGCCGGCGGAAGAAGCGCGGACCTGGGACTATGATCCGTCGGTCACGCTCGAGCGCGACATCCACGACCAGAAGGGCAACCTGATCGCGGCCGCCGGCCAGAGGATCAACCCGCTCGACTTCGTTGCGATCAAGCAGGACCTCGTCTTCATCGACGGTGACAACAATGCGCAGATCGCGTGGGCGACCAGGCGATACACCGATCTCAAGGCCAAGATCATCTTCGTGAACGGCTCGCCGATCGAGGCGATGACGGCGCGGAAACGGCGCTTCTATTTCGATCAGGAAGGCAAGCTTACGGCCAAGTTCGGCGTTCAGCATACGCCTGCCGTCGTGACCCAGGCTGGCAGGATCATGCGGGTTTCGGAGCATGTACTGAAGAAAGGGAGCATCGGCTGATGCCGCTGTGGCTGGACCTTCTGCGCACGCCGATGGCGGCACCCGAAAGCCGATCGCTCCGCCGTATGCGGTTCACCTGGCAGGGGCTTTGCCTGTCGCTGGCGTTCACTGTCACCCTATTCACGCCGTTTCATCGCATAGCGGGCCAACTGGCGCCGGTCCTCGTGGCGATCCTGCTGCTGGCGACGGCGCTTTACACCTGGCTCTACCTCGTCCGGAAGCACCGCATCGACAAGGATTTCCTCGAGCGCGTTGGGGAGAGTGAATGATGCGCTGGCTGCGTCCTGTCCTTGGTGTCCTTCTGCTGTTGACGGTCATGTTCGCGCTTGTTCCCAAAGCGGAGGCAGCCGGTCCGACCTGCAACGGCAAATTCGTCAATCCGATCACCGACGTCTGCTGGTCGTGCCTGTTTCCTCTGTCGGTGGGAGGGCTCAAGATCTGGCCGAGCAGCCGACCCGACCCGAGCAATCCAGCGTCGCCGGTATGCGTCTGCAGCGATCCGCTCCCTCGCATCGGCATTTCGGTGGGTTTCTGGGAGCCGGCGCGGCTTGCTGACGTGACGATGAAGCCATGGTGTTTCCCGAATCTCGGCGGGGTCCGCATCGCGCCCGGTTTCGATATCGGCCAAGGCTATCTGGCCGGGCCATCGATGGTCGGCGGTCGATCCCAAAGCACGGCCAAATGGCACGTCCACTGGTATGTATATCCACTTCTCTACTGGATGGAGATCCTGACCGATTTCGTGTGCTTCGAGCAGGCGTCGTTCGATATCGCCTACATGACCGAGATCGATCCGCTCTGGCAGGATGACTCGCTGACCACGCTCATCAACCCGGAGGCAATCGTGTTCGCGAACCCTATCGCGCAGGCAGCGTGCGCCGGTGATTGCATCGCCGGCACGGTCGGCCTTCCGCTCGATCCGTTGTTCTGGTGCGCGGGTTGTCAGGGCAGCATGTACCCGCTCAACGGCAATATCCCGTCGTCGATCGGGCATGTGCAGTCGTCACGTCTCGCGATTTCCCGGTTCGCCTACAAGATGCACCGCGAGGCGCTGGCTTGGGGAACGATGGGCTCGAAGGGCCTGTGCAAGAAATACCTCATGCCGATCATGCGGAAGCAGCAATATCGCTTCCAGATGGTCAACCCGATCCCGACCGTCAGCGGCCGCTTCGCGTGCTCGGCGATCGGCGCTTCCACCATGCCGCCCGACGCGGGTCGCGCCTACCCCGCCGGCGGCGAGGACATGGGCTACCTCATCTGGCGCAAGCGCAATTGCTGCGTGCTGTAGGGGACCGACGATGCGCCTATTGGCCTGGGGCATCACCGCCCTTCTAGGAACCGCCGGGATTTCGGCCCTGCTCGCCCAGACCGTCGACGAGCTCGACGTACAGGCGATCAAGAAGCGCTCGGCCGACCTGGCGGCTGACGCACAGGCCTTCGTCGACCAGGTCAAGAACCGAGGAGACGAGTTCAGGGAGGAAGCCGTCGCGATCCGCGAAAGCGGCACGGAAAACATGCGCCAGGTCGCGGCGAAGGATCTGCCCAAAGGCCCGGCGGGGCCGATCGACTTCGATGAGATCGTGCAGGGGGCGTCGAAGAACGCCAGCGCAAAGGGCGGCGATGCTCCGCAATTAATTGTCTTCGCGAGCCTGTCGATGCCGCCGCAGTCGCTTAAGCAGCTCATCAAGGACACGGCGAGGGCAGGGGGGGTCGTCGTTTTCCGGGGCTTCCCGAACAATTCCATGAAAGAGTTCGCGGGCAGGCTTGGCCGGATTGTCGAAAGCCAGGGCGATTTCACAAATATCGGCATCGATCCGCGCCTCTTCCGCGCGTTCAACGTGCAGGCGGTCCCCACCTATGTGGCCGTCTCCTCGGACTTCGACCTCTGTGCCGGCTTCTCCTGTCAGACCAAGGTTCCACCCTTTGACCGTATGACCGGCAACGTGACGGTCGAATATGCGCTCAATTCCTTTGCCGAGGGCAACGGACCGGGAGCTCGCATCGCCGCTGTCGGCCTTTCGAATATGCGGAAGGGACGGGAGTGAAGGCTTCAGCGCTTATCGTCGCGCTCGTCACCGCCTTGCTCGCCGCCGGTCCTTTGGGGGCGCAGATGACGCTCGAGCAGGCGCGCGAGCAGGGCAAGGCCATGGGCAACGAGAAGAAGTCGGACTCGACGCTTGTTCCCCGCGACGATGCTCAAGCCGAGGCGGTGCCAGGGTATGCGGGCACGACCTTGCCTGAAGGCGCCTATTTCGACGATCCCGATAAACTGGAAGCAGCCGCCGCTTCGGCAAAATCGAGCAACGAGCAATATAAGATAACAACGGACGCCGCGCATACGCGACCAACCTTCAGCAACGACGAGATCCTCGCGACGACGGATCGCGCAACCCAGGTCGAGAACGACCCGTCAGCGTACCTCGACGGCGAGAGCATTACCGGCGGCGCCGGCTCCTGCACGCCGCTGCCGCCCGGCGCAGTAGCCGACGGCTATTATGAAGCGACCTGTAATTCCGGCGCGAAGATCGAGGAGTCGACCCCTTCATGCTCGGTCGGTCTCAACCACAGCTTCTCGACGACCCACGTCTACACCTGCGGAACAGCGTTTTTGACAAGCGAAGCGACGCGGTGCGTGAGATACGCTGGACGAAGGTGCCTCGAATATCAGACGACAGTTACGCCGGTCGAGACGCACAATAGCTGCTCCGGCTTTGAAGCGGCACCGCAATGCACAATGTCGAACGAGGTGTTTGCCGATCAGCATCGGCGCATCACGGCGGGACGAACCACCTATTGGTCGACGACATCAGATCGGACCTATACCTGTTCGTCGGAAGCGTCCTCGACGCCGGGTGGCTCATCGACCCGGAGCTATTGGAGGCGCACGGCGGCACCGCCGGTGTATGTTGGCCCGCAGCAGCATTACGAGGGGACTTCGCGAGACGAGAGTGCCTGCTCGCCGTACGCCGGCAACAGCGAGTGCAGCCTTCAGCAAGAAGTTTGCACATCGAGCGATCCGGTGACGCGCGAGGTAGAAGGGGTCGCGATCACACAGCCGTGCTGGGCTTGGAGCCGGACCTACACGTGTAATCACATCACGACAGGGAATGACTGCGCCGATCTCGAGGCAAACCGCTCGTGCACGTATTTGCGTGACGACTGCTTGGATGAAGACCCGGACGGCGGCCCGTGCAACGTGACGGAGAAGGTCTACAAATGCCCGACCCCGGGAGGCGCCTCGGCCGACCCGAACCAGTATATCTGTGGGAACGACGTCTACTGCATCAACGGCGATTGCGAGCCGATCGTCCGGGAGGCGTCGACCGAGTTCAAGGAGGCGCTGGTCGCGCTCCATTCGATCGACCAGGCAGGCAAGGAGTTCGACGAGACCAATTTCACGGTCTTCAGGGGGACGCGCGAGACCTGCCATAAGCCGGTCTTCGGCCTGATCAACTGCTGTGCGGGAAAGGTCTCGGGCGTCGTTCCGGTTGCGGCCGGCGCGGCCGCACTGGCGGGCGGCCCGCTCGCCATTGCGGCCTTCGCCACGCCGTTCCTCACCCTGTTCGCCTGTTCTCAGGACGAGATGAAGCTGGATATCAAGGATCGCATGGGCTTCTGCCACAAGGTCGGGACATATTGTTCGTCCAGCTTCCTCGGCATCTGCAAGACCAAGCGGACGGCGTATTGCTGTTTCGAAAGCAAGCTCAGTCGTGTGCTTCAGGAACAGGGCCGGGTCCAGCTCGGTAGACCATGGGGCGCGCCAAAAAAGGAACAGTGTGAAGGCTTCACGATCGAGGAGTTTGCCTTACTCGACCTGTCCATAATGGATTTCACCGAGGTGTACGCCGACTTCATGGATGCAGCCAAGCTGCCCGACGAGGTCGAAACGATGAGCGAGATTCAAGACAAGATACAGGCCTACTATGATCTCCACGGCAAATGACCTGCTCTCGTCAGGCGGCGGTTCGCCATGCGGCTGGGACATGACGGTGTTCCAGCTCGCGAGCTTCCTGTGCATCTATCGCGCCGAACAGCCCATGCGGATTGAGGAACTCTGTAAGGTCCTGGCGGGCTGGTTCGAATGTGCCATCCCGCCGCAGGACGCAGCCGGACCAGTGGCGGACATGGTCGAACGGGGATGGCTGATTCCGGTCGCCGACCGGCTGAAGGCCAGCAACGAAGGCCGGGAAGCGGCACGCCCGCTCATGAACGGCATTATCAGGATGCTCGACCACGGTACGCGGCTGATCGACGTGGCGCTGATGATGTCCGTCCTTCGGCTAACCAAGGGGGAGCTGGACAGTGGCAATGTCGATCTTTGAACCCGCAATCATCCTGTTAGTGGGCGCGCCGGTGCCGCAGATGGCGCCCGGCTCGCCACCAACCTCTATCCCGAGCGCTCTCCCCTGCGGCTCGTCGTCGCCCGCGAATGGCCTCGACTGCTGCTTGCACTACGCGATCTGGAAAGGACCATCTCCGGCCAGCGATCGCCCCACCCATTCCGCGCCCAGATCCATCGCCGCGGACGCAACCGACGAAAGGACGACAAGCGATGTCCAAACTCGCTAAGCTGTCGATGCTGCTCCTGGCTTTGTCGCCGATCGGGCCGGCGGCACCGCTTCAGGCCCAGGATGCTTCCGCATCCAGCGACTCCCTCGAACGTGGTGGGAGTGGGGATGATTTCTATTGTGGCGAGCGCAAGCTCGGCCAATGGTTCTATTGTGCCAAGCCGAAGCCGCCGGCGGCGAAGGAACAGGCCCGGCAGGCCCCGGCGATCATCCTGGGCGAGTTGGAACGCGCCGGGCTGGTCGCGGCCGAGCGGATGGCGGCGATTACCAAGCAACTCGACGAACTGAAGGCCCGCGCCATATTGGAGCCGTCCGAGGAGAACGTGATCGCCTATGTCCGTTTCCAGCGCGAGCAGCTCGATCGCGCCTCGACCTTCTCAGACACTTGGCAGCGCGCGCTTTGGCAGAACCCGGATCTCGACTACACGCTGCAGCGGCCGGTCTCGACGATCGGCAAGCGTGCCTGGCTCGACAACCGCAAGGCTGATCGCGATGCCGTCCTGACGAACCTCAGCCAGCGCTACGGCCTCTTCTATTTCTATGCGCAGAGTTGCGGCGCGTGCGAGCTGTTTGCTCCGATCCTCAGATCGGTCGCCGACAGTCATCGCATGGCGGTGATGGCGGTCTCGATGGACGGTGGTCCGAACCGCGAATTCCCCAACTATGTGGTCGACTCCGGTCAGCGGGCGCGAATGGGCGTGCCGGGTAACCAGACGCCGGCGCTGGTGCTGTTCGATACCCAGACCAAGCGGACGATCCCGGTAGGGTACGGCGTGCTGAGCGCTGATGAGATCATGGATCGGATCTTCATGTTGACCAACACCAAGGTTGGGAGCGACTATTGATGGAACAGGATCGCAGAAGCGGCAGAGGCCGCAAATTTCTCCGGCAAGCAGCAGGGTGCTTGAGCCTGGTGGCAGCGTCGCATTTCGCGCTGGTCGGTGTCGCGCATGCCGACGTCGCGTCGGAAATGAACGGGTTCTTCAACGACGCCGGCGGCGCTGCAAATGTGACCGGGCCAACTGCGTTCCAGGGTCAGTCGGCGGGCTACTATTCGCTCGGCAACGTCTGGACGCGCTTCCCGCAGAAAAGCGTGTCGCCCTTCAACCTGCAGCTTCCGAGCGCGCGCGCCGGGTGCGGCGGCATCGACCTGTTCAGCGGCAGCTTCTCGTTCATCAACGCCTCGGAAATCGTCGCGATGCTGAAGGCGACGGCCAACAATGCGCTGGGGTTCGCCTTCAAGCTGGCGATCGATTCCGTGTCGCCCGAGATCGGCAAGGTCATGGATGAGTTCAGCCAGAAGGCGCAGCTCCTCAACCAGATGAACATCTCGAGCTGCGAAACGGCGCAGGCGCTCGTGGGTGGCATCTGGCCACAGATGGAAACGACGCGCTCCACGATCTGCGAAGCGGTTGGCAACAGTCAGGGTGTGTTCTCCGACTGGGCGGCATCGCGCCAAGGCTGCAACAACGGCAACCACCGTGACAGCACGATCGCCGGCAACACCGATGCGTCCATGAAGGATCAACTTGTGGGCGAACCCCACAACTATACCTGGGAGGCGCTGAAGAAGTCGGCCAAATTTGGCGCGTTCGACCAGTCCTTCTCCGAATATATCATGACGCTGGTCGGCACGGTCGTGACCACGCCGTCGACCGACCCCAGCGTAGGCGGCAAGGTCGTCATGTTTGGGCCGGCTGAAGAGGCTGTGGTGACGGCATTGCTCGATGGCACGGCCGATGCGCCCGCGGTCAAGATGCTCAAGTGCAACGACGAGAATTGCTACGATGTGGGCGAACAGACCCTCACGGTGCCGGCGTCCTCGGCGCTTCGGCCCCGTATCAGCACCATGATCAAGTCCATGAGCGACAAGATCCGGACGGATACAGCGCTCGATGCGGCCGAAAAGCAGCTTCTCAACCTCGCGACGGTGCCTATCTACAAGATCCTCGCGGTGCAGGCCTATGCCCATTATGCGCTGACCGACGGTGAGATTCAGACGCTCTCGGAGATCGTCGCGGTCGACCTTCTGGCTGCGATGCTCGACAATATGCTTGACCGCGTCGAGCAGGCGAAGGTCCACTACCAGACCTTCGATCAGGAAACCGCGACGCAGTGGAAACAGCAGATCGCCGCGAGCCGGGCCAAGTTCGCCCAGCGCGATGTGAAGCTGAACAATAAGCTGCAGGTGACGATGCAGATCATCAACCGCAGCATCATGCTCGAGTCCACACTTCAAAACTCAATGACGCCCGGGATGTCGTCCGCGCTCAATTTTTCTCGCGGTCTCAACGCACAGGGCCTGATGTAAGGGCACGGGAGCAACGGCTATGCTGGAGGTCTTCACAGTTGGCGGCGGCGAGTATCTCGTCAACACCTTCAATGCCGTAGCTGCATGGTCGGGGGGAGGGGGCTACCGTTCCCTCCTCCGCGTCGTGATGGTGATGGGCCTCATCTACTCGCTGCTTGTCGTTGCCTTCACCCTCAACTTCCGCGCCTGGATGAACTGGTTTCTCCAAGCGACCGCCATCTACCTCTGCCTCATGGTTCCGACGATCAGCGTCAAGGTGACCGACCGGATCAACCCTTCGCTGGCGCCCGCGACGGTCGACAATGTCCCGCTTGGGCTGGGCGTTCTGGCGAGTTTCACAACCCAGGTCGGAGATTGGCTCACACGAACGGCGGAGACGGTCTTCGTCATGCCGAACGAGCTGAACTACACGACCAACGGCATGGTCTATGGCGCGCGCCTCTTCGATGCGACGCGCAATTTCGTGATCCGCGACGCTGAGTTTTCGACGAACCTCGAGGAGCATTTCAAGAAGTGCCTGTTCGGCGACGTGATGCTCTATCAGAAGTCACTGACCAATCTTGCCACCTCGACGGACCTTTGGGCTGCGATCGGACCTGGCTCCGAGGCGCGCTCGCAGGAGTGGCTCGAGCGGCAGGGAGACGGGACCGTCCAAAGTTTCATCATTACCTGCAGACAGGCCTATCAGGCGCTCGACGCGCAGTGGACCCCGATGATCGAGGCGAATGCGCCGCTGTGGGGCAAGGAGCTTTATCCGAAGCTGAGCAACGCGCTGGCGGCCGACAAGCTCAAGCACGATCTGCCGATCGTTAATGCGGCTTTCACCGGGTCGGGGAGCAACTTCACCGAGGCGATGCGGCAGAACACGGCGATCAACGCCTTCATGCAGGCTCGCAACAGCATGGCCGGCGGGAGCGGATCGGCCGCGATCGACACCTTCGCGCAGACGCGCGCCGATATTCAGGCGCGCAACACCTACAATTCGATCGCCCAACAGGCGATGGCGTGGGTGCCGATCCTCAACATCGTGCTGACGGTCGTCTTCTTTGCGATGTTTCCGGTCATATTCCCGCTGTTCCTGATGCCGCAGACCGGCGTCAGTTCGCTCAAGGGCTATGGGATGGGGTTCTTCTATCTCGCCGCATGGGGACCGTTATATGTTATCCTGCACATGATCTGCATGACGCGGGCGGAATCGGCCGCGGCCGGGGTCGCATCGGGTGGTGTGACGCTCGGCAGCTATGCCGGCATTGGCGCGGTCAACGGCGAGACGGCGACGATCGCCGGCTTCATGCTCATGAGCGTACCCTTCTTGGCGGCGGGCCTCGCGCGCGGCGCGATGTCGATAGCCGGGCAGTCTATGTCGATGCTGGCGCCGGCGCAGAATGCCGCCGAAGCGGCGGCTGTGGAGCAGACGACGGGCAATTACTCCTACGGCAATGTGAGCTGGGCCAATTCGACGTCGAACATGCGGCAGAGCGATCAGTGGTCGACAGCGCCCAGCTTCATGGGCGGCGGCCCGAGCTTTGGGTGGCGTCAGGACAACGGTGCCGTGGTGTCGGGCTTCGGGAACGGGCAGGACGTCATCGATACCAGCGGCGCGATTTCGCGGCTCGGCTTCACGCCGACGATGAATACCGGCACGGTCGCGGAATGGCGGGAGATGGCCAGCGAGGCGCACCGGCAGGCGCAGGCCTATGAGAACGCGGCGAACGACGTCCTCACCAGTACGCATACCAATCGCAGTGCGTTCGGAACGTCGAGCGAGCGTTCGTCGGGGTGGGATTCGAGCAGTGGCCGGTCGGCCAACACGTCAATTGATCAGTTTGACCGGACGACGGGAAGCAGCTCGCAGGGTCTCGAGGAACGGTCGTCTACTGGCCAGAGCCTCAGCGTATCACAAGGCCATGATCGGTCGGCTGGAACAATCGACAATGTCTCCGGCAGCCTTAACGCTGGGCTCGGGGGATCCGGCGGCGGCGGCGCGAAGGGTCGTCTTGGCAGTGTTCTCGGCAGACTTCCTGGTGTTGGCGGATCGATAAGTAAATCTGGCCAGCAGCAGGATCAGCTTCGTCACGGGACGTCGGACGTTCGATCCTCTGATAGTTCTAGCATGTCTTCAAGCGGGATTCGCGACGAACATGCCAGTGGTAGCAGCGCAAATTCGTCGGATGGCACTTACGAGCGTGACGGCGTTTTCAGCCGTGCGTCCCAATCGTCTTCGTCGTCGGCCAGCACCGAAGATGCGCTGGCAAGGGCCAGGTCGTACTCGGAGACGGCACGGAAGCTCGAGGAACTGTCGCAGTCACTCTCCCGCGATGCCAGCTACGCCGAAACGCACGGGATGCAGCTAAGTGAAAATCTGAGCCAGGATCTCGCACAGTGGTATCGGCAGCAGCAGGCCACAAATCCCGGTCTGGACGCGCCCGAATTGTGGGCGACCGACCTCACGGATCATCAGCGGTCGGTGCGGCAGGAGATGATTTCCCGTTGGATGCAGGAGAAGCGTGACACCATTCGTGAAGAGATCCAGGGCCGGATTGACGCGCCCGATCTAGTGGACGTGCATCGTACCGAAATTGGCAGCGCCGCTGATGTGAGGGCCACATATCGTCCGCATGGCGTTGGCGGGATCCCCGCGGGACCGGGCGGCGGAAATTCGGACGCAGCGGCGGAGATTATCGAAGCGGGACGGACGTCGCTTGCGGGCGATAGGGCGGCAGCGCAGGCGAGTCGCACAAGCAGCGCGCAGGGATCCGTGGACGTTCAATCGGAGGTTCACCGCGACCACAACCGCGGGTTCTTCAACGATCCCGAACTTAGGAAGTGATCACGGTGTTATACGGCAAGGATGAAGTAAGCGACCACTCCGAACGCGAGGCTGTAAGCAATCGCGTAGCCGATCAGGCCGCCCCGCGTGGCGTTGCCGTCGGTGGGCACATCCATCGGGGGAAGGCCATTGTCGACCATCTGGATGATGGGCCCGGCAGCATTATCGCGGGTCATCGCGTAGGTGACATTATCCAGCTCGAGCATAACAACCTCCGAACGTCTCAAACATACGACGTTCGAGGTTTGTTAACAAGCTGGTTGAGCGCGGAGATTTCCTGATGGCAGCGCGCTTCCGGGAGAAGGATCAGCGGCCGAACACGCTGGAGCATTTGAACCTGGCCGACACGCTGGTGTTCGGGTTCTCCTGGATGTTGGTTATGGCGATCGGCCTAATGCCGATCTTCGAGACGATCATTAAGCGGCCGCCGTCGATCTCGATGCCAGCAGTGATCGCGTTCTTCACGGCCGTCGGCAGCGGTGTGGTGTTGAAACGCCGATACTCTTGGGTTGGCCTTGTTCTTCACATTTTCGGGCAAATCCTGATTTGGCTCTCGCTATTTGTGATGTCTTTGGCGATCGCGCTCTACGCCCGCAGCTGAGCGGAGCTCCGCAGGCATTTTACTAACAATGTGACCAAGGGCTGCGGAAAGTGCTGACGCTGGATCCGGACTTTTCCGTCGCTTTCGCGCCAGCAATGGAACGGGTAGCCGCGATGCAGTTAAGGTGAGTGGAGGAAGCCAATCCGAACCGGCAATGTCTATTGGAGAATTACGCAACGGTCGTCCTCGGCGCCAAGTACGATGATTTGAACAACTATTAGTATTGGAAAGGCGTCAGTCGCGGCTTGTCGTGTTATATAGGCTCGGGATGTTATAGGCCGGAGGGCTAATCGGATGTCCCATGTCACGCTTTCTGCGACGCCAAAGGGCAATGGAGATCAGGCGACGGTCAGTTTTGCCGGCGGCGTATCGCTGAGCTCAGCGGAAACCTATCCGTCGATCTCCGAAGCGGTCGCGGCCGCTGCTATGAGGCTGCTGTCGATGACGGATCGACTTGATGCGCTGGACGAATCCCCTGGGATGAGAGCAAGCGCGCCATTTTCGTGATCACTGCAGTGCCTTCCGGTCAAACCGATATCAGTTTCGGTTGAGGCCCATCTCGCGGCTCTGCAGCTTGCGCTTCCACAGCTGCTCGACGGCGATGATCTCAGCGGCGCTTAGCGCGGATCCGCTGACCTCGAGGATGCTCACCTGATAGTCGCTCGGATCGCTGCTCTTGAGCCCGATGTTGCCGCCGTGGCCATCGGCCGCATAGTTGAGCCAGCGGGCATGGAATCCGCCCTCGCCGGTCGCTGAGCCCACATATTGCTCCCGCGTCTTCAGAGAAGAGAGGAGGTAGATCCCGCGGGCTGCGCGCAGGGCGGCGATCCAGCCCACCGGCATCGTCTCCACCTCGGAGACGAGTGCTATGAAATGCGTGTAGCCCGGAAACGCCTCTTCCCTGAACACGCGGGTGAGTTCGACGATTTCCTTGTTCTGGCGGTCGGCACGCTGCACCCAACTTCTCGTCCCCGCGCCCCATCCGATCGACAGGCGGCCGATGTAATCGGCCAGCCTGTCGGTCAGGAAGGTTTCGTAGCGATCGAGGCTGTCCTTGGTGAGGTCGGTGCCGGGTCGATCGAAAAGCGGATCGATCCAGCTGCTGTCGACCATGCTCACGCGCTCGGCCGAATAGAGCCCCGCGAAGAGGGTCGTGCCGCTGGGCGGCACTACGAAGCTCGCCCAAAGCGGAGCGGCGAGGTTCGGGCGGTTCGCGCTGGTCTGCACACACTGGTACTCTTCGAACGCCGGCAGGCGATCGCGCCACAAGGCATAGGGCGTCCGTCCGCTCGGAGCCTTGGTCTGGTGGCGTAGGAGGCGGACCTGGGCAGGTTCGCAACCTGCTTTGATGAGAAGGTCGGTGAAGGCGAGGATCACAGGAAGCGCTCTCCGGCGTGGTTGTTGAAGCGATCGGCGTCGCGGACATATTCGGACAGGATCTGCACGGTCTTGTGCCGGCTGACTTCCTGCAGCTTGAAGATCGTCGCGCCCTGGCCGGCGCCCTCGGTCAGGAAGCCTGATCGTAGCGAATGACCCGAGAACTCGCCGGGGTCATATCCCGCCGCCGCCGCATAGCGCTTGACGAGACGCGCGACGGCCTTGTCCGACATAGGGTCGTCGGTGAGCTGGTCGCTGCGCGTGAGCCGCCTGAAGAGCGGACCGCTCGTATGGCCGGCCGCGGCCATCCATTCGAGCAGCAAAGCCTTCGGCCGGATCCTCGTTCCTTCCGGAATGGCGATGGTCGCGCCTTCGCGGTCCTGATCGGTCTTGGACCGGGCGATCAGGATCTCGAGACCCTTGGGAACGAGGCCGACATGGCCCAACTCGAGGGCGACGAGCTCGGAGCGCCGAAGCGCGGCCGCCATGCCGATCGCGAGCAGCGCCCGGTCGCGGACCGCGCGTAAGCCGTCGCCTTGCACCTCGGCCAGCATGTTGCGCAGAGCAGCGGCGTCCGCCGGCCGCTTCTTGACCTTTCGCGTGCCCTTCTCCGCGCGGATGCCTGCCATGACCTCGGCGAGTCCGCCGGCGTCGGGCTGGGCGGTCGGCGCGGGATAGCCGCTCGCGCGGTGGTAGTGACCTATGGCGGCCACGCGCCGCACGATCGTCGAGGGGTTGAGACCGGCATCGGCCTGGTCCGCCGCGAAGGTCGCGACCTGGCCGGGCGATGCCGGCAGCGGCGTCAGCGCCAACTCCGCGCACCATTGCGCGAAGATCACCCAGTCGGAGGCATAGGCTTTGCGGGTCGCGGCCGATCTCGCGGCCTTCGCGTAGGCGGTGGCGCGCTCGATCTTCCGATCGAGGATGTCGGGCAGGCTCGGCTCGGACGGCACGACCACGGGCAGGTTCGATGCGGGTCGTTCGCCGGCGTCGTAATGATCGGGATTCGGGTCGTGCAAGGTCGGTGTCGCCATCGGGATATGCCAATATTGCGCTTGTGCCACCCTTCCCGGTCGAGCGCCAGTCATGTCCGATAAGAAACATTATCGGACATGACGGCGCATCCCCCGCGCGACCGATTGTCGAGTTCACTGAATTAGTGGAATGTGCATTCGGCTGCCGCTGCACAGCTGGTTTTGGACGCCGGTTGACCGGACCTTGGATAGCAATTCACTGGAATATGGAACTTGATCGGTGAAGCCGGCCGATAAGGTCACGGGCCTCAGATCTGATTTCAGCTCAGCATTTGAGCGGACGTTTAGCCCGATGGGCGTCACCTCCGCCTCAATCCATCTCAATTCACAAGATGACGAGTGCACTCGGTGGCAGCGCTGCTACCATGGTGCGATGAAATGCGGTGCACGGTGGTGCACGATTAGCAGGGGGCTCTGGTATTTTGCGTGGCTGATGAGCGCGATGTATATGTCGACGATGTCGTCGTCGGCGACCTCGGGTATATGTGGGAAAGCTGCTGTGCTGCGCGACAATCAGGATGAGAGAGCAGCGTCAATCAAGATGAGAATCGGGGTCTGCTGATCCGGTGTAGGGCGTAGCCCGGAGCCGGATCAGCAGACCCCGATAGCGCCCTTCTGGAGGGCGTTTCTGATGGTAGCGGCCGGTCAGGTACGCTGGGGCATAACTTCGCGAGAAGGGATGTCACAGATGCCGGGCCGCCACGTCAACGATCATCAGATGAGGCTCTATATGAAGCTCCGACAGACCCATGCCGCGTCGATCGCGGCCGCCAAAGCCGGTATCAGCACAGCGACCGCATACCGCATCGAGGGAGATCCTCGACTTCCATCTCAGCGGCAGGCGCAGCGGGAGCGGCGGCGCCCCGATCCCCTGGCGGGCATATTTGAAGAAGAAGTCGTGCCCTTGCTCCAGGCAGCGCCTGGCGTTCGGACGGTTGCCATTTTCGAGGAGATGCGGCGTCGGCATCCCGACCTCGATGCGGGCATCCGGCGGACATTGGAACGGCGTGTCCGAGCGTGGCGGGCCATCCATGGCCCTGAACAGGAAGTAATCTTCCGCCAGGTGCATGAGCCGGGTCGGCTCGGCCTTTCAGACTTCACCGAGATGACGGATGAGGATGTAACGGTCGCTGGCGTGCCGCTCGAACATCGCCTTTACCATTTCCGGCTGATGTGGTCGGGCTTTGAGCATGCCCATGTCATTCTGGGCGGCGAGAGCTACGTTGCCCTCGCCGAGGGGCTGCAAAACGCATTGTGGGCCGTTGGCGGTGCCCCGGTCGAGCATCGCAGCGACAGCCTGTCGGCCGCGTTCCGCAACCTGGATGCCGATTCCCGGCGGGATCTGACGCTGCGCTATGACGCTCTGTGCGAACATTATGGCATGACGCCCACACGCAATAACCGCGGCATTGCCCATGAGAATGGCGGGATCGAGAGTCCGCACGGGCATTTGAAAGCTGCGATAAAGGACGCGCTGTTAATGCGCGGATCACGCGATTTTGACGATCTGGCGAGCTACCGGCACTTCATCGACGAGGTTGTCAGCCGCAAAAACCGGCGTAACGGCCCCCGCATCGATGCCGAGCGTGCGGCATTGCAGCCACTGCCTGGGGCTCGCACCAGCGATTATGAGGAGACGATCGTCACGGTCACATCGACCAGCAGCTTCACCCTTCGCAAGGTGTTCTACACCGTGCCTTCGCGACTGATCGGACACCGGCTGCGTGTTCGGCTTTATGACGACCGGCTCGATCTCTTTATTGGCGGCACGCACTTGATGACGTTGCCGCGGGGACGGTCCTTCAACAACGGTGCCCATGGCCATGTGGTCGATTACCGACACATCATACATAGCCTGCGGCGCAAACCGATGGCGCTCCTGAAGCTGGTATATCGCAATCAGCTGTTCCCGCGTGAAGCCTATCGGCAGATCTTCGAACGGCTCATTGCCGCCTTGCCCGAACGGGTCGCTTGCCGGCATATGGTCGAGTTGTTGGCCATGGCCCATGAGAGGGCCTGTGAGGCCGAACTTGCCGAACTGCTAACGACCGACATGGCCGCCGACCGCCTGCCTGACATGGCTGCTCTACGTACACGCTTTGCGCCTGATCCGGCCGCGCTTCCCCACGTTGTTGTGGAACTGGTCCCGCTTGCCACATACGATGTTCTCATGGCGGGAGAAGCCGCATGAGCCGGAACGCACCCACTATCGATGCCCAGCGGCTCAGCCTCATCCTGAACGATTTACGCCTGCCGGCGATCAAACTGGTCTGGTCCGACTTCACCACCCGAGCCGACAAGGAAGGCTGGCCGGGCGCCCGTCTGCTCGCGGCGCTCGCCGAGCATGAGATCGCCGAACGGGACCGCCGCAGGATCGAAAGGCATCTGGGCGAAGCCCGCCTGCCACCGGGCAAGACCCTCGACAGCTTCGCCTTCGACGCGGTGCCGATGATCTCGCGCGCCCAGGTCACGGCTCTGTGCTCCGGCGATGGCTGGCTCGAGAAAGGGGCCAACCTCATCCTCTTCGGTCCGCCGGGCGGAGGAAAAACCCATCTGGCAGCCGCAATTGGCCTGGCGCTGATCGAAAATGGCTGGCGGGTCCTGTTCGCCCGTACCTCTGATCTGGTTCAGAAACTTCAGGTCGCCCGTCGCGAACTGGCGCTCGAGGCTGCGATCGCCAAGCTCGACAAATATCATCTGCTGGTCCTCGATGATCTTGCATATGTGACCAAGGATCAGGCCGAAACCTCTGTCCTGTTCGAGTTGATCAGCGCACGATATGAACGACGATCCACGCTCATCACCGCAAACCAGCCCTTCGGTGAATGGAACCGGGTCTTCCCAGATCCCGCCATGACACTCGCCGCCGTCGACCGCCTCGTTCATCACGCGACCATCTTCGAAATGAACGTCGAAAGCTATCGTCGGCGCTCGGCTCTCCAGCGTCAATCTCGTGCAGGCAGACCACCGACCTTTGCGACAATCAAGTCCAGTGGAGAACTGTCGCACAGCGACAATCAAACCCCTGAATAGCGCTTGCCAGCGTCAATCAAAAAAGGCACCACATGAACGCCGCGACAATCAGTTCTCATCCTGATTGACGCCAGCCTCTCATCCAGATCGCCGCGCTATACTGCTGTGAACTGCTGTTTAGCGAGTTCGATCTGCAGCATCGTCCGCGCCGCACCGTCCACGCCGTCGTTCGTCGGCATATGGACCCGCTGTACGACGAGGTAAGGCCGGACTTCTGGTATCTCTATGCGCCGGCCGCCAACGTGCGAAAGCGGCTCGAGATCCAGGGTTATACCGCCCAGCTCTGCCGGAAGCTGTGGGAGCACGGCTACCGGGAACACCTTGAGAGCATCGAGCGAATGGCACTGACCTATGAGGAGCATGGCCTCACAGAGGAGTTGGCCGCCTGTCGCTCATGGACCTATGACAGCTGGCAAGAAGACTATTTTCGATCAGCGAGTACCCGATCGATCGACGCGTTGCTCGGACCCTCGGGCATGTTGCGCTATGAGATCAGCGACCCATTTGCCTGCTTGGCGATCCAGATTGACGCGCTTCAGCCGCAAGCTGTTTGGATGGACTTGACCGACCTCTACGAGGGCGAGTTCGACGCCAGCGTCTCACTCACGACCAATCTCGCCAAGCGTTACTCCGACGACCGTGAAGAGGACGGTCCGATCGGGAAGATCCTGATCCTGACCGAGGGCAAGTCGGACTCGAAGCTTCTAGCAGCCGCGCTCGCAGCCCTCTACCCAGAGTTTTGCGACATCTACGACTTCGTCGATTTCGAAGGGTTTAAAATCGAGGGCGGCGCTTCACCGCTGGCGCGTATGGTAAAGGCGTTTGCCGGCGTGAAACAACAGATTCGCATCCTCGCCGTGTTCGACAACGACGCAGCAGGCCACGAGGCCATGATGTCACTGTCCCGGGTACAATTTCCCCGCAACATCCGCTTGATGACATTGCCGGACATACCGTTTGCCCGTCGTTATCCGACAATTGGGCCCGAGGGGTTACGGCCGATGGATGTCAATGGCTCCGCCTGCTCGATTGAACTGTTCCTGGGCAAAGAGGCATTGGTGATCGCCGACCGGGCACTGAGCCCGGTTCGCTGGTCACAATGGAATGCGCGCGCCGAGCGCTACCAAGGCGAGTTGGACCGGAAGGACGCGGTCGCGACCAAATTCTTGGAACTTCTGCAGAGCGGCGACAGCCCGCGGCGCCTCCGAAAGCGCTTCCCCGAAATGCATCAGTTGCTCCAATCAATCTTCCGGGCGTTCGCGCCAGCGACGTAGGATCCCGATGGTCGGCTTCCGGCGCGGTTTTCGTATCGAGCCGGATTTTCCCTGGTAGGGCGCCAGGACACGCGCCGTTGAGGTATCGAACCAAACCCACGTGTCCGAGTAGCCGAATGCGCAGCCTTCCCCACTCGAAATCGGTCCATGGACCCAGCTTGCCGAGGCCGACCTCCTTCTCCGTTCGTTGGGCGGCCGCGAGCGCCTGCTCCCACACGGTGTCGAGGTTCTCCCCTGCCTTGTAGGGCGCGCGCGAATACTCGGCTCCAGGTACGACTTTGTGCCTGCCGTCCTCGATCGCGATGCGCAAGTTGCAGTGCCGGTTGTACCAGATCTGCCGCCACAGCAGATCCAGCGCCTCCACGATCTCGGAGAGGCGACGCGGCTCTTCCTCGTACTCGAACTCGGCTTGAAGCTCATCCAGCCACTCCGGCGCCTGCTCGTTCAGCAGCGCGTTCAGATTGAGCGAATAGATCGACCGATCACCGGTAAACAGGTCGGCCAGGTCAGGGTGCGGCCGACGCTCGTCCCCAATGGCCGCGCTGAAGTCGTGCTTGTTGTGCGTCACGAACGCGAACACGTCCCTACCGCCGCTTTCGTCCTCGGCCAACGCTCGGGCGTACAGCTCGATCAGGATCGCGTCGCCCATGCTGTTCTTCGGCTTGTGGAACGGAGCCCGCTTATCGACCGCCCGCTGCGCAGCCGCCAGCATGGTCGTGTCGTCCGTCTCTATGATCTCAGCTCCAGCGAACAGCGCCTCGATCCTGCCGATGGCGTCGTTCACGGCCTCTCCGAGGATGGCGATGCGGTGATCGACGTCGCTGAGTTGCTGCAGGATCTCGTCCCGGCCGTCATCGCGCCCGAACTGCTTTAGAGCGTCCTTCACCCGACGGAACGTGCTGGCGAGGCTCTGCCCGCTCTCCTTGATGATCCGCTCTTTGTTGCGGGCGAACTCGTCGATAACTTGCCGCGGGACGATGAAATGGATGACGTCCGCCTTGACCAACTCCTCGAGCGCGCTGAGCGTCGGACGTTGCCGATAGTCCTTTGCAACATCGAGCCAGACGCTAGTGTCAATCAGCAAACGCAGCTTGCACGAATCAAGCTCTTTGCCCACCTTCATCACATCTGACATTCCGCTTCCTTGATTTCGGCTATCCGAAGATCGATCGCCATATTGCTTCGATCCAGTCCTATAGCAGCAAGAAGATCGCTCAAGAGGTCAGTAGGACGACTTCAGGCATGCGGGTCGCTTGAGGAAGTGCTCGCGAGCGACCGCGATGCGCTCGCGCCAGTTCCCCATCACCGATGAAGGCCCACGACGTTGTACCACGTTGTTCCGGATGGCTTGACGAGCGCTAAGTTGCATGTCAGACGACATTTGGAACAACGGGGAACAACAATGTCAAAAATCTACACCGCGTCGAAGTCGCGTGCCCAGGGAAGGCCTGGATGGGTCGTCAGCTTCCGCCACCCACTCCGCAAGGACTCCCGGGGGCGTCCAGGCTTAAAGATGCGCCGAGGTCTTGGGACGGTTGACGCCGACGAAGCGGACGGTCTCGTAGAGCAGTTGAACTCAATCCTTAGCGATCAGTCATGGTGGAATGCCACTCGCCGTGCTGAGGCCGAGCGCCGCTTCGCGCCAAGCGTAGTCATGGCCTTCTTCGACGAGCTGCAGGCCGGTCAGCCAGATCCATGGGCCGCCCGGCAGGCTCACATTGCGCTTCCTGATCGCGAGGCTGGCTATGCGCGCGTCCTTTTCGTCGGCACTACCGGCGCAGGCAAGACGACGCTGCTACGCCACCTCATTGGTTCGGATCACGAGAAGGACCGCTTCCCGTCGACATCCACCGCCAAGACGACGGTCTCCGGCATCGAGATCGTTCTCGATGAAGGTAACTTCGATGCCGTCGTGACGTTCTCATCGGAACATGAAGTGCTGGCCAACATCGAAGAATGCGTCGCCGACTCGTGTGTGGCGGTGTTCGAGAAGAAGAGGGATGCGGACATTGCAGACAGGCTTCTGAACCATCGCGACCAGCGCTTTCGACTTGGGTACACGCTCGGCAGCTTCTCCAGCGCTGCGCCCATCTCCGTCGTCGAAGACGATTTCAGCTTCGACGATCCCATTGAGGACGTGGCCATGGACGTCGCGGAGGACGATGTTCCGGTGGACGAACGCGCAGCAAACGCTGAGCGCCTTCGCTTGTACGTCAAGCGTTTGCGCGACCTGCATGCCATCGTTGTAGCGAAGGTTTCGGCGGACCTTTCTGAGAACATCGATCAGCTCACCGGAGCCGACCGCGACTCCGCCCAAGAGCTGTTCGAGGGCGAGCTCTGGGAGGTTGAGGAGTTCGGGAACATCGTCCAGGATGTGCTTGCAGACGTGCGGTCCCGTTTCGAGTTTCTCGTTGAGGGCGAGCTAACGCGGAATCGAGCGGGATGGCCGGAGCATTGGACGATGACGAGCGACAATCGGGACGCTTTCATCCGCGCCGTTCGGTGGTTCGCTAGCAATTACGCTCCGCAGTTCGGCCGGCTGCTTACGCCTCTGGTGAACGGGATACGTGTGCGGGGGCCGCTTTACCCGACGTTCATCGAAGACAAGCCCAAGCTCGTGCTGCTGGATGGTCAGGGCCTTGGCCACACGCCGGAGTCTTCCTCTAGTGTGACAACCCAGATCACGCGGCGGTTCAGCGACGTCGACGTTGTCTTGCTGGTGGACAATGCCCAGCAGCCGATGCAGGCGGCACCACTGTCGGTCCTCCGTTCGCTGGCGACCAGCGGCCACCAGCAGAAGCTCGCAATCGCGTTTACTCACTTCGACAGTGTGAAGGGAGCAAACCTGCCTGACTTCCAGTCCAAGAAGGCCCACGTGATGGCGTCGGTGACGAACGGCCTCAGCAACCTGCGCGACGCCCTCGGCGGCGCCTCAATCGTCCGCGCTATGGAGCAGACGATCGCTAAGCGTTGCTTCATGCTGGGCGGGCTCGACCGACGGAGCAAGGATTTAAAGGGCTTCCAGGGCGAATTGCGTCGGTTGATCGAGCATTGCGAGCGGGCCGTCGAACCGCCTGCCGCACCTGCCGCGCACCCAATCTACCACTACGACGGCCTCCCGCTGGCCGTTCAGGCGGCGACACGCGCCTTTCAGCGGCCGTGGCTCGCCCGTCTCGGCTTGGCGTCCCACGACTCCGTGTCGAAGGAGCACTGGACCAGGATCAAAGCGCTCAACCGGCGCATCGCAGGAGAGTTGAGTGATGAGTATGACAACCTGCGTCCTGTGGCGGAGCTTGTCGCACGCCTGACAGAGGAAGTCTCGCGCTTCCTGTCCAACCCTGCAAGCTGGGAGCCACTCATCCCGGAGGAGGCTGAGGCTGAGGCCGCGCTCGACCTCGTGCGGCAGGTCGTCCACACTCGCTTCCACTCTCTCGCAGCCCGCAGGCTCGTGCAGGAGCAGATCGAAACATGGCGCTCTGCCTTCGAGCTTTCGGGCAAAGGCTCCACGTTCGAGCGGGCTCAAGAGATCCGCGACATCTACGAGGATGCGGCCCCGATACCAAATGCTGTCATGACCGATGTCTCCGCTGAGTTCATGGCGGAGATCCGCCGTATTGTGTCGGAGGCCGTCGAGCAGCAGCGGTCCTCTGCCGAAGCGACTGCCGCCTGATTGGCGTTGGGCAGTAAGATAGGCGGCTGCTGACTGGGCGTCATGGCGCCGCCGACGCGCTCCAACCGCCGGCTGAGCCGTAGATTTTGCGGATCATCGCACATCTCCTGGGAGCCGCCACCGTTTCGTAAGGGAGGTGAGCTTAGGCTTTCCTCTAACTCCCCATGAGGGTTGCTGACCGCTCGTTCGCAAGCCTAAAAAATCGTTGGCTATCTTTGGCGAAGGCTGGCAATGATTGTCGTCTTTTACACCTCGGAGCGGTCAATGACGGATGAGATTCTGACCCTCCCAGAGATGGCCCTATTGCTGAAGGTCGCCGAGAAGACCGTCTATACAATGGCTCAGAAAAATGAACTCCCTGCCTTCAAGGTGGGCGGGCAGTGGCGTTTTCAGCGCGCTGACATCGATCGTTGGATCGAAGAAAAGAAGGCGAATTCCCGCAAAGAGGGAAAGAGCTGAAATGGTCCAAACGTGCTTGAGCCAGACCCTTCTTTCTCAGGAGACGGTTCAAATGTCTTGCTCGCGCGGGTCGCATTGAGGGTGGTTGAAGAAATATGAATGCAGAGATCGATTTTGATCGACTGTTGAAATTGCGATTGGTCGTCGCCCGAATTGGTGAGATGGATCTCGCCAGATGGTGGAATACCCGCGGCCAGCTAGGGCGCCTTGGGGCTGCCACGATTCGGCGAGGGTTTCCCCGCACCCATTATTTTGCGCAGGCTCGCTCCGTATTCGCGGTCGCAGCATTTCGCTGCCGTGAAGTCTTCAATCCGCCACATAGTGTCACCCTCTGGCAACTTCCCGAAGCAGTAGAGGAAGAATTCGAGGCGCATTGGGAACGGTGGCTCGACAACGCAGACGAATGGAAGCCATTTTTTCTGGAACTGGAGACGTTGAAAGAAACTGAGCTGAAGACAGCGATCCAGTCATTCAACTTAATCACAGACGAAGAGTCCGAGTTGTTCTCGCGATTAAGGCGCTCGGCAGAAGGCCGCGCAGTGCCTTTGCCTGGGCCGTTCACCAGCACAAATCAGAACGTCGCATCGCTTGCGCTCGGATTCGCGCGTGGGGAGCCAGGCGCACTGGCCGTCCCATACGCGCGTCTGGACAACGCATGAAACCGCCGGCCCGATCCCACATTGCTTCGTCGTTCACCCTCATCAAGGGAGCAATGATCGACGAGACGTATGCGGTCTTTGCCGCATGGGATTTTGGGTTGTCAAAAAAGGAGAATCTCGAACGCCTGAGGCGCGAAAATTTCATTGGCGTTCGCACCGCTGCTCGGCTGCGAGATTTTATCTTTGTGCTGAATCGGCGGTTCGACCCAAATGATCGCGATCGCGCGCTTGTCCTATTGGCCCGAAGCGGCTGCCCCATTGAAGAATGGAAGCCAATTCTTCTGTGGCACATGACGCGGGACGAATTTTTGCTTCGAGATTTCCTCGTGAACTGGCTCTTCCCGACTTATACATCGGGCGCCTATCGCGTCCGCCCCGAAGATCTCTACGAACATATCCGCAGTGTCCGGCTTCGAGGTGGCAAGATTGAACACGTCTGGAGCGAGACCACGCTGAATCGCGTTGCCGCCGCTCTGCTCAAAATAGCGGTCGATTTTGGGCTGCTCCGCGGGAGTGTTGTCAAAGAATTTTCTGGCTACCACCTCCCTGAGCGGAGCTTCCTCTATTTCATCTATGCGCTTCGGGAGCAGACGCAAAGCCCACGCAAAGTTCTCGGCTCGGAAGACTGGCGGATGTTCCTGATGTTGCCCTCGGATGTAGAGCGGGAGCTCCTTCGCCTTCATCAGTATCGGAAGGTGGACTACCAGATCGCCGGCAGCATCATCCAACTCACGCTGCCCTGCGCCAATGCCTGCGAGTATGCGGAAAGGATGGTGGCATGAGCGATCTCATACACCGGATCAAGACGAGCCTCGAACCCATACTTGAGCTGGCTGACCCGCGTGAGCGCATAAGCGCTTACCACGATATGCCTTACGCGCTCTGCCGCTACGAACCCGACGAGGAATTCGAGTTACGCAAACAAATCACCCTGCTTGAGACCCGGCTCAAGCAGAAGGGAAAGCGCGTAAGCCGCATATCGTTGGCGCAGTGCCTGGATGAGGCAATGCAATCTCAAAGACCACTCGATGATTGGTTCGCAGCGGAACGCGAGCAGGGCACGGACACGATCGTCGAGACCGTGCATTCGGTCCTTTCGGAATACGCGCCCTTGGTTGACCTGGTGGCTGCGCGGATGCCTGACGATCCCGACCCGCTCCGCGACGTCGTCTTCATCATGCGGACGGGCGCCTTGTTCCCTGTCTACCGCACATTCTCGTTGCTGGAGCAGCTGAAGGGACGGGTCACCGTGCCAACGGTCTTGTTCTACCCAGGCGATCTGGACGGCGCTGCTGGGCTCCGATTCATGGGCGTGCTCGCTGCCGAGCATAACTATCGCCCGAAAATCTTTTGACGGGATTGCAGTGATGGCCAACGAACCGATCAAAAGTCTCTTTGCGAACGACATCCATCGTCGGATTGAAGAAGTCATCAAGGTCGACCAGACCAGCGACGATATTCTGCGCGACGAGATCAACGAGTACGTGGTTGTTGAGTTGCACTGAGAAGTGACCCGGGAGGGTTATAAGTTTTCACTGAGAATTGACCCATGTTTTCCTCGCCCCTGGCTGACAGTCAGGAGGCATCGGAGTGATCGACATGGACCTACTCAGTGTGATCCGCCGCTGGCATTTTCGGCAAGGCATCCCCATTCGCGAGATCCGGCGGCGGACTGGATTATCGCGCAACACGATCCGCAAATATCTGCGCGATGACGCGGTGGAGCCGACGTTCAAGGTTCCCAAACGGCCGAGCAAGCTTGATCAGTTTGCAGAAAAACTGACGACGTGGCTGCGGGTGGAATCTGGCAAGTCGCGCAAACAGAAGCGAACAGCCAAGCAGCTACATGCAGATCTGGTTAAGCTGGGCTACGAGGGATCATACAGCCGTGTTGCCGCCTTCGCCCGCTCGTGGAAGACCGAACGCCAATATGAAAAGCAAACCAGTGGGCGCGGCACATTCGTACCGCTGATCTTCCAGCCCGGTGAGGCCTTTCAGTTCGATTGGAGTGAAGATTACGCCCTTCTGAATGGCCGGCCTACCAAGCTGCAGGTGGCCCATACCAAGCTCTCCCACAGTCGGGCGTTCATCACGCGAGCCTATCTGCTGCAAACGCACGAGATGTTGTTCGACGCACTGACGCAGGCCTTCCGGGTGCTGGGCGGCGTGCCTCAGCGTGGAATATTCGACAATATGAAGACGGCTGTAGACCGGATCGGCCAGGGCAAAGTCCGACAGGTCAATGCGCGGTTCGCTGCCATGGCCAGCCACTACCTGTTCGAAACGGATTTTTGCAATCCGGCCTCAGGCTGGGAGAAAGGTCAGGTCGAGAAAAACGTTCAGGATGCGCGTCGACGGTTATGGCAGCCAATGCCCAACTTCCCAGATCTTGATGCCCTCAATGCCTGGTTGGAAGAGCGGTGCATCGCACAATGGGGAGAAATCCAGCATGGCGTCCTCCCCGGCACAGTTGCCGATGTGCACGCCGTTGAGATTATCAGCCTGATGCCGATGGGGCGGGCCTTCGATGGCTTTGTCGAACATACCAAGCGCGTGTCGCCGACCTGCCTGATCGCGTTCGAGCGCAATCGCTATAGCGTTCCTGCATCCTTTGCGAACCGGCCAGTGAGCCTGCGGGTCTATCCTGATCGGTTGGTCATCGCGGCCGAGGGGCAAATCTTGTGCGAGCACAACCGGATTATCGACCGTTCTCACCAGAAGCCGGGGCAGACGATCTATGACTGGCGGCACTATCTGGCAGTTGTTCAGCGCAAGCCTGGCGCTTTGCGCAATGGGGCGCCATTCCTCGAAATGCCCGAAGCCTTCCGGCAACTGCAGGGGCATCTGCTCAAGCGGCTCGGTGGTGACAGGGAGATGGTCGAAATCCTCGCCCTTGTTCTACAGCATAACGAACAGGCTGTGCTCAGCGCCGTCGAACTGGCCCTCGAAGCTGGGGTGCCGACCAAAACCCACATCCTCAATGTTCTGCACCGCCTGATCGATGGCAAGGCTCCACCGGCATCCCCAATCGATGCCCCGCAGGCCCTGCGCCTCGCCCAGGAGCCTGTTGCCGATGTCGAACGCTACGACACGCTGAGGGCGTTACGCCATGCGTCATGATCCGGCCAGCGCCGCTGTGGTTGTCATGCTACGTGGCCTCAAAATGTATGGCATGGCGCAAGCCGCTGGTGATCTGATCGAGCAGGGCGCGCCAGCCTTTGATGCTGCCGTTCCGATCCTCTCACAGCTTCTCAAGGCGGAGATGTCCGAGCGGGAGGTCAGGTCCATTGCTTACCAGATCAAGGCAGCCCGGTTCCCGGCCTACAAGGATCTGGCAGGCTTCGACTTTGCCGTCAGTGAGGTCAACGAGGCGCTCGTGCGTCAACTTCACCGTGGTGACTTTATGGATAGCGCCGACAACGTCGTACTGATCGGCGGACCAGGCACCGGCAAAAGCCACATCGCGACGGCTTTGGGCGTCCAGGCGGTTGAGCATCACCGCAAAAAGATCCGCTTCTTCTCCACCGTCGATCTGGTCAATGCGTTGGAGCAGGAAAAGGCCGCAAACAGAGCGGGCCAGTTGGCCGAGCGTCTGTTGCGCCTCGACCTCGTCATCCTTGATGAGCTGGGATATCTACCCTTCAGCCCTTCAGGCGGGGCCATGCTGTTCCATCTGCTCAGCAAACTCTATGAGCGGACCAGCGTTGTTATCACCACCAACCTGAGCTTCAGCGAGTGGTCCAGTATCTTTGGCGATGCCAAAATGACCACCGCCCTGCTGGATCGCCTCACGCATCATTGCCATATCCTTGAAACCGGCAATGACAGCTTCCGCTTCAGAGCCAGTTCCGCCGCCCCAAAATCCAGAAAGGACAAATCACCCGCTTGACCCTGCTCGTCGCAGGCAGCACATCATCCACGCCCACCCGGGTCACTTCTCAATGAAAATCCCGGGTCACTTCTCAGTGCAACTCAACACGTGGTGACCGATGCTATTCGGTCTCACTACACCAGTATTTTTGACGCGTTCCGAGAGACGCCAAACAAGCCGCACGAGGGTATTGCGATATGGGTGTCCGGATTCTTTGGCTCGGGCAAGTCCAGCTTTGCAAAGATGCTGGGTCTATCGATTGAAAACCGTGACGTGGCGGGAATCCCCGCCGGGGATCGGTTCGCCCAACGAGCCGGTGACAACAAGCTTCAGGTGCTTCTGAAGGCGATAAACGAGCAAATTCCAACACATGCAGTCATCTTCGACGTCTCGACCGACCGAGGCATAAGAAGCGGGAACCAGTCTCTCACCGAGATCATGTATGGGCTTTTCCTACAAAGCCTCGGCTACGCAAAAGATCTCGACCTCTCCGAGCTGGAAATCGCCCTTGAAGAGAAGGGGCAGCTTGAAGGGTTTGAGGCCGAATACGGGCGCCTCTTCAAGAAGGAATGGTCATACGAAAAAGGCAAAGTTGCTTTCGCCCTCAGCGAGGCCAGCCGGGTTCTACACAGCCTTGATCCAGAGACATACCCGATGGCCGATTCCTGGGTGAAGGCGGTCAAGAACAAGGCGGATATCTCACCGGGTAAGTTGGCGGAACGGGCGAATGAATTGATGAAGCGCCGGCGACCTGGCCAGGCGCTCATGTTCGTCATCGACGAAGTCGGCCAATTCGTCGCTCGTGACGTACAAAAGATGCTCGACTTGCAGGCCGTCGTTCAGAGCCTCGGCGTCAAAGGCCGCGGCAAACACTGGATCGTCGTCACCTCGCAAGAGAAGCTCGGCGAGCTTGTCAGTGGCCTCGACGACAAGAAGATCGAGCTTGCACGCCTCATGGATCGCTTCCCTCTGCAGGTTCATTTGGAGCCGTCGGATATCTCCGAGGTCACCAGCCGACGGGTCCTGTCGAAGAATGCCCCTGCGCAGAAGACGTTGGGAGAGCTATTTGACCAGCATCGCGGAAGGTTCACGGAACACACGCGTCTCACCGCCGATATCAAGCTGCCCGAGCTCGCGCGTGACAGTTTCATCGATCTCTATCCGCTGCTGCCTTATCAGATTGATCTGATCATCCAGGTCGTCTCGGGGCTTCGGACACAGGGCGGCGCGAGCAAGCACGTGGGCGGCGCAAACCGCACCATCATCAAGCTGGCCCAGCAGCTGCTCATCAACCCGGCCGTCAATCTTGCAGACCAGCCAATCGGCTTCGTAGCCAGGCTCGATCAGGTCTACGACCTCGTCGAGGGCAACATCGGCTCTGAGGTCCGGGCGAAGATCTCCGCCATATCCAAGGAACTTGAACATCCGCTCGCGCAGCCGGTCGCCAAGGTGATTTGCCTGCTGCAATACGTAAAGAGCGTTCACCGCACGGCGGAAAACATCGCGGCAGCGCTGCATCCCGGTGTCGCCGGGGATTCCCAGCTCGCCGCAGTGAAGGACGCGCTGCGTCAGCTCGAGGCTGCCAACAAGGTTCGCCTCGGCGACGACGGATATCGGATCCCGACGCCGGCGGAAGACGACTGGGAGCGCATTCGCAACGGCATCAGCCCCAAGCCGGGCGATGCACATCGAATCTACTCCGAGGTGCTGACCGCTTTCTGGCAGCCGCAGCCGACCCACACGCTCTTTGACACCAAGACGTTCAAAGCTGGCCTCTCCATCCATGGTCGAGAGGTCGTCGATGGCGACTTGACGTTCCACGTCCAACTCGCGGAAGTTGGCGCATCCTTCCAGACACTCGCGACGGAACTGCGCGCCCGCAGCCAACAGGAACGCAAGAGCGTGTTTTGGGCTGTCGCGCTCAACGACGCGATAGACCGAGAGACAGTCGAGCTCTTCCGCTCCAGGGAGATGCTGGCCAGGAAGGAACGCGAAGCCAAAACGGCGGACGAAACCGCGCTCATCGGCGAAGAGAAAATCCGGCAGAGACGCCACCAGGACGAACTCCGCCGGCTCATAAAGGCCGCCTGCCTGGCAGGCGGTGTCAGTTTCCGCGGCAATGACCGGAGCCCCGACGATCGGGCCGTCGACATGGGCAAGAGCGCGGCTGACATCCTGAGCGATGTGCTCCCGGAGGTATTCGATCGCTTCAAGGAAGCCGCCGCCAAGCCTGCCGACTTGAAGAAGGGCGTCGATGCGCTGTTTACTGCGGAGAACCTCCAAGGTCTTCCGTCGGTGTTCAGCACGCTCGGGCTCTTGCGCGACGAAAAGGGGAAGACCGTTTTCCGTGCTGAAAGTGGCGCCTTGGCCGAGGTGCTGTCACGGATCGAGGAGCGCGCCAATTACGGGGATACCGCGAGCGGCCGATTCCTCGCGGACGAACTGGCGAAAGAGCCCTTCGGTTGGGACTTCGAAGTTGTCCGGCTGCTTGTGCTCTCTTTGCTGCGTGCGGGAAAGATTCAGGCGACCAGCAAAGGCCAGACGATCGACTCCGCGACAGGGATCGAAGCCCGCGACACTTTCTCGAACAACAATTTCTTCCGTCAGGCCTCGTTCCGGCCGAAAAAGGGCATTGAGTTCGAGGAACTTGTGAAGGCATCGGAGGCCTTCCGGGACACGTTTGGAAGCGAAGTCCGCGAGCTCAATGCCGGCGCCATCGTGTCCGAGCTTCGCAAGGAGATCGCGCGACATGAGGACCCGGTTGCCTCAGCGCACGGCCAGCTCATCGCATCTCGCCTTCCCGGCGCTACGGTCATCGAGGGGGCCATCGGTCAGATGAAGGCCGTCCTGCGCGGTTCAGAGGACAACGCGATCGCCACGTTCAATGCGTCGCATCGCTCCATCAAGGACGCCATCAAACGCGCGACCGAAATTGAACAAGCACTCTCGGAGCCTCGCTTGCGGGACCTTGATCGGGCGCGAGAGGCGCTAAAGACGGCTTGGCCCTTCCTGCGCGGTGAGTCTGATGTGAGCGATGATCTCCGAGCCAAGGCGGCGGAGCTTGAAGATCTCTTGGCACGCGAGACCTTCTACCGGGAGCTGCCAACGATCGAGCAAAACGCGTCGGCGATCGACGCCGAGTACGAGCGTCGATTTGACGAAGCGTTGGCAGTTCGGATTGCGGCGTACACACAAGCGCTGGACCGACTGGCACATACTCCTGGCTGGGACGGCATCGACCAGGATCAGCAGCAGAGGCTTGCGTCACCCTTGGAGCGCGGAAAGACGCGGGACCAAGAGCGGGTGCCGATTCCTCAGCTCCGTTCGGAGCTGGATGCCTGCGAGGCTCGTCTGCAAGACGCCATCGCGGAGCTGCACCGCATCGTCGACGGCGATCGTGTCGCGACGGTGAGACTGGGCGGCTATTTCTCTGGAGGGGTCGAGACCGAAGAACAGCTCGATTCCGCCCTCGCCGGCATTCGGGAAGAGTGTTCACGCCTGATCGGCACTGGCAAAAAGGTGATCGTCCAATGATCGGCGCGCTCCATGGATAAGGCGAAGCGCAACGCCATTGAACGAGCGACCCAGCAAGCGCGGAAGCTGCTTGATGAGGATTTTTCGTCGCAGCTCGAAGGGACATTCGACGTATTGCGAAGCGGCGTCATCGCTCCGACCGGCGGCGCGCATCTTTCAGCCCGCCAGCAGTTTCAGCGGGACAAGATCGTCGCCACCATCGAACACAAACGTGCCGCTGGGACGGCCGTCGTGGAGGCGGTCACGGACTATGTGCGGGATTCCGCCTTCACGACGCTTAATCGCTTTGTCGCGCTCAAGATGCTGGAGGCGCGCCAACTGGTCCAAGAGTGCATCACGAAAGGCGAACAGTCCGCCGGTTTCAGAGAGTTCTGCGGAATGGCACCAGGGGTGGCCTTGCTCCCCGATGCCGCAGGCTATCGCCTCTATGTTGAGAACCTCTTCGACGAGTTCTCAACCGAGATAAAGGTCCTGTTCGACCGCCGCGACGCCGCGTCCGTCCTGTGGCCCAAGCGGCAGACATTTGAGGCGCTGCTGGCCATCCTCAACGCACCTGATTTATCGGGGGTTTGGGGTGAGGATGAGACGATCGGATGGGTCTACCAGTTCTTCAATAGCGGCGAAGAACGCAAGAGAATGCGCGAAGAGAGTCAGGCCCCGCGCAACAGCCGCGAACTGGCCGTGCGCAACCAATTTTTCACGCCGCGATATGTGGTGCAATTTCTTGTCGACAACACGCTTGGCCGCCTCTGGCTTGAGATGCATGGCGAGCAAACGCGGCTGATCGAGCTCTGTGAGTATCTAGTGCGCTCCGCAGACGGCCCTATTCAGGCACGCCCGCGGAAGGATCCGCGCGACCTCCGCGCCCTGGACCCCGCCTGCGGCTCGGGACACTTTCTGCTCTACACCTTTGATCTCCTGCTGGTGATCTACGAGGAAGCCTGGTCGGCTGGGGGTGTCGGTCCCATAAGTGAAGTGACGGAACGTTCGCTGTGCGAAGACTATCCGGAGCTCGCCGATCTGCGCCGAGCAGTTCCGAGGTTGATCGTTGAACATAATCTCCACGGCGTGGACATCGACCCGCGCTGTGCGCAGATCGCGGCCTTGGCGCTCTGGCTGCGGGCGCAGCGCGCTTGGAAAGATCTTGGCATTATAGCAGCCGATAGGCCGCGCATTCAGCGCACGCATATCGTGGTGGCAGAGCCGATGCCGGGCGACGCTGGACTGGTTGAGGAATTCGCTGCGCGGCTTGATCCACCGCTACTACGAGACCTGTTCAAGAAGATGGTCGGCGAAAGCCGCTTAGCAGGCGAGCTTGGTACGCTCCTTCGTGTGGAAGACGGTATAGCGGCAGAGCTGCGCCGGGCTCGCGAGCAATTTGTAAAGCAGCGTCAGGCTACCGCTTTTCTGCCAGGCATGGAGCCCGTGCCAAAACAGGGCTCGCTGGATCTCTCCGGCATCGATGACGACGGCTTTTTCCACGAGGCCGAGGCTCGCATCGCAGAGGCATTGTACACGTTCGCGGAGACTGCCACCGGCAGTGCAAGCGTCCGCCGGCGGTTGTTCGCGGGCGATGCAGCCCAGGGCGTCGCACTGATCGATTTGGTACGAACTCGGTTCGACCTGGTGTTGATGAATCCCCCCTTCGGGGCCTGTAGTCTCGGGGCGAAGGCGGAATTCGAGAAGAGCTTCCCGCGCACGAAGAACGACGTTTACGCCGCATTCGTCGAGCGCGGGATTGAGCTTCTCCACCCACATGGCCTGCTTGGCGCGATCACTTCGCGAACTGGCTTCTTCTTGTCCAGCTTTCAAAAATGGCGCGAGGAAATCCTGCTGAGGGAGGCACCACCTGTCGTCTTTGCGGATCTTGGCTATGGAGTGCTGGACAGCGCCATGGTTGAGGTCGCGGCCTACTGCCTCGAGAAGAGCAAGGAGGTGGTGGCATGAAGACGGTTTTCTTGCGAGCTGTGGAAGCCGATGACAAGGCGGCAGCCCTGCGTACAGCCATCACCGATCCTGCCGCAGCGTTAGGAAGAATTCGGTTCGATGTGGACACGGAGAGCTTCGAGCTAGTTCCTGGGGCGCCCTTTTCGTACTGGGTCAGTGAGAAGATACGACGTTTATTTGTCGATCTTCAGCCGCTTGAGTCTTCTGGGACGGTAGCGAGACGTACAAATGGTACCACCGATGACGGTCGTTGGATTCGAGCGGCATGGGAGGTGCCATTCCATTCGGAGCGTGACGATTGGAGTTGGGTTCCACACCTCAAGGGTGGTTCATTCTCGACCTACTATTCAGACGTACATCTGGTGATTCATTGGGATCGTCTGCGGCTGACTTATCCTGGGTATTTGGGTACGGTTCACAGGCCGGACGTTCGGCCCGCTTCATTGCAATATTTCTTTCGCCCAGGGCTCACTTGGCCGCGACGAACGAATGGTCTCTCTTTTCGTCTGATGCCTTCAGGCTGCATCTTCGGGGATAAAGGGCCCGCAGTATTTGTCTCGAATGATGCGCCAGATAATCTGTTAGCAATTTGCGCCGTCGTAAACTCAGCCGCATATTGTTCGCTTGTCGCGCTCCAGCTTGCGCGTACCGAGCTTGCCCAGTCATTCGAGGCAGGACTTATACAGCAGACACCTGTCCCCTACCTCTCGGAAGAGGAGCTTGCCGGTCTTTCTCGCCTTTCCCACCAAGCATGGTCTTTGAAACATAAACTTGATACCCGCACAGAGAACTCTCACGCCTTTGTGCTGCCTCCGTTACTTCAGGCCACGGGTGAATCGGTGGCCGCGCGAACCAACAATTGGGTTGAGCATGTGCGTTCGACTGAGGCAGGACTGGCTGCAATCCAGGCGCTGATCGACGTTCGCTGCTTCGACCTATACGGAATACACGAAGAAGATCGGCGCACTATCACTCAGGGCTTTGGCGCTCAGGCCCCCGAAATCGCCGAAGCCGAGACAGAGAACGACACCGAGGAGGAGACCGCGTCTGACATAGACGAGAATGACGATGGTGGGGGCAACGCCGATGCAATGAGCCTTGCGGCCGGATTCGTCTCTTGGGCGGTTGGGGTTGCGTTTGGGCGCTTCGACATGCGCCTCGCCATCGATGCGCCTGTCCAGCCGCAAGAACCGGATCCCTTCGAGCCGCTTCCGGTCTGTTCGCCAGGCATGCTTACTGGCGATCACGGCCTGCCGGTCGCGAACCAGCCGGAGGGATATCCAATTGCATTTCCGGGAAACGGCATTCTCGTCGATGACCGGGGACATAGGCATGACCTCGCCACGGCGGTGCGCTCAGTGTTTGATGAGGTCTTTAAGCCGAACGCCGATACGTGGTGGAATCAGGTTGCTGCCCTGCTTGACCCAAAGAATCACGATTTGCGGCAATGGATGGCGTCGAGTTTCTTCGAATATCACCTGAAGCGTTACTCCAAGAGTCGCCGCAAGGCTCCAATATATTGGCAGCTTGCGGTTCCCTCTGGCCAATATAGTGTTTGGCTCTATTCACACCGACTCACCCGCGATAGTCTCTTTCAAGTTCAGAACGACGTGGTGATCCCCAAACTCGCTCACGAAGAGCGACAGCTCATTAGCCTCGTTCAAACTACCGGTTCAAATCCCTCAGCGAAAGAACGCACGGAAATCGCCGAACAGGAGGCCTTCGTCGGAGAGCTTCGTTCTCTCGTCGAAGAGGTCAAGCGCGTTGCCCCGCTCTGGCAATCAGCGCTCGACGACGGCGTGGTGCTGACTATGGCGCCGCTCTGGCGACTCGTGCCGCAGCACCGGTCCTGGCAGAAGGAGCTGAAAGGCAGGTGGGACGAACTTGCGTCGGGGAAATACGGTTGGTCGCACGCTGCCATGCATTTATGGCCCGAGCGCGTGATTCCGAAATGCGCGACGGACCGTAGCCTCGCCATCACCCACGGACTTGAGGATGTTCTTTGGGCGGAAGGGGATGATGGGAAGTGGAAGCCACGACCAACTCCAAAGCGCCCTGTCGATGAGCTTGTCCGTGAACGGACCTCAGTTGCGGTCAAAGCGGCACTAAAGGAGCTTACCGAAGCCTCAGCACCAAGCGGTCCGAAGGAAAGAACAAGGAGATCATCGCCGTGACGATCTCCGAAGACACCATCAAGAACGCAGTTCTCCGCTATCACCGCGAGTACGACAGGTATCTGAAGCTCTCGGCGCGCGTCGCGGAGATCTGCAGGTTTGAGATCGTCGAGGGAAACGCGATCCGCGCGCAAGTGACCTATCGCGCGAAGAGTCCCAAAAGCCTTGAGGGCAAACTCCGTCGCTTTGCGGCGTCTGGAAAGAAGGATCTGCCGAGTGTGCAATCGGTATTTGACGCGGTACGCGATCTCGCCGCCGTGCGGATAGCCACCTACGAGCAGAGGCATGAGGACCAAGTCGTACAGTTGGTATGCAAGCGGTTCGTGGATTTGCGTGGCGCTTCGCCGAACAGCGAGAGGAAAGACAAGAACGCGGCTGACAATAGCAACTTCTACAGGGCCACGCATATCGAGGCTTTTTTACCAGAGACCGATGTGATCGGTACTTACGCGAATGTCTCGGACGTCCCTTGCGAAATCCAAATCTGCAGTATGATGGCCCATGTGTGGAATGAGGTCGAACACGACCTTGGCTACAAGCCCCTGACAGGTTCGCTTTCCGAGCAAGAGCGCAGTCTCCTAGTCTCGCTCGGATTCGCCGTTCGGCAGGGCGACATAACAATCGGCAACTTGTTCTCTGAAACCGAGCGGCGCCAGCGCGAACACGGTGGCGTTTTCACGGACGTCTATGACTTTGTCGCGCGAGTCCGCGGATGGTTTCCCGATATCGATTTTGGTCGAAACGCCGGCCCACTCTACGAAGCGCTACAGCCGATTCGATTAGTTTCCCCGGAAGGCATACGCCGATTGATAGCTGCTCCGGAGCCGATGACAGAGCCAGGGCAGAAAGCTCTCGATGAGTTCACCGCAAAGCTAGCGGTGAAAGGTGAAGCACGCTTCACGCTCGACAGGAATTCGTCTGATCTCCTGCTGGTTCTGCTTTTGCCGCAGCTTGCGAGGCACATCATTTCTTCGTCCGGCGATGCGGTGTCCGACGGCATTGCGCGCCTGCGCTGGTTCGCCTCCCGCTTTCAAGAATTGTCCAAGGTGGAAAGCGGAGGTCTCAGCTGATGCACCCCTTGCAAGACTATATTTCGAATCAGCTCGCCGAGAGGCTCAAAGCCAGGAAGGTAGTTGTCTGGTACGATGTTCGCCGCGAGTTCGCGTCGTTCATCGCTGAATTGCGGGGTAGCGCGCGGACCAGCGATGAGGCTGTGCCGGTGACCGTTAGCGGCACTGCGGCGCGGTTGACGGAATATGACGGCTCGATGTTCGAGCTTCGGACGGTCGTAGAGCCCTTTGTATGTGGGGATGCGCCGTCCGAGTGCATGATCGTTTACCTGCCCGGCTGTGAGCGTGATCGCCACGGCTCGGTCCTGATGGAACTGGAAAAGGCTGGCGACTGCTATGAGCCGCAGCTGAAGCGGCTCGCGCGCAATGTTCTGCGCCAGCGATACACCGACGGCGTCATTGATGAGATGCTTGCACCGGAGCGTGTGTCCTATGAGGACCTCGCGCGTGCATCGTCGGACACCTCGTCGACCGAGCCGCCATCGGTCTTGAAGTCGATCTTCCACAGCACGTCGGGGAACGAGGGCATCATCGCGGCATGGCTCGCAAGCGACGAGCGCGATGCCGAGATCGAGGCAAAAGAGGCGACTCGTGAGCTGGTGAAGCTTGTGCGTTCGAAGCTCGGGCTGGAGCTTCCTGACGACGCCGCATTGTCAAAGCTGCGATCCATCACCTTGCGGTATGGCCTTGCAGGTGAATTCAGATGTGATCTCAGCGGCACCCCCCCTTCGGTTCTTGACGCTATCCCAGCGCCGAAGTCCAGGGATGAGGAAGGAGCGGTTCGGGAGCTCGCCCATCAGCTTCGCTCGAGGTTCTCCGACGTCTATCCCGCGATGGCAGATCGCGTGGAGGCCGAGCTGGGGCTTTGCGACGCCGTCGTCCCCGCCGGGACTCTCGGGTCGATCGACACGTTCCGCTTTGAGGAACGCGTGCTGCTGGCCCATTGCGGCGACCTGGTCGCGGAGAGGAAGTTCGATCAGGCACTCGAAATCATTGGTGGGCGTGAGCATAGCTTCTGGCTAGATCGTGATGTCGGACGGAAGGCCCAGTGGGAGGCGTGTCGCCGCATGGCCGAGCTGGGGAGCCTCGGTGTGGCTGTGCGCGCCGCGGTCGGGAAAGCTGGTGGCGACGCCAATGCCTGGATTGGCGCATACGCAGCCAAAGACGGCTGGTTCAAATTGGACCAGGCTCAACGCCGCCTTGAGGCATGGGTCGCGAATCTCGACGACGAACCGGAGGAGCGTCCGCTGGGGGTGGTTCGGGGCGTCTACGAAGACGCCTGCCGCGCCATGGCCGATGGCTTTACGAGAGCTCTTGTCGCGGCAAAATGGACGGTCTCGCCGTCGTTGCACCAAACACGAATATACAGCGAGATCGTCTCGGAGCAGCCCAAGCCCGTAGCGTATTTCTTCGTTGACGCCATGCGTTTCGAGATGGGCGTCGAACTCTCCGAGCGGCTTCCAAAGTCCGTGGAAGTCAGCGTGCGACCTGCTGTCTGCGCGCTGCCGAGCATCACGCCGATTGGTATGGCCGCACTTCAGCCGGGGGCATCGTCAAGCTTCAGCGTTGTCGAGCAGGCCGGGATGCTCGGTGCAAAAATCGACGACGCTTTCCTTCCCGACCTAGCCGCGCGGAAGAAATTTGCCGCCTCGCGCGTGCCCAAGCTTGCCGATATGGCTCTGGACGAACTGCTCAGTCTCCAACCCTCCCGGCTTGCCAAGAAGATCGAGGACGCCCAGGTCATCATCGTGCGGTCTCAGGAGATCGATCATGCTGGCGAGCGGGGATTCACCTTCCAGGCTCGTCAGGTGATGGATACGGTCATCGACAATCTAGCCCGGGCCATCCGCAAGCTTGCCGCCGCCGGCGTCGAGCATTGCGTGCTGACCGCTGATCATGGGCATCTGTTCTTCCCATCGGACCGCGACGAGTCCATGCGGATCGACGCGCCGGGGGGCGACGAGATTGACCTCCATCGTCGCTGTTGGATTGGGCGCGGCGGCGCAACCCCGGCTGGTTGCGTTCGGGTCACCGCCTCGGCGCTCGGGTATGAATCCGATCTGGATTTCGTGTTTCCCATCGGTAGCGGGGTATTCAAAGCGGGCGGGGATCTTGCCTTCCACCACGGCGGCCCCTCCTTGCAAGAAATGGTCATACCTGTGGTGACCGTCCGCATGAAGGCGAGAAAGGCAGAGCATACGGCCGCAGGACCGGTGACGGCGACGGGCCTGCCTGTCGCCGTCACGAACCGCATATTCAGCGTGACGATCCAACTCGACGGTAAAAATCTCTCGCTCTTCCCGAACGAGTTGGTGGTCCGACCGCTCCTGATTTCAGCCGGAAAGCAGGTTGGCGGAGTGGGTATGGCCGTCGATGGCGACTTTGATCGCGCGACAGGTTGCGTGAGGCTTCAGGCCGGTAAGCCCGTCACGGTCGCGTTCCTGCTGAGCGACGAGAGTTCACCATCTCTCCGGGTGGTCGTTCAAGATCCGACAACGGACGCCGAGCTGTACCGTTCACCCACCGACATCCCGGTTCGCCTCGGAGTTTGAGCATGAGCAACGGATCACCACCGACCCGCGACGCACTCGACAATAAGGCGAACCAACTGTTCGCTGGAAAGGTCGTCCGCAAGGATCTCGTTCGGAAGGTTAAGGTCGGGGCGAACGTCCCCGTGTTCGTGCTTGAGTTCCTACTGGGAAAATACTGCGCCTCGTCAGATGAAATTGCGATTCAGATGGGCTTGCAGGTCGTCAATGACACGTTGGCAAACAATTACATCCGGCCCGATGAGTCTGCGAAGGCGCAAAGCAAGGTCAAGGAGAACGGAAAATACTCATTCATCGACAAGGTTAAAGTTCGCCTGGTGGATTCTGATTACTGGGGAGAGGGTGTTAATTTTAACAACAAATTTCTTCATATCCCTAGTCAGTACGTGCGTGATTACGAGCGCCTGCTAATGGGCGGTGTCTGGGCTCAAGTCGATATGCGGTTTGAATCTGACGAGGAGACGAGAGGGAAGAATCCGTTCTGGATCGACAAGCTGGTCCCTATTCAAATCGCGACGTTCGACCTTGATGAGTACCGCGATGTCCGTAAGCAGTTTACGACCGACGAATGGATCGATCTCATCGTCCGAAGCATGGGGTATGAGCCTGGCGAGATGTCTCGACGGCTGAAGCTGCTGTTCTTGGTGCGGTTGATCCCGCTAGCGGAGCGAAACTACAACCTCGTGGAACTCGGTTCACGTGGCACCGGCAAGAGCTATGTCGTCCAGGAGGTCTCGCCTTACACCGCTCTCCTGACGGGAGGGACTACGGTCGCCAATCTGTTCGGTCACATGTCTGGGCGCCAAAAAGGCATGGTCCAGATCTGGGATGTCGTCGGTTTCGACGAGGTCGCTGATCTCCAGAAAATGCCGAAGGAAGTCATCACGACGATGAAAACCTACTGCGAGTCTGGCACGTTCCAGCGGGGACAGGAGGCTGTCGCAGGGGACGCCAGCATTGCGATGTTCGGTAATACCAATCTGCCGATCGACGTTATGGTTCAGACCGGCCACCTTTTCGCGCCGATGCCGGACACCATCCGCGACGACATGGCGTTCATCGATCGCCTGCACTTCTATCTCCCGGGTTGGGAGATCCCGCAGATGCGGAACGACCTGTTCACAGATCACTATGGGTTTGTCGTTGATTATCTCGCCGAAGCACTGCGCGAGATGCGCAAACACAATTTCACGGAGATCAGCGACAGGTACTTTTCAATGGGCGCTCACCTCAACGCCCGCGATCGTAAAGCCGTCCGGAAGACGGTGTCCGGTTTCATGAAGATTCTGTTTCCACATGGGGACGTGACCCAGGAAGAACTAGCGGAAATTCTTGGATTGGCTCTTGAAGGGCGCCGCCGCGTGAAAGAGCAGCTCAAGAAGATGGGCTCCTTCGAATATTATCAGACATCGTTTAGCTACACGCTCCAGGAAACAGGGGAGGAAAGGTTCGTAGGCGTGCCGGAGCAAGGGGGACGTGACCTAATCTCCCTGGATCCGCTTTCTCCTGGGACTGTATACACAGCCGGCGTGACATCCGACGGAACGGTTGGACTCTACCGCTTAGAGGTTTCGATTTCGAGCGGAGCCGGGAAAATGAAGTTGGCGGGCGGAGTTTCGGGAGCGATGAAGGAATCGGTTCAACGAGCTTTCAGCTACGTCCAGTCGAAGAAGGCGGAACTCGGCGTTGGACGCGAGCTTGAGACGTCGGATATGCATGTCGAGGTGATTGACCTATTGGGCAATCGTGTAGAGGCAGAGATTGGAATCGCGTTTTTTGTAGCGGCCTATTCTGCACTTCGAAAAGCACCGGTCAGTCCAGCATTGCTCGTACTCGGTGACATGAGTGTGCAGGGAAACATCAAACCGCTTCGATCGCTCACAGAGCCCCTTCAGGTCGCGATGGACAATGGGGCAAAGCGGGCTCTTATCCCCATCGAAAACAAGCGAAGTTTCTTGGATGTCAGTGCCGACATCATGGAACGTGTCGACCCGATTTTTTATGGAGATCCCAAAACGGCAGCCATGAAAGTCATAGGCGGTGTTTAATTCGTGCGCGGCCTTCATGATCAAGGGGGTGGATGAGGTATACGGCGGCACTTGATCCCCAGGAACTTGCGCGACGTGTCCAAGCGATGTCGGACGAGGGGCTGGTTCGAGCCTTCGTGCTTGGCGAGCTCGAGCGTCGCGAAACCGACGCTGCAGCAGCCGAGATCGAGCGCCGCAATTCGGACTTGTAGCTTAGCGCCGCGCGCCGAGAGCGTGGGCAGCTTGCGGGGTCAGCGTGTAGACCGCTTCGCGCTGCGCACCTCGATTTTGATGGTCGACGCGGTACCCTTGGTAGTGCCGGCGAACGAGCCCTGCCTTCACCAGATCGGAGACTGCCCGACTGACACTGCATCGACCCGATCGGAGCACACGGCGCCGCACCTCGGCGTCGATGATCGCATGGGCCTCAGCGGGATCGGCCGGCAGATCACCACTGCGGGAGAGTTCGTCGCGCACAGCGGCTGTCGTCGCGCGGCGCTTGGGATCACGCTGCGCCATCGGGACCATGGCATCCGAGAGCCAGTCCCGGACAGGAACACGGCGATCGGCATCCTTCACGTAGGGACCCGCACGCCCAGATGGTCCCGCCGCCTTAGCGATCAGGTTGAGCACCATGAACGTGTATCGAGGGCGGTCTGAAATGCCGGCCAGGCGCTCAAGAACCGCCGGCAGATCTAGGACCGTGCTGCCTTCGTCGCACACAAAGAGATCCGGTTGAAACATGGAACATTACAAGCACATCGGGTGCTCAGTGTGAATCCCTATTCGCACCCTTGCGAGCGAATTTCCGGCTATGGCACTTCACCGGACGCGCCAGATTGGCGCTCGTTATCGGCAGGATATTTCCTGCCTCCCCGTCTTCTGTAGAGCAACAGCAGTGGCACTTTACCCGATTTCGCGGTGTTCCGGGTAAAGTGCCACTGGCGGCAAACGCCCAGATGACAGCCCCGCGAGCTCCTGGCTTGACTCAAGCGGTCGGGAGATAGAACGTATAGGGAACATTTCAACCGCTCCCGAGTCGCACCAATGCTATGCGCCAGTCTATCGTCCTCGAACATCTGCGAGCGCATATCGCGCAGATCGAAGGCGTGGGTGCGAGCCATGGCGCGATCCCATTCGGCCTAAGCGAACTCGACGGCCGGTTGCCAGCTGGTGGCATCGCAACAGGCGCTCTCCATGAGATCACAGGCAGTCCCGAACTCGGCGGCATATTCGTGATCGAGAACAGCAGGACCAGCGCCAACGTCGCCAGGCCGTAGAGGGTGAACCCAAAATCCAACACCCCGCGCAGCCGCTTCGGGCCATTCCAGTCCAAAGGCCAACGGATCAGCATCATCGGTCGTTTGCAGGTGCCGCAGGTTTGGAGGTGGGATGCCCTGGGCCAATGGTCGATGGGACACCCGCAATAGGGGCAGGCCGGACGACGCACCGGGAAGGCGGAAGATCGGGTCAGCATGAGGGCGCCTCGTTCGCCGGCGCCAGATAATAAGCGGCGATCGCATTTCCTTCCGGAATGCCTTCAACGGTGATCGACCGACCATGCAGATGGTCGATGGCGACCTCCACGATCAATCGCCAGCGCGTGCCGTCCTCGATTCGGAGCAGGGGTCCTCGAGCACTGGACTCGACCACGCCGGCAAGACGAAGCCACTCTCCCGTCATCCGATAGCCTTCTCAAGCTGTACTGCCAGGTCCTCGGCCGAGGGTCCGTTGAAGCATTCCATAACACAGTGGAGCAGTGGCCGGCCGTTCGACGTGAGGTGCTTTCCGTCGCACCTGAGCGGCCGGTACGCGAGCCGCTGACACGGCGCGTTCTTCCTGTTGCGGAACCCGCAGGGTGCGGCGAGCGGCAAAAGGGCCGGCTCGGTGATCGGATCGTCAACGATCGGCGCGAGCGCTGCGCCGAAAAGATCGTGCTGGATGTCCATGGCGCTGCCTTTCGTGCTTCTATGCCGACGCCGGATTGCCAAAGCGATTGGGTCGCTTCGCTCCCGGCTCGATGCAGAGCCAGAGCTGGGCGACGATGGAGATCGCCGCGGCGCCCATCAGGATGGGAGCGTTGGTGTCGAGGGGATCGCCCATCATTCCGAGCAAGCCGATCCAGATGGCGTTCAGGCCGGAAAGGCCGACGTCGTGGAGCCGCTTCACGGTGATCGCGACGCTGACCCAAAGCATGAGCATGGCCAGACCAAGCACCGCCAGTGTCTGGGCACTGCCATGCTGGAGGATAGCGACGGGATTGTAGTGGACGAAACCGAAAGCCATCGCCCAACCAACGACGATGAGGCCGACGAACGGCCCTCGTCCGACCCGCCCCTTCAGAGCGAACAGTACCTCGCCGATATCCATGGCCCCACCCCGCTATTTGGCCTGAGCGGCAGGCGCGACCGGCGCAACGACGCCGGCGGATGGTATCCGGCGCTGGGCGTCCAGGGCGAGCTTCCTGAAGGAATCGAGCAGGGCCAGGGACGTGATCTTGCCGATATCCGTCGAGGTGTAGACGCCACCGAGCGCCCCTACCCCGATGCTCAGCAGGAGGCCGCCCCCGACGACGGAGACATCCCTTTTGCGTGCGGAGCCCGTTGCGATTGCGGTCTGCACGCCGGTCTTGACGTTCACCAGCGTCAGCATCGTCTGGCTCTCGAGCGTCTTGGTCTTGAGCCCGACGGCGGAACCGAACGTACCGCCGATTCCACCTCCTCCACCCAGGCTGTTGCTATCGGAGTAGAGGACCTGAGCGGTGAGCAGGTAATCGGCCGCGCGCAGCGTCGCCTTGTTGTACTCCGAGCCGTTGGCGACGGTGCCGCCGGCGGCGAGCTGGCGTTCCCGCTGTAGCGCATCGAACGCCTGGCCGCGCTCGACAACCTCGAAACAGCCCGAACGCGCGGCCAGGAGCTTCAGCAACGGAAGCGGGTCCACCTTTGCCGTGGATCCGCCATTCTGCCGTTCCGCCAGCTGGACGAGCGCTTTCATGCCGGGTGGGAGCTGGTCTTCCACGCCGGCGACGCTGCGATCCTCGACCAAGGCGACGCTGCCGAGGGGCTGGCTGCACCGCGGCAGTTCGGAATTTTCATCGACGCCGGTACCGCCCTGCCCGACCCGCTGGGCGGTCGCAGGGGAAACGAGTAATGCGGTGGCCGCAACGGCCAGCAAATAGCCTTCCATCGGGTTTCTCCGTTCAAAGACCGCCCGCATCGATCGGGCGACCGCACGCGCAGTGGGGCGCAAGCCGGGAGGGCAGCGGAAATGTCGAGTTTGGTCGATCCGGGGTGCGGTTGATCCGGATGGGTGAGCCGCACCTTTCGTCGACTCACCCTGCCTCCCCTCTCTCCTGCCCCTCTCAGCTCCATCCGTCGCGGCGGCCCTCGCCGCTGTCGCGCAGCGAGCGGCCATCGAGCGCGGAGCGACGGATCTCCAGCTCGACCTCATCACCTTTGCGGCGGGTGCGGATGTCGCGCATGTCGATGTTGTTGCGCTTGGCATAATCCTCGGCCGCTTTTTCGCTGCCGAACTTGCCGCCCTCATCGAAATCCCAACCACTCATAGTCAGTCTCCAAATTGGCCCCGGCACCGCGCCGGCGGCTTCACACTACAAATCGAGGCCGAGGCTCCGCTCCGGCAGCGGCGGCAGAATGTCGCCACGGTCGGGCTTGAGGTCCGGCGGTTTCTTGAGATCGTCGACCTTCGCCAGCTCGGCTGGCCTGGCAGGGCCATTCGGGAGCGGAGGGAGGTCGGTCGGAAAATCCGGCAGATTGGACAGGTCGACGCCGTCGATCGGGCCGGGATCGAACTTCTCCGGGATTTTCGGTCCCTTCTTCCCGTCGATATCGAGGCGGCCGAGGGTTTCGAGAGCGGAGGTCTTGTTGCCGGGATTCATGTCGAGCTGGCGGGTGAGCTTTTCCTTGTCGTCCACCACCATCGTCAACTCGTCGCGCACACGCGTGACCCCGACGTTGAACAGGCGCTGGTTCGAGAGATTCCTCTCATGGCTGGACATGACGGTGATCGCCTTGTCGGTCGTGATGCCCTGCGCCATGTGCATGTTGAGCGAGTAAGCGAGGTCGAGGCGCGACAGCATCGGATCGCCCAGGTCGAGGGTGAGGCGCTCTCTTCCGGCGGTTTCGACGGTGACGCCGTTCGCGTCGACGGTGAGCACGCGGGCGAGCGCGGAATTGTGAAGTCCGCGGTCCTTGTCGTTCGCGGTCCACCTGATCTTGTCGCCTTCGCGGAGGTGGAGATCCTTCTTCTCGGTGAGCTCGAGCCGGTCGCGTTTCTCTGTCGGCGAGAGCTTCTGCGGGTCGAAGCGGATTTTCCTTCGGCCGTCGCTCAGTTCGACCTTGCCATTGGGCAGCACTTTGGTGACGTCGTAGCGACCCCGCTCAAGGCCGACATCCTGCGCGCCGCCCCGCCCGACGTCGAGCGTCTGGCCGGGGCGATAGCTGGAAGCGTAGCGCAATTCCTCGCGGGTGAGATTGACTCGCTCGAAGACGGTGAGGTGGATGCCCTCGCCCTTGACGGAGCCCTCTGTTGCAAGGCCGTCCTGTATGCGCTGATTGATGATGGCGCGCGATGCGCGTCCGGAGGCGAAAACGGCGGTGGCTTCACGATCATCGCTCGATAGGCCGAGCCACATTTCGGCGGCCGCTTCAGCCGGATTCATGCTTTCGACGACATTGTCGCCCAGCACTTTCATCGCCTCACCCGCCTTGCCGATATTGGCGAGGGCGGCCACCGTGCGCAGCGTGTCGGTGCGCTGGCGGATATTCTCGTCCATCCGCGCCATCGTGCCGCCGCCCGCCTGGATCATGGCGAAGGACTTGCCGGCGTCGATCGACGAGAGCTGCTGGCGGTCGCCGACCAGGACCAGCTTGTCCACGCCCAGCGCTTCGCTGATTTGGTGCAGCTTGAGCATGTCGCTGCTCGAGACCATCGACGTCTCGTCGACCACCAGCATGGTGCCGCCGAATTTCGCCCGGGCCGCGTCATAGCGCGGGGTGTCGCGCTCGCTGATGTACCGCTCGTTGGCCAGCGCGAACGATGCGATGGTCTGGCTTTTGATGCCGGCATCCGCGGCCAGGTCCGCGACCATCTTGTTTTGGAAGGCAAGGCCGGTGACGTCGCGACCCTCCGCTTCGGCCACCCGCGCGACCGCCTCCAGCATGGTCGACTTGCCGGCGCCGGCGACGCCTTGCACGGTGACGGTGCGGTCCGCCGACGAGACGATCAGCGTCGCGGCGGCGAGCTGCCCAGGATTGAGATCGCGTGTCGCGGCTGCCTGGAGTCGCGCCGGCGCATCGCTGGCCGCGATGATGGGCGACGCCTTGCCGCGACCCGCCTCCACCGCTTTCAGGATGCTCTCCTCGGTGCGCAGAGCCTCTTGCGTCGTCACCATGCGGATGCCCTTGTCGCCATCGCGCACGGCGCCCGGGATGAGCTGCCGGTTCTCCACCATCTGCGCGATGCGACGCTCGACGGTGTCGATCGTCACACCCTTCAGGCCGAGGTCGAGCGCCGTCTTCGAGACGAGATTGACGTTGAAGGCCGCCTCTCGCTCCGAGAGGATTCGGATGGCCGATGCAACCGCGAGTTGGGTTCGTGCCTCGGCCGGCGATTGGGTCACGCGCGCGAGCGCGCTGTCGACCAGCGGATCGTGCGGGCGAAGGAAGGTGCCGATCTTTTCACGCGCACCGCTGATGGCGTCGCTAACCGCGCGGAATCCTCGTTCCAATTTGCTGTCGGCGAGCGAGTGACCCGCGCGCGCTACGGCGGAGGCAACCAGTCCCTTGCCGTCGAATCCGAGCGCTGCCGCCTTGTCGATCCAATCCTTCTGCAGGCCGTCGCGATCCTCGACGTTCAGTTTCGGATCGCGCGTATTGGCCGTGACGGCGAGGCGTCCCTTGGGGGACACAATGCCGAGTTCGGCTGCCTTTTCGAGGATCTGTTCACGGCGCTGGCTGAACGCCTCGAGGACCGCCTTTGGCACCCCGGAAATCTCGAAGGTGCCGTGCTTGCCCTTGGCATCGATCTGGTAGCCCAGCTTCTCCAGACCATCCCGCAGAAAGGCGTGATAGATCGAGCCGATCGTGGTGTTGCTGCTCCAGATCTTGTCGGCATGGAGCGCCTGCCATTTGCCGTCGGGCATCTTCGTTAGATTGGCAATGACGGCATGGATATGAGCTTGCGGATCGAGCGCGCGGCTCGTGTCGTGCTGGAAGAGCGCGTAGACGAGATTGCCGGTCTGCACCGGCACCTTGCGGCCCTCGACATCCTTGCGGCCTTCGGCGAGGTTTTTCTCGACCCATGCCATCGTCTTGCGGACAGCCGCCATGTTGGCGTTGAGCACCCGCTTGTCGCCGGCGATATAGGCCATCACCGATGCCGACTTGGGCATGGAGAATGTGAGGTCTACGCCCGCGCGCCGGTTCTCGACCTGGGCGACCCCTTCGCCATCGGGGAGAATGCCGTTCAGGATTCCTTCGAAAGCGTCCTTTGATACCTCGCCTTGCAGGCCGAGCGCGTCGGCCCCCTCGCCCGCCCACATGCTGACTTCGGACGAACCGTCGGCGGTATAATAATTGTCCTTGAAGTCGTCCTTGGCGAAGTAGTTCGCAGCGCCGGATGCGGAGCGGACGGAGGCAACCGAGAGCATGGGCTAGATCCCCATGTCCATACTGTCGTCGTCGCGGCCGGGGGCGAAGGCCTGGCGCAGTTCTACGAGGGTCTGATCCTCGACCTGGGGCGCGCGCTGGGCGTCGCGGCCGTCGCGCCGATCATCACGATCGCGCGGCGCCGGCGTCTGCTCCTCGCCATTGCTGCGCGAGGCCGGCGCCTTGTCGGCGGCGTGGGTGGGCGGGGTCGATTGTTCGTCGGACGTGTCACTGCGCTGGGATGCCCTGCGGGCGGTCTCCTGATTCTCCTCTTCGACCGGATCGGACAGGATCCGCGCCGCCATCTCCTTCGCGATATTGGTGGCGTCCACCACCTCTTCCACGATCTGCAGTGCGCCATCACGCCCGCCTGCTTCGCCGCCGTCCCCATTAAAGACCTCCTCTCCGCGCCTGGACCGGACGGGCTGCAAATTGGGCCGCGGAACGAAACCCTCGGCGACCTGGGGATAGTCTTTCCATTCGAGCAAAACGGGGGCCGCAGGGAAGCCATCGGGGAATTTCACGAAGCCGTGCATCGACGGCAGGTTCGTGATGTCGTCGGCGATAACGAGGGGCTCGACCTGCTTGCGCGGGGTCAGGGTCGAGGCGTCGCGGGTGTTGTTGTAGCCATAGCTGTACGCCTCATCCATCTGGCGCACTTCACGGTTGCCAATATAGCGCGCGCATTGCTCGGCGGTGTCGAGATCGGCGGTCGCGAGGATCAACTTGGAGCGGGCGAGCGACGCGAGATTGCGGGCACCCTGTTCGCCGTAAACCTCGACCAGTTTCTCGAAGCTGTGGATTCCAAGGATCATCGCGCCGCCGAAGGCGCGAGCGGTCTGCAGGCCGTTCTCGATCGCGGGCAGTTTATGGAGTGCGCCGAGCTCATCGAACATGAACCAGGTGCGCAGCGAGCGGGTGCGCGGCATGGTCATGAGGCGGTTTATGCAGAGGTCCATCCAGAGCGTCAGCAGCGCCCGGTTCATCGCCAGATCGACGTAATTCGACGTGATGAACAGGATGCTGCCGGGCTTCTTGTCGCGGGTGATCCAGTCGCGGATCGAGAAGGGTTCGCCGTCGTCGGGCAGGAAGCGGAGAACCTGTGCGTTGGTGTTGAAAACGGCGCGGATCGATTCGGCCATGCGGGCGGCTTCAGGGGCCGTCAGCGGGTCGGCGATGGTGTTGGCGAGGAAGCGGTGAACGCGCTTCAGATCGGCCGTCATCAGATTCTCTGACAGTGCGAGATTGGTGGTCTGCCCGCGCTCCTGCAGGCGGATGCACATCTCGATGAACAGGGTCCGCGCGGCGAGCGCCCAGAAGGGTTCGGACGATCCGCCATCGGAGGGGATCAGGGCAGCGGCCGCGGCAGTAAATTCGCTGTGGGTGGTGCAGTCGTTGAAGATCGACCAGGCCGGGCATCGCAGGTCCATGGGATTGAGGATCGTGTCGCGCGCCGGGTCGTAGAAGGCTTCGACATAGGCGCCGGTAAGGTCGAAGATGACGGCGGTGTCCTGGCGGTCGCGCATCTGCCGGACCAGGCTGCGCAGTTCGGTGGTCTTGCCCGAGCCGGTGGTCCCGATCAGCATGGTGTGCGACTGCTCCATCCGGTGCGGATAGGGGATGCCGGCGAGCGAGTAGGGATGATGGATGCCGGCCGCTTTGCGCTCCGCGAATGGGAGTTGCAGAACCTTGGCCGGTGACATGCCGGGGAAGTGCTGGCGGGCTTCCTCTTCATACTTGGCGAAATTGTGCCGGCTGACCTCGGAATAGAGGATGTCGCGCGTCACCAGCATCGCCCCGCGCTCATGCCGTTCCTGCAGGATGCGCCTGCCCCGGCCCTGGGAGATATCGACGAACCAGATCGACAGCGGGATGGTCAGGAAAACCGAAACGAGGAAGGCGCCGAGCAACGCGCGCATGGCGACGGACCAGGCCTGCTGGACCTCGGGAATCTGCTGGACGACGGCCATGATCGTCCGAAGGATCTCGCCGCTGGGCAGCGTGACGTTGACGCGCTTGTTGGGATCGAGAGCGATCCAGTCCCAGAGCATCGCGTAGAGCTTCATGCAGACGAGCTGGAAACCATGCTCGTCGAGCTTCAGCGACAGGATGATGAACCACGCCGCCAGGAAGACGAAGAACCAGACGATGACGGGCAGTTTCGCGCCCGAAAACCACATCAGCATCTCATGGGTGAGAAGCTGGCTGCCGCGGGTGAAATTGCCCGAGTTGCGCTGGACCTGACCGCGCGCCGAATGGTGGGTCAGCGGGATGTTCTGCCCGTTGGAGCGGATGTCCTTACGCGCCATGATATTGCACCAGGCGCTTGTCGGTTTCGGCGATGATCCGGTCGCGAAACTCGGGGAATTGCTCGCGGATGATGATGTCGAGCGCGAGTTGCTGGAACTCGCTGATCCGCGCCAATCGGCGCTGGCTGGCCGTGATGAGATCATCCGATGTCAGGAAGGCGTCGACGGCGCTCCTGATGAGTTCGGATGGGCTACAATCGCGCTCGGCCGCGATGGCGACGACGCGATTGTATTTCTCACGATCGAGCCGGACCGTGCAATGCTTGAAAGCGGTGGTCAAACCGAGCCTCCTAGCAGGGAGGCTGGCGGGGTCTCAAAAAGTAGCCTGCTTATAGCGTGGGCCGGGCCACGGGGCAAGAAATCCGAGAAGGCCAAAACCGCGTGTTCGCTTGTGGCACGCACAAGCCTTTGGAATTACAGGATATTCGATCCCGCCGGAGCGCGTCCCACAACGTGCCACAGGTCATTTAGTCGGTAACTATTTGTAAAATAGCGGAAAAGATATGCACGCCAGTGCGTAAGGTGTGCTCCCAATCCTCAGAGATTGATCCTCTACCCTTGGTCGTCTGCTGGCGTTTCTGGACGAGGGTCGTTTCCGGGCCCGGCTGGGCTCAAAGCCGCCCTGCGGGCGGAACCGGCCGAAGGACCGGCGATGCCTCAGCATCGTTGGAATGCCGGTGGCGGGCGAATGATTCCGGGTTCGACCGGGCAGGATGCGAGCGAAGCGATGCCATCCCAGCGCGCTTGGGGCGAAGACCCAGCGCGCCCATCGACGGTGGCCCTGGCCACCGTCGGACGGCAGGGGATCGTTACCCCACCGGGCGGAGACAACGCGCCAGCGTTGGCTCCGTGAGATTGGTCGGCGGCGGCCCGAAGGGGCGTCGGCGGCCTAGCGAATAGAGCCCCGGTCGGCGGGCCGAAGGACCGCCGAGCCGCCAAGCTCAACTGCATCTTCCGGCCAACCAGATCAGCGGCTATAGTGTCAGCGTTCATAGCCCGATCAGCGTGAACCAAGAGGCCCCTATGGCACGCACATTGGAACAGGAAAGAGCGGCGCTCGAAGAGGACGCACGCAAGCTGGAAGAACGTCGAAAGAAGCTACTGGAGAAAGAGCGAGAGCAGGCGATTGCGACCGTCGACAAGTCGGGGCTGCTGACGCTCGAAGCCAAGCGACTTGGCGGCCTGATCGAGCGGATCAGGAAGCTGGGAATCGAAGAAGTCGAGAAGCGACTGGCGGCTTGAGGGTCCCGCCGCGACGTTCGTCGCGGCACGGGCATGAGGGGCTCGATGCCCCTCATGCCCGTAGTCCCAGGCAGCAAAAAAGGGGAGAGGCGCGAGGCCCCTCCCCTGTCGTTTCAGATCTCGTCGTCCATCTTACCGGGAACCGTGTGGACCACCCGGTCGATGAGCTGGGCCGGCAGTGCGCCATAGTCGCCTTCGTCGATTGTGATGTAGCCGATTTCCTCGTCCTCGATGACATGCTGGTCGAAGAAGCTGTGGAGTGCGCGGCGTTCGGCGCATGCGACGGCGGCGAGGTAAGCGGCGGTGTCGTATCCGGCGTTGGTCGAAGTGATCTGCATGTGAGCCTCCTGCTGTCTTGAATGACAGAGGATTGGCCGTCGTTGAGGGTGGCGCCGGGTCAGGGACGCGGGCGCAGCCCGCGCCGCGAAGCGGGGAGTGGGGGTGCCGATTTTGTCGTGGTTGGAGTGGAGCGAAGCGGAGCGGAGGCCACGGCAAAATTGGGGGCACCGCTCATCCTTGACGCGGCGTCGCCCTCAACGACATCCTGGGAAGTCTGTGAGAGATTTTATTCCTCTGAGGGTGGGGTGGTTACCCGGCCGCGAGGCTCTGGCGCAGCAGGGTTTCGAGATGCTCGGCGGCGCGTTGGTGGAGCACGCTACTGTCGCTTGTCAACTTCTCACCCGAGGGCATCCGGCCGCTTTCGACCGAATCCCTCAGCAGGTTGATGGCCGCGCGAAATGCGGTGGAGCCAGGCCCATCCCAGTAGGCTCGTCATTCATAAACGCCCAGGGCGGTGAGGCGCTCCGTTTCGAGGTAGGAGATGATCTCGTAGTCGTCGCTTTTCCAATGATAGTCGCCGTTGGAGATGTCGCCCAAAGTGGCCCAGCTGCCGTCGGGCCAGAGCGCGACATCGTCGCAGCAGCGTGTTGATTCGATGGTCATTATATCCTCCATTCATAAGGGACTGGTGTCGGGTCATGCGCGGCGCGTCCGGGGCAAGGACCGCACGCTTGCGGGCGGCCGCCCGGCGGGGAGCGGGGGAGCCGATTTTGCCGTGTGCGAGCGTAGCGAGGCGACGGTCAAAATTGGGGGAACCGCTCATCCTTGCGGCGGACGCGGGGCGCATGACATCATGGGAAGATTGGGGAAGCTAAGCCCATTCCAGCCGGGACGTTTCGTCGGAATCGGCCGTGGCGAGAAGCCGATCGAGCCGCTCGACATAATCGGCGAGGCCCTCGGCCGCGATGCGACGTTTTATGGCGGGATTGGCGAGACGCTTGCGCATCGCGGCGATGGCCATCTCACCGACGCTGTCGGGATTGAGGCCGAGGCTTTCGAGCAACGCGAACGCGTTGCCGGAGGCGAGGTCGAGTTCGACGCCGAGATCCGAAGTGAGTGCGACACGCATGTTGATCGTGCCGGCGCCCTCGTCGCGGTAGACGCTGACGCGGCGGACACGGAACTGGGCCTCCTCGAGTACGCTGATCACCGCGGTGTCGAAGTCGAAGATGCGCGCTACGCTGGCGAGCGCCAGCGGGCAGACGCGTGCCTCGAACCTGTAGGACAGGAACGCGTCGTCTGCCGCATCCGGGGCGAGCAGGACGGTGTTGGCACGGATGCTTTCCGCGCGCAGGAACGCCCGAAAGGCCGCGAGCTGGCGGGCGGTGATGACGGCGACCGGACCTTGGTGATTGTCGGCGTCGGTGGCGATGCGAAACACGATGGACATCTCGTCCTCCCTCGTTGAACCGCCTGGCCGCTCCCCCTTCCCTTTTTGGCGCGGTACAGATGGCGCACCCGAGAGGTGCGAACTCGACCGGAACGGTCAGGCCCCGCGGCGCGATGGGGCTCGACGCCCCTGAGCGCCGCATTTCCAACGCAAGAAAAGTAGAGAGGCCCCGGCCTGAGCCGGAGCCTCTCCGAAGGGCTCACGCCCGCCGTTCGATCCGCTGCTGCGAGAGCTTGACGATGTGCAGCGGAACCCCGGCCTGCCGGAGCTTCTGGGCGAGGTTCATCTGGATGCCCGAGCCTTCGCAGATCACCGCTTCGACCGGCTTGAGACCAAGGATGCGGTCGTTTCGGACGAAGGCTGCCCGGTTGCCCTGGCTGCGGTCGAGGCGGAACTGGATGACCTTCACACCGCGCGACGCTGCCCAAGCGTGGGCGACGGCATCGCAACCTTTCGACTGTGCGGTGGTGGCGAGGATCATCTCGGGGATGCGGGCCTTGATGGTGTCGAGACCGTTCCAGAGCAGGTCGCCATCCTCCCAGGCCTGACCGCCGGAGAAGGCGACGACGGGACCCTCGGGTGCGAACTGCTCGCGACGCTCCCGGGCGCGGGAGGCGAGATAGTCGCGGGCGTCGATCATAGAGGCGTTGAGCGCGCTCGACACCCGGCTGCCACGCACCGGCGAGAAGGGCTTGCCGGTCTCGACGCGGTACATTTCGGCGGCATGGTCGCGCATGCACTCCATCGCCTCGCGGCATCCCTGCAGCGTCTGGCAGAGGAGCTGGGTGTCCTCCAGCTCGGTCGCGTAGATCTCCGACGGATCATAGGCGCGGGCGAGTTCGCCGAGCTTCTTGGCTGCATCGTCCTCGCGGCCTTCGATGCGCTTGGCGACGACGTGGAAGCTGTTGGCGAAACCCCAGACGAGGTCAGTCGCAAACGGCTCCATGCGCGTGTCGCGCAGCACGTCGAACATGGTCTGCATCATCATCTCGACGGCGGCCCGCACCTGCTCCGGATCGGGCATGTCGAGCGCTTCCGGCGCATCGACGATGCTGAGCTTCGCCATCTCGCTATGCTCGATGAACGCGCCCTCGTAGGTTTCGGTCAGATCCTCGTTCACGCGCGCTGCCGCGATGTGGCTGGCAAGATCGGCGAAGTTGTTGAAAGAAGTCATCATAGCCTCCGAACAAGTCGATCTCTCATCCGGGATTGGATGAAAGATGAAGTCACATCGGATGAGCTGGCGGGCTTTTGTCAGGGACGCGGGGCTTGTCCCCGCGCCGCGCAGCGGGGCGTGGGGGAGCCGATTTTCTTGGGTCCGTAAGCGGAGCGAAGCGAAAGTGACGGGCCCATGAAAATTGGGGGAACCGCGCATCCTTGCACAAAAGGCCAGAGGCTCATCAGACTATGGCGATGAAGCTTGTCTGATACCGAGATGTTAGAGAGAGAATTCGATTTGCCCCGGCCGCGCTGCGGGCGGGTTAACAGCAAATCGGCTCTAGCTGTTCTGGTCGGAAACGCTGGAGCATTCCCCCAAAGGGACTGTCAGGTGAGAAGTCGCATATCCGTATCGAGGTACGGTTCGTACCAAAGTGTCGATCACGGTTACCGCCGCTCGCATGCCCGAGCGAATCCTCGGTCTGTCTGTGTTATGGTCGGAGTCGCGACAAGTGCCATGGCCGCCGAGCCCGGGATCGTTCGGACAGACCACCTGTCGAAACCGCTGCGCCACGAGGTCAGTTATGAACGAGGAAATGATCCGCGAGGCGGCGCGCGCGCTCGCAGCGAGGCTCAAGCACTTGTTGGATGAAAGCCTGGCAGGTGAGATCCGGCTGACCCGGGACGAGGCCGTGCTTGCGCAGGGTTTTGCGGAAGGCGTTGCGGACCTGCTGTCCCCCTCGAGCGGCGGAAAATAGGATGGCAGAAGGCTTGCGTGATGATCGGGAGGACGGCGCGACGCATATCGCCGGGATCTCCGAAGATGGCATCTCGGTGGTGATTGAAGGCGAGCAGCGCCTCATCGGCTGGTCGGCGGTCTCCGGCATCACCAGCGCTGTGTCGAAGCGCGACGACGACATGGTTTTCGTCGCGATTACGATCGACGCCGCGGATGGCGAGCGCTGCCTTCTCGTTGCCCAAGATGATCCGATATGGACCGAACTGGTCGAACTGCTCCATCTTTGCCTGCCCGTCGCACCTTTGGACGCGTGGGCAGCGGGAACAGCGGCGTTTCCTGGTGCCTACACGCTGTACCGGCGCCCGATCGTCGGACGATAGGGGCGGCGCCTGAGCGCCGCCCGATCGATCAGAAGAAATCGATCTTGTCGGCGATGATTTCGCAGCCATAGCGAGTGACCCCGTCGCGGTCCTCCCAGCTCGAATAGTGGAGCCGGCCGGTGATCGCGACGACGTTGCCCTTCTCACGGGTGGCGGCGCCTTTGCCGAGCCCATTGAAGCAGGTGACCTTGTGAAACTCGGTCTCCTTGGCGGTGTAGCCGGTGGCCTCGTCGACATAGGTCTTGCCGTCCTTGAGCTTGACGCGGTCGGTGGCGACGATGAGGGTGGTGACGGTGCCGCGGGTTTCGGGATCTTTGGCGACCCGGCCGGTGATGTTGACGTTGTTCATGGCGGTGCTCCTTGGTTGGTCCGACGGCCTTCCCGCCGGTGACACCGAAAGAGCGGCGTGCGGTGTCGCATCGCACTGGAGCGCAAGCGGAGGGGAACCCGCGTAAGGGAGCTGGCGCGGGCAGCCGCGTAGCGGCAACACGGGCGACCGTAAGCGGGTTGCGATGCGACGCCGTCTCGCCGCAGGTGTCACAGGAAAGGCGAAGGGAGGTCGGTGGGCCAATCAGGAGATCAGGCGCCTTGGACGTCCAACCTGAGCGGTGGTGCCGGGCGATGGTCTGAAACCCGCAGGCATCGCGATCCGTGTTCGCCTGCCCATTGGCGTGAGGCCGGAGGTCATCCGCCGACGTGTGGCGACACCGCCTGGAGAGAGGTACACGGGCAATGCCAAGGGCGCGATAGGCGCGTTCCGAGAGCGGCACGAGTGCGATCGCGGCACCGCCTGGGCGACAGGTTGGTCGCGGTGGCGACCCATCGATGCCGGATGGCCCATCCTGATAGACGCTGGGCGATAGGCAGGAGCAGCGCCGTCCCTTGCGTCAGAGCAATTGGTGGCAGCGGCAAGGGGCCAAGCGATTGCGCAAACGACGGGGCTTTGCCCCGTCAATCTCTGGAGAGCGGCTTTATATGGAGGCAGGCATCCAGCGCGGTGGCAAAGAAGCCCGGCGTGCAACGACCGAAGAGGAAGCTACCGGTCTTGTCGATCGGTCGCAGATCATGGCCGACCCATTCGAAGGCGTTGAGTTCGCCGGGGACCAGGCTCGAGCCGGTGTTGCCACCCAAGCCCATCGCCGAGGCGACAGGCGCCGGGATGGCGAGCGAGGATGCTGGTTTGTCGTCACCTTTCGTGGTGAGCGGCATGACGCTGACGCGGCGGCCGACGACGGCCATCACCATTACCGGGCGGGCCTTGACGCCCTCGTCGCGGCCCGCCTGCGCTTCACGGGCGAAAAGGAAGACGTAGTTCAGAACGTCGCCGCGTCTCGGCAGCGGGGTCGAGTTCGTCGTCCCACTTGTCGGCGGCGATTTCTGCGGCGCTTGGCCGGGCAGCTTCAAGGTGGGCCTTTTGCTCATCGGTGATCGTCTCAGGGGTTATGACCTCGCGATAGCCGTGGAGGGCTTCCAGCGCATGTTCCAGAAACTCCATGCTGACGATCGCAGCGCGTGGCCGCTGATGTTTTTGCAGGATCACCGGTTCGCGCTGGCAGTCATCGACGATCTGGCCGAGGCGGTTATGGGCGTCGGTCAGTTTGACCGCGGTGAAGTGGTCGAAGTTCCTTTCGGGCTCAGCAGATGCCATGTCCATGTCTCCTGGCCGCCTCATTGGTCTCGATCGCTGTGACCCCACAGCCAGAATCGCACAGACATCTCGGCGCGGCGCAATTTATATAAAATAGCCATTCTGGAAAGAATGGCAAGTTCTCGCTGGTCCGGCATGAACGCCCTATCGCCACGGGCATGCGATCACGAGGTAGTGATCGATAGGCTGCGCGGGGTCGTTTCCTGGCGCTTCCGCCACAAGGCGCTCTTCGAGATGGCAGACATAGAGCCAAGCGTCCGCGAGATCGCCCATAATATGGTCGTCGGCCATGGATGTTTCGCGCGCAAATTGATCGCCCAGGGCAGTCCAGTCGAGCGCCTCGAGGAACCGCTGGCGGCGGACAGCGAAGCGTTCGAGGGCCGCATGGTCACGCAGCGCGCGTGCGTAGAGATCAACGAGAGCGAGGCGCATGTCATGTCCTCCGGTCAGGGGGCAGTGAAGAAAAGGCAGGGTCCGCCTCGCCGGGAGAGCGAAGCGAGCCCTGCAGGTGGCCGCGCCCCGTGGGACTAGACGCGCGGGAGGGTGGAGCGGAGAGGCGCGATCATTCGACCGGTTCAGGCGTGCGCTGGCGACGTTGGCGACGCCCGGAGGCGGGCTGGTCGCCGCCTGTGAAAGCGTCGTTGGCCGAAGATTCACCGAGGCCATCGGTGCCGGCGCCGGTATTGGCGGGGACCTCCTCGCTGCCGGGGAGCGGCGGCAGGCCGTCATCGGCCGCGACCGCGTCGGTGGGTGCGTCGCGGCGCCGGGTCGGGCGCGACCAGACGATGTTGTACGAGCCGTCGTCCTGGCGGAAGGCGGAGATGTAGAGCGGCTTGTCGAGGCTCGGATCCTCGATCTTGCCGTTGAGGAACGTCTCGCCGGTCGCGTTGGACGCAAGTTCGAACAGCGCGCCGACCTGCACCCACTGGCGGGCGGCGGACAGCGCGAGGATTTCGAACTTGGGCGCGCGCGGATTGGCCGACTGGACGGTGCGCAGCGCGATGATCATCGCGACCGTGAGGGTCGAAATCTTGCCGGCGTAGGTGCCGCTGGCGTTCTGCGAAATGGTGCCGATGTTCATGGGAATTCTCCTGGATGATGCGCTCGAACCCCTTGTCCGAGACACCTTCCTCGTTCCCACTCAGCTCCTCGGCCGTTCGGCCGAGCAAGGCGCGTCAGCGCCGCTCCGGCGGCCGCCACTTCGGCGGCGACGGGATCGTTCCTGGCCGACGCTTGCGTTGATTTAGTGGATCGAGCCGAATATTCGCCGCTTGGCGGCCTGCTGATGCTTTCCGTCCTTAATCCCGACCGTCGCCTGCATCTCGGCCTGGAGCCGATCGGACAGGTCGTCGGGGATGATCGCATAGGGCGCGACGATAGCGATCGCGGCCTCGGGCGTTGCCAGCTCGCCCGGCTCGGTACCGAGCCAGATCGTCGCCTCGCCCTCCTCGGGCTCGGCCTCGCTGGGGGTGAACACCTGCGCGAAGAAGGTCTGCAGCGGCCGATCCCACCCGATCACGGCTCTGATGACCGCCGGCTGATCCGGCCTGGGCTTCAGTTCATGGCGGCTCATGCCGAGGTCCTCCGGATCCGGTGCGCGACGTGCCGCGCCGCGCCTTCGGCGCTGCTGATCGCCTTGCCCGCCGCAGCCGCGGCGTTCCTCGCCCCGGCCTGTCGAAGGAGTGTACGTGCTTCGCGTAATCGCTCAACCGCAATTGCGATGGCCTGGCCATGTTCGTGGGTTGCCGGTGTTATGTGGCGCATGATGGTCTCCTGCGTGGAAGATCGGCGGTGGCTGCAGGGCGTGGATCCGCGCTATGTGGCGGGCTGTTCGGGGAGTGGGCCCTCGACAACGAGCGGCGGCACCTTTGCGTCTGCAGCGTCGAAATGGGCGCGGATGGCTTCCATCAAGCCGAGCTTCTCGGCGGTTTCTCGGCCGATCATCACGCAATCGTCCTCATCGGCGGCGAACCAGGCCGGTTCTCCGTCACCGCTGAAGACGACGCGCTCGCCGCCCCATTGGCCGGCGTAGGAGCCGGACCACCGGGAATAGACGATGCGCTTCTCGCGGCACCACGCCTCGAGCGCCTCGAAGCGGCCAAAGGCGACTTCATGCGCGCACAGGCTGAGCGGCTCCCCGACGTTGCGATGCTCTGGCTCGAAAGGCTCGCCGTCCCATTCGATCGACAGGCCCTCGAGGGCGATGAGCTCTGTGAGCTCGGCATAGTCAGCGGCGGACATCGTGCCGCCCAGAACGATGGACGCAGAAACGCGATCGGCCATGATTTCCTCCGGAGCTAAGAGTGAGGTGACGCCCAAAGGGGCCGTGGGAGCGCGCGAGAGACGGGTTTTCGGATGCGGTCAGTCGTCCTCGGGCAACATGATCGTCATGACTCGGGTCGTGATCGCGGCGTTCGCCGGGTCCTCGGACCCATATTCCAGCGCCACATCATAATAATCGATCTTGAAGCGCACGATCTCGGCGCCGACGGTGAACTCGCCGCGGTCGCGCTCCGGGCCATCCTCTGTGCGGAACTGGTAGCTGCGCACCGCGGCCATCAGCTTGGCCTGGGCGATTATCTCCAGAGTTCGGCCCTCGCCGCGCGCGAGCCGACCGAGGCAGGTCCGGGTGACGACAATGCGGGCGTTGCGGTCGAGGCCTTGTCGGCAGCGATCATTGAGCGCTGCGATCTTGACTATGTCGTAAGTCATGGTGGTCATGCCGCCTCCATCAAGCCAGCGTTGAAGTGATCGAGCCATTCCGACATCGCGGGTCGCTCGCTGATCGGGACAAGCGCGGCAGCGTCCTGAAAGCGGACCAGTTCGGCCGGCGCGTCGCGAATGATCGCATCGATCTCGTCGGCGGCGAGGAGCTGTTCGGCGCGGATGAAATCCGTGATGCGGCCTGGCCGGGTTCGCGTCGATCGGCGCCAGAGTCCTTCGACCGTCCGCAGACGCGGCGCTGCGCGGGCTTCGATCAGAACGATGATGCGCAGGCACCATGTCGGGAGGGCTCGCACTTCGTCGGGGCGCATAGCGCCGCAGAAGCAGCTGGATTTCGGCGGGACGGGGAGACCTTCGGCCTCGATCCGCCCGACGCATTGGTCGCGGGTCCAGCCCCAATCCCGCAGCGGGTAGCGGCAATCGAAGAGCGCGTTCGCGATTGTCGATGCGTGGGCGTAGCGGCGTGTGTCGGCCGGCGAGGCATCATATCCGATCAGCCGAACGACCTTCTGGCCGCGCGCCCAGGCTTGTTGCGCGGGTTCCCAAGCTTTCAGGAACGCATCCTGCGGGGCCACCTTCCATTTGAGGCTGCAACTATCGCGTCCCAGGCTGATGCTGGGCAAGGTCGCGTTCGTGAGAATGCTCGACAGCAACGAGTAATAGGGCGGCCAGTGCTTGAAGCGCTGTGGTATATAACGGACGACCTCATAGCGGATTCCCCGCGCGCGCATCCAAGCGGCGATCATCGTCTGATATTCGTAGGTCTCGGGCTTCTCGGAGCCGGTATCGGCGCTCAGGACAAGGTCCGGGGCCTCGCCGCGTGCGGCAAGTTCGATCAACAGGGCGGTACTGTCGACGCCGATACCATAAGCGAGAACGACCGGAGGTGGCTCGGCAACGCGGATATAATCCGGGCGGTGGGGGAAACAGAGGTCGTTCACCCGCTCCGCGGTGGTCGGGAGCGGCATGCCGTGGGGAATGAGGCTGGTCATCGGCCACTCCGGAACTTGAGCGCTTCCATCGCTCAACCCCGGACTTCCCCCTCCTCTCTCACCTCGCCGTAAGACGCCGCCGGTCGGGCAAGGCGGCAAACAATGGCATTCCCGGCCTCGGGCTTATGTTTCGTCGCCCGGCTGCCCCATCAGCACAACGAGGATGCTGGGCTTTTCGAGCATCGCGCTCTTGCGGCTGTCATAGTCGCGGCGGTCCTTGTGGCCGATCGTGAGGACGTCGAAGACGGGAGATCGACCGTTGTCGGCGTTGGGCACGGTCCAGCCCGCATCGTGGAACTGGACGTCGACGAAGCGGGCCGGACCGCCCGTGCGGTGAGGACCGAAATAGAAGGTGATGCGCCTGCCCTCGGATGTCTTGGCGCTGATCGTGAAGCCGCCATCGGGAATGTCGATGGGCAGCGTCGGCACGCGGTTGAAGCGGGCGAAGCCGATCTTCTCGGCGTCTTCGCTGGTCATGATGGGAAGCGTGGTGATGTCAGCCATGGGAAATATCCTCGGTTCAGAAATGAAGGGGAAGGCTTGGGTGATCGGCCGGGAGCTCCTTCGGATAAGGTAGGCGGGGCAAACTGCGCCCGCGGCGGCGAGCCTGGCGGGTGAGCTCGAAGCAATATGTGTAGAGCCCGGCCTGGCGATGGCGGACCAGATGACGCTCGCGCTGCAGCCGCCAGAGCCATGCCGCTGGATCCTCGGCGTTGCCGGGACGCGGCATGCCGAGCCGGACGAGCTGGTCGACCGCGCCTTCGTGGCCGCGCTCGCCCAGGCGGATCTTTGACAAGGTGCGTCCGGAGACCGTGACGCCGCCGGCGCGCAGCACGGTTCGCGGCCTCGTGACGCCGCGGTGCGCGCCGCTGAGCGCGCCATAGATCCGGCCGATATGACCGGCCTGGGGATCACTGTACGAAACTACGGCCTCGATGCCCGGGCGCTCGCGGCGCAGGTGACGAAAGGCCCGGCTGACGAAAAAGCTCTCGCCATTTTGCGGAACGCTGTCGGTCAGAATGAGGCGTGCGAGGACGCAGCCGCGCGCCGCTTCATCGAAGCCGGTATGGCGTGTGATGACGGCGTCGGTCGCGGGGACAGCGAAGACGGCGACGCCCTCGAGGGTGGCGCCGCGTCCGAACAGGCCGACGGCGACCTGAGCGGCGGGATAGCTCGGCAGATAATGGTGGCGGGCAATGAAGGCCCGCGCAACGTGATGGTCGATCACTTCGACGCTATAGGCCTTGGGATCGATGACTATGAGATCGTGCGCCCATAAGGCGCGACGCTCGCGCCATCGCTGGCTGCGGGTCGTTTCCATGTCGGGGATCCTCGAAATCTATAGAAGACGGAGCTGAACCGCGTGACTGTCGATCACGGCCCTGGCGAAGCGCGCGGCGCCGGCCTGGTCGGCGCAGGGGAAGAGTTCGTGGCCGGTGAAGAGCTGGAATGTGCCGTCGAGCTCCATCGCGCATAGCCAGCGCTGGCACCCATCGATCTCGACCATGGCGAGAGCGATGCAGCGGCTTGCGCCATAGGGCCGGGGCTGAACCGGATCGCCCGGAAAACCGGCCAGCGTCCAGAAGCGCCATCCAAGCGGCGCCTGCCGATCGACATCGGCGGTGATCGTCAGACCCCCCACTGCGGCGCGAATCCGGCTCATTTTCGGCGCCTTCTGGCGCCGATTGCCATCAATTCCTCGAATCGCACCATAATGGAGCTTTCGGTCGGGTAGCGTTCGGCGAGCCCGTGCCTGCGCAGAATCGGACGGCGGGCAGCGAGGATGGCCGACGCTTCGGCTGCGGTCGGCAGGCGCGGTGGCCAACCTTTCACATAGCGTAGCCCGGAGGGCATCGCCGCCTCGATGCGCCGGCGTTCGGCCTGGTCGGCCTTGGCGCGGACGATATCCGCGCGCAGAGCGCGTGAAAGCAGGTGCGGCGCGACGTCGGAGAGCCAGCGCGAAGGCTGGAAGGGAAAGGTCGAACGCGCTTCGATCCCGACCAGTTCGCGGTAGACGGCGCTATTGGGCGGGGCCGCGGCCGATGCCTGCAAATCGTGCAGCGATGCGAAGATGCAGTAGCGGCATGACAGCCGGGTGGCCCGCCAGACCGAATAGGCTTCGTGAAGCAAGAGGCCGAGTATGTCATGGGCGCGGAAGACGTCGGCCGTGGTCCAATCGACGATCGGATGCCAGAGCGACATGGCCGTACCATAGCGATTGCCTGGCGGGGCAAAACGCGTGTCGGCCTTGGCGACCGCGGTTTGGGCGCGGTTGTGGCTTTCGTCCCGGCGAATGCCAACAACCGAGATCACGTGCTCGCCGCGCAATGCGCGCGCGATGGCCGGGCCGATCGTCGCGATCTTCATCTCGCTCTGACAGAATTTGAGCGAAGCGGAGGACCATGGCCCGATGAGGTTGTAGGTCTCCAGGGCTTCGTAGCGCCGCTTGCCGCTTTCGAACCGCTGGATCCAGCGATCGACAAGGTCTCCGGCCGCGCGGCGCACGACGGTCAACGGAACGCCGCCGGCGGCGGCGATCGCCTCGACTGTCGCTGGTGTCGAATCCCATTCGGCACGTCCGAGATCGGCATGGATGGCCATGCGGCGCTGGCGTGGATGGCCGATGAGGTCGAGGTACAGATTGACGGCCGCCATCGCCGCCGTCGAATCCTTGCCGCCGGACAGGTTGAATACGACCCAGGCGCCTGCTTTCAGCGCCTCGATAATGTCGGGTGTGATCGCGATCTCGGGCAGCGCCCAAATCCCGAGAGGCTGGCGGAGATCCGGAGCCGTCATGCCGCCTGCTTCCCGCGCCGATCGACGCCAAGCGCGTCCGCGGTCAGCTCGTCGATTTGAGCCGCAAGCGCCTGATAGCGGCCGGTGAGTTCGCTGACGCTGGTGTAGATTGCTGCGTCGTTGGGATTTGCCGGGACCCGGAGCAGGACCGGCAGGATAACAGCTGTGATCTCCGGATAGAGTCTGCGAACGATGATGGCTTCGATGCGCTGCGCGACCAGATCAATCGCGCGGCCCCCATTATAGCGGGCGGGGCCTGGTCGCAGTTCGAGGTGCGACAGCGGCGCAATGACTTCGCTCAGACGGGCGAGGCACTCGCCGGCACGGCCGTGACCGAAGTTCGTTCGGTAGGATATGAGCGACTGACGTTCGGGGGATAGCTGGTCGAACGGGATATACAGACGATACGCAAAGTCTGGATGGTGCCCCGCCGCACGGGTTCGCGTTGCTATGATCTGCATGGCGGTCTCCGATCATGCGAATAGGCGCGACGGCTCGGCCGCGGGAATGGTGAGGCCGAGTTCGCGTTGCAGACGCGCTGCGAAGCGGTCGGGTGCGAGAAGGTCGCGGACGGAGGCCCAGCGGTTGCGGTCGCCGATATGGTCGCCGCGCCCCTTCACCTTGCGGTATGCGATCTCGTGGTCGGGGCCGAGGGGTCCGAGCGAAAGGCGGACCCAGACCTCCTCACCGTGGAGCGTGATGTCGCCCGAGACCGCCGGGCCGCCCTTGTCGGAGCGGACGTCGTAGGTCCCCTCCGCAAGGCTCAGGGCCTCGGCCAGGCGGCGCATCGCAGCGCGGCCTTCGGAATGAAACACGCGCTTGGCCGGTTCGTCATAGGCCACGCCGCGATAGGCGAGCGTCTTGAGCGCAGGGTGCCGGCGGATCTCGGCGATCGCGTCGAGGCATGCGCGTCGCAACGCCAGATCGGCCGGCTTCGCCTCGCATACGGTGGCAAGCCGGCGCGCCAGCAACACCACTGCGGGGTCGCTTTCGAAGTCCTTGCCGGCATTGCGACAGTCGGTGATGGCTGCCTGGATGGCGTGAAGCGTGGCGCCGATCGTGGTCAAGGCGCTGGGTTCGAGCGCCTGTTGATGGCGCATCGTGATGTCGTACGGCATGGGCGAAACCTCCGGTCTCGAGCGCTTCTTCGCTCGACCGGCTCGCTCCCCCTCCCCTTTCTGTTCGATCACAGGTGCCAGGCTTGGGACGCGGTGACGTCAGACCCTCGGCAGGCAGTGGTCAGCAATGGTTAACGCGGTTACGCTAGATTCCATCCAAAATGGAGGAGATCGCCTTGGGCATCGACATTATGGAATGCCTGCGGGCCGGCGTAACGGATCTCCGCCTGCCCGGGACCCCGATGGTCGGCCTTGAGAATGAGCGGAAGGCTGGCCCCAGCTCGACCGCTGTGATGTCGGTCATCGGACCCATCCAGGTCGATCTGTTCGTCGCGGCCGTGAACGCGATCGCCGTCAAACGGGTCGAATTGCAGCTGCCGGAACAGGTGGATGTTGAGACAAAATATGTTCTGGCGCAGCCTTGGCGGTTTGATGGCATGGTGGACGCAGTGCGTTGCCACCGAGACGGACTGCGTGGCGAGCGTGTCAAATTGACCCGGATTCACCTGCCCGGCCTGCCGGATATGTATAGCATGGTCGATGGATGCCACCGGGCGTTTGCGGCCCGCGAATTCGGCGATCTGGTCATGCCGGCGGATGTTCAGGCAGAAATATTCTGCGACGTGTCGGCGTTCTGTATCGAGGGCCGCGTGCTAATGCACGAGATCGACGGCGAGCGTCGGCCGGTATCGCCGAGCCACTCCTCTGGATCGTCCCTCGCTCCCGATGCGCCAGTTCTGACGCTCGACATCATCTATGTGCTGCAGGCGCTAGGGATCCGTATCTTTCCCACACCCCACAAAGCGAGGCTCTACATGAGCGATGCCAAGGCCACACCCACGGCCTCGCTGCAGCAGGACCTGGTCTAGCGCGTCCCGCCGTCAGCTAAAGCCGACTGCTCCTGCAGGATTCGGACCGCACGTTTCAGGCCCTCGTCGCCGGTTTCGTTGACGATCTCGACGTCCGGCTTCTTGGCTTTGATGGCAGCGATGATGCTTGCAGCGAGCCTGTTCTTCAGCGGGTAGGTGTAGACCTTCCCATCTTCGATGGTGATGATCCTGGTGCGCTGTTGGCGGCAGAGCACCTTGATGTTCTCGGCCTCGTCCATCAGGCGGGCGACTTCACTTTCGAGATCGGGCTCCAGCTCGGTCCCGTGAAAGGCGCGCACGGGGCGGTTGGCCTTCAGCCAGGCATTGACTTCGGCCTCGGTGGTCGAGCCGACCTGATGATAGTCGTCCATGCCGCCGTGCCCGCGATTGGTGGCGTGGAAGGCCAACCTGCCGTCAATCCAGATCTCGGCAGTGTAGCACGGCGTTTCCTCGGAGAGCTCCTTGATGATTTTGAGCTTTCGCAATTCGATCAACATGAGGGGGTCTCCATGGTTGGGGCCGCAATATCCCCGGCCTCGCAGCGGGCGAGAGATTCGATGGTGGCGTGATCAGCGACGTCGGCGGCCCGGGCCGGGTCCGATCGCGCGCGCGATATGGCCGGCATAGACACCGCACGCGGCCCAATAGGCTGCGACCGGCGGCTTCCGGCTGAGCCAGCTCTTTTCGGCGCGTTGGCGTGCGTCGCGCTGGATATCGAGAAGCACGGCCTGCAGGGCGTGCCGGGCGGCGGGGTCGAGCGCGCGGAGGTAGGCGACTGACGGCAGACCGAGGATCGGGTTGCGAACCTCGGCCCGGTTCGAGCGGCCGGTCATTGGAGCTGGCCCATTATCGAGCGCATGTCGAACGAGTCTATGTCGAAAGCGGCCTGGCGATTGTCGACCACGAGCGCGAGCGCGCCGGGCTTCACCCAGATCTCGCTCGCCGATAGAGTGAAGGTCGCGCCTTCTGCCGCGAGCAGGAGCGCCTCGCCGATGGTCTCGGCGATGCCCTGCGCCGACGGCGGGGGGACAGCGTTCCCGGTCCATTCGCGTTTCGTAGCGTCGGAACCGCCTTCGAGCTGAAATCCGAATCCGGCGGCCAGCACTTCGTCAAAGGATTTGCAGCGATCGAGGATGTGCTGCGGGAATGACTGCTCGGGGTCGAACAGCCCCTGGATCGAGGCCAGCTCCATCGAGGTGAAGGGTCGGTGCCAGGTTTCGTCGAGGGCGATGATGCGCGCGACCAGTCGGTCGTCGGGGTTGGGAAGCGCGACCGGCTCGTCGTCGATCGGCACGTCGCGCGGTTCGGCAACCGACCACGGCCCGTTGTTATTCTTGGCGAAGGCCGGCACCGCGCCCGTCGGCTTCGACCAGTCGGCAACACCATAATGGCCCTGCGTCACATATGAGTCGCGGTCGGGTCGCATGAGACAGACAGGCCTCGGGTCCGCGACCGACAGCGCGCCGGATCCGACGCGATCGGATGTCGTGACCACGGGTGACGGCCCCGACGCCGGCACGACGCGCATCTTGTTATGGTGCTGGCCAAGGCTGGTGCCGGCATATTTCGGATCGGCGACGACGAAGGCGCCCATCCCGGTGGTGCTGGCGCCGATGACTGCGTTGGCGACCATATCGTAGCCGGTGACGCGGTACTTGCCGTTCACGTGGCGTCCTGCTGGCGCGCGCGGATCCGCTACCGACAGTCCACCTGCAGGTCCGCCGGGTCCCGCGACCGTCGGCGACGGATCCTTGAATCCGACGATGCGATAGGTGTTATTGAAACGAGGACGGCCGTCGATGCGCGGGTCCGCCACCGAGTTGGGCCCCGATCCGACCCACATGTTCGCGGTGACGACGCCTGCGGGCTGGAGCCAGGTCTTGACCCCGCATTGGACGCTGGCGGGATGGCCATCGATGCGCGGGTCGGCAACGCAATGCGCGCCGCTTGTCGGCCTGGATGAGCCGGTGACGACGCCCTTCGTTGTTTCCCAGCCCAGGACGCCGAGGACGTAGCGATGCGTCGCCAATCCATAGGTCGGGCGAGGATCTGCCACCGAGAAGGCCCCGTTGGTGGGCCCGCTCTTGCCCTGGATCACGCCGGACGCGGCGCCCCAGCGGACAACGCCAAGCGTGCTGTCGCGATCACGCTCGCCATAGCGAGGGTCGGCGACCGAGTAGCTGCCATTGGTCGGCAGCCCGCGCGAGCTGATGACGCCGACCGTGCCGGACCATCGATTGACACCCAGGAAGCCCGAACCCTCGCGGCTCGAGATTGCCCGCGGATCGGCGACCGAGAAGCGCCCCTGCCCGGGCGCCCGCGCGCTCGTGATCAGCGGACCGCGATCGTCCCACCGGCAGACGCCGTAAGCGTTGTCGCGCAGCGCCATCTCCGGAATGATGCCAAAGTCGCGCAGCACGCCGTTCTCGACGGCGAGGCGGTTGAGCGAGCGCCAGTCCTTGCCGGGCTCGACGAAGGCGAGGCGGACCCAGGTCTTCCACTGCAGCGCCGGGACGCGGTGCATCACACCGGCGCGAGGATCGCCCGGAAGCGGTAGCTTGCCGATGACTTCGCCAACACCGCGGAGGCGGTGTTCGCGGGGTTGGTAGATGTAGTTGGGGAGCTTCTCGGGATAGCGGGCAATCAGGAGGAAACGCTTGCGGCTTTGGGCCAGATTGCCGATCACGCCGCAATCGTGCGTATCCTCGTTGACGCTGTAGCCGAACGAGCGGAGCAGCGCTTCGATCTGGTTGAGCAGCCACCGGCCACGGGTGGCGATGCGCGGAACATTCTCGAAGATGATCGCCGCGACCGGATCGTCGCGATAGGCCTCGAGGAGCAGCCAGATTCCCCGCAGCGTGAGGGCGTTGAGCGCCTGATATTTGTCGGTCAGGCTGATCGACTGCGACAGCAGGCTGCTGAAGCCCTTGCACGGGAAGCTCGCAAAGGCGACGTCGAGTCGGCCGAACACCTCGCGGATATCGTCGGGAACGGCTTCTCGCCATTCAGGGCCGGGATCGCGTCCGTGGAAGGCGCGATATTGGTCGCGGCTGAACAGGTCCATGACCGTGCCCTTCACGCCGGTCATGTGTTCGAAGTTGGTGATCGCGCCGGGATCTACGTCGATGCCGCCGGCACATTCGAAGCGGCCGCGCAAGTTGCCGACACGCGGATTGGCCATGTTGAAGCCTTTGGCGCCGGCGCCGATCCCGCACGCGAGATGGCCATGGCGAAAGACGCGCTCGGTGATGGCGTGTGGTTGCAGCATGGGAGGGCTCCTCTGGTCGCGGGAGCGGCTCTCAACTGCCCCTTCGCTTGCCCTCGGCCTTCCCCCTCCCCTCGATCAGGCGGCGCGACGGTCGCGGTAGATGTCGGCGGCCCATTGCTCGATCCACGGCGCTGTCAGCTCGTCGTGATCGAGATCACCGGATTCGATGAGGGCGCGGATCTCGCTGCGCGCCTGCGCGATCGCGGCCTCCCAGGCATCGCTCGGACTGGGGTCGGGCATCGCCGGTGCGCGGACGGGAAGCTGCCGGGCAGATTCAGACAGGCGGGCGCGCTGGGTGTGGAGCCAGTGCTCCATATGATCCGCCACGAGCTGGTCGGACTTGGAGATGCGCCGCTGATGGGCCTCGCGGCGCGCACTGACGCCGTAGGCCTGGCTGTCGAGCGAGGCGATGCGGTGGGCAAACGGCAGGAGGTAGGGGATCGCCGGGCCTTTGACCCCGAATGCGTGAAGGCGGACGCCCTTCGGCAAAACACGATCGAGATGATCGATGACGGCGATCAGGCCTTCGGGGCCGTCGATTTCCCGTCGGCACATCGAGCCGACGCCGATGATCGCGCCAGGCTTCATCATGCCCCAGAGCGCGTCGATGCAGCGCTCATAGTCTTCGGGAAGGCGGCCCTGGATCACGGGCATCAGGGTGTCGGTTATGCCGAGATCCGCGGCACGCTGCCGGCAATCGCGGTTGGCGCGGATGGTGCGGGACAGCCGGTCGATGACCTCTTCGCGATCGCGGGCGACGCCCTGCTCGACACAATAGTCGAGGCTGGCCCACCACCGGAACGGGAAGGCGGCGGCGAGCGCGACATAGGAATCGACGGTCCAGGGAAAGCCGCCGTAGACTGACATCGCAGCATAACCAGCAGAATCGAGCACGAGGCTGTGAAGGCTATGGGCATTGGCGAGATGATGAAGCTTCCAGCCCGTCCATTCGCGCCAGCCTCGACGCGTCGACCATATGGACAGGCAGTTCGCGGAGATGAGCACCGGCTGTTGCAGGGCACGTGCCCGGGAGAGGAGCGGACCTTCGCACAGATGCGGCAAGCCGATGATGATCTCGATCGACATCAGATCAGCTCGGCACCGATCGCGGCGAAACTGTTGACGATGTTGCCGCTGTCGTAGCGGGCCGCATCGACCAGCGCGCGAACGTCGGGACCGTCATATTTGGCCCATCCCAGATGATCGACGCTTGCGACGCGGCGCCCGATCAATCCCGTCTTGCCCGCTGGGACCCAGGCCTCGTGGGTGCCGAAGGCAGCGGTGACGACGATCTCGCCGATCACGGCCTGATAAGCTGCGCGGCGGCGCATGACGTAGCTGTCGCGTGGCGCGACAGCTATACCTGTGAAGTCGCCGTAGGGCTGCGGGTGCCAGTTGCGGGCGATATCATGCGCAAGCTGAAGCGATGCCGCCATTCCGGGCCGTCGCAGGAGCTTCAGCTCAGCTTCGAATGCGAGGTAGACCAGGCTCCAGTCGACATCCTCCTCATAGTGGATTCCCTCGAGGCGCAATGCGCCGGGCATCGCCTCCTGTCGTTGCGCCGACAGGATCAGGCCACCGTGGGATGCTGTGCTGACATGCCAGACGCCGGGCAGGATTTGATCGGCGGTGGCGATGCCGCCCCAGATGGACGCGACAGGCTGCGCGGAAGATTCGAAGGACATCGCTCATCTCCGGAAGTGATTTGCCCGGCCCCCTCCCCCTCATCTCTTCCCGTGGGCGTCGGCTTGACGGCGCTGATTGTTCCCGTTACGTTCCGTCCGCTAGGAGGTGCGCCATGAAGAAGACCGTGTTTCACGATCGTTTCGATCTCGACATCACCCTGCGCGATGCGTCGCTTGATGCTGACAATCGCCCCACGCGCCGCATGATCGCGAACGCGGCTATCGGCATGCATGTCGAGGATGCCTATTATTCGGTGCGCGAGGTGCGCGAAGCCGTCAGCTGGGTCCATGAGGGCATCCCGGCGGGCAAGGCGAAGCTCACTGCGATCCTGGCGAACGACGGCGCCGATGATTTCCAGCGGTGCATCTATTTCTGCCTTGCCGGTCGCGGCGTGGTCGGGATGCTCGACGATCTGATGTGGCTCGAGGATCTGCTCGAGCGGCGCGGCCGCGTGGCTGGAGAGATGCAGCGCCTCAAGGCGCGGGTGATGCCGCTCACAAACCCCTATGTGGCAGACGCGCCGGATGGTCCGTTGGTCGCACAGTCTGGCGACTTCACGCAGGGTCCGTCGTGGTGGGAGGATCCGACGCTTCTGGTCTGACCGGCTCGGAAGCGGCGGGCGCCTTTCCATCGGCGGAACTGTCCGGCTCCCCCTCCTCGGTGACGATCAGCCAATCATCAGCGAACCAGTCGGCACGCCGGGGCGGATAAGGCTGTTCCAGCGTATCGCTGCCTTGGCGATAGCGCAGGAACGGCTCGGCAATGCCGCCGGCGCGGGGGACATAGATGTAGAGCAGGCCATTGTGCCAACCGCCGCGACGGGCACGCGCACCAACCTGAATCCGGTCCAGCGCTTCGGACAAGGTCACCGCTCGCACGCCAGTCGCTCGCCATGGCGCCATTTCGATGGGGCGATCCATCGGCCGGCAAGGGCCCCTGCCCTTTTCGCTTCGGCCTGTGTGAAAGCGGCTTCGTAGCGCGACGCCCGCTCGGGATCGCGGCGCAGATATTTGCCTTCGGGAACAGCAAGGCCGGCGCGGATCATCATCTCCCCAAGATCCTCGCCATCAACCGTCACCACCGCAACCGGGCGCCCATAGCTTGTGCTGGGCGTAAGCTGGATGATGGCGGTCTTGTCGCGCAGGGCTCTGGCGGCGAAATCCTGCGCGGTCTTGCCGCACTGCCAGCAAGCATTGGCGCGCTCGCAAAGCTGCCTGCGCTCGAACGCGTCGACCCCGAGCAGGCGGAAATCGACCGCGACCGTGTCACCGTCGAGCGCGCGCGCCTCGGCCTCGAACGTCGCACGCTCTGGTGGCTGGGGCGCGGCACTGCAGGAGGCCATCGCGAGGCCGAGAAGGAGGATGTTCCGTTTCACGACACCATCTCCACGACGACATTCTCGTCGCGTCCGGGCGAAGTCGAAACGCGAAAGGGCTGGAGTGGGTCGCAGGTCCGGATGATGCTGACCGGTCTGGTCTGGGCATAGAAGATCCGGGAGGCGACGCGCAGCGCATTTTCGCGACTGCAAAGGATATCGCGCTTCGGCGATATCGGAGCGGCAGGCAAACCAGCAAGCATCGTAAATCCTCTTCAAGGAGGCATGTTACAGGAGGGACGGTTCAAGCGAAGATGGTCTTGTGAACCTTGGTCACAGGAACGATCGACCAGCGCCGTTCCATGAAGCGACTGATCCGGTAACTACACAGCGTATCCGGATCGCGAAAACTCATGCGGCGGCCACGCTTTTGGACGATGAATTCGTCGCCGACATGGCCATCGGTGAATGTGAGGGCGTCGGCCAGCTTGACCCGATCGCCATCCTCAACCTTGCGCGTGCGTTGCTGCAGCTTGGCGAGGCACCGCCGGCGCCAGTCGAGAGCGTTTTCATTGTCGGTTGAGGTCAGCAGGTTGAGGATGTTCTCGGGGCAGCCATCCTCGCATGGTCCCATGCTTTCTTCCAGTCGGGTAGGATTGGTGCTGCTCAGAGAGTCAGCCCTGATCCCCCCGCCGAACCGCACGTGCAGCTTTCACTGCATGCGGCTCTCCGCTGCGATAATACCATCCATATTCCGGCTATCGGGCA
>NZ_CAKKNC010000018.1 GCF_918741285.1 Sphingobium sp. CECT 9361 | reverse complement strand
ATCTGGTCGCGCTGACCGATGGCGGTGCGGACTATACCTTCGACTGCACCGGTAACACGACAGTCATGCGTCAGGCATTGGAAGCCTGCCACCGCGGCTGGGGCACCAGCATCATCATTGGCGTGGCTGAAGCGGGCAAGGAAATCAGCACCCGTCCGTTCCAGCTCGTCACCGGCCGCAACTGGCGCGGCACCGCCTTTGGCGGAGCCAAAGGACGTACCGACGTACCCAAGATCGTCGATTGGTACATGAACGGCAAGATTCAGATCGATCCGATGATCACCCATGTTCTGACGCTGGATGAGATCAACAAGGGCTTCGACCTCATGCACGCAGGCGAAAGCATTCGTTCCGTTGTCGTGTTCTAACTAGCAGCATATAGTAAAGGGAGACCAGATCATGGCAGTTATTTCCGGCGACGGCGTATTTTCGCATGCCACCGTAGGCGCGATCGATTTATCCAAGTCGACAACCTTTTACGATGCGGTACTTTCACCGCTGGGCATCAAGAATATGGGGCCGTTTGGCGATACCGTTGTTCTGTACGGCAAGGACAAGCCTGCTCTCCTGGTGCTTAAGCCCAGTAACGGCGAAGCTCCTTCGAGCAATGGCGTTACGATCGGCTTTGCTGCCGCGACTACCGCCGATGTGGACGCATTTCATGCGGCTGGCCTTGCGGCAGGCGGAACTTGCGAAGGTGCCGCGGGACCGCGCGGCCATCTGCCAGGTGCATATGCTGGCTATCTCCGTGATCCGGGTGGCAACAAGGTGTGCGCCTACACCTTTACGGCAGACTAAGGGTTCAAATGGCTGTCGAAACACTATCGACGAGTCGCGCATTCGGCGGCGTGCAGGGCGTGTATAAGCATGTCTCTGCCGCCACCGGCACGGATATGATATTTTCCGTATATGTTCCCGAGCATGCAGCCGATACGAAACTGCCGGTGGTCTGGTATTTGTCCGGCCTCACCTGCACCCATGCCAACGTCACGGACAAAGGGGAGTTTCGTCGCCTCTGTGCCGAGCTTGGCCTGATTTTCGTCGCACCGGACACCTCGCCGCGCGGCGAGGGCGTGGCGGACGATCCCGACGGTGCCTATGATTTCGGTCTGGGTGCCGGCTTCTATGTCGATGCAACTCAGGAACCGTTCGCGGCGCATTACAAGATGTGGACCTACATCACACAGGAGCTGCCAGACCTTATAGGGGCGCATTTTCCTGCCGACATGGATCGGCAGTCGATCATGGGCCACAGCATGGGCGGACATGGCGCGCTGACCATCGGATTGACATTCCCGGACCGGTTCCGGGCTATATCCGCCTTTGCGCCGATCGTCGCACCGTCGCAGGTTCCATGGGGCCATAAGGCTCTTGGCGGTTATCTGGGCCGCGATCAGGCGGCATGGCGTCGACATGATGCCGTCGCCCTGATCGAGGACGGCGCCCGTGTCGCCGATCTGCTGGTCGATCAGGGGGAGGCCGACAACTTTCTGACGGAACAGCTTAAGCCCCATCTGCTCAAAGAGGCTTGCGAGAAAGCTGGCATTCCGCTGACGCTGCGGCTCCAGCCGGGCTATGACCACAGCTATTACTTCATTTCCACAATCATGGCCGATCATTTGCGCTGGCATGCCGATCACTTGTCGAAACGGAAAAATTAATGGTTCAGATTATTGTTACGGACCGCGCTCGTACTGAGCGCGTACTTGAAGCCGAAGCAGGGCTTTCCCTGATGGAAGCCATTCGCGACAATGGCATTGACGAACTGCTTGCCCTTTGCGGCGGATGCTGTTCGTGCGCCACTTGCCACGTTTACATTGAAGATAGCGGCGCACTTCCGGCCTTGAGTGACGATGAAAACGACCTGTTGGACAGCAGTGACCACCGAACCGAAAGGTCGCGCCTCTCGTGTCAAGTTCCTCTTACATCGGCAATGGTCGGCCTTAAGGTCGTCATCGCACCTGAAGACTGAACGAGGATATGCCCGTGGAACTTGTGAGCATGTACTATGATGCCTTCAATCTCGGTGATTCCAACGCGATGCTTGATCTCCTGACGGATGGTGTCCTGCACGAGCCGTCGCAAGGCGCAGGTCGCATTGGTAAGGCCGCTTTCGCTGAATTTCTCGACCATATGAACCGTTGCTACCGCGAGGAGGTTATCGATCCCGTCTTCCTGACGTCGGCAGACGGGACACGTTGTGCTGCGGAGTTCTGGCTCAATGGCACGTATCTCCATACCGATGGCCACCTTCCCGCCGCGCGCGGTCAGGCATACCGACTGCGTGTCGGTGCCTTCTTTGAGATTGTGGACGGCAGGCTTTCTCGCGTCAGCAATCACTACAACCTTGCTGACTGGCTGGCCCAGATCGCATGACGACCGCTATGCCACTCTATGACAATCCAGCCGAACGGGTGACCATCGAACGCATGAGCCGAGATGACCTGACGCTGCGCGCGCTTGCTACCTTGCGGATGACGGTTTTCCGCAGCTGGCCCTATCTCTACGATGGCAACGCCGACTATGAAGCGGCCTATCTTGCCGAATTTCTGAGCGATCCTGCGTCTGTCCTGATCGTGGCGCGGATCGGCGAGATACCGATCGGCATGGCGACGGCATCGCCCCTTGCAACGCAGTCGGACACAATCACCGCGCCATTCAAAACCGCTGAAATCAATATCAATACCGTCTTTTATTTCGGTGAGTCAGTGCTGCTGAACCAATTTCGCGGAATGGGCATCGGCCATCGCTTTTTCGACGAGCGCGAAGCTGCAGCAGCAGAGTATTGTGCAACTCATTGCACATTTTGCGCCGTCGCACGGCCGGACGACCACCCGATGCGCCCGCTTAGTGCACGCGATCTCACGCCCTTCTGGCAGAAGCGGGGCTACCGGCTCGCGCCCGATCTGAACGCCTCTCTAAGCTGGAAAGATCTCGATCAAACTCTGGAGACCCCGCATAGCATGCGGTTCTGGATGAAGGCGCTGTGATGGTGCCAACCGCACCGGAAGCGGCAGGAAGCCCGTGCCGCCCGGCAGGAGCAGCAGATGACTGCCGATCGATCGGATTCGCCTGACATGACCGCGCTTGCTGACGTTATCTTGCGCGCCTGCGCCGCAGTGGGGAACACCCAAAGCGCCCTACTGCCGCTGCTTCATGCCGTTCAGCATGAAACAGGTTATATCGACGACGCTGCCGTACCGTTGATAGCCAGCGCCCTCAACATCAGCCGCGCCGAAGTTCATGGCGTCGTGACCTTCTATCATGACTTTCGCCGCAACCCTGCGGGCCGCCATGTCGTGAAACTATGTCGCGCGGAAAGCTGTCAGGCCCGTGGCGGCGCGGCAGTGGAAACGGTGGCTGTCAGTCGGCTGGGGGTCGGGATGGGCAAGACACGTGGGGATGGTGCGGTGACGCTAGAGGCAGTCTACTGCCTAGGGCTGTGCGCCATTGGCCCTAATGCGCTTGTCGACGGGCGACCGGTCGCGCGATTGGATGCAGCGGCGATTGATCGCATTGCAAAGTCTGTAAACGCATGACCCGAGTCTTCATCAGTCAGGACATGGCGTCGATTGCTTTAGGCGTCGATGCCGTTGCACAGGCGTTCCGCGATGCCGGATGCGATGTTGTCCGCACGGGCAGCCGCGGGCTGTTCCGGATCGAACCGATGGTCGAGATCGAAGACGGCGATCGGCGGATTGGCTATGGACCGGTGGGGCCGCAGGATGTTGCGGCGATTTTGAGCGGATCGCACCCCAATCGGCTTGGCAATGTCGCAGACTTGGCGTTCTTTGCGTCCCAGCAACGCTTTACCTTCGCCCGATGCGGCGTTGTCGATCCACTTAGCGATGCGGATTATGCCGCGCATGGTGGATGGCGGGGTTTAGAAAAGGCGCTCGGCCTGGATCGGCAAGATGTCGTCGATTGCGTCAAAGCCTCTGGCCTGCGTGGTCGCGGCGGCGCGGGCTTCCCGACCGGGATAAAATGGCAGACCGTTCTGGGCGCGCCGGGCAGCGAGAAATTCATTGTATGCAATGCTGACGAGGGAGACAGCGGAACCTTCGCCGATCGCATGCTGATGGAAGGCGACCCCTTCTGCCTGATCGAAGGCATGGCTATTGCCGCACATGCCGTAGCCGCTTCGCATGGGTATATCTATGTCCGGTCGGAATATCCTTTCGCCATTGAGACGATGCGCAAGGCCATCGAGCTGGCGGCGGGCAGGATCGCGCCTTTCACGCTTGAGGTCAGAGAGGGTGCTGGCGCCTATGTGTGCGGGGAAGAAACCGCGCTGCTGGATTCGATCGAGGGGAAGCGCGGGCAAGTGCGCGCCAAGCCGCCCTTGCCTGCACTGGAAGGCCTATTCGGCAAACCCACCGTCATCAACAATGTGCTGAGTCTGGCAGCTGTTCCTTTCATCCTCGACAAAGGGCCGGAAGCCTATGCCAGCGTCGGCTTTGGCCGCTCACGCGGCACTATGCCGGTGCAGTTGGCGGGCAATGTAAGAAATGGGGGCCTGTACGAAATCGGCTTCGGTATCACGCTGGGCGCGCTGGTTAACGACATCGGCGGCGGCACCAATAGCGGGCGGCCTGTTCGGGCAGTGCAAGTTGGTGGACCACTTGGCGCCTATTTTCCGCCGTCCATGTTTCACCTTCCCTTCGATTATGAGGCTTTCGCCGAAGCCGGCGGCCTTATCGGTCATGCAGGCATAACCGTGTTCGACGATAGCGTCGACATGGCCCACATGGCCAGGTTTGCGATGGAATTTTGCTCGGTCGAGAGCTGTGGCAAATGTACGCCCTGTCGGATAGGATCCACCCGTGGCGTCGAGGTGATCGACCGGATCATCGCGTGGCGGGGCGGCAGGCAGGGTGCGGGCGTCGCTTTGCCCCATGGCCTTGGTGCTGCCCTGTATTCGCGGTCGCCTGAGCGCATGCAATCCGACGCGGCGGCGCAGACGGCATTGCTGCGCGATTTGTGTGATACGATGAAGTTCGGATCGCTTTGTGCGCTGGGCGGGTTTACGCCCTATCCCGTGCTGAGCGCCCTTGACTATTTCCCTGAAGATTTCGGCGCAGTCGCTGCTGCCGCCGAAGTGGTGGAGCCAGTCCGATGAGCTTTTCGCGCGAAACCGATCATGGAACACCGCCAGCATTGGCCGGTGCCCAGTCCGTCAATGTCACGATCGACGGCCAAAGCGTTGCGATCCCTGAAGGAACATCGATCATGCGAGCGGCATCGCTGATCGGCGGCGCCATTCCAAAGCTTTGCGCTACGGACAACGTGGCGAGTTTCGGCTCCTGCCGATTGTGCCTGGTCGAGATCGATGGGCGCAACGGCTATCCGGCATCCTGCACGACACCGGTCGCCGAGGGCATGGTAGTGCATACGCAGACCGAACGGCTTAAGAAGCTGCGCCGTGGCGTGATGGAACTGTATATTTCAGACCACCCGCTCGACTGCCTGACCTGCGGGGCCAATGGCGACTGCGAGTTGCAGGACCAGGCCGGGGCTGTCGGCCTGCGCGACGTACGCTATGGCTATGACGGCGCGACCAACATGGGGCAACCGAAGGACCAGTCGAATCCCTATTTCGATTTCGATCCCAGCAAGTGCATTGTCTGCTCGCGCTGCGTACGAGCATGCGATGAAGTCCAGGGTACGTTCGCCCTCACGATCCAGGGCAGTGGTTTCGGATCGAAGGTTGCCGCCTCCCAGAACAATGATTTCCTTTCGTCCGAATGCGTTTCCTGCGGCGCGTGCGTGCAGGCCTGCCCTACTGCCAGCCTGATCGAAAAGAAGGTGGTCGAGATCGGCAAGCCCGAACGTGCGGTCGTTACCACCTGCGCTTATTGCGGTGTCGGCTGCACCTTCCGTGCTGAAATGCGCGGGGAGGAAGTCGTGAGGATGGTGCCGTGGAAGGAAGGCAAAGCTAATCGCGGGCATAGTTGCGTCAAGGGCCGTTTTGCCTGGGGCTATGCGCAGCATCAGGACCGTATCTTGAAACCCATGGTCCGTGCATCGATTGACCAGCCATGGCGAGAAGTTAGCTGGGAGGAGGCGATAACCCATACTGCGAGCGAAATTCGCCGCATCCAGGCGCAATATGGCGCGCGCTCGGTTGGTGGCATCACCTCCAGCCGCTGCACCAATGAAGAGACCTTTCTGGTACAGAAGCTGATCCGCCAGGGATTTGGTAACAATAATGTCGATACCTGTGCCCGCGTTTGCCACTCTCCCACCGGCTATGGACTTAAAACAACGTTCGGCACTTCCGCTGGAACGCAGGACTTCGACAGCGTTCAGCATAGCGATGTCATACTGGTGATCGGCGCCAACCCTACCGACGGCCATCCGGTTTTTGCTTCGCGCATGAAAAAACGATTGCGCCGAGGCGCGCGATTGATCGTCATTGATCCACGGCGCATCGATCTTGTAAAATCACCGCACATCCACGCCGATCATCACCTGCCGTTACGCCCCGGCACTAATGTCGCGATGCTGACGGCGATAGCGCATGTCATAGTGACGGTGGGTCTCGCTAACGAAGTATTCATCCGTGAACGCTGCGACTGGGACGAATATCAGGACTGGGCAGAGTTCGTCTCACAGCCCGAACGGTCTCCCGAAGCGATCGAAGCACTGACCGGCGTGCCATCGCACGAAGTTCGCGCCGCTGCGAGGCTGTTCGCGACTGGCGGCAATGGGGCAATATATTATGGCTTGGGTGTCACCGAACACAGTCAGGGTTCATCGACAGTGATGGCGATCGCAAACCTCGCCATGGCGACGGGCAATGTCGGGCGCGAAGGCGTAGGCGTTAATCCGTTACGTGGGCAGAATAATGTCCAGGGCGCGTGTGATATGGGGAGTTTTCCTCATGAATTTACCGGCTACCGCCACGTGTCCGACACGCAGACGCGCGAACTGTTTGAACGCGCCTGGGGTGTTTCCCTCGACAGCGAGCCAGGTCTGCGCATCCCGAACATGCTCGACGCCGCCACGGACGGCAGCTTCAAGGCGTTGTTCGTACAGGGTGAGGACATTCTCCAGTCCGATCCCAACACGCATCATGTGGCAGCAGGTCTGGCGGCGATGGAATGTGTCATCGTGCAGGACCTGTTCCTTAATGAAACAGCCAATTACGCGCACATATTCCTTCCAGGGTCGACCTTTCTGGAAAAGGACGGGACCTTCACCAATGCCGAACGGCGCATCCAGCGCGTGCGCAAGGTAATGGAGCCACTCAACGGCTATGCCGATTGGGAAATCGTCCAGCTTTTGGCGAACGCTATGGGATTGAGTTGGGGTTATGCCCACCCCTCGCAGATCATGGACGAGATAGCAGCGCTCACGCCGACGTTTGCGGGTGTGAATTACGATGCCCTCGATGCGCAGGGTTCCTTGCAATGGCCGGTGAACGAGGGTGCGCCGGACGGCACGCCCACAATGCATCTTGATGGTTTTTCGCGCGGCAAGGGCAAGTTCGTTGTCACCGATTACGTACCGACCGATGAAAAGACCGGGCCGCGCTTCCCTCTGCTGCTAACCACCGGGCGGATCCTAAGCCACTATAATGTCGGCGCACAGACGCGACGAACCGCAAATGTAGCCTGGCACCCGGAAGATCTGCTGGAAGTACACCCATCCGACGCGGAAAATCGCGGCATCAAGGATGGCGACTGGGTACTATTGCGCAGCAGGGCGGGTGAAACTACTCTGCGCGCCCAAGTGACCGAGCGCGTGGCGCCGGGCGTCGTCTACACGACCTTTCACCATCCCATGACACAGGCCAATGTCATAACGACCGACTATTCAGATTGGGCAACCAACTGCCCAGAATACAAGGTTACGGCAGTGCAGATTGGGCTATCGAACGGTCCTTCCGACTGGCAAGCGCGGTATGAAGCGCAGGCAAGGCAGAGTCGCCGCATCGATACCCCGGTGGCTGCCCAGTAACGTCCATGATGAGCAACGATGAGCGACTGGTGTACATGGTCAACCAGATCGCGCGCAATTTTGCGACTATGGCCGCAGACCACGCGGCGGCCGCCACTGCCGATCATATTGTCAGTTTCTGGGATCCGCGTATGAAGGCTCGTATAATGGTCCAGCTGGAGGCCGGGCGTGCGGATCTGACCCCAATTGCCGCGCTAGCGGTCGCCCATCTTCGCGATCACGACAAACCGGCGGGAGAGACCCGCGCGACGGAATTTAATGCCGTTGGCGAGTCGGGGCATTCGGACGCTGGATGACGCCCGATTGACGACGTTGATTAAGCAGGTCGATGCCAATGGACGACAGGAAGAGATAAAACAATCGATGGCGGCTGAGACGCCGATTTCCGTCGAGTTTAACGGTGTTGGCTACGCCGTATTAATGGTCACGCAGGATGACCTGTTCGACCCCGCTTATGGTTTCGCCCGATCCGAACGGCTCGTCGATAGCGCGCGGGTGTCCGTGGCCGTCCATATACTTCAAATGGCGCAAAGAATGCTCATTCGGGTGATGCAGATCGACGAGCGTCGCGCGCGTTGCCGACAGGGTGCGCTATCGCATAACCGCATCATCCTGTGCCCATACTGCGTCGAGAATCTGGAGCAGGTTCTTTGCCCTATGCAGCAGGTCACCCAGAAGTCGCTTGCGCGCGTATGGGATTTTTACGGTCGACGAGGTGGGGTTCCAGATTGAAGAGATCGTGAACGTTGGGATATTCTGAGGCGAACTTTTGTAACGCTTTGATTTGTCGGAACCGGAGCACAGCCCGCTCCAAGCGGGTGCAGAGTTAAAATAGCGAAACAGACTGGCGATTTTGTGCGGGCGGGGCATCCCTATTGGCTATCGGTACTTGCTTAACTAGCGATGCGTTTGCTCTGACAAAGCCCTTCGGGACGTCCTTTCGAGCTAAGAGAGAATACGATCGAGCAGCGGGGGACGGCGGATACAACAACGTTATCTTTGTCTAAATTTGCCCTTCAGAATCTTGGCGCCAGCCTGCAAGCCATCAAGGTAATCGGACCAGTGCTGCATCATCTTGACCCGCTCGTCCCAGTGAGCGCCACGGGCGTAAGCCCGTCGGACATCATTTGATTCTACATGGGCGAGTTGGCGTTCGATGGCGTCGGGATGCCACTTACCCATTTCGTTCAGTAACGTGCTCGCTGTAGCCCGAAATCCATGGGCCGTAACCTCGTCCTTTCCGTAACCAAGACGCCGAAGTGCTGCATTAAGGGTGTTGTCAGTGATCGGACGCTCGGCGGATCGGATGCTGGGAAACAGGTATGCCCCGCCACCCGTGATCGGTTCCAACTCAGCCAACATCTCCAGAACTTGCTCGGTCAGCGGAACCTTGTGAGGCCGACGCATTTTCGTTTTCTCAGGCGGAATGGTCCAGACAGCAGCTTCGAGGTCAAACTCCTTCCACTCAGCCATTCGAAGCTCACCCGGCCGCGGAAACATGTGTGGCAGGAGCTTGAGCGCTATACGCACGGCAGGCTGGCCATCATGGGCATCGACGGCCCGTAGGAGGCCTCCCAGCGCCTTGGGATCTAGGATGGCGGCACGATGCGTAGGTTTGGGCGTAATAAGGGCTCCACGAAGATCAACGGAGACATCTCGCTGCGCTCGGCCGGTAACAATTGCATAGCGAAAAATCGTCCCGAATGTGCTGCGGAGGCGGTTTGCAGTCTCATAGCGTCCGCGCACCTCCACCTTCCGTAGAACTTCAAGCAATTCCAGCGCCGTGAGATCCGCAATAGGCCGGTTGCCGATGAGTGGATAGGAAAGATCGAGAAGCCAACGCAGCTTCTGGAGCGTTGCCGGCGCCCGTCCCTCGATTTCAAGCCTACTTAGCCATTCAACGGCTATAGCTTTGAAGGTCTCTTCCAATTTTGCTTTTGCCTCGCGCACATTGGCCTTCCGAACTTCGAAAGGGTCGCGGCCGTCAGCTAGGGCTTCACGCGCCGCCGATCGCTTCTCGCGAGCCTTTGCCAGCGACACGTCTGGATAACTTCCGAAGGAAAGTGTCTTTTGCTGCCCAAGAAACCGGTAGTTCATTCGCCACAAGCGACCACCGGTTGGCGCGATCAGAATATAAAGCCCCAGACCATCAGCCAATTTATATGGCTTAGTCCTTGGTTTTGCAGCATTTATTGCCGTTACAGTGAGCGCCATGATGGTATCTCCGAGATGGTACTTTTTCGAATACCATCAAAATACCATCACCGAGGGCAGGCTGCCAGTGTACCTCCGAGGACATGGGGGGACGAAGAGCTAGTCAAAAACCTAGGTTTTCCGCCGTTTTTGGGATGTCTCTGGACGCTGCTGGATGCTGAAATCAGAGCCAATGGTGCCCGGGGACGGATTCGAACCGCCGACACTGCGATTTTCAATCGCATGCTCTACCAACTGAGCTACCCGGGCATCGATGCTGGAGCGCATTGCTCCTGCGATTGGGAGCGCTGCCTATAAGCGCCCGTTGCAGGCGCTGTCTAGCCCCTATTCATCGTCTTTTTCATCGGGGACATCGGCGGGGCCAGCAGGAACGCGATAGTCCTCCCCCAACCACTTCAATAAATCCCGATCGCGGCAACCCCGGCTGCAAAAAGGTTTGAATTCAGCGACGGTCGGTGCCTTGCACACGGGGCAGGATGCTTTGCGCGCCATGATTAGGCCATATGTCCGGCGGAGAGGGAAAGCGATGCATCCGGGCGCAACGTCACCTTGCCGCCGCGCCGCGTTTCAAGCTGCCTGATCCAGTCCGTCGCCTTGTACAGCATATCGATGGCGGCAGGCGCACCGACGATGGTAACCGCCCCGCCCGTCCCATGCCGCTCCGCCTTACGGAGCAGCGCCATCGCCGCATTCATCACCGGATCCTCGCGCAGCAACTCCATCAGCGACATGCGTTCCCGCTTGCGGATGATCTGGATAAAGCCAAAGCCGTTCACTGCCGTCCGGTCGAAGGGAAGTGGCAACAGCTTATCGATCTGTGTTGCCGCGATCAGCCTTTCATCCTTGTTGTTCATCGTCGGCAAGTCGATACCGATGGACCCCGTCAACCCCATCCGGCGGATCGCCAACGCTGCCAGCTTCGCCCCCTTCGGACCAAGCTGCGCAGGCGGCAGGCTCCCGTCTACATCGATCAACACCATGGCGGGCGTCGGGAAGATACGCAGTGCCGCGTCCTCGCTCCCCACTTCGCCACTGGCCGCTTCGTCGAGCAACTCGCTCCAGCCATGCGCTTCGAGCTGGTCTTCGGCATGGGCAGGGCAAGGCACGACAGGAAACTCGGTCTCGCGCAGCCGTTGCAGCAGGCTGGGGCCGGGATGCGGGCGCGTACCGGGTGCGGCGATGCGCCCCTTCGCCAGTTTCGCGCGTCCCTCCTCAGGAATCGCTGCACGCAGGATATCGACGACAACGACACTGCCCTCCGCTACCTTCGGCGGGATGGGTTCGAGAAGCACTTCCTCGCCGCTATCCAGCCGCACGATACCGCGCTTCTTGGGGATCAGCGTACGGACCAGCCGCCCCTGTGCTGTGGCACCAGGCAGCACCAGTCGGCGTTCCCGCTCGATCTGCGCCTCAAGAATCGCGCCTTTTTCCACCAGCGCCGCGCGGCATTCGCCAATGCCTTCTTCGTACAACCATTCAGCCACAAGGATAATCCACAGCGCGGAGCATGGCCCGCGTTTCATAGAGAGGAAGGCCCACGACGCCCGAATGGCTGCCCTGTAGCGCGCGGATCAATCCGGCGGCGCGGCCCTGTATCGCATAGCCGCCCGCTTTGCCGTGCCATTCGCCAGAAGCGATATAGGCGTCGATCTCATCGGCGTGGAGCCGTTTGAAAGTGACGGTGCTGATCGAAAGCTTGTGACGCGCTTTGCCCTGCGGGTCGATCACCGTCACCGCGCTCAGCACCCGATGTCGACGCCCGGACAGTATATCGAGGCAGGCGCGTGCGTCCGCTTCGGTCTCTGCCTTGGGCAATATGCGCCGCCCCGCCGCAACCACAGTATCGCCCGACACGATCACGCAGCCGGGATGACGCACCGCCACGGTTTGCGCCTTTTCTACGGCCATGCGCGCGGCGTAGAGTTCGGGTCGTTCCGCCTTGCCCGGCGTCTCGTCTATATCGGCGGGATCGATAATGTCCGGCACCACGCCAATCTGCGCCAGCAAATCGAGCCGACGCGGCGATGCGGACGCCAGAACCAGCCGCGCCTGCGCATCCTTGCCTGCGTGATCCGCCGGGGCGGCCACGATCATTTGAAGCGGTAGGTAATCCGACCCTTGGTCAGATCGTAAGGCGTCAATTCGACGAGCACTTCATCGCCCACCAGCACGCGGATGCGGTTCTTGCGCATCTTGCCCGCGGTGTGGCCCAATATTTCATGATCATTTTCAAGCTTTACACGGAACATCGCGTTGGGAAGCAATTCCACAACCGATCCGCGCATTTCAAGCAGTTCTTCTTTCGCCATAATATCCCGATAAACCAAAAATTTCGCGCCGCCATAGCGGCAAAGAGTGCAAATGAAAAGCTATGCCGTTGCCGCGCTGTATTTGGCGCTATCGGGCGAACAGCATACCCGCCTCGGCTATGGCATCGAAGATGCACGTCAATTGTCCGGCATCGGTACAATAAGGCGGCATGACATAGATAGTGTTGCCCAGCGGCCGCAGCAATAGTCCTCGCTCCAGAAAGAACGCGCGCAATGCTGGCGCGACCGACGACAGATAGCCATGATCGCCGGTGACAAGATCGACCGCAGCAATGGTGCCTTGCTGGCGCGGGCTCGTGAAAGCGGCCGTATCCAGACCGGCCAGTCGATCCGATATCCCCTGCGACAACACCGCGATCCGGCCCAGCACATCCTCCTCAGCCCAGATGGAAAGATTCGCAGCGGCGGCGGCGCAGGCGATGGGGTTGGCGGTATAGCTGCTCGAATGGAAGAACATCTTCGCCCGGTCGGTGGAAAGATGCGCTTCGAATATACGCCCGCTCGCCAACGTCGCGGCCAGCGGGATCGCGCCGCCGGTAATGCCCTTGGCCACGCACAGTATGTCTGGCGCCACATCGGCTTGCTCACAGGCGAACAGTGTGCCGGTCCGTCCCCATCCGGTCATCACTTCGTCAGCGATGAACAGCACGTCATGCCGCCCACAGATCGCTGCCATCTCGCGTAGTACCCAGGCCGGATACATCAGCATCCCACCCGCGCCCAGGATCAGCGGTTCGACAATGAAAGCCGCAGGCTTCGCAGCACAGGCCGCCTCCAGCGCATCGAACGTAACCTGCTCTCGCCCCGCAGCCGGAAACGGCACTGTAACGACATCGAACAACAGCGGTTCGTAGGCGCGGTTGAACGCCCCCCGCTCCCCCACCGACATCGCGCCGATGGTGTCGCCATGATAGCTATGCTCCATCACGACGATGGATACCCGACGCGGATCGACTACATTCCAGTAACCCAACGCCATCTTCAGCGCGACTTCCACTGCCGTCGATCCGCTGTCGGAAAAGAACACATGGTCGAGCCCATTAGGCGCCAGCGCGACCAGACCCCGCGCCACGGCTTCGGCAGGGTCGTGCGTATAACCTGCAAAGATCACCTGATCGAGCGTTGCGGCCTGCGTGGCAATCGCCGCAACAATGCGCGGATGGCAATGGCCGTGTGTAGTCACCCACCAGCTTGATATCGCATCGATCAAACTGCTGCCATCGGCGCAGTGCAGCACCGCACCTTCTGCGCGCACGATCCGGGGTATAGGTTCGTTCAACCCATGCTGGGTAAAGGGATGCCAAACGGGAGAGGTCATAACACCCCACCTCCACAACTACCGTCATTCCCGCGCCAGCGGGAATCCATCTCCCGACGTCTCATCTGGAGATAGCTTCGAAGATGGATTCTCGCCTGCGCGGGAATGACGAAAACACTCACAGAGCCGCCCTTATCGCCGCCATATCGATGCAATCCTGCATCGCCGCCCCCAGCGTATCCGGTGTCAACGGATCGAGCATCGGCAACCGCCCTAACGACGCGACTCTCCCCAGCACCGGAACGATCCGTTCGTTCTCTTCGTGCGCATCGCCGATAAACACGATTCCCAGCAAAGGCACATCGCGCGCGCGCAACGCTTCGATGCTGAGCAGGCTATGGTTGATCGTACCCAATCCAGTCCGCGCGCATAGGATCACCGGCATGCGCCACCGTGCGAACATATCCGCATACAGCACTGTCTCGCTCAACGGCACGAGGACACCCCCCGCCCCTTCGACCACCAACGGTCCGGCGATATCCGGCAACGCCAATCGCGCCAGATCGATTTCCACACCATCTATACGCGCGGCCAGATGCGGCGAAGCGGGCGTCGTCAGCCGATACGCTTCCGGGACGATGCGTTCAGCGGACAGCGCAGCCAGCGTAGCCACCGTCTGCGCATCCCCCTCCGGCTCCAGCCCGGCCTGCACCGCCTTCCAGTAATGCGCGCCCAGTGCCGCCGTCAGTCCGGCCGCGAACACCGTTTTGCCGATGCCGGTATCGGTCCCTGTCACCACCACAGCCTGCGTCACGCCATAGCCTCCCGCAATTCCAGACCCAGCGCATCGACATCCGCCAGCCCGATATTGAGCGTCAGCGAAATACGCAACCGCGATGTCCCCGGCGCAACCGTCGGCGGGCGAATCCCCCGCACATCGAACCCTGCCGCCTGCAACGCCGCTGCGACAACCATCGTCCGCTTGTCTTCACCGATGATGACCGGCAAAATCTGACTCTCGGGTTCGGGCAAGCCCAGCGGCGCGCAGATCGCCTCCGCAGCCCGGTCCCGCAAGGCCAGCAAGTCCGATCGCAGATCGTCCGCCCCCTCGATCCGGCGCAATGCTGCCCCAACAGCCACCGCCATCAACGGCGAAGGCGCGGTCGAGAATATGAAAGGCCGCGCGCGGTTTACCAGCCAGTCGACGACCGATCGTGGGCCGCAAACCAATGCCCCCTCGACCCCCAGCGCCTTACCGCATGTGTGCAACGACACGACATTGCCCTGCCCTTCCAGCGCCGCGGCAATCCCGCGCCCACCGGGGCCGAACACCCCCGTCGCATGCGCTTCGTCGAATAGCAGTATCGCATCGTGTTGCACTGCAATCTCCGCCAGCGCGGCCACCGGCGCGATGTCGCCATCCATGCTGTATAGCGTCTCGATGGCAATCCACACCCGTCCGGTGCCGCCCCCGGTGCGCCATTGCGCGATAGCATCGGCGAACGCGTTCGGATCGTTATGCGCCGCAAAAACATGCGCTGCCTTGGACTGCCGGATGCCGTCATGCGCGCTGGCATGGATCAGCGCATCGGCAACGATCAGATCGCCTCGCTGCGGCAGGCACGCCAGCAGCGCCATGTTCGCGGCAAAGCCATTGGCGAAGTACAGCGCCGCCTCGCTTCCGAAATAAGTCGACGCCTGCAACTCAAGTTCTTCGTGCTCCGGCGCATTGCCCCGCAACAACCGCGAGCCGCCAGACCCCACCGGAACGCCACGCGAAACCGCGTCCGCCACCGCCTGTGCAATGACGGAATCGTTCGCCAGTCCCAGAAAATCGTTGGAAGCAAAGTCGAGCCCTGTACGCGGCACCAACCGCCGCAACCGTCCCCGCGATTGCAGGGCGGAAAGCTGTGCAGCAAAGAGATCGGCTGACGAACGCATGTCGCCGCTATAGGCAGCATAGCCGACGAGGCAAGGGCCGACCCTGCGGCTTAGGCCGGATTATACTTCGCCAGGAAGGCTTCCATTTCCTTAAGGAACTGCAATCGATCCGGCCCACGAGAGAAATGGTGGTCGCCAAGAGGCTGCTCGATATATGTGACCGGCTTACCTGCAGCCTTCAGCTTTTCCACCATTTCCCGCGATTGTTTGACCGGCACGCGCAAATCTTCTTTGCCATGCATGACCAACATCGGGATGGAGAACTCGCTTGCGAAATTGACCGGTGACACCGCGTTGTAATCCGGTGCCTGCTTGCGCATCCAGTCACGTCGACGACCGCCGTTTAAAAAGCGCCCATCGAACGCCATCATCGCACCAAGGTCGGAGACGCCTGCATAGGATATCGCGCATTTGAAGCGTCCGCCATCGCGCTGTGCGGCCCGAAATGCGGCATAGCCCCCATAAGATGCCCCGGCTATGCAAACACGATCCTTATCTACGATGCCTTCTTTTACGGCCCAATCGACGGCATCGTTCAGGTCATCCTGCATCGCCAAACCCCACTGCCCTTCTCCTTTTTCGGCAAAGCTGACGCCATAGCCAGAAGAGCCGCGATAGTTCGGCTGGATGACCGCATAACCGCGATTGGCCAGGAACTGCGTCCACCAATCGAATGTTTCGCTGTCGCGTGCGAAGGGGCCTCCGTGCGGCAGAAGGATCATAGGTAAATTGCGGGCATCGCGACCGGCAGGTAGGGTCAGCACCGCAGCAATTTCCAATCCGTCACGCGCTTTGTAATGGACGGTCCGAACCGGAGAGAGCGGTGCCGTTCCCAATGCGCTATACTCTTTTGCAAGCAAGGACATCTTGCTCTCCGTCGGCCTGAACACATAATAGGCGCCCGCACGGTCGGCTGCTCCAACATGGACAAGTAGTGTCGACCAATCCCGGCTCATCGACACGATCGTTCCCTTGCGCGTCCCTAGCGCTTTGTCGATGTCGGCTTGGATCTGAGCCATTTCGGGGTCGGTCCAATGCACTTTTGCGCCTTCGGAAGTATAGCGATACCCTGCCACGCCAGTACCTGCACGATCTGAAATCAAGCTATCCACATCATAGCCTGGCACACCGAACACCCGTTTACCCTTCTCCATCGTGGTCAAATCGAGTTCGTAAAAAGAAGAAAAATCGGCCTCATCGCTTCGCGTAATTGCTTTGGTGGGGTCCGCCAGAAACATGGTCGGGACTGTGAGACTTTCGTCCCGCCGAAGATCGGCTCTATCGACCACGCGAAACGGCCCCGTTGCGTCGGGACGATAGTGAAGTCGGTATGTACGCGAGCCATCGACATAGCCAATTCCCATACGCACCGCGCCTTGGGCATCGGCATACCAATCGAAAACGCTGGATTTGGACGACACGATCTTGCGTGTCTTGCCCGTGGACACGTCTACACGGTCAACCTCTGGCCAGAAACCAGCGTCACCGATGTAAATAGAGCTCTGATAAGCCAGTAGAATATCGGCAGAACCATCCTGGGCCTTCCAAAGCACGTCATCTGCGGCCTGAGCGGCCTGCCTGCTCACGAGCATATTGATTTTAGCGCCATCGGATCTAATTCCGGCCAGCCGACGCAGATAGAAGCTTTGCCCCTGGACGAACTGGCTGGATCCAATACCTGCGATCAACCAGTCGTCATTTACCCACGACCACCAGTTAAGGTCGTTCTTGCCTGCATTTACTGCCTTCAGTGACTTGTCGTTGCTGTAAAGCCCCAGGATCACAAGTGCCTGCTGCCCGTTGATCGCCATCTTCGCAGCAATTTTCTTACCGTCGGGAGAGAGGCTGGGCTCCTCAAGGAACGGTAGCTCCGCAAAATGTTCTATCGGAATGAGTTTACGTTCAGCAGTCGCTGTCTTTTCGCTCGCCGCGCTCTGCGCCAAAGCAGGAATGGACCCCAACGACCCTGCAAAAACAACACCAGTAACAAGCAGTCCATGAATAACGCGTTGCATACATCCCCCCGGAAACCGTGCGATACGCTAGCATGTAGGACTCAATTTTTACAATCTGCGCCTCTTCCTAGCGGAGAATATTCTGTGGCTTGGAAAGACGCCGTCAGGATTGCTTCAGCGCCTCCCTGCACCCTTATGGCGGACCTCCCCGCGACGTTTCTCGAACAAAATTCGGACATTTTGAAACTCTAAGAGAATATTCATAACGCAATCATATCGCATCGTGCATAACCGGACTGGTGGCATTGGGGGGTATGATGCGATTTCGACGATTGATCGGGATGACGGCGGCGCTGGCTCTTCTGTCTGCCTGTGGCGGTGGCGGTTCGGGCACCAGCGCACCTACCCCCACGCCAACACCGACCCCGGTTCCAACACCTACACCCACTCCCACCGCCGGATGCGCCTTGCGCGATCGGCAGGACTGGGCGGCCGCGCAGATGCGGGAATGGTATCTTTTCCCCGAAACGCTTCCTGCCAGCCTCGACCCTGCTGCCTACAGTACGCTCGGCGATTATGTCGACGCGCTTACGGCCACCGCGCGCGGCCAACGCCGGGATCGCTATTTCACTTATGTCACATCGATTGCCGAGGAAAATGCCTACTATAATGCCGGGTCCAGCGCAGGTTTCGGCTTTCGCCTTGCCACGGATTCGGCGCAGCGGCGCATTTTCGTCATCGAAGCATTCGAAAACGCGCCCGCACTTAACGCCGGGATAGATCGCGGCGCGGAAATACTTGCGATCGGCACAAGCGCATCGGATATGCGATCCGTGGCCGATATCGCGGCAGCCAGCGGCTTGGATGGCGTTAGCAATGCGCTTGGCCCGGACGATGTGGGCGTCACCCGGCGGCTGCGCATCAATGACGCCACCGGCATGCACGAAGTCAATGTTACAAAGGCGGACTTTACTTTGCTGCCGGTGTCGACCCGCTATGGTGCGAAAATCATCGACGATGGCGGGCGGCGCGTCGGCTACATCAACTTGCGTACCTTCATTACGCCTGCCGAAACACCCCTGCGCAATGCATTTGCGATGCTCAGGGATCAGGGCATCACCGAAGTCGTCATCGACTTGCGCTATAACGGTGGCGGCCTGTTATCGACTGCGGCTGTCATGGCCAATCTGATGGGTAAGAACCGATTCAGCTCGGACGTGTTTTCCTACATCACCTATCGCTCTGAAAAATAATCACAAAATAGCACGTATTCCTTCATTCCTCAGACCGAATCGATCGCCCCCACCCGTATTGCCTTCATCGGTGGCGGGGGTACGGCCTCGGCCAGCGAACTTCTGATAAACGGCTTCGTACCGTATCTCGATACGGCTGTCGGACTGATCGGCAGCAACACCTACGGCAAGCCCGTGGGCCAGATTGCGCTCGACCGACCCCAGTGCGACGACCGGTTACGCGCAGTGGCGTTCTCCGTGCAAAACAGTTTGCGCTCATCGGCTTATTTCGACGGGCTGGCCGGTACAGTAAAGGCAAGCTGCCGGTCGGATGATGACATAGGCCACGCCTTGGGCGATCCGCAGGAAGCATCCACCCGCCAAGCTCTCGATTTTCTCGCCGGGCGCAGTTGCACGCCCATCGCCAGTGGCCCCAGCGTTACGGGTCAGTCGCTCAAGGAAAGCGTGCGAAAGCTGGTATCTCCACATCGCCCAAGCACGATACAAAGGGAAGTGCCCGGATCGTTCTGACGTCCAAGGCAGGAGGGTAGCGGCGCGGGGAGGATCACCTACTCCGCGCCGCACTCCGATCTCAGGCCGCTCCGTGCGCCAGTGCTGCCAGCAGCAGCAGCGCCACGATGTTCGTGATCTTGATCATCGGGTTCACCGCCGGTCCTGCCGTATCCTTGTACGGATCGCCCACGGTATCGCCCGTCACTGCCGCCTTGTGAGCTTCGCTCCCCTTACCGCCATGATGACCGTCCTCGATATATTTCTTGGCATTGTCCCATGCCCCGCCACCGCTGGTCATGGAAATCGCAACAAACAGACCGGAGACGATAACGCCCAACAACAATGCGCCAAGCGCCGCAAAGCCATTGGACACACCCGCCACCGCCGCAATCGCAAAGTACACGACAATTGGCGCTAGTACGGGCAACAGGCTCGGCACGATCATTTCCTTGATCGCCGCTTTCGTTACCAGATCGACGGTGCGGGCATAGTCCGGCTTGCTGGTGCCATCCATGATGCCCTTGTTCTCCGCAAACTGTGCGCGAACGTCTTTGACAACGTCCCCGGCAGCACGGCCCACAGCCGTCATCCCCATTGCCCCGAACAGATAGGGCAATAGCGCGCCAAGCAGGAGCCCGACGATGACATAAGGATTGGAGAGGCTGAAATCGACGGCATCGGTCAGCCCGAGCGCCGAGTTATAGAATTTCAGATCCTCCGTATACGCGCCGAACAGCACAAGTGCCGCCAGCCCTGCCGATCCGATGGCATAGCCCTTCGTCACTGCCTTGGTCGTGTTGCCCACGGCATCGAGCGCGTCGGTGCGCGTCCGCACGTCCTGCTCCATGCCTGCCATTTCGGCGATACCGCCTGCATTGTCGGTCACTGGCCCATAAGCGTCGAGCGCCACGACCATCCCGGCCAGCGCCAGCATTGCCGTCGCGGCAAAGGCAATGCCGATCAGGCCCGCCAGTTGGTGCGATATGATGATACCGACCACGATCACTAGCGTCGGCATCGCGGTCGATTCCAGACTGATCGCCAGTCCCTGAATGACGTTGGTGCCGTGGCCCGTCTCCGAAGCCTTGGCGATGGAGCGGACCGGGCGGTAATTGGTGCCGGTATAATATTCGGTGATGACGACCAGCAGCCCGGTAACGCCCAGACCGACCATCATGGACCAGAACAGCGCCATGCCGGTATAGCCGCCCGTGCCATCCAGATCGGCACCGAACACCGCGTTCAGATCACCAAGCACCTGATGACAGACATAATAGATCGCACCGATGGACAGGATCGCAGTCGCCCAAAATCCCTTGTACAGCGCGCCCATGATCGACTGGCTCGACCCCAGCCGCACGAAGTAGGTGCCGATGATCGAGGTAATAATGCAGATACCGCCCACCGCCAACGGCAGGGACATCAGCTTCATCAACTGCGCATTGTCGATGCCGGTTATCAGCAAAGCGATCAGCACCATCGTCGCGCCAACGGTAACGACATAGGTTTCGAACAGATCGGCGGCCATGCCCGCGCAATCGCCGACATTGTCGCCCACATTATCCGCGATGACCGCAGGATTGCGGGGATCGTCCTCGGGGATACCTGCCTCGACCTTGCCGACAAGATCCGCGCCCACGTCCGCAGCCTTTGTGAAGATACCGCCGCCCAGACGCGCGAAGATCGAAATCAGCGACGCACCGAAGGCTAGCGCGACAAGGCTGTCGATGACAAGCCGGTCGTCAGGCGCATGTTGGCCCGGCCCCGTCAGATACCAGAAGAACACCGAGATCGCGAGGAGCGCGAGCCCCGCCACCAGCATCCCCGTGATAGCCCCGGCCCGGAACGCGACCGTCAACCCGCTTTGCAGCGAACTGCGCGCAGCCTCCGCCGTGCGCACATTGGCGCGCACCGAGATGTTCATGCCGATATAGCCGGCCACGCCCGAAAGTACCGCGCCGATCAAAAAACCGATGGCCGATGTGATCCCCAGAAATACGAACACCAGCACCGCGACGACCACACCGACGATGGCGATGGTGCGATATTGCCGCGCCAGATAGGCCTGCGCGCCTTCCTGAATGGCGGCCGCAATTTCCTGCATCTTCGCGTTGCCCGGCGATGCGCTCAGCACCTGCCTGGCGGTGATAATGCCGTACAGCACGGCCAGCAGGCCGCACCCTATGGCGATATAAATTATTGTCATTCCTGTTCCTCTCCCCTTGTTCGCTTTCTAGGTCATGACCGCTCCACAGGGAAAACAGGCGGCATGAAGCGGGGAGCAGGCCGGGGATACAGCATCCGGTCGCTGGGTCAGGGCTGGCAATCGGCGGCGCGTAGACATGGCGCATATCCTGATCGGCAAGCAATTCGTCGGCGGAGAGTATCGCCCTGCCGCGCTAGGTCAAGCGCGCAAATATGGTGCTTAGGTCGAACCTTTGTGCTGATAACCAATATGTTTGGGCAGAGGCACGGTCTGGCCATCAAGAACCAACCGCATGCCGTCGCCGGTATCGAACCGCCCCACCGCAATTGCTGGAACAGGCAACACAGCCCCTTCCGGTGCGGCGAACAGCAATTCATAATCGTCCCCGCTGGTCGCCGCCTCGATCTGCGCGGCACGACCGCGAAGGGCAAGGAAGGCGTCCGACACCGAGATATAATCGACGGTCACGCCGATCCCGCTGGCCACAGCCATCCGTTGCGCATCGATCAGCAGCCCATCGGATATGTCCATCATCGCCGTAACATAGGGAGCCAGCGCCTTCCCCTCGGCCACGCGCGGTTGCGGACGGCGATAGGCATCGATCAAAGCGATGGGCGACGATTGCCCGGATCGCAGCAGCGCCAACCCCGCCCCGCTATCGCCCACCGGCCCGGTTACATAGAGGACATCCCCTGCCCGCGCGCCAGTGCGCGATGGCACAGGGGTAGCGGTCGCGCTCCCGATAGCGGTCAGCGTAAAGCTGCGCGCCGATCCGCGTGGCATCGCCACCGTATCGCCCCCAACCAAAGGCATTGCGAACTGCTCCAGCGCCGCGCGCAATCCCGACAGAAACGCGCTGTCCCAGCCGTCGTCACCCGACAACGCATAGTTCATCAGGCAGGCGATAGGCTTGGCACCCTTGGCCGCCAGATCGGACAGGTTCACCGCCGCCAGCTTCCACCCGATGGTGTCAGGCGGATCGTCCGGCAGATAATGCACGCCCTCCACCAGCGTATCGCTGGTCAGGACAAGCTGCGTGCCGCCGATATCCAGCACAGCCGCATCGTCCAACAGCCCGCGCGCAGCCGGATCGGTCGCCAGCCCGCGCAATAGGCCGATGAAGGCCGTTTCGTCCGTCAGGGACGCGCAACCTTGGCGACGGCATCCAGCAGGCCGTTGACGAAACCCGACTCTCGCTTGTCATAGAAGGCATGGGCGACATCGACATATTCACTGATGACGGTGCCGGTGCCGACATCGGCGCGTGCCAGCAGTTCATAAGTGCCTGCGCGCAAGATTTGACGCATCGGCTTATCGAGCCGTTCGAGGCTCCATCCGCTCGACAGCTTGCTGGAAATCAGCCGGTCGATTTCGTCGCTGCGGGCATCCACACCGGTCACGATATCGTCGAAAAATGTGGTTTCCGCGTCGGCATATTCCACATCCTCGATCGTCGCGCCGAGGCGATGTTCGTGGAATTCATGCAGCAACAGGTGCAGCGGCTTTGGCTCCATGTCGAGCTGATAGAGCGCTTGCACGGCGGCAAGCCGGGCAGCGGAGCGGGATTGGGCACGATCGTTCATCGCGTCCCCCTACTCCCTTCCCAGTCAGAATTGCAATCGCCGCGCCACCGAAGATGCGTGCGCCGGCAAGCCTTCCGCTTCCGCCAGCGCAACTGCCGCCGGGCCGATCGCTGCGATGGACGCCTGATCCAGCGCCAGAAAGCTTGTACGCTTCATGAAATCCAGCACCGAAAGCCCCGAGGAGAATCGCGCGCGCCGTCCGGTCGGCAGCACATGGTTCGGTCCCGCGACATAATCGCCCACCGCTTCGGGCGTCATGCGGCCCAGAAATACCGACCCGGCATGGCGCACCTGCGCAAACAGCGCGTCGGGATCGTCCACGGCCAGTTCCAGATGCTCCGCGGCCAATGCGTTGACCAGCGGAATGCACGCGACAATATCGGGCAGCAGGATGATCGCCCCATTGGCGTCCCAGCTCGTCCGCGCTACCGCAGCCGTCGACAATTCCGGTATCTGCCGCTCCACCGCCGCAGCAACGGCATCGGCAAAGGCCGCATCGTCAGTCAGCAGGATCGACTGGCTCGTGGGGTCATGTTCGGACTGGCTGAGCAGATCGGCAGCGATCCATTCGGGATCGTTCTTGCTATCGGCCACCACCACGATTTCCGACGGTCCCGCCACCATATCGATGCCGACCACGCCGTAAAGCTGGCGCTTGGCTTCGGCGACCCACGCATTGCCGGGGCCGACGATCACGTCCACCGGCGCGATGCGTTCTGTGCCATAGGCCAAGGCCGCAATCGCCTGCGCTCCGCCCACGCGCCAGATTTCACCGATCCCGGCGATTTCGGCTGCGGCCAGCACCATCGGGTTGATGATACCATCGGGCGTCGGCGTAACCATCGCGATCCGCTCCACCCCGGCAACCTTGGCCGGAATGACATTCATCAGCAGCGAACTGGGATAGGCTGCCCGCCCGCCCGGCACATACAATCCCGCCGCATCCACAGGCCGCCACCGCGCGCCAAGCCGCACGCCCGCGCTGTCGATGCCGTCGCTATCCTGCGGTTTCTGCTTGGCATGATAGGTCGTGATCCGGTCCGCCGCGAGTTCCAGCGCATCGCGCAACGTAGTGGAAATGCCCGCCAGCGCGGCCTTGCGCTCCGCCGCGGGTATAGCCCAGCCGCTGGTTTCCAGATCGTGCCGGTCGAACCGCTGCGTATAGTCAGCCAGCGCAACATCGCCCTCGGCGCGGACACGCTTCAATATCGCAGCGACGTCGCGCGATACATCCTCGTCCGCTTCCCGACGCGCATTTACGAGCGCTGTAAAGGCGTTAGCGAAATCCGGCGCAGTGGCATCGAGCCTAAGCGGCATCGCGCACCTCGACGGCACGGCGGAAGGCTTCGACCATCGGCACCAGTTCGCCCGACCGCATTTTGAACGCCGCACGGTTGACGATCAGTCGCGCCGAAATCTGCATGATGATGCTCGTTTCGACCAGACCGTTGGCGCGCAGGGTATCTCCCGACGATACCAGATCGACGATCCGTCGCGACAGCCCCAGCGACGGCGCCAGCTCCATCGCACCGTTCAGCTTCACGCATTCCGCCTGAATGCCCTGCGCTTCATAATGCTTGCGCGTCAGATAGGGATATTTAGTCGCGACGCGCACATGGCTCAACGCCGCTTCGTTCTCCGCCACCAGCCCGGCAGGCTCTGCTACCGACAATCGGCAATGCCCGATGTTCAGGTCGACCGGCGCATAGAGTTCGGAGTAATCGAACTCCTCAACGACATCCGACCCGACGATCCCGATCTGTGCCGCGCCATGCGCCACGAACGTCGCCACATCGAACGCCCGTACCCGGATGATCGAGACGTTGGGCTGATTGGTCGCAAAGCGCAGCGCCCGGCTCTTGCCATTATGGAAGTCCGCCTCCGGCTCGATCCCGACACGCGACAATAAGGGCAACGCCTCTTCGAGGATGCGGCCCTTGGGGATGGCAATGATCAGCGGCTGGCTCATGCCGCGCGCTTTACTTGCGGGCGCGGCATTGGGCAAGCCGCGCGGGGCGAGGGATTTTCGATGAGTGTGAACGCCCGCTTTGGATCAGGGATAACTCACCGTCTTGGGCCGCCCCTGCGGGATCGGAATAAACTCCTGATCGTCCCCCGGTATCAATGGAAAGCGCATCGCGTCCCAATCTTCGCGCGCCTGCATCAGTCGATCCTGCCGGGACGAAACGAAATTCCACCACACATGGCGCGGCGTCTTAAACGCTTCTCCTCCGCACAGCATCACCCGCCCGCCGTCCACGCTGTAAAGTGTGGCCCGCGTTCCGGGCCGCAACACATACAACGTCTGGGCCTTTAACGGCACGCCATCCAGCGCCGCGTCGCCACCCGAGACATAGATTGCCCGCTCGTCCGCTTCCGGCTCGATGGGGATCGCCCCGCCCGGACGGAGCATGATGTCGGCATAGATTGTCTGTGCATAGGTCGTGACCGGTGCCTGCTGCCCCCAGAGCGCCCCCATGATGACACGTGCATGTGCGCCGCCATAATCCAGCACCGGCAACGCATCTTCCGGCACATGCTCGAACGCCGGGTCCATTTCCTCCAGCGCATCGGGGAGCGCTATCCATGTCTGGATAGCCGACAGCTTGGACGCGCGCGCGCGTTCGTCGTCTGGCGACCGCTCGGAATGCACGATGCCCTTTCCTGCCGTCATCAGATTGATCGCGCCCGGTTCGATCAACTGGTTCGACCCCAGCGAGTCGCGATGCTGGAACGCGCCTTCGTACATATAGGTTACGGTCGCGAGGTTGATGTGCGGGTGCGGGCGCACGTCAATGCCTTCGCCCGGACCGAACTTCGCTGGTCCCGCCTGATCGAAAAAGATGAACGGCCCCACCATTGTCCGTTCCTTGGCGGGCAGGCTTCGATACACCTTGAAGTCGCCCAGATTATGCGTGGTCGGCGCAATCGTCTGGATAATGAGGTCGTCGGGCATCGTCATTCCCCCGGTGCTTTCGCCTTTATCGCTAGCGCATGAATTTTCCCCAGCATCAGGTCCGACAGCGCCATATTCACCAGCCGCTGCCGTGCGACCCGGCCCTGTCCCACAAAGGCCTCGGCGACGATTTCAACGGTGAAATGGCTCTCGCCCGATCCGTCGTCCCCCATATGGCCGCTATGTTTTGCACTGTCGTTCGTCACGACAAGCTGTTGCGGGTTCAGGGCAGCGCGCAGGCGCACCTCGATTTCTGTGGCCACTGGGCCTTTCGATTCTTCGGTCATCGACCCTATATAGTCGGATCACCGCTGTTTGCATCTGGACTGATCTTGGCTTCCGACCCTTTTTCTTCGCGCCGCCACAACCGTTTCCACGGACGAGTTGAAAACGATGGACGCCCCTGCGCGATAGAAGGCTGCACCGAGGCCGGCGAATTTCGCGCGCCTCCCCCCGAAGGTCCGGCATCCCATGCCGAGGGACCGCGCTGGCGCTGGCTCTGTCTCGACCATGTGCGGGAATTCAATTCCGGCTACAATTTCTTCACCGGCATGTCGCCGGACGAGATCGAAGCAGCGCAGCGCCCCTTTTCCGGGTGGGAACGCGAAACCCGCGCCTTTGCCGCCAATGGCGCGACGCCTCCCCCCAAATGGCAGGATTTCCACGACCCGCTCGACGCCATCGGCGCAAAATTCCGTGAACGGATGAAGGAAGCGAAGGCTCGCGCAGACGGAAAGCCGCTCTCTACCGACGACCGCAGCGCACTAAAGATACTCGGGCTTACCCCGGACGCGGACCGAAAAGCGCTTCGCCAGCGTTATACAGAACTCGCGCGACGATTCCATCCTGACCATAATGGGGGGGACCGCAGCCACGAGAAAGCGTTGCAGGAGGTCATTTCCGCCTATACGCACTTGCGAAAGGCTCCGGCCTTTACCTGATTCATTTACGGCGTTCGCGCGCAGCCCCCACGGCCTTCGGGCCATCATTCGACCGACAGGCAGACCATGACCGACATACCCAACACTCAGCCCGACAACCGCAGCGAGACGATATTGGAGCGGCCGGACCGCGAAGTCAGCGCGCGCGAAATCTTCGGCGTGGATGTCGACATGATGATCCCGGCCTTTTCCGAAGCCGATGAGCGCGTGCCGGATACCGATCCCGCCTATGTGTTCGACCCGGACACCACGCTCGCGATTCTGGCCGGATTCGCCCACAACCGCCGCGTGATGGTTCAGGGCTATCACGGCACCGGTAAGTCGACTCACATCGAACAAATCGCCGCGCGCCTCAACTGGCCCTGCATCCGCATCAACCTCGACGCGCATATCAGCCGTATCGACTTGGTCGGGCGCGATGCCATCGTGCTGAAGGACGGCCAGCAGGTTACCGAATTCAAGGAAGGCCTGCTCCCCTGGGCGCTGCAACGCCCGGTGGCATTGGTGTTCGACGAATATGACGCCGGCCGCCCTGACGTCATGTTCGTCATCCAGCGCGTGCTGGAAACCGACGGCAAGATGACCCTGCTCGATCAGAACCGCGTGATCCGCCCCTCGCCCTGGTTCCGCCTGTTCGCGACGTCCAACACCGTCGGCCTTGGCGACACGACCGGCCTTTATCACGGCACGCAGCAGATCAACCAGGGCCAGATGGACCGCTGGAACATAGTCGTGACCTTAAACTATCTGCCCGCCGCGACCGAAGCGCAGATCGTCCTCGCCAAGTCGGGTGAGTACGATCACGACGGCGGCCGCAAGGAAGTCGAGAACATGATCAAGGTTGCCGAACTGACGCGGCAGGGCTTCATCAATGGCGATATCTCCACCGTCATGTCGCCGCGCACCGTGATAAGCTGGGCGCAGAACGCGCTCATCTTCAAGAATGTCGGCTTCGCTTTCCGTCTGTCCTTCCTCAACAAATGCGACGAAGCGGAACGCAGCCTGGTGGCAGAATATTATCAGCGCGTGTTCGGCAAGGATCTGCCGGAGAGCGTTGTGGGGAAGGCATAGACTCTTACCACCATGACCGAACGCTCCCCCCTCGATTCCTTCAAAGCCGTGCTGTCCGGTGCAGCGCGGGCGATGGCGCGCGATCCGGAGCTGGAGGTATCCTTCACCGCCGATGCGCCGCATGTCGTGGGTAAGCAGATCAAGGTGCCGTCCCCGGCCCGCGCCCTGCCCGCCGATCAGGTTGCGCTCGCCCGCGGGTTTGCCGATGCCAACGCGCTGCGCCTGCGCCATCACAACCCCAAGCTGCACGCTGCATCCGCGCCCGGAGACGCCGTCGCCCGCGCCGTCTACGACGCTGTCGAGCAGGCCCGGATCGAAGCCATCGGTTCGCGGCAGATGGCGGGTGTCCGCGCCAATCTCAATGAAGCGCTTACCATGCGCCTCAAATCGGATCCCATCGTCCGCGCCAAGGGCCGCGACGAAGTCCCGCTCAGCACTGCGGTCGCGCTTATGGTGCGGGAACGCCTGACCGGACAGGCCGCACCGCGCAGCACCGAGGCCGGTCTCGATTTCGTACGCAATTGGATCGAGGACAAGGCAGGTCCGGATCTTGATGCCCTCGGCCTCGCACTCGACGATCAGCAATCTTTCCAGAAGCTGACCACCGCGCTTCTCGAACATCTCGAACTGATCGAAAGCGACGCTCCCCCTGACTCCAGCGACGATGACGCGCAGGATGAAGGCGAAGATCAGGAGCAGGATCAGGAAGACGGCGACGAAGGCGAGGAGGACGCCGGGGACAGCGACGCCCAGACCGAAGCACGCTCCGACGAAAAGGGCGGCGAAAGCGAAGACGGCGAACCCGATTACAGCGACGAATTCGAAAGCGACAGCGAAAGCGGCGCGGATGACATGGGCGAGGAGGGCATGATGCCCGTCCGCCCCAACCGCCCGATGTCCGATCTGCCGCCCGGCTTCGACTACAAGACCTACACCACCCGCCATGACGAAACCTGCGGCGCGGAGGATCTGTGCGACGAGGATGAACTCATCCGCCTGCGCGGGTTTCTTGATCAGCAACTGACCTCGCTGCAGGGTGCTGTCACGAAACTCGCCAACCGGCTGCAACGCCGCTTGATGGCGCAACAATCGCGCAGCTGGGACTTCGATCAGGAAGAAGGGATGCTGGACGCCGCGCGCCTCGCCCGCATCGTCATCGATCCCACCCATTCGCTCAGTTACAAGATCGAGCGCGATACCGAATTTCGTGACACCGTCGTCACGCTGCTAATCGACAATAGCGGCTCCATGCGCGGTCGCCCGATCAGTATCGCGGCGATCAGCGCCGACATCATGGCCCGCACGCTCGAACGCTGCGGTGTGAAGACCGAGATTCTCGGCTTCACGACCCGCGCGTGGAAAGGCGGGCAGAGCCGCGAGGACTGGCTCGCCGCCGGACGCCCCCCGCTCCCCGGACGCCTGAACGATCTGCGCCACATCATCTACAAGAAAGCCGATGACCCCTGGCGCCGCGCGCGCAAGAATCTCGGCCTGATGATGCGCGAAGGTCTGCTGAAGGAAAATATCGACGGCGAGGCGTTGCTCTGGGCGCACAGTCGGCTGCTTGCCCGGCATGAGGATCGTCGCATCCTGATGGTGATATCGGATGGTGCGCCGGTCGACGATTCCACTCTGTCGGTCAACAGCGGCACCTATCTGGAACGGCATTTGCGGCAAGTGATCGACTGGATCGAAAACCGCTCGCCCGTGCAGCTCGTCGCCATCGGCATCGGCCACGACGTAACCCGCTATTACAAGCGCGCCGTGACGATCATGGACGCCGAGCAACTTGGCGGCACAATGGTCGAGCAACTGGCGGGCCTGTTCGATGAGGATTAGACCATGAGCGTCGCCTTCCGTCGCGAGAGTGACGAGGAACATCTCGAACCCAAATTCGAACTGCCCATCCCGCCCGGCCCCAATCTGGTGACCCCGCGCGGCCTCGCGCTGATCGAAGCGAAGGTGACGGAAATCGAAGCCGCCCTCCCCCACGCGGCCGACGAAGAGGCACGCAAGAAAGTGCTGCGCGAAGCCCGCTACTGGCGCGCCCGTCAGGCCACCGCACAACTGGCCCCGATGCCTCTTGCCGACAGCATCGCCTTCGGCTCCCGCGTCCGCTTCCGCTTGAACGGCAAGGAACGGACGCTCGACATCGTCGGCGACGACGAAGCCGATCCCACCGAGGACCGCATAGCCTACTCCGCCCCCCTCGCCCGCGCTATGATGGAAGCAGGCGAAGGTGACCTGCTTGATTTCAGTGGGAAAACAGACGCGATACAGGTGCTGGAAATTGGCATTTCGACGTCAATGGCACGTTAAGGCCAAATCTCCGTTGCCTTCCAATATTCCCCGTTGCATAGGCGGATAGGGGAACCGTTGAATGAAGGATCATCTGGCAGAGGACGCGGTCGCGCAAGGCGATAACGACGAAATCAGAGCGATCCTCGAAGATATTTGCCGAATGACGGATATGGGTTTCGCGGCGGTGGCTCGTGTGACCGACACCCGCTGGATAGCATGTCAACTCCTAGACAAAATCGCGTTTGGGCTTCAACCCGGCGACGAACTCGAAATACAAACCACCATCTGCAACGACATTCGCCAATCCGGCCAGCGGGTCGTCATCGACCATGTGGACGCGGACATTCAATGGCAAACGCACCATACCCCCATTATGTACGGCTTCAAAAGCTACGCATCCTTTCCGATCTTTCTCCCCGATGGCAGCTTCTTTGGAACGCTATGCGCGATCGACCCTCATCCTCGCGCCGTAAGCGGCGCCAAAGTCATTGCGACGATGGAGGAATATGCAAAGCGTATTGCGCAGATACTGGGTAACAACCAGACGCCGGCGGGATAATCCCTTTTTAAAGGAGCCCCGACCCAGCTCTAGCTACACCAAAAAGTTGACCTCTCCTGCCAACCGCAGCATGGCATCGCCATGACCGACACTGCTCCGCCCACAGCCCCATTGCGCCTCTTCAACAGCCTCTCGCGATCTGTCGAGACGTTCGAGCCGATCGTGCCGGGCACCGCGCGCGTCTATAGCTGCGGGCCGACGGTCTACAACTACGCCCACCTTGGCAATCTGCGCGCCTATGTGTTCACCGACACGCTCCGCCGTACGCTGGCGTGGAAAGGCTATGACGTTACCCATGTCATCAACATCACCGATGTCGGCCACCTGACCAGCGACGCCGACGCAGGCGACGACAAGATGGAGGCGGCCGCCCGCACGCAGGCCAAGAGCATCTGGGACATTGCGGCCCACTATACGCAGGCGTTCAAGCAGAACATCGCCGATCTCAACATACTGGAGCCAAGTCGGTGGACTGTCGCCACCGATTATGTGCCGCAGATGATCGCCTTTGCAGAGCGGATCGCGCCGCAGCATTGCTACGAACTCCCGACCGGCCTCTATTTCGACTCGACCACTGTGCCTGATTATGGCGCGCTGGCGGGCGGTCGCGACGACGCCGCCAACGCCCGCATCGACCCGGTGGAAGGCAAGCGCCACCCGTCCGACTTCGCGATCTGGCGCAAATCACCACCGGGCGAACAGCGGCAGATGGAGTGGGATTCCCCCTGGGGCAAAGGCGCGCCGGGCTGGCATCTGGAATGCTCGGTCATGAGCCACGACACGCTGGGCCACCCCTTTGACATCCACACAGGCGGCATCGACCATCGCGAAATCCATCACCCCAATGAAATCGCCCAAAATCAGGCGTTCCATGCCTGCTGCGGCGGCGACGAAAGCATCACCCCGGCAGTTGCAGGCTTCACCGGCGCGCGCTGGTGGATGCACAACAACTTCCTCGTCGACCGCGCGGGCAAGATGTCAAAGAGCAAGGGCGGTTTCACCACACTTTTCTCTCTCATCGACCGCGGCGTGCATCCGCTGGCGTATCGGCTTTTGTGCCTCAGCGCGCATTATCGCAGCGAACTGGAGTTCAGCGGTGAGATCTTGGGGACGGCGCTGACGCGGCTGAAGCGCATGCTGATGGCGGTTAATTCGCTGCGCAACCTTGCTGAAAAAAAGCCAGACGGTAATTCTGCCCAATCGGCGGCATTCCTCAACACCTTCGATGCTGAAATCTCCAATGATCTTAATACGAGCAACGTTCTTGCTTATGTTGATATCGTGCTCGGTCGATCGGACATCCGACCGTCAGATCGCTTAGATGTATTGGCGCAGATTGACTCTGTCCTTGGCCTCAACCTCCTCACCCTCACCCGTGCCGATCTGCGCATTCGGCCCAACGACGCAACCATCACGGAGACAGAGATCGAAGCCGAACTCGACCGTCGAAAAGCCGCCCGCGCAAACAAGGATTTCGCTACGTCCGACGCGATCCGCGATAGCCTGGCCTCACGTGGCGTGGAGGTGATGGACGGCGATCCGCTCGGCTGGGAATGGAAGCTGGACCTTAACTAAGCGAGAGCGTCGATCACACTATCTCACGCAATAGTGTTTCGCCAAAGCCCTCCTTGCGGTAACTAAAGGCAGCGCAGGCTTGCCTTAGCGGAGATGGGCGCGCATAGGAGCCATCCAATTTTCCGGCCTGATTTCGGGCCGGTGACGACAGGAGCATGATAGTGGCAGCGAAGTGGACGCCGGACAGTTGGCGGACCCAGGAAGGGCGGCAGATGCCGACCTATCGCGATACGGCAGCCTTGGCTGCCGCGGAAGCACAGCTTGGCACCTATCCGCCGCTGGTCTTTGCCGGAGAAGCACGCAGCCTGAAGGCTGAGCTTGCCAAGGTCGGCGCCGGCGACGCATTCCTGCTGCAAGGCGGCGATTGCGCCGAGAGCTTTGCTGAGTTCCACCCGAACAACATCCGCGACACCTTCCGCGTACTGCTGCAGATGGCCGTGGTGATGACGTTCGCGTCGAAGCTGCCCGTTGTGAAGGTCGGCCGTATGGCGGGCCAGTTCGCAAAGCCGCGCTCTTCGGATACCGAAGTCATTGGCGGCGTGGAACTGCCCAGCTATCGCGGCGACAACGTCAACGACATCGCCTTCACCGCGGACGGTCGTGAGCCCGATCCTGCGCGGATGGTGCGTGCTTATAATCAATCGGCAGCGACGCTGAACCTGCTGCGCGCCTTCTCGACCGGCGGTTACGCCAGCCTTGACCGCGTCCATGGCTGGATGCTCGATTTCATGGGCCGCAGTCCGTGGGCGAAGAAGTTCAGCGAAATGGCCGACCGGATCGGCGAAGCGCTCGACTTCATGAAAGCGTGCGGGCTTAGCCCCGAAACTGTGCCGCAGCTTGGCGGGACCAGCTTCTACACCAGCCACGAAGCACTGCTGCTGCCCTATGAGCAGGCACTCACGCGCCAGGATTCGCTGACGGGTGACTGGTACGACACCAGCGCGCATATGCTCTGGATCGGGGATCGCACTCGGTTCGAAGGGTCCGCGCATGTCGAATATCTGCGCGGAATCGGCAATCCCATCGGCATGAAATGCGGCCCCAGCCTTGAGCCGGACGCGTTGCTGCGGATGCTGGATGTCCTGAACCCTGGTCGCGAAGCTGGGCGGATGACGCTCATCACGCGCTATGGCCATGACAAGATCGAAGCGGGTCTGCCCAAGCTCGTCCGCGCAGTGATGCGGGAGGGGCATCCGGTCATTTGGTCCTGCGACCCGATGCACGGCAATGTCGTGAAGGCCGCCAATGGCTACAAAACGCGCCCATTCGAACGCATCCTGGCCGAAGTCCGCGGCTTCTTTGCAGTGCATCGTGCCGAAGGCAGCTTCGGCGGCGGCATCCATGCGGAAATGACGGGGCAGAATGTTACGGAATGCACCGGAGGCGCCATCGCGATCACGGACGAGGGTCTGGCAGATCGGTATCACACGCATTGCGATCCTCGCCTGAACGCTGCGCAGAGCCTCGAATTAGCGTTCTTGCTTGCGGAAATGCTTAACGACGAGCTGGCGGAAAGGCGAAAAGTGGCGGCCTGATTCATGGTGATTCGCTGTTAACCGAATCACATACCGATGCCGTGAGTGCTCCGAATGCATTTCGGATCTCGCCCAGTAGATGCATTTTCGCACATACTGCCGTGCGTTTCAGAAGACTGCATCACCCGCATGCAAACACCGCAAGGCATAGAAAAGCCCCGAAAATCGGGGCTTTCCTTTGGTCCATTAGGAATTAACGAGTTTTACTTCCAGCTTCCACCGCCGAAAGCCCAGTCCCAGAAGCCACGAACGGGCTGCTTGTTCTTCGTCATATTGATCCCCATAACAAAAGGCACAGCACGAAGCCGTACCGTCCGGATCAATATAGTAAACGGCTATCCCTTACAACTCATTAACCATGGGAAGCGATACGGCTTTGCGGCTGGATCATGGTGAGCACAGTTTCCCAGTCCGTCGGACGACAGATGTGATAGCCTTGCCCGATCTCACAGCCCATTTGCGTCAGCAGATACTGCGTTTCAGCCGTTTCGATACCTTCCGCGACAACCTTCATACCCAGCGCATGGGCCAGCTCGATCGTCGACTGCATAACCGCCTGATCTTCCGCACTACTCTGCAGCGCCATAGAAAATTGCTTGTCGATCTTCAGTTCCGTAGCCGGAATGGCCCGGAGATATTCGAGGGTCGACATTCCCGTGCCATAGTCGTCGATAGACAGGCAAACGCCCATGTCCCGCAATTCCTCCAGCAAAGCTATCGCCACGCGTCCTTCCGCCATCGCCGCAGTTTCCGTAACCTCCAGCACCAAACCGGTTGCAGGGAAGCTATTCGCACTTAACGCTTGGCGCACCATGTCGATGATGTTGCGTGAAGCCAGCAGGACCGACGAGATATTCACTGATACTGTAAATCCGGGATCGTATTTCAATGCCTGCGCACCCACGCGGGCGGCATCATTCAATACGAAAGCCGTCAATTTCTCGATTCTACCGTGACGCTCCGCCACCTGTATAAATTCGTCCGGGCCGATTGGGCCTCGCGTTGCATGCGTCCAGCGAACCAGTGCTTCGGCACCGATGATGTCGCGAGTGGCCAACTCCATCTTCGGCTGATACGCGACCCAGATATGACCATTGTCGATGGCCTGGTCCAGCTCACCTAGAAGGGAAAGTGCCCATTGCTGCGCACCGTTGGCAGCAGGGTCATGGATTTTCCAGCATGTGCCCTGATCTGCCGCAGATCGTGCAGCGGCCAGCGTACTTGCCAAACGATGAGAAAGGGGCCGATCAATTTCCTGATCAACACCAAAGGCAATATCGACCGTGAAGCTCTTATCCGCGACTGAAATAGGGTTGCGGAAAATAAGCTGTAGTGCCTTGAACTGATCAACTGAAGACGCAAGCTGCTCTGCGGGCATGAGCCAGAAGAAATTGCCATCGTCCCCGTGCAGCAGTTGATGACGCCCTACGCCTAAAGACAAGCGGGAAACCACCTGTTCCAGCAAATCCCGCTCGTTATTGGGTGGCAGCGTACTAACAATTTCTGTAAAGCGGCTAATACGTGCCGCTACGAGTATATGCGGATCGAGTTGGTCGCGATGCAGAATCGCATTAACTGTCGGCAGCCCAGATACTGGATTGATGGCCCCTTGACTTTGTTTGCGAGCACCAAACCGCTGCCACGCAATTGCAGTGGCCGTGGCAACCGAGAGAAGCAGAGCAGGTGCCACGTCAATGAATATACGAAAATTCTGAAATATTATTGGCGCGACAAAAATTACTGCGATGCTAAAAAAACTGAGCCACGTTGCAAGTCTTGGCCAGCGCCCCAGCAAGCACAAGCAAGCAATCGCAAAGGAAAATAGCCAGGCAGGCCCCCACCCCCAGTTTACAGTTGGGCCCTGTATTAGCGTTTCGGCACCCATAGCGAGGACGAAAATGTCAGCAGAACTTCCCTGTCCTAGCACATAGAGCACGTTACCAAACACGTTAGAGCTATTGCCGACAAGGATTGTTTTACCCTTAATATTTGGCAAACCAGCATGTCGCTGAAACACATCGGCAGCGCTAAAATAGGGGATGGTAGAGCGCCGATACGAGCTGTCTACGGGAAACGAAGCCGCCGATAGGTTTTGATTCTTAGCAATCGCTGTCCAGATGGAAGGATACCGCTGTCCTGCAATCACCTGACTATAGCTCATTTCGGATACGCCGTTCCAAAATTCCGCCCATTTCATGTTGCTTACAATTGTGGCGTTGTTGGCCAGCTGCGGCATAGGCAGAATAGCTGAGCCTTTTGTTTCTCCCGTCCTATAGTCCATGCTTGCCGAGAGAAAGATACGACCAGGGTACTTTGAAATGCTCCTTGCGAACATTTCATCTCCGTGAGGCTCAAGCGGCTGAAAAGGAATATTATAGAAAACCCGATCGGCGCCAGCGGCCATCAGTCTGTCCGTCAATACAGCGAATCGGTCGCGTTTCCAGGGCCACGGCCCGACCTCTTGCAGGGCTTCGTCGTCAATACCAACGGTCACAATCTTGCCACTTGCGGGCTGCGAACGCGACTTGAACTGAAGTGTGCGCAAGCCCAGATCCAAGGGTTCTGCTATCTCACCCACGCCAACCACCAAGGTCAAAACAGCAATCCACGCGAGAAGCTTACGCTTGCCGCGTGGTGCTGATGCACCTTGCTGGACTGATCGATTCTGCATTCGTGTGACCCTCTGGCCACCGTCCTAGCGAAAAGTGGTTACGGAAATGCAAATCATATTTCCGCCTTTCCTTCACATGCCTTTCCTGTTGCTGGAAGCGGGCCTACCTCGCGAAGCGCGCGGGTGCATAGGACGCAGCATCAATTCCCGTAACGCAGTCATTCGGAGGATGGCGCAGCAATAATGCTGTACCCAGCTGCGCTGCGGCTGGAGACGTCTGAATGCCGAAACCACCCTGCCCCGCAAACCAGAAGAAATCTGCATTGTGCGCATCATATCCGTAGATCGGTAATCGATCCGGCGCAAAACTGCGCAAGCCGGCCCATTTCCGTTCGACCGCCAGTATTGGCCAATCGACCACATGCTGCAGGCGGGAAATTGCCGTCGCAACGGCTAACTCTTCGGGCGCGGCATCCCCAGGCATCCGGGGTTCTTCATCATGCGGCGAGAGCCAGATGCGCCCATTCCCAACCGGCTTGAAATAAAAGGTTCCGTTCAGGTCGAGAATGAGCGGCAAGTCTGTCGGGATGTCCAGGGCAGTGCGAAGTTGAACCACCGTGCGTTGAAGCGGTGTGATCCCCATTGGCGCGACCCCGCACCGCTGGGCCACGTCGTCAGCCCACGCACCTGCTGCATTGACCAACGTCTGGCAGCGATATTGACCCTCACCGGTGTCTACGAGCCAACTAGCTTGCAGATGCTTCGCTGAAAGCAGTCCGTTCCCGGTTTTCACGACGCCCCCGCGTTGACCCAATTGTCGCAGATAAGCAGAATGGAGCGCCGTTGTATCGATGTCCGCTGTGCTTGGTTCTGCGATCCCCAACGTCCATTCGGTGCGAAGGCCGGGAACGTACTTCGCAATCTCGGCGCGCTCCCGAACATCCATGCGAATTCCCGCGTTAGCATAAGCGCTCAGAAAATCAGCGCGCAACGCCTGATCCCTTTCGCGCCCGATGTGCAGCGCGCCTCGCGGTGTTAGGAACGACGTCTCCGAAAAAGAAGGGTCAGGATTGCGCAGCAAGGGTCCCGACGCCGAGGTGAGAGGCTGTACGGCAGGTCCACCGTAGCTTTCCTGCCAGAAGGAAACCGAGCGTCCGGTAGCATGATAGCCAGGGATCTCTTCCATTTCCAGGACAAGCACACGAGCGTGGGCTGCGACCTCTGCGCCAAGGCTTGCGCCAGCCATGCCGCCGCCGATGATGATGATGTCATAGTCCGTCATGCTACTGGCGCATGCGCATCCCAGAAAGCATCGATCCGGGCAAGCGCATCCAGTCGCACCGCGTCGTCCTCACGCAATATTTCGTGCGCGCACTCAGCACCGTACATATGCAGCGTAGCGTTTGGCAGGCGCGCAGCTACCCGACGAATGGCCGCCGGACTGACAAGTTGATCCGCATCCGTGCCCAGAATGAGAGTGGGCACATCCATATCCTCAAGAGCGGGATCGTGTTCCAGCGCTGCCGTCCCCTTATAGGCTTGATCGAGCCAACCCCAACTGGGCGGGCCAAGGCTGATCTCCGGCGTGTTCCGCCGCCAATGCAGTTCGTCATCGTAACGCGAAAGGCTGTGCGTCAGTCGGCGTTGGCGCGCGCGCAGCCGCACCGCTGACTCTTCGTTCTGCGTCCAGGCCGCCCCCGATGGACCGGCAATACGCAACATGACCTTCACGATCAGCCGTGCCAGCCACGCAGGGATATGCCCGCTGTTAAGTCCCAGCATAGGTGCGGTCAGAACCGCCGCATTCGGCTGTACAATCTTCTCTGACATCGCCCGTAGCGCAAGGAAGCCGCCCATGCTGTGCGCCAGAATGACATCGGGACCGCCCCTCCCTTTATCCTCCCATTGCGCGGCAAAGGCCTGCAGGTCTGCGATCCATTGTCCGAAATCGGCGATGTGTCCCACAAACGGATTGGCCGTAAGCCGCCCCGATCCGCCCTGCCCGCGCCAGTCGAACGCCGTAACGGCCCAGCCGCGCTCAGCGAAATAAGACATTATTTCCAGATACTTTTCGACCATGTCGCCGCGCCCGGTCAGCATCAGCATCCTGCCCCGCGATCCGTCTCCCATGCGATAAATGCGATGCACCCATCCGTCGGGAGCGACCCATCGATCAAGGGTTCCCTGTTCGGGCCAACTACGGAACTGCGGGGGATTCGGCTGCATGTGAACATGGTTACGGTTTGGTAAGGCATGTGGTCTACATCTTCTTCCCCATGACCGGGGAATTTTTCAAATTTGCACTGCTGGCGGTACTGTCAGGCCTGCTTTTGGCAGCCGTCGTAACCGACTTGCGGTCGCGCATCATCTCCAACTGGCTCAACTTGAGCATCGCGTTGCTGGCACCGCTATACTGGTGGGCTTGCGGCATCGATCTGTGGCCTGACGTGGCGTTGCAAATCGGGCTGGGCGTTGGCGTGTTTGCAGTCTTCGCGGGCCTGTTCGCCATCGGCATGATGGGCGGCGGCGATGTGAAGATGCTAGCGGCCCTTGCACTGTGGTTCCCGTGGCAGAGCCTGATCGTTCTCTTGACCATTATGGCGCTGGCGGGCGGCGTAGTTACGCTGATCACGATAATTCATCATCGCATCGCCAAACGCGAGGGTCCGCCGGAGATTCCGTACGGCGTTGCCATCTCCGTTGCCGCGCTTTGGCTGGTTGGCGAACGATATATTAACCAATTCACGTGAAGAAGAAGGTTGGGGCCGACGGCTTCAACTTGAGGGAGGCGAATTTCGTCATGGATGCCAAGAAAATTGTGCTGCTGGTTGGCGCGCTTATCATAGCAGTCGCTACGGCTTTATTGGCACGTAGCATGCTGTCGTCATCGGGAACGCCGCAAGCCAGCGCATCAGCCATGCCAGTCGACGCGGATACGCCGTTTGTGCTGGTCGCGACCAAAGCGCTGCCGGTTGGCACCATCCTCGACGCAGAGAGCTTCCGCTTTCAGCCCTGGCCCAAGGATCTGGTCGAACAAGTCTATTTCCTCAAGGGGCAGGTCAATCCGACCAGCCTGGCAGGGAGCGTCGTTCGCAATCCTATCACTGCCGGTCAGCCGCTGACCCAGGGCGCCGTCATCAAGCCGGGGGACCGTGGTTTCCTTGCTGCCGCCCTCGGCCCCGGCATGCGCGCCGTAACGGTGCCGGTGCAAATGGCCAACTCAGTCGCAGGCTTTGTATTCCCGGGTGATCGCGTCGACATGATGCTGACGCAGTCGGTTGCGGGTGGCGGCGAAGGCGAACCGCTCAAGGTTTCCGAAACGATCCTGCGCAACCTGCGCGTCCTTGCCACCGATCAGCGCACCGATGCGCTCGGTCCCGACGGCAAGCCGATCGTCCAACCCTATTCCAACGTCACTCTGGAAGTGACGCCCAAGATCGCCGAAAAGATCGCTGTGTCGCAGACGCTGGGGTCGCTGTCGCTGTCGCTTCGTTCGATTGCCGACAATGCGTCCGAAATGGATGCCGCGATTGCCAGTGCCAGCGACGATCTGCCCGATGGCAAAGATCCGGCTGCTGAAAAGCGCGCGCTCGCCAAAATCGCAGCCAGTCCGGCGGACAAGGGATCGACCTTTGCCACCGGCGCGGATGTATCGCGTTTTCAGCGCCGCAGCGTACCTGCCAAGCCCGCCGTCATCGGACCGGGCGGTGCGCCTATGGCACCGAACGGCGCGCCCGTAGGCCCCAGCGTCCGGGTCGCACGGGGAACAGATGTGACCGTTGTACCGGTCGGGGGGAAGTAAGATGACTTTAACCAAGTTCCTTGCGCGGAAATCCGCCGCATCCATGCTGGCCATAAGCGTTGCAGCGGGTGCAAGTTTGATCCCCGGCGCGACCTTGAACGCAGCGCCGTCCAACAGCACCAGTGCGGACGGCGGTGTCATTCTCTCGGTTGGCGGCAGCCGGGTCGTGAACCTGTCCGGCAAGATGTCCGACGTGGTGGTAGCCAACCCGACCGTCGCCGACGTCTTCGTCCGTTCGGATACGCAAATTTTCATCCTGGCCAAAGCGCCGGGCGAAACCACCGTATCGGCAGTTAGCAAAGGCGGTCAGACCCTTTACACGACTGTCGTGCGGGTCGGCAACAACCTGACCAGCGTCGATCAGATGCTCAAGCTCGCCATGCCGGATGCCGATGTGCAGGTATCCACGATGAATGGCATGATCTTGCTGACCGGCACGATCAAAGCCCCCGAGGATGCGGCCGAAGCAGAACGGCTCACGCAGGCTTTTGTTGGCAAGGAGGTTACAGTGGTGAGCCGCTTGCGGACGGCTACACCATTGCAGGTGAACTTGCAGGTCAGGATTTCCGAGGTCAGCCGCAACCTGGTTCACAAGATTGGCGTCAACTTAACCTCTTTTGATCCAGGCGGCACAAACAGCATAAGTGGGTTCATTGGTCGCGCGGGTCGCGATTTCGGTAAGTTCGAACTTGAAAAGACAAGCCCCAACTACGGGTCGTTCACGTTTAACCAAGTTGCGGACAACACCACAACAATTGGGGGAATTGCCAAGCTCTTTGGGGTGAACATTGCTGGAGCGCTTGATCTTGCCGAAACGGCAGGTTTGGCAACTTCGCTCGCGCAACCGAATCTGACCTCGCTTTCCGGTGAAACTGCAAGTTTCCTTGCGGGCGGCGAGTACCCCTATGCCGTCAGTAACGGCCTTCAAGGCAATACCATCGAATTTAAACAATATGGCGTACAACTCGCCTTCACACCTACTGTATTAGCAGATGGTCGCATTTCGTTGCGCGTTCGGCCGACCGTTTCCAGTCTCGACTTCTCGATCAATTCTTCAGTCCCAGCGCTTAAGAGCCGGATGGTTGAAACGACAGTCGAATTGGGTTCCGGACAAGCTTTCATGATCGCGGGCCTGCTTAGCAACGACAATGCAAACAACGTCGATAAGGTGCCTGGCATCGGCAATATCCCGATCCTTGGTAGCCTGTTCAAGTCACGAAATTTCCAGCGCAATGAAACTGAACTGGTTGTCGTCGTAACGCCCTATCTTGTTAAGCCGACTAACGCTTCGGACATCCGTTTGCCCACCGACGGTTTCCGGACAGCTACGGAGGCACAAGGGCTTTTCAATCAGCAAGGTTCAGATGGCGTGAGCGGAGCGCGCGCACCGACGCCGACCATCGCGCCGTCGGGCAGTCAGAATGTTGCACCCATTGCGCGTGCCAACACGACCAATCAACCCACACCCAATAAATCGGGCAGCGGCACCGCCGCTCCCGGCTTCAGCTTCTGATGGGAAGGACCGTTAAAATGGTACGATATTCCGCTGAACGGACCTCACTTCACAGCCGCGGGGCGACGCTGCTCCGCTCTGCTCTGATTGGCATAGCGTTGCTGCCTCTGGCGGCATGTGGGGGCAGCGACACAAGCTTCAACCGGGGCGTGCAATCTGTGCATCAGCCGGTCGTGAGCTACACTAACTATGCGTATGACGTACAGGTCGACAGCAATGGCTCTCTCTCGCCCAGCGAAGCAAAGCGGCTGGAAGGCTGGTTGGGTTCGATCGGTATTGGCTATGGTGACCGCATTTCGGTCGCATCCGACGCAAGCTATTATGGCCGCGGCGTGCGCGACGGGATCGCCAATATCGTTGGACGCCGTGGACTGCTTATCGAAGAGGATGCCGCGATTGCCGTCGGCGATGCGCCGGCAGGATCGGTCCGTCTAATCGTCCGCCGCGCGTCGGCAAGTGTACCGGGCTGCCCCGACTGGCGCGATACCGCCGAGAGCAACGGCGTCGGCAGCACGTCGCGCAACTTTGGCTGCGGTATCAATGCCAACCTTGCTGCCATGGTCGCCAATCCGGAAGATCTGGTGCGCGGCCAAACAACCCAGAGCGACTTGCGCACAGCGACATCGGATCGTGCGATCAAAACCTATCGGGAGAAACCTCCGACAGGTTCTGGCGACCTCAAGACCATTACCGCAGGGGGTAAATGATGAACGCACCGTGGAAAGGCGCAGGGTCCGCCGCGCGTGACCCGTTCCAGGCATTTACCTGCGACGATCATAGCTTCGATGTCATTCGCAGCGTTTGCATCGAAATGGGATGGCCACCGGAAAAGGTGAACAAGGGCGGACTGCGTAATGCGGTCCAGTCGCTGTCGATCAGCGCGAGCCCCCAGATCCTGTTCGTGGACCTTTCGGAAAGCGGCGATCCGCTTAACGACATCAACGGTCTTGCCGAAGTATGCGAGCCGGGGACGGTCGTCATTGCTGCGGGCCAGGTGAACGATGTTCGGCTGTACCGCGACCTGGTGGCAAGCGGCATACAGGATTACTTGCTCAAGCCGCTGAACGCGGACCATCTGCGGGACACGATCACGCAGGCACAGGCCGTTTTCATGGCACCCCGCACCGATGCATCCACGGAACGTCCGCATCTGTCGGCGGCCATAATCGGCACCCGCGGCGGCGCCGGCGCCTCCACCATCGCAACCTCGCTTGCTTGGCTCTTTAGCGAAAAGAGCAAGCGGACGACGGCTCTGCTGGATCTCGACGTGCATTTCGGCACGGGTGCGCTAGCCATGGATCTGGAGCCCGGTCGTGGTCTGACGGATGCAATCGAAAATCCCGGACGCATCGACGGCCTGTTCATTGAGCGCGCAATGGTGCGGGCAAGCGATCGTCTGGCGATCCTTTCCGCCGAAGCGCCGATCAGCCAGCCGATGATGACCGATGGGGGCGCCTATCACCAGCTACTGGACGAATTCCGCACAGCGTTCGAATGCAGCGTGGTCGATTTGCCGCGCGCCATGCTCATTGCACACCCCCATCTGATTTCAGATGCCAACGTCACCATCGTCGTCACCGAGATGACGCTGGCCGCCGCGCGCGACTCGATCCGGATATTGTCCTGGCTGAAAAGCAACGCGCCCCAATCGCGCGTCATCGTGGTCGCCAACCGGGTACATCCCACGGCACTGGAAATCAGCCGCAAGGACTTCGAGCAATCGATCGAGCGCAAGGTGGATATCATCGTGCCCTTCGACGCCCGCCTCGCCGCGCAAGCGGCCAAGCTGGGCAAGACGCTCGCCGAAGTAGCCAAGGGCAGCAAGACGGGCCTCGGCCTGACCCAGTTACTGGAGGAAGCACTGGGCGTTCTGGACGAAGCTGGCGCAGCCAAGTCCAAGCCCAAGGGCAGCTCGCTCATGGGTAAATTTACCGACTTCCGATCGAAGATGCCTGCCAGAAAAGACAAGAAAGCCGCCGTATAACGCCGCGCGTTCGGAACCGGCATGACGGGACAGATGTACGATGGATAGCCAATTGATCCTGCTGATAGTGCTGGCCATGAGCCTGGTGGGCATATTGGCATTCGCGTTGTCCGGCCCTTCGCCGGATAAAGCGCGGCAGCGGCGGCTGGCCTTGATCCGGGGGCGGCATGCCGACTCTCCGGATGCTATTCTTGAAGCGCGGATGCGGAAAGCCATTTCCAACCGCACGACCGACGACATGAAGTTGTTGGTGTCGCTGATTCCCAATCCGGAAAACCTGGCCAAACGTATCCGAATGACCGGTAAGAAATGGACGCTCAGCCATTATATGGCTGTAAGCGCCGGCATATTCGTCACGATAACCGCCATCATGGTTCTGCGGGACAACTCGCTGCTTTTTGCGTTGTTCGTCGGGCTGGCCGCTGGTTTGGGTCTGCCCTATTGGTTCACGGGCAAATTGATCGCCAAACGCATCGGCAAATTTACGAAGAATTTTCCGGATGCACTGGAATTGCTGGTGCGCGGGCTGCGTTCCGGCCTGCCGATCAGCGAAACGATGAGCATCGTGGCGAGCGAAGTGCCCGGACCGGTGGGTGAGGAATTCAAGCTCATCAACGAGCGGATGAAAATCGGCAAGACCATGGACGTGTCATTGCAGGAAACAGCAGACCGCCTTGGCACGGCGGAGTTCCAGTTCTTCGTCATCACATTGGCAATCCAGCGTGAGACGGGCGGTAACTTGGCCGAAACACTGTCCAATCTTGCCACGGTGCTGCGTCAGCGCGCCCAAATGAAGCTCAAGATCAAGGCGATGTCGTCGGAATCCAAGGCTTCGGCCTATATTATCGGATCGCTGCCATTCATTGTGTTCGGCCTGATTACATACATCAACTATGATTATATGGCGCCGTTCTTCAATGGCGATCCCACGGGCTTGATGGGCCTCAGCCTCATGCAGCTTATTGGCCTTGGTGGCATGGGCTGGATGAGCATTGGCGTGTTCATCATGTCGCAAATGATCAACTTCGAAATCTGACAAGGGAGGCACGACGACATGCAAGCCGCAACGCCGCCCGGAGCCACATTGTTCGGGTTGACTGCCACCGATCTGGGCACGCTGCTCGCCGCATTGGCCACTCTGGCCATGATGTTCGTACTGTATACCGTTATGACGGTGCGCGACCCAATGGCCAAGCGCGTCAAGGTGCTGAACGAACGCCGCGAACAGCTCAAAGCCGGGATTACGGCCTCGACCACGAAGCGTCGTGCCAAGCTGGTTCAAAAGAACCAGACGACCGATAATATGCGGTCGTTCCTGTCGAGCCTGAAAGTTCTGCAGGAAGACCAGTTGAAAGAGGCGCAGATCAAACTGGCGCAGGCGGGCATCCGGTCGAAGGATTGGGCCGTCGCGATCATTTTCGGTCGCATGATTGTGCCCATCGTCGTGGGTATTGCCGTTGGCCTGTGGCTCTATGTGCTGGGTGGAGAACCCGATTGGGGTCCGATGAAGCGCTTCGGTTGCTTTGCGGTATTGCTGATCCTCGCCTACAAGGCTCCGGACATATTCATCGACAACAAGGTCTCCAAGCGTGCGACGGAAATCCGCAAGGGCCTGCCCGACGCCCTCGATCTTTTGGTGATTTGCGCGGAAGCGGGTCTAACCGTTGATGCCGCATTCAGCCGTGTTGCCAGGGAACTGGGCAAAGCGTATCCCGAGCTAGGCGATGAGTTTCAGCTTACCGCCATCGAGCTGAGTTTTTTGACCGAACGCCGTCACGCCTTCGAAAATCTGGCAACGCGCGTCAAGCTGGATGCAGTCAAAGGCGTCGTCACGACCATGATCCAGACCGAGAAATACGGCACGCCGCTTGCGTCGGCCCTGCGCGTTCTGTCAGCCGAATTTCGTAACGAGCGTATGATGCGCGCGGAAGAAAAGGCAGCACGTCTGCCTGCGATCATGACCGTGCCGCTGATCCTGTTCATCCTTCCGACGCTGTTCGTCGTTATTCTCGGCCCGGCTGCCTGCTCGATCTCTACGGCGTTCTAAAGATTACCGTAGCAGTCGCCCTGCGACGGCATCCAGCCGTGCGACCGTTTCGGGGTCGCGTGCTTCCTGCGCGGTTATAAGAGCATGATCCAGGCACGTGTCGATCGGTGAAGCCGTGCGTTCGGACGGCAACAGCGCGATAAACTCCAGCACCAATCGCCTGGCAAGTGCGGCATTGTCGTTAAGAACGCGCAGAACGTCGGTCACTTCAACGCCTGCTTCCTCGGTTCGCCAGCAGTCATAATCCGTTACCATCCCGACAAGCGCGTAAGGCAGTTCCGCTTCGCGCGCGAGTTTGGCTTCGGGCATGGCCGTCATCCCGATTACATCGCAACCCCATTGCCGGTACAAAGCACTTTCCGCCCGTGTGGAAAATTGCGGTCCTTCCATTGCCAGGTAAGTCGCGCCAAGGGTCGTCGGTGCCTTGGCAGCGCGCGCGGCTTGCGCGGCCAGATCGGATAGACGCGGGCATACTGGGTCCGCGAGGGAAACATGGGCGACCAACCCCTTGCCGAAAAAGCTTTTTGCTCGCCCAAAGGTTCGGTCAATAAACTGATCGGCTATTACGAAATGCCCGGGTGGCAGTTCTTCACGGAGCGAACCTACAGCGGAAATGGACAGAATGTCGGTCACCCCCAGCCGCTTCATCGCGTCGATATTCGCGCGGGAGTTCAGGTCGCTCGGCCCCAGATAATGCCCCCGACCATGGCGCGGTAGAAAGACGCAGCGAACCCCCTCAATATGGCCGACCAGAAACTCGTCGGATGGTTTTCCCCATGGCGTAGTCACTGCCACCCAATGCGCATCCTCCAGTCCCTCAATGCGGTAAAGGCCGGAACCGCCAATGATGCCGATTGTCCATTCGCCCATAGTTTTTACGACCCCCGTGTTCCGCGCAGGCCATTCGGTCCATCGCGTTTCCGTTTACTGTGTCTAGCCGTGATCGGATGGCAGCTTTATGACAACGATAATCGACAAAATAGGAGCGCAGTTTGAAATCGAGCCCTTTACGCATAGCGCTGATGGTTTTGGCTGGAGGCTGGATTTCAATTGCCCAGGCTGCGCAGCCGATATCCGGGCGCTGGTTTACCGAAGATGGCAAGGCCATCGTGCAGATCGGCCCGTGCGGCAAAGCGGTGTGCGGACGCATCAGCAAGGTCATAAAGCCGACACCCGGCGCTCCTCAGAACGACGCCTATAACCCCGATAAGAAGCTTCGCAGTCGCTCGATCGAAGGGCTGACGATCCTTACCGATTTCAACGATGCAGGCGACCTCTGGAAAGGCCAGATCTACGATCCGCAGTCCGGCAAGACCTACGCATCGAAGCTGACGCGCAATGCCAATGGAACGCTCAAGGTGCAGGGGTGCATCGCATTTTTCTGCAAAACGCAGACATGGACGATAGCGCGATAGCCTTCGGCCTATTCTGCGAGAATAAACGCCGCGCCTGCTTTCGCATGGATGGTGGTGCAGTCATAAATCGGCAAGACGTTCGCTTTGACATCGACGATCATTTCCAGCTCGGTGCAGGCGAGCACAACGGCCTGAACCTGCTCCTTCGCGATGTCGGTGAGTTCCGATTTCATGAAGCGCTCGGATTCGCGCGTGGCTTTACCGAGCACCAGTTCCTCATACACGATCCGGTCGATCCGATCGGCAAGGCCCATGTCAGGCGGCAACAACGATACGCCACGCGACACGAGGCGCTGACGATAGAATTTTTCGGTCATCACGTTGCGGGTGCCGATCAAGGCTGCGGATTTGATGCCGTCGGCCTGCATTTTGTCACCCACGACTTCCGCGATATGGATGATCGGAACGTCGACCGATGATTCCACCGCCTCAAACACTTTGTGCATGGAATTGGCGCAGATAAGCAGCGCCTCTGCTCCGGCTTGCTGCAGCCGCTTCGCCGCCCCGATCAAATGGCCGGATGCGCAATCCCAATCGTCCGCGCTGGTGCAGCGGGCGACGTCAGCGAAATCGAGGCTCTCTATGAGGATCGGTGCGCTGTGTAATCCGCCCTTTGCGCGCGCGACCATTTCGTTGATAATCTGGTAATAGCGCGCCGTGGACGTCCAGCTTAGGCCGCCGATCAAACCGATTTTACGCATTGCCTGCCGTCCTCACCCTAACCGTCTGCAAAAGATACGGACGGTTAGGGGATGGACCGCTTAGTGAGCAAGCCCCTTGACGATTTCTTCCACCATCTTCTTCGCATCAGCGAGGAGCATCATGGTGTTGTCCATATAGAAGACTTCGTTATCGACACCGGCATAGCCCGCGCCGCCCATCGACCGCTTCACGAACAGCACCGACTTGGCATTGGCAACATCGAGGATGGGCATGCCATAAATGGGCGATGTCTTGTCCGTCTTGGCTGCAGGGTTGGTGACGTCGTTCGCGCCGATGACGAAGGCGACATCGCATTGGCCAAATTCGCCGTTGATGTCTTCCAGCTCAAACACATCGTCATAGCCGACATTGGCTTCGGCCAGCAGCACGTTCATGTGGCCCGGCATACGCCCTGCGACCGGATGGATCGCATATTTGACGCTGATGCCTTCCTTTTTGAGCAAGTCGCCCATTTCGCGCAACGCATGCTGTGCCTGGGACACCGCCATGCCGTAACCCGGCACGATGATGACGCTTTCGGCCTGCTTCATCAGGAACGCAGCATCTTCGGCGGAACCGCGCTTGTAGGGGCGGTCAATGACCGCACCACCGGCCCCGGCAGGACCGGCATCTGCGCCGAAGCCGCCGGCGATCACGCTGATGAAGCTGCGATTCATGGCTTTGCACATGATGTATGACAGGATCGCACCGGAGGAGCCCACCAGTGCACCGGTGATGATCATCGCGCTGTTACCCAGCGTGAAGCCCATCGCGGCGGCGGCCCAGCCCGAATAGCTGTTGAGCATCGAAACGACGACCGGCATATCCGCGCCGCCGATCGGGATGATCAGCAGGAAGCCGATGGCAAAGCTGAGGCCGATGACTGTCCAGAACAACCAGGGCGCGACCAAGCTAGGCGCAGCCATGACGTAGAACCAGGCGATGAGGCCAAGGATCGCTGCGAGCGTACCCAGATTGATGGCATGACGCCCCGGCAGCATGATCGGCTTGCCCGACATATTGCCGTTCAGCTTCAGGAACGCGATGACCGAACCGGAGAAGGTAATCGCACCGATGGCGACACCCAGACCAAGCTCGATGCGGCTGGCATTGTGGATCTCGTTCGTCACCGTATCGAGAATGCCGAACGCTGCGGGATTGAGATAGGCCGCTGCACCCACCAATACTGCCGCCAAGCCGACGAGTGAGTGGAACGCGGCCACAAGCTGCGGCATGTCCGTCATCGCGATCTTGCGTGCGGTGATGAAGCCGATGACCCCGCCGATGGCGATGGCACCGACGATTTCGGGCAGGCTGGTCAGATCATGGGTATAAAGCGTGGTGGCCACGGCGATTGCCATGCCAGCCATGCCGAAACGGTTGCCGGTGCGGCTGGTCGCGGGGCTGGAAAGGCCGCGCAAGGCGAGGATGAACAGAACGCCTGCGACCAGATAGGCCAGCGCGACGAATGGGGGAACGGATGTGACCGCTTCGTGCATCACTTGCGCTCCTTCTTCTTGTACATGGCCAACATACGCTCGGTCACGGCAAAGCCGCCGAATATGTTGACCGACGCGAATACCACCGCGAGGAGGCCGAGATACTTGGCCGCGGCGCTACCGGCCTCAGCCGATGCGACCAGCGCGCCGACGATGATGACGGACGAGATAGCGTTGGTAACCGCCATCAAAGGCGTATGCAGCGCGGGCGTCACCGACCACACCACATAATAGCCCACGAAACAGGCCATCACGAAGATGGATAATATTGATACGAAGTCCATTTTTGGCCCCCTTGGCTCGCCCCTGCGCACAGCGGCTTAGCGCAACCCGGCTGATATCCGGGCTCCGGATTATTCTTAGAGCAACCGCTCGTTCACAACCTTGCCGCCCTGCGTCAGACGGATAGCGTTGCCGATTTCCTCATCCAGCACCGGCGCGTTCTTTTCCTTGTCCCAGAAGGCGGACAGGAAGTTGTAGAGGTTGCGCGAGAACAAAGCGGATGTGTCCGCCGCGACGCGGGACGGAACGTTGCGATTGCCGACGATCTTGACGCCATGCTTGACAACGACTTCGCCCGCGACAGCGCCTTCGACATTGCCGCCTGCTTCGACGGCGAGATCGACGATCACGCTGCCGGGCTTCATGCTGGCGATCTGCGCATCGCTGATGAGGCGCGGTGCAGGGCGTCCGGGGATCAGCGCGGTGGTGATGACGATGTCCTGCTTGGCGATATGCGAGGAGACCAGTTCGGCCTGCGCGGCCTTATATTCGTCGGACATTTCGGTGGCATAGCCGCCCGATCCTTCGCCTTCGATGCCTTTGACGTTCTCGACGAACACCGCCTTTGCGCCAAGGCTTTCGATCTGCTCCTTGGTCGCGGAGCGCACGTCCGTTGCCGACACCTGCGCGCCAAGGCGGCGGGCCGTTGCAATGGCTTGCAGGCCCGCGACGCCCACACCCATCACGAAGACGCGCGCGGCGGAGACCGTGCCAGCCGCCGTCATCATCATCGGGAAGACGCGATCATATTCGGCGGCGGCGTCGAGCACTGCCTTATATCCCGACACGTTCGATTGCGACGACAGAATGTCCATCGACTGCGCGCGGGTGATGCGCGGCATGAATTCCATGGCCAGCGCTTCAAGGCCCGCCGACGCATAAGTGTCGACGCGCGCCCGATCACCGAAGGGATTGAAGCTGGCAGCGATCCATGCGCCAGGTTTCGCTCCCGTCAGCGTGTCCGCTGGAGGTGCCTGAACGGCCAGGACGATGTCCGCTCCGGCAACTGCGGTGGCACGATCGGCAACGGTTGCCCCGGCTGCGGCATAAGCCTCGTCGCCAATCGATGCAGTCACGCCAGCACCGGCTTCGACGGCTACTTCAGCGCCCAAAGCGATGAACTTCTTCACGGTTTCGGGCGTACCGGCGACACGCCGTTCCCCCGCCGCCAATTCCTTCACGATGACTATTTTCAACTGCATCCCCCCGCGCTGCTCCGGACTGACCTCGACCGGACTTTCAGCTCAATTTACGATCCTGGCCGTTCAGCTAGAGATCAGGATAACGACTAGCGCCCCAAGACCGACGCTCACGATAGTGCCCCATTTCATGAAATTCAGAAAGCTTTCGTACGTCTTTTCTGCACTCTTGATATTTTGCTGAGAGGCCATTGCATTTCCTTCGATGTTGAGCGTTTCGACATTCTCCTTATCGACAACACTCTGCGCCCTCAACCCTGCCATGCCCCAAAGAATTATGTGTCAGGCTTAATCGGGTCTTTACCGCAACCTCGTAGAATCGTCCTCCTGTCAGAAGTTAGGGGGAAGAAGTTTGCGGGACGAAACGCCCATGCTGCTGCTTATCGATGATGAGCCTGCTCAGCGGCGGCTTGTGTCCGCGCTGGCTGCGCGCGCGGGATGGCGTACGCTGTTTGCCAATGACGGGGAAACTGCGCTGGCCACGTTGGGTACGCAGGATGGGTTGCGGCTCGACGCAGTGCTGATCGATCAGTGGAGCCCGGATTTCGACCCGACCGATCTGGTTCGTGACATCCGGGCGCAACGCCCTTCCCTGCCGATCCTGATTGTCACGGCACATAACAGTGTAGCGGTCGCCGTGCAGGCGATGCGTGCGGGCGCCACCGACTATCTGTCCAAGCCGATTGCGCCTGACCAATTACTCGCTGCGCTCAACGCGACCTTGAGCGCAACACCCGACAGCCGCGAACTGCGGCCGCTGACGGAGAAAATCTCCGCGCCCCTCGCATTCGAAGAGATTGTAGGCTCTGCTCCACAATTCCGGGCTGCGCTCGCAGTGGCGGCGAAAGCGGCACGGGCGCGCATTCCCGTGCTGATCGAAGGCGAGAGCGGCGTCGGCAAGGATGTGATCGCGCGTGCGATCCATGCGGCATCGCCACGTTTCAAACAACGGATGGTTGCCGTGAACTGCGGCGCGATTCCCGCGAATCTCGTCGAATCCGAACTGTTCGGGCATGAGCGTGGCGCATTCACCGGGGCGTTCGATCGCCAATCGGGGCGTTTCCTCGATGCCGATATGGGCACTATCTTTCTGGACGAAGTCAGCGAACTCCCGCTCGAGGCGCAGGTAAAGCTGCTGCGTGTCCTGCAGGATGGCGAAGTTCAGCCGCTTGGTGCACGCATGCCGATCCATGTGGATGTCCGCGTCATCGCCGCGACCAACCGCCGCCTGATCGACGAAGTGGAAGCCGGGCGCTTTCGCGAAGACCTTTATTATCGTCTGAACGTCGTTCAGTTGACCATTCCGCCGCTGCGCGAACGGTCCGGAGACATTCCCGCTCTCTCCCGCCATCTGCTGGCGCGGATTGCGGCGCAGCCGGGTTTGCGCAGTCTGGGCATCACAGGCGAAGCCGTCGCATTGCTAATGCGGCACGAGTGGCCGGGCAATGTCCGGCAACTCCAGAACGCCCTGTTTCGCGCGGCAGTGCTGTGCGAAGGCGATGCGCTGACGCCGCAGGATTTTCCGCAAATCTCCGCGCAGATCGTTGCACGGCAGAGCAGTGGCAACGCCCAACCGGCACAGGCTAGCCATGGTGAGGCAGCAGGTATCACCTTGTTCGAACCCGATGGGCATATCCGTCAACTGGGGGAGATCGAAGCCGACGTGGTACGGCTGGCCATCGGCCATTACCGTGGCCGGATGAGCGAAGTGGCGCGTCGGCTGGGGATCGGGCGCTCCACGCTCTACCGCAAGCTTGCCGAATTGGGGATCGACAGCGCAGCCTGACTTGGCCCATGACAGCCTCGTCAGGAGAGCAGAATGTCGGGACGTTTCAAAGGTCATAGCGCGCTTATCACGGGTGCTGCTTCGGGAATCGGGCTGGCGAGTGCGCAGCGGCTGGCCGACGAAGGTATCGAGCGGCTGATCCTGTGCGACCTAAAAGCCGATACGCTCAATACTGTTGCAAAAGCTCTTGGCGGCAAGAAGCTGACAATCGATTGTCTGGATGGCGATGTGGCCGATCCGGCATTCTGGGCGGCAAATAAGTCGACACTCGAAAACGTCACTTTGGGACTGGCCAATGCCGGAATAGCCGACACGGGCGCGATAGACGACATGGACTTTGCCGACTGGCGGCGGGTGATGTCGGTCAATCTGGACGGCGTGTTCCTGACGTTGCAGGCACTGTTTCAGGCGATGAAGGGGCCGGGTGCCATCGTCGTCACAGCGTCCGTTGCGGGCATCAAAGCGGAGCCGGGAACCGCCGCCTATGCTGCGTCGAAGGCAGGTGCGTTGCATCTGATGCGGGTGGCGGCAAAGGAAGGGGCAGCGCGGCGTATCCGGGTGAATGCCATCGCACCGGGTGGCGTGCGCACGCCGATCTGGGAGCAGGCGCCGTTCTTCACCGACCTTGCCGAGCGGCGTGGCGGGATCGAGGAAGCTTTTGTGGCGATGGGCGATGCGACGCCGCTGGGCCGCTTTGCCACGGCGGAGGAGACTGCCGCGCAGATCGCTTTCCTGCTGTCGGACGAGACAGCGACCATGACCGGATCGGTGCTGGTCAGTGACGGCGGTTATCAGCTTTGAAGGGGCCATCGGGCGCTCTTCGGTTGAATTAACGGACGCACTATGCTTTGGCTATTGCCATGAAAACGCGTCTTGCCAGCCTCGCCCTGTTGCTCCTCGTCACCGCATGCGGACGGCAGGAGTCGGTTTCCGAAGTTCCCAACAGCGAGCAACTGGCGGCGGATGCGAAGGCCGCTGCGGACGAAGCAGCGAAAAAGACCGGGGCTTCGGATGCGGTGGCGTTAGAGAATCGCAATTACGTCAATACGCCGCGTGGCTTCTCGATCACATTGCCCGAAGGCTGGGTGCGCAATACGCAGACGTCGACGGCCGAGGGCGTGGTGTCGGAAGATCCGGGCGCAGGCGCGGACGTGCGGGTTTTCTGGTCGGCCAACAGCAATGATCAGGATTTGCGGCAGATCGTCGAAGCGATGAACGACCAGTCCGAAGCCGTCGATGGCGATTTCGTTGGTGAGAACGAATATCGCGGCACTGCGAACGATGGCGAAGGCAATAGCGTGGCCGTGCGTATGGTCCGCAAGAAGGACGGATCGCTGGTGACTGCGACCTTCGTCTATCCCGAAATGCTGAGCGAGCAGTATCAGGCCATCGGCCAGCGCACGTTGGACAGCCTGCGCGTGTTCGATGCAGCGGTCACGCCGCCTGCCGAAGCGGCTCCTGCTGCCGCAAGCAACGCCGCAAATTAAGGCGCGACAAGCGCCGCGTCGCGCAGGCCGCGCCAGAGGTGTAGCGCCTGTACGGTTTCCGGCACATCATGCACGCGCACCATCTGGGCACCCAGATCCACGGCGCGACTGGCCAACGCCACGGACCCGCCGAGCCTTTGCGCGGCAGGTGCTTCATTGGACAGTGCGCCAATCAGACGCTTGCGACTTCCCCCGAAAAGCAGCGGTACGCCCAGTCCCGTGAAGAGCGCGAGCCTGTTCACCAGCGCCAGATTGTCGGCCAGCGATTTGCCGAATCCCAGGCCGGGATCGACAATGATCTTGGCGCGCGCGATTCCGGCGGCTTCACAGGCGGCAATGCGCGCCTCCAGCCAGTCGAACACATCGGTCGCGACATCGCCATAGCCGCTGCGATTCGCGTGGGGATCGTCGCCGGTCGAAGGAGCATGCATGAGGATCACTGGACAGCTGGCGCGGGCCACCACATCCATGCTGCGGGGATCGTGGAGTAAGGCACTGATATCATTTACTATTGTGGCACCAGCGCCAAGCGCCGCTTCCATCACCGAAGCCTTGCGCGTGTCAATCGATACCGGCACGCCGGAGGCCGCAAGCCGCTCGATGACCGGCACCACACGGGTGATTTCATCGCCTTCCCAGACTTTCTCCGCGCCCGGACGTGTCGATTCGCCACCGACATCGACCAGCGCGGCACCCGCCACGCTCATGGCGAAACCGGAGTCGGCTGCCCCCTGCACATCGCCGACATGCTTGCCGCCGTCTGAAAAACTGTCCGGCGTGAGGTTCAATATCCCCATGACCTGCGGCAGATCGAGGCGGATGGTGCGTTCGCCCAGTTGCAGCGCGGAGCGCGGGGCGGCGATGTTGGCGACCAGCATTGTCGCGCGCTCGGCCAGGGGGTCTGGCAGACCTGCTATCCAGTCGGGAAAATGTTCGACGGGAATCGTATCGCGAAATACGCGCACGCCATTGTGAATCGCGACAGCTTCGTATGCCTGAAACCACAGCATGCTGTTGCCGATGCGGGCGGTGCGGCCATCCAACCCGACTGGCGTATCGACGAATGCGACGGGGCGCAGGGTCAGGCGGGCATCGGCGGGAATGGCGGACTGGATCATATGTCCCGCATTAATGCGATCTGGCCGGCGTAGGAAAGCCCGATTATTTGCCCCTGGCTGTCCCGGCGACTTGCGCGGTCTGAACTGCTGCCCCGACTCTGATCGACTTGAGCGCAGCAAGGCGCGCGCGGAACGCGGCCAGATCGCGACCCGCCAGTTGCGACGTGGTAGTGAAGCTGACCGAGGACGGATTTACCGTCTGGCCATTGCGATAGAGTTCGTAGTGGAGATGCGGGCCAGTCGAAAGGCCGCTGGACCCGACATAGCCGATCACCTGACCGCGCCGGACGCGCTGACCGGGATAGGCCGCGATCCGGCTCATATGCGCATAGCCCGTGGCCAGACCGCCGCCATGCGAGAGCTTCACATAATTGCCATGGCCGCCATGACGCCCGGCAAAGGCGACCACGCCGTCGGTCGCCGCGTAGATCGGAGAGCCATAGGCGGCGGCAAAGTCGATACCTGCGTGCATCCGGGTAAAGCCGAGGATCGGGTGACGGCGCATACCGTATCCCGATGTCATGCGTCCCGATACCGGTTGCGCCAATACGCCGCGACGTTCGCCGACGCCCGATGCCTCGAACCATTCGGTGCGACCGCCGGTGGTCCATTTGAGCATGTCGATATCCTTGCCCCGCGCCCGTTTCAGGCCGGCGTAGAGCAAGTCGCCGACTTCCACGTCGCCGGTTTCGGCGCGGCGATGGGCGACGATAATGTCGTAGCGATCGTTGGCGCCGATGGAGCCGATCGAAATCTGCTGCATCAAGGTACGCAGAAACGACTGGACAGCCTTGGGCGGTGCACCGGCCGCGCGGGCGGAGCGATAGAGGCTTTCGCCAACCGTCCCCTGAATGCGCAAGGGCGTGTCATCGACGCGGATGGGAATGCGCTTGGCCTGCAACGTGCCATTCAGGCGCGTCACGTCAATCGCAAGATCGAGCCGGGCACGGAAGGAAAGGCTTTCGAGCGGACGGGGCACCGAACGGCTGATGCGGCGACCCAGAACGATGTCCAGACGGGTGCCAGGCTTCAGCGCATCGCCGCGCAGATCGAGACCGGTGAGACCGATAACCCGCCCCGCATCGGCGCTGCTGACCCCTGCGCGCGACAAGGCGCGGGCGAAGCTGTCGCCATTGCCGATCTGTGCGGTGAGTTCGACTTGCGGGCGTTCAGGCGTTTCCTTGAGCGAGGATACGGCGTCGGTCGCGCCCATATGGCGTCCGCTGTCCGCGCCGAGCGCAAGCGGCGTGATCATCTGGCTGCGCACTTCATCGAATTGCCGCGCATCCATGACGGGTTCGCTCGTGCCGGGAATAGGATTGAAACCGGGGGACAGAGCGATGGCGGACGCACATAGCGCCGTGCAGGTCGCGAGGCCGCGGAACCATGTCAGGCTACCGACGCGCTGGCCCAGATCGGGGACGAGTTCGACGTCTTCCGCCCAATCCTTCAGGCGGGCGCGCCAATCGCGGGTGTCGACAGGAAGGCCGGGATTGGCAATCGCGCCAGCCAGCCACAAGGATGGCGCAGCGCCACCCTGGGCAGTCCCGAACTCATTCTTCTGAAACAAAACCGGCAACCCCCCGGACCATATTCCTGCCACAGCCCCCGCGCCACGGCATTAGGATTACGCTTGTGAACACATAAGGTTAAAGTCAATTTAACGGATGGACGTCAAACCGCTTTCTGCGGCGAACGGTGCCTTAGCGCCGTCCAATGATCCAAATGGGCGGGAACATAATCCGCGAGCGCACTATGCACGCATCCCCCCTTGCGTCGGCCCGGTCCTTGCCCGACATACGGCCATGGTCCAGTTCGCACGATCCGCCGTTACCGCCGTGCTTGGCCCGACGAACACTGGCAAAACCCATCTGGCCGTCGAAAGATTGTGCGGGCATTCCAGCGGGATGATGGGTTTTCCGCTGCGTCTGCTGGCGCGCGAAGTCTATGATCGGGTGGTGGCGATCAAGGGGCGCGAGAGCGTCGCGCTGATCACTGGCGAAGAGAAAATCTGCCCGCCCAAGGCGCGCTATTTCCTGTGCACTGCCGAGTCGATGCCGGTCGATGGGGATTACGCCTTCGTTGCGCTGGACGAGGCGCAACTGGGCGCTGACCCGGAGCGCGGGCATGTGTTCACCGACCGCCTGCTAAGGGCGCGCGGACGGGAAGAAACGATGATCCTGGGCTCGGCGACCGTCGCGCCGCTGGTGCGCAAACTGGTGCCGGACGTGGACATCATCAGCCGGCCGCGCTTTTCGACCCTGAGTTATGCGGGAGCGAAGAAGCTGTCGCGCCTGCCCAAGCGATCCGCCATCGTCGCCTTCTCCGCTGAGGAAGTATATGCCGTCGCCGAGATGCTGCGGCGGTTCAGCGGTGGCGCAGCAGTGGTGATGGGCGCGCTCAGTCCCAGCACGCGCAATGCGCAGGTCAAGATGTTCATGGAGGGTCAGGTCGACTATCTGGTGGCGACCGACGCCATTGGCATGGGCCTCAATCTCGACGTGGCGCATGTCGCCTTTGCTTCGTTGCGCAAGTTCGACGGGCATCGGACACGCAGGCTCTCGATCACCGAGATGGCGCAAATCGCGGGGCGCGCGGGGCGGCATCATCGCGATGGGACATTCGGGTCGCTGGGCGGCGAAGGGGGCGATGCGTCGTTCACGCCCGAGGAAATCGAAGCGATCGAAGCCCATCGGTTTCCGCCGCTCGATTTCCTGTACTGGCGCGATGGTGCGCCGCGTTGCGACACGCTCGACATATTGATATCCGATCTGGAGGCGCGCCCCGACAAACCGCAGTTGCGCGCCGCGCCGGAAGCCGTCGACCTCACGGTGCTCAAGCGGATGGCCGACGATCCGCTGGTCATCGAACGCGCGCGCAACCGCCAGCAGGTGAAACGCCTCTGGTCGGCTTGCGGCTTGCCCGATTTCCAGAAACTGGGCGCGGATCATCACGCACGGATGGTGTCGCGCCTGTGGCGGTTCCTGTCGGAAGGTCAGGGCTATATCCCGCGCGACTGGTTCGCGCAGCATATCGCGCGGCTCGACACCGTGCAGGGCGATATCGCCACGTTATCGGGGCGGATCGCGGCAGCACGGACATGGTCCTATATCGCGCATCGACCCGACTGGCTGGAATATCCCGCCGAAATGGCGGAACGGACGCGCGCACTGGAGGAAAAGCTCTCGGACGCTCTGCACGCCGCACTGACCCAACGCTTTGTCGACAGGCGTACCGCGGTGCTGTTGCGCGATATGGGGCAGAATATGGCGCTATTGCCCGTCGATGTGGATCAAGATGGATCAGTCAGTGTCGATGGCGAAGCGATAGGACGACTTGACGGATTCCGTTTCTCGGTCGATCCCCTTGCACGTGGTGAAAACCGGCGCATGTTGCTGGCAGCCGCGGAGAAACGACTTGGGGCGATATTGCGCGTGAAAGCCGATGAATTACTGGCGGCACCCGATGCTGCATTGGTGCTTACCCCCGGCCCGACGGGGATGCCGACGATATGCTGGGACGGTATCGAGATCGCGACCTTGCACAAGGGGGCGACGTTCATTGCGCCGGAGATTCGGCTGGACCGCGCGCTGACCGATCTGGGACCGGACATGCACAAGCGAATCGCAGAGCGATTGGCGACGTGGATGACGGCGCAGCAGGAGCGCAACGTCCTGCCGCTCGTCAAAATGGCGGCGGCGGCAATAGATCCCGCCGTGCCGCCCGTCATCCGAGCGGTGTTTGCGCAACTGGCCGATGCAGGCGGGGTGAGCGACCGCATCGATATAGACCCGGCCCTCGCGCATCTGGACAAGGAACAGCGATACACGCTGCGCAAGTCCGGCATTACCGTGGGTGTGCTGGATATTTTCCATCCCGGCCTGCTCAAACCCGGCGCGGCATTGTGGCGGATGGCTTTGATGTCGGCGCGCACTGGAAAGCCGATGCTGCCCCTGCCCCCTGCAGGCGCGACGCTGCTGGCGCTGGAAGGTGCGGATACCATCGAAGGCGCGCGCATTGCCGGGTTCCGGGGGTTCGGTGCGCAGCATCTGCGGATCGACATGGCCGAGCGCATGGCCCGCGCCGCGCATGAGACCATTGCGAAGGGCGAGCCGTTCGTTGCGCTCGATCCGCGGATCGTTTCGCTGGGCTTGCTGGAACCGGCTTTCCTCGAACTGATGCGCGCGGCCGGGTTTCGGCAGATCGAAGCCGTAGAGAGCGGGCCGAACTGGGTGTTTCGTGGGCGGCAAAAGGCACGCCCCGCCGAGCGGCCTGCGCGCCCCCGACCGCACGGCAGGAAGGACGGACCGCGCCCGGCGGAGAAGCCCGCGGCGGCGCCTGCGCCTTCCCCATCGGCAGGGTCGGCTTTCGCCGGTCTCGCCGACTTGCTGGGGCGCAATGGCTGAGCGGGCAGTAACGACAGCAGCGTCCAGCCCGACGCTGCGCATCGACAAATATCTGTGGTTCGTCCGGCTGGCCAGCAGTCGCACCAGTGCCCAGAAACTTGCCGAAACCGGATATGTGAGGCTGAACGGGCGCCGGATAGAACGCGCCCATGCACCCGTCCGGCCCGGCGACCTGATAACCTTTCCATTTGGAGAAGCGGTGCGCGTGGTGCGCGTGAGCGCCGTGCCCTTTCGTCGCGGACCGGTGCCCGAAGCACAGGCCTGTTACGAAGAAATTGTTGTGGGGGGCTGATACAAAGCTGCGCGCTATCGTCGCCATTCATATTGACGCAGGCGAAGGGCCGGAATAGCAGGACGACACTGGACCCAGGAAAAGGCCCCCCAAATGACCTATGTCGTGACCGACGCATGCATTCGCTGCAAATATATGGACTGCGTCGAAGTATGCCCCGTGGATTGTTTCTACGAAGGCGAGAACATGTTGGTCATCAATCCCAGCGAATGCATCGACTGTGGTGTGTGCGAGCCTGAATGCCCCGCCGAAGCCATCCTGCCCGATACCGAAAACGGTCTGGAGAAATGGCTGGAGCTGAACACCAAGTTTTCCGCCGAATGGCCGAACATCACGACCAAGGGCGATGCGCCGGCGGATGCCGACGACCATAAGGGCGAAGACGGCAAGTTCGACAAATATTTCTCTCCGGAGCCCGGCGCAGGCGACTGATTTCGCGGCGACATATCGACATTACCAACCTCTTCCTCATGCACATGATGCGTGGGGTGGTAATTTTATTACGAATCTGCTACATGATACGGAGCAGCGGGCGCCTTCGCGTCCGTGTGGAGTAAAATCGTCCCATGATTTTTCGGTGACGTTGCGGATAATGCCGCATGTAGGCCCCCTTTTTGCATGCGGTGACGCAACACCGGTTTCTCCCAGTTGTGATGGAAAGGTTCCAAATGGCTGCCAAAGCGCTGTCCTTTGACGTCGGTGATTACGTTGTTTACCCCAAGCATGGCGTTGGCCGTGTAATAGAGCTGCAGAAAGAGCAGATCGCAGGCATGGACCTGGAACTGTATGTTTTGCGCTTTGAAAAGGAACGCATGACTTTGCGCGTTCCCACCAACAAGGCCGAAGGCGTGGGGATGCGCAAGCTGTCCTCCAACAAGACGCTGGAAGAAGCCATGGATACCCTCAAGGGCAAGCCCAAGGTCAAGCGGACCATGTGGTCGCGCCGTGCGCAGGAATATGAAGCGAAGATCAATTCGGGCGACCTGGTGTCGATCGCCGAAGTGACGCGCGATCTGTTCCGCGCGGACGATCAGCCCGAGCAGAGCTATTCCGAACGCCAGATCTTCGAAGCGGCGTCCAGCCGCCTCGCCCGCGAACTCGCGGCGATGGAAGAAACGGATGAACCCGGCGCGCTCAAGAAAATTCTGTTCATCCTCAACGAGGCTGCACCGAAGTATAACAAGGAAAAGGTCGACTGAGGCTTTTACGGCTTTAGCGATACTGCAAAGGGCGTCCCGTTTGGGGCGCCCTTTTCCGTTGAGGCGCAACGCCATGGCGATTTTGCCTTTACAACCAAATGTCACCTTGTGTATTATAACGGCAATACAGTTGCAGGAGCCGACGATGCCTAAGTCCCCCATTCTTTCTGCTGCGTTGGCAGCGTCCGTGCTGGCCCTGACAGCCTGTTCGATCAGCAATCCGAGCAGCAGCATTCCGGGTGCTGTGGCGGGCAATGGCGATCTGTCCAGCCTGCGCGATTTCGCAAGCGTGGAAGCGACTGGCCCGGACGACGTCATCGTGACCGTCGGCCCCGCGTACAAGGTGACGGTCGAAGGCGATGCGAAAGTGCTGGAAAGGCTGGAGATCGGCGTCAAGAACGGGACTTTATATGTCGGTCGGAAAAGCCGGATCGGCATCATGTGGAGCAATGACGACGAAGGCGCGACGGTCCGCGTAACCATGCCCGCAATGGCCGCCGCATCGCTGACCGGATCGGGCAATATGAAGGTCGACACGGTGAACGGCGAAAGGCTCGCCTTGTCCCTGACCGGATCGGGGAATATCGATCTGGGCAAAGCAAAGGTGGGGATGCTGAAGGTCGACACCACGGGATCGGGCGATCTGAATATTGGAGGGACTGCCGATTCCGCAACGCTGTCTGCCACCGGATCGGGCGGTATCAATGCTGGCGCGCTGAAAGCGGGCAAAGCCGAGATCGACATATTGGGTTCGGGCAACGTCAAGCTGGCGTCCGATGGTCCGGTCAATGTGAGCATCATGGGATCGGGCAATGCGGACGTGCGCGGCAAGGCGCAGTGTAAAATCAAGGCGATGGGATCGGGCGAAGCGCGTTGCACGGCTTGATGCGACGCCAACGTCACCATTGATCGAGCGGCCCGCATGGGCTTTAACGCCGGTATGAAGCACATTGCCATTGCCCTGCCCCTGCTTATGGCTGCCACGCCAGCATTTGCCGCAACGCAGGGATACACGATCACGCGATTCGACAGCATCAGGGTGGAAGCGCCGATCCGCGTGACGGTGACGACGGGCACCGGCGTTACCGCCAAAGGCGATGGCGACCGCGACGCACTGGATCGCGTCGATATGCGCGTGTCGGGCAATTTGCTCGTCATCCGGATGAAAGCGCGACAATCGGGCACGAAAGGCGGCGGTGGACCCGTCAGCCTGAAGCTGTCGACCGATGACCTACGCCGGGTGACGCTGTCTGGCGGCGGATCGCTGACCGTGGACCGGATGCGGGGTCAGCGCGGCGAGATCGTGTTGGGCGGCGGCGGCGACATCACGGTCGGCAAGATCGCCCTGGACGATGTGACCGTGTTGCTGTCCGGCGGTGGGCGAGTGACGCTGACCGGCACGGCGGGACGCGCCGAGATGCGCGTGTCCGGCCCCGGCGCATTGATGGCGGAAGGCCTGATCGCGCGCGATGCAAAGCTGGTGAACGAAGGCACCGGCACCTTGTCGCTAACCGCATCGGGTACAGCGGACATCAGCGCATTTGGATCGGGCGACGTCGCAGTGCTGGGCAAGGCGGCATGCAAGGTCACGCACAGCGGCGCAGGGCGGGTGCTGTGCGGAGGCGAAGAACACTAAAGATCGAACCCGCGTTGAGTTATTGCGGTTGGGTTGCGTTGCCTTCCATTGGCCTGATCACCACGGTTTCCGGAGGTTTGGCTTTTATCGCAGGTTGCGGGGGCTGTGGGGGCGCAGCGGCAGCGGGGTCTCGCAGACGCATGCATTCCGCTTTCGTCGCCCTGGGAATGCGGATGCAGTTCCACAAGGCGCGTTGAAATCCGCCCGCAGCATCATGCATGTAGCTGAAGGCCATGCTGGACAATGCGCTTTCCGGGAGTGGGAAGCCCTGTGGCGCAACGGCTGAATCGTTCCACGCAAGAATGCGGCAGCGGGGGCGCCCGGCACAGAACGCACTCGATACGGCAGGATAGCTGTCCGGCGTTTTGGCGTCCAGCAGCAGGATAAAGGCATTGATCCCCGGCGCAAAGGCGATGAGCTTAGCTCCGCCCACCTGCTTGCCCAGCATATCCGCGCCAATCGCACGGGCAGGCGCAGCGGCCAGCACAGCGGGAGCAGCCAATCCTGGCGTATTGGATGGAAGTCCAAGTATCCCGACCGTCGATTGGTGTGCGGGTGAAAAACGGGCAATCTGTGGGATGATCGGCTCGGTCGTGCTCACGGTCCGTTGAAAAGCCGGGGGCGTTCCCCACCAGCCTGCCCAGCGGAAGAACAGATGGGTTTGCACAGCAGCAATCTTATTGAGGCTGCTGCTCCAGTACGGCACGACCCAGTCGGTATGGTAATGCGTCGCATAGCCGACCTTGGGATAGACGGCACCTGAAAGCGCCGCGCGTGCCACGTCCCGCGCCCGCTCCCATGCTGCAGCCGGGGGCGTTCGGTTCACCAGCGCGCCGTCGCAGGTGAAGGTGAACTGGCATCCGGTACGCCGTTCTGCGCCCTGAAACACGACGCCGCATACTGTCTTTGGGAAGGCGGGATGGCGCAGGCGATTGAGCACGACTTGCGCCACGGCCTTTTGCCCGGTCGTATCGTCGCCCGCTTCATAATATTGCGCCGCCGCCAAACAATCTATGGCGCGGGCCAGCGAATCCGGCGCGCCTGCGAAAGCGAATGGCCTCGCAGGCGGATTGGGTAGCGTGGAAAACGGCACGCGTGCGTTGATGTCGCGCGCTTCATTACGTTCGACCGCAAGCACGACAAGGGGTTCGACGCGAGGCGGAGGCGATGGCGGACGCAGCGCGATGCTGCGATAATTTCCCGCCGCCGACGCATCGGCAGCGACGCGCGCGGAATCGAAGCGCGCGACAGCGGCGGGCAAACCGGCAAACACCAGCAATGCGCCCGCCGCGCTTATCCAGTTCCTGATATCCTCACGCATGATGCGTCGCCGCAGACCCGCTTATTCCGGCAGGAAGTCGGGCACCGACAGATAGCGCTCGCCCGTGTCGTAGTTGAAGCCAAGCACCTTTGCGCCTGCAGGCAGGTCCGGCAGCTTCTGCGCAATTGCGGCGAGCGTCGCGCCGGAGGATATGCCCACGAGCATCCCCTCGACGGTAGCGGCACGGCGTGCGAAATCCTTGGCGATGGCCGGATCGACCTGAATCACGCCATCCAGCAATTGCGTGTGCAGGTTGGTGGGGATGAAGCCCGCGCCGATCCCCTGAATGGGGTGCGGTCCCGGCTGGCCGCCGCTGATGACGGGCGACAGGGTCGGCTCCACGGCAAACACCTTGAGGCTAGGCCAGGCCGCTTTCAGCACCTGTGCCACGCCGGTGATATGCCCGCCGGTGCCGACGCCCGTGATGATCGCATCCAGAGGCGTATCGGCGAAGTCCGCCAGTATTTCCTGCGAGGTGGTGCGCACGTGCACGTCGATATTGGCGGCGTTTTCGAACTGCTGCGGCATCCATGCGCCGGGCGTCTTGTCGATCAGTTCCAGCGCGCGCTCGATGGCGCCCTTCATGCCCTTTTCACGCGGCGTCAGGTCGAAGCTTGCGCCATAAGCCAGCATCAGGCGGCGACGCTCGATCGACATGCTTTCGGGCATGACGAGCACCAGCTTGTACCCCTTGACCGCCGCGACCATCGCAAGGCCAACGCCGGTGTTGCCCGATGTCGGTTCGATGATGGTGCCGCCGGGTTTAAGATCGCCCGAAGCCTCCGCCGCTTCGATCATGGCCAGCGCGATGCGATCCTTGATCGAACCGCCGGGGTTCGACCGTTCCGACTTGATCCATACTTCTGCGTCGGGGAACAAACGGCTCACGCGGATATGCGGGGTGTTGCCGATGGTCTCCAAAATGCTGGATGCCTTCATGATGTCGTCTCCTTGACGTCTGTAACCAGGGGGTCTCGGGCTGTTTCGCTCGGCCGTATGTCGGGTGGGTCGAAGCTGCGCGCAAGGCGAATTTCGGGGAATAACTTCGACCATGCAAGCGTTATGACGATCGCGCCGATGCCGCCTGCGATAACTGCCGTTACCGGACCGACCAGCGCGGCGAGAAAACCGGACTCCGCTTCGCCCAATTCATTGGATGCGGAGATCGTCAGTTGCGACACACTGCCCACGCGACCGCGCATCTCATCAGGCGTATGCAACTGGATCAGCGAGGATCGGACATAGACTGACACCATGTCCGAAATGCCAAGCACCACCAAGGCCGCCAGTGCAACCTCGACAGCGATGTCGCGCGGTAAAAAGGCCGTGAGACCGAAGACAATAGTCGCCAGCCCGAACACGATGACGGCGATCAGCATCTTCATGCCGACCTCCTTTTGCATCGGGCGGAAGGAGAACCACAGGGCCGTTAGCCCCGCCCCGACCGCCGGTGCCGCAGCCAGATGTCCCAGACCCTTGGACCCCACATGCAATATGTCGCGTGCGTAGATAGGCAGGAGAGCCGTCGCCCCCGCGAGCAACACCGCGAAGAGATCGAGCGTGATCGTCGCGAACAGGAACCGGTTCTGTCTCACATAGCTCAGGCCGTCGACCATCTGTCGGATCGGGTGGCGCGTGGTATTGCGCGCAGCCTGTGGGACCGGACCGATGGTCAACAGGCATAGCAGCGCCACGGCATACAACATCGCGCTTAACCCATAAGCGCCCCACGGCGCAGCGGCAAAAGCATATCCTCCCACCGCCGGACCGACAATCATCCCCGATTGCCATGCAACACTGGACAGAGCGATGGCACGCGGCAGAGTAGCCTTTGGCACCAGATTGGGTGCCAGCGCGCCGAAGGCCGGACCATTGAACGCACGCGCAATGCCAACCATCACAGCAATCAGCAGGATGAGTGGCAGCGTGACCCACCCTTCATATGTCGCAAAGCTGAGGAGGCTTGCGGCGGCCGTCAACAGCAACAGCGTACCGCGCACGATCATCCGTCGGTCGTAGTGATCGGCGACCCAGCCGGTAACGGGGGTCAGCAGGAACAGCGGCACGAATTGCGCAAGCCCGATCAATCCAAGCTGCGCGGCTGCGGCCTGCGTGCCCATCGTTTCACGCGCGATGTTGTACGCCTGCCACCCCAGCACGATCATCATGCCGTATTGCGCCAGCACGGCACATACACGCCCAAGCAAATAGGCGCGGAAGCTGGAGAAACGCAACGGATGGTCGATGGCGAGCGCGGTCATTTCTGTGGCTCTAGGCCGTGTAGTCAGGTTGCGGCAACACCGTATATTTTTTCAGTGACAGGAGCGCTGCTTTCATCGCTTCGTACAAATCGACAGTTCTTCCGTCAGTGCAATAATGTGGCATGGTGCTGTAATACACCGAATCATGATCCGTTCCGGGAGACTTCATTTGATACGCCGACTGCATGTCACTGCCTTGCTTGCTGCTTCCGCTCTTTCGCTTTCCCTGTCCGCCTGTTCCGAAGCGCCTGCCAATCAGCAGACGGTTACTGTCACCGATGCAGGTGCCGACAATGCCGACTGGGCGAAATTCAGTGCGGCGTTTCTGGAAGGCTATTTCAAGCAGGATCCTTATTTCGCAGTGTATCAGGGGCGGCATGAGTTCGATGGGAAGCTGCCCGACTGGAGCGAAGCGGGGCTAAAGGCACAGGCGGCTTTCCTGCAGGACAGCATCGCCAAAGCGGAAGGCTTTGCCGCGCGCAAACTGTCGAAGGAGCAATTGTTCGAGCGAGACTATCTGCTCGCCGTCGCACGAGGCAAGCTGTTCTGGCTCACGGATGCGGATCAGCCGCACAACAATCCAGCCTATTATATCGGCGGCGGGCTGGACCCCAATGTCTATATCGCGCGACCCTATGCCGACGCACCGACACGGATGAAAGCGTTCATTGCCTTTGCCAAGAATGTGCCGACCGCCGCTGCACAAATCAAAGCCAATCTGAAAATGCCGATGCCGCTCAGCTTCATCGATTATGGCAAGGCAGGCTTCGGCGGGCTTGCGGACTATTACAAGGGCGACGCGAAAGCCGCTTTCGCATCGGTGAAGGACGCAGCGCTACAAAAGGAATTCGATGAGGCCGCTGATGCCGCATCCGTCGCTATGCGCGATCTTGCGACGTGGATCGAAAGCGGGCGGCCAAAGGCGACGCAGAACTTCGCCCTCGGCCCCGAGCGGTTCGCGCGGATGGTGCAGGCGACGGAAATGGTCGATACCCCGCTCGACGAGCTGGAACGCATCGGTCAAGCGGACATGAAGCGCAATCAGGATGCGCTGAAAGCCGCCTGCGCGCAGTATCTTCCTGGTGGGACGATCGCAGCCTGCTTTGCCAAGATGAATGCGAAAAAGCCCGAAGGCGGCGTCGTCGCGGCAGCACGCAAGCAGTTGCCGGGACTGAAAGCCTTCATTCTTGAAAAGGATCTCGTCTCGATCCCCGGTACGGAAGAAGCGCAGGTCGAGGAATCGCCGCCCTATAACCGCCAGAACAGCGCCTATATCGACATCCCCGGACCGTATGAAAAAGGCCTGCCGTCAGTCTACTACATCTCGCCGCCCGACCCGAGCTGGTCGAAGGCGGTGCAGGATGGTTATATTCCCGGCGAAAAGGATTTGCTGTTTACCTCCGTCCATGAGGTGTGGCCGGGGCATTTCCTGAATTTCCTTCATGCCAACCGCTCCAAATTTACGTTCGGCAAGGTGTTCGTGGGCTATGCTTTCGCGGAAGGCTGGGCGCATTATACCGAAGAAATGATGTGGGACGCGGGCCTCGATAACGGCAACCCGGAAACGCATATCGGTCAACTCAGCAATGCGCTGCTACGTAACTGCCGTTATCTTTCGGCTATCGGCCTGCACGCGCGCGGGATGACGCAAGAGCAGTCGCGCAAGATGTTCGTCGAGCAATGCTATCAGGACGAAGGCAATGCGCGGCAGCAGGCGGCACGTGGAACTTACGATCCAGCCTATCTTAACTACACGATGGGCAAGCTGATGATCCGCAAGCTGCGCGAGGACTGGATCAAGGATAAGGGCGGTCGCGACGCATGGAAGCAGTTCCACGACGGCTTCCTAAGCTTTGGCGGCCCGCCGATCCCGCTGGTTCGTGCGCAGATGATGGGCGGCGACGCGAAGGCCGTGTTTTAGGGGTTCGAGGCTCATTGCCGTGAGGCCTCGCCGTTCCGGGGTCTCGCGGCGGATAGCCCGATTATTGGCCTTATATCCGCGGGATATCTTTCGATGAGATCCACAAGAACATCGGTGCAGCGGCGAGCAATAGCTATCGTCGATCGTTGGCGGCTGCCTGCACCGTCTACGAACGAGCGTGAAATTCAGACAGGTCGTATGCGTGCTATCGATCTGCCCCTGTTGGTCAGCATGTGACGCGGGCGAGGGAAACTGAACCCTTCCTGCCAGCCGCGCTCCTCCAGCCAGAGCAACAGAGACGGCATCGTCATCGGCGTCGCGAACAAATACCCCTGGGCCAAGTCAAACCCAAGTTCGTTCGCTTGCGAATGCTGCAATTCCGTTTCGATACCTTCGATGATACAGTCGATCTCAAGTGTGCGGCACAGACCCAGAATAGCGCCCACAATATTGCGTCCAGCCTTTTCACCAAGGCCGTCGACAAAGCTGCGGTCGATCTTCACCTCGTCCAGCGGCAAGCGATTGAGTGAACTGAGGCTGGAATAGCCCGTGCCGAAATCGTCCAGCGCGATGGCGATGCCGATGCTGCGTAACCGCCGGATACCTGAAACAGCAGCATCGAAATCACACATCAATGCCGTCTCGGTCAATTCGAAGGTGACCCTGGACGGGTCAACCCCTTCTTCCTCAATCGCCGCCATAAGCAGCGCAATCAATTCTGAAGAAACGATGTCCTGCGCCGAAAGATTGAACGAAAGACCGATATTTCTCGGCATCGCGACAAAGCTGCGCAGGGCCTTTCGAAACAGCTTGATCGTGATGGGGTGCATCATCCCCACCCGTTCCGCCACGGCGATGAAGCGATCCGGCGGAACCTCGCCGATGAGCGGACTGGTCCAGCGACCCAGTGCCTCCACTCCCAGGATGGTCAATGTCGACAGACACATGATCGGCTGAAACTCGACATGCAGTTCCGCATCGAGATCTGCCGTCTGTAACGCCGCTTCCATCGCACGTTCGGACCGGATGCGCGTTTCATGGTCCGCCGAGAACAGGGCGCATCCCCCCCGGTGCGCGGACTTCACATTATAGAGAGCATAATCCGCGCGATCGATCAGCTCATTCGCATCGGTGCCAGCATCCGGATAGATCGCGATTCCACCCGAACAGCCTAGTGACAGGCGGTTGTCATCAATATCGAACGGCTCGGACAACAATGCGCAGATATGTTGGCCTGTGGCAAAGGCACGGTCGCCATAGGTGGAAATAAGCGCGCCGAACTCGTCGCCCCCCAGCCGCGCGATCAGGATACCCTCGCCGACCTGGCCGGCCAATCGCCTTCCCACATCGGCGAGCAACCGATCGCCCATCACATGGCCATACATATCGTTCACCGGTTTGAAGCGATCGAGATCGAATATACCGACCGCAAACCGCTCTCCGGTTACAGCGCATTCCTGCAGCATTTCGTCCAGACGGCTGAAGAAGTAACGCCGATTGGGCAAGCCCGTCAGCATGTCGATCAAGGCAAGCCGGGCATTGTCCTCCCCCAGTCGCTCGGTCGCTACCTGTTGCAAAGCCAGACTGGCCTGCGACAGAATCTGCGTGGTAAATGCAGCATAGGTGTTCAACAGAACACGGGTCATAACCGCACTGACCAACGCTATATTGAATCCTATCGCGATGAAAATCGGGTTGCCACGGCACAGGTAATAAATCAGCAGCGGCACCATTATGGTGACATTCACGAGCAATGCCGCCTGGGGGAGATGCATCAGGCAAAATGTGCAACCGATCACCGTTATCGCGGTAAACACTGCGATATGTGCATGCTCAAGCTGACCGCCATATTGATCCAGCAGCATAGCCCATGTCAGGAACGCGAGCGAGAACGCCGTCGCGGATACTATCGACCTTTGCAATAACTTCCGCGCTCGCTCCGGCGTGATCTTAGCGGTTGCTTCGGCAAATACTGTCCATGCAAGAAGACGGACGGCAACGATTGAAATGAGGCAAGCGGTAATACCGACCGTCAGCCATTGGGGTGCCCAGAGATAGTGGATATATGTGACAGCCGCAGCATTGATGATAAGCAAAGCGAAGAGCATCGGCATCTGGCGACGCATTGCGTCATATTGCGCAATGATGATCCCCGGATCGTTCGACAAACACAGCCATGTTTTAAAGTCGTGAAACACAGTCTCTTCCCTGAAGATACCTGAACTGCCTGCAATGAACGGCCGCGTCGGTTGACGGTCGCCGATGTCTTCTATTGTAGGAAATCTCCGGCCCCTGGCCCGACCCAAGCTATCTATTTGCTTTGATGACTATGTTCTTTCTCTTGCTGTTCTCGACATCCCGGCAGTGTACGGTCGGGCGCTCACTGCCGGGGGTGGACGGACCTTTTTGCCTTAAAATGATTGCCAGGCATCATCGTCGGACATCGACGCGGGAACCGCAGCAGCGCGCAATGGCTTGGCCGAAACAACACTCCGCGGTCTTGCACCGCCAGTTTGCTGTGTCGGGGTGCGGGTTTTCTTTTGCGGCACCCGGTGGGCAATAGGCTTGGTCGTGGTTTTGAATTGCGCGGACTGATTTGTAAGATTGACGACCTCGCTCGCCAGATTTCGCGCTGCCGCCGAAGTCTGCTCGACCATCGCTGCGTTTTGCTGGGTAGACTGGTCGATCATGGTAATAGTGGCGGCGATCTCTGCAATGGCAGAAGCTTGGGCATGGTTTCCAGAGGCCATGCTGCCGACCGATTCATGGACGTGACTTACACCGTCCGAAATCCCGGAGAACGAACTATCCACCTTTTGAACGGCGTCAACGGCGACCACGATTTCGGCCTGCGTAACCGTAAGCTGATCGCGGGCGCGCTTCGCCTCTTCCTCGGCGCGCATGGCCAATGCCGAAACAAGATCGGCCACGACTGCGAAGCCTCTTCCTGCATCGCCCGCTCGACCGGCCTCGACAGCGGCATTCATCGCAAGCACCCGCGTCTGGAACGCAATCTTGTCCAGACCTTCAATGACGTCATCAATGCCTTTTGCGCTTTCCGCCACCCGTCCCATCGCCTGCACGGCTTCATCCGCTATCGCTCGACCGCTTCCAACCATGCCCCTTGCTTCATCGGCACGTTCCACCGTTACCTCTGCGGCCGTTACCGAAGCCCTGAGCCGTTCGTCGATCTGTGCGATGGCCGCAGCCGCTTCCTCCAGCGAGGCAGCATTACTCTCGGTCCGGCGGGCAAGATCTTCCGACGCATGCGCGATCTCGTCTGACCCCGTACCTATGGCATCGGCACTTTCCGAAACGACGCCGATCAATCCGCGCAACTGCCCCAGGGCCTTATTGTAACTCTGTTCCAACGCCAGGAAGTTGGCTGGCAACCCGGTCAGGTCTGTCGTCAGGTCTCCCTGTGCCAGCGCATCGAGCGCATGGGCTGTCGCCGAAATCGCAGCATTGCGTTCGATCTGCGCTTCCTCAAAATATATCGAGACCGACAATTCCATGTCGAGTAACGCTGCCTTGACGATGGCTATGCTCGCCTGCGTGGCGCTCGGCATCCGAAACAGCGACAACGCCCGCCGCCAAGGCCGATAATGCCGCCCGATGCCGGCGATGAGATCTTCCAGCACCAGCGCATATGCGCCGATGTACCAGCGGGGTTCCAGACCTATACGGGCGTGAACTGTCCCGATCCGACGGACGCTCGTGTAGAAACTCTCGTCGAAGCGACCGCTGGCGATAGACATCCAGTGCGCTTCCTGCTTCACCTTGGCAGATGCCATGTGCTTTGGATCGCGGAAGTGTCGCGCCGTCTCCGCCTGCATACTGGCGCGTGCATAAAAGCGATCGAGCGCCCGACCTATGAGCGATTTTACCAGGGGCCGAACAGATGCAATCGTCGCCTGCTGCCTCTCGTCGATTTCCATGAAGGCGAGGCGCGATTTAACCTGATCAATGGACATGATGTTCTCCGGCCGAAGCCCTGTTATTATTTTTTATAGCGCCGATAATGAACTTACAGGGGGCCGCAAACCGTACAGCCCCCACTCCCGCCCAAAGCTAGTCGGCCCGGACGAGCGCAGTAATAGCGGACGCAGGAAGCGGTCGGGCCGTACCTGCAGCGCCAGGCGAATGATCGCCGCTACCGAACGCCCGGCGCACCTTGCTGCGCACGCCCGAATCGTGAATGTTGAACTTACCTGCAGCATCGGTGAGCATGCTCACCTCGCCGTTGAGATTGCGGGCTGCGGCAGACGTTTCCTCGACCATGGCCGCATTTTGCTGCGTCGATTGGTCCATCGTCCGAATTGCTGCGGAAATTTGCGTGACAGCCACCGACTGGGCCTGATTGTCCGAAGCGATCGTCGCCAACAGTTCGTGCACTTGCCCAACGTCGCTCGAAATGCCTTCGAGGGCCCCATCGACTTTTTGCACAGCCTTGACGGCAATAACGATTTCCGTCTGCGTGGCTGTCAACTGATCGCGCGCACGCTTGGCTTCTTCCTCAGCGCGCATAGCGAGCGCACTGACGAGATCGGCCACGACGGCAAAGCCACGTCCGGCATCGCCTGCCCGACCTGCTTCAACTGCAGCATTCATCGCAAGCACGCGGGTCTGGAAAGCGATCTTGTCCAGTCCTTCGATCACATTGTCGATTCCCTTGGCGCTTTCCGACACCCGGCCCATGGACTGAACGGCCTCTGCAGCGATCGATCGACCGCTACCGACCGTCTCTATCGCCTGATTGGCACGACTGACCGTGCTCATCGCTGCTGCGGCAGTCGCCTGCAGGCGGCCATCCATCTGCGTGACGGCAGCCGACGTTTCTTCCAGGCTAGCGGCATTGCTTTCGGTACGCCGCGCCAGATCTTCGGATGCATGCGCGATTTCGCTGGAGCCCGTGCCGATGGTGGATGCACTTTCGCTGACGGAGCTGATCAATGCGCGCAGGTTGTCCAGAGCTGCATTGAAATTGGTCTTGAGCGTCGCATATTCGAAAGGAAAGTCAGTTTCGATCGCTGCCATGAGGTCACCTGCGGACAGTTCCTCCAGATGCGTCGATAATGTATCGACGACTTCCCTTTGCTCAGCCGCTCGATCGATTTGCGTCACGGCAGCATCACGGAATGTGAACATCGCCTTGGTCAGCCGACCGACGCAATCGCTATTGTCTGTAAACTCAATGGCACTGCTCAAATCGCCGTTCGCCAGACCTTCCATGCGAACCACAGTCGTCACATAGGGATCTGCGATCGCTTTACGGAACCATGCGCCGATGATTGCCGTTGCGGCAACCAGCACCATCCCCACCACTAACCCGATGGTCAGACCGCCGAACCATGTCGCGAAACTGCCGCTTATTGCAGCCAGAGCGACCATCGCTGTCATAACGCAGAAGGTAATAAACAGCTTTTGCCGTATAGGAGCGACTTCACAGTACCATTTCATCATCATCCGTTTCTTTCACGAACTGAGCTTTGCCAAACGTGGGCATCAACCATTCTAGGAAAAAATCCTCCTGACCGACGTCCTGCGCAAAATTTATTAGGCCATTGGAAGATGCGCGGTGGGAACGGTATCGATCGCTTTGGGATTCCGCCGACCGCCAAGGTTGAGATAAAAATCGATCAAAATAGGGCCAAAGACCGGGACTACCTTGATCATGCCCGGACTCTCCGGGGAAGCCACATGCGTGGGTAACTGTATCGAAGACCACGACAATGTCGAAGGTTGCAGCGCAGCATTACAGCGCGCGGACGATCAAATCGTAAGACCGTACAATAGGGAATATAAGTGCAAAATCCTATATGTCTAAATACCTACTTTATATTGGACGGTTCATTGATAAATATCAAAAAATATTGAGCGTTTGATTGTGTGGTAATATTATGGTGCGTGGATTTTTCAGCCGATTTACAGCCTGCCCCACGACATTGTTTGGCCAAGCAATTCGCCCCTCGCATGGGCGGCTGGCCTGATGAGTATGGCAGACATCCTACTGTACAGCAGAGGTTTTATGCCGCACGGGATTGTGCCCATGATTGCGGCGTGGGGGAGCTGTGCGGTACTCTTTGCATTTCTATGGTCGGCAGTTGCGGTCGCCACCGAACGTCAGCCGGAATACCGCCATAATGGTTCTACATCCGGTCAATGCTGGAGAAAATTGCGTAGGCAATTCGGTGCTTTTCGACCCGCCCTGGAAATAGCTTCGCCCGGTTCGACGATCCCGGACGAGAAAGGCAGGAGCGATTTTCAAAGATATGACTATCTGCCGATAAGGGAGGCTTTCCTTGCCGACTGCCCTTCCGCGGCTTGCGTATGGCAGTGCGATGACAGGAAAGCTCAAGCCAAATCGAAAACAGGCAATATCGAGTCCGGGACGCCGCAAAACCTTTTTGGTTTATCGCATGAAATTTCAAACTGGGCCATTGAGCACGAGCACGTAGCCACGGTGCATACCGAGCTACCTGACGGCTCGCCTCGATACGGGATGAACGAAATGGCGGCTGAGCTAGCGCATGAATTGAACCAGCCTTTGGCCGCTCTCGTCTATCTCCTTGGCGCGTTCGAGCTGCTTCCGCATGACGATATGAACCATGAGCGAGGAATAGCGCTCGTCCAGATGGCCAAGGAGCAAGCCCTGAGAGCCAGTGAAATCATCCGCAGAATGGGACTGGCCGAAAGCAAAGATCTGGAAACGCATATCGTATCCGTGTCGGAACTGCTGGACGATGCGATAGCCGCGACGTTTCTGGAGGCGGGACACTTGGACATACAATTATTGTCCGATCTCGATCCCATGGCAAAATGCGTGCTGGCCAACTGCGCGCAGATACGACAGGTGTTCATCAATCTTCTCCGCAATGCGATGGAAGAGCTCAGCGAATGCCCCCGCGATGGACGCATTCTGACGATCGGCACGAAACGCTTAGAAGCCGACATGGTGGAATTTAGCGTCTCCGATACCGGCTCGGGCATCAAGCCCGAAATCATGGACCGGTTGTATGTTCCGTTTGCGTCGACCAAGGGTGACAAGGGAATGGGGTTAGGATTATCGATTTCACGTCGCATAATTATGGCGCACGGGGGTACACTTACTGCAGCCAACCGACCGGAGGGTGGGGCGACGTTCCGCTTCACTCTGCCCAGCGCGAAAACCTAGTAAACGGAATTTAAATGGTAACGCGCAATATCTATATTGTTGATGACGACAAATCGGTGCGGGCCGGGCTACAAGGTCTGCTATCCACGCAAACAAATCTTATGGTCTTTTCTTTTAGAACTGGAAACGATTTCGTAGCCGAAATGGACCGTTTCGAACCGGGCTGCATCCTGCTTGACTATAATATGCCGGGAATGAGCGGACTGGACGTCCTGCGCGCCATTGCCGATTGCCCACAAAAGTTCGGGGCCATTATGCTGACCGGACAGGGTGCCATATCCATCGCCGTTGAGGCCATGAAACTGCGCGCCCTGGATTTTCTTGAAAAGCCGTGCGAACCGGCATTGCTCTTGCGAACCATCGAAAGAGTTTTCACGATAATCGAACAAGACCATCATAAAGGTTCGGCCATTGAGCGCGCCAAGAAGAGCATCGCCAGTCTGACGCAACGCGAGCAGGATGTGTTGATCAGGTTGGTAGAGGGCCGTGCCAACAAGCTGATCGCCGCCGATCTGGACATAAGCCCCCGCACAGTGGAAATCCACCGTGCCAACATGATGAACAAGCTGGGCGTTCGCAGCCTTTCCGAAGCACTACGGATCGCTTTTGCAGCGGGGCTTATTCCGATTGCGTGATCACAGCGCTTGCCCCTGCCAACGCGAAATAATCGGCGGTATTGCATAGGCGGCCTGGCTTCGCTGCACCAACATGATCCCGTCTTCCGGCTCGCTGGGACGCAGCAGGCGATCCGCTACAATGACGAGAGAGCCGGTCCAGCACTGGTTTCGAAGCGTCTCCGTCCATTCCGGCGGCGTCGCAGAGATCAGCGGCTCGTCGATGACCAGGATGGCAATCTCGCGCAATTCTGCTCCCAACGCCGGATCGAGGTGATCGACCGTCGATATCGGTGTTTCTCCCGCCATCGTAAGTAGAGCGGCCAGAACACTGCGTAACCCCGGATCGGAGATCGCGATTATGAGCGGTCGACGAACAACGATCATGTGGAAGTTTCCAATGGAGAAGTTCGAGACAGTTTTTGAGGCATCGCGAGGCCAAATGTGGGCGGCCCTTGTCTAGTCAGATGCATTTTCGGCTCCCAGGATGGGGGATGACACGTCAGGAGACGTCCTGCAGTAGTTGTATCGGGCAGATCTTGCCATTGACTGCGGCAGCACGCTGGTGCGCGCGCCGCCTCAATCGGGGATGCCGCTACCGGTCAGTCCCTCGATAATATCGCGATTGACCGAGATAAGATCGTCAATCGACTCCCGCCCTGCGGCGACATCGCTTGTGAACTGATCGACCCACAGGGCGAGCGAAATGATGCTCGCGCGCAAAGGCATGGGCAGTTCGTTGCCCGCGCTTCCACACACGGCCGAGAAGGTACTCCACAATTCCCGGTTGCGATGCAACGAAGGCATCAGAGCCCCCCGAACGTGGCCGGCTTCACGCGCATGGATCATTTCTCCGGTGATCTCGCACATCAGTCGGCGCTCCGCTTGGCGGGGCGTTTCGACGATGCTGCGAACACGTTGATAGGCATTGAGTGACATAGGCGTTCCTCTTGGCTGAACTCCTATTTTAGACGATCCCGCATCGAAAACGGCGAACGCACAATCCCATAATCGTCCTATAATGGGAGAGACCAGCGCATTGCCCAGCGCACCGATATCTGAAGGACACCCGCATGAACGACACGATCCTGGCTTGCGACCTGCCAACAGCGCTCGATGCACGGCCCGACGTGAAGATTCTTTCGCTCGACTGCTTCGATACACTCCTGTGGCGGGACACGCACGCTCCACGCGACATTTTCTCCGCGCTGGACGGCCCCAGTCAGTTGCAGCGCCAATTGGCAGAGCAGCGCGCGCGCATCGCATCTGCGCTGCGCACCCATAACAATGAGGTCGCTCTTTCAGATATTTATGCCGAACTTGCTCCCAATGCCACGTCGCGTGAGCGCGCAGCGATGGTCGAGCAGGAGCTTAATGCAGAGGCAAACCACTGTTTCGGATTCATGCCCGTCATCAAGCTCATGCAGGCGGCACGGGCACGCGGGCTGATGGTGATCATCATCAGCGACACCTATCTGAACAGTACGGAACTCGGCGCGCTGATCGCTGCTGCTGCAGGGGACGAGGTGCGGGCGCTGATCGACCGGATCTTCTGCTCCTCCGAACATGGCGTGTCGAAGGGCGAAGGCCTGATCGGTAAAGTCGTGAAGAAACTGGGTGTGCGATGCGATACCATCCTGCACATCGGCGACAACCGCGCTGCCGATCTGGTCGCGGGGCAAAAGGCCGGCGTACAAGCCCTGCATTTCAGGCAGTTCAGTCCCGCCGTTGAACAACGATTGCGGCTGGAAGCTGCCACCAGTGAAATGATCCATTCGGGGGCAGCGACCCCCAATTTGAACTGTCAGCCGCACCGTGCAGCGATTGCTCTTGGCGAGCCGCAAGTTCATAACCCCGCCGAACTGCTGGGCTATACGACGATAGGGCCGGTGCTCTGGGGTTTTGCGCAATGGATTGGGCAGGAGGCTGCCACGCTGCGTCAAACGTGCGGCGGCAAAGTCCATATCCTGTTCCTGATGCGCGATGGCCATTTGCCGCGTCTCGTTTACGATGCCGTAGCGCAGGACACCGCAACCCATGCAACGGAAATAAGCCGCTTCACCGCGACCGCAGCCTCGCTTAAAACGGAAGAGGATGTTCTGCGATATCTTGACGCGGAAGCAGGCACCTCTCCCCACGCAATCCTGACGCAGCTATTGTTCGAACCGGCTGAGATCGCCGTGCTGCTCCGTACGCTGCCGGCGCAGGGCGCGCATAGCGCGCTGGTGCGAGCGATCCGTAACGCGCAGCGCATGGCCAAGATATTGAAACGCACGCGCGCCTTTGGAAAGCGGCTAGGCGTCTATCTCCGGGCGACAATTGCGCCCGAGGCCGGTGACACGCTGATGCTGGTCGATCTGGGTTATAACGGGACGGTTCAGAACCAGATCGAAGCACCGCTCCGTGCAATGCTGGGCGTCGATATAGCAGGACGCTATCTGCTGTTGCGGGAACATGACCTGCCCGGTTTCGACAAGCGCGGATTTATCGACCGGCGTCACTACGACATGAACACATTGGAAGCCCTGTGCGGGAATGTTGCGGTCCTTGAGCAGATTTGTACGGCATCCCAAGGTTCGGTAATCGACTATACTGACGACGGGCAGCCGATCAGGGCCGCCAGTTCCATCAAAGGTGCGCAAAGTGCTACACGCGATGTGATCCAGCGTGGCACCGTGCGTTACGCGCGTGAAGCCAGAACGGCGATCGTCCGCCCCGAACGAGCCATCGACATGACCGCCGTTCGCAGCTCGTCCGTTGCCGCGCTGGCACGATTGATGTTCCTGCCCATGCCCGAAGAACTCGCCGCACTTGAGCAATTTCAACATGACGTCAATCTGGGTGTCGATGAAGTCGTACCGCTGTTCGATCGCGATATTGCGCGGCGCGGCCTTCGGCAGCGCGGGCTATTCTATATGCGCGGCGCCGAAAGAATGTACTTGCCTGCAGAGCTTCAGGGTGAAGGACTGGCCGTAAAGCTCACGCTGATGGCCCATAAGCGCTTTGGCCTGGCGTTGAAATATGCGGACTTTATAGACCAGACAATCACGCTTCCGGTCCTGATCGCCGATGGACGAAAGGTCGATACCGCCACAATCACGGCCACCCCGACGCACGATGGATACTTCGTCGCGCCGATCCCGATCAGTGACTGCCGATACTCCATCGGGTTGCAATTCGGGCAACTTTACGAGTGGCTGCAAGTCGAGAGCGTCGTCTTCATGCCCGTCGACCGTTTCCTGAGCGACAGACAGCGCGCGGGAGCAGAGGAAGTCGCCGCCGTCCCTACGCTTGAGGGCATGGAGCAGGCTGGGCCGCATCTCTTCCGTTGCGAGGACAAGGCCGCTTTCATGATGATCCCTCCACCGGCCCGACGCGACGCGCGTGCCATGATGCTGGCGGTGGTTTTTCGTCCCATCGTCATGCGTGAAACGATTCCGACGCCAGCGACAATCAATCAGGCCGCCCTGTTCGGCATATCCGGAGATTCCCCGCGATGAGCAACCTTCTGATCCATTCCATGACCGAATTTTCCGATCTGATCCTCGGCAGCCTGAAATTGTCGGGTGCACGACGGATCGTCGAAATTGGCGCAGAGTTTGGCGGCATGTCCCATATGCTCGCAGACTTCGTTGCCGACGTCGATGGCCACCTGACCAGCATCGACCCGGCACCGGCACCTGAATTCGTCGAATGGGCGGCACAGTCTGCGTTTGTGACTCACGTCGCCGCGCCCAGTCTGGAAGTGATCGATACTCTTTCCAATGTCGATGCCTGGCTTATCGACGGGGACCATAATTACTTCACGGTCTACAATGAACTGCTGGCTGCCGACGCCCTGTGCCAACGCGATGGCAAACCCCTGCTGACATTCCTGCACGATGTCAGTTGGCCGACGGCCCGACGTGACATGTATTATGCGCCCAGGCGCATTCCAAAGGCCTTTCGTCATCCCCACGAATTCGGCGCTGGAGCCATGCTGGATCGGGTTGCGCTGGTACCGGGCCAGGGATTTCGCGGCGAGCAGGCATGGGCGATGGCAAGCGTATCCGGCGGGCCGAGAAACGGCGTCCTGACGGCGGTCGAGGACTTCATAGCCGACGTCGGCAAGACCGGGCGCGTGCTGGCATTCGCGCGCATTCCTGCGGTATTTGGGCTGGGCGTCCTGTTCGACAGCGATGCCCCGTGGAGTGGCGCAATCGCGGAGCGGGTCGCCCCGTTCCACGAGAACCCCTTGCTGGCGTCGCTCGAGCTGAACCGGCTGCGCAATTATCTCAAAGTAATCGAATGGCAAGACGCAGCAGCATGCTGACCGCCTCTGCGGTCAGTAAATTGCGTGCTGCGGCACACTCCGAGGTCTAGCCGTCCTATAATCAAACAACGCCTTTCCATTACGGAGAATTAGAATTCATCATGTTAAACGGCGTTGGCTTTCTTCTTATACTTGGATGCGTATTTGGCAGCTTCCTCTTGGCGGGGGGCAAGATGGAAGTCATCCTCCATGCCTTGCCGCACGAGATGATGGCAATCGTCGGCGCTGCCGTCGGGTCGTTCATCGTCGGCAATTCACTCGCTACGGTTAAAAATGCCGGCAAGGGTATGCTGCGGGCTTTCAAGGGTTCGCGCTGGAAGGACAGCGATTATCGCGATCTGCTCACGCTGATGTTCGGCCTGCTGAGTACGTTCAAAAAGGGCGGCGCGACCGGCATTGAGCCCCATCTCGACAATCCTAAGGAGAGCAAGCTGTTCATGCCCTATCCGCGCCTGCTCGCCGACCATCATCTCATCGAGTTCATCTGCGATTACTTGCGGATGATGACGATCAACTTCGAGGATCCGCATCAACTCGCCGAGGCGATGGAAAACGACCTGGACAAGCATCACGCTGAGGAATTGATGCCGCAGACGGCATTGCAGACCATGGCGGACGGCTTGCCGGCGATCGGGATCATCGCTGCGGTGCTCGGCATTATCAAGACGATGGGTTCGATCGACCAACCGGTCGAAGTGCTCGGTGCGATGATCGGCGGCGCGTTGGTCGGCACCTTCCTGGGCGTATTGCTGGCCTACTGTGCCGTCGGGCCGCTCTCGTCGAAGCTGCTGGGGATCATCGAGGACGACAGCAAACCTTACATGATCGCCAAGACCGCGATCCTGGGCCACGCACATGGTCTGGCGACGCAGGTCGCTATCGAAATCGCCCGGCGGATGGTTCCGTCGAGCTTTGCTCCCACCTTCCAACAACTCGAGACCACACTCGATGAGGCGAAAAATGACCTTAACGCTCTCCCAGCCTGACCCAACATCGGATCCATCGGTGTCGGAACCCAATGCCGTGACGGACTTCGGTACCATCCGGCTGCACGGCCATGTCTCCACCGTCGCTGCGGAGGATCTGCGAAACCAGCTTATTATGGCGGCAGATCATTCCGGGACGACCGCGATCGACGCATCGGAAGTAGTCAGCATCGGCCAGGCCGCGCTCCAGCTACTGATCGCTGCAAAGCGTGAGGCAACCGAACGCGATCATGACCTCCACTACACGGGCGCAAGCGCTGCGTTCCGTGAGCGTGTCGACGCCTGCCAACTGGCAGATGCGATCGGCTTCGAGACAGGAAAGGACGATTCACTTTGAGCAAGCTCATCCTCGCCGTCGACGACTCCGCCAGCATGCGTATGCTGCTAAAGGCTTCGCTGACCGCACAAGGCTTTCGGGTCGAAAGCGCCGATGACGGCGAACACGGTCTGGAACGCATGCATGATGTGGTTCCGGATCTGCTCATCACCGACATCAACATGCCGAAGATGGATGGTTTCGAGCTGATCGAAGCAGTCCGTGCCGTGCCCCAGTTCCGCGGAACCCCCATTCTCGTGCTGTCGACCGAGTTTTCCGACGACAAGAAGCTTCGCGCGCGATCGGCAGGTGCCACGGGATGGATCACCAAGCCGTTCGACAGCGAAAAACTGGGGGCGGCAATTCGCCGTGTATGCCCGTGAGCGACGAACTCGACGAAATCCAGGCCATCTTTTTCGAAGAATGCACCGAAGGCCTTGCGGTCGCCGAACAGGGTCTGTCGGCGATGGCGGCGGGCGATGTTTCGAAAGAAGTCATTGCAGGCGTTTTTCGCGCGGTCCATTCGATCAAGGGCGGATCAGGCGCATTCGGTCATGCGGCGCTACTGGCATTCTCGCACTGTTTTGAAAACGTGCTGGACGAGGTGCGCGGCGGCAAGATCGCCGCAACGCCCGAAGTAACCAAAGTGATGCTTACCGCATTCGATGTGCTGGCCGATCATGTTGCCGCGGCGCAGGGCGTCGCAGGCCCGCCTTCCGATGCTGCAGCACTTGCCGCACTTGAGGAGGTTCTGGCCACCAAGGGTGCCGGAACGATGGCCATCGCATCGCCCGCACCCTCTACACCGGTTGAGACCACGCCTGTCGATATCGAGCCTGCTCCGGCAGAAGCGGATCAGTTCGGCTTTACGCCGGTCATCGCAGGGGTCGAGGAACTTGATCCATTCGGTTTCGAACCCGTCGGCGTTTCGATGGACGATCTGGGGTCCGGCGATCCGCAGCCCTGGACGGTCCGTTTCGACCCGTCGCGCGCTGCTATGGCTAATGGTGCTGAACCGCTGCTGGCCGTTCGCGAGGTCGAGCGTCTCGGCGGCGTGATGACCGAGGTCGATATCTCGGCGTTGCCGCCGCTGCGCGATCTCGACCCGGAAGAAAGCTATCTGACCTGGACGCTCTCGGTCCCGGCAACTGTCGAAGAAAGCACTATCAGCGAATGCTTCGACTTCGTTGCGCCGGATTCAGTGGTCGAAATCACCCGGGCCGCTGCATCGATGGCGCCTGCTATGCCAGCACCGATCGACCCTTCACCGGCAGAACCCAAAACGGCACCGCCGACGCCGGTCCTGGCATTGGTTGAGACGGCAAACGAGCCGCCGCCCCCACCGCGTGTCACGAGCACGGCCGATGCCCGTCAGGTAGAAGTCGTCCAGCAAACGATCCGTGTCGATCTGATGAAGCTCGACATGCTCCTCAATCTCGTCGGCGAACTGGTGATCCGCAATTCGATCCTGTCCGACCGCCTGCCGCCGGTGGATCAGGAGCGCGTGGAGCTTCCCGAACTGGCCCGTCTGACGCGCGAGATTCAGGACAATGTGATGTCGCTGCGTGCGCAGCCGATCCGGCAGGCCTTTTCCCGCGTTCCGCGCATGCTGCGCGATCTTGCCGGGGAGACCGGCAAGCAAGTGATTCTGGAGGTTAGCGGAGAAACCACCGAAGTCGACAAGGGCGTGATCGAGAAGATTGGCGATCCGCTGACCCATATGATCCGCAACGCCGTCGACCACGGCATCGAAGACCCGGCTGACCGGCTTGCCGCCGGCAAGCCCGCCGAAGGTTTGATCAAGCTGTCGGCCGAACAAAAGGGTGCGCGGATTTTCGTGCGGGTAAGCGATGACGGCAAGGGCATCGACCGAGTTCGCGTCCGCGCCAAGGCCATAGAGAAGGGCATCATTGCGGCCGATGCAGTGCTATCGGATGAAGAAATCGACCAACTGATCTGTGCGCCCGGCTTTTCGACGGCGGACACGATCTCCAGCATCTCAGGTCGTGGCGTCGGCATGGATGTCGTGCGCTCCAACGTTGAAGCGCTGGGCGGACGCGTGGACATCACCTCCACTCCAGGGGTTGGCACGACGTTCACGATGATCCTGCCGCTTACGCTCGCCATCCTCGATGGGATGATCGTGCGGCTATCTGGCCAGCGGTTTGTGCTGCCTTTGACCAATGTCATCGAGACAGTGCGACCGGAGCCGGGACAGGTTCGCCCAATGACGCCCACCAGCGAAGTGATCGAGCTTCGAGGGAATTATCTGCCGGTAAAGCGGCTGACCGATATGTTCGGACTCAACGAGGAAGCTCGTCGTTCACCCGAGGAATCGCTGATAATCATCGTCGAAAGCGAGAGCGTCGGCAATGTCGGATTGATGGTCGATACAATCGACGACCGCCGCGAGGTCGTGATCAAGAGCCTCGACCAGAATCTCTACCCCATCCGCGGATTGGGCGGCGCAACCATCCTGGGCGACGGTTCGATCGCCCTGATCCTCGACATAGACGCACTGGTCGCATCGGCCGGTCCGATAACTTCAAACGCACCTCTGAAAGGATTGGCAGCATGAGCACGCTTAACACTCCCGGTGAACGCAAGATCGTAACCTTCTCGCTGGGCGACCAGATGTTTGGAATAGACATGAAGGCGTTGATCGAAATTCGCGAGTGGGAACCCCCTACGCCGCTGCCAAGCGTGCCTGCCTATATCAAGGGCGTCACGAATTTGCGCGGCACCGTCGTCCCGGTCATCGGACTGGCCGAGCGGTTAGGATGGACGCCGAGTGTGCTCCATGCCCGTTCGTGCATCCTGGTCGCCACCATCGGCGGCAAGCAGGCCGGTTTCCTGGTCGATGAGGTCGCCGACATCATCTTGATCAACGAAGACCAGATCCAACCCGCGCCCGAAGTCGAAACCTGCGAACAAAGCGTTATCGCCGGCCTGGTGCAGGTTGCACCCCGCACACAGGAAGGCGCTGCAGCAGAAACGTCCATCATGGTCCTGCTGCTCGATCTCGAATCGCTTGGCCTTATGCGCCACCTCGAGATGGCAGCATGATCGACGAGCAGCTTACGGCGCGCAGTTCCAGCGATCCGGGTGGTTCCGGTTCGCCGATACTCGGCCGCGCCGAGTTCGCGACGATTGCCAAAATTATGCAGAGCGACGCCCGAATTCACCTCAGCGATGCCAAGACTACGCTGGTCCAGTCGCGCCTCAGTCGCCGTTTGCGCGATCACGGGCTGGCCAGCTTTCGCGATTATATGACGCTGGTGGAAAGCAATGCTGTCGAGCGCGCAGCAATGGTGGTGGCTCTGACGACGAACCACACGCATTTCTTTCGTGAGAACCATCATTTCGAGCATCTGCGCAAGACCACTTTGCCTTGGCTGAAAGACCGTGCCCGACGTCAGCCGGTACGGATCTGGTCTGCTGGCTGTTCCAGCGGCGAGGAAGTCTACACCATCGCGATGTGCCTTCTAGGACAGGATCGCAGTTCGGCTGGGTGGTTGCGGGATGGTGACGTCCGTCTGCTGGCGACCGACCTTGCTCCGCATGTCGTCGAAAGTACGCGGCGTGGCATCTATTCGGCGGAAACCATTGAGCCTGTGCCTGCGGCCTATCGCACCAGCTGGCTGCGACCGAATGGCGCCAATTTCGTCATGGCTGACGAGGCACGCGCACTTGTGACTGCGCGCGTACTCAACTTGTTCGAAAAATGGCCGATGCGGTGCCAGTATGACGTGATCTTCTGTCGCAATGTCATGATTTATTTCGACGATGCGGCCAAGGCAGAGCTGGAAGCGCGGTTCGTCGATTTGCTGGCACCAGGCGGATATCTCTACATCGGCCATTCCGAGCGACTAATCGGCGGGGCAACCAGTCAGATGGTGGGTTGCGGCCAGACGATCTATGTAAAAAGCGGCGGTAGCGGAGGATGAGTGCGCCCCCTGTCCGCGTGCTGATAGTCGATGACAGCGCATCGATGCGCGCCGTGTTGCGACGCATTCTGTCTGCCGATCCGGAAATCGAGGTCGTTGGCCTTGCTCCGGAACCTGATGCCGCGCGAGCAATGATAAAGGATCTGAACCCCGATGTTGTGACACTCGACATTGAAATGCCCGGCATGGATGGCTTGTCATTTCTCGAAAAGATCATGCGATTGCGACCCATGCCGGTCGTCATGTGCTCGACACTGACGGCGCGCGGGGCAGAAGCCACGATCGAAGCCTTGCGGCTCGGCGCGGTCGACTGCATCGCCAAGCCAACCGGCAACCCGCTCGACATTGCCCATAGTTCGGAAAAACTGTGTGCGACGGTCAAGGCGGCAGCGCGATCGAAGGTGAATCGCTCGCCAGAGCATAGCAAGCCGATCGACAAGCTGCTGCCGAACTCACTGCGAGACGTGGTCATCGCGATTGGCGCCTCCACTGGAGGCGTTGAGGCGCTGTTCCATATTCTGAAGACCCTGCCGGCCAACTCACCGCCGATACTCGTAGTGCAGCACATGCCAGCCGCGTTTACCGGAGGCTTCGCGGCCCGCCTCGACAAAGAATGCGCGCTCAATGTCGTCGAGGCGCGCGATGGAACGCCGATCCAGTGTGGAACCGTCTATATTGCTCCTGGAGGGAACACGCACATGGAACTTGCTGGCGGCGTCAACGGTCGTATCAAGCTTCGGGCGAGTGCCGCATATGGAGGGCATCGCCCCTCTGTCGATATTCTGTTCCATTCCGTGGCGCCGCTGGGCTCTTCAGCGGTCGGCGTGATCCTTACCGGTATGGGATGCGATGGCGCAGATGGCCTGCTTGCAATGCATGCGGCAGGTGCGCGCACGCTGGGACAGAACCAGGAAACTTGTGTCGTCTATGGGATGCCGCGCGCGGCTTTCGTGCTTGGTGCCATAGACCGGGAAATTCCTTTGTCTGCACTGCCAGAGGCCATCCTCCGCGCGTGCCGCAAATGATATTTGGGAGCGATTGATGCCAGCCGCATCTACGATAAAGGTAATGGTGGTCGACGACCAGACCAGCATGCGCGCGATGATCCGCCGGACCCTTCAGGATCTCGGGTTCAAGGACATCCGCGACAAGGCAGGTCCGGTGGACGCACTCGGCGCAATCCGGTCTGACCGCGTCCACCTCATAATTTCCGATTACAACATGCCCGACATGGACGGACTGCAATTTCTTGAGGAAGTGCGAAAGGATCCGGTGATCGGCAAGACTGTTTTCATCATGCTGACCGGATCTGCCGATCGCGAGATCGTACAGAAGGCCGCAGCACTGGGGGTCAACAACTATGTCGTGAAGCCGTTTTCCTCGGCCGTGCTCAAAGAGAAGATTGAGCGCGTCTTCGGCGAGCTTTCTTAACGCCGTGCGCCGGGTTTCCATCATTCAAGGCGAAAATCACGTCTCCGGCGAGCCCGAGGTCGTGATCTCGACCCTGCTGGGTTCATGCGTTTCGGTCTGCCTGCAAGATCCCCAGGCCCGGATCGGGGGTATGAACCATTTTCTCCTCGGCGAGCCGGGAAAGGACCATCAAGTCGACCGCCAGGGCATGCAAAGATACGGAGTCCACGCAATGGAACTGTTGATAAACGAGCTTATGCGCAAGGGGGCAAACCGGTCTCGGCTGCGTGCCCAGCTCTACGGCGGCGCAAACATCATCGCCGGGCTTGGATCGATAGGCAGTGGCAACGCGGCCTTCGCGCGGCGCTTCATGGAAACCGAAAGCATCCCCATCGGGCATTGCGATCTGGGAGGTACGCAAGCGCGCCGGGTGGAATTTGTACCCTACGAAGGGAAGGCAAGATCGCGTTTACTCACCGAGCCTCCCAAGATCGTGAGGGCGCCCGTGGTTCTACCCACAGGCGGCGGCGATCTCGACCTTTTCTGATCCCCTCCATCACTCCGTTGCATCAGCTCATTTCCCGTTAGGCTACCCCAATAATGGCACATGTCGATCCTCACGCAGCTTCGCTATACGGTGCAATCGCCGAAGAAATTCGCGATCTTCGCACCATTATTGAGGAGTTGGCACACACTCTTTTGTCCGACGAAGCCTTTGTCATGGCGTATATCGAACAATTCCAGGTCTTCGACCTCCTAGTCCAGCGCGCCAGCGAAAGCGCCGACCTGCTCGATCGCATGGCGGAAGGTGCGAAATCCCATGATGCAATCGATCAAGTGAGGCTGAGCATGGTGCAAGACAAGTTGCGGTCCGCCCTGTCCGCAGCGGCCTGATCGCGATGGCCATCGCCCCAAAAAACCAGGTTCGACCGATCATCATCCGCAAGGTCAAGAAGGGTGGCCATGCCGGCCATCATGGTGGCGCCTGGAAGGTGGCTTATGCCGATTTCGTAACGGCTATGATGGCGTTCTTCATGTTGCTTTGGCTACTGGCCAATCCCGACAAGGAACGGCTGAAAGGCTTGGCGGAGTATTTCTCGCCGGCAACGGCGAACTCCACGATCTCCACGACACTGACGGCCAGCCCCGGCGATCAGCCCGGTCTGGGTGGGCGGACGCGGCGCGCGCAGGCCGACAGCAAAACATCAACCGGGCAGCCCTCGGCGGAGTCAGCCAAAAATGGCAGCGCCCGCGGCGGCACCGCGAACATCCCCGATGCATCGATGCGCGTCGTCGCGCAGGAAATGCGCGTTTCGCTGGAATCGGTGCCCGCAGTCCAAGATGCCAAGGACAGCCTGAAGGTAGAGGCCGATCGCGATGGCGTCCGGATCAGTTTGATGGATACGGCAAGCCGTTCCATGTTCGTCGCCGGGACCGCGACGCTGAACCCGTTTGCGCGCAATATGCTTGGTGAGATTGCCCGCAAATTATCCAAATCGGGTGCGCAGATTGCCATAGAAGGCCATACTGACTCAGTCGGCGGGCAGAGCGACGCCAACTGGCGACTGTCTGGCGACCGTGCGCTCGCCGCGCGCTCAGCGATGATCGCAGCAGGCCTGTCGGCCGATCGCTTTTCCGAAGTCGTAGCGCTGGCGGGAACGCAGCCTGTTTATCCCGGGCAGCCCACGCGGCCGGAGAACCGCCGAATTACAGTCGTCGCACTTGGAGAGGCACCCACGCTTCCCAGCGACGTCAGCTTCAAGTTCTAGATCGGAACCGTGCGGTGAAACCCATCCTGCTAGGAGCCATCCTGTTGGTTGCAGGGCTCAGCGTCGGCGGGGGCACCGCCTATGGCGTGCATCTCCTGTTGCCAACGCCCGCCAGTGGTGCGGACAAGCCGGCCGCAAAGCGTGAACCGGACGATATCAGCTTTACGCCCACCGGCAAGATTCTCGCGCCGCTGGTGTTCGCCGACGGCACCTTATCCGGCTACGTTTCCTTCGAAGTCCAACTGGAGACTACGCAGGTGGATGCGGAATTCGTGACGCTGCGTTTACCGCTTTTGTTGAACGCAATAAACATGCGGACATATCGCGCGCCGATGGCGAGCGGACCGGGCGGCATGCTCCCTGACCTGGAACAGTTCCGCAAGCTGGTGATGGAATCATCGATCGAAGCCTTCGGGCCGAAAGTCGTGCGCCGCGCTGTCATCGTTCAAGCGACGCCAGCATAAGGGATGGCCGCGGAACCCCCCACATATTCAACCCCCGCATCAAGAGGAGATGCTACCATGAACGCCGTTCGATTGCTGCATGTTCCGACAGACCAAAGGCTGAAGCCGCGCAAGACCCGGCTGAAGACCGTTATGCTAGTCGCCCGAGTCCTGGCCGGCGATCGCGACGATCTTTGCCGGGTGCGCAATATTTCCGAAGGCGGCATGTGCATCGTAACGCTGGCCCCCCTGCGGGTCGCTCAGCAGATCCGTATCGAGTTCAAGAACGGCATGACGATAGAGCCGACGGTAAAGTGGGTTGGCAAGGAGGAAGCCGGGCTTCAATTCAATGAGCCTATCGAAATTGAGCAACTTCTGGCCGCCCCGAATGCATCCGCAGGAATTCCTCTGGCGCGCATCCCTCGTGGACCGCGCCTGTCTGCGCAATGCCCGGTAGCGCTGCGGCGCCAGGGTCATATTGGCTCCGGGACGCTCGAAAACATCTCTCAGGGCGGTGCCCAGTTACGGTCCGCCGTACATGTCGAAATCGATGACATGCTCCAGATTATCGTGCCCGGCCTCGGCTCCATCAAGGCGACGGTACGACGGGTGTCCGGCACCTCGGCCGGACTCACATTCTGCGATAAATTGGGGTTCTCGGAGCTAGCAACATGGCTGGCAGGCGAGGAACGGTTCAGTGCTTATCAGAAGCCACCGTCACCCTGATCCACCGAAGCTTCTGATAAGAGACCCCGCAACCAGCGCCCAGCCGTCCACCAGCACGAAGAAGATGATTTTCATGGGCAAGGCGATGGTTGGCGGCGGTAGCATCATCATGCCCATCGCCATCAATACCGCCGACACCGCCAAATCGATTATCAGGAATGGTAGCAGCAGCAGGAAGCCGATTTCGAACGCACGGCGCAGTTCTGAGATCATAAACGCAGGCATGAGCGTGGTCAGAGGCATTGCGGCACGGGCGACCGGTGGCTTGCCAGACAACTCCGAAAACAGTCGCAGATCGTCCGTCCGTACGTGCTTAAGCATGAACTGGCGAAATGGCTCGGACGTTTTTACAAAGGCCTGCTGCTCCGTCAGCTTGCCCGCGCTGTAAGGATTGACGCCCTGCTCCCACGCTTGCTGGAATGTCGGCCCCATTACGAAGAATGACAGGAACAGCGCCAGACTGATGATCACCGGATTTGGCGGCACGCCTGGTGCGCCGATCCCCGTGCGTAAAAGCGACAGTGCAACGACGATGCGCGTGAACGAGGTAACGGTCATCAGGATACCGGGGGCAAGGCTGAGCACCGTCAGCATCATCACCAGCATGATGGCACGACTGGATACCGATCCTTCACCCAGCGTGATCGACGCGGACTGGGCAAACGCCGTAGTCGGGACGACCATAGCAAGCGCGAACAGGATAAGGTGGCGCTTACGCAAGGTTCGTCTCCGGCGCGATCATTCGGTTGGTACGCGTCGGATTTCGGGCTGAGCGTCGACCGACGGTCGATGGTTTGCCGACATGCTTGGATTCATCTGCGACCGTGGGGGCCATGGGTCGCGCAAGAGGCGTTTCCACCGAAGCAACCGTGGCACGATCACTCGGCGCTTTCGACGCACGCCGGCCTATGGCAGCGCAAGCGGGGGCATCATCGACCCGCGCCACGAAGCTTTCAGGAGGCAATGTCAACTTTGCTGCCGGGGGGATAGGCTGACGTGCTGCAGCCAATAGCTGGCTGAATCCGGCGGGTTGCCGCGCAGATGCCAACCGCCATGATTCTGCCAGTTCACCCAGCCTAAGCTTAGAATTCCGATGCAGGATCTGCAGCTTTTGCCGTGCTTGATCAGCGAAGATGCGCGCCCGATCACCCCATGCACCCAGGCTTTCTGAAGTCCATATCGAGATTGCCGCCTTGGGAATGCGATCATCTGCTGCAGCTAGCCACTGGCGGAAGCGTGCAGGTTGCCCTGCGGACGCGGACCGCCATGATTGCCGGAGCTGTGCCATAGTACACGCAGCATTCCGACGCAGCGCCTGTAGCTTTACCAGCGCTCGTCCAGCGAAGAGGCGCTCGCGATCGACCAGTGCAGCGAAGCCTTCGACTGGCCATTGCGGAACTTCGGCAGAACGGACGCTTGCACGTGCGGCGGCCTTCGCTTCCCGTTCGGCCCGGCGCGCATCCTCTGACGCTTGATCGACGTCATCGCGCATCAGCCCGGTTTCCAGCACCAGATGCCCTTCGGGTGCGATCAGCAGGAGATGTTCGCGGCCGTCGCGCCGTACAAGCGCCACCACACGGCGCGCATCGATCGACAGTGTTTCAACCAGTTCCAGCCTCCGGTCGCGGATGCTAACCGCGCGTCCAGGCAAGCGAAGATCGTATCGGCGGACGACCCACAAGGCACCAGCCAAGAGGCCGAGTACAGTTCCCAGTCCGCCGAGTGTACGCAACAGTGACAGCATGTCCATCAGTTGGCCGTTCTCTGCACGACTTCACTGATCTCCAGTGACATCTGGTCGCCCTCTACGAGGATCTTGCCCTTGGCCACCAGTTCACCGTTTACATAGACAAGCGTGGGATCGTCGGCCCCACAATCGAGCGCCACCATGGCGCCACGCCCCATCTTGAGGATTTGCCGGATCGGCACGCGGGCTGAGCCGAGCACGACCGACATGTCGACGAAAATGCTATCAAGTACCGACATCGCAGATGTTCTCCCTTTCGTTAATTATAGGAAAAACTTTCCCCTTCGACGCCGGACTAGGCAATTTTTGCCTATAACTATGAGGACAGGTCGCTTTGGCCGGTGGAGACGACAAAATGGACCTTAAGACATCGCTGCAGGTGTCCGCATCGGGACTGCGTGCGCAGTCGCTCAGGATGCGCATAATTGCGGAAAATCTGGCTAATGCGGATTCCGTATCCCGTACCGCAGGCGGCGATCCCTATCGCCGTCGTGTTCCCAGCTTCAAGTCTGATCTGCCCCCGCGGAGTGGGCCGGTTGGTTTGTTAGTGGATTATGCTCACCATCGCCATATCCGGGCGGAGGTGGAGCGAAGCGGAACCAGAGGCCGGATATGGCGGTGAAGCCGTTTCCGGTGCCGGTGGTCGATAGCCCAGGCTGCTGTGCGGGCGCACGGTGTTGTAATGTCGCCGCCACGCTTCGATCAGCACTTTGGCCTCGGCGAGGCTGT
>NZ_CAKKNC010000017.1 GCF_918741285.1 Sphingobium sp. CECT 9361 | reverse complement strand
ACTTCAAATGCGGAACAGGTCGCCAAGAGCCGTCGTATCCTCGAAGAACTGGGTCTCGACCTGGCCACACCGGAAGAAGCGCGGGCCATGCTTGAGACGAAGGGCGGCGATAACGTGGGCTTCTGATGTTTTGGCTGCCCGTGCGCAGACAACGGGCAACAGGTAGCCAAGGCACGAATAAGCTGGGGCCCCGTCATCGGCATTTGTTCCGGTGACGGGCGTTCCAGAATGCTTCAGAAGCTTGGGTAAGCGGGGCAGGGCTGATAAAACTGAGAGCGCAGATAGCTGCTCCCTCGCCCATCCGGTGACTGACGCGACTTTTCGCACGCGATGGCTCATCAGGTTGCCGCGGGTATCGCCTCAATTCTGGCTTTTTCTGCAACGAGATAGCTGTGCGGGCCGGTACTAGAAGTTAAAGGAATGACGATGGAACCGACGCAGTTTCCCCCAGTGGCGCCGCGCAAGATGTTGCATCAGCGATCAGTGCGTTGCGACGGCTACCTGCGCGCTGATGGTCAATGGGAGGTCGAGGCGAGTCTGCGTGACACGAAATGCATCGATTTCGTGCAGATCACTCGCGGCTCTCAGAAGGCCGGTGCCGCCGTGCATGACATGAAGCTTCGGGTTACCGTCGATGACCAGCTAACAATCACGGCAATCGAATCGGAGATGGCCACGACCCCAATGCTTGCGTGTCAGGACGCCCGTGAATACCTGCATGAACTCATCGGCGTTCGCTTTGTTTCCGGTTGGCAGAAGGAGGCGCGTGCTCGAATCGGCCATCGGCATGCCTGCACGCATCTCATGGACCTCCTGGTTCCAGCAGCCACAACATTTTATCAGACTATGGGCTGGGGGAAAAACCCGGAGGGGGGCGGCGAGTTGGATCATGTAAAGGCGAGTGGCGATCGCCCTGGTTTCCTAGACCGCTGTTATGGCTGGCGCACTGATGGTCCGGGCGTGAGCGAACACTTTCCTCAATTTGCTGACAAGTCGGTCGACGAACGCAGCGAACCTTAGAGGCAATATAATGATCGATCAGCCCGGGCGTTGTTGAAGCGACAGTCTGGCAGGTGCCTTAACGCAGTTGTGTTGTTTTGCACATTGGCACCGAGCAAGCCGCAGGGACGGCACATTTCGCTTGGCCAATTAGAAATGTTCTATTATTCAGAATGACATTCCACTAAGGAGGAAATCCATGTCGATCGACTTTTCGCTCAGTAAAGAAGGTGTTGCCCTTATCACGATCAATCGTCCTGAGCGGATGAACGCAATGGACCCCGAGCATTACGAAGGTTTGACGAACGCTTGGTCCCGTGTTCGTGACGATGATGATGTTCGCGTTGCCGTAGTGACTGGTGCCGGAGACCGGTCATTCACCGTCGGCGCTGACCTGAAGTCGGCCGTCTGGACGCAAAGAGCGCCAGCTTCCAAGTTCTTCAAGACTCAGAACGACATGCTCCTCAATCGCGGCCTGGAAGTTTGGAAGCCAGTCATTTCCGCGATTAACGGCTACTGTCTGGGCGGCGGGGTCACGTTGATGCTGGCGACCGACATGCGCATTGCCTGCGAAAGCGCAACATTCAACGTGGCGGAGGTAAAGCGTGGCGGCGTGCCTGCTAACGGCGGGACCCAACGCCTTATTAAGCAATTGCCGTATGCCGTGGCCATGCGGCTGCTGCTCACGGGGGACACGATAACCGCACATGAGGCCGAACGCTGGGGGCTCATCAACGAGGTTGTCCCAACCTGGCAGGATGTTCTGCCAAAGGCCATGGAATATGCCGAAAGGGTCGCAGCCAACGCACCACTAGCCGTACAAGCGGCGAAGGAGTTGGCATTGCGGTCGATGGACCTGCCCTTGTCGCTTGGACTTCGCTTCGAACAATCGTTCGTGTCCTACCTGTTCAACACGGAAGATGCCGTAGAAGGACCCAAGGCATTTGCCGAGAAGCGCAAGCCCAACTTTCAGGGGAAGTGAAGGTTGCAGAGATTTGCCTCGCCGCAGAGCACCGTCCTGCCAAGTATCATGTCGTTTCACAACGACAGGCGACGGTCAGGTGACGATCCAGGCAAGGACAAGTCCGGCGCAACGTCGATGTGATCGCCGGTCGGTCCGATTGAAGAGGATATGCCATGAATAAACTTTACCCTGATGCCGCCACGGCGCTGGAAGGGCTGTTGTTCGACGGAATGCAGATTTGTGCCGGGGGCTTCGGGCTCTGTGGCATCGCGGAGGGGCTGATCGATGCCATCCGGGACTCCGGGGTGAAGGATCTCGTCATCGCGTCCAACAATGCCGGTATCGATGGTGAAGGGTTGGGGAAGCTGCTCCGCAGCCGCCAGGTGAAGAAGATGATCAGTTCCTATGTTGGTGAGAACAAGGAGTTCGAACGCCAATATCTTTCGGGCGAACTGGAAGTGGAATTCTGTCCTCAAGGCACATTGGCGGAGCGCTGCCGCGCAGGCGGAGCCGGCATACCGGGATTCTATACCAAAACTGGCGTAGGCACACAGGTTGCGGATGGCAAAGAGGTCAAGGTTTTCGACGGACAGGAATATATTTTGGAGCGTGGCATCTTTGCCGATCTTGCCATCATTAAAGGATGGAAGGCCGACGAAACCGGTAATGTCATTTTTCGAAAGACCGCACGCAACTTCAATCAGCCAATGGCGACTGCAGCGAAGATCTGCATCGCCGAAGTCGAGGAAGTGGTTCCCGCAGGTAGCCTCGACCCTGACAGTATCCACCTTCCTGGTATATATGTGAAACGCATGATTGTCGGCGCGTCCAATGACAAGAAGATCGAATTTCGTACCGTTCGCCAGAGGGAGGCGGCCTGATGACCAAACATGACGACCGGACGAAAGGCTGGACCCGGGATGAGATGGCTGCGCGCGCTGCAAAGGAGTTGCGCGATGGATTTTACGTAAACTTGGGCATTGGCATTCCTACCCTCGTCGCAAACCACATTCCCGATGGGGTGGAGGTGACCCTGCAGTCCGAGAACGGTATGCTTGGCATCGGTCCTTTCCCCTTTGAGGGCGACGAGGACCCGGACCTTATCAATGCAGGCAAACAGACGATCAGCGAGTTGCCGCACAGCTGCTATTTCAGCTCGTCCGACAGTTTCGCCATGATCCGCGGCGGGCATATCGACCTGACGGTGCTGGGCGCGATGGAGGTGAGCGAGAAGGGCGACATCGCCAACTGGATGATCCCGGGCAAGATGATCAAGGGCATGGGTGGCGCGATGGATCTCGTCGCCGGGGTCAAGAAGATCATCGTCGTCATGGAGCACACGTCCAAGGACGGCAGCCCGAAGCTTATACCCGAATGCACCTTGCCGCTGACCGGCAGGAATGTAGTCGACATGATCATCACCGACTTGTGCGTGTTCCAGCGTGCCGACGACGATTCGTCTTTCCGGCTTATAGAACTGGCACCCGGCGTAACTGCGGAGGAAGTCGCGGCGAAAACGACGGCAAAATACGATATCGCGCTATCGGCTGCATAACGGCTGGCGTTGCTGAACGCAGCGCATGGTGCTCAGTACGACCACGCTATTGCCATGCGTCTCGGCAATATATAATTACAATAATTCCGATAGATCAGAGTATCTATCAAATAGATTAGGTTAACTCGTGTTTTTATATAAATGTGTATATTGATAGTTGTTATTTATATATTCAATATAAACGAGATATTTATTGCAGTATTAGGTATTAATCTATATTAATGAAATTATATTTACATGTATAAGTGATTTTTAGAATCGGTGTATCTGTGAAACATGCGGTGAGATCATGCTCGGATGAGTGGGTGGGCCGTTATGTGAGGCTATCACCGAGCAATAGTCCGAGTGCGTGAACTGCCATAGTTCAGAAGCGTTGGCACCAGTATCAGGAGAAGGTTATGCGAGGCACAGATGCGAGGTAAGGTCGTCATCGCGGGTATGGGTCAAACGAAGTTTGGCAGCCTTCCGGGCCGCACGACCATTTCCTTGGTAGTGGAGGCGGTTCGTAACGCGCTTGAGGATGCAGGCATCGAAAAGGATCTTGTCGATGCGCTGCTGGTTAAGCCGCCGACTTCCCTTCCAGGCATGATGACCGGGCAGAAAGTGGCCGAAGCAATGGGCCTTAAGCCTAAATTCGGCATGGCTTGGGATCAGGGCGGCGGAGCGGTCACCGGCTGTATTTCCTATGCGAGCTTTTTGATCGAGGCTGGCTTGTGCGATGTTGCGGTCGTCACTTTCTCCGATAATCCGAAGTCCTTCAGTGCGGCATCGTATAGCGCTGCGCTCGGCGATACGGCCACGTTCGGTTATGTGGCTGCAGCGGCGAGCTACGCGATGGTTGCGCGGCGCCACATGAAACAATTTGGCACAACAGAACGCCAGTTGGGTGCCATTCCCGTGAATGGGCGGCGCAACGGAACTACAAACCCAAATGCGCAGCTCCGTGTGCCTCTGGACATTGATGAGTATTTGGAAAAGCCATTCCTGATCTCGCCGTTCCGACGCGACGACTTCGCTCTGGTCAGCGACGGCGGTGCCGCTTTGGTGCTTATGAGTGCGGAGCGCGCCAAGCAACTCGGGGTTCCTGATCCGGTTCCGATCCTTGGCTTCGGCGCCGGCCAAGAAAGCTGGAACGTCGAACTGCGGAATGATCTGACCACAACTATGGCCGCGACATCGGCGGCGATGGCGTTTCAGATGGCCGGCCTCGGACCGCGGGATATGGATACGGCTCAGCTCTATGACTGCTTTTCGATCGTGCCGATCATCACACTCGAAGATTACGGCTTTTGCGCGAAGGGCCATGGCGGGCGCTATGTCGAAGAGGGTGCAATTGGCCTGGACGGCGAGATCCCCATGAACACCGCAGGCGGACTGCTCTCGGAAACAGGCATGCCAGGCATGCAGATGGTTTTGGAGGGAATCCGCCAAGTGCGTGGCACCGCAGCAAATCAGGTTAAAAATGTCAGAAACAGTATCATCAGCACACAGGGAGGGATCATGCAAACGCACGGAACGCTGATCATCGGTCGTTGACCATGGATCGGGATCCTTCACTGCTGCCGCTACCGGACGACGGTCCGGTCCAACGTCCATTTTGGGATGCCGCCAAGGACGGCAAGCTGGTGTTTCAGCGCTGCCAAAATTGCAATCACGCCTTTCTTCCAGGGCGTGAGGAATGCCCGCGATGCTTGAAGCCGGACTTGGTTTGGGAAGAAGCTTCGGGGCGGGCAACGCTTTATTCCTGGGTCGTCTATTACCGTCCTTACGGCGAGGCTTACAAGAGTCGCGTCCCCTACACGGTTGGCATCGTAGTATTGGAAGAAGGCCCTCGGTTCGCCAGCAATATCGTTGATGTGGCTGATCCTGAGGCGCTGGAGATTGACCAGCCGCTGGAACTCAAGATTGAGGTCGACGATGGGATCGCGATTCCCCGCTTCAAGCCTGCGGTCGCAGTGTAGGGTGCGACACCGCACCACTCATTGCGGCCTTCTTCCCTCCAGACGCCTGCCGTTCCGATAATTGACGTGACTATGCTGCGGCCATTCAGGAAATGCGCTTCGGCACGAACGAAGTACTTGGGCGGCACCGCGTGGAACGTAGTCGTGCAGGCTGCAATGGAGGGGATAATTGCTGACCGACACGACAAGCGTATTCGAAAATGTTCGCGAATGCTCAAGAACGGCTGTAACCATGCGCCGCTTGTCTGAAGGGGGAAGGTCAGACCGACGGCAATTGGACGCATATTGACTTTCATTGGAGTATGTCCTTGTGCACAGTCAAGGAGATTGCATAATGGGTCAGGGCGAACAGGGTGACGAAAAAGGCGCGTCGGAACGGCTCGATACGACGTTAGTCAAGGGACTGCGTATTCTGGAATGCTTGGCTGAGGCTAGCGAGCCATTGGGCGTCTCTGCGCTGAGCGATATCCTAGGGATCGGGCGAAGCAACATGCACCGCCTGCTCAAGACGCTGGCCGCGACGGGCTATGTAGCTCAAGAGCCTCGTACGCGTCGATATCTTGCAACGTTGAAGTTGTGGGAACAGGGTTCGGTGATCGCAGAGCGGAGCCGCCTCAGACGTGCGGCACATCCCGTGTTGCGTAATCTAAACGCCGAGACGGGCGAGGTCGTATTCTTGTCGATCTTGCACGGCAGCGATATCCTGTATGTCGATAAGATCGACCCTGTGGTTCGCTTCTCCACGGCTGCGCGCTCCGGACTTCGTGTGCCCGCGGTCTACACCGCGAGCGGAAAGGCCTTGCTTGCGCACCAGCCTAATTGCGCTGAGCTGGTGAACGAGAGTTTGACGCGGCTCAATTCATTCGATGCGAACCAGCGTGCAGACCTCTTAAAGGAAATGGAAACAATCGCTGAAGAAGGTTGCGCATACTCGTTCAGCGGTTGGACGGCACATGCCCAATCGGTTGCCGTCGTAGTGCCTAACGCAGACTTCCCTCCGGTGGCCGCAATCGGCACGGTGGTCCTTAAAGACGGGGGGGGCGGATCTCTCGCGCGGATGCGCCGGTTTGTACCGATGCTACAGCGGTCCGCAGCGGAGCTCGGCGCGGCTGTGGCACCCATCGTCAATCCGATGTGATTGCGGTTCACCCGATCCGCCCTCAAATTACCGCAAGCTTAGTCTAAGGACTTCCTCGCGTTGTTTCGGCAACGGCATGCTTCGCTTAAGCAAACTGGATGGAGACCAAAAGAGAGTTGGGACTGCGCCCAATAACATGTCGGCGTCACTCCGATAGCCCATCGCAGCATCTCACGCTTTATCGTTGACTCATGGGTCATCATCATTTCTGATGCTTGGGAACGTCTCTCCTTGGCTTGGAATTGGTCACGCAACAATGACATCATCGGGGCCGCTGGACGTCCTATCGACCTGGTCCGATCACTTTGCCAAACGCGACTGCAATGCACTGGCGGCGCTCTATCGCGAGGATGCTGTGCTCTATGGATCGAGCGACAGCTTACTGTCAGGACGGGACGCCATCCGGGACTACTTCGCTGCACTGCCTGCAGAAGGGTCGGCCAGTGCCAGATTTGACGATCTTGTCCTTGTACGGTTGTCGGTCACGACTGCGGCGGTTGCCGGCATGGTCCATTTTTCGATCGGCGCAACCTTGCTGACAGTACGCATTACCTTAACTTTCGTCGAAGACGGCGGCGTGTGGCGGATAGGCATGCACCATGCCTCAACGCTTGGGATGTTATCGAACGTTCGGCGCTGAATGCAATTCCAAGCGATTCCGAAGATGTCCGACCCGCGGTCATTTGACGGAGAGCTTCCATAAAGGACAACGCCCTATGTCAATGATCGACTCCGATCGTGATGGTCACATCCTGACGATCACTTTGAATCAGCCCGAGAAGCTGAACGCGCTGACAGCAAAGGCGTGTCATGAACTTGCGGCGCTGTGGGACCTCTATGAGGCCGACAATTCCCTGCGCGTGGCAATCGTCACCGGGGCGGGTCGCGCCTTCTGTAGCGGTCACGATCTTGCCGACGACATGGAAGCCGGTATGCCGGAGACGGGCTGGGCAGGGCTTTCGCGCCGGAATACTATGGACAAGCCGATCATCGCCGCGGCGAACGGCCTGGCTCTGGGCGGCGGCTTTGAGCTTGCCCTCGCTTGCGACCTGATCATAGCGGACGAAAAGGCAAAATTTGGTCTGCCGGAGCCACTCGTTGGATTTGCAGCACTTGGGGGCGGGGCAAATCTGTTACCTGTGAGCATGCCTTGGCATGTGGCGATGCGGTATTTGCTGACCGGCGAGATGATGGACGCGCAAACGGCGCAACATTGGGGTTTGGTAAGCGATGTGGCTCCCGCAGGCACCAGCCTCGATGTCGCGCGCAAATATGCAGAGGCCATTCTGCGGGCCGCTCCCGCCGCGATCCGGGCCACAAAGGCGGTGGCTCGGGCGGCCGTGGAGCCTGCCGCTAGAAAGCAGGAACTGTACGAGCTTTCGATGACGTGGTTCAAACACATCTTGGAACTCGAAGACACGCGTGAAGGCGAGAGTGCCTTCAGGGAGAAGCGCACGCCACGCTGGACAGGTCGCTGAGGAGTAGCGCCGACTTCAGGGAAGCTAGGCGGGAGCTTGCTAGCTTCGCGCGGTCCCTCGCCTTGTGATCAAGCGCGTTCTTCTTGTTTGCTCGAATGCTCGCGAGCAAATGCTATGTACCAAGCGGCAGTATCGGGATCGTGTTGCAGCGCCGAAGCGAATTGACCCGTTTCAATGTGGGCTTCAAGCAACTGGCGGAGGGGAACTTCCAGTCGCTTACCCGTCGCGGTGTACGGCACGGCAAGCGCTTCAAGGATTAGGTCCGGCACGTGGCGCGGGCTAAGCTTGTGCGCGACCAAATCTGCAATGTGATTGCGCAATTCGTCATCCAGCGTACGCCCTCCCGCAAGTCGGACGAAGAGCAGCAACTGGGCGCGAAAGTGGCCTGCCGAGGGACAAACGGCAATCGCATCGGTGACCAGGCTTTCCCCGACGAGTGCGCGATAGATTTCGTTGCTACCGATCCGTACGCCATGCCGCTTGATCGTGGCATCCGAGCGACCGGAAACCCGGCATCCGCCGTCCTCGAAGATGGTAATGATATCCCCTTGCCTCCACTTGCCGGGCACCTCGGAAAGATAGGTTTCAGCAAGCCGCACGCCGTTCGGGTCGTTCCACAGGTATAGCGGAGCATTGGGGAAAGGAGAGCAGATGACGAGTTCGGCGGGGTGCTCCCTCACTGGTTTCATGCTTGCGTCGAATGCTTCCACATTCATCCCGAGCATGCGAGCGGAGAGTTCCCCGGCGCGGGTCGGCAGCAATCGCACGCCGCCCGCATAACCACCGCAAATCTCGGTTGACCCCGCTTGCGAAACGATTCTCGTGCTCGACGGAAGCGCTGTCACCAGCCAACTACAGACAGCCTCCTCCGCCACGGCCCCTGCAAGAACAACCACTTCGAGCCGCGTGAGCGCATGATGGGCAACAGGAACGTAGTCCTTGTCCATCATCCTTGAAATGAAGCCGGGGCTGGTGCCGAATACAGTTGCGCCCGATTGTTCCGCAATCGCCCAAAGCCTGTCGATACCAGGATGGAACGGGCTGCCGTCGTAGATCACAACAGGTGCGCCTAGGCTCAGGCCGCCTAGCATGAGGTTCCAGACGATCCAGCTGGTAGTACTGTAGAAGAATAGTACTGATTGGTCAGATACTTCTATATGGAAGCTGAGATCCTTCATCGCGCCTAGCAGTGCACCGATATGGCTGTGCACGATGGCTTTGGGTGGACCTGAGGTTCCCGATGTGTAGACGATCCAGAGCGGATGATCCGCTGGCACAGCTTCGAACCGAAACGCTTCAGACGCAGGAGCAGGTGTCGCGGTGAGAGATGTCCAAGTGGATGCGTCGCAATGTTCTGAGGCAAGCCGATCAGTATTGTCCGAGATTACTATGACGTGTTCGAGGGACGGTAATGCACCGATGATTTCGTTCAGCGTTGCAAGTCTGTCATGGTCCTTGCCCGCATAGCGATATTGCGAAACGGCCAGGAGCGCTTTCGGTTCGATCTGGCCAAACCGGTCAATGGCGGCAGCCGCCCCGAATTCAGGGCTGCAGCTGGACCAGACCGCGCCGATCGCCGTGGCAGCAAGCATGGCGACGGCAGCCTCTGCGATGTTGGGCACATACCCAACGACCCGGTCACCGGGCTGAATTCCCATGGCCCGCAATCCGGTTGCGACTTGCCGTACGGTTGAACCCAGTTTCGACCAACTCCAGTCGGATCGGCTGCCATCTTCGGCATGGCAGATGAGCGCCGTCTGATCTGCGCGGCGGGCTTCATGCCGCAGCAGATGTTGCGCAAAGTTCAAGCGCGCGCCGGGAAACCATCTCGCGTCTCGTATCGTATCGCCGTGCAGGACTGCTTCATAGGGTGCGCTAGCTTCGATGCCGAAATAGCCCCAAAGCGCACCCCAGAATTGCGCCGGGTCGCGGATTGACCATTCCCAAAGCTCGGCATAGTTGCTGAAGGACAGGCTGCGCTTGTCGGTCAACCACCGCATAAGCGCGGTTATGTTGGAGCGTTCCATATCCTCAGGGGAGGGCCGCCACAGTATCCTTCCTCTGGGCGCAGAAATCGGTGATCCTGCCGCTACTGTGCCAGCAGGGTCGATCCTGTCCCGATGTGGCGGCTGATCAACCAAACTCCTTCTCCCAATTGGGCAATCCCGGCCCCGTATTTTTCGGGTTTTACCATTCGGGTATCGCTACAATTTTAGTATCGGCACCTGCAACGGCCTCGACTCTTCTCGGCCTTCGTACACCGTGCCGACTGAATAGATCAGGTCAGTTTCCGTGAAGCGCAGCTTTCATCTCGGCAAATAGGGTGTCGATGCGATGTTCCAGTTCCGGATGGGTAAAGAGCCAGAATTTATCGGTGCCGAGAGCATCCGCGACCTGTTTGGCCACTTGGGCCGGGTCCAGCCCGTTCCGAAGCATTTCGGTAAGTTCGTCCAGATTTTCTCCGACTGGGCGACCGTCTGGCGAGCGGCTGGCATTGGATTCAAGGATATTCGTTCTCACTGCCCCAGGCACAAGAACGGAAACACCGATGGGGCGGTCAGACATTTCATCACGCAGCGCTTCGCAGAGGACCGCGACCCCGGCCTTCATGGCGGCATAGACGCCCGTTCGCGCGGTCGGCGAGAAGATCGACATGGAAGAGGTGGCAATGATGTGTCCCGGCGTACCCGCTGCGAGGATGCGACGTGCGCCATGGGTAAGGCCATAGAACGCGCCATCAAGGCTAACGGAGCGGGACCATTCCCAAGCGTATAATGGCGTTTCGGTGAAAGGAGTCGTGCTGCCCATAACGCCAGCATTGCTGACCAGCACGGCGAGCGGCCCGTGGCGTGCCTCTGCAAGGTCCAGCGCAGCAACCCAGCCTGCTTCGTCGCGAACGTCCAGTTTGATCGCAGAGGCTCCCTCGATGCCTGCAGCGACGCGTTCCGCCCCTACAAAATCGATGTCAGCGACAACAACCTGCATCCCGCGAGCGCCGAGTTCTTCGGCAATCGCTCGACCGATGCCGCTGGATGCTCCCGTGACAAACGCCATTTTTCCTGAAAACTGTTGATCATGCATCGCCATGTTACCTTCTGAATTACTGCGGTATTGCCGTGGGTCGCGTCGTGCGATCCAATCAGGCTTCCCGGCCTGCCAAAAATCCACCGTCCACGTTGACGACCGAACCCGTCACGAAGCTGGCCCGCTGCGAAACGAGGTAGACAATTGCGTCTGCGATCTCGTTTGGCTGGGCAACCCGCCCCAATGGATGGACGGCAGCCGAATGAGCAGCGCCGACAGCATTGCCGAGTAGCTTCGAGGTCAGATTGGTAGAGACGATGCCGGGCGCGACGGCATTCACGCGAATATTATAAGGTGCGAGCTCCAGCGCGAGTGTTTTAGTCAGCCCGACAACCCCGTGCTTCGACGCGACATAGGAACTGCGGTTCATTATGCCCGTCAGGCCGGCAACAGACGCCACACTGACGATCGCGCCGCTGACGCCGGCATCCACCATCCGCCGCGTGACGACCTGCGTGAAGTGGAATACGGCAGTCAGGTTGATGTCCACGACATTCTTCCAGTCTTCCAGCGGAATGTCGAGGATGCCGCGCCATTCGCCAATACCGGCATTATTCACCAGAATACGGATCACGCCTAGAGCCGCTTCGGCGTCGGCGGCGGCCTTGATGACATCCTGCTCGCAACCGACATCGCAGGTCAGGCCAATGGCATTTCCTCCGTGCTTGATGATGTCCTCTGCAGTGGCACGCGCCGCATCGCCGTCCCGATCAACGACGGCGACTGAGGAACCGACTTCACCAAGTAAAAGAGCTGTTGCGCGCCCGATGCCAGCCCCGCCGCCGGTCACGATCGCGGGCATTCCGGTCAGGCCCAAGTCCAGGCCAACCATTAGCCGGACACCCGCGCGTGAGACTGCATAGCGGCGCGTGGCTCATTAGATCGGTCGATCATACTGTACCGTATCATCACAAACTCTCCTGAATTGCTTTAGTCCATTCGTTTTAGACGGTAATGGTCTCCTGTCTAAATGCAACGAATGGCTTGTATCGGCTTATGCTTTAGCGCCCCGCTGATAATGTAGCAGGCGCCCCAATGTCTCGACCTGATGGAGCAGCGGGATGGGCGTTCCATTGGCTTGGGCAATGGCGCCGGCGATACCGATATCCTTATGGAGGATGTCAATCTTGCCGACATAATCCGGGCGTATATAGCCGCGAGACAGATCCATATAGGCTTCGATCAGACCTTTCAGTCCGCCCATTTCCTCAGCAGCGGACGCACGCCTGTATTCGCCCAGCACGGTGGAATCCGCAAAACCTCCGGTCAGAGCCTCTGAGAGCGTCTTGGCGGACAGTCCAGCCGCTTCCGCAAAGGCAAATGCTTCCGCGATAGCTGCGGTGGTGATGAAGCCGATGATCTGGTTACTGGCCTTGGCGAGTTGTCCCATGCCCAGGTCACCCACATGGGTCAGCCGCTTTGCGAGGCTTGCCAGGATCGGCTCGGCCGTTTCAAAATCTTCGCGGCGTCCCCCAACCATTATTGCAAGAGTGCCTGCCCGGGCGCCTGGGGGGCCCCCGGAAACCGGCGCGTCAAGCCAAGTTGTGCCTGTTTGCGTGTACAGGCGATGCGCAAGGGCCTGGGTGTCCTTTGGCGAAATGGTGGAATGATCGACAATGATCCGTGGCGCAGCGCTTGCGCTGGCTATTCCATCTGGCCCGAAAACGACGTCCGCCACTGCCTCGGCCGAAGAAAGGCACAGGCATACGATATCGCACATGGTCGCGAGTTCGGATACAGAATGCGGGACGGGGAAACCTTGCGCTGCAAAGGGGTGTGTGCGGGCAGTAGTGCGGTTCCATACCGCCACTTCGTGGCCTGTTTCGTGCAGGCGCATCGCCATCGGAGCGCCGATGTCGCCCAGACCTATGAAGCCCACTTTTGGGGTATAGTTATTTCCCGTCATGGCCGCGCTTCAACCAGTACCAGCCTGATGTGCCGTTCTTGTCTCTGGTGTGGCTGAGCAAGCCGTTGTGCGCTGTAAGGGCACTGTTGGTAGCCATCAGCACGGTAGTATCGACCTCAAGCGCGATCGCGTCTCGGGTAACGCAGGTCATGGAGCGTGTCCTCCTCATTGCTGCATCCATGTTATAGATCGGCACTGCTTGGCACCAGTGTCGCTGGCTGCTATTTTCTTATCGTATGAGAAAGGGAACGCCACAGATCGCCGTAGTCAGGCGTAGCCTCGCCCTGCTTGATGAGGTTGTTGCTGACCAGCGCGGCCTGACCGAGATCGCCCGTGATCTGGGTATTCCACTGTCGACAGCCTATCGCCAAGTCGCGACGCTGGTTGCTGAGGGCTATCTGGTGCGGTCAGCCAATGGCCAGCACACTGCCGGTCACCGCCTGCTGCGCCTGCTGGGCAGAGTCGATGAAAAGCAAATGATCGCCAACGTGGCAGGTCCTGCGCTGCACCGTCTGGCTGCCCGGGTCGGCGCGATCGTTCAGCTTGGCACGCTTGATAATGAGATGGTCACCTACAGGATAAAAACCGGGCAAGGTGCCGGCAGGCTGTTCACCAAGGTGGGCATGCAGATGGAGGCCTATTGCACCGCGATAGGCAAGGTTTTGCTAGCGGAATTGTCTGATCGTGAGCTTGATGCGTACCTCTCCAATGGGCCGTTCGTGCCACTAACCGAGCGAACCATCGTCGGACCACAGCACCTGCGGGAGGAATTGGCAAAAGTACGTGGCGATGGGTATGCGGTCGATGATGGTGAAGCCGCTGAGCGGTTGTTCTGCCTCGCGGTCCCCGTGCGCTCGGCTGTCAGCCAAATTCAGGCGGCGGTTTCGATTTCACGAAGCAATCGGTTGACCGCAAAAGATAGGGCAGACGTGCTGGAGCTTTTGCACGAGACCGCTGCGGAGATCGAATATACGCTTGCGGGAATGGAATTCCCAGCCCGTCCGATTAATTAGTGGGTGAATGGCAATGTTATTCTGGTCAACTATCTCATCCCACCACATGGGCCTCGAATGCGACCGGGCAAATGCAGCGAAGATATGAATAACGTCATCGGACGGGAAAGTTCCCTCGGAATGGGGATGGTCGGTCGCAAACAACAGCGCCGACATCCTGATTCCATGACGGATCGCCATCGATGAGCCGGTATCGTCCAGATCTGGTTTGGCATGCGGGAAAGCTTGGACCCGACGCCGTTCGCATGGCCGATAACGCCGCCGCGAACGAGCGAAAAACATTCAATTGTATATCTATCACAAGGCTGAAGATGAATTTTGAGGCGAGATTTTGGGAAGGCAACTTGCCTCGTTCCCCGATGGCTAGGGAGAGTGGCAACATCATGGCCGTAGAGCGGAAGAACCCGGCGCGCGTCCCTTTGCTCGAGGGCTGCCAACTTTGGCATCGCTCATTCAGCGGCAGTGGAGACGTCTGATGTCGATCACCATGCCTGTTCCAGATATTGCTACCCTTCAAAAGCGGGAAGCAATCATTGCTGCGATGCGCGCCATCGTGCCGGGTGACGGTGTGATCGATGAAATCGATGCGTTGCGCCCCTATGAATCCGATGGCCTCACGGCCTACCGCCAGCCCCCGATGCTGGTCGTTCTGCCCGACACGGTAGAGCAGGTTTCTGCCGTGCTGCGCTGGTGTCATTCCGAAGGCGTAAAGGTTGTGCCGCGGGGGTCTGGTACGTCGTTGTCGGGCGGCGCCTTGCCGCTGGCTGACGCGGTTCTGCTCGGTATGGGGAAATTCAAGAAAGTTATAGAGATTGACTATGACGAACGAATTGCCATCGTCCAACCGGGAGTGACAAACCTTGCGATCACGCAGGCGGTAGAAGGCAGGGGCTTTTACTACGCGCCGGACCCATCGAGCCAGATCGCCTGTTCGATCGGTGGTAATGTGGCTGAGAATTCAGGCGGTGTGCATTGCCTTAAATACGGCCTTACCACCAACAACGTGCTTGGCGTGGAACTGGTGCTCATGGACGGCGAGATTGTCCGGCTAGGCGGCCGGCATCTCGATCCAGCCGGGCTTGACCTACTGGGGGTGGTTGTCGGGTCTGAGGGGCTTTTAGGTGTCGTGACCGAAGTCACCGTGCGCATTCTGCCCAAGCCGCAGACTGCGCGCGCCATCCTGCTCGGTTTTCCCGACGCGGAGCGGGCGGGCGCCTGCGTCGCCCAGGTGATTGCAGAGGGCATCATACCGGCGGGCATGGAGATGATGGACAAGCCAGCCATTCACGCCGCGGAGGCATTCGTTAAGGTCGGTTATCCGCTGGACGTTGGCGCGTTGCTGATTGTGGAACTGGACGGTCCTGCTGCCGAATGCGATCATCTGATCGAGGAGATCGATCGCATAGCGGCCGAGAATGGCGCACTCACTCGGCGCGTGTCCAACAATGAACAGGAGCGGCTCGCCTTTTGGGCCGGACGCAAGGCTGCATTCCCGGCGGTCGGACGCCTTGCGCCTGACTATTATTGCATGGACGGCACGATCCCGCGCCGTCGCCTGCCCGATGTGTTGCGGCGGATGGAAGAGCTCTCGACTCATTACGGCCTTGGGGTCGCCAACGTGTTCCATGCGGGCGATGGCAACCTCCACCCGCTGATCCTGTACGACGCCAACCAGCCCGGGCAGCTCGACAAGGCGGAAGAATTTGGCAACGACATATTGCGCCTTTGCGTCGAAGTGGGCGGAGTGTTGACCGGCGAACATGGCGTGGGTGTGGAAAAGCGGGATCTGATGCCTGAAATGTTCAGCGAAACCGACCTCAACCAGCAGCAGCGCCTGAAATGCGCTTTCGATCCGCTGTTGCTGCTCAATCCGGGCAAGGTCTTCCCCCGACTGCACCGTTGCGCCGAGCTGGGCCGCGTCCATGTGCATGGCGGGCAACTGCGCTTTCCTGACATCCCGCGCTTCTGATGTCTGATATCAAGCCTCAATCCGCACAGGATGTGTGCGATGCGCTCGCCGACGCCAAACGCGATGGCGTTCGCGTCGAAATTCGTGGCGGTGGTAGCAAGGCGCTGATTGGCGCGCCCCGCGACGTACGCGTTATCAGTCTCGCGGCAATCACTGGCGTGGTCGATTATGATCCGGCCGAGCTGGTCCTCACCGTGCGCGCCGGAACCCCGCTGGCAGAGATCGAGGCACTGGTCGCCTCCGAACGGCAGATGCTGGCATTCGAGCCGTTCGATCATGGTCCGATATTCGGAGAAGCGTCAGGCAAGGCGACCATCGGCGGTGTGATTGCCGCTGGTGTGGCCGGATCAGGGCGGGTGACGGCTGGCAGCGCACGCGATCATCTGCTTGGTTTCACGGCCGTTTCCGGGCGCGCTGAAACCTTCGTCGCGGGTGGCAAGGTCGTGAAGAACGTGACCGGTTTCGACCTGTCGAAGCTTTTTGCGGGGAGCTGGGGTCGGCTGGGCGCGATAACAGAACTGACGGTGAAAGTTCTGCCGAGGCCGCGCGTGTCCGCCACACTTGCGATAGAGGGGCTGGATTGCCGCGCATCCTGCTCTGCCATGGCCAGCGCTCTTGGCAGTCATGCGGAGGTATCAGCCGCCGCGCGTCATCCCGATGGTACCACGCTGTTTCGCGTGACAGGCTTTGAACCCTCGGTCGAGGCGCGCTGCGCGATGTTGCCGCAATTGCTCGGCGGTCATGGCGCGATGGAGCGCATTGATCCGACAGTGGCCGATGCCCTGTGGCGCGATGCGGGCACGGGCGTTTCGCTTCACGGTGAGGTGCTGTGGTGTCTCCATGTTCCTCCGGGTCGGACGCCTGAAATTATCGAAAAGATCGAACCGCTCGGCGCACGCTGGTCCCTCGATTGGGGCGGTGGGCGGATTTGGGCTGCCGTTGACAGTGATGCCGCGCCTGTTCGTGCCATCGCCCAGGCAGCGGGAGGCCAGGCCATGCTGATCCGGGCGCCTTCCGAGATGCGGTCGACACTATCTGCACATCATCCGCGCCCGTCCGGCGTTGCCGCGCTGGAGGCGCGAGTACGCCGCGCCTTCGATCCCGACAGTCTGTTCGAGACCGAACGATTTCTGGGTGAGGAGACGACCGATGCAGACTAATTTCGCGCCCGAAACGCTGGCCGATCCAGCCATGCAATCGTCGGAGTCGGTCATCCGCAAATGTGTTCATTGCGGATTTTGTACAGCGACCTGTCCGACCTACACGCTCCTTGGCGATGAACTGGATTCGCCGCGCGGGCGCATCTACCTGATGAAGGACATGCTCGAAAATGAGCGAGTGCCGACGGAAAAGGTCGTCAAGCATATCGATCGCTGCCTGTCCTGCCTGTCCTGCATGACGACCTGCCCCTCGGGCGTTCACTACATGCACCTGGTCGATCACGCGCGCGCCTATATCGAGGAGCACTATCGGCGGCCCCTGGTTCAGCGTTTCTATCGCGCGCTGCTGGCGTCCATCCTGCCGCATCCCGACCGCTTTCGACTGGCCCTGCGGCTGGCGCCACTGGCGCGACCGTTCACGCCCGTCCTCCGGCAATTCAGAGTCTTTCGCCCGCTCATCGCGATGCTCAACCTCGCACCACGGTCGCTTGAGGCCAAGGCGCCCACTGTGGCGTCACCCGCCTCCCAGAGCAAAGGCCGGGTGGCAATCCTCCAGGGCTGTGCCGAACCAGCGCTGCGCCCGGAATTTCGCGCGGCTGCGGTGCGCCTCATCAATCGCTGTGGGTACGACGTGATCTTCGCGGCGGGTGAAGGCTGCTGTGGCGCATTGGTACATCATATGGGCCGCGAGGAAGCCGCCCTCGAAGCCGCCCGGCGTAATGTTGATGCCTGGACGCGGGAGATCGAGAACGGCGGGTTGGCAGCAATCATCATCACGACATCCGGCTGCGGCACGACGATCAAGGATTATGGCTTCATGCTGCGCGATGATCCGGTCTATGCAGCCAAGGCGGATCGGGTCGCAACGCTCGCCCGCGATGTCAGCGAGTTTCTGGACGAAGTGGGGCTGCCGGCAACGCGCCCGACCGGGCTGAGCGTGGCCTATCACGCGGCCTGTTCGCTCCAGCATGGGCAAAAGGTGACAGACGCACCAAAGCGCCTTCTGACGCAGGCGGGCTATGCCGTTCTGACACCGGCAGAAGCCCATTTGTGCTGTGGTTCGGCGGGGACTTATAATATCCTGCAGTCCGAAATCGCGGATCAACTGGGCGATCGCAAGGTGGCTAATATCGAGAGGCTCGAAGCACAGGTCATTGCTGCCGGTAACATTGGGTGCGCGATGCAGATCGGCCAGCGCACCCACACCCCGGTGGTACATACCGTCGAGTTGCTCGATTGGGCGACCGGGGGCCCTGTACCGCCAACACTTCATCATCTCGCATCAAAAGGAACAGACGCATGAGCCGTATCACACTCCAACAGGCAACGACCGTCATCACCGCCGCTTTTGCCAAGGCAGAAGAGCTCAAGCTGAAGCCGCTCGGCGTGGTTGTGCTGGATGCCGGTGGCCACGTCATTGCCTATCATCGCCAGGATGGCGCTTCCACCGGTCGTTTTCAACTGGCAGTCGGGAAAGCTGCAGGGGCCTTGTTCCTCGGGATGTCGTCCCGCAAGATCGGAGACATGGCCGGTGAACGAGCTTCCTTTCTTAGCTCTCTTGGCCCGATTGCGCCTTCGGGGGTTGTGCCCGCCGCTGGCGGTATTATCGTCGTCGATGCCGAAGGCCTCGCAATCGGGGCAATAGGGATTTCTGGCGACCTGTCCGACATGGATGAAGCCTGCGCCATAGCGGGAATCGAAGCAGCCGGATTGCGCGCTCAGGGCTGAGCGAGTTCCACGCCCCCCTTACGCATTGGGAATCGATGCGCAAAATTAGCGAGCAGCGCTGCGTAAGACTGGGCGACGGTAGTAACAATGGACCGGCCAGCAAGGAGGTAGCGGAAGTTCGGTTCGTGCACTCCTTGCGCACGTATTTCTTGCGGGGGGGGGCAGCGAGGATCATGAAATCGAACGGGCAGCCGCTGCGCAAGGGCCTGGCTATCTTCTGAGAGGACTTCCACAGAAGCGACCAGCATGGTTGCGGGTCCACGATGATCCCATTTCTCACCATCCACTCGGGTGTCGTCCCCAGTTCAATCCTTGCCGCGCCCACCATTCTTCTTCGATCCCCTCGACTTAGGCCGGACTGCCGGGCTAAGCCTGTGGCAACGCTGCGGCGAGAAGAGAATGAAGGAATGTTCATGCAATCGATGTTGAAAGGCGGCGTTGTTTCGCCCGTCATGATGATGTGCGCGCTGGGTGTGGCGATGCCGGCATCCGCGCAGGCACCCGTTTCGAAGCCATTGACGCTGGAGCGCGTGTTCGCCAGCCCCGATCTGTCCGGGCCGCAGCCACGTGCGCTCAAGCTGTCCCCCGACGGGAAATTCGTGACGCTGCTCAAGCCGCGCGTGGATGAGAAGGAACGCTTCGATTTGTGGGCGATCGATACGGCGTCCGGGGCGGAGCGGATGCTGGTCGATTCGAAGAAGGTCGGCAGCGGCGCTGAACTGAGCGAAGCGGAGAAGATGCAGCGCGAACGTGCGCGGATCGGCGACAGCAAGGGCATCGTGGCCTATGATTGGGCGCCCGATGGCAAGCGTATCATGGTGCCGCTGGATGGCGACCTGTATCTGGCCGGACTGGATGGAAAGATCACGCGGATCACCAATACGCCGCAGGGGGAACTCAACCCCACCGTCAGCCCGGCGGGGGGCTATGTCTCGTTCGTGCGCGACGGCAATCTGTTCGTGACGCGCGCGGACGGGCAGGGGGAGAAGCAACTGACCACCGGCGCATCCGATACAGTTAGCTGGGGCGTGTCCGAATTCGTGGCACAGGAAGAAATGGACCGCACCACTGGCCATTGGTGGTCGCCGGGTGACCGCTATCTCGCGGTCGCGCGCGTCGATGAAAGCCCGGTTGGCATCGTTACCCGCGCCGCCATCGGGGCAGACGGCACGAGCGTTTATGCGCAGCGCTATCCGAAGGCGGGAACGCCCAATGCGCTGGTTGATCTCTATGTGATGAAGCCGGATGGTTCCGGGCAGATCAAGGTCGACATGGGGAGTAATCCCGATGTCTATCTGGCGCGCGTCAACTGGTCGAAGGACGGCAAGACGCTCTATGTTCAGCGCGAAAGTCGCGATCAGAAGCGGCTCGACCTTCTTTCGGTCGATCCCGTCACGGGCAAGTCCACGGTGGTCCTGACCGAACGCGCGAAGACATGGATCAACCTCCACAACAACTTCCGTGCTTTGGCCGATGGCAGTTTTCTGTGGTGGTCGGAGCGGACCGGGCATGGGCATCTGTACCATGTGAACGGTGCGAAATGGACCGCGCTGACCGAGGGGCCGTGGGAAGTGAAACAGGTCGCGGGGGTCGATGAGGCCAAGGGACTCGTCTATTTCACGGGCAACCGCGAAACGCCGCTGGAGGATCAGTTTTACAGTGCTTCGCTGCGTGGCGGGAAAAAGCCGACGCCTGCGCGCCAGTTGACGAGCAGCGGATGGTGGAACGATGCGGTGATGGACAGCGCCGCAACGCGCATCATCGTCAGCCGCAGCAACAGCGATCAGCCCAAACAAATCTATCTGGCCGATGCCGGTGGCACGCGGCTGCGCTGGTTGTCCGAAAATGCGCTGGACGCCACGCATCCCTATGCGCCCTATATGGCGAGCCATGTGAAGACGGTATTCGGAACGATCAAGGCAGCGGACGGATCGGCGCTGTATACCAAGATCATGACGCCGCCGCTGGAACCGGGAAAGCGCTATCCCGTGTTCATGATCCATTATGGCGGTCCGGGCGCGGGGCGTCAGGTGACGAACCAGTGGGGCGGGGCGCTGAACGACTATCTCGTGCAGCAAGGCTGGATCGTTTACGCAGTCGACAATCGCGGCACGCCCGATCGTGGCAAGGCGTTCGAGGATCAGATCTACAAGGCCATGGGAACGGTCGAGGTCGAGGATCAGCTTGCCGGGGCGAAATGGCTCAAGGCGCAGCCTTTCGTCGATCCCGCGCGGATCGCGACCTATGGCTGGTCCTATGGCGGTTATATGACGCTAAAGCTGCTGCAGAAGGCGCCCGGTACGTTCATGGCGGGCATTTCCGGCGCGCCGGTCACCAAATGGGATTTGTACGACACCCATTATACCGAGCGCTATCTGGGCGATCCCAACACGAAGGATAGCGCCTATCCTGCGTCGGGCGCTCTGGAAGAAGCCGATGCGTTGAAAGATCCTATGCTGCTGATCCACGGCATGTCGGACGACAATGTGGTGTTCGACAATTCGACGGCGCTGATGGCGAAGATGCAGGGCGCGGCCGTGCCGTTCGAAACGATGGTCTATCCCGGCCAGACGCATCGTGTCGGCGGGCCAAAGGTCTCGGTGCATTTGTGGAACACTATCCTCAATTTCCTCGCACGTCATGATCCGGCGAAGAAATGAGGAAGCCCCGGCGTTACTTGGGTAACGTCGGGTTGGCCTTCGGCGGCGCGAATATTTGTGCTGGCGGGATGTTATACGCGCCCGCTGGCGCCCCCGGTGGTGGCGGGGTTTTCCCTCCGCTGCCGGAGCAGATCGGATCATTATCGGGGCATGGCAATATCTGAACGGACGGCACGCCATAGCGCCTGCGCCATTCTTCCAGACGGCGCAGATAATCGGCATAGGCCGCCCAGAAATCCTGAAACGGCTTTTCCAGTCTCTTCAACGCTTCAGGCGCATAGGGAATCAGCGCTTCGGGCGCCATCCCGTTGATCGTAGTCACGACGTCCCGAGCGACCGGGCAAAAGGCCTTTTGGGCTGGTGGCAACGAGAAATAATTATAAACGACGGTGTATATCTTATCACGCATCGTCACGGCATCCGCGCCATATTTTACGACATAGGTCGCATCCGCAGTCATATTGGCCCGAGACAATGGCAGCACATGAATACGCAACATGCTATTGTAATTCACGCCCATGATATCCCCTGCATCCCGGCATGACAGCGCTGCGACGTTCAGCGCCATCCGTACATGCCACAAGGCTTGCTCTCCAGTCATGTTCCGGTTCGGCGTGATGTAGAGACCTTGCGCATCGATAGGAGGCAGGTCGAGATTCTCTGCCGACCCCAGAGGTGGCAAAGGCATGACCGTGGGGATGACTTGCGGTGGCGCATAGACGGGCGGCGGGGGCTTGGCGCAACTGGTCAGAGCAATGGCCGCTGCGCTTGGGATATATACCAGCAGGCGGCGGGACGCCCGCGCTTTCATCATCATCCGTTCATTCCACCTGACACGATCCATCTGCAATACGCGCAGAGGCATAAGTCGATCCCCATATTAACCATATCTGAAACCCGCTTTGAAATTGAGATCAGGCGCGCCCGTCCTGCGGTTGTCGGATGGCGTGGGAAGAATTGTGGCTGTGGTGAGTCCAGCTGGGTTCGAACCAGCGACCTACTGATTAAAAGTCAGTTGCTCTACCGACTGAGCTATGGACCCACAGGCACGGCGCGCAGCCGGGCGATTGAGTAGCGGTCCCCTAAAGAGGGTTGGGGCGATGGTCAACCGGCTTCCTGCGTGAAAGGCGAACGGCGAGTTGATGAACTGTCAATCCGCCCACGGGATCGCGCCAATCCGGGGCGATCCGCGCGAGAGGATGTAGCACGAAATCGCGGTCGCGAAAGGCTACGTGCGGGATCGCGAGATTGCTTCCTGTCCACAGGCCTCCTGACCAGAGAATGATGTCCAGATCCAACGTGCGTGCGCCCCAGCGCCTGCGTCGGCGGCGGCCGTAGCGATCCTCGATATTCTGTAGGTGGGCAAGCAGGGCGGGGGGAGGGAGGTTGGTTTCGACGATGGCGACCGCATTCGCATAGCGCCGTTTCGAAGGGCCGACGGGCGCGGATTGGATAATCTTGGACCGCGCTAGAAGCGACAGCGGTGGGCTATCCAGCGCGTCCAGCGCGCGATCCACCAATGCGACCGGACCAAGCGCGCCGGTCAGCGACTGGTTCGACCCCAGCGCAATAACATAGGTGTGGAGGACTGTGCTTGCGTCGGCCATCCTGACGCGCCTATCGCACAGCCATGACATTGCAAGCCCCTGAAAGTGCTATCCCGCAGACCGAGCCGCCACGCGATTGTCCGTTGTGCCCGCGGCTGGTCGCCTATCGTCATGCGTGCCAGGCGGAATTTCCGACATGGTGGAACGGGCCAGTGCGCGTGATGGGCGATCCGGCGGCGCGGATAGCGATCATCGGCCTTGCGCCGGGCAAGCATGGCGCCAATCGAACGGGTCGGCCCTTTACCGGGGATTATGCAGGCGATTTGCTGTTCGCGACGCTGGCGAAGTTCGGATTGTCCAACGACAGCTATAACAGCCGCGTCGACGACGGGTTGATGCTGAACGACATCATCATCCTAAACGCCGTCAAATGCCTGCCGCCGCAAAATAAACCGACACCTGAAGAGATCCGCACCTGCCGGCCGTTTCTGGCAAAAGGCATCGACGCTTTGCCCAATGTGCAGGTTTTCATCGCGCTGGGCCAGATTGCGCATCAGTCGGCGGTAAAGGTGTTGGGCGGGCGCTTGCCAAAGGCACGGTTCGGGCATCTTGCCGAACATCGAATGCCCGATGGCCGTATGCTAGTCGATAGCTATCACTGCTCGCGCTACAACACGAATACCGGGCGACTGACGGCGGAGATGTTCGAGGCGGTGTTTGCCCGCGCGCTGGCGCTTGTTTCGCACAGCGCTCCAATTGACTAAGCCCTGCCTGCCCCCTACATCGCGGCGCATATAGGTCTATGGTCCGCAAGGGCCGGTCCGCCCCCGGAAACATAGGAAATTGCATGTTCGGCGCCATCGCCAAAACGATCTTCGGGTCATCCAACGAACGCTACGTCAAGTCGATGCAGAAGACGGTCGACAAGATATCGTCGTTCGAACCGCAGATTTCGGCGCTTTCCGATGCTGATCTTGCCGCGCAGACGGTGCGTTTCCGTGAACGGCTTGCGGCTGGCGAAACGCTGGACGACCTGCTGCCCGAAGCATTTGCGACGGTACGCGAAGCGGCGACGCGGACGCTGGGCCAGCGGCATTATGACGTCCAGATGATCGGCGGCATCGTCCTGCATCGCGGTGAAATCGCCGAGATGCGGACGGGCGAAGGCAAGACGCTGGTGGCGACATCGGCGACATACCTCAACGCGCTCGAAGGCAAGGGCGTGCATGTCGTCACGGTCAACGACTATCTGGTGCGGCGTGACTGCGACTGGATGGGCCAGGTCTATCGTTTCCTGGGGCTGACTACCGGCGTCATCGTTCCCAATATGCGCGAAGACGAGCGGCGGGAGGCGTATGCCGCCGACATCACCTATGCGACGAACAACGAGCTTGGCTTCGATTATCTGCGCGACAACATGAAGTTCGACCGTGCGTCCATGGTGCAGCGGCCCTTCAACTACGCGATCATCGATGAAGTCGATTCCATCCTGATCGACGAAGCGCGCACGCCGTTGATTATCTCCGGCCCGACCGACGACAAATCCGATCTGTATCGCTCCGTCGATCTGATCGTGAAGCAATTGTCCGACGAGGATTACGAGAAGGACGAAAAGCAGCGCTCCATCACGCTGACCGAGGATGGCACCGAAAAGATCGAGCGCCTGCTGGAAGTGGCTGGGCTGATCGAAGGCACCAACCTCTACGACTTCGAAAATACGCAGGTCGTGCATCATGTGAACCAGGCGCTGCGCGCGGTCATGATGTTCCGCCGCGACATCGATTATATCGAGAAAGACGGCAAGATCGTCATCATCGATGAGTTTACCGGCCGTATGATGGACGGGCGCCGTTGGTCCGATGGTCTGCATCAGGCCGTCGAAGCCAAGGAAGGCGTCGAGATAGAGCCGGAAAACCAGACGCTGGCGTCGATAACCTTCCAGAATTACTTCCGCATGTATCCCAAACTGTCGGGCATGACCGGCACCGCCGCGACCGAAGCGACCGAATTCTACGAAATCTACAAGATGAACGTCGTGACGATCCCGACCAACGTGCCGGTGCAGCGGATCGACGAGGAAGACGAATTCTACAAGAACACGCAGGACAAGTTCCGCGCCATCGCCAAGGCTATCGGTGAAAAGGCGAAGATCGGTCAGCCGGTTCTGGTGGGTACGGTTTCGATCGAAAAGTCCGAAATGCTCTCCGACTTCCTGAAGGAAGAAGGCGTCGAGCACGCTGTTCTCAACGCCCGCTTCCACGAACAGGAAGCGTATATCGTCGCGCAGGCGGGCCGTAAGGGCGCGGTGACTATCGCCACCAACATGGCCGGTCGCGGCACCGACATCAAACTGGGCGGCAATGCCGAGTTCCGCATCGAGCAGGAACTGGCCGACACCCCCGAAGGTCCGGAGCGCGACGCGGCGATTGCCAAGATCGAAGCGGAGATCGACGCAGAGAAGGCCGAAGTGCTGGCCGCTGGCGGTCTGTTCGTTCTGGGCACCGAACGCCACGAAAGCCGACGCATCGACAATCAGCTTCGCGGGCGTTCTGGCCGTCAGGGCGATCCGGGCTTGTCGCGCTTCTACCTCAGCCTTGAGGACGATCTGCTGCGCATTTTCGGTCCTGACACTTTGTTCGCGCGGATGATGAACAACAATATGGCCGATGGCGAAGCGATCGGTTCCAAATGGCTGAGCAAGGCCATCGAGACAGCGCAGAAGAAGGTCGAAGCACGCAACTACGACATTCGCAAACAGGTCGTCGAATATGATGACGTGATGAACGATCAGCGCAAGGTCATCTACGAACAGCGCGCCGACATCATGGACGCGGAAACCGTGGACGATGTGGTCATCGACATGCGTCACGAGACCGTGAACGACATCGTTGCCGATGCCTGCCCGCCGGGCACCTATCCCGAACAGTGGAATGTCGAATCGCTCAAGGCGCGCGCAGCCGAGACTCTGGGCATCGAACCCGATTTCGATAGCTGGCTGAACGAAGACTCGGTCGATCCGGAAATGCTGGAGGAGCGTCTTGCGGCGCTCGCCCATACGCAGGTTGCGGAGAAGATCGCCGATCTGGACGCCGAAAGCTGGCATGGCGTGGAAAAGAGCATCCTGCTCCAGAACCTCGACCACCATTGGAAAGAGCATCTGTCCACGCTCGACGCGTTGCGGCAGGTCGTCCATCTGCGCGCTTATGCGCAGAAGACGCCGATCAACGAGTATAAGCAGGAAGCCTTTGCGCTGTTCGAGCGGATGCTGTCGAACATCCGCGAGGATGTGACCCGCACGATTGCCAATGTGCAGTTCCGCATGGACAACGATCCCATGCCGCAGTTCGACCTGCCGGTGCTGCCCGATTTCATCACGACGCATATCGACCCGTTCACCGGGGAAGATGACAGTGCCGATCAGGATGCAGGAACCTCTGGCTTCATCACCACGACGCTCCCTCGCCCTACAGTTGGCAGCGCAATGGGCGGCAATCCCTATGAAGGGCAGGACATCAGCCGCAACGCGATGTGTCCCTGTGGATCGGGTCTCAAGTACAAGCATTGCCACGGCCAATTGGTCTGATCGTCGATGACGGCGCTGGCGCTGCTTTTCGGCCTTACCGCAGCGCTCTATGCTGCGGTGGGGTTTGGAGGCGGGTCGACCTATAATGCGCTGCTGGCGCTCTGGGGGGTCGATTACCGGATACTTCCGGCGATAGCGCTGATCTGCAACATCATCGTCGTGACGGGTGGATCCATACGCTTTGCCCGTGCGGGTCTGGTGCCGTGGCGGCGGCTGTGGCCGATCCTGCTCCTGTCCGCGCCGCTGGCCTGGGCCGGTGGGCGGATGCCGATATCCGAAGCGTTGTTTACCGGGATGCTTGGGCTGTCATTGCTGGCGGCGGGCCTGCTGCTGCTGTTTCAGCCGGAGCGTAGTGAGGATTTGCCCGATTCCCAGAGCCGCGTGCTGACGCCCATTCTGGGTGCGGGCGTTGGTTTTCTGTCCGGACTTGTCGGCATCGGCGGGGGCATTTTCCTTGCGCCGATCATGCACCTTATTGGCTGGGCACGCGCGAAACGGATCGCGGCTTCGGCAAGCGTGTTCATCCTGGTCAATTCCATCGCCGGACTGGTCGGGCAACTGATGAAGATCGACGATCCGGTGCTGGAAGCCCATTTGATGTCTTATTGGCCTTTGGGCGTCGCGGTCCTCATTGGAGGGCAGCTTGGCAGCCATGTGGGTATCCGCCTGCTCCCGGCGTCACTGGTGCGCCGCGTGACGGCCGTTCTCATACTTTACGTTGCGGTGCGCATGTTGGGGAAATGGGCAGGCTGGTTCTGACCGCATGTTCGTATGGCATCCAGAAAGGGATGCGGTGTGGACTGGAGCGTTTCCGATTGCGAACCATATAACAGACCGACGGTCCGGCGATGCGCGAAGCCGGCAAGGCGCGGGCGCATCACGCCTGTCGCCCGATGGCTGTCTGGCATAACCGTGACGCCCAGTCCAGCCGCGACCATCGCCAGCACGCGATCATCCTGAACCGAGCGCAGCGCAAAATGCGGGCGAATGCCCCGCTCGGTGAAATGGCGGCTCGTTTCAGACAGCACTTCGCAATGCCGACGGACGATCATCACGTCGCCTGCCAGTTCCTCCGCGCCAATGACATCGCGGTCGGCCAGCTTGTGAGTATCCGGCACCGCGAGCGCATATCCTTCCTCGATCAATGGTTCTTCCAGAAACCGTTCGCCGCCACGCCCGACCAGAGTCAGCGCCACATCGATCCTGCCCTGTCCCAGATGCCGGACCAGTTCCCGCTCGCTACCTTCGAGAAGTTCGATCTGGGTGCCCGCCTGTGCCGCAGCGGTAACCGCTGGCGTGATCAAATGGCTCGCAACGCTACCCAGCCAACCGATACGCAATAGCGCGGTTGTCTCAACGCCACTGACCGCTTGCTGTGCGAGAAGAAACTCCGTCTCGATCTTTCGCGCATGGCCCAGAAAGCGCGATCCCGCATCGGTGAGGCCGACACGTTGATTGGACCGCATGAACAGTGCGGCGCCCACCAATCGCTCCAGTTTGGCTATGCCGACTGATAATGTGGGTTGCGACACGTTGCAGTGACTGGCTGCCCGCGAGAAAGTGCCGTGGTCTACCACTGCAAGAAAATAGCGAAGAAGGTATCGATCGATCATAGACCGTGTCTATACACTCCTTGTCCGTCTTTCAATTTTCCACCGCATCGAAATGTCGCTATCCTGCCTACCAATAGGAGAGCCACGCATGACCGATTTCGATTTCGCCCTAGGCGAGACCGCTGACATGATCCGCGACACGACACGCCGATTTTCCGCCGAGCAGATCGCACCGATCGCGGCGAAGATCGACGCCGACGACTGGTTTCCGCGCGAATTATGGCCCGCCATGGGCGAGTTGGGCCTGCACGGCATCACGGTTTCGGAAGAAGATGGCGGGCTGGGGCTGGGCTATCTGGAACATGTCATCGCCTGCGAAGAAGTGTCGCGGGCATCGGCTTCCGTCGGCTTGTCCTACGGCGCGCACAGCAATCTGTGCATCAATCAGATCGCGCGCTGGGCCAATCCTGAGCAGAAAGCGAAATATCTCCCCGGCCTGATTTCCGGTGAGCATGTTGGCAGCCTCGCCATGTCGGAGGCGGGCGCCGGGTCCGATGTCGTCGGCATGAAGCTGCGCGCGGACAAGGTGGATGGTGGTTATCGGCTGAATGGCACCAAATTCTGGATCACCAATGCAGCCTATGCCGACACGCTGGTCGTCTATGCCAAGTCCGATCCGGGGGCTGGATCGCGGGGGATCACGGCGTTCCTGATCGAGAAGGACTTCGCCGGTTTCTCCATCGGTCAGAAGATCGACAAGATGGGGATGCGCGGATCGCCCACTGCTGAGTTGGTGTTCGACGATTGCTTCGTGCCGGACGAGAACGTCATGGGACCGGCAGGCGGCGGCGTAGGCGTGCTGATGAGCGGCCTGGATTATGAGCGGGCCGTGCTGTCAGGTATCCAGCTTGGTATCATGCAGGCGTGCCTCGATACGGTCATCCCTTATGTTCGGGAGCGCAAGCAGTTCGGCAAGGCGATCGGCACGTTCCAACTAATGCAGGCGAAGGTTGCCGACATGTACGTCGCGCTCAGTTCTGCGCGGGCTTATGTCTATGCTGTGGCGCGGTCATGCGATGCGGGCAAGACGACGCGCTTCGACGCGGCGGGCGCGATCCTGTTGGCGAGCGAGAACGCCGTGAAGGTGGCGCTGGAGGCGGTGCAGGCACTCGGCGGGGCAGGTTATACGAAGGATTGGCCGGTCGAACGCTATCTGCGCGACGCGAAGCTGCTGGATATTGGCGCGGGGACCAACGAAATTCGGCGGATGCTGATCGGTCGCGAACTGATCGGGGGTGAGGCGTGAGCGCACCTGTCCTCCCAACCGCCGTTCAGACCGACAGCGAAACCTTCCGCGCCAATGCGGCCCACAACATCGCGTTGTGCGATGCGCTTTACACCCGCGTGGCGGAGGCGGCGCAAGGCGGCTCGGAAAGCGCGCGCGCGAAACACAGTGCGCGTGGCAAGCTGCTTCCGCGTGGGCGCGTGGAGCGCCTGCTCGATCCGGGTTCGCCGTTCCTTGAGGTCGGGCAACTTGCCGCCAACGGTTTGTATGGCGACGAAGTGCCGGGCGCGGGGATTATTGCCGGGATCGGGCGAGTATCCGGGCGTCAGGTCATGATTGCCTGCAACGATGCCACTGTGAAGGGTGGCACCTATTACCCGATGACCGTGAAGAAGCATCTGCGCGCGCAGGAAATCGCGCAGGCGAACCGGCTGCCGTGCATCTATCTGGTCGATAGCGGTGGCGCGAACCTGCCGCATCAGGCGGAGGTCTTCCCCGACCGCGATCATTTCGGCCGCATCTTCTACAATCAGGCGCAGATGAGCGGCATGGGTATCCCCCAGATCGCTTGCGTCATGGGAAGCTGCACGGCGGGCGGCGCCTATGTGCCTGCCATGTCGGACGAGAGCGTCATCGTGCGCAATCAGGGGACCATCTTCCTCGCCGGGCCGCCTCTGGTGAAGGCGGCGACGGGCGAGGAGATCACCGCAGAGGATCTGGGCGGCGGTGACCTGCACGGGCGCAAGTCCGGCGTGGTCGATCATGTGGCAGAGAATGATGCTCATGCGCTGACGATCGTGCGCGATATCGTGTCGACTTTGCCGGAGAACCGGACGCCTGACATCGCCTTGAAGGAACCGCGTCCGCCCAAATACGATCCCGAAGAACTCTACGGCATCGTCCCGCAGGACGTCCGCGCGCCTTATGATGTGCGCGAAGTCATCGCCCGTATCGTGGACGGCAGCGAGTTTCATGAATTCAAGGCGTTATACGGCACGACTTTGGTCTGCGGCTTTGCGCATATCTGGGGGATGCCGGTCGCGATCCTGGCCAACAATGGCGTGCTGTTCAGCGAAAGCGCGGTCAAGGGCGCGCACTTCATCGAACTGGCGTGTCAGCGGCGTATCCCGCTGCTGTTCCTTCAGAACATCTCCGGCTTCATGGTCGGCGGCAAATATGAGGCCGAGGGGATCGCCAAGCATGGCGCGAAACTCGTCACTGCCGTCGCCACGGCGCAGGTGCCCAAGATCACGGTACTGATAGGCGGCAGCTTTGGCGCAGGCAATTACGGCATGTGCGGCCGCGCCTACGCCCCGCGTTTCCTGTTCAGTTGGCCCAATGCGCGGATCAGCGTGATGGGCGGCGAGCAGGCGGCGAGCGTCCTTGCCACCGTTCATCGCGACGCTACGGAGTGGACACCGGAGGAAGCCGAAGCCTTCAAGGCGCCCGTTCGTCAAAAATATGAGGACGAAGGCAATCCCTATTACGCCACTGCGCGCCTGTGGGACGATGGGGTGATCGACCCCGCACAGACCCGCGATGTGCTGGGACTGGCCTTCGCCGCGACGCTCAATGCGCCCGTGCCCGAAAAAGCGTCCTTCGGCGTGTTCAGGATGTGATGACCATGATCCAATCTCTCCTCATCGCCAATCGCGGCGAAATTGCGTGCCGGATCATTCGGACGGCGCGGCAAATGGGCATCCGCACGGTCGCGGTCTATTCCGATGCGGATGCCAAGGCTTTGCATGTGCGGCAGGCGGACGAAGCCGTGCATATTGGGCCGTCGCCTGCGCGCGAAAGCTATCTCGTCGGCGATAAGATCATCGCGGCGGCGAAGGCTACGAGCGCGGAGGCGATCCATCCCGGCTATGGTTTTCTGTCCGAAAATGCCGATTTCGCGCAGGCGGTGATCGACGCAGGATTGGTCTGGGTCGGGCCATCGCCGGACAGCATCCGCGCGATGGGCCTGAAAGATGCGGCCAAGGAACGGATGATCGCAGCGGGCGTCCCGGTCACGCCGGGCTATCTGGGCGAGGATCAGTCCGTAGCGCGATTGAGCGCCGAGGCCGACAGCATTGGCTATCCCGTGCTTATCAAGGCCGTCGCCGGAGGCGGAGGCAAGGGGATGCGCAAGGTCGATAGCGCTGCCGATTTCGCCGATGCGCTACTCTCCTGCCAGCGCGAGGCTGCGTCCAGTTTCGGTAACGATCAGGTGTTGCTCGAAAAGTGGATCACCAATCCGCGCCATATCGAAGTGCAGGTGTTCGGCGACACCCACGGCAATGTCGTCCACCTGTTCGAGCGGGATTGCTCGTTGCAACGCCGTCACCAGAAGGTGATCGAGGAAGCACCAGCCCCCGGCATGGACGAGGCAACGCGCGAAGCGATCTGCGCCGCCGCCGTGCGCGCGGCCAAGGCGGTCGATTATGTCGGCGCAGGGACCATCGAGTTCATCGCCGACGGATCGGAAGGCCTGCGCGCTGACCGCATCTGGTTCATGGAAATGAACACGCGGTTGCAGGTCGAGCATCCGGTGACGGAAGAGATCACTGGCGTCGATCTGGTCGAATGGCAATTGCGGGTCTCTTCGGGCGAAGTGCTGCCCAAGCGGCAGGATGAGTTGTCGATCAACGGCTGGGCGATGGAAGCGCGGCTATATGCGGAAGACCCGGCCAAGGGGTTTCTGCCGAGTGTAGGGCGGTTGGACCATCTGATGCTGCCCGAACATGTGTTGCGTGTCGAAACCGGTGTCGAGGAAGGCGGGGAGGTCAGCCCTTTCTATGATCCGATGATTGCTAAACTTGTGGCGCGAGGCGAGGACCGTGACGAAGCCATTTCAGCCTTGCATTACGGTTGTACGATCACTGCAGTATGGCCGGTAAAGACCAATGCAGGCTTTTTAGCGGCTTGCCTGAATGATGAACGCTTTCGATCCGCCAATCTCGACACCGGGCTGATTGCAGAGCGCGGCGATGCGCTTGTTCCAGTCGCGTCTGCTCCGGACGCGGTGGTTCGTGCGGGTGCTATGGCAATAGTTGTGGCGGCGGGTGGATGTGATCCATACCAAGTGGGTCATTCACTAGAGGGCGCTCATGAGTCGGGGCGTGATCCGGGCACGGGACTTTTCGGTTTCCGCCTGAACGCTGCGACACAGCGCAATGTCCATCTGCGTATTGATGGCGAGCCCTACATGACGGCCATTGAGGATCCTTGGGGAGAGTTAGCTGCCTGGATTGAAGTTAGTGGTGGTACGATACTTTCTGGTGTGAACGATGGGCGTGTATTTGCGATTACGCCGGACCGAACTGAAGGCGGAGGTGCAGGTGCCGCCTCAGACGGCGCGATCATCTCCCCCATGCCCGGTCGCATAATCGCTCTGCTGGTTGCCGAAGGCGAAGCTGTCACCAAGGGACAAAAGCTCCTCACCCTTGAGGCCATGAAGATGGAGCATAGCCTTGTCGCGCCTTATGACGGGACGGTGGCGGACCTCAATGCCAGCGAAGGCGGGCAGGTGAGTGAGGGGGCTGTGCTGGCGCGGATCGAGCCGGTAGGGGAGTAGCGCTTACCGCTCGTTCAACCGCGGCATCAGGTCCACGAAGTTGCAGGGGCGGAATCGGTTGTCCAACTGGGTGACCAATATCCCGTCCCACGCATCCTTGACCGCCCCGGTCGATCCGGGCAGCGCGAAGATATAGGTGCCGCGCGCGACGCAGGCGGTGGCGCGCGACTGGATCGTGGATGTGCCGATCTTCTCATAACTCAGCCACCGGAACAGTTCCCCGAAGCCGGGAATTTCCTTGTCCTGCACACGGGCAAGCGCTTCAGGCGTCACGTCGCGTCCGGTTACGCCGGTGCCGCCGGTGGTGATGATGCAATCGATCTGCGGATCGTCGATCCACGCATGGAGCCGTGCGACGATGGCATCCTTGTCATCCCGCTCGATATAGCGCGTGGCGACAACATGGCCTGCCGCTTCGATGCGCTCCACAAGCGTATCGCCGGACCTGTCGTCCGCCAGGCTGCGCGTATCGGAAACGGTCAGTACGGCAATGCGAACGGGCGTGAACGTCACGCTTTCGTCAATAGGCACTGGCGACTTTCCCGTTCGCGCTCATGCGCACCAGTGTCGTGCCTTTGGTTGTGGGGAAACGCGGCCACATGCCCTGAGCCATGCCCGTCATGCAATCTGCGCTGCCCTTGGCCTGAAGCTGATACATCCAGTAATTCCGCATAACGATATTCACATACGCGCGCGTCTCGTAATAAGGCAGCGATTCCATGAAGAGCAGCGGATCGCCGCCATCCTTCACTTCGTAATTCCAGCGTTCGACCGGCGTAGGGCCGGCATTATATGCGGCCATCACCTTGGGCAGCAGACCGCCCGTCGCAGGCATATCGCGCAGTTGTTCGAGATAACGCTGGCCATATTCCATGTTGGTCGATGGCGCGTGCAGTTGCGCCATGCTCACCGCGCCACCATTGACGTCGCCTGCGGTGCCGGGGCGTACCTGCATCAGGCCGCGCGCACCGGCGCTGCTGACGGCGTCCGCGCGGAAACCCGACTCCTGCAATGTGTGCGCGAACACCAGCGAAGGATCAACGCGCCATCCACCATCGGGCGTCCATCGCGGTGCGGGGAAGCGGGCAAAGCTACCCGGCTGCTGACCCGCCGGACCGTTATGCGCCAGCCAAAGCTGGGTCGCGGGGAGGTTCAGCGTACCTGCCAGTTTCAACAGCGCATCATATTGGGCATTGCCGCCGATACGTGCCTGATAACGCAATGCCTCATCAGCGGACTTGTCCCGCCCAATCCCCGACAAGGCGACAGCCAACCGTGCGTTGGGTGCATCTTTCAGCGCGCGCGGTAGAGCATCGCCTTCGCCGACAGCCAGCATCTGCGCATGTGGCGTAAGGCCTAAGGTCTCGCGCGCCAACAGTCCGTAGAATGTCTCCTGCGCCTTGGCCGCCACCTTCAGCATTCCAGCGACCTTGGCCGGTTCGCCGCAATTCATGTAGGCGCGCGCAGCCCAATAGGCACCGGCTGCTCGCATGTCGGCATTACCCGCCAGCGCCGCGACATTGGCAAAGGAAGGCCCCGCAGCCCGACAGTCCTTTTGCCGCCACGCCGCAAGCCCGATGGTCCAGTGCGACTGCACCGCCCAATCGCCGCCGGTGTCGTCGATCAGCGCCTTCGTGGCGAGGCGACGCGCGTTGGCGTCGTCATTTTCGATATAATAGGACCATGCCACACGCTGCCGCCATTCGGTGCGCCCTTGCGGCGTCAGCAGAGGTTCGACTGCGGCCACTTCCAGTTCGGCCGCCGCCGGATTGTCCGCCTTGATCAGCGGCAAAACCTTCGTACCCAGGGCTTGCGCGACGACGTCGGTCTTCACGGTTGCGACATATTCACGGCGCGGCGCAGCCCCCAGCCATACCAGCTTCTGCACCTGTGGGAGCGTAGGCAATATCTGCGCACCCCGGCGTTGCGCGAGGCGGCTCAACTGGTCTGCCTGTGGCAGCCACGACGCCTTGTTGACGAGTGCCAGCAAGTCGAACAGTTCGACCTTTGGCGAGTTTTTGGCGAGGTACAGTTCCGCCAGCGCATAGGACCGAACGTCGTCGCCCTCGTCCAAGGTGGCGATCTGTGCCATGGCATCTGGCCAGCGCTGTTCGTCGATGGCCGCGAAGATCGCCCGGTAGCGCATGCGAACATCGCCATTGGCTACCAGAGGCTGCGTTACTTCCGGCGCAATGCGGAGCGTATCGTCGGGAGCAGCCTGAGCGGTGGTGGCGGTAAGGCCAGTGCCTATCAAAGCCAAAGAAACGAGCGACGTACGGATCATGCAGGCTGCGCCTCGATCAAAAGTTGCAATTGGCGCCAGCATCCCCGTTTGGCCGATGGTTGCTTCAGCAGGAAGCGAGGATGCGACGTCGCGATGGCATCGACAGTGCCGCCTTCATGGTTAAGAGGTCGTAAACTAAAGACATTCTCTTCGTCAACCGTCGGCAAAAGCGCACGGCTCGTCTTGTCGCCTAAAATGAGCACCCGCCGTGGACCGACAAGGCTGATGTGATGCCGCATCCTGTTGGCAAGCTGAACGCCATCGCTCTCGCCTATAATACCCCCGGTGGGGCGCATCAGCGCGAGCGACGTGATATACAGATGCTCTCGCTTTTGCCCGATGGCGCACATCATGGCGTCGAACAAACGTCCCACGTCGCCGCTTAGCAGGGCGCCACCTTCCATGTCTGCAATATCCGGCATGTCGCATATAACCATAAGGCTAGGCGCGGGCGAACCGACCGGCAGAACCCGTTTCGCCTGACCCGTCAATTGCGGCCATGCAAGTTCGGGGAGCGCCATGTCGGTCGCCAACCACTCGTGAAACGTCTCCAGACTAGCGGGCAAAACCGGAGGTAATAACACAAGTGCGGTATCGATCCGCGGAGCTGTAGGCGGAGGGACGGGCTGAAGCCAGTTTACGGGCGTTTCGGAGACAATTGATGTCACACCCGCCATTTCCCACCAGTCGATCAGCGATTCGACTGCGGTATTCGCTTCATGATCCCCCGATCCCAACATATTTAAGGTAAGGCGCAGAGGTTGACGAGCGCGTCAAGAAAAGTCATCGCGCAATCTGTCAAAGCGTTTGCGAAAAACGGTGGTTGGTTGGTCCGGAACAGGCAACTGAAGCAGGGCGGCAGCCACCCCCGAGGAGAATGTCTATGAGTGACCGGGAATCGATGCCGTATGATGTCGTCATCGTTGGGGGTGGCCCTGCGGGACTGAGCGCGGCGATCCGCCTGAAACAAATGGCCAACGAATCTGGCAGCGAAATCGCGGTGTGCGTGTTGGAAAAGGGCTCGGAGATCGGCGCCCACATCCTGTCGGGCGCGGTGATCGACCCCAAGGCGCTGGACGAGCTCCTGCCCGAATGGCGCACCTCCGGCTGCTCGCTGGCCGAAGTCCCGGTGACCGACAATCGCCATTGGGTATTGTCGGAGAAGGGGCAGTTCTCCATGCCGCATATCGCGTTGCCTCCCTTCATGAGCAATGACGGCACCTACACCGGATCGCTGGGCAACCTCTGCCGCTGGCTGGCCGAGCAAGCCGAAGGGCTGGGCGTCGAAATTTTCCCCGGTTTCGCCGCCGCCGAGATTCTTTACAATGACGATGGCTCGGTAAAGGGCGTCGCTACGGGTGACATGGGCATCGCGCGCGATGGCGAGAAGAAGGGCGACTATCAGCCCGGCCTCGAACTGCACGCCAAATACACCTTCTTTGCCGAAGGCGCGCGTGGCCATCTGACCAAGATTTTAAAGCGCCAGTTCGCGCTGGACGCCGATTGCAGCCCGCAAGTTTATGGTCTGGGGATGAAGGAATTGTGGGACATCGATCCTGCCAAGCATCAGCCAGGTCTGGTGATCCATACGCAGGGCTGGCCGCTGACGGACGCCTATGGTGGTGGGTTCCTCTATCATCAGGCGAACGGCCAGGTCGCCTTGGGCTTTGTCGTCGGTCTGGGATACCGCAACCCGCATCTGTATCCGTTCGAGGAATTTCAGCGCTGGAAGCAGCACCCCTCGATCCGCCAGTATCTGGAGGGTGGGCGTCGCGTCTCCTACGGCGCACGAGTCATTAACGAAGGTGGATGGCAGTCGGTGCCGAAGCTTGAGTTCCCGGGCGGTGCGCTGATCGGTTGTTCCGCAGGCTTCGTGAACGTACCGCGCATCAAGGGCACGCATACAGCGATGAAGTCCGGCATGTTGGCGGCGGAAGCAGCCTTCACGGCCATTGTAGCCGACCGCAGCAGCGACGCGCTCACCAGCTATGGCGAAGCAGTGCGCTCAAGCTGGATTGCCGATGAGCTAAAGCTGGTCCGCAATGCAGAGCCGTTGCTGGCCAAACTCGGCAACAGCATCGGCACCGTTCTGGCGGGCATCGACATGTGGATGCGCACGCTCAAGATCGGCTTGCCCTTCACGCTCAAGCACAAGCCGGACAATGAGAAGCTGTGGCGCAAGGAGCATTGCGCCGAGATCAAATATCCCAAGCCCGATGGCGTCATCAGCTTCGACCGTCTGTCGTCGGTGTTCCTGTCGAACACGAATCATGAGGAGGACCAGCCGGTTCACCTTCAGCTCAAGGATCCGGCGGTTCCGATCAGCTACAATCTGCCGCTCTATGACGAACCTGCGCAACGCTATTGCCCGGCGGGCGTTTACGAAGTCGTGGGTGAGGAAGAGGGACTGCCTCGCTTCCAGATCAACGCGCAGAATTGCGTCCATTGCAAAACATGCGATATCAAAGACCCGACGCAGAACATTAACTGGGTCGTACCGGAAGGTGGCGGAGGACCGAACTATCCCAATATGTAGGCATCTGTTCCCCTTGGCGATACTGGCCACCGCAATGATCCCGGTTGGGGCCGGGGCGGTGGTCGATACGCCTGCGCTCAACGCTTATGCGCGGGCGCGGTTGGCCGATGGGGACGGGGCGCTGACTATTGCGGTGGACGGCTATGCGCAGGCAATGGCTGCCGATCCGGACAACGCAGTGCTGGCGCTGCGGTCCTACCGACAGGCGCTTGAAGCGGGCGATATGGGGCTGGCTTTGCGGTCCGCGCGGGTGCTGGATGCCGCAGGCGTATTGCCGCGAGACGGAACCCTCCTGTTCGCCATCGATGCCCTGAGCCGCAAGGATTGGGATGGTGCGCGCCACTGGGCAGATCGGTTGAAGGCCGAAGAGAATTTCGCCTTCCTCGCGCCGTTTTTGACCAGTTGGGTTTCGGTAGTCGATGGGCCGTATGTGGCGCCGTTGGCGGATGAAAAGAGCCAGTTCGCCACATTGACCGGGCGATACATCGACGAGCATGTGGCGCTGCAGGCGCTTGCCCGTGGGCAACAGGCGGCGGCCGATCCGGCCATTCTTCGCGCCCTGTCGTTGCAGACTTCGACGCAGGTTGGTTTGCGGATAGCCCTTGCGATGCGTTTGGCCGCGCTCGGTCGGAGGGACGATGCCGCTGCGCTGCTCAATCGCGATGACCCCGCATTGATAGCTGCCAAGGCGGAACTTGCGACAAATAGGCGGATATCCATTCCCGCGCTGACGCCCGCGCAGGGTTTCGGGCGGACATTTGCACGTCTTGCCGACGATGTGGGCGGCGGCAACAGCCGTTCACTGGCACTCACACTCGCCCGCCTCGCCAGCTTTTCCGATCCCAAAAGCGCGGAAATGCGCGTGGCCCTCGCGCGGCAACTCGCGCTGTCCGATTATTCGGACGCTGCGATTGCGGAAGCGCTGAAGGTGCCGCGCAGATCGGTATGGGTGGCGGTTGCCGACGACATCCGCATCAGCGCGCTGTCGCAAGCGGGGCGGCAGGATGAAGCGCTGGCGGTTGCGCAAGAAACGGTGGCGCAGCCCGATGCGACTGCCGCACAATATCTGCAACTGGCAAACCTTCTGTCCGACATGAAACAATTCGGTCCAGCAGTGGACGCTTATCGTCAAGCGCAGCAGCGGCTCGCGGGTGGCGTGGCGCCTTGGTCGCTGTACCTTCTCGAAGGCAGTGCGCTGGAGCGCGGCGGGCGCTGGGCCGAAGCAAAGGTTGCTCTCGATAAGGCATTGGCGCTCGCGCCGGAAGAGCCCGTCGTACTGAACTATCTCGGCTATGCACAGGTCGAGCGGCGACTGAATGTTCCCGCAGCACTGGCCCTGCTGCGCAAGGCCAGTGCATTGCGCCCCGACGACGCTGCGATAGCAGATTCGCTAGGTTGGGCGCATTATGTCTCGGGCGATGCGCGCAGCGCGGTTCCGGTGCTGGAAAAAGCGGCTGCAGGCGCACCTGATGATGTGACGGTCAACGAACATCTGGGCGATGCTTTGTGGGCGGTCGGTCGGCGTTATGAAGCGCGATACGCCTGGACGGCGGCCAGCACATTTGCCGAGGGGGAAGCGGCAACGCGGATCGGCGGCAAGGTGCGCGGCGGCTACAAACCGGAGCTATCCGCGCCTTGAGCCTTCCTCGATCCGATACCGAAACCGCTTATGCCAAGATCAACCTCGCGCTGCATGTCCGGCAGCGGCGGGATGATGGCTATCATGACATCGAAAGCCTGTTCGCCTTTGCAGGGGATGGCGATGAGTTGGCGGCTACGGTGCGCGATGATGGGGCGTTGACCCTGACCATCAATGGACCCTTTGCGGCGGGGCTGGATAGCGGGCCGGACAATCTTGTCCTACAGGCCGCAAAGGCGTTGCAGAACTACGCAGGTGTCGGCTTAGGTGCTGATATCTGCCTGACCAAAAACCTGCCGGTTGCATCTGGGATTGGCGGCGGATCGGCGGATGCTGCGGCTACGTTGCGCTTGCTGGCGCGTCTGTGGTCACTCGATATCGACATGATGGATATCGCTGCGGCTTTGGGGTCGGACGTGCCAGCCTGCCTTGTCAGTCGCACCTTGATGGGCACGGGGCGCGGAGAAGCGCTCGACCTGCGGACGATAGAGGGGCTGTCTGGAATGCCGCTGTTGCTCGTCAATCCAGGTGTCGGCTTATCCACTGCGCCGGTGTTCGCAGGATGGGATACAATCGACAAGGGGCCGCTAGATGCCAGCGATCTTACGACCATCGTGGAGGACGGACGCAACGATCTTTATCCACCCGCCGCTGCACTCGTGCCCGTAATTGCTGAAGTCATCGCGTCGCTATCGGCCCAACCCGGCGTAAAGCTCGCCCGCATGTCGGGTTCCGGCGCCACATGCTTTGCGCTGTTCGCTTCCACTGAAGCCCGCGATGCCGCGGCAGCGTCGATGTCACCCACATGGTGGACCTTGCCTACAGGGATCAGAAGCGCATGAGCGACGCCTTCACCCTCATTCCCGCGCGGGAAAGCAACATACTCATCATCGCCGATCACGCATCGGCTTTTGTGCTGTCGGACATCGACCTCGGCATGGATCCGGTCCTTCTGAACGAACACATCGCTGTCGACATCGGCGTGGCGGAAGTGGCGCGGCAGCTATGCGCACGCACTGGCTGCGGTGCGGTGCTCGGTGGTTTGTCCCGCTTGGTGATCGACCTCAACCGGGAAGAGGACTCTCCCGGCCTCATTCCGACCGAAAGCGACGGCCACCCCATTCCGGGTAATGTCGATGCTGACCGCCACGCTCGCATAAATCGCTTCTACCGCCCTTATCACGCCGCGGTGACGGCGGCATTGGATGCCATGACGCGACCGTTCATCCTGTCGTTGCACAGTTTCACGCCGTCATTATCGTCGCGCGACGAGCCGCGTCCCTGGCATATAGGGATACTCTACAATAGCGATGACCGCGCAGCGCGTATCGCGATACCCATGCTGGAAGCCGCTGGTCTCAATGTCGGCGATCAGCTTCCCTATTCCGGCACCATCCTGAACGCGACGATGAATCGCCATGCCGAGGCGCGCGGTATCCCCTATCTGGGCGTCGAAATGCGGCAGGATCTGGTGCGCGATGAGGCTGGGCAGGCGCGTTTTGCCGATTATCTGGCCCCAGTGATGGAAGCGTGCCGTAACGCTCTTGCGTAAACGCTGCCTTTTTGGAAAGAGGCCCGCACAACGAAGGGCCAATCATGACACATACTTTCGACAAGGCGAAACTTCCCAGCCGTCACGTATCGGTAGGGCCGGAGCGCGCGCCGCACCGCAGCTATTACTACGCTATGGGCCTGACCGAAGAAGAGATTGGCCGCCCCTTCGTCGGTATTGCTTCTGCCGGTAACGACAGCGCGCCGTGCAACACGACCCTGAACGATCAGGCTGATATTTGCCGCGATGGCGTCAATCGCGCAGGCGGGATGCCGCGCCGCTTCAACACGATCACCGTGACCGACGGCATCGCGATGGGGCATCAGGGCATGAAAAGCTCGCTCGTCAGCCGCGAAGTCATCGCCGACTCCGTCGAACTGTCCGTGCGTGGCCACTGCTACGATGCGCTGGTGGCCTTTGCTGGATGCGACAAGTCTTTGCCGGGCATGATGATGGCGATGCTGCGCCTCAATGTCCCTTCGATCTTCGTCTATGGCGGATCGATCCTGCCGGGTCATTTCCACGGCAAGGACGTGACCGTGAAGGACGTGTTCGAAGTCGTCGGCAAATATGCCGCCGGAAACTGTCCGTTGAAGGAATTGATGGATCTGGAAAAGGTCGCTTGCCCCGGACACGGCGCATGTGGTGGCCAGTATACCGCCAACACGATGGCGTGCGTGGGCGAAGCAATCGGCCTGTCGCTCCCCAACAGCAATATGGTGCCTGCGCCCTATCAGACGCGTGGCGACATCGCGATTGCAGCAGGCGAGCAGGTCATGGAATTGCTGGCGCGCAATATCCGTCCGCGCGACATCTGCACGCGCGAAGCGTTCGAGAATGCGGCGCGCGTCGTCGCGGCGACCGGTGGCTCGACCAATGGCGGCCTGCATCTTCCTGCTATGGCGCATGAAGCGGGCATCGCGTTCGATCTGTTCGACGTGGCCGAAATCTTCAAGACCACACCTTACATCGCTGATCTTCAGCCGGGCGGCCGCTATGTCGCCAAGGATATGTACGATGCCGGTGGCGTCTACATGCTGATGAAGACCTTGCTGGAAAACGACCTTCTGCATGGTGATTGCATGACCGTGACCGGCAAGACGCTGGGCGAGAATATCGATCAGGTGACGTGGAACCCCGATCAGAAGGTCATCTATGATGTGAAGACGCCACTCAGCCCCACGGGCGGTGTCGTTGGCCTGCGCGGTACGCTGGCGCCCGATGGTGCCATCGTGAAGGTTGCCGGGATGGATCGCCTGCAGTTCACCGGCCCGGCGCAGGTGTTCGATTGCGAAGAAGATTGCTTTGCCGCCGTCGAAGCGCGGCAGATCCGCGAAGGGTCGGTCATCGTGATCCGGTACGAAGGGCCGAAGGGCGGTCCCGGTATGCGGGAGATGCTTTCTACAACGGCGGCGCTCTATGGGCAGGGCATGGGCGAAAGCGTTGCGCTCATCACCGATGGCCGCTTCTCCGGCGCCACGCGCGGCTTCTGCATCGGCCATGTCGGTCCCGAAGCGGCAGAAGGCGGCCCGATCGCATTGGTGCAGGATGGCGACATCATCTCCATCGACGCGGAAGCTGGCACGATTGACCTGAACGTCGACGCCACCGTGCTGGCGGAACGTCGTGCCGCCTGGCAGCCGCGCGCGCATGATTATCAGTCCGGCGCACTTTGGCGCTATGCGCAGAACGTCGGTCCGGCCTATCAGGGTGCCGTAACGCATCCCGGAGGCAGCGCCGAAACTCATGTCTACGCGGACATCTGATCATCTTCTGATCGCAGCCCTGCTCGTCCTGAGCGGCTGCGATCAGCTTGGTAAAGCCGACACAATGGCGATTGACCCCAAGTCGCCCGACACGGTTCTGTGTCAGGTCGATGGTGCAGCGAAAGTGGAGCCGGTTTGCCGGAGCGAAGTCTCTGGTGACCGATTGACGATCCGCCATCCCGATGGCGGATTTCGCCGTTTTCGGATCGTCACGGACGGGCGCGGGGTCGTAGCGGCGGACGGGTCCGATCCCGCTGCGGTGACCATTACCCAAGGCGACCGCATCACCGTAAAGGTCGGCAGTGATCTCTACGATCTTCAGGCGCAGATAGCATCGCCCAAATGACCGGCCTCGCCATCCTGACCGCGACAGAAATGCGTGCGGCGGAGCAAGCGGTCTTTGCCAGCGGCGTACCCGAATATGCGCTGATGGAAAAGGCAGGCGCCGCCGCAGCCGACATCATCTGGCGCGCAGGCGGTAAACGCGACACGCTGGTTCTGTGCGGTCCGGGCAACAATGGCGGAGACGGCTTCGTCATCGCCCGCATATTGCGCGGCCACGGCGTCCCGGTTCGCGTTGCTGCAACAGGAGAAAGCCGCACGCCTTCATCGCAGCAGGCGCGCGCCTTGTGGGACGGTCCGGTCGAGGACGTGTTCACTGCATCCCCGGCAACACAGTTGGTCGATGCCTTGTTCGGCACTGGCCTCACGCGAGGTCTGGATAAGGCGCTCGCTGAGCGTCTGTCGGCATTGGCCGATGATGCCAGCAAGACCTACGCCATCGATCTACCTAGCGGCATCGATACCGATAGCGGTGCGCCTCTGTCCGACGTTCCGCATTTCAATACGTGCATCAGCCTGGGCGCGTTGAAGCCTGCCCATGTTCTCGATCCGTCGGCTTCCCGGTTCGACAGGTTGGTTTGTGCCGACATCGATATTCCCACGCAGAATGCGCGTGTGCGCCTGCTCACGGCCCCGCACTTGACGGCTCCGGCAAAGGACGCGCATAAATATACACGCGGCCTCGTGGCGGTTCTCGCGGGAGCGATGCCGGGCGCTGCTGCTCTCGCTGCGCTGGCTGCGGCGCATGGCGGGGCGGGTTATGTGAAGGTCGGTGCGCCCATACCCATTCCAAGCCTACCTCATGCCATCGTCCAAAACGACGACGAACCCGCAGATGCCTTTGCCGATCCGCGTATCGCCGTCAGTCTCATCGGGCCGGGGCTAGGGCGGGATGGAGCCAGTATCGCCCGCATGGCATCGGCGCTGTCGGCAGGTCATCGGGCGGTAATCGATGCCGATGGACTTTTGGCGTTGAAGTCGCTCGGTTTCGCCGTGCTCCCGCAATGCGCGATCCTGACGCCCCACGCGGGAGAGTTCGAAGCACTGTTCGGTCCACTCGAAGGCAATCCGATTATGCAGGCACAGACCGCCGCCGCCCAATCGGGCGCAGTCGTTGTGCTGAAAGGCGCGCATAGCATTGTCGCTGCCCCCGATGGCCGCGCAGCCGTCTCGCGCCCCGCATCCTCATGGTTATCGACTGCCGGGACGGGCGATGTCTTGGCGGGGTTGTGCGCGGCGCGCCTCGCTGTCACCCACGATCCTTTCCGGGCAGCCTGCGAAGCGGTCTGGCTCCACGGAGAGGCCGCCCGGCGCGCTGGTGCTGCTTTTGTCGCGGATGAATTGATTGCGCAGGTGCCAGCGGCTATCGCGTCCCGCCTGTAACGAAAGACAAGACGCTGACCGACACCGATCTCATCACCCGCCTCGCCGCAAAAGGCGACGGCGTCACCGCCGATGGCCGCCATGTACCGATGAGCGCGCCGGGGGACCGCCTGGAACCGGGCGGCGGGGCGGGGCTGATCCGTGGCCCGCACCATGTCGATCCGCCTTGCCGTCATTTTCCGCTCTGTGGTGGATGCCAGTTGCAGCATGTCGACGATGCCAGCCTGTCCGATTTCGTGCGCGACCGAGTGGCGGGCGCGCTGGCGGGGCAGGGGATCTCTGCGAACATCATTCACCCCGCACATATCTCGCCTCCGCAAAGCCGCCGCCGCGCTTCGCTGCGTGCAGCGCGGCTCGGCAAGAACCTCAATCTGGGGTTCGCCAGCGAAGGCAGCCACCGGATCGTTGATATGCAGATGTGCAGCGTCTTGCATCCGGCGCTCTTCGCGATGGTCGCACCGATCCGCACGCTGCTGCATCCAATGGTCGGGGACCGTCGCGCCGTGCATGTCCGCATGACGCTTACCGATCAGGGCGTGGATCTGATGCTGGAAGGCATCGAAGTGGAGGGCCTTGCCGCAACCGAATCGCTCACGGAATTTGCGCAACGCCACAAACTGGCCCGCCTCACCATAGACGATGGCTACGGCCCGCAAACACGGTGGGAGCCTGATCCCGTGACCGTCAGTTTCGACGGCGTAGCGGTTCCGTTCCCGCCCTTTGCCTTCCTACAGGCTACGGCAGATGGCGAAGCTGCCTTGGTCGCTGCCGTTCAGGCTGCGCTGGCACCCGCCAAGCGGATCGCCGACCTGTTCAGCGGTCTCGGCACCTTCGCCTTGTCACTCGGCAATGGCAAAGCCGTCTATACCGCCGAAGCAGCCCGCGATCTTGTGCTGGCGCTCAAGACTGCCGCTAATCGCAGCGGTCGGCAGATGGCCGTCGATCATCGCGATCTGTTCCGGCGGCCGTTGATGCCGGCCGAACTCGACCGCTTCGACGCGATCCTGCTCGACCCGCCACGTGCCGGTGCACGCGAACAGGCGCTCCAACTGGCGCAGGCACAGGTGCCGGTCATAGCTTATGTCTCCTGCAATCCCGGCAGCTTTGCACGCGACGCGAAGCTGTTGATCGAAAGCGGTTACACGCTGGAAAGTGTCCAGCCCGTCGGGCAGTTCCGCTGGACCACGCATGTCGAACTGGCGGCGATCTTCCGCCGCTGACACATAAAAAATCCCCCGCCGGATAAGAGCGGGGGATAAATTTCTGCGATAGCGTTGGCTTAGGGCTTACTGGCCCAGCTTCACCACATTGGCGCGGCGCGGCGCTTCGACTTCTTCGCGATACAGGCTGGCCATCGGTTCGTCGTCCACGGCCACGACCGTCTCGGACGAAAAGCCGTTGAACCCGGTGCGCATGGCGCAACCATAAGCACCCAGCATCCCGATCTCGATATAGTCGCCGACTTTCACATCGGCGGGCAGCATGAATGGCCCGACCATATGGTCCATGTCGTCGCATGTCGGCCCGTAGAAGCTGAAACCCTTGGTCTCTGCCTGGCTTTCCTGCGTCCGCAACAGCGTGACGGGAAAGCGCCAACCGATATGCGCGGCATCAAACAATGCACCATAGGCTCCATCGTTGATGTACAGTTCGTCACCGCGGCGACGTTCCACACGCACGATCAGCGAGCTATACTCTGCGGAGAGCGCGCGACCCGGCTCGCACCACAATTCCGACGAGTAGGACACCGGCAGGCTTTCGAAGCCGCGATGGATCGCATCGAAATAGAGTTCGAGGGCAGGCGGCTCCATGCCCGGATAGACCGAAGGAAAGCCACCACCGACATCGATGATATCGACCGTAACCGCCGCTTCGACAATCGCGGCGCGCACGCGCTCGATGGCCTGCGTATAGGCATGGGGGCTCATTGCCTGGCTACCGACATGGAAGCAGATGCCTAGTGCATCCGCCGCCTGACGGGTGGCCATCAAAAGTTCCTTGGTCTCGCCCAGTTCAGCGCCGAATTTCGATGCGAGGCTAAGTTCGGAATAGTCCGACGATACCCGAAGGCGCACGCACAGTTCCAGATCGGTGGCGTCGCCCGTGGCGCGCATGATCTTTTCCAGCTCGTCGATGGTATCGAGCGAGAAGGTGCGGACACCATGCGTGTGATAGGCTTCGGCAATCGCTTCCTCGGCCTTGACCGGATGCATGAAGCACAGCTTCGCCTCCGGCAAAGTCGCCGCGACTAAACGTACCTCAACGATCGAGGCAACGTCATAATGCGTGATTCCGCTATCCCACAACGTCCGGAGTAACTCCGGGGAGGGGTTTGCCTTTACAGCATAAAGCGAGCGCCCCGGAAACTTCTCAGAGAAGAATCGGGCGGCGCGGGCTGCTGCCTGCGGGCGAATAAGCGTTACCGGGGCTGCCGGTTTGAGGGCAATTGCTACCCCCAGCGCGCTGGGATGCTCGTACAATTCAAGGGACCTCCAGTGTAGTTCAAGGTGTTAAGCTGCCTTGCGGTGGAAGTCCCATGGGGCAGCGGACGGTCGATATATGGCCAAGGCGCCCCCCTGTAAAGCCGTTGTATAAAAAAACTTGTAATTAAACTGTCATGAAAGCCTGGACTTGAAATCCGCGTAGCCAAAACTGCGGATTTCCTTGAGTTCGTCGCTATCGCTGTTCCACAAATATATGCTCGGCAAGGGCACACCGTTGAACATATTGGTCTTTACCATGGAATAATGCGCTTGATCGAGGAAAGCGATCCGTGCACCCGGCTCAGCCGTGCAGGGAAGGCGATAATCGCCGATGATATCCCCGGCCAGGCATGACGGGCCGCCCAGACGGACCTGTGGCCCATTGGCGCGTTCGTGCAGCATCGCAGGGCGATAGGGCGCTTCGATCACATCGGGCATATGGCATGTCGCGGAGATGTCGGTGATCGCCACCGCCATGCCGTTGTCGACAACATCCAACACTTCACCCACTAATATGCCTGCATCCAGCGCCATCGCTTCGCCGGGTTCGAGATACAACGTCAAGCCCGTCTCAAGCTTGATCTGCTGCAAAAATTCCACCAGCGAATCGCGCTGATAATCGGCTCGGGTGATGTGATGTCCACCACCGAAGTTGAGCCAGGTGAGTTGCCCGAAATAGGGCGAAATATATGGCTCTACGGCGCGCCATGTACGCTCCAACGGCACAAAATCCTGCTCGCACAATGTATGAAAATGCAGGCCTGACACCCCGTTCAGATGCTCCGGCTTCAACTGGTCGATTGGAAAGCCGAGCCGACTGTGCGGCTGACAGGGATCGTATTTCGCAACTTCCCCCTCGGCATGGAGCGGGTTGATGCGCAGGCCGATGTCGAACACTTGCCCGGCGTGACGCGCTGCCTCTATCTGCGGCATGAACCGGGCGATCTGATACGGGCTGTTGAAAATGACGTGGTCGGAAATGCGCAGGATTTCGGGCAGATCTTCGGCCTTGTATCCCGCGCAATAAGTCGCGATCTCGCCTTTATATTCCTCGCTACCGAGACGCGCCTCGTAGAGACCCGACGTGCAGACGCCATCGAGATATTCCCCGATCACGCCGCCCAGCGACCACATGGAAAATGCCTTGAGCGCGCCCAACACCTTGATGCCCGCCCGGTCGCGCACATCCTTCAGGATCGCCAGATTGCGCCGCACCGCGACTTCATCCACCACGAAGCTGGGCGAAGGTACGCGATGCAGGTCGAAATGCGCAAAGGCTCCGGGATCACCGGCGCGGGTTTCCATAATGAAGATACTCCCGTCACCCCAGCGAAGGCTGGGGTCTCAAGCGATTGCGTACAAGCTGGCGGCACGAGACCCCAGCTTTCGCTGGGGTGACGCTATAAATTAAAACGCCAGCGGCGCGTCCAGTTCCTTGACCTGCCACGGCAAGCCCTGCGTGTTCAGCATGTCCATGAAGGGATCGGGATCGAACTGCTCCATGTTGAATACGCCGGCGCCCGACCATGCACCGGTCAGCACCATCGCCGCGCCGATCATGGCGGGAACGCCGGTGGTGTAACTCACCGCCTGATTGCCGGTTTCGGCATAGGCTTCTTCATGGTCGCAGACGTTGAGGATGTAGAACGTCTTTTCCACGCCATCCTTCTTGCCCGTGGCGATGTCGCCTATGTTGGTCTTGCCCTTGGTCGTCACGCCCAGCGATGATGGTTCGGGCAGCACGGCCTTCAGGAACTGCAGCGGGATGATTTCCTTGCCTTCGTACATGACCGGATCGATCCGCGTCATGCCGACATTCTGCAACACTTCGAGATGCTTGAGATACGCGCCGCCGAAGGTCATCCAGAAACGAATGCGCTTGATCTCCGGCAGGTGCGTTTTCAGCGATTCGATTTCCTCATGATACATGAGGTACATGTTCTTCGGCCCGACCTGATCGAAGTCGAACGTCTGCTTGTGCGACAAGGGCGGTGTTTCCACCCAGTCACCATTTTCCCAATGCCGCGCCACGGCGGTCACTTCGCGGATGTTGATTTCCGGGTTGAAGTTGGTGGCAAAATGCTGGCCGTGATCGCCCCCATTGCAATCGAGAATGTCGAGTGTCTCGATGGTGTCGAGATGATGCTTTTTGAGATAGGTCGCGAACACGCTCGTTACACCGGGGTCGAAACCCGATCCGAGCAGCGCCATCAGGCCAGCCTGCTTGAAGCGTTCCTGATACGCCCACTGCCAGTGATATTCGAACTTGGCTTCGTCGCGCGGTTCGTAATTGGCGGTGTCCATGTAATGCACGCCGGTTTTCAGGCACGCTTCCATGATCGACAGATCCTGATAGGGCAGCGCGAGGTTGACGACGAGCTTGGGCTGAACCTGCGCGATCAGCGCGGCGGTGGCGTCTATATCGTCGGCATCGACTTGCGCGGTCTTGATCGTCACGCCCGTGCGCGTCTTTACCGATTCGGCGATGGCATCGCATTTCGCCACGCGGCGGCTCGCCAATGTAATATCGGTGAAAATATCAGCGTTCATAGCCATTTTGTGAACGGCTACCGAGCCGACGCCACCAGCGCCGATGACAAGGACCTTGCTCAATTCTATGCTCCATGCTTGGACGCGGAATCCGCGCGAATGCGCCCATATAGGGATGAACCATGACAGCGCAAAGTCACACCATCAGAACGCCGGATCGGGAAGGCGTCCTGCGCGCTGCGGAAAAGATCGCAGCGATCCTTCCGCCCACGCCATTGTTGCCGCTGGAGATCTACGGACGCACGATCTGGTGCAAGGCCGAATCGCTTCAACCCATTGGCGCGTTCAAGATTCGCGGGGCGTGGCATCGCCTGTCGGACCTGTCCGAAGCAGAGCGGGCAGGGGGCGTCGTCGCTTTCTCTTCCGGTAACCACGCCCAAGGCATCGCCTGGAGCGCGCGGCGGCTCGGCATGACCGCCACCATCGTCATGCCCGCCGATGCCCCGCAGGCAAAGGTCGACGCAACCCGCGCGCTGGGCGCCAATGTTGTAACCTATGACCGGATGACCGAAAGCCGCGAAGCGATCTCCGTCAAACTGGCCGATGAGCATGGTGCGATCCTCGTACCCAGCTTTGACGATCCCTGGGTGGTCGAGGGGCAGGGGAGCGTCGCCATCGAAGCCGCCGACCAGCTCGAAGCGATGACCGAAAAACGCCCCACGCGCATGGTAATCTGTTGCGGCGGCGGCGGTTTGGCCAGCGGCTGCGCGCTGGCATTGCCGGATACGCAGATCACCGTCGTCGAACCGGAAGGCTGGGACGATTTCGGGGAGTCGCTACGGCAGGGGCATATCGTGCCCGTCGGTCCCAATCCTCCGCCGACACGCTGCGATGCACTTCAAACGCTGCGAATAGCGCCGCTGACCTTCGACATCCTCCACGGGCGCGGCGCGACAGGGGTTGCCGTTACCGAAGCAGAGGTCGCCGCCGCCATGCGCCTCGCCATGACGTCGCTTGGCCTCGTGCTCGAACCCGGCGGCGCGGTCGCGCTGGCCGCCGTGCTGGCCGGAAAGGCGCAGGTCGATGGCACCACCGTGATCACCCTGTCCGGCCGCAATGTCGATCTTCCGACCTACGCAGCGATGATAGGCGCTTGATAAGCTGCCCACCGCCGCTAGTGTTGCGACCGTGAGCACGGCAGAGCCATCATCCGGCCCGGACGCGGCACGCAGCAAACTGATCGACGCGCTGCAGGCGGTCGCGCAACAGGATCGCGCGGCACTCCGCCAAGTCTACGATATGACGTCTGCGAAACTATTTGGAATTTGCCTGCGTATCTCCAATGATCGCGATGCGGCGGAGGACATATTGCAGGATGTGTATATCAAGGTGTGGAACCGCGCGGGGCGGTTCGATGCAGGGCGGGCCAGTCCGATTACCTGGCTGTGCGCGATTGCCCGCAATTCCGCCATTGACTGGCGCCGTGCGTCAGGCCGCGTGGCGACTGCGCCGGAAGAAGCCGCTTTCGCGATTGCCGATACCCGGATGCGTGCGGATCAGACTATCGAACAGGATCAGGAAACCACGCGCATCCATCAGTGCATCGATACGCTCGAAGAGCGGCAGGCGACGGCCATTCGCGCGGCATTCTTCGATGGGCTGACTTATGCGGACCTGTCGGCGCGTATGGACGTCCCCTTGGGGACGATGAAAAGCTGGATGCGTCGCGGCCTGCAGCGGTTGAAAGGATGCCTTGGCGATGACTGAGCCATCCGCCCCGATGACGCCCGAAGAACGCGATGCGCTGGCTAGTGAACTCGCGCTTGGGCTGTTGACGGGTGCGGAGCGCGCAGAGGCGCTGCGGTTGCAACTGTCCGACCCGGCTTTCGCTGCGGACGTGACGGCATGGGAGCGACGCCTCGCGCCCTTGCACCATGATTTTGCCGAACACCGTCCATCGTTGGAAGTCTGGGCAGGCATTGCCGCGCAGATCGAACCGAAGGCAACGGTGGCATCGGGCGTGACACGTCAATTGCGAGTCTGGCGTGCCAGCGCACTTGTGTCGGGTGCACTGGCTGCGTCGCTGGCGTTCGTTCTGCTCTTCCGCCCCCCGGCGTCGCTTCCTCCGCAAATCGTGCAGGCAGCACCCGCCAATCAGATGGCCGTTGCGCAGATGGTCGGACAGGGGAGCAATATGCTCGTCGCCGCGCGCTATGACGAGACGACCGCGCAACTCAACCTGCGTGCGGAAAATCTACCGCAAGGCGATCTGGCCCCGGAACTCTGGGTGATACCTGCAGATGGCAAGCCCCGTTCGCTGGGCATGATTTCCGCGAGGGGCACCACGCGCATGGCCGTCTCGCCCAAGATGCGGGCGATGCTGGAAAACGGAGTCACTCTGGCAATCACGATGGAGCCCGCTGCGACGGCACCTCATGCCGCGCCAAGCAGCGCGCCAGTCGCGGCAGGAAAGATTTCGATTATCTGACCGCCTCTGCATCCTTTCCCACTGTTCGCGCGTAACTGTGCAGCACCCGGCAAACCCGGCGTGCCAATGTAGGAAGGACGCCTCCCGTTATGAAAATCACCCTTTCAAAGCTATCCCTGTCCCTTGCCGGGGCCATGCTGCTCGCCGGCGGCACCGTCGCTTCGGCCAAGAACCCGATGGTCGGTGGTGCAGCAATGTATCCAACCAAGGACATCGTCGATAACGCTGTCAATTCGAAGGACCACACCACCCTCGTCGCAGCGGTGCAGGCCGCTGGTCTGGTCGATACGCTCAAGGGCGCTGGACCGTTCACTGTCTTCGCGCCGACCAATGCGGCCTTTGCCAAGCTCCCTACCGGCACCGTCGAAACGCTGGTGAAGCCTGAGAACAAGGCGACGCTGACCACGATTCTGACATACCACGTCGTCCCCGGTCGCCTGACGGCGATGGACATCGAAAAGCTGGCCAAGGCCAATGGTGGCAAAGCCATGCTGACCACCGTGCAGGGTGAAACCCTCTCGGTCGCCAAGGAAAACGGCGGCTGGTATCTGACGGACGCCAAGGGCGGCAAGTCGAAGATCACCATCCCCAACGTCATGCAGTCGAACGGCGTGATCCACGTTGTCGATACGGTTCTGATGCCCTGAACCTGATCGACGGATTTTCTACCGTAAGATTGCTGCGAGCCCGCCGATCATTCCCCCCGTCGGCGGGCTTTACGGTGATCAGAGTAAAAACCATCCGATGAGTCCGCCGATCTGAGCGACAAGGACCAGAAGTAGGTAGGTGGAAAAGGGTTCTTTTCGCGTTTTATGACGGAACATTTGCCTGGCTAACAATGCTCCCACCGATCCGCCGATAATTGCCAAACCCAGCAAGTCAGATTCCGCAATTCGGCGTCTACCGTTTATCGCTCGCTGCTTGTCTTGCCAGAAACGCAGCATCGTCCATGCGTTCAGTAACAAGAATGCCGGTATAATGGCCCACGCGCTCAGATGACGAGCTTTCGCAATGTCGCAATCATATCCGCCTCCGCTGCTGGCTTGTCGCGCCGGATGCGCGAGATACGCGGAAAGCGCATCGCCAGTCCCGACTTGTGCCGTTTGCTTTCATGGACCGAATCGAACGCGACTTCGAGCACCAGCGTCTTTTCCACCTCGCGCACCGGGCCGAAGCGGTTGACGGTGTTGCTCCGCACGAAACGGTCCAGCCCTTTGAGTTCCTCGTCGGTAAACCCGGAATAGGCTTTGCCCACCGGCAGCAATTCGCCATCCTCTGTCCAGCATCCAAAGGTGTAGTCCGAATAATAGGACGAACGCTTTCCATGCCCCCGCTGCGCATACATCATCACGCAATCGGCGGTCAGCGGATCGCGCTTCCATTTATACCAGAGGCCTGCGCGTCGCCCGGTGACATAGGGACTGTCGCGTCGCTTGAGCATGACGCCCTCGATCGCTGCGTCACGCGCACCTGCGCGGATTTCGCCCAAGGCCTCGAAATCCTTCGCGTCGATCACGGCAGACAGATCGAAACGTGACGGATCCAGTGACGGCATGAAGGCCTCCAGCCGTTTGCGCCGTTCCGTCCACGGCAGCGCCCGCAAATCCTCCTCTCCGTCGAGCAGCAGATCGTAGAGCCGCACGAAGGCTGGGAACTCACCCAGCATCTTGCCCGACACCGCCTTGCGGCCCAACCGCTGTTGCAAGGCGTTGAAGCTCGCCGCCGCGCCACCATGCGCCTCAGCGCCCTGTACATCGCCCTTAACCAGTAGCTCGCCGTCCAGCACGCCATGCCCGCTGAAAGCATCGGCCACGTCGGGGAAGCTGCCGGTGATGTCGTCACCCGCACGGCTGTAGAGCCGCGTCTCGCCCTCCGTGCCGACGATCTGCACGCGGATGCCGTCCCATTTCCATTCGGCGGCATAATCCTTCAGATCGACACTCGCCTCTTCCAAAGGATGAGCCAGCATGAACGGACGGAAGAACGGCGTACCTGCCGGATCGGGCCGGCCGCTCCGCCCTTCGAGCCAGTCGAACAACGTGGCGTAGGGCGGCGTTAGCGCGTGCCAGCTCTCCTCGATATCGTCGACCGGCACATCGAACGCCTGTGCCAATGCGGTCTTGGCAAGCCGCGAAGACACGCCGACGCGTAGCCCGCCCGTCGCCAGCTTAAGCACCGCAAACCGTCCGCTGATGTCGAGATGATCCATCATTTCGGCCAGCATGGCGGATGCCTCTGCGCGTTTCACATTTGATAGCCGCTGCACGACGACATCCAGCGTCAGAGTGCCGTCATCGACATCCGCTGCATCGGACGAGGGCCAGAGCAGCGATACCGTCTCCGCCATATCGCCTACATAATCCCGGCTCATCTCATACAGCACCGGATCGACCCGCCCCCGGATCATTTCGCCAATGGCAGAGGATTTGACCGCTTTCAGGTCGAGGTTTCCGGTCAACGCCGCCAATGCCCAGCCTCGGTCGGGATCGACCGTCCGCTTCATATACTCGCCGATCAGCAGCAGCTTGCCATTGCGCGATGGCGTGTAGACCAGCCCATCGAGCAGTTGCGCAAACTCACGCATCGTCGTCATCCTCACGCCCGACCAGCGCCAGCGCGCGTGCCTTCATCTGGTGCATCTGGCACCAGTGAACGAGTGCCTCTTCCCGCCCATGCGTCACCCATGTCTCGGTCGGCGCGACTTCGCGGATCGTCGCTGTCAGTTCGTCCCAGTCGGCATGGTCCGATATCACCAGCGGCAACTCGACGTTGCGTTGACGCGCGCGCTGCCGCACCCGCATCCAGCCTGACGCCATGGCAGTGATGGGATCGGGCAGCCGACGGCTCCACCGGTCGTTCAGCGCCGAGGGCGGGGATATCACGACATGCCCACGCATGTCCTTCGCCGCGACACCAGCGGCGGGTCGCAATTCGCCCATCTCGACGCCGAAATCCTGATACAGCGCGCACATTTTCTCCATCGCGCCGTGGATATAGATGGCGTCATGATGCCCCCGCGCGCGCAGTTCGCAAATGATCCGTTGTGCCTTGCCCAGCGCATAAGCGCCCACCAGCACGCATCGCTCCGGATGGGCATGAAGTGCGCCCAGCAGCCGGTCCATTTCGCTCCCCGTATCGGGATGGCGGAATACGGGCAGTCCGAATGTGGCCTCGGTCACGAAGATATCGCACGGCACCGGCACGAAAGCGGGGCAGGTGGGATCGCTGCGGCGTTTATAATCGCCCGTCACCACTACCCGCTCGCCTGCATGTTCCAGCACGATCTGCGCTGAACCCAGCACATGCCCCGCAGGCACATAGCGAATGGTCACATCGCCCAGCGTGAACGTCTCGTCATAGGCCAGCGGGGTGCCATCCGCTGTCCCATAGCGCAGACCCATGATCGCCAATGTCTCGCGCGTCGCCCACACATGCCCATGACCGCCGCGCGCATGATCGGCATGACCATGGGTTACCAGCGCGCGATCACGCGGCTGGCTGGGGTCGATCCACGCATCTGCGGGGCGAACATAGATGCCGGTCGGGTGCGGCTCTATCCAATGGGGAACGGATGACATGCCCTCTCAAGATGGGAGAGCAATGTTAGGTTCCGCAAGAGGGGCTGGAATTTAGGCCGCCTCGGCCAGTTGCAATTCCATGCGTGACCAGATTTCCACCAAAGCCGACACCAGATCGCGCATCATCGCTTCATCATGCGCAGGACCGGGCGTAAAGCGCAGCCGCTCCGTGCCGCGCGGGACCGTCGGGTAATTGATCGGCTGCACATAGACGCCATATTCGGCGAGCAGAATGTCGCTGATCTTCTTGGCTTTGATCGGATCACCGACCATCAGCGGAACGATGTGCGTGACCGACGGCATCACCGGCAAACCAGCTTCGCTCATCAGATTCTTGAGCGTCGCGGCAGCCGCCTGTTGCCCGTTGCGCTCTTCGCTCGATGCTTTGAGGTGCCGCACGCTAGCCAGCGCACCGGCCACCAGCACAGGCGAAAGCGAAGTCGTGAAGATGAACCCGGGCGCATAGCTGCGGATCACGTCGATGATCATCTGATCGGCCGCGATATAGCCGCCCATCACGCCGAACGCCTTGCCGAGCGTCCCTTCGATGATCGTCAACCGATGCGCAACGCCGTCGCGATCCGAAATGCCGCCACCGCGCGGACCGTACATGCCCACAGCATGCACTTCATCGAGATAGGTCAGCGCATTGAATTCATCCGCCAGATCGCAAAACGCATCGATCGGCGCGACATCGCCGTCCATCGAATAGACGCTTTCGAAGGCGATCAGCTTGGGCGCTTCGGGGTCCGACGCTTCGAGCAATTCGCGCAGATGTTCGACATCGTTGTGACGGAACACCTGCTTCTCGCAGCCCGAATTGCGAATGCCCGCAATCATAGATGCGTGGTTCAGTTCATCGGAATAGATGATGCAACCCGGAAGCAGCTTGGCCAGCGTCGAAAGCGTCGCTTCGTTCGACACATAGCCACTGGTGAAGAGCAGTGCGCCTTCCTTGCCATGCAGGTCGGCCAGTTCGCCTTCCAGATCGACATGATAATGCGTGTTGCCGCCGATATTGCGCGTGCCGCCAGACCCAGCGCCGACATCGTGCAGCGCTTCTTCCATCGCGGAAACGACCTTGGGATGCTGGCCCATGGCGAGATAGTCGTTGGAGCACCACACCGTAATCGGCTTCGGCCCGTTATGGCCATGGAAGCAGCGCGCGTTGGGGAAATTCCCCTTGTTCCGCAAAATATCGATGAAGACCCGATAGCGGCCTTCACTGTGCAAGCGGTCGATAGCCTGGCTGAAGATATGTTTGTAGTTCACGGCGTCGTCCCGACTGCTGCATTGACTAGGGCCGCCGTTTAGACAGGGTGCGAGCGATTTACCAGCGATAACCGTTCGCAAAAGTGGGAGTTTTCCGATCACTCCAATCGTCCCGGCGCTTTATAGCGCGTCGATACGTGTTAATCCGTATGATAGCAGCGCAGGTCGCAACGCTTCCGTGTCGGCATCGACCCGCGTAAATACGGCGACGCCATCGGGCTGTGCGTCCGGCCATGCCTGTCCCTGAGTAAGATAGGCGATCCGCCGCGCGATGCCCGGTCCGCCATCGACGAAAGCCAGTTCGCGGGGGCTGGCGGCGCGTAGTTCATCCAGCAAAAGCGGAAAGTGCGTGCAAGCCAGCACAACAACGTCCATCCGCTCCCCGCCGGGCTGATCGAGCAATCCCGCCAAGGCATCGCGCGCCACCGCCGGATCGAGCGTCTCTCCTCGCAGCTTCGCTTCGGCAAGCGCCACCAGCGCCGCCGATCCGTGCCTCAGCACGGTACAGTCCGCGCCATGTTCCGCCGCCAGCCGATCCACATAAGGTTGGCGCACGGTGGCGTCAGTGCCAAGCACGCCGATGACGCGCTCGATTGATTGCTCGGCGGCGGGCTTGATCGCCGGGACAGTGCCCACCACCGGCACATCCAGCGCAGCGCGCACCACCGACAGAGCGATGGTCGATGCCGTATTGCAGGCGATTACCACAAGACGCGGGCGATAACGCTCGACAAGGCGACCGAGCAGCGCAGGCACCCGCGCCGCAATCTCCGCTTCGCTCTTCGTCCCATAAGGAAATCCAGCGGAGTCGGCAGCGTAAACGACCGGCATGGTTGGCAGGAGCGCATGGGCGGGCGCAAGAATCGACAAGCCGCCGACACCGGAATCGAAAAAGAGGACAGGGGCGTCAGGCGATACAGTCATGCTCGTTCAATTCCCTTGCCGGGCTTAGGAAGTCAACCGCGTGCCGATGGCGAACCCGTCATCCTGTGCGCAAAACGTGGAAACGCGACTTGCCCCTGCTGCGCTGCCGTTTATGATTGGGACGTACCAAGGGGACCTTTTCATGCCATCGCTCTGGCTCGCGCCAATTCTCTCTGCACTTGTCGGATATGTGTTGGGTTCGATCCCCTTCGGCTTGCTCCTCACCCGCTTTTCGGGCGCAGGCGACCTTCGTCAGATCGGGTCCGGCAACATCGGCGCTACCAATGTCCTGCGCACAGGGCGCAAGGGACTGGCGGCGCTGACGCTGCTTCTGGACCTGGCCAAAGGGGCTGGCGCAGTCGCCATCGGCGGCATGATCGATCCGGCGCACGGCACCGTCGTCGGCGGCGTGATGGCGTTCATCGGCCATTGCTACCCCATCTGGCTACGCTTTGCCGGGGGCAAGGGCGTTGCTACGATGATGGGCGTGGTTCTCGCGCTGCACTGGCCCAGCGGCCTGCTGTTCGCGGCCGTGTGGATCGGCGCGCTCCTGATCCTGCGCTGGTCCTCGGTTGGGGGCATGGCGGCAGCGATTAGCGCCCCTATAGGCGCGCTAGTAGCGGGGCATCCTATGCTTGCTCAGGCCTTCGCGGGAATGGCCGCTATCGTCCTGTGGCGTCACCGCGCCAATATAAGGCGACTGTTGGCGGGCACCGAGCCGAAGGTCGGCAAGAAGGGCTGAGATACGTTGGAGCATTCCCGTCTGGATAGCCTGCGCCTGATCCGCTCGGCGCAGATCGGTCCCATAACCTATCGTCAGCTCATCGCGCGCTTCGGCTCGGCCACAGCCGCGCTGGCGGCGATCCCGGATCTTGCCGCGCGGGGTGGAGGCCGCCCTCCGCGCTTGGCCGAACCCGCTCTCATCCTGCGCGAAGTCGAACGCACCCAATCCCTTGGCGCATTTTACGTCTTCATCGGCGAACCCGATTACCCGGCATTGCTGGCCGAAATGGAAACGGCCCCGCCCGCGCTCATCTATCGCGGCGATCTGTCACTGGCGAAGCGCCGTTGCGTCGGCATGGTCGGCGCGCGCAATGCCTCCGCTGCTGCCTGCCGCTTCTCACGGATGCTGGGGCAGGGGCTAGCGGCGGAGGGCGTCACCGTGGTTTCCGGTCTGGCGCGCGGCATAGACACCGCAGCGCATCAGGGATCGATCGATGGCGGCACGATCGGCGTCATCGCCAGCGGCATCGACATTGCGTACCCTCCGGAAAACGAAGCACTGCAGGAACAGGTCGCTCAGCGCGGCCTGCTCCTCGCCGAACAGCCGCCCGGCACCCAACCGCTCGCGCGCCATTTCCCCTCGCGCAACCGCATCATCGCGGGTCTTTCGGTCGGCACGGTCGTAGTCGAGGCAGCGCCGAAGTCCGGCTCGCTCATCACCGCGCGGCTGGCGGGGGAGGCAGGGCGTGACGTCATGGCGGTCCCCGGCTCCCCGCTCGACCCCCGTGCGCAGGGATGCAATCAACTGATCCGCGAAGGCGCGATCCTCGTGCAATCGGTCGCGGACATTTTGGAAGCCATCGGCCCCATCCACGGATCGATGTTCCGCCAGCCCTCCGATCCCTTCACCGCTGCGCCACCCGCCGACGCCAGCGATTCCGACCGCCGCCGCATCGTCGATCTGCTCGGCCCCGTCCCGGTCCCGGTCGATGAACTCATCCGCCAGTCGGGCATAGCCCCGGCGCTGGTGCAGACCGTCCTCCTCGAACTTGAACTGGCCGGACGTGCCGAACGCCATGCAGGCGGGCGCGTCAGCCTGCGCGAATGACCCATAATGGCCGCTTGACGGTTCTCAATTTCCACACCCAAACTCGCGCGTATACGTGAGAGAACGATTCAACAGGGGTTTTCGACAGCATCATGCAGCTTGTCATTGTAGAGTCGCCGGCCAAGGCGAAGACCATCGAGAAGTATCTGGGCGGGGATTTCCATGTCCTGGCGTCCTATGGTCACATCCGAGATCTGCCGCCCAAGGATGGATCGGTGAACCCCGACGACGGTTTTGCGATGTCGTGGGAAAATTACGGCGACAAGGCGCGCCAGTTGAAGGCGATCACCGATGCCGCCAAGCAAGCTACGCGCCTCATCCTCGCGACTGACCCTGACCGCGAAGGCGAAGCCATAAGCTGGCATGTGCAGGAAGTGCTGCGCGCGAAAAAGGCGCTGCCGCAAGTGGTTGACCGCGTAACCTTCAATGCCATCACAAAGGCGGCTGTGCTCGACGCCATGGCGCATCCCCGCGCGCTCGACGAGGATCTGATCGACGCCTATCGCGCCCGCCGCGCGCTCGACTATCTCGTCGGCTTCACCCTTTCGCCAGTGCTCTGGCGCAAGCTGCCGGGTGCCAAATCGGCGGGGCGTGTGCAGTCAGTTGCCTTGCGCCTCATTGTCGAGCGCGAACGCGAGATCGAGAGCTTCACCGCGCAGGAATATTGGTCCGTCTCCGCCGACATGGAGCAGGGCGGCGTAGCGTTCACCTCGCGCCTCATCCGCTGGAAGGGCGAGAAGATCGAGCGCCTCAGCATCGGCAAGGAAGGCGACGCACTCGCCGCCAAGGCCGATGTCGAAGCGGGCCGCTTCACCGTTCAGACGGTCGAGACCAAGCCGCTCACCCGCAATCCGCCGCCGCCGTTCACAACCTCGACGCTCCAGCAGGAAGCCGCTCGCAAGCTGGGCTTCTCCGCCAGCCACACCATGCGGATCGCGCAGCAGCTCTACGAAGACGGCGCGATCACCTACATGCGTACCGACGGCGTACAAATGGACCACAGCGCCATTTCCGCCGCACGCAAGGCGATATCGGATCGCTATGACGGCGGCTATCTTCCTGAAAAACCACGCATGTATCAGACGAAGGCAAAGAATGCACAGGAAGCGCATGAAGCCATTCGTCCGACCGAATTTACCCGCGACAAAGTCGGCTCCGGCGACCATGCGCGCCTCTACGACCTCGTCTTCAAGCGCGCACTCGCCAGCCAGATGGCATCCGCCCGCATGGAGCGCACCACCATCGACATGACCGACGGCAGCGGCAGCCACACCCTGCGCGCCACCGGGCAGGTCGTAATCTTCCCCGGCTTCCTCGCGCTCTACGAAGAAGGCCGCGACGATAGCGAAGACGAAGACGGCAAGCTGTTGCCCCGTCTGTCGCAAGGCGATGTGCCCGCGAAAAAGGCCGTCAACGCCGAACAGCATTTCACGCAGCCGCCGCCACGCTACAGCGAAGCGAGCCTCGTCAAGCGTCTGGAAGAGCTCGGCATCGGTCGCCCATCGACTTACGCCTCGACGCTCCAGACGCTCAAGGACCGCGACTATGTGCGGATCGAAAAGAACCGCTTCTTTGCCGAAGAAAGCGGACGCCTCGTCACCGCTTTCCTCGAACGCTTCTTCGAACGCTATGTGAGCTACGACTTCACGGCAGGCATGGAAGACGAACTCGATGACGTCTCCGGCGGCCGCGCGCAGTGGCAGGCCGTACTTGAAGCCTTCTGGAAAGACTTCAAGCCCAAGACGCTGGAAGTCATGGAGCAGAAGCCTTCCGACATCACCGCTGAGCTCGACAAATTCCTCGAACCCATGCTGTTCCCGGCCAAGGCGGACGGCACCGATCCGCGCGCTTGCCCGCTGTGCGCCGATGGCAAATTGTCGCTGCGCGGCGGACGCTTCGGCGCGTTCATCGCTTGCTCCAACTATCCGGAATGCAAATTCACCCGTAAATTCGGTCAGCCGGGCAGCGATGGCGCCGCCGATACCGGCCCCGAAGCGCTCGGCCAGCATCCTGAAACCGGGCAGGACATCATCCGCAAAAGCGGCCGCTTTGGTCCCTATATCGAAATGGGCGAAGGCAAGGAGGCCAAGCGTGGGTCGATCCCGAAGGATTTGCCCGATGGCGAACTGACGCTCGACTGGGCGGTGAAGCTGCTCAGCCTCCCGCGCACCGTCGGCGATCACCCGGAAACGGGCCTGCCCATCGTCGCCAATATCGGGCGTTTCGGGCCGTATCTGCTCCATGACGGCAAATATGCGCGGCTGTCCGGCACCGCCGAAATTTTCGAAACCGGCATGAACGCCGCCGTCGCGAAGCTGGCCGACGCCGCCAACAAGGGACCGCGCGCCGCCGGTGGTCGCGAACCGCTCAAGGTTCTCGGCAAACACCCGCGCAGCGAAGCGGAAATCAAGCTGATGGAAGGCCGCTACGGCGCTTACGTCACTGACGGAGAAACCAACGCGACGCTGCCCAAGACCGTCGACAAGGACCAACTGACGCTGGAAGAAGCCGCTCAACTCATCGACGCCCGCGCCGCCGCAGCACCTGCCAAGAAGGGCAAGAAGAAAGCAGCGCCTAAGAAAGCAGCGGCCAAGAAAGCACCCGCGAAGAAGGCCGCTCCTAAAAAAGCGACGGCACCCAAAAAGGCTGCCGTTACTTAACTGACCATTTCAAGCGGCCAGTTGTACCTGATTGCGCCCCTGGTTCTTGGCGCGGTACATGGCGCGGTCGGCGTGCTGCAGTGTTTCCTGGAAGGGGTGCACGCCATTCTGGGTGGCAACGCCTATGCTGATCGTCGGTGCTACGACCTGCTTATTGGGTAGTGCAATCTGCAGTTCACTGACGTTGACCCGCAGTCTTTCTGCCATGTTCAACGCGGTATCGATGTCGCAATTTTGCAGAAGAACGGCAAATTCCTCTCCGCCCAGACGGCCGCACAAATCGGTGCTTCTGGTGGAGGATTTAAGGGTCTCGGCCACCATTTGCAGGACTGTGTCCCCAACATGGTGACCGTATAAGTCATTGATGCTCTTGAAATTGTCGATATCTATCAGAAGGACGGCACCGAACGACGCTTTCGACCGCTCGGAAGCCCACCTTATAAACGTCGCTCTGTTGAGCAGCCCAGTCATTTGGTCGATTTCGGAAAGATGCTTGGCTTGGGCGAAGGCGGCTCGAAGCTCGGTATGTAACATCTGGTTTCGGTCGCCCTGCCGGATCAAGAGGTAACTCACCGGAAATGACACGACCAAGGGGCATGCTGCTCCGAAAATCCACCATTGCAGAGGTACATCCATTCCCGGCAGCCGCGAAAGAAGATACATCGCGATGAGCGTCGCCAGCATGGAAAAGCTGACGGCTATCAAAATGCGGATCGCAGCGGACATTTCGAAGGCGTAACGCTTCGAGGTAAATATCCGCTTACACTCTCGGTTACTCTACCCAATCCAGCCCGATATCCCGATACACGCTGCGGTCGTTTTCCCAGTCTTCCTTGACCTTCACATGCAGGTAGAGGTGCACCGGCTTCCCGATCAGCGCCGCGAGTTCCGCGCGCGCCTGCGACCCGATCTGTTTCAGCCGCTGCCCACCTTTGCCGAGCACGATGGCCCGCTGCGTCGGTCGTCCGATCAATATCTGCTGATGGATTTCCAGCGATCCATCGGGACGCTCGCTATACTTTTCCGTCTCGACCGCCGCCGCATAGGGCAGTTCCGCGTGTAACTGATGATACAATTGCTCCCGCGTGATTTCCGCGGCCAGCATCCGGTCGGTGGCATCCGACACCTGATCTTCGGGGAAATGCCACGGACCTTCTGGCATCATCTTCGCCAGGGCCGCCTTGAACTGCGGCAAGCCATCGCCCGTCGCGGCGCTAACGAAGAATATCTCCTCAAAACCCACGGCGGCATTCAGTTTTTCGGCATGGACCAGCAGCTTTTCCTTGGTCGCGATGTCGACCTTGTTGATGATGAGCAGCTTGGGTTCCTTGCGCTCCTTCAACCCTTCGACAGCACGCTCCAGCTTGGTGCCAAGGCCTGCCTTTCCGTCGATCACCAATGCGATCAGGTCCGCGCCCTGTGCGCCGCCCCATGCTGCCTGCACCATCGCCCGGTCGAGCCGGCGCTTTGGCTCGAAAATCCCCGGCGTATCGACCAGAATAAGCTGCGCATCCCCCTCGATCGCAACGCCCATCACGCGCGTCCGCGTCGTCTGCGCCTTTGGGCTGGTAATCGCGACCTTCTGCCCCACCAGAGCATTGACCAGCGTCGACTTGCCCGCATTGGGCGCCCCAACCACGGCGACAACGCCGCAGCGGGTTTGATTTTGGGCTGTCTCGTTCAAAATTCTAATCTCCGTTCGCCCTGAGCTTGTCGAAGGGCTTACTTCTCTTTGTGTCCGCGCGCGAGTGCGCTGATGAGCGGCCAGTCTTCCCGGATCAACGCCAGCTTCTTTGCACGGCTCCAACCCTTGATCTGCCGTTCGGCCGTTAGTGCCTCGTCGCGGCTGCCAAATGCCTGCGACCAGACCATTTTCACTGGCAACCTTGTGCTGGTATATCCCGGCAACTGGCCGGATTGATGCATGGCAATCCGCTTCTCCAGATCGTCTGTATGCCCGACATAAAAGCTGCGATCCGCGCAATGCAGCATGTAGGTCCAGAAAGCCCTGTCTGAAAATTAAAAGAAACGAGATCCTTCGACAAGCTCAGGATGAACCGCGGTAGGGGTCAGGATAACCGCTCCAGCATCGCCTTCGCTGCTGCTGTCTCGGCTTCCTGCTTCGATGTGCCTTCCGCCGATGCGTCGCCGACGCCGTGGATCGTCACCGTCACCGCAAAGCGCAGGTTGTGATGCGGTCCCGTCTTGCCCGTCATCACATATTCCGGCGGGCGGCGGCGGTTGGCGGCGGCCCATTCCTGCAAGGCGGACTTGGGATGCTTGGGCGCTGAGTCCTGCGTATCCACACGCCCCGCCCACAGCCGCCGCACGAGCGCCTTGGCATTGTCCATGCCTGCGTCGAGGAACAGCGCACCGATGATCGCTTCCATCACGTCGCCCAGCACATTGTCGCTGTCCATCGCGCCATCGTCACGCGCCTGCTTGCCGAGCACCATGTGTTTGGGAACGCCTACGTCGCGCGCAATTTCGGCGCAGGTTTCACCCGACACCAGCGCATTGAAGCGCCGCGAAAGTTTGCCTTCCGGCTCACCCGGAAAATGCTCGAACAGCCATTCGGCCACCACCACGCCCAACACACGGTCGCCCAGAAATTCCAGCCGCTCGTAATTCGCCGCCGCTGCGCTGCCATGCGTCAGTGCCTGCACGAACATATCCGGACGGGCAGGGGAGAGGCCGATCAATGCCTCCAGCCATGCCGCCGTATCGGGCCGCATCAGAAGCCTTCGCCGATCCGGTTCCACCGCGCTGCGGTGAACCACGTCCAGGGAAGCAGCCATTGCGCGCTGCCGTCGGTCGAGAAGACCGAGATCATCGCCCGCCCCACCAGATTTTCCTGCGGGACAAGGCCGATGCCGCCGCCGACTTCGGCGGGGAAGCGGCTGTCCGCGCTACGGTCGCGATTGTCGCCCATCAGGAACAGGCGCCCTTCCGGCACGACGACCGTATCGCGATTGTCCGCCGCGCCATCGGGATCGAGGTCGAGGACGTTGTAGCTTTTACCATTGGGCAGCGTCTCACGGAACTGCGGATAGCGGCACATGCGCGATCCGTCCTTCTCCCGCTCCTCGAACTGCACGCGATAGCAAGGCGAGGGATTACCGTCCTTTTCCGAAGCCGCTATCATGTTCGCCGAGGCCGGGATGACCAAGTCTGCCACCTTCACCTTCGGGATGGCCTGCCCGTTCAGGATGACCGTCCCACCCTGAACCGAGATGAGATCGCCCGGCAGGCCGATCACGCGCTTGATATAATCGTTGCTCTGGTCTGGCGGTGCCTTGAAAACGACGACATCACCGCGCTCGGGCTGAGAGGCAAAGATGCGGCCGGGGATTAAGGGGACGCTGAACGGCAGGCTGTATCGCGAATAGCCATAAGGCCACTTCGCCACCAACAGATAATCCCCGATCAACAGCCGCGGCTGCATCGATTCCGATGGGATGTTGAACGGCGACATGATGAAGCTGCGCAACACGATGACGAATATCGTCAGCTTCGCGAGGAACCATAAAAAGTCCCGCGTCTCCGATTTGTCGCTCATGCTTGTCTGTCGCTTCCTCATCTATGCGCTCGCGGCTTTGCGTCGTCCCATCGCGAAGGTCAAGGGACACCCTATGCAAGCGGCGCTTCCTTTCGCTATGGAGGCGATGATTCCTGGTGTGCAGCCGGGGCAGCGACGCCTTTCCACCCAGCAAGGACTCATTATGACCAGCCCATCCTGGACCGCCATCCATGCACAGCCCATCCCCGAACTGAAAACCATCTTCGACAGGGACGCCGGTCGTCTCGATAAACACACGCTCAGCGTGGGGCCCATCCGCTTCGACTGGAGCAAGACGCACCTGACGGACGACTTGCTGACAGCGTTTCAGACGCTGGCCGTCGAAAGCGATTTTGCGGGCAAGCGCGACGCGCTGTTCGCAGGCGAAGCGATCAACAACACCGAAGGCCGCGCCGCCGAACATCCCGCCGAACGCGGCGAAGGCAATCCGGAGAGCGTCGCCGCAGCCAAGATGTTCCACAACCGGATGCGCGCGTTGATCGACGCCATCGAAGCCGAAGCGCTCGGGCCGGTGCGGCACATCATCCACGTCGGTATCGGCGGATCGGCGCTCGGTCCGAACCTGATCGTCGATGCGCTCGGTCGCGATGAAAAACGCTATGACGTCGCCATCGTCTCCAACGTAGACGGCACCGCGCTGGAAGCCGCGCTGGATCGCTTCGATCCGCACGCAACTATTCTCGCCATCGCGTCGAAGACCTTCACCACCACCGAAACCATGCTCAACGCCGCCAGCACCATCAACTGGATGGTCGAGGCAGGGATCGACGATCCCTATGGCAAGGTCATCGCGCTTACCGCTGCGCCCGAAAAGGCGATGGAGTGGGGTGTCGATGAAACCCGCGTGCTGCCGTTCAACGAAAGCGTCGGCGGGCGCTATTCGCTATGGTCCTCCATCGGCTTCCCGGCGGCGCTGGCGCTCGGTTGGGATGCTTTCGAAAGCCTGCTGGAAGGCGCCGCCCTTATGGACCGGCACTTCCGCCTGGCCGAACCCACCGCCAACGCGCCGCTGCTCGCGGCCTTTGCCGATCTCTATTATGCGCGCGTCATGGACTGTCAGACCCGAGCCGTGTTCGCCTATGACGAGCGCCTGCGCCTGCTGCCCTCCTACCTCCAGCAGCTTGAGATGGAGAGCAACGGCAAGAGCGTGACCGCCGATGGCCAGCCCGTCGACGGCCCGACCGCGCCGATCACCTGGGGCGGTGTCGGCACCGATGCGCAACATGCCGTGTTTCAGCTATTGCATCAGGGCACGCATATCGTCCCGGTCGAGTTCATCGCTTCGATCGAGGCGGGTCACGCGCTTGACCCCGCACATCACCGCACCTTGCTCGTCAATTGCTTCGCGCAAGGTGCCGCACTGATGCAGGGCAAGGACAATGCCGAAGACCCCGCGCGCGCCTATCCCGGCAACCGCCCGTCCACCACGATCCTGTTGGATGACGTAAACCCGCAGGCGCTGGGCGCGCTGATCGCCTTCTATGAACATCGCACCTTCGCCAATGCGGCGCTGATGGGCATCAATCCCTTCGATCAGTTCGGCGTCGAACTAGGCAAGCAGATAGCCAAGTCCATCGAACAGAATGGCCCGACCGGTTTCGACCCCTCGACGATGGCGCTGATCGACCTGGCACTCGGCTGATCCGATCACGGCCATCGGCAAATCCCGTTGGTAATACGCCCGACCCAACGCCATATCGCATCAAACAACGAAAGCATTCTGCATGAGCGATTATGATTACGACCTGTTCGTCATTGGCGCAGGGTCTGGCGGAGTCCGGGCGGCCCGCATATCGGCAGCGCATGGCGCGAAGGTTGCGGTGGCCGAGGAATATCGCGTCGGCGGCACCTGCGTCATTCGCGGCTGCGTGCCAAAAAAGCTGCTCGTCTATGGCGCACATTTCGCCGAGGATCTGAAGGACGCGCGCCGTTTTGGCTGGGACGTTCCCGAATGCGGCTTCAACTGGAAGACCTTGCGCGACAATGTGCTGGCCGATGTCGACCGCCTGAACGGCATCTACCAACAGACGCTCGACACCAACAGCGTCACGACCTTCCACGAACGCGCCACCATCGCCGGCCCGCATGAAATTGCGCTGGCCAGCGGGGAGAAGGTCACGGCCCGCTATATCCTCGTAGCAACCGGCGCATGGCCGATGGTGCCGGACATCGAAGGCGCCGAGCATGGCATCACCTCGAACGAAGTCTTCCACATCGACGAAATGCCCAAGCGCGTCGTCATCGCGGGCGGCGGCTACATCGCCAATGAGTTCGCCGGCATCTTCCACGAATTTGGCGCGCATGTGACTATCGTAAATCGCTCCGACACGATCCTGCGCGGCTACGACACGCAAATCCGCGACCGCCTGCTGCAGATCAGCATGGTGAAGGGGATCAACTTCCGCTTCAACGCGCCGTTTGAGAAGATCGAGAAGAACGAGGACGGCACCTTGTGCGTCCGCATCAAGGGCGGCGATCCCATCGCCTGCGACCTGCTGCTCTTCGCCACGGGGCGTCAGCCGAACAGCAAGGGGCTGGGTCTGGAAAATGCAGGCGTCGAACTGGACGATCAGGGCGCGATCAAGGTGGATGAATTCAGCAAGACCAGTTGCGAAAGCGTCTATGCCGTGGGCGACGTAACCAACCGCGTGCAGCTAACCCCCGTCGCGATCCGCGAAGGCCATGCCTTTGCCGACACCGTGTTCGGCAACAACCCGCGCAAGGTGGACTACACCAACATCCCCTCCGCCGTGTTCAGCCACCCGCCCATCGGCGCCGTCGGCATGACCGAGGCGGAAGCCCGCAACAAGCTCGGCACGGTCAAGGTCTACACCTCAGACTTCCGCGCGATGAAGAACGTCCTCGCCAACCGCAACGAACGCGCGCTCTACAAGATGATCGTGGACGCCGCGACGGACAAGGTCGTCGGTCTCCACATGATCGGCCCGGATGCGCCGGAGATACTGCAGGCGGCAGCGGTCGCAGTGAAAGCGGGCCTCACCAAGCAGGACTTCGACGATACCGTGGCCCTCCATCCGAGCATGGCCGAGGAGTTGGTGCTGCTGAAGTAAACCGATCCCCCGTTTAGTTGTCCCCCGGCGAAGGCCTGGGTCCAGCTCCACGCTCCGAACTGGGCCCCGGCCTTCGCCGGGGAACGCCAAGACCGTTTGGTATAAGCAGACACCTACTCAATCGAATAGGGCACGACCTGCCGATTATCCGGATCGACCCGAATAGGCCGATCCGCAGGCGGAAAGGCGCGCTGGTCGCAACTCTGGCGCGGGCAAAGCCGGCACGTCACACCAATCGGCGTGGCTGCCGCCTCATCATGCAATTGCAGCCCGTCAGCATAGACGAAATTGCCCGCATGTTCGATCTCGCAACCCAGCACCACGGCATAGCGCCGCGGCGCACGGGCGTAGCTGCCCGATGGCTTCACCAACCCTTTCGCCATCGAGACATAGCGCACCCCATCGGGCGTCTCGCCAAGCTGCACCAATATGCGGTCGGGGATCGCCACCGCCTCATGCACGATCCAGAGCGGACAGGCACCACCGAAACGCGCAAACTGCAAGCGCGTGGCGCTGTGCCGCTTGGTGATGTTCCCGGCCATATCGACGCGGCAGAAGAAGAACGGAATGCCCCGCATCCCCGGCCTTTGCAGTGTCGAAAGCCGATGGCAGGCCTGCTCGAAACTCACCCCGAAACGCCGTGCCAACTGATCGATGTCGTGCCGCACTTCCCGCGCCGCCTCGCGATAGCGCGCATAGGGCATCAGCAAAGCACCCGCCGCATAGTTGCTCAGCCCGATGGTGAGCAGCCTGTCCGACCCCGGCGCAGACAATCCCGCACCCGCTGCAATGTCGGCAATCAGCGCCGCGCCTTCCGCCATCACAAGTTGATAGGCCAGCATGAACTTGCGGCTTTCCGGCGGCAACGCCGCGTTGACGAACAGCCGCCGCGTATCGGCATCGTATACACGCAAGGCAGTGTCCCGCGCTTCCTGCACGCGCGTCTCGACGCCATGACGGTCCTGCAACGCTGCGATCAGCGTCGCTTCGGTCAGCCGCCCGCCGTCCGACAGCGCCGCCCACAAATCCTCCGCCATGCAATCGAGCGCATGGACGTAATTACCTTCATTATGGAACCAGTCGCGCACCGCTTCCCACGGCATCCGTGCCTGCGTCGCCATGTCGTTGGCGATCGCTTCCTCCATCATGTTCAGCCGCTCATTCGCACGGTTATAGGCGCGGTGAAGGTCCACAAAACGCGCCGCAAATTCCGGAAATTGCAGATGCAGTTTCTCGGTCCGCTCTGCTTCCAGCGGCCCACTCGCGACATCGGGATGCGCCAGCGCGAAGGTGAACGCACCGAGCAACTGCTCATCCTCCCGCGCATCGAATGCTGCCCAGTCCAGCGGGAACGCGCTCGCCAACGCCGCCTTGACCTTCGCGGTCAACGGCCGGTCGTCATTCTCCAACTGACTGAGATAGGATACGGATATAGCCAGCACCGCCGCCATCGCGGCCTGATCCATCCGTTGATCGAGCCGAAGCTGTCGCAGCTTCTGCCCAGCGAAAATGCGTGCGCCTCGTGCCATCGCTTCGCAATAGTTTGCAAAATCGGCTTTTGCAAATCCGCAAATTCACATTTGCCCTTTGTCGCAAAGACTGAAAAGGGGAAAAGCCTGCACAATTCCGGGAAGAGGATCTTCATGTCGAAACTGGCCGTAGTCGAGAAGCTGGAGACCATGCGTGAGGCGGCCCGTATGGGCGGCGGCGCAAAGCGGATCGCGGGGCAGCACGCCAAGGGGCGCCTTACGGCGCGCGAACGGCTCGACGTTCTGCTCGACGAGAACAGCTTCGAAGAGCTCGACATGTATGTCGAACACAACTGCACCGAGTTCGGCATGGAAGAGACGAAGATCCCCGGCGATGGCGTCGTCACAGGATCGGGCACGATCAACGGTCGTCTCGTCTTTGTATTCAGCCAAGATTTCACCGTGTTCGGCGGATCGCTGTCCGAGCGCCATGCGCAGAAAATCTGCAAGATCATGGACATGGCGCTGAAAGTCGGCGCGCCCGTCATCGGCCTCAACGACAGCGGCGGCGCCCGCATTCAGGAAGGCGTCGCGTCGCTTGGCGGCTATGCCGAAGTGTTCCAGCGCAATGTGCTGGCGTCCGGCGTCGTGCCGCAGATCAGCCTCATCATGGGGCCATGCGCGGGCGGCGCAGTCTATTCGCCGGCGATGACCGACTTCATCTTCATGGTGAAGGACAGCAGTTATATGTTCGTCACCGGCCCTGACGTGGTGAAGACCGTCACCAATGAGATCGTCACGCAGGAAGAGCTCGGCGGGGCCGTGACGCACACCACGAAGTCCGGCGTTGCGGACGTTGCGTTCGAAAACGATATCGAAGCCTTGCTCGCCACCCGCGATTTCATTGATTTCCTGCCTGCTTCCAACCGCGAATCCGCGCCCGAGCGCCCTACCGCCGACGAATGGGACCGTATCGAAGAAAGCCTCGACACGCTGATCCCGGCCAACGCCAATCAGCCCTACGACATGCATGAGCTGATCCGGAAGGTCGTCGACGAAGGCGATTTCTTTGAGGTGCAGCCTGCCCATGCCGGCAATATCCTGTGCGGTTTCGGCCGGATCGAAGGCCGCACAGTAGGCATTGTCGCCAATCAACCGACGGTGCTGGCCGGATGCCTTGACATCGGCGCGTCGAAAAAGGCCGGTCGCTTCGTCCGCTTCTGCGACGCCTTCGACATTCCCATCCTCACTTTCGTCGATGTGCCGGGATTCCTGCCGGGCGTGGGGCAGGAGCATAACGGCATCATCAAGAATGGCGCGAAGCTGCTGTTCGCTTATGCCGAAGCTACCGTACCAAAGATCACCGTCATCACGCGCAAGGCTTATGGCGGCGCCTACGACGTTATGGCGTCAAAGCACCTGCGCGGCGATTTGAACTACGCATGGCCCACCGCTGAAATCGCCGTGATGGGTGCCAAGGGCGCAGTTGAAATCATCTTCCGCGGCAAGACGCCCGAAGAAATCGCCGAGCGCACCAAGGAATATGAAGATCGCTTCGCCAACCCCTTCGTCGCCGCCTCGAAGGGCTTCATTGACGAAGTGATCCAACCGCATTCCACACGCCGCCGCATCGCGCTGGGCCTGCGCAAGTTGAAGAACAAGGCGCTGGAAAATCCGTGGAAGAAGCATGACAATATTCCGCTTTAAGCCGGATCGTCACCCCAGCGAAAGCTGGGGTCTCGGGTGGTTGGTCACAACCCAGAGGCATGCGATCCCAGCCTGCGCTGGGATGACGGAACAATTTCTGACGGAAGTCTGCGTATGAAACTCGGTCGCCTCAACCATATCGGCGTAGCTACGCCGTCCCTCGCCGCCAGCATCGCCTATTACCGCGACGTGATGGGCGCGACGCATATTCATGAGCCTTTCGACCTGCCTGCGCAGGGCGTAAAGGTGTGCTTCGTCGACACCCCCGGCGAAAACGGCACGAACGGCACCCAGATCGAACTGATCGAACCGCTTGGCGAAAACTCGCCGATTCACAGCTTCATTGCCAAGAACCCGGCGGGCGGTCAGCACCATATGTGCTACGAAGTCCCCGATATCCACGCCGCAAAGGCATGGTTCGAGAGCAATGGCGCCAAGGTACTCGGCGAACCCCGCATCGGCGCGCACGGTACGCTGATCTTCTTCGTCCATCCCAAGGACATGAATGGCGTTCTTACGGAAATCATGGAAACGCCAAAGGGTGCGGGGCATTGATGCACGGTCCCGCCCATGCACTTAAGTGCTCCTGCGAAGGCAGGAGCCCAGGGGTTCTGGGTACAGACATTGATGCTTGCCGCTCTGGCTTCCTGCCTTCGCAGGAACAAGGCGTAGAACGGGCTGTGGTAGCGCGAACAAGGAATGCTTCATGACTTATGAAACCATCCTCACATCGGTCGTCGATACCGTCGGTATCCTTTCCTTCAACCGGCCCGAGCGTCTCAACGCGCTCACGCCGCAGATGTTCTATGAGATCGTCGACGCCGTCGAAGCCTTCCCTGCGCAGGGCGCGCGCGCGATCCTCATCAAAGCCGAAGGGAAAGGCTTCTGCAGCGGCACCGATCTTCAGGCCGATGGCGGCTTGCCGGAGGATGTCGGCGAGATACTGGAAAAAGACTACAACCCCTGCATGGAGCGCTTAATCGCGTCCAAGCTGCCGATGGTGGCGCAGGTGCACGGTGCCTGCGCAGGGATCGGCGCATCCCTCGCGCTGGCATGCGATTTCGTGGTCGCTGCCAAATCGGCCTATTTTCTTCAAGCATTCGTGAATATCGGCCTCGTGCCGGATGGCGGCGCGACATGGACGCTGCCCCGTCTGGTGGGCAAGGCGCGCGCCACGCAGATGATGATGCTGGGCGAACGCCTCCCCGCGGAAAAAGCAGAAAGCTGGGGCCTGATCTACAAGGCGGTCGACGATGCGACATTATCGGACGAAGCGCAGGCATTGGCCGCGCGCCTCGCCGCCATGCCGACTGTCGCGCTTGGGCTGATCCGTCAGGGGATCGCCACAACACAGACATCGAGTTTCTCGCAGGGGCTTGCGCTAGAACGCAAGCACCAGCGAGACGCGGGACGTAGCGCGGATTTCGCGGAAGGCGTGCAGGCCTTCCTCGCAAAGCGTCCCGCCAAGTTTGAAGGCAAGTAATGACCGATAAACCCACTCTCGACCAATGGTCCGCCGCCGCGACGAAGGAAGTCAAAGGCAAGGATCTGAGCTGGCAGACGCCCGAAGGCATCGCCGTCAAGCCGCTTTACACGGCGGAGGACGTCACCGTCGAACCCGGCCTTCCCGGTTTCGCGCCCTTCACGCGCGGCGTGCGCGCCAGCATGTATGCGGGTCGCCCGTGGACGATCCGTCAATATGCGGGCTTCTCCACGGCCGAGGAATCCAACGCCTTTTACAAGCGTAACTTAGCCGCCGGGCAAAAGGGTCTGTCGGTTGCCTTCGACCTCGCCACTCACCGCGGCTATGACAGTGACCATCCGCGCGTCACCGGCGACGTGGGTAAGGCGGGCGTCGCCATCGACACGCTCGAAGACATGAAAATCCTGTTCGACGGTATCCCGCTCGACAAGATGTCGGTTTCCATGACGATGAACGGCGCGGTCATCCCGATCCTCGCTTTCTTCATCGTGACGGGTGAGGAACAGGGCGTCGATCGCAAATTGCTCGACGGAACCATTCAGAACGACATTCTGAAGGAGTTCATGGTCCGCAACACCTACATCTACCCGCCCGAACCTTCGATGCGGATCATCTCCGACATCTTCGGCTATACCTCGCGTGAAATGCCCAAGTTCAACAGCATTTCCATCTCCGGCTATCACATGCAGGAAGCCGGTGCGACACAGGTGCAGGAGCTTGCCTTCACCATCGCCGACGGCATGGAATATGTGAAATACGGTGTCGCGTCCGGGCTGGATATCGACAAGTTCGCCGGTCGCCTCAGCTTCTTCTTCGCCATCGGCATGAACTTTTTCATGGAAATCGCCAAGCTGCGGGCCGCGCGCGTGCTGTGGCATCGCGCCATGACGACGCTGGGCGCACAGGATGAGCGGAGCAAGATGCTGCGCACCCACTGCCAGACATCGGGCGTGTCGCTGACCGAGCAGGATCCCTACAACAACGTGATCCGCACTACCGTCGAAGCTATGGCCTCGATGCTGGGCGGCACCCAGTCGCTCCACACCAACGCGCTGGACGAAGCGATCGCTTTGCCGACCGACTTCTCCGCCCGCATCGCTCGCAATACGCAGATCATCATCCAGGAAGAAACCGGGATGACCAAGGTCGTGGACCCTCTGGGCGGCTCCTATTATATCGAGGCGCTGACGCAGGAACTGGTCGACAAGGCACAGGAGATCATCGACCGCGTGCAGGCCGAAGGCGGCATGGCAAAAGCCGTCGCCGCTGGCTGGCCCAAGGCAATGATCGAAACCGCGGCAGCAGCGCGGCAGGCACGCGTGGACCGCGCCGATGACGTAATCGTCGGCGTGAACAAATATCGCCTCGCGACCGAAGATCTGCTCGAAACGCTCGACATCGACAACGCCAAGGTCCGCGAAGGCCAGATCGCCCGCATCGCCAAGACCAAGGCAGAGCGTGACAGTGCCAAGTGCGAAGCCGCGCTTCAGGCCTTGCGCGAAGGTGCGGCTCGCCCATCCAGCCTCGAAAACAATCTCCTCGCACTGGCCGTAGAATGCGCCCGCGCCCGCGCGACGCTGGGCGAAATCAGCGCCGCCATGGAAGAGAGCTTCGCCCGCTACGGCACCACGCCGACGCCGGTAAAGGGCGTTTACAGCGCGCCTTATGACGGCGATGCACGCTGGCAGCAGGTTCTCGATGGCGTCGCCGCTGTCGAACGCCGCCTTGGCCGCAAGCCCAAGCTGATGGTCGCTAAGATGGGACAGGACGGCCATGATCGCGGCGCAAACGTCATCGCTTCGGCGTTCGGCGACATGGGTTTCGATATCGTCTCCGGCCCGCTGTTCCAGACGCCGGAGGAAACCGTCGTGCTGGCGCTGGAAAGCGATGTCGATGTCGTCGGCGCGTCGTCCTTGGCAGCGGGTCACAAGACGCTGATCCCCGAGTTGATCAAGCTGCTTCGGGAAAAGGGCCGCAACGATATCAAGGTGATCGCAGGCGGTGTGATCCCGCCACAGGATTACGACTATCTGCGTGACGCAGGGGTGCAGGGCATTTATGGTCCGGGGTCCAACGTCGTGGAATGTGCCGCCGATGTGCTGCGCCTCCTCGGCCACAACATGCCTCCAGCAGGCAATGCGCTGCATGAAGCAGCAGAATAGGAAATTATAATGGCTGAAAATCCTTGGGCTGCTTGGGAAATGGCAGCGGTCGATGGCAAGTTTATGACTTATTTGGTCCAGCTCCTTCTAAGCAAAGAGGTTATCAGCCATTCTGAGATCCAAAACCTTTGTAAACAGCTGGTTGAAAATATGGAGAGAACTGGCTCGGAAAACGCGGCACTTTACGCACGTGCTTTGATCAAGGGTATTCCTGGCGTAGAGCTATGAGCGACGATTTAACGACAGCCCGCACAGACTGGACCCGCGAAGAAATCGCGACCCTCTTCGACCTTCCCTTCAACGACCTGTTGTTCGAAGCGCAAACGATCCACCGCGCCCATCACCCGCGCAATCAGGTCCAGCTTTCCACATTGCTGTCGATCAAGACCGGCGGCTGTGTCGAGGATTGCGGCTATTGCAATCAATCCGTCCACGCGGAAACGGGCCTCAAGGCCGAAAAGCTGATGGACGTGCGCGCCGTGCTGCAATCGGCGGCGCAGGCAAAGGACGCAGGCTCTGGCCGCTTCTGCATGGGCGCGGCATGGCGCAGTCCCAAGGATCGCGACATGCCCGCCATCATCGAAATGGTGAAGGGCGTCCGCGCCATGGGCCTCGAAACCTGCATGACGCTTGGCATGTTGACTGAAAAACAATCGCAGCAACTCGCCGCAGCGGGCCTCGATTACTATAATCACAACATCGATACCTCGCCGGAAAACTACGCGAACGTCATCACGACAAGAACCTTCGCCGACCGCCTGGAAACTCTGGATAATGTACGCGCGGCAGGCATCAACGTATGCAGCGGCGGCATAGTCGGTATGGGCGAGCTTCGAGAAGATAGGGTCGGCTTCCTCCACGCCCTCGCGATGATGCCGCACCCCGAAAGCGTCCCCATCAACGCCTTGGTCCCGGTCAAGGGTACGGTGCTGGGCGACATGCTCGCCGACACGCCGCTTGCGAAGATCGACGAAATCGAGTTCGTCCGCACCGTCGCCGTCGCGCGCATCATCATGCCGCTCAGCATGGTCCGCCTCTCCGCGGGTCGCGAAAGCATGAGCGAAGCCTGCCAGGCGCTCTGCTTCATGGCCGGCGCCAACAGCATCTTCACCGGCGACCGCCTCCTGACCACGGCGAATGCGGGCGACGACAAAGACGCAGCACTGTTCGCCAAGCTGGGCGTGGAACCGATGCAGGCATCCACCAACGCGCATCTGGAAGCTGCGGAGTGAGCAATTTCCTCCCGCGTCATGCTGAACTTGTTTCAGCATCCATCGTGCCTCCGGGAGCGGCGGTGTGCGTGGAGAGATGGACCCTGAAACAAGTTCAGGGTGACGGTTGCAGCAGTGGTATCGTGAGATGATCGGGTTGATAATAGCTGCTGCAACTGCTGCGGCGAATCCGTTTTGCGATGATCGCGCGGGAGACTTGCCGGTTGCGCAGTGCTGGAGCCGCGCCTTCAATGCAGCAGATGTCGAGCTCAATGCGGTGTGGCCGAAAGTCCGCGATGCCGCGCGTGGCGCTGACAGACGGTTCAGGTCTACGCCGAGGAGAGACAAGCCATCGGCTGAATCCGATCTATTGAAAGCACAGCGGACTTGGCTTGCTTGGCGAGATGCCGAATGCGCAGCCCGCTCCGATTGGGCGCAAGGTGGCTCACTTCAGAATGTCATAATCAGTCGATGCGCTCATGATCTGACACGTGCCCGCATCGATCAGCTTCAACAACTGCTAAAAGATTTCACGGAGCCATAATGACAATCAAGAAAATCCTCATCGCGAACCGTGGCGAAATTGCCTGCCGGGTCATCCGCACCGCGCGCAAGATGGGCATCGCCACCGTCGCGGTCTATTCCGACGCGGACTCGCGCGCTCCCCACGTCCTGATGGCAGACGAAGCCGTCCACATCGGCCCGTCGCCCGCCGCCCAATCCTATCTGATCGCTGAAAAGATCATTCAGGCGTGCAAGGATACCGGCGCGGATGCCGTACATCCCGGCTATGGCTTCCTGTCGGAACGCACCAGCTTTGCCGAAGCGTTGAAGGACGCTGGCATCGCCTTCATCGGCCCGCCCCCCGGCGCGATTGCCGCGATGGGCGACAAGATCGAGTCCAAGAAACTGGCGCTGGAAGCAGGCGTCAACGTCGTCCCCGGCTTCGTCGGAGAGATTGACGACACCGACCACGCTGTCCGCATCGCGAACGACATCGGCTATCCGGTGATGATGAAGGCGTCCGCTGGCGGCGGCGGCAAGGGTATGCGCCTCGCATATTCCGAAACCGACGTGCGTGAAGGGTTCGAAGCCACAAAGCGCGAAGGTCTTGCCAGCTTCGGCGACGACCGCGTGTTCATCGAGAAGTTCATCGAAAGCCCGCGCCACATCGAAATTCAGGTGCTGGGCGATCAGCACGGCAACATCGTGTACCTCAACGAACGCGAATGCTCGATCCAGCGCCGCCACCAGAAGGTCGTCGAGGAAGCGCCGTCGCCTTTCGTCACGCCCAAGATGCGCAAGGCAATGGGCGAGCAGGCCGTCGCTCTCGCCCGCGCGGTCGGCTATTACAGCGCAGGCACGGTCGAACTGATCGTCAGCGGCGCGGATACGACGGGGGAGGGGTTCTACTTCCTCGAAATGAACACCCGGCTTCAGGTCGAACATCCCGTGACCGAGCAGATCACCGGCCTCGACCTCGTCGAGCAGATGATCCGCGTCGCCAATGGCGAGAAACTGGCCTTCGGTCAGGACGATGTGCAGATCAATGGCTGGTCCATCGAAAACCGCGTCTATGCAGAAGATCCCTATCGCGGTTTCCTGCCCTCCACGGGCCGTCTCGCGCGCTACAACCCGCCGACGGTGGTCGAAGGCGTCCGCGTTGACGATGGCGTGACCGAAGGCGGCGAAGTCAGCATGTTCTACGATCCGATGATCGCCAAGCTGGTGACCTACGCGCCCACGCGTCTGGAGGCCATCGACAAGCAGATCGAGGCGCTGGACCGCTTCGAGATCGAAGGGCCGGGCCACAATATCGATTTCCTGTCCGCGATCATGCAGCATGAGCGCTTCCGCTCCGGCAACATCACCACAGGTTTCATCGCGGAGGAATATCCCGACGGTTTCCATGGTGCGCCCGCTGCGCCCGAACTGCTCCGCCGTCTCGCTGCAATCGCCGCATTTGCGGGCATGGCGCAGGCAGATCGCGCGCGCCGCATCGATGGGCAACTCGGACGCCGCCTCAAACCGCCAACGCAGTGGCAGGTCCGCCTGGGCGATGCCCTGCACGACGTCATGATCGCGCTCGACGAAGTGACCGTCGATGGCGAACTCCTCGACATCGCACTGGAATACACACCGGGCGACCGGATCGTGGAGGCAGAGTTCGGCGATGAAACGCTTGCCGTCCGCATCGCTCCGGTGCGTGGCGGCTTCCGCCTGACCAGTCATGGCGCCGCGCATGTCGCGCGCGTCCTGCCCGGTCATATCGCGCCGCTCGCGCAGCATATGATCGAAAAGGTGCCGCCGGATCTTTCCCGCTTCCTGATCTGCCCCATGCCCGGCCTGCTCGTGACGCTCAACGTGGGCGAAGGCGACAAGGTCGAGGCTGGCCAGCCACTCGCCGTGATCGAAGCGATGAAGATGGAAAACATCCTGCGGGCGCAGAAGACCGGAACCGTCAAATCGGTGCTGGCAAAGGCAGGCGAAAGCCTTCCTGTCGATGCCGTCATCCTCGAAATGGAATGACGGTCGACTGACGGCTTGCCTCCTCTTCCAGCGCACCGTAATCGCTACCCGCTGGGCAGAACGGGTAGCGAGGTGCAATGATATCATGCGGATAGCGAAGTTGGCCTGCGCGCTCGGCGCTCTTGTAGCAGTAACTCCAGCACAGGCAGCGCCATCGCAGGACGAGCAGTTCTGGTTCCTCACGCTGGCGCAAGGCAGCGTGAAGGACGACATCCTCTATATGCTAGAGGTGCAGCCGCGTTTTGGCGGCGATGGCTCAAACCTAAATCAGATACTCCTGCGTCCGGCGGTCGGCGTTAAGCTCAATGATCGTCTGAGCGTCTATCAGGGATATGCCGCTGTCCGAAGCCCGCGTTCGAGCGGTGCCGATGTTACCGAAGATCGTTCGTTTCAGCAGATCAACTGGTCGATAGGTAAAGTCGCCGGGGGTGCACTGACATCGCGAACGCGCCTTGAGCAACGCTGGATTTCCACGGGCGACGACACGGGATGGCGCGCGCGGCAGATGTTGCGCTATGCCTTACCGCTGTCGAACAAGCCGCGCCGTCTGGCGGCCATCGCTTCGGTCGAGGCCTTCGTCGCGCTCAACGATACCGATTGGGGTGCACGCAGCGGTTTCGACAGGGTCCGCAGCTTCGCGGGACTTGAGGTGCCACTGTCCGGCAAGTCCACTGTGGAGTTCGGTTATCTCAACCAATATGTCGACAACCGTGGACGGCGCGATGCGATGAATCACGTGATGGCGATCAACCTTATGCTGAGGCAATGATATGCATCTGACCCATGACCCTTCGGCGCCGTCGGCAACGGAAACGGATTTCGATACCTTCCTTAAGGTCGATATCCGGATCGGCACGATCCTCTCCGTCGAGCCTTTTCCCGAGGCGCGCAAACCGGCCTTCAAGCTGCTGATCGACTTTGGCGAGGGCATCGGCACGCGCCGCAGCAGCGCGCAGATAACTGAGAATTACGATCCGGAAGCCTTGGTCGGGCGTCAGGTTGCGGCGGTGGTCAACTTTCCACCGCGACAGATCGGCAAGTTCATGTCGCAAGTGCTGACGCTGGGATTTCCCGACGCGGATGGGGCCGTTACACTGTTTGCGCCGGACAAGGCTGTGCCTAATGGTGCAAGGCTGTTCTGACAGGTTGCCCGACTCGCCAAAAGTCGCCAAAGGGTGCACGAAAATGCCTTGATACCGGGCACGATATATGGGGATGAGATGGCAACTGCGGGCGCGAAGACCGGCGAATACAAACTGGATGTGAAGCGCGACCGGCTGGTCATTGCCGCATCCTCGCTCGGCACCGTTTTCGAATGGTATGATTTCTTCATTTACGGAACGCTCGCCGCAATCATCGGCCGCACCTTTTTCCCCACCGACAATGCTTCGGTCGAACTGCTTTACTCGCTCGCGGGGTTCGCCGTGGGATTCGGCTTCCGGCCATTAGGTGCTGTGTTATTTGGTTATTTCGGCGACCGGCTCGGCCGTAAATACACCTTTCTCGCCACAATCATCATGATGGGCATTGCGACCGCAGGTGTAGGCCTGGTCCCCTCCGCCGCGTCGATAGGCGCTGCCGCCCCCGTCATCCTCATCATCCTGCGCATCATGCAGGGACTGGCGCTGGGCGGGGAATATGGCGGCGCAGCGATCTACGTGGCCGAACACGCCCCGGTCGAGCGTCGCGGCTTTTACACCAGCTTCATTCAGGCGAGTGTCGTCGGCGGTTTCATCCTTTCGCTCATCGTCGTGCTGGGAACGCAATGGATCGTCGGCCCGGAAGTATGGGACGCATGGGGATGGCGCATTCCGTTCGTCTTTTCGCTTGTCCTGCTTGGAATATCGCTCTGGATACGCCTGAAGCTCAACGAAAGCCCCGTGTTCAAGGCGATGAAGGATGCCGGGGAATGCGCGCGCAATCCCCTGAAAGAAACCTTCACCTATCCGGGCAACAAAAAACGTCTGTTCGTCGCGCTGTTCGGGATTGCGGCAGGCCTGACAGTCATCTGGTACACCGCCATGTTTCAGGTGTTGTATTTCCTGCAGAACGCCTTGCGGGTCGAGCCGGTCACCGCCCAGATACTCGTTGGGATAGGGGCGACCAGCGGCCTGTTCTGGTTCCTGTTCTTCGGGCATCTTTCCGACAAATATGGGCGAAAGAAACCCATCGTTCTGGGCTACGCGGCAACATTGCTGCTGCTCTTCCCGATCTTCCACCTGATCGGCGGCGCGGCTAATCCCAGCCTTGCCGAAGCGGCCCGCCGCGCTCCGGTGGTCGTGATGGGTCCGGACTGCGGCTACGATCCCTTTGCCAAGGTGCAGGCCAGCGACTGCTCCCGCCTGCTCGATTATTTCTCGAAAAAGGGTGTTCATTATAGCAAGGCGGCTGCGCCCTCTACGCAGGTGTCCATCGCCGGTGTGGTGCAGACGGACACCAGTCCAGCCGCCCTCGACAAGACTTTGGCCGATGCCGGATACAATCTCGAGAAGGTGAAGCCGTCATTCGTCGACTCGCTCAAGATCCTGCTTGGCATCCTGACCCTTGGCGCATTGTCCGGTGCGACCTACGGTCCCGTTGCGGCGCTGTTGTCGGAGCTTTTCCCCGCGCGCATCCGCTACAGCTCGATGTCGATCCCCTATCACATCGGCACCGGCTATTTCGGCGGGTTCCTGCCGCTGGTCAGCCAGTATATCGTCGCGCGCACGGGTGATCCTTATTCCGGCCTCTGGTACACGATGGCGGTCGTGGCGATGGCGCTGGTCGTGACGATGTGGGGATTGCCCGAAACGCGCGGCGCAAGGCTCGACGCGAAGGGATGACCGGGCTATCGGCGGAACATGCCCACCGGTTTTTCTTCCCCCGCGCCACTCCGTCTCTCGCTCGACACCGCAGCGCTGGAGCATAACTGGCGCTGGCTCGCGCAGATGAGCGGGCGGGCCACGTGCGGAGCTGCGATCAAAGCAAACGGCTACGGTCTGGGTGCAGCCGAAGTTATGGGCCATCTTTCCCAAGCGGGCTGCCGGGATTTCTTCGTGGCAACATGGGCAGAGGCACGCGCGCTATTGCCGCTCGCCGATGGTCTCTCGCTCTCGGTCCTGCACGGTATTCGTAACGAGGATATCGCCGAAGCGCTCACCGGTCCTGCACGCCCCGTACTTTCGACCCCCGACCAAATCGCGCGTTGGCGCAATGCCAATGGTGGCCCCTGCGACGTCATGGTCGACACCGGCATGAACCGGCTAGGCCTGGATTGGCGCAGCGATGTGGCGCGGGCAACCGAAGGCCTGACCATCGCTACCCTGATGAGCCATCTCGCCTGCGCCGACGATGACAATCCGCTCTCCGCGATCCAGCAGCGGCGTTTCGCCGCAATCGCGCAGCAGGTGCCCGCAGAACGCTACAGCCTGTCGAACAGCGCAGGCATATGTCTAGGCTCGGATTATCACTTCGGCGTGACGCGCCCCGGCCTTGCTCTCTATGGCGGTGTGCCCCGTCCGAACGCCGCCGGACATATCCGGCAGGTGGTGACCCCCCAGGCGCAAGTGCTCCAGCGCCGCACGGTGCGAGCCGGTGACACTGTTGGCTACAACGCCACGTTCACCGCGACGCGCGACATGGCCGCTGCGATCCTCAACATCGGATATGCGGACGGCTATCTCCGTGGTTTCTCGGGCAGGGGCATGGTGCTCGCAGGCGACCGGCCTTTACCCGTCCTAGGCCGAGTCTCGATGGACCTGCTGATCGTCGATGCCTCGCTCGCGCCGGGCGTTTCAGAGGGCGACTGGCTCAGCATCGACTATGACCTCCCGCGCGCTGCCGCTGCGTCCGGCCTGTCGCAATATGAGCTGCTCACAGGCCTGGGCCAAAGGTTTGACCGCATCTGGACCTGATATGAAAAAGGCCACACCTCGCGGCGTGGCCCCTCCCAAAATCAGCGTGCAAAAAGCGTTACCGCTCGATGCACATGGCGATGCCCATGCCGCCGCCAATGCACAAGGTCACGAGACCCTTCTTCGCATCGCGCCGTGCCATTTCATAGAGCAGCGTTGTCAATACGCGCGCGCCCGACGCTCCAATCGGATGGCCGATAGCGATCGCGCCGCCATTGACGTTCACCTTCTCCGGATCGAGACCCAGTTCCTTGCCCACCGACAGCGCCTGCGCCGCAAAGGCTTCATTGGCTTCGATCAGGTCGAGATCGCCAATCGTCCAACCGGCCTTCTCCAGCGCCTTGCGGCTGGCCGGGGCAGGGCCAATGCCCATGATCGAAGGATCGACGCCCGCCGTCGCCCACGACGCAATACGACCCAGCACCTTTGCTCCGCGCTTTTCCGCTTCCGCCGCCGACATTAGCACGATAGCTGCAGCGCCGTCGTTCAGGCCGCTTGCATTGCCTGCCGTGACCGATCCGTCCTTCTTGAACGCAGGCCGCAGCGCGGTCATCGCTTCCAGCGTCGCACCGGCGCGGATATATTCGTCCTGATCGACGATGGTGTCGCCCTTACGACCCTTGATCGTGACCGGCGCGATTTCATCCTTGAAACGTCCTGCCGACCGCGCCGCTTCGGCCTTGTTCTGGCTGGCGGTGGCGAACGCATCCTGATCGCCGCGCGTGATCTGATATTGCTCGGCCAGATTTTCGGCCGTGATGCCCATGTGATAGCCATTGAACGCATCGGTCAGGCCGTCATTCACCATCGTATCGACCAGGCTGACATTGCCCATCTTCGTGCCGCCGCGCAGGAATTGCGCGTGGCCGGACATCGACATGCTCTCCTGCCCGCCTGCGACCATGATCGTGGCGTCGCCATTCTGGATCGCCTGCGCCGCCAGAGCGACTGCGCGCAGGCCGGAACCGCACACCTGATTGACACCGAAGGCCGTCTTTTCGACCGGCACACCGGCGTTCACGGCTGCCTGACGTGCCGGGTTCTGCCCCTGGCCAGCGGTCAGCACCTGCCCCAATATCACTTCATCGACTTCGCTCGGCGCCACGCCGGCCTGTGCCAGCGCCGCTTCGATGGCTATGCGGCCAAGCTCATGCGCCGGGGTGTTGGCGAATGCACCCAGGAAACTACCAACCGGCGTGCGCTTGGCGGCGGTGATGACGATATCGGTCATGAGACGTTTCTCTCCAGTGGGGAAAATATGTACGCGCCTCTAGCATCAGCCTCCGTGCTTGAACAGCCACTGGGATAGCGGCTCCCATAGTCTTTTGGGTCCACGACTGCCCACGATCATGCCGACATGCCCCATATCCAGCGTCCATTGCTCGGCAAGGGGCGGGGTGGACGCTGCCGGCACGATGGTGTCTGTCGTCGAAGAAATCGCCAGCGTGGGCATCGCGAAATCCGCCGGTCGAATGGCTGCGTCGCCAACACGCCATTCGGCACGTCCAGTCACATCGTCGACATATAGCGCTTCAAACAGCTCCCTGCCCGCCGCAAAAGTAAGCGGCGCTCCTGCATTCGCCCAGTCTTCCACTACCACAAAGGCATCCACTGCCTCACTGTCATCGGCCAAATCTGCGAAATCGGCATATTTGCAAATCGTCCGCGCAGAATCGAGCGCCCAGAATCCAGACTGCAGCACTTCCATCGGTACATATCCCAACCGGTCGCACATAGGCTTCGCCTCCGCCCATAGCTTCGCGATGCTCTCCCGCGTTTCGTCGGGGAAGCCATCGAATTGCCACGGCGCCGCAATCGTCGCCAGTGCCGCGACGGGTATCGATGCTGCGGCCCCGATGGCCAAAGTACCGCCCAGGCAATAGCCTACCAGTATAGGCGCACGCTTTGGGTCCAGGCTTTGGAGCAACGGCACCAGTCGCTGCGCAATATGTCCGCCCAGATCCATCATACTGTCGCCCGCACCGGGATGGCCCCAATCCACCAGATATCCATCATGCCCCTGGTCGACCAACCACCGGATCAACGACGTCCGTGCCGAAAGATCGAGCACATGGGGCGGGTTGATGAGCGACGGGATCAACACGACCGGGGCTCGGTCATCACCCTCGACTGACCCAAAGTGTGACAATGTTGCCGATCCAACTTGGGCATGCACGCGTGCAGGGGTGGGGCGGGGTGGTCGCACCGCTTCCTGATAGCGCCGCAAACCGGCGAGTGCGCGCGCGCGCAGCACGGGATCGTGGCGTGTTTGTGCCATAAGAATGTTGAGAAACAACGGAAGTGGACGCGGCCCATGTTGCGGCGCGGCATCTTTTGGTGCTATCGCAGCATTATCTTGGGTTGGAGCGGTGTTCATGGCTAAATCTAAAGCTTCCGGTGAGTCGGATACGGTCATCATTAAGAAATATGCTAATCGGCGTCTCTACAACACCGAAACCTCCAGTTACATCACGCTCGACCTGTTGTCTCAGATGACACGCGAGGGGCGTGAGTTTGTCGTGCTGGATGCCAAGACCAACGAAGACATTACCCATAATGTCCTGACCCAGATCATCATGGACGAGGAACAGCGGGGCAAGAACATGCTGCCCGTCAACTTCCTGCGTCAGCTTATCTCGATGTACGGGGATTCGATGCAGTCGATGGTGCCCCAATATCTCGAAGCGTCGATGGAAGCCTTCCGCAAGAACCAGCTTCAGTTCCAGGAAGCGATGCAAGGCGCATTTGTCGGCGGGCCCCTCGCCGAAATTGCCAAGCGCAACATGGAAATGTTCGAAGCGGCGGCTACGGCATTGAAAGTCAAGGGCTTGCCGGGTTTCGATGTCCCTGGCGCAGCGAAGCCCGCTGCCGATAAGGACGACGAGATCGCCCAGTTGAAGGCGCAGTTGGCATCGCTGAATGCGAAGATCGAAAAGCTGGTCGAATAAGCCATAGGCCTATCCATTTACGCCTATCGATTGACGATGGTCTGATCGCGGCACTCGACACCCGCCGCGCCTATGCTCTATTGCGCGCGCAACATATCCCTAATGCAGGCGCATATTCTCTGTGAAACACGCTCTCTCCGTTACCCGCGATCAGGATTTCGCAGCCTGGTATCAGGCCGTCATTTCCGAAGCCGATCTCGCCGAGGAATCCGGCGTGCGCGGCTGCATGGTCATTCGCCCTTGGGGCTATGGCATATGGGAACGGATACAGGCGCTGCTCGACGCGGAAATCAAGCGGACGGGCCATGAAAACTGCTATTTCCCGCTGTTCATTCCCCTGAGCTATTTCGAAAAGGAAGCCGAGCATGTCGACGGCTTCGCCAAGGAAATGGCGGTCGTCACGCATCACCGCCTGATCCAGAAGGATGGGCGGCTTGTCCCCGATCCCGAAGCGAAGCTCGAAGAACCCCTGGTAGTCCGGCCGACTTCGGAAACAGTGATCGGCGCAGCCTTCTCGCGCTGGATTCAGAGCTGGCGGGATCTGCCCGTGCTCATCAACCAATGGGCCAATGTCGTCCGCTGGGAAATGCGGACCCGCATGTTTCTGCGCACCAGCGAATTTCTCTGGCAGGAAGGGCACACCGCCCATGCCAGCGAAGCCGAAGCACGCGAAGAAACCTTGAAGATGCTGGAAGTCTATCGCACCTTTGCCGAAGACTGCCTCGCGCTTCCCGTCATCGCCGGTGAAAAGCCGGAAAACGAACGCTTTCCCGGCGCAGTCTCGACCTATTCGATCGAAGCGATGATGCAGGACGGCAAGGCGCTGCAGGCAGGCACCTCGCACTTCCTCGGCACAACATTCTCCTCCGCGCAGAACATTCGGTTCCAGAACAGCGAAGGCGTGCAGGAACTCGCGCAGACGACAAGCTGGGGCGTATCGACCCGCATGATCGGCGGCGTCATCATGGTGCATGGCGACGACGACGGCCTGCGCGTACCGCCGCGCATCGCGCCGCATCAGATCGTCATCGTACCGATGTTGCGCGACGTCCCCGAAGACGATGCCATCATCGACTATTGCATGGACCTGCTCGGCGAGCTGCAGAAACTCGACGTGTTCCGCGAACCCGTCCGCGTCCTGCTCGACCGTCGCCCCGCCAAGGCCGCAAACAAGCGCTGGGGCTGGGTCAAGAAAGGCGCACCGATCATCGTCGAAGTCGGCGGCCGCGATGTGGCTGGCGGCAAAGTCTCCGTGCTGCGCCGCGACCGTCTCTACAAGGACGACGGCAAGCTCGACAGTGCGATCGTCGCGAAGGCCGATTTCGTGGCCGCTGCAACAGGCATCCTGACCGAAGTGCAAAGCAATCTGCACGCGCAAGCCACCGAACGCCTGCACAGCAACATCGACCGCAGCATCGCAACCCTCGACGCGCTGAAAGCCCATTTCAACGCCAGCAACAAACCCGGCTGGGCCGAAGTCCAGTGGAGCAAGCCGACTGGCGAGGCACTCGATAAGGTTGTTCAGTGGCTCAAGGGTGAGAAGCTGACCCTGCGCAATGTGCCGCTCGATGCCGCTGCTGCGGATGGCGCCTGCATCTTCACGGGCGATAGCGCCGTGGAGCGGGTTCTGGTCGGGCGGTCTTATTAGAGGCATCGCGATCGCTCGGGCTGGCCAGTCCCGGTCCGAGCGACTATGCCCAATGATATGAATTCTCCCCCAAAGCCCGCCCGCGTCAAACCTGCGCGTTCCAAACCCTCGCGCGTCAGACCGGCAGGCTTCCCGAACCGCCAGCAAATCCTCGACTTCATCGCCCAGTCCGACACCCCCGCAGGCAAGCGCGAAATCGCCCGCGCCTTTGGCCTGAGCGGTCAGGAGAAGATCGCGCTCAAGGCGCTGCTCAAGGACATGGCCGACGAAGGCCTCATCGACATCGGCCCCGCCCGGGCGTTCCATAAAATGGGCGGCGTGCCCAAAGTCACCGTCCTGCGCATCGCCGATGTGGATGGCAGCACGCTCATCGCGATCCCTGAACGCTGGGAAGCCGAAGGCATCCCGCCACCGCGCCTGCGCGTCATCGAACGCGGCAAGCGCAGCGCCCTGACCGTAGGCGACCGCATCCTTGCCCGCACAGAGGAAGCAGGCGCAGGCTGGGTCGCGCACCCCATGAAGAAGCTGGCCAAGGGCGAAGAACTGCTCCTTGGCGTCGTCGAAAAGGCGGAAGGCGGCGCGCTCCTGCTACGCCCCGTCGACAAGCGCAACCGCAACGTCACTCGCATCACCGACCTAGGCACTGCCAAGCCGGGCGACCTCGTCCTCGCCGAAGCCGCCGGACGCGCGCCGAAGATGACCGCTCGCGTGACGGACGTGCTGGGCGATCCCTTCGCGGCCAAGAGCTTCAGCCTAATCGCCATCCACAAATTCGGCATCCCCTTCACCTTCCCCGACCGAGTCGAGGAAGAAGCCCTAACCGTCGCCAAACTCCCGCTGCACGAGGCGAAGCGCGAGGATCTGCGTCACCTCCCCATCGTCGCCATCGATCCCGTCGACGCACGCGATTTCGACGATGCCGTCTGGGCCGCGCCTGACGAGGACGAAGCCAATGCTAGCGGCTATCGCGCCATCGTCGCCATTGCCGATGTCGCTTATTATGTCCGCCCCGGCAGCAACCTCGACCGCGAAGCGCGCAAGCGCGGCAACAGCGTCTATTTCCCTGACCGCGTCGTGCCGATGCTCCCCCATCAATTGTCGTCCGACATGTGCTCGCTCCGTGCCGAACAGGATCGCGCGGCCATGGCCTGCCATCTGGTCATCGATAAGCACGGCAAGGTGACGTCATGGCGCTTCACACGCGCCGTCATCCGCGTCGCCGCCAACATCCCCTATGAGCAGGCGCAATCCGCCATCGACGGCGAGACCGAGAACCCGCTGCTCGAAACCGCGCTGAAGCCGCTATGGGCCTGCTGGGCGCTGCTCGCCAAGGCCCGCGACAAGCGCGAACCACTCGACCTCGACTTGCCAGAGCGCCGCGTCGTGCTGGACGATGCGGGCAAGATCGTCAGCGTAGCGGTCCGCGAACGGCTCGACGCGCATCGGCTGATCGAAGATTACATGATCGCCGCCAACGTCGCCGCAGCGAAGGCGCTGGAGGCGAAGAAAGCCCCGGTCATGTACCGCATCCACGAACCACCCAGCCGCGAAAAGCTGATCGCGCTCAAAGACTATCTAAAGACCTTCGACGTCGAATTTGCGATGGGCCAAGTAATCCGCCCCGCCACCTTCAACCGCCTGATTGCCAAGGTCGGCGACAGCGACGTCAAGCCCCAGATCATGGAACAGATCCTGCGCACCCAGACGCAGGCCTATTACTGCCCCCAAAACGCCGGGCATTTCGGCCTCGCGCTGGGCAGCTACGCGCATTTCACCTCGCCGATCCGACGCTACTCCGATCTTCTCGTCCACCGCGCGCTGGTCGGTGCCTATGGCCTCGAACTGCCTGCGCCAAAGGACAAAGACCTCCCCGAAAAAACCTCGCTCTCCGGCGAAGACCTCACCAACATGGGCCGTGTCGGCGAACTCATCAGCCAGCACGAACGCCGCGCGATGGAGGCGGAGCGCGAAACGGTCGACCGCTATGTCGCCGCGTTCCTCGCCCTTCGCGTCGGCGAAGTGCTGGAGGCTCGCATCACCGGCGTTCAGAATTTCGGCTTCTTCGCGACGGTCGATGGCCTTGGCGGCGACGGACTGGTACCAGTCTCCACCCTCGGCGCGGAACGCTTTTATTATGACGAAGCGGGCAGGGCGCTGGAAGGAATGACCACCGGCACCCGCTTCACCCAGGGCCAGCGCCTGCCGCTCCGCCTTGTCGAAGCCGACCCCATCAACGGATCGCTGCGCTTCGAACTACCCGAAGGGGCAAGCCACTTGCCGTTCCGCGGCGGACCCAATCGCGGTCCCGGTCGTCCCTCGGGCGGCCTGCATCGCCGTGGCCGTCCCGCCAACATCCGGCACAGCAACAATCCCAAGGGCAAGCACCGGAAGTAACTTAGCTAAGCCGGTCGACCGCATCCCGGTCCAGCGATCCGGGGATCACCATGATGGGGCAGGGGAGGCTCCCCGCCTCACTCCCCGCGAAATGCGTCACCAGCGGACCGGGCGCACCGGTTGCGGCGGCGCCCAGCACCAAAGCGGCAATGCCGTCATTCTCGTCCAGCGTCTTGCGCACGAGCGCCACCGGCTCGCCTTGCTTTACCGTGATGGTGGGGCGAATGCCCGATTCCTGCATCAGCGTTCCGGCGGCCCCCATCACCAATGCTTCGGCGCGCTGCCGTGCCTCTTCCTCAATCGTTGCCTGCACGCCGCCCCACTGCACGAATTCGGTCGGCGGGATCAGCGCAAGAATCTGCACGGCACCGCCTGTTTTCGCGGCTCGGCGTGCGGCAAAGCGCAGCGCCACTTCAGCTTCGGGGGTCTCATCGACCACCACCAGATACGTCCGCATGTTTTATCGCGCCTTTGCCATGAGCGCCGAATCTGATCGATAAATGCGCGCGACGCAAGGCTTTCCCCGCTGAACCGCTGCGGCCCCCTTGACCCTAGCGGCCAAAGCGTCAAGTAACGGCTTCGCTCCCCACGGAATCACATATCGAAAAGGGCTGTTCCCTCATGGCGATCAACATCCAGATGCCGGCTTTGTCTCCCACTATGGAAGAAGGCTCGCTGGCAAAGTGGCTGGTGAAGGAAGGCGACACGGTTAAGTCGGGCGACCTGCTGGCGGAAATCGAAACCGACAAGGCGACGATGGAGTTCGAAGCCGTCGACGAAGGCGTGATTACCAGCATCCTGGTTGCCGAAGGCACCGATGGCGTGAAGGTCGGCACGGTCATCGCGACTCTCACCGTCGAAGGCGAGGAGGCCGAAGCGCCTGCCGCAAAGGCGGCTCCAGCCAAGGCAGAGGCACCCAAGGCTGATACACCCGCAAAGGCCGAAGCGGCCCCTGCGCCCAAGGCCGATCCTGTCCCGGCAAAAGCATCGACCGATAGTGGCGACCGCGTAAAGGCCAGCCCGCTGGCCCGCCGCCTTGCGCAAGCGAGCGGTCTCGATCTGGCATCCGTTCAGGGCAGCGGCCCCAATGGCCGTATCGTCAAGGCCGATCTGGAGGGCGCCAAGCCTGCTGCCGCCGCGCCTGCCGCGTCGCCTGCATCGGCACCAGCACCCGCCGCTGCCCCCATCGTCGCACAGGATTACGGCATCCCACACGAAGCGGTAAAGCTCAGCAACATGCGCAAGACGATTGCGCGTCGCCTGACCGAATCCAAGCAGACAGTGCCGCATATCTACCTCACCGTGGACATTCGCCTCGACAAGCTGCTGAAACTGCGCGGAGAGCTGAACGCCGGCTTGGAATCGCGTGGCGTAAAGCTGTCGGTCAACGATCTGCTGATCAAGGCGCTGGCCGTCAGTCTGCTTCAGGTGCCGGAGTGCAACGTCCAGTTCGCGGGCGACACGCTCCTGAAATTCCAGCGCGCCGATATCTCGGTCGCCGTCTCTATTCCTGCAGGCCTGATCACGCCGATCATCGTTGACGCAGGCAGCAAGGGTGTCGCCACCATCTCCACCGAGATGAAAGACCTCGCCACCCGCGCCAAGGACGGCAAGCTGATGCCTGAAGAATATCAGGGCGGCACCGCTTCGCTCAGCAACATGGGCATGTTCGGCATCAAGCAGTTCGAAGCGGTCATCAACCCGCCGCAAGGGATGATCATGGCCATCGGCGCAGGTGAAAAGCGCCCCTACATCGTCGACGATGCACTGGGCGTCGCCACGGTCATGAGCGCCACCGGCAGCTTCGACCACCGCGCCATCGACGGCGCAGACGGCGCACAGTTGATGAAGGCGTTCAAGGAACTGGTGGAAAATCCACTGGCCATGCTGGCTTGATTTAATAACCCCTCTCCCCTTGAGGGAGAGGGAGGGGCCCACCGCGAAGCGGTGGGAGGGTGAGGGGACGTTGGCGGGATACACGCAACACACTCTTGAAAATGCCAAACGCCTCAGACGTCATATGACGGATGCTGAAAAACTTTTGTGGCACCATTTGCGAAATGCGCAGATTTGTCAGGTTAAGTTTCGGCGCCAACAGCCCATAGGACGATATATTGCAGATTTTGTCTCCCAGGAGAGGCGACTGATTGTCGAAGCTGATGGCGGGCACCACATGGGGTCCGACCATGATTTAGAAAGGGATGCTTGGTTGCAGCGGACGGGATACACCGTTCTTCGTTTCAGCAATATCGACATCTTGACTAATATAGAGGGGGTTGTCGCCCGACTGGTGTCCGTTTTGGACGCTTCCCCCTCACCAACTACGCCTAGGCCGCAAGCGGCCAAGGCTTCGTATCCTCTCCCTCCAGGGGAGAGGGGAACAACAGGAGATACCCTTGGCTGACCAATTCGACCTTATCGTCCTCGGCTCCGGCCCCGGTGGCTATGTCGCCGCGATCCGCGCGAGCCAGTTGGGTCTCAAGACCGCTATCGTAGAGCGCGAGAGCCTGGGTGGCATCTGTCTCAACTGGGGCTGCATCCCGACCAAGGCGCTGCTGCGCTCGTCGGAAATCTATCATTACATGCAACAGGCCGACAAATATGGCCTGTCGGTGGAAAAGCCCGCGTTCGACATCGAGAAGGTCGTCGCCCGGTCGCGCGGCGTCGCCAAGCAACTCAATCAGGGCGTCACTGGCCTGATGAAGAAGAACAAGATCACCGTCTATTTCGGCGATGGCAAGCTAACCGGCAAGGGCACGCTGTCCGTTACGAAGGATGGCAAGGCAACCGATCTGGCAGCGAAGAACATCATCATCGCCACCGGTGCCCGCGCCCGCGACCTGCCTTTCGCAAAGGCTGACGGCAAGCGCATCTGGACCTATCGCCATGCGATGGTGCCGCCCGAAATGCCGACGAAGCTGCTTGTCATCGGCTCGGGTGCCATCGGCATCGAATTTGCCAGCTTCTATAACGACATGGGTGCCAAGGTGACGGTCGTCGAAATGCTCGACCGCATCCTGCCTGTCGAGGATGCCGACGTCAGCGACTTCATGATGAAGAACCTGACCAAGCAAGGCATGGACATCCGCGCATCGACCGGCGTCCAAAAGATCACCGACACCGGCAAGGGTATCAGTGCCGAAATCAAGGACAAGGACGGCAAGGTCACGACCGAAGAGTTCAGCCATGTGATCGTCGCGGTCGGCATCGTGCCGAACAACGAAGGCATAGGTCTGGAGCAACTCAAGATCGCGAAGGACCAGCGCGGCCACATCGAAGCCGATGAATTTTGCCGGACCAACGTCGAAGGCATCTACGCCATTGGCGACATCACCGGCGCACCGTGGCTGGCGCATAAGGCAAGCCATGAAGCGATCATCGCGGTCGAACATCTGTCGGGCGGGCATCCCCATGCGATGGACAAGCTCAACATCCCCGGCTGCACCTATTGCCATCCGCAGGTTGCGTCCGTGGGCCTGACCGAAGCCAAGGCGAAGGAAGCCGGGTACAAGGTGAAGGTCGGCAAATTCCCCTTCATCGGCAACGGCAAGGCAATTGCCCTTGGCGAGACCGACGGTTTCGTGAAGACCGTGTTCGACGAAGCCACCGGCGAACTGCTGGGCGCGCATATGGTCGGCGCGGAAGTCACCGAGATGATCCAGGGCTATGTCATCGGCAAGACGCTGGAAACGACCGAAGCGGAACTGATGGAAACCGTCTTCCCGCATCCCACCATTTCGGAATCGATGCACGAAAGCGTGTTGGGCGCCTACGGACGGGCTATCCACATTTAAAATATTGAAAGACTTCGCCATTCTGTAGATTCCCTACAGAATGGCGAATGCCTGTGCGGTGGCGCATATGGGCGATGTTAGAGAAGTTATGAAAAGCTTAGGGGAGCATCCAATGTTCAAAGCAGCATCTATCATAGCCATCGGCGCTGCGCTGATGAGTGCCCCCGCATCGGCTGAAACCGTAGTCGTCACCGCCGATCACATGGTCGACGTGCTCGGCGGCAAGACGGTCGATTACCCCGCTGTCTTCATCACCGACGGACGCATCACCAGCGTCGCCGACGCGCGCACCGTTCGCCGGGGCAACGACGTCCGGCACATCGACATGTCCGGCAAGACGCTGGTGCCGGGCCTCATCGACATGCACGTCCATCTCGACAGCCTTGCTGAAGTGGGCGGCTATAACAGCCTCCAATACACTGACAGCTTCTGGACCGTCGTCGCGGCGGACAACGCGCGTAAGATGCTCCGCGCCGGATTCACCACCGTCCGCAATGTGGGGTCCAGCAATTACAACGACGTGGCCGTAAAACAGGCGATAGACGGCGGCTATGCCACCGGCCCTCGCATCGTTCCCGCAGCCCATGCGCTGGGTGCGACAGGCGGCCATTGCGACGAGACCTACCTCCCACCCAGCTTCAAGGCCAAAGGCGACGCCGTCGGCGACGGCCCCCAGGAACTGCGCACCCGCGTCCGCGAACAACGCAAATATGGTGCCGAAGTCATTAAAGTCTGCGCAACCGGCGGCGTCTTCTCCCGCAACACCGAACCGGGCCAGCAGCAACTCTCCGAACTCGAACTCGCGGCCATCGCCGACGAAGCGCACCAATGGGGTCTGCGCGTCGCGGCCCACGCCCACGGCGCGGCAGGCATCAAGGCCGCCATCCGTGCAGGGATCGACACCATCGAACATGCCAGCCTCGTCGACGATGAAGGCATCAAGCTCGCCGTCGCCCGCAAGCAACCGGTCTGGTTCTCGATGGACATATACAATACCGACTACACTCAGGCTGAAGGCGCAAAGAACGGCGTATTGGAAGACAATCTCCGCAAGGATCGCGAGATCGCACAAATCCAGCGCGACAACTTCCGCAAGGCGAACGCCGCCGGTGTCCGCATGATCTTCGGCTCAGACGCAGGCGTCATGCCGCACGGGCAGGTGGGCGGTCAGTTCAAGGTCATGGTTCAATATGGCATGACCCCGCTGCAAGCCATCCAGGCCGCCACCCGCAATGCCGCCGAAGCATTGGGCCGCGAGAAGGATGTCGGCGCCATTGCCGTGGGGCGCTACGCCGATATGGTCGCCGTGTCAGGCGATCCGTTGTCCGACGTGCGCCTGCTCGAAAAGCCGGACGCTGTGATTAAGGGCGGCGTAGTCGTTACCGACTAATCTATTTCTTGCAGGGATACGCATCGTTAAGCGCGACACTGACCGTGAGCGACGCCGGAAAAGACCGCTGATCGGCATAGGTGCGAAGATACTTCACCACCAGATCGCGCACCTGATCTGCCCCTAGTTGGTCCGGCCAGCAATTATCGGGCGCGCGTCCCAGAAAAATGTCCTTCTTAATCCCGTCGACAACGCCCACGATATAGGCTGTGCAGGCAAGCGCATATTCCGGTGCCTTATTCTGGCATTTGGCCAGTAATGTAGTGCCCGTCTCGAACATGAATGTCTGCGCGACCGCAGACTGCGGCGCCGCAAACAGCATTGGAAGGCAAATGAGCGGGGCAAGGCAGCGTAGATTCATGCCGACTATATGGAGCATATTCAAAGCCGATCCCACTGCTATAAATGGCTAATCCACCGCTAAGCGCGATTGTGCTGGCGACCGATGGAACAGGCTTGGCATGTTCAACGATATATTCATGGCGCTCACAGCGCAGGGGGGTGTCGAGCCCGTTGAACAATGCCCATGGCGCTAAAAAGCCGTCCTAGCGAATTTTGATCACAACCCATCACATGAAAGGACGGCGTCTGATTTTCCAGACCGATCGTTTGCTTAAGGAGAGAGGTCGCATCGGTTCGTCGCAACCAGCGCCCGACGCAGCGGTACAATCAATAGTGCCAGCGATGTGTTCATCTGCGCGAAAGGTTAGTTTGAACAGGCGAGACATTCATGGTGGTCGATGCGGCTCCAGGTCGCCGACATCATGAAGCTAAATCGAGGGTTCCGACAGCTAAATACGCATCGCGCGAATGGCCATCGGATGAAAACTGCGGTCGCAGGCCCAACTGTTCGAATTTGAAGGATAGTCCAAATGAGTATCATTTCCAAAGGTGCTAGAGTTATCTTACTACCAGCCATGTTAGCCAACGTAGCGTCGGGCAGCGTGTCTGCGCAGACGCAACAGCCAGCCGAGCCACCCCTTGCCGTGACCGTTTCCGACACAAGTGCGCCTGAACGGTCGGAAATGTCCGAAGGGCCAGAGGTCAAGGGCATCATTTCCGCACGCAGTGGCGACAAGGTGCAGGTCACGGCCGAGGATGGCACCAAAACGGTAGTCACCGTCAATGACGCCACTAAAATTAGCGCGAGCAAGGGCTTTTTGGGCCTGAATCGCGCCAGGCTCCCTGCGACTTCGCTGCTCAACGGACTGCCCGTTACCGTGAAGACCCTGCAGTCGGCTGACGGTCTGGTGGCAAGCCAGCTCAAACTTCAGAATAAGGATCTGAAGACTGCCTCTATGATACACAACGCTACTGACCAACGCTTTGGCGAACAGACTGCAGCAACGGAGGCGCTGCGCGGCCGCATGGCGGATATTGGCCAGTACAACATCAAGGGTACTACCAACGTGAATTTCGACACGGGTAAGGCTGTACTCGCGCCCCAGGCGAAGAACGACCTCTGCGCCGCGGCGGCCGCTGCTGAGGGGATGGATAACGCGCTGCTGCTTGTCGTGGGTTACACCGATTCCACCGGGAGCGAAGAACTCAATCAAGCGCTCAGCGAAAAGCGCGCCACTCGAGTCGTCAATCATCTCCAGCAGGCATGCCACTGGAAGCCCTACCGCATGCTCACCCCGGCCGGAATGTCCGAAGCGGACCCATTGGCCGACAACAGTACCGACGAAGGCAAGGCACAGAACCGTCGTGTTGCTGTGAACATCCTCGTGAGCAAAGGCCTCGACGGCCTTTGATGTGGACGGGGCGGGCATAGCCCGCCCCGCGAACGTCGAGGAGCAGGTTGTAGGACCGAAACTGTTACGCAAAGCAGACGGCGGGCGTACTCACGCTGGGCTCACAGAAGGGCACGTATCCCGGTATAGCGAAGAACCGCGCGATCCGCACCCATGTGATGCGCTTGGGGGACTCTGCGCTCTCGGTTAGGTCAAGAGGTTCATTGGCGAGGATGCGGTACGTCGGGCAAGAGCATCCACTCGCTCACATCCGGGTATGGGTTTCTGCAAATCCCATAAAATATGCACGTAGTGTGGGATCCGTAATTGGTGCGATAATAGCGTACACTTGCTCTTCCAGCGATGCCGATGCCGATGCCACGCCACCTTGCTCACACCCCATGGCCCATGATCCAAATGCCCTTATTGGGACCTCCTTGTCATGAAGCTTGACCAGCGCGACATGGCGGGGGTCACGACTTATTCGCACATATGTCTCGGCCACGGCTTCATCGGGGCCTTCGAGAACTTGCAGAAAGCGGCGTCCGCCTACCACAAGCAATCCGGTGATATCCGCCATGGCGTTTGCCTTTCGTGACTTGGTAAGCAGCTCGTCAAGTTCCGATGGCGGTAAGATGGATCGAGCTGTGCTGATATAGAGCAGGCGTTTCATAGTGAGTATCTCCGACTGGATGCCAACTCTATGAAACAAGAGGAAAAAAAATATTAACGAGCGCTTTAACTTAAGTTGCATCGCTTCATGCAAGCCCAATGCGACTTATGTGAGACGTGTAATCTGCAGCGCTACAGCGGCGCACCACTTAGCGTCGTTTCAGGCCCATTCCTTTGTAGCTGGAAGCGAGCACAGGCAGGCCATGACATTGTCTGAGGCAATATTTCTTGCCGCCTGCGCGGTTCGGGCAGAGGTGCCTGCCCACTGCCTCGAACCTATAGTCTGCACCGCCGGCCGTAAGTTCCAGGAGGTGACCGACCAGATCATCTCCGAGCGCATGTGGGTCGACGAAGTGGGTAGCGCCCATGCGTAATGCTACAGCGCCTTTGTCAGCATTTGAGATCCACGCCGATAATCATCTTTGCGCCAGCCATGCGTGCGCCCCGAATGATATGGAGGCAGATTCCGCCAAGGCCGAATATGATGAAGGTCGGCGGGTTGTCTGGTGCCATAGCGCACAACATCGCGCCATAGCGTGCAATCGACGGGAAATGGCGGACAGGGTGGGATTCGAACCCACGGAGAGCTTGCACCCTCGGCGGTTTTCAAGACCGCTGCCTTAAACCACTCGGCCACCTGTCCGTTGGCGGCTTCATTATCGCCCCGCCGCGCAAATCCAAGGCAAATCTTTCGATGAGCCGAAGGAAACATGAAAATAAAGGGATTCACGCGCCCGTCCATCTATGCGACAATCGGCTTCAGCGAATAAGGGGAACGCACATGACACGATCCGCGGTACTCGCCATTGCTCTGCTCGCCAGCGCAATGTGGCCCGGAAACGCCCTTGCGCCACCTGCCGTGGCGCAAACGGACGACGGGTTTCAATCCTATCTTGCCAGCCTTCGTCCAAAGGCTCGGGTCATGGGGATCAGCGAAGCAACGATGAACAGCGTCTTCCCGACACTGACCTCCAATCCTCGCGTGGTGCAACTGGATCAGTCGCAACCGGGCGGGAGCACAGACTCGCCAATTCCTGCTTTCGAACCCTACCGTCGGCAGCATGTCGATTCGGCGCGGATCAACCGTGGCCGTGTCGCCTATCAGAACAATCGCGCGAGGCTGTCGCGGATCGAGCGCGAAACCGGCGTTCCCGAAGCGATCATGGTCGCGATCTACGGCCATGAGACGAACTATGGCTCTTATACCGGGGACTTCGACTTGCTCCGGTCGCTCGCTACTCTGGCGCATGAAGGGCGTCGGCGCGCGCTGTTCGAACCGGAGTTCCTTGCGACGCTCAAAATGCTCGACAATGGCGTCCCTCGCTCGCAATTGGTGGGCAGTTGGGCAGGGGCCACAGGCTATCCCCAGTTCCTGCCCTCGGTCTATCTGCGCGTGGCGAAGGATGGCGACGGTGACGGTCGCGCAAATATATGGTCGAGCGAAGCGGACGCGCTGGCGTCCATCGCCAATTATTTCGTCGATGCGGGATGGCGCAAGGGCACCCCGTGGGGCGTCGCAGTTGCCGTACCCCCTGGGTTCGACCGGTCGAGTATCGCCAATCGCACCAACGCGGCCCGATGCCCCCGCGTCATGGAACGGCACAGCCGCTGGCTCACCATGGCGGAATGGCGCAGTCGCGGCATCACGCTAACGGGGTCGACACGGCTGGCAGACAGCGATCTGGCGACATTGATCGAACCGGACGGCCCCGGACAGACGGCCTATCTGCTCACCGGCAACTACCGCGTGATCCTCGATTACAACTGTTCGAATTTCTATGCTTTGTCGGTCGGATTGTTGGCGGATGCAGTGGCGGGTTAGTCATCTCGGTATATCCGGGGCGTTGCTGCTGTTTCTGGGCTCCTGCGGCATGGTTGACGGCACACGGGACGGGAATTTCCGTGCCGGTCAATCCCGCAACGACCGAAAGGCGGTCTCCGATCTCCCCGTCAAGATAGGTGCGCCTTATACGGTGGGCGGCGTCACCTACATCCCGGCCGACACGCCAAACTATGAAGCCGTCGGTTATGCGAGCTGGTATGGCGAAGAACTGAGCGGCAATCGCACCGCTAATGGCGAGCGCTTCGATCCCTCCGGCATAACCGCCGCGCATCGCACTTTGCCGTTGCCCAGTTATGTGGAAGTCACCGCATTGACGACGGGGCGAACGATAGTGTTGCGGGTAAACGATCGCGGCCCATTCACTCAGGCGCGTGAGATAGATCTCTCGCGCGGTGCGGCGGACCAATTGGGACTGCTCGGCCAGGGTGCCGCACCGGTCCGTATCAAGCGCGTATCGCCACCGGAGGCTGAGCGCGCAATCCTGCGTTCCGGACGAAGAGTCGCCGAACGCCGTGCCATATCTGGCCCGACTCTGGCTGATTTACGCAACCGCCTTTCCGTTCCGATAAAAACGGCCAGCCTGGAGACCGCGCGCACGCTTCCGAACAATGGCTTATACACTGTTCAAATCGCCGCCTTTTCGGACAAGGATCGGGCCGAATCGCTTGCCGCCAGAACGGGCGCAAGAATGTCGCTGACCGATCGCGTCTGGCGGGTATACTTCGGACCCTATCGTCGTGCCGAAGATGCGCGCGCCGGTGTAACATATGCCGCATCGAAGGGGTTCCGCGATGCCGCCATTGTGGCTAATGACGATATATCCATAACGCCATCGCGTTGAAATGGCGGGTCCGAATTTTCGAGAGTCTAGATGAAAAAAACCTTTGCCGCCGCTCTGCTCCTGCCGCTTCTGGCGCAGCCCCTTGCTGCCGAAGCGCCTCCCTATACCAGTGCAGCGCCCATCGCGTTCATGCAGGATTTGTCGTCAGGCGCTATCCTGTTCGACAAGGACGCAGATAAGCGAATGCCACCTGCGTCGATGGCGAAGATGATGACCGTGCATGTCGCGTTCCGTCTGATCCAGCAGGGCCAGTTGAAGCTCGACACGAAGTTCACTGTCCGCCCCGAAACGTGGAAGAAGTGGCATGGCCCCGCTGCAGGCTCCACCATGTTCCTTTCGGTGGGGGAGCAGGTTTCCGTAGAAAACCTGCTGCACGGCATCGTGACGCTTTCCGGCAATGACGCCTGCGTCGTGCTGGCGGAAGGCATTTCGGGAACCGAGCAAGCCTTTGCCGCCGCCATGAATCAGGAAGCGGCGCGTATGGGGCTGAAAAATAGCCATTTCGGCAACAGCAATGGCTGGCCCGATGAAGGCGTGACCTATGTCACGGCCCGCGATCTGGCGACGTTGGCAGCGGCAACCGTTCAGGAAACGCCCGACCTCTACAAGAAATTTTATGACACCCCGTCGTTCACATGGGGCAAGACGATGGGCGGAAGCGCAATTACGCAAGCGAACCGCAACCCCATACTTGGTCGTATACCCGGAGCCGACGGTCTCAAGACCGGGCACACCGAGGAAGCAGGCTATGGCTTTACCGGGTCGGCCGAACAAAATGGCCGTCGCCTCGTAATGGTCGTGGCGGGCCTCGATAGCTTCAACGGCCGTGTCGAAGAATCGGTGCGGTTCATGGACTGGGGTTTCAAGGCTTGGCGGGCGCAGCCATTGTTCAAAAAGGGCGCGCTGGTGGAAACGGCCGACGTGCAGCTTGGCAGCGCGCGTACAGTCGGTCTGGTCGCTCCCCGCAATCTCGCGGTAACGATGCCCAGCACCGCGACCAGCAAGATGCAAGTCAAGGTCGTCTATACCGGCCCGATCAAGGCACCGATCGCAAAGGGGCAGCAGATCGCGCAACTGGTCGTCACTACCCCCGATACCGGAGCGCAGACGATGCCGCTGGTAGCCGCCGAAGCTGTGGCGGAAGCCGGAATCTTCGGACGTCTATGGAACGGATTGATGTCATTCTTCGGGTGATGGGCATAATCGGATGACAACGAAGGGCCGTTTCATCACGCTGGAAGGTGGTGAAGGCGCCGGCAAATCGACGCAGGTCAAGGCGCTTGCCGCCGCGCTGCGAGCGCGCGGCGCGACGGTGCTGGAAACGCGCGAGCCGGGCGGCAGCCCCGGGGCGGAGGCTATACGGGCTTTGTTGCTCACCGGAAATGCCGACCGCTGGACACCGCGCGCAGAGGCACTGTTGTTTGCGGCAGCGCGCGCCGATCATGTGGCCCGTATCATCAAGCCTGCGGTGGACCGCGGTGAATGGGTCATTGCCGACCGGTTTCTCGACAGCAGCAGAGCCTATCAGGGTGGCGCGAGCGGTTTGGAAGATGCCGATATTCTGACACTGCATCGTATCGGCAGCGATGGCTATCTGCCGGACCGGACGCTGATCCTGACCCTGCCCGAAGACATTGCAGAGGCTCGCACAGCGGTGCGGGACGGCAATGACGTGGATCGGATCGGCGGACGGGATCGAAGCTACCACCGCAAGGTGGCATCTGCCTTCGCACGATTTGCGCAGAACGAACCTGATCGCTTTCGGATTGTGGATGCCAGCGGCACTGCACCCGATGTGACTGCGCAGTTGCTCGACGCATTAAGCGACATGCTGCCATGACGTCACTTTTGGGTCAGGATATGCAGGTCCGCACCCTGCTCGAAGCCGCGCGTGGCGAACGAATGCATCATGGCTGGATACTCGCCGGACCACGTGGGGTAGGGAAGGCGACCTTTGCGCGTATGGCCGCGCGACGATTGCTTGCCGAAGCTGCAGGTGCATTGAAAGCCGGAGATGGCTTCGATCTTCCTCCAACCGAATCCAATGCCTGTTTGTTCGATGCGGGGACGCATCCGGATTATGCTGAACTTTCCCGGTTGGAAAAGGATAATGGCGATCTGGCGAGAAACATCAGCGTGGATCAGGTGCGCGGCCTGCAGCGATTGCTGAATAAAGTCCCGTCCTTGTCCGACCGCCGGATCATAGTGATCGACAGTGCCGACGACCTGGAACGCAGCGCTGCGAACGCGCTCCTGAAAAATCTTGAAGAACCGCCGGTCGGCACGCTGTTCCTTCTCGTTTCTCATGCCCCTTCGCGCTTGCTGCCGACCATTCGATCCAGATGCCGTATGCTGCGCTTCCAGTCGCTGGACGACGAAGCGATGCAGGTCGTCGTGCGCCGGCATAAGCCCGACATATCACCCGATGAACTGGCGGCGCTCGTTCTTGCCGGAGCAGGGTCGCCCGGTCGCGCTTTGGGTTATGCCGGCCTCGATCTGGGTGACATCGAGCAAACCTTGTTAGCGATTGCTGCGAGCGGCGATCCGACCAACAAATTGCGGCTCGATATATCCAGACGGTTGGCGACAAAAGCGGCTCGTCCACGATATGAGGCTTTCCTTGAACGCGCACCGGCGTTTCTGGCCGCGTCAGCCAAGTGTGCGGAAGGGTCTACGCTCAAATCTACGCTGACAACTTGGGAGCAGGCAAAGCATCTTGCATCGGGCGCGGTGATATTATCGCTGGACCCCGCAACGGTCGTTTTTGAACTATGCAGCCATGTGGCAACGCTTGCTTCCCTGCGTCGCGCCGTCTGACTGTCGACAAATCGCCTTTGCCTGACGTTCGACAGCCGCTAGAGAAGCGGCCTCACGCCATTTGAAGCGAGCTTATGTCCAAGCCTTTTACCATCACGACCGCGATCAGTTACCCCAACGGAAGGCCGCATATCGGGCACGCTTATGAAGCGATCGCCACGGACGCTATCGCACGCTTTCAGCGGATGATGGGGCGCGACGTATTCTTCCAGACCGGCACTGACGAACATGGCTTGAAAATGGACCAAGCCGCGCGGGCGCGGGGCATAACACCACGCGAGCTTGCCGATGAGATGGCATCCTATTTCAAACAGATGGATGACATTCTTAAGATCAGTTATGATCGGTTTATTCGAACGAGCGAGCCCGATCACCACGCTGCAAGCCAGGCCTTGTGGAAGGCGATGGAAGCCAATGGCGACCTATATTTGGGCCGCTACGAAGGCTGGTACTCCGTCCGCGACGAAGCCTTTTATGACGAGAAGGAACTGATCGAAGGTGGGGAGGGGGCAAAGCTTTCTCCGCAAGGCACGCCTGTCGAATGGACGGTGGAAGAAAGCTGGTTCTTCAAGCTCTCCAAATATGAACAGCCTTTGCTGGATCTTTATGCGGCACAACCTGACTTCATCCGTCCGGACAGCCGCCGCAACGAAATCATGCGTTTCGTGGAAGGTGGCCTGTCCGATCTGAGCATTTCCCGAACCAGCTTTGACTGGGGGGTAAAGGTGCCGGGCAGCGATGGCCATGTCATGTATGTGTGGGTCGACGCACTGACCAACTACCTGACCGGCTGTGGCTATCCCGACGACAGCGAACGTATGGCCCGATATTGGGCCGATACTGGCGATATCATCCACATAATCGGGAAGGATATCGTTCGATTTCATGCTGTTTACTGGCCAGCTTTCCTGATGAGTGCGAAGTTGACGTTGCCTAAGCATGTTTTCGGACATGGGTTCCTGCTCAATCGCGGGGAAAAGATGTCCAAGTCCGTGGGCAATGTCGCCGACCCCATCGCGCTTGCCGAGCGCTTCGGCGTCGATCAGTTGCGGTACTTCCTATTATCCGAAGTAACGTTCGGAAATGATGGCAGCTATAGCGCAGAAGCCATTGTACAAAGGGCAAATAGTGATCTGGCCAACAGCTTCGGCAATCTGGCGCAGCGCACTCTCAGCTTCATAGCCAAGAACCTTGAAGGCAAGCTACCACATGGCGGCACCGCTGCTGCCGCCGACGATGAATTGCGCGCCTTGATCGGCACCGCAACCAACGATTTCGTTGCCGCGATGAGCGATCTGGCACCCTCACAAGCCATCGAAACCTGGATGCGCGCCGTCTTCGCCTGCAACCAGTATATCGACGCGCAGGCGCCCTGGGCCTTGCGGAAGACCGATCCTGACCGGATGATCGCCGTGCTGGCAACGCTGTACGAAGCCATCGGGAACCTCGCCCTCATGATCCGACCCGTTATTCCCACCTCGTCCGACGCGCTGCTCGATCAGATGGGAATAGGTTTTACGTGTCGACTTATTCAGGATATCGGATCGTCATGGTACGGCCCACTGGTAGCCAGCGGCTTTGTCCTTTCGCCGCCCAAGCCGCTATTTCCCCGCCTCGAACTGACCGAAGCGGATGCCTGACCCATGCTGATCGATAGTCATTGCCACTTGAATTACAAAGGCTTGGTCGAAAATCAGGCAGCCGTGCTGGAGCGCGCAAGACTTTCAGGTGTCGAGTTAATGCTCAACATCGCTACCCGAGAGAGCGAATGGGACGCCGTTCTGGCAACCGCGATACGGGAACCCGACGTCTGGGCAACGGTCGGAATCCATCCCCATGAAGCGGACGAACATCCGCACATCGACACTGCCAAACTCGTCGATCGCGCGGCCCATCCGCGGATCGTCGGGATCGGTGAGACCGGCCTCGATTACTATTACGACCACAGCGATCGCGACCGGCAGCAGACATCCTTCCGTGCCCACATCGCCGCCGCCAGGGAAACGCAACTCCCCCTGATCGTCCATACCCGCGATGCAGAGGATGACACCTTGGCGATCTTGCGCGATGAAATGGGGAAGGGGGCTTTCCCCGGCGTCATTCACTGCTTCACCGCGAGCGGTGCGTTCGCCGATGCTGCGATGGAGATCGGCTTCTACATCAGCATTTCCGGCATTGTCACTTTTCGTAACGCCAAGGATTTGCAAGAGACGGCCAAACGCCTCCCTGCCGATCGCATTCTGATCGAAACGGACAGCCCGTTTCTCGCTCCCGTGCCGCATCGCGGCAAGCCGTGTGAGCCGGGCTATGTCGCGGACACGGCACGCTTCCTCGCCAATCTGCGCGGGGAAACTATCGAAGAGCTCGAAGCCAATACCACAGCGAACTTCAGGAAGCTGTTCGCCAAGACCGCTTCGTGACATTCAAGGTCACTATCCTTGGGTGCGGCACCTCTTCCGGGGTTCCGCGCATCGGAAACGATTGGGGCGATTGCGATCCGCTGGAACCCAAAAATGCGCGCACCCGAGTGTCAATTCTCGTCGAGAGCCCTACCACACGTATTCTCGTGGATACCTCGCCAGACATGCGCGCCCAATTACTGGCGGCGGGTGTCGTCCATATCGATGCGATCCTGTGGACGCATGATCACGCCGATCACTGCCATGGCATCGATGATGTCCGCCAGCTGTTCCACCATGCCGGATCCCCAATCCTCGGCTTTGCACGCCGGCCGACTTTGAATCTGCTGAAAATGCGGTTCGGCTATGCGTTTGAAGGGCGGGACGGATATCCTTCTACGATTGATGGGCAGATCTTGCCCGATGCGCTGTCGATCGGCGACATTCAGATTCGCTGCGTCGACCAGCCCCACGGATCGATTTTCTCCACCGGGTTTCGCTTTACGCATCGAAATAGATCTATTGGCTATGCCACTGATTTTCATGAAGTCACGACTGATATGCTGAGTCTATATGATGGTCTGGATGTTTGGGTTGTCGATGCCTTGAGACAGCGTCCGCATCCCACACACCCACATCTTGCGCAGACGTTAGCAGCGATTGGGTCGGTAAAGCCGGGCAGGGCGATCCTCACCCATATGGACAACAGCATGGACTATTCGGCTCTGCGCAAAACGCTCCCGGACAACGTCGAGCCGGCCTTTGACGGCATGATGGTAACTTTATGATGGACGGACCAACCGACGCCGCGAGCATCATATGGTATCTTGCCGTGCTGGTGTTGGTGGGTTCTTCGCTACTATACAGGCGCATAGCGTGGCGTTCCGCCATCGGCATGGCTGCGGCGTGGGTCGCGCTATTTGCCATAATATTTACCATAGTCAGCTATCGGAACGGAATTGCTTCCATCGCCCACCGTGTAAGCGGAGATATACTGGGAAGACCGCGGCAAAATGCGGATGGCAATGCTCTGCGCGTAGCTTTGGCCGAGGACGGCCACTATTGGGTAGACGGCACGGTGGACGGTGCACCAACCCGATTTCTGATCGACAGCGGCGCGACATTTACCGCCTTGTCAGGAGCGGCAGCCACTGCATCCGGGTTACAGATGGACACTCGTCGAATTCCGGTCACAATAGAGACCGCAAATGGCCAAGTGCAAGCGGCGCGATCTATGGTTTCTTCTATGCAGGTCGGCCCCATAAAAATGGATGATCTGCCTGTAGTGGTGTCACCGGCATTCGGAAAAACGAATGTGCTAGGTATGAACTTTTTATCGCGCCTGAAAAGTTGGCGAGTTGAAGAAGGTGAGATGGTGTTGGAGCCTTAATCGCCCGACCGACACAGTTCGCATTTAACATAATATATATTATCGGACTTAAATATTGTAGCAGCAACGTTCAAATGTCACAGTTGCGCAAAGTAGAGATGTCTCACTTGGGCTACCGTGCCCTCCGGCTGTTCGGAGGTATTGAGCATGGCGGTGTTGCGTATGAGTACCGAGGAGCTTTC
>NZ_CAKKNC010000016.1 GCF_918741285.1 Sphingobium sp. CECT 9361 | reverse complement strand
TATGATCTCAACTTCACGTAGCTTGCCGATGATCTCTTCCGGCTTGTGCTTCTTGCTTGGCATTCAATGTCCCCTTCGTGGTCCAGACTATCATAGTCTCTGGGCCACTCAGCGGGGGGCAGATCAACCTGTTCAACCGCTTCTTTGAAGTGATGAACGTGCAGAAAGCGATCCCCTCCCTGCTGGTCGGAGGATTCTCGATTTTCTTTCAGGCGATGGTCGGCTTCATCGTCACCTCCTTCTATCATCCGGTTTTTTTGGGCTTCAACCTGGCGTTCATTTTTACGGTCTGGTTGATCTGGAAGCTGTGGGCGCGGCGCGCGATGGAAAGCGGCATTGCGCTTAGCCATCGCAAATATGAAACGGCCCACTGGCTGGAAAGCGTCGGGGCATCTAACGGCTTTTACAAGTCCAGCCGCCATCTCGACTATGCCATGGACATGTCGGAAAACCGGACCGCTGCTTATGTAGAGGCTCACGCAAACCATTTCCGCGCGACCTTCCCGCAGGCGGTGGCGCTGCTGCTGCTCTATGCCATCGCCAGCGCGGTACTGCTCGCGATGGGGGGATGGCTTGTCATTCAGGGGCAGTTGTCCATTGGACAACTGGTCGCTGCGGAATTGATCCTTTCCAGCATATTCTACGGCGCAGCGCAGCTTGGCCCCTATCTCGATACCTTTTACGATCTGGTCGCCGCTGTCGAGGAATTGTCCCTGTTTCGTGCGATCACGTTGGAGGATGTTCCGACCGAAGCAGGGGACGGTGCAAGGCCGCGTGACGGGGCGCTGGCGCTGCGACAGGTGTGGATCACGGCAGACGGAGAGGAAGCCTCATTCGATCTGGTCATACCGGCGGGCGCTCATGTCGTTGCCGCCGCCGACCCCGGTGTCGACCGGTTGCTGGCGCGCCTGCTGAAACGCCATTATCGCCCGGACGCAGGGATCGTCAGTCTGGGTGATGCGGACATCAGCGCGCTCAACATCTATCAGCTTCGCAGCGACGTGATCGTCCTCGATCGCCCAACCATCGTGGAAAGCAGCATTCGCGACTATCTGCGCCTGGCCGATCCTACCGCGAGTTCGGCCAAGGTGCTCGACGCACTGGAGTTGGTGGGTCTGGGCGAACGGATCACGCGGTTGCCGCTGGGACTGGACAGCCTCCTTTCCTCGACGGGCTGGCCGCTGTCGGTGGCCGACACGATGCGGTTGAAGCTGGCGGGCGCCATTCTCGCCCGGCCCCAACTGCTCATCCTGTCCAACCTGTTCGATATGCTACCGTCCGAAGAGCTGCGCACAGCGCTGCACCAGTTGGACGGCGGGGATGGCGGCACGATCATCGTCTTTACGGCGCGGCCCGATGCACTTGGCTTCGACCATTTGCTTTGGCTGGGCAGGACACGCCAGTTGCTGACGCAGGATCCCAGCGCCTTTGCCGCAGCTCGGGGAGGCGACGATGCGATTTCGCGCTGATCACCTTACGCATTTCAAAACTCTGGCAAGTCTGCGCCCGCCGCGCCCCGCGCGCGTGCTCGGCTGGATGCTGCTCATCGGCATGGTGGCATCTATTGCCTTCCTGCTGTTTGTCCCCTGGGTGCAAACCTCCACCGGCATGGGGCAGGTCATTGCGCTTGACCCGCGTGATCGGGTGCAGAACATCACTGCGCTTGTCCCCGGGCGTGTCGAACAATGGTATGTGACCGACGGCGAAATCGTTAAGAAGGGCGATCCCATCGCCCGCATAGCCGACAATGATCCCGACCTGCTCAGCCGCCTGCGCGCGGAACGTGCGCAGGCCGATGCCGAGATCGCCGCGACGCGGCAGGCCATGGCCGTGGCCCAGCGCGACGTTGGCCGGATGCAACAATTGTTCTCTGAAGGGCTGTCGCCGCGCCGCGATCTGGAACTCGCGCAGATCAAGGTGGCCGATTATGAAGCCAAGGTCGCCAAAAGTCTGGCCGACCGAAACCGGCTCGACATCAACATCAATCGTCAGTCGGTTCAGATCGTACGCGCGCCGCGCACCGGTCGCGTCTTGCGCATCCTGGGCGGCGACAATGCAACGATGGTGAAGGAAGGCGACATCATAGCCACCTTTGCCCCCGAACAGGCGGTGCGGGTAGTGGAGCTGTATGTGGATGGGCGTGACGTGCCGCTCATCTATCCGGGCCGGCCCGTCCGACTGGAATTTGAAGGCTGGCCCGCTATCCAGTTCAGTGGCTGGCCCTCCGTAGCGGTCGGCATGTTCAACGGTCAGGTCCGCGCCATCGACGTGTCGGCCTCGCCCAGCGGCCTGTTTCGCGTACTTGTCGAACAGAAGACGGGCGCGCGCCCTTGGCCAAAAGAGCCATTCGTGCGGCTGGGCGCCAAGGTGCGTGGCTGGGTGATGATGGACACGGTGTCGACCGGCTACGAACTCTGGCGACTCCTCAACGACTTTCCGCTGCAATATCCCGCTGGCGTGCTCGATCAGCAGACCGGCCAGAGCGGATCAACGGGTACCACATCCGGCAGCGGCAAGGACGGCGGCAATGCCAAATAGGATCGCACGTGTTCTACTGGCGCTCGCCGCTGGCGTCATCGTTCCGCCCCTTGCCGCGCAGGACATCGCGCCCCTGCCACAGATGGCGTCGGTCGACGCGCCAACACTTACCGTTGACGCGCTACTCGCCAATTCCGCGCGGCAATCTCCACAAATTCTGGAGGCACTGGCAAAGACAAGGGCCGCCGATGCGAAGCGACTGACCGCCGAAGGCGCGTTCGACACCGTGTTTTCGGCGGAAGGCGGGTCACGGCTGGTCGGCTATTATGGCGGAACCTATGCCGATACGAAGGTTTCGCGGCCGATCGAGGATTGGAGCGGGCAAGTATATGGCGGCTATCGCGCTTCCAGTGGTCGCTTCCCCATCTATGAGGACAAGAATTACACCAACGAACTGGGCGAAATTCGGGCCGGCGCGGTCTTCTCCCTGCTGCGGGACCGGATGATCGACGAGCGGCGCTTCGGTCGCGTCAGCGCGGAAGCCGATCAGGCGATTGCCGATGCGGAACGGCTGATGGTCGCCATCGGCGTGCAGCGCAAGGCGCTCGACGCCTATCTCTCATGGGTTGCGGCGGGCCAGCGCTTGGCCATTTATCAGCACCTCCTGTCGCTGGCGCAGGATCGTCAGCGCGGTTTGCAACGTACGTTCGAGGCCGGGCTGCGTCCCCGCATCGTCCTGACCGAGAATGAGCAGCAATTGCTCCGTCGTGAGGCGATGGTGGTCCAATCGCAACAGGCGCTCTACGCCGCCGCCAACACCCTGTCGCTTTACTGGCGTGACGCTGAAGGCCGACCGACCATTCCGCGCATCGAACAACTACCAGATGCGCTGCCCCAACCGCTGACGACGGAACGTCCAGCAGCGGTGCAGCGGCCCGATCTAGTGGTCGCGCAAGTGCGGCAGCGATTGGTGCAGGATCGGCTTGCGCTGGATCGTAATGCGCTGCTGCCGCGCCTTGATCTGCAGATGGAGGTCGCGCGCGACATTGGCAACATCGGGCCGGGCGGCGTCTCGCGAAGCGGCAACGATGTCCGGCTCGGCGTCAAGTTCTCCGTGCCACTCGAACAGCGCGCGGCGCGCGGACGGGTGATGCAGACACGGGCGGAGTTGGACGCCAATCGTACCCGCGCGCAATGGCTAGACGAACAGATCCGCGCCGAGATAGACAGTATCGCCATCACTTTGGACGCAACCGCGCGCCTCATCGACTTGTCTGAACAAGAAAAGAAGCGTGCCGACGAAATGGCGACAGCGGAACGTCGACGATTCGACATGGGGGCAAGCGACCTGTTCCTTGTGAACACACGGGAAGACAGTGCCGCAAATGTTGCCCTGTCGTTGCTCGATATGCAGTTACGGCGTATCATCGCCGGCGCAGATCTTGCTGCGGCGTCTGGAGATGCAGAAGCCCTGGGGCTCCGTTAAACAGAGGTTGCCACGCTGTTGTTTTAATTAGACAGCCAAGTCAGCAAGTTCACTTGGGCTGAGAGCCAATGCGCCCGCAGGCCTGCTGGCTCTGCTCAGCCGACGGCGGCGAGGCCAATGCCCCTGTTGCCCACAGGCTCCGTCGCTCCACGGATTTCCTTGGTAAAGAAGTCGACAAAAGCGCGTACCTTGGCGAGCGTGTAATTGCCTTTTGGGAACATCAGGTAGAGCGGAATCTGTTCGGTAACGAGATCAGGTAGCAATATCTCTAGTCGACCCGCTGCAACATCTTCTTCCACGAGGAAGGATGGCAGATAGCTGATGCCCAGCCCCTCGAGGGTCGCTTCCCGCGCCATCCGCACAGAGTTGGACGTGAGTGGACCGCGATTGATGGCTACGGTCACGTCGCCTGAAAGCTTCCACTCGCCCATGCGGGACAAGTGGGTTTCCATGATGCAGGTGTGGTCCTTCAGGTCGCTTGCGATGGAGGGGCGGCCACGCTTGGCCAGATAGGATTGCGAGCCGACCAACACCATCGGGTAATCGCGAAGCCGTACCACATCGATGTTGGTATCATAAGGCTCGCCCATCCAGAAAGCGACATCGAAGCGCCCCTTGAGCAGATCGGCCCTACTGTCGGACAGATTCACGAATAGGCGTACGTCCGGGTAAGCCTGGAGGAAGTTCGGGATGATCTTCGTCAGGTCGAACAGTGAAGAGACGACTGGCGCGTTGACTTTGAGTTCGCCACGCGGGTGCGATGTCATGCTGGTGACGATGGTGTTGGCCTCATTCACCTCGTCCACGATGCGCGCGCACCGGCTGTACATTTCCCGTCCAGCCGGGGTCAGAGAGACGGCGCGGGTCGTGCGATCGAGCAGCTTGACACCCAAGCTCGCCTCCAACCGGGCAATCTGGCGGCTGACGGCAGCCTTGGAATAGCCAAGGGCCTTGGCCGCGGATGAAAATCCGCCGGTGCTGACTACAGCGGCGAACGACATCATGGCAATGACATTGTTGATTTCGGGTTTCTCGTCCATGACTTTCCATCCAGTTTGTTTCGGGCGCTGTCAATAATTCTGGGTGATTGACAGCCAATCTCGCAACAGAAGCGGCATTATCATTGTTTACTATTGACAACCATACGCGCTCAAATAAGGTAACTGTTGCTTTGGCATTGCCACCGGACAAGGTCTGGCCGCAATGTTTGATATTTGCCGGATGCCATGTTCATCCGTTTGCCCAGGAGAGCCAGATGACGACCAACGCCGCAGACCTTGCCCGCATGGACAAGCAGTCCCAGTTCCATCCCTTCACCTCGATTGCCGATCTGGAAAAAGATGGCCCTACTATCATGGTTGAGGGTAAGGGCGTTCGCGTTCGCGATGTCCACGGCCAGGAATATCTGGATGGTATGGCAGGTCTGTGGTGCGTCAATCTTGGCTATGGCCGCCGGGAAATCGTCGATGCGATTGCCCAGCAGAGCGAGCGGCTCTCCTTTTTCCACACCTTCAATGGCATGACGACCGATGTAGTGGCCGAATGTGCCGATGCGCTGCTTAAGCGCGCGCCTGTCCCCATGTCGCGGGTTTTCTTCGGGGCTTCTGGCAGCGATGCCAATGAAACGCAGCTCAAGCTGATCTGGCTCTATAACAACCTCATGGGGCGGCCAGAGAAGAAGAAGGTGATTGCGCGCTGGAATGCCTATCATGGCTCGGGCGTTGCTACGGCCAGCCTCACCGGCCTGCCGGGCATGCATAATCTGTTCGATCTCCCCAAGGGGCCGATCTTGCATGTCAGTGCACCCTATTACTACCGCAAGGCGCCTGAGGGCATGAGCGAGCGGGAATTTTCGAAGCATCTCGCCCGTGAGTTGGAGGACGTAATCGAGCGGGAAGGTGGGGACACGATTGCGGCCTTCTTTGCTGAAGCCGTGATGGGTGCTGGTGGTCTGATTCCGCCGCCAGAAGGCTATTTTGACGAGATAGGCCCCATCCTTAAGAAGCACGACATTCTGCTCGTTGCGGACGAGGTTGTCTCCGGATTCGGTCGCCTTGGTACCTATTGGGGCAGCCAGACCTATGGCTATGAGCCGGATCTCATCACGGCAGCCAAGGGCGTAACGAGCGGCTATTTCCCCATGTCGGCTTGCTTCATATCGCCCAAGGTGTGGGATGTGATTGAGCGCGATGCAGTGAAGACCGGTGTGTTCGGACATGGCTACACCTATTCCGCGCATCCGGTGGGTGCTGCGGCAGCGCTCGCCGCACTCAAGCTCATCGATGAGCTTGAGATTGTGAAGAATGTGGCCGATGTCGGTCCGCACCTGATGAATGGTCTGCGCGATCGCCTTGGTCAGCATGCTCATGTCGGCGACATCCGCGGGCAGGGCCTCATGGTCGGCATCGAGTTGGTGAAGGATCGCGCGAGCAAGGAGGCGCTGCCGCCAGCCAACCGCACGGGTCGTGAAGTGCTCAAGGCAGCAGCCAAGCGCGGACTTATTACCCGTGCGCTGGGCGATACACTCGTGTTCGCGCCGCCACTCATCCTCAATCGCGCTGAAGCAGAAGAGCTGGTCGACAAGTTCGCGCTGGCAGTGAGTGATGTCCTGGGCTGATTCCCGGTTTAAATAATCAGAAGCACCGGCGATCACAGGAGTGGGCAATTATGGAACTATCATCGCCAGTCGAGGGGTTGGCGCATTTCGCCACCCACGCTCCTCGCTTAAAACCGGCGGGCCTCGCTGGTGCGGTGGTCATCGGCATTGTCGGTGCTTTGATTATTTTCGTCACGCCGGGATTTCTCGCGATTATCGCTGCCCACGCGGCGCTGGATGATGCCCAACTAGGCTACATCGCCGCATGGGACATCAATGCGATGGCAGTGGCCATTGGCGTCAGCGCCTTCTTGCTGACGCGATGCAATTGGCGAGTGGCCGTGGGCGTTGGCCTTGGCCTCATCGTGCTGGGCAATATCGGTACGGCCCTGGCGTCCAGCTATGCCGGGATCGCTGCGGCGCGCGTCGTGGCGGGGGCTGGCGAAGGTATCGCGATAGGTTTCTCCTTCGCGGCGCTGGGGCGGGCGCGCAACCCGGACCGCGCTTTTGCCATCTATCTGGTGACGGGGGCGCTGTTCAGCACATTGTTGCTCTTCACTATCCCCACACTGATCGAGCGGGTTGGCCCACGCGATCTTTTCTTCCTGAACGCAGGACTGGCGGTGATTGCGGGTATCAGCCTGTGGGGCTTCCCGGATGGCAGCAAATCCGAAGACGATATGTTTTCGATTGGTGCGCGGATAAACCGTGCGCTCGCCTTCTATTGTCTGCTCGCCGTGTTCCTCTACTTCTTCGCAACCGGTGCGATGTGGAGCTATATCGAGCGGATTGGCATGACGAGTGGCCTCAGCCCCGATGTGATTGCCAACGGTCTTTCACTTGGCACATTGGCGGGGGTGCTCGGTGCTGGTTGCGCCGGGTTGGTGCCCGCACGCTGGGGCCGGTCCTGGCCATTGCTGGCCAGCGGGGCGATTTCTATCGTAAGCTTCCAACTCCTGCTTGGGGTCGTACCTGCCATCGGTTTTGTGACGGCTGCAGTTATGCTGTTGTTCGGCTGGAACTTCGCCCAGCCGCTCCTATCGGGCATCTGCTCGGAGGCGGATCGTTGTGGCCGCGTCGTCTGTGCAATGGGCGCTATCCAGACATTCGGCACGGGGCTGGGCCCGGCGGCAGCTGGCGCAACGCTGCGTGGCGGCGATTTCAGCCTCGCCATCTGGTCGAGCTGCGGTATCCTGTTGCTCAGCTTGGGCGTCATCATCTTCGCCATTCACCGGACCGGCCCGCCCGCCGCATCTGATCGGTGCTGAGACGCGGACCGGCCCGACTGCCTCCGCAAATAGCCCAAACAAAATTCAGCGCAGCATCCGAAAAGGAGGCTGCGCTGATTTGCTTTGATCTTTGCGGGGAGGAGACAGGCTCCACCCCTCGTGAAAAACAGGTCGGCTTTACAGGAAGATTGCCCGCGATAGGCCACCATCCACGGCGATGGATTCACCTGTGATGCCGCTGCCTGCCTGGGATGCGAGCATCACGATGGGGTCTGCCACTTCCGAAGGTTCGAGCATCCGCCGCAGCGCCGCTGGCGCTGCGGCCTCGCGCTCCACAATCGCCTCAAATGTGGTGCCTTCTTCGGCGGCCATCTCGGCAAACCATTCCTCGATATGCTCGGTGCGGGTCACGCCGGGGTGGATGATGTTCACCGTGATGCCGTCGCGACCCAGTTCGTCAGAAAGCGTCTTGGTGAAATGCACCAGCGCTGTGTTGCGCATCCCGCTCAATGCTTCGGTGCAGCGTGCGGTCAACCCGCCCACATTGACGATCCGGCCCCAGCCGGCTTTGCGCATGTGAGGCACGCAGGCTTTGCTGGTGCGGAAGTAGCCGAACAGTTTGGTGTTGAGATCGAGCATCAGCGCGTCCTCATCGGCATCCTCGATCGCGTTGCGCACCAATCCGCCTGGCGCCGCCGCGCAATTGACCAGAATATGCACGCCGCCGAACAGCTCGACTGTGCGGTCTACCATTGCCTGTACGGATGCCATGCTGGTCGTGTCGACTGCGATCGGCACCACAACGCCGCCCGTGGACTCGACAATCTCTTTCGCCGCTGCTTCCAATTTGGACATAGTGCGCGCTGCGATCACGACCTTTACGCCCTCAAGCGCGAGCTTGCGCGCGGTTTCCTTGCCGATGCCGACGCCCCCGCCGGTCACAATGGCAATCTTGTCCTTCAAGCCCAGTTCGATGCTCATCTCGGTCTCCGTTCACGATTCTGATGTAAATTCTACTGTCGCGCCGCCCAAGCCCGCGAAATCGGCTGAGACTCGGTCCCCCGCCGCTACGGGCTTAACGCCTGTACATGTTCCACTGCTCACCCATTGTCCGGCTTCCAGCGCCAAACCATTTTTTGCCAGCCAATTTGCGAGCCAGGCGATCGCCTGCAAGGGATCGCCCATCACGGCAGCCGTCGTGCCCTCGCGGCGGTCTTTACCGGGGCCATCGAGCGTCATCGCCATGTCGGCGAACCGATCTTCCCAGCCATCGGAAACCTTGTCACCGATCACCAGCCTGTCCGCCATGCAATTATCCGCTATCAGCAGGCCAAGCGGCAGGTCATCTGGTGCGAACCGCGACGTAACGAGTTCGATGCCGACATGCACGGCATCGATTGCAGCAGCAACTTGCGCCGATGTGAACGGTGCATCGCGCGCTGGTAACGCCGTGCCAAAGCGCACGACCAGTTCTGCCTCGACATAATGATCGCCGGTGCTGATGGGGGCGAGGGCAGGGGAGGAGAGAATATCGGCCCCCGCAAGTCGGCCCGCCGCTGGCGCATCGGCGCCCTTCGATTTGCGCGGCGCATCGCCTGTCAGACCAATCTTCCAGCCAGCGATTGGCTGGACGCCTTCTGCAAATATCGAAGCCTGAATAGCATAGGCCGCCGACAGGTCGATCATTGAGTCGACGGGCGCGCAACGCTGCCTGCTCCGGCGTGCATTCCTGATTGCCGATGTAACCATCACTGCCACCACAATCTCATCCTATGACTGTCGACACTGAACACGGTCATGCCGCGATTGTCTCGTAAACGCAACATAGATTGACAAAAACTTTCTATTGTTCGAAATATGAAGCTGAGTTAGAGGTGATTCACAACGCCGTCATAGCCTCGAGGCGGGCGTAAGGAGATGAAGATCATGGCCCTGGATGTTTACGCCACCGCAAAGAAAATCGGTTCGGATCTGGCGGCATCGCCGCGCGGGCTCATCATTGACGGCAAGCAGGTCGCCTCGGTTTCCGGGCGCACGTTCGCAACCATCAACCCGGCGACGGGGGAAGAGATTGCGCAGGTCGCGCAGGGCGGCGTCGAAGATATCGCTCTGGCAGTATCTGCCGCGCGCCGCGCATTCGATAATCCTGCCTGGCGCCGCATGAGCGCCATCGAGCGGCAGAACCTGCTGCTCAAGCTCGCTGATCTGATCGAGCAGAATGCCGATGAGCTGGCCGTCCTCGAATGTATGGACAATGGCAAGCCCGCCAGCATGACGCGCTGGGTCGAGGTGGAGGGCGCCATCCGCACCTTCCGATATTTCGCGGGCTGGCCAACCAAGTTTGGTGGCGAGACATTGCCGGTGTCGCCTCGCAGTGGCGCGCAGATTCTCAATTACACAACGCGTGAGCCCGTCGGTGTCGCCGGGCTGATCGTGCCGTGGAATTATCCGCTATCAATGGCGGCCTGGAAGGTCGCGCCTGCCCTCGCTGCCGGTTGCGCTGTCATCCTGAAGCCCGCCGAGCAAACGCCGCTCACGGCGCTGCGACTGGGTGAGCTGGCGCTGGAGGCTGGCTTCCCTGCTGGTGTGCTCAATGTCGTGCCGGGCTTTGGCGATGCGGGCGCTGCGCTTGTGGACCATCCTGATGTGGACAAGGTGGCGTTCACCGGCTCCACGGAAGTCGGTAAGCTCATCGTGCGCGGTTCGACCGTCAATCTCAAAAAGGTCAGTCTGGAGCTTGGCGGAAAGTCGCCGCAGATCGTTCTGCCCGATGCGGATCTGGAAGCTGCTAGCGCTGCAATTGCTGCTGGCATCTTCTTCAATCAGGGTCAGACCTGCACGGCTGGCTCGCGCCTTTATGCTCATGCATCGATCCATGATCGCCTGCTCGAGATGGTTGCCGCTCATGCCGCCGCGCTCAAGATCGGCAATGGTCTGGATGCGCAGACGACCTTCGGCCCTCTAGTTTCGCAGGAACAGTGGGATCGCGTGAGCAGCTATGTCGAAATCGGCAAGGCGGAAGGCGCCGAAGTCGTGACTGGCGGCAAGCGCCCGGTTGCGCAGGATAAGGGCTTCTTCTTCGAGCCGACCATTTTGGCGGGTGCCACATCATCCATGCGCGTTGTGCGTGAGGAGATTTTCGGCCCCGTGTTGAGCGCCTTGTCCTGGACCGATCCGGACGATCTGGTCCGTCAGGCCAATGATAGTGACTTCGGCCTGTCGGCAGGCATCTGGACGAATGATGTCAAGAGCGCCCACCGCCTTGCTGGTGCCGTGCGTGCAGGCACCGTGTGGGTTAACTGCTTCAATCTCGTTGATAATTCCACGCCTTTTGGTGGCTTCAAGCAGTCAGGCTGGGGCCGCGAGCACGGCCGGCAGGCCATGGAGCTGTATAGCGAGATCAAGAGCGTCTGGATCAATCTGAGCTGATTGCTGGCCGGAAAATATGATGAAGGATGAGATCAAATGACCAACGAACGCACGCTTCTCGTCGCGACAGATGGCCAAGCTGTGATGCGCAGTCATGACGACGGCAAAAGCTGGTATCGGATCAACACCGGGCAAGACCTTGAGTTTGACGACCGGGTGCGCTGCCTGCTGATCGACCCTGCCGATCCACGAGCGATCTTCGCGGGTGCCGAGCGCGGCTTGTTCCGCAGCGCAGACAGCGGATCGCGTTGGGATCGCGTTGATTGTGCGCTCAATGATTATGCTGTGTGGAAGTTGGTAGCGAGCGAGAGCGATCCCAAGGTCATCTATGCAGGTACTGGTTCGCCGACCCGGTCGATCCTGTTCCGCTCTCGTGACGGCGGCGCGAGCTGGGAGCGCACGCCGCTCGAAATGCCGGAGCGCTGCGCGGGCGTCAGCCGTCCACGGATGCTTGCCATTGCGATTGATCCGGATGATGCCAATGATGTGATGGTTGGCGTGGAGGAGGGCGGTTATTTCCGTTCGCGTGACGGCGGCGATAGCTGGAAGCGCCTCGATACCGAGTGGGAACAACATCCGGGTAATTCGGATGTTCACGACATCGTGATCATGCCCGGCGATCCCAAGGTGATCCTGGTGCTCACCGTGGTGTCACTTTTCCGTTCCACCGATGACGGCAAGAGCTGGACCTATATGAATGCGCGTGACACTTGGGGTCTGCGCTATTCGCGTAAACTTGAGCGCAAGCACGGCAGCAACCGTAAGTTGTTGCTGGGCATTGGCGACGGAACGCCGGGTACCAAGGCTGCTGTGTTCGCTTCTGATGACGCAGGCGAAAGCTGGACGCCGATGGAGATGGATACGCCTGCCAATAGTTGCCTGTGGGCATTTGGCAGCAACGTGGCAAATCCGGATTTCTTGCTGGCCGGCACCAAGTTTGGCAACCTTTACCGCAGCGAAGATGGCGGTCATCACTGGACCAAGGAATGGCGCGAATTTAACGAGATCACCGATCTCGTCTGGGTGGACGCTGTCCCGCAGGATATGGAGTTACCTCATGTCACAGGCTGATCTTTCACCCGTTCGTGTTGCTGCAATCGCGCACATCGTCTTGTTCGTCAAAGATCCTGAGGCGTCGGCGCAATGGTATTGCGAGATGCTCAACATGTCGATCAGCGCCCGCGCTGGCGATGGACCCTACAAGGGCGGTGTGTTTTTGAGCTTCGGCGTGCACGATCATGACATTGCGCTGTTCCCTAATGACGCCCCGGATGAAAAGGGCCGCGAGTTCGAACATATCGGTCTGCGGCTGGCCACGGACAGCGCAGATGATCTGCGCCGCATCTACGCCTTCTTCCTCGACAAGGGCGTGAAGATTGCTGAGGTTCTCGATCATGGAGTGTCTACCGGGATCTATTTCTACGATCCCGATGGTCACATGCTAGAGGTGTTTCATCAGCGCGTTTCGCCCGAAGGCGGTGCGTCCATCGCAGAACTGCGCGGCAATGAGGGGCAGGCCGATCCGGTCGAGCTTGAGCCGCTCCGCAATCCAGACCCATCCGGAAATTGATACTGGCCCGCGTAAGATATTTCGCATGTGCCGCATGTTGAGAAAGGAAAGTTTATGAGCAATCCCCAAGGCCTTGAAGCGTTCAAGATCCGCAGATGGTTCAGCCAGATTCAGGAAATTTGCAGCGGTGAGACCGGTGCGGCAGCCGATGGTGAACCCGTATTCAAGTATATGATCGCAGCCTGCATCCAGAACCCCTATGCGGGTGAGTATGTCGAGGATCTGAGCGTCTGGATCGAGGCATCGCCCTCGATCGGCATCGAAGTGGGCCGTCGCCTGGCGGAGTTGACCGGTGGCCGCGCAATCGAAAGCTATGGCAAGGCCATTCTCGTCGGGCTTGACGGCGAATATGAGCATGGCAACGCCTTGCTGACTAATCCGGCAGCCAACCCGGTGCGCGACGCCCTGGGCGGTGCCAAGTCCTGGGTGCCCTCCACGGGCAAGCGCGGCGTGCCCGGCACTATTCTGGATATTCCGCTTGCTCACAAGGATGCGCTCTACGTGCGCTCCCACTATGACACGATGAGCGTATCATTCGACGATGCGCCCAATCGCGATGAAGTGATCGTCTGCTGGGCATTTGCCACCCGCGGTCGCCTCAATGCGCGCCTTGGCGGCCTTGAAGCCTCGCAGGTGCGCGGCGAAGACGGTCTGGTCTGATATGGTCAGCCAGCCGGCATCTTCCCTGTCGAGCCATCCTCCACTACCAGTGCCCAAGGCGCAGGGGGAGAGAGAAGGCTTCATCAAGACCCGCGACGGCTTAAGCTTGCGGGTGCGCGAATGGGGCGATCCGGCTGGCGATCCGCTTATTTTGCTGCATGGCCTGCGCGGCTATTCGGGCACGTGGCGCGGCCTTGCTGCTGCACTGGGTGACAGCCGCCGCGTGATTGCACTCGATCAGCGCGGGCGGGGTGAAAGCGATTGGGACCCGGCAGCCAATTATTACACAGATTTCTATCTGAGCGATCTGGAAGTGCTTGTTGAGCGACTTGGCCTCGGACGCTTCACGCTGCTTGGCCATTCGATGGGCGGGACCACGGCCTATGTCTATGCGGCGCGTAACCCCGAGCGGATTGACGCGCTCATCATCGAGGATATTGCGCCCGGTGCATCGATCAGCGGTGCCGGTGCCGAGCGCATCAAGGCGGAAATGAAGGCGCTTCCAAGCGACTTTGCGGATTGGAACGCAGCGCGCGCTTATTGGCACGCGGCCCGGCCCACCGTGGGCGCGGAAGCCATCGAGCAGCGCGTTGCAGAAAGTCTACGGGAAAACGCCAATGGGCGGGTTGAGTGGCGTTACGATGCGGCAGGTGTCAGCCGCACGCGCATGGAGCCTGATCCTGCGCGCGTAGTGGATCTATGGCCCGTCGTCGATGCAATCCGCGTGCCTGCGTTCGTGATCCGTGGCGGCCGCTCGGATTTCTGCAAGCTGGAGGCAGTGGAAGAAATGGAGCGCCGCAACCCGCGCATCACCCATGCCACCGTGCCTTCGGCCAGCCATTATGTGCACGATGATGCACCCGATATTTTTCATGGCCTTGTGGCCGGGTTTCTGGCGGGCGTCCGGTCCGCTGCGGCCCCGGCATGACAACCTCAAGCGAAGGACGAGGCGCGATGGAACATGCAGAGACGAAGAGCGGCAATGGCGCGGTTGCGCTGCTAAAGGCGCTGCATGCTGGGGGCGCGCGCATCTGCTTCGCAAACCCCGGCACAACTGAACTGACGCTCGTCGATGCGCTTGCCGATGTGCCTGAAATCCGCTCCGTGCTTGCCCTGTTCGAGGGCGTTTGCACCGGCGCGGCGGATGGCTATGCGCGTGTGTCCGGCCAGACGCCGCTGACTTTGCTGCACCTCGGGCCGGGTTTTGGCAATGGCATCGCCAATCTGCACAATGCTCGCCGTGCGCGCTCCGCTATTGTGACCATCATTGGGGACCATGCGAGCTGGCACCTGCCTTATGACGCGCCGCTCACATCGGATATTGAATCGCTTGCATCGCCTGTTTCCGTTGCTGTGGTGCGGATGCGCGATCCGCAGGCAATCGGAACTGATGTGGCCCGTGTGCTTGAAGCAGCGGCAGGCGCGCCCGGCGGCCCCACTACGCTGATCGTGCCGACGGACATCATGGACGTGCAGGTTGATCCCGTCACTGTGCCGGTTGCGCCACCAGCCCGGCGCACCGTGGGCGCGGCGCATATCGACAAGGCCGCAGAATTCGTCACTGGCGCGCAGGACCTGATCCTGCTGCTGGGGGGCGACGCATTGACTGAGCAGGGCCAGCGCGCTGCGGCGGATATTGTGGCGAAGGTCGGGGGGCGTGTGCTGATGGAGCCTTACCCTGCGATCGTGCCATTGGGCGGCGATCTTCCTCCCATTGAACGGCAGGCCTATTTCCCAGAAGACGTGATCCGCCAGATGGGCGAGGCCCGTGTTGTGCTGGCTGGCGCACTCAAGCCGATCAGCTATTTTGGCTATGAAGGCTTTCCAAGCCAGCTCGTCCCCGATGAACGCTTGCTGTGCTTGAGCGACCCTGCCGAGGCAGGCGTTGCAGCGCTTGAGGCGTTGGCCGCGCGTCTCGATGGAGCGGTAGCCGCACCTGCCGCCAAGGCACCGCGCAGGCCTACCGCGCGGGCGCCAGATGCGCCACTCTCGGCAGACATGATCGTGGACAGTCTCGTCCAGCAATTGCCGGATGACGCCATCATCTCGCTGGAAGGTTCCACCCTTGGCGGTCCGTGGCTGCGCAATGCAGGCCATGCGCGGCGTCATCGTGTGATGACGAACACCGGCGGCGCTATCGGTCAGGGTCTGCCGTGTGCGGTGGGCGCTGCGCTCGCTGCACCGGGTAGCCGTGTGGTGTCGCTCCAGTCGGATGGAAGCGGCCATTATACGGTGCAATCCCTCTGGACGATGGCCCGCGAGAAGCTGCCCGTGACGATCATTATCGCGGCCAATCACCGCTATGGCATTCTGCAGACCGAACTCAACCGCGTTGAAGCGCCCTTGGAGGATCCGGTGATTGCCTCTCTGACCCGCCTCGACAACCCGCGCGCTGACTGGACTGCGCTAGCTGCGGGCTATGGGGTCGAGGCTGTACGGGTGACGACGGCTGGCGAGTTCGATGCCGCTCTCGCACGCGGTCTGTCGCATGATGGTCCGCTGTTGATTCAGGCGGAATTGCCATGACGGGCAATCCCGTCGCTATCATTACGGGCGCAAGTGGCGGCATGGCGCCGGGCATCGCACAGGTGCTGTGCAACAAGGGTTATGCCCTCGTATTGGTAGCACGAAATATGGTTGGCCTGCGCAAAGCTGCTGAAAAGCTCGGCGGTTCGACGCGCGTTGAAGCGATCAGTTGCGATGTGACCGACACGGCTTCCGTTAACACGATGGTCGCCAAGGCCGTCGAGCAATTCGGCAGGATCGACCTGTTGGTGAATGCCGCTGCTAGCAGCAACCCCATCGGTGGCTCCATAGAGCAGGTCGATGTCGATGCGCTGGTGGCGGACACAGACACAAAGGTTGGCGGCTATCTGCGCTGCATTCAGGCGGTCGTGCCTATCATGAAGGCGCGCGGATTGGGCTGCATTATCAATGTCGGCGGTCTCACCGGACGGTCGAGCGATACGCTGAGTGGCCTGCGCAATGTGGCCGTAACGCACCTCACGAAAGTACTGGCGGATCAGCTTGGTCCTTTCGGCCTCACGGTCAACGCTGTGCATCCCGGTCTGACGCGCACGCCGCATCTCGATGAATTATTTGTCGACATGGCAGCCGAGAAAGCCGTCTCGCCGCATGAGATCGAGGCTGAATTTGTCAGCCAGATTCCCACACGCCGCCTCTCTATGCCGCAAGAAGTGGGTGAAGCGATTGCTTTCCTCGCGAGCGCGCATGGCGGCTCCATCAATGGAGAATCCATCGCCATAGATGGGGGCTATTCGCGCGGCATCTATTTGTAAGCGCAAAAGTAATGGTGCTTTAGACCGCGCTTTGCCTGATTCACTGAAGGTCCCCTCATGACATCCCATATTCTATCGCTGATCAACGACAGCTTCTGCGATGCGGACGGCGTTGCCGTCTATAATCCCGCCAATGACCAGCTGATTGCCCGCGTGAAGAGCCATGATAGCGACATGGTGTCCGCCATCATCGATAAGGCAGATGCGGTCCGCGCCGACTGGCAAATGAAGACTGCCCAGCAGCGCGCGAACATATTGCGGCGCTGGCACGAGTTGATCCTGCTTAATAGCGATGAGCTTGCCCGGATCATGAGCATGGAGAGCGGCAAGCCATTTCGTGAGGCGAAGGGCGAAGTTGCCTATGGCGCATCCTATGTCGAATGGTTCGCAGAGGAGGGCAAGCGCGCCTATGGTGAGGTGATCCCAGGCTTTTCCCCGAACAGCCGCACGCTCACAATTCGTCAGCCGGTCGGCACGTGCGCAGCAATCACGCCGTGGAATTTCCCGATGGCGATGATCACGCGCAAGGTCGCCCCGGCTCTGGCGGCGGGCTGCGCAATTGTCGTCAAGCCACCCGAGGCGACGCCACTTACCGCGCTCATTCTTGAGGCGCTTGCGCATCAGGCGGGCATTCCCGCCGACCTGTTCCGCGTCACGCCCACCAAAACCTCATCCAAGATCGGCGCACTGTTTTGCAGTCATCCGCTTATCCGCAAGCTCAGTTTCACAGGGTCTACGCATGTGGGCAAGATACTGATGGCGCAGGCTGCCCAACAGGTTACGCGGCTTAGCCTGGAACTAGGTGGCAATGCGCCCTTCATCGTCTTTGAAGATGCGGATCTGGATGCTGCGGTAGAAGGCGTAATCCTGTCGAAATATCGCAATGCCGGGCAGACATGTGTGTGCGCCAATCGCCTGCTTGTGCAGGATGGCGTGCATGACGCATTTGTTGAGAAGCTGGTAGCACGGGTTGGCCAGTTGCAGATGGGCGATGGCTTAAGCGAGGGTGTCGACCTCGGTCCACTGATCGATGCGCGCGAGGCAGCGCGTGTCGCCGGTCTCGTGGAAGAGGCCGCCGCAGCTGGGTGCGCCGTGCGCACGGGCGGTACTGGCGCGCAAGGCGCCTTCTATCCTGCCACGGTGCTCACGGGCGTCACACGGGACATGAGCATTGTGCAGGACGAGATTTTCGGTCCAGTTGCACCCGTCATCCGCTTCAAGGATGAGGCCGAGGCCATCTCCATTGCCAATGACACCATCTACGGGCTGGCCGCTTATCTCTACAGTCGCGACCTTGGTCGTGTCTGGCGCGTCATGGAGAAGCTGGAATATGGAATGGTCGCCATCAATGAGGGCATTCTCTCGACAGAGACCGCGCCCTTTGGGGGCGTCAAGCAATCCGGCATGGGGCGCGAGGGCTCACGCCACGGTCTGTCGGATTATATGAACATTAAATATGCGCTGATGGGTGGGTTGGGCGCATAAGTCTTTGCCAGTTGTCGGCGCACTGCTTTGCATAGCTTGCGTTGATCACGCGCGCACGGCGAGCCGACTTATTGTCGAGAACCAGCGCCAGGCCAGGAACGGCGCCACCACCGCCAACCCGCTGGCAAGACCAATCCAGATGCCAAGGCCGGCCAGCGGAGTCCTGAAGGCCAGGAACGATCCGATACCCATGCCGAAAACCCAATATCCCGTCGCCGCGATGATCATTGGCACTTTGGTATCGTGCAGGCCGCGTAAGAGCCCAGCGCTTACAGCCTGAGTGGAATCGAACAACTGAAACAGAGCTGCCACATAGATAAAGCTTGTCGCCAGACGTACGACTTCGACATTTGCGGGGTCGCGCAGGTCAAGGAAAAGGCCGATGAACTGGGTTGGCAACACCGCAAGCAAAGTAGCGGCGGCAACGGCGAAGCCAACGCCGACAGTGAGGGCAACTCGGCCTGACCGTCTGACTGCATCCGCATCACCCCGGCCAAACCCAAGGCCTGCTCGGATCGTTGCGGCCTGACTGATCCCAAGCGGTATCATGAAGGCCAGCGCGGCGGCCTGATTGGCTATGGCATGGGCAGCGAGCGATGCTTGCCCGATAGTACCCATCAGAAAAGCAGCCGCATTGAACACGGTCACTTCCATCGCAAAGAGGACGGCAATGGGCATGCCAAGCCTGAGCAGCGAGCCGAAGCGCGGCCAGTCTGCCACCCAGAAGCGGCCAAACAGTTGAAAACGCCTGAACTGGCGGTCGCGTGAGATGACGATGACTATCGCTACAAGCATCGTGACCGCCGTGAGGCTGCTTGCCAGACCGGCGCCGAATAGTCCCAGCGCGGGCATTCCGAGATTGCCCAGAATGAGTGTCCACCCCGCAAGAAAATTCACAGGCAGCGCGATTAGCGTAATTATGACGCCCCAGATCGGGCGTTCCATAGCGCCGACATAGTGCCTTAGAACATAGAACCATAAATAGGGAAGAAGAGCCCATTGCAGTCCGCGTAGAAGCGATGCCGCCTGGGCGGACAATGCGGCTTGCTGTCCCAAGGCGAGGAGAATCGATTCAGCGTGCCAGAGCAAAGCCCAAACCGGCAAGCAAATCGCGAGCGTTACCCACATGCCTTGGCGAACCGTGCGGCGGATGTCGCGCACCGCAAATTTGCGCCGTCCGCGCTCGCGAGCGATCATCGGGGACACAGCAGTCGCAATCCCCATGCCAAATATTTGGAGGGCATTGTAGAGATTGGTGGCGAGCGAACCGGCTGCCATTGCCTCGGCACTTACCCGGCCCAGCAGGAACAGGTTGCTCGCCGCCACAAGCGACCACGCGAGGTTGCCAATGACGAATGGCAGCGCCAATGCACTCAACGCCCGGATTTCTGCGATCCAGGCCGCCCTTTGATGAGACTTCACTGTGATGGATTCTTTGCTTTAGAATAATCTTGGCTGCCGGGAGGCCGCTGCGTTGGGGTGGATTTGATGCTCAGATGGCAGCGATGCCTTCATCTTCCTGATGGATGCCTCCCGAAAGATGAGTCAGCGGATACCCTTGCCACGCCTTGATGTTGCGGATCGAGAAGCTGGTCCGCATGGACGATACGCCCGGCAGCTTGGAAAGGCACATCCGGTGCAACCTGTCGAAATGGGCGATGTCGATGGCAGCGATCCGTAGCAGATAATCGGCTGAGCCGGACATGAGATGGCATTCGAGAATATCGTCATGCGCGCGCACAGCAGCTTCGAACGCAGCCATCATTTGCTCGGACTGGCTCACCAAGCTGATTTCAATGAACCCGTGAATGCCCAGCCGGAGTCCTGCAGGATCGAGCCGCGCGGCATAGCCGGTGATCAGGCCGCGCTCTTCCAGTAAACGGATGCGCCGGTGGCAGGCCGATGTCGACATGTTCGCCACCGAGGCCAAGTCAGCGATGGAGCGATTGGAGTTGGCCTGAAGTTGGGACAGCAGCACCACATCAGCGCGCGTCATCGAAAAAATTTCCCTGATTGTTACTCGTAAGCAATAATATACGGAATATTTGATTTAATATCCATAAAAATAGACAATTTTTTTCGCTGAGTTTCGCTAGATTGGCGTCAACTCAAGCTGGAGGTGCGCGATGATTATTGGAACGGTGAAAGAAATTAAGAACCACGAATATCGCGTGGGGCTGACGCCTGAAAGTGTGCATGAATTTACGGCTCGCGGTCATGAGGTTATCGTCGAGGCCGGTGCAGGCGAGGGCATTGGCGCCAGCGACGATCAATACCTTAAAGCGGGCGCAACGCTGGTCTCAACGGCTGCCGAAGTATTTGCAAAGGCCGAGATGGTTGTGAAGGTCAAGGAGCCGCAGCCAGTCGAGCGCGCAATGCTGCGCAAGGGGCAGATCCTCTATACCTACCTCCACCTCGCACCGGACCCGGAACAGACGCGCGATCTCATGGCATCGGGCGCAGTTTGTATCGCTTATGAGACCGTCACGGATGCGCAAGGCGGTCTGCCATTGCTCAAGCCCATGAGCCAGGTCGCTGGCCGCATGTCGGTTCAGGCCGGTGCGACCGCGCTGGAAAAGGCACATGGCGGGCGCGGTGTGTTGCTGGGTGGCGTGCCGGGCGTGCTGCCTGCCAAGGTCGTTGTTATTGGCGGCGGCGTGGTCGGCTTCAACGCTGCGCAAATGGCGGCTGGTCTCGGCGCTGACGTCACAATCCTTGATCGCAGCCCGGAAGTGCTGGAGCGCCTTGGCATGTATTTTGAGGCGCGGGCCAAGACGCGCTTTTCGAGCCGCGCGAGCTTGGCTGAGGAAGTTGCGGCGGCTGATCTCGTTATCGGCGCCGTGTTGGTCGCCGGTGCAGCGGCGCCCAAGCTCGTCACACGCGATATGCTCAAGACGATGCGCAAAGGCGCCGTGCTGGTCGACGTTGCGATCGATCAGGGTGGCTGCTTTGAAACCAGCCACGCGACCACCCATGCCGAGCCCACCTATGTAGTCGACGACATCGTGCACTATTGCGTTGCCAACATGCCCGGCGCTGTCGCGCGCACCAGCACCTATGCATTGAACAGCGTGACGTTGCCTCATGCTCTGCGGATTGCAGAGCATGGCTGGAAGAAGGCGCTGCAGAATGATCCGCATCTTCTTGCCGGCCTCAATGTGTGGGATGGCAAGGTGACCTATCAGGCGGTTGCCGAAGGGCTTGGCCTCGAGCATGTTCCAGCGGAGAAAATTTTCGGCTGACGCTGCAAGTACTTATCCCCATCCCCATGCATCGCTCAGGCTGTCGAAGAGGACCGCCTGAGCGTCATGGGCCATGTCAGCGCATGCAAAGCAGCGTTGCATTTACTTCAATCTTGAAATATGTATTTGCATAGATAGAGTCGACGGCAAGGTGTCGTCAATTACGCCTCGGTCGAGCCAGCATACTGGCAGGGCGAGCGCGGCAAAGATCGGTTGCTTTGCAACGGGGAAAAGGGAGACCCAATTTGAACGCCACCATGCCATTCGGTCGGAACATGCCGATCAAGATATTGCTTCTGTCCAGCGCGATGCTTTCGTTCATGGCGCCGGCGCACGCCCAAACTGCTGGCACGACCGCAGATCAGGCAGATGAACAAGCCAGTGATCTGGGTGAGATCGTGGTGACGGCGACCCGCAAGTCGACCGTCCTAAGTCGCACCCCGGCTAGCATCGTCGCCAAGGGACGCGAGGAGTTAGACGTGCAGGGCGTGCGCTCGATTGCGGACATCGCTTCGATCACCCCCGGCATTACCTTCGGGCAGAGCGCAGTGCTCTATGGTACTGGGCAGACCGCAATATCCATAGGCGGTGTCGACTCCCAGTCGGGTATTCCAACAACGGGCATCTACATTGATGACACGCCTGTGCAGACGCGCGTGGGCGTGAGTCCGTCGCTTAGCAATGCCTATCCCCAGGTCTTTGACCTGGAGCGAATCGAAGTGCTTCGTGGGCCGCAAGGCACTCTGTTCGGCAGTGGATCTGTCGGCGGTGCGATCCGCTTCATCACGCCCAAGCCCAATTATACAGGCATGGACATCTATGCCCGATCGGAGCTTGCCGATACTTTGAATGGCGGCCTAAGCTATGAAGGCGGCGTTGCCGTGGGCGCGCCTTTAGTGGAAGATCAGATCGCCTTCCGTGCCAGCATCTGGCATCGTCATGACGGCGGTTATGTGGACCGGCTCGATCCCAATACGGGTGCGCTGGTCAAGAAGGACATGGATCAGGCGGGCACGGTTGCTGCGCGCATTGCGCTGGGCTTCAAACCCACTGAAACCCTTGCTATTACGCCGTCTTTGTTCTATCAGAAGCTGCATATCAAGGATGGCTCGCGGTTCGAACTGGCGACGTCAGACCTCGACCGTGGAGATTTCCGGCTGAGCTTGAACCAGCGCGCAGAGCCCCGCAAAGATCGGTTCAAGCTCCCCGCGCTCAAGGTTGAGCTTGAGCTGGGCGGCGTGTCGCTCATCTCGGACACCTCCTATTTTCACCGCACGACCGAGACGATCAACGATGACAAGTCGCTGAGCTTCGTTTTCTCGGGCGGTCTGGTCGAAAGGCCGTTCCCGGCCGGGTTTGAGGATTATTCACCCTACACCCTGAACCAGACCAAGCAGACGGCCTTCACGCAGGAACTGCGGCTGCAGGACGATAACCAGAATGACCGGTTCAACTGGATCGCCGGCTTGTTTTATCAAAAGTCCTATGTCCGCGATCAATATGGCGCCTTCGATCCGCGCCTGCTGGACGTCATCAATATTGGGCAGGCTGCCCAAGGGGCGCCGCCATTCGACAGCCTGACCGATTCTCCCTTCGGAACAGAACTGTACCAAGGGCTCTATTCGAACTTCGTACGTAACGAGCATCGCGACACGCAATATGCCGCTTATGCTCAGGGCGATTACGAAATCCTCGATGGCCTCAAGCTGACTGCCGGGCTTCGTTACACCATAGCGAAATACAAGTTCAAAGGCTTCGGCGCTGGTCCGGTCCCTTCGACAGATGGCCAGACGGATGTTGCCGATACGACCAGCAAGACGCTGACGCCGAAGTTTGGCGTCTCGTTCCAGGCCGATCGGAACAATCTCTTCTATGCCAGCGCCAGCAAAGGGGTTCGTGGGCCGGGTGTATCATCGCCGGTCGGAGCGAACTGTGTCGCTGATGCGGCGGCTATCGGCTTCGATCCATTCGCGACGCTAACCGTGAACCCGGATTCGATCTGGAGCTATGAAATCGGCAGCAAGAACCGTCTGTTCGGCGGGAAGGTTGCAATCGACGCCTCTGCTTATCGGATCGATTGGAAAGACGTTCAGACGCTGTTCGCTCTCCCGCAATGTACGATCCAGACCGCGCTCAACCTTGGCAGCGCCAAGATTGAGGGTTTCGATCTCGCTGTTTCGGTCAAGCCGGTAACAGGTCTGACACTGGGCGCCTCCGCATCCTACATCAATGCGCGCTACACGACCGCCATTCCGGGGCCCGATAACAGCGTCATTCGCCAAGCGGGCGAACCATTCCCGCTGGTTGCACCGTGGACGTTGCAGCTTAATGCGGAATATACCCAGCCAGTTGGTGAAACGGAGCTCTATGGACGGGCGGACTTCAGCTACAGCAGCAAGATCAATCGTCCCGTGGACGTGAACTCGCCACTGGTCGATCCTACACTGCCGCGTCCGCCTGCAACGTCTCAGCTTGATGTGCGTCTGGGTGGACGCTTCGGAGCGTTGGGTGACAAGAAGCTGGACCTCAGCCTCTTCGTGAACAATGTGACCAACAGCCTGCCGTTGCTCGGTCTGTTCCACGAAACGCCGGATTCGACATTCTATCGCGCTGGTTCATTCCGCCCCCGCACCGTGGGTTTGACGCTCTCCATCAGAAACTGAGAGCTACCGACCTCTCCTAGAGCGATCGATCCAATGCAATTGGATCGATCGCTCTAGTTTTTTGTTTCGCTGCGTCGTCCGAACCACCAGACAATTCGAACCGATTGGAGAATGCTCCAGGCTCTGGTCCTCATCTGAGGGCGCGGAGTTTTTTAGGTCGTCGCTGGGTTTGGCCGCCGCAGGGGCGCGCGCAAAGGGCGATGCTGTCCGGCTGCATCGGGGAGGTAGGGCCGGATGAACTGGCGCCGCTTTTGCAACGGGTATCTATGCAGTGAGTCCAGGGGAAGGTATGGGCGAGTGTCACGGCCGCCTTAGCCTTGCTGCGCAACAGTTCCACATCCACTGATAGTATCGAGCCCCGGGTCGTGACGGATCAGGCTATCTAGGATCGTTCCGAGATGTCCCTGCCGTGCAGTGGGTGCGCGAGGGAAGCGGCCTGACGGGGCGGTCGTACCGCTAGCCCGTCAGGCCGTGATCAGATTAGCGCTCGCCTTAAAGTTAGCGCTCACCCTAGAGCATGCGGGGCAGAACGTCGCTTTCTCCACCCTTGTCGGTGAGGCGGTGCTTGATGGCACCCGCGATGTGCAGCACGATCAGGCCGAGCAGGGTATAAGCGGCATATTCGTGCAGCATGTCATAAACCTTAAATGCCGCGTCATTCTTCGGCAATATCTCAGGCACTTCATGGATGAAGAAGAAGGGTACGCCATCGCTCTGTGTGAAGCTGGATGACATGGCATAGCCCAACATCGGCACGAGCAAGGTAAGCGTGATGATAAGCCGATGCACGACCTTGGATAGTATCTTCTCCCAACGAGACAGGCCGGAGGGCGTCTGCGGCAGGATCGCTTGCTTGCGCCAGCGGATAACCAGATGGACAATGGCGATCAGCCAGACGAGGACGCCGAACTGCTTGTGGTTGGAATAGTAAAAATTGAATTTTTCCATCGGTGTGTCTTCAGGAAAACCGGTCATGCGCCAGCCCGCCCAGATGAGGCCCAATATCAGAACAGCCCGAATCCAATGAAGGATACGCATGGACAGCGGGTACTTTAACAGCCTGGAATCATGTGACGCTTCAACCATTTTTCTTCCCATCTTCCTCTTGTAGGCTACGTCTTTTCCGCGGGACGATCGCCTTCGACCCTATTTCTGCAACGCCATGGGTAGACGTTGTAAGAACAATACGCAATAATACTCGGTAATTGTCTCTTAATCGCAACATGAAAAATCAGATTTACACGGTGAAAAATGTTTAAAAACATTGGCGTAAATCTATTCATTGGGGCATCGTGGACAAAAGAGGCGGGGTGATAAACTGGTTCACAAAAGCAACGAATTGCGCTTAGTGCCAGCAACCATAAAACAAATGTTCGTCGCGCGATGGCACCGTCATTGCCGAGAACCGCAGGCCCGTTCGGTCCGCATAAATACAAGCCTTAGGGAGGGGCGTTATGAAGCATCATTGGACAAGAATGAGTAGAGCGGCATTATTGCCGGTCGAGATAGCCATTGCGGCCAGGTCTTTCTGATGAAGCCGACCGTCTTGCATTGTGGCTGGAGCATGCTCCAATCAGTGTTGCGCGCGACTGGACTATCGGAACGCGCATAATCTGAGGCCGACGGCAAGCGATCGGAGGAGCCTATATTGCCCGACGATATCCAATCGCCATACGAAGCGGAAACTGCGCGATTTCGCGAGATTCTCGCCAAGGACGTTCAGCGAACCAACTTGCTCTTTTCGATCTTCTGGTGGAGCGGTCCCTTGATCAGCGCTCACCCAAGGAAATCGAGATTGCCATTGCCCTGTTCGGCAATGATGCGACGCTTGAAACCAGCTCAGATTCGGGAGTGCGGGTGTATGTCCATCGCCTGCGCAAACGTATCGACGACCATTATTTGGGCAAGCAAGGCCCCCGGCTTATCATCCCGAAAGGGGAATATCGCATCGTGCTGGTGCAGGATGATCCAACCGGTCCGGCCTCGGGGCTGCCGAATTGGCTGGCGGCCCTATCTACAATGAACCCGGCACTTGGCGCTGGTTTGCTCCTGATTGCCTGTGCTGCCATTGCTTTTCTTAGCTGGAGCCTGGTGTCACCAAAACCTATGCAGACGCCTGGTAAAGTGGACAATCGCCAGACGTTGCTTGGCGCAAGCGCAGAGCCGTTCAATCCACTGATCGTGGTGGGCGACAGCATGATGCTTGCAGAAACGCAAGATCATCGCAGCATTCAGCGGATGATCCTCAATCCTGAAATCCGAACGCGTGATGATTTCGGCACCTATCTCAAGGCACACCCGGAAACCTTCTATCAACTCTATGATTTCGGACTCAATTTTGCGCCGTTCAGCGCGGTCGAGGCCGCGTGGGCGGTGCAGGGCAAGCTATACCCACCCGATGGAGACCGTGCTGAGGCCGGCGAAGTCATGCCTGTTTCCGGCCTGAACAATGAGTTGCTCGAGAGCAGTGACATTGTCTTCGTCGGTAGGCTCTCGCAACTTGGCCCGCTAACATTGCAGGTCTTTTCGAGTTCGCACTTCCAGCTAGCCGCTTATGATCGGCTGATCGACCGGACACGAGGTACAGTGTTCCAGGGGGAGGTTTATACGGCCGACCGGTCCCGCGTGCGCAAGGATTTTGGGTATCTCTCGGTTCGAAAGAGCGCAACAGGGAAGCGGCTGATCATACTTGCCGGCTTGGGGGATGAGGCAACGACGGCTGTTGTCGCTCTGCTGACCAACCCGCGCGAGCTTGCTCAACTACGGCGTGAGGTGCGCGGTGCGCGCCAGTTCGAAGCATTGTTCGAAGTCGAGATACGCATTGGCGCGCCGTTGCTGCGTCGCCTCATCGCTGCTCACGCTACCTCATAATTCCACCTCACAACATCAGCCTTGGCTATGCCAGAATTTTGCTTTAATGTTGAAGTAAAGGAGATTGCTATGCGTGTTGCCTGTCTAGGCGGAGGGCCTGCCGGATTATATTTCGCGATCTCAGCGAAGCTACGCGATCCAGCGCACGACATTCATGTGTTCGAACGCAATCGCGCTGGCGAAACGTTCGGCTGGGGGGTGGTCTTCTCAGACCAGACGATGGCCAACCTGACTGCTAACGATCCGTTGAGCGCCGATGAAATGTTGCGCGAGCTTGCGCATTGGGACGATATCGAGGTGCAGGTATCGGGACAGTCTGTGGTCTCTTCCGGGCATGGCTTCATCGGGATCGGTCGCAAGCGGCTGCTGGAGATTCTGGCACAGCGCGCGCTCTCACTTGGGGTAGAGCTGCACTATGAAAGCAACGTCGATGCCGATCTTGCGCGCTTTGCCGATTTCGATCTGATTGTCGCGTCAGATGGCATCAACAGTCAGGTGCGCACTGCCAACGCGGATCGGCTTGGCGTCACTATCGAGCAGCGCACCAACAGATTCTGCTGGCTGGGCACGACACGCAAGTTCGATGCTTTCGCTTTCCTGTTCGAGCACACGCATGCTGGTTGGATATGGGCGCATGCCTATCGCTTCGATGAGACGCATTCGACTTTCATCGTCGAGTGTTCGCCTGAAACCTGGCAGGGGCTTGGCCTTGACACGATGGAGCAGGCGCAATCGATCACGCTGTGCGAGCAGATTTTCGCTCGTCAATTGGAAGGGCATCCGCTCATTTCCAATGCCGGTCACCTGCGCGGCTCTGCGGCGTGGATCAATTTCAACCGCGTGGTGTGCGATCAATGGTCGTTCGATAATGTGGTGCTGCTGGGCGATGCGGCGCACACTGCTCACTTCTCCATCGGCTCTGGAACCAAGCTTGCGCTGGAAGACGCCATTGCTCTGGCCGACGCAATCGACAAGCCAGGCATGGATGACTCCGCAGTCTTGCGCCAGGCGCTGACAGAGTATCGCGATCTGCGACATGTCGAGGTGCTCAAGATTCAGAACAGCGCGCGCAATTCTACCGAGTGGTTTGAAACATTGGACCGTTATATCGGCTTCGACCTGCCGCAGTTTGCTTATTCCCTGATGACGCGAAGTCAGCGCGTCAGTCACGAAAATCTGCGACTGCGCGATCCACAATGGCTGGCTGGCATTGAGAGCTGGTTTGCGGAGCATGCGGGCTGCAACGGCGCGACTTCGCAGCCGATGTTCACGCCGTTCAAACTGCGCGATCTCCAAATGGCGAACCGTGTCGTGATCCCAGCGATGCTGACCTACAGTGCCGATGAGGAAGCCCGGGTGATGCCGTTTCACGGTGTGCATTATGGCGCGCGAGCGTTGGGCGGAGCCGGGTTGATTATCACGGAGACCTTGGCCGTAGCGCCGGAAGGCCGGATGACGCCTGCCTGCCCTGGATTATATGAGGATGATCAGGTGAGTGGGTGGGCGCAGATCGTGTCGTTCGCGCACCAGCACAGCAAGGCGCGCCTGTGCGCGCAGCTAGGCCATGCCGGGCCGAGAGGTGCCTGTGAGGTTCCTAAAGGCGCCGATGGATTTGACCGTCCCCTGGAACAAGGGTGGCCGCTCATCGCTGCCAGCGCCCAGCCTTGGCAGTCGCGTGGAGCGACCCCAAAATCGGCCGACGAGGAGGATCTCGCCCGGATCTGCGCGCAATTCGTCGCGGCGACCCATCGCGCTGATCGCGCCGGTTTCGACATGATCGAAATCCACGCAGGTCACGGCTCACTGCTTGCCAGTTTCATATCTCCCGCGCTTAATCGCCGGACGGATCGCCATGGCGGCATGCTGGCCAATCGGATGCGGTTCGTGGTGCAGGTGACGGAGGCGGTGCGTGCAGCCTGGCCTGCCAATAAGCCGCTAGCGGTGCGCATCTCCGCAAATGACTGGCTGGGAGAAGAGGGCACGACGCCTGAGCAGGCTGTTGCGATCGCTCGAGTATTGCGCGACGCCGGGGTGGACCTGATCGACGTTTCAGCGGGCGAGACAAGTCCGGATGGAAAGCCGGTTTACGGGCGTATGTTCCAGACTCCATTGGCTGACCGTATACGCAATGAAGTCGGCATTCCCGTCATTGCCGTGGGTAATATTGTCGAATCTGATCAAGTGAATAGCATCGTGACGGCAGGGCGCGCCGATCTGGTTGCGCTGGGTCGGCCGCATCTTGCAGATCCGGTGTGGACATTGCGTGCGAGCACTCTCACGGGGGATAACTCCCAGTTCGTGCCACCTGCCTACGCTCTTGGATTTGATCAGGCGCGTAGGCTGGCTCGATCAAGCCCGGCAACGCGATAAGCGGTGTCAAATACAGTGATATGGCGATTTGATACAGGATTTCGCGATGGCGTTATTTGATAAGTCGAGCGAAGAAGGGGTGCCAGTTGGTGCGGGCACCCCGGAATTGCGCATGTGGGTTCGTTTGCTTGCTTGTGCCAAAATTGGCGAAAAGCAGTTGCGCCGCCGGTTTGAGGATCAGTTTGACACGACCTTACCGCGCTTCGATGTTCTGGCGGCTTTATACCGAGCGCCGGAAGGTTTGCGCATGAGCGCGCTCTCCCGCGATCTGTTAGTGTCCAACGGCAATGTGACGGTCGTCGTGCGGCATTTGCAAGAGCGCGGGCTGATCGTTTCACAAATCAACCCGCTGGATGCGCGATCGGCGATCGTCTCCCTTACGCCAATGGGCCGCAAGCATTTTCTTGAGCTGGCAGAGGCGCACCATCGCTGGATATCAGAACTGTTTGCCGAAGTTCCGGCCACACAAAAGGAAGAGTTGGCGCGCATGCTTGGTGATGTGCGTGGCGCTTTAGGAGGGAAGCGCTGACTATGCCGTTCGAAACAATCACAAAGGTTCGCTTTGCGCATATAGATGGTGCCAGCATTGTCTTCTACCCACGCTATTTCGAGATGCTGAATGCTGCAGTTGAGGATTGGTTCGCGCTGGAGCTTGGCGTGGACTTCCGTTCGATGCACACGGACCGTGGCTTGGGGGTGCCAACTGTACAGCTTTCGGCCGAGTTCATTGCGCCAAGCACTCTGGGCGAAGACCTGACAATCTCGCTCACACCCGAACGAGTAGGTCGCAGCAGTTGCACCTATTCAGCGGTGTTTGCCGCAACGGGGCAGGACAGGCTGCGGGCCACCGGGACTCTCGTGTGCATGAACCTCGAGACGCAGACGTCAGAGCCTTGGCCAGAAGACATTCGCGCTCGCATGGTGGGAGTTCTGGTCCCCGACATGTGAAAACAGCCGGAGTGGTTCTGGGACCACCCCGGCTGTACAATCCTTCGGTTTAAGTGACTTTTACGCGGCTACCACTGGGTGACGCAGCGTGCCGATGCCCTCAACACAGGCAATGATCGTGTCGCCGGGCCAGACCCACTCCTGGGGATCACGGCCCGCGCCGACCCCAGCGGGGGTGCCTGTAGCAATGATGTCGCCGGGCTCCAGCGTGATGCCCTTGCTGATATCGGCAATCAGCTCATCCACCTTGAAGAGCATGAATGCGGTGTTGCTACGCTGCTTCTCTACTCCATTAACGGTCAGCCACAGATCGAGCGTCTGGGGATCGGGAATTTCATCGGCCGTGACCACCACTGGACCCATAGGGCAGAAGCTGTCCTGTCCCTTGGAGTAGATCCATTGGCCGGCGCGTCGGCAATCGCGCGCGCTCATGTCGATGCAGACCGTATAGCCAAACACGTAGTTGAGCGCTTTGTCGCGTGAGACACCCTTGGCTCGCGTACCAATGATCGCTGCCAGCTCGACTTCCCAATCGAGCTGTTTCGTGATTTCCGCATTGTGCAGGATTGGCTCGTCCGGGCCGATTACACTGGTTGGCGGCTTGGAGAAGATCACCGGCTGGCGCGGCAGTTCGGCTGATGTGTCCAGCGACTTGGCACTCTCAGCGACATGCTCAGTATAATTGAGCCCAATTCCAAAGATATTCTTGCGCGGACGCGGGATCGGCGCGAGCAGTTTTACGTTGCTGAGCGGCACTGCACTGCCGATGGGGAACACGCCCTTTGCGCTGCTGATCAGCGCGGTGACGGCGCTCACCGCTGTCGGACCAAGATCGATAAACTCCAGCATGGTCGAGGGGAGATTGACCCCACGCGTTTCGCCGAAACGGGCAAGATCGAGCACGAGATCGTTAATGATCGCGCCGAGGCGCGCTTCGGCTTCGACCGATGCGCGATAGGTGACTAGTTGCATTGCATTTCCTTGGTTCGCTGAATTATGGGTTTGATCGCTTGGATAGGATTGGCTGGTGACCGCCATTGTCCCCAAAGGCTTCCTCGCGGTAGAGCCCGAGGGCGCGCATCACGGGCAGATCGTGGAAAGCAAACAGGCACGCATCATCGCTGTCCGATGCATTGGCATGTTCGTGATACATCCAGGCCGGAACGACGAAAATGTCACGTTCCTGCCAGTCGAACCGCTGCCCGTTAATGATCGACCAGCCCTTGCCCTTGCAGCATTGATAGACGAAGCTGCCCGTCTGGCGGTGCGCCTTGGTGTGCTCGCCGGGCCGCAGCATCTGCATATGTGCGCCAATTGTAGACATCACCGCGCCACCCGTATCCGGGTTCACATATTCCATGAGCACGCCATCGAAAGGCGATCCATCGGTTACGCGAGCATATTTGTTAAGCGCCTCATAGGTGGGCGCCCATTCATATTTGAGTAGCGGAGAATAGCGCTTGTCCCATGTCGATCCCCAGGGACGCAGGCCTGCATTTGCCCAGGTCGCCACCGATGCGTCGACAGGATAACTGACCGCCTGATTGAGATCCGGGTGAACCTCGTAGAAATTGGCTTCGAGCGCATTCATCAATGGGATGTCCAGGCCATCCTGCCAGATGCATATGGTTCCATCTTCAGCCACGCCATGCTCATGCCATGTGCCATTGGGTGTGAGCACGAAATCATTCGCGCCCAACGTCATTTTCTGTCCATCCACATTTGTGAAGGCACCTTGACCCTCCATGATGAACCGCAAGGCCGAGGCGCTATGCCGGTGGGATGAGGCGCATTCGCCGGGCTTCATCACTTGCAAGCCCGAATAAAGCCAGCCGACCGCGGCCACTACATCGCTCCGGCCAGGATTTTCCAGATAGATTACCCGCCGACCCGCTTCTTCAGGGGTGACGAGATCGAGTGCCCGAAGCACATCTTCACGCAAATCGCGATAGCGCCAGAGCATTGGCACGCTGGTTGAAGCGGGCTGCCACGGCTCGATCTTATTCGCGACCGTCCAAAGCGCGCCTGTCCCAAGCTCGGATAGGCGCCGATAATAGGCCAGTCGTTCGGGTGTATCGACCACGTTGGCGCGGCCGAGCATATCTTCACGATATAGATCGAAGCTGGTTTCAGACATGGTTGTCTCCTGCGGATTACTATAAGCTTAAAATAAGTTGCGCCGGAGTCAATTGGAATTATAGTGTTTGCACGCTGGCCGATGCCAGCAGCCATTCGGCGCGAGGATAGCCATGCCAGAGATTTTCACCGCAGCGGTCGTTCAGGCTGCGTCGTTACCCACTGATTCAATGGCATCGGCGTTGAAAGCGGCGGACCTCATCCGCGAGGCGGCGGGCAAGGGCGCCAAACTGATCGTATTTCCAGAGGCTTTTCTTGGTGGCTATCCCAAAGGTGCGTCTTTTGGCGCGCCTGTGGGAATGCGTCGTCCTGAAGGGCGGGAGGATTATCGTCGCTATCATGAGGCAGCCATTGCGCTGGAGGGACCCGAAGTGTCCGCCTTGGTTGACGCGTGCGCCGAAACAGGGGCCTTCGTCGTGGTCGGCGTGATCGAGCGGGATGGCGGCACTGTCTATTGCACGGCTTTGTTCCTCGATGGAGAAAACGGCCTTATTGCGAAGCATCGCAAGCTGATGCCGACCGGGTCCGAGCGCCTCATCTGGGGCTTTGGTGATGGTTCGACCATGCCGGTGATCGAGACACCGCTAGGCCGGATCGGTGCTGTAATTTGCTGGGAAAACTACATGCCCATGCTGCGCATGGCGATGTATGATCAGGGCATCACGCTCTATTGCGCGCCAACTGCGGACGATCGCGATGCTTGGGCTAGCACGATGAGACACGTCGCGCTGGAAGGGCGCTGTTTCGTTTTGTCGGCTTGCCAGCACATCACGCGCGGGGCTTATCCCGCCGATTATGATTGTGCGCTCGGCGATGATCCTGACACGGTGCTGCTGCGCGGCGGCAGCATGATCGTGGGGCCGCTGGGTGAAGTGCTGGCCGGGCCGGACTTTTCAGGCGAGACGATCCTTTACGCCACAATCGATCAGGCCGAGGTCATCCGTGGCAAATATGATTTTGACGTGACCGGCCATTATTCCCGGCCCGATATCTTCAATCTCACTGTAGATGTTGCGCCCAAGCGCGCGGTGCGTCTGACCGGAGAAAATTGAGGTTATGGAATTTGATTTTGCAGCGCTGACCGGCGCTGAGCGCTACAAGCTGATGGCTGCGGCCATCACCCCGCGGCCAATCGCGTGGTTGACCACGGTCTCGCCAGAGGGCGTGCGCAATGCAGCACCCTATAGCTTCTTTAACATGATGGGCGCGGAGCCGCCGCTGGTGGCCATCGGGCTGATGCGGCGCGCGGACGGCAGCTATAAGGATAGCGCGCGCAACATTTTGGAAACTCGCGAATTCGTTGTGAATCTGGTGAGCGAGAGCGACGCCGAGGCGATGAATTTCACCTGCATTGACGCGCCACCAGGCTTCGATGAGCTGGAAGCCGCGCATCTTGAAACCGTGGCCTCCACGCTCATCGTGCCACCGCGCATAGCCTCCGCCCCGGTCACGATGGAATGTCGGCTGCACCAGAGCATCGAAGTCGGATTAACGACGATCGTGCTGGGCGAGGTAGTGAAATTCCATGTGCGGGACGATCTGGTCGACCCCGAGCGCCTGCATATCGATACGATAGCGATGGGGCTCATTGCGCGCATGCATGGCGCAGGCTGGTATACGCGCTGCACGGATATGCTGCAGCTCACACGTCCGGTGTTCGATGACTGGAATAAAGCAGAGGGCTGAGCCGAATAGGCAGTGTCAGCCAGATCTCGCTGCGTCGTTACCAATTTAGGTTGCCCGTTCATTTGCGCGAGCGACTGAAATTCGCATGCGCTTTCGCTTTTGAAATATCCCGTCCCAAAACAGAACTGATGCGCGCGCTGTAGCCACATTCGGCGCCGGTGTAACATCCGTCATTACCGTTGCCGATTGTCTCACAACCGTAACTAACACGTTATGGCTTGGTTGGTTGCGGCTTCGCTCTTTACGCAAGCAGGCCCCGGAAGCGGGAACTTCCCATAGCATATCGAGAGGTTTGAGCCTGTGAAGCAAGCTACTGCGTGCCGTTTGGTCGGCATTTCCGTCATTGCCACGGCAGCAATGCTGCCTGCCCCCCTTTTTGCTGCGGAGGATAGCAGCGAGACCATTATCGTAACGGCGCAGCGGGAGCGTACATTGACGCAGCCAAGCTCTACCGCGAGCCGTCTTGGCATGACGTTGCTGGAAACGCCCGCCACGGTGAGCGTCATCACGGGCAATGATGTCCGGGCGCGGGGCGATCTGGCGATTGTGGATGCCGTCTCGCGCGCCACCGGTGTCACCAACAATGGCAATCCGGGCAATGCGGGACTCTCCTTCGCGATGCGCGGGTTCAATGGTCAGGAATCGGTTATGCAGCTCTATGATGGCGTGCGCCTGTTCCCCAATAATGGCTCCATTTCCTTCCCATCCGACCCATGGAATATCGAGCGGATTGAGGTGTTGAGCGGCCCTGCGTCGGTGCTGTTCGGCCAGGGTGCGCTGGGAGGCGTGGTCAACATCATTCCGCGTTCGCCCAATACGGAACACATGGAGGTCGATGCAGAAGCTGGCTATGGCTCGCAGAATAGCTGGCGCCTTGCCGCGGGCGTGGGTGGTCCGATCAGCCAAACGCTCTCCTTTCGCAGCGATGTGAGCTATCGCCAGTCCGATGGCTTTGTAGACCGTGGGGAGAGCGACAATCTGGCGATTTCCGGCGCGCTGCGGTTCGCGCCGAGCGAGACGTTTACGCTCATGCTGCGCAATGATTTCGGCAATGCCAACCCGAGCAAATATTTCGGTACGCCGCTGGTGAACGGTGTGCTCGATACGGCGATCCGCCACGAAAATTACAATGTTGGCGATGCCACCATGCGCTATCGGGACAATCGCCTGGCGTTGACCGCTACTTGGGCGCTCAACGATGCCATATCGATCGCCAACACCAGCTATTGGCTGTCGAGCAACCGCAAGTGGCGCAATCTTGAAAGCTATTGTTGGATCGCAGGTGACGGCAATTGTCCCAACGGGAATGGTGTCGGAACGCCCGGCCATATCTACAGGGCCGACAATTATGGCATCGTTCATGATGTCGACCAATATGGCAGCCAAGGACACATCGCCTTCGATCACAAGTTTGGCGGCATGAAGAACAAACTGCTGATCGGCGCCGATGTCAGCCGCGTTACACTCAACTACTCCCACCAGTTCGATTCCGTAGCTCAGCAGGATGAAGTGCCGCTGACTGGCTTCAACCCCGGCCTGTTTTTGGATACGGTCGGGTTGCTGCCGCGCTATCATACGCGCACCACAAGCTGGGCAATCTTCGCCGAGGATCGCCTTGCGGTGACGGACAAGCTCTCTCTGGTTGGCGGCCTGCGGCATGAGGAGAATAAGGTCGGACGCTGGAACTGGGTGTATAATGGCAGCGGCACCCAGATCATCGGCGATGCGCCCGCGCTCAATGGCGGCAGCGATTCGTTCAAGAGGTTGAGCAGCACGACCTGGCGCGTGGGCGCGGTCTATCAGCCGAGCGCAGCGCTCTCGCTCTATGCGCAATATGCAACGGCTGTCGATCCGCTCGGCACGCTCACCACTTTCGCCACCTCGGCTGCCCAGTTCCAGCTTACCTATGCCAATGGCTATCAATATGAGGCGGGCGTGAAGGGGCTGTTCATGGATGGCCGCGGCAATTTCACGCTGGCGGCCTATCGTCTAGTCAAACAGAACCTCTTCACGCAGACAGTTCCGGGCGGGGCTATCGATCAAGTTGGGCAGCGCTCATCGCAAGGTATCGAAGCGAGCGTCGATTTCGATCTGGTCGGCGGCTTTGGCCTGTCCGCCAACGGCACGGTGCTCGATGCCAATTTTGACGAATTTACAGGGTTCAAGGACAAGACGCCACCCGGCGTACCGCAAGCATCGGCCAATCTGGAATTGCGCTGGACAGACGGGGGGCGCTTCTCGACAGGGGCTAACCTGCGTTATGTGGGCCATCGTTTTACCGACAATGCCAACATATTCCGTGTGCCAGCCTACACCGTTGTCGATCTGGGCGCTTCCTATGCCTTCACACCCAATCTCGCGCTGGATGCGCGCATCTATAACCTGTTCGACAAGGCTTATGCCTTCAGCACCTATGGCAATGAGCAGTGGATTTTGGGGCGTCCGCAATCATTCGACGTGTCCGTTCGCGCCAAATTCTAGTCGGCGCGAGCATGATCTGGCACCGGGGCAAGCGCTGGCTCTATCTGATCCATCGCTGGATAGGCATTGCGACTTGCCTGCTTTTCGTCATCTGGTTCGCTTCTGGGCTGGTGATGCTCTACGTCCCGTTCCCCTCACTGGCTGATGAGGAGCGGGCGGCTGGGCTGCCCCCTATCGCGTGGGGGCGATTGGGCGCCGCCGCGCGTGCCGCACTGGCTCAGCCAGCAGGGCAGGCGCGGCAAATTGTGCTGGAGATGCGGGGCGACCGGCCCGTGTGGCGCGTCACTCTGTGGGATGGCGCACCGCTCACGATCTGGGCCGATACGGGTGCTGCTGCGAGGCACGCCTCGCGGGTTGAGGCAGCGCATATCGCGTCCGCATTTGGCAGGGAGCAAGTTGCGCACATCAGCGCGATCCAGAGCGATCAATGGGTTGTCGCCGGGGGCTATGACGCCCATCGCCCCTTGTGGAAGGCGCAGCTCGCGGGCGCGGGCGGACGCATCCTCTATGTCTCGTCCACCACTGGCGCTGTCGTGCTGGACACTAATGCGCAGGAGCGGTTCTGGAACTGGCTCGGATCGGTGCCGCATTGGCTCTATCCACGTGCATTGCGCGAGGATCAGCCGCTCTGGCGGCAAGTGGTGATGTGGTCTTCGGGACCGTGCATCCTTGTGGCGCTGACAGGGATCTGGATTGGCCTAATGCGAGTTAGGCCGGGCAGGCGGCGCTATAAGGGGGGGCGCATGACGCCCTATCATGGCTGGATGAAATGGCATCATATTTCCGGCCTGGTCGGCAGCATGTTCCTGATCCTGTGGATCTTTTCAGGATGGCTATCGGTCGATCCATGGCGGCTGTTCGCCAGCGAAGGGATCGGCACCGATGCACAGCATGATTATGCCGGGCGGGCGCCGCTGACGATCCCTGACCTTCGCGGGATCGCCGCGCGCGTGCCCGATGCGCGCCGGGTCCTCATCGGTGCAGCCGCTGGGCGCGCAATCGTCCGCATTCAAGGCGGCAGCGGCGACGAGCGCTTGCTCGACGCTAAGGCGCTCACGCCGCTGCGCCCTGATGGTGCAGCAATTCTGGCCTATGCTGCCAAACTAGTGCCTTCCGCCCAAATCACCCATGTCGATCTGCTGTCTCGGCCGGATGCTTATTGGTATGCCGTGCGCGGGCAGGTGGCGTTGCCCGTGCTGCGCATGAGGTTTGACGATCCCGCCGCAACCTGGGTTCACATTGCCCCCAATAGTGGCGAACTGCTTGGCGAGGCTGATCGCAGACGCCGCGCCTATCGCTGGCTGTTCGATCTGTTCCATCGCTGGGATTTGAACCTGTTGCTTCAAGCGGCCCCAGCGCGTGATCTGCTGATCTGGATCATGTCGATCATAGGTCTAGCCATGTCCGCCACGGGCATCGTGATCGGCTGGCGGAGATTGCACAGGCATTGCTGACCCAAGATGCCAAGGATATGGTCGTCCCTGCAATCATCGGTCAAACCGCGTAGCGACTAGAACAAGGGCCGCAAAGGCCCGTCATTTGGGCATAGGCAGGAGCGGTTGAATGAAACACTTTCGCAGCAAGGCTAGGCATTGGGTACAGGCAGGAGCGGTTGCGCTGTTCTCCACGGCTGCGTTTGCGGCTGATGTGCCAGAGGTTGGCGTTCCAGCAGAGCTTCCAGGGCCAGGGCCTTATGTGATGCGTAGTGCGGAACAGCCTGTCGTGAAGGTGGAGATCGTCGCCAAGGGGCTTGAGAATCTATACACCCTTGCTTTCCTGCCGAATGGCGACGCGCTGATCGTGGAGCGCGGCCAGCGGCTGCGCCTGCTCCGGCAAGCGACCGGGCCAAATCCCGTGCTGGAGGCGCAGCCAATCGCCAATGTGCCAAATTACAGCAAGGCAGAGCATCTCAAGCCGATCGACGTGCTGGGCATTCAGGATGTGCGGCCAGATCCTGACTTCGCCACCAACAAGCTCATCTATTTCACCTTCAACCGCCCTGTCGGCTATGATGCCAAGGCAGATCGCATCACCGCGACAACAGTGTTGGCGCGGGCGCGGTTGGATGGTCTGCGCCTTGTGGATGTGAAGGATCTGCTGGTCGGCGAGGTGATGGTCGGCACCGGTGGATCGCGCATATTGATCGATCCCAAACGGCAGCTTTTCGTTGCTGTTGGCGCGTTGAGCGAAGGCGATATCCAGTCCGCCCAACGGACCGACAACATCTATGGCAAGGTGATGCGGATCGGGATCGACGGGAGCATTCCGGCGGACAATCCGTTCAGGAACACCAAGGGTGCCCGGCCCGAGATCTGGACCTATGGCCATCGCGATCCGCTAGGGCTGGCGATTGATCCGCGCACGGGGCGTCTCGTGGCATCCGAACATGGCCCGCAGGGTGGGGATGAGCTGAATGCGCTGCTGCCCGGCCGCAATTATGGCTGGCCCAATTCTACCTATGGCACTGAATATGGAGGCTCTCGCTTGCCGGTTGGCCCGGTTGCCGCTGGAACGGAAGGGCCTACGCTGATCTGGTCCCCTGCAATCGCGCCAAACGGAATTGCTTTCTACACAGGAATGGCAATGCCCGGCTGGACAAATAGTCTTTTCGTCGCCAGCGCTCGCCGCGGGCAGATTAACGGCACGGGATCGCTCATCCGTGTGGTCTTCAATGATCGGTTGGAGGAGATGCGCCAGGAAGTATTGTTGGACGGGCTCCACCAGCGCTTCAAGGATGTACGGCAGGGGCCGGATGGGCGGCTCTATGCCGTGACGGATGAGCCGACCTCCATCGTGGTGCGGATCGGCCCCGCTGATGAGGCGATGCTCGCCAAGGTGGCGACAAAGCCCTGATGCAGGACGCCTGAAACTAAGAGCGGCGCGATCCGGACGGGCAGTGATTGCCGCATCCGGATCGAGCCGCTCAGGTGAATTGATTTGTCGCTAAGTCAGTACGCTGCGCGAGAGGCGTCATCGATGATGAAGCGCCAGCCGCCATCGGCCTGCTTGCGGATCACCTCGATGCCGCCGCCGGTCAGCTCCTGCTTGACCCCATCGGCATTGGTGAAATTCATGCGCCAATGGTTGGTCGTGAGCACTATATCCTGATAGACCACATGCTTGCGGTTACCGAGAACGATCTGTGGTTTGAGGGCAAGCAGCCCTTCAAAATCGGCCTTCACCTGCGCCTTGCCGTGCAGCAGCTTCTTGTCGGAATTCACATAAGTGACATCCTCGACATAAAGATCGACCAGACCTTCTAGATCGCCGCTGTTCATCCGTTCCTGCCAGGCGTCATAAAATGCATCGAGATCGGTGACGGGCGCAATGCGCCGCGCATTGGTGGCTGCGGTTGCCCTGGCAATCCCACCAGAGCTGGCCACTAGCGCCCCGGCGGCCATCACGCGCAGAAAATTCGCGCGTGTCAGGCTGGAGAGCGTCGTGTCGAGCGGCATGGAGGCATCTTCCGAGATGGTCGCCTGCCAGGCCTTGCGAATGGATCCGATCACATCTTGCTCCTTTAACAGTCAGCACTTTAGCTGGCGCAGACAATGTGAACAGGCGCGCTACATGTCTATTTCATCTTCGGCCTAAATCACCATTGTTTCGGCCCCGGGGCAAATATGCTGATTGCCGGCGCAGAAGTCCGTGGGCGGGGCGCTTCGGAGGACCGGGGGTACGGTCCGGCGAAGTCAGCCAAGCTTGCGATCTCGGACGATGGCCGAAATTGCAAGCTATGTGAGCGTGCGGGCAATTCTGTCTTTCCGTATCCATGTCAGTTTAAGCTGAAAGTAAATCAGGGGAAACGGAGGCGCCGCGTACCCTGCATAAGGATGCCGCAAATCTCTCTCGCAGTGGTGGGAGTGGTGACGCACTTTTTAAAAACGTTACATAATTCGTCCACGCATGGAGTTTGTATTTGAGCGGTCCGTCGCAACTTAGACTCACGGTTGTAAAGGTGCATCGCTATGTTGGCCTTGCGCTTGCTTTCTTCCTTGTCTTGATTGCGGGCACGGGCAGCATAATCGCTTATTATGACGATCTCGAGCGCGCTCTGAATAGTCGCATGCGCGTGGTCACACCGCAGACGCAGGGCTGGACGATTCATGATGCGCTGGCCATCCGCGAACGGCTGGAAAAGCAGGATCCGCGCGCTCACCTCTTCTCGCTCCAGTTCCCGCAAAAACCTGATGAGACGCTGTTTTCACGCGTCATGCCGGCTATTGATCCGCGTACTGGCGAGCCAACGCAGATTGATTATGATGAGGTGTTCGCCAACCCATACACAGGTGAGCGGCTTGGCCAGCGCGTAATTGGCGCCGCGACGCTTGCGCCCTCAGGCGTGCCGTCTTTCCTCTATTATCTGCATTATGCGCTCATTTTTCCGCTCGGCGTCGGTATTCTGCTCATGGGATCGCTGAGTCTGGTCTGGGCGTTTGAAACAGCCGTCGGCCTTTACCTCACCCTTCCGGCGAAGCTGAAACGGCACAAGGCAGGCGGGCAGCGCCGGTCTTTCCTGCAGCGCTGGTCAACATCGTGGAAGGTTGATCGGAGCGGCAACGGCAATCGGTTCGTGCTCGATCTGCATCGTGCGTCCGGCCTTTGGCTGTTTCCGTTACTGATGATCTTTGCGGTGACGGGCTTTGCGCTCAATCTGGGCACCTATTATGCGGGCTTCGTAAAGCTGTTCACCACTTACGAGCATTTCCAGGAAGCGCCCCCCCGGCCATCGCTCCCCAAGCCATTGCTCGATCCACCAGTGGATTGGTTCAAGGCCGCTGATCTTGGGCAGCTCTACTTTGCGCAGCAGGCCAAGCGTGAGGACTTCACACTCGGCAAGCCCGCCTCGATTGAATATCGGCGCGACCTTGGCGTCTATTTTTTCCAGATGCACACGTCGCGCGATCTCCTCGACGGACAGGGCAATCCGACCGAGACGAACTCGCCAGCCACGGCTGCAACGATTGCGATCGATGCCCTTAATGGCCGGTTTCTGGGCATGCAACTGCCCACCGGCCAACATGTCGGCAACACTGTGACGAGCTGGCTGATGGCATTGCATGTCACCGCAATTGGCGGACGGCCCTGGCAGATTGCGGTCTCCGCATTCGGCTTGATGGTGGTCGGGATTGCCATGACCGGCGTCCTCTTGTGGTGGCGACGACGCAGACCGCTCCAGGCCAGAGCGCGACCGGCCGCACACGCCGCCAACCCAGTTTCGCCATCCGGCGCAAAACAAGCGGGATAACCGCAGATTTCGTCAAAATAAATAACTTAACAAAAGGGGAAATGACAATGACAAGGACTTTCAAACGAGCGCTTAAACTATCCTGCGTGCCCATGTCGGGCATTCTGGTGTTGGCACTTTCCGCTCCCGCACAGGCGCAGGTCGATGCCAATGAAGGCGCGATTGGCGGCGACATCATCATCACGGCTCAGAAGCGCGAGGAGCGTCTGCTCGACGTGCCGGTGCCAGTGACAGCGGTTAGCGGCAGCGATATGTTGGCTCAGAACCAGACCAGAGCGCAGGACTTTTTCGCCAGCGTGCCGGGCGTAAACCTGCAATTCCAGAACAACCGTGCGCAGCTTGCCATTCGCGGCATCACGACCAGCCCCGTGACGGGTAATCCCGTAGTCGGCTTCACCATTGACGATGTGCCTTATGGCTCGTCGACCGGGCAGGGCGGCCTATTTGGCGCGGCGCCTGATCTCGACCCTTCGGAGCTCGCTCGAATCGAAGTGCTGCGCGGCCCACAGGGTACGCTCTACGGTGCGAGCAGCATGGGCGGTCTGGTGAAATATGTCACGATCGACCCTGATCTGAAAGATTTTGGCGGTTCGATCGGCGGCGGCGTGCAACGGGTCGCAAAAGGCGGTCAGACGCTAGGCTATAACGTGCGCGGTGCCATAAATGTGCCACTTGGTGAGACGGTCGGCGTGCGCGCCAGCGCTTATACCCGCAAGGAACCCGGCTATATCGATAATGTCCGCACGGGTAAGACGAATGTGAATTCCTCGCAGGTTACGGGCGGCCGCTTATCGGCTCTGTGGAAGCCATCGGAATCCTTCTCGCTTAAGCTCAGCGCGCTCTATCAGGAACGGGACATTTATGGCTCGTCGAACGTGGATGCATCGCTCGGTTCGGTCTATCTGCAAAGCGATCAGCTCGGTTCAGGCCGCAGCCGCTCGGATACGCAGATGTATAGCGGCCTCATCAATGCCGACCTTGGTGGCGTTGACGTTACTTCTATTACGGCGTTCTCACGGGCCACTAATTATGACTTCCTGGACTTCACCGCATCGCCGCTCACGGGTTTCCTCTTCCCGCTGGTATTCCCTGACGCGACCGAGTTCGGCAATGTTCTGCGCCAGGGTTATGAAGTGGACAAGTTCTCGCACGAGACGCGCCTCTCCGGGGCGGCAGGCAATGCGATCAACTGGATCGTTGGCGGTTTCTACACGCACGAGAAGGCGCGATACACCATCGACACGGCGGCGACGAACCCGACTGACGGCAGCGTTTATGGCTATCCGGTCGTATGGCGCGATAATGTAAAATATAATGAATATGCCGCATTCGCCAATCTGGCCGTAACCCTGTCCGAGCAGTTCGACGTGCAGTTTGGTGGCCGTTATAGCAAGAATAAGCAGGAAATGACGCACCGTGAGTGGGTTCGCTCATCGCCTGCGCCGGATCCCGCAAATTATGCGGAGACTAACCCGAGCGCCAGCGGGGAGGCCTTCACTTTTCAGGTTACGCCCCGCTTCAAGCCATCGCCCGATCATATGATCTATGGACGTCTGGCGACTGGCTATCGTCCGGGCGGGCCGAACGCCGGTTGCAGCGAAGATCCGGCCGAGCCAGTCCCTTGCCAGTTCCGGCCTGACAAGACGGTCAATTATGAGCTGGGCGCTAAGGGCACTCTGGCGGGAGGCTTGCTCTCTTATGATGTCTCGGTGTTCCACATCGACTGGAAAGACATTCAGATCACGCAGGTTTCTTCGCTGGGTACCTTCACCTTCAATTCCAACGCAGGCAAAGCGCGCAGTCGCGGGTTCGAGGTTGCGTTTGAAGCTCGGCCAACCCAAGGCCTGACCGTCAAGGCATGGTGGGCCTATGTGAACGCGACCCTGCGTGAGCCCTTCGCGTCGGCAGCAGTCTATGCGGCCCGTGGTGATCGCCTGCCTTTCTCCAGCGATCATTCCGGCCACCTTTCGTTCAATTATGAGGCACCGGTGTCGGATCGTGTCACGGCCAACTTCGGCGCAGCGGCGACCTATGTTGGTAAGCGCCGCGGTGAGTTCGTACCGGCGGAAAGCCTGGCCCCACTGCGCCAGACATATCCTGACTATGTGCAAATTGACGTCAATGCCGGGCTCAAATTCGACAATTGGACGCTCAGTGCCTTCGTGCAGAACCTCACCAATGAGAGTGGTGTGATCGGTGGCGGTTTCTACAACCAGACCTCTTTCAACGCGGACTGGTTCAATTACATCCGGCCGCGCACGGTTGGTTTGAATGTCGATTTCAGCTTCTGAGCTGACTGATCCAATCCGCCAGACATTAAAAGGGCCGCATCGGGTGAAACCGGTGCGGCCCTTTTGCTATATGTGAGGCAGGCGATGGAAGCAGGGGTTGTTGGCCTATGGCTTTGCGCTGCTTACCGGGGCAGGTGTAAGGCTGCGCGGTTGGGGCTGTCGACCATCCATCACCATAGAGCCTTTGATCTGTCCGGACGTATCGAGCGTCAACGTGACCGGGGAGAGGGTCCGGTTCTGCCAGTGCCAGCCATGAATGCCGGAAAAAGCAGCAACATAGCGCCCGTTCTGGCTGCTGCCTTTGGCGATGGCATAGCTTTCGGTCAGTGCCTCGCCGCCATCGAAAGGGTGAGCGTGCATGTCATAGTTCAGCGGCCCGTCGGCCCGCCATGCAAAGCCAATCGCCGCGCCCTTGTCGAGCGTATATTTCAGCTCGATCTCACCATAGGGTGGCAGCGTATAGGTCCAGTGATCGCGGGCGCCGGCTAGGGCGGCAGGTGGTGCGTCACTGCTGGTGAGCACGCCCGTGCGCTTCTGGCCACGATCAAGTGCTTCCTTGGCTTGCGGATTGGCCATCTCGGTTAGGCCGCTTGCCTTGCCTAGGCCAGTCGGGTCGATGCCCGTCTCTGCGGGAAGGATGAAGACCACTGTAATTGCCGCAATCGCCACCGCTGCCGCTGCACTCAGCAGGATTATCTTGCGCGGGTTTGAGGCAGTAGCCGGTTCGATATCGCTCATGATGCCAGATACTCCGATGTTTGATGGAACATGATTGCTGCACCGCTTACGATGAGCAGCCAGTTTGCGACCGCAGCCTTTGCTGCAAATCCGGAGCGGTTGCGCACAAGATTGAGCAGGCAGACGACGAAGAAAAGAACGATGATCTGCCCGATCTCCACGCCGACATTGAAGCTCAGAAGGTTGACCAGCAAACCGTCAGGAGAAATCGAAAGGCTCAGCAATTTGGCGGCAAGGCCTAGGCCGTGGCACAGGCCGAAGGCCAACACCGCCAGCCGGGTATCCACGCGCCAGCCCAGCGTGCGCAGCAAGCCAAGGTTTTCCGCACCCTTATAGATGATCGACAGGCCGATGATCGCATCCACCACATGGCTGTTCGCACCGATGTGGAAGATAACGCCCAACATGAGCGTGAGCGAATGGCCAAGCGTGAAGAGCGAAACGTAGAGCACGACGTCGCGCAAGCGGAAGAGGAACATGACCACGCCCACGAGGAACAGGATATGGTCATATCCGGTCACCATATGCTTTGCGCCGAGATACAGGAACGGCATGATCGCCTGTCCCTGCGTTGCTGCAACAAAGGCTCGGTCGCTTTGCGCCACATCATGCGCAAGGACACTATGTGCCCCGATCAACTGGAGCGCCACCGCCGCGAAGAGGATAGATGGGATTGTTAGGAGGCGCCGCACCAGTTTTACTGCTGTGTGCTGTTATGAGGGTCTGGACCCAACCGGACGGGCGTTGGCAAGTAGATCTCATGGCAGGCGGTGCAGACATTGTAGAGTGTGCCGCCTGCTTCGAGCACCTTGTCAGGTTCATGGGATTGCGCCGCAGTCTCAGCCCTGGCTGCAGCTTGCGCCAGACCTTCTGCAAAATCCTGCCAGTCGGTTCCGCGATTGGCTGCATAGGCAGGCTGCTTGAGTATTTCGGCCGATTGCTTGAGTGCTCGCGCTGCCTCGACCGTCCGGTTCCATTCTTCAGCGTTAGTAGGGACGATCTCACGGGCGCCTTTCTCGTCGCTTACATATTGGACGGCATCCCAATAGTTTTGTGCGGCAGGCTGCACATGCTCGATCATATACGCCTTGGCGTCGGCTGGCTTTACCTCCTCCGGCTTGGCACAGCTACTCATGGACAGGATCAATATCGCCGCAGCGCCTGCTGCCCGGATTCGTGTCATCAGTCTTCCCTTTCGGATACCGATCCGCCAGCATGGAGTGGACCGTCCTGCGTATAGTGGCGATCATCCTCGTTGTGCGGAATCAAATAGCGGTGACCCATAGGTTACAGCAGCGTTACAGCGTGTGAAGCGGGGGGAGCATTTAGCGGCATATCGCCATTCTGCTCGCGGGTTTTCCGGCCCAAACCACGCGCCGTTGCAGGCGAATGGCCAACGCGTCGCCATCTGTACCGGTATCGAACGGTTTCAACCTTGGAAGCTGGCCGTAAGCCCCTAGACCAGAACCATGCACAGCCCCTCAGCTTAAATGAGTGGCAGGAACTTACAACAGAGGGGATTTAGAGATGTCCGTCACAGAATTTGGCGATTGGCTTTATGCCACGCCGGTCGCGACCGCGATCCGCGAGACCAGTTGGATCATCCCAAGTATCCAGAGCATTCATATTCTCGCCATCGCGGTGCTGATCGGGTCCGCACTTTGCACGGAGTTGCGCTTTGCTGGCGTGTTGGCCACGGACCGTCCGGCGGCGGATGTGCTGCGGCGGTTTCTGCCCTGGATGCGCTGGGCGCTGCTGGTGCTGCTGACCACTGGCGTCATACTCGTTGTCGCCGAGCCTGGGCGCACGCTCACCAACAACGTGTTCATCACCAAGATGGTGCTGGTCGCCGGCGCAAGTCTCGTCACGCTGCGCGCCCGCAAGTCTCTGTTGGTTGCCGGTCCTGCGCTGGAGGGAGCCGCAGGTTCCGCTGAGTCCTCCAGACCGCTGGCTTGGCTGATGCTTTTGGTCTGGTGTTGCGTGATCTTCTGCGGTCGCTTCATCGCTTACGTCTGATCGCTTCGAGCGCCGCTTCGGCGGCCGTCCACCTGATTAACGGAAGAGTTTTGCCATGATCGACCAAGCCATCCTTCAGCAAATTTACGATTTGTCCCTGTCTTCTTCTATTCGTGAGAATGTGAATGCGTTTCCCCTGATTGAATCGCTGCACGTCCTTGCCATCACCCTTGTGTTCGGCACCATCCTGATAGTCGATCTTCGCTTGCTGGGCTTCGCGTCTTACCGTGGAAGCGCGGCGACGCTGATCGCCGAGCTGCTGCCGTACACGTGGATCGCCTTTGTGGTGGCGGTTATCACCGGTGGCCTCCTGTTCATTTCGAACGCGGTTGCGTATGCGAACAACACGCAGTTCCTGCTTAAGTTGGTGGCAATCGCTATCGCGGGACTGAACATGATGTGGTTCCATTCGACCGCGTACCGCAGGATTGCCGATTGGGATGCCGACATGCCGCCGCCCGCTGCGGCGCGCTTCGCTGGCATTTCGTCACTTATCGTATGGACCTTGGTCATCTGCCTCGGCCGCTGGATCGGTTTCACGCTCGAACTGATCTTCTGATTTTTTGAGCATTGATCATGCCGATTGTTCCCCTGGTGATCGGCATGGCGCCCTGGGCCACCCGCGCGTTCTAGACATGCCCTTGCCAGCGCGGGTGGTCTTCCGAAGGGGAACTATGCGCTACGAGACTGACCGCCGTTTTCAAGTGGATGGTATGCCGGGCTTGGCCTTGGCTAGCATGTGGTAACGACGCAGGCCGTCGTGGGGATGCCGCACCTGAAGGATGTTAATCAGGTGCAGCCAGTCACGAAGGCAAGTAGCGTCGTCTAGACCGGGCTTGCCATTTCATTTTCCGGCTTGCGAAGGAAGCGGCCTGGCGAAACGCCGGTCCACTCTTTAAATGCGCGGGAAAAAGCGGCAGTGTCGGAATAGCCTAGTTGCTCGGCGGCGACTGCGAGCGATATGCCCGGCTTGGAGAGGATCGTCTGTGCACGGTCCTGCCGCGTCGCCTGCAGCAACTCGCGGAAGGATGTGCCTTCCTCAGTCAACCGTCGCCGCAATGAGCGCTCTGACAATTTAAGTTCCGCCGCGACCGTCGCGCAATCTACATGGGTGCGACCCAGCCAGCGGGCGATGACATCCTTGGTGAGCGAGACGAAGCTTTCGCTCGGTGTGGATTCGGGTCCCATCAGGTCGAGCAAATGCCATTCGAGGATGGTGCGCAGCTTCACGTCTTCTGAAGGAACGGCACTGGCGAAGGGCTGATCCAAATCTTCGTTGCGAATCACCAACGCATTGGCGAGCTGGTTGCCCAGCACGGGTGCGCGAAAATAGTGTGATAGGCGCTCCTCGCGGCCCGTAATCGAATGCTCGAAATGAACGGCGGCTGGCGCCCATTTTGCTGAGGTGAGTTGTCGGGCCAGATTGACATAGCCAGAGATCGCGAACTCCGAATCCTGCAGCCGGGGCCACACCCCCTCATCCTCGATACGATAGGAATAGGTGGTCGTGTCCGGGTCGATCCGGCTGTCGAACAGCGTGCGACTTTGCAGGCGCGATTGAAACAGCACCAGATAATTGAGCGCGCCACGTAGCGTACCGGATGCGCGCAGCAGGGCATAAAAGGGGCCAAGCTCCGCCAGCCCGAATGTCGCGCCCATTTCCAGCCCCAAATGGGGGCGATGGAATTTGCGGGATGCTTGTTCGACCAGCGCCACATAGCGGTGGAGCGGCACGAATTCATAAGGCGTATCGAGCTGCGAGCGGAACATGCCATGCTCACGCAGCAGCGGGTCCACCTGCCTGCCGACATCGGCCAGTGCATCGAGCAGCGCCTTCAAAAATAACAGCCGGATGGTGCCCGTGCCGCTTCGGGAAGGGGATGTCGTCAGTAGAGGAGTGTCAAAGCTGCCTGCCATAGCGCAAGCTAATGGCCGATTATGCAAACGGTCAATCCCTAGATGCAATTTACTCGCCAAGCCCATCCGCCGAAACGGCTAGGGTGAGTGTCGGGATGCTGTCGAGACAGCAATCATTATTCGAACCGGCGATTGGAGAGTTGCTTGTGCCAGATTTGAAAGCGGATGCCCGGATGGCTGCTTCGACGCAGGAAGGCGCCGTGTTGTCCGAAAATGACAAAGCTGGGGCGAGCCTTCAGGCCGCGCTCCCCCGCATAGACTTCATCTATCTTTCCGAGCCGGACATGATCCGGGCGGGGGTGACCGATATGCCCAAGTGCGTCGATGCGATGGAAGAGATGTTTCGCCTGCTCCATGTGGGTGACTATCGGATGGCAGGCGGCAATAACAACTCCCACGGCGCTATCATCGTTTTTCCCGAAGACTCGCCCTTCCCGGATATGCCCAAGCCGACAACGGACCGCCGGTTCATGGCAATGCCCGCTTATCTCGGCGGATCGTTCCGCACGGCTGGCATGAAATGGTATGGCTCCAACGTCGAGAACCGCAATCGGAATCTGCCGCGCTCGATCCTCACATTCATCCTCAATGACGTCGATACCGGCGCGCCTTTGGCGATGATGTCGGCCAATCTTCTATCTGCCTATCGCACGGGCGCTGTGCCGGGTGTTGGTGCGCGCTATTTGGCGCGCAAGGATTCCAGCGTGGTCGGCATTGTGGGGCCGGGCGTCATGGCACGCACGTCGCTCGCTGCGTTCATGGCGACTTGCCCCTTGATCGACACGGTCAAGGTGCGGGGCCGGGGACAGGCCAATCTGGATGCGTTTACGGCATGGGTGGCGCAAACCTACCCACAGATTACCACAGTCAAGGTCGTCGAGACGGACGAAGAAGTTGTGCGGGATTCCGACATCGCCACCTTCTGTGCCTCCGTTGCGACCGGCGATCCATCCAAATATCCAACCGTGCGCCGCGAATGGGTGCGGCCCGGCACGTTCCTCTCCATGCCAGCGCCCTGCAACATCGATGAAGGGATGGAAGCGCCCGAGATCCGCAAGGTGCTCGACTTTACCGGGCTCTACGAAGCCTATCTCGAAGAGCTGCCAGCGCCGCGCCACAACCATGTGCCAGCCGTTGGTGTGCGCTATTTCGATCTGGTCGAGGAAGGCAAGCTGCCGCGCGATGCTCTTGAGGATCTTGGCGCCATCGTATCAGGCGCGACCCCGGCACGCCGCAATGATGACGAGATCATTATCCTCTCGGTCGGCGGCATGGCCGTGGAAGACGTGGCCTGGGGCACGATGGTCTACCGCAACGCCGTCGCGAAGGGCATCGGCGTCAAACTTAATCTGTGGGACGAGCCTGCGCTCAAATAGTCCGCACGAACCAACCCGATATTCATTTGGAAAGTGAGGCACCATGCCAGACGTCATCAAGGTAAAAACCGGCAATAAGTTTGAGGAGCATGGCTCTTATTCGCGGCTCGTCGCCGTGGATAACATGATCTTCGTTTCCAATACCGCCGGACGCAACCCCCGCACTAAGCTGATCCCGGAGGATTTGGCCGAACAGACCAATCAGGTGCTCGATAACATCGCCGGTGCGTTGGCTGCAGTGGATGCGGTACTGGAGGATGTGGTTTCTGCTCGTGTGTTCGTGCAATTCCCGGAGGACGTCGAGACGATCATGGAAACCTATGGCAATAGGATGCGCGGGATCAATCCCACGCTGACTATGACCTGCCCGCCGCTGGGCTCGACGCAATATAAGGTGGAAATCGACGTGATCGCCATTCGCGGTGTGTCCAAGGCGACGGTCAAAGAACTGCTGATCTCGCTCTAATTGCCGGCGGCAGGCTGGCCGCGCACGTCCAACCGTAAGGCCCCGCTTTTATGGCTCCTAAGATCGTCCCTGTTCAAACATCCGCCGCTTTGCCGAAGGAAACCACGGTGGTGGTGATCGGCGGGGGCATTGTCGGGCTGTCGACCGCCCTGTGTCTTGCCGAACGCGGCGTGCCGGTGGTGGTCATAGAGAAGGGGCGGCTTGCGGGCGAGCAATCATCGCGCAACCTTGGTTGGGTGCGCAAGGTGATGCGCCCGCCAGTCGATCTGCCAATGGCGCAGGCGGCAGAGCGGCTCTGGGCGCAAATGCCGCAGCGCACGGGCGATGATTGCGGTTTCCGTCAGGCGGGCATTGCTTATGTGGCACGCACTGAAAAAGAGCTGGCCGTCTACGAGGGCTGGCTCGAAACGGTGAAGGGCTCCGGCTTGGATTCACGCCTGCTGACCCCGGGCCAGATCGCCGAGCTTATTCCCGGCAGCACCGGTACATGGGCGGGTGGCATCGTTACCCCATCCGACGGTCGCGCTGAGCCGACGCTGGCATCGAGCGCAATCGCAAGGGCGGCGATGGCTAAGGGGGCGGTGATCGTTGAGAATTGCGCCGTGCGTACGCTTGAGACGTCCGGCGGCGCGGTGTGCGGCGTTGTGACGGAGCAGGGAGAAATCCGTTGCTCGCAAGTGGTGCTGGCCGGTGGCGTATGGTCACGCCGCTTCCTTGCCAACCATGGCGTGAAGCTCTTGACCCTGCCGCTCGTCGCCGCAGTGCTGCGGACAGAGGCGATGGAGGGGCCGACCGATTGCGCCGTGGGCGGCGCCGACTTCTCCTTCCGCAAGCGGATTGATGGCGGCTACACCATCACCCAGCGCGGCGCTTTGTTTGCACCCTTGACGCTCGATCACCTGCTGATCGGCATGGAGTATCTGCCCACGCTGATGGCGCAGTGGAGCAATTTGCGTGTGTCATTCGGGCGGGAATTTTTTGCTGACCTTGGCCTGCCGCGCCGCTGGAAAGCGGATCAGACCTCGCCCTTCGAGAAGGTCCGCACGATGGACCCGCCGGTCAATCATGCGCTGAATGAGGAAGCGATGCGCAATCTGATCGCTGCATGGCCGATCTTCGCCAAAGCCAAGATAGCGCAGGAGTGGGGCGGGATGATCGATGTGACGCCGGATTCGATGCCGGTGATCGGTCCCGTTGCCCGCTTGCCCAATCTGACGCTGGCAACCGGCTTCTCCGGGCATGGCTTTGGCACGGCGCCCGGCGCAGGTGAGCTGGTCGCTGATCTGGTGATGGGCAAGACGCCCGCCATCGATCCGACGCCTTACCGGCTGGATCGTTTCTGATCCCGCGGCAATCAGCGACGGACCTTTCGCTGCCTTTGCTGGCCGTGCTGCTTTGGGGCGGCAATGCGGTTGTTACCAAGGCTTCCGCAAGCGTGCTGAGCGCTGCGGAAATCTCCTTCTTCCGTTGGGCCGTGGCGACGCTGTTGCTGGCGCCGCTGGCTTGGCCTGCATTGCAGCGCGAACGGGCGGCCGTACTGGCCCGGCTGCCCCGGACTGTCATCCTGGGGCTGCTCGGCTGCGCGCTCTTCCCGTACATGATGTATCTTGCGGCCAGCTACACCTCGGCCATCCATCTTGGGCTCATCCAGACATTGATGCCGATGCTGGCAGTCTGCTTTGCTAGACTGCTGTTTGGCGCCGCGATCAGCCGGGCGGCGCTTATTGGCGCGGCGGTCTCCATGATCGGCATGGCGGTGGTCGTGTCGCATGGCGACCCGCTGCTGCTCTTTGCCCAGCCCGCCAACCGGGGCGATCTCATCATGATTGCGGCGACGGCCTGCTTTGCGCTCTATAGCGTGCTGCTTGGCCGCTGGCGCAGCGAGGCTGTGTCGCCGCTTGTCGATCTGTTGGGCCAGTCCTTCGTGGCGATGGTCGCCATGCTGCCGCTCTGGTGGGCCTCGGCCAGCAGCGCCGTGCAGCCGCAGGGCCTGTGGATGATCGCTTATGCCGGGGCGCTGGGATCAGTCGTGGCGCCATTGCTCTGGATGCAGGGCATATCGCGGATCGGCCCGGCCCGCGCCGCGCCCTTCTTCAATGTGTTGCCGCTCGTGACCGCCGCGCTCGCCATCGCCTTTTTGGGCGAGGCGCTCACGGTGTCACTGGTGATCGGCGGTCTGCTCACAATCGCCGGTGTGGTGCTGGCGCAGCATCGACGTTAATCGCGCTCAGCGCCCTCACTCAGCCAAAGTCATGAACGCCTTCTAGCCTCATGCAGACAGCCTTGGGCTCGGTGAAGGCATGGACTGCCTCAGTGCCAAATTCGCGGCCAAGGCCGGACATCTTGGTGCCGCCGAAGGGCATCGCAAGATCGAGCACATTATGGGTGTTGAGCCACACAGTGCCTGCCTCGATCCGCTCGGCGAGCAGATGGGCATGGTCGAGATTGCGGGTCCAGATGCTGGCGGCGAGGCCAAAGGGCGTGTCATTGGCGAGCGGTACAATCTGCGCGCGATCGGTGATGCGAGTTGCGCAGACCACTGGGCCAAAGATTTCCTCGCGCATCACGGTCATGCCCGGGGTGACGTCCGCTAGCACCGTTGGCCGATAATGCCAGCCTGCGCCATTGCCCGCCACGCCGCCAGCGATCACCTGCGCACCCTCGGCCACGCCTGCATCGACCAGACCGCTCACCTTGTCGCGTTGCCGCATAGAAATGAGAGGGCCGATCTGCGTTGCCATATCGAAGGGGGAGCCGAGCTGCAGCCCGTCAGCAATTTTGGCGACACCCTCCAGCACGGCATCGTAGATTGCATCTTCGACCAGCAGGCGCGAGCCTGCGGTGCAGATTTGGCCTGAATTGGAAAAGATGGCTGCTGCTGCGCCGGGAATGGCCCGATCTAGATCGGCATCCGCCAGGATGATCGTGGGTGACTTGCCACCCAGTTCCAGCGTGACGCGCTTCATTGTCTTGGCTGATGCGGCCAAAATGCTCTGGCCCGTTGCAGTCGATCCGGTGAAGGCAATCTTGCGGACGAGCGGATGATCGACCAGTGCGGCACCTGCCTCTGCGCCATAACCGGTTACGATGTTGACTGCGCCCGCGGGGAAGCCCGCCTCCGCGATCAATTCGCCCAGCCGTAGCGTGGTGAGCGAGCTCTCCTCCGACGGTTTGAGCACGACCGTGCAGCCAAAGGCGATGGCCGGGGCGATCTTCTGGATCGCCTGACCGATTGGGAAGTTCCAGGGCGTGATGCCACCGATCACGCCAATTGGGCGGCGCTGGGTGTATGCGCGGTAGACGGCATCCTCGGGCATCAGCGGATTATGCGTCACATATTCGCCGGTGATCTTGGATGCCCAGCCCGCGAAGTAGCGCAGCCCATCTATGGTGAATTGAAGATCGATGGCGCGCGTTACGAACAATAGCTTCCCGCTATCGAGCGATTCCAGTGCGGCCAGTTCATCGCGATGCTTCTCGACCAGCAAAGCAAGGTTTTCGAGCAGACGGCCACGATCAAGCGGACGCATCCCTTGCCAAGTCTTGCTTTCGAAACAGCGATGCGCGGCCTCAACCGCGCGGTCGACATCCTCGCGACTGCAGGCCGGGAAAGACATAATCTTGTTGCCGGTGGCAGGATCGAGCGCGTCGATCATTCGGTCTGAGCCACGCGGTTCGATCAGCTTGCCATCCAGCAGCAGCCGTCCGCTGGGCAGCGTGATCGGCGGCATGGTTGCGGGTTGGTTATCAAGTTGAGACATGGCTTCTTCCAAACTCGGTTTTGCGGGGTTCAAGGCCGCTGTTCAGGGGGCAAGGCAGCGGTAAGGTCGCCTTCGACATGAGTGGAGCCAACCTGCGCGTAAACGTCCGGACGGTTCCTGCGCAGCCAAAGGCCGTGCAGCAGACCAATCGCAATCAGCCCGACGAAAAGGAATGGCAGCCGGTTTACGATGGCCAGATCCGTGCCGGTTAGCGCAGAATAATTGGTGAGCGACAGATAGGTGATCGCGGTGATTGCGAGGCCTGCCACCAGAGGCGCCCAGAAGGTGCCGATGGAAATCTCCCCGCGCCGCGCGAAATAATAAGGGATAGAAAGGGAGGTGGTGGCGAGCAGGATTTCGAGCCCCACTGCGCCCATCGATGACAGGCTGGTGACGAGGCTTAGCAACGGGTCGAGCCCAGCCAGTGCAAAAAGGCCAATGATGACTGTGAGAATGGCCGTCAGCAGCAGGCAAGCGACATAGGGCGAGCCGTGGCGCGAGTGAACGCTGCCCAGCGCGGGGGGCATCAAACCGTCACGCGAGAGGGCAAACACATAGCGCGAAATATTGTTGTAAAAGCCCAGGGTCGCCGCGAACAGACTCGTGACCGTCAGCAGGTTAAGGGCATCGCGCCCAAAATGCCCCAGATATTGCATCGCAACCCCCGTCACGAGCCGCCCGGGGTCGGCGGCGGCGCGTGCCTGCGCGTTTTCAGGAGAGAGGGCCATCACGAGGCACCATGAGGAAAGCACGTAGAATGTGCCGAGCACCACCACTGCGCCATAGGTCGCGCGCGGAATGGTGCGCTGCCGGTCGCGCGCTTCTTCCTGATAGATGGCGGTCGCTTCAAAGCCGATGCAGCCGTTGATTGCGTAGATCAGTGCGATGCCAAGGCCAGGCGCGAGGATCGTGCCTGGCGTAAAACTGGAGAAATCCAAGCCGGAAAATCCCACGTCATGAAGAATTAGGGCATCGATGAGCAGAATGAGGCCGACTTCGAGCAACAGGGCCACGGCGAGCACTTTGGCGGCCATCGTGATCTTGTGATAGCCAAGCCAGGAGACGGCCAAAATCCCGAGGCCTGCCCATATCTCCCATCGCGTCGAAAAATCGAAGGCACTCTGCAGCAGATCGGACATGAAATAGGCCATTGCCCCCAGCACGGAGGCTGCCGCGCAGATATAAGCCGTAACCGCGACATAGGCGGCCGCGATGCCGGCTTCCTTGTTCAGACTGAGTGCAATGTAGGCATAAAAGGCGCCAGCGTTGCGCACATGCGGGATCATCCGCACATAGCCCATCGCAAACAGGATCATGATCAAGCTGACGAGGAGCTGCGTCCCGGGCACACCCGCGCCATTGCCAAAGGCGAGCGCCAAGGGGATGATTCCGGCGAGAACGCCCATCGGCGCGGCACAGGCGAGGATCATGAAAATGATGTCGCCAGTTCCCAATACACCGCTCAGCAAGCCGCCGTTGGATTGATCTTCTTGTGTACGCCTGTTCATGCTGCTTGCGTCATCCTCCCCTTGCCGCACACGCTGTGTTGCTCAACCCAATCAATGACGGATCAACCGTCTGTCGGTATTGCGTTGCTGGCATCTTAGTTTGTATTTTCGGCCAGCCTCGTTTGCGGGCTGGTTTTCTTATCTCGCATCAGGCCGCGTCTGTCGGCGCAAGCGCCATGACGCGTAGTGGGCTTCCCGAGCCGCCCTTGATCTTGAGTGGCATGGCGATGATGATCGATCCAAAGACAGGCAACTGATCGAGGTTCGTCAGGCATTGCAGACCATAGCGGCCATTGCCGTGAAGGATTGAATGCGCGGGGAGCGGCTCATCGAACAAGCTGGATTGCCCCGCGTCTGTGCCGACCGTTTCCACGCCTAGCCCGATGCAGTTACGGTCATGGACGAGGAAGCGCATCGCGTCGGCATCCGGGCCGGGCGAGTGGGCGCCATCGTCCTTGAGATTAAGATAGGAGAGCGTGCCTACCCGCTTCGACCAGTCTGAGCGCAGCAGGACCCAGTGGCGTGGCGGGATGGGGCCGTTGCGTGTTTCCCATTCCTCCAGAAAAGCGCGCGTAACGATGAAATCCTCGTCCGCCGCTGCTTGCGGCGCAATGTCGATGACGACGGCGGGGTGGATGAAGTCTTCTGGTGGAACCGCGTCAACCGTTCCGTTTGGAATGTCGCGCCCCGTCACCCAATGCGCCGGCGCATCGAAATGCGTGCCGGTATGCTCGTTCATCGAGATATTGTTCCAATACCATGCCGGGCCATTGGCATCGTAGCGCGAGACGGTTTCCATCCGGAAGGGCTCACACTGCCCAAATTCGGAGGGCAGTACGATGACCGGAAAATCGCTCGACAGGATGTTGGTAAGGTCGATGGCGCGGATCGCGCCGTCAGCTATGCCCGCGATCATGGTGGAGAGGGTCTGATTGGGGGTGAGGGTCACAGGTTCTTCTCCCTTGCATAGAGTGCCGGGTCAGCCAGCCAACGCGTCATCGCGTCGTCGGCCACATCGCCAACGCAGGTCTGCTCGCGCCCTTTCTGAAGTGCCTCGATTGTGGCGGACGCCAGCCGGGCAGGCGCAACCTTTGGCGGTGGGATGCTTTGGTGATGCTCATCCTCTACCGGGCCGGTGAAGATCGACAGCACGCGCACGCCAGCTTCCCGTATCTCGTGACGGAATGCCTGCAACAGTGAGAGCCGCGCTGCCTCGGCTGCGGCAAAGCCTGCATGGTCCGCCGAACCGGTCAACGCATCGCTCGATATGATGTCCACAAAGGCGCCATGCGATCGGCCTGCAAGCATCGGCCCGCAGCTTTGCGCCAGCCGTGTGAGCCCAATCGCTGCCACTTCAAAGGCACGGCGCTGCTCGACGATATTTGCGCCGCCACTAACGCCGCCACTGCGCACATGGCGCGCAGTGTTAATGACGATATCCAGCGGCCCGCCGATTTTGCTGAGCGCTTCAGACAGGCTGACCTGGTCCGTGATGTCGAGCGGCACCATCTGCACGTCGGGCAGACGCAGGATGGGGTGATCGGCATCGGCGATGCGCGTGGGCGGCAACATGCCGGCCATAATCAACCCCGCGCCTGCATCGTGCAGTGCCTTGACCATTGCGAGGCCGATGGCGCTGCGGGCATCGCTCACCAGCACGGTCTTGCCTTGCACGGGCACGATGAACTCGCGCAGTTGCGGATCGGTCATGTCGAAACCCCTATCAGGCGGAAAAGCGAATAGAGCGGCATTTCCGCTTCTGTCGAGGAGGATGCGAACCTCCACCCGGTCATCGGGGGCGAGATCGCGGTGCAGATGGACGAGGGCTATTGGCCCCGCATCGAGCGCGACCGTGCCGGTGCGCCAGGGCAGATGGTCGCGGAAATAGAGATCGGTCGTGGCGTGGATGATAGTGTGGCTGAGTAGCTGCCCACCATTCTCGATATCCTGCCAGGCAAGTTCGCCCCAGCAGGCCGGGCAGGCGTCACGCGGGGGATAGGTCGCCGTACCACAGGATGTGCAGACTTGCAGTACGAACCGACCCATTGCGGCGCGGGCGGACATGGCGTGCATAGCACGGCTGCGCGCCGAAGGGGGCGTGTGCCGCGCCTTTTTGCGGGCCAGCGGATCGCGTTTTTCGCGGGATGCGCGCTCGCTCATCGCAGAGCTTTCAAGAGAGCGGCGCCCGTGCAAACGCCGCGATCATAATTGACAAGGCCAAAGCCGGAGACGAGCGAAATTTCGGCATCGGGCACTTGGGCGCCGAGCGGCTGCGCGATGATCTGGCGCAAGCCCTCGGTCATGTTCTGGAAGCCGCCTGCAGCGCCTGCCTGACCGGCAGAAAGCTGGCCTCCATTTGTGTTGAGCGGAAGGTCGCCGTCAATGTCAAAGCTGGTCTCGCGAATGAACTGCGCAGCCTCACCCTTGGGGCAGAAGCCCAGATCCTCAAGCTGCATCGCCACGATGACCGGATAATCGTCATAGACCTGCAGTGTATCGACGTCCGTAGGGGCGATCCGTGCAGCGTCCCAAAATCCGTCAATGTCCATTGCCCAGCCGCCGCGATACTGCACCGGATCTTGCGGGAAGGCGTTGTGCCGTTCGATGGTCGCCATGATCGTCGCTGCGGCGAGGCCGCGCTCGGCGGCAATCTCCGGCGTGGTGACGATGAAGGCTTCGGCCCCGGCGCAGGGCATCACGCAATCGAACAGGTGGACGGGGTCTGCAATTGGCCGCGCGGCCAGATAGGCATCCAGCGTGAGCGGCTTGCGTTGCAGCGCCAGTGGGTTGGACCCGGCATTGGCGCGTTGGGCGACGCACAGCTTGCCAAAATCAGCGCGGGTGATGCCGAAGCGGCGCATATAAGCGTCCGTAATCAGCGCGAAGGTCGCGTTGGGGCCGCCATATCCATAGGGATACACGGCATCCCGCGAGAAGCGCGAAAAGCCTGCGAGGCTGTGGCGGAAGCTATCGATCTGGTTGGTGTCTGCTGCTAGGCACACGACCAGATCGGCATCGCCACATTGCACGGCGCGGGCAGCGCGGCGCAAGGCCATAACCCCACTCGCGCCGCCGGTCGGAATATGGTCCAGCCAGCGCGGCGTGAGTCCCAGATGCTGGATCATGCCCACGGCACTATCAGGGCCGGACGAGAAGCTGGAGAAGCAGAAGCCGTCTATATCGGCGGGCTGGAGACCAGCCACTTGAGCGAGTTGCTGCAAGGCCCGGCCTGCCCACCAATGCGCGCTCTCCGGTGAGAAGCGTACATAAGGCACCGTGACTGGTGCGCAGACGGCAACGCCATCATAGGAGGAGGGGCGGCGGCTCATTTGCTCCGTTTCTTGAAGGCGCGCGTGTCATGCAGCGCCCCTGCGGCCATCTGGTCTGTCACAAGATCCTTCAATGCCGCGCGCAGGATCTTCTCCGTGGGCGTGCGCGGCAGTTCGGTGACGAAGCCGATCCAGCCCGGCACCTTATAATAGGCCATCTCGTCCAGCGCCCAGCGCGCAATATCTGCCGCAGTCTCGTCATCCGCATCGCTGGTCACGACCAACGCCACCACTTCATCGCCGCGCACTGCGTCGGGCGTTGCGGCCACGGCGACCTGGCGGATAGCCGGGTGCTTTGCGAGGATCGTCTCCACCTCTACGGCCGAGATATTCTCGCCCGAGCGGCGGATCACATTCTTTTTGCGATCGACAAAGCGCAAGTCGCCATCGCTATCACGCGCGACTATATCCCCGGTGTGGAACCAGCCGCCCTCCCAGGCCTCCTGCGTCGCTTCTGAGTTTTTGAGATATTCGCGGAAGAAGCCGTAGCGCGGATTATCTCCCGCGCGCCGCACCAGCAACTCGCCGGGCTGGCCATCCTGTGCATCGTCGCCCGCATCGTTGATGATCCGGATCTCGATTTCGTCGGTCGCTCGCCCAAAGCAATGGGTGCCCACCTTGCGCGGCTCGTGGGAGGCGCAGATAACGCCCCCGCTGCCGGTTTCCGTCATGGCCCAAGCCTCGATCAGCGGGAAGCCGAAGCGCTCTTCGAAAGGCCCATGAAGCTCGCTGGAGACGCCCGCACCGAAACCAAAGCGCACGGCATGGTCGCGATCCTGCGCACTCTCCGGCGCCTTCATCAGCATCGCGGGCATCACACCCAGATAGTGCAGACATGTCGCCTTGCTACGCCGCACGGAATCCCACCATGTCGAAGGGTGAAAGCGATCAAGTAGGATAAGGCATCCGCCCTGCGTCATCATCGCCATGACGGATACGGCGAGAGCGTTCATGTGGAACAATGGCAGCGGCGTCAGCATGCGTTCCTCGCCCTCGCGCAGAACGATCAGCCCGCCTACATCGCGATACCAGTCGCCTGAATGCAGGAAATATTCGTTCGTCAGCACACAGCCCTTGGGGCTGCCCGTCGTGCCCGATGTGTAGAGCAGAGCCGCTTCCCGGTTGGCATCATCTGTCGCAGCAGGTGGTACGGACGTAGGCAGGGGCGGTGTTGGCTGGTTAGGGGTGACCGGCAGCATGGCGCTCCCGGCGGTCAATGCAGCCTCGGACATCTCCGCCAGACGATCTGGCAAAACGAACGCCGCTGCCATCTCAGAATGCGCGATCAGATATTCCAGTTCGCTACGCCGCAGGTCCGGGTTGATCGGCACGATCGACGCGCCGAGCCGGTTTGCTGCAAGAAAAATCTCCAGAAATTCGGGCCGATTGTGCAGCAGCACTCCGACGCGTGTACCCTCGCCATAGCCAGCCGCCGCTAGGGCATCGCTACGCTTAACTACACGCGCCAGCATCTCCGCATAGCTGATTTCACCTGCCGCGATGCCGTAGATATCGGCAGTTTCAGACAGAATGTCGAGAAAGGGCTTGTCTGGCCAGCGGGCGGCAGTCGCACGAAAGCGTGCAAAGATTGACAGGTCGCTCATGAATTGATGCCGGCCCCGTTAGTCCGCCACAGTGCGGCCTGTTGAAAGATATGCATCAGCATATGTTTATAGCTAAACTAAATGCTGTCAAGCCATCTGCGTCGGTAACGACAGGAAGCTTCAGCCGGTCAATTTGTTGAGGTTGGTGAGCATACGGGCAAGCACATTGCGGCAAATATCACGTTCGGCTGCAGACGTGCCCTCACTTAGCATTTCGAAATAACCGTCCATTGCCGGCCAGATTTGGTGCAGTTGTTTGCGTCCCTTGCTGGTCAAAACAATCTCACGGCGGCGCTGGTCCTGCTCAGGGACGCGCCGTTCGACCAGGCCTTGTAAAACCATCGCTTCGATCGCGCGGCTCGTGGAGGATTGTTCGGTGAAGGTCCGTTCGGCGACTTCGTTGATCGTTAGCCCGTCTTCGATCTGCAGGATCGACAACGCCCTGAGCGTAACAAGATTGATGCTGTCTTTTTGCAGCATACGCGTTTGTGTCGCTTGTCCAAGGCTGGCTAACCGATTGATTAGATAGGGTAGGTAGCTTTCTAGCTCGGCATAGCTGCTTGGGGGACTAGCGTGGTTCATTCTGTCTCTCTTCAATGCTTTTGGTCTAACGTCCGCGCTAGCTGCTCCAGAGTGATGCGCGTATTGCTTAGCTGCTCAGCAGCTATGGAGCCAAGCAGGCTTGCCAGCAGTTCATCATGCCGCGCCCTTGCCGCCAGATAAAGCGATCTGCCCGCTTCGGTGATTTGGACTAAAAAAGCCCTGCGATCGCTGGCTGATTCTTCGCGGCATATCAGTCCATCTGCGATCAGGCGTCGCACCAGGCCGGTCACGTTGCCGTCTGTAACCTTGAGTTGACGGGAAAGATCCCGCTGGTTGATGCCATTGGGGAAGCGATGAAGCTGGGCGAGTACGTCATATTTGGCCAGCGTTATACCAAACTCGTGACTCAACTCCCGGCTCAGCCGACCGAAGACTGCGCTATGAACTTCCAACATAGCCTGCCAGGCCTTCGTTTGCCCATTGCGCTCAGCGTCGGCCATTAGCGGCAAAACCTTGTTAGCCTGATGAGCGCCATCACATCCTCATTGTCCAAGCCCGGATGCTGCCCGCGCTTCAATTACCCCTTGTTCGCCGCGTAATGCGGTCTGCCGGGCGAGGGGGCAAGTGCAATCATGCGAAGGAACGGATGGTCTTGATCAGGCCTTCCAGATCGCCGCCCTCGCCATCGCGAATGGCAGTTTCGCGTAGCCGCCGGGCCCAGTCTGCCGCATCTTCGCGGTGCGCCAATAACTTGATTTCGTCGGTGACCCTGCCAAATTTCGAGACACCGCGCGCATGCGTATCGGAATAACCTTTGATAAGGCGCTGGCATTTCACGAGTTCTACGCCAAGCGCATAATTGCTTGGGGTCAGGTCGGCGACGAGTTTTAGCCAGTCATGGCGATGCGCTGTCTCGGTGGCGTGGCGCAGCGAAGCACGGCGCATGCGGCGCATGCCCGCAAGCGTATAGAGCATCAGGAACCAGCCTGGCGAATAGGTGCGCACGCGGCGGCCTTTGCTGATCCGCCGATCTAGCCAAGCATAGACGCGCTCGTGTCGCATGAGCCACTCGCCGAGCCGGACAGGAACCAGCCCGACCATTTCCTCCATACGGGGATGCATATATTCGGTCGTCTCGAATAGCTGATCTGGCCGCAAACCGATTTCATCGCCGATCCGCTGGCGACGCGCTGAACGCGTCTTGAGGTCAGCGACGCGGATCACATCATCATAAGTCATTGCATTGGCGATGTATTTGGCGGCATTGAGGGTGAGCGCAAAGCCCTTGCTCTCCCCCTTCAGCTCAACGTCGATCCGGTGAATCGCCTCGAGCGTGGTCAAATATTCCACGCCATAATCAAGATCCTGATAGTCCAGTACCTTTGCGAGTCCGGCGCGTGCCATCGGCTGGGCCTTTAGCGGGATGCTGGCCTGCAACCGCTCGACCAAGGCGGCAACCCGCGGCTGCATCGGCGCGGAGGGACTCCGAACCTGCTTCGTTGGCACTGGATCGGGAAGGGGCGTTACGTTCTCCGCATTGTTGTTCGCGCGGGCGAAGGCGGCGTCAAAGACAGCGATGCTCGCCGTCACGCCCTTGCCGTCGCCGCGAATGACCGCGTGATAAGCTTCGATGGGGAAGGGTAATATTTCAGCCGCAGCCAGCGCACCGAACATGGCGGATGAAATGACGCTGCCATGCTTGGCTGCGAGCGCATTCATGTCGAAGATGATGCTGCGCTTGGCGGTGATGCCGATCGCGTCAGTCACTGCACCGCTATCCGCAATCCCCTTGCCGGGTGCGCTTTTTTCGCCAATCGCGAGGGATCGGTGGCTCGATGCGATGAGCGTCGTACGTTCCGGGGTAACGATCCCGCGCAGGATCGAACGACCTGCTTCGATGAACTCCGATGCGATGACGACGTCGACATCGCCTGGGGTCGGCATTTGCGCAAGGATCGGCGAGCGTCCGCCGCTCGCCTGCATCATTTCTACATAGTAAATGGTCGCGCCGGTGCGCTGCGCCACGCCGGGCACGGAGGTTGACTGGGCGACCCAGCCCGCATCCTCGGCTAGCTTGACGATCCAGCCGGTTAGCACGCCGCCGCCCTGGCCACCCATCGCAACGATGGCAATGGAGATCGGTCGCTCGGTCGCCGGACCACCCGGTGCAAGCGGAAGCTTCACTGTTTCATTGCGTATCATGCCACTGCCTCCAGCACTACGCGGCGACGGTCGCGACGCGCCTGCAGGAAGCCGATGAAGGCCAAAGCGCTTTTCGCCTTGAACTTGTCCCACCAGCTGGGGTTGTGAATGATATCCGCGCGGTAGAAGGAGGGGCAAAGCACCGCCGCCTCGGAGACTTCACCGCAATTGCCGCAGCCCACGCAGCTATTGTCGATGGCGGCAACCGGGTCGTCGCGCAACGGATCGTCGAGATGCTTCACCGAGAGCGACGGGCATCCGGAAAGCCGGATGCAGGCGTGATCGCCCGTGCACACATCTTCATCCACGCCGAAACGCTGCTTGATAACGCGCACGCCATTTTTGACCGCCCTGGCCTCCAGAGGTCGCACCCTGCGCTGCTTGTTAAGCATGCATTCGGATGACGCGATGATGATCTTAGGGCCCTTTTCCTTCGTGGTGAGGGCTTCAGTCAGCACGCGCTTCATCTTGCCGACATCATATGTGCGGTCGACTTCGCGCACCCAGGTCGCGCCGATGCCGCGCACGGCTTTTCCGATCGGGTTGTTAGTCTTGCGCGTCTTGTTGGGTGCGCGGGACGAGAGAATGTCCTGCCCGCCTGTCGCGGAGGAATAGAAATTATCGACGATCAGGAAAACGCCGTCATGTTTGTTGTAAACGGCATTGCCGATGCCGCTGGTGAGGCCGTTGTGCCAGAAGCCGCCATCGCCCATCACCGCGATAGAGCGCTTGCCGGTGCTGCGGCTGAACGCCGATGCCGATGCGGCGCCAAGGCCAAAGCCCATCGTCGTGTTACCGAGGTTGAAGGGTGGCAGGATAGAAAAGAGGTGGCAGCCAATGTCGGCGGAGACATGATGCTCGCCCAACTCTTCCTGCACCATCTTCATCGCGGCGAAGATCGGCCTTTCCGGGCAGCCTGTGCATAGCCCCGGCGGGCGAGCCGGAACGACCGATTTGAGGTGCTCTACAGGCGCCAGCGCCAACACAGGCCGCGCGTCGGGGCGGGGAGGGCGGTTGCCGAGCGCCCGTGGATCATTCGTCTCGAAAAAGGCCTCGAACCCGCCCAGCAAGGCCTCGACCGAATAGTCGCCCCCCATCGGCAAGACATCCTTGCCATGGATCCGCGCCGCAACATTGCACCTGCGCAACACGGTATTGAGCGCCTGCTCCAGATATTCGGGCTGGCCCTCCTCCACCATCAGCACCGCATCCTTGTTGCGCGAGAACGCCTCGATCTCGCTGTCGATCAGCGGATAAGTGACGTTGAGCACATAGAGCGGAACCTTGGTGTTTCCATAGGCATCCGACAGGCCAAGATACTGCAAGGCGCGGATGACATTGTTGTACATGCCGCCCTGCAGGATGATGCCAACCTTGCCCTCATCCGGACCGAAAAATTCGTTGAGCTTGTTCTCGCGGATGAAATTGATGGCTGCGGGCAAGCGATGGCGAATCTTCTCCTGCTCATGCTCATAGGCCGCAGGCGGGAGGACGATCCGTCCAAGGTCGCGGCGTGGCGTGTTCAGCGCATCGTCCAGCGTATAGGCGGGGCGGACATTATCCTTGCATACGAAGCTGCCGTGCATGTGGCACGTGCGAACCCGCACTTCGAGCATCACCGGAGTATTCGATGCCTCGGAGAGCTCGAAGCCCTTCTCGATGAAGTCGACGATCTGTGCGTGGTCGGGCCGCGGATCGAGCAGCCACATTTGCGACTTCATCGCGAAGGCATGCGTGCGCTCCTGCATGATCGAGGAGCCTTCGCCATAATCCTCACCGATGATGACCATTGCGCCGCCGGTTACGCCGCCAGAGGCGAGGTTGGCCAGCGCGTCGGACGCGACATTGGTGCCGACCGTGGATTTCCACGCCACCGCGCCGCGTAGCGGATACATGACCGAGGCCGAGAGCATGGCGGCCGCCGTTGCCTCGTTCGCTGAACTCTGAAAGTTGACGCCCAGTTCGCCCAGAATGTCCTGCGCGTCGGACAGAACGTCCATCAAATGGGAGATGGGAGAGCCTTGATAGCCACCGACATAAGAGACACCGGCCTGCAACAGGCCCTTGGTGATCGCCAATATGGCTTCACCCTTGAACACCTCTCCCTCGCCGAGGCGAAGATGTTCAACTTCTTTGGCGAAGGACCGTTCTGCCATCTCAATTCCCCTAGGTTCTATGCATATGCATATATTTAGAGGTAAATTAAGTCAACAAGATGATTATTTAGCCCTGCACGAGGTCGATGCGTTGGGCATTCATTGCGAATCCGGGCATGTAACGACGCAGGATTTCGGCCTCGATGACGGTCTTTTCCGAGGCATCGCGCGCCTTGCTCATCTCCGCATCGACAAGCGCTTCATCTCGCCCGAACGCGCGCAGGCCTGCCAGATCTGCCCAGACGAGCCAGAAGGATCGACCATCGGGGGCCAGCCAGCCCGGCGCAATCTGCGGCGCATAGGCGCGGGCGGCAGAGTCCCCATCGGGCAGCCAGGCTTTGTCCTCATGGATTTGGCGCCACGGACCCCAGGGATGATCCGCTACCCACAAGCCAAGATAGCTCGGCTTACCAAAGGCCGTACCGTCCGGCGCGCAACCGATCCCGGCGCTGGTCATCATATAAAGCCCCAGCGGCGCATTCCACACCACGCTCGGCAGCCAGGATTCGACCACCAGATCGCCTGGGAACAGATTGGCACTGTTCACCCAACCAAGCGGAAAGCTGTGGATCGGCTGGCGGCTGGCAATATCTGCCGACCATTGTGCTCCGCCACCGCGCGTGCGCCCTGCAAAGAAACGATATGCTCTGCGATCAAGTAAGCGATCCTTTTCGACGCGGAACAACATGAGCTGATTCATCAACCCATCGACACTTCCGTTCAGACCATAAGCATAGACATAACCATCACGATCAGCCCCGCTGGCGCCGCCTTGCTGAAGAAAGGCCAGCAGCGAGAAGCAACCGTCCGGTTCATTGAAGAAGGGGAAACGCTCGCGTGACTGCGCGCTCCAATCCTCCCATACGACGGGGCTTGACCCATCCCCATTGCGCCAGGTCGCACCGCCATCCGGCGAATGAATGAGCTTTGCGCCCGTCCAGCGCCGGGGGCGATCCTCGGCATGATCGAGCGTGGCGAGAGCCTGATAGATGTTCTGGCCAATCGCGATCACGCCGTGGCCATAATAATGCGGCGCACCTTCGGGATGGGCGGCTCGGTCCACGATAGGATAGCCTGCCAATTGCGCGAACCGGGCGCTCTGCGGTGGGCCATCGACCGTCCACAACCGCGTGCTGAAGAATGTCGCAGGCGGCGGCACCCAGCCGGGGCCATCGTTCACGACAACGATCTGGCGACCGTCGCCCACCACGGTCATCTTATATCCATCGCCCAGCCCGCCCAGCCGAGTGACGGTGCCTTTGGCGGGCACGACGTGTCCAATTGAAGAGGAACCGCGTCTCGACGGAGCGGCAAGAGCGGGGGGTATACCTGCTCCGGCGACGCACGAGGTAAGGCCAAACGCCAGGCTCTGGCGCAGGAAGTCGCGTCTGCGGTTCATCTGCAATCTCCGGGAGCGGGGGCCGCGCGGTGATGCGACAGCCCCCGAATAGGCTTACTTGATCTCGTTGCCTGTCTTCATCTCGACGGTGCCGTCAGCGCCCACCTTGAACAGCGGATCTTCCCGATCGCAGAAATATTCCTCCATTTGGTAATCGGGGTTCCGCTTGTAACCGTAGGTGAAGGTGTAGGGTTCGAGCAGCCGTTGCGGATCCGTGATGGTGATGGCGTCTTCCAGCAGATCGGGTCCGGTCAGCCGGATCCGCTCGGTTATGACCATTTCACTACTGGAGGGAATCTCGAAGAAGTGCGCGCCTTCCTGCACACCCTTGGTGGTCACCACTAGTGTATCGCCTTCCCATTTGCCGACGGAGAAGCCGTAATAATTAGGGTTGAGCGCCTCGATCGGGGGCATTGGCCGGTTGAGGTAGATGCGCCGTGTCTGCGTCAGGAATTCAGCGAGAACCGTAACCCGGCCGGGCGTCTGAAGAATTTCGAGCGGAAAGATCGCGCCCATTATCGCTGGCATACCCTCTGGCAGGCATTGCGTACTGGGGTCTACCCGCGGTTTGCCAGCCTTGATGAGCGCTTCTCGCTCAGCGCGCAGCTTCTTCCATTCAGTCGCATAAGGCTCCTTGAGCTTCGGGCCGCTCCCCGGCACGGGGAGCTCAAGAAACGAAAGCTCCTGTCCCGCAAAAGGATCGGGATAGATTTCCCATACGCCAGAGATGTCAGGCTCGTTCGCTGACGCTGCGGCGGGAGCCAGATTAAAGCCCGTAAAGGCGAGTGCTGCTGCAAGAAGCAGTGCAAGTTTCGGTTTGCGCATTCCCATTCTCCCTCCTGGCTGGGTGCGCCAGCCAGGCCTATTTTCTATGTCAATTGGGTGAGTGGTGCTGGATTACCAACCGCTCAGCGTACGCCCGTCCGGCAACTTGATGGTGTTGAGCATGCCGCCTGGCTGGCCATTGCGCAGCGGGTAGAAGCTCAGGTCCACCTTGTCGCCAGCCTTGAGCGAGTTGAAGGCCCAGCCGCCCTTGCGCATCATGTTCACGCTGCTGCACTCGAACACGTAGCGGGTAACTTTCGGTCCCTCCTGCACATTAACCACAACGAAGGAGTGTGGGTTGGTGAAGCGAAATTGCGAAATCGTAACTGAGGTCTTCTTTAAAACTTTCGTCTGATCGAACATCGCGAACGAATGATGCGCGAGTGCTGGACCGGCCAATATGGCTCCAAACATGCACAAAGTGATCGCTTTCGCGGCGATATGTCCAAAACGTTTCATATACCCGTCTCCTTATTCGTGCCCGCGGTCCCAGATTCGTCGCCGAATACGTTTGCTGAACCTGACGGCCAGTTCGGTATCTTGAGTGACGTTTGTGCTCGCGTGGTGAGTAACTATAATGGAATAACGTAACTTGCGTGCGGTACGCTGCGAAGGCGATTACAGTTGTGAAACCGTTACAAGCGACGGAAATATCAGCGATATTACAAGGGTTTTACGCTTGACCTTATTATTTCTCTGTTTGCTGTCTAATGTTGCCAAGCGGTCCCATTGTTGCGATCTGTGAATTGTGGACCAATCCTCTGATCCTGTGAAACCATCTGCCTTGCACGAGCGCCATCCAGGTCTTGTTGAAGCGTCTGGTGCTGCGCGCGCCGCGCTTGAGGCAAGCCGCTCGGATCGCCTGCTCCGGCTGTTTGACTATTTGCTGTCCAAGAGCCTCATGGGCGAAGCACCATCGGAGCAGCAGATTGCGGCAGATGTTTTCAGCGCGGAAGATGCGCTGACGGGTGGGCAGGATCCCAATGTCCGCGTCTATGTTCATCGGCTGCGCAAAGTACTCGAGACAGTTTTCGCTAATGCGACCGGCCCGAAACTGCACATACCCGTTGGCGAGTATCGCGTACGCCTGATTGAGCGGAGCGATGCGGGGGCACAATCCGTTGCCCTGCCGCGCGTTCCTGTGGACGTAGCGGCCCGGCGGCGCAGGCTCGGCATCGTCATCCTGTCGGGCGTTGCCATTTTACTCGTTTTGCTGCTCGGCTGGCGTTGGGTGGATCGCGCGCCGCCCGCACTGGCGCAAACAGCCCTGTGGCAGCCGCTGAGCGAAAGCGAGCGACCGCTCGTCGTAATCGTAGGGGACTATTATCTGTTCGCCAAAATCAAGGGTGCATCCGCCGCACCTGATGGCGAGCCGCAACTGGTCTGGGATAAATCCGTACCGACCCGCGAAGACCTGACGGTGTTGCAAATGCTAGATCCATCGCAGGCTAATGCCGTGGTCGATTATAACCAGCAATTCGTGTCAGGCGGCACGATCGAGGCGCTGTCATCCCTGCGCGCCACCCTCAATCAGTTGCCCACTTTGCGCCGTAAGTCCGTCAAGCTGATACCTGCATCGCAATTGACGCCGGAAATGCTCAAATCCTCAGATATCATCTACGTTGGCCAGTTTAGCGGCATGCCGGCCCTCTTGCGTGATCCGCTCGAGGAGGCGTCCGGTTTCCAGATCGATCCCGGCTTCGATGGCCTTACTGACCGGGTCAGCGCCAAGCGTTATCAATCGGATGGTATGATCCTCACCGATGAGCGGATCGGTCGGCGAGATTTTGCCTATCTGGCAAGCAGCCCTGGTCCCGCTGGCAACCATTTGCTCGTGATCGCAAGCATAGGTGAAGCAGGGCTTAAGGAAGCGGCATTGCTGAGCGGGAATCTGGCGCAAATGAAGACTCTGGGGTACGATCCTGCCAAACGGCTAAGCGGATTTGAGGTGCTGTATCGCGTCAGGACCATCAAGAACGTCAACATAGGCGCAACCAAATTGTTTAACCGGGCGCTGCGGGGGGCGGGTATCTGGGATAGTTCAGGAGACGTGGCGCCATATAGGCCCTTCGACAGCAGAAAAGCGTCGGCAGAACAGCGATGATGTGGCGCGGCGCAGGCGTTGGTCCCCTGTCCGCTACGAGTAAGCTTCTGGCCGTTTTGGCAATGGTTGCGCGGGGTGATCCTCTGCACATTTTGCGCATGAAAACACTCAGTCTGGCCGTTGCTTTGTCCGCCCTGATGCCGTGCGCGGCATGGGCTGATCCTGTCGAAACTCTGGTCGCGCAGGAAATGGCGCGGAGCAATACGCCAGGTGTCGCCGTGGCGGTGGTCGATCGCGGGCGCATCGCGCGCGTGCAGGGCTTTGGCCAAGCCAATATTGAGCATGGCGTGCCCGTCCATGCCGATACGCTCTTCAAGGTGGGGGCCACGGGCATGCAGTTCACGGCGGCTGCGGTCATGCTGCTGGTCGAGGATGGCAAGATCGAACTGGATGCGCCTGTGTTGCGCTATCTGCCCAAGGCACCTGCGAAATGGGGCAAGGTGACGATCCGTCAGTTGCTAGACCACACATCGGGCCTGCCTGCGACGCCCAATGGCGATTTTCGCACAGATTATACGAATGCAGAGTTACTAGCCATCATAGCCGCGGAGGACCTTAATTTTCCAGCCGGAGCCCATTGGCGCTTTAGCTATGCGGGCTATATCGTGCTCGGCTTCGTTATCGAAGAAGTGACAGGCGAGCATTGGTCGAGCTTCATGGCGCACCGCATCTTCACACCGCTTGGCATGAACGGCGCACGCAAAATTGACGAGATGGCTATAATCTCCAATCGTGCGGCAGGCTATGAGTTGCGCGAATCTGGGATGCGTAACGCGGAATGGGTATCGCCAACCGCTAATTCGACAGCCGATGGCTCGCTTTATCTTTCAGCGCTCGATTATGCGGTTTGGGCACAAGCTGTTTCGGAACGCCGCCTGCTTAGCCCGCAATCATGGGATATATTGGCCAGGGAAGCGCGTCTGGGAGATGGCGCGACCTGCGCCTATGTGCCCGGCTGGTCTGTCAGCATGCGCGGAACGCAGAAAGCTTGGGGGCAACTCGGCAGTTGGCAGGGGTTCCAGGGGTATACATTGCGATACCCTGATCGAGACCTTGCCATTGTTGTCTACGCCAACGGCGAGAAAGCCGATGTGCAGCGCGTCGCACGCACGATCGCCGGATTGACCGATCCTTCGCTTGCGTTGCCGCCAGCCACTCCGCGCACCGATGTCGATTCTACCACCCTTAAAGCGCGCTCTTTCATTGAGGATTTAGCAAAAGGGCGTGCGCGCGCTACCGATTTCACGAAGTTCGCGAAGCTCGATTTTGACGAACTGACTGCGCTATATGGCGCAATGTTGGCCAATCTGGGGGAGCTTACCGAATTCGCGCTGTTCGACCAGTCGCCGAGCTGCGGTGAAACCACTTACCGCTATCGTGCGCGCTACACCAAGGGCATGGTCGATATTCAGTTGGGGCTTACCAGTGCCGGTAAGATCGTCAACCTTGAGATCTCCCCCTTAAGCGAATGGACTCAACCGCTTTAGCTCGGAACGGCAACGCCCTGATACCGCGCGGTTGATACAGGCCGATCTGAGAAGGTCGGGCTCGACGTGAGATCATAGAAAGGCCGAATGCACAGCTTCTGCTTCGGACCCACTCCTACCGCTCAGGCATCCCTTTGCTCGTCTCTCGGCAGACAAAGAGCTTTCCCATTGCCGGTTCATCATGGGCACGGAACGGGTCAATGCGTGAAGGGTTTACGCCATTGGATGACAGGAGATGGTATGGCTGCACGACCCTATTGGAAAGGCCAGATCCGGCTCGCGCTCGTGTCTATCCCGGTCGAGATATATTCCGCGACCCGAAGCGGCGCGACGATTGCCTTCAATCAGATCCACGAGCCTTCAGGCAAGCGCATCAAATATGAGAAGGTGGTGCCGGGCATTGGACCGGTCGATCTCGACGATATCGTCAAAGGATTCGAGTATTCCAAGGGCGAATATGTGCTGCTTGACGAAAAGGAGATCGAAGGCGTCAGGCTTGAGAGCAAGAAGACACTCGAACTCACGCAGTTCGTCGACTCCCATGACATCGATATGATCTATTTCGAGAAACCCTATTACGTCGTGCCCGCAGACGAGCTTGCGGAAGAAGCGTTTATTGTCCTGCGCGAAGCGCTGCGGCGCAGTCGAAAGGTGGGGCTGGGCCAACTGGCGATGCGCGGCCGGGAATATGTCGTCAGTATAAAAGCGTGCGGTCGCGGAATGGTGATGGAGACGTTGCGCTATGCTGACGAAGTCAACAAGGCAGCAAGCTATTTCCGGGAAATCGGTGATGACGAGCCGGACGACGAACTGCTCGATCTCGCCACCACCTTAATCGACAAGAAGACCGGCAAGTTCGATGCTAGCGATTTCCATGATCGCTATGTCGATGCGCTCAAGGCGCTTATCGAGCAGAAGAAGAAGGGCAAAACGCTCAACATCGAGAGTGCCGATGAAGGTGGCAGCGACCCGAGGGGAGGGAATGTCGTCGATCTCATGGCTGCGCTGAAAAAATCCATCGGCCCGGAGAGCAAAGCCAAGTCTTCAGCAAAGAAGCCCGCTGGTAAAGCGACGACCAAGCGAGAGGTTAATTTGGCGGACAAGACACCGACCAAAGCACCCGCCCGGAAACGAGCGTAAATGGCAGCAGTTAGGGCTTAAGCGGTAAAGAGGCGGACCGAGCAGAATGGCGAAGGCTCAGGACAAACCTGCAAAAGACAGCCTGGACATCTATCGGGCAAAGCGTGATTTTGCGCGCACCGCAGAGCCTTCCGGTGCAGAATTCCCGACCGCCGGCAACGGCTTTGTCGTTCAGAAACATGCAGCGTCGCGGTTACACTACGACTTCCGCCTTGAACTCGACGGCGTTCTTGTGAGCTGGGCCGTCACTCGGGGGCCAAGCCCAAGCCCCGACGACAAGCGATTGGCAGTACGTACCGAAGATCATCCGCTCGATTACGCCCGGTTCGAGGGCATTATTCCCAAAGGTGAATATGGCGGCGGCACGGTGATGCTGTGGGACAATGGCACCTGGGAGTCGATACCCGGCAAGGATCCACGCCAGACGTTGCCAGAGGGCCATCTCCATTTCATTCTCCATGGCCATCGTATGCGGGGCGAGTGGATATTGTTCCGGCTCAAGCCACGCGGGAAAGAACGGGGTGAAAACTGGATATTGCGCAAGGTCAGCGATGGCTTTGCAGGGGGATCGGACGATCTTGTAAACCAGCATCTTACGAGCATCGACAGCAGCAGGACGATGGAAGAAATCGCGGCCGGTAAAAAAGTCCCCAAGCGTAAAATCCAAAAAGCGAAGTGTCCGGTGCAGCGAAAGACGAAGGGCGGCGATCCACCACCTTTCCAGCCGGTGCAACTCGCGACGCTTGTCGACCATGTACCCGCAGGCAAACAATGGCTCCATGAGCTAAAATATGACGGCTATCGCACGCTTTTGGCCATGAGCGGCGCTGGTGGAAAAGCCTATACCCGCTCAGGTCTCGACTGGTCCGATCGCTTTGCCGGGTTGATCGCGGACGCGGAAAAGTTGGAGGCATCCAGCGCGCTGATCGATGGCGAGGCAGTGGTGATCCTACCCGATGGCCGCACCAGCTTTCAAGCATTGCAAGCGGCGCTTAAGAATGACGCCGACCGGATCGACTATATGGCGTTCGACCTTTTGCAATTGAATGGTGAGGATCTGACCGGTCGGCCCCTGCTCGAACGCAAGACATTGCTCGCCAAGCTGATCGGGGACGGGCTTGGGCGTATCCGCTATTCCGATCATATCGTCGGGCGGGGGGAGCAGCTATTCGAACGCTTCTGCGGTGCGGGGCTCGAAGGCGTCATCTCAAAGCGTGTCGATGCACGCTATTCTGGCGCCCGCTCCGGAAACTGGGTCAAGACCAAGTGCACCCGCCGTCAGGAATTCGTGATCGTAGGCTGGTTGCCATCGGACAAGCAGCGCGGATTCAGATCGCTGCTGCTGGGCGTCCATGAAAAGGGCAAGCTGCGTTTCGCCGGGAAAGTCGGCACCGGCTTCTCTGCGGACGAGATGGAGAGGCTGCTGGAGCTGATGGCGCCACTTGCGCGGAAACAACCCACAGTCGAGGCACCGCCTGCGGCCGTGCGCCAAGTGCACTGGATCAAGCCCAAACTGGTTGCGGAGGTCGCCTATGCAGAGTTTACGGACGAGGGAGTGCTGCGCCATTCGAGCTATCTGGGTTTGCGAGAAGACAAGAAGCCGGAAGCGGTCGTGTTTGAGGACGATTTGCCCGTCGAGGAGGTAACCCGACCCACCGCCACCAGCGGCGTGAAAATTAGCAATCGCGAACGGGTGATATTTCCAGAGGGTGAAATCACGAAGGGCAATCTGGCCAACTATTATGAGGCGGTGGCGGATATCATGCTGCCTTGGGCAGGCAGTCGACCGATCAGCCTCGTGCGATGCCCACAGGGCCGCGACAAGAAATGCTTTTTCCAGAAGCATGACGCCGGAAGCTTTGGCGAAGCGGTAAAGCAGGTGCGCATCGTCGAAAAGGATGGGGAGGAGGAATCCTACCTTTTCGTGGATGCGCCCGCCGGTCTCCTCACGTGCGTCCAGATGGGGACCATAGAATTTCATGGTTGGGGTGCCCGTATCGAGGATGTCGAGAAACCGGACAGGCTGGTGTTCGACCTCGATCCCGATGAGGGGCTTGAATTTAAGGATGTGGTGTCGGCTGCCTTTCATCTTAAAGACACGTTGGCGCAGATGGGTCTCGTCACCTTTCCCATGGTGACCGGCGGAAAGGGTGTCCATGTGATCGCGCCGCTGACCCCAGGCGCGGAATGGCCGCAGGTCAAGGATTTTGCGCACCGTTTCGCCACTGCATTATCACAGGCCGATCCTGACCGGTTTACCGCAGCTCTGGCCAAGGCGAAGCGTACAGGCAAAATCTTCATCGACTATTTGCGTAACCAGCGCGGGGCGACCGCCGTCATGCCCTATAGCGCGCGTTCGCGGCCGTTCGCGCCGATTGCCGTGCCGCTAAGCTGGGAAGAACTGCGTAATCTCGATAGCCCAGCGCATTGGCATATTGCGGATGCGGCAGAGATGGTGAAGCGTGCGGCCTCCAAGGATTTGGTACAGTGGGGCAGAGCCGATCAGTGTCTACCTGACCTCTAGAAACGGCCCGACTGGATTGGCGGAGGACGCAGCAGACATAGCAGGTGTTGCGCGCTCCGCCCCACTCCTTGCGTTGGTGAGTACGATCCGTACGCCCGCCCTAACGTCGGTTAATATGATTTCTCAATGACGATTGGACCTATCCGACGTCCAGGCGTTGTCCGCTCATAAGGAGGCGTAGCGTCGAGGCTGCGCTTCACGGACATCATCAGAGGAGTCGGAAATGTCCATGACCATGGCAACAGACGAAGCCCCCCCGGCAACATCGAAGCTGAAAGACGAACGTACGAGTGCGATCGCCGCCCTGACCCAACCTAAGGGCGACGACTTGATAGGACGGTCGGTCACGATCAACCGTCCGCGAGAAGAGCTGTTCGCCTATTGGCGCGATTTCTCCAACCTGCCCACGTTTATGGATAATGTCGAACGGATCGACGTCTTGTCCGACACGAAATCCCACTGGGTGGTTAAAGCGCCGGCGGGAAAAACCGTGGAATGGGATGCCATTATCACCGAAGAGAAACCGGGTGCGCTGATCGCCTGGACATCGGCTGAGGGCGCTGACGTACCCAATAGCGGGCGTATCGAATTTGTGGATGCTGCGGAGCGCGGGACAATCGTCAGGGCGACAATCGCCTACGACCCACCCGTCGGCGTCGTGGGCAAGGTGATCGCCAAGCTGTTCCAGCGTGAGCCCGCCATCCAGGCGCGACGCGACTTGCGGCGGTTCAAGCAATTGATGGAAACCGGAGAGGTCGCAACGGCGGCCTGGACACAAAAACAACGCGACGAGGAGAACGCCTGATGCGCGCACTTACATGGCACGGTAAGCATGACGTCCGCGTCGATACGGTCGATGATCCGGAGATTCTCAACCCGCGCGACGCGATCATCAAGATCACCTCGACGGCGATCTGCGGTTCCGACCTGCATCTTTACGACGGGTATATCCCGACCATGCAGGCAGGCGACATTCTTGGCCATGAGTTCATGGGCGAAGTTGTAGAAACTGGTGCCAAATCAAGCTTGAAAAAGGGCCAGCGGGTCGTGGTGCCTTTCACCATCGCCTGCGGTAGCTGCTATCACTGCGGCAAGCATCAGTATTCCGCGTGCGACAATGGCAACCCGGCTGACAATCAGGACATTGGCCAGGAAATGTATGGTCAGCCCATGTCGGGACTGTTCGGCTACAGCCACCTGACGGGAGGCTATGCCGGTGGGCAGGCCGAATATGTCCGCGTTCCGTTCAGCGATGTGGGACCGATTATTGTGCCTGATGGCTTGGACGACGACGAGGTGCTGTTCCTTTCCGATATCCTGCCAACCGGCTGGCAGGCTGCGGAAAATGCGGACATCGAACCGGGCGATACGGTCGCTGTATGGGGCTGCGGCCCGGTCGGGTTGTTTGCGGTCCAGTCCGCCTTCCTAATGGGCGCGCACCGCGTCATCGCAATCGACCATTTCCCGCATCGCTTGGACTTGGCCAAGAAATTCGGGGCGGAAACGATCAACTTCGAAGAATCAAAAACTTACGAAGCGCTTATGGAAATGACTGGCGGCATCGGGCCTGACGCAGTGATCGACGCCGTCGGACTCGAAGCCCATGGCTTCTTCGTCGACAATGTGGTCGATCAGATTAAGGCGTCGCTGTTCCTGGGGACCGATCGCACCCATTCGATCCGGCAGGCGATCCATGCCTGTCGCAAGGGCGGCCGCGTGTCGATGCCGGCCGTCTATGGCGGCTTCGTAGACAAATTTCCGCTGGGCGCATTCATGGAAAAAGGTCTGACGCTCAAGACCGGCCAGACAAGCGTGCAGCATTATATGCCTGCCCTGCTCAACGCGATTCTGGAAGGCAAGATCGACACGACCTTTCTCATATCCCATCGCATGAGCCTTGAGGACGCGCCCAAGGGTTACAAGATGTTCCATGACAATCAGAATGACGTGACCAAGATCGTGCTGAAGCCCGGTCTGGCCGCCGCGATATAATAGGAGACGCACCATGGCAGACAAATTTGCAATCGTCACAGGCGCCTCGACCGGCATTGGCTTCGAACTGGCCTCTATCGCGGCAGAAAACGGCTATGACTTGCTGGTCGTTGCTGACGAACCGCTGATCGATGCCGCCGCGCAGGACTTTAAGCAGAATAACGTCGACGTTGTATCGTTGGAGGCTGATCTGGCTACATTGGAGGGCGTCGATGCGCTCCTTGCTGCCACAAACGGCAGAAAAGTCGACCTGTTATGCGCAAATGCCGGGCGCGGCCTCGGTCACGGCTTTCTGGATCAGGACGTGGCTGACTGGCGGCGTGTCGTGGACACCAACATCACTGGCACGCTGTATTTGCTCCAGAAAGTCTTGAAGGAAATGGTCGCGCGCGATGCAGGCAAAGTGCTCATTACCGGATCTATCGCTGGCTTTATACCAGGCAGCTTTCAGGCAGTGTATAATGGCTCAAAGGCGTTTGTAGACAGCTTTGCCGATGCGATCCGCAATGAGATCAAGGAAAGCAAGGGGGTCACCATCACGACCTTGATGCCCGGACCGGTGGAAACCGAATTCTTCGATCGCGCCGATATGCTTGATACCAGCGTGGGATCCTCGGAAAGCAAAAGCGATCCGGCCGACGTCGCCCGCGATGGCTGGGACGCCTTAATGAAGGGCGAGGCTCATATCGTGTCTGGATGGAAGAACAAAATTCAGGCTGCAGTGGCGCACGTAACGCCGGCTGCGGTTCTGGCGGAACAGCATCGCAAAATGGCGGAACCCGGGTCGGGCGACGATGACTAGGAGACGGCCTGCGCAAGCGGCTTGTCAGAGCCGTTCGTTGGCGTGGGCATGCTGACTTCACGCCTCCTCTCCAACCGCGTCAAACGATCTATCCGCCATCAGGTGGTCAGTTTGTTCAACGATGGGAGAAAGAGGGAGACGCCGGTATCGAGAAGCAGCAACGCTCTGTTGGACGAAGGGTCGGCTGCATGGCGCGTGCATGGCGATGTCACATCCATGATGGTGGGCGGGATAAGCAGCCTGCTGATGCAGATGCTGCATCCGGCTGTGCTGGCAGGGGTGTGGGATCATTCTAATTTCCGCGCCGACATGCATGGCCGCTTGCGGCGAACCGCGCGCTTCATCGCCACGACGACCTACGCCGATCGCCAGCAGGCGGAAGCTGCCATGGCGCGGGTTCGTGCCGTGCATGACCATGTCACGGGCGCTCTGCCTGACGGTACTGCCTACCACGCCAATGATCCCGCGCTGCTTGCCTGGGTCCATGTTACCGAAACGAGCAGCTTCTTGGACGCGTGGATCCGCTATGGTGAACCGGGCATGTCCTTGGACGACCAGAATCGCTATTTCGCGGAAATGGCGGTGATCGGCGGCACGATGGGCGCCGACCCGGTTCCCACTTGCCGATCCCATGCGCGTGCGTTGATCGAAAAGATGCGTCCACAATTGTACTTTGATGCAAGAACGGAGACGGTGGCACGATTGATACTGCACGGAGGTGCGACCCGATTAATGGCGGAAATGCCAAGAAGGTTGGCAGCTCAAGCGGCGGTAGACCTATTGCCACATTGGGCGCAGGTTATGCACGGACTTAACCTAACGCCTTTGGAGCGCCCGATCATCCGCGCAGGCACGTTCGGCGTTGCCCAGACAGTGCGTTGGGCGTTCAAATGACCAAACCCGTTACCTTCGACCTAGAAGCACTGCGCCTGTCCATGGAGGATGCCGCTAGTCGTGGAGATTTTGAAACTGCCGCGGCTCTGAGGGACCGCATCAGTCTTTTGCGCGGCATCCCGGCGGGAACCCAGCCCGTGGATTTCGATACCACGGGATTGGACCGTCAGAAGCCCGGTGCCATGGGGTTGGGGACGAGCCGACAACGTGCATCTCCACCTCCCGGATGGTCACCGCCCAAGAAGCCGGATCTCATGACCCAAGGGCGATCTCGGCGCGGCAAAGGCAGCAACAGCGACAAGTAAAACCGAGTTTTGGGCCGCCGGATCGTTCGTCGTGACGGATTGCAGCTACTGCGCGTGCGGCCCGGCAAGATGTGTTTTGACCGCCGCATAGACTGCCCGAGCCTTGATCAATGCGTCGAAATGAAGACGTTGCCGGCTGGAGCCGATCGCGATGGCCCCATCGACGATCTTCCTGCTGTCTCGCCACAGTCGATGACAGTTGTTCGCTTCGCGCGGTACGCAGGTGTCGAACGACATATGGGGCTGACGTCCGATCCTACTTCTGATGTCCCGCATCAATAGCTGGCCAGGGGCGTAGGCCCGATATTCTTCATCGAAGGCCATCTTGAAGCCATGGCCCCAAGTCGAGGATTCAAACCAACTCGACATGGCGACGGTCCGGCCATTGGCCGACAAGCTGCACAATCGTGCGCTGCCGTTTGCATGGCCGCGTTCGATGACGGTGCGAAACAGAATTTCCGTTGCTGGATCGCTACTGAGCGCGCTGCCCATGCGGCCCTTCCAGCCGGATGCCTCCATTTCCAAAAATGCATCGATCCAGGCAGCGCAGGGCTGACCCGCATCGAGCATCGTGATGGCCACAGGACCATGATCGCGTTCAAGGCGCTGCGATAGGCTGCGCAGTCGACCTTGTGTTTTGGCGTCGCCGCGCACTTCGGCATCGTCGCCAGCGCGGTGCGCCGGGCGCTCAAGGCACTGGATGGTGTGACATGCACGCCCTTCCTGCTTGCAGCGGTCGAACAAAGCGATGCTGACCGGATCGTCGGCATCGAATCTTTCAAAATGAAGCAATATTTCGCCGCTGGTGCGCATGTCGAGGAACGCAAGTAATCTATCCCAGAAGATTTTCGCCGATTGCGCTGCAACCAATGGCGTCCCCAGAAACTGGTTGGTAGCTGACCAATTGCGCCATATGCGTGCAGGCCAGCGTCCAAATCGTTGTTCGGCAATCAGCGGCATCACGCCAAGCCATCGCCCGCGTCCATGGCTAACGACAACAAGCATCGCGTCACTGCCATCATGGGAATGGCTTAGCGCGGCTTTCATAAACCAATCCTGCACAAACACATTGGCAGCACCGGCCTGTGCGGACAATGCCGCCCAGCACTTGCAATCGTGTGCTGTTAGGTCCGCGTAACGCAACATGCGTACATTTAGCTGGTTCGCACCAACCGCTAACTCCTCATCGCTATTACTCGCACGAAAGGCGCTGGCGGGCGGCAAGGCACTCATAACAGACCGGCTTTGCGTGCCACACGGCAACCGAGCGAACGCCATTTCGGCACCTTTGGCCATGTGGGTATGGCGCCGGTCGGCAATCCGCAGCGGCGCAACATCGGATTGATCTGCAGCGCGTCTCCAACCGACTGGCTCCATTCACTCTGCCACGTTATCGATAGAGACACTGAAGGTTCCGCGCCCGCCTTTACCCAATGGGGCGACGCATAAGGAACGAAAAGCGCATCGCCGGGCCGCAGCGTGTGAATATTGGCCTCCGCTTCATAGGCGTCGTTCCAGGGCAGCATATTATTGCCCCCGCCATGATAGTCCTCGTGCCGCTCAAGCGGTAACCAAGGAGGAATGGGTTGATAGGTCGCAAACTGCTTATCGCCCGCAATCTGGAACAGGATGTTATATTCGCAGTCGAAGTGAAACGGCGTTAATGTACCAGGCGAAGAAATGAAGATGAATCCTCTGACGGTCAAACCCTTGCCGGTCGCAGGAAAAATTGAGGGTCCGATCTCATCCATCAGCCTTTCTAGCAACTCACGATAGGCGGGCAGTTGCTCTACGAAGCGGAGCATGACCCAGTTGCCGCTCGTACCGATAGATTGAATGACGCTTGCCGCATCGGCGTCGTCTGATCGGTCCATGGCAAACTCGCCGCCGTTCGCAGCGTTCGAGATCCGCCGCTCGACATATTGCGGCGGCAGTTCGAGCGCCGCTTTGGCCAGTGCATCCAATGATAAGAGGGGCTGATCCACGAGGCTGTGCTTCAGCATCGCTGGCGATAGAGGATAGGCACTGGCGAAGGGGCCGAGACTGGACGGGGCGAGGAAGGTCATAGCGGCAAGTCTTCAGCGAGGGCAATTGACTCAGCATTGCCGCTGAAGGCTGAAAATCCAGTTAAGTGCCGCACGTTCGTTCTGGTGCAATTCCTTACCAAAGTGCGTTCCGCTTAGATTCCCCTAACAGCAATCCCAAAGCCAAGTGTTCACACTTGAAAAGGAAAGTGCTGCGGGACAAGGTTTGTCATGTTGCGCTGCCGCAATATCGGGGTTAGGGACCCCGCATTCGTATGGACCCGGTGCAATTCCGGGTGGCTATTCCGGCCGCCGATCCGCCGGACAACGCATTTCGCACCTTTGTTTACGCAACCGCGATGACGGCCTTGCTGCGATTTCTGCGGATTAGATATATATGAACACCACTTCCCTGGCCCGATATCGCGCCGAATGGTTTAGCAGTCCCAGCGGCGCGCGCCGAGATGTACTGGCTGGCATGGTCGGCACTTTCGCTCTGATTCCTGAAGTCATCGCTTTCTCCTTTGTCGCAGGCATCGACCCGGAAGTGGGAATTTTCGCCTCTTTCGTAATCGGGATCGTCATCGCCTTTGCTGGCGGCAGACCCGCTATGATCTCTGGCGCAGCCGGCTCGGTTGCACTTGTCGTGGCAGCGCTGGTCCACAGTCACGGCCTCCAATATCTGCTGGCTGCAACGCTTTTGGCAGGCATCCTGCAGATAGCTTTTGGCCTGCTGAAGCTGGACGTGTTGCTCAGATTTGTGTCGCGCTCGGTTCGAACCGGATTCGTCAATGCATTGGCGATACTGATTTTTTCAGCCCAGCTACCCCAGATGCTGGGAGTGACTTGGCATACTTATGCAATGATCGCATTCGGCCTCGGCATAATCTACTTGGTCCCTCGCGTGACGCGCTCCATTCCGTCTCCGCTAATCTGCATCGTCGCTCTGACGATCATCAGCGTGGCGTTTCCAATGCCTATCCACACCGTAGCCGACCTTGGTCGATTGCCCGCATCGCTGCCCTCTTTCCATCTTCCCGATTTTCCGCTCACTCTGGAGGCTCTGCGCATCGTTGCGCCTTACGCCTTCGCGATCGCGGCAGTCGGGTTGCTGGAATCGATGATGACGGCCAGCGTAGTCGATGACCTCACGGAAACGACAAGTTCGAAGGCGCGGGAGTGCACGGGTCTTGGGCTTGCCAACCTCTTGGCGGGCCTGTTCGGCGGCATCGCGGGATGCGGCATGATCGGCCAAACTGTCGGCAATGTGCGGTACGGCGGGAGAGGGCGCCTCTCAACACTGGTTGCGGGGGTGTTCCTGCTTGTCGTCATGGTCCCGCTGCGCCCATGGGTTGCGCAGGTGCCGGTCGCAGCCTTGGTTGCGATCATGATCATGGTCTCCATCAGCACCTTCTCGTGGGGCTCGCTGGCGGACCTGGCACGTCATCCAAAGGTTTCGGGGGTGGTCATGCTGGCCACAGTTGCAGTGACGGTCGCCACGCACGACCTGTCCGCTGGAGTCGCGGTAGGCGTACTGCTCAGCGGCGTATTTTTTGCCTTCAAGGTCACGAAATTAATGCACGTAGACGACGATCTCGATCCTGTAACCGGCATCCGAACCTACACCGTCACGGGGCAGATTTTCTTCGCCAGCGCGGAGATTTTTGCCGATAAATTCGATCTTCGTGATACGACGGATCGTGTTCGGATCGATCTGACGGAGGCTCACCTTTGGGACGTCACCGCTGTCGGAGCCTTGGATGATGTTGTTACCAAGATGCGCCGACACGGTACGGTTGTGGAACTGATCGGACTCAACCAGGCCAGCGCGATCCTTGTCGACCGGCACGCGCCGTTGGTTCGAGGGGCGACAGTTTAGTTGAGGCTATAGGTGTCGAGAATGAAACGGAAACGATGGGGTAGGGGTTCGGCATGCACGCCTTTCCCATCGTCCGCTTTGCGCCGGATATTTGCACCATTACGTGCACACGCGCCTATTTGACGTTTGCCAACATAGCGGTCATCCGCTTCGCTGCCATGGGAGGCAGCTTTACCGCCTTTGCTGCGGCGATGTCAGCCGGGGTCACCTTGCCGACCTGCACCAGCGCCACCATGCCCATGGAATAATGGGGCATGCACTTGATACCGTAGAGGCCAACTTTCGTCACCTTCATGGCGACTTCCTTATTCATGAGGCCTTTCATTGGCGTAGCGCCGGTGGGAAGCATCGTAGGCAATGTTTCTGCATTATGCGCAACATCGGTAGGCTTGAAGTAGATGGTATCGCCTGGGGCCGCTTTAACGAAGGCTGGTTCGAACACCATTGCTCCGCCGACACCGGAGTTTTTCATATGAACTATGATGTCTTTGGCGCTAACCGGCACTGCAGTTATTGCCGTAAGTGTAGCGATCAGGACGGCAACAGTTTGAAAGCGCATATATTCTCTCCATTATGTCGGTCACCCTGGCCGATGCCGTAATTCGATACGCATGTCTTCCGACATGGCGCGTGGACGTACAATTGGCCATTGGTCTTAAGGCTCACCGCTCCGGCGCAGCAGGAACCAGGGGGTGGCCCAAGCTACTCCAGCCGTCCGTGCCTTCTGCGAACCACCAAATATTGGTGTAGCCCATCTTTCGCAGCCGGCGCGCGGCGTTCCAGCCCATCCAGCAGTCAGCAAGACAGAATGTAACGATCATGCGGTTTTTCCGGCCCTGCGTCAGCCGGGACACACTCTGCGCAAACGCGGCAGCAATTGCCGGCGGCGGCGTGCCTCGTCCGACCTCGGGGAACCAATGTGCACCGGGCAGCGAGTTGTGCGGCTGTGCCAGTCGCCAAGTGCCGTCGTCCTGCCTTTGCCCGCCCTCTGCAGGAAGAACGTCGATCAAAAGCACGTCGCGCGTCGGGTTTAATGTCGCGATTGCTGATGCTGCAATCCTGGGTGCCCCTTCAGGCGCGTGCCGGACTGGGCCGCGATAATGCGATGTCCGGTAGCCCTCGGTGTCAAACACATGATCCTGCGCAGATAAAGGGCTACCGATGGCACCCAGCATCCCCAGCCATGCGAACTTTTTTCCAACAACCATGCGAAGCCGCCTACCGGACCAAAGGTGCAATAGTAGCGGCAGAGGATCGGGATTACTTTAGTCCTTTGGGAGAACAATATGCGGCGCAGTGTTCTGGGTGTGGTTGCGTTGGTGGCCGCTGCTGGTTCGGTCGCAGGAGCCGCGCCATATCCCCCCGATCCACTGCAATCGCCGATGTGGACTGCCCATGCCGAGACGATTTTTGGGGACGATCCGGTCCGTTTCGATCCGCGCGTCAAAGTGACCTATCCCGAGATCGCGGAAAACCAGCGTGCCTTTCCCGTGGCGCTCGACGCGCGCAACATTCCCGATGTCAAACGCATGGTGATATTTGCCGATCTCAATCCTATTCCCATAGCCGTCGATTATAGTCCGACAGCGGCGCAAGCCTATATCGCCACGCGCATCAAGCTCGATCAGCGCACGCCTGTGCGTGGCGCGGTGCAACTGATGACCGGCGAATGGCTTGTCGGCGGCGGCTGGGTCGATGCAGCAGGAGGCGGCTGTTCCGCGCCACCGATCAGCCGCGTGAAGGGCGATTGGGCACAGCATCTGGGCGAAATACGCGGCGAAGGATGGCCGATGGCCGCGCAGAGCAGCGGACCGCCCTTGAGCCGCCTGCGTGTCAGCTTTCGGCATCCGATGGACACCGGCCTCGTCGCCAACATCGCAACCTATCATATCGAGGAGATCGTGGTGAAAAGCGCGGTGGGCGCGGTTTTGGGTGAAATGGCGTTGTGGGCATCGGTGTCCGAAGATCCGGCGCTGACGATCATGCCCAATGCTGCGGTGGGTGACCGGCTCACCGTCGTCGGGCGCGACACTAATGGCCGCGAATATACCGCGAAGATCGCCATTGCCGCACAATCGCCGATGCCTTTGGCTCTGGCGCAGTGATCGTATCGCGCCGGACCGCTATTGCCGCGCTGATGGCGGCCCTCCCGGTCGCAGCATTGGCGCAAGCCAGCGACTACTCCATCGTACCCGAACGCGTTGCTGACGGCATCTGGATGATCCACGGCGCTGACGCGCCCATATTGCGCGAAAATGGCGGCGCCATTGCAAATATCGTGATTATCGACACACCGACTGGCACAGTGCTGGTCGATAGTGGCCCCTCGCTGCGCTACGGTCGCGCGCTTAAGGCGGCTGCGGAACGTCTGACGGGCAAGCCGGTCGTGCGGGTATATATCACTCATCTGCATCCCGATCATGGCATGGGCATCGCGGCGTTCGACCCAGCGATAGTGGCTGCGCTGCCTCAGACGATTGGCGACTTGCAGCGTGATGGACAGGGCTTTTCCGATGCGTTGTATCGGCTTCTGGGCGATTGGATGCGCGGCACCGATCTTGTTTTACCGGCGCTTCGAATCGGTTCGGATTTCGAGGATTTTGGCGGACGGCGGATCGGGCTGATAGCGCTTGCAGGGCATAGCGCCGCCGATCTCGCGCTGCTGGACGAGCAAACTGGAACGCTGATCGGTGGCGATCTGCTTTTCAACCGGCGCGCGCCCAGTACACCAACCGCCGATCTGGACGTGTGGCGTGCAAGTCTCGACAGATTACGCACCCTGCCGCACAAGGCAGTGATCCCCGGTCACGGTCCCTTCGATCCGGGTGGCGTGACGGCAATTGCGCAAACGCGCGACTGGATAGACTGGTTGGAAACGACGATGACCCAAGCCGTCGCCAGCGGCCTGGACATGGTGGAAGCGGGACAATTACCGATCCCGGCGCGCTTCGCCGAGATGGCCGCTGCTCGCTACGAATTGCAGCGCAGCGTCTCCCATCTGTACCCCGCTATCGAAGCCAGGATGTTGCCCCGCGTGGACATCCCCAACCCTTAGAACTTCGCCTTGATCCCCGCATACCATCTCCGCGGCGCTCCCGGGCCATAGGCGCGCGGGTCCGAAGCATCCGGTGCTTCGGTAAGCGCAATTTCGCTGACATCGCTGAACGTACCGAAGGTCGCGTATCGGCGGTTGAAGACATTGCGCACTTCGCCAAACAGGGTGACACCGCGCAGCACGTCCAGTCCGGCACGTATATTGGCAAGGATGTAGCCCGGCGTTTTTGGCGTCAGGTTGGCCTCATCGCCCACCAGATACTGACCGCTGCGTCCCATGATATCCGCGCCCACCGACCAGGTCCGCTTGCCTGCCAAGGCCGCACTGTAATCCAGGCTGAGCGTCGCGCTGTGTTTAGGAATGCCCGGGAGCGTATCGCCGCGCATAATGGCTATCGTTCCGTCCGCCTCCGCCAGCGGATTGGCGGGGCTGGTGCGGACATGCGCTGTCCGGAACGTACCATCGGTATAGGCATAGCTCAGATGCGCGCTCAGCCCACCTTGCGTGGCGGTCAGGCTCGCTTCGATCCCTTGCCGCCGCGTGTCGCCCACATTCTGGAAATAGGCGCGGCCTCGCACCTGCGATGCGATATACTGGATGTCGTTGGCGTTGACGGTGCGGTAAGCTGACAGTAGCCAGTCGATCTTCCAGCCGCCTTGTCGCATTGTCCCCAGCGCTCCGGCTTCCCAGCTTTTGGCCACGACCTGTTTCAGCGGCGGGTCCGCCACGAAGAAATTGGTCAAGCTGCATGGCGCATTTTCATCCGCGCAGGACAGCTCGGCAGGCGTTGGCGCGCGATTGCTCTGGGCATAGCCAATGCGAAGGGAGGCAGCGTCCGACACACGATAATCCAGCTCGATGCCCGGGTTCAGCCGCTGAAAACTGTGCTTGCCGTTCAGCGCCGTGCCGATCTGATCCTGCAACACGATGCGCGCATGATTGTACCGCAGCCCGAGTTCCGCCGAAAGGCGCGGGCCGAGCGGTAAGCGGTCCTGAATGAAGGCGCCCCAGTAGCGGGTATGCGCAACCAGTCCTACCGGCGCTATGGCACCGTCGGGCTGGACGATGCGGTTCCCCAAACCTTCCACGCTCCTGTCGTCGGTCAGCGCGCCAAGTTCGGTCGAGGTGTCGAAACGGGTGCGGCTGGCGTCATAGCTGGTGCCGATCGAAAGATAATTTTCGCCGCCGAACAAAGGGCGCGTGTCAATGATTTGTGCCAGTGCACCCACTGCCCGGGTGCTGGTGCGGCTACGGTTCAGCACACCATAGCCTTCGCCGCTCAGCGTGTCGGCGATTTGCGCGCCCGCAGCATCGACCAGCGGCGCTTCCTCGTCGGCGCTTTCGAGGCACAGGATTCCCTCTATATCGCCGCATTCCTCAATGTCGGCGGCATCGCCATTCACGGTGCGCGTCTTCAGGCTTTGCCCGTAAAGACTGGCTTCGATGCGCGTGGTTTCGGACAATGCCAACCAAGGATGAAGGCTGACTCGGCCATAGCGGTTGCGCGTATTGTCGGGATGGGTGAACACCGACTGCCGCCGCGCCGCGAGCAACTCGACCGGTGAAACGCCGTTGCCCGTCAGATTGCTGTCTGCGCCCACGACCTTCACGTGCAAGCCGCCGCCTGCGGTGTCGAAGCCAAGATCGGCATAGCCGTTGTACAGGCGGGACGGGCTGAAATCCCGCCAGCCGCCATCCTTGCTATACTGGATCGCGGCAAAAGCACTGACGTCACCGCTTGTAAATCCGCCGGATGCCACAGCTTCGCGATAGCCGAAGCGGCCACCCGTGAACGATGCATCGATGCCGGGATCGCTGTGCCCCGTCTTCGTCTCCAGCACGATCGCGCCGCCCAGTGCGTTCAGCCCATAGATCGGACTGGCGTCGAGCAATGTCAGGGACCGGATCGCGGCTTCAGGGATAAGGTCGAACGAAACCGTATCGCCGAACGGCTGATTGAACCGCGCGCCATCAAGGTAGGCGGCAAGACCTTGCGCCTGACCCTGTAGTGGCGATGCGATAAAACCGCGATAAACGAGGTTCGGTTGCCAGGGATTATTCTGCGCATCCTGCAAGGTGACGCCTGCAACGTTGCGTGCCAGTGCCTGCAACAGATCCGGCGTGCCGGCACGGTCGATGTCGTCAGCGGTCACGCTTTGCGCATCGTCGGCATCCACGGCGCCGCCGGGCGCGGTTACGATAATCGGCTGCGCGCCTGCGCTCCCCCATGCCACCAACCACGGCAACGCTGCGATTGCTCCGATCATTGCATTGCGCTTCACACCCTTCTCCCGCCGCTTTTATTGTGTGCTGTCATCGCTATGGGCTGGCGAACGCAGCGGCCATTGTACCTTTGGTCGATGATGAGCAGACAGGCGCAACGAAGAAGCGGTGCCCCATCGGGACACCGCTTCCTGTTTTAGTCAGCTTGGAGCTGTGCGAAGGTCAGAAGAACAGGATCGCACCTGCCGCGACAGTGTCCGCTTTCGCTTCGTTGCCGTTATGCGCTTCCGACTTTGTGCGGATATATTCGCTGATCAGCGTCACCCAGCTTGTCAGGCCATAACGCACCTGCCCGACATAGCTGCTGTTCTTGTCCACCAGTGTCGGGTTCGCGAGTGCATCGGCAGTGTTCGCATAATCGAGCGTGCTCTGGCCGTAGCTACCCCCGACAGAGAACTTTCCGAATGTCGCAAGCCCTTGCAGGTAGAAGCCTTCGCTGTCGCGCTTGTCTCCGAAAGCATCGGTATCGAACAGGTTGAGCGCCGTTGTGCCCAGGCCGGAACCCTTGTAGTAATAACCCATGACAGACAGCGGACCGATGCCGATCTTTGCACCGGTATCGAAACCGCTGCCCGTATAGGATGCGCCGTCCACGCGATCATGCTTCTGCGTGATCCCGGACAACCAGACACGCGTGGAAATGTCACCGAACTTACCATCGTAAACGACCTTCGCCTGGAACCCCGGCGCACTGCCCGTTTCCCCCGGGCCGGTCAGCGACTGGAGCGGCTGGAATACGCCGACGCTGGCCTGAAATCCGCTCAGATTAGGTGTGCTGTAGGTAATCTGCGGCTGGAAATCCGTGTAGATATAGCCTGCCCCGATGCGCCCCAGTGAAGTGTTGGAGGGGGCGACATTGCCACCGGTCGATCCCACGGAAAGCAAGGTGATGTCGTTCAAAATACCTTCGGAACCGAACAGGCCGATGTCGCGGCCCATCTTCACTTCGCCAAAGCCCTTGCGACCGATGGTCAGGTAGGTTTGGCGGAAATCGATGCCAGCCGTCTGCAACGCGGCTGGGAAGCCCGGACTGTTTGCGCCGCCGCCTGCTGCGTAATTCACGCTGTTGATGCCGGGATACATGCCGAAGTGCGCGCCGACATCCCAACCGCCCTGCGTGGTGGTGAAGTCGAACTTGAGGAACCCGGGAAGCAGGCCGTTGCGGATTGCCGACGCATTGCCGCCAATTGGCACGACGCCGCCAACAACCGCAGTATTCGGACCCGGCGCCTGGCCATTGTCATGTACGTAGAAGCCGTTGACTGACCCGGACATTTTTACGGTGACGCCACCGACTTCCATGCCGATGCCGCTGTCGGTCATCCGCACGATCCGCTTGTCATCCAGCGACGCTGCGGCGGCCTGTGCAGGCGCGGCGGCAGGCGAAGTCGCAACTTCGGTGCCTTCCTGCGTCAGCAATGCCTGATATTCTTCGTCTGTCAGAATGCCCTTTTCATGCAGGCGTTTCAGCAGCTCAGCGGTGGTCCCTGCCATCGCCGGTGTCGCTGGTACGGCCAGCATCATGGCCAATGCCGCCCCTGCGAGCCATTTTCCTCTTTTCATAACACCCTCCCGTTTTCCGGTTATCCCGGTGAAGCGACAGTGCGATGCAAGGAGGCGATCTTAAATTGGACTTTGGTTCTCGTTCCTTGGGTCGCCAAGGGTCGAGGTACCCTCTCAGGGGGCGATAGTGACCCCCCACGGACCAGCGCCGGTGGCGACCGTTGCAGTCACTTTGGCGGAGGCAAGGTCTATCACAGACAGCGTGTCGGATAATCCATTGGCGGCATAAGCTGTGGTGCCATCGCCGGAGATCGCCAGATGCCACACGCGCTTTCCGACCGGCACATAGGCGCGCACGGTGCGTGTGGCGACATCGACCAGCGCGACATGGTCGGCGCGCCCCAGTGCGATAACGGCTGTCTTGCCATCTGGCGTGAAGCGGATACCGCACGGCAACATGCGGTACGCGGCAACGCCTGGGACCGCGAATTTCAACGTCTCGATAATTTTTCGGCTCTCGACATCGACAATCTGCACCGTGCCGCCCACTTCAGCCGCTATCCACAATTGCTTCCCGTCTGCCGTGAACTCGACATGGCGAGGCCGCTGATCCGTTGGCGTTTCGTCCACCATCGTCTTTGTGGAAAGGTCGATCCAGTTGACGATATTGTCTTCTTCTGACGTCACCACTACCCATTTGCCGTCCGGGCTTTGCGCGACGCCCTCAGGCTCCCCGCCGACATCGACCTGAAAATCGACGCTGCGCTTCTGGAGGTCGATTGCCGTCAGCGCGGCATTGTCTTCATTGGCAACGAAAAGGCTGTTCCCATTGCGGGAGAGGAAAAACTGTTCGGGGTCTTGTCCCGACGGGAGATCCGCTACCAGCTTTCCGGTTTCACGGTCGATCATCTGGACCGCATGATCGGCGCTGGCGGCCAGATAGATATACCGTCCGTCCTTCGACACGGTAATCCCCCTTGGACGACCACCGGTTGGCCATGTGGCAGTGACTGCGTGAGTCGCAGCATCGATCACCGTGATGCTATTTCCCCGCTCATTGGAGACATAGATCGTCTCGGCCTTCGCGCTTGTGGCATATAATAAAATCGTCAAGGCCAGCAGTTGCGCGCGTCTCATCATTGTCTCTCCTATACTGCATTCTAAGCAGAGCCGTGCTGACAAGGCATTGTACCAATGGGCAATGGGGCAGGGGATCGGACTACCCTACATTGGCGGTCATGGCAGGGGTCATATAAAAGTTTGGGTGAGGACAGAATGAGCAATTTCGGACGTGCCATATTGGCGGGCGCAGCATTGGTCGCCGGGATATCGGTGACCTCCTCCTTGATGGCGCATGGCAATGTGACTCCGCAGGCCGTCGATACCAGCGCGCTACCAAAATTGGGGGCCGACTGGCTGCCTAAAAACCCCTATACGGGCAACGCGAAAGCCATTGAAGTCGGCGCCTCAGCCTACAATCAAAATTGCGCACGATGCCACGGTCTGGAGGCAATATCCGGCGGTATAGCGCCCGATCTTCGCTATCTCGAATTGGGCGAGAGTGGCGACGAATGGTTCATGGAGCGGTTTCGCAAAGGCGCAAGCCATGACGGCAAGGTCTACATGCCTGCCTTTGGCGATGTACTGGGACAGGAAGCCGGTTGGGCAATCCGTTCCTGGTTGGAAACCAAGCATGAAGAATAGACCGACGTTCGACCGGCGTATGCTGCTTCACTCGATGGGCGCGGTATTCGCCCTAGCGGTTACGTCATCTGCAGCCGATGCCGCGCCGATTGCTAAGGTCAAAGCACTGGGGGTTCTCCGGGTAGCCGTCTATAAAGACAACCGTCCCTGGTCCTGGAACAAGGAAGGCCAGATCGTCGGCATAGACGTCGATCTGGCCAAGGCGCTGGCGCAATCGCTGGGTGTTCGGCTCGATCTGGCCGAACTGAGCGCAGACGAAAGCGTCGACGATGACCTGCGCAACGCGGTCTGGCGCGGCGGGTTGCTGGGGTTTGCGCCAGTAGATGTCATGCTGCATGTGCCGTTCGATCGCACATTTGCGGCGCGCAACGATCAGGTGGCGATTATCGCGCCTTATTATCGCGAGAGTTTTCAGTTCGTCTGCGGCAACAGCGACATCGATTGCGATGCTGCACCCTCGCAGTTCAAGGGCAGAAAAATCGCCGCTGAGCTGGATAGCATCCCGGATTTCTATCTGACGAGAACTGGCGGCGGTGCCATCGCGAAGGATGTCGCACACTATCTTACCGGATCGGAGGCCGTGATGGCCGTTGCAGAAGGCAAGGCCGATGCGGTTCTCGCCAGCCGCGCACAGATCGAAGCGGGACTGCATGACATGCCGGGTCGTCAACTGACGCGGCGCAAAATGCCACTGCCTGCCTTTTCGTCCGGTGGCTGGGATATCGGCATGGCGGTCAAGGAAAATAGCCGCTCGCTGGGCGATGCCATCGAAGCTGAGCTGGAAAAGATGATGGCGACCGGACAGTTGCAGGCGATTTTTGCCGCTCATGGCGTCAAACATGTGCCGCCGGCCCTTGTTTAAGGCCTGAACTGAGCGATGCGTGGGGGCGGGGCCGACCCAAGGTCCAATTGCTGCATTATACCCATAGCATAGGCTGCATCCCGAAGGCGCCAATAGCGTCTGAATCAGGGAGGATGACTATGACGGGACGTATAGCGCGTTCGATTGCCAGGCTTGGCATGGGTGCGGCAGCAATGGCTTTGATAGGCGCGCCGTTGATGGCCCAGGGGCCTACAGACGCACAATTGATGGGGGACGCAGCCTCGACCGGGGATGTGTTGACGTACGGCATGGGGCCGCAAGCCCATCGGTTCAGCCCCTTGACCACAATCAACAGCGAAAATGTCGTCAAAATGGTTCCGGCCTTTTCCGCGTCGCTAGGCGGTGAAAAGCAACGCGGTCAGGAAGCGCAGCCGATCGTTTATGACGGCACGATTTACGTAACGGGATCCTACTCGCGCCTCTTTGCTTTCGATGCGAAGACCGGCGAGGAAAAGTGGCAGTACGATGCGCGCCTGCCCGACGGCATCATGCCATGCTGCGATGTCGTCAATCGCGGAGCCGCTATCCATGGCGACAAGATCATTTTTGCGACACTCGACGCGCGGCTCGTGGCGCTCAATCGCCTGACCGGCAAGGTGATCTGGAACAAACAGATCGCCGACTATCAGGCAGGCTATAGCGCAACCGCCGCGCCCTTGATCGTCAATGGTATGGTCATTACTGGCAATTCCGGCGGTGAATTCGGGGTTGTCGGCGCCGTCGAAGCGCGCAATGTCGATACTGGCGAGCTCATCTGGCACCGTCCGGTGATCGAAGGCCATATGGGTACGCTCAATGGCAAGGATAACGGCATCACCGGCAAGCTCAATGCAAGCTGGACCGGCGATCAGTGGAAGAATGGCGGCGGCGCGACATGGCTGGGCGGGACATATGATCCCGAAACAAACCTGTTGTTCTTTGGCACCGGCAACCCGGCGCCGTGGAACAGCCATTTGCGTCCTGGCGACAATCTGTACACCGCTTCGACATTGGCAATCGATCCGGCGACCGGCACGATCAAATGGTCGTACCAGACCACGCCGCACGACGGATGGGACTTTGACGGGGTGAACGAATTCATTCCCTTCGACGCCACCATCAATGGCAAGCCAATGAAGCTGGGCGCAAAGGCCGACCGTAACGGCTATTTCTTCGTCCTAGACCGTACCAATGGCAAGTTCATCTCTGCCAACAAGTTCGTCATGCAGACGACTTGGGCCGATGGCTTCAACAAGGCAGGTAAGCCGAATGTCATCCCGGCGGGACGCCCCGGCGCACCGACAGCGGAAAAGGGCACGACCGTATTCGCATCGCCTTCCTTCCTTGGTGGCAAGAACTGGATGCCGATGGCTTACAGCCACGATACCGGCCTCTTCTATATCCCGTCGAACGATTGGGGCATGGATATCTGGAACGAACCCATCGCCTACAAAAAGGGCGCAGCCTATCTGGGCGCGGGCTTCACCATCAAGCCGATTGCAGAAGATCATATCGGCGCACTGCGTGCCATGGATCCCAAGACTGGCAAGATCGTCTGGGAATACAAGAACAAGGCTCCGCTATGGGGTGGCGTCCTCACCACGGGCGGCAATCTGGTGTTCACCGGCACGCCCGAAGGTTATCTCAAGGCATTCGATGCGAAGACCGGCAAGGAATTGTGGAAGTTTCAAACCGGATCGGGTGTGATCGGGTCTCCGGTAACCTGGGAAACGGATGGCGAGCAGTTTGTCGCTGTCATGTCGGGCTGGGGCGGTGCAGTTCCACTTTGGGGCGGCGAAGTGGCCAAGTCTTTCAAGGAAATCAATCAGGGCGGCGCGCTATGGGTGTTCAAGCTCCCCAAGGGCTGACGAAATCTACACTATAAGGAACGTAAGATGATCGTGATGGGGCGCAGCAGCGGCGGTGGTACAAGTTACAATGCCGCGCGACTTGCTGCGCCTCATGTCGTAATGCCCTATAAGGGACGAGGGGAAGCTATGGTATTGAACAGCGGGGGAGCAGAGATGGAGCGTGTGCTCATCATCGACGACCATCCGCTTGTACGAGATGGCCTGCGCAGCGTTATTGCGGTGACTTTCGATCAATGCGAGGTTTTCGAAGCGGCTGGGCTTGAGGAAGCCATCGCTACGCTGGAGAAGCAAAGCAACTTCGATCTGATCCTGCTGGACGTCCACATCCCGGACGTGAAGCGGCTGGACGGCTTGAAGTTGCTACGCGAACGTTTCCCCATATTGCCCGTCGTGATGATTTCAGGCGCTTTCGACCGCAGTATCGTACGGGAGGCATTGGCCGCCGGCGCGTCCGGCTTCATCCCCAAGTCGATGAAGCGTAGTGCCATCGTCGAAGCGCTGCATCGTGTCGTCGCGGGCGAAATCTACATGCCCGATGCAATAGAAGAAGACAGCCAGGGATCGCAGCAGGAAACCGACATATTGGGACGCATTGCCAGCCTGACGCCGCAACAGCGGATTGTGCTGACGCATCTGGTTCATGGGCGTCTCAACAAGCAGATTGCGCATGACCTTAGCGTTTCCATGACCACCGTGAAGGCGCATGTGTCCGCAATCCTCCAAAAACTGGGCGTCTACAGCCGCACGCAAGCCGTTATCATGGCAAATCGAGTGCATTTCGACGGCGAGAATTGAAACGCCGCCACGTGCACTAATGCAACATCGTCCGCAGGAGGGCCCGCAACTGTGCGGGCTTTACCGGCTTGTTGAGCAGAGGGGTGCCTCTTGCTGCCAGTTGTGCCTTGAGCACGTCGCCTCGATCCGCAGAGATCATGATCGCCGGGATGGCCGCACCGAAATGCTGGTGCAATTGCACGATCGCGTCGTCACCTGTGGCTCCATCCTTCAGATGGTAGTCGACGAGGATTACATGAGGCTGGGTGCCATCGGGGAACTGTGCGACGGCCTCTTCAAATCCATCCGCCACCGTTACGGAACATCCCCATCCCGTCAACAGACTGCGCATTCCCGACTGTATCTGGCGTTCATTATCTATCACCAATACGGACAGACTGCCCATAGGACGTTCTCGGGCAGGCAAAGCAGCATTCTGCTCATTGTCGATCACCTCGCTGCCAAGCGGTATGGTAATGGAAAAAGCCGCACCTTTGCCGGGTGCCGAAACAAGACCAATGGGGTGACGCAGCATTTCGCTGGCGCGTTTGACGATGGCGAGACCCAGCCCCTTGCCCTGGATCCGCGTGTCGAGCCGTCTGAACTCTTCGAATATCGCTGATTGTTGTTCTTCGGCGATACCCGGCCCGGTATCGCTGACTGTGACAACAACACTCGCTCCCTGTTGCGCACAGGTGACCCGCACGGAGCCTTTCTGCGTGTAACGTATCGCGTTTGAGACGAAATTCTGAAGTATGCGGCGTAGCAGTCGCATATCGCTAGCGACCCAAACGCTACTGGCGTCGACGACAAACTCCAGACCTGCTCCATGCGCCATCGGCGCAAATTCCAGCGCCAGCGTGTGCAGCAGGCGATCGATACGAAAATGCGTGATTTCCGGCTGAATCGCCCCAGCATCGAGGCGCGATATTTCCAGCAAGGCTTCCAGCAAATCCTCTACCGAATCCATTGCCGTCGACGTCTGGTTGACGAGCGCACGGGTAGGAAGCGCCAGCCGCCGATCTGCCAGTGCGGCGATAAAAAGACGTGCGGCATTCAGTGGTTGCAGCAGGTCATGGCTTGCCGCTGCCAGGAAGCTCGTCTTCGATAGATTGGCCTTTTCCGCCGCGGTCTTGGCTTCCAGCAATGCTGCTTCGACGTGCCGCCTTTCGCTGACTTCCGCTTCAAGCCGTCGGTTTACTTCAACAAGCTGCGCGGTGCGTTCGGACACACCCTGCTCCAGTATTTCGGCTGTTTCGCGCAAGTTTGCTTGTGCATGGAGCATGTCGGTGACGTCTGTGAAACTGAAAACCTGCCCGCCACGCCCCATGGTGGTGGCACGCAGTTCGAATGCGCGCGTGTCGGTGCGGCATTGATGCGCAATCCTACTCCCCGGCGGCTGGTCGCCGCGCCATTCAAGGCAACCGGCGTCATCCATGCCCATCTGGTCACGGCACCACCGCAACAGGTCGTCATGAGTCACTATGACGCGGGCAAAATCGTCGGACAAACCCAGCAAGCGCCCAAGCGAGTCATTCCACGCTGTGAGATGCCCGCTATCGTCGAAAACGCACACGCCTTCCGACAGGTTGTCGAGCGTGGATTGGAGAACAAGGTTACGTTCGCCCAGTTCGCGCGCCCGGTTGCGTGCATCTTCTGCCTTAACTTCGGTAATATCGGTGTAGATACCGACGATCCCGCCTTCGGACGTGCGTAATTCGTTTATCTGCACCCAGCGGCCGTCCGCCAGCGCCTGCACATGGCCACCATCGGCCACGCCGTGCCGTGCCAGCCTGTCGGACACCCAGCGGTCCGGTGCTACCAGCGACCCTTGCGGGCGTTCATGTGCAGCGGCCAGGCGCACCAGTTCGTCGAAGGCCAGACCTTCGCGAATGTGCGGCGTGAGTTCCGGCCAGAATCCGAGATAAGCATCGTTGAAAAGAACGAGCCGGTCTTCGGCATCGAACAGTACGAAGCCTTCATTGATGGAATCGATGGCATCGCGCAGGCGCATTCGCGCGGCATCGGCTTTGCCATGCGCTCCCGCCAGTTCGGCATTCGCTTGCGCCAGACGGGCGAGCGCATCTTCCAGTGCGCTGGTGCGGTCGCGCACAAGAGCTTCCAGCGAAATCGCCGTCTCGAACATGGAAAAGGCATTGGCCGACATATCCGTCGAGCGCTCGACCCGGTCCATCAACGCTGCGTTGATCCGGCGCAGCTTGCGCACCTCGTCGCGAAGAGCAATCGCCTCCGTTTCAAGATCGGCAGAATGAGGGGCAACGGCGTCAGTCATTTGCCGATGGCAAGGCCGCTGAAAGTCTGATTGACGTGAAGGGCGTGATACTGCTCACCATAGGTGTTGAACCCGACGACGCGGTTACGGACGTACAGTTTTGAAACATCGCGTGCGATTTGCCGCTGTTCGGCGTCGATGCGATTGAGCACGCAATCGAAAGCAATGATGCGGTCCACTTGACCGACGCGCTCGCCAATATCGGCGAACAGTTTTTCCATGCCTGCGATGCGGTTGACTGGCTCGCCTACGGTCAACACTAGCCCCACGTCGATCGCACAATAAAATGTCAGGCTGCCGTCCGGATTGGCGCACTGGATTGACCGCACGTGATATTCGCCGCCAGCCCGCACCATCGGGGGGTGTGCGGCGAAAAACTGCATGCCCAGTGCTTCGCCAGCATGTCCCGCCAAACGCAGATATTCTTCTGCCGCCGGCTCCGCATTGATTTCCGTCACGATGCGCTCGTGAGGGGTGGCACCGGTAATCACCATCTTGCGGTCACTCGGTGCGTAGTGCTGCGCCTTGAAGACATGCATCGGCTTTGGGGAGGACAGGATTGCGACGACAGCCGCGCGCGGTCGAAATTGCCCACCATGAAAAATTGCGGTTTGCCTGAACGCCAGATCGTCACCCGACGATCCGCCGATCAGCGGAATGTCGTTCAGCGCATCCTGAATGGTCATGGTCAGGATCTCTTCGCGATGGGACAAGCCATCGACCAGAAACAAAGCGACATGGTTGACTTGATCGCCCAGCGCCTTGCTATCGCGCTGCGCTATGGCAGCCAGATTGCGCACCGCTTCGCGGGCCTGATCCGGATCGAAATTGTCGAGATCGGTAAAACAATGCGACACCATTTGAAAACTGTCCGCGGGGAAACCGATCACGGTCAAGCTATCGTGATCGTACCCCGCTTCAGTCACTTCGCCAGAACTGGTGCAGCCTATTACCGTCAGGCCTTCCGTTCGACGATTGATCGCGCGTGAGAGCTTGTCGCGATCGTACCGCTGTGAGCAAAACACCAGCGCCCCGGCGAGCGGTGTAGCGCCAAGTTGCGTGATAACATCGTCCATCGCTTCAAACGGATCATCCGCATGACTAGCCGCAAAGGCGATACCAGACTCCAGCGTTGCGCTCACGGCGGTCATTGCCCTCTCCATTATAGTTATGGGCAAGCTATGCACTTGTTATACCGCGTTTGTCACGCACCGCGCATTGGTTCCCCCGCGCTTTCCAACAGCTCCGCTTCTTCGTCCGTGAACACGCGCGAGCGAATCATGAAACGCATCCCCTCTGGGCTTTCCAACGACATGCCTGCACCACGTCCTGGCACGACATCTATGGTCACCTGCGTATGCTGCCAATATTCGAATTGGGCTGCGCCGATCCACACCGGCACATCGCCTGCAATGTTGCCCATCAACACGTCCTGTGCGCCGACTTTGAACTCGCCCCGTGTAAAGCACATCGGTGCAGATCCGTCGCAACAGCCGCCTGATTGGTGGAACATCAGCGGGCCATGCTTGTCCGTCAGGGATGCGATCAGCGCATCGGCAGCCGATGTCGATAGTATCCGGGACGGCAAAATGGGCGTGGCCATCGGGAACGCTCCTTTAAAAGAACAAAGCGGCGGGCATCGTGAGATGCCCGCCAGGAAACATGCGACACATGAAAGGGGAAATCTGCATCGTCACATTTCGATCAGAAGAACCCCAACGCCTTGGGGCTGTAACTGACCAGCATATTCTTGGTCTGCTGGTAATGATCGAGCATCATCTTGTGGTTCTCGCGACCGATGCCCGATTGCTTGTACCCGCCAAAGGCAGCGTGGGCGGGATAGAGATGGTAGCAGTTGGTCCAGACACGTCCGGCCTGAATGGCCCGGCCGAAGCGATACGCCCGCGTGCCGTCGCGCGTCCACACGCCAGCACCCAGACCGTAAAGCGTGTCATTGGCGATGGAGAGTGCCTCTTCCTCGTCCTTGAACGTGGTGACCGACAGGACAGGGCCGAAGATTTCCTCCTGGAAAATCCGCATCTTGTTGTGGCCCTTGAGAACAGTGGGGGTCACATAATAGCCTTCGCCCAGTTCGCCCTCATGTATCGCACGTTCGCCGCCCGTCAGTACTTCTGCGCCTTCTTCCTTGCCGATGGCGATATAGGCGAGGATCTTTTCAAGCTGATCGTTTGATGCCTGCGCGCCGATCATGGTCGATGGGTCCAGCGGGCTGCCCATCTTGATGGCCTGCACGCGCTTGATCGCCCGCTCGATAAAGGCGTCGTAAATCGATTCCTGAATGAGCGCCCGGCTGGGGCAGGTGCACACTTCACCCTGATTGAGCGCGAACATCGAGAAGCCTTCAAGGCACTTGTCGAAAAACTCGTCGTCGGCATCCATCACGTCAGCGAAGAAGATATTCGGCGACTTGCCGCCCAATTCCAGCGTGACGGGGATCAGATTTTCCGACGCATATTGCATGATGAGGCGGCCGGTGGTGGTCTCACCGGTAAACGCGATCTTGCTGATCCGCTTGCTGCTGGCGAGCGGCTTGCCTGCTTCGACGCCGAAACCGTTTACGATGTTGAGAACGCCCTCGGGCAGCAGATCGCCGATGATTTCCATCAGCACCAATATCGACATCGGGGTCTGTTCGGCTGGCTTGAGCACGACGCAGTTGCCGGCGGCAAGCGCGGGAGCAAGCTTCCACACTGCCATCAGGATCGGGAAGTTCCAGGGGATGATTTGCCCCACGACGCCCAGCGGTTCGTGGAAGTGATAGGCGACCGTGTCATGATCGATTTCGCTGATCGACCCTTCCTGCGCGCGGACACAGCCGGCGAAGTACCGAAAATGGTCGATGGCGAGGGGAATATCCGCGGCAGTCGTTTCACGGATCGGCTTACCGTTGTCGATGGTCTCAGCCAGCGCGATCACGTCCAGATTGGCTTCCATCCGGTCGGCGATCTTGTTCAGAATGTTGGCGCGTTCGGTCGATGACTTGCGGCCCCATGCGTCCTTGGCGGCATGTGCCGCGTCCAGTGCCAGCTCGATATCTTCGGCAGTTCCACGCGCAATCTTGCAAACCACTTGGCCCGTCACCGGCGATACATTGTCGAAATAGGCACCCTTGGTGGGTGCCACCCACTTGCCGCCGATATAGTTGTCATAACTATCGCGGATCATTGTTTTGCCTGAAAATTTGTCCAGCGCCTGTTGCAGCATGGTCGTTCTCCTAAGGTCCGTATTGCATCGGGATTACACCGGCACAGCATGACAAAGTGAGAGATTCTGGCAATTGGACCTTAGGTCAGTCATCCGGTCTGGAGGCCAGACGAGCTGCGTTCCTCACCCGATCTGGCGGATCCAAACCTATTCCACAGTAGCGCACTGGGGATTCTGAACCAAGGTATCGGCAGGAACGATCAGCGTTATGCGGAGCGATAGCCCACCCGCAAACGGCGCCGATATTGCCCCGCCAATCTCACACGGTCGGCACTGTGCCGCCGTCAATCACATATTCGGCGCCGGTGATCGTGCCTGCACGGTCGGACGCCAGAAAGGCAATGAGGTTCGCTACTTCTTCCGGCTTCGATGGACGTCCAATCGGAATGCCGCCGAGTGAGTCCATGATCATCGTCTTACCGACTTCGATGTCGCCGCCATGCTCGGACGCTAGTCGTGTCGCAAGGTCGATGGAAGCTTCGGTTTCGATCCAGCCGGGGGAAACCCGCACGACTCGAACGCCTTGAGGTGACACCTGCTTCGACAGGCTCTTGCTGTAAGTCGATAAGGCCGCTTTCGCCGCGGCATAGGCTGTCGTCGCCTCCGGTAAGGGGAGTTTGCTCTGAATGGAGGTCACATGGATCACGACGCCGCTACCGCACGACACCATGTCGGGCACGAGTTCGCGGTCGAGGCGGACGGCCGGCATGAGGTTTAGGGCGAACTCCCTGCTCCAAATCTCGTCGCTGAGGGCTTCGAACCCGCCCGCAGGCGCAGAGGATCCGCCGAGCATATGGACGATGATATCCAGGCCGCCCATGCGCTCCCGCACGGCTGCCGCCAAGGCCGCACAGCCGTCGGGGCTGGTCAGGTCTGCGGCGACGAACAGCGAATCCGGAAGGCCGTCTGGTCGGGTCCGGGCGGTGGTCAGCACCTGTGCACCCAGCATCTGGAAAAGGCTGACAGTAGCGGCTCCAGCACCGCGCGTACCGGAGGTGATCAACGCCCGCTTCCCGCTCAGATCGAGGAAGGGATGCAAATTCGGGCTAAGCCCGGCGCCCTGAATGGCTTTGCTCACAGGACGATCTCTAACGCGGCGATCTTCTCATCGTCGAGGGTGAACAGGTAGCGCAGGTCTACCGGGCTCCCCGGAAAATCACCGACAAGATGGCTCGTGACGACTGTTCGATCATCTTCGATAGAGATAGAAAAGGGCTCCACCGTATACTTGTACTTGCGTGAGGAATCCGCCTTCCACTGCCGAATTGCATCGCGCCCTACATAGCTGTGCCCCTCGTCCTTGACGGTGGCGGTCTCCGTGAAACAGCGGGACACAGCATCCCCATCTTGCTCAGTGTCGGCGGCGAAATATCTCGCGATTACATCGGGTAGCGCGATAGCCATCGTTCATCTCCTGCATGCTGGCGGGATGCACCGTTTCGGTGTCCCTGTCTCCACTATGCCAACATAGTGCTGGACCCTTGTGCCGATAATCGTGATAAAGCGGGATGCAACGTGGTGGAAATCGGGATAATGTCTCACGATGGATTGATTGAGCTCGACGCGGTACTTGCCATTGCGCGCCGTGGATCTTTCAGGGCAGCGGCGCTGGAGCTGGGGCTGTCGACAACGGCGCTGAGCAATGCCATTGGTAAGCTGGAGCGCCAACTGGGCGTTCGCATGTTCAATCGCACGACCCGTAGCGTTTCGCTCACGGATGCCGGACGGAACTTCGTCGCTCAGATCGGCCCTGCACTCAAAGACATTCACGATGCGATGAACGCGGCCCGATCGCAGCGGGAAACGCCATCGGGAACGCTGCGGATCAACACCTTCGCCACCGCTGCGCGTGAGGTTCTTGCACCGCTTCTTCTTCAATTCCTGCATCGTTACCCTCGGGTGCATATCGACCTGGTGACTGAGGGCCGACTTGTCGACATAGTGGCCGATGGCTTCGATCTGGGCCTGAGGAGCGCTGACCTCGTTCCCAGTGACATGATCGCGATCCCTGTTGGGCCATCCCGGAGCTTTGCCGTCGTTGCCTCACCTGCCTATTTTGAGAACAACGAAAAGCCCCGTGTTCCTCCCGACCTGCTCCATCATGCATGCCTTCGCATTCGCCTCCCGAATGGCGCATTGCATCGCTGGCAGTTCGAGAAGGACGGACAACCTGTCCAGATAGATGTCCAAGGCCCGATCACTCTGGACGAAGCCAGCCTCTCACGGATTGCTGTCCTGGACCATCTGGGCATCGGCTATTTCATGGAGTCCGATGTGCGCGAAGACATAGCGGCGGGGCGTCTCGTTCGTGTTCTTGAAGATTGGACACCGCCGCTCGCGCCTCTGTGCCTCTATTATCCCAACCGCCGCAACCCTTCAGCGGCATTCAGCGCCTTGATCAGCCTCGCACGCACGTTCGCCAATACGCTACCGCAACATCGTCTCGTAGCATCTTGAAGAACTGCCGTTGCCGCCCAAGCTCGGATTGCACGAGTTGACGGGGGATCGGAAGGCAAGCTGGTCGATGACGGTTGCGAGAAATATCTGGAAAAAGCCGGTCGCCGCGCCGCACCGCATCGTCGATCAGACCATCAGGCCATCAGACACGCCGACAGGATAATCCGCCGGTCACGAGGTTCGGCAAGACGTGCGAGCGGGATGCTGGCAGCCGCGTAGAGCAGCGCGAAGGCTGGCCCGCTCATCAGACCCAGATGCCAGTCGGTCAGATGGAGATCATATTTGATCTGTTCCTGCAAAAATGCCCAGCGCCGTCAGGCCGCCGAAGCTGACGGTGTGCTGAGCAGCAGCAGGATCAGAACGGTCCATGACATCGGGACGGAACCGTCCTGTTTCCCTGCCATGCTGTCGGGAGCAGCCTCGTCATGCATGGGCATGGCTCTCGACGCGGATGGTTCGGATGTCAAAGGGTCAACAAGCCGCCCGGATTGAACGCGACGCGCACGATGATCTCTCCGCCGTCGGCGTGGCTGTTCTACCCAAGCTGTGTCGGCCCCGGCAACCCGCCAGCGTCGCTGGCGATGGGAGGCGCTCGGTCATGAACCGGCTCAGGTAGCGATAAGTCCTGCCAAGAAGGCGATGCGCAGCGCTTCGGAGAGGCTTCGCACCTCCAGCTTATCCATCATGTTGGCGCGATGGACTTCAACGGTGCGCGGGCTGATGTCGAGTTCGTAGCCGATTACCTTGTTGGATTTTCCTTCGATCAGTGCGTCCAACACATTGCGTTCTCGCGCAGTAAGGCACGCAAGCCGTCGCTGCGCCTGACCGGTGCGGGCAATCGTCTGCTCGGTCTGTTCCAGGGTCTCAAAGGCGAGGTCGATCGTCTGCAGCAGCGCTTGGGGCTCGCAGGGCTTCTCGAGAAAATCGATTGCGCCCGCCTTCATCGCCTGCACGGCAACACGCATGTCTCCCTGGCCAGTCACGACGATGGCCAGAAGGTCTGGCCGGTCGCGAAGGGCCGCAAGAACATCTGTGCCGCTTGCGCCTGGCATGTTCATATCAAGCAAGACCAATGCGGGCGACAGGCTGTCCAGTTCCCGAAGGAATTCGTCACCCGATGAGAACGAGCGAAGCACCGTATTTGTGTATACGCACAACAACGAGCGCAGCTCGGAGCGGACCGTGTCGTCATCGTCGACTATGTAAATGCTGCGCATAGATATTACTCCACTCAGGAGGTAGAAAATAATCTGAGTAGGCCTTCGGTGTCGAGGCTCGGCGTTCCCCATAGGTAGCCCTGCCCGTTCCGTGCGCCCATAGAGACCGCATGTTCCAAGTGGTTGACGGTCTCGATACCTTCGATCGTAGACGTGATGTTTCGGTCGTCACAATAACGCACCACCTCCTTGAGCAAAGCGGGAGGCTCGCGACCGTCGACACATTTCCAGAAAATCTCCCTGTCGATCTTCAACTCGGTGAGAGGCAGGTCGAAAAGGCGTTCCAGACTCGTTGCGCCGCGACCGAAATCGTCGATCGAGATGCCGCAGTCCCGCATCGCAAGTCGACTGACCGCGGTTGCCAGGGCGTCGAACGAATAGACGGTCTCGTGTTCGGTGATTTCGATCAAAAGGGAGGAGGCCGGCATGCTCCAGCGGTCGAGGCCAGAGAAGACAAGGTCCTGAAAATCGGGCGCGCAAAGCAGGGCAGGGGTACAGTTGACCGCGATGGGGAGGTTTGCGCCAGCACTTCGCAAGGTTGAACCGAAGCGCAGCGCGTCGTCGAGCACTGTGCGTGTCACTGCAAGTTGATCGTGCAAGGCCACTGCAGGAGCGAAAACCGCTTCGGGGTTAACCGAGCAGCCATCCACCGAAATCCTCAGCAACGCCTCATAGCCGACGATGTCGCCGTTCAAAAGCCGATGCTTGGATTGAAACGCCGTCTGCACATGGCTCGTGAGGGTCTGTGTGTCGACAAGATGGCCGATCAGCGCCGCATGATCGTCTGCCGTCTTGCCTGGCGCGGTCAGACGGCTTTCGACAAGCGCCAGCAAGGAGGCGATCGAATAGGGTTTCTCTAGTGCTCCCAAAACATGCAGACCAGCTTCCTGTGCGCTGCGGACTGCGGCTCTGATGATTCTTTGCTCGTGGCCGCTGGCCACGATGAGATGCGGCTGACGTCCCGCACCGGCGAGGTTCTGAATGACCTGGAAGCCGTCTACCCGCGGCATGCTCAAATCCAGGATCAGAATGTCAGGCGCCGGTTCATGGGGCGCCATCATGGAATCAGGAGAATGTGCCCAGGAGCAGTCGTACCCTGACGCCATAAGCGCGTCCGCAATTTCAGAGCAGCTCTCTTCATCGTCATCGATGATGCGGATCCGGGGCTTAGGCATTTATCGCATGCTCCGTAGGCCCGAATGGAAGCCTGTCGCGCGAAAGAGCGACGAAGCTCGGAAAGTCGATGGTCAGGATTGCGCCCCGCTCTGGCGTCTGGCGCGACCCAATGCTGATCTTTCCGCCGATTTCCATGACGATCTGCCGCGAAATATAAAGGCCAAGGCCTGTCCCGCGATCGGTTTCCTTGGTGGTCATGAAGGCATCGAATGCCCGGTCCGGCTGGATCAACGCTAGCCCTGCGCCATTGTCCACAATGCTGATGCGAAGTCCGCTTTCTGTGGCAGTTACCTCCAGTTCGATGGCGCCGGTGAGGCCGGGGTCGTCGCCTTCGCGGCGACTTGCGATAGAATCGACCGAGTTCTGGATGGCGTTGACGAGCACCTGCTCAAGGCCGACGCGCGGCGCAAGGAGCAAAACCGGCGGCCCGTCCGGCAACGTTATTTTCATGCCGACATCGTGCTGGACGAGCAATGGCCGCATGAATGACAGCGTCGTTCTGACCACGTCGCCCAGATCGACAGGTTCGGGACTGTCATTCTCGATCCGGGCGTAGCGCGAGATTCGGGCAATGATATCGCGCGCGCGGTTTACCTGTTCGCTGATCCGATCGAACTTGCCGCGCGCGCGGGGCACGTTTTCGGGGCCTCCCTGGTCGAGCAACAACCGGCCGTTTTCGGCTGCAAGCGAGATGGTGAACAGCGGTTGCTTGAGTTCATGACTCAAGGCTGAGGCCATGCCTCCGAGCTCAACGAGGCGTGCCTGCTGAAGCATGCGATTCTGAACCAGCTTGGACTGGCGAAGGCGCACCATCCATCCCGAACGCCAATGGCCGGGGGCCATCAGGTCGTGACCGACGAACAGATACCAGTCGCTTGAATTTTCGTCTGCCAGCCGAAACTCGATGAACGCCTCGACATCATTGCGAATGTCGACAAATGCCAGGCGATCATTGGGATGGACTGCTTGGGACCGTTCCTGCGCAACCCGCGTGATGCTGATCTCCTGAAAATTAAGAACGCCTGTGGCGGAGTCGAAGTGGATATCCGCTGCGAGGCGCAAATCCATTTCCTTCTTGAGCTCGATGAATGCCTCGGCAATTCGCCGACGCTCCTGAGCCAACTCGGCAAGGCTGTTGTTCGCGGCGACGATGGCTTCGATCGGGCGGTCGAACTCGTTGAACGTGAGCTTGTGCGGGGCCGAGAGGCCAGGCTGGCCCAAGCCTTCCGCGACTTCTTTCCAAGCCTGCAACGAACGCCGCAGTGCGCGCGTGATCAACATCTGCAACAAGATCGCCACGACCAGAAGGATGCCCAGACCGAGCATCTCGAGGAGCACCTTGCGATAGGCGCTCTCGGCAGCTGGACGGGTTGAGTAGAGGTAGAAATATTTGCGGCCGGAAAGCGCGTGATGGCCCAGTTGGCACGCGGAAACCCAATAGGCGAACGTGTTGCGATCGTTCGGCCCCGTGACGTCCAGTCCGTCGTCGATCCGTGTGCAGCCGAAAATCTGCAGTGCTTCTGGGGTGCGTACGCTGCGTTCGTTGTCCGCAATTAGAAGTTTCTGAGGTACCGTCCCCGTATTTCGCAAATTCTCTACGCCGAGGAAGGCTTTTCCGGTGATGAGCCCGTGATCGATCCGGACTTCAGCCTGAAGCGCAGTTTCTTGCATGAACGATCTGAAGTCCTCAGGAAAACGCCGGACGCTGCTGACAAACATCACAAGCGCGGACGCCAGCACGACGAGCGTAATGGAGGCAGGCAGGAGTTCGGCAAGGCTGACCGTTTTGCGTAGCACGATGCGACCAGCCGGAAGGTCTACAATCAAAAGTGACAGAGCCAGGTCGACCATCGCCGCCATAAGCACGTCATTGAGAAGCTTGCGGATCATCGTCAGCGCGAAAATGGTCGGCGATGCATCGTAGTGAAAGTGCAGGAACAGGAACGACGCCGCCGCCCCGATGGTCAGCGAGAAGACAGCGGTAGCGATGGCGAGCGACGGACCGGCGAAGCGGGTCTTGTCGATGAAAAGCACGTGTCCGAGCGCCAGCGCAATGGTGAAGATATGGCCCCACCAGAACCAGGATGACGCCATCGTCAGCAGCACCATGGGAATGGCCAGCCGCAGACCGCCCAGCCTGTAGGCTATAAGGTAGAAAATCGGGCCGAGATACATCTCGAACCCGGGGGCGAGAATGATGCGGAAGGAACTTGCGCCGATGGCCACGGCCAACAGGACGATCGTCAGTGCCCATCCCTGGGCCGTCATACGCTTCAGGGACGCGCCGCTCAGCCGAAAATCGCTGCCGTCTCGTAACGGGTTAAGAATGCCATGCATCAGCCTGGCCCGTCTTGTACGAGCAGGGATAAGAGCAGATCGATGTTCACCGGCTTGAAAAGGATATGCAGATCCTGCTTCGCGATTTCGTGCTCCATCTGCTCTGTCAGATCGATGTGGCCTGTCATCAGGATGATGGTGTTCACCTTCGCATTCAGGTCCGGGTCGGATCGAATAGTGCGGATCAGATCAAGACCACTGCCTTCGCGCAAGCGGAGGTCCGTCAACAGAGCTAAAGGGCCAGTCGCCTGCCTGACGGTCTCGAGAGCGGGAGCCAAGCTCGCGGCGCCGATAACCGCGAATCGCCGCAGTTCCAGCATTTCGACCAACTCCTCCCGGACGTCGGCCTCGTCCTCGACGACCAAGATCATTGTCTGGTGCTTTCAATGGCTAACCGACGGACTGATAAGAGGGTAAAGTTGCCAAAGTGTCAATTTTTCACGAATTCACTGTATGGTCGGGCTGTCGAGACCAGTACAGTCCGCCTCATTTGATTTGCCGTGCCTCCGCCGGGTTAGTTGAGACAAACCCGTCCTACGGGACAGAACCCGGACGCGTCTGTTTTCGGAGGACCCTATTGTTCGGGACGGTGCATGGATGAGCAGGGACCGTATTATCCATCGGCCGGAAGTGGTTGAAGCCAACGCCCGATGATGATCAGTGTCTCACCCGCCGGGAGCGGTGGCAGCAAGTCTGGCCTGCCCTTGTTCGTAGGCGGCGCGCTCGGCGTCCTGCACGCTCGGGCGGCTTCCGATCTGTTTCAGGTAGCGCGTGAGGTTCGGCCATGCTTCCGTCGAGATGTCATGCGCTGCGGTCCACATGGCAATGGTGTAACAGTGGGCGTCGGCAATGGTGAAGTCCTCCCCGACCAGAACCGTGCGGTCCGCCAGTTGACCGTCGAGCCAGGTCAAATGCCTTCCCAGATATTGACGGGCGATCTCCCGATATTCAGGGGGTGTGTTGGCTTTGAACAACGGCATGAAGCCGCCCTTGTGCAAATCGGCTCCGACGAAGCTCATCCATTCCAGCACGCGAAGGCGTTTGATCGAACCATGGGGCGGCAGCAGCCGCCGTTCCGGACTAAGATCCGCGAGATATTGCATGATAACCGTGCCTTCGCTGATCCGATCGCCATTCGGAAGTTCGAGCGTTGGAACAGTACCCTTGGAGTTCACCAGATGATAATCGCTGCCGTCCTGAAGGCGCTTCGAAGCCATATCGACCCACTCCAGGTCTAGGTCGATGCCTAACTCCCGCGCTACAATGTCGACCGCCAACGAACAACCGCGCACCTCATGATAGAGTTTCATTCCTTGCCTTCCCTCATATGATGTCCCCCTGCCACTAATGCGCGCTGGTGCGATAACGCTCCATTTCGGGTGGGAATAGGTGTTCGCTGAAAACAATCGGCCAACAGAGCTTGGCAAAAATTTCAGAATGTAACCCTATCAGCTCAAATCATTTCCAGCGTGTAATTTAATGTGTAAATGAAGACGGTGCAGCGAAGGAGTGTCCCGTGCGATCAATGACGCTAATGCTTTTAGCAGGAATGACCTTGATCAGCGGATGTCAGAAGGACAACGCGAACTCCGATCCCCAGCCGGTTGTGCTTCAAAGCATGATGAAGAACGTGGTGGCCCCGCAAGCACAAATCCTCTGGGATGTCAGCAACCGGGCGTTAAACGACGCAGGGGAGCCGCAGGCGTCGAAGCTGACCGCCGACGATTGGGCCAAGCTGTCCGCCGCTGGCCAGAAGGTGAAGGCACAGGCAGATGCCATAGTGTCCGCCAGCAAAATTACCGTTTCCAAGCCCGGCCAAAAAATCCAGGATGAAGGCATTACTGGAGGATCCACAGCGGCCCAGGTTCAGGGCTTCATCGATGCCGATCGAACCAGCTTTGCGGATATGGCGAAGGCTCTTTCGGTCAGTGCGGATCAGTTTATCACGGCAGCCCATGACAAGGACGTGGTAAAAATGAACCAGGCCTCGGGCGACCTCGATCAGGTCTGCGAATCTTGCCATGTGCGATACTGGTATCCCCAGCAGGCAAAGCCGAAATAATCAGCCCTCGTTTGCGTTCCGACGACTGAATTTCGACGCTGCGCAGGATACTCCCCGCGGGAGGCACGCGAGCGGGGCGCAGGCTTCAGTGTTACAGACTGCGCGCGCCGCCGGTTACGCGAATGTTGCGTGGTCCAAGCTTGCACGCGAAGCGTCAGGTAAAGTTATGGAAAGTCCACTTCGTGGCGGAGTAGATTGTGCCACCGTCAGACGGATGCGTGCTGAAGATCGAACCGATATTGACGATGCTTCCTCCGGCTTAGCCGAAATGCTTTACCGTTTCGCGTATGTGTGTCGCGCGCAGATCGTATCGAGATCCGGCAGAGTCATCGGAAAGGATGGTGCGGACCATTGCCCGAAATCGAAATCGCGCGCTTTGGAATGCACACAACATGCGAGCAAGCGGCGTAGTTGACGTAGCTGTCCACCGACAGACGCCCCAGCCCGGAAGGTATGTAAAAGTGCGTCACTGGGAGGGGTGGAAATTTCAGATTAAGTCATTGAAATCTTGGTCGGGACGAGAGGATTCGAACCTCCGACCCCCACACCCCCAGCCCTAAATTTGAGGGTTTTGAACGCTCCCATATGCACCAGAAAAACTTGCTAATTATAGCGCGTTATGCCACTATTTAACCGTTATGGTTGTTGCGTTTGGACGCTGTTTGTTCCGCCTTGTTGCAGCAAGTTGCACCACCAGCGCACCACCAGAATGAGTCGATTTGGCTGGCGAGGCGCGCGATGCGAACTGTTCTGACACAAGCGATGATCGAAAAGATGGTCATGCCGGTTAAGCCGGAGGATCACCGCGATGCGCGCCTGAAGGGCTTGGTGCTGCGCGTCATGCCACGTGGCGTGAAATCCTTCTATTGCGAGTTCGCCAGAGGTAAGCGTGTGTGGCTGGGCAGGGCGGATGCCGTTGGCTTGGCCGAAGCGCGCGATAGCGCCCGCGTCATCCTGTCCGAAGTCTATCGCGGCATTGATCCTATTGAGGCGCGCAAGCCCAAGCAGGGTGTGCCGACCTTTCGTGCTTTCCTTGATGGCGATTATGCCGTGTGGGCCAAAGCCAATCAGAAAGCCCATGTGCAAAATCTCAAGCGTCTGGCGACGGCCTTCAAGGCATTGCTCGACAAGCCGCTCGACAAGATCAGCGGGCTGGATGTCGAACGCTGGCGCGCGGGCGAAATCGAGCGCGGCTTGAGCCTTCAAACGATTAACCGGGATATTTCGTCGATCAAGGCGGCATTCAACCGGGCGGTGGATTGGGAACTGTTGGGAACCAATCCGCTGGCCAAGGTCAAGAAGTCGCGCACGGACGATTGTCTCAAGGTGCGGTTTTTGAGCGATGTCGAGGAGAGCCGCCTGCGTGCTGTGATCGATGCCCGCGAAGAACGCCGCCGCGCCGAACGCGATTCCGCCAATCATTGGCGGCGAGAAAGGGGCTATGTGCAACTGCCCAGCCTGCGCACCGTCATGTTCACCGATCATGTGAAGCCGCTGATCTTGCTGTCGATCAACACCGGCTGCCGTCGCGGGGAATTGTTCGATCTCACATGGCCGAATGTCGATCTCGATCGGCGTATCCTGACCGTGACCGGGGCGACCGCCAAATCGCGGCGGACACGCCATATCCCGCTCAACCGTGAAGCCACGCGCGTGCTGCAAGGCTGGCGGGCGCAAGTGGAAGAAGAGCATGGGCTGGTCTTCGTCAATGAGGCGGGCCAGCGCTTCGATCGCGTCAATTTTTCATGGCGGCATTTGCTCAAGGACGCGAATATCACCGCGTTCCGCTGGCACGACATGCGGCACCATTTCGCGTCGCGCCTGGTTATGGGCGGCGTTGATCTGAACACCGTGCGCGAACTGCTGGGGCATTCCGATTATGCAATGACGCTGCGCTATGCCCATCTTGCGCCGGAGCATAAGCTCAAAGCGGTTGAAGTGCTGGATCGCCGAACGTCGCTGGCGGCGGTGGCCTGAACAGTCTCACATTGACTTTGTTGGCAGATTTGACTACCTATGGCGAAATCACGCAACACGCTCCGCACGGTTTCTTGGATCAAGGCGGCGCGAAGAGCTTTTGAGACGTTTCCTTCGCGTGCCGTGGATCGGGCATTCGATGCCCTGACCGTGGTCGCCGACGGCGGAACGCCGGATATTGCCAAGCCGCTTGCCGGGTTGGGTGCCGGTGTGTGGGAACTGGCGATCAAAGAGCGCGGCGACGCCTATCGGGTCGTCTATGCGCTGCAACTGGGCGATGATATCTGGGTGGTTCATGCCTTCCAGAAGAAATCGACCAAGGGAATTGCAACGCCGCGCCACGAAATCGACCTCGTGCGCGAGCGGATCAAGCGGTTGAAGGAAATGCTCGATGGCTGACCAAGATGACGATTTCGAACTGGTTCGCGGTTCCGGCAATGTCTTTGCCGATTTCGATCAGCCCGATGCCAGCATTCGCCAGTTTCGAGCAATACTGGCCGCTGAAATCGTCAAAACGCTCGATGCCGAGCGGCTGACGGTTCGGGATGCCGAAGCGCGCACCGGCATATCGGCCGCCGATTTTTCGCGTATCCGTCAGGTCAGACTGGAGCGATTCACCATCGACCGGCTGTTACGGATTCTCGACCGGCTCAATCGGGACGTTCGGGTGAAGATTTCCGTCACGCCGCGTGCGGGAGGAAAGCGGACTTCGATATCAACGCTTGCTGCCTGAAACCAATTAGCCTCGATCGAAGGGAGCGGCGCGCGCATAGGGTCGGTGGGTGGGACAAGAAGGGGCCGCCACTCCTTGGTGCGGCCTCATCAAAATAACTACGCCGCTTTCTCGATCGCTTCTGGGGCCGCCAGTTGGTGCAGATAGGCAATGGCGCGGGTGTCCTTTTGCAGCACCTTGATTAATCGCGAGGTGTCGATAATGTGAAGGAAGGCGGCCAGATTGGCTGAGTTCTGGGGTTTCCTGCCCACGTTCCTTCACATTATTTCAAAGCGTGTCGAGCCAGGCGAGTACGCTTGCATC
>NZ_CAKKNC010000015.1 GCF_918741285.1 Sphingobium sp. CECT 9361 | reverse complement strand
ATCAGCCACGGCCTGTCAGCTCCGGCGCTCCACGCGCGCCATCGTGAGCCGGCCCAGTCGGAAAGGATCGAAAAACGCGACGCAGTACCGCACCATAGTGGGGCATCGGCCCAGCAGACTTCATGCTCGCGCCCAATGGATGTCCACCGGGAGTTCCGTACCTGCCAACGCTCGTCCTATCGGATAGGGGGAGGACCGTCCTTGCTTGATCGCATTCTCAATCACGGTGCGCTTCTCCGTGCCTGTACAAGCGATCACCAGAGCGCGCGCGGTGGTGATCGCCGCAAGACTGAGCGTAACGCGCGGCACGGGTGCATCGTCGGGCATCGGATGTGGCATCACGCCCAAGGCCCGGCATTCTTTTGGACCCGCTATTGCTTCGTCGAAATCGGGGCCCGGGAAGATCGAAGCGGTATGTCCATCGCTACCGACCCCGAGAAGACACAGATCGAGCGGCCAATGCAGGTCTTGCATAAGGGCATCTGCAGAACGTCCTGCCGCCTTGTAGTCGGCGATCGCATTGGGGACGATGGGCATGACGCGGGCGCCCTTAGGCAGAAAGAACTTGGCCAACGCCGTGACGTTACTGAGCGGGTCGCCCAATGGCACAATGCGTTCGTCTCCGGGGATAATCGTGACGCGCTTCCAGTCCAATTTTGCAGACGATAATGCTTCGTAAATTGGAATTGGCGTCTTTCCGCCCGCAAGCGCAATTACCGCCGCGCCGCGCGCGTCGATCGCGCTTTCGATGATGAAGCCGATATCGCCAGCAACCGCCGCAGCCAACTCGGCCAGGTCATCATATTCCCACCACTCGACTTCGTCGCTCACGTGATCTTCCTTGAACAGAACAGGCTTAAGCCTGTGCTCCCGCTTCTCGTTGGTCGATCAACACCGCAGTCCATAAGGACTTTTGGACTATCAGCCGACAAGGGCCGACTTCGCAGCTAAGTTGATTGCCGCCCGGGCTGCCGTGTCGCTGACGCTGCGGGCCATTTCTTCCCAGGTTTCAGCCGACCGCTCGTGCATAGCCTTGCGATTGGGAAGAGGCGTCTTGGCGGCAGCATCGCGTTGCGCTTGGGCGTTAGCGAGGTAGGTTTCTATCAAAGACATCCACGGCCCTTACAGCCTGCCAGGTTCAAGAGCCAGCCTTGGTCTCGACATCTGTCCGCATGTTCAGGCGAGATCGGTCGCAAGGCCATTGCCTTCGCCTACCGCGCGGATCCGGGCCCAGGCATCCAGGAGATGTTGCATTGCCCAAGGTCAACCGGATCCGCTACGGGTCGCGGACGGTCCACGACACCAAGGCACTTAACCCAGCAGTTTGAACCGCTGGCCCGATAACGGGTTATGGATGGATGCCCGACGATATCATTTATCACAAACTGCGTGAAATGGCGGAGCACCGCGGGTTGAAGCTTGTCAAATCTCGTAAGCGAAACCCCGGAACAGGAGACTTCGGCAAATTCGGGCTGGTGCAGGCGGATGGCGAGCCGTTGCTCGGCGTGAGCCAGGCCGGTTTGACGGCCTCAGCCGAGGATATTGAAACCTATTTGCGCAAAGGGTCCTTAAACACCTGGAAAGCCTCGGCCCAACGCGTGCCTGGTCGTGCCGCGCCAGTGGAGAAGCCGAAACGGCTAGAGAAAGCAGAGGACGATGTCGAAAGTAGCCCCGTTAAGGGGCCACGCCAGCGGATAGCCCCTGCCAAAAACGCTATAGCGAGGAAGGCGGCGTCAAAAGGGAGAAAGGGCAAAACATCCGCCGCGCCACAGCCCGACGACACGCAAGTCAGGGGACGGTCCACGCGCCACAAGCTTGCGCCGCCTGTGGCCAAGCCAATCTCGCCTGTGGCTACCGAGCCAATGCATACACCATTGCCAGGCCACCAATTGCGCGTTCGCGCGGCGAAGCCCACTGATGCCCCAGAACTGGCGAAGTTGCTGGGGCAACTGACTCATGGAGAGATCGACGGGCCTGGGGTAGCGCGCAAACTTGAAGCGGTGCGCAAGTTGAAGGGCGGCATGGTGATCGCCGAACGGGGGATGTTAGTCGGTTGCTGCGCCTGGGCGCTTCTTCCTACGCTTCAATATGGACTGATTGGGCGGATTACGATGATCCTGGTCGACAAGAGTCACCGTCGCCAAGGCATTGCAACCGCCATGTTCAAAGCCGCCGCTGCCTCTCTGGGCAATGCCGGCTGCACGCGGGTGGAGGCGTTGAGTGACATTGAAATCAGGAATACGCACAACTTTTTCCGGGCCCTGGATTTGGAGCAGACAAGCTATCGATTTGCCGGGGTGCTTGATGGGAACAGCTGATTTAACGTTCTGAGCCTTGCATGACCGGATGGAATGGGTGCTTGGGTCACGCTGCATTTCTCCCCGCACTTCGGCGGGGTTTCGAAGCTGCTGCGGATAGACCACACGCAGCTTTGACTGCTGCGTCGAATAGGAGGTCGAGCAAGGCATGAAACGCTGCAGCAATCGATCCGGCTGTAGGTTTAGGACCGGGGCCAGACCCCTGGGCAAAACTCGCGACCTTGGGCTCCACCGCATTTTCGACGAGGTTCGCGAAACAGAATCCGCACTTTTGGCAATACAGCCGATGATAGTCGGTGCTGTCCCACCCGGCATACGGGCCAGAAAGACAGATGGCAGCGCACAGGAACACGGCGAAGAAGAGATACGGCGCACCATGCCCTTTCTGTCAGACAAGACAGTGGCACAGGCCAAAGCCAGAAGCGTCACCTGTATCGGTAAGCCGCAACGCACCCCATGCGCGACCAACACGCAAACGATGAGAAAGTCCAAGATGGGGTTGCCGCCTATAAAGCAGGATATTGTCCGCTTATCGGTCGGCAAAGAACGACGGCCGCCCGTCCGCTCTAGTGGAGCGAAAAATCTGCTTCTAAATAGCAAAGACGGGCAACATTCTGTCTGGTTCAGCGCGAAACTGAACGGGAAACGCGGCCGATATAGTCTGCTGACCCGTCATCGGCTGCGATCCAGCGCTTCGCTTTGCCTACGCCACTATCTGCCGCGAACCAGGTCGTCCGTTGGCATCCGGCGTATCGATCAGAGAGCATGGCTACGCGTGGTGAAGCATCAATGACACTGCGAGCAGCGTCTTGAATAGCTTAATTGGAGACGGGTCCGGCATCTGTGCCGTGATCAAATCACAGGCAAGGGAACTCCCCTACGGCCTGGCATCATGGAGCCTGATAGCCCATCGGCCGCACCCTCAAAGCAAGGCTACTGGGATCATGCTCGAAATACAGGCCGCCTTGTGCGGTGCCATGGCCTGAAACATAATCAATCGTGCTGCTGCTCGTCTCAATCACTCGGCCCTGGTCGGTGAGTTGTCCCTCGATCTCAAGCGCAGCAGCAGAGGCCCCGCCCCTATTGCGGGCATCGAAGGTCACCAGATATCTTTCCCCCGCCTTCACGCTTGTATGAACATCGATGTGAATGTCGGGGGGAACACGCGATCCACCCTGCACTACGTCCAGGCCTATCGCTACCAGCAGGAACAGCAAAAGTAGCAACCCCGTGGCGGCAGCGATCCATTCGAGGATGGGGGTCCGAGCAACAGTGGAAGAGTAAATTTTCACGGAGCTACGTCACACGACAAGGCGGGCGATCGCTGCACCGATGGATGCGGGAAACCCGAGTACAACCATACTGCCGGCAATGGCGTGAACCGCCTGGCCATCTACGCGGCCGAAGGTCCAAAGTATGTAGAGGCCGACCAGGGCAGCGATGGCATATCCGGGAATGGTATAGGCTAGGAACAGCCTTATCCCGCCATAGCCCTCGGGCGCGCGCTCTTGACCCGGAAGACCTACCGCGAACACCAGTACATGCAGTGCAAAGAGAGACACAGCGATAAGCGCCAAACTGTGCCAAGGCGTCATCTTTAAACCGATCAGAATGACCTCTTCTGTGGGTGCGACGTTGAACGCGAGGAACAGCGCCCCGGCGAGCATAAGAAACAGCTCGCCTGCATATTCGCCTGACCTCCGCTTCTGGTCCTGCGACTTTTCCCTTTCGCCCTCACCCAACTGCTTGCGTGCCAACATCGCGCCAAAGCTCGTAGGAATGGACTGTATCGCGATCATACGTGCAAATTCGCCGATCGGCATCGACGTGTATAGCAAACCAAAGAGGCTCAAGATCAGCGTGGATCCCGCTATGCCCACCGCATAAGCACCAAGGGCGTCCAGCAAGTCTTCACTGAAGGAATCGGTGGGCTCGAAGCCGCCAAAGCGCGAGAGAACGACAAGGACGCCGAAGTTCAGGCAGACGAAAAGCAGCAGCCGGGCGGGATGGATGTCGAGACCCAGTGACCACATTTCCATGGTCATGAGCAGAGGAAGGCCGAAGATAATCGCCCCACCGAGCGCGCGGGCCAGTCCAAGCGCATAATCCTGATTAGACATGGCTGGCAGGGTTGCTGGCATTTAGTGGACTAGCCTCATGTAGACGGCCCCGGGGTAATGGTGATGAGGCCGAACGTGGCGATAGGATGGCATTGGATACATATCGGGCGGAAGGTCAAGAGCCGTCGTAAAAGGCCTTCATCCTCGACGATGGCACGATGATTGCCGAAAACGTCGCGGTACCCCGGTGGATCGCCGGTGAGACACCGGCGCTGCAGGTTGGCGGCACGCTGGGGTGAACGCACGTGCTCGAAGCGCTGACCTGCATCACCACAGAAATCCACCGGCCTATAAGCTGATGTGGCACCCTAGCAGTGCCGCCGAAATGCGAAGGCGAGCGAAACGGTGCTGCGACTGCTGCAGCCGCTTTCTGATGACCTGCAGGGCGACTATCTCTTCGGCGCCAAGCCCCAGCGTTGCCGACTTCTACCTCTTTGTGATGTTGGTCTGGGCGGACCGCTTTGCGCTCGATCTACCGGTTCCCCTGCCCGCACTTCGCGAACGCCTAAAGTCGCGTCCGGCTGTTCGAGCCGCCATGGCGGCAGCGGGAGTCAACTGAACCTGCCAGTCTTTCGGGGCGCCGCAGTCCGCCGTCGAATTCCATCGAATTCGAAGGCGATATCGCTCTCCTCGACAGGTTCTGGCTGGCTCGACACCCGCCTCGATACGCCGCCTTCAATCCTCCATTGTCACCTATTTTCCCGCATAGCTCGCGAAACACGCGTGCAAACTCGGCATGTCCGCTGGTCATGCGGTAGGAGTTGAACATGCTCGCTCCTCTAGCTGCCGCCGACGTGGATCGAGGGGCTGGCGCCGTTCGCGCCTTGCCACCGAGGACGCACCGGTGGACGACCCTACCTCCTGGCCGTTCGCCGTAACGAGGCGGCTAGGCCTGGGTGACGCTCTGCTACAGCAGTAGGTCACCCATCGTCAGTGCCGCGCCATCGACCGTTTCCACTTGGATGAGGGCGTCTGTCTTGAGGTCGCCATCGAAGTCGATCTTCACGCGGGTGTAAGCGCCCGCGACCAGCGTGACTGTGGCACCGGTGAAGGCGGAGAGGTCTAGCTGGTCGATTCCTACCTCGAAGTCGTAGATCTGGTCCCGCATCCCGTAGGCCAGGCTGACATCGCCAGGGGCGAACACGAACACATCCGCGCCGCTGCCGCCGAAGAGCTGGTCCGCTCCCTGGCCGCCGACAAGCCTGTCGTTCCCGCCGTCGCCGTTCAGGCGATCCCCGTCGCTTCCGCCGTAAAGGATGTCGTCGCCGCCCCCACCGGTAATCCTGTCCGAACCGGCGTCACCGTGAACCTCATCGTTGCCAGCGGCACCAAATCCCGCAATGTCCCCGTCCAGTTCATCATTGCCGCCGCCGCCGCGGATGATGTCGTTGCCACTCCAGCCGCTGAAGACATCGGCAAAGGCGCCCCCGGTCACGACATCATCACCGCGGGTGCCGTAGCTGTAGGCGGAGATGGACTCAACGTTGCGAACGGTCGCACCAAGCAGGGTCTGTTCGACGGTCGGATCGGCCAGCGAGAAGATCATGGTCTCTGACGCCGGATAGTAGCCAGAGAAGTGGATGGAGTCGATCCCGTCGCCCCCATCTACCAAGATGTCTCCCAGGCCGAGGGATAGATAATCGTTACCATCTCCGCCAAGCAGGGTGTCGCGGCCATCATCCCCACGTAAAATGTCGTCACCGCCGCCACCTTGTAGAATGTCGTCGGCCCGCCCGCCAGAAATCTCGTCATCCAACGCACCGCCGGTTATATCGTCGCCGAAACTTGAGCTGTTGCCACGATACACCAGTCGCTCGATGTTGACCAAAGTAACGCCATAAAACGGCTCCCGCGGCGTGTTTACGTATGCATAGAATGTCTGCGGAATGGAGGGATCAGAAAGATTGATTATCGAATCGAAACTCGAGCTTATTACGGCAGTGTCTACGCCGGAGCCTCCGTCAATCAGTGTTATAGGAACCTCTGTCCCGATGACTGTGTTTCCATCTGTGAACTGCAGAATGTCGTCTCCGTCGCCGCCCGAGAGAATGGCGTCCGTCTCGTGAAAGAAGCTTCCACTATACCCGTTGACGATATCGTTGCCGTCGCCGCCGTAAAGCTCGTCGCGGCCGTCCCGTCCGGTGATTTCGTCGTTGCCGCCGAGACCTTCGATCACGTCGGCGTCGGCGGTTCCCAGTAGGTTGTCAGGGCCTGCGGTGCCGAGAATTATAGCCATTTCACCCTCTCCCCTTTTCTCAATCAAGAACTTGGCAACTCTTGCGCGGCGAGAATTCGATCGTTCCTTAAGGTCTCCGTCAGGTTACACGTGAACGGAGTGGGAAACAAATCAATTAACGGATCGAACTGCGACCGCTTTTGCTAGGATTGACGTTCAACTCTACTGCTCTGAACGGCTGGGTCTGGTCGATAGTGTTGAAAAACTCTGGCTTGAAGTAGTTTGCGAGGTCTGATTCACTGCTCGTGCAGGACGGAGACAGGCCGATGATGGGCGAGCGGACGGTGGCACAGGAAGCGCTGTTTTACAGCTTCAACGTGGAACGGCATGTGCCGGCAGGCCATCTGCTGCGATCGATTGACAGGTTCGTCGATCTGTCTGGAATCCGCGAGCATTTGCGGCCCTACTACAGCAAGACCGGCCGGCCATCGATTGATCCGGAACTGATGATCCGGATGCTGCTTATTGGCTACTGCATGGGCATCCGTTCGGAACGCAGGCTGTGCAATGAGGTGCATCTCAACCTCGCCTATCGCTGGTTTTGCAGATTAGGACTGGAAGGCGATGTGCCCGATCATTCGACCTTTTCCAAGAACCGCCATGGCCGGTTCCGCGACAGTGATTTGCTGCGCACGCTGTTTGAGACGACGGTAAAGCGCTGCATATTGGAGGGATTGGTCGGCGGTGAAGGCTTCGCCGTCGATGCCAGCCTCATAGCCGCTGATGCCAATCGCCAGCGTGGTGTTCGAAATGCCCTTCTATCACCCCACGTTCGAGGAAGGACTTAAACAGGCGTTGCGGACCGTCCGCGCTGCGACCCCGATCGCAATCCCACAAAAAAATCAAACTCGGGCTCGCCTGTAGGCGCGTAGCACCAGACGAGCCGGGCGTCATTCGACCGTAGGAAGGCGCACCTCGAACGTACTGCCTTCTCCGAACATGCTGTGTTTCAGGCGGATGGTTCCGCCATGCAGCTCAACCAGCTGCTTCACCAGCGCCAGCCCGATCCCGAGGCCGTCCTGCTTGACCTTGCCCTTGACATCGGCTTGCTCAAAAATCCCGAATATCCGGCTTTGCTGATCAGGCGCAATGCCGATACCGTTGTCGGCAACCTCAATCCAGGCAGTCTGGTCTTCAACCCGCGCGGTCAACCGGATTTCGCCCGCTGCAGGAGTGTATTTGGCAGCATTGCTGATCAGGTTGCCAATAATCTGCGCCAGGCGGGCGTGATCGGCGTTAAGCAGCACCGGACCTGGCGGAAGATCGATTTGCAGCGTATGCCCTGCCTCGTCGATCGCTGGACGCGATGTTTCGACGGCAAACGCCAGCACATCGTTCAGGTCCACTCGCTCGCACTGCAGAGAAATCTTGCCTTGCTCGATCCGCGCGATGTCGAGCAGATCCTCCACCAACCGTGTCATGTGCATCAGACAGCGGTTCATCGAAATACGAATGTCGCCTTCGACAGGCTGTCCCTTTTTCCGCTCGAGCATGATCAGCCCGGCATTCAGCGCTGCGATCGGGTTGCGCAGCTCGTGCCCCAGAACCGCCAGGAAGCGGTTCTTCTGAATATCGGCTTGCTTCAGCGACGCGCTCAACGCGGCAAGTTCATCGCGCTGTGCCGCCAGTTGTCGGCGCTGGCTGTAGAGCTCAAGAAACACACGCGCTTTCGATCGCAGGATATCGGGCTCGATCGGCTTCTGGATGAAATCGACCGCACCGGCCTCATAGCCCTTGAACCGCCGAGTCCCGTCGCCCGCACCAGCTGTGACGAAGATGATCGGAATGTGCCGAGACCGTTCGCTGTTGCGCATGAACTCGGCCAGCTCGAAGCCATCCATGCCGGGCATATGGACATCGAGAAACGCCAGCGCATAGTCCTTGACCAGCAGCAGCTCGAGCGCCTCCTCGCCACTGCGGGCGGTGTCGCAGCTCAGCCCCTCGCGACGCAGCAGCGCGTTCAGGGCGATGAGGTTCTCCTCCAGGTCATCGACCAGCAGAATGCGGACCGGTTCGTTTGCCAAGGTCATCACGCCGCCTCCTTCCGCAGATATTTAACAATTTCGTCGATGCTCAGGCATCGGGCCGCCGGGCACGCCTCGAGCGCGGCTCGCGGCATGGTTGGCATTTCAGCGGTCACCGGGTCCTGGACGATCACCGTGCCACCCGCCGCCCAGATCGCCCGCAGCCCCTCGGCGCCATCATGATTGGCACCGGTCAGGACGATGCCGGTCAGTTCAGGGCCCAAAGCGTCTGCGGCTGTTTCGAACAGGACATCGATCGCGGGGCGCGAGTAGTTGACAGGTTCATCGGAAGTCAAGGCAATCGCCATGTTTTTCTCTACCAGCAGATGGTAGCCCGGAGGCGCGAAATAGACCGTGCCTTGTTGAAGCGCTTCCTTGTCCTCCGCCTCTTTAACCTCGAGCAGACATCGGAGCCGCAGCAACTCGATGAGCGGGTTGTCATTGCGCTGCGGCACATGAAGGACAATCAGGATCGGGTGCGCGAAATGCGGCGGCAAGGCCGTCAGAATCCAGGACAGAGCCTGCACTCCACCTGCCGACGCGCCGATGACGATAGCTCTGGTCATGAACCGGCCCGCTGATAGATCTTTTCTTCCCGCGCAAACGCGCCAAAGGAATCGGCATGCGCGGAAAAACGCAGGCTCTCCTTCGAGCCGAGGCCCAGAAAGCCTCTGCGCGCGAGCGAATCCCGGAACAACCCGACCGCGCGGTCCTGCAGCTCACGGTCGAAATAGATCAACACGTTGCGGCAGGAGATGAGGTGCATCTCGCCGAACGCGGCATCGGTGACCAAGCTGTGATCCGAAAACACCGCTTGGCTGCACAGCGTTTTGTCGAATACCGCACGGCCATAGTTGGCCGTGTAATAGTCGGACAGCGATGAGCGGCCGCCCGATTGCTGGTGATTTTCGGTAAACAGCCGGATTCGGTCAAGCGGATACACGCCGGCTTGCGCGGCATTGAGCGCGGTCGGGTTGATGTCGGTGGCGTAAAATAGGGTTTTCTTGGCCAGTCCCTCTTCATGGAACAGGATGGCGAGCGAATAGAGTTCCTCGCCATTGCTGCACCCGGCCACCCACACCTTGAGCGAAGGATAGGTCCGCAGATGCGGGATGACCTTCTCCCGCAGCGCCCGGAAATAGGATGGATCGCGAAACATCTCGCTGACCTGCACCGTCAGGAAATCGAGCAATCTTGGCAGCAAAGTCGCGTCACGCAGCACTTCCGCCTGGATTGCGGAGATGCTGTCATATCCCAGTTGCGCGCGCGCTTGCACCAGCCGACGCTTTATTGAGGCGCGGGCATAGTGCCGGAAGTCATAATGATAATGCTGGTACAGCGCTTCCAGCAACAGCTGGATTTCGATGTCCTCGATTGAGCTGGTCACTAGCGCGGCATCCATACCCGCACCAGCGAGAGCAGTTTGTCGACATCGATAGGCTTGGCCATATAATCGTTGGCACCCGCATCGAGGCAGTTCTGCTGATCGTCCGGCATGGCTTTGGCGGTCAGCATGATGACCGGCAGCTTAGCCCATTTGGGATCGCTCCGCATCTCGCGCACGGCAGTCAGCCCGTCCATTACAGGCATCATTACGTCCATCAACACGAGGTCGATCGACTGATCGGCCTGATCGTCGCTTGCCTCCAGAATATCAAGCGCCTCCTGGCCATTGCGCGCAATCTTGGCGATCACGCCGCGCGGTTCAAGAACGCTGGTAAGCGAATAAACGTTCCGCACATCATCTTCGACAATGAGCACCCTCCGACCCTCGAGCGCGGCATCGCGATGCCGGGCCTTTTCGAGCATCCGGCGCTGTTCGGGCGGCATTTCGGCGACGACCTGGTGGAGGAACAGCGAGACCTCATCCAGCAGCCGTTCTGGCGACTTGGCGCCCTTGATGATGATCGAGCTGGAATAGCGACGCAGACGCTGCTCCTCCTCGACCGTCAGATCGCGCCCGGTATAGATGATCACCGGCGGATAGGCGCGGTCGCTGTCTTGACTCAGCTCTTCCAGCAGCGAAAAACCCGACGCATCGGGCAGCGCAAGATCGAGCACCATGCAATCGAAAGACTCGCTCTGCAGCAGCTCCAGGCACCTGGCCACCGTGCCCACCCCCACGGTTTCGACATCCTGCGACTTGAGCAGTTCAGATACCGCATCGCGCTGGACTTCGTTGTCCTCCACGATCAGCACACGCCGCATTGAGGATGCGAGCTTCTGCTGCAGCCCGGCCAGCACTTGGGCCAGCCGTTCCCGCTGGACCGGCTTTTCCAGATAGCCGATGGCTCCCAGCGCCAGCGCGGTCTGGCTCTGGTCGGCGCCGGAGATCACATGGATCGGGATGTGCCGGGTCTCGTTCTGGTGCTTGAGATGATCGAGAACGGTCAGCCCGGACTGGTCGGGCAGACCGATATCGAGCACGATCGCGCTCGGCTTGTAGTCGCGCGCAATGTCGATGGCCTCCTGCGCGGTTCCGGCGACGATGCACTGGAAGCCGAGATCGTGCGACAGGTCGCACACGATCGAGGCGAAGGTCGCATCGTCTTCGATCACCAGCAGCAGCCGCTTGCCGGTATCGAGCACGTTGCGGTCGTCCTCAATCCCGGAAGGGCGAGGTTTGGCCGCCGCACGGTGCTTGACAGGCTGCGGGTTGGCCAACGCCGGCTGCGGCGCGGCGCGCGTTTGCTCGCGCACGGGAACCTTGAAAGGATCATAGGTCGCGGGGATGGTCAGCATGAACCGGCTGCCCACGCCGACCTTGCTTTCCACCGTGATCGCGCCGCCAAGTAGCCGGGCAAGTTCGCGCGAGATCGACAGGCCCAGACCCGTCCCGCCATAGCGCCGACTGATCGAGCCATCGGCCTGTTGGAACGCGTCGAAAATGCTGTCCTGCTGCTCCTGAGTAATGCCGATGCCCGTATCCGCGACCGTCAGCGTCACGCTGTTGTCGGCCGCCGACGCTACGGTCAGGCACACGCTGCCACGCTCTGTGAACTTGAGCGCATTCGACATCAGGTTCTTGAGAATCTGTTCCAGGCGCATGCGATCGGTAAGGAATGTGCGCGGGCAATCGTCGGAGAGCTCCAACGACAATGTCAGCCTCCGCTCGTCTGCGATGGGCTGGAAAACCTTCTGCAGATCGTTCAGCAGCCGGTCCACCGGCACCGCCGCCGGCTGGATTTCGATGTGCCCCGCCTCGATCTTGGAGAGATCGAGAATGTCGTTGATCAGGTTGAGAAGGTCGTTGCCCGACGACTGGATCGTCTGCGCGAACCGCACCTGCTCGGGCGATAGATTGCCATCGGGATTGTCGCCGAGCAGCTTCGACAGGATCAGCAGCGAGTTGAGCGGGGTGCGAAGTTCGTGGCTCATGTTCGCGAGGAAATCGGTTTTGTACTGGCTGGCTTGTTCCAGTTCGCGCGCCTTGAGCTGCAAGGTGGCGCTGGCGCGTTCGAGCCCGTCACGCTGGGTTTCGAGCGTCTGCGCCTGTTCCTCAAGCTGGCTGTTGGTCTGTTCGAGCTCGACCTGCTGAAGCTCGAGCCGCGCCTGCGATTCGCGCAGCGCTGTCCCCTGTTCTTCGAGTTCCTCGTTGGACACCCGCAACTCTTCCGATTGCGCCTGCAGTTCACTGGCCTGATGCTGGGTCTCCTCGAGCGCATCCTGCAGGCGTTCGCGAAACCGTGCCGAGCGCAATGCGATGCCGATGGCGCCGGACGCCTCGTCGAGCAGTTCGAGTACCACAGGGTCCACGGGCTCGAAAAACCCGAGCTCGATTACCGCATTTACCACATCGTCCGCCTTGGCCGGCGCGATGACGAGATGCCGCGGCGCGGAGCGTCCAAGCGACGATCCGACCGTAAGATAGCCCGGCGGAACATCGTCAAGAACCATGATCTTGCCATCGACCGCGACCTGACCCATCAGTCCCTCGTTTAGCGCGAATTTATCGGGAACATCGGCATCGCTGGGCACGCCGAGCATGTTGGCGCGCCGGAAGCTACCGCCCTCTCCCTTAAATAGCGCGCCGGCCGGGCTACCAGTCCGCTCGTGCATGAACCCCAGGATGGCTGCGGCGAGCTCCGAAATGCTTTTGTCGCCCATCATCGCCTTGGCCAGATCGGCCTGCGCGCCCTGAAGCCACTGCTGGCGTTCGCGGCTGCGCGCATTGCGCATGAACAGGATGAAAATGGCGATCGTCAGTCCTATACCGGTGAGGCTGGTTATGACGGAACTGACAATCGCCGCCTGAGAGGCGGCTGCCATCGCAACGAGACGGGTTTCACGAATCCGCTGCTCTTCGCGCGTCATTCGCGCGATCTGTTCGCGAATATCATCCATGACATTCTTGCCACGATCGGTGTTCAACGCGGCTACCGCAGCCTCGACACCGCCGACCCGACGCACCTTGATGACATCACTCATGATCCGCATTCTGGCCATGACCCTGTTTTCCAGGGAGACGAAGGTTTCCTCCTGGACGGGGTTGGCGCGCGTCAGGCCATTAAGCTTGCGCAATTCGTCATCGGCGCGTGCGATTCCCTCGGCATAAGGGTCGAGATATGTGTCCCGCCCCGTCAGCAAATATCCGCGCTGCCCGGTCTCGGCATCGAGCATGGCAGACAGCACATCGTCAAGCGTGGTGAGAACGCCATGGGTGCGCCGGATCTCGCGTTCGCTGGCGCGCACATTCGCGATGTTGAGATAGGCAAGGGCCGCACTTATTACGAAGAAGGCGATGCCGATAACAAGTCCCACGACAGCCCATCTGCTCGCAAGGCCATGTGCATGCGACGTAACGCTCGCTTTTTTCACTCTGTTTCTTCTCGCAAACCTTGGTGCCGCCCTGCTTAGCCAAGAGTGGCGATGATGCACAAGGCCGCAACTCCTCGTGTCTCCATCGGACTGTGTGAATGCAATGGTCGAACCGCGCGCGGCGACACACTATGCCTGCAACTCTCTGTCAGCCAACGCCCGCTCTTGTTTGACGTATGCAATCGGCAAAATGGCGGGATAGAGCGCTGGGACAATTCTGCCGTTCCCGCGCGACGAGTACAGCGGCAGGTTCCAGGCCAAGCCCGACAACTCAGTGGTCGGTCCGCATCGTCGACATGCAGGCCGATTACTTGACAGAGACGAGGCTTTGCGTTCTACTCGACTTATAAATCTATAAGATTTGCGCTCGGGTCGGTGAGCGGGGATTTCTGGCCATGAGTAAAGAAGCAAATGCGCTCGCGAAGCTTATCGCGGAATATGTCCCACCCTTCGTGCTGTTCGAACTGAACGATCCGGACGTGATGCTGGACGTCAAGAACTGGCGCAACGAACTCACCGGGCACAAGGCGCAGAAACTCGAACTGGCGCAGCGGATCGTCGATGCGTTCGAGACGCGCGGCTTGATTTCGTCGCTCGCCAATACCCTCTATCGCAAGATGGGCAGCGACGATCTGGTCGCCGCCAAATTCGTACCCTTTGCCAAGGACGGCACCCAGGATAATCAGCAGGCGGCCTTGGCCTATCGCGCGCTCATGCTGCAGCAGTCCAAGCTGCGCGAATTTCTCATCGAGTGCGAGCCGCGCATCTGCATGGTCTTTGCGCCAGGCCCTCAGGGCACCGCCTCGCTCGGCACCGGCTTCCTTATCGGGCCGGACTGCATATTGACCGCCAGACATGTCGTCGACTTCGGCATCAGAGGCCCCGGAGGTGGCATCTACGAGAGATATTGCGCCGTGTTCGATCATGTCACCGGGCCTGCGCTCAACAACATCAAGGATATCCCGGCGACCGCCCGCAAGGTGATGTTCGCGCCCAACTGGCAGGAGTTGCTGCAGGCACGGGACGTGATGCCGAACGACGGCGGTATCGCCAATCCGAATGCGGAACAAATCGAGCAACTGAAGAAGAATCTGGATTTCGCGGTTATCAAGCTAGCCGAGCCGGTCGGCTCGGAAAGTCGCTACAATAATGGCGGCAGCCGCCGCGGCTGGTTCAGCGCGAGCGCCTTCACGGGGCCGGACCTCGATCAGCGCATCATCATCCCCCAGCATCCGATGGGGTTCCGCCAGCAGATCGACTTCGGCCGCTTCAAGGAGAAATGCCCGTCGGAGACGCGGATCCGCTACGATACGGAGACGGCCAAGGGCACGTCCGGCGCGCCCTGTTTCAACGAGAAGTTCGAGCTGGTCGGCATGCATAACGCTGCCTACCGTCCGGACGGGCTCGACAAGTGGAACCAGGCCATTCGGTTCGACTGGATCGCGCCGCTGCTGCCGCCGATCGACAACAGCACGCCGAAACCCGTTGCCGTGCAGATATGGAGCGCCAGCCAGACCGGCTCCAAGCCCATCTTCGGCCGGCGACTCCTGATCGAATGGATCGACCGCGCCATGTCCGTCACCGCGCCGGTTGTCGACCAGATCTTCGCGGCCGAAGGCAAGATCGGCAAATCCGGCCGCGCCTTCTCGGTCGAGATATTGCGCGAGAAGCTCAGCGTGCGCAGCGATCCCGTGGTCGAACTCGGCACCGCCCTCGCTCCGCTCCCGACGACGGTCGAGGACATCATGGCGACCATTGTCGACCAGTTGGCGCTGCCCCCGTCGGTGCTGGCCGACATGCCGGTGCGCCCCTACAAGAACGCGATCGACGGCTCGAAGAAGACCGCGACCTGGGCCTCGAAGGAGGTCCCCGACTGGTTCGAGCGCGTGCTGGCAGACAATCGCCAGTTCGGCGTGAGCCTGCTCGATTATGTCCGCCAGCTGCAGGAATACGGGCAGGCCGCGTTCGACGCGAGCGCGACCGACGACGAGCGCGCGCAGGGCCGCAAGTTCGAGTTGACCCCGGAGCAGCAGCAGATACTGGCGACGGAAGATGGCGGGATCGAGAGCCGGAGTCGCTGGCAACTGATCTGGGTCGTCCTGCGCCTGCGCACCGGGCAGAAGCTCACCGAGGAGCTCAGCAACCTGCTCGCCCGGCTCGCCCGGACGGTGGAAGGCGGCACCAGCGAACTCGGCCGCATCCGCTGGCTGTTCATCGAGACGATTCCCGATTTCATCGCCATCCTCGATCCGCGCTCGAAGGAAGTGCTCAACCCCGCCGAGATCGGCGAGACCGAGCTGCGCAATTGCTGGCGCGGCATTGCCAATGCGGCGAACTATCCGTTCAATGAGAATGATCCGAATGTGGTCGGCTCGCTGAACTTCTTTAAAAAGCTGGACAAGCTTGTTCAGACGGAACAGCGCCTGCCCATATTCCAGCAATATATGTTCGAGATCGCCACTGCATTTCGCGCGACCGTGTCCGCTAACAGATCGGCGGGTGTATGACAGCTGCGGATTCCCCGTCCGTCTCCCCTATGGAGCGGCTTCTGGCGCAATTCGACACGATGACCGCATCGGACCTCGCCAAGAATTTCCCACAGGCAAGCCCGCAACCTGAGCCGATACTTCCGGTCAGCGCGGCCTCGATCCAGGCGGCGATTTCCGATTATTTCATGCCCGGCGCCATCCACCCCTCGGGGCAGGCGACCGATGCGTTGGTGCGTCACGCAGCGCCGGTGATCGTCGACGGAGTCAGCCGTCTGCGGCTCACCGATCAGGCGCGGGCCGATGTGCTTTGCGCTGCGCTGCGCGATCCGGCGACCAAGGCCTATCTCCACAAGCATATCGCCCTGCTGACGGCCGACAATGTGCCGGACGCCCCCGTCAGCAAATGGATTCGCCGCTTCCTGGCCGGCGAGGCCGTCAAGCTCACCAATGCGCCCCCGCACGAATTGCGCGCCGCCGTCGATGCGCTCGAACGGCTGTGGGAAGTGCCGCCCGATCTGGTGCCGCGCCCCGCCGCCGCAGAAGCGCGCCGCGCGCTCGAGCGGGCAGAACTGCTCGAACCGCTGCGCCTGCTCGTCGGAACCGAGGGCGGCTGGGACGGCAGCCCGGTCACCGACCAGTTCGTCGGCCGGGTCCAGCAGCAGCATGATCTGCGCGCCTATGTCGATGCCATCGCATCGCACGGGGCGCTGGAAGCGATCAGCCGCTACGGCAACCGGACCCTCCAGTCTTTGGGACTGGCGGATGCCGGGATCGTCGTGATCGAGGCGAGCGGCGGGCTCGGCAAATCGGCGCTGATGGCCAAGTTCGTGCTCGATCATGCCATGGATCAGGTCGATCCATTCCCCTTCGTCTATCTGGATTTCGATCGCAGCGCGTTGCAGCCCCGCGAGCCGCGCCATCTCCTCGCCGAGACGCTGCGCCAGCTCTCGCTCCAGTTCGGCGAACATGCCGAACCGCTGCTCGCACTGCGCGATCAGCTGCTGGGCGAATTGCAGGGCGCACTCACCCGCGGCGAGCCTTTCGCCGCCTGCCGCGCTCTGCTGACCGATCTGCTGGGCGTCGGCCGGCGCCCCTTCCTGCTCGTCCTAGATACGCTGGAAGTCGCCCAATATGAGCCGGTGGCGATCGACGGGATCGACCGCTTCGTCGAGGCGATGGCCGGCCCAACCGGATTGCCGGGATTGCGTGTTGTCGCGGCGGGCCGGGCCGGCCTCGGCAACATGGGCTTCCTCAGCGCGATCAAGGGCCCGGTCCACCCCATAGTACTCGATGCACTCTCGGTGACCGAAGCGATTGAGATGGCCAACAAGCGCGGCGGGGCGGTCTTGGGCAATGCGTGGAACGAGCGCTGGGCCACCTGTATCGTCGGCCTCGATCGGGAAGCCCGGGAGGAAGTGGAACGCCGCGAGCCGCTCTCGGTTCGCGTCGCTGTCGATGCGGTGGCGCATACCGAGCCGGCCAAGCGGGCGCAGCTTGCGGAAAAGATGGCCAAACATGGTTTTGCCGCGGATTCAAGCTTCGTCGGGCGCCTATACGAGCAGCGCGTGCTGGCCCATGTCAACAAGGACGCGGTCAAACTTGCCTGGCCTGGCCTCATCGTGCGCAACGTCACCGTCGAGATCGTCCGCGACCTGCTGGCGGGCGTGATCGGGATGAAGCCCGAGGAGGCGCAGGCCGCGTTCGACTCGCTGGCGCGCGAAGTGTGGATCGTGGAAGGCGCGTCACAGGACGGGACCAAGGTTCTGCGGCACAAGCGCGAACTGCGCGCCAAGACATTGCCGCTGATGCGATTGCAGGAGGACAACAAGTTCGACGAAGTGAACCGCGCCGCGATCGGCTATTTTGGGCTGTTCAGGGACGCCGCCAGCCACGCCGAATGGATCTATCACCGATTGCTCGACGATCAGGAGCCCGCCGTCGTCGACGCCGACTGGACGCCGGACGACGCGCGACGGCTGGCCGATGCGGTGAACGACTTCCCCCGCAGCAGCCCGCAGCGCCTCTATCTGCTCGGACAGACCGCCCAGGCGCTCCTGCCGGCAGACACGCTCATGAAGCTGCCGGATTGGCAGGCGCTTGAGCATCTCGCGCGCACCGCGGCCGATCATGGCGGCTTCGACGATGTGCGCACCCTGCCGGAAATCCTGCCGCTCACCCGCCAGTCGCCGTCGAAACCATTGTCGAAGGAGGCAGCGGCCGTGCGCGCCGCCCTCCTGATCAAGGCCGGCATCTGGGACGACGCGCTGCCGGATCCCGCCGACATCGCCAATCCCGCATGGGCGGAGCGCGCCCGGTTCGCGCGTAGCTATCGCGAGGCGCGCCGGCCTCCGCCGTCGCCGGACCTCAGCACGGTCGCCGCGCTTCCGGACATGGCCGGCCCCAACCAGTATAGCTGGCTCGCCCAGGATCTGGCCGCCGCGCGACGGCTGCGCCCGCACCTGTTCGAAACGCTGGACGACGAGCTTGCCGCCCATCTGGACGATGTCCGATCGCTCCCGCAACGCTGCGACCTGGCGTCGCTGCGCGTGGCGGCGATCTTCGGCGAGAAGAGCTGCCTGCCCGCCGCCCGGCTCTGGTCGGCGGCGAGCCGTCAGACGCTCTCGCGCGACCAGATGCTGACCATGTCGGGAGCGGAAGCAGAGATACTCACGTCGGGCGACTTCGATATCGCCGAATTCGCCGAACCGCAGGATCGCGACCTGATCGTCGAGCGGCTGCAGCTCCTGACGAAATCCCGCCAGAGCAAGATTCGCCTGGCCGACGCGGAATTCGACGGCGCGTTGCAGCGCACGCTCGGACATCTCGCGGTCAGCGTAGCGCCGAATATCGACATTCTCGTCACGCGCTATTTCGCCCAGCGCCAGCCGGACTGGATCGTGCCGCTGGCCTATGCCGCCGCCGCCGCGCTCGACGACAAGCCCGCCGCCGCGCGTCGCGTGGCGACTTATGTCAACGCCTATCAGCCCAAGAAACTGTTCAGTTCCGCCCACCTGATCCACGCGAGCAATCCGCTCGACATGGTGGAAGTCATGCGGCTCGCCGACGAAGCCTCGGATCTGCGCGGCATGGCGGCGGAAATTCTCGATCTTGCCCCGCATTCGCCCGCCGCAGACCGCCTGCACACCCTGATCAAGGATTTCGACGACTGGCGCGCCGCCATCAGCACGGTGGTCGCGGCGGACATGCCGCAGTACCGCTCGCGCGAGGATTGGGCGCCTTCGCCGCCGGCGATCACGGTGGAAGATGATCCGCAAAAGAACCGCTGGGGCGGTAAGCCCGAGCGCGACGGCCGCCGCCTCGGCGTCACCCTGACCGGCGAGAGCAAGTCCCTCTTCAACATTGATATTTTCGTCGATTCCACCGACGGTACCGAGCTTGTCGGCCCGGTGATCTTCCATCTCCACTCGACCTATCCGCGCAGCGTCATCCGCATCAACCGCGTGCGCAACAGCCGCGCGACGCTCTTCCAGGTCGTGTCCTACGGCATGTTCACCATCGGCGCGCAGGTGAAGCGGGCGAACGGCGCCTGGACCCAGCTCGAACTGGATCTGCTCGACGTGCCGGGCATCCCGAACTGTTTCCTCGACAAATGAGACCGGCCGGGCGTTCGCGATAGCGAATGCCCGGACGCCTCACTGGTCCTGCGCGTAGCTGGCGCCATATTTCGCCACGATCTTGTGCAACGCCGCGAAATGATGGCCGTAATTTTGCTCGCGCGAGATGCCGGCGAAATGGAGGCCGATCACCCGCCCGCCATTATCGTCCAGATCGACCAGCGCCGATCCGGAATTTCCCGCGAGGGTCGAGCAGCCATGCGCGATTGCCCATTTCCTGCCTTCGTCGCCGGGCATCTGGCCGGGCAGTTGCATGACGCGGCCGGGCGCCAGCTTCTTCACCCCGAGCTTGCGATCGAACACGCTGTTGACGACATCCGCCGTCTCGAAGCGCGGCGGCGGCTTGCCCGGGCCGAACCATTTCATCGGCGGCGCGGGAAAGCCCACCGCATAGATGCCCTGCCCATGATAGAGCGCGGCCGGATTCTGTTCGAGCGTGACGGTACCGATGGGCTTCGGGTCGCCGACCGGCACCATACGCAGGATCGCCATGTCGAGATGCGCGAAATTGACCGTGCCGTTGATCGGATCCGCCCCGAAATATTCGACGCCGATCACCCGATAATCGGCATGGGTCGGCAGGCCGAATTCGGCGGTAAAATCAATCACCGTGTCGTCGGGCCATTCGAGCGTCCAGCCTCCCTTATCATCGGGTCGGGCAATCGCTTCGAGCACATGGCGGTTGGTCACGACCAGCTCGGGCGTGATCGCGAACACCGTGCCGGCAAAGCCCGGATTGATCGGCACATTCAATCGCCCGACGCAGGAGATAACCTGCTGGATGAGGCTTTCGAACTTGATAAGCGCGAACTTCCAGTCGCCGACCGCCGGCGCCTTCACGTCGATAAAGCCTTTCTTGACCGTCAGGCTTGGCGCCGAACCATCGGTCTGGATGACGGCTTCCAGCGCGACCAACTGGCGCATCGTATAGCCGTCCTGCGGCTCGCCATCCCGCTCCAATATTTCGCGCGCGCCGCGAACGACCTGCGCCGCGGAATCCTTGTCCTCCACGTCCGCCAGCGCGGCATCCAGCAGGTCGAGCCGATCGGCGGCAGACTTGCCATCGGCGGATTCGAGCGAGGGCATGGCGCCGGCTTCGAGGCTGGACATGGTGAAGCCGCTGCTCTCAGCCACCTCGCCGCTACCCCCGGCCCCGGCCGCACCATTGGCGACGCGGATGGCGGCCTTCACCTCGCTGGCCGGAACCGGCGCATCCCAATCGGTCATGACAGGCTCTCTTCTCCTAGATCGCCCATGGCGCGGTCGAATCATAATCCGCCTTTTCGGTCCCGACCGAGATATGGACATGGTGGTTGTGCGGATTGCGCCCGGAATAGGGCCGCCATGCCCAAGCCGGCTGGCCGTCCTTCGGAGCGGAACTGGCGATGCAGCGGTTCCAGATGATATATTTGACCCGCTTGTCCTTGCTCGCGCGGATCGCCTCGGCCAGCGCATTGGCGTCACAACCGCCGTTAGGATCATGGGTGATGTCCATCGCCGTCACCACGCCCTGCCGCCCATCGGAAATCCAGGGATTATGGTCCGAGCTGCGGCTGGCATGGGCGGCGTCGCCGATCGTGCCGTCGGACGCCTTGCTGCGACGGGGCGCCCTGGCATTGACCTGATTCTTAAGCGTGAGCAGCGCCTTGGCGACGCGCCAGTCGATCGGCCCTTCTGTGAAGTCGCAGACCGCCGCCGCGATGCGGTTCGTGTCGAAATCGGCGTCCTCATCGTCGCCGCTATTGGGCGTCGCCGTGTCGCCCGACATGGCGTCGTCCGCTTCGGCGACGCGTTCGATCCCGGCGCGGAAGGCGACTTCGCGGCCGCGATCGTCGATGAACTGGTCGGCGTCGCGCACCTCCTTGCCGAACAAGACCCCGGTCCGCGCCTCGATCTCCGCGATCGGCACCATCAGCCGCCGGAAATTCTCGGTGACCGTCATCTCCAGCGGCACATTGCTCAGATCCTGCTCCAGGATGAAGCCATAGGCCGCGATACCGTCGCTCACCCGCGCGACGACGACTTTCCAGAAGGCTTGTGGGATCTTGGCGCGCAGCGGAACGCCATAGCCGGCCGTGCCCACGAATGTCTCGTCATCGCCGGCCAGGATCGGCCCGGCGAAGACGCACAGCCGTTCGCTCGCGGCATTGCCGTACACGAGATTCTCCAGGTCGCCCCAATTATCCTTGCCCTTGGTCGACTGGTTGAACTGTGCGACCTGCGGCGAGCAATTGGTGACATGATAGGTATCGCCATTGGCGCGGCGCAGCACCGCATAGCTCCTGCCCCAGGCGACATCCTCGCGGCGCACGATATGCCCCTTGTCGAACGCGCCCTGATCCTTGGTGAAGAAGGCGTCGGGCAGTTGATAATGATCGGCGATGCGCGGTTCGGGCAGCCACTTCTCGATATCGTTCGGCCCCAGACCGGAGAGGCCCTTGCGGGTATAATTCTTGCCCGCCTCGGGCTCCTTCAAGGCATGCTCGTCGGTGACATTGCTCGCCGTGAACAGGGCAATGCGCCGCTGGGCGTGGATCTGAAGAGAGAAATTCTCATATTTGAGCGTCTTGCTGCCGTCCTTGAGCGGCGCGACCACGCCGGGATCGGCCGCTTGCGGCATCGGGACGGTAAGGCCGCCGCCGAGAAATCCGGAATCATAGCCGCCACGCGCCGAATAGTCCGGGTCATGGACAGGCTGCACCATCTTCTCGGTCAGATCCGCAGCGGCGACGGATTCTTGGGCGACGGCAGCGCCGGCCGGAACCGGCGCCCCGAGTCTCACGGTGATGTGCAGCGGCACGGTGATCGAGATCGAGCCATCGCCATGCGTGGTTTGCGCTGGCGGGGGGGGCGGCGGCGGTGGCAGTGCCGCCGGGGCAGCGGCTGCGGCGCTGACGCCTCCGCCGTCGCTGCCTCCGATGCTCTCAGTCGCCTGCCAGAAACGCTCCCATGGCGGCGTCCCGCCGGTCGGCACGCCCGCAAAACCCACGCCGGCATCGACGACCCGGCCGTCACGCGCCAGTTCGAACGCGGGCACGGCATAATTGATGTCGAGAAAGCGACCGCCGAAATGCAGTCCCAGCACCTCGCCGGTCTCAAGATCGATGATCGCCGATCCCGAATTGCCACCGAGCGTCGAAGCATCATGCGTGCCTGCCGACACCAGCTTGCGGAAACTCTCCGTGTCCCGCCGCGCGCCGAGCTTGCCTGGCTGCAGCCGCTTCACGCCATAGACGCCGTCGAACAGCTCATTCTGCGTCGCGACATCGTTGCGCAGCGGATCATAGGCGGGATAGCCGATGACCGCGACTTCGCGCTTGTCGAGATCGCCTATGTCCATCAGCGACAGCTGCAAGGCGGAGCGCTGGGCGCCGACGCCCTCGACCGACAGCAGAGCCATGTCCCAATAGGGATGGATCATCCTGATGCCGCGCACCGTCAGCATCTCTGCCGCCGCGCGATCGCGCTCGTGGCGGAAGTCGATCGTCGCCTGCCAGCCGGTCTGGAAACGCAGCGTCCGGTTGCCCAGCCCGGCCGCGAATATCTCGGCGACATGGCGATTGGTCATCAGCAGGCCAGGGCCGACCAGAAACCCGGTTCCGCCATAAGGCAGGCGCGTCTGCCCGGGCAGATCGATGCGCCCGACCGCCGGGATCTTCTCCACCAGCCGGGCGTGAAGTGCCGTGTCGCTGTCGAGCTTGAGCCATAGCGGATGGTCGGCGGTGAAATCGCCATCCTGCACGTCGAAGGCCGGACGTTCCTTGGGGATGATGATCGCCTCGATGGCAGCAAGTTCCGGCCGGGACAGCTGGACGTCGGGCGTTTCCTTGAGCTTGCGTAGGCCCTCATTGGCCAGTTCAAGTGCTTCATCGGGACCGGACAATTCCGGTGCGGCCTCGATCATGCTCTCGGTCTGCGGCGTGCGCGCGGCCGCCGGTTCGGCAGGAGCGACCGCCTCTATGCCGCCCTCGCCCCGTTTGATGTGCGCAAGATATGCTGCCAGCCGCCTCTGATGAACTCCGGACATGACCGTATCCTCCTCTGCCGCAATCAGCTCTTTCGCCGCGGCCGGCCGCTACTGTGCGGTGCCGTCGGCCGTGGGAAGCGGCGCGCACACGCTGAACGCCGTGGACGCGCGATAATCGCCATTCTCCAGCCGGACCTCATAATGGCCCGGCTCTCCAATCGGATCGAGATACAGTCGCAGCCGGCTGAGCGCTGGGCCTTCATAATGCAGCGGCACGCGGCGGACGTCCTGCGCCTTCGCCTTCTCCTCCTGCAGGACGCGCACCAGGACGAGGTCGCCCGACAATTGCTCGATCGATGCCGGCATTTCCTCGGGACCATCGGGATAGATGAGCAATTCGACCGACTGGTCGGCCGCGATCATCGGGGATTCGACCGACATGGCGAGCTGGCCCAGCCCAGCCTCGACCGCCGGCCCTTCATTGCCGCCGAGCAGCCGCACGAATGTCCGGCGGAATGCGACGCCCTTGAAGGCGGTGGCATGTTCGTTCGTGACGATCGCGCGCTGGCCCGGTCGCGGGAGCGCGCTGTAGAGCGGGACCGTGCCGTCGCCGCCATCCTCGGTGCGGGTCAGCACCGTCTCGCCAAGATCGAGATCGCCCCCCGCCTTGCGGACTATATTGATCCGCGTGACCGTGCGGTGGCCGGTGCCGCTGAAATAGAAATAGCGCACCTTGTCCGGCTGGTTGCCTGCGCCCAGCACGGCATGAACCGCCTGCGCGCGCGCGATCAGCCTGGTGTTGAGCTTGAGCAGGGCGATGCCTGCTGCGTCATAGATATCGATCGGCGCAAGCGGCGGGTCCGTCTGGTCCGACTGGTCCCAGCATGATCCTTCGCCCGGTGCCGGCAGCAGCTGATAGGCCGAGGGATATTCCTCCCGGCTGGCGAGCCAGGCGAAATCCGCGCCGCTGATGCCCATCGCGCTGTCCTGCCCTAGCACCCGGCCGAGTGCGAGCGGGGCGCCGAGATGCGGCGTAGCGATGGCGATCAGCTGGTCGATCAGCCCGAACCAGGGCTCAGTGCGGAAGCGCGGATCTTCCAGCAGCAACCGCGAAATCAGGCCGCCCATCGAGTGGGCGACCAGCGAGACGCGCGTGGCGCCCTTCGCCACCTCATGGGCGATGAGTTCGCCCAGATCGTCGGCGAGGTCGAACAGGTCGCGGCGCCAGTCATAGGGGAACTCGATCTGGCGCTTGGCCGCGCCGTCCGCGGTGAAGCCCAGTCCGGTCAGCAGGTCGAGCAGCGGCTGGTAGAAATCGAAGCAGGCAACGCGCGTGATGATGCCGCCCGGCTTGACCTCGGCGCTGGCGAGCTTCTGCGTGCGCTTGTAGCCGAGCTGGGTCTCCAGCGGCGTGGGCGGCCAGACTTTTTCAATGCCGTCCGGGGTCGGCAGCAACAGCTCGGTCCCCATGATTCCCGGCACGACGATGACGATGTGCATTCAGTCCCCCGCTTCCCACAATCCCTCCGCGACAGCCCTGCGCCACAAGCATGGCCAGCTCCGCTCAGAGCTTGGCTTCCGCTATGAAGCTGGTCGCCAGCGCCGCCAGCTTCGTGCGCAGCGCCGATTCCATCAGCGCGAGCAGGCTGTTGTTCGCGGTCAGCGTCTTGGTCGAGCTTTCGAATTCCGCTTCGGCCTTGGTCAGCTTGAAGAACAGGATGCTGGTCGTCTGCTGCTGAACATGCAGCCGGGCGACGGCGTAGCGGATGGTCGTATCGATGTTGGTGCTGCTGACCGCGGCGAAATGCATCTCGCTCGCATTGAAGCGCCGCGTTTCCCGGTCAAACAAGGTAATCCAGGGCTGGTCGGCGTTCATGTCCTGCAGATTCTTGAGGCCGGCGAGGATGACCGGGCCGATCGCGGCGCCGCCAAAGGCAATGGTGAGGAACGGGATGATCGCCTTGTGCACCTCGACGCCGGTCTTCTTGAACGTCGATTTGGTGATCGCCGTCCCGGCGACGTTGAAGCCGAGATTGCTCAGATTAGACGTGTAGGCGGCGAGCCAGTCATCCTCGTCATCGTCGCCCGTCATCGAGGTCGTCGCGACCCGGCTCGCGAACAGCATGGCTTCCGACACGCCGGCGCGCACCGCCATGCTGGGCACTTGCGAGAAATCGATGAGCGTGGTGCCCGACACCACGGCGGGCGGAAGCTGGTCCAGATTGAGACCCGGCGCCTCGATGCCGGCGACCGACTCCTCGATATTTCCAAGTTCGGCGCTTTCGATGAAATTTCTGGGATCGGTCGTCATAGCTCCTCCTTCTGGCGTGCGAGACAGAATAATGCTTCCGAACATCTTTAACAGAAGACAGGCGCGCGGCGCCCGATATCGGCGACCGATCGGCCGATTAGCTCGGCTCGATAGTATTTCTAATAAATATCAGAGTAACCGAGTCGATGGTTCGACCATACTCGAACAAATGGAACTTCGCCAGAGCCCTTGGAGACCGTATCAGACACCAAGCGGTTGATTGCTGCTAAGAGTCTGTTTGGGAATGGGGTGAGTAGCGGCGGGATGCGTGGTTCAAACTCGGGATGTGGAACCGAGCGAGCCTTAGCCGGATGGCTGAACGTTAGAAACAGGCTGAGCGCTACCCGACCGATCTGACGGATGCGGAGTGAAAGACTGTCCGGCCGTTCCTACCCTCGCCGCCGAAGCATGGGCGCGAGCCCACGACGGATCTGCCCGAGGTGCTGAACGCCTTAAGGTATCTGGCGCGTTCGGGCTGCGGCTGGCGGATGCTGCCCAAGGATTTTCTGTCCTGGCAGACCGTCTATTGGTGGTTCCGACGCTTCGTGCGCCGCCTACTGTGCCGCACGATCCACGATATGGCGCTGAGGCTCAACCGAGAGCGTGAGGCGCGCGAGCACAGTACGTCCGCAGCGGTGGTCGACAGCGAGTCGGTCAAGGCGCCTTTGTCCCCATCCGGGGGTGGCCACGATGCAGGCAAGCGGATCAAGGGGTGCAAGCGCCACATCGCGGTGGACACGGATGACCGACTACAGTCGCAACCTGCAGGCGCTGGCTTCGAGAGCGCGCCTCGACCGAGCCGGCCAGGAGCGGCGCTGAAGCTACGCCTGCCAGAAGCGCCTCGCGGCGTGACAAGGCCCCGCCTGCCGCAAAACCGTCGTTCATCGCTTCAACACCTGCTCCTGAAGGAACGCGTCGGCCAAGGAAAGCGCTTCCCGTTCACGGGAAGGCACCGGCCAGCATTTGGCGATCACGCTGGCGCCATCATCGGTCACCAGAAACCGCTCAATAGGCCAGGGCGCAGCCATCGGCGCGCATGTCGCTACCTGCCGCATAGACGCGTTCGCTCTGGGCACCACGGGTTTCGATACCGTGATAGCGGCCGAAGAAACCTGTTCGCGGCTCCACCAGATCCCATCCGATGTTGCTAAGAAAGGACTTTGCCTCTGTTGGCACGGCACTTTCAAGCCGGAGTTGTCCGCGCGGGCCGACACCCGGCGCGTCCTCGCCCATGTCCTCGGATGATCCCGAATGGTACCATCGTGGGCTATCTCCCGACGCCTGAACGTCAAGACTATAATCCTCGCGGTTGATGATGACCTGAGCCTGGGCCTGCGGCTGAATCTCGCCTCCCATAACGCCAAAGCTGAGTAGCGGGCGGCCTTCCTTCAGAGCAAAGCCCGGAATGATTGTCTGGAATGGGCGTTTGCCCGGTGCGTAGATATTGGGATGACGATCATTCAGGTTGAACAGCTGCCCGCGGTTCTGGATCATAAAGCCAAGGCCATCGGGAACCAGGCCGTTGCCCAATCCAAAATAGTTGGACTGGATAAGCGAAACCATCATCCCGTCATCGTCCGCCACGGTCAGATAGGTGGTGTCGCCATGGGCCGGCGCTTGGCCCGGAAAGATCTGATCGATCAGTCGATCCTTCTTGATGAGCTTCGCACGCTGCGCCCCATATTCCTTTGAAATCAGCCAGCCGACGGGTACATCGACGGCCTTTGGATCGCCGTAGTGACGGGCGCGATCCTCAAAGGCCAGACGCTTGGCTTCGGCCTGCAGGTGCAAGGACAGTCCAGACTGAAAGGCCGCGCTCTGCAGATCGAAACCCTCGAGAATGTTGAGGATCTGGAGCGTGGAAATGCCTTGTGTATTCTCCCCCAGCGCGAACACTTCGGCATCTCGATAGGTTGTGGACAGCGGAGTCGTCCAGTCGCCACGGTGGCTCGCGAGATCCTCCTTGCGCAGCCATCCGCCGATACGACGAAAATAGCGATCCATCCGGTCGGCGATCTCGCCGCGGTAAAATGCATCGCGGCCGCCATCGGCGATCAACCGATAGGTTCGGGCAAGATCGGGATTTCGGCGGATATCGCCGACGTTCGGAAGCCTGCCGCTTGGCGCGAACAGCTTTTCGGCATTTTCAAATTCTTCGATCTGCGCGCGATTGCGCCGCAGATCGCTCATATGGAAGCTGATGAAGCCGGCGATGACGTCCGGAACGACCGTTCCTTCCGTGGCCAGCGCAATTGCCGGCTCGAACAGGGCCTTCCAGGGTAGCTTGCCATAGCGCTGGTGAAGCAGCCACCAGCCATCGACGGCACCCGGCACCGATGCCGTCACCGCACCGTATCGGGGCAGCACGCCGCCGATGGCGCGCGAGCGGGCCGTTGCTAGGTCGAGCGAACGAGGCGATCTTCCGGAACCGGCAAGGCCGACGACCTTTTCGGCCCGTGGATCCCACAGCATAGCATAACAGTCACCGCCGATCCCGCAGCTGGCAGGTTCCAGTAGCCCGAGGCAGATGTTGATGGCGATGGCGGCATCGACCGCCGATCCGCCCTCCCGCAATATCGCTATCCCCACCTGCGTGGCGATGGGATGCGCCGATGCCGCCGCGCCGTGGCGCCCATAAACGGGGCTGCGTGAGGAGCAACTTGCGCCGAAGGGACGATCACCAGGACGGATGTTCGGACCATCGCTTCCAAAGGGCAGCTCAGATGGCGCCTGCCCGGACGGCGCCTGTCCGGATGGGCGGGCCGACTGGGCAGCCGACCCGACTGATCCGAACATTGCTGCGGCCGTAAGTCCCAGAGACGTGCCCAGCAGGGAACGGCGATCAATTTCGGAGACCGGGCGCATCAGTAGCGCCATCCCAGGCTGATGCCGTAGGTAACGGGCATACCCGCATTGCGAACGACGGCATCCTGCAGACGATTGGCGGCGACCCAGTAATAGGTGTTGGTGACGTTTTGCCCCCAGATGCTCGCTGTCCACCGGCGATCGGAGCTTTCGATGCCGGCGCGCAAATCGAGCAAGGCATAGCTACGCAGGCGGTAATTGGCGAGTTCGCCGAAGCCACCATAGGTATGGCTCTGGAACGTCAGCGTTCCGCCCAGAAACGCGTTAAGGGTCGAGTTCAGGCCCCAGCGATACTCTGCATCGGAGCTTCCAGTCCATTCGGGCGTATAAGGGAAGCTTTCTCCACCCAATTCGACGGCCGGCGGGAAGCCGTCGGCACGAAAATTGACGAAGGGCTTCTCGATCTTCGATTTGACGAAGGACACCGACGGCGAAATCGTCAGGCCGCCATATGGGCGGATGGTTGCACTCACCTCAGCGCCAACGACATGGGACTTGGGAATATTGACCAGCCCCTCGAGCGCGCCAAAGGGCGGAACGTCGCGGCGCCCCCGGATCTGCTTGTCCTTATAGTCATAGTAGAACACCGCGCCGTTCAACTGTAGCGCTCGGTCGAAAAGCGTAGCTTTGGTGCCCGCCTCATAGGCCGTCACCCGTTCCTGCACCACTGGCGCGAGCTGCCCGGCACGCGAGGCGGACACGGTCGGATAGCTGCCCGCCTTGAAGCCGCGGGTAATGTTGGCATAGAGCATGAGGTCCCGGTTGGGCTCGAACCGCACGCCGGCGCGCCATGACAGGTTATCCTCATCAAGGCTCGACCGAACCAGCCCGCCGCTCGTCGGCGTGATGAGCGTGATGCAGTCGCCAGGACCAAAATTGTTCGGCACACCCGTCAGCGCATTGAACACTGCGGCCGTCGTGCCCGAACCGGAGTCGCGCGAGCAGCCCGCATAGTTCCGATCTTGGCTCGTGTAACGAATACCGCCATTGAAGCTTACCCTCTCAGTGACGGGAATGTCGATGTTGCCATAAATCGCCTTGGTCTCGACGATCTGCTCGTTGTCGTTAGTGAGCGTACGGCCAAGATGCCGCTGCGAGCTTTCACTTACATCCAGGAAGCCCGATTCGAAGGTATTGTCGTGCTGATAATTGGCGCCGATGATCCAGCTGCCCCGACTGCCCAGATCTCCTCCGATGCGAAGCTCCTGGAACCAGGTTTGGATCTTGCCGGTCCGCAATATATAGATATTTCTGAACGACGAACCGTCATTGTCCAGCGGCATGTAGAGCTTATAGTCCTGATAGGACGTTAGCGACGTTAGATTCAGGTCATCCGACAGGGCATAGTCGGCGCGCAGCGATGCCTGGTAGAAGCGGTTGTTCCGTCGATAGTCGTAGCCGGGGGTCCAATCCGCAGCCCGCGCGTTTGCAGGCGCAATCGGGGATCCCGCAAGCCCTGGGAATGCGCGACTGGGGTCGGGACTCTGATTCGATATGAGACGCAACTGAGCGACAGGCGATTCCGAACGGTCGCGCCATGCGTTGACGTTGAAGGAAAATGAGAGGCGGTCGGTGGCATCCCAATCCAGCAATATGCGGCCGTAGAGCTGATTCTTTTTACCGATCTCATCCGCACGCGTATAGCTTTTCTGCCAAGCATCGGCCTGGAGTGAGCGGGCGGACACGCGAATACGCATCGTGTCAGACAGAGGGCCGCTGACAAAGCCAGAGAGATCCGCGGTATTGAAGCGCCCATAGCGGATATTGCCGCCAGCCGAAAAAGTGTTGGTTGGCTTGGCTACAATATAGTTCACAAGCCCGCCGGTCGCATTCTGACCATAGAGCGTGCCTTGCGGCCCTTTCAGCACTTCGACACGGTCAAGATCGAGTGATGCGCCAAGGGTCGTCAGGGCATAAGGCAGCGGAATTTCATCGACATAGACGGTAACCGACGGACTGGCCGCCACCGTGCTTTCCTGGAAGCCGATACCGCGAATGGTGTACACCACGGCACCTCGGGCATCGGTGTTGAAAGTGAAGCCGGAAACGACCTTGGCCAGGTCCGCCGTATCAGTGATGCCGCGCGATGCAAGTTGCTCACCGGAAACCGCCGCGATCGACATCGGCACGTCATTGACGGACTCAGCACGCTTCTGGGCGGTGACGATGATTTCGCCACTTTCGAAAGGCGACGGTTCGACGGTGGCCGGAGCTTCCCGCACCGGCAACGAAGCTTGCTCCGGAGGCGCCACGACCGCCGACAGCTTTCGCACGGGCGACGACTGGGCCAGAACGGTGAAGGTCCGGGAGCCGGTCAGCCGGGCGACCAGCCCGGTCCCGTTGAGCAACTGCCGCAACCCCTGCTCGATCGACATTGTGCCGCGGACCGGGTTCGTACGCCGCCCCTCGGTCGTCTTGCGGGATGCCGCGATCTGGATATCGGCCTGTCGCCCGAGATCCGATATACCGGACCTTGCTGGCTGCGCCGGAATGTCGAACGATTTCGACTGTGCGGCGATGGGCGCTGCGGCAACAATATAGATAGCGGCCGACGATGCCAGGATCGCGGCACGTGACATGCTGACGGTCATTGAAAATCCCCCTTTTTTGCTTTGCCTCTGACATCAAGAGTCCGGAAAGGGGAATTTCCTAGGCTGTAAGTCGAATTATTTTTGGTTTGTGGATCCAATCTGGATCAGGAGTGGGTCAGCCATATTTAATGGAACATTCAGGCTGGTCCTGATGGCTTCCGCGAAACCTATTGGATCATCGGTCCGGAAAATTCCGTCAAATTGTTCGGCACCCAGAGCCGGATCGAGCAGGACAATCTTGCGTTTGTTGTAACGGTTAAACTCGGCGACTGCTTCCGACAGCGGCTGGCCGACCAAGTCGATCTTACCGGCGCGCCAGGCGAGTGACCGGTCAACCGACGAGGTGCGGGGATTGGCCATTTCCACAAAGGAGTTGTCACCCACATAGGCACGATTGCCCTCGGCGATCCGGACTATGTGCCCCTCGGCGCCATCGGTCCAGACCTCGACGACACCTTCGGTCACCAGCACATCTGCACCCTTCTCGAGCCTGCGTACCGAGAAAGCGGTGCCCACGGCCCGCACCCGTACCCGACCGGCTTCCACCAGGAAGGGCCGCTGGCGGTCCTTGGCGACTTGGAACCAGGCCTCTCCCTCCGAGACTTCGACCAGCCGGAGATCTTGGCGCAGATCAATAGATACGCGGCTCGCCGTGTTGATCGCTGCGGTCGACCCATCGTCCAACGGGATCCGTCGTATCTCTCCAACCTGGGTCCGATAGGTCGATCCCGCCGAGATTAAATCGAAGAAGCCAATCGACGCCGCTACTCCTGCTACGGCAGCACCGCCGCCAATCAAAAACTGCCGACGGCGGACCCCTCCCTCATACCGATCGGCATCGTTGGCGGCCAAGGCAGGTACCCGGGCAGCCTCAATCATGGCGAGCGCAGCTTGTGCCTGAAGCAGCGCGCCTTCGCGACGTGGGTCGCCCTCCCGCCAGCGCCCCAGCTCGGCCTCACGTTCGGCGTTCCATTCACCAGACGCCATCTGCGCCACCCAGCGGGCAGCGCGGTCTGCGATCTCAGATGCAGTCTCGCGCGTCACCGCCAATGGCCTTTCTGCTCATGTTCACCCAAATGTTGGGCCATCTTCTCGTCCTGCTCCTTCAGTGCACGAATGACGGTCTTGATGCCCTGATAAACATGATATTCGACCATGCCCTCGCTGATCCCCTCGCTGCTGGCGATCTCGCGCTGGGAAAGTCCGTCGAATTTTCTCTTTTCGATGATCCGCCGCGAACGCTCCGGCAACGCTGACAAAAGCTTACGGACACGGTCGAAGTCACTGCGCGCCGCCGCTTCGCGCTCGGGAGAGGGACGGTCGTCATCGAAGGCCTCGATCTCGGCGATCGTGGTCAGCGGAACGACGCTGGACCTGCGCAACTTCCTCAGCAGGAGATTGCGCGTGAGGGAAAAGAAATAAGCGTCCGGGCGCTCGATGTGATCGAAGGTGTCTAGGCCAGCCAGTTTGCAATATGCCTCCTGAAGGAGGTCATCGATATCATCGCGCGAGACTTTTGCTCGCCCTAACCACGCCCGCACCTTGGGCTCGTGCGGCATGACCGAGGCACCAATCCAATTCGCGAGCGCAGGTCTGTCAGCTGGTTTCGCCATAAAATCTCTTCGCAGGGCACCCTTGTCCCAATAGAGTCCTCACATTGGATTTTCCTAGGAAAGTTTCTTCGAAAAAATTAGCGGCCCCTGCTCATAGCGAGCCCTCAGGGGGCTGATGCTGCGGGCATCGAGGATCCGGGCATATTAAACGCCATCGATGATTACACCGCCTAGCGTGGGTTAGCCATAACCGGACCAGCCAGAGGCTGAACAGGAGTGATACACTTATTCTGGTTTTCGTCGGGTTCCACCTCGCCGGGGAGATTATGGTGCTTTTGAGAACACGCTATCGTCTCAAGAACGGTTTGGATGCGGTGCCTTGCTGCCATGTCTCGGTTGGCTGAACGAACATGGGGTAATCGCGGGAGCGGGTCGCCTCTGAGCTACTGATGTATGGAGAGCAGCAAGTGCACACCCTATACCCCGTGGTGGCCGCACTCAGCCACCATTCAAATTTCAAATGGGAGTGGCAGAAGCTGGGATGGGATGGCACGGGGCAGCACCGTCGGAATTTGCTGCGAGCTTGCAAGTCCTGCTGCGAAGAATGCCGCGGCTCCTTTTTCGTCGGATGCACGCTCGTCACTTCGTGAAGAATGCGGAATTCACAGGAAGCCGGCGTTGATATAGGCTGGCTATCGGTACAGAGTGGCAGAACGATCTCGAGCATTGGCTCCGCTACTTTTTAGCCAGAGCCACTTGGCAACAAGACGCTGTGCGGATCCGACTCTATTGTGGTTGTCGCAGTTCAGAGCTCCCGATATACCGGTCTACATGGTAGAAACCCGAAATAATAAGAGATACACTCAGGCCCGCGGCCGAGCGCGGCGAGAAGCATTACTGACGGCAGCACGCGCATTGCTAGAGGAGCGTGCAATGCACGAAATCACCTTACCGATGATTGCCGAACGCGCGGCAATTCCTACAAGCTCAACTTACCATTTTTTCCCCGATATACGCGTGCTTTACAAAGAGCTGGCCCGGAATATCGCTGACGAAATGAGCCTGATGGCGCCAGAGGCCATTGCCTATGAGCGTTGGCAGGATTGCGTCAGCACCTTCTTGCGAGCCTCGGCCGCCTATTTCAATTCAGACGCCGCAGCCCGTCAGTTGCTGCTCGGTCCCCAAAGTGCGTCAGATATCAAGCGAGCAGCCTGTCATGACGATTTGCGTTTTGGCGCCGTGTTGAGCAGCGTTTTGGAATCCTTCTACCACCTTCCCCAAATGAAAGACCCGGTGCTGACTTGCTTCTACGCCGTTCAGATTGCCGATACCTTTTTCAGCCTTTCGGTGTTGGAAGATGGCATTATCACCAAGCAAATGCTTGATCAGGCAATCATTGGCTCAACATCTTATCTGGCGAATTATCTGCCACCCCTTTTGGAGATGCGTCACAGCCCGACCATCACGAGTGAGGCACGAAAGACTGTCAGTCTAATCGCGTCTAGCCGATCGCGTGCAGACAGCACGATCGCGGTGGCATGATAGCCTGAGAATAGCGTGGCAAAACGATAGCGCGCGAACATTTAACGGTAAGCGAACACCGAAAAAGACCATGATCGTTACCGACCCGCGGCAACAATATGGTCTTTTTCAATAATGATTGGACGTCAAACGGCTGAAGTGCGTGAAATCGCCAAAGGTCAAGAGGGCACCGATAGAGGTGCATCGATATAGCACTTCCAAACGCCGTCAATTTTTCGCCAAACTGTCAGGAGCCGCACGCGCCCCCCTACCCGCCGCTTGTTACTGTCGAGCGAAGTAATCATGGCGCTGCCGATAACATATCCGATTGCCCCGTCTGACGATACCGTCGCACGCTCAAGATCAAAGGCAACGTTAAACCCAGGACGCCCTCCTAATATTGCCACATAGTCGCGAACAGCGTCACGGCCTTCGACGATGGGGCCTTCCCCTCCGACGATCAGAGCATCGTCTGTAAAATCCTTGACGCCTTCAACCTGGTCATTGGCATTCACCCTGGCGAGCCATGCTGCATGAGCGCTCACCAGCTCCTTTTGACCCGCCGATCCTGGAACCTCTGCACTGACACCGGTTGCAGCAAAAGCCAGTGTGATCGGAATGAGCCCGGCGGTGTATTTCGTCTTCATACCGATCGTCCACTTGGTTTGGGATTGGATATTCGCTGTCGCAAAAGGCGCCTTTCAGGTCATTACCGCCCTGGCCTAAACCATTGCGATAACGACCCTGAGACAAAGTCAGTAGCGATAGCTCAGGCGTACGCCATAGGTTGCTGGGCGGCCCGCATAGCGTGTAATGAAGTCGCCAATGTTGCCTGTCGACGTTTCATACGTCTTGTTGAAGACGTTCCGGCCCCAGAGACTTGCTGTCCATTTGTCCCCTTCAATACCCGCGCGCAAATCAACGAGCGCATAGCTGGCAATCTTGAAGGGCGCAGAGCGGGCCAGATCGCCGTAGCTGACCGACTGGTAGTTCACATTACCACCCACGAATGCGGTCAATTCACTACGCATCGCCCAGCGATATTCGATATCCGTATTGCCCGACCATTTCGGCGTAAAAGGAAATGCCTGGCCGCTAAAATTCTCCTGATTTCCAGCGACATCAAAGTTCGTGAAGTTGCCACGAATTTTGGAATCGACCATCGTTACCGACGGGGCAATCGTCAGGCCGGTGATCGGCTTCCAGGCAGCATCCAATTCGAAACCAACAACGCGCGACTGTGGTATATTCACCAGCAGCTCAAGCACACCAAAGATAGCGAATACGCCCCTGCCGCGGATCTGCTTGTTGGTGTAATCATAGTAGAATGCGGCACCATTCAGTTGCAGCGTCGAGCCCAGATTGAGCTTCGCGCCGACTTCATAGGCTAAGACACTTTCCTGCGTGACCGGGCTCGATTGCGGCTCGAACGCCAGCGACAGAATAGGATAGCTGCCGGACTTGTAGCCCCTACTGACGTTGGCGTACAAAAGCGTGCCATTGGAAGGCTTGTAGTTCAGGCCGGCTTTCCAGGAGATATTGTTCTGGTCGAGTGTGTCAGTCACTTCGCCTAGCGTGAAGTTGTTGAGGAGCGTGATGCAGCTCCCGCGCGTCGCGCCTGGGAAGAAGCCTGAGCCTGCAACCGTGCCGTCATAGTCCTGTGTGCAACCGCGATAATCACGATCCGCTTCGGTGTAACGAATTCCACCAAGAACAGTCAGACCATCCATAATTTCATAATCGCCATTGGCGAAGACAGCCTTCGTATCGACAGTCTGCCGCGACACATTTTCAGGATTGCCCAGGAATGACGTGACTGCGAAAGGAATGAAGAAGGTATTGATATCGTGTATTTTATCTCTCTGATAGTTCGCGCCCAGCATCCAGTTAACGCCCGGAGCGTTACCGGCGACGCGCAACTCCTGGAAGAAGGTGGACGTGCCCCCCTTCAATCCAATACGGAAATTGGCCAGGGCCGTGCCATCCGTATCCATCGGCTGAAATCTCTTATACTTCTGATAAGAGGTGATCGAGGTCAGCACGATGTCGGAGGACAGATCGAGATCGATACGTCCCGATGCCTGATAAAAGTGGCTATCCTGTCTGAACGAAATGCCTGGGTCCCAATCAGCAGCCCGGCTGTTGCGAGGTGAAAGAGGATAGTTCACAAGCGCTGCCGATGGCGGCGGAAAAGGACTTGTCGGCGAAAGCTTGACCGCCTGGGCGGCCGGAGTGTCGGAACGGTCACGCCATCCGTTCACATTGAGCGAGATCTTGAGATTGTCCGTCGGGGTCCAATCAGCCAGGATGCGACCGATGAACTGGTTAACAACGCCGATCTGGTCATCGCGCGTATAGCTATATTGCCAGGCGTTGGCCTGTTGCGTTCTGGCAGCCACGCGCACTTTCAATGTGTCGCTAATCGGGCCGCTGACAAATCCAGAAAGATCGACGGTATTGAAGCGGCCATAGGATGCATCAACGCCCCATTTGAAGGAATCCGTGGGCTTCGCGGCAATATAGTTGATTGCACCGCCGGTCGAATTTCCACCGAACAATGTGCCCTGCGGTCCCTTCAAGACTTCGACGCGTTCGATATCAAGCGCCGCCCCCAGCGTTTGCGATGAAAAGGCGACAGGCGCTTCATCCACATACACGCTGACGGTCGGGCTGGCGCCGAGACTGTTATCCTGGAACCCGACACCGCGGATTGTATAGACCGGTGTTCCGTAGGCAGTCAGGTTATAGTTGAAGCCCGGCACGATCTTGGACAACTGCGAAACGTCGACCACGCCTTTTGCCAGAAGTTCGTCGCCCGTAGCTGCCGTGATCGACATTCCGACATTGTTGATCGACTGCGAACGCTTTTGTGCCGTCACGATGATTTCGCCGCCAGTCGTGTCGGAAGCGGACGAGGTTGATGCACCCGCTTGATCCTGCGCCCATGCAGGCGCCGATCCCACCGACAATATTGCAGCCGTCGAAAGTAGTCTAATCAAAGACATCTTGTCATTTTTCATATAATTCCCCCTTATTTGAATATTACTCGATGCAATTAATCAAATTCATTCAATCGTCTTTGTTGCCCTATTGTCTTAGGAGCAGGCAGGAGCATCCTTTTTGGGATTTTTATAGACAACTGCCCCTTCAAAGATGGTCATAAGTGGCGCGGTTTCTGAAATACAGTCGGGGTTTACCGTAAATATATCCTGATTCAGGATGACGACGTCGGCCGACTTTCCTGGCTCCAGCGAGCCGGCAACATCATCGACGCGAAGGACCCTTGCGGAATTGATCGTGTAGAGTTGCAAGGCGGTTGCAACATCCAACGCCTCTTCAGGATGCAGAACACCGGGAAATTTGCCGGTTGGATTGCGGCGCGTGACCATGCCCTCGATCCCCGACCATAGATCAGAATATTCTCCCGGGATCGTTTTCCAGTCGGTGCCCCCGGCAACCAGCGCTCCATTCTTCATATAGGTGCGGAACAGCCAGAAGTTCTCGGCCCTGTCCTTACCGAGCATAGCGATCATGGCGTCCATGATTGGTCCTGGAAACCACATTGTTGGCGACGCTTCAAAAGCGACATTCAATGTAGCGAAGCGCCTGATATCTTCCGGCGCGAGATGTCCGGCGTGTGCCAAGGTGTGCGTGGGGCCACGATTGCCGTTGGCAGCTCTGGCTGCCATGACTGCATTGAGGGCTTCACGCACCGAGCCATCGCCTGTGACGTGCATCTTAACCGATACGCCAAGCGCATCGAGAGCGGTAACAGTCTGATTGAGCAGATCCTGTGAAACCTTTTGCTCCCCATGATAATGCGCGCCATGTTCCTTGTTGGGCAAGTAAGGCTCCAACACTGACGCTGTCTGCGTAACTGGAGTACCGTCCAGAAATATCTTCGCAAACTTGGTGGAGAGATGGGCATCATCAGAAGCCGATGCGGCCTTGAAAAGAGCTGGCAGTTCGGACGGCGCAACCTTGTTAGGGTCCAGTAGGATGGAGATGCCCACCCGACCGTGAAAATTGCCACTTTCGTCAGCTTTGCGATACGCCGCAGCGCTTTCCACGGAGGACATGGCCTCTACCCAGCCAGTAACCCCAAAGCTGTTGAGCAAGACCGCGCCTTGTTCGAGAAGTCCACTGTCGTCAGTGCTGTTGAATTTACCCAGCGGGCTGATCGTGTCGACCAAACCAGCCGCACCCCACTCTATCAACAGCCCGTTAAGTTCACCGCTGCTCGGATCTTTCCCGATCGTGCCGTCAGCGACTGTCGTTTGCTTGGTGATATTGGCAAGTTTAAGGGCCGCCGAGTTCACCCAGCGATCATGAACGGAGTCGCTGCGGATAACCACGGGGTTATCGGGCGTCGCCGCATCCAACTTCTGCAAGGCATCCGATGCGGTCAGTTGCGGTATCAGGCGGCTGCTATACGCATTGACCGTCACCCATTCACCGGGCTTACGCCCTTTAGCGCATGCCGCAACATTCACTATAAGTTGATCAAGGCTGGCATCGTTTGGAGACGAGCAGTTGAAGGCTATGATATCTTTTATGGAATTTGAAAGATGGACATGAGCATCAATAATACCAGGAATGACTAGTTGTTTTTGAGCGTCAATTACCTCAGTGCTAGGTCCAATATATTCTTTTATATCCTGCGTTGAACCGATAGCGAGAATCTTTTTATCTTTGATCGCGAGCGCTTCGCTCCACGGTTTACTGGTGATGGAAGAGAATATCTTTCCGTTACTAATCACTATGTCGGCAATCGGCGTGCCGGCATTTTTAGCATGCACAGGCAAGGGCAACAATGCTAAAACGGCCAACGATGCTGCTATCGCCGAGCGTGATAGATACATAAAGTGTATATTGCTGCTCATCAAATTTCCCCCAGCCAGCACTTTTGAATGAGCAAGACAAATTGTCTGTCCCATGCATCAATTCTCAGCGATCACGGCAGCCGCTCGTCGCAATCTTCATCCTGGACCGATCAAGCCTGCAGACGCCGTATTTTTTGAATGGTCGAAAACGACCGACATTAGCCCTCAGCGGATAAGAGGATCGTTATTCGAATCCGTTCTGCTTAATCGCCTGAATAGCAAAGTGCACTTCGCTTTATGGCCTAGTCAAGAGATAAAAGTGTAACGAAGTCGAGTTTCTGTGTGACAACGACAACTTCGCCGAATTATTGTCCCTGTGGCCCTTGCGGGGGGGCTCTAGGCACGGGCAAGAGGCAAGCGCGGGCTGTTCATGCTGGCCAGCAGTCAGCTCATTGGCGTGGGAGACGCCGTCGAGCGGTGATTTGCAAGACGCATCGTGGCGCGTGACTGCCTGAGAACCACCGCATGGGGAACCGAGCCTCGACGTTCCATTATGACCGCGTTACAGTTCGGAAAGCCGTCCTTGGTCCAAATTCGTTGAGGTCCAGATATCTCGATGACTTCAGTTGCATTTAGCCGATAGCTACGGATTGCGCTGGTGCTCTAGCGTTCGCTTCAGGACGCCGTGCTTTCGCTCAGCGATCCGGCAATTTGCGTTTGAACGCTTGTCTTGCTGCCCCCATAGCCGCGAACCAATCGAACGATCTTTATCCAATCAGTCTAAAACATCACCAGTACGCTTACTAAATCGGTGTAATGCCCCGCCGGCGGAGCGCTCTGCGCAGGATTGATGCGGGCCTTGAACAGATAATTTTGCCCCGGCACGGCAGCACCTATGCCGGGTGCAGCACCGACGACGGGTGCGGCGGCATTCCATATGGTGTGCCCATCGGCCCAGTAAATATTATAGTCCAGCGTTCCGCCAGAGCCATTACTCATCTTCCGCCATGGCGTCGATGCGCCTGAATTGCCATTGGTAACGCTAATGCTGAACGTGCTGTCCTTGGTGCAATCCACAGCAAAGCTGCCGCTTTTCTCGGTAAATTGATCGACCAACGCAGCCGAGCCGAAGCTGATCGGCTGCACGCTGATCCGGCAATCGGCACTGACAATCATCGTCAGGGTAACAAGGGCCGTTCCCGTGCCATTTTCGCTTAGGATGCAGATACCCAGGACGTTGACACCATGGCAAACCGACCACACCCAGTCGATACGCATTGTATCGGTATAGGTCCCAGCCGATACGTTGGCACCGGACTGTGGCAGGATGTAGATGGATGGCGCAAAATTGCCCTGATCCAATATGCCCAGCAACGCCAGCGTTGAAGAACTCATATAGTTGACGGTGCTGTTGTTGGAAAATGGCAATGTGCCACCCGGATCGGCAGATACTGCGTACTGTATAGCGTCGCTGCTTCCTGCACGCTTGAGCTTGAACTGGTTCGTGGTGGTCATCGTTGCATTCGCACTGTTGCTGGATACAAGCGTGATGAGTGCTCCGGAACACGTGAAGCCCGCACCAATCTTGGTACGTGCAGCGCCGCCTGTCTGGACGCTATAGGATGACTGCGTGCCGAGACTACCGCTGACAGCGCTAACCGTGCAAGCCGCTGATGCCGTTTCAGGCAAAGCCATTAATCCGAATATGATCATAAGGATACGGACCAATGGAACGATTACAGGCATGACACCACCGAGGGCGTTACAGATTCTGTTGAAAGCGTCGGCACTAATGCACGGCAGTGCCCGCCATCGGCGCGAAGCACATCGAGAACCGCACCAGATTGTACATTTTCAAGATATAATAGGCCATCCCAGCCGACCACCACGGAGCCCTCCGGCCCTATCTTTTCGACAATGCTGCCGACCGGAAGTGGGCGGTTTATGCCATCGATTAGTGTCAGGGCGATGGCACGTTGCTTGCCAAGCGCGAAATGGACGACAGCGCCGCCGCCGGTACGAATGTTAACGCGCTTTTCGGCAACCGGCACCGAAATAGTCTGGTCAAGCGCCATCGGGTCGATGCTGTATCGACCCGAATAATGCGATGTAACGCTAGGTACGAAAGCGTACCCATGACGATTGCTCACACCGACACGCTGATTTTCATAATAAACCGGCACACCTTGTATGCCATCGGTGGAGACGAGTGCAAAGGCGTCGCTGACTTGTGCGGTTGGCATAACCTGCCCGCCGAGAACGATCAGCGACCCACTCGCACTGCCCCAAAGTGCGGTGTCGCTGCGCCCTCGCGATCCTCCTGCCGTCAATTGAGCGACAGGCGTGCGCCACACAGCTTCACCTTGTGCAAGCGTCCCACTTTTTTCTTCGCGTGCGATACTGGCGGACATCCCCACGCCGCCTTCGCTGGGGATGGATCGAACGAAATCGGCCTGCGTGCGAGTTGTGCCGGTCGATGTGCGCTGCACGCCCGCCGACACGCTGTTTCGACCGAACGGCAAAAGCAGACGGAACTGTCCACCTGCACGTCCAGTCCTAACATCTACGTCAGCGCTTGCAATTACGCTAAGACGCCCCATTAGCGTCGTCGTGTAGGACGCCGTGGCCAGGCGGGTGCGCGGTGCGTTGCGATACACTGCATCTATATAACCGGCACTGATCGATCCAGCGGAATCCAGCGATGCAGATGCAAAGGCACGGGTGCTGCGGCGCGCCGCCGAGAGCAGGTCCAAATCGAACGATGCCAGATCGCTGTAGGCCACGCTTCGTTCCACATGTTGCAAGGAGATGCCGAAGCGGCGCCCCACATAATCATATCCCATGACGACTTGTTTGCCGTTTGCACCGGTCGCTTTGCGGCTGGCACTGACAGAGAGATTGACGGTGCCAAAGACGCCCGGCGCAACTATTGCCCCCACTCCCGCCATTTGTACCTTGCGGGATATCTGGCTTTGCGCCTCAAGCGTCAGATGACGCGTGATGCCGACACGCGCGACACTGCTCGCTGCCGCCATGCCATATGCAAAGGACCGCAGGCCGTAGTCGCGACGTAGAGCGCCGGCTTCCAGTGAAAAATCTACAAGGCCAGGACGCAGCAGATCGTTGGAAACATAGAACGGTATGCTGGCGGCGATCCGGCGTCCCACTGCGTCGGTGGTCACGACGACTGCCTCTCCGGCGCCGTTGATAGAAGGACGCGCATCGAGGAGAAACGGGCCAGGGCGCACGCTGTCTGTCCGGGATCGCTGCCCATTGATGAAAAGATCAACGGCGGAAGGCACGCTCGCTTGCCCGGCAAATTGTGGCAAAGGTGTCAGCACGAGATCTGGCCGGATACGGAAGTTGCGTCCTATCTGGATGCCGCCCATCCTTACCGCGCTGCCCCAACTGAGCGCGCCTGTGACCAGATCGCCCACGGTAGCGGATAGCGCACGGCCTTCATCCTGCACGCGCAGCCGCGTATCGTATCGCAAATACCTTGCTGCGCCGCGGAATGTCCGCAATGTGCCGGTGTTGGACGCAGTGCCCGAACGTCCGAAGATGCGCTGTTCGCTCCATAGGGATGCCGTTGTGCGGCCACCGATGGTCTGGACGTATAAATCATAGCTGATGAGCGCACCGCTGCCAGAAATGGCAGGCGCTAGTGACGCAGAGATGTCGCCCAGTTGCTGCGTGGGCAAGAGCGAAGGCGGTACGGTGACAGACAGACTCTGTTGTCCGGCATCATAGGCAACTTTCGCTCCTGTAAGTGCTGTTATATCGACCATATCTTCCGCTGCCCCTTCAAGGTGCAGACCTACAGCACGCAAATCGTCGCGTTTTATACGAAATTGCTCGCCATGCTGCTCCACGAACACAACTGGGCCATCGCGCGTGCCGTTGACATCGACTTTCAGGAAAAGCTGCGTGGCGGAGGATGCGATATCCGCAAAGGAAGGTGTCTGAGCCCAACCCGATACCGGAATCGCCGCTATGCAGAGCGCCAATACCGCGTGCACCAGTGCGCGGCAGCGGCGCGAGATCAGACAGTCCTCCATGGTCCGCAGGCACGCGTCAGGTACCGGATGCCAGCAGACGATCCTGCCCATTGACGCCCACGCGGACGGCTGCATCGGCTGGCGCATCGGACGGCAACGGCAGATATATCGTGGCGCCGGGCAGGACATAACCGATCAGACCGTCGCGCACGGCCGTTTCATGACCCCGCGTGAAGAGCCGCAGGTCCGTCAACCGAGCGTGAATGGTACCGCGATTGCGGATTACGACGTGGCGTTGGCCGCGCTCGATAACCATTGCCGCGTCAAGGGCTGTAGCCGGGCTCGCTGCACTCAATGTTTCGCCCCGCACGAACAGCGGAATGGAATAGCGCATCTGGACAGCCAGATCGGCACGCCGCGCACTTTGCTCTCCTTCCGCAGGCGGCTTCGGCAGTTCGTCGATCAGCAGGCGATAGGCGGATTCGGTACCCTTGCTGGGGCCGTTCACCTTTATAATGCGGATCAATTGTCTTGCGCCTGGCTCGACCTTCGCGACTGGCGGGCTCGCGATGACGTCGCTTTGTGGCTCATGCACATTCTCGCTGTCGTTCTGTGCCCAGCGATAGGTGCGAACCTGCAGGGTGACCGGTTCCGTCCCCCGATTTTCGATCCAGAGCGGCGTTGCCTTGTCCTGTACGTCCATTGAGGGATCGATGGGCCAGATCACCACCGATGACGCCGCAAATGCCGGTGAGATTGCAGCCAGACTTGCACATAGTATGCCAAGCGGCATGACGAGTAGTTTCATCGCGTTGTCCTTCGCATAATCACCATGTGAGCGTGACATGGACTGTATCTGTGTAAGCCCCTGCGCGCGCATTGCCCGGAAGCGTGAGGCGGGCGACGATGGGCACTGTCAGGATCGTGTTGGCGGCAGTAAAGCCCAGCGAGAGCGCGTTGCTGGTCCAAGGCGTCGTGCCGCCATTGGCATAAAGATCGTAAGCGACGGGAGTGCTGCTTGCCGGACCGGCCAGATACCGCTGCCCGCTCACGGCATGCGCGCCGGCATCGGCTGCGATGCAGAGTGTTACCCCCGGCGTGCATTCGATACGCAGACCGCTCCCGCTGGCACCGATGACCGTGGCGTCAAGCGTTGTCGTGGCTGTGCCGGGATGGGTGCCGAAGTCAGCGTTTCCCAAAGCTCCGCTGCCCGTCGTCGCGATCCGGCAACCAGCCACAACATCGGCAGACACCGGCACATCCCGCGTCAGTTCCGCATAGGCTGGCGACCACGCGGTCCACAATAGGCATGGCACCGACATAATGGAGGCAAAACAACGTGCCATGGCTTGTCTCGATCAAGTGCACGTTACCAAGCCAAAGTGACCTGCACGGTATCCGCATAGGCTCCCGCAGGCAGCACACCGCTGTTCGTGGCGCGTGCGTAAAGCGGCACAGTGACGGCCGTTTGCCCCATCGTGCCCAACGCAATGCTATGACCGACAGTCACTTCCTGCGAGCGCCCGGCGTCCGTGTAGAGGCGGTATGCGATACGGTTGGTACCCGACGCCATCCGCCGCACACCACTATCGTCGTTGAGACCGTTGCCGATCGTCAATGTCGGCGTCGTGCCGGGCGAACAGCGAATGGCTAGATCGCCAAGCGATCCGACAAGTTGCGCATCGGTCTGCGTGAACGTGCCCGGCTCATTCGGGAATGCGATCGTGCCAGCCGATCCGAACGACGCGGTCGATGCCGTTCCGTTGACGAGGCAGGCCGACGTTATCGTCAGTTGAACATTGATCGTTCCGGTGCTGCTCCCCGCCTGAGCCGGTGGAGCGACCCCCATGCTTGCTGCCGCAGCCAGAGCCGCAACGCCATGCTTCAAAAATAAACGCATATCCATAAGGCTTTCCCCGCCATTTGACTGCCATCAACTAAGCGCGCCATTTGGTTAAGAAAGTTCTCCAAAATGAGAACAAATAGAGAATATTTAGACTAATGTCTAAATTTCTTTTGGAAGAAACGTGGGAAATTCAGCGGCTTGGTTTACGTTCAATAGTCGCCTGCGTCAGTTCAATGGCCTTTTCCAACGCATCCGGTTCATCATATTCCACCGCAGACCAAGCCGTGCTGAGCTTCTCAAATCCCATCATTCCGCACATCCCGGCAACATCATGGGCAATGGCTTGCGGCGCTGCGCCTTTTGCAATCTTTTCCAGTGCCTGGCGCAATGCTGCAATACAGCGCGTCAGCATTCCCGCGGCCATGCTCTGACCGACGACCCGTATCAGTCGATAATAAGGATTGTCTAAGGACCGGAATGCTTTGTCGTCTAGCGGCCCGGTCCATTCGCTCACCGCGTCCAGCAGCCTGTCCTGCACTAGCGGCATATGGAGCACAGCGTTGCAACCCTGTCCCGCTTCTTCGACATGCGGTGTCAGCAACAGTATCGGCAGCGCAGACGCCGATCCTGGCAAACTTCGAAGCGCGCGCACCGTTGTCGCAATATCGCTTACGACCCCGCTATCGATCAGCACGATGGCAGGCACCCGGTCCGAGACATCAGCCAGTAACTGCCCCACATTTTCCTTATAATGGCACGACCATGAGCAGTCGGTCATCCACATCTCTATCAGTCGACGGCAAGTATCGTCCACACTCAGGAGATAGAGGGCATTGTGGTCCATAATCTGCATAAGCGGTCAATATAGAGTTTTTCCATGAAAATCATGGACTTCCCTCTCAAAAATCGTCAATCATACGTATTATCACTTACACGTTCCGACACAACGCGCAGACGGTGAATGGAAACGATATGCGAGAGGGCCGAATATTACTGGCGGACGACCATCCGTTGATCCGGGAAGGATTGCAGATGGCGATACGTATCCGTCATCCAGAATATATGGTCGATGTTGCAGATACCATAGCAGCCGCCGAAGATTTGGCACGACGGCGCAAACCCTACAAGCTGCTGGTGCTGGACTATCGTTTGTCGGACAGCATTGGCTTCAACGGTCTGTTTCGCATGCGGCATGCGCTGAGCGATACGCCAATCGCGCTTCTGTCCGCCTATACGCAACCCTCGATCATCGCGACTGCACGGGCTTTGGGGGCCGCTGGCTTTCTTTTCAAATCCCAGCCGCTTGAAGAGCTGGTGCGCGACATCGACATGCTGCTTACGGGAAAGCAAATTTTCTCCAGTAATATTGGAGTGCCCGCCAACATTGCCGATCTCAATGCGCGGTTGCAGAGCCTATCGGCGGCGCAGTCCCGTGTGCTGTCCGCGCTGGCTAGCGGTCATCTCAACAAACAGATTGCGGCCGACCTCAATCTTACCGAAGCGACCGTCAAAGCACATTTGACGTCCATTTTTCGCAAACTTGGCGTGACCAATAGATTGCAGGCTATGTTGGCCATGCGTCCCCTGATCGATCCCTACGCAGAATCGTCACTGTGACGGCGATGCCCGTGCCACTTACGGCACCGCGCCTATGGCGCAGCATGGTTGGCGCATCGCTTATTCCGATGCTTTTGGCTGGTTTGACGCTCTGGTTTGCCAGCGAGTATCGACGCGCCGCGCAAACAAATGATGCTGTGTACCAATCATTCCGACGGCAGATCGCGATCGAATCGGTGTTCTCGGCTGTGCAGGACGCGGAAACCGCGCAACGCGGTTATGTCATTACAGGTGATCGCACTTTTCTTGAGCCCTATCGACGGGCCAGTCTCACACTTCCCAAAGATCTGGCGTCGCTGGAACGAATCTTGGCCGATGATCCGAGTAGTTTTGCGCAGTTGCCGAAACTGCGCCGCCTGATCGACCTGAAGTTTAAGGAAATGGAGCGGGTACTGACGGCACGGAATGCGGCCGGGCAAGCTGCCGCAGCGTCCATGGTTATACAGGGGCGCGGCAAAACGATCATGGATGAATTTCGCGCTCATGTCGCGACCATGGTGCGCGATCAAAACGCGATGCTCGCCCGGAATCTTGCAGCTGAGGATAAGCGTAACACTATCATTCGCACTGCCGCATGGGTTGTCGTGCTCCTGTCCGCTATATTGGCGATACTGGGCGCATTTATTGTTCACGCAGCAAGGGCGGCCCGTTACCGGGCGCAGCAACAGGTGGCCGATGCCACAGCGCGGCAGACTGCCATTTTCCGTCATAGTCTCGATGCCATAATATTGGTGAACCCCAGCGGCAGCATGGAAATGCTCAATCCTGCTGCCGAACGGCTGTTTGGGTATCCGTCGCAGCAATTGCTGCGACGCGACCTGTCGCTGATCGTCGATATTGCGCCGGGGGAAGGTCGGTTTCTTGACAGGCTGGGTGTGGTAGGTGATGTCATAGCAGCTCCCCTGCGTACCCCGCTGGAAGCCCGTACCGCGACCGGTGCGGTCGTGCCCGTGGAAGTGGCACTGGGTACCATGCCGCTGGATGATGGCATGCATATCGTTGCGGCCTTTCGTGACATTTCGGAGCGGGCAAAGGCGGAGCAAATGAGGGATCAGTTCCTTTCCACCATAAGCCATGAGCTGCGCACCCCGTTGACCTCGATACTTGGTTCTCTTGGGCTGCTGCGCGGCGGGGCGGACCAAGAACTTCCGCCCGATGCGCAGCGGTTGGTGGTGATCGCAGAAAATAATGCCCACCGCCTGATCCGGCTGGTCAACGATCTGCTCGACGTGGAAAAGATGCAGGCCGGCCTGATGACGTTCGATTTCGCGCAATGGGACATGCACGATATTGCAGGTCGCAGCCTGGATGCTGTTCGCGGTATGGCGGCGACGCGCAATATTCATCTCGACTTGATCAGCGGTGCGGGTCCTATGCCTATCCATGGCGATACCGACCGCCTGATGCAGGTCGTGCTAAACTTGCTGTCCAATGCGATTAGCTATTCGCCAGAAGGCGGGACCGTTACATTGCGGTTGGACACGCAATCCGGCCACGGCCAAGTCGCGGTCATCGATCAGGGACCAGGCATCCCACCCGACTTGCGCGAGCGTTTGTTTACGCGCTTTGCCCAAAGCGCGCACCGGATTGGACCGACCCCCGGTACAGGTCTTGGCCTCGCTATTTCAAGAGAGATTGTGCACAGTCATAGTGGGCAGATATGGTGGGAACCCGCGCGGAATACGGCAACGGGCACGGGCAGCGTTTTCACGTTCACTGTGCCGCTGTGGAATGGCTTTAGCAGGCAAAGGGACAGGATCGGCGCGCCACGCCTTCTACTCTTTTGCGATACGGTTGAGGCGGAGACTATCCGCGCCACTATCTCCCGCCGGGAGATACTGACGGACGTAGTGGCCGATCGCAATGCGGCACTCGCTGCTCTAGCCAATCGCCACTATGTAGCGCTGATACTGGATGTTCAGTTTGCCGGACAGAACGCTTTGGCGACATTGAAGGATATCCGCGCCGATCCGCAGCATAGATCGCTGCCCATCATTGCAATCGCGAGCGAAATACCGGCGCTCCCTGCGAAGGAAACAGCTGCGCTCGATGTTATAGACTGGATTGCCAAGCCTATCGCCTCATCCCGCCTCGATCATGCCTTGGGCACGGCGGTCGAGCGTGCGGCGGTGGCCATGCCACTCGTTCTGCACATCGACGACGACACCGACACACTGGAATTAACAGCACGCGCGCTTAGCGGTCATGCGCGCATTGCAAAGGCTAGCGACCTTTCGACAGCACGACATATTCTCGCCGAGCAAAATGTCGATCTTCTGATCGTGGATATCGCGCTTCCGGATGGGTCGGGCCTAGATATCCTGGCCGATCTCGATCGGGCGGGATCGGACCGGATCATTCCCGTCATAGTGTATTCGGCGCAATATACAGGCTCTGCTTCCTTCGCACCGAACGTCAAGGCCGTGCTGCTGAAATCGAAACGCTCCTTACCCAGTCTGGTCGAGACCGTCATAAGCCTCACGCAGCGGCATTCTGCTGAGAAAAGGCCATGAACGACAGGCTGCGGATCCTATATGTGGATGACGAGAACGACATAAGAACGATCGTCGAAATGGCACTGCGACTCGACCCGAACATAGAATTGCAGTCTTTGTCGTCTGGTGCAGAAGCACTTGCTCTGCTGGATGCAGGCGGGTTCGAGCCAGACATGGCGCTGATCGATATGATGATGCCCGACATGAGCGGTATCGAACTGCTTGGAAAGCTGCGCAGTCGCCCCACAATGACGAAACTGCCGATCTACTTCATCACAGCCAGCGCACGGGCGTCGGATATTGCCCGCTATAGTGACAAGGGTGCCAATGGCATCATAACCAAGCCCTTTGATCCTACAATCCTAGCTTTCAGCTTACGTCAACTATGGGGAAAGGACAGCGAATAACCGTTGCTTTCTGCCTTACGACAAACCTGCGCTAGTTGCCGAAATTTTAAACCGCGTCTGGAAGGCTGCCTGATGGCTTCCAAAGCGCTCAGTTTTGAGTATCTGCGGTTGTGCTAAGGTCGAAGATCGATGTCATCGACCAACAATATCATGGTGCATTGGTGCGAGCTTTGACAAGAGCCGGTTCTGCGCCTGGAAGTCGACGCCCTCCTCACGCATTGCCTGCTGGAGCAATTCGACCAGCCGATTCATATCCTTGCGGTGCACACCAAGATCCTTGTGCGAACGCACCATGTCACGTCCAGTATAAATGCAACTGGCGTTCAGGATGTAGCAGAACTGTTCGAACAAGGTGCGCTTGAGCCGGACTTTATCATGCCCCTTGAAAATTTCACCGATTTCCGAATCGCCATAGGACAATGTGACCATGCGGTCCACGATACGCCGTATACCTTCCTGCCCGTGGAACGCCTCTGCCATGCCATCACCGTCGAAGGGCTTTGCGCCGACGTTAACATCTTCAACCGTATACGGATCGACTGCTTCTTCCCCGGGAACCGCATAAGGGCGAGCGGGAGATGTGGCAACTGGTGAAGCCTGAAGCAGGAGCAAGGCAAACAGAAGTGACATGACCGGCAACCCTTAAAAGGAAGTTTGAAGCGACAACATGACGCCGCGTTGGCCCGAAACCGTGGCGATTGACCCAAGGTCGGTATAGGCAATCGTGGCCGTCACATTGCGCGTAACGGCGAGCGCGGCGAAGGCGTCAAACCAGTCGTCTTCCCTGGCGATGCCGAGATTGTCAGGCTTGCTGCGAAATTCGCTGCCCACCACCAGATGGCGCGACAATTGCCACGCAGCCGATCCTTCCAACTGAAGCGTATAGTTTTTGTTCTTGTCGCCACCAAAACCCAGAAGGCCAAGTTGGTTCGCCTTGGTCAACCGCGCAGTGCCTGATAGCAATATGGAACGCGATAGAAACAGCTTGCTGATGGACGCATAGTAATCGACGCCTTCGTCCTGGCGTGCGCCCAGCAGACGTGCGACCGCGCCATTATTGTTCTTCTTGTACTGCACGCCCACAGCAACAGCGGGCATTCGGTCATAGGCAATGTCACCCGCCACGCGCCACTTTGCGCCGATCACATCTTGCGAGAAGCCATAGTCCTTACCTAAGGCCAGCGCGGTCCCGATGTCATTCGTGTTGAAATATTGATGCGCGTAACTGAGTTCCAACCGGTCACGGAACCCCAATGCGATACCTGCACTCTGATAGTCGTAATCCGTCATCTCTACCAGCGTTCCATGCACCGAAAGGCCAATACCTTCATTGGTTTCGTTGCCCGCAATCACGGCCCAGGGAGTAAGCCCGCCGCCCGCAGCCCCCTCCAGCGAGGATATGCCGCTAGTGAGCAGTAGCTTTCCCCCATGACGGAGCGGTTTGGCAAAACCTGCTTGCGGAGAAATGACAGTGAGTGTGGTGGCGACAAATACTAAAGCGCGGCGATAGGTCATGCTGTGTTGTTATGCCAAACGTGGTTAAAAAATCGTGTGTCGCACCATGTTACCGCCCACTGGCGACCTTCGGCCCGGACTAAGTATTTATTCAATATTGGGCGTTAAGATGCTGCATATGCATATCTTTCGCTTTTTTGTCACATCGCTCTCTCTTCTTTCCAGTCCCGCGCTGGCAGGGGATCTCGACCTGAAAATTGTTGATGCCGCGGGCAAAGCGGTGAGCGACGCAGTCATTACAGTTCGGCCGGCGGGAGGTGTACCGTCGGAGCCGATTCGCTTCCCATGGGGCACCAGCATGGTACAGCAGAACATCGCGTTCGTGCCCCATGTCCTAATTGTGCCTGTCGGCGCGACTGTGCGTTTTCCCAATAAGGATAAGGTTCGTCATCACATCTATTCTTTCTCCAAGCCCGCAAAGTTCGAGATCAAACTGTTTGGCCAGGATGAGAGCCGCAGCTACACCTTCACAAGCGCAGGCGCTGTCGCCTTGGGCTGCAACATTCACGATCAGATGAGCGGGTTCATCAAGGTGGTCGATACGCCCTTTGCAACGAAGAGCAATGCGGCGGGCCAAGCGCATCTCGGCGGCCTCGCCACCGGTACGGCCAAGATGACCGTATGGCACCCGCTGCTAAAAGCTAAAGACAATGAGTTGGTCATCAACGTTCCGATCCCGCCCCGCGGCAGCGCGACAAAAACGATCACATTAGCTCTGCGCAGCGCCAGATGATCGCGTCTGCCAGGTTGCGCCGAACGTGGCTGCGATGGATATTGCGGATGCAGTCCACGCTGACATTGAAGATGACGATGTTCTACGGCGCGCTATTCGTCGCAGTATCGATATTGTCACTCTATGGTACGCGCAAGGCGATTGAAAGCTATGCAGAAAGCGTCATACGCCGGGAAATGGCAGTTGGTAGCGCCCTGTTCGACAGGATTGCGATTTTGCAGTTCCATCAATTAGGTCAGGCAGGCAACGTACTGGCCGGGGATTTTGGATTTCGTGAGGCTGTGGGGACCGGCGATGTGCCGACAATCGAATCCGCACTGCACAGTCTTCGGGGGCGGTTCCAGCTCGACCGAGCAATATTCGTGGGCGTTGATGGTACTCTCGCTGGAGATTTGTCGCAAATTTCCGTGCGGGAACGAACGCAACTGTACGATGCATTGGACGCAGGTCAGCAACAGGGCATTGTGCGATGGGCTGGAGAGAGCCACATGGTCGCTGCAGCTCGGATCCAAGCACCGGCACTCATGGGGTGGGTCGTGTTTGCTCGTAATATGGGTCCACGGGACCTTCAGGCGTTGGCCAAGCTGACGTCGATCGACTTGGCTCCACAGCTTGTACCGCGGGCAGACAAATCAGGCGTCGGGATCAAGACACGCGAGGTCGAGCAAGACGGAAAGCGGATACTCATCCAGAGCCGGGCCGTCCCGACTCTGATAAAATCCGACCGTGAATTGCTGGTGCTGAAATATAGCCTAACCGATGCGCTCGCTAGCTATTCACCAATTTTGTGGGCGCTCTTCGGTTTTGGTGGCTTGGGCGGAATCACGGCAATCGTCGGTGCTTGGGTAGCATCGCGTAACCTCACAAAACCTATCGTCGCGTTGGAACGCGCCGCTCGAAAGGTGAGTGCAGGCGAACATGCCGAAGTGAATGTGGAAACGCGCGACGAAATTGGCCGTTTGGCACGCAGTTTCAACCGCATGGTCAATGCTGTTGAAACGCGCGAGCGACAGATCGCTCATATGGCTTTCCACGATTCACTGACCGGGCTTGCAAACCGCGTATTGCTGCGCGAGCAGATTGCTCTGGCACTGCAACGGCCGGGCGGGTCCGGCTTTGCATTATTCTGCCTCGACCTCGACAATTTCAAGGGCGTGAATGACACTCTGGGTCATCCAACAGGCGATGCACTGTTGTGTGAGGTTGCAACGCGATTGACGCAGACTTGTCCCAACGGCTTTATCGCCCGCCTTGGCGGCGACGAATTTGCAATCATCGTTCAAGATGGCTGTACAAGCGCCGATCAGACAGGCCGCTCCCTGGTTAAGGCGCTGGGTCGACCCTTCGCAGTCAACGGCCACCGTATTGTCACCGGGACGAGCGTGGGTATCTCCCTTGCCCCTCAAGACGGGCGGGACGCCACATCTTTGCTGAAAAACGCCGATCTTGCGCTTTATCGCGCCAAGCATGACGGGAAGGCCAGTCACCGCTTTTTCGAAAGCACAATGGACGCGGAAGCCCAGGCACGCAGGGCGATGGAAGTAGATTTGCACGATGCGCTTAACAAAGGCGAGCTAGAGCTGCATTTTCAGCCTCTGTTCGGCCTCTCGCAAAATCGCGTTACAGCCTTTGAAGCGCTGTTACGCTGGAACCACCCGGTGCGCGGCATGGTTTCGCCGGCCGATTTTATTCCGTTGGCAGAGGAAACAGGGCTCATCATTCCGATCGGCGAATGGGTACTTCACGAGGCCTGCCGTATCGCAGGGACATGGGCGAGCGACATCCGAATTGCGGTCAACATTTCACCGGTTCAGTTCCGAAATTCAATGCTGAACAGCATTGTTCTGCAGGCACTTGCGCGGTCTGGCCTGGAGCCGCAACGGCTGGAGCTGGAAATCACCGAAAGCCTGTTTATCGACAATGTTGAAGCCACGCTGGCCTCCCTTCATTCTTTGCGCGCGCTGGGTGTGCGGGTGGCGCTCGACGATTTCGGAACGGGCTATTCTTCGCTTAGTTATTTGCGCAGCTTCCCGTTCGACAAGTTGAAGATAGACCGTAGCTTCATCGTCGATCTGCTTGCCCATGACGGCGCAACTGCTATTATCCGGGCGATCACGTCATTGGCCGATGCGCTCGGTATGGAAACTACAGCCGAGGGCGTGGAAAGCAGCGAGCAGCTAGACATCCTGCGTGCCGAAGGCTGCGGCCAGATACAAGGCTACCTATTCAGTCGACCAATTCCAGCTTCCGAAGTTGATGCCTTGCTTTGCAAGCTGGATGAAAAACGCGTCGCCGCCTAACTCTGCTCGGCTATTTTCGGGGCTGCGCCCCCCCCCCCCCACCGTTACGCGCAAGGACATATTGGCCTTCGGGCGCGCATCGCGTTGTCCTCACCTTAAGCACGATGTCCAGGGCAACATTGACCATGGCCTTCTAGTTGCTGCCCGGCAGCAAAAGGCTGATTGTAGCGCAGCGCTATCGCACCGGATTAACAAGACATGGCGCATTACGGCGGCGAAGGTTGATGGCAGGCGAATGACCGGTCTTGGAAGAAGCCACCGTTCGTGGTCCTGCTACAGAACGGTGTATGCTGGTCACCTACCGGTGCGCCAAATCGCGGGATCATAGTGAGCGGTGTTTGCAAGGTCGGCCAAGCGCATTGCACAATCGCCATATAGCTTCGATCTGATTATAAGCGCCCTTACGATGACCAACACAACCACGCCTGCGCTTCTCAAGGACATTCTTGGACCGCCGGCGCTTAGAGTCATCGCCAGCGCTGGAGCTTCGGTATCAAGGCACTTCGACCAAGCCGTATTTCTCAGCTCAGCATCTAACGGACTTGCCGGGCTCTCGATCATGGGCCGCGTCCGCCATATCGCTGATGCCCTCAAAGCCGCACTCCCCGACCGGTTTGAGGATGCGCTTGAGATCGTAGGCGCCATGGCGCCACAACTCACCCATGGTTTCCAGGCGATTGCGGTCACTGAGTTTGTGGCGCGATATGGGCTCGATGATGTCGACAGGTCGTTGGATGCGCTTGCCCATTTGACCCGCTTCGGCTCCGCCGAGTTTGCCGTGCGTCCGTTTCTGGCTCAGGACACAGAGCGAACCCTTGCCATAATGGCGCGCTGGACCGGTAGCCCAGACGAACATGTTCGCCGGCTCGCGAGCGAAGGTAGCAGGCCGCGATTACCATGGGCTTCCCGCATCCCGGCGTTCAAGGCCAATCCGACGCTTGCAGTAGCGATCCTAGAATCGCTCAAAGCCGATCCCAGCACCTATGTTCGCAAGTCGGTCGCCAATCATCTGAACGATATCGCAAAGGATCGCCCGGACTGGCTATTGCACCGACTTGCGGATTGGCAAAACGGCGATCCCGGCACAACCTGGATCATCCGCCATGCCCTGCGTACCTTGATAAAGGAGGGTAACCCGCGTGCGCTGGCCCTCATTGGCGTTGGCGATGGTGCCGCAGTCACCATACAAGACTTCTCGATCAAACCACGAAATGTGCGGCTCGGGCAGGCTATCACCATCAATGTCGAGCTGATCTCGACATCGCCGGATGCTCAACGTCTGGTCGTGGATTATCGCGTTCATTATACACGCGCTGGCGGCAGGACTGCGGGCAAAGTTTTCAAGCTGAAGACATTCGACCTTCCCGCCGGGCAGGCTGCCACGCTTGGCGTTCGGCAGGCTATCCGGAATTTTAGCACGCGTCGCCACCATCCGGGCTGTCATGAGGTCGAGCTGATCGTGAACGGACAGACGATGGCAAAAACTGCGTTTGAGATTGAAACCGAATCATCGATTTGACGCAGCCCCCCCCTAACCCGCTGGAACGCCGTCGCACCCGTCGACTGCAGTCTCGGAAGGACGTTCATGGTACGCGGCCGACGGGTTTTAAGAAATGCAGTGGTTCCGTAGCACCTTGCCAAATGTCTTGAGCGGGTTGGCGGGCCCCAGCAGGCGAGCTGACAAGGTACCTGCCACTGTGGACCGTAGTCGAACCTGCAGGAACGAGTAGATGGAACGATCGGTCGATCGAGACGCGAAATACTCCGAAGGTTGCACTGGCACATTTGATGTCGCCCATGTGTTTGGAATGCGCGTAGCGAACACCATCTCGGCCAGCGGGATTTTCCCGCGCCAACAGGCCGGACATCTGATAGCAAGCGATCGAGTCGAAACGCTGCTCGAGCCCTAGCAAGTGGAGGGTCGTCCACATCTGCAACCTCTACCACGCCAAGAAGCCCGCTGCCGAGATTGCCAGCCTGTTCGGCGCACAAATTCCTGTGGCATTCAACTCAGCCGATGAAGTGTACCCCGGCTATCCTGGAATAGTCGCGCGCGAACAGGACGGTCGGCGCATCTTGCAGTCGATGGTCTGGGGCTTCCCAAGGCCTATGAAAAGCAAGAAAACCGGGCTGCCTTTGAAGCCCAGGCCGGTCAACAATATCGCCGATCTGTCGAACTTTATGTGGCAGGGCATCGCTCCCGAACCACAGTGGCGCTGCCTGATACCCGTGACGGCATTTGCCGAAGCCGAAGGCGCGGCAGGCAGGATGACGCGCACATGGATCAGCCTGAAGGATCAAGAACTATTCGCCTGGGCCGGCATGTGGCGCGTCAGTGATGAATGGGGGCCGGTCTATTCCGGTCTGATGACAGAATGCAATGAGGCGATACGTCCCGTGCATGTTCGGATGCCCGTGCTGCTGCAAACAGATGAGTATGACCAGTGGCTGCATGGCTCACTCGATGATGTCCTCGCCTTCCAGTCACGAACTTTTTCAGATGATTTGATTGCGCTGGATCGGACGGACGAGCCTTGGTTCAGGCGAAAAGGAGCGGAGGCAACTGCAGCGCAGGAGAATATGCTGTGATCTGCCACCCGACAGCTATTATTTCGAGCATTCCAAATTTCCGGTACCGCTGCCCCGGGCAATATCCGCCTGATCAATCGCCTTCAGCAGATCTTCGAAGTCGTGCGCCCCTTCAAGAGGAAACATCCTGCTGAACCCTTCGCCGAGCCGATCGATGTCGCGCTGGGTGAGCAAGCCAACGGCAATAATCTGATGTCTGTCCATTATCGATTCGCTCCTTATTGATGCAACCATCGGCAATCGACAAAAGTGCCAACCGTTGATCCACCGAAACATCATGACGATGGATCGACCCCAGTCCTGACAGGAGGGGCGAATGCCAGACACAGCTATGACGAATGGCGGATATGGGCCGTTGCATCTAAAAATTCTGGCGACCCATGGGGCAGATGTAGGCGGTTAAGTGTTGGAACGCTTACGAGCCGTGATGGGACAGCGGCTACGTTTTTAAACGGTCCCTGCGCCTACGCGATTAGACTGTATTCTCATGTCGGCATCGCAACGCCAGGCGGGGCGGTGAGCGATTGTCGATCGCATAATCCCACGCGCGCCAAAAGGCGGCCTGATCTTCGTGCGCCATAGCGTACCGATAACCCATAGTCGTCCGCTCAGGACGCTCATGACCGCACTGAAATGTCCTGGATGCGCCAGCTTCGAATGGGCAACTCGGGAGATTTGTTTGCCTCTTGCAAAAAGGCTTCGCGGAGGCGACTAATCTGTTGGTTTATCGGGGGGAAGCTATGAAGAGTTGGTCGCTTTCGATCTGTGCCATACTGCTGTGTAGCGTGGCTGTCATCTGTAACCAAACTGCTCTGGCCCAGGCTACGGCGGCGGCGGATACACCATCCAGCACAACTGGCAAAACGACCTATATCCTTCCTGAAGGATGGATGGCTGCGGTAACGAAGGCCGGCATTGTGTTGTCACCGCCCGAATCTGACCTGAAAATAGCGATAGTGGAGGTTGGCAAGGCGGTGGATGGAAAGGCGGCAGCCGCCGCTGCCTGGGACGCTTACCGGCCGGGCAAGGCGCATCCGTTCAAATTGGCTACTTTGCGCCCACCTCGCAACGGTTGGGACGAGCAGATGGTTGTCGACTATGAAAGCTCACCCAACGAACACCTCGACCTTCGCTCCATTGCCAGGCGTAAAGGCGACGGCTGGACGGTTCTGATCCTAGACGGAAGCGAAGCCACATCCGAAAAACGTAGCGGCGCTATCGGACAGATCAACCAGAGCCTGCGACCGGCTGGTTATCAGCGCGAAAGCTTTGTTGGCAAAACAGCCCATCCCCTGGATGAAACCCGTGTCGCGACGCTGATCGACTTTGTGCAGAAGGGTGCGGCGGACCTGAAAATTCCCGGTGTCGGCCTGGCCCTCTATTCGGGAGGTAAGATCGTCTATGAAGGGGGTGTCGGCGTAAAGGAAGCAGGCAAATCCGATCGGGTCGATGCCCACACCCGCTTCATGATCGCGTCGAACACGAAAAGTATGGCGACCTTGCTGCTTGCAAAGCTGGTCAGCGAAGGGCGCCTCGGTTGGGACGATCCCGTTACGAAGGTCTACCCGTCCTTTCGCCTCGGCAACGATGCGACGACGAAGTCGGTCCTGATCCGTCATCTTGTGTGCGCTTGCACAGGCTTGCCGCGTAAGGACATGGAATGGTTGTTCAGTACCACCCCCCAAACGCCGGCTGCCGACACGTTCAAACAACTCGCCACCACGCAGCCGACGAGTAAATTCGGTGAAGCCTTTCAGTACAATAATTTGATGGCGGCGGCTGCCGGTTATGTTGCAGCCCATCTTTACTATCCGGACATGGAGGTAGGCGCCGCATTCGATCGCGCCGTGCAGGAGCAGATATGGAATCCGCTGGATATGAGGGATTCGACCATGTCGATGAAAACTGCGCTCGCCGCTGATCATGCAAGCCCGCACGGCGAGGATGTGGACAGCAGGTTGACCATCTTGCCGCAAAACCTGAACAGCGCAATTGCACCCTATCGTCCGGCGGGCGGTGCCTGGTCGTCGCCGCACGACATGATCCTTTATATGCGCAACGAACTGGAAGAAGGGCTGCTGCCCAACGGTAGGCAACTTCTGTCCAAAGAAGCGCTCCTCGCCCGGCGGACACGGGGCGTACCGACCGGCGAGGATATCTGGTATGGCATGGGGCTGGAAGAGAATGCGCGGTGGGGCGTCTCCGTTATCCATCATGGTGGCGACCTGGCAGGCTATCACAGCGACATGTATGCGATCCCGGCAGCGGGTGTTGCTGCGGTCATCCTGACCAACGCGGATAATGGCCCTTATTTGCGTGGGCCCTTTATGCGCCGGCTCCTCGAGGTCCTCTATGATGGCAAGCCTGAAGCGGAAGGCGATGTCGCTGCTGCAGTGAAGCGCGTAGCCGCCGAAAGCGCCGAGTATCGTTCAAAACTCACGGTACCGGGCGACCCAAAGGTTCTCGCGGGCCTCGCTCCCCGCTACGAAAATCCTGATCTGGGTCCCCTGCAGATCAAGCAGAAAGGTAACGCCACCCGGATTTACGCTACCCCCTGGGACAGCGCGATCGTAACGCGCCGCAACGATGACGGCACTGTTTCCTTGATTACCAGCGACGCTGAACTCATTGGTATTGAGCTGCTAGTGGGCATTCAAAATGGCAAACGCACACTGACGCTCCGTGACGGCCAGCATGTCTACATATTTACCGAAAGCCCCTCCTGACATTGTGCACCTCTGGAAACGAGCGGAGGAGGTCGCTGCAGGTCTATCCCGGCGCGTCGAGCGCAAGCAAATCCTGATCGTCAGGATGGCGTTCGATATAGGCCGCGACAAATTCGCAGAGGGGAACGACCTTGAGCCCTTTTTCGCGCACGTCGGCAAGCGCAGCTTTGACGATGCGACTGCCCACGCCTTGCCCTTCGAGGGCGTGGGGCACTTCGGTATGTGTAAAGACCAAAGCGCCATCCCGTCGGTCATAGGCGGCAATCGCCAATTGTCCGTCGATCATCAACTCATAGCGTCCTTCGGACTCATTGTTTCGAAGATCACCTATCTTAGTCATTATTCTGTCTCCTCGTTCGGCGCGCTACTCACTCGCCCATGAGATGGAGCGCAAGATGTCTCGTATGTGCTGCCCGTCGATGCTCAAACAGGTAGATGCCCTGCCATGTTCCAAGCGCCGGGGCCCTATTGATGACCGGCACGGTGAGTTGCACGTGCGTCAATGCCGCGCGCAGATGAGCAGGCATATCGTCCGGCCCTTCATCATCATGGTCATAGCGCCCCGCGTCTTCCGGCGCGATCCACGCGAAATAGGCTTCGAGGTCCCGCCGGGCGGCGGGGGCGGCATTCTCCTGAATAAGAAGCGAAGCGGAGGTGTGCTGGCAAAAGATTGTGAGAAGACCTGCAACGATCCCACTGTCATGAACCCAACGCAGGATCGGCCTGGTCACCTCATGGAGCCCCTGCCCTGGTGTTTCGATCGTGAGGATCATCGTAGTCTGCCGCATGGTGCCTCTTATGTGAAGGTTCACTTTTCTGGATCACGCTCGAATTGGCGAACCGCAAGAGGCGTGACCCAAGGCAGTCGTCGGATAGTCCAGTTTTCATATTGCGGTACGAGCCCAGCCGCTTCGGCGAAGCTCGCGACAGGGAGCTCCACCTCATTTCCGACGAGGTTCGCGAAGCGCGATCCGCACGCAGCGCAGTATAGCCGGTGATAGTTGAGACTGCTTTCCCATCGTACATGCGGGCCAGACAGACTGACGGCAGCGCGGGGGAATACGGCGAAAGCGAAATACGGCGCACCATGCGCCTTCTGGCACACGAGACAGTGGCAGATTCCTACCCGCAATGCCTCACCTCGCACGATAAATCGCAGCGCATCACATGCGCAGCCCCCGAGCCGTTCCAAAGTGACAGTCCTCATAAGGCAACAACGCTCAAATCGAAAAAAAGGCTCGAGGGGTTTGCCGCACAGGAAGCAGATCTTTGGCCGCTTCTGAGTCCTGAAGGAGCGACAACTGTCCGTCCACTCTTGGAGAGCGAAAACGACCTTCTCACTGGCGACACCGACTGGTCGGTAAAAACGCATGCGATGTGCCAACTACGATCAAAGGGTCCATAAGATTACCTGTCCGAGATATCCGTCCCTCCGGTTGACGTTTCCGATCGGTTCTCAGCGACTTGTCGAGCCATCAACGCGTCGCGCTACTCCCATTGCTCGGACAAGCCTGCCGCCGAGCCCTCCAGTGCTTCTTCCAAGGCTTCTCTGGATGGATAGACCTCATGGAAACGAAGTAATGTCCGTTGGTCTTGGGCCTCAAAAGTTACAGTCGTTATCGCGCCTTGTTCATTGTCGTCATTGGTCCAGACGAGGTCCCAACCTGAGGATTGAAAATGCCTGCCCGGCTCGCCCCCAGGGGCCGATTGCCACCCGAAGCGGTAGGCGGATCGTAGAACATTGTGGAATGTCGTTCAAAGCCACATGATCCTTGAAGCTGTAGCAATTGCTGGCCACTGTGCAGCCGGTAAAGCACGTGAAAGGGACGGCGGGCTCCTCAAGGGCCTGCCCTTTATCGTACGTGCGGCTTCCACTTGCGCGGGTAGTATCGCTGCAAACGAGTCGGGACGTTTGGCCCCGGTCGATAGGAAGGACAGCCTGTTCATATCGTTCTAGCCAAGCCGGACAGACAATATTACCAACCATCGACGAGGTTATTATTTTTGAGCGAAACGCGGCAGCCATCCGCACGGAACAGCCAGAAACAGGTCACAGTCGCGCGTTCAGTGGATACAACGCATCGGCCCGCGAACAACGCCTTCATACCAAACCGCAATTTGCTATCATTCAGAAGTTCATTAAATACCCGGGCATTGCCGTAAAATGTCTTAGTGAACGGTGACAGAGAGACACTGGAGTGCTCCCGCTTTATCCGGAGTATGCCCATGCCCTATTCTACTCATCTGGCCATTCAGATATTTGTCGAACGTCTCGCTTCGCGGACAAAGCTAGGCAAAGAAGAGATCGACACGATCCTACATTTGCCCAACGAGACAGTTACCGCTGGGGGTGATCGCGACCTAGTTCGTCCAGGTGAGCAAGTCGATCATGCGTGTCTCGTCGTTAAAGGGCTTGTCGGTCGGTTCGGGCAAATGCGGGATGGCCGGCGGCAGATCACCGCCTTCTATGTGGCGGGTCACATGGCAAACCTGCAATCAGTCGTCTTTCCCAGCACGGCGCAGTCATTACAGGCTTTGACCCCTGTCACGATTATCAAGATGCCCCATTATGCGTTGAAGTCTGCTGTGACACTATTTCCGGCACTCGCAGACGCGTTCTGGCGGGAATGTGCTGTGGATGCGTGCGTACTGGCGCAATGGGTAGTCAATCTAGGGCGCAAATCTGCAGTTGGCCGCCTTGCTCATCTTCTTGCCGAATTGGGGCTAAGATTGGAGGAGGCTGGCCTGGGAACGAAAACGAAATATCGGCTCCAGCCCACTCAGCTGCATCTGGCCGATGCGCTTGGCCTAACCAATGTGCACGTCAACAGGGTGTTTCGGGAGCTTCGGGACGCTAATGTGGTCGCCACATCAACCGACAGGATGCTTGACATTCTGGACTGGGACGCCCTTGTTGCAATCGGCGAGTTTGACCGGGACTATCTGCACATCGACACAAAACCGTGGAAATTTCCCCGCATTGTGCAGGACGATGGCGCCCTTGGCAGCTCAGAAATGACACGCTTCCAGAGTGGGGCGCTGTGAGGCGCAACGCCGTCACACTGCTGGTCCTTTCTCTATCCATGGCCGAGGCTTGCTAACCAAGCAGGCATGGAAAAAACCATTGGAGTCGTGGCCAGGCAATCCTCTCGTTTATAAGCGTTCATTACCCTCAAAGAGCGCGCTTATGCGTCACGTTCTTTCGACCTTACCTGCTGGGCAATAGCTAGCGGATCGTCGTGGTCCAGTCACGCACCGGTCCTACAGCCCGTTCCTGTCGATATGGCCGGGGGTTCGCGGTGCGCCGCTGCGGCTGGCCAGGCGTCGGACGCCAAAACGGGCCAAGCATGAAATTCACACTTGTCCATTCCAACGCGGATGCGATCAGGACCCAATGTGATGCGATCCAGAGGTATCGCCCGTAAGTCTTCTCTTAATCCATGGTGCTCCGAAGCAATCACGACATAGCTTATTCGTCCGGAGACACATTCGATTAAAGCCTCGACCGCCTTTCCTAATGACTCGCCTTGGGCGTCCTGCGTCATCATGCCGGCAATACCCGTGGCGGTGAAAAGCGTCGGGACCGACGAGCGGCGGCTTGCAATCGTCGCTGACCTGCCCCCATCTTCATAGGCACGCTGTTTTCCAAGCCAGCGCCAAATGCCTACCATATTGACGAACAGCAGAAAGCCATTGGTTGCCAACAGATTAGTTTGGCCAGTATTGATGCCGACGACTACCCAACACACCGAGCCGAGCGCGAAGACGACAAAGCCCCATCCGGTAACCCGCGCTCCCAAATTCGCTGCGGTCATCATCGCTGCAGCCATCGTCGCAATCGGCGCGATCCATCCCGCTATGCTTTCCATACAGTCTCCATGTGCGCGCAAGCATCCTGTGAGTTGGGCTTTTTACGAAGACTTTGTAGCCTATTAGACAGGGCATCTGGCGAAACAAACGTCGATGCACTTAGACGCAAGAACAAATGAGATGCATCGGGCGTGCGCAGAGCTATTTCACCTTGTCACTTTCCCGCCGCAAGCCATCAGCGGCTGCCATTGCGGCGCGGTGCAGGCTTAGCGCGGTCAGTTCGGCTGCTTGGACCGTCATCGTCGCAGCTATCCCACCGGGACCTTCAAGGACAACAAAGCCCGCCTCCGCACTCGCGATCCCGGGCTCGGATTCTGGCTGGATCAGAGAGCTGGCGGTCATGTTGGTCACCCTAGAAAGACAAGCAAGAAAGAGCTTAGAAGGCTCGGATCAGCCGCCTTCAACCATGTGAAGACGTAATGGCTTACGTGCCGCTCGCAACTAACGGGCGACGAGGCAGCCTGTTGCAAAAGCGCAGTAAACAATCGTCATGATGTACGTTAGTGCTGCCCGCTTGAGCGCCCTGCCAGACCCATCGCATTTCTTTGTAGTCAAAATGTCCACGACGAAAAACCGATCACAAAGCGAAATTTAACTTTTGTAAAACACCGGTTTGATGCCCGATGATGGGCGTCCACAGCCGGCATCCAGGGTGACGCGCGTGCGCGCGCTATAGGGCTGCGCTGTTGGCAGTCGTTCGCACTTCCACCGCCAGACAGTCGCGGGCTATGCGGCCGAACATTCTTGAGGGTCCAAAGTCGTCAGGCTTTCGAGGAGAGTGGCCAGCGTGACAAGCCGATCAGCCTCGTCACTCTGCTGCTTAAGAAGCCAGCGGCCGTCTTTGCGGTGGAGCTGCGGGCAGTCGCTTAAGTCGGCGGTAGCGTCGCGCGGGGTCAGCGCTATCGCTGCTGGGCCTGCATCAACGCGGGCAATGCCCGCCGCACGCGCCAGAATGGCAATCCTGGTGACTGCGACCAAACGTTCAGCAGCCAAGGGCAGCGGACCGAACCGGTCAGTCAGTTCCTCTTCCATCGCCTCAAGTCCGGTTTCATCGACAAGTCGGGAAAGCCTGACGTACAGGCCTAAGCGGATATCAGGGTCGGGAATCCAATCCGATGGCAGTCCCGCAGCGCAGCCTAGATTAAGTTCCGGCGTCCAGAGGCCAGCGTCCTTTCCACGGGCTTCCTTCAAGGCAGCTTCGAAGAGATGTTGATAGAGTTCCACGCCAATCAACTTCATGTGGCCTGCCTGGGTATCAGCCAGCGGATCGCCAGAACCTCGCTGATCCAGGTCGGCTGCGCTAATCCCGAAGCCCGCGCCGAGCCGATCGTAGGTGGCGAGCGTTCGCAACCGCTTCACAGTCCGTTCGGCGATCGCTCCAGGTTGCGTAAGCAGAATGACCTGGCCCCGGCGATTGCCGCGACCCACCCTGCCGCGCAGTTGATGAAGCTGCGCAAGGCCGAACCGGTCCGCCCGCCATACGATCATCGTGTTGGCCCGCGGCACGTCGAGACCAGCCTCGATGATATTGGTAGCGAGAAGAACGTCGCCCTGCCCGGCACCAAAGCGCACCATCGCGTCATCGATCGCCGCTACAGGCATCCGGCCATGGGCTTCGATCAGTACCAAGTCTGGCACAATGCGCGCCAAACGCGCGGAAATGGACGCGAGATCCTCGATGCGGGGAACCACCACGAAACTCTGTCCGCCGCGCGTCCGCTCGCGCAGCAGCGCTGTCCTGATCATTGCATCATCGGGGCTGCTCAGACTGGTGCGGATCGGCTGACGACGTGCGGGCGGGCTCGCTATCACCGACATTTGTTGCAGTCCAATCATGGCACGATGCAAGGTTCTTGGGATGGGCGTCGCGCTCATCGCCAAAAGATGGAGGTCTGCGCGCCCCCGCAGCTTTGCCTTGTCAGCAGCCCCGAAGCGCTGCTCCTCGTCAATGATGACAAGCCCCAATTTTGCATAGCGAATGTCTTTCGCCATCACCGAGGCTGTTCCGATCACAATGCCGATGGAACCATCAGCCAGCCCTTCCTTAGCCGCTTTCTTCTCCGCGGCGGTGGACAGGCGCGAGAGCGCGGCGACGTTTATGCCCGTATCTGCAAAACGGCGGTGAAATGTTTCGAGGTGCTGACGCACGAGAACCGTGGTGGGCGCAGCCAGAATGACCTGATATCCCGCAAGAGAGGCCAAAGCAGCGGCGCGCAAAGCAATTTCCGTCTTTCCGTAGCCCACATCGCCAATCACGAGGCGATCCATTGGCCGCCCGCTGGCAAGGTCATCTCGCACCGACTGGATCGCTCGGGCCTGATCGGCGGTTTCATTAAACGCAAATGTGGAGACAAATCGTTCGTAAGCTGCGCTATCTGGCTCGATAATAGCAGCTTTAACCGTATCTCTTTCCAGCGCCAATTGAAGGAGCACGCGCGCGCTTTGGGCAACCGCCTCGTCGATCGTACCGCGACGTTTCGACCAGGTCGAACCGTCCAGCTTGTCGAGCCGCACTGCTTCAGCATCGGCACCATAGCGCCAAAGCAGCCCTGCTTCTTGAGACGGCAGGAGCCGCCTCGCACCACCGGCATACTCAAGGGCAATCATTTCAGCATCGCTCCCGCCGGGCGCTGGCTCAAGACCAAGGACCCGCCCCACGCCCCGATCCTCATGCACTACCAGGTCACCTGCGCGCACGTCACCGCCTGCATGGGCGAGACCTGCTGCCGCGCCCCCCTTCCCCGGGTTGGAAAGTGCACGGCTGCCCAGAACATCGGCGGCCGCAATAAGCACCAGGGTCGCGCTAAGAGCGCCTTTCGTGACCGGCGCGACCAGTCCGGCTATGGCGTTAGGGGACAGTGCTTCTACAGCGGCGATCGACTCTATGGGCTCGACGGCGGTTTGGAACGTCTTAGCGAACTTTGGTCTCAAAAAACGTACGTCACGCTCGCTGCCGACCAAAAGCAAACGTTTACCTTCTTGCAAATGCGGTACAGCAAAGCGCTTGAGTGCCGCTAATGGCGAACGTTCTTCTCCAAAACGGGGAATGGAAGATACGGCAAAAGCCCCTTGATCGCCCATATGCCAAGGCGCAAGATCCTTTGCCCATAACGCGTCAGAGGCAGCATCGATCGCCGAAGCGGAACTGGCTGAAGCTTCGGTTGCCAAGCGAATGAAACGCTTGCGACGCTGCTCGGCCTTCGCCGAGAAGTAGATCCGGCCCGGCCGCAGGTGCGCCAGAATGGTCACGTGTCGGTGCGATTCCGGTTCGGATGCCCGGCCGATCTCGAGAACTTCGCACGGTTCTAGCGTCCGCTGACTGGCTGCATCATAGTGTCGAATGCCCACAATATGACCGTCAGCAATATCGATGCGGGCCGGTAGCCCGGAATCTGCCGGGAAGATATCTATGACCTCTCCCCGTACGGCTACTTCGCCTGGTTCATCAACCCGATCGTCGGCTACATAGCCAAGCCGCTCCATGTGCGTTGCGAATTCTACTGGATTGACCTGGTCGCCCCGACGCAGGCTAGGAGGGGCAACGTCGAATGCACCGGGGTTCGCGTAAAGCCGCGCGGCCCCTTCCCCGCTCATAATGACTGCAAGAGGGGGGCGGGGCGACGTGTGCGCGAGCCGCCGAATGTGCCGCAAGGCCGCCACGCGTCTTCCTATGTTTGCTGGAGAAGCAGGCGCGCTGTCCCCTGGCAAGGTATCGCTCGACGGTAAGCAGACGACATGGACACCAGGCAAAACCTGCATAAGCCCATTTGCTATTGCTTCGGCATCCTGCTCGTCATCGGCAAGATAGAGCAGATCACCTTCGCCGAGCGCATCTACCAGCATCAAAATGGTTTCGCCCAGACCCAAGGAAGCGCTCATCTTGCTGCAGCCTTGAAGGCGTCGACCTGCGGTGACCAGACAGCAAACCGGCTCAAAACCCGTCTTCGCCCAGAGGATCACCATGGCCCAATGCGGGTATCTCAGCGAGATTGCGATCGGCTTTCCTGCGCGCAGCCTTGATCATTGTCGTTCCTTATCGGATGAGCAAAGGTTGTATGTCGGCGCGACTTTCTGATGAGAGCTACCCGTCCGGGCTATCGGCGGATCTGCTTGCTGATTCTTACCTAGTCTTTTCGCTTCCATCTTCAGGCTCTCCTGCGGCAGGCAGCAAACTGCGAGAGGATGTCGCCGGTTCCGTCAGCGCGAGACTGTCGAAGAAAAAACTCGGGGCGACGAGTCTTTCGAAATTGTGCGGAAATGGCGACGTTGGACGCTGGAGATAGTGACGCTGTAGCCGAGCCTCTATTCTGGGTTCACCCTGGAAGGCAATGATGGGAGCAAGTGTTCCGGCAGACCGAGCATTCAGATCAGTGACGCTTTCCTGGTCGCTGCTTTCGCAGGCCGTTTCCTGTTGATGATGATTGCCAAAGACCGACAGCCCACTCGACGAGGTCGGAGGCGATGCCCGCCTTCAACAAAAATGGCGAGTAAACCCTTCGTGCAATATGGCCGGTCCTTCCGTTCACAAATCCAGCAAGGCAGTCGGGCAAATCAACATATTGGCCATTCTTGGATGCATCGTCGGTACCGGCAGGACGCAACGGGATGGTCCAAAAGCGACGGCTTATATTGCCTAAGAGCCTAGGCGCGATAGAATGAGCTTTTATGGATCCGATGCAGCCAAAATGCCACTTAAGCGTATCTCAGTTGGCACGAGATTGTATTTCTGTGCTGGCACCGGTTTCACGTCGTAGCCGGTATGGGAGAACATAAGGCTAAAATGGTGAATAAATCGACTGATCTGGCGCTGACCGGTGTGGCAGGCCTGGACGACATATTGGCGGGAGGTCTCACCCGCGGCCGGGTTTTTCTGCTCGAAGGTAGTCCGGGTACAGGCAAAACAACCATTTCCATGCAATTTTTGATGGAAGGGGCGGCAAAAGGCGAGCGGTCGCTCCACATAACTTTGTCTGAAACCGAAGATGAGATGCGAGAGAGCGCACAGTCACATGGTTGGGATCTTGATGGGGTCGAGGTCCACGAGTTGGTCCCTCCTGAAAGTCTGTTGGATGAGGAGCAGCAACAAAGTTTGCTCTACTCGTCGGATCTGGAACTGGGCGAGACGACGCGGCGCATTTTCGAGATATTCGAGCGAATAAAGCCGGACCGGGTCGTGCTGGATAGCCTATCGGAAATCCGTCTCCTGGCACAAAGCTCCCTGCGCTATCGTCGCCAGATCCTGTCGCTGAAGCATTTTTTTTCCACAAAGAATACGACGGTTCTGATGCTCGATGATTTGACGGCGGACGTTGCCGACAAAACTGTCCACAGCGTGGCGCACGGCGTGATCCGACTTGAAGAACTGGCCCCCGATTATGGATCCGAACGGCGTCGGCTTCGCATTATAAAATATCGTGGCCGACGGTTTCGCGGCGGCTTCCACGATTTCCTCATTGACACAGGTGGTGTCCGCGTCTTCCCGCGATTGGTATCTGCCGAGCACAAAAATGCTTTTGTACGCGAAGTCATCAAAAGCGACTCTGCGGAAATGGACGCACTTTTAGGCGGCGGCGTAGAGCGGGGATCCAGTGTCCTGGTGTTAGGACCGGCAGGCACCGGCAAATCTTTGCTTGTCCTTACATTCGTGACTGCGGCAATTGCCCGGGGGGAACGAGCCGCAATGTTCGTCTTCGACGAAGAAATCACTCTGTTGTTCGATCGCGCGATGATGCTGGGTATTGACATGCAAGCCATGGTTGATGCCGGAGACCTCATTATAGAGCAGGTCGATGCTGCCGAATTGTCTCCGGGGGAATTCTCGCAACGCGTTCGCAACTGCGTCGAGACACATGGTGCGCGGACTGTCGTAGTCGATAGTTTGAACGGATATCAGGCGGCGATGCCTGAAGAAAATTCGCTGATCCTTCATATGCACGAGATGCTGCAATATCTGAATCGCAAGGGGGCGACGACCTTCCTGACTGTCGCTCAGCATGGGTTGGTGGGCGACATGCGCTCGCCGGTCGATGTTACCTATTTGGCGGACACCGTTATTCTCCTTCGCTATTTTGAGGCTTTAGGGCGGGTACGGCGCGCTATCTCCATCATCAAGAAGCGTACGGGCGCACATGAAGACACCATCCGTGAATATCGGATCGGCAACTATGGGATCAGGCTTGGCGAGCCTCTGACTGATTTCCAAGGCGTACTGCGCGGCGTGCCAACCTTTGTTGGTAATAAAGGAAAATCTGCTCTGCTCGAAGACGAACGCGAATGAATCTTCTTCTGTCGGAGCGAGCCGTCATTCTTGCGCCTGGCGGGCGGGATTCGTCAATTGCAGCAACTCTGCTGCGCGATGCAGGACTTACATCTGCTGTAACCTCCTCTCTTGACGAATTGGTATCGGAACTTGAAAGGGGAGCGGGTTTTGCGCTCATGACCGAGGATGGCCTGCGTTCTGCCAATCTTGTGCCTTTGGCGCACTGGCTGGACAAGCAACCGGAATGGTCTGATTTTCCCTTTGTTCTGCTAACGCAAAAGGGCGGAGGGATTGAAAGGAACCCTGCTGCCAAAAGGCTGCTCGACATACTTGGGAATGTGACCTTTCTTGAGCGTCCGTTTCATCCCACTACGCTTGTCAGTTTGGCGCAATCTGCCTTGCGAGGCCGACGACGTCAGTATGATGCGCGGTCTCGCCTTGACGAACTCCATCGCGGAGCCGCCAAATACCGGTCTCTGTTTGAATCGATAGACGCCGGTTTCTGCATCATTGACGTAATTTTTGATTCACAAGGCATGCCGGTCGATTACGTGTTCGTAGAGGCCAATCCGGCATTCGTTCGCCAGACCGGGCTGGTGAACGCGGTCGGCAAGTCCATACGATCAATGGTTCCCGGGCATGAGCAGCATTGGTTCGATATCTACGGCGCCGTTGCCAAGACGGGGGACCATGCTCGCTTCGAGGAGCACGCCAAGGCGTTGGGCGACATTTGGTACGACGTCTATGCCTTCCGTGTCGGCGACCCGTCCGCTGCGCGGGTGGCCATCTTGTTCAACGACATTTCCGAACGCCGAAAAATGGACAACGCCCTGCAAGAGAGCCAGAATCGGTTACGGCGTCTCAACGATACATTGGAGGATCGTGTTCAGGAGCGCACCCGCGCGCTGGAATTAGCGCAAGACGCGCTCCGGCAGTCCCAGAAGTTGGAAGCCATGGGGCAACTTACAGGCGGTGTTGCCCATGACTTCAACAATCTGCTTACTCCGATAGTCGGCAGTCTTGACCTCCTGCGCCGGAAAGGTGTCGGAACGGACCGCGAGCAGCGACTCATAGAGGGTGCGATAAAGTCGGCAGACCGTGCGCGGACCCTCGTACAGCGCCTGCTGGCATTTGCGCGACGACAGCCATTACAGGCCACGGCCATCAACGTGGGCACGCTTGTCAATGAGATGCGCGATCTGATCATAAGCACCTGTGGGCCGCGTATCCAGGTGCTGTTCGACATCGCCGACGACCTTAAGCCTGCCAAGGCCGATGCCAACCAAATCGAGATGGCGCTTCTCAATCTGGCGGTCAATGCACGAGACGCCATGGAGACAGGAGGCACTCTGACCATCAGCGTCGAGGAACGCCCCGTTCACCGGAATAATGCGGTTGGGCTTGCAGAGGGCGAATATGTCCTTCTGTGCGTTGCCGATACCGGTTCGGGAATGGACCAGGATACAGTCGCCAAAGCTATCGAGCCATTTTTCACGACTAAGGGTATTGGCCAGGGAACCGGCTTAGGCCTTTCGATGGTGCATGGGCTTGCGGCGCAGCTAGGAGGTGGCCTGGCTATCGACAGCGAAATCGGCCGCGGGACTACAGTCCATCTCTGGCTTCCCGTGACCGACGCTTGTCCGGTGGCGGAGCCGGTTCCAGACGCGGCGATATCTCAGCAAGATCGCGGCGTGGTTTTGGTGGTCGATGATGAGGACCTGGTCCGAGCCAGCACCGCGCACATGCTAGGGGAGATGGGCTATTCGGTCCTGGAAGCAAATTCCGGCGAGGCGGCGATTCAGTTACTTGACGGAGCGCAAACTATTGATTTGCTTGTTACAGATCATCTGATGCCGGGCATAACTGGCACTGACCTTGCGCTGCATTCACGCCGAGTAAGGCCTGAGGTCCGGGTGCTGATAATTTCAGGTTATGCAGAAGCAAAAGGCATTGCACTGGATTTGCCCAGACTGCCCAAGCCTTTCAAACAGAGTGATTTGGCGGACAGTTTAGCGCGGCTTTGAACGGCCGAATTACCCTTCCCGCTGTTTGCCATGACGCGAACTTGTCGCACGCAACTGCAAACATTGAAGCTGGCTTCAGGAGACAGAAGTCACAGTTTATCAGTATTTTTCGACTACGGGTAAGCAGTACGTTAAAACAGGCAGGACATCTCAAGGGACTGGTTCCTGCGATGCAGTGGGGCCCCCTGCCCTTCCTAGATGGCGCGAGCGGAATCTGGCGACAATATACCCTTTTAGTCGCCGATCAGGGCAAATGGGGCCCAAAAAAAAGGATGCGTGCGATAACTGCCGTCAGCGTCATTGATAAACGCTAGCTCGGCATCGCGAAGCGCCCTTGTTGCTGCCTGCCCGCTAGCTGCAAGCGCCACTGTTTGCGACGTCAGCCGGGCGGCTGCTTGTGAGTCGACAGACCAATGCGAGACGAGCAGCGACCTGGCGCCAGCGTAGAAAAACGATTTTGCCAGACCGGAAAGTGGTTCTCCACTTGGCGAGCCATCGCCCGCTGCGGTGTTACAGGCGGAAAGGACTACCCATCGCGCGCGCAGCTTCAGCATCGCGACCTCACTAGCCGAGAGCAATCCATCATCCGATGCGGAAGGCACCGAAGGCGGGGTAAGAGCCAGCCCCGGTTCGGCATAACCGGACAGTTCCCCTGCTACCAGACCGTGGGTAGCAAATACGATCGTTCCGTACGCATCGAGCGGCGTGGAGCGCACGGCCCCTTCAGTAGCCTCTATCCCTAGCATAAGGCGTGAGCGCCCCGTGCCAAAGGATTGCGCCATCGTGGTAAGCTCGGCACGGGTATCAGGGAGCGCGGCCAACTGAGATAGAATACTGACATCTGCCAGTCTGGTTTGCCCGAGTTTGCGCAGGACTTGCGAACTTTGTAAGCTGCCGCCTTTCTTGCCGAGGAAAATTGGGTCGCCTACCCCCAACATGGTATTTGTGCTGTTTGTGGTGACAGCCATAGTACGCAGTGCGACAATAGCCGCCACTGAGGGATAGGTCGTTGTGGCATAGCGCCGAACGAGCCACGGGAGGGATTGATACTCGCCTTTGTCGCCAATGATGTCCGGCGGCGGTGCGGTTAGCAAAACGGAAAGCGGTAAGCTCGCCATTGGCCCTTCAGTAACCGTGATCAATTCATCGATGTCCGCTAATGCCGATGCGGCAGGCGCAATCAGCGCCGAATAAAGACGATAAGCCGCTTCAACATCGAATATCGGAAGCTCTGCGCGCCAGCGATTGGGGTCAAGTGCGGAGCGTACGCTGGCCACCAGTTCGGCAGTCCGGGATTGCGTAAGTGTGGAACGAAAAGCCAGGGTCCTGGTGGGCGTCACCACGATAACGAAGGTGGCGGTGGCGTCGGGCGTAAAACTGATCAGCGCTTCCCTGGGTTTCAACGCGCGCTGAATGGCAGCGAGTGTGACGACGCGAGACTTGATCAGAAGGTCGAGCTTGGCATCGCGGGCAAGGAGTTGGCCATCGATTTTGCTCAACTGTGTCGCAACTGCCTGCTGTCGCGTCAGTAAGCTATCCCGCATCCCGTCATCGTCGCCGGCGCTTTGCGCAAGACTGCCAACGAGCGCATCCTGTATGGCGCGCCATTCTGCCGATAGATCATTGCGTTGCCCAAGAAGTGCGCCGAGCGCTGGATTGCCTGTTTGCAGCCTCGACGTCATTTGCGCGATGGCGCCTCCCGTTGTGGTGGCATTGGCGAGTTGCGCCGTCGCCAGCATGCGCGCTACCAATTGCGGATCTTCGCTAATGTCATCGGGCTTCAGACCAGACGTCGCCAACGCCAGATCATTCGTCAGAATGGAACGCGCCGCGATGCGTTCAGCCTGTGCGTCATTCCAAGGGCGCGCTTCCCCGATCGCCAATCTGCGTTGCAGCACCTCGACGGCCTCTGCGCTTCGCGCGAGTGCCTGGTCATGATCACCGCGCCGTTCCAATACGCCCGCGAGGTTCGATAAGGTCGTCCCCAAAGAAAGGGCGCTGTCGCCACCCCAACGCCTTTCTATCGTCAGCGCCCGCATGAAATATGCTTCCGCGGCTCTAAGATTACCCTGATCTTGCGCCATTGTGCCCAGAGCACGCAGTCCCGGCCCAAGGTCGAACGATTTGGCGCCGCGTGCCTGTTCGAAAGCCGACAGGGCCATCTTCAGCTCGCTTTCCGCCTCAGCCACATGGCCGGTCTTTTGGAGCGACAATCCCAGCGATGCATGTGCGTAAGCACGGGTTAGCGGCCCCTGCTCAACCTTGCCCAGCACAATTGAGAGAGCTGCACGCGCGCTTGCGACGGCTTGTGCACCCCGTTGCGCTTCGCCAAGCATCAATGCCTTTTCCATTAGCACGAGCGCTTCTGCTTCGCTGTCGCCTCCATAAATTTTGCGGAAGGAAGCGCCCGCGCTATCAAAGAGGCGCGCAGATTGATCGAAGTCTCGCGACATTCCCGATATGATGGCAAGCCCGTAGGTGATTTCTCCGCTGCGCTGATTGTCGTTAAGTTTGATTTTGCTCAGCAGGGCTAACGCTGTGGTAAATGCAGCGGCGGCTTCGGGAAGTTCGCGCCGGACCATGTGTAAAGTACCGCGACGCTGTGCAACGTCGGCCATCAACGTCGGATCGCAAGCGTCAAAGGCCGGGGCCGATTGTTCGATGTCACTAATCGCGTTGAGCGACTGATTGAGTTGGCCTTTCTCATAGGCGACATCAGCATTGATCAATGCAATCCGAGCAGACGACCCCAGCCGACTGTCCAAACGGCGTGCATCTGCCAGTGCCTGTGCGGCTTTATCGAACAGCAAAGCACGGCGATAGGCAGCGGCCAACCGAAGGAGGATGTTCGCCTTTAGATCGGGGCCGATGGCATTCGTTGCGGCAACGGCTGCAGCCTTCTGCGCATGGTGCAAACCGCTAGACGGACGACCGGCTCCATATTCGAAGTCGCTATAGGCAAGCTCGGCATTGGCTATCATCTCGGGCGTACCCGACTTGGCCATCTCTGCAACGAGTTGTGCAAATAATATCGCCGCTTCGGTGCGCTTTCCCTGCCCGGCCAGTGCGACTGCAAGATTCTGTGTGACCAGCGCCTTTTCCAGTGCATTTGGAGTCGCCTTGCGCGTGGCGAAACCCAGCGCAATTCGTGCACTGTCTTCGGCTCGCTTGAAATCAAGTCCACGATTGGCGAACGTGGCAATATCTTGATGGGCTATAAGGAAGCGCGCATCGTCAGGACGCCACTGATCCTGCGCTTCGGCGAGCGCTGCGACGCTCAGGCCATATGCCGTGGTGATGTCGCAACGGGCGGCACTTTCACGCGCTGCTGTGATAAGATCAACAGGATTACCGTATGTGACGGAGGGTTCCGCCAAGCACGCTGCGCAGAAAAGGGAGAGAGTTCGCCGTCCTCGCATTGCCATCCGTATCATGAACCAGAAACAAACTGTAAGATCTTGCTTGCGAATTATTTACATTCTCATCTACAGATTAATGAAATCGCCGCAAAGGCGAGGGCTAAAAGAGTCGGCGGGGGGTCGCGCGACCGTTTCTGTGCTCAGTTCCATATGAAAGGAAGCTCGGTGCGGCGCGTATTTGGGGGCAGTGTTTGTGTATCCGCGGTTATGGCAGTATTGTTTAGTTCCAGTGGCTTATACGCTCAGGAAATTGACAGTACTGCGGCTGCCAAGATCAATGCCGATGATGCCGAACAGTCTTTCCGCTATGCCGCAGACGCGGCTGCGGCAGGAAACATTGTCGGTGCGATATCGGCGTTGGAACGGGTCTTGCAGAACAACCCGGATCTCGACAACGTCAAACTGGAACTGGGGCTGCTGTATTTGCGGGCAGGCAATGTCGATCTTGCCAAGTCGTATCTGCGCCAAGCAGTGAATTCGCCTAATGCGCCGGGATTGGCGCGCGAGCGTGCGCGGATTGCCCTGGGCAGCGCCAACGGAGGGCTGGGCGGCTTCACGCTATCGGGCAGTCTGTTTGCCGGGACGCAGGTACAATCTAATCCAAATGGCTCACCTGGTGCAGTCAGCGTGGCGGGCGCTGGAGGCATTCCCATAATCATATCAGGTGACGACCTTAATATTCCGCGCGGAACGGACGTCTCTGCTTCGTTGGGCGGTTCGCTGCAGCTGCGATATGGCCTTAACAGTCAGCGCGGAAACGACATCGTCGCCGACATGGCTCTCTCGCAAACCAATTATAATGACACCACCGAGTTGGATGCGACATATGTGAACGCCCGCATCGGGCCGCGCTTCTTTACGGGACCAGCAAATGCACCGACAGGTTTCATTCGTCCGGTCGTTACGGGCACGTTCCTCGCGCTGGGACATGCACGCTATTTTGGAGCCCTAGGGGGCGGTATCGAATTTCTCTTTCGTCCGTCTATCGTCACAAACATCGCCGGGCAGATCTCCGTTGAGAAACGCGATTTTCATAATTCCCGTCGCCGTCCGACAGCAGAAGAACAAGGCGGGACCTATACGAGCGGTTCGCTCGATCTGACGCAACAGCTCTCCGCCCGTATGCGGGTGACCGTCGGCGGCCTGTTCGAACATGTTGATGCCAATCGCAGCTATTGGAGCCGGTCAACCTTTGGCGGCCAGGTGGGAGCGCTGTATGCCTTCGGAGCGGGGGCGAAGAGCGTATTATTGCGCGCCAACGGAAGCTATCGACGCAGCGACTATGATGCCGCCGATCCCCTGGTCGATGCTTTGAAAAAGCGAGACGAAGACAGGTTTGATCTGGAGCTGCTGCTCAGCATTCCAATGACCCAGAGGCTGTCGATGGATTTGCGTGGCTCGCAAGTCTGGAACACGTCCAATCTGCCCAATTACGACTACAAGAACACCCTTGGCGCGGTTGGCGTTAGCTACCGTTTTTGACGCCCTTGTGTAACCGAGGTAAAACGACATGACTGAATTTCAGGCTGTTCCATTCCGTTTTCGTCGCACTTCAACAGCATTGAGGGTGCTGATGTCCGGCGCGTGCCTGGCTGCATTGGCGACCATTCCGGCACACGCCGACACACCTCCCGTGACGCAGCAGCTCAAGGCCGAAGCCCAGCGGACGGTCGTCCGGATCGAACGATCAACGGCAACGGCCGAACCGCTGCGCGCCAAGGCGGGCGAGACATTGGAGATCATGCTATCGGACGGCGGCTCGATAGTATTGGCGCCGGGATCCGAGATCGTGATCGACAGTTATGTCTTTGCCGACGGAAAAGGGACACTTTCCCTCACGCTACGGTCGGGATCGGTGCGGCTTATGGCAGGAAACGCGGCTGCCAGCGGTCCTGTTACTGTTCAGTCGGGAGGTACGACATTCCGTCTCAGTTCGGGGGGCATGTTTATAAGTCGTGAGCCCGGAGGCGATCGCGCGTCGTTATTGCTTGGTGGACCGTTGGTTGCCAGTGGCGCTGGACAGACACAAGAGATTGTGCGGCCCGGCTTTGAGCTCAGGACGTCCGCTGACGGAAGCCCTTCGGGCCCACGACGGCAACCTGAAGGGCAAGCATTTGCGGACGCCAGCGCAGTCAATCCCGGCCTGACGTCTGGGGGGCTGGCCAGGATCCTAGGCGGCTCGGACGCTGAAGCAGAAGCCCTCGCCAGAAAGAGCGACGATGGATCGCTGACTCGCACCGAGGTAGCCTCACAGGACGCGACGCCTACCCCAACACCAACACCTTCGCCGACGCCAACGCCAACGCCAACGCCGACACCAACGCCAACACCGACACCGACACCGACACCAACGCCGACACCAACGCCGACACCAACGCCGACACCGACACCGACACCGACACCGACACCGACACCGACACCGACACCGACACCGACACCGACACCGACACCGACACCGACACCGACACCGACACCGACACCGACACCGACACCGACACCGACGCCCATCGGGTTCGGCAATACGCCAGTAGGTGTTTCCACCGGAGGCGCGCTTGCGCTTGGCTTACCTGCTACGGGCGTGGTCGCGTCAAGTGGAAGCGGAAGCACGGGCGATAACGCGGACGATATTGTCGTGGCACAGAATTTCGTGATCACGGATTACGGCGCCGGGTTCAACGGAGAGGGAGGCAGCACTGGCGCGTACGCAAGTCGCGCCCGGTCGCTGACAACCAGCCGGCTGCTACCGTCCGGCAGTTTTGACTATGGTTCGGCAGGTCTCGCCAGTCTTCCCAAGTTTGGCAATTCAGACATCAGCTATGCCGTCTCAACAGGTTTGTCTGTTTTGAATGGTTTCAACGACATCAGAGACTTTATCGATGTGAGGATAACGCCCGATACGATAACCCCTGGTGTCGGCCTCGATCCTCCGGTCTCGATAACCTTCGGCGGTGTTACTTTTACCGATACACAGGGCTTGGGCCTGGGGTACGAAGACAGTCAAGGCCGGACGATACGGCGCGATCAATTCGGCAGTACCGAAGTCTACATGATCGACCTGGAGGTGCCGGATAAAAGCCGATATCTGGAGAGCAATGTCCTCGTTCTGGGCGCCACTATTGGGCTCGATTCCTTCAGCAGCTTCCTCTTCGGTCAGGCTTATCTGCCCTTGAACGCGCTTGGGGCTGACGGACAGATCGTTCGCACGTCCAACTTGCCTTCACAGGTCGCAGCCAACGCATTCAATTCGTTCGATGAAAACGACTATAGTGATTTCTTTGCGAACAAAAATTATACGACATTCGAAGATGTAGAAAATTCGCTGACGGATTACCTGGACAGCATCATAACCGTGGATATTGTCGATGCAGATAGCGGCAATGGCTTTTCACGTACCGGCACACATTCTTCTGTCACGTTGCGGAGCGGGTTCGGCGGCACAGGCGCGGAAAACGAATTGGGGGGCCGTGCGCTCGACAATTTTCTTTTTGCGCAGATATTTGATCAGGCTGGCCGGTCCATATTATTTGCAACGGGCGACGTCGGTAAAACACGCACCGGCGGGGCGACCATCGATACCTTCGGCCTTAGCCGCGGACTGTCTACGCAGGACGCTGTCCAACTTACTGGACAGCCTACATCAACTCTCAATTTCCGGGCATTTTTGCCGCAAAATAGCGCTGGCGACGTACCCATCGCAAACATCGTCCAGACCAATGTTCTTGTAGCCAACCCGGCGGCGGGTGGAAACCTTTCCACGTCGCGCCTGTTCCACGCCGATCTTGGCACATCGGCTAACGGAACCTCCGTGTCCGTATCGGCGACATTTGGCACGCTAGTCTACGACAATGCCGGCTACCCAGACCGCATTCCAACCTACCAGGACGATTCATATTCTGGTCCCGATGACGATATTCCCCCTGATAATTTGGCAATCAACGTCAGCGATCCGCGTGCAAAGGTGACCTTGGAGGGGACGACAATCGGATCGAGCCAACCAACCAGTGGAGCCTCTACCTTGTTCGCGGGGCCGCTGACGGCAACGGCAATCGGCGGCGGACGCGACTGGCAACCGGGGAATGGCACGCAATTGCGCAGCGGATATGCTGGATACCTTGTATTAGAGGGTGCGGCCAATTCTTCGTCCAGCCTTGTTACTGGCAAGGCCAGTCAGCTCGGCGCCAGCAGCTCCGACGAATATGGCTACCTGCGACTTGCTGCAGGATATAGCAGCCAAAGCGATGCCGACACGGTTAACGGGGCGTCGTCGGCTATTTTCCAAGGCTATGTCGCCGGCGCCATCGAAAAGGTTGGGACGACAGGAAGCGTAACGGTGCAACCTTATCTCGGCACCATTTCGGACCTCACGCTCAATCCGGTGGCCAACACGGTCGCTGCCAGCATCAGTTATAATGACGGTTCTGCCAGAACCATGAACTTCGGATCCGGAAGCGACCTCAGCACGTTCATAAAAGATGGCGCATATGGGGCAGCGAGCACGACAGGTGGAGGCAATGCCGCCTTGATCGCCGGTGACGCTGTAAAGGCTGGCCTTGGCACGCAAGGCGCAGCAATCGGTTCGTATCAGCATTTGCAGTGGGGCTTCTTTTTTGGTGATGTCTTGCCCTCAGACCCATCCGGGGCAGAGCGTCGCAACCACAGCGCGCTCTCCACCTGGGTCGCAGGTAAACGATTTACAGGCAACAATGCCGACGTCGGCGCGGATTCTTCGATAAGGGGTTCGGTCAGTTTCAGCGGACATGCGATAGGCACAGTGCTTTCAGACCTAAGCGCAAGTGCGGCCGTCAAGGTCGGGTCTTTCACCCAGCAATGGGACTTGAATGCGAGGACAGGTACGATGGACCTGGCCTTCGATGCGCGCGCCTTCCAGGCTATTCCGCTGGCGGTATCCGGTACTACGGGTTTGGCCTACGGCGGAACGTCTTTACTGGTCGACAGCCGACAAGCTAAAGTGAGCGGAGAACTGGTGGATGTTCCGACCGCACGAGCGCTGCCTGGCGCGACAATCGGAGAATTTCAAGTCCGCAGTGTCGATGGCACTTACCAGGCAAACGGCACTTTTGGAGGCGACCGAGCGCAATAGCGGTGGTTTATAAGACGCATCTCGGGATTGATCTGGTAAAGCACCGTCAGTGCGAAAGCACATCGCCGACCCGACCTACGAGATAGCTGCTAGGGCCAATCGGCATCCGTCATCCGCCCTGCCGCCGGGTTTAGGTTGGCGACGCGAAGATTATTGGGTTTCCGGACCTGTAACCGCTTGAGGCCCCTTATACCTGCGCAATCAGCGTTGCTTCTTTGCGATGGTGGCCGTGAAGTCCGGATCCTTCTTTGCTACCCAGTCGACGAATTTGCGAACATTCGCATTTTCCAGGATGCCCGCCACCTCCATTCCGTGGCGCTGCAGTTCAGAATTGGTGAAATTGGCTATCAGCGTCTGCTGGCAGATAGCGTGCATCGGCACGACATCGCGACCGCCACGACTCTTGGGTATGGGGTGATGCCAAACGATGGTCTTGCCGGTCGGGCGGCTGCATAGCCAGCAGGTCACCACCGCTTCTGGAGCGTCGTCTTCCTGCGAGGGATGATCGCCGGGATCGTATTTCGAATGCTTGCGTGCCATGGTTCGATTTAAGGGCCTTGATGACGGTTCAGCCAGCGCGATGCGACCTTCCGCATCATATTGGCAAGCGCATTCATCGACCCCTTGTCGAAAACCGGCGGTCGCCGGAGCAAATGGGGACAAGATAAAGAAATGACCGAAGCATCGACGCCATGGGATGGAGCACAGGTCCGCAAATGGCTTGAGCGCCGGTGTGAAGCCTCAAGGCTGGATCAGGCTGCAGCGGACCGGCGTGGCTACGAAGCGCGCGACGATTATGACAAGGCCGCCGCAGAGGAATGGGTCTGCCGCGCGCTGAAGAATGCCGATTGCACGAATGTACAAGTCCTGTTCGCCAAGCGCGTCAAGGAACTCATCAGCCAGGAGGAATATCCTGTGACAGGCATCCATGACGATGCCCGGTTCGAACGGCATGTTCGCACCCATCTCAGGAAGCTCGCCAAGATGACGAAGGCAAATGCAGGGTTCGAGAAGACGCTGCACCATCAGTGAAGGGGGCCTGCCGCCCTCGGCATGCGATCGCCTGGACATGCCATCGCCGCCCAAGGGGGGGGTATCGAATTTACCTGTCCAAATATGGTTGGCACGTTTCATAAGGACCAAAGATCAAGCGGGACCGATACGAATGGTCATCTCGTCGATAGCGGCGGGATAATAGACTGCTACAACCGGCCGAGGACAAGCTGCTGCGGAGCGCCGGCACCGGCTCGAACCGCGCCTGCCGCTCATTGCCGGTAGATACAAGCGCCGCCATGTCCGTTGCATCCGCTCTTACACTGGGACATGCGTCATTGCAGGACTGCGGTCTTCGTGAATTGCCTTTGCCGCGTAAGCGCCGCCTGTGCTGATAGCAAGCTAGCCAGGCCTGCGGCTGTTGGCGTGCTGCTATGTTGGTCATATCCTCCCGCGTCTTGCAGAATGACCCAGATAGCGGCGATCCCATGGTCTTGCCCCCCCGCTCACCGCAACCGACTTGACGGCAGACCGGACTCATAGGAACATAAAGGGAACATATGAGTCGTATCCTAGCCTATGCCCTCCTCTCTATCCTTGCCCGATCGGACCTCGGCCGAACAAATCGCGTCGCTACGCGCCGCGCTTTCGAGCGCCAACGAGACGCGCGGGCCAGCCTTGGCGTTCGGCATCGAAGCGGTGGACGATCGGCTTGCCGATCGCGGTCTTGCAAGCGCGGGGCTGCACGAAATCGCGGCGGCAACTGCTAGTCTCAATGACGATGCAGCCGCGACGCTATTTGCAGCTGGCATAGCTGCCAGATTTGCGAGCAAGCGCGGCGATACAGTGCTCTGGGCACTCTCACAGTTCGACCTTTACGCGCCGGGACTGGAGCAGGTCGGGCTTTGCCCCGATCGCATCCTGTATGCACAGGGCAGCAAGGACACGCAGGTGCTGGCGATGGCCGAAGATGGCCTGCGAGACGGCTCGCTCGCCTGCGTGATCGCTGAGGTAAAGGCGGCGGACATGACCGCTACCCGACGGCTCCAGCTTGCGGCATCGGACGGACGAACACCCATATTGCTCTTTCGCCGCCATCGCACTCGCGAGCGCTGTCCCTTGCGCACAGTGTCGGCAGCGATGACGCGGTGGCGGATCGGCTGTGTCGAGTCTGCGCGATTGCCTTTCCCCGGTCTTGGCCGGTCCCGCTGGTCAGTCGAATTGGCCCGCCAGCGTGCCGGTAATCCCTTTTCTCTCGAACTGGAGGCCTGCGATGAACAGGGTCGCCTCGCTCTTCCTGCCGCAGCTCCCGATCGAGCGGCTGCGCGCGGAAGAGCGGTCACGCAGGCCGCCTGACGCGCTGCGGCTCATCGCCGCAGCGCTCGCGCCTCCGGTCGACGACAATGCTGGCGCTTGCTCAGTTCCCCGCGGCGGAGGCTGGCGCCCGGGCGCGCGATGGGCGCGGGACAAGGCGATCGTCGCGAAGCCGAATGCGGCGGACATCGACCGGCTTGCGGCACATCAGCGCCCGACAATGCGCGAGATGGGCCGACGCAGCGAAGCTGCCGACCCGCCCTTCCGCACGCTGCGTGGCAATGATGGCGCATCGAGCCCATCGAAGGCACCGGCACTGCTGACGTGGTCAAATCTTTGGGGCACGCCCACGATCCTGATCGCCCGCACTGGACAGAAAGACGTCGTGACCGCCGCCTGCCTTCAGGCTCTGGAGTTAGGCCTGCACCCTGGAATGGCTGCTGCCCACGCTCGCGCGCTGGTTTCTGGCCTGGAGGTCCTGGACGCCGAGCCCGAAGCCGATCGTGCCTGGCTTGACCGTCTCGCACTGCATGCTGTCCGCAAATGGACCCCCATGGCTGCCGTTTCGGGACCGGACGGCCTGTGGTTCGACCTTACCGGCACGACGCACCTGTTCGGCGGCGAGGCACGCTTCTGCCGCCGGTTGCTTGGCTTCCTCAAACGCCTGGGATTCAGTGCCCAGATCGCGATCGCTGGCACGCTTGGGGCAGCCCATGCATTGGCGCGCCATGGCGGTGCACCGATCATCCTGCTGCCGCCGGGCCATGAAGCAGAGGCGCTCGGGCCCCTGCCCTTGGCGGCATTGCGGCTTGCGCCGGGTGCGCTGCTGTCGGCAGCGCGGTTCGGGCTCGAAAATATCGGCGATCTCTACTCGATGCCACGCGGGCCGCTGGCGCGTCGGCTGGGCCTTGCGACCGTCGAGCGGCTCGACCAGGCCCGCGGCATGGTCGCCGAGCCAATCATACCGGTCATAGCGTTCGAACACCCCAGGGTGACGCGCCGACTGCTCGAACCGATCGGCACGCCCGAAAGCATCACCCAGGTCATATCCGACCTCGTCGACGATCTCGTGCCAGTGCTGCGCCTGCGCGGGCTGGGCGTACGCAAGATCACTCTGGCGCTCGACCGGGTCGATAGCGCGGTCCAGCATATCGGGGTTGGCGCCTCCCAGGCGACGCGGGACGCAAAGCATCTCAAGCGCATGTTCGCGCTGAAGCTTGCCGAAATCGAGCCAGGCCTGGGTATCGAAGCCATGCACCTGGCGGTGCCGCATAGCGAGCCGCTCGGCGCCAGTGCGGTGGCAGGGTTGCTGGAGGATGGTACACAATCGCCGGACCTCACGCTTCTGGTCGATCAGCTTATCGGCCGGTCCGGGGCGTCTGCACTGTTCCGCCTCGCGAGCCAGGAAAGCGACGTGCCCGAACGCGCTGTCAAGCGGGTCGGGCCACTTACCGAGCCGCAAGGCTGGCCGATATGGAAGCGACCCACACGCCTGCTGCCCCGTCCCGAGATATTGCGCAATGTCATCGCATTGCTGCCTGATCATCCGCCGCGCCGGTTCACATGGCGGCGGCAGGATTATCGCGTAATCGCGGGTGATGGACCGGAACGCATACATGGCGAGTGGTGGCGCCGGCCTGGGGAGCTTTGGGCTGTCCGCGACTATTTCCGGGTCGAGGCCGAGGGCGGCGCGCGCTTCTGGCTGTTCCGTCGCGGCGATGGCATCGATGGCCCGACCGGCGATCTGAGCTGGTATATGCACGGGGTCTTCGGCTGATGGGCAACCCTCAAACGCGTTACGTCGAACTCCAGGTCACCAGCCATTTCTCGTTCCTGCGCGGTGCATCGTCGCCCGAGGAATTGTTCGCCGCCGGCGCATTGCTCGGCCATCGCGCGCTGGGCCTGGTGGACCGGGGTTCGGTCGCGGGCGTCGTGCGGGGTTGGGATGGCCAGAAAACCACCGGCTGCCGGATGATACCGGGCGCCCGTATCGACACGCGCGAGGGTCATGCGCTCCTGGCTTATCCGACCAACCGCGCGGCCTGGTCGCAACTGACCCGATTGCTGTCGATCGGCAAAGCGCGCGGCGGCAAGGGCTTGTGCCTTCTTGATCTTGCAGACATAGCCGCCCACGCCGAGGGCATGATCGGCATCCTTCTGCCCGACAGGCCCGATGCCGTCACCGCAGCGCAGCTCGATGACATGCGTCGGGTTTTAGGTATGCGGGGCTATGCGGCCCTGTCGTTCCGGCGGCGGCCCGACGATGTCGCCCGACTGCATTTGCTGGACGATATGATCCGCACGTCAGGCCTGCGTGCGGTCGCGACCGGCGATGTGCTCTATCACACGCCCGAACGCCGCCCGTTACAGGATGTCATGAGCGCGATCCGCGAGAAGTGCCAGGTCGAGGAACTGGGCTTTCGGCGCGAGCGGTTCATGGACCGGAACCTCAAGTCACCCCAGGAGATGGAGCGTCGGTTCGCGGCCTTCCCCGATGCGATCCAGGCCAGCGCCGATATCGCTGGCATCTGTCGCTTCGACCTCGGCGAGATCGAGTACCAATATCCCTATGAGCAGGTGATGGAGGGCCGCACGGCGCAGGAGGCGCTTTCCTGCCTCACCGAAAAGGCCGCGTCGGAGCGTTTTCCAGACGGCGTCCCGCAGCGCTATCGCGACCAGATCGACCATGAGCTTAGGCTCATCGCCCGGCTTGGCTATGCGCCCTACTTCCTGACCGTGAACAGCATCGTTGCCGAAAGCCGAAGGCGCGGCATCCTGTGCCAGGGGCGCGGGTCCGCTGCGAATAGCTGCGTCTGCTTCCTGCTCGGCATCACTTCGATCGACCCGATCCAGCATGAGCTGCTCTTCGAGCGGTTCGTGTCGGGCGAGCGCAAGGAACCGCCCGACATCGACGTCGACTTCGAGCATGAGCGGCGCGAAGAAATCATCCAGTGGATCTACCAGACTTATGGCCGTCACCGCTCGGCGCTGACGGCCGTCGTCACGCGCTATCGCACCCGGGGCGCGGTGGCTGAGGTCGGCAAGGCGCTAGGACTGCCGCGAGACCTGACAAAGATGTTGACGGGCCTCGTCTGGGGTTGGAGCATGGATGGTATCCCGCAGGAACAGGTCGAAAGCCTCAACCTCAACGCCGACGATCATCGGCTCAAGCTGACGCTGGAGCTGGCACGCCAGTTGATCGGCACACCGCGCCACCTCTCGCAACATCCCGGCGGCTTCGTGCTGACCCAGGACCGGCTCGACGATCTCGTGCCGATCGAACCGGCCCGGATGGAGGACCGGCAGATCATCGAGTGGGACAAGGACGATATCGATGCGCTCAAGTTCATGAAGGTGGACATTCTGGGCCTTGGCATGCTCGGCTGCATGAATCGCGCCTTCACTCTCCTCGAGCAAGAAAAGGGCATCACGGTCGGCATGGCCGACCTGCAGGACGACGATCCGGCCGTCTATGCGATGATCCAGAAAGCCGACACGCTTGGCGTGTTCCAGATCGAAAGCCGCGCGCAGATGTCGATGCTCCCGCGCATGAAACCGCGCGAATTCTACGATCTCGTGATCGAGGTGGCGATCGTGCGGCCGGGCCCCATCCAGGGCGACATGGTCCACCCTTATCTGCGACGCCGGGAGGGCAAGGAGAAACCGGAATATCCCCGCCCCGAACTGCGCGCGGTGCTCGAAAAGACACTGGGCGTGCCACTTTTCCAGGAACAGGCGATGAAGGTTGCGATCGTCGGCGCCGGGTTCACGCCAGCGGAAGCGGACCAGCTTCGCCGGGCTATGGCGACGTTCAAGCTTACAGGGGGAGTCAGCCATTTCTACGATAAATTGGTGGGAGGCATGATCGAGCGCGGCTATCCCAAGGATTTTGCCGAGAGGACGTTCAAGCAGATCGAGGGGTTCGGCTCCTACGGTTTTCCCGAGAGCCACGCAGCGTCGTTCGCCAAGATCGCTTATGCGTCCTGCTGGATGAAGCATCATCACCCCGACGTCTTTTGCGCTGCTTTGCTCAACGCGCAGCCCATGGGCTTCTATGCGCCAGCGCAGATCGTTGCCGATGCCCGCAAGCATGGCGTCGAAGTGCGGCCTGTCTGCGTCAACCACAGCCATTGGGACTGCACGCTCGAACCGGCCGACGGGCAATACATGGCCGTGCGCCTTGGCCTTGGGCAGATTCTCGGGCTTGCCAACGGCCATGGCGCGGCGATCGTCGGCGCCCGTGGCCCAGCCCCTTATGACAATTTCGAGGACGTCTGGCGCCGCGCTGGCACGCCGCGCGCCGCGATAGAAAAGCTGGCGGAGGCCGACGCCTTCCACTGCTTCGCCGAGAATCGCCGCCAGGGACTGTGGAAGGTGAAGGGCCTCAGCGAGGCACCGCTGCCACTTTTTGCTGCCGCCGATGCACGGGAGGGCGGTTTTTCGCCCGAGGGCATGGAGCCGACAGTCTCGCTCAGGGCGATGACCCAGGGCCGCGAAGTTGTCGAGGACTATCGATCGATCGGCCTTTCGCTGCGCGGGCATCCGCTCCAGTTCCTTAGGGCCGAACTGGACGCCATGCGCATGGTCACATGCGCCGATCTCGCCTCGATCCGGGACGGCCGCAATGTCGAGGTCGCTGGCGTCATTCTCGTGCGCCAGCGCCCCGGTTCGGCCAAGGGCGTGCTGTTCGTGACGATCGAGGACGAGACCGGTGTCGCACAAGGAATTCTCTGGCCAGATCGCTTCGAAATCTATCGCCGTCAGGTCATGTCCGCCTCGATGATCGCGATGCGTGGGCGGCTTCAGAAAGAAGGGGAAGTCATCCATGTCATCTGCGATCGCATCACCGACCACGATCCAATGCTGCGGTCGATCGCCGGACGACATTTCAAGGTGATGCCAGGGCATGGCGATGGCGCAACCAGCGGCGGCGGTCCCGACCCGCGCGACCCCACATTCCCCAAGGCCCGCACAGGCGTGTCGCCGCCATTCGGTAACATCCAGGAGCAGGAAGAGATTCTCCGCATCCGCAGCCATGACTTCCATTAATACCGACCCACGCACGGCGGGCACGATCAGCCGCGCCCTCAACGTCCTTCGCGAAGCGACCGCGGCACGGGGACAGACGCAGTCGCGCGGTGTCGCCCTGGCGCTCTGGAACCTGCGGCCTTGGGTCGCCGACGACTGGCTGGTCTGCTTTTGGGAAGCGGCCGGATCGGATCACGACATCGGTCGAAGCCAGGGACTTCACGCCGCCTATAACGGCATCGTCCGGCAGGTCCGCAGCAGGGGCGCTACTGTGAAATGAGAAGACACGCTTCCTATATCCCCAGCACCATGAAAGGCACTATCGCCATCATCGCCACCTGTGCCGCAGGCGCCCGGGCCTCACCGGCACTTGCCGATCCGTGTGAAGCTGTGCTGCCGTTTATGGGCTGCGCTTTCTCGGGTCCGGCGGGCTATGTCGGGGATAGCGACGGCCTGTGCGTCAGCCCCGCTGGTCGGCCGACACGCTGGATCGAAGTCCGGCTCGCTGGCCTCTATGCACGGGAACTGCACGCACCCGGCGGGATCGACGCCAAGAGCCGCCTCGAACGGATCGTGATGGGCAAGACGCTGACCTGCCGCGCCAGCAGGTGTGACTACGATCCTGTCGTGGCACGCTGCACGCTGCTGCGGGCCGCGAGCGGTACCCAGGGCCGCCAAGGAAAACCACGGGGAACATGATGCTCGATCTCTTCGCAACGCCTGTCGTGCCCGGGCTGTCGATGCACGACGCCTTTCTCTCGGCGGCCGAGGAAGCGGCGCTCATCGCCCACATTGACGAGACCAGCCTCAGCGCTTTCCGTTTCCAGCGATGGACCGGCAAGCGGCTTACCCGTTCCTATGGCTGGCGCTATGATTTCGAGACAGGCCTGTTCGCGCCCACTGAGCCGATGCCCGAATGGCTCGACGATGTCCGAGCGCGCGCGGCACAGGTCGCAGGCTTATGTCCGGCTGACCTCGTCCAGGCCCTGCTGATCCGATACGATCCGGGCGCCGGGATCGGATGGCACAAGGATCGCCCGGTCTTTGCGCATGTCGTCGGCATATCGCTGGGACACGAAGCAACCCTGCGGCTGCGACGCCGGACCGCCAATGGGTTTGAACGCGCGAAAGCCGAGCTGGCACGCCGCTCGATCTATCACCTGTCCGGTGAAGTGCGGCATCATTGGGAGCATAGCATTGCCCCCATCGAACAGCCGCGATGGTCGATCACCTTTCGCAGCCTTTCCGACCGGAACCGTAGACTGTGAGCGGGCAGGACTATCCCACGACCCCCGACGGTCGTTATTTCGTCGTGCGGGGGCGGCTGTGGCGGACAAGCAATCCCGCGCTCGAGCCTATGCTTCGCGAACGCCTCGTTGGCGCGCTTATGGACGCCCGCCGTGCCGTTGGCGTTGCAAAGCGAACGAATGACCGCGTGGCGGAACAGGCGGCCCATGACGCGGTCGATCGCGCCAAGGTCGCACTTGGCGAACGCGGTCCGGTCTGGTGGGACGACGGCGGACCTGACTTCAACCGTCATCTCGCCCGCACCGGCCCCTATGCAGACTGGTATGCGAAGGTCGCCAAAGAAGACGACTAGCTCTTACCACGACGTTTGGCCTTGGCGGCCAATTCAACACATAGCGGCGCATGGTCGCTGGTCTTTTCCCAGCCACGCGGGCGACGGTCGACGTCGGCTGCGGCAAGCCGCGCGGCGGCTGGCGGATTGAGCAGGATGTGATCGATCCGCAGCCCGGCGTCCCGTTCGAAGGACTGGCGCCAATATTTCCAGAAGGTGTAGATCCGTTCGCCAGGATGGAGATGGCGCAAGGCGTCGGTCCATCCCTGTGCGATCAGGCTCGCATAAGCCTGCCGCACCTCGGGCGCGAACAGCGCATCCTCGCGCCAGCGCTCGGGCGCGTAGACATCCAGGTCGGTCGGCATGACGTTGAAGTCGCCGGCGACGACGACGGGCGCATCCAGTGCGTAGAGGCCTGCCAGATGATCATGCAAGCGCTCGAACCAGCGCAACTTGTAGTCGAACTTGGGGCCTGGCCGGGGATTGCCATTGGGAAGGTAGAGGCCTGCGATAAGGACGCCGTTGACCGCCGCCTCGATGTAGCGGCTCTGGGTGTCGTCCGCATCGCCGGGGAGGCCGCGGCGGGTTTCGTGGATGTCCCCGACCCGGCTGAGGATCGCCACGCCATTCCAGCGCGGCTGTCCTTGCCAGAGTACATCATAGCCAAGATCGCGGATGGCGGCCTCGGGGAACCCGGCATCGGGCGCTTTCAGTTCCTGCAGGCAAACCACGTCCGGCTCGGCTAGTTCAAGCCAGCGCAGCAGCACGGCAAGGCGGCTGTTGATGCCGTTCACATTGTAGGTCGCGATTTTCACGCAGAGAGAAGTGCCTTCAGCACGAAGTCGTTCCCCTTAGGCTCACGCTTGAGGAGTGGGTCAGCCCCCTCCCCCTGCCTGAATTGCCAGCTTATGCCTTCCGCGCGCGGGCTGCCGGACGCTGCCTTGTCGACGTGCCGGTCGAGCATGTCACGCGACGGCGCCAACGTGAAGGCGCGCCACCGCTCGACGAGAGCGAAACGTCCGCTTTCGAGATCGACCGCCGGGCATTCTGCCCCACGAGCCGCTCGCCGCCCGATATCGAAGCTGTGCCCCCTCGCCCTCCTCCAGCTTTTGCCAACGCAGATAATAATAATAATAGCGAAAGCACATAACAGGTCGCAGCGGCGCGGCGGACAGACCTTTGATCTGAAATCGCGAACATGATCACACCATATCGGTCCTGGAACGGAGACAGATTTGGCAAATTATCGCAAGATCGGCAAACCGATTTCGCGCCGCATGGCCTGCGGGTATAGCCTATTCCGGCCAACCGACATGCAAGGGCCAATCGCCTGCGCTTTGGCGCCCCGCCCTGACAAGTGCAATTGCGCCGGTACCGCCCTGGACGCGCGCATCGCAGCCTTTGCGGACGGAGATATGTCCAGCTGTGACGCACTGAGCTTCACCGTTTCGATCGGACCTGCCAGCGTCGCGCCGCTGCCTTATCGCACGTTCGGCATGGTGTGCACGCACGGCGCCTTAGCCTTAAGGGGACAGCGTTTTTCGCCATTTGCTTGATTTTCTCCAATCATAGCGAAGGGCAAAGGGGTCTTGCATCATGCCCAGCTTGCCAGGCTGCGGTCGGCACGACGATCCGCGCTAAGATCCTGCCCGCCGGGGCTTATGCCTTGCGTCCTTGGGCTTTGCTGTCCACCTTCCGCGTGTCCAGGCATATATGCCTGTGCCGAAGACATAAAAGAAAAAGGGTATGAAGAAGATCAGTGCAAAGAACATGATCGCTTCTGTCCATTGCATGATCGCTTGGCCGGCGAGCGTAACGTCCGGCATCCCAAAGAAATCAAGCCGGACCGGCTGCGCCGGCTTTGGTGGGCTTGCTGTAGGATCACCCGCAGCGGTTTCCCCGATCCAATAGATCATCTGGCCCGCCCCAAACACACCGGTTCCGCCCAGGAGGATGTTTAACTGTGTATCGCGCCGGGCTGTAGCCGTGTCCGCTGCTTTTTGATGACGGCGCATCAGATCGCTTGCATGGTCCTCCAGGCTGGCAATGGCCAGTGCAAGGGCTTCCTTCTTGCGCTGTGTTCCCCGTAAGCTCTCCAGTCGTGCGAAAACATCGCGCTCGGTGTCGTAGCGAAAGGGATTGGTGTAACGATAGCGTGCATATTCTGTGTACTCTGCAAGCTTGACCTGGTTGATCGCCATTTCTGCCTCATCGAAGATGTCGTCGCCATCCAGCGTTTCACTTTCGTTCAGTGCCAAGGCCGCGGCGCTCAGCGGCAAACGGCGATCGGCGCGGGCAACCAGCCATTCGATGCGCTCGATGCGCGCCATGCTCTTGGCCTCATGCTCCCGCGCGAGATATTCATTGTGAAGCGCAATCGCGTGGATCAGAAACGCATAGGGACAGGTACCAATATAATCGTTGCCCGTTTCCAAGCTCCGGCTCTTGGGTACATAGGTCACCATTGCGCGGTGGTTGGCATAACGGACGAAGAAGCGCTCTTCGGATTGTTCGGTACTGTCGGGGTAGATGGGGTCGATGCTGTCGAGTATTTCAGACGTGTCCTGATTCATGAAATCGATGATATTCTGGTTAAAACCGGCAAGAAACAGATAGTCGAGACAATCGGTGCGCTGCGGCTCGAAGGCGGGGATCCGCACAGCCTGCGGCAAGGGCAAAGGAGCGCCCGCATCGTCGACGGTCCGTACCGCGGCACCGACGCGCGCTGCCGCAGCCAGTTCTTCGAGGCTGCCGAAGGAGCTATTGTCGGCCTTGCGCAACACCGGTTGGGAGCCCTTGATCCATTCCGCGTAATGCGGTTGCGACGTCACCCAATTCCAGTAGTCTTCATCGAGACGTACGATGCCTTGGCCCGCCTCGGCAACTTTGACCTGCTCGGCCAGCTTATGCTGATACGGCAGATAGCATTGCTCCTGGACCATCAGCTTGCGCGCGACGCTTTCGCCGGTTGCCGGATTGAGCGGCATCAAACGCTTGAAGAAGCGCTCATCCTGGAAAAGGAACATAAACCGCGATTTTGGCACCGTCAGCCCAGGCACCTCGATGAACGGCACTTCCTCGATCAACTGCTCAGCGAGATTAACGACCCGCTTGGTGCCGATTTGCACTGCAATCCGGTCAAAGAGTCTCTCGGCATCGCCCATCATCCGTCGCCGGACAAACGGCCAAAATCGCTCGGGGACGCCATCGGGTTCAGTTACCATCAATGCGTCGAGCGGGGCTATCCCCAAATTCTCATCAAAAACAGAGGCAGGCTGCCCGCGCTTCCAATGTTCGGCCAGTTCGAATTCCTTGGGGGCTGCAAGCTTTTGAAGCAGCGAAAGAAAATAGAAGGTTGCAGGATCGTAGCCGGCCATGTCCCCATCGTCGTCCATAGACGCGTAGTGATGACTAAAGCCGAGATGATAGCTGAGCCCACCATTGTTGTGCGCCAGCCAGAAGCGGCGCATTCGGACGATCCGGTCATCGCCAAGCCCTTTGGGGGACGCCTCGTAGGAGATGCCCTCGGTCATCCATCGCACGGCGGGCGGCGGGGTGAAGATCAGCCGGTCATGCGCGCGTATCGCCTTCTCAGCGGCTTTGCGCTGCTGTTGATGACAGGTGGGTGCGTCAGCGTTCGGCGCCTCGACTGCGGCAAACAGATGTTCCTGCACTGAGCCGAGAACCTCACGATCGGCGATATCGTTGAACAGCGGATCGATCGCATTGCGTAGCAGAAGCGAAGGCAGATGGCTTGCCTGGACAGCACCCATTTCGTCATGGCGCAATGGCCTGTGCGGTCGCCCCGCTGCTGCGGCGACGCGCGCTGAATTTATATAGAGAGACAGTGTCCAATAGACCGTACCGGGCCGTGCGGTTTCATACCCTTGCGCGTCTTCAAAGTCCCCCCGAATGGCCATGTTTTGCTATCCTTCCTTTTCGGCTACGGCAGCCAGCGCACGGAAGCTATCGAACCGGGCCGTCGGTTGTCCCGCGCGAATCCATCGAACCGCAGGCTCGATCGCCAAGAGTTTTACAGGTGCACAACACTGCGCCAGCGCCCCCAGTTGCGCGCCCGCAATACCCGCTGGGAGTTCGACTTCCCCTTTGAGAACGGAGATACGGAAAAAACTCTCCAGATGGTCATGCAACAATCCACGATCGACCCCCTCGCCCGGATAGTCGATTGCCGCATAGATCAGCCCGTCATCGGCGTGCTGGCCTGCTGAAAGAGGCGGCTGGATATAGGGGAAATCCAAGACGCGTGCACCCAGGCGTGCCCAGATAGCAAGCCGGTCGATCTGATCGGTGCCCGAATATGCCGTGTCTGCAGCATATTCCTCCGCTGTTAACCTAAGCGGATCATTCTGCTCGATGAACAGCGCCGGTTGCATTCCCGTGCCGTTCAATTGCAATGCCCTTGCCGCAAGCATACGGACTGCCTGAAGGATTATCCGTAACAGTCCCCGGCCGCGCGCGGCCGCTTCAACATAGACATAATTGAGCGCGATTGACGCGGGCGGCTGCATGGCGCCGCGGTTGATCGTGGTCGCCAGGAAATTGGCGCCGCCAAGCACTGTGCCGCTTGCATCTTCGACGATCGCGACAAGTTCGGCATGCACCCGGCCGAACGCATGGCGGTAGGTCCCATTAAGGGCAAGGCAGGCTTTGAACCCGCTTAATTCCTCACGTTCGTCCGGCAGGATGAAAGCGCGATCATAGCCCGAGAAAAAGCGCAGCAATACGGGCGACGCAGGATCGTCCGATGCCACGACGCGGAGGTCGTCGGTCAGAGCAAAACTGATCTCTCGATTATTGGGCGCCTGGGTTATGTCGAATTCCTGCCTGTGCCCATTCAAAATGGAAATGGTACTGACACTATGTAGTCACAGCATCATTAGGGCTGCGCAAGCCCATCGGGCCATCCCCGGGCCGACTTTATGTCCAAACATTCTCGTTTTCTCAAGTTTCATCTAGCCCAATTCTTGGCCCGTCCAGGACCAACGACGTCCAACCAAAGCGTTGGTCGTACCCCTTTCGTCTCTGCCTTGCTGTATCTGACAAAGACGCTTGCGGCATCGTCCCAGCCCAGGGGCCCGCGCCGGAAGACTGTTTCTGCGCGGATCAAATCGCGCGGCACGGAAACGCGGCTAGTGTTCCATAGAGCTCGCGATAGGTGTCGATGATCTTGCTGTGGCTATAGTCGCGCTCCACCCGTCGCCGCAGTGTAAGGCCCATCTGGCGGCGCAGGTCCGGCGCGCCGACGATCTTGCAGATTGCGTCCGCAGTCGCGCGCGGATTGACGAGCGGGGTGATGATGCCTCCTGCGCCCTCGTCACCAGGGCGCCCCTCTATCATTTCCCTGCAGCTGCCAACGTCAGGGGCAACGATCGGAATATGGCAGGCTCCTCCTTCCAGAATCACCAGCGGTTGCGCTTCGGAAAGGCTGGTAAGAGCCAACAAGTCGATGCGCGCCATCCATTGTTCGATATTGACCCGGCCAGCGAACTCAAAGCAGTCGGAAAGGCCCAGCTGCTCCACCAGGGCAAAACATTCAGTGGCATAGTCGCCATCTTCGTCCAGGGGGCCAAGGACAACGAAACGCACCTGGGGATCAGTGTGGTGCACCATTGCCGAAGCGCGAATGAAGGTCTTGATATCCTTGATCGGAACGACACGACCGATGAGGGCAACCAATGGCGCAGCGGGATCGCGCGCATCCTCGACATGGTCAAAACGGGCCAAATCAATCCCGTTGGGAATGATACGCAGACGTTCCGGCGGCGCCCCAAGCAGTTTCTGCACATCGCTATTGGCGGCATAGAGCGCTACGATCAGATCACTAGTGGCGTAGCAGGCGGCAGAGTAATGGCCAAAGGCTTGCCTCCACAGATCACGCAGATCCTTATTGGTCGGCTCCAGGGCCAAACCATGATCTACCTGGTCCCCGATCCAGTCTGCCATCAATACCTCTATCTGGCGTTCCAGCTGATATATCCCATGCTCGGTCAGGCAAAGCGGCCGTCCGGTCTCTATTGCAGCGCGGGCAGCAAACAGGCCGGCAAAGCCAGTCGAGATACTGTGATAGGCGCGAGCGCGTGGCAGCGGTGCCAGACACATGGCGAGCAGCCCGCCAAGGAGCACATGCGTCGCCCAGAAAAAATGGTGGAAGGAGGATCGGTCAAAATCTGCCGCATATTCACGCCGCAGCAGGGCAAAGGTCGAAGGATGGGAGAGCAGGTCATGCACCTGAGGGGTCGGCTTGATCTGGCGCAATGCCAGGAGCAACGACCGCAAGGTTTCACTGCCCCCCTGATGGACAAAGGTGGATGCCAATTGCATGATCGTTTTCACATGCGCTTTAGGCAGGCGGCGCGGCATACGCCTTTGGGTGGACAGCGCAACTTCGGTAACGCCCAGAACATTGGACGGCGGGTTGATTTTCCAGGCCAAAGCCTCATCGGACGGTTTGATCGCCACGATGTGAAAGCGGATGTCAGGCAGGTTGGTCATCAAATCCTGCAGCCAGCCGGATACGCCGCCCACGACATAAGGATAGGCGCCTTCGACGATCAGACAGATGTCTGCTTCGGCCACGGGATCGATCATGAGTGGCACGGTCCCGGACCGGTTCTGCCCTCGCCATCCTGCCACGCACCGTGCCCTGCCCACCACCGTGCAGCCGATCGCGTGCGCGCACATGGCCATCGATTATGGTCAGCCGCCAGGCCTGACAGCGCGTCGATCGCTGCCCAGTCCTTTGCCGCCCAATGGGCTTCAAGTGCCTGATGCAACGCGCCGCCGTTGGTCTCGTCCGCATTGGCCACATCGGTGGCGATCTGGTGGCGCTGGGTGTCGGATAACAGGATATCGAACCGGCTATAGTCCAGCAGCGAGGGTTCAAGTCGGGCAATGGTGGCGGCGTCCTTGATGGCCACCGCTTTTGCAAATGCCAGACGTTCTTCGGCAAGCCGTTGGGACAGGCGGTTTGTGGCTGCTGCGGCCAAGGCGCGAATCGTCTGGTCCTCGTCGGTCAGCGTCTTGGCGATCACCGACGATAACCGGGGATCATAGCTTCGCACGGCGGTTTCCAAGGCAGCCCGGCGATGGTCAACTGGACCATGGCGCAAAATGGTGATCAACGACCCAAGATCGTTGGCGTGCGGATGCCGGACGCGGCCGTCGAGGAAACGCGCAACCATTGCGCGTGCACTCTTGTGCGCCTGCTGTTTAGGATCTACGCAGGGGTCGCCAGGGGCAGGACGCTGTCGGGATCGGACACCGATGGTGGGGACAACCATGGCAAGAGCGATCATCGCCGGTCCCAGCGCCATTGCCAGAACAGGAGCCATCTGCCTTGCGCGGCCTGACCGCCACCAAAGCCAGAGCACATAAACCGACAGGCCCAGATGGCCAAGAAGGACGCCCCCCGGGGGTATTCGACCCAGAACCGAGGCGCACATTATCATGATATCGGCAACGCCAAGTAGCCCGATGCGCAGCATCAGGAGGATTTCTCGAGCAACACGGCAAAATCGGCCAGCATGCTCTGGTCCGCCACGAAGTCGCGCAGCCAGACAGCCAGAGCAATCAATTCCGCCTCGAGATGGGGTCCAAGGCATTCGAAGGGCATGTGGTGAAGCACCAGAATGCCCTCCAGCCTTGCTTCGTCGGGCGCGAGTATAGGGACCGCAACAAGTCCGACATCAGCAAGCAAGGGCCGATCAAGGGCATTGGCCGCATGGATAATCGCCCGCCGTTCCTGCAGAACATTCACCAGAGCGGGCAGTAGCGGTACCCTATCGCCGTTACAGCCGTCGCCGAACATGACAGGCCATGCGCGCCCCGCCTGCAGGCGATAGCAGGTGAAATTGTCACTATGGCATGCCATTGTGACCATCGACCGCAGGATCGATTGGCGTTCCCACCCTGTCGCATGCGCCAAACGGGCGGCAAGGGCAAGGGCTTGGCTGACGGTCCGTTGTTCGGTCGCTATGCCAAGTTGCAGGACACGATTATTTTGCGCCAGCCCCTGGAATGCATCGGCGATCCGGTCGCGATTGCGGCTCCCTATATCCCGGACCAGTTCCAATCGTCGGATACGACGGAGGCGCACATCGGTCACTTCGCCGATGATGACAGCAGACGTATACCAGAGCATGGGAAGCAGCGACACGTCGAACACCTTCGTGAAGTAGTCCGTGTCGGTGCGGCTGACGTCGTTGGTCGCCAGCCAGACCAGCGTTGCCAGAACAGCTGCCGTAAAGCCCGGCCAGCTACCGTAAACGATCGCCATAACCAGCACTGGCACCCAGTAAGGATTAGGCTGCCAGTGCGTAAAACCGTTCTGCCCGCCCCAAAGCTGATCGACCGCCAGCAGCAGCCCGACCATTGCCATCAACTCAGCCAGAATGCGTACTGTACGAGCAGCCGCCGGCGGCACCTTGCGTTTCATCGTCCAGACCCCAGTCCACGTCGCAATTCGATACGACCGAACGTCTGTCGCGCCGGATAGCCCGGTCGCGAGATCGATGTCATTCCCACACCGGCATCCAACTGCCATTGCAAGCCGAGCGGCACCCCGGCAGCGAGGCTGACATTGGGACCGGAGCCACCATAGCGATCGATCGTCCAGCCCGCGCCACCCGTCAACAGCACAGGCCCGGCAGCGCCACTCGCGAACGCCTGGACAGTATGGTTTTCGCGATTGCCGAGCGGTAAGTAGGCCCGGCCCGAGGGCACAAGAGCAACGCTTTGCACATATTCGGCATCGATCCGGTAGCCCAGGGACAGAACGATGGGTCGACGTGAGACAATATAGTCAATCTGCCCGGCGACGGTAAGTGATTCTGCTGCATCATCGACTAATCTCAGCCCGTAATGCCGCCAGCCAAGGTCAACCCGACTGCGCAATTCAGGCAGAATCTGGGCCGAACCGCCTATGGACAGTTGCGACACCGTCCCATTGTCCAGAGCCTGTTCGGCAAAGGAAAGGTCGGGGATCCCACGTCCGTAGCCAACGCGCATCTGCGTGTCACTTGACCCGTACACAAGGCGCGCACCGCCGCCCACGACACCGGTATCCAACCAGGCGCTGCCGGTCAGGTCGATGGCAAGTCTGGGGGCCGGCCGCATCGTGACCGTGATATCGGCCAAAGTGGCATCGGTTTCGATATCGGACACGATGCGGCGCTTCAGCATGGCATCGTCGGCGCGCGTAACGAGGTAACGGAGCGAAACGCCGAGCATCGTGCGATCACCGGTCGACACGGTGGCACGGGCGCCTGTTTCACCCTGAGCAAATCCGGACCCACCGCGGATCGTCCCCCAAAGGCTGGCCTGGCCAGGGGCAAGCGCCACAGTACGCATCGCAGCCCTGTCCCGAGCGCCTGCTTGCATGTAGCTTTTGGCGGCAGATCGATGGTCCCCATCTGCAGCCTGCGCATCGGCGAGCAGGCGCCGCACGTACCGATCGTCCGGACGCGCGATGGCAAGCTGTTCAGCCTTGCGTCTGGCGCTGCCCATGAACCCGGACGCTATGTCCGCCCGGATCGATACGATCGCCAGGTCGCGCTCGGCATTGGCCGGGGTAGCCGGTTCAGAATGCGCGTCATGGTCTGCGACAAGGAATGATACAACAAGGCGGTTGCCGGTGATGTCAGGCTGGATCTGGATGCCAGGGTTGGGGCGTAGCAGTAGACTGTCGTCGTTCCACCGAAGCGTCTGCACATAGGATCCCGCTTCGGCTTCGAAATCAGCTATCGAGGCTTCGTCAATCATGCGGTCGAAATGGACGACAAGTTCATCGACATGCTGTTCCAGCCGCAGCCTGGCGCCATCTTGCCATATGAGCGTGGATGAGGAAGCGACATCCTTTGGCGACACATACACCAGCGCATCGTCGCCAAACCCAGTCAAATCCAGGTTCAGCAGATGGGGCGCGGTTGCGAGGAGGAGGAGGGATGCAATCAAGGGTGCAGCAGTTTTCGGGCGCGGCCCGGCTGTCCATTAGCGAGCAGGAGTTCCCCTTTGAAGGCCGTGAGCGCAGCATCGCGCGGTGTGATTGCCAGCAGTCGATCCACCACGTCGAGTGCTTCGGGAATGCGGCTGAGGCTTTGAAGAATTTCCGCCTGTTCGCGCGTGCCGGGACGCGTGTGTTCCAAAGCCCTTTCCCGCCATGGCCGTGCTGCTGAATCGCCCTTCAAGGCGCGCTGGACGTCCGCCATCAAGCGCAGGGACCTGGGTTCATTCGGTCTGTCGCGCATGTACAGTGTCAGCATGGACGACGCCATGGTCACATCGCCGCGATTCCAAGCTGCCCAGGCCAGATCCATAGCATCCTGTCCGCTGACGAGGCCAGCGCGTAGCCGCCGGTCGGCCAGTTTGTGCGCCAAAGGAGGCGACAATCCCGGCGGAGCGGACATGGACAGTGTGTTGATTTGCGCCGGGGTTAAATCTGGGTCATCCAGGAGATTGGCAAATAATCGGCTGGCGCGGCCATCATCACCGCTACTTTGGCAAAGAGCCAGCCGGATCAGCTTTACGTCCGGCCGGTCGGCAAGGCTATGCCGACCGATGAAGTCGATCGCACTGGCCGGGCGGTCGCGCTGCGCGTAGATCGCAATCCATTCCGCGCGGGCCGACGGCGGCCCCTGGATCGTTCGTGCCTGCAACCAGCGTATATCGCGCGGGGCGGGGCGGGGACCGATGAGGTAGAGCAAGCGTTGAGTCAGGGCATCTTGCGGCGGAAGGGCGGCTGTAGCGCGCTGCAACAGGTCAATCGCTTCCTCGCGCAATCCGGCTGCCAGCAACTGTTCTGCAATTACAGGCAGCTTTGCACCGGGACGCGATGCGCGTTCGATGAGCAACGTGCGAAGGGCGGCTTTGTCCCCCTGCCCTGTCATCGATGCTTCAAGCGCCGCGTCCCGTTCTGCGGGCGGAAGCAGCATCGCGTAGCGCTGCACCAGCCCTGGTTGCCCCATCCGTCGCGCCAGGCGTATAGCGAGCCAAGGGTCGGCTTGTCGCCACGGGGCTTTGGTGACGGCATCCAGTTGCGCGATCCGATCGATGCGACCGATGGCTTCGAACCGACGCGCCAGGTCCAGGGCCCGCATTGCATCCAGGGCGGGAATAGCCCTGTTTGTTGCGGCGGTCAGTAGCACTTCCGGTGCGTCGAGCGCGTAGGCAGCCTCAGTGACGTCGCGCGCTGGCACTTTGGCATTGCGCAGCGCAGCCTTGTCCAGCAGCGTTCTGGCCAGAACCCGATCGCCCAGTTTGCGAGCCAGTTCAAAACGGACACGCCACAGAGCCGGGGCGTGACCATCAGCCTGCGAATCCATAAACGCCAGCGCAACACGATAGCGACCGGCTCGTTCCAGATCATGGACAAGCTGAGCCGTCGTCACGGTGACGTTGCTGGCCGCCAGGCGTTGAACAGCGTGCGCAATAGCCTGCGCATCGCCGGTGGCCAGGACACTGTCCAGCGCCGGAGGGCTGGGCGGCTGCATGGATTGCGTGGGTACCGCAATATTGACCAGCCGAGGCTGCGCGGCATGATGGCGGATCGCTTCACGGATTTCAGCGCGACGCGGCATCACGAATTGGCTCAGGGCCAGGACCGCCATGCCTGCAGCAAGCGGGGCGGCCCAGTAGCTCTTTGCAAGGAGATGCGCGCCGTTCATTGGCCAGGTTCGCCAAGCAGCCGATCGAGCGCCACAGTAGACACATAAGGCAGGAAGCCGGCTGCCCGTTCGCGGGCGTAGAAGCCAGCCACCGTGGCCACATCTTTGGGATCCCAATAGTCCAGCGTCATGACGTGCAGCGCAGGATTGGCCGACTGCGCGTTGCGCACGCGGACGGCCTGCCAGGCCCAGTCGTCATCGCTCAGACGCTCATAGGCCTGACGCGTAAAATTCCAGCGCGACGCCATCGCTTCGGCCAGCACATAGGTGACGGCGCCGGCCACGCGCGGCAGGACGGCATAGCCGCGGTTGAGCATGATCGGAATAGCGGGAAAACGATTACGAATCGCCAGGATCAGTTCCGCTGCCGCATCGACCATATCCTTGTTACCGATAGGGTCTGCTCTTTCCATAGCTTCGGCGTTATCGGTCGTATCGATAAAGATGCCATCATAACCGCGCTCCAAAATTGCAGGAATGGCGGTGTTCAGCAGGACGTCGCGCCAGGCAGGATGACGCAAGTCGGCCATGCGCGCGTCGGGCCAGTTTGGATTGGCCTGCCTCAGGGCGCCCTTGGCGAGAAGCGTTGGGAAATAGCCACGGCTCTTCTCGACCTCCCCCAGGCTGAGATAGCCGAGCAAAATGCTGTGTGCACCGCGCAATGGGGCAATCGGGCGAGCATGGTCAGGCTCCAGCACCAGCAGGTCGTACCTTCGGGCAAGTTCCGGGTTTGTGTCGGAGCCATAATCGATCCCCCAGCGCCAGGGCCGAGACTCGACCCGGGCCGAGACACGCTGTCCCCCGATGGCCCATGCAGCGGTCGCCGATGCGAGCAGCGCACGACGGCTCCAGAAGAAGCGTCCAGACGCCATGGTCAGAACCACCGCCCGCGCACGCCAATGATCGCGGGGTTATTGCCCACGAACAACAGGTAGGTCAGTTGCGAGGTACTTTGCAGAACGAGGGCCATTCCTATTGCGGCGGCAATCAGGGCCCCCGTCATATAGCCCATCCCGAACGCAGCGACACCCAGATGCCATTGAACCAATACCGTAAGGGCGCTGACGATGACGAAGCTCGTCCAGACAATCAGGACGCGGCCAAACAGGTCATAATAGGACAGGATGACTGTCATCTGGATAGCGACCAGATGGAAAACGACGCCCAGCGCCGTGTGACGAAATGCGAAGATCCCAGCCGTATCGCCACCCAGCGCATCGAACAGGGGCACGGCAAACACCCATGCCACGGCGGCAAAGATCGACTGGACCATCAGCAGCAGTCGGAAGCCCCCCAGGATCACGCGGAGCGTCTCGACACGGGCTTCCTCGATCCGTTCCAGTGTCGATGTTCCTGTGCATCGTGCAATCAGGTCGCCAAAGGCGCGGTCAAAGCGCGTTTCGCTGGCGATCAGAATGAGAGCGAGGCCTGGAATGATCGTCAATATGCCTAAAAAACTACCATAATCGTTGACCGGGTTCAGCCGCAGCATACCTAATGTCGCTACGCTGCCGGGCCCGTTCCACAACAACATCTTGTCAATCCACATCGCCAGCGCAGCGGCGCATCCGGTTACTATGAGGATGACGGCACGCTTGGCATCGGGGAGGTCGGTGCGATCCAGGCAGGGTGCGGCCGCGAAATGGTAGCGCAGCGCCAGCAGGAGGCAAAGAAGAGTCACGGCAGCGCCACTCACCAGGGCCAACAGGATCGACATACTGTCGTGTCCCACAATCAGCGCCGCAGTGCCGACACCAAGACCATAGCTGACGGTCACAAGTCGATAGTGGTGGATCGCGGTCAACAGCGGCGAGATCACCCATATCTGCGTGAGCCATGTGAGCAACAAGGTTGCGAGGAGGGCCTGAAGAAAGGGCAAGCCGGTCATCATGCCGAACAGGATCGCGCCGATGGCGAATGCGAGCACGCCGCCGATGAAGAGCGCGCCCATTACGAGGCCGGGTATACGGTCCTCATGTCCCAAGTAGAGCCGATCGGCGACCAGCTTCACGGTCAGCAGGCCGACGGGCGCTGCGGCCAGTGCTGACAGGCTAAATCCGTAGATAAGGATGGTCTGAACAGCGGCAATGTCGGCTGGGGCGACTTTCCCCGGCATCCATTGTGCAAGCGCGAGGGTCGCCACGACGGTGACAAGCCAGGGTCCTGCACTGACCATTGCACCGTAGGCCGCCGCGCCCAGCATGCCCGCGAATCCGCCGTCACGGGCCATTTTGGCCAGCTGAAACCCGATACCGGCCATGGGGTTATAGAATGAAGTCGCTGGCGGTCAGGACATGGTGGCCAGTCAATGCGATCGCGAAATCAACGGTGCGGCCCGAGTTGGCCCCTTCGACCACCGTATATTCGACGCCCCCCACCACTTCGTAGCGATAGTGCAATTGGCCTTCGGCAGTAATGGCAGTCCCGGCCTTTGGCAGAAAGGTGAATGCCTGGTCCCCCCAATTGAAAAGCGCGTTCTTCGCATCAATGGCCGACAGATCGATTTTGTCCGTTCCTGCAAGGAAGTCGCTAATGACGTCGCGGCTTGTCGCTGTCGTCCTGCTGTCGCCCGCCAATTCGAACCGGAACATGTCGGCGCCAGCGCCGCCGGTCATGACATCGCGGCCGCTGCCACCGGTCAAAAGGTCGTTGCCATCGCCGCCATTCAGCGTGTCGTCGCCCCAGCCACCGATGAGTGTATCGTTGCCGCCCAGTCCGTACAGCTTGTCATTGCCCCAGCTGCCGTCCAGCACATCCTGTTCGCTGGTGCCGTTGATGGTGTCGCCCACGAGGGACCCGGTCTTTGAAATCCCCACGACATCGGTGACCTTGACGGAGAGTGTCTGCGTGTCGGCAAGCCCGCGCGCATCGGTGGCAACGACGCTCACCACATAGACATTGTCCTTGTTCGCGTCGGTCGGCGCTTCAAAGTCGGGGCCCGTCTTGAAGCTGAGCGCGCCGGTCGTGGCGTTGATGTTGAACAAGGCACCGTCACCCCCGGCGCCCAGAGTATAGCCGATCTTGTCGCCTTGGGCGCTATTGGCATCGGTTGCGACCACTGTAGCGACCGCCGTTCCGCTTTCCGCCATTGTATAATTTGCTGTCGCCGCGCCACTGCCGGAGGTGATGACGGGCGCAAGATTGGCCGTGTAGCCCACGACGACATCCTTCCTGCCGATCCCGCCAATGTCGATCGTCACCAGCTCGCCCTGCTGGCTGACAATGGTGCCGCCAGAGACGTTCACCCAGTTGTTGCCGGGCGCCTGAACGTCAACCACCACCTTGCCTTCGCCTTCGACGGAAAAGCTGAGCGTGCGCCCATCACCGCTCACCGCCAGCAGGTTCGCACGCATGGGCAGCGACGTGATGTGGGTGACGTCGTCAGCGGCCCCGCCGACCGTGATGGCGTAGGTGCCGCCACCGGTGGGCAGGAACACGCTGTCGTCGTCATAGGCGTACCAGCCCGCTACGCTCTTGATCCTCTGGCCTGCGGCCAGATTGTCGAGATCGAGCGCGAAGGTGCCAACGCTTTGGGGCGCCGTAACCGTCGCGTTGATGACGTTGCCGGTCACGGTTGAGGTAATCGTCGCCTTTTCGAACGCACTGATGCGATCGGCCAGGTCGCCCAGCGTCACAAACTCCATCCCGGCCTTGGCCGCCATCGCGATATAATTGGTAAACATCTGCGTCGTGTAGGGGCTGGCGCTGTCGGTGCTCCACATCGCCGGGCCATAATCGTGCCATGGCCACACCACGATCGGGGTTTCGCCATGGGCAGCGATCTGGGAGAATTCCTTTGCCCAAACAGCTTCGGCTTCCGCAACGGTCTTTTTCTGGAATTCCATCAACGTGAAATCGAAAGCCGTGTTGGGGGCGATATAGACTTTGTCGGCGGCAGCGTCGGTCGGCGTCATGTACCCAAATGCACTGGGATAGCCTGCACCTATGCCCGAATAGCCGCCCGATATGTAGCTGTAATAATTGAGAATCTCTTGCGATGTTGCGATTTGCTCCGGCGCACCAGGTACGGCTGCTCCCTCGATCACGACGGTTTTGCCCAGATAGGCGCTCAGTTGCTTTTCCAGCTCGGTCCGGGACGTTCCGAATTCATAGGCAATTTGGGCGTCCGTCAGGATGTTGGTGTCGGCCGGATGCGTGTAGCTGTGCGATCCCAGTTCGTTACCCATGTCGAGCAACGCCTTGTAATAGGGCAGCGATACGGCCCAATCCGTCGTCTGGCCATTTGCGGCGTCCGCCCCGATGTTCACATAATAGCTACCGACGAAATTATACTGGGCTTTCCAGTCTGCCAGCGTCGGCAGCAGCTTGTCGTATATGCCCGCCGAACCATTTTCAGGATTGACCTCAAACTTTTCCTGGCTCTGATCCATATCGACGCGCGCGGCCGTGATGCCAGCCATACGCGTGACCTGAAGGCCGACCGAAATGCTGCTGTTGCCGCCGCTGACCGAATATTCGATCGCGTCCTGCAGCATATTATTGTCTGCCATGACTGCCGCGCTGGAGAAAAGGACGTTGCGTCCGCCTGTCTGTGCCGCAATGGCAGCGGCATAGTCCTGGCCGCCGACCGTGGCAGCAGCGATAGTCGTCCCCGTCCCGCTGACGCTCGTGAAGCCGTTCCAGCCCACGCCACTATATTGATAAATGGTTTCGCCATTGCTGTAGCCGTCGAGCACCAGGTTTTGCGCGTCGGTGGCCTTGAGGGTGACGTCGCCCGTACCCCCCGTTACGCGTGTGGCGTCGAACAATAATTTCATGCGCGCGTAAGAATCGCCTGCCAGCGCATTGTTGCTGGCGTCATTGGTCATAAATTCGCCCGCGGCAATGAGCCCGATGCCAAACTGCTTGGTCGCCTGTTCCAGCGTCTGAGAGATCGCCGTCACCTGATCGGCCTGAACATTGCGGAAGGAGGGAAAAACGATGCTGTCATATTTGGCCAGCGTCGCCAGATCGGTGAGGTCGGCTTCGGTCAATATGTCGAAGGGGACGCCCGCCTGCATAGCCTGGGACTGGGCGGCCATGAACAGCTGGGAATAGGCCGTTGCGCTGAAATAATTGGCTGCAGTCGTTTCAGAATAGACTATTGCGATGCGCTGCGCCGGGTCAGCCACCACGCCCGTGTCGTTGAAAACGGTAAAGCCGCCGTCCGAATAGCTGCCAGGCAGGAACACCGAATCGTTCACGTCGGCCAGTATGTCGATTGCCTGGGGATTGCCGATTGCCGCTTTGGATAGGCGGAACTCAAGCGCGGTCTTGTCCGCTGACCAGGCGGCGGTCAGACCGCTTTGAACGATCGTCTGTCCCGCGCTGCCGCTGTAGAGCGAGATTGAGCCGTCGGCTGCGACATTGACATTATATTCCGCGCCGCCGGCAAACCCGAAAATCTGGTGTCCGGTCGTCGTGTTGCGATCGCTGTTCAGCCAGAAGGTGGTGTTGGCACCGATGGCGATGGGTGCCTTAAGCGCGAACACAAAATCGCTGCCATCCGACTTGGCGTAGATTTCATAGCCTTGCCCAAGACCGCGATCGATACGGTCGGAAGAGGCCCAATCGTCCAGAATGCCATCGATATTCATGTGTAGCCCCCACTCACCCAGATGCGTCGCCATTACCCATCGTCGAACAGCGAATCAAATACTCAAGCGAGCAAATAGCTAAAAAATGATAGTCTTTCTGGAGTAAAGTGAACCAAATCATCCCGAATTGAGACATGTGTTAACAAAAAATATCGAATAGACATTGCTTATGCTATTGATACACAACAAAAATTTAACCGAAACCTGTTCAATATTAGGGCAATTGCGCACTGACTCTGACGTCCCCAGCGGGATCGCGCATGGGACGGTCTGAAGAAAGACTGTCCACTCCAATATCGTCCAGGCCGACAAAGACATAGGTGAGCACCGGTATATCGCCGCGACCGTCCTGTTGCCGAAAGTGAGCGTCCGGGTTGTAATGGCCGATTGCCGGGACCAGCATCGGTCCTTCCAGCCCGCCCATGGCGGCCACCAGTGTCGCGCGCGCAATATACTCGCTTGCTTGCGCCGCGACGAAACTATTGCGGACATTAAGGAGGTCGCGGGCAAGGTCGAGCACATCCAGCGTGGTGCGTGCGCCCGCTTTTTCCTGGATCACGGCACCGCGATACGCCTGTTCGGCTGCAGTCACGGCCGCCTCATAATGGGCGAGCGAGAGTCGGGCAGCCTGATACCCGTCCCAGGCGCTTGCTGCGGTCTGACGGGCTTCGCGGATGGCCATATCCACCAGACGCCAGTCGGCGTCATTGTCTTCCCGCGCGCGTTCGATGCGGGCGCGGCGCGCTCCGGAGTCCACAAGGGGTACGTTGAGCACCAGGGCAGATCGCAACTGGCTGGTCCGAAGGCTGTTCTGATAGGGATTTGTCCCGCTGTAAGTCCCCGTCCCTTCCAATGAAAGCACCGGTGCCTGTTCAGCCCGCGCTGCGGCAATGCCTGCTCGGGACATTTTCTCACGCGCTTGGGCGGCTTGTATCAGAGGGCTGTTGAGCTCCACCTGCGCGAAGGCGTCGACCAGCGTGCCGGAGGGCAGTTGGGGCAATGACGGCGCGACCAACGTGCCGGGCAACGCGCCGACATATTGCAGGAACCGTGCGTTACTTGCGCCCAATTGCCCTTTGGCACTTAAAAGCTGGGCCCGGCCGAACTCGAGACGCGTTTGAACCTGTTGCACATCTGTCGATGTTACCTCGTGCACCGAGAAACGCTTGCGCGTGTTGTCATATTGCTTTTCCAGCAGGTCAAGATTTTCGTTGGCGATGTCGAGAACGGCGCGTTCGCGAATGACCAGAACATAGGCTGTAATGACGTCGAGCATCGTTTGCGCTTCGGTAAGGCGCAACTGATTGCGCTGCAGAGCAATCTGCGCGAGTGCCGCGCCTTGCGCTGCTGCACGGCGCCCAAAACTCAGGAGGGTCTGGGAGAATATCAGTTCTGCCGTGCTACTGAACCCTTGGTGGTGTTGACGTAAGCCGGGCGCAGTCTCTATCTGGTCGCGCGCATAATCGTGCCGGCCCTGCAGGGTGATTTGAGGGCCGTAGGCTGATCGTGCTTCAGGATAATAGGTGTCGGCTGCGCGCAAGGTCGAACGCTGCGCCAGCAAAGTCGGGTTGGTCCAATAGGCAAGACCGATCGCTTCTTCCAATGTGGTTATTGGCTTCGCCACCGTGTCGGCACCCGTTTGGAGACCGTGTAGCTCTGGGGGGATATCGGGCTGGTAGACCGCAGATGTGGGTCCAACTGGCGATAGCGGCGCTTGTGCGGAGATTGCTTCGGCGCCCAGCGCCGCCGCGCAGAATAACGCCCCTTTCAAGATCGCTGTGCCGGACCGTCTCATGTCAATTATCCTTGAACGCGCGTGCAAACTGATCGCGCAACGGCTTGGTCAGGTAGGACAGCATCGAGCGCTGGCCTGTCTCGATAAAAATTTCAGCGGGCATACCGGGCTTGAGCGCAAGTTCGGGATATTTACCAATGTCGCCCTCATCGATGGCAATCCGAACCGGATAATAGCTGACCCTGTTTTCCGGGTCGCTCGACCGGTCGGCTGCAACGACTGTGACGCGGCCCCTGATTTCGGGTGTTGCCGGGCTGTTGAACGACGAAAATCGGATGCGGGCACGCTGGCCAACGCGCACCTGATCGATATCGCCAGGGTCGATAGCCCCTTCCACGAGCATCTGATCGCTGTCCGGCACGATTTCCATCATGACCTCAGCAGGACGTACAACGCCCCCGATGGTGTTGAACGCCAATTTGTCGATCACACCGTCATAGGGCGCGCGCACGACGCTACGCTGCCTGGCATCGATGGCGGAAATGCTTCGCACCTGTTGCTGGTTCAGCATGTCGTTGACCTTCGCCAATTCGGTCCCGGCCTCGGCGCGACTGGTCTGGTCCAGCTGGATGATTTGTTCGCGCGTTTCGGTTATGCGCGCCTGTGCCTGCGCGATACTGGCCTGCAGGGCGCCGATACTGCCTTGCAGATCGACTGCGGTGCGTTCCAGTTCGTTCATGCGACTGATGGTGACAAGATCCTGGCGCCACAATTCTTTCACGCCCTGCCGTTCCGGCTCGATCAACTTGCGTTGCGCCTGAACGGCACGAATTTGCGCCTGATATCCGCTGATCTGCTGTTGATACTGCTGAATTCTGGCGTGCAACTGAGCGGCGAGACCGCGTTGTTCACTCCGCTTGATACGGAACAATTGTTCCTCGTCCGCCAAAGCGCGCCGGATCGATATGCCGCTCTGGCCAAGTTGGGTCGGAAAGTTTATGCGCTGGGCTCCAGTCTGCTCGGCTTCAAGACGTGCGCGCCGCGCCATCATTTGGTCCAAACCGAGGCTTGAGTAGGTCGCATCGGCACCAGACACGATGTCATCGAACCTGAGCAGGATCTGACCTTTACGAACCCTTTGACCATTTTCGACCAGTATTTCCTTGATGATCCCCCCGACGGGATGAGCGATCCGCTTTACGCGCGATTGTAGACCGACCTGCCCTGTAGCGATCACCGCACCGCCGATCGGGATCAGGAACCCGCCGACGCCAAAGCACAAAGGGAGGGCAAACAGCGCCAGTATCGTTGCACTTTGCCGCTGTCTGGCAGGGCGGTCGGACTCCGGAGCGGACGCCCGGCCCGCAGACGAATGGGGAAGATTGTTCATGCTGCTACTTTCGTTCCGCATGTGCTGCCGGTGCCGGGGGGGGCGTGGCCTGGCCCGGCGAAGGCTTTGGCAGAAATCGTGACATGACGTCCGCTGCCGGGCCAAAGGCCTCCATCCGCCCTCCATTGAGACACAGGACGTGGGTAACCTGCATCAGCACGCCCATCTGATGAGAAATGACCAGAACAATGCCACCCCGCTGGCGCACCGCCAGGATCGCCTTGTGCAGGCATTTCTCGCCTTCGGCATCCAGATTTGAATTCGGCTCGTCGAGCACCACCAGGAACGGATCGCCATAAAGCGCGCGCGCCAGACCGATCCGCTGGCGCTGGCCAGCCGACAGCAGGCCGCTTTGTTCCGCCAGCATCGTGTCATAGCCTTGTGGAAGGCCCATGATCAGATCGTGGACGCCAGCGGTCTGCGCCGCAGCAAGGATTCCAGGGGAGTCGCCTAGGCCATCAAAGCGACAGATATTGTCAGCAACCGTGCCATCGAGCAGCTCGACCGACTGCGGCAGGTAGCCGAAAAATGCCCCGCGCGTCGTCGCCGACCATTGATCGAGCGTTGCTCCGTCCAGGCGAACGCAGCCCTGCATCGGCGGCCATAGGCCCATCACCACGCGTCCCAGCGACGTCTTGCCAGCGCCACTGGGTCCGATCACGCCACAGGCGTCCCCCGCGTGAAGGGTAAAATCGATGCCGCTGAGCACCACCGTCTGCTGGGCAGGCGGACCGGCAAACAGGCTCTCGACGCGCAGATCCCGGCACGGCGCGGGCAACTGCGTCACGACGGCCCGGCCAGGTCCACAATATTGCAAAAGCTGATCGAGGCGTTTCAGGCCGTCGCGCGCGCTCGCAAAACTACGCCAGTTGGCAATGATCTGATCCACCGGCGCGAGTGCGCGCCCCGACAAAATAGAGGCTGCAAAGATGATGCCCCCGGTTGCCTTGCCGTCGACGACCAGCAGCGCGCCAACGGTAAGAATGATCGACTGAAGCGCGATACGCAGAATCTTGCTAAGGCCGCCCAAGCTGGTGACGATGCGGCTCAACCGGCCCTGAACATCGCCATAATAGTCGTTCACCTGTTCCCATCGATCCTGCATCCGGTCGCGCATGCCTAATGCTGTGAACAGATCGACGTGCCGCAGATTGGCGCTGGCCATGTCATTGCGATGTGCCGCTGCCTGCGCCACGCGTTGCGAGCCGACGCGCGTGGTGGCGTTGGTGAAAGCAGTCAGCCCAAGTAATAGGGCCGCGCCAGCAAGCGTCACCGCGCCTAGCCAGACATGCAGCAGGAACAAAGTGGCCAGAAACAGGAACATCCAGGGAAGGTCGATCATGGTCGCGACGCCAGTAGCGATGAACCCACGAACCTGTTCCAGGTCACGCATCGGTCCCAGCCCGTCGCCGGGGGGTTTTTGGCCACGCAGAGTCATGTCGGAAATGGCAATCTGGACCTGGCGGGAGAGGACGCGATCGACCGCACCAGCAACGTCGGCTAGCATGCCGGCGCGCATCTGATCGAAAAAGCCCTGAAAGGCGTAAACGACCAAGATAAGCGCCAGTAGACCAATGAGGGTCGAAACGGACCGACTTGGAAGGACGCTGTCATAGACCAGCATCATGTAGAGCGATCCACCCAGCAGCAGGATGTTGAGGACGCAGCTGGCCAATATGATCAGCCCGACCAGCCGCGCCGGGCGATAGCTTGCGTTCCACACCGCACGTAAAGGATTGCTCTTAGAATGGATCAACGACCGGTCCCTGGAGAATGGGTATGAGGAGCGGCATGACGATTCACCCCTCTTTGTGCCAAAGCGGTAGTCCGAATGCTTTAAAATCCTGTTAGGCGCCGATCGAGAAAAGCGGGACTGTGATTTGGGCGCAAGGGGCTGCCCGGTACCGGCGTCATTGCCAGTGAGGCACGCCTCGTCCTGCAGGAACGGTGATGAACGTGGCGTGCTTGGCCGAGCGCATGGCGCTCGATCTAGCCAACTATCTTTTCGGACCTTCCGATCGGCACAGGCTTCGCGATGATCGGGCATTCGCACCCGAGTCCGACCTGTTCAGCACCAAGGCAATGGCGGGAAGGCGCGGGGGACAGGCCTCTCCTTCCGATCACCTTGCCCTCCTGTCTGACACGCGACATTTGAACCACGCGCTCGACTGAGCCACGAGCTCGACCGCCCCCTGTACACGTTGATATGGGCGTGGAACGCGAAAAGGCCCGTGCAATCGCGCGAACGGGGCATGGTCTTACGCGAGCGGCTTCCTGCTCCTTCCACCTTGCCCTTGCTGCACGGCATACGCCGCGCGTGCGCCCGGATCGATCGCGCCGATGATGTGCTTGAGGTCAATCACCAGCAATCGCGAGTCAAACCGGGCCTGCGGGCGCGTTACGCCCTGCCGAAACGGACTGGTCAATCAGGTATCAGGAGTCGAACTGGCTATTGTGCGTGCCGATGTGAAGGCAACCAAAGCCCCTTTGGGACATTATGACCTCAAACCGGTTCCCCCGCGTTATAGGAAGCGTCTGTGTCCAACCCTCCCCCGGTGCCCCGGCCCTTCCTGCATCCGCTGCACGGCCTCCTCCTTGCCTTTCCAGTAGCGCTATTCGTCGCAGCACTGCTCGGCGACATCGCCTATCTGAAGACCGTCGAGATGCAGTGGTCGAACTTCGCATCATGGCACCTTGTTGGCGCACTGGTCTTCGGCGGGTTCACTCTCCTGTGGGCGCTGATCCTTGCCATAATGCGCCGCCATACCCCTATCGGACGCCGGGCACGTATATACGCTGTCGTGCTGGCAGGCATGTGGCTGGCGGGCCTTGCCAACGCCTTCCAGCATAGCCGTGACGCCTGGAGTTCGGTCGGTATGCCTGGATTCACACTCTCGCTCGTCAGTGCATGCCTCGCGCTCGTTGCCGGGTGGATCGCACATGGGCCTATCAGAGAGATTGCACGATCATGAGCGCTGTACCCTTACGCTTTTCTCTCCCGCTGACTGTCGCGCTGCTGGCCCTGTCCTCGTGCGGCAGCAGTGCCCCCGGCCTTGACCAGACAGGCGCGCGCCCAGATCTCCCCGGCCAGCGCGAGACGCTGGTGCCGCCGATGAACATAGCGACACCAGAAGGGTGGAATGGCGATGTCCCAACCGCCCCGTCGGGCTTTCGGGTCACCGCGCTTGCGACCGGTCTCAAGGTGCCCCGGCAAATGCTGGTCCTTCCCAATGGCGATATTCTCGTCGCCGAAGGTTCAGGCGGATCGGCACCGCTGCTGCGGCCCAAGGATGTGATCGCTGGCTATATCAAGAGCTTGGGCAAGACCTCGATAAAGGGCGGCAACCGCGTCACGCTTCTGCGAGACGCCGATGGAGATGGGCGGGCGGAAATGAAGACCGCGTTCGTGACGGGTCTCAACGCACCTTATGGCCTCGCGCTTGTCGACGGCAATTTGTACGTCGCCAATCAAGATGCAGTTATGCGCTTTCCCTATCAAGACGGCATGACCCGGATGACCACCACGGGACAAGAGGTGATCGCGCTTCCTTCGCAGATCAATCACCACTGGACCAAAGCGATGGCGGCCAGTCCCGATGGTCGCACCCTTTATGTAGGTATCGGTTCGAACAGCAACATCGGCGAGCGTGGCCTCGCCGTTGAGGAAGAGCGCGCACGAATCTGGGCAGTCGACCGTCTTACCGGGGCGCGACGCACCTATGCGACGGGCATCCGCAATCCCACCGCACTTGCTTTCAATCCGCAGACGGGACAGCTCTGGACGGTCGCCAATGAACGTGACGAGCTTGGTCCGCAGCTGGTGCCCGACTATCTGACGTCGGTGCGGCAGGGCGCATTTTATGGTTGGCCCTATAGCTATTGGGGGGGCAATGCCGATCCGCGCGTCCATCCCCAGGATCCGGCCATGGTCCGCAAAGCCATCGCGCCCGACTATGCATTAGGCTCGCATGTTGCGTCGCTGGGCCTTAGCTTCACGACCGGCGGCGGGCTCGGCCCCGGTTTTGCGCAGGGCGCCTTTGTGGGCGAGCATGGCAGCTGGAACCGTCAGGATCTCTCGGGATACAAGGTTGTGTGGATCCCGTTCGTCAATGGACGGCCCTCGGGAAAGCCGGTCGATTTCCTGACTGGCTTTCTGAAGGATGGGCATGCGCGCGGGCGTCCGGTCGGAGTCGCATTCGACCCGTTGCATGGCGCGCTGCTGGTTGCCGACGATCTGTCGAACACCATTTGGCAGATCACCCCCTCCCGTCCACGGCCGACCCTGCCGCGCCAATGAGTCTGTCACCGCGGCTAAGAGTCCCTAGCGATATCAGCATCACTCCTGAATGGCTGCAACTTGGTGGCTACGCTTTGGGGGTTGCACTGGTGCTGCTCCTGCTATTTCGCATCCCCTTCGTCGGTTGGCTTCTTCGCGCACTCTTTTCGGTAGCTGTGCTCGCCTTCGGCCTCCTCCTGCTGCTACGGCAGGCGCCTTATGATCCTACGCTTGTCCGCCTGACCCAGCGACTGGGCCTCGACGACCAGCGGATCGTCGGCGACGCTGTCCGCATTGCGATGCGGTCCGACGGACATTTCTGGGCGCGCGTAGATATTAACGGGGTTGATCGGCAGATGTTGATCGACAGCGGTGCGACGATCACGGCGTTGTCACCGGATACAGCGCGTCTGGCCGGCGTAGAGGCAGGTGTCGGTCTCGTGCCCGTCCTGCTCCGGACGGCAAACGGCACTGTGCGTGCACAGACCGGATCGGTCGATCGGCTGGCTATTGGTCCCATCGATGCGCGCAACCTCAAGGTCGTAATTTCACCCGCGCTCGGGTCCATAGACATTATAGGCATGAATTTTCTCTCGCAGCTCTCAAGCTGGCGCGTCGATGGCCGGACGCTGACCCTGACACCCATCTGACGTCCTAACAGCCCTTGATGGTCCAAGCTCGACCCAATCAGATCTTCTGAACGCGCCGAAGAGAAGACGGATTGGGAAGATCGCAATTGCCGGGAAAATAGCGGCAATCTTCAGCGCCGCGCCGGCGCTCCTGCCATTGCCCACGCAAAAGATAGCAAAAGCGCAGATCATGCAGCGGCGCTGCGGGTAAACCTCTGATCTGGAATCTCGGGCCCGATTACACCATATCGTTCCTGGAGCGGAGACAGATTTGCCAAATTATCGCAAGACCAGCAAACCGATTTCGCGCCGCATTTCCAATTGGTATAGCCTATTGTGGCCAACCGGCCTGCAACGGCCCATGGCGTGCGCACTGGTCACCAGCTCTGACGAGTGCAACCGGTTCAGCACCGCTCTGGCCCCCCGCATCGCAGCCTTTGAGGATGGCGCTACGGCCAGCTGTGACGCGTCGCGCTTCACCGTTTCGATCAAGCCTGCCAACGTGCCGCTGCTCTACCGCATATTCGGAATGGTGGGCACGAACGTCGCCATGGGCTTTCGGGTCAGCGTTTCGCGCCATGTGTCTCAATCGCGCCAACCCTCTCGAAGGGCAATGACGTCCTCTATCACGCGTAGCGTCCCGCGCTGCATCGGCTTCGACGATGACGAAGGGCACCCATCCCGGTTTCGTCGCACTTGCGGCATGGCAGGAGCCTGAGTGTGCGGACTGTGACCACCAATGCCTCCATCCTCTATCTTGGGCTTCTCGAAGACGGGGATATCGAACTCGACAGCGCTGCTCTTGCGCTCAGTGCACTGGACCATGAAGGCGTGGATCTTGCCCCTTATTTCGATCAGCTTCGATCCATAACCCAGATCCTGGATATTGCGCGCCGGGCACAAGGTGACGCGGTTTCCGCCACCGGCTCCGGGCAAGGCGCTGTTCTGGGTGCGGTTATAGGGAGCAAGCTTGGCTTTGCAGGCGACAGCGAGAGCTATGATGCGCCGCTCAATGCGGACATGATCCGTGTGCTCGATCGCAAGCGCGGTCTTCCGGTCAGTCTGGCGATCCTCTACGTCGCGGCTGCGCGACGGCTTGGCTGGAAAGCCGATGCTCTCAATACGCCAAGCCATGTCCTGGTGGCCATCGGCCCTGCGGCGTCTCGGGCGTTTATAGACCCTTTTCATGGCGGTGCGCCGGTGTCACCCGCACGGCTTACGGCCTTGTTTGAACGGGCGACGGGACCGGGCGAATGGGCCGCGCAGAACAAGGCGGAGCCCATGTCCAATAGAATGACCCTCGTGCGCCTCCTGCGCAACCAGGCAATCCGCGCCGAGCAGGAGAAGGATATCGACCGCGCCTGCACACTGTTCCAGCGAATGACCATTGTCGCTCCCGATCACGGGCAGGGCTGGTGGCATCTAGCGCGACTGCAACTGATTATGGGCCGTATTGAGGAAGCACGCACGAGCCTCAGCGCAATGCTGGAGGTCACCCGCGATCCCCAGTGGCGCGGCCATATTACGCAGACCTTGATAAGGCTGAGCGCCAGCGAAGGCTAAGATCAGGCACGCAGGCGATTGTGGCGATGCGCGCTACGCCAAGCCGCTCCCTTCGGGCACGGCGCCCTCGTCGATCAGGTCACGCACCTTTTTCGTCAAGACATCCAGCCCAAATGGTTTGGTGATCACGTACATGTCCTGGCCCAGCAGCTCGTTGCCGACTGCAGCATTTTCAGCGTAACCGGTGATGAACAATATCTTGAGTTTGGGCCGATGCACCCGGCCTGCGTCCGCAACCTGGCGACCGTTCATGCCGCCTGGCAACCCCACATCGGTGATCAGGAGGTCGATCTGCAGGTCGGACTGGAGCACCTTAAGACCGCTGGGACCGTCTGCCGCCTCAATCACATGGTAGCCGCCTTCGGTAAGGACATCGACGATGAGTGCCCGGACAGAGGCCTCATCGTCGATGACAAGCACCGTTTCCCCATGGCCGTCGGGCTTCATGTAGGAAGGTTCCGTCGCCTGCTCCGTCTCGGCGGCGACCCCGGAGAGACGAGGAAGATAGAGGCAGATCGTCGTGCCCGCATCGACTTCAGAATAGATGCGCACCTGGCCGCCCGATTGCCGCACGAACCCATAAATCATTGAAAGGCCAAGGCCGGTGCCCTCGCCCAAGGGCTTGGTCGTGAAAAAGGGTTCAAAAGCGCGTGCAATAGTATCAGGTGCCATGCCTGTCCCTGTATCGCTTACGCATAGCGCCACATACTGGCCCGGTGGAATATTGCGCGCATGCCCGATGCGGTCGTCGAACCATTTGTTGGCCGTCTCGATTGTCAGTCGCCCGCCGTCCGGCATGGCGTTGCGTGCATTGATGCACAGATTCAAGAGTGCGTTTTCCGGCTGGTAGCGATCAACCAAAGTTGTCCATAGCCCCGCTGTCCCCACCACTTCGATGTCGATCGATCGACCCACCGTCCGGCGCAGCAGGTCTTCAAGGCCAGCGATCAGACGGTTGACGTCGACCGGCGTTGGATCAAGCGTCTGCCTGCGCGAGAAGGCAAGCAATCGCTGAGTCAGCGCCGCTGCGCGTTTCGCGGCATCCTGCGCGGTTTCGAGATGTCGGGCGATCGCATCCATTCGGCCTTGCGAAACACGCAGTGCCAGCAACTCAAGATTGCCAAGGACCCCTGCCAGCAGATTCTGAACATTAAATTGGCCTTGATCGCGCCAACGGCAATTGGTCAAGTAAGGGCAGTGCAACTTTCCCAAACGCGCCTCCCCCATATCGCTCAGACGGTCATTCCAGAGCCGTACGTTATTAAACCTGGCGCAATGACGGATCGCAACATGCGAGCCATGATAGGTCGAATCAGTAGCGTAGCCATCCGCAGGCATTCCTCGGTGGCCCGCGGGGGGGGGACGCACATCCCAACGCCGATGATCTTGATACACCGACGGAGACAGTGCGAAGGAAGACGTCACGGTGCCATTCCATCCAACTCCAGACATCTCCGGTTTTCTTAGTGCTCACCGCCGGGGAAGAAATTCGGCTGCAATGGCGCCTTCTTCGTCCTCGGGCACAAGGTAGTGCGATATAGGATATGGCCAGACCGTGTCGATTGTAGCGCGACAAACTGGGTGAGATGCTGGCGTCAATCAGGATGAGAATTGATTGTCGCGGCGTGGTGATGATGCCAACGGTAATTGTCGCTGGCAAGGGTCAGTCGTTGGTTTGATTGTCGCTGGG
>NZ_CAKKNC010000014.1 GCF_918741285.1 Sphingobium sp. CECT 9361 | reverse complement strand
AGGAGAGCGCACCGTCAGCGGCCTGTGGGACCTGATCGGCAGGCTCGTCGATATCTTCAAGCCCGACGAATGTGCAAACTACTTCAAATCATGCGGCTATGAACCGGAATGAATGGAAACCGCTCTAGTCGGACAAGGTTGCGGAGGACGTATCTTGGATCCGCAGCGACTTCTCAATTTCCGCATGATGTACGATCGCTGATTTAAAGTACCTTCAAAGAGTGGCTGTGGCATAGCTTTGGGGCTGGAGTACTGCACTCGGGATTTGACAGGGTGGACGCCCCCCGAGACCGGTTTTACGATGCTCATTTGACTGCCAGCGACATGAGGCGAAGCTGCAGCAGGGGAGGGAGGCGCATAAGCTATTGCGGGAGTCATAGGTCAGCAGGTGAGGCCATCTGTGGACCTCACCCCCTTCCGCTTACGGCATACAAGCAAGCACTAGCTCCCTAGGCTAGATCAGGAAGTCGCTTTGTTGGAGCGCGGACACGCCCGTAAGTTGCAGACCGAAGTCTGAATAGTCGAACCCGTTGTGATTAGTGTCGGCATAGACGATTAGGCCACTGCCCACTGTCTTGTAACTGACCTGCGAGTCGAAGTTCGTGATGTTGAGGGACGCGAGATCAAGCTTGTCCACCCCGCGTTCGAAGTCCGTTATGATGTCGCGAACGCCGCCGCCGGCCTTGCTGTCGCCACTTGCGAAGCGAAACACATCCGCCCCCTCGCCGCCGGTGAGGATGTCTTTGCCGGTTCCACCGATGATGGTGTCGCTGCCTTTGCCGCCTGACAATGTGTCGTTTCCGGCAAAACCAAGTAGCACGTCGTTACCATCTCCCGGCTTGGCGCCTGCAACGCTGCTTGATGTTGGCGATATGACATCACTACCCGGAGTGCCGCTTACGGTGACGTTCGGAACCTCAGGAGGTTCGTCAGTTCCGTCCGGCGGGTAATTGAAATTCCACTCCTCATCAAACGTGTAAGAAGAGGGTAACGTGAGATCAACGTTCGAGGACTCAACAAGCGGAGGCCGGTAGTTCGAATCACTACTAACAAGCCCCCTGTACACATTGATCCCGTCGGACACTTCAAGGGAAAAAAACATAAGAGCAAACGCTACGTCACCCTCTTCATACCCCGGAATGCTTGGGTCGAAATAACCAATCCCTCCGATTTCGATAGTGACGGTATTCCCCGTAGAAGTGACGTCAATCGGACCGGGAACGTACTGGATAACACGACTATCCACATTTACTGTGATGTCATGGACGTAGAATCCCAGTGGATCGTTTTCGGCATCGGCAAAATTCATGGACAGCTTGTAGGAATCGTCATCGACAATCAAACTATTCGACGCGAGATATGGAGAAGTATTCATAAGATACACCTCATAAGACATTGGAATAATAGGAATTTAACCGCAGTGCAGTCAAGGACTTCTGCATAGGGAGGAAATGCAGAATCACTCGGCTGCTCTGCGACTTGCCCGGTCAATCGACCGACATGTAACGGAGGATCCAGGGACCGCGCCATTGGTTTTTAACAAGATCGCTATCCCCCTTGATGGGCAATATCAGCGCTGAACCGCCCAACGCGGCGTTCCGCCCTTGCGATCGTCGCAATCCGCATCGACAGGTGGCCAAGCCAGGTCGTCTCAGCCCGACCATCGTGCGCGCGAAGTGGGGCATGGGTTCGATGGCGGCCTAGCCGGACAAATGTCGGCTTTCTGCCTTGTAGTTCTAGAACCTGGCCGTCCGCCTCTACCATCTGGGCGATTTGGAAGGATGAAAGGCGTGGCCCGTAGCGCAAGTGCTGCCGGTCCGGTTATGCCCGCACCAAATGCGATGCTGCGTGGTGGTAAAAGGGCTGTGAGATATCAGGCTGACGACGCTGGTTAGCTGCCGTTGCTCAGCTCGGTGGGTGATCCCATTCAAATTTGGGCTGCACGATTAGAATAGCTTGACTGCACCAACCTCAAATCTCGCCAAGAGGATTGTAGTAGCGCGGTCTAGACCGACAGTTCTGCTCGGGCACGTTAGCAGCCTCATTAAGCAATCAGCCCATGCTTGATAGACCCTTCCACCAGGCTTCGTTCAACCGGAATGGCTATGGGGGTAATCCGATAGCGAAACACCATGCACATCCAGGGAGTCCAGTTCATAAATAATCATGTCGCGATGGCCTCAGTCGCTGGATGCTGTGGCCTGCGAGCCGTTCAATGCCGCCGCAATTATGGCAGCAAGGCTTTCTTCAGCACGTAGGCGCAGCTTGGCATCGACCGAACCTAGATCATGGCGGATCCATTGCGGTGCGTTGGCAAGGACGGCAGTAATGATGGCGATGCGTTCGGATTGATTCATACGTTGGCAACAGCAGCGATATGGCGTGACGTCAAGGACGGCTTTCATGGGCGACAAAAATGCCCCTGCGACCGATGGCCACGCGCCTATCCACGCATGCGGCTCGCATGGTCTTGACCGGCATAATTACGAATTGGTCTCCGCCGAACTCAACTCACCGCATGTGCCTCACGCTTCAGCACTGCCATTCGCTCCGAACAGACCGAATGTACCGCCCGGCCCAGCCCCCCCACGCGCTGCGAAAGCAGTCCAGCTCCCCCTTCGTGATGCTGTCGTTCTTGATATAGCGCGTCGTTTTCATAGTCAGGACCACGCTGACGGCGGCTTGGCAAACGTTCAGACGCGAAGAACTGCCGCTAGCGGTGCGGATAGATTTGCAGGTGAAGCGTGCGCAATGCCTCGAAAAACAGCTTCTCGACGTCCGACGGGTCAAGCCCGAGGCGATCCGCGATTTCATCGAACGAACATCCATCCATCCGATGAAGCGTGTAGACTTCGCGCGCCATGAGCGGCAGGGCGGCGAGCGCCGCTTTGAAGGTTTGCAGTGCCAGAGGCGGCGTGCCTTGGGGGGTCAGCAGCCAGGCACTGACCCAGAGCCCGCTTGCGTCTGCCTGCATCACCGCGGCCTCTTCGAACCGCACCGCTGCAACCGGGCGCCAGCGGGCGCGAAGCTCTTCCACCAAATCCCCGGGCGCCGTGTTCACGCCCGCCCGGGCAATCAGCGCATCGATTTTGGCGACGACCGCCACGCTTTTGGATGGGGTACCAGCCGAAAGGTCTGACAAACACGTTACGATGCATGCGCGCGCTGCGCCCAGCACCTCGAGCGCCAAAAGATCTGGCATGACAGGAGACTCCTTAAGAGATGAAAAAAGGTCGCTTGCGACCCTCTTTCCCTCCCCCTCTCCCCTTCTTGTTGCCCTGCCCTCCTCAATGAAGGCGCCATCCCGGAACCGACTGGCGTCTGCTGCGCGAGAAGCCGAACAAGGCGCCTGCGATAGCGCCAATTATTTCATAAGATTCCAGTCAATCCCTAGGGGGCATGCTTGGAAGAGCGTTGAAGCCAATTTGTTCGCAGGCTTAGGAGCTATGCATGTCGCACGTCGGCTTCGATCAACGCAGGTGGTACGACCGCGGGCCGGCATCCAGGAACACCCGCGTGCCGGTTTATGCCGGTCCGCCAAGACCTGCAGCCTCAGATGTCATTATACCGTCACATTTTTTGTTACGTGCCGGCAAAAATCTTGGCATAATTGCTGGCGATGGTGGATTTGACCGCATTTGGCCAGCTGACCGAGCCTCAACGCGAGACCTTGCGCCTTTATCATCAGCATCTACTGATCAAGGAGATTGCCGAGCAGCTTGGCATAGCCGAATCCACGGTAAATCAGCGACTTACGCAGTGCCGCAAAGCCGTGGGGGCGCCGAGCAGTCGTGCTGCCGCCAAGGGACTTGCTCAGTATGAGAAGCGCCTCGGCCTATGTAGCAAATCTGCACATCAATTTTCTACTATGGCTCCAGCGGCCGTCCTGCGCCCTCATGAAGGCCTAGACGCAATGGAGACAGGCCGTGGCGAGCAGGACAGCGAAATGTCGGGCAACGAACAACCGGCATTGCCACACGTTGACACGCGCAGGCCCCTGCCCTTGCCATTTGCCATCCCCAAAATGCGCGACCACACGCTTGATGGGTGGACGCGGATTACGCTGGTCTTGCCGGTGGCCGCCCTTTTGCTTTCCCTAGCACTCATCCTCGTGCTGCTGGGAATCGGTTTGCAGGACGCACTGGTCGCCTTGCAGCACCTCTTTGTTCGGCCCTCATAGCCGAATTTACCATTCATTTCTGGCTCAGAACCAATGCGCCCCGACTTTGCGCAAGGAGATTTCTATGCTCAACGCACATGCACTACACGCCGCAGCCCATGGGGTGGCGGACCGGATTGCCCCGATAGAAGCGGCAATCGATGAAAGCTTCGCCAAAGCGGCCGACCTGCTCGCTTATCTGCCTGGAGCGCGAAGAGAAGCACGGCTACCTCTTTCCGCTGGGCATGATGCCTTGATGCGCGTTCTTGCGTCCCTGAATTCGATCGCGCAGGCACGCGGCGAAATGGTTGCGGCCCATATAGCCTTCGCACAAACCCGTCGCGACCTTCGCCTTCCTGAAACCGGTTTTGGGAGCCTCGTGGGTTGTCCGGACCATGCGCAGCTCAAAGTGGTCCATGACAAAGCGGCATAGGAAGGCGGTCGCGCCATGCTTGACTTGGCCGCTGGTTCGATAAATTATCGGAAGCATGATGATCCCGATCCTTTTCGGCCTCCTCATGTTGGCAGCCTGCGGCTATGCGCTGGCCTGCGGCGATCGTTCCGCGCGGATGGTCGCCGCAGCCGTGCTGCTGGGCTCCATACTCTCGATGTTCGTCATCCACGAAACCGAGAAGTGGCAAGGCAGCGAAACCGGCATTCTGGCCATCGACATTGCGATGCTCCTTGTCTTCGGGGCGGTAATGCTCGTGAGCCATCGTTTCTGGCCCATCTGGACCACAGCTGCCCAATTGCTGACCGTGCTTTCCCATTTCGGCCCGCTCCTACGGGACAGCGATATCGCTGTCCCGTTCGCCATAACCGAGCAGCTTTGGTCATGGTTTATTCTCGTCCAGCTCATTGTTGTGACCGCGCGCCGCCCGCTACCAGCAGACGACGCACAACTGCGACAATCCTAAGCCCTGTAAGCGCTCGCAGGCCCCGTGTTGAAATGAGGGGCTGATGAAACTTCACAGCATTGCGAGCGCGGACACGCTCGCATTCGCCAGAACGCTTATCGCCAGCGAACAGGCGCGGCACAGCGTTCTGGAAGCGCAATATTCGGCGGCCGAATGGCATGTGCTTCTGGAACTTTTTGTGGCTATCGAAGAAGGCCGTACCGTCGCGGTTTCCGACATGGGACTGATAGAAGGCATCCCAAGAAGCACAGCTCTGGGCATTGTCGCTGACATGACGCGTCGCGGCCTTGTGCTCAGACACCCCGACCGCAAGGATGGCCGCCGCTTCTTCCTGTCACTCGAGACGGGCTTGCACCAACGGATAGACATGCTGTTGCGCAACCTCATGGTCTTACTGCGCCATCCGAACGCGCAAGGGCCGGACCGGTGACGGGGCGAATGGTATACGTATCCGCGCCCACCAAAGCCGCGCATAGCGGCCCGGCAAGCGGCGCGCAAAACGGGATTGTTGCCGAGCAGCCACTGATGGGTTGTGTGCCCTTGCCGTTGCTCTGCAAGGAGGCTGAACGTCTTGCGCGCTCCAGGCTCCTAAAGCGTCAGCGGCAGCATCTAGCAAAATTGATGAATGCGGTGCCCCCTGAAAGCCCCTTTCTAGACATGGTACTGGACCTCTATGTCGCCGAACTGGAATCGCGCACCTTGTGCCAGTCGGCGATCGAGAGTCATGCTCCGCGCGCGAGCGCGCATCGACATGTGCAGGTTCTTCTAGAGAAAGGCCTGGCGGTGCGCGAAACCGACTTAAAAGACCTCCGCCGTAAGACCATCAGGCTTGCGTGCCATGTGCGCGCGTCACTTGACCGTTTCATGGACGAGATGACAGCCCTTTAAAAGCGGTTGTGGGCGGTACGAGTGCGGAGCTGCATATGCACCCGCTCTGGACCCTTCCTTGCCCCCTGTCCGACCACATGGTGGCATTACTTAGATAAGGTGCCCTTCCGGTCACCATGTCGGCCTGAGGCTATCTGGCTGCGCTCCACGGCACGCGCCTGTTCCCTCTCCACTGCTTGAAGGCAGGACGCTTCCACGTGCCAAATATCGTCAAGCGCAAGCAACTCTGCAGGCAGCGGGATGCCATGTTCGACACATAAGAGAGGGATGAAAATATGCGCCGTCGACAATCCGAGCCAATGAGCGCACCGGACGTGATCCTCTATTGTCGATGTTGGAATGCCCGCTTCCAGTTCGCGGACCCATCGCTCGCTCCGTCCGATCGCGGCCGCGAGCCTGGCTTGAGAAATGCGATCGCGTCGGCGGCGCTGTTCGATGCGCTTGCCCGAGAGCGATTTGATGAGCGCGAAGATCTCGGCATCATTCCATGTTGCAGTGCTTTGAGGCGGCATGCGCAGGTCTCCCTGACATTGGCTCAAAGGTTCATCCACACGCCCGACAGCACAAGACTGAGTTGAAGACCCAGCTCAGGTCAAACGGATTTGGTCTCAATATTGAGACCAAATCCGTTTCATGCGGCCGACGGACCTGAATTTGTCGCTTTTGTCGCGAACGCCTTCCGTAACAATCCCCATGCACGTCGGGGTTCCCAAGCGGGGTTCCGGTCGGCGCCGACATGCGCAACGATATTCTCGGTCAGTGTGCAATCCGCCGAAGCCCGAACGCGCGAATCGGCCTATCCCCAGGGGCCGGTTCTCGCCAAAGTTCGGCGGTGCGCGCCCCAAAAATCGGAACTTCAATGCCGGTTTGCATGACCTGAGTGCCGCCTTCCGGAAGCAGACTGCCCTGGACCGGAACCCTATTTCCCGCCCCATTGTCGCCGGTTCGCCATCGCGCCACTTCATCGTCATGCCGATCGGGACCAAGGCCCAGTGGGCACCAACGATCACGTCATCGGGTGGCTTGGCCCACCCAACACCCCCTCGCGCAGCGCGCGACATATTCTGGAGGCAGCGATGATATTGTTTTCCGGCTTGATGGCTATGGCCTTGGCGAGCGGGGGATCCCTATCCAGGGGTGTCGCGTTCCCCGCCAATCCCTTAGCCGTGCCTCGCGATGGGATCGCACTCTCGATCCAGACGCGCGGCGACGGGTTCGTCATTCGCCGCCAGGCCGCACAGCTGCCCCCTCCGACGGCCCTGCCCCAGCATCTTAGGCTCGGCAGCACCGTGGTGTTCGATATCCGCAATGTTGCCCGTTCGCGTGGAACGCAAGGGCCAGGGAAAGGACCAAAGCTGTGACCATGAAATCCATCCTGGCGCGCCCGGTGGCAATCGCTGCAGTCCTGACCCTCATGCCCGGCCCCGTATTTGCGCTGCCCGACGCAGCTTTAGGCAGTTTGTCAGACGCAGCCCGGAAGGCCGAGCAAAGCCTGCATCAGACATTTGCCAACCTCACATTCGAGAATTTCGGCCCCTCGCCCATCAAGGGGCCGATCTACCAGGCCAATGCCGGCGGACGCATGGTCTATTATGCGCCCCAGAGCGATCATATCCTTTTTGCTGCGGTCTATGACCGCCATGGCGTCAACGTTACCGCGCTGGCCCAGGATGCGATCGCGCGCAAGCGCCTGGCCAATCTCGACTTGGGCGAAGCCCTTGTGATCGGTCCGAAGGAGGCGCCATCCGTCATCGAGTTTACCGATCCCGATTGCCCCTATTGCCGAGCGCTCGACCGCTATTGGGCGACCAAGGCCGCTCAAGGCAAACCGGTGCAGCGGCATATCTTCTTTGTGACCGGCATTCATCCCCAGGCGGCGGCGAAAGCCGAGCACATATTGTGCGACAAGGACCCGGAGGCAGCGTTCCGAGCCATCTATGGCGGCGGGTCGCCTGCTACACTTGCCACTTGCGAGAAGGGGCATGCGCGCGTCACGGCGCACGGCAAAGCTGTATCGCAGGTGGGCGTCTCGGGAACCCCGACCCTTATTCTGGACGGCAAGATCCTATCGGGCTTTCAGCAAGGCGAGATCGAGGCGTTCCTTGAAGGGAAGACGCCAAGCAATCATGCGGCGCGCTGAACTGCATGACCGCATGTTTCAGCCACCGCGAATTTTAGTGGCTATCGCGCACGACCGAGCCTGAGCCCGCGGATCGGGCGGGATATGCCGCGCGTGGACCAGAATGCCGATGACGCTGCCGCCTACGGGCCGTCCCGCTGCGCCATCGGCCGACAGCGATCGCAAGTCGAGGCCGGCAGGCAGAGTGTGGGAAGGCCCATTTCAATGGAGGAAAACCATGCATAGACTATTGGCGAAGCGGTTCCTGTCCGCGGCAGACTACGGCATCACGCTCGTGCTGCTGGCGGTCATCGGCAGCGCAGCCCAGGCCTTTTCCGCGCCCGCGCAAGGCGATCTTGGCTACGACATTTACGACATCGTCGTGAACCAGGGCGTGAAGGGACCGCTTGGCTTTGTTGGCGGCGTTGCCGCCTTCCTGTTTGGGGTCTCGCGGCTCTTTTCCAACATCATGATCGGCATCCCGACGATCGTGGCGGCGGTCTGCCTCATCAAGGCGGACTCGATCCTCCAGACCTTCGGCATGACCATTTGACGCCAGTTTCCGACGGTTAGCCCACGCAAGTCGGCGCCGCCGAAAACGGACCGGAAGCCGATGGTCGGTTCCCGGAACGATGCCCCGCGCGGGTGTCGTAAAGCAGGAGGAGAAGGGACATATGGACGAGCGTCTGCCCCAATATCTTCACCGCCCCGTCCAGATCCTCTGGTTCGGCTCGGATGAATTCATACTGGTCATGGCCACCCTCTTCGTCGCGGTCATCGTCGGCGGACTGACAGGCTGGATGCTCATCGCGTCCCTTCTCCTTTTCATCCCCTGGAAGCGGACCAAGCCGCGCGGCTTCCTGCCGCATCTGGCCTGGCGCTGGGGGTTGCTGCGCTTTTCCCATTATCCGGGTCCCACACAGACCCGCTTCTTCGAGTGAGGGTCCACAAGATGCGCATCACAAGCACCTCCCGACAGCCAGAGCTGGATCCCTTGATAGGCAAGCCGGCGAGCTGGGGCATCCATCGCTATCTGCAGGGCTCCTCGAACCTGTTCGAAGAGAACCGCCTCCTCAAATTCGCGGTCGTCGGCCTGTTCGGCGTCACCAGCGTTCTGGGGCTTGTTATCTATTCCTCGAACCAGAACCAGCGCACGGTCGTCGTGCCGTTCGGGGCCTCCGGCGACCTCTATGTCACCGGCAACTCGCCTTCGACCGCCTATCTGCGCACCATGACCCGCAATATCGTTGCGCTGGCGGGGACCTATTCGGCTTACTCAGCCGATCGCCAGTTCCAGGAGCTGCTGACGCTCGTTCACCCCAGCGCGTTCAACAGCGTCCGCGACAGCCTCAATGGCATATTGGACGAGCTTGCGGACAATCCGACACTGTCGATCGCCACCTATATCCGGGCCGACCAACCCGTCACCTATACCGAACGCGACATCCTTGTTCCCGTCGAGAAGGTGCGCGTCATAGGCGGCGTGATCCGCAAGTTCCGGGGCGTGCTGCGCATTCGCTACGCGCTCGACAATGGTCGCTTCTGGCTGACAGCGCTCTCCGAGGAGAATTTCAATGCGGAAAGCTGAACGCCCCGGCGCCGTGGCGCTGGCCCTTACGCTGATGGCGCTCCCTGCGGTCGCCCTAGCCCAAGCGCAACCGATCGTCGCCCTGCCCGATCAGTCGAGTGCGATCCGTCTCTCCAACCGGGACATCAATCATCTCATCTGTGTCGGCGGCGAGATCGAGGACGTGAAGTTTTCGGCAGAAAAGGCGATCGCGGTGGAGCGCGCTGGCGCCGATGCCTGGATCAAGTTCCTCGTCAAGGAAACGGACGATGCAGGGCAAGTGACCCGCAGCTTCGTCACCGCTCCGTCGGAATTCTTCGTCGCCTGCAATGGCGCTATCTACCCGCTCTACGCCGAACCGTCCGATATCCCGGCCCAGACAGTGACGCTCGTACCGGGGACCAAGCACCACGCGCTGGCCAATAGCCAGTTGCTGGGTCCGCTCGTCGAGGAAGAGCGCGCAGTGTCGATCACCTTGTCGCTGCTTGCAGACCGTATCCCGGCGAGCTTTTCGGACGTCGCGCCGCGGAACGGCGCGTTTCTCCTGCCCGGCCTGGACGGTGCAGAGCTTATCGAGCGAAGGGCCGTACAGATCGAAGGCGCGGGCCTCTCGGCCTCGGAATATCTCATCCGGGCAGCACAACCGGTCCATCTCGATGAACGGCTGTTTCTCGACACAGCGCTTGGATCGACGATCTTTGCGGTCACCCTCGACCGGTTCGATCTCAAACCCAATGAGACCGCGCGCCTCATTGTCCTACGCCGGGGAGAACAGCCATGACCGATCGCAAAAAGGCGGCTATTGGCAAAAAGCCCGGCGACGTTCCCTCAATGTCTACGCCAGGCCCCGAAGATCGCGCCGGGCAGCAGGGATATTCACGTCGTTCCAGGGGCGAACCAGCACCTGGCGACGAGCCCTCCGAGCGCCGCGGCCCTGCCCTGCTGGATCTGCAGACACACTGGGCCGCGCTCAACGCAATCCAGAAACTGCGGTGCAAGCAGGCCGGCGTTGCGGTCGGTATCCTGATCCTGGGATACGGTCTCTATACGGCCAGCACCGGATCGAAGGCCCCTACCGATCTTCCGCCCAGCGCGTCCAAGATGGACATGGGCGCGGGCCTGCGTGGCGACAGCCTCGAGGTCAAGATGCGTGGGGACCTGAAGAAGATCCTCGACGGCCAAAAGCTCCTTGGTGACCGTGTCAGCGCCATTGAGGAAGGGAAGATCGGCCCGGTCGGTGAAGCTCTCCTGCCTGGGTCGGACAGCGACTTGCCGCCCGCGTTTCCCGGAAGCGACGTTCCTGCCTATCCGCCTGTTGCCGACCAGGGCGGCATCCCGGGCACAGGCGCCGAAGCCGTGCCACCGCCGCCCATGCCGCCGACAGCCCCGCCCGCGCCACCGCAGGAGAAGGTGATCGGCGCGATCGGCAGCGCTACGAGCGCGTCCCCCATTTCCACAGGCGACGCGCCGGGCGGTCCGAGTGCACCCAAAAAAAAGCCCGGACGATCTATTTACCGCCTGGTTTTATGAAGGCGCGGCTGCTGACCGGGATCGACGCGCTCGCGAGCCGGGATGCGACGAGCAATCCCGAGCCGCTGATCGCCCGGGTCCAGGCGCCCGCCGTGCTCCCCAATGACGTCAAGGCGAACCTGGCAGGCTGTTTCGTGATCGGCAACGCGACGGGCAGTCTCGCCAAGGAGCGGGTCGAGGTCCAATTGGTATCGCTGTCCTGCGTCGATTTCGATGAGCGTTCGGTCGTGGACCAACCGATCAAGGGCTTCTTCGTCGATACAGACGGCAAGAAAGGCCTCTCGGGCAAGGTCGTTACCCGCGCGGGCGCCGCGCTCGCCCGTTCGTTCATCGCCGGGACCATCAGCGGCTTTTCCCAGACGGTTGAATCAAGCCTGGGCGACGTCTCGACGTCAGCGCTCGGCAACGTTCGCAGCCTTGATCCAGGCGAAGCGGCACAGGCCGGCATCGCAGGCGGTCTTTCCAAGTCATCGGACAAGCTCACCGATTTCTACCTCGACCTTGCTCGCCAGGCCGGACCCATTGTGGAGGTCGGCGCCGCCAAGGACGTGGTGGTCGTGATCCAGGAGGGCGTCGCTCTCGACATCAAACCGAGCGCTGGCGCCAAATTCTGATGCCTGCCTGCCCACCTTTTTGGGAGATGACCCTCATGTCAGACCGACCCTGCCGAACAGCCTTCGCGCACTGCCTATGGCTCACGCCCATCCTTGTTGCCGTGCCGGGTTGCGCGAGCCTTGGATCCCTCATGTCACCCTATCCGGAGACTTTCTCCTGCAAAAATAGCGACCACGGACAGTGCATCCACCCAGACAAGGCCTATGCCGATGCCATCGCTGGCCGCGCGTCGCGATCGGACCCGGCCGTCACCCGTGACAAGGCGCTGCTGAAGCCGCCGCAGGTCAGCGTGCAGGACGGGGCGCATGCGGACTCCCTCACAACTCGGACGCAAGCCAAAACGGCAACCCCAAGCGCCTATCAAGGCTATCGGGACAGCGTCTATCGCGCGTTGCAGGGTCTTATAGAAGCGCCGGCAACACCGATGCTCAAACCCTCGCGCACGGTGCGCACGCTGATCATGCCCTATGCCGACCGGGCGCGGCCCGACCGGCTCTATATGCCGCGCTATGTCTATTCGCTGCTGGATCGGCCGCAATGGGTAATCGGCGACTATCTGGTCGATCCTGTTTCGGCTGCCGGCAAGGCGCCGATCCTCGACCAGGTCCGCGAAAAGCCGCTGGACGACGCGGCCGTTGAAGGCGCCCGGCCATGAAGGCCGCAGGCACACGTTCGGGGGGCGGCATGACATTTGCCGGTTTGCGGCGCAGCGTCTCGCGCGACGCCTATTCCGACTATCTGCCGATGGTCGCCTGGGACGAAGACGAAGAAGCCTTCCTCTGCATCGACGATGGCTGGGGCTATGCCTGGGAATTGGTCCCTTCCACCTATCTGTTCGCCCATGTCCACGGTGCACTCCAGGGCCTGCTCAATATTCATTTCCCGCCAGGCACCGTCGTCCAGATTCATGCCTTTGCCGATCCTTTGATCGACGATACGCTCGACGCTTTTCTCGACCTCAAGACGCGGGACGATCCGCTCATCCAGGCATCGGCGCAGCAGACCTACGCCTATCTGCGTGCAGGCCGTCATGGGCTCGACGCGTTGCACGGCATTCCGATCCGCGACTTCCGCAGCTTCCTGTCGGTCAAGACGCGGACGCAGATCGGCAGCGACATGCGGCGCCAGATCGAGGAGCAGCTGGCCAAGCTTGGCATTCGCCGTATGCCGCCGCAAGCGCTGGTCGCCTTCTATCGCCGGATATTCAATGGGGTGTTCACCCGCGCGCCCGGGGTGTTTGCGCAAGGCGGCGATGGCCATCCCGCCCGTCCTGTACGCAAGCAGATCATCGATGCGGGGCCAGACCTGCTTTTCGAAGGCCCTGAGGTCTTCCTTGGCAACCAGGTCGCGCGCTGCCTGACGCCAAAGTCGCCCGCGCGGCGGGTGACGGCCGAACGCGCCAACCGGTTGACCGGCGGTATGCGGGGTTCGTCCGAGGACAGCGACCAGATTGGCGGCCCCTTCCTCTACACCTTGAACATCCTGTTCGATCACAGCGCATTCGAGATCCACAAGCGCGCGCAGATCCTGTCGGCCCAGAAGGCAGCAGGGTCGTTCGCGGTCGAGGTCGGCAAGCAGATCGAGGAGATCGGTTGGGTTCTCGATGAAGCGGGCAACAGCAAATTCGTGTCGGTCATCCCAACGGTCTGGCTGTTCGGCCAGACGCGCGCCCAGGCCCGTGAGATGGCGGCGCGCGCCAAGCGCCTTTGGGAAAGCGAACCCCTGCCCTTCATGATGCAGGAGGAAAGCTATCTCAATCCTGTCCTGCTGGCGATGAGCCTGCCATTCGGTCTCTATCCCGAAGGCCGCACTATCAAATTGTTAGAGCGCGATCTTCGTATGCCCGTGAAGGCTGCAGTGCTGATGGCACCGATCCAGACCGACTTTCGCGGGGGCGGACGCCCTGCCCTTTTGTATACCGGGCGCAAGGGCCAGCTTGTCACGCTCGATCTCTTCGACGCGCGGATCAACAACTATAACTTCATTGTCTCGGCCGAGTCCGGCGCAGGCAAGAGCTTCCTGCTCAATAACCTGTGCCAGCAATATTACGCCAATGGCGCGCTCATCCGGATCATAGACATCGGCGGCAGCTACAGGAAGCTCTGCACGCTGTGCTCAGGCCGCTATATCGACATCGGGCAGGAGCATCTGGTCCTCAACCCGTTCGACATGGGGCTTGCCATCGACGGCGACGATCGCCAGTCGGCCATTGCCATGGCGGTGGCGATCGTCGCGGAAATGGCCAATGCCGCGACCCGCAAGGGGGTTTCAACATCACAGTGGAACCTTTTGAAATCGGCTGTTCAGTGGGCAATCGAGACGGGCCGGGCCGCTGACGGCATTGATGCGGTCCGGACATGGCTCGGTGCCTATCCGGCAAATATCGCAAGCGATCTCGACCGGGTCGATCATCTGGTCCCGGTGGCGCGCGAACTTGCTTTCAATCTGCGCGATTTTGCGCGCGACGGCGCCTATGGCCATTATTTCAACGGCCCGTCGACGCTCGACATCTCGAGCGACGAGTTCGTCGTGCTCGAACTCGAGCGCCTCAAGGCCATGCCCGATCTGTTCAACGTCATCGTCATGGTGGTGGTGAACGCGGTTACGCAGGAACTCTATCTTTCAGGCCGCGACCGACCTCGGTTTGTGCTGTGCGACGAGGCGGCGCAGTTCATGAGCAAGAGCGATGGGCAGGACCTGTCGCGGCTCGCCGAAGCCTTCGGGCAAGGCTACAGGCGTGCGCGCAAATATCAGGGCAGCTTCGGTATCGTCCTCCAGTCGATGAACGACCTCCTGCTCTTCGGCGGCACGGGCCAGGTGATCCTGGAGAATGCCGCGACCCGCTTCCTGCTGCAAGGGTCGACCTACGACAAAGCCGTCGAGAACAAGATTCTCGATTATTCCGGCTTCGTCCTCGATCTTCTAAAGTCGGTCCGGAACAACAAGCCCAATTATAGCGAGGTCTTCATCGACTCGCCTCTGGGTTTGGGCATCGCGCGGCTCGTCGTCGACCCCTTCTCCTACTGGATCAACACTTCCGCCCCGCAGGAGGTGGCGGCTTTCGAGCGGCTCCTGGCAGGTGGCGCCACACCGCTCGAGGCGGTGTGTTCGCTGGCCCGCGTCGATCCCGCGCAGCTTCTGGGCAGGCCCGCTTTGCCTGGAAAGGTACCGTCATGAAGCGCGATGCGGTGAATGGCGCCCAGTTCACGCTTGGGCTCGATCGACAAGCAATGCTCGACCAACAGGCCGCCCTCGAGCAGGAGATCGAAGCCCGGGTGGCCGAGCGGGCGAAAGCGGACGCTTGGGCTTGGCGGTTTCGTCTGATCACGGTCGAGACGATCATGATGGCGGCTCTGATCGTCGCGGCGGGCCTGTGCCTGGGCAAGCCGGTAGCGCAAATCATCCGTGCGGCGCTATTGGTCGGCGCCGCCTGCTTTGCCAGCGGCCTGCTACTGCTCGGGGCATCGGCCGGAGCAGGCTTGAGCTGGGCTGCCGTTGCAAAGCGCTGGCGGCGGTGGCGGTCATGACCGGCATATTGTCGTCTTCCCCGTCTACAGGTCCGGTGCGCCTCATGATCGGCGCGCTGCTTCAGTCGCTGTTGGCGTGCCTTCTGTTCCTGCGCGCGCCGGATCCCAGCGCAACGATGCTACGGGTCGCTGTCGCAATGATGATGATTGCCAGCATCGGGGCCTTTGTGCTGGCCCTCAAGGGCGAACGGCCGAAATACCCACTCCCCCGGAGGCAGCGCCATGCATAAGCGCTGCTGCATATCAATCCTGCTCAGCATCGCGTCGATGGCAGAGCCAGCGCAGGCGGCAACCGCGACGATCGGACGTACCTGGCCGATCGTAGAGCCCGACGCGCTCAGCGAGATCGAAGCGCGGGCAGCGCAGCAGCCCGCCGATATGGCGCGCAATTTCGGTCTGCGGAGCGGCTGGTCGGCCATGCAGGCGGCAGCGCTCGGCGTGGCGGCACAGGCACGCACGCGCTCCGTAGTTCCCTTCTATACGCTCGAGTTCGACATCACGCTGCCTGACGGGACGATGCTCTATCCCAAGGGATTTACATTCAATCCCTTGACCTATGTCTCACTGCCCCAACGTCTCGTCATTGTGCACCCGCGCGATCTTGGCTGGGCGCTCCGGATGGCCCGGCCTGCAGACTTCGTCCTGCTGACCGCTGGCGACGCGCTCGCTTTGGGCGAACGGGTCGGTCGTCCGCTCTTCATTCTTGAAGAACGCGTGAAGGACAGGCTCGGGCTGACGGTCGCGCCGGTCATAGTCTCGCAAGCGGGACAGCGGCTCGTCGTGCAGGAATATGGTCCGCGCGACCGAATTTCGAAGGCGGCTCACCGGCTGGAGATCGTCCGATGATAGCGATTGAAGGCCGCGCGCAGCGCACATGTTGCAGGCTTTGGATTATCCAGAGCTTCGAAAAACGCCGCGAAATCGCGGGGGTGCAGAAGCGTCCGCTCAATGGCGGGCGCACTGATTGCGCTTGCCTGGCCTTTAATCGCCGTCACGTCCCTGGACCTCGTCCCAATCTTCCTACACCCATCCAATTCATATCGGCATCTCTGCCACGTATACGCAGACGGCGTCCGATCGGGCAGCTCTCGCTGGTCGTTGGATTCTTGGTCGCCATTTCAGCTCCCGTACCCGCGCAAGCATCGAAATGCGAGGCTGGCACGATCTTCAATCCGGTCACGAAGGTGCGCTGGACCTGCATTTTCCCGATAACCATCGGCGGGGTGAAGGTCGGCAGTTTCGACACGCTCGACAAGGAACTCGATGCCCAGTCGGCGAGCAAGCCGCTGTGCGCCTGTCGCAAAGGCGTAAGCTTCTGGTTCGGCGTCAAGGTCAGCTTCTGGTCCCCCAACCGCATGATCGACGTTGTCACCGAGCCGGGCTGCATGATGGCGCTGGGCGCCGATCTTATGCCCACCGGCGGCAAGCTCCAGGGCAGCCAGAGTTCGCTCACCGATGGAACGAACACCACCAAGATGTTCGCGCAGGTGCATTACTATGTCGCGCCGGTCTGGAAGATGCTCGACATGTTCACCGACTTGCCCTGCATCGCGGACGATGGTTTCGATGTCGCACTGATGACCGAAGTGCTGCCGACATGGCAGTCGGGAACATTGGGCGCGATCATCCAGCCCGAGGGCATATTGTTCGGTAATCCCGCGGCGGGCCTGGCCTGCATGGCCGACAGTGCCGCCGCCGCGGCGGGCAAGGTCATCGATCCGCTCTTCTGGTGTATGGGAAGCTGGGGGTCGACCTATCCGATCGCAGGCGACATTCATTTTGGCGACAGCGTCGAGGCCTGGGCGGGCCTTGCCGCCCGGGGCACGTTCATGATGGGGCGCCTGGGCGCGCTTACTATCTCCTCGGCCGATGGCTGCGCGTTCAAACCGCAGCCGATCTGGACCAAGAGCCGCTACAAGCTCCAGATCATGGAGCCGGTCAAGGGCGGCAAATGCGTCAATGTCGGGCGCCCCGGTGCGCTCTGGTCGTCGGCCAAGCACGCCCCCGGCAAAGACAATGCTCAATTCATGCTTTTCGAAAAGGTGATCTGCTGCGCGGGAATCCCGGTGCCATGAGCAGATCGTCCACAAGATGCATCGCGCGCGACCGAAAGGTCCCGCGGTCTGCCCGCCACAGCCTCCAAGGCCGGCTGGGCGCGCGCGGTGCAGGAGCGGTGCCCACGTCCCCAGAAGGCGCCGCTCCACCTCTAACGGCGTCGACGTCCGATCCGGTTGTCACGTGCCTGCGCTTCGACACGGTGGCCCATGATCCACTGCCCCGCGCTACGGCGAGGCTCGTGACCTTCGAGGGCCAGGCCGTGTTTCGCCATTCGTGCGGCGATCTCTTTCGGTTCCGGTCGGCAAGCTGCACGCTCGCGGAGGAGCAGCCATGAGGCGCGGGGTTCGCCTTCTTCTGTGCGCCGGATCGCCTCTTGCCCTGCACGTGATAGCCTTTGCGCAGCAGGCCTCCCAAACGGTCGAGGCGCGCGCCCGGGCCGCAGCGGCGGCGTCACGGGCGCGAACGAGCGATAGCGATGCGCTGCTGTCCAATGTCGTGACGCCCGGCCTTGCCGGAAAGCCGATCGCGACGGTCGACGGGAAAACCCGCTTCGCGCCGTCACTCACGTGCACGAAAAGCGCCACGCTGCTCGAGCTCCTGGTCCAGCCCGGCCCCACCGGCGATTTACGCCAGGTGCGGATCGCGCGCGACCGCGACTTTGACGGCGCGTTCGACAGCCAGACCCTGCTTCCGGAGCCGATATCGGGGGTGTGCGCCAATGGCGTCATTGCCTGCGATCCCGGCACCTGGGAGGAATGCCGTGCCTTTGCATGGAGCGTGGACGAAAGCCAGAATATCGGCCTTGTGCAGACGACAATGCCCCAGCTTGCAGGCTGCTACTGCCTCAACAACAGCTGCGGAACGGATCTGGCCTGGGGCAATATGGCAGGCATCCTCAAGGATCTGGGGGGCGGCGTCGTTGGCGCTCTCACCGCCGCCGATCCCCGTATCGGGGTGGCGCAGGCACAGGTGGAAGGCCCGGTCATCCGCTATACAGGCGCGCAAACAACGGCGTGCGCCGCCAACCACGGCGTCGATCAGACACGATACAGGGCCGCCCCCGAGCTTCTGGGCGGCGACGCCGCGGCGGTGGCCGCTGCCAGTTCCATATTCCAGGCGGTCAAGGCGTCGCCGGGAGGTTTGGGAAAAGCCCAGCAGGTCTCCGCCTGCACCATAAGCCGCGAGATCGGCATGTCTTTGCCGGACGCGCAGGCGGTCATCACCCGCTCGTCCGGAGGGTACGCCACCACCGCGCCGACCCCGGATCGGCTGTCCTTCCTGATGGGATCGCCGAGCGACGATAGCCTAAAGGGCGGCAAGTGCGGACTGTTCGATTTCAGGATGACGATCGACGTGCACGATAACGACCGCCTCAAAGCGGTTCGGCTGGCCCGCTATTATGCAGATGACTGGGCGCAGGTCCGGGTAGACGGGCAACAGGTGGCATCCGGCCCCTCCCCCTGGACGGGCATGGGCCTGCCACCAGGCAAATGTGAAAAGAGCGGCCCGTTCCATGCTGCGCCAGCCATGGATCTTACGGCCTTCATGACGCCGGGACCGCATGAGATCTGGCTTCGCGTCGCGGTGGGCGACGAAGGTGAAGCCTTTGCCCAGATCGATGCAGACCTCGACCTTGCCTGTCGCGCGAGCGAGAGAGTGGTTGATCTATGTGCGGGCTATGCCGGTCATTCGCACTGTCGTCTCAAGGACGAGACAGTCGATGGCGTGGCGACTTTTCGGAGCGGCGTGGCTACAGGTCTTTCGCCCCTTCCGCAGACGCGCACCGTAGGCACGGGCGCCTGCACGACACAGATCGGCCGCGACTTCTTCCTGCGCGAGCGCCGCTACACTTGCACCATCGACACCGGCAGCACGGCGAATCCTGATTTGTCGCGCGGCGCTTATATCATCGACCGGTCCACCCCGTCCCTGCTGGCGGACAGGCCGCGCACGGCCTATGGAGGCTTCCAGAAGACCGCTCGCTCCTTCGCGCTACCCGATCGCGGTTCCGTCCCGACCTGCGAGCTAGTCTGCAAGACACGAGCGGCGCGCGTGAACAGCGACGCCGCGGCCGATGGCGTGGTCGGCGCGCTCCAGAACACTCCTCAGGGCTGGGACACCTATTACCATGCCTGCAACGCTCAGAATGTCTGCCCTGCGGGGCCGAGCGAGGAGATCGTGTCGGCCTGCGGCTGCCTGGACGACTTCCCCGAGGCCGTCGCCATGATGCAGACGGTCAGGCTCGCGGGCGCCGATCTTGTCTGCACGGCCACCGTGCCATGAGAGGCTCTGCATTCCTCTGTGCCGGACTTGCGTTGTTGCTCGCCACCTGTGGGCAAACCCAGCTTGCTACGGCCCAGACAGCGGCGACGCACCAATGGCTTTGCGCGGCGGATCGCAACGGCAATGGCGACGCTACTGATGAAGGCGAGATCGCCGCGTGCGGGACGGTGGATGGCGGCGAGCCTCTATGCCCAATCGACCAGGTCGCCTGTACGAAAGGTCCCGATCGACACTATGCCTGTCCCTTTGGGGGCCAGTACAGTTGCCTGTCGCCCGACGGCATCGCGCCGCCCAGCTGCTCGCCCCATGCCTGTATTGATACGCGCGCACATCCTATCGAGACCGAAATTCCAATCGACGATCCCGGCACGCTCAACGATGGCGCGGTCGATGCAGACGGCGATTGCCTCGGCACGATCGAGATATTCGGCGGACGGAAACTGCGCTGCAGGCCACCGGGCCTTAGTGTCACCTTCCAGAATTGCTGCAAGGACAAGGGCAAGATCGTCAAGGATGGCATGGGGTCGTCGTCGCGTGCGATCGGCACCAAGATCGCTGTCGCCAAGGGCGTGTTCACGGGCATGAAGGCCGCTTACACCGCCTTCCAGGCGGGCGCGACCGTGGGCCAGGCGGCGAGCGCGGGCGCCAACGCGCTTATCGTCGGGATCGACCCGACCTCGATCGCCATCAGTCTTGCCATCAACTTCATGATGGAGGTGCTGCTTCAGGGTTGCGACCAACAGGATATGGAGGCGGGCATGTTGCGAGGCTCGGGCATGTGCCACGAGGTCGGCAATTACTGCTCCGCGAAGATATTGGGGGTCTGTGTCCAGAAGGCAAAGAGCCACTGCTGCTTCAACAGCACGCTCGGCCGCATTATCCAGGAACAGGGGCGCCCACAGTTGAAGGCATTTGCAACGGGCTGGGGCGATATCAAATCGCCTGAATGCCGCGGCTTTACCCCGCAGGAATTCCAGGCGCTCGACTTCAGCCGCATGGATCTGTCCGAATATTATAGCGAGATCGAGGCTCGGTCGGCCGATCTCATCCAGTCCGACATGGAGGAGCGCGTCGATGCGTATCTCAAGGCCGTCCAGCCTTAACCTTGCAACGGCGCTGGCAATAACGGCCAGTGCCTCCGCCCTAGCCGCGCCGCGCGGCAAACCGTCCCGATCCGATCCCACGCCGATCGGTGCGCCATCAACCGGTGCGAAGGCGATGGAGGCTCTGGCCAAGGCGCGTGCCCGCCAGAGGGATACACCGTCGGCGGAAGCCCTTTCGCCCGTTCTGCCTGCGGCTTCGGCGGCGATGCGCAAACGAGCTTTCGAGGCTTTGCACACTCGAAAACCCGCCCCTGCTCTGGAAGACCGGGCGCGGGCGGCACGGCTTGGGGGGCAAGCGCAACTTGCAAGGGACCGCGAAGCGATGGGCAGGCGGCTGTCGCAAGCCCTGGGCCTGGAAGCGCCCTCCACACAGGCGATTGTCGATACGGTCGCGCCTGCATCTGCCCGATCCTGGGTGCCGGTACTGTTCGTGTCGTCCTCGATGCCAATCACGACGCTGCGCACCTATGCCGGGCAGCTCGAGCGCGCGCACGGGGTACTCGCTTTTCGCGGCATGCTGGGCGGCCTCAAAAAGGTCGGCCCGATGGCGCAGCTCTCGGCGCAGATATTGCGGCGCGATCCAGGCTGCGAAGGGCCCGCGTGCGCCATGCGCAATGTGCAGCTGATTATCGATCCGATCCTGTTTCGGCAGCATGGCGTCGCGCGGGTACCGGCGCTTGGGCTTCTGCCGGGCGATCCGACCCAGCCCTATTGCGAGCGAAAGGAAGAAGGCCCCGCATCCGCCCAAGCGGCGCATCTCGTCTATGGCGACGCGGCCCTTTCGGGACTGTTCGAAGCCTATGCCCGCCTCGGCGGAAAGGAGGAGGTGCGCGATGCTCAGACTCGCCTTGAACGCCGCTAGACGCGGCTGGCCCGCGATCCGGGACCTGCTTTGGCGCGCCGCTGAAGCTCTGGGTGAGACAGGGCCCGATCGCCCATCCATGCCCGGGCAGTTTTGGAAAGCGATGACCATGGTCTGCGCGATTGCGGTCCTTGTCTGGTGGGCTCTGCCACAGCTGGTCTGGGTGCGTAGCCCCTCGATCGATGCGCTTGCTGTCAGGCCATCGCCCGGAACCATCGTCCGGCATGATCTGGTGATGTTTCAACTGCGCCATCCCCTGGCAGGCCGGTTGCCGGTCAATGTCACCAAATATGCGCTTTGCCTGCCCGGTGACGATCTGGCCTCCTTCACGCTGCGGTCGGAGCGCTTCCCCGGACGGACAGAGGCCGCCTTTTTCTGCAACGGAATACTCCTGGGCGTCAGCAAAGCCTATGGACGTCAGGGACAGCGGCTCGATTATTTTCCCTGGAAAAGCGGCCCAATCCCTGAGGGCCAGGCCTATATCGGCTCCTCTTACAAGGACGGGTTTGACAGCCGTTATTTCGGTCTGGTGCCGATCGCAAAGCTGGTGCGGATGGAGCGGGTGCTATGACGCGTACCGTTTCCCTGTTCGCAGCGGCAGGCATTCTTGCCCTCACGCCAGCGGCCGCAACAAGCGGCGGGTCAGCCCCGCCGTCAACGACGGGCCGTCAGGGCTATTGGTGGTACGAGGCGCCGAAGACCAGAACACAAGCGGACGAGGCGGAGGATGCGCCGCTTGAGAAGCCCGTCATTCCGCCGATGGCCCAGCTTGCCAAATGGACGCCGCCCAGGATCCGCAAGCTCATCGAAGCCCAGCGTGATTATGCAGCGACTGTTCTTACGGTGGACGCGGTTTCGGATTTCTGGCGGTTGCAGGACTTTGCTCGCCGCAAGGCCAGAGCGTTTGCCGGGATCACCCAGATCGCGATGCTCACGCATCCGCAGCTCAACGCCAAATCCGCCAATCCCATGGTTGGCGACGCCCGCGCTGCTCTGGGCGCCCAGAGGGAGGCTGTCCGCCGGGCCTATTTGCGCGGCCAGGCGCGGCAATATGCTCTTGTCATGTTCAGCCGGGAGAGCTGCGGCTATTGCCGGGTGCAATGGCCGATCGTCCAGCGGTTCCAGGAGGATTATGGCTGGCAGGCGATCCGGCAGGATCTCGATGCCCATCCCGAGCTCGGTTCCCGGTTCGGGGTCGAGGTGACGCCGACAACAATGGTGATCCGGCGCGATAGCGCACAGCGCATGGTGATCGCGAGCGGGGTCGAGGCCTATCCCAACCTTTCGCAAATGGCCTATCAGGCGGTCCGGTTACTCAACGGGGATATCCAACCCGAGCAGTTCATGACGGGCGCAGGCGAGGAAGGCGGCTTCTTCGATGCGCTGTCTAACGGACCGGTTTCGCAATCGGGCGCAAGGACTATTGCGTCGGACGCTGAAGGGGCCGATCGATGAATGGGCGAGGGCTCGGGCGCGCTGCTTCGCCCCACGCATCTATCTACGCGTCAGCCTGGAATAGTGGCCGGCTGTCCCTGGGCCTGCGAGATGCGGACAGCATCGGCGTCAAAAGTGACGAATGTCTGTCCACCCAGCCAGTTATCCTCGTGCACAACGACGCCATCGGAGAAGTCGCCGCCAGCCTCGAGAAATGCGAGCCCGGCCTGGGGCGGACCGGCCTGATCTCGATCCGGCCATCGGTGAGCAGGACCACAGCGACCTTATCGCCCGGCTGGATGCCAGGATGCTGCAAAATCTCCTTTTTCAGGGTGATCTGGCCTTTGGCCGTTACGGTCAGGGCATTTATCGGCGCAGTCCTTCCCTGCGCTAAAGTAAGGCATTTTAACCTTACACTCGAGCTCTCTGTGGTCATTCTGGCTGTCACCATTTCGGGCATGGACGAGGTTGCAGCTGCAAACGGACCAGCCCGGGATGCCGCACGCCGAGCAGCCATCCATCCCGTTGCGAGCGTTTCCGATCTGCGCGCCTGGCTCGCGCGTGTGCCGGCAACAAAGGACTTCCCGCCCGACCTGGTCCCGACCCTGCGCGAAGGGTCGAGCCTGTTCGTTATCGAGATGAGTACGGCGCCTGGCTGCATACCCTGTGGCGACCTGTGGGTGCGGCTCGCCCGGTTTCGCTCCCGCTATGGATGGCAGGTCCGCACGATCACAGGCGAGCGCGCGCTGTTGCGATCGGGACGGCTGGGGCTTCCCTGGGTTGGTCACCCGGTTGCCTGGGTACGCCCGCTTGTTGACCAGAACCGCACAGTGCCCATAGCGATCGGCACCGATCTCGATGTCAATCTGGCACGCAATGTCTATCTGGCCGCCAAAATACTGACAGGCGTCAAGCCCGCCATAGGGGTGCGGGCAATGTCCAAATTCTCCGGCATAGTTGGAGCAAGCGGGCGAGCAGAGGCGCCGAGGCGATGAGCCAGGCAGGCGTTCTCCGATTATGCGCGTGCGCGCAGCATCTGTCCGGCCGTATCCAGCGACATCACCATGATATCGGCAGAAAGAGGGTAAGCCTCGCTGCCGGGATAAATGACCATCTGGCGTTGAGGCCTGAGATCCTGGCAGGCGTGATGAAAGCCGCGTTCGACCTTGGGCGAAAGACTGCGCTTTATCTCATAGACCCACAAATCTCCCCCTGGGAGCGTGATGAGAAGGTCGATCTCCGCGCCGGCGGCGGTGCGATAGAAATTGGCAAGACTGCCTTCAGGCGCCGCTGCGATCAGACTTTCTACAACGAAGCCCTCCCAACTGCCGCCAGCCACGGGATGCCCCAGGACCGCCTCTTCGTCGCCAAGACCAAGCAGGGCATGCACCAAACCGCTATCTTTTACATAGACGCGCGGCGATTTGACCAGCCGCTTGGCGGTGTTGCTATGCCATGGCTCAAGCCTGCGAACGAGCAGCAAATCGACGAGCAGGTCGAGATAGTTGGCGATGGTCTTGGAGTCGAGACCGAGCCCTCGTGCAAAGTCCGAAGCGTTCATCAGACCAGATTGCTGATGCGCCAGCATCGTCCAGAAGCGCCGCAATGTCTCAGCGGCTATTCTGGGGCCGAGCATCGGCACGTCCCGCTCGAGATAGGTGCGGATGAAATCCTGCCGCCAGCGCAGGCTCGCGCGGTCGCTGGTGCTCAGAAAACTGTCAGGAAAGCCGCCCCGCACCCAGAGCCTGTTCATCGCTTGCGCATCCACCTCAAGGGCATTGAGGGGACCCATTTCAAGATAGCTGACACGACCGGCCAGAGTTTCTCCCGACTGCGCGAGAAGATCGATCGACGCCGAACCCAGCAGCAGGAAGCGACCGGATGTAAGGCCTGCGCGTCTGCCGCTATCGATGAGCCCCCGAAGGATCTGGAAAAGCCCCGGCAGGCGATGGACTTCATCAAGGATCACCAGCTTGTCCTGATGTGCCGCGAGATAGAGTTCAGGCTCGCTCAATTTCGCACGATCGGCGTCGGATTCCAGATCCAGGTAGAGAGAGGATGTCGCCTTGCCGATCTCCAACGCCAGCGTGGTTTTACCCACCTGACGCGGTCCCAGCAGCGCCACTGCTGGCGACGCGGCAAGACGGTCCATCAAATCTGCTGCGATATGGCGCCTGATCATCCTTGCATTATTGGAACGAAATTCCAAATTTACAAGGATGAAATCCATACTCCTCGGGCCTGGCGGACCGATCGCACCCAGACATTCCATGCAAAGAGGTTTGCCGCCATGCCACGTCTGCGTACCTATGCCCTGACAGCCGGGATTGCCATGTTTACGTCATGCGGCGCCAGCTCACCTGCGCGGGCGCAAAATTGGGCGGAAAGCTGGTTCGACAATGTCACTTATACCAGCCCGGGGAGTTTCGAGGATCAGACCCGCGGCTATGTAACCGCCGGCGGCATGTCGGGACGGGTGGATGTTCATAACGACTATCTGATGAGTCTGACGCTCCCCAAGGTGAAGGCCGGGTGCGGCGGCATCGACATGTTTCTGGGCGGCATGTCGTTCCTCGACCCCGATTATCTCGTCCAGAAGCTTGAAACCATTCTCCAGGCCGCGCCTGCCGTCGCGTTCCAGTATCTGCTCGAAACGCTCGATGAAAAAATGGGAAACATCATCTCGAAGATGGAAGCTGCAACCAATTATCTCAATTCCATCCAGGTCAATGACTGCCGGCTTGCCAATCGCATGGTGCAGATCGCCAAGGGCGACGAGAATATGTCGGGCATCATCGAGGAGATGACAGGTTATCGTTCGGTCAAGCAGGGCTTTGCCAAAAGCTATCAGCAAAGTCGCGAGAAGATCGAAGCGAACGCCAACAACCCCACCGAGGACTTGAAGGACGCGCTCGCCAACTGCCCGGCGGAAGTGACCGACATCTTCCGCACCGGATCGCTCCTCTCGCATGCGGCCGCGAGGGTCGGCGCGAGCAGCTGGGCCAACGTCATGCGCGCCCGGGTAGGTGACGTCTACATGCGCTGGGATGCGACCGACAAGGTGCCGCTTTTCTCGGCGATCCCTGCCTGCCCGGCCCAGGACAGCGAGTCGCCGCAAGACTTCCTGACCGGCAAGGTCCAGAAGCGGACCCTCAACATTCCGGCGACCGCTAATGATTGTACGCAAGACGGGACCAAGGGCGCTCTGGCGCTGGCGCGCGAACGGCTCGAGGCGATTGCAGCCAAGATCCGGACGAAAGCCCCGTTATCGACCGAGGAGCGCCATTTCGTCGCCAACGTGCGGACGCTGCCGGTCTACCGTATGCTCGAATGGGGCGTGCGCCAGGGGGTGGTGGACTCGGTGATCGCCGACACTGACGAGTTGGTAGCGCTGACCCTTGCCTATCAGATGCTGAACGATCTCACCCGCACGATCGACTTCGCGCTCACCAATGCCGAGCGCGGCACGAACGCAGCAGGTGCTACCGATGGCGCCAGCCCCAATATCTGCCAGACCAGGATCCTCACCAAGGGGATCGAGCAGCTGCGCGACCTGCGCGAAGAGGTGCTGCGGCAACGTGCGCAGATGCGCCAATCCTATCTGGCGGCACTTAACCAGGCGAACCTTTCGGCCAGTTATGCAGGCCTCCTGCGCCAACGCGATCTGGATGCGCGAAACGCTGCCGGCGCCGCTGCCACCCGCAATCGCTAAACGGGAAGCCGTCAGATGCGCCTTGAGCTTCACGCTATCCACGGCCCTGCCATTGCCAGCCCTACTGCCGGGATCGGCGCAATGCTGAGCCTTCTCCTACCCTCCCCTGCCCTTGCCCTTGAGACCAGCTACCATAGCTATGACGGCTTTGCAGAAACGGTCGACGCCTTTCGGCTCGTGTCGATGATCTTTGCCGACCCTCGATACGAGACATTGGTACTGATCATGGCGGTCGCGGGCATCGCGCTGGGAGCCGTGCTCGCGAGCATCAGGGGCCAGGGCATGGGCCTCGTCGCCTTCGGCTTCCAGATCCTGATGGGCATAGGCCTCTTCGTAGGGTTTGTGGCCACCACCGGCACGGTCCATGTCTATGACCGGGTTCGCAACGCCTATCAGCCGGTCGGCGACGTTCCCAATCTCCTCGTCATCGTCGCGGGCACGACCAATCTTATCGAACGTGCGCTTGCCGAGACGATCGACGACATTACGCTCGACCCCAATGCCAAGCTGGAGTTTGGCGCAGGCGGCCATGCATTCAACCTCTTCTTCAACGCGGCAGCGCCGCGCGGTCCCATGACAGACACCTTCCTCGACGCTACGATGAAGGACTATCTGCGCCAATGTTATCCGGTCGCGCGCGTCTCGCCTGCCTATGGTGTCGATGACGATATACTGTTCCGCACGGCCACCGATCTGCCTGCGGCCTTTGCAGCGATGGCGGGTCCGGCCACTTATTCCACTGTCTACACGCCCACCGACAAGGGTGGCGTGACGATGAGCTGCGCAGATGCCTGGGACGATATTGCGACGCGCCTGGCTGAACCGACCCTGTTCGACGGCTATGTCCGCCAGGTCTGTATCCGCACCGGGTTCGACGTCGACAATGCCGGCCAGCTCGCACGCTGCCGCAGTCAGTTGGGCGAAATGGGCCAGATGATGATGGGGACCCCGCTTTCGCTTACAGCCTTCATGACCGACGTCATGCTGGGCGCAACCGTGGGCGACGTATTGTTCGAGGATTCGCCAGCATCGGCTGCCCGGGTCATGGCGAACCGGGCCGTGATCTCCAACGGCCTTGCGACCATGTCGGCGGCCAATGAATGGATGCCGACGATCCGCGCGACGATATTCGGGATCATGCTGTTCATGGTGCCGGTCGCGCTGCTTTTCGTGCTGACGCCGATTAACCTCAGGGTTCTCTCCTATGCGATGGGGCTCTTCGTGTTCGTGGCGCTCTGGGGCGTGATCGACGCGGGCATTTATCAACTGACCCTTGGTCGGGCGATGGACGTTTTGGCCGAGATGCGCGCCAACCATGTCGCGGCCAACGCCTGGATGCTCGCGCCTTCCTCGGCCATGAAGGCGCTGGCGATTTTCGGCACGTTCCGGACGGCGGCGGCGGGCCTTGCGGGTGCCTTCGTGTTCACGGTGTTCCGTTTCTCGGGCAATATGTTCAGTTCGCTCACCGGGGCATCGATGGGCGTCCATACACAGGCCGCAGGTGCTGCAGCGCCGATGGCGACCAGCGAAGGCTATGCCTCTGCGCTTGACGCGCAAGGGTCAGCGATGGGTACGGCGCATCGCAAGGCCGCCGCTTCGGGGTTCGGCGATTTCGGTGAGCGCGCATCGTTCGCCGCGTCGCGTTCGTTCGGCGAGGCTGGCACGATTATCGGCGAGGGCGGCCCGATGGCGCCCGGCCTGACGGCGCTTGGTTTGGGCGGTCTCGACGCGCAGCGGGAACTGGGCACCCTTGCCCCTGCCCTCGCCACGGGCGACCTCTCCAGCCCGGCGGCGGCGCGGGCGGTTCGCGCGAACGCCACGACGGCCGCTATCCATCAATTTGCCGAGAAGGACGCATTGCGCACCCTTGGCAATCGCTATTTCGGCGAGGGTCAGGCGGGAGAGCAGGCCTTTGCCACCTTTGCCCAGACGATGGTGCAGTGGAAAGCGTTCGGGGATGAGCGCGCCTATGGCATGATGCATCAGGCGGCGTCCCGCCATTATGCGCGCAGCGGATACAGCCAGTCCGACGCGCAGCTCAAGGCGTCCAGCATCATTGCCGAGGCATCGAGCGACCCGACCTTCGGCAAGATTGTCGCCAATGCCTATGACCAGGAGGCCATGATGCGCAACGACCTCACCGGGGCGCAGGTACAGGTGGGCGCCATGGAAGGCCGCCGCGACTTTGCGGGCAATGACGTATCGGGCATCGAACGGCACAATGTCGCCACCGAGCAGGCCCATCGCACCGGCACGAGCCAGGGTCAGCGCGACGCTTCGGCCATGCTCGGGCTGCCGTTGCAGGAAACCAGCCGCCGCATCGGCTTCATCAACGCGCTCTCGGGCGAAGCCCGCGCGTCTGCCGTGACCCAGCTCGCCCGCGCGACCGGTCGTAACGAAGCGCAGGTCGAAAAGGCCCTTGCCACCTATTCCGCAGCAAGTCAGCTTGGAACAGCCGATGGCGCGAGTGCGGAGGCGGCGCGCGAAGGCACCAGCGTTTACGGGCGGATCCGGGAAGCGGCCGGTTACGACTTTGCCGAGCGGTCGGGCAAGCTCGATGCCCAGCGCGAGGCCGGCCCCGATGGCACGCGCAGCGCAGCCCGGATCGGAGAGCAGCGGCGGCAGTCGGATAACTTTGGGTTCGCTGCGGGTGCCGCGGCTGCCGGGACGTCTGTGCGGCAGGCCGCGCATCTCGACAGTTTCATAAAAACTCTTGCCCAGTCGTCAGGCAACCAGGTCGAGAAGGCCGAGGGTGGCGCGGAGGGGATTGCCGACCGGGCGAGAAACGACCGTCTCACCCAAATCGTCGACGCCGAACGCCTCACCCGCATGCAGGGGCTACTCAAGGCCAATGGCATTGCGATGACCAAGCGGCAGATCGCAATGGACCAGAATGGCGATCTCAGCCTCAATCTCACCCCGCAAACGGCCGCTCAAATGTGGAAAGCCGGTCTCCTTAACGAGAGCCAGCTGGGTGCGGTAGCAAAAGGCGGCCATGCCCGTTTCAGCTTCGCCAACAACGACCTTCTGGTCTCGTCGAGCGCCGGGTTCGAGAAGAGCGCGCGCAGCGATACCAGCACGCGGTTTGAGGCTGGCAAGCAGGCGGGTCCCGACACGATCGAGCATTTCCTGGGGGGCGGCGCGGAAGGCCAGGCCATGATGGCAAACTGGCTGAAGGGGGGGTTCGAGATGGATCGCCATGGCAATTGGCGGCTTAAACCGCAGGTCGCCGACACGCTCCAGCGCGATGTGCAAGCCGTGATGGCGCAAACCGGGTGGACACGATCCTTAAGTCGTAGCGCCTCCCATACCATATCAAGCAATGTTACAGTCGGAGGCCAGTTTGGTGGCCGATCGGTGTCCTATGGGGGCCAGGAAAGCCGAAGAACAAGAGCGAAAAAAGGTTCAACGTCAGGGCATGCCGGTTTTCATGCGTCGGGAAATACGTCCGACACAGGCGCTGGCACGACCGACGCAGCGTCCTCCATCGACATCATCAATTTCGACGTCCGATCGTCGCTTGCTGAAGCGGAAAGAGCCGCAGCGCGGGCCAGCAGGCCGGAACAGGCTTTTGTCAGCGCGCTTGGCCGCCACATCCTGGGACAGGATGGGCTTCGTAACCGCTATCTGGAAGAGGCTGACGCAAATCGGGGCGTTTTCGACGGATCTGCACCGCTGACATCGCTAGAGCAGGCAGAGATATTGCGTAAGGGGCGTTTTACAGGAGGGGACAGCAAAAGCTCTGGTAGCGAAGCTCCATCCTTTAAGCCGCGCTGAAGCTTTGCCAGGTCCTGTTGGACGGATCGTTCGCTGGAGCAAACTGGTACCAGGTTCGGCGGCTAACGCCTGCTCCACAGGTCTGCGTTGTGGCGCCTGAATCAGCCGAAAGCTGACGACAAACACACATAAAGAGCGTTAGCCTCTGCTAACCATCAATTATACGGATCGATTGTCGTTGCATGCCGTTCAGGACGCGGAAGGGCACGGATGACGCGACCAGTAACCGCACGCACCGCGAAACGTCTCAAAGTCTTTGAGCCAGCGGTGTTGCATCATGCAGGTACGACAGCGAGAATCCATCTGCTGGATCTCTCGTACACTGGCGCGCGGCTGCATGGCGCGGCGCCGCTCCAGCCCGGCGCAATCGTGCATATCACGTGCAGGACCCTCCTTATTACTGCGCGAATCGCTTGGGTCCGTGGTCCCAAATATGGCGTGACCTTCCTCACCCCTCTGCGCTCGAGCGACATAGCCGCCCTGATCGCATAGGGGAGAACTCCACCGACTAATGCGCCGTGGACCGAAGTCGCGCGCAGTGAACGCGCGAGCAATCCCCCCGCAGACCGGCGGAGCGTCGCCAGACAGTGTCGAGGCTGTTATGAGCAACGCTAACGCCCCATGCCTGGCGCGCTGCGTACGGGCCATAGGCGCGCAGTTTTGGCAGACCACCGCCAAGATTGTGCGATCGCTGCGCGCATGGCAGCCCGGCCTATTCTACGCGCGCGACTTAGGGGCGCACGAGCCAGCCTGTATTATGTAATGCCTGCCGAACAGCCTAGGCTCGGTCAAACTTGGACAATAGGTCGGACGGGAATAAAAGACGTGTTGTTGCGCCATAATGTGAGCATCAGTATGGCTAGCTTTCGTGCCACGGCGACTTTTGCTTTGGAGGCGCCAATGTCGGACTTCTTACCCAAACCCCACGACCTTAGGTCATTTTCCTGCTTCGAGCGGTAGAGGAGAACGGTAGCTGCCGTAACAAGGTGACTTCGTGTCATCGTGCTTCCTACCTTCGTGATACGCGAAGGCGCCGTCCGGTCTCCACTTTGATGAACAGCCGGTGTTAACCCCAGATATGCGGCGACATCGCAGCACCGCCGAAATCGGAATGGATCTTCTACTGCGGTTAAGAAAGACACCGCAGTAAGTGCGCTTACGCCCGGAATGGCGACAAAGCGCTGGCATATGGTGGAACGTAACGCAAATTTGGTTATTTCTTCACTGAATTTATTCTCCTCATCTCGTAGATTGAGTGCGATCTGCAGAAGCGGCGAAATATGGTCTGAGATATCTTCGCCAAGGTCGTCCTTGATCGCCGCTATCGCTGAAAGGACGTGCTTTTCAAGAGAAGCCGATGTCCGTATCCGCTTTGGAAATCCTTGGCCACGAATGTGAAGTGAGGAGAGGATCAACTGTTCTGTCGCGATACGTTGGCGGACCAGGTGATGGCGCGCCACAAGCTTCGCGCGCATCATCATGCATTCGTTGCTTTTCAGATGTACTTCGTTGAGAAACGTTCTGCCCAGTCTTGCCAGATGGGCCAGCCCGCGAGCATCGTTCATATCTGTTTTTATCCGCCGCATCGTCAGGAAACGATGAACCTGGAGTGTGCCGAACAGGACAACTTCAAAACCAAGCTCCCTGAGCCCTTTAGCTACACGGACGCTGGTACCGCACGCCTCCATGGCGATCACCTCCACTCCGGAAGGAAAATGGAAGTTCAGCAGTGCAGCAACCTCCTTACTGTTTGTGTCGACGTTCGACTGAAAATGGATTGTCCCTGCATCGTCAACAGCGCACAGCGCAGATGTTTTTTGGCCAGTATCCATGCCAATCCAGACCTTCAGAGGCAACGCAGCCGTGTTCGTAACCATGTCTTGCTCCTGTAGTCTGGCGGGGCAATCCCTCAATTTTACCAGAGTCCTAACGGCTCTAATGCTCCTCACGGATTTTGCCCTGCCAGACGCAAGTGATCGGTCTATTTTATAAACCAAAGTCGCCGCTGCTTCTTTGGCCCTTTGACCATCTTGCAAACTCTACAACGCTTGAAGAGCGAGAGCCCCTAAACTGAACCCGCAATTAGGGACGAGTTGCATCGGTCCCCATAGACAATAGCGGGCAACGGGGGGAACGTTTGCGCGGCAGGGCGTAGATCGTTATCGCGAGGCAATGGCCGGTCCTCCTTCTTTGAATACAATCATGACTTTGGCAATTTCCAACCGGCCCGCACGCTGTCGGCCCGATCCCTTCACCCAATGGGCAAGAATGCCGGTCTTCTGCATCCCGGGTACCTGATGAGCCTGCCGCCGCCCGGGGCACAGGTTAAGTTATGCACGTGCATAATGACAGTCGTCGGCAACGAACGCTGTGGTTCCCGAAACGCATAAAGTTCGGCGAAAGCGCGCTGTACATGGACTCCGCCCTGTAAGACTATGCCTGTCAGTTCGTGGCGCTGGTCTTAGGACATTATCGGCAAATGCTATCCACCATAGCGCGCCCAGCTCCACACCGTTCCGGAGCTTATAATCGGACGGCGCAGATCGCGTTGGCCGGGAAGTGTGCACCACGCTCCTGTTCGCCCCCTCGGCCCTATCCCTTCGATGTGCAGTGCAGGTTGGGCGCAGAAACCAGAATGGGCTCTGTCGATGCTCGACCCCTGGGTCCATCCAGGAGCCGTGCCAGCTCGTCTCAGGCGGTTTGCCCGATGACGCGGGACAAGGATATCACGGCCTGGAAGAGAACCTTCAATACGGTTTCGAGATCGACCTTCACGCTCAATCTAACCCTATCCGCGATTGGCTCGCCCAATACGCCCATAGCAGAATCTCCTTTCCTACATGAGAACATATGTAGAACATGCAGGTCAGAAAAGGAGTCGGCAATGGTAACTATCGATGGATCGTTTCTGCTCGGAACGGCAGCCGTCATACAAAGTCTAGGGGTTCTATTGCGGATCTGGCGGCAGGCCCGCGACGGGGCCCCTGTGCCCCAACTTGAAGTAACGGACTATGATCGCCAAGAAGCAAAACTCCAAATCGCATCGCCCTGCATGTGTGGCAGATTTACTATGACAATCGTACCAAAGGCATGAAAGCGGTCTTGTCGAAGATCTCAATTCGGAGCACTATTGCTCTTGGCGGGCAGACCATCGTTGAGATCGGTTTGCTATGGTTGATCAAGACGACAGGTTCCTGAGGATTAAGGCGGTCATTGAAAAGACCGGCTGTCCCAAAGCGTCCATTTATCGAATGATCAAGGAAGGTACGTGTCCAAAACAGGAGCGGATCGGGCGGCGCGCCGTAGGGTGGCGCGCCTCGAGAATTGCCCGTTGGATGGAGGCGCCTACCGCTTACCAGGATTTCTGAAACCATTCGAGGCCCTGGGCTTTCGCTCTTAGCGGACCGGCCATTGTTGGCAGTGTCAGAGGGGCCGACGCTTCTGCGGCGTCCAGATACTGCGCCCACCACTCCATCATCTTGCGACGATGGCTAAGGTAGCGTGCCGCATTGTAGACGCCGCGCACCCCTCTTGGCATGTGCGCCAATTGCATCTCGATCCAATCGGGCATGAAAAGACCTGATTCATTGAGAACGGTGCTGGCCACCGCGCGAAAACCGTGAACCGTAGCTTTCCCGCGGAGTCCTGCCCGGTACATGATATCGAGCATGCGGTTCTCGCTGATCGTGTCCGATCGGGAGCCCGCTACCGGGAATAGATATTTGCCAAAGCGCTCGTTGCCTGCTGCGCCATAAACGTTAAGCTCCTTGATCTCGCGCAGAAGCTGGATCGCTTGCGGGGGCAAGGGAATGAGGTGCTCCGACCGCATCTTCATCCGCTCGGCGGGGATCCTCCAGACTGGGTCATCAGTGCCCAGACCTTCAAACTCGTCCCATTGTGCGAACCGCGTCTCCTGTGTTCTGACCATGGTGAGAATCGTCCACCGTAAGGCGAGATGGCTTAACCGCGATCCGCCATCCGCGTTGAGGCGTGCGAAGAATTCGGGCAAATCCTTTATCTCGACCTTTCCCCGATGCCGGGTGGGCGGTGCCTTGACCATCGCCGACGTCAGGTCGCGACACGGATCTGAATCGACCCTTCCGTCCGGGATACCGAAGCGAAAGATCTCACTGCAATGATTTTTGATCCGATGGGCCATATTGACCGACCCCCTTCCCTCGATGGATCGCAAGGCTTCGAGCACGGTTCGTGGGAGGATGGATCGGACGGGAAGCTGGCCAAGATAAGGGAAAAGATCGGATCGAATGCGCGTCTCGGTGATACGGGCATAGCGCGGCGTCCATGACGGCCTGCGCGCTTCAAGCCATTCAAGAGCGAGATCCTCAAACGTTATCTTGTCAGCTTTGGCCTGAAAGGCATCTTCCTTGCGCTTTTCGGCCGGATCGACACCAGTCTTAAGCAAGGCGCGCATCTCCTCGCACCACAGTCGCGCGCGGTGGAGACTGACGTCGGGATACTCTCCGCCATCGAGCGTCTTTTGCTTATGATTGAACCGATAGGCCAGGCGCCAACGCTTTCGTCCGCCAGGCAGGACCATGATATGCAAACCATGGGCATCCGATCTCTTGATCGGCTTTTCGACGGCGACAAGCGTTCGCAAAATTTCATCAGTCAGCATCGGGTTGAACACCTTGAATCCGTGTTCCGGATTCGAAGTTTGTCAACATAACCCACTTTTTTACCAACAAAACGCATGGAACGGCTCGACAAGAATGGATCCTGTGTGAGACGATTTTATACCAAGCAATGCGTTGAAAACAGAGTATTTTTTTCAGACGCTTTGAGACTTTGTTGGTCGATTTGGACCGAAAAGTTGGTCGGGGAGACAGGATTCGAACCTGCGACCCTCTGCTCCCAAAGCAGATGCGCTACCAGGCTGCGCTACTCCCCGACGTGACGATCGGCCCTGGTGGGTGCCCGATCGGATAATGGTGGGTCCGGCAAGCCGTCAAAAGTATAAACCCATGAAAATAAACAATATTTCTTATTTCCGTTGCTGTCTTACTCCAGTTTTCCCTTCAATGGCAAGCCCGCCCTTCGCGATTGCGAAAATCCTGTTGCTGAAAGCTGAGCCTATCGATCGACGCAAGCCCCAACTCAGCGTGCACCCTATGACACTTTCAAGCGGGCTGAATCGAGGATCAAAGTCGTGTCGAATGAGCGCCCCGCCACCTTGCGAAACCGAGCCGCGTCGGGCCAAGCAACTCTAATACCGCAAAAATCGTGCTATCGCTCGTCACGGGGCAGACACCACCGCCCAGCCCTCCTATCAGGTGGACGTTGTTGTAGGTTTGGTGACGAGGAATTGATGACAGGGGCATCCGATGTGGAGCGCGACACGGTTCGGGACAGATTGGATCGCCTGACGATTTATCGCTGGTGGCGCCGAAAGGTTGTGGCACCGGTCGATCACGAAACCGTAGTCGCAAGAATTATCGACGAAAGCGGCTGGTCGCCACGCTATGCTTTCATGACGATGATGTCGGCCGGCATTGCGGTGCTTGGCTTGTTGCTATCATCGCCAGCGGTGGTCATCGGCGCGATGCTGATTTCTCCCTTGATGAGCCCTATCTTGGGATTCGGCTTCAGCTTGGCGCTATTCGATTTCGCGGAAATGCGTAGATCGTTGAAAGCGTTGATTATCGGCACGGTCGCCGCCGTCGCATTTACCGCACTGATCGTCACATTATCGCCGCTTCAGGCTCCGACGTCTGAAATCGTGGCGCGAACGCGGCCCAACCTGTTCGATCTCGCAGTCGCGCTGTTCGCAGCGTTGGCCGGTAGCTTTGCCGTTATCCGCGGTCGAGGTGAGACAATTGTCGGCGTTGCCATCGCGACCGCACTGATGCCCCCGCTTGCCGTTGTGGGCTACGGCCTCGCCACGTGGAACTTGCCGGTACTGGGCGGCGCCTTTGCGCTGTTCGTCACGAACTTCATCACCATTGCGCTTTCGGCCACAGTAATGGCTCGTTATTACGGATTTGGGCACCATCTATCCAGTCGGCAAACCTGGGCGCAGACCATCGTGCTGTTGCTGGTATTCGTTGCGATGGCAGTGCCGCTGGCGCTATCGCTCGGCAGGATTGCGCGAGAGGCCTTGGCGGTGTCGCAGGTCCGTTCGCTGCTGAACGACCGATATGGTTCGGACGCACGAGTGACCCAGTTAGAAATCGATTTCGACCGTACCCCCATTGAGATTAGATCGGTCGTCATCGCGCCACGCGGGCGAACACAGAAAGGCGCAGCGCTTCAGCCCTCGATCGAGAAAATGCTGGGCCGCCCCGTCAGGCTGGATGTCGATCAGGTCATGCTCGATGCAGGCGCCGGTGCAATCGATGCCCAGCGCGAGGAGATGCGTCAGGCAGGAGAACAATCGAAAGCGGAAGCACAGCGGGCGACGGCGCTGGCGCGCATGGTTGCGCTCATTACAGGCGTTGCACCGGACGATATCGTTATTGATCGCGACCATCATCGCGCGACTGCAGCCGCTCTTGCCTTGCCCGGGGCCACCGTAGCAACGTATCGGATATTGGAGCAACGCGCCGCCGCAGAGGCGGATGGGTGGGACGTTGCAATTATCCCGCCCCAAGGCCCGCTTCCCGAAATCACATTTGCCGATAACGTCGATACTCTCGATGCTGCCGGTCGTGCTGCGGTGCTGACTTCCGCTTGGGCGGCCAAGCGCTGGAATGCGCCAGCACTGGCGGTGCCCGGCCTGCCCCGTGGCCCCGCTTCTGCTCAACCCGGTCTAGCGGAACGCCGGGGGCGAGCGATCGCCGCAATCCTGGCCGCCGAAGAAGTCGATTCGGCCCCTGCAGCTCCCGCTGGCCAGCGCTTCGTTCTGACGATATCGACAGGTAACCCATTATGATAGCAGCGCCATCCCCTCATGCTATCGGTGCAATCCTGCTGACCGGGGCAATGTTCTATGGCTTCGTGTCGGGCCGCGCGCGGGTCGAGATCATCTCGCTGCTCACGATCAGCGCTATCGCCCTGGGGCTGTATTCTTTCCCGCTGCCCGGCCACGTGCCAACCGATGGGCTGAAACTCGCATTCGAAGGATTCGGTCACTATGCGCTGGTCACGATCTGCGCGCTGATGGTGCTGGGTCGGGGACTGGTAACAACCGGAGCGCTTGAACCGGTGGCACGGCTGCTAACACGGGTCTGGCGTTTCAATCAGCAGGTCGGTTTGCTCGTTACACTTATGCTTGCGTTCGGCATGAGCATGATGGTCAACGATACACCGGTGTTGGTGTTGATGCTCCCGATTATGGCGGCGATTGCGGCCAATGGCGGAATGCCGGCCTCGCGAACGCTTATCCCTGTAAACAGCGCGGTCCTCATCGGTGGCATGTCCACCACTATCGGCACATCGACCAATTTGCTCGTCGTTTCCATTGCAAGCGACATGGGGCTGCCGCCGATGACGGTATTCCACTTTACGCCAATTGTCTTGATGGCGGCGCTGATCGCATTGCCGTTTATCTGGTTGGTCATGCCACGTTTATTGCCCGACAATTCGGTGGAGGCAGGTCATGATCCCCGCCGTTTCACTGCCTTGCTTCGGCTGGGCAACAATTCGGTTGCGCGCGGCCTCTCCCGTGATGAGTTGAACGCGCTGCTGCCTCCCGATGTTGAAATAATCGGCACCGTGGGCGGTGACGGGCGGATTATGGTGACGGCCACACATGCGGCGTTGGAAGAAACGATGCGGGTTCTGGGCGCGACAGCAGCACCGGCCTGGCTCATGGACCGTCTTCGCAACGGCTACGCGGCGACGGGTGAAGACCTGACAGTCATCGAACTTTCGATACCCAAGGACACCGGCCTTGTAGGCAAGAATGCAACTTCGGCAAACGTAGCAGAACTCTACAATGTGGCGATATTGGGTGTGCACCGCGCGCGTCGCTCGTGGCTCCCCCAGACTGCCGTCGAGAATAGTCGAGATACTGCATTTGCAGAAGGCGACATACTGTTAGTCGTCGGCACGCTGGCGAACATTCAGCGCATGTCGCTGGCTGAAAACATGCTGGTCCTCGACGGCGCGAAGGAATTGCCGCGGACCACCAAGGCGCCGCTGGCGCTGGCCATCATGGCGGCTGCCGTGATCCCGGCGAGTGTCGGCATCGTGCCGATTGCCATCTCGGCGCTAGGCGGAGCAATCGCGATGCTGGTTACGGGGTGCGTGCGCTTTGACCGTATTGGCCGCGCTTTGTCTGCGAAGGTGATCGTACTGGTCGCCGCCAGCATTGCGATTGGGCGTGTGGTGTTGGAAAGCGGGGCTGCGGCATGGCTCAGCGGATTGCTGGCAATCGGGTTACAATATCTCCCGGCAGCAGGCGTCTTGGCAGCCGTGATGCTATTTGTGACCGTGTTGACCAATTTTGCCTCGAACACGACCGCGGCAGCCGTCGGGACGCCAATCGCTTTTACCCTCGGTCAGCAACTCGGCATTCCCGTCGAACCGCTTGTTCTTGCCGTCCTGTTCGGGTGCAACCTTTGTTACGCCACGCCGGTCGCTTATCAAACCAACATGCTGATTATGTCGGCGGGCGATTACAAGTTCGGAGACTATACGCGAACGGGGCTACCCCTTGTCGCGCTAATGATCGTTACGCTCTCGGCGCTACTGGTTCTGCGCTACCGGCTGTTTTGACGAAACACTCATGGCGCCGTCGTGACGTAAAGGCACAGCGTACGGCCCTTCGCCTGACGCGGAAAGACGTCGCGGCTTTTGTCAGCCTTCTGCAGCCAGCCCCATCTGCGAATTGAAGAGGTCAAGATTATGCTGCGCAAGAAAGCTGCCTCGTCCGTGGACGCTGCCTTCCAGATCGGGACGCTCGCCGATGTCCAGGCATCGCTGCCACGACCACTGCGAAAGAGGCAGCCAATGATCCATTGCCCGATCGAGGTCGTTCATTGCCTTTTCCAGCGCGAGATTGCCGAACACGAAGAAAAAATCCGGAGACTCCTGCCACAGAGGCATCTGCGCGTCGGCGATATCAAGCGCTTGATCGACTTTCCCGCTTTTGCCTAAACAATGCAGGGCCCTGATGATTAATTCATGCCGCCAGTTGGCATCTTGCGGTGTCCGGGTCATCGACCGGGTATAGTAGTTACTGGCCTGCAAAAAATCGTCGCGAATTTCCGCCTCTTTGCCCAATTGATACAGGGTGTAGGGGTCGTCCGGGTTTTCCTTGAGGTCAAGCAGAAGGAGTTCACGATTGCGCTCCTGCTTGTTAGCCATCTGTGCAGTCAGATAGCCGTCATGTTCCAAATGCAACTCCAGCCGCCTGCGCGGAAGGGGCGATTGCACTTGTTCATGTATGCGCCCCTGAAAGCGCGCTCCGCGAGGTAACAAGCGTGTTATCCAGCTACGACTACTCGACGGTGCCACGTCGCTGTTGCCACCCCCCGGCATTTCAAACTGACTGTGGATGCAGACTGCGCCCAATTGGGGATTGCCTGCGCACCATTCGCGCAGCTTATCGCCCCCCGTCACGATCCACTCATCGGCGTCGATGACGAGATTCCAGTCTGCATCGGCGATATCCAGGACATGGTTTCGAGCAATGGAGAAATCGTCCGGCCATTCGATACGATGCACGTCCGCGCCACAGCTTTTTGCCAGATTCATCGTCTCGTCGGTAGAACCCGTGTCGAGGACGACTATTCGGTCGACCCATGGGCGCACGCTCTCCAGGCACCGGACTATGCAGCGCGCCTCATTCCGAACGATCAGGGTTGCAGCCAGTTGTGGGCCCGGCGCAGCGGTTGTGATGTTGGCCATTGTGCGATCAGCTTTTGGTGATCAGAGCCAGCAACGATATGCGGTTGAAGAACCACATATGTTCAATTTTCCAGTCGGTATACTTCGCAATCACGTTGGAGAATGTGTAGGGCGTATACCAACAGTTATGATCGGGATGTACAACCTCGACAAAGGTCTGCGTGCTTCCGATATAGTCAAAGTGACGATTGAAGCACTGATATGCGTCCGGGACCGATATGATATAGCAAGGCGCGTTTAGCGTATCGAGCTGCGCAAGAAACCCCTGAATATCCGGGACATGCTCCATCACTTCCGGCACAAGTACGATATCATACTCGTCGGTCAGCTCCGCCATGTCAGAGAACAGGCTGTCTCGTACATAGGGTGCCAAAGCCTCAAGGGCTTCGGCATGAATATCGAAGCCGTCAAGCTTGAGGCAATGGGGTTCCAATGCCAGATGGAGCGATGCTTTGGGATCGGTAATGGGCCAGTCGGCGCAGCCGATATGCAACACGCGCTTGCCTGCGCACATAGTTGCCAGCACATCGAGGCGGTTCACATTCGCAATGTCCGTACTCACCTGCACATGCTGCACGAAATAGGGCTCATGAAGCTGTTCGAGCGATGACTGTGCCGCCATATCGTCGGATTGATCGTTTGCAGGCTTGCGATCACAATCCACCGCCGCTTCCGGCCGGATAGAATAGTCTGTCTGCTCCGCGACATTGGGCAAGCCCTCATCGCAGTTCAATAGACTGATCTCATCATAAGCTGCGCGCGTGCTTCCCCACAATTGATGCGCATATACCGGGCCGTCGCCGTTATATTTCAGACCCGAGAAATGCTGCGGTATAAAGTAATGGCTCGGGTAGATTTTCAGATCGTGATATTCATATTTTCTGAAACTGTCCGTAAGCCGTTGGGGCCCGACCGTTTTCCAGGCCATGTCATTTACGACGGATGCTTCGTTCTGGATGTCCAGAATGATCTGCCCAACAAACGGGTTTTGCGCCTCTGCGCCGAAATAGCCTGCCGCGATTAACCCAGGACGGGCAATTTCACTTTCCCAGCATGCAAAGGCACGGCAATCCAGCAGGTCTTCGTCCAGCGCGCGGACGCATATGCTATCGGCATCCAGTACGACCCCGCCTTCATTATACAAGATTTCCCAGCGCATCATGTCGGCAACGCCATTAAGCTCTCGCCCCCACATTTCTTTAATATGCGGCGCGTTTACCCATTCATTTTCGGTCAGATCGCAATTTCCCCAGATCCTGATCGTCCAGTCTGGATGGTGTCGCTCCCAAGTGGCTATGCAGTTGTCGGGTCGCTTGCTGTCATCGCCTACCCATATGAAGTGCAGAATTTTGGGAATTCTGTTGCTGACCTCTAGCGGCATTGCCGGGGCCTGGGCTGCTGAAATCATATGCATCATCGCCTGCGCATTTGCGTGATCTGTCCAGACACAAACTTAGGCAGTTGATCTGGGCATCACCGGTGGGACTGCGCACCTGCTATAATATTACTCCTAACAACGAATTAACCATAGTCACAGGCCTTCGGATCGGCGTGCGTAATCGAACCGACACTCGTCACTATCCTTTGGCAAATGCGTCGCGCCACTCGGGTTTGATCGTCGAGAGCAAGGCTCTGTCGACCGGTAGCGCAATTTCGTAGCTTCCCTCGGCATATGGGCCGGCTTCATAAGGCCCGATAACGATCAGCAACTGGTCGACAGTCTTGCCATCTTTCGAAATGGGGACAATCGTCTGTCTCAACGGATCGACGCAACGATCGAATTCACTGTCGGCCGATACAACCGGGGCGCCACGCTTCTCAGCCCGCGCATCATTGAGCCTCTTGCAGAACGCGGGGGTAATGACAGTCGCGAACGCATTGCGCGAGATGGTCATATCATCGATGCTGACTTCGCGCTTTGCGACCTTATCCCACAAGAGGGTCTTATACCCTGTCATGCCGTGCGCACCGCCGGTATAGAAATAGCTCTCTGCAAGCAGCCCTAATAGCCTAGGAGTTGCGGCTTTCGCGGTCCATTGCGTTTGGTAGCTATGCGTATGGAAGGGAAAGCCGCTTTCCTTCGCGCTGGCCTGATCGCTCTTAGCCGCCTTGAGCGCAGACGCCTTGTTGGTTTTCATGTCATCAGTGAGGCTTGCGACGATATCAGGGACGCCCGCGGCCGCAGCCGGATAGCTGTACTTGAATTCGAGAACGTCAGTACTGTCGTCCACTGCAAACGCCTTGGCCATCGGCACCTTGGGCGCTGGGGGCACGATGGTGCTCGTGGATGCCGTCTCTTCGTTCTTCGGTTCAGGCTGGTCGGGGGTTGAAGGCGTACAGGCACAAACCCCCAACGCGACTGTTGAAAGAATGGCAGCGCGCAACATAAGGAGATTAGGCATAGCGGACTTAATGCGCGTGAGTGGCCAGCCGTTCCGCGATTGCCTGCCGAACATATTCGCCCTGCAAGACGATGCTGGCATCTGGCCAGCCTTCGCCCACCAGCGCCTGCTCGATTTCGCGCACGATCGTGAAGCGCCCGGTCTCCGCCAGGGCATAAGCGCGGGCGCGAACGGCATGATCTTTCTTGTTTCCTGCAAACATCCTTACTCTCCTGCTTTTTTGGTTGTTACCCAGCATCATATGCCTATTCGCCGTCGCTTCAATGGTTCTTCGCGATGGACAGGACACAGGACGCGGCGAAAAGCTGCCTTTCGTGCCTGCCACCTTTGCCCTACATCGGTGCAATGACCGATTTTAGCGAACTGCTCAAAGCCGACAGCGGACAGCCCGCGCGTTCCATACAACTGGTTGACGGCAACAGCTTTACCGAATGGCTCAAAGCACAGCCGGAACGAGCCCGGACCGCGGTATCGGCGCAGAAGTTTAGCGGCAAAGGCTATGAATATGCGATATTGCCTGGGGATCGGGCAGACGAATGGTCCGTGGTATCGGGCGTGGCGAATGTCGATAGCCTGTCGAGCTGGTGCCTTGCCAAACTTGCCGAGGTCTTGCCTGCTGGCACATATCGACTGAGCGAACGCCGTCCCGGTCCGGCCATGCTGGGTTGGCTGACCGCGCAATATGGCTTCGAACGATATCGCCGCGATGACACCCCAATAGGCGCGCGTGTCCTGTTGACCGACGATGTACGGCGGATCGAGCCGGCAATCCTTCTTGCCGAAGCCGTCGCTATGGTTCGCGACATGGTAAACACGCCCGCCGCCGACATGGGACCGCCGCATCTAGAGGAAGCCGCCGGTGCCATCGCATCGGCTTATGGCGCGCGGATGGACGTGACCCAGGGGGATGCACTCGCAACAGGCTATCCCATGATCCATGCCGTAGGGCGCGCAGCGGACCGCGCCTTCGCGCCACGCTTGATCGAACTGACATGGGGCGATCCCAAACACCCCAAAATCGCCATCGTCGGCAAGGGCGTCTGTTTCGACAGCGGCGGTCTGGACATCAAGCCATCCGCGGGGATGCGCATCATGAAGAAGGATATGGGCGGCGCGGCGCATGCTCTGGCGCTGGCGAAGCTGGTTATGGCCAGCCGTTTGCCCGTACATCTCCATGTCCTTGTCCCGGCCGTGGAAAATGCCATCAGCGGCAACGCGTTTCGGCCGGGTGATGTGTTGGCGACGCGCAAGGGGCTGACCGTCGAAATCGGCAATACGGATGCCGAAGGGCGGCTGGTGCTGGGCGACGCACTGACGAAGGCGGTCGAGGATAGCCCCGAGTTGATACTGGACTTTGCAACGCTCACCGGCGCTGCGCGCGTTGCATTGGGTCCGGACTTGCCGGCCCTTTTTTCCAACGACGAACCAATGGCGCAAGCGCTGATCCAGGCGGGGACCGATGCCGACGACCCGCTGTGGCGTTTGCCATTATGGGGCGCCTATGGCGACATGTTGAAATCCGACATTGCAGACGTCAACAATGCGGGGGAAGGCGGCTTTGCCGGGTCGATCACGGCGGCGCTCTTTTTACAGAAGTTCGTAGCCGATACGATAGCCTGGGCGCATTTCGACACCTTCGCATGGCGCCCTTCTGCAAAGCCGGGGCGTCCCAAGGGTGGCGATGCTCTGGGACTGCGCGCGGCATTCGCGATGTTGCAATCGCGTTATGGCCGAGAGGCGTAATAGGAATTTGATGGCCCCGCCGCCCGTTACGCAACCGGACCTGATGTTGTGCGTTACGGTGCCATGGAAGTTCAGGCAGCCCCCAACGACAACGCCCGTGCGCAGCGCAGCACGACCCCGATGCTCGACAAGTGGATGCAGACGCTCGTCGACTATGTCCGCTCGGGCGAACCGGACCTTACGAACCGTCAGATGGCGTTGATGATGAAGGTATATGTCGAGCCGGGACCACACACGGTTCGCGGTTTGGCAGAGGCGTTGAATGTATCGAAACCCGTAATTACACGCGCTCTTAACAAGCTGTCTGCTCTAAGCTATCTGCGCCGCGAACGCGACGTGGCCGACCGACGGAATATCTTCGTCGCGCGGACATCCAAAGGGGCAGATTTTCTTGACGGATTCAACGGTTTCATCGCAGGAACGAACCGCGATGAACGACACCGAAGCAAAAGCGCCGAGCGCGCAGCCTGACCGCACGCGATTCAAGCTTCAGGGCCGTTCAGCAGTTTTAGACAAGCGTGTTCACGCCATTCGCAGCGACCTTGCCGATATGTCGTTGGCGGGTGTTCTGTTCTCTGCACATTATGCGCGCGCGGTCGAAATGAGTTGCGTATGGCCCGGAGCGCCCGTGCAATCCGCCAAATCGGTCGGAGCCGAATGCGTTACGCAACTGCTGCGCGGCGAAATTTTCCATGTCCTGGATGTCACAGCCGACTGGGCCTGGGGTTTCTGCGAGCATGACGGCTATGTCGGCTATGTGCGACGCGAAGCGCTGGACGTACGGGAAACCGCGACGCATCGTATATCCACATCGCTGGCTCCGGTATTTTCCGATCCTGATATAAAGTCGCGGATCGTGGATTATTGGCCGCGTGGGTCGGTGTTTCCGGCAACTGTCGAAGGCGCGTTTCTGTGCTGTGCCGAAGGGTTCGTACATCAACGTCATGCTACCGATGCGAAAATTCGGGAGAATGACTGGGTTGCGGTTGCCGAACACTATCTGGGCCAGCCCTATATCTGGGGCGGGCGTGGGCATCAGGGCGTGGATTGCTCTGGCCTCGTCCAGATCGCCTTGGCTCAGTGCGGCAAGTCTGTGCCGCGCGATACGGACTTGCAGCGCGAAAGCATAGGCACGGTATTATCCAACGACGAAACGCTCCAGCGGGGCGACTTCATTTTCTTCCCCGGCCATGTCGGGATGATGATGGATGAAAGCCGATTGCTGCATGCCAATGCCTATTGGATGACAACCGTCATAGAACCACTGGCGGATGTCGTCGCACGGTTGGCACCGGATCATGATCAACCGATACTTACGCGGCGGAGAATAAGCCGATGAGCACAAATGTCTTCATCGACGGTGCGGCGGGAACGACTGGCCTGGAAATCCGGGAAAGGCTGGCGGATCGCACCGAGCTTTCGCTGATCACCTTGTCCGATGCCGAGCGCAAGGATGCCAACGCACGCAAGCGGGCCTTGAACGATGCCGACATCGTAATCCTGTGCCTGCCGGACGATGCCGCGCGTGAGGCCGTTTCGCTGATCGACAATGATCGGACGAAGGTTATCGATGCGTCCACTGCGCACCGTGTTGCGCCCGGCTGGGTCTATGGCTTCCCCGAAATATCAGGGCATGACATCGTTTCGACATCGAAACGAATTAGCAATCCCGGCTGCTACTCGACGGGATTCATTGCCCTTGTCGCCCCACTGGTGCGCGCAGGACTGATCCCCGCCGACTGGCCGCTCGCATGTAACGCAGTGTCGGGTTATTCCGGTGGCGGCAAAGCCATGATCGCGGATTATGAAAGCACTTTGCACGTATCGACTTATTCATCTTACGCCCTTGGCCTTAGTCACAAGCATGTGCCGGAAATGCAGGCGCATTGTGGGCTGACGATCTCACCGATCTTCGCGCCTGCGGTAGTTCCGTTGCATCGGGGGATGATCGTGGACATACCATTACCGATAGGAGCGATGCCGGGCGCGCCCTCTCCCGCCGCGATGCGCGCTGCCTTGCACGACCATTATGCGGGATCGCCTATCGTCCGCCTGGTAGAAGACTATGGCGCATCGACCCTGACCGTCGAACGCTGCGCGAACAGCGACCGGCTCGACCTTTTCGTCTTCGCCAATGAAGCGGGAACACAGGTGCGACTGGTCGCCGCGCTCGATAATCTTGGAAAGGGTGCAGCAGGTGCAGCGGTGCAGAACCTCAACATACTTGCGGGCCTTGAGCAGACCGCAGGCCTGAAGCTCTGACGCTTTAGTGCAGCGTACCTAACGGCAGTTCGATCGACAGCAACAGGATCAGCCGCTCGATTTGGCGCCAGCGGCAAAAGTGAATGTGGTTGCCCAGATCGCGGCTGTGATCGGCGCGGATCACGGCTTCATATGCAGCATCGTCGCCATACATGGCCATGAGTTCCGCGGCATCATCGACACTCGCGCGATCAGACAAATAGGGTAGCAGCATGAATGCCCTCATGTGACGCCGGGTGAACCCCGGACGGTTGTTGCTGGCTCCGATGTTCACACATCATGCCAGAACTGCGGGATGGGCGGTTGCTGCGGGCTTCGATAGTCAACGAGACGTTATCTACATGCCATATCGGGACAGATGCACCGTTCCGGGACATCTGGCGTCCCGTAGTGAAGCATGGCAAGGAGGCTTCATGACGACACCTGTACGAAAGAACCCGACCGGCGCCGGCGCCATCATCGCATTTCTGGCTATTGGAGGCGTTATCGGTGGCGGGCTGTTGGGACAACCGACCATCGGCTTGTTGGTGGGCGTCGGCACCGGCATTTTGATCGCAGTGCTGTTATGGCTGCGCGAACGCGGTCAATAGCACGGGATTTCTGCTGACGACGCTTGCGGGAGGAAGCGTGCCGACCTAGATCATTCCCATGAAAAAATACCTGGCTCTGCTCCTCGTCATTCTTGCCGTCGCGGCAGGCGGAATCTTCTATATGGCGCGGGGCGACACGGCCCAGTTGAAGCCGGGAGAAGACATTGGCCGCACGCCCAACTTCACCCTTGCGCGCCGGGAAATCATCCCAACCGTCAACATTGCCGATGTGGTGGGATGGAAGGCCGGGGAAAAGCCTGATGCTGCCAAGGGGCTGACCGTCGAACGCTTTACCGAAGGCCTCGTCCACCCCCGTTCCATGATGCGCCTACCCAATGGCGACATACTGGTTGCAGAGACCAATGGCCCCAAGGGTGAAACGACCGGCCTCAAAGACATGATCATGGGGTGGTTGATGGCGAAAGCAGGCGCAGGAGTCGCCTCGCCTAACCGTATCACGTTGCTGCGCGACGCCGATGGCGACGGCAAGGCCGAAGTGAAGACAGCCTTCCTGACAGGCCTTAATTCGCCTTACGGCATGGCCTTGGCGGGCGACACTTTGTACGTCGCCAACACCGATGCCCTGATGGCCTTCCCCTACAAGACCGGCGAAACGAGGATCACCGCCAAGGGCCGCAAGGTGATGAACCTGCCATCGTTGGCGCCCAATATGCATTGGACGAAGAACCTGCTCGCCAGCCCCGATGGCACCTTGCTGTACATTGCGGTTGGATCGAACAGCAACATAGGCGAAAATGGTCTCGACAAGGAAGAAAACCGCGCTGCCATTTATGAACTGAACCTCAAGACCGGCGATAAGCGTATATATGCAAGCGGCTTGCGCAATCCTGTCGGCATGGCTTGGGAACCGTCGAGCAAGGAGCTGTGGGCCGTCGTTAATGAACGCGACATGCTTGGTAGCGATCTCGTCCCCGATTATCTCACCCGCGTCGAATTTGGCGGATTCTATGGATGGCCCTGGATATATTGGGGCGGCTACGAAGATCGCCGCGTTCAGCCCGAGCGACCGGAGCTGCGCGAATACACCCACCGTCCAGACTACGCGCTGGGCAACCATGTCGCGCCTTTGGGGCTGACCTTCGCCAACGGCGCAGCGCTTGGAGCCCCCTTCGACCGCGGAGCCTTCGTCGGTTTGCATGGCAGTTGGAACCGCAAACCCGCCGCAGGGTACAAGGTGATGTTCGTACCGTTCACCGCTGATGGTCAGGCAACCGGGAAACCTGTCGACCTGCTGACCGGCTTCCTCGACAAGGATGGTGACGCCCGTGGCCGCCCCGTCGATGTTCTGATCGATCAAAAGGGCGCGGTTCTGGTCAGCGACGATGTAGGTGGCATAATCTGGCGGGTCAGGAAGTAAGCGACTTCCCTGCCCGCCCCGCCAGTTCGACAACATATTGCCATGCGACCCGGCCCGACCTGCTACCGCGCTGGGTCGCCCATTGGATAGCATCCAGCGGTTCGAAACTGAGATCGAAGCGCCGCGCATAGCCCGACACGATGGCCAGATAGGCATCCTGATCGAGATTGTGAAACCCGAGGCTAAGGCCGAAGCGATCCGATAGGGCCATCTTGTCATCGACGACATCGCGCACATTGATAGGATCGTCTTGCTCGTTCAGATAGCGCGGCAAGATGTGCCGCCGGTTTGACGTAACGTAGAGGCGAACGTTGGCAGGACGCGCCGTGGCGCCACCCTCCAGTAACGATCGCAACGACCGGGCATCGCCGCCATCGTCGTCAAAGCCCAGATCATCGAGAAACAGGATGAAGGGCCGTGTCGATCCACGCAGCAAGGCAAATAATGCCGGCAGGCTCGCCAGACTGTCGGTGGCGCACTGGACGAGAGCAATGTCCTGCCCCGCCCCCTGTAACCGCGCTACGCAGGCTGCGACAGTTGCTGACTTACCCGTGCCACGCGCGCCCCATAGCAATGCATCGTGCGCGGGATATCCCGCTGCATGGCGACGGCTGTTTTCAAGCAAAGCGGACTTTTGCGCATCGATGCCGGACAGCAAATCGAATGCGACCGGTGCAAAGGCATCCACCGGCCGGATCGCTATCCCATCCCAGTGGTAGGCAGGCGCAACATTCAGATCAACCGGAGTGACGGACGCAGGCGATACGTTACGGACCAATGCTTCAAGAGCGTCGGCAATGCGGCTAAGGGCGGGATCTGTCATACATGGCGCTCTATCGGCGAGAAGGATGTGCAGCAAGCGTAACGGTTTTGACGCTTTGCGCTTCTAAGCGAGCGTGAGCAAAGCTATAGCGCGGGACAGTGACCATTTCCCAACCCTATTTTACCACGCGCATATGCCGATATGACACCGCTGCGCTGCGTGAGGCAGCAACGCTGATCCGCGCTGGGGAACCTGTCGCGGTGCCGACAGAGACTGTGTATGGCCTTGCAGCAGATGCCACCGACGATCTGGCCGTTGCAGCGATTTTTGCAGCGAAGGGGCGACCGGGCTTTAACCCGCTGATTGTCCATGTGGCGGATCGGGGCATGGCCGAGCGGATCGCCACGTTAAATCGCACTGCGGACATGTTGGCAAAGGCGTTCTGGCCCGGGCCGCTAACGATGGTCCTTCCGCTGCGCGCAGACAGCAACATCGCACCGCGCGTTACGGCGGGTCTTGCGACCATTGCACTGCGCATGCCCGCCCATCCAGCGATGCTCAGCCTTATCCGCGAAAGTGGCAAACCCCTCGCCGCACCGTCGGCCAATGCCAGCGGATCTATAAGCCCAACGCGCGCAGAGCATGTATTGGCGAGCCTGGGCGGCAGGGTTCGTATGATACTGGATGCAGGACCAACCAGCGAAGGGCTGGAATCGACCATTGTCGCGCCAGAAGAGCAGCGCATTCGCATGCTGCGCCCCGGGTCGGTCACGCCCGAGATGCTGGAAAAAGCGAGCGGCCTACCTGTCGTCGTTGCGCAACAGTATGTTCCGATGGAAGCTGTTGAAGCGCCGGGGCAACTAGAGAGCCATTATGCCCCCAGCAAACCCTTACGCCTCAATGCGGCAAACGCGGAACGGGATGAATATATGATCGGCTTCGGCCTGATCGCATGCCACTATAATCTTAGTCCGGAAGCCGATCTTCGGGAGGCAGCCTCCAACTTGTTCGCGGCCCTACATCTGGCTGACGCCAGCACTGCTACACGCATCGCCATCGCTTCCATCCCCTCAGACGGGATCGGCATGGCAATCAACGATAGACTACGACGGGCCGCCGCTTAATTTCAGGGACAATCGGCGACACGCCGCAGCGTTCAATTGCAATCGTCGTAACCCGCTTCCTTGCAGGCACGACGCCGCTCCTTGTCGCGCTTCTTCATTTCCTTGCCTTCGCGCTCTTCCTTCTTGCGCATTTCACGGCCGTAGTTGCGATCCGATTCGTCCTGACTGGTCGTCGCCCAGTCCGCTGCTTGCGCCCCGGCCCTGACCGGCAAAGTCACAATGTCGACCGCCGTCCGGGCAATACAGCCAGGCAGCATCAGCAGTGCCACTGCAGCAGCTAACGACAAAGGCCGGAGGCGATCTACCTGTCGAAACATTTGATTCACTCCCCGAAACCGTCAACAAAACAAGGCTATGGCAGATAAAGACTGCTGCAGCCTCGCCATGCCATGAACCGGGCAAGCGACGCTATAGGTAAATCGCGATAGCTCTATCAACGCCTAGAGCATCAAGTGGGCGGTGCAATTGCAAATACCGAACACGGGATATGCGTAATACGACACGCAAGGTCGCCTTCACCTGACGCCACAACATAAACATCGCCATGTTTGGCGATTCCCGTCGTGAACACGACGTCGTGCAAGTACATTTGATGCTCGATGGGGTGAGTAATCGCCGGATTTGCCTCAAGCAACGGCGTATTTTCCGTGTGCAATACGATGCTTGGATCGTCCCGATCCAGAATTGACCAGTAGGTTCGATAGATGCCAACGACGTCTTTCGGCTCGACACCATGCCATAATGACAGCCAGCCAGCCTCGGTCAGAATTGGGGGCGTTCCCCCGCCCATTCGCTCCGTTGCTCGTGTAGTTGCATGTGGCCGCAATCCAGGCTTGCGGTACGGTTTCCAGAAATGGGTATCGGGAGAGAGCGCAAGGTTTATCGAAGGGCCAGCGCGCCAACCGCTGCCAGGCGGATAAGCAAAGTACAGGTCGCCCAGAGGCCGAGTCTGCGCCCAATAATGATTGTCGATGAGGTCTTCGAAAATCAGCATGTCCTTGTTCTGATGATCGAGGACAATGTCCTCAAAAGTCCAGTCGAGGCCGTTGGTCGAGCTGTAGAGCGTAGTCGCGTGACGTTCCGGACTGACGGAACAGGTCGTCATCAGCCATCGTTCGCCGACCTTGCTTATCCGTGCATCCTCCAGCCCATAGCATTGAAAGTCGAACGCGGGTGCAATTGCCTTGTCATAGTGAATCTCGATGCGTTCGCGACCGTCAGGGCTAAGCTCCACAGGTAACAGCCACGACAATGACGTCAGCGCCATTGTCTTCCAACTATTGCCGCAAAGCATGAATTTGCGCGGGTCGGTCGTATCGGCCTGTTCGAGGGGCCAAGCATCGACAGCAAAGCGGCCCCGTGCATCGTCCTTGATGGCTTCCCATCGAATGGTGTGAACATGCCCGTCGACCACCGGATGTCGCAATGCCTCCGCTATGCGAACCATCATTAGCAGGTTGCCATTTGGGAGACGTGTCAGTCCCGGATTGAAAGCGCCCAGCACATGAGTCTCGACGGATAGATGCCCGGCAAGCGGTGAGCGCAAGAGGTCAATGTCATCGGGAACGAGAACAAGCTGATCAAATGGGAAAGCCATTCCTACGCCGAAATTTGTGGAGCGGAGTTTTTCGAGTCGGCCGGCAGCATCCTGATATTCCTCTGCGACAAAGTTTATAGGGCAGTATTGAGCCTGCTTTGCCACGGATTCTGTGTCGCGGATATGGGCGCGCACCGAACCTTTCCCACGCCATATCGATGTGCCATCCGTGAGAGATATCCCACGGATGGCAACAGATCAGGCGTCTTCAGCCTGTATGTTGACGGTCGATTCTGCCAGCTTCGTCATATATTCGTCGCCGCCGTAGATATCCTTGGTCGCATTGCGCAGTTTCTTGTTATCGTCTTTCAGCCCGAGAGCCTTGGCATAAGCAGCCGCCGTGCCGAACCCAGCGATGCCATAATGCGTCATGCGCTGATATTGTGCGATGATGAGGACGTCGAGCACCGGCCCTTTATCAGGACCTTCTTCAAGCACATGTTTCGTTGCTTCGGCCACAAGGCCTTCCATGCCTTTGCAATGGTCCTTCGACACCTTCTCATTCTGTCCTGCAATCAGCTCTTTCAGGATTGCTGTGTGGCCGGCGATCCCTTCCTGCGATTCAGTAAGCATCTCTTTGAGCGATGCATCGCTTGCTTTCGTGGCGAACTTCTTGATGACTCTCAACATCTGGTCGTTAGCGGACCATAGATCCTTCAGTTCATCGACATACACATCATTAAGATTTTCCGGGGTCGACACAGGCGCTCTCCTTCTTGCCAAACGAAATGTCCAACATGGTTGAGGAGCGTATGAAAGCGGATGCAGTTCCTGTTAAACCGGCCAGCCTGATGTAAGTTAGTATGTTTTCGTGGCGACCGGCGGATACCTTGACGGCCTGATGATCACGCCTCCAGTCGTTGGGAGAATTTGCTTTGCAATTTCTTCAGCTTCGGCGGGATCACAGCCATACAATAAGGGTTCTGAGTGCCGACGCGATCCCAATATTGCTGATGATAATCTTCGGCGGGATACCATTCTGTCAAAGGCTCGATCGTTGTGACGATAGGATCGCGATGATCGGGTTGCGCGCGCACTATCGCCTGCTCCGCGGCAACCTTCTGCCCGGCGTTGTGGGGAAAGATAGCGGAGCGATATTGCGTGCCCACGTCATTGCCCTGGCGGTTCAAAGTCGTTGGATCATGCGTCACGAAATGAATGTCGAGCAGATCTGCAAAACTGATAACCTCAGGATCGAACGCGATCCGAATCGCCTCGGCATGGCCGGTGCGACCGCTGCATACCTGCTCATAAGTTGGATCGGGAACGGTGCCACCTATGTAACCGCTCGTGACCGAGGAAACCCCCTTCAGCCGTGTATATACCGCTTCCGTGCACCAGAAGCAGCCTCCAGCCAGCGTTGCAATTTCTTCAGCCATATAATGTTCTCCGTTGCGTCCTAGATAGGAGGACAACAGCGCAGGACAAGCGCAGCGCGACTAGGCGGATACTTTAGTGGCCGCTCGCGCACGCTCCTCGACAACGAGTTCCTTGCGCGACAATTTTCCGACCAGTGTCTTGGGTAAGGCTGTACGGATTTCCACAGCGGCGACGCGTTCATGCTTCCCCAATTGCGGGTTCAGCCAAAGTTTCAGGCTTTCTTCGTCAACTGCCACTCGGGCGTCGTCGCCATCTTGCAACGTCACGAAAGCCTTGGGCATTTCGCCACGATAGCTATCCGGAATACCGATGACCAATGCCTCCTTGACTGCCGGGTGGTGATACAGGATTGCCTCGATCTGGCTGGGGAACACCTTGAACCCACCGACGGAAATCATGTCCTTCAATCGATCGACGACACGAATATAGCCATCCTCATCGATTTCCCCCACATCGCCAGTACGCAGAAATTCGCCGACGAATGCGTCGCCATCGGCATCGGGCCGCTGCCAATAGCCTTTCATGACCTGCGGGCCGGAAAACACGATTTCGCCCGGTTCGCCCGGCGGCGGCGGGCGTGTCGGGTCTTCCTTGTCCACTAGCTTGACTAGTGTACCCGGCAAAGGTTGACCGATAGTGCCAGTCTTGTTCAATCCCTCATAAGGATTGGTTGAAACGACACCGCTGCTTTCGGTAAGCCCATAGCCCTCGACCACCTTGGCACCCGTCACCGCTTCGAACCGCTGCTTAACCTCCAGCGGCAAGGGTGCGCCCCCAGAAATACACACACGCAGCGATGAGTAATCAATGTTACCGACGGCCGGATGATCAAGAAGCGCCTGATACATGGTCGGCACACCCGGCAGGGACGTTGCCTTGGTTCTGCCGATTGCAGCCAGCACCTGCACGGCTTCGAAACGCGGCAGCATCACAATCTCTCCACCGTTCAGTACGGTGCGATTGAGGACACAAGTATTGGCGAAAACGTGAAAGAAGGGGAGGACGCCGATGATCCGATCCGCCTGATCGCGACAAGGATCGACGGCTTCCACCTGACGCGCATTGGCACTCAAATTCTGGTGGGTCAGCATCGCACCCTTGGGCTGGCCAGTAGTGCCTCCGGCATACTGCAACAACGCAATGTCGTTGACCGGATCGATCGGCGCAACGGCACAAGCGCCTTTGTTGGCGATGAGCTTGGAAAAGGCGATGACACGCGGATCGTTCGGGCGCTCGACGCTATCGGCCTTCTTGAACAATCGATAGAAAAGGGATTTCGTGGTCGGCAACGCTCCCGCGATTGAGCCGACGACCAGTTTCTCCAAACTGCTGCTTTCGAGAACCTTCAGTGCCGTGGGCAATAAAGCCTTGGCCGACAGCGTGAAGAGAATTTTTGTCCCGCTGTCCTCCACCTGATGCGACAACTCCGCCGCAGTGTAGAGGGGAGAGAAATTGACAACCGTGGCCCCGGCCATCAGCGCGCCATAGTAGGCGGCGACATAATGCGGTACATTGGGCAGATAGAGACCGATCCGGTCCCCCTTTTGCACGCCCATAGCCTGTAGTCCGCAGGCGACGCGCCGCACTCCGTCGAGGCATTCTGCGTAGCTATACTTGCGCCCCATGAAATCGATGAGATGCGCCTGCGGATGGGCAGTGGCACTGTCGATGAACATGTCCGTCAACGACAATGGCGGGAACGACTGATCCCACCGTGTCGGATGATTATAATGGCTGTTCCAGATGATGTTTTCGCTCTCCATTTACATAGGTGTAAGTGGAGATAATCAGGCTGGCAATCCGGTAAAATCCCGACAATTGCTACAAAGAGCGGGACGCATAAAAAAGGGTGCGATGCCGTAACGGCATCGCACCCCGCTAATTTTATTCACTGGCATTGCTGCCGTTAGTGGCGATTCAGACTTCGCCCTTGTTGCTACTGAACGGGTCGATGATCGTTGCTGCTTCGTTGATGAATTCCGCGGCAGCATGCTCGGCGGATTCGGCATGCAGCGCTTCTTCGGCACGACGTACGTTGTCGTCGCGTTCGCGGCGCAACTCTTCGATCAGGGCGGCGCGGTCGCCATCCAGACGGAGGTCGGTGGGCGCTTCGATACCTGCTTTCTTCGCGGCCTTCGTCACCAGTGCGTCCAGTTCCCGCTGCGAGCAGAGACCCAGCGTCACCGGATCCTTCGGCGTGATGTTGGCAATGTTCCAATGGCTGCGTTCACGGATCGCCTGAATGGTGGTGCGCGTAGTGCCGATCAGGTTGCCAATGGCACCATCGGAGATTTCCGGGTGGTTGCGGATGATCCAGGCGATACCGTCCGGCTTGTCCTGACGCTTCGACACCGGCGTATAGCGCGGACCCTTGGTGCGACGGACGGGTTCCGGCCCCTTCTGAATGATCAGGCGATAATCGGGATTGGCTTCACCCTTGTGGATTGCGTCCATCGTCAATTCATGGGCGCGCACGGGATCGCGGCCGGTATATTTGGTGGCGGCCGTGTCATCTGCAATCGCTTGGATTTCCAATATGTGCAGGCCACAGAATTCAGCAATCTGCTCAAAGCTGAGGGCAGTATTGTCGACCAGCCAACTGGCGGTCGCATGGGGCATGAGCGGCTGGGACACGTAAGCTCTCCGAAACTACAAACAATAAGGGCCGCCCCTCGCGGGACGGCCTGTCGTAGCGGAGATGTAATCCAATCTAATGCAGACAGCAAGGAAAAGCATTGGAATGTGGACTCAGGCTGCGTCGGCGAGCGCTCCCGGTTCCACCGGATGTAGCCCCGCAAGAAACTGACTGGCGCTCACTCTCCATGTGAAGCAACGGCCATAGGCCGCGCAGGCATCCCGGTCGCGGGTCAATGCTTGGGCGATGGCATCCTCCAGCGTTTCGGAAAGACCCCCGGTTTCCGGCGTCACGATATCGACCGGACCAGTGACGGGATATGCCGCAACGGGGGTCCCGCAGGCCAGCGCCTCAATCATGACGAGGCCGAAGGTGTCGGTGCGGCTAGGGAAGACAAACACATCGGCACCTGAATAAGTACCCGTGAGGTCGGGTCCAGATAACGCCCCCAGGAACAGCGCATCGGGAAATTGCTGCTCCAGCGCGGCGCGGGCCGGGCCGTCGCCCACGACTACCTTAGTGCCAGGATGGCCGTTTTGGAGAAAGGCTTCCAGATTTTTCTCAATGGCGACGCGCCCCACATAGAGCTGGATCGGTCGCGGTAGGTTAGCAAAGGCAGGATGCGGCTGTACGTCGGGGCCAAATCCGGTCTGGTCGACCCCCCTGCCCCATGGCCGAACCTGCGCTATGCCATGGGCGCGCAATTGCTCACGGACGGAGCGCGTGGACACGAGTACTGACTGTGCAGGCCCGTGGAACCAGCGGATATAGCGCCAGAACCATGACGCCGGCAGTCCGGTTCGCTTGGCGACATAATCGGGAAAATGGGTGTGATAGGCCGTGGTGAACGGTACCCGATTACGCAGGCACCAATGGCGCGCCGCCAAGCACAGCGGACCTTCCGTTGCCAGATGCACGGCATCGGCCTGAAAATCCGCAATCACCCGCCCGATGGTCCGTGCACGTGCCAGCGCCAGCCGGATTTCCGGATAGGTAGGGCACGGAATGGACCCATATTGATCGGGCGAGATAATCTGCACCTGATGCCCCATCGCCCGTAACTCTGCGCTGACCGATTGCAGCGTGCGGACGACACCGTTGACCTGCGGCGTCCATGCATCGGTGACGATGACGATGCGTTGGGGGCCGCTGGCCTTCATGCCGCCATAAGTTCCTGAGCACGCGCAGCTTCGGCAGCCTTTGCCGCTTCACGCGCAGCAATCTCATCCGCCCAGTGGAGGACTTCCATATGGCCGTCCATATGTTCGACCAGAGCCGTGCAGCCTTCCACCCAATCGCCGTCATTATAATATTCAATGCCAGCGATTTCGCGGATTTCGGCATTGTGGATATGCCCGCAAACGACGCCATGGACGCCGCGCGTACCGGCCTCATGCGCCACCACTTCCTCGAACTTGGAGATGAATTCGACGGCATTCTTAACCTTGTGCTTGGCCATCTTTGACAGCGACCAATAGGGCAGATCGAACCAGTTACGCACCTTGTTGACCCAGAGGTTGAGGCTCATCAGTGCGTGATAAGCTGCGTCGCCCACAAAGGCGAGCCAGCGATGCGCAAGCATGATGGTGTCGAACTCATCGCCATGCAAAACCAGAAGTTTCCGACCGTCCGCCGTCTCATGGATCGCCTTGCGCCGAATTTCGACGCCGCCGAAATTGAGGCCGGTGAACTGGCGGAACATTTCATCATGATTGCCGGGGATATAAACGACGCGAGTGCCGCGTTTTGCGCGCTTCATGATGCGCCAGACGATATCGTTATGCGCGGCGGGCCAGTAGAACCGCTTTTTCAGCCGCCAACCATCGATGATGTCGCCGACAAGATACATCGTCTCGCTGTCGACATTGTCGAGAAAGTCGATCAGCAGCTTCGCGTTACAACCGCGGGTGCCAAGATGAATATCGGAAATCCAGACCGTGCGATATTTACGACGTCCTTCGACATCGCTTTCCGGCACTAGAAGATCTACGTGATCCAGATCGTCAACGTCGGCCAGAAACGGCAGGCGGGTAATCTTATCCATGTGCACTCCCAAGGATAACGTCCTCGGGAATGAATCATTAGCTTCACTCTGTTACATTTTAAGTTGAAATATGACGGAAATACTACTTGCAGGTCTAAACCGAACTGCTGACGACAAGCACGATTTTACCCACATGGTCGCCCGCTTCCATCCGCGCGTGAGCGGCGGAGGCCAGTTCCAAGGGGAAGGTGCGATCCATGGCCGGACGTAGCTTGCCGCGCTCGACGAAGGGCCAGACCGTACGGACCAACTCATCGGCTACCAGTCCCTTGAAGGCCACGGAGCGCGCACGCAGCGTGGAACCAGTAAGCGTCAACCGGTTCTGCATGATCTGCGGGATGAAGATTTCAGCCTTCGGTCCCCCGAGAACAGCGATCGAAACATGACGGCCGTCCGGCGCGAGACAGGCAAGATTGCGCGGCACGTAATCGCCGCCCACCATATCGAGTACAGCCTGCACCCCGGCACCGTCCGTAATCCGATTTACTTCGGCGACATAGTCAGCATCGCGATAATTGATGGCATGGGTCGCGCCCCAATCCAGCGCGGCCTTGCACTTGTCATCCGATCCGCATGTGACGATGATGTCGATGTCGAACAGATTGCACAGGCGGATCGCCATAGTCGCAATGCCGCTCGTCCCCCCGTGTACCAGCACTGTATCGCCAGCGACGACATAGGCGCGCTCGAACAGATTGGTCCAAACGGTAAAAAGCGTCTCCGGCAAAGCCGCCGCTTCGATCATGTCGTAGCCTTCGGGAACCGCTAGGCACTGCACGGTCGGCGCGACAGCATATTCGGCATATCCACCCCCCGCGATCAGCGCGCACACAGCCTGTCCCACCATCGCGGCATCGCCTTCCGATCCGGCAGAAACGATGATGCCGGATATTTCAAGGCCCGGAATGTCGGATGCGCCAGGCGGCGGAGGATATTTGCCCATACGTTGCAACACATCAGGTCGATTGACGCCGGCCGCCGCAACCCGGATCAGCACTTCGCCTTCGCCGGGAACAGGAACCGGGCGCCGTTCGGGCACCAGCGCATCGGGACCGCCGGACTGCGGAATCCCGATAGCTGTCATTTCCTTGGGAATTTGATTTATGCCCGCCATCGTGGTTGCCATACTTGTGCTATTCCCCGGCGAATTGCTGCACCGCAAAATAAAACGCGATGAGCGGCCCAGCACTCTTATTGACAGACAATGAATTCGGGTCAACATTCACTAGATGGACATGGACGAATATCAGCCCAAAAAGGCCGATGATATTCTGGCCGCGCTGACGCGGCAGGATCTCGACCCATTTTCGGTGGCCGAACTGGATGCACGCATTGAGACGCTGCGACTGGAAATAGCGCGGACGCTGAAGCGACGCGACTATGCCGTTAACCATAAGGCAAGCGCCGAGGCGTTATTCAAAAAATGATCGCAAATCGGCCTGGCCGCCTTCTTAGGCACTATAGTGAAGTTACGCAGCCAGCCTTTATGCAAGACAATGATTGCGCGGAGGAAATCGTATCCCTTGATCGGGGTACGATGGATGCCGACATAGGGTCAGACACGCCCGTCCTTTGGGCACAGGAGTAACGTCAAATGCCTTCCTTCGCCGCTGCGCTCGAAACCACGCTGCACAATGCGCTCACCCATGCGTCCGAACGTCGCCATGAATATGCGACGCTGGAACATTTGTTGCTGGCGCTGATAGACGATGAACATGCGTCCAAGGTCATGCAGGCTTGCGGCGTGGACATCGGCGAACTGGGCGATGCAGTGACCCAGTATCTCGATACCGAACTCGACAGCCTGAAGGTGGAAGGCGCTACCGACCCCTCCCCTACCAGCGGTTTTCAGCGGGTGGTTCAACGCGCGATCCTGCATGTGCAGTCGTCCGGCAAGGACGAAGTTACCGGTGCCAATGTCCTGGTGGCGTTGTTCTCTGAGCGTGAGAGTTATGCCGTCTACTTCCTGCAGCAGCAGGACATGAGCCGCCTAGATGCGGTCAGCTTCCTTAGTCATGGTGTCGGCAAAGGCAACGCCGCGCCTGAACCGCGAGAGGTCAAAGGCGCCGTGGAAGACGACAAGAAGCAGGACAGCAAGGGCAAGAAAGAAAGCGCCCTCGACCAGTTTACGGTGAATCTGAACGAAAAGGCGATGAACGGAAAGGTCGATCCATTGATCGGCCGTGGTCCGGAAGTCGACCGTACCGTCCAGATTCTCTGTCGCCGGTCCAAGAATAATCCGCTCTATGTAGGCGATCCTGGTGTCGGCAAAACCGCGATTGCGGAAGGTCTGGCGCGGAAAATCGTTGAGAAGGACGTACCCGAGGTTCTGCTCGAAGCGGTTATCTATTCTCTCGACATGGGAGCGTTGCTGGCTGGCACCCGCTATCGCGGCGACTTTGAGGAACGCCTGAAAGCGGTTGTCAACGAGTTGGAAAAGATGCCGCACGCGGTGCTGTTCATCGACGAAATCCACACCGTCATCGGTGCTGGCGCGACTAGCGGCGGGGCGATGGATGCGTCGAACCTGTTGAAGCCTGCGCTCTCGGGCGGCACGATCCGTTGCATCGGATCGACCACCTATAAGGAATTCCGCAACCACTTCGAAAAGGACCGCGCCTTGCTGCGCCGGTTCCAGAAGATCGACGTGAATGAGCCGACCGTCGAGGATACGATCAAGATCCTCGCCGGTCTGCGCAGCGCGTTCGAGGAGCATCACCACGTCAAGTATACGCCTGACGCGATCAAGGCCGCTGTCGAGTTGTCGGCGCGCTATATCAACGACCGCAAATTGCCGGACAAGGCGATCGACGTGATCGATGAAGTGGGCGCCATGCAGATGCTGGTGATTCCGTCGAAGCGGAAGAAGACGATCACGCCCAAGGAGATCGAGCAAGTCATCGCTACGATGGCACGCATCCCGCCCAAGACGGTGTCTTCGGATGACAAGAGTGTGCTGGAAACGCTTTCGACCGACTTGAAGCGCGTCGTCTTCGGTCAGGACAAGGCCATCGAAGTGCTGTCATCGGCGATCAAGCTGAGCCGTGCGGGCTTGCGCGATCCGGACAAGCCAATCGGCAACTATCTGTTCTCCGGCCCCACGGGCGTCGGCAAGACCGAAGTCGCTCGGCAGCTTGCCACTTTGCTCGGTATTCCGCTCCAGCGTTTCGACATGTCGGAATATATGGAACGGCATTCGGTCAGTCGCCTGATCGGTGCGCCTCCGGGCTATGTCGGTTACGATCAGGGCGGGTTGCTGACGGACGCTATCGACCAGCAGCCGCATTGTGTGCTGCTGCTCGACGAAATCGAAAAGGCGCATCCGGACCTGTTCAACATCTTGTTGCAGGTCATGGATAACGGTCGCCTGACCGACCATCACGGCAAGACGGTGGATTTCCGCAACGTCATCCTCATCATGACCACCAACGCCGGTGCGTCGGATATGGAGAAGGAAGGCATCGGCTTTGGCACCCTGACGCGCGACGATGTTGGCGAGGAGGCCGTGAAGAAGCTGTTCACGCCGGAATTCCGCAACCGTCTGGATGCCATCGTACCGTTCGCCTATCTGCCGACCGAAGTCGTTGCCCGCGTGGTCGACAAGTTCGTTCTGCAACTCGAACTGCAACTGGCCGACCGAGACGTGCACATCACGCTGGACGACGATGCGAAGGAATGGTTGACCAAGCGCGGCTATGACAAGCTGTACGGCGCGCGCCCCATGGGCCGCCTGATGCAGGAAAAGATCAAGCAGCCGCTTGCCGAAGAATTACTGTTCGGCAAACTGGTCCACGGCGGCGAGGTGCATGTCCGGTTGAAGGACGACGCTCTGGCCTTCGAAATCACCGCGGCGGCCCCCAAAAAGGGCAAGAAGGGTGGCAAGCCAAAAGCAACTGTGAAGGCGAAATAAGCCCACACATATCGGATGAGAAAAGGGCGGCCTGCGGGTCGCCCTTTTTCGTTGGAGCTAATGCAGCATTCAACCCATCCGTTCTCCTGAACGTGCTTGAGGATCGGTTTATTCTCTCGGCGCAGCGCCTGAGGCATAACGGATCCCAAAACACGTTCAGGATTTCGAAGCAGTAAACTCCCCCGTGATCCGCATCACAACGCAAATTCCCTGATATGTTCATGACGCATCCATGCTATGTGACCGGCACAAGAAAAGCGGTCGCATTGTAGTCGTTTCCAACAGGGGAATGTGATGATGCCTATTCTCTCGCGCCGAATCTTAAACCGTACAGGCCGTCTTTCGACAGCCGCCGCTCTGGTCGCCCTCCTCGCCACTCCGGGGGTTACGCAACAGGGTGTCGCACCAATCGCGCGCTACACGATCGATGCCAGCACGACGTCGGGTATCGCTGCCATGGGTAGCGGGATGGGTGCGGGTCTTTCGATGGTGTTCGGCGGCGGCGGGAACAAGATGATCCACACGCTCGACCTGCGGCTTGGGTCCACTCGTGCGGCAACACCGGGTGCCCCCAAGGCCGACCATTTTATGCCGACGGGCGCAAAGCTCGGCAAGTCGGTGCCGCTCTATACACCCACACCCGGCACCGCCACGCCCCGCGAAGACGGCAAGCAAATGCCCAAAGACTTCCAGAAGCCTAAAGGCCGCTTGCTCATTTTCTGGGGGTGCGGCCCACACGCACCCAAGAACCAGCCGGTCGTTATCGACTTCGCCAAGGTCGCCGCCGGACAAGTGCCGCCGGGTTTGTTTACGTCGGGCGTGAACATTCCGGCCGACTGGGCGATAAGTCTGGCCAACAGCAAGACCTATGGCGAATGGCCCAATGGCAAGGATCGCAAGACGGTGTCAGCCGATAGCTCCCTGATCGGCGAGCATCGCATCGCGGGCAATTATTCGCCGGAGATCAAGTTCAGCCTCGCGCAGGATTTCCTCCCCGCCATCACCGGCAAAGCCTCCGACATGGCCGGCGGCGCGACGATGCTCAACTGGAACAGCGTAGCCAATGCGACGGGCTATTACGCTTGGACGATGGGCTTCAATCCCGGACCGGACGGACAGGCCAACGACATGGTGTGGTGGTCGTCCTCCACCACGCAGAATTTCGGCGGCGCGCTGTGGGATTGGATTGCACCCGCGACGGTGAATCGCCTGATTGCGCAAAAGGTCGTCCTGCCGCCCAGCCAGACAAGTTGTATCATGCCTGCCGAAGTGAAACAGGCAGCCAGCCAGTTCATGATGGGTAATCTTTATGCCTATGGGCCGGAAGCCAATTTCGCCTATCCACCCCGCCCGGACAATCCAAAGGCCGCGTGGAAGCCGGAATGGACGGCGCGCGTCCGCTATCGATCCAACAGCATGTGGTTTATCAATGGCCCCAATATGGGTGGCATGATGCGCGGAGAAGACAGCAGCACGGCGGGCCAATCCGAAAAGCCGAAGAAGAAATGCCGGGGCGGTCTGGGCGGGATGCTGGCCGGTGCCGCAGGCGTAGGCTGCTGAGGCTGTCACCCCCCCTTGCGCGGACATGAAAAAGCATCATGGTGTCGCCCTCCCCATTTCTGGTGAAGGCGATACCATGATCCGCAAATCTTTGATTTCCCTGCTGCTTCTCACTGCGTCAATGCCTGTGATGGCCGCGCCCGAAGACGTACCAAGCCCTGTGCTACAAGGTCGCGACCTCTTCGCGCTAGAAGTCGCGACAGATCCGCAGATTAGCCCGGATGGCAAGACCATCGCTTATGTGCGCAAGTCTGGCGATATAATGACCGATCGCGCTCGCAGCAGCATATGGCTGATCGATGTCGGGACGGGCAAGCAGACTCCCATCGCAGCCGGGTCGTCCGGCAATGCGAGCCAGCCCCGCTGGTCGCCAGGTGGCCAGCGCATCGCCTATATTGCCAGCGAACCGGGCGAGAAGCCGCAACTGTTCGTGCACTGGATGACAAACCATGCCACCGCCCGCGTGACGGGCTTGCCGGACGCGCCGCAAGACATTGCCTGGTCCCCCGATGGCAAGCAGATCGCGTATACAATGAACGTGCCGGGCGAAGGCTTGAAGCTGGGCAAGGCGCCCGAAAAGCCGGAAGGTGCGCAATGGGCACCGCCGCTCGAAATCATCGACCGTGTGGATTATCGCAACGACGGCGGAGGGTATGTTACGCCGGGATACAGTCATATCTTCGTCGTGCCCGCCGATGGCGGCGCACCGCGTCAGCTCAGTTTCGGCGACTATAATGACGGCGGCCCGCTCGCGTGGACGCCCGACGGCGCTAGCATCCTGTTCACATCGGTGCGCAAACCCGATTGGCAGCAGCAGGTGTTCGATAGCGAAATCTATGCGCTCGACACCGCCTCTGGCGCAATCACGCCGCTTACGACGCGCGTCGGACCTGATAACAGCCCAGTCATTTCCCCGGAGGGGCGACAAGTTGCTTATCTTGGATTCGACGACAAACGCCTCGCCTATCAAAACACGCGCCTGTCTATCATGAACCGCGACGGCAGCGGAGCGCGGACGATCACCGCCAATCTCGACCGCAGCATCGACAAGATCGAATGGTCTGCCGACGGCAAAAGCCTCTATGCGCTCTACGATCAGGAAGGTGTCAACCGCGTCGCGCGGGTCACTCTGGACGGACGTGTAACACAAATCGCTACAAGCCTCGCGGGCGCGGGATTGGATCGTCCCTACAGCGGTGGCGACTTTTCCGTTTCAAAGGGTGGCATAGTGGCCTTCACCAGCGGCACCTATTATCGCCCCGCAGATATTTCCGTCGCGCAGGGTGGCAAGGTGCGACAATTGACTCGGCTGAACGATAATCTGCTGGCCACCAAATCGCTGGGGCAGGTTCGGGAACTGGGCGTGAAAGCTTCAGATGGCCGTACGGTTCCCGCATGGTTCGTCACGCCGCCGGGCTATCAGCCGGGAACGCGGGTTCCGATGATTCTTGAAATTCACGGTGGGCCGGCGTCGGCCTATGGCCCGTCCTTCTCGACCGATGACCAGCTTTATGCGGCATCGGGCTATGCGGTGCTATACACCAACCCGCGCGGATCGACGTCCTACGGTGAAGAATTTGCACAGTTGATCCACCACAAATATCCCGGTGACGATTATGGCGACCTGATGGCGGCGGTCGATGCGGCGATTGCATTGGGCGTGGTCGATCCCGACAATCTGTTCGTTACCGGCGGATCGGGCGGCGGCGTGCTGACCAGCTGGATCGTCGGCAAAACCGATCGGTTCAAGGCGGCGGCGACGCAAAAGCCGGTAATCAACTGGATCAGCGAGGCGCTGACGATGGACAATACGCTGTTCACTTCCCGTTACTGGTTCGAAAAGAAGCCTTGGGAAGATCCCATGTCCTACTGGTCACGCTCGCCGCTCAGCCTCATCGGCAATGTGAAGACGCCGACATTGGTTGTCGTGGGTAGCGAAGATTACAGGACGCCGGTCAGCGAATCGGAACAATATTATGCAGCGCTCCAAATTCAGGGTGTGCCAACGGCTCTGGTGAAAGTACCGGGGGCCAGCCACGGCGGCTTCACCGCACGACCCTCCCAGTCGGCGGCAAAGGCAGCGGCTATACTCGCCTGGTTCGATAAATATCGCAGCAAACCCTGATTGGCACGAACATTTGTTCGTGATATGTTCCGATTATTTATGGGAGATAAGCCGATGACCGAAACGATTACATTCTACACCAACCCGATGTCGCGCGGGCAAATCGCGCGGTGGATGCTGGAAGAGGTAGCTGCGCCTTACGAGCAAGTGCTGCTCGATTACGGAACGACCATGAAGGCGCCAGATTATCTTGCGATCAATCCAATGGGCAAGGTTCCGACCATCGTCCACAATGGCAAAGTCATAACGGAATGTGCGGCCATCTGCGCCTATCTGGCTGAAGCATTTCCGGACGCTGGTTTGGCCCCCAAAGCCGATGAGCGCGCGGACTATTATCGCTGGTTGTTCTTTGCTGCCGGCCCGATCGAAGCAGCCGTCACCAATCGGGCAATGCAGTGGGAAACGCCTGCAGATAAGTCGATGATGATGGGCTACGGTACGTTCGACCAGGCAATGGACGGGTTGGAATATGCCTTATCGGGCAAGCAGTGGATATGTGGCGATCGATTCACCGCTGCCGACGTCTATGTAGGATCGCAAATCGGTTGGGGATTGGCCTTCAATTCAATTCCTACACGGCCGGTCTTCGCTGAATATGCCGAGCGTATCGCGCAGCGTCCCGCTTATCTGAAGGCAAAGGCAATTGACGGTGCCCTCATTGCGGAGGCTCAGGCGAATAGCGAAACACCATCGCCATCCTGAGCCAGGACACCGATATGCAAAAGCCCCCGGCACAATCCGCGCCGGGGGCTTTCGTCATCGCGGCGCTCACGTTCAGTTACCGACGACGACCCTTGCGCTAACGGGCGTCGCGTCAGCATAGCGCGCCTTCGTTTCGGCCCGTGCGATGGCGGCGCTGATCGGCTGCTTGATGTGGTTCAGCGTCTTCTCACGGCATGCCATCATTTCACGGGCGTCAGCAGTTGCACACACTTTGGTAGCAGCCTTGTAGATGCGGGCGTTAAGGGCGCGACGGCCTGCAGCATTGTTCAGGTCCAGATCGCCGTGACGGACTTCGACGCTGCGACCGTTGGATACGAAGGTTTCTGCAAATGCTGGCGTGCCAGCGACGAGGGCGGCAGCGGCAGCCAATGCGGCAGTGAAGCTCTTCGTCTTGGTGGAAAATACGGACATGGCAAAATCTCCTCGAAACAGTGGGTTGGACCTGGAGTGGTCCTGCCCGTTTTGGGGGCGGCAGAGCCATTCCGGGGCGGGGAACCGTCGATCCTTGTTGCGATCGTTGCGATCCGTCCTGCCCTTTCTTTCTAGGCCGGGCGTGCACATTGATCGCGCTCGGTTCGACCAGCATCCCGTAGCATCGGCGGACAGCGGCGCTGTCGATAAACAGCATATGCGTAACGACCAACGGTCATTCGTCGAAGCGGACGAACGCATTAATCGCGGTTTCCGTAAAGGAAATGTGGAACTGCGCCGGATTTGGGAAGAGAACTAAAAACGCCCCCGGTGCAAGGGATGACCGGGGGCGCATCCTGCTCATGCTGTCGGGCACTTCAGGATCTCTCAAAACTCAAAGCGATGGCTGCACGGGCAGCGCCATCCGCTTTGGCTATTCATATCGCAACGCCGTGTACGCTGGGCGGTTGCTTCGATAGCGGACCATCCCTGTCGGCGAACGACACTGCAGTCGACGAACGACGGTTCCTAGTCGACAAATAACATCTGTCAGGGATGATGATAGAGCTTTATTGCTACGCAGATGCGTCAGATCGAGACATATTATTGCTCGACAACTACTCCAGCCTTCATCACTTTCGGGGGATTTTCGAGGATCCGGATATTGTTCAGCGGATTTCCATCGACTGCAATGATGTCTGCAAAGCGCCCTGGCGCAATTGCGCCGATGTCCTTTTCGCGCTGCATCAGTTGCGCGGCACTGATTGTCGCCGCTTGAATCGCCTGCATCGGCGTCATCCCGAAGCGCACCATATAAGCGAACTGGCGGGCGTTCCAGCCATGCGGATATACGCCCGCATCTGTGCCGTAACCGATTCTGACGCCTGCTTTGACTGCCTTTGCAAAGCCGTCACGCTGCGTCTGCGTGGTTTCCAGGTTCTTACGCAGATACTCGTTGGGCCAGCCCTGCTGCGTGCCGATGCTGTCGATATAGTCGCCGTCATAGACGTCCATGACGAGCCACACACCTTTGGCTTTTGCCAGTGCGATCCCTTCGTCATCGATCAGGCTGGCATGTTCGATGGAGCGTGCGCCGGCGCGGATGGCCGTCTTGATCCCGGCAGCACCATGGGCGTGGACGGTGACGTAGCTGTTATGTGCCTTGGCGACAGCCACCGCTGCGGCGATATCGTCGACGGTCATTTCTTCGGTTCCCGGCTCGGTGCCGATGGCCAGCACCGCGCCGGTTCCGATCACCTTAAGTTGATCGATGCCGCTTGCGAACAACGCCTCGGCTTTCTGCTGCACTTCGGCCGGATTGCGGGCTACGCCCAGACGCATGTCGGGGGGCACTGCCATTCCGACGGGCAGACCTGTTATTTCGCCACCCCCGCCGGGAATAGTAAGATATGCGCCGGCAACGGCCATTCGTGGTCCCGGAAACAATCCTTGTTCGATCCCATCGCGCACCGCGACATCGACCAGACCGCGATATGTGCCCAGATCGCGCACGGTGGTGAAACCCGCCTTCAACGTCAGCCGCGCGTTCCGCACACCCAGCAAGGCCGTCTGGACTGGTGACGTCTTGACCGGAAGAGCGACATCTTCCGAAGTACCCGTGTCCGCAATATGCGTGTGCAAGTCGATTAGCCCAGGAAGTACGGTGCGTTTCGTCCAGTCGATTACAGTCGCGTCCGCAGGTGGCTCTGTCCACTTCCCTACCGCAACGATGCGATCGTGGCGCACATGAATGCTCTGATCGGTCAAAACCGTCCCAGCCAGCACATCGATGATACGCCCGGCATGAATGTAGGTATCTCGTGCGAAAGCGTATGCGGGTTGCAATAAGCCGATGAGCGCAAAAGGCATCGTCAGCCGATTTTGCCACTTTTTGCCTGACCGATACTCCATAGCCTCACCCTTTTGCCGCGTGTTTGACAGGCACATTCCTGCCAAACGCGCTCTTCGTCCAGTGTTAACAACAGAAGTGTTCGCAGTGGTGTCTTCCGGCCTTGCCCCGGCTACCCTGCCGCCCCATATTGCTGCCGCGGACCGTCCCGTTCGCCCCCTTGCCTCACCTGAACAAATGTGGAACAAAGCGCCCCATGCTGACTCATATCTCCGTGCGTGGAGCGCGCGAACATAATCTCAAAGGCGTGGACGTGGATCTGCCGCGTGACAGCCTGATCGTCATCACCGGCTTGTCTGGTTCGGGGAAGTCCTCGCTCGCTTTCGACACTATCTATGCCGAGGGGCAGCGGCGTTATGTCGAGTCCCTATCGGCTTATGCGCGACAGTTTCTGGAGATGATGCAGAAGCCCGATGTCGAGCATATCGACGGGCTGTCCCCGGCGATCAGCATCGAGCAGAAGACCACGAGCCGTAATCCCCGCTCCACCGTGGCCACGGTAACGGAGATATACGATTACATGCGTTTGCTCTGGGCGCGTGTGGGCGTTCCCTATTCGCCGGTCACGGGTCTGCCGATCAGCGCGCAAACCGTCAGCCAGATGGTCGACCGCGTGATGCAGTTGCCCGAAGGAACGCGGTTCTTCCTCCTTGCCCCCGTCGTGCGCGGTCGCAAGGGGGAGTATCGCAAGGAACTGGCGGAGTGGCAGAAGGCCGGGTTTACGCGCGTCCGCATTGATGGCGAACTGTACGAGATCGAGGATGCCCCTGCCCTCGACAAGAAACTTAAGCATGACATCGAAGTCGTGGTGGATCGTATTGCGGTGCGCGATGATATCCAGACGCGGCTGGCTGAGAGTTTCGAGACAGCGCTGAAGCTGGCCGACGGGCTGGCCTATGTCGATCTGGCGGATGGGAACGTGCCGGGTCGCGAAGATGAGACCCAGACGACCGGCAAGATGAAAAACACCGGCATCCCCGCAAACCGTATCGTGTTCTCGGAGAAATTTGCCTGCCCGGTCAGCGGCTTTACCATTGCTGAGATCGAGCCGCGCCTGTTTTCGTTCAACGCCCCGCAAGGCGCTTGCCCCGCATGCGACGGTTTGGGCGAAAAACTGCTGTTCGACAGCCAGCTTGTCGTCCCGAACGAAGACCTGAGCCTGAAAAAAGGCGCCATCGTTCCATGGGCGAAATCCAATCCGCCTAGTCCTTATTATATGCAGGTGCTGGGATCGCTTGCGAAAGAGTTCGGCTTTTCGCTCGATACGCCGTGGAAAGATCTGCCCGGCGAAGTGCAACTCGTCATCCTGCACGGCACCGGCGGCAAGGCAGTTACCCTGCGCTTTCAGGATGGACGCAAATTCTACGAGGTCAAGAAAGCTTTCGAGGGTGTCATCGGGAACCTCAATCGCCGAATGCTCCAGACAGAAAGCGCGTGGATGCGCGAAGAACTGTCCAAATATCAAACGGCGCAGCCTTGCGAGACCTGCCATGGCGCGCGTCTGAAACCCGAAGCGCTAGCGGTTAAGATAGCGGGCGAGGACATCTCGATCCCCACCCGCCGTAGTGTGGTGGATGCGCTGGGTTTCTTTACCGAACTGCCGCAGCATCTCAACGATCAGCAGAACCAGATCGCCAAGGCAATCCTGAAGGAAATCGTCGAGCGTCTGGGCTTTTTGAACAATGTGGGCCTAGACTACCTCAATCTTGATCGAACCAGCGGCACTTTGTCAGGCGGTGAATCGCAACGTATTCGCCTTGCCTCGCAGATCGGCTCCGGCCTGTCGGGCGTCCTTTACGTGCTGGACGAGCCGTCTATTGGCCTGCACCAGCGCGATAACGACCGATTGCTCATCACGCTCAAGCGCCTGCGCGATCTGGGTAATACTGTGATCGTTGTCGAGCACGACGAGGATGCGATCCGTACGGCTGACTATATTCTGGATATGGGTCCGGGCGCGGGCGTGCATGGCGGCACGGTCGTCGCGCGCGGGACTCTGGACGAGATCCTCAAGTCGAAGGATTCGCTGACTGCCGATTATCTGAACGGTACGCGCCAGATCGAAGTACCGAAGAAGCGGCGCAAGGGATCGGGCAAGAAATTAACAGTTCATAATGCGCGCGCCAATAACCTGCGTGGCGTTACCGCGTCTATCCCACTAGGCACCTTCACCTGCGTTACGGGCGTGTCGGGTTCGGGCAAATCGAGCTTCACTATCGACACCCTCTACGCCGCGTCCGCGCGCGCCTTGAACGGGGCGCGCATCATCGCGGGTGCGCATGACAAGGTGACGGGCTTGGAATATTGCGACAAGGTCATCGACATCGACCAGTCGCCCATCGGACGTACGCCACGGTCCAACCCGGCGACCTATACGGGCAGCTTTACCAACATTCGCGACTGGTTCGCTGGCCTGCCCGAATCGCAAGCGCGCGGATACAAGCCGGGGCGGTTCAGCTTCAATGTGAAGGGCGGACGTTGCGAAGCCTGTCAGGGCGATGGGCTCATCAAGATCGAGATGCACTTTCTGCCCGACGTCTATGTCACGTGCGACGTGTGCCATGGACAGCGGTACAACCGCGAAACGCTGGAAGTGAAGTTCAAGGGCAAGTCGATCGCCGACGTGCTGGACATGACGGTCGAGGACGCCGTGGAATTCTTCAAGGCTGTACCGCCGATCCGCGACAAGATGGCAATGCTGGTCGAAGTTGGCCTTGGCTACGTCAAGGTCGGCCAGCAGGCGACGACATTGTCAGGCGGCGAAGCGCAGCGGGTGAAACTCGCCAAAGAGCTTTCCCGCCGCGCGACCGGCAATACTCTCTACATATTGGACGAACCCACGACCGGCCTGCATTTCGAGGATGTGCGCAAGCTGCTTGAAGTGCTGCATGCGCTGGTTGAGCAAGGCAATAGCGTGGTCGTGATCGAGCATAATCTGGACGTCATCAAGACCGCCGACTGGATCATCGACATGGGTCCGGAAGGCGGCGTGAAGGGCGGCATGGTGGTCGCGGAAGGCACCCCGGAAAAGGTCGCCGCCACTGAAGCCAGCTTTACCGGACATTATCTCAAGGCAATGCTCAAAACATAACAAATTTCAGCGTTCGCCGATTGTATTCATGATATTGCCGCAGGTAGTAGCTAGCAAGGAACAAACATCCTGCTCGATGCTTCACGCTGCTCCTCCGATGAAAGACTATCATGCGCCTTCAGATCGAAGCGGACCTGCACTATAATTTCCGAGAGCCTACGGATTTGCTGCTGGCGATAGAAGCAGCGGACTTGCCGGACCAGAAGATCATCGAGGACAAGATGGTTGTGACCGGGGCGGGGCCGCTATCCACCATTCCGGGCGGCAATCGTGTGGGGCGGCGTACATGGACGCGCACAGAAAGCGGCGCTTTCCATGCAAATTATCGCGCCACGATGGATGTTGATCGTCCCCATAAATCCGTTCTTGGCTTATCCGCGTCACCATTGCCGAAAATTCCGTCCGAAGTCGTGCCGTTCCTGTGGCCCAGCCGCTATTGCGAAGCGGACCGCCTGTTCAGCTTTGCGCATCAGGAGTTCGAAGGACTGGACGGCGGCGACTTCGTGCACGCGGCAGTTGAATGGGTGCGCAGCCATATCCGCTATGTCTCTGGCAGTTCGGACGCGACCACCACCGCTGCCGACACGTTCCTTTCGCGGCAGGGCGTGTGTCGGGATTTCGCGCATTTGACCGCAGCGATCGTTCGCGCCCATGACATTCCGGCTCGGATCGCATCGGTGTATTCCTGGCGCCTCGATCCACCGGATTTTCACGCAGTCGTCGAAGTGTGGCTGGATGATGCCTGGCATATCGTCGACGCCACGGGTCTGGCCCCGATCGAAGGCATGGTGCGGATGGCCGTAGGGCGCGACGCGACCGACGTGGCTTTCATGACAGCCTTCGGCAGCGCGATGTTGAACTCCCAGTCCGTGAGCGTGACCCGCATCGACTAAACGCGATTGGGGTAGCGGCGCACGCGCAAACCCGCTACCGCACCGCAGCATGCTCAATCGCCTCTATCAATGGACGCTGGCCAAGGCCGCCCATCGCCATGCCGAACGATGGTTGTTCGCCATTTCGTTCATGGAATCGAGCTTCTTTCCCATTCCGCCGCATCCTTTGCTGGGCCTCATGTGCCTAGCGCGGCCTGAAAAGGCGCTGCGCTACGGTTTCATCTGCACGCTGGCCTCGGTGCTGGGTGGGATGCTGGGCTACGCGATTGGCCATTTCTTTTTCGCCATGTTCGGCAGCGCGCTGCTGGACACTCTCGGATTGGCCAAGAGCTTCCCTGCGGCGCAATGTTATTTGCGCGAATATGGCGCGGAGATCATCCTGATAAAGGGTGCAACGCCCATTCCATTCAAGCTGATCACCATCACGGCGGGCTTCGTAGGCCTACCGCTCTTCACGTTCCTGTGGGCCAGCATCGTCTCGCGCGCCTTTCAGTTCATGCTCGTCGGCTTTCTGTTCTGGAAATTCGGGCGACCGATCAAGGCCTTCATCGAGAAGTATCTTGGCTGGCTCTCCGCGTTGTTCCTAGTGCTCATCGTCGGTGGGTTTATCGCGGCATCCATGTTGACCGGCGGCGCGGGCAAGAGCGACAAATGCAGCCAACCGAACGCCGTCCAAGCCGGTTAACTCTAAGTCGCGAATATCATTGCATCGTCGGCAAAACTCTTGAACTCCAGGGCATTGCCGCTGGGGTCGCGAAAGAACATTGTGGCCTGCTCACCGACTTGCCCCGCAAAACGCACATGCGGCTCGATGCCGAACACGGTGCCTGCGGCGCGCAACCGTTCGGCCAGAGCGTCCCAGTCGGCGCGTTCCAACACCACACCGAAATGCGGCACCGGAACATCGTGGCCGTCGACAGAATTGCAGTGCTTTTCTCCGGCACTCCCCGGCGCAAGATGCGCGACGATCTGGTGACCGAACAGATTGAAGTCAATCCAGCGGTCGGAACTACGGCCCTCTTCACATCCGAGCACCTCTCCATAAAACGCTCGCGCGGCCGCAAGGCAGTGGACGGGAAAGGCCAGATGGAATGGGCGGATCGGCGATGTCGCCACGCTATGCTGCTCCACGATTGAAACTGTCATCAAAGCAGGCAATAGCAGCAACCGTGTCACAACGTCATCCCCTGCCGCGCGTCCTTGCCGCGAACCCCAAGGCCACAGCTTTTTTTGCGGGGCTTATTTCCGCAACAGGATTTGCGCCGCTTTCGCTTTGGCCGGTCACGATTATCTGCCTCACGGTTCTGATCCTGCTTATTCAGGCGGCGGAGACCCGGCGGGATGTTTTCACGCGCGGATGGATGTTCGGCGCGGGGCATTTCACGCTGGGCCTGAACTGGATCGCGCATGCGTTCACCTTTCAGGACGCCATGCCGCACTGGTTCGGTTATGGGGCGGTATTGCTGCTATCGCTGTACCTGGCGGTCTATCCGGCGTTGGCCAGCCTCATTGCATGGGAAGCGGCGCGGCGATTGCCTCCGGCGCGCCGGATCGATGGCCGCGCCCCGCGCGTCAGTGCCGCGCTTTCGCTGTTGCTGGCGGCAAGCTGGATCGTCACGGAATATCTTCGCGCGACGTTGTTTACCGGCTTTGCGTGGAATCCGCTTGGGGTCATCTGGTTGCCGACCTCGCTGGCGTACAGCGCCACGGTGGTCGGAACCTACGGCCTTTCAGGCCTGACAATCGTTGCAGCCGGAGCGCTGCATTTGGCGATAGGACGGCGCATAGGATCGGCGCTGACCATGGCATTGCCGCTGGCGGGCGCGGCGAGCATCGGATTGCTGTGGAGTTTCTACACGACACCGGAAACATACGAAGTGCTGGCTCCTAGCATTCGCATTGTGCAGCCGAATATCGGGCAGGATGTGAAATACAGTCCCGAGATGGAGGCAACCAACTTCGCCAAACTCTCGACCTTGTCCGGCGTCCCCGGAACGCGCGGTCGCCTGGTCTTCTGGCCTGAAGCGGCGATTCCGGCATGGTTGGATATGGAGCCGGAATGGCGCGCGCGTCTTGCAACATTGCTCGGCCCCAGCGATCTCCTGCTGACCGGGGGAGAAAAGGTCTATTTCAAGGACAAGGTGCAGGACGGCTATACCAGCCGTGTGCTGGCCGGTGCACGCAACAGCCTGTGGATCGTCGATCCCAAGGCGCGGCTGATCGGGCGGTACGACAAAGCGCACCTCGTGCCGTATGGCGAGTATCTTCCCCTGCGACAGATACTGGAACCTATAGGCCTCTCTCGTTTGGTCCCCGGTGACGCGGATTTCTGGCCCGGTCCGGGTGCGCGCAGTCTGCCCCTGCCCGCCGGCAATGGCCGCCCTTCTTTGAAAATGGGCGTTCAGATTTGCTATGAAATCATCTTCTCCGGGCATGTGGTGGACGAAGCGAACCGGCCCGATTTCATCTTCAACCCGTCGAACGACGCTTGGTTCGGAAGCTGGGGTCCGCCGCAGCATCTGGCACAGGCGCGGCTCCGCGCCATCGAGGAGGCAATCCCGGTGCTACGCTCGACCCCAACCGGCATTTCGGCTGTAGTCGACGCGCAGGGCCGGATCGTCGACAGCCTGCCACATGAAACGGCGGGCTATATCGATGCGCTTCTTCCCAAAGCCGGGGGACGAACCCTGTTTTCGTACATCGGTAACTGGGCCTGTCTTTTGCTTGCGTTGGCGCTCGTCGCCTTGGCAGTTGCCACGCGCCGCACCAGCTACTAAAGGGTCTATATAAAGTTTTGTTTATATCCCTATGGCTGGAGCATTATGCGTAATCATTTCCTCTTCACGTCCGAAAGCGTCAGCGAAGGCCATCCCGATAAGGTTGCTGACCAGATCAGCGATTCCATCGTCGACCTGTTCCTCTCGAAAGACTCCGAAGCGCGCATCGCCTGCGAAACGCTGACGACGACGCAGCTCGTCGTGCTGGCCGGAGAAATCCGTTGCAAGGGCGTATACGAAAACGGCGAATGGGCACCGGGCGCGCTGGAAGAAATCGAGAAGACCGTTCGCAACACCGTCAAGAGCATCGGTTATGAGCAGGATGGGTTCCACTGGGAAACCTTCCGCTTCGAAAACAATCTGCACGGTCAATCCGCCCACATTGCGCAGGGCGTCGACGCATCCGGGAACAAGGACGAAGGCGCAGGCGATCAGGGCATCATGTTCGGTTATGCGACAGACGAAACGCCAGATCTGATGCCCGCAACGCTATATTACTCGCACAAGATACTGGAACGCCTCGCCGCTGATCGTCACGCGAAGACTGTCGACTTCCTTGAACCCGACGCCAAGAGCCAGGTCACTCTTGCGTACGAAAACGAAGTGCCCGTACGCGCGACCGCCGTCGTGGTCTCGACCCAGCATGCGACCGGTATGGACAATGACGAAGGCCGCGCCAAGTTGCGCGAATACGTCAAGGGCGTGATGACCGATGTGCTGCCCGCAGGCTGGATGCCGGAGGACAAGAATGTTTACGTCAACCCGACTGGCTGCTTCGAAATCGGCGGCCCGGATGGTGATGCTGGCCTTACCGGGCGCAAGATCATCGTCGACACCTATGGCGGCGCATCTCCCCATGGCGGCGGCGCATTCAGCGGCAAGGACCCCACAAAGGTCGATCGCTCGGCAGCCTATATCAGCCGTTATATGGCTAAGAACATCGTTGCGGCAGGTCTTGCTCGCCGCTGCACCATTCAGCTGAGCTACGCCATTGGCGTTGCGGAGCCGCTGTCGCTCTATGTGGATACGCATGGCACGGGCACGGTAGAGGAAGCGAAGATCGAAGCGGTGCTGCCGACCTTGCTTACCCTGACCCCGCGCGGCATTCGCACGCATCTGGGCCTGAACAAGCCAATCTACCTGAAGACCGCTGCTTATGGTCACTTCGGGCGGACGCCCGAGGGCGATCTCTTCCCGTGGGAAAGGACCGATCTGGTCGAGAAGCTCAAAGCCGCCCTCGCCTAAACCAGCGCATCCTGATCAGACACGAAGCGCGTCTTCCATGTTATCATCGCCATTCCGAAACGATTCGGGCGGAAGATGAGCATGGAGGGCGCGCTTTGTCACACCTAAGACTCGTTGCATTGGGCACGCTGGCAATGGCGAGCCCAACGTTCGCACAGACGCCCCAGATCAGCCGGGCAGAAGCTGCGCAGCTTTATGCCGCAGGCGGCTTCCCTATCGTTAAGAACCAGCCGACGGGCCCATGCGGTGCGCCTGCCAAGCCGACCATCACCTTCGTCGACATGAACGCAGACAAGCGCCCCGAAGCGCTCTTCATCGACCGAGGCCAATGTTATTTGCCGGATCGCGCATGGTTCAGCATCGCGGCGAAGGGCGCGGACGGCAAATGGCGGCAGCTCATCGGCCAGAACGGAACCGTCAAGACCATCGGCACGATGACAGGCGGCTGGTTCGATCTGCAATGGACGAGCAACGGAAAGGCGCAACCCCTGCGCTATGACGGCACAGGCTATACCGTACCGAAGCCCCTCAAAGCGGCAACCCCGTCGAAGACTCCGGTTGCCGCAGGCGGTGACGCTGCGATCTACCGGGCGGCAGGCTTTACCAAACGCGGCAATCAATGGCGCAGCGACTGCGACGATCCCGACACGCTCTCTTATTCTCCCGGCACGATCGAAAGTCGCAGCGACCTGAATGGAGACGGTCGCCCCGAAGCTGTCGTTACAGAGGGCGGCACTTATTGCTATGGCAACACCGGCACTGGGTTCTGGCTGGTCAGCCAGCAAGCGGACGGATCATGGAAACTGATGACCAGCAGCCATGGCATTCCGCAGTTCCTGAAAACCAAAGGTGTCGACGGATGGCCCGACATCCAGATAGGTGGCCCCGGATTCTGCTTTCCCGTATCGCGCTGGAACGGCAAAGCCTATGTTTCTCATCGCCGCGAATATGAAGGCAAGCCTTGCAAATAGTGGCGTTGACCACCGCACCCCAACATGACAAAAAGTTCACTAGGGATAACAGGGTATCGCGCTTATCAAATGGATGTCGGGTCTCGGTTACCCCCTGTTATCGAACCCGACACCGCATTCACACAGAGGGTGCCATTCATGCGTAACGCCATCGCCGCTTCGTTGTTTGCCGCGCTACTCGTGGTGACCAGTGCGACCCCTGCCCTCGCTGCCCCCTGCAAGGATGCAAAGGGTAAGTTCATCAAGTGCCCACCCAAGCCGACTGCTGCTGTAAAAAACGGTCCGTGCAAGGACGCAAAGGGCAAATTCATCAAGTGCAAATGATCTGACGGCTTGGCAGCGCCGCCCTGCGCCGCTAGTCCGCGCGCAATGAAAGATCCTACTACTCTCAATCGCCTGTACGGTCGCCGCTCGGGCCACAAGCTACGCGTCGGCCAATCCGATCTGGTCGAACAGCTTTTACCTGCGATTAGCGTGCCGGAAGATGGCCCGATTACTGCTGAGGGCCTGTTCGGATATGACCGGCCCCTGCATTTCGAAATTGGCTTCGGCTCCGGCGAGCATCTGGCATATCGCGCAGACATGCTGCCGGACCACGGGTTCATCGGGTGCGAGCCGTTCCTGAATGGCGTAGTCGGTGCGCTTGCGCATGTTCGCGACCAAAGCCTTCCCAATGTCCGTCTGCATATGGGCAATGCGCTTGAGGTGCTGTCACGGATCCCCGATGGCAGCCTCAGCTTCGTCTATCTGCTACACCCCGATCCCTGGCCCAAGCTACGCCATGCAAAGCGTCGGATGATGAACAAGGGGCCGGTGGACATGATATCCGCCAAGCTGAAACCCGGCGGTGAGTTTCGCTTCGGCACCGACCATCCTGTCTACCTGCGCTGGGCGCTTATGATCATGAACGGTCGGGTCGATTTCGAATGGCTGGCGAAGGAACCACAAGACTTCCTCGTCCGTCCCGGCGGATGGCCCGAGACGCGATACGAAGCAAAGGCCCGAAAGAAAGACCACGAAGTCTGGTACTTCCGTTACCAGCGGATTTAGATCAATAACCTGGCGCCATGAATTATGAGTTTTCAGTTGGTTAAACCGAAATACGCCGCCGCCTGCCGCCGCCGATTTCCGTTCCGGTGATTGCTGGGTGATTACTTTTCTGGTACATGAGGTTCGTCATGGCCACCGGAAAAATCACCAAGCGAACCCTCGATGCTCTCCAGGCAGGGGCTGTTACCGGCTTCCTTTGGGATGACGAACTGAAGGGGTTCGGACTCAAGATCACCGCAGGCGGCTCTGCGTCCTATGTCGTCCAGTATCGGATGGGTGGTCGCGAGGCGAAGACGCGTCGCTACACCATCGGCGGTCATGGCTCGCCATGGACGCCCTTCACCGCTCGCGAGGAGGCGACGAGACTCCTCCGCCTCGTCGCCCAAGGGATCGACCCCGTCGAATCGGACAAACAGCGACGGCGCGAGGCTGTCGACCTTGCCTTTTCCAACTATGCCGACCGCTTCGCAGCGGACTGCAAGGGGACAGGATGGTCGACCCTCGTAACGCGATCGCTTCAACTGCACGTCAAACCCGTTTTGCGTGATAGGGCGCTTCCTGCAATCACGCGTATTGATGTGGTGGCCGTGTTCGATCGCATGCCGGCGGAACAGGCAGCCAATCGTCGCAACGTGTTCGCGGTACTAAGACGGTTGTTTCGATGGGCGGTGAGCCGCGGCGACATCGACAGAAGCCCGATGGAGGGGATGGAGACGCCCAAAGCCGTCAAGCCCCGCGAGCGATGGCTTAGCGATAGCGAGTTGGCGAGGGTTTGGGTGCAGGTTCCGGAATGCCATCGCTGCTTCGGGCCAATCGTTCGCCTTCTGATTGTTACCGGCCAACGTCGAGAGGAGATCGGCGGCCTTCATTGGCAAGAACTTGACCGCTCAGAACGGGAGATGCGGCTGTCCGGCAATCGGACAAAGAATGGCGAGCCGACGACCATTCCGCTCAACGACCTAGCGATCGCAGAATTTGACAAGGTGGCTGGTGGGGAGAAGTGGCCAAGTCGTGGCAGGGTGTTTCCCACTGCGACTGGCGCCGCATTCACCGCCTATCACAAGGGTAAGGCGAAGCTCGACAAGCTGATTTCAAAAGACGGCGGCAACTCAATGCTACCTTGGCGCCTCCACGACCTCAGGCGAACATTGGCGACCGGCTTTCAAAGGCTCGGAGTTCGCTTCGAGGTGACCGAAGCGGTTCTCAATCATGTCGGAGGTTCGCGCTCAGGAGTGGCAGGTATCTATCAACGCCACGACTGGAAACCAGAAAAGCGCGAAGCACTAGCGATGTGGAACAATCACATTTCCAGCACCATCGCGGTGGCAGAAGTGCCCGTATGATACACACTAGCCGTAGTGGCAGCACAGAAGTTCGAATCGCTCCGGGCGCGGCGCCCCGCGCCGGACAAACATGACGAATATATGTCGCCGTTCACGCTACTCTAGCGCCGTCCGCTAACGCCCTTAGCCGTCGTGAGCCGTTAAATCTCGTCGCAAACGCTTCGATGAGGCCGAAATGACCAGTTCCGTCCAGCTACCTTTGTGCGGAGGCTCGGATGATTGGATGAGGAAGCGGCCAGCACGCGACACTGTAACCAAACTGCGCGGCAACGCGAATTGACTTTCGCCATGTCATCACGCACCCATATTAAATGCTGAGGCTGCTTCGCCATCTATTGCTCGTGGGAGTCCTGTTCGGGCTTGTCGGCAACGGCGTGGCCGCGGCAGCGCCGCCGTGCAACATGATGATGCAGAGCCAGACCTCGGCGATGGCGGATATGCCCGACTGCGACATGGCGATGAAGTGTCCGGACTGCGATAAGAAGCAGAGCAAAGATACGAAGCGCGGCTGCGCGCTGATGGCGAGTTGCGGCGTCATGCTGGCTGTCAGTGAGCCCGCGCCCGCCGCGTCGTCGCCGTACATCACTCCGATCGGGGTGTTCTGGCCGGTCACGGCCGTATTTGCCGGGCGCACCGTCACGCCCGAGCCTGAACCACCCTCACTCCTTGGCTGAACCGATCCGGCGTCGGTGATTGCTGTCCAGCGTCGTGCCCGGCACGCGCTCCGACGATCGCCATTCGTCCAACTGCGATTCAACCAAGGATACTATCACCATGAAGACTATCGTTCGCGCCGCAGCCATTGCGGCCACCCTCGCCCTGTCCGCAACGGCCTCGGCCGCGTTTGCTGCGGACGCGCAGCCGGCTCCTTCGACGGGGCACTTCGAATGGCGTAGCCAGCCGTCCTACGGCCCACGGGCACCCACTCGCGCGCCCGTGCGCGTTTGGGTCAGCGACAGCAAGATGATGGCCGCTGACTGCGATTGCTCGATGATGCGCGGACCCCAGGCGGCCAACTGCATGACCATGCCGTCCGCCAGCAACCCGGCTCGTCAGGGCTGAGCAACCGACTGGTGGCGTAGCGGGCGAAACGCATGTTTCCCCGCGGCGCCATCGGCGTCGGTGCCGCCCGCAAGCCGGTTCCGTCCCAATGGGGAGGACGACATGAAATACGCCATAATCCTGCTCGCCTGCGTGGGTGTGCCGTCCGCCGCGCTCGCCGACCAGATGACCTATGATCAGGCGCTGGCGCGCGCGGCGGCTGCGGCGCCCAGCGTTCGTGCTCGCGGCGCCGCGACCGATGCGGCGCGCTCATCAGCGATTGCGGTCGACCGCCTGCCCGATCCGACGCTCGATCTCCGCCTCCAGGACTTTCCCGTCACTGGCCCCGCGGCGGGCAGCTTCACAGGCGACAACTTCACGATGTCGGTGATCGGTCTGACGCAGCGCTTTCCCAATTTGGCGAAGCGTCGCGCGCTCGCCGAGCGGGCAACCGCCAATATCGGCATCGCCGAGGCCGGCGTCCTCACCGAAGCGCGCGCCGTTCGACTGGAGACGGCGCTGGCGTGGATCGACCTTTACTATGGCGAGCGCCGGCTGGCGCAGCTCGACCTGCTCGACGCGAGCCTCGACGATCTGCAAAAAACGGTTGCGGCGCGACTGACGGCTGGCACCGCACGACCGTCGCAGACGCTCGAACCGGCGCAGCTACGCGCCGCGGTCGCCGACCGGCGCGCGGATATGGTCGCGGCGGTGGCGCAGGCGCGCGCGCGACTGACGCGCTATACCGGCGATACCAATCCCGAGGTGAGCGGTCCCCCGCCGAGCCTCGACATCGACCCGGCGCTATTGATGGCCGGGATCGATGCGCTGCCGGCGCTGCGCGCTGCCGACGCGGCGATTGCCGGGGCCGATGCCGATACGCGGCTGGCGCGCGCCGACAAGCGCCCTGACTGGTCGCTGAGCACATCCTATGGCCGCCGCGACCCGCGCTACGGTGATCTCGTGTCGGTCGGCGTGTCGATCGATCTGCCGCTGTTCGCGGGCAAGCGGCAGAACCCGAAGATTGCCGCCAGTGAAAGCGCAGCGAATGGCACCAGACTGGATCGCGAAGCGGTCAGACGGCAATGGATCGCCGCGCTCCAGTCCGACCTCGCCGATCACGCCATGCACCATGAGCGGCTGGAGAATGCGCGCAGCACCCTCGTGCCGCTGGCCAAGCGCCGTGCCGAACTCGATCGCGACAGCTATGCCGCGGGCAAGCTCGACCTTGGCAGCGCGCTGCTCTCGGCGCTCGCGCTCGCCGAAGCCGAAGTCGATGCGCTCAATCGCGAAACCGATGTGGCGCGCGACGCCGTGCGCATCACCATCACTTATGGAGGGGAACCGTCATGACGCTTTCGAGCACCCAGGCTGCACGCTGGCGCGGCGCGGTCCTGCTGGCGGCGATCGTCGCCGGCGGAGGCGGATACTGGCTGGGTCAGAGCGCCAATGAAGCGCCGCTTACACCGGCAAGCGCGGGCGGCTCGGCGCCGCTCTATTACTATGATCCGATGTTCCCCAATCAGAAGTTCGACAAGCCGGGCAAATCGCCGTTCATGGACATGCAGCTCGTCCCCAAATACGCCGATGGCGCAGCGGGCGGCGCCGCGCCGGGCGTCAGCGTCGATCCCGCCGCACGGCAGAGCCTGGGCATTCGAGCGGTTGCGGCGACGATGGGCAGTCTCGCCAGCGCGCTCGACGTCACCGGCACGATCGATTTCAACCAGCGCGATGTTGCGATCATCCAGGCGCGATCGGGCGGGTTCGTGCAGCGCGTCTATGCCCGCGCGCCGGGCGACGTGGTGCGCGCTGGCGCACCGATCGCGACGCTGCTGCTGCCCGAATGGGGCGGTGCGCAGACCGAGTTCCTAAGCGTCAAGCGCCTCGGTAAGCCCGACCTGACTGCGGCGGCGCGGCAACGCTTGCGGTTGATGGGCATGTCCGACGGGCTAATCAGCAGCGTCGAGCGCAGCGGGCGGCCGAACGGCGTCGTGACGATCACCACGCCGATTTCGGGGGTGATCCAATCGCTCGACGCGCGCGCCGGAGTGACGCTGGCAATGGGGCAGACGCTCGCGCAGGTCAGCGGCCTCGACACGGTCTGGCTCAACGCCGCCGTGCCCGAGGCGCGCACCGGCGACGTTCGCGTCGGCCAGACGGCGACCGCGACGCTGACCGGCTTTCCGGGCGAGCCGTTTAGCGGGCGCGTGATCGCGATCCTGCCGACCGCGCAGGCCGACAGCCGCACGCTCACCGTGCGGATCGAACTCGCCAATCGCAGCGGGCGCCTGCGGCCCGGCATGTTCGCCAGCGTCGCGCTCGGCGGCGATGCGCGGCCAGCCCTGCTCGTGCCGAGCGAGGCGGTGATCCGCACCGGCACACGCACACTGGTCATGCTGGCGACCGGCGACGGGCGCTATCATCCCGCCGAAGTGCGGGTCGGGCGCGATGCGGGCGGCCAGACCGAAATTCTCGCCGGTCTGGCGCCGGGCGAAAAGGTCGTCGCATCGGGGCAGTTCCTGCTCGATTCCGAAGCGAGCCTGACGGGCATCCCGGTTCGCGCGATCGGCGCAGCGAAATGATCGCGCGGATAATCCATGCATCGGTCAAGGCGCGCATGGCCGTGGTTCTGGCGGCCTTGGTTCTAGTGGCGATCGGCATCGGCGCGATGCGGACCACGCCGGTCGATGCCTTGCCTGATCTGTCCGACGTGCAGGTCATCATCCGCACGTCCTATCCGGGGCAGGCGCCGCAGATTGTCGAAAATCAAGTTACCTATCCGCTCGCGACGACGATGCTGTCGGTGCCGGGCGCGCGGGTGGTGCGCGGTTATTCGTTCGTCGGCGACAGCTTCGTCTATGTGCTGTTCGACGACGGGACCGACCTGTATTGGGCGCGCAGCCGGGTGCTCGAATATCTGAGCCAGGTGCAGGGCCGCCTGCCCCCCGGCGCGACGGCCTCGATCGGCCCCGACGCGACCGGGGTGGGCTGGATCTACGAATATGCGCTGGTCGACAGGACCGGTCGGCAGGACTTGCAGCAACTGCGATCATTGCAGGACTGGTTCCTGCGCTACGAGCTGAAATCCGTCCCCGGCGTGGCCGAGGTCGCGAGCATCGGCGGCATGGTCAAGCAGTATCAGGTGCTGCTCGATCCGCAGAAGCTGATCTCCTACGGCATCACCCAAGCCGAAGTGAGCGAGGCGCTCAAGCGCGCCAATTCGGAGACCGGCGGCTCGATCGTCGAGATGTCGGAGGCGGAATATATCGTTCGCGCGACCGGCTACCTCTCGTCGCTCGACGATTTCCGCAGCGTGCCGATCCGCACCGCCACCGGAGGCGTTCCCGTTCTGCTGAGCGATGTCGCGACGGTCCAGATCGGCCCCGACATGCGCCGCGGCGTCGCCGAACTGAACGGCCAGGGCGAGGTCGCGGGCGGCGTGATCGTCATGCGCCAGGGCAAGAACGCGCGCGAGGTGATCGAGGGCGTCAAGGCGAAGCTCGACGAATTGAAGAAGAGCGTGCCGCCGGGGGTCGAGATCGTCACCACCTACGATCGCTCGGGGCTGATCGACCGCGCGGTCGATAATCTCACGGGCAAATTGTTCGAGGAGTTTTTGGTCGTCGCGCTCGTCTGCGCGCTGTTCCTCTGGCACGTTCGCTCGGCACTGGTCGCGATCCTGACTTTGCCGCTTGGCATCCTCGCCGCCTTCGTCGTGATGCGGGTGCAGGGTGTCAACGCCAACATCATGTCGCTTGGCGGGATCGCGATCGCGATCGGCGCGATGGTCGATGCCGCCGTCGTGATGATCGAGAATGCCCACAAGCACCTCGAACGCTGGGCGCACGATCATCCCGATACCGAACTGGCCGGACCGGAGCGCTGGCGCGTCATTACCGATGCCGCCGCCGAGGTCGGGCCGGCGCTGTTCCTCTCGCTATTGATCATCACCTTTTCCTTCATCCCGATCTTCTCACTTCAGGGCCAGGAGGGGCGGCTGTTCGCCCCGCTCGCTTTCACCAAGACCTATGCGATGGCGGCTGCGGCGATTCTGTCGATCACGCTCGTGCCGGTGCTGATGGGGTGGCTCATCCGCGGGCGGATTCCGGGCGAGGAAGTGAACCCGGTCAACCGCTGGTTGTCGCACGCCTATCGCCCGGCGCTCGATTGGGTGCTGGCACGGCCGAAGCAGGCACTGTTGATCGCCGGACTGGTCTTCGCTTCCAGCCTATGGCCGATCAGCCAGACCGGCGGCGAGTTCATGCCGCAGATGAACGAGGGCGACCTGCTCTACATGCCGTCCGCGCTGCCCGGTATCTCGACCGCGAAGGCCGGGCTGCTGCTCCAGCAGACCGACCGGCTGATCAAGACTGTGCCTGAGGTCGAGAGCGTGTTCGGCAAGGCGGGCCGCGCCGATACCGCGACCGATCCCGCCCCCCTCGAAATGTTCGAGACGACGATCCGGTTCAAGCCGAAGAACCAATGGCGTGCGGGGATGACGCAGGACAAATTGGTCGAGGAACTTGACCGCACCGTGAAGGTGCCCGGCCTCGCCAATTTCTGGATACCGCCGATCCGCAACCGCATCGACATGCTGGCAACCGGCATCAAGAGTCCGATCGGGATCAAGGTGTCGGGCGCCGATCTCGGCCAGATCGATCAGGTCGCGCAGAAGATCGAGGCCGTGGCAAAGACCGTGCCGGGGGTCAGTTCGGCGCTGGCCGAACGGCTGAGCGGCGGCCGCTATATCGACGTCCAGGTCAATCGCGCCGCCGCTGCGCGCTACGGCATGAACGTCGCCGATGTGCAGGAGGTGGTGTCGGGCGCGATCGGCGGCGCTGTAATCGGCGAGACAGTCGAGGGGCTGGCACGCTACCCGATCAGCCTGCGCTACCCGCGCGAGCTACGCGACAGTCCGGACAAGATCGTCAACCTGCCGATCCTGACGCCCTCGCGTCAGCAAATCACGCTCGGCACCGTCGCCGATGTCCGCATCGTCTCGGGCCCGCCGATGCTGCGCAGCGAGAATGGTCGCCCGGCGACGTGGATATATGTCGATGCCCGCGGCCGCGCGCTGACCGATATGGTCGGCGATCTGCAACGCGCGGTCTCGGCCAGGGTCGCGCTGCCGCCGGGAATCAGCGTTGCCTATACCGGCCAGTTCGAGTTTCTCGAACGCGCCACGCAACGCTTGAAGATCGTCGTGCCCGCGACCCTCGCGATCATCTTCCTGCTGCTCTACCTGACGTTCCGGCGATTGGACGAGGCGGCGCTTATCATGGCGACCTTGCCGTTCGCGCTGACCGGCGGGGTGTGGCTGCTCTACCTGCTCGGCTACAACCAATCGGTCGCGACCGCGGTGGGGTTCATCGCGCTCGCCGGCGTGTCCGCCGAGTTCGGTGTGGTGATGCTGATCTATCTGAAACACGCGCTCGCCGATCGTGGCGCTGCGCCCGATGCCGGCAAAGTCGAAGAAGCGGTCCGCGAAGGCGCCTTACTGCGCGTCCGGCCCAAGGCAATGACGGTGGCGGTCATCCTCGCCGGCCTGCTGCCGATCCTGCTCGGCACCGGCACCGGATCGGAAGTGATGAGCCGCATCGCCGCGCCGATGATCGGCGGGATGCTGACCGCGCCCCTGCTCTCGATGTTCGTGATCCCGGCCGCCTACCTGCTGATGCGCCGCAGCGCCGCTTCACCCGTTGCAACCCAAGGAGACCCGACGTGATGAAAATTCCGTTTATCGCCGCACTATTCGCCATTCCGCTGGCAGCCTGCGGACAGTCCGCCTCGACCGGCCAGGCAACCAAGTCGGATGCCATGTCCAACATAGCGATGTCCGGTGAGTCCAAACAGGCGAACGGCGTTGGAACGATCACCGCGATTGACGCCGCCACCGGCCAGATCACGCTCGATCATGGCCCCGTCGCGGAACTGAAATGGCCGGCGATGACGATGACGTTCGCGGGCAATGCCGCGATGGCGCAGGGCCTGGCCGTTGGCGACAAGGTGGCATTCTCGTTTCAGTGGGACGGGCAAGCCGGCCGGTTGACCTCGATCCGCAAGGAATGAGCCGACCGCTCTGCCAACGCGAAGGATTTTCAGACCTGCCGCACAGGCCCGGCTCAAGCCGCCGCACCTACTATGATGATCGAAGCGTAGGCGGCTCACGGGCACAACACGACGGCAGACGGCGGTGTTTGGTGCGCCGCGCCGGATAAGCGTGACGAATATATCTCGCCGTTCGTATTACTTTAGAGCCGTCACGAAGCGCCGCGCGCCGTCGCCGACCGTTACGTCTTGCATCGAGCGCTACGGCGATGGCCGGACAGATTCCGGCGGGCCGCGCTACTGATGGTCGTTTGCGCTGGGTAACGGATTGCAACCCAAGCTGCCATCCTAGGACCGACGGCGCCCCGAGGAATCAGGAGTGCTGGCCGACAGAGAAAGCGCCGCAACCAGCAGGGTGACCATTGCCGGCGCTACATTCATCGGCGGAGCCAACACGTCCCCACCGTCGCCCGACCTCGGGGTTGGCTCGTTGGCAAAAACAGCTGCAATCGCGCGCGATTCGTCGTGAAATAATCGCGGAACCTGTAACCGGGACCGTCATGCCGTCGAACTCATCTCGGATCACCTCAGGGTCCGAACAAATGGGAGACGGATATATGTTGCGCGTTGGTTTTCGTTCTTTAGCAGCTGCGTTGCTTGCAGTTTCTGCGCCGTCGGCTCTCCTATCCTCGACCGCCGTGCACGCGACCGTGCCAGGTTCAACCTTGGCCGTGAACGTCGACCAAGATGGCCTCGCGATGCGCGGTTATGATCCTGTCGCCTATTTCGATACCGGCACGCCGACGAAAGGACTCGCCAGCCTCGATGCGAGCTTTGACGGAGCCCGCTATCTTTTCGCGAGCGAGGAGCATCGCCAGCAGTTCATGGCCGATCCGGCAAAATATGTGCCGCAATTTGGTGGTTTCTGCGCGATCGGAACTTCCTTTGGCGAAAAGGTCGATGCCGATCCAGAGACCGGCCGCGTCGTCAACGGCAGGCTCTATGTGAATTTCAATGAGAAGGCGCAGGCGCTGTTCAACAAGGACGTGCCAGGCACCATCCAGCGCGCTGAGCAGAACTGGCCCACGGTGAAAGACGAGGCGCAGTGAGCGGGCGAGGCATTGTCTCGCTTTCAATTGGCCAGTGCCTGCTCATCTTGACGTTGCTCGGGGTCGGCGGTGTTTCGGCGAACGCCCGGTTAAGGCCGGACCGTGCCGGACCAGCGGCATTCCCGGCGCTAGTTGCGGACAAGGGCCGGACAATCAAGCTACAGTCGCTCCGCGGTCATGCCGTCATCGTCAATTTCTGGGCGAGTTGGTGCGTACCCTGCCGGGCAGAACTGGCGAGTCTCGAACGGCTTGCTGCAGCGCGAACTGGCAAACTGATCGTGATCGCCGCCTCGGTCGACGAGGATTCTCGCATGGGCAAGGCTGCCTTCGGCAACACCCGTCCGCACTTGCGCCTGGCGTTCGCTTCTCTCGCGGCCGTCCAGAACTACGGCGCACTCGGGATGCCATATTCCGTTATCCTCGATGCGAAAGGCGCAGAAGTTCAGCGGGTGACGCGCTCCATCGACTGGACCGGCCCTGAGGCGACCAAGATCCTTGCACGCACGCAATGAACGCAAGCGATCCGGATATCGGATCGCGTAGGCTCCCGGTGCACAGAGAGAGAGCAATCGAGGCGAATGAACGATGGCCATGCCTTGGTCGAGCGAACTTACCGAGATTGGGCTATCGCTGACCCCGCATCGAATCTTGTTCGGCACCATTTGCACCTTCGTCATGGGATATGCCATCCAGCGCGGGAGCACCTGCCTCGTTGCAGCAATCGAGGAACTGCTTCACATGCGACGAGGCTCTCGCCTCGCCGCAATCGCCGAAGCATCGATCTGGGTTGCGGGTGGGATGGCGATTGCGCGGCTTGCAGGTTTCGCGGTGACCGTACCACAACCTTCAACGACGGTGGCCTGGGCAATCGCCGGAGGGCTTTTGTTCGGAGCGGGCGCTTGCGTGAACGGCGCCTGCGCGTTTGGTACTGTCGCGCGGCTGGGCTCGGGGCAATGGGCCTATGCCTTCACCCCGATAGGAATCCTCGCAGGCGATATCGCGTTCGTTCATCTGCACCGGATGATGGCGGCGGGCATGTTCAGTGCCTCGACTGGCCTGATCGAGCACGGTTGGCTGCTGGCGCCGATCATCGGGCTGCTTGCATGGCGTGCTCTTGGCGTCGGAGGAGCACTCGCCAGACGTCCGCTGGTCGCACACCCATCGACCGCGCACCTTGCCACGATCGGAATTGCCCTGACCTTCCTCGCGATGTTTTTGACGGTCGGCCCCTGGGCGTACACGGACGTTATTGCGGATATCGCACGCAACGGCGGCAGCACCCGTGACGGAAGGTGGATATTGATCGCCAGCCTTTTCGCTGGTGCGGTCTTCGGCGGGTGGCATGGTGGCCGGCTCCGCCTGCAATCGCCGAGCGTGAGAACCGCCCTGCGCTGCCTCGTCGGGGGCGCGTTGATGGGCTGGGGAGCCGATTTGATTCCCGGCGGCAACGACGGCTTGCTGCTGATCGGTATGCCCCTCCTGCGCCCTTATGCCTGGATCGCGGCGGCAGCCATGGCGGCGGCGATACTGGTCCTCCTCACTATTTCGCGGCGTTCGCACAGCGGTATCGCTGCGGGGTGACGTCTTGGTCCGTCACGCGCCACACGCAAAATCGTCATCCTCCAGAGCCGTAGCCGTAACCGGAAGAAGCGCGCGGTCGAATATCTGATTGAGCGCGCCGAATGTGAGAGCGCTTAGTTTAAGAGAGGAATGTCAAATGCTTGTGCGCGACGTACTCAATAACAAATCGAGCAATGTTCATCAGATCATCATGACGGCAACACTATCGGCGGCCGCAGGTCTCATGTCCTCCTCCGGCATCGGCGCGCTCGTCGTCGAAGACGCCGCCGGCAACATGAACGGTCTGATATCGGAGCGCGAACTCACCGCCGCTGTCGCCCGGTGGGGCAGCGATGCTCCGCACCGTAAGGTGCAGGACATCATGGTCAAGGAACCACTGGCGGTGCGTTCGACGGACACGCTAAACGTTGTCACGACGGCCATGACGCATCTGCGCGCGAGGCACGCGCTCGTGATCGACGAGGACAAGCTGGTCGGGATTCTCAGCATCGGCGATGTGCTGAAGTTTCGTCTCGACGAGAAAATCCAGGAGAACCTCGTTCTTCAGGATATCGCGCGTTGGCGCACTGCGGCCTGACGGCGCGTGGCCTGTGACCGCTGTCGACAAGAGCCCCCCGAGCGGCTCGCCAATGAGCCAGCGCTGCTTCGGATCAGCCGCGCGTCCACAATTCTCGCCGATCCAGTCGAGTTTACCGGACCGCGCCGCAGCGGCCTTGGCCGAGTTGCTGCCAGTTCTGGGGTGCGGTGAGGAGGCGGCCGGACTCGCGTTCGGCAGCCTCGCCGATTCGGGGATAGCAGACGTCGCGGGCATTGCGGCGCTCAGGTTGATCGCCGACGAAGAACGGGTTCATGATGGTTTGATCGCTTCACTTATGGCAGGGTTGCCCCCGCCGCCCGACGCAACGCGGTTGCGCACCATTTCGAGGCGCTTCCATCTCGAGCTCGGCCGCGGCGATCATATCATGCGGCTGGCGCGGATCACGGCACTCGATTCCGCAGTCTGCCTCATATTGTCGCGATTGCTGCGCCCGGGCACTCCGTTATCGGCCGATCCGGTGATCACCGGCATATTACGCCGCATTGCACGCGACGAAGCGGGCCATGTCCGGCTCACGCGACATCTCGTATGTGATCGAGCTGACGAAGCTACGCTCGTTTGCGTCGGCGTGCATGTTCGCGAAGCCCTCGCCGTCCTGCTCGAGCAAGCTGGCGATGCGTTCGAGGCGCTTGCTTTCGATCCACGCTGGCTACGCGCCGATCTCGCGCGAATCCCTGCCGGCCTGTATCGCTGATGGATCGGCTCGTTCCGCCGGAAACCTGGTTTTCTCACCGGGTAGCCGCAGTGCTTGGAACCGGCATCGCGCTCCCGGGCCCGGCGGTCGCGACAGAACGCCTGCTGGATCAGGCTGGCCTTGAAGGACGCCAGCGGTCGCTTGCGAAAACCGTTGCCGATCGTCTCGGCATTCGAACGCGCCATGTCGGCCGAAGCTGGTCGGCGCGTATAGACGCGCTTTGCGAAGGCGCGGACAATCCGACGCTCGCCGCGCGAGCCATTGGCGCGGCGTTGAACGATGCGGGCCTCCAGGTAAGCGATCTCGGCTATCTGATCGGCCACACAGCGACGCCGGCGCAACCTCTCCCCGGCAATATCACCTTCGTTGCCGATCGGCTGGGGTATCGCGGGCCACATGTCGAGCTGCGCCAGGCATGTACCGGCTTCGCCAATGCGCTGATGATCGCCATGGGCCTGCTGTCTGCCCCAAATGCCCGGCCCGTCGCAATTGTCGGTTCGGAGACCGGGTCCGTATTCCTCGACCTTACGGCGCTCGCCGATGAAGCTGGCCAGATAGTGAACCTCGTCCAGATGGGCGACGGCGCCGGAGCGATTGTCCTTGGACCGCCAGCGCCTGGTGCCGATCGTCTGAGTGCCGCCTGGTTCGGCTCAATCGGGCTCGATCGCAGTCCCGGCTTGCAGATGCGCAATGGCGGCTCGGCCGCGCCCGGCAACAATAGTCGGGGACCACTCGGCTTCGAGCATGACTTCTCGGCCGTGCTACGCGGCGGTGCCGAGCTCTTCGAAGCGGGCATCGCAGCGGCGATGAGCCAAGGGCTCGCGCTTGGCGACGTGGACTGGATCATTCCCCATCAGGCTAGCGGCAAGGTCGGCACGCTTCTGGCGCGCCATCTTGGGCAACCCGAGGAGCGCTTCTTCGTCAATGCCGATCGCCTTGGTAACACGGGATCGGCCGCGATCTGGATCGCGCTTGCCGAATTGAGGGCGAGAGGACTGCCGCGCGGCACCCGAACGCTCGCGCTTGGTGCGGAAGCGACGAAGTACATGTTCGGAGGCTTCGTCCATGAAAGCGCGTGAGGCACCCCTGATTTCTGTCCGCGGGCTTGGAAGGCGTTTCGGCACACGCTGGGTCGTGCGCGACCTGAGCTTCGTCTTGATGCCCGGCGTTATTCTCGGCCTTGTTGGCGCCAATGGCGGCGGGAAGACCACGACGCTCCGGATGCTCGCGGGCCTGACCCGGCCAAACGAGGGCGAAGGCAGCGTGTGGGGACGCGACATCTATCGCCTCGATCGCCAGGCGCGCCGCGACATCGGCTATATGAGCCAGCGCCTGTCGCTCTATCCCGAACTGACGGTGCGCGAGAATCTTGCCTTTCGGGGAGCCTTGCTACCCCCGCCTTCGCGGCCGACGATTGATCTCGCGATCGAGCGATACGGATTGAGTGAGGTTCTCGACACGCGGTTTGACCTCTTGTCCGGCGGCTGGGCACGGCGCGCGCAATTCGCCGCGGTGACACTCCACAGTCCTCGGATCCTCTTGCTGGACGAACCGACGGCTGGCCTCGACGTCCTCACCCGTCAAACGATCTGGCATTGGCTGAGCGAGTTCGCCGACGCCGGCCATGGCGTCATCATCAGCACGCACGATCTCGCCGAGGCGGAGCGCTGCGCGTATATCCTACATTATGCCGATGGCAGGGTGAATGGGCCGATGCCGCCGGCGGCGCTTGTCGTCGAGGCCGGCGCGGCGAGTCTTGAGGACGCGGTGATCCGCCTCGCGACGCGCAGATGAGAGCAAGCCTGCGTGCCACGATCGCGATCTCGAGAGTCGAGCTGTTGCGCCTGTTGCGCTCGCCGACCAGTTTCACGCTGCTGCTGCTCGTCCCCGCGCTGCAAATCCTGCTGTTCGGTTATGCCATCCGGCCGACGTCAGCCGCCGTCGCGGTTGCGATTGCCGGTCCTCCGGCAGGCCAGGCCGATATCGCGCGCCTCGCCAGGGACGCGCACCTCACGCTTGTGGCGCAGAACCTTCGACCTGGCGGCGCGCGTGCCATGGTGGAGGCAGGCAAAGCCTCGATCGGGATCGAGCTTCCTATCGAGCCATTCGCGCCCGTGCGGGCGGTCATCGACGCGAGCGATCCCAATCTGACCGCCGTCGCGGAGCAAAAGGTCAGCGCCATCTATTGGCAGGCTCTCGCAGAGCGGAATGAGGTCGCCGACATTGGCCCCCGGTTACAGATCGATCGCTTGTTTAACCTCGACGCGCGCCCCGATTGGGCGTTCCTGCCAGCACTGGCAGGGACGATCATCATGATCAGCATGCTTATGTTGGGAACGCTGAGCATGGCGCGCGAGCGGGAGACCGGCACGTGGGAAACGCTCGCTTCGCTCCCTGTTGGCCGCGTGGCTCTTCTCGCCGGAAAAACGCTCCCGCTGGCTTTGGTGGGGACCGCGCAGGGGGTGATTGTGGTGGGGCTCAGCATCCTGCTGTTCGATCTGCCGGTTCGCGGCAGTATCGCAGCCTTGCTCGTTCTATTCCCGATCTTCGCATCCGCCCATCTAATCCTTGGCCAGGCCCTTGCCGCCCGTGCGCGGACCCAACTCGCCGCATTACAAGGCGCAATCGCATTCTATCTGCCGGCGATGTTGCTGTCGGGATTCCTCTATCCGTTTTCGACCTTGCCGGTCTGGGCGCAGTGGTTGGGTAATCTGTTTCCCCTGACCCATCTCATCCGGGCGGCGCGCGAAGCGACATTGCGCGGGGGCGACGCCGGTGCCGTCCTTCTTCAAGGCGCATCAATCGTCATGTTCCTTGCCGTCACCCTGCTGGCGGCACTCGCCCAATATCGGTCAAGGCTCGATTGAACCCGGATTGTAACGATGGCGCAGCCGCCATCGAACTATCGAATGGACCTGCGGGCCATACCTATTCAGACCACGAACTCTACGAGGTTACGATGCGGCGCTTCTTCCTGACTGCCAGCTTATTCTCCGCAGCGATTGCGGCCGCGCCAGCGCAAGCTGCGGAGTTCCGCGATTTCGACCAGGTGGCCTTTGCTGCGGCACAGGCGCAGGGCCGCCCCATTCTGCTCGACGTTCATGCCTGGTGGTGTCCGGTTTGCGCCTCGCAAAACCGCACGATCAAACAGACCGCGATGGCGTCCGCCTATGACAGACTGATCGTTTTTCGGATCAACTACGACAAGCAAAAGCCGGTTTGGCAAAGCTTCGGTGTTCGCAAACAAGCGACTCTGATTGCCTTTCGCGGGCGGCAGGAGGTTGGCCGGATTCAATACATGACCAACAAGGACAAGATCAACGCGCTGCTGGCGTCGACTCTTCACTGATCTCGGCGGTGCCCGGACCGCGATGTCGTTCGGCCTGTAACCAGCGCAAGGGCTGCCCCGAAATCTAACAAAGCCGAGGCGTTCGCGCCGTGATCCATTTGCTCCGGCGCCCAGTCATGGTCGCGATGTCCAGGGAGAAACGACGATGAGCAACGCATTGAACCCGGTGCTCGCCTATGCGGCGGGCGCCCTTACCATCCTTTCTCCCTGCGTACTGCCGCTGGTGCCAATCGTGCTGGGAAGTGCCGCGCAACGGCACCGCTTCGGCCCGCTCGCGCTCGCTACCGGACTCGTAATCTCTTTCTCGCTCACCGGCTTCGCCTTGGCGACCGTCGGCGAGGCGGCCGGCATCGACAGCGATACGGTTCGGCTGATCGGCGCGATCGTGCTCATCCTGATCGGTCTCGCGCTGATCATCCCATATTTTCAGCGATTGTCGGAGCGCCTGGCGTCGCCGCTGGCGGGCTGGGCGGGCGAACGCCAAGCCGGACTTGAGAAATACGGCCTTTGGGGGCAAGCCGGAATCGGAGCCCTACTTGGACTCGTGTGGAGTCCGTGCGTCGGGCCGACGCTGGGTGCAGCGACCATTCTTGCATCCCAGGGACAGAATCTTGCCGGCGTTGCGATCGTGATGGCGGCCTTCGGCCTCGGTATCGCTTCGGTATTACTCGTGCTTGCGCTTGCCGCACGGAGCGTGCTCGCGAAGTGGCGCGGCAAGCTGATGAACGCGGGCAACAGCGGGAAGAAAGCGCTGGGAGTGCTCGTCATGGCGGTTGGGCTGCTGATCATCACAGGCACCGACCGCCTCATCGAGGGAGCCATTCTCACCGCTTCGCCCGACTGGCTGACCGATCTCACGACGTCCATCTGACGCTGAAGGTTAGCCCGATCCGAGAGCGTGGCTCGATCAACCCCAGCGCCTACGCCTATCGGCTCGACGATCCCAATGCGCGCAGCATCGCCAGCTCCTGAAGGGCCGATGTCAAATCGAATTCCGGATCGTCGTCCAATGCCCGGCTCCAAGATGATCCTAGTGGGACACCCTTGGTCAGCGCGATGAGGAATGTCGCTCGCGCCGCCTCGAAGCGGCTGACTAGCGCCTCGCCGTCCGCTGACCGTGAGACAAGAACGATCTCGTTACCCGGGCCAGGCGGAGTAGCTTTCAATTCCTCAAGGCTGTCAGGCTCCTGATGAGCCATCCAGATTCGATAAATCGGAAAGGAGGTCGTGATGGTCGCCGCACACGGATGGAGGTTCACCACCAGCTCCATGAGCGCGTTCGGCGAAAGCAGCGTCAGCGCCCGCAGGTCGATTGCCGGCGCATCATCGGAGAAGGCCGCCCGGATCCGGGCCCATTCCAGTTCGGCGATATCGGCGAGATATGGCAATGTCGATGCGGGCTGATATGCCGAAAGGAATTCCGGGAAGCCGCGGCCATAAGCGGTCAGCCACGATTTGGTCGGCGGAGAATTGCTGACAAAGCAGCGCGCCGCCTCGACGAAAAAGGCATCCCCCACCAGCGCGCGGACCACCGGGAAACTCTGCTCAAGCGCTAAAACTAGCGAATTTCGGATGTTGCGAGCGTGAATGGCATAACCTCGAGTTGCCGTGGACGCGCTGAAGATGGGCGCGTCCGCAAACAGCCTTTCGGCAAAGCGTGACTGAAATTCAGCGAGGCGGCGGTCCGTCATCGCGCTGCCGTCCCGACAATCTCACTGGCGCGGTCTGCTTCCGCCAGCAGCGCGCCAAGCGGCGGCCAATTGCAATCACGCTCGATGATCGTCGGCCGGGGGCCAATGCGCGCGACGAGATCGGCGTAGAGCATCCACACACCCTCTCCGATGTCGCTGCCATGCGTATCGACCAGCAAGCCGCTACCGGCAGCATCCGACTCGTGGCCCGCAAGGTGGATTTCGCCGATTGATTCGAGCGGAACTTCCTCCAGCCAATCAAGCGGAGACCGACCCAGATTGCCGGATGAGACGATCAGATTGTTGAGATCGGCAAGTAATCCGCAGCCGGTCCGCTCGACGAGCCGCTTGAGAAAGGCGCCTTCGCTCATCGTCCCGCCCGGCACATCCAGATATGCGGAAGGATTTTCGATCAGGATGCTTCGGCCGAGTCGGCGCTGCGTGTATTCGACATTGCGCGAGACGACATCAAGCGTCTCCTCGCTCAACGGGAGCGGCAGGAGATCGTTGTAATAGATTTCTCCAAGCCGGCACCATGCGAGGTGCTCCGAGATCTGGCACGCACCGACACCATCGACGAGCGCGGCGAGACGCTCAAGATGGTCCTCATCGACTGGCCCGGCCGAGCCGAGCGATAGCCCCACACCATGTACGCTGATGGGATAGCGGTCCGCGATCGCTATGAGCGAGCGATAACGGGGGCCAGAGCGATCAAAATAGTTCTCGGCATGAATCTCGAGCCAGTCGACGGCGGGGTCGTTCTCGGGATCGCTGAAAGCAGCATGATAGGGGCCGCGCAATCCGATCCCGACCCAGTCGATGCCTGGTGCCCGATGCATCAAGATTTTACGGGCCCGGTCGATCCTCCGGCGATCTTCTTGCATGTCCCCGCCGGCACATAAATCCAGGCATCGGCTTGACGGTCGGCTTTGGACGTTCCGCCGCAGGCGTTCGCCGGCCCGAAGCAGTCGTTTTCACCCGCCTTCACGACGCCATAGCATTTTTCGAATTTGTAGGTGGGCTTGGGCACGTTGACCTGGCCGTGCGCGGCATTCGCCGCCATGGTGACCGCGGCGAGAAGCCCGGCGGCACTGACGATAGTGGTTGCCTTGTTCATCGATTGTCTCCCGGTTGAGAAAGTCAGTAGAATGAGAAGCGGGCGCCTGTGAGGAACACCTGACCCGATTGCCGCAACCGATCAGCTGCGCTCACAGTGCTTGCGAACCGATAGAGATAGATGCCGGCGAAGAGTTTTACGTCCGTATGGAACTTCTGCCCCAACAGATCGTGATTGCGATCCAGTAGGTAGGACGCGCCGAGTTCACCGATGTCGACAGTATCGCGAGAGACGATCAGCGTTTGGCTGTCCGCTGTCGCGTGCTGATAATATCCGCCGAAGGTCCAGGGGCCACGCACGTAATCGGCGCTCGCGACAATTCCATAGGGTCTGGTCGCACGGCGCAGGCCGGCGGGCGCGCGCGCGACCCGGGACCAGCCATCATAGGTTCCGCTGATTCCGATCGAGACCGTGTCGCGGAACGTGGCGCTGATGCCGCCGCTCAATGAATCGGACCGCCGGAGCGGCGCGAGTGGCGTTGCGGGCGTGTCAGCAGTGGCGCGCGAATAGGTCCCACCGATCGAGAGATCGAGCAACTCGGTCCTGTGGTTCCAGACAAGCGCCGCCTGAACCACGTCACGGAATCGGCCCTCCGCCATCGAAGGGGCGATCGTGCCACTCTGTGCCGTGGTGCCATTGGCGACTTTGAAGCCCGAAGGCCGCACTGTTTCGGGCGTATACGAAACCGCGCCGTAGAACCCGCCCTTTGAGCGCGGCGAGAGATAGATGATCTTCGGCGACGCATCGCCGTAGAAACGTGCTGCATAGCCCAGGTAGGTGAGCGCATTGACCCGCGATCCCAATCCGCGGGGCAGGAAGCTGGTCGGCAAGCGCCCATTCGGATCGAGGCGCGCGCCCGATTCCGGGCCAAAGCCCGGCGTCGTGAATGCGATCTCGGAGGGAGTAAAGCCGACAAGGCTTTGCGGGAATCCTGCCCGCTCGCCGATCTCGATCCGCCCGAAGTCACCGATGACGAACAGGCTCACCTCCGGGACTGACAGTCGATACGACGAGGAGGTATTGCTTGCCAGCCCTTGCACATTGGCGACGCCGCGAAATGCAAGGACCGTCCCTCCAGTGGTGCGGTATTGGGGTGTGATCTCCGCTTCGGCCTCGGCTAGACCGCCCCCGCCCGCGTCGGGCTGGGCCGTGGCGTCAGCGAGAGTGCCGTTGGCATAGCCACTGACCTTCAGCGCGAACTGTCCGGGGGCAGCGGCTGCCTGCGCGTTTGCACTTGCTGGGACAAGAAAGCCCGCGCAGCCCGCCGCGACAAATCGCACAAGATGCGTGCGCCGACGATGCCGGCCCCGAAAGATACAGAAAACGCGCATGTTCGGATGTTCGGGACAACTGTCAAAAGGTTACAGAAGCCGACGAAAAGCGCTCGTTCGTTGCGCCACTTACGCCATTGACCTTCAACCGCCGAAGGGACCGCCGCCGTAACCAGATGCGTCATCACCGGGCTCGATGCCGACACAGCGCGAGGCACGCCGACCTTGGACCAGCCAGCAGCACAAGTAAGTCTCGCCGAGCAGCGAAGGCCGATCGCCAGAAGATGGCTGCTCACGCCATCTGAAGTTGCGGATCATCCGTTAGCGTGCCTGATCGTCCGAAACTTGCCTGCCGTTGCGAATCGTCTGGAATCATTCTGACGATAAGGCACACATGAAGTAGCTATGGAACACTCGGCGCTTGATCAGATTCTGGCCGTCCTCGCGGTGGACGTGAAGGAATTCGCGATATGCGAATTTGCATCGAGCTCGGCGATCGAGATTCCGCCGCTCGAACAGATCGAGGTCCATTTCGTGCTCGCGGGCAGCTTGCACCTCAAGATCGGCGACGACCCGATTATGACGGTTCCGCAAGGCGGGATTGTTTTAGTCCCGCCTTTAATCAGGCAGGTCATTGGCGGTTCGCCAGCACCCTCCAGCATGTTCAGTCCGTCGGAAACCTGTAGTCGGCGGCGCGATGGCTTGATGCACTACGATGCTTCCATGGGCGAGCCTGCGAGCGTGCTGATCGCATGTGGGCAGATAACGGCAGATTTCGCGGGATCGTTCGGCCCGTTTGATGGGCTGAGGGAGCCAATTTATTCGTTGCTCGCCGATGAGCCCTTCGCCCGCAGCGCGTTCGAACGGATATTGCTCGAGACTCGGATCACATCGATCGGGAGCAAGGCGCTCATTGCCTCGCTCATGAAAAGCTGTCTGATTCTCGCGATCCGGCGATTTGCGGAGAAGCAAGGATCGCGGAGGGCGTTGCCTGGATTATTCGAGGGTCCGTCGCTTGCGCGCGCCGTCGCCCAGGTCATGGAAAATCCGGCCGCCAACCACACTCTGGTGGGTCTCGCCCGGAGCGCGGGCATGAGCCGTTCCAAGTTCGCCAAGATGTTTGCCGAGACCGTCGGATCTCCACCGATGGAATTCGTGGCCCGCACACGCCTCGATCATGCTCGCAATCTGCTGCTTTCCACGCAGCTTCCGGTGTCGATCGTCGCCAATCGCGTCGGATTCATCAGCCGCAGCCATTTCAGTCGCGCTTTCCGGAATACCTTTGGGATGGACCCGACAAAAATGCGGAAAGCCCGAGACCATCAGGAGGTTGTTGATGCGTAAGGGCGTGGCCGGCGCCGCGGTTCGTCCAAGGACTGCCGCGCATTTTTCGCGGAAGCCGAGTGTAACCCGCCAGCTAGTTGTATCGAATACGTATCCGTGCGCCTTGACCCTCGCCCCCAGACCGCCCGCCGGACGGCCGAACTTGCCCGATTCATCCCGGCGCCAGTCATGACCGCAGCCGAGGAAGAATGGGGACGGCTGATGGTTGCGGCCCAGCAGGGAAATGCCGGGGCATATAGGCGGCTCCTCGACGAACTGAGGAAGTGGTTATGCCGGTTCTATGCCCGTCGTCTGCCGCCGGCCATGGTGGAGGACGCAGTGCAGGATACGCTGATCGCGATTCACGAAAAGCGCCATACTTATGACTCCGAACGCCCGTTCAAGCCATGGCTCGCTGCGGTCGCCCGTTACAAATGGATCGATCGCCTTCGATCGATGGGTCGAGCGACAATGGAGGAACTGCCTGACGACATCGCCATTGAGGACCATGAGAGCAGCGTGACAAGTTCCGTCATCTTGACTCAGTTGATGACCAAACTGAAACCCGCTCAGGCCGAAGCTATTCGACTGGTGAAGATCGAGGGTTTCTCCGTCGAGGAAGCGTCGGCACGAACTGGCCAATCCGGGTCGCTGATCAAGGTCAACATCCATCGCGGGCTGGCGCGGTTGGCCACGATCGTTCAGAAGCAGCCCGATGTCGAGTGATCTTCTGCTAGATCGACTGGTTGACGAACTTCGCCCCGTCCGCCCGTCGAATCCGCGTCGCCAGCTGGCGATTTTGCTTTGCCTGGCCGCCGTCGAGCTTGCCGGTTTCCTGGCGCTTGGCACGCTGCGTCCCGACGTGGCGGCAGCGCTTGGTCGCGCAGCATTTTGGTGGAAGATGGGAGGCCTCGCCCTGTTGGCGGCGTTCGGCGTCCACATCGCTCTCGGTTCGTTCAACCCTGTCTCGTCGCCGCGCTCGGGGCTGCGCCGTTGGGCTGTGCTGGTCGCCGGTCTCTTCCTCGTCGGCTGGGTCATCGATGTCGCGGGCCAAGGCACGAGCGCGCTTGTTGCCCGCCTGATGTGGCGCATGGGCGTCGAATGCCTGACGGTGATGACGATCTTGTCGATTCCGCCAATCGTCGCGCTTGGCCTGATGATGCGTCGCGGCGCACCGACGGACAGACAAGCCAGTTCCGTCGCGGTGGGAGTTGCCGCGGCGACATGGGGTGCATTGATCTTCGCCTTCCATTGCCCCAGCGACGATCCCTTCTACATCGTGTTCTGGTATTCGCTCGGCGTGTCAGCGATTACGTTGATGGCGCGGGCGGTGCTCCCACTTGTCTCTCGCTGGTGATCCAATGTGCGAATGCCTTGCCCTAAACGGGCTTTCGCAGCCTGTCTAAGACCGGGCGACGTTCGTCGTGGGCACCACGCGCGCGAAAGGTGATCGTCTTTCCCGACTGAGCATTCCGGCCGATGCCCATGGATCGCTATAGCCGAGCCGCCGCGAGGAGGCCGACCCTTAATCGATGAACGCGCAGCAGTGCGTGCCGCCAGACCTCACCGGGATGTCGCTCGGCCGATTTTCCTTCGCCTTCGCGACGCACACGAGAATAGGCGGCACAAACAAATGCCGCCCGCCAGCGCGAAACTGACGGGCGGCTCGTGATTGTGCTCGGTTTAACGACCGGGCGGTGCCGACGATTAGCCGGCCTTCGGGGTGAGGCTGCCGCCCTGCGCCTTGCAGGCCTTGGCCGAGAGAGCCTTGAAGCCCTGGCCCTTGCAGCTGTTCTGGCCTTTGCAGTCATTCGTGGCGGTCTTGCAGTCAGACGTGCCCTTGCACGAATTGACGCCATAGCAGTGCTGCACCTTGGCCGCCTTTCCGCCTGCGGCATAAGCCGGAGCGGTAGTCGCGAGGCCCGTCAGCGCGAGCATGGCAGCAGCGGAAGCAATGGCGGCGCCGGTCTTGAAGGTCTTCATGGGATACTCCTGAATAGAGATGATGTTTCGCCAAGTGGCATGGCGGTTTTCGCGTTCGATACGACGCCGGTTACAGACTTCGACAAATTCTATTTTTCCTGAGCAAGTGTAACCGCCGGCCAGCCTTCAGCGGACCCGACATCGTGGTCCGACCTAATCAGCCTCCCGGGCCACCGTGCGGCGATCGCCTTTCCGGAGATCGTCGCACGTGAGGCTGATTGAAGGAGACTGTCATGACCAACCGTAAGACCGCCGCGCTCAGCGCGCTGCTTCTCGCCTCGCTCGCCGCCGGTGCCACCAACGCGGCCCATGCTCAGGCCAAGAAGCCGATGGAAAAATGCTACGGCGTCGCCAAGGCCGGCAAGAACGACTGCAAGGCCGGCGCCGGCACGACCTGCGCGGGAACGTCGAAGATCGACTATCAGCGCGACGCCTGGAAGCTGGTGCCTGCCGGCACCTGCGCCAAGATCAAGACGCCCAAGGGCTACGGCTCGCTGACCCCCAAAGCCTGAGGATCAACGCCATGTCCATAACCGCAGGCCTGAGTTTTAAGCTCGAGCATCTCGATGAAGCGCTAACGGCGCGGAACCCAGGCCTGTGGTTCGAGGTGCACGCCGAGAATTACATGGTGGACGGGGGGCCGCGGCTGCGGGCACTCATGACGCTCGCGGCATGTTTCCCTATTTCACTGCATGGCGTCGGCCTTTCGCTCGCCTCCGTCGAACCCCCTACGCCGGAGCACCTGGCGCTTTTGCGGCGCCTCGTCGATCGTATCCAACCCACCGCTGTTTCCGATCACCTGGCGTGGCAGAAATGGGAAGGAGCGCATCATTCCGACTTCCTGCCATTTCCCCGCACACGCGAAGCGCTCGGCATCACGGCCGACAATGTCGCGCGTGTCCAAGATGCGCTCGGCCGCGCCATCATGGTCGAAAATCCATCGCTTTATGTCGATCTGCCCGGACACGAACTCGATGAGGCGGACTTTCTGTCGCAGCTCGCAGCGCGGACCGGCTGCGGCCTTCTCGTCGACGTGAACAATATCTACGTCAGCGCGGCGAACCTCAATTTTTCGGCAGAGTCCCGCATCGACGCAATTCCGGCGTCGATCGTGGGGGAGATCCACATCGCTGGCCACCGCCCCGATCCCGATCCGGACAGTGGGCTCTTGATCGACAGCCATGACGCTTCGGTGGCTGACCCTGTCTGGCTGCTCTATCGGCGGTTGATCGAGCGGATCGGCCCGCGACCCACTATCGTCGAACGCGACGACGACATCCCCCCGTTCAACGAGCTGATGATGGAGCGCGATCACGCGCACCGCCTTCTCGAACAGCGGATGCCGGCCAATGCTTGATGCCCGCTCATTCCAGCATGGCTTCGGCGCGATGCTTGCCTCGCCAGAACGGGCGCCCGATCCGGCGATCAGACGCGCTCTGGCCGTGCATCGCAACACAGCAACCAAGGCCGCGCGCGATGCCTTGTTCGCCAACTATCCGGTCGCGGCGACCCTCGTCGGCGACGATGCTTTCGCAGCCTGCGCGACGGCCTATGTCGAAATGTCCCCCCCGGCGGAAGCACGCCTCTGCTTTTATGGCTCCAGTTTTCCGGCATTCGTCGACACTTGGAGTCCTTTCGCCGAGGCACGCTATCTCGGTGCCGTCGCTGCGCTTGAGCGGTTGGTGACGGAGGCGCTTTTCGCCGCGGACGCAGACGCTCTCGATCCCGAGACACTCGCGGCGGGGATCGATCCAGACGCGCCGCTGAGCTGGCACCCGGCAACACGGATCGGACGGAGCCTGTCGCCCGCAGCAAGCCTATGGCTTGCGCATCAGGCCGACGCGCCGCCCGAAGCCCTCGATGAGGTGCTCTGGACGCCGGAGCAGTTCCTCATCACGCGGCCGGCCGACGCAATCGAGGTCCGGGTAATCGACGCGCCAATGCGTGCCTTCCTTGCAGGCTCAACGCTTGCGGTCGCGGCGGCGAACGCTGCCGACGAAGACGGCGATGTCGCCACGATCTTCGCAACCTTGCTTTCGGCCGGCGCCTTTGCCGGACACATCCAACAGGGAGAAAATCCATGAACATTTACGCCCGTATCGGCCAAAAACTCGACCAGCTTCCAGGCTCGATCCTCCTTTTGGTCGCCCGCCTCGGTGTTGCCGGCGTGTTCTTCATGTCCGGCCGCACCAAGGTCGACGGTATCCTTCATATCACCGACAGCACCTACTCGCTGTTCGAGACCGATTATCGCATCCCCTTGATCCCGCCTCACATCGCGGCCCATCTCGCGGCTTATCAGGAGCATCTGTTCCCGATCTTGCTGGTGCTCGGGCTGTTCAACCGTGTCGCGGCTCTGGGGCTGCTCGGCATGACGACGGTCATCGAGGTGTTCGTGTATCCCGACGCCTGGCCGACGCATTTGAGCTGGGCCGGATTGCTCCTCCCGATCATTTTCCGCGGCGGCGGCAAGTTTTCGCTCGACCATCTGCTCGGGATCGATCCGGCACGCGGAAAGCTGAACAAGGATTATGCGGCCGATTGATATCGGCTCATCGTCAGTGTTTTTCCTCGTAGTTGAGGCTGGGATCTATCATCGCTTCATCCCGGGCAGCGGAAGTTCAACGCTGCTCAAGATCGGCAAAAAACTTCCGGGGACAGTAACCTGACTATCCGTTCCATCGAATACCATAGTGTCGCGGCCGTAACCCTCCCTTCAGCCGACGACGCCGCTGCCCGATGGGCGGTGACTCCTGTCGCTCAACAGTGGCGGCAGTCCGTAAGACGATGCCGGGCCGGATTGCCCCTGCGGCCCGGCATCGCGATACGCCCCAGAACCGCGCGCTCACTATTTCCCCGGCCGGGCCCACCACACTGCGCCAATCAGATCGACTGTGGATCCGATCCGTTGATGATCGTCACCTGACTCCTCCTCCCGTCAATTATGATTATAGTCGGCAATCCCGGCGAACGTCGGCCAGGGTTCTCGCTCCGGCCTACCGCGGCGGGAGCGTTACCGTTCGCCGCAATTCAGCTAACTGAGCGTGACTATCGAAGGAGATCGCGCCATCGCCGAGCTGGATTATGCCAAGCTGACGGAACAGGTCGGGGAGATCGGGGACCACCCGCGTGTCGGCGAAACGGGTATAGAGGTCGATCAACGAGTTTGCCCCGATCGCCTGGTCGCCGGCCGTCATGAGTTGCTCGGGCGACCAATCCATCGTGTTTCCACCGCTCGCGCGATTGATACGACGAAGCGCATCACGGAGTGAGCGCTTGCCCATGGTATCGCGATAGATGGCGATCTCCGCCAGCAGCCAGAATGCGGCACCGCCCCAATAGAGCCGGCCCCAGGCCCGGGTGCCATCCATACCGCCATCGGCAGGCTGTGGACTGCCCTTCGGCAACCCCGTGACCAGCTGACGCCACACGTCCGCCGCCGGGATCTGGCCTGCCATCACACGCGCGATGGGCTCGACATAGGTTGCGTTTCCTTCCTGTAGCCATAGCGCGCGGCGAGGCAGGTCGGGAAGCGCCGTATGGACCATTTCATGGACCAGCACCCAGTCATTGCGAAAGGCCGTGCTTGTGGCCCCAGTCCCGACATGAATCCTGGTGGCGGAACCGGCGTAGCCGAACGTGGTCGCGTGGCCGACCTTATCGGATGAGTCGGCGATGATGAGCAGACCGAAATCCTCGACGGGGAAGCGTCCGAAATAGGCCGTAACCGCAACGGCTGCCGTCTGTATCCATGCCAGGACCGGGTCGCGAACGAGCCCGGGCGCACCATCGGCGAAAACGACCCGTATCGTCCCGCCACCGATCCTCAGCACCTGCTGAGGTTGGCGGCCGAGCGCGGCATACATGTCGTCCGGGTCTTCATAGCTCGGAGTCGCGATAGCTCCGGCCAAGGAAGTGCCGCCGATCGCGACAGCCCCGAGGCTTGCAATGACGGCGCGGCGATCGAAGCGCATGGCGTCAGCGCAGAGGCTTTGCGGCGAACGCCTTCAGCTGCGCAGGATCCGTAATGCCGACGATCCTGCCGACTTCCCGGTTGCCTTTGTAGGCGATCAGCGTGCTTTGCTTGGTGATGCCGAGCAACTTCTTCTCAGCCCCCTGATTGTCATAGTCGAGGCGAAGGATGATCAGGTTCTTGTACGCGGGATCTTTCGCGAGCTTTTCGATCGTCGGCGCCTGGGCGCGGCAAGTTGGGCACCAAGGCGCAAAGGCGTCCACCAGAACAGGCTTGCCGGCCGCCTGAGCCGCCTTGAGCGCCGCTAGGCTGAATGGTCGAACCGGCTGGGCCTGAACGGGAGCAGCAATAACGATAAGCGCTGCAAGAGGCAGTACGCGAAGAAAGGTCATGATCGCAATTCCATGGTTGATTGGAGACGAGGAGAGCTTCGATCAGACTCTTGAAGAGGTTACAGCTCAGCTTGCCTTGGTTACGGCCAGCACCGGACCACCCCGACCCGCTTGCAGGAAGATGGCTGTAGCCAAACCGGGGGCGGCTGGGGGAAGAGCGAAGCTGATCGCTCTACCATCCCAGTGCCCGATCCTCACCAGCCGACGAACGATGTTGCGATGCGGGAGGGTCCGACCTCCATTCTCACCGGCCCTAATCGGAACCTGAACCGTTCGCGGGTCATAGTTGGCGATCCAGACATCCGCACCGCCGGCCGGCGCGCGGCCGGCGCCAACACTAGCCTTGCCGTTCGCGATGGCGAGCGGAGGTCCGTCGCTGCGCGCTGTGCGGATCGATGCGTCGAGTTCGCTTCGGCTGTTGCCGACGATCGTCTTCGTGCCATTGATCCAGACCTGAGGTGTCGCAACATTGCCAAGACGGTTGTAGCGTGAATAATCCCACTGGCGCTGCGTGAATTGCGGCGTTGCAAAACTGTCGCGCCAGCCGAGATAGTCCCAGTAGGTGACACCGAACGACAGAGCCACGACATCGGGGCGGTCGGCCAGAGCATTCACGTTGGCGTTGGCCGGTGGGCAACTCGAACAACCCTGGCTCTGATAGAGTTCGACCAGAACGGGACCGCCGCGCCGCGCTGGAACCGCCTGAGCATCCCCGCGACCGGACTCGATCAAGCCCATGACGCCCGCGCCAAAGGCGAGCACGCCGAGAATCAGCGCTGGAGCGCGCATCACGGTTCCTTTCAGTAGCCCGGCATCGCGCCCATTATGGCGCCTGCGATTGTGATCGTGCCGATAGTGAGCATGGCGATGAGCGCCACGCCGGAGCCGATGACCGGGAGCGCGCCGGAAAATGCCGCCTGGGTGGTATTGGTCCGCACGATTTCGTTCCTCTCGGACATGTTGCTTGATGATTGGGAATTCGCCGCCATCGGCGCGGTGGTTACAGTTCGCCGACCAAGAAACTCCCTTGGAGCGCGTAATCCGCAACAAAGCAGCGGGCAGCGCGTGTAAAGAACGCAGCCGCGATCGACAGCGCCCGTTCCACCACTCGATCGCGGACGACTGTCTCAGTTAGTGAACCGCACGCCCGAGCGTTCTCGTGCATCGACATGCAGTTCGAAGATATCGGGCCTCGAATAATGGCCAGCGGTATCGAGATAGAGGCGCCCCTCGGCGAGCCTACCCGGATCGATCGTGGCGCTGAGCGTGGAAGGATCGCCGCTGGCCGCAACCACGATGATCGAGGTATCCGGGCCGATGATGGCGCTACCCCCCGATTTCAGCAGTTCGCGCTCCGCGGGGATCGCCTCCAATATTGAACGCGCGTCGGGTTCCGCAATGTCGAGGCTATCAAACCCGTCGAGCACATCGTCCCTGGTCAAAACCGTGCCCGCGGCCGCGACATAGCATTGGCCTTCGAAGGCATAGTGACGGCTCGCGAGGAGGTGGAGTTCCGTGACGGCGGGCCACAAAGCGAAATGCAACACCTCCCCATGTTGATGCCGCGCCGCTCTGGCGAGCGGCATCCAATGCTCCCAGCAGATAAGCGCACCGACAGGTCCGTGCGTTCCTGGCCAAGGCCTCAAGGTGCTGCCGTCAGCGGCCGCCCAAATCAGCCGCTCGTTATGCGTCGGCATGATCTTGCGGTGGATATCACGCCACCCGCTCGGGGTTGTGCGAACGACACTATTGTAGATGCTTGAGCCGCGTCGCTCCTGAATGCCCATCACGATCTCGACCGAAAGCTCAGCGGAGAGGTCGGCAAGCCGCGCGATTTCTGGCCCCTCCAAATCCGGGCAATTCGCAAACAATATTCGAAACAATGACTCCGCCGGGCGATGTCCCCAAAGCGCCGCGCCAGCGCTCTCATCCAGCCAAACGGGATAGCCGGGTAACCAGGCTTCCGGGAACACGACAATAGCAGCACCGCTTCGGGCCGCATCACGTATCAACACCTCGGCGCGGTCCATGCTGGCCGCAAGATTGAGGAAGACGGGCGGAGCCTGGACGATCGAGATAGAGAAATCCGTCACCGCGTCGCTCCCGTCCGGAAAAATGTGTGTGGCGGGAAGCGGGGGGGCATCTCCCGCCACACAGCGCCGCCTTCTTGACTCTTTTTACACGGCGCATTGGTTCATTCGCCCATAAGCAATCGGGGGTTACAGGAAGTCACGCCCGCCTCTGTGATTTCCTTAAATCAATCTGCTGCCCCACAGTCCCGACGCCTGGTGAAGAATCAGCCAGCGCTCCCTTCAACCCGTTCCTTCAATTCGGCGTCGATCGGACAGTTGGTGCAAGCATCGTGCTGGCACAGGCGGCAGATGCGATATGAATGGTCTGAATCGCGCAGACGGGAGCGGAGGACACGCTGAGACAATTCCGCCAATATAGCGATCTCATCTGCGCTCAGAACGTCAAGGCTGGACGCCAAGACTTCGCCCCTCGCTTCAAGAACGGCGGCGCAGGCCTGCTGCCCCGTTGGGGTTAGATAGAGCGAAACGGCGCGACCGTCGTCGGCATGCCCCCGTCTTTCGATCAGCCCTTCGGAGACGAGTCGATCGACGAGTCGAACAGTGCCTGCATGAGACAGTCCGACACCAGCGGAGAGCGTCCTGATCGAAAGGCCCGGTTCGTGATCCAAAAGAGCCAGCGCCGCGGCCATCGGGCCGGCCTCGGGTGCCTTGGACGCGACTGCACGGGCAATTTCGTCACCGATCATCAAGGCGAAGGCCCCGATCGTGTTCCTGTCACGGTTCGTATGCATCGCCCACATCTATATGCGCGGCGCATATAGACAAGCCTCAATCTGCAATATATGCGCGGCGCATATAATTCACGTACCGGAGCATGAACGCACGAGATCGCTCAATTCCACCGCGCTCCTCATTCGAGCGCCGCGACGAGCGGGATCGATCAATTGAAGCTGGACACCCACGGCGCAGTGGGGACGCGAAATCACACCAAGCACTTTCCAATTCGCATAAAGAAAGGACTGAAATATGAAAATTTTCGACGACTACGGCTTTCGGGTCGCGGAGCATGGCCGGAGTGACCTCGCCCTCCTGCGCTGGGCATTGGTCATTGTCTTCCTCTGGTTTGGCGGAATGAAATTCACCGCCTATGAGGCAAACGGAATCGCACCGTTCATCGACAACAGCCCCATCATGCACTGGCTCAACATGCTCGGCATCCAGGGGCAGAGCTATGCCATTGGCGTGATCGAACTTGCGACGGCGTGTGCCCTTGTTGCTGGAGCTTTCCATCCCACTTTTTCAGCACTCGGCGCGGCGATGTCGATTGCGACCTACGCCATAACGCTGACGTTCTTCGTGAGCACGCCCGGCGTGGCTGAGCAAACCGCCGGCGGTTTTCCCGCAATCTCGGCGGCGCCCGGCCAATTTCTATTGAAAGACGCCGTTCTTCTGGCTGCATCCCTCGTCTTGTTCGTAAACTCGGTCCAGCGGAAGGGATCAAGCGTCGCCTAACCAGGCTGCGGCTTGACGAGAGGCGAACTTGAGGAGACGGCAACATGCCATTTCAAGGCGGTGGCACGGCCACCGCCCTCTCCCGAACCAATAACGGGCCATGACCGGCGCCAAAAGTTCGCGCGAAGGCGTTCGGCGGACGTCAGGTGTAACCCTCTCCACCACTCTGTCGGGATTTTTCTCGCGAACATCCTCCGTTGCCTCTTGGATGCACGTCAGTCCCGGACCGACCCCAGCGTAACCGATTGCCTCGCGGTTCCGAATGTAGAGTCAAGACTCGCGGCGTGGAGGCCCGTCGACCGAGTGTTCGACGGAGCATTTGATGAATACCGAAGTGTTGATTGTGGAGCTTTCCAGGAATTTGCAGCCCGTGCCCCTGCATGGTCCGCGCGCCCTTTTGCGCCGGGGTTTAATTCGGGGTGCGGCCGTCGCGATGGTGCTGGTCTTGTTCTGGCCTTCGCTGGCCGTGCGTAGCGATTTGTCCGTAGCGGCCGTGACAATGGGCTTCTGGATGAAGCTGCTCTACACCGCCTCGATCGCGTCGCTCGGCTTTTTCGCTCTCGAACGATTGAGCCGGCCTGGCGCTCGCGACCTTCACTGGACGCGACTCTTGTGGCCACCCATCGCTCTGTTGGCATTGGTCACGTCCATCCAGCTGGCCATCGCCCCCGACGGAAATACTGCCTCCTTCTGGATGGGCTCGAGTTGGTTTCAGTGCCCGCTCTATGTGATGTTGTTATCGGTGCCGGTGTTCGTTGGGCTGGTGCGGGCGATGGCCCACCTTGCTCCGACGAGGCTTGAGGCCGCTGGCGCAGCTGCGGGATTGGTTGCTGGCGCCACTGGCGCTTCCATCTACGCTCTACACTGCGCCGAGACATCGCCTGGCTTCGTGCTGCTATGGTACTCGCTCGGCCTTGCCGCAGCGACGTTGGTCGGCGCCGCCGTCGGACCACGGCTCTTACGCTGGTAAGGCGGCGGGCCCGTCTCGCGCCCACCCCAATCGCATTGCGGCGCGAAACTTTCGGAGCAGGTGTAACCGCCAGACGCTACCACTCGTATTCCGTCATGTGCCGGGCTGTCCCTCCGTTCCGTCCGGGCCCGGCACACCGATCGGAGTAAGTCTGTGCCGGAAGAAACAATCGCGCCATTTCACGGCTTCGGGCTCGGCCTGCGGATTCCACACTTCCAGAATTATCTGACCGAGGCCGTTCCTGTCGATTTCATCGAGATCATCTCCGAGAATTTCATGGGGGCCGGCGGGCGCCCGATCCACGTTCTCGATGAGGTGCGCGATCGCTGGCCCGTTGCGATGCATGGCGTTTCAATGTCGATCGGTTCGGCTGACGGCATCCGTTCCGACTATCTTGCGCGCCTGAAAGCGCTGGCTGATCGAATCCAGCCATTATGGGTCTCCGATCATCTGAGCTGGTCGCGCGTTGGGGAGGTCAATTCCCATGACCTGCTCCCGCTGCCCTTCACCGAGGAAGCACTCAACACCGTTTGCGCGAACATCGAGCATGTCCAGGATGCGCTCGAACGTCCGCTGGTCCTCGAAAACCCCTCGACCTATCTGACCTTCGCCGACGACCAGATGACCGAATGGGCCTTCCTTGCCGAGATGACGAAACGGACGGGCTGCTACCTGCTACTCGACGTCAACAACATCTATGTGAGCGGAACGAACAACGGCTTTGACCCCTATGATTATCTGGCGGGCGTGCCGGCGGACCGTGTTCGGCAAATCCACCTCGCGGGCCACAGCCAGGGGCAAGGCCGGCTAATCGATACGCACGACGAGCCTGTTCCCGATCCAGTTTGGGATCTGTTCGCCCGGATTTATCCTCGTCTCGGACGCGTCGCCACTATGATCGAGCGCGACGACAACATTCCTCCGCTTCAGGATATGTTGGACGAGCTGGATGTTGCGCGCCGCATCGCAGGCGACGTCACGGCGGCCGCGGCATGACGCTTCTCGACCTTCAACGCGATTTCCTGGGATTCCTGTTGGATGAACCGAGCGACATTCCGGTTGCCGTTGGCGGGTCCAGTGGGCCGGGCCTTGCCGTCTATCACAACGCCTATGGTGGCCAGCTCGTAGAGTGCCTCAAAGACAGTTACGAACGCCTGTGGGCGTGGCTCGGAGACGAGGCGTTCGAAGCGGCTGCGCGCCGGCATATCGCCGCCCACCCGCCGCATAGCTGGACGCTCGCCGACTACGGCGTCAAATTCTCGGAGACAATGGCCGACCTTTACCCGGACGATCCTGAGGTCGCCGAAATCGCCGCGCTCGACTGGGCTTTGCGGCGCGCGTTCGACGGCCCCGACGCACCGGCCTTCGACCGGCAACAGCTCGCAGCGGTCGATTGGGATGAGGCGGTGATCGCATTCGTGCCGACGCTCACGTTGCTGCCCGTCAAGACCAACTGTGGCGCGATCTGGAACGCGATCGCCGCCGAAGAGGAAGTTCCGGCAGCCGAGTTGCTGCCCGAGCCGGGTTGGGTGCGTGTTTGGCGCGTCGGTCTTCAACCGCATTTCGCCTCGATCGAGACCGCTGAGATGGGCGCGATCCAGCTCGCATCGTCGGGCATGAGCTTTGCTCGCCTGTGCGACCGCCTGTCCGAAGAAATCGGCGTCGAAACGGCGGTCGATGCCGCCGGCCGCTATCTCGCGTCCTGGGTGCAAGACCAGATGATCGCAGACGTCCGGTGAGACTGTTTTGCATGAGGACCAAACCGAGATGATCCGCTTCTATTTTCACCCGACCCCGAACCCCTTGAAGGTCGCCCTGCTGCTCGAAGAGCTCGGCATCGGCTATGAGCTTGTGCCGGTCGATACCTTTAAGGGCGAACAGTGCGCGCCCTCCTTTCTCGCAATCAATCCGAACGGGAAAGTCCCGGCGATCGTCGACACCGAAGGCCCCGGCGGAGTTCCGACGGCGGTCTTCGATTCGACCGCGATCCTACTCTATCTCGCAGAAAAGCACGGTCAATTTCTTGGATCACCCGAGGATCGAGGGCAATTGCTCTCTTGGCTGTTTTTCGTGGCGTCGGGCCTTGGACCGTTTTCCGGCCAGGCGGTTCATTTCCAGCGCGCCGCGCCAGCGGGTCTGGACTATGCGCTCAACCGCTATCGGCGCGAAGCCGAGCGCCATTACCAGGTTCTCGACGATCACCTGCGCGATCGGACGTACATAGTCGGCGAGACCTACACGGTCGCGGATATGGCGGCCTGGGGATGGATCGAACGCGCCGGCTTCGTCTTCCCCGAATTCGACGAGCCCCTCAGTCGCTATCCCGATTTGGCCCGCTGGCATCGGCTGGTCAATGCGCGGCAGGCGGCGTGGCGTGCTCGCGATGTTGGGAGCGATCACGAATTCAAGCGCGAGTTCGACGAGCAAACGCTGCGCGCGCTCTTTCCCTCAAACTATGCTGCAGAAGGTTGAGGTGCCGGTCATGGACGTCGAAGGAAAACGGGTTCTCATCACTGGCGGGTCAAGCGGGATCGGGCTTGAATTGGCGCGTGGGCTTGCCGCGCGCGGTGCACGTCTGGTCATCGCTGCGTGCGGAGCAGCGCGCGTCGATGAAGCTGTCGGGGCTTTGAACGCATCAGGTGCGGAGGCTGCCGGCATCACTGCCGATGTCGCGACCCCGATAGGTCGCACGGCAGCCTTGCAGGGCGCGATCGAAGCATTCGGCGGGCTCGATATTCTCGTGAACAACGCCGGCGCGGTTCGCGCCGGTCGCCTTGATGCGATTGATGAAGAGGAGATCCGCGCCATGATCGAGGTGGATCTTGTTGCCCCTATCATGCTGACTCGCACGGCGTTGCCGTTGCTGCGAGCTGGTTCCGAGAGCATGATCGTTAACGTCTCTTCCGCGATCGCATTGGTCGCGATGCCGTTCTATGCGACCTATGCGGCGGTGAAGGCCGGTCTGTCGAGCTTTGGGGAGTCGCTGCGGCGCGAGCTCAATGGAGAAGGTGTTCGTGTGATGACGGTCTACCCCAGCGGCACCGATACCCCGATGATGGCGACGAACCAGGCGGGCCCAGAGATTGGATTCTCGCTGGAGCCAGCCGAAGCTGTCGCTGAAGCGATCATTGCAGGGATCAAGCATGACGCCATCAATGTGGTTCGTGGTGGTCCCGAAAGACAGGCCCTGATCGACCTGAACAGCAAGGATCCGATGGCGATCGACGCCCATTTTCTTGCGATCAAGGACGTCTTTGAGCGAGACGTACGCTCGCACTGCGCGCTGTGAACTGATGAGGAGCCCCCATGCTGACCAGGCCCGAAGGCTCATTGCCGGAAGACTTCCACCTGACGCGCCGGGCGGCCGCTGGTTTGTTCTTCGCCGGCTATGCTCTCGCGGCTTTCTCCGCGGAGGCCGCGCCGATCACGACACCTGAAGACGGGCTGATTATTGAGGGCGTAACGATTCCGAATGGCGCGTCCCAGCACTTACCGGCCTATGTCGCCCGGCCCGCCGGTCAGGCCCGACATGCCGCGATCATCGTCGTGAATGAAATCTTCGGAATCCACGATTATATCAAGGACATCTGCCGACGGTTGGCGCGTCTCGGTTATGTCGCGATCGCGCCCGATTTCTTCTACCGTTCGGGCGTCAATCTCCCGGCTATCGCCAACATCGAGCAGATCATCCCGATCGTCCGACAGGCGACACCCGACCAAGTCGACAACGATGTCGCAGCGACTTCGACGTGGCTGAAGGCTCAAGCGTTCGTCGAAGGCACGCGGATCGCGATCACTGGCTTCTGCTGGGGTGGCGCAGTCGTCTGGCGTGCTGCCATGGAAGATCCCGATATCAAGGCAGGCGTCGCCTGGTATGGACAGCTCAAGCCGCTGATCAGCCGTGCCGCAGAACTGAAGGCCCCGGTGTTAGGCCTGTACGGCGCGCTTGATCAGGGCATCCCCCAGGCCGATGTCGAAGCGATGCGCGCTGCGTTGCAAGCCGCCGGGAAAATGGGTTCGAATATCCACGTCTATCCCGACGCCCAGCATGGATTTCACGCCGACTATCGTTCGAGCTACAACAAAGGCGACGCGCGTGACGGATGGTCGCGGATGTTGGCACATTTCAAGGCAAACGGGGTGGTATGATGATCGATCGCTCGATTGACCCGACCGCTGATCAGGTACGCCAGTTGCGTGATGATGGACCGGACGGCCCCGTGACGATGGTCAACCTGCTGAAGTTCAAAGATCGGGCCGTCTATCCCGAAGACAGCGGGGAGCCGGCACGCTCGGGAAGCGAAGCCTATGCCCTGTACGAAAAGGCATTCAGCGTCACCGTCGGCACCGTCAGTCAGGCGAACATCATCTATAATGGCGATGTCGGGCTGGTTTTTATCGGCGAACCCGGCACGGCTCCGACTGACTGGGATCGGGTGCTGATCGTTCGCTATCCTTCGCGCGGGCATTTTCTCGCGATGATGCGCGACGAAACTTATCGCGCCGCGCTTGTTCACCGCTATGCAGCTATTGAACGAACCGTTCTCCTGCAATGCGGCACTGAGCTGGCCGCGCTGTAGATCCTTCTCAACATCGTAACTTTCGCAAGAGCGTTCATGGCCTCCGCTGGATTCGCAGCAGCTGGTGATGAAGGGCAAACGCTTGCTATCCGATGTGCGTGCGCCGGCTTCCGACGGAATTGTGGTCAACCGCGTCCTCCCGGTGGACCGGGAGGACGCGGTTCGTGGATCAGGCCTTCCAGTTCTCGGGGAAAATCCGTTTGAGCGCGTCGACCTTCGGCCGATCATTGACAATGATGTAGGGGTAGTTCGGGTTGCGGGCCATAAAGTCCTGGTGGTAGCCCTCCGCCGCAAAGAAGCCCCTCTGCTGCTCGAGGCGCGTGGCGATCGGCGCGGAAAAGACGCGAGCGGCGCTCAGCTGGCTGATGTAGGCACGCGCCACCCTCGTCTGGGCCGCCGATAGCGGGAACAAGGCGGTGCGATATTGGGTGCCTTCATCAGGCCCCTGTCGGTTCACTTGGGTTGGGTCGGCGACCACGGAGAAATAGATACGCAGCAACGTAGCGTAGTTCACCTGCCGAGGGTCGAACACGACCTTGACCGATTCCGCGTGGCCAGTCGCACCGCTCGAAACAGTCTCATATTGCGCGGTCGATGCCGAGCCACCGGCATATCCCGAAGTCGCGCTAACCACACCCTTCACATGGCTGAAGACACCTTCGACACCCCAAAAGCAGCCCCCGGCAAAGATCGCCGTCTCGCGATTTCCCCCAGGCGCCTCCTTCATGACCGCGACGGGAACCTTGATTGCGCTATTGCGAGCTTCGCTGGGCCTTATCGCAGCGGTCACGGCGACACCGGCGAACAATGTAACCGCAAGGGCAGTGGAACGTAACATGGACTCAAACTCCGGAAACATACCTCCAATCCGGCATTCGTTCGTGCCGCGACACAGGTTACACTCCTTCCTGTAACCATCCTGCCTTCGACTACGAATATGTCAGCATGGAACGATCGCTCGCTCAGCCTACTCGCCGCAAGCTCCTTGGGCTTGGCACAACTGCAGCCCTCGGCGCGCTCGCATGGCGGTTGATAGGCGCCGATGATGCCGCGGCTGTGGCGACCGTACCCGCCACATTTCGTCTCACCGACGCGGAATGGCGCAAGAGACTCTCTCCGCAGGCTTACGCCGTGCTCCGACGAGCATCGACCGAATACCCCTATACAAGTCCGCTCGATAAGGAGCACCGCAAAGGCACGTTCGCATGTGCTGGATGTGCGCTCCCGCTCTATTCGTCCGCGACTAAATTCGACAGTGGCACGGGCTGGCCGAGTTTTTACGACCACCTTCCTCACGCCATCGGCGAGCACCGCGACAATAGCCTTGGTGTGGAACGCACCGAGGTTCATTGTACACGATGCGCCGGTCATTTGGGACATGTCTTCAATGATGGCCCGAGACCGACCGGGCTTCGCTATTGCATGAACGGCGTAGCGATGACGTTCAAGCCAGCTTGAGCGGGCCATGACGGGCGCCAAATTAATTGTCGCCGGGCTCAGCCACCGAAGTTACCTCGAAGGCGGCTGCCTCTTCGTGCCTTGGCGAACCGCATTGGGATCGGGACGGCGCGCAATAGCAACAGCAATCTATGCCCCCTCTACGGTTGATTGCTGATGTCATTCAGCATTTGCCAGATACGACACGTCCTCGCCGCGGCCGATCACGGCAGCTTCTACAAAGCTGCCCGCGCATTGGGGATGGAACAGTCCACACTTAGCCGGGACGTTGCCAAACTAGAACGAATGATCGGAGTCCAAATTTTTGTGCGTTCGCGTGCAGGAATAAGTACGACAGGGGCCGGACGCGATTTTATTCGATGCGTTAGGCCAATGCTCGCGAATGCGGACAAGCTCGTAGCCATAATGCGTGCTGCTGGTCAGGGCCGCGCCGGCGACCTCGTTATCGGACATTATTGCTCGCTCTCGGCCGGCAACCTACGCGCGACCATGCTGGGTTGGCGCGGTGCGCATCCAGACGTCAATCTAGACGGGATAGAGGCAAACCGAGGTGCTTTGCTTGCTGGTCTCGATACCGGGGAGATCGACATTGCCATTATGGCGGGCGAAGCTGCCCATGATGGTTATCAGCGCGAAGCGTTCTGGAGCGAGCGCGTGATGGTAGCCCTGTCGTCGAGCCACCCTCTTGCAGAACGCGAGATCATCCATTGGACCGACCTTCGCAGCGAACGCTTCCTGCTCCCCGCAACAGACCCCGGTCCAGAAATTCGCGACATGCTACTCGGCCGCCTGTCGGTGGCGGGAATGCAGCCGGACGTCAGAATGCACCAGTCCGGTCATGGGACAATTCTTAGTGTGCTAGGCGACGGGCGCGGCCTCAGCATCATCTGCGAGGGTGGCTCCGGCACACAGTATCCCAATGTGGTCTATAGGCCCATGTACGGAGAACAAGGACCAGTGCTGATCTGCTATTCCGGATACTGGCGCGACGAAAATTGCAATCCCGCTTTGCGGCGATTTCTCCAATTCGTCAAAACACGCTATGCACTATCCTTCAAAATTTCTGAGAATTCAGTAGAATAGGGTTAGTTTTCGTTGGAGCGTAATGCCATGTCACAAGGCAAGCCACTTATCATTGTTCTGGTCGCGTTGGTCTTCGGATTTGCCGGAGGGTTCATCCTACGGCCGATCATCACGCCAGCGCCGCAAACGGCTGCGGTCGCCAGCCCAGCGACAGTTGCGCCGACATCGACAGAGGCGCGCGGCACACAGTATTTCGTGGCGCATGTCGATGAAGCGCGGCGGATCGTCGCCGGATGTCGCGATGGCTCAGTGCGCGGCGGCGAATGCGCCAGTGCCGAGCAAGCCGTGGCCGAAGTGGAAGGCCGCGAGCGCTTCAAGAAATTCATGGGCAACTGACGGCAGCGTGATGGCTCAGTCTTTCGCGCCGCCGCGACGCCGCGAAAACCCCCGGTCGCTTGCCATGAACTTCGCCAACATGGGTGAGACGAGCTTCTCGGGGGCGATGGCTTCCCCTCCCGTTTCGGCTGCGAGCGCAGCGGCGTAGGCGGCGAGATCGCGGTGAACGGCGGCGGGCAGTTCGACCGTCAGCTTCACCGGCCGATCATCGGCGAGAGGCCCCAGCTTCAATTTCGTCATCGTGCGCCTCCAGTGGGTTCCAATACGAGGTCGCGGGTCAGGATCACGCGCAAGGGGTGCCCCGGCCGAATGGTGAGTGTCGGCTGCACATTGAGCTGCCGCCGCACGATCTGCTGGCCGGTCTGGTTGATGGTGTCCTGCGAGCCGCGCCGAAGGGCACGGGTCAGGTCATCCTCACTGTCCGCGCCCAGCTCGGCGCCGACGCCGAGCAGCGTCGAGACGGCAGCGGCCTTGAGCAGGTTTCCCCAATGCTGATTGACGCGATCCTGTAGGCCGGCAAACCCGGCTCCGTCCGCGCCGGGCTGGCGCTCGAGAACGATCGAGCGGCCATCCGGCATGATGAGCCGGTCCCAGGCGAGCAGCACGCGGGTCTGCCCGGCGGCGATCTCGCTGTCATACTCCCCGATCAGCCGCGCGCCCTGCGGGATGAGCAGGATGCGCCCGGTCGGGCTGTCATAGACGTTGGCCGTCACCTGGGCCGTGATCTGGCCGGGCAGGTCGGAACGGACGCCGGTGATGAGCGCGGCGGGAATGATGCTGCCTGCCTGAACGATGTTGGGCGATGCCGGCGCCGTCAGTCGCTCGACGCTGACCGTGCGCTGGTTGGCCGCCTGCGCCATGAAAGCGCGCTTGGCGGCCTGATCGCTTTGCGCCGCCGTATCCCCTGCCGCTGGTGTCGCCGGGCTTGCCACGGCCAGGCTGGGCAAGGCCGGCGCGGCCGATGACGACGCTCCCCCGCCGCTGCCGAGAAAGACCGCGCTGGTGCGAGCCGCGTCCCGCTCCTGAGCGGCGCGCTGGCGGGCAGCTTCGGCGGCTTGGGCGCGCGGATCGGGCTGCGCGCCGACCGGCGGCACGGGCACGGGCACGGCATCGCCGCGCTGCTGCGCCGAGACGATCGGCCGGCCAAGATCGCCAGGTAGTGGCGGGCCAAGGCGCGGCGTTTGGCCGTAGTCCTTCGGCCCCGAGGTGATCGCGTCGGCCGTGGTCCGGCTGTCGGTATTGTAGAGTTCCTGAGCGGCCTTCTCGCCGGGCGGCCGTAGCGCGTAGATCAGCGAGCCGCCGATACCGAGACCCGCGGCGACGCCCATCACGGCCAGTGCCTTGCGCGACAGGCGCATGACGCGCGGCGGGTCGCCTCGGAGTTGGAAGGCTTGAGGATCGGAACGCGGCGCGCGCGTGGCGGGCGCTTCGGTCGAGGGAGTGTCGGCAGAATCGCTCACGGCCGCCGCCCCCGTCCATCGTCGCGCACGATGCGGACGCGCTGCTCACTGCGTTTGTCGCCGAGGCGCAGTTCGGCGGCGGCGAACAGGCGATCGACCACCATGTAGCGGCCCTGGACGCGGTAGTTGACCAGCTCGGCATCGCCGGCCGCGCCGGTCACGAACAGCGGCGGGATCTCGCCCTGCGAGATCCCGGCCGAAAACTCGATGAAGACCTGCTGGCCGTCGTCGAACGCGCGGGCGGGACGCCACGGCGCCCGATCGCCCTCGATGCGGTAGCGGAAGTTGAGAGCGGACACATCCACGCCCGTCGCCACTGGGGCGGCGGATGCGGCGGCGGCGTTCCGGCCCTGCAAGGCGATCAGCGCATCCTGCGGATAGGTCCAGCTCACCGACGCCATATAGGTCGCCGCCGTGGCGCGCAGCTCCAGATGATAGGTGCGCCGGTCGGTGTTGATGACGAGGTTCGTTGAAAGATCGGGCCGGGTGGGCTTCGCCAGGATATGCACGCGCGCCGTGGGACCGCTGCCGCTGATCGTATCGCCGATGATCCAGCGCACGGTGTCGCCGGCCGCGACCGGACCCGGCCCGACGAGCTGCTCACCTTCCTGCAAGGCGATGTCCGTGACCTGGCCGGGCGCGGAATAGACCTGATAGAGCGCGCCATCGGTCCAGGGATATTGCTGGATGGCGTTGAGGAACCCGTCGCGCACCGGCTGCACGCGCGCGGCGGCATTCGCCGCGCCCACGCGCCGGCGGGGATCGGACGGCTCCGGCGCGCGCGGCGTATCCGTCACCGGCTTTAGCTGGCCGGGAAGCGGCAGCGGCTCGGGGATCGTCACCACCTCGACCGGGCGTGGCGGTTCCGGCGCGGGCGTTGCCGTGATCGGCGCGGGCGGATCGTCATAGGCGATGGCGGGCGGCTTCGCCGATGTGGTGGCGCAGCCGGCGAGCGCCGATGCGGAAACGAGCAGCGCAGCGGACGCGGCGCGGCGGAACGGACTCGCGGTCATTGCGACAGCTCCTTCGACCAGTTGAGGGCATTGACGAAGACGCCGAGCGGATTCTTGCGCAGGGCATCGGGGGTGCGCGGCGGCTGCACGACGACGGTGAGGATCGCCGACCATCGTTCCGTCGCGGCAAGGCTGCCGTCCTGATAGCGGCGCTCGGTCCAGGCGACGCGGAAGCTGTCGGGCGAAGCGCGGATCACGCTCGATACGTCCACCGCGACCTGCACCTTGCCGACCTGCGCGAACGGATCGTTGGCGCGCGCATAGTCGTTGAGGAACAGCGCCCCCTTGTCGGTGGTGAAGTCGTAGGCGCGGAGCCAGTTCTGGCGGACGATGACGGGATCGGCGGGGATCGCGCGGACCTGCTCGATGAAGCGGGCGAGATGGAACGCGACCTGAGGATCGGTCGGGCGGTAGCCGCCCTCGGCCGGCGCGACCGCTTGGGCCTCGCCGAGCCGATCGACCTCAACCACCCAGGGCACGATATGCCCGCGGGCCGACTGCCAGACGAGGCCGCCAGCCAGGCCGCTCGATAGCGCCAGCGCGCCGAAGAAGGCGAGCCGCCAGTTCCTCGCCTGCACGCGAGACGAGCCGATCCGGTCGTCCCACACCTGCGCCGCGCGCTGGTAGGGAGTCGTCGGCTCCGGGGTTTGTCCGTATCGGATGCTGGGGCGTCGAAACATGGATCAATCCTTCTGGCTGAGATCGACGGACGATCCGCCGCCGCCGCCGTCGCCCGAGCGCAGCGTATGGGCGGCGACGGTCGCGCCGTGGGTCATGGTCTGGCGGCGTCTCATCGCGGCGGCCCAGGCGGGCGAGCCGCCGGAAGCCTCGGCCGCGGGCGCGGGGCTGCCGCCCGAAATGGCGCCGCCCGTCGCGGTGACGGCGGCACGGCCGCCCGAGCGGTAGCTGTCCTTGAGCGAAGCGGCGGCCTTGCGCAGCGGCGACATGGCTGCGCCGGCGGCCGCGCGGCCGACACCGGCGGCGCCGCCCGCGACGGCAGCGCCGCCGGTCTTGCCGGCCGAGCCGAGCGCGTAGGCGCTGCTGGCAGCGCCAGAGGTGAAGGCCGCGCCGCGGGCTGCACCACCCACGGCGCCCGCAA
>NZ_CAKKNC010000013.1 GCF_918741285.1 Sphingobium sp. CECT 9361 | reverse complement strand
CCCAAGATCAGCGCATCAGCAGGGTCTGCGCTGCGCTATCCCGAGGGCTCCACGCAGCCCCTGCTTTCCTCAACGTGTGACATTTCTATATGGCAGAAATTGTGACTTCTCTAAATGGCAGGAACAAATATGCCTGACCGAAGTGCTGCAAATCCCGCGTCTACTAAGGCGGACATCACGCCCCTAGCCGATATCATGGCCAAACTCCGCGATCCCGATTCCGGATGCCCTTGGGATGTTGAGCAAACCTTCGCAACTATCGCGCCCTATACAATTGAAGAAGCTTACGAGGTCGCTGACGCCATTGTGCGCGACGAGATGCCTTCCTTAAGGGAAGAACTTGGCGATCTCCTGCTCCAAGTCGTATTCCATGCTCGGATCGCGGAGGAAGCTCAACATTTTGCGCTGCAGGATGTCATTGACGCAATTTGTGGGAAAATGATCCGTCGTCATCCACATGTTTTCACTTCAGAAAATCGATCCGACGCCGATGCGGCACAATCCAGTTGGGAGAATATCAAGGCCACCGAACGCTCCGAGAAGAGTTCCGACACGAGCGCTCTAGCCGATATCGCCATTGCCCTGCCCGCGCTGATGCGCGCGGAAAAGATACAAAAGCGTGCCGCACGGACGGGGTTCGATTGGCCAGATCTAACTGGCGTTTTTGCAAAAATTGAAGAGGAAATAGAGGAAGTTAAAGATACCACTTCCCAAGATGAACGAGAGGACGAAGTGGGGGACTTGCTATTTGCCGTCGTCAATCTGGCTCGCCATTTGCTGGTCGATCCGGAAGTGGCGCTGCGCAGGGCAAATCGAAAGTTTGAAACGCGGTTCCGTGCTATGGAATTGGAAAGTGGCGACACCTTTTGCGCTCTTTCGTTGGAAGAAAAAGAAGAGCTTTGGCAAAAGGTGAAAAGGCAGGCTTAACTCTGGCGAGCGCGAAATCTGGCATATGCAGACTGGGATAATCTCGCTTCGACACGCATTCCGTCCGCCTGCATAGCACTTTCAAGCACTTCGCCATGTTCATGCAACCACGCAAGCGATGCACCGTCAGTCGGGTCGATCATGATCTGATGAACATCGGCACCTTTGGTTAGCATATCACTGACGGCCTTTTGGAAGCCATCAACGCCTTCTCCAGTCAGTGCTGACACCAGGACAACATTGTCCTGCCGTGCAGCCACCTCATGCATGTGCGCAGCCGCTTCTTCGTCCAGCAAATCCAGTTTATTCCATACCTCCAGAATTGGAACGGCAGTAACCGGGTCGACCCCCTCCCCAATTACGTCCAATTCTTCAAGTACTTGCAGCACGTCATCGCGTTGCGCGTTGCTATCGGAATGCGCCACATCTCGTACGTGTACGATCAGGTCCGCCGACAAGACCTCTTCCAGCGTGGCACGAAATGCCGCGATAAGTTGTGTGGGTAGATCAGATACGAACCCAACGGTGTCAGAAAGGATCGCCTTATCCAAACCCGGTAACGCTATCTGGCGCATGGTGGGGTCGAGAGTGGCAAACAACAGATCTTCCGCCATCACCTCAGCGCCGGTCATTCTGTTGAATAGCGTGGACTTGCCAGCGTTGGTATATCCGACAAGGGCTATAACCGGCCACGGCGCCTTCTGACGTCGTGCACGATGCAGGCCGCGTGTTCGGGTCACCTGCTCCAGTTCCCGGCGGATCTTCGCCATACGATCCCGGATCATTCGCCTGTCGGCCTCGATCTGCGTTTCGCCCGGCCCACCAAGAAAGCCGAATCCACCACGCTGGCGCTCCAGATGGGTCCAACTGCGTACCAGGCGTCCTGCCTGATAGTCGAGATGCGCCAGTTCGACTTGCAGGCGACCTTCGTTCGTAGCCGCTCGTTCCCCGAATATTTCAAGGATAAGCCCGGTACGGTCGATGACCTTGGCTTTGGTTGCCTTTTCCAGATTGCTCTGCTGAACAGGCGACAAAGCGTTATCGACCACCACAAGGTCGGCTTCATGATCCATCGCGAGGGCAGCGATGGCGTCAACCTGGCCGCTGCCGAAAAGTGTCGCAGGTTTGCGATCTCTCACGCGAAAGGATTGAGAGGCCTGGACGTCGATGCCGATCGCCAGCGCCAGCCCTTTGGCTTCTTCCAGGCGCGCCTCGGGGTTCCGGCGGTCGCCGCCATGCAGCTCGGCATGTACGACGACCGCACGGGCGCCTCGTGAGACTTCGTCATCGGATTCGCGGGTAAATGCACTCATGCCTGTTCAACGCTCTGGCGAACACATCGTTCGATGGAGGCGGACTTAATCCTGATCGGCTTCGCCTTCCGCAGACAAGTCGAGCGGATGGGACGGCTGCACCGTGGAAATCGCATGCTTGTAGACCAGTTGCGCCATACCATCGCGCTCCAGCAGCATGCAGAACAGATCGAACGCGGCGATCTCCCCCTGCAGCATCACGCCGTTCACAAGGAACATGGTGACCGGATAGCCAGACTTGCGGACGGCATTCAGAAAGATTTCCTGAAGAAGCTTGGCCTTTTTGTCGTTCGCTTCGAAGGCTTTGCGTACTTCGGACAGGTCCATGGGCTGGGCAGGCATGACGGTGGAGATCGCATGCTTATACACCAGTTGCGACTGACCGTCGCGGCGCAGCAGAACCGAGAAGTTATCGAACCAAGTAATGATGCCCTGAAGCTTTACGCCTTTGACCAGGAACATGGTCACCGGCGTTTTGGTCTTGCGAAGGCTGTTCAGGAAGATGTCCTGAAGGTTATTTATCTTTTCGGCCATGGTTAAAAGGCTTTCTATTTTGGCGGGACGTTGCCCGCACTTGCGCCCTTGGCAAAGGCATCGTGCTGTCCGCCGCGTACCGGGGACGGAAGTTTGTAACGCAAGTGCGAGATAAGTCCAACCGCTTTGGCAAGCCCACAACCTGAATAAGTCGACACGTAAAAATCGATGCCGGGCCAGATAGGGTGCCCTACCCGTCCTTGTCCTCCGTAATGCCCAGCAACTTCAATTTGCGATGTAAGGCCGAGCGTTCCATGCCGATGAAGGTAGCTGTGCGCGATATATTGCCCGAAAATCGGCGGATCTGGACCCGCAAATATTCCCGTTCGAAGCTCTCTCTGGCCTCCCGCAAGGGCGATCCCATGATCGCGCTGTTGCTCATGCTTTCGCCGCCGCCTCCGCCACCGGTCGCTTCGGCAGGCAACATATCCAGCTCGATACGCCCGATGCGATCGCCCGGTGCCAGGATCATGGTCCGCTCTATGACGTTGCGAAGCTGACGGACGTTGCCTGGCCATTCGCAAGCCTGAAGCGCCGCCATTGCATCCGTCGCTATGTCAGGTGAGGTCACCCGCTTCTCCGCCGCAAAGCGGGCGAGGAAATGTTCGACCAACGGCGGTATGTCATCGCGCCGGTCGCTGAGCGGCGGGATGACCAGCGGCACAACATTGAGGCGATAGTACAGGTCTTCCCTGAACCGCTTTTCCTCTATTTCCAGCGTCAGATCGAGTGCGGTGGAAGAGATGACGCGGACGTCGACCTTGACCTGACGTTGCCCCCCTACCCTCGTAAAACTCTGATCGGTCAAAACCCGCAGGATCTTCCCCTGCGTGGTAATCGGCATATCGGCAATTTCATCGAGGTACAGCGTTCCGCCATGTGCCTGTTCCAGAAATCCGGGACGGACCATGCCTTCGTTGTCCTCGACGCCGAAAAGCTCCTCCTCTACGCGCTCCGGTTCCATGCGTGCTGCAGCGACCACGATGAAGGGCGCCGTTGCCCGACCGCTCCAAGCATGCAGCATGCGCGCCGCGACTTCCTTGCCACCGCCGGATGGCCCGGAAATCAGAACCCGGCTTCCCGTTCCGGCGACACGCTTGATAGTCGCACGCACCCCGTTGATAGCACTCGAATTGCCGGTGAGCTCATCATCTTGCCCGATCCGCGCGCGCAAAGACTGGTTTTCACGTCGCAGCCGCTCGGTTTCCGTGGCGCGGGAAACGAGATGCAGAAGACGGTCGGCCTCAAAAGGCTTTTCGATAAAATCGACGGCGCCCTTGCGAATGGCCGCCACTGCGGTGTCGAGATTTCCATGCCCAGAAATCATCAGGACCGGAATGGAAGGATCGCGCTTCTTGATCTCGTCCAGTAGTTCCAGCCCGTCCAGTTTGGACCCCTGCAACCATACGTCCAGCAGGACCAGCGAAGGCCGACGCGCGTCCAGCGCATCCATTGCCGCGTCGCTGTTGGCCGCCGTGCGAGCTTCATAGCCCTCATCCTCAAGAACACCCGCGACGAGTTCACGGATGTCTTCTTCATCATCGACGATCAGAATATCAAGCGCCATGAGCTGTCATTATTCCCTTCGTAGCGACCTGATCCGGGGTCGCTTCCAGTCGTTCCAATGCATTCATATCGAGGGTAATCGACACACAGGCCCCACCCCCATCGGCATCGCAAAAAGCAATTTCGCCGCAATGCTCCTCCACGATCTTCTTGACGATGGCGAGGCCGAGGCCGGTGCCCTTCACCCGTGTCGTCATATACGGTTCGAGGATGCGTTCCCGCTCTGGCGGCAAGCCAATGCCGTCATCCGTTACCTTGATGACGAGGTTGCCTGCGTCATCCTGATCAAGGAGCATTCGTACATGGCCGCGCAATGCGCCATCTTCAGGTAAATCCTTCGGTTCAATGGCTTCGACTGCATTCTTCACAATGTTTGTGAGGGCCTGCCCGATCTGGCGCCGGTCGCAGACGATTTCCTGAGTGCCGATAAGGGAATCGAATTCGAACCCGATGTCAGGATGCGCCACTTCGTGCAGGAACAGCGAGTGACGCGCGACATCCGCTATTGCTTCCCGCCGGAACACGGGCTTGGGCATCCGGGCGAAAGACGAGAACTCATCGACGATACGCCGCAGATCGCCCACCTGACGGACAATCGTGCCCGTCAACCGCGCAAAGGTTGCCTTGTCGTTGGTCACCTCCTCGCCGTAGCGCCGCTGAAGCCGTTCGGCCGCAAGCTGGATCGGGGTCAACGGATTCTTGATCTCATGCGCGATGCGACGGGCAACGTCCGACCATGCGGCGCGCCGCTGATCGGACAATTGTTGCGTGATATCATCGAACGTCAGGACATGCCCCGCAGCATCGCGGGATATCTTGACGGCCAAAGTGCGGAGATCCCCATGCGCCCGTATCTGCACAATGCCCGCGCTCTGTTCTTCATCGAGCAATTCGGCCAGTTCCACCGACAACGCAGAGAGCGGCTGGCCCAGTGGGTCCTGCCCTTCCTCCACCAATATTCGCTCTGCCGAGCTGTTAAGAAGTTGCACGATATGGTTCTGATCCACCGACAAAACGCCTGCGGTGACACCCGACAAGATCGCTTCGATAAACGCGCGGCGATTATCGAGCTGCCCATTGGCCGCAACAAGCGCGCCCGTCTGCGCCTCCAGCCTTTGCGTCATGCGGTTGAATGCGCTGGCCAATGTTCCGATTTCGTCGCGGGCATGCGGGCCGGACACCCGCGTCGACAGGTCGCCCGCCGTGATACGCCGTGCCGCATCGACAAGTTCGTTCACGGGACGAACCAGCCGGTCGGCAACGGTAAGGGCAATCCAGACCGCAATGCCGACCAGAAGAAGCGAACCCACATACAGAAAGACATTGAACCGCAGCTGCAGGCTGCGCGAGCGTGCGGCGAAATCATCATAGTCCGACAACACCGTTTGCGCGCGCTTGACCTGACTGAACGCAAGCGTTTCGGAATCGCGCGTTGCGTACAGGTAAATCCCCTCGTCGGGATATAATAAGGTGACAGCCTGAATCTGGTTGGGGCTGGCATTGACCACCACATCCTCGCCGCCCGCCAAACGATCCATCACCGATTTCGTGAGGATGTTCTTTGCCACCTTGTCATCCGAAGCGACATTGGCAGCGGTCCGCTCGACGCCGTCCTTGCCGACCTGAATGATGGCGGACCTGTTCAGTTTGCGCGTGACGACCTGATAGACATAACCTTCGCGAAACTCCGGGCTCGATATCGGGGACTGGTTCAAATAGTCCCTCAGATCGTTCGCCATCGTCAGCGTTTCTTCTCTAACCTCGCGCAGGTTCTGATCGTAATAGCCGCGCGCGAAATCGTTCGCGTTTTCGAGCATGCCGCGCGTGCTGCCGGAAAACCAGAACTGCACGCCATATTGAAAAAGCAAAGATGCGAAGATCACGACCAGCAGCATCGGCACGCTCGACAGGATCGAGAAGATCGCCACGAGGCGAACATGCAACTGGCCTTCACTGCCCGCGGCCGTCCTAGCCGCCCGGCGGATAGCGAGTCTTCGGCCCAACAATACGAGCAACGCAATGGCCGGCACCAGATTCGCGACGAGCAACAAAGCGACAATCGGTGGCGTGAGCAGCGCGAAAGTATCGCCCTGGCTCGTCACCAGCAGATAGGTGACGAGAGCCGTTCCGATCAGCAGCAGGAGCGCGAACGTCTCTACGAAACGGGCAAGGCTTCGCCCCCGCAACGCTTGCGGCAACAGGCGTCGCCACGACGTTTCATGATGCTGCGGCAACTCCGCGTTATCGGTCATAGTTGCATGGATACAACAATAATGTGCTCACTAAAACACAGTTTTTGACGTATTTGTTGCAATTGGTCGATGATTGAGGGGTGTTTATCGGCGCGCCCTACCGACGAAGTGTGGTCGGATCGATTTTATATTCGTTGAGCTTGGACCGTAATGTGTTGCGATTGATGCCAAGGAGGCTGGCCGCACGAATCTGGTTACAATCGGTACTCAAAAGCGCTTCGCGTAGCAAAACCGGTTCGACCAGCGTCAGCATATCTTCATACAGGTTTTCGCGCATCGCAGTGCCGCCGACCGCCAGTTGCGCCCTGGCCCAATCCTGCACAGCATCGCCGACGCGGTCCGCGCCAAACGCGCTCCCGCTGCCTTCGACATCCTGCAATGGCAAACTTAGCCGCAAGATATCCGCTGTGATGACATTCTCTCGTGAAAGTACTGCCAGGCGCTGCATCAGATTCTGAAGCTCGCGGACGTTACCGGGCCAGTGCCAGCTACCCATCAGCATCGCCGCGTCATCCGCCAGGGTCTTTCGAGGCAACCCTTCGCTTGCTGCGCGCTCCAGAAAATGACGGGCCAGGAGGGGAATATCGTCTTTCCTGTCGCGCAGTGCCGGGAGCGGAATGGGGACGACGTTCAGCCGATAATAGAGGTCCTCGCGAAAACGGTTTTCGGCGATCAGGCTGGGTAGTTCCTTGTTCGTCGCGGCGATGATTCGGACATTGACTTTTACCTGCGTCGATCCGCCGACGGTGGTGACTTCCCCGGATTGCAAAACCCGCAGCAGCCGGGTTTGCGCCTCCAAGGGCATATCCCCGATTTCGTCCAGAAAAAGCGTGCCGCCATTGGCTTGCTCAAACTTGCCGGCGGTGCGGGCATGCGCGCCGGTGAACGCGCCCTTCTCATAGCCGAACAATTCAGCCTCGATCAGTTCCCGCGGTATCGCCGCCATGTTGATGGCGACGAACGGCTTTGTCCGACGACGACCCAGCTTGTGGATTGCTTCTGCGACGAGTTCCTTGCCCGTGCCAGACTCGCCGAGCACCAATATCGTAAGGTCGTTCGACACAACCTTCGCAATTGTCCGGTACACCTCCTGCATCGCGGCGGATCGGCCCACGAGCGGCAGGCCATCCTGCTCGGGCATTTCGCCATCACCGTCCGCATTGTCGGCAGAATCCTGACGCCGCATGGCCAGCGCATCGGCGACGGCGCGCGTCAACTCGTTAAGGTCGAAGGGCTTGGGCAGATATTCGAACGCCCCCTTTTCGGCGGAGCGCACGGCAGTGTTCAGCGTATTTTGTGCGGACAGGACGATGACGCTGATGGCGGGAATGTCGGCTATGATCGCGCTGACGTCGTCCAGACCGTTCCCGTCCGGCAGCATCACGTCCGTAATCAGCACGTCGGGCGTGAAGGTTTCGAGGAGCGCGGAACGCTCCTTGATAGACGCGGCGGTTTTGACCTTATGCCCCTGCCGCCTCAAGGCTTCGCCCAAAACAATGCAGATCGCCGGATCGTCATCGACGACCAATACCTTACCCGATATTCCCGACATCAACCCATCCCCATCGGCAGCAAGATCCTGAAAATCGTTTCTTTCGCTTCCTCGTCACGCTGAAACTGGACGAAGCCGTTCATGTCGCGCACCAGCTTGTCGACCAGAGCGAGGCCCAGCCCCTGCCCCGTTCGTTTGCCCGTGATAAAGGGATTGAACAAATGCTCCTGGATATGCTCGGGCACGCCGGGGCCGTTGTCGATCACAAGGATTTCTATGGGCAGCGACGCATTCCCCTTCCCCCCCGGCATCATCACCGACATGCCATGGCGAAAGGCAGTCACTATGCGGATGCGCGGCTTTGGCGTCTGACGCTCGCGATGCTCCAGCGCCTCGGCAGCGTTCTTGAGCAGGTTGATCATGATCTGCACAAGCGCATCGCCATTTACCACCGCAAAAGGCAGCGATGGATCGTATCCCTTGGTGATGACCACATCGCGCGCGAAGCCGGCCATGGCCACTTCGGCTGCGCGATCGATCAGCGGGTAGATATTTTCGGGCCGGCATTCCAGCGGCCGTTCGGTGGTGAAATCCTGCATCCGGTCGATCAGAGCAGCAATGCGGTCAACCTCGTTGCAGATCAGTTGGGTCAGCGCACTGTTGCCGTCGTCTTCGCCCGTGTCGAGCAGTTGCGCGGCGCCTCTGATGCCGGAGAGCGGGTTCTTTATCTCATGCGCGAGAATAGCCGCCGCCCCCATTGCCGAGCGAGTACCGCCTCCGGTGCGCCGGTGCGCGAGCTTCTGCGCTTCGCTTTTCGCGTGGATTGACACCACCCGCCAGCCCTCATGGTCCGGAATCGGTGCGATCATCAGGTCCACTGCCATAGCGGCCGTGCGGCCGGCGTGAACCTGCACATCATAGGCCGCGAGGGGTTTGTGCGAATTCCAGACGTCGTATCGTCCCTCGACATCGGACATACGGACAGTCCGGGCGATATCGCTGCCGATGATGGCGGAACGTGCCATGTTCAGGAGCGTCTCCGCCCGCACATTGGCGTTGGCGATGCAATTATTCGGCCGAACGACAAGCGTCGCGACGGGGAACGCCGTGACGACATCGTTTAGCGTCGGCTCATCGTCTTGTCGGGCAGGTGGCGCGGGCATATGCGCCATGCTCAGGCGGCTTGGACGAAGGGTGAATCTTCAAAAGCGACAGACTTCTGACCCAATAACGGCTCGTAAAACCGCGCCAGCATGTCGATCACCTGTTCGGCGTCCGGCTCCCGATTGACCGCATGACGAAATTCGGCGGAACCGGGCAATCCCTTCGTATACCAACCGATATGCTTGCGGGCCATATTCACGCCCGTCTCTGTCCCATAATGGTCGAGCATGGCGCAATAGTGATCCAGGATGACGTTATATTGTTCAGCCAGCGATGGGTCTTCGAGCCGTTCGCCCGTTTTCAACCAGTGCATCACCTGCCCGATCAGCCAGGGACGCCCATAGGCACCCCGTCCGATCATGAGACCGTCGGCACCGCTCTGCGCCAAAGCCGTATCCGCATCTTCCAAAGAGCAGATGTCGCCATTGACGATAACCGGCAGCGAGACCGCCTCCTTGACCTTCCTGACGAACGCCCAATCAGCCGATCCCTTGTACATTTGATTGCGGGTGCGTCCGTGAACGGTAATCAGCCGCGCGCCAAGGTCTTCCGCGATGTGCGCAAGTTCGGGCGCGTTGAGGCTGGCATGATCCCAGCCCATGCGCATTTTGACGGTGACAGGGACATCGACCGCTTTCACGGTCGCTTCGATCAAGGCGGCAGCCAAGGGCAGATCGCGCATCAATGCGCTGCCGGCGTCGCCATTGACGACCTTCTTTACCGGGCAGCCCATGTTGATATCGATGATGGCAGCACCGCGATCCGCATTCAACTTCGCGGCTTCCGCCATTTCCATGGGCGAACAGCCCGCCAATTGCATCGACACCGGCTCTTCTATCGGATGCCAGGCCGATTTCTGAATGGATTGCCGCGTTTCGCGGATCATCGCCGCCGTCGCGATCATCTCCGTCACGTTCAGGCCGCAGCCGTAGCGACGCACCAAGGTGCGGAAGGGCATATCCGTCACGCCGGTCATCGGCGCCAGAATTACAGGCTCGTCGATTGTGACATTGCCAATGGCAATGGGACCGATGGAAGAAACGGGTGCGCCGGTTTGCATGCTACTGTGCCTAAAAATGAGGCAGTCCTGTAGCGGCAATCCGGCCATACGGCAAGCGACTGGCGGAGCGATGCATGCTCCGCTATGCGCGGCGCTATGTCATCTGAAGAAACCGTCGCCATCATCGTTGCCGCTGGGCGGGGCCAGCGTGCAGGTGGTGGCGTTCCGAAGCAATATCGCAAGGTCGCCGGAAAGGCCGTGCTCGCGCATGCCGTCGACGCATTGGCGCAACACCCTGCAATCGAACGCCTAATCATTGTTGTCGGAGCCGGAGAGATCGATACGGCACGCAATATCGTCGGACATAATGACAATGTGTCCGTCACATATGTTGTCGGTGGTGCCAGCCGCCGGGAATCGGTGTGGGCCGGATTACAGGCAGCAACAGGCGCAGATTTCGTGCTCATCCACGATGCCGCTCGACCGTTCCTGCCCTCTGCGGTCATAGACCGGTTGTTGGCCGCGTTCAAAGACGGCGATGCTGCTGTCCCAGTGCTTCCCGTCGTAGATACGCTGGTTCGCGGTGGCGCTGCTCTGGGTGAAGTTGTCGACCGTGAGAACCTGTATCGCGTCCAAACCCCGCAAGCTTTTCGGTTGAGTGCGCTTCATACGGCCCATGAACATTGGCATGGTATTGCCGAGCCGACGGACGACGCTCAAATGGTGCGCGCGCGCGGACAGGACGTCATGCTGATCGAAGGCGACACCATGCTGGAAAAACTTACGACCCCCGCCGATTTCACACAGGCCGAACGACGGCTCTCAAATGCCTATGGCACGCGATGTGGCATGGGATATGATGTGCATCGCCTGGTTCCCGGCGAAGAGCTCTGGCTCTGCGGCGTTCATGTTCCGCATGACAAGGGGTTGGCCGGGCATAGCGATGCCGATGTCGCACTTCACGCGCTGGTGGATGCTATGCTTGGCGCTCTCGCGGACGGCGATATCGGCAGCCATTTTCCGCCTTCCGATCCCCAGTGGCGCGGGGTGGCATCCTCCCGCTTCGTCGAATATGCGCGCGATCTGGTCGTCGCGCGGGGTGGGACTATCGGTCATGTGGACGTCACCATCATATGCGAATCCCCTAAAATCGGTCCCCATCGCGAGCAGATGCGGTCCCGTATTGCGGAGATGCTGGCGATTGACATTCGACGTGTCAGCGTAAAAGCGACGACCACCGAACGATTGGGATTTGCCGGACGAGGTGAAGGCATTGCAGCGCAAGCCATTGCAACCTTGTCATTGCCGGAAGTGTTCTGAACCTATGCCTGACACCATATTACCCCCCGAACTCATCAGCCTGGCGCGCGACGTCATCGCTGCCAACCGGAGCGCCGGACGCACGATTTCGGTCGCAGAGAGTTGCACAGGCGGTCTCGTCTCGGCAGCGCTGACCGAAATTCCCGGATCGTCGGACGTATTCGAAGTGGGATTTATAACCTATTCGAACGACATGAAGCGCGAGTTGCTGAGTGTCTCGGAGGATGTTCTAGACACCTTCGGCGCGGTGTCGATTGCCGTTGCCTGGGCAATGGCACAGGGCGCGCTCGCGAAATCTCACTCCGACATTGCCGTTGCCATTACCGGGGTAGCGGGACCGGGTGGCGGATCGGAGCAGAAGCCGGTAGGCACCGTCGTCTTTGCCCGCGCGGAAAAGGGCGCGCCGGAAGACCACGCCGTCGCCGACATCCGGCATTTTGAAGATAATGGCCGTGGCGGGGTGCGCCTTCAGGCGGCGTTATGCGCGCTCGAACTGTTGATGCCGGAATCTTCTGCACCATAAAGCGCCGCGGCCCGCGTTTCGAATGCGCCTATCATCTTTCGAAGCGCGCTATCGAATACCTGCCCGGCCAGCGCCTCAAATATGCGGTTTTTGAACGCAAATTCGACTTCGAAGTCGACAAGCACCCCGCCCTGCCCGTCGCTTCTGAAATGCCAGAGGTTGTGCAGATGCTTCAACGGTCCGTCGAGATAATCGACGCGGACTTCTTGCGGATGCTTTTTCACGACTTTCGATGTGAACGTCTCGCGTAGCCCCTTAAAGCCCACGACCATGTCGGCGATCATTTCGGTTTCGCTGTTCGAGCGAACACGTATGGCGCTGACCCATGGCAGAAATTCTTCATATCGCTGAACATCGGCGACAAGGTCGAACATTTGTTCGGGTGTGTACGGCAGATGCCGCGTTTCCTCATGCCGTGGCATGGCCGTTCCGCTTGGCAAGTTGCGCTTCGCGGGCGGCGCGCATTTCGGCAAAATCCTTGCCCGCGTGATAGCTGGATCGAGTCAATGGGCTGGATGCCACCTGAAGAAATCCCTTCGCCCGCGCGATGGCGGCGTAAGCGTTGAAGCCCGCAGGCGGCACAAACTCGATGACTTTGGCGTGTTTGGGCGTAGGCTGAAGATACTGCCCCATCGTCAGGAAATCGATGTCCGCAGACCGCATATCATCCATGACCTGATGCACTTCGAGCCGCTGCTCACCCAGCCCCAGCATGATGCCAGATTTGGTGAAAATCGACGGGTCGTGTTTCTTCACCGTTTCGAGCAGGCGCAAGGACGCGTAATAGCGCGCGCCGGGACGGATGGTGGGGTAGAGCCGCGGAACCGTCTCCAGGTTATGATTGTACACGTCCGGTCGCGCCGCGACGATAGATTCCACAGCCGCCTCGTGCTTGTTGCGGAAGTCCGGAGTCAGAATTTCGATGGTGGTATTCGGCGTCGTCCGGCGCAATTCCTGAATAACCTTCACGAACTGCGACGCGCCGCCATCGGGCAGATCGTCGCGGTCCACCGACGTGATAACGATATGCTCCAGCCCCATTTCGGCGGCGGCTTCTGCAAGGTGCATAGGCTCCAGCGGATCGACCTTGCGGGGCATGCCGGTCTTTACATTGCAGAAGGCGCAGGCACGAGTGCACACATCGCCCAGGATCATCACGGTCGCGTGCTTCTTGCTCCAGCATTCGCCGATATTCGGGCATGCGGCCTCTTCACACACCGTCGCCAGCCCCTTTTCCCGCATGAGGCGTTTCGTCTCGATATAACCGGGACTGATCGGCGCCTTGACGCGGATCCAGTCAGGTTTGCGGGTACGAAGCGCGGCGGAGCCGACAGGTGTAATTTCGTTCATTCAGGTCACATAGCGATCCCGAACGAGTCTTGCCAGTGGGTTGCCACCTTCGCATCGCGCATAAATGGACGGATCGGTGCGTCTGCCTTATCCGGTAACAAGCGCCAGCAGGTCTTCGCTCGACACCGCACGGGACCGCAGAAACCCCTGATAATAGTCGCACCCTTCGGCGGTCAGGAGGCTGCGCTGCTCGTCGGTTTCTACGCCCTCGGCAATGACCTTCATGCCCAGTGATTTCGCCATATGGATGACACCGCGCACGATGATCCGATCCTTCTCCGACCCGGCAATGTCCTGCGCCAGACCGCTGTCGATCTTCAGATAGTCGAGCGTTAGCGCCTTGAGATAGGCGAGGCTGGAATAGCCCGTGCCGAAATCGTCGATCGCCACAGCAAAGCCCATCGCACGCAAACGATCCAGCAGCGCGGCTGCTTTCATGACGTCCTCGATCAAGCCGCTTTCGGTAATCTCGACGGTCAGGCGTTCACGGGGGAATGCGCTGGAATCCACAATCGAGGAGAATTGCGCGAGAAAGTCCGGCTGGGAAATGTCGGACGCGGTCACATTGATCGACAAGCGAAGATGCCCCAGATCATCGCTCCACGCCGCCGCCTGTTTAAGCGCCTCGGCCTGAATATGCGCAGACAAGGGAAGGAGAAAATCGGATCGCTCCGCCGCGGCAAACAACGCCGCGGCTCCCAAAGCGCCATAATGCGGATGATTCCACCTTGCCAGCGCCTCGACGCCCGTCAACGCATTAGTGCGACAGCTATATTGCGGCTGGAATACTATCTCTATCTCACCGCGGTCCAGCGCCAGCCGCAGGTCGCTTTCCAGGCGATCGGGATCGGCTTCGGCGACTCGCTCACGCGCAGTGAGGATATGTATCCCCTCCCCGTCCGATTGCTTGGCAGCGGCAAGTGCGGTTCCGGCTCGGCGCAACAGCCGGGTTGCATCGTCGCCGACAAGGCCTTCGGCAATTCCGCACCGGCCGGTCAAACGTATTAGATGATCGCCCGAACTGAACGGCTGTCCAATAGCCGCGATCAGACTGCGCGCGAGGGACAGCGGGACATCCGCACCGCTTTTGTCCGCGACGAACCCCACCATATATTCGGTGCCAGCGATGCGCGCTATCAGCGTATCGGCGGCGCCATATCCCTCGACGGCGCGCTCGATGCGGCGCGCGATCCGGCCGAGCAGTGCGTCGCCTGCCGTCTGACCATAGGCCGCATTGACCCGATCGAACGGACCGATGGACAGCAGCAGCACGTAAGGCGCGCCATTTGCGCCGCTCAGTTGCCCTTCGATCCATGTAACGGCCGCCTGCCGATTGGCTAAACCTGTCAAATAATCCCGCTCGTCCCTGGTGCGGCGCTGAACCGGCGATCCTGCCGCTGTCGTCGATGGAGAGGGTGGGCCGCTGCCATTGAGGCGCATCGTCAAGGCGTGGGCCGCTTCCAACGTGGCGCTCACGGCTGCCAGATCGAATGGGGCGCAGAGATAATGCGTGGCACCTAACCCGATGAGTGAAGCGACGGAATCAATCTCCGCGACATCGACAAGAGCGATCAGAGCGCCGCCGCTGGCCTCCACCGGACCCGCCAGCAGCTCGATCAGTCCGCTGTTCCCGCCGCGCACATCGACAAGGGCAATGGCCGCGTCGCTCGCAAGATATCGACGCTCCGCGCCTTCGCTGCGCCTTGACGAAGCCGCCTTCCATCCCGCGTCGGTCGCGAGCGTGGCAAGCCTATCCCTGTCGCTGTCGGACAGAATGAACAACATGCGCGCATCTTCGCCTTCGACCTTCCGTCGGCGCTCGTGCCTGTCTGCTGCCCTAAGTTCCAAGCACGCCCCCAATATTCTTGCTTCCAGCTTCGCATAGAGGAGAGCGGTTAGCACCGTCTTACCAATGGTGCATCCAATTGCCCGCGCTTGCGCCGGACACTCCCATACCCTAACTAAAGCAGATGCAGGCACTCGAAAAGACAGGCGCGCCTTCGATGACCGATGGCTTTGGCCGTCGGATCGATTACTTGCGTATTTCCGTTACCGATCGCTGCGACCTGCGTTGCCGATATTGCATGGCGGAAAAGATGACTTTCCTGCCCCGCAATGCCATTCTTACGCTGGACGAAATCGGGATAATCGCGGATCGCTTCATCGCGCGCGGGGTTCGCAAAATTCGTCTGAGCGGCGGAGAACCGTTGGTGCGGCGCGATTTTGGCGATCTTGCTCGGCGGATCGGTCGACATATCGGCCACGGGCTGGATGAGCTTACGCTAACAACCAACGGGACGCATCTGGCCGAGCATGCAGAGGCGTTATATGAATCGGGCGTGCGGCGCATAAATGTCAGCCTCGACACGATCGACCCCAAGACCTTTTCTTTCATCACCCGCGGCGGGGATATTACAAAGGTTTTTGCTGGTCTGTCGGCGGCACGCGATGCAGGGCTGGCAGTCAAGATCAATATGGTCGCCCTTAAAGACCTGAACGACGACTCATTTTTGCCGATGCTGGAATGGTGCAATGCGCACGGGCACGATCTGACGCTGATTGAAACCATGCCGCTGGGCGAGATTGACGAAGACAGGGTCGACCGTTTTTTGCCACTATCCTACGCTCTCCAGCAAATTCGTGCGCAATATGACGTAAGCCCTATTCCCTATCGCACGGGTGGGCCTGCACGCTATTTTTCCATCGAAGGAATGCAGGTCCGTTTGGGCTTGATCACCCCGCTGACCGAGAATTTCTGTGCAGGCTGCAATAGGATGCGGCTGACCTGCCAAGGCAGAATTTACATGTGCCTGGGGCATGAAGATCATATCGATCTGAAAGCCGCCTTTCGCGAAGGCGGCATTGAAGCCATCGACGGATTGCTGGATCGCGCTTTGGCCTCCAAGCCGCTTGCCCATGATTTTCGTATCGGGACCGATAGCTCGGCTTCGACCGCAAGGCATATGAGCGTCACGGGCGGTTAAACATGTCAAATGCGAACGAACCTCGACGTGCATTGCTTGCCTCGCCTACGGAAGGCGCGCGCGTTGCCGAAGATCGCCTGCGTTCGAGCTATGATTTCGTGCCGCTGGATCAGGCCGACATGGTCGTGGCTTTGGGTGGCGACGGCTTCATGCTGCAAACCCTGCATGCGATGCTGGAAGCCAGACGCATACTGCCGGTCTTCGGCATGAACCTGGGCACTGTTGGCTTTTTGATGAATGAGTGGCGGCTCGAGCGGCTCGATCACCGACTGAATACCGCAAAGGCGTTCAAGGTAAATCCGCTGCGAATGACGGTCGATACCATCGACGGCGAGCAATTTTCGATTCCCGCGATCAACGAAGTATCCCTGCTGCGCGAAACCCGCCAGACCGCGAAGCTGGAGGTGGAAGTCAACGGTCGAGTCGTGCTTCCCGAGCTGGTTTGCGATGGCGTATTGGTGGCCACGCCGGCAGGTTCCACGGCCTATAATTTGTCGGCCCACGGACCGATCCTGCCTTTGGGGTCCGCCCTGGTGGCGCTGACACCCATCAGCCCGTTTCGCCCGCGCCGGTGGCGTGGCGCGATCCTGCCTGAAAATACATCCGTAAGCTTCAAGGTGCTGGATCCGGTCAAACGCCCGGTCAGTGCCGTGGCCGATCAGCGCGAAGTACGCGATGTTGCGCGCGTCGAGGTCAAGATCGACCGGACGACACCCCTTACATTGCTGTTCGATCCGGAACACACGCTGGACGATCGCATCGCTGCCGAACAATTTATCGCATAACGCCCTTGCCAGACGCAAAAAGCCGCTGCTATAGGCGTGGCCTGCCCGGTGAGAGCCGGGCTGCTCCCTGATAGCTCAGCGGTAGAGTAGGTGACTGTTAATCACTTGGTCGTAGGTTCGAATCCTACTCAGGGAGCCAGTTTTTCTCATAGAGTTCACTAACTCAGGCGGACAGCAACTGTCCGTCGTGACGTGTGTTACGCGCTGGCCCGCCTTGCTGCCGATCCCCGCAGGATCATAAAAGGCTAATTTAGATCAACGGGTTCTTCAACATAGCGCATCAGGCCTTCCACTGAGCGCATAATGAATGCAGCGGCCAATCCATTTCAAACCTGGTGCGTTGGGAGGGTGTCTTTCATATAATGTGAGGTAGCCCCATGACCGATACAACCAAGCACGACATTTCGACCCTGAATGGCCTCATCGCGACCACTATCGATAGCGTAAACGGCTACACCGAAGCGGCAAAGGACAGCGAAAGCAGTCGTTTCAACAGCATTTTCGTCAGCCGGGCGGCTGAACGCAAGCAGGTTGCATCGAAGCTGCAACAGCAGGTGGCCGCTCTTGGCGGCAATGCCGAAGATGACGGAACCCTGCTCGCTGGCGCCCATCGCGTACTCCTCAACCTCAAGGCTGCCGTCACCGGCCAAGACGATCAGGCGATTGTCGATGAAGTTGAGCGCGGCGAGGATCATATCAAGGCCAAGTATGAGGATGCGCTGGCCGACAACGATGTTTCCCCAACGACCAAGGCCGTAATCCAGGAAGCATATACGTCGGTCCGCCGCGGGCATGACGAAATGCGCGACATCAAGCACGCGATGCATTCGAACTAAATTAGGATACTGTCCAGGCGGGGCGAGGCTTCAAGGCGTCGCCCCGTTTTCGTGCGTATTGCATATTTGTTCTTTATATGTTCTCATGCGTCCATGAGCAAATTGAAGGGGCGTGGCGCCACAGAAAACACTCTGAGTGAGCGGTTCTCATCCTCCACTCGAATGGAGGATGGCGACTGGATGGACCTGTTGACGCTGGTCGACGGCGAGGCTGCTGCTCCTGCAACGTCAGTCACAATCGAAAAACCACGGGCAATCATTGCCCGCAATTCTTCTCCGGACATCGGGTTCGATCAGTCCATCAACGCCTATCGTGGCTGCGAGCATGGCTGCATTTATTGCTACGCCCGACCCACGCATGCCTGGCACGACCTATCGCCCGGTCTCGATTTCGAAACCAAATTGTTTGCAAAGCCCGATGCCGCAGTGTTGCTAAGCGCTGAGCTGCAAAAGCGTACTTATGTGGTCAAGCCCATCGCAATGGGCACGAACACCGACCCTTATCAACCGATCGAGCGCGATTGGCATATTACCCGCCAATGCATCGAAGTGCTGGCGGAATGCCGTCATCCGTTATTCATAACGACCAAGTCGGACCGCGTCCTAAGGGACATCGATCTGTTGTCGAGAATGGCGCGAGATGGTTTGGTAGCCGTGGGTATATCGGTAACGACCCTAGACCCCGCGGTGGCACGCACCCTTGAGCCACGCGCCCCGCATCCGGAACGCCGGATAGCGGCCATCGCGCGATTGGCCGATGCCGGCATTCCGGTCCATGCCTGCGTGTCGCCGATCATCCCGGCAATTACCGATCACGAGATAGAGACAATCGTAGCCCGCGTAGCCGCTGCCGGCGCCAGGGGCGTATTCTGGATCCCTGTGCGATTGCCGCACGAGGTCGCGCCGCTATTTCGAGCATGGCTCGATGAATATTATCCAGACCGCGCGGCAAAAGTGATGAACATCATCCGCGACATGCGTGGCGGCCGCGATAATGACTCGCGGTTCGGCAATCGCATGCGCGGCCAAGGCGTGTGGGCCGAACTGATCCGCACCCGTTTCAACAAGGCTCGTGCCCGCGCAGGTCTGGATGGCGAGCGCGTGGCTCTTCGCACCGATCTCTTTCGCCCGCCTGCAGGGGATCAGTATCGCCTGCTATAGGCCTAGGCCGACAGCGATATGGTGCCATATGTCTCGCGCAATGCCGTCTTGAGCAGCTTGCCCGTGGCCGTATGCGGCAGGCTGTCGGCAAAAACGATCCGGTCCGGCAACCACCATTTGGCTACGCGCGCCGACAGGTGGGCCAGCACATCGGCTTCCTGCACATCCGCACCGTCCTTTTGAACCACGATCAATATCGGGCGCTCATCCCACTTTGGATGCGGCAAGCCGATTGCTGCGGCTTCTGCGACCCCCGGGCATCCCAGCGCTTCATTCTCCAGAGTGACGGAGCTGATCCATTCTCCCCCGGATTTGATGACATCCTTCACGCGGTCCTTGATCTGCATGACGCCTTCGGGCGTGATGATCGCCACGTCACCCGTGTCGAACCAGTTGTCGACATCGACCGCCGGACCACTTTCGTCACGGAAATACCGCTCTATCACCCACGGTCCGCGAACCTGCAATCGCCCGGATGTCGCGCCGTCTCGTGGCAAAGCAGCACCATCCGCATCAACGATCCGCATCTCCACGCCGTAGGGAACCCCGCCCTGATAGGCCAGCAGGTCCAACTGATCTTCGCGCGACATACTCGCGAAATCGTGGCCCTTGCGCGACACGGTGCCAATTGGCGACAGTTCGGTCATGCCCCATAAGTGGCTGACACTTATGCCCATATTCATCAGGCGATCCACAAGTGTCCGGGGCGCCGCGGAACCACCGATGACGACCTTTTCCAAAGGCGGCGGCGTGATCCCCGTTTCATCCGCATAAGCCAGCATTCCTAGCCAGACCGTCGGAACGGCCGCGCTATGCGTGACCTTTTCCGCGCGCATCAGATCGCACATCGAGGCAGGATCATTGGTGGCCGAAAGAACCAGCTTGGCCCCTGCTATCGCTGCGGCAAAGGGTATACCCCAGGCACACACATGAAATTGCGGTACGACCGGCAGGATGCAACTGTCCGGTCCCAGTCCCAGGCACGCGGGCTGAATTCCTGCCAATGCATGCAACACGGTGGAACGGTGACTGAACAGCACGCCTTTGGGATCGCCAGTCGTGCCGCTGGTGTAGCACAGCATGCAAGGGTCGCGCTCATCTCCGGTGGTCCAGACATAGTTGCCATCCTCGGCAGCGAGCAAGGCGGCGTAAGTTACGTCGTCGCTGCGCTGTCCATTATCGTCGAAGCACACAAAATGGCGGATCGTCGTGAATTGCGGCTTTAGCCGCTCGACGATCGCAGCGAAGGCGGCATCGTAGAACAGCACCTGATCTTCGGCATGATTGGCGATGAAAACGATCTGCTCGTCGAAAAGGCGCGGGTTGATCGTGTGCAGTACGGCGCTCATGCCGATGGTACCGTACCATGAGACGACGTGCCGCCCATGGTTCATCGCCAACGTTGCTACGCGGTCACCCGGCTTAACGCCGAGCGTCTCCATCGCCTGAGCAAAACGGCGTGAATCATGCCGTATCTCCGCCCAATTGCTGCGCTCGATGTGACCATCGGCATAGCGGCTGACGACTCCCCGCGCGCCATGCTCATTAGCCGCATGGTCTATTATCGAGGAAATACGCAGCGCAAAGTCCTGCATGCCGCCAATCATCACTACTCTCCTTATGCTTTGAGCAGTGGTGCCTTGCGTCCTCCACGGACACAAGGCCATAGTTAGGATACCAAGGCGAGCCGAGGCGGTTCAGGCGCGGAGAACCTATGCCCCACAACTCCTGCCACGCCAGCGAGCTTTTCTGCGATTTCCGCATCGATCAGAAAATCCCGACCCAGCCGGAGACGCACGATCTGACCGTCCGGCATCATCGAACGAATCCCGACTTCGCTGCGACCGCCACGACTTGTGGACAATATCGCCGATATGCCGCTGATCGCGCTGTCGTGCGCTACGTCGAGCCACAGTTCCATGCGAGTGGTCCCGGCGATGCGATTGAACGCTTGCACCCCGCGGACCGTGACGCGCGGCGTCTCCTCGCCCGGTTGCCGGTCCAGCTCGACAGTCAACAAACCGCAATCGCCATCCTTACCCAATGCTTCGATCGCTTTGCAGGCGTCCTCGTCAAAGCAGCTTGCCTGAAACTGCCCGCTGCTGTCTGAAAATGTAGCGGAGACGTATCGCCCTCCGCGCCGTGTATCGCGCCAGCGCACATCCTCGACCAGCGCGGCCATGATTGCGTGCGCGCGGCCTTCAGAATTGAGGGCCGTGGGATTGGCGCAGATCGCACCAAAACTGCGTGCGCCCTTGGCCTCGGCAATGTGTCGATAGCGATCCACAGGATGCGCGGAAAAGTAGAAGCCGAATGCGTCCTTTTCCTGTGCCATGCGATCCGCCACGGACCACGCCGTATGAGGCGGAATGTGCACATCGGCATGCGCGATTTCCTCGCCACCGAACAACCCACCTTGCCCGCTCTCGCGCGCTTCTGCTGCGCTCGATGCAACCGACAGGATCGTCTCTGCGGCCGCGTGCACGCCCGCCCGATCATCGTGTATGCCATCGAAGGCACCGGCGGCCGCCAGGCTTTCCAGTTGTCGGCGATTTAACAGTCGCGGTTCGACGCGATCTGCAAAGTCATCGAGATCCTTGAACGGGCCATGGGCCAGACGTTCGGCGACAAGCGTTTCCATCGCTTTCTCACCGACGCCTTTCAGGCCGCCCAGCGCATACCGCACTGCGAACCCAAATCGGGGGTCGTCTGCCCTGTCTTCAGGCGGCGTCACCCCCTGCACCGAGAAATCCGCTTCGCTCACATTGATGTCGGGCGGCAAGCAGGTGAGGCCCATACGCCGCATGTCGTCGACGAACACAGTAAGCTTGTCGGTCAGATGGATGTCGAAGGCCATCGAAGCGGCATAAAATTCAGCGGGATAATGCGCCTTCAACCATGCGGTCTGATAGGCCAGCAATGCGTAGGCGGCGGCGTGCGACTTGTTGAAGCCATAGCCTGCGAACTTGTCGATCAAATCGAACAGCTCATTGGCTTTAGCTTTGGGGATTTTGCTTCGCTCGGCGCAGCCGCTTACGAAACGCTCACGCTGCGCGTCCATCTCCGCCTTAATCTTCTTGCCCATCGCACGGCGCAGAAGATCGGCGTCGCCCAGCGAATAGCCCGCCAGGATTTGCGCAGCCTGCATAACCTGTTCCTGATAGACGAAGATACCGTAGGTTTCTTCGAGGATCGGCTGGAGCAGATCATGTGGGTAGAGGATGTCTTCCTGCCCATTCTTGCGCCGTCCAAACATGGGAATATTATCCATTGGACCGGGACGGTAGAGCGAAACGAGCGCGATGATGTCGCCAAAGTTGGTCGGCTTCACCGCCGCCAGCGTTTTGCGCATCCCTTCGGATTCCAACTGGAACACACCCACGGTGTCGCCACGCTGGAGCAGATCATACACTGCCTGATCGTCCCAAAGCAGTGTTTCGAGGTCGATGACGACGCCACGCTTCGCCAGCAACTGCACAGCTTTCTGCAGAACCGATAGCGTCTTGAGGCCAAGAAAATCGAACTTCACCAGCCCGGCGCCTTCGACATATTTCATGTCGAACTGCGTCACCGGCATATCCGAACGCGGATCGCGGTACAGCGGCACCAGTTCTTGCAACGGTCGATCGCCGATCACCACGCCCGCCGCGTGGGTGGAGCTGTGGCGCGGCAAGCCTTCCAGCTTCAGCGCCAGATCGACCAGCCGCCGTACCTGCGCGTCGTTCTTATATTCCTGCGCGAACTCTACGACGCCGTTCAACGTCCGGTCGAGCGTCCACGGGTCGGTAGGGTGGTTCGGCACCAGCTTGGCGAGGCGGTCCACCTGTCCGTAGCTCATCTGGAGCACGCGACCGGTGTCCTTCAACACCGCGCGCGCTTTGAGCTTACCGAAGGTAATGATCTGCGCCACATGGTCCGTGCCATATTTGGCCTGCACATAACGTATGACTTCGCCGCGCCGCGTTTCGCAGAAGTCGATATCGAAGTCAGGCATGGACACACGTTCGGGATTAAGGAATCGCTCGAACAGCAAGCCGAGTTGCAGCGGGTCCAGATCGGTGATGGTTAGCGCCCATGCAACCACCGAACCCGCGCCCGAACCGCGTCCCGGCCCCACCGGAATGTCATTCGTCTTTGCCCATTTGATAAAGTCGGCCACGATCAGGAAGTAGCCGGGGAAACCCATCTGGACGATGATATTGAGCTCGAATTCCAGCCGAGTGAAATACTCGGGAAAACGCACACGCAGCGCATCGCCATCAAGGGACGACACGTCCGTACCTTCATGAATCGCGACCAGCTTGCGCAAACGCATTTCCAGACCCGCCGTCGCATCACCGCGTAGCTGGATCTCCTCACCGCGAAGATCGCCGGCAAGACTGGGCAAAATGGGCTTACGCTTTGGTGCCAGCACGGCGCAGCGCTGCGCCACCACAAGAGTATTGGCCAGCGCCTCCGGCATATCCTCGAACAACCGCTTCATCTCGGCGGCGGGCTTCATCCAGGCGTCCGGAGAACTCTTCCGGCGGTCGTCGCTGTCGACATACGCGCTATCGGCGATGCACAGCATGACATCATGCGCCGGATGAAAATGCGGCTCTGCAAAGCAGGTGGGATTGGTGGCAACCAACGGGAGGTCACGGGCATACGCCAGATCCAGCAGATCGGCTTCCGATTTGCCTTCAATGGCATCGAGCCGCCGTACGATCTCGACATACAGCCGGTCGGGGAACAATAGCTGCAACCTGTCGGCATAGGCAAAGGCGGCGTCCGGCTGACCCTCGGCAAACAGCCGGGCAAGAGCGCCCTCCCCACCTGCCGTCAGCGCGATCAACCCGTCGGTTCGGCCGACCAGATCGTCCAGCGAAACATGCGCCTGTTCTTCGATAGGCCGATCCAGATGCGCCATCGATACCAGCGCGCAGAGGTTATCATATCCTGTGCTGTCCTGCGCGTAGATCGCCAGCCAGTCGTGCACCGGCGGGGCATTGGCAGGGCGTCCGGGACGCGCGACCCCCAGCATGGCGCCCACAATCGGCTGGACGCCTTCGCTCTTGCATGCATCGGAAAAGGCCATTGCCGCGTAGAGACCGTTGCGGTCCGTCAAGGCGACTGCCGGGAAGCCCAGCGCTTTTGCTTGCTTTGCGATTGCCTTTGGCTCGATCGCACCGTCCAGCATCGTGTAACAGGAAAATACGCGAAGCGGGACGAACGTGGCATGGGACATAAAGCTATTCTGGACGCTCCGCGCGATTCGTTAAAGCCCCCTACCCATCGAAAGCTGTGGGTTGTTTGCGGTCATGCCCCCAAACGACGAAATTTACAGCAGCGCTTCGATGTCCGCCCTCAACGCCTCGGGCTTTACCGTAGGCGCATGGCGGGAGACCACTTTGCCGCTGCGATCCACGATGAACTTCGTGAAATTCCATTTGATGCCCTGCGTCCCCAACAAGCCCGGAGCCTCCGACTTCAGCCAGGTAAAGAGCGGATCGGCCCCGTCGCCATTGACGTCGATCTTGTCGAAAACAGGAAAGCTGACATCGTAAGTGAGCGAACAAAAATTGGCGATCTCAGCGGCATCGCCCGGTTCCTGCGCGCCGAACTGATTGCAGGGGAAGGCCAGTACCTCGAACCCGCGATTCCCATAATCCCGGTGCAGCGCCTCTAGACCGGCATATTGAGGCGTAAACCCGCACTTGCTGGCGGTGTTGACGATCAAAAGCACCTTGCCGGCATAATCCGCCAGCGGTTTCGTTTCGCCGTTCGCAGCCTTCACCGAAAAGTCGAAAATGCCCATCCGCGCCGCTCCTATTCCAGTCGCCCGCCCTGCAAGCGCACGACGCGATCCATCTTTGCCGCCAATCGTTCATTATGCGTGGCGACCAGCGCTGCCGAACCTTCCTCGCGTACCAGACGCAGAAATTCCGCCAGGACGACGTCGGCGGTCTTTTCGTCCAGATTGCCGGTCGGCTCATCGGCCAGCACCAAAGCGGGGCGATTGGCCAGCGCGCGCGCCACCGCGACGCGCTGCTGCTCGCCACCCGATAACTGGCTCGGTCGATGATCCAGCCGATGACCGAGCCCCAATGCCGTCAATAGCGCATCCGCCCGTTTCTTCGCGTCCGCCGCGCTCACATCGCGGATCATCTGCGGCAGGATGACATTTTCCGCCGCATTGAAGTCCGGCAGAAGATGATGGAACTGATACACGAAGCCCAAACTATCCCGACGCACCCGCGTGCGGCCATCATTCGAAAGCCGTGCCGCTTCCTCGCCGCCAATCAGGATGGACCCGTCGAAACCGCCTTCCAACAAGCCGACGGCTTGCAGCAAGGTCGACTTGCCCGAACCCGAAGGCCCAAGCAGCGCGACGATTTCTCCCGCACCGACCGTCAGGTTCACGCCGCACAGCACATCGATCGTCACATCGCCCTGCGTAAAGCTCCGCCGCAGATCGGTCACTTTCAGCACATCATTCATAGCGCAGCACCTGTACAGGATCGGTATTTGCTGCCTTGAACGCAGGGTACAGCGTGGCCAGGAAGCTGAACACCAGTGCCATCAGGCAGATCGTGATAATCTCCGCAGGATCAGACTGGGACGGCAATTCCGTGAGAAAGCGGATCGAGGGATCCCACAGATTTTGCCCTGTCACGAACTGAATAGCGTTAACGATAGGCTGGCGGAAAAACAGGAATGTAAAGCCCAGCACCGTTCCTGCGACCATGCCCAACGTGCCGATCGTGATACCGACGGTCATGAATATCTTGATAAGCCCGGATCGCGATGCGCCCATGGTTCGCAAAATGGCAATATCCCGCGTCTTGGCGCGCACCAGCATGATGAGCGACGACAGAATATTGAACACGGCGACCAGCACGATGATCGACAGCACCACGAACATCGCGACACGTTCGACGGCCAGCGCCTCGAACAATGAAGCGTTCATCTGCCGCCAATCCTGAATGACTGCCCGGCCCGTCACCTTGTCCGCTAGCGGAGCAAGGATATTCTGAACGTCGTCGGCATCGACCGTCTGCACTTCGATCATGCCCACGACATCGCCGAGCAAAAGCAGCGTTTGCGCGTCTTCCATCGGCATGATGACAAACGCCTTGTCATATTCGTACACGCCCACTTCGAAAATCGCGCCGACTTCATAGCTTATCTCGCGGGGGACAGTGCCGAAGGGGGTGGCGCGACCCGCCGGATTGATGATGCTCAGTCGACCCCCAACCGAAATGCCCAGATTTTCGGCCAGACGCGCGCCAATGGCTATCTTGCCGCTGTTCGGCGTCAACGATGCCAGGCTCCCGGCAAGCACCTTGCCCTTGAGCGTTTCGTTGCTGCGAATTTCCTGCACGGTCATGCCGCGAACCAGAACGGCTTCGACTCGTCCGTTATAATTGCCCAGCAGCGGCTGCTCTATAAGCGGCGTCGCGCTGGTGACGCCGGGCGTAGCCTTGGCCTCTTTCAAGATATCGCGCCAATCGGGCAGACGCCCGCCATAACCCTGTACGACGGCATGGCCGTTCAAGCCGACAATCTTGTCGAACAGCTCCGCGCGAAAGCCGTTCATCACGCTCATCACGATGATCAGCGCCGCCACGCCGAGCATCACCGCAACAAGGCTGATTCCAGCCACCAGGAAGATGAACCCTTCCCCCTTGCCCGGCAGCAAATACCGCCGCGCAATCATTCGTTCATATCGCGAAAGAATCATGGAATTACTTGATATCCTGGCCAGTGCATGGGCTGCTCTAGGCAGCGCCTTCGCTATAGGCAAGAACGACGGGCTGTTGCACCAAGAACACAGGCTGTTCCCAAAATGAATCACCGACACACTTTACCCGTGACAGCAACGCGGGGCGCGCATAGCAACATAAATGAAACATAGGCAATGGCCGTGGTTCAGGGACGCTGCAGTCCCGTTCTGGAGCTTGGGGGCTGAAAGAACGGTCGACGCAGTACCAAGGGGGAGACGAGCAATCGTCCATCTACGCCCGGATCGGCAACGGTCCGGGCGTTTATGATTCCAGACCTGAAAATCCCTCTTGAACGCGCTCCAGAGCAAACCATATTTCCCTTGTCCGGCCGCCATATGGGGCTGGGCAATCAGGTGGCGAGTGCCGGTATGGGCTCGCTGCAATATGGAATATGCTCATAGGAGATATGACAATGCGTGGTTTTGATTTGACCCCTTATCGCCGTTCCACCGTTGGATTCGACCGTCTGTTCGACCTGATCGAAAACAACGCGCGTGTGAACCAGGGTGACAACTACCCCCCCTTCAACATCGAACGGCTTAGCGAAGATCGGTATCGCGTAACGCTCGCCGTTGCCGGATTCCGTTCGGATGAACTGGAAATCACGGCGCAGCAGAACCTGTTGCAGGTCAGCGGTCGCAAGGAAGATGTGTCGAAGTCCGAACAGGGCAAATATCTGCACGTCGGCATCGCCAATCGCAGCTTCGACCGCCGCTTTGAACTGGCCGATTTCGTGCGCGTGGAAAATGCCGATCTGGCCGATGGCTTGCTCGTCATCGAATTGGTTCGTGAAGTTCCCGAAGCGATGAAGCCCAAGAAGATCGCTATCAATGGCGGTCAGCTTGTCGATATCAACAAGGATCAGCGCGCCGCATAATCGCCGCATCGATCCCGACACTGATGAGGGAGCCGCAATCGAGCGGCTCCCTTTTTAATGCGTGGCCGCGATCCAGGGATGTGCGTCTCCTGGCGCGCGCACGGCTCGCACCGAACCGTTTTTCAGGTCTATTGCAACGCCGCCCGTCCGCCTCAGCATGGCCTTGTCGATCTTCAACCAACGGGGAAGGCAAGTTCTTGGCAACCACCGTTCGCTGATGACGATATCTGCCGCGGCGCATTCTTTTGCGAGCACAGGCACGTCCACCATATTCTGACTGCGCGTGGTCAGCACGCGCCACGCTCTATTGCCGTGTGTCACGGTCACGGCGCACAGATCTTCACTGCATCGCGCCTGACGCAATGCCGTCATAGCCAGCAGTTCCCTATCGTATCCTGCGCTTTCTGACAGCGTATCGCGGACATAGTCACCCGCTTTCTCGCGTAATAGCGCCATATCTCCCGCCGCTGTCCGAATGGCGACATGACGTCCATCGCCCGTCACCAGCACATCGGGCGGGCGTGCGCTGAGCATCAGCAGAAGGCCAGCCGCTATCGTCACAGTTCCCAACCAGCGCGCCCGCGTGCGCCACAACAAGCACCACAGGCCACCGGCAATAACCAGCGCGAAGGCTCCTGCGCCGAATGTCGGCAACAGAGCCACCGCATAGGGTTGCGCGGCAACTGCATGCGCCACGAACAGCAACAGCCGAAGCGAATGTTCTACGACCCACCAGGCCGGGGCACCCAAGCCGATACCGAATGCACGCCCTATGCCATCCATCAGCAGCGCCAGCGCCTCGAACGGCATGACGATGAATGTGGTCAGCGGAATGGCCACCAGATTGGCCAGCGACCCCAGCATCCCCGCCTGATGAAAATGGAACAGCGCTATCGGAGCAAGTACGATTTCCACTGCGATGCCGGTCAGGAACAATACCAACACGCCGCGCGCCAAACGCAGCGGCCAAGCTTCATCGCGGCCATGCGTAAGGGCACGAAAACGGGGATGCTCCGCCAACGCAACAATAGAGACAACGGCCGCAAAGCTCATTTGAAAACTCGGCCCCACCAATGATTCGGGCCAGAGCAGCAAAACGAATACCGCACCCGCCGCGATCAATCGCAAGGTCAACGCCTCGCGCCCGAGCGCAAGGCCACCCAGCACCAGCAATGCCGATACGCAGGACCGCACGGTCGGGACATCCGCGCCCGTCATCAGCGTATAGGCGATCCCGGCACCGGCCCCGCCCAGCGCAGCGATCAACATCAGCGGCCACCGCAACGCGGCCCTCCGGCTCAGCGCCAGCAGCCGGAAAATCAGGAAAATCACTGCGCCAATAAAAGCCGTTACATGAAGACCGCTGATCGACAGGAGATGCGCCAATCCGCTGCGGCGCATCGCGTCTGCATCGGCTTCGCTGATCGCCCCACGGTCACCAGTCGCCAGCGTTGCCGCGATTGCGCCCGCCCCGCCCGCCATCTGCGCCTGAATATGGCTCGACAGCCTTTGCCTGACAGGTGGCAAGGAAGTGTCAGCAGCTTGGACAACGGTTATCGGCGGAACGGCACGCCCCGTTGCACCGATACCCTGAAAATAGGCTTTCTGTGCAAAGTCATAGGCTCCCGGCACGGCGGGCGGTGCCGGGGGCATCAGCCTTGCACGGAAACGGATCGTCGCCCCGGCGGCAATACCTTCACGCCAATCCTTGTTCACGACATTGATGCGGATCTTTGCAGGCAGATCGTCGCGCGCCACCGGCCGGAGAATCAGCCGCGTCATCTCCTGCGCCGGCAGTGGCTCCACGGACTGCACCTTCGCCGTAATCTCGACAAAGGCGGGACGGGCAATGGGTGGCGTCCCGGCGATCATGGCCTTTCCCCAAACGATCAGGCACCCGGCACAAGCCAGCAATCCGGCACCGATAACGATCCGCCTGATCCTCCCTCCTTCCGGCAAGAAAGCGCCGCCCAACGCCACGGCCAGCGCCACGCAGCAAAACGCTGCCCATGCCATCGGATCGGGTAAAACGAACCATGCGGCGATCCCGCTGCCCAGACCCACCGGCAGCCAGAGCGGGACATGCTCGCGCTCCTTTTCCAGCCAGCGCTCCATTGTATCGAGAACGGCTGTCCCATAGCGCTGCAATCCCGCGTCATCGCGGGTTTGTCCCGGCTCAAAAGCCATGCTAGGGGGCGTCGCAGTCATAGTTTGTACATCTGGAATGTCGGGGAATCATTGCGTGAGCGCAACTGCTGAAAATACTTCTGTCGTTACGCGCTTCGCTCCTTCTCCAACCGGATTCCTGCACATCGGCGGCGCCCGTACCGCACTGTTCAACTGGCTGTTCGCTCGGCATCATGGCGGCAAGTTCCTGCTGCGGATCGAAGACACCGACCGTGCGCGTTCGACCGAACCGGCGATTGCGGCCATTTTCGATGGTCTGGACTGGCTAGGCCTTGGCGGTGACGAGGAGCCGGTGTTCCAGTTCGCCCGCGCTGCCCGCCATGCCGAAGTGGCCCACGCGATGCTCGACGCCGGTCACGCCTATCGCTGCTACGCAACGCCCGAAGAGCTTGCTGAACTCAGGGAGCAGCAGCGCGCTGCCAAGCAGCCCATGCGCTACGATGGGCGCTGGCGCGATCGCGATCCTTCCGAAGCGCCTGCCGGTGCGCCTTATGTCGTCCGCATGAAAGCACCGCGCGAAGGCGAAACCGTTATTGAAGACGCAGTACAGGGTCGCGTCGTCGTTCAGAATGCCGAGCTGGACGACATGATACTGCTGCGTTCGGATGGCACACCAACCTACATGCTGGCGGTCGTAGTGGACGACAACGACATGGGCGTCACTCATGTGATCCGCGGCGACGATCATCTGAACAACGCCTTCCGTCAGCTGTGCATCATTCGCGCAATGGGCTGGAAGGAACCGACCTACGCCCATATCCCGCTGATCCACGGCACCGATGGCGCGAAGCTGTCAAAGCGGCATGGCGCCCTGGGCGTCGACAGCTATCGCGATGAGATGGGGATGCTGCCCGAAGCGGTGCTCAATTATCTCCTGCGTCTGGGCTGGGGTCATGGCGATGAGGAGATCATCCCCATCGCGCGCGCCATCGAACTGTTCGATTTGGCCGGGGTCGGTCGCTCTCCTTCCCGTTTCGACATCAAGAAGCTGGAAAATCTGAACGGCCATTACATCCGCGAAGCCGACGATGCGTATCTTGCGGCGCTTGTCGCACCCCGCGTCGCTACGCTCACGGGCAACGAGTTGTCACCCGCCGATGTCACGTTGCTGACGACGGCCATGGCGGCGCTGAAGCCGCGCGCAAAGACGCTGGATGAAATCGCCGATGGCGCGCTTTTCCTCTTCAAAAAACGCCCATTGGATTTTGACGAGAAGGCGCTGTCTCTGCTAGACGATGCCGCGCGCGTGCTCATAGGAACAACCGTCGACGCCCTTTCCCCCGTCCAGTCCTGGACGATAGACGCGATCGAAGAAGCAATAAGACATGTCGCAGAGGATGCCGGACTTGGTCTTGGTAAGGTAGCGCAGCCCCTGCGTGCCGCTTTAACGGGGCGTACTACTTCACCTGGCATATTCGACGTGCTCTTTCTTCTTGGGAAAGACGAAACCCTGTCACGACTTTCGGACGTACGGCAGTCCCCCGCGGGCTGACGCACAATATAGGAGAACACAATGGCCGACACCAAAGCCACCCTCACGATCGGAGACAATACGAAGGATTACGACATCCTCAGCGGTTCGGTCGGCCCGCAGGTCATCGACGTGCGCAAGCTGTACGCCAATACCGGCATGTTCACCTACGACCCCGGCTTTACATCGACGGCAAGCTGCGAATCCGCGCTGACCTACATCGATGGCGACGAAGGCATCCTGCTACATCGCGGCTATCCCATCGAGCAACTGGCCGAACAGTCCAGCTTCATGGAAGTTTCGTACCTGATGCTGAACGGCGAACTGCCCGATGCCGCGACGCTGGAAAAGTTCACACACACCATCACGCGCCATACGATGGTCCATGAACAGCTCTCGACCTTCTATCGCGGCTTCCGTCGCGATGCGCACCCTATGGCGATCCTGTGCGGTGTCGTTGGTGCGCTGTCGTCCTTCTACCACGATTCCACGGACATCAACGATCCGCAGCAGCGCACCATCGCCAGCCATCGTCTGATCGCCAAAATGCCGACCATTGCGGCAATGGCATACAAATATTCCGTGGGTCAGCCTTTCGTTTATCCCCGGAACGACTTGTCTTACACCGGCAACTTCCTGCGTATGACCTTCGGCGTGCCAGCCGAAGAATATGAAGTTGATCCCATCATCGAATCGGCGATGGACAAGATCTTCATCCTCCATGCCGACCATGAACAGAACGCCTCGACCTCAACCGTGCGCCTCGCGGGTTCGTCGGGCGCGAATCCCTTCGCTTGTATCGCCGCAGGCATCGCGTGTCTGTGGGGTCCGGCGCATGGCGGTGCCAACGAAGCGGCGCTCAACATGCTGCGCGAAATCGGCACGCCAGATCGCATTCCCGAATATATCGCCCGCGCCAAGAACAAGGACGATCCGTTCCGCCTGATGGGCTTTGGCCATCGCGTGTACAAGAATTTCGATCCGCGCGCGAAGGTGCTGTCAAAGGCTGCATCGGAAGTACTCGACAAGCTGGGTATCAACGATCCCGTTCTGGATACGGCACGCGAACTGGAGCAGATTGCACTGAGCGATCCCTACTTCATCGACAAGAAGCTGTATCCCAACGTCGATTTCTACAGCGGCGTGATCCTGTCGGCGATTGGCTTCCCCACCGAGATGTTCACCGTGCTGTTCGCCCTTGCCCGCACCGTGGGTTGGGTCGCGCAGTGGAACGAGATGATATCGGATCCAGCACAGAAGATCGGTCGTCCGCGCCAGCTTTACACTGGCCCGTCGCAGCGCGACTATGTGCCAGTAGCGCAGCGCTAATCGGCAAACGTTCAAAAGGGCGGCGTCTCCATCGAGACGCCGCCCTTTTTGTGTCTAGGCGCCGGGTAACCGCAGAACGAAACGGGCGCCCTGCCCCGGCGCACTGTCTACGGTAATGTCCCCGCCCATCGCCCGCGCCAACCGGCGGGAGATATAAAGGCCAAGGCCGCTGCCGCCCGCTTCATCGCGGCCCAGTCGTTCGAACTTGTCGAAAATGCGATCCTGATCGTCGTGGGCGATGCCTCGCCCCTGATCCGCAATCGTCACCTGCGCTACGCCATCCATCGATTCCGCGCGCACCCATATCATCGAACCTTCAGGCGAATAGCGGATGGCGTTGCCGATCAGGTTGACCAATATCTGCAAGGTCCGTCGAAACTCACCGACAGCAGGAACGATTTCGTCGCTCTGCGGCACGTCGACGCGGATGGCGCGATCCGCGGCCTTTACCGCGAGCAATCCTGCAGCACGGCGAGACAGATCGGCCAAATCGATCTCTTCATGCGTCACCGTAAAATCGGGCCGGTCGATTGCCTGAAGATCGGCAAGATCGTCCACAAGCTCCATCAGATGGCGACCGGCCGTAGCGATATCCGCCGCATAGCTGGCATAATCTTCGCGCAGCGGACCTTCCAGTTGGCTGCTGATCGTATCGGCATTGGCAATGATACGCCCCAGCGGCTGCCGCAACGCGCGGTCAAGCCGCCGCCCGAATAAGGGTGTTCCGGTCTCGGTCGGCGCAGCATGGCGTTCAACCTCGGCCACATCCAGCGATGCTTTACCACGATACCCGCTTAGCCGTCCTCCTGCGTCGAACATCGGCATACCGGACAGGAGATATACACTGCCATCTTTGCCCGTGGCCTGCTGCGCCGAAAAGGATCGGCGTTCAGCAAAGGCATGGAGTATCGGCAACTGGCCATCCTCATCCGCTGTGATCCGAAACCATGCCGTCAACGGAGTGCCGACCTTCGGATAGTCGTTGGAGGCGTTGTCGGCATCGATCATGAGGATGCGCAGTTGCGGATCGATCTGCCAGCTCCAGCCGTCCTGCGTCGCGACGAGATCGGCCTCGCGGCCGGCAGAATCGTTGGCTACTTTGTGCGCGATACGTTCGCGCCATTCGACGACCGCCAATTCCACTTTGCCGTCGCGGGGCTTGGCCCGCACCCACATGTCGATATCTGCACTGCCACACGCTGCCACTATCGAGCGGGACAGCGGGATGTTCATACGAATGGACAGTCGGGCCAACGCTGCCAACTGCGGCACCGCCAAAGGCCCGCCAATCGCGCTACCAGCCTGCATTTGCAGCGTGGCAATCGGCGGATCGGCCGAGATCAGCGTTCCGTCACCGTCCACAACGGCGCGAATGATATCCGAAGCCCCCGTCATGCAGCGCGCACCGCGGGAATTAGCGCCAACTTGGCACGCAGTGGCGGGGGGCAGCGGAGCATATCGGCCTGCGCCATCGCATCTTCATCGCGCAGGTCGTCATAGCGTGCCGCCAGACGCACAAGCGTCGGATCGTCCCGCTCGCCGCGAACAATGCGCAAGTCGACGAGCAAGTGGCGATAATCGAAAGCAGTTCCGCCCAACGCCTTGCACAATGCCGCCAGTTGCGCGTCACTGCCGTGCACCAGCACATCGAGCACGGTTTCCATCTCGATCCGCGTCACTTCCCCTGCCAACGCAGCAAAGAGCAGATAGCGGCGCTCTCCCAAAGCTTGCCCCAGTAATTCGGCATGGCGGTTTTGATGGCACAGGCTCCGCGCGAGCCGCTTGGCCAGAGCAAATGGCCCCGCGCCCTCATTATGGCGTGCCAGCAGAGCATAAGCGGCGGTAGCCATTGCCGTCATGGCGGCGTTTTGCTCGACCAGCCCCGCGCGATACAGTTCCGTTCCCAGAACCGCAGCCGTCGTCCACACCAGTTCGGCGAAATGCTCCGCAGGCAAATCCGCTTGCATCGTGCTTACGCCTGCATCTCTGGCCGACCAGCGCGCATCGGCCAGCAACAGATTGGCTGCCATATCCGCAATCTCAGGGTCGGCATCGCCGATAAGCAGACCAGTACCAGAAACGGCATCCGCCGAAGGATCGCCGTCCACCCGCACCGACTGTCCGCCCAGCAGGCTGATGGCCGCACGAAGGCGCATGTGTGCCATCAGTTCGGGCGACAGCATGAACGGCATGCGCTGCACGGAAGACCATGATGCGGAGCTTTCAAGTCCCCCCAGAAGCCGCCCAATTTTCGTATCGCGCGTTAACAGTGTCATCGCCGTTTCTACGGTGTTCAGGCATCCCGCCAGATGTCGGCGTGCCTCGCTGGTCAGCGCATCGGGCCAGCGGCGCGCGTCGTTTCCGAAAAAATGATTGAAATCGATCAGGTGACGCACCGCTCCACCCACCGTGACGCTGTCAACGGTCGACGACGGCCAGAAGTCCGCAGGATTGGAGTCCGTAATAGTGAACGGAGGGGCGCTCATTTGGCCGCTATAAGCGCGTGTCGTTAATTTGCGATAAACCTCAAAGCACGAAAAACGGCGGGTAAAAAGGGCGGTTTGCAAGTGTTTGAATGTCCGCAATCTGTTCCAGCGGCTGGTCCAGCCGACTAACGAGCGCCTTCCCATTTCAGGATCGCCGCCGATGCCAGTTTATTTTGCGAGCGGCCCTTCGCGTAGTGCTCAACCATTTGCAAACTCTGCCCGGAAATCGCCGCCGTTTCGGCTGCCGAGCACCCTGCTTCGAGCAGCGCATTCACGGCATTCTTGCGCAATCCGTGCGGCACGATGTCGAAGCCACGCGCCGAGCAAAAGCCCTTGATGGACTTGCGCAGCGTCGCCGCGGCGATCTGTTTCCCGTGGTAATTGAGGATCGTCCCCAGCCCGCGCGGATGCTTGGCCAGCTCGGCGACCAGTGCCTCGTGGATCGGGATCTCCATCACCTTGCCGGTCTTCTCCTGCACGACGGCGATTCTGTCATTACCTATATGCGACCAGCGCATGGCGCAGACGTCGCCGATTCGCTGCGCGGTGTAGTAGAGCAGATTGACGGCCAGCCGGACCCGGTCATCTTCGGCAGCGAGCGCGGCCGTCACCAGATCCACGGGCCACGCGTCATGCTCGCCGACCTCCATCATATCGATATCGCGGCAGGGATCGTTGTCGACGTGACCACGCTTGCGCCCCCATGTGTAGAGCGCGCGAGCCGCAGCCAGCACCATGTTCGCGGCGCCCGGCTTGTCGGCCATGCGATCGAGCATCAGGATGATGTCCTTGCGCTCGATCTCTCCGGCTGGCCCCTCCCCCAACGCCATCGCCAGAGACTGCTGATAGATACGGTAGAGCTTTTGCGTCGACGGCTGGAGCTTCTTGTACTGGGCGCTGCCCTGATAGAGATCGACGAAGTGCTTGAGCAGCAGCGGGTTCTCCGCCTGGGTGCGGCGGCTTCGATGGCCGAGCATGGCCGCATAGGCGCCGCCGAACGATTTATCGCTCTTCGGAGGCAGGCGCTTGAATATCTTCTTGCCCTTGGAATCGCGCTGGCCGGTGTCGAAGTAGAGGTACAGGGTTCCCTTGGCCCGCACCTGCTTCACATACATCAGGGTTGGGCTACCGCGAGGCATAAAGGTTCGTCCTGGAGCGCCAGTCGTCGGCTGGCCCGCCGCTTAGCCGTTCCATGTAGGCATCGAGCTCAACGCGGCTCCAGTGTGGCCCATTGCCCAGCGACACCGGCGGCGGGATCCTGCCGCCCATGATCTCGCGCTCGAACTCGGCGACCGATATGTCGAGATAGGCAGCCGCCGTCGCGCGCTTCAACATGCGCGGCCAGTCGGGCAGCTTTTCCATCGGGAGACCCATCAGGCGGCTTCCTCAAGAGGACAGCTGATCGCGTCGGCTATGATATTCTTAAAGCTTTCGCTCTTGTACAGCTTCTCGGGGTCGGCAAACGCTTCAGCCAAAAGGCCCTTGAGCCGGACAATTTCATCATCCTGATTGCAGCAACGCCGAAACATAGCTTTGGACGCAGGGGACATTACTGCCAGCATCGCACCTAAGCTGGGAGCGCCAAACGCCATTGCGGTACGATCCATAGCGGCTTGGCTCGGCAGAGTACGAGAATGGTCCATCAAACCTCTCCACCTTCTGGCAATGGCGAGTGCTTCGGCTTAGCCGCTTGCTTGGCGCGAATCGCCTCAACCTTCGTCCAGATGCGCGCCAGTTCGGTCTCGCCGTCGGCGTGCATATCCAGATCGTTGGCGAGACATAGTGCCGCCAGTGTGACCATGACGCCGCCGACCTCCTGCGACGGCTCGCCGACCGGGCGTCCGTAGACATAATCGACCAGTTGGTGCGCCTCGCTGGCCGTGCAGCCGCATGCCTGCACGAGCTCCAACGACTCTTCCATGAAGCGATGATTGCGCTCTTCCTTGTCGCCCGCGATCATCGGTCCGAAGCACGCCAACAGCCACGGCTGGACGCGCTGCTGAAAGGTGGTGGACCGCTTATCTGGCAGATCACAATACCGCATCGGCGACCCTAGTAAGACGACCGGCTCCGGGTCGCCCTCTTGGCGCACATAACCAAGCGCATAGGGAGCATCGCAATTGGCGTGGCATTCGCCTGCATCGTTCCAGGGCAGCACGACTTGTCCGACCCGGATAGGCTTATTGCAGTTGAAGCAATCCGAACCGGCATCTTCGCCCGCATCTGTGGTGAAAGATTCGAGAGGCACATCGCCGTCCGGTGTGACTACCGAGCGGCCCAATTCTGCCAATACGAGGCGCAGGCAGTCGGCTACCTCCAGATCGACAGACAAGTGCTTGTCCCCCAGATCACTCACAAAGCAATCTGCGGCTGGATAGAAAAATCGCTGCCATGCACGTTCGGCGCGGTCCAACAGTGCGACCGTGGCTGCGGGTGGTTTTCTCATCAAATCTCTCCGATCTTTTCGTTATGCACAGCGACCAGCGCGCCCAGGCCGAGCATCACGCTCTCGTCCATGCCGAACTGGGCAAGCACGGTCACTTCGGTGCCATCGCCCGACAGGGCAATGATATGGGCACCGGTGGCCTCGTCGACGGTCGCGTCGTCCTGCATCATCGCGGGCAAGCGATAGTGTTCGCGCCACCGCAGCCCCCAGTGCTTGCGGAACAGGTCGAGTGCAATTTGATATGGATCGGCCGGGATCGGAGGAACACCGCCCTCCTTACATGCCTTGCACAGTTCCACCCGGCGCTTGCACAGCAAATAGCGGCCGTCAGCCTGCAGGTAGGCGTGGTGCGGGATGCCGAAGCGATCGACGCGCAGGGTGACAGCTTCTGTCATGCCCCTGCCCTATCTTGCTCCGTACGCAGGCACGGATGGATCTGCGCCATGTCGCTTTGGCACACCGGACACAGGCACTCATCGGCTGGGTCCGCGTACGATGGCGCACAGGCCTCGCAAAGCAGGTTGTGCGATGCTGGGGTGGCGCCGCATTCGATACAGCTATCGGTGCCGGTGATGCGGTGGCTCATTTGTCTTTGACCTCTTCGGCGAGGATCATGCAGAGGGCGGTTCCGACAAGCCACCACGGGCTAACCGTTATAGCGAAATACCCCGTGACCAGCGTGCATACGATGCAGGGCGCTGCCATTGCGATCATCCGCATGACGAAACACGCGCCGGTCGATCGGCCTCGACAACCGACCGGCTTGGATGAGAATTCGCATCGGGGGGAGTGATGCGCGAGGCTGTGACCGGATCGGCTTTGCGGGGGGACGTACGACAACCTCCCCGGTCATTGGGAAACTGGATGCGGCTGCACGTCGCGACCACGGCGGCGGATTGCGCGAACGACCGGACAGCCGCGGCGCGCAGGGGTGCATGATCGATCACGAGAACACCTGCAGCGCTATAAGCATGAACAGCGTGAGCAGCGCGCCGATGGCCGCGACCGTGAAGCGGTGGCGGCTCTGGTCGCGCGCAGGCTGCGCCATGGGCAGGATCACGCCCCTCTCCCGCTCCGCCTGCCATGCAGTGCGCGGCACCTTGCGCAACGGGTCCGTGCCCGTCGTATGGATGCGGACCCTCATGGCAGGACGATCCCGAAGAAGACGATCATCGCGCTCACGGTGGTGATGGCGGTGTCGACGTCGTTGCGACGAACGGCGCGAGCGATCAGGGCGATGCCGATCAGCGCGGGAATGGCGAGCGACAGGATGGCGGTCACGAGACCCAATCCAGCCACGCCCACAATGTGCCGATAATCATCGCCCAGAGCGCAGCGCAGCTGACGAGGATTTTGAATATGGGAACATTGGGGGCGTCGTCCATCCACTCATAGGCGAATGGATCGGGCAGATCGCGTGATTGCTTGTGAAACATACTGGCCTCCCAGAACCGTCTCGCGTCAACCGCATGAGGCGGAAGAGGTCAGGTGATGGAATGCTTGTAGTAGGACGCGTCCTACCTTGCAATAGGAAAGTGGGATATGTCCTATCTACTCGTCAGGCGGGATATAATCTGGCCAAAAGTCGTCATCTGCGGCTGGTCGCGCCGGAGGTGGCGGAGGTAAGGCAGGATTGCTCCCGTCCAACGTCGCGCGAATAATAGCGCCGCTTTGCGTAGCAGACTGAAAGATGGCTCGGATTTCCAATCCCTGCCGCAGGATGTTGCCAATCCAAGGGGCGCGCTCGGCTGTCAGGTAGCCTAGCTGGATACCACGACAGCTATAGACCGCGATGGCTCGTGGATCGGCTGGGTTTCTGGGCTCGGGGATCAGATCGACATGCTCGCCTGGCGCACAGATACGGATCTCAAAGAGGCGTGTCGGACCCTTAGCGTTGGCGTTGGAGAACTGGGCGCCCACGACGGCAAGGGATAGTTGGCGCATAGAATTAGTTGAACAGTGGGCTGCGCCTGCTGATCACTGCATCCGCAAATTGGATGATCCGGGGATTTACTTGCCCATGTATTTGCCCTTCGACCTGTTCGAACGGCAGCGATTGTATCTCGCCCATAGCTTCGTTGAATGCATGTTGGATCGACCGGCTCGCACCGTTTTCGGGCGGTTCCACTGCTAATAGAACGGCACCTTCGTCAATCTTGTTTTGGTTCAACAAATAGCTCAGGCGCTTCCTCCACAGTGATCCATGATCAAAAACAGCTAAAGGCGTTTTTTGATTGAAAGCAAGGGGATGTATGGCACGCAGGCGACCATCATCATTGGCTATTGGGAATTTGACGGGAACGACATCGTCATCCAGCCGAATGGCTTTAAAACTTCTAATCCCGTTTTCTCGCAACGCCTGCCGGATTTCCGTTATCAAGGTGAGATCATTGGCTTCTTGCAGCTGGCGCATCACGAGCCTCGCAAACAGCGATCGCACAAGCTCGTCTATTCCTGCCTCAAAAAGGACAGTGCGTACCTCGCTGAAGACAAGCGTAGATTCGTGTTCGCGCGTGAGGTGATTGAATATCTGGATTGCCTCTCGGCTGGCGCCCAAACCGCCATACATCACCAAGCGGCCCAGTTCCTCTCGCAGATAATCTACCGCCGGTCCGTATGCCCGATATGCATCGTCACCAAAAAAGTCATGAAGGCGCCCGAACCTTTTCCGCGCGATCTTGAACGCCGCAGCCCCATGAGATGGACTAATTGCAACGACACCAACATTTGCGAACTCGCCGAGGTCTGCAAATGGCTGAAACCGAATGATGGAGTAGCGATAGACTTCCTTCATCCTAACTGATCCCAAAAAATCTTGTGGTTCTTACGTTCAAGCGTTTGCAACACTAATCCGGGCATCCAAGGAGCATCCTCTAGCCACTCATCAGGCAAATCCGACATAATCTCGTTTAATTTATGAAATGCGTACGCCAATTTCATGAGGATGTCGTTACGAAATGAGACATCCTGGCACACCTTTTGCCAGCTGGTCCGCCCGGCATGGTAATATAGTTCATTGCACGAATATTCTGAATCAAACGAGAGATTATGATCGAAAACTACAAGGCTGCCATCTGCCAGCTTATAAAGAAGATTTGGATTGCCGGCAGTTTCCCCAAGGGTACGATCCGCGTTGGCGATCCAGTGATCAAACACATAAATGGTTGCGAGTATATAAGGATCAGACCGATCTCTCATTGAAGGTGTGATCGGCTCTGCAGCATCGTGCCACTTCGAGCCAAAGGCGGGTCCAGCCCCTAGCCCTGACCAAACACCTTCGAGGGTGGATTCTCTGATTAGTGCGTCGGGCACGTCAGCTATCACAAAATCCGGCACCGGCAAATCTATAAGACGCCCGAGGCGAGCCGCACATACTTCAGCGATAAGACCATGTGGTTGGGCACCACGCCCCTTCACGGCGTAGATCTGCCCATCCTCTAGGATGCATTGGAAAGGGCGAGTTTGTCCGCTCTTCGTGGCCCTCATTACTTCGGTCACAGTAAGACGGTCTAGCGCCATTGGGATCAGGTTTTCCGCACGATCGCCACGACGCGTCCCACTACGTTCAGTTCGCCATCATATGCCGTCTCCGACGGCACGCTGGGATTGTCCGACAGGATTTTCACACTGCCGTCGGGCATCGGCCGGAGCCGCTTGATCAATCCGGTTTGCCCGTATGCCACGGCCCAGATCTTATCGCCCGCCATGACGCGATTGTCTGAAGTGTCGATGAGAACGATGTCTGCATCAAGGATCGTGGGCATCATGGAATCACCCATGCCGCGCGCGACGAAGATCTTCTCAGGCGGTGCTTCGGTGAACATGCGAAGCCACTTGCGCGAAAACGTCAGCGGCGTGCTCTTTACCGGCACATCGAGATACGTGCCCCCGCCCATGCCATAGGCCAGATCCATCTCCTGGACGTCCGCCGTGTCGTTTTCCTCAACATCAATGTCTTTAGTATGTCGGTCCGTCGGCGAAGGAAGTAGCCCAGTCGCGACCGGCTCGACATCTTCGCCTTGCGCAGCCTTAACCAACAATTCTAGCGGCTGGTCTAGCGCCGCAGCCATATGACCCAACATGGTCGCACTGGGCTTGAGCCCTTTGCCCCGCGACAGGTCATAAAGTGGTTTGCCCTTCGTCCCCGATTGGCGACGTATGAGGCTGTCAAAGTGATCGCGCGCTCGCGGCGTCTGCGCGATCGCCTTCCGCACGAAGGCCTGAAGTGCCGTCTCAAGGGGCTTTTCCATGTAGGGCGCATCCCACATTTGTAGGCCAACATCTATACTAGGACTTGTCCTATGTATTTCGCTTGACGGTAGGACGCATCCTACGTTAAGCATTGATCATGCTCCAGCACCCAGAACTCCTTAAGGATATTGAGCGCTTCACCTCCGAGTGTAGCATGTCCGAGGTTACCTTCGGACGAAAGGCATTGAATGATCCGCATTTTGTGCGGGACATTCGCAACGGTCGCAAGGTCTGGCCCGCTACTGAGGCAAAGGTCCGCCTCTTTATCGAGGTGGGTGCTGCATCCCCTGCCCTATGCACCACCTGCGACCACCGGCTGGACGATCCGACTGTGCGGGCGTGCAATGTGCGCGAGTGCCCGAATGTGCATCGGGAGGCGGCGTGATGTCTGTGCGTTCTCATGATGCCGGTCTAGCCTCGCGCGCACCCAACGTGTTGGGCAATTCGCACCGTCTCACCCAAAGTTCTTATCGCGAGGCGATCAGCCAGACGATGATCGGCGTCGCTGCGCGCGAAGGCGGGCTGTCCGACCAGGACATGGCCGATCTGCTCGGCACGTCCGCCGCCACCGTCGGCAACGCCCGTAACCGCAAAGGCGACCTGTCTTCGGTTGCCATGCTGTCGATCGGCAAGGCGTTCGGACCTGCTTCCCTCTCCACGGTGATGGCGCTGATCGGTGCAAAGGCTGTCCCTGTCGATGCGGTGTGCGTTGGCGATGTGGGGTCTATCCCAGTCGCGATCGCCAAGGCGCTGCCGTTGCTGATGACCCTGCTCGCCGACGGCCAGTGCTGTGACGCAGATGTGCGCGAGCTGGATAAGGCGGGCGTGATCGACCTGCTGCACGACATTTCCACGATGCTCGACAACCGCCGAAACACCGTACGCCTGAGGGCCGCCGCAAGCTGAGACACTGATAACGCGGCCCAGCCGCACCGGAGACATGAACATGGATATGCGCGAGAGCGCAGGTGCGGCGATGGTCGTTCCTGCGGATGATGAACTGCAACCCAGCGAAACCGGCGATTACCGCGCGTTTCTAGAAGCGAAGATCGCGATGGCGCTGCCCGCGGGTCTGCCCTGCGCGCTGGACGAGGTTCGCACGCACCTGACTGACGGCCGGGAAATGAAACCGCATGTCCGTCATATCGTGCGCTGGGCGGTTGAAGGCGGTCGGCGCGGGCTGTTCGAAAGCTTCGGGCTCCACAAGACGATGCAGCAACTGCTGATCATCGACATAATTCTGCGTAAGCTCGAAGCCGCCGAGGGCTTCCGCCCCGATGGACTGATCGTCGTCCCCCTGAACGTCCGTCGCGAATTCATCAAAGACGCTGAGCTGCTCGATATACCGGTGCGCTTTGTGCAGTCGGATGCCGATATCGAAGCATCCGGTGACTGCGGCGGCATTTTCCTTACTAACTACGAGAGCGTGCGCGAAGGGAAGATCACGATCTCCCGCTTCCGCGCCGCCAGCCTTGATGAAGCTGACGTGCTGCGGTCCTATGGATCGAAGACGTTTCAGGAGTTTCTGCCCCTCTTCGAAGCGGTGCCCTATCGCTTTGTTGCGACCGCCACGCCCGCACCGAACCGCTACAAGGAAATGATCCACTACGCCGGTTTCCTTGGCATCATGGACACCGGCCAGGCGCTGACCCGCTTCTTCCAGCGTAATGCGCAGAAGGCGGGCGATCTTACGCTCTACCCGCATAAGGTCGATGAGTTCTGGACGTGGGTGAACAGCTGGGCGGTCTGCATTCAGCGCCCGTCAGATCTCGGCTTCTCCGACGAAGGCTATGACCTGCCCCCGATCGAGGTTCGCTGGCACTGCGTCACAACCGACATCGCCGATGCGACAGCCGAGAGCAACGGACAGGGCCGCCTGATGCGTAACGCGGCGCTCGGCATTGTCGAGGCCAGCCGCGAAAAGCGCCGCACCCTTGATGTCCGCATCGATAAAGCTGTCGAGATCGTAGCCGCGTCAGACGCCGATAACTTCATACTCTGGCATGATCTGGAAGATGAGCGTCGGGCACTGGAGCTCGCCCTGCCAGAGTGCGAGGCAGTGTTCGGCGCGCAGAAGCTGGAGGTTCGTGAGGGCATCGTTTCGCGCTTCGCCACCGGGCAACTCGGACTGATCGCTGCAAAGCCAGTCATGCTCGGCGGGGGCGTCAATCTCCAGCGCTACTGTCACCGGGCGATCTTCATCGGCATCGGCCACAAGTTCCGCGACTTCATACAGGCGATCCACCGCATACAGCGATTTGGGCAGGAGTTCCCGGTCCAGATCGACATCATCTATGCGGAAACCGAAAGCGAAGTCGTCCGCGACCTGAAGGCGAAATGGGCACGTGACGACGAGTTTCGCGTCACCATGTCGGACCTGATCCGCACCTATGGGCTCAATCACTCAGCCGCAGCCGAGGGAATGAAGCGGGCCATTGGATGCGAGCGTCGCGTAGAGAGCGGCACCGGCTGGACGCTCGCCCACAATGATTGCGTGGAGGAAGCCCGGCAACTGGACGAGGGATCGGTCGACCTGATCGTCACCAGCATCCCCTTCTCCAATCATTATGAATATACGCCGAGCTACAACGACTTCGGTCACACCGACGACGACGCGCACTTCTTTGCGCAGATGGGCTTCCTGACCCCGGCCCTGATGCGCGCATTGGCCCCGGGGCGGCTGGCCTGCATCCACGTGAAGGACCGGATACTGTTCGGGTCCGTCACCGGCGATGGCGTGCCGACGGTAAACCCGTTCCACGCCCGGTGCATCGAGCACTACATGCGCCACGGTTTCCAGTTCATGGGCATGATCACGGTCGTCACCGATGTCGTGCGGGAGAACAACCAGACGTACCGCCTGTCCTACACAGAGATGTTGAAGGACGGGACCAAGATGGGGTGCGGCAGCCCCGAATATGTTCTGCTGATGCGCAAACCTCAGACGGATCGCAGCCGCGGTTACGCTGATGTGCCCGTGACGAAGGCGAAGGACGAATATAGTCTGGCGCGCTGGCAGGTCGATGCGCACGCATTCTGGCGTTCGAGCGGCGACCGTCCGATGATGATCCCTGAGCTCTGGGAAGTCGCCGACCGGTTCAAGGACATGGCGACGGGCCGGATCGTCAAGCGCTTCCGTGAGGAAACGCGCGACCTGATCCACTGCCACAAGACGCATATCGACATCGGCGAAGCCATCGATGCCCGGCCGGAGAATGACGAGCGCGGCCACCTGCCCCGCACATATATGGCGATCTCCCCGGGCAGCCATCATCCTGACGTCTGGGATGACGTCGTGCGCATGCGAACGCTGAACGGCGAGCAGGTCCAAAAGGGTCGCGAGAAGCATGTGTGCCCGCTGCAGTTCGATATCGTCGATCGCCTTATCGACCGCTACTCGAATCCCGGCGATCTGGTGTTTGACCCCTTCTGCGGTCTGGGCACCGTACCGATGCGCGCACTGTTAAAGGATCGGCGCGGCGCCGGCAGCGAGCTCAATCCCGATTACTGGGCGTGCAGCGTATCCTACCTGCGCGAGACCGAAGATCAGATGGCCGTCCCGTCGCTCTTCGACCTGCTCGATTTGGAGCATGATGAAGCCCGCGTTCAGGATGCCGCAGCGTGACGGCCGCGCGCAAGCATCCTGTACGGGCCTATGGCGGAAGCCAGCACCGTATCGCCAAGCCGGTCGGGCGCCGCGGCGGTGTAGTGTTGATGCCGGGTCACTCCGCCATGGAGACGGCCCGCACGCTGTTCCCCTCGACGGTCGTGCATGCGTCCGTCTCGCCACGGGTGCTGATCGACGGGCTCAACCAGCGCAAGATCGGCCGCAAGGTCATGAAGGGGAAGTGGAGGGGCTTCCGGATTTTCACCCTGACCCTTGAAGAGTGCGCCACCTGCCCTTCGTCCTGCAAGCAGTGGGCAAGCTGCTACGGCAACAACATGCCCTATGCCCGCCGGCACATTGGCGGCGAGGCGTTCGAAGCCAAGCTGCACGATGAGCTCGCGGCGCTACAAAAGCGCCACCCGGGCGGCTTCGTCGTGCGCATCCACATATTGGGCGACTTCTATTCCGCTGACTATGTGCAGTTCTGGCGCGATGCCCTGACCCAGTTCCCGGCGCTTCACGTGTTCGGATACACCGCACACCCGCCCGAGAGCGAGATCGGTGCGCAGCTTCTCGACATGGCGGTGAACGGCTGGGACCGGTTCGCCCTGCGCTTCTCAGGCGCTGGCTTCCACAGCCTGGGCGCCGAGACGATCGAGCGCGACGAGCCGACCCCGCACATCGTCTGCCCCTCCCAGCTCAACAAAACCGACTGCTGCGCAACCTGCGCACTGTGCTGGCAGTCCGACCGCACCATCGCCTTCCTGCGCCATTGAAAGGAATGACCATGACAGACGTCGATACCCTTGAACGACCCGCTGCTGCCGATACCACCGGGCAGATTGACCGCACCACCTTGCGCGTTGATCGCGATGCGCTGCTGGCTGCAATCCGCTCGGTCAATGCCGTGATCGAGGCACGAAACACGATCATGATCCTATCCAACTTCCGCCTGATGGCAAAGAGCGGCTGGCTCACGGTCGTGGGCACCGATCTCGACACGTGGTTCGAGCAGGGCCTTGCATGCTTCGGTGCGGATATGGACACGACCGTTCCGGCCGACCGGCTGATCGGCGCCATCGATACGATGCGCCCGGGCATGATCGACGTGACGCTCGACGCGGGGACGATGACGATCCGGCAGGGTCGTTCCAGCCGCAAGCTGCCCACGATTCGGGCAGACGACTTCCCGATGGGCAAACCCCGCGGTGAGACGACAGCATTTGTCATGCCTGCCGAGCGGCTGGCGATCATGCTGGAGACGGCGCGGGTAGCGCAAAGCACGGAAGAAACGCGCTACTACCTGTGCGGCGTATTCCTGCACGTTCAAGACGGCCGCCTGTTCGCCGCTGCCACCGATGGGCATCGCGTGATGCAGGTGCAGGGTGGCCTGCCCGACAAAGCTGACGAGATGCGCGGCGTCATCATCTCGTCGAAGGGCGTGAAGTTGATCGGGCAGCTATTGGGAGACGCCAAGGCCGATGAGATGATCACGGTGAACGTCACGGGCTCGCAGTTCATCGTCGCGTACAAGAATGCCACGCTCAGCGCCAAGCTCGTGGACGGCACATATCCGGATTATCAGCGGGTGCTGCCGCGACGTGAGAATGACAATGTGCTGACGGTGCAGTCCGCCGAGTTCATTCGCTGCATTCGGGCCGCCGGCGCCGCGTCCGATGGCAAGACACGTGCGGTGCGGCTAGAGCTCGGCCCCGATCATTGCGAAGCCTCAGGTGCCGCATCGGACGGTGGCCGCGCCGTGGAGCCGATCGAGGGTGACTATGTCGGTGAACCGCTGACGATCGGCGTCAACTTCCAGTTCGCAATGGCTGTGGCACAGGCATTCGGCACCACATCGACCTTGCGCATCGCGATGGCGGGTACGCGGGATCTGTTCCTCTTCTCCAGTGATGATCGCCCAGGTGTCCTGTGCGGCATTATGCCGATGAACGCGTGAGGGTCCGATCATGATGCAAACCGTATCCGTCCCGGTCCGCACCCTCATGGATGCACTGGAGCTTCAGGCGCTGCCATCCTCAGCGCTCAACATCATCGATGAGCATGACACGGTCGATATCGACGTGGACGTAGATGCAGCAGAATGCGCCGCAGTAGCGGGTTACATCGATCCCAGCGAAGCTCCTGACGAAGAGGAGATCACGGAAAACGCGATAGCGGGCATGGAGCCGTGCGTCCGTGATCTGGAGGATGGCATTGCCGCGCTGATCGCTGGCGATCGCGCGATAGCCTCGATCCTTATGTGCCGCGCTCTCGACCAGTGGCCCGACGCCGCGCGCATGGTGGAAGTCGCCCTGCGCGCGAAGGTCCAGCCGGATCCGCGCCAACTCCGCTTCATCGATGCCTGCTGAACAAAAGGAACTATCATGTCAGAACCAAATGTAGCTGCCGACCAACTCCGCCTCCTGATCGAACGTATCGAGCGGCTGGAGGAGGAAAAGAAGGGCATCGCTGACGATATTAAGGACACGTACGGCGAAGCTAAATCGACCGGATACGACGTGAAGACCGTCAAGGCGATCGTCCGGCTCCGCAAGATGGAAAACCATGTGCGTCAGGAAGCCGAAGCGCTTCTGGAGACGTACAAGGCGGCGCTCGGTCTCGACTGATGCGTGCGCGGATCATCAACCTCTATCGCCACTATGTGCGTCATCCCGCAGCCACCGCGCTGCGCGAGCGTCGCCGTGTGGCGGTAGAGGCGCGCAAGGTCCGTGATGATGAGGATCGGCGCCGCGCGCTGGCAAAGGCGCAGCAGATCAAGGCCGAACTGCAGGGCAGGACACAATGACAGACACCGGATACACGTGCTCGACGTGCGGAGCGCCGCGCACGAACCACCCACGGCGCACGACAACACTGTGCCAGGCATGCTCGCGCAAGGCCAATGGCAGCAACCCCAGCCGGATTGCCAAGTCACGTGCGATCATGAAGGCGCACTTCGCGGATCCGGTGTTCAAGGCACAGAACCTCGCCAAGGCCCATGATGGCCTGCGCCGCATGCTCGCGGCAAACCCCGAGCGCTTGGCGGTATTGCGCGAACAGGCGCGTGCGCTTGGATTGGGCAAGGTGGGACATGCGGCGATGCCCAAAGGGTCGGAACCGCGTCGCCGGGCTGTCGCGTCACGCCTGCGCAATTATTACCAGTGGTGCCCAATCGAATATCGGGATGACTACAAACGTCTGATCTATTCGAAGGGCCTGAATGCGGCCGATGCACGCGCGATCATCGAGCGCCAGATCCAGGTCGACATGGAGAAGTTCCACGTCACCGGCCAGTTGCAGCAGTCGGTTCGCGCCGGAGCATGAAACGGCGGTGGTTTCATCCTTTGTGCGGTGTGGCAGCAAAGGCCCCAGCCAAGCGCAGGGCGACATCTGTTATGCCAGCGCCCTTCGCTGCCCCGGTCAATTCGATCGTGATGCCTTGGCCTGCGCCGCAAGTATGGCCGAACTTCCGCCAGAGTCACCATTGGCGCGCCTACAGCGGCCTCGTGAAGGCGCAACGAGAGCTGGCGTGGGGCTTGGCACTGGAAGCGAAGCTAGTGCCGGAGTGGAGCGCCGATGGCAGCAAGGTCAGTGTCCTGATCGACGTCTATCCACCGGACCGTCGCCGTCGCGATCAGGACGGGATGAAGGGCGCATGCAAGAGCATCCTTGATGGCGTCGCCGATGCGATCAGGGTCGATGATGCGCATTTCGATCTGACGTTCCTGTTTCATGAGCCGGTACCGGCTGGACGCATCGTGGTGACGCTGTGAGCATCGGAGCGCTGATGCGGCGCATGGTAGAAGCGGGCGCGCCGATAGAGGCTATCATCATGGCGGTGGACGCTGTGGAGCAGGCGCAGGGTCAAGTGGATGAAGCCAGGGCGAAGGCCGCCGAACGGAAACGTCGTCAGCGTGACCGGGAGCGTGACAGTCACAGGACAGTCACAGGACAGTCACAGGACATTGACGCCGTCACCCCCTCTCCCGCCCCCTCCCTTTCTTCCTCCCCAGACCCCTCCAACAAACCCACCCCCACCCACACCCCCGTGAGAGAAACACCCACGCGTACGAGGGCCGCATCCCGCTTGCCGGATGACTGGCAGCCCATCCTGACAGCACGGGCGCAGCAGATCGTCGATGGATGGCCACCGGGCAAGATCGAGCGGGAGCTTCGCCGCTTCCGCGATCACGCCTCCGACAAGGGCCGAACGTCGAAAGACTGGCAAGCCGCATTTCGAACATGGATTGAGAAAGCTGACGAAGATGGGACACCTCGCCACCACAACCGACCATCAGACCGTGACGACATCCGAGATCCCATGGTCCGCGCCATCCTTGCCTCAGAAGCTGCAGGATCTGCTTGAAACGCCGGGCAACATCCTCGACCTGCCAGCCGTCGGCCCGGTTAGCGCCAATGCCCTGCGCGAATATCTTGCCGCACCTCCGCCACCGCTGCCGGAGCGCGGTCACGTGAACAAGATGCTGGGCGAGCTGTCGATCGCGCTGCCGAAAGCCCAGTCATCCGACACGGAAGCCGCGGCAAGGTTGGAGATCTACTGGAAAACCCTGCGGACGATCCCGCTGCACGATCTGCGTTTCGCCTATCAGAAGCTGATCCGCGAGGCCCGGTTCTTCCCCTCGGTCGCCGACATCATCGCAGCAGCGGCGCCCAGCCGTAACCGCAGGGACTGGCTTTGGTCGCGCGCGAAGTTCCTCGTGCTCAAGCATGAGCGTGAATGGCGCCCGGAGCCTGAGCCACTGACGGATGAACAGCGGCACGAGGTCACGGAAATGGTCGGTCAGGTGCTGGCGCTGCACCCGACACACAGGTAGAACAAGAAGAGAACGGAGTTACAGGGTAATGGCACGTCGACGGAATGCGGCAAAGCGCGCGGATCGGACACCGAAGGACATAATAGCGCCAACGCCTGAACAGCAGTTGCGCGCGAACTATGCCATGCAGGACATTGTGGACATCGAGCCGGGCAAGGTTGCCGTGTCCATCGGCAAGGCTTATCGCCGAGAGCCCTATTTCGAGGAGCTGGCCCGTCGCGAGGCAACCGGCATCAGCGACGACACACTGCGCGCCCTGCGCTTCTATCGCAACGCATGGGAGGCAGGCCAGCGCTCGCCTGTTCGCTCGGTGCTCAATCGCGATGATGTCGGTGGTGGTGGTGATGGCCCCTTGCTGGCTGCACTATTTGCTACAGGCGATGTGTCGTTCGCTGAGGTCGGCATTGGCGCGACGGTTCATACGCTGCGCGCCGTGGCGCTGGACGACAAGAGCTATGCCCAGGTGGCCATGGATCGCTGGGGCAGTCGCGAGCAGCGCTGGATCTTGAACGGCGCGCATAAGGTGAAGATTGTGCCACGCTCGGGCAAGCATGCCGGAGTGATACGGGATGAGTTCTTGCAGGCTGTCGCGTGCATGACCGAGCGCGTCATTCCCTATATCAGGACTGGATAAAGCGCTTGATCGGGGGTGCCGTATGTGGCACATATCACGGCATAGGAATTGCGCCCGCAACCGAGACACGGTGAGCGGGCGTTGTCGTATCTGGAGGTCATCGATGCCGACAGCCCTGCCCGCTTCACGTAGGCTTGAGCAACTGGCATCTGACCTGCACTTGCTTGCATTCGACTACGGTGAGCCATCGCACTGTGTGCAGCGTGCCGATCGCCTGATCGCTGAGGCCGAGCGCATTGCCAACGAGGTACGCGCTGTGGTCCGTGGTCGAGGCTGATGCCCAGCCGTCCACCCAAGGTGAAGGTTGGCATAGGCAAGCCTGCGGGCAAGCCGAAGTCCTGGGCACATAGCATGGAACGCAAGACAACTGCTCGCGGCTATGGCTGGGCGCATCAACAGATGCGCATCATCGTGTTGCGTGAAGAGCCGCTGTGTCGACCATGCCTCGCAGTGAACCGCGTGACGGCATCCACGACAGCGGATCACATTACCCCGCTGGCCGAAGGTGGGACCGGCGACAGGCTCAACATGCAGGGCATCTGCAACGACTGCCACAAGGCCAAGACTGCCAAGGAAAGCGCGCGGGCATCGGCCGCCTCTCGACAGAGGTAGGGGGGGGTCGAAAAGTCCCCAGCCGGCCGCCTCCTGACCGCGCCCCTAGTCAAATTTTCGCGCGTGCGGATTAAACCTTTGGGGTGAATTAAACTTTCGCCACCAATTAAATTGCACGTTCATGTTACTGTTATTGCGAGTAATTCGCTTCTCGGAGAGCGCTATGAAGAGAGGTCCGAAGCCGGAGACCCCTTCGGTAAAGCTTTCGCGCGGCACATTTCAGCCGGTCCGCGATGGCGTCAAAACAGAGATCATCGTTCCCGGCGATCCGCCGATCATGCCCGACTATCTCACGTCCGGCGCGATCGACGTGTGGCAGGAAACTATTGGGCGCGTCATGTCGGCAGGGGTGACCGAGGTCGATAGCGCTCTTTTCGCGCGATACTGTTCGCTCGAAGCCTTGGTGCGGCTGGCGTTCAAGGCCGGGGGCGAACCTCCGCCAGCCGCATACCTCACGGTACTTCGTCAGCACGAGGAGCTGCTGCGGATCGCCGGACCGAAAAGCCGCGTAGGTGGCGGAGGAACATCGGATGCCGCCAAGCCGGGCAACCCGTTCGCGCGGAACGGACACCGGGCACGCACGTGATTATGCCAGCATCGCGCTCGCATATGCGAAACGTGCCGCTGGTGACAAACAACAACTTGATCATTGCAAGTGGGTTCGCCTCGCCGCGCAGCGTCACCTAGACGATCTGAAGCGGCAACGGGCTAAGGACTGGGGCTACCGGTTCGACCCGTGGCACGCCAATGACATCTGCGACTTCATGGAGAAGCTGCCGCACATCGAGGGCGTCTGGGAAAAGCCTACCATCGTCCTGGAGCCTGCGCAGATATTCATCCTCGCAGTCGTGTTCGGCTGGCGTGTCAAAGCCACGGGCCTACGTCGGTTCACGGTTGTGTATGAGGAAGTTGCCCGCAAGAACGCGAAGTCGACCAAGACGGCCGGCGTCTCGCTCTATTGCCTGGCGTGCGAGAATGAGGTCGGTCCGCAGATCCTGACGGCCGCCACGACGTTCGACCAGGCGAAGAAGGTTTTCCATCCCGCAAAACGGATGGTCGAGAAGATGCCCGAACTGCAGGAGGCGTTCGGGATTATCCCATGGGCAAAGTCCATCACGTGCGCAGACAATGGTGGCTACATGCAGCCGTTGCATGCAAAGTCCAAGACTCAGGACGGTCACAACCCGCACCTGGTTACGATGGACGAGCTGCACGCTCACTCTGATCGCGGCCTCTATGACGTGATGCGTTCGGCATTCGGTGCCCGTAAGCAGCCTATGCTCTGGCAGATTACGACAGCCGGATCGAATACTCATGGTGTCTGCTACGAGCAGCGGACGATGGCGACGAAGGTGCTTGAGCGGTCAGTTATCGCCGAGCATATCTTCGGCATCATATTTACGCTCGATGGCCCGAAAGACTTCACGCCGGAGCGCAAAAAGGGCGACGATCCTTACGATGAGCGGAACTGGGGTAAGGCCAATCCGCTTCTCGGCGCCGCGGTGCAGCTGGACGAGCTTCGAAAGTACGCAATAGAGGCACAGAACAGCCCATCTGCGGAAGGTGAGTTCAAAACCAAGCGGCTGAACATATGGATCGGTGCTGCATCGGCATGGCTCAATGTCAGTCAGTGGATTGCCTGCGGCAACGACAAATTGAAGCTATCGGACTTCCGGGGACTGGATTGCTACATCGGCGCCGACCTTGCCGACAAGGATGACATCACAGCTGTGGCGCTCGCGGCGATTGATGCGAGCGGCAAGCTGCTATTGAAAACATGGTTCTTCCTGCCAGATGCCGCACTGTCACGAGCTGACCCGGCATCCAAGCAGATCGTCGAGTTATACCGTCAGTGGAAAGCTGGGCGTCACCTGTGGACGACGCGCGGAGATTTCGTCGATCACAACAAAGTGGAGCGCCACATTCGGCGGCTGCATTCGGCGCTGAACGTCAAGAAGATCACGTTCGACCAGTTTGCCGCAGCCCAGGCCATGGCGTCGAAACTGAATGAAGATCTGGGCGACGGTGACAATGAGCTTGCCGGCATCCTGTCGAAGAACGCCAACAATGTCACGGATCCTGCCAAGGATCTCGAAGCGCGGGTCAAGGCTGGCGCGCATCAGATTGTTCACGACGGCAATCCAGTAATGACGTGGATGGCCGGGAATGCGGTGGTTGACCGACGGGTCAACGGATCGATCATGCCGAAAAAGGAGACGCCGATGTCGCTCAATAAGATCGACGGCATCGATGCGACCATCAATGCGATGGCACCCATGCAGTTGCCCGACGAATCGTTGGACATCGACAGCTGGATCAAGAGCTACGCATGACCGGCTACAGACTGTCCGCTGGTGCTGCTGCTGCCGAAGCTCGGTATGCGCAGTCGATGGAGCGCAAGGACGTGACGGTATTCCGCGGAGGGCAACCTGCGGGCGCCCATGATCGGGATAACTTCGTCACCAACCGCATAACGGTCGCCGAACACAACGATTCCGGCACGAGCAAGAATGTTCTGGGGCTTTCAACCACATGGGCGTGCGTCAACTTTATTGCCGGGACGATCGCATCGCTGCCCCTCACCGTCTATCGAAACGGGCCCGGTGGTGTGCCGGTCGAGGACAAACAACATCCGCTGTACTGGCTGCTGCATACCAGCCCGAACTACGATCAGTCTGCGTTCGACTTTTGGGAGTTCATGGCCGCCTCGATCGAACTGCAGGGCAACGCCTATGCGGAGATCTCGGCGCGCAATGGCGGTTATATCACCGCACTGACGCCTATCCGGCCCGACATTATCAATGCGCGGCGGCTGGCCAGTGGCGACATCGAATATAAATGGACCGATGATGGCAGGCAGCGGACCGTGACGCAGGAGCAAATGCTGCACATCCGGGGCTTCGGCGGATCTCCTCTTGGCGGACTCTCGCCGCTCACGGTGTGCCGTCAGGCATTTACGGCCGCCGCATCAGCCGACAGCGCAGCGGCCAGAGTGTTTGCAAACGGTGTTCTATCGAGCGGCATCCTGACGAAGGAAGGCGGGACGTTGACGAAGGAGCAGCGCGCCGATCTGGAACTGCTGCTGCAGGAGAAGTTCATTGGGTCGGCGAACGCCGGACGCCCGATGCTGCTGGATGGTGGCCTTAAGTGGGAAGCGCTGTCGATCGATCCAGGCGATGCGCAGATGCTGGAAAGCCGCAAGTTTGGTGTCGAAGAGATTTGCCGGATTTTTGATGTTCCGCCGCACCTTGTGGGCCACACCGAAGGCAACACCACGCTGGGCAGCAGCATCAAGGAACAGACGCTCGGCTTTGTGAAGTTCAAGCTGCGCAAGCGCCTCAAACGCATAGAGGGTGCCCTCGAAAAGCAGCTTCTAACGCGCGCAGATCGCGATGCAGGCGTGTCGATCGAGTTTAACATCGAAGGCTTCCTGCGCGGCGATAGCGAAGGTCGAGCCACTTTCTACAACATCATGAAGCAGTTCATGACCAAGAACGAGATCCGAGCAATCGAGGGGCTCCCCCCTATTGCCGGCGGCGATGTGCTCATGGCGCAGATGCAGGACGTGCCGCTTCAGGACGTCATTGCCGGGACAAAGGAATAGCGATGATACATCTGGATTTTCCACTGGACCTGAAGGATGTCAGCGAAGACGGTACGATCACGGGCTTGGCTGCAGCCTATAATAACGTCGATTACGGCGGCGATGTAATTCTGCCAGGCGCGTTCACCAAGACTCTGAAGGGTCGCAAGGCGCTTCCCATGCTTCTCTATCATGATCAGCGTCTGCCGATCGGCGTTTGGAACTCGTTTGAGGATACGGCCAAGGGTCTGAAGATGACCGGCAAGATTTCGAAAGCGACGTCTACCGGACAGGAAGCGCTGGCACTTGCCCGCGACGGCGCTCTCTCTGGCTTATCGATCGGGTATCGCGCCGTTAAAGAGCGCTACACGGAAGAGGCTCGCGAACTGATCGAGGTCGGACTGCACGAGGCGTCGCTTGTGGCGATCCCGATGAACGAGCGCGCTCTCATTTCCAGCGTCAAGGACATTATGGCCGACGGCAAGGTGCCGACGGTTCGCGAATTTGAGCAATTCTTGAGGGATTCAGGGTGCTCGAAAAGCCTGTCGGTCGCGATTGCGGCCAAGGCTGCGCCACTTCTTCGGGGGGAGCCCGAGGCAAAGGCCGATGATGACATGCGCCGCTATCTTGAGTTGATGCGCGCCTAATCCCTTTCTCACGGAGAATACACATGAAGAAGAATATGTTCATGGCGCTGGGCGCCATTGGTTTCCTCGGCGTGATCACTGCCAATGAACGTCGCCTCGGGCGGTACATCCGCGACGGTGAGGGTCACCCTCCCCAGACTAAAACCATTGAGCAGCTGGCTGCCGAGACTAAGGCCACTTTCGAAACCAAGCACAATGAGGTCAAGGCTATCGCCGAGAAGGCGCTTGCCGAAGCCGAAAAGGGTACTCCGCTTGCCGCCACTGCCAAGGAGCTGGCTGACCAGGCCATCACCGGCATGAATGAAGCTAAGTCTCGCATGGACGAGATGGAGCAGAAGATGGCGCGTCGCACTTCGGAAGAAGATGGCCCTGCAACACCGGGTGAGCGCTTCGTTGCCGACGAGAAGTTCAAGGCGTTCGCAGGCGAAACCCGGCCGCGTGGGCGTATTCTCGTCGATGTGAAGGATATCTCTTCACTGACGACCGATGCGGCTGGCAGCGTTGGTGCTTTGATCCGTCCAGACCGAGCAGCGCCCGTAATGCTGCCGCAGCGCCGCATGACCGTGCGTGCGCTGATTGCGCCTGGCAACACGTCCAGCAACTCGATCGAATACGAACGCGAGAAGCTGTTCACCAACAACGCGGCGCCCGTAGCCGAAGGCACCGCCAAGCCGCAGTCGGAACTGCAGTTCGAAGATGCCGTCGCCACCGTCCGCACGATCGCACACTGGATGCGTGCATCGGTGCAGGTGCTTGCTGATATCCCGACCCTGCGGTCGATGATCGATCAGCGCCTGCGCTATGGTCTCGCCTACAATGAAGAGCTGCAGTTGCTCAACGGGTCTGGCACCGGCCAGAACCTGCCCGGTCTCGTCACCAATGCGACCGCGTATGCAGCGGCTGGCGGACTGACCGCTTCGAGCCAGATCGATATCGTCCGCCTGATGATCCTTCAGGTGGCCCTGGCGGAATATCCCGCCAACGGCATCGTGATGAACCCCATCGATATGGCAGCGATCGAGATGGCGAAGGACGGTCAGGGCCGATACCTGATCGGCAATCCCCAGGGCACCATCGATAAGCGTCTGTGGGGTCTGCCAGTGGTCGAAACGCAGGCAATGACCGTCGACAAGGCGCTGGTTGGTGCCTTTAATCTCGGCGCTCAGATCTTTGACCGGCAGGATGCGACCGTTGAGGTGTCGACCGAAGATCAGGACAACTTCATCAAGAACAAGGTTACGATCCGCGCAGAAGAGCGGCTTGCACTGGCGATCTATCGCCCGCAGGCATTCGTGTACGGCGATCTCGGCCGCGTAGTGTAACCTCTCTGGGGCGGGCTACGGCCCGCCCCGGTCTTTCCCATGTCGGAGAATGGCCATGATCAAGGCAATACTTCTAAAACCACTAGATGGAGAGCCAGAGGGCGCTGAACGCGAATTCAGTCAGGCTGATTTCACCATGTTGGAGGGCCTGAAGGCAGTCGCTCGCGCGCCGGAAGATCTTCCTAAAGCGCCAGATGCGCCCAAAGCGACACGCCCTGCCCCAAAACCGAAACCTTCCGCAAGCTGATGCGAGTTGTCGTCGTCACTCCTCCTGACCCTATTGTATCGTGGGAGGAGATCGACGCACACCTGCGCCTCGACGGGGATGCCGAACAAAAGGCATATGTCGAGGCGCTGGTTGCGGCGGCCACGGGCGTGCTCCATGCACCGATCAGCGTAACGTTGTCCGCGCCGCTTATCCGCCCGTCGCTGCTCCATAGGGGCAGTCCATTGGGGGCAGGAGGGTCGTTTGCCCATCCCGATGGCGTAAGATTACCTGTTGGCGCCGCGGGCGCGCCGCTGGACCTGATCCAGATGCGGCGAACCGTATCGCCGGTTGCGCCATCGTTGCCCGCCGCGCCCGCCGCCGCCCAAGTGATGTTTTCGATACGCGCGCCAAGCGTAATTAGGGAAGTATCGAACCAAAACCGGCGGTCAGCTGTGGTTGCGACTTCTCGAACGAACGTGGCGCCGTGGTAATAGCGAACGGTTTTGCCGTTGTAGACGATTTGCATCGTTACCCCGGCGGGCTGCACGCCATAATCTGCAATCAGGGAATTGCTTTCCCATATCTGAAGGTGGCTATTTTCCGCCATATACCAGGCATAATCCAAGCTGGCGTAGCTGGCATCGGTGGTCGGATCGGAGTTCAACCCGACCATGATGCCGTGAACATTTGTAGGGTTCTTGAAGCTAAGCGCCGCACCTCCAGTGAACGACTCCGACGAATAAGCTGAGGCATCCCAAATCACCGGCGACCCGCCTACCTTCTGGATGAAATTCGGGCCGACGATCGTGTTGCTATTGAAATTGACCAAGCCGAAATTGGCCGGGCCGGTGTATTGAGCCCACTGATAATCCGCCGGGTTTGTACTTTCGACGGACGTCGTCTTGTTGATGGCGCGGCCGATAAACGCACGGCCTCCGGGCGCACCAGTCGTGAAATTAACGGCCCCGTCTATGCTGTCGGCATAGGCGTTCCATTCATAAAGCGTAAAGCCATCCGCACCTGGCGCACCGGGGGCGCCATCGCTGCCGTCGCTGCCAGCCGTTCCCGCGGCCGCAAATGTTATGTTTTCGATCCTTCCCCCAATCGGAGCAATGGCGCTGTCGAAATATAACCGCAAATTGGGCGGGGCAGGCACTTCTCTCGCCAGCGCGGCGCCGTACAGATATTTTACAGTTCGGCCGTTGTAGACGATCTGCATAAGCGTTCCGGCAACGTATGCTCCGACCAACTGAATATACGTTCCATTCTCGAATATATTGATGTTGCCGCCCCCCGCGTCGAGGTGGAAAGCATAATCGATATCCGTGTAACTGGCTGTCGTGGTTGGGTCGGTATTCAGGCCCGCCATTACCTCTTGGCCGGCGTTGAACGTAAAGCTTGTCTGAGCGCCGCCCCTGAAATTTTCGCTGGAATAAACGGATGCTTCGCCCCATGTCGGGAAACCGCTGCCCGCTATTTTCTGCGCAAAGTTGGGCCCTACGATCGAGTTGCCGTTGAAATTGACCAGCCCGAAATTTGAAGGACCGCGATAAGCGGACCACTGGTAATCTGCCGGGTTCGTAGATTCCGTCGGTGTCGTCTTGTTTACTGCGATGCCGATATAGGCGCGACCGCCGGGCGATCCGGTTGAGAAGTTGATCTGGCCATCGGCGCTGTCGGCATAGGCTATCCAAGTGTACGGCGTCACTCCGTCTGCTCCAGGAGTGCCTGGTGCGCCATCTGTGCCAAAAGCCACTTCCGCCGCGATGTTGTCGCGATCCTCCGGCGAGGTCAGCGACGGTGTCGGCGGCGCGGTCCCGATGCGGCCCAGCGCGAAATCATGCTTGCCATCGGTCTCCGATACAAAGGTCAGCGTCACCTTCATGGTCGCCGGATCTATTGAGCGATCGACGATCACGGCATCAACATCGGCCAGCCCATGGTCGGTCGGTAGATTGAGCGTCAGCATGTCGCCGGGTCCAAACTTGCGCAGACGCGGCTTGCACACCAGCGTGATCGGAAACAGCTCTCGCCCGTTCACCAGTTCATAGGCAGCCAGTTGCGCCGCCTGGTTCTTCTGCTGCACCAGATTATACTGGCGCTCCTCGATCTTCTCCTCACCATCCTCGGTGACATAGGCGGGCACGCTCACCAGATCGGAAGGCACATATTCCCACTTATGCGCTTCAGACCGATACTTCGGTATGATGCCATTGCGCCGATTGCGCCAGCTTTGCATCGGCGTCGTCTCGGCATCGTCGTCGGCCAGGTCGACGGCCGTGACGGTGTCGAGCGACACGCGCGGTGCGTTGATCTTGCAGCCCAGCTTGCCGCCGGTGAACAGCGGCTCTGCGCCACCGGCCTGCAGTATCTCCTTCAGGTTCGCCCAGCGGTCGCCCGGTTCGTAAATCCCGCCGCCCACCTTCCAGCCATTGGCATCGCACACATTGGCCAGCGTGACGAAATCGGCGATCCGGATGCCTTCGCCGGGCAGGCCGACGCCAAACACCTTCTTGCCCACGCGATAGCGCCCCAGCGCGTAGCTCAGCGCGTGCAGGCCGGGATTTTCCGAATAGACCCACGTAGATTCATCATTGATGCGGCACGCGCCCGACCCACCCGGATAGGTGCTGTCGAGGCGGGGATCGTACACCTTCACGCCGAGCACCACATGCCCGATCGAGGGCACGCCGCTGGCGAAGCGCTTGCCGTCCTTGTCGAACTTCAGGTTCAACATCACAGCGCACTTGCTCGACAGCTTGTGCGCGCTCGACCAACCCGGGACACCCGCGAAACTCGGCGTCAGCGCGGTTTCGGTGCCCTGTCCCAGTCGGATATCGCGATACAGGAAGCCCGAATAATAGCCCGTGGCGGCGTTGGCGCTGAACGACACGGGTGCATAGTCCAGATAGGTCGCTTCCACCGACTGCACCGGCCCTGCCACCGACAGCAGCAGCACCATGGCACGATAGGGGTTCGGGACTTTCTTCAGTGTCGCGCCATAGCCGACATCGTGCCGCAAGATACCGCCGATATAGGTGCGTCCCATGACATAGGGCGACGGCGCGTCGCTGGCGATCAGCACCTGGTTGACGGCGCCGCGGGCAGGCGGTTTCTTCGCCGTCAGTTGTGCACCGATACTGGCAACCGTCGCGGCCACCGACGCGATCGTGCCTATCGTCGCCAATGTGCTGGCGGAAATCCCCGCGACGGTCGCCGCACCGGCAGTTGCGCCCGCTGTGCCGATCAATCCCGCTCCCGCCGCAGCGCCGACACCGGTCGCGACCAATGCCACCGCACCTGCAATCACCGCGACCGTACGTAACGTCTTGCTCACAGCCGCCATGCTCCGATCAGTTCCCGCACGATCAGCGGCTTGATTCCGCTCGGATCGTCGGGATGCCATCCCAGCAGCTTGTCGCCTGCCGACACCACGATGCTGTCGAAGCCACCTGCATCCTCCGGATCGCCCGCCACCAGCGCCAGGTCGCCCAATAGCATCGCTGCAGGCGCAATCCGGGGCAGCAGGCTGTCGAGCAGCGCTGCCAGATGGTCATGCCCGGTGGCCTTCAGCGCGGATCGTGCACCCAGTGGCGACCGCAGATCGGGAATGGCCGGGGGGCGATGCCCCATCTGCCGCATCTGGAACCGCGCGAGGTGGATGCAGGTCGACCGGTTCCGCCAGTCAAACGCCCGCGCACGGTACTTTTGCATCGTCTTTTCGGTGGCCATCTTGCGCCGCAGCAGGTCGGACATCAGCGGTAAATCTCCCGCAGCACGTCGCTGCTGTAAGTGCGCGGAATACTGGTGCCATAACCGGCCCCCGGCTGCGCCTCGGTCCCCCACGCGACCGCCGTGCCCAGCCCGGTGGCATTGTCCTCGCCCAGCTCGCCGGGATAGACGCGCTTGTGGAATAGCGGATTAAGGCTGTTGCCTTCATTCCCCGCGAACAGCCGCTCGGCGGTCGAAACGAAACTGATGTCCAGCTCGCGCTTGCCTTTGCCGGTGCGCAGCAGCGCCGTATCGATCTGCCCATGAAACAGCAGGTCGGGTGCTTCGACCGGCACATCGGTGGCGACGTCCAGTTCGGCGATCCAGAAGCGCGTGACGCTGCCCTGCATGCCCGGTGCGGATATTTCGGTGGCGGATGCCGTGCTGTTGGGCAGGAATGTCAACTGGAATGCCGGCACTTCGTCGCCCACGCCTTCGTTGAATGTCTCCATCGATCCGATAACGCCGAAGGTCGGATCGGCGGACAGGAACGTTTCTGTCCCCGCCCCAACATTGGCATTCACGAACCCGCCATCGCACAGGCGGATCGTTCGCCCGTCGCGCAGTTCCATCTTCATCAGCCCTACAAGCTTGACCGCGCTCATCAGGCAACTTCCTCGATCGAAAAACCGATGCCGTCGATGATGCCGCCGACCTGCAGGTTCCAGCTTATTGCCCCGTCGACCAGCCCTTCGATCATCGGCATCGCCAGATTAACCGTCGCGCCGTCAGCAAAGGGATGGCGCAGGTTCGGACTGATCGCCACCAAAGCCGCACCATCACCACCAATGGTCCAGGGCGCGCGTACATTGTGCAGATAATGCCGACCGTCCGCGCGCACGAGGGACAGCCACCAGCCTTCGCGGATGACAAAGCCCGGCGTGCCACCCCGCAACGCAATGGCGTTACCCGACTGGCCAGCGCCATTGACCACCAGCGAACCCCCGCCCGACTGGTCGACCCCCTGCAAGGGATAGGCGACGCGCAGGCCTTCGGTCTTCGCCGCCAGCAAACGCGCCACGGCCACCCGCCGCGCTTCCGCCGTCTGCGGCGCCAGCGTCATGTCGACGCGAAAGCGATTGCCGTTGCGCCGCAGATTCAGCGTCTCCGCACCGGTAGCGGGACGAATGACGCCGCCATATTCCAGCATCGATGGCGTCGCGTTGTTGGGCACAAGGCCCGCAGGAAATGTAATCATGCAAGCCTCCGGCTACCGCGCTTTGCGACGGCCTTCTGCGCACCTGCACTTGCGGCTTGCGATCCGGCGACGACCATCGGCGCGGCAACATTCGCGGCCCGCCCGTCGACGATCACGTCGAACAGATCGCCCTTGACGACCTGCACCCGCAGGCCATTGTCATTGACACCGGGCCGACTGATGTACCGCCCGACCGATCCCGACCCGACATAGCCGCCCGACTTGAACCCTGCGAGCTTACCTGCCCGCAGCGCTTCCAGCGCAGGCACCCCGATCCGCCGCACGGCATCGGCATCGAACACATATTCCTGCCCATGCACGACGCCGGCGACATCGCCGACGCCAAAGCTGCCGGTGTAGCCACCCGACGAAAATCCCTTGAACGCAGGCGCGTTTAGCTTCTTTGCTACCCCGGCCCCGAAGAGCCCGGCACTCCCCAACTGCGTCACCAGATTCAGCACGCCGCCCAATATGTCGAGGAAGCCGCCGCTACGAATGCCGTTGGCGAGGCTCGACAGCGACTGGTTGATGTTGCTCGCCATCTCGGTGAAGCTCTGGCTGATGGCCTGCGTTTTCTCTTCCGTCGAGATGCCCAGGCCGTTGAGCATCTGGGTCCACTGGGCATCGACGCGCCATTGAGCACTGGTGCTCAGTTCCAGACCGGCATTCAGATCGACCGAAAGCTGCTTCGCCGCCTCGCCGATATTCAGCAGTTCCTTCTTCGACGCGATCAGCGGCGCGATGCGCGCCTGATAGGCATCGTTGGTTTCCTTCGCCTGCTGCGGAAAGCGCCGCTCGATATCATACTGCGCTTCGAGCAGATCAGCCGAATAGCTGAAGCCATCGTTGCGCAACGTCAGCAGCGCGATCTGCTGTCGGATCTCCTCGTTGAACGCCTTGGTATCGGCGACCAGCTTGGCGGCGCTGTTATCGACTTTTGCACGCGACGATCCGCCACCCTTCGGCTTTCCGCCACTGCCCGCCAGAAAATCAGGGATATCGTCATTGGCGGGAAGCGGGGGTAATGTGACCTTCGGAGCGCGTGAAGCTGCAACGGCTCTGTTGAGGAGAGCAGTCTGCCGACGCACTTCGGCGGCTGCCGATGCCACTGTCGCACCGCTGCGCGAGGCACTGGACCGGCGCAAGCCGACAAGTTGCGAGGGCGCCTGCGCACGCTGTATGGCGCGCAGTTCAGCCAACGACTGTTGAAGCTGCTTTTTACGAAAACCGATATCCGTCCCGGCATCGGCATAGGCATTCGCGGCGGCATCGCCACCCGCATAGCCCCCGAAAGCACCAACGCCTGCACCCACCAGACCATAGCGAGATCCCGCGGCAGCACCTGCAAGAGCAGCGGCAAAGCGGGGATACTCCGCTACGAACCGCACAGCCTTGCCAGTCAGCATCTCAACCCCGTTCGCGAGCTTGATGATGGCATCGGCATTGTTCGCAACAGCCGCAGATATCTGCGTTTCCAGCACGAACTTCATCTTGCTGATCTTGTCGGCGGCTTCGTCCGCCTTCGCGGCCATTTCCTCGGTGACAATGCCATAGCTGCTCAGTTCGGCGGCCTGCGCCTTGATGGCGTTGCTGCCACTGGACAAAAGCGTGTCGAGCTTCTGGCCCGCGCGCCCGAACAGGGCGACTTCGATAGCAGCCCGCTTTGCAGGATCGGGAATACGCGCAATCGCGTCGGCGACATCGGGCAGAATATCGCTGGTCGTCCGCAGCGCACCGTCCGCGCTCCGGATACTCACACCCAGGGCGCTGAACACTTCGGCGCTGGAAGCGCTACCCAGTTGCGCCTTGCCGAGGGTCTGGGTGAACTTGCCCAACCCCTTCTCCATTTCCTCCTGGGAAACGCCGACTTGTGTCGCGGCATAGCGATACACCTGCAGATCCTCGACGGTTATGCCGATCTGCTGCGATACCTCACCCAGACCGGATGCATAATCGAGGGCCGACTGTGCGACGCGGAAATGTGGCTGCATTGCCAGTCTCTGCCGGAGGTTAAATCATGAAGCTGGTCGTGCGTACGGTCGAAGGGGCGAACCTGCCCGGCGGGCGGGCGCTGGTGCTGTGTGACGAACATGGCGTGATGTTGCCGGAACAGGCGGCGGTGACGATCGAACAGGAAGAACACGCTGCCATTCTGGTGACCGTCGCCTTCAGGGTGAACGGCGACACCGTCGTGCTGGATGGATCGCTTATCGAGGATGACGACTGATGGCCGTCAATGTCCGTGGCGCAAAGGAGCTCGAATCGCTGCTGAAGCAGATACCTGAGAGAGTCGCGAAGAACGTCACCGTGAACGGCCTGCGCGCCGGCGCACGCATCATCGCAAAGCAAGCACGGGCCAATGTCCGCACCAATCCTTCGATAGATAGTGGGCTACTCGAAAAGAACATCACCAGTCGCGCGCGTCGTCGCAGCAAACAAGGCTCTGCCGTGGTCGCAGTCGGCGTCGCGCGGGTTACCGCCATGATCGTGCGTAAGGGCGAGAAGAAGGCCACGAAGGCCACACCCTCGCGTTATGCGCACTTCACCGAATTCGGCACGAAGACCATGCCTGCCGAGCCTTGGTTGCGTCCCGCGCTGGACGAGAAGGCCGTGGAGGCGATCGCCAAGATCGGTGAGTTCATGGGTCGCGGGGTCGAACGTGAAGCCAAGAAGCTGGCGAGTGGCAAGACCAGTTTCGTGACCGGCAAACGGATCCGCTGATGGCTCTGGCAGAGACGATGCTGGTATCGGCGCTTGAAGCCGACATAGGCTTTGGCACGCTGGCAGGCGACCGGGTCTTTCCGGCAGGCGGGACAACCGGAAAGGCGCTGCCAAACGCCGCCTATCAGCGAATATCGACGACGGGGACAGGCCATCTGACGGGCGGGGGATCGCTCGACCAGGTGCGCATGCAAGTGACCGCCTGGGCCACAACCGCGCTCGCGGCGCTGGAACTGGCGAAGGCGATCCGCGACTGCATCGCACCCGAAGAGGGTGAGAGCATCGCCACATTCATCACGCAACAGGGTGCCACCCTGGACGTGGAAACGCGACACTGGGGTGTGCCCAGCGATTATTTCATCTGGCAGGAAAGGACTTAAGCCATGGCAATCAAGAGCCAAGGTTCGACCATCCACATTTCGGAAGAGGATGCGGATGCTACCGCCTATGCGGCCGCGACCTTCGTCAAGATCGGCAAGGTCAAGTCGATCGGTGAACCCGATGGCGAAGCCTCCGAGATTGACACGACCGATCTGGATTCGACCGATAAGGAGTTCCTGATGGGGCTCAACGACAATGGCAAGGTCGCGATCGGTATGAATGCGGTGACGACCGATGTGGGGCATACAGAGTTGTTCGCAGCACGCGACGCACAGGAGCTGCGCTGGTTCAAGATCACGCGCTCCGACGCCAAGGTACGCTATTTCAAGGCTGTCGTCCTGAAGATGACGGACATCGGCATGGAAGTAGACGGCGTCGTGCCATCGTCTGCCACGTTGCGCATTTCGGGGGCAATCACCCGTGTCGCCTGATCCGAAGGCCGCCATTCTGGCGCTGGCCACTGAAGCGCCGCTCGTGCCGCTGGACGGTGTCGAGGGCGCTTTCATCCGGACGTTGTCGATCGATGAGGTGGACCAGCTTGCCGATATCGCGAAAAACAGTGGTATCGTCATGCTGACCATGGCGATCGTTGACGACAAAGGTGTACGGTTGTTCGATGAAAAAGACGTGATCAAGCTTCGTAAGCTGCGCGCTGGTGCCTTCAACACGCTTTCGCGGCAGGTGACCAAGGTCAATAATATGGGCGGCACTGCCGCCGAGGATCTGGTAAAAAACTAAAGGCGAGCGCGGACCGGCGGTTCAGGTTTCGGCTCGCGCTCGCTTTACATTGTACCGTTGCCGAGCTGGGGCGGCGTCTCAGCTATGCCGAATATGCCGAATGGCAGGCCTATGCGGCCATTGAACCGTTCGGCGATAAGCGCGCCGATCTTCGTGCTGCTGTCATTGCCGCTGCCTCGCAGGCGCCGCATGTCACAGGCTCTGTCGAATTTGAAAGCTTTCTGCTTTTCAAGGACGACAGGTTTGATGAGCAGGAATGCGACGAGGATGTCTGGGATGCTGTGCTGGATCGGGCGGCTGCCCGGTCTCAGCGCTGAGCGGCAACCAGATTCTTGATTTCCTTCAGCAGCACCTGACGGTGATTAAGCGACGCTATGAAATAGGGAATGGCAGCAATACCGATGCCCATCGCCGCGGACACCGCCTGCTGCGGTGCGGACATTTCCATTCCGAAGCCGCTCAATACCAGAAGTAAGCCGATCAACGCACCTATGGTTGCGACGGCATCCAGAATCACAGTCATAATTTCCCCTATCGATAAAGGCAGTTAGCATGACACAAGTCGGAAGTCTTGTCGTTGACCTGATTGCCCAGACGGCCAGCTTCAACACGAATATCACCAAAGCGGCGCAGAACCTCAACAGCCAGGCTGCCGGCATGCAGCGGTCGCTTCAGAAGATCGAGCAGGCGGCATCCTTCACCAGTAATGGTATCAAGGCACTGGCCGCATCCTATGTGGCGATTGAAGGCTTCACCGGACCGATAGGTGCCGGTCACATCGACGATTTCATATTCCGTATTGCCCCACCGCGCACGATTGGCGGTCGTGATGTCGGCGGCATAGCGGATTCTGAAGGCTGCTTTGCTCTGTGCCGACACCTGCGCAGATTGCAGGAACTCCCTACCCAATCCCTCTTTCACCCCCGCCCAGATCGTCCGCAGAACTGTCCAGGTGGAGACCTCTTCGTTCAACGCATTCTCAGTCAAGGTTGGCACAAGGAGCGTCAGCCGCTGGTCAAGGTCGCCGGGGCGAAGAGATGGCATTTTCAGCGCCAGACCTGATATGGCGACAATAGGTTCTCCACCGTCGTAGACATCGGGATCGCGGAAGCGCTGCCAACGATGGCAGTTTCGCGATTAGCGTATAGATCCCCGGTCATCAGAAGGATCGCAGCGATGATCGGTGCAGGAACATTGTGTTCGAGGGGATCGGTCAAAGGTGTTTTGGCATAGCCCGCGCGATAACGGATACTGCCGGCCTCCCGGCGGGCGGACCCTCCAAGCCACGGCCATTCGGCTACAGGCTCAACTTCTGATCCGAAGAGCTTGAAGTCGCCCAAGTCTGCAGTTTGTTCGGCATCAAGGGCATCGAGATACTTCACCGAAACCAGATCGATGACCGGGCCATAAGGAAGGCGAACGACGGGGCATGTGTCGAGATAGAACCGGGCCTCTAGCGTTTGCGGGCCAAGGGCGCGACCAAGCCATCCAGCCGGGCCATCAATGTGCGCCGTGGAGCGGCGCGTCCGGAGGCGTCATCGGCGAGTGGCTTTCAAACAACGTTGAAACGGGGGTAACCGCCACTAGCTTCGAGCGCTCTATGCCGTACCTCACGGCAACGCTGGTGTGGCGCGAAACAGCGACAGGCGCCGATGGCGCGCACGCGACCCAGAACAGCAATGCCATTGTCGGCGATGCGGGTGCGAAGACATGGTGGAAGGCGCTGATCGACCCTGAAGAGAAGATCGACCTACGCGCGGGGAACCTCGCGTTCACCTACGAAGATGATCGCGATTACGTTTCTATCGCGGGTACACACATCACCGCCGACAAGCGCACGGGCACGCTCCAATACAAGGGCGGGCGGCGAGGTTGGGTTGTCGGTCCAAACATGGGCGCGAAGCAGCTACAGATCACGGATAATCTGTGGTTCGCCGCGATGTTCAGCCACGACGCGACGGATGCGGAATCGACGGACGGCTTCGCCTTTGGCGGTACGGCTGCGCGCCCGCAGTCCGGTGTCGTCTTTAACAGCCGGGCGTGGGGAAGCTGGGGACCGCGCAATAGCTGGAAGTATTACGGTCAGGAGAACAAGGCCACGATCACGCGCTTCGAGCGCCTATCACTGAACGAATGGCGTCTTGAGATTGCCGCACCTTTCCCAGAGCCGTTGACAGCCGGGCAGGCCATTCCTTCGGCACGTAAATTCAAGATCGCCAAGGTGCCGGGTTTCGATCCGCTAACCGGCCCGCATGGCGACTTCGAATGTATCGAAGTTCTTTCGCCCACGAGCTTCCGGCTGAAGCTGACCACTTTCTTCACCATCGCCTCGGCATGGAACCTGCTTACCCGGCCCGGCATTGGGTCGAACTTCACATCGGGGACGGCCTATTTAATGGGCGCAGGCGCGAGTGCGCCGGGAGGTTATCTCGATGCGCAGGAACATGCAGATGCGCTAGGCCAAGAGGACGCGGGCAAAGAAGCTGATGTGGTCATTTGGGAGCGCTGCACGGCGCAAACAGCCTATCAAACGATCCGGGTGAGCCAAGGCATATGCCAGCGGCCAAGCGACCCCAATAAGCAATGGCGCTACCATGACAGACGCAAGCCATATGGCTACAATGCCTTTGGACGGTGCGTAATTTTGCCGCCGCCGCGCCTTGGACTGTGGCGCGACATCAGCGGTAGACATGAACCCAGTCGACATCGAGCACCTCCTGCGCTGGGCCGTTTTGCCGCTTCTGCGCACCTATTATGATGAATAAACTCTGCTGCTTGCACACCACTGGAGTTGGTGCTGAGCCAAGCAGGCGCCCGTTGAAGAACCAAGATATTGTCCTCGGTGTCCACAGCATGCCGTAGTTGTTCCATTGGGATTTATCAATCGGCGCCGGCAAAAGGAAATGTTGATTTGCATTCGAAGTTGACTTGAAGTCCCGCCAGTCATGCACCGTGCCTTGGAAGTGCGTCGCTCGCCCCCCTTCGAAAATGTCTATTTCGCACCAACGGCTTTTCATGGCCTTGTCATCTATTTTAGGTCTTTGTTCGGAGAGTAGCCAAAAGGCCGGCCAAGCATATGGTCCGGGAGAAAACCTGAGTCGCGCTTCAAAGTAGCCATAGCGAAAAGTTGTTGAGGAGCCTTTTGTTCGCGGCATAGTAGTAAGTGCCGTCGTCATGACGATCCGCCGAGGCTCAACGTGAGTTTTGAGCCGTACGAATCCATTCATCAGTTCGAACTGTTTGGGATTTACGGGCCCGCGTTGCCAGAGACCGTTGAACCAACGATGGTTGCCGCCACCATCGGGGCTTAGATCAAGCACTGAGAAGTCGTCACTGAAAACGAGTTTGGAGAAACCGGCCTTGCGCGCCTCCGGGGGAAGCGCTTGGGCAGGTGATGGCGACCATAGCACGATGGCAGCAAATGCGAATCGTCTTAGTGTCATCCTCGCCCTCGCCAAACCCCGTCCAGTAGCTGATAGCATGCCCTATCGCTCTATCCAGCGCCTCTCGTTCGGTAGCACCCGTTCGACCCTAGGCTAAAACCAAACACCAATTTCGCGGCAGGACCGCAGCACAGGGCGTCTTCGGGCGCCCTTTTTCATGGGAGTGAGAAATGACGGACACGATCACCGACGACGCTTTTGTCCGCCTGTTCCAGGAGCGCTTTGGGCTGACGGTCGATGGTTGGGCGGGAAAGGACGTTCTCGCCGCGCTGGACGCGATCGCGCCTCCGAAGCCTGTGCCGGTTATCGGGATTCCCGATGACTACTGGCCGATGCTTTCCAAGATCGAAAGCAATGACCGGCCTTACATCAAGGCGTCGACGTCCAGTGCCTCCGGGCTGTACCAGTTCATTCGGGGGACATGGATCGGCGAGGGCGGGAAATGGGGATCGAACAACGGAGCTGCGTTCGGCGGCCTCACGCCCTCCGTTGAAGAGCAAACACAGCGCGCCAAGACGTTCACCGCAAAGAACGCCGACTATCTGCGGAAGCGCAATATCCCGATCAACAAGGCATCGCTCTACGCATCGCACTTCTTCGGACCTGTGACGGCCGCTGCGGTGATCGGGGCCGACGTGAGTGCGCAAGCCGACAAGATCGCCGGCTCGGCAGCAACGCAGGCGAATATGTCCATCCTCAGCGGCAAGACCGTCGGCGACTTCCTGACCTGGCTGCATCGTAAAACCGGGGATTGGGCGCGATGACCGACGCTGACCTCGACGCTGCGGTGCGCCGTATACTGGGGAGGCCGACGAAGGCGCGAGATACAGAGCGGTTCCGCAACTGGCTGGCCTTCTTCCTAATTTCCGCCTTCGTCAGCGTGCTACCCCTGATGTTCTTCAAGTCGATCCCGGAGGATAACAAGGACATCATCACTTACATCGTCGGTCAGCTTTCCGGCATGGCGACGATGGCGCTGGGTTTCTACTTCACAACGAAGGCTGGGGCCGATGCGCTGGACGCCAAGCGCGCAGAGACGACGAGCAAGGCTTTCGAAGCCATCGCCGCTTCCGCATCGGCATCGCCAGCGACCGACGAGCCGCTGCCCGTGACGGTTGCCAACTCGACCAAAGATCCTGTCCCGACTGTGGAGGCGAAATGATGCCCCTGTTTCTATTGAACCTGGGAACCCGCCTGTTCGGCGAGAAACTGGCGCGTGCCGGGATATGGGTGACGCTTGCAGTGTTGCTTATCGTGGGCGCCGGTGTCGCGAAGTGCGTTTATGACAGCACGCTGATCGCCAACCACGATGCCCGGCAGGATGCCAAGGCGCAGGCCCAGTCGCGAACCTCTTCCGAAGCCGCAACGGCGAAGGACACCAAACGGCAGGCCGATTTCCGCGCCTCGCAAGACCACCTGAAGGAGAAAGTCGATGAAGCTCACGACACTGGCGGCAGCCCTCTCGATGCTTATTTTGACGGGCTGCGCGACAAGCCAGATAAGGCCCCCGAGTGAACGCCTGTCCTGCAAGGGCGAGCCCGAAGGTGTGGGCTTTCCAAAGGTCGACTGGTCAGGCGACGTGACCGCGATCCGATCGATGGTCAATGCCCGTGAAATGGCGACGGTGACCTACATGATGGCGCTACGCGAAGCCGGCCAGGACTGTCGGTCGCAACTGGGCTGGAACCGGGATTATTGGCAGGGGCAGCGGTGACCTGCGCTATTTGCCGTCAAGCGTGATTCGCTCGATGAGGACGACGCCTTCCAACTGGTCTGCGATGATCTTCAAATCGGCACCGGTCAGGCCACTATCGTCGACGTGATCTTCAGCGCTCCAACTGTCGGCAAAGGTGCGGAAGCTGGCTTTGAGTGCTTCATTCATCTGGCTCTCCTATGTTTCGTCGATTTCAATGCGGGTCAGGACCGATGGGTAGAACCGGCGCTGTCCCCAGTCGTCGCGATGCCCCTCCCCCGCTTTCACGGCCGCATCCTCGGCAGCCTCTTTTGTGTCGTGCCAGCGACCGCGTTTAGTGGGATTGACGTATCTATATCGGGTCAATTCAGCCTCCGAAAATAAACCATACGCCACTGAAAAAGTTTTGCCTATGCCCCCTACCCCGTTGATAAATATATGGGTGGTTTTGCGTATCGACTGATAAGAAACGGCAGAATTGAGCGGATTAAGGATTATTTGCGATAAACCGAGAGATGCCGTGAAAACTATATCACATGGCGAGGGGCGATCAGCTCTTTCGGTCAGTCAATACGATCGTTCCTATCGATCCGATGGCACACAGAGTGGCGACCGCCAACGCTGCATTGACGCCCGACAGAATGATCGCGACCAGAGCCACCAGCAACGCCGATCCCGGAGTGAAAAGTGCCCAGGGCTTGGCGAAACTTGTGCGACGCCACCGCACCGCCAGCAGGATTACACCCACCAGTAACGACAGATACAGGCCATCCATCAGTGCGCCTGCTTCACTGCCGATCACTGTAAAGCCGATGAGCGCAATGATCCCGGGCGCCAGCGCCGCCCATCCGGTGTCGTGGCTACGTCGGGCCAAAAGTCCCAAACGGTCCGACGTCAGGGACAATATCAGACCGCCTAGCATCAACAGGATAGCGAATACCGGCCAGCCAAGTGCGGCTGCGACAACACCGATCGTCGACAGGGCCATGCCGCCGATCCGGATTTGCGACGCGGGAACTTGCGTGCGCAGCAGCATGGGGGCCAGTCGCGTCGCAGCGTGAGACAGAATGTAATGCTCCGCCCCACCGTCGGTCGACAGAGCATCGGACCCTTTGCTCAACAGCCCCTGCGAGACGAGATCGGCCGACGCCTGACTGTCGATCAGCGCGACCCGGCCTTCCAGTATATCTTCTTGCGACACAATAAGCCGATGCGCGCCAGCCTGCACCACCGCGCGCATGAGCGTCAGTTCAAGATCCCAGTCCCCGAGCATATCGAGCGTACCGAACAGCACTTCCGGCGTAGCACGCAGCAGCCCGGCCCATCTGTGCTGCCCATCGATCCGTTCGAACGGGGCACTTACTCTGCTGTCGTCTACCGCCAGCAGGACGTTGCCAGATCGTTGCGATATCGAAACGAAATGATTCTGCGCGATGATAGCTCCATCGGCGATCAGCAGCATGTCCCGGTCGCGGGGCGCTTCCCGCACCAGCGATACCATGTCACGGATCAGCGAGACGTTGATCTTGTCCGCCGTCAGCCGGTCGACGGCCTGCGAAAGAAAGGGCGTAACCGCGCTCACAAGGATCAGAATGTGGGTGGCCCCGGCGTCAGCGGCCTGGCGGACTTGATATTCAACCAGGCTATGCCCGGCAAAGTGCAACCCGGCACGCAACGCTCCACCTGGACCGGAAGAGGGCGCAAAGTTCGCGGAATGGCTGGCGCAAATGACGGCCGCAAAAGACATGGATGAAGATGGACCCGGCTATGATGCTCTGAAACCATCTTCTCGCAACGCTAAGCCCGCGATGCAAGGTCTGCTTTTATCGATTTCACGTGTCGACTTATTGGCTGTCCAGTTCGAAGGTCGCCAGCGCCGCCTTTATACGGCGCACTATTTTGGGATCTCCGGGGGCCGACGTCGCCGCTTCCTCCGCCAAAGCCATCAGTCCCTCCACACCGAAACTGGCGGCAAGCCCTTTGAGACGCCACGCAGCCAGTTGCCAGTTGGCATCGCACCGGGCGCGGCCCAACAGGTCGACATGATGATTCGCGCTTTCAAGGAAAACGCCACGCAGATCGCTGATCAGGGCAATGTCATCGCCCACTGCTGCGGCCAATGCCGCCTCCAAAGCTCCGGGATCATAAGACATGTGAGGGGAATACGCGCCAGACCGTTAAAGTTTGGTTGCAAATGGCCATTTCCGCAGCACGAAAACATGTTACAGAGGCTGTCATGAGCGGGGGCATTAAAATCGTCGATTTACGGCGCGGGAACAATCGCGCAGTGGCGCAGGACATTGAAACGGAAACGGAATTGCTGTTGGAAGACAGCGTGGCCGAAGAAGATCCGCTGGCCACTTTCTGGCCGGAGGAGGAACCTGCCCCGCCGCCAAAGCGATTTGCACGTATCGGCTTATTGTTTGCGGCACTCGCAGTCGCCTGGATCGGTTTTAACGGCTGGCTCCATTTCGGCCGTGGCATGCCCCTGCCTTCCATCGACTCGGTGCCTTATATCGTGACCACCATGGCCATGCCGTTGGTCCTGCTCATCACCGCCTACATCCTGCTCATGCGCAACAGCCGTGCCGAAGCCCACCGCTTTGCCGATGTTGCTCGCATGCTCCGCGAAGAAAGCGTTGCGCTCGAAACACGGGTGTTGCGCCTTGGTCGGCAACTCGGCGCGGCACGCCAGACCATGGAGGAGCAGGCATCGCTGCTGGAAAGCTATGGCGCTGCCGCCAGCGCCAACATGGAAGCGTCGGCACAGATCATCGCCGCTCGCGCCGCCGAAGCCTCGACCAGTGCGGCCGCAGCCGATCTGGCCGGATCGCAGCTTGCAAGCCGCTTCGGGCTGCTGCTGCAATCCTTTCCGCAGCTTGAAGATCGCGCAGACAGCATGACGGCGCGATTGGCGGATAGCGGCCATGCCCTGGCCGAACGGATCGATGCGCTCGAAACCCGGCTCCACGCCATCGCCGAACTGTCCGATGATGCGCGCAGCCGGACTCTGGCAGCCACCAAGAGCCTCACCAGCCAGCTTGGCCAGTTGCAGGACGCCACCCGCTCCACATCGGAGGAAGTGAGCGGCATGGCAGAGCTTGCAGCCAATCGTATCGACATAGCGCTGGATCGTGCGCGCGCCGCCCTGACCGAAACCTGCAACGGTCTGGACGCTCAAAGCGCCACGCTGACGACGCTGGTGGAGCGGGCGCGCGGCACTTTGAGCGAAATAGGGTCGGAAACGATCCGCGACTTTGCCGACAATAGTGCGGAGATCGAATCGCGCCTGCATGATCTCAATCGTCTGATCGAGGGACAAAGCACGCTCGCGTCGGGCCTGAGCGAAGGCCTTGCGGACAAACTGACCTTGCTTGAGTCGCGTTTCGTTACGTTCGAGCAGGACGGGCTGGCGCGGAACGAACGCTTGTCACGCGCTCTTGCAACCCTGGCGACCGAAGCTGACCGCATGGATCAGGCACTGGGTAACGGCAATGCATCGGCAGAGCAGCTTATCGGCAAATCCGAAACACTGATGCTCGCCATCGATTCAAGCGTGCGCGAAGTCGATGAAACCTATCCCCTCGCCTTGGCGCGCCTGAATACACGGATTACGGAATCGCGCGGTTTGCTTGCCGCCGCCGCGCCCGAGATCGAAGCGCTGGAAGCAGTCGCCGATGCCATATTGGGACGTACCCAGGAAGCCGAGGAGTTGCTCCGCGGTCAAAGCCGTCGCCTGTCCGAATGGCTTGAAAGCACCGAAAGCGGGCTGCTGGCAAATCGTACGCAAGTCGATGGATTGCAGGATGCACTGGATACCGCAGGCAGCACGGCGTCGCGCCTGACCGAAAGCGCCGGACCGCAATTGATCGCTGCCCTGCTGCGCGTGAAGGACACCGCCGATCAAGCAGCGGACCGTGCGCGTCAGGCACTCAGCCGGGCCATCCCCGAAGCTGCCCAAGCGCTTGGCGAAGCCAGCGAAGCGGCAATGCAGCACGCTATTGGTGACCGGGTGACGGCGCAGATCGCCGAAGTGGGTGAAGTCGCCGAACGCGCCGTAAAGGCCGCCCATCACGCATCGGACCGATTGATGCGCCAATTGCTTACCATTGCGGACACGAGCGCCAGCATCGAGCAACGCATCCAGCAGGCCGAGCAAGCTGCCGAAGATCGCGACCGCGACAACTTTGCACGTCGCTCCGCACTCCTCATCGAATCGCTCAACAGCACGGCGATCGATGTGTCGAAAATACTGTCCAACGATGTGTCCGACTCAGCTTGGGCAGCTTACCTGAAGGGCGACCGAGGCGTCTTTACACGGCGGGCCGTCAAGCTGCTCGACGCTGGGCAGTCACGCGAGATTGCGCTTCACTACGACAACGATCCTGAATTCCGGGAACATGTTAATCGCTACATCCACGATTTCGAGGGGATGCTTAGGACGATCCTCTCGGCGCGCGACGGCAGTGCGCTGGCCGTCACCATATTGTCGTCGGATATGGGCAAGCTCTACGTTGCGCTGGCACAGGCGATCGAACGCCTGCGCCAGTGATCAACGGCGGGATATGTACGCCAGCGCGTTCAGGTTGACCCAGCCATTGACATAATTGGCATAGAACAACCCGAACAATACAGCCGATAAGACCGTGCTCAGCAGGACGACGCGCAACGGCCGGAAGTTCGTTGGCGCGCTGTCCGCATGACCCTTCGCAACAACCTCTCCTGTCTCATCGGGCGTCTTCAGTCCAAAGGGCAGGATGATGAATGCTGAGACGACCCAGAAGAGGAAGTATATCGCGGCAATCGCGTAACCATTCATGGCCGCCCCCTATGCGTTGACGATCAGGACGTCGACGATCGGCTTCTTGCCTGTCCAGCGGGTCGCCGAGCGGCGCACGGCCAGACGGACACGTTCCCGCAATGCCTCTTCCTCTTTCGCACCTTTAGTCACAGCCTTGGCCGCTTCCTCGGACGCCTCGACGATGAACGCCTCCTTATCTTCTTCGACCGGAACACCCTGTACGCGAACAGCAGGCGTACCGATCAGGCCGCCTTTCCGATCGATGGCGACCGCGACACTGATCTGACCGTGCAGCGCTAACTTGCGCCGCTCGTTCATCGTCGATCCGTCCGCTGGAAGGATGACGTCGCCATCCAGAACCAGACGGCCCGCGGTCTCCTTGCCGATGATCTTGGGCGTGCCGGGCGCGAGGCGGACGATGTCGCCATTGCCCTGCACCACAGCATGTGGAATGCCTTCGCTTAAGCCCAGACGCGCCTGCTCAGCCATGTGCCGCATTTCGCCATGAACGGGCAGCAGTATTTCGGGACGAATCCATTTATACATAGCCTGCAGTTCCGGACGGCCCGGATGGCCTGACACATGGACTTCGGCCTGACGGTCGGTGACCATCACCACGCCCTTGGTCGCCAGTGCATTCTGGATACGGCCGATGGCAATCTCATTGCCTGGAATCTGCTTCGACGAGAAGATGACCATGTCCTCTGCGTCCAGTTTGATGGGATGACTATCGAACGCAACGCGCGCCAAAGCAGCCCTCGCCTCGCCCTGCCCGCCGGTGGCAATGATCATCACCTTGTTACGCGGCATTTTCATTGCCGTTTCCCAATCGACCATCTCGGGGAAGTCGCGCAAATATCCGGCACTTTTGGCGTTACCGATAATGCGATCCAGCGAGCGACCCGCCACGCAAACGGTACGCCCGGTCTCGCGTGCGACTTCGCCCAAAGTTTGCACACGCGCCGCATTGGACGCGAAAGTCGTGACCAGAACGCGCTTCTTCGCGCCCTTTACGACTTCCAGCAAGCCTGTGCGCACATCGCCTTCTGATCCACTGGCTTCGGGATTGAATACATTGGTGCTGTCGCAAACGAGCGCGAGCACGCCCTTGTCGCCAACGGCGGTCAGCTGTTCGGGAGTGGAAGGCACTCCGAGCAACGGTCGGTCGTCCAGCTTCCAGTCGCCGGTATGGAATATGGTGCCATAAGGCGTATCGATAACCAGAGCATTGCCCTCAGGAATCGAATGAGCAAGCGGCATGTATCGGAAACCGAATGGCCCCAGTTGTACGCTGCCTTCATTGGGGATGATGTGCAGCTTGACCTGGCTCTTGATGCCCTCCTCTTCCAGCTTCATGCGAATGAGACCGGCTGTGAAAGGCGTGGCATAAAGCGGCACGCCCAGATCGGCGGCAAGATAGGGTATGGCGCCGATATGGTCCTCATGCCCGTGGGTCAGGACGATACCGAGCAGGTCGTCGCGGTTGTCCTCGATAAAGCTAAGGTCGGGAAGGATCAGGTCAACGCCGGGATAGCTGGGATCGGCAAAAGTAAGGCCCAGATCGACCATGACCCATTTGCCCTGGCAGCCATAAAGATTGACGTTCATGCCGATTTCCCCCGACCCGCCAAGGGCCAGGAAAAGCAATTCATTCTTGGGTGTCATTACGAAACAAAACTCCTGTGGCGCCGCGCCCATTCCCGGCACGGCGCAGTCTTCATTGTGCTGGAGAATGATCCAGCGGTCAGATTCTACTGTGCATCAGCGCCAGTCCCTGAATGGTCAGGTCCGGCGCGATCGCATCGAAAATATCGGTGTGCTCATCGAAGAGCACGGCGAGGCCGCCCGTCGAAATAACGCGGACCGGGCGACCGATTTCCGCGCGCATACGGGCCACCAGCCCCTCTATCATCGCAACATAACCCCAGAAAACGCCGATCTGCATCTGCGCTTCGGTGGTTCGACCGATCACGGAGCGATCGTCGGGTGCCGCAATGGCTATACGAGGCAGCTTTGCCGCAGCGCTGACCAATGCATCGAGCGAAAGATTGATGCCTGGCGCGATGATCCCGCCTTTGTAGGTCCCGCCATAATCGACGACATCGAAAGTAGTTGCGGTACCGAAGTCTATAACGATTAAATCGCACTTATAGAGATGGTGCGCCGCGATAACATTTACAACGCGATCGGCACCAACCGATGCAGGCTCATCGACGTCCAGAGCAATGCCCCATGCCACGGGCGACTGACCCGCGATCAGCGGCTCAACTTTGAAATACTTGGTCGATAGAACTTCCAGATTATGGAGTGCACGCGGCACGACCGTGGCAATGATCACGGCATTGACGTCGCTCATGGCGAAGCCTTCGAGAGTCAGCAACTGGTTGAGCCAGACGGCATATTCATCGGCAGTGCGGCGCGGGTCGGTCGCGATGCGCCAACGCGCGCGGATGTTGCCAGCGTCAACCAGCGCAAAAACCACATTCGTGTTGCCCGCATCGACAGCGAGAAGCATCAGGTCATCCTCAATCGAAATAGATCGTGCCGGGTCATAGCAGGAATATGTCGCCGGCGTGAATGGTTCGGCGCGTTCCGTCCGCCAGGTCGAGAATGAGCGCCCCGCTGGCGTCCAAATCTGCGAAATGGCCGCTCAATTCCGTCCCGTCCGGCAAGTGCGCACGAATGGCCGTGCCGGGTGCGTGCGCGGCTTTCAGCCAGAGCGTCCGAATGGGATCGAGACCGTAGGTACGCCACTGGGACAGGCGCGCTGCGAATATTTCCGCCAGCGTGCTTAACATGCTCGTCGCATCGGTATCGACAGCGCCATGCGCCCAGAGACTCGTCGTCGCGCGGTCAGGTAGAACGGGGGGAGCCATGATATTGAGGCCTATACCAAGGACGATTGCGTCCCCCGTACGCTCCAGCAACATGCCGGACAGTTTGGCGGGACCGACCAATATGTCGTTGGGCCATTTTATCCGTGCCTTTCCCGGTAGCACCATTTCCACGGCTTGCCAGACAGCAACCGCGGCGACCAGCGCAAGGGTCGGCGGCGGGGGATCGCCGGGCTGCAAGCGTATGAGCGTGGAGCAATACAGATTGCCGGGCGGGCTTTCCCATACGCGGTCAAGCCTCCCCCTTCCCCCGGTCTGCATTTCGGCACGAAGCCAGAGGCCTTCTGTTGCGCCGTCTGCGACCAATGCCAGAATGTCGGCATTGGTCGAGACGGATTGCGCAACCGTGCGGATCTCTATCGTCAGAAGAGCGCCGCCGCCGCTGCGGCGCTGGCGCTATCCAGCACGGGATTGAGGAGATAACCGAACACGATGACGGCTGCACAGAGCGCAATAACGGTGTTCTCGATGATCGGCGTACCGGTGGCATACTCGGCGGCTGGCTCATCGAAATACATCGTCTTGATGATCTTCAGATAGTAAAATGCGCCAATCACCGATGCTGCAATGCCGAAGGCTGCAAGGCCAAGGAGGCCAGCACCGACTGCGGCATCGAACACCAGGAACTTGGCCCAGAAACCGAAGAGCGGTGGAATACCGGCAAGGCTGAACATGAAGATCGCCAGCGCCGCCGCCAGCCCCTTGCGCGATTGCGAAAGTCCCGCAAGGCTTGCGATGGTTTCAATCGGATTACCGTCGCGGTCGCGCATCTGGATGATGCAGAAGAAGCTGCCGATGGTCATCACGACGTAGATTGTCATGTAGCTCATCGTGGCCGCGACACCGGCAGGCGTTCCGGCAGCAAGGCCAATGAGCGCGAAGCCCACGTTGTTGATAGACGAATACGCGAGCAGACGTTTGATGTTGGTCTGCCCTATGGCTGCAACGCCCCCGAACAGGATCGATGCCAAGGCGACGAAGATCACGATCTGCTGCCAAGCCATGCCGCCCGGACCAAGCGCCTCGATGGCAACGCGCACCGTCAGACCCATGGCGGCGACTTTCGGTGCACTCGCGAAGAAGGTCGTTACCGGCGTCGGCGCACCTTCGTACACATCGGGCGTCCACATGTGGAACGGGACGGCGCTGATCTTGAACGCGAGGCCCGCCAGCACAAACACCATGCCGAACAGCAAGCCATTGGAGAGCTTGTCCCCCATGGCTACCGCGATCCCATCGAAGCTCGTCGATCCAGAAAAGCCGTACAGCAGCGAAATGCCATAAAGGAGAATGCCGCTCGCCAGCGCGCCAAGGACGAAATATTTCAGCCCTGCTTCTGCCGAGCGCGTATCCTGCCGCATGAAGCTGGCGAGGACATAAGCCGCAAGGCTGTTGAGTTCGAGGCCGACATACAGCGTCATCATATCGCCCGCCGACACCATCATGCCCATGCCGATGCAGGCCAGCAGGATCAGTATCGGATATTCGGCACGGAGCGCGCCACTGGCATTGGCTGCCGTAGGGGCAAAGAACCTTGGGGCCACGACGATAGAGGCAGCGGCAGCCGCATAAATCAGGACTTTGGCATAAGCCGCGAAGGCGTCGGCCCGATACAGGCCCTCGAACGCGTCCCCACCGTGACCGGGCAAGCCCAGCAACGTCAGGCCCGCAGCCACAAGAGTCGCGATGGACATCCAACTGACGACTTTAGCCATGCGGTCACCGGCATATGCTGCGACCATAAGCAAAACGAGTGCGCCCACGGTCAGCACCAGCTCGGGTGCGACCATCAAAAGAGATGCGGAATCGATCATCAGTGCGCCTCCGCTGGCGTTTCATGGGTTTCGGCAGCGTGCCCTTCGGCAGCGGCGGCAGGCTTTCCTGCAGTCAGTTTGGCATCGCCGACAGGCTTGGCACGGTCAACGCGCGCAACAAGCGATGCAACGTCGGCGCGCATCGGCGCGATGAAGCTTTCAGGATAGACACCCATCCACAATACCGCAGCCGCGATAGGTGCGAGCAGCCACATTTCGCGTCCCGACAGGTCCGGCATAGCGCGGACATCGTCATGAACAATCTCGCCATAGCAAACCCGGCGATAGAGATAGAGCATGTAGGCGGCGCCTAGAATGATGCCCGTCGTGCAAACGATGGCCACCCAACTGGAGGCTTCATAGACACCCATCAGTGCTAGGAACTCACCGACGAAGTTGCTGGTCCCCGGCAAGCCCACGGCTGCCATAGTGAAGAACAGGAACAATACCGCATATTTGGGCATGTTGATCGACAGTCCGCCGTAGCGGCTGATCTCTCTGGTATGCAGCCGGTCGTAAATCACGCCCACGCACAGGAAGAGCGCACTCGCGACAAGGCCGTGGCCAAGCATCACCATGATCGCGCCTTCAATACCCTGCTGATTGAAAGCGAACAGGCCGACGGTCACGATGGCCATATGGGCGACCGAGGAATACGCGATCAGCTTCTTCATGTCGCTCTGCACCAGTGCAACGAGTGACGTGTAGACCACGGCCACCATCGACAGGCCGAAGATCAAAGGCGCGAACTGTGCGGAGGCCTCCGGGAACATCGGGAGCGAGAAACGCAGGAAGCCGTACCCGCCCATCTTCAACAGCACGCCTGCCAGGATGACGGACCCTGCAGTCGGTGCCTGAACGTGCGCGTCAGGCAACCAGGTGTGCACCGGCCACATCGGCATCTTCACGGCAAAGCTGGCGAAGAAGGCGAGCCAGAGCCATGTCTGAGCCTGAGGCGCGAAGTCGTAGGCCATCAGCACAGGGATGCTGGTGGAACCGGCTTCCTGCACCATCCACATCATCGCGATCAGCATCAGAACCGATCCCAGCAACGTGTAGAGGAAGAACTTGTAACTTGCGTAAATGCGTTCTGCGCCGCCCCAGATGCCGATGATCAGGTACATCGGGATCAGGCCTGCTTCGAACATCACGTAAAAGAGGAAGATATCCTGCGCCGAGAAGACGCCGATCATCAGCACCTCCATGAGGAGGAAAGCCGCCATATACTCGCCGACGCGCTTATTGATCGCCACCCAGCTTGCGCCGATGCAGATCGGCATCAGGAACACCGTCAGCATAATCAGCATCAGCGCGATACCGTCGATGCCGAGCGCCCAGGCGAAGCGACCGAAGATCGGTGCGTACTCAGTGAACTGCCACTGCGCGCCTTGGATCTTATCGAAGGTCGCCCATAGGACGATGCCCAGCGCGAGGTCGATCAGCGTCGCGATCAGTGCGATGCTGCGCGCCGATTTATCGTTCACGAACAGGCAGGCGATGGCCCCCGCCATCGGGATAGCCATCATCAGCGTGAGAATGGGAAAGCCAAGCTGGTTCATTATCGTGCGATCGCCCAGGTTGCAGCCGCGGCGAGCCCAAGCAGCATCACCAGCGCGTAAGTGTAGAGATAGCCCGACTGGAGCCGCCGTGTCAGCTTGCCCCCCTGCACCACCAGAGCGGCAAGGCCGTTGGGGCCAAAGCGGTCGATGATGCCAATATCGCCGACCTTCCAGAAGACCCGGCCAATGGCGAAGGCAGGCTTTACGAACAGGACGTTATAAAGCTCGTCGAAATACCATTTGTTGAGCAGGAAGGTGTAGAGAACGCCGAACTGTCCGACGAACTGGCGCGGCCAGTCGGTGTAACGGATGTAGGAAAGCCAGGCGATTGCGAGGCCCGTGAGCATCACGGCAGCCGGCGCCAATTTCACCCACAACGGAACCTCATGCATTGCGTGCATCAGATGGGTGTTGAAGGCGATGGCACCCTGCCAGAACTCGGCGCCATGTTCGGCGTCGACGAAACTGTGATGGAACAGGAACCCGGCGAAGACTGCGCCAAAGCTGAGGACGATCAGCGGGATCAGCATGACCCAAGGACTTTCATGCGGGTGATAGCCGCCGGTGCCTGTTGCGGAAGCATGATGCGCGTGGGCATCGTGGCCATGCGCATCATGCCCGGCATTTTCCTGCGCCGGTGCGTTGGCTTCCTCGCTGCCATGACCGTGCGTGGCATGGTCGTCGTGGCCGTGACTGTCGTGCAGCGCATGTTGGATATGTTCCGATGCGGCCCAGCGCGGCTTGCCGAAGAAGGTCAGGAACACCAGACGCCAGCTATAGAAGCTGGTGAGCAGCGCGGCAAAAATGCCGACGAAGAACGCAAGCTGTCCGCGGCCGCCCGCAGCATAGGCCGCTTCGAGGATCGCATCCTTGGAATAGAAACCCGCGAAGCCGAACACGTCGATGACGCCGACGCCGGTGATCGCCAGCGTACCGGCGGTCATCGCCCAGAAGGTGATCGGGATTTCCTTACGCAACGCACCATAATAGCGCATATCCTGTTCATGGTGCATCGCATGGATGACCGAGCCTGCGCCCAGGAACAGCAGCGCCTTGAAGAAGGCGTGGGTGAACAGGTGGAACATCGACGCGCCATAAGCGCCGACGCCTGCCGCGAAGAACATGTAACCGAGCTGCGAACAGGTCGAATAGGCGATCACGCGCTTGATGTCGTTCTGCACCGTGCCGACAGTCGCAGCGAACAGACAGGTTGCGGCACCCACGAACGTCACGACGCCCAATGCTGTCGGACTGGTTTCGAACATCGGCGACAGGCGGCAAACCATGAACACGCCTGCGGTCACCATCGTCGCGGCATGGATCAGCGCCGACACCGGGGTCGGGCCTTCCATAGCGTCCGGCAACCATGTGTGGAGGCCAAGCTGCGCCGATTTACCCATCGCGCCGATAAACAGCAGCAGGCAGAGGACCGTCATCGTGTCGAAACGCGCACCCAGGAAACCGATGGTGGAACCGGCCATAGACGGCGCGGCGGCGAGGATTTCGGGGATCGAAATGGTGTTGAACACCAGATAGGTGCCGAAAATACCCATCATAAAGCCAAGATCGCCGACGCGGTTGACCACGAACGCCTTGATCGCGGCAGCGTTGGCGGAAGGCTTACGGAACCAGAAGCCGATCAAGAGATAGGAAGCGAGACCGACGCCTTCCCAACCGAAGAACATCTGAAGCAGGTTGTTTGCCGTTACCAGCATCAACATCGCAAAGGTGAAGAGCGAGAGATAGGCGAAGAAGCGCGGCTGATCGGGATCTTCGTCCATATAGCCCCAGCTATAAAGGTGCACGAGCGCCGAAACGGTGGTGACCACGACGAGCATCACTGCCGTCATCGTATCGACGCGCAAAGCCCAGGCCGCGTTGAAATCGCCCGAACGGATCCAGGTGAACAGCGGCTCGACATGCGGCGTTGCGTCACCGCCGACGAACGACAGGAAGATCGGCCAGCTCAGCGCGCAGGAAGCGAACAGCGCGCCGGTTGTGACGATCTTTGCCGGCACATTGCCGATGATGCGATTGCCAAGGCCCGCGATGATCGCGGCAAGCAACGGGAAAAGGACGATAAGCTGGATCATGTCGAGGTCTTCAGCCCTTCATCCGGTTGGCATCATCGACGGCAATGGTGCCGCGACCGCGGAAATAGATGACGAGGATGGCAAGCCCAATGGCCGCTTCGCCCGCCGCGACGGTAAGCACGAACATCGAGAACACCTGCCCCACCAGATCGCCCAGAAAGGCGCTGAAGGCGACGAGGTTGATGTTCACCGCTAGCAGGATGAGCTCGATGGCCATCAGGATGATGATCACGTTCTTGCGATTGATGAAAATGCCGAGAACGCCCATCACGAACAGGATGGCGCTGACGACCAGATAATGTTGCAGGCCGATCACAATTCCACCCCCTGCCCGACGGGCTGATTGACGTTGCGTACGGCATCCTGCGGACGGCGACGGTTCTGCTTGTCGATATTCTGGCCCCGAACGCCGCCACGAGCGCGGTGCGTCAGCACGATAGCGCCGACCATCGCCACCAGCAGAACAAGCCCGGCGGCCTCGAACAGGAAGATGTAGCGGGTGTAGAGCAACGCACCGATGGCCTGAATGTTCGACACATCGGCTGTGGCAGGCGCCGCGCGCTGCGCCAATTCTACCGGCCCCGCGCTCCATATGCCCACGCCCAGCACGATTTCCGCCAGCAGGATCACCGCGATGGCCAGGCCGAAGGGCAGGTAATTGACGAAACCGGCGCGCAATTCGGCAAAGTCGATGTCGAGCATCATCACGACGAACATGAACAGCACCGCGACGGCGCCGACATACACGATCACCAGCAGCATCGCGATGAATTCCGCCCCCAGCAGGATCATCAGACCCGCTGCATTGAAGAAAGCAAGGATCAGCCAGAGCACCGAATGCACCGGGTTGCGCGAGAATATGGTCATCGCACCACTGGCGATCACCACCGTCGCAAACAGGTAAAAGGCTAGCACGTGAATCACTGGATCAATATCCCCCTGCGGTCGCGCAGCGCTTAACGATAGGGTGCATCGGCGGCAAGGTTTGCGGCCAAAGCACGCTCCCACTTGTCACCATTTTCAAGGAGCTTGGCCTTGTCGTAGATAAGCTCCTCACGGGTTTCAGTCGAAAATTCGAAATTCGGGCCTTCGACCACGGCATCCACTGGGCAGGCTTCCTGACACAGGCCGCAGTAAATGCACTTGGTCATGTCGATGTCGTAGCGGGTCGTGCGGCGGCTGCCATCTTCGCGCGGTTGCGCTTCGATGGTGATCGCCTGCGCGGGGCAGACGGCTTCGCACAGCTTGCACGCGATGCAGCGTTCTTCGCCATTGGGATAGCGGCGCAAGGCATGCTCGCCCCGGAAACGCGGGCTGATCGGGTTCTTCTCGTAGGGGTAGTTGATGGTCGCCTTGGGCTTGAAGAAATACTTCAAGGTCAGCCAGTGCGCCTTCAAAAACTCGACGAGGAAGAAGGATTTGATCGCGTGGATCATGCTGCGCCTCCATAGCGCGTGAACATCAGGAAGCCGCTCACCAGCACGACCCAACCGAGCGACAGCGGCAGGAAGACTTTCCAACCCAGACGCATGAGTTGATCGTAGCGGTAACGCGGTACGGTCGCCTTCACCCATGAGAAGATGAAGAAGAAGACGAGAATCTTGCCGAAGAGCCAGATGATGCCGGGGATGTCGAACCACGGGATCAGGTCTATATCGAGCGGCGGGAGATAACCGCCCCAGAACAGGATGGCGTTCAGCGCGCACATCAGAATGACGTTGGCATATTCGCCAAGCCAGTAGAGCGCGAAGGCCATCGAGCTATATTCGGTCTGATAACCGGCGACGAGTTCGCTTTCCGCTTCGGTCAGGTCGAACGGCGCGCGGGCGGTTTCCGCCATCGAGGAAATGAGGAACACGACCGCCATCGGGAACAGCAGCGGATTGAAACCATTGCCGTTGAGGAACCCATAATAGCCCTTCTGGCTCTCCACGATGGTTGTGAGGTTGAACGATCCGGCCCACAGCACCACGGAGATCAACACGAAACCGATGGACACTTCGTAGGAAATCATCTGTGCCGATGCGCGCATCGCAGAGAAGAAAGGGTATTTCGAGTTGGAGGCCCAGCCCGCAATGACGACGCCATAGACGCCCAGCGAACTGATCGCCAGGATGTAGAGCAAGCCGACATTGATGTCCGACAGTACCACTTTTGCTTGAAACGGGATGACCGCCCAAGCCATCAGCGCGACAGTGAAGGTGATGATCGGTGCGATCAGGAACAGGCCGCGATTAGCCGCCGAAGGAATGATCGTTTCCTGCAGGAATACCTTCAGACCATCGGCGAAGGATTGCAGCAAGCCGAAAGGTCCAACGACGTTCGGTCCCTTGCGCAGCGCCATTGCTGCCCAAATCTTGCGATCGGCGTAGATGATCATGGCGACGGCCAGCATGACTGGGAGCGCGATGAGCAGGATGCCTGCGATGGTCGAGGTGAACCATGCGGCGCCATAGGACATGCCGAGATTTTGGAAGAAGGCGGTCATGACGGCTCCCTCAAGCCGTCACCCCAGCGCAGGCTGAGGTCTTGTGCGGCAAGGTCGGTTCGCGATTGCATGAGACCCCAGCCTGCGCTGAGGTGACGGATGGCGGTGGATGCGCGCATCACTCTGCCGCCTCCGCGAAATCTTCGCCCTGGATCAGTTCGGCCGAGCAGCGTTGCATGGTCGGGCTGGCGCGGCAGATGGCGTTGGTGAGGTAGAAATCCTTGATCGGCGAGGCAAATTCGCCTGTTGCGTCGGTGGGCAAGGATGGCGACGCCCAATCGTAGGACGCCAGACCTTCGACGCCGAGCGCCGGGACTGCCTTCGCCATCTCGCTACGCACTGCGTTGAAGCTGTCGAACGGCAGGGTCGCGCCGAGCACATCGGACAGTGCGCGCAGGATCGACCAGTCTTCGCGCGCGTCGCCGGGGGCGAAGACGGCCTTCTCGCTACGCTGCACGCGGCCTTCCAGATTGACGTAGGTGCCGGCCTTCTCCGCATAGGTGGCACCGGGCAAGATGACGTCGGCATGATGCGCGCCATTGTCGCCATGGTGGCCAATGAACACCTTGAAGCTGTCCGAGAACAGATCGTAATTCACTTCGTCGGCACCCAAAGCGAACAGCAGCTTGGGCTTGGCCGCCGCGACGGCCTTGATCCCGCCATCGGTGGCATAGCCGAGCATCAACCCGCCCATGCGCGCTGCAGCGAAATGCAGGACGTTGAAGCCATTCCAGCCTTCACGTACAACATTGAGCGACTTGGCCAGCGCCAATGCTGCGCCATGCGCGCCATCCTTGGCCAGTGCGCCGCCGCCCATAATGATCGCGGGACGCTCGGCCTTGCCGAAGGCTTCGGTCACGGCATCGGGGAGCTTGCCAAGCAAGCTGGCGTCGTTGCCAAGCCATTCGACCTTGTATGTCAGATCAAATTCCGGCCCGACGGCAAATACCTTCGCGCCCTTTTTGATCGCCTTGCGGATGCGCGTGTTGATGAGCGGCGCTTCCCAGCGCAGGTTGCTGTTGATCAACAGGATCGCGTCGGCATTCTCGATATTCGCGATGCCGGTGTTGAAGTTGACGGCGGCAAGGCTCGACACGTCATAGGCAAGGCCGGTCTGACGCCCTTCGAGCATCGTGCCGCCCAGCTTCTGGACCAGCAACTTGGCCGCGAACATCGTTTCGCAATCGAGCATGTCGCCGGCGACAGCAGCGACAGAACCGTTCGCGGTAGCGGCCACAGCAGCAATCGCGTGAAACGCGTCGGCCCATGTCGCTTCGACGAGCTTGCCGTCCTTGCGCACATAAGGCTTGTCGAGGCGGCGGCGGACGAGACCATCGACATGATGCCGCGTCTTGTCCGTAATCCACTCTTCGTTCACGTCGTCATTGATCCGCGGCAAAGCGCGCAGCACCTGACGTCCCCGGCTGTCGAGGCGGATGTTCGCGCCCAGCGCGTCCATCACGTCGATGGCGAAGTTCTTCTTGAGCTCCCAAGGACGCGCTTCGAACGCGTACGGCTTGGCGGTCAGCGCGCCGACCGGGCAGAGGTCGACCACATTGCCGGACAGTTCGCTCTTGGCGGCATGTTCCAGATAGGTGGTGATCTGCATATTCTCGCCGCGATAGATCGCACCGATTTCGGGCACGCCAGCAACTTCCTCGGCAAAGCGCACGCAGCGGGTGCACTGGATACAGCGGGTCATCACCGTCTTGACGATGGGGCCCATATATTTCTCGGTGACCGCGCGCTTGGTCTCGTCATAGCGCGACGCGCCGCGGCCATACGCGACCGACTGATCCTGCAAATCGCATTCGCCGCCCTGATCGCAGATGGGGCAATCGAGCGGATGGTTGATGAGGAGAAACTCCATCACCCCTTCGCGCGCTTTCTTGACCATCAGGCTGTCGGTGCGGATTTCCTGACCCTCGGCAGCGGGCAGCGCGCAGCTTGCCTGCGGCTTGGGCGGGCCGGGCTTCACTTCGACCAGACACATGCGGCAATTGCCAGCGATGCTCAGGCGCTCATGATAACAGAAACGCGGAATTTCCTTCCCCGCCATCTCGCACGCCTGCAGGACGGTTGCGCCTGCGGGGACTTCGATTTCTACGCCGTCTACGGTTAGCTTGGGCATATTACTCCGCTGCCTCCATCACTGGCGCAGGTCCGTGATTTTCATTGATCCGCCGTTCGATTTCAGGGCGGAAATGCTTGATGAGACCCTGGATCGGCCATGCCGCCGCGTCGCCGAGCGCGCAGATGGTGTGGCCTTCGACTTGCTTGGTCAGTTCCTGCAGCATGTCGATTTCGGAAAGTTCCGCTTCGCCAGTGCGCAGGCGTTCCATTACGCGCCACATCCAGCCCGTGCCTTCGCGGCAGGGCGTGCACTGGCCGCAACTCTCATGCTTGTAGAAGTAGCTGAGGCGGCTGATGGCGCGCACGATGTCGGTGGACTTGTCCATGACGATGACGGCGGCGGTGCCAAGGCCGGAGCCGACGGCCTTCAAACCGTCGAAGTCCATCGGCGCGTCGACGATCTGCGCGGCGGGGACGAGCGGGACTGAAGAGCCGCCGGGGATCACCGCCAGCAAATTGTCCCAACCACCGCGAATGCCGCCGCAATGCGTATCGATCAGATCCTTGAAGGAAATGCCCATTTCCTCCTCGACCACGCAGGGTTTGTTCACATGGCCGCTGATCTGATAGAGCTTCGTGCCCTTGTTGCCGTCACGACCGAAGCTGGAGAACCACGCCGCGCCGCGCCGCAGGATCGTGGGGACGACCGCGATGCTCTCGACATTGTTGACGGTGGTGGGGCAGCCATAAAGGCCTGCGCCTGCCGGGAATGGCGGCTTGAGCCGTGGCTGGCCCTTCTTGCCTTCCAGGCTTTCGATCATCGCGGTTTCTTCGCCGCAGATATAGGCGCCTGCGCCGCGATGGACGAAGACGTCGAAGTCGTAGCCGGAACCCGAAGCGTTCTTGCCGAGGAAGCCCTTTTCATAGGCTTGCGCGACGGCACCCTCCAGCACCTTGGCTTCGTAGATATATTCGCCGCGAATGTAGATATAGGCCGCCCGCGCGCGCATTGCGAAGCCCGCGATCAGCGCGCCTTCGACCAGCTTGTGCGGATCGTGGCGGATGATTTCGCGGTCCTTGCAGGAGCCGGGTTCGGATTCGTCAGCATTGATGACGAGAAAGCTGGGACGGCCGTCCTTGCTTTCCTTGGGCATGAACGACCATTTCATCCCGGTCGGGAATCCCGCACCGCCGCGACCGCGCAGGCCGGACGCCTTGATTTCCTCGATGATCGCGTCCTGTCCGCGGGCCATCAGGTCTTTCGTATTGTCCCAGTCGCCACGCTTCTGCGCGCCTTCCAGACCCCAGTCCTGAAAGCCGTAGAGGTTGGTGAAGATGCGATCCTTGTCAGCGAGCATCACCAGGCACTCCGGTAGTCATGATTTTCCGAGACCATTTCCTTCAGGCTCGTCGGACCACCTTCGGGGCAACTGGTCTGACGGTCGATCTGCGGACCGATCTTCGGCTGTTCGCCCGCGGCCAGCGCATCGAGGACGGCGATGGTCTTGTCGTAATCGAGGTCTTCGTAATTGTCGTCGTTGATCTGGACCATCGGCGCGTTGGCGCAGGCGCCCAGACATTCGACTTCGGTCAGCGTGAACAGGCCGTCGGGCGTCGTGTGGCCCTTGATAAGGCCCTTGTTCTTGCACGCGGCCAGCACATCGTCCGACCCGCGCAACATGCAAGGCGTCGTGCCGCACACTTGCACATGATAGCGGCCGACCGGCGCGAGATTGTACATGGTGTAGAAGGTCACGACTTCATAGGCGCGCATAAAGGGCATGCCGAGTTCGGCGGCGACATATTCGATCACCGGAACCGGGAGCCAGCCCTGCGTATGCGTTTCCGCGCCGACCTGCCGCTGGGCAAGATCGAGCAGCGCCATCACAGCGGACTGCTGCCGTCCATCGGGATAGCGCGCGATATAGGCCTTCGCCTTGATCGCGTTCGCAGGCGTCCACTCGAAATCGCCCCAGCGGGCGCGGACTTCGGTTTCGTCGGGGATCTGGGGTGCGTCAGCCATTTAGTTCACCGTCATCCCAGCGAACGCTGGGATCTCACTGCCTGTAAGGCTGTGACATGAGGAAAGCGGGATTCCAGCTTTCGCTGGAGTGACGAGGGAGAGAGCGATCACCGGTCACACTCCCCGAACACGATGTCCATCGCGCCCAATACGGCGGTGACGTCGGCGAGCATGTGGCCCTTCATCATGAAGTCCATCGCCTGCAAGTGGCTGAATGCGGTCGGGCGAATCTTGCAGCGATAGGGTTTGTTGGTCCCGTCGCTGACCAGATAGACGCCGAACTCGCCCTTGGGGCTTTCGGTGGCGACATAAACTTCGCCGGCCGGAACATGGAAGCCTTCGGTATAGAGTTTGAAGTGGTGGATGAGCGCTTCCATCGACCGCTTCATTTCGGCGCGGCGTGGCGGCGCGACCTTGCGGTCGTCGGTCAGCACCGGGCCTTCGGGCATTTCCAGCAAGCACTGCTTCATGATGCGTGCGGACTGGCGGACTTCCTCGACACGGACCATGAAACGATCATAGCAATCGCCGCTGGTGCCGACGGGAACGTCGAAGTCCATGCGATCATAGACGTCGTAAGGTTGCGACTTGCGGATGTCCCACGGGATGCCGGAGCCGCGGATCATCGGGCCGGAGAAGCCCCATTTGATCGCGTCTTCCTTGCTCACCGTGGCGATGTCGACATTGCGCTGTTTGAAGATGCGGTTGTCCGCAACGAGGCTGATCGCGTCTTCGAACAAACGCGGCAGGCGTGTGTCGAGCCAGTCGCCGATGTCGGTCAGCAGCTTCAGCGGCACGTCCTGATGGACGCCGCCGGGGCGGAACCATGCAGCGTGCATGCGCGCGCCGGACGCGCGCTCATAGAAGTTCATGCAATCTTCGCGGATTTCGAACATCCACAGGTTGGGCGTCATCGCGCCGACGTCCATCACATGCGAACCGAGATTGAGCATGTGGTTGGAAATGCGGGTCAGTTCGGCGAAGAACACGCGCAGATATTGCGCACGCAACGGAACTTCGAGGTTCAGCAGCTTCTCGATCGCCAGCACATAGCTATGCTCCATGCACAACGGCGAACAGTAATCGAGGCGGTCGAAATAGGGGAGCGCCTGAAGGTAGGTCTTGTACTCGATCAGCTTTTCGGTGCCGCGATGGAGCAGGCCGACATGCGGATCGACACGCTCGACGATTTCACCATCGAGTTCCAGGACGAGCCGCAAAACGCCGTGCGCTGCGGGATGCTGCGGGCCGAAGTTGATTGTGTAGTTCTGGATTTCCGTATCGCCGAGTGACGGGTCCGCCGCGTCGGTGAGGTGATCCAGCTTTTCGAGATAATCAGCCATCAGCTTTCACCCTTGGGTGCTTTGGGCTTGCGCACGGTTTTGGGCTTGGCGGCGGCATCGCCGGATTCGGCTGCCTTGGCAGCGGTCGCACGCGGCTTTTTCGCGGGCGACGTTTTAACGGATTCGGCGTTAGCCCCCTCGCCTGCGCCTGTTTTTCCCGCATGATCTGTGGTCTTGGGCGTATCGGCGGCCGGCGCACCCTTGGGCGCAGCTTCCGGAGCAGCCGTCGCAGGAGTTGGCGTAGCGGCAGGCGCTGGGGTTGGCGCACCGGGGGCCTGGCCCACCTTCTCATCGCCGGGCAGCACATATTGTGCGCCTTCCCATGGCGACATGAAGTCGAAGCTGCGGAAATCCTGCGCCAGCTTCACAGGCTCATAGACTACGCGCTTTTCTTCTTCCGAATAACGCAGCTCGACATGCCCCGTCAGCGGAAAGTCTTTGCGTTGGGGATGCCCCTTGAACCCATAATCGGTCAGGATGCGGCGCAGGTCGCCATTGCCGGAGAAGATCACGCCGTACATGTCGAACACTTCGCGTTCCAGCCAGCCTGCGACCGGCCAAAGCGCCGTTACCGACGGAACAGGCGTATCTTCATCAGCCGAGACCTTCACGCGGATACGGTGGTTCCGGGTCAGGCTGAGCAGATGGTAGACGACTTCGAAACGCTCCGGGCGCTCGGGGTAATCGACCCCGGCGACTTCCATGAGCTGCTGATAGTGCGCGTGATCGCGCAATGCTGTCATCGCCTCGACCAGACGGTCGCGGTCGACGGTGAAGCTCAATTCATCGGCATGATCGACAGTGTCGAGCAACATCGAGCCGAGCAGCGCAGCGATTTCTTCGGCGATGCCGTCGATGACAGCGATCTTGGGTGCGGAATGGCCCATCTTAACGCTCTATCGTGCCGATGCGGCGGATTTTCCGCTGCAGTTGCATGACGCCGTACAGCAACGCTTCGGCGGTCGGCGGACAACCGGGGACGTAAATGTCCACCGGAACGATCCGGTCGCATCCGCGAACGACACTGTAGCTGTAGTGATAGTAACCGCCACCATTGGCGCAGCTACCCATAGAAATGACGTATTTCGGTTCGGACATCTGATCGTAGACGCGACGTAGTGCCGGCGCCATCTTGTTACAGAGCGTGCCCGCGACGATCATGACGTCCGACTGGCGCGGAGACGCGCGCGGGGCCGCGCCAAAGCGCTCCATGTCATAACGCGGCATGTTCACGTGAATCATCTCTACCGCGCAGCAGGCGAGGCCGAAGGTCATCCACCACAACGAACCCGTGCGCGCCCAGGTAAACAGGTCTTCGGTCGAAGTGACAAGGAAACCCTTGTCATTCACTTCGGCATTCAGATCGTTGAAAAAAGCGGCATCCGGAAGCGTCCCCTGCGGCGGAACGGCCGGGCTGAGTTCTACTCCCAATCGAGTGCTCCCTTTTTCCAGGCGTATATAAGGCCAAGAACGAGTTCAAAGATGAAAACCATCATCGTTGCCCATCCCGCCCAACCGATCTGATCCAGGCTGACGGCCCAGGGAAACAGAAACGCTGCTTCCAGATCGAAGATGATGAAGAGGATCGCCACAAGGTAGAAACGCACGTCGAACTGGCTGCGCGGTTCCTCGAACGCGGGGAAACCGCATTCATATTCGCTGAGCTTGGCCGCATCGGGCTGATGCGCACCGGTCAGGCGAGACACTGCCATCGGCAGGAACACGAAGGCGCAGGACAGCGCAAGTGCGACGGCCAGAAAAAGCAGGATCGGCAGATATTGGGCGAGATCGACCAACGGAATCCCCAAGGCAAAAGTGGCGTGTTGGAGCGGCTTTAGGGCTGCTGCACCCGCGAAGCAAGTGCGCGAAGGCGTGAGAATGATTCTCAATTAGTACCGGTTGAACCTAACGCAATGATCCTGCAACAAGCTTGTGCAACTTGCTGTGGATGACGTCGTTACCTGCGAGCACCTCACGCCGTTCGATCACCTGATCGCCGCCACGGAAATCGGTGACGAAGCCGCCCGCTTCCCGCACCAGCAACATGCCCGCTGCCACGTCCCATGTGGAAAGACCGCTTTCCCAAAAGCCGTCGTAGCGACCGGATGCAACGTGCGCCAAATCCAGCGTCGCGGCACCGAACCGGCGGATGCCCGCAACAGAAGGCGCGACCGCGCCGAAGATACGGCTCCATTGCGCGACATCGCCATGCCCGAAGAAGGGGATGCCGGTCGAGATCAGCGCATCGGCCAGATCGCGCCGCGCAGAAACGCGCAGGCGACGGTCGTGGAGCCAGGCACCGCGATTCTTTTCCGCCCAATAGCTTTCGTCGGTAATCGGCTGGTAGACGAGGCCCGTGGTGATTTCCCGCTTGCCGTTGGGCATCGGCTCCTCAACCGCTATCGCAATGGCGAAATGCGGGATGCCGTGGAGGAAGTTGGTCGTGCCGTCGAGGGGATCGATGATCCAGCGCGGCTTGGTGGGATCGCCTGGAATTTCGCCGCCCTCTTCCGCCAATATGCCCCAATCGGGCCGCGCCTTGCGCAGTTCCTCGACCACGGTTTCTTCGGCGCGCTTGTCCGCGATGCTGACGAAGTCCGCCGGCCCCTTGCGGGACACTTGCAGATGTTCGACTTCACCGAAATCGCGACGCAGACGCGGCGCAGCCTTACGTGCTGCGCGTTCCATGACGGTGAGAAGACCAGAATGGGATACCATGACTTAAAACTCCCCCCTCCCTTTCAAGGGAGGGGCAGGGGGTGGGTGCGATTGCCGTGCAATCGCTGGCGTAGCCAAACGGGCTAGATCGGACGCTCGCTGCGCTCGCGACCGACCCAAAGATGCCCCTCTCTTAAAAGGGAGGGGTCTATTAGACCAGTCAGCCTTCGGCGCGCTTCACATATTCACGCGCATAGACGTCCACGACGATGCGCGTGCCCGCAACGATATGCGGCGGCACCATGACGCGGACGCCATTGTCGAGAATCGCAGGCTTGTAGGATGCAGAGGCAGTCTGCCCCTTCACCACTGCGTCGGCCTCCACGACCGTTGCTTCGATGGTATCGGGAAGCTGCACCGAGATCGGGCGCTCGTCATACATTTCCAGCGTCACTTCCATGCCATCCTGCAGGAACTCGGCCGCATCGCCGATCAGGTCTGCCGCCAGATTGATCTGCTCGTAATTTTCCTTATCCATGAAGACCAGCATGTCGCCTTCGGCATACAGATACTGGAAATCCTTGGTATCGAGACGGATGCGCTCGACGCTTTCGGCGGAGCGGAAACGGACGTTGTTCTTGCGTCCGTCGATCAAGTTCTTGAGTTCCACCTGCATATAGGCTCCGCCCTTGCCGGGCTGCGTATGCTGGATCTTCACGGCGCGCCACAGGCCGCCTTCATATTCGATATTGTTACCGGGACGAATGTCCACGCCGCTGATCTTCATCGCGCTTCTGCCTATTGAAATTGGAAAGAGCCGGCGGGCGCTTTAGCGGGAAGCGACGGGCTGCGCAACTGCCAGCAAGGGATAGGGATTGATGGGTGTTCCCTGCCACCAGCGGTCATGCGGGTTCATGGCATTAATCGCAAAGTGGAGATGCGGTCCGGACGGATTGGCATTGCCTGTCGCTCCCACAGTGCCAAGCGTAGCCCCCTGCCCCACCGGCCGACCTTCGCGGAGGCCAGCAGCATAGCGATCAAGATGCGCATAATAATAGCTCCATCGTCGATCGGCGGAGCGAATATAGACGGTGTTGCCGCCTTGCTCACTTACGAACAGCTTCTCGACACGCCCGCTGGCGGCAGCCACAACCGGGGTTCCCGATAGCGCCGGAATATCAATGGCGTCATGGCGGCGCTCCCCCTCGTCGCGCGCTTGGGTGAACGTATCGGTCAGTTTGTCAGGCGACACCCCAAGCACAGGGACAATCAAGTCCGCTGTATGGCGCGCTGGAGACGCCCGTTCAGGCTGACCGCCTTCAGGAGCGTCCGGCGGGACGATCTCAACGCAAAAGCGGAGGAAAAGCGTCGTCGCCAGTGCGGCTCCCACCAGCCACAAGGCCGTCTTGCGGCGCACGACCTAGTTCTGGAAAATCGCAGGAATACCCGGTTTGACCATTTGCGCCAGTCTCGCTGCATCCCAATTGGTCAGCCTGACGCACCCATGGCTTTCGGCACGACCAATCGTGTGGGGTTCAGGGGTCCCATGAATCCCGTAATGCGGCTTGGAAAGGTCGATCCACACGACGCCCACCGAGCCGTTCGGTCCGGGCGGCAATAACTGCGCTTCCTTGTTGTCGCTCACGTCCCAGAACAGTTTGGGGTTATAGTGAAATTCAGGGTTCTTGCTTACACCCTTTATTTTCCATATTCCGATAGGCAATGGATCATGGCTGCTGCCCATCGTAGCGGGGAACTGCGCGACCAGTTTGTCATCGCTATCGTAAGCACGCAAAACGCCTTCCGACTTATCGACGACGACCTTGGCGACGTCAGGCTGGTCCGGCGCGACTGCCAGCGTTTCCAGAGTGCGGTTCCATCCGCGCACATCTTCTCCGAGCGACGCCGGGTCGATATTGGGAACGTTCGGCACGCGAATGACCTGATTGGCGCCAATCTGTGCCTTTGGACCATTAAGCGCGATGAGAGTTTCAGGCGTCGTGTGGAATCGCTCGGCCAACGCTTCAATCAGATTGCGATAGCCCAGGGCGGGCAACTTCGCCTGCTCGGCTGCGTCTTTGGGCAAGGCCGGAAAAAACGGACCCTTTGCGAAACCGGCGGGAATGCGGACGAGGCGAGTGGCCTTCATATCTGGCCATTTCTCGAGCGCTTTGATGGTGGCTTGATCGGGTTTACCCGTGTCAGGAAGGTCGTGCGCAATCTGAAAGCCGCGCAGGGCGAGCGTGAAGGACTGCCCTTCCTTGCCGTCGATAACGCCGGGGGAGAAGCCAGATCGGTCCAGCAAAACCTGCGCACGCATCAAGGGGTTAGGGGTCTTCTCCGGATTTGTCCGTTCATCGACATCTTCGAATAGGAAGCTGTTTGGATCGGCAACGGATGCAGCTGCAGATCCGCCTACGTTGGTCGTCGAAGAAGAACCGTTATCGGCTTGCTCGATGCTGATGTTGCATCCTGCCAGCAAAGCGACGCTTGCCATCAGCCACATTGATTTCACAATTTTCCCTTTCGGCCATCCCTGAGCGTAACAAACGCTTCGGGCGCGGAAAGGGTTCAGCCTCGGGGTGCCAATGCGTCAGCAAAAGCCCGCACGCCTGCTGCAGGACCATCGGAATGCTGCCATACGGCGCTGGAGACCGCGATAAAATCCGCACCGGCTTCCACCAGCGGACGGGCATTGTCCGCCGTGATGCCACCAATCGCGACACAGGGCAGTTCGAACACCGTCGTCCACCAGCCCAACAACGCCGGATCGGCGAAATGCGAAACCTCTTTCGTGGTCGTAGGATAAAAGGCCCCGAAAGCGACATAGTCCGCCCCCGCCTCGCCAGCTTCCATCGCAAGATGGCGGCTGTCGTGGCAGGTCACACCGATCTGAACCTTCGGCCCAAGTTGCGCCCTGGCATCGCGCGCATCGCCATCACCCTGCCCCAGATGTACTCCATCCGCGCCAAGGCCTTTGGCAAGCCCGATGCTGTCGTTGACGATGAAGGCGACCTCGCGGTCCGCACATATCTTTTGCAGCGGCTCGGCCAACGCCGCAATCGCGTGATCGTCGATGCCTTTCAGTCGAAGCTGAAACGCAGCCACCTTGCCCGCGTCGAGCGCAGCGGCGAGCGCGTCGGGGAAGCTCTCATCGATGGTCGGCGGCGATATCAGATAAAGCTGACAGGCGGGCCGGAATCCCGGCTGGCCGAACTGCGCGGCAAATTCCGGAGAGAGCTTGAGGTCGTCGTCGGTAAAATCGGTCATCGCACGCCCCTAGCCCAAACGTCATCCCTGCGAAAGCAGGGATGACGAGGGATGGGAGAACATTCAGACCTTGACGGTCGAAGCGGTGTAGATTTCGTCGATTGCGCCGCCCAACGAAGCGTCAAACTCCGCGTCGGTCATCTGGAAACGCAAATCTTCCAGCAAGGCGCGACTGAAGCTCGCGATCATACCGCGATTCTTGGCAAGTTCGGCGCAGGCTTCGGGACGGACGAAACCGCCCGACAATGCCACGACGCGCAATACGCGGGGATGATCGACCAGCGGATCGAACAGGCCGGCCTTGGCAGGAATCGAAAGCTTCAACATGACCTTGTCGGTGCCGGGCATCGCATCGAGCGCCTTGAGCAATTCGTCGAGCAGGATCACTTCTGCTTCGGCGCGCTCGGGGCTTTTGATGTTCAGTTCCGGTTCCAGCATCGGCATCAGGCCACCGGCCAGAACCTGCTGACCGACTTCGAACTGCTGCTTCACGATGGCAGCGATGCCTTCGCGATTGGCGAGGTTGATGACCGAACGTTCCTTGGTGCCGAATACACCGAGCGCTTTGGCGCGGGCGAGCAGCGCATCGAGTTCTGGCATCGGCTTCATAAGCTGAACGCCGTTGGCTTCATCCTCAAGGCCCTTGTCGATCTTGATGAACGGCACGACACCCCGGTCGCGCAGCGCCTGCGGCACGGGTTTGCCGCCCGCTTCGCCATCCATGGTGCGTTCGAAAAGGATCGCGCCGATTACTTTATCGCCGGTGAAGACAGGCGACGTGATGATGCGGCTGCGCATCTGGTGGATGAGGCCGAACATTTCCTCATCGGTCGACCAAGCGCCTTCTTCAACCCCATAGCCTTTCAGCGCCTTGGGCGTAGAACCGCCGCTCTGGTCGAGGGCCGCAATGAAACCTTTGCCTGCGGCAATCTTGTCGGTCATTTCCTGATCGAGCATCTGCACATACTCCTGTTAGATTTTTGATTTTGCGCGGAATGCGCGATGAATTCGAACCCCATGCCGCAGTGCAGCATGAATCTCAAGCGGTCATCAACGCTTTCACGCCCGGCAATTCCTTGCCTTCCATCCATTCGAGGAAGGCACCCCCTGCGGTCGATACGAAGGTGAAGTCGGCGGCAACGCCTGCGTGATTGAGTGCAGCGACGGTATCGCCGCCGCCAGCCACCGACACCAGCGAACCTTCTCGGGTCAGCGCCGCTGCCGTTTGTGCCAGCGCGACGGTCGCCTTGTCGAAAGGCGCCATTTCGAACGCGCCCAGCGGGCCGTTCCATACCAGCGTCTTGCATGTTTTCAGCACATCGGCGAGCGCTTCCACAGCGGCAGGCCCAACGTCGAGGATCAATTCATCGGCAGCGACCTCGTGGACGTTGCATGTGCGGACCGAAGGCGGATTGGCTGCGAATTCCTTGGCCACCACAACGTCATACGGCAGATGGATCGTGCAACCGGCAGCGTCGGCGGCATCGAGAATGCCTTCTGCGGTAGCGGCCAGATCATGCTCGCAGAGCGATTTGCCGACATCGACACCGCGGGCCGCGAGGAAGGTGTTGGCCATGCCCCCACCGATGATCAGGTGATCGACTTTGGTCACCAGATGGGTCAGCACGTCCAGCTTCGACGACACCTTGGCGCCACCAACGACGGCTGCGACCGGCTTTTCAGGCGTACCGAGCGCCTTCTGCAAGGCATCGAGTTCTGCTTCCATTGCGCGACCGGCGAAGGCGGGCAATTTGTGCGCCAGACCTTCGGTCGAAACATGGGCACGATGCGCGGCGGAGAAGGCATCGTTGACATAGTAATCGGCCAGTGCCGCCATCGCGTCGATCAGCGCGGGATCGTTCTTTTCTTCACCGGCATGAAAGCGTGTGTTCTCAAGGATCGCAATGTCCCCGCCCCGTATCACGGCAATGCCGTCGGCGGCGGCCTGCCCCTGACAATCGGGGATGAATTGCACATCGCGGCCCAGCACATGGCCGAGCGCACGGGTGACGAGGCTGAGCGACATGTCGGGCGATTTCTGCCCCTTGGGACGACCAAAATGCGCTAGGATCAGCACCTTCGCACCGCGATCGGCCAGTTCGAGTACAGTGGGCATCGCTGATCGCAGACGGGTGTCGTCCGTGATCGCGCCGTCCTGCATCGGGACGTTGAGATCCTCGCGCACCAGCACGGCTTTGCCAGTGAGATCACCCATGTCGTCGAGCGTTTTGAACGGCTTTGCCAATGTCATCCCCATGTCGAATTATATGAAACCGCCCGCCAATCGGATGATTGGCGGGCGGCAGAAAGTTTTAGAGCAGGCCGACAACCACGCCGGTCGTGTCGATCATGCGGTTGGAGAAACCCCATTCATTGTCATACCAACTCAGCACACGAACCAGCTTGCCATCGATGACGGCAGTTTCGAGGCTGTCCACGGTCGAGCTTGCCGGATCGCCATTGAAGTCGATCGAAACCAGCGGTTCGTCGGTGTAGGCGAGCACGCCCTTGAGCGGACCGGATTCCGACGCTGCCTTGAGCAAGCTGTTCACTTCCTCGACCGTCGTGTCGCGCTTCGGCGTGAAGGTGAGGTCTACGACCGAGACATTCGGGGTCGGCACGCGGATCGAAGAACCGTCCAGCTTGCCCTTCAATTCGGGCATGACTTCGCCAACGGCGCGGGCAGCGCCCGTGGTCGTCGGGATCATCGACATGGCCGCAGCGCGCGCACGACGCGGGTCGCTGTGGATCTGATCGAGGATCTTCTGATCGTTGGTGTAGCTGTGGATCGTGGTCATCAGGCCGCGTTCGATACCGATGTTGTCATTCAGCACCTTCGCCAGCGGCGCGAGGCAGTTGGTCGTGCAGCTAGCGTTCGAAATGACGATGTCGTCCGCCGTCAGGGTTTCATGGTTGACGCCGAACACGATGGTCTTGTCGACATTCTTGGCCGGAGCCGAGATGACGACGCGCTTCGCGCCTGCTTCCAGATGCTTCGAGGCAGATGCCTTGTCCGCAAAGAAGCCGGTGCATTCCAGAGCGATGACGACGCCCTGCGCTGCATGCGGCAGCTTGGCGGGGTCGCGTTCTGCGGTAACCGCAATACGCTTGCCGTTGACGATCATGTCGTTCCCGTCGACTTCGACCGTACCGGCGAACGGGCCGTGGACGCTGTCGCGCTTGAAGAGGAGCGCATTCGCCTTGGCATCGCCCAGGTCGTTGATGCTGACCAGTTCGAGGTCATGATCGGTACGCTCCAGGATCGCACGCGCGACAAGGCGACCGATACGTCCGAAACCGTTGATTGCTACTTTAACAGCCATCTGCACTAGCTCCTGTTCTTAGGTGTCGAGAGCCGCAACGATTTGCGGCGTGATCTTTGCGGCGGTGAGGCCGAAATGGTCGTAGAGAGCGTCGATAGGGGCGGACGCGCCGAAGCTGTCTATGCCGAAGCGAAGGCCGCCGATACCGGTGTAGCGTTCCCACCCAAAGGTGACGCCCGCCTCGATCGATACGCGCAACACGCCTTCTGGAAGGATGTCATCGCGATAGGCTGCGGTCTGCGCATCGAACCGCGCCCAGTTCGGCATGGAGACGACATCTGCGCCTAAACCAGACGCTTCGAGAGCCTCAGCAACCTGAACGGCAATCTCGACTTCCGAACCGGTCGCCATCAAAACAACGCGCCGTTCGGCCTTTGCGGCACGAAGGCGATAGGCGCCCTTTGCCGAGAGATTTTCGCTCTTCTCGGTGCGAAGCTGCGGCAAGTTCTGGCGCGTCAGCGCAAGAAGCGACGGGCCGGTCGCATCCTGCAGCGACAGTTCCCAGCATTCTGCCGTCTCGACGATGTCGCACGGGCGATACACGTCGAGATTGGGGATCATACGCAGGCTCATCACATGCTCGATGGGCTGATGCGTCGGACCGTCTTCGCCAAGACCGATGCTGTCATGCGTCATCACATAGATCACGCGCGCGCGCTGCAAGGCGGAGAGGCGAATGGCCGAGCGGCAATAATCGGAGAAGACAAGGAACGTGCCGCCATAAGGAATGACGCCACCGTGCAAGGCCATGCCGTTCATCGCCGCCGCCATGCCGAATTCGCGAATGCCGTAATAGACATAGCGGCCGGAATAATCGTCCTTGGTCAGCGGCGTGGTGGATTTGGTCTTGGTGTTGTTCGACCCGGTAAGGTCAGCCGACCCGCCGAGCGTTTCGGGCAGCAGATCGTTGATTGCGCCCAGCGTCAGTTCACTGGCGCGACGGGTCGCGACCTTTTGCGGATTGGCGATCAGGCTGTCGATATAGGCTTCAAGGCTGAAGTCGGCAGGCAAATCACCGGCCATCCGGCGCTCAAATTCTGAGGCACTGGCGTTGTTTGCGAGGCGCTCTTCCCACGCAGTGCGAACGTCGACGCTGCGTGTGCCAGCCTTGTGCCATTCGGCGGCGACATCTGAGGGAATGGCGAATGGTTCCGAGTCCCAACCCAGAAACGCCCGCGATGCCGTGACTTCATCCGCACCCAAGGGCGAACCGTGCACGCCGGAGGTGCCGCTCTTGTTGGGCGAACCGTAGCCGATTTTGGTGGCGCAAGCGATAAGCGACGGACGAGGATCGGCGACTGCTTCGGCAATCGCCCGGCGAATGTCGGCCGGGTTGTGACCGTCGCACGACACGACATGCCAGCCCGTTGCAGTGTAACGCGCGCCGATATCTTCGCTGCTCGACATGCTGACTGCGCCGTCGATCGTAATCTTGTTGTCATCCCACAGGACGATCAGGCGACCAAGACCCAGATGTCCAGCAAGGCCGATGGCTTCATGGTTGATGCCTTCCATCAGGCAGCCGTCGCCCGCGATCACCCATGTGCGATGATCGACGAGATCGTCGCCAAAGGTCGCGTTCAGATGCCGTTCGGCAATGGCCATACCGACAGCCGTCGCAAGCCCCTGCCCCAACGGGCCGGTGGTTGTCTCGATGCCAGCAAGTTCGAAATTCTCAGGATGCCCGGCACAAGGGCTGTGCAACTGCCGAAAATTGCGAATGTCCTCAATGGTCGGACGTGCGTAGCCGGTGAGATGCAGCAAGCTGTAGATCAGCATGGAGCCATGGCCCGCAGACAGCACGAAACGGTCGCGGTCGGCCCATTTAGGCGCCGATGGATCGAACTTCAGATATTCCCGAAACAGGACCGTCGCAACATCTGCCATGCCCATCGGCATTCCCGGATGACCGCTGTTTGCGGCCTGAACCGCGTCCATGGACAGCGCCCTGATGGCGTTGGCGAGCATCGTTTCGGAAACGGTCATCGGCTTTTCTGTTCTTCCCGGTCGAAGTTGCGCCAGCGGAACGCCTTGACGGCGGTGGATGCGGCGAGTCGTAATTTGGCCCCCATTTGTCGCCAGAAGACACAGGCGTCAACCGCGGCAACCATTTGAAAGGCCGCGACAGGACATAGCGCCCGATAACCGGCATGAGCTTTATGCTGCATCGCACAGTGATATCAGCACTTTCGCTCGGGGCGCTCTTGCTGCTATGTATGTTTCATGTCGAGTGATCGCATGATGCAGGCCATCGGCCGAATGGAGCGCGCACTGTCCCAGATCGAGCGGACAGTGGAGCAGCGGGCCGATGCAGCGTCGAAATCCCCCCCGGTCAATCATGCCGAAGCGACTGCCGCGCTACGATCGCTGGATGTCCTCATCGCCGAATTGAAGGCAGCATCCCATGGCTGAAGTCACCGTGAGCATTGGCGGGCGGCAATATGCCATTCATTGCCGTGATGGCGAGGAAGTGCACCTCGATGCGCTGGCCGGTTTGGTGGACGCGAAGGCTTATGTGGCACGACAATCGACGCCGGGTCTCACCGAAGTACGGCAATTGCTTTTCGCCGCGCTGTTTCTGGCCGATGAAATCAACGATCTGAAACGCGAACTGGCCGGTCGGCAAGGTAGCCTCGCGCTGCCGGAAAACGACGATAGTGCTGCGGTTATGATTGAAAGCCTGGCGGGGCGCCTCGAAAGCCTCGCGGAAAGGCTTGCCCCTGCCCCGGCGGCACCCTAGATACATTGGTGGCGGGCACTGCCTGGTACGAGCTTTAGCGAACATCCCTGAGGCGATAATCACATCCAAGGGGGCTGTCCCTGACCGGGCCTCGGCCCGACTTACATGGTCCCCACCTGACGTTGAGGCGTCAGAGGATATTCCAGCAAACGGCCGAGGCGGTCCCGCCACCCTTCCACGGCCCAGACGCGACGGGACAATTTTCCATTGAGCGACAAGCAGATTTTGCGCGACGAGGCACGGAATCGACGCCGTGCCTTCGTAGCTGGCCTAGACCCCCTCGCCCATCGGCTGGCGTTCAAGGTGCTTCCATCGCCCTTGGCCGACCGGATCGGCGCCCGCGATACGATCGCACTATACGTCGCGATGGATGACGAAGCGCCGGCGCAGAGGCTGGCGCACGCATTGATCGCCCGCGGCAAGACAGTCGCTTTGCCTCGCGCGCTCGACCGGCTCGGCAGTATGGAGTTTTGCCGCTGGACGCCTGAGGATGCTTTGGTGTCCGGGCCATTTGGCACCAGTCATCCGGCACCCGGCAGCCAAATAGTGGCGCCTGATGCGATCATTGCACCTTTACTGGCGTTCGATCTGGCCATGGGGCGGCTTGGTCAGGGCGGCGGATATTATGACCGTGCCTTTGCGCGCCATCCCGATTCCTTGCGGATTGGAATCGCTTGGTCCGTACAACAATTGGCGCATGTTCCGATGGACCCGTGGGATCTCCCGCTGGACGCGGTATTGACGGAAACCAGCTTCATCGAAGGGGCGCAGGCATGAACAGCTATCCGACACCGCCGCAACCAAGCTGGCGCAAGCCGGTCGGCATGTTGCTCATCCTTGGCATAATCACCGTCTGGGCGGTCATCGTGGGTAGCTGTTCGCCGTGGATCGGGCAGCTGCCCATGATCGCGCAGATCCCGATCTATGTCGTTGCGGGAATCGTCTGGATATTACCGCTCAAGCCGCTGCTCGCATGGATGGAAACCGGTCGTTTTCGCTGGCGCGCGTAGCGCGTTCACGATCAACAAAAAGGTAAGTTATACCAAGTGGAACGCGGTGCCATTTTCACCTGATTTACAGGGAAAATGGCGCGAGTGACGGGACTTGAACCCGCGACCTCCGGCGTGACAGGCCGGCGCTCTAACCAACTGAGCTACACCCGCGTTCGGTGTGGAGGGGGCCAACTATAAGAGCGGGCCTGACCTGTCAACCGTCCTGCGCATCCTCTTTTAGATTATCGTGATTTTCATGGCGTGGAGTTGCCGTCAGCGTGCCAGCTTCGAACAGGAAACCAGCAATATCGGGCTTTCCAGCCGCAGCGGCGACAGTCTGAATTATGATCAGCAACGGCACCGCCAACAGCGCGCCAGGCGTGCCCCACACCCATCCCCAGAAGCTGAGCGATACGAGAATCAGCAGCGGGTTCATCGTGAGGCGGCGGCCAAGCACCAGCGGCGTAATGACGTTCGCTTCAACCAGATGAAAACCGATCTGAATTGCGGCCGGGAGCAATGCGATCCACACGTCGTTGAAGACCATCAGGCCGCCCAGAGCGAGCAGCACGGCGGCAAGGATCGGTCCGAAATAGGGCACGAAGTTGAGCAGCGCGACGATACCGCCCCACATTAACGGCGATGGCATCCCCACCAGATAGAGCGAAAGAGCTACTGCGGCCCCGAGGCTCAAGTTGATCGTCGCGATGGTGAGCACATAAGCCGATGTCGAATCGACAACGTTCTGGATCACGCGCGCAATCGCCAACGCGCCGTCATAGCTATCGCGGCTACTGATGGTTTTCTTGCGCAGCTTGGTCCAGCCCGCCAGAAAGAAGTAGATCGCCAGCAAAGCGAAAAATGTCTGGATAAGCGCTGACGGCGCCGACGTCGCCGCAAATTGAAGCAGCGACCGGGGCGCGGCAAATGCAGCGGTCTGCGCTGCTGCGACGGGCCCGGTGGCGAGCATCTGCACCGTTTCATCAAGAAATTTTTCGAGTTGAGAGTAAATGTCGATCACGGGGGCCAGATTGGATTGAATCTGCCCGATGCGTGACGGCAGGATGCCAAACCAATCCGTTGCCGGGACGACGATCAGCACGAGCGCCGTATTCGCGACGATCAGGAACACGATCACCGCGATCAGTGCGGCCAGAGCGGATGGAAAACGACGCCGTTCCATCCATTCGAGCAAGGGCACCAGCGCAATGGCGATCACCAGCGCGGCTGTCAGCGGGAGAAAGAACTCCGCCCCTGCCCGAAGCGCGAAAGGGATCGCCAGCATCAGGCCGACGCCGGCGATCAGCGCCAGCGAAGCAAGTAGGCGATCCCGCCTGCGGTCGATTTCCGCCCTGTCATTCGGTTTTTGGGACACAACGGCTCCGGCAATATGGCTTTGTTCTCTATGCACTACACCATGTCCGCCTCCAATGCGCGCAATCAGCATTAACCATATTTTTGGAAGCCGCTTGCTACACCCATGCCTGCCATCAAAAATGCAAGGTCCTCATGCTCCGGTTCGCTGCCTTTTCCGTCATCGCTTCGCTCGCCGCCGGTCCCGCCTTTGCAGGAAAACCCGCTGTCACGCTGGCCGCGCAGACATTCGTCGAGAAAGTGACGACCGACGTAAACGGCAATGCGCGGCGGGTGCTTGCGGCTCCGGGTCAGATCAGTAGAGGCGACCGACTCGTGTTCGTGGTACGCTATCGCAACAACAGTGCCGCGCCAGTCGACGGCTTTGCCGTTACCAATCCCATACCGGCGTCTTTGCGCGTAGATCCCAACCATCCCGACATGCAGGTGTCGATAGACAATGGCCGCAATTGGGGCCGATTGACGGGGATGACAGTCGCAACGCCCCTGGGCGGCGTTCGCCGTGCGACAGCCGATGACGTCACGCATGTCCGCTGGACCGTGCCGCAAGCCATCCGTCCCGGCGACGAAGGCCGCATCAGCTATCGTGCAACCGTACGGTAGCTTTCCCGACCGGACAAAACCCCCTATGACGCAGCTTCGCGGATAGGGGAACGCACATGCTGCCTTACGCACTTGTTACCGGTGCCTCTGCCGGACTAGGCACGTTGTTCGCCGAAGCCCTGGCAGCAGAAGGACGCCCGCTGGTTATCGTCGCGCGGCGTAGAGACAGGCTGGACGCCATCGCGGCAGATTTGCGATCCCGATTCGGAACCCAGGTGCTGCCGATTGCTCTCGATCTGGCTGCTGCCGATGCGCCTGAAATGCTGTTTGCCCAACTGGAGCAGCAGGGCATCGTCATCGACACTTTAATCAATAATGCCGGTTTCGGGGCGCGCGGGGCATTTGCCGAGCTTGATCTGACTGTGCATTCAGAGATGGTCGACCTCAATTGCCGGACTTTGATGGCCCTGTGCCATCGCGCTTTGCCCGCCATGATCGCGCAGAAGAATGGTGCGATCCTCAACCTGGCTTCGGTCGCCGGATTTTTACCCGGACCGTATATGAGCACCTATTACGCGACGAAGGCGTTCGTGCTCAGCCTGTCCCAGGCGCTGCACGAAGAGGTGAAGGACAAAGGCGTTCGTGTGAGCGCGCTGTGCCCCGGCCCGACCGATACCGAATTTGCCGCCGTTGCCGGACTGACCAACAGTCGCCTCTTCCAGATGAACGTATCCACCGCCAAAGACGTCGTGCGTGACGGCATGGCAGCACTGCGTGACAACAAAGCCGTCGCCGTGGCCGGCCTGTCGAACAAGCTGATGGTCGCCGGACTTCGCTTCATTCCCAGAGGCTTAGCGCGCGGCATGGCCGCGCGATTGCAAAAGGGCCGCGGCTGACCCCTAGTTATCGAATAGCAGCACCGGCGTTTCGAGCAGCTTGCGTAGCGCCTGCACGTAACTGGCCGCATCCCAGCCATCGACGACGCGATGATCGCAACTGATCGACAGGTTCATCAGCTTCGCTGCGACGATTTCACCATCGCGGATGACAGGACGTTCGATCACGCGATTGGGACCGATAATCGCGACTTCGGGGCGATTGATGACCGGCGTGGTCGCAATGCCGCCCAGCGGGCCAAGCGAAGTCAGGGTTAGCGTCGATCCGGAGAGTTCCTCCGACTTGGCCTTGCCACTGCGCGCAGCGTCCGACAGGCGACGGATTTCGCTCGCCAACTGCCATACATTGCGGTCCTGCGCGTCACGGATGACAGGGACCATCAGGCCCGCATCGGTCTGCGTCGCCATGCCGAGATGGACCGACCCATGCCGCGTCACGATCCCCGCCTCGTCGTCATAACGCGCGTTGATCATCGGGAAATCGGGGATAGCCTTGCACACGGCCACGATGATGAGCGGCAAAAGCGTCAGCTTAGGGCGGTCGCCGCGATTGGCGTTAAGGTCCGCACGCATCGCTTCCAGCAAGGTGACGTCGATTTCCTCGACATAAGTGAAATGCGGGATGTTGCGCTTGGATGCCGCCATATTCTCGGCAATCCGGCGGCGCATCCCGATAACCTTGATGGGCTCATCCGGACGCTTGCGTGAGGCACCGGCAGGACGGTAGCCATCACCCTGCCCATAGAGCAGAAACGCATCGAGATCGCTGTGGCGGATGCGGTCAGCCGTGGTGCGGACCTGCGACAGATCGACGCCCAGTTCCTTGGCGCGTGTGCGCACGGCGGGCGACGCGAGGACAGTCACAGCCTTGTCTTCTGGCATGACGTGCTCCTGCGTAAGCAGGAGCCCCGGGTTCGAGGGTTCAACTTTGTCGCTCTGTACCCCTGCTTCCGTAGGAGCACTGTCTTCGCCCGCTGGGGCAACTTCCTCAACGCCGGGATTCTCAGCCTCGACGATCTCCTCCGACGGCGTTTCAATCTCGACCTCACCTTCAGTCTCGATCACCACCAGCATCGCACCGATGGACACCTGATCCCCCGGTTCGCCCGCCAGTTCAACCACCGTGCCAGCCACCGGCGATTCCAGTTCGACCGTCGCCTTGTCCGTCATCATGTCGGCAAGACCCTGATCTTCCTCGACCCGGTCGCCCACCGCCACATGCCATGCAACGATCTCTGCTTCGGAAATGCCTTCGCCAATGTCGGGAAGCGTGAATGTGAAACGTGCCATGGCCCGTTAGTCCTTCATGATCTTGTTGATGGCATCGCGAATGCGGATCGGTCCGGGGAAATAAGCCCACTCCAGACTGTGCGGATAAGGCGTGTCGAAACCGGTGACCCGTTCGATCGGTGCTTCGAGGTAATAGAAGCACCGCTCCTGCACCAAGGCCGAAAGCTCCGCGCCAAAGCCACTGGTGCGCGTTGCTTCATGCACGATCAGGCAATGGCCGGTTTTCTTTACCGAGGCTTCAATCGCTTCGATATCCAGCGGTACGAGCGTACGCAGATCGATGATTTCCGCGTCGATGCCCATTTCCTCGACCGTGCTGGCAACCACATGCACCATAGTGCCGTAGCACAGGATCGTCAGCGCCTCGCCAGCGCGGGCAATCCGCGCCTTGCCCAACGGAATCTTGTAATAGCCTTCCGGCACCTGCGCGTCGGGATGCCCGCCCCAGTTGCGCGAGGGACGATCATAATGTCCATCGAACGGACCGTTATAGATGCGCTTGGGTTCGAAGAAGATCGTCGGATCATTATCCTCGATCGCTGCGATCAGCAGTCCCTTGGCGTCATAAGGCGTTGCGGGAATGACTGTCTTGATGCCCGACACATGGGTAAAGATACCTTCGGGGGACTGACTATGCGTCTGGCCGCCAAAAATGCCCCCGCCAAAGGGGGAGCGAACCGTCATCGGCGCGATAAATTCGCCTGCCGAACGATAGCGCAGGCGTGCAGCCTCCGACACCAACTGGTCGAGCGCCGGGTAAATATAGTCCGCGAACTGTATCTCAGGCACCGGACGCAGACCATAGGCGCCCATGCCCACCGCAACGCCGATGATGCCGCATTCGGTGATCGGCGTATCGAACACCCGGTTCTTGCCATATTTCTTCTGAAGGCCCGCCGTCGCGCGGAACACCCCGCCGAAAAAGCCGACATCCTCGCCCATCACGACGACATCAGGATCGCGATCCATCATCACGTCGAGCGCGCTGTTGATCGCCTGGATCATGTTCATCTGCGTGGCGTCGGCCACGGTTTCGGTGATGACCTCGCTCACAGTCCAGCCGCCTTTTTCTCGCCCAGCGCCATGTCGAGCTGTTCCTTCAGATGCCATGGCATGTCTTCGAACACGTCCTCGAACATCGTTTCGAAAGGCTGGTGCATGCCGTGACCGAGAATACCGTTCTTTTCCGCTTCGCGCGCCGCGTCCTTCACAATGGATGCTAACTCCAGATCCATCGCAGCCTGGCGTTCTTCGTCCCAGATCCCCAGCCCGATGACATGCGCCTTCAGCCGTGCAATCGGATCGCCCAGCGGCCAGGCACTGCCTTCGTCGGCGGAACGGTATTGGCCGGGATCGTCGGACGTGCTGTGTCCTTCAGCACGGTAGGTGAAATGTTCGATCAGCGTCGGCCCTGCGTTGCTGCGCGCGCGATCCGCTGCCCAGCGGGTGGCGGCATAGACGGCCAGCGCATCATTGCCATCCACGCGCAGGCTGGCGATGCCATAGCCTACGCCGCGCGCGGCGAAGGTGGTGTTCTCACCACCCGCAAATCCTGAGAAGCTGCTGATAGCCCACTGATTATTCACGATATTCAAGATGACGGGCGCGCGATACACGCTGGCAAACGTGCATGCCGAATGGAAGTCGCCTTCCGCGGTCGATCCCTCACCACACCACGTCGCGGCAATGCGCGTGTCACCCCGTGCCGCACTCGCCATCGCCCAGCCAACCGCTTGCGGCCATTGCGTGGTCAAATTGCCGGAAATCGAAAAGAAGCCCGCATCGCGCACCGAATACATGATCGGCAACTGCCTGCCCTTCATGCGGTCGGCGCGATTCGAGTAGATCTGGTTCATCATGTCGACCAGCGACCAGTCGCGGGCGATCAACAGCCCCTGCTGACGATAGCTGGGGAAACACATGTCGTCGCTGGCCAGCGCGTGCGCAGCAGCTACGGCCACGGCCTCTTCGCCCGTGCACTTCATATAAAAGCTGGTTTTGCCCTGCCGCTGCGCGCGGAACATGCGCTCGTCGAAGGCGCGGGTCAGCGCCATCGAGCGCAGGATCTTCAGCGCCACATCCGGGCTGAGATTGGGGTTCCACGGTCCTACAGCGCGCGCCTCGTCGTCCAGCACCCTGACCAGTCCATAGGCAAGATCACGCATCGATCCTGCTGCGGCGGTTTCGTCGGGCCGGGGCGTCACACCGGCGGCCGGAACGTCGATATCGCTAAAGTCTGCGACGTCGCCCGGCCGAAACTTCGGCTCTGGAACGTGCAGCGTCAATGGCGGCATGTTACGCTGATTGTCGCGGTGATCGGTCATCGCTGCTCCACGCGCCATTCTATTGCGGCGCAACATTGTTGCTCTATGACGCTATAATATTACGACCTGCAAAAAAGGCAAGTGTTCCTGACCTAAAATTTCTAGACGGCAACCGGAGCCGACAGGGCCGCCTGAGGGGCATAATCGGACACGCCAAAGTCCTCGATTTTATAGTCAAATATGTTTTTCGCGTGTCGACTTATTGTGAGTTTGGGTGCGCCTGTCGGCTTGCGGGCCAGTTGCGCTTCGACAAGGTCTGCGTGGTTGAGGTACAAGTGCACGTCGCCTCCCGACCAAACCACCTCGCCGGGTTCAAGGTCGGTTTGTTGCGCCAGCATCCGCGTCAACATCGACAAGCCAAAGATGTTGAACGCAAAGCCCAACCCCAAATCGCAACTGCGCTGAAACAGCAGGCCTGACAGCTTCCCATTTGCGACATGGAATTGATAGGTCATGTGGCATGGCGGCAACGCCATGTTAGGCACTTCCGCCACGTTCCAGCCGGTAAACAGAAGGCGGCGTGAACCGGGCGTGTTGCGAATCGAATCTACCAGTTCCGCTATCTGATTATGGCCCCGCTCTGCCCGCCGAAACATATTGTCGCCCGCAGGCTCATAGAGCGGCCAGTTCGTCCACTGCGCACCATAGACTGGCCCCAGATCGCCCCATTGCGCGGCAAAAGCGTCATCTGCGATGATACGCGCTTCGAAAGAGTCGCGATCGATATCCTCGCCGGTCGCCTTACGATAGCTGTCGAGCGGCCAGTCGGTCCAGATATGCACTCCCTGCTCAACCAGCGAACGGATGTTGGTATCGCCGGTCAGGAACCAGAGCATTTCCCGCGCCGCTACCTTCCAGTACACGCGCTTCGTCGTCAGCAAGGGAATGGCGTTATCGGCCAGGCTGAACCGCATGGTCGCACCGAAAACAGATCGCGTACCCACCCCCGTCCGATCGACACGCTCATCGCCCTGCGTCCAGATATGGCGCATCAAGTCGAGATATTGTTGTTCGTAATGCGGCGTATCGGACAAGGGCGTGCTTTCGAATCTGCGTATGCCGCATGTCTAACGCACCGGCGGCGCGTATCCAACCGAACACACCGTTCATCTTACTGATCCATAATGGATGTGTTACCTCTGGCGAATGCGCTGCAGTGGCTGCACCGTCCTGGAATGCGATATAATGGCAAGCCAATCCGGCCTAAACACAGGACCGATACCGTCGAAACGGCGATTATCTTGTTGCTGGACGCCAAGGGCCATACTCTGGACCGGCTCGAATATGCGGGCGGGACCGATCAGTTGCGCTTGCCGTGGCGGGACATCGTTCTGCAGGCGCTTATAGCAGATTGTCGCGGCGCCGTGCTGATGCACAACCATCCATCGGGCGATCCCAACCCCAGCGACGCGGATATTCAGGTAACGCGTATGCTATGTCGGATGCTGCGGATGCTCGAAATGAAACTGCTCGATCACATTATCGTGACCACGGAAACAAGCTTCAGCTTCCGCGAGAATGGCCTCCTGTAAAACTGCGGTTCGCACGTCGGAAAAAAGGCATCACGGGCGCTTGCCACAGGGGCTACCCACAACTATAGACCGCCGCCTGCCTTGTCGGGATCGCTTCGTCGCGGTTCCGCATCGGTCGGGGAATAGCTCAGCCTGGTAGAGCACTGTCTTCGGGAGGCAGGGGCCGGAGGTTCGAATCCTCTTTCCCCGACCACTTATTCGCTTCGAAAGATGCATGACCCCTGCGCCGTATGGCGCGGGGGTTTTTGTTGGTGGTCAGGTTGTGATTTCAACGCTTCGTGGACCCACCGAAACCGGGCACCCGTCGATCTGGAAATGCACAGATTGCGCACTGCGATTGAGGCCGACGAACGGGCCATCGGGAAGCAGCTTGAATGCCAGCATATCTCCCTGAGCAGCCTCCCAGTCCGCGACGGTCATCCGGTCGCCATCGGGGCGTAGCCAGGCGATATCATTGTCCTTCAATACATGCGTACTGCGTAACGCCGAAGAAGCGGCACGAACCGCAGCCAGAATGACGCTGTGCGCTTCGATCTCGCGGTCACGGCCTTCCCAGTCGATCCATGTAATCTCGTTGTCCTGCGCATAGGCGTTGTTATTGCCCTGTTGCGTGCGGCCAAATTCGTCCCCCGCCGTGAGCATGATCGTACCGCGCGAAAGAAAAAGGGTCGACAGAAGCGCCTTGATATCGCGACGCCGCGCCGCGTCGATATCGGGATCTTCGCTCCGGCCTTCGACCCCATTATTCCAACTTAGGTTTTCGCCGTGCCCGTCACGGTTATCTTCTCCATTGGCGTGATTGTGCCGCTGTTCATAGGCAGTCAGGTCGGCAAGGCTGAACCCGTCATGGGCGGCAAGAAAGTTGACGGTGCGTGTATCCTTGTTCGGGAAAACATCGGTCGATCCAGCGATCCGAGTCGCAAGCCCTCCCAACATATGTGGATCGCCGCGCCAGAACCGCCGTAGGTCGTCACGGTATCGGTCGTTCCATTCCAGCCAATTTTCGCCGAAGCAGCCAAGTTGATAGCCACCCGGACCAATGTCCCACGGCTCGGCAATCATGATGCGATCGGCGAGGATCGGATCAGCCGCAATTTCCTGCAAAAGCGGTGCCGCCGGGTCGAATCCATCCGGTAATCGCCCCAATGCAGGGGCAAGGTCGAAGCGGAATCCGTCGATGCCTGCATAGCGAACGAAATACCGCATCGAATCGCAGATCAGGCGGCGGCTGACAGGATGATTGCAGTCGATGGCATTACCTGTGCCAGTATCGTTAATCAGCGCGCCATCGTCCGCATGGCGAAGATAGCTGCGCGCATCCAAACCACGCAATGAAAGCGTTGGCCCGAGTACGTCACTCTCCCCGTCATGGTTATAGACCATATCCATGATGACGCCGATGCCGACATCGTGCAGCGCTCTGGTGACCGCACGCAGATCGTCCATGCCGCCCGGCGCCAGACGCGGATCGAGCGCGAAATAGCTCACCGGGTTATATCCCCACGCATTGGTGAGGCCCAATGGCGGGAGATGCCGTTCGTCTATCCATGCGTTGATAGGCATAAGTTCGACAGCGCCCACATGCAGGCGCTGTAGATGCGCGATGACCGCGGGGTGCATCAGCGCCCGCAACGTCCCGCGCTGATCGGCAGGAATGTCCGGGTTCAGCATAGTGAAAGCCCGCACCTGCAATTCATAAATCAGTCCGCCGTGTGCAAATTCTGGAGCTTTGGCCAGGACGACGGGCGGCGCTGTTTCAACGATCCCTTTAGGCATCAACGGCGCGGTATCCCCGCTCACCCCCTTCCTTTCGGCAAGCATCGGGTGATAGGCAAATGGCCGGTCGATCCGCGTGGCATAGGGATCGAGCAGCAGCTTGTCCGGATCGAACCACAGCCCTGCATCCGGATCGTACGGACCCTCTGCACGCAGTCCGTAATGCGTCCCCGCTCCCACACCTGGCGTGAACAAGGAGAACACCCGACCATGGCGCGCCATTGGAAGACGCGCGATTTCGCGATCTTGATCGAAAAGGCATAGCGACAGTGTATCGGCGGACGACCAGACCGAAAAACGGGTTCCGCCCTCCTCGACCTGCGGGCCTAAAGCAGGGAGGTCCGCTGGCGTCACGGCATCAACGATTTGTACAAGGCAGCGTACCGCGCAGCGCTTTTATTCCACGAGAAGTCTGCCGCCATGCCTGCGCGCTGCATCGATGCCCAGCTTGGCTTGTCGGCGTATAGAATCACAGCGCGTTCTATTGCGCGTTTCAAGCCTACAGGACCGGGCGGTGCGAACTGTATCCCGGTCGCCACCCCTGCGCCCAACGCAGCCTCATTGGCGTCGATCACGGTATCGGCCAGCCCACCGACACGCGCGACAACAGGAACGCAGCCATAGCGCAGCGCATATAGCTGGGTCAGTCCGCACGGTTCGAAACGCGAAGGAATGAGGATCGCATCGCCGCCTGCCTGCATCACATGCGATAGCGGTTCGTCATAGCCGATGTGGACGCCAACGCGCCCACGATAGCGTTCCGCCGCCGCCAGAAAGGCGCCCTCAAGCGGATGATCGCCCGATCCCAGCACTGCCAGCTTACCGCCCAATGCCACCAGATGATCCAGCGCATCGACGAGCATATCCATGCCCTTTTGCCAAGTCAGCCTGCTGACGACGATGAACAGCGGGCTGTCATCCTTATCCAGCCCGAAACTGCGTTCGATATGCCGTCGATTGGCGGAACGACCGGAAAGGGCACGGCTGGAAAAGGACTTAACCAACAGCGGATCGGTCGCAGGAGTCCATGCAGCGGTGTCGATCCCGTTCAATATGCCGTGCAGCCGATCACCCCGCCCCACCAGCAGACCGTCCAGACCCATGCCGTCAGCGGTCGACCGGATTTCCTGCGCATAAGTGGGGCTGACGGTTGTGATCGCATCGGCAGAAACCAGCCCGGCTTTCAGGAACCCCGTGCCGCCATAATATTCGACACCATCCATTCCCCAAGCTTCCGGGGGCAGGCCCAGTGCGTCGAATATCGCAGCATCGAATCGCCCCTGAAACGCCAGGTTGTGGATCGTGACGACCTTCGGCACGGCATGGGCAGCACCGAAGCGCATATACGCCAGCGTCATCGCGGCCTGCCAGTCGTGCGCGTGAACGACATCAGGGAGCCAGCCTTTCAGCAAGCCCGCAGCGATGTCCGCCCCCGCGCGGGATAAGGCCGCAAAGCGCCGCCAGTTATCCGGCCAGCCATTGCCCGCCATATCGTCATAGGGTCCACCGGCGCGACCGAAAAAAGGCGGGCAATCCAGAATGATGAGATCCAGATCTCCCACCTTGGCTGAGATGAGCGTTGCCGCCTCACCGAAGAGCGAGTCATAGTGATGCAGCTTCTTGCCTTTGCCAATCCTTGCCATCACAGATGGATAACCGGGGATCAGTGTGCGCGTTGCCACGTCTTCCTTCGCCAATGCCAGGGGCAACGCCCCGACGACATCGGCGAGGCCACCCGTTTTGATGAGCGGGAATATCTCGGACGCGACGGATAACAGTTTCATGCGGTCAGGCTATCGGGCAATCGGTCGATCATCGTCTGCGTTATCAGGCACACGCCCTTGTCCGTACGGCGGAACCACTTCGCATCATGGTCGGGATGCTCACCTACAATCAGTTTAGGAGGAATGCGGACACCCGAATCAAGTACGCATTTGTGCAATCGTGCGCCACGGCCGATTTCGCAATTGGGCAAGATGATGCTCTCCGTAACTGACGAAAAACTATGCGTCCTCACCCCGCTGAACAACAGGCTGCGGTGGAGCGACGATCCCGAAACGATGCATCCTCCCGCGATCAGGGAAGAAGTGGCGGAACCGCGTCGCCCATCTTCGTCATGCACGAATTTGGCCGGGGCTGTCACCTCTGCATGGGTCCATAATGGCCAGTGTGTGTCGTAGATGTCCAAGGGAGGAACGACGTCGGTAAGGTCAATGTTCGCCTGCCAATAGGCGTCGATGGTTCCCACGTCACGCCAATAGGCTTCCGTTTCGCTTTCGGCGCGGACGCAACTGTTAGCGAACCGATGCGCGACAGCTTTGCCGTGCTTCACCATATAGGGGATGATATCCCCACCGAAATCGCGCGAGCTGTCGGGTGTCGCCGCGTCTCGACGCAATTGCTCGGCCAATATCTTGGTCCGAAAAACATAGATGCCCATGGATGCCAAAGCCCGATCCGGTTGGCCCGGTATGCTGGGCGGGTCGGCTGGCTTTTCGACGAAATCGATGATTGTGTCGTGCCCATCGACGTGCATCACCCCGAAGCCGAAAGCTTCCATCCGCGGCACTTCCAAACACCCAACGGTCACATCGGCTCCGCTGTCGACATGCTGCTGCAACATCAACTCATAGTCCATCTTGTAGATATGATCGCCCGCCAGCAGGACCATATATTCCGGCGCATAGGCTTCGATAATGTCGAGGTTCTGAAACACAGCGTCGGCGGTGCCTTCATACCACTGATGTTCGGACACGCGCTGACTGGCGGGGAGAATATCGAAACTCTCATTACGCTCGGTGCGGAAGAAATTCCACCCGCGCTGGAGATGCCGGATCAGCGAGTGCGCCTTATACTGAGTGGCCACGCCGATCCGCCGAATGCCACTGTTAAGGGCGTTGGATAGGGCGAAATCGATGATCCGAACCTTGCCGCCGAAATGCACGGCGGGCTTCGCGCGAATATCGGTCAGTTCACCCAGCCGACTGCCGCGCCCCCCCGCCAGCACATAGGCCATGGCATCGCGGGAAATCGGCTGATGTCTCCTCTGCATGGGTCTCTCCTGTATTCTCTATTGTTCGTCGTCCGGTTCAAGCATGAGGGTAGCAAGCGGCGGGATAGTGATATGCGCCCATCCATCGTCGGCCGCTTCGACAACGCCGCCATTCCCTGCGCCGCTGCCACCATAATCAGATGCGTCTGTGTTCAGTATCTCCCGCCAGCGCCCGCCATGGGGCAAGCGCATGCCATAACCATGGCGGAGCAATGGCGTGAAATGACTGATGACTACGACAGGTCTGTCCCCCGGCGCGCGGCGCGTCCATGCGAAGACCGAATCCTCCGCGGCGTTCACCAGCAACCATTCGAACCCTTCGCCCTCACAATCGCGGGCGTGGAGGGCTGGCTTCTTCCGGTACAGCCGGTTGATGTCGCGAACGACCGATTGCACGCCCCGATGCGGTGCCTGATCAAGCAGATGCCAGTCCAGCGCGCGCTCCTCGCTCCACTCTGCGCGCTGCGCAAACTCCTGCCCCATGAACAGCAGCTTCTTGCCAGGATAGCCCCACATCATTGCGTAATAGGCGCGCAAGGTAGCGAACTTCTGCCAGTCGTCGCCTGCCATTTTGGTGAGCAATGAGCCTTTGCCGTGGACGACTTCGTCGTGGCTGAGCGGCAGAATGTAATTCTCGGCGAAGGCGTACAGCAGCCCGAACGTGATGTCATTATGATGGTGGCACCGATGCACGGCATCGCGCTGCAGATAGCGCAGGGTGTCGTGCATGAACCCCATGTTCCATTTAAATCCGAAGCCAAGGCCGCCTTCATGCACCGGATGCGACACCTTGGGCCAGCTCGTCGATTCCTCGGCCATCGTCATTACGCCGGTATCCATGCCGTACAAAGCACGATTCATGCCCTGAAGAAAATCGACCGCTTCCCAATTTTCCCGCCCGCCATCGGCATTGGGTATCCACTCGCCGTCCTTGCGCGAATAATCGAGGTACAGCATCGACGCGACCGCATCGACGCGCAGCGCATCGACATGATAGCGCTCCGCCCAGAACAGGGCGTTGTTGGTCAGAAAAGCCAACACCTCCCGCCGCCCGAAATTATAGATCGCGGTGTTCCAATCCGGGTGAAACCCCTTTCGCGGATCGGCATGTTCATACAGCGCGGTGCCGTCAAAATTGGCCAGACCATGTTCGTCGGTAGGGAAGTGCGCGGGGACCCAATCGAGGATCACGCCCATCCCGGCGAGATGCGCTCCGTCCACGAACCTCGCAAAGCCATCGGGATCGCCGAACCGCGCAGAGGGCGCATAGAGCCCAGTGGTCTGATAGCCCCAGCTTGGGTCATAGGGATGTTCGCTGATCGGCATGAATTCGATATGCGTAAAACCCATATCTGCGGCATAAGGAATAAGCCGATCCGCCAAAGCATCCCAACTTGGGAAATTACCGAACTCGTCACGTTGCCATGACCCGGCGTGCACTTCGTATATCGAAATCGGCTGACGGCGCGCATCGGCTTTTTTCCAGTGCGCGCGATGCGCAGTATCGGCCCAAGCATGTGTCGATGGTTCGGCGATGACGGATGCCGTCGCCGGACGGAGTTCCGAGCGGAAGGCAAAAGGGTCTGCTTTCAACGGAAGCACGACGCCATTGCCACTGATGATCTCATATTTATAGGCATGGCCGGGTCCGACATTCGGGACGAAGATTTCCCAGATCCCACTATCGGCGCGCAGGCGCATCGCGTGGCGGCGACCGTCCCATTGATTGAAGTCGCCCACAACGGATACGCGCCGTGCATTTGGTGCCCAGACCGCGAAGTGCGTGCCGACGGCGCCTTCATGGTCGATTAGGTGAGCACCCAGCTTGTCGAACAGCCGCAGATGCGATCCTTCGGCAATGTAGTAATCGTCCATCGGCCCCAGCACGGGGCCAAAGCTGTAAGGATCGATCACCGTGTAAGTCGTGCCATTGGCATAAGTCGCATTGTAACGCAGGGGTTGGCGCTTACGGATTGCAACCTTGCCTTCGAAGATACCGGCATCGTGAATGCAGGATAGCGCGCCGACCGCCTTTCCTTCTAGTGTCGAAGCCGACACACCGACCGCATCCGGCAGGAAGCAGCGCGCCAAAAATCCCTTGTCGGCGGCGTGCACGCCCAAAACGGCAAAGGGGTCGTCCTCCCGCCCCGCAACAAGCGCTCCAATCCGGTCCGACGTCAACACTCAGCGATCACGGCAGCACCTTCCAGATGTCCCTCGCATATTCACGGATAGTGCGGTCCGACGAAAACCACCCCATCCGCGCGACATTATATATGGCCTTAGACGCCCAGGCCGCCTTGTCGTTCCACAGAGCATCTGCCTTTCGTTGCGCCGAGGCATAACTGTCGAAATCTGCGGCAACCATGAACCAATCATGATCGTAAATGCCGCCGATCAGATCCGCATAGCGGTTCGGATCGCCGGGCGAGAACACGCCCGATCGGATGGCGTTCAACGCTTGCGACAATTCCGTGCTGCCTTCGATTACGTCGCGCGGGTTATACCCGTTAGCGCGCCGCTCCCCCACTTCCTCGGCCGTCAGACCGAAGATCAAAATGTTGTCCGCCTCGACATGATCGCGCATTTCCACATTGGCGCCGTCTAGCGTGCCGATGGTCAGCGCGCCATTTACGGCGAACTTCATGTTACCAGTGCCGGACGCTTCCATGCCCGCCGTAGAAATCTGTTCGGAAAGGTCCGCTGCGGGGATCATGATTTCCGCCATCGACACATTGTAGTTGGGCACGAACTGCACCTTGAGCAGCCCCTGCACCGCCGGATCGTGATTCACCACACGTGCCACGTCATTCGCCAGTTTTATGATGAGCTTTGCATTGTGGTAACTCGGCGCCGCCTTGCCGCCGAACAGCTTGACCCGTGGCACCCAGTTGCGCTCGGGATGCGACCGGATCTGATCGTAAAGCGAGACTGCTTCGATGATGTTGAGCAACTGCCTCTTATACTCGTGGATGCGCTTAATATGGATATCGAACATCGCCGATGGGTCGATGCGCGCGTTGATCCGTTCGCGCAACACCTGCGAAAGATGCTGCTTGTTGGCGAGTTTCACCGCCAGGAATTTCTCCTGAAAGGCACTGTCATGCGCAAATGCTTCCAGATCGCGCAGTCCTTCTGCATCGTCCATGAAACGGTCGCCAATGGCTTCGCGGATCAGGGAAAACAGCCCCGGATTGCACTGCATTAACCAGCGGCGGAACGTAACACCGTTGGTTTTGTTATTGATGCGCGTGGGGTAAAGCCGATGGAAGTCGGCGAACACCGTTTGCTTCATCAAATCGGTGTGCAAAGCCGACACGCCATTTATGCTGTGCGATCCGGCAAAAGCCAGATTCCCCATGCGAACCCTACGCTCGCCGCCCTCGTCGATCAGTGAAATCGTGCCGATGGCCTTGTCGTCGAACCCGCCTGCGCGACGTGCTTCAGCGAGCAAGCGGCTATTGACGGCGTAGACGATCTGCATGTGCCGTGGCAGCAGTCGCTCGAACAGCGGGACGGGCCAGCTTTCGAGAGCTTCGGGCAACAGCGTGTGATTGGTATAGCTGAACGTGCGTCGGGTTATGTCCCACGCTTCGTCGAAATCGAGACCGTGAACATCGAGCAGCAGGCGCATCATTTCGGCGACAGACACCGCTGGATGCGTGTCGTTAAGTTGGATCGCCGCCTTGTCCGGCAGGGTTTTTATATCGCCGAAATATTGGATATGCCGACGCACAATGTCTTGCAGCGAGGCGGCGGAGAAGAAATATTCCTGCCGCAAGCGCAGTTCCTGCCCCGCCGGCGAACTGTCGGCTGGATACAGCACGCGGGTCAGCGCTTCGGCGCGGTTGCTTTCCTGCAAGGCACCGACATGATCGCCTGCGTTGAAGCGATCGAGCAGGATAGGATCGATCGGCTGCGCTGTCCAAAGGCGCAATGTGTTGACCCGTTTTCCACGCCAGCCTGCAATCGGCGTGTCATAGGGCGTTGCGATCACCCGCTCGGCCGGTTTCCATACCATTTGATGCGGGCTTGCGTCCTCGTTCTCGGCTGGATCGACCAGCCCGCCAAAGCCGACTTCATAGCTGGCTTCGCGTCTTTCAAACTCCCACGGATTGCCATGCGTCAACCAGGTTTCCGGCAGCTCGACTTGCCAGCCATCGGAAATTTCCTGTCGGAACATGCCGTTCACATAGCGGATTCCATAACCATAAGCGGGCACATCGACCGTCGCCATGCTTTCCATAAAACAGGCCGCCAACCGCCCAAGACCGCCATTGCCGAGCGCTGCATCCGGCTCAAGCTCGGCGATCACGTCGATGTCCACGTTCAGCGACGCAAGCGCCTGCTGCATTTCATCCAGCAGTTCCATGTTGGATACTGCGTCGCGCATAAGGCGACCGATCAGAAACTCCAGCGAGAGATAATACACTCGCCGCCCCTGCTCCTCATAGGTTTTGTGCGTGGAGGAAATCCAGGAGTCGATCACCCTATCGCGGATCGAAAGGATTACGGCGTGGAGCCAGTCATGCGGTTGCGCCGCCGCTGCATCCTTACCCAACCGATAGGTCAGCCGCTCGACGATCTCATGCGCAAGGATTGCCGGATCGGACTGGCGCGGCGCCGGCTTCGGGAGAGCGGGTACAACGCCCGGATCCTGGGTCGAAAGGTTCATGATAGCGCATTCCCCCTGAGGACATTTATTACTGTACCCTCTCCCACCTCTTTCCGTGAAGATTGCACAGGAGGGACGTGCGCGCCAAGCGTTTCTTATGCCTTTACGCGCATCAGCCCTTCCTGCGTACAGCTAGCCACCAGCTTTCCCCATCGATCGAAGATCATGCCGCGATTATAGCCCCTTCCGTGACCCGACCAAGGGCTGTCCATCGTGTAGAGCAGCCAGTCGTCCACCGCGACGTCATCATGGAACCAAAGAGCATGGTCGAGGCTGGCGCTCTGCAACGCCGCCGACTGCAACCGCAATCCGTGGGGCATAAGGGCCGTGCCCAATAGCGCCAGATCGGTCGCAAATGCCAGGATAGCGCGATGCATATGTTGATTTGCCAAAACAGGCGCGCGCATCCGGAACCACATGTGAGATATGGGATCGGTTGCCTGGCTCTGGAAAAACGTCGGAACACCGACATAACGAATTTCAAACGGGCTTGGCCGGACCAGAAACCGATATTGCTGTTCAGACAGTTCATCGCGGCGCTGTCGCGCATAGTCTGCCAAGTCGTCTAACGACTCGGGTGGGGCCACATCGGGCATGGGAAGCTGATGCGTAAGCCCCGCTTCAGGCACCTGAAACGATGCGACGAGATTAAGGATGGGCTTTTCTTTCTGAATCGCCACGACCCGGCGATTGGAAAAGGTGCGGCCATCGAAGTCGGCCTCCACGCGAAAGTCGATTGGATAATCCTCATCCCCCGGCCGCATGAAATAAGCATGAAGGGAATGGACCAGCTTGTCGGTGGCAATCGTCTTCATTGCTGCCGCCAGCGCTTGGCCTATGACCTGGCCGCCAAAGATACGCCCAACGCCGCCCGGTCGCTGGGCGCCTCTGAAAAGATTGTCCGATAGCGGCGAAACGTCCAGCAAATGTACCAGACCTGCCACCAATACTTCCGGTGGAATAGGCGTTTTTTCAGTCATCGTTTAACGTATTCCTGCAAAATCAGGCGCGGCTATGGGCTAGCGCGGCATAGATAAGCGTTTTGAGTTCTCGTCGAATGGATATTGCGCTGGAAGGCATCACCTGCGTCATAAACACCGCAATGATGCGTTCAACCGGGTCGACGAAGAAAAAGGTCGAAAGCATCCCACCCCAATAATATTCGCCTGCCGAACCGGGCAGCATCGCCGTTACCGGATTCTGGGTGACGGCGAAGCCGAGACCGAAACCGATCCCCGCATTCTGACTTTCGCTGAACATGGACCGCGAAGCTCCTACCAGATCGCCGCCGCCGGGTAGATGGTTGGATGTCATCAGCGCGATGGTCTTGGGCGAAAGCAAACGGGCGCCATCCAGTTCGCCTCCACGCAGCAACATGCGGCAGAAACGATGATAGTCATGCGTCGAGGACACCAGGCCGCCCCCACCGGAATAGGATTTGAGCGGAACGCGCCAACGGCTGCTTTCACCCCGGTCGTACAAAGTGCGGACGCCCTGCCCGTCAATTTGCCATGCGTCCGCCAGGCGCGGCTGATGGTCTTGAGGGACTTCAAAGAAAGTGCTGTCCATACGGAGTGGCGCAAAGATGCAGCTAGCGAAAAACTCCGCAAGCGAAAGACCGGACAGCCGTTCGATGACTATTCCCAGAACATCTGTCGCGACCGAATAATTCCAGCTTGCACCAGGCGAAAACTCCAGCGGCAAGGCACCCAGAGCAGCGATATATTCTTCGGACGACCGTAATTGATGGAATACGTCGAGTTTCTGCGTTGCGTATGCAGCGTCGATGGGGCTTTGCTGCTGAAAGCTGTATGTCAGCCCGGATGTATGCCGAAGCAGATCGATCATCCGCATTGGCGCATCCGGTAACTCGGTCAGGAACGGTGCGCCGCCTTCGCCGCCGCTTACCCTAACGCGCATATCCGCGAACTCTGGCAGGATGGCATGAACGGGAGTGTCCAGCGCAACCCTGCCCTCTTCGACTAGCATCATGAAAGCCACGGAGGTGACCGGCTTCGTCATCGACGCAATGCGGAACAGGGCGTCCTCGGCAAGCGCTTCGCCATCGGCCTGCGCTTCGCCGAGACTGAAAAACGATACTATTTCCTCGTCACGAGACACCAGGAGCTGCGCATGCGGCAACAGCCCTGGACGGATATATCTATCGTCAAGATAGGCTTCGATCCGTTTGAGACGGGCGTCATCGAAGCCCGACGTCCGCTGCGACGTACTTAATTCCAAATCGTGTTGCATATCAGTCATATTGCCCGTCATGCCGATATGTACCTCGCTCCGTTTCCCTCGTTCATCGGCGGTTGCTAAACCATCGCGAATCTTCGGTAAAGCTAGCTCATGCCGCTGAGATTCCGAGCTATCAGGGTGCGGTGGCAATCCAAATGATATGCCGGGCGCCGCGACCGCTTCGGGTTGCCCGCACCACCTGTTCTTCCACGATGAAACCGGCATTTTTCAAGCGCGCGGTGAACATGGGGCTGGGGCCGGATGACCAGATCAGCAGCAATCCCCCGGCACGCAATGCCTTGCGCGCGCGTGCCAGGCCGATTGCACCATAAAGCCGGTCGTTGCTAGCCCGTGTCAGCCCGTCGGGACCATTGTCAACATCCAGCAATATGGCATCGAAGCTGCCCTCGGCATTATCGATCAGCACTCCAACATCCTGCTGCGCGATAGCAAGCCGAGGATCGGAAAGGCTATCGCCGAAAATCTCGGCCATCGGTCCTTTGGCCCAAGCGATCACGCTCGGCACCAGCTCGGCCACCACGATCCGGGCGTCAGCGGGCAGTGCATGGAGTGCTGCGCGTAAGGTGAACCCCATGCCCAGACCGCCGATCGCCATATGCACGCCCGTTTTGCCCGCCAGACGCGCACATGCAAGCGTTGCCAGCGCCTCCTCAGAGCTACTGAGACGGCTATTCATTAGTTCGTTGCCGCCGAGCATGATGGAAAACTCGTCGCCCCTGCGAAAAAGCTTAAGCTGACCGCCCCCTTCAGCAAAGGCTCCCGGTATTTCGGCAGTATCGATCAACACACGGGGAATCACGATGCGCCACCCTTTATGGTATTGGCAGGAATGGGGGACCATGCGGTCCAGTCGAGCGCCACGCCTACGCGATAGCAGTCTGGTTCTGCAATGTTCATGATGCAAATATCGGGATCAAGAAACGATACAGTCGCGCAGTCGCCCCAGCATGCTACGCCTTAACCATCCCCTGAGCCAGCACGCTGCGTACGCCAGATATGGCCTTCTCCTCCAATGTGCTAAGGTAGGGGATCTGCCAGTGAAATGCTGAGCGCTCTTATGCATGGAGACGATGTGACGATATATCAAATGTCCAGTGCAATTGGTATTGTCCCGGTTGGATTAGGCGAAAGCAGCAGATATACTGCGCGGGCAGAGCTATGATCCTTCACGGATATTGGCGGTCCACTGCCTCTTATCGGGTGAGGATCGCGCTCAACCTCAAGGGGCTTTCATATGAGCAGGTCACCCACGATCTGCGCCGCGGCGCCCAGCGCGATCCGGCGTTCCTGAAGCTCAACGCGCAAGGTCTGGTGCCAGCACTCGCGGCGGACGACCAACTCATTACTCAGTCACCTGCCATATTGGAGTGGCTGGAAGAACGTAACCCCGAGCCTGCGTTGCTCCCGGCAGGATCGAGTGATCGAGCAGTGGTTCGCACCATGGCCGCTGTCGTAGCGTGCGACATTCATCCCATAAACAATCTGAGGGTATTGAATGCGTTACGTAGCGAATTGGGCGCCGACAATGCCGCTATAACCCGTTGGATTGCACGCTGGATCGCTGAAGGCTTCGAAGCCTTGGAACTGATGGTTCTCCAAAGCGGCCGGGGCTTCGCGTTCGGCGATCGACCGACGCTTGCCGATTGCTATATTGTACCGCAAATGTATTCGGCTGAACGGTTTGGTGTGCCCACAATCGCTTATCCCAGCCTGATGGCGGCGGTCGAACGCGCACGCGCCTTACCCGCTGTCGCCGCTGCGCATCCTGATCTTCAACCGGATGCGGACTTAACGATTTAGTGTTTTCAATATCTTATTGAATCATCCTGGTGGGATTGTCTACGCCAATTGGCCTAAGCGGTCCACGATGCCAGTAGCAGATAAGAATCATGGTATCCCCCGGACCTATTGGTACGGGGGTGGATGGTATGTGTGATGTTGTGTTTTATTGAGAGCTGGTTGCGGGAGTAGGATTTGAACCTACGACCTTCAGGTTATGAGCCTGACGAGCTACCGGGCTGCTCCATCCCGCGACACTGGGTTTGATCCTCAAGCTCTTCCAGTTAGAAAGCTACGAGGTGTAGGTTTTTGTCATCATGAATGGGTTTTGATCCGAACGTTTACGTTTATGCGCCTGCTTCAATGCCTGGCGACGACCTACTCTTCCAGTGCTTGAGCAATAGTACCATCGGCGCGGTCTGGTTTCACGGCCGAGTTCGAGATGGGATCGGGTGGGTCACAGACGCTATGGTCACCAAGCAATGAAGCAGGCGCATAAGCGTAATTGGGTTCGGGTTTTAATCGATGCCGTGCACAATTTGTATATAGACCTGTTTATCGGGCTGCGAAGATTATCCTTATCACCGTCGACGACGTTACTGGTTGGACCAGCATTGTCATTGATGGTGGGACTCTCAAGCGCGAAAAGAGCAATTAGGACTGGTTAGCTCCATGCGTTACCGCACTTCCACATCCAGCCTATCAACGTGGTGGTCTTCCACGGCTCGATGAAATCTTATCTTGAGGGAGGCTTCCCGCTTAGATGCTTTCAGCGGTTATCCCGTCCATACATAGCTACCCTGCTGCACTCCTGGCGGAATGACAGGTACACCAGAGGTATGTTCAACCCGGTCCTCTCGTACTAGGGTCAACTCCTCTCAAATTTCGACGCCCACGGCAGATAGGGACCAAACTGTCTCGCGACGTTCTGAACCCAGCTCACGTACCACTTTAATTGGCGAACAGCCAAACCCTTGGGACCTGCTCCAGCCCCAGGATGTGATGAGCCGACATCGAGGTGCCAAACGATTCCGTCGATATGAGCTCTTGGGAATCATCAGCCTGTTATCCCCGGCGTACCTTTTATCCGTTGAGCGATGGCCCTTCCACGAGGGACCACCGGATCACTATGACCGACTTTCGTCTCTGCTCGACTTGTCAGTCTCGCAGTCAGGCGGGCTTATGCCATTGCACTCTAACAGACGGTTTCCAACCGTCCTGAGCCCACCATCGCGCGCCTCCGTTACTCTTTAGGAGGCGACCGCCCCAGTCAAACTACCCGCCACAGAGGGTCCCTGCACCGGATAACGGTGCGAGGTTAGACATCAGAAAACAACAGGGTGGTATTTCACCTAAGGCTCCACGACAACTGGCGTCATCGCTTCAAAGCCTCCCACCTATGCTACACAGTTCTTTCCTAATGCCACTCTGAAGCTGCAGTAAAGGTGCACGGGGTCTTTCCGTCTAACCGCGGGTACTCCGCATCTTCACGGAGAATTCAATTTCGCTGAGCATGTACTGGAGACAGTGGGGAAGTCGTTACGCCATTCGTGCAGGTCGGAACTTACCCGACAAGGAATTTCGCTACCTTAGGACCGTTATAGTTACGGCCGCCGTTTACTGGGGCTTCAATTCAGAGCTTGCACTCCTCCTCTTAACCTTCCAGCACCGGGCAGGCGTCAGACCCTATACGTCGTCTTGAAGCCGACTTAGCAGAGTCCTGTGTTTTTGCTAAACAGTCGCTACCCCCTGGCCTGTGCCCCCCACAAAAAGTTGCCTTGATGTGGGGCCTCCTTCTTCCGAAGGTACGGAGGCAATTTGCCGAGTTCCTTCAGTACACTTCTCTCAAGCGCCTTGGTATACTCTACCATCCCACCTGTGTCGGTTTAGGGTACGGTCTATAATGGAGGGGCTATTTCCTGGGACAACTTCCCTGCCTGGATCAATCCGTTAAGACCAGACAAGTTACGCCATCCGTCACACACCTCCAGGCCCACGAATATTAACGTGGTTCCCATCGACTACCCCCTTCGGGCTCGTCTTAGGGGCCGGCTTACCCTGCTCAGATTAGCTTTAAGCAGGAACCCTTGGGATTTCGGCGACAGTGCATCTCACACTGTTTATCGCTACTCATGTCAGCATTCGCACTTCCGATACCTCCACGACCCATTACCAGATCGCTTCATCGGCCTACGGAACGCTCCGCTACCGCGTGATCGTAAACGATCACACCCTAAGCTTCGGTACGTATCTTTAGCCCCGTTACATCTTCGCCGCAGGATCTCTTATTTAGACCAGTGAGCTGTTACGCTTTCTTTAAAGGATGGCTGCTTCTAAGCCAACCTCCTGGTTGTTTTGGAAATCCCACATGCTTTCCCACTTAGATACGATTTGGGGACCTTAGCTGTAGGTTAGGGCTGTTTCCCTTTTGACGACGGACCTTAGCACCCGCCGTCTGTCTGCCAGACTAGACTCGTTGGTATTCGGAGTTTGGTTAGGTTTGGTAGATCTCGCGACCCCCTAGCCCATCCAGTGCTCTACCCCCAACGGCAATCATCTGACGCTCTACCTCAATAGATTTCGCGGAGAACCAGCTATTTCCCGGCTTGATTGGCCTTTCACCCCTAAACACAACTCATCCGATAATTTTTCAACATTAAACGGTTCGGACCTCCAGTGCGTGTTACCGCACCTTCATCCTGGTCATGCCTAGATCGCCGGGTTTCGGGTCTAATACATCGAACTCAGTCGCCCTATTCAGACTCGCTTTCGCTGCGCCTACACCTAACGGCTTAAGCTTGCTCGATACATTAAGTCACTGACCCATTATGCAAGAGGTACGCGGTCACTCCTCAAGGGAGCTCCCACTGCTTGTAGGCATTCGGTTTCAGGTACTGTTTCACTCCCCTCATCGGGGTGCTTTTCACCTTTCCCTCACGGTACTGGTTCGCTATCGGTCATGCACGAGTATTTAGGCTTGGAGGGTGGTCCCCCCATGTTCAGACAGAGTTTCACGTGCTCCGCCCTACTCAAGTCCTGATGTTTCATTTTCGCATACGGGGCTGTCACCCGCTATGGCGCCACTTTCCAAAGGCTTCTGCTAATTAAACACCAGGCACTGGCCTGGTCCGCGTTCGCTCGCCACTACTAACGGAATCTCGGTTGATGTCTTTTCCTCCGGGTACTGAGATGTTTCAGTTCTCCGGGTTCGCCTCACCAAAGCCTATTTTATTCAGCTTAGTGATACCCTCCCCATTTAACCCCGCTCCTGATCACTCAGGGTCGAGATTAAATGGTGAAGGTGGGTTGTCCCATTCGGAAATCGTCGGATCAAAGCTTGCTCACAGCTCCCCGACGCTTATCGCAGCGTGCCACGTCCTTCATCGCCTGTGCATGCCAAGGCATTCACCAAATGCCCTTACCTCACGCTTGAGAGTCCACACCACCAATGACAACACTGGGCAGATACAAGGCGAACCTTGCGTCTA
>NZ_CAKKNC010000012.1 GCF_918741285.1 Sphingobium sp. CECT 9361 | reverse complement strand
CCCAAGATCAGCGCATCAGCAGGGTCTGCGCTGCGCTATCCCGAGGGCTCCACGCAGCCCCTGCTTTCCTCAACGTGTGACATTTCTATATGGCAGAAATTGTGACTTCTCTAAATGGCAGGAACAAGATTTGTAGCGGGGCGGATTCTAGATTGAAGTGCGAATTCCTTGGATTTCTATGGGGTTTCCCCTTTTCAAGGAATGCGAATGCTGGGCAGATATTATCACCTGGGATTGGACGAGCGGGGAATATTATATCGTCTGGTGCAGACTGGGCGAAGCGTAAAGCAGGCGGCGATGGAATTGGGGCGGCACCCCTCGACACTTTATCGCGAGATCAAACGCAACCGGCATCTGGATGAGGAGCCGCTGTTCCGCGGCTATTTCCCTACGATCGCGCAGACCAAGGCTACGGGTCGCCGTGTGCGCGGCGCCAAAGTTGCGCGCCATCCTGAACTGGCCATCTATATCATGGATCGTCTGGCAGCGGCCTGGTCCCCCGAACAGATCGCTGGCTATGTTCGCCGCCATCGCCTGGCCGGTCTCTCCATATGCCACGAGACGATCTATCAATATGTCTATGGCGGCGAAGGTAGTGACCAGGGATTGTGGCGTTTCCTGCCTCGCGCTCGCCGCTCACGACGTCGGCGCTATGCCCGCAAGCCGCGAGGTGTTCATATCCCGCTGGCTAACACGATCAAGGCGCGGCCTGCGGAGATCGGCCATCGGACCAGCTTTGGGCATTGGGAAGGCGACTTGGTGGCTTTCCGACAGGAATTTGGCAAAGCGAACCTGACGTCGCTGGTTGAACGGCGTAGCCGATTTACGATCCTGACGCGCAATCCGAGCCGTCACTCGGCCGGTGTCATGGCGGGTATCGACAGGCAGTTGAAGGCCCTGCCCTCTTCCCTTCGCCAAAGCATAACTTTCGACAGGGGAACGGAATTTGCCGCCTTTCTAACCCTGCGAGAGAAACTCGGCATGACCAGCTATTTTTGTATGCCATCAGCGCCATGGCAAAAGGGCAGCGTCGAAAACAGCAACGGCCGAATACGGCGCTTTCTACCGCTCGATACTGACATCGCGCTGGTGTCGGACAAAGAGCTCCAGGCGCTGGTTGACCGGCTCAACAACACGCCCCGCAAATGCCTCGACTACCGAACGCCGCAGGAGGTGCTGGGAGAGCAAATTGCCATCCTTCGGGCAGGGTAAATTTGGTCAGCCATGGTTGGGGCTCGCCCAACCATGGCTGAAGTGCTATGCAAGCCACGGAAGTCGCACTTCAAATGGAAAGCGCAGCGCCCAATAGAAATGTCACCCCTCCGCTAGTTAGAGATGTCACTCTCGACGTCGCAGTGCGGGTCATCGGTGGAATCGCGTTCTTCTCGTTACTGTTGCGACACGGACGTCACGCTCTTGCTTAACCGCATCCAAGTGCTGTGACCGGAAAACGTAACCGGATTTCCAGGCCATCGGTCCGCCAGTTACGCTGGATCGCCCCATTCAGTCCTTGGACCGAGACTTGCTCAAGTTTCGTTCCAAAACCCTCCGTCGAGGGAGAGGGCGCGGGTCCTCCGGATTCCGTCCACAAAATCTCCACTGTCGAGCCTTCCGACGAAACCCCAACGCTCAACCTACCTTCGATCACGGACAGCGCGCCATACTTCGCCGCATTGGTGGCAAATTCATGCAGCAGAAGTGCGAGAGATGTGAGCGGCCGATCGCTCACTGTTATCTCAGCTCCATGAACCTCGACATCAGCAAGGTCTAGGTACGGCTCTAGCACGCCCGAAATCAAGGAGAGTAACGTGGTACTTCCGAGATGATCGCCGTTTTCAGAGAAGTCGGGCAGTGTGAGGGCATGGGCCCTGGCGAGCGACGAGATTCGACCCTCAAGTGTCGCCGCGAGCTCTTCCACACTCTCCGCGCTGCGCGCGCTCAAAGCTACCAGACCAGAGGTCAACGCGAACAGATTCTTAACACGATGGTTCATCTCTCGCAGCAACAACAGCTGGCGTTGGGCTGCGCGCTTTCCATCGGTGACGTCGCGCAAAATCTTGGATGCGCCAATGATGTTTCCATCCTCGTCACGAACTGGCGACACCGTCACCGAAACCTCCACAATTTCCCCGTTTTTTGCGCGACGAATCGTTTCGAAATCGTCGATTCGCTCGCCCCGTCGGAGCTTGCTGATGATGTCCACCTCCTCGGCGAGGCAGTCATCCGGTATGATCTTGGTGATCGGTTGTCCGATAATTTCTGTAGCCTCGAACCCTAAAAGCCGCTGTGCGCCGCGGTTCCAACTCGTGACAATCCCGTCGAGCGTTTTGCTCAGTATGGCGTCATGAGAATTCTCTACGATCGCCACGAGCCAGGCATTCGACTCCTGCGCTTCCCGGTGTCGTAACAGGTCACTCTGACGGCAGGCCTCATCGCACAGCGTTGCGTCGGCGGTTTTCGATCGTGGTAGCGTGGATGGGTCGCGTTCCTTCATTGCGCCTGCGGTCCTACCTTATTCGATCGCATAAGTCTCTCTCAGATGCCCGCCGTTGCGCGGCATAAAGTCGGAAGCTGTCAGCTGATCACGCTTCTGCAGCTGCGGGGCAATGCATGGCTCCCGCGCCCCGCTCCGCCGTTTAGCCATGGGCAAAGAGAGCGACCGAGGGAGGCGAAGCTGGTGAGCGGTGAGGATTGAGGAGGAGCTTAGAAAATGACAGATTTAGAGCCAAATGAAACGGACGATGGGCGTCGGCAACGCCAAAAGGCGCTTGCAAGGTGGGAAAACGAGGGCGGCTTCTCCCCTCCTACTGAACCGGATAAAATCCCGGCGCTGTCCTGCTTATATTGCTGCGCGTGCTTACCGCCGACCAAGCCTATGGAGGCCTAAAGCCGGAGATTTTGATCCTCATTGCCGGCATGGTGGTGATCGGCATCGCGTTAGAGGAGAGTGGCCTCGCCGCGGCCGTTACCGGAGCGCTGGTGGGTTCCATGCGCGAGGTCGGGCCGCTGACCGCATTGATCGTTCTTTACGGACTTACGATGGTCCTGACGGAATTGCTGTCCAACGCCACTGTCGCCGTCTTGGTCCTGCCCGTCGCCGTCGCTCTCGCTGACAGCCTTGGGGTAAGTCCACGCTCTTTTATCGTGGCCGTCATGATGGCCGGGAGCGCGGCTTTCGCCACTCCCTTTGGGTACCAGACAAACGTAATTGTCTATCAAATGGGCGGTTATCGCTACATGGATTTCGTGCGTGTCGGATTGCCGCTCAATCTACTGACCTTTGCCGTTGCCGTTTTGGCGATACGAGCTTTCTTCCCCTTTTGAATAGCTGACGCGCCGAACTCTTCAAGAAGATCGCGTGCAAAATCAGCTTCCCTTGATGCGATCGACCAGCAAGTCAAAGTTTCGTGTGGCGGCGAAGGGTGTCTTGAAACAAAATATTGAAGCGCCATATCAAACCTATGGTCGTCGTTGAAACAAAATCCAGCTTAGAGCGCTGCCGCAAAATCTGCGGATAACCGGACGCGCGCATCGCCAGCGCTAGCGTCCGGGCATTTACGGTCAGCGTTACGTCGGCTTTAAGTTTTCTTACAGGACAGATGTATTTAAGGCCCTACCGTGAATCTGTGTCCCAATAATGCACTGGAGCCGACACGACCTATTGCCGCCGGTCGCCCATGAAGCGCAGCAGGAACAGGAACAGGTTGATGAAGTCGAGATAAAGGGTAAGCGCCCCCATCACGACCGCCTTGCCGTGGAATTCCGAACCGGCCACCTCGAAGTAGACGCTCTTGATCTTTTGCGTGTCGAAAGCCGTCAAGCCCGCAAACAGGAGCACGCCAACCGCGCTGACGATGAGATCCAAAGCGGACGACCGCAGGAACATGTTGACGATCATGGCGATGAGCAGGCCGACGACGCCCATGATCAGGAAGGTTCCAAACGCCGACAGATTCCTCTTGGTAGTGTAACCCCATAGGCTCAGGCCCCCGAAGGCTGCGGCAGCGACGAAGAAAGTGCGCGCGACACTCACGCCGGTATAGGCGAGAAAGATTGTCGAGAGCGACACGCCCATCAGGATCGCATAAGTCCAGAACAATGTCTTGACGGTGCGCTCGGATAGCCGGTTGATGCCGAAGCTGAGCGCAAAGACGAGGGCGAGTGGTGCGAAGACCGCGATCCATCCGAGCAACGTCGGAGCGCCGCTCGCCGTGAAAAATACGGCACGCACGCCAGTGCTGTTGACAACGAACAAGGCGACGATCCCGGTCAACAATAGACCGCTGGCCATGTAGTTGTAGACCGCGAGCATATATGCTCGCAGTCCCGCATGAAAGGCGGCCGCAGGCCCCTTCGGGATTGCGCGAGCAGCAAGCGGCGATGTGGTCGGTTTCAACGGATCTGCCATGGCCAGTGCTCTTTCTCGGTGTGGCGATTGCGTGTTCCAGTCAGCTCGGCGATGCGACCGATCAAAAGGTCGCGGCCGGCAGGAATTTCATTGTTGATCCGCGCTTGCGTCACGCGTCGCACCGAACAGGCGCGCAAGGTGGGGCACAAACGGTGGAACGGTCTTTGTGTAGCGACGATAAGCATCGCCAAATTCGGCGAGCGCCTCACGCTCTTCGGCCCGTGCCAGACGCAAATACATGACGACAAGTACTGGAAACATCGCCAGCGTGAGGATGGTCGGCCACTGCAGCAAGAAGCCGACCATCACCAATACGAACCCATCATACTGTGGGTGGCGAACCAAGCCATAGATTCCGGTGGTAGCGAGCTTATGCCGGCGCTGGCTTTCATGAAGCGCCGTCCATCCAACGGCGATCAGCCAGAAGCCGGCGCCGATCAGCACGAAGCTGGCAATGTGGAACAGCCCGAAATGAGGGTTGATGCGCCAGCCAAACATCATCTCGAGGAGGTGGCCGGCGTCGTGGCTCCACCAGTTGACGCCGGGGAAGTGGGACTGGAGCCATCCTGAAAGCACGAAAATCGTTAGCGGGAACCCATACATCTCGGCGAAGAGGGCGACGATGAACGCGCTGAACGCTCCGAAACTGCGCCAGTCGCGCTTGGTTGCCGGCTTGAAGAAGCTGAATGCGAACAGGATGAACACGGCTGCGTTGACCAGCGCGAGCCCCCACAGGCCGTAGCCGTAATCGATATGCGTCATCGCGGCTCTCCCTCGGCGCGCTCATTGAGATTGGCCAGCGGGGCGCGGCCGGTCTCCTGGTCATGAGCATGCTGATGACCGCCATGACCATTATGCATGAACAGGTGCATGAGCGGACAAGCGAGAAGAATCAGGTAGGGGAGCAGGCCAAAAAAGTGCGCGGTGTGCTCAGTGATCAGGAAGAAGCCGGCAACGAGCAGAAATCCGATCAGGACGAACGTCCCGCGCCGGCGTATCTGATGGTCATGATCGTTCATACCGCTCTCTTCTGGTCAATGCCCGACGAGCATAGATCCCGGTCCAGAAGGCGCGGTATAAGTAGACACCGCAGCGGACCGCGCGGGCGGCGGTGCTCCCTGCGGTTCAGCCCTGCCCGCCCAGCGTAGTCCGCCTTTTCATCGAAGCCAGGGCGGCTCCGCGTTACCTGCGGTCTTTGCGTATAGTTTCTAGCGTCTCGGACCAGGAAATCTGCACGGCACTAGATAATCGCGAGAGGCAGCCAGAATTCATGCACAAGCGAAAGAAGAAACACAGGTCCCGCGCCCATTTGGGGGCGACCGTGCTCGAGCGCGAGGCAAAGATCGACCTTGCGGAGCGTCCTGCCGACGGTCTCGGCATCGCCTTCCTCGGCGCATCGGAGACCGTCACGGGCTCGCGTTACCTGGTGGATGACGGCGAGACGCAGGTCGTCATCGATTCCGGCCTGTTCCAGGGGCCTAGGGACCTGCGCCGCCTCAACTGGGCGCCCATTCCGCCCGAGGTCGCCGACGTCGACCTGGTGCTGCTGACCCATGCGCATCTCGATCATTCCGGCGCTCTGCCGCGCATGGCGCGTCTCGGCTGGGATGGAACCGTTCTCAGCACACGGGCCACCGAAGCCTTGTGCGAACTTCTTCTGCCGGACAGCGGACACCTCCAGGAGAAGGACGCCGAGTTTGCCAATCGCCACGGCTTTTCACGGCACCAACCCGCGCTGCCTCTCTACACCCAGGCCGACGCGCGCATGGCGCTGCAGCTGTTCCGAACGGTCGAGTTCGGAGCGTGGCACGCAATCGCCGACGGTATCAAGGCGCGCTATCACCGCGCCGGCCATATTCTCGGCGCCGCATCGATCGAGATCGACTGGAACGGTCGCACGATCCTCTTCTCCGGCGATGTCGGACGTTATGGCGACGCAGTCATGAAGGATCCCGAGCCGCCTGAGCGGGCAGATTACGTCGTCGTGGAATCAACCTATGGAGATCGCCGGCACGAGCAGGTCGATCCGGCAAGGGTGCTGGGTGATCATATCGAACGATGCGTCAGGCGCGGCGGAACTGTCGTCATCCCAGCCTTCGCGGTCGGGCGCGCCCAGTCGCTGCTGTATCACCTGTCCCGCCTGCGCGCTGACGGACGCCTGCGGGACATTCCCATCTATCTCGACAGCCCGATGGCGATCAATGCGAGCGGGCTGATGTGCGACTTCATGGGGGAGCACCGGCTGAGTCGCGCGGAGTGCGAAACTGCCTGTGGGGTGGCGCATTATGTACGGGAGGTCGAGGAGTCCAAGGAGCTGACCGCCAATGCCGCCCCCAAGGTCATCATTTCGGCAAGCGGCATGGCGACCGGCGGCCGCGTTCTCCATCATCTCAAGCGCTTCGCACCCGATGGGAAGAACCTCATCCTCTTTTCGGGGTTCCAGGCGGCGGGGACACGCGGCGCGGCGATAATCGGCGGGGCCCGGACGATCAAGATCCACGGCGAATATATCCCGGTCGCGGCCGAGGTCGCGAACCTCACCATGCTCTCGGCCCACGCCGACAGCGACGAGCTCATGCGGTGGCTCGGCGCGCTGCACGAGGGGCCACGACACGTCTATGTCACTCACGGCGAGCCGACCGGCGCGCATGTGCTGGCGAAGCGCATCTCGGAAGAACTGAACTGGTCGTGCAGCGTGCCGGCATTAGGAAGCTGGGGCCTGCTCGCGTGAGAGCTTCTGCAATCGAGGAGGCCGATTCGGAGCCCGTCGCGACGACGCTGCGGGCGCGCCGCCTCGGCCTGACCGCAGCCGGCAACGACCTCATTGCAGTCATGCGCCACGACTGCCCGGTCTGCCGATCCGAAGGCCTCGCCTCGCGGGCGCAAGTCAGCCTCCGTGCCGGCGACAACGAAGTGGTGGTTTCCTTGCTGCACAGCTCGGGCGATGCTCCTGCGCCCGGGGAAATAGGCCTGTCCGAGACAGCGTGGCATCGGCTCGGTGTCCGTGACGACGATCTGGTCGAGATCACGCACGCCCAGCCGCTCGCCTCGCTCAGCGACGTACGCCGTCGCATCTACGGGAACCGGCTTGGCAAAGAGGCCTTCTCCGCGATCATCAGCGACATCACCGAGCGTCGGTACAGCGATGTCCATCTCGCAGCCTTCGTGACGGCCTGTTCGGCAGTGCCGCTCGATCAGGATGAAACCATCGGGCTCACCAGGGCCATGGTTGATGTCGGTGAGCGGCTGAGCTGGCCCGGCGCGGTCATCGTCGACAAGCATAGTGTCGGCGGATTGCCGGGAAATCGCACGACGCCGATCGTCGTCTCGATCATGGCCGCTGAAGGCTTGATCATGCCCAAGACATCCTCGCGGGCGATCACCTCGCCGGCCGGCACCGCCGACACGATGGAAGTACTGGCACCCGTCGACCTCGACGTCCCCGCGATCCGCCGGGTGGTCGAACGCGAAGGCGGGTGTATCGTGTGGGGCGGCGCCGTCCGGCTGAGTCCGGCCGACGATGTAATCATCGGAGTCGAACGGGTGCTCGACATCGATGCGGTCGGCCAGATGGTGGCCTCGGTTCTCTCCAAGAAGATCGCCGCCGGCGCGACCCATCTCGTGATCGACATCCCGGTCGGTCCGACTGCCAAGGTGCGCAGCGCCGATGCGGCCGACACACTCTCAACGGCGCTGACGTCGGTCGCCGAAGCCTTTGGCTTGCGTACCCGCGTAATGTGCGGCTCAGGCGCCGAGCCGATCGGACGTGGCATCGGCCCGGCGCTCGAAGCTCAGGATATACTGGCCGTGCTTCAAGGCGAACCCGGCGCGGAGGATCTCGCGCAGCGCGCATGCGAACTCGCCGGAGGCCTCTTCGAGTTGGCGGGGGCAACACCAGCCGGCGGAGGGTTCGCGCGGGCGCTGGAAAGTCTCGAAAGCGGCCGTGCCTGGGCGAAATTCCAACGCATCTGCGAAGCTCAGGGCGGCATGCGCGCACCCCCGGTTGCCCCATTTCAGCAGGATATGATCGCGCCTTATACCGGCCGGCTCGTCAGCATCGACAACCGCAAGCTCGCGACCGTCGCAAAGCTCGCCGGCGCCCCGATGGCCAAAGCCGCGGGAGTCGCGCTCCATAGCCGCCTGAACCAGAGAGTTGAGGCAGGCACACCCCTGTGCACCATACATGCCGAGAGCCCAGGCGAACTCGACTATGCGGCAGCCTTCGCGGTGAGCAATGGTGCGATCTTCGGGATCGCCGCGGAATGAGCCGGCCGATCGTCTTCGCGCTTCCCGGCAGTGAGGCGCTCCTCCAGGCCTTGTGTGCCGCGCTCGGCGCACAGCCGGGCGTACTGGAGCACCGCGAGTTCCCGGACGGAGAATCGTATCTCAGGACCGTAAGCGATGTCGCCGATCGTGACGTCGTCCTCCTGTGCAGCCTCGATCGTCCGAATGCAAAGCTGTTGCCACTTCTGTTCGCAGCGGACACGGTTCGCGAGCTTGGGGCGCGCAAGGCTGGCCTTGTCGCTCCCTATCTTGCCTACATGCGCCAAGACGTGCGCTTCCATCCCGGCGAGGCCGTGACGTCGCGCACCTTTTCCGCCGTCCTGTCGCGCCATCTCGACTGGATGGTGACGGTCGATCCCCATCTCCACCGCTATCATGATCTGTCGGAAATCTACCGCATTCCTACTCGGGTCGTTCATGCCGCGCCGCTGATGGCGTCCTGGATCAAGCAGAATGTCGCCCGACCGCTGATCATTGGACCCGACGCGGAAAGCCAGCAATGGGTGGCGCAGGTAGCAGCGGACGCTGACGCGCCGTACCTCGTTTGCGAGAAGGCGCGTTCCGGCGATCGCGAGGTGACCATCTCGATCCCCGATGCCTCCACCTTTTCCAACCGCCAGGCGGTGCTGGTAGATGATATCGCCTCATCGGGCCGCACACTCGCGGGCGCTGCGCGCCAGCTCGTTGGCATGGGTTTTGCGCCGCCCGATTGCGCGGTGGTGCATCCCCTCTTCGCGGGAGACGCAGCACAGGTGCTGGGCGCGCTTGTTGGCCGCATCGTCAGCACCAACACAGTTGTCCACGCTTCTAACGGTATCGACACGGTGCCCATGATCGCCGAGGCGGTTCACAGCCTCCTGTAATCGGCATGGGTCCACCTTCGCGATTGGTGAGCCAACGATCGCACGTTCCTGACCGTCCGCACCGACTGGAACGCGTGTGCGATCAGCCCCGCGCGTGCAACAGTGCAAATCCCTCTTGACCTTGGACTATGGTCCAACCCGCACAAGGCCCGCGCGAAGCGGCGCCATGATCGCCGCTGCAGCATGGTGCCGGTTCGGTTTGCCTAGGAGGACCATGGGGGACAAGCGCGTCGTTCATATCGTCGATGACGAAGAGACAATCAGGAAAGCAGTTGGATTCACGCTACGCACGGCGGGGTTTGTCGTTGAGACTTATGCGTCGGGACCGGAATTTCTGCAGAGTGCAGATGAGGCCGAGAACGGGTGCGTCATTTTGGACATGCATATGCCGGACATGGATGGTCTAGAGGTTCAGGCCGCCCTGGCACAGATAAACATCGACATGCCGGTCGTCGTGCTGACCGGAAATGGCGATGTGGCGCTGGCAGTCCAGGCGATGAAGGCAGGCGCCGTGGACTTTCTCGCCAAGCCGATCGAAAGGGCCATACTGCTCGATGCGATCGACCGCGCTTTCGCGCGCATTGATCGGGCAGATAGCCGTACCGTCGAAGAAGCCGGAGCGCGGAGGCTGATTGATCTGCTGACGCAGCGTGAAAGGGATGTTCTTGAAGGTCTCGCCCAGGGCCACCCGAACAAGACTATCGCCTACGACCTCGGCATCTCTTCCCGAACGGTCGAGGTCCATCGCGCCAACCTCATGTCCAAACTCGGCGTCCATACCCTTTCCCAAACCTTGAGGATCGCCTTTTCGGCAGGAATGGGAAAGCTGCCGTGAGCCTCTAAACACAGCCATATAACTGCGCTTCCTTCGGCTTAGCCAGCCCGGAGTGACAGCGAAACGCCGTCATAAGCTGCGCCACCTTCGCCAAGAAGGTGATGATACCACCCCGGCCGGCGGCTTTGGTGCGGGCTCATTCCTGCCAAAGGGCAAGCCGATCTTCGATCGCTATCTCAAAATCGCGTTAGAGTTCAACGATGAGAAGATAAACGGCGGCCAATGACAACGCAAACAGGCCCGCAATAACCCACAGAAAGTCGGAACTCAGGACGATATTGCTGTAAAGAAAGCGGCCGAATACGATCAGGAGACTTAGTGCGGTCGCCCTGATCAGCCAGCTATTCCGCCCAGTCAGCATGAAAACGCCGGCTCCGGTCAACATGGTTCCGTATCCCGCGATAAAGCCTCCCCACGTGTTAAATACGATGCCAAGCCAATCCCGCAATGCTGGCGAAAGAGCCTGCGGATTGCCGCCAATATAGCGAACATCCTCCGGGAGCAGTGGTGGACGGAATCCGAGGAAATATATCGAAAGCCCCATCGTGAGAACGCCAAGTGCGATCAACACTCCGCCCACCAGAGCGGGTCTGATCCGAGAGACGGGCTGCTTTACCATTTTCTACCGACAGTCAGCTCAGCGATGATGGGACAATCCGGCCGTTCGTCGCCGTGACACTGCTCGGCAAGATCGAGGAGTGTCTTCCGCAGGGTAGTCAGGGCTTCGGCCTTGCGCTGAAGTTCCTCCGCACGCGCCAGCGCAACCCGCTTCACATCGGCGCTGTTGCGGCCATTATCCGCCCAAAGGCTGAGCAGGGTCCGAATTTCCGCGATCGGGAAGCCGAGATCGCGCGCATTGGCGATGAACCGCAGGCGATAAAGGTCGCGCTCGCCATAGTCGCGATAGCCCGCGCCCCGGCGCGGCGGCGCCGGGATGAGGCCGATCTTCTCATAGTGGCGGATCATCCGCTCCGAGACGCCGGTCTGTTTCGAAGCCTCCCCGATATTCATGCTGAGCCCTTCTCGCCCGCCTTGAGAGGAAAGGTGCGGGCGGCATCCCCGACCATCCGGTCCACGCACCAGCGGGCGTAGAAGCCCGCGAACAGCGCGCCCAAGAGTCGCCCCGGGAACGAACCGGGCAAGCCATAGTCGATCCACACCCGCAATCGCGATCCCGACGGCAAGGGCTCGATCTCGAAGCCCATCTCGTAGCCGCCGATAATCAGGAGCTGCGGTGCACCGACGGTTCGCCATCGCTTGCGCCGCGGGGGCTCATGCTCAACCACCACCTCGTCCACTCGGAGGTTGAGCCCGAAGGCCGAGCCGATCATGGTGATACGCGAGCCGATCGCCTTGCCGCACTGCTCATCGAGCAGATACTCTATCCCGCCGCCGCCCATCATCCAGAACGACCCGGTCATGTGACTGGCGAGCGATGCCGGATCGTCGAGCCGCACGAACAGCGCATCCGAAGCGGCAGCGGTTTCGCGAACCTCTTCGAGGTGATGCGTGAGTTGCGACATCACGGCGGTGTCGGCAGCCATGATCCTTGCTTCACAGCGCTTGCCGGTTGAGGCGGAGCGCGTTCGTGACAACGCTCACCGAAGACAGCGCCATCGCCAACGCCGCGATGATCGGTGACAGGAGGATGCCGAACAGCGGATAGAGGACGCCCGCCGCGACCGGGACCCCGGCGACATTGTAGATGAAGGCGAAGACCAGGTTCTGGCGGATGTTGGACATGGTCGCCTGGCTCAACCGCCGTGCCCGCACGATGCCCATGAGATCGCCCTTGAGGAGCGTCACGCCCGCGCTCTCGATCGCAACGTCCGTCCCCGAGCCCATGGCGATGCCGACATCGGCGGCAGCCAGCGCCGGCGCGTCGTTGACGCCATCTCCAGCCATCGCGACGACGCGGCCTTCGGCTTTAAGACGAGCGACCACGGCACTCTTCTGGTCTGGCAGAACTTCGGCCTCGACATCGTCGATCCCGAGGCGTCTCGCGACCGCTTCGGCGGTCGTGCGGTTGTCGCCGGTCAGCATGACGACGCGGATACCTTCCGCCTTGAGCGCGGCCAACGCTTCGGGTGTCGTCTGCTTCACAGGATCGGCGATCGCGAACGCTCCTCCCACCTTGCCGTCGACACCGATGAAGATCGCCGTGGCGCCATCGCGGCGAAGCGTGTCGGCCTGCTCAGCCAGCGCTTCCGTCGCGATCCCCTCCTCGCCCAGGAAGCGGGCATTGCCGAGGACGATCCGGCGGCCATCGACGGTGCCGAGCGCGCCGCGCCCTGTCGGAGAGTCGAAGTCGCTCACCTCGCTCATGGCGATGCCACGGTCTTTCGCGGCCTCGACGATCGCAAGTGCCAGCGGATGCTCGGACGCACGCTCCACCGATGCGGCAAGACGCAGCAGCTCCGCTTCGTCGAAGCCGGAAGCCGGCACGACCTGCGTGACAGCCGGACGGCCTTCGGTAAGCGTGCCGGTCTTGTCGACGACGAGCGTGTCGACCTTTTCCATATGCTCAAGGGCCTCGGCATTCTTGATGAGGACGCCGAGCCCCGCGCCCCGGCCGACACCGACCATGATTGACATCGGCGTGGCCAACCCGAGCGCGCAGGGACAGGCGATGATCAGCACGGCAACGGCCGCGACGAGCCCGTAGGCGAAGCGCGGCTCCGGGCCCCAGATGCTCCAGGCGATGAAGGCGATGATAGCGATGCCGATGACGACGGGGACGAACCAGCCCGAGACCTGATCGGCCATGCGCTGGATCGGCGCGCGCGAGCGCTGCGCCTCCGCGACCATCTGGACGATGCGCGCGAGCATCGTGTCGCGCCCGACCTTGTCGGCGACGATGACGAGCGCGCCGGTCTGGTTGAGCGTGCCGCCGATGACCTTGTCTTGCCTGGCCTTGGTAACGGGCATGGATTCGCCGGTGACCATCGATTCGTCGAGCGAGGAGCGTCCATCCTCGACCACGCCGTCGACCGGCACCTTCTCGCCGGGACGTACCCGCAGGCGGTCGCCCACGGCGATCAACTCGAGACCGACCTCTTCCTCCGCGCCGTCAGCGGCGATGCGACGCGCGGTCTTGGGCGCGAGATTGAGCAGAGCCTTGATCGCGCCGGAGGTGCGTTCTCGCGCACGCAGCTCCAGTACCTGCCCCAGCAGCACAAGGACGGTGATCACTGCGGCCGCCTCAAAATAGACCGCGACCATCCCGTCCCCGGCGCGGAATGCGGGCGGAAATATCTGCGGGGCGAGCGTCGCGACGACGCTGTAGACCCAGGCGACGCCGGTCCCCATGGCGATCAGAGTGAACATGTTGAGATTGCGGGTCTTGAGCGAGGCCCAGCCCCGCACGAAGAACGGCCATCCGGCCCAGAGCACGACCGGGGTGGCGAGGACGAGCTGAACCCAGACCGAGACCGACATCGGCACCAAGCGATGGATTACCGGGAAGAGGTGCGCCCCCATTTCGAGGATCAACACGGGAACCGCGAGCACCAGACCAACCCAGAACCGCCGCGTGAAATCGATCAGCTCATGACTGGGGCCGCTGTCGGCGGTCACCGTTGCCGGCTCGAGCGCCATGCCGCAGATCGGGCAGGCACCGGGATGGTCCTGACGGATCTCGGGATGCATCGGGCATGTCCAGATCGTGCCTTCGGGGGCCTCGGCCGGCGACGCGGCCGGCCGGAAGTAGCGCTCCGGATCGGCAATGAACTTGGAGCGGCAGCCCGCGCTGCAGAAATGCCAGCTCTTGCCGCCATGCTCGGCATGATGGGCGGTCTTGGCCGGATCGACGGTCATGCCGCAGACCGGATCCTTCACGCCCGCCACTGGTTTCGCCGCACCGTGGCCGCCGCAGCAACCGCCTCCATGCGCCGCTGAGTGTGTCTCGTTCATCGCCTTGCTCCTTTTCGACGCCTGACGATGTAGGGTCTGACACCGTGTCAGGGTCAATACGTATTCTCCTAAGCGGCGAGGCTGGTGCTCAACGCCCCCACGCTCGACACCCGGCTGCGCGAAACAGGGATATGTCTCAAGTCGATCCCGGGCTGCGTTGATCCGGCTCCCAAGGGCGGCGCGTAGGACTGCATGGCGCTCGCTCTGCTCGGGCGGTTGGCATTGCGCTAGACCGACATTGGCGGAGACAGTGTTCCCAGCCATGCGACGAGCCCTAGAATGACGACCGCCAGGCAGCCCTCGACGAGCAAGCTCTTGCGCAACAGGACCATCGCCGCCGCCGCGTCCTGTTGCGCAATGGCGAAATTCAGCGCGGGCGTGAGGCGGAAGCGGTTGAGTCCGGCAAGGCCGACCATCGCGGCAAAAAGCAGGAGCTTGGCGATCAGCAGCAGCCCATAGGTCGATTGCGCCAGCGTCAGGACATGGTCAGGGCCGACCAAAAAGGCGCCGTTGATGGCGCCGGTGAGAATGAGCAGGCCAACGATCAGCGTGCCGACGCTTGCGAAGCCGCGCAGGGCGCACTCGGCCAGCATTGCCCGCTCCATGTCATCGGTCGCGATCGTCGGCAGGGTCAGGATGAGAAAGGCGGCGATCGCCCCGACCCATGCCCCGGCCGCAAAGAGATGAAGGAGGTCGGCCGCAAGTTGCAGCCACCCCGCATTGCCTTCCCCGGCCGCGCCGTGACCCGACCAGGCAAGCGTCGCCAGCGCGACTGCGCCTGCGACCGTCACACCCAGGGTGGCGCCGCGCGGCAATCGGCTCAGCAGCGCAGCGCCGAACAGCACGAAAAGAAGCGCCAGCATTCGTATCTTGAGCGCGAGGCCCAGCGCCGTTTCGTCGAGGAGGTCGCCGAGGATCGACATGTCCGGCTGGGTGAACGGCACGCCGGCCATGGCCGCTCCCTGGAACAGGAAACCCAGCGAAGAGAGGATGAGGCCGAGCACCGCGAGGCCGATGAGCGGAGCGACCATCGGCAGGTGCCGCCGCCCGGTCCGCCCGCCGCCGAGCGCATAGAGCGCAAACAGCGGCAGACCGAACAGCAGCCCGAGGTCGACGTAGAGCGCCCAGCGGATCGCGACGAGAGCCACGTCGCTCACCGGGTCACGTCACAGTGAAGGCGAGGTTGCCCTGAATCCGGTGCGTATCGGTCGAGACGACATGCCAGGCGACCTGATAGCTTCCGGCCGAGAGCGGTCGCGCGAGCGTCAGGATAAGCGTCTTGCCGTCAGCGCCGGTCGAGGTCTTGAAGCCCGTGACCGCCATGCGATGGTTGGGCATGCCGGGCATGCCGGTCATGACGATCTCGGCGCCCGACAGCCTGGGCATCAAGCCCTCGCTGAAAGTGAGCGTGATCTTCGACGGGGCCGCGACGCTCGCATTGGCGACAGGCGTCGAGGACAGGAGCTTGGGATGGGCGAAGGCCGGGGATGCGACGAGCACGCTGGCGGCGAGCGCGGCCAGGGCAAGGCGATGCGGTGCAGGCATGAAAGCAACTCCTTCGAAGAACGGTATTGCTGAATACGCAGCGCCGAGGCTTACCCCTCAAAATATTCACGCGCGCATCGCATGAGGGGCATGATGGGTTATTGCGTATTCTAAGGTTGAAGGAGAATGCAGATGACGGATCTCGACACACTTCTCGGACGCTTGCGCGATGCGCCGCTCGATCGGCGGCTACACGGTCTCGACGATCGGGTGATGGCGGAGATCGCGCGCATCCAGGCAAGTCCAAGCGTAGGCAACACCATGTTCGGCATTGCTGCGGTCGCGGCGCTTCTCATCGGGATTGCCGGCTCTGGGCTGCCCGCGGCATCCGCCGGTGCGAGCACCATCACGCCGTTCGACGCCCAGCTGGCCTTGGCGCCCTCGTCGCTGCTTGGATCGCGGTGATGCGCGATCCTCGGCGGCTGGTTCTTCTGGCGCTGCTGACATTTGCCGCGGCGATCGCCGGCGTGGTGATCGGGCGCGTCTATGTGGTGCCCGATCGGCCCGTCGAGAATGAACTTCACGAATTGCTACACCGCGATCTCAAGCTCGATGCAGGGCAGCACGCACGCCTCGAGAAGATCGAGAAGAGCTACGCCATTCGCCGCGAGGCGCTCGAAGCCGAGCTGCGCGCCGACAATGCACGCCTTGCCGAGGCGATCGAGGCCGAACATGGCTATGGCCCAAGAGTCTCGGCCGCTGTCGACCGCTCGCATCAGGCAATGGGCGAACTACAGAAGGAGACGCTGGAGCATATATTCGCGATGCGCGCAGTGCTCCGTCCCGACCAGGCGGCGAAGTTCGACGAAGCCGTGGTGAAAGCACTCACGGCCCAGAAAAAATGACGCTCCACCTCCCCGACTGCTCGGACGGGGAGCTTGCGGGTCTGGCCCTGGCAGGCCGACAAGCAGCGTTCGGCGAACTGGTGCGACGCCACCAGGGCTGGGTGTACCGGCTCGTGCGCAGTCACGTCGGCGATAGCGAGGAAGCTATCGATGTAACCCAGACCTGCTTCGTCTCGGCGTTCAGCGCGCTAGGCCGCTATGACGGCAAACGATCGTTCCGCGCCTGGCTCTCCCGTAGGCGGATCATTCACCTCGTCGACGACGAGGAAGCAATTCGGCGCGCGGCCGGCTTTGCGCTGAAGACGGCAGGCTATGTTGTCGAAACCTATGCGTCAGGGGTGGAATTTCTCAAGGTGGCCAGGTCCGCGACAATTGGCTGCGTTATCCTCGACGTGCGCATGCCGGAAATGGATGGCCTGGCGGTTCAGGCCGCCATGGCCGAGCGCGGGATCAACATGCCGGTCGTCGTTCTCACAGGGCATGGTGATGTCTCGGTTGCAGTGCAGGCGATGAAGGCCGGCGCCGTCGACTTTCTGGAAAAGCCGTTCGAGAAGGCTGCCCTCCTTCAAGCAGTTACCCGCGCCTTTGGGCGCATAGACGATGCCGACGTCCGCGCGATAGAGGCAACCGACGCCCAAGTGCGCATCGCCGCCCTGACGCCCCGGGAGCGTGAAGTGCTCGAGGGTTTGGCGAATGGCTACCCCAACAAAACCATTGCCTACGATCTGGGATGCTCATCGCGGACGGTCGAGGTTCACCGCGCCAGCGTCATGACCAAGCTGGATGTCCGCAACCTGTCCGAGGCGCTCAGGATCGCCTTCGCCGCCGGATTGGGCCGCAAACCCTAGTAACTGCGAAGTTTACGTAGCGACCCTGAGCCGTGACCGTGCGACCGATATAGCGGTTTCAACCGGTATATTGATCACGCGCGATGTTATCTGTCAGTGCCCGGTGCGATGGCCGCTACACCATCCTTGTCTCTGACGACGATCCGGGCGTGCGGCGCAGCGTTCAGTTGCTGCTGCGATCGCGCGGCTATAAGGTGTACGGCTACACGACAGGTCGTGCGCTGTTGGCCGATCCTCGAGCAAACGAGGCCGACTGTGTAATCCTCGATTATCGGATGCCCGATATCGACGGTTTCGCCATCCTGCGCCATCTCAGGCAGACTGGCTGGTCGGGACACGCGATCATGATATCGGGCTTTCATGACGTCGTGCTGGCGCAGCGTGCCGCCGAAGCCGGCTTTGATCACATCATTGCCAAGCCGTTGATCGGTCGGGCTCTCCTCGATGCCGTCGGGCAGCACTGGACTTGTAACGGATTTGCGCCGGTCACCTGAGCGATTAGAGCTCGCAACAGGAGACCGACGAGATGATCAAGCATACAGAAGAGTTCAAGCAGGAGGCGGTGCGGATTGCGCTGACCAGCGGATTGCCTCGCGACCGGGTCGCATCGGATTTGGGGATAGGGAAGTCGACGCTGGGCAAGTGGGTGTCGCAGTATCGGCCCAGTGATCTGGTTTCAGCGCCGCAGGCAGATCTGGCACGTGAGAATGAACGCCTTCGCCTTGAGAACCGTGTGCTGCGGGAGGAGAGGGAAGTACTAAAAAAGGCCACGCAGTTCTTCGCGAGCCAAAGGCCGTGAAGTTCGCTTTTGTGCATAGCTGGCGGCACCGGTGGCCCGTCGAACTGCTCTGCCGTGTCATGCTTGTCAGTGAGCGCGGCTATCGATCCTGGCGCTCGCGACCGATCAGCCAACGTGCGCGCACGGATATGAAAGTGCTGGCACATATCCGGGAACAGTATCGCCTCAGCCTTGGCAGCTATGGTCGTCCGAGGATGACAATGGAACTCAAGGAGGTCGGCCTCGCCGTTGGCGAGCGCCGGGTCGGGCGCCTGATGAAGATCAACGGGATCAAGCCAGTCCGCACGCGCAAGCACAAGGTTACGACGGACAGTCACCATCGCTTGGGTGTCGCGGCAAACTGGTTGGACGGTGATTTTGCCGCCGATGCTCCCAATCGGAAATGGGCGGGCGACATTACTTATATCTGGACGTCGGAGGGCTGGCTCTACCTTGCCGTCATTCTCGACCTGCATAGCCGTCGCGTCGTGGGCTGGGCAGTCAGTGACAGAATGAAGAAGGACTTGGCGATCAGAGCGCTGGATATGGCGGTGCGCCTGCGCCAGCCTCCGGAAGGCTGCTTTTTTCATTCGGATCGTGGCAGCCAATATTGTTCTTACGACTATCAGAAAAAGCTGCAGGCCTATGGCCTGCGTCCATCGATGAGCGGCAAGGGAAATTGCTACGACAATGCGTCCGTCGAGACCTTCTTCAAATCCCTGAAGGCCGAACTCATCTGGCGGCAGAGCTGGCCGACACGGCGTCAGGCAGAAGCCGCCATCTTTCAGTACATCAACGGGTTCTACAACACCCGCCGCCGACATTCATATCTGGGCGGCATCAGCCCGCTCGCCTTCGAAGCCAAGGTGGCTTAATGAGATAGGTGACCGGCACAAAACCGTTACAAGTCCAATCAGCCACGCCACCATCGAGACCGAGCAGGCATGACGAAACCGAAAATCGCTAAAAATTGGTGAAGCAGACATTCACGCTCGATAGGGGCATAGTCGCGTTCGGCCCTGAGCGGACAGTCAACCTAGATGCAGCTGCCGCTGGCCTAATCGCTCGTAGCTGGCAATACTCCGGACCAAATGGGTAGGCGAAGGGGCATAGAAAAGATGCAGAGTTACGAAACGCTTATCACGCGGCTTGACCGCGCCGTGTTCGAAGAAGCGCTTAATATGCAGTCGGGCTACGTTTTGGATTTTTCAGATCGCACTTTTGGGGATTTCTTCTGCACAGAAGTTGGTGTCGATCCTGATGCCCCGCCCGGATCTTCGTTGTTTTCAGCCTATGGCACTTCGAAAGCCAAGCGCCTGCGGTCATTTATAGCACGAGCGCAACCTCACCTTGTCGCTCGTGCGCTACGTGCGCTCTGGGAGTACCGGGAGAACAACATCCTAGGCAGCAGCGGGCCACGCGAGGATCGTTTGAGAGAAGTCTATTTCAAGATAGTTGGCAAGTTCGAAGGGGAAGAGCACGTAGTTGATTCAACGGGGATAGAAGCATTCGAGGCAAATGAAACCCTTCAAGAATTAGTCGCTGCGATCCGCAGGGACTTGGACGCTGGCCGTCCAAATGCTGGATTGGACCGACTGCATACGTATTGCATGAAGCGCTTCGCGTCCCTTGTAGTCAAACACGGGGGTGAGCCCTGTGGCGAAAATGACGCCCTGCACGCCAGAGTGGGGAAATATGCTAAGGCACTGAAAGCATCACGAAACCTCACGGAAATGTCGGACCGCATCATCAAGAGTTCCATTTCCACTTTCGAGTCGATGAACGAGATTCGGAACAACAAGTCCTTTGCGCACGACAATGAAAGCCTTGTCTCGATGGATGAAGCGAAGTTCATCTATGACAGCGTGACCGCCCTGCTACGTTTCATCAAAACGATGGATGCGCAAAAGTTTGAGGATTGATGCAGATGGCACATGCGGGCTTGAGTGCCCGCAATGTCCCGCGGAGCTGATGTTCGAACTTGCCTTAGCGTTGGTCAATTCTTGGGTCGGAGGCGCTGAGCGCCGCACTGCGCCTGCAAGGCAGCTTTCGGGGTGTGAACTGAGGTCGGGAACGTCCACTTCTGACGCGGTGCAGTCCGCAGCTGCCGACCAAAATTCGCCATTCCGATCCAACGCTCCGTACGGCAGCTCACGCCGAAAGCTGCCGATAAGGCTCTGCGAAGCGGTGGCTCATCATTTCGGGCGTCGCCTCAGACACTGAAATTAGCAAGGTCGAACCGGCAGAAGAAGAAAACGCCGGACTGAACAGCTTCGCTTCTCTTCGACTTTCGCCCTATAGACAGCTGCGCAGCAATCCCGAGCTTGCTACCATGACTTCGAGGTCCAATTGCCTTATACCGCCCGCGCGGACGGCCGCGTGGCCGTCACCATCGACAGCAATGTCTGGGATCAGTTCTTTGCCCTCGGCTTCGATCTGGCTGCCGAACTTCCCGTCACGCGCTTTGCGCTATTCGTGCCGCGCGAGATCGAAATCGAAATCGCCGCCATCCCCGATCGGCCGGACAAGGTCGCTCTGAAGGCGTACATCCGGGAGCAGATGCGAGACGCCTCCGTCAAGGTCTCCGCCGTCTTCGGCTTCACCATCTGTGGACGCCCCGGGTAACGCAAGTGGTATTTGGAGGTAGGCACGTAGTCGGATGCTGCCATCTGTCCGGCCTCTGATGCAGCGATGATAGCTGCGGGCCCGTATGGGAGTTCGCGGACCGGAACCACATCACCCATAGCGTGCTGATGAAGCACGGTGGGAAGCCCTGGTTCTTCCGATCCCGTCTCGCCGACTGTTGTGCCATACCCTCCTTCGACCGACTACGTTCCGACGACCTCTGGCCTGCCCTGGCTTACGCCGTGGCTGCGACCGGAGCTTTGTAGACTTCATCCTTCATCAGCAGCGCCCAGACGATCCGCGCCGTCTTGTTGGCCAGCGCGACCGTCACTAGCATGCGTGGCTTGCGGGCCAGCATCTGCTCGAGCCACGATCCCTTCGCCGCGCCCCGTTTGCTCGCCTGTAGCACCACTGCGCTACTGCCGATAATCAGCAACCTTCGCAGCGTGCGCTCGCCCATCTTCGAGATGGATCCCAGCTTCTGTTTCCCACCAGTTGAGTGCTGACGAGGGGTGAGGCCGACCCAGGCGGCGAAGTCACGCCCCTTGGCGAACGTGCCCGACGGCGGCGCAAGCGCGGTGATCGCCGTTGCAGTGATCGGTCCGATGCCTGGGATCGTCATCAGGCGACGCGCGACCGCATCCTCTCGAGAGCGCCGCACGATCTCCTTGTCGAGTAGCGCGATCTGCCGGTCCAGCATGGCCAGAGTATCGAGCAACACCATGCACACCGACCGCGCCTCTTCGGGCACCGCCGATCGATCGGAGAGAAGCGCCCTAAGCTTTTCCAGATGCGCCAAGCCCTTGGGCGCGATCCAACCATATTCTGTCATGTGCCCGCGCAGGGCATTGCTGATCTGAGTGCGCTGGCGGACGAGCAGATCTCGACCCCGGAACACCATCGCCGCCGCCTGCTGTTCCTCAGTTTTCACCGGCACGAACCGCATGCTGGGACGCTGTGCCGCCTCGCAGATCGCCTCCGCATCGGCCGCGTCATTCTTCTGGCGCTTCACAAAGGGTTTCACATAGGCCGGAGCGATCAACCGCACATCATGACCGAGCTTGAGCAACTCGCGCGCCCAATGATGGGCTCCGCCACACGCCTCCAACACAACCAGGCAAGGCGGATGAGCGGCAAAGAACGGCAACAACTTTGAGCGCGTAATCTTCTTGCGCAAAATCGCATGGCCTGACGCATCTACCCCATGCGCCTGAAAAACATGCTTGGCGATATCCAACCCGATTATGCTAACTTCTGACACGGACGCCTCCCTCAAGTGGTGTTCAACACCTCCACTGTGGCACATCGATGCCGTCGGGGGGCGTCCACCCCATCACCCAAAAGGGTCCACAGCGGCGCGGCGGCTTCGGCTTCGGCACGTTCCAGTCTGAAGATGCGCGCGCATTCTACGCTGCGATCCGAGAGCCCTTTCTGATCGGAAAGCCGACCCGTAACAGCCAGCTTAGCCATAACGAGGGCGATGCGGCCCTTGGCGCGGCGTCGCTCGCATCTGTCGTCCTGACCCGTGACCTCAAGAAGGCCGGCCCGCTGCGCGTCGCGCGCGATCATGGCGGCAAGCTGATCGATATGACGACGTTCGATCGCGCGGGGCCATCCCTCGCCTCTCTCATCGATACCTGTCACGCGGAAGACTGACCGATGCGGGAGCAGGCCCGCCCCCGGGCACAATGTTGGCCATAAGGACGCAGTAACCGATTGCCTGCCCGTCGCCCGCTGCTTACCTTTGTCCTGCCTATCTCCGAGGAAGATTCACGACGTGCCGGCATTCGCGCAAAACTTCTCGAGTTATGCCCAGTCGTCATTCGAGGTCCTCTGCGACATCGCCAATGTCACCAAGAACCCCTCGATCCAGGATCGCGAGGGTTGGGACTATATGGTCGAGTTTGCTCGCGAAAGGGTCCATGGCCTCCCGCACGATCGGCAACCGGGGAACGCCACGGTGCGGGTTCAGGTAAGTCCAAGACCGATGGAAAGCCGACCACGAGCGTCAAATTGAGCAATGCGCTCCGGTTCGCCAATGAGCCGGATCCGTGCTTCATCACGCTCTGGTGGCGCAACAGCGACCATAGCGAGGAGAGGATCTACGCCCGTCACTTCGACAAGCCGCTGATCGAGGCCGCCCTGCGCCGCGCCCGGGAAGCGCAGCGCGACGGTAAGACGGATCTCCATCGTCTCCGCTTGTCGATCGCCTTCGACGAAGCCGACGATCGCACCGATGATCTTCTGCCGTGGATACGCTCGATCGGCGACACCGACCAGCACGACTATGCCAACCAGAAGCGCCAGTTGACCCGCGAGTTGGGCTTCGACGAAGGCCATTTCGGCGGCACGGTGACGATCCCCTTCGACGACGTCCAAAAGCTGATCGATGCCGCCGTCGGACTGCCGACAAGCCCGGCCGACGTCGAGATCATCTTTGGCGACAAGCGGTTCGACATCGTTTCACCGCTTTTCGCCGGCAAGCCCACCATCTTCAACCTCGACGCCATTCCGCAACCCGGGCAGCTCACCTTTCAGAACGCGGCCGGCCAAGCCGCCACCTTCGCCGGCGAGGTCCGCAAGTTCGCCATGGACAATCTCCCGTTGGAGACGGTCCGCGCGACCTTCACCTCACCGACCATAAGCGCTGTCCTGCGCGGCCCCGAGCTCAACATCAGCTACCAGTTCCGCGGCACCGATGTTCACCCTTTCGATCACCTCCAGAATCTTGCGCGGTTCATGGTGATCTCGGGCGAGCGCTGCACGGTTTCGCTTATGCTCGACGACCAGGACGAGCCGCTCGAGACGACCTGCCCTCCTGTCGCAATCGAGGACCGTGAGATTTTCGTCTGGTTGGACGACGCCTTGGGATATCTCCGAAGCTGCTGCAGCCCCGACGATAATCCGCCAATGCGCGCCGCCGACGTGTTTGCCGCGCATGACGAGGTCGTCAATTTCGCGATCGCCGGCGCCGCCGGCACGCCCACTTTCGATTTCGAAACCGACCGCGACATCAGCCTCCCGCTCGTGAGAAGCATGGTGGCCTTTCGTCTCGTCCAGTTCGGAGACCTGAGCTTCTACTCGATCTTCCGCCGCGCCTGCCTCGAACAGTCGGCCGAGGCCAGGAGGATCCATCTCCGTTTCAACGATCCCGTCGAGCTTGAGGCCGGTATGTTGGCGACCGACAGTGTGTCCGCGCGCGCCACCGTCGCGCGAAGCTTCGGCGCGCTCGCCACGCGTATCGGCAAGGGTGCGCTCATTCTCAATGGCGGTGACTACCTATCGCTGATGCGCAAGGAAGGCCCCCTCATCGAGGTGCTGTGAGCTCCTTGCCAGAAGACGCCCTGCGTTCATGCGTCTCGCAGACGGCTTTGGGCCGGGCCGTTACGCGCCGCCTCTAACTTCAGCTCGAGCTCATGGGCTTCTGACACGCCAAGGCTGACAAGTCTCCCGAGCATGGCGTCGATCCGCAGGCGCTGCCCATGATCGTGGTAATAGAGCGACGGGTCGCCCTTCGACGCACTTTCGAACCACTGCGCGACCTTTCGGCCGATCGCCAGTTCATGCCACATCGCCCGGTCGCCCGCCGTGGCCTCTAGCCAGGATTCGATGGCGAAGAGAAGGAAGTCGAGGTGACGCGCGGTCGGCCCAATCAGGAGAGTGTTCATCGTGCAAAGCGCCACAAAGGCGGTCGGCCCGCCCGGCATCATGGGGCGCAGCGCTTCGAGCAGCGGATCGATCCGGTCGAAGATGGCTGGAACGAGATAACTCTGACTGCCCGAACCGAAGACATATTCATTCATCAGCATCACGGCGATCGTCGGACCTGATTCAAGGTCGATGCTCAGGTCGCCCGGTCGGCGGTGCCGGGACCAGCGATCGAGAGCTATGGTGCGCGTCACCAGCTGCCGCCGGATCGTGAGGGCGCGATTGGGCGGGCGCCCCCGATCATTGAAGTAGGAGGCATCGGCCGCGCGTGTGAGCGTGTCGGCGACGTCGCAGAACGAGCGGTCGGGAAGTTCCAGGATCGGCGTCAGGATAGCATCGAGCCGGTCATGCGCCGAATCCATGATGACTGCGGCGACCAGCAGATAGAATTGCTGGTTCCAGTCGTCAGGCGATCGGTCGAGCTCGGCGTCGGCGGGATAGCCATGAGCGTTGAGCCGCGCCGACCACGGCGCATAGGTATCGACAATCTCGCCGAACCACGCCGGCCTCGGGCACGCCTCGCGATTCAAAAGCGCGAGCCACTTCGCAATGCCTTGCGTCTCGACATGGATCGATGCCTTTTTCGAGCGCGGCGCCCAACTCTCCTCTGCCTCGTCCTGTTCGAACTCGATCCGCGCCCCGTCGCGCGAGAGGATCGCGCGCGGACTGTTCCGCAGAAAGGGTCTTTCGTCTAGCAGCGCTGGCCACTCAGGCTCGGGCCCGCCGTCCAGCCATGCGATCTCGGCAGAAACCGCCTCCCTGTCCTGACGCGCGCGCTCTGTCTCATAGGCGACCTCATCGGCGGGATCATCATCATAGGGGTGCCACCGATAGCGGCGACGGGCGAACGCCATCCGGATCGCCGACTTGATGAGCCGCGGATCAGCGTGATCGATCGTCGCCCGGGCCGCGGTGAACGCCGGTATCGCTGCCCTGTCGCCTCGCACGGCGGCTTCCACGATCCGATCGCGATCTGCCGTCACCTTGCGACGATGCCAGAGATGAACAAGCGCGCAAATCGCCATCCCGGGCCGGTTGAAGCCGAGTGTCTCGCCGGAGCCGTAGGCGTCCACCTCCTCAATCAGAGCGATATCTATGACTGCCCTGACCCAGGCTTCATGTTCGGCGAGAAGGGCGTCATCGCCGTCGCGCGCGACCAGCATGGCGGTGGCAATGAGGCGGGTGGACCGTGCTTTTAGATAATCTTCGTCGCGGTCGTCGGGCAGATCGCCCGCCGCATGCTCCGCCGCTTGTCGTGCGGTCTCCGCCGAGCCTCTCGCCGGATCGTTGGTCGCGAGCTGGATTCTCGCCTCGATATCACTCGACAAGGCGAGCGCGCGGCTTGCGGTTTCGAGGCGCGCTAGATGCTCGGCTTCGGCGGGCGGCGGCACGAAGCTAAATAGGCCGTCGACCTCGACCCAGTTGGCCCGGTCCAATAGGTTCAGCGCATGCGCTCCCATGAACGTTGGATCGCGAAAAGTATCGCTCTCGTTACAAGGTCCGAGTTCATCGACCGCTTGGGCAAGAAGCCGCCGGACGGCGGAACTGGCATCGTCGTTCCCGGAATAGGAGAACATCAGTTGCTCGAGGGTGAAGCGGCGGGAGCCGCGTTTTGCAAGATCGGCGAGCCGCACGCGGCCGCTCGGCTCTTTCTGGAAAGCCATCATGTCTCCGAACATCTCGATCGACGCGCGGTCGCGATCGCTGGCGAGGATATGCGGGTTGGCCACAAACGGAACGAGCGCGTCGCGCGTCGCGGGCCAATGGGACATGAGGACGTCGATCGCGACCACGAGATAGGCAGCGCAGCTTCCCTCCGGCCCGAGGATGTCCTGCAGCACCGTGGCGACATCCTCGCCGCGCTCGAGCCGCTCATGCGACCAAGCTTCGAGGGCCTTGAGGGCGGAGCCGACCGAGGATTCCGGTGCCTGAAACTGCCGTGACCAGAAATAGGTCTGGACCCAAGGGAAGAACCGCGGCGTACCGTCGACGACGACCGTGAAGCCATTGGTCTCGGTCGCCTTGCCAGCGGCATGACCGTCGACTGCCGCTGCGACGAGCGTGCGAATGAGCGCAAGTCCGATTTGCTGATTGGCATCGAGCAGATCGAGAAACGGGGTCTGTGCTGGTGACGCCGGCATGTAATCGCTATCCGCGAAACCGAAGACGCGGCCCATTGACTCGCGGCGAGACCGTCCCTTGCGCGGATTCTCGATGAGGCTGGCTTCGATGAGCGCCGCAAGTTCTGCGGGCGCGACGCTCGCTAGAGCCTTGCTGAACAGCCGGATCGCCTTGACCTTGTAAGTGTCGTTCTCGCCCGCCACCGCCCGCAGATAGGCCTTTGCCTTCTCCGGCGCGTTGGCCGCGAGCAGCAGCGTCATGCTGCGAAGATCCTCGATCATGCGCGAGCGCGCTTCACCCTGCATCCTCGGGGCGTCCGCCGGCGACGGGATCGCGATCGCCGTCTCTCGCACATCGAGCTGCAACAGCCAATCAAACAGCATCCCGGCGGCCGCTTGTCCGTAAGCGGAAATGGTCATTGCGAGGAAGAACTGGATCTCCACGAGTTTGACCACGGACGCGATAGCGTGAACCGGGATCTGCGCCTGATGGTCCAAACACCACATCAGCATCGCGGGCGCCGATGGTGAGGATGCCGCACGAAGGGACGTCGTGCCTTCGGGAACCTCGAACCCCTGGGCCTTGATCCGTGCGAACAGCGCCGCCGCCGACATCGTTTCCACGGCTATGATCGCGGTGCAGAGTTCGATGAGGAGCGCACCGCCCTGCGCAAGCAACGTGTCGGAGCATCGGTTGAGCAGCTCGGCCGACAGTTCCGACCTCACGATGGCGAGGAGCGCTTGCCGACGCCACGCTGCATGCGCGCCAGGGCGCGCCAGAGCCTCAAGGAGCGCCTGCCATACCGCGCCGTTTGTTGCCCTCTCCAACGCAAACCGGCCGGCAAACTCGATACCGCGCGCGAGGCGCGGCGAAGGCTGCACCGTCAGGTCGACGCCATCGAGCAGGGTGATGTTCTCATGGAGGCGCGCGCCGATCGCCCAGTCGCGCAGCACGTCATGGCGGAAACCCAGCTTGTCGCGGTGCGGCTCGCTCAGGCTCCGGCTGTCCAACAAATGCGTGCGTGCATCCGAATCGGTGGCGACATCGATTGTGTCGCGGCCGCCGAGCGCCGCTTCGGCCAGTCCGGCGAGCAGGCGTTGGGCCGCGCGCTTGTCTTTCGGCTCCGCCCCGTCGGCGCTGTCCCACCAATGGTGCGCCAGCGCCGCCTCCGTGCGGATGTCGACCGTGCTCGGCACCTTCAGCAGCCGGGTCAGCCGGTACAGATTGCGGGCGATCGGAGCGGCTGGATGGTCCGGCGACAGCAGGGCGTGCAATTCCGGCGCCATCTCGACCAGAACCGCGACCTCGTCCTCGTCGAGCTCACCCACGAATACGCGATGCGGGGCGCCGAGCCTGGCGATGGCGTCTTCGGCGAGCCAGCTGCAGTCCTCGACGCCGAGGTCGGGCCGCGTCGAGACAACGACCGAGAACCCCTCGATACCGGCGATTTCCCGCAGGACGTCGTTGACCGTGCGGCGCCGCTCCGCTGTCGCGAACATCTCGAGCCCATCGATGAACAGGATCCCGCCGCCGCTGGCCGCGATATCGCCGAGAAATTCCCCGGCGGTCCCCGGGACGCCCAACCGCTCCGAGAGCGCCGACCAGCCCCCGTCGGGCGTTGTAATCGGATCAAGGACGATGACCTGGCCTTCGCGCGCTTGCCTCTCGGCAAAATGACGCAGCACCCAGGATTTGCCGACGCCGGGATCGCCGGTGATTTCGATGAAGCGGTGCGCGTCGCGCGCCTCTTCCATCGCCGCCACAGCGCCCAGGCGAGGCAGGGTGATCCCGCCGACGCTCGTGCCGATGTCCATGAGTGCGTGGCGCGACAACTCCGCAAGCTTGCCGCGGGCCAGGGAAAAGTTCCGGTCGCCGGCGAGGCGAAAGCCGTGCGCCGTCACCGTGTCGATCAGCACCTCGCGCGTGAGCGATCCACCGGTCGTGCCGGTCTTGATGGCCACCGCGATCAGATCGCTCCAGAGCCCTTCGGCGCGGCCGGCATCTTCGGGCGCGAGCACCTGCCGCGCCAGCATGAGCGCATAGTCCCGCGCCTGTGGTGCGCCGGATTCAAAGTCGAACTCTAGGATCAGGAAGCGTCGGATGATATTCCAGATCACCTCGTCGTCGTCCGCGATCCCATGCGCGACGAGATGGGTCCGGAACGCTTGGCCGAAATTGCGCATTTTCGGGCTGGCCACGCCATTAAGCGCAAGCCGGGCGAAGAATTGAGCCCCGGAACTCGCGGCGCGCGCCCAGGCGAGCACATCCTGATACGGGCCGGAGATCGCAAAACTGGTGCGCTGGGTCGCGGCAGCCAGGAGGTGCCGGTCGGTCGGCGGACTGTCCGGCGCGGTGCGCGCGATCTGTTCGCACAGGTTGATGAAAATCGCGTCCTTCGGCGCGAAGGTGGCGGTGCGCTTGGACTGGATTTCGAGAACCGAGCTTCCGCTTTTCGACGCCGCGTGGACGATCAGATCGTCAAGCGCATAGCCTTCATCCACGCCCTGGAACTGAACCCGTTTGATCACGGCATCGGGGAGACCACGCGCTTCGCTGCCAGCCAACATCTGAAGCAGATAATAAGCGCCAAGCTCACCCTCAATGTAAGTGCCTGCACCCCCGCGCCCGACCGGGCTCGAGCTGCTGACTTCATCTTTGGGAGGCTTCTCCGGTTCCTGTTTCATCCATCTGCATTCGAAATCTCGGCGGCCCTCACGTGGCCGCCCACCAGTAGCGCGAAGCAGGACTTAACTCGACTAGTTTTGATCGCGATTTTGCCTATCTATACCTTCCGAGCTTGCACTTGGGGAGCGGCTCGACAGGGGAATGCCGTAACCTACGTGCCGGCAACCGAGCAGGTCTTGAGATCGAAGAAACTGCGAGGGATGGCGGCTTACCGCAAGAGCTGCCGTTCAGTATTTGGATTCGGAACGGCAGGAATGTCGAAGGGTTTCGGCCGCCGGCAGGCGTACGAAAGTCTCACATGTACGACCCGCGGGGCCTCAGGCGATAGGCTATGGGGATTTCGGGTCGGCGCCGTTTCGCGGACTGGCACAATCGCCGGTAGGGTGCGATGGACGGGAACCAGGCGGTCGGCATTTTGTCCGGGGCGGGCAGCATAATCGGTGCGTGCTGCCATCATTCTGGTTGTGAGCGGCGTCATGGATCGCTTCCAGCGCAAGCGCCGTGATTTCCTGCCACGACGCTTTGACAGGAGGGATATGGAGCAGTTCATGCCGGTTCATGACGTAATCTCCGGGATCGGCATCAGGATGTCCGGCGGTGCCCGCGGCTGTCGCCAGCGTTCGAAGGTTTCGATGATGATCATATGCCCGCCGCAGCAAGGGCATGGTGGTCGCAGATCGACGGGCTCTTCGAGGATCGCCTCGTCAGGCGGCGCAGCTACCTCGAGCAACGCGCGAGCACGCGCGAGGTTGGCTTTGCGCGATGAGCTGGCCAGCAGACCGTAATGCCGGATACGATGGAAGCCACGAGGCAGGACGTGCGACATGAACCGCCGGATAAACTCGTCGGTCGCGAGTGTCATAACGCTTTGGCGTTCGGGTCCATCGCGACGGTAATCTTTGTAGCGCAGCGTGACGCCCTTCTCGTCGAAGCTGATCAACCGGCGGTTCGAGATGGCGATCCGGTGGGTATAGCGGGACAGATAGGCGAGCACCGCTTCAGGGCCCGCAAAGGGCGCCTTTGCATAGACCACCCATCGCGTCTTCCGGACCGGCGCCAGATGACGCAGGAAGGCGCGCCGTTCGGTAAGTGATGCGAGCGATCCGAAGAAGGCGAGCTTGCCGACGTCATAAAGCTGGATCAGCCGGGTCAGGAACAGACGGCGAAACAGCTTGCCTAGGACACGCACCGGCAAAAGGAAGGCAGGGCGCGTCGATATCCATCGCGTCCCGTCGAGTGCGATGCCGCCACCCGGCACCACCATATGGACGTGGGGATGGTGCGTAAGGGCCGAGCCCCATGTGTGGAGCACGGCGGTGATCCCGATCCTGGCGCCTAGATGCCTGGGATCGGCCGCGATCGTCAGCATAGTCTCCGACGCTGCCTTGAACAGCAGATCATAGACCACCGCCTTGTTCTGGAAAGCGACGCTGGCGATTTCCACCGGTAGCGTGAAGACGACGTGGAAGTATCCGACCGGCAAAAGGTCGGCTTCGCGCTCTGCCAGCCAGGTGCGCGCGGCCGCGCCCTGGCACTTTGGGCAGTGCCGATTACGACAGCTGTTATAGGCGATCCGCCGATGCCCGCAGTCCTCGCAGGCCTCGACATGACCGCCAAGGGCTGCGGTGCGGCAGTTCTCGATCGCCGTCATCACCTTGAGCTGGGTGAGGCTCAGATGCCCGGCATGGGCGGCCCGATAGGCCGGTCCGGCGGTGCGAAAGATGTCGGCGACCTCGAGTGAGGTGCGCAACGGCTCAGCCGTCTGGCGCCACTTGTGGATCGGGCAGCGTTACCAACCTGTCGAGCGGGCTAATGACCGCGCGCACCGTTCGGGTGGCGACCGTGGTGTAAAAGGCGGTGGTCTCGAGGTTCGCATGCCCCAGCAGCGCCTGGATGATGCGAATATCGACCCCGTCCTCCAACAAATGCGTGGCGAAGCTATGCCGCAGGGTGTGCGGGCCGACCCGCTTGGTGATGCCCGCGGACTCTGCGGCGTCGACAACTATGCGATGGAGTTGTCGCGTACTGAGCGGCTTGAGGTAGTGCATCCCCGGGAACAGCCAGCCATCGGCATGCATGACGCCCTGTTGCCGGCCAACGGACCACCACTCGCGCAACAGGGTAAGCAGGTCAGCAGGCAGGAGCGCATTGCGATATCGCCCGCCTTTGCCGCGCTCCACCCGCAGGAGCATGCGCTTGCTATCGACATCGCGGACCTTGAGCATCGTCACCTCGGCGGCACGCAAGCCCGCGCCATAGGCAACGGACAGCGCTGCTTTATGCTTGAGGCATGTGGTCGCCCCCAGCAGCTGCGCAACCTCGTCGGGGCTCAGAACGATGGGCAAGGAACGCGGGTTCTTGACCGTATGGAGCTTGCGGGAAAGATCCGGTCGATCAATCGTGTGCGTGAAGAAGAAGCGCAGCGCTGAAACGATACTGTTCATGGTCGGCACGCCCAGGCCGGCGTCGCGCTGTTCGACCTGGAATAGCCTCAGGTCCTCTGCTGTCGCGGTGTCGGGAGGGCGCCCAAGATAGGTGGCAAAACGCGCGACGTGACGCACGTAGTCGAACTGGGTTTTGCGAGCGAACCGTCGCAGGTTCATGTCTTCAATCATGCGCTGGCGCAATGAGCTGACTGGGGTATCAGAGACACTGGTGATCATCGTACGCTCCTTGGTTGAAAGGAGTCGCGATAATCTGCCTATGCCGCAGCAGGCTCAACCAAAGCGCCGATATCAGTGGATCAGCGGTACTTCAAATCCAGGCACCCATCCCGCGCCAGCGGGTTCGTACTTGTCCCAATCGAGGTCATCGAGCAACCAGATGACGGAAAACCCGGTTGCCGTCATGACTGGCGACAAACAGGTTTTTTCAGACACCATGAGCGGGGCTGTCGGGCCTTAGCGTATATCTGGGTCCGTTCTATGTACCGACGCCAAACCGAAGGAGACGACGTTGCGTCATTCCTGTTGGAGCGGGTCCATAGCCTTACGGAGAGCGGAGGCGATGACGGCGTGTCGACCTGGCTGGCCATTGCCAATCGCGTTAGGCAACTTGTGACCGCGCCAGATCGGATCCACGGACTGAACCAACAGGTCGTGGCAAGTGCCTTTTGCGGAGGATTATTTTGCACCTTCCCACTTGAACCCTTCTCAGCTCGAACCCTCTCCGATACCAATGGAATGTCACGGGCGGAATCCCCCCAAACATTGCTGTCCGTGACACCTCCGGTAAGATGCAGGATTATCCCCGGGTGCCGAACACGATCCCTTTCGGACTTCCCCTCATGGGGCGCACGCACATTGCAAAAGGAGGTGAACCTCGCTCATAGCGCGTAAAGAACCGATGTGATGCACATATGCAGGACTTGTTGTTGTACAGGCTCAATTACTGTTGGATGTTAGCAGCCTTTTTTAGATGGCGGGAACCGCGGAGCGTCATAAAGGTCATCAGGCCGAGGAATGCCGCTATATCATAGAGCCCGTATCCCACGGCGGCTCCCAGGGCGCCAGTTGCCCAAAGGCTCGCAGCGGTTGCTGTGCCAGAAGCTTGCCCCCCATGCTTGAGGATAGCCCCTCCACCGATGAATCCCACGCCGGTGATCAAGCCTTCTAGAATTCGAGCTTGGCCAGCCGACTCTTTGCCAAGAACCGCGATTGCAATAAGCACAAATCCGCAGCTGGCCACCGCGACCAAAGGGAAAGTCCGAATCCCGGCACTACGCTCTTCAGTTTCCCGGTCCCATCCAATAGGAAGAGCAAGACCATAAGCGGCACCCAGATTTATGAGGTGAGATCCAATCTCATAAAGAGAGCTAATTTCAATACGCATACGGCCCGCCTCCTTCGGCCCTATCATCATCGGGCAGGCGTGAACCCGTCGTTGCCATGTCGGCCGACAAAAACAGCTTGGTCTCCGCAAATCTCCCGTTGAAAACGTATAGGATCCACCATTTCATGAAGCCGGGCCGTTTCCGTCGTGGTCGCGCAGATCATTGTGAAGGGCCGTTGCTGCTATTGCGGCGTGGCCCATTGCGACGCTGATCTGATCGAGCGACATGACAATATCGCCGGCTGCGTACACGCCCGCGACGCTGGTGCGTTGCTTGGTATCGACAAGGATGCAGCGACCATCGCTCAGTTCGATGCCAAGCTGCAGCGCGAGCGAGTGGTTGCTGTCCGATCCTAGCGCGGGATAGATAGTGTCAAAACGGCAAGCGGTTCCATCACGCAGCCGGGCCGTAGCGCGTCCTCCGAACTCGAGCTCTTCAAGCGGGCTTTCATTCACCTTCACCCCGGCACGCCAAAGGTCGGCGCGATCCGTCCCGTTGAGTTCCATAGTTTCATAAACGAGGAGCGTTACGTCATCGGAGTAGGTCGTGAGGAACAGCGCCTCTGCAACCCCGTGACGATTGGCCCCGATCACCCCGATCGCCTGTCCGGAAGCTTCATATCCATCGCAGACAGGACAATAGCGCAGCAAGCCGCTCGCGAGGGCGTCGCGATGTGTGGCAGCATCCATTTTCGGGCGCCTGTTTTCGACGCCGGTTGCCAGCAAGACGGCGCGAGCGGTAACTGCAATATCTCTGCCGCGCGCCACGAACACGTCATCGCCACCCTCAAGGGCGATGAGGCGGTCGTTGACGATCACCGCGCCATATTGCTCGGCCTGCTTGCGCATCCTGGCTAGCAGATCCTCCCCGCCTATCCCTTCCGGGAAGCCGGCATGATTGTGGGAGAGGGGTATCCATTTTGCACGGCTGTGCCCGTCATCGACCACGACAACGCGGCGATGATAACGGGCAAGGTAGATTGCGGCTGTGAGGCCGGCAGGGCCGCCGCCGACGACGAGGGCGTCGTAGCGATCAGCGGTCATGCCGCCTGCCTCGCCGGATCGCGATAAGCGAGCAGGCGAAGAGCGTTGACGACGACCAGTAGAGTCGAGCCTTCGTGCATCGCTACCGCCGGGCCTATACCTAGCCCGAGGATCGTAGCGGGTACAAGAAACGCCACTACCCCGAGGCTGACGAAGACATTTTGCCGTATGATGCCGCGAGTGTGGCGGCTCAAACCCACTGCAAACGGAAGATGTGCCAAATCGTCGGCCATCAGCGCGACGTCAGCGGTTTCCAACGCCACGTCCGAACCCGCAGCGCCCATGGCGATACCGACCGTCGCACTGGCCATGGCTGGCGCGTCGTTAACGCCGTCGCCGACCATCGCAACCTTGTCCTCACCCGCCAGTTTCTTGATTGCAGCGACCTTGTCCTCCGGCATCAAGTCGCCCCATGCCTCGTCGATACCAACCTCCCTAGCGATGGCATCAGCCACCTTCTGGTGATCTCCAGAGATCATGATCATGCGCGTGACGCCCATGTCATGGAGGCGCTTGAGCGCCACCTTCGCTGCCTCTCTGGGTGTGTCCATGAGCCCGATTGCGCCAATGTCCCGCTCGCCCTTCCGCACCACCATCGTGGTGCGCCCACCCTCGCGCAGCGTGGCAATGGCATCAGTCGCGGCCGCGTTTAGCGTAGGGATGCCTTCCACGCCGAACATCTCGGCCTTGCCGATCCACACTGTCTCTCCATCGACGGTTGCAGTGACACCGCGTCCGGTCAGGCTTTTAAGAGCGGTCGCGCTCGGCAGCTCGCGCCCGCCTAGCCGCTCGCGTCCATCCTTCACTATCGCCTGTGCCAGCGGGTGATCACTCAAGGCTTCGACCGCAACGGCGAGCATCAGTAGATCCTCCTCGGTTGCGCCATCGACGGGCACGACATCGGTGATACGGGGACGACCTTCGGTTAGGGTGCCGGTCTTGTCGAACGCGATTGCCTTAAGCGAGCCTAGGTTTTCAAGCGGCGCACCGCCCTTCACCAACACGCCGCCGCGTGCGGCCCTTGCAACCCCGGACAGCACCGCGCTTGGGGTGGCGATGGCCAGCGCGCAGGGGCTGGCGGCGACCAGCACCGCCATCGCGCGATAAAAGCTGTCGCGGAACGGCTCGTCGACCACAACCCACGCAAAGAGAAGAAGAAACGAGAGGGCCAGCACAGCTGGCACGAAGACACGCTCGAACCTATCGGTAAAGCGCTGAGTGGGAGACTTTTGCGTCTCCGCTTCGCTCACCATCTTCACAACCTTGGCAAGCGCACTTTCGTTGGAACGCCGTGTCACCTCGATTTCAATCGCGCCGCCGCCATTAATCGTGCCCGCGAACACCCGCGACGTCGCCTCGACTGCATCGGGCTTCGCACGCGCGGCCTCGACATCGGCAACAGGTTCCTTGTCGACGGGGATGCTCTCGCCTGTAACGGGGGCCTGGTCGATCGCGCTCGAGCCGCTGGTGATGAAGCCGTCGGCGGGCAAGCGCTCGTTCGGACGGACAATCACAACGTCGCCGACCACCAGTTCCTCAACAGGAATCTCCGCAGTCTGCCCGTCGCGGCGCACGGTCGCTTTTTCAGGCGCGAGTTTCGCCAGCGCCTCAATCGCGCGCTTTGCGCGGCCCATCGCATAATGTTCAAGCGCATGGCCAAGGCTAAACAGGAAAAGCAGCAGGGCGCCTTCCGCCCAAGCGCCGAGCGCAGCGGCTCCGGCAGCTGCCACAAGCATCAGCGTGTCGATCTCGAATTTCCTGAGCTTCAGATTGTCGATCGCCTCGCGCAGCGTGAAGAAGCCGCCGAACACATAGGCGCCGATATAGAAGGCGGTGGGCAGCCAGTCCGGCGCGCCCGCTACCAGCTTCTCGATTCCGAACCCGATCGCCAGCATTGCGCCGCACGCAACCGCGAAGATCAGCTCAGTGTTGGGACCAAGGAAATTGGCGTGTGCGTGATCATGTCCATCACCCGGCCCATGCTTCTCCGCGCCTCCGGCATGGCCGCCACTTCCATGCGCGTGCCCAGAATGGTCGACGGTCTGATCCGATCCAGTCCGCTTCCCGGGTTTGACGTTGAGCTTGCCCAGCGCGGCCAGGATCGCCCGTTCGTCCGCGCGCTCTTTGTCATATTCCACCCGGACACTACCCGAGGCGCTGGCATCGGCCTGCAGCACGCCGGGCACCCGGCACAGGGTTTCGCCAACTGTACGGGCGCGGCGCTCATGGCCGATACCCTCGACCTGCCATGTTGCATGGCCGTAACGTCCGCTGAGCTCGGCACCTGCCGCCCGCACTATGTCGCGCACGCGTGACAACGGTAAGGCGTCACTGTCGAAATGGATGCACAGTTTTGCCGGCGTATCGCCATCAGCTGGCAGGACATGCGCACGCTCGACGCCGGGTTTAGCGCTCAAAGTCGAGACAAGGCGGCCGACACAAGCATCGGCCGCATCTGGAACTTCCGGCAGAAGGACGGGAATGTCGAGTTCGAGCTTTTCGGTCATCACGCCGTCTCCGTATTGGTCTTGGTTTCTGTCCGCGCATCGCGCAGGATTTCGATGCCGCCCTTGATCGCGATAAGCGCGGTAGCCAGGCCGACCAGAAGATCGGGCCAGTTGGCCCCCAACCAGAGCACGAGCGCGCCGGCGATCAATATGCCGCCATTGGAGATGAAATCGTTGAAGCTGAACGTGGTCGCGGCACGCAGGTTCACGTCAGGTTGCTTGAGCCGCTGCAGAAGTCGCAAACAGAGATAGTTGACGACGCCGGCGATCGCCGACATGACCATCATAGTCGGCCCGATCGGTTCACTGCCCTGGATGTAGCGGCGACCCACGTCGATCAAGATACCGCCGGCAAAGATCAGCAGCATGACGCCGGAGACCGTTGCAGCACGCGTCTTCCACCTAATCCCGCGGCTCAGCGCGACGAGGCTCAGCCCGTAAACCGCGGTATCGGACAAGTTGTCGACGCCGTTAGCGATAAGCGCGCTGGAATCGCCGGCTAGGCCGGTGGCGAAAAACCCAACCGCGATCGCCGCGTTGAGCAGCAGCACGATCCAGAGCGTGCGTCGCTCGGCTGAAACCTTGCCGTTCGGTGCAGCCGTCATACCATGATCTCCTCGATGAGCAGGAGGGTCAGGAAGCCGACGAAGAACATCGCGCTGATTAGTGGCGAGTCTGGCGTCTCGTGCGCCTCGACCAGCAGTTCTTCGGTGACCAAGTAGAGCAGCGCCATCAGGCCGAAGCTTAGGAAGCCAGTGATCCATATCGGAGTCAGCAACGCCACCGGCTGCGCGATAAGCGCGCCGATCGGCACCAGCACTGCCAGCGCACAGGTCAGGCCGATCGCCTTAGCCTTGCGATACCGGCCTGTCAGATCGTTGGTGAGGGTGAGCGCGAGAAACAGCACTTCGAGAGTCAGCGCGACGGCCAGCAGCGTACCCGCCTTCTCACCAGCGATGAACGCAAGACCGAGGACCAAGCCGTCGATGGCCAAATCGAGACCGATCGCGGCTAGCAGCGCGACCGGCCCCTCAAACCGGCCTTCTGCCGCCTTCAGGCCAAGCATCACAGCGACTCCTAGCGCTCCGCCGATGAGAGTTGCGGTCGGAGAACCACCGTGCATTACCAGCGGCAGTATCTCCGTTGCAGCGGCGGCGAACACCACGCCGGCTGCGAGGTGCTGCATGGCCGCGACCAATTTCGCGCCGGGCTGCCGCCACCCGGCAATGAATGCACCGATCATGATCGCGATCATGGGGATCATGGAAAATTTGAGCGCTGCCATTGTCAGCGCCTCGCTGTGGCGGGTGGGTTAGTCACAAGCTCGTTGCCTTCCTGCACAGGATAGGAAGCTTGTCCGCTTCCTCGATCTTGATGTCGCTACCGGAGAAGGTCGCGCTGACTCCGTCGCCGACATATTGCAGACCTTGAGACGGCGCGGTCAGGACGGTCGGCACCGCGGTCGGATCGCTTCGCAACACAAGGGTAAGTCCCGCATCCTTAAAGTCGATAAGGAGCATGCGATCGTCGCTGCATCGATACGGATGGCGACCCGGAGTTCCGCTGGCGTCTCCTCTGTCGTTCGCATGGATTTCCTGCTCGGTTGGCGGCGCCTTGCGAGGCTGCTCCGAGCACGCGGCCAACGGCAAAGCCGCACTGCAGGCGAGTCTCGTGGCCCAACGAATAGTCGATGTCATCGCTGCCTCCTGCTCCTGCTTCCCTTGGCTCCATGACGAGCGGGTGAAGACCTGACGTTGGGATTCGGTTGGGCTGACAGACGCCGCAAATAGCGCTCAAGACAGATATCTGACCAAATGAGACTGGCGTGAAGCTTACGGCGCATCAGTGCCGCAAGCGTGTCCCCCAGCAGTCCTGAAAACCTCAGGGTATGGCGCAACCGCGTGCCCGTCGGCTCACGTTCGAGCGCATACGCCTCTTCGAACATTAGGAGCTTGGGGACGCCCGCAACCCAGGCAAATGTCACCGGCTTGTCGAAACTTGTGATGTCGGCCCTTGCGGTTACTGATTTATCGATGCGGTCGATGCGGAACGTATACGCTGTGTCACCGCCAAGCGTGGCTGCACCCGACAGCTGGAAGGCCGGCTTCCATTGCGAATGGCCCGCAAAATCGGTGAGCACCGACCAAACACGCAGCGGCGATGCCTTCAGACTCGTAACATTGTCGATCATTGGCACCTCACTCCTCCTTTCTGGACAAAGCGGGGAGAGCGGATGCCGCCCTCCCCTTCTCGATCATGTGAGCTGCGGCGACGCTTCGATGCCTTCCACCTTGTCCGGTTCTTGAGCCTTCACTGCTTGCTGACCGAACCGCGCGTAAAGCGTCGGAAGCACGAACAATGTCAGCAGGGTGGCCGAGATCAGACCGCCGATTACGACGGTGGCGAGCGGCTTCTGGACCTCTGCGCCCGCGCCGCTGGCGAACGCCATCGGCACGAAGCCCAAGCTCGCGACGAGCGCCGTCATAACGACGGGGCGCAGGCGCTGGATCGCTCCTGTGCGCGCCGCCTCTGCGCGGTCCATCCCGGACCGGATCAAATCCTGCACCGAACTGACCATCACAAGTCCGTTGAGGACTGCGATGCCCGACAGCGCGATAAAGCCCACCGCGGCCGAGATCGAGAAGTCCATCCCGCGCGCGAACAACAGCAGCACACCGCCGACCAACGCGAATGGCACGCCGGTGAACACGATCGCGGCATCGCGCGCTGACCCCAACGCCCCATAGAGTAACAGTAGGATCAGGATGAAGCAGGCCGGGATCACGAGCTGAAGCCGCTCGCTGGCCGACTTCAGATTCTCGAATTGGCCGCCCCACTCGAGATAGCTGCCCGCCGGCAGGCGTACGCCCTGCCCGACGGCCGCCTGCGCGTCCGCCACCACGCTGCCGACGTCACGACCACGCACGTTTGCCTGGACGACGACGCGGCGCTTGCCATTCTCGCGGCTGATCTGGTTAGGCCCGTCAACCACCCCAATGCTGGCGACGCTGGAGAGTGGTACATAGCCACCGCCCGCCACTGGCACTTGCACCTGTTCGAGCAGCCCAAGATCGGCACGCTCGGCATCGGACAGCCGGATGACCACCGGGAAGCGTCGATCACCTTCGAAGATCATGCCGGATTCCCGTCCGCCAAGCGTGGCGGTGATGGTGTCCTGCACATCCTGCGCGGTGACGCCGACCCGGGCCATCGCGTCACGATTGACGCGAATATCAAGCATCGGAAGACCCGTCGTTTGCTCGACCTTCACGTCCGCTGCCCCTTGCGTCTTGCGCAGGACGCCGGCGATCTGCTCGGCAGTGCGGTTCATGGAAGCGAAGTCGTCGCCGAACACCTTGACCGCGATGTCGCCGCGCACGCCGGCAATCAGCTCGTTGAACCGCATCTGGATCGGCTGCGTGATCTCATAGGCGTTGCCCGGGATTTTCCCCAGCTTCGTCTCTAGACGTTCGACCAGATCAGCCTTCGCCAGCTTGGGATCCGGCCACTGATCGCGGGGCTTCAGGATGACGAACATGTCGGTCGCGTTAGGCGGCATCGGGTCCGACGCCAGTTCGGCCGTGCCAGTTTTCGAGAAGACAAACCGCACTTCTGGTTGCTTCGACACCATTTGCTCGATCGGCACCTGCATAGCCTGGCTTTGCTGGACCGAGGTCGCCGGGATGCGCAGCGACTGGATGAGCAAGTCACCCTCATCGAGCTGCGGAAGGAACACCGATCCCAACGTCGTGAAAGCCAACGCTGCCACAACGAGGCTGCCGATCCCCGCCCCGATCGTGAGCGAGGGTCGCTTCATCGCCTTTACCAAGCTCGGCTCATAGCGGGCCTTGAGCCAGCTAATGATCCTTCCGTCCTTTTCCTCAACCCGCTTCGACAGCCAGATGGCGATCGCCGCAGGCACGAATGTGAGAGAGAGCACGAAGGCGAACAACAAGGCGATGATGACGGTGAGCGCCATCGGAACGAACGTTTTGCCCTCGACCCCGGTGAGGGTGAGCAGCGGCACATAGACGAGGATGATGATCGCCTGTCCGTAGACCGAGGGCCGGATCATCTCGCGGGCTGCGGTGGCCACTGCTTCAAGCCGCTCCTTCACGGTCAGCAGTCGGCCTTCGTGATGTTGCTGCTCGGCCAGACGCCGCAGCGCATTTTCGACGATGATGACCGCGCCATCGACGATAAGACCGAAGTCGAGCGCGCCGAGGCTCATAAGGTTCGCCGAAACGCCCAGGCGGAGCATTCCGAAGCCCGTAAGCATCATTGTCACGGGGATGACGGCCGCGGCGATCAGCGCCGCCCGGAAGTTGCCGAGGAGCAGGAACAGCACGACGATCACCAGCAGCGCGCCCTCGGAGAGGTTCTTGGCGACAGTCTTGATGGTAGAATTGACCAACGCGGTGCGATCGAGAACCGGCTGCACCACGACGTCAGGCGGCAGCGAGGCATTGATCTCCTTGAGCCGGTCGGCGACTGCGGTGGCGACATTGCGGCTATTTTCGCCGATCCGCATAATTGCGGTGCCGACGACCACTTCTGTACCATTCTCCGATGCCGACCCCATCCGGATCGCCTGCCCGTTGCGGACCCGCGCGACCTGGTCGAGCGTGATCGGCACGCCCTCGCGGGTCGCGACGACGGTTCGGGCGAGTTCCGCCGCATTGCGCACCAGCGCGTCGGAGCGGACCGCAAGGCCTTCGCCGTTGCGGTTGACGAACCCCCCGCCGACGCTCGTGTTGTTGCGTTCGAGCGCGGTGCCGAGTTCAGTAAGTGTGATCTTAAGCGACGCGAGTTTCTGGACGTCGGGGACGACCAGATACTGCTTGGAATAGCCACCGATCGAGTCGATGCCCGCAAGCCCATTCGTGTTTTTCAGGAGCGGGGTGACAATCCAGTCCTGCGCGGTGCGCAGATAGGTTGCCTTGTCCTCCGCGGTGGTCAGCCGCTCGCCTTCCGGCGTGATGTAGCTGCCATCGGGTTGCTGGCCCGGCTCTCCGGGCCGATGCTCGTCATCCTTTCGGTGATCGAGCCGAACGGTCCACATATAGACTTCGCCAAGACCCGTCGCGATCGGCCCCATCTCGGGATTCACGCCGTCGGGCAGGTTCTCGGCGACGCCTGCTAACCGCTCGCCGACCTGTTGGCGGGCGAAATAGATATCCGTCGAGTCATCGAACACCGCAGTGATTTGCGCGAAGCCGTTGCGGCTGAGCGAGCGCGTGTTGTCGAGGCCGGGAATGCCGGCTAGCGCGGTTTCAATCGGGAACGACACCTGCTTCTCGACCAGCTCGGGCGAGAGTGCAGGTGCGCGGACGTTGATCTGCACTTGATTGTTGGTGATATCCGGCACCGCGTCGATCGGGAGCCGGTAAAGCGAATAGCCGCCGATTACGGTGGCGATGGCAGTGAGAAGCAGGACGAGCCAGCGCTTCTCGACCGCCCATGTGACAATGCGCGCGATCATGGCATCAATCCTCGTGCGCCGCTTCGCCCTTGCCGATTTCGGCCTTGAGCGTGAAGCTGCCTGTGGTGGCGATCTGCTCGCGGCCGGTGAGGCCAGAGCCAATGATGACGGTTGCCCCGGCAGCGTCCCCGAGCGTGACCGGGGTTGCCTGGAATCCAGTTGGCGTTCGTACGAACACGACCGACTTGCCCTCGACTGTCTGAACGGCGGTGGTGGGCACTAGAATGGCCGTGTTAGCGGCGCCGCCGGTGCCGCTGAGCTGCACCGAGGCCGTCACCGCCTCACCGACTCGCCACTGACCGCCACCATTTTCGAGAGTTGCGATAACCGGCACCTGCCGCGTTTGCGGATCCAGGGCTGGCGACACGAAGCTGATCCGTGCGCTCGCCTGCCGTCCCGAAGCCGTCACCATTACGGTGTTACCGGGCTTCACCCGACCTGCATCTTCCGGTTTGAGGTTTAGCGCCAACGACACGCGGCTAAGGTTCGCGATGCGGTAAAGTTCGGCATCGGCCGCGACCGTTTGCCCCAACACGACCGGGCGGGCGATGATCTGGCCGCCTATCGGCGCGACAATGCCGAGACGGTTGAGTCCGCCCCCGCCGCCGCCTGCGGCCGAAACCTGGCTTTGAGCCTGCCGATAGGCGATGCCCGCCTCAATCGACGCGGTGCGCGCCGCGATCAGATCCTGCTCGGGCGACACCCGCTGCGCGAACAGCCGCTGCTCGCGCGCCAGGTTCGAGTTGGCAAGAGCAAGCCGGGCACGTGATGCCTCGACCTCACCTTTGAGCTGCGCAGCCTCACGACTTTCGATGACGGCGATGGTCTGTCCGCGTCCGACCGACTGGCCGAGATTAAGGGTCAGAGAAACGACACGGCCACCGATCGCCGCCGAGACGACCTGCGTTCCTTGCGGATCCCCCTCAATCGTGGCCGGCAGCTCGATCGTGCCCGATCCGCCAAGCGTCGGGCGGCCGACCTGAATGCCCGCCGCCGCTATCTGATCGGCGCTAAGCGTAACCTTGCCCTCATCGGCATGTCCGCCTCCTGCGCCTTCTTCGCCACTCTTGGCCGACGCGGCCTCGTTTGCAGTCTCATTAGCGGGCTCAGGTGAGCCGCCACACGCTACGAGAGCGAGGGCAAGCGTCAGTGAAGCCGCGGTACGCGGCATGAACATCGACATGGATCAATTCCCCTGTTGGTCTGGCGCCGGAGCGGTCAATCGCTCAAGACGGGCGCGGGTATTTTGGTAGTTGGCGAGCGCATCGATCGCGGCGACGCGCGTCTCTGCTAATGTGCGTTCGGCATCGAGTAGATCGAGCTGCCCGAATTTGCCCTCGCGGTAGCCGATGCGTGCGATCCTGGCGGCCTCTTGTGCGGCGGCTAGAGCCGGACCGGCGGCAGCTCTAGCCGAAGTCGCAGCATTAGCCGCTTCCGCTTCCGCGTCGGTGATCGCCTGCTCGACATCGAGCGCAGTCACACGACGCACAGCTTCGGCGCGCGTTCGTTCGGCGGTCGCTTGGGCAATGGCGGCGCGCCCATTGTTGAACACTGGGATCGGTATCGAGATCGCGAACACCGCAGCGGTGTCTTTCGTCGCCTCCAGACGCCGCAGCGCCGGTCCTATATTGATGTCGGGAATGCGGTTGGCTTTGGCGAGCCGGATACCTGCGTCGGCGATGGCAAGGTCGGCATCAGCTGCCGCCAGCGCAAGGGTTCCCGCCGCCGCGGTCGGGGCCATCGGTCCATAGGTCGGTGCGGGGAGTCGATCGAGCAATCCTACATCGAGAGGCCCGTCGATAGGGCGACCTATCCGGCGTGCAAGATTGATCCGTGCGGCTGCTGTGAGGCGCGTTAGCCGCTCGACATTGGCATCTGCATTGATCCGCGCGACATCGGCACGTTGTTGTTCAAGTGGCGATGCGCGGCCAGCCTGAACTCGGACCCCGGCTCCGCGCAGCACCTCGCTCGCGATCCGTGCCTGGTCACGTGCCGTCGTCAACCGCCGTTCAGCGGCGATCGCATCCACGTAAAGCTGTGTAACCTGCACCCGGATATCGGCGGCTACTATTGCGGCTTGCAATTCCGCCCGAGAGACTTGCGCGCTTGCGACTGCGACACGCGCGCTACGCTTTCCACCCAGTTCCAATGGTACGGCTACACCGACCGTAGTCTCGGCGCTTCGAAGTCCCCGATAGGGCCCTGAGCCGACCACATTCTCGACCTGACTCTGAAAAGTCGGGTTGGGACGCAGACCCGCAACGGAACGTCCGGCCTGCGCGGCCTCGACCCCCGCTGCAGCTGCTACGTTGGAAGGCGCGACGCCGCCCGCCTCCATCACAGCCTGATCCAACGTGAATGCCGACGAGGGCTGTGCGGATGCTAGCGTCGCCAATGAAGGCTCCGCTGTCGGCGCAGGCGCTTGTTGCGCCTGTCCTTGCGCCTGTGCAATCGATGCACAGGACGCCGCAGCCAGTGCGGCCGCGATCATCTTTTTCATTACGTGGTAATCCTGACAAATTGCGTCAAACCAGCATGCGCTGGCCGGCGAAAATGTCAGGCGGAGGGCGGCCTTAGTGCAGGGTCAACCGCATGCGATGCGATTCCTGCGTCTGAGCTGGGGAAAGGGCGTACGTCTGCGGCACGCAAAGTAGCCGCCAGCTCACCCGAAGCCGGGACATTCATCGACGACCCGTGGCAACTGCCGTGATGGTGCGGAACAGCGTTGTCCGAATCACCTTGCGATTGATCGGCATCGCCATCGATATGTACGATACCGCTGCACTCGAATGTGACTGATTCCGGCCTTTCTTGCGCGTGCACGGTCGCCGTCACCACCAAGGATGACGCGAGCATTACCAACACGAGGGACCAGAACCTCTTCAACATAACTGCTTTGTGTAGTCAAAACACAGCGCCAAGTCATCGTAAAACTTCAAGCGGCACCGTTGTGCCCCGAGACACGCGGAATCTCCGCTGCCAAAGCCTCCAAGCCGAGCGCATAACGATTACCGGTATTGTGAGTCTACCGAGATATCGAGTTAGGCGGCCCCGACCGCCCAACCACTGCGGCTGCGATCAGAATATTGACCTTTGGGGCCCCGCTTTTGCGAGTTCGGCGGTCGGCATCAATAGCCCGCCCATGCCATGTTGCTGGTGGGTAAGGTATCGAAAGCACAGCGGGCCTGGGAGTGGCGATTGTCGACAATTGGATTGCTTAGTGGGCGGGCAATCTCTCAGGCACATGCGAATGATCGTCGCTGACAACCAGTGCCCTGCCAATTTATGGTCCTGCAGCTCCTAGCCGGTGAGTGTGCAGGAGCTAGCCTTCATCGATCTGTGGCGGCGACTTTGCAATGACAGGTCGTACAAATTCATCTATGGAGATGAATATGGTTCGTTGGGGCTTCCTGATGCTTTGCACGATTGTTGCGTCGCTGACAGCGACTGCGGCGGTGCACGCAGGTGAGTTTTCCAGTTCCTTTACAACCAGCGCGACAACGATCGAATGCTCTGGATATGTCCATAGCGATGGGGATCAGGATCAGTCGCAAGGGGACGCCGATGGGTCTCTGCCCCATCATCATGGTGGCTGCCATGGCGTGGCGTCGCTCGTTTCGGCCCGATCAATTGTTCCAATCCTATTCGACCTTCGGAGCGCCCCCGCTGTATTTGTCGATTCGACGGCCCTCGGCCGTTGGTCGCCTGGGCCTGATCTTAGACCCCCTATCGCCTGATTGATGCTCAAACGACCGTGCGCTGCCTAGAGCAGACGCACAACTTGATGCCTATCAATCGGAATTTTCATGCATGAACAAGGTCATCGCGGCCTTTCTGGCTGCCACGTCGCGTCGCCGCGGCGCGGGCCTAGGACACCATTGCGGTGGGCCAAGCCCTGGACGTGGCATTCACACCGCACGTTGCGGTTTCAAACGCTGGCTGGATCGCGCACGCACCGTGTCCAGGCCAAGCGTCTTCGCGGGATAGTCATTCCTCCCAGGGAATATCGCTCCTCGATGAAGAACATCGCATCAAAGGCTATGCCGCTGGACGCGCTCAATTATTTAAGGCCATAGGCTTTTTCGACGCCTCTTTGGGTGACGTCGATGGACGTAGCGCCCCATGTTGATGGATAGACCGGGTAAGCGCCCCGCAAGATCGGATCGTATGATCTTGCGTTTGGCAAAATCGGGTTCCCATTTTTCTTTCGCATCCCGCGGCGCCCCTGTCCAAGCGCGGAAAACTTGATCTGGCTGCCGCGATCTTCTATCCGCTCGCCCCATGTCACCGTCTGGGTAGAACCGGTTGCTGCAAGAGCTGCATCGAGCGCCTCAAGAATGGCGCGCCGCTGCTTACCATCAAAGACTTCGGCATCGATGCGCCGCCACCCACCATCGTATCGGTATAATTTTGTTCCCGTAGTAGGCATGAGCCAGAGTTTCGAGGCGTCAGCACTCGCCGGAAGCGTTGCGCGACCTGAACCGCGCCGGGTTTGCCGGAGGCTATTTGGTTTGGGTCATGCGGCCATAGGCCGTTGTTCGATCATGGCATAGTATTGCTCCTCTGCTTCTGCGGGCGGGATGTTGCCGATGGGTTCGAGCAACCGGCGGTGATTGAACCAGTCGACCCATTCGAGCGTCGCGTATTCGACGGTCTCGAACGATCGCCACGGTCCCCGCCGGTGGATCACCTCGGCCTTGTAAAGGCCATTGATCGTCTCGGCCAAAGCGTTGTCATAGCTGTCGCCGACACTGCCGACCGAGGGCTCGATGCCCGCTTCGGCGAGGCGTTCGGTGTACTTGATCGAGACGTACTGGCTACCGCGATCGGAGTGATGGATGAGACCGCCGCTGTGCGTCGGTCGGCGATCGTGGAGGGCCTGCTCGAGTGCATCAAGGACGAAGCCGGCATGGGCCGTGCGGCTTGCTCGCCAACCCACGATCCGCCGTGCGAACGTATCGATGACGAACGCGACGTACACGAACCCCGCCCAGGTCGCGACATAGGTGAAGTCCGAGACCCAGAGCATATCGGGCGCTGGCGCGCGGAACTGCCGGTTGACGTGATCACTCGGGCACGGTGCCGAGCGGTCGCCGATCGTCGTGCGCACCGGCTTGCCACGGATGACGCCCGCCAAGCCCATCGCCCGCATGAGCCGTGCGACCGTGCAGCGCGCGACGTCGAACCCCTCGCGCTGCAGCTGCCGCCAGACCTTGCGCACACCGTAGACGCGGTAGTTGGCTTCGAACACGCGCCGCACCTCGATCCGAAGTGCAAGGTCGCGGCGCGCCCGCGCCGACAGGCGCAATGGATCACGGCGCTTCGCCTCGTGTGCATGGTAGGTTGACGGGGCGATCGGCAGGACCTTGCAGATCGGCTCGACCCCATGAATGGCACGCTGATCGTCGATGAACGCGATCATCGCTTGAACGGGCGGTCGAGCTCCGCCTGAGCAAAATACGCCGATGCTTTGCGCAGGATCTCGTTGGCCTGGCGCAGCTCGCGGTTCTCGCGCTCCAGTGCCTTCAGCTGGGCCGCGACCTCGGTCGGCACGCCGACGCGTCGGCCGCTATCGACCTCGGCCTTCTTGACCCACTCGTGCAGCGTCTGCGCCGCACAGCCGATCTTGGCTGCGATCGACATCACCGCCGCCCATCGCGATGCGTGGTCGCGCTCGTGATCGAGCACCATCCGCACCGCGCGCTCGCGGACTTCCGGCGCATATTTGTTCGTCGTCTTGCTCGTCATGGCTCCACCTTCTCAGGAGTTGGAGCGTCCGACAAACCCGGGGCGGTTCAACCTGCTTTTCAGACTGCGGCCAATCATCCCCCAGAGATGACCGCAACTTGCGCAACGACGCGAAGCTTTTCGTCTCCGAGCGCTACGTTAAAGCAGCTTCTTTTAGTAACCTTTAGCGATTTTCAAAAGACAGGATTTTTATGAAACTTGGCGCCCGCTTGCGGTCGATCGCACTCTTCAAGCAACTCGGCCCTGGCCTCGTCACAGGCGCAGCGGACGACGACCCTAGCGGAATCGCGACTTACTCCCAAGCCGGTGCGCAGTTTGGCTTTGGGCTGCTTTGGACCATGGTACTAGCCTATCCGCTCATGTGTTCCGTTCAGCTTGTTAGCGCACATATCGGCCGGGTGACCGGCTGCGGACTCGCCAAGAATATGGGTGACATATTACCAAGGTGGTTGGTGACGGGTTTGGTCTCACTCCTGTTTATCGCCAACACAATCAATATCGGTGCCGACATCGCAGCAATGGGTGCCGCAGCCGAAATGGTTGTGGGTTGGGGCTCGCATATTTTCACGATCCTGTTTGCCCTCGTGTCCCTCACTCTGCAACTCTTTGTCCCCTACCGTCGATATTCCAGTCTGTTGAAGTGGCTCACACTGGTCCTCTTGGCCTATGTAGCAGTATTGTTCATGGTAAAGCTTGACTGGTCTCTCATAGGCCTTGGCTTGATCATGCCCTCCGTCAGCAGCAAGGAAGCCGTCGTCACGATCGTCGCGATCTTCGGCACGACGATCAGTCCATATCTTTTTTTCTGGCAAAGCGCGCAGGAAGTGGAAGAGGTCACCCAAGATGATGATGCTGAGCCGCTCGTCGAAGCCCCCTGGCAGGCCAGGCGGGAGTTTCGCCGCATGCGGCTCGACACTTTTTCTGGCATGGCAATTTCCAATTTGGTGGCCCTGGCGATCATGATTGCGACCGCGGCGACCCTTCACGCGTCAGGTCAAACATCGATCGGAACCGCAGCCGACGCGGCGAAAGCGCTTGAGCCTGTTGCTGGCAGATTTGCCTTCCTGCTGTTCGCCCTTGGCATCATCGGCACCGGCTTGCTCGCGGTGCCGGTCCTGGCGGGTTCGGCAGCATATGCCATAGGTGAAAGCCGCGGATGGAAGTGCGGCCTCGAACATAAACCTTGGGAAGCGGTCGGATTTTACGTCGTTATAGGGCTAGCCACGCTACTCGGAATTGGCATCGACTGGTCAGAGCTGGATCCCTTGAAGGCACTCTTTTGGAGTGCCGTTATCAATGGAATTACGGCAGTACCGATAATGATCGCTATGATGATCGTCGTATCAAAGCACTCCGCCATGGGTAAGTTTACCGCCCGCCCACAGTTGCTGTTCGTAGCCATCCGGTGAGGGCCGCGGCGGACGTGTGTCAGGCGGCGATGTCAGCGCGGTGGGTTTGCCAATTCCAGGGCAGCAGGTCATCGAGCCGACTGGCGGGATGGCTGGCGATGCGGGCGAGGACATCGGCAAGCCAGGCCTGAGGATCGACGTCGTTAAGGCGTGCGGTCTGGATCAACGTGTAGATCACCGCTGCACGCTCGCCGCCTCGATCGGACCCGCAGAACAGCCAGGCCTTGCGGCCAAGCGGCACGCAGCGAAGTCCGCGTTCGGCGGCGTTGTTGGTGAGGCACACGCGCCCGTCTTCAAGGAACCGGGTGAACGCGTCCCAGCGCCGCAGCATGTAGTTGATGGCCTTGGCGAGGTCGTGATTACGCGACAGCTTGGCGAGCTGGGTAGTGAGCCAGGCGTGCAGCTCGGTCACCAGCGGTGCGCTTAGTTCGCGCCGCATAGCGAGGCGTTCGCCGGCGTGCTTGCCGTTGATGGCGCGCTCGACATCGAACAAGGCGTCGATCCGCTGCACGGCTTCGAGCGCGATCGGATAGATCATGCCGGCGCGCTCGCCGCGGCTCTTCCTGCGCGCCGCGCCCTCGACGTCGGCCAGCTCGAAGAACTTGCGCCTCGCGTGAGCAAAGCAGCCAGCCTCGAGCACGGGTGCCGGCATGCGGGTAGGTGCATAGAGCTCGATGTAGCCGCCATAGGCATCGGCCTGCAGGATACCTGACCAGGATGCCAGATGCGCGCGGGGATGCTCGCCGCGGCGATCGCGCGAGTAGTGAAACAGCGCCGCTGGCGGATCGGCGCCGGCGAATGGCCGATCGTCGCGGACATAGACCCACAGCCTGGCCGTATCGGTCTTGCCCTTGGCCATGACCGGCACAGTGGTATCGTCGCCGTGCAATCGCTCGGCGGCCAGGACATGGGCCTCGATGCGGCGGTAGAGCGGCATCAGCGCAAAGGCGGCGGCGCCGACCTGATCGGCGAGCGTCGAAGTGCTGAGCGGCACGCCCTCGCGGGCAAAGCGGTCAGCCTGGCGGTTGAGAGGCTGGTGCTGTCCGTACTTATCGAACAGGAGCATGGCCAGGAAGCTGGGACCTGCCCATCCGCGCGGTACGACATGGAACGGCGCTGGCGGCTGCGTAATCAGCTCGCAGTCCCGGCAGGCGACCTTCTCGCGCACGGTCTGGATGACCTTCCAGGAGCGCGGAATCACCTCGAGCGTCTCTGTGACGTCTTCGCCGAGCTTGGACAGGCGGCTGCTGCCGCAGGCCGGGCAAGCGCAAGGCGCAGGGATCACCACCCGCTCGCGCGGCAGGTGCTCGGGGAACGGCTTACGGGAAGGCTTCTTGCGCTCGAACGGGGTGACGCTCGCGCTCCTTTGAGCGGCGGCCTCGGCGGCGAGATCGTCCTGGGCGGCGTCACCTTCGAGATCTTCGAGGCTCAGCTCCATCTGCTCGAGCAAACGGCGAGTACGCTCGGCGCTGAGCCCGTACTGCTCGCGGCGCAGCTTGGCGATCTGCAACTTGAGGTGGGCGATCATCGCCTCGGTGGCGCTTGCGCGGGCATGGGCGTTGGCGAGCTTGGCCTCGGCCTCATCAGCTCGTCCGATCGCGGTCGCCAGCAGCGCCTTGAGCGCTTCGACATCGTCCGGAACGGGCGAAACCGCAGCTTCCATGAGCACGATGGAATCACAAAATACCGCCCGGATGAAGCACAAAATGCGCCGCTGACGAAGAAAGTGCGCGGTCTACCCCGCGCTTTGCGGGCGCCAGGAATACTGCGGGTTACGCCAGTCGATCCCGTCGAGCAGACAGGCCAGCTGCGAGGCCGTCAGCGACACCATGCCGTCCTTCGCCGACGGCCAGACGAAGCGCCCCTTCTCAAGCCGCTTGGCGTAGAGCGACATGCCGATCCCGTCATGCCAGATGAGCTTTACCAGCGAACCTGCCCGCCCGCGGAACACGAACAGATCGCCGCCGTGGGGATCGCGGCTGAGGCCTTGCTGGACCAGCAGCGCCAAGCCTTGCATCCCCTTTCTCATATCCGTGTGACCCATCGCGATCCACACGCGTGCACCTGCAGGGATCACCGCAGCGCTCTCAAGGCGGCGGCGACCAGCGCCGGCGATGCCGAGGGGAAGATGCTGACCCGGTTGCCGCGCGCCAGGTCGACGACGATCGCGGGGTTGAGGCTGGGCCGAGCTGAGCCGGCGCGCGGTATGTGGGTGGCGAATTGCTCACAGGATAGCCGCGATAATCCCCCCCGCCATAGCCGTGCCCGCCATCCCAGCTAACGCCGCCATGTCCTCCGCTCCAATTGACACCTGCTCCGTGAGATTGCGTCTGCGCGACGCTCGGAGATGCAAACGCCGCCGCGAAAGCTGACATCGACAACATCTGCGCTATTTTCATGGTCATATTGTCCTTAATCCGCTGGCCGATCGACCCATGGCTGCAATTTGTGTCAATGATGCCGCTCTTCCCGCCGTCTGTCATGATGGTCACGGCGATAGCCTCGATTACCGTCGTAGTAGCCGCGTTGCTGGTAGCTGATGCGCCGATCATAAAAATAAGGGTCATCATAGTAGGCGGACCGGGGGGCATAGCGGTAGCCACCGTAGTCGCCACCATAGCCACCGTAATATCCAGCTCCGTGACCAACGTTGATGCCAACCCCGCCATGCCCGCCCCGATGGTGGCCGCCGCCATGCCGGTCCCGCGCCAAGGCGGGAGACGCAGTCAATGTCGCGAGGGCGGCACTAGCGAGAACGAGAAGGATCTTTCGCTGCATCTCTTCTCTCCTTAGCGCTTCGAACCAGCCACTCTTGCCGATCTCCGTAGCCACGCAGCACTGAACTCATCGTGAACCACAAAGCCTGAAATTGTCTGTCAAGCCAGTTCGTCGTGAAGGCATGCCAAGTAAAAGGTGGCCGACCGCAGGACGAGCGCCTCGCCGACAGATGGCGCACTCTTCTCGGTGAAGCGATAGAACAGGCGCAACAATATAAATGACGATGCAAGATGCTGCGGACTTTGGGTGGGACAGTGGGGAGGATGTCGTCGATCGCCTTGCGGGGCGATTGCACGACCATGCAGGACGAACCTCGCTATGCCTACGCCCATTAACGGGTGCCCTGCATACCCCGAGTGCCGTCGTCGCGATCAGAGTTACGCTTCAACCTGCGAACGGAGCCGCCCGAACGAGGCGCCTTCAGCGGTCGCGGTCGCGGTCGCAGCGACGGAAGGGGAAGCGACGTGCGTGGTCAAGGTGTCGGACGTCGGCCCGGTCGTGGACGATCCTACTATCCATTTTGTGGCACCTATTCCGGGCAACCTTATTTTGGCTCCATCTGGTTGGAATCGGCGTAGGCGGTCACGGTGGCGGGCATGGTTCCTTCGGTGGTCACCGCTCCGGTCCTCATCGCTAGAGGCGGATCGGTATTTGACCAAAAATGCAACCGCCAGGCTGCGCCATTCGGGTTAGGTTCATTGCGAGACGCGCATCATGCTCTGGTCAATGGCCGTCGCGGTGTCCTGTTGTCAGTCGCAAGCCGCATCCGAACGAGCGAGGAATTCAGCATGTCCGATATCGTCCCAGCATCTGCATCCACGGCCCGCGCGCAGGGGATGCTCTGCCCGGTATGCAGAGTTGATCTCCTGCTTTCCGATCGACAGGGGATCGAGATCGATTATTGTCCGCAGTGCCGGGGCGTCTGGCTCGATCGTGGCGAACTCGACAAGATCATCGAACGGAACGCCGCTTTCGAGGCCGATGCACCGCCGCAGTCTATCGGCGGCGGCGCACCTGGGCCCGGCTACGGCCAGTCAGCCCCGTGGGGTGGAGGTCATGGCGAGGATCGTTACAGTGGCGGGCACGGAGGGGGCCATGGCGGAGGTCACGGCGGAGGCCACGGCAGCGGCCATCAGCGAGGCGGCTTTCTGGGCGGTCTGTTCCGATAACACCAGCATCCGCTCGTGACACGTTGCCGCTCGGGTCTGATCAGGTGGCCGGAGACTGATCAGACCGGCATGTTCATTATATCCTTGTAGGCAGAAAGAAGCTTGTTTCTGACCTGCAAGGTCGCTTCGAAACTGATTGATGCGCGCTGCTGCATGAGCACTACCGACGCGATGTCGGTTGTTTCACCGCGTTCATAGGCCTCAGTCGCGACATCTTCCTGCTCCTGGAGGGTGTTGACCTGCTGGAGGGCATTTTGAAAAGTTGTCGCGAAGGATGCCGAACCGGCAGCGACACCGTCAACGCGGGCTGTATCGGTCGTTTGGCCAGTGTTCGCAACGGGGCGGGTGGCGGCATCCCGCAAGGCAGCATTTCGCTGCAGCACTGCGTTGCGAATAGCCATGACATCTGCAGCACCGACGCTCGTCACTATGGCTTCCTTCAGGACATCAGTGGGGCCGGGAAATCTGTCGCACTGGAATGAACCGCAAAGACTATAAGAACGCCCCCGCAGTCCTTGGTTACGCCGGATGCGTTACGATCTCGTTAACCATCATGATCGGGCCAAGGGTCCCGCACATCGAAACGCGCCGAGTAAACGGGATCCTCGTCTGGTGGTGATACCACTGATCGAGCACGCATTCATAAAAAGAAGAACCGACCTTCCAGTGGCGTGCGCAATGGCAATGACATTGGCTACGCCTGCCTGGCGGAATCTCGACGCTACCGCTGCCCTAAAAAGCGAATTACTGTCGGCCATTGAAACGTCACGTCATTGCCCTGACCAGCGCGTCGATCGAAACGGTCGCGAAGCGCGTATAGTTGTCGGCGACGCCGTAGGGCAGGAGTAGCGACCGACCGCGCACCAATCCGCCGCAGCTATAGACGACGTTGGGAACATAGCCATCGCGGTCGTCCACGCTAGGCTCGATGAGCGGACTGGCGAGGCGCCCAAGAACCTTCGAAGGGTCATTGCGGTCGAGTAGCGCCGCGCCGATGCTATAGTTGCGGACCTCCCCGACCCCGTGGGTGAGTAGCAGCCACCCTTCATCGATCTCGATGGGCGAGCCGCAATTGCCGAGCTGGATAAATTCCCACGACTCGGCCGGCTCGAGAATCTTTCTGCCGCCGACCCAGTGGAACCGGTCGTTTGAAGCAAACAGCCAGAGGTTCTCGCTGTCCTGTCGTCCGATTGCCATGTAACGCCCTCCGATCTGACGCGGGAACAGCGCCATACCTTTACCGTCAGCGAGGTCGCCGGTGACCGGGCGCATCGCAAAGCGATGGAAGTCGTCGGTTTCGAGCATCTCCTGCCGCACGCCGCGCAGGCCCAGCGCGGTATAGGTGCCGGCATAGGTGTACGTGCCGTCGGCGCGCTCCACGCGGGTTAGCCGCAGGTCCTCGATCCCGCCGCTCTGGCTTTCGACGAAGGGGAACAGGACGGTCTGCGACACATCGTGGCTGGCCGAGCAATCGAGCGAGAAGGGATCGCCGTCCTTCCAGTCGTCCGGCAGGATCAACTCCGGCGGAACCGAGACCGCACTGGGCGTATCGAGCATCACCGATCCATCCGCCGCCCAGATGCCCGTGCGGAACGTCACCGACGAGAGGTGGCCCTCACCTATCCCGCGCAGCGACAAGATAAAGCGTAAGGCGCCCGCGGGCGTCGCACCCTGGTCGGGGTGGGCGACCACGCTGGGGTTGAACAACGCGGCCGATTCATAGGAATACTCCGCACTGAAATAAGCTCCGATGAGCAAGCGCTGGTCGCGCCTGAGCGCAGCCTGGCCGGGTACGAGGTCCGCGACCGCTTCGAAACGGCGAAGCAACGTCGCCTCAACATCCGGATAACGCGCATCGAGCGAGAGGCGGACCCGCGCGAGGTCCCGATCGAGCTTCGCGGCGTCGAGGAAGAGTACGCGCGCAATGATGCGCGCGCCGCGCGACCGGCCAGCTATGGCGTAACGCGGGGGATCGGAGGGTAAGAACGGACGAGTCACCGTCCGCGCCGGATCGGGACGCAATAGGATCGGCAGGTGGGACACGGGAACGGTAGTCATCTGAACACTTATGCTCCCGTAACCCCATATGTTGGCTCGTGAAGGATGGGCATGATTGTGCCAAGCGCCGTCGTGCTCGCGTCCCTGCAAGCGGGTGGACGTCTCGAGCTCTTGAACGGCTCTACTGCGCAGTGAGGCGTCAGCGTGTCGCTTGATCCTGGATGCTGCCTGAGCCCTACGGCGTTCCAGAAGCCGGGATATCCTCGACGCTCTCCCGGCCATCGTCGTCGGCGGGGGCGAGCTGCTCCGGCGTCTCGTCTGAACCGCTAGGAAGCGAGTCGGGGTGGGGGTCGGGCGGCGCGCTTGCCATTGAGTTTCTCCTCTAGCCTAGCTTCTCAAACTTGTGATTTTCCAGATTAGTTCCGGTACTGCAAAGAGAATAAGGGGGTTGCTGGCTGGCGCGGCCGCATCAATCGGCAGCCGCGGCGGCACGGCGACGGTTCAGGAAGAAGCCGCCGAGCACCGCGATCAACATCAGAAGCTGGGCGGCCATCGATTGCAAGGTCGGGAAGATACCGAGCATGGAAACGCGGATCCCGCCTCCAAGCGGCGCAATGTCGATGATGCCGGCTTCCTGTAGCGCCGACACGCCCTTGCCGGCAAGGACGATGGTGAGGATTGCCATAAGCCAAGAACTGTAGGAAAAGAATTTCGCGATCGGCAGGTCGCGGCTGTAGCGCAGCATGGCCCAGGCGATGAGGCCGAGCAGAACGACAGCCGAGCCGGCGCCCGCCAACATCGTGCCGCCATTGCCCTGGGTCCAGAGCGCGGCGTAGAACAGGATCGTCTCGAACACCTCGCGATAGACGACGATGAAGGCCAGGCCGAACAGGAACCAGGCCGACTGCTTCGACAATGCGTGCGACATCTTCTGGCGGATGTAGCGTTGCCATTGGTCCGCCTGCGCCTTGCCGTGCATCCATATCCCCACGGAGAGCAGGACGACAGCCGCGAACAGCGACCCGAACCCTTCGGTAAGCTCCCGGCTCGCGCCGCTGATCCCGATCGCATAGGTCGCGATTCCCCATGTGATCGCGCCGACTATGAGCGCCCCGATCCAGCCGCCATGGACATAGGGCAGCACTTCAGGCCGCTCGGCCTTGCGCAGGAAAGCGATCATCGCGACGACGATCAGCAGGGCTTCGAGCCCCTCGCGCAGCAGAATGGTGAAGGCGCCCAGGAAGGTCGATGCGCTGCTCGCTGCGTCCGGGGACAATGCCGCGTCGGCATCGTCGAACAGGCCGTCGAGCACCTGGACGCGCTTGGCAACCTCGTCGGCGGGGCGACCTTGCTGGAGCGATGCCCGAAATTCGCCCATGGCGCTTTCGATGTGCCCCATGAGCGTTGCGTCGCGCGCGGTCAGCATCGGCTCGAGTGGCTCGAAGCCATCGAGATAGGCGGAGAGCGCGAGTTCCTTGGCGGCGTGGCGGTCGCCACCACGATAGGCCGCAAGGCTCTGTGCCAGCTTTGCGCGCGCGATGGTCAGCGAACCGGGTGCCTGCCGGATCACCGCGTCCGGGTGACGGCGCAGATAGGCGATCACCGCGTCTGCCTTGTCTGGTCCGATCGTCTTCGCAAGCACCTCGGGTGTCAGCCCCGCTAATGTCGTCAGGTCGGGGATCCTGTTCCGCAAGTCCGGATCGGACTTCCACAGCCGCTCGCCCTGGCTTGCAAGAGCATCGGGAAAGGCGAAGCGACCGGCATAGAAGGCCAACGCCCAGCGATCGTCGCTCGGCAAGGTCGCAAAGCTTTGCATCGCCGTCCCGTCGATGCCCTGGTCGATGACCTGGTAGAGCGCGAACGGGCTGCGCTGCCGCGCACGCACTACCTCGCTAAAAGCGATCGGCGGCGTCTTGAGCTTTGCAGCATCGGGGCCATGCCCATCCCCGGTCATGCCGTGGCAGCTCGCGCAATTCTGCGCGAACAAGGTAGCGCCGCGGGCCAGATCGGGCGCCTTGCTCGGCGCGAGGGGCACAGGGTACGCCTTGAGCAGATCGGCGGCGAGGCCATGGGCGATGCGGGCGACCTCCTCGGGCGTTCCTTTCGCGGCGATGACGCCCTGAAGTCGAGCTGCACCCGCGATCAGCTGCTTGCGCGCCGGCGTGGGCGACAGCGTCGAAAGGCGGGTCGATACCGAAGCCGCGAATTCGGTCATCTCGGCATATTCGGAAGGACTCTTCACCCGTCCGCCGCTGACAGCACCGCCATAATCGACCGCTATATAGTCGAGCAGCCGCCATGCCGTCTGCACGTCGGTCGTTTGCGCATCGGCAGCGACGCTTGTGGCAAGGGCAAGCAAGACGGCACCGAGAACCGCCAACACGCGCCACAGCGCAACCGTCCGCCGACGAATCGATAAAAGGTGAAGGCTGCCAGAAAGCGTGAACATACGTCGCGTCTACACCCTCTAGCTGCTAGAGGGTCAAGCAGTTTTGCGACTTATTTGCATTAGCTGCTGATAATTGCGAACGGTGACATCATCGACCGCCCTGCTCAGCCGAACGCAGTGCAATCCGGCGCCAATGTCTCGATGATGCGGCACTCGGAAATGGTGCCATGCCCGCACTGGACAATGACGTTGCTCAATTCGGACCTCAGCGTGTTCAGATCGCGAAGCTTTCGGTCGATTTCGGCGAGATGCTCCCGCGCGATCGCGTCCACCGCCTTGCAAGAAATATCCTTCTGGTCGGCAAGCTTGAGCAACTCCTGAACCTGGTCGATCGAGAAACCCAGCGCGCGAGCCCTGCGAATGAAACTGAGCCGTGCGAGATGTTGGGCGGTGTAGGCGCGATAGTTGTTCTTTGTTCGGGCGGGCGCCGCCAACAAGCCGATGCTCTCATAATAGCGGATCGTCTCCACCTTGGTGTCGGTGGCTTTGGCCAGACTCCCGATGCTGAGCGGCTCGGTGGACATATCGTTTGACCCTCTAGTGACTTCAGACTGTATAGAGGGTGTCATGTCGAAAAGTCGAGGTGACGCTATGTTCGATCAAATCGGGACGAGCCCCATAGCGATAGAGCGCCGATGGCGCTTCAAGGTGCAGGGGCTAGACTGTCAGAACGAGGTTCGGTTGCTCAGGGAAGCGCTGCTCCCACTCGGTGGAGATGAGCGGTTTTTGTCGTTCCAGCCGAAGCTTGGCCTGCTCGACGTCGACGTCGCGTCCGGCCTCACAGTCGAAGCCGTGATCGCGGCCGTATCGACCACCGGGATGACCGCTGAGCTAGACGGTCAGAGCGGTATCTCAAAAGATGCCGCGGGAGCCGATGGTTGCAGAAGCTGCTCGGGTGAACCGGCGCCCGTTGCCCAGGCCCTGCCGGACCGTCCGGACGGCGTCATTTTCGCAATCCATGGCATGGACTGCGGTGACGAAGTCGCGGTGCTCAAGCGCGAACTCGGTCCGATCGTCGGGCCGGAAAAACTGTCGTTCGATCTGATCAACGGTCGCATGTCGATCGCGAGCGATGCCGATCTCTCTCTTCACGCCGACATCCTAAGGGCAGTCGAACGCACGGGGATGCGCGCCGAACTGTGGAATGAAGGCGAGCGCAGTGTCGGTGCGCCAGAGGAACAGCGGCGGCGCCGTGTTCAGGCCGGGCTGACCATCGCAAGCGGCGCTTTGGTCCTGATCGGTTTTGCGATTCACGCGCGCGCGAACGGCTTCGCTGCGGTACTGCACGAGAGCCTGGCGCGCGAGGCGCACCCCCCGCTTCTGGCGATGCTCGCTTATTCCTTGGCGATTCTGTCGGCCGTTCGATACGTCGCGCCCAAGGCGATCCTCGCGGCGCGGCGACTCCGGCCGGACATGAACCTGCTCATGCTGGTCGCGGTGGCGGGCGCCCTCGGCATCGGCCAATGGTTCGAAGCGGCGACTGTCGCATTTTTCTTCGCCCTTGCGCTGGCGCTTGAGGCATGGAGCCTGGGACGTGCCCGCCGTGCCGTCGCCGCCCTTTTGGAAATCGCGCCGGATTCGGCCCGGATACGGGATGCGGCCGGCGTCGAGAGGGACGTGCCCGTTGCCGACGTTGCGGTCGGAACGCACGTGATCGTTCCGCCGGGCGGAAAGATACCGCTCGATGGCCAGGTGGTTGCGGGGACCAGCGCGGTCAATCAGGCACCAATCACGGGTGAAAGCGTACCCGTCACGGTCATGCAGGACGCAACCGTCTATGCCGGGACCATCAATGGCATGGGCGCGCTCGAAATCGTAACCACCCGGCCAGCCTCCGACACGACCCTCGCGCGTATCGTGCGGATGGTCGGCGAGGCGCAGAGCAAACGGGCTCCGACCGAACAATGGGTGGAACGCTTCGCGCGGATATACACGCCGGTCGTGATGGCGCTTTCCCTGGCGGTATTCCTCGTGCCGCCTCTTCTGCTGGGAGGCGGTTGGGCCGCCTGGTTCTATCAAGCGCTCGTGTTGCTCGTCATCGCCTGCCCCTGTGCGCTGGTCATCTCGACCCCTGTCAGCATAGTCGCCGGATTGACGGGCGCGGCCCGGCGGGGCGTGCTGATCAAGGGAGGTGTCCACCTGGAAACGCCTGCCCGCCTCACAGCGATTGCGATGGACAAGACCGGCACGCTCACGCTTGGGCGCCCCGAGGTAATCGAGCTTGTCCCGCTTGGCGGTCGGGGCGAGATCGAGCTGCTGGCGCTCGCGGCTGCCATCGAAGCGCGAAGCGAGCATCCGATTGCCCACGCGATCCTTGATGCCGCAGCAGTGCGCGGCGTCGATATCGTCCCTGCAACGGCGGTGACGGCCTTGCCCGGGCAAGGAGTCGTTGGCGCGATCGGTGGTCGCGAGATCTGGGTCGGCTCCCCTGGCTATCTCGGCGAGAGGCTGGGGGGTGCAGGCGATGATGAGCTTGCCGCCCAGTTGCGTCGAATCGCTGCGGCCGGACTGACCGGGATCGTTGTCGGCGAGGGCCAGTCGGTCATCGGATTAATTTCAATTGGTGATGCAGTGCGTCCTGAGGCCAGGCAAATCGTCGCGCAACTGCATGAACTTGGCATCGCACAGGTCGTGATGCTGACGGGAGACAGCCGCGCGCCCGCTCAGGCCATCGCGCATGAAACCGGTGTGGATGAAGTTTACGCCGAGCTGCTTCCCGAACAGAAGGTCGAGGCGATAGAAAGACTGGTGGCGCAGCATGGCCTTGTCGCGATGGTCGGTGACGGCGTCAACGACGCGCCGGCGATGGCGCGGGCCAGCCTCGGCATCGCGATGGGCGCGATTGGGAGCGATGCGGCGATCGAGACGGCGGATATCGCACTGATGCAGGATGATCTCTCCCAGCTACCGTGGCTTATTCGGCACTCCCGTGCGACGCTCACCATCGTCCGGCAGAACATCGGCTTCTCGCTTGCGGTCAAGCTCGTCTTCGGGGGGCTGACGCTGCTCGGAATGGCGTCGCTTTGGGGCGCGATAGCAGCAGATGTCGGAGCATCGCTCCTGGTCGTGCTCAACGGGCTGCGTCTTATCAATCGCGACCAGCGGGCGCGATAGCTCGGTTTCCGAGCGTCACGAAGCCACGATCTTCGCTCTTCGATCCCGCAAAAGGACCACATTGATATGGCCGGACAATGTACCGCGAGCATCGACACGGGCTTTGTGACATTGGGCTATGCCAAGGTCGCCCTCTTGGGCGTGGTGCAGGGCATTACCGAACTTCTGCCGATTTCGTCGACGGCCCATATGCGCGTCGTACCTGCCGTGCTGGGGTGGCGAGATCCGGGTTCGGCCTTTTCGGCCGCAATGCAGCTCGCGGCGCTCGCCGCCGTTATCAGCTATTTCTGGCAGGACGTTCGCCGTCTTGCCGTCGAGTCTGTGTCGGCGATCAGCCGCCGCGAATTCGGCGATCCCGATCTGCGTCTTGCGACCTGGATCGTGCTGGCGACGATCCCTATCGCGCTGGCGGGCGTGCTCCTTTCGAGCAGCCTCAATACCTGCAACTCGCCCCTTCGCGCATTGCCGGTGATCGGCTGGGCGTGTATCGTAATGGCGGTGCTGATGGCGCTCACTGAAATCCTGGCACGCCACCGCCGCAGCGTCGAGAACGCATCACTGGTGGACGCGCTGCTCGTCGGCCTGGCCCAGGTCGGAGCCCTCATCCCAGGCGTCTCACGCTCCGGATCGACTCTCACCGCTGCGCTCGCACTCGGATTTAAGCGTGAAGAAGCTGCGCGCTTTTCATTCCTGTTGGGCATCCCGGCTATCGCTCTCGCCGGATTGAAGGAATTGTGGGAGCTGCACAAAGTCCACCTCGACATGCACGGCTGGTCCATTCTGGCGGTCGGCCTTGTCGTCGCATCCATTTCGGCATTCGCGGCGATCTGGGCCCTAATGCGCGTCCTCGAGCGCTTCTCCGCCTGGCCTTTCGTCATCTATCGCGGAGTGCTTGGCGTTCTTCTGGTCATCGCGACCACCAACGCCTGGCTAGTCTGAGGCGTCAGCCTCCCAGCACATCGGGAAATGGGCATGGCAATGCCTCATCGACGCATCGCGATGCCTATGACTATGAGCTGCGCCCAATCTGGTATCCGGCGAATGGTCGTGCAGCTCAGTCAGATGTAGCCACAGTCCGATAGATACCAGGATTTCGGCGACGGTGAGAGGCGCCGTGACAGGTTCGCCGATCTTGCAGAAACATCGATCAAATCGTGCCCAATTGGGCGGTAGCAGACAATGTCGTGATCAACGGGCATCCGACCTGATCGCCGGCGTCGCAGGCACGAACGGTGTCGGCAAGCACGCGCTCCATACGCCTCAAGTCGGTAATCCGCGCGCGCACTTGCCGGAGGTGCGAAGCCGCGATTTCGCGGGCGTCGCCGCATGCCATATCTTCGGCGGTGGCGATTCCGAGCAGCGCCCGAATTTCGTCTAGCGTAAAGCCCAGCTCGCGCGCGCGCCGGACGAAATGGACCCGCGCAACATCCGCGAGGCCAAAGCTGCGGTACCGGCCCCGGCGGGCCGGCATAGGCAGCAGTCCGATACGCTCATAATAGCGGATCGTCTCAATGTTGCAGCGCGTGCGCCGCGACAGCTCCCCAATCGCGATGGTTTCCATGGCCGCCCCTCGCCTTTCGAAATTGGGGGTTGAGTCTGTAGTTCCTACAGATGGTAGAGTTCCAGCCAATTGATCGCAAGGAGTCGCCGATGATGTCCAAACCATATGTCCTGGGCCGCTTTTCGAGCGTGCGTGGGGCGCTGTTTCTCGCCTTCGGCGCAATAGCGTCGGCATTCGGCGTAGCCTCCTGCTGCGCCTTGCCGATCTTGCTGACCACCGTTGGCGTCAGTGTGGGGTGGCTGGGCGGGATCGCCGTTGCCGCAGCTCCCTATCGGACGCTTCTCCTCGGCTTGAGCGCACTTTGCCTTGTCGGTGGTGCGATCATGCTCTGGCGGCAACAGCGCGTGGCGATGACCTGTGGGCCCAACGGCGCCTGCACGCCGGCTGCCTTGCGTGTTGTGGTGTTCGTCGGCTTGACGGTCGGCGCGATCCTGCTCTGGCTTGGATATTCCTATGTCTGAGCGAGCGCCCCTTCTCGAATCGACTATCACTTGCCCGCAATGCGGCTCGGTGAAGGCGGAAACGATGCCGACGAACGCCTGCCAATATTTCTACGATTGCACCGGCTGCGGTGCCTTGTTGCGCCCGAAGGCAGGAGATTGCTGCGTGTTCTGCTCCTATGGAACGGTAGCGTGCCCACCAATTCAACTTTCGGGTCCAGACGCGTCTTGCTGCGCCTGACTGATCTCCATGGGGTCAGGCTGTTCTTCAAGACATCTCCCCCAGGCGGACATACTCAATGGCCGCCTCGGGCAAATAGTGCCTATTGCGGCCGCACGGCAGTGACCTCGGCGGCCACGCCTTGGGTCTGGACGTCGAACCCGATCCGCTCGCCCACCCGCAGGCCGCGAAACAGCGTCGGCGGATTAGCCTTGAACGCCATGGTCATTGTGGGCCAGCCCACCGCCGGAATCGGTCCGTGCTGGATCGTGTGCTTGTTCGCCTTGGTATCGATCGCGGTGATGACACCGACACCCTGCCCCGTCTTGTCGGCAGGCGCCCTTTGTCCATGCCCCCATACCGGACATGCCTTTCACATCTCCGCTCATGGATTAGGCGTGGGCCGGACCGGCGGCCAAAATGGCGGCGGTAAACAGTGCGATGCGTAGCGCTCTTATCATGACCTCCTTTTGCTGAGAGGCTGGGGTAGTTTCAAAAGATGGACGTAGCGGCCTGCGCAGCAGCAGCGGGTAAGCGGCCGCCAAAACGAACATTGACACCGGCGAGGCTGCCAGCATGCCACCGACAGAGTACGGCGATCCGGCTCATCACCTCCAAACCCGCGCCTAAACCGAGAAGTATCCGCAGCTTCCCTTTGCTTTCCTGCCGGACCGCTCAGTAGTAATCGGCAAGCTTTAGAATCCGCGTAGTTCCGTCCGCGACCTTAAGCGTTACCCGGCTTCCTGCGGGGCCGTAGCGCCATTGCCAAAGCAATCCCCGCGTATAGGAGTCGTCGATAGGACGACCGTCCACGGCTACGACGTGCTCACCGACAGCCCACCCCGCCCGATCCGCAGGGCTGCCGGATGCCACATGCACCACAGTCAGGTCAGTAGTGGAGGCGGCGAGGCCGAGGCCGCTTCGATCCTTCAGCATCGGCAGGCGCGCCCGAGGAGGGGCGGAACGCAACCACAACTGCCCTTGAGACACGTCCAGGACGATATCGAATTGTCCGAGCAACGGCATCCCCACATTCCCTACGTGCTCACCGAGGTCCACCGATCAAGGGCGAGCGCCGGAACTAAGGCGCTCGAGAGCGCGCCCAGGCTCACCGTGTCGGCAACGAAGGCCTTGACGATTTGCACTCCCTCGACCCCGCCAAGGGCGGCGGTGGAGACGGTCTTGCCGACGAGAACGGAGTGCGCCTCGATATAGGCGGAGGATAGCATCAACGCCGACGAACTGCCGAAATCGAGCATCAGCGGCACCGGGTCCAGTCCGGCGATGGATGCGAGCACAAACAATTCCTGTTTGGCACCGTGCCCGAGCGGGAGCGCAGTCCATTCCGGCCCCGGCACAAAGCTGGCCGGCCTTTCAAATGCGAACCGTCGCGTCGCAAAATCGAGCGCCACGCAGCCGCCAGCCAGCACGTCTGCCCCGAGCAGCATATCGATTGGCCGACCAAAGGCAGCCGAGATCGCCCCCAAGTCTGCGATCACCGCGAATGGGAGGACGGGAGCATAAGCGCCCAACATCACCGCGACATTGCGGACCAGATCGACCGGAGCCTTGCCGCTCAGGCCGTTGATCCGTCGCGGCTCCAGGTTCGTCAAGCCAAGCTTGGCCGCGAGCGGTTTGCTGATAATTGACGCGCCGCTTCCGCTGTCGAGCACCGCGTCGATTGCTACGCCGGACATCTTGGCAGGCACAATCAGCGTGTCCCCGGTTGCAACTTCTATCGGGTGCCAGACCGGAGGCGTGGCGAAGCCGCCCCAAGACTGACCCCGATCGGTCCTCGCCGCCCATAGCGGAAGCGGAATACTGGTTACGACAAGCCCGGCGGCCAGACATTTGAGTGCCGTTCGCCGGTTAGTGTGACAGGGCGTCACCTTTTCAGCCCAGCTTTCCACCAAATTTGTCGGAGGGGACTCCTTCACGCCGCCACAACCGTTCTCGGAGGCTCCTGGACAGTCTTCCCTTTCGCTAATAACCGGAACATTAGCGCCGAGATCGCCGGAAGAACCAGCAGCGTCAGCGCTGTCGACGTGATGAGCCCCCCAATTACCACGGTTGCAAGCGGTCGTTGCACCTCCGCTCCGGTTCCGGTGGCAAGCGCCATCGGGATGAAGCCGAGGCTCGCGACCAGGGCCGTCATCAGAACCGGCCGTACTCGTTCCATCGCGCCACCAATGATCGCGCCGTCGATCCCTTCGCCGTCATCAAGCCGCTTGCGGATCGCGCTCATCATGACAAGGCCGTTGAGAACCGCCACGCCCGAAAGCGCGATGAACCCGACCGACGCCGTGATGGAGAAGGGTATCCCGCGCAGGGCCAGAGCAAACACACCTCCGGCCAGCGCCATGGGAACGGCCGTAAACACGACCAGCGCCGGCCAGGCACCGCCCAGTGCCATGTAGAGCAGCGCGAAGATCAGGACGAAGCAAAGCGGCACGACGATCGCCAACCGCTCGGAAGCGGACTGAAGGCTCTCGAACTGGCCGCCCCATTCGGTGAAGGTGCCGGCGGGCAGCTTCACATCGGCGATCTTCGCCTGGGCTTCGGCGACGAATCCGCCAAGATCGCGGCCTCGCACATTGGCCTGGATGACGACCATCCGCTTACCGTTCTCCCGGCTGATCTGGTTGAGCCCCTCGGTGTAGGTGAAACGCGCGACTTCGCTGAGCGGGATGGAACGCGCGTTCCCGGCACCGTTGGATGGTAGCATGACCGGGATCGAGCCCAGGGTGTCGATATCGTCGCGCTGTGCGTCGGGCAGACGCACCACGACAGCGAAGCGCCGATCGCCTTCGAACAACAAGCCCGCTTCGCGTCCACCCAGGGCGGCCGCGACCGTACTGGCGACCTCCTCGACCGACAGGCCGTAACGGCCCGCCGCCTGGCGATCGACCTTGATGTCGAAGGTCGGCGCACCAGATGTCTGTTCCGCCTGCACGTCCGCCGCGCCTGGAATGGTCCGCAGCGCTGTCGCGATTCTGCCTCCCGCCTCGCTCATCGCGTCCAGGTCGTCGCCATAGAGCTTCACCGCGACGTCAGAGCGGACGCCCGCGATCAGCTCGTTGAACCGCATCTGGATCGGTTGCTGGATTTCGGTGCGGTTGCCGATCAGCGGCTTCATCCGTTCCTCGATCCGCCGAAGGATGTCCTCCTTGGATTTGACCTCGGCGGGCCACTCCTTTTCAGGCTTTGGGATGACATAGGTATCGGACGCATTAGGCGGCATCGGATCGGTACCCAGATCGGCATTGCCGTTCTTGGAAAAGACCAATGCCACCTCGGGTAACGTCTTGAGTGCATTTTCGATCTGGAGCTGCATCGCGGTCGACTGGTCGATCGAGGCGGACGGAATACGGAAGTTGGTGACCGTGATGTCCTTCTCGTCGAGCTGCGGCATGAACTCCTGACCAAGCGTGCCGAACAGCAGCACCGCCGCCGCAAACACGCCTACGCCGCCCAGGATGAACGGCATTGGCCGCGCCACGGCGCGGGTGAGCGCTGGCTGATATTTCTCCTTGAACCAGCGGATCGATCTGACCTCGGTCTCGCTGACCTTGCCGGTCACCAGCAACGCGACCATCGCCGGCACGAACGTGATCGACAGGATGAACGCGCTGGCCAGCGCCAGCATCAGCGTGATCGCCATCGGTGCGAACGTCTTGCCCTCCACGCCCTGGAAGGTGAGCAAAGGTATGAACACGAGGAAGATGATGGCCTGGCCATAGACGGTTGGCCGGACCATCTCCTGCGCGGCGTGAGTGGTTTCAGCGAGACGTTCGGTCCGTGTCAGCAGCCTGCCTTCGCGGTGCTGCCGCTCGGCGAGGCGCCGGAGCGCGTTTTCGACGATGATGACCGCGCCGTCGACGATCAGGCCGAAATCCAGCGCGCCGAGACTCATCAGATTGCCCGAAACACCAAGCTCATTCATGCCCGCAGCGGTCATCAGCATCGTGATCGGAATCACGGCTGCGGTGATGAGCGCCGCGCGGATGTTGCCGAGCAGCAGGAACAGCACGACGATGACGAGCAGTGCGCCTTCGACCAGATTCTTCTCGACCGTGGCGATGGTCGCATTGACCAGCTTGGAGCGGTTATAGGCTTGGCTTGCGACAACGTCCGGCGGCAACGTCTTGTTGATTTCGACCAGCTTGTCGGCGACGCGATTGGCGACGATGCGGCTGTTCTCGCCAGTGAGCATCAGGATAGTCGAGATGACTGCTTCTGACCCGCCGACGCTGCCAGATCCGGTCCGCACCGCGCCCCCGATGACGACCTGGCCGACGTCCTTCACGCGCACCGGGACGCCGGCACGCGTGGCGATCACCGCCTCTTCTATGTCGGCGACCGAGCGCAGCCGCGCGTCGGCGCGAACGAGAAAGGATTCGCCGGCACGGCGGACATAGTTGGAGCCCGCCGACAGGTTCGACCGTTCGAGCGCGTCGGCGAGGTCAGTGACCGAGACGCCATAGGATGCAAGCGCGGTCAGATTCGGCTCGACGACATACTGCTTCACATAGCCGCCGTTGGAATCGACACCGGCAACACCCTGCACGGTCCGCATCTGCGGCCTGATGATCCAATCCTGGACCGTTCGCAGATAAGCGGCCTTGGCAACCACCGTGGTCAGTTTCTCGCCCTCGGGCGTCAGATAGGAACCATCGGACTGCCAGCCGGGCTGACCGTCGACCACCTTAACGCCCTTGCCGTCGGGATGTTCGAACGCGACGCTGAACATGAAGATCTCGCCCAGACCCGTCGTGAGCGGCGCGAGTTGGGGTTGAACGCCAGCAGGCAGGCTGTCCTTGGCCTGAGCGACCCGTTCGGTCACCTGCTGCCGAGCAAAATAGATGTCGGTGCTGTCCTTGAAGACCGCGGTGACCTGGCTGAACCCGTTACGCGTGAGCGAGCGGGTCGTCTGCAGACCGGGAATACCGGCAAGCGCTGTCTCGACGGGAAAGGTGACCTGCTTCTCCATGTCGACCGGTCCGAGGGTCGGCACGAAGCTGTTGATCTGGACCTGGCGGTTGGTGACGTCCGGGACCGCGTCGATCGGCAGCAGGGTGATCTGCCAGGCACCGAACAGGACGACGAGGAAGGTGATGAACACAACGGCCCATCGCGCTCTGACCGAGAGCCCTAATATGCGCGCGATCATTCCGCCGACTCCTTGCCAAGCTCGGCCTTGAGAAGGAAGGCATTGGTGGTGGCGATCACCGTGTTTGCAGGGAGGCCCGAGGCAATCTCGACCATGCCCCCGCTGCGCGTTCCAACCCGCACGGTCTGCGCCTTGAACCCCTGGCGGGTTCGCACGAACACCACCGAGCGATCCCCTAGCGTCTGGACCGCATCCTGCGGCACATTCACGCCCGAGGCCACATCGCCGCCGCTGGCGAAGATACGCGCCTGGACAAGCTGGCCGGGTGCGATCAGGCCGCCGCCGCCGCTTGGCGTCACGACCACCGTCGCTTGCCGCGTCTGCGGATCGACCACGCCAGTCGCCGAGCGGACCCGGCCTTCCACCTTCTGGCCATTATTGGTCGTCAGTTCGGCCCTGTCACCCGCCTTCACACGCAATGCGTCCGCTGCCGGCATGCTCGCCTCGATCTGAAGGCGGCGCGGATCGGCGACACGGAACAACTCGGTCTCGGCCTGCACAAACGCGCCGAGATTGACGGGTGCGGACGTTATACGGCCGGAGATCGAACTGACCACCGCAACCGACCTGCCATCGCGCGAGACCTTTGCCGCGCTGGCGGCAGCGCTCGCTTGCCGGGCTTCGGCCTGCGCGACCGCCAGATTGGCTTCAGCGGTCTCATAGTCTGCCCGGGGCGACACCCCTTGATTGAGCAGTATTCGCTCGCGCGCCAGTTGTCGGCTTGCAAGCGTAACCCTTGCGGCAGCCGTACTGCGATCGGCGGCGATCGCCGACGCATCGCGGCTCTCGACAAGGGCGATCGTTTCGCCCGCGCTGACCGGATCACCGATCCGCTTGAAGATCCGGGTAACGGTGCCCGCTGCCCGGGCAGTGAGCACTGCTTCGGCATCTGGCGTTGCCTCAACGGTGGCACTGGCGAGGATGATGCCGGCGACGCCACCGGCTGCCGCTTGTGCAAGGCCAATCCCCGAGGTCTTGATACCATCCTGGTTGATCACGACCGTGTCGGTTGGAGCGGTGGAGGCGGCCGCCTCCGTCTCGGCTGTCGGTGCGGATGGGCCAGCCATTCTGGCGACACCGAAACCGGCAAGGGCGGCGAGGACGAGACCGATCGCGGCCCCGGCATAAAGCATGTTGCGTTCGGGGTTCATTGGATCTCATCTCCGGAAAGGGTGCGGCCCTGGAGGCGGGCGAGCTGCGCGCGCGCCTCGAAACTGGCGACTCTGGCATCGAGCACGATGCCGCGTGCCGCGCCAAGGCCTTGGCGGGCGTTCAACAATTCGACGAGCGGGGATTTGCCAGCCTCATAGGCAATGCGAGCGAGACGATAGGTTTCTTCGGCGGTGCGTTGCGACGCCTCCGCAGCAGCAACCCGCGACTGTGCGGCCGCAATCTGCGCCCCGGCCGCGCGGGCTTCGGCAATCGCATCGTTACGCGCCATGGCCAATCTGGCGGCGGCGGCCTGTGCCTCTGCTTGCGAGGCAGCAATATTGCCACGGTTGCGATCGAAGATGTTGAGCGGGATCGAGACGCCTGCCGTCAGTGCGGTCGCATTCTCATAATCGAGACGCCGCACGCCGACGATTGCCGTCACATCGGGGATTGCCCGCTTCTGTTCGGCGGTCAGGCGGCGCTCGGCAGCCTCTCGCTCTGCCTGCGCGGCAAGAAAGGACGAACTCGTCATCGGATCGACTGGGCCATAAGTCGGTGCCGCGACCGGCACGGCCAGGAGCGATTCCGATAAGCCGGTGAAGGTCTCTTCGACGCCGGCGAGTGCGGAGAGACGGGCATAGGCCGCAATGCGATCCGCTTTCGCCCCTTCAAGATCGGCGGTCACGGCGTTCAGCGCGGCTTCTGCTTGCAGGGCGCGCAGCCGCGCTTCCTTGCCGGCATCGACCAGCACGCGAGCGGCGCGCAGGATATTCTGCGCTTGCTCGACCTCGCCTTCGGCCAGCATTATCCGCTGGTCTGAAACGTCCGCCGCTGCATAAGCGCGCGCAAGATCATAAGCGTAGCGGATCTTCGCATCACGATCGCGGGCGCGGGACGCGGCGACGCCGGCCTCTCCGGCTGCGATCCTCGCCGAACGCTTGCCGCCGATTTCCAGCGGCTGGCTATATTGCAGTGTCGTCTCGGCGCGGTCGACCCCGCGATAGGGAGACGATCCCGCGACATTCTCGGTGAGAATGCCAATGGTCGGATTGGGTCGGGCGCGGGCCTGGCGTGCAAGACCTTCGGACCGGCGGACCTCGGCTTCGCTTTCGATGCGCCGGGGCGCCTCGGCGGTCTGGCGTAGCAGTGTAGCGAACGGCGGCGCCACTTGCGCCTGTGCGGGTGCGCACAGCGCCGCGACGCAGGTCGCGACCATCATGCCGGACACCACGCAACGCGGCAGCCGGCCTATAAAGGCTCTCATATTCTTATCCCCAAAAAAGGCTGCAATGACGGCACGCGCTACGCGCGTGAATTCAGCCTCGCGGGGGACGCAGAATTGACGAAGGTGCGATAGAGCGCGCCGCTTCGGCAGGGTCGCGCGCCCAGATTGCGGTGACAGGCTTCAAGAGCGCAACAATCACAGCCTGCGCAGGCACGTCGATTGTCTGGAGCACCGCATGAGCCGCCAGATGCATCAGGTCGGGCGTGTCCGGCTGCTCGGCCGGGGCGTGATCATGATGATCCCGATCGACGCTGATGACATGCGCGGCATCATGAATGTGCGGAATAGCGTCATGCCAGGTGGCAAGCGCCAGCATCCCGAACAGCGCCAGAATCGCCGAGAGCGCAAAAAGGCGCATGCGGGCACAGGCCCGCACCGAAGCGCGCAATCTGACCGACGATGCCGTCATGTCGTTACGGGTATCGCGAACACGGCCGGTCCACAAGCACGTCGCATGGTGCCGATCATGGCGGGCCAGACGAAAATCATTGGCGGGGCCAGCGCTGATGAAGTTCGTCGATGACGAACGCATGCTCCCGCGCCTTGCCGTGATCGCCGCGCAGATGGGGATGATCGGGCGCGAGATCCGCATGGTCATGGTTCACCGTATCTGGGTCGGCGCTGGGCCAGAGCCACAAAGCGGCCAGGGTTCCGACGGCCGCAATCGCCGCCATTGCCGCAAAGGCCGCCGTCTGCCCGATACTGGCGCCCAACAGACCCACCAGGGGATAGCAGATCAGCCAGGCGCAATGGCTGAGCGCGAATTGTGCGGCGAACAATGCCGGGCGGTCGTCGGCATTGGCCGACCGTCGAAGCAATCGGCCCGATGGCGTCACGCTCATCGAATAGGCGATACCGAGTATGAACCATCCGATCAGGACCATTCGCCAATAACCGGGCGCTGCCCCAAAGCTTGCCGTGAGCACCGCCAGAAGGGCGAGACCGATCGCCATTGCTGCCGCAGCACCAATCATGATCGTACGATCGGCGATCCGATCGAGGATGCGTGGCAGGGTCAGCGCGGCCAGGATCGAGCCTCCGCCAAAAGCGGCGAGCGTGAAGGCAACATCGCGCTGCGTGAGGCCAAGATTGCCACGCACGATTACCACCGTGTTGACGATGACCATCGAGCTGGCCGCGGCTGAAGCAAGGGTCAACGCCAGCAGCCCCCGCAGGCGCGGGGTCTTCAGATAGATGCGCGTACCCCGCGTGGTCTTGGCGTAGATGCCCCCAGTTCTTGGTTCTGATTTCGCCGCGCACGGCAGGACCGTCGTCACGACGAGCAGCGCCGAGCACAGAAACCCGATCGCCGTTCCCGAAAATAGCCAGTGGAAGTTGATGACGGTCAGCAGCCCGGCAGCGAGGATCGGGCTGGTCAGGCTTTCCATGTCATAGGCGAGCCGCGACAGCGACAGCGCGCGGGTATAGTCGCGCTCCTCGGGCAGGATATCGGGGATGGTTGCCTGGAAGGTCGGCGTGAACGCCGCGGAGGCCGATTGCAGCACGAAGATCAGGACATAGACCTGCCAGACCTGGCTCACGAACGGCAGGCAGATCGCCACCACCATCCGCACGAGATCCATGCTGACGAGAAACGCGCGACGTGGCAGGCGGTCGGCAAAGGCGCCAACGACCGGCGCGACACCGATATAGGCAACCATCTTGATCGCGAGCGCAGTGCCGAGCACCGCGCCAGCGCTGCCGCCGGCGATGTCATAGGCAAGCAGGCCGAGCGCAACTGTTGCGAGCCCCGTGCCGATGAGCGCGATGACCTGAGCCATGAACAGATGGCGATAGGTGCGGTTTGCCAAGACAGAGAGCACGTGACGCTGATCCAGTTCGCGTGGAATGTATCCCCCAGGGGGGATATCGACCATGCTTGAGCTATCCTCCTGGGGAGGATATGTAAAGCCTTGCTGCGCGTCGCACGGAGTTTGCGGATGACCGAACACAGGCACGAAAGTCACCCCGCGATCGTTAAGCGGCTCAACCGAGCGGGCGGTCATCTGCGGAGCATCGTCGAAATGATCGAAGCCGGGCGGTCGTGTGTCGATGTTGCCCAGCAGCTCCATGCCGTCGAAAAGGCGGTCGCCAGCGCGAAGAGAGCGCTGATCAACGACCATATCGATCACTGCCTCGCCCATGCCGAAGTAAGCGATGGTGTCGGATCGGCGGTCGAGGAGTTCCGGACGATTTCGAAATATCTTTAGCTTTGTCGCGCGATCGTCAGAATCTGACGAACGTCAATATTTTGTCCGGGCGGGTTGGGTAGAGGCAGATTTCGACAGGGTGATCGGCCAAAAACTCCTGTCCTCAACGGCGCTGCGCCGTCGCCCGGCCATGAATTTCAGCAAGTTTGCCATGTTCGAGGTCAGCGATACCAGATCCGTGCCCAATGCGAACAAGGCTCCGACCATCAAATTATGGGCGAGCCAAAACGGTGCACCGATGAGGAACAGGCCTTTCATCCGCGTGGTTGAGGTCTGCAGTCGTGCGAGACTGCCCAATGAACTGCCGGCAAATGCCAAGGCCGACGCTATGCCGTGCCACGTCACGACCGAGAGGCAGGCCAACAGAATAAGAGACGCTCCATAAAGTCTCGTAACCACATAGCGATCGCGCACTGACGCGGAAATGACGAGCTGTGAGCATGAAATGAGGCAGGCTATCGCAGCGGTGGGCGAGCCCAGCATCAGGAAATAGAGCGCGAATGCGGCAGCACCCGCGCTCTGGATCTTGACCACCGTTCGATAGTCACTGAAAAATGGCCAACTCACGACGCACAACAACGCCACGCAGCCGAGGGTTGTGGCAATCACAACCGCCACCGCGCAGTTTTCGTGAACTTGATCCGCTTTTCGCGCTCGGCTTTCTTTTTTCTCATAGCTGAAGCGTAAAGGAACGAGGTTAATTACGCTTAAAGGTGGCCCTCATAAAATCGGCCATTCAAGGCTTCTTTTGGATTGCCGTCACCTCACCGGCACTGCCAACAAGCGTAAGGTCGAAATCGACCTTGTCGCCGACCTTCGCCGCATCGGTGATTGTCGGCGCTGCCTTGAACGCCATCGTCATCGCCGGCCATTTGGCTTCCGGAATCGGTCCGTGATCGAGCGTGATCGTGCCTGCGGCCTTGCCGATCGCGGTGACCGTGCCATGCCCCTTGGCCTTGATCGGCGAAGTGGCCGCTGGCGCCATCGCCATATTGCTCATGTCGCCACTCATGGCGGCGGCGGGCGCCGCCTGGCTCGTCTCCGCCGCAACCGGCGTCTCCGCCTGCTTGCCGCAGGCAGCGGTCAGGGCGGCGAGGCCGAGGGCGATGGTCAGTCGTGCATAGGTCATGATCTTGTCCTTCATGATGAAACGGGTTGGTGGAGGGGCGTAGTCTTTCGTCGCCTGAGCAACAGATAGGCGGCAGGCAGTACGAACATGGACAGCAGCGGCGCGGTCAGCATGCCGCCGATCATCGGCGCGGCGATCCGGCTCATTACCTCGGAGCCGGCGCCCGATCCCAGCAAGATCGGCAGCAGGCCGGCGAGGATGACCGCGACCGTCATTGCCTTGGGGCGGACGCGCAACAGCGCACCTTCGCGCACCGCCGCTTCGACCTGATCGGCATCAGGATCGTCACCGCGCCCCTCCAGGGCATTTTTCAGGTAGATCAGCATCACCACGCCGAACTCGGCGGAGACACCGGCCAGCGCGATGAACCCGACGCCGGTCGCGACCGACTGGTTGAAGCCGAGCAGATAGAGGATCCAGATCCCGCCCGTGAGCGCGAAGGGCAAAGTCCCCATGATCAATGCCGCTTCATCGAACCGGCCGAAGATCATATAGAGCAACACGAAGATGATCAGCAGCGTTGCCGGCACGACCAGCTTCAATTTGGCGACGGCGCGCTGGAGATATTCGAACTGGCCGGAATAAGCGATGCTGACGCCGGGAGAGAGCTTCACCTGTTTCGCGACCGCACGCTGGAGGTCACCGACCACCGAGGCAAGATCACGGCCGCGGACATCAACATAGACCCATGTAGAAGGCCGGGCATTCTCGGTCTTGAGCATCGGCGGCCCTTCGGCGATCGAGACTTGGGCCACATTGCCGAGGGTGATCTGCTGACCCGATGGGGTCAGGACCGGCAGTGTCCGCAGGCCTTCGAGGCTATCGCGCAGCTCACGCGGATAGCGCACGCTGATCGGGTAGCGCGCGAGGCCCTCGACCGTCTCCCCGATGGTCTCGCCGCCGATCGCGCCCGAGACGATCGCTTGGACGTCGCTTATGTTTAGCCCGAACCGCGCCGCCGCGGCCCGGTCGATATCGACATCGACATAGCGCCCGCCGGTCAGCCGTTCGGCGAGTGCCGAACTGACCCCCGGCACGGTCTTCGCTACCGTCTCGACATCATGAGCAATGCGGTCGAGCTGGGCGAGATCGGCACCCGATACCTTGACCCCGATCGGGCTCTTGATGCCGGTCGCCAGCATGTCGATCCGGTTGCGGATCGGCGGCACCCAGACATTGGCAAGGCCGGGAAGCTTCACCGTGCGATCAAGTTCGTCGACCAATTTTTCGGGCGTCATGCCCGGTCGCCATTGATCGTGCGGCTTGAACTGGATCGTGGTCTCGAACATTTCGAGCGGGGCCGGGTCGGTGGCGGTCTCGGCGCGGCCGGCCTTGCCGAACACACTCTCGACCTCGGGCACAGTCTTGATCAGCCGATCGGTCTGCTGGAGCAACTGCGAGGCCTTGGCCGCCGAGAGGCCCGGCAGCGCCGAGGGCATATAGAGCAGGTCGCCTTCGTCCATGTTCGGCATGAACTCACCGCCAAGGCGCGTAAGCGGCCATGCCGTGGTCGCAAAGGCGAGCGCCGCGATCAGCAGCACCGTCTTCGGTCGCTGCATCGTCCAGTCAAGCGCGGGCCGGTAGATGTTGGTCAACCAGCGATTGACCGGGTTGAACTGCTCAGGCGGGATTTTCCCCCGGATCAGCAAACCCATCAGCACCGGCACCAATGTCACCGACAGGATCGCCGCCGACGCCATCGCGTAGGTCTTGGTGAAAGCGAGAGGTGCGAACAGCCGCCCTTCCTGTCCTTCGAGCGTAAACACCGGGATGAAGGAGAGCGTGATGATCAACAGACTGAAGAACAGAGCCGGGCCAACCTCTGCGGCAGCCTCGGTGATGACGATCCACCGCATCTCGCCCTCGAGATGCTTGTTCGGGTGATCCTGTTCCCAGTGCTCGATCTTCTTGTGCGCGTTCTCGATCATGACCACGGCTGCATCGACCATCGCGCCGATCGCGATGGCGATGCCGCCCAGTGACATGATGTTGGCATTCACCCCCTGAAACCGCATCACGGCAAATGCTGCCAGCACCCCCAAGGGCAGGGTAAGGATCGCGACCAGCGCCGATCTGACGTGCCAAAGGAACAGGCCGCAGACGATAGCGACGACGATGAACTCCTCGACCAGCTTGTGGGTGAGGTTCTCCACCGCGCGATCGATCAGCTGCGAACGATCATAGACCGTCACCACCTCGACACCGGGTGGCAGGCTTTTCTTCAGTTCGGTGAGCTTGTCTTTCACCGCCGCGATCGTCTCACGGGCATTCTTGCCCGAGCGCAGGATGACGACGCCGCCGGCGACTTCGCCCTCGCCGTTCAATTCGGCGATGCCGCGCCGCATCTCTGGGCCGATCTGGATTGTGGCGACATCGCCCAATCGTACAGGCACGCCGCCGGCCGCGGTCTTCAGCGGGATCGCGCGGAAATCGTCGAGCGTCTTCAGATAACCCGAGGCGCGGACCATATATTCGGCCTCGGCCATCTCCAGCACCGAGCCGCCCGATTCCTGATTGGCTTGGCTGATCGCCTGAACGGCTTGCTGATGGGTGACGCCATAGGCAGCGAGTTTCACCGGATCGAGCAGCACCTGATACTGCTTCACCATCCCGCCGATGCTTGCGACCTCGGCGACGCCGGTCCCGGTCTTCAACTCATAGCGCAGGAACCAGTCCTGCAATCCACGAAGCTGCGACAGATCGTGGCGACCGGTTCGGTCGACCAGCGCATATTCATAGACCCAACCGACGCCGGTCGCATCGGGACCAAGCGCGCTGCGGGCGCTGGCCGGTAGCCGTCCCTGCACCTGGTTGAGATATTCGAGCACGCGGCTGCGCGCCCAATAGAGATCGGTGCCGTCCTCGAAGATCACATAGACGAAGCTGTCGCCGAAGAAGGAATATCCGCGCACGGTCCTCGCGCCCGGCACCGAGAGCATCGTGGTAGTGAGCGGATAGGTAACCTGATTCTCGACAATCTGCGGCGCCTGTCCGGGATAGGAGGTGCGGATGATGACCTGCGTGTCGGAGAGGTCCGGCAGCGCATCGATCGCGGTCGATCGCACCGCCCAGACACCCACGCCGATGAGGGCCAGTACGCCGATCAGGACGAAGAAGCGGTTCCTGACCGACCAGTGGATAAGATGGGCGATCACTGGCCCGCCACCTTGGTCATGCGCCGAACGGTCGGTCCCGTAGGCGGCCGATCAAAGCCGAAACGCACGCCGTCGCCGGTCTTCAGGCCCCGCGCGATCTTGGGGTCGGGAAGCTGGAAGGTCATCGTCATCGCCGGCCAGCCGATGGCGGGCACCGGCTCATGGCTGAGTGTCACCGAAGTGGCGGTGATCTGTTCGATCTTGCCGACAGTCTCATATAGAGCAGCGGTTGAGGCGGATTTTGCCGCAGCAGCACCGCCGATCGGCCTCGCCTTGACACCCGAGAGACTCGCCTCAGAATCGATCAGGAACTGGCCCGAGGCGACGATCTTCTCGCCCTCGCTCAGACCCGCCAGGATTTCGGTGTCATCGCCGGCTTCACGACCGGTCTGCACCTCAGCGGGCCGGTAGCGCCCCTTGTCGAGCGCAAGCATTATCAAGGTCCGCTTGCCGGTACGGATCAGCGCTTCGGAGGGCACCAGCAGCGCAGGCTGCGTACTGCCGCCGAGCGAGACTGTGGCGAACATGCCGGGACGCAGACGCCCGCCGCGATTGGGCAGCTCGATCCGGACGGTGAGCGTCCTGCTGTCCGCCTGGGTCTGCGGCAGGATCGCCGAGACACGGCCCGACAACGTCTCACCGGGAAATGCGGCAAGTGTCGCCTGTACGCTTTGTCCGGGTTTAAGTGGCCCGGCGATCGCTTCGGGCACGGCGGCATTGAGCCAGACCGTTCCCAGGCCGTTGACCTCGGCAAGCGTCTGCCCTGCCGTCATCGTCATGCCGGTCCGGACGTCCAATGTCTTGATCACCCCGCCGGTCGGGGTGGAGATTGTGACGACATTGTGCGGCCGTCCCGTACGCTCGACAGATGCGATCGTGCCCGAGGGCATGCCAAGCAGCACGAGCCGCTGGCGCGCTGCCTGGGTGAGCGCCGCATTCCCGGTGCGACGGACCGCAAGAAATTCCGCCTGTGCACCGCCCCATTCCGGCACGAGAATGTCGGCGAGCGGCGCCCCCGCGCCGACCACGTCACCCGGCGCGCGACCATAGACTCGCTGCACGAAGCCCCCGGCACGTGCCTGGACGATCGCGACATCGCGCTGGTTGAAGTCGATTGTACCGGTCGCGGTGAGGCTGCTAGCCAGCTCGCCGCGTTGCACCGTGGCGATCCGCAGACCGAGCGCCTGCGAGGCGGAAGCGTCGACCGAAATGCCCGGCACCTGCGCGCTTGCTCCGCCCTCGTCCGCATACCGAGGGATCGTCTGCATACCCATGGATGAGAGACCCGGACCCTCATGGTGCTCGGCCGGTATCATCGGATCGTACCAATAAAGAATCTTGCGCGCTGCCGGCTTTACGGCCCCACCATCTTTTGTGCCCTGGAAGCCCGCTAGAGCGAACCCGAGACCGCCGGCAGCAAGCGCAAGAGCAGCAGCTGCGCCAAAGAGCCACCCGCGGGCTATCATAACCTGGCTCATCGATTTGCGCTCCGGTAGGTGAGTGTCAGCCGCGCACCGTCCGCGGTGACCAGGGCTTCACGATCAAGAGTCGTGATGGTGGCATCGGCCAGCGCGGCATAGGCGTCGGCGATATCGACGAGACTGGCACGACCAGCCGCATAACTGGCGGTTTCCAATTTCACGCGCTGCTCAGCGAGCGGTTGCAGTGTGCTCTGCGCACGCATCCATTGCTCATGGTGCATGACATGGTCGGCGATATCCGCATCAAGGTCGGCGGCGAGCGCGCGCCGCGAGGCCTCGCGTTCAGCCATCACTCGTCCGGCATTTGCCTGGGCTGCCGCGATCCCGGCATTCTGGCGACTGCGCGTGAAGAACGGCAGGCTGACCGTCACACCGGCCGAGACATAGTCGCCGAACCGGGGATCGCGGCGCTGGTAGGCCAGGTTGACACCAAAATCGGAACGCCGGCCGGCATCGGCTACGCGCACATCGGCATCCGCCTGCCCGGCCTGGGCATCGATCATCTGGATGGTGGGGTGGCGGTCGAGTCCTGCGCGCAGACCCGCTGCGTCGACCGCAAAATCGGGGATCGGTCCGGCGATCTCCGGCGCGGGGTCTCCGGTCCACCGGGTTAGCGTCGCGCGTGCCCGCGCCACGTTCGAGACCAGTTCACTGCGGCGATCCTGCATCGCGGCGACGGCTTGGCGCCCTGCAAGGGTCTGCGCCGGGCGCGCGCCTCCCGATGCGACCGCACCTGGCGTCGTTCCCACCACACGCTCGAGACCGGACAGAATATCGTCGAGCACGGCGAGCCTGCGCTCGGCATAGGCCAAGTTGATCCAGGCTAGCGCGGTGCCAACCTCGACCGTGCGCGCCTGGACTGCGGTATCAGCCTCGGCCGCCTTTATGTCGCTGTCGGCGCGCGCCTGTTGCGCATGGCGCTTGGCGAGATTGGGAATGTCCTGGGACACGCCGACCCGCGCCATGCTGAAATTGTCGCGCTGCGGCTCGAACGCGAGCGGTCCCGATACCGGGAAACTGTCGATCCCAACTGCAAGCGTCGGATCAGGCAGGGCGCCGGCCGCGCCGCGCACGGAACGGGCGGCGTTGGCACCGAGCGCCTTCGCCTTGAGCGACGGCGCTTCCTGCCGGGCGCGCTGGAGGGCCGCGTCGAAGGTGAGCGGCTCGGCGAAGGCAATGCCGGGGATTGCCGCTAACAGCGGCATACACAAAAATAATCGCATGGAGATCTCCTGATCGGAGGTTCAGGCAAGCGTGGCACACCAGGCATGTCAGTGGCGGCAGGAAGGGGTATCCCGCCGCCACTGCTGGCCTAGCCGTCTATGCGACCTGAAGCGGCCAGAACCTGCTGCTAGCCAGCCGAGGCGCCGGACGGAGACATCATGCCATGCATCTCCTTCATACAATCCGCGGAGCTCATCTTCATCATGTCGCAGTCGCAGTTGGCCATCTTCGCGGTATCAGGCACCCAGACGCGCCGCTGAGCCGGTCCCGTGGCGCGCGGGCCATATTGGGGAACCGACTTCCACTCATAATGACCGGATTGTTGGCTGTGGTCGGGCTGGCCGGCGAATGCGGCGGCAGGCGCGGCAAGGGCTACGCCCAGCAGGGCGTAGAAAACACGGTTTTTCATGACTGTAATCCTTTGGCAAATCATCGTGGTAGCCGCAGATCGGACAGGATGTTTGAGTGCGCGATAGGCGCACCGATCCTGTCAGCCTGACGGCTGTGGTCGATCAGCCAAGGATAGTCGGTGGTTCAGGCTCGGGGGTCAGATCACTGCCATGCAGGGTCGACGTCGTGGTCCAGAATGCCATAGCTCCGTGAGCCACCGGCGATGCCGGGACGCGCGGCGCGTCGCGCAGAACCATCGGAACGACACAGCCCATTGATGCGACGCAGTCGAGCGTCAGCCCCTTGCAGGGCTTGCCCGAGGGCTGTTGTTTCTGAGCCATCGCATTCATGCAATCTGCGCTCATTCCCGAAATCGCCATCGGCGCGGAAACCGGGGCCGGGTTAGAGGCATAGGCCGCCGCTTGGCCCATGAGGCCAACCAAGGCTCCCAGCAGGAGGAAGAGATGCAGTACCCGTTTCACAGCCGTTACTTCTTACACCCGTCCTTATCGTAGAACAACGACATCATCGTCCGCCATGACGCGCAAAGACATGCTGTCCACCTGGACCGAAGGCGACGACATTATAGGGGTCCACGTGTTGCCCCGGGACTTCCATCCCCGGCGAGCCCATCGGCATCCCGGCAACCGCAAGTCCACGCACGCCGCGCGGCTTCTGGGCAAGGACGCGCTTCATGTCGGTAATCGGGACATGACCCTCGAATGCCATGCCGTCTACAATCGCTGTATGGCAGGATGACAGGCCCGAAGGAACGCCTTGGGTCCGCTGGAAGCTGGAGCGCTGGCGATCGTCGATGATGGTTACTTGGCGCCCGAACTGCTTACGCACCTGCGCCGCCCACTGCGCGCAGCAGCCACAGCCCGGATCGCGGTGAACCACGATAGGCGTCGCCGCCGCGCTGGCGACCGAAACCGACGCAAGGACCAACGACAATGCGACTTTGAGTTTCATATCGTCCTTCACCGCACCCATTCATCAAGGCTACCACTCTTCATAATACGCGCGACCGCCGCCTACCCCTCAAAAAGTGGCAGACGGTCGCAAGATTACCGTAGCGATCACGAACCGACATTCGTCGATGGGCAATCCAGGGTCGTTGCAGACCTCTCGCACTCGCGTCGATTTATGCAGTCGAAAAGCATTATTGCACCCGAGCAGGCCGCATTTCACATCTCAGCGACCCGGTCGCACGGCCGTAAGTTGACCGTTCGGAGTCCCGCATTCCCAACAGACGTGACGTATCTTTTCCTGTTCAATTCCACGTCGAGCAGAGCGACCCTCAGATCACATATTTGTCCCAGCTCGCATAATGTTCAGCGCTGCGCTTGCCGCGCGGAAGGCTGAGACCGACGAGGGCGAGCCCTATGATCACCGAAACGATCGTTCCCAGGTGGCCGGCCCCCGTCAGCAGGAAAGGGGCAGCAACCAGCCAGGCGCCGAGCGCGCCATTGATGAAGCGCACGGCGCGGGCAACTTCGGCGGTGGCGATGATCGCGACGGTGATGACCAGGGCACCAATGACATGGTCGCTGTTCGCCATGGCGCCCTCATTGCCCAGTGTCACCCGCGTGAGCATGAGGAATGCGCCGAGCGCGATACTGACCGCCAGCGTCCACGGCAGGGTCAGCCCCCGCTTTGCATCGGCCCAAAATGCGGCAGGCGACGACATCAGGTCGGAGGCGTCCTCACTGCCGGCCTCGCTCGCGTCGCCCTGGAAGAAGGTGCGAATCAGCGGCTTGCCGCGGCATTTCGCCCACACAAGGAACTGACCCATGGCGATGACCTCGTCGAGCGCGAAAGGGATCATGATCAGCATGGCGAGGGCGGCGATCAGCGCCAGCGTGCTCCAGGTGCCAATGACGATGGGCTGGCTGATGATGAAATAGATGCTGACCACGCCGAGTGGAATGACCAGGATGCCGAAGAAGGTCACCATCCACGGCATCGTGCGCCAGCGGTCGCGGGTGCCCATCACCGCCATCAGGATCTCGAGCACGTAGCTGATGGTGCCGAGACCGCCGTCGGGAATCGGCCACGCCTTTGACATGTTAGACGTGATGATCTCCTCGGTACCATTGCGCGGATCGCTCAACGAGCCGACAAAGAAGGGTTCCCAGACGCTATCGATGTGGCCCAGTTGGTATGCCGTCAGGATGCGCGAGGTAAGAAGACCTATCAGACCCATCACGACGATCGGCAGCCGCTGGGCATCGGTAGACGGGGAATAGGTCCAGCCGGGTGGGATGTTCTTGGGGTCCATCATCCCTGCCATGCTCATACCCGGCATCATCGGCACGAGCACCGACAGCGCGATCACAGCCGAGCCGATGAGCAAATCGTTGTTGTACTGCGCCGCGCTCGGGCTCCAAAAGATCAACGGCGCGAACAGCAGCCAGATCCCAACGAATGCGACCGCCCACTGAGCCCACGTCTTGGTGCGTGGTACAAGCGACAGCGCACCGAACAGCGCGATGGCAAGCCCGCTGACAAGATCGCTTACGGCCAGCGCGCTTGCACGCCACTCGATCGACGGCAGACCGCGATCGACCGTTACGAACCGCGCCGCCTCACCGACGCGCTGCGCGGTCATGGAGTCGTAGATGAGCGGGCTCGAGGCGAGCCACAGACCGAGGCCGATGTTGGCGTAGAGCGCCCAGCGCGCACGGCGCTCGTCGCGGTCCATCATGGCCATGTGATCGCCATGTGCACCGTGGCTGGACATCGCCATGTCCCCAGCCCCGTGCCCCACAGCGGCATGATCCATGTTGCCATGGTCCTTAGCTCCGTGCTCCATGCCGGGCATCGCGCCGGCTGCCGCTTCAGGCGGGTTATGGTCCAGCTCGGCCGGCTTCGGATCGGACTTGTCGTTCCAGGCGACGAGGTTTTCGTTGAGCTTGTTGTTCCGGTACCAGGCGCGCGGGTGGCGCTTCAACGCCGCAACGATCGTCGGAAGCGTTTCGCGAAGACTGTGCTTCGGCTCCCATCCAAGTAGCGACCGTGCGCGCGAGATATCGAGAATGTAGTGGTCGTTGCTGCTGTCGATCATCCAGGGCTGGATGAAATCGTCGTCGCCGAGTGCCTCGTTCTGAAGAACGATACCAGCCTTCGCGAGCGGCTGCGGGATGCGGATCGTCTTCCAGCCCTCGCCGTGGAGCGCCTCGCCGACGATGTCCTGGATTTCGGCGTAGCCGGGGGCATCGGGTTCGCCGATGAGCAGGGGCAGTTCAGACGGAAGATCGTGCCGCCGATCGACCAGGCGCACCACGGCTTCCGCCAGGTCATCGCGGTGCACCGATGATTGCGCCGCGCACAGCATGCCAGGATAGAAATGCGAGATCAGGCGGTGCTCGTAGATCTGCGATATCTGCTGTGCGAGGAACGCTGAGCGTCCCTCGTCGGCATAGACTCCTGCGGGTCGCAGGTAGACGACGGGTATCCGTCCGTGACGCTCGTGCAGCAGCGCCTCTGTGTCGACTTTGGACTGCGGGTACGCCCAGGAGGCACCGATCGGCGATTCCTCGTTGATGCGCTCCTGCGGAGTGGCGGTCGGTTTATGGACCAGCATCGTGCTGGCGAAGACGAATTGCTCGACATCGAACGACTGGAGTCCGTCGATCAGCCGCCGTGTCCCTTGGACGGTTACCTTGTCGTAGAGCGGATTGGGATCGCCAGAAATGTCATAATACGCGGCGAGATGAATGACGGAAGCAATGCGGTTGCCGTATCGCGCGCGAACCTCCTCGAGCGCAGCGTGAACCGCTTCATCCGAGCCGACATCAATGTCGATAGCGGCGGCGGGCGGTGGTGGCTCGGGCGGACCGGCGCGATCGAGACCGACGACCGTGTAGCGCTCGCCGAGCCGGGCGATCAGGGCCGCGGCGATAAAACCGCTCGCTCCGGTGACGAGGACGATCTCAGAAGCGCCTTTGGCGCCACTCGGACCGCTGCGCTCGATGTCGGTCATACTTCCACCATCCTGCTTCTTTCGCGAAGAGCGTCGATCGCTGGATATTTGAGCAAGATGCGCATGACGAAGCCTTTCCGACAGTACCCGATCATGTGCCCATCCTGTTTACTTCGAAGAACACACCTCAGGAAATCGGCTTTCGTGTATCTATTCCGGTGCTTTCGTCGGTTTGCGGTGGCGGGGGCGACGCACCGCGATCGCGATAGGAGGGCAGGTCCGGAGCGCCATCCGGCGCCGGGTTAGCTTGCAGGCGCGCGATCATCTGTTTCATTTGGGCGATCTCGCGTACCTGCGCGTCGATGATGCCATCGGCCAGCTTTCGAACCTCGGGGTCCTTGATGTGCGCGCGCTCGCTGGTCATGATCGCAATCGAGTGGTGCGGGATCATCGCCTTCATGTAGGAGACGTCGTCGACCGTTTCCTGGCTCCGCACCAGCCAAAGCGCTAAACCAAAAATGGCAGCGCTACCGAGCAGGATGCCGATATTGAGGCGGGTGTTCTTGTACATGCCCCACATGAAACTGAGCATGATCACCGCCATGACCGCGCCCATGACGAGCGCCATCCAGGTGCGCGTCTGGCTGAACTGGACATGGCTCAGCGCATAGGTGTTGAGATACATCAGCCCGAACATCACGACCGTAGACGTCGCAATCATCGCCACGAACCGGCCATAGCCCATGCCTATGCCCATGCCATTCTTCTTGTCTTCCATTGACCGACTCCGTCCTACCTCTAGGCTCCTCACCCTCCTCGGCTGCCAAGGGGGCATGCCTGCAACTCACTTCATACCCAAAGGGATCCAAGATCACCTGGAGTATGACCGGGAGGATGGACATTCAACTTTGATCATAGCCGGGTTTCCGCTGCGCCGTACCTCTGCATTGTTCAGCCAGGCTCTTGGGCGGCGACGCTTAACCGGCCAAGTTCTGAGGGCGCCCTGATGTCGACCGGCTTTGTCGCTATCAATTCCTTGAGCGGCCCGAGCAGCTATGATGATCCTGTTGCATACTGCGGGCGTGAGTGATTTGATCCTTGTACCGCCCGACGGCACCCTGGACCGCGAGAATCGCCCTAATTTACAGGCCATCGAGTACGCGTACCCCTTATCGCCAGAGCACAACCCGCTAGTAGCGGGAGCGTATCAAAAGATGCGATTAGTGCGACGACGTTTTGGCACGGGGTTTGCCCGGAGCTTTGATGGGGCTTCGTAACATTACGCATATTGAGTCGGGAGCCGGGTCCATAGTCTTGGTGGCGAAGAAAGGTTCTTCACCGCCAGTTTTCCTCGGCGGGTCTTGTAAACTCAGCCAAGGAGGCTTCCACCATGTTGCTCAAGAAGAAGATCACCATCGCGCTTGCAGGCCTCGCCGTGCTCGGCGCCGCGCCTACCTACGCCCAGGGCATCGGCCACAGCTTTTTCATGCGTGGATCGATCGTCGGCAAGGACACGACCGGAACGGTCGTTTGTGTGGGTAAGGCCGACGGCGCGACCGTAGGCCAGGTCCTCGAGGTCTACCGTGTGGAAAGCACACCTGGACCTTCGAAGACCCCCGGCGCGGGCTTCCGGCGCGTGGCCGTCGGGCACGTCAAGATCGATCACATTTTCGATGACCATTTCGCGCATGTGAGCATCGCCGACGGCACGCCGAAGGTCCACGACATCGTCGAACTCCGCAGGAAATAAGTCGGCAGCGGGGACGGCGACCGCCGTCCCCACCATCAACGCCACCTCGCTGCAGAACGAGACCGGCACGATCGCTCGCAACCAAGCGACGAACACCGGCCTGGGTGCACGAGACATGAATTGAAAGGAATCGAGATGCGCTTCAAGAAGTCAATATCGATGGCCATGGCGAGTATCGCCCTCGCCGGCGCGGTCCCCGCTCTGGCGACCGGCATCGGCCACAGCTTTTTTATGCGTGGATCGATCATCGGCAAGGACACGACCGGAACGATCGTGTGTGTCGGCAAAGCAGATGGCGCGACAGTCGGACAGGTGCTTGACGTCTATCGCGTGAAGACGCTGCCCGGCTCCGGCTACAAAGGAAGCGGCCCCGCTTATCGCCGAGACCTCATCGGCCACGTCAGGGTCGATCATATATTTGACGACCATTTTGCGCATGTGAGCGTCGCCGACGGCGCTCCCGCAGTTCACGACATCGTCGAGCTCCGCAAGAAAGTCGAGCTCCGCAAGAAATAAGGGCGTGCCGGGGAGGGGCTTGCCGCTCCCCATGATGCCTGATGGCGGCCGCAAGCGACGAAAAGTCGCGCGGCCTTTGAGCGGACAGGAGAGCGGCGATGATCGACCGACGTCCAAATATTTCTCTTGACCCTGGACCTAGGTCCAAGCGGCACTGTGCCTCCGAGACTTGCCATGTCACGGCTTAGAATCGGTGAGCTGGCCGAGGCTGCCGGCGTTCGAAAGGACACCATACGTTATTATGAGCGCACCGGCCTGCTCCCCGCTCCGCAACGGACCAGTGCAGGATACCGCGTCTATCATCCTGCAGACGTCGAACGCATCAAGTTCGTTCGCGCTGCACAGGGGCTCGGTTACACCCTCACCGAAACGCACGCGCTCCTGCTGGTGCGGGCCGGAGACGCCCTCGCCGGGTCGGATATCCTCGCCGTCACGCGGGTCAAACTGCGCGAAGCACTGGTCAGGGTGGAACAGCTCAAGCTTATCGAAACAGGCCTTGAGCAGCTGGGTGAAGCGCCCTCGCACGAAGCCGAAAGCGACCCTTGCCCGATCCTCTTTCTGGTTCGGGACGGGCGGCTGTCTCAATTGGCCGCAGGGCAACCAGAACAAATTTCCGTGGGAGAGGACCACACCACCTCAACAGGGAAGGACTGAACATGAAATACTCTATCTCGCTCGGGTTGCTCCCGCTGGCGCTGCTCGGCGCTTGCGCGACCCTTCCGCCGACTAGCGCGCAGATCGCGAGCTGCAAGGCCATGGAAGACAATATGGGTCTCGCGACGCCCCATGATCACAACGAGATGAAGGGACAGGGGCGCAACCCGATGAATCTCTCGCACGATCGCTGCCTGCAGATTCTCAAGCAGCAATGACACCCTGATCTGTCGGTCGAGCACGCTTATCAAGCTCGTCCGACGGGATTTGCGTTCGACCGCTCACTCTCATTCGGAGACACATCATGAAGACTCACCTCACGAATACGTCCGGGAAGATCGTCTCGGGGCTCACAGCCCTTGCGCTTCTCGGAACGCTTGCTGCGTGCGGCAAGAAGACGGACGGCACGCAAAACCAGGCTGCCTCCAATGCCTCTGCAAGCGCGCCCGGCGCTCTTGAAAACGACACCGCCGCCGCCACGGACTCTGTCGGGACCGACAACACGGCGGCCGATATGGATGAGCGCCACCGTCAGGATATGGACCACAGCGACATGCGCCGGGGTGGGCCGATGATGCCCAATGGCGCCCCGCCTACGAGCACGCCCGACAACAGTCAGTCCGCCCCGATGAAGGATATGTAAGCCGAGCAGGCTGAAAACCCCGGCACTGCCCGACCTGAGCAAGATCAAATCGAAGGAATAATGCCGCGACCTGTCGAATGGTCGCGGCAACGGAGACGCGCCATGACATATTTCACGATCGGAAAGCTGTCGCGTGCGCTCGGCATCCGTCCCGATACCATCCGCTATTACGAGCGCAACGGTCTGCTTCCTCCGCCCGCCCGGTCTTCTGCCGGTTACCGCACCTATGGCGACGCCGATCTCGAGCGCGTGCGGTTCATTCGCAAGGGGCAGCAGCTGGGTTTCACGCTTCGCGAAATCGGAAGCCTGCTCGATTTGCGCGCGTCCGACACCGCGACAACCGCCGATGTCCTGGCCATCACCGAGAGCAAGATAAATGAAGCGACCACCCGTATCGATGATCTGACCCGCATCAAGACCGCCCTGTCCGCCCTGTCCGCCCAATGCTCGATCGACATTCCCATCGCGGATTGCCCGATCCTCGCGCATCTCGCGAGCATTCCCAGGGAAGACGCACCAGGGCACGGAAACCCTCCTGCAGCCGGCGCGGTGAAGGCGCCCTCATGAGACCCGTTTTGCAGCGCTTGGGTCCGCCGTTGCTTTGGCCCGGCCGGTCCCCGTCGCTCCGCCGCCGAGCAGGTTTGGCCTTGGCTATCGTCGCTGCAGCTGGCGGCCTGGCCCAGCCTTCTGTCGCGGAGAGCCAGCCCGCCCAGGGTCGTGGCACGAAAACGGATCTTGTCGGTATCTGGTCGTTCGATGCCCGGTCCGGATGCGAGACCGGCACAGCCTGGGAGTTCAGGGCAGACGGGTCTTACAACGAACTCCGTTTGCCCGACCGGACACCGCGCGCCACCGGGAAGTGGTACGAACTCGGTGACGTCATCTTTTATTCCCTGGCACGGCCGGAGACGGTCGCCCCGGGACGGCCTGACAAACGCATGGTGATCATCGAACGCGAACCCGATCGCCTCGTCGCATTGGGAGGTCGCAGGGTTCGCCACGTGATGCACCGGTGTCCGTGATGACCGAGAGCCTCATTGTGGAGGGCATCCACTGGATCACGCGAGCAATTGAAGTCACCGGGACGGCGATCATCGTCGTGGGCGCCGGTTCCTCGCTGATCAAATTCCTGCAGCAATCCGTGAAAGGTCCGATCGACCAGGATGTGGTGGGCAGCTTCAGGTCGAGCCTTGGCGAAGCCATTCTTCTCGGACTCGAATTCCTGGTTGCGGCCGACATCATCAACACCATCGCGATCCAGCCCACGCTCAGCAGCCTCGCGGTGCTTGCTGGCATCGTGCTGATACGAACCTTCCTGAGTTTCTCGCTCGAGGTCGAGATCAAGGGCCGTTGGCCGTGGCAGAGAGCGACAGGAACCCCACGCGATGATTGAGTGTCGTCGCCGGCTCCTGGCGGCCAGGCGACGACGCCGGGCGAATAGGAAATTACGTATATTGGCCAAAATCCATCTGTGGTCCCTCAGAACCGTGGCCAGCCGGATGATCGGCCAGGTCATTGCAATGGAGTATTGATTATGATCATGACAGGTTCTTTCCGCTTGCGAGCGCTTGCGCTGGCAGGTTCCATCTTGCTGTCGCCCGCCATCGCTTCCGCCCAAGGGCAAGCCGCCGGCCAGACTTCGGCCCAGCCCGCGCCTCCCGCCGACAGGTCGATGCCGGCAGGCGGCATGATGGAGAAGCACGACGCGATGCCGGGCATGGCCGGCATGCCGATGCAGCACGACAAGATGCCCGCGGCCATGCCTCCGATGGCGAAGAAGGCCGGATGCTGCGGCATGAAGAAGAAGCCGATGGCCAAGCACAAGGCCGCCCCGCATCGCCATGCGAAACCCGCCGCCGCGAAGCCGGCGCCGATGCCCGCGGACCAGCCGATGCCCATGAAGGATGACATGTAAGGAAGTCCTCAGGTGACGCGCCCTGACAACAACATCACCGGCCTCAAGCTATCGCGGGCTTTGAGGACGAGCGGTATCGCGCTCGCGCTGGCGATGATCTCCGGATCACCGCCAGCGTCGGCGCAGATGGCCGAGTCCGAGCACGCGTCGCATCATCCAGGGGGCGGAGCCGCCGCGCCAGCGGCGATGCCAGCGGGCAACGTGATGGGGGCCGCAGCTCCGGCCGCGGCGAAAGCTGCCGATCCCATGGCGGCGATGATGAAAGGGATGATGGCGCCGTCGCCGGGCGCCAAAATGGCCGCGGGACCGGCGGGATGCTGCGGGAACGGCGGCGCCAAACCCTTCTACCCCTCGCTGATGGACTGGCCCGTCCTGACCGATGAGGCCCGGCGGACGGTACGCGCCGCGGCTCTCGCCCGTCTGGGGTCGGGCGCCGAGGTCCTGACCGCGGAGCAAGCCCGGCTTCACCACGCTCTCATGTCGAACGACACGAAAGGAGCCCAGGATGCGATCAGGGGCGCTCGCGAAGGCCTCGCACTCGCGGACAGCGGAGCAGGCGCGCTCAGGGGCCTCGAAGAGGGCCGCCCTCCCCGGCAGATTGCCCTGAGATGGTTCAAGACCCAATCGGGTTTGGCAGACAGCGACCAGATGGCATCCGGAAATAAGCTGACGGGCCTTTCCTGGTGGCACCTGATCGCCATGGCGCTGCTGGCGGCGGCTCTGGTTGCGGCGCTGCTACTCCGATGGGCGCGGCTGCGCCGCATCGCAAGCTTGGTGGAGCGGCTCGCACCAGGCGGGGCTGCACCACCGGCCAGTCCGGCCACCGCTCCGGCCCCGGCCGCTATCGTGCCGGCGCCCGCTGCTCCTGCAGGCGCAGCTACGCCCGGAAGCGCCACGCCGGCAGCACCGCGACTGTGGAAAGGCGTCCTGCGGATCACCGCGATCTTCGACGAGACCCCGAGCGTCAAGACGTTCCGGCTCATGGAACCGAACCGCGGGCCGATGCCGTTCACGTTCCTGCCCGGCCAATACGCCTCGATCACCTCGGAGATCGAAGGCCAGAAGGTCCGCCGATCCTACACGATCTCGTCATCGCCCACACAGCGCGACTATATCGAGCTCACGATCAAGCGCGAACAATATGGGCTGGAATCGCGCCATCTCCATGATCATGCCGCCATGGGCGACCTTCTCGAGATTGCGGCGCCCGCGGGCAGGTTCTTCTTCACCGGCAAGGAAGCCGAGGGGATCGTCCTGATCGCCGGCGGAGTCGGCATCACACCGATGATGAGCGTGCTGCGCAGCCTGACGGACCGTTCCTATGAACACGACATCTACCTCCTCTACGGTGTCAACACGCCGACCGATCTGATCTTTCGCGAGGAATGCGACTATCTGGCGCGGCGCCACCACAAGCTTCACATCGTCTCCATCGTCGCAAAGCCCGAAGGGACCGACTGGGCCGGGCCTTCCGGTTATTTGACGGCCGATTTCATCGCCGCTTCCGTTCCCGAAATCGCCAGCAGGCGCGTTCACCTGTGCGGCCCACCGCCGATGATGGACGCGGTGAAGGCGGCGCTCGCGCAACTCAAGGTGCCGGCGGAGCAGGTCAAGACAGAGGAATTCGCGCCCCCCAAAGGCGGTCCCGTCCTTGAAGATGAACCGGCAGCGACCGCGACCGACAGCCAGGCATCGGCCGCCCCGCAGACGCCGCCCGCCATTCCTTCCGCGCAGGCGAAGATCGCATTTTCGAAGTCCGGCAAGAGCGGCGCGCTCGCGCCCGATCAGTCCGTGCTCGAAGCGGCCGAGGCGATCGGAGTGGCCATCGACTATGAATGCCGGGTCGGCATCTGCGGAAGGTGCAAGGTCCCGCTGCGGCAGGGCCAGGTGACGATGGAAGTGGAAGACGCGCTTGCCGCCGACGAGAAGGCCGACGGCATCATCCTCGCCTGCCAGGCAAAATCGGTGGGTGATCTCGTGGTGGACGCATGAAATGACCGAAACCGAGAAAGTAACGGTCGGCGCTCTGCTGAGCGCTCTTGCGCTGCTGGTCCCGGCCTTCCTGCTGCATTCCGCACCGCGTTTCCCCGGGAGCCTGGCAGGCGGACTGTTCGGCATCGCCGCCGCCCTGCTTTTCGTGCTTCTGCTCGTCTACAGCATCGTAAAGCGGCAGGCGTGGGTCAAGGAGCGCACGCAGCGCCTCGTCTCCCTCGGAGGACTGCTCAGCTTCCATGTGTATGCCGGCGCGATCGGCGCTCTGCTCGGAATCATCCATTCGGGGCACAAGTTTCAAAGCCCGATCGGCATCGCCCTCGTGATCGCGATGCTGACTGTCGTCGTCACGGGCTTCATTGGCCGATATTATCTGGCGCAGGTCGGGCAGGAATTGCGGTTTCAGCAAAAGGAACTCAAGGTTCTGCGCGACCGCTATGATGTGCTTGCCGCCGTATCGGCCGATCTGCGCCATCAAAGCGTCGTTGATCCGTCCGGGTTGCCGTTGGACTCGCTCCTCGGCGCAATATCCGACCTCGAATTCACGATTACTGCACGCGACGTCATCAAGGCCACGCTCGACAAGTGGGTCGTCGTGCATATTGTCGCTGCGATCATCATGTACGGATTGCTGACGATCCACATCTGGAGCAGCGTCTACTTCGGCTTGCGGTGGTGGCCATGAAGCGGACTGGTATCGTCTGCCTGATCCTCGCGACACTGGTCCTGGCCACCGCGATCATCATCCCCCTTACCATTTACCGCTCGGGCAGCACCGCGCTACCGCAATGGGCGGCGTCGGTTCGACCCGGGCCGCTGTCGAACGCGCATGCTTTTCTCGAGGGCAAATGCGAGAGCTGTCACACGCCCAATCGCGGGATCAAGGCCGAGACCTGCATAGCCTGCCACGCAGCTTCGCCGGAAATCCTGAAGAAGCCTTCGACCGCTTTCCATGTCAACATCAAGGAATGCAGTGGCTGCCATATCGAGCATCAGGGTAACACGCTCCGTCCGGTCCGGATGGATCACCAGGTTCTCGAGCGCATCGCCGAACGGGCGACAGGGCGTGACACTCCCCTCGATTGCCAGTCCTGTCACGCCCCCCGCGACAAGCACCTGGGGTTCTTCGGCAGTGATTGTGCAAGCTGCCACACCACAACGAGCTGGAAAATCAGCGGGTATCTGCACCCCAGCCCCAAATCCACCGAATGCTCGCAGTGCCACAAGCCGCCGCCGAGCCATAACATGATGCACTTCGAAATGATGGACAAGATGATCAGCGGTGAAAAACGGGCGCGGGTTGATCAATGCTTCAGTTGCCACCAGACCGACTCGTTCAACAATATCAAGGGTGTCGGCATGGTCAAAGTGCATTGAAAATCCTCGCCAAACCCGACCTGCCATCGAAGAGCCCTCCAATTATCAAACCCGGCGACATCTTCGCCCAGGCGAGGAGTGTCACCGTGAACGCGCCCAATGATCCTGCGGAACGCTGTGTCCCCTTGCCCGGGCAGGCCGGGCAAGGGACCACGCTTCTTGAAGCCGATCTGCACTTGCCGCCGACCCCTGGCCAGGCCGCGAGCGAGGGGCACGTGGCGATCCCGCACGCTCACCGGCTTCAGAGTATCGGGCGGATTTTTGGCCCGGGATTCATTGCCGGGGCGGCCGACGACGATCCAAGCGGGATTGCAACCTATGCGCAAGCGGGAGCGGCTTACGGTTACACGCTCGGTTGGACGATGTTGCTTACCTGGCCGCTCGCCGCAGCTGTGCAGGAGACGTGCGGGCGGATCGGCAGAACGACGGGCGAAGGTTTGACGGCGGCGATCAGCAAGCGCTGCCCGCTCGCGCTGCTCCGAACGGTCGTTCTGCTCCTCGTGGTCGCCAATGTCATCAACCTTGGTGCTGATCTGGGAGCGATGGGTTCGGCAATGTCGCTCATCGGCGGCGGCGCGCCGCACCTCTGGGTCATCATATTCGCCTTGCTCTCAACGCTGTTAGAGACCTTTCTCGACTACAAGCGCTACGCGCGTTTCCTGAGATGGATGACGCTGGCATTGCTGGCCTATGCGGCTACGGCATTTGCCGTGCACCTGTCATGGAGCGATGTGCTGCGTGGAGTCCTACTACCGAGCATGCCGGACTCAAGCGCCTGGATGCTGGTAGCCGCGATCTTCGGCACCACGATCAGCCCCTATTTGTTTTTCTGGCAGGCCTCCCAGGAAGCAGAAGATGCCAGAGCTAAAGCGAAAAGCCTTTCGACATCGGAAGTCAGCGCCGGCGAAGAGCGCCGGATTAGCCTCGATAGCTGGTTCGGTATGTTTTTTTCAAACCTCATTGCCATTTTTATCATCATAACCACCGCCGCGACCTTGCATATCGCTGGTATTACGCAGATCGATACGGCCGCGCAGGCGGCCGAAGCACTCAGGCCGCTGGCGGGCGACTTTGCCTTTGCACTTTTTGCCAGCGGTATCATCGGGACCGGCCTTCTTGCCGTCCCGGTTCTAGCCGGCTCGGCGGCGTATGCGGTCTCCGAAGCCTTTGGGTGGCGTGCGGGCCTTGGGCTGGCACCTCGGAATGCCAAGGCTTTTTACAGCGTGATAGCTTCGGCCGGCATTCTGGGCATTCTCGTTCATTTCTCGCCGATCAGTCCCATGCAGGCGCTGCTGTGGAGTGCTGTCATCAACGGCTTTGTTGCAGCCCCACTTATTGCCCTGGTGATATGGCTCGGCTCGGATTCCGAAGCGATGAACGGTCACCCCATTCCCCGGCGGCTGCAACTGCTCGGTGGCGCGGCCTGTCTGGTCATGGTTGGCGTCGCCATCATGACGACGGTTTCGTGGATCGCGCCGGCCGCGCGGTAAATGATGATTGGCGCCTAGCGATCCAGCTTTCGCACTGACAGGTCAAGCTCGGCTTGAGATTGAAGCTTTCCGCCTCAGCCAATGCAGCATCGCGAATCCGAACGACGCGCGGCCTCGCTCAGGACGACATCGGTCAGCAAGTCTTGTGAACATTACGTAACGCTACGTGTGTGTGCCTGACATAAATCAAGGAAATGCAAGCCAATCGCCCAAGCCACCGCGCAAGCACTGACGCCTTAAAGCCGGCTTGGGTGCGCAATCCTGCGTCCAAGCTGCTCGGGCCGTGGGGACAGAATATCGGCCTTGACTCTGGACGGTGGTCGAAGCCCGACAACATGGTCGGGTCACGAATCCCACTCCTCAGAAACCGGCGTCCTGCCGCGGCGCGATCATGAGGGAGCAGCGGACGCGGCCTCCAGCCAGTGTAAGCCACTCCCAGAGACACTTTCATATTTGAGGTTGAGCATGAACCACTCTGTGATCATTCCCCCGCTCAAGCGTATTGCCGTGATAGGAACGTGCGTTCCAAGGCAGTGTGGCATCGCCACCTTCACCAACGATCTGCAGCAGGCATTGAAGAACTGCGATTCCGATCTTTCTTCAACGACGATTGCGCTGACGGACGATGCCAACACTTACGCCTATCCGCCCGATGTCGCCCTGGAGATCCAGCAGGCCACGCCCGCGTCCTATGCAGTCGCCGCCGATTTCCTCAACGTGTCGAACGTCGATCTCGTTTCTCTTCAGCACGAGTTCGGGATCTTCGGAGGCGAGGCCGGTGAATACATCCTTGGCCTTCTCAGCGGCCTCAGCGCTCCGATCGTCACGACGCTACACACCGTACTGGCCAACCCCAACCCTGCACAACGTCGCGTCATGGATGGCATCATCGAACATTCATCGCGCCTCGTCGTCATGGCGGACAAAGGACGGCGCATTCTGCAGGACGTCTATGATGTCCCGGCCGAGCACATCGCCGTGATACCACACGGCGTTCCGGACCGGGCCTTTATCGATCCGGCGATGGCGAAGCACAAACTGGGGCTTGCAGACCGGACCCTGTTGATGACCTTTGGCCTGCTTGGTCCAGGCAAGGGTATCGAAACGGCAATTCGTGCAGTGCCGGCACTCGTTCGCGACCATCCCAATCTGCTCTATATGATCGTCGGCGCAACCCACCCCAACCTCGTTAGGGATGAAGGCGAACGCTATCGCGATAGCCTCGTTGCACTCGCAGCCGAACTCGGCGTCATCGAGAATATTTGCTTTGTCGACCGATATCTCTCACTGGATGAGCTGCTCGACCATTTGGCTGCATGCGATATCTACCTATCGCCTTACCCCAATGAAGCGCAGATTGTTTCAGGAACGCTGGCCTACGCTGTTGCCCTTGGTAAAGCGGTCGTCTCGACGCCCTTCTGGTATGCGCAGGAACTGCTCGCCGACCATTGTGGCGTTCTGGTGCCGTTTTCGGAACCGGATGCACTCGGAGCTGCCGTCGCTCGATTGATCGTCGATGGCGCGTCGCGTAGCGAGATTCGAACCCGCGCGTACGAGCGCGGTCGCGCGATGATCTGGTCGAGCGTGGCGAAGCAGTACCTGAAAGTCTTCTCCGATGTCCGATTTGAAAGACGCTCCGGCGCGTCGCGGGCTATACGTCCTTCAAATGACGAAGCCTGGAACAGGGCGCTTCCACCGATAACGACGGACCATCTCGCCGCTCTTACCGACATGGTCGGCATAACCCAGCACACAAAATTCGCGGTTCCGGACCGGAGGCACGGCTACTGTCTCGATGACAACGCGCGCGCGCTGTTGCTTCTCTCTGAACTCTCGACGCTGCGTTCTCTCACGCCACAGGAGGAGCAGCTTGCGCTGACATATGCCGCGTTCGTTGAGCACGCCTGGTCGCCAACGGATAACCGCGTTCATAATTTCATGGGGTTCGACCGCACATGGCTCGACGATGCGGGAGCCGACGACGCGCATGGTCGCACGGTCTGGGCACTGGGCGCGGTCGCAATGCGAAAAGACGATCGATTCCTGGACGGATGGGCCGCCGCGCGCTTGCTGGAGATGGCACCTGCGTTGGTAGCGCTGACCACGCCGCGCGCCTGGGCCTACGGGCTGCTCGGCATCTCAAAACTTCTCCGGCGCTTCCCAGGCCATCGCAACCTGGAGCAGCTGCGAGGAGAACTGTCCAATCGCTTGTTCCAACGTTGGTGTGACGCAGCTGCGCCCGACTGGGTCTGGTTCGAAGACAGGCTCGGCTATGATAATGCCCGATTGTGTGAAGCTCTCATCGAAAGCGGCCATGACACCGGCAACCAGTCTCACCTTGATGCCGGCCTCGATACGCTACGGTGGCTGATGACGCTGCAGACGGCCGAAGTGGGGCACTTTCGGCCTATCGGAACCGAAACATTTGGAAGCGATCGGCGTCATCCGCAGCCATTCGACCAACAGCCCCTGGAAGCCTGTGCAGCGGTTGGTGCATGCCTTACCGCGGCGCGAGTCACGAGCGACGCATGGTGGCAGCGCGAAGCGCGCCGTGCATTCAACTGGTTTCTCGGGGCAAACGACCTTGGCATTCCCGTCGTGGACGTCAAACGAGGCGCCTGCTTCGATGGTCTCCATCCGGACCGGCGCAATGCCAACCAAGGCGCTGAATCGACGCTCGCATATCTTTCCGCGCTGACCGCGATCCTGAGCGCGGCCGAGAAGGATGCCTCGTTGAGTAAAGCCCCGCGCGTGGTCGAACTTTGCACGGCCCGTAATAAACCTCTCAGGCGGGTACCCAACGCATTCCGAACAGGTCTTCCCGAAGACCGTCCAGAATCTCAGCTCTCCTGTGGATGCCCAAATTCATGAAAGCGGACTCGGCACAGCTGGCTCAACCGGACGAAGCACTCGAAAGGCTCGCGATCGACACCATCCGCACGTTGGCGATGGATGCCGTACAGAAGGCCAATTCGGGCCATCCGGGCACGCCGATGGCGATGGCGCCGGTGGCCTACACGCTGTGGCGGGACTTCGTCCGCTACGATCCGGACACGCCCGACTGGCCGAACCGCGATCGCTTCGTTCTTTCGGTCGGCCATGCCTCGATGCTGCTCTATGCGGTGCTGCACTTGGCCTTGGTCAAGGAGATCGACCCGGACGGCAAGCCGACGGGCAGGCCCGCGGTCGGTCTCGACGACATCAAGCAGTTCCGCCAACTCGGCTCGAAGACCCCGGGCCACCCCGAGTACCGTATGACTACCGGTGTCGAGACGACGACCGGCCCGCTCGGCCAAGGGTGCGGCAATTCGGTCGGCATGGCGATTGCCGAGCGTGCGCTTGCCTCGCACTTCAACCGCGACGGTTTCAAGCTGTTCGATCACAACATCTATGTGCTGTGCGGCGATGGCGATATGATGGAGGGCGTCTCGAGTGAGGCCGCATCACTCGCCGGACATCTCGCCCTGTCAAATCTCTGCTGGATCTACGACAGCAATCATATCTCGATCGAAGGTTCGACCGAGCTCGCCTTCACCGAGGATGTCGGCAAACGATTCGAGGGCTATGGCTGGAACGTCATCCAGGTCGATGACGCTAACGACACCAGGGCCGTCGCGCGCGCAATCGCGGCCTTTCGCGATGCCCATGACCGGCCGACTCTCATCGTCATCCGCTCGGTGATCGGCTGGGGCAGCCCCAGAGCAGGTAGCGAGAAGGCGCACGGCGAGCCACTGGGCGAAGACAATGTCCGCGCTACCAAGAAAGCCTATGGCTGGCCCGAAGGCGCCCAGTTTCTCGTGCCGGACGGTGTGGCAGAAGCGTTCAACGCAGCGGTTGCGGGACGCGGCAGGCCGGCACGCGAGGCGTGGGAGGAAACCTTGGCCCGCTACCGCGAGAGCTTTCCAGCTGAGGCCAGGGAGATGGACCTGCTGCGCCGGGGCAAGCTGCCGAGTGACTGGCAGGCAACAATCCCCACCTTTCCTCCCGATGCCGTGGGGCTGGCCTCGCGCGACAGCGGCGGCAAGGTGCTGAACGCAATCGCACCGCACGTGCCGCTGCTGATCGGCGGCGCGGCGGATCTCTCGCCCTCTACCAAGACTAGCCTGACTTTTCAGGGGGCGGGATCGTTTGGGAAGAACGACCATTCGGGTCGCAACATGCACTTCGGCGTGCGGGAGCATGCGATGGGATCGATCGCCAACGGCATGGCGCTATCCTACCTGCGCTCCTACACCGGCACCTTCCTGGTTTTCGCGGATTATATGCGCGCGCCGATAAGGCTGGCAGCGATCATGGAACTGCCGGTCGTGTTCGTGTTCACGCACGATTCTATCGGCGTTGGCGAGGACGGGCCGACCCACCAACCGATCGAGCATCTGGCCACGCTTCGAGCCATCCCCGGGCTCGACACTATCCGGCCGGGCGACGCCAACGAGGTGGCAGCCGCGTGGAAGGTCGCTCTCAGCCATAGCAACGAGCCGACCGCGCTGATCCTCTCGCGCCAGGCGATCCCCACGCTCGATCGAAGAAAATATGCGTCCGCCGATGCGCTAGAGAAAGGCGGCTACATCCTTGGCGACGCCGAGCGCGGCGCTCCCGAGATCATCCTTATCGGTACCGGCAGCGAACTGCCGATGGTGGTGGCCGCGCACGAGAAGCTGGCTAGCGAAGGTGTCCGATCGCGCGTGGTATCGCTGCCGAGCTGGTTCTTGTTCGAAAAGCAGGCCGACGCCTATCGCGAGAGCGTGTTCCCCGATGCGGTGCGCGCGCGGCTCGCCGTCGAGCAGGGCGGATCGATGGGCTGGGACCGCTATGTCGGACATGACGGCGGGACAATAACTATGAAGACCTTCGGAGCCTCGGCGCCGCTCGCCAAGCTCCAGGAAAAATTCGGTTTCACCGTCGACAATATCTGCGCCGTGGCGCGCGATCTGATCGAGAAGAACAAATGACCAGCCGTCTCAAAAACCTTGGCGCTGCGGGACAGGCCGTGTGGCTAGACTTCGTAGACCGCAAAATTCTGAACGAAGGCGGGCTGCGCAAGCTGGTTGAGGAGGACGGTCTGACCGGCGTCACCTCCAACCCCTCGATCTTCGAGAAGGCGATGGGCCATGGCGACGCCTATGACGAGGGTTTTAACAACTTCCTCGGCAAGGCCGACGCGAGCGTCACCGATACCTACGAAAGCCAGGCGATCGCCGACATCAAGGCGGCAGCCGCCGATCTACGACCGGTGTACGACCGGCTCGGCGGCGGGGACGGCTATGTCAGCCTTGAGGTTTCGCCCCATCTCGCCAACAGCACCGACGACACGATCGAGGAAGCACGGCGACTGTGCGATATGGTGGCCGAGCCCAATCTGATGGTGAAGGTGCCCGGCACACGGGCTGGCATTCCTGCGATCCGTCAACTGATCGAGGATGGGCTCAACATCAATGTGACATTGCTTTTCTCGCTCGCCGCTTATCAGGCGGTCGCGGAGGCCTATATGGCCGGCCTCGAGGCGCGGGTGAAGAAGGGAGAAGCGATCAACCGGATCGCGAGCGTCGCGAGCTTCTTCGTCAGCCGCATCGATGCGCAGATCGACAAGACGATTGATGCGCGCGTCAGGGAAGGCGACCCGGAAAGCGAGGCTCTAAATGCCATTCGCGGCCAAGTCGCAATCGCCAATGCCAAGCTTGCCTATGCCTGGTACCAGGAGTTGCTGGCGAGCGACCGATGGCAAGCGCTGGCCGCCAGGGGAGCGATGCCGCAGCGACTATTGTGGGCCTCGACCGGGGTTAAGGACCCCGCCTACCCCGATACGCTCTACATCGACTCGCTGATCGGACCCGACACCGTCAATACGATGCCGCCTGGGACGATGGACGCGTTCCGTGACCATGGCACGGCCCTGGCCACACTGACCGATAATCTGGATAAAGCACTCCATGTGCTGGCCGAAACCGAGCGTCTCGGCCTTAAACTGGGTGATATTGCGGACAGGTTGGTCGAGGCGGGTGTGACGCTGTTCGCCGATGCGGCGGATGCACTGCTTGGCGCGGTCGCGGGCAAGCGTACCGCGTTCCTCGGCCGCCGACAAAACTTGATGGCAGTCGATCTCCCGGCAGGACTTCAGGAGGCTGTCGCCACGCGCCTCGAAACCGCTCGCGCCGAGGCTTGGCCGCGCCGGCTGTGGAAGGGCGATGCCTCGCTCTGGACCGGCAAGGACGAGGGCAAATGGCTCGGGTGGCTCGCCGCCGCCCGCAGTGAGCAGGTTGATCCAGACACGCTCAAGATGCTCGGTGAAGAAGCCAAAGGCTTCAAGGACGCGGTGCTGCTCGGCATGGGCGGATCGAGCCTCGGCCCCGAGGTGATCGCGCGCATCCTCGGCAGCGCAAAGGGTAGCCCAAAGCTGCACGTGCTCGACACCAGCGACCCCGGCCAGATCGCGACGGTCGCGGCAGCGATTGACCCGGCGAACACGCTGTTCATAATATCCTCCAAATCGGGATCGACAATGGAGCCTGAGCTCCTGCGCGCCTATTTCTATGCAGCGGCCGGCCAGGACGGCAGCCATTTCGTTGCGGTCACCGACCCTGGATCAAAGCTGGACCAGACCGCGAAGGCGGATGGCTTCGCGCATATCTTCGCAGGCGATCCAGCGGTCGGCGGGCGCTATTCGGTGCTGTCGGCTTTCGGCATGGTTCCCGCCGCCGCGATGGGCATCGATATCCAGGATTTCTACGAGAAAACCCAGCCAATGGTCTTCGCCTGCGGTGCCGATTCACCTCCTGCAGCAAACCCTGGCGTGCGCCTTGGGGTGATAATCGGCGAGGCGGCTATCAACGGGCGCGACAAGCTAACCATCTTGGCATCCAAGGGACTAGAACCGTTCGGGGCCTGGCTCGAGCAGTTGCTTGCTGAGTCGACGGGCAAGAAAGGCAAGGGGATTATTCCGGTCGACCTTGAGCCCGCGGGACCGCCGGAGGTTTACGGGAGCGATCGCCTGTTCGTGCATCTTCACCTCGAAGGAGACGCGGAGGACGGGCTGGACAGCAAGCTCGCGCAGCTAAAGCAGGCCGGCCATCCCCTCATCCGGATCACGGTCGCCTCACGCGATTTGATCGGCCAGGAGTTCTTCCGCTGGGAAATCGCGACGGCAATTGCAAGCGCCATTATTGGGATCAATCCGTTCGACCAGCCCGACGTGGAGGATGCCAAAATCGCCACGCGCAAGCTCGTCGATGCTTATGAAGCTTCCAGTGCGCTTGAACCAGAGATTGCGATCGCGGAAGACGCAGACTTGGCGATCTACACTGCCGGCGAAAGCGGATTCGGCTCGGGCGATCCGGCGAACCTGCTGCGGCTCCACTTTGCCCGGCTGGAGCCCGGGCATTATGCCGGATTCCTCGGATTTATCGAGCGCGACGAGGCGAACGCGGCGGCAATGGCTGCGATGCGGGTGGCGGTGCGCGCTACCAAGGCGGTGGCGACGGTCGCGGGTTTTGGGCCGCGTTTCCTGCACTCGACGGGCCAGGCCTATAAAGGCGGCCCGGCGAGCGGGTTGTTTCTGACGATCACGCGCGATCCCCATCCCGATCTGTCGATCCCAGGCAGGAAAGCGAGCTTCGGCACCATTCAGATTGCGCAGGCGCGCGGCGACATGGCCGTGCTTGTTGCGCGCGGGCGGCCCGTTCTGCGTGTCCACATCAAGAAGGACGGCGGCGGCATCGAAGCCTTGCGCGCAGCTGTCATCGCGGCAACCCAAAACTGAGGAATGAGCACATGCGTATAGCGATGATCGGCCTCGGCAGAATGGGAGCCAATATTGCGCGCCGTCTGATGCGCGGCGGTCACGAGATCGTCGCCTTCGATCGGAACCCGCCGCTGGTGGACATGCTGGCCGGCGAAGGCGCGACCGCCGCCGCTTCGCTTGAGGAGGTCGCAGCCAAGCTGGAGAGCCCGCGCATTTTCTGGGTGATGCTGCCGGCTGGGCCGCCGACGGAGAGCACGATCGAGATGCTGATGGGCTTGGCCTCCCCAGGCGACATAATTATCGACGGCGGCAACAGCTTCTACAAGGACGACATCCGCCGGGCGAAGCTGTGCGCCATGAAGGGGCTCCACTATGTCGATGTGGGCACCTCGGGCGGTGTGTGGGGCCTTGACCGAGGCTATTGCATGATGATCGGAGGCGATGCCGCGACGCTCGACAGTCTCGATCCTCTCTTCGAGGCCATGGCACCAGGCTTTGGGACGATCGCACGCACACCGGATCGCGGCGGTCCCAACGAGGACACCCGCGCCGAGAAGGGGTATATCCATGCCGGTCCAGCCGGCTCGGGCCATTTCGTCAAGATGGTTCACAACGGCATCGAATATGGCTTGATGCAGGCCTATGCTGAGGGGTTCGACATCCTGAAGGGCAAGTCATCCGCCAAGCTGCCGGAAGACGAGCGCTTCGACCTCAACCTCACTGACATCGCCGAGGTCTGGCGCCGCGGCAGCGTGATCTCGTCCTGGTTGCTCGATCTGACGGCGACGGCGCTCGCCAAAGACCAAATGCTGGAGCAGTTCTCGGGGCAGGTCGCGGATTCCGGCGAGGGTCACTGGACGATCGAGGCGGCAATGGAGGAGGCAGTCCCTGCCTACGTGCTCTCAGCGGCACTGTTCGCGCGCTACCGCAGCCGAGTCGACACGACGTTCGGCGACAAGCTGCTCTCGGCTATGCGGTTCGGCTTCGGCGGCCACGTCGAGATGCCGCAATGAGCGATGCTCTGACTGCACCCTCTGCTACCTTCGTTATCTTCGGCGCATTTGGGGACCTCGCCCGCCGATTGCTGATACCCGCGCTCGTTAACCTCGCTCGGGCCGGCTTGCTGAATGAGGACATGGCGCTCGTCGGTGTCAGCCATCATGACAGCGACGACGAGCAGCTGCGCCAGGCGCTTGACGAATTCGTGAAGGACGATGCCAACTGGCCATGGCTCCGCAGTCGTATCCGCTATTTGAAGGGCGATTTCGCCGATTCGACTATGTATCAGGCTCTCGGCAGCCAACTTACCGGGAACGCGATCTTCTACCTCGCCACCGCGCCGGCCTTCTTCGGTACCGTCGTCAATCAGCTCGGCGATGAAGGGCTGCTCAACGAGACCGATGGTTTCCGCCGCGTCGTGATCGAAAAACCGTTCGGGACCGACCTTGCCTCCGCACAGGCGCTGAACCGGCAAATCCTTTCCCGCGCCAGCGAGTCCCAGATCTACCGGATCGATCACTTCCTTGGGAAGGAGACCGTACAGAACATCATGGTCACGCGCTTCGGCAACACCATGATGGAAGCCGTCTGGAACAACCGCTATGTCGATCATGTCCAAATAACGGCGGCCGAGGCGGTGACCGTCGGCACGCGCGGCAGATTCTACGATGCCACCGGCGCATTGCGCGACATGGTTCCCAATCACCTCTGCCAGCTGCTGGCGCTGATAGCGATGGAACCGCCGATCAGCTTCGATGCCGATGCGATCCGGACGGAGAAAGAGAAGGTCATTGCCGCCATCCGCCCGATCGACCCCACCGAGGCAATTCGCGGGCGCTATTGCTCCGGCGCCATCGCTGGCAAGGCCGTCTCCGCCTATCTCGATGAGCCCGACGTTGACCCTGCCAGCCGCACGGAGACCTTCGCCGCGCTCAAGTTGCACGTGGAGACGTGGCGGTGGTCGGGCGTGCCCTTTTATCTGCGCACCGGGAAGGCGCTGGCGACACGTGATACCGAGATCGTCGTCCAATTCCGCGACGTGCCGCTGGCGCTTTTCCAGGAGACGGTGGTGGACCGGCTGCCCCCCAACCGTCTTGTGGTGCAAATTCAGCCCGACGAGGGCATCAGCCTTGAGTTTGTGGTCAAGCGGCCTGGGCTCGTCGTGAACACCGCGCCGGTCGCCATGGATTTCCGCTACCGGGACCATTTCGACGTGGGCCACCAGACCGGCTACGAAACTTTGCTGTATGACGTGCAATCGGGCGACCAGACGCTGTTTCAACGTGCCGCGCAGATCGAAGGCGGCTGGCGCGCCGTGCAGCCGCTCCTCGATCTGTGGGCGCAAGGCACCCCCGAGGAATACGCCGCAGGCAGCGCCGGCCCCGAAAGTGCAGATGCGCTGATGCACCGCTCCCACCGACGCTGGCATCACCTCGGATGAGCGACCCTATTCGCCTAATCGTTTCCGATATAGATGGCACGCTCCTCCGCCAGGACAAAACCCTCTCCGACGGTGTGATCTCTGCGGTTGGACGGGCCAGGACGGCTGGTATTGCGGTGAGCCTGATCAGTGCCCGCCCGCCCAGCGGCATGCTCTGGATCGCGAAACGGCTGGAGCTCACAGGCGTCATCGGCGCCTTCAACGGCGGCACGATCGTCCGGCCCGACGGGACTGTCGTTTCGGCAGATCAGCTTGATCCCGAATGCGCCGCGCGAGCACTCGCCCTGCTTGAGCACCCGGCCGTCACGCCGTGGCTGTTCTCGGGCGGCCTCTGGTATGCCCAAGCAACCGACGATGTGTATGTTCCGCGCGAGCGACGCGCGGCAAGCATTGAGCCGATAATCAAGGACGACTTCGCGGCATTGCTCGCTCATCCCGACAAGATCGTCGGCGTCAGCGGTGATCATGCATTCCTCGCGCGACTTGACGGCGAGATCGCGGCAGCGCTCGGACAGTTTGCGACTGTCGGCCGTTCGCAGCCTTACTATCTCGACATTACCGCTCCCCAGGCCAACAAGGGCGATGGCGTCGCCGCGCTGGCAGCCGCGATCGGCGTACCGCTCGCCAACGTTGCCGTGCTCGGCGACGAGCGTAATGACCTGCCGATGTTCGCGCGCGCCGGCCTCTCGATTGCGATGGGGCAGGGTCCCGATGCGGTCCGCTCCGCCGCTGACCAGGTGACCCTGTCGAACGAGGAGGACGGCGCTGCCCAAGCGATAGACAATATCATCCTGATGGAGGCTTCGAGATGATCGAGCCTGGCCAAGAGCGGATCCGCCGCGACATCTTGGAAAGGTGCACCGCGTTCGGAGGGCCGTCAAAGCCGGCTATCGCGCAAGCGATCCTCGATGCAACCGTCGCACCGGTTACCGTCCGCCTGAAGAATATCGAACCCGATCGCTCGAGCGCCGCCTATCCGCCGAGCGACAGCACCCTGATTGGAGTCCACCGATGAAGCGACTCATCGCCTTCGACCTTGACGGCACCCTGGCCGAGAGCAAACAACCTATAGACCAAGAGACGGCCGAGTTGCTTGCCAAGCTGCTTGATCTCGTCGACGTCGCAGTGATCTCCGGTGGCGACTGGCCTCAGTTTGAAGCACAAGTCGTGTCGCGATTGCCCATCAGAGCTGACCTCCGTCAGCTGTTCATCATGCCAACCACAGGCACCAAGCTCTACCGCTTCACGGATGTCTGGAAGCCGGTCTATGCTGATGTATTCGACCCCGACGAGCGCAGGCGCATTCTTCAGGCGTTTGAACTGGCCCCAAGGGAAGTGGGCCTTCCGGACGAGAGGACATGGGGTGAGCGGATCGAGGACCGCGGGAGCCAGATTACTTTCTCTGGACTTGGACAGGAGGCGCCGCTCGACGCAAAGAAAGCGTGGGATCCCGACTTCGCCAAGCGCAAGGCACTGCATGCAGCGCTTCGATCACGACTGCCCGAGCTGTCCGTCAACGTGGGGGGATCAACCTCCATCGACATTACTCGCCAAGGCATCGACAAGGCTTATGGAATGCGCCGTCTTTCCGAGGAATCCGGCATTCCGCAGTCGGCTATGCTGTTCATGGGAGACGCGATCTATCCCGGTGGCAACGATGATCCCGTTCGCACAGCCGGAATCGACGTAATCCCCGTGCGAGACGTGGCGGAGACCCGGACCGTGATGATGGCAATTCTCGCTTGCCTCACACCCTGATCCGATTGCCATGGCATGGAATCCCCTGTGCACAGCCAACATCGCTAAACGACGCGCGCCGCCCCGAATTGGCGTTCGTCTTCCTTGAACGGCATCCACCGCTCGAACAGTCAGCAATTCCCAATCAGTTCGAGTGACCTACTCCATCACACTTAGGAGGTTATCAATTGAGACCGTAGCGAAGGCAGTGAAGCTGTCAGCCACCCCATAGGGTAGTAACATCGCCCGATCTTGAACGATCGCACCGCAACTATAGACAACGTTGGGTACGTACCCGTCCCTCTCGTGCGGACTCGGGGCGAGTACCGGGCGCGGCGTGCGCGCCAGCAGCTTTGATGGGTCATTCTTGTCGAGCAGGCATGCGCCAATGCAATAGTTGCGAACCGTACCAACGCCGTGGGTCATCACTAACCAGCCTTCGTCAATCTCGATCGGCGACCCGCAATTGCCCATCTGGACGAATTCCCAAGGGAATTTTGGTGTAATGAGCTTTTCGCCACCTGCCCAGTTAAGCAGTTCATCGGAGAAGTGAAGCCAGATGTTCTTGCTGTCCTGACGCCCAAGCATGGCGTATTTTCCCGCTATGCGGCGAGGGAAAAGGGCCATGCCCTTTCCACTCGAGGCCTGGCCGGTCAGGACGCGCATCTCGAACGATCTAAAATCGGCCGTGCTCAGCAATTCCGATCGCACTTGGCCACCGCCGAACGCTGTATATGTACCATGGTAGCTGATGCTGCCATCATCCTCGCAGAAGCGAACAAGGCGCGTATCCTCGATACCCTGCGTTTGGCTCGGCAGGACCGGGAAAAGCACTGTCTCCGAGATCGTGCGACTGCCGGCGCAACACAGGCGTGCTGCTATGCCCTCCCCTCTCCCGCACGTATCGATGAGGGGCGATACCGATGTCGGGCTGGGATCATCGACCAAAAGTGCGCCGCCAGGCGTCCAGGTGCCGGTGCGGAACGTCACGGAAGATACATGCCCCTCGCCGATGCCTCGCAGCGACATCACGAAACGAAGCGTGCCCTCGGGCAGACCCGACTGGTCGGGATGGAGCACGGCGCTTGGGTTGAACAAGGCGGCGGCCTCATATGCAAATTCTTCGCTGCAGTAGGCGCCTATTAATCGCCGCTGCTTGGCGTTGATACGATCGGCACCCGCGATCCCGCTGGCGACTTCGTTGAACCGGCGAAGCAACATCGCATCGACGTCGCGGTGGTTCTCGTCCAGGGATAGTGTGACGCCTTTCAGCTGACGCGCCAACTCAGCCTCATCGAGCGCCACGATCAGATCGACAGTCTCCTGGGTGCGGGACGTGCCGCCGTCGAAATCTCTGGGATAATTCGGCTCAAAAGGACGGACGACGGTGCGCGATGGATCGGGTCGAAGAACGCGATCATAGAAGTTTAGCTTTGCGCGTGAGGTCATGCTGATCGGTCTCCATTCGAATAATCCGCGCAGATCAATAAAGGCGCGAGCGCCAATATCGCGAGCCCGTCCTGGGCCCGACATTCGCCCTCGGTGGATGGCACTGTCGCGTCGGTAGGGCATGGTGCCTTCGCGCCGAATTGGGATTGTTACGTAGCCATTTCAGTGCCGCGCGCTGCGCACCAGGGAAACGTGATGCCTGCGTTTGGCCTGCTCGATCGAATGCGCGATGTTCTAGCGGAATGCCTTGATCGCCGCGCTCAGATTGACCCTGGCAGATCGATCGTAGTGACTGACTGGCGGGATCTGCGCATCGATTCCGAGAAGCTGATAGACCGCCATTTGCGCGGCCCGCACCGAATATTCGACGGTGAAGACGACATCTTCGGGTATTTCGACGAACTGACTGACAAAGGCGAGATTCCGCGTCGTTTCGGGAACCGGGAACGGCCGTTCGCCTTTCGAGCGCGGCATGAACATGCTCGTAATATAGGGCATCCGGCAGGGGATGCAGTTTGCCGTTTCAAAGACTGTCATGTCGATATTGAGATGGCCACATAGCTCGATCAGAAGGTCCTCCCCATAGCAGGCTGACATCGGCTTTGGCACGAAATCGCCGATGCGATCGGGGTGCAGAGCATACCCCCAGAACACCCGGCTCGTCGCCGGCTGGTCGGGGAAATGCGGTTGATGCGCCAATACCACCGACATCAACCAGCTCGAATCCTTGAAGGTCACAAGTCCGCCCGTGCCCGCCACGTTTCCGGTGAAGGATTCCATATGGTCGAAGAAGCGCGTGTTTCCCTGCGTGACCGTGAACGATATCCAGCAAGATTCGGCGATCGAGCTATTGAAGGCGGCTGGGTTCCCAAAGCCGGGATGCTCCGCGGCGAGCTTCTCCCATAGGGCCCACCCGCCGCTGTCATGTTTCGTCCGATGCGGCGGCGCACTGGTCATGGATCCCAGGCTCGAGGCGTCGGTCATCGAACCGTTCTGAAAAAAGACGAGGTCTTCGGGTCCGACGTCAATGGCTTCGGCCGCTTCGCCGTGGCGCAGCAGGATGCGGCTGACCGCTGACTTGCCGCCGATCGGGGCGAGGACGAGGTCTGTGACCAATGTGTCCCTGGCGAAATGGACGCCCCGTTCTTCGAGCCAGGCGGCCAGAGGACGGACCAGGGAATCATATTGGTTGTAGACCGTGCGCTTTACGCCCGCGAGCGTTTCGATCCTCGAGAATTCCTTGATGAAACGATGGAGGTAGCGCCTGAATTCGACCGCGCTGTGCCATGGCTGAAAGGCGAAGGTCGTTGCCCACATATACCAGAATTTGGTCTCGAAAAATGAAGGCGAGAGCCAATCGGTAATCCGTGTGGCGCCCAATCGCTCTTCACTGGCGACGGAAAGGCTGAGCAATTCCAGCCGGTCGTTCATCGAGAAGCCCATCGAGGTCACGTCGAGGATGGCACAATCGCGGTCGATCAGGCGTGCCTTCGAATGCGATCGTACACGTTCGTTGAACGCGATCGTCTCCTCGAAGACGGTCAAGCCGGGATGTTCGAGCGAGGGGATCGTCTTGAACAGACCCCAGGTGCATTCGTAATTATCCGTTGTCAGCATCCGGCCGCCGCGCATCGAATAGCCATCCGATGCGCTGCCGGCGCCGTCGAGGCTGCCGCCAAGGATCGGAAGCATTTCATAGACGGTAATGTCGCTGCCCTTCAGGCCACCGTCGCGGATCAGGAAGGCCGCTGCGGCCAGGGAGCCGATGCCGCCGCCGACAAGATACGCTTTTCTACCGCTTGCCATGTTGTTCTCCACTGGCGCCAAGTGGCGCCATGATCGAAATGAGCCGGAGTCCCGGTCCGAGCGATGCCACTATGCCGGGGGCCGACGGCGCGGCGGGTCTCACCAAAAGATCGGACCTGCCGGGACGATGTGGGCGCACGCACGGGTGGTTGGCACAGGCGGGGCACACCGTCAGAGCATTCGCTTGGTCAGTGGGCGCCGCCCTCGAAATCGATCACGATCCGCCCCTCGATTTCACCGTGATGCATGCGCGCGAAGATGTCGTTGATGTTCTCCAACGTGTCCGTCGTGACGGTCGCGCGAACCTTGCCCTCCGAGGCAAAATCTAGCGCTTCCTGCAGATCGAGCCGCGTGCCGACGATGGAGCCACGAACAGTGATCCCGTTCAGGACCGTGTCGAAAATCGACAGCGGAAAGTCGCCTGGCGGAAGCCCGTTCAACGCCACCGTGCCGCCCCGCCTGACCATGCCGAGTGCCTGCTTGAATGCGATCGGCGACACGGCGGTGACAAGTGCGCCATGGGCGCCCCCGATCTCCTTCTTGATGAATGCCGCGGGGTCGACGTTGCGCGCGTTGACGGAGAGATCTGCGCCCAGTCGCTCCGCGAGCGCGAGCTTGGCGTCGTCGATATCGACGGCCACGACATTGAGCCCCATCGCCTTGGCATATTGCACGGCCATATGCCCGAGACCGCCGATGCCCGAGATCGCCACCCAATTGCCGGGCCGTGTGTCCGTGACCTTCAGCCCCTTGTAGACCGTCACGCCGGCGCACAGGATCGGGGCGATGTCGATGAACCCGATATTGGCCGGCAGGTGACCGACATAGTTGGGATCGGCGAGAACATATTCGGCAAAACTGCCATTCACCGAATAGCCGGTATTCTGCTGGGCCTCGCAGAGCGTTTCCCATCCGCCGAGGCAATGAACACAGTGCCCGCAGGCGGTGTAGAGCCAGGGGACGCCGACACGGTCGCCCTCCTTCACATAGGTCACGCCGCTACCCACCGCGACCACATGACCGACACCCTCATGGCCGGGAATGAACGGTGGATTGGGCTTGACCGGCCAGTCCCCCTCGGCCGCGTGAAGGTCTGTATGACAAACGCCGGTCGCCGCGATCTTCACCAGGATCTGGCCCGGGCCAGGCATCGTGACCGGCACTTCCTCGATCACCAGCGGTTGGCCAAATTCGCGTACGACCGCAGCTTTCATGGTCTTGTTCATCGTGGTGTTCCTTGCAGAGGCGGCCGCGCGGATTGGCCGCGGCCTGGGTGAGCCGGGTCAAAAGAGGCCGAGGGCCGTCTCGTCGTAGCTGACCAGCAGATTCTTGGTCTGCTGATAGTGGTCGAGCATCATCTTGTGGTTTTCACGCCCGAACCCGGAGGCCTTATATCCTCCGAACGCCGCGTGCGCGGGATAGGCATGATAGCAGTTGGTCCACACCCGACCGGCCTCGATCGCGCGGCCCAGCCGATAGGCATGATTGCCGTTACGGGTCCACACACCGGCGCCCAATCCGTAGATGGTGTCGTTGGCGATCGAGATCGCGTCCTCGATCGTCTTGAACGGGGTCACCGACAGGACCGGCCCGAAAATCTCCTCCTGGAAGATCCGCATCTTGTTGTTGCCGACAAACACGGTGGGCTCGACGAAGAAGCCGTCGTCGAGCTCGCCTCCCGGACGGGCGCGCTGCCCCCCCGTCAGGCACTCGGCGCCTTCCTGCTTGCCGATGTCGATATAGCCCAGGATCTTGTGGAGCTGGTCCTCCGACGCCTGCGCGCCCATCTGCGTGAGCGGATCGAGCGGGTCGCCGACCCGGATCGCCGCGACGCGCGCGACCGCCCTTTCGACAAACCGGTCGAAGATCGATTCGTGGACCAGCGCGCGCGAGGGGCAGGTGCAGACCTCACCCTTGTTGAACGCGAACAGGGCGAAGCCTTCCAGCGCCTTGTCGAGGAAATTGTCGTCCTCGTTCATGACGTCCGCCAGGAAGATGTTCGGGGACTTTCCGCCCAGCTCCATCGTCTGCGGGATCAGGTGCTCGGCGGCATAGCCCATGATCTGCCGGCCGGTCGTCGTTTCGCCGGTGAAGGACACTTTCGCAATCCGCGGATTGGCCGCGATCGCGCGTCCGACCGACCCACCCGGTCCGGTCACGATATTGACCACCCCCGGCGGCAGGATATCGGCGGTCAGCTCGGCGAACAGCAGCAGCGAAAGCGGCGTCTGCGAGGCGGGCTTGATGACCGTGCAGTTGCCGGCCGCGAGCGCCGGGGCAATCTTCCAGGCCGCCATCAGCAGCGGGAAATTCCACGGAATGATCTGTCCGACGACGCCCAGCGGCTCGCGGAAATGATAGGCGATCGTCTTCTCGTCGATTGTCGAGATCGACCCTTCCTCCGCGCGGACGCAGCCGGCGAAATAGCGGAAGTGATCGATGGCCAGCGGCACATCGGCGGCGCGGGTCTCCCGGATCGGCTTCCCGTTGTCCATGGTCTCGGCCAGCGCGAGCAGCTCGAGATTGTCCTCGAGCCGGTCAGCCACGCGATTGAGGATCCTTGCGCGCTCGGCGGGGCACATGCGCGCCCAGCCCTCCTTCGCCCGGTGGGCAGCATCCAGCGCTGCCTCCACATCCTCTGGCGAAGACTTCGCGATCTCGGCGAGCTGCCGGCCGTTGATCGGACTATGGTCCGTAAAATATTCGCCGCGTATCGGCTCCACCCATCGTCCACCGATGAAGTTGCCATAACGCGACGGTGCGTGACCCTTCGCCCGGACGGTGTCGATCGCTTGCTGGAACATGAAACATCTCCGCTATACATGGCCCGGCGCCCAGGTGTGCGGCACCGCGGACTCAATATTCTCCCTCGCAGGAGGGCTGCGTTGCGGATGTGCGAGATGACGACTTTGCGAAGTATTGGGATTGTTACGTAGCGGCTGATAGAGCAATCCGGGGCCGGTTGGATGCGGTGTCGATCGGCAACAAGAAGCCGTGCGTCGCGACCGAACGCCGACACGGGCGTCAACGTCAGTAATAATCTGCGAGCGTCAGCAGCCGCACGATACCGGATCCGTCGACGAGCCTGAAGTGGGTGCCGGCAGGAAGGAAGCGCCAGCGCCAAAGCTGCCCACGCGTGTAGCTTGCATTGATTGGCCGCCCGTCGATACGGACGATCCGATCGCCGACCGACCAGCCGCTCTTCTCGGCCGGACTATGGACCGCGACATGGGCGACGGTCAGGGCGGAAGGCGAAACCGCCAGGCCGAAGCCTGAACGGTCTTTCAGCATCGGGAGCCTGTGTTTTGGCGGCGCCGGACGCAGCCACAGGCTTTCCGCAGTGATATCCATGATCACATCGAATTGCGCGATGAGCGGCAATCCGATGCTCCCCACCGCGCTGTCGGATTGCCAATGATCCAGCCCCGCCACCGGCACCCCGGCAATGTGCACTTCGCCGATAACAATGTCGTCCAGAACAAAGGCGGTCACAATCTGGACCCCATCAAGGCTTCCCAGCGCCGCGGTCGACCGGGCCTTGCCGGCGAGGAGGTCCTGCGCAGCGACAAAGGGGGTAGAGAGCATGAGCGCATTTGCGCTCCCGAGATCGAAAATGAGTTGCACGGGGCTCCCGCCCCCGATCGACGCTGTGACCAGCAGTTCGCTGCGAGTCCCGTGCGTCAGAGGAAGGCGACGCCAGCCGCTCCCGCCGGCAAAACTCCCCGTCGGGGCGAAGCCGATCCGGTCCTGCGTGAAGTCGAGGGCGACACAGCGCCCCGCCAAGATGTCCTCCCCCAGGACCAGATCGATCGGGCGCCCGAATGCGGACGATATCGCCGCAAGGTCGCTCACGATGGCGAACGGCAAGCGCCTGCGATCGTCGGCGACGGTGAGGGCAACGTCGCTGATCTCGGTGACCTCGACGCGGCCACCGGTGCCGCGAATGATCCGTTTCCCGGATGGGGCGATATCCAGACTCTCCACCAGGCGCGTATTGATGATCGAAGCGGCGCTTCCGCTGTCTAGAATGGCGCGGACGGGACTGCCGGCCACCTCTGCCGAGACCATCAGCGTATCGCCCATCGCGATCTCCGCTGACGTCCAGGCAAAGGAACCCCACCCATCGCCTGCGCGGGCGAGAGACGTCAGAGGGAAGCCAGCCGACGAGGCGCCCAGGAGCGACGCGGCGGACAGGCCGCGGGCGAGAAGCGTCCGGCGATGCATCCTGTGATAAGCGTCCGCGTCGTTTTCCAATCTGCCCTGCCTGCTTCTGGAAAACCGCCCCGTTCGATCGACGCCGCACAGGCGGTCTCATTGCCCGGCATGATCGTTCGCATGCTGCGCCGGCGGCAGGCATCCGTAACAAAACGTATATTTCCCGAACGGCTCGAACGGCACTTCTGCTGGCATCTTCAAACGGATCGAAATCTTGCGGTCCCCACGTCCAATTCTTCGAGGAGCCAAGTCATGCAGAATATTTTCCGTAGCAAAGCTGGCCTGATCGTCCCCGCCATCGCTGCGCTTGTCGCGCTCTCGGCGACGCAGGCTTGGGCGGATGAGGCCCCGCCGGTGCCGGCAAAAGTCGTCAAGCACCAGAACCACGAGGCGCATCAGGCCCATCAGGCAGGGATGAAGCATGGCGCGAGACAGATGCATGACGAGATGATGCACGACCATCAGATGGGCGTGAACGCGTCGGGCGGCATGCAGATGGGATGTGGCGGGGCGGCCGGGGGCAAGGACAAGATGCCGATGGCGCCCAAAGCGAAGCCGGACCAGGCGCCGCCCGCCGCCAGCATGCCCGCCACGCCGATGAGCGACGACATGTAGGAAGCGCGGAAGTGAAGGGCCGACAGCGTTGGCGAGACAGATGCGAGGGTCCGGCAGATACGGATGTCTCCACCGGACGCTGATCCTGCGCGCCTTTCACTTCCTCGGCCGGGTTTCATGCGCCCCTGACCCCGCCTGCCCGGTCGGCCGTCTCTGCGACCATGCCCCCGCGGGGCAATCGGCTCCGCGGCGTCTCTTCAGGTCTGGTTCCGAAAGTTCAAATTGATGCGGACTCTACTTCCCCCGCTTGCCGATACGACCACCGGTCGCCGAGGCTTCGTGCAAGGTCTTTTGCTCGCGACAGCCCTTGCCACGCTGGGTTGGCCCGCGCACGCGCTCGCGGCACCGGCGGTGAAGACGCCGGACGTGCTGAGCGGCACCGAGATCGATCTCGACATCAGCCGGGTCACGGTCAACTATTCCGGAAAAGCGAGCGTCGCCACGGCCGTCAACGGGAGCGTGCCGGGCCCGCTGATCAGGCTGCGCGAAGGCGACGCTGTAACGATCAGGGTCAAGAACAGTCTGGATGAAATGACCAGCATCCATTGGCATGGCCTGATCCTGCCGACGGACATGGATGGCGTGCCAGGGATCAGCTTTGGCGGAATAGCGCCGGGCGAAACCTTTACCTACCGCTTTGTCGTGAAGCAGAGCGGCACCTTCTGGTACCATGCTCATACATTGGCGGAGCAGACGGGCCTTTATGGCCCGATGATCATCGAATCGAAGAGCGAGACGCCCCTCGCCGCCGACCGCGACTATACGGTCATGCTCAGCGACTGGACGGACGAGGCTCCGCTTCAGGTCTATCTGAACCTGAAGAAGATGAGCAGCTATTATAATTTCGCGCAGCCGACCGCCGGCGATTTTGCGCGCGATGCCGGCAAGCTCGGGCTGGGCGGTGCTTTGTCGAAGCGCGCGATGTGGAACAAGGCGCGCATGAATCCGACCGATCTGAGCGACGTGTCCGCCGCCACCTACACCTATCTCCTGAACGGCGCGCCCTCCGCCAGGCACTGGACGGGCATCGCGAGCAAGGGCGAAAGGGTTCGCCTGCGCTTTATCGGCGCCGGAACCGCCACCTATTTCGACGTTCGGATTCCCGGCCTGATGCTCACGGTCGTCGCCGCCGACGGACAACCCGTCGAGCCGGTCGACGTGGATGAATTCCGGATCGGACCCGGTGAAACCTACGACGTCATCGCGACCATCGCGGACGACAAGGCCTATGCGATCTTCGCCCAGTCCATGGATCGCACCGGCTTTGTCCACGGCGTGCTCGCGCCGCGTGACGGCATGAGCGCGGACATTCCCCCGGTCGATCCGCGCTCCTGGCTCGATCCGATCGACATGATGGGTGGGATGGCCGGGATGGCGGGGATGGGACCGGCCGGTCACGACCATGGCATGGTCGAGACGACACCCAAAGCCCGCCATGCGCGTACCGAATATGGTGCCAATACCGACATGCGCGTCGACTTTCCGCGTACCAATCTCGATGATCCCGGCGTCGGGCTGCGGCGCAATGGGCGCCGGACCCTGACCTATGCGGATCTGAAGACAGCAGGGCCGGCGGCAGACCCCCGCGAACCGCAGCGCGAGATCGAACTCCATCTGACCGGCAACATGGAACGCTTCGTGTGGGCATTCGACGGCGTGAAGCTCAACGATTCGAAGCCCCTGCATTTCACCCCGAACGAACGGCTCAGGATCATCCTCGTCAACGATACGATGATGACCCACCCGATGCACCTGCACGGGATGTGGAGCGATCTTGAATCGCCCGACGGACAGTTCCAGGTCCGCAAGCACACCATTTCGGTGCAACCGGCCCAGCGCGTGGCCTTTCGCGTGACGGCCGACGCGATGGGCCGGTGGGCCTTTCACTGCCACCTTCTCTACCACATGGCGGCGGGCATGTTCCGCGAGGTGGTCGTGGCATGACAAGCTCGCGCTCAACTTGGTTGCTGGCTCTCACCGGGCTCGCGATGACCACCATCACCGAACCCGCGCTCAGCCAGCAGGTGAAACCCGCGGGCAACGCCGAGGCCGCCAGCTCCAATGATCAGGCCATGCCGCCGGATATGCAGATGGGCGACCAGCAAAAAGATGGCAGCAGCGCGCCCCCGATGAACATGCCCGGCATGGACATGAGTGGCGGAAAGCCCGGCGCCGATGCGCGCGACCCGGACGCTTATTCCGACGGCTACAGGAATTCGACGCTGCCCGGCTATGAGATGGCCGACAAAATTTCGGTGGCCAAGGTGCTCGTGGATGAGCTCGAGTTCCTCACGAACAAGCAAGGCCAAGGCATCAGCTGGTCGGGTCAGATTACCAATGGCCCGGACAACGACAAACTCTTGCTGCGGAGCCAGGGCCTGAAACAATCCGGTGAGCGGCTTGATCCGGAATCCTCGGTCGAGGCGTTCTGGTGGCACGGACAGCGCCCGTTTTGGGGAACGATCCTTGGCGTGCGTCAGGACATCGGCCCGGGAGCCCATCGCTGGATCGCCGGGGGGATCGAGGGCCTGGCCCCCTATTGGTTCGATGTCCAGCTGACCGGCTACGTTGGAGACGATGGCCGTCTCGCGGCACGTCTGAAGGCATCCTATGACGTGCTGCTCACCAACCGCCTCATCCTCGTACCGCAGCTGGAATCGAACGCCTACAGCAAGGCGGCTCCCGAGCGCGGGCTCGGCGGAGGCCTGAGCAACCTCGAGCTCGGCTTGCGGATGCGCTACGAGATTCACCGAAAAGTCGCTCCCTATGTCGGCTTTGTATGGGAGCGCTCCTTTGGTGAGACGGCGGATTTTCGTCGCCTTGCTGGCGAAAATCCCACCGAACACCGGTTTGTGGCTGGCTTACGGATCTGGTGGTGAGACGCGCGCTGAACCGCAGCGGCTAAACTTTTTGGAAAGGACCAAATCATGCTTGATCGTCGCGCCGTCATCGGTTCGGGACTCACCTTCGCGGCGCTTACCGGGGCTGTCGCCGCGGCAGGCCCGGCCATCGCGGCGCCAAGGAAGCGTGGTGACGGCATGATGACGCTCGACGAGTGCGTCGACAGCTGTATCGCATCGCACCGCATGTGCCTGGAAACCGCGCGATACTGCACCGAGCAAGGCGCACCGGCTCATATCGAGGCGACGCACATCGCTTTGCTTCTGGACTGCGCGGAGCTCTGCCAGACAACCGCCAATTCCATGCTGCGCCGATCGCCGCAGCATGCCCTGTTGTGCGACGCCTGTGCCCGGATGTGCGAAGCCTGCGCGCGCGATTGCGCGAAGATCTCCGGCGACGCCCGCATGCAGGCCTGCGCCCAGACCTGCAGGGATTGCGCGGCGAGCTGCAAGGAAATGGCCAGTATGGGAATGTGATCTGGCCGGTCACCGCTTGCCTCCGGATCCGCACCCGACGTTCATTCCGCAAGCCACGCGACCGGCCAATCAGCCGCGGGCACGATCGTGCCAGATTTCCGCTGCGGACCGCATGTTTGCCGGCCCCAGGCCACCCGTCTGAGCCAGCAACAACTTCCCGGCGCTTTGCGTTCTGGCGCAACAGCATCTGGCATATCCGTCCCGCACTCATAGGGCGCCGCATCCGAGCCGGCATAAGCACGAGAAGCATTCGTATATTTCCGTAGAGACCCGGCGCGACCCAATTGCGACTTTCAATGCATGGAGGCGGTCATGAACGAGTGCGATATTCCTTACTTGCTACGGCGCGTGCGCGCCCACCGGTCACAGGCAGCGGCGGCGAATTGCCCCGAGGCGCGCTTGATCCACCGACGCTTCGTCGAGAATTATCAGCATTTGCTGGTGGGAATACGGCGGGACCAACTTCGTGAGCGAGGCGACCGGGGAAGCCAGCCTTGTGCTGAACGCGCCTGCCTTTGCGAAGGGCAAGACCCGGAAATGGCCCAGAGCCGTCGCGCAACATCCGCAGCCGCCGCAGCGGGTGAACGTGGAGAAAATGAGGCGGTCCCAGCCATTCGGTACAAGCCGGCCAGCGTACTGGTCCATCACGACCTGACCGCCCTTGGCCGACAGAGCGTTCCTGAAGCCCCTCAGCTTTTCAACGCGAACGTAACTGTCGCGACGGCCAGTGCTGCGACGGCGGCACACCAACGCATCAACCCTGCCGACCGCCAGGCTCAAGCGATGGCGATGGACGCCACAGCCTGAATGGCGCCATTGAGGTTGCCGCTGGATATGCTCTGATGGACTGGACCAACGCCACGCCGCTCGCTGCCTTGACGGGCGGAATATTGATCGGATTGGCGTGCGCGATCATGTTGCTCGGCCTCGGCCGGATAGCGGGCGTGAGCGGCCTCGCCGCGCGTGCCTTCGCCCTCTCACAGACTGGCCCGCCCTGGAGCATCGCTGCGGCTTTCATTGTCGGCCTGCCGTTCGGAGCGGGGATCGTGAACCTGATCTCAGGTCCGGTAATTGCCCGTTTTCCATCCTCGCCGGCGGTGGTCCTGATCGGCGGGCTGCTGGTCGGCTTCGGTACCCGGATGGGCAGCGGCTGTACCAGCGGCCACGGCGTGTGTGGCCTCTCCCGCCTGTCAGCGCGATCGATCGTAGCAACTTTGAGCTTCGTGAGCTTTGGCTTCGCGACCGTCGCGGTGATGCGCGTGCTAGGCGTTTCGTGGTGAGGGTCCGCATCCCTATCGCACTCATTGCCGGGCTCCTGTTTGGCGCAGGACTCGCCTGTTCCGGCATGTCAGATCCGACCCGCGTGCGTGCCTTCCTCGATCTGTTCGGAGGCCGCTGGGACCCTACGCTTGCTTTCGTGATGGGAGGCGCCATCGCCCCGATGGCCTTGGCCTGGGTGATCCGGCGGCGGATGGAGACGCCACTTGCCGACAGCCGCTTCTCGCTGCCGGATGCCCGCGAGATCACCGCGCGCCTGATCGGCGGTAGTGCAATCTTCGGGATCGGCTGGGGAATTGCCGGCCTCTGCCCCGGTCCGGCGATTGCGGACCTTGCCATCCGCCCGACGCTTGCCGCGCCCTTCGTGATCGCGATGCTGGCAGGGTTCGCGGTGCACCGCTTCATCGATCGCCCGAAGATCTGAATCGGAGCCGGCCCTTTGATGTACTTTGACGACGGAGCAAACGAGAGGCGCCTCAATCTTTCAACCGTAACGTCATCGCCGTGACCGCCAACGCGGCGGCAGCGGCAAGCCACAGCATCAAATGCTCCGACGCGCTTGCCCATCCAGTGACGATCGACGCCGCAGCCTGACTGGCGCTCACCGCCGCGTACTGGAGCGCAAGGCCCGAACCCTGCGTGCCCGGAGACGCTTTCGACGTCAGATAATTGGTGAGCAGCTTCAGCGTCGCGGTGCTCCAGCCGGCGAGCAGAAATACAGGCACGAGCACCCACAAGGTCCGGGCGAAGACGGCAATGATCAATGCGGCGGCCAGCCCGGCGAGCATTGGCCGCAACAGCCAGGCCGCGCCGACCGTGACTCTGCGCCCTGTGAACGGGACGAGCTGCGCCACCAGCATCGCTGCACCGCACAGAGCGAACAGCATCGAGACGTTCTCGCGGAACAGATCCCGCGCGCCCGATCCAAGCGACAACGTCAGATGCAGAACGGTGAGGCACCCGGACGCAATGGCCGAGATCAGGAGCAGCGGGACAAGCGCCTCACGCGCTTTCGGGCGTGGAACGCTGCCGACCGGACCAGTGGCACTTTCCCGTGAAACCAGAAGAAGACCGGGCATGGCGATCGCGCTCAATGCAGCTGGCGCCAGGAATGGCGACGTTGCTCCGAGCGCCACCGAAATTTCTCCAAGGAGCGGGCCGGTCAGGTCGCCCGCGAAGACCAGGGCGTTCAGCCAGGTGAACTGACGCGCTCGCCGAACCAGATCTGGTGAACGATCGGCGACCATCGCAAATGCCGTCGGCACGACGGCCGCCGCAAACACGCCATTGAGCAACCGCAAAACATAGAGTCGCTCGAATCCGACCGCGGAATACAACGCCATTGTCAGGCTGAAACCCAACAGCCCCACGACCAGGATCGGCCACCGTTTCCACCGGTCGGAAATCCAGCCCCATAACGGCGCCGAGAGACACCCTGCGATCTGGGAAACCGTGACCAGGGCGACGACAAGGCGCCCTCTCGCGAGGGCACTCGCGTCCGGAGACATTTGACCCACCATTTCTGGCAGGAATGGCAGGACGACGCTATTACCCAGGGCAACCGCCGTGGCCGCGAAGAGAAGAACGACGAAGCCAAGTTCGCCCCGATCGCGCGCCGCTTCGATGACCGTGGCGGGCAAGCTCGCCTCCATATGCTACGACCCGGCCATGAATACCCGGATCGCGCTGGCCCCGCCCTTGCAGTCACCAGGGCCGGGCGCGCCCGCGAAGAAGATCGCACGCGGAATCGCGCGCATATCCACCATCAGAAGGCGGCGGAGAAAATGCCTTGTGGGACGAGCGCCGGTCCCGGGAAGGTGCGAGGATGTCGCAGAGGTTCCGATCACGGCGCGATATTCCATTTCCCTAGCAGTGATCGCTGCCAACTTTCCGCCCGGCGGAGATTACTTCGCCGATGGTCTGTACCAGCACACCATCGCGCAGAGGTTTCTCGAGCACAGCGGCAAAGCCCGCTTCCTGCGCGCTTTCGGCGAGCTTATCGGCGTAATGCGCCGTGATCAGGATCGCCGGCCCACACCAGCCCGCCGACCGAAGCTTCCTCAGGATCGAAATGCCGTCGATGTCCGGCATAAGATAATCGACCACGAGGCAATCGCCCGATTGCGTTTGCGGATCGAGCAGCAAGGCAGTGCCACTCGCATAGGACAGGACGCCAAAGCCGCGGGACCGCAACAAGAGATGAAGGGACCTGCGTACCGAGACATCGTCGTCAGACAACAGGATCAGGGCCGCTTTCTCGCTCGTTTGGTGATCGATAACGCCCATGACCGACGATGCTGCCTCTTCGCTGATCCACCCTCGGATCCTGGGCATGCATCGCAAATGAACAGGAGGCCGTCGCTACGTAGTGATCCCAAGCTCACGATTCCGGCGCATCGCCCAATCCGGCCGAAAACGCGATCCTCAGCGCGTCCGACAGGCTATGCACTTCGAGCTTGGTCATGAGGTTCGCCCGATGAACTTCCACCGTTCGAGTCGATATGTCGAGATCATAGGCGATGGTCTTGTTGGGAAAGCCGTTGGCGAGGCCGATGAGAACCTCTCGTTCGCGAGGCGTGAGCACGGCGACCCGCACCCTCGCCTCCGCCTCTCGAAGCGACCGCGCGTCGGACTTATCGAGCCTCGAGAAAGCCACGCCGATCGAGGCCAGGAGCGCGGTCTTCTCGAACGGCTTCTCCAGGAAATCGACCGCCCCTGCCTTCATGACGCGAACCGCGATCCCGACATCGCCATGCCCGGTCAAAACGATCACCGGCATGGTGACACCACGCTCTGCAAGCACCTCCTGGACCTCGAGCCCGTCCATGCCGGGCATGCGAACGTCAAGCAGAATGCATCCCGGCTCAGCGGTCTTGACGGCTTTCAGAAACGCAATGCCGGAGGCATAGGTCTGGACGGCGAATCCCGATGTCTTCAGCATGAAGCCGGCCGACTTGCGGATGGATTCTTCGTCATCGACCAAATGGACAATACGTTTAGGCGTCATGCTCATCCTCCGGGCGGGCCTGCATCAAGGTGAAATGAAAAGCAGCGCCTCCGTTCGGCGCGCCGTCGGTCCAGATCCGGCCGCCATGGGCTTCGATGATCGTTCGACAGATCGAAAGGCCAAGGCCCATGCCGTCGGTCTTGCTGCTCACAAAGGCTTCGAAAAGTTGGGGCGCGACCTGCTCGGATATGCCTGGGCCCGTGTCCGCCACGGACACCTGAACCATTGCCTTCGGCCGCCGCCGCGTCGTGATCGTGAGGTCGCGAATGGCGACCTGCGCCATCGCCTCGACCGCATTGCGGATCAGATTCACGAGGACCTGCTGAACCTGTATGCGATCGGCGAGCACCGGCGAGGCCGCCGGATCAAAATCGAAAAAACTGCGAACGCCTCGTTCACGGGCGCCGACAAGGCCGAGAGCAGCGGCTTCCTCAATCAGCCGCGGCAAATCCTCGATCCGCTTCTCGGTCTCCCCTCGCGCCACGAAATCACGAAGTCTTCGGACGATATGCCCCGCGCGGTGGGACTCCTTAGCTGCCTCGTCGAGCGCGTCGCGCACGATCGCGACGGTCTCGGCATCGGGATCGACAAGCAGGTCGCGCGTCGTTTCCAGATAATTGGCGATCGCGGTAAGCGGCTGGTTCAACTCATGGGCCAGCGTCGACGCCATCGTGCCCATCGCGCTGAGGCGCGAGACGTGAATCAATTCGGCTTGCAGCTCCTTGAGCTGCAGTTCGTTGCGGTCGCTTTCTGTCAGGTCGTGAATGAAGCCCGTGAAGACGCGGTGGCCACGGTGACCGGCCTCTCCGATCGAGAGTTCCATCGGAAAGGTGGTACCGTCCCGCCGTTGGCCAACGACGATCCTGCCAATACCGATGATCCGCCGTTCGCTCGTCGACAGATATCGGCCGATATAGGAATCATGCCGTTCACGGTCCGGGGACGGCATGAGGCTGCTCACATTGGCGCCGAGCACCTCTGCTTCCGAATATCCGAACAAGCGCTCGGCCGCGGCGCTGAAGGACGTTATCAGCCCGCGCTCATCGATGATGACCATGGCATCGGGAACTGTATCCAGGATCGACTGGAGATGCTGCTCGCGGGCAACGATCGCTTCCTTGGTCGCGGCTTCATCGGTCGTGTCGCGCAGGATCTTGCCATAGCCGCTCAGCTGGCCGGCCTCATCGTGGAGCGCCGTCGTCGTCAGAAGGGCGAGGAACTCCGACCCGTTTTTCCGAACGCGCCAAGACTCTTGCTCGACCCGGCCAAGCTGCTCCACCTGCGCGAGGTGCCTATCCGCAACGCCCGCCGCGATATCTTCCGCGCAATACAGGAACGAATGGTGTTTCCCGATCGCATCGGAGCTGGCCCATCCCGTAATTTCTTCACAGCCGGCGGTCCAAACTGTCACGAGGCCCTTAGGGTCAAGCGCATAGACGGCGTAATTTGGCGCGCTCTTCACTACCTGAATGATCGTGCCCGAATCGGGATCGAGGCCATTCGCCTTTTGGCTCTCAATCATGCCCCCATCCATCTCCCCGTCATCCACAGTCAAACAAGGTTAGAATGGATTTGCGGACAGGCGCCGACAGCCGTCGGAGGCAGGGTTTCTGCCATCGTTCCCACCATGCACCCGGCGAGCGAAAATCGGCGTTGGCTTTCGAAACGAGACATCAAGCGTGGCTCCCCATAACTCTATACGCAGGAGCAGCGGTTACCCCTCACGCTCCGTTTCCCCGGTCACGGCGTCCGAGCTATCGGGCTGCGCCAAGATCATCATTGTGGACCTTGGACCATAGTCCTGGGTCAAGCGATATTGACGAGCCTAAAACGGCAGCGCCTGGAGAGTTCATGCTGTCACGAAGATGTCGCTGGACGAGAGTGGCACGGCCAGGCGTTGCCGTCCGAGCGACAGGGGCCACCGGCGTTGGCCGCGTCCGTGAGATGCACCCGCTCCTGGCAGGCTTTGGGCGACGCACCCGGATTGAATCAACCGACCGTGAATTGCCCCATCATGCCTTCATCCTCATGTTCCAGGATATGGCAGTGATACATAAAAGGTGCTTTGGTGGCCGGCTGGTCGAACCGGACCAACAATTCTACCGCCTCCTTCACGACGATCGTATCGCGAGGCCCCTGATCGAGAAGGTCCGGGTCGTCGCCATCGCGGCGTAGCACGTCGAAATGCACGCCGTGGATATGGAAGGGATGCGCCATCTTCTTCCCGGAGACTTTCCATATCTCGACGTCCCCGAGACCGACTTCCTCGTCGATGCGATCAATGTCGAACGGCCTGTCGTTGATCGCGTATGCGCCGTCATCGCTGTCCATCATACCGCCCATCGACATATTGAGCACGAAGCGCCGGCGCCTTACGGCCGCTTCAGGATCTGGTACGGTGCGTGCCGCCAGGAGCAGTGGTACAGCGGCTGCGGCCCGCCCGCCCAAGCCCGGGCGCGGTGAGAAGGTCAGCACCGTCTCCGTCGTTGAAGCGTCGTCTTCATCGTCGTGATGGTCGCCCATCATTCCCATACCTCCCATCATCCCCATCATCGACGCGCTCGCATCTTGAGCGGTGACCAGAGCGACCGGCTTGCCATCGGCGAAGCTTACCAATATCTCGGCACGCTGGCCGGGTGCCAGGGTGAGGGCCTGCAGTTCGACGGACCTCGCCAGGAGACCGCCCTCGGTGCCGATCCAATGAAACGTCCGGTCATCGCTGAACGAAAGCTCATAGATGCGGGCGTTCGAACCGTTCACGAGCCGCAACCGCACCAGGCGGTCCGGAACATCGGCCCGAGGCGTGGGTGCGCCATTGACCAGAATCGTGTTGCCACGGCGGCCCTGCGAAGCAACCATCATGCCGGTCGGCATGACCAGCCGGCCATCCTCGAATTGCCGGTCCTGAATCAGGACGGGCAGATCATCAACGCCATAGTCCGACGGCAGTCCAAGGCCCTGCTCTTCCTCATCCGTCACAACCAGCATGCCCGCGAGCCCCGAATAGACTTGCTCACCCGTCAACCCATGCGCATGCGAGTGATAGAAGAGGGTCGCCGCCGGCTGGCGGATCGGCAGCGTAGGACGCCAGGTCGCACCGGGAGCGATCAGCTGGTGCGGGCTACCGTCCAGTTCGCCCGGCACGAGCAGCCCGTGCCAGTGAACCGTTGTGTCAGCCGACAGGCTGTTGCCGACGGTCATCGTCACATCGTCGCCGCGGTGAACCCGCAGCGTCGGGCCGAGATAGCTACCATTGTACCCGAGCGTGGCGCTTCGCCGGCCAGGGAAGAACGTGGTCTCGCCTTCCTGTGCTCTCAGGTTGATCAGCTGGCCGTGTTGGCGCGCGTCGACCAGGCGCGGGATCGGAAGCGTCCCGGCACGCTCGGGCGAACCGAATTTTCGCGTACACGCCGCCGCCAGGAGCAGACCCCCGCTCGCCAGCAACGTCCGCCGGTTCAGTAACATCATGACCGCCTCCTGGTTGGCGCGGAGCGCCTGCTTTGCTAAATGCGAATTCAGCGAGCCACCAGCTGATCGAGGATCGGGCATCCCGACCGGTCGTCACCACCGCATCGATCCGCGAGATCGAGCAGCGGCACGCGCGTCGTCTGGAGCTTGCGAGCCTGACAGCTGTTCGGCGCGCGTGATGGGCAAGCGACATGACCTCGGCCTGGAGCGCTCGAAATCGCTCCAAAGGGAGAGGGAGACGAGATCCGCGATCTCCACGATAGGAAAACCGAGATCGCGAGCGATCGCGCGATAAAATGGCAACTGGTGGGCGGGAAACGAACAGTCGCGATAACCCGTTATCGCTGCGAAGCCTGGTTCGCATCAGGGCGATCTTCTCATAGTGCCGGATCACCCGCGGTGATACACTGCTCCGCCGGTGCGTGACCGAAGGATCAACACGCGGCCTCACCGCCGCCCCCTTCCATGGCGATTGATAAGAGCGACCGTATGATCGGCGATCACGCGCTCCTCATCAGTGGGAACGATCCGCACGATCACTCTGCTATCTGGCGCGCTGATGACAGGCGCATTCGATGCATTTGCGTCGAGATCAAGAATGACGCCAGTCCAAGCTAAGCGCTCGCAAATCGCAGCCCTAATCTCTGAATCATTCTCGCCAATGCCGGCGGTGAAGACGAGACCGTCGAGACCGCCGAGCGCGGGAATGAGAGCGGCGGCCTGACGGCCAGCTTGCTGGACGAAAAGGGCGACCGCCTCCTTCGCTTCCGGCGCGTCGCTTGCATGCAACGTACGCATATCGCCTGAAATCCCGGACACACCGAGTAAGCCCGACTGCTCATAGAGCAACGTCTCCACCGCCTGTGCGGCCATACCGACCTGAGTCTGAAGATGAAGCACCACGCCGGGGTCGATCGCGCCCGAGCGCGTGCCCATCATCAATCCGTCAAGCGCCGTGAAGCCCATCGTCGTATCGACGCTCGCCCCGGCACGCATTGCGCACATGCTCGCACCGTTGCCTAGGTGCGCGGCGATGACGCGGCCTGCGGCCAGAGCAGGGTCGATCTCGCGAAGGCGGCCCGCAATGTATTCATAGGACAAACCGTGAAAGCCATACCGGCGCACGCCCTGGCCGTGAAAAGCGCGCGGAATCGGCAGGCGCGTCGCCAACGGCGGCATGCCATGGTGAAACGCGGTATCGAAGCAGGCGATCTGCGGCAGCAAAGGCGCCAGCAGGCGCAAGGCCCGGACCGCGGCGAGGTTATGCGGCTGATGGAGCGGCGCCAATGGGATCAAGGCATCGAGCGCATCCAGCAAAGTATCATCGATGATCTGCGGCGCGGCGAAGCGCACGCCGCCATGGACGATACGATGGCCGATCGCGGCGACCTTGCGGTCTCCCAATTGGGTTGCCGCCCAGGCAAAGAGGTCCTCGAGCAGATTCTCGTGCGAGAGTGCGTCCCCGCCCGGCCACGTCTTTTCCACGATGGTCTCGCTGCCCGCGTCGCGCGCGACGAGCCGGGGGCTAGTGCCGATACCCTCGATCTTGCCGCCCGCATCGAAGTCGAGCTGTCCGCCCGACAAGCGATAGAGCGCGAACTTGATGCTCGACGAGCCGGCATTGAGACTGACGATCGCCTTCATGCCGGCTTCGCTATCGGGCCGGGCGTGGCTCTGGGGGCGGCCCGCGCCAGCAACAGCGCGATTGCGCATGACGCTACGCTGGTGCGGAGCGAATCCGCCCGGCTGGTGAGAATGATGGGTACCCGCGCGCCCAGCACCACGCCGGCCGCGTCCGCGCCGCCGAGAAAGGTCAGCTGCTTGGCAAGCATATTGCCGGCTTCCAGATTGGGAACGACGAGGACTTCGGCGCGCCCTGCAACGGGGGAGACGATGCCCTTGTCCTTTGCCGCCTTCTCGCTGATCGCGTTGTCGAAGGCGAGCGGACCGTCAAGGACGCCGCCGACGATCTGTCCGCGATCGGCCATCTTGCACAAGGCGGCCGCATCGAGCGTCGAGCGGATCGCCGGATTGACCGTCTCCACGGCAGACAAGATCGCGACCTTCGGACAGGCGATGCCGATGACATGCGCGAGGTCGATCGCATTGCGGATGATATCGGCCTTGTCTTCCAGGCTCGGATCGATGTTGATCGCCGCGTCGGTGATGATGAGCGGCGCCGGATGCCCGGGGACGTCCAGCAGATAGGCATGACTGATGCGGCGCTCGGTTCGCAGGCCCGTCGCAGCCGGAACGACAGCACCCATAAGTTCGTCGGTGTGCAGCGATCCCTTCATCAGCAGCAGTGCTTCGCCCGAGCGGACCAGTTCGACCGCACGCGCCGCGGCGGCATGGCTGTGGGGCACGTCGATCAGGCGGAGGGCACCGATATCCTTGCCGGCGTCCTTGGCAGCCACACGGATGCGAGCCTCGGGGCCGATCAGGATCGGCACGATCAGGCCGGCTTCGGCAGCGGCTGCCGCAGCCAGGATCGCGGCGGTGGTGCAGGGATGTGCGATCGCCGTGGGAACGGGCTCGACGCTTCTCGTCATCTCGATCAGCCGGCGGAAGCCGTCATGATCCGAGAGCTGGATATCGGGCAGCGCCATGCGCGGGCGCCTTACTTTCTCGGTTGGCGCTTTGACCTCAGCCTCGCCGTTGATCACCTCCTCGCCGGCCTGGTTGATGCAGCAACAGTCGAAGACGACGATATGATGCTTGGCGCGCTTCTCGCGTACCGTGACCGACGCGACAATCGTATCCCCCAACCCTACGGGTCGCTTGAACCGAAGGCTCTGGCTCAGATAGATCGCGCCCGGCCCAGGGAGCTGCGTGCCGAGCACGGCCGAGATCAGACCACCACCCCATAGGCCGTGCGCGATCACCCGCCCGAACATGTCGCCGGCGGCATATTCGGCATCGAGATGGGCCGGATTGACGTCGCCCGAAACCAGGGCGAACAGCTGAATGTCCTGCTCGCCCAAGGTCCGCGTGACGCTCGCCGTCTCACCCACGACGATCTCGTCGAAGGTCCGGTTCTCGATCATTTTGAGGCTGCCCATTGCTCAGCGCTCCAGCACATAATGGCCGGGTGCATCGCAGAGCGCTACGAGGCCCCTGTCCGGATTACCCATCGGCGGCGGGGCCTGCGGCGCGCCGGAATGATCGCCGAGCCAGGCCACCCAGTCCGTCCACCATCCCTCGCGCGCCTCGGCCTGGTCCAGCCAATCGTCCGGATCGAGCGCGGGGCGGTCGAGGACGCGGGTCGCGACATGATAGCTGCGGTGGCGATGCCCGGGCTCGGACACGATGCCGGCATTGTGGCCGCCGCTGGTCAGGACGAAGCGGATCTCGGCGCTGCTCAGCCAGTGCAGCTTGTGGACCGACCGCCACGGCGCGACAAGATCGCGCTCGGTCCCCACCACGAAGATCGGCTGACGCAGCGACGAGAGCGTGATCGTGCGCCCTTCGACCTTGAACCGGCCTTCGGCCAGATCGTCGTCGAGAAAGAGCGTGCGCAGATATTCGCTGTGCATGGCGTAGGGCATGCGGGTGCCGTCCGCATTCCATGCCATCAGGTCGGTCATGGGTTCGCGCTCGCCCATCAGGTAGGTGCCGAGGATGTGCGACCAGATCAGGTCGTTGGACCGCAATATCTGGAAGGCGCCGCCCATCTGGCTACTGTCGAGATAGCCACGGCTCCACATCATATTGTCGAGCAGGTTGAGCTGCGCCTCGTCGATGAACAGGCCGAGCTCGCCCGGCTCGCTGAACTCGGTCTGCACCGCGAACAGGCTGAGCGATGCGAAGCGTTCGTCGCCGTCGCGAGCCATGGCCGCCGCCGTGATCGCCAGCAGCGTCCCGCCCAGGCAATAGCCGACGCCGTGGACCTTGTCCGAGCCCGTGATCGCTATGACCGCGTCGAGCGCCGCCATCGGCCCGAGGCGAAGATAGGCGTCGATATCGAGGTCGCGGTCCGCGCTCTGGGGATTGTGCCAGGACAGGACGAACACGGTATAGCCCTCGGCCACCAGCCAGCGGATTAGCGAGTTCTCCGGCGACAGGTCGAGAATGTAATATTTCATGATCCAGGCGGGAACGATGAGGATCGGCTCGGGGCGGACAATCCCGGTCGTCGGCGCATATTGGATGAGCTCGACCAGCGCGTTGCGGAACACCACCTTGCCGGGCGTGATCGCCACCGTCTCCCCGGCGCGGAACGCCTCAGTCCCTACGGGCGGCTCGCCTCGGGCGCGCCGCTCCGCATCCTCCATCCAATGCTTCGCACCCTCGACCAGGCACTCACCACCGGACTCGATGATCTTGCGCTGGAGCACGGGATTGGTCGCGAGGAAGTTGGTGGGCGCGATGACGTCGAGCATCTGCCGTGCCGCGAACGCCACCATCTCTTCATGATGCCTGGACACGCCGCTGATGCCGGTGGTCGCCGCATGCCACCATTGCTGGGTGAGAAGGAAGGATTGCGAGATCAGGTCGAAAGGGAACTGCCGCCAGGCCGGATCGATAAAGCGCCGGTCCTGCGGTAGCGGCTCGATCGCCGGCGCGGCATCGACCTGCCCCACACGTCGCACGGCATAATCGGCAATCCGCTGGACCTTTCGCCCTGCCTTGCCGGCAAGCTGCAGCCGCTTGCCCGGCGATATGGTGAGATGAGCACACCAGTCCAGCCACGCCTGCATCATTGTCACCGGCGACAGGCCAGAGGTCATCTGCGCGATTGCCGCGGCCGAGGCATGGTCGAGCGTCCGAGCGATGCCGTCGAGTGGGTCGCACTTGGCACAGTCTGCGGACGTATCGATCATGCAGCGTTTCTCCGGGGGACGTCGCGGCATGCCCGGCATGGCTCGAAACAACATTACGTGATGTCCCCAGATGCTTGTCCGTTAACGAGCGCACGCGCATAATGCCTGCCATGTCTCTCGAGGCGGGGCTCTCCCAAACCGCCCGTCTCGGTGACCCCTCAGGCTCCAGAGGGCCACCGCCAGTCGCGAACGGCAGGCATATCGATCCCGTGTGCCGCGATGTACCGCTTGTGCTCGACCAGCTGATCATCGATCGTCTGCTTGGCGTAGGCGGCCGCGCTATCGGGCAGCTCCACATGGTCGATAACCTTCCCCATGAGATGGAAGCGGTCGAGATGGTTGCGGACCACCATGTCGAACGGCGTCGTCGTCGAGCCCTCCTCTTCGAACCCGTGGACGTGGATATTCTGGTGGTTGGTACGCTTGTAGGTGAGCCGATGAATTAGTGCCGGATAGCCATGATAGGCGAAGATGACCGGCTTATCCGTCGTGAAGAGCGCGTCGAACGCGCTGTCGCTGAGCCCATGAGGGTGCTGGCTGTTGGGCTGCAACGTCATCAGATCGACGACGTTGACGACGCGGACCTTGAGCTCGGGGAGTTGCACACGCAACAGGCTGACCGCGGCCAGTGTCTCCAGCGTTGGAACGTCGCCAGCACACGCCATGACGACATCCGGCTCTCCGCTGCGATCGTTGCTGGCCCAATCCCAGATACCGATGCCGCGCGTGCAGTGCTTGATCGCCGCATTCATGTCGAGCCACTGGGGCGAAGGTTGCTTGCCGGCGACGATGACATTGATTCGGTCCCAGCTGCGCAGGCAATGGTCGGTGACAAAAAGCAGGGTATTGGCGTCGGGCGGGAAATAGACCCGCACGATGTCAGCCTTCTTGTTGACGACATGATCGACAAATCCGGGATCCTGATGGCTGAAGCCATTATGATCCTGGCGCCAGACGTGAGAGGTCAGCAGATAATTGAGCGAAGCGATCGGGCGACGCCAGGGCACCTCCTTCGCCGTCTTCAGCCATTTGGCGTGCTGGTTGACCATCGAATCGACGATGTGGATGAACGCCTCATAGCAGGAAAACAGGCCGTGGCGGCCCGTCAGCAGATAGCCTTCCAGCCATCCCTGGCAGCAATGTTCGCTCAGCACCTCCATCACGCGTCCGCTGGGATCGAGATGGACATCGTCCGCGATCGTCTCCGCGTCCCAGCTCCGGTCGGTGGCTTCGAAGATCGTCTGCAACCGGTTGGATGCCGTCTCGTCCGGGCCGAAAACGCGGAAGTTGCGGGCCTGGGCGTTCTCCCGCACCACGTCGCGCAGGAACGTACCCATCACCTGGGTCGCCTCGCCGTCGCTCTCGCCGGGATGAACAACCGGGACCGCGTAGGATGCGAAGTCGGGTAACCGCAGAGGGCGCATCAGAGCCCCGCCATTGGCATGCGGATTGGCACTCATCCGCCGGTCGCCGCGCGGAGCCAGAGCCGCAATTTCGGGCCGAAGCCGCCCGCCATCATCGAACAGTTCTTCCGGATGGTAGCTGCGCATCCATTCCTCGAGCAGCCCAAGATGCTCGGGCTTGTCCATCGTGAACGGGACCTGGTGCGCCCGCCAGAAGCCTTCGCTCTTCTGCCCGTCGACGATCTTGGGTCCGGTCCAGCCCTTTAGGCTGCGCAGGACGATCATCGGCCAGAGCGGACGCGTCGTGACCCCACCGTCGCGCGCGGCCTTCTGGATCGCGTGTATCCGATCGACCGCGTCGTCTAGCGCGGCCGCTATCGCCCGGTGCATCGCGTCCGGCTCCTCGCCGTCGACGAAGATCGGCAGGTAGCCATAACCGCGAAACAGCGCGTCGAGCTCGGTGTGCGAAATGCGCGCAAGGACAGTCGGACTTGCGATCTTGTAACCGTTGAGATGCAGGATTGGCAGAACGGCCCCGTCGGTCGCGGGATTAAGGAACTTGTTGCTGTGCCACGAGGTCGCCAGCGGTCCGGTCTCCGCTTCGCCGTCGCCGACGACGCAAGCAACGATCAGATCGGGATTGTCGAAGGCGGCGCCAAACGCATGCAGAAGAGAATAACCCAGTTCACCACCTTCATGGATTGAACCGGGCGTATCGGGTGACGCATGACTGGGAATGCCGCCAGGGAAGGAGAATTGCCGGAAAAGCTGGCGCAGGCCATCTTCGTCGGGACCGATGGCAGGATAGACTTCGCTATAGGTGCCCTCGAGCCATGTGTTGGCGACGACACCTGGTGCGCCATGACCAGGCCCGGCGATGAAGAGCGCATTGAGGCCGCGCGCCTTGATGACACGATTGAGGTGCACATAGAGGAAGTTAAGCCCGGGGGTCGTACCCCAGTGTCCAAGCAGCCGCGGCTTGACGTGATCCATCTTGAGCGGTTCGCGGAGCAGCGGATTATCGAGCAGATAAATCTGTCCAACCGAGAGGTAATTGGCGGCGCGCCACCAAGCGTGGATCAGGCCGATCTCATCGCTGGAGAGTGGCTGGCCTGTCGCCTCGGGCTGCGGGTCCATGGTCATTCTTCCTGAAACTGAAAAGGCATGGTTTCCCGGCCGCCGAGCCGGAGCTGGTGTTTGCCGGAGCGCTGATGCGCCACCGCGCAGCGCTCAAACTGCTTGCGCACCCATGAATGGCGCAGACTGCTCACAACATGCGTATTGATACGGATGGCAGTGCCGCACACTTATACCAGGCAATCACGTCGCTTCCGGCATCAGCTCGGCCCCCTACTCCGATACCGCCCTGGTTCGGCCGCGTGCGCGTGCCCCGGCCGCCAGCTCAACCACCTCGGCGGTGATTTCCTCCTGACGCGTCAGCCGTTCCTCGCGTTCAAGTGCCTGGAGTCTGGCGTCGATATTGGTTTTCGCGGCCGCCATCGTCGCCATGCGAGCCTCGTTTTCAGCGGCGAAGGCCTCGGTGGCCGCTTCGCACAGCTGGGCGAAGACATATTCCTGGGCCAAGCGCTCGACGAGGTCGCTTGCCGGCAGATTGATCAGGGGTATCGACCCAACTGGCTCCGGCGGAAACATATCGGGATCGAGCGGCAAAAGGCTGCGGCGGACGACCGACGCACCATGCCCTGCCGTCCAGACCGGATAGATCATTGCGACCGGGACCGCGCCGGCCACGGCCACATAATCGTAGAGGGCGCCAAGCAGTTCGGTTGCCATATTGGCAAGCGCAGCGGCGCGACTGGGCCCAGTCGGCCCGAAGCTGCGATTTTGGCCATGTTGAAGAACAAAGATTGAACATGGCGATCTACCAGGCTCGCTCTTGTCCTCCAATCTCGTAAACATCGGTCTCGATCGAGCACCTGTAGCTC
>NZ_CAKKNC010000011.1 GCF_918741285.1 Sphingobium sp. CECT 9361 | reverse complement strand
ATATGATCTCAACTTCACGTAGCTTGCCGATGATCTCTTCCGGCTTGTGCTTCTTGCTTGGCATTCAATGTCCCCTTCGTGGTCCAGACTATCATAGTCTCTGGGCCACTCAGCGGGGGGCAGATCACAGGCAGCCCCTAGCCTCGCGCGATATAGGCGCGCCAGCCGCCCAACGCGGTAATGTCTTCCGCGCCAGTCAAGGCACGGGGCTCCGCCACGAAACCCTTGACGGTGGTGCCGTCGCTCAAAGTGACTGTGCCGATCGCGAGCGGTGCGGGAACCTCTACAACGAAGCTGCCGAAGGCAGCCACGTCCATCTCATACACCTCTACCTTGATGGCGCTTCCATCGGTACTGTGCACCAGTGCAGGCTTTGACGGGACGCTGTCGGCCATTGCATAGAGCCGATATGTAGGTGCCGTTTCGAAGGCGCCGACGAAGGTCGCATTCCGTGACGTCAATTGCCAGTGCAGCGGCATATCTTTGAGATGCGCCCCAACGACGGCCAGTTTCACGCTTTGCATTTTTCCCTCCAGATCGAGCGGCGGTGGACAAGGCAGGTCGGACGCCGCAAGATAATGTTCTGCCGCTTCAAGTACGCTATGATCGCTGTCAGCCGGACCGATCAGCGTAATGCCAAAGCCGGTGCCATTGGAACGTGCACCTGCGGGCACCGCGACTGCCGCCATATCGAGCAGGTTCACGAAATTCGTGTAGAACCCCAGATTGCTGTTCAGGGCGATAGGCGCCGCCAGTAATTCCGCAACACGATAGGTCGTGCCGGTCGTGGGGAAGGCAAGCACGTCGACATCGGTCCACAGTTCATCTGCGATGCGTTTCAACGCCGCGAGGCGATAGATACCGTTGAACAACTCGACGGCGCTTATCGCCGTGCCTGGCGCAACAACCTGACGCACGGTTTCATCTATGGCGTCGGGATTGTTGGCGAGGAGATTGGCCATCGCGGAGGCGCGTTCCGCCACCCACGGCCCGCTATACAGGAGCCGGGCGGTCTCCTGCAAAGGTGTCAGATCGATCTCAACGATCTGGGCCATTGAAGACAGCGTTTCGATGGCACGATCGTAGAGATATTCGGACTCGCTATCGCCGAACCACATACGCTGATCGCGACGCGGCACGCCGATGCGATTGTGGGGTATCGTTCGGTCAATAAGTGGCTTTGAATACGCATCCAATGGATCGAAGCCTGCAATGATGTCGTCGATAAGACGGGCATCGTCCACCGCATCGGTAAACACTGTTATGCAATCGAGGGTTCGGCAAGCGGGGATCAATCCGCCTGTGCTCCATCTGCCCTTGCTCGGTTTGAATCCCACGAGATGGTTGAAGGCCGCAGGCACGCGGCCTGACCCCGCAGTGTCCGTACCCAATGCAAAGCCGACAAGCCCGGCAGCGACGGCCACGGAAGACCCGGAACTGGAACCGCCGCTGACATACGCAAGGTTATAGGCATTGCGCGGGATACCGTAAGGGCTGCGTGTGCCGACCAAACCGGTCGCGAATTGATCGAGGTTGGTCTTGCCGACGCATATCGCCCCTGCTGCGCTGAGCCGGTCGATGACGTCAGCGGACGCTGTGGGGCGATAGGCAAAGGCCGGGCATGCAGCGGTGGTTTCAAAGCCCGTAACATCAATATTGTCTTTGGCTGCGTAAGGAACGCCGGCAAGAGGCAAGTGCTCTCCGGCCGCGACCCGCGCATCGACAGCGCGCGCTGCGGCAAGATAATCGTCTGGCGCTAGGCGGCTTATCCATATTTGCGGCTGCACAGCGTCATAGGCTGCAAGGCGCGCTAAGGTCTCCTGGGCTATCGCAACAGCAGTTGATGCCCGACTATTGACGGCATCGGCAATCGCTTTGATGCTCAGGCGGCTCAGATCGGTCATGGGTGTCGCCTCAAAGCCAGTAAGGGCGTTCCCGGTTGCAAGGATTGCCGTTCCTGCATGTACAGCGCAGCAATCGTACCGCTCGCAGGGCTTTCCAGCGGGAATTCCATTTTCATGGCTTCGATGACGGCGATGACATCTCCGGCCTCCACCGTGTCGCCCGGTTCCACCATGAGTTTCCAGACGCTTCCGCCAAAGGGTGCTTCGATAATTTCGGTGCCTTCGGGCGCGCTTATGGCAGCCTTGGCGAGTGCGCCGACATCCGAGTCATCCGCCAGCGCAGTCACACGATCGAATTCGCCATTCCGCGCCCACTCGGCGCGCTCCTCATCGAACGCAGCGCCGCGTTGCGTTTCGAAGGTTGCGATGGACGCGGCGTTCTCTGCCAGAAAAGCGCGATAGTCGGCCAGTCGAAATTCGGAATGTTCGACCTGGATCGACCTGCGACCGCTGGGAAAATCGCGTCGCCATTCTGCCAGCTCTTCGGCGCTTACCTTGAAGAAGCGGATTTGGTCGAAGAAGCGCAGAAGCCACGGCTTGCCGTCTATGAAGGCATCCGTCTGCCGGTGTGTGTTCCATATCTGGATAGTCCGGCCGAAAAGCTGATAACCGCCCGGTCCTTCCATCCCGTAGATGCACATATAGGCGCCGCCAATTCCAACGACATTGGGCGGGGTCCAGGTGCGTGCGGGATTATATTTGGTGGTGACGAGCCGGTGACGCGGATCGATTGGGGTCGCTACCGGCGCACCAAGATATACGTCCCCCAAACCGAGAACCAGATAACTGGCATCGAAAATCAGGTTCTCGACGGCGTCAGCGTTGGACATGCCGTTGATACGGCGGATGAATTCGATGTTGTCCGGACACCATGGCGCATCGTCACGGACGGCGCCCATATATCTCTCGATAGTCTCGATGGTGGCCGGGTCGCGCCAACTCAGGGGGAGGTGGACGATCCGCGAAGGAACCGAGAAGTCCTCCAGATCACCCAGGCGTTCTTCCGCCTCCATAAGAGCCGCGAGCGCACCACGTTGATCCAGCGTCTCGCCGTCGAAATGCAGTTGAAGCGAACGGATGCCCGGTACGATATCTATCACGCCAGGCAAAGCGCGCGTTTCCAACTCGATCATCAAAGCATGCACGCGGATACGCAGCTCAATGTCGAGTACGATTGGGCCGTATTCGACCAGTATGTTGCGGTCGCCCTGCTGCCGATAGACCACGCGGGGACGTGTGCCACGTTCCGCGATGTCGGCGAGGATCGGCGAAAGATCCGCGATGTTCCGGGACGGGCTATCGGACGAAGCCAGATCTGCAGCGGCGTCTTCAAGAGTAACCGGTACGAACCGCAGCCGGTCGCCGGGTGCAAGCTGTCCGATCTTCCAGCGATCCGCAGCGATTACGACGAACGGACAGACAAAGCCTCCGAGTGAAGGGCCGTCCGGGCCGAGAATGATCGGCATGTCGCCGGTAAAATCGACGGCACCAACGGCATAGGGATTGTCGTGGATGTTAGAGGGGTGAAGTCCAGCCTCGCCGCCGTCCTTGCGCGCCCAGTGCGGCTTTGGCCCGATCAGCCGGACGCCGGTACGGTTGCTGTTGTAATGGACTTCCCAATCTGCGGAGACGATCACATCGATGTCGTCATCCGTGAAGAAATCCGGTGCGCCATGTGGGCCGTACATGACTCGCAGGGTCCAGGTGTCGGTGAAGTCGGATATTGGGAGAAGAGAGTTGGGCGCTGCGATGTCGCCCTTGCCCAGATGCAACGTATCGCCTGCCAATAACCGACGTGCCGCATGGCCGCCGAATTGACCCAGTTCGAACGTGCTTTGGCTATCCAGATAGGGCGCGATATCGAGTCCACCCGCGAACAGGATATAGCCCCGAATGCCGCCCCCCGATGCGCGACCGAACGTCAGCGTCTGCCCCGCAGCCACGTCGATCGCTGTTCCGCGTTCGATGGGAAGTTCATCCAGCCGCGCACCGAAATCGGCACCTGTGATACACAGGCGAACGGGTGCGTTGAAAAGCAGGGTTGGCCCCGCAACGGTAACTTCCAGGCCCGCCGTCCCCTCGGCATTGCCGAGCAGGCGGTTGCCCGCCCGAAAGGAACGGTCATCCATGGGCCCGGACGGGGGAACGCCAATGGCCCAGAGGCCCTGACGGCCTGGCCAATCCTGCACCGTCGTTGCTGTGCCCCCGCTGATCACACGAATGCTGCGCGGATGATAGCCGATGGTATCGAGCAAGCGTGTGGAGACATTTCCAGTCACAAACTGCTCGGTACGAACGACTTCGCGCAACCAGCGCAGATTGGTCTCGATGCCGTCGATCCGGCTTTCATCAAGCGCGATCTGCATTGCCGATGTCGCGGCGTCGCGGGTGGGGGCATGTACGATCAGCTTGGCGAGCATCGGGTCGTACCATGCACTGACCGTGCTTCCCGCCATGCACCATGTTTCGGCACGAATGTTCGATGGAAACATGACGGCCGTCAATGTGCCCGATGTGGGGCGATAGTCGAGCGCAGGATCTTCGGCATAGACGCGCACCTGCACGGCATGGCCGCGCGGTTGTGGCGGCTCGGCATCCAGAAATGCGAAGTCTTTGGCAGCGCCTCGGATCATCCACTCGACAAGGTCGATGCCCATCACTTCTTCGGTAACGCCATGTTCGACCTGGAGTCGGGTGTTCATTTCCAGAAAGAAGAATTGCTGCCGTTCCGAATCGAAGAGGAATTCTACGGTGCCAGCGGATAGATATCTGGCCGCTTCCCCCAAGCGGACAGCCGATGCGATGAGTTCTTCGCGAACGGCCGAAGGTAGGTTGGGAGCAGGGGCTTCTTCGACGACCTTCTGGTTACGGCGTTGCAGCGAGCAGTCACGTTCCCCAAGGGGCATAATCTTGCCCGCTCCATCACCGAATATCTGCACTTCGATGTGGCGTGCACGACGAACATAGCATTCGAGGAATACGCCAGCGTCTCCGAAATTGCCTTCGCCCAGACGCGCGACGGTGGCGAAGCCTTCCCGCACGGCGGCTTCATCCTCACAGATGCGCATGCCGATACCGCCGCCGCCAGCCGTAGCCTTCAATATGACGGGGTAGCCAATCGACCGTGCAGCGGTTGCGGCCTCTTCTTCGTCCGTCAAAAGCCCGGTGCCGGGTGCGAGAGGCACGCCATGCTCGGCTGCCAGCGCTCGCGCACTGTGCTTCAATCCGAATGTCCGAATATTGTCCGGTGTGGGGCCGATGAAGACAATCCCCTCGGCCGCACAGCTTTCCGCAAATTCCGCGTTCTCAGCCAGAAACCCATAGCCCGGATGGATTGCGCCCGCGCCGGTATCGCGTGCTGCCTTCAATATCGCTGCGGTGTTGAGATAGCTTTCCGATGCGGGAGCGGGGCCGATGCACACGGCCATATCCGCTTGCGCGACGTGGAGGGAATCGACGTCCGCTTCCGAATAGACGGCAACGGAACGCAGGCCCATTTTACGCAACGTGCGGATAATCCGGGTGGCGATTGCCCCCCGGTTGGCGACCAGGACGGTATCGAAGCTCATGCCGTAACGATCATCCGTACAGGTGTGGGGTTGAAGGCATTGCAGGGATTGTTGATCTGCGGGCAATTGGACACGACGACGATCACATCCATCTCCGCGCGCAGATCGACCGTCAATCCGGGTGCGGAAATGCCATCGACGATCCCAAGCGATCCGTCCGGTTCGACAGGGACGTTCATGAAGAAATTAATGTTGGAGACGATGTCGCGCTTGCCCCGGCCTTCGGTCAGATTGGCCTCAAGGAAATTCTCGACGCAGGCATGTTGCGCCTTTGTGTGATGCCCGTAACGCAGTGTGTTGGACTCGCAGGAACATGCTCCGCCGATGGTGTCATGATATTCGACGGACGTCCCAACGATGGTCATCATCGGGCGCCCTTCATTCGATCGCAAGACGGACCCGGTGCGCAGGAACAGGTTCTGCTGTGCCGCAACCGTGTCCTGCGCGCTGTAGCGCTCGGCATCGTCGGCAGCGGCGTAAAGCAGGAAGTCCACCGCTTGATTGCCTTCCACATCGACAACGCGAAGCGTCTGTCCGGCGGCCACATGATGCAGCCACGGCGCGCGTGCGGCTACGATCTCATCATGCACGATGGTGCCAGAAAGGCCGGCAGTATGCGGGTCGATAGTCAATGCGATCTCTTTCTTCCTAGCGCCGGAAATAGTCTTCGACATTCTCATAGGCGCGCAGGCCCTCCGGCGTGGCGATGCGGACAGGATCGTCGGCAGGCGCGATCGCCCCGCGCCACGCCGAAACCCGAAGCGGCGTTACCGTCCATGCATCGCGCGGATCCAAAACATGCGGGCAGTTGGCGATGACGACGATCACGTCCATCTCCGCGCGCAAGATGATCGATCGCCCTGCATCATAAGGCCCGACAAGCGGCGTGATCGTCCCGTCCGCCTCTATCCGCGTGCCTTTGAACAGGTTCACGCAAGGGTGAACGTCCCGGCGTTGCAACCCATGCTTGGCCGCGCCCAACAGCAGGCGGTCGCGTCCATTGGGGAAGGCTCCGCTGTTGCGACCCTCTCCATATTTGGCAAGGTTGGTGGCTGCGTTCGAGGTGCCGCAAAAGGCATCATGGGTTTCCGCGCCATCCTCCAGGATGCTCATGAGCACGCGCCCCATATCGGACAACAGCAGCTTGCCTGTTCCCAGATAGGCATTCCATTGTATCTTGACCGTGTCTGCGACGTTGAGGCGTTCGGTCGGCATCTCGGCATTGAAGATAAGCATCGATGCGCAGGCATCGCCGCGCACATCGACCAAGCGAAGACGAGACCCTCGCGCCAACCTGCGCGACGTATATCCGCCTGCGGCGACGGTTTCTTCCCATAGCAGGTCGTCGTTGGCCACACCGGCGGGCAGGTCGTCCACGATAGGGGGGATCACTGGCATCGCTTCGACGACCGTTCCGGCCATCGCGCGCGCATGATCCCGCGCGGCCAGCGGATCGGCCAGCGTTGCCGTCATGCTGCGATGCCTTTGTCGGACGTGCGTTTGGTGGCTGCGGTGGTCTGGGTGCCTGGAACGTCGTCCTGTTCGTGAAGGGGTGGAAGCAAGGCGGTGGTGGTCACGAGTTGCAACTGGTGCACATTGCGAATGCTGCGCAAAGCGTCGCACAATTCCTTCAGCCGTGTCGCCGGCCCCTGCACCAGCAAGACTTCGAGCGACTGATCGTCTTCGAGAAAGACGTGCTGCGAAGAGATGACTTCCTTCAGATACTCCGATTGGGTCTGTGCAAGTTGCTGGCGCACGCGACCCCGGTCGCCACGATAGACGAGGGTGATCGTGCCCGCGAGCAAGTCGTCCGGACGGGTCATTGCTTCGTGCTCGACCAGGGCGTGGCGAATCAGTTCTGCGATGAGTTGCGAGCGCGATGGCAGGCCGCGTTCCTCAACCATGACGTCCAACTGGCGAAATAGTTCTGCGGGGAGGCTCATGCTAAGCCGGGCGAGACTGGTCGGTTCGGTGCTCATAAGATGGTTTTCTCAATTATTACTTTAAGCGTCAAGTGTAATACTATCGGCCGTCGCCTCTGGTGCGGGCATTCGCTTGGTGAGTGGCAAATCATAGACCGCGGTTGCACCAAAGCGATGCGGCGCGTGCGGATCGCGACGGCGTTTATCCAATGTCAGCACGCGCGTGCCAAGAGAAAATGCTTCGCGAAGATCGTGCGTAACCATGATGACCGTCAGCGAATAATCGCGCCACAACCGCGTTATAAGAGCATGCATATCCGCCCTGATGCCCGGATCCAGCGCACCGAAGGGTTCGTCGAGAAGCAGGATACGTGGACGCTTGATAAGCGCCTGAGCGATGGCGAGCCGCTGCTGCATTCCGCCGGACATTTGTGCGGGGTAGAGATGTAAGCTGTCGCTCAGCCCCACTGCATCCAGCATGTCTTCCGCCTCAGCCAAAGCCGCGCGGCGGCGGGATCCGAAGAGGCGCGCAATCAATGGTGCCTGTGCGCATTCCAGCCCAAAAACGGTGTTATGGAGTACGGAGAGGTGCGGAAACACCGAATAGCGCTGAAATACTACGCCGCGATCTGGCCCGCATTCGGGCTTCAGGGGGAGACCGTCCAACAGCATCTGACCGCGCGTCGGGATTTCCTGTCCGAGTATGACACGCAGCAGGCTGCTCTTACCCGCGCCCGACGGGCCAATGATCGATACGAACGAGCCTGCCTCGATATCGAGGTTCACCCGCTCCAATACGACCTTGTCGCCATATTCGACCCAGATATTCTGGAGGCTTAGCAACGCGGTCAATGCTCCGCTCCATGCGCCCAGGGGAACAGGCGACGGCTGGACCAGGTCAGGAGTACGTCCATCATGATCGCCAGCAATGCAATCCACGCGACATAGGGAAGAATGATATCCATCGACAGATAGCGGCGGACGAGGAATATCCGATACCCTAGTCCCACATCGGACGCGATCGCCTCTGCGGAGATCAGGAAAACCCATGCCGGGCCAAGCGAAAGGCGCACGGCCTGAATCAGCCGAGGCATAGCCTGTGGTAAGGCTACGCGCACCATCACTTGCCAGCTACTGGCGCCCAGGGTTTGTGCTTTGATGATCTGTTCGCGCGGTAATGCGGCAATGTGGGCGGCGACGTCGCGGATCATGAATGGCGCTATGCCGATGACTATCAACGCCACCTTGGCCATCTCTCCAAGACCGAAAGCGATGAATAATATAGGTAATAAAGCGATGGGCGGGATGACCGCAATGCCTGTTACCAGCGGGCCGAAGGTCGCGCGGATGGGCGGCAATGCGCCAAGTAACAATCCGACGAGCAATGCCGAAAGCGTGGATATGCCGAGCCCGAAGCCGAGCCGTTGCAGACTGGCGAAAGTATCCGCCCAGAAAATGAGTTGCCCGGAAAGCGGATCGGGCTGGAACAACAGCGCTGACATTGCGCTGGCCATGTCACCGGGAAGCGGCAGGATCTTATCATTGGAATTGGCTGCGTGACGGCTGGCTGCAACGACAAGATATAGCAGCACCAGCAACGCTATGGGAGCAGCACCCAGAAGGATGCTGTTGCCCCGCCGGATACGACGATTGACCCAACGCACTATGCAATATCCCCAATGCAGCGCATACGATCAGAGCTTACCATCGGCCGCCATCTGCATGTAGCTGGCATCGAACCGCAGGGTCACATGATTGGCGTCGCCCAGCGTTTTATTGCCGGGGAAAGACATGCCCACGGCATCGGCAGACTTCGCACCCTGGCCGAAGAGACCCTTGGAAAAACTGAAGTCGCGCACGCGCGTCATCGTGGTGATGAGCGCGGGAGCCGAAGTGGCTGCAACCGCTGCCTTTGGATCGGTGTAAAGGTAAGTGGTCGAAAGTTGGCTGTCGAACATTTCGGGCTTTGCTCCGGCCAATTTGGCCATAGCCGCACGCGCAGCCTTTCCTTCGGCATCCTGTCGCTGCATCAGCGCCGTGGTCTCATACCATATCCCCGCAAGCGCCTTACCCAGGTTCGGATTGGCCTTGAGCGTCGCGGTATCGACCACCAGCAAATCGAGTATTTCACCGGGAATGTCGGCAGAGCTAAACACCATCTTGGCGCTCTTCGTGGCCTTCATCACGGATAGCTGGGGGTTCCAGGCGACTGCCGCCGTCGCCTCCGGCGTGGCAAAAGCCCCGACTATGTCGGCATCCGATGTGTTGACCGTTTTGACGTCCTTCAACGCCATCCCAACGGAGCTCAAACCACGCGCCAGCAGATAGTGCGACACGGAAAGTTCGGCGAGGTAGACTTGCCGACCCTTGATGGCGGCGAGCGTATCGGCGCCTTTCAGCATTACCCCATCATTGCCGTTCGAATAATCGCCGACGATGATCGCGCTCGTATCTTTGCCGCCTGCGGCGGGAATCGTGAGGGCGTCCATATTGGCAACCGTCACTCCATCCAGCTTTCCCGCGGTATACTGGTTCACGGACTCAACATAATCGTTCACCTGAACGATATTGATCTTGAGGCCGTATTTGTCGGCCCATTTCTTTACGATACCCGCTTGCTGAGCATAGGGCCAGGGCATCCAGCCAGCATAGATCGACCATCCAATGCTGAATTCCGTGCGCGGTTCTGTCGAAGTGTTTGTGGAGGGTGAGCACGAAGCCGCCAATAAGGCGCAGGCCATCAGTGCCATTCTTCCAGCGTAACGAATCCCGGTAAGCATGATTCGGCCCCTTTCGCAGTGCAGCATTGCCGCAAAGCGATGCTTTGTCCATGCAGGAATATTACTATTGCGAAGATTGGTAATATGGGTACCATCACTGCGAACGACATAGGTCGGCGGGGAAGGATGCGCATTGAGAAGCATGAAAAATGGGGGTTTGTCTCCGTTTTTGGGAGAATTCTATGGCGCAGAACTCTACCTACAATCCGGCGTTGTCGGGCAATCCGCAGTCCGCCACAGCACGTGCATATCCCAACGGCAACCCCGATTTAGGGTATAATCCGGTCGGTGTTCGCAATACCGACAGCGCTGTTGCGCTGCATCGCGATAAGCCTGTCGTTCACGATTACACGAGCGATGGACCTGCTCCGGGCAATCTGGCTTTTCGCTGGATATATGGATCCAACGTGGCCGCCAAAAATCGCGATCCGCGTGTGCAAGTCGTGCAATATAACGAAGATAGCTTCGTCCTGCGGCAGAATGTCTGCGTGCATTGGGAAGCACCGTTCACCTATCTGTTATTCGGTAACACAGGTGCGCTGCTGATCGACAGCGGTGCGACGGCAGAGGCGCGCCATTATCCACTGCGGGAAACCGTCGACGCCATCATCGCGCGCTGGGGGCAGGTGCGGGGCCGTAGCAAGGTTCCGCTCACCATCGCGCTGAGTTCGGGTGAGGATGTTGCGCAAAATCAGGGGCTCGTGCAATTTGCCGGACGACCCGACACGACGATTGTTCCCAAACCGCTGGAAGTGATGAAGCGCTTTTACGGTTTGGGGAAAAGTTGGCCGGCGGGCGTTGGCAAGATCGATCTGGGCGATCGCAGTATCGAGGTGATCCCGACGCCAGGGACGCACAAGGATGGGGTCAGCTTCTATGATCCCTATTGCGATTTTCTCTTCACTGGCGATTTCCTGTTTCCAGGCAAGATCAATATCGGCAACGACCGCGACTATCTCGCTTCACTGGAGAGGCTCAAGGCTTTCACGGCAAGTCGTCCGGTGAAATGGATTCTTGGCGGTCACATCGAGATGATGTTCGTGCCGGGCAAATATTATCCGCGCTTCATGTCGTACAAGCCTTACGAACGGGTGCTGGAGATGACGCCCTCCCTGATCGACGAAGCCATTCAATATGCTCGCGAGATACAGGGGAAGGACATGATGCTCATTCGCCCGGATTTCGCACTGTTCAATGGAGTCAGCCCGGACCAACGGACGCAGGTCTGGCCCGAAGGCGTGCCCAATATCAATCCGCCCCGCCCCTTCTGACGACAAGGAACGCATCCATGGATCGTCGCACTTTTCTTACCTATAATGCTGCGGCCGTCGCGGTGCCGTTGTCCGGGATGGGGCTGTCTGCTTTGACCGATGCGGCGTCGGCCGCCGTCCGGCCCGCGCCCATCGATTTCAAAAGCAATCTGCCTGCGCAGGGTAGTTTCCCGAAAAAATGGATCTGTGGCTCTTCCTCAAGCATGGATAATACCGATCCACCGGTGCAGGTGCATTGGTACAACCCGCACACGGCGATCCTCCGACAGAACAAGGCGTATAGCTACGAAGCGCCGTTCGCTCCGCTCTATTTCGGTAACGATCGCGTGTTGTTGCTGGACGAAGGATTCGTACAGTTGCGCAATGACTGGGACCTGCGCGGGATCGTGGACCAGTGCATTGACGAGTGGTGTCGTCGCAACGGTCGCGATCCGGCCAGTCTGGAGCTGCTGGTCGCGTTCAGTCATTTGCATGCCGATCACTATGCGGCCGTCAATCAGTTCGCCGACCGTCCCAACACGCGCTACATGGGCCTGACCCACGAAGAGATGGTCGGGTTTTGGGGCATGACCAACTTCCCGGAAGAGCGGGTGACGCTAGACTTGGGTGGTCGCGAGATATTGATATGGGGCTCGCCCGGCCATGTCGTTTCCGAATTTGCCTATTACGACAGCTATACCCAGATCCTTTATACGGGCGATATGTTCTATCGGGGCCGTTGCTACATCAGCTTCTGGCAACCCTGGTTCGATAGCATGAAGCGGCTGATAGATTTTTGCGACACGCATCCGGTGACCCATGTGATGGGGTGTCATGTGGAAATCAGCGTCGATGGTGAGGACTATCCTTACGGCCTGACCTATCAACCTGACGAGGCACCGGTAGAGATGACGGTTCAACAACTGCGAGAGGCGTTTGCCTATGCCCAGAAAATTACCGAGCCCGGCATTTATTTCACAGGCACCGTGTTCCTCTGCAATCAGACCCGGAGCCTGACGACCATCGACAAGAACCCGTATCGTTACGACTGAACGCTGGCGCCATAATAAGGGAGATCGCATATGAAAAAGCCCATAGGACTGATGCTGTTATTAGGTGCGCTTTGTGCCGCGGATGCGCCCGACCCCGCGGCGCTGAACGAAAAAGTAATTAGCGTTCCGGGCTTTGCCGATTTCCTTGCCGTTGACGGAAGCACCGTGTGGGCGACGAATGCAGGCCGCGTCGAACAGTGGTCGGCTGAAGGAAAGCAGGCATCCGTTACGGTTCCAAAGCCGTGTGGGGCCATGACAATCGCCTTCGGTGCACTGTGGGTTGCCAACTGCAAGGATGGCAATCTTTACAGGATCGACCCGAAGACATCGACGGTGCAGGCGATCATAACGACTGGCATCGCCAACCCCGCCGGAGAGTTGAACGTTGTTTCGGGCGCCGGCTCGATATGGGTTCCGAGCGATAAATCGGGGAAGATCGCCAGAATAGACCCCGCAACGAATACCGTGACCGCAACGGTGAGCGTCGATCCTGGCACCTTCTACCTTGCGTTTGGATTTGACGGGCTTTGGGCAGTCAGCAGCGATCAGCAATCGCTCCAGCATGTCGATCCGCAAACCAATGCCGTGGTGAAAAAGGTCAAGCTGGGCAAGCAGCCTGGTTTCCTTGCCGCAGGCGAGGGGGCGGTGTGGGTGCAGGAACAAGGCGACGGCACCGTTGCACGGGTCGATCCCGCCACGGTCACGGTAAGCGGTCGGGTGCAGGTCGGCAAAACCCTGATCTATGGCGACATCGATGTGGGCGGCGGAAAAGTGTGGCTCCGCACGACGGAAGAACAGACCTTCGTAGCCATTGATCCGACAAGCCTGAAGATACTGGCGCGCGCTGGAAAACCTTCAGGGAGCGGTGCTTTGAGATATACGCCAGACGGCATTTGGACGACTGCCCACGACCTGCACAGCCTGTCCTGGTGGAGCGCCGCATCGAAACCGACGCATTGAGTTTTGCGACTCCATTTTCGCGCCCGAAATCGATTCGGCAACCAGCGCAACAATTTCGGCAGCAACAGTGGGATCAGCGCCATATCGTGACGAGTGAACTGAACGGAGATTTGGGATAAAAAGCGAAAGAATGCCTATTTTCCATCGCTTAACGCGCGCTCATTCCCGGCGATCAAGGGCGTAAATTAATACTCTTGACGCATTCCGTAATATCAATACCTTGTAATTACCGCCTGGTAGAGCGCAGTCACATACAGAGAGAGGATCGAAGCGTTAGCCCGGATTTCCGGGCTGATATGGGGAGACTTTCGATGGATCATCGGCCAGCCTATGATGCTGCTCTATCAAGCGATGCGCGATTAATCGCGGATGATGGCCGTTTCCATTCCGTTGCCAGTACTTCGAGTTCCTTCAATGGCGAAGGCGTAGCTGCGCGGACGGAGCACCCACTCACAACGCGGGCATTTAACCTTCTGCCGCCCGCTACCATTGCCCTCATCGTTTCATTTTGGGCATTCGGGCCGCAATCCTGGACTGATAATCCATGGTCGATCGTAGCGGTAGGTCTCCTCACCACGGCGTTCGTGCAGGCAATGGAGTTCGTTCGCGAGCGGCATGAAGGTTGGCGCATCACCATGCGTGAGTTTGCGACCGATATCTTCTATGTGGCGTTGGGTTATACGGCGATCGGCTGGGCTTCAAACCTGCTGGCCGAAGAGCCCTTACGGGCGGCAAAGCAGTCATTGGGCATCACTACGGACTGGGCCATGCATCTGCCGTTCCTCGTGCAGGTCGCTCTTGTGGTTTTCCTGGTCGAATTCGGTCAATATTGGATGCATCGGCTGATGCACAATAATGCGTGGTTCTGGTCAACGCATGCGCCGCATCATCACATTACCCAACTGAACGCGATGAAAGGATATGTCGGCAATCCCGTCGAATTGTTCCTTATCAGCCTGAGCGTCGTTGCGTTGTTCGATCTGCCGCAAGCTGCACAGTTCTGCGCCTTCAATATCCTGGGTGCAGTTTCCACTTATGCCCATGCCAATGTGCGGTCCGACCCGCCTAAATGGTATGCGTTCTTCTTTACGACGATCCAGAACCACAGCCTGCATCATTCGACTGGCTATGAGGAAACACGTTGTAACTATGGCAACTCACTCATCCTGCTCGATCGCATTTTCGGCACGTATCGGGAAGGCGAAGGGGTAATCGTGGGTCAGGATGACCGCAAGAGACTGTCGATCTGGGAGCAGACAATATTCCCGGTTCGTCCACTGATCGAAAAAATAAAATACAAAAATAACAATGCTACCGCCGGGGAACTGACCTCGGGTGGATAGTGGGAGGCTCAGGATCGAGCGTCTCAAATACTCGGAAATGTTTAGCACGTGGGCACCAACCAAAACCCGCAAAGGGCGGCTGGCGCATGGTGCGAAATCATAAAAACCTAAGCCGTTCGGGTTCTGGCAGGGCAGCACCACGCATGGCGGCAACCGAAAAAGGGAAACACATGGCTCATCGTGCGCAATTGAAACTGGGGCTTTTGTCCGCAACGATTTTGACGACTGTAGCGCTTGCAATGCCTGCGCGCGCGCAGGAGGCGCTGGATCCGTCTGCCGCGTCTGGTGACGCCATCATCGTGACCGGCACACGCCGCAGCACGACGATTATGGATACGCCGATCAACATTGCGGCGGTCGGTGCCGAGGAGCTCGCACTTCAGCGGATACAGGATGTGCGCGACCTTGCAGACTTTACGCCGGGCATGACGATCTCCGACACCGGACCCGGCACGACAGGCTCGATCGTGCTGCGCGGCCTTAGCGCATCGGACGTCGACGCCGGCGGTGTGAACTATGACGACTCGCTCGGCGTCTATCTTGGCGAAGTGCCGCTATATTATGACTTCAAACTGCTCGACATCGCACGGGTGGAAACGCTGCTGGGTCCGCAGGGTACGCTGTATGGCCTTGGTACGCTGGCTGGCGCGATCCGCTACATTCCCAACCGCCCAAACGTGACCGATTTCGAGGGTGAAGTGCATGGTAGTTTCTATGGCAAGAGCCATGGTAGCAAACCTGGCTATCAGGGGGACGCCGTCATCAATATCCCGATCGTGAAGGACCATATCGCCTTCCGGTCGGCCACTGGCTATTATTATGATCCCGGCTTTATCGACTATCCCCTCCTGATCCAGACACCGGGCGTTTCGCTGCCGCAGGCGATCGGCTCGCCTCCCATCACGGATGCCTTCCGTGCGGCGAACCTTACAAGCCGCAAGGATCTGAACTTCGAAAAAACCTTCACGACGCGCAATCAGTTGCTGTTTCAAAGCGATGAGGACTTCTCAGCCACCTTTACCTACGCATTTCAGCGGACCAAGACCGATGGCGCGCAATCCAACGGCGCAGGCGTTTTGGGAACGGGCAAGTACGAGAATGCCAGCCGCTATATCGAACCGGTGAACCGGCGCGCGCACTTGGTCAGCCTGGAAATCAACGCGAACGTATTCGATATCGCCGATCTGGTGGCGACGACGGCCTATACCGATGTGAAGGCGGATTCGCAGGGGGACAATACCGACCTGCTGCTCGATTTAGACTATGATTACGAAACGTTCCCGGCCTTTTCGAGCTGGAATGAAAGCCATACGCGGCGTAAGCAATATAATCAGGAAATTCGCCTCGTCTCCCGCCATGGCGGGCCTTTCAGTTGGGTGCTCGGCGGCTTCCACAACGAGAATAAATACGGCAGCGACTATGCGGAGCATATCCCAAATCATCCTTGGGCCGATCCTGCAACCAACCCCGAATATCTCGAATATGTGAGCTATACCCGGTCGAAGGTAACCGAACAGGCCGCCTTTGGCGAAGGATCGTTCAAGATTACTCCGGCCTGGCAGGTGACGGCCGGCGCACGCTACTTCAAATATACCTCGACTATCGCCGGCGCCCAGACGCTGCCGATCCTTGGTGACCCCCTCGATCCGCGCGATCTGACGCCGCGCGGGGGCGATGCCGGTAAGAGCGGCTGGGTGTGGAAGTTCAACAGCTCGTACAGGTTCTCCGATGCCCTGATGGCTTATGCAACGTACAGCAAAGGCTATCGCATCGGCGGACCGAACAGCGTTGCGCCCTGTCCTACGCCCCTGCCAAACGATCCCGACGGCGACGGTAAAAACAATACGCAGATCATCTGTGCTTTGCCGAACGAAGTTCAGTACGGCCCGGATAGCACCAAGAATATCGAGGTCGGGATCCGCTCGCAGCTCTTCGACCGCAAGCTGACGTTCAACTTCAACGTCTTCCAGATCAAATGGCAGGGCATTCAGGTGGACTCCGCTACGCTGAACGGAATTGCCGGTATCACGGTAAACGGCGGCGGAGCCGAGTCCAAGGGTTTCGAATCCTCGTTCCAGGTTAGGCCGTTCACCGGGTTGTCCATTCAGGGCACCTATTCCTACACCGACGCCAAGCTGACCGACGATGTGCCTGGTATTATTCCGATCAACGATCCGGCCGGCACCTATCCCAGCGATGCCATCACCATCCCTGCACTTTCGGGCGATCGCTTGCCGGGCTCGGCGAAGAACAGCGGCAGCCTGGGCGCGACCTACACCACGCCTGTCATGGCCGGTTCGCTAACAGCCAACTGGACGGCGACGTATCGCGGCAATATCGTGACACGGCTTGGCTGGGATCGCGCGTTCGGCGACAAGCTGCCGAGCTATGTGATGCATCGGGCGTCGCTGACATATGATGCCGACCGTTACAGCGTCAGCCTTTTCGCGAGCAACATCTTCGATAAATATGCGGTTGTGTCCGTCTCCAACGACCGGTCGCGTGTTGGCCTGAATGACGGCGTGGCCTTGCGTTATTATCAGCGGGCGGTGGCAAACCCGCGCACATTCGGTATCGAGTCACGGTTCAAATTCTGAGGGTGGGTGACGGGCGGGGCATTCTCCTGAGAAGGGTGTCCCGCCGTCACTCGCGAACCTATTTTGCGCCAATCGAACCATCCCGTTTCGCGGCGAAGACTTATCTTCTAAGCTGCACCAGATGGATATGGCATGACTTTGAAGGCTGAAGCGCTCTCTGCATTGCGACGGGGGGACGTGTCTGCCGCGGCTGTGGCGGCCAGGGCATTGGTCGAAGCCAATCCTGATTCCGCCGACGGTTATTTCCTGCTGGGCATGGCCGCTGCGGAGGTTGGGCAGATTGCCAAAGCTGTACCGATGCTGGAAGCCGCCGTGGCGCGCGGGCCGGAGGCAGAGCATCTGGCGCAACTGGCTCGTCTCCTCATCCTCCTGCGGCGCGATGGTGAAGCAGGCGATGTGGCAAGGGAGGCCATCGCCCGAGAGCCTGTCGACCCGTTGACCCTCGATACCATCGGATGCGTATTTGCGCGGCTGGGGGACCATGAAGGGTCGATGGCACCGTTTCGCGCGGCAGTGGCCGGTGCGCCTTCGAACCTTGATTTCCGGTATAATCTGGCGGCGGCATGCGGCTTTACTGGCCGAATAGCCGATGCCACCGCCCACTATGAGACGATCCTTGCCGCCGATCCCGGCAATGCACGCGCACATTATGCGCTGGCAATTTTGGCGCGCCAAACGGTTGAGGCCAATCATGTCGCGCGGCTGGAAGGCGCGCTCTCGATAGCCAAACGTCCGGAAGACAGGCTGCGCATTCAATATGCGTTGGCGAAGGAACAAGAGGATTTGGGTGAGGCCAAGGCCGCGTTCCGCAATCTGTCGGTAGCCAACGCCGCACATAAGCAGACGATTGCCTACGACTTTTCCAGGGACGAAGAGATTTTCGACGCTATCGAAAGCCTGTTCGCGCACGGAATTCCACCCGCATGGAAGGGAAGGGGGCTGGTCGATCCTGCGCCGATATTCGTTGTGGGCATGCCGCGAACAGGCACCACTTTGGTCGATCGCATTGTCTCGTCGCATCCTGATGTGGGATCGGCGGGCGAGCTTCAGGCGATGCCCTTGGCCGTCAAGCAAACCGCTGGCACAGCGTCGCGGCTGGTGATCGACGCCGCAACGATCAGGGCCAGCGTCGATGCCGATCCGACGGCCATTGCGCAAGCGTATCTCGCGCGCGCTGAGCATCATCGACCGCAGGACAAAGAGCGCTTCAGCGACAAGTTGCCCGCCAATTTCCTATATGTAGGGCATATTGCACAAGCTTTTCCAAATGCGCGCATAGTCTGCCTGCGCCGCAATCCGATGGATACGGTGTGGAGCAACTTCAAGAATTTGTTTGCGAGCCAGTCGGCTTATTACGCCTATTCCTACGACCTGATGGATACTGCGCGTTATTATGCCCGCTTTGATCGGCTGATGGCATTATGGGAGCAATTGCTGCCGGGTCGGGTCCTCCATTTATCATATGAAGCAATGGTGTTCGACCAGGAGAGAGAGACGCGACGCTTGCTCGCGCATTGCGGTCTCAAATGGGACCCAGCCTGTCTGACCTTCCATGAGAACCGGTCTGCCGTGGCTACGCCCAGCGCGGCACAGGTTCGGCGGCCGATGAACGCGGATGCGGTTGCCCGGTGGCGCGCGCACGAGGCTGGATTGGCAGATGTAAAGCAATGGTTCGACGCGCAGGGGATCGCTACGAACTGACGTGGTTTCCTTGATTGAACGGCGGGAGCCGGACCGGCCATTTTAAAGATGTCGCAACAACCTATGCTTTCTTACAGAGGAAATAGATCGCACTGCCGCCCATAGTCGCCATGACACCAGCGGGAGGAGCGAGTCATTTCGAACCGGATTGCCATTGCAGAAGGACTGTTCACGGACGGCGATGCACCTTGCCTGATCGGTGGACGTGATCGGGAAACGGGACGTATCCTGTTCCCCTGTCCTTCGGACGCAACGCGGTTTGAAGCGGTCACTTTGCCGCGCAACGGTACGCTCTGGTCGTGGACTGTTCAGCGCTATCGCCCGAAGTCGCCTCCCTATGCAGGACCGGAGGCGTTCGAGCCTTTTGCGATCGGCTATGTCGAATTGCCTGATGCAGTGATCGTCGAAGCGCCGCTTACAGGCGTCGCGTTCGATGCGATTACGATCGGAATGCCGATGCAGACGGTTCTTAAACCGCTCAATTCCGACGCGCATGGCAACACCATCATGACCTTCGCTTTTGCTCCTCGCGATGTGGAGGCAGTACATGAGTGATGTCTATATTGTCGGCATCGGCATTCATCCCTTTGGACGCACCGACGGTCTGTCCGGCATTCAGCAAGGGGCGCATGCTGCGCGCGTTGCCCTTGCTGACGCAGGTCTGGAATGGCGCGACATGCAGTTCGGCTTTGGGGGATCGGATGCGTCGGGTAACGCCGATACTATCGTCAACGAGTTAGGGCTCACGGGCCTGCCTTTCATCAATGTTAAAAATGGCTGCGCGACCGGCGGATCGGCATTGATCGGTTCCTGGCAAGCAATCGCTTCCGGCCAGAATGAGGTTGGCATCGCTTTGGGCTTCGACAAGCATCCGCGCGGGGCGTTCAATGCCATGCCCGCCGAATACAGTCTGCCCGACTGGTATGGTGAAGTCGGCATGATGGTAACGACGCAGTTCTTCGCCATGAAACTGCAACGCTACATGGCTGCATATGGGATCACGCCTGCATCATTGGGTCGGGTTGCGGAAAAGGCGTTCGACAATGCTGTCCATGCCGATCACGCATGGCGTCGCGCGCCGGTCGATCTGGACACGATCCTCAACAGTCAGATGATCAGCGATCCGCTGACCAAATATATGTTCTGCTCGCCGGCGGAAGGGGGCGTGGCCCTTATTCTCGCCAGCGAAAAGAAGGCGCGTGAACTGGGTCGTGCGCATGTCCGGATAAAAGCCGCGGTCATCCGTACCCGGCCGCCCGGCTCCTTCGAAGTGTTTGCGCCCAGCATCGATGTAAAACGTGGTGGCGCTCCGACGCTGCTGGCGTCTGCGGCAGCCTATGAGATGGCAGGCATCGGGCCGCAGGACATCGACGTGGCGCAGTTGCAGGACACCGAGTCAGGTGCGGAAATCATGCATATGGCTGAAAACGGTTTCTGCGCGGATGGCGATCAGGAGCAATGGCTGGCCGAGGGGTGGAGCCGGATTGACGGCAAGTTGCCGATCAACACCGATGGCGGATGCCTCGCTTGCGGTGAGCCGATCGGCGCCTCGGGTCTGCGACAGGTGTATGAAAATGCCACGCAGTTGCTGGGGCGTGGCGGCGGCCGGCAAGTGCCTGGCGCCCCCAAGACGGCATATTCGCACGTATACGGTGCCCCGGGTATTTCCGGCGTGGCCATTTTGGAACGATAGAAATGGACCTCAATTTCTCTTCAGAAGATGAAGCCTTTCGCACTGAAGTGCGTGCGTTTCTGGACGATAATCTGCCCGAGTATCTGCGCGCCGGTATGCGTGCGACGCCGTCCGTATTTGTGGAACCGGATATCGGGCGCGAATGGCAGCGCATTCTGTATGAAAAAGGATGGCTGGCTTACAATTGGCCGCTGGACTGCGGCGGCACCGGATGGACGACGGTCCAGCGCTACATCTTCGAAAAGGAATGCGCGCTTGCCGATGCGCCCGGCTTGCCGGTGCTGGGCCTCAAGTTGCTCGGCCCAGTTATCTGTCGCTTTGGCACGGCGGAGCAGAAGGCAGAGATTTTACCCCGCATTCTTAATGGCACGGACTATTGGTGTCAGGGCTTTTCGGAACCCGGTGCAGGGTCGGATTTGGCCAGCCTCAAGACCCGAGCAGAAAAAAAGGACGGCCATTACGTCATCAATGGGCGCAAGCTCTGGACGACCCATGCGCATCACGCTTCGCATATATTCTGCCTGGTTCGAACCAATCCGGATTGCAAGCCGCAGGCTGGCATCAGTTTCATTCTGGTCGACATGGCGCAGCCCGGTATCGAGGTCCGCCCCATCAAAGGGCTGGCTGGCGATCATGAAGTCAATGAAGTCTATATCGACGATGCAATCGCGCCTTTCGAGAACCTTGTCGGAGAGGAAGGGCAGGGGTGGACTATCGCGAAATTCCTGCTGGAGAACGAACGCGGCGGCGCATGCCATGCCCCCAAATTGCTCGCCGATATTCGTAAGCTACGTCAGGCCGCCGCGCGTGAGCCGGACGGCCTTGGGGGCTCAATGGCGGAAGACAGCGCGTTTATGGCCGCGCTTGCATTCGCTGAGCTGGAGAGCCAGGCGCTGGAAATGACGGAGCTGCGTGTGCTTGCCGAAATGGCGAAAGGGCTTCCTCCCGGCCCCCAGACATCGCTGTCGAAGATGATTGCATCGACGCTTCGTCAAAAGGTCGATGGACTTGCGGTGCGCTTGTTCGGCTATGCAGGGCTGGCGCTGGAGGAGGTCCGCCCCCTCTATGGCAATGACAGTCCAGAGCCGCTCTACGGTAAAGAGGCGCAACTGGCCGCGCCGCGCTATCTTAACAGTCGCGCATGGACGATCTTCGGCGGAACCAACGAAGTCCAGCGGACCATCATAGCTAAAACTGTGCTGGGACTGTAACTTTGCCCAACTCATATAATCGGACGGAAGAGGACCATCATGCAACATAGCCGCGAAGCGCTGCTGCAAGCCTATCGCCAGATGAAGACCATCCGGGCGTTTGAAAATCGCTTGCATGACGAAATTGCATTGGGCGAGATCGCTGGGTTCACCCATCTGTATGCAGGACAGGAAGCCTGCGCCGTGGGGGTGTGCGAGCATCTGGGGCCGACCGACTACATCATCTCAACGCATCGCGGCCATGGGCATTGCATCGCCAAGGGTTGCGATGTCCTCGACATGATGAAGGAAATCTACGGCAGCCGCGAAGGCCTTTGTAAAGGTCGGGGCGGCTCCATGCACATTGCCGATGTGAATGTCGGGATGTTGGGGGCCAATGGCATCGTGGGTGCTGGTGCCCCTATCGCCGTGGGTGCGGGTATATCAGCCAAGGCGAAGGGCACGGTCTCCATTGCATTTTCCGGCGATGGCGCTTGCAATCAGGGCACGACCTTCGAAGCGATGAACATGGCCGTGGTGCTCAAAGTCCCGGTGATCTTCATCTACGAAAACAACCATTATTCCGAGCATACCGGCGTGGCTTATGCTGTCGGTGCGGATAGCATTCTCGACCGCGCTGGCGCATTCGGCATGAAGACGTTCAAGGCGGATGGGATCGACTTTTTCGCTGTCTATGACGTGATGCGCGAAGTCATCGAATATTGCAAAGCGACCAATCTGCCTGCCGCCGTTGAACTGGATACCGAACGCTATTTCGGCCATTTCGAAGGCGATCCGCAGCGCTATCGCGGTCCGGGCGAGCTGGATCGCATTCGCGAAGAGCGCGATTGCCTTAAGATATTCCGCCAGAAAGTGACCGAAGCCAAGCTGTTGGAGGGCGCGGACATCGACGCTGTTGACGCCGAAGTCATGGCCTTGATCGAGCGCGCCGTTACCGAAGCCAAGCTCGCCGAAAAACCACAGCCCGAGCATGTCCTTGAAGACGTGTACATCAGCTACTGACGCATAGGGATCACGACACATGGCTATCAAGATGATCCGCGAGGCGATCCTCGAAACGATCGACGCAGAAATGGCGCGCGATGAGAATGTCATCATGCTGGGCGAAGATATCGTCGGGGGCAACGGCGCGCCCGGAGGCCCGGAAGCGATAGGCGGTATCTGGAGCACGTCCACTGGCCTTTGGGCGAAATATGGTCCGGACCGGGTGATCGACACGCCGATTTCCGAAAGCGCCATCATTGGTGCGGCAGCGGGCGCTTCGCTTACCGGCAAGCGGGCAATTGCCGAGATCATGTTTGCCGACTTTATCGGCGTGTGCATGGATCAGATCTGGAACCAAGTCGCCAAGTTCCGGTATATGTTCGGCGGGAAATCAACTTGTCCTATCGTAATCCGGATGGTTTACGGCGCAGGCTTCAATGCCGCTGCCCAGCATAGCCAGTCGATACATGCGATGGTAACGGCGATGCCGGGCCTGAAGGTCGTGATGCCCAGCACCGCTGCTGATGCCAAAGGTTTGCTGACACAGGCAATCCGCGACGACGACCCGGTTATCTTCCTGGAACATAAGGCGCTGTATGCCGTGAAAGGGGAGGTGCCGGATGGCGAATATCTCATCCCGTTCGGACATGCGCGGCACGTGATGCAGGGCGACGACATCACCATTCTTGCCACGGGCATGATGGTCGGCTTCGCGGAAGCGGCGGCGAGGCAACTGGCCGAAGACGGCATCGGCTGCGACATTATCGATCTTCGGACCACCAGTCCGCTGGACGAGGAAGCGATCCTCGACAGCGTGGAGCGCACTGGTCGCCTGCTGATTGTCGATGAAAGCCCGCCCCGGTGCAGCCTTGCCACCGATCTATCCGCGTTGGTTGCGAACAAGGCGTTCGCTTCTTTGCGTGCACCCATAGAGATGGTGACGGGGCCGCATACGCCGATCCCGTTCGCGCGCGAACTGGAGCAGGCATATTTGCCTTCTCCGGACAAGATCACCGCCGCCGCCATCAAGCTCATGTCCTACAAGCGGGGATGACAGTCATGGCCAATCTACGCGCATTCACGATGCCCAAATGGGGCATAGAAATGACGGAGGGCGTCGTTGCCGAATGGATGGTCAAGGAAGGCCAGCCTTTTGCCAAAGGCGATACCCTTGCGCTTATCGAGACCGACAAGATCACCAACGAAGTCGAGGCAGAAGCGGATGGGATGTTCCCGCGCCTGCTGGCAGAACCGGGTAGCACATGGCAGGTTGGCGAGCTTATCGCGGTACTGGCGGATGCCGGTGACACGCCTGCTGCGGAAGAAGTGGATGCATTTGTATCAGGCTTCAAGCCGGCCGATAATCGTGTAGCGTCCAAGGCAGGCGAAGCGGCTAAGACGGCATCGGCCGCAGCGCCTCCTCCGCCGCCAAAGAAAGCGGCCAGCATCGGTTCCGACGTCAATATATCGCCAGCCGCGCGGGCACTCGCCGAGGAAAAGAGTGTCGATATCTCTGGCATCAAAGGGTCGGGAGATAAGGGGCGCATTACTCTGCAGGACGTGTTGCAGGCCAGCCTGGCCGACGCACCTGCGTCTTTGCCCGTCAGCGGGGGTAGTCCGGTAGACCTGACGCCTATCGGCAATGCACTGGACGACATGTTCGCCAGCCCGCTCGCAAAGCGACTGGCGGTGCAGCACAATATCGATCTATCGGGCATCAGCGGCACAGGCCCACGCGGTCGTATTTGCAAGGCGGATGTACTGGCGCGGGTAAAGATTGAAGCCCCGGCAGAAGCGGCTCCCGTACCTACCTTTGCGCGGCCTGCGGCGGGAACAGCCGAAATCGTCAAGATGTCGCCGATGCGCAAGGCCATCGCCAAGGCGCTCAGTCACAGCAAATCCACGATCCCACATTTCTATCTGCGTTCAGAAGTGCGGATCGATGCTATCCTTGGTCTGCGTGCACAAGCGAAGGCCGCAACCGGTGAAGCGCCCAGCATCAACGACTACATCATTCGGGCGGTCGCAGTTGCCCTCACGCGACATCCTGACGTGAATGTGCAAGTGCATGGCGACGAAATCCATCGCTTCGGGAGCGCCGATATTTCTGTGGCTGTGGCGACGGATAAGGGATTGATCACGCCCATCGTTCGTGGTGCGGATCGCCTATCTGTCGCTGCCATATCGCGTGAGGTGAAGGCGCTGGCAGAGAAGGCGCGGACCGGAAAACTTTCAGCGGAAGAGTTTCAGGGGGGCAGCTTCTCAATCAGCAACCTGGGCATGTTTGGTATCGATCAGTTCGACGCGATCATCAATCCGCCACAGGGTGCCATTCTCGCCATCGGTGCGGGCAAGCGCCAACCGATTGAAGTGGGACATGCGCTGGCTTTTGCAACGGTCGTAAAGCTCTCTTTGTCTTGCGATCACCGCGCCATCGATGGGGCTGTCGGCGCCGATTTTATGCGAACGCTAAAGGGATTGATTGAAGAACCGACAGTGGTGTCAGGTTCATAACGCTGGACATAAGACAGAGTTATTGATCTAGATTAAGATAAATACGGTGATTATTCATACACTTGATCAGACGCATTAAGATATTTTTTTTGTCTTGATCCTATGCCTGTGCCGATGGTGCAGGCGTTAGATCGGGTCTTGACGACAACAGGGGTAAGGCAGCCCTGGCATCTGCGCATTTACGCGCTGGCCGCGATCGCGGCGGTGGCTGCTTTCGCGACCGCCGCCGCCTATTTGGATCTGCTCGTAAACGTCCCACTGCTTTATGCATGGGGACTTAGCGGAATTTCTATTATAGGATTTCTATGGGCGAGTGTCCGCCTGATGCGGATAAAAGTGGCCTTGGCGACATTATCCGATCGCGCGCAATTAGCCTCCTTCAATCAAAGAGCATCTTCGAGCGTCGACACTCTCCTTAATTGTCTCGGCGCCTATATCGAAGCCAACATCGTTCGCACTGCCGAATTAGATCACCGCAATGCCCAGCGTCACGGCGTTACCGGCCTGCCCACGCGCGAACCTTTGATAGAAGTTATTGGCGAACAAACGGAAGGGGGCACCCTGGGGATCGTGGAATTGTGCGATTTCGATCGGCTCAGCGCCTTCGATATTGCCTTGGCCGATCAGGTTCTGAACGACGTTGCAGGTCGATTGCGCCGGATGGTGGGCGACAACCGCTTTCTGGCGCATGTCGACCGCGCGCGCTTTGCAATCTGGTATGGCGGTCCGGCATCCGAAATAGCGCGCAATGAGTTTGATGCTGTCTGTTACGCGCTACGCGACCGGATCAAATTCGACGACATCGACATGCTGCCGCAGATCAAGTCTGCATGTGCCTTTCAGGGCGGCCAGCCTTTTGTCCCCGCCGCGCTGTTGGCCCGCACGATTGCGGCATTGTCGGACACCCAGTCGGCTGACACGCATGTGACTGAGACCTATGCCGTAGAAAAAGCACGTAGTTCATTTTTGCTGGAGCAGGATTTGCGACAGGCGGTCGCGCGAAATGAACTCGAATTATGGTTTCAGCCCTTCATCGATGCAGCGGCACGCCGGGTGTGCGGGGCGGAGGCATTGCTGCGCTGGCGTCATCCCAAGCATGGCCTGATTGCGCCAAACGCTTTCATCCCGATGATGGAGCTAACCGGTCTTGCCGATGAAGTTGGCCTGTGGACACTCAACGCCGGATGCAAGGAAGCGCGAGAATGGTCTCGACAAGGATTGGGTGTTGTAAAAATTGCTATCAATCTTTCCGCTCATCAGCTTGCCGACAATACGCTCGATCGTGCGGTTGAGCGGACGTTGCAGCGGCACGATCTGCCAGCGGGGCTGCTCGAACTGGAACTTACCGAAACCGTTGCCGCGGTCGATTCCGATGATGCCAAGCAACTGTTCAAGAAATTGCGTGCTCTTGGGGTTTCTATTTCAATCGACGATTTTGGCGCCGGCTATTCCAGCCTGTCTTATCTGAAAAAGCTTGAGTTCGATAAGCTGAAGATCGACCGTGAATTCGTAACCAACGTCGATCTCCAGCGCGACAGTCAGGCAATTTGCCAGAGCATCATAGCGCTTGGCCGAGGTCTGGGCATCGCTGTCCTGGCGGAAGGCATAGAGCGACCGGAGGAATATAGCTGGCTCCGGCGACATGGCTGCGAACTGTTTCAAGGCTATTACTTCTCGCATCCTATTCAAGCGCCGCAATTTTCCGATTTCGCACGAAACCGCGACCATATCGTTTCCCTCACCGATCTTTCCCCCGCCGCTTTGCAAAAGCGTCTGACTACGAGTGTCCTATGAATCATCCATTCCCAATGCGCGCGCGCTCAAAGAACCTGGCAGCTTGCGTGCTGATCGCTGCCGCCTTGTCAGCCTGTTCTCAAAAGCCGGGTAAAACGTCATCGGCTCCGGTCATGATCCAGCCCGTGTCCAATTCCCAACAGATTGGCGATGTCATTGCGCTACTGGATAGCGGTGATCGGACAGCGGCGGAAAAGGCGCTGAAATCGATGCTCAAACGCGAACCCGGCGACATAGAAGCAGCGGTTCTGCTTGAAAGCATCGCGGTCGATCCCGCTGAGGCACTGGGTACGCGGAGTTTTGAGTATAGGGTTCAGCCGGGCGACACGTTCCTCGATCTCGCCAAGCGCTTCCTTGGCAATCGCCTCAAATTTTATACGCTCGCCCGCTATAATGGCGTCACGGTCCCGGCATCTCTCAAGAGCGGGACGACCATCCGGATTCCGGGTGAAGCGCCGCGTCCCGCAGCCGTACCTCCCGTAATGAACAAGCCTGCGCCGGTGCGCGCTGTGCCCAAAGTTGCGCCAAAGGCACCCGTTGCCGATCCTGCGCGTGCCGCCAAGCTTCGCGGGCAGGGGTTGATGCTGCTCAATCAGGGGCAGGTATCGCGCGCCGTCGTCATTCTCCATCAGGCCACGGTGCTCGATCCTGGGAACATGCTAATCAAACGCGATCTTGCCCGTGCGCAACGAATCCGCAAGACGGTCAAGGGCAAGAAATGACCGAGCCAAACTGGATCGGCCGGTATCGTCTTGAAGGAGCGATCGGCGAAGGCGCGATGGCGCATGTCTATCTTGGGCACGATCCAAGCATAGACCGCCCCGTCGCCATCAAGGTTCTGAAAGCCGGGTATCGCGAAGACCCCGAAGTCGTGAATCGCTTTCTGGCGGAATCCAACGCCGCCGGAATGTTATCGCATAGCCATATTGTCACGATCTACGACGTCGGCGAGGCGGGCGGTGTCCCCTATATCGCGATGGAGCATCTTTCCGGTCGCCCTCTGGATGTTATCATTGAGGAGGCGGGGCGGATCGGTGTCGAGCGGACGCTGGGGCTTGCGATACAGATAGCGGATGCGCTGGATTATGCGCATAGTCGCGGGGTCGTGCATCGCGACATAAAGCCGTCGAATATCATGATCTGTAATAACGGTCAGACGGCCAAGTTGCTCGATTTTGGCATAGCGCGGGTCGATGCGCGGGATGACGCGCGCAATACCCGCGACGCCCAGCGTACGATGGCCGGACAGGTGATGGGCACTCCCCGCTATATGAGTCCGGAACAGGCGATGGGCATCCCTGTCGATGCACGTAGCGATCTGTTTTCCTTGGGTGCGCTTCTTTATGAAATGGTGGTCGGGAAGCCGGCTTTTCCTGGCACCGGCCTCGCTACGCTGGCCATTCAGATCGCTCAGTCGGATCCCTTGCCTATCGATAAGCTGGTGCGGGATTGCCCGCGCGGGCTCCGCTATATCATCGGTAAGTTGCTGGCAAAAAAGCCTGCCGACCGATTTGCTACGGCTGCCATACTGCGTCAGGCGCTGGAACGGGAGCAGGCTGCAATGGCTCAGGAGGCCGATGTATCGCGACGCGGTTTGGCATTGCGTTTCAAGCTGCCGTTGATCCTGGCCTGCACCTCGGCAATCGCTCTCGCGCTGAGTGTAAGTCTTGTGCTGGACCGTCAGAGAGAAACGATGACCGATGTCGTGCTGGCCTCCGGTGCGTCTATGACCGATTTCGTTGTGCGCAACGTCGCGGTCAGCATGGCAGACAATGCCGGCTTGGCGCCAGCGGAGCAGGACTGGCTACCGCTTCAGACCTTTGTAGAGGGTGCGGTGAAGGATCGTAACGTCAAGAACATGATTGTCGTCGACGACCGGGGAATCGTTCGTGCAGCCGGGCAACGGGCTCAGGTGGGCACCCGATATCGCGCATCGCTCAGCAGACAGTCTGCAGATGGGGCCGTTGGCAGCGATGGCATTCGCTTTGTCCGCAACGTCCGTTACGCAGGCGTGGATTTCGGCAAGGTCGATGTGCTGATCGACCGGTCGGCGCTCGATGCTGCCATGGCGCGCGCGCGTTTCTTGCTGGTCGCGTTGTCGCTGTTCGTCGTTGGGGTGATTGGCGGGATTGGCTATTTCAGTGCTCGCCATCTGTCGAAACCGCTGCGCCGATTGCGTGAGGCGATGGACGACGCGGCCGCAGGGAACACTGCCTTCCGCTTGTCTCACCGCCGCAGCGATGAAGTGGGCAAGCTATTTGATTCGTTTAATATTCTTGTCGGCACGCTGGCCGATCATATGCCCGAAGGTAATCCGGTTGCCGATGCGCAGGCGATGTTGCGTACCCGCCTGGGTGGATCGCAACACAACGACAAGACAGGCCAGAAGGCAGCGTAGGAAACCGCAATGTACATCTTCAAGCTGTTCGAGAAGGACCAGATGCATCAACCGGTCGATGCACGTTTCCTTCAGGAAGGAACGATGACGATCGGTCGCGATCCTCAGGCAGACTGGGTCATGAACGATCCGATCTGCGAGATTTCGCGCGCCCATTGCGCGTTTTCGGTGGAGGCAGATGCTCTCATTCTGCGCTGTTTCGGTGCGAATGGCGTTTTTGACGGAGTGTCCGATCAACGTTTGCCCGACAATAGCGATATCAAGATGGCGCTGCCTAAAACCATTGGATTTGGTCCTTATACGTTGGTGGCGGATTATGCCGTTCAGGCGCGTTCGACTATCGAGGATGGCAAGACGCTTATCCTGTCGCCGCCGCTGGGGACATCCATTGCCGTACCGACCGACTGGGTAGACGATGCGGGGGAGCATTATGCGGGCGGTCAGGGGTCTCTGCTCGAAGCGTTTTGCGAAGGGGCAGGAATACACTCTTCCGCGTTTTCAGGAGAAGATCCAGAAGAAATCATGGCGCGGGCGGGTGCCGTATATCGCCAGATGGTGCTTGGCATTGGCGATCTGATGGCCGAGCGAGAGCGTGTGCGCGGGCGATACCAACTGGCTCGAACGACGATTGGCGGAGCGGACAATAATCCCTTCAAATGGGCCCCTACGCAAAGATTGGCCATCGATCTGCTGCTTATGGGAGACCGAGGCTTCCTGAGCGGCCCTTCCGCGCTGAAAGCCTCTTTTCGCGATATCAAGAAGCATTTGATTGCCACCTTCGAAGGGTTGCGCGCTGCCTTGCGATTATCCGTCGAAACATTCGAACCCGCCAATGTCGAGGAAGCCGCAGCGCAGCGCCAGACGCTGATGAAGGGCAAAGCGGCGGCAAGCTGGGAAATCGCTTGCGAACGGCAGGCGGAATTGATGGCGCAAATTGCGGATGGCCAAGATGGCCGACTGAACCGTGCTTTCGTTCAAGCCTATGATGCCGCAGCATCCGCGCTTGAAGAGGACGAGAAGTGAAAATGTTCGCTTTGCGCAAAACGGCGCAAGCCGGGGCGCTTACGATCCGCTCCGTCGCGCGTAGCCACATCGGCAAAGTGCGTAGCGTGAACGAGGATCGACTGCTCGATTGCTCGGATCACAGGCTATGGGCGATTGCCGATGGCATGGGGGGCCATCATCTTGGTGATAAAGCCGCTACTATGGTGGTGCGTGCGCTCGCACAGCTTACTGAAACACCTGAAGTCACACGTTCGCAATCAATCATAAAAGCGCTTGAAAGCGCCAATGCCGACATTCTGGCAATGGCAAAAGCGGCTGGTCATATTTGCGGATCCACGGTTGCTGCGCTTCATGTTCAAGGACGGGAAGGCACCATCTTCTGGGCAGGGGACAGCCGGATATATCGGCTTCGTAGTGGAAAGCTGGAAAGACTGACACGCGATCATAGCGTCGTGCAGGACATGGCGGACAGGGGTATAATAACGGAAGCGCAGGGTCGCAGGCATCCGCAGTCCAATGTGATCACCCGGGCTATCGGTATCGAAGATCGCTCCGATCTTGAACATGCTGTGTGCAGCGTAATGGCAGGCGATGTATTTGTATTATGTTCCGATGGGCTGTCAGGGGCGATCGATGACGCATGGTTGATGGGTCTACTTACGACCAGTATAGATAATTGCGCCAACCAATTGCTCAATGCCGCTCTTGAGGCAGGAGGGCACGATAATATATCGTTTATATTGCTGCAGGTTACGTGACACCCGCCGCCATTCAGGCGAGTAACGCAGGTCAGCACATGATAATCAAGGTTCGCCTATTGTGAAACTATCCGACGATTGACGGCTCCGGCTCTTTAATCGCTATGGCCTCGTTGCAATCCAGCACCGGTTTCAGAAGGAGGCTGACAAATTTAAGGCCGTTGCGCTTCCCAACGACAGCACTGAAATCCCAACAACGAACCACATGGCCGGCTTTCCGCCAGTCGCTGACCATGCAATAGGCTTCGACCTTCAAATCGCGATTGTCCTCCGCTCGCTCGATGTACACGTTGTTTAGATAGTGGCGCCATGCGCCCCCTCCCAACTCGTGGACCATCTCGGGAATTTTGATAATTTCCTCGCGACCCTTAAAGCATCCTAATCTGGGTGCGTCGATGTAGCCGTCCGTGGTGAAGAGCTTGGCCCAGCGGTCCACCGCATTATGGTCGAGAGCGTGGCAGAATCGGCTTAGCAGATCTTGCACCTCAAGCCGGGTTTGAAGATCGATTGCAGAGAAAGCGCTCAACGACTGGAGCTCCTTTGTGAAGATGCTATTTCGCTTGCTAAGCCTCTAGACGTCCTAGATTGTCATATCAGTGGGCATTCCGGCAAGTGTTTAATCCTGAATAAGCCGTTTGAATGAAAGGTTGACCAGTGGGGCACCGTAGCAGCCCATTGGCCTCCGGCATCACCGAGGTGCAGCAACCCCTTTAGTATACAGTCCTCACAGGCTCGCCTTGACAAATTCAGCAATAAAACCACACTAGAACAAATCATGAACATTCTTGCCGCCGATTCGTCTTCAACTCTTGCATTCCTGCGTGGCCACATTGCGACGTTGGAACGAGGGCGTACGGCGGACATGCCCGCTATGCTTGCCAGTGGCCATGCCGCGCTGGATGCGGCGCTTGGTGGAGGGCTTCTGAAAGGTCGGCTGCACGAACTGTTCGGCGCAAATGTCGAAGACTCAGGCAGCTCCGCAGGTTTCGCTTTGTTGCTCGGTTTGCTGGCAGGACAAGGGGGGCTGCCTATGCTCTGGCTACGCACGAACAAGGCAGAGAAAATTGGTGGGCATCTATATGGTCCGGGTTTGGCGGCGCTGGGTTTTGATCCTGCAATGCTGTTGCTGGGCGTAATGCAGGATGAAACAATGCTCTTGCGTGCCGCGTCGGATGCGTTGCGCTGTGCGGGGCTTGCTGCGGTGGTGATCGAATGTTGGGGCAATCCCTCCGTCCTCGATCTCACTGCGAGTCGTCGACTGGCCCTCGCGGCTGAAGGATCGGGAGTCATTGCGCTGCTTCTGAGACTGGATGCGCAACCTGCCCCCAGTGCTGCAGAAACGCGTTGGCGGATCGCCTCCGCGCCTTCGATCGATCCCTTAGGGGAAAGATTGATGGGACCAAGCGCCTTCGACCTTGAATTGCTGCGCCGCCGAGCTGGTCCCGATGGATTGCGGTGGCGGCTGGAGTGGAACCGTGATCGAAGATGTTTTGAAGACCCCGGACAGGCGGCGCTTTCTGGCGCTTTGGCTTCCCTTCCTGTCGCTGGACCGGCTACGGATCGCGCGACCGGATATGTGGAGGCCGCTGCCTGACCAGCAAGTGCCCCCCACTGCCTTTGTCGAGAAGGTACGTGGCGCCATGCGACTATGCACGCTGGATAGCGATGCGATGGCATTGGGTCTTGCTCCCGGGATGGCGCTGGCCGATGCGCGCGCGCAAGTCCCCGAACTGCGAGTATTCGATGTCGATGCGCATGCCGATCAGGATTGGCTGGAACGACTGTGCGATGGCGCCGCGCGCTACACACCTATGGCGGCAGTCGACCCACCGGATGGATTGATGCTCGACATCAGCGGTTGCGCGCATCTTTTCGGAGGTGAAATCGCGCTGATGGAGGATGCTGTTGCCCGGTTGCTACGCCGAGATATTCGCGTCCGCGCTGCACTGGGGAATACGGCCGAGGCCGCCCATGCGCTCGCGCGTTTCCCCGGGCGCCCCGCGCCTGACGAAGACGCTGCGATTCGCCGCTTGCCCGTAGCGGCGCTTCGCCTTCCCCCTGACAGCGAAGCTTCATTACGGCGTGCGGGCCTGAAAACCGTAGGCGAGGTAGCCGCACGTCCTCTCTCTACCCTTGCCGCACGCTTTGGCGCTGAGGCGGTCGATGCGCTACACCTGCTGCTAGGTCAGGCCGCGCATCCTCTCAATCCGCGCCGCGTAGCACCCGCTATTCAGATCGATCATCCCTTTGCGGAACCCGTCGCGCGCACCGAATATGCAGTGGCTGCGCTGGAGCAGTTGGTGGCCCAGGCCTGCGTGCAGTTGGGCGAGCGGGCGCAAGGGGGGCGTCGTTTCCACGCCACCTTCTTTCGCAGTGACGGCCTGGCCTTTCCGCTACGCGTCGAAACCAGCCTGCCAGTGCGCGATCCGCCCGCAATAATGCGCCTCTTTGCCGAGCGGATGGAGAGTGTGTCGGATCCGCTCGATCCTGGTTTCGGTTTCGATATGGTGCGTCTGGCAGTGCCGCGGGCTGAGCCACTTGCGGCCAGTCAGTTGGCGCTGGAAGGCGGCGCAGCGAAGGAAGGTGCAGATGTCGCCGCGCTGCTCGATGCTCTTGCCACTCGTGCCGGGCGCAATCGCGTCTTGCGCCTTGCCCCTGTCGATACCCACATTCCCGAGCAAGGGCAGCTTGCTCTTCCCGCAATCGAAAGCCGCGGCCCTGCCCAGTGGCAAGCGCCCCCCTCCGAATATCCGCACGCCCCGCCGACCCGTCCGATCCATCTGTTCGATCCGCCCCAGCGTATCGATGTCATGGCGCAGGTGCCGGACGGCCCGCCGCACCGTTTCCGCTGGCGGCGCGCGCTTCACGAGGTCACGCGCTTCGAAGGGCCGGAACGGATCGCTCCGCAATGGTGGAAGATTGCGGACGGTCAGCTTGAAAAGCCCGAACAGGACCGCTTTCTTACCCGCGACTATTATCGCGTGGAGGATGCGCGGGGCCGGCGCTTATGGATATTTCGCCACGGCCTGTACGGCACTGAACGGTCCAATCCCGCATGGTACGTGCATGGGCTATTCGCATGAAGCGCGGCCGCGATCCGGCGCATGTAAAGGCCGCCGACCCGCGGGGGCAGCAGGCAAGTAAGTCTACCCGTCTGTATCTGCGTCAGAAACAGACCGAAGGCCCTGACTGTGCTGAACTTGTCGCCGCCACAAACTTTTCCTTCCTGCGCGGCGCCAGCCACCCCTCGGACATGGTGGGGCGGGCAAATGAGCTTGGTCTGAAAGCCATCGGCATTGCCGACCGCAACAGTGTGGCAGGCGTGGTCCGTGCGTGGAAAGCACTAAAGGATGCGCCGAACAGAGCCCGTAATGAGTGGATCGAAGAAAAGAAGAAACGCGGAGAGAAGCCAGAACTCACTCCAGAAGAAAGTGCCGCATGTGAAAGCGATCTGCGGCTGGTAACGGGCGCACGGTTGGTTTTCGTTGACGGTACGCCGGACATCGTGGCCTATCCGGTCAATCGCGATGGCTGGGGTAATCTGACCAAGTTGCTGACAGTCGGCAACATGAAGGCAGTCAAAGGCGACTGCATCCTGACCTTCGACGACTTGCTCCTTTATGCGCGCGACCTGTTGCTGATCGTGATGCCGGGCGATACCGCCGAGGTGCAGGAAGCGCACAGAAAGCCAGTGCCCTTCGAGCCTGCACAGCAGCCCATGCCGGTGTCGCATCTCCGCCTGCTCCCACCCAGCGGGCTTGAAGCCACTCTGCGCCGCTTATCCCGTCACGCGCCAAAACGCGTATGGCTTGCCGCTACATTGCTGCGAAACGGGTCGGACGAACGAAGACTTGCCGAGCTTATAGCCGTATCGAAGGCAACGGGCGTGCCTCTGCTGGCAACCAATGATGCGCTCTATGCCGAACCGGACCACCGACCGCTGCACGACGCGCTGACATGCATTCGTCATGGCGTGACTCTGGCTGACGCGGGACGCAGGCTGGAAGCGAATGCAGAGCGTCATCTGAAACCCGCTACCGAAATGGCACGCCTGTTCCGCCGCTGCCCGGAAGCGGTTGCCCAAACGATCGAATTTCTGTCGCGCATCCATTTTACACTGGATCACCTTCGCTACCAATATCCACGCGAGCCAGTACCGGAAGGAAGAGATCCGGTCGATTGGTTGGAGGAAATTACCTTCACCGCTGCCTATGCGCGTTACGGGTACAAGCTACCGTACAAGTTGAGGACATTATTAAAGGAGGAATTCGATCTCATCCGTTCCCGCCAATATGCCTATTACTTCCTGACCGTATACGACATCGTCGCGTTTGCGCGCAGTCAGGAACCGCCGATATTATGTCAGGGCCGGGGATCGGCTGCCAACAGCATGGTGTGCTTCTTGCTGGGCATTACCTCTGTCGATCCCATGCAGCACGATCTGCTCTTTTCGCGCTTCGTATCCGACGATCGCGATGAACCGCCAGACATCGACGTCGACTTCGAGCACGAGCGTCGGGAAGAGGTCATGCAATATGTCTATGAACGCTACGGGCGCGAACGGGCAGGCATTGTGTCCACCGTCATCCATTATCGCTCCCGCAGCGCCGTGCGGGAGATGGCCAAGGTGCTTGGTCTCAGCGAAGATGTTTCAGCGCGCCTCGCCAGCACCATCTGGGGCAGTTGGTCTGGCGATATGGGTGACGCGCGCATAGTGGACGCTGGGTTCGCGCTCGACAATCCTCAGATCGTGCGCTTGCGCGCGTTGGTCGATCAGTTGATCGAAGCGCCTTTTCCGCGTCACCTGTCTCAGCATGTCGGGGGCTTTGTGCTGACGCAGGATCGGCTGGATGAGACCGTGCCGATCCTGAACGGCGCAATGGCCAACCGCAGTTTCATCGAGTGGGACAAGGACGACATCGATGCCCTCGGCTTAATGAAAGTCGATGTGTTGGCGCTGGGGATGCTTACCTGCATCCGCAAGGCGTTCGACCTGATGGAACAGAATGGCTTCGGCAGGATGCACTTGACGGTCGATCTCGCCTCCGAAGACAAAGATGTTTATGCGATGCTGGAGGAAGGCGATAGCATCGGCGTGTTTCAGGTCGAAAGCCGGGCGCAGATCAATATGCTGCCGCGCCTGAAGCCGAAATGTCTCTACGATCTGACGGTTCAGGTGGCGATCGTTCGGCCAGGGCCGATCGAAGGCGACATGGTGCATCCTTATCTGCGACGCAGGGAAGGAGCGGAGAAAGTAACATTTCCCTCTCCGGCATCGCCGCATCCCAGGGATGAATTGGTACATTTGCTGGGCAAGACTTTCGGTGTGCCGCTGTTTCAGGAACAGGCAATGAAACTCGCCATCACAGCAGGGGGCTTCACAGCGGGCGAAGCCAATCAATTGCGCCGTGCGATGGCGACATTCCGGAATGTCGGGGGCATGGATAAATTCAAGGAGAAGCTTGTCGGAGGCATGGTAGGGCGCGGCTATGAAGCGGATTTTGCCGAACGCTGCTTCAAACAGATCGAAGGGTTCGGCAGCTATGGTTTCCCGGAAAGCCACGCACTTTCCTTTGCCCGACTTGTGTATGTTTCCGCCTGGATAAAATGCCATCATCCGGCCATCTTCGCCTGTGCATTGCTCAATTCGCAGCCGATGGGCTTTTACGCTCCGGCGCAGATCGTCCGTGATGCGCATGAGCATGGTGTGCCGGTGCATCCTGTGGACGTAAATTTCAGTTGCTGGGACAACGCCGTTGAGCGCGCGCCTATCGCTCGGCGCGACACTCAGGACTGGCGCACGGTACAGAGACTGACCCACGCTCTCCGGCTGGGTTTTCGGCAGATCGACAGTTTCCGCAAGGATTGGGCGCAGCAACTGGTCGCAGCGCGCCGCACAAATCCCTTCACCAGCATCGAAGACATGGCGCGCCGCGCGCATCTTCCGGACCGTGCATTGCGCCTGCTGGCCGATGGCGATGCATGTCGTTCGCTGGGGCAGGACCGGCGCGAAGCGCTATGGGAAGTGCGCCGCACTCCGTCCGATGAGCTTCCGCTTTTTGCGGCAGCCCGCACTCGCGATCTGTCCGCGCGAGAGTTGGGGGAAGAGCCGGACGCATTTCTGCCTGCGATGCCGCTAAGTGAGCAAGTCGCCATTGACTATCAAACAGCGCGGCTGAGCCTTAAAGGCCATCCGATGCAGTTTCTCCGCAACGATTTCGCAGCGGAAGGCGTCTTGAGTTGCGCGCAGATCAGCGCCGCCAAAAGCGGCACGTCCGTTCGCGCCGCCGGGATCGTGCTGGTCCGCCAGCGTCCTGGCAAGGGCAACGCCATTTTCATTACGCTGGAGGACGAGACTGGCGTTACCAACATATTGCTATGGGCGCGCCTGTTCGAAATGCAGCGCCGCCCGGTGATGGCCAGCCGATTGATGATAGTGGAGGGCGAGGTTCAACGCAGCAAGGAGGGCGTGGTGCATGTGATGGCTACACGCATTCATGATCGGACGGCGATGCTTGACCGCTTGTCAGATGCCGGTCCGACACCCATCGACATTGGCGCATCGGACGAATCTCTTCCTTCCCCAGGCGCTGGCTTTAATCCTCAAAAGCATCCGCGGGATGTGCGGATACTGCCAAAATCGCGGGACTTTCACTAGCGTAAGTCTCGTCATGCGTACGCAATGTACCTCTTCGACGGTTGAACCGGGGGCGGAAGCCTCCCTTATCCCTTCCTGCCACGGTCAGCGGCAACCGGGCGCGAGAAAGCGACTGCGGTAATCCAGCCCATCACTGCGCAGCCGCCCAGCCAGATCAGAAAGGCAGAAGGGTCGCCGCGCACGATGCAGATGAACCCTGGCAATAGTACGCAAAAGGTCAGCAGGCGGCGCTGGGCGGGGCTATGCCCCTCACCGGACTGGTGCGCAGCCCGACGCCTTTTGGGGTCGCCCAGCGCGATGGCCAGAATGAACGCAGCAGAAAGCGCCAATGCTATGACGGCGAGCGTGCTCATTTATTCGGCCGCCTGCAACGTCATGGGGCGGTGAACCACAGGGCGCGGTTTCCACAGTTCCGCCAATGTCCATGCGCCTGCCACGATAAAGGCGATGTCGAGGGTAACGATAATAGGCTGATGCGCGGCAATGGCGGTGGACCAGCCGGGACCGCCGCTTAGCAGCCTGAGCAGCGGGAGAAGGAGCATCATAACACCCGTGCCGATCCGCAACGCGCGGCTGAGCCATGCTGTATTGGGAGCCAGGCATCCTGCAAGGATGGTCGTGGCCGTCCCGATCAGAAATCCTGCCGGCGTCCACCAGATCGCAGTTCCCAAAGGCATGGCGACAAGGAAGGCGGCAGCGGACGAGGCAAGCGCAAAAGGAAGGCCCAGTCCGACGATCATATTCGTCCGCTCCAGCCATGCAAGCGAACGCGAAGCACTTTCCCGTCGAGACAGCCATAGGCACAGGCCGGTATAGGTGACGTAGCACATCGCAAAACCCAGCCCGAACCAGATCGCCTTCGACACCATGCCCGCAAAATTACCGAAATGCAGAGGGTACATGATTGCGGCCAGCGTACCGCCAGTGGATGGCTTGGGGCCGATCAGGGGCTTCACTTGCTCAAAGCGAGCGGTGGCGCCGTTGTAGAGCAACGTCATCGGCGCAATGGCGCCGCTCTTGGGTGAATGGTACGTCGTCACCTTCGAGTCCGCTCGGCCGAAATTCTCGATCGCGACGAAGGTCGGGACCGTCCCTGCGCGTGCGATGGCATCGCTGCTGATGCGATCGAAATTGCCGATCCCAGTAGGGCGGGGGTCTGGCTTTCCAGGGTTGCCGAATACGGTTTCCTGAAGCACTTGCTGGTTGCCTCCAAACGCAGCCATGGCGACGATGGGAACACCGACCGTTCCAAAGAAGGAGAAGAAGCTGCCCGTAAAGGCGAGGATGAACGCGAAGGGCAAGCTCCATGTACCGGCCACGCTGTGCTTGTCGCGATTGACGAGCACCGGATTGGCATTGCGCCGAAGCGTGAAAATATCCTTGAACAAATGGCGATGGATGAGAAGGCCGGAGACTGCCGCGATCAGCATCGACAGGCCGACAATGCCCGTCAACAGCAGCCCCCAGGGATTGGGAAGGTGCAAGCGGACATGCGTCTCGACAAGGAACGCACTAAGCGCATTGTCGTTGCGCGTGCCATAGACTTCCTCATCGGTTGCAGGACGGCGATCCGTCACGCGGCCATCCTTGCCCAGCGTATAATATATACCCCGGGCTATAATTTCGCCCTTATCCATCTCATGCCGATGGAAGAAAATGCCCAGATCATGATCGCCGATTTCATAAAGGTCGACGCCTTCATGATATTTTGCGGGAGTTTCGGCACCCAGTTTTCGCAAGGTATCGCCCAGCGGGCGTTCGAAAGAGGATTGGGTCGACACATGGCCCGCGGACCAGATACCGATTTCATCGGCAAAGACCGCCGCCGTGCCGGTCAGGACGACCGCATAGAGGAGCAGGCCCAGCAGGATACCCGACCAGCCATGCACGGCGACCATCGTCTTGGTTTCATCCTTGGGCAGACGGATCATGAATGGACCTCCGCAGACGGTAGCTGTGTGTCGAAGAATTTATGCGCGATCAATCCGGCATGGACAAGAAACAGGCCAAGGGAAATGAGTGCAACGCGCCCCAGCCGTCTATCAAGGCATGCGTGGAAGAAAAGCGCCGTCCATATCAACGGAACAAGGATCAGCGGCAGTACGATGTTATCGATGCCAGCAGCGCCGCCCGGCAACCACAGCGCCATGCCAGCCATCACGACGAGCGCAACGAGGACTGCGCCCGGTCCGGCCAGCGCTATACGGATCCATCGACGCGACCGTGGCGACATCCTCTCCTTCCCCCTTAGTATTTCAGGCTGATGGTGCCGAGCACCGTACGTGGCGCACCATAATAGCCCTGATCGAAATTGAGCGCAGTGAGATACTTGGTGTTGGTCACATTTTTCAGATTTGCGCTGATCGACAGATTATCGGTGATGCGATAGCTGGCGAGCAGATCCAGCAGCGCATATTTGGGCTGGGTGATCCTGATCGGGGCGCCTGTCGTCACCGATACGGTGCCTGGCTCCAGATAGATCTTGCTCTGATATTGTAGTGACGCGCCGACCTTCAGCGCAGAAAGGGCGGGCGGCGAGTAAGTGACGTTCAGGCGGCCCAGATTGCGGGGAACGAAAGTACGAACGGGTTCGTCATTTTCGCCCCGCACGCGCATCAGCGTGTAGCCGCCGGTTGCTTGCAACCCCGGCAGGACTTGTCCTGCAAATTCGAACTCGATCCCCTGCGATGTGGCATCCACTCCGCGATAGACCGTCTGACCGATGGTCGCGTCAAACCCGGCCGATTCCGCCGTATTCTTCTGACGTGCCTGGAAGATCGCCAGGCTTGCGTTGAGGCGACCGCCGAGCCATTCGGCCTTGAAGCCGCCTTCGATATTGTCGCCCTTGATCGGGTCGATCAACTTTCGTGTAACGGTGGTTTGCGTCTGCGGGTTAAAGATCGTTGCGAAGCTTGCATAGGCGCTAATGTTATCGTTCAGATCCAGCGTCGCACCGACGAACGGCAGGAAGCGCGTCAGATCATATCGCAGGTTCGTGCCGTAAGAGAAGCCATCGCTTGTCGCATGGGTCACGTTGCCGCCGACCATGACCTTCAACGGCTCGGTCAGGTTGAAACGGACCAGGCCATAGGCCGTTTCGCGCTTGGTCGTGCGGTCACCGCTGAGGGCGAAATTGGTATTGTAGGTCGTAGGAAAATTGGGTTCGGGGAAGCTGCCATTGAAGATGTCTTTAAGGGGTAGGACGACACCGACTGTGCTGAAGTCGTAACTGGATGTCTGGACATAGCGCTGCGCACTGCGGTTGACGCCGAACATCACGTCATGCTCGCGGCCGAACGCCGAGACTTTGCCCGCAACATACGCATCGATCGCAAGGTTGCGTGTCTGTGCTCGGAATGCGCCCGGATAGCTGCGCACGTTCCCGCCGATTGTAGGATCGTTGAGAGCTGGGTCGATACCGTCCGGGAAGGCTGCACTTGGATTGTTGTAAACGTAGAACAGCTTGTCGTCTTCGCTGATGGCCCGTCGGATCACGGTCAGTTTGGCATGCCAGTCGTCGTTGAAATGGTGGACGATGTCTCCGAAGATCTGCCTGTCCGTTACGTGCCAACCCGCCCAGTCAGGACCGGTATTGGCGGAGCGAGGCAGATCGATGCGCGTGCCATCCGTGTAATAGATCGGCAGTGCGCCCCACATGGCACCCCGGCTCCGGTGATCCTGATGACCGTAGCCAACCGTCAAGGTGGTCTGTGGACCCAGGTCGGCCTCGACAATGCCATAGCCCGTCCACCGACGCAGCGTATAGCGGTCGAGATAGCTGTCCTCATCGAGATAGGCGCCTACTGCGCGGGCGCGGATGCTGCCGTCGCTGGTTAGCGGTACGCTGACGTCGCCGTCCAGCCGAAGATGATCGAACGACCCATATTGGACACTGCCGCTCGCCTGCATTGTTTTGGTGGGCCGCTTGCGGATGAAATTGACGACTGCAGAGGGGTTGCCGGTTGAGGACAATAATCCCGGTGCGCCACGCACAACGTCGATATGGTCGTAAATGGCGGTGTCGATCGATCCTGTCTGTACCTCGAAGGCAAAGGGCAGGCCTATCCCGTCCACCTGAAACGTCTGGATGTCGAAGCCGCGCGCCGAATAATATATGCGATCGGTCTCCTGCGCCTGAACCTGCACGCCGGGCACTGTTTTCAGCAGGTCGTTAATGTCGTTGAGTTTGAAATCTTCGATCTGAGCGCGCGTAACCACGCTGACCGATTGCGGCGTTTCCCGTTGCGACAGAGGAAAGCGCATCGTGGTGGTCTGCTTCTTGACAGCATAGTCATCCTGTCCCTCGGTGCGTTGCCCGGTCACGATGATCTGGTCTTCAGCAGTCTCTGCGATTGGCGCGGCAGCAGGCTGGGTGGATACAGCGGCGGCGGCAAGAAGCGAAAGCAAGGCAGGCATATGAAAAGTTCCCTGACGTTTCAAAAGCCCATAATAATCTGGCCAAAGAATGCAAGTCATTATCATTAGCAGGCATGATCTATGCGTTCGCTCCGGGTTTGGGGGCGCCCTGCGACGTCATACAGGATTTTTATCGCAGGTCGCACCATAGCGCTGTCCGATAGAACCCTTTAGAGGGGCAACCAGATTCGCTGCTTTCGGCAGATCACCAAGCGTCATGACAGAATCCGGATTGAAAGCTATCTTCCTGGCCCATCGGGCGCAGTTGCTGCGGTTTCTGACCGCACATGGCGCTGGCGATGCTGCGGAGGATCTTCTGCAGGAACTGTGGCTCAAGATCGAAGCCGCACCGGATGGACCGATCGGCCAGCCTTTGTCCTATCTGTATCGCGCAGCCAATAATTTGATGCTTGATCGCCATAGGTCGCGACAGCAAGCGGCGAAACGCGATACGGCATGGACGGAAACCATAACGACCCTCCCCGGCGAATCTGATGCTCCGTCGGGTGAGCGCGTGCTGATCGCGCGCGAGCAGCTCGCGCAGGCACTGAAGGCGCTCGACGGGCTGGGCCCAAGAGCGGCGAGGGTATTCCGACGCTACCGGATCGACGGTGTTGCCCAACGCGATATCGCCCAAGAAATGGGGATTAGCTTGAGTACCGTGGAAAGCGACCTTCGGCTGGCCTATCGCGCGATGATAGACTTGCGGAGACGTTTCGATGAGGTTTGACCGCGACGGCTCCGTCAAAGGATCGGGGAGGCGTACATGCAGCAGGATGACGCAATGATCGAAGAGGCAGCATTGGGCTGGATCGTGCGCCTGCAGGATCCCGACTTTGACGATTGGGACGGTTTCGAGGCGTGGCTGTCGGCAAGCCCCCTTCATGCCGGAACATATCATGCCATGGCCACAGCAGAGGCGGATGTCGCGGCGCTGCTGGCCAGCGCCCCCGCGCCCTTGGCATCGCCCGCACCTGCCACTGCGCGTCGTGCTCGACGGTATTGGCTTGGCGGCGCAGTTGCAGCATCTCTGGTAGCGGTACTGGGCATAGGCTTTGTGGCCAACCGCCCGGCGCCGTATAGTGTTGAGACGCAACCCGGCGTTCGGCGGACGATCACGCTGGCCGATGGGAGCGCCATCGTGATGAACGGCGGCACACGGTTGACGCTGGATCGCAAGGACAGCCGTTTCGCAATGCTTGACCGGGGCGAAGCTATGTTCGTGGTGCGCCATGACACAGAGCATCCTTTTGCCGTGCATGTCGGTGACGCGAAACTCATCGATGTTGGCACCGCCTTTGCCGTCGTCCGCGAAGCGGGCGTGACTCAGGTTGCGGTAAGCGAAGGCGCGGTGGTCTACAATCCGCAGACGGAAGCGATCCGGCTCGACGCAGGGCGTCGACTGCGCGCGGTCGACGGGGCAATGCAGGTCGAAACCGGGGCGGTAGCACCGGAAACGGTGGCAAGCTGGCAATCGGGCCGACTGATTTATGGGGGACAGCCCTTGAGCGCCGTTGTGGCGGACCTTGCCCGCTATTATGGACAGCCGGTTTCGGTGGCACCCGCCATCGCCAACCGCCCGTTTCACGGCGTGATAGTGCTGCCCAAGCATGTCGATATCGAGGCGATCGCGCGCTTGCTCGATGTGCGCGCCGAGAGGCAATCGAGCGGCTGGATGATGCTGCCCAAACGATGAACGCGCGCTGGGTACTGGTAGCAACCGCACTGGCGTCGGCGCAGGCAGTACAGGCGCGCGAAATCGTGGCGATCGATGTGCCGGCCGGCACTATGGCCCAGTCCGTGGCCACGCTCGCGCGGCAGGCCAATGTCAGCATCGCCGTAGCCCATGCGCCGCTCTGGAACCGTCGGGTGCACGCTTTACGTGGTAGGATGGCTATCGATCGCGCGCTCGCAAGGTTGATCCGCGGAACCGGCGCAGCAGCAACGCAGGTTGACGCCCGAAGCTGGCGGATCGCGCTGGCGACTCCGGCTAAACAACGCTCAAACTTGGCCGATGCGCCATCCTTGCCCAAGAGTGCTACTGCCCCGATCATCGTAACGGCGAGCAAGCGCGATACCCCTCTTGCCAATTATGGTGGCATCGCGACGATCATCGGCGGCCCGGACATGGCATTCGGAGGCTTGCAGGGCATGGACGCCTTGCTCGCGCGTCTTGCAACCCTGTCGTCCACCCATCTTGGATCGGGCCGTAACAAGCTGTTCATCCGGGGCATCGCCGATTCCAGCTTTACCGGCCCGACCCAGGCCACAGTCGGGCAGTATCTGGACGATTTACGCCTTACCTACAATGCGCCCGATCCCGATCTGCGGCTCTATGATATTGCTTCGGTCGAGGTTCTGGAAGGGCCCCAAGGGACGCTCTATGGGGCAGGCTCGCTGGGTGGCATCGTGCGGATCATGCCCAATGTCCCCGATCTCGACAGGCTGAAGGGCGCCATGGCTGGTGGTGTATCGGCCACGGCACATGGCGATCCCGGCGGGGACATGGGCGCCATGGTCAACATGCCGCTGGTTGATGGGCGAATGGCGATTCGCGTCGTCGGTTATGGTATCAGCGAAGGCGGCTATATCGACGACATCCTGCGCAATCGGCGCGATATAAACCGCAATCGCATCGTGGGTGGTCGCGCCACGCTGCGTGTCGATCTGGGCGATGACTGGAACGTCGACATTGGCGGCGTTGCGCAGAACAATGACGGGCGCGACAATCAATATGCCGACCGGACATTACCGCCGCTCACCCGCGCCAGCCGCGCCGACGGCGGTTTCGACGCGGACTATCGACAGGGCAGCCTGACCGTCCAGAAACTGGGCAACGATCTGCATTTTCAGGCGTCGGCAGCGGTCGTTCGCCAGCAGATTGAGGAACGCTATGACGCCAGTCCCGCAGAAGGGACAGAGCGCCTGTTCCGTCAGGAGAATGATACTGGCCTGTTCGTCGGCGAAGTTCGGGTCGCACAACCGACACGTAACGGCTTTGGCTGGGTTGCGGGCGGAAGCTATGTTCGCAACCGCACGATGCTGAGCCGGTCGCTGGGTGCGCCGGACATGCTGGTTCCATTGACCGGTGTGACCAACCGGGTTCGCGAAGCGACGCTTTACGGCGAGGCCAGTTTCTCGCCGCTCGATGGGCTGACAATCACGGCAGGCGCACGCTACTCCCATGCGACCCTTTCGGGCGAGGGGGAAGATGTGCCGCTTGCACTGGCAGCGGCAAATAGGGGGATCACGGCGGAACGCAAAGAACGCGAATTTCTCCCGTCTGCCTCTTTTAGTGCGATGGTCCTGCCGCGCACGATGCTGTTCGTCCGATACCAGCAGGGGTTTCGGCCCGGTGGCCTCGCGATCGAAGGGCCATTTGTCCGGCGTTTCCGAAACGACAGGGTATCGACGCTGGAAACCGGCCTGCGCCACACGCCTTCGGGTCCAACCGGCATCAGCCTGACGGCGAGCATAGCCCATAGCCGGTGGACCAACATCCAGGCGGATTTCATCGATGATGCAGGGCTGCCAAGCACCGAGAATATTGGTGACGGCCGTATCTGGTCGGCCAGCGGGGCAATGGAATGGCGCCCCAAGCCTGGCCTGACGCTCGACATGTCCTTCGCTTTTAACGACGGCAGGATCGTCGATCCGTCCGCGGCGCTGGTTCGTGCGGCGGCGGCCTATACGAGCGCGATCGATCGGGTGGAGCGCATTCCCAATGTGGCGCGTATGACCGCGCGCGCGGGTGTCGATTATCAGGCGAAGGTCGGCGACGACCTCGATCTGCGCGTCAATGCCTGGGCGCGCTATGTCGGTAAGTCGCGGGTTGGCATCGGCCCGGTGCTTGGGGAAGTGCAGGGCGATTATCTCGATACCGCGGCAAACGTCAGGATCGGTCGACCCACCATTGGCGTGACGATCGGTATCACAAATCTGGCCGACAGCATTGGCAACCGTTTTGCGCTGGGGACGCCTTTTGCCGCCGGACAGGGGAATTACATCACGCCGATGCGCCCCCGCACGATCCGCCTGGGCCTCGACGCGACATTCTGAACCCGCACGGATTTTTTTTGACATTCCTTCAAGGCTGGACGCCTCCGGCCTCGTCCTGATGGGAAAGGGCGGGGCATGCGTTGCGCAATGCGGCTCCGTCCTCCCACAGGAAGGACCATCATGCATTCTCTCTTAAACTCCTCGTGCGTTGCGGCTTTGGCGGTTGCGGCGGTATCCGCCCCCGGACTGGCACAGACCAACAGCGGTACGATCCAGACCACCAACGTGGATGGCGCAGCGGGTATGACCGCGAGTGCAGGGGCGAGCGGAACCATCGTCAACAGCGCGAACGCAAAGATCATCATCGATGAAACCTATGCGCCTACGGACGCGGACAAGGACGGCGATGTCGATGGTCCTTTCGCCGTAGGCAGCAACCGTGCCGGGATCCGCACGCTGGGTGCCTATACGGGCAATATCACGAACAGCGGTGAAATCACGATCGAGGGTAATAACTCGGCCGGCATTTCGCTCGGAGGTCCGCTCAGCGGCAACCTCAGGACTGACGGCGCCATATCGGTGCTCGGTAACGGATCGGTCGGCGTGAAGACGAGCGACGTTACTGGCAACGTCAGGATTGCCGGGGTCGTGACGGCGCGCGGCGAGAACGCCGTCGGAGTTTCAACCTCGGGCAACATCACTGGCGCGCTGGTCGTACAGGGCGCAATTACCGCATCAGGGTATCGGACTGATACGCCCCCGACCGACCCTGCGAAACTCGACGCCGACGACCTTCTGCGGGGCGGGCCCGCGCTCAGCATTGGCGGCAGTGTTTCGGGCGGCGTCATTCTGGCGGTTGCGCCAAAGGACAGCAGTCCGACTGACAATGACGAGGACAAGGACGGGATTGAGGATGCCAAGGAAGGCAACGCGTCCGTGACTGCCTATGGCGCGGCGCCTGCCATGCGGATCGGTGCCGCAGACCGCTCAGTTACCCTTGGTCCCGTTGCAGGAACGGCCCCCGGCCACGGCCTCATCATCGACGGCAACGTACTGGGTGCCGGCACCTATGCCGGTGTGAACGGCACGGGTGTGCAGATCGGAGGCCTGGGTGGAGCTGTTGCGATTCAGGGTGGAATGACCGTCAACGGGAAAGTCGTAGCCACGTCGAACGGTGCCGACGCGACGGGTATCCTGATCGGCAGCAGTGCGACTGTCCCGGAAGTCCGCGTGGCCGGAACTGTGGAGGCATCGGGCAAGAATGCCACTGCCATCGCTATCGATGCGGGCAGCACCGTAGGCGCGATACGCAACAGCGGCGCGATAAAGGCGACGGGATCCGGCACTGGCGCGACTGCGGTTGCGATCATCGACCGGTCCGGCAGTGTGACTGCAATCGACACCAGCGGTACTATCAGCGGTACGGTGGCGATAGACCTGTCAGCGAACGCCACCGGCGCGACGATCCGCCAGACCGCCGTCACCAGCACCGTTGCCGAGCCCACGATTACCGGCGAAGTCCGCTTGGGCAGCGGCAATGACACCTTCGACATTGCCGACGGCACGGTTAAGGCCACCAGCCGTTTTGGCGCGGGCAACAACCGCCTCGGCTTGTCGGGGGATGCCATTTACACAGGCGCGGCAATCTTTGGTGCGGGTAACGATACCGTTGTGCTGGGCGATACCAGCGCCTTTTCCGGCAGCATGGATTTCGGCGGAGGCACGGACAGCCTGACGTTGACCGGCACAGCCAAGTTTTCCGGCACGCTGGTCAACAGCGCAAATGTCGCGCTCGCTGCGGGGAATGGCACGGTTCTGCTCGACAAGGGAACGGTATCGCTGCGGTCGCTGTCACTCGGCGAGAAGGGCGTGCTGGGTATCACGCTCGATCCCACAAACAAGGCTGGAACCCTTGTGCAGGTTGGGGGCGAGGCCAGCTTTGTAAAGGGCGCGACCATTGCGGTAATTGTTAGCGGCGTTGCCAATGCCGAAGGCCGCTATACCTTCCTGCAGGCAGGTTCGGTGACCGGCGCAGCGGATCTCAAGACGACCGACACGATCCTTCCCTATATGTTCAAGAGTACACTGGTGGCCGCTACCCCCACTCAGCTTGCCATCGACATTGCACGCAAGACGACCGCCGAAATGCTGCTCAATCGCTCGCAGGCATCCGCTTATGATGCGATCTATCAGGCGTTGGGCAAGGATGCCAAGGTCGCTGGTGTATTTCTGAGCACGCTGGATGGCGACACCTTCCGCAAACAGGTGCGACAGATGCTGCCCGATCATGCAGGCGGGACATTCGAGATGGCCAGCCTTACCTCACGCGCGACGCTGGGCGTGCTTTTCGATCCTTCCGCACCCTATGTGGACAAGGGCAACTGGGGCTTCTGGGTCCAGCAACTTGGCATCAGTACATCCAAGAACACGGGTGATAGCGCGTCCTACGATATCGATGGCTGGGGTGCGGCATCGGGCGTCGAATTATCCTCGAAGATCGGCAAGTTCGGCGTATCGATCAGCTATCTGCACGGCAGTAATTCCGACGGCGGCACCGATAATCAAGTAGATGCCGATCATGTCGAGGCAGGGGCCTATTGGCGCGCTAATTGGGGACGGTTCAACGGCTATGCCCGCGGAACGGTCGGTCATATTGGCTATGACAGTCATCGACGCTTTGCGGGGAGCATCGGAACGGAGGCGGTTGCGCGGAGCGCGAAAGGTGACTGGAACGGGCGGCTGGTGACGGGCGCCGCCGGGATCGGCTATGAAGCGAGTATGGGCATGTTGCGGCTGCGCCCCATCGTCGCGGTCGACTACGTTCGCCTGCGGGAAAGCGGCTATAGCGAAAGCGGCGGTGGCGACGCGTTCAATCTGGTCGTCGGATCACGCACCAGCGACGAGCTCGCAGTGTCGGGCACCCTGGCGGCCGGATTTGATTTCGGGAGCCGCGACCCTGACAACGGTTGGCTGAGGATCGAAGCGGAAGGCGGAAGGCGGCAGATCGTCGCTGGCTCGCTCGGCAGCACCACCGCACATTTCACCGGCGGACAGAAATTCACTCTGACACCTGAAAGCCGGACCAGCGGTTGGATAGGGAAATTGCGCGCCGTAGGCGGCCGCCAAGGTCTCCGCATCGGTGGCGAGGCCAGCGCCGAAGAACAACAGGGCCGCGCTGCGATCGCGCTCCGTGCCAGCTTGATGATTGGCTTTTAGTCCCCCCTGCCAATCATCGGGAACCCCGCCTCCCAGACTTGGGGGGTGGGGTTTTACCACATGGGTGCGTGCCCCAGGCTGGAATAATGTGAACAGACTCAACAGGAAGGGTGTACGCAGGAGGTTCCCATTGCCGTGAATAAACGCTGACCGGAATTCTGCCGCACTCGCTCTGGTGCTGGATTGATCGCAACAGAAAACAAAGGCACGTGGAATTAGTGACGGGAAAACCCTGATCTTTAAAAAGATGTACGAGCATAGACACTGCGTCGCGCGCGCAAACACATATACGCAGCTGGGCAGCGTTCCGCTGCTCGCGGGCGGCTGCAGGCGAGTGTCGGGCCAAACGCCAAATGCGGCCGTCTTCTACTTGCCCAAGTAGCGATAGTTCATCCGCGATTGCCGGAAGTCTTGGAAGCTGGCTGAGGAAGCGAGCGCTATATGTCCTGAATGCAAGGCTAATCTGCATTGGATGGGACGTGCATTTAAGGCGCCTCGAAAATCAGACGTGGAGCAATGGTCCAAAGTTCGAGCGGTCTGGAATGCAGGATTTCGCTTCATTAATCCTACGCGATGGCGAGATGTCGAGGCTATGCCAGAACGATTACGCGACGTTGAGGATTTCATCCGGCGTAATCCAGAGCATCCCTTCCGAATTAGCGGGTAACGTCAGCTATCCACCGTCATCGCCATCTGGGGTGATGACGGGGATAGTTGATCGCCCGAATGCTGCCTGTCCGGTTTCCGCTCACACGAGATCGGTCGCCGGAACGGCGCACATGGGTGGTGAGCGGATGGGTAGCTTTCTGCTGAATCTAAGCAAAAACTGCCGTCCGCGTCACTTGGCCTCTACGCGACACAGAGGTTTGGCACGGCGATGCGCTCGAAGAGGTGGGGGCTGGCAACGGTGCTGTCGGGGTATGATCCCAAGGCCGCATGAAAATCCGGGCTGGAGAACGCGGCCCGAAAATGACCGACCGATTCCCAGATGGCATAGTTTAGGAACATTGCGCTCTCTCCAATGGCCCGGTGCAACTGCGTCGATATGTATCCCGGCTGCTGCTTCATCCAATTGGCGTCATGTTCCCAAGCTTTGACGACCGCCGCCTCGTCTTCGGGGTCGAAACGGAAGACGTTGACAAGCACGACGGGCGACGCTTCTGCCGCGAACTGGTCCTGAATGGGAACTGCACTATCAAGCGGCTGTAACTGGATCATATCACCCTCCATCGGTGGCCAATGATGAGACGGCATCGGGTACGGCCAATTCGCCGAGGCCTGCACGGACTTTGCCGAGCACGGAAACAAGTTCCTCAAGCTGATCGAGCGGCAAGTTGGCGGAAAGAGTAGCGGTATGCGCGAGCCAAGCAGCCGACGCGCATTCGAAACGACGCTCGCCTTCATGGGTAACCTGAACAAGATGGGCTCGTCGATGATGCGGGTTGGGCTCGATCCTTACGAGGCCAAGTGAGGCGAGATCTTTGACCACGCGTTGCACTGATTGGCGCACCAAGCCCATGTTCCGAGCAATGCTGGCAACGTTTAGCTGGCCGCGTGCCTCGATGACCGCTCCTAACACCTGCCATCGCGCCGAGGTGAGGCCGAGTGGAGCAACGAGTGAATCGCCGGAAGCGATCAAAGCGCCGTTGCTGCGGAACACTTCCAAGGCGAGCTTGGAGAGCGGATCAGCGAAAATTGGAACATCTGCCATTATGACAGCATACTGTCATCAGGGGTATATCCTGTCAATGTGCAGTGTCAGCTTTTACCGTTTGCCTTAGCCTTGGGCATCGACCAAAAATGGTCGGCATAGGACAGTCCTAGGTCGTGAATCATAAATCTGGAATGTGTCTGGGCTAAACGGATTTGCTGAGCGTGGGGTTCTGGCGATGGTGAACCCATGCCGATAACTGGCGTAGATTTGATGGTCACCGCCGCACACGATGGCAATATTGAGATGATCGACAGCATCTCCGTTCGCGCGCATCACCACGCAGCGACAGCAAAAAGCGGGATCAAGATCATTGTCTCGGTCGCTTAGAGGCGGGCTTGCAACCAAAATCCAAGCCGTCGTAGATGCGCAAGGGCATTCGAAACGGCTCGGCCTGACGGCAGGACAGGCGCATGACGGGCAGGTTGCCGAGACACTGCTCGATCATCTTGGCCCCTGCACCATAGTGCTGGCAGACAAAGCCTATGACGCTGACTGCACCCGCGCCTCGATCGAGGATCAGGGCGCAACGCCAAACATCCCGCAAAAGAGCAATCAGCGCTGCAAGTCGTGCTTCAGCAAGAGCCTGTATCGCGAGCGCAGCCTAATCGAGCGGTTCTTCTCCAAGCCGAAGCACTTCGGCAGGATCGCAACCCGTTACGACAAACTCGCCGAAAACTTTCTTGCCATGGTCCAACTTGCATCAATACGCCTGTGGCTGCGCAATTATGAGTCTACGCCCTAGCATTGCTAGTGAATATTGCCGCATGCGATGGCGAGGGCGCTTGGGCATCGGCAACCGCTGCGAATATCTCCTCAGCCTGCTGAACCACTCGATCGGCCGATGTCCTGTCGAGCAGCGGTTGTGACAAGGCGCCGAGCTCTATTTCATCATCGATGTCTGGGTGTCGTCCAGCGCCTGGTCCACGAGCAACCGCATCGCATCCGCCGCGGCGGCAGGATCGCTGGCGGCGATAGCGTCAAGGACGCGGCGGTGATCGGGTATCGGATTACGCGGCAGGTCGCGAGCGCGCTGCTTGAATTGTGTCGTCCAGGTGACGGCCGAACCTATGCTGGCACTCAACACCATCAGTGGAGCGTTGCGTGTCGCGCGCAATATCGCATCGTGGAAGTCGCGATCGGCTGCTCGTCCGGCGTCGGTCGCCAAGGTGTGGCGGCTCATCCCTGCAAGGGCGTCCTTTATGGCTTTCAGATCGTCACGCGTGCGGCGTTCGGCAGCTAGGGCGGCAGCGGCGGGTTCAATGATTCCGCGAAGCTCGAAAAGCGACCGGATGAAGGCCATATCCGGCTCGCCAGCAAAGGCCCAGGCAAGCACTTCGGGATCCAGGAGGTTCCAGCGGCTGCGTGGCAGCACGCGCGTACCGGCCTTCGGCCGACTTTCCACCAACCCTTTCGCAGCCAGAACCCGTACTGCTTCGCGATAAGCGCTGCGCGATACGTCCAGTGCTTCAGAAAAAGCGACTTCGCCCGATAACGTGTCGCCGGGAGCGAATTCGCCGGACAGAATTGCGATCCCCAACTTGTGCGCGATTGCGCCGTGCAGGCGACGCCCCGTACCGCGGGGCTTTCTCTTGGTCGCTTCGTCCGCGTTACTCAACCGATATGCCTCCGCGTCCCTGCCTATCACCCGGCCCGCGCAATCTCAAACGCGACATGGGCAATACGAACGATTGCAATGCCGCTGTCAAAATAATATGTCGGAGTAATAAAAGGGGGTGTTGATATGGGCGATCAGAATGTAACGGACCGTGCGGCGTGTCTTTCTCTAAATTTGGCGCTCTCCGGCCGGTCGCCGATGCTTTCCCACGCGGTACGCGCATCTTTGTGGAGGATTTCGATAGTTGATCGCATCACGGCGTTGCTACGCCTGGCGATTACACTGGGGCTCGCCTTTGCGCCGTCTTTTGCTGGTGCGCAGCCGGTTGCGCCGCGAGGGGCGCTCAATGTCGCACTGTCGGGCGACCTGGCCCCGACGCACGATCCCGTAATGATCCGCGAAAGCGACACATATTATGTGTTCAGCACGGGCAGCCCAAAGGAGGGCGGGGGCTTCATCCTGTCGCGGACTTCAACTGACATGATCCACTGGAAGGAACAGAAGCCGCTGATAGCCGCGCTTCCCGAATGGGCAATGCAGGCCGTGCCCGGGGCGAAGGACATATGGGCGCCGGACATATCGCTCGGACCGGATGGGCGGTATCGGCTCTATTATTCGGTATCGACTTTCGGCTCCAACCGTTCGGCCATTGGTCTGTTCACCAGTCCGACATTAGATCCGACAGCGCCGGGCTATGGCTGGCGTGACGAAGGGTTGGTCGTCCAGTCGACTGAAGCGGACGATTTCAATGCAATCGATCCGAATCATATCGTCGATATGCAAGGACGCCACTGGCTCGCTCTCGGCAGCTTCTGGACCGGCATAAAGCTGTTTGCGCTCGACTCCGCCACTGGCAAGGTGCGGACGCCGGGGCAGAAACCTTATGCGCTTGCACGGCGCTTGGCTCCTGCCGGTGGTCCGGCACCCGTTGAGGCGCCTTTCATTGTCTCGCACGGCGGATATTACTGGCTTTTCGCAAGCTATGACTACTGCTGCAAAGGAACACAAAGCACCTACTATACCGTGGTCGGCCGGTCGAAGGCGATCACCGGACCCTATCTCGGCAAGGACGGCAGTCGTCTGATGCAGGGCGAGGGGACGATTTTCCTGCGCGCCGATCTGGAGGAACAGCAACGCTTTCGTGGACCCGGGCACCCGGGGTTCCTGCACGACCGCAGTGGCAAGGATTACGTCGTCTATCACGCCTATGACAAGGACGCTGGCGGGACTCCGACGCTTCGCATCGCGCCGGTAATATGGGGCTCGGATGGTTGGCCGGTGGCGGACTACTGAGGCACGAAAGTCACAATTGCGAAATTCATCATAGCCAAAAAAGATTCCGCTTTTCACCGGAATAACTCAGACTATAATTAGTCCGACAAAAGGGCGGCCTTTATGCCGTGCAGTTCTAACAGGGAGAGGGTTATGCGTCACCGCGCGATACACATGTCTTGGACGATTTCAATTGGCGTGCTGGCCAGCGCGCTTGCCACTCCTGCATTTGGCCAGGCAAATCCGCAAGCGCCGCAAGCGACTTCTGATGCTACCGGGGAACAGGCCGCGTCACAGGAAACCGACATCATCGTCACCGGCGTTCGCGCCAGTATCCAGGGTGCTCAGTCCATCAAACGCAATGCAACCGCCGTCGTCGATTCGATTGTGGCTGAAGATATCGGCAAGCTGCCTGACAATACCGTCTCCGACGCGCTCCAGCGCGTTACCGGCATCCAGGTGTCGCGTTCGGCAGGCGAAGTCGGTCAGGTGCTTGTCCGCGGCCTTCCCGATATCGAGACGCTCATCAACGGGCGCGAGACGTTCACAGGCACCAGTCGCGGCGTGGCACTGCAGGATATCCCGGCCGAGCTAGTCGCGGGCGTGGACGTCTACAAGACAAACTTGCCTGAACAGATCGAAGGCAGCGTGTCGGGCACCATCGACATCCGCCTGCGTCGTCCTTTCGATTTCGATGGCTTGACGATCGCGGGCGGCGCGCGCGGAATCTACTCCGAACAGCGGGACAAGGGTAGCTACATCGCCAGCGGAGTGGTGAGCGATCGCTGGAACACCGGCATCGGTGAAATCGGCCTTTTGGTCGGCGTGTCTTACAATAAGCGCAAATATCAGGATCAAACCGGTTTCAACTTCGGCTTCAATCCACTGTCGGCTACCGATCCGACGCTCATCCCCGACACCGTCGGCGGTCTGGTCACGAACGGCGATCGCACCCGTCCGTCGGGGAACGTCTCCTTGCAGTGGAAGCCGACCCCGGATCTGGAATTCTACGCTGATGGCATCTACACCGGATATCGTCAGGATTATGACGTCGACTTCTTCGTCGGCTTGCCGAAGGCAGGTGCTGTGACGGTAAACAGTGTGCAGCCGACCGGAACGGTATCCGCACTCAACCCGCCCGTCGCCCGCACGATCACTACGCGCGACAACTTCACCATTACCAGCAAGCAGACCTTCCACCAAAAGACTGACGGCTACCAAGCGAATTTCGGCACGCGATACAATGCGGGTCGCGCCGTACTTTCGGCCGAATTCACCTATAACAAAAGCACCGTCACCAGCCGCCAGTATGTCGTAGATACGGCGTTCGTCGTGCCGCAGATCGACTATAATTTCGACAACAACGGTACGCCCAGCGTCAACTTCAACGGCTATGATTTCACAAATCAGGCCAATCTTAATTTCCAGACGTTGTTTGACAATTACAGCGTACAGAAGAGTAACCAATACGCCGGACACGCCGACGTGCTCTACACTTTCGACGATGGCTTTCTGAAGAATTTCAAGTTCGGCGCGCGCTATGCCCGTCGATCCGGTTCTTCTGCAGCGACTAACCCGCAAGGCTACGGCATCCCCTTCGTCTCGATCAACGGCTATCCCGGCGCGGGCACCAATGCGCCTGATGGGATCATCGACGGGGCATTGGGCGTAGATGGCTTCGCGCTGGCCGACAGCGGCTGGATACGAGAGAACATTGACGTGCTGCGCGGTCTCGCCGGTCGCCCGGCAGGCACGCCTGCCTTCGACCCGGCGCAAGTCTTTCGTCTTAAGGAAAATGTGTACGCGGCCTATGGCCAGATCGCGTTCGGATCTGACGGTGCCTTGCCGTTCGACGGCCTGATCGGCATGCGGGTTGTCAACACCGTGACCGATCTGGACGCAGTGCGCGTGACCAACACAGCTGGCGGTCCAGTGCTTTCACCGATCGTTGGCAAACGCAACACGCTAGACTGGTTGCCCAGCCTGTCGCTCAAGGTGCGCCCAGCAGACGATATCGTGCTGCGTTTCGTGGCCGGTCGGGCGATCCTTCGCCCACAATTCGCTTCGCTCAACCCTGCGATCAGCCTGACGCAGAGCGGACAGACGGGCGGTTCGGGAACCTTCGGTACGGGCAGCGGCGGCAACCCTGACCTCAATAACGTCCGGGCATGGAATTTCGACGCGACGGCCGAATGGTATTTCTCGACCACAGGGTCAATTACGGTATCGGGTTTCTATAAGAAACTCGACGGCTATATCCAGAGCTACGGCGAAGTCGAACAACTCACCGCATCGGACGGCAGCCTGCAGAATTTCCTAGTCACCCGTCCGCGCAACACCGACAACGGCACACTGAAGGGCGTCGAAGTCGCGGCAACGGCATTCGCCGACTTTTTGCCTGGCGCCCTGTCCGGCTTCGGCGCGCAAATCAGCGGCACGGTATCAAAGGGCCGGGTCGATGATCCGATCAACATCGGCCAGCGTCAGGATATCCTGCCGGTGTCTCGCTATTCGTATAATCTGATCGGCATTTACGAGAAATATGGCCTTTCGGCACGTCTGGCCTACAACTGGCGTAGTAGCTACACTGACGCCTATTCGGCTGCATTCGCGGGCGGCTTGGTCAGGGCCAAGGCGATTGGCTTCCTAGACCTGTCGATCAGTTATGCGCTGAATAGTGCGATCACGCTTACCTTTGACGCGACGAACCTTACGAACAGCACCTATCGCGACAACTTCGGGCGCACATCTTATTTGCCGCGCGACACACGTCAGTATGACCGCACCTTTGGCGGCGGCGTACGCTTCCGGTTCTGATCGTGCGCAGCGTGCTTTCATCCTTTCTGGCGGCGGGCCTCATGCTCGCCGCCAGTGCTGTTGCGAACGCGCAGCCGGCACCCTTGTTCGCGGACCGGATGCAGGGCGACCTCAGTCCGGTCCACGACCCCGCTATCATCAGCGACGGCGACACTTTCTATCTTTTCTCCACGAGTCAGGAAGGCGAGGCACCGGGCCTCATTCACATTCGCACCTCGAAGGATCTTGTCACCTGGACACGTGCCGATGCGGTGTTTCCCGCCATTCCAGAATGGGCGAAGCGCGAAGTCCCCAAAACCAAGGGCGTGTGGGCCCCCGATATCGTTTTCGCGAGCGGCGAGTATCGGCTCTATTACACCATATCGGCGTTCGGCGAGAACCACTCGGCCATAGGTCTGGCGACCACCAAGGTACTCGATCCCGGTAAGGCCGGATATGGATGGAAGGATCAGGGAGCGGTTTTCGTTTCTACACGGAAGGACGATTTTAACGCGATCGATCCGGCTGTGTTCGTCGATCGCGACGGCAAGGCATGGATGGCGTTCGGTAGCTTCTGGAGCGGGCTGAAAATGATCCGTCTCGATGCAGCCACCGGCAAGCCTGCCGCGGAGGACAAGAACGTCTATACTCTTGCGCGTCGTCCTACGCCCGACGCGATCGAAGCGCCGTTTCTGATCGAGCGCAACGGCTATTATTACCTCTTTGCCAGCTACGATTTCTGCTGTCGCGGCGCTGACAGCAGTTACTATACTGTCGTCGGTCGTTCGAAGGATGTCACCGGGCCGTATCTGGATGCAGATGGCAAGCCAATGAGCAAAGGCTTTGGGCAAATCGTCCTGCATGCGAAGCTCGATGCGAGCAAACGCTGGCGCGGGCCGGGTGGCATATCAATCATGCGTGAAGGCGGACGTGAACTAATCGCCTGGCACGCCTACGATGCAACGAAAAAAGGCGCGCCTACGCTGCGCATTGCACCCATCGCCTGGACCTCCGACGGCTGGCCCGTGGTTCGCCAGTAAACCGATAAGGACATTTGACCAATGACGCTTACCCGCCGCACCCTTCTGGCCGCTGTCATCGCCATGCCTGTCGCAAGCCCGCTATTTGCGCGGTCTCCCAAATCGGGGGGGATCGTCAACCCGCTTATCCGCAACCGCGCCGATGCGCAGGTGTTCCGTCATACCGATGGCTGGTACTATATGACGGGATCGGTGCCGGAATTTGACCGGCTGGTACTGCGCCGCGCAAAAACGCTCGCTGGATTGGCGACCGCTGAGGAGCGGGTGCTATGGCGTCATCTTGCGAGTGGACCGATGTCAGGCTTCCTTTGGGCACCCGAACTGCATTGGATCGACGGGCGCTGGATCATGTACTTTGCCGCCGGGCCAAGCGGTGGTGGCGAGGACGTGTTTCGCATCCGAACCTATGCGGTAGTGTGCGATGGCAAGGATCCAATGACCGGCAAATGGTCAGTGCTCGGCCAGTTAGAAACGCCCTGGGATAGCTTTAATCTGGATTCGACCAGTTTCGTTCACCGGGGCATACGCTATTTGTGCTGGGCGCAACGCGAACCGGGGATCGACTCAAACTCCAATCTCTATCTCGCTCCGCTGGCAACACCACTTACGCTGGCGGCAAAACCCGTGCGGCTGTCCGTGCCCACCCTCGACTGGGAAATTCAGGGCTACAAGGTGAACGAGGCGCCTGCGATCCTGATACGCAACGGCCGCGTGTTCCTGACCTATTCGGCGAGCGCCACGGACTCGCGCTATTGTCTGGGTATGCTAACCGCTGATGCGAAAGCTGATCTGATGAACGCGGAAAGCTGGGACAAGTCACCGGTCCCGGTGTTTGCCACCTCGACAGAGCATCATATCTACGGCCCCGGCCACAACAGCTTTACCGTGGATGAGCGCGGCCGCGACATGTTGGTCTATCATGCCCGTGACTACGATAAGATCACCGGCGATCCACTGTTCGATCCCAACCGCCATACCCGTATCCAATCGATCCGCTATCGCGCTGACGGCACCCCCGATTTCGGGGTACCTAACGCCAACGGTCCGATCTCCTGAAAACCGCCTGAGGCGCGACCGCTACGTCTTAGTTTCGAGACTTTCGAAATATGGGAGGGTGGCTAAACCAATTACGCTGTGTCCCAGACTTGGTCTTGCGCGCCGCGCCTTTCGCTATAAATGAACGACTGGTTTCAACGATCCTATTGAGCGGTTGGCGACGGCGGGCTCGCTTTCTTGCGCCGACGATGTGTAGTCTACAAAGCCGAGCTTCAAACGGTAGATCAGACCATAACCGTGTTCCCAATGCGATCATAATCATTTGGGCGCTTCGCTTTGAGCCAGAGCGCTTGTCCCGCGCCCACCAGTCCTGCAACAACCAATAGAAGCGGAAGAGAGTTGATGAGGGGGGAGGTTGAGCCGGTAAGCGCTGAATAGTTCAATACCGAAAATACCGTAGCAAAAGTGATCATGATACCGCCGATCGCAGGCAAGAATGTCGTGCTCAATTTCTGGCTTTTTTGGTTTCTAAAAAAAACTGGGATCGCAAAACCCGTTAATGCCAGCAGCGCCATGAGCCCGACCGAACCGATGCCGGTGAGCGCTGTCGCCAAAGACAGCAAAGGATCGAGGCCTGCTAACCAAAAGCCCAATACGACAATCACCATAACGATGACGATCGGCAAGCCGGCCGCAAATGGTGAGCCATATTTAGGGTGCACTTGTGCAAATCGCTGAGGCAACACCCTATCGCGCGAGAGCGCGAATAAATATCTCGCAGAATTATTGAAAATCCCAAGAACGGCCGCAAATGCGCTGGTGATCACCAGGCAAGCGAGAATCGTTTCGGCGGTTTGGCCTAAATGATCTCGCGCAACTGAGAACACGAAATGACCAGGGTCGCGACCTGCGACTTCTTTAACCGAGGCGGCGCCGGCTGCGGCAGTCAGGCACCACGCGGTGAATACATAAAATACCGCGACAACCACGATAAATGCGTAGGTCGCTCGTGGAATAGTTCGCTCCCGGTCGCGCGCTTCCTCTTGATATATCGCTGTGCCTTCAAACCCAATACAGCTGTTAAACGCATAAATTGTTGCGATGCCAAACCCCGGTGCGAAGACGGCACCAGGCGAAACTGCGACGATAGGCAACGATCCGCCATTTTGCACAAGGATCGAGATATCCAGCACGAGGATCAGCAGCACCTCCGCAGCGAGGGCTACCCCTAGAATTGAAGCGGTCAAAGTTAGACGGTAGAATGACAAAGCTGTAAGCACGACGAGTGCCAGCATTGCGCAAACTGCCCAAGACACCGTAATGCCAGCGCTCCTTGCTAAAAGATCCGACGTGAAGAAAGCGAGCGCGCCAAGTGTAGCAGCACAAAGGCACATATAAGAGAGCAGGGCGACATAAGCGGCAGCAAGCCCCCACACTCGTCCAAAAGACGCTGCGATGATCGCATAGAACGCACCGGCATTCGGAATCCGTGGAACCAGTTTTACGTAGCCGAGCGCAAGCAGCGTCATTGCGACAGCCACAAGCACGTAAGTGCCTGCCACGCCGGGGCCGTTGCCTAAGGCAAAAGCAAGAGGCATTGTTGCGACAACCACCGCGACGGGCGCTGCAACAGCCACCACCATGAATGTAATGTCCGCCGCTCCCAACGTACCACGCGACAGATGCCTGTCTGCGCGATCTTCTTTGTTCAAACCCATCTCGATTTAGCTATCCTCTGTGCGACCGATTGGTGCGTTCAGCATTGAAGGTGACACAAAGTTGTCACTGTTCAACCGCCTTTCAGGTTGCAGGCGTTGCGCAACGCGCAACGCCGCGGCCGCTTTGCATTGTTGCAGCAACAGCAACAGTAAACCTGATCGTGGCGGTTGAGACGCTGCCCTGCCTGACACACAGTTCTCCAGAATATTCGCCGCCCGAGTCGCCTGCATTTGGCGGCAAAGATTGTGTAACCGAGGCAAAGCATGAACGACCAGAAGCGCTATGATGTTATCATAATCGGCGGTGGCTTCGCTGGCTTGATAGCAGCACGAGATTTAGGCGAGATGGGCCGCAACGTTCTGCTCCTTGAAGCGCGAGACCGGTTGGGCGGTCGGGCACATTCTCAGGTCTTTCCGGGCACTGATAAGGTCGTCGAGCTCGGCGGCACTTGGGTCATGCCTCACTATATGCCCGAAATTGGCCGAGAGTTGAAGCGATACGGCTGGGAACTGACAGGTAGCGAAGCGGGGGCGCTGGAGTTCCGATGGCAATTTGGCAATGCTGACAAAGCCAGCTTCCCGATTGCTCCGGATGATCGTTATGCGTTGGAAAGGGCCCTCTTTCAAATCGGCTGCGACGCGCGCCGGATCGATACAACGCGGCCACGTGACCAGCAGGATCTAGCGGATCTCGACATTTCCGTGGCCGACTATTTAGATCGCATGGATTTACCTGGATCAGTTTATGATCTTCTCGCCGCTTTCGCCAGGATCGGTGCGGGTGCGGCTGTAGGTGATTGGTCAGCGCTGATGGCGCTATCGCTCGTGGCCGCCTACGATAATAGTCCTTACGCATGGTTTGCATCGGTAACCACGCGCTTCCGCGACGGCACCGGAGCAGCGATAAAAGCCCTATCATCTCACGCTGGCGAAATCCGATTAAACGCGGTCGTAAAATCTATCGTGCAGACGGCAGAAAACGTCACCATAACGATTGAGGGCGGAGATAGCTTTTGCGCTACATCGGCTATCTTGGCTGTGCCGGTCCCGCTTTGGAAAAGCATCGACTTCAGCCCGCCGCTCATGGCTGAGAAAAGGGACGCCGCAGTTCGAGGGCATGCGGGGCGCATGGGTAAACTGTGGGTTTTGGCCGAGGGTCTGCAAGAAGGTTTTTCCTCTTTTGGCGCCCATACCGATCTGCTGCTGCTCCAAACGGAGTATCGTCTGGGTGACAAAAGCCTTTTGGTGGGCTTTGTTTCACCGCCTAGTACGCTAGATATAAATGATATTGACGCCGTTACCCAAGCAGTCCGGCATCATGCTCCCGAGGCGAAGGTCATTTCAATATTCGGGCACGACTGGAGCACCGATACCTTCGCCCAGGGGTCATGGATGGTAAACCCGGTCGGACAATTGTCGGCCTATGCATCCAAACTCCAGAAATCCGAGGGCCGTGTATTTTTTGCAGGAACCGATATTGCAACGCGCTGGATCGGTTGGATTGACGGCGCCGTGGAAACGGGCCGTGTTGCAGCCGAGCAGGCCGATGATTTCTGTAGGCGGGAGCAGTCATTATGATGTCTGGAGAATCGTCGGGGTCGACTGATTTGGAGTTGCCGGGAATGTTACTTCCCAAAGGAGTTCAGGCGACCTTCGAAGCCAAATGCAGGCGGTTTACCCAATTGTTCGAAGCCGCGGCGATAAAGGAACTGGTTGCCTGAGATGCTAGTGCTCGACGAGTTGCAAGCTGGCAGCTTGATTGCTCGCCCAATTGCATGCCCCTATTTTGAAGAGACCAAAGTGTTTCTCGTAACTCGTACAGGACTACGCCTTTCAGATGCAGGCATGTGCTTGCTGTCCAGCATGGCTGCGGTCTTGGCCCGCATTGGAGGGAAATTAGCGTAGCGTTTGACGCTCAGGGACTGCGACACGGCGGGTCAACTGTTGCATCCTGAACAACATGTCGACCGATATTCTGGATTGTTTTGGCTAGGCATAGGGTGATTATTGCACACCATTCGGCATGAACTGGAGGTGCGATGATGAAAGCGGATGAGACGGTTCTTCCGGTCAGCAGAGGGTGCAATCGCCGAGACCTTCTTGCGGGCGTCGGTGTTGCCTCAATACTCGCATTTTTTTCGCCATCCGCCCTCTGGGCACAGAATAATGGCGGAGGACTGGAACAATTTGCCGGTCGTTCTGCGACGCGGAATGGCAAGGATTACGAGCCTTGGCGGCAGAGCATGATCTGGCAGTATCGCAAGTCTGATCGTCATCCAGAAATCATAATTCAAGCCAACAGCATAGACGACGTGTGCGCTGCTGTAAAACTAGCGGCGGATTTACGGAAGAAAATTACCACGCGAGCGGGCGGGCACAGCATGAGCGCCTGCTTCCTGCGCGACGATGGCATATTGTTGGACGTCAGTCGGCTCCAGGAAGTGCGGTTGGCCCCGAATGGACAGGAAGTCATTGTCGGCCCTGGCGTGATTGGCCGAGCGCTCAACGAATATCTGCGCCCTCACAATCTCGCTGTCGCCACAGCGCATTGCGGAATGGTGCCGGTCAGCGGTTTTTGGTTGGGTGGAGGCGTTGCTTGGAATGGGAATGCCTGGGGAGGCATGGCTGTTTTCAATATCAACGGCGTAGATATCGTTACTGCCGACGGTGAGTTGCGACATGCGAGCTCGACCGAAAATGCCGATCTATTCTGGGCAGTAAGGGGTGCTGGCCCGGGCCTTTTCGGTGTTGTCGTGCGATTTTATGTCAAATGTTATCCTTTACCAAAATCCATTCAGTCAACCGAGTATATTTATCATCTGTCCGATATTGTCGAAGTTGCAAAAGCTGTCGAAGAGATCGGCAGCCAAGTCGCTGATAATGTCGAGCTGTTGACGATCGTCGCACAAGCATCCCCAGAACATGCTGAAAAATGTCACGGTGTCGGTTGCAATCAAGCCGTTTATGTCAACGCAATCGTGTTTGGTGACTCCGTGGGCGAAGCTCAAGAGAAGCTCGCACCGCTTCACAACCACCCGATTGTCCAAAAAGCCATCGGATCGCATCCGATGAAACAGGAAACCTTCGAAAGCCTGTATACTGCCAACGAGCGGTCCTTTGCGCAGAAGCGGTGGCAAGCTGATAATGTGATGACAGACAGAGCAGATAAAATTGCCGAACTGCTTCTTGAATCTGTGCCAAACTGCCCCACGGACAACAATGCGGCAGTACTGGTCTACAAGGGAAATCCGAGATTTCCTGACGCTGCTTATGGCATCATCGGTAAGTTCTACCTGGCCTATTATATGGTTTGGGACGACGCTGCAGACGATTTGGCAGTGGCTAAATATCATGTCGATTATTTCAAAAAAGCAAAGAAATATTCGAACGGAAGTTATTTAAACGAATTCAATCAAGAAGGTAGACCAGAGGATCTTCCATTATGCTTCACATCTGACGCTTGGGATAAATTGAAGGGCCTGAGACGAAAGTGGGATCCCAATTCAGTTTTCCACAATTTCTATGGGCAACAATAGTTATGGCACATCAATCGAAAAAAGGTCGCCAGCAGCGATCAATAGCGCTGTTGATCATTGCGGCTTCGATCGCCGTGACGACCGGTGTCGTCAGGGCCAACGGCAATAATGTTGCCTCGGCATCCCCCGCTCAAAAAGCCAATGATCCGCTGGGGACCGTCCAGGCCCTCTACGCGGCTTTCGAAACGGGGAACATGGAAGCTGTCAGATCCCTTATAGCCCCGGACGCGACCTGGACATATTATGGCCCTGAAGCCGTCTTGCCATTTGCGGGCACTCGCAAAGGTCCTGCCGGAGTGATGGATTTCTTCGCTAAAGTCAGCGCCACATTGACCGATGCAACCGCCAGCCAGCGCGAAATGTTGGTTAGCGGTGATACCGTAACGGTGCCTGGGTGGGAAGAAAGCACGGTCAAAACCACAAGCGGGCACTATAAAGTGGCGAACGTCCATATCTTCAAAATTCGTGACAATAAGATCGTGCGTTTTGAAGAGTATATCGACAGCGGAACTGTTGCCGAAAGCTTCGCGGTGGCCGACCCTGCCCGGGGGAAGGCCTATTTCACAACTTGTAGTGGCTGCCATGGGCCGAACGGCGAGGGAAATGCTGACATGCACGCTCCTCCGATCTCAGGCGTGCCGAGTGACTATATTTTACGCCAGCTTCGGAATTTTCGCGCAGGTGTGCGTGGAAAACCTGACGACTTTTACGGTTATCAAATGGTCGGTCGCGCCAACGCGCTCCCTGGTGATCTGGCGACCCGAGACCTCGTAAGTTTTATTGCTACACTTTCGGGGCCCGCCGATAACACTACACGCACCCACGATGCGACCATCGCAAAAGGCAAAACAGCATATGAGACTTGCGCCGTTTGCCACGGCGCTGAGGGTGAAGGAAATGGCGATATTGGCGCTCCACCGCTACGGCGCCTTGGAGCTTGGTATGTGCGCACTCAGCTTGCCAATTTTCGAAATGGATTAAGAGGCAGTGATCCGAAAGACGCATTTGGCGCACAAATGCGCGCTGCGTTGGGGCAGGTTCCAGAGGATCATGACGCAGCTATTTCCGCCTATGTCGCTACACTAAGTGGCAAATGACCAATGATTCAATCGGAGTAGCACCATGAGCCTCGACCCGAATACACTGGAAGCCCATTTCATCGCGAGGCTTCAGTACTTTATGCAAATGTTCGGCGAAGGTCGCATAAACGAGTTGGTCGATGATTTTTACACGGAAGATGCCGTTATTGAAGGCCCTGGCTTGCCTCAACAGACGGGGCATGAAGCGCTTAAGGCAATATTTAGCGAGGCTGCCAAATCCTACAAGGCGATTGAAATTTCAATGGATCGTCTGGTTCATCCAGATGTGAACCTAGCCTATGCCTTTATTACCAATCGGAACATCCGGAACGATGATGTTGTAGAAATTCACCGTGCATCAATTGTGTGGCGCAAAGTTAATGACAAGTGGCTCTGTCAGACTGATTTCTTCTACATTCCCTGATTTGGCTCCGATTTTGCTTCAGAACATCCAGCGGAAAGCAATGCCTAGGCGGCGTGGACAAATTGGAGCCAGTATCTGGCGGTGGCGATATGGGCCATGCCGAGGAAGCTGTTGGCAAGCTGGTCATAGCGGGTAGCGATGGCGCGGTTGATCTTGAGCTGGCCACAGCAAACCGGGGGCAATTGGTGTCCAGGTCTATCGCTGCGTGACAAAACGCCTCCTCGAGAAATCCAGCCGCCATTTGCTTAAGGATGTCCGTGCGCGCTTGAAGGGCGGCCTCACGACCTGGCAGCAATCTGGTCTGGCGGTGGTGCAGCAAAGCGTTGCGGCGAAGCTCGGTCGCTTCGCGCACCCCTGCTGCGCTGGCACGATATTGCTCGGTCGGAGCGTCTAGCTAAGCTCGGGTCGTGGCCAAGTTCATTTTCGCGCTCGTCGTTAAGAATGAGCATCGCCGCTCTGGACAGTGCAAAGTCTTGCAGTTCGTAGCTCATGACCGCGCTCAACCCCCCCGCGCAGATCCGCCTGATCGTCAAGATAGCGATCTACGATCTCGACACCCTCAATGGCGGCGGGTTGTTGTTGCCGAGTTTCAATTTCTCGGAATTGATCGAGCCACTGCGCTTGAGCCCGCGCGCATAATCGTCTGGCATCCCCCAGATCGCTGGTTCCGAGCGATTGCCTGATTTCGCTTTTGCCGACCGCGGTTCTGTAGCGCAGGGGTACGACTATCCGGAACCAGTAAAAGGCGGAGTTTGATCTTTTCCAAGGGGTAATCAGTTTCGTGCTCATATGGACCACCTAAATGGACCACCTGACCTCTGGAAATGGGGGCACCCTCCGGAGTTACCGGGACCGCAAATAGTTTTGCAGCTTGTTGGTGACCCCTACGGGAATCGAACCCGTGTTTCAGCCGTGAGAGGGCCGCGTCCTAACCGCTAGACGAAGGGGCCTTGTGCAATGGCCGCGGACAAAGCGGCTAGCAATGGTGACCCCAACGGGAATCGAACCCGTGTTTCAGCCGTGAAAGGGCCGCGTCCTAACCGCTAGACGATGGGGCCAATGGACGGGCCTATCGAAAGGCAGCGCCAGAAGCGGAGGCCGCATTAGGGTTTTCATTTTCCGCGGTCAACCCCAAAGCGGCGGGAATCTGCGATCATGCCCAATGGTGCGGTAATCGGTCCCTAATCGGCCCAGGCGGCATCCTCCAGATGGAGTTCGGCGGCGGGGCGGGTGCCCCAATCGTCGATCTTGGCGCGACCGGCAATCCATAAGCGGCGATCGCGCGGCGCGCCGAGAATCGCGCGGCCAAGGTCAGTTTCCGCCTGCCGGAAAGCAACGGTCTTGATTGATTTGCCATCGTCCCCGGCCACGATCGCACGAACATGGCCCGTACCGACGATATCGGCCTTGATAACGCGCACCGGCCCGGTGGCTATTCGCGGTGCGGGCCATCCAGTGCCATAGGGGCCGCCCTGTTCGATGGCCGCCACGAAATCGGGATTGACGCCGCCGGGGCTAAGCACCGCATCGATCAGCAGCGACTTGGATCCCATTGCCCGAGTCACATCTGCGGACAGGCGCGCGTCCAGAAACTCCGCCAGCGCTTCGACACCGCCTTTGGCGACCGTCAAGCCCGCGGCCATGGCATGTCCGCCTCCCGCGACCAGCAAGCCGCTGTCCTTGGCCGCCAGCACCGCCGCGCCCAGATCGACACCGCTGATCGATCGGCCCGACCCTTTGCCCACACCATGCTCGTCAACCGCGATGACGATCGCCGGGCGGCCAAGCTTTTCCTTAAGCCGTCCCGCGACAATGCCGATAACGCCGGGATGCCAGCCGTCTCCTGCGATCACGGCGACTGCGCGGTTGTGCTGCGTGGCGCTCAATGCTTCGGCCTGCGCCTGCACGTCGCCTTCGATGGCGCGGCGTTCCTCGTTCAGCCGGTCGAGTTCGATTGCGATCTCCCGCGCTTCATCGGGATCCTGCGTCGTCAGCAAACGAACGCCAAGGTCGGACTTACCGACACGCCCGCCAGCGTTGATGCGCGGCCCTAGTGCGAAGCCGAGATCGTGGCACAAAGGCGCACGCTTCAGGCGGCTGGCTTCCATGAGTGCGACGAGGCCGATGTTGCGCCCCTGCGCCATGACCTTGAGGCCTTGCGACACGAAGGCGCGGTTCAGGCCACGCAGTTGCGCCACATCCGCCACCGTGCCCAACGCTACGATATCGAGCAGGTCGATCAGACGAGGCTCAGGCCGCGCGGCAAACCAGTTCCGTGCCCGCAAGGCGCGGATCAGCGCCGCACCCAGCAGGAACGCGACTCCAACGGCAGCCAGATGACCGAACGCTGCACCTTCCACGCTTTCATCCAGCCGGTTGGGGTTGACCAGCGCATGGGCGAGGGGGAGGGCGCTGGCGCACTGGTGATGATCGACGACGATCACGTCCACGCCAGCCTCGCGCGCCATAGCCAGCGCTTCGAAAGCCTGCGCGCCGCAATCAACGGTCACGATCAGCGAAGAGCCTTCTGCGCCCAGCCGCACGAGCGCTTCACCCGATGGGCCATAGCCTTCCATCAGCCGGTCGGGAATATAGGCCCGCGCTGTCAAACCAAGATCGCGCAGCAGGCGTATCAGCAATGCCGCGCTGGTCGCGCCATCGACATCGTAATCGCCAAAGATAGTAACCTGCTCGCCCGACTGTACCGCATCGGCAATGCGCTCCGCCGCCCTATCCATATCCTGAAACAGGCTGGGATCGGGCATGAAAGCGCGGATGGTGGGTATGCGGTGCATCTCCACATCGTCCCGGTCGCAACCGCGCGCCAGCAGCAATTGCGTGACAAGATCGTCGGGCATGAACCCCGCGTCCCGCCCGTCCGTGCCATTGCCTCGCCAGTGCCAGGGCTGGCCGAGAATGGAGCGAGTGATATTCAGGGCGTTGGTCTTCATCGACCCGCCTTAGCGCCTGGCGGAGTCGAGCGGAAGGGGAGGGCGCTACTGCCGCTCAGGCACCGGCACATTGAAACCGTTCAGCGTCATCGACACCATGCAATAGAGCCCCACCAGATAGATGAGTTCATTGGCGCCATGTTGCCCGAAAAATTCGACGGCACGGCAATAGCAAGGCTCCGGCAAAATGCCGCCATTCACCAGTGCATAGGCCACATCATAGGCGCAGCCTTCGCTTTCGGAGAGATCGGTCGGGCGACATCCGGCCACCAGTGTTGAGAGGCGGGCGTCGGTCATCCCATTTTTTTCGGCAACGGCGATATGGGCGTAGACTTCATACGCGGCATCGAAATGCGCACCGACCACCAGAATGGCGATTTGTCGCTCTGCATCGGGCAGGGTGGCCTGCGCCGTCATCACCTTCGTTAGGTTCCATACTGCCGCGCCGATTTGCGGTTCGTGCAACCATGCGTTCCAGGGGCCGATCAGCGCGCCGTCGTCGGTAATGGTTTTGAATGCGTTGAAATTGGACGCGATACCCTTCTTCATATCTTCATAAAGCGGGGCCTGATCGGGGGTAAGATCAGCCGGGGGAATGAGGGGAAGGCGCATGGGGCCGCTCCTTGTGGTGAATATGATCGACCTAACAATCGTCGGCTTCCGATGTTGCGCCACGCTACAACATGACGGAAATTTAACCTGAGGGCGGCGCGACGCTCTCACATAATGGCGCTGTTGACCCTTTGAGTGCGCCCGCGTATAGGGCGCGCCTGTCCGACGGCCTTTCGGGGGAAGATTCGATTCTTCGCTCGTTATTCGTGGGCTGAAAATACAGAGCTGAACATTGCCGGATGCTCTTGCGGCTCCAGGGGTCTTGTGACCGCCGGGGCCATTGTTGTTGGATAGTCTTTCAGATTTTCCGGAACGATACGCATGAGGCAGGTCGGCAGAGTAACTTTGAAAAGGTGAAGGGCTTCATGCCAACGATTAACCAATTGGTCCGCAAGGGCCGCGATCCGCAGAAGGCCAAGTCAAAGGTCCCTGCAATGGATGCGAACCCGCAAAAGCGCGGCGTTTGCACCCGCGTTTACACAACGACCCCGAAGAAGCCGAACTCGGCGCTTCGTAAGGTGGCCAAGGTTCGCCTGGTCAACCAGCGCGAAGTCATCACGTACATCCCCGGTGAAGGCCATAACCTTCAGGAGCACAGCGTTGTTCTGATCCGCGGTGGCCGTGTGCGAGATCTTCCCGGTGTGCGTTACCACGTACTGCGCGGCGTCCTCGATACACAGGGTGTCAAGGATCGTAAGCAGAGCCGTTCGAAGTACGGCGCGAAGCGTCCTAAGTAAGGGAGACTGAAAACATGTCACGTCGTCGTCGCCCAGAAAAGCGCATCATCCTTCCTGATCCCAAGTACGGAGATCAGATCCTTTCCAAGTTCATGAACAGTGTCATGGAAGACGGCAAGAAAGCCGTCGCCGAAGGCATCGTCTATGGCGCGCTGGAAACCGTCGAGGCGAAAGCCAAGAAGGATCCCATCGCAATGTTCCATGACGCATTGAACAATGTGAAGCCCGGTATCGAAGTTCGCAGCCGCCGCGTCGGTGGTGCGACCTATCAGGTTCCTGTCGAAGTCCGCCCCGAGCGTGCTCAGGCACTTGCGATCCGCTGGCTCATCACGGCCGCGCGCAACCGCAGCGAAACCACGATGGCCGCGCGCCTTTCGGGTGAGCTGCTGGATGCCGCGAACAACCGTGGCAATGCCGTGAAGAAGCGTGAAGACACGCACCGGATGGCCGAAGCCAACCGCGCCTTCTCGCATTACCGCTGGTAATACCTATATAGAAAGCCGGGCGTAGCCATGCGCGACGCCCGGCTTTCCCTATTCTTAATTTCCAACCGCCGCTCATCGGCAACGGAGTGAACCATCATGGCCCGCAGCCATCCGCTCGACAAGTATCGCAACATCGGCATCATGGCGCACATCGACGCCGGTAAAACGACGACGACCGAGCGTATCCTGTATTACACCGGCAAGTCCTACAAGATCGGCGAAGTCCATGACGGCGCCGCGACGATGGACTGGATGGAGCAGGAGCAGGAGCGCGGGATCACGATCACGTCCGCTGCAACGACATGCTTCTGGGACGATCACCGCATCAACATCATCGACACCCCCGGCCACGTCGACTTCACGATTGAAGTCGAGCGTTCGCTCCGCGTGCTCGATGGTGCAGTAGCCTGCTTCGATGGCGTTGCCGGCGTTGAGCCGCAGTCCGAAACCGTGTGGCGTCAGGCTGAGAAGTATCACGTGCCTCGCATGTGCTTCGTCAACAAGCTTGACCGTACCGGCGCGAACTTCGAACGCTGCGTTGAAATGATCAAGGATCGTCTGGGCGCCCGCCCGATGGTTCTCTATCTGCCGATCGGTATCGAAGGTGGCTTTAAGGGCCTCGTCGATCTCGTGCGCAATCGTGCGATCATCTGGCAGGACGAAAGCCTCGGCGCGAAGTTCGACTACGCCGAAATCCCCGACGATCTGAAGGATGCCGCGGCGACTGCCCGCTCCGAGCTGATCGAAATGGCCGTCGAGCAGGACGACGACGTCATGGAAGCGTATCTGGAAGGCAATGAGCCTGACGCGGCAACCCTGACGCGCCTCATCCGTAAGGGTACGCTGAACTTCTCGTTCGTGCCTGTGCTCTGCGGTTCGGCGTTCAAGAACAAGGGCGTTCAGCCTTTGCTCGACGCCGTGGTCGACTATCTGCCCAGCCCGCTGGACATCAAGGACGTCGAAGGCCTCAAGCTGGACGGCGTTACGCCGGACACGCGTCCGCCTTCGGATGAAGCGCCGTTCTCGGCACTTGCGTTCAAGATCATGAACGATCCTTTCGTCGGCACGCTGACCTTCGCCCGCATCTATTCGGGCAAGCTGGAAACCGCTTCCTCCGTCACCAACTCGGTGAAGGACAAGAAGGAAAAGGTTGGCCGTATGCTTCTGATGCATGCCAACAGCCGTGAAGACATTCAGGAAGCATTCGCTGGCGACATCGTCGCTCTCGCGGGCCTGAAGGAAACCACGACGGGTGACACGCTCTGCGCATCCAACGCGCCGATCATTCTGGAACGCATGGAATTCCCTGAGCCGGTTATCGAACTGTCGGTGGAACCCAAGACCAAGGCCGACCAGGAAAAGATGGGCGTCGCGCTCAATCGTCTTGCGCGCGAAGATCCGTCGTTCCGCGTGTCTTCGGACAACGAAAGCGGCCAGACGATCATCAAGGGCATGGGTGAGCTTCACCTCGAAATTCTCGTCGATCGTATGAAGCGCGAATTCAAGGTCGAAGCCAACGTCGGCGCGCCGCAGGTGGCCTATCGCGAATATCTCGCGAAGAAGGTCGACATCGACTACACGCATAAGAAGCAGTCGGGCGGTTCGGGTCAGTTCGGTCGTATCAAGTTCACGGTCGAGCCGGGCGAACGCGGTCAGGGCGTCATCTTCAAGGATGAAATCAAGGGCGGTAATATTCCCAAGGAATATATCCCGTCGGTCGAAAAGGGTATTCGCGAAATCGCGGCGACCGGTTCGCTCATCGGCTTCCCGATCATCGATTTCACCGCGGTTCTGTATGACGGCGCCTACCATGACGTCGACTCGTCGGCACTGGCGTTTGAAATCTGCGCACGCGGCGCAATGCGCGAAGCGGCACAGAAGTCGGGCATCAAGCTGCTCGAACCGATCATGAAGGTCGAAGTCGTTACCCCGGAAGATTATCTGGGTGACGTCATCGGTGACATGAACAGCCGTCGCGGTCAGATCCAGGGCACCGACAGCCGGGGCAATGCACAGGTCGTCGAAGCCATGGTGCCGCTGGCTAACATGTTCGGTTATGTGAACCAGCTCCGCTCGTTCACGCAGGGCCGTGCACAGTACAGCATGCAGTTCTCGCATTATGAAGAAGTGCCGCAGAACGTCGCAGACGAAGTCAAGGCGAAGCTCGCCTGATAAAATTGCCCCTTCGATCCCAAAAACGGGGTCGTCGGGGCTGGCAATATGTAAATATGCTGCTATGGACGCGCCTTCGCACTAAGGGGGCGGGCGCGCACCCAAGCGGTCAGACCAAGCTATTTGGACAAGAAGGTAGAGAGAAATGGCGAAAGCTAAGTTTGAGCGGACGAAGCCGCACTGCAACATCGGCACCATCGGTCACGTTGACCATGGCAAGACCTCGCTGACCGCAGCGATCACGAAGGTGCTGGCCGAAACCGGCGGCGCTACGTTCACCAGCTACGACAACATCGACAAGGCGCCTGAAGAGCGCGAGCGCGGCATCACCATTTCGACCGCACACGTCGAATATGAAACGGAAGCACGCCACTACGCACACGTCGATTGCCCGGGCCACGCTGACTATGTGAAGAACATGATCACCGGTGCGGCACAGATGGACGGCGCGATCCTCGTCGTTTCGGCTACCGACGGCCCGATGCCCCAGACTCGTGAGCACATCCTGCTCGCTCGGCAGGTTGGCGTTCCTCAGCTCGTCGTGTTCATGAACAAGGTTGACCTTGTTGACGACGCAGAAATTCTGGAACTGGTTGAACTCGAAATCCGCGAACTGCTCAGCAGCTACGATTTCGATGGCGACAACATCCCCATCATCCCCGGTTCGGCTGTTGCCGCTCTGCAGGACAAGACGCCTGAAATCGGCCATGACGCCGTTCTCAAGCTGATGGCTGCTGTCGATAGCTGGATCCCGCAGCCGGAACGTCCGGTTGACAAGCCCTTCCTGATGCCGATCGAAGACGTGTTCTCGATCTCGGGTCGTGGTACGGTTGTTACCGGCCGCGTTGAAACCGGCATCGTCAAGGTTGGCGAAGAAGTCGAAATCGTCGGCATCAAGGACACCCGCAAGACCGTCGTCACCGGCGTCGAAATGTTCCGCAAGCTGCTCGACGAAGGTCGTGCAGGCGACAACATCGGTGCACTGGTTCGCGGCGTTGGCCGTGAAGACGTTGAGCGTGGTCAGGTTCTCTGCAAGCCCGGCACGATCAAGCCGCACACTGACTTCGACGCGGAAATCTACGTTCTGTCGAAGGAAGAAGGCGGTCGTCACACCCCGTTCTTTGCGAACTATCGTCCGCAGTTCTACTTCCGCACGACCGACGTCACCGGCGAAGTTGTTCTCCCCGAAGGCACCGAAATGGTGATGCCGGGCGACAACGTGAAGCTGGGCGTAAAGCTCATCGCGCCGATCGCGATGGACGCTGGTCTGCGCTTCGCAATCCGTGAAGGCGGTCGTACCGTCGGCGCAGGGGTTGTCGGAACGATTACGAAGTAATATAGGCAGCGAGCCGCACGGTCCTGGTGATTCGTGCGGCTCCTGATTTCATCGCCTCGGACCGGTCCTCGCCGGCTAATTTAGCTAGAGGATCAACTGGGGCGATTTTGTTTTTGGCTCTTTCGCATCGGTACAACGGACATGGATACGCAGAATATTCGCATTCGCCTGAAGGCATTTGACCATCGTGTTTTGGATCAGGCCACTGGTGACATTGCCGATACCGCGCGCCGTACGGGTGCGTTGATCCGCGGTCCCATTCCGTTGCCGACGCGCATCGAGAAGTTCACGGTGAACCGTGGTCCGCACGTCGACAAGAAGTCGCGTGAACAGTTCGAGGTTCGCACTTACAAGCGTATGCTTGACATTGTGCAGCCGACGCCGCAAACGGTCGACGCGCTGATGAAGCTCGATTTGGCTGCCGGCGTGAACGTCGAGATTAAGCTCGCTTAATAGCGGTTAGGGATACCGCGCAGCTTTTGCTGCGGTCCTGGTCCCCCGTCGCTTCCGCTTTGGTGGAAGCATCCAACCCGGACGGGGTGATCGATACATTTTGGGTTGGCCCCACAGGATGGTTCCTGCGGGGTCTTTTCGTTGGATACGCCCGTCAATTTCGGCGGGCCTCTATTGGGAGTATGGATCATGCGCACTGGCGTGATCGCGAAAAAAGTGGGGATGACCCGCCTGTTCCAGGATGATGGCCGCCATGTGCCCGTCACCGTTCTGGCGCTTGAAGGCAATCAGGTTATCGCTCGCCGCGAAACAGATCGTGACGGCTACATCGCTGTTCAGCTTGGCGCTGGCGTCGCCAAGGCTAAGAATGTTGCCAAGCCGCAGCGCGGCCACTTCGCCAAGGCGGAAGTTGAGCCCAAGGCAAAGGTTTACGAATTCCGGGTCGCCGAGGATGCACTCCTCGACGTCGGTTCGGAAATCGCCGCAGACCATTTCATCGCGGGTCAGCTCGTTGATGTCAGCGGTCACACGCAGGGCAAGGGCTTTGCCGGCGCGATGAAGCGTTGGGGTTTCGGCGGTATGCGCGCAACCCACGGTGTTTCGATCTCGCATCGTGCCCATGGTTCGACGGGTAACCGTCAGGATCCAGGCCGCGTGTTCAAGAACAAGAAGATGGCTGGCCACATGGGCGACCGTGAACGCACCCAGCAGAATCTGGAAATCGTGCGTACGGACGTTGAGCGCGGCCTTTTGTTCGTCAAGGGCAGCGTTCCGGGCGCCAAGGGCACCTGGCTCACCGTCAAGGATGCCGTCAAGGTTCCCCGTCACGCTGACGTGCCTTATCCTGCCAGCCTGAAGGAAAAGGGTGTTGTCCACGAAGAGGACGATACTTTGCCCGGCATGGTTCCGGCCGCCGCAACCCATGAAATCGCACCGCTTCCCGGTGACGACGAAGTGGCTGCCGGTGTCGCCGCTTCGGACGCACAGGTGAACGAAGAGGGTGTCAACGAGCCCATCAACGCAACCCCGGCTGAAGGCGATGACGCCACCGGCTCGCAAGACAAGGAGGGCTAAACCATGAAGATCAAGGTACAGACCCTCGAAGCGACAGCCGCTGGCGATATCGAACTGAACGACGACGTATTCGGCCTTGAGCCGCGCGCCGACATTCTGCATCGCGTTGTCACCTGGCAGCTTGAAAAGCGCCGCGGTACGGCTCGTGGAGCGCGTGAGCGTTCGGACGTGTCGCGCACCGGCAAGAAGTTCGGTCGCCAGAAGGGCGGCGGTACGGCTCGCCACGGCGATCGCGCAGCACCGATCTTCATCGGCGGTGGTAAGGCTCATGGTCCCCGCGTCCGTGACTTCAATCCTTCGCTGAACAAGAAGGTCCGCGCGCTCGGCCTGAAGATGGCGCTGTCGTCGAAGGCGAAAGCCGGAACGCTGACCGTCATCGACAATCTCGACGTCAAGGACGGCAAGACGCAGGAACTGGCAGGCAAGCTTGCTGGTCTCGGCCTCGGCAAGGCACTGTTCATCGACGGTGACGCGATCAACATCAGCTTCGCCCGCGCTTCGTCCAATCTGGTCGGCGTCAATGTGCTCCCCGCCGTGGGTGCCAATGTCTACGACATTCTTCGTGCCGACTCGCTCGTGCTGACGCGCGCTGCAGTCGAAAAGCTGGAGGCCCGTTTCAATGGCTAAAAAGCCCGAAAAGACCGTCGACAACCGTCACTATGACGTCGTCGTCGCGCCGCACATCACCGAAAAGGCGACGTTGCTGTCCGAAAACAACGCTGTTGTTTTCAAGGTCGCCAACGACGCATCCAAGCCGGAGATCAAGGCTGCCATCGAAGCGCTGTTCGGCGTGACGGTTAAGGCCGTGAACACCATTGTCCAAAAGGGCAAGGTGAAGCGCTGGAAGGGCAAGCCCTACAAGCGTTCCGATTTCAAGAAGGCGATCGTCACGCTGGCCGAAGGCCAGTCCATTGACGTCACCACCGGTATTTGAGGCGGGATAGATGGCACTCAAGCATTATAATCCGACCAGCCCCGCACGCCGCGGCCTGATCCTTGTCGATCGGTCTGCACTGCACAAGGGCAAGCCCGTCAAGGCGCTTACCGAAGGTAAGAACAAGACCGGCGGCCGCAATAACAAGGGCCATGTGACCTCGCGCGGTATCGCCGGCGGTCACAAGCAGCGCTATCGCATCATCGACTTCAAGCGTCGCAAGTGGGACGTCGAAGGCACGGTAGAGCGTCTGGAATATGACCCCAACCGCACCGCGTTCATCGCGCTGGTCAACTATCCCGATGGTGAGCAGGCCTATATCCTGGCTCCCCAGCGTCTTGCGCCGGGTGACAAGGTGATCGCCGCGAAGAAGACCGACGTTAAGCCGGGCAATGCGATGGAACTGGGCCAGATGCCGGTCGGCACGATTTTCCACAATGTGGAAATGAAGCCGGGCAAGGGCGGTCAGCTCGCACGTTCCGCTGGCACTTATGCTCAGCTCGTTGGTCGTGACCGCGGCATGGTCATGGTCCGCCTGAACTCGGGTGAACAGCGCTACATCCGTGCGGAATGCATGGGCACCGTTGGCGCCGTTTCGAACCCCGACAACGGCAACACCAATCTTGCCAAGGCCGGTCGTAACCGCTGGCTCGGCAAGCGTCCGCTGACACGCGGCGTTGCAAAGAACCCGGTCGACCATCCGCATGGTGGTGGTGAAGGCCGGACCTCTGGTGGCCGTCATCCGGTCACGCCGTGGGGCAAGCCGACCAAGGGTGCACGCACCCGCAACAACAAGTCGACCGATAATATGATTATCCGGTCACGTCACGCCAAGAAGAAGAGGTAAGCGATGGCTCGTTCCGTCTGGAAAGGTCCGTTCGTGGACCTCAGCCTTCTGAAGAAGGCAGAAACCGCACAGGAAACGAATGCGCGCACACCGATCAAGACCTGGTCGCGCCGCTCCACGATCCTGCCGCAGTTCGTTGGCCTGACGTTCAACGTCTACAATGGCCGCAAGCACGTTCCCGTTTCGGTGAACGAGGAAATGGTTGGTCACAAGCTGGGTGAATTCGCGCCGACGCGCTACTTCCCCGGTCATGCTGCCGACAAGAAGGGCAAGCGCTAATGGGCAAGGAAAAGTCCCCCCGTCGGGTTGCCGACAATGAGGCTCTGGCAGTCGGCACGACCATTCGTGGTTCGGCGCAGAAGCTGAACCTCGTTGCCGCTCTCATCCGCGGTCGCAAGGTCGAGGACGCGATGAACGTCCTGGCTTTCTCGAAGAAGGCAATGGCTGTTGATGTTCGCAAGGTTCTGGCTTCGGCCATCGCCAATGCGGAAAACAACCATAACCTCGACGTCGATGCACTGGTCGTCACCGAAGCATCGGTCGGCAAGGCGCTGACGATGAAGCGGTTCCACACCCGCGGTCGTGGCAAGTCCACCCGCATCCTGAAGCCGTTCAGCCGGGTACGCATCGTCGTCCGCGAACAGGCAGAAGAGGCAGAGGCGTAAGTCATGGGTCATAAGAGCAATCCGATCGGTCTGCGTCTTCAGATCAACCGCACCTGGGACAGCCGCTGGTACGCCGAAGGCGCGGACTATGGCCGTCTCCTGATGGAAGACATCAAGATCCGCACGTTCATCTTCAAGACGCTGCCACAGGCTGCGATCTCGAAGGTGGTTATCGAGCGTCCGGCCAAGCTGTGCCGCGTTTCGATCTACGCTGCGCGTCCCGGTGTCATCATCGGTAAGAAGGGTGCCGACATCGAGAAGCTTCGCAAGAAGCTGGGCGAGTTCACCACTTCCGACGTCAGCCTGAACATCGTCGAGATCCGCAAGCCGGAAGTCGACAGCCGTTTGGTCGCACAGGGCGTTGCCGATCAGCTTGAGCGTCGTATCGCATTCCGTCGTGCCATGAAGCGCGCGGTTCAGTCGGCGCTGCGTCTGGGTGCCGAAGGCATCAAGATCACCTGCGGCGGTCGTCTTGGCGGCGCGGAAATCGCGCGCGTCGAATGGTATCGTGAAGGTCGCGTTCCCTTGCACACGCTGCGCGGTAACGTGGGCTATGCCGAAGCGACGGCACACACCGCTTATGGCGTGTGCGGCGTGAAGGTATGGATCTTCAAGGGCGAAATCCTGGGCCACGACCCGATGGCAACGGACCGGCTCATGCTGGAGGCTCAGACCTCCGGCGTGCGCCCGGCCCGATAAGGACAAGGTAGAGCATCATGCTGCAACCGAAGAAAACCAAGTTTCGCAAGGCTTTCAAGGGCCGGATCAAGGGCGAGGCCAAGGGTGGCACCGACTTGAACTTTGGCTCCTATGGCCTCAAAGCGATGGAACCCGATCGTCTGACCGCGCGTCAGATCGAAGCGGCCCGTCGTGCGATCACACGTCACATTCGCCGTCAGGGCCGTTTGTGGATCCGCATCTTCCCGGACGTTCCCGTGTCGAAGAAGCCCGCTGAAGTCCGTCAGGGCAAGGGCAAGGGTTCGATCGAATATTGGGCAGCACGGGTTAAGCCGGGCCGCATCCTGTTCGAGCTGGACGGTGTACCCGGCCCGCTGGCCGCCGAAGCTTTCTCGCGCGCTGCGATGAAGCTGCCGATCAAGACCAAGGTCGTTGCCCGTCTGGGTGACACCTCGCATCTGGGAGCCTGAGGACATGGCAAACGTAGCTGACCTCAAGACCAAGTCCGACGATGAGCTTTCGACCGAGCTTGGCAACCTGAAGCGTGAGCAGTTCAACCTGCGCTTTCAGGCCGCAACGAACCAGCTCGAAAAGCCGAGCCGGGTAAAGGAAGTCCGTCGGTCGATCGCACAGATCAAGACGTTGCAGGGCGAGCGCACCCGCGCCGCTCCTGCCAAGTAAGGAAGGAACGCATCATGCCCAAGCGCGTGCTCACGGGAACGATCGTTTCCGACAAGACCGACAAGACGGTAGTGGTCCTCGTGGAGCGCAAGGTTAAGCACCCGCTCTATGGCAAGATCATCCGCCGCTCGAAGAAGTATCACGCTCACGACGAAGTGAACGCCTATCACGAAGGTGAAACGGTTCGCATCGAGGAGACAGCGCCGATCTCGAAGCTCAAGACCTGGAAGGTCATCGAGCGGGTGGATACGCACAAGTCGCCCGAAGCCGCGTCCTGAGCTGACACAAACACGGAACTCCCGAGGTAAGGCTTAGGCCAAGCCCCGGAAAGCCAAGTAAGAAGGAACCGGATCCATGATCCAGATGCAGTCAAATCTTGAGGTGGCCGATAACTCGGGCGCCAAGCGCGTCCAGTGCATCAAGGTGCTTGGCGGCTCGAAGCGGCGCTTTGCGAGCGTAGGCGACATCATCGTCGTCTCCGTGAAGGAAGCGCAGCCCAAGGGTCGCGTTAAGAAAGGTGACGTGCACCGTGCCGTCATCGTGCGTACCGCCAAGGACATCCGCCGTGCAGACGGTTCGGTGATCCGTTTCGACGGTAACGCCGCCGTTCTGGTGAACAAGAACGAGGAGCCCATCGGCACCCGTATCTTTGGCCCGGTGGTCCGTGAGCTGCGTGCGCGCAAGCACATGAAGATCATCTCGCTGGCTCCGGAGGTGCTGTAATGAGCGCCGCACGCATCAAGAAGGGCGACAAGGTCGTCGTGCTCGCAGGCAAGGACAAGGGCCGTACCGGTACTGTCCTGCAGATGTTCCCGAAGGACGACAAGGTCCTGGTGGAAGGCATCAACGTGCACGCACGTCACCGCAAGCCTGACCAGGCGAACCCGCAAGGCGGCATCGACCGCAAGCCGGCTCCGCTGCACATTTCCAACGTCGCGATTGCCGGTCCGGATAACAAGCCGACCCGTATTCGCTTCGAAACCAAGGACGGCAAGAAGGTCCGCGTGGCCGTGAAGTCCGGGGAGACGATCGATGGCTGATGAAAAGTACATTCCTCGGATGAAGTCGCAATATGACGAGACGATCGTCAAGGCGATGACCGAGAAGTTCGGCTACAAGAACCACATGGAAGTTCCGAAGATCGAAAAGATCGTTCTGAACATGGGTGTGGGCGAAGCGACGCAGGACAAGAAGAAGGTCACTGCGGCTGCTGAGGAAATGGAACTGATTGCTGGCCAGAAGCCGGTCATCACGAAGGCCAAGAAGTCGATCGCTCAGTTCAAGCTGCGCGAAGGCATGCCGATCGGTGCGAAGGTAACGCTTCGTCGCGAACGCATGTACGAATTTCTTGATCGCGTGATCACCGTCGCCATGCCCCGCATTCGCGATTTCCGTGGTCTGAATCCGAAGTCTTTCGATGGCCGTGGCAACTACGCCTTCGGGATCAAGGAACAGATCATTTTCCCGGAAATCAACTATGACCGCATCGATAAGGTGCGCGGCATGGACATCATCGTCACCACGACCGCGAAGACGGACGACGAAGCGCGCGAGCTGCTGCGCTTGTTCGGTTTCCCGTTCCCGGTTGAAGAGGCAAAGCAGGCCGCGTGAGCGGACCTGCCAGAGAAAGGAAGAGAACTTAAGTCATGGCGAAACTGAGTTCCATCAATAAGAACGAACGGCGCAAGAAGCTGGTGAAGAAGTATGCTGGCAAATATGCCCGGCTGAAGGCGATTGCCGCCGACACCAACGCTGATGACGGCGAGCGTCTTATCGCGCGTTTGAAGATGGCTGAAATCCCCCGTAACGGGAATCCCACGCGGATTCGTAACCGTTGCGAAGTGACCGGCCGTCCCCGTGCATATTATCGCAAGTTCCGGCTCTGCCGTATTCAGCTGCGCGATCTGGCCAACAAGGGCCTGATCCCCGGCGTCACCAAGTCGAGCTGGTAAGGATATCAACTCATGGCATTGACCGATCCACTGGGTGATATGCTCACCCGCATCCGCAACGGCCAGCAGGCGAAGAAGGACAGCGTTATGTCCCCGGCGTCGAAGCTGCGTGCGCGCGTTCTCGACGTGCTGCAGCGTGAAGGCTATATCCGCGGTTATTCCGAAGAAGACCTGGGCAAGCACCCCGGCCTGCGCATCGAACTGAAATATTTCGAAGGCCAGCCCGCGATCAAGCATGTTGCCCGCGTCTCGAAGCCTGGCCGCCGGGTCTATTCCGGCTCGAAGGACCTTCCGGTCGTTCGTAACGGCCTGGGCATCACCATCGTTTCTACGCCGCGTGGCGTTCTGTCGGACGCTGAAGCGCGCGAACAGAATGTCGGTGGCGAAGTGCTGGCGGAGGTATTCTGATGAGCCGCATCGGTAAAAAACCGGTCGCGATCCCTTCGGGGGTGACTGCGACGATCGAGGGCAAGCAGCTCTCGGTGAAGGGCCCCAAGGGTACCCTCGCCATGCCGCTGCGCGACGAAATCAGCTACACGGTCGAAGCCGACGGCATTTCGGTGCAGCCGGCCAACAAGACCAAGGCTGCTCGCGCATTCTGGGGTATGCAGCGTACGCTGGTGCAGAACCTGGTGACAGGCGTCACCGAGGGCTTCACCAAGCAGTTGCTGATCACCGGTGTCGGCTACCGCGCCAACTCGCAGGGTAAGAACCTGAAGTTGCAGCTCGGCTACAGCCATGACGTCGATTTCGCGATCCCTGAGGGCATCACGATTGCGACGCCGGACAACACCACGATCAACATCAGTGGCAACGACAAGCAGCAGGTCGGCCAGGTCGCCGCTGAAATCCGCCGCTGGCGCAAGCCGGAGCCTTACAAGGGCAAGGGCATCAAATATGCGGGCGAGTTCATCTTCCGCAAAGAAGGCAAGAAGAAGTAAGCCATGGCGAAACTCTCTCTCTTCGATCGGCGCCGTCAGCGCGTCCGTACCGCTCTCAAGGCACGCTCGGGTCAAAACCCGCGTCCGCGCCTGTCCATCCACCGTTCGGGTCGGCATATCTATGCCCAGATCATCGACGACGCACAGGGCAAGACCCTCGCTTCGGCTTCGACTCTGGACAAGGACGTCGGCGCCAAGGCGCTGGGCAAGACTGGCGCAACTGCCGAAGCGGCTGCCGAAGTCGGCAAGCGCGTGGCGGCTGCCGCAACCAAGGCAGGCGTGACCAAGGTCGTGTTCGACCGTGGAGGCTTCCTGTTTCATGGCCGCGTCAAGGCGCTGGCCGATGCCGCTCGTGAAGGCGGTCTGGAGTTCTGATGATGGCAGACGAAAACAACATTGCAGCAGCCGCTCCGGCTGTGGATGCGCCTGAAGCGGCACCGACCGAAAATCGCGGCCCGCGCCGTGGTCGCAGCGGCCCCGGTGGCGGCAACAATCGTGGCGGCAACGACCGCAACCGTGGCGGTCGTCGTGACGATCGCCGTGGCGGCAACCGCGACGAAGATCAGGGCGAAGAACTGATCGAGAAGCTGGTGCACATCAACCGCGTTTCGAAGACCGTGAAGGGCGGCAAGCGCTTCGGCTTTGCTGCACTCGTCGTGGTCGGCGATGGCAAGGGCCGTGCAGGCTTCGGTCATGGCAAGGCACGCGAAGTGCCTGAAGCGATCAGCAAGGCGACCGCCGCTGCCAAGAAGGCAATGGTCCGCGTTCCCCTGAAGGAAGGCCGCACGCTGCATCACGATGGTCTCGGCCATTTCGGTGCCGGCAACGTGACTGTCCGTTCGGCACCTGCCGGTACGGGTATCATCGCCGGTGGCCCGATGCGCGCCGTGTTCGAAAGCCTGGGCGTTGCCGACGTGGTGACGAAGTCCAACGGCACGTCGAACCCGTACAACATGATCCGCGCCACGTTCGAGGCGCTGGGCGAACAGACCAGCCCCAAGTCGGTGGCGCAGCGTCGCGGTAAGAAGGTCGCCGACCTTCTGCGTCGTGGCGGAGCCAGTGCCGAAGTGGCGCAGGCTGACGCCGAAGCGATTGCGGAGTAAGCGATATGGCAAAGTCCGAAAAGAAGTCGACCATCAAGATCAAGCAGATCGGTTCGCCGATCCGCCGCCCCGCGGCACAGCGGCAGATCCTGATCGGCCTCGGCCTGAACAAGATGCACCGTGTGGTGGAACTGAACGACAGCGCGGAAATCCGTGGCATGATCGCGAAGCTGCCGCACATGGTGGAAATCCTGGAAGGCTAAAAGCCCTCCCGGTTCAGTGAAAATCAAGCGGGAGAGGGGGAAACCCCTCTTTCGTGTTTTTCACTACTGGCGTTTTACAATTGGATAGCGTAGCGGACCGCTCCTCTATCCCGTTCCGATTTTGGAACAGCGCGACAAAAGCGAAAGCGAGTGCACGACATGACTTTTAAGCTGAACGACATCAAGGACAACGAAGGCGCTCGCAAGGGCCGTATGCGCGTCGGACGCGGCATCGGTTCGGGCAAGGGCAAGACCGCCGGTCGCGGTCAAAAGGGTGCCAAGGCACGCTCGGGCGTTGCGATCAACGGCTTCGAGGGTGGCCAGATGCCGCTCCACATGCGTATTCCTAAGCGCGGCTTCAACAACATCTTCGCCAAGGATTTCGCGACCGTGAACCTGGGCGCCGTTCAGAAGGCAATCGACGCAGGCAAGCTCGATGCGAAGGCTGTCGTCGATCAGGCCGCTCTGCGCGCTGCCAACATCTCGCGCGGTGGCAAGCATGGCGTTCGCCTGCTCGCCAAGGGCGAACTGACAACCAAGGGATTGAGCTTCTCGGTTGCTGGTGCATCTGCCTCGGCTGTTGCCGCTGTCGAACAGGCTGGTGGTAAGGTTGAAGTGCTCGAAACCGTCTCGGCTGCTGAAAAGGCGAAGGCCAAGAAGGGCACGACGCTCGCCGCCGCCAAGGCTGCAGGCAAGAAGTGATCGCCCGCAAGGGTTGAATGCATGACCCCGCTGCCCGATAATGGGTTGGCGGGGTTATCCATTTCTAGCCTTTGTCCCTCCATGCGTATCGGCTGCACATGCTGGCTGTGTCGGATGAAGGATGACAGGCATAGTCTCCCCCGCTAAGGGATTTGCGAGTCCGGTCCCCATAACAGGACCGCCGCACAAGATTTGAAGGTTTGAAAAGCGCATGGCATCGAGAGCCGACCAGCTTGCATCGAATATCAGCTTCGCCAAGTTCAGCCAGGCGACTGATCTCAAGAAGCGCCTGTGGTTTACCGTAGGCGCTCTGATCGTGTTCCGCTTCCTGAGCTTCGTGCCGCTGCCGGGTGTCGACCCGACCGTGCTGGCGCAGCTCTACAAGCAGACGCAGGGCGGCATTCTCGATATCTTCAACACCTTTTCGGGTGGTTCGCTCCAGCGCATGAGCCTCATCGCGCTCGGCGTCATGCCCTACATCACCGCCTCCATCGTAGTGCAGTTGTCCGCCTCCCTCTCGCCCCAACTGGCGGCGATCAAGAAGGAAGGCGAAAGCGGCCGCAAGAAGCTCAACCAATATACGCGCTACGGCACCGTTGGCCTGACCGCAGTACAGGGCTATTTCATCGCCGTCGGCCTCGAAAGCTTCGGCGCGCAGGCTGGTCAGCAGGCAGTCGTCGATCCGGGCATGTTGTTCCGCGTTGCGGCTGTCATCTCGCTGATCGGCGGCACTATGTTCCTGATGTGGCTGGGTGAACAGATCACGAGCCGCGGCATCGGCAACGGCACCTCGCTCATCATCATGGCGGGCATCGTCGCTCAGCTTCCCGTAACGCTCGGCAATCTGTTCGCGTCGGGCCGCGAAGGGTCTATCTCCGGTCTGCTCATCATGGGCGTGATCATATTGTGCCTTGGTCTTATAGCCTTCATCTGTTTCATGGAGCGCGCCCAGCGCCGCGTTCTGATCCAGTATCCCAAGCGGCAAACCCGTCAGGGCATCATGCAGGCGGATCGCAGCCATCTGCCGCTCAAGGTCAACACCGCAGGCGTCATCCCGCCGATCTTCGCCTCATCGCTGCTGCTCATGCCGCTGACCATCTCGCAATTCGCTGGGCAGACCGTTGCCGGCGAAAGCAAGATGGGCGACTTCGTCCTGACGCTGAACCAGTATCTGTCGCATGGCAGCCCGCTCTATATGGGCCTGTACGGTCTGGGCATCGTGTTCTTCTGCTTCTTCTACACCGCGATTGTCTTCAATCCGGAAGAAACGGCGGACAATCTGAAGCGCAACGGCGGCTTCATTCCCGGCATCCGTCCGGGCAAGAATACCGAAATATACCTTGATTACGTTCTCACACGTATCACTGTCATCGGTGCAGCTTATCTGGCGATCATTTGCCTCATCCCCGAATTCCTGATCGCGCGCGCGGGCATTCCCTTCTACCTTGGTGGGACTAGCCTGTTGATCGTGGTCAACGTAACGGTAGACACCGTGACCCAGATTCAAAGCCACCTGCTCGCCCATCAATATGGCGATCTGATCAAGAAGGCGAAGCTCAAGGGCCGCATCCGCTAAACAACCAGCGGAGCAATCGCCAAATAACAGGGGAGACGTGCGCGCATGAACATCATTCTGCTTGGCCCACCGGGCGCCGGCAAAGGCACTCAAGCAACCCTGCTGGTCGACAGCCGGGGTATGGTGCAGCTCTCCACGGGCGACATGCTGCGCGCCGCCGTCAAGGCTGGCTCACCGACAGGCGTGAAAGCGAAGGCCGTGATGGACGCTGGCCAGCTTGTATCCGATGAGATCGTGTCCGGCATTATTGGCGAAGCGCTTGATGGACTGGCACCCGAAACCGGCGTCATCTTCGACGGTTACCCCCGCACCGCCGCACAGGCGGAATCGCTGGACGAAATCCTTTCGACGCGCGGCCGCACGCTCCACCATGTCATTGAACTGGAAGTCGATGAGGATGCGCTCGTCGAACGCATCACCGGCCGCTTCACCTGCGCCAATTGTGGTGAAGGCTATCACGACACGTTCAAGCAGCCCAAGGCTGAGGGCGTGTGCGACAAGTGCGGCAGCACGGACTTCAAACGTCGTCCCGACGATAACGAGGAAACCGTCCGCACCCGCATGACCGAGTATCGCGCCAAAACCGCGCCGATCCTCCCAATCTACGAAGCGCGCGGCATCGTGAGCCGCGTTGATGGCATGGCCGACATGGCGGACGTCTCCACAGCAATTGCAGCGGTGCTGGACGGCAAATAGTGGTTCCCCCTCTTCCCCTGAGGGGAGAGGGGCTGTACGGCCCACCGCATTGCGCAATATCTCTGCTCCGGCACCCTGAACCCCGCCGAAACCACGTGCCTCCCGCACATTTACTGATACAGTCGCGCAACGAAATATGGCCCGAATCGAATTGGGCTTTACGGGTCGGCACTGGTATCACCATATGGGGAGAGCAAGATGGCCGTTTCAGATCATGTCGACCTGCCAACATTTATCGAAGGCGTAAGGAAGCGTAACCCTGGGCAGGACGAGTTCGTTCAGGCCGTGCAGGAAGTCGCCGAGGATATTTACGACTTCATCGCCGACAAAGAACAATATCATCACTATCAGATCCTCCGCCGCATTGCGGAGCCGGACCGGATCGTGTCCTTCCGCGTCTGCTGGGAAGACGACAACCACAATATCCGCGTCAACCGGGGCTGGCGCGTTCAGAACAATAACAGCATCGGCCCGTACAAGGGCGGCATCCGCTTTCACCCTTCGGTCACCGAAAGCGTCCTCAAATTCCTCGCCTTCGAACAGACGTTCAAAAATGCACTCACCGGCCTCCCCATGGGTGGCGGCAAGGGCGGCGCGAATTTCAACCCGAAGGGCAAGAGCGACCATGAAGTCATGCGCTTCTGTCAGAGCTTCATGACCGAACTTTATCGTCATGTCGGCGCCGACATCGACGTGCCTGCAGGCGACATCGGCGTGGGCGCGCGCGAAATCGGCTATATGTTCGGGCAGTATAAGCGGATCACCAATCAGTTTACCGGCGTGTTGACCGGCAAAGGTCTCGAATATGGTGGCTCGCTGATCCGCACCGAGGCAACCGGCTATGGCGCGGTCTATTTCCTCGCCAACATGCTCAAAACCAAGGGGCAGGATCTGAGCGGCAAGACGGCGGTCATCTCCGGCTCCGGCAACGTCGCGACCCATGCCGCCGAAAAGGTCGTGCAACTGGGCGGCAAGGTGCTGACCTTGTCGGATAGCCAAGGCTTCATCCACGATCCCGATGGCATCACGCAGGAAAAGATCAACTGGGTCAAGGCCCACAAGACCAAGCGTCGCGGACGCATCGCGGATTACGTAACCGAATATCCTGGCGCGACGTTCGTCGAGGGCAAGACGCCTTGGGGCGTCCCCTGCGATGTCGCACTTCCCTGCGCGACCCAGAACGAATTGCTGGGTGAGGACGCCAAGATGCTGGTCGACAATGGCTGCATGGCCGTTGCCGAAGGCGCGAACATGCCGACCAATCTGGCCGGTGTGCATGTGTTCAAGGACGCGAAAATCCTGTTCGCACCGGGCAAGGCCGCCAATGCAGGCGGCGTCGCCGTCTCCGGCCTCGAAATGAGCCAGAACAGCGAACGCCGGTCGTGGAAGGAATCGGAACTGCAACAGCTTCTGCTCGACATCATGGAAGGCATCCACAGCAGTTGCGTTGCCTATGGCGATCAGGGCGGCGCCTACATCGACTATGTGAAGGGCGCGAACATCGCCGGTTTCAAGAAAGTCGCCGATGCCATGCTGGCCTATGGCGTCGTCTGATCGAATGAGGCGGACGTGATACGGCAGAACCGGCGCGTCCGCCTCTTCGCGATGGGGCTTTCGGCATTGGCGGGCTACGTCGATGCCGTGGGCTTCATGGCTCTTGGCGGCTTCTTCGTGTCGTTCATGAGCGGGAACACGACGCGCATGGCCGTCGGGCTCGTGGACCATGCCGCAGCGGCATCGCGCGCAGGGGGGCTTATCGCCCTGTTCGTGGCGGGCGTGGTGCTTGGCTCGCTGGTGGGCCGCACCGCGCGACGACCGAAGGTTGGGGTGTTGCTGACCGTCAGCGGGCTTTTGGGGGCTGGAGCCTGTGCCGGCGCGCTGGGCCATCCCCTTATCGCTGCTGCGGGCATGGCGCTCGCCATGGGCGCGGAGAACGCCGTCTTCGCCCGCGATGGCGATGTGCAGATTGGTCTCACCTACATGACCGGCACCTTGGTAAAAATGGGTCAGCGGCTCGCGGGCGCTCTGCTGGGCGATCCGGCCTGGGACTGGTGGCCCTATGCTTTGCTATGGGCGGGGCTTGCCGGAGGCGCAGTGATCGGTGCCTTCGCTTATGCCGCGATAGGTCTGGCAACATTGTGGATCGCGGCGGGCGCGGCATTTCTTGCGGCACTCTTCGCATGGTGGTTCGATGAGCCGTGAACCAGCGCTGGCCTAATCGATTTTCCACGCTATTCTGGGCCTCACAACCATAAGGAGGATGCCATGATCGTGACGTTTATCGGGACGGATCGTTCGGAAACAGCAGTGAATGCCAATCAGGTGACGTTCGTGTCTTCCGTGACCGACGGCACCCGCATCCGTTTTGGTGAGGGGCGTAGTGTAACCGTCACCGAGCCGATCGCTGAAGTTGTGGAAACCCTCAACAGGGGACTACGACCGCACGAGTAATCAGCGCCTCAGCACCGCACTCCACGCATAACCGCGATAGAGCGGCGCGAAGTCGAGAGTAAGCCGATTCCGCGCCGCAACGTCCTCCAACACGGGCAGCATGTCGCCGCGCGGCGACACGTCGAAGCGCCGCAGCCATCCGAACAGTATGTCGCGGAACATGCCCGGCAATCGCTCCTGCTGCCCGAAATCGACGATATGCAACGACCCGTCGGGAGCGAGCGCCCGTGCGGCTTCGTCCAGTGCCAGTTCCCAGCCGGGGATCATCGAAAGCGTATAGGACAGGAAAATCCGGTCGAACCCGTCGCGGCCCCATAATTTGCGCGCTTCGAAATCGGTCGCATCGCCCTGCGTCAGCGCGATCTGCCCCGCAAGTCCATTGCGGGCCACCGATGCAGTGGCGGTATCCAGCATCGCCTGACTGATATCGAACCCGTAGAAGCGCGCCCTTGGCCACATGCGCGCTGCTTCGATCAGGTTGCGCCCGGTGCCACAGCCAACTTCCAGCACATGCGTTCCCGGCCCCGCATTCAGGTCCTGAATAAGCCGATCCCTGCCAAGCAGATAATATTTGCGCGACGCGTCGTAGATATGCCGCTGATAGCGATAGATCGCATCCATATGATCGGCATGATCCGGCACGATTGTCACGGCCCGATCCAGCATCATCCAGCCTTCAGCACATACAGATGAAAGCCGCCGTAAATCGCGGAACGGTCCAGCCGCGTTCCCTCATCGGATCGCGCAACGTCGTAATACCACTGATCCAGCAGCGTGTCGGGCAGTCGTCCCGGCAACAGCGTTGGCCGCGCCGCCGTACGGAAGATCACGCGCGCACCGGGGCGGGCCGTCCGCGTGATCTGCGTCCACAGGTCGGTCAGTTGCGCATCCGTCATCCAGTCTTGCGCATCCAGCAACACATAGCGATCCAGTGCCCCCTCCGGCAATGACCGCAAATGTTCGGTGAAATTGCAATGCAGGATCTGCGCCCGCGCCACGCCTTCGCGCACCGTCTCATGATGTATCGCTTCCAGATAGGGCGGCAGCGAAGCCCGCGATGCGTCGCCATTGTCATGCTGCGCATAGCCGCGTCCGAAGGCCTGCCATGCGAAATAATTCTGCCGAATATCGAAATCGCAGGCGAGCTTTTCCAGCCGCTGGCGTAGCACGGCGTTCATGCTCTGCGCGTCGCCATCGCACAGCGCGTCATATTGGGCGGGCGGAATGCCAAGGCCGAATAACGAGGCAGGCTGTTGGGTCAGCCAGCGGATGAATTTCTTGTCGAATATCGGCGCCATCCGCGTCTCGAATATTTCGCGCTGCTCCTCCAGCGAACTGGCGCCCAGAATTTCGCGCGGATTGATGCGATAGAGTTTGGCGATCAGATGCGCCCCGCCGATGAACTGGCCCAACAGTCCGCTGGTATAGAAGTTGCGCGTAAAGGCAGTAATCCGCCGCCGCCCGCTCAGGTCGCGTGCTTCCCAATAGCGCCGCGTTACATCGTCCAGGTGCGGCGCTACATGGGTGCGATACGCCGCCACATTGTCCTTTTGCCCCGCCTGCGCGAAGAACCGATGGAATGCGGCATGATCGGGCAAATGTCGCGCTGCTGCCAGCTTTAACCGTCCCAGGGCGACATGCGCAGTGTTGAGGTCGACCGCCGTGATCGAATGCGGTTTGGCGGTCAGATAGGACAGCATGTTGCACCCGCCACTGGCGATGGTGATGATGTCGCTGTCCGGCCCGATCTCCAGCGCCTCCATGTCGACCAGCGGGTCTTCCCAGATCTGCGCATAGACTAGCCCGCGAAACGCAAAGGCAAAGGCCCGCTCCAGCATGCCCTTGGGCGTCAGTTGTTTATGCTGGACAACCGCATTGCCGACGGCTTGGCCGGTGGAGTGGGGCAGGGCGGGTAAGGGCGAAAGGGCCATGTGGTCAGGTTCCCGGTTCGGCTGAACGATCCGCTCTGATAGGCACAATGCGTGACCTGTCCGTGACTGTGCGATGACGGTTTCGCGTCACCTTGGCCTACCGTCGTAGGTGGTTTTCCCAAGGACGCATGATGTTTCTCTTGTTAACCTTCTGGCTCTATTCTGTCGGCATGACGCCCGTAGTGAAAAAGCGACCCCGGCTCGCGGAGCTGGATGCCTTGCGTGGTATCGGTGCGTTCACCGTCATGCTGTTCCACTACAGCACGCGTTTTCACGAGATGTTCCCCACGGTATCGCATGTACCGTTCAGCTTTATGGGCGGGGACTATCGCGTACTCCTGTTCTTCGCGATTTCCGGCTTTGCGATTTTCTTCACGCTGGACAAGCTGAAGAGCGCGCCGGACTTCATCATGAACCGCGCCTCGCGCCTGTTGCCCGCTTATTGGGTTGCCATGCTGCTGACGCTGGGTGTCGAATATCTCGGGCATGCGACCACGCTACAGATTCCGCCGATGGCCATCATTGCCAATTTCTCGATGCTCGAAGGGTTCCTGTTCCTGCCGGCCGTCGATGGTGCCTATTGGACATTGACCGTCGAAATCGGCTTCTACGCCACGATGCTCGCCATATGGGCAGGGCCGGGGCAACGCCGCATCGAACAGGTTCTGATCTTCTGGCTTGCGGTGAAATGGCTGATGGCCGCCTGGCCTGATATGCCGGAACGGATCGCGATGCTGCTGGTGCTACGCTATGTTCCGTTTTTCGCAATCGGAATGCTGTTCTACCGTATCTGGTCGGGTCAGCGCACAGTCCGGGCCCAGTTGCCCTATTTTGCAGCGATCCTGGCAACCGTCGCGATGCTCGAAAAGCCCGATCTGCTGTTCGCTGCCGTAATACTGATCGCCATCTTCTCCGCAATGCTGCGCAGCTACTTGCGTTTTCTGTGCGTGCGACCCCTGCTATGGCTAGGAGGGATCAGCTATTCGCTCTATCTCGTCCATCAGCATATCGGCTTCGTCATCATGATGAAGACTGCGGAACTGGGGATAGATCCCTGGACGGGCTTTGCCGCCGCGATACTCACTGCCATTATGCTGGGCGCCACCCTCAACCACCTTGTTGAGCGCCCCGCGCAACGTGCGCTGGAGCGGTGGTGGAAGGGGAGAACCCATCCAAGGCGGGCCGAGACGGTTGGCGCATAGGCGGAAGGCACCACGCATAGTGTTCCGTCCTGCATGCACCCCTATCGCTAAACCTGCGCATTTGCTCAGCCAGATGCCGTGCATGACATCCTTGTTCGCGTACCCCCTCTCCGCCGTGCGATCATCGCCCAGACGGCATTCACATCCTCCAAGCCTGGCGTCTCGGCGACGGAGTCATGATCGCTGGCTGCAGACACGCAATTGGGTGCTGCGGCATAAGTCATAAGGTCAGCGGTCCAGAAACGTGCCGTCGGCAATCTCTACCAAGGTTCGCCAGCGAAGATCGGCACTGTCTCTGCGCGCCTTAGAAGGAAGCGAACTCGGCACTGTCCATGCTGACATCCGTCATCGCGGTGGCTTTGGCCGTCAGAAATCGGGAGGAAGTTTGGTGGTCTGCGTCTGCCTGTCTGGAAGCCGCACCCTGGCGTAGCGTACCGGCGATGCGGAATTTCGCCGCCTGTTCCGACAGCGCGGTCACCTCCGAGGTCAAGTTACGCACCGCAGCAGAAGTCTGCTCGACCATCGCCGCGTTCTGCTGGGTCGCTTGATCCATGGTGCCGACCGCCGCACTGACCTCGGTGATTGCGCGCGACTGCGTGCGATTGTCGTCGGCGATCTCCGCGAGTAGCGTGTGCACCCCCCGGACATCCGTTGAGATGGCGGACAAGGCTCCATCGACCCGTTGCACACTTTCTACCGCAGTGCCGATATCGGCCTGCGTCGCGGTTAGCTGGTCGCGCGCGCGTCCAGCCTCTTCCTCGGCGCGCATGGCCAGCGCAGATACAAGGTCGGCGACCACAGCGAACCCACGCCCCGCCTCACCGGCCCGCCCTGCCTCGACTGCGGCGTTCATCGCGAGAACACGTGTCTGGAAAGCGATCTTGTCGAGTCCCTCGATCACGCTGTCGATACCCTTGGCGCTTTCGCTGACCCGGTTCATCGCTTTGACTGCCTCGGCCGTAATTTCGCGCCCGTCGGCCACCGTGGTAATCGCGCCGTCTGCGCGCTCGACGGTCCGTCCTGCGGCGACAGCCGTCGCCTTCAGGCGCTGATCCATCTGTGCGATGGCAGCTGCCGTTTCTTCCAGGCTGGCGGCATTCCCTTCGGTCCGTCGTGCAAGGTCCTCGCTTGCTCGCGCTATTTCTTGCGATCCCGTGCGGATCATCATCGTTCCTTGGGCGACGGATCCGATCAACCCGCGAAGGCTGCCGACCGCGCTGTTGAAATTGTCCTTGAGCCCCGTAAAAGGCGCGTGGAGATCGGCGACCACCTCTGCTGTCAGATCGCCCTCTGCCAGCGCGGTGAGGCCAGTACCCAGGCTGTCCACGATCAGTGCCGCCTGAGCCTGTTTCGACGCTTCTGCTGCCTGGAGCTGGTTGCGAAATGCCAGCATGGCCTTGGCCATGTCGCCGAGTTCATCCCCGCGGTCCGCACCTGTCACCTCAGCTGCGAGATTACCCTCGCCGAGTGCGCGCATCGTCCCTGCGAGTACAACGATAGGCTGCACGACCCGGCGCAACGCGAGCACTACGAAGGCCAGTGTCCCTGCGATGCCGATCGCCAGCGTTAAGACCAGCAGAATCATCGCAATCGTACCGACCCGCTCCGCACTTTCGGCGGACTTTTTGGAATTCTCCCCGATCGCGTCGGATGCTGCGCCCATCGATATTTCGAGCGCGCGGAACTGATCGAAGAACCCCGGCAGCATCGCACGCGCGGCGGTCGGATTGCTGCCGATCCGATCCATAAGCTGCATGGCGGACCGGACATAGTCCTCCATCGGCGCTGCCAGCTTGGACGTTACCGCGGCGACGTCGGCATCGCCGGTATAGGCAGAGTCGGCGGCGATCCCCTCACGTAGTGCGGCGAGATGCGTTCGAAAGTCGTTTCGAATATCGTCGGTCTTGATCGTACTGCCGGGTTCTATCGCCTGAAACGCGGCCAGCACGTCGCTGCGTATGGCGTCGTGCATCATGTCCGCGCCTTCGTGGTTGGCGAACATTGCCGTTGCTTCGTTCTGGCGATGCAGCGCAGCGGTCTGCATCCAGGCAGCGCCGATGCCGGTCACGCCGCACAGAAGCATAAGTCCGAACAGAACCCCGCCCGCTATACGAATGGCACGGGTCAGCGACATCGCATCGCGGGGATTGGACTTCGACTGGGGCATGTTTTGAGAACCTTACGGTACTGGGACATCAGTGTGATCCTATAATAGGAGGAACTGAATTGGCCGGAGGTGCCGTATGTTCTTTTTTTTAACCTTATCTCGATTTGCCGCCGGCGCAGTTATACTGTCCGCAGCCTGCGCGTTACCTGCGATCGCTCAGTCCGTTGTACCCGAACCTCCGCCACGCGCGATTACTATCGAGGGTCGCTACGTCCTCGATCTCATGGGAAACGTTGCTGGGGGAGATGCGCGGGGCGCGCGCGTGCTCGACAATGTAGAACTGGCGGCCGATGGCGACCTGGAGCGGCTAGTCGGCTGGCGCGGCGCGCGGGCGCATCTCCATCTGCTGAGCAACCACGGACAATCCATCAATGCCCTTGCAGGGACGTTGCAGGGTGTCGACAATATTGAAGTCTCCTCGCGTCGTGCCAAGCTCTATGATGCATGGATAGAGCAGGACCTCGTGGGCGGTCGTGCCGCGCTGCTGGTCGGGCTGTCCGATCTTAACGTCGATTTCTACCAGAATGACTCGGCCGGATTGCTGATCGCACCCGCTTTCGGGATCGGCTCGGAACTTTCGTCTACAGGTCCAAACGGGCCTTCGATCTTCCCATCGACCGCGCTGACGATGCGACTGAATGTATCGGTCGCCAAATCCGGCTATGTCCGCGCAGCCGTCGTAAATGCGCGGGCGGGCGTCCTCGGCGATAGGGAAGGGATCGATTTCGGAATGCGCGATGGCGCGCTTTTGATCGCGGAGGCGGGCACGCACGTAAACGGAAAACTGGCTGTCGGGGCCTGGGGGTATACTCGGCAGCAGGATGACTTGCGAGACCGTGACCCGATCGGCAATCCCGTCAGGCGGACGGCAATCGGCGCCTATGTTCTGGTGGATCAGCGGGTGTCAGGAGACGATAGCCGCGGTGTGGATGTGTTTTTTCGCGCTGGCGTTTCGGACGGCAAGACAACGCCTTTTCTGGGCGGGTTTCAAGTCGGCCTGCTTGCACACGGAATGATTGTGGGGCGACCCGACGGGCTATTCTCGATGGGTGTCGCGCAGGGTCGGTTATCGCGCGCTATGCGCCGGACGGTCAGGGATTCTGGCGACCAAGCCGATGCGGCGGAGACGGGCGTTGAACTAACCTACCAAGACCGTGTGACCCCCTTCCTCTCGGTCCAACCTGATCTGCAATATTTCCGCAGGGCTTTTGCGGGCGGTAGACCTAAGTCGACATTTGTGATCGGACTGCGGTTGATCGCGGAATTTGCGGTGCGCTGACCACGTTTCTTCCAAAAGTCGATCCGACGGCGCGAAACGAACCGCGGAGCAGATGATATCCCGCGATCAGGGTCCCCCCTACGACCATCTCAATAGTAGTAATGTAGCGCCATCTTAGTGACTTTCCGCGCAATTTATACGCCGCGATAGCTTGGCAAAGCCAGCCCCCTGGCAATCGCTATGGCACGCAACGCAAACCCGGCCAACGCAGCGACAACGCTGGCCAACGGCACCGGAACGCCCATCGCCGCGAGCGTCACGAAAAGGCCAGAAGCGAGTGCCGCAGCCGTCACATAGATCTCAGGCCGCAACAGGATCGACGGTTCGCCCGCCAGCAAGTCGCGGATTATTCCCCCCATGCAACCCGTGACGACACCCATGATCGCTGCGACGAACGGTGAAATGCCGAAGGACAGTGCCTTGGCCGCGCCGAACACCGCAAAGGCAGCAAGGCCCACGGCATCCAGCCAGTCCAGGGCCCGGTCGCTCCACCAGTCGCGCGGAGTAAGCCACACCAGCAGCGCCGCCACAACGCACGCAATGGCGGGAATCGGGTCTTCCACCCAGAACACCGGCGCACCGATCAGCAGGTCGCGCAATGTGCCGCCGCCCACACCCGTCACCAGCGCAAAGAACGCAAACGTCACCAGTGTCTGCTGCAACCGTGCCGCCGCCAGCGCCCCCGATGCTGCGAACAGTGCGGTGCCGATGATACTGAGGGCTTCGAGCACCGGGCCGATCTGTGGCGCAATCTGGGGGAGAAGAAGGGGACTGGACATTGGCGCGCGATAGCATTCCCCTATGCCTCGTCGCTACCCCCAAGCGGCACACCCTTTTCGGCAGTGTTAAAACAAAGGCCCGCCGTTATCGACGAGCCTTCAGGAGGGGAAGCAATTACAGGCGCTTGTCATCAATTATGGGCGAGATTCTCGGGATTGACAGAGCGCGGCGAAACGGCCGCTACATTGCCCAAGAAGCCCAACTGCGTGGCCTTGAAGACTGTCTGGCTGCGATTGACTGCTTCCAGTTTGGTTGCGGCATTGTGGATGTGGAAGCGAACGGTGGCGCAACTCCTGCTGAGGATCATTGCAATTTCCACATCGGTCTTGCCGACAGCCGCCCAGCGCAGACACTCGACTTCCCGCTTCGACAGGCGGCAGTTCTTTGGAATCCACGGACGCTGCATGGTCACACGCGAATAGCCGCTGATGAACCTGCGGGAATGATATTCAAGCTGATCGGCGTAGAGATCGAACTCGCGCGACAAATCATCGCGGCTGTTGTCCATGGGCGTAAAGCTCACGGCTCCGATCTGGCCGAATGGAAGGTGGATCGGGACGACGATGGCAGCGCGTGCATTCACGTCGTCATTGAAGTGAGAAAGGTCGATCTGATCGAGCAGGCTATTGGGTGCACGAGTATGAATACCCTTGGCATTTACCCAGAAAGGCTCGCTTTCATACCGGCAGGCGAACGGAAGGGGCGAACTGAGCGCGAGAAGCGGTTTCTTCCACCACTGTTCCTTCGATGCGGGCCAGCCGAACACGGTGGAAGCCAGCACCTCACCGGATTCGTCGCACATCGACAATTTGGAAGCGATATTGGCGCAGGCGGCAACGCGGAAATTTCCGATTTCCAGCGCGATGTCACGTAATGCCTCCGCCGCGGGGCGAATGTCCGCCGCCTTGGCTATCGCGGTTGGCACATACCTGCTCGAACGGATGTCGGCGCCTATTAGGGTCTGTCCGGCATCATCCGTGCAGGTGGCAAAGCTGTCACCTGGTCTCTCCATGCACACAGACTATACCGGTGCTGTCCCTCCGGCAAGGCGGCAAAAACCTATGACTCTGTATAGGTTTCTCTAGCCGGCCTGCATCGAACTATTGGAAAACGCAGGCGATACGATGCAGCCTTGGGTGCTTAGTGCATCGACGTCGAACTACCGACGCAAAGCCCGTCGGGATCATATCGGCAAGGCGAACGGCAATAGGGGATGGCAGTTTTGAATTTCGATCTCAGCGAAGAGCAAAGCATGCTGCGCGATCTGATCGTGCGGTTTGCAACGGATCGCTACGACTCGGTCAAACGCCTCGCTTATGTGCGGGAGCCTTTCGGGTTCAGTGCGCAAGGTTGGTCGCTGCTGGCGGAAACCGGAGCGCTGGGTTTCCCTTTTGGCGAGGAGTCTGGTGGCTTTGGAGGCGGTGCCGTCGAGCTGATTACTGTGATGGAGGCGCTTGGGCGATCGGTGGCGGTCGAGCCTGTGCTACCGGTCATCGTGCTCGCTGGCGGCGTTATAGAACGCGCAGGGACGCAGGAGCAGAAAGCTGCGCTGCTTCCTGGCCTCACGTCCGGCGAACGTTTTGCGGCGCTGGCTTGCGCGGAACATAATTCCCGTTTCAACGTCGACGCGATCGTGACGAACGCCGTCGTCGATGGGGCAAACTATCGGCTAAACGGTACGAAGCAGATGGTCGTTGGCGGTCCTTTCGCCGATGATCTGATCGTAGCTGCGAAGGACGACAGCGGGGCCATAGGGCTGTATCTGGTTGCGTCAGATGCCGAAGGGGTTTCCCGGCGTAACTATCGCCTTGCTGATGGGTCGGTGGCGAGCGATGTTCGACTCACGCACGTGCTTGCTGCACCGATGGCGGGCGGTCGCTCTGCCCTGGATGCTGCGCTGGCCGATGCGCGGCTCGCCATCTGCGGCGAATTGGTCGGCCTGATGGCGATGATGTTCGATTCCACCCTGGACTACCTCAAAACGCGCAACCAGTTCGGGCAGGCTATCGGCGATTTCCAGGCGATCCAGCATCGCATGGCAGACAATTACGGACTGCTGGAACTGAGCCGCGGTCAGATGTACCGGGCCGCAGCACAATCGGATGAGGGGCGCGATCAGGCAGTAACAGGGGCCAAGGCATTCATTTCAACCAGCGCAATAACGCTGGCCGAAGATGCTGTGCAGCTTCACGGCGGTATCGGAACAACCGAAGAATTGATGATCGGTCAGGCATTCAAGCGCGTATTGGTGCTGGCCTCGCTGTTCGGCGACAACGATTGGGAACTGCGCCGCTATGTGGCGTTGACTGCGGCAGCATAAGTCCGGGGGCTTATTCGGCAAGCCTGACCATCGTCTTGCCAAAGTTACCGCCGGTGAACATTTTCGCATAGGCGATCAGTGTGTTTTCCAGTCCCTCGGTGACGTCGAACGCCATTGATACGGTCCCATTGTCCAGCCATGGCTGCGTCAGGCGGTTGATCTCTTCACCGCGAAAATAGAAGTCAGGTGAAAAGAAGCCCGCAACGGTCAGACGCTTCATAAGGATCAGGTCGAAATTGACCGGACCTTTTCGTTCGATCTGGTCATAGGTGGAAATAAGACCGCAGATCGCGATCCGCCCGTTCATAGCCATGCACGGCAGAATGGCATCCAGTAGAGGACCGCCGACGCAATCGAAATAGGCGTCGACTCCGTCAGGCGCGATCTCCGCAAGGCGTGCGCTCACGTCGTCATTCTTGTAATCGATGGTGGCCGTAAGACCGAATTCTTCGCGCAACCGTCGGCACTTTTCGGCGCCGCCCGCGATCCCGATCACCCGGCATCCCGTCGCCAATGCAAATTGCGCTGCGAGTAGTCCCGTTGCGCCCGCCGCTGCGGAAACCAGCACTGTTTCACCGGGGCGCACCTTTGCGTATTCGTTGAGGCCGACATATGCGGTCCAGCCGTTCGGGCCAAGCACTGCGAAATGCTGCCGCATGTCGGAAATGTCGGGAACTTGCCAGAAATTGCCGATGTCAGGGGCAAGGCGAGAATAGTCCGCCCATTGGCCATATGCTCGCACGATTGCGCCTTCCGCAAAGTCGGGATGCCGCGACTGAACAATGCGGCCAAGCACGAAGCCCATGACCGGACTGCCCAGAGGAAGCGGTGGCATATAGCTGTCGGTGCGCGATGTGAACCACATGCGCGTACCGGCATCGAGCGAGAACCAGAGGTTTTTAACCAGCACTTCGCGATCCGCAATGTCAGGCATCGGAGCGTCATACAGATCCATCGCGCTAGCAAAATCCTGCCCTTCAGGATAGCTGTCCAGCCGCCAGTAGCGGTTTATTTCGACCATGACTTTGCAATCCTCTCAAATGTCTGTGCCAGCGAATGTGCGTTGCCAAGCCAGCGCGCGCAGCTATGAAAAGCATCAATTGCTGCATAAGAGTCCGCGCGGCAGAGCGCGGCAGAGAAGATAAGGGATGCAGAATGGCTGAGACGTTTCATCGGGTTGTATTGGCGCACGATGTCGAGGAGCGCGCGGTGCTGCCCTTCGTCGTCAATGGCTGGCCGGTGCTTGTCTGCCGCGAGGAAGGCGCCATCCACGCGCTGATCAACCGCTGCACCCATGCCGCCGCGCCCCTCGCGCCCGATGGGCGCGTGCGGCGCGGTGCGGTGATGTGTCCGCTACATGGCGCCCGTTTCAAGCTCGACACCGGCGAATGTCTGGGCGGAGCAGGGTATAAACCGCTTAAGCTGTATCCCTGGCGTGAAGACGCCGACGGCTGGATTGAAGTTGCGGTGCCCGATGAAGCACCTGGCATGGAGCATCTTCCCGTCAAGCCGCTGGCGTAGTCGTTAATCGCCCTTTGCCCAGGCAATGCCCCGGCGCAGCAGATCGTAAAATACCGGCAAGTCCCATGCACATCGGTCGACCGTGGGCCAGTAATCGAGATGCGGTTGCATGTCGTAATGCCCCCGGCAGTGACCAAGAGTGTTGTAGAGGACGGCGCCCTCGCCTTGCGGTTTGATGTAGAGCACGGGGTGGGTGCCGTGCGCCCATTCATGCTCGTCGAACCCCGTCGCTTCACCAGAAAATTCGGTTTCCAGCAGGACATGCAAGTCGCCGTGCAGCTCCATGAGATACAGCTCGTCCGTCGTCTCAAAAGGTTGGATTCCTTGCGTCAATTTATGGTCGGGATCGGCAACCGTGACGGTGTACGGCGCAATGGGGGGATGGGCGACGAACTGACTGCCCAGCGTTTCCATGAAAAGCGGCGCCCATCGCGGACTGCCGTAAAGGCCACTTTCGAACAGGCGCAGGACCGAATTTGTGCCGTGGAGCGCGTACCAGCGCCCGCCACCCTGCACATAATTGCGCAGCGCTTCCTGTGCTTCCAGTGAGGGGACAACATCGCAGGTGTAGGTTATGATAAAGTCGGCGGACGTGATCGCTTCGATGTTGCTGTAATCCTCGAACACGCGCGTACGCACGCGCTCGTCCTCCCCTAGAAGCTTCAGTAATTCCAGCCGTGCGAAATCGATGTCGTGATACAATCCGCCTGCGATCAATACGCAGTCGATCCGCTTTGCCTCGTTGTTCGCCATTGCCCAGGCTCCGCCTAAAACTGCACGCGCTTGGTAAAGCCGCCATCGATCACGAGGTTGGCGCCGGTCATGTAGCCGCAGACTGGCGAAGCGACGAATGCGATGGCCTTCGCGATTTCTTCGCCACTGCCCATGCGGCCCATAGGGATCTGCTTGAGAATGCCCGTGTAGAAGTCAGGCATGGCCTGCTTGATCTGGTCCCATGCGCGCCCTTCCATTTCAACCGGGCCGGGTGAGACGCAATTGACTCGGACGCCTTCGCCAGCCAGCTTTTGTGAGAGCGCCGAGGTGTAGTTTATCACCGCCGCCTTCAGCGCATTGTATGCGCCCGGTCCCATAAAATCCTCGAACGCTGCGGTTGAGGAAATGGTGACGATAGAGGCGGCATCCGACTTTTGCAGGAAGGGCAACGCCGCTTGAACGCCACGCACCAGCGGCAGAATGTCGGCATCGAACACTGCGCGCCAGCCTGCTTCGTCATCGACACCGGTGTTTGCCGAAGTGAAGGGAATGAAGATGTCGCAGCCGCCCAGTTCTTCGGCTGCTTTGGCGATCCAGGCACTGTGTGCTTCGGCATCGGTAACGTCGACTGCGCCGCCGATGACCGTGCCGCCATGCGCCTTTAGGGCATCGACTGCCGTGTCGACACTGCCTTGAGACCGCGAACACAACGCGATGCAAACGCCTTCGGCCGCCAGCGCATGTGCGGTAGCGAGGCCGATGCCATGACTGGCGCCCACCAATATGGCTTTCTTGCCCGCAAGGCCTAAATCCATTGTCGCTCTCCCTAAAATGCCAGTTGCACGCGGTCGGTGCCGCGCAGATGATGAGGAGACCTTAAAGAAGGCTGGCGCGAACTGCACTGGCGAATCCGTCAGTGGCTTTTGCGGGCAAGGCAGGCGACCGCTGATAGGCGGGCAGGCCGCATAAGGCAGGGAGAGGCCGGAATTTCGATGCAGAGAAGCGTTCTCACCGACATTGTTCGTCACCATGCGGCAAAAACGCCCGATGCCATTGCACTGGTGTTCGAAGAGCGCGAAACGAGTTTCGCCGCGCTGGATCGCCATGCCAGTCAGGTGGCCAACGGTCTGATCGCCGCGGGTCTGCATCCGGGCGACCGCGTCGCCTATCTTGGCAAGAACAGCGATCTCTATTTCGAATATTGGTTGGGCGCGGCGAAGGCCGGAATGGTGCTGGTGCCGATCAACTGGCGATTGGCACCGCCGGAGGTTGCCTATATCCTGGGCGATTGTGAGCCGCACATGGTGCTGGCGGACCCCGAATTTCTCGACCGGCTGGATACCGACGCGGCGTATAAGCCGATGAGCACATCCGACTTTGCGACGTGGCGCGATGCGCAAGATGCGACCGATCCGGCGCGGGAGGCGGGCTATGACGACGCTGTGCTGCAACTCTATACGTCCGGGACCATGGGCAATCCCAAGGGAGCGTTGCTGAGCAATCGCAGCTTGCTGGCACTGCGGCAGGATACGCCCGTTGATCGGATGCCGGCGTGGAACCGGTGGACCGCCAAAGATGTCGCGCTGATCGCGATGCCGATATTCCATATCAGCGGATCGGGCTGGGGTATGTGGTCGCTGCAGCATGGCGGCAAGGGGATTGTGGTGCGGGAGTTTGATCCGCATCAGGTGCTGGATCTGCTGACTCGCTATCGCATCACGAAAATCATGATGGTGCCGACTGCAATGAAGATCGTGTGCGATCATCCCGATGCGGGGGGGACCGATTTCAGTTTCCTCCAGACCATTTGCTATGGCGGGTCGGCCATCCCGCTCGACCTGATGCGGCAGGCGATTGCAGTGTTCGGTTGCGGCTTTGCCCAGATGTACGGGATGACGGAGACGGCGGGGACCATCGTCGGCCTGCCGCCGGAGGATCATGATCCTGACGGCAATGCGCGGATGCGCGGGATCGGCGTGCCGCTGCCCGGCGTCGAAGTGCGGATCGTCGGTGAGGACGGGATAGAACTGCCGCGTGGGGCGGTGGGGGAGATTGCGACGCGGTCCACGGCCAATATGATCGCCTATTACAATCGGCCCGATGCCACCGCTGAAACGGTCGATTCCGACGGCTGGCTGCGGACCGGCGACGCGGGATATATGGACGAGGACGGCTATCTGTATCTGGCCGACCGGATCAAGGACATGATCATCACCGGTGGCGAAAATGTCTATCCCGCCGAAGTCGAGAACGCGCTTTACAGTCATCCCGATGTCGCTGACGTCGCAGTGATCGGCGTGTCCGACCCGAAATGGGGCGAAGCGGTGAAGGCCATTGTCGTCCCGGTCGAGGGGCGCACGCCCGATCCCGCCGCGCTGGTTGCGTGGGCGCGGGAGCGGATTGCGGCGTACAAGGCACCCAAGACGATTGCCTTTCGCGAGACCCTGCCGCGCAATCCTTCGGGCAAGATCCTGCGGCGGCTATTGCGGGACGAATATCGCTGACCTCGTGCTTGTGGCAGGTTTGCGGTGCGCGCCAATCGCTTAGCCTGCCCCCAAGCCCATAAGACAATCTGGAGAGTGGCATGACCGCCAATTACACCGGCCCGCTGGAGGACCGGATCGCCATTCGCGAAGTCCTCGAAACCTATGCCGATGCCGTCAACCGCGTGGACGAGGCGCTGTGGGCGTCGCTTTGGGTAGAGGATTGCCATTGGGACTTGTCGCATTACCCTGAACTGGGGGTCGTCTCTGGCAAGACAGCAGTCGTCGATCTGTGGCGCGGAGCGATGCCGCTTTATCCCAAGCTCAGCTTCATCATGACCCCCGGCATGATTCAGGTCGATGGAGACACTGCCGTCGCCCGCGCCTATTTCTCCGAAGTCTATGAGGAGCCCGACACGTTGAAGGATAAGCGCGCGCGCGCCTGTTACAACGACACGCTCGTCAAGCGGGACGGGCAGTGGTTCCTCAAGAGCCGCGCCTTCACGATCATTCACCAGACGTGAGCGATGGTCTCCGTTCTCCCTTTTCCCTTAGCAGAGAGTATTCCGCATGATCGTCATCACCGGCCAGATTCTAACCGACCCTGCCACCCTGCCTGACCTGTTCGCGCGGTTGCAAGAGTTGTGCGAACCCTCCCGCGCGGAGGACGGTTGCGCATTCTACCACATGGGCATCGAGGACGCGGAAAAGGGCATTATCATGGCGATGGAAGGCTGGCGCGATATGGAAGCGCTGCAGGCGCATCTCGCGTTGCCCGCCATCGAAAAGCTGCTGGCCGATTTTGCCGGCAAGTTCACGAACGACGTTTTGGTCCATGAGGTGTCTTCCACGCAGAAGTTCTGAAACTCGCCTTTCACCTTTCCGCCCTCTCTCCATAAATGGGCGGATGAGAAGGTCCGGTCCGCTGCAGCGGACCGGACCTTTTTGTTGGGGGTAAAATGCGCGGAAAGCCTCAAAGGCCTCACTACGTCACTACCCATTGGGGCTGTTCCGGGGTGGTGCTGAGGTGGAGCTTCCCGACGCCCGATACGCGCGCTTGGGTGTTCCTGCGTAGGCAGGAACCCAGTAAACGCTTCATGGGCTGACGTTGCTGTATTACTGGGTTCCTGCCTGCGCAGGAACACGGGACGGGTTGTTTGGTAAGCATCCGCCAATTGCATCATGCCATTTCTCCTTCGCTGCATAAGCTCAGGCCAGCCACAGGCCCCCGCCTGAGAGACTTGGATATGGTGCAGCTTCAGGCGCTGCGGTCCCGTTCGTGCCGCACGAAATGACGCCAGAATGCACATGGTGAAATCAAATTGCCGCCTGGCTGTCTCACCTGTGCGTCATGAGCGCATGAGCGAGAGGGGAACGCGACAAGGATTCCGTGCAGGGCGTCGGGCTGAGCACGCGCGCAGGGGTAACGGATCGGGGTGCGTGTAGGACAGGGAAATATGCCGCTCAAAGAGTTGCGATACTATCTTGGGCTGCGTCCTTCGCGAATGACGGATGGACGGACGATCTCACCGTTTTCAGAGAACATGATGCGATATTGACTATGCTGTAGACAGAGAACGCATATTGGTATTACGATATCGAAAATTAGTACTACCGGGAGAGTCGATCACATAGTGCGGGGGCCAACGGTATGGACGGGATTCGCGTAGGTAAAAGGGTCATCGGCAGTCAGTCGCCGGTCACGATCGGTTGGGAAAATATCCCGAAGGTGGAAGGCGGCCCGGTCAAGCAGTTCGTCTTTACCTGGTTCCAGCCCGCTGCGTTGTTCGCTCTGCTGGCCTTCTGGTACTATGCGCCCAATTCCATCGCGAAGGCGTCGACCGGCATTGCCATCGGCATCGGTTTCAAGCTGTTGCTGCTGGCGCTGGAATGGGTCAATCCACGTTACGATAGCTGGCGGCTGACATGGAAGGAGTTGATCACCGACCTGTTCTACGTCGGGTTGGGTTATACGCTGCTCCGCATGGTCGACACCTATATCGGCGATGGTGCCATGATCGAAGCGATGCAGCAGTCGTTCAACTGGGACAAGCTGGCCTGGTTTATGGCGCTGCCGTTGCTGGTGCAGGCGTTCCTGATTTCCTTCATGTTCGATTTCGGGCAATATTGGATGCATCGCGGGATGCACAACTGGTATCCGCTGTGGCTGACCCATGCGCCCCACCACTACATCACCCAGTTGAACATCAACAAGGGCGCGGTGGGCAACCCCATCGAACTGTTCCTGATCGGGCTGGGCATCGGCGGATTTTTCGATTTTCTGCCCCGCGCAGCCTTGCTTGCAGGAACGCTCGGCCTGACCGTTTCGATTTACCAGCATATCAATGTGCGCTTCAATACGCCGCGCTGGTGGCGGTTCCTGTTCAACACTACCGAGCATCACAGCGTGCACCATTCGCAGGATTACGAGGCCACGCGCAGCAATTATGCCGGTACATGGATCATCATCGACCGCATGTTTGGCACATGTGTCGATGGCGAAGCCGAACTGCTGGGCATGGAAGGCGGGCGCCGCATGTCGGTTGGCGAGACGATGACCTATCCCTTCACCGAAGGCTGGAAGACGATCAAGGAACGTTTCGGGCGTTCGGGATCATCCTCGGCATCGGAACCGATATCGGTTCCGGCCGAGTAAGTCGAACGGCCCAGGCAACCGCTTAATCCTCTTAGAGATCGCTGAGCGGAGTCGAAGCCGACACAGGGTCGGCCGGTGCGCGCCTTGCTGTCCTTATGCCATTGAAAGCTCTCTCCAAAGGAGGTTGCGTGAACCTGCGTTTCATTGACTGGATCTGGCATATCAGGGGCAGCCTGACGCTCGTTCCAGAGCAATCGAGTGAGGAAGCCTTCGATCGGCTCGACCCGCTGTTTCGTCAGCGCGGCACCAGCCACGAACGCACATATGATACGCTGACATTTCGCAAGAAAGCGCAGGCGCCGCAGGACAAGATGTCCATTTTCGACGATGGTGTCCTGCGGATCGAAAAGGGTGAGGGCGGCTCTGTGCTGCGCTATAACCTCACCAGTCGGGCGTTGCTGCTGTGCTTTCTTGCGCCGCTCCTGTTTCTTGGCTTCGCGCAGTTGACGATAGTCATGGGTAACCAGAAATCGTCGACCGAAGCCTCCGACAAGGCAAAAAAGGAAGAGAAGAAAGAGCCCGAGCTGAAGCTCAATCCGATCGACAAGTTCCTGGGTGCGCCGGAGCCTGAGAAGCCGAAGAAAGATGACAAAAAGAAAGGCAAGGACAAGGATAAAGATAAGGACGACGAAAAAGACGATAAGCCTTCACCAACGCCGGCTTATGTTTTCGCGGCAATCTTCGCGACGCTCTATATCGTCGGCCGGATACTGGAAGACTGGCTGATCAAAAGGCTGTTCAGAAGAAAGTTGGCAGGTTCCTGACCTGCACAACTTGCTTCAGCGCTTTGCGGCCCGGTCGCTCAGCGCGCGGTCATGCCGCCGTCGATGACGAGTTCCGATCCCGTCATGAAACTGGCAGCGGGAGAGGCGAGGTAGACGATGCCAGTCGCGATTTCCTCCGCATCGCCCATGCGGCCCATGGCGTGGCCCGCCGACACGACGCTGCGGGCCGTGGCGGCGTCGGGGAACAGGCCCGCCTCGACATAGCGGTTGTAGATGGTGTCCATCATGTTGGTGTCGATGCCGCCGGGGTGGACGCTGTTGACGCGGATCGGCAGGCCAAGCAGCGCGAATTCCGCCGCTGCGCTCTTGGTGAACAGCTTCACGCCGCCTTTGCTGGTGCAATAGGCCGCCATATAGGCTGCGCCCTTCAGGCCGCCGACCGAGGACAGGTTGATGACCGAGGCGCCGCCCTTGCGATCTGCTCCGCTTTTGGCGAGCAGGTTCTGGGCCGCCTGGGTGCCAAGGAACACACCCTCGACGTTGATCGCCATGCATTTGCGAAATTCTGCAAGGCTGGTGTCGGCAATGGAATTGGTGACGGAGATGCCCGCATTGTTGACTAAAATGTCGAGGCGGCCGTGATCGCGTTCCACTAAGCCGATGAGCGTGCGCCATGCTTCTTCGCTCGTTACTTCGAGCGGATGATAGGCCGATGCGCCCTCGACATCTGCGGAGGCGGCAAGATCGGTCGCAATGACCGTGGCACCGGCTTCGGCGAGAGCCTTGCACGATGCGCGACCGATGCCGCCAGTTGCGCCAGTGACGACAGCGACGCTGCCTGAGAGAGAGAATGCGTTCATAGGTTCGGGCTTTCCGTTTTGGGGGCGATGAAGGTCAGCGTGCGGTCCAGCCGCCATCGACAACGACTTCGCTGCCGGTCATGTAGCTGGCGTCGTCGCTGGCGAGGAACGCGACGACCTTGCCGATCTCGATGGGCTGGGCGAGGCGTTTGATCGGCGTCGTTTGCGCCATCGCGTCGATCAGTTGTTGCGCGGTGAGCGTGCCGTCGCGTTCCGCCCAGCTTTTCATCCCCTTGTGCAGCAAGGGTGTTTCGACGAAGCCGGGATGGACGCTGTTGACGCGGATCGGCACGCCATTGTCGGCAAATTCCAGCGCGTTGGACTTGGTAAACAGCCGGACTGCGCCTTTCGACGCATTATAAGCCGACACCTCGCCCATGCCGACGAGGCCCATGATCGAGCTGATGTTGACGATGCTGGAGCCGTAGGGCGTGCTGGCCCCGCCCTTGGCCAGCAGCGGCTGAAATGTCTTGGTGCCCAGGAATACCGTATCGACGTTGAGCGTCATCAGTCGGCGCCAGTCGGCGAGCTTTATATCCTGCACCTTGCCGGTCAGGTCCGCACCGACATTGTTCACCAATATGTCGAGATGGCCGTATGTTTCCGCGACCTGCGCGCGCGCGGCGATCCATGCGTCCTCGTCCGTCGCGTCGAGACGGATATAGCTGGCATTTGTCATAGTGCCGATCGCGGTGGCGACCGCTTCGCTGTCGGGCTGATCGAGATCGGTGACTATCGTGGTTGCGCCGTCGGCGTCCAGACACTGCGCGATGGCAAGGCCTATTCCGCGCAACGCACCGGAAACTAACGCTATTCTTCCGTCCAGTCGTTTCGTCATCGCACCCTATCCTCTTCCCGTCACGCAAAATGCCCCGCCATGACGGCAGTCTGCATTTCGATGCCGACTTTGCTCATGATGGGGACGTTACGGGAACCTCCCGAATTTGACAGGGTGACTTGGACGGAAGACGCGCGCAATCCCCTGCCGTGCAATCCGGACAGCCTTAAGCATCGGGCTATTCGATTAACCGGCATCAGACCGGCCACCATCAGCAACCGGGAGAGTTTTTCTTATGACCGTTACCCATCGCCGTTCGATATGGAAAATCGCAGCCAGCGTAAGCGCGCTGTCATACGCGATGGCTAACCCGGCGCTCGCGCAGGACGCGGCAACGCCCGCGGCCGCAGAGCAGACTGGCGGTCTTACCGACATCGTGGTTACGGCCCGCAAGCGCGAAGAAAGCGTTCAGGACATCCCCGTTGCGGTTACGGCCATTTCCGCCGAAATGGTCGCGCGGCAGGATCTGACATCCATCGAAAAAATCGCGGCGCGCACCCCAAATCTGAATGTCGGGCGCGCGTCCAACGGATCGGGCGCGCAGTTGACGTTGCGTGGCATCGGATCGTCGTCTACATCGATCGGCATCGAGCAGTCCGTCGCGGTGGTGGTCGACGGGGTCTATTACGGGCAGGGCCGCATCATCAACGAAGGCTTCTTCGATCTGGGCCGGGTCGAAATCCTGAAAGGTCCGCAAGCGCTGTTCTTCGGCAAGAATGCGACCGCTGGCGTCATTTCCCTGACCACCGCAGATCCGACCGCTACGCCGGAATTCAAAGCCCGTGCAGGCTATGAGGTTGAATCGCAGCAAGCGCAGGTGGAAGTGATCGGGTCAGGTCCACTGACCGATACGCGGGGTATCCGCGTCGCTTTGCGCGCATCCAAGATGTGGGGCGGCTATTACAAGAATGTCTCTGCGCCGTTCAATTATGCGACGCTGGACGTTGCGACGGGGGTAGCGGGCACCGTGGTATCCAATCCTTCGCCGGAAGATGCGCCGGGTGAAAAGGAACTGTTGGGCCGGGTAACGCTGAAGTGGGAACCGACCGATCGGTTGACCGCAACGGTCAAGGCATCGGGCGCCTTCAATGAAACCAACAACAACAGTTGGAACTATGTCGCGTTCAACTGCCCCAATGGCGGCGTCAGCCAGCTTAACGGATATGCCTGCGCCCGCGATTTCGTGACGCATCAGAACAAACTGCCTGCCGTGTTCGCGGCGCAGATCCCCTATGCCAAGGAAGACGGCAGCCTGTATAACCGGTACAAGAGCTGGGCCGTCACGGGCACGGTTGCCTATGATCTTGACGATGTGACGCTGACCTCTGTCACCAATTATAACTGGAACAACAATCGCTGGGCCTGCGCCTGCGATTTCCAATCCAGCCCGGCGGCCAACTGGGCCACGGAAAATTCGACCTATCACGCTTTCTCATCGGAGTTTCGTGCGCTTACGACGTTCGACTCTCCCGTCAATTTGATGGTGGGTGCGTTGTATCAGAAGACCCGCCGGGACTTTGACCAGTATATCGTTCTGGCAGGCCTGACCAACAGCGCGGCGTCGCGGGAAGACCAGTATCTTGCGACGCGCAAGACCAGCTTCACCGACGGAGAAACTATTGCCGCATTCGGTCAGGTGACGTGGAAAGTCGTTCCTACGGTCGAAATCGCCGGCGGTGTCCGCTACACGCATGAAACGAAGGACAGCTTCTTCACCCAGCCTTATAACAATCCGGGGCTGACCTCCATCTTCCGTCCCCAGAACGACCCCGATGGCCTGGGCGTCGTGACGGCGGATCAGACATTCAACGACTGGTCGCCAGAAGCAACGATCACCTGGAAACCGACCGCTGACCTGCTGGTCTATGGTGCCTATAAAACGGCCTATAAGTCGGGTGGCTTTTCCAACGGCGGCATCAACTCGAAGCTGTCGAACATACCTTTCGACGATTTGACGTTCGATCCGGAAAAGGCGCGTGGGTTCGAAGCAGGGATCAAGTCGACGCTGGCCGATAATCAGCTTCGGTTGAATCTAGGTCTGTACAGCTATGCGTACAACAATTTGCAGGTCGACTTCTTCAACTCGCCGATCTTCGCGTTTCAGACGCTGACCGCCGATGCGCGGACCAAGGGTGTCGAACTGGAATTCGAATATGCGCCGCGCGACGTTCAGGGACTGAACGTGCATGGCTCGATCAACTACAGCCGGGCACGTTACACCAGCTTCCCCGATGCCCCTTGCTATGCCGGGCAGAGCCAGGCGGAAGGCTGCAATGTCGCAGTGGGCGCCGCTTTCCGCCAGAATCTGAAAGGACAGCCATTGTCGGTTGCGCCCGAATGGACCGGCACCATCGGTGCTTCCTACGACGTTTCGGTGGGATCGAACCTGTTGCTGGGGCTGAATGCCGATGCGCGATACAGCGATTCCTACCTTGCATCGGGCTTCGGCAATGCGGACTCGCGGCAGAGCAGCTACGTCACGCTCGACGCCGGTATTCGTCTGAGCAGCGCGGATGAGCGCTGGCAAGTCGCGGTGATCGGCAAGAACCTGACCAATCGCTTTTACGTGACGGGTGCCGTTGACGGTCCGTCAACTGGCGGTGCTTCGGGTGGCACATTGGCTGCCCATGCCGATCAGCTCGGATTCGGAACGATGCCGCGCACCGTACAGATTCAGGTCAGCACGAAGTTCTGACACGGATAACAGGGCAGGGCCACCGATCGGCGGTCCTGCCCATTTTGATGGAGGATGCCATGGATAGTGCCCGCTACGAACAGATCAGGAAGATGGTCGACGATATCTATGGGATCTGCGCCACGGGCGACTGGGCCGCGGTCGACAAAATGGTGACTGACGATTTCCGGATCTTGGAAGCGGATAACTTGCCCTTCGGAGGGGAGTATCTGGGAAAGTCAGCGCTCGAAGAATTGTACACCAAGGTTTTCGCCTTTTGGGACGATGCTTCGCTTGCAGTTGAGGATGTCACGATTTCGGATACGAACGCCGTCGTCATCCTGACGCTCCATGCGACATCCCGCCACAATGGAGAGCGGCTGGCCATGCCGCTGTGCGAAAGGCTGCAGGTGCGGGGCGACAAGTTCAGCGGTATCACGCCCTATTATTTCGACACTGCCGCTATCGCCAAGGCTGCCGGGACATTGTCTCTGGATTGAGGTTTTCGTCCTGCCACTTTTTGCAGGGCGCATCGTGGCGCGATATTTGGCATGTGTGTCTGCGTGACCGCGGAACGACGCGCAGGAGAGCATGAGACTATGGCAGATTTAAGCGGCAAGGTGGCTCTGGTAACGGGCGGAACGTCAGGCATCGGGCGCGGCGCAGTCGAGCGGCTGGCGCAGGATGGCGCGAAGGTGCTGTTTACCGGCTCCAATGAGGAAGCGGCGAAAGCCGTGACTGACGCGACCGGCGCAGCGTTCATCAAGAGCCGGGTGGAGAGCCCGGAGGACTGGCAGCGGGTCGAGCAGCACCTCCGGTCGGAATATGGGCGGCTGGACATCGTGTTCGCCAATGCCGGGATCGAAGCAGGCGACAGCAGTGTCGAGTCGATCACCATCGAGGGGTGGGACCGGATCATTGCGGTGAACCTGACCGGCGTGATGCTGACCGCGCAGACGGCGGTGAAGATCATGCGTGACAATCCGGGCGGGCCGACCGGGTCGATCATCATCAATTCGTCGATGTCGGCACACAAGGCGATGGGCAATTTCGTCGCTTATTCCACCACCAAATCGGCGGTGATTGCGCTGGGCAAGTCGATCGCCATGCACTGCGCCAACGAAGGGTTGCAGGTGCGCTGTAACAGCGTGCTTCCGGGCGTCGTTGAAACCAGCATGATCCGCAACATCATCGACCGTTCGCCCGATCCGGCGCTGGCACGCAGCATGTACGAAGGCATGGCGCCGATGAAGCGGATGGCGAAGGTGGAGGAAGTCGCGGCGCTGGTGGCGTTTCTGGCTTCGGACGAGGCAGCGTTTATTTCGGGGACGGAATATCTGATCGACGGGGCGTCGACGGCGGGTATGATGGGGGTTTGAGGGATCGTCTGCTGGCGAAGGCACTTCGCGTCACTTATACAAAATTGCGATGATTGCGACTTATAGGGACGGTATTGGTGTTCCCCGGCGAAGGCCGGGGTCCAGTCCCACGCTCAGAACTGGACCCCGGCCTTCGCCGGGGAACACCAGACTGTAGGTTCCTATCAATGCACAGTGGTATTAGTAGAAGGCTTCGACAGGCTCAGCCCGAACGGGTGGTGGGGGTTGAGGCAGTAGTAACAAAAAAGGCCCCGTCCTCTGATTGAGGACGGGGCCTTTTTTGTTAGCTTACCGTAGGTCGGATCAGGCCGAAGCGACTTCCGATACGTCGACCTTCACGCCTGGGCCCATCGAGGACGACAGAGCGATCTTGCGGACGTACTTGCCCTTCGAACCGGTCGGCTTGGCCTTTACGATCGCGTCGACGAATGCGTCGAAGTTCTTGCGCAGATCGTCCTGGCTGAAGCTGGCCTTGCCCAGACCAGCGTGGATGATGCCGGCCTTTTCGACGCGGAATTCGATCTGGCCGCCCTTGGCTGCCTTCACGGCTTCTGCGACGTTCGGGGTCACGGTGCCGAGCTTCGGGTTAGGCATCAGGCCCTTGGGACCCAGAACCTTACCGAGACGACCGACGAGGCCCATCATGTCCGGCGTTGCGATGACGCGCTGGAAGTCGATGTTGCCAGCCTGGATGCTGTCGAGCAGGTCTTCGGCACCCACGATGTCGGCGCCAGCGGCAGTCGCTGCTTCGGCCTTGTCGCCGCGCGCGAACACAGCGACGCGAACGGTCTTGCCGGTGCCAGCGGGCAGGGTGACGACGCCGCGGACCATCTGGTCAGCGTGACGGGGATCGACGCCCAGGTTGATCGCCACTTCGACGGATTCGTCGAACTTGGCAGTCGCGTGGGTCTTGATCAGCGCCAGTGCGTCATCGACGCTGTGCAGCTTTTCCTTGTCGATTGCGGTAGCGAGGGTCTTCGCCTTCTTTGTCAGCTTAGCCATGTCTTAGCCCTCCACCACTTCGAGGCCCATTGCGCGGGCGCTGCCTTCGATGATCTTCGTTGCGGCGTCGATGTCGTTCGCGTTCAGATCCTTCATCTTGACCTGTGCGATTTCCGAAAGCTGCGAACGCTTGATCTTACCAGCGACGACCTTGCCCGGTTCCTTGGAACCCGACTTGAGACCGGCTGCCTTCTTGATGAGGAAGGTGGCAGGGGGCGTCTTGGTGACAAAGGAGAAGCTGCGGTCGGCATAGACGGTGATGACGGTGGGGAGGGGGGTGCCCTTTTCCACGTCGCCGGTCGCCGCGTTGAAGCCCTTGCAGAATTCCATGATGTTCACGCCGCGCTGACCCAGTGCAGGGCCGATCGGCGGGGACGGATTGGCGGCGCCAGCAGGCACCTGGAGCTTGATATAGCCCGTAATCTTTTTAGCCATGTTTACTCACTCTGTTGCTGGAAGGGCGGCGGACCGACCTCCCCGTTCAAGTTTAGCGGTCAAGCAGCGAATCCGAAGATGCGCCTCCCGCGGGTATTCCCGGTCGCCCGGAAATGCTGTGTGTTCCTGCGAAAGCAGGAACCCAGGGCGGCTTGCGCTGCGCCTGGAAACCCTGGACCCCGGCTTTCGCCGGGGCACGAACGCGCCATTATTTGGCGAGTTCTACCTGTTCGAAGTCCAGTTCCACGGGGGTCGCGCGGCCGAAGATCGACACGGACACCTTCACGCGGCTCTTTTCGAAGTCCAATTCCTCGACCACGCCGTTGAAGCTGGCGAAGGGACCGTCCAGAACCTTGACGCTGTCGCCGATCTCGTAATTGACCGTGATCTTCGTCTTGGGATTGGCGGCGGCTTCCTCCTTGGTGTTGAGAATGCGCGCGGCTTCCGCTTCGGTGATCGCCTGCGGCTTGCCCATCGATCCCAGGAAGCCTGTGACCTTCGGCGTGTTCTTCACCAAGTGATACACGTCGTCGTTCATCGCCAGCTTGGCAAGGACGTAGCCGGGGAAGAATTTCCGTTCCGACTGCACCTTCTTGCCGCGGCGTACTTCAGTGACGGTTTCCACCGGCACCTCGACGGATTCGACCAACTGGGTCAGGCCCAGGCGTTCGGCATCGGCCACGATCGAGTCGCGGACCTTATTCTCGAAGCCTGAATAGGCATGGATGATGTACCAGCGCGCCATGTTGACCGTCAAAACTCCAATTCTATACCGTTCGCGTCGTTCCTGATCCGCCTCAACCGGCGGCCAGCGCCAGCAACCACTTCACCAGCGCACCGAATACGGTGTCGATGCCGAAGAAAAACAGGCCCAGGATCGATGTCATGATGACGACCATAACCGTGGTCATCATCGTTTCCCGACTCGTCGGCCACACAATCTTGTTCGCTTCTGCGCGTACCTGATTGACGAATTCCGCTGGGGACGTCTTGGCCATGAGAGTCGATCAACCCATTCAAAAACAACACAAACCGCGAAGCAATACGCCGCCCTCCGGGCCTTGCCCAGATCGGGCTTCCCGGATGCGGCCACTGCTCCGCGACCAATTTTCTTCACGTTCCATAGACTTATGCCCAAGCCTTTTCAAGCTGGGCGCAAGCCAATGGCAGGAGCGGAGGGACTCGAACCCACGGCATTCGGTTTTGGAGACCGACGCTCTACCAACTGAGCTACGCTCCTGTATCACCACTTATGGCAGCGAAGAGGCGCGCTTTAGCTTGGGTGGCGCGGGAGGGCAAGAGCGGTTTTCGCGAGGTCGCCGGTTGGCGCGAGGCGCAAAGGCGGGTAGCGTCCGGTGGAATGACGATAGACCCGGTTTTGTTGCTTCAGGCCTATGCCATCGGTGTGTTCCCGATGTCCGACGACCGCGAGGCGCAGGACATCTATTGGGTGGAGCCGAAAAAGCGGGCGGTCATGCCGCTGGAAGGCTTCGTCGTATCGCGATCTCTGGCGCGGACAATTCGGCGGGACCGGTTCACGGTGCGCGCCAACGGCGATTTCGCACGGGTTGTGCAGATGTGCGCGGAGGCGGCGCCGGACCGGCCCTCGACCTGGATCAATCGCAGTATCGAGGCGGCGTATCTCGAACTCCACCGGCTGGGCTTTGCGCATTGCGTGGAGTGCTGGGACGGCGAGGATCTGGTCGGCGGGCTTTATGGCGTGTCGCTGGGGCGGGCGTTCTTTGGCGAGAGCATGTTTTCGCGCCGCACCGATGCGTCGAAGGTCGCGCTGGCGTGGCTGGTGGCGCGGTTGAAGGCGGGCGGATTCACGCTGCTCGATTGCCAGTTCATGACCGACCATCTGCGGTCGCTGGGCGCGGTGGAGATGCGGCAGAGCGCCTATCTCAAGCTGTTGGCGCAAGCGGTGGCCGATGCGCCTTTGGGGCGCGGGCGGTTGCTGGTCGACGCTGGGGCAGGGGATGTGACGCGCGCGACGTTCGATCCGATTAGCGGCGCGGATGTGCGGATGACGGGAGAGGATGTGCTGGGGCTATTGCGGGGCGCATCCTAAATAATGCGCCGTAATGCCCAGGCAGATTAGCCCGCGTCGGGCGACCAGGCCTCATAGTCACCGGTGGCCGACTGGCGCACGCCGCCTTTTTCGATGGCGCCGCTCGGGCGATAAGCGTTCACGGTGCCAGTCTGGTTGGGCGTATAATCGCGTTCCCAGATGCGAGCGGGGGGCAGGAAGCTTTCCGGCGCGTCTTCGAACGTGTTGTGCAGCCATCCATGCCATTCGGGCGGCACGCGGCTCGCATCGTTGGCGCCAGCATACATCACCCAGCGGCGGGGATTGCCGTGGACGTCCTTGCCGCCCTGAAAATAGACATTGCCCTGATGGTCCTCCCCCACGCGCGTGCCGTTACGCGCGCTCCAGAGTGCGGTGCCGATGGTCGCGCCGTCCCACCAGGTGAAGATCTTGCCGAGGATTCCCATGCGGATTCGCTTAGCCGCTGGCAGGGCGGATTGGCAAGGCGGTTTTGGTGGGGGCTGGTTAGCAATCTCGTCACCCCGGACTTGATCCGGGGTCCCGCTGTCAAATTTGTTGGCTGACTTTGGAAACTGGAGGAAGAAGCGGGACCCCGGGTCAAGCCCGGGGTGACGTAACCGGTATGCCTACGGACAAAAGCTCGCCCGGTCCCAGCTTTCATCGGGCCGCACGTCCGGCACGGCGCAGGCACCCCATTTTACTTTGTCCCCTTCCTTTACGCCCAGTTCCGCCGCTCTGCCGCCGCGCAGTTCGAGGACGGCGGCTACGGGAACGCCTGCGGAGACCGGTTCGCGGGCGTAGGGTTTGGTGTTGGCGGCGATGAGGGCGATGGTGCCGTCGGTGCGGATGAAGAGCATGTCGAGGGGGATGACGGTGTTCTTCATCCAGAAGCTGGCAGTGCGGGGCGGGGTCATGGGGAAGACCATGCCGCCGTCCGCGGGGAGCTCCTTGCGGAACATCAGGCCTTGCTCCTGCTCTTCGGGCGTCAGGGCGAGTTCCACGTCGAAACGGTGCGTCTTGCCTTTGCTGACGATGGTCAGGGGGATGGTGCTGGCCGTCGTTTTGGTTGCGACGGTAGTGTTGTCGGCTGTGGAGGTGTTGTCCGAGCAGGCGGGGAGCGCGAGGCACAGGGGCAATAAGCCGATGCGTGCAATATGACGTAGCCTGTTCCCCGGCGCACGCCGGGGTCTAGGAGCCCCACGCGCTGTGCTTTGTTGCTCTGGACCCCGGCGTGCGCCGGGGAACAGTGTGGAGGCGATGGCGTAAAAACTATTCTTCACGTTCGGGCATCTTCCCTGGGGCGGCGTCGATCCATCGGCGGGCCATCGCGTAATCATGGCCTGCGCGCAGGAAGGCGGCAATGTGCTTGTCGCGTTTGTCGCGCTCGACCGGCGCGGCGGCATAGGGGCCGAGGCGCTTGCGGCGGGCGAAGGCGTCGGCGGAGGCCCAGCGTTCGGCGGCGGCGTCGTCCAGCGCGGGGGCACTGTCTTCCTCTTCCACGCCCGCGGCGCGCAGCGCTTCGCCGACGCGGCGGGTGCCGAAGCCGCGGCGGGTGAGCGCCGCGCCCTTCATGGCGGCGAAGCTGGCGTCGTCGATATAGCCCAGCTCTGCGAATTGCTCGGCCAGCGCCTGCAGATCGGGCGGCTGTGCATCGTCCCATCCGCGCTCCCTGATCTTGCGAGAGAGATAGGCAGTCAGCTTTGCTCTTGTCGTGGCGAAGCGTCCCACATAATGCAGCGCAAGATCGCGCAATTTTGCATCGGTGAGCGGCGGGGGCGGCTTTTTGGCGCGATTGGAGGGTGAAAATGACGGCACGCGCCACTTTTGTGCCACAGTCGGGCCGGAATTTGAACGCGCCTTGTGCGCTAAAAGAGCAGGCTGGACAGAATTTCGAGGCGCGCCCAAAAGAAAAATCACGGGTTTGCCAATAATTTCAGGATATTAGCATTGGTTGAAACCAATATGACGGGATCGCAGACCATATTGACCGCCACGCCGACGCAGGACAGCCTGCCGCGGCGGCTGTCGGATTTCGCCACTTTGGGCGAAGCGCTTGATTATGCGGCGCAGGGCGTGCGCGGCCTGAACTTTCACGATCCGCGCGGTAATCTGGCGCGGGCCTATCCCTTTTCGGAACTGCGCAGCGATGCGTTGGATTGCGCGTATCGACTTATTGCGCATGGCGTGAAGCCGCTGGACCGGATCGCTTTGATCGCGGAGACCGGCCCGGAATTCGCGCAGATGTTCTTCGGCATCGTCTATGCAGGCGCTTGGCCGGTGCCGCTGCCGCTGCCGACCAGCTTTGGCGGCAAGGAAAGCTATATCGACCAGTTGGTCGTCCAGCTTTCGAGCAGCGATCCGACGATCCTGTTCTACCCTGCCGAACTGGCCGAGATGGCAGGCGAAGCGGCGGCGCAGCGCAACGTAGAGCCTTTGGCGTTCGATGCGTTCATCGCGCGAAACGCTGCGCCCTGCGTGCTGCCGAGCGCAGACACAAACGACATCGCCTATCTGCAATATTCCAGCGGATCGACCCGCTTTCCGCATGGCGTCGCGGTTACGCACCATGCGCTGCTCAGCAACCTGTCGGCGCACAGCCACGGGATGCAGGTGCAGGACAGCGACCGCTGCATAAGCTGGCTGCCCTGGTATCATGACATGGGGCTGGTCGGTTGCTTCCTGTCGGTCGTCGCCAATCAGGTATCGACCGATTACATGAAGACTGAGGATTTCGCGCGGCGTCCGCTGGCGTGGCTCGATCTCATCAGCCGCAACGAAGGCACCTCGATCAGCTATTCGCCGACCTTCGGATACGATATCTGTTCGCGCCGCATGTCGAGCCAGACCAAGGCCGCCGACCGCTTCGATCTGTCGCGCTGGCGGCTGGCGGGCAACGGTGCGGACATGATTCGCCCCGACGTGATGCAAGGCTTTGTAGATGCGTTCGCGGATGCAGGCTTTGCACCGACGGCGTTCCTGCCAAGCTATGGCCTTGCCGAAGCAACGCTGGCGGTGACGATCATGCCGCCGGGCGAAGGCATCGTCGTCGAACTGGTCGAGGAAACCGACCTGTCGGGCGGTTCGGCCGCCGAAGGCCGTCCGCAGCGTTTCCGTGCCATCGTCAATTGCGGCAAGCCCGCCAAGGACATGATCGTACAGATCCGCGACGAGGATGGCAGCCCGCTGAACGAGCGCCAGATCGGCAAGGTGTGGACCACCGGGCCGTCGCTGATGGTCGGCTATTTCCGCGATCAGGAAGCGACCGACGCTTGCCTGATCGACGGCTGGCTCGATACTGGCGACATGGGTTATCTGAGCGACGGTTATCTCTATATCGTGGGCCGCGCCAAGGACATGATCATCATCAACGGCAAGAACCACTGGCCGCAGGATATCGAATGGGCCGTGGAGCAGTTGCCGGGGTTCAAGCAGGGCGACATCGCTGCCTTCGCGATTACGACGCCGGGCGGCGAAGAAGCGCCCGCCGTGCTGGTGCACTGCCGAACGTCCGACAATGCGGAGCGATCGCGCCTCCGCGACGAAATTCGGGAGCGGGTGCGCTCGATCACCGGCATGAACTGCGTTGTGGAACTGGTGCCGCCGCGCACCTTGCCGCGCACCAGCTCCGGCAAGCTCAGCCGGTCAAAGGCGCGCAACCTGTATCTGTCCGGGGAAATCCGTCCGTACGATATCGCGGCCTGAGGCATTCGTCGCCGCAAGCGGCGTAAATTGATCGAAAATGGTGCAAATCCTGTCGATCATTTCGTGACGTTGCTAACCGATTGATAACTCTGTTGTGGCACTCCAATAGAGTGAACCCGGACTCTACCACTTCGCCCGCAACGGATCGGGATAAGCTGTCGCTTCTGATGCTGATGGGGTGTGCCCCACCGCGGGCAGTTTCGCCCGACCTGCTATATCGCGCGCAGTTGTGGTCAGCGGACCGATTTTATATAGTGCAGTTCATCCTGAACATTCTGGCGATGGCCTTCGTGTGGAGCGTGTTTGGCGCCAGCGCGCATCTCCCCATGTTTGTCGGCTGGACAGCCCTTGCGGTCATCGTCACGCTTCTGCCGCTGCGTCACAGTCGGCAGCGAATCCGCGAGGACTATGCTTCAGTAACGCGAAACGATATTCTGGCGCAGGGCGGCCTCGTCACTCTGCAGGGGGTGTTGTGGACGGTTGCGACGCTGTCTTTCTCGCAAGCGGGCCATCCCGAACAGATCATCGCGATCTGGACGCTCAACAGTTGTTTGATGGTTGGTGCTGCGGTGGCGCTGTCGGCTTTGCCCTTGGCATCCATCGGCTTTCTTCTGATTGTCGGGGCGGGCGGCGTACTGTTGTTCCCTGAAGCCTATGGCCCGCAATTGCCGATTTTGGCTGCAAGCTATGCTTTGGCTCTCCTGATCGCCAGCCTCAAACATGCGCGCGCGTTCGGTCAGCAGTTACAGACGGGGGCGGAGCTTACCGAGAAGCGCGAAGTCGTCAGCCTGCTGCTGCGCGAACATGATGAGTTAGGGGCAGACTGGCTGTGGCAGACTGACACAGCGCGCCGCATTTCTGCAGTGTCGCCGCGTCTCGCCGAGTTGCTGGGGACGACGCCCGCAGCGCTGGAAGGCAAGCCCCTCGTCCAGATACTGGCGGGAAGTCACTGGGAAAGCGGGGAGTTCAACGCGGGCCTGCGCGACGTGGCCGAGCGGCTGAAACGACACGAGAGTTTTAGCCATGTCGTGCTGCCCGTGGAAATCGACGGTTCCCTGCGCTGGTGGGACTTGTCGGCTTCGCCGCGACTGGATGACAATGGCGCATTCCTTGGTTTCCGGGGCGTGGGATCGGATGTCACCGAACAGCGGGAAACATCCGACAAGATCGCACAACTGGCGCGCTTCGATCCACTGACCGGTCTGCCCAATCGCCTGCAACTGAGCGAAGCCTTATCCGCAGCGCTCCATTCGGTGGAGCGGTGGAACGGCCGGTGCGCGTTTCTCATGATCGATCTTGACCGCTTCAAATCGGTCAACGACACGCTGGGGCATCAGGTCGGCGACAAGCTGCTGGAACAGGTTGCGGAGCGCCTGCGCGAAATGTGCGGCCCCTATGAAGTATGCGGACGGATTGGCGGCGACGAGTTCGCCATCGTCATGCGCGAATTCGATGAGCCGTTCCGCATAGCGCAATTCTCCCTGGCGCTGATCGACGCGCTGTCGCAGCCCTATGAAGTCGGGCCGAACATGCTGTACATCGGGGCTTCAGTGGGATCGGCGATGGCGCCGCGCGATGGCACGACAACCGAAACGCTCATCCGCAGTGCCGATCTGGCGCTATATCGCGCGAAGGACGAAGGCGGCGGTACGCATTGCCCCTATGAGCCACGCCTGCATGTCGATGCCGAGGAACGCCGAACGCTGGAAATTGCGCTGCGCGAGGCGCTCGACAAGGAAGAGCTGCACGTCGTTTATCAGCCTGTCGTCAACGCCGTGACGGGCAAGATCGAAGGGTTCGAGTCTCTGGTTCGCTGGACACACCCGGAAATGGGCGTGATTTCTCCGGTCAAGTTTATACCCGTGGCCGAAGACGCGCGGCTGATCGCGCCAATCGGCGAATGGGTGCTGCACACCGCCTGTCAGGAAGCGATGCGCTGGCCGGACGATATCAAGATTGCCGTGAACGTGTCCGCAGAGCAGCTTCACAATCCGCAATTCGTTTCCTGCGTGATGTCTGCGCTGGACCAAAGCGGACTGGCACCGGGCCGTCTTGAGCTGGAAGTGACCGAAAGCGTATTCATGCGCGAAGGCACGATGGCGACGCGGATCCTCGATCAGCTTCTGGCCCTTGGCGTACGCCTTTCGCTGGACGATTTCGGTACGGGCTATTCGTCGCTCGGTTATCTCAGCCGTACGAAGTTCAACACGATCAAGATCGACCGCAGTTTCGTGGTCAGTGCGGCCAAGCATGTGCCCGAAAGTCTGGCGATCATCCGGGCTGTGGTGGCGATGGCGACCAGCCTGGGCATGGCGACGACCGCAGAGGGCGTGGAGACTCAGACCGAGCTGGAAATGGTCAACGCGCTGGGCTGCACGAAAATTCAGGGCTATTATTTCGGGCGTCCGATGCCCGCGCATGAAGCCTTGCTGCTGTTCCGTAACAAGCGGACCAGCGCCGTCGCCTGATCTGCCTTACGAGCGCGTCAGACGGCGCTCTACGCCGGTCCACAATTGCGCGAATTCATGCGCGGCCGGAGAGCGGCTGGCGAACGCGCCCAGAGGCTTGCGCTTCGATGTCATCTGCTCGACGGCGCTTGCCATGGGAATGACGGGCCAGTCGGGCTGACTTTCCAGCGCTGCGCGATGCAGGGCACGGCGGCGATCCACCATGGAATAGACGGGCAGGATAGGCGGATGACCGCCACCACGCTGCACCAGATAGCGCGCGACTTCGCCCAAGGCGCGTTGCGACAGCGGGGAAGGGATGACGGGGACGATCACCAGATCGGCGGCGCGCAGCACCTGTTCGCTGGTCTCGGTAAGGCCCGGCGGACAATCGAGGATGATCCGGTCATACGCTTTACCGAGCCCGTCGATTAGTCGCGCCAGCCGTTTTTTCTTGCCCAGTTCGAAAAACAGGCGATCCAGACCGCGTAGCGAGGTGTCGGCAGCGATCAGGTCGATGCCCGGCACGGTCGACGGCCGGATCAGGGTTTCGATATCGACGTCCTTGCTGAAGATCGCGGTGGCTTCGTCGCGTCCGGTCTGATCGCCGGAAATCAGCCATGTCGCCGCTGCCTGCGGGTCCAGATCCCAGAGCAATGTGCGCCGTTTGGAGATGGCGGCAGACGCCCATGCCAGATTGATGGCAAAGGTCGTCTTTCCCACGCCACCTTTCAGGCTGTAGATTGCGATCGTCGCCAAATCGGTGTTCCTGACCATGATGCAAGGCTAAACCCCCACACCCTTCCGTGGCAAGGCATAGATCATGCACTTACGACGGTTTTGCGACAGAATTGCTGCGCCGCAGCATATTCGTCCCAATTCAGAGCAAGTCGTGGACCTTTTCCTGCGGGCGGCAGAGCGCAACGCCCTTGTCGGTGCGGACGAGAGGGCGTTCGATAAGGATCGGTTCTGCAGCCATCGCAGCGAGCACCGTTTCGGCGTCGGCTTCGGGCAAGCCACGCTCGACCGCATCGGTGCCGCGCAGGCGCAGCCCTTGCTGCGGCGTCATCCCGGCATCGCGGTATAGCGCGCGCAAGGTGTCGACCGACGGCGGGGTCTTGAGATATTCGACGACGGTCACGTCGACGCCCGGTGTTTCCTCAAGAATAGCCAGCGTCTTGCGCGAGGTGCCGCAGGCGGGGTTGTGGTAGATGGTGGCTTTCATTCCGCGCCTTCCCGCGCCAGCCACTCCTCCAGCCACTTTATCGTATATGCGCCGTCCTGAAATTCCGGGTCGCGCAGCAGCGCCTGGTGGAGAGGGATCGTGGTCTTCATCCCTTCGATCACATATTCTTCCAGCGCACGTTTAAGACGCATGATCGCGCCTTCACGGGTGCGGCCGTAGACGATCAGCTTGCCGATCATGGAATCGTAGTAGGGTGGCACCTTATAGCCTTGATACAGGCCGCTATCGACGCGGACGTGCATGCCGCCGGGAACATGATAGCGGGTGACGGTGCCGGGTGAGGGGACGAAGGTCTGAGGATCTTCGGCGTTGATGCGGCATTCGATGGCGTGGCCGGAAAAGACGAGGTCTTTCTGTTCCACCGACAGCGGGCGACCTTCGGCAATGCGGATCTGTTCGCGGACGAGATCGACGCCGGTGATCATTTCCGTGACCGGATGCTCGACCTGAAGGCGGGTGTTCATTTCGATGAAATAGAATTCGCCGTCTTCGTACAGAAACTCGATAGTGCCTGCGCCGCGATAGCCCATGTCGGCCATTGCCTTGCTGACGATGCCGCCCATGCGGTCGCGCTCTGCGGGTGAAATAACAGGCGAGGGGGCTTCTTCGAGCACCTTTTGGTGGCGGCGTTGCAGCGAGCAGTCGCGTTCGCCCAGATGGATGGCGTTGCCTTTGCCGTCGCCGAATATCTGAAATTCGATATGGCGGGGATTGCCGAGATATTTTTCCAGATAGACGGTCGCGTCGCCGAAAGCGGCTTTGGCTTCGGAGCCTGCCTGCTGCATCTGGGTTTCGAGTTCGTTGGGGCTTTCCACGATCTTCATGCCGCGCCCGCCGCCGCCGGAGGCTGCCTTGATGATGACGGGATAGCCGATTTCTGCGGCGATCCGCTTGGCATCCACGATCTCGCTGATCGCGCCGTCGGAACCGGGGACGAGCGGCAGGCCCAGAGCGCCTGCGGTGCGCTTGGCCTCGACCTTGTCACCCATGGTGCGGATATGTTCGGGCTTGGGACCGATGAAGGCGATGCCGTGTGCTTCGACGATTTCGGCGAACTGCGCGTTTTCCGAAAGGAAGCCGTAGCCCGGATGAATGGCGTCCGCGCCGGAAATTTCGGCGGCGGAGATGATGTTGGGAATATTGAGATAGCTGTCGCGCGCGGCGGGCGGGCCGATGCAGATTGCTTCATCGGCAAGGCGCACGTGCATCGCGTCCGCATCGGCGGTGGAATGCACGGCGACTGTCTTGATACCCATTTCATGCGCGGCGCGATGGATACGCAACGCGATTTCGCCGCGATTGGCGATCAGGATCTTCTCGATGCTCATGGCTGGCGGATTATTCGACAATGACGAGCGGCTGGTCGAATTCGACCGGCTGGCCATTTTCCACCAGCACGGCCTTCACCGTACCGGCCGTGGGCGCGAGGATGGGGTTCATGACCTTCATCGCTTCGACGATCAGCAGCGTGTCGCCTGCCTTCACCTGTGCGCCCACGCTGATGAAGTTGGCAGCTTCGGGATTGCCCGCCAGATAGGCGGTGCCGACCATCGGCGATTTGACGGCATTGGCATTGGCCGTGGAAAGGGTGGCTGCGGGCGCATCTGCAAGTGCGGCGGCGGCAGTCGGTGCAGCGGCGACGGGTGCCTGCTGCACATATTGCGGCGCGGCGTTGATCGCTGCGGCCTTGCGCGCGACGCGGATCTTGCGATCGCCGTCCTCGACCTCGATTTCGGTCAGATTGGTATCGTCGAGCATTTCAGCCAGCGCGCGCACCAGTGCGACATCGACCTGCATACCCGTTTCGCTTTTGTCGTTCATGAATGACCCTCTTTGGGATTTTTAGCCAGTTGTTGGCCCTGCGCCTATTGCGGTTCGCCGCGAAGCGCAACCTTTTGGGCGCTTAGAGTTCGAGTGCGGCTTCCAGTGCGAGACTGTAAGACAGCGCACCAAAGCCCGCAATCGTGCCCTTTGCGACCATGCCGACATAGCTTTTGTGGCGGAAAGGTTCGCGGGCGTGGGGGTTGGACAAGTGCACCTCGATCACCGGGACCGTTATGCTCTTTATCGCGTCGTGCAGCGCGACCGAGGTGTGGGTCAGGCCGCCGGGGTTCAGGATCACGGCATGGGCGCCCTGCGCATTGGCTTCGTGCAGCCAGTCGATCAGATGGCCTTCATGATTGGATTGCAGAAATTCGATCTCGACATGGGCGCGGCTGGCGACGTCCTCCAGCCGTTCGGCGATATCGTCCAGCGTATCGTAACCGTAGATTTCCGGCTCGCGGGTGCCGAGCAAATTGAGGTTCGGGCCGTTCAGAACGAAGATCTTCCTGCTGTCCGTCATGCCCACGCTTTCCCTATTCTTGGCCTATTACCGGTTGCGGGGACCATGTGGCGATCCCTATATGCCGCCTGAAGCACTTTCCCCGCGGACGGTGTAGCGCCTCGTGTCGCGGGAAGTCGAGACACGTTTTGCCTCATACTATATGCAAGGACAGGCCATTGAGCGTCGACGGCACCATTTCCCTCCATGTAAACGGCGAGCATCGCCGCATCCGGCAAGGCATGACGCTGGCCGATCTGGCCAACGAACTGGGCCTCAATCCGGAAAAGGTCGCGGTCGAGCGCAATCTGGAAGTCGTGCCGCGCTCCACGCTGGCGGACGTGCTGGTCGAGGATGGCGATGAGCTGGAGATCGTGCATTTCGTGGGCGGTGGCGACCATGCGACCGTCAAGGACGATAGCTGGACTGTCGCAGGGCGGACCTTCCGTTCGCGGCTGATCGTCGGCACGGGCAAGTATAAGGATTTCGCGCAGAACGCTGCGGCGCTGGAAGCATCGGGCGCGGAGATCGTGACAGTCGCGGTGCGGCGCGTCAACGTGTCGGACCCCAAGGCGCCGATGCTGACGGACTTCATCGATCCCAAGAAAGTAACGTATCTGCCCAATACCGCCGGGTGCTTTACTGGCGACGACGCAGTGCGGACATTGCGATTGGCGCGCGAAGCGGGCGGTTGGGATCTGGTGAAGCTGGAAGTGCTGGGCGAAGCGCGGACGCTGTACCCCGACATGTATGAAACGCTGCGCGCGACCGAAGTGCTGGCCAAGGAAGGCTTCAAGCCGATGGTGTATTGCGTGGACGATCCAATTGCCGCCAAGCGCCTGGAAAATGCAGGCGCGGTGGCAATCATGCCGCTGGGCGCGCCGATCGGGTCGGGGCTGGGCATCCAGAATCGCGTGACGATCCGGTTGATCGTGGAAGGCACGTCGTTGCCGGTGCTGGTCGATGCAGGCGTCGGCACGGCATCGGACGCAGCGGTCGCGATGGAACTAGGGTGCACCGGCGTGCTGATGAATACAGCTATTGCCGAGGCGCGCGATCCGATACTGATGGCAGGCGCGATGAAGTCGGCGGTCGAAGCCGGACGGATGGCGTACATGGCGGGCCGTATGGGGCGCCGCATGTATGCCGATCCGTCCAGTCCGTTGGCAGGATTGATCTAAATCCCAAAGCGTGCGGTGATGCGGATGTCGCGTCCGGGCAACGGCGCGTAGTCCTTCAGGAAGCTCGCGTGGCGGCGGGCTTCGACATCGAAGATGTTGTTTGCCGACAACACGATGCTTGTTTGCGGCTGGCTGGCGAACGGCTTGAACGCGAGCGAAGCGTTGATCAGTGTGAAACCGTTGGTGTCGGTTTCGGTGGCCGCCGTGCGGTTCTGCGCAAAGCTGTGCTCGATCTCGGCGCGTCCCGTCAGGCGGTCGCTGGCCATTTCCAGACCGCCCAGCAAGCGGAACGGGGGTATGCGGGGGGCGGGGCCGGAGCCTACGACCGTGGCATGGACATAATCCGCGCCGCCATCGAAGTTCAGCGCATAATTGCCGACTTGCGCCAGCTTGACGGTCGCTTCGGCTTCCAGTCCGTAATAGCGGGCCTTGGCCTGATTGTTCTGGAAGCAGGGGAAGTCGAGCGGTGCGCCGCCGTTGACGGCCTGACATACGCTGTCGTCAACGATGCTGTCGTAAATGTAGCCATCGAACCAGTTATGATAGCCCGATAGCGACACCGTGTAGCCCGGTCCCTGACCGCGCAGCGTGCCTTCGATCCCCCAACTGCTTTCCTTGCCGAAGCCCGGATTGCCCAGTTCGAAAGCCTGCGTGCCGGCGTGATTTCCGCGTGCGAACAATTCTTCCGCCGATGGCGCGCGCTGGCTGCGGGAGAGATTGAGGCCGAGACGCCAGCCGGGAATGATTTCATGGCTCGCGCCGAGCGACCCTGACAGCGCGTTGAAGCTGCGGTCGTAGGCGGGGTTGTCGAGATCGGGATCGGCGACAGCGCGCAATATCGTGTGTTCGAACCGCGCGCCGGCCTCGATGCGGGTATGCCCCAGATCGAGCGACTGGAGCGTGAAGACCCCGAATTGCTGCGTTTCGTTCTTGGGCAGGAATTTCTCCTCGCCCACGACATTGAAATCACGGATGAACATCTGCGCGCCGAATGCACCGTCCCAACCGCCGCGCTTGGCCTGTACGAACTCAAGACGGGATTCGAGCGACTGGTTGTAGAATGTGGTGCCGACCGCGCCGGTATCCTCGATTTCCTGATGCTGATAATCTGCAAATCCTGCGCGTAGGCGGATGCTGTCGAGAAAACCGCCGCCGGTGGACACTTCGCCGCGGAGGTCAGCACGGGTTTGCTTCATGTGCAGGCGGACCTGTTCGGCTTCGCCATCGGGATCCAGCGGGTAGCGGACCGGGACGCCGTAGAAATTGTCGATATGGTTGACTGAAAAGCCCAGATTGCCGCCCTCAGTGATCAGCGCAGCGCCGCCCGCCACTTCCCAGCTTTCCGCGGCGCTGTTGGGGAGTTTGCCGCGAAGGTTGGCGAGGTCCGCGATTTCCGGGTCGCTGCTGGCAGCGGCCTGTTTGCGCAAGTCGGAGGACAGGATGTAGCTGCCGGTGTCGAGATTGCCGGTCTTGTTATACGTGCCGTCGAAGTGGACGACGAACTTGTCGCCCAGCGGAACCTCGACCTTGCCCGAAACCGTGCGCTCATTGGCGGCGGTGCCATAGGTGGCTATGCCGTCGATGTGGATCGGTTCGTCCGGGATACGGCGGGGAATGCGGCTGTCGATGACGTTGACGACGCCACCGATGGCCGACGATCCGTAGAGCAGCGCGGCGGGGCCACGCAGCACTTCGATGCGTTCGGCGGTCAGCGGATTGATCGCGACGGCGTGGTCGACGGAGGTGTTGGACACGTCGAAGCTGCCGATGCCGTCAGTCAGGATGCGAACGCGCTCTCCCTGAAAGCCGCGCAATACGGGGCGCGAAGCGTTGGGGCCGAAGGACGTCGCCGAGACGCCGGGTTGCCGGGATAATGTTTCGCCGATGGTGGTTCGCAAGCTGCGGGTCAACTCCTCGCCCGTAACTACGGAAGTGCCGGACAATATGTCGCCCTGACGGCGGGGGATGAGAGCGGTGACGACGATATCGGAGGGGCGGGCGTCATGATAATTGCCCTGGCCGCTTGCATCGACCGGTGCCTGATCGGGTTGCTGGGCATAGGCCGCGGGAATTACGAAAAGGGCGGAGCTGGCAAACAGAAGCGAACGCATCATCTGGGGGCAATCTCGACTATCGGAGGAATAATGCTGTTGCCTAACGCATAATGATACAACATATCAAGTGATACTGTGTAACATTTGTGCGATGCAGCGTTTTGTTCAACGGATGGTCGCGAAAAAACCTCTAACTATCGCTACCTGAACAAATATTCAGAAAGCGCGGAGACGATATGATCGTCTTGCGGTGCGGTACGGACTGCCTGTCGGACGTCGATGGCGGGCAGCGGGAAGGCTAGGGGCAGTCTACGGATGCCGTCCATCCGAGCAAAATCGCGCGCGAGAGGGCCAAAAGCGGCGAAATAGCCCCGTCCTTCCCTGACGGCCAACATGATGTCGAACAGATTGTCGGTTTCCAGAACGGGATCGATACGCTCTATATGCGCGAGTGATAGCGCTTCGTCGATCAACGGGCGCAGGCTATTGTCTGGCACCAGCATGATAGGCGCGATGCCGTGGAGATCCTCCGCCATTACGCTTTCAAGCGCGGAGAGGGGGTGGGCGTCGCCGATATAGATAGAAAGCTGCTCGCTCCACGCATAACGCGATGGCCAGCCTTCCGGCGCACCCAAGGCATAGAAATACGCGATATCGATTCTGCCAGCGATCAAACGGGGAATAGCCTGGGCAGCGTTATGGGTGTCCAAATCCAGCGAAATGACCACATCTGCGTTTGTCTGCTCGAACGCAGTCAGCGCATCCTGAAAATGGCTGAATATGGCGGGGTGGGCGGCTACCGTTATAGTCTGGCGCGCGGACGTTTCGACGACGGGTGCGTCTGACCGGTCCCTCGATTGTACGTTGGCAATGATTGCGGATGGCGTAGGCGCCGGGGCTGGGGTCGGGGCGCGCGTATCCTGCCAATTCTCCGGTGCTGTTTCCGACAGCATCTGCATGGCTTCGACGGTCTTGCGCCCCGCCTCCGTCAGCGTCGCGATACCCCCCGTGCGATCGAACAGTCGATGACCCAGCCGCGTTTCGAGCGCGTCGATTTCCCGCTCTACGTCCGACGGCAGCAGGTCGAGATCCCGCGCGCAATCGGCGACGCTGCCGGACGCAATCATCTGCGCGAAAATATCGAGCTGGCGCAGGGTGGGCGTTATCATTGCACGACATTAGGGGAAAAGCCGCAATGGGTTAAGCGGATTGTAAGCAAATGCGCGCGCGGTACGGGCAATGTCGTGTTAAAAACGGCCACCAAGACTGCAAAATCAGACCGGCGAAGCAATAAATCGCATGAAGTGTAGCGTTTTGGGCGTTCTGAAGGTGGACCTGCCCTTTGCATGGCGCTATGCCGCCTGTTCCATTACTACAGGAAAGAGCAAACATCATGAACAATAGCGATCTTGCAGACACCATTGCTGCCGCTCACGCGCTCAGCAAAACCGACGCGCGCAAGCTGGTCGACGGCGTGTTTGCCGCCATCGCCGATGCCGCTGCGAAGGGTGACGAAGTCTCGCTGAACGGCTTTGGCAAGTTCAAGGTGAAGGACACGCCTGCGCGCGAAGGCCGCAACCCTGCAACCGGCGCGACGATCCAGATCGCCGCTTCCAAGAAGCTGTCCTTCGCACCGGCCAAGGCCGTCAAGGACAAGCTGAACGGCTAATCCCTTTCGGGTTTACCGCGTACTCAGGAACGGGCGCTCCCTTGCATATAGGGCGCGCCCGTTTTTTGTTGGGTCGAGGTTGCGCCATCCCGTTCGAAGACGAATAACTGTGTCGCATCGCTAAATCACGGTTTGATCGCGGCGACAGATACGCTATCTGCTGACGTCATGCGCAATTCGATATCTCATTTTGTCCTTTCGGGCCTGACACTTGCTTTGAGTGGCGGTGCTGTTCCGGCGCTGGCGCAGGCCCCTGTTTCGATCCTGCCGCCGCAGATGTCGACGACCGTGCCACCGCCGGTCGTACCGACGGCACCGCTGCCCTTGCCCAAGCTCTCTTCGGCACAGACGGCGTTTCTGACCGAGTGGCTGGCGGGTGGTGCGGATCAGGGGCTGACCCAAGCGAAGGAGAAGGCTGCCGCGCCGAAGGGCGATGCTCTGGTACGGGCCGTGCTGGACCGCGCGAGCGCGCTGTATCGCGGGCGCGTCGACACTGCCGATTTTCTTGAGGTGTGGGCATTGCGTCCAGCCGCTTACGATCCCTTGCCCGGGCTGACCCAGGCTGCTCAGGCCGATCGGCTGGCACAGTGGACTGCCAGCCTGACACCGCGTTATGCGGGGTATGAAGCGCTGAAATCCGGCCTCGCAAAATACGAGGATATTCGCGACGCAGGCGGATGGCCTGTGTTGAGCGCGGAATCGACGCCGCAGGCGATCCGTGCGCGCTTGTCGATCGAAGACTCTTCGGTCACGCCGGACGAGCCGCTGACCGCCGCGATCCAGCGGGCACAGCGGCGCTATGGCCTCAATCCCGATGGCCGGATCGGCGGGCGGACGCTGGGCGAACTCAACGTGCCGGTGCGCGAGCGCATCGGATCGATCATGGCGAATATGGAGCGGTGGCGCTGGCTGCCGCGGTCGTTGCCCGTCAATCGTGTGCAAGTGAATATCGCCGCTGCGGTGCTGACGGTATTCGAAGGCGATGCGCCGGTGACATCCATGCGCGCTGTGACGGGCAGCCCGACCAACCAGACGCCGATGCTGACATCGAACATTCATTCCATCGTGGTCAATCCGCCCTGGAACGTGCCAAGCTCCATCGCCAAGCGCGAATTGTGGCCCAAGGGCCGCGCGGCGCTGGCACGGGAAGGCTACAAGATCGTCGGCACCCCCGAAACCGGCGAGCGCATCGTGCAGCCTGCTGGGCCCAACAGTGCGCTGGGTCGGTTGAAATTCGATTTCGACAATCCGTTCGCAGTGTATTTGCACGACACTCCCGCGCGCGCGAAGTTCGCAAGCTATGACCGATTGGCCAGCCATGGGTGCATCCGGCTGGAGAAGCCGGTGCCGCTCGCCGAATTGATGGTGCAGAGCGATCCCGCGCTGGCTGGACAGGTGCAGACCCTGATCGACAAGGGCAAGACGCAGCGCGTGCAATTGCCCAAGCAGGTCGCCGTCTATCTGCTGTACTGGACGGCTTTCGCCAGCAGCAACGGCACCATGAATTTCCGCGCCGATCCCTATGGCTGGGACAAGTTGCTGGCCGAAAAGATTGAATCCTCCAGCCGCCGCGCGGCGACCATAGCCATTGCATCGAAGGACTGACCCCATGCGTAAACTTGCTCTCATCGTTCTTGCCGGTGCGTTCGCGCTCAGCGCTTGCAACAGCAAGCCACCCGAAGAACCGCAGACGACCAACAACATGATGGAAGTGCCCGAGGAAGAGATCCCGGCCAACGAAGCCGAAACGCCGGTCGAAGTGCCCAACAACAGCGCGCCTGCAGTTGCGCCGCCGGTTGTCTCGCAGGATCAGCAGACGCTCGACGATGCGGACGCGACGGGCCTGACGGCGCGCCTGCCCGACGATTCTGTCGGTGTACCGACGAACCAGACACGCCAGACCGATTGAGTGGGTTCTTGGACCGTTAAGACATCGGCCCTATATTGGCAGTCATGAATCGTCGCGAATTCGCCAGATATGCTTTTGCCGGCGTCGGCTTTGCCGCGCTGTCGCCGTCCATGGCCGGTGCGGCCATCACGGAAGTGTTGAACGCTCTCCCGCCGCCAACCCCGCCGCCGTCGAAGGTTTTTCCGGCGGGGCTGGGTACGCGCTTCAGCCGTCAGTTGCTGGATCGTGCCAAGGCGGCCTTGGATGCGCATAAGGATGCGTTCGAACTGCGCGACCGCGTTGCGCTCGCCGATTTCAGCGAAGCATCCAAGGATTTGCGTTTCCATATCGTCGACCTGATCGGCGGTCAGACCAGTTCCTACCTCGTGGCGCATGGTCGTGGCTCCGATCCTGCACATTCGGGCTGGCTGCAGAGCTTCTCCAACGTCCCCGACTCTCTCGCCACCTCGGCTGGGACATACAAGACCGGCGAAATCTATCACGGGGTCCATGGGCAGGCGATGCGGTTGATCGGACTCGATCCGCTTAACAATAACGCCGAGATGCGCGCTATTGTGATCCACGGCGCGGATTACGTGACCGAGGAACATATCGCCAAATGGGGTAAGGTCGGGCGCAGCGAGGGCTGCCTTGCCTTGGCTCCGCATATGTTGCCGCAGGTGCTGGGCCTTCTGGGGCCGGGGCGGATGGTGTACGCGGATAAGGTTTAGGCGTGCGCGACGTTTTCGGCCTTCTCTTCCCTTCGAGTCTCCGTAAGTCGCAGCCTGATACGCCGACTATGTCCCGAGGACCGCAACGCACTTAGGGAATGGCTGGTGACGGCCCTCTTACGGTATTGCCATCCTGTATCGGACGTCCCGGCACCGCCTTCATGCCATCGCGGAAATCTCGACTATCAGGACGTCGGCCACGTCTTTATCCTGCGCGCGCGATGCGTTTGTCAGCAATGTTCGGAGCTGGGCGGCATTTACGGGCATCTGGGTCGAAACATAGAGACGGGAGAACTCGATTAGCTCCGCGACGAGTGCGGCGCGCAGCTTGGGCTCTCGTTCAGTTAGCCCTGCAAGAGCCACATCGCTGGCTGCCGACATCACCACCGACACGTGCAACGCCCCTTCGATACGATCGGAATTGATGATCGGCACTATGATCGGTTGCAAAGGGAGAAGCTTTGGCGGCGTTTCCCGCGCTACTGTTTCGCCAGCCGTGGCTGGAACAACTGACACAGCCAGGCTGGCTGCGGCAATCGATATAACAGCCTTTCTGATATTGATCTGCCCCCCGCTGAGTGGCCCAGAGACTATGATAGTCTGGACCACGAAGGGGACATTGAATGCCAAGCAAGAAGCACAAGCCGGAAGAGATCATCGGCAAGCTACGTGAAGTTGAGATCAT
>NZ_CAKKNC010000010.1 GCF_918741285.1 Sphingobium sp. CECT 9361 | reverse complement strand
TGCCCGATAGCCGGAATATGGATGGTATTATCGCAGCGGAGAGCCGCATGCAGTGAAAGCTGCACGTGCGGTTCGGCGGGGGGATCAGGGCTGACTCTCTGAGCAGCACCAATCCTACCCGACTGGATGAATCGATGGGACCGTGTGAGGACAATTGTCCTGCCCATATCCTCGATCTCCTGACCCCGACCGACAAGGAGTACGCGCTCGACTGGCGCCGGCGCTGTCGCACCAATCTCGAGCGGCGTGCCCGCAAGATCGAAGACGGCGACCGCATCAAGCTCGCCGCAGCCCTAACCTTCACGGACGGCCATGTAGGCGATGAATTCATCGTGGTGAGACGCGGGCGGCGGCTGAGCTTTCGGGACCCCGAGACCCGCACCGGCTATGCGATCAGCCGCTTCATGGAACGAGAATGGACGGTCGTTCCGGTGACCAAAGTCCATAAGACGATATTTGCCTGAGGCCGCGCGTCCGGGCCATGATGTCTGTGAAAAGGATTCGACATGTTTGCCCCAGCACCTTGGCTGTCGCCCAAACGCTACCTCCTGTGCAGCCGTGAAAATGCGCACCGCGTTGCATCCCGTCTCTTTGATGCGCAGCCTGGCCGCGTCAGCATCGTTCGTACCGGAAACCCGTTGCAACCATTTCACGTCTCAACTTCGCCATCGCGCGATGCACATGTCGAGGTTGAGATCGTGTCATGATGCGAGCGATGGTTTTCGCTGCGCTCGTTTTTGCCTGCTGCGGGGCGTCGGCCCGCGTGGCCGCTGACCAGAGCTTCAACGCCAAAGCGCGCGCGCTAGACGGCGACACCGTCGCCGTCGACTTCCGTCTTCTCGGCGTCGACGCCTTCGAACGTCGCCAGCAGTGCGAACGCCGCGGTGACTGCTGGCAGTGCGGAAAGGCGGCGCAGGACTTCGTCGCGAACTTGCTTCGTTCGAAGACGGCCGAAATCAGACTCACCTCATCCAGCACATACGGCCGCCCTGTGGCCACGGTGACCGTCGAAGGCAGCGACCTTGGAGAACGCCTGATTCGTGCCGGGCTCGCCGTCCCCGAGGCCCAATATCTTCGCACTGATCCCCGCCGTGCCGCCCGCTACGCCGCCGCCTTTTCCCAAGCCAAAGATGCAAGGGCAGGCGCTTTAGCCGGACACTGGATAGAACCTTCCAACTGGCGGCGTGGAGAGCGTCTTCAGTGCGAACGCCGATCAGATTGACCCGTCCGTCTGACCTTAGGCCGTCAGCGAGGGATCGGCCCACCAGGAAGGCCCCTGTTCAAACTCGGCGTCGAGCTTGACCAGCGGTCCATCGGGAGCGTCCGCCACATAAGGCTTGGCAAGCGGCATGCACCGACCCTTCATCCGTCGAATTTCGCCCGCCACGCGTCCGCGACGCTCCAGCAGATCTTCTAGCCATTCGAGGTCGTCGAGCATGTCGACCACACCCCGACCGGCAAGACAGAAATAGATACAGCGCTGGAAATCGTCCGCGCCGTCATTGGCGAGTATCTCGGCGAGCTTTCGCTTGGCCGCTAGATCGCCCTCGTGCGTCCAGGCAATCGCCTCACGAAGTTCACGAACCGAGTAATAGGCGTCCTCGACGTCCATGCCGATGGCCGCGTTCGCGATCATGCGACGTGTCGGCCGGTTGTCGGCATCCAAGGCGGCGTCTCGCAGCGTGATGTCGAGATCAAATCGATCGTGAAAAACGGTCTTCTTCATCGCAAGTCTCCAGCGATCTGGAACGTAACGTGAACACGTGCGCCGGTCAAGCGCATGACTACTCACCTCCGGAGAGCCATCATGCCGATCGACATCATCGTTGGGCTTCCGCATCTCCGCGAGGGGCCCATCCTCCAGCGCGCCCGGGCGCTGCGGACCACCGCTCTCATTTCGGCCAACGGCCTCTCCCGCTGGGCTGCCAAAAGAGGTTGGCGTGAATGGAGCGGCTGGCGAACCGAACAGCTCGGCAACGCAGTCGGTCTAGTAGGTCTCTGTCTCGATTCTGCCGGCTTTGTCGCTGCCTCGCGCTACGGCGGCTTCCCATGGACGCTGGCCGACTATGTCGCTCTCGCGGCAGCCCACCCCTTCCAATGGTGGGCAAGCGCTGACTATTGCGTTGAGCACGAAATTGCCGCCGATCGCGAGGAAGTGACGGATCGCTTGTCGCGCACCATCCGCGCCAATCGCGACTGCTGGCGACTGGCCGGCGACCACGGCATCGCCGAAAGCATGATGCCGGTCATTCAAGGCCGCAGTCCGACCGGCTATGAGCGCTGTGCCGACGCGCTGAGCGGGTTGTTTCGCCCGGGCGCGCTGCTGGGAGTCGGCAGCATGTGCCGACGCGATATCCATGGTCCCGAAGGTCTTATCGCGGTGATCGACCACCTCGATCGCGTCTTGCCAGCAGGGATCCGGCTGCATGCGTTTGGGGTCAAAGGGACTGCGCTCCCGTTTCTTCTTCCCTATCGCCACCGCGTCGCATCGATCGACAGCCAGGCTTACGGCGTCGGCGCGCGGCGCGCGGCGTTGCGTAGTGGCACCAGCAAGTCCGATAATCTCGTCGCCAATCATCTCGAGCAATGGGTCGATGCGCAGCGCGCTCGGTTGAAAGAGAAGCCTCGCCAGCTTCCTCAGATCCGGCCAGCCCACCTCAGCCCGCTACCTGTCGACCCGTGGGAGGCGGCGATCGCTCAAGCGCGCGCTGAAATCCGGGACCTGATCGAAGGCGGAGAACTCTGCCATGACGAGCTGACCGTGCTGTGGATCGAACAATGGGCGGCTGACATCGACCGGGACTGTCTCGTCTTTTGAGAGAGGAAAGGGGGGCTTTGGGGCCTGATCAGGGAGTGGTCGAAGCCGCTCTCTTGCGCCGGGGAGCTGCCCGCGATGGCCAACACTTTCTACCAACATCACCATTTCCGTCCGCTGATGGGCGCAACCCGGTGGGTCCGCGGTCGACCAAGGCCGAGGTGCGCAATCCGGTCCTGGCTCTACCAGCCGTGGCGCGTTTGCGTGCGCTCAGTCCCGAGGCGCGTCAGGCGCTCCAGTACATATTGCTCGACATCCAGCGCGACGCCCGCGTGCGCGCAGAGAGCAGCTGGCGAAGCCGCAAGCCACCGGTCGCAGCCTATTGGGCCGCCTGCGGCGTCTATGCCGGCCACATCGCACGCTCGATCGGCCCGGGTTCACGCCCGCGGCTTCGTGCGAACCGGTCAACAGCATCCCATGAGGAGATCACACCATGTTGATCGAACTGCGCAAGCTCAGGATCATCAAGGCCCTCTCGGAAGAGACACCCTGCTATACGGCGGAAATCTGGATCGACGGCACGCTCGCCTTCCACGCGAGTAATCGCGGCCACGGAGGCGCCGACAACTATCGCCAGGTCGGGGCGATCACCGAGGCCGAAGTCAATAGCTGGCTCAGCGTCAACCGACCGACGCGCTCGTTCCACGGCATGTCGTTTGAGCCGGATCTCGAAAACGAGATCGCGCGCCTGATGGACGAAGCCGAGCATCTCGGGCTGCTTCGGCGGCGCAGGCGCACCAACGTCATCACGATCGAGGACGGGGAGGTCTATACCTATCCGTTGAAAGGCCGGCCCGCGGCAACGCTCATCGCTGCAATACGGGCCAAAAAACCGGACATCGAGATCGTAAACGAGACCGGCGGGGCCGGCCTTGCACGGGCCGTGCGGGTCCTGCTGGCAAAGGCATCGGATCACCAAGAAGGGTGACGCGCGCTCTGCCGGACGCTCCTGGCCGATGGCCAGCGATCGATTGAAAAGGGGAGGGGGAGGGGCCGGGCGAGCGGATTTGCGCTCGAGACCGGAGGCCCACCCCATGCACTATGATGTCGCAATGCGTCACCAACAGGCGCTTGATCCCAGCGCACTGACCACCATCGCCGCCGCGCTCCACGCGATTGATGCGGCCATCACCGACTGCCGCAACGCCGGCAAGGACAGTGAAACGGACCCGGCCGTTATCCTTCTCGCACGCCACCTAGGCACCGTCTGCGCTCGCGCTGCAGACGACACGATCCTCCGCCGGACCTGCATCGACCAGATCGCAGAGATCCGCCGGCATCCCGTTTTGCGCACGCTCGCTTATCGCGGCGTCAGCTATGACGAGGCAGCCAAGCGCGTCTTTCATGCAGAAGGCCGGGCTGCTATGCGCCGCCTCGCCGAGGCCTTGGAACTAGACAAGCGCAGCTTCGACATTCGCTCGAACAAAGCCGGACCTGCCGTCTCTGGCGAGATCACGCTGCACGGCGAGGAAGTCTGGGTCCGGCTTTCGCTCGATTGCATGGGGCCCGATACCGAAGTTGCCTTCCGCCAGGTACGCGGTCGCGACGATCACTGCGGTGACCGCAATCGGTGGGCATCCATCAACGAGCTGCTGGCGCCCGACCGCTTCGCCGCACGTCTTCGGCGCGAATTGCGCCTGGCCGCCCCCACTGGCCAGCCGGCGCGGCTCTTCGCCTGATCCCCACCGCAGGAGTATTACGATGGCCGTTTACCAATCCGTACCGGCCTGTCCGGCTGTGCCGCCGATCCTTTCTGCGATGCCCAATCTGGCAATCGACTCGGAGATCATCGGTGCGATCCGCGCTGGCGCCCGGATCGTCTTCAATGTTTCAGGCGGCAAGGATTCCAGTGCGGCCATGTTCGCGGTCAATCTCTACCTTGACCTTCTCAGGCATCCGCGCGCCCGACGCATGGCCATCCACGCGGATCTAGGGCGGGCCGAATGGGCGTCCACACCGGCAACGGTGGCGCACATCGCCGCGCTCGCGGGCATACCGCTCACCGTTGTTCGACGGGCGGCCGGCGACCTCGTCGACCGCTGGATCCAGCGCTTCGAAAACGCCAAGCGGCGCTATGAAGCGCTGGAAACCTATAACCTCATAGGCCCCTGGTCTTCGGCTTCACTTCGGTTCTGCCAGTCGGAGATGAAGGCGGCCGTCATCGGCCCGGCGGTGGCGCGGATGCTTCCCGGTGAACGCATCATCTCGGTGCTCGGTCTGCGCCGCGACGAGAGTCACAACCGCTCCGCGATACCCGTCGCCAAGGCAGATCACCGTCATGCAAAGGCCGGAAACCGCCAGGGGACGATCATGTCGCTCTGGCATCCGCTCGCCGACTGGACGGCCGGCGACGTATTCCGAGCGCACCAGCTCCTCGGCATCCCGCTGCACGAGGCGTATACCGAGTGGGGCTCGACCCGCCTGTCATGCCGATATTGCATATTTGCCTCGCTCCAGGACCTCCGGGCTTCGACCGCCGCGCCGCCGAATGGCGAAGTCTACCGCGAGCTGGTTGGCATCGAGGCACGCTCGACCTTCCCGTTCCAACCGACACGATGGCTGGCCGACGTCGCACCGCACCTGCTCGGTCCCGCCCTTCACTCAGACATAGTCCGCGCCAAGGCCGACCAGGCGGAGCGTCGGCGCATCGAGGCCGCAATGCCGGCGGGCCTGCGCTATGTTGCCGGCTGGCCGCCACGCCTTCCGACATGCCCCGAGGCCGAGGACATCGCAGCGGCACGGCGCCCGATCCTTGCGCGCCACCGTCTCGAAGATCGCTATCCGTCGGTTACCACCATTTTGGACCGATTCTCAGAATTGATGGCGATCGGCGCCCGAAAGCGCGCCGCATGATCAGATTCACGGCGAAAATCGGCCGCTTCGAAATCTCGGCGTCCATTGATCCCGTTGCCCCGCTTGGCTGGCGCTTCTGGACGCTTGCCGGTTTCCCTGGCGATCTGGTCGAGCCACGGCCCTATGGCGGCTCGCGCTGCCTGCCGCTCGCGATCGTCGACATCGCGGGCCAGCCCCGTTGGCTCTGCGCGATGGAGATGGACCGCTCGCTCTGCCTCTTCGGCAGCCACGATCTTTTCCCCTGCACGGAACAGCGCGGGGCCGACGCATTCGCTCAAGCCATCATCGATCAGCTTAGGCACTAGCCAGGGCTGCTCTGACAGGAACCCCAATCATGGAAACCACCCGCAGCCAGCGCTGGCGGGAGCGGCGCGCGCTATGGGCGCGCGACCTCACCGTCATCGACCCCAAAGCCTACACCGTCGACGTTATCGATCATGGCACCGCCCGCGCCTTCATCGCCCTTCACCACTATCTTCCAAGCTATCCCGCCGCGCGGGTTGCTGTCGGGTTGTTCGGCCGCAACGCCGCGCTCGAAGGCGTGGCTGTCTTCGCCGTACCGACAACAGATGCCGTCATCACCAAGCATACCGGGTTCGAGGATCCTGATCGCGGCTGTGTTCTAGCCCGCCTGATCCTGACCGACGCCGTCCCGCAGAACGGCGAGAGCTTCTTCGTTGCCCGCGCCTTCCGACACCTGCGTCGGGAGCGGCCTAACATCGAGGCGGTGGTGTCCTACAGTGACCCTGGCGCCGGCCATATCGGCCGCGTCTATTGCGCGCTCTCGGCCGCACACCGGGCCGTGACCAAACCCAGGACTGTGCTGCGTGTCGCCGGGAAGACGATCTCGGGACGAACCCTCTCAAAGATCCGCCTTGGTGAACAAGGCCATGCCGGCGCGATCGACCAGCTTGTGGCGCTTGGCCTCCCCAGGCCGATGACATCCGAAGGTCCTGCCGCTTGGCTATGGCGCCTCGAGCGGGAACGACGCCTCCTCCGTTACCAGCAGGCGGGGCTCTATGCCTATTGCTTCGAGCTTACCCGTGAAGCGCGGCGCCGAGGCCGCGCACTTCCGCGACTTCAATACCCGAAGGCGCTGCCGCTCGCCGACCCGGTGCTTCCGCTGTTTCCAATGCAGGAGATCTGACATGGCCGACATCACCACATTGCCCATCATGACCGCGGCCGATGCGACAAGCATCGGCTTTGCTCGGTTCAACGACGTGCCGACCCTCCCAATCGACATCCCGGACGGCAACTTCACGATTAGCGCCAAGACCACAGATGGCCGGCGCATCACCTTTTTCTTCGGCGAGTACCGGCACGGCGGGCCGCCGAGCTTCGTCGACATCCAGTATCATGATCATGGCGCGACCATCCCGAATGCCAATGGCGGCCGGTCGCCAGTCTTCGACGTGCTGACCATCGGCCTTGGCGGCCGCCAGGTCTTCGACAGCCGCAAGATTGCCGACGACGACAAACCCTCGATCGCGGTCATTTTGCTCGGCGAGCCCGCCGCCGAACCGTCTGCGCGAAAGGACTAGCTATGGCCATCTATATTGCTCGCTACACGCGTCTGCATCCCCGGCTCTGGGCGCCCTATTCGCTCACCGCCTATCCCCATGGCTTTCATGAGTGGCCCGAGGGAAAGGCCGACCCCGTCTGGACGCCCAATGCGCGCGTCATCACCGCGACCGGCGCTGCCTCCAGGCCGCTCGCCGACTGCGCCACGCTCGATGATGCGATCGACGCATGCTGGGCGCATCTGGCAACGCTTGATGACGAGGCCCGACCATGCTGAACGCGTTCCAGCGGGCATGCGCCGACATCTATGGCAGCGGCGACTTTGCCCATGTGCAGAGCCTCGAAGAGGCCCGCGAGGCCGGGGATACGCTCTTCACCTTTCTCTTGATCGAGCTCGCCTCTGGCGAAGGGTGCGACAGCGCCGCAGAGGCCGCGCGCCGGCTTGAAATGGCGACGGCTGACATCCAGGGCGTCGCCGAGGCCATTCAAAGTGCGGGGTCGTCCGCGCGCTGAAAAGAGGAGGGGGGCTGAAGAGGCGGCGATTTGCCGCCTTTCAAGCCCGAGGCCTCCCAATGTCTGTCCTGTCTCCCCACCGACCCGCCGATTTGCCGAGGCAGCCCGACATGCTCATGGTTGGGGCACCGGCACCTGTCGTCCTCGCCTATGGCATCGGTGTCGATTCCACCGCGCTGTCTGTGGAGAATCGATAAGCTCATATGACGTTGACGGTTGCAGGCGGCGTCCGGCGACCGTCGAGAACCATTAATCTCATTCGCAGAATCGGTTCTCGATTCGCCGGTGGCCTCCGAGAATCGATAAGTGATTCTGCCCCGGATTACTCGATGGTGTAGCCGAGCGCGCGATATCCGGCCTGACGCTTGGCGGCCATGCGCGAGAGCATTGGAACCGCGTCGTCGACATAGTCATAGACGAGCACGTCAGTTTTCCCCGCGTGCCGCCGATGCAGGCGCCCGACATACTGCGCGAGCGTCCCTTTCCAGGAGATCGGCATGGTCAGGAACAGCGTGTCGAGACGGTCGTCATCGAACCCTTCGCCGATGTAGCGGCCCGTTGCGAGGATGAGCCGCTCCTCGCTGTCAGGCACACGCAGTGCGGCGTCCGCTACCTTGCGTTCCGCCGCACTCATTCCACCCCGCAACACCACGAGATTCCGCACGAACCGGGATAACCGGCCCTGCAGATATTCGAGATGGTCCTTGCGTTCTGTCAGGATTACTGGCGAGCGCTTCGCCTCCAGGGCACGCAGCACGTCATCGAAGATAAGATCGTTTCGGGCCTCGTCCTGCGCCAGCGCGGCATAAACCGCCGGCATCGGCGGTCTGTCCATGATCGCGAGCGGCTGCGGCAGCCGGAATGCCGTGCGCCGTTGCCGTGTGCGATGGGCGATCCCGCGGCGGGCAGCCTGGGTTCGCGCATCCACCCGATAGCGGATCGGGCCGCACTGCATGAAGATGATCGGCTGATGTCCATCCTTGCGCGCAACCGTTGCGGACAGGCCGAGCACGAACCTGGCCTTGGCGCGCCGGGCTACAAGTTCGAAGCTCGCCGCGGACAGGTGATGGCATTCGTCGACGATGAGGTGACCATAGTCGCCAACCAGATCCGAGACCTCGCCGCGCCTTACGAGGCTCTGTATCAGCGCCACGTCGATCACGCCTGTAGGCTTCCGCTTGCCACCGCCGATCGTCCCGATCAGCTTCGGATCGATATCGAGGAACGTTCGCAGCCGTTCGACCCATTGGCTGAGCAGTTCTTTGCGATGGACGAGCACGAGTGCATTGACCTGCCGCTTTGCGATGAGGTGTGCGGCTACCACCGTCTTGCCGAACGCCGTTGTCGCGGCCAGCACCCCATCGTCATGCGGATCGAGCGCGTCGACCGCCTTTTGCTGGGGTTCTTCGAGATCACCCTGGAACGACAGACCGTCCGGGAGCGGAGTCCCTGCCATTCGCTGGTCGTCGATCCTGACAGTGCTTCCATGAGCAGCTATAAGCGCGACCAGTTCGTCGAGGCATCCTCGCGGCAGCCCGATATGTTTCTGGTGAAGCTCCGCGCAGGAGATGATCCTCGGCTTGCCGAACGTCGGCAGGCGCATCGCCTGGGCCCGATAGAACTCGGGATTCTGGAACGCTGCGAGCCGGACTATCTGTGCGGTCAGCGACGCGGGCAACCCGGTCCGGTCCATATAAACTTGATCGCCCAGCACGATATCGAGTGTCTCAAGCAGCGGCTCGGCCACAGGCAACAAAGACGGCCGCCGCGACGGTGTCATCCGCCAGGGCTCGGCGGCATGCTCGTCCTCCACCGGCATCCGCACACCCAGCACCCGCCCGCGCATTTCCGCGTCGGCCACCATGCGCGCGGCGTCGTGCGCATCCAGTTGCGACAGCGAAGACAGGAACGCCCATTGATCGGGATAGGGGCGCAACTGCTCATCCACGAACAGGCTGTTTCCCCGCCTGCGGGCGTGCCCCTGCAGCGGCAGCGCGATCAGATTGCCGAACCCGCCGAGCGGCATGGTGTCCTGGCTCGGGAAGAAGCGATCATAGGAGCCGAACCCGATCTCCGGACGCCGCTCCATCGTGTCGGTCAATAGCGATGCGCCCAGCGCGCGGGCGGTTCGTGCCGGCACGGCGTCGGCGAAGAAGATCCAGACATGGCCGCCATTGCCGGATCGGGATCGCTCGAGCGCGGCGGGCACCCCTCGCAGGCGGCAGGTTTCCATCATGGCGAGCGCGTCCTCGGCCCAGCTCGCCTTGTCAAAGTCGGCCGCGAGGAACCGGCAGCTCTCGTCCGCAAGCAGCGGGTAAACGCCCGCCACAAAGTCGCCGGCATCCGATCGCGATAACGCCCGCCCACGCAGATGTTTGTCGATCACCTCGTCCGTCACGGGCAGGAACGCCTGGTGCGTACACTCGCCGCATTTGACCTGTGGCTTGTCGCAGAGTCCGCGTTTCCACTCGTTGCCGCAGGCGGGCGCATAGCCGCCGCGGCCGGTCTTGCGATTGTCCCAGCGCAGTGGGAAGACATCTTCACGACCGGCGAACAGCCTGCGGAACAACGCGACCTTCTCGCCTGTCGGCGATGTCGCGGTCACCGGCGCGTCGGAAAACAGCGAGACAGCATCGGCTTTTCGGTGCTCGGTCGACTGTTGCGCTGCGAGGGCATCCAGCGCCACGACCACTGCCGCCCGTTCATCATCCAGCGCCTTGAGCCGGGCCCGCAGCCGAACCGCTTCATCCATGCCGGCAGATCCGTTCACATCGCTGCAGTCGTTTCGGGCAACCGATCACGATAGACCCCACGGATCACTTTTTCGGCGCTCTCGCAGTGATAGAAGGGCTGCAGCTTTCGGCTTCCAGCGATCACCGGCACCAGACCGGCGCTCCGCAGATGTTGATGAACCCTGACGGCATGGGTAGCTTTGCCGGGGATACGCGCCAACTCGGCAGCACTGACGAAGCGCGCGCCGAACGCTTCGACCTCTGCTCGCCGTAAGGCGGGCATGATCCTGAGCGGTGTCTGTTTCCTGTCGATTGTCAGCCATCCCATTTGCTTGAGCCTTGCAACCGTCGGGATGGTCACGCCGAGGTGCCGCGCAGCTTGCGCGATGAGCATGAACATCGGATCGTCCTCATATTCGAGGCCAGTGATCACCGCGTCGGTATCAACCAGTATCTGCGCAATGCCTCGTTCGCCGCGCAAGCGGCCCGTAGCTTTAATCTGGCCACGCAGCAGCCCGCCGATAATCGCCTCCGAGGACCGATAACAGATGCGCACGGCCCGCAGGATCGTCTCGCTGCCTCGCGGCGGCGCTGTGACGAACGGCGCATCACTGTGCAAAGCAGTAAGGAAGCGGTCCAGATCTGCCAGACGATACTGCGCCGGGATCGACGCTCCACCAAGCGGGAAGGCGCGGGGAAGATAGTGTCGCGCTATGAGCGCCTTGAACAGCCCGAGACCGACGCCGAGATGACGCCGTGCGTCTTCGGGAGAACAGGACTCGCGGAAGAAGGCCGTCAACGGCTCCTCGAGGGATTTCGGTACGACCATACCCCGGGCGTTGCTGGGCAGCGAGTCGATCAACCTCAATGCGGCGGCTACGGTCGCGATCCGTTCAGCGGATACGCCGCAGAGCTTCGCCAGACCGCCTAGCGTGGTGAGATCGCCTTTTGTTGCGGGTTGGCGGAACAACATGGTGCCTGCTGTTATCGGCACATTCTTCACCACATGATTCTTGACGGTCTCCCGGATTGGGTCGAGAGCCGGACTGGTGGACAGGCCGAGCCAGTATTGCAGACGCCCATAGACACCCACGGGCGTCAGACGCTTGAGCGGACATGCCGCCAGCATCCCGTCCAGCATCTTTTCGAACTGGTCGGGGAAGTCCTCGCAGACAGCAAAGCCCGCCGCCATTGTGCGGGTACGCTCCGCAGGCTCCTGCCGCCGCCAGCTGACGATCGATCTGCCCCAGCGTGCGACCGAGCCCACCCATTGCATAATCTCGGCGGCGTCCGCGAACGTCAGGCTGTCGAGGAACGCGTGAGAGATACGGGGGCCATCACCAAGCCTGCCGATAAGATAGGCGTCGCCGATCGTGTCATCCGACGTGACCGCTTCGGTACATTCCTGCGTCAGATCGTGCCCACACGTGCAGCGCGCTGGTGACAGGTCCGAACGGCGGAACGTATGCCGACAGACAGGACAGATCGCCAGCAGTACCCGACCATGATTGGGACAGCTCGATACCTTCGCCAGATCCCACCAGGATCGCCGCCACGACCGACAGGCGACCGGCCCTTGACCCTGCTCGATATCCGATCGCATGCAGTCCGGGCAGATACGGGCGAAGTGACAACTATAGCTGATATTGCCGCTGCGGCTCACAAGCTCACCTGCAAGGACGCTCCCACCCTTGGTCTGCATTATCGAGTTGCGAAGCAATACTTCGAGCGGGACGCCGCTGAGCCGCGCGATATCGTGGAAGCGTCGCCCACGCTCCATATCGCGAACGAAGTCGGTCCGGTCGACCAGCGGCACTTGACGCGCAAATTCCAACTGGGTTTCACAGCCATGCCGCAGGGCAAGCCGGTTGAATAGTGCCCAGCCTGGCTCGAACGCTGCCGACCGCACCCGCAACGCAAGTCGAGTTGCCGGTGCTGTCATAATCCCTCGCGCACGAAGGGCCGCAGGGGTTGCGCGCCGCTTCCGCGCAGCTTTGTGACGCGGCTCATAGTCCTGGGCGACGGAGGTACTGTGTCGCGCAGCCAGATCTCGCGCAGGCGTTCGGCCGAACACAGGAAGGGGTTGTCGTGGTGAGCCGGGCCGCCGCTCGGAACTGACGGTTCATCCTCAAGGATCGCATCGAAGTCCAGCATATCCCTGACGTCGGGCTCATAAATCCGATGCCAGCCCGCATGAACCTCTCCCAACAGGTTCAGATCGATCGACCGCTGGCCGATCGCCAGTGCCACGCTCAGCGCCTGGCTCAGATATTTGGAGACGATCCCGATCTCGCCGCCCGTCGCGACGTAGATGCGTTTCGCCATCTCGTGCTTCGCGAGGCCGGACGCATCCGGCAACCCCATCATCTTTTCCATGACGCCGAGCACGCCAGAGAACATCGTGCGGCCGCTCCGGCTCGCCCAGTCATAGGGCTTGAGAATGATCGTCGGTTGCAGCCGACGGCGCAGTTGCATCGTCTTTTCGCCCGGCACGGAGATGTCGAGCAGCCGGGGAAGACCCGCGATCACGATCTGGACTTTCACACGGTTGAGCAAAGACTTGATGAACTCGGTCACTTCCGCCGTCATGTCGGGATTATTCTCGTTCACCATGTGATGCCCTTCATCGATGAAGATCATCTCGGTGCCCGTCTCCTCGGCATAGAAGGCGATCTTCTCGATCACCTCGCTGGTGTTCCAATGGTCCCGCGCACGATAGCCGTAGGCGCCGAGGATCGCCCCCACCAGCGCCCGTCGCGTCGTCCGCTCCGGTGCTTCGACGTAAACGATGCGGCGGATATCGGCATCCTCTGTCGCGCTGTCGGGATAGTCGGCCATATAGTCCTCGAGCGCCGTCGTCTTGCCGGACCCAGCAGAGCCGATAATGAGCAGGGCCCGGGCCTTGAAGCGTCGGCTGTCCCCGCGCGGGCGGTATCGGCCATGTAACTCGTGGATCGCCGCCTTCGCTTCCGTGTGACGCGTATGCGGGATCACCGTGGTCTCGAACGCAAGCACGGCGTCGGGCACCGCTGGCCGTGCCGATAACTTCGCGGCGCGACGATGTGTCATCGCTTCGGGTCCGCCCATTGTGCAACCAGAGCCTCGATGTCCGCGTCGAGATCTATGATGGGAGGCGACGGCGCCGGTATCTGTTTCGCCGCAGGTGGTGCGGTCTCTACCGCCGGTCCCTGCGTTCCTATTTTAGGCGGTCGTTTCTGGCCTTCGATCGGCGTAAAGTAGCGACCGTCGGTCTCGTACCGCGCCGCCCGCGTCTTGCTGCGGACTTTGCTCGCCTTGCTTTGCAGCTCTCCCGCCGTCTGTTCGGCAAGACCGCGCGCCGCTTCGAGATCGGCGACCGTCACCGGCGCATTTTTCGGCAGGCTTCGCTTTGCTATCGAACGATGGATCTTGTGCTGATATTTGGAGACGCCCCGCGATATGCTCTGGTCGATACACGGGATCATCAGCCATTCGCCGCGCTCGTCGTCGAGCAGCCAGACCTCACCCAGATCATAGGGATCGTAGCGTAACTCCCAGTCCTTCTCCAACCCGCTGCGGCGCGCCAGCAGGGGTTCGAGCTTCTCCCGATCAGCATAGAGCAGACCCTCATATTGGATGCCGATGTTGGAGATGCGCCGGAAGAAGGTCTCTCCGGTCAGCCGCACAATATGGTCGAAGTCGGGAACCGGGCGCACCGGGTAAAGCGCGCTGAGTTCTCGCCAGCGCTCATAGGGCGTGCATTTCAACGTATCGTGGACGCTTTGATGATAGTCGTCGACGATCCACTTGAGGATACGATTACGCACATCCTCGAGCGACAGCCTTGCCCGCGCCACCGGATCATAGAGATCCATGGTCCGCGACAATGTCGTCCCTTCCTCATGGCTGAACACCTGCACGCCGATGGTCTGGAACACGCGCTCGACCGCGCCCTTCAACCATGGCATTTTCACCGGCAGATTGACGATGCCGATGTCGAGCATCCTGGCGGCCGACTGCAGCGATTGCGACCGGAACTCCTTGCCGTTGTCGCAGATCAGCCATTCGGGCACGCCGTGGCACGGCCAGTCATGCTCAATATCGGCGAGCCCGGAGAGATCCTTCTTCCATAAGGAATGGGCAAGCGCTCTCTGAAGTGAGGCATAGGACGGCGCCTCGAAGCTCAGATGCACCCCTACGATCATGCGGGTGGCGCGATCGAGAAGCGCGGTGAGCCAGGGCCGCCCCAAGGCGCGGCCGCTCTCCGGATGCACCACCACCAGATCGATCAGGCAATGATCCACCTCCACTTCTTCGAGCGGCCGTTCGGGCGGGCTCCGCCGCTCGAAGATGCCGAACTTCAGCCAGGCTGCGCGCCGACCGAAGCGACGCTCATATTCCTGCCGCTCGGTATAATTGTCGCGGATAAACACGCGGAAGGTCCGGTCGCTGACCGCAGGAACATTCTGTTCGCGGCACAAATCGACATAGCGGCGATAGGCATAGTTCTTCCGCCGCCGCGGCATGCCCAAATACCAGACTTCGACGGCCTGCCGCATGAGCTTGTAGGTATCGGGATGATCGCCGTCCTCGCGCGCATAGCGGGGTTGGCGTGCCCCGCGCCGATGATAATGCGGGATCAGGAGCCGGATATCCCGGCCGTGTCGGCTCCATACGCCATACCACGCCCGCACTGTATAAGGATTGGGCCGAGCCGCTGCCTTGGTGCGGCGCGGTTCGCCGTTCCCTTTTCGCCGCTCCGCGGCCATCCGGGCCGCAAGCGCGGTATCCTCGCGTTCCCATTGTTCATGATGCGCGTCGAACACGACCTCAGCGGCAGCGGCATAGGCGCCCATAAGTGTCGGGTGCTCGCCGCGGATCGCGTCGACCATGCGTACATAGGTGTCCCTGCGCTCGGCCTCGCGGCGAATTTCTTCGGGCCAGAACTCCCAGGTTTTCTCCAGCGTCTCGGCGATCGCCTTGGGCAGGCCGTCCGCATTGCAAGGATGATGCGTCAGCCGCCGGGCGCCATAGACGATGTCGATTTCATCGTCGCTCCATGTTCGCGCATCGCTGCCGCTCTGCGGTCGTAACAGATAGCCACGGCGCTTGCGCTCGATCACCAACCAGAGCGCCACCTGACCTTGATCGTCCCGGATCGAGAGCGTGTCGCCTTGCTGGAAGCGCATCGGCGTTGCGTTCATTTCGCATTCCTTCCCCGCATGAGGACCGTGTCGTCATCGAGCGGTCGATCGAGATCCACCACAAGCTCGCCGACTGCCGCGAGGCCGAGCACAATGTTGACGTGCACGGGTCGGCCGCCGAGTGCCTCGGCGGCTACGCCCAGGTTCGACGGAAAGGGGAGGCGGGTGATTATGGTGTGGATCGCGTGGAGGTTTTCTGCCGCCAGCACCGCCACCGTTGCGCGCAGCCGTCGCGCATTCGACAAGCGTGGCTGTCGCCGGATATCGGTGTCGAGCCACATCTCGTGCCGGGCGCCACGCGCGGCGCACTCGGCTTCGATTGCTGGCAACCGTCCGCCCAAGGTCGGGTCAGCCGCCAATCGCGTGGCCAGTTTCACCTGCCGGTAGATGACCGCGCCGCCCACCGTCTCCAGCCGGATATCGGGGGTGTAACGCCGTTGTCGGCCCGCTTCCGTCCAAACGAACGTTTCCGGTTGCACCCCGAACTGTGCAACATCAGGATCGAAGTCGAGAAGCAACAGCGCATCGCGCTCGAGCAGGCTCTCATAAGGTAGCGCATCGCCAGCCTTGATCGACTGATACCAACCCGTGCACGATCTTTGCCCCGGCCGTCCTGCCGGATTTCGGGCGAACCGCACCGTTGCGCCAGAACGCAAACGGGCAGATTTGTCGGTCACGCCGGCATCCGCTATTCTCCTTACGGGAACGACTCGAATTACCGGTTCAGTATAACTGCTTCCGCAAAGGGCGTTAATCGGTTCCGCTCAGACGCTGCTTGTCGAGCTGGCAGCGCGCGGGGAGCCGCCGGATCTGGTCCTGACGGCCGACCCCGGTGCCGAGAAACCGGAGACCTATGAGTATCAAAAGCTGATCGCCGCCTGGATGGCGGCGCGCCGCATTCCTTATGAGGTCGTCCGTTACGTGCCCCGACGCTTCAAGCATTGGCCTCCATATTATTCGATCCTCGCAAACGTGCTCACCAATGCGACGCTCCCCAGCATCAGTCTGGGACGCCACAGCTGCTCGCTCAAATGGAAGGTCGCGCCACAGGACGCCTTCCTCAAGCGATGGGCGCCGGCCCAGGCCGCGTGGGCGCGCGGGCATAAGGTCACACGCCTGATCGGTTATGACGCATCTCCTGCGGATACGCGCCGCTATGCCCATGCCTCAGCGATCGACGACCCGCTTTTCGATTGTCGCTATCCGCTGCGCGAGTGGCGCTGGACGCGCGACCATTGCACCGCTCGCATCGAAGCGGCCGGTCTGCCGGTCCCGCGCAAATCGAGCTGCTTCTTCTTATGTTTGCAGATGGTGTCTCGTCTCACGGTAAGTCTCTGTTTCGAGGCGTATAAAATTATTCAACGTTTGAGACGGTTCCCGACCATCGAAGCGCTCGGGGCAGTTGCAAAGCGCTACTGCACTTTGCAACTGCCCCGAGCGCAACCGCCGAAGGCGGACCGACTCGCTCGCATCACGAACTTGCCTCCTGCATTTTTGGCAGCATTGAGCGCAGTTGCCGGATTTCGGCATCCTTTCCTTCCAGCGCCGCCTCCAGCATGACGATCCGATTGAGCAACCGATTGACCGCGTCGCGCAACTCGGCATTGCCGCTTACAGTTTTTGGCTTGGCCTTCGCTGGCCTTGGATGCTCACCGAACCGGGCGAGGAGTTCGGGGCAGCGATATGCCGTCGCCCGGCTGACGGCGGCTTCGCGCGCGACGTTGGTTACACTCAGCTTGCCATCGGTGGCGTTGCCTTTGCCTTCGCGCAACCGGTCATAGGCATCGAGCAGTGCGACGGTGCTTTTCGATCTCTGCATTGGGTTCGATTCCGCCGTCATCGCTCGACCTGTTCCAGTAACTGCCTGTAGATATCGAGCTGCGCCTCGATGGCGTGCTTTTGGATCGGGCTCACATTCTTGCCACTCTTCATGCTCTCCGCATCTGCGATGCATGACCGCAGGGCTGGCACATGGCGCTTCGCCACCACGCTGTTTGGACATCGAGAGGGCTGGCACTTCGTAAATGCCGGCTGTGCGTCGGCTCCTTTGACCTTCAGGCAGAGGGCATGGTCAGCATAGAAGAAGCAGTCGTTGATGAAGCCCGGATGAAGCGTCACCGCGGTATTCGAGAGCATTTTCGCGTGTCGTCGATCACCGACGACCGTGCCGGGCAGATCACCGATCTTGTTCCTGATCCTTGTAAAATCGGCGACAAGCTTGGATCGCATGGGGCCGCCGGGATCGATCCCCGCCTTCCAGTCCTCATACATCTCGACGATATCACCGAGCTGCGCGAGGCGACGTTCCTCTTCGATCTCTGAGCGGAAGCCTGACGCCGAGGTGCCCGCATAGCCTTCGAACATGATGGCGCTGGCGTGACCATATTGCAGCATGCCTGCGATCACCCCGAAGGGCTGGCTGGCGATATACCATGCGAGCGTGCGGCGGAGCTGGCGCGTTTGCCATCGCCAGGGTTCACCGTCATGGTCGGGGATATGATACAGTGCCGTTATAGGCCCGGCCTCGTCTGGCGCCATCGCCACCATCTCGTTGGCGAGTTTGCTGCACTCCTTGACGAAGTAATTCAGGTACTTCGTCGATTGGTTGGCCGTCAGCCGCTCGTTGCCAACTCCCTTGGTCTGGACCGTCATGAACAACGGGTCATCATCTTTCGGCGATGATCCGGCATCGATAACCCTGCGAAGGTGATCCTGCAGCCGTATTGCTGCTGAGACGGCGCGCGCTACCGGCTCAACGACCGTCCAGTGGTGTTCGGCGCCATCAACGTTGTCCCGGCCCTTGAAGATTCTACCGACAAGTTCGTACCGGACGATGCGGGCATGTTCGTCGCGGATGACGCGCAGGCAGCCACGCTTGAGCGCGGCCACTTCCTCGCCGCGCATTCCCGACAAGAGCCCGATCACCAGATAACAGGCGGCCATGCCGGGTATGAAGGCGTAACGACTACTGAAGCTTGGAAGATGGGACCTCCAAGCGACGTTCGTCCCGGGCATCGAGGTCCAGCGACTGCTGGCGCCGGGGCGTTCGGTTCCAAGCCGCAACATCGCTTCCTCAATGACGGTAGACCGCGCCTTCAGCACTGCGACGCCGAGGCCGCTCGCCTTGCAGATTTCCGGCCAGGCGGGTTGCGCCTGGGGAGTGACCGGTACTCCAGAACCTGCCGTGTCGAGTGCATCCAGATAGGCCCGGAGTCGCTGGTCGCTTACCTTCGGCGATACTCGTTGCCGACGTGCTTCCATGTCGACCGCCGCTATATCACGTCGCGCGATGATATCGTCGATGCCGTAATCGACGTAGAACATGGCCCAGCGCAATGCTGGTGCGGTGATGGCCTCCGGTACTCTCGGTGTAACATTCTCTCCGCCGCGGCGGTATCCCGCGACCCGTGTCGCTGTGCGGTTGCCCCAAGGTGTTATTTCTATGCCCCGGAACGACATCAATGGGGCGTAGAGCGCTAGCCGCCGTATTCCGACGATCTTGTAAACCAGCGTTGCCGGCGTGAGATGGCGCTTTTTCGAGAGCCAGTGATCCAGCCACGGCTGATCGATCTCATGCAGTTGGAGCCCGGTTTCGCGCACCTCGCGCAAAAATTGCCGCGCAATAATGCTCATATGCATCAGCGAGCTAGGCTTGAGGGTGCCGAGACGGCAACGCACCTCGTCGCGGGGCTCGTAGTGCAACGACAGGAACAGATATTCCCGGATCAGTTCCCGCTCATCGATATCAGCGATGCGGTACAAGCGGATTCGCGATTCATGGCCCTTTGCTGGCCTCGCGATGGCGCATTCCAGCAACCATTCATCGTCCCCGACGAGCGAGACGTTCTGCTCCGCGCGGCCGCTCACGACCATGTGGGGCGGGATCACCAGCGCCGAACGATCGATCCGCCAGGATGCCTCGGTGCGCTCCAGCAGCGGTCGCACGCTCAACTTCGCAGGAGATGTGGGGGCAGCGCCGGCGCGACAGCTGTGCTTCCCAGAACGGATCGCGCCTGTTCGATATTACCGGGAGCGAACACTGGGAGTATTTGCGCCGTGATGCGGTCGTGGTCGGCGCCATGCCGTTCGCGCCACTCCGTTTCGGTCATGACCGCGCGGTGGTCATCGAGCCATGTCAGATAGCTCAACAACGCTGGCAGCTTTCGCGCCGTGAACACCGCGTTCGCGCAATGGAGGCAGCCTGTGAACGCGATGGCGCAGGAGCCGTCGTCGTTACGCCCCATTGGACTCGACCAGAAGCCGGAGCATATGCCGAGGAACGTATCGGTATCGCCCGACACCAACGATGCCACCGCGCCCGGATCGAGCTTTCGGTCTGCGATCGAGAGGCCGGATGCAAGCGCACCCGCTTCCTCTGTCGGCGGAAGCACCAGTGGCGCCATAGCCATGTCGAACAGCTGTGTTTCGGCAACCTCAACCGAACGCGCATGCTCTTCTCGCAACCCGTCCACCGCGGCATAGTGCCGAGCGGCAACAACTGGTGAGTGATCGCTCGCGAAGCGGCGAAGGTGACCAGCGTGCCGCAAATAGTTATCGCGCTTGACCGTTTTCCTCAGCCGGGCAGGTACGATCCTGCTTATCGGCTGGCCGGCGTCGTCAACGAGGCCGAGACTCCGGATGGCGGCGTAGAAGTTCTGGGTGCAAAGTCTGAACCGGCGCCAGCTTGGCAGGCCGGCCGCTACGAAGCCGATCCATAGGTAATCCGCATCCGGGTCACCTCGTTGGGTCATTCGCTCGGCGGCGGGTCGGGATAGTTCCAGAGCGAGGCGGACAAGCCCGCCAGGTGTATTGATCCCGCCGTCTCGCACACGCTCCCGCTTTATCTTGGGGCCAACGCCACCCCGGCCTTTCGTGTATTCGATCGAGACATAGCCACGCGCAGGATTTCTAAGGCAGTCGCGGCGAAGCGTTCGCAAGCATTCTATCGGCATTTCGACGCGAAGCGCGATCGCGATGATGAAGTAGATCGCGTCGGGCAGCGTCAGAACGAGAAGATCGCTCGCAGCGGAGACGGCAACCTTTCGATATTTGAACAGGTCGAACTCGCTTCGAGCGGGACGCGCGCCGTCTGCGACATGCAGGAACACATCCTCAAAGCGATTTCTGTCCAGCTTGTTTCGCAAAGCCTCGACCTGATCGCATCCCGCAGCGATCCTGTCGCGTGCGGCTACCACCCTGCGATCGACCGCCTCTTTCAGGACGCGAGCAACGAACGGCGTTAACGGCTCGCGAGGCCGCAATGCCTTCCCGTTGTGACGGCTCGTGAAGTTGATCCGCGCCTTCAGATCTGGACGCAGCAGATCGAGGTTGTGCTCGTCGATCACGCGAAGGCCGTAAATAAGACACCGGAACCGCGAGTATTGGCCCAGCACGTCACAGGCGTCGATGTCGGCGGCAGTGACCACGCGAAGCCCACCGTCAATGCGTCCGGTGGACGTCAGGCGCTTCCCAAGCGGTATCCAGCTCTGCCGATACTGCTCGACGCTCGGGACGGCCAGTCCCGAGAACAGCTCCTTCATCATCGGTCCAAGATGCAAGGCGAGATCTCGACCAAGCCCCTTGTTTCCGACGTCGTGCGGCAACCAGGTCATTTCGCGGCCGACGCCGTCACGATGATGATAGGCAACGATCGCATCGGGTTCCGGCTCCGGCGCCTCCGGGGGTAACCGGTCGAACAAGAGGCGAGACCGGCCCACGGTTAGAAGAAGCCCAACAGACGAGTGTCCAACGCTTCGGCAGCCTGATCGATCATCTCAAAGGCCTCATCGACATAGGTCAGATATTTCTGCGTCGTCATGATGCTGGAGTGGCCAAGCCATCGCTGGACCCGCCGCAGCGGGTCGCTGACGATCTTCATATATATTTCTTCCGTTCGATTGGGGAGGGATCGCCCGTCGAGCCTCATCACCTCCGCCTTGATGAGGTGTGTGAGCCAATAGACCGCAAAGGTATGCCGCAGAGTGTGAGGAGATACGTGGAGTTCCCAGCCCTTGGCCTTCGACAGCTTCTCGCTCGCGCGGCGGAAGATCGACTGCCAGGCCGCAGGCGTCAAAGCATTTCCGTCCTGCGCGAGCCACAATGCTGCTGGTTGCGCGATTTCCAGCGGAGCATCCGGTTCAGGCAGCAATATGAGATTACGTCGCTCATCGATGCGCAGGTTTGCCAATGGTCGGAGGCGCTGTTCGCCCTGGATCAGGATGCGTCGCCCGCCCGCGAGGCTCCCAATAAGCGGCTGTCGCATCGTCCGGACGCCGCCAGCGCGACGCCAGCGATCAACCAACTGACTCCGTTCTTCGCGGACATAGGCGTCGATGAAGCTGCCGGCGACCCGCTTCGGGAATGGCACTGATCGGGGTTTGCGCCCTTTGGTGATTGTCGCAGGAAGGTCGATCAAGGCGCTGCGACAGCCCTCGAAGACACGGGCGCTCGCCATGGGAAGCTCGCCGATCAGAAGGCTGGCGCCTTCCTCAAGCCTGACACCCGTCGTCACGAGCAGCTCGGCGAACGCAGCATCGCGCAGCGGATTCCGACGATGAGCCACGTTGTTCGCTTGACACCGACCCAACAGGCCTTGGTCCCGGAACACGACGTAATCCTCAAGTGGGATCATACGGATCGTGTCTTCGGCAACCGCGCCATCACGGCGGAACTTGGTTTTCGGTGCCGACGATATGAGGCTCGCTTCCTCACCGGCGGCCCATTGATAGAAGCGCGTCAGCGCGGCAGAAGTGCGCTTCCATGACGATCCCGACAGTCGGAGGTCGCCCGGCCCCTCGAGCCGAACGGCACGGTATTTCCCGACATCCGCACTGGATGCGTCAAGTAACGACTTCGAATGCGCGTCCCGCAGGTAGCGGGCAAAGACCTGAAGGTCCCGGGCATAGTGGCCCGTGCTGGCAAGCGACACGCCATCGCCGCGCAGGAACGACACGAACGAATTGAGCTCGGCAACAGGGCTCCCGTCGGGATTGAGGAGAGTGGGGATGCCAGATTCGGGTAAGTATCGGGCTCCGCTCCGTTTGGCAGCATCATCGAGGGCTGGCCGGATCACCCTGCCATCAACGAATATCGGCTCGGTTCCCAGCCACGGATCGAACGTGAAAAGATGCACTGAAACCCCCGTTTACGGCACTTGGTGAGCCTGCTCTGTTGTCTCTTTCTGGCCAAAGATGGGGCAGGATCACGAGACCGTCAAAACCTTAATGAAGCGTCTCAATGACGGCATAATTTTTCTGCGGCGCGATCCGGCCCGATGAGGTGCGTGCGTTGCCGCAATGGTGCCTGCGCCTGATCGTCCTCATCGAGGCGCGGGCCGAACCGCGCCTTCGCACCGTCGAAGGTCTCTGGCGCCGGTCGACCAAAACCAAACCCGGCAGGATCACCGATTTCATTCGCGCGGAGCGCCTTCTTCCCGAGGCCGAGATCGATGCGATCCGCCGCGACGCACCGACCGAGCTTGTCCGCTTCCAGGACGCCGCCGGCCTCGTGCCAGTGAGCGAGCGTCCGACGATGGAGGAATGGCTCGAGAGCTTCAACGCTGGCCGGATGGAGGCAGCATGACCGACCGAATGTCACGGATCGCCGCGCTCAACGACCGTTGCCGCCAGGGTCTGGATCCGACCGGCCGCATCGTCATAACCGCCGCCTGTCTCGCGACCTTCGCAGGGGAGGGGGGCAAGGTTGCTCAGATTTTGGCCCAGGCCGAGTTGATGGCCGCAATCCGTCGGTACGTCTTCAGGCCCGAAGATGGCCGCGAGCGGGCGCGGGGCGATCTCGTCATCGCTGGCCACGTTGTCCGCTTCACGATCGATTATTATGACCTCACGCTCGAATGGGGGTCCGAAGACCCCGCTGACCCGCTGGTCACGGTGAGGGTCATGACGATCATGCTCCCCAGCGACGACTGAGCGTCGCGCAAATTTCGACAGCCACTCCGGAGACCAGCCATGCGGCGGATTACACCGGCCGGGCCCGAACATGGGCAGGCGATAGCAATAGCAGTTGAGCGTCTGCGCGAAGCCCGTACTCTGCTTCGGCAGGCCGGCGCGCGTCAGGCAGCCTCGGCGGCCGGCAAGGCGATCAGCAGCGCCGAGGGCGCTGCTCGCCACGTACAACACAGGATTCGGAGGACGACCCAATGAGCCGACATGACCTTCAGCCCAAGGCCGACCAGCCGCATGTCGTCCGCGCGACCGTCGGTTGGGACCGCCCATTGCAGACGTTTTTCGCACAGGTGTTCTTCCGCACCGAGGACGAGCCAGATGAAGGGGAAGCCCTGATCTGGCTCGGCACCGAACCCGGCGAAATGCTGACGCCCGAGGCCGTGATCGACGTGGTCGCGCCCCATGTCGAAGTGCCCCCTGACCTCGCCGAGAGGCTCGATGCTGAAATGCGTCAGACGACCGGCATGAAAGACGGACGCCACCAGGCCGCGGCCAAGCGGTCGCTCTTCGGCTCCATCCACTGATCCGCTGAGGCGCTCACGCTCGCGACGAGCCGTCTTCACTCATCCACCCGCGTCGTCGGCACTGCCGGCAGCGCTCACCGTCGTGTGCCCGGCGCACCGATGATCTAGGAGCCATTATTGCAGACCGTGTCTCAGCATCGATCGTGATTGGCGGATCGCTCTCGGCATCGGCATACACCGAACTTGTCGCACTGATCAGCGACGAGGGCCTTTCCACCGAATGGGACGGAGAAGCCTTCGCGCCGCACCACCGCGCCGTCGGCAGACCCCTCAGCCTCTACGCGCACGAGGTCGCGTGGGGCCGTTTCGGAGAACTCGAAAGCTGGTGCGTCGAGCGACTTGTCCCTTTTGCCAGATGGTCGGGCGGCTATTCCGGCCAGTGGGGCCCCGAGCGTGTCGTTCACCAGGGCGACGGGACGCTAACCTCCTACGCGACGACCGAAGACGACATCGTTGTCATCCCGCAAGAGGTGCTCGAAACGCTCGGCTCTTTCGAGGCAACCCTCGCACACTTCGCCGCAGCGGATTTCACCGTGCCGCCGCTCGTCGTCGAAGGCGTTCTGCCCCAGTTCGGGGTATCGTCGAAGTCCACCCTGGATGCGGAAGGACTGCCGCATGTCGAATAACTACTCCGCCTTCTGATCGACTTCGCTGTTGCGCCACAGATGCAGACCTATAGCTTCATCGCCCGGAGACAGACGATGACCTCGATTCCGACCGATTATGATGCCGCGCGCGCGGCGCTGACACGCCTCTTGCCGATCGCGATGTCCGACACCGGCCAGGCGCGCCGCGTTGCCAACTTCCTGATGGCCTGGTGGAACGGCCCGGACCTGGGCCATTTCGAGATCGCCGATATGTTCGGCCTCGACGTTGCGATCGCCAACGACATCACGACGGTCATCGGCTTTCTCGGTCAGAACGACCGCGGCGCCGTCTATATAGACAGCCTGGGTTTCGCTGAAGAGATGCAAGACATCATTGCGCTGTGGCGAAAGCCGGCAACGCCGCCCACCAACTGACGTCTTCATACGCCCCTGAGACGATCAGGAACGACCCGACGGCGCCGAAGAGGCGTCCGTCGGAGCGGCGCTGGCGCGCCTTGCTCGGCCGAACGGCCGAGGAGCTGAGTGGGAGAGAGAGTGTGTTCGGACAAGGGGTTCGAGCAGCACAACTCAAGGAGACTTCCCATGAACATCGGCACCATCACCCAGAACGCCAGCGGCACCTACACCGGCAAGATCTCGACGCTCACCGTCGCAATCGTGATCGCCCTGCGCACCGTCCAGTCCGCCAACCCGCGCGCGCCCAAGTTCGAAATCCTCGCCCTTTCGGCTGCCCGCCAATGGGTCCAGGTCGGCGCGCTGTTCGAGCTGTCCTCCAACTCGACTGGCGAGACCTTCCTCAATGGCAAGATCGAGGACCCGAGCCTCGACAAGCCGCTCTACATCTCGGCGTTCCGCCAGGAGGATGGCTCGTATAACATCGTGTGGTCACGTCCGACCCGCCGCCGCGATGCGCCCACCGACGCTGCCGCAGCCGACGATGGCCTGCCGCCGCTGCCGGGCGCCGACGAGCCGGCTGCTCCTGCGGGTGGCGACGGTCTGGGTGAATCCTCGGCCGACGGCGCGTTCGGAAGCGAGCCCGCGGCGGCCGGCGGCCGCAAGCGTCGCACGCCCGAAATGGCCGACTGATCGGTCGCCACCCGTCCTCTGACGCGCTTCTTTCTCGGCGCTTAGATCCTGACAGGGCTCGCTTCGCTCACCTGGCGAAGCGGGTCCTGTTTTTCGTTCGCTCGAATCCGTCATCCTGTGCGGTCGGCGCACTTGCATGCTCGGCGAGCATGTATATGTTGATGTATATGCAAAGGAGGCCATCGTGGCAGCTAATCATCCTCAGGCTTCAGTCTCGCGTGAAGTGAAGCTTTTCCGAAACAACAAAAGCCAGGCGGTGCGTATTCCCGCCGACTTTGAGCTGCCCGGCGACCGGGTGATGATCCACCGCGAAGGCGACCGATTGGTGCTCGAGCCGATCAAACGCAAAAACATCCTCGAGGTGCTCGCAGGCCTCGAGCCGCTCGGACCGGACGACCAGTTTCCCGATATCGACGATACGCTCCTGCCAACCAGGGCAATTGATCTGTGAGCAAACTCTACATGCTCGATACCAACATCGTGTCTGAGCTCGCGCGAAATCCGCACGGTATCGTCTCGTCCAGGATCGCCGAGGTCGGACCAGACTCGATATGCGTAAGCATCATCACAGCGGCGGAATTGCGGTACGGCTGCGCGAAGAAGGGCTCGCCCAAACTGCTGGCACAGATCGAAGCGATCCTTGGAAGCGTTCAGGTACTCGCCCTCGATGTCCCCGCCGACACCGAATATGGCGGGATCCGTGCCGAGTTGGAGAGCGCGGGCAAACCGATCGGTCCGAACGACCTCTTCATCGCTGCCCATGCCTATGCACTCGAAGCGACGTTGGTGACGGCCAATGTCGGCGAATTTTCACGCATCTGCGCGCTCACTGTCGAAAACTGGCTCGCCGACCGCCCCTGAATCGGCGACCGGCCTGCCAAGACTGATGTCGCTTGGCCGCGGTCTCCCCGGTGAATGAGACTGCGACGCACAGTGGGACGGACTATCGCCGAGACCGTGATGGACTGATGGCGCAAGGCAATCCTGGCCGGGTTCGCCCGCCTTCCTTCGCCTTTGACTGACACCTGCGGCGGACGGTCTCGCAACACAACCCCATCCTGTCGCCCGTGTTGCCGCTTCGCGGCTGCCCGCGCCAGCTCCCTCCAGGGGTTTCCCTCCGCTTAGCGCTCCGGTGCGATGCGATCCCGCACGCCGCTCTTCGGTGTCACCGGCGGGAAGGCCGTCGGACCCAACAAGGAGCACGCCCATGAACATCGTCAACATCACCGGCCGCGTCGCCAAGGATCCCGAAACCCGCGGCACTGTCACCTCCCTCATCGTCGCAACCGACCGCGTGAAGCTCAAGGACGGCAAGACCTATGTCGACGAAGCCACCGGCTACACGGCCAAGGAGACCGAATTCCACAAGGTCACCTGCTTCAACGGCCTCGGCAAATCCGCCGCGACCCGCGAGAAGGGCAACGTCGTCGCGATCTCCGGCCGGATCCACTATTCGAGCTGGGAAGACCGTGACGGCGTGACACGCTACGGCTGCGAAATCATCGCCAACAGCATCGACTTCTTCTGACCCTGGGGCGGGCGGCGCCGAAGGCGCCGCCTCGCTTCGCAAGGATCGGTTTCCTGTAAACGTTTAGTCGTGGCGCGGCGCGGCTCCAAGCAGATCCGCAACGCTCTGCGCAAAACTCTGCGCAAGGAGCGCCTCGTCGCGCGACAGCGTGATCTGGCTCGCCATGCTCGCGTCGAGCAACGCTTTGAGCCGTGCCGCCAGTGCCTGGGCGGCTTCCTTGAGCAGTGCCTCGTCCATCCCGCGCCTCGCGTCGTTGATGCTGCTGACCGATGGCGGGCACGGGAATCACATCGTGCTGCTGCCTATCGAGGCCGACTTATAGCATATTTCGGCCTGTCAGCTCGCGTCCTATTCTCCGCCTCCGGAGATCGGAGCGGCGAGCGGGGCCACAGCCGTGGAATAGACCCATGCCCGCGCCAACTGGTCGGAAAGCGGGTCACGGAACATGATCTTGCGCCACCGGCCCTTACTCTCCTCAACCGCAATTTCGGTGCCTTTCGGCGCCTTCAAGACGACGGCGCCATCGCGGGCCGGGGCATTTCGAAACGTCGCATCGCGTGAGAGATAGGCGCGCGCATGCTGCGCCAGGAACGCCGCCTCGGATTGCGCCGCCGCTTCATGGTAACGATGATGCTCCGCCTGCGCATGATCGATCTTCTGGTTCAGCGTGCTGAACGCTGCTTTCTCCTGCGGGCTCATCGTCGGCTGCTGCGGAATAAGTGCATAAGCACCCAGCAGGGTCAGGATGAAACTGATGAAGCCTACCAGACCCATACGCTGCAACTCGGGCAGGGTGTTGGGACCAAGGCCCTGGAAGAAGCTCAGAACGAGGTCGAACAGAGAGCCTTGCAGGCGGGCCGTGTCTTCGTCCGTCTCTGCCGTGGCGATCGCCACGGCGACCCGCTGCATCTCGATCACCCTGCGCGCCGCAAACGACGTCGCGGTTTCCCGCTCATCGACGCTCGCGCGCAGCGTGAGCGTGTCGATCACGAGCATGCGCTCGGCAATCGCACTGAAGGTCGAGAAACGCGGCAGCGCCTCGGCTATCATGCGTTTGTAGGTCGCGCCGGCACTGGCGGACGCGATCGCCGATGCGACGAGCGACTTGTTCGCATCGAACGCCTTCACGGTGTCGAGAACCGAAGAAGCCAGATGACGTTGCTGCTCGACCAACGACGTATTCTGCTCAGCGAACCGGCGCGCTGTGTCCGTAACCGAAAGTGCCCAGGCGTTGCTGGTCAGGTGCTTCAAGCTCTCGCGGTCCCTCCGATCGCGCTCAAGCGTGTCGAGTATCCCGCGATAGGGTGCGTCGAGATCCAGCCCGCGCAGCATTTCGCTGGCTGTCTTCGCCTGCTTGACCGCGTCGGCGATCGCATTGCCGCCAAGTGCATTGCGGAAGAGGGCGGCACGCTCACGCTCTTCGCGCAGGAAGCGATCGACGGTGCTCTCGGGCAGGCCAAAGGAATTGTTTCTCATGAAGCCATAACTGTCAGATCGGCACGTCCTGCGCGACCAACATCTGGGCAACCAGAGTGCACCGCGGGCAGACAGTTCGACGCATCCCGGCAAAGCCGGGACCGGCGCTCTACTCGGCTATCGCCTCCCGGAGCCCCGTTTCACGGGTCTCCGCCCTTCGGGTGACGATCACCTTGCGATGGCGCCTGGGGCAAGCGGAGTGCCTTAAAAAATCTCTCTCTCTGAATGCCTAGATATGACGTGCGGGGATCCGAGCCCGTCAAGGATGAGCGGTTCCCCCAATTTTCACGCGGCCCGCCACTCTCGCTTCGCTCCCGTTCTGGGCCACGAGAAAATCGGCTCCCCCGCTCCCCGCTCACGCGGCGTTAACAGGGGTCCGGCTGCGCCGGCTTCCCGGTTAACGTCCCTGACTGCCACGACCGCCGCACGTCGAATGAGAAGCCTCATCGAATGGATGAGATTCATGGAGGCTATCATGACCAACTTCACGAACTTCGCCGACCTCGCCAGCCACATTGCGGCAGCGCGCGAGAATGAAGACCTGACCCAAACCTACGAGGGTGCGTTCATCGAGCATAGCGAGATGGCGAAGCTGAGCATCGTCGAAGCGCCCGAAGCTCTCGACATGCCCGATCCGGAGCAGGTGCGAGCGGCTGTCGAAATGATGATGCAGACGATGTTCGATGTGCTGCGCGACACGCGCATGGAGCCATTTGCCACCGATCTGGTCTGGGGGTTCGCCAACAGCTTCCATGTCGTCGCCAAGCGGATCGAAGGCCGCGAGGACGATGCGGCCAAGAAGCTAGGCGAACTCGCCCGTAGCTACGACCCTTCCGAAATCTACGCGACCGAACTGGAGGACACGCAACTGCTCTGCCAGACGCTGCAGGGGTGCCGCGAGGCAATGGAGTGCATGCGCGACCATGCCGCCGAAATGTACCGCGTCGAGACCGGAAAGCCCTTCTCACCGGTGCGGGGAAGCCGGGTATCGAGCGCGCTCAACGCCTCGATGATCGATGCCCGCGACTATCTGGCCTCACGTGCCCGGGAACGCCGGGAACAGTTCGCCCCCGAGGGCCCGGTGGTGGCCTTCTCTGGAGGCCAGGCGTGGGAGGATGCCGATCTGCTCTGGAAAGGCCTCGACGGGATCAAGGCGCGCATCCCGGAAATGATCCTCGCGACCACGGCGCAGGCCAAGGGATGCGATGCCGTGGCGCACGCTTGGGCGGCCTCGCGCGGCGTGAAGGTCATCCAGTTCCGCCTCGACCGCAGCCAGGGAAACCGCGCCGCCTTTGTCCGCAACGACCGCATCCTCAATCTGAAGCCGGTCGAAGCCGTCATCTGCGAAGGGTCGGGCATCCAGCAGAACCTCGCCCAAAAGCTGCGGCAGGCCGGCGTCCCGCTGCACATCGTCCGCCTCGCGCACCAGCGCACCGCACAGCGGGCGTGAGCCCCCTGTGGAGAGGTCCTGGCTTCGGCCGGGGCCTCTCTACTCTTTTCTTGTGTCGACATGCGGCGCTCAGGGGCATCGAGCCCCTTCGCGCCGCGCTGGACTGAGCGCCTGCGCTCGCCGATCGAGACCCGCGACCACAGATCAGGCTCGCGAAGCGGTCAGAGGGGAGGGGGGCAGGAGAAGCGGTTCAACAGGGGAGGACGAGATGTCCATCACGTTCCGCATCGCTACCGCCGCCGACGATCAGCCTCGTCCGATCGCCACCATAAATGCCCGCCAGCTCGCCGCCTTCAGAGCGTTCCTTCGCGAGGAAAGCGAGCGGACGTGCACTGTACTTCTCGATCCTGACGCGGACGAGGACGCGTTCCTGTCCTATCATTTCGAAGCGCGCGTCTGCCCGTTGGCGCTTGCCGCGGTGACTCGCGTCTTCGACTTCCAAACCGACGTCATCAGCGTCGTCGAGGAAGCGCAGTTTCGTTGCCGACGCGTGAGCGTCTATCGCATCGAGCAGACCGGCATGATTCACCTGCGGGTCGCCTTGACGTCCGATCGGGGCTTGGAGCTCGACTTGGCCGCCGCCAACGCCTTTGCACTGCTCGAAGGCCTTGGCCTTCGCCCCGACAGCGTCGGCGAAATCCCGATCGACACGGTGCGCGCCCGGCTCGCCAATCCGGCCGTCCGGCGACGCGCCGCCGAGCACGGCGTGACGGCCTATCTCGACCGGCTCGATCAGCTGCTCGCGACCGCAGATGCTGACGACACTTCGCGGCTGGAATGGGCCTAGCCTCCGTCCACATCCCGCCGACGAAGGAGGGCGCGCCGCTAAGGCTGGCGCGCCCTTTTTTTGCCCCCCTGTCTCAAGCCTTGAAATCGACCCGAACTGTCCCGATCTTCCTTATAAGGGCGTGGCCACGCCCTTCCATGGACAGCGAATCAGAACCAGCGAAACCGAAAACTCGAAACCAGCAAAACTCAGCAAACCGAAAAACAGCCAGCAAAACTCAGATCCAAACAGCGAACCCGAAAAACCAGCAAACAGCGAACCCAGATCCAAAAGCGAGACATGGAAACATAGAGGTTCGGCCTCTTAAAACACCGAGCAAGCGCGTTGCAACGTAATACCCCTTCAATCTGGGGGCGCGTCCCCATCGCTGGAAGTCAAAGCGATGGAATGGCACAATTTCGCAGAGATCCTGTTTGGACTCGCGGCTGTAATCACTGCCCTCAAACAGGGCGGCAAAAAGAAATGAACGACGGGGCGGCAGGTGCGAACCTGCCGCCCTTTCGCGTTCTGGAAAACCCGGACCGCCCCGCGTTTCAGGATGCGCCGGGAGCTTGATCCGGACGCTTCCGCAGGAGCGTGTCGATCGCGCGTTGAAGCTGTGTGACGCTCGCTTCTTCTCTTACGCCCTGGAGCAGGTTTTGAGCCTGCCGCATCAGCGCCAGTGCCATCGCCCGGGTAATGGCCGGGTCCTTCTCGTGATGTTCCATATCGCCCACTCGGAGGCGCGCTCATGTCGCGACAGTGCTGGTGCGCCTTCCCAGACAACTCCCGCGCGCTGGGCGCGGGAGCCGGGGCTGGTAACACGTCGAGACATGCGCCTACGCTTTTAGTGCCGAGGCACCTGGACATATAGGGTCGTTGCGGTGGCGGCGACGTTGAGCGATGATATTGCCCGGACTCGGTCGAATATTGGCTGAGATCTCGCACGCATCACCACCAAACTTCAGGAGGCGACCATGGCTATCAAGGTCAAGCCGGACGAAGTGATCCGGCATGAAGCAGTATACAGCGTCGGTCTGGATGTCAGCCAGCGCAGCACGAGCATCTGTGTTCTCGATCCCGACGGCAAGACCGTGATGGAGGGGCAAGCAAAGACCAATCCGTTCGAGATCGGCCGCTATCTGCAAAAGCGGATGGAAGGACCGCTCAAGCTCGGCATGGAGACCGGCAGCCTTGCATCCTGGCTCTACCATGGCCTGCGCAAGATGGGCTTCGACATCACCGTAATGGATGCAGTCCATGCCCACCGGGCGCTGTCACTCAAGCGTCAAAAGACCGATCGAAATGACGCGCACGGCCTGGCGGAGATGGTACGGCTCGGGTCAGACTGGATGAAGGCCGTGCACATCAAGGAGCAGGCGAGCCAGGAACTGAGAGTGCAGCTCGCTGCAAGGGCGCGTCTGGTGAAGCAGAAGATCGACCTTGAGAACGAACTTTGTGGTTTGCTGAAGCCCTTTGGCTTGATCGTGGCGCGCGGGAATGTCAGCGCCGACACCTTCCGCGATCGCGTTATCGACGCACTATGTGAGGCCCAGGACAACGGCTTCCATATCCGGCCGCTGTTGATGCCGCTACTCGACGTACATCGGATCATCGCCCAGCACATAGCGGAGGCCGACATGCGGCTTGAGATCGCGGCCAAGGCCGAACCGGTCTGCCAGCGCCTCATGACCGTCCCGGGCGTGGGGCCGGTCACCGCATTGGCTTTCCGCGCGACGATCGATGATCCGACCCGCTTCAAGAGCGCATCCGATGTAGCCGTCTATCTCGGCCTCACCCCGCGCCGATACCAATCGGGCGAACAGGACTATCACGGGCGCATAAGCAAGCGAGGGCACTCGCCGACCCGGCTTCATCTTGTCCAGGCGGCCACCGTGCTGCTTATCAGCGTCAAGCGATGGTCTGCGCTTAAGGCGTGGGGGGTGCGCCTCGTCAATCGCATTGGCTTCAACAAGGCGAAGGTGGCGGTGGCCCGAAAGCTCGCCACAGTGCTGTACAGGATCTGGCGTGACCAGAGCGAGTTCCGGTGGGGAAAGGCGACCATGGACCCTGCGGCATCTGCCGCGGCTACCAGTTAGTCGCCCCATCCACGGAACCTGGACGGGAGAATCCAATCCCGGACGGGCGTAACCTGCAGGAACGGCGGGTAGATGACCTTGAGCGCGTATTGTCGGGTCTATCCTTACGGAAGGCATACGGCGTTGTTGACATATGAAGGCATCACTCGTGGCAGAACCCTAAATGACGGCATCCGGCTATGCCTCCAGAAGAGGCTTTCACAATCAACGTCGGCATGACCTCGCAGAGAATAGTGAATCCTGCTCAACGCCCTTACGCACAACCACAAAAGGAAGAAATTATGAGAGACTGATCTTCACTCTTGACCACCGCAACGAGAGAATATGCGCAGGCACCCCGGCGTGAAGCTCACACCGAGTTGCTGCTCTCGACGGGATTACCAGTCCCGGCGCTGCCGCTTCGCAGCGCGGGATCCGACTAACATGAGGGCATGCTTCGAACCATGCTTTTGTGAATCAGCAGGCGACGCCCCAATCATCGACGCCACGGCGGGCGCCCGATTTCAACAGCACGCGCGACACTTATTCCGCCGCCTGCAAGTTAAGCCTTTCCCGCAGCGCGAACGCACGGAGCATTTCATCGAAACCCATCATGATCGCCCGCAGCTTGATATCTGGACCATCCTTGGGATCGCCGCCCTCCCAGATTACCGGAACGCCGTCGTGAGGAATCTCAAAGAGCCGATAAATGGCAGCGGCATAATGCGCCATTTCATCAAGGCGTGTTGAATAGAGACCGAGCACCAGCGCCATCAATCCGTCATGGGCTTTCATGTAGTCCGCCGCGAGCGTCGACAGGTTCAGCGGCTCGGTGCCGAGCGCCTTCAGTTCTGCCCGGACTTTCTTATTGACCCGGCCGCTGGACGCCAGTGTCGCCGGAAAGAGCTGTAGGCCGATCCGCGCTACCATCGACCCATCTGGCCCTCGCTCGGCACGAACGAAATCGGAAGTTCGTGGTGCTGCGCATAGTTTCGCAACTGACACAGGCAGCGATAGGCGAGGCTGGTGTCGAACCAGTGGTTTGTCGCCGCCTCGAAGGCCAAAGCCTCTACGCTCCCCGCGCCGAATTCCGACAGAAGACGCGTCTTCGCCCGATCGCGAAATGCACTGGCTGCGCCAAGGAAGTTGCCGACGCGCCGCTGCGCGCTCGCGTTCGCATCGACCCCAGCCGGGATCGCGATCATCCCAACGTCCAGCAGTTTTGACAGTGTCTCGCCGATCTCCATCTCCGCATTCCTCACCGCTTCAAAATCTGAGGTCAGCGCAAGATAGTCGACCGTGTACGGCCGCAGATATTCGACGACGCGCGTGAGACGCCGGAACTCTACCCAATTATCCTCTTCGAGAGGGCGGGCGATGATGCTGTGGTCCATCGTCGCGTTGGGCTTCGACCGATACCATCCAAACCTTCGGCGGCCGGGCAGGTGGCTATCGTCGTTCATTCGCCTGGCACTCCTGTCGCGCTCCCATCAGAGGATAAAATCTCTCACAGAATTCCGAGTCTGTCGTTGAGGGAGCCGCCGCGTCAAGGACGGCGGGGCCCCACCATTTTCTTCGGCGGAGCGAGCGGCAGTGCTCCCTTTCGGCGGCGGTGGCCGCCGAAGAAAATCGTGACCCCCACCGCCGCTACGCGGCGCCGGCTGTGCCGGCGTCCCTGACCCGGCGGCTCCCTCAACGACGACCTTTCCCCTGTCATTCAAGACGACAGGAGGACCACATGCAGATCATCTCGACCGCCGCCCACGCCGACACCGCCAACTATCTCGCCGCGCTGGCCTTCGCCGAACGCCGCGCTCTGCACAGTTTCTTCGACCAGCACGTCATTGAGGACGCGCCCGGGCGCTACGTCGCCATCGACGAGGGCGACTACAACGCGCTGCCGATGACGCTCATCGACCGGGTGGTCCACACGGTCCCGGGCCGGATGTCCGACGAGTTCTAAGGGATCAAGGGAGGGGCTCCGGCCTCTCCCTTTTTTTGCTGGGAGAGGTACGGACATGGGGGGCATCGAACCCCCCATGTCCGTGCCGCGCCGTTGGCGCGGCGGGTCAGGTTCAGGCTGCCAGCCGCTTCTCGACTGCCTCGATTCCGAGGGTCTTGATCCGGTCGGTGAGGGCCGCCAGCCGTTTGGCCTCGAGCTTGAGCAAACCTGATCTTTCGACCGTCGAAATGGCCTGCTCGCGCTCTTTTTCTTCGAGCCTTCTGCGCCGCTCTTCCAGCCGACGCGCATCCTCTTCGAACGCCAAACGCTCCTGTTCCAATGTTTTTGCCATATGGGCCTCGTGTTCAACGCTAATCGGGCTGTGAACATGGTAACTATAACGGCGATTGCACCGCGCTGGAAGAAGCAGGTGAGGGCGGGGGGCGCATCGGGCTATCCGCCCGATGACGGCTCTATTCGCCAGAGATCCCGCCGCCCTGGACGGCCGCCAGGATCAAAGCTCACGGAGCCAAGGCAGACGCCTTGTCTCCGCCCTGCCGGGTTACGATCCTCGCCTGGCCAATGGGGCCGGTGGCCCCAATTGATGCGCGCTTCGGCACCAAAGTCCCGGCGCGCATGGGGAAGGTATCGCTCGCTTGCCCGTCCCCGATCGCGCAGCCTGACTGCTTCGCAGCAGACGCTATGCACGTTCCGCCCATTGGCGGAGCGGTGCCCAGCCGGCCCCGGTAACGGGCACCCCAGCAGACATCGCCAGACAGTCCAGGGACAGGGTATCGGTCTCTGAGGATATGCACACCCTACGCACCTGAAGGTGCAAGGTTTCCGTTGCTGCGCAACGGTTTAGCGCGGATGGAAAGGCGACTACATTGTAGTACGGTTCTTGCGGCGCGTAAAAGCCACGCAAATCCGCCACTTGGGCGTAGTACGGACGACTACGATGGTTTGGCACTCGACGATCAACTTGCCGCGTGCCAGCCTCTAGGCTATAAGTCAGGACTTCTTCAGTCCCCACCAGCCTCCCTGCTAGGAGGTTGGTCTTGGCTACCAGTTACCGGCACTATAATGTGCGGCTCGAGCGGACCCAGTGGGATCGGCTGAGCACCATCGCTGCGGAGCGCAAGCTCAGCGTCGCCGACATCATCCGGTCGGCGCTGGACGTCTTCCTCTCCTCGTCCGATCTGCTGACCGCCAGCCACCGCCGTCTTGCACGGATCAGCGAGTTCCAGCAGCTCGCTTTGGACATCATCATCCGCGAGCAATATCCCGAGCTTCGTGAGCGGCTCGTCGCCGAAACCGACAAGCGCCTGGTACAATATCATGGCGCGTGAGGACATCCGCTCCAACGGGAAAAACATCCCGCTGACCCATCACTCCGCGCGGGGCCGGGTTCAGCGCAACTCGGGCAATTTCACACGCGGCAGCCAGCTCCTCACCCATGAGATGCTGATGTGGTTTTCGGGCGCGAAGCTGCCCATCATCGCCTGGTTCTTCGCCTTCCTCGCCGCCTGGTTCATCATCCTTTCGCTGCGCCTCGACGAGCATGGATTCCAGCTCGTCTGCATGAAGCTCTATTCGGCGCTTTGGAACTGGGTCGATCTCAATCCCAACAAGCGCGTCAATGTCACGCTGCCGAACGGCGAGATCTACAAAACGATCATGCCGGCCGTGCCCTATATCCCCGCCGTCCAGAAGGCGTGGGCAACCACGGTTCACGCGTTTATCGGCTCGATCCTCGTCTCGGTTTTCGTCATCGCACCGATCACGATCTGGTTTGTCGATATCTCCCGCCGGCGCGGCAAGACCATCCTCCAGGAACGCCACGAACGCGGCGCGATGCTGGTCGAGCGCGACGTCCTTTTCGCCGAAATCGCCCAACATAACGCCGCCAAATTCGAGGAAGATGCGCGTCAATTCTTCCCCCGGCTAAGCCCTTCGGCGGTGCTCCGATTGCCCTTTGCCGAGCGGAAAGCCGGCGGCATTCACCACCCCTATTCGCTTGCCGGCGTGCCCTATCCGCACCGCATGGAGCAGTCGCACACGATGCTCATCGGCACGACCGGATCGGGCAAGACTACCGAGCTTCGCAGCCTCGTCGCGCAGATGCGGGCGCGCCAGGACAATGCGGTCATCTTCGACCTGACAGGCGCCTATGTCGAAGCCTTCTACGATCCCGAGCGGGATACGATCCTCAACCCGATGGACCAACGCTGCCCGGCCTGGTCGATCTTCAACGATTGCCGCACGCATAGCGAGTTCACCGCTGCCGCAGCGGCCTTGATCCCATCCGACGGCGGCTCGTCAGAGCCGTTCTGGGCGCTCGCCGCACGCACGCTCTTCATCGAGATGTGCATCCGGCTGCAGGAGCGCGGGCAGACCACCAACCTGGCGCTCAGCGAGAACCTCATGACGGCCGACCTGAAGCGGGTGCACCGCTTCCTCGCCAACACCATCGCCGACCCGCTGACCGCCCCTGAAGCCGCCCGGATGGCGGAATCGATCCGTGCCGTCTTCAACACCAACGCGCAGGTCCTGCGCTTCCTGCCCGACGAGGGTGAGCAGTTCTCGATCCGCGACTGGATCACCGGCGACAAGCAGCCCGGCTCGATCCTTTTCATCACGTCCAACTATGTCGATCTGGCGATGAACCGGGCGCTGCTCACGCTCTGGATGGACCTGTGCATCAACCGCCTCATGACCATGCCGCGCACCCGTTCCTTGCGCATGTGGTTCATGTTCGACGAGCTCGGCGCGCTTCACAAACTGCCCGCGATCGAGAATGGCCTCCAGACCGCGCGCGCGTTCGGCGGCGCGATGATCCTGGGCATCCACAGCTTCGAGAAACTGGTCGAGGTTTACGGCGAACAGGGCGCCCGCAATCTCGCCTCGCTCGCCCGCTCCAAGCTCATCCTCGCAACCGCAGACCTCGATACCGCCGAGCAATGCGCGCGTTACATCGGCAACCGTGAAGTGCGTCAGATGGATGAGGCGTACAGCTATGGTTATAACAACAATCGCGACGCCTCGACCCTGACCCCGCGCAAGCAGGTCGAGCCGCTCGTCATCGCCGACGACATCACGAATCTGCCCTCGATGCACGGCTTCGTGAAGTTCCCCGACGGCTTCCCGGCGGCGCGCATCCTGCTCGAATGGCAAGACTATCCCCAGGTCGCGCAGGGCTTCATCGCCCGACCCAATATGACCCCCGTGCGGTCGAGGCGCGGAGAGGAAGTGTTCGCCGAAGAGGACGGCGCGGGAGGCGAGGCAGGTGGGCGTGATGGCGCCGTCCAGATCGTGGAGGAGGTGGTCGAGGCGACCAATCTCGCCAAGGAGATGGCGGCGCGGATCCTCAGCACTCCGACCGAAGAGGAGAATGCCGAGACGATGCGCGCGGCGCAGCGCAGCGACGATCGCAACGAGCAGACGACGCCCGCTACCCATGCGGCTGACAAGGCGCAGACAGCGCGCGACAAGCCGGAGGAGCAGGCCGCCGGCACCCGGACCAGCGAGGAGCGCCGCGACGGTCGCGACGCGCAACCGCGGGCTGCCCAGGTCGAGGATCAGACCCTGGTCGAGCTGCGGGAAGGCTTTGCCAGCGGACGGGATTCCGATGGCATGGACATGGGGATCTAGGGCGTGCTCTCGGTCGCCTCGGTCCGCTCCGCCTCGGGTGCCGCGAACTATTTCGCGAAGGACGACTTCAAGGACAATTACTACACCGCCGATGGCTCGGCTGAGCAGAGCGCTTGGGGCGGGGAAGGGGCCGGAGCTCTGGGCCTTGAAGGCGAGGTTTCGAAACAGGCGTTCGAGGAAATCCTGAGCGGGACGCTGCCGTCAGGCGAGGGCGTGGCGCAAGTTGAAAACCGCCGCAACGGCGTCGATCTCACCTTCTCGGCGCCTAAGTCGGTGTCGCTCATGGCCTATGTCGCCGGCGACAAAAGCGTGCTCGCGGCCAACATGGCTGCCGTCCAGAAGACCATGGCGTGGGTCGAGAAGAATCTCGCCGAGGGTCGCAAGGATGTCGAGGGCCGCAAGGTCCCGGTCCAAACTGGCAATCTGGTCTATGCGCTGTTCCAGCACGACACGAGTCGCGCGCTCGACCCGCAGGCCCATGTCCATGCCGTCGTCGCCAATCTGACGCAGATGCCCGACGGCAAATGGCAGGCGCTCCACGCCGACAAGATCTGGAGCAGCAACACGACGATCGGTGCCATCTACCACGCCTATCTGCGCGCCGGCCTCGAGAAGCTGGGCTACCAGGTCGAGCTCAAGGGTAAGCACGGCACGTTCGAGATAGCGGGCGTGCCCAAGGCGGTGATCGACGCCTTCAGCCAGCGCCGCGAGGCGATCCTGGAAAAGGCGGCGGCACTCGGCATCGTCTCGGCCAAGGGCCGCGACGGGATCACCACCAACACCCGTGATCCCAAGCTCAATGTCGATGACCGCGACGGCCTGTTGAAAGGCTGGATCGACAAGGCAGCGGCGCTCGGCTTCGACGGAAAGGGCCTGCTCGCTTCGGCCGAGGCACGCTCAAGTCTGAGCGCCGCCGACGGCCGGCTTGAGCGCGGCTTCCGCGCGATCAGCGACGCGATCGCCGGCGCGCGCGACCTGGTCGGCGGCTTCCTTCGCCCGCACGATCCGCTGGTCGATTCAGGGCTCGCGCGCGTCACCCAGTCTCCCGCGACAGCCCGCTCGCAGCTCGCGGTTGCGTCCGCCGTCCGGATCCTCTCCGAGCGCGAGGCGGCGTTCAACGTCCACCTGCTGGCGAAGACAGCGCTGGACCTTGGGCTGAAGGGCGTGACGGTCGACACCGTCGAGCACCGCATCGGTCAGCTGATCGAGAATCGCCAGCTTATCCCGGGTGTCGCGCGCGCCGGCGACAAAGGCGTGAGCATGGTCACCACGCAGGACGCGCTACGCACCGAAGAGAGCATCCTGAAGGCAGTCGAGGCCAGCGCGGGGCGGGCCGCGCCGGTCATCTCCGCCGCCGATGCCCCGGGGCGTCTGCAGGCTGCCGCTGATCGCCCGCTCAATGCCGGGCAGCTTGCCGCCGCCACGCTGATCATGGCGTCTGAGGATCGGACCGTCACCATTCAGGGCGTCGCCGGCGCAGGTAAATCGACGATGCTGCAGGCGGTCGCCCGGGTCGCCGAGAGTGAGGGCCGCGACGTTTTCGGTCTCGCTTTCCAGAACAAGATGGTCGCCGATCTTGCAGAAGGGGCCGGCATCAAGAGCCAGACGATCGCCTCTTTCGTTCTCGCCAACGAACGGTTCGTGACCGAGCGCGACACGCCTCGGTTCGAGGCGGCGCAGGCGAAGTTCGCAGGTGCCATGCTCGTCGTCGACGAGACCTCGATGGTCTCGAGCGACGACATGCTGAAGCTCCACCGGATCACCGAGGCGCTCGGCGTCGACAAACTCGTGCTGGTCGGCGACCGCCAGCAACTCTCCTCGATCGACGCGGGCAAGTCGTTCGCGATGATCCAGGCGGCCGGCGGCACCATGGCGCGGATGGACGAGAATATCCGCCAGCGCACCGATACGCTGCGGACCGTTGCTGCGCTCGCCAATGTCGGCAAGGCGGGCGAGGCGATGAAGGTTCTGGGCGACAACGTCCATGAAAGCGCCAGCGCGCCCGAGACCGCCGCCGACATGTGGCTGGCACTGTCACCAGGCGATCGGGAGGCGACCGCCGTCTTCGCGTCCGGCCGGGAATCTCGCGCGATCATCAATCAGCGCATCCAGGATGGCCTGGCCGACGAGGGCACCGTGCGGGGGCAGGGCATCCACCTCACCGTCTACGAACGGGTCAATCTGACCCGCGAAGAGCTGCGCTACGCGTCGACGTATCAGGCCGGCCAGACGCTCGATGTCGGCCGCGGCGGCGCGCAGGACATCGGGCTCGAGAAGGGGCGGTACGACGTCACGCGCGTAATGCCGAACGGCAAAGTCGAGCTCAGCGATGGCCGCCGGAAGATCCGCTTCGATCCGCAGAAGCTGTCACCCACCGAGAAACGCGACCGGCTTGAACTCATCCAGAAGAAAGACCTCCATGTCCGGGAGGGCGACCGCATCCGCTGGACCGCCAACGACAAGCCCCGCGACCTCCACAACGCCGCCTTGGCGCGCGTGCTGACGGTCGATGCCAATGGCGTGACCGTCGAGACCGCCGGGCAGCAGCGGCTGACCCTGGATCTGGGCGATCCGATGCTGTCGCGTCTCGACCTTGCCTACGCGCTCAACATGCACATGGCGCAGGGCATCACGACCGACAAAGCCATCACGGTCATGGACAGTCGTGAGCGCAATCTGTCCAACCAGCGCCTGTTCAATGTCGGCGTGACCCGCGTCCGCGACGAGCTGACGATGGTGGTGGACAACCGCGAGAAGCTCGAGCGCCAGCTCGACCTCAACCCCGGCAACAAGACCTCCGCGCTCGAGACGGTCGGTCGCCTCGATATCGACGGGAAAAAGGGACCGGCGCCCGCGGCGAAGTTCGACCCGGGTCCGATCGAGGGCATCAACCTGGTCGATCAGCCCGACATCTTCGCCGATCTGCCACCGGTCCCGGACGGACCGGTCGCGCCGCCCCCGGCCACGGCGAAGGCCGGTGACCTCAAGCCACCGCCCGATTTGAAGCCGGACAAGAGCGACCTGCTGCCCCCGCTGCCCGAGCGCAGCCTGGGGCTCGATTTGTGAGTGCGAAACGCCGGCACGGTGCCGGTCCAATCAAGGAGACAAAGCATGGCATGGGATTTTGACGAAGGCGGCAAGTTCGGCAGCGAAAAAGCGGCCGAGGATTATGCCCGCCGTAACGGCCTTAACGACGCCGATTTCCGCACGCGCCGCAAAGGCGACCAGGTCGAGCTCGAGATCCGCCGCTCCGCGATCGACGGCCGCAACCTCAAAGACAGCAACGAGGGCCGTCGCGACGGCTGGAACTGAAAGGCGCTCCGGCATGGGGCGCCAGCCTCATGTCCTAACCGGGAGATGTTCAATGTCAGAGTATTTCGGCCGGCTTGGCCAATTGCCACATGGCACCCTGGCGCTCGCCATGGGCGCGCTTGTGGTGATCGGTCTGGCGGTATGGATCGCGTCGCGCATCCGCAGCAGGGTCAAGAACGACCCTTTGCCGGTGCCGGTAGCAAAGCCCTTCCTGACGAACCGTAAGCACGCGATGCTCGCCGCTCTCGAGCGGGCCCTTCCGATGTATCGGATCCACGCCCAGGTTTCGATGGGTGCGCTCCTCGCGCCGGGCGGTCGCCCGGGCCACTGGCAGCGGGGGACGGACGGCAACGCATTCCAGCGGAGGATTGTCGACTTCGTCATCGTCGATCCTACCTCAAGTTCAATCGTCGCTTTGATCGAAATGGACGAACGCTTCGCCGAGCCTGACGAAAACCTGCAACGTGAGGCGATGACGACGCAGGCGGGCTATCAGACGATCCGCATTTCCGCGTCGGACCGCGCGACCATCGCCACGGCCCAAGCCGCGGTCGGGCACCTGCGAGACGCTGCGCTGCAGTCAGCCCCCGCGGTGACGCGCTTGCCAATGCCGGTGCGTACATGGCCACTCGAAGGGCGCTTCAATGGGACACGATGATCGGGACTATATGCGCGATCGTCGGCGCGCTGAGCGCGAGGCAGCACGGCTAGGCAGCGTGTCGTGGGTCGACAGGAAAGGGCGGCTGCATCGGATCGCGATGCGTATTCGCGTCTGTCGTGCCAGATTCCGGTGACGGATGCGCTGGATGGCTTGAGGGTTACGATCGCGGCCGAGGATTGATCACCGATGCGGTGCGCGCTCAATATCCCGTAAGCTGCCACCAGTGACACTTTACCCAGAAACGCTTGGTAAAGTGTCATGGCTGACAATTCCTAGGGCCCGACCTTCCTTGGTATAGTCGCGATAGGCGAAATCGATGAGGTCCCGGACGAGCTCGATGAGCCCGCTGGTCGGAAGCCCATCGAACGGATCGCCATGCGCCAGTCCGTTGCGCCGATCCGCGAGCGTCGGCTTCGTCGTCCCGGTCAATTGGCCTACGGCCGTCCCACCACACCGCGCGATCATGGGTATGTCCGCGTCGGTTAGCCCATCGCCGTCGACCATATGCTTTAGCAACGCAGCGAAGGATCGTTGTGGCGGCTTGTCGGTAAGGCTCGGAGCCTGGCCCGATTTGAGCTTCTTCTTCGGCCGGCCGGCCACTTGTCCGCCGTATCGGTCATTCAATGCCAGCTCGAGCGCGGTCAGCGCGACAAGTTCGCCAGCCTTGATCAGATCGCCGTCGATCCATGCCAAATAATGGAGCTTGAGCGCACGCTGGAATTTGAGCCGGACTACGCTCGGGATCAGCGGATCGAGCGCCATGCCTTCGACAAACCTGCGCCACTCATCGAGACTGGCAAATTCCAGCTGCGCCGACGGGACGCCCGGCGCCGGCCAATAAAGGACGAGCGGCTCTGTCCGAGCCGCAAAAGTGATATCAGGAAATTCCATGGCCACCCCGCTACCACGAACCTACCGCTTCGCGTCCATTTAGCAGTTAGATCACAAGACGAGAGCGGGCTGGCGAGGACCGTTCGGAATCTCATCAACGACGAAAATGCGCGCCGGAGGCGTCTCCAGCAGATCGGTCTTACTAAGCCACTGCATGACCTGGCGACGCAGGATGATGGCCCCGTGGCGATCCTGATAGCGACTGACCTCGGCGTTGGCAGCGACCGTGATGATGCGGAAAGCGAGTGGGTAGCCGGCCATCGGCGGTTCCCAGACGCCAGCGAGATAGAAGAAATTTCCGTCGTCGAGCCGAACCCGGTACCGCCGGTCTTTCACCGTCATATGGAATTCGGTAGCTGGCATGAGGCAGCGATGGCTCGGGAAGGTCTTTCCTTCCGAGCGAACGAACCGGTACGACGTCCCATCGCTGAACCGCGGGTTTGAACCCCATGTCGCCTCGACCATTTCAAGCTCTGCGCTATTATCCGGATTGTATCGGATGATGGCGCGTTTGCTCCCGACGGGTGCATCCGAGTCGAATGGAGTTGGCGAGTCCATGCGATGGAACATAATAGGAACGCCGAAGACTCGCAAGGCGCGCCTGAACGGAGCGATCAATGTGTAATGACTATCGCCTGGAGGTCGACATAGCGTCGATCGCGCAGGACTTCGACGATCTGAAAATCAAGATCGATATGCCCGAGGGCACGCCCAACATCGAAGCGCGAGAGGACATCAAGATCAGCGACGTGGCGCCGATCGTCCGCAGCGGCGAGGTTCGCGGAACGGGCCAGCTGATCAATCGTCGCTGGAGCTGGGGAGGGCAGGGCGGCAAGCCGGTCTATAATTTCCGCGCGGAAGGCAGAGAATTCACATCCCACCGGTGTCTTATCCTGGCGGACGGTTTCTACGAATTCACCAAGCCTGAGGATCCCAAGCAGAAGCGTAAGACCAAGTGGCTGTTCACGCTGCGCGATCACCCGTGGTTCTGCATCGCGGGCATCTGGCGCGAGACTCCCGAAGGTGAAGCCTTCACGATGCTGACGATGGAACCTGGCGAAGACGTCGCACCCTATCATTCGCGCCAGATCATCCCGCTCACCCGGGCCCAGTGGTCCGATTGGCTGGACCCAACCGTGCCTGCAAGCGCGGTGCTGAGGGCCCTGCCGAAAGGGAGCCTGGGGGTGACACAGGTCTATCCGCCGCTCACGACGCAGAGTGTCTTGCTTTAGGTCGCGGCACCGGTTCCGAAGAGACCGCGACACTCGCTCAGACGCGTCTGATGACCGTTCGGCGTTCTCTTTATGTTCGGTTCATGTTATTTCACGCGCCATGGTTGGCGAGTCTGCGGTCCGAAAGGTAATCCATGTCGACATGGACGCGTTCTTCGCGTCCGTGGAACAGCGTGACGACCCGTCGCTCAGGGGCAAGCCGGTCGCAGTTGGGCACGGCGCGACGCGCGGTGTGGTCGCCGCGGCGAGCTACGAGGCTCGCACATACGGCGTGAAATCGGCGCTGCCGTCCGTCACCGCGCTCAGGCGCTGTCCCGACCTCATCTTCGTTCCGCCGCGCTTTGAGGTCTATCGCGCTGTGTCGCAGCAGATCCACAGCATCTTCGCCGATTACACAGACCTCATCCAGCCTCTCTCGCTCGACGAGGCCTATCTCGACGTCACCGCCGATCGCCGCTGCCTGAAGACCGCCTGGCTCACCGCCAAGGAAATCCGAGCGCGCATCCTGACGGAGACCGGCCTCACCGCGTCCGCTGGCATATCGTACAACAAGTTTCTCGCCAAGCTTGCGTCCGACCATCGCAAGCCCAACGGGCAATTTGCAGTCACCCCCGACATGGGCGCGGCCTGGGTCGAGACGCTGCCCGTCTCGCGCTTTCACGGCGTCGGCCCGGTGACGGCAGAGAAGATGAAGCGGCTGGGTATCGAGTCCGGCGGCGACCTCCGCTCGAAATCGCTCGCTTTCCTCCAGCAGCATTTCGGCAGTTCGGCCGACTGGTACTTTGCGATCGCGCGCGGCGAGGATGAGCGTCCGGTCAATCCTAACCGGGTACGCAAATCATCCGGATCGGAGACCACATTTCGGCAGGACTTGGTCGCCTCCGACGAGATCGAGGCGGGCGTGGTTCGCATGGTCGAGGAGGTCTGGTCGTGGTGCGAGAAGCGCCAGGCATTCGGGCGGACCGCGACCGTGAAGGTAAAATATGCTGATTTTCAGCAGATCACTAGGCGTCGAAGTCGTCCGTCCGCGATAACATCGTTTGTGGAGCTTCGCGAAGCTGCCCTCGACTTGATCCGGTCCGTCCTGCCAACGGCCAAGCCAATCCGCCTTGTCGGAGTGACCGTATCGACGTTCGAGGATGCCTCTTCGGCGCCAGCAGGGCACCTGTTCGAACAAGACGCGCAACATACCTACGACCCAGCAGCGGCCTGAGCATCATGCCAGGCATGCGCGTCATCATTGCCGGCCTCGTGCGAGCGTCATACGCGCTTCCTTCGCACCGGCTTTGCCGGGGCCAGTTCGATCCAGGTCGGGGCGTGATCGCTGCTCTTTTCCCATCCGCGCACATGACGGTCGACCTGCGCATCAACAAGTCGGTGCGCGAGCGCGGGACTGAGCAGTAGATGATCGATGCGTAGCCCGGCGTTGCGGCCATAGGCATTCCGGAAATAGTCCCAAAACGTGTAGATCGTCTCATCGGGATGAACGGTCCGCAACGCGTCCGTCCACCCTTGTTCCAGCAGCCTGAAATAAGCGGCGCGGACCTCTGGAGCGAAGAGTGCATCGTCCACCCAGCGTTCGGGCTCATAGACATCTCGTTCGGTAGGCATCACGTTGAAGTCGCCGGCCAGGACCACCGGCGCGCCGGTTGCCAGCAAATCGGCCGCATGCTCGATCAGTCGCTCGAACCAGGCGAGCTTGTAATCGAACTTCGGGCCCGGGCGGGGATTGCCGTTCGGCAGATACAGGCCTGCGATAAGGATGCCGTTCACTGCGCCTTCAATATAGCGGCTCTGGGTTGGATCGGGGTCTCCCGGTAAACCGCGCCGTGTTTCATGGATGTCGCCGATCCGGCTCAGCATGGCGACACCGTTCCAGCTCTTCTGCCCATGCCAGCTGACGTCATAACCAAGCTCCCGGATCGCGCTCTCAGGGAACTTCTCCTGCGGCGCTTTCAGTTCCTGAAGCACCGCAATGTCGGGTTGCGCCTCGGTCAGCCACCGAAGGAGCACGGGAAGGCGGCCGTTTACACCGTTCACGTTGTAGGTGGCGATCTTCACCGTGTCACAGATCCGGCAACGTTTGGTCGGCGCGGCCCCAGTCTTTCAGCGCTTTGGAAGCAGCCCGCTTCACGAGCTCGGCGGCATCGCCGATATGAAAATGGTTCGGCGCATCGATCGTCTCCATCTCCTTCCAGCTGATGGGCGCGGCGACGGGCGCTCCCGGGCGTGCCCGGACCGAATAGGGCATGACAGCCGTCGCACCGCGCTGATTGCGCAGATAATCGACGAAGATACGTCCCTTGCGCTGCGCTTTGGGCAGCGCCGCGGTGAAGTTTTGTGGATCGCTTTGCGCAACGGCCTGGGCCAGCCTGTGCGCGAAATCCTTCACCTCCGGCCATTCGGCCGCCGGTACGAGCGGCGCGATTACATGGACGCCCTTGCCGCCGGTGACCATCGGAAAGGTCTCAAGCCCGATCGACTTCAGGATGTCGCGGAAATGAAAGGCGGCCGTGCGCACATTCTCAAAGTCCAGCCCCTCGTCCGGGTCCAGATCGAAAACAAGCCGGTCAGCCTTTTCGACATCCTCGATACGGGCACCCCAGCCGTGGAATTCGATCGTTCCCATCTGGACGCAAGTCATCAGGCCATCAGCGGTATCGACGAAGAGATAGGGCTCCTCGTGGCCGTCCTTCTCGAGAATGCCGACATGTTTGACGGCGTCGCCAAAGCTGCCCGCATCATGTTTCTGGAAGAAGCACTTTTTGGCGCGGCCCTGCGGACAGCGCACCAGACTGATCGGGCGGCTGCCCATCCAAGGCAGCATTATCAGCGCGACAGCCGCATAATGGTCCGCCAGCTGGCCTTTGGTGATGCTGGATTCTGGAAAGATGACGCGATCGGTGTTGCTGATCTTGATGCGCGACACCGCCGGAGCGGCGATCTCGCTCACCGGTTGCTCGACCTCGAGAATGACTGCTTCAGCCTTCTTGTCGGCGCGGAGCCCGAGGTAGCTGGGATGGCGCAGCGTGCCCTCATTGGTCATTTCGGTATAAGCGATCTCCGCTACGAGCTTGGGTTGAAGCCAATGGGCGCCGCGGACCTCTGCGCGAGGCGCCTTTACGGTCGGTGTCGCCTGTTCGAGCGGGCGCATCGTCTCCATCAGGCGCAGGATCTCATCCATGCTGAAGCCCGTTCCGACCTTGCCGGCGTATCGCAGCTCGCCCCCCTCATGGATCCCGAGGATCAACGAACGAAACCCGCGCGACTTGGCCGACGGCGTCCAGCCGATGATGATAAACTCCTGACGCTTGATGCATTTGGTCTTAAGCCAGCCGCCCGAGCGCGAACCGATGTAGCGGCCGTCGGCCTTCTTTGAGATGACGCCCTCGAGCCCGGCGTCGCAGAAACTGTGAAGCAGCTTCTCACCGTTGCCCTCGATATGTTCCGAATATCGGATGCGGTGGCTTCCTTCGGGGAGGATCTCCCGCAGCTTCGCCTTCCGCTCCGTGAGGGGCAACCGGGTAAGATCTTCCCCGTCGAGCTCGAGCAGATCGAAAGCGATGTAATCGATACTGGACGGCGCGCCTTTGAGCGCTCCCTGGAGACCCTGGAAACTGGAACGCCCGCTATCATCCATCACGACAGCCTCACCGTCGAGCAGCGCCGACCGAATGTTGAGCTTGCCCGCCTCGCCGACGATGCCGGCGAACTTTTCCGACCAGTCCAGGCCGGACCGCGTGTAGGCGCGGGCTTCCTTGCCGCCGACGGCGACGAGCAGCCGGTAGCCATCATATTTCATTTCGTGGAGCCAGCGATCGCCGGTTGGAACTGTGTCGACCAAAGTTGCCAGCTGGACGGGTTGAAAAGGGGGCGGTCTCAAAGCTGGTAAAGCTCGAGCCCTCGACGGTTTCCGCGCCCTTCCTTCCCCTGGTTCTGCGAGCAACTTGGCCATGCCTGATAGACTCGTGCCTGGCGGACTCGTTCCAGCGCTGATGTGACTCGGTTCATCGACACAGCGCGCCTTCGTGAAGGGTCGGCGGAAACACCGATGACGATCGGCGTTCCATCAAGGTCACACGCCGCATCAAGGAGGTATTCAAATGGCTGACGACAAGACACTCCGCTCGCCGCAGGATAGCTCGCGCATCGCGCTCGGCGAGGATTATGAAGTCGCGTATTGGACCAAGAAGTTCGGCGTCACCCGCGACGAACTCGAAAAGGCGGTGAAGGCCGTCGGCAACGGCGCCGAGGCGGTTGAAGAGTATCTAAAGCGGTAGGAATCTCGAACGCATGGCCTCAGCCGAACATCCAGACCCGTTCACTGCGGCCACTCTAGCGGAGGTCTATGCCGAGATTTCTGCAGAGGGCGGCGTTACCGTCGCGACGCTTCGGGAGCGGGTTACGGCGTTTAGCACGCTCCCGATCGCCGACGCCGACATCCAGGCGTTTCGCGAAGGCAAGAAGCCCTGGAAGAAACTTCGGGACGAGGTCGTGCCGGTCGAGCATTTCCTGTCCGCGGAGTATCCGGATTCCGCCCGGGTGCGCTTTCCGCTCGACGATCAGCCACCCGATGCCTGGCTGACGCCCGAGCCCGGAGCTGAGCCGATCGGCATCGAAGTCACGGGAGCCTTGGCCAGATCTGGTATTGAAACGGCCAAAAACATGGCCGGCGGCAAAGCGGTCCCGGGTTTTATTGCGCTTCCGGACGACGCAACCAAGGAGACCTTCGCAAAGGTCAGGGACCGAGGCAGAGTGATGAACGCAAGGACCTCGGTTGACCGTGTGATTGATGATTCAATCACCAATCGGATGGCGGGCAAGGATCACGTAAAATTCAGCGGACACATCCTGCTTATCACCGCGCCTATCGGCTCTTCGCCTAACCGTCAGACCGAAGCGCTCGTTGAGGCCCATGCTGCTGCTGCCGCCGACCTGCCTTTCGCAGAGGTATTTGTCCTCGACCGAGCGCGCGGCTCCCCGATCGTCCGACTGAAGTGACGTGACTCATTCGTCTCGCCTGCTCGACATTCCGAGAAGGTGGCACGTGTTAACCTGAGTCCCAAAGGCTCACGCACCACTTCCACGGGGTGTTGACGGTACTTCCAGTTTGTGTAAGTGTGATTCCACTCACACAAACTGGAAGTTTCATGGCTCGCCCGTTTCATGCCAAAGATCGTTTCAGCTCACGCGAGCTTGCCGTTGCTGCGGAACTGACGCCCCGCAATGTGTCACTCCTCATCGAGCAGGGGTTGGCGCCACCGGCTGCCGAGGGCGAAGGTGGGCGAGGAGGGCACCGCAGCTATGACGGCGTCGGCTTAGGGGCGATCGCGCTGCTAGGCGCCTTCCACAAGGCGGGTATGGAATTGCTGGTCGCGGCACGCCTCGCTGGCGTGATGGCAGAGGATTACCGGCATACGAAAGGTCGGCTGCCATCAAACCTGCAGACCTACCTCCAGCGCCCGCTCAACCCCACGCCCGGGCACCAGCCCTGGGACCGCTGTCTTCCCCAGTTCGACCTCGATGACGACTATTGGCTCCACGACCGTCTTCGTTTCCACACCGAGATCTACCAGCCCTGGACGGCCTTGCGCGGGGACATGGTCGTCGAGATAGTCGACCAGACCTATGTCCTGACCCGGTGGCACGATTTGGAGATCGGGGTCTTCTCGCCAGTGTCGAAGGCGATGCCAGCCAGTCCCGAATATCGCATCACCGGCCGAGGAAGCGAGGCCCGCATCGCAGCGATCCATGAAGGGCTCAAGAGCTTCGACTTCTCGGTCGATCGCGAATCCGCCGACGCCCTGCGCGAACAGGAAGCTGCTTATCTCCACGCCCACCAAAATGCCGTGACCCGACTGCGCATCAATGTCGGGCTCGCGATCCGCAACAGTCTTGATCGCCTCGCCGACGATCGCGCCGGCCGGCGTAAGGCAGCCTGAAGCCGGGGTCCGATCCGATCGAACGCGCAAGCGGCGATGAGAACATCGCCCTTAACGATCAGCGCCGACCTCCATACATCGCGCGTTCCTTCGAGGGAATCGTGCGACGCCGCTAGACGTCCGGTCTACAAGGGAGTTAGTTTTACACCGCTGTGAATAGAGACGAAGAAGCAAAAGCGTACCAGACCGCACGCGAACTCATCGCCACGCATGGCGACGGCGTGGCCGCCTTCCTGCAGGCGAAGATAGATGAGTTTACGACGGCGAAGGACTATGAGCAGCTGGCGACCTGGTTCGTTATTCGCAACGCGGTTGCCCTGACAATGACGTCCGGTACGACGCTTCAGTGATGGTTCCCACGGCTCCTTCGGGATCCGCTTCGCCCACCGCAATAATAGGGGAAGGTCCGATCAGATTTGCTGGCGCAGTCTTGCGATCATCAAAGCGAGGCTGACGATGAGCGCCACGGTGACGCCGGCGATCCACTGGCACACCGAGATCCCGGCCTTATTCGCAACGAAGATCAACGGAAACTGGATCAGGGAAATGGTGACCGCAAACGCGGTTCCCAACGAGTCACGCGCTGCCGCGGACAAGATGCTCCGCCGCACCATGAAGGGCGTCAGATAATCGGCTGCCTCGGCGGGCCTGTCCGGATTGATGCCTTTCGTTCTGGCATCGCGGTCCATGAAGATAGACGGCACGTCGGTCTCTGTGACCTCGAGAGCCGCCAACCCTGTCACAACATTGGGTTCGATCATTCCCGCATCTGCGAAGGTCTTGTAATCGTAGAGGAGATCCTTGGTCCTCGGATAACGCAGATTTAGGGGCAGGTGCGTCGGGGGCGATGCCATTCGGAAACGATCCAGCAGGCTGCTCTTGGCAGGCGGTGCAAGTTGCCCCGACCCTGACCGGTCGCGCCGATCGTCAAGGAATCCCTTGCTGGCGATCGCGGTGCTCAGCTTTTCCGAGATGATGCGAAACTTGGTAAGCTTAGGGCCACCGACGGCGATCGGCCGCTCGACTACCACGTCGTCGGCAGGAAGGGCGCCAATAACAGACAGCAAGTCATCCGGGAGTCGGACGTAGCCCTTCTCGATATCGGCCACGGCTGCGGGGGCCGAGCGGGCTGCCAGGAAGCGGAGACCGAACACACTGGCGACGATCAGGCGTAGCGTTGCCGACCAAGTCCGGCTCGCCGGGAACAGGAATAGCGGGAGCTCAGGTTTCAGCGCCGGAAAGAGACCGAACGGAATGCCAAGCGCGTTCCGCAAAGTCTGGTCGAGGCAGACCTTGCCGAGTTCGTCCGGCATCCTCCTATCCACCCGAACCCGGCAGTGGATCGCGAGATAGTCTCGCATTTTTCGGTCGTCGTCGATGTGCGCCAGGACAGGGTGAACGAACACCAACGCTGCCCACCGGCCCAAGCCCAACGCCTTCTTCGTCTTGGGTGTCACGATGACATAATAGCCTCGTGCCAATCGGGCTCGATCGGTGGTTGCGCTGGCCGCTATCGCATTCTCAGGCGGAAAGATTTCAGGATCGAGGGCGGCGGGTTCAACCAAGGCGCTCGAACCCCTCTAAATCGGGACTTGAAGCGAAGCGGTCGATGATCCGACCGCGCAGTTCGGCCCACCACGCCTTATCACCAACCTGTTCAGCGAAGCGATCGGGCGTGACATCATAGCCCAATCGCTCAAGCAAATCGCCAACCAGCGACCTCTGCGAGACGCCGAGATTTTCGTCGGCTTGAAACTCCGCCAATCGACAGATTTCGCCATCGAGCAACAACGGCCCAAAGCGGCATATGAAGGCATAGACCGGCATTTCGCAGTCGATCGCGGCGTTGCCCTCTATCGAGCGATAAAGATCGTAATTTCCTGTTCGGGTCTCGGATTCCACCATCGCGTCCAAATTCGTCGCATCGGTGATGATCAGGAACGGGAGTGCGCTTCCTGACCGCGCAGCGAACGTCGCCGGTACGCTGCCATAATAGGATAGAGTGGCCCCGTAGCACGGCACATAGGAAGTGGTCGAAACACGAACACCTAGTGCTGCGCTGCTCGTACTGCTGTTCAGCTTCTCTGCCATCCTGCGTGGGCTGGCATTCGATCCGCAGCTCAAGAGACCTATGGGATTGGGTATATTAAAGGCGCTGCGGCGCGGGTCGATACTGGCGGGCTCTAGCTTCGCGACGATCGATCGATAGTCACCAAGGTTGTCGAGCGGCAAAGACGCTACGGGCAGACGCTCGGCCTGACCATTATGCAGCGCGAAGCAGGCCGGCCAGATCTCGAAAGGGTAATCGAGCGGTGTGCTTGTCAGAGCGTCCTTGGTCGTTCCTGCCGCGACGAATCGTCTCCCGCTCAATATCCACGCTCAAGCACCGATCATGGCAGTGGCGACCGGAATATGAAACCACGGCGCGCGGACAAAAGCTTATTAGCGGAAGTCACGCGGCTTAACCTTGATGCCTTCTGTCGGCTGCCCTGGAACGATACCAGACCCAAGGCGGAGATCCGGAATGAAGATATCCCGCGGTGACCTGCCAAGCGGCGACGCGCCGAGGTCGCGTGGGTCCGGGCGCATCGGGCTTTTGACTACATCGACACGACTGACGCGGTAGACTTCGGAAACGTCGGCACGATGGCCGACGCTGGCGAGAAGGGGCGACAGGTCATCGAGGCGCTGGGCAATGAGGTGAATGACCTCGCCCTCACGCTGGACCTGCCCTCGCACGCCCATCATCGAGGCGCCGAGCACCGTGCGACGGTTCTTTTCGAACACATTGGTCCAAACGACGAGGTTGGCGACATTCGTCTCGTCCTCCAGCGTGATGAACATGACACCCTTCGCCGACCCGGGTTTTTGACGCACCAGCACGATGCCGGCCAGCTCGATCCAGCGTCCGTCCTTGACGGTCTGGAGCTGCTCGCAGGTGATCATCTTTCGCGCCTTCAGCTCATCGCGAAGGAACGCAAGCGGGTGCGCACGCAGTGACAGCCCCGACGCGCGGTAATCCTCCACGACCTCCGCTCCCTCGCCCATTGGTGCCAACAGCACGGTCGGTTCGATTGCCTCCTGCCGAAGCTTGCCATCGCGCTCGTCAGCAGCTGCGAACAGGGGCAGGGCAGCGTTGCCGAGCCCTTTCACGTCCCACAAGCCCGAACGACGGCTGAGCGCCAGTGAACCGAACCCATCCGCCTCGCCGATGCGATCAAGCGCCCCACGACCAACGCCGGCCCGGCGCTGGATTTCTTCAACGTTGGAATAGAGCTGTTTTCCGCGTGCCGTGACGATGGCCGCGCCGTCCGCATTGGCCAGATCGCGCACCATACGGAGGCCAAGCCGCACGGCCTTGTAACGACCGGCTGCCTCCTCGAGCGTGCAATCCCATCGGCTGTGGTTCACGTCGATCGGCCGGATCTCGACGCCATGCTGGCGCGCGTCGCGCACGATCTGCGCCGGTGCGTAGAAGCCCATCGGCTGCGCATTGAGCAGCGCTGCGCAAAACGCGTCGGGATGATGGCACTTCACCCAGGACGAGGCATAGGCGATCAGCGCGAAGCTGGCGGCGTGGCTTTCAGGGAAGCCGTAGGACCCAAATCCCTCGATCTGCTTGAACGTCTTCTCGGCGAACTCACGGTCGTAGCCCCTCGCAACCATGCCATCGATCAGCTTGTCGCGGAAATGCGACACGCCGCCTGTCAGCTTGAAAGTGGCCATCGCTCGCCGGAGAAGGTCGGCCTCGCTCGCCGTGAAGCCGGCGCACTCGATGGCGACCCGCATCGCCTGTTCCTGGAACAGCGGCACACCGAGCGTCTTCTCCAGGACCCGCCGCAGCTCCTCGGTCGGATAGGTCACCGCCTCCTCGCCGTTGCGGCGACGCCGATAGGGGTGAACCATATCCCCCTGAATCGGTCCGGGCCGCACGATCGCGACCTGGATGACCAGGTCGTAGAATGTCTTCGGCGCCATCAGCGGGATCGATGCCATCTGCGCCCTGGATTCGATTTGGAAGACGCCAAGGGTGTCCGCCTTCCGGATCATCGCATAGGTCGCGGGATCTTCCGCCGGGATCGTGGCGAGGTCGTGTTTGATCCCTTTGTCATTCTCCAGAAACTCGAACGCCCTGCGCATGCAGCTCAACATGCCAAGCGCCAACACATCGACCTTCATGAAGCCTAAAAGATCGATGTCATCTTTGTCCCACTCGATCACCTGGCGGTCTTCCATTGCCGCAGGCTCGATCGGAACAAGCTCGTCCAGCCGGTCGCGCGTCAGGACAAAGCCGCCAGGGTGTTGCGACAGATGGCGCGGGGTGTTGATGAGCTGCCGCGCCAGTTCCAGCGTCAGCATAAGCCGCTTGTCGCTAAGATCCATGTTGAGCTCGGCCGCATGCTTTTCCTCGACGCCTTCCCGGCTCCACCCCCACACCGCACCGGATAGCCCTGCGGTCATATCTTCTGAAAGCCCCAGTGCCTTGCCTACCTCGCGGACCGCACCGCGCGCGCGGTATCGCGTCACCACCGCGGTCAGAGCGCTGCGGTCACGACCATAGGTTTCGTAGATCCACTGGATCACTTCCTCACGCCGCTCATGCTCAAAATCGACATCGATATCGGGCGGCTCCCTGCGCTCCGCGCTGACGAAGCGCTCAAACAGCAGCTCGGAGCGCACGGGGTCGATCGAGGTGATGCCGAGGACATAGCAAACGGCGCTGTTGGCGGCCGAGCCGCGCCCCTGACACAGGATTTCGCGCCGGCGCGCCTCCATCACGATCGAGTGCACGGTCAGGAAGTAAGGCGCATAATCGAGATCCGCGATCAGTCGCAGCTCATGCTCGAGCTGCGACCGCACCTTGGCATCCAGGCCTTCAGGATAGCGCTCGGGTGCCTTCTCCCACGTCAGCCGCGCAAGCTCCTCTTGCGGCGTGCGACCCGGGACCTGGATTTCGTCCGGATACTGGTATTTGAGCTCCTCAAGGCTGAACGTGCATCGGGCCGCCAACTCCACCGTACGGGCGACCGGGCTCACATCCTTCAGATAGCGTCGGAAAAGGCGCTCCATCTCCGCTGCTGTTTTCAAATGGCGGTCGGCAAAGCCCTCACGGCGCTCGCCCAGATCATCGACCGTGCATTTCTCGCGGATACAGGTGACGACATCCTGCAGAAGTCGGCGGTCGGGTGCATGATAGAGGACGTCGTTGGTAGCGACCGTCGGCACCCGCGCTGCGGCAGCCATGGCGGCAAGATCGCGAAGCCGGATCGCGTCGCGTGGGCGCCGGCGGATCGACAGTGCCGCATAGCAGCGATTTCCAAAGATGCGGCGCATGCGAGCAAGCGCGGTCTCGGTCGTGGCATCGGCGCCATCGGGTACGAGGAGCGCGATCAAGCCATCGTGCCATTCTTCGAGGTCCGACCAGTCCAGATGGCAGGCGCCTTTGCCTGCGCGTCCCTTGCCGACGCTCAAGAGTCTGCACATGCGACCATAGGCCGCTTTGTCGGCGGGATAGACGAGCAGTGCCGTGCCGTCAGTGAGATCCAGTCGACAGCCCACTATCGAACGCACGCCGGTCGTCTTTTCCGCGTCCCAGGCACGTACAATGCCCGCGACCGAATGCCGATCGACGATGCCAAGGGCCGGCAACCCAAGCAGCGCGGCGGCGGCAAAAAGCTCCTCTGGACTGGAGGCTCCACGCAGAAAGCTGAAATGGGTTGTGACCTGCAGCTCAACATAGCCGCTATCGGCGGTCACGCGAACGCTCCATGGATAAACCAGCGCATCGGCCCTGTGACCGGATTCTCCCCGTCGCCTGCGCGAAAGAGCCAATAGCGGCCGCCGGTTTCGGTCTCGACCTGATAATAGTCGCGCACCGTATAGGGCTGCTCGCCTTCAACGCTGTGATCGCGCCACCACTCGCCATATAGGCGCTCGGGTCCGTCGCCTTGGGTAACGCGGTATCGCCTTCGCCGCCAGATGAACAAGCGAGGTGCCTCGTCGGGGAGCAGGGCAACCACATCGATCGGTTCCGGCCGATCCAGCATGCGCGCCGGTCGAGGCAGGTCGCCAGCCCAGGCTATGCCGCTGGAACTGGCCAACGCCGCGAACCGCGCCACGGAGCGTTCAGGCATTGCGCTTGGCTGAGGCCCCGCGCGGTGAAGGTGCCTCTGGCCGAAGCGATTAGCGAGCGCATCGATCAGCGCGGCAATGTCCGGACCCTTGCGACCGGAACCTGCCAGGCCGTCGCTTTGCGAAGCGCTCATCGCTTCGGCAAGCGGCGTCACGAGCGTCATTGCTTCTATGCCCAGCCCTGGTTCGATCGTCTCAATCTTCGCGCACAGCAGCTTGGTCAGATGCGCGTGATCGCGCGACGGAGCGGCCGTTCCGACCCGAATCGCCTGCCGGTGCCCATCGACGCGAGCGAAATGACAATCGAGCCGACGAGCTCCTTTGCCCAACGCGGTCAACTGGACCACGATGTCGGCGACTAGATCGCCGATCACCCTTGCGAATGCCTCTGGCGTGGCGATCGGCTCCATCAGGCCACGGCGGGCCCGAGGCAGATGGTCCGGGAAGATCGGGTCGATAGGCTCGGGTATCTGGCCCAGCGCCTGATCGAGCCGGCGATAGAGTTGGCGTCCGAAGCGCTTGGCGAGGGGCGCCCGCGGCGCACCAACGAGTTGTTCAATCCGCTCGAACCCGAGCTTTCGAAGGCCTTCCACGTCTCGCGCATCCAGGCGCAGCGCAGCGATCGGTAGCAGCGCCATCGCTTTGCGGTGGTCGCCGGGAGCAATTGTCACGGGGCGGCCAGCGGGAACCTGGCGGGCCACCGCATGCGCACATCCCGCCGTGTCCGCGACCGCGAGCTGCAACGAGAGACCAAAACCAGCGACCCGCCTGTGCAGATCCTTCAGAAGCGCCTGCTCGGACCCGAAAAGGGGGGCGCAACCCGTAATGTCCAGCCAGATGCCATCTGGCACATCGGGCGCAACGACGGGGCTGTACCGCTGCCCGGCCCAAAGCGCGAGACGCCGCAACCCTTGAAGGTCGGCTTCCGGCTCCGCGTCGACGACCAGAAGCTCTGGCGCGAAACTGCGTGCCTTGGTGATAGTCATACCCGGTACGATCCCGAGTGTCCGTGCTTGCCCGTCAACGGACGCCACCACCCGTCTCCCATGGTCCGGGATCGCCGTGACCATCGGTGCAGGTGCCGCGTCAGGCCGCGAACTGGCGTTCTTCCTGCGCAGCCGGTCGGTCGACCAGTGCGGCAGGAAGAGCGATACGACCCGTCGCATCGCAGCCCTCCACAATCCAGCTGTGCGGATTTCCGCCGCGCACGCGTTCCAGCTCAACCCGCCAGCGTGGTCGCCCGAGGCTCGGAATACCAAGGTCCTCACTGGGGTGAGCTGTCACGCGCCAGCGCGTCACCGCAGCCGTTCCCTCTACGGCCTGCTCAACCCTCGAGGCGCGTCGGAAGACGAAGGCGGCTACGCCCGAACCCTCTGCCGCGAGCTGCAGGCGTTTGGAGGCAGTGGTCGAATATTTCGCGACTTCGCCAACCACCCCGGCAAGGCCTGGTTGGCGCAAACATTCCTCCATCGCGAGGAGCACGTTGGTGTCGCTGCCGGCCTCGACATGGATCACCCGGTCCGGATGCAGTCCAGCCAGGTGAAGGGCAGGGGCAAAGAGGTCACGCCAGCGCAGACACCAGAAGACCGGACCCTCGACACGCGCTAGAATGCCTGCAAGGAACACCGTTGCGCTGGCTTCGTCAGCCAGATCGGTACTGCCGGCGATCTCATGCAGCGCGCTTGTGGCTATGCCACCGCCAGGCAGGCGACAATCAATGCTCTCGATCCCGAACGGAATGGCGTAGTGGCGCCCATCAGTGCCCTCGATCTGCGCGATGCGCGCACGTAGATCATCAAGGACGGCTGACTCGCGCATAGCATCACAGAGACTCGGAAGGCGGTTGATTCGTTCCCTCTTTGTTCTGCTGAGGGCGCGCCCGAGTCAAGCGCGATGGAGATCGCCTCTCGCGCCGTTGCCGCAACGACCGGCAAAAAGGCGCACGTCTCCGACGCAAAAAAATTCGTGGAGGTCTCTTGGATAGCGGCCGACGTTGGAATCCGGCAGATTGCTCCGATGAACGATCTCAACGGCAAGTCTATCGCGGAGATGCTCGCGCTCCATGCCGCAATCAACGAGGAACTACGATCGCGCAACGTCTTGCGGTCTGCCAACAATCCGACCGGAGACTTGGCCGAATATCTCTTTTGCACAGCTTTCGGTTGGGAGCAGGAGGCGAATTCGAAGAAGGGCTTCGACGCGGCGGACTCGGACAGCGTCCGCTATCAGATCAAGGGCCGTCGGCTGCACAAGCGCAACAAGTCGCGTCAGATGTCTGCGATCCGGTCGACGGACGGTTTCGATATATTGGCCGGCGTTCTCTTCAACGACGACTTCTGCGTCATTCGCGCGGCGCTGATCCCTGCAAGCGTGGTGTTCGAGCGAACGAGCTTCGTCGATTATACGAAGAGCCATAAATTCTACCTTCGCGATGATGTGTGGGATGCACCAGGCGTCAGCGACGTTACCGAGCGCCTCCGCGCCGTCGAGCAGGCCTAGATACCAAGTGCGACTGACTTGAGGTGGTCGCCGCGTGAGCGGCCAAGCGGGCCAGAAGTGCCCAGCAGAAAAAACTGACGAAAGACGCACGAACGGGATTCACATTGCCGCAAGCGATGCTAAGATTCATCTTATGTTCCACCAAGCCGACCTTTTCGATGCCGTTGAAGTCGGCCAGGGAGCGCCTGCCAAGAGCCTGAATCTGCCGGCGCTGATCGAACGGATCGCGGATTTCTCGCCGCGACCGCGCTACGCGTTCATGGTCCTCAACCTCATTGCCAAAGCCGCCGGGGGGAACAGCGGTTCAGCGGGCCCCTATGTCGATACCGAGGACGAGGTTCGCGTGCCGCTCCGCGATTGGCTGTGCGATTCACTGGTTCCGATGGCAAAGCGTGATGCCCGTCGCCTGATCATCGTCGAAGAGGTCAAAGCTTCGCTTGCTGCGCAGGATGCCTTGCCGGACGACGCCGAGCAGGCCGCAAGGGCGATCGACAATGAGGTCCGCGAACGGGTCCGGCGCTCAGGCCGGTGCAACGTCAGCCGCGCCGTCTCCGATCTCGTCCGCGCCGGTCTGGTCCGGCGACACTATCAGGGCTACCGTGTAGACCACCATAATCGGGGCGCTCAACGTGAGGCGGTGTACACGATCACTGAGGCAGCCGCGCGGGCCCTTTGGTCGCAAAGGGCCTGATATCCCATCAGATGGAACTTGTTTCACGGATTTGCCATTTTCAACGGTTTGTTGAAAGGCGCGTTTCACTGAAATCTGTTGCTATTTCAGCCGAATCGTGGTTTCAACGGTTCGGTGAAAGACCCAATTGGCATCGAACGACGGGCGGCAGAAGCGCTTGAGGCCTTTCTAGGCTCAATCCCTCAATTTGCCGTCGGCCCAATGACGCTGGGTGGCAGGCCAGGCGAGGCTGATCGAGGCGTAGACATCATCGCTGAAACCGAATTCGGCGGCCGACCACTCAGGCTCGTGGTCGAGGTCAAAAGCAACGGGCAACCCCGGATTGCGCACCAAGTAGCCTACCAGCTCAAACGTTATCTGGATCAGACCGGCCAAGAGGGCGTGCCGATGTTCATCGCCCCCTATTTATCCGAACAGGCGCAGGCGGCATGTCGCGAGGAAGACATCGCCTACCTTGATTTCCAGGGCAACGCGCGCCTCGTTGTCGATACCATCTTCATCGAGCGCAAGGTTGAAGGGAAACCCGATCCCGAACGACGTTCCCTGCGCACCCTGTTCAAACCAAAGTCGACCCGGATCCTGCGCGTATTGCTGAACGAGCCGCATCGGCCCTGGCGCGTGACCGAGCTTGCTGAAGAAGCCAAGGTTAGCCTCGGGCTGGTCAGTACAGTTGGCACCGCCTTGCGCGAACGAGAATGGGCTGACCAGACGGAGCAAGGGCTACGTCTCGTCGATCCTTCCGGTCTGCTAGACGAATGGGCCCGCAACTATGAGCAGCCCAAGGGGGAGGAGGTCCGCCTCTATACCCACCTTCATGGCAAGGCTCTGGCGGAGCGCTTGGGTAATCTGGCGTCGGAGGAGGGCAGGGTGGCCTTGGCCTCGTTCAGCGCGGCTGCTTGGTACGCGCCGTTCGTGCGGCAGAGCACCAGCTATTTCTATGCCGACGAAAAGGGACTTGGTGCTCTGCAGACGATCCTCAATCTGAGCGCGCCGGCCAAGGGTGCGAATGTCGTGGTGCGCGTCCCCGACGAGGATGGCGTGCTTGATGACGCACGGTTGGTCGCTCCAGGGGTCATCGTGACCAGCCCCGTCCAGACCTATCTTGATCTCATGGCGGGCGGCGAGCGGGGCGCCGAAGGGGCCGAACATCTCAAGGACAAGCTTTTGCGGTGGCCAGCATGAATGACGAACCGCAATCGGCCAACGACTACGACGATCGCACAAGCGCCGCGGTCCGATCAGTTCTCGTCGAGATCGGCCAGACGCTGGGAAGCTTCCGCGGTAAGTTTGCGGCGATTGGCGGCGCCGTGCCTTGGCTGCTGCTCGAGGACAGCGAGATGCGCCACGTCGGCACCCTCGACATCGATCTCAGTCTCGACGCGCAGGCCCTTGCCGCCGGCGAGGAGTATGTCGCTCTCGTCGACGCCCTCCACGGGCAGGGTTATGCTCCCCGCGACACGCTCAAATATTTTCAGATGGTCCGGACTGTCCAGCCGAAGGATGACGGACCGCCGATCGACGTGATCGTCGATTTCCTGCGGCCCTATGACGCGGTGCTGGAAAAGAACCGGCCGCCACTTACCACCGAGTTTGCGACCCAGCGCGCCTCCGGCGCGGAACTCGCCATTCATTTCCACGAGCTCGTTGCGATCGAAGGCGACATGCCCAAAGGCGGGACCAACAAGGTCATGATTGCGGTCGCCTCAATCCCGGCGCTTCTCGCCATGAAAGGCTTCGCGCTCGACGGACGGTACAAGCAGAAGGACGCCTATGACGTCTATTACTCGATCCGGAATTACCCCGGCGGGATCGATGCGCTCGCGGACGATTGCCGCCCGCTGCTCGAGCATCAGAGTGGCCGGGATGGCTTCGCGCACGTGGTTGCGAAATTCGACGACCCAGACGGCTACGGACCGACATGCGTGCGCAACTTCGTAGAGGGCTCCGATACCTTGGACGGCCGGACGCCGGACGAGTGGCAACAGGATGCCTTTGGTCAGGTCGATGCCTGGGCCCGTGCGATCGGACTAAGATGACACACGCATCTGCGGGGCCGCAATGAAGCTCATCCATACAGCCGACTGGCAGCTCGGAAAACCTTACGGGCGGTTTGAACCGGAGGTGCGTGCCGCACTTTCCGAGGCACGCTTCGATGCCATCGATGAGATCGGGAAGAAAGCAGCTCTCCACGGGGCGGCTCATGTCCTGGTCGCGGGCGATGTCTTTGACACCGAGGGGCCTGACGACCGCACCATCGTTCAAGCCATCTCCCGAATGGAGCGTCATGCGTGTCGATGGTGGCTGCTGCCGGGCAATCACGACTTTGCCCGCAACGGCGGTCTCTGGGATCGTGTCCGTCACCGCGCGGGAAGCGGCATCACCGTCTTATCGGAAGCGCGGGCCCACGAAATCGAGCCCGGAATCTGGCTCCTTCCCGCGCCGCTGACGCATCGCCATAACCTCGATGATCCCACCGAGCTGTTCGACACCATGACGACACCGGGCGGCCACATCCGAATTGGCCTCGCGCACGGATCGATCCGCGACTTCGGCACACAGGGCGAGACCAAGAATCAGATCGCGCCCGACCGGGCTCGTCGCTCCACGCTCGATTATCTCGCGCTGGGAGATTGGCATGGGACGCTCAATATTGATGCGCGAACCTGGTATGCGGGCACGCCCGAAACCGATCGCTTCCAGCGCGATGACCCCGGCCAAGTGCTATTGGTCGATATCGACGGAGGTCGCGACCCAGTGGTGACGCAGATCCGCACGGGTCGCTTCCAGTGGATCAAGCGAAGCTGGACGGTGAACGATCAGGCGGGGTTCAATGCGGAGTGCGACCAATTGTTGGGAGCGATCGATCCGCCTTCTACGCTGCTCGAACTATCGCTGGCCGGCATCACGAGCCTTACGGACCGGGTCGGCATGCTGGGCAGACTGGAAAACGATGTCGGGCACCGTGTCCGCTATCTCGACGTTCGCGCAGCCGATCTTGTCGGCCGCCCTAGCGAAGACGATCTTGCCAGCCTCGCGGTTGAGGGCATGCTCGGCGTCGCCGCGGCGAAACTGTCTGCCGCAATTGAGACGGGCGGGCCCGATGGCTTGATTGCCAAGCGTGCCCTGGAGCGACTCTTCGTCGAATATAGCCGGGAGGACAGGGCATGAGCCTGTACCTGCGCCGGATCGCCATCGACGGCTTTCGCAAGTTTCGTGAGCCGATGGCGATCGAGGGCCTAACCGACGGTCTTAACATCGTCATCGAACCCAATGAGACCGGTAAGTCGACGGTGCTCGAGGCGCTTCGCGCGGCATTTTTCGTTCGCCATGGTACGAAGAACCAGCTTGCCCAATCGTTCGCGCCTTATGGCGAAGCGGTTGGTCCGGAGATCCAGGTGTCGTTCGATGCCGACGGGGCACCATGGACGGTGACGAAACGCTTCCTGCGCAGCGCATCAATCGAGGTCACCGGTCCTCAAGGCAAAGCACAGGGGGAAGAAGCGGAAGCTCGCCTGCATGCACTCCTGGGATCGGTGCGCGACACCAGCCAAAAGGGTGATGCCGGGAGCTATGGCGCTCTGGGGCTCCTCTGGGTTGCTCAAGCTGAGGCGCTCGCGGTCACCGGACCAGGGCAGATCGTGCGCGACACAGTCCGATCGACCCTGGAAGCCGAGGTCGGCTCGATCATGGGAGGCCCGGCCTATGCGCGTGTCCGCGCCCGGATTGATGAGCAATATGGACGGTACTGGTCTCCCACCGGACAGAAACGCGGGCGACAAAACGAAGCCCGCGAGCGGGTCGAACAGGCCGATGCGGCCGCCCGCGAGGCCGCCGAACGTCTGGCGGGGCTTGAGCGGACCTTTTCCGAACTCGAAAATGCGCGCTCCAGACTGAAGGTCGTTCACCGCGAGATCGCGGACGACACAGACGTGCAAACACGGAAGGATCTTACCGCCTCTCTCGAGACCGCTCGCGCAGCTGCCCAGATTCTCGCGACGCGGCGGGCCGAGCATGAGGCCATCAGCGCGAAGACGCGCAACCTTGAAGACCTCGTCGATCGGCATCGCAAGGCAACCGAAGAACGCACCAGCGCCGAACTCGCGCTCGAGGCTGCGCGCTCACGCCGCACCGAAGTCCGCGAGGGATTGGCCACCGCGCAGCACCGGCTTGCTGATGCGCGCAGCGCGTTGGAAGCCGCGCGCACCGCCCGCCAGGAAGCTCGCCGTGCCCTCACCGCGGGCGAGGAGCTTTTGCGCGCCACGCGCCGCCGAGGCGCGGTGTCAGCGGCATGCGCGCGGCACGCCGAGCTGGTCGACCTAGAGCGGCTTCAGGAAGAGGCCACAGCGCTGACCGCGACGCTGATACCGGCGAAGGCAATGGACGCGATCGAGGCAAACGAGCGGCTCGTCGCTGCGGCGCGCGCCGCGCGCGCCGCAGGTGCGACGCGGATTGCCCTTGTCGGGGACGCTGAGGGCATATCGATCGACGGTGAACCGATGGCGATCGGTGAGCGAACTTTGTCGGGCGAAACTCGCCTTCGCCTCGGCAATGCCGAGTTGATCATCACGCCGCCAGCAGGGGCGGCGAGTGCCGAAGTGGCGCTTTCTTCAGCTTTGGAGCGACAAACGTCTGCGTTTGCGGACCTCGGGCTTACGAGTTTGGCGGAGGCGCGCGCGCGCAATGATACCGCGCGAGATGCCGTAGGCGAGTTGCGCACGATCGCGGCGCGCATCGCGGCAGTGACGCCGGCCGACGACATTATCGGGCTCGCCGCCGGTCCGGATGCGCTCAAGCTCTTCATCGTCGAAATGATCGACGAGGATGAAGCGGTCGCAGCCGATATCCCGGACGTCGCGCTGCTCACCGCAAAGCTGGAAGCGGCCGACACCGCTCTTGCGCGAGCCGAGGGTTCGCAGGAAAGCGCTGTTGAGGCCCTCCGCCGGGTCGAACAAGAGGATGCGCCGCTGGCCAGCGCGGAAGCAGGCGCGGCCAGCACGCTGGCGAACGCCAACAGCCAGATCGAGGCGATCGAGGGTCGTCCGGAATTCTCAACCCTGACGGCAGACGTCGCTCGGGCCCGAGAGCAGACCGCTGAAGCAGCCGTGAAGCTTGAGGAGGCGACCCGGGACGCGACCGCGCACGACCCTGCGGCGATCATGCGCAGGATCGAGACAATCGATGCGCGGGTGCAGGCGGCAGGGGAGGCTCGTGCCAAACTCGAAATGGACGTCGCGCGGCTCGAGGGGACCATCGAGAGTGAGGGCGGGAAGGGACTTGCTGACAGGGAGGCCGGGGCGCGGGAGGAGGCGGAAGCGGCACGTGCGGCGCTGCAGCGGATCACCGAGGAGGCCGACACGCTGGAGCTCTTACGCGACACCCTCGACGAAGCGCGCGATGAGACATCGGCGAAGTTCGTTGGGCCGGTTACAAAGCGCGCGAAACGCCATATCGAGCGGCTGTTGCCATGCTGCGACCTGAGCTTTTCTGAAGACCTCACGCTGGAAGCCGTCGTGCGCGGCGGGATCAGCGAAGGGTGCGGCGATCTGTCGCGCGGCACACAGGAACAGCTGGCGGTGCTGACGCGGATCGCATTCGCGGACATGCTTCTGGAGCAAGGCCGCCCCGTCTCGCTGATCTTGGACGACCCGCTCGTCTATGCCGATGATGCGCGGCTCGACCTGATGGTCGAGATTTTGAGCGAGGCGGCCGAGAGGATGCAGGTCGTTATACTGACCTGCCGCGATCGCGCGTTTCGCCATGTCCTCGGCAATCGGGTTAGCATGGTAAGCTCCCGATAGGCCTGGCATCGACGTAACGGCGTAACGACCGCGATCCTAACCTGCGCCGCGGCCGCTACGTTGGCGTAGTCGCTGCGGGCTATGTGGGAAATAGCGGCACACGGCGGCTTATGGTGGACTCAACCAATCAATTGGACGTTGAGTTTTTTCACGGCATTACTTACGCGCTCAAGCTGGAACAGGGGCGCAACGCTACTGACTGTAAGATGCGTAGTCGTCGCGCGATCAAAAATCGCGACGCAGTTTTGGCTCGTCAACCGTGACGCGTAGAGAATGCCGTCGATATTCGCATCTTTGTGAACGAGGTCCGAGAAGCTCTGTGCTTCATCGAAGCATTTGGCTCCAGCGATGTCGGTAGACACACCGAGCTTGAGGCAGCCGCCCTTGCGCAAGTCCACAAGACGCAGGGGCTTGATCGTATCAATCTGTACCGCAGCGCGATCGGACAGTTCCGCAGCGAACAGGCGGCGATCTTCAAGTCCTTCAAAACGGTCGCGGACCACGGTCTCCGCAAGCGCCGTCGCGAGGTCGCGGGCAGCATACAGCACCGCAAAGCTCTTGTCGGTTCCGCCGAATCTCGAATTTCCGGCCGCACAACCGAGAGGCGTCGCCTGATAGACCGATGGTATGATTCGGACATAGTTGGAAAATTCGAAGAGAACGGTCTGACTGGTGAGCAGAGACCCATCCACGACCATGATCACGCAAAGTCACGTTTGGCCAGGTCCAAGACCCGATTGATCTTGCCTGCTTTCAATAGCGCGATCGGTGCCGGTTCATCCGTCGCTGGCCGGACAGTTCGCAACCATAACCAAGCGACGTTCGGCTTGCCGACGATCTCGATGACGGACCGCACGCCGGGTGTCGGCTGACCCTTCGTAAACTGCTCTAAAGGATAGAGGGGGCCACGCCCATCGTCGCTGAGGGAAATGACCCCGCCTTCTGCCGTCCACCGCGCCAATTCGCCCGGCGGCAACGCTAGCTCTGCTTCGAGAGCCGGTGCGTCGAGCACGTGACCTGCCCAATTGCTTACCGGAGTCGGGACTATAGCCTCTGCAATTCGCCGCTCGCCAATCACCCGCGCGACGATGGTGCCGAGTCCATCGCCCTGGTCGCGCTCAATGCTCTCGGGCGCGAACAAGCTTTGCGTGTGATCATGACCGCTACGCTCAACCTTGACCAGTCGCCGACGAGAAGCGGTGCCCACCACCGGGCGATCATCACCCATATGCGCCAGGATTGCTGCCTGATCTTCGCTGCTTAGGCCGTAAGCATCGAAAACCAGCGCGTCGATCGCGGTGAGCTTATCCGCGAGTTGCTGCGGATCGGCGCCGCGCGCAGCGGCTGCCGCATAGTCACGGCTGAGCGCGCCCAGTTCAGGAGGCAGTTCGGCGGGGATCGGCGCCTCTTCCAGCTTGCCGATCCGGAATCTTTTGTCGAACGAATGCTCGGATAAGAAGGCGTTGACCACCGGCCCGTTGATGACCGCCGCCAATGCATCGAGATCAACGTCGACACTTGGTTGCGGCCACAGACCCATGAACTGCTGCGTTGCGCGGCGACCCAATCGATCGACCGCGGCAGCCAACCGCCAATAGCCGCGACTGAGCCGCGTTGCATTACATAGGATTTTGGGCTCGTCCCATGCAAGATTGCCGCCTGCCAGGATATGGTCTGCGCGTACGTCCATCCAGCGCGCATTCCCGAGCAGATATTGATGGAGACTCGCGCTGTCCTGATAGCCCAGCTCGTGATCGGGACCAGGCATGTCGCTAGTCCGCGCTCGCTGTCCCGAGCGCCACCTGAGGCCCCAGCTTCCCTTTAGCAGTGATCCAAGCTTCGGGAGGTTCTGGAACCGGTCCCATAAATCCTGCGACGGGTACACCCATAGATTCCCGGTCGGCACGCTTGCCGGAGGCCGTGAACGCTCTCGCTCCAGCGATGTCAGGCCAGTCGCAGCAAAGGATCTTTTGTCGCCGTCTAATACAACCGCGGAGCGGAAATGCTGGTCATCATCGGCCGCCACTTTGCGCGCGATTACCAACGCGCTGTTTGCCTGCGACACATTGAAGATGCCGTCGGGTAGCGCCACCATCTCGATTTCGCGGTAGAGCCGCTCAAGCGCGATACGCTGGCGCTGATATCGCCGATCAACCAGCACGGTGTTGGGTAACACAAACGCTATCATGTCCGGCTCGGCACGCAGCGCCATTTCAAGCGCATAGACCGCCTTCGAGCGACTGACCTTCACCGCTTCCGGGTAGGCTTTCGCCTCGTCCTCGGTGAATGCTTCGAATGGGGGATTGCACAGCACGACGCGGGCGCCGTTGAGACACGCCCGCAACCTGTCGACTTCAAAAAGATCGGCCTCGTCTATCCGCCAGCCGTTGGCATTCGGATAATCGGCGAGGATGAGCGAGAGCTTTGCCACCTCAGCGGCGAACGGATCAATCTCGGCCCCGCCGATATGCTTGACCAAAAGATCGTGGCGCTGCTCGTCGTCCCAATCGGCAGGCAGAGCATCGCGCATGAACCGGAGAGCTGAGCCAAGAAACACGCCCGCGCCGGTGAATGGCTCGACAACGCGGGGGGGCGTCGCCCCAAACTCCCACAGTCGCAGTCGACCAACGATATAGTCGGCTACATGCCTCGGTGTGCTATGCGTACCGAACTCCGCTCGTGCTTTGTCGGTGACGAGCGTTGATTCATATACATGGGCAAGGTCGTCGGCCGAGATATTGGCGACGTTGAACCCCGATCGAAAGATTGCCCAGACCGGCTCAAGCGCAGCGATCGCTGACGGTGGCCACGCTTGCGACACATTGCCCAGTTCGTAGAAGTCGTCCATCGCGTTGAGTACGGATCGGACGTCTTCAACATTCCAACTCTGCGCGCGCGCGTGCTGGCGATCCATCAGTATTTTCGCGGCCAGCAGTCGGAAGACACCGCGAAAAAAAATACGGATCGCGTCGTCGCCATTAAATTCACGCGTGTCGGCCACCGCCTCCCGAATCAGCCTGTCGAGCTTCACATGAATTTCGCCGGCGATCGCCGGCATCAGACCAAGGTCGACAAAATCGAGCTGAGCCTTAGGTTCGATATGACCAATCGACTTAGCCCGATGGATGCGATCGGGAGCCCAACTGTCGCGCCGTTCGGAAAAGAAAAGCGGAATCGCATCGAGTCCGAACTCGGCAAACTTGTGTGGCGGCTTGTTGGCATGAACCTGCCAAGCGGAAATCTGCGTCGGCTCGATTACTAAGAATACCGGCGCACCGAGCGCGCGATATGCGCGGATTACTTCAGCTGCAGTGTCTGGACTGGCTTCGATCACGGCGAAAGCGGCGGAACGATATGAGGGCGGGGTCTGCGTAAACGCCGCAAACGGCACCGAGTAGGTCGTGTCCCCTTCGCCCCATATATTACTAAAGGCATAGTCGCGGCGCAGCGCTTCGCCTCGATAGCCGAGTTTGACCGATTCACGCTCGATGACGTCGATGAAGCTCATCGGCGCGTCCCGGCGATCATCGGGGGGAAGGCAAGATCACGCTGCTGGTCGGGAACGCCGGTCAGGAGATGTTGGCGAAGCTCGGCAACGAGCGGCGCCAGTTCGACAAGCAGAGCGACCGCTGCGGCGGTAACGCGACGCTCATGATCAATGAGTTCGACCCGATCCGCCTCAAAATCGATCAAAAGGCTAGACCGCTCCAGCTGCGGCCAAGGAAATGCCGCGCATAGCTCGAACAACGCTGTCGCAACGCTGGTGAATGTGGATAGTGGAATCGAAAGGGCCGTGCTGACCTGATGGACAACGCTGGCTGCGAGCAAATCGTTTGCGCTGAAGCAGCCTGATCGACCCTGCTCTTTTGCCAGCGGCGGCAGAGCCTCGCGATAGCTTCGCCATTGCTGCTTGCTGAGGCGGAATGCTGAGCGCAGCTGCCCGGTCGTGAAGAGCATGACGGATATCACTCCAAGGTGTTGAACAGCAACACCAAGCGGTGGTTAGCACACGCGACATATGGGAACAAACTATGATTCTTCACCTTGCCACCGTCGGTGCCGACCTCGGAGCCGTCGAGCAAAATTGAGAGGCGTGCAGCAACCCATCGCCTGATCGCCTTGTCGAGCGTCGATTATCACTCTACAGGCAGGTCTTGGGGACAGGGGTAAATCGGCAGGCGATGCATCCAGGAACGACGGTTCGGCAGGATTGCCTTGAAAAGAATGGGTTGAGTGTCACCGATGCGGCCCGCGTCCTTGGGGTTGATCGGCAGACGCTCAGCAATTTGTTGAACGCCAAGTCCGGCATATCACCAGAGATGGCCGTCCGGTTAGAAAAGGCGTTTGGCACGCCCGCGCGTGACTGGCTGGTGCTTCAGCTCGAGTACGAGCTGGCCGAAATCATGCAGCGAGTCGAGAAGATCAATGTTGAGCCTTTCCGCGCGTCGATCACGGAAAGCGGGGGGAAGTGATGCTTGGGCTGACGTTACGAGAAGAATTTCGGGGCAAGCGCCTCAAGGGCACTGCCATTGAGCTGGCTAACGATCAGCAGACGGGCGCAACCCAGGTCGCAGCCAGCCAATTCCTCGAAATCACTTATCCCACGCATGATCTGCTGAAGGGAATTGAGGCCGTCGGCCCTAACCACGGGCGGCCCGTGGTGGTGATTGGCGAACGGGGCCTCGGCAAGTCCCACTTGATGGCGGCGCTCTATCACGCAGTCACGAACCCTGCATCGACGGGCGCATGGCTCAATGCGTGGGCGACCACTCTGAACGATCCGTCCATCGGTACGATCGAACTGCGCGATGGGATGCACGTCATCGGCGAAAGCCTACATCGCCACCGATACAAGTACCTGTGGGACGTGCTGTTTGAGAACCATCCGCACGGCGCCTTTATAAACGGCAAATGGGAAGGCCAAGGCGCATCCAAGACCGAGATTCCGTCCGACAAGCTCATCATCGAGCTGTTGGAAAACAAGCCGACGATGTTGCTGCTCGACGAGTTTCAGACATGGTACGATGGACTCACCAATACCAAGCAGTACCCGTGGAAAAATTGGGCGTTCAACTTCATCCAAATCCTTTCGGAGATCGCCAAGGAGCGTCCCGATCTGTTGGTGCTGGTGATCTCGGTACGCAACGGCGGCAGCGACGCCTATCAACAGGTGCATCGCGTCAATCCCGTTGCGATTGACTTCAAGGCCGCCGGTAGCGCCGAGCGCATCCAGCAAGACCGCCGTCGCATGCTGATGCACCGCCTATTCGACAACCGCTTGCAGATCGCTAGCGGCACGATTGACGCATTGGTCGCGCAGCATGTTGCTGAGTCTTTCCGCTTGCTGGACGTGCCGCCTGCCGAGCAAGAGCGCAAACGGCAGGAGTTCACAGAATCCTGGCCCTATGCGCCCCATTTGCTGCGGCTGCTTGAAGAGCAGGTGCTGATCGCCACCGACGCGCAAGAAACGCGCGATCTGATCCGTATCCTTGCCAACCTGTACAAGAGCCGTGGCGAGGCCGTGCCTGTGCTCACCGCTGCCGACTTCAGGCTGGACGATGACACCTCGGGCATCAGCGCATTGCTGGAAGCCGTGGCCAATCAACACCATCGCACTCTGCGCGAGAAGGCTCAACAGAATATCATTTCGGTGCAAGAGGCGCGACACGACCACGCCAGTATCGCCCCGCACCTGCAGGAAATCATCAGCGCCTTGTGGCTGCGCTCGATCGCTGTGGGCAACCTCGCCGGCGCCGAACCGGCCACGCTGCAGCTCGATATCACCCGCAACAAGCCAGTCGACGACAATGCCTTTCAGGTCGAGCTGGCGACCATCATCGAGAACAGCTTCAACATCCATCAGGAAGGCACGAAGCTGCTCTTCCGCGAGGATGAAAACCCGCGCGCCAAACTGATAGCCTACGCGCGCAATGACAAGCTGTTCGCCGATGGCGCCGATCAGGCGCAGCTAGCCAAGCAGGTGCGCTACGTCATCGGCGGCAGCGACGAGGTGGCGAGGACCTTTCGGGTGATCGCGCTGCCGAAGGCTTGGGTCAACGATCCATGGACATCGCTTGACGAAGCCGAACAGTCAAACAACTGGGATGACCGTTTACCCGTCCTTGTCTTGCCTGAAGAACCGGACAAGCTCGACGCCACACTAGGTCGCTGGCTCAAAGATCAGTTGCAGAAGCGCCGAAACACCGTTCGCTTCCTGCTGCCGCGCGCAGGCAGCACGAACGCCTTTCAAGATCGCGACCTGCTCATCCTCGCTCGCGCCGAGATGAAGGCGCAGGAATGGAGCGGTCAAAATCCGGAATACAGAAAACTCCACAAGGAATTCGAGACCACTCTCCGCGACAATCTCAAGAAGCGGTTTGACCGCTTCGCGGTGCTGCAGCGCTGGAATTTTGCCGACCCGGCGCAGTGCAAATTCAGCGTCGAGCGTCTGGATAAGCAAGGCTCGCAAATTCCTGAGGCCATTGAAGAGGCGCTGACCAACGATCTGTTCGTGCCTGAGGATTTCGAGGATTTGGTGCTCGAATTCGCCGACAACAACGATGCGGTCGGAAAGCTGCTACGCGAACTCCAAGAGCCACGCCCTGCCGGGCAAGACTGCATCCCGTGGCTGGGCGAGACGGCGATGAAGGAGCGTCTGCTGCGCCTGTGCGCCAAGGGCAAGATCGCCCTCAACGTGCGCGGAATGGAATATCTGCAAACCCATCCGGGCGAGGACGAGGACACCGCATGGCGGCGGCTGCGGCCCAAACTCTCACTCACGGGCCGTCACCTCGACGACGTGTTCGTGATGCGTCCTTCTGCGGTGCCTGCGACGGGCGGCTCCGCGCCGGCCGCGCCCGTGCCGACGCCAACACCGGCCGGCGGAGATCTGCTCGGTGGCGGCGCAATATCAACGCCAGGCGTCGCTGAACCCGCACCGGGTGATTCTCCGGTGCCGGCCCCTGCGTCCAGTGACATCTTCGGCGGCGCCGCCACGGCGAGGAGGCGGACTGCTCTGTCAAACCCGGCTACGTCGCCGCTCAACCTGATCGGCAAAATTGAAGGCTGGGGCATCGGCCCCGCCACGCGCTTAGACGAAGTGTCGATCAAGGTGTCCACAGCGACCGGCGCTCAGCTCAGGGAACTGCTTAAGAAACTACCGGAAGGTATGACCTTCGAGCTGAATCTTGAGAAGGAGGACGACTAGTGGCCCTGACCGTCAGCGCCCTCCGCAGCCTGACGCAAGGCACGGACGCTGACGCTTGGCGCGTCATTGTCGCCCAGGCCGTCGAGATTGCCTCGAAGCCCTTGGCGATGGGCAACGCACCCAGCGAGGTCGTTAAACGCGACCGCGAAATCGGCGGACTCGATCTGTTCCTTTCCTCCAGCGGTTGGGATTTGTGGCAATCCTTCGGCGACAGCGTTGAACGCAACTCTTACCGTTTGTTGCGCTGGTGGGCTGAGCCCTTTAGCGCCAAAGCGGTGCTAATCCTCGACGGTCTGTCGTTGCGCGAGCTACCATGGCTGTTGCAGGGCGCGAGGGAGCGGGGTTTGACCGTCCATGAGGTCAGCGCCAATGGCTCTGAACTGCCCGGCGAAACCAATGAATTTGCCCGCGCGCTTGGCTTCGCCAGTCGGAGCAAGCTTCAGAACAACGGCGGCGGCGGCTCGCACAAACTACAACCTGCGCAGACGGAAACCGTCGATCTGCCTTGGAAGGACTGCGGGGCGCTGGTCGGTAGCACGCCGAACCAAGTCTTCTGGCATCACTGGCCCGACGCCAAGCTCCATGACGGGTCCGGCGCCGGCCAAGGGCTGGAGCCGCTGACGAAGGATGTGGCCGAGCAACTGAGCAGCGACGACTTCTGGGCCTTCGTCGAACGTCTCGCCACCGGACGGCGGCTGGTGATCACGTCCGACCACGGCTACGCGGCCACAGGTTACTTCCCCGATGCCGACGGTGAGGTCGGCCAGTTCCTGAAGCAGACGTTTTCCAGCGGGCGGAGCAAGCCGGGTACGGGTGAGACAGGCCCCTTTGTGCCGCCGGTTGCCCTGCAGATTAACAGCCCGCACGGGGCGCATCTGTTGGCCTTGGGCCGCAGAAAGTGGCGCAGTCAGGGTGGCTACCCGACGCTCACCCATGGCGGCCTGTCACTGCTGGAAGTGTTGTCGCCATTCGTCGAGCTGACCAAGTAAGGATTGCAGTAATAGTGGCCACCCAGAAAGATCAAGTCGCACTAGAGGTCGCTAAGGCCGTCGGCGCAGGAAAGGCTGCCGCGCTGGAAACTGTCGATTTCAGCGACCCAAACCGCCCCAAAACCTGTCTTGAAGTGGATTTCCCGATCCTGCCGGTCAACCAGGTCGCGGTGATCGAGGGCAATGCGGGCAAGCCCATCTATCAGATGTCTAAGTGGTGGGCGCGGCGGCGCTCCAGCGTTTTCCGTTCGATGCTCATTGCGGCGGCGACCAAAGCGCCTGAAGACCCTTCACACGCGGCAAAGCTCGTGTGGGATAACTACTACGCTAACCACCAGAAAAAGGGTGCGTTCAAGCATCTCAAGGTCGCCGATATCTTCATGGGCGGCGGTACCACGCTGGTGGAGGGCTCCCGTCTCGGGATGCAGATGGCCGGTAACGACCTCAACCCGGTGGCTTGGTTCGTGGTCAAGCAGGAATTAGCCAGTGTTGATCTAGAGGAGGTGAAGAAGCTACTTGCGGACATCGAGGCTGAGGTAAAACCTCAGATAACACCATACTATTATTGCGACGGCCCCGAGGGCGAGAAAGGTAAATGGACGCATTTACCTAGCAACAAGGTGATGTCTTCCGCCTTTGATCCGCTCTCTCTTCCCCGAGATGAGCGCAAGGACTACAAATATGATGGTCCAGAGACAATTTATACATTCTGGGGGAAGCACGGGCCATGCCAGGTCACCGGCTGCGGTCACCGCACGCCGATAATGACGAGTCCGGTGATGGCGGTGAAGGCGATCACCGTAAAACATTGGGACCACACGTGCGGCAAATGCGGCGCCGACTTCCACGTCGAGGAAGAAGCTGCGCGAATGGTTCCCGATGCGCCGCTCTACGTCGCGCCTTCCGAGCATCCGTTCTCCGTCCTCGACCGCAAGAAGGGTGTGATCTGCCCGCATTGCGGCCACGCCGCGCTGGTGAACCTTGGCAAGGGTAAGAACAAGAAGGTGGAACTCAGCCTGCTGGTACATCCGCAGTGGCTGGCGGGCGAGCCGAAGCAGGACGCGAACGGCCAGCCCTACGGCGGCTCGGCGCAGGACGGTGTCGCCGCAACCACGCGGTGGGATCAGGCACGCGCCGCAAAGATTCGCCTGCTGGAAGTGCGCGGTAAGCTACCCGACGAGGTGACTTGCCCTGAAACGAACATCACTTTCGCCCCGGAGAGCGGCACGGTGCCGAAGAGGTCGCACTACGCCTGCGCGGCCTGCGGCACGGTGCAGGATGTGCTCACCACCGTCAAGGCGACAGGCAAGACTGGCCCGACGGCGGCATATGCCACGCAGGGCTATGCGCCCAAGCGAGATGCTGCGGGCAAACCCTATGGGGGGCGGTTCTTTGCCGCGTTCGATTTGGCGCACGCCCGACAGTACGATGCTGCTCTCGTGGAGTGGGAAGCGCGCAAGGACGCCGACCTCAAGGACTACTGGCCTCGCTCCGAGCTGCCTTTCGGGTTCATGACCCACATGAACAATGGGGGAATTCCAAATCATGGGCACACGCACTGGTGGACAATGTTCAATCCTCGCCAGATGCTTGTCCACACGCAGATGCTGAAGGCCATCGCGACTCTGGGAAACTACAGGAACGCCGAACGGGAGTACGTTTTAGGCGCGTTTCAGCAATACCTTCGAAACCAGAGCCTGTTTACATTGTGGAACATCCAGGGCGACAAGTTGGAACCGCAATTTGCGAACAACAACTATCACCCAAAATCGACAACCGTGGAGAACTGCGTTTTCGCAAAACTAGGCCGAGGCAATTGGGCGTCGTGCGCAGAGGGTATTCTTGAGGGGCGAAGCTGGGCGATCCAGCCCTGGGAGGCTGTCAGTGTCGAAGGCCTGCGGAGGACGAGTGCGACCCTCGCGGCAAATATTAGCGGCAAAAGCGAGAAGGTATTCCCTGGAGACGCAGTTGATGGTGCCGAGGTGTGGTGTGGTTCATCCACTGAACTGACGACGCTCTCCACTGGTAGCGTCGATTTGGTTATTACCGATCCGCCGTTCGGCGGGCTCCTACATTACTCCGAGTTGGCCGACTTTTTTTATGTTTGGTTGCGCCTCGTATTGAAAGATAAATACCCTGATTACTTCAACGCGGAATATACGCCCAAGTCACTGGAGGCAGTGGCTAATCGTGCGCGTGAGCCCGAAGACCCGGATGGGTTCTACCAGCGTCTCCTCACGCAGTGCTGGCGCGAGGCGCACCGCATATTAAAGCCAGGTGGCATTCTCGCTTTTACGTTCCATCACAGCGAGGACAAACCTTGGGTGGCTGTTCTGGAATCCCTGTTTGACGCGGGATATTATCTGGAAGCTACGTATCCGATCCGCTCCGACGAAACCAAGGGTGAAGGGTCGAAACCTGGGACGTTCGGCTCTCAGACCATCGAGTACGACATCATCCACGTCTGTCGGAAGCGCACGGAGGAACCCAAGCCGGTAAGCTGGGGCCGAATGCGCCGCGAAGTCATGGCTGACGTACACCAGCTGCAAGCCATGCTGGAAAATCACGCCAAGGAAGGTCTGCCCGCTGCCGATCTTCAGGTCATCCGGCGCGGCAAAGCGCTGGAATATTTTTCCCGGCACTACGGCAAAGTCTTTGTTGACGAGGGGCGCGCCATCTCGGTCAAAGATGCGCTCGTGGGAATCAACCAGCTCATCGACGAGGACGCCGACAAAGGGAAGGAGGCGCCCCCGGTCAACGCCGAACCAATGACTCGTCAGTTCCTCCGTACCTTCGGCAACGCGGTGGAGCTGAAACGCGACCAGCTTCAGAAATTCCTCAAAGGTTCGATCACCACGCCCGACGAATTCGTGCAGCGCGGCTGGTGTGTGGAGAAGAACAAGATCTTCACTCGTGCGGGTCCGCTTGAATTCGCTCGGGAATGGTCCGGCAGGCACCGCAGCCGCCTGACTTCCGACTTTGACCAGGCGCTGGTGCTGGTCGGCGCGTGCTTCGACGGCAGCGGAATCAATGCGTCGGATACGCTGAAGAACGAGAACTTCAAGCCGCACGTGGCACTGAAGCCGCTGCTGGAATGGCTACACCGCAACGGCCCAGATCAGGCGGCTCGCAACGCGGCCTCACGCGCTGTGTCGATCTTCAACGGATGGCAAGCTAGCCAGGCGCCCCGGCTCGCACAGGGATCGTTGTTCGATGATGACGAGGATTACCGGCGATGAGGCAACTGCTGGACACGGTGTGGCAGCGGCGCGGCACCAGTTGGGTGTGGGACGAGGAAGCGCGCAACCAAGTTTGCGCGGCCAGTGAAGTCTGGAGCTTGCGTCAATTTCTACGGGCGGTGGGTAACTGGCCAGAGGATCTGCCGAGCAACGGCAGCAATACCTTGGTGGTCGCCGGGCTGGACGGCAGCCTTGACCTGCTCGGGCCAACGGACGCCGAGTCATGGCTGGGAGATACGATCAAGCCCGCAATTCTATCGTTCCAGGACGAGTACGGGGGCGATGCGGCGCTAGTATTCTGGCTGCCCGGAGGGAACACGCGCATCAAGGCTCAGGCAGCTACCGACGAGGTGAGCTGGTTGTGTCACACGCCCCACGGCCATCAGATCGACCTCGGTCGCATTCTGTGGGGACAGGCGAACGAGTACCCGCAAGAAATCCTGCTGCGCGAAGGCGGCAAGGCCGCCGGCCTGTTCCATCTCCGGATTACGTGAGGGCAGCAAGTGACGGCAGGGGCACAGTTCCAACCCGGCGAGCGCATCACCCATCATGAATATGGTCAGGGTGTTGTGCTCGACCCGGTGCGTGACGGCTATCTGCGCGCCTTTTTTGGCATCGGCGAGCGCCGGGTTCCCGCCCTTTCATTGCGGCGCGAACTTACGCGTACCGAGCGCATCTTACGCGCTGTGGACGGCGGAGCTGAGCGCGGGCGCAAGGCTTGGCTTTCCTATGAGGCGCACGCACTTCCGGTGATGGAAAGCGCCTCGGCGCTGACCTCGGCCAAGATAGACCTGTTGCCTCACCAGGTGGTGCTGACACATCGCATCGCGACCGCTTCACCTCGGCGATACCTTATTGCCGACGAGGTAGGCCTCGGCAAAACCATCGAGACCGCGCTGATCCTTCGCGAGCTTGCCAGCCGGGGCGAGCTGAGGCGCGCATTGATGGTCGTGCCCGCTGGCCTCGTGAACAACTGGCATCGCGAATTGAACGAGGTGTTCAATCTCGACTTCGAGGTGTTTGGCTCAGAGGGCGATATTACCGATCGGAAGACCAACGCCTTCGCCAAACACGACCGGCTGATCGCCAGCATCGACACGCTGAAACGTCCGGCGCGCATCAAGCGCCTGCTCGATGCGCCGCGTTGGGATCTGGTGGTGTTTGACGAAGCGCACCATCTGACGGCGTACCGCACTGGCGGTAAGGTGCGCAAAACCGAGAACTATAAGCTGGCCGAGGCGCTCAAGGACCACTCCCGCGACCTCCTGTTGCTTTCGGCCACGCCGCACCAAGGCAACCATTTCCAGTTCTGGATGCTGGCGCAGTTACTCAATCCGACGCTGTTCCGCAGCCCTGAAGAAATGTTGGAGAACCGCCACCGGCTCAACACAGTAATGTTTCGTCGCACCAAGGCCGACGCCTGTCAGCCGGATGGTTCACCGTTGTTCGCGCGACGGTGGGTTCACACAGAATCCTTCGTGATGTCGGACGGTGAACGGCTTTTCTACGAAAAGCTTCGTGAGTATTTGGAGGACGGCTTCGACCTTGCGCGCCGCCAAGGCAATCAGGGGCGCGCGCTGGGCTTCCTCATGGCGATCTTCCAGAAGATCGCGGCGTCCAGCTTCGCCGCCGTGAGGCGCACCCTCAAGCGTCGCCTGCTGATGCTCACGCTGCACGAGGCATTCCTGCGCGACAAGGAACTCGACATCGAGGGTCGCGAACGGCTGACTGATGAAGCGCGCGAGCTGATCCACGAGGAGTACCGCCTGTCACGCGACAGCGTTGGGCGTAGCGAAGTGGATCGCGTCCTGGCCGAGCTGAAATACCGCTTGATTAAGAAGCTGGACGAGGAGGCACTGGAGATGGCCTCCGATCCCTACGACAGTGAGTTTGCGGCCGTGCATGCGGAAGAAGCCGCCTCGGCGGTAGTGAACCTCCATCTTCCCGAAGAGCGCCTGCGGATCGACGACCTGCTGAGTGTGTTTCCGACCCAGCGTGAAACCAAGATGCAAAAGTTGGTCGATGGCTTGGGCACTCTGTGGAGGCAAAACCAGAACGAAAAGATCGTAATCTTCGCCACCTACCTCGGTACGGTGGACATGATCTCCCGCGAGATCGAGCAGAACTTCCCCGGCCAAGGCGTAGTTGTGCTGCGTGGCGGCGATCATGGGGCGAAGGCGGCTGCCGAGCGTCGCTTCCGTCAGAAGGATGGTCCGCGCGTCTTGGTCTGCACGGCAGCGGGGCGGGAAGGCATCAACCTTCAATTCGCCCGCATCTTGTTCAACTTCGACCTGCCGTGGAATCCGATGGACATGGAACAGCGCATCGGGCGCATTCACCGGTACGGCCAGAATCACACGGCCCAGGTTTACAACCTGGTGCTCTCGGACACGATCGAGGGTCGTATCTTTCTGCTGCTGGACGAGAAACTGACCGAGATTGCGCGCACGGTCGGCAAGGTCGACGAGCAAGGCAATGTTGCCGAAGACCTACGGGCGCAGATTCTAGGGCAATTGTCCGAACGGTTGAACTACGATCGCTTGTATCAAGAGGCACTGTCCGATCCCGAGTTGAAGCGCACGCAGGTGGAGTTGGAAGCGGCGCTGTCGAATTCTCGCGAGGCGCGGCAGGTTGTGTTCGACCTTTTCCAAGATCTCGATGGATTCAGTTTGGACGACTACAAGCCGTTCTCGGACGTATCGAGCAGTTTGGATCGGTTGGTGCGTTTCATGTCGGCGGCTGTTGCAGATCGCCAGCAGAAATTGGTGAAGGTGGATAATGTCACCTACGATCTGGTCACTTCGGAGGGCACGCGGCGTGCCCGCTTCAGCCTGAGCCGCGAAGCTGCGACAATCCAGGATGAGCTACAACTTCTGGGCTTGGATCACCCGTTGGTCCTTGAGGAGTTGGGGCGGTGGCGAGGCCTGGCGCCGGAGGAAGTCGGCATTGCCGTGTCCGGCGACATGGATGAGCCGGTTCTGCTTTCCCTATGGATGGTCGAGACGTCGGCCGGCAATGGCGAGCGTCGAGTGGTGGTGCAGCCCATCGCAGTCAAACAGGACGGCACGCGCATCCCGGCGGTCGAGCGACAATGCGAAAAATACTTACAGGCGCCTGCGGGGACAACGGCCTTCCAGCCTGAGCAGCGCAGCGATCTGTTCGTTCACGCGGTCGAGCCTACTTTGCAGCGGGAATTGAAGCACAAAGGAGCTGTGAACGGTGACGGCAGCTATTCGGCAGAACTGATTGGATATGTCGAGATTGCCAGTAGCAGCGTCTGACGCAGGCGCTTCGGGTCTTGGAACAAGCCGTTGTTCGCGCAACTGCCGATGAACGGCGTCTGTTGGTCGAGGCTGTGTAAAAACGCCGACAACGAGTTCGATCACGCAACATTGATTCTTCGACAATCGCCACCGGATTCATTCCTTGCGCCACGACCGCTGCCCCGATTCCGAAGTTACTCGTTTCGTTTGCGACGAGATGTTTTTACACAGCCTCGGTCGGAAATCGCCATACGGCGCTATCACCGGATGACCGCAGCTTTCAGAGGTTGATCGTCTGAGAGCAGAGAGCGCGCATTCGGCTCAGCTTGTGCCATTGTGCCATCAATGACAGCGATCATATTTTGACTGCTCATTTTCTCTGCCCGCGAGCTATCGCTAAACGAGGCCTGCAGGAGGTCCGCGAGTACCCCTACTCGCGTGCCGGGCCTTAGTCGTGTCCGATAAACTGGATTCTCGGACATAACATTTGGCTTCGAGAGGGGTGCCGGTTATCGTGCCGCGAGCACCAGCACGAGACGATATGAGCCGCGACCTACTCCCGATCTCGACCGACCTGCCCGGCGACCTGCTCGCCGAGATCGAGGGCGCGCGCCACACCCTGGCGGCATCTAAGGCCAGCTCGACGCAAAAGGCCTACGCCGGGGATTGGGATCGCTTTTGCGACTTTTGCGAGGCGCGCAACGTCGAGGCGCTGCCCGCGCACCCCGACATGGTCGCGCTGTTTGCCCATGTCGAAGCGGAGGCTGGTATCGCGCCAGTGACGATCGGCCGGCGCATCGCGGCGATCAACCATCATCACCGCGAGGCAGGTCTTGCCTCGCCGAGCGCGCGAGACGGCGCGGGCATCATTGCCCAAATGATGGGCGGCGTCCGCCGGAAATATGCGCGGAAGAAGGGGCAAAAGGCACCGGCGGAAGCAGACGTGCTCAAGGCCATGATCGCGACGATCGAGGGTACGGGCATCAGGGCAACGCGGGATCGGGCGATTCTGGCGCTGGGGATGGCGGGCGCTTTTCGGCGTTCGGAGATCGCCGACATGCAGTTGGACGCGCTCCAGTTCGTTCCCTCAGGCCTGCGGATCACTATCCCGCAGTCGAAACGCGACCAGGAAGCGCTGGGCCAAGTTATCGCCATTCCCGAAGGCAGGTTCATTCGGCCGGTCGCATCGCTGCGCACCTGGTTGGAGGCGGCAGGGTTGAACGAGCCGGATCCTATCACCGGGGAACCGCGCCAGGGGCCGGTATTCCGGCGTCTGACCCGATCGGACGCCGTCACCGACGATCCGATTACCGACAAGACTGTCGCGCGCCTGGTCAAGGCGACGGCCGCCGCGGCGGGGCTCGATCCGTCGATCTTTTCCGGCCACTCGCTGCGCGCGGGCTTTCTGACGGAGGCGGCGGCCAAGCGGGCGAACCTGTTCAAGATGAAGGACCACTCACGGCATAAGTCGCTCGACACCGTCGCGGACTATGTGCGCGACGCCTCGATTTTCGATGATCATGCCGGCGAGCAGTTCCTCTAGACTTTCTCGCGCAGCGCGTTGAGCCTTGCTTCCAAACTGGCGACGTTTTCGATCACGGCCGCAAAGGACGGGGCTGAGCCGAAGATCATGCCTCGCATGGCGCTGTAGTCGCGAGCGAGCGCATCATACATGTCGCCTTCGGGCGTGAGCGCGAAGGTCGGTGGATGCGCGCTCGCCAAGTCGAACGCTGGCCGATTGAAAAATACACGAGCATGCGCGACGCAGTCGGCGCCGAGCGCCATGTCCTCGGTGGCACGTGAGCCGACATCGGATCCAAGCAACTGATCCATATCGTAGTAATGGCGCGAGACGCGGTGACCGTCCTGACGGAGCGAGCCCTTGCTGTCGAACCAGCGGCGGAGGCCGTGCAGGATTACGACCTTGTCCCAGAACGTTCGTTCAGCGTCGACAATGGTGACGTTCGGCACGGCCAGATCGAACTGAGGCACATCCTTGCTGAGATAAGGCTGCACCGTCCGCTGGGAATTGGGATCGAGCGCCGACTTGGCGCCCGACTCGATCCGCACCAGCTTGTCGACATATCCGTCCGCCGGCGTGGCCGACGGATATTGAACGAGCAAGGTCTGCAGATCCTTGTCGCGTCTGATCACGAGGCGCTCTGCGGCAATCCCGGTCCGCTCCGCCGTCGCCGCCGCCAGCCCGGTCAGATTGTCGAACAGCGGCCCGCCGATATAGGCTTCGCAGGCTTGGCGGATTGCATCGAGCGCCTTTTCCCGCTTCTTCCCGCTCAGCTTCTGCAATTCGTCAACGCTGTGTGCCTCCCCGAGATCATCGCGGAAGACGGTGACGTCGATGTCTTCGGAAAAGCGCTGGATCAGCCCGAAGCCCTTGGAAAGCGACGTGCCGCCCTTGAAAAGCAGACGCGGCCCATCCGGAAGGCCATTGAAAAGGGCGTCGAGTGTCCAGCAGACCCAGAAGTCCTTCTCGACGTTCTGTGGTGTTGTGCCGATCCGCTGGGCGGTGGTGTTGAACAGACCCGCGCGGGTGTCGTCGTCAGCTCTTAGGATCTCGTCATAGGACGGGTTCATGCGTTGCTTGCCTCGGGCATCAACAGGGGCCGGAGCAGGTCCTGCATCCAGGAGGGCAGCGTCGACAGGCCGTCGATCAGGTCGCGCCGGATCGCTTGGGCCTGAGGCCCATGGTTGACCAGAACATCGAGCTTGTCGACGAGATCGCCACGGGTATCGGCGGTGTCGGTATCCCGCAGCCAGTGCAATGCCTGGATCAACCGCATCGCCGGGCGCCCCGCCCAATATAATTTGCTCGCCGCCGTCGGCTTAAACGTGATTTCGAGCTTTCCCAGCCGGATCGGTTTCAGACGTGCGTCGGCATGTACGACGATCTTGGCGGGCACGGCATTCGTCAGGCCGAGATCGTTGGCGGCAGTCAGTCCGTCGACTAACACTCTAATCTGGTCGCGGCGTGCGATCGCGTCGATAACGCCTCGGGGGTCGGGCGCGTTGAGCTGTCCAGTCAGTCGATTGGCGGTCGGCTTATCGTACAGGCCACGATCGATGCGTCGCAGCTGGTCGGACCCGACGAGGCGCTGGAGCGTCTTATCCACGGCGTCGCGATTGGCGAGGTCGTGGAAGTCGCTAGGGGTCCAGACCGATCTTGAGCCCGCTTGTTTGATGCGGGTCAGAATCGCTGCCTTGAGATCGGAAGCAGGAGTCATGTCCGAAGCGTGTATACAGACTTCGGACAATAGCAAGCCTTAGTGTCCGAAGCGTGCCTACATATTTCGGACACCCCGATTGAGCAGCATAGCTGGCAAGGCGCCTTCAGAAGGCGCAGCCTACTTGAGCCAAGTGCCAAAAGCTGGTAATTGAAACACGTTCGGAGATCAGCATGAGCAAGCTTGATCACACCTTATACGCTTTCACGCAGGACAATCCTGGCGGACCGGTTCTTCAGTATGTCGACGATGAACCCGCTCCAATCGAGCTTTCGACCGACCCCGCTGGAAATCCCACGCGCGCCGGCTTGATTGGCTACGCGATTGCCTACGCTATAGCGTTCGGGGCGGCCGCCTATTTCTTGCTGATCTGATACAGGTCATTCCCGCAACTTCGGATCCAGGAAAAAGCCCTTGTTATGGGACTCGCCGACCTCTTGCTGGACGTCGACCGAGCCTTGAATGCGGCTTGCTCGTCCGGCTTCAGCGACCGCCTTATCCTCGCTGATCGCCATTCGTCCGCCGGCAATGATTGCTGCAGCTGCCCCTGGGTCGCCCTTTCCTTGATCACCACGAATGGCGTCGACCCCGTGAGGCCGATATGCCGCTCGCACATCACCTTGGCCGCCAACGCTGGTGCGGCTGACATCGACTAGGTCAGGCTCCCGGAGGCTCTCGTTGATCTCCTGGCGGATATCGTTGCGCTTCGCCTGCGCCCACTGCGAGATCATCGCTGCGCGCACCTCCCGCTGATGATCTGACAGAACAGTCGACCAGAGCTCTGGCACATCCATGTTCGGATGCAGGGCTTGCTGCGTGCGATACCATTGCGAGAGATCCTGGCTCATGTTTTCGCTGAGCTGCATGCCGTGCGTCTCCGCATAGCTTGCATCCCTGGAGAGCGATTGCGACAACTCCTCCATCTTACGTGCCGCCTCAGAGTAGGATTTCGCGCGGGCCAGAGAGTCCTCGATGCCCTGGGACGACGATGAGGACGTCGAAGCCCGGCTGAACTCGCCAGAGCGTGCGTACGTGCCATCCGACGTGGAAGCGGACGAGGACACGCCGTGCTCATCACGGATGCTACTCGACTGCGTGTTGGAGCTATCGCTCGAACGACTGTCCGAAGTTCCGTGCCGGAGCGAATCCTGCTGCTGCCCACTTTTCTGCACGCTCCCACTGACTCCTGGGAGCCGGCCCAGTAGCCTTGCGACGGTACCGGGAGCGCCGGCTCGACCGCCACCACCGGATCCGCCCCCACCAAGGCCGGCCGAAATCCCGCCGGTAACGGTGTCCAGGGTTTGCGCTGACCGATCATGCCCGTTGGTTACGCTCAAGCTCTGCCCGGTCGACGAGCGATCATCAATGCCCTGGCTGCTCGACGATGATCGCCGATCACTCTGTTCAATCGAGGTGTTGGCAGCCGTACCGCTGCTAGAATCGAAGCCGGAGGTGCGCTCGCTCGACGTTCCAAAGGCGCTACGGTTCGTGTGCGTGCTGGTTAGAATCTCCTGCGCCGTATTTTCGAACGACTGTGCTTGGCGATGTGCCTGGCTCGCCATCTCGCGCCACTCAGAAACCGTGCCCGTATTCATAGTCGGCGTGAAACCGAGACGGGATATGGCGCCTCCCATGTCGATTACTTCCTGGCCATTCCCGAACCCAGACACGACGGCGCCATTATCCTGTCGCCAGCCGATGCTCGGAGCGCCATCCATATAGCTTGCGGCAGTGGTCCATTGGTTGCTCTGCCGCATGTTGGACGTCGCATTGGCCCAGCTCACATTGCCGTAGGAGTAATTGCCGGTGGTCTGCTCCAACGCCGCGGCCTCGGCCGCGTTTTGTGCCGGCGCCAGCATCGAAGTCGCCTGACCTGCGATCGACATCGCGCCGCGGGCCAAACCCGCCGCCAGAAACGGAATGCTCATCAGCATGAAACCCGCGATCGTCGCCGTCTCGCCATTCACCGCCGCGATCCCCGCATAGGTGCCGAGCGTCACACCGCCACTGGCCACGCCGGTCGCCGCAGTTTCCGCGCGCGTCATGCAGATCATGTGGAGGATGACGTACAGCGGTCCCCAGGCGGCAAGGTAAAAAAACCCCATCGCATAGCCCTTGAGTGAGCCGAGACCGGTCTGTGGCATCAGGAACAAGGGGAAGATCACTGGGAACATCGCGAAGAAGACGACGGTCAGCACGATGTTGAGGATCGGGACCCAAGCCATCGCCTGCTGCGCGATCGAATTGTATGTGTTGCGTGCCTGAATGTCGGCTCGCGTCTGCGCGAAGGTGTCGATCGTCGCCGCGCCCGAGCCGCCGGCCATGCTGTTGCGCGCTTGCATGAAGGCGTTGATCGCCGTGTTCTGACGCATCGAATCCGCGTAGCCGCTAGCCGATCCAGTGAAGGCCTGATTGGCGATCGGCAGATCGTGCTTGAGCTTGTCGGCCGCCAGTGCGTTGCTGAGCTTGGGGTAGAGCTCCTTCCCCCAAAGCGGCGTGTTGGCCTCGATCATCGGCGCCCACTGGGCATCGAGCATCTGATAGGCCTGCCTGCAGGTGACGATCGCGCTGCTGACCGTCCCGTCGCCCTGGCGCTCAAGCCACTCCTGCGAACGTGCTTCCGACGCAGGCCCAATGTCTGCCCACAAATCCTTCGACTGAGCCAGCGTCGTCAACGATTTCTGGTAGAGCATCACATCGCCGAAGAGGCACTTCTTGAAGTGCTCCTCCAGATTGGTCGAAAACTCGGCATCGCGAATGACGAAATTGCGTGTCGCGTCGAACAAGCGTGCACCATAGACCATGCCGTTCGTCGTGTAGTTGAGCTCGGCCGGCATGACGAAGACGGTTTCGGCGGTGCGCGTCAGCCAATCGCCGATTTGGGTGGTGAAGCTGGCGAGAACGCCGAGCCCGAGCGGCACGTTCGCAACCGTCGCCGGAGCCAACGACGGGTTGATCCGATCGGTCACCTTGACGTCGATCGTCGGGACCATGAGGCACAGGTAGATCAGCGTCGACTGCAGGAACCAGTTCATCCAGACGCGGAAATTGAGGGTGAAGGCGACCACGAGCAGAGAGTAGATCAGGCCCATCACCATCACGACGCGGATGAGCGAGCGATAGCCCCCTCCTCCAGACCAGGCCGCGACGGCGTTGAACGTGTTGACGAGATACTCGCCGCCGCCGACCGTGAAGACCTCCAGCATCGCCTACCCCCTACCCCGCCTTACATGAGCCCCTGGGCGTTCAGCCCGCGCGAAAAGTTCAGCGCTGATGACATGCCGGGCGTCATCGAATTCTGCAGCGTGGACTCGAGCATAATACTGCGGTTGATGATCTGCATCGTCACCTGCAGCTTGTTGTTCAGCTTGACGTCGCGCTGCGAGAACTTTTGCCGGGTTGCTGCGATTTGCTGCTTCCACTGGGTCGCGGTCGCCTGATCGAACGTCTGGTAATGCGTCTGGGCCTGCTCGACGCGATCGAGCATGTTGTCCAACATCGCCGCCAGCAGGTCCACCGCCACGATCTCGGACAGGGTTTCGATCTCGCCGTCGGTCAAAGCGTAATGCGCATAGGCCTGTACCGCGAGGATCTTGTAGATCGGCACCGTCGCTATGTTGAGGAGCTGCTTCTCGGCCGCATCGAGCGCAGTGTCCGTCCGGATCTTGCCGCTCATCGACTTGATCATGCCCGCGATGCGCGGACGTAGCGCAGCCGACGCCGGCACGGTCAGGGTCTGCTCGCCGACATCGTAACAGTCCGCGTCGTTGCACCGGAGCATCTTCACGGCCGGCGCATCCGCTGTTCCGTCCAGCAGCGCCGTCACGACCGCTTCCTCGGCCGGCCCGAACATGACGACCTTTCCGCCCACTGCAGGGTCGGTCGAGGGCGTCGTCACCACCGTGCCCACCAAAGTCATGACATATTCGGAGAACGACTGGTCGAAGGCGCCGAATTTCGCGGATTTCTTGAGCGCCTCCCAGGTGTAATTGTGCGGCTCGCCGAGGAGCTGATCCTTCATGCTGCCATCGGTATTGCCCGCGATCGTGGCATCGCGCTTATTGCCATTGTTGCAGCCCTGCCGCGATGCTGCCCAGTCGGAGAAGACGCCCTGGCTGTTGCCGACAGCTTCGCAGATCGTGGAGCGAGTCGTTTCCATCTGAGGCCAGATCCCGCCGACCAAAGCCTGCGCGGTTTCGCAGCTTGAGATGTTCATCTGGTTCAGAAGTTGCGCTTTTTGGCTGAACTCATCCATCACCTTGCCGATCTCGGGCGAGACGGAATCGATCGCGAGCTTGAACGCAAACCCCAGAGCGTTGTTGGCCGTTGCCTTCAACATCGCTACGATTTCCGACGCGTTGATGAAGGAGAAGCTACCGCTGAACAGGTCGATGCCGCCGCAGCCGGCGCGCGCGCTCGGAAGCTGGAGATTGAACGGCGAGACGCTCTTCTGCGGAAAGCGGGTCCAGACATTGCCGAGTGAGTAGTAGCCGGCCGACTGGCCCTGGAACGCGGTCGGGCCCGTGACATTCGCAGCGCCCCCTGCATCGTTGAAGAAGCTGTTCATTTGGCCCGCGACGTCAGCGCGAGCGACGCCGACCAGCGCAAAATGCGAAGCGGCGACCAGTCCGAGCCAGCCTGCGGCCTTGCGGCGGAAGGCGCGAGCCCTCCCCTTCCCTGTTTGCGGTTCCATTAGTAGTCGCTCCCCACCTTGGTGTTGGTCAGCATGAAGATTCGATCCATGATCTCGTCAGCACTGAGCACGCCGTATCCAACGGGAATCGTCCGCTTGGTCTGGGTGTCGAAGAGGACCAGCGCCGGCGTCTCATTGCCGGGCACGCCCATCCGCGAGCGCTGGCCGGAATCGACGACATAGTTCGGGAAGTCGCGACTAGGTCCGCCATCCATCGACACCGCCATCACCGACATGCGGTGACTGTCGGTCACCGAGCGCAGGATCGGCGCGAACACTTCGCAGGCGCCACAGCTTTGCGCATAGAAGTAGAACAGCCCGTAGCGCTGCCCGAGGCTCGTAAGCACCGCGTCGCGATCCGCCTTGCGGTTGTCGAGCCACAGGCGCTTGCCGACCGTCGAGACCGGCCGCTGCAGCGTGTAGTCGAGGTCCGGGTTCTGCCAGAGGGCGCGTTGCCAAGTGTCGGAAAAGGTCGATGCCCGGTCGAGCTGTTCGCGCTGGAACCGCACATAGGCGATGACGTTCGCCTCGGTCGGTTCGAGGATCGCGCGCGCTTTGAGCTCATCCAGCTGCCTGGTGATCGCGGCCACCCGCTGGGCAGCGCTCGTCTCCGGCGCAGGTGCCGCGTTCGCAGCGCTTTCAGGCGGCTTCGGACGAGTACAATAGAACCACTGCCCGAGCTTGCGCTCGCCGCAATAGAACTCGTCAGGCAGGTCCTGCTCAATCGCGTCGCGAGCGGCCCCCGTTTCCTGAGCGTTGATCGGCGCGGCGGACCCGAGCGATGACAGCGCCAGCAGAAGCATCGAAAGCCTACCTTTTCGGGGCATCTTCTATCGTCCTTTCATCATCGGCCTGAGGTTGCGCGGAGGGAGGGTGGGTGAGGAGGAAGGCGTTGGCGCTCGATCTGGGCGATAGGTGGAGACAGCAGTCGAACCCATTTGGGGCGCGCGACCGGCCGCAGCCGGCACCTGCGTGGGTGGCGGGTGGCCCCGGGACCGTCTGGAGCAACAGGAGCGCCAGGATGGTGGGCGCTTCAAAGAGGACCATTGTCCAACTCCCCTTTTGTAAGCCTAAGCACCGACATCATCAGCGCGACGTCGATCAGGCGCGTGCCCTGGTCGAGCATTCGGATGACACCGTTCATCAAGGCACCGGCGACACGGCGGCCCTCCTCAGCCGCCGACAAGCCGCCGCCGACCGCGTTCAACCAGCCTCGGCTTACCATGTTGGCCGTGGCGGCCTTCACTTCATCGGGCGCTACACAGCATTCGAACCACCCACCCAGTCGCTCGGACAAGGCATCGGCACCGATCGGCTTTACCGCGCGATAGGTGGCGAGGAAGATCGCCAGCTCGAAAACCGTCATCGCCCAATCGCACGGGGGGCCATCGCCGGAAGCGAGAAGATTACTTGCCGTGGAGATCATAATAAGCCTGAATCTTGTCCTGAATGTCGGACATCGTCTGGACTTCGTCGGGCAGCTTCGCTGCGTCCATGAAGTCCGCATAAACCTCGGTGAAATCCATCACGGACAGGTCGAGCGACGCGAACTCATCAATCGTGAAGCCCTGGCATTGCTCCTTCTTGGCACTGGCCCAAGGCTTGTTCAGCTGCACGCGACCCTGCTCCTGGAGGACGCGCGACAACTTGCTCTCGAAACAGCAAAAGGCGGTTCGCTTGGTCTTGCAGATCCCGAGGAAGCTCGACGAGCAGTAGGTGCCGACATTGTGGCAGAAGCCCATCCGGTCCCTGATATCGAGCTTCATTTCGTCCTGGGAGCAGGCGAACAGCACGAGGAATGGGGTTGCGAAGGCAGCGATGGCGGCAGGGCCCCCGGCCAGTGCCGCAGCGCCCGCCGCCACCGGCACCGCGCCCGACACCTTGCCGGCACAGCAATTTATAAGGCCGAAAACCGGCTTGTGGCAGCTCTCGCGCTTGCCGCTGAAAACCCTAAGATCGGCCTCGTTGAACTCCTTACCCGCCTGATCCAACGCATGGAGTCCAACCAGAGCGTCCCTGAACTCAGTCGAGGCTTCGCGGACGATCGGTTCGCAGTCTCCATTGATGCAGTAAACGTCGTTTCCGCAGATATATTGCTGGTCGCCGGGCGCGGTGCTGCTGGGGGTCGGGCATTTATATATCTTCTCGGAAACCTTGCAGGCGCCGCTCTGCGGATCATCGAGGCACTCATCGCGCAGATAGGTGCACTGCCGGTTGTTCTCGAGATCCGAGCAATCATTGGCCTGGCTGAACTGGTGACAGCTGTAACTGCGCTCCCAGCTCCAGCAGGCGCGGGTCACCGCAACCCCATTGATCGTTCGGGTCGTGGGCTCCGGATCCACACAGGTCTCTGAGGCAAGTTCGCACGTTTGCGCGGCGGTTGCCGCGTTGCACATGCTCTCGTCGCGATGCTCGTTGATAACCTGGCCGACGGTTTCCTCGCTGTAGGGCCTGGCGACGGCGGCGCTGTCGCATTCATAGGTGATGACCTCGCCCTCTTCGACATCGGGCTCGGTGCAGAAGCGCGGATTGCCCTGGCGGCAGACATCATAATGTACCGTTTGCCGGGAACGCTCGCGGCACACACCGGCCTGGACCGGCGCGTTGAAGGCGGGGACGCAGCGCCGGTCTCGATTGTCGCCGCCCTGCGCGGCGGATCTCGACCAGTTCTCGCAGGTGTAGATATATTTCGTCGTGCCGGGCGTGACGTCGACAACCAGCGGCGTCCTACAGACCGCCGTGCTCTCATCGACCTTGGTTCCGCTGTTGCAGCTGGCCTCGTAATAGCCTTCCGTCCCGCTGCCCGGGGGCAGCGGCGTGCAGGTCCCTGATCCTGAGGAGATATCCTGCCCGTCGAGAAAGGCAGACGGATCGTTTTCGACTGTCGTCGCACGACCGGTCGTCGCCAGGATTTCGGCGTTGGTGAAGGTGGGGCGCGTCCGATCCGCGTCGGTCGTCACGCGGTAGCTCTGGTCGGTGGATTTCTGGGCCTGAGCATCGGCGACCAGCTTGTCAGGATCGTCGAAGTAGGTGGTCTGAGGCTGGCTGGTGCCCGTATACCCTGGCACCGCCTGCGCCTGGGCGTCGCTCGACGGGACCAACGATCTGTCGTTGCGCTTGTCCTGCGCCATCGCCTTTCCCTCGGCGCGTGCTTGCTCGACGGTCATCTGCTGCGCCGCAACTGGTTCGGCGACGATCAGCACCGCACACAGGCCAGAGATGAAGCGGTGCGCTATCACGGGCGCGCACGCTTCATGTTCGAAAGCGCAACAGCTGCCACCCGTGCACCTGGACCGTTCCCACCGGCGAAGGTGGAAAGCGCATAGTCGACGGTCACGTTGCCAACCATGCGATCAAAAGGCGGCAGCTTCGTCGTGCACGAGAAGCCAGCGCACAGATCGAAATCCGAAGAGACGCTCACATAGGTCGGGACCGCCTGCACATCGAAGGCGCGGAAAAGCCGCGGATCGATGCCGATGCTGGCAAACTTGCCCTGTTCGACAACCTTGCTAATCCGGGCGACAAACTCTTTTGCCGAATTATTGGGGAAGCCTCGAAACACGACCACCCCGCCGGCGCTGGCCGTGTCGCGAACCATTTGCTTGAGCGCAGCGTCTGGCATCGACAGGCTGGCAAAGGCGATAAACTGCGGCGCTTCCCCGCTTCGGGCGCTAGCGTTCTTCGCCGCGCCCTGGATGATCTCATCGAAATCCACCGCGCCCTCAGGACCTTTAGGAAGATCCGTCGAGGCAACGCGCCGCATGTTATCGGTGCCGGCGTCACGGATGCTCACTGCCTCTTCGCGAAACTGGTCGCCGCGATCCTTCACCTGCTCGACGAACGCCTGCGCGTCAGCCGCGAGATCGGCCGCGCGCTTTTTCACGGCCTGGACGTCGACGCCGTCGACGGTCTGCGCGAGGACCGCCGAGATCGTAGCCGTTCCGACAAGGGCGAGGATGCCCATGGTGAGAAGGCGCATCGCAAATCCCCTAGAACACGCAGCAGTTGCGCTTGCGCCAGACGAGATAGCCCATGTCCTCGCCGCCAGCGGGATAGGCACGTCCCGCGTCGGGCGGCATGGTGGATGCCCCGATTGCGGAGCAGGCAAAGCGGCCACTCACGGTCGGGATCGGATTGACCATCTGAAAGCGATATTGCTGCTTCCGCATGATCGGCATGAGGTACTTTTTGCAGAGGCCGGCGGACCCCATCGTGCCCCAGGCAAGCGCCTGGCGATGCATCTTGAATGCGAAACGCGATAGGGCGAGCCGCGAGGACTGGACATGTCCGATCGAGGACGGGATGTTGCCGTTGAGCGGATACATCGAGCCCTGGCAGCCCGCGCACCAGAAGAGCGGATCGAGCGGTAGGCCTATGGTGCCAGCGATGCAGTCTCCGGCGCAGGCTGCCTGGGCGATCGGATTGGCGAAGACGATCGCCTCCGGATTAATCAATGCGGCGAGCGAGTCATCCTGCCAAAGCGGATCGACTTCCGTCATATAGGCGATATCGAACGACGCCTGCTCAAAGCAGACGAAGTCGGTCAGGATTTCCATCCAATATAGCAGCGGGTAGACGTACCAGTGGACATGCCACTTGGCGGTGCTTTGCGAGCGGCCACCGACCATCGATGGGCCAGCCAGGTAGCCCTGACCGATATCGAAGCCCGGGGCGATGCGGATGCCGCCGAGATTGGGAAAGCACCATGGCTTCATGGTCACGTCCGCAAGGCGCGCCGGCTCCCAGAAACCGACGGAGATGCCGATGCGCGGCAGCGGATCGGCACAGGCGCAGACCGGCGACGCGGGATTGCTGGGGTCCGGCCGGTTGCTTGGCCAGATCTTCAAGCCGCCGACCGAGAGCGGAAACAGGCACGACCAGCAGACGTCCGTGATCGGATTGACGAACTTGCCGTGGCACGTGGGCGCCGCCTCGGCCTTGGGCGATAACGCAAATGCCAGCAGCAGGATCAGCAAGGCGCCGAAGGCGTGTCTCAGGGCGCGCATCACTCGGCGCTCCCACTGAGGTCGAGGAAGGCGGTGTCGGCGCGGTGTTTCCAAACGAGGTAGAAGGCCGTCCAGCCAACTGTCACGGTCAGGAGCAGCGCCGCCGCCAGCGGCGCGAGTTGGCCGAAGGCGCGATGGAATTGCCTGAACAACCCCACCACCAAGGCGGATGAGAGGCACAGGGTCTGCCAGGTCAGCCGCGTCCGGCGAAGGGACGGCGTCTCGGGCGCGGCCATTGGCGTGCGCAGCAAGTCGAGCCAAAGGGGCATCAGCTTGCCTTGCCCGGACGCAGCACTTGCTCGGTCACCCGCATGGTCCGACCGGTCTGGCGCACCACCGCCGGCGTATGTTCGATGCCGAACCGGGAGGTCAGCTTGCCGGCCTGATCGAAAAAGAAGCGCCGTTTCCGGTTCGTCATCTCCTCGAGCGGTGACCCGCTGACGAAGATGATCTTGGCGTTGAGGTCGGTGAAACGACTGGTCGCCCAAGCTATCTGAGCGGCATCGTCGCCATCGATGAAGACGAGCGACTGCTTGACCGCAACGAAGTCGAGCGGGTTGATGGTCTGCCCCGCAGACGCAATCAGATTGCCCTTCTGGTCGTGAATATCGCGCTCAAGCCGCACAGCGGGATCATAGTCCCACTCACGGGCGGCAATCGCCGGCGTGATGCCGGCCACGGGCGTCGGGCGGCGCACCTTTGCCTCGACGCGTTTGGCGAACATCTGATTGGTCCGCGCGAGTTCGCCACTGGCTTCGGCGCGCCTGAGCCGTCCCTCGATCGTGGCAAGCAGGTCAGGCTCGATGACTGGGAACGCCTGACCAGCCTGACCATAATCGCGGGCTTCCGTCCGCATCGGGCCGGCGACAAAGACGGCAACGCCCAGAAGCACGCAGCCCGCGGCCCCGGTGAGGATCCGCTTCACAACACCGGCTCCCCGACACCGATAAGCTGCCGACCACAGACAAACCCGATCTCGGCATAGCGGCTGTCGAAACCGTCCGGGTGCGGAGACCCGGCATAGTAGCAACCGGCCGGGATCGCTCCCATCGCCCCCGGCGTCAGCGGTTCGCCAGTTCTCGTCCGTGGTTTCATGCGGGCGATCGGCGCACCGTTGATCCTAACGACCGCGCCTTCATGCTCCACCACGTCTCCCGGCATGCCGTAGACAATCTTGCCGAACATCTGGGGTTTCGCCCCGAAGTGGCGAAGCAGCAACGCGCTGGGCGGTGGATCGAAAAAGACATAGTCGCCGCGGATGGGAAGCTGATGACGACGGATCAGGAATGCCCAATTAGGAAGAGAATTCGAGGCGTTGATCAGCAGCACATGGCTGTCGCGCCAGCTTGCGATTGCCTCAAATCCGACGGACCCCACAATTGCCACTCCAAGAAGGAGCCACAGCCGCTTGCGTGGGCGCCAGCCCTGATGTCCCGGCTCACTGACGACCGTTGCCATCGGGCCCTCCAAAGGTTGCAACCGAAGCGCCCGCCCCGATCGGCGGCATCTGCCCCTCAGGCGCCACCGGCAGGGCTGGCGCAGCGCCCATCGGATTGATCGGGCCCTGCGGTGTCGAGGGCTGCGGTTGGCGAGCCGCGATCCCGGCCTGCGCGCTCGACAGCGCCTGCAGGCGCTGGAGTTCTTCGACGGATGCACGCTTGGGGACGGGCACGCCCGCCGCGAACACGGCTGTCTTCAGGCTGTCGGTGATGTCCGGCACGTTCTTGGTCAGAACCGCTTCGCCAACCAGCACGACCTGACCGGAAGCGGACCGCCGTTGGAGCTCTTTGTCGAGCGAAGCCATGAATGCCCGCATCTCGGCCTGCACACGCTCGGGCGGTGAGCCCGAAAACCGCTGTGCTTCGACATAGTCGCCGACCAGTGCGGACAGGCGTGCCGAAACGATATGTTCTTGCTTGGGAGCCGTTAGCGCCCGCGTGACCCACATTGCCCAGACGATCAGGGCCAGGACCAACACCCCGATCAGAATCTGCTGCCGGCTAAACCCACCGAACGCTGCTTTGCGCACCGCAGTCGTGTCGCGTGACACCGGCGCTGGAATCGGCGGAAGATCGAGTTCGGCCTGTTCAGCCATGATGACACTCTCTTTCGGATTTGCGCTCGGGGAGGATCCTGTCGCGGCGGAAAGTGATGATCGCTGCGGACAGGATCATGTGGGCGATCGCGAACATGTTGAGGAACGCGCCAGTGCGCGCAGCGTCCGCCACGACGTAGCGACTGGTCAGATTGTTGAGTTGATGGATAAAGCCGTCGAACGAGAAGCCGCCGAGGGCGAGGAAGAAGAGGAAGAAAAGCCCCCAGGTCATCAGGAGCGTCGAGCCGACGAAGCCGAGACCGTGCAGGGTGAAATAGGCGACTAAACGCCATTCCGATCGCCTCGCCCTGCCCGTTCCGCCACCTGCCGGCTTGCTGACGTTGGTCGCCATCGTGCTACTCCGCAGCCACCGCGATCTCGTCCCCCGGGGCGAGATTGCTGACCCATTTTTCCGGATTGTCGGGGAACGCGATCCGCTCGATCGCTTCATCCATGCTCATGCCTTCAGCGATCAGCGCATCGATTGCGGCGAAGGTCTTTGGGCTCGAGGAGAACAAGGCTGCCGAATAGGGATCGAGCACGAGGCGCCCGACAGCGAGGGTGTCAGGGCCTTTGATCATGATGTCCGAATATTCGAAGCCGTTGCGCTTGAGCGAGCGCAGGAGGGCGTCGGTGTAATCGTCCATCTCGAAACGGTCGTGTTTCTTGAAGTCCGCGATCGTCTCCGGCTTCTGCTGCAGGATCACGAACCAGTCAGAATTTTCCAGGGCGGCTATCGAGCCGGCCGACTTGTAATAGTCGTTGAGCGACTGGGTCGCCGTCACCAGCGACGCCCCGTACTTCCGGCAGGTGCGGGCATAGGTCTCGATGAAGTCGGCCATCGCGCCGCCGCGCAGCATCTGCCACGCCTCATCGAGCAGCAGCGCTTTGGGGATCGAGCGATCGAGTTTGCGCATCATCTGCTGCGACATGAACATGATGGCGGTGAGGACGACGCCGCGCAGCTCTTCGCGCGCCGAGAGGTCGGACAGCTCGAACACGGTGAGCTGGGCCTTCAGCTCAAACGAAACCTCGCCCTGGAAAAAGCGGCCGTAAGTGCCGGCGGACGAGAAGGGTCGCATCGCGATCCCAAGGTTGGAGGCGAGCCCATTGCCGGTGGCATCGAGCGCCTCGATGACGAGGTCAATCGAGCCACCGCTGCCATGCTGGTCCCATACCTGGTTCACCGCCCCGTCGATCAAGCCGCGCTCGGTGTCGTCGAGCACGTTGATGTGCCGCGCCATCTGATTGATGATCGCCTTGAGCATCGCCATGCAGTCGAGGAGATAATCCTCGTCTTCGGCCGCTTGGGCCTGGTCGATCATCGAAAAGGGATTGAGACAGAAGCCCGAGCTCATCGTGAACTCGACGAAAGCGCCGCCCTGGAGTTTGGCCGAGTGCTCGAAGGAACGACCATCGTCGATCACCACGACCTTCGCGCCCGCACCGCACAGCGAACCGCACAGCTCCTGCAGCGCCACCGACTTGCCTGAGCCGGACTTGCCGAACACCGCGACATTGTGGTTGCCCGCCGTGTTCTCGAACGGACTCCAGAAGAAAGGCTGGCCCCGCCGCCCGATCAGGAGGAGGTGCGGCACCGATCCGCCAAGATACTCGCCTTGCAAAGGTGCCAGGTTCGCCGCCGTCGTGGTGAGCAGGGTGCGCATCCGCTTCATGCGCTCGAGATCCTTCGAGAGGCCGTTGGCCATCGTCATCGGCATCGCGCAGAGCAGGCCCATCACCTGCAGGTAGCGGTCGTCGAGCAGATCCCAGCCCGCCGCCCGATAGACCGATTTGAGCACGCGCTCGTTGCTGTCGCCCTTGCCCTTCGGCGAGAAGGCGGTAGCACTGAAGAATACGCGGACGAGCTTGCGGCCCTGCCGGATCTCTTCGTTGACGTAGCGCCATTCCTGCGACTGATCGCGCAGCTGCGGCAGAAACTTCGACGACTTGGAGTCGGCCAGGCTCGTCGTCCGCATGAACTTGTAGCTGGCCTTGTTGGTCGAGGCTTGGGCGTCGGGGAAATCGATGCAGAGGTTCGTCGCCACCGGGCACGGCATGCGGAGCTTGTCGGTGAACATGTCGCCGATCAGGCGCGCCACGTCCCAGGGCGCCCAACGGGTCGGGAGATTGCGCACCGAGAACGACCGGACGTCGAACACGTCGGGATAAATCTCGCCAATCTCGGGCGCGCCCTTGACCGTCTTGCCGGTCGGGCGAAAGCGCTCGGTGCGCAGCAGCATCCGGTCCGGCTCAACGTGTAGCTCGATGTCCCGGCGAATGGCCTGGTCAGCGATCGGATCAAGCGGGTTATAGCTGACGGCGTCTTCACCGGCGGCCGTGGTCGGCGAGGTAATGTCGTCGATCCATCCGATCAGCGCGACCGGGTCCATCTTGCGGGCAGTGACGTTGATCGACGCCAGCGAGGAAATCAGTGACTCCATCACCGAGACGATCTGCTCGATCGACACGCTCGAGGATTCCGGCGTCGAGTAGGAGATGGCGACACGGTGATTGCGCAAACAGAAGGGTGCGTCGGCCGAGAGCGACTCCCACACACCGTTCGTCAGGAAATCGACGCGGTGCTTGGCCATGCGTTCGTAGACGCCGCGCGCCGAATAGCGCGGCAGGTACCATTTCGACAGCCGCTCACCGATGCGCGGCGACATCCACTGGTGAAACTGGAGGCAGCCAGGTGCCGGTATCCCTTCCGAAAGGAACTGCGCGAGGATCTCGCCAGTGCGCTCATCCGCCCCGACCAGCGGCGCGGCCTCGATGACGAAGCCGCGTGAAGCACTGTTGTAGAAGATGCCGGTCTTCGGGTCGTAGCTGCGATACGGTAGCCAATGCGCCAGCATCGGCACCGCCAGGTCCGGGCGCTGCGTATCCGGCCGCTTGCTATCGCCGAACACGCCAGCCAGCAGATCGTCAAAAAAGGCCCTCCCCATGTCAGTTGTCCTCCGGCACGGCGGCAGGGAAACCGGCCGCTCGCACGGTCGGTTTGACGGATGGCTTGGCGTCGGGAAGCACGGCCGTCGCAGCGGCAGCGCGCGCGCTGTCCTCCGCCTGGGTCGCGCCCGCCTGATATTCGGGGCTCGCTTTCACACGGGGCGCGGCCTCTTGCCCGATCGTGATCTTCGACTTGGGTGTGGCGACGGCGCCGGTGGGTTTTGGATGCATGCCGGTATCCTCGACCCCCCGGGGGGAAGCCGTGGCTGGCGCGCCCTCGACCCGGCGCGCGATCGGGCTCGCCTGGACTGCAGGTGCCTGCAGTGTGGGCATGCGGCCCGCCTTTGGGGCCAGACGGGCCGCGACCTCTGACTTGATCGCTCCGACCGGGTCGGCCGAGCGCGCGCGGGCGGCGGCGATCACGGCTGGATCGGGCAGGTTGGGATCGACGGCCGCCACCTCGGCGAACGCAGGATCGGCACGATCGACGGCCTCGGCAAGTGATACCGGCGCAGGAACCATAGCCCTGGCATTGCGATCGGGAATGGCGGTTGCAGACGCCACCGCCTGCTGTTGCCACTCACCGCTCTGGACGACCGCATGGATTGCGCTCGCCTCGTGCAGCCGGCCTTGCTCATCGATATAGGGCTGGAATACGATCCGCAGCACGCGCTCCTGGGTGCGCCGCGGGTCAGGCTGACCAATCGACAAGCGCTGACCAACGGCGGCCGTGCGCGCTGTCTTCGGCTTCGATCTCGGTTCCATGTAAGGGCCGGCCGGCAAGACATCGGCGCCGCCGCTATCCCCTGCGATCATGACCAGGGCGCGATTGTCGATCGACGAGGAGGGCGCGCAGATGCCGTCGGGCGCGGCGCAGGAGAAGCTGCCACTGACATTGCTGCCGAAGGTGGCGCAGCCGTTCAGCGCTGCCAGTGCTCCGGTGCCCATGAGCGCCCGGACCATCGCCAATCGGATCAACCGGCCGCTCACGACTTGGCGCCCTTGAGCCAGGCTTCCAGGAACTCCTTGGGACGATAGCCCTCGAGCATTGCGCCGTCGCTTCGTACGATGACGGGCGTCCCGCTCAGCCCATGCCTCTGGGCGAACTTCTCATTCGCATCGAGTCCCTTGGTATCGCACGCACCCGGGGCCTTGACCGGCTCGCCTGCATAGGCAGCGTGCAGCGCCTCTTCCTGGTTTTTCGAGCAATAGACCCGGTCGGCAATGTCCCGGCTGCCGAGAACCGAGATCGGTCGCTCCACGACCCTCACGTCCATGCTGCGAAGGACATTTGTGAGGGCGCGGCAATAGCTGCAGCGGAAGTCGGTAAAGACGGTAACGGTCTGCCTGGCGGCCCGGTTGCCCCAGACAATCGCCCCCTCCGCGGGCAAACCCGTCAGGTTGAGCTCCACAGGGCGCACCGGTAATGTCGTTCTACCGACACCTCCCCTCGCCGCCGACACCTCAGGAGCGGCCTCGTCCGGTGCCTCGGCCGCCGCCGCATTGGCCTTCGCAGCGCCACCCACCAGCATGTCGGGGTTGATCTCGAGAAGCCGCGCTGCGGTCAGGTCCTGGCGCGTCTCCATGTCGTAAACACGGCCGATAATGAGATAGCGCGCGCCCCGGTCGACGTAGAAGAGGTTCGCGCCGGCCGTGACCTCGCAGAGATCACCGACCTTGTTGCAGTCGACCTTGGTCAGCGGGGTTTTCGGCAGTCGCGCTTTGATGAGCTGCGCAACCTTGTCATCTGATGGACCAGAAATCTCTCGAGCGAGCGCGTAGCTGACCGGGCCGACGACTGGTGCGACCATCAGCACGAACACCGGGATCGAGATGCCGATCCTGCCGCGCATCCAATTAATTACGGACATACACACCCTCCAGGAAGACGATTTCAACGTCGATGCCCGTCGGCATTTCGATTACGGGCTGATATTGTTCGGCGCGCTCAATCAGATATTTTGAGACGTCCTTGCCGGATTCCGCGGCGCCGCCACCGAGCGCGCGCAAGCCGACGCTGCCGAAATTGGGCGTTCGGTCGAGGCCCCCTTCCCCATTGGAGCTGATGCTCGCGAGCGGCTGATTGAAGGCGGTGTTGAGTGCGTTACCGCCACCGCTGACCAAGCCAGCCAAGAACGCCTGCATCGCAAGCGATCCCTCACGGCTGACCACTCTACCGCGCACGCCGGTTTTGCCGCCAAACGCGATGAAACCCTTGACCTCCGATACAGCGTAGCGGCCGCCCGGTTGCGGACAGGTCATCTTCTGCAGTTTGACGTAGACCTTCTCGCTGGAGAGATCCCCACGTGCCGCGCCGTTGATCAGGCAGCCTTCGATCTTCGTCGTGAGCAGCCGACCGTTCTGATATACCGACCGCGCCGGCCCGGTGACGCGCAGCACGACCGGCAACGGATCGGTCTGGCTGTTGACCCCCGCGCTCGCGTCGACCCCAACGATGACCTTGGCGCTCGCGAAGCTGTTCGGCGGCAGATAGTTGATGCTGTCGGTATAAGTAGTCGTTCCCTTCGCAACCCGGGTCGCGGTTCCGCTGTCCGCGGTCTGGAAGCTGACCATCTTAACCTCGGCGCTGGTGCTGACCGGGATCGCGCGCGCGCCTGCAGCCGTATCGGGCCGCTGGTAAGCCTGGGTGCCTCCCGGCCCGTACATCGCGGCCGGGCCAGGGGCCGGTGTGGGCGCCGCCCGGCTGGTAGCGACCTCGCGGCGAAGCTGATCGTTTTCCTGCTGGTACGCCGACAAAACCCGGGCGCCATCAGCCTGCATTGCCTGGTTCTGGCCCGCGAGAAGCTCGATCTGCTGGGCGAGCTGGTCCATGCGCTGCTGCTGTCCGTTGACCGATTTCAGCTGGTTCTCCACCGACTGCATCTGGTTCTCAGAGAGTGCCATCCACTCCTGCTGATTGAGGTTCTTGTTGACCATGTCCTTGGTCGACACTTCGACCTTGGCGGCCTCATCCCCGGCCGGGCCGGTTTCGCTGCCATCATCTCCAAAGATCCAGAATGACGAGCCGACCAGGCCGACCGCAGCGACGCCGGCGAGCAGCATCCGCTGCTTCTTGCGGACACTCTCATTGGCGGTGAGATCGCTCGAGATCGGAGAGACCCCTTCCTCGGCGCCGCCGTCCAGGGGGGGGCGCTTGCGCTTGAGAAGATCGGCCAAGGCCATGTCATTGCCTCCCGTTTTGCAGGACGAGGTAGGCCGTCGTGACCTTCCCTGGATCGAGCTTCGGCTCCGCTATCGAGACAGCCAGCGCGCTGCTTGGCGCCACCGCGGTCTCGGTCAGGGTGATCGGCGCCGCGCTCTTGTTTTCGATGCGCAGAACGCGGCCGATAAGGTCTGCGCTGCGATATTCTGCGATCATCTGAACCTTGAGGTTGCCGACATAGACCGGGCGAAGCGCACGCTGACGCATCTCGTACCCGTCGACCACCTGGTTCGAGTACATCGCCTGTACGAGTTCGACTGCACCGTCCTGCGGGCTCGCCTCAGCCACTTGCGGCGCTGCCTCACCCGCCTTGTCCTTGGCGATCGCCGGGTTCGATATGAACACCTGGACGGCCTGTTCTCCGGCAATGCGGCACACGAACTTGTAGACGTAACCCCGCTTGCTGGTCGCGAAGAACGACAGTGCCTGCCGACCGAAACCCTCGGGCACCGACAAGTAGATGTCCCCACGCACCGGTTCGTTGACGACGGAGAAGTCGTCCTGGGGATTGCCCGTCGAGATCTTTGAGACGGATGCAAACTCGTCCTCGACCAGGCTGATCCGCGTCAGATCCTTTGCGGAAGCGGCGCAATCTACCTGACTACCGTCGGCCGCCATCACTGTCTGGTCGGCCCAGGCCGGCGCGGCGGTGAGCATGACGCTCACCACCAACAAGGCCGCCCCCATGAATCGGCTCAGATAACAGTAAAAGCGCGAAAGGAAGACGGCGCCGAGCGCGGCACTGCCGATGGCAAAGACCGACATCACTGATCCTTTTCCTTGCCGGTCGTCACCATGCCGAAGCCCACAAGCTTCAGGGACAGTCCGGAATATTGCCAATCGAAGCGGAAGGTGCGTCGCTCCTTGGACACGACCTTGTTGCCGACGATCGTGTGGAGGTCGCCGGTGACGGTGGACCACAGATTCTTCGGGTCGATTTCCATCGTCTGGATCGTGAAGAATTGGGAGATCGACGAGCCGCGCTGCTCATTCACGATCTTCATCAGCTCGGCGCGGATCTTCCCCTGCGCACTGGGCGCGGTGATATCGAGAACCGACTTCATCCAATATTCGAGGTTGGAGGGGCTGCGATCGAGCGTGAGCACCGCTGTGTCGCGCGTGATCAGCTCCAGATATTCCCGCGAGACGCCCGCGCTGCTCACCGCTAGCGCTGAACCAAGCACGGGCTGCAGGACCACCTCTCGATCCCGCGTCGCTGTAACCAGCAGCAGGATCGCAGCGAGAGCGCCAAGCGCCGATGCGACCAACACCAGCAGGTTCCGCTGCCGCAGGACGCGCTGGCTCTGCGCGTGAGTGTGGGAGATCTCCATCTTACCCTGCCATCAGTCGAAGATAGGAGGGTGGTGTGGCCTTCATGCCGGTGAACCCGGCCGGAAGATGCCAATAGGCCATGTGGAGTAGCCAGGAAGCCGCCCGACCTGCCTTAGCCTTCTTCAATCCCCACCAACCGCCGCCCGCGAGCAACATGCCGAGAAGGATATGCTGAGACAGGATTCCCCAGACGAACGGGATAACCATCGCCAGGAATTCATCTAGCGTCCACAGCCCGATTAGCTCGGGATCGTCCAGATGAGACGGTATGACATACTTGTCCGCAGCCATTGCACCACCCTCCCCCAAAGCCGGCCGGATCTGCTATTCCGACCAGCCGTCGGGCCCTTCAGATCGTTGCGGTGACGGTGGAAGTGACGATCGGAATACCGGTGCCCGCGCCGACACCGACGCCGACCGGGATCGCTATCTGGCCCATCGAGAAGCGACCCGATGCGAGAGCGACGATGCCGCCGGCGAGCGACAGGACGGTAATGATTTTGCCGCCCGATCCTTCAAGGAAGTCGGTAAACTTCGTCAGGGCGGTGTCGAAGGTAGTGTCGGCGCCGGCGGATGCGGGACCGGCAAACATGAACAGAGCCAGCGCGAGTGCGATGAGGGCGAGGACCGCCAGCTCCGCACGGCCGCTGTTCTTGCGGACAGACTGCATAAGAGTTTCCCTTCAAACGGAACGCGACTGATCCGCGCCCGATGAAAGATTGCAGGTCGCCAAACTCTGTTTGCAACGAAGCTATCCGTCGGTCTGAGCGATTCTTGCGAACACCCTCAGCCAATCCGCAATTGCGGGACAGAACGTCCCGAACCTGGGGACTTTGTGTCCGTTAAATCGGGGCGTAACGTCCTCGTTGGCAGGACGGAGCGTCCTGTTTACCGAACAGTGCACCTTCCGAAATTTTCGAAGTATCGTGCTCTACCGAGTCGTGAATTTGATCCGCTAGAATCGCACTTTGGGATCAGCATCGGGATCTGGAGTTCGGCAGGCTTTTTCGCTCGGATGGGAGGGAACATTCGAGCAGGCCTCTGCAATTACGTTCTGGATCCATCCATGGACCTATTGCAACTTTCGACAGAGAGCCTCCGCCGTCACTCTACCGGAACGCATAAATACGAGATGCTCTAAAAATCTCGTCAATCGCCGGTCCACCTCGAGTTATGAGACGCTTGGTAGGTTGAGACAGAGGCGGACCGAACGAGCGCGTTAGGCGGGTTCACAGGCACACTGCCGAAACGTGCGCTCATCGCCGGTGTGGCAAAACCGGAAAGCCGCTGCCAATTCAGAAGTACGTTATCGACATAGGCCACGGTCTCTGTGATCCGCGGCACCATACCATTGCGCACGCGCCCAGGACCCGCGTTGTAGGCAGCAAGCGCGAGATGGACCTGTCCAAAACGGTCGAGCTGTTGCCGGAGATATTTGGCTCCCCCACGCAGATTTTGCACGGTATCGTAGCGGTCCACGCCGAGCCCGATCGCCGTATCGGGCATGAGCTGAGTCAATCCGAACGCTTTCTTGGCCGAATAGACGGCAGGCTGATAGTTGCTTTCCCTGATGATCATCGCGTCAAACAGACCCGTTGGGATACCATATTGGCAAGCGACGTTTCTCATGAGCGCATAGAAGGCGAAACGCCGACTTTCAGCCGCTGCGCTGAGAAAACCTGCGGGCCGATAGGAAGTTGCCGAGCACTGGGGAACGAAGCTTACCGCCGAAGCTGAGAAAGCTAGGCCTTCGCGCATCCATGCTGGAATAGCGATCGGTTGCGGTAGCCGACGGATCCTGGACGATGGCGTGCCGTCTGTTCGGGCGACATCAACTTGCAAAAGAAGATCCTTCTCCACAACAGCTGATCGTCCTTCCCGCCATAGCGCTTGGAAGCTTTCTTTCATTTCGAATTCGACCCAGCGCCGGCTCAGATCGTGGACACGAAACGCCGCCTCACCATCTACAGCATCATTCAGCGCGGCAATTTGGTTCCCCCCTGCAACGGCGGGCGTCTCACCAGCTGCGGCCGCCGGTGATGACACGGGTGACATAGCGTTCAACCGTATGAGCTGCACTGCTCTGATCGGAATAGCTGTCGAGACCCGCGCCTGGGATCCAGTTTCGCACAGCGCTGATAGCGCTATGATTCCGAAGAAAACTGATCGCATCGTCACCTCCAAAATCGCCCGAGGGCAAGTTGAGATCAGGCGATTGGTGATTGTCAATCGGCACTGAATGGGCAAGCCTCGTCGAAAATCTGTCTTCAGGTGCGTCTTATGTGGCTGATCGATCGATATGGCGAAGGGCTCGGCGGCCCCCGCATCACCCTCCCAGCCCCGGTTAGGGCGGCGCTCGTGCGATGGTATGTCGGCGGAAACTCCCGGGCGGATGAGGAGGCGAGCATCATGCTCGTGCAGCAGGCACGCATCGGGAAGAAATGGATAGCCTGTGATTGCCTCGGCAGCGATTGCAGGCCGCCAATTCTGCTCCCGGTTTTCTTATCGGAAGCCGAAACCTACTATCTGCGGCGGCTTACCGGCTCTGGACGCGCCGAGCATGTACCCGATTGCCCGTTTTTTCGCGATCAAGCCACCAACCGTATTAGCCAGGTGCGTAATCCGGAGACACCCGCCGATCCGCCAACTGGCTTTTTCGAGGCACTCCGCCCGGCGCCCGAGAAGCTGGCGCAGCGGCCGGACGACGATAATAGCGACGATCGAACCAGGAATGCATCGCTTCCAAAACTAGCTCGCCTCCTTTGGCGGCTGATGAACGTCTCAGGGCTCAATGTTATAGCGCCGATCTCTGCAGAACCGACCGTGCGTTCGATTGGCCTGGAGTTCAAGAAGCTAAGCGCTGCCGCTGCAAGGATCGAAATCGCACCCGGGATCGAGCTTGGCAGAGCCCTGTGGACCCATGCCCAAGCGCTCGAAAGCAAACGGGCCTACGCATGCATTCGAGCGCTCTCCCGCACATGGCCACGCGGGCATGCGCCCCAAGGCTTTCTCACGATATTTGCTCAACAGGTCAGGGGAGCGACAATCTACCCTGCCGATTCCGATCCGATACTCGTGGCAAATCGGGTGCAGTCGCCGTCAGTCAGCGGCAATCCGGTAAAAGGGCCATTCTTGGTTATGATCTTGATAGGTCAGTATCCCGAAGCGAAAGGTTTAGCCCCATTAAGAGCTTACGCGCAGCCGGTCTTCTCCGGCAATCGCTTCGTGCCAGTTGAGTCGGATTTCGAACGGAGGGCTTTGCGCGTCCTTCTCGACGCTCGGCGCGCCTTCGCCAGGGAGGGAATGGATATAGCAATCCAGAAGCCCGTTTTCGACACGTTGACCCCTCTTGGCCCCTGCCGGCCGGACTTTCTGTTGGAAGCTCGATCGCGCCGCACCGGCGAAGTTCATCAACTCGTCGTGGAGGCTATGGGGCTCCTGAGCGATGAATACCGCGCCGCCAAGATCGCCCGGAATCCCAAGCTTGAGTTGATCGCACCTGTGGTCTGCATTTCCTCTGATGATCTGAAGATGGGTCGGGTTGCTAGAATTTTAGCGCAGCGATTATGGTGCTGACGAGTGCACGAACGCCTTCACGTTCATCTGGCGCGCCATCTCTAAGTTCGCGAAGCCACGCTATTATTCCAACCTAGAGGTCGTTTACTAATTTAACATATCTATTATTATCAATCCGGAAATTTTATAGCAGGGCGGATTCTAGATTGAAGTGCGAATTCCTTGGATTTCTATGGGGTTTCCCCTTTTCAAGGAATGCGAATGATGGGCAGATATCATCACCTCGGATTGGACGAGCGGCGAATATTATATCGTCTGGTGCAGACTGGGCGAAGCGTAAAGCAGGCTGCGATGGAACTGGGGCGTCACCCCTCGACGCTTTATCGCGAGATCAAACGCAACCGACATCTCGATGAGGAGCCGCTGTTCCGCGGCTATTTCCCTGCGGTCGCGCAGACCAAGGCTACGGGTCGCCGTGTGCGCGGCGCGAAAGTTGCGCGCCATCCTGAACTGGCCATCTATATCATTGATCGTCTGGCAGCGGCCTGGTCACCCGAACAGATCGCTGGCTATGTTCGCCGCCATCGCTTGGCCGGTCTCTCGATATGCCACGAGACGATCTATCAATATGTCTATGGTGGCGAAGGTCGTGACCAGGGATTGTGGCGTTTCCTGCCTCGCGCTCGCCGATCACGACGTCGGCGCTATGCCCGCAAGCCACGCGGCGTTCATATCCCGCTGGCCAACACGATCAAGGCGCGACCCGCTGAAATAGGCCGCCGGAACAGTTTTGGGCATTGGGAAGGCGACCTGGTGGCCTTCCGGCAGGAATTTGGCAAGGCGAACCTGACGTCGCTGGTCGAACGGCGTAGCCGATTTACGATCCTGACTCGCAATCCGAGCCGTCACTCGGCCGGTGTCATGGCTGGTATCGACAAGCATTTGAAGGCCCTGCCCCCTTCCCTTCGGCAAAGTATAACTTTCGACAGGGGGACGGAATTTGCCGCCTTTCTAAGCCTGCGAGAGAAACTCGGCATGACCAGCTATTTCTGCATGCCATCGGCGCCATGGCAAAAGGGCAGCGTCGAAAACAGCAATGGCCGGATACGACGCTTTCTGCCGCTCGATACGGACATCGCACTGGTGTCGGACAGAGAGCTCCAGGCGCTGGTCGACCGGCTCAACAACACGCCCCGCAAATGCCTCGGTTATCGAACGCCGCAGGAGGTGCTGGGAGAGCAGATTGCCATGCTTCAGGCAGGGTAATTTGGTCAGCCAGGGTTGGGGCTCGCCCCAACCCTGGCTGAAGTGTTATGCAAGCCAAGGAACTCGCACTTCAAATGGAAACCGCAGCGGCGCTTGTCGTATTTGACCGGCTTGTTGCGGGATTTTCTGCCCGGTATGCATGGGGCAATTCCCTTTTCCTGCAACGCATCGCGGAACCAGTCGGCATCATAACCCCGATCGCCCAACAGCCACTGCGCTTTGGGCAAGGTGTGTGGATCGGCGTGCAAAAAGGACCCCGTTAGCGGGGTGATCGGCGTCTAAAAGGGACCCCTCATTTCGATGGTTTAAGCAGCTGGCTGGATTTTCAGGCGGCGAGATCGGGATGTTGGTTTTGGAGACAGTTGTTCGGATCCGGCGCGAGTATGCCGGAGGCAAGGCGATCAAGGCGATCGCACGGGATCTGCATGTGTCGCGGAAGGTCATCCGCAAAGCGGTCCGAGCGCCGGAGGGCGCCTTTGATTATCAGCGCAAGGTTCAGCCGCTGCCCAGGATCGGTCCGTTCCAGGAGCGCCTGAACACGCTGCTGGAAGAGAACGAGCTGCGCGGCAGGCGTGACCGGCTGCGGATGACGCGGATCCATGACCTGCTGGTGCGAGAAGGCCCTTCGACAAGCTCAGGAGAGCCTTTGAGGGTTCTTACGATGCGGTGCGGCGCTATGCGACGCGCTGGAAGATCGAGCGGCGCAAGGATGCTGGCGATGGCGTCACCGCCTTCATCCCGCTGATGTTCAGGCCAGGCGAGGCCTACCAGTTCGACTGGAGCCATGAGGATGTCGAGATCGCAGGAGCGCCGATGCGGGTGAAGGTCGCGCATATGCGCCTGTGCGCGTCACGTGGGGTCTATGTCCGGGCCTATCCTCGCGAGAGCCAGGAGATGCTGTTCGACGCGCATGCGCGCGGCTTTGCCTTCTTCGGCGGCGTGCCAGGGCGCGGCATCTACGATAATATGAAGACGGCTGTGACGAGCGTGTTCACCGGCAAGGAACGCGTCTTCAACCGGCGGTTCCTGATTATGACCGACCATTATATGGTCGAGCCCACGGCCTGCTCGCCTGCGGCGGGATGGGAGAAGGGGCAGGTCGAGAACCAGGTGCAGACGATCCGGGGTCGCTTCTTCCAGCCCCGGTTGCGGTTCGCCAGTCTCGAAGAGCTCAATGGCTGGCTGGAGGCCGAGTGTCGGCGCTGGGCGGAACGGCAGCCTATGGCGCGGCGATCTGGATGAGAAGTTTCCGTCAATCAGGATGAGAACTGATCGTCGCGGTTTTCAAGTGGTGCCTGCTTTGATTGACGCTGGCAAGCGCTACTCGCAGGTTTGATTGTCGCTGCGCGACATTTCCTCGTTGGACTTGATTGTCGCGAAGGTCGGTGGCCGACCAGCGCGTGATTGTCGCTGGATCGCCGAGCGGCGGCGGTAGCTCTCGACATTCATCTCGAAGATTGTCGCGTGGTGAACGAGGCGATCTACGGCGGCGAGCGTCATGGCGGGATCGGGGAAGACCCGGTTCCATTCACCAAAAGGCTGGTTGGCGGTGATGAGCGTGGAACGCCGTTCGTACCGTGCGCTGATCAACTCGAACAGGACGGACGTTTCAGCCTGATCCTTGGTCACGTAAGCGAGGTCATCGAGGATCAGCAGATGATATTTGTCGAGTTTGGCTATCGCGGCTTCGAGCGCCAGTTCACGGCGGGCAACCTGAAGTTTCTGGACCAGGTCGGAGGTGCGGGTAAACAGGACGCGCCAGCCATTTTCGATCAACGCAAGGCCGATTGCGGCTGCCAGATGGGTTTTACCCCCACCCGGTGGACCAAAGAAGATGAGGTTGGCGCCTTTTTCGAGCCAGCCATCACCAGAACACAGCGCCGTCACCCGGGCGCGGGAGATCATTGGCACTGCATCGAAGGCGAAGCTGTCGAGAGTCTTGCCAGGTGGCAGGCGGGCTTCGCCCAGATGCCTTTCGATCCGGCGTCGGTCCCGTTCTGCGATCTCATGCTCAGCGAGCGCCGCAAGCAGGCGGGCCCCAGGCCAGCCTTCCTTGTCTGCCCGCGTGGTAAAGTCGGGCCAGATCAGTTTGATTGCTGGCAGGCGCAGGTCGTTGAGGATGAGGCTCAGACGCTGGGCGTCGATAGCGGGTGCGTTCCGGCTCATGCGGCTTCTCCCGCCAGGAGAACATCATAGGTGACAAGGGGGACCAGTTCCACCACCACGTCGGGAAGCGCCGCCGGATCGGGAGCGAAGCGTATTCGCAAGGCATCCATGTCGGGGAGACGGTTAGCAGCCACGTCGGCTGCCAGCAGTTCCGCGAGTTCGGCTTCGCAGGCTCTTTCGTGCGCCATTGCCAACAGTTCTACCATCTGCCGATAAGCGATCCGTTCAGGCAATGCGGCGATGAGCCGGTCGAAGGTCTGACGATAAGGTTCCCTTGGGAAGAGCTGGTCACGATAGACCAACTTCAGGAGCGCCATGGGTTTGCGCCGCAGGCTATGGATGACGTGCCGATAATCGACCACATGGCCGTGGGAGCCGTTATTGAACGACCGCCCCCGCGGCAATGTCATGAGGTGAGTGCCGCCGATGAACAGATCGAGGCGATCATCGTAAAGCCGAACGCGCAGCCGATGCCCGATCAGCCGTGAGGGCACGGTATAGAACACCTTACGAAGCGTGAAGCTGCTGGTCGAGGTGACCGTGACGATCGTCTCCTCATAATCGCTGGTGCGCGCGCCAGGCAGGGGCTGCAATACCGCACGCTCGGCGTCTATGCGTGGGCCGTTGCGCCGGTTCTTGCGGCTGACGACTTCGTCGATGAAGTGCCGGTAACTCGCCAGATCATCGAAGTCTCGCGAACCACGCATCAGCAGCGCGTCCTTTATTGCTGCCTTCAAATGCCCGTGCGGGCTCTCGATCCCGCCATTCTCATGGGCAACGCCGCGGTTGTTGCGCGTCGGCGTCATGCCATAATGTTCGCACAGCGCGTCATATCGCAGCGTCAGATCTTGCCGGGCATCAGCGTCCAAGTTGCGAAACGCGGCCGACAGGCTATCGCTGCGATGCTCAACCGGGGCACCGCCGACGGCCCACAGGGCATTTTGCAACCCTTCTGCAAGCGCGACATAGCTCTCGCCGCCCAGAATGACATGGACGTGTTCGAAGCCCGACCATATCAGCCGAAAATGGTAGAGCCGATGATCGAGCGGCACGCCGACGATCGTTACGTGCTCATCGTTCATCTCGGTGAAGTCCGACAGGCCAAGCCGTCCCGGCTCATGCACCTGCCGGAAGATCACTTCCTGCTCGGGACCATGGATCGCCCGCCATGTTCGGATCCTTCGCTCCAATGTGCGCCGAATGCGCCCATCAAGCTCAGGGTGACGGCGACATATCTCCTCGAAAATTGCCACTGACCGCAAACCAGGCGCAGCCTGGAGCATGGGGACCACATCCTCGTCGAAGATCCCGGCTAACGGGTCCGGGCGTCGCCGCTCTCGCTGGACCTGCCTTTGCGAGGGAAGCCGAGGATCTCCCTCGATGCGATATGCGGTCGCCGTGCTGATACTGGCCTTTGCGGCGGCGATCGGAACGGCATGGGTATGTCGGAGCTTCATGTAGAGCCTCATCTGATGATCGTTGACGTGGCGGCCCGGCATGAACGACATCCCCTCTCGCGAAGTTATGCCTTTGAATACCTGACCGGCCGCAACCATCAGAAACGCCCCGGAAAGGGCGACATCGCCACCTGCTGATCCGGCTCCGGGCTACGCCCTACGCCGCATCAGCAGGTGGCGATTCTCATCTTGATTGACACGCTCTCTCATCCTGATTGTCGCGCGGCAGGCAGCCCCATCCCGAACAGGGAGATCTGACCGTGGCGCAGGTGCTGGAGATCGAACGATCTGCGCTGCAGCCGATGCTGGGACCGTTCGACGGCTTCAATGAGAGCGAGCATGCCGTGACCGGCACCTGCCTGATCAGCTTCGACCGCAACCGCTACTCGGTGCTCTCGACGGTGGCACGACGCACGGTGCAGGTCCGCGCCTATGCCGACCGCATCGTCGTTCGCTGCGGCGAAGAGGTTGTCGCTGAACATCCTCGCTACTTTGGGCGCAACCGCACGATCTATGACCCCTGGCATTATCTGCCGGTGCTGGCCCGCAAGCCTGGCGCGCTGCGGAACGGTGCCCCCTTCCAGGACTGGGATCTGCCACCGGCGCTTGCCCGCCTGCGCCGCAAGCTGGGTAATGGCGACTTGCCTGTCCTGAGCGGCTGGCTTGCCAGCCAGTCGAAGGGCCGATCGCCGGTTCGTCCGTGTACTGTCGGCCGTACTGACCGATCGCCTGGAGCCTGTCGAAGCCGCTGTGCGTGAGGCACTGGCGACGGGCACGGCAAGCGACGACCTGATCCTCAACATCCTGGCACGACGCCGGGAACCCCCGCGTCCGCTGACGATCATCACCTCTGAGGATAGCGCCTTGCGCCATCCCCCGATCGCCGACTGTGCCCGTTACGACCAGCTGAGGACCTTCGATGCAGCGGCATGACATGATCGAGGCCATGCGCGGCCTTGGCCTCAAGGGCATGGCGGGCGCGTTCGACGATGCCGTTACCACCGGGCTTCAGCGGCAGCGCACCACCATGGAGATACTGACCGACCTTCTGCGAGCGGAGGCGACGCATCGTCATGCCGCGTCGATCCGATACCGGATGGCCGCTGCCAGGCTGCCAGTCGTGAAGGACATCGACGCCTTCCGGTTCGAGGGTACGCCGATCAACGAGGGGCTGGTGCGTTCATTGCACAGCGGCGCGTTCCTGCCCGCACGGCGCAATATCGTCCTGGTCGGCGGCACAGGCACAGGAAAGACCCATCTGGCCATCGCCATCACCGCCAATGTTGTGCGCTCCGGCGCCCGGGGCCGCTACTTCAACACGGTCGATCTGGTGACCCGCCTCGAAGAGGAAGCCAGGATCGGCAAGAGCGGCGCTCTCGCCGCCCAGCTATCCCGTCTCGATCTGATTGTACTCGACGAACTGGGCTATCTGCCGTTCGCTCGATCAGGCGGCCAGTTGCTGTTCCACCTGGTCAGCAAACTCTATGAGCAAACCAGCGTCATCATCACCACCAACCTCGCCTTTGGCGAGTGGCCCACCGTGTTCGGCGATCCCAAGATGACTACCGCGCTCCTCGACCGCGTCACCCATCATTGCGACATCGTCGAGACCGGCAATGACAGCTGGCGCTTCAAAAACCGAAGCTGATCCGCCCCAGCGGCGATCAATTAATAGATGCCTTGCGCTGCGCGCGCCTCCGGTCGGGCTACGCCCTCCCTACGCCGCGCGCAGCGCAAGGAAGCCCGTCACATCAACGTTCCGCCATCCTGACAGGGGGTCCCTTTTGCGCGCCGATAAGGGGTCCCGTTTGCACGCCGATTGACAATCATGGTACCGGGCTTGAGATCGATACGCATTACACCGACACCGGCGGTGCGACCGATCACGTCTTCGCGCTGTGCCGGATGTTGGGCTTTCGCTTCAGTCCGCGCCTGCGCGATTTTCCCGATCGCCGCATGGCCTGCATCGAGGCGCCCGGACAGTATCCGTCGCTCAAGCCGTTGCTGGGCGCCCGTGTAAAGGTCGATGTTATCCGCGAGCACTGGGACGAAATCGTCCGGCTTGTCGCATCGCTGAAGGCAGGCACCGTCCTGCCTTCAGCGATGCTGCGCAAGCTCGCCGCCTACGAACGCCAGAATCAGCTCGACCTCGCGCTTCGCGAGATCGGCCGCGTTGAGCGAACATTGTTCATGCTGGATTGGCTGGAGAGCCCGGCCCTGCGCCGCCGATGCCAGGCAGGCCTCAACAAATCCGAGCAGCGCCACTTTCTCACGCAGGCGATCTGCACCTTCAAACAGGGCCGCATCGCCGACCGCACGCATGAAGCGCAGCAATTTCGGGCGTCGGGTCTCAACCTCGTCATTGCCGCCATCGTTTATTGGAACTCGACCTACATAGCCGACGCGGTTGCTCACCTCCGCGCGATCGGCGAGCCCGCGCCCGACGAGTTGCTGGCGCACACCTCACCCGTGGGCTGGGGTCACATTGCCTTTTCGGGTGACTTCCTGTGGGACCGAGCTGCCGCTATGCCGACCGGACGCCGACCGCTCAACCTGGGGCGAATGAGTCTGGCGGCATGATCGTACCTGACGTTCGTGATGCGTTCTCCCTTAGCGCAATTCAGAGAGCATCCGTTGCGATGACCTCTATTCAGTGGGATTAGACCAAAGATCATCGACAGATGACGTCGCCTTCAGAAAGGATAAGCGGGTGCAGCGCCACGGATAGTTACCCATTGCCATTGTGAGAATTCATCCCAATTGGCTGGACCGCCTATGCTGGTACCATTACCAGATTGCCCCCTGCCACCAAAGGGGTTGACCACATCGTCGGCTACTGTCTGATCATTGATGTGCAAGAGGCCGGTGTTTAATTTGGCGCCCAGTGCCATGGCGCGACCAACCGAACTTGAAATGACACCTGCGGACAAACCATATTCGGTATCATTCGCCAACCCGATCGCGTCCTCATCATTTTTGAAAGGCGTCAACAGGGCGACGGGTGCGAACATCTCATCCTTAAACGCACGCATGGCAGGCGTAACATCGACCAAAACGGTCGGGGCCAGAAACAACCCGTCCGCTGTGCCGCCCGCTTTAAGCGAAGCACCTGCCGCAACCGTGTCCCCAATGATCGCAAGCGCGCGATCGACCTGCGCCTGATTGATCAAAGGACCAAGAGCGCCCTGCCCGCCTGCGGCATCGCCCATCGGCAGAGCATTGGCTTTCGCCACCAGTTTTTCGACCAGAGCGTCGTAGATCGATTCCTGAACCAATATTCTTCCGCTCGCCATGCAGATCTGTCCCTGATGGAGATAGCTTCCCCAGGCAATATTCGAAGCTGCAATATCCAGATCGGCGTCATCCAGAATGATCAGCGAATTCTTGCCGCCCAGTTCCAAAGACAGTTTCTTGAGATGGCCACCGGCCAGCGCGCCAATTTTCCGACCGACTGCGGTCGAACCTGTAAACTGGATCATGGCGATATTTGGGTCGATGCAGAGGGCTTCTCCCGCCTCGCCACCGCCTGGAACCACCGTCAAAACATCTTCAGGAAGTCCGGCAGCCGTAAAAAGCTGCTGCATAAGCAATCCGCCGCTGATGGTTGTTCGCGGATCTGGCTTCAGTACGACCGCGTTGCCGACGGCAAGCGCCGGGGCGACCGCCCGTAATCCCAGATACATGGGGAAATTAAAGGGTGAAATAACGCCTATGACACCCAACGGCATTCTACGGCAGAAACTGAGACGCCCATGGTCACTTGGCAAGACAAGGCCAGCTGGTTGCGATGGCATCGCAGCCGCTTCTCGCAACGCCTTTACGACGATCGACACTTCAAACCCGGCCTTGCCTCCAGCCGACCCGGTCTCTCGCATCAGCCATCCGATATAGAAGTCGGCATTGCTTTCCATAAGATCGGCCGCTTTGCGCAGCACAGTCGCGCGCGCATCAAAGGGCAATGAGAACCAGCTAATCTGGGCCTTTCTGGCCCGCCGCGCTGCATCCCGTATATCCTTTGCATCGCCAAAATTCACCGACAGCAAGACCGCTCCGCTGGCGGGATTCACCATGTCAGTGCCATTGCCGGGTGCTGCGATCCACGGTCCGTTCAAAGGTAGCTCTAGGGCGTCTTGCATAGGATCCTCTTCCATTGGCCGTCGCGCGGCTAAATTTCCATGATGGATACATCTTTGCGAGTTCCATCACTCAAGAAATCTGATTGAAAGTGGAAGCGCCGGCAGGATTGCAAACCGGCGCTTCCTTTACGATCAGAATTTATAATTCATCGATACGCCGTAAGTTCTTGGCGTACCCAGATGATTATAATCGAAGCCAAAGCCGCTCACATCGATACGGGCCGTGGCATAGAATTTATTCGTCAGATTTTTCCCCCAGATGGATGCCGTAAACGGACCACGCTCGAAATCGATATGACCATCGATGAGGGCATAACCGCTTTGCTTGAGCCGCGAAATGTTGAGCACCTCAAAATACTGGCTGGATACATAGCTGATACCGGGGTGAAAACTGAGACGACTTGAACCATCATCAAAGGCCTTGAAATCCAATCCCGCCGACATGTTTGTCGATGGCGCGTTGGACAAATTGTTGCCCTTCAGATCAACGCCGCTCAGTGTCCCCTTTTTAATACGCGTGCTGAGCAAGCCCAAACCGGCATGCAGGTCGACCATGTCATTAGCGCGCACCGTCAGTTCAAGCTCAGCACCGTAGACGCGCGATTTTTCCAAATTACCCAGTGTTTGGGCGCTCGTCTGCGGATTTACATTAATGAACTGCTGATTTTTATAGCCATAGTAAAAGCCTGCACCATTCAACGTGACACGCTTGTCGAAAAACTGGGTTTTCGCGCCTGCCTCAAAAGAGTCGATGGTTTCAGGTTTGGCTATAGTGACTTCGGAAACATCAAAAAAGGCCTGAGCATTGAAGCTGCGGGCGCGGTAGCCGCGACTGTAATTGCCATATAGGAGAACCGATCGCGAAGGCTTGTAGTCAACCCCGATCTTACCCGAGACATTGTCCGTTTTGAACGAACGGTTGCTCGATGGGATGAGCGAAGCGACGAAAGTGCCATCCACACCAAAGGCGTCGGACTGCAGCCCGCTCTGCCTACCATCGTCATGTGTAAAGCGAAGGCCGCCGCGCAACGTGAAACCGGCGCCAAATTCGAGCCTGGCATCGCTGTAAAGCGCATAGCTATGCTTGAGCTGGTCGAAACGGTTCGTAACATTGCAGGCCAGTGGCAGACCATCGGCGCAATCCTGTGCATTGAGTGCGCCGTCGCCGTTCACATCCAGATCGCGATACGATCCCAGTGTCGATGTATTGAACACCTTCTCCCGGTTGTAATATGCGCCCAGAATGAAATTGAACGCCCCCTTCCAATCACTTGTCAGGCGAAGATCCTGCGTGATCTGTTGCGCACGATCACCATAGGAAATTTCCAGCGTCCGTACGGGGCCGCCATCGTTATCCTCGCCGACATTCAGGGTACCCTTATCATAGGAAGTAACCGACGTTATCGACAAGTCGTTGCCGACATCAATGTTCGATGTGAGCGAAACAGCATAGGTACGTGCTCGCCTGCGTGGCGTTTCGTTGGATTCAATTTCTCTGCGCTTGAGGCCTGTGCGGAAATAGCTGCTTCCCTGACCAAAAGACTCATACACCCCATTTCCTACGCCATTGGCACCAGGCACCGCGTAGACCCCATAATTATAGGGATTTTGCAAACTCGTCGACGCGCGAAGAAGGAATGACACGCCCGCAGACGGCTCCCACAGCAGCGATCCCTTGATACCATATTCACGGACACCCTGAAGATCGGGTTGGCCGGGCAATTGATTTTTGAACCAGCCATCTGCGCGCGCGAATGTGAATGCGACGCGCGCTGCGAGTGTGCTCGTCAAGGGCGTGTTGATGGCGCCGCTGATTTCATGCCGGTTAAAATTGCCATAGCCTGCGCTTAAATAGCCTTCGGTTTTGAATACCGGCTTACGGCTGATAAGATTTATAGCGCCGCCAGTCGTATTCTTGCCGTAAAGCGTACCCTGGGGACCGCGCAATACTTCGACCCGTTCAAGATCATAGAGCGCTACGCCAAGAAATGCGAAATTGCCTTTATAGACTTCGTCATAATAGGTCGCCACCGCCCCGGATTGATTGAGGCTGAAATCGGACATGGACACGCCGCGCAGTGAAAAGATCGGTGTTCCTTCACCTACCGCTGCGGTCAGTTGCAGGTTTGGAATCTTGGTTACGATATCGTCCACTTGGGTGATCCGCTGCTTCATGATGGCATCGCCAGCGAGAGCGGACACAGAAACTGGCACATCCTGAAGACGTTCGCTCCGTTTCTGTGCGGTCACAACAATATCCGGTGAACCCTGATCCTGATTCTGCAAGTCCGAACTGGCATTTTCTGATTGGGCCATAGCAGCAGGGGAAGCCCCCGCCATGAAGAGCACAACCATTGTCGTCACCGAATCTCTGAAACTATTCATCATTATTCCCCTTTAGTTTTCTGATTGTACGATTTTATGATCGGCAGATTTTTGAATATTGCGATCGTGCAGCGAACACATGCTGGCAAAATGATCGCATGCGTATTTTACCGATCTCTTTCTCAGCATATATTATCTGCCCTCTCCCTTGGTTGACCCAAGACTATTGTGGTCTGGACCACAAAAGCCATCACACGCGTTCCATCAACAAGGCGAGACCCTGGCCGACGCCGATACACATGAAAACCAGAGCGTAGCGCCCGCCGACACAGTGTAGTTCCTCGGCAGCCGAAAGGGCGATACGGGCGCCGGACATGCCAAGCGGATGACCCAGTGCGATTGCGCCACCATTCGGGTTCACTCGCGGATCGAAGGGGTCGATATCCAGATCGCGCAGAGTGGCGATGGCCTGACTGGCGAAGGCCTCGTTAAGTTCGATAACGTCAAGCGCATCGACACCCAATCCGTTACGGGCAAGCAGCTTGCGCGCGGCCTCAATCGGGCCGGCGCCCATGATGCGCGGCGCTATGCCCGCCGCCGCCATCCCGATTACGCGGGCGCGCGGGGTCAGTCCATGCTTTGTCGCCGCTTTCTCCGACGCCACCAGGATCGCCGCCGCGCCATCGTTAAGGCCCGAAGCATTACCCGCCGTCACGGTGCCGTCCGGCATCACAACCGGCTTAAGCCGTGCCAGCGCCTCCAGGCTTGTCGGACGCAGATGTTCGTCATGCTCGAATAGGATCGGGTCGCCCCTGCGCTGAAGGATCGACACCGGGACAATCTCGGCAGCAAGGCGACCGCTGGCCTGCGCGCGCGCCGCCTTCTCCTGGCTGGCAAGGGCAAAGCGATCCTGCTCCTCGCGGCTCACCTGCCATTGCGCTGCAACATTTTCGCCGGTCTGCGGCATGGTGTCGACGCCATAGGCCGCCTTCATCGCCGGGTTGATGAAGCGCCAGCCCAGCGTCGTGTCCTCGATCTTCTGGTCGCGGCCAAAGGCGCTGCCCGCTTTACCCAGCACATAGGGCGCGCGAGTCATGCTCTCGGCTCCGCCCGCGATAAGGAAATCCGCATCACCGCTGCGGATAGCCTGTGCCGCTATGCCCAGGGCATTAAGACCGGAACTGCACAGACGGTTCACGGTGACGCCCGGCACGCCTTCGGGCAACCCCGCCAGCAGCGTCGCCATGCGCGCAACATTGCGGTTGTCCTCGCCCGCCTGATTGGCGCAGCCAAGGATCACGTCGTCGAGCGCAGCCCAGTCCACGCCTGGATTACGCTCCACAAGCGCACGCAGCGGCAGCGCGGCGAGATCGTCGGCGCGGATGCCGGACAGGCTGCCATTCAACTTGCCGATCGGGGTGCGGACGGCATCGCAGATATAGGCTTGCGTCATCAAATCAGCCTTCGAGGAAAGAGACGAGCAGCCCGGCCAGCGCCGCGGGCGCTTCGAGCGGAGCGAGGTGTGCGGCCCCCAATGGGCAATGGGATGCACCGGGAATTTGCGCGACCAGATAGTCGCCATGGCCCTCATAGGGCGTCGAGCTATCGCGCGATCCGGTGACGACGAGCGTTGGACACGCAATGCGGGAGATGCGGTTGGAAAGGTCCATGTCGCGGATCGCTGCGCCGCAGCCGGCATAGGCTTCGGCGTCCATGCTGATGAAATTGCGGCGCACAGTCTCATAGACGGCAGGGTTCCCGGCCAGGAAGGCTTCAGAGAGAAACCTGCCCATCGCAAGGTCAGCGATGGCGGCCATCCCTTCGGTACGGACCTTGGCGATACGATCATTCCATGATGCGGGGTCCATGGTCGCCGATGTGCATATAAGTGCCAGCTTATGCAGTCGATCCGGGCTGTTCAACGCCAGTTCCATGCCGATCATCCCGCCCAGCGAAACCCCCGCCAAAGAGAAATGCGATAGCCCCGCCGCATCGGCCGCCGCCAGAACATCCTCTGCCAGCAATTGTAGCGTGTAGTCGCCCGGCTCCGCCGTGGAAGCGCCATGGCCGCGCGTGTCGATCCGCAACAGGGCAAAATGTTCGCGCAGATAGGGCAGCGCCGCATCCCAAAGGCCCATGTCGGTGCCAATGGAATTGAGCAGTATCAGAGCAGGCGCATCATCGCGGCCGTCAAGCTTCCAGTAGAGGCTGGCATGAGGAACCTTTACGACAGGCATGGCTCAATCCTCCGGTGCGATGGTAACGCACAGGCCGTCGAGGCTGGCGGTCAGGGGAATTTGACAGGACAGGCGTGAACCCGCCGTGCGATGATCGGAGGAATCCAGCAGATCGTCCTCGTCGCCCGACGCTGGGCCTACATGTGCCAGCCAATCTGTATCGACGATGATGTGACAGGTCGCGCATGAGCAGCAACCGCCGCAGAGCGCGAGTAATTCGTCCACGCCGGAATCCCGAATGGCTTCCATGACGGTCACGCCATCGCGTGCGTCGATAGAGACTTCTTTTCCCGATCGTTCGACAACTATCATTTTCGGCACGTCATCGTTCCTGTAAATTATGTCGTGGCCAGCGCACGGTCGGAAAGGGTCAGCGGAGCGCCTGTCTTGGCCAGAACCTCGGCCTGGGTGACATCGCTTGCCAGTTCGACAAGCGTGAGGCCGCCCGACTTGCGATCCACGGCAATGACGGCCAGATCAGTGATAATGAGGTCGACCACACGCTTGCCCGTGAGCGGCAGGGTACATTCGGGCAGGATTTTGGGTTCGCCCTGCTTCGATACGTGATCCATGACCACGATAACCTTCTTCACGCCCGCGACGAGGTCCATCGCCCCGCCCATGCCCTTGACCATTTTGCCGGGGATCGTCCAGTTGGCGAGATCGCCATTGGCCGAAACCTCCATCGCGCCGAGCACCGCCATATCGATATGGCCGCCACGGATCATCGCGAAGCTGTCTGCGCTGGAGAAAAAGCTGGAGGTCGGCAACGCGGTGATCGTCTGCTTGCCCGCATTGATGAGATCCGGATCGACGTCCTCATCATAGGGAAAAGGGCCAATGCCAAGCATGCCGTTTTCCGACTGAAGCGTCACCTTGATACCTTGGGGAACATGGTTTGCCACAAGGGTCGGGATGCCGATCCCCAAATTCACATAATAGCCATCGCGCAGTTCCCTGCCGGCACGCGCGGCCATGTCTTCGCGAGTCCAGGCCATTATACGGTCTCCAGCTTTTCAGACTCTCTGGTGCGCACGGTCCGTTTCTCGATGCGCTTTTCGTTGACGGTGGAGAGTATCACGCGGTCGACGTAGATGCCGGGAGTATGGATGCAGTCAGGATCAAATGTGCCTTCCGGAACGATCTCTTCGACTTCGACCACGGTGACCTTGCCGGCCGTCGCCATGTTCGGGTTGAAGTTGCGCGCTGTCTTGCGGAACATCAGATTGCCCTCAGGATCGGCACGCCATGCCTTTATGATCGACAAGTCGGCGCGCAGCCAGGTTTCGCGCACATATTCCTCGCCCTCGAACATCTCGACCGGCTTGCCTTCGGCAACCACGGTGCCGACCCCCGTCTTGGTGTAGAAGGCCGGAATCCCCGCGCCGCCTGCGCGAATACGCTCCGCCAACGTACCTTGCGGGTTGAGTTCAAGTTCCAGTTCGCCCGACAGATACTGGCTTTCGAACAGCTTGTTCTCGCCCACATAGGACGAAATCATCTTCCTGATCTGGCGGCTTTCCAGCAGCATCCACAGGCCGAAACCGTCGGCACCGGCATTGTTCGAGATGACCGTCAAGTCTCTCACGCCAGCGGCGCGGACTTCAGGGATCAGACTCTCGGGATTGCCAGAGAGGCCAAACCCGCCAGACATGATAGTCATGCCATCGAATAACAAACCTTCCAGTGCGACCCTTGGGCTATCATAAATCTTGGACATACGATGTCTCCTTAACCAAGGTCGCCGCCCGCGACTGGCAGCGTCGAGCCAGTCACGTAGCTCGCCTCGTCGGAGGCCAGGAACAGGATCGGCGCGATTTGTTCATCAAGCGTTCCGTAGCGCTTCATGAAGGCGGATGAGGTGACCTGCGCGATGGCCTCGGCCATCCATGCCTGCTCTTGCGCGGTGTCGCCCTCCACATTGCGGGCTACCCGGCGCGGGGGTGCCGAAGTGCCACCGGGCGCCGTGGCGACGACGCGGATGCCACTTTCCGCATATTCCATCGCCAGAGCCTGAGTCAGTCCGTTGATCCCGCCCTTCGCCGCGGAATATGGCACCCGGCGGATGCCCCGCGTCGCGTTCGACGACAGGTTGACGATCGTACCCGCGCCCTGCGCCAGCATCGTCGGCAGAACCGCATGGCAGCAATAGAGCGTCGGCATGAGCGACCGACGAATTTCCGCGTCGATCTGCGCTGGTTCGAACTCGGCATAAGGCCGCATGCGGATCGCCCCGCCGACATTGTTGATGAGGATGTCGATCCGCCCGAACGCCACGATCGCCGCGGTCGTCGCCTCGGCTGCGCCTGCATAAGTCTCAAGATCGCAACAGATCGAAACGGCCTTGCCACCCGCAGCGACGATGGCCTGTTCTACATCGGTCACGAAATCGGCGCGGTCGACGAGCATCACCTGTGCGCCTTCGGCAGCAGCGCGGGTGGCGACGCCCGCCCCGATACCTTGGGCAGCGCCGGTTATCATCATCACCTTGCCAGCGAAACGTCCGGGGAAAATCATCGCCATTTCCTCACACGTGGTACACATCGATGACCTGATGAATATAATCGTCCTTCAGAACGATCTTCTTCTTCAGGATCTTTGGATCATTGCCAGCCGTGTCGAGCGTCAGGAACGTCGTCCCGAAGAACTGCGCCGTCTGCTGGTAACGATGGCTGAGCGTGTGCCAGTTATACCGCAGGTCCACCGCTCTCCCCCGGCGTTCCAATATCTCGACATTGCCGATGAAATGCGCAGTACGGGCTTCGGGCGTGCTGGCGGACGAACGTTCCGTTTTCAGACGGTACACCCGATCCTCCAGGCCCCGGCGGTTGCCATAGTAGATCAGCGATATCTCAGTCTGCGGGTCGGTGCTCAGTTCATCGTCGTCGGTCCATGCCGGCATCCAGTATTCGGCGCTGTCCGCATAACATTCGAGCCACGCGTCGAACTCCCTGTCATCCAGCAACCGTGCTTCACGGTAGAGGAAGGCACAGATGTCGCCATAGGACAAAGCATCCCTGGTCATATCGAGCGTACTCATTCCGCTGCCTCCATCTTCGCGGCCGCCGCCTCGGCTTCCTTGGCGATGCCCGCCAGCATGATCTGCGCCCAGAATTCGTGCTGGCGAACGAACAGGCCCTCGTCCTCGCTGCGCTCGCTGGAAAGCAGCGGGTTCATCCCCATCGCCTTGGCATTGGCATCTGGCCCGTCGATCCATCTGGTTGCGCCACGGCTGAGGTCGTTCCAAAGCTCGCCCGCACCTTCGTAAGCCGACTGGCAGGAGCGAAATTCCTCCAGGTCGTCGGGCGTACCCATGCCGGTGACGTTGAAGAAATCCTCATATTGGCGGATGCGGTGGGCGCGATCCCCGGCGCTCTCGCCCTTGGGGGCATAGCAATAGATGGTGACTTCGGTGGTATGCACGTCGATCGGCCGCACGACACGGATCTGGGTCGAGAACTGGTCCATCAGAAATACATTGGGATAGACCGCCAGATTACGGGTCTGCTCCAGTATAAACCTGGCCCGATCTTCGCCAAGACGATCCTCAAGCTGGCCCTTGTGGCTCCAGATCGGACGCACCTCAGGATTGAGCAACTGCGTCCAGAGCAGGATATGACCATGTTCGAAACCGTAAACGCCGCTCGCGGGGGCCTTGGACCAGCCATTGGCGTCCACCGCCTTGGTCCCGCCTTCGGCGCGACGGCCCATGGTGGACTGGTAGTTTTCGTGAACGGAGCTGACATGATAGCCGTCGCAGCCATTCTCCATCTGCATTTTCCAGTTACCATCGAAGGTATAGGTGGAATTGCCGACGAGCACTTCCAGACCATCGGGCGCCTGATCGACCATCTGGTCAATGATGACTTTCGCCTCGCCAAGATGATCCGCCAGCGGCAATACGTCGTGGTTCAGCGACCCGAACACGAAGCCGCGATAGCTTTCGATCCGCACGCGGGTGAGGTCGTGCGAACCTTCATGGTCGAAGCTGTCGGGATACGCCCCGGTGCTGGCGTCCTTGGCGCGCAGCAGCTTGCCGTCGGTCTTGAAACTCCAGCCGTGGAACGGACAGACGAAGAGCGGTTGATTTCCGCGCTTGCGCCGGCACAGCTTGGCGCCGCGATGCGCGCAGGCGTTGACGACGCCGTTAAGGCCACCGTCCTTGGCCCGATTGAGGATCACCGGCGTACGCCCGATCCAGGCCGTGAGATAGTCGTTCTTGCTGGGCAACTGGCTCTCATGGGCAAGATAGACCCAGTTGCTTTCGAAGATGTACTTCATCTCCAGTTCAAACAATTCAACATCGGTGAATACGTCCCGGCGGCAGCGGAAGTCCCCGGTTTGTGGATCGTCGACCACAGCGGTCGAGATCCGGTGCATGAGGTTTTCGTACATGAGTCCTGTCTCCCGTTCCTTAAGGCTGTGGTTCAGGCGCTCTCGGTCTCGACCGCAGCTTCCGCTGCGGCACGGCTGCGGGTAGTAAAACCCTCGTCCGAAGCGTCTGCCGCGCGCTGTAGCTGGAAGTCGAACTGGATATAGGCGCTGTCACCCTGACGGCTTGGCACCGGCAGCAAGCCTTCGCGCGTGCCAAATGCGAAGTCATCCGCCGCAAAGGGATCATCGCCAAAGTTGATCTGTGTCGTCAGCGTGCGATAGCCGGGCGCCTCGATGAAGAAATGGACGTGCGCGGGACGATTGCCGTGACGGCCGAGCGCCTGCATCAATTTATCGGTCGCCCCGCCCGGCGGCACCGAATAGCCGCTGGGCTGCTTCGAATGGAACGCATAACGCCCGTCAGCGCCGAGCTTGATGCGACGACGGTTGTTGAACGGGGTCTGCTCGCGCGTCGGGTCGAAATGTGAATACCACCCCTTCGAATCGGCATGCCATACATGGACGATCGCGTTCGCTACCGCTTCCCCTTCAGGGCCGGTCACGGCGCCGGTCATGTGCAATATCTGGGCGCCATCATCCGGATCGGATGTCAGATTGACGCTGCCATCACCGTCAACGATGGGCGCGCCCTCGACATAAAGGGGGCCTTCGATGGTCCGGGGGGTACCGCCGCTGCGGCCTGCCTCAACGTCCTTGGCATCCATATACAGGTCGAGGAAATGTTCCAGCCCGGTACCCGGAACGATCAAGCCGATTTCTCCCGCGCTTTCCGAGAGATATTTGATGGCCAGCCAGAATTCGCTTTCCGAGATGTCCTGCCGGACGATCACGTTCATCACGGATTCGGTGAGGTCACGCATGATCGCCTTGAGGCGCGGGTTGCCACCGCTTTCGTTCACGCCGGCGGCGCGATCAAGCAGTTGCTGGATTTCGGGGGTCTTTACGAAGCTGACGTCCATATATTCTCTCCCAGGGATTTGTTTTCGTTCAGGTAGCGATCAGCGATCATCGTCATGGATGGACGAAGGATGGCGACACAGCGCCGTTATTTTCATGGTCATGAAAGGGTAGAGCGGCAGTGCCATCAACGTGTCGTGCAGCGCGGCATTGCTCTCGACGTCGAAGATGGAGACGTTCGAATACAGGCCGATCTTGCGCCAGATATGCCGCCAGGTTCCTGCCTTCTGGAGTTGCTGAAAATACGCCTTTTCGGCGGCCTTGATCTTCGCTGCCGCCTGCTCATCAAAATCCAGCGGAATGTTGACGTCCATTTCGACCATGAACAGCATGGCTTATGCTCCTGTGCTGACAGCGTGAAGAAGGGGGGCGGTCCGGTCACGCCGGAAGAAAGCGACCTTGTCGTCGTCGAGCGCGATGCCCAGACCAGGCCCCGTCGGCACAGCCAGCGAAAAGTCGGCATAGCCGAGCGGCTGGCTGAGGATTTCCTCGACCTGTAGCAGCGGTCCAAACAATTCGGTGCCCCAGGCGAGTTCCGGCACGGTCGCAAAGACATGGGCAGAGGCGATCGTCCCGACGCCACCTTCCAGCATCGTACCGCCGTAAAGACCAATGCCTGCCGCAGTGCCGATCGCTGCAACTTCGGCTGCGGCGAACAGGCCGCCTGACTGCGCGATCTTGAGCGCAAAAACTCCAGCGGCCCCCGCCGACGCGATACGCAATGCGGAGCGTGGGCCGTGGAGCGCTTCATCCGCCATCAGCGGAGCCGCCTGCGCCGTGGTCAGGCGGGCCATCGCAGCCAGGTCATCTCCGGCGATAGGCTGTTCAACAAGGTCGCAGCCGACATCGTGCAGCATCGCCATGCCGAGCTTGGCCTGCGCCTCGGACCAGTTCTGGTTGACATCGACACGCACGCTGGCGCGGCTTCCCAGGGCTTTGCAGATCGCGCCGACATGAGCGACGTCGTCTCGAACGTCTCTCTTGCCGATCTTCAGCTTAAAGATGCGATGGCGCGCAAGATCGAGCATCTTCTCGCCTTCGGCGATGTCGCGTTCGGTATCGCCGCTTGCCAGTGTCCATGCGACGGGAAGAGTATCGCGTACCCGCCCTCCGCCGATCAACTCGGAAACCGGGATGCCCAGGCGCTTGCCGGCCATATCCAAAAGGGCGGTTTCCACCGCACATTTGGCGAAATGATTGCCGCGAACGCATCGGGCGACCTTGGCCATGGTCGCGCCAACCCGCGCAATATCGCAGGTTTCGAGGACGGGAACGATGTATGTGTCGATCGCGGACTTGATGCTCTCGGGACTTTCCTGGCCATAACTGAGGCCGCCGATCGTGGCGCCTTCGCCCACGCCTTCGATACCGTCACGGTCAGTCAGGCGCACGATCACCATCGCCTGCGAATGCATGGTCGCCATGGCAAGAACGTGCGGGCGGATCGTCGGCACATCGACGATGAAGGTATCGGCGCTACCAAGCATGGCCATTGTCGCGGCTCTCCATAATGCTTATTCTTCAGGAGAGCCTAGTTGGTTATCTGATGCTCCTCAAAGACCATTGTGGTAATATGTTGATACCTGAGAGGTATGTTTGAGTGGATCTTCGCCTTCTTCGCTATTTTGTAGCCGTCGCCGATGAGCGCAATTTCAATCGTGCGGCGAACCGGCTCCATGTCGCCCAGCCGCCCCTGTCGCGCGCGATCCAGCAACTCGAAGCCCAGCTAGGCGCCCCGCTTATTGATCGCTCCAAACGGCCACTGGAACTGACCTCGGTAGGCCATTTGCTTTATGTGCAAGCGCTCCAGATCCTCGCTCGCATTGAGGATCTTGAAGCGATGATGAAAGTGGCGACACTCAGCGAGCGAAGAAGGTTCGTCATCGGCTTCGTCGCGTCCACCATATATGCCCGATTGCCCGAACTTATCCGTGAATTTCGCAAGGAAGCGCCCAACATAGACCTGGTGTTGGTGGAAAGCACCACGCTTGACCAGATCGCTGCTCTTCAGGACGGACGGATCGATGTCGGCTTTGGTCGCATTCGGTTCGAAAACCCTGCAACGCGCCGCGTGATCCTGCGACACGAAAAGATGATCGCCGCTTTCCCCCTGAGCCATCCGCTCGCACACGGCGATGCGCCGATTTCCTTACAGGACATCGCTGAAGAGCCGCAGATCATATATCCGCGATCGCCCAGGCCAAGCTATGCCGATCAGGTCATCTCGCTGTTTCGCGACCACGCGATCGAACCCAGGATCGTGCATGAAGCGCGGGAACTCCAGATTGCGATCGGATTGGTCGCCGCAGAGGAAGGTATGGCGATAATCCCCGATTCGGTCCGACGAGCCAGAAGCCATGATGTCGCTTTCAGAGAGCTTGTAGAGCCAGCGACATCGCCCATCATCATGAGTCACCGCCCGGGCGATCGATCACCGGAACTGGCGCTCCTTCGGACCGTCATAGCGCGAAAATATCAGGATTGGGGGTATGAGGTTCCAGTATCGCTTATGGCGGACGATGTTTGATCCATCGGCCTTACCGGACCCCCGGTGGTCCTTCTGGCCCCAAATCCGGTGCCCTCGTCCCGAACTGTTCAGATCAGCGCGTTAAGGGGGCATCTGGCTCGATCCGGTTTTTCATCCTTGGAAAATCGAGCCACCCTTGATGGCGCACTCGTCTCACTTCCTTCTATCTTGATCGAAATAGGGCGTAGTTTTTCTTTTTAATTCTGGACCGTTCGGTCTATAATGCACCCAAGATGATGATTCGGGCTCTTCAGCCCGCCTCCAGACGATGCACGAAAGGCCAGCCATGAAATTCCAACAGATACGCAGCGCAACGGTAAAGATCGAGTTTGGCGGGAAGCGCTTCCTGGTGGACCCGATGCTGTCCGAAAAGGGGACTTTTCCGGCATTCCCGCATACGCCGAACGATCATCTTCTCAACCCCCTCGTCGATCTCAAGCTTCCGCTGGAAGAAATCATCGATGTGGACTGCGTGCTTATTACGCATACTCACCTTGATCATTGGGACGACGCAGCGAAAGCAGCAATTCCCAAGGACATGCCGATCATCGTCCAGCACGCCGCAGACGCGGTGGAGGTCAAATCGGCCGGATTCATCAATGTTTCCATCCTCGAAGACACATTGACGCTGGATGGCATCACGTTGACGAAGACGTCAGGCCAGCATGGTAGCGATCAGGTGATGGAAGCCATTGGCGACCTGCTGGGCGAGGTGTGCGGGATCGTGTTTACCCATCCTGCGGAAAAGTCGCTGTACTTGGCGGGCGACACCGTCTGGAACGACCATGTCGCGGGTGCGCTGCGGACCTATAAGCCGGATGTCGTGATTCTGAACGCTGGCGACGCGCAGGTGATTGGCCTCGGGTCGATCATCATGAATAAGGAAGACGTGGCGTCGGTTTATAAAGCGACGTCTGACGCGACGATCATCGCCAGTCACATGGAGACCGTCAATCATGCCATGCTGTCCCGAACAGACCTTCGAGCTTTTCTGATTGCTTCGGAAATGACCGATCGCGTTCTCGTTCCCGATGATGCCGAATGCTATTCTTTCTAATATCTGAAAAATTTCAGGAAATTGGTTATGGGTATTGCTGAGAACAAGGAACTTGTCCGCGAATTTTATGATGCGGTCGAACGCGAGGATTATGACGAGGTTGCGACCTACTGTCACGAGGATATGATATTCTACACGCAGGTCGATACACCACTTCCCGGGGCAGCCGGTTTTATCGAATCCGAAAAGAGGAACTTCGATGCGTTCAAGGGCTTTAAAATGCCCATCCACAACCTGATCGCAGAGGGCGACCAGGTTGCTGCCTATCTGATATTCGATGGGAACCTCGGTTCCGAATGGCACGGCATTGCGGCCAAGGGGCAGAAGCTTCGTTTTTCGCTTTTCATGATGCTGCGGATTGCCGATGGCAAGATCATCGAAAAGCGTGCCCATTTTGATGTGAACGACATCATCAACCAGCTGACATCGTAGGATATCTACGCACGGGCGGGCTTGTAAAGGCGTGTTAATTGCTGGTTCTATTGGGTTTCCGCGCATGAGGCGGCAACAGAGCGTGGCCCGTTCGTCAGCCTCTGTTTTCTGCTTCCCCCGAGTGGACCGGTTGGATTGTTAGCGAAAATCGGAGGCCGGATAGGCGGTGAAGCCGTTTCCAGCGCCGGTAGTCGGTAGCCCAGGCTGCTGTGCGGACGGATAGCGTCGCAATGCTTGGATCAACACCTTGGCCCTGGCGAGGATGTTGTCGTGAGGATCGTCTCGATTAAAGATGAGGTTGAGGCGAGCGCGCATTTCCGACCAAGTGCCGGACATCGACTGTATGAGGCCGATCGCACCCGCAGAGGATCGAACCGACTTGCGCTTATTGTCCTCTGCCCAAAGCTTTAGCCAGCATGAAGCGCCCGGTCCAAGTAACCGGTGCGCCAAGCGCGTCGATGTAGCCACACCAGTCGGCACATCCTCAACATGGCGCATGGCTGTTGCAGTTCAGAACCGAGACGGTGGACCGCATTCCGAAGGATCTTCGTCTGGGTTGTTGGCCTGACACCGAACAAATTTCGTCGGCGCTTCAGGGCTTGGGTTGAAGAGTGTTGGTGGCGGATCAAACGTCAAACGACACGAGGATAGGACAAGGGCCTGCAACCCCTGCCCCGCATTCCGTGGCCAGCTTTTGGAGCGCGTCGCGGGCGCGGTTCAGTTCCGCAATCTTTGCATCCAGAGCTTCAACGCGACTTCTCGCGAGATCGCGGGCGCGGCTGCGATCATGGCCCGTATCCAAAGCCTGAAGCTCGCGGATTTCCTCAAGGGTGAAGCCAGCCGCCTGCGCCTGTCTGATGAAGCGCAGTCGGCGGAGATCTTCGGCGCCATAGCGCCTGATCCCGCTCTCGCGCGACGGCGTATCGAGCAGCCCCTTGCGCTGGTAGAAGCGGATCGTTTCGACACCCACGTTCCCGCCCGCGGCAAGCTGCCCAATCGTTAGTGATTTAGGGCGTTGACTCTGTACCACGGTACGGAAGCTATATCAGGTCCGATGATATCACAAGGAGTCGTGAAATGTCGGACAGTAGCCACCACCTGGCATCCACCAATAAGGCGGCCGTCTACCGCATGGTTATGCCGGGACATATTTGCCCATATGGGCTGAAGGCCGTGTATCTGCTCAAGTATGCCGGTTACGAGGTCGAAGATCATCACCTTGCCACGCGCGAGGAAACCGACACGTTCAAGGTGGAACATGGTGTTACGACAACGCCCCAGCTTTTCATCGGCGGCAAGCGCGTCGGCGGCCATGACGACCTTCGCCGCTTTCTTGGCAAGCGCGTCGCAGACCCGAAGGCGACCAGTTACCGGCCGGTCGTCGCCTTGTTCTCGATAACCGCACTCACTGCGCTGGCTGCAAGTTACGCCGTCACCGGGAATGCGTTCACCTTGCTCGCGGCCGAGTGGTTCATCGGCTTTTCCATGGTGGTGCTCGCGCTGTTGAAATTGCAGAATATCGAGAGTTTCGCGACGATGTTCCTGAACTACGACCTGCTGGCAAAGCGCTGGGTGCCCTACAGCTACATCTACCCGTTCGTGGAGGGACTTGCGGGCGTGCTGATGATCTCGGGCGCGCTTACCTGGCTGGCCGTACCGATTGCGCTGTTCATCGCGACGATCGGCACTGTGTCGGTGTTCAAGGCGGTCTATGTCGACAAGCGGGAACTGAAGTGCGCTTGCGTGGGTGGCTCAAGCAACGTGCCGCTTGGCTTCATCTCGCTCACCGAAAATCTTATGATGATTGTCATGGCCGTATGGATGGCTCTCACCGCAGTCGGTTTCACGACGGGAAGCGCCCACATGATGGACAAGAACTTGACGCGCACCGTGGAAACGTCATCCACAAATGTGAAAGATCCCGCTCCACGGTAGCATAACGTGCGGCGCATCATCCAATGTTGAGGCTATGAACAGCCACGACACCGGTGATGCGGCCGCGATTTCTTGCGGGGCATGATGCTCCACCATGAAGGCATTGTTGTAATGGCACGCATGGCGCTTGAGCGGGCAATGCAGTCAGACGATTTCTGATTCGAGCAGAAGGACGTTGCTCCCGATATAGCGCCCCCGATATCAGCGAGGTCTTGGCCTGCTATCGGATCGCTGACATGAACCTCGTATCCAAAGCGCCGATCCGCCCCGTTCCCGCAACATATGCGGTCCGTTCACGGATGCTACGGCCGAACAGTCGACCCATCGCGGAATTTTTCCTCCGAGCGCGTGACTGGGGGGCGAGGGATCTTGCGATCGAGCGACAGTAGCAGGCCGATGGCGAACTCCGATACTATATGCGACGAGTAGGCAGGCGCACTACCACTGTAATTCCCAGCTCTATAGCCGCAGCAATGTCGAATTTGTTGAATCCGTGAAGCGTAACGCAATGCATACCGCGCGCAAAACTCCAAAGAAACGGGCAACATGCTGTGCGATCCGGTGCCATTCTCATCGCAAAATTGCAATCCAATCGCTTCGTCTTGCACGCAATACTTCATGCCTGGTCAGGTTATTGCCGGTCCGCATCCGGACGTTGGATCACGTTCGAAAGGTCTTGGAACGCCCAAAATCCGCTTTTTGCAAACGCCCTCTCATGTCGCTCGCGGCACCGTTGCGAGGCTCTAATACGAAAAGCTTATAGCCTTGCTCAATAAATTCCAATTGTGAAACAAGACGAGTCTTCTGATACTGGAGATACAACAATGGTGGGATCCAAGATTTTTGACAGTATCCTGTTTTACTTGAAGATCAATTCGATGACCAATGGCAATGCTTCTTATAATATTCGCTCGCGCTACAAGGAAAAAAAATGAAAATCACGAGTGTAGAAATTCTTCGTCTAAAAGCAGATGAGCCAACAGTCATCGATATTGACTGGAATCCAACCATCATCAAGATCAACACGGACGAAGGTATTTACGGGCTAGGTGAAATCGGCCTGGCTTATGGGGCGGGTGAGCTGGGGCAGGCGGGGCTAGCGCGCGATTTTGCGAAGGTCATCATCGGCATGGACCCTTTCCGTATCGAGGCGATCTGGGAGACGCTTTATCGTCGCACATTCTGGGCGATGGGCGGGGGCGTTCAGATTTTCAGCGTGATGAGCGCGATCGACATCGCTTTGTGGGATCTTAAAGGCAAGGCGCTGGGCGTCCCTGTCTATGAGTTGCTGGGCGGCAAGACCAACAGTCATCTGCGGACCTATGCCTCGCAGCTCCAGTTCAACTGGGATCCGATCGCCAAGCCTATGGTCACGCCCCAAGACTATGCCGAATCCACCCGGAAGGCGATGGATCAGGGATATGACTGCGTGAAGGTCAATCCGATCGGCTTCGACCTTCAGGGTCGTTGGATGAAATGGAATAATTACGGCATATTGACGCGGGAACAGGTTCGTACCGCAGTGAACCGCTTGGCGGCCATTCGCGAGGAAGGTGGCGACGACCTCGACATCATCGTCGAATTGCATTGCCACACCGATGCGAACACTGCGATCCAGCTTTGCCAGGAATTGGAACAGTTTCGGTGCCTCTATGTCGAGGAAGCAACCGGCCCGCTCAACTGGAAAGCCATGAAGCGGATCGGTGAAAAAGTGAATATTCCGATCGCGACGGGTGAGCGGATATGGTCACGCTGGGGCTTTCGTCCGTTCTTCGAGAACCAGGTTGTGCAGATCGCGCAACCGGATGTCGGCATCTGCGGCGGCTTTTCGGAGGCCAAGCGTATTTGCGATATGGCGTCGGTCTACGACATTGGCATCCAGTTGCACATGTGCGGCAGTCCCATCGCCACCGCAGCAGCGTTGCAGCTTGAGGCGGTCATCCCCAATTTCGTCATTCATGAGCATAATGCCGTTTCGCTCGTGCAGGCGAATATCGACCTGTGCCTGTATGACTGTCAGCCGAAAAATGGCGTGTTCGAGGTTCCAGATCGTCCCGGCATAGGCCAGGATCTGACCGAAAAAGCGATCCAGACCGCCGTCCGGCATATAGTCGAATAAACTGTGCCGACTGGGCGCGGCGGGGAAACCCAAACTTCAGCTTGTGGAGAGCAAAATGAAATATCTGATTATCGGCGCTGGAGCGATGGGTTGCGTCTTGGCCGGTCACATGACGCGGTCGGGCAAAGATGTCACGATCATCGCGCGTGGCGACAATTTGAATGCGATCCAAGACGTCGGGCTAAAGATGTACACGCCGGACCTGGGTGACATCGTTGTTCCCATCAAGGCAGTCGCCGAGGACGAATATAACGAAACGCCCGATGTCGTCATCATCGCCGTCAAGGCCTATGCGCTCGACACCATCATCCCGTTGCTCGACAGGGTTTGCAGCCCCAAGACGGTGGTCTTGCCGCTCCTTAACGCGCTTCGCATAGGCGATACGATCGCGGCCAAGATGAGCAAGGAGGCGCAGATATTGGAGGGCGTTGCCTATGTGGCCTGCGAGCGGCTGGGTCCAGGCCATGTCAGGCAAAAGCTCGACTTCTTCGATATTGTCGCGGGCGTGCGTCACGGACACGATCCTATCCCGGAATTGGAACAGATCAAGACAGACCTGGTCGAGAGTTCGGCAGATGCCAAGATCGTGCCGAACATGCTACAGGCTGCGTTACGCAAATTCGTTCGCGTTTCCGCCGTTTCGGCCGTGCTGGTTTATTATGGCGGGACTGTGGGCGACATCGTCACGCATCCCGAACGGATGGGCTATCTCAAGGCATTGAGCCAAGAGATTATCGACATTGCAAACGCGGCTGGCTGTCCGTTCCCGCCCGATGATGATGTAATGGCCTGGGCGATCCATTCGGTCGAAAATGTGTTTCCAGAATATCGCACGTCGATCAAAACTGACTTCGACGCCGGGCGCCCTATCGAATCACAGACCCAATTTGCTGATGTCTATGAACTCGGTCGCGAACTCGGCCTGGCAATGCCAGCTTATGCGCGGATCACGGAGAAATGCGGTCACACGATCGCAGTTTAAAATTCAATCCCCCTCACAAATATTTTCAATTAAATTGAATCAAGGAGAAAATTATGTCTACAGCCGAAAACAAGGCAACTGTTGTTGCATTTTATAATGCGCTGAATGAAGCCAATTACGATTTGGCAGCATCAATGTGCCACGAAGATTTCATTTTTTATAATCAAATCGATACGCCACGTCCTGGGGCTGAAGGTTTCATTGAAGCCGAAAAGAAGCATATCGACGCGTTTGAAGGTTGCCACTTTACGGCAGAAACCGTCGGCGAAGGCGATAGGGTTGCCGCATATGTATTGACCGAAGGCAAGCATACCGGCAATTTTTATGGAATGGAGCCAACTGGCCGGACTATGCGTATGTCGATGGGCAATTTCTTTACATTTAAAGACGGAAAAATTATTGAAAAGCGCGCTCATTATGACCGTCATGATATCTTGCAACAGCTGGGATGGATGCCCAACTAGTGACCCGAATCTGAATTTCGTCACCTAATCGGGCAGATGTTGAACGAACTTCAGATTCATAAGGGTCACTAGCCAATATCTGATTCTAGTGTGGTTTAAGGATTTGAAATTCGCTCCCGACCCGGCCGGAAAATGTACCGAATTTCAAATCCTTAAACCACACTAAGCCGTAGACTCATAAGCGCGGAAGCAAGGGCGCATTGAGGCAAGTTGGGCCATGGCGAGCAAGCTCTCCGCCAACTTGTCGTAACGGGTGACGACCCGGCGGAAGTGCTTGAGTTTGGAGAAGAACTGCTCGACCAGATTGCGCTCGCAACAGAGCCATTTGTTGAAGCAGGGCGTTCATCTTCGATTGAATTTAACAGGATGTTGGGCTTGGCGCCCTTCTCCTCGATCAGCGTGCGGATGGAATCGGCATCGCAGGTCTTGATCATGTGCGGCCCAAGGTAGTCGATCAGATCGTATCGGCTCACACCGCCGCTGAAATCGGATGCGCGCGCAATCTGGAAGTTGCCGATAACTGGCAGAGGCCTAAAACGGCATGGTATGATCGACTGATGCCTCAAGTGAAGCTCATTGTTGCCGCCAACGAGCCCGCGATTTTCTTCGCGTCAGTCCAGGATGCGGAAAACTGGGTGGAAGCCGTTGATGTCGAAGATGGGTCTAGAGCGCTGCGCTCGGACCCAACGGTGAACTCTACGCGATTAGCACCGACGGCACTGGGGTCTACATTGATGAAACAGGGGAAGCGCCGCAGCCCGAAGCCCTGATGGTGCTCCGAATGAGATACTTCGGCGCGATCGGCGAAACAGGAGGGACCGACCTTGAGCTGCCCGCTCTGTTGGAACACTGCTCATCCAGCTATCGCTGAACCAGCGTTGGAGCCTCCCATGCTTGCAGGCCCGGTTTATGAATTCACGGACTAAACTGCTTGCCTGCCTCCCCCTTACCGGCCTAGAATTCCTATTTGGCGCATGGCCAGACAGACGGAATTTCAATGAATATCCGCTTTTATGAAACTTTCATATTATTGGTGAAACTCGGTAATTTCAGCAGAACCGCCGAGCAAATGAACGCAACTCAGCCAGCAATTAACGGTCGTATCAACGCCTTAGAAGATTATTTCAACGTCAAGCTCTACGATAAGGGGAAAAAGCCGTTCCAGCTTACCCCAGAAGGCAAGGTTGTCTTTCAATATGCCAAGCGGATCGTTGATTTGGATGACGAACTAAAGGCATCGCTAACCAAGCGCGAATTCAGCGGCACGATCCGGATCGGTGCGATCGAAATCGTCACTATTGCCTGGCTACCCGATTTCATTCGCAAATTGCAGTCGGAATGCCAGGGCATCAATGTCGAGATCACTACCGGCACCGTTGCCGAACTCGTACCCCGCTTGAAGAATGACGAGTTTGAAATCGTATTCGTCGTCGGCGGCCCACACCGCTATGATGTCGATAGCGTGAACCTGTGCACGTTTGCAATGGGCTGGTTTGCCAATCCCCGTTATTTCAATGTCACCGAGACGTTGGATGTTCGAGAATTATCGAACTTCCCAATCGTGCTATCGTCGCAGAAGACATCAACCTTCCCCTATATAAAGGAATATTTTTCGTTGCACGGCGTCGAGGACGTCTTTTTGGATACGCAATCGGTCAAGGTAGACTGCGTCACCTCGGTTCCGACCGCGCTCAGTATGGTGAAAAGCGGGCTCGGCGTGATGCCTGCCCCTACGGCGCTTTTGTTAAACGAAATGCGCGCGGGCGACATCGCACGGTTACCGGTGCGGCAGGAACTGCCCAGCGTGCATGTTTCCGCCTGTTTCAAAGGTAAAAACCGCTCGCCAATGATCGAGCAGGTCCTACGAATCGCACGTGAATGCGCGGGCGACTATGCCAAGACGGTGCCTGAGCGCCTGGTCTGGACTTAGAGGTCTCACATTCATGTCTCAACCTGAGACAGATAATCAGTCAGTTGCTGCTCGTAACGGGCCTTGAACTCCGATCCAAATTGAAGCGGTGCTAGTTGTCGAATATGGCCCTAATACCAAGACTCTCTGATCAGAACCTGTGCGCCCATTGGCGAAGTCCGATTGTCATGATGCGCCATATGTGGACGGCCCCCTCTCTGCAAGATTTGGCAGATAATATTGATCGGATCGCTTGCGTTCATATGTCCGGCCTGTGGGTGCGTTCGCACATGAACGCTGGCCAAGATGGTTTCCGCGACACGAGTTCCAAACAAGGCTGCGACCTGCAACGGCCACTGGCGCATACGGGCTATCACGCGTCTCGGATCGATCGATCCACCATCTGCTGTTTCTTGCAAGTTCACGCATCAGTTCAGGATGGTAGCTCTGATTGTCCGCTCACCAGAGGTGGCCTGGCAAAACTGCACATCGGGATAAGTGGATTTTCTGCCTGACGGCGGCCAGGATGGCCGCGTGACAGGAGTAGAGATGAGCAAACGACCACGCCGGAATCACAGCCCGGCATTCAAAGCGAAGGTGGCATTGGCCGCCGTGAAGGGCGAGAAGACGCTGGCGGAGCTGGCGCAGCAGTTTGACGTGCATCCGAACCAGATCACGCAATGGCGCGGGCAGCTTCTGGAAGGGGCTGCCGGTGTATTTGGCAGCGAGACGCGGAGCGAGGCTGCGGCGCCGGCGATCGACGTAAAGACGCTGCACGCCAAGATTGGTGAACTGACGCTGGTGAACGATTTTTTGTCAGGGGCGCTCGGGAAGGCGGGACTGTTGCCGAGCGCAAAACGATGATCGACCGTTCGCACGCACTGCCGTTGGCGCGGCAAGCCCGGGAGCTAGGGATCAGCCGGGGCAGCATTTATTATCTGCCCAGACCGGTGCCGCCTGCCGATCTCGCCATCATGCGGCGGATCGACGAGTTGCACCTGGAATTTCCGTTCGCGGGTAGTCGGATGCTGCGTGATCTTCTGCGGCAGGAAGGCATCGAGATCGGCCGCCAGCATGTCGCCACGCTGATGAAGAAGATGGCGATCGAGGCAATCTACCGTCGCCCGAACACATCGAAGCCGACCCCTGGGCACAAGATCTACCCTTACTTGTTGCGTAAACTGCCGATCGTGCGGCCCAATCAGGTCTGGGCAACGGACATCAGCTACATCCCGATGGCGAGGGGGTTCGTCTATCTCGTGGCCATCGTCGACTGGTTCAGCCGCAAAGTCCTGGCTTGGCGGGTATCGATCACGATGGAGGCCGACTTCTGCGTCGAAGCGCTGGAGGAAGCGTTGACGCGCTTCGGGAAACCGGAGATATTCAACACCGATCAGGGCAGCCAGTTCACCAGCCACGCCTTCACCAGCGTGCTGCTGCGCGAGGAAATCGCCATCAGCATGGATGGCCGGGTCGCCTGGCGCGACAATGTGATGGTCGAGCGCCTGTGGCGCTCGGTGAAATATGAGGAGGTTTACCTCCGCGCCTACGGCGGGGTCAGCGAAGCCCGCGAGTCGATCGGTCGTTATCTGAGCTTCTACAATGGAAGGAGGCCACATTCGAGCCTCGCCGCCAGGACGCCGGATCAGGCGTATTTTGACAACCTGCCGGTAATGATGGCAGCATGAATTTGGCAACCAATACGGGGCGTCACTCCAGTCGGGCTACGCCCTCCCTGCATGACGCCCCATATTGGCAAGGCAAGGAACCCGGCAGACGATCCACTTAACCGTTGCCGATCCCTGTTCAGACAAACCCGGCCACCTCTCAACGAGTCAGATCCCACAAGCCTTGGTATAAGGTCGCCGGTTCAGCAGCCTGGCCAATCGATCGTTAATCTATACGTCGTGCCACCAGCGCTGGGGCCATACTGCTACGCGCCAATAAGCGTTGGAAGTTATGGCGTGGTATAGCTCTCACTGCGACCTATCACGATCCGGGAAGGGCGTCGGCCAGTCCGACAATCAGCGGGACCGTACAATTCCGGCGCACCTACGCACCATTGTCGCACGATGGCTTTCCGCAGCAGTCACTGTAGGAGATCAGATAGGCCCGTTTGTCGTGGGGATTGATGCAGGTTCCGAGCCACGTGACCTGCGACATCGTCGTACCGGGAGGACAGGTGCTGATCCCACCACCGCAGCAGTCGCACGCATAGCCACTGAACGCACAATGGCGCCAATACTCGCACGTTCGCGGATCACCTGGGTCACGCGGGTCGCCTCCCTGTACAGAAAAATAGGCGTCAGCCCCCGCAGTGGAGGCGGACTGGGCACGCGCCACAGGCAGCAATGGAATTGCAGCGGCACCAGCAAGGACGCTTCTCATTTGGGCGAGAATGCTGCGAGCCTCAGCCAATCAGCGGCTTGAGTTTGCAAATCCGAAGCGCAAGTCGCTAGTCGATAGGTTCGGCTCCTGATCCAGCAACGACAACAGTTCCTCGATCGCCTCGTCCAGCCATTCCTGGCTCATGCCGGTCCTGACCATAACTTGCAGCCCTGGAAAGGAAACCATCTGGAGCCGGGCCAGCTTGCGGGCCGCATCCAGAGACTTTACGCTGCCCTCTGCCTGACCCCGCTTGATCGTACTGGTCAGTTCCTCTTCAATCAGCTCGAAGTCCGCCTGAACCCTGGCGCGTACTTCAGGATCGTGTGGCGCAAGTTCGACCGCCTGATTGATACTCATGCAACCGTTGGAAAAGGTTTCCTTGCCCGCATCCGTGACAATCAGACGAAAATACCGCTCGATTGCAGCACGGGCACAGCCCGCCGCCAGAATTTCCCGCAACTCTACAGCGCGATCGCGGCGATAGAGGTCGAAGGCAGCGAGGAACAACTGCCGCTTGTCACCGAACGCACCATAGAGGCTGCTTTTACTGAGACCCATGATGCGGGTCAGATCGGACAAACTGGTGGCTTCGTAGCCTTTGCTCCAGAACGCACCAAGCGCCTTGTACAGGACTTCCGCGGTGTCGAAACCTTGCTGGCGAGCCAAGATACTTTCTCCTTATGTGAGGTCGGCCTATTATGTTCACCTACACATGTAAATCTGCGTCCCAGCTTGCACGCCTGGAATCTCAGATCAGGCCTGGATTGAGTCGGCCCCACACCGAGCCGATCTGCCCATCGCCTGAACGTGCATGGGAAAGGCGGAAAACTCCTTTAGACAGCAGTATTGGATCAACCGAGGAGCGCTTGCCGACTGACGTGACCCCCGTTTCTTCATCCAGTTGGAACTAGGGTCAGGACTCACTGATCAGAGCCAGAAGATGACGGTGGCTGCCAGGGCGATTGCGGAGAGGAAGACCGTTGGACACCGATCGTATCGGGTAGCGACGCGACGCCAGTCCTTGAGGCAGCCAAACATGATCTCGATACGGCTGCGGCGTCTGTAGCGGCGCTTGTCGTACTTGACGGGCTGGAGGCGAGATTTCCGACCTGGGATGCAGGGCTCGATGCCCTTCGCCTGCAAGGCATCCCTGAACCAGTCGGCGTCATAGCCACGGTCGCCCAGAAGCCAGCGCGCCTTTGGCAGATCGTCCAGTAGCGCTGCTGCGCCAGTGTAATCGCTAACCTGACCAGCAGTCATAAAGAAGCTGAGCGGGCGGCCGTTGGCGTCGGTGACAGCATGAAGCTTCGTATTCATGCCGCCTTTGGTGCGACCAATCAGGCGCCCGAAATCCCCTTTTTAACCCGCAGGCTCGATGCCGTGCGGTGCGCCTTCAAATAGGTCGCGTCGATCATGACGGTCTTCGGATCGGCATCCGCCGCAGCCAGTCCTTCCATGATGCGGAGGAAAACGCCCATCTCACCCCAGCGCTTCCAGCGATTGTACAGCGTCTTGTGCGGGCCATAGTCTTTCGGCGCATCGCGCCATCGCAGGCCGTTGCGATTGACGAAAACGATGCCGCTCAACACTCGCCGATCATCAACGCGAGGCTTGCCGTGGCTCTTGGTGTTGATGGCGGAGTAAAATGCCCCGGAACGGACATTTGAAAATTCCCCACTTCTTCTGATTGGCCCTTGTCCGGGGCGAGCCCCGGACAAGGGCCAAAGCAAAATATCGGGCATGATCCTCCTGACGGGAGGCGCGCTACGATGAAGAAGCTTGGAGATCTGATAATGATCCTGGATTTACATCGCCAAGGTCTGAAGGTGGCCGTTATCGCCCGCCAGGTCGGGATCGACCGCAAGACCGTCCGTAAATACATTGCGCAAGGCATCGAAGTGCCGACCTACGGACCCAGGCAGCCACGCGAGCGCTTGCTTGATCCTTGGATGGACTATCTGAGGTTCAGGCTTGATGCCTATCCGGGTTTGAGCGCGCGGCGCCTTTTGCGCGAGATTTGCGAGCGTGGTTACACCGGTGGCTACAGCACCGTCCGCGATACGGTGCGCGCATTGCGACCGGCAGGCGGCGGCAGCCCCTTCGCCGTACGCTTCGAGACGCCACCCGGGCAACAGGCACAGGTCGATTTTGCTCAGTTTCGGGGTCCGGTGAGAGGATGGTCGAAAACGTACGCTAAGGGTTCAGAGAGATTGCAGGGTGTGGAGCAGTTGGTGTGAGGCCCGTTTGATCGCGCCATCGTAGCAGCCGAACGCGAACACGATCGCTTTCTCCTGTCGTTGGATCATATCTGGATGCCGTTCCAAGGCCCGATCCACTGCGGCGAGGACCTCGTCGGCACCTGATGCGACCTCTCCCAGATGCCAACCCGCGTACCTTGGATCGTCCTGCCAGTTAGCGCCATGCGCATTCACGAAAGCGACCGGCCGCGGCTTAGCGAGGAATTCGTAAAGCTGGCTCGACATGTCGCCCAGATAGATGTCGGCGGCCCGCGCGTAGGTCATGTCGAACAGCCTGGGAGAATCCAGATCGACCGCGATGTGCCCTGGCACGGCAAGTTCTAGCCACCGCGTTCGCGGGCCCAGATGGAGGTTCTCGAATGTGCGTACATGAGGAGCGAAGACCAGGTTGTACCGCTCCTGTTCGCGGAAACGGGCGATGACATCGCGAGCGATGCCGATCGATGATAGCGCGGGATCGAAATGGGGGTTGTAGAAGACGGTCGGGCGATCGTTGTCGAACAATCGCGGTCTGGCGGGCAAAGCCTGCAGGTAATCCATCTTTACATAGCTGACGGCCGAAAGCTTCTTATGGCCGAGGCCTTGCGCGACGGCCCGCTCGATGTCTTTCTGTCCGGGGACAAAAATGGCATCGAAGGCCCTCAGCTTCGCTTCGGAAGATGGCGCACGGTCGCCGGGGCTCTGTTGCAAAAATCGTGAAGCTTGAGCATGCTTGGCGGAGATTGGACGGACGGAACGATGACGGATTTCAAGTGGCGCCATTTCCAGGGTGATGTGATCCTGTGGGCGGTGCGCTGGTATTGT
>NZ_CAKKNC010000009.1 GCF_918741285.1 Sphingobium sp. CECT 9361 | reverse complement strand
GAGCTACAGGTGCTCGATCGAGACCGATGTTTACGAGATTGGAGGACAAGAGCGAGCCTGGTAGATCGCCATGTTCAATCTTTGTTCTTCAACATGGCCAAAATCGCAGCTTCGGGCCGACTGGGCCGATCAGGAAGGGGAGGGGAAATCGCTGGTCGACTGCGTATCCGACGCAAACAAGGTCGAGCAGTGTCAAGGCTGCGCCATGCGAATTGTCCTGCCCCGATCGGGAGCAACGAGGCCTCCGCGCTCCATGAAGGTTGCAAAGCGCCCCGTGTCGCGCTCGCTCGTCGGCTCGCGGTCATCATGCATGCCATGCTGCGCGATGGCACTTTGTTCCAGGCGTGAGGTAGGATAGAACCAGTTTGCCAGCGGTGCAGCGTCAAAGCTGATCCGAGGGCGGTGTCCGCAGAGGGAACGCAGGGACGAACGATCTGCGAAGGCAGTCAGTTGTTTCAAAGCCCGCACCGAGTCAATGCAACGTTCGCCTCTGTGAGACCCGATACAGCACGACCAAGCTCCAGTTCGGCCAGATCCATGAGAACCTTAAACGATCGGCACCGCCTAGCAACTGCAATTACAGATCCTGACCCTGAAGCGCGGGGGCGTCGCGGCGCTCGATTGCATGCATGCCACGAAAGACTATGGGCAGGGCATTGGTCATCGGCTAGATCGGGGCTGATCCGTTGCTCCTGAAAGATAGCGCAGTCCCTCTGAAGGTCATCACCAAAGCAGCCCCAGGAGGCTGTTCGCCCACTTGACGTATTGCCATGCAACCAAGTGTACCCGCGCTATCGCTTGGGAAGGTCAGCAAGTAATGCTGGTCTCGATCAGACTGACGCCATGACGTTCGCATGTGGAACGGAGATTCGGATCGTCGATCCGATCAGTGACGAAGAAATCGATCACATCCATTCCACACACGCGCACTGGAGCCGAGCGCCCCACCTTGCTGGAATCAGCTACAAGGATCACCTTGCGCGCGTTACGGATGATCGTCTGCGAGACTTCCACTTCATCGATCGCGAAATCGAGCAGACTTCCGTCAATATCGATCGCCGAGATGCCGATGAGCGCATAGTCGACGCGAAAATTTTCGATGAAGCGCATTGCGAGCGCTCCCACCACGGCACGATCGCCGGTGCGCACCTTGCCGCCTACGCAGACAAGTTCCATCGCCTGATGATCTGAAAGGGTGTCAACGACGTTGAGATTGTTCGAGACCACCATGAGGTTGCGATGATGCACAAAATTTGCAGCCACAGCCTCGGTTGTGGTGCCGATATTCACGAACAGGGAAGCGCCATTGGGGATCAGCGCGGCAGCTGCTGCCCCAATACGAGCCTTCGCATTCGATGCGACAGTCCGACGTGCGTCATAGGCCAGGTTGTCAACGCCGGAGGTCACCAGCGCTCCGCCATGAATGCGGGAAAGCAGCGACTGTCCGGCTAGCACGTTCAGGTCCTTGCGGATCGTTTGCGGTGTTACGCCAAGCCGCTCGGCTAGATCTTCAACGGCAACGCTGCCAGCGCTGCGGGCTATCTCCAGGATATGCTCTCGACGTGCTACGACGACATCGCCTTCAGCCGCGGTTCCTCGCTCCATTGCTCCTGCTTCCTGTTTCCTTGTGATCTTGCTGATCACTAAAGCGAAGCGACGCACCGGGAAAGTGTGCTGAGATAGGCATCGATTTCAGTCTCGGTCCCAGGCGGCACATGCAAGCCCAGCTTCGAGCGTCGGTAAAGAATATCCTCTGCTGTACGCGCCCATTCGGCCGCGAACAGATATTCTATCTCGGCGGCGTGGAGCCCGGCCCCGAAGTCCTCGCCCAGGTCAGCCGGAACGCTTGCGGCGCCAAGAATCTGGATCGCTTCTGTGCCATATGCCCGAGCGAGGCGGCGAAGCAACTTTGAGGGCATGGCTGGCCACCGCGATGACAGGTCAGCCACAAACCGATCAAAGTCCTGCCCCGGCAGATTTCCACCGGGCAGCGGTTCACCTGCTGTCCAGGCCTTCCCGGCAGTTGGGAACACTTCAGCTATATGCTCCATCGCATGCTCAGCCAATTTGCGATAAGTGGTGATCTTTCCGCCGAAGATACTGAGTAGTGGCGCCCGTGTTTTCTCGGGTTTCTCGAAATCGAGCACATAGTCACGCGTTACCGCAGAGGCGTTGGCAGCATGATCGTCATAAAGCGGGCGGATGCCGGCATAGCTCCACACGATATCGGACGGTGTAATCTCCTTTTCGAAATAGCGATTCACCGTCGCGCACAGATAGTCGACTTCGCCCTGGCTGATTTCAGCCTTGCCGGGTTCGTCCGTCCAGGGCTCATCGGTGGTGCCAATCAGTGTGAATTCGCCTTCATAAGGAATCGCGAAGACGATGCGACGGTCCGGATTCTGCAGCATGAACGCATGGTCGCCATCGTAGAGGCGCGGCAATATCATATGACTGCCCTTGACGAGCCGCACGCCGCGATTGTTGTTGCTGCGCCCGATACGGCCAAGAACCTTATCGACCCATGGACCGGCGGCATTGACCAGCATCCTTGCGCGCACCTGACGGACTGTACCGGCTTTCGTTTCGAGCGTTGCAATCCACTCGCCATTTTCGTTTTGTGCTTGCGTTAGCTGTGTGCGTGTTTCGATCCGGGCGCCGCGGGCAGCCGCATCCATTGCGTTAAGTACGACGAGCCGGCTGTCTTCCACCCACCCGTCTGAATAGACGAAAGCCTTGCCCCGTTTCTTGCCCTTCTGGGGCTTGAGCCCGATCCCGCCCGGGCTCCGGTCGAGGTTTATCGTTTCGGTTCCGGGCAAGTTCTTCCGGCCACCCAGATTATCGTAAAGGAACAGGCCAAGTCGGACCATCCAGGCGGGGCGGGGGGAAAGTGATTGCGGGAGGACGAACCGCAGCGGCCACATGATGTGCGGCGCCATAGCCAGTAACCGCTCGCGTTCGATCAAAGCCTCTCGGACTAGGCGGAATTCGTAATATTCCAGATAACGCAGCCCGCCGTGGATTAGTTTTGTCGATGATGAGGAGGTATAACTGGCCAGATCGTCCTGCTCTACCAGCAGGACCGAAAGTCCGCGGCCGGCGGCGTCGCGTGCTATCCCGGCGCCATTCACGCCTCCCCCCACGATCAACAAATCATAGGTTTCGACGTGCATACCGGTAGCAGGAGAGGGGGGCGGGCATGCGGTCATTCGATCTTCTCTCGATAGGAAGGCGGCGGAAGTGTCCTGGTTCGATCCGAAGGGCATCATTCCCAGGTTTCTTTCGATAGAAAATAATATGCCGAAACCGAAAATGCAAACGAAAGAGTTGACGTTAATATGAAAGCGTGTGCAGATGGGGCAGTTTCAGATGAAAATTGTTCCAACGTGGGGAGACTTGAAGGTGGAATATCGCCGCGCCCTGATCGGCGAACTCATCTCCGAGGCCTTGGCGGTCGCGATCATAATCCTGATCGGTGATGGTGCGGCAGCCATGATCACCCTTTATGACCCGAGTCCCTACGCTCAGGCCTATTGGGGCGTTTGCATCGCCTGGGGGCTGGGCGTGACAATCGCGATCTATGTCACGGGTGCCGTTTCCGGAACACACGCCAATCCAGCGGTCACGCTGGCGCTCGCTTTTTTCCGTGGTTTCCCCAAACGCAAGATTTTGCCTTATTGGATAGCGCAGGTGATAGGTGGGTTCATCGGTGCCAGCCTGGTGCTGCAACTCTATCATCCGGTGATTGACGCTTATAATGCAGCCCATGGCTTGACGCGTGCGACAGGTGGCGCCGCTGGGGTATTCTTCACTCATCCCGGCGAACATATCACCCCGATCCACGCATTCTGGGATGAAGTGATCCTGACCGGCCTCCTGTTGCTGGGAATCTTCGCCATCACGGACGAGTTCAACGATGTTGCGCCACGGGCGAATTCGAGCGCTCTCATGATCGGTCTGCTGGTCGCGACCATTGGCGCGTCCGCAGGATATCTGGAAGCCTGGGCACTCAATCCCGCTCGCGATTTTGGGCCACGGCTTCTGGCTTGGCTCGCCGGATACGATCAGGCCGCTTTTCCAAGTCCCGAGAATTACTGGTGGGTCCCGATTGCCGCGCCGTTACTTGGTGGAACGCTCGGCGCTGGTCTCTATCAAATTGCCGTCAAGCCATATTTACCTTCGCGAAGCAAGTCAGGTGCGCCGGGCGATACGGACATGCCTGTCAAGTAAACCTTTGAAGAAAAGCCCGGAGAGCCGCCTAATGCCTCAGCCTGTGCACATTCTGGCCATCGATCAAGGCACGACATCGACGCGCGCCATCGTGTTCGACAGGCACGCGCGTCCCGTTGCAAGCGCGCAATGTGAGTTCGAACAACATTATCCCGACCTGGGGTGGGTGGAGCATGACCCGGAGGACATTTGGCGCGACACCCTCCGTCTTGCCAAAGAAGCTATCGAGAAGAGCGGGGTGGGTACCGGCGGCATTGCCGGCATCGGCATCACCAACCAGCGCGAGACAGTGGTCGTTTGGGAGCGCGGTACTGGGAAGGTGATCCATCGCGCCATCGTGTGGCAGGATCGCCGTACCGCCAGACTATGCGCCGAACTCAAGGGAGAGGAAGGATTTGAGGCGGAAGTGCGCTCGCGTACCGGCCTTCTCGTCGATCCCTATTTTTCGGGCACCAAGCTCGCCTGGATTCTTGATAATGTCGGCGGCGCCAGAGAGCGCGCTGAAAGGGGTGAGCTTGCGTTTGGCACCATCGATAGTTTCCTGATCTGGCGCCTGACGGGTGGGAAGGTTCATGCCACGGACGTGACCAATGCTGGTCGGACGATGCTCTACAACATCCGCGAGCAACGTTGGGATGAGGAAATGTGTCGTCTGCTGCGTGTGCCGATGCAGGTGCTTCCCGAGGTGCATGATAATGCGCATCATTTCGGCACGACTGACGCTGCGCTTCTGGGCGCAGCAATCCCCATTGCCGGTGTTGCCGGGGATCAGCAGGCCGCGCTGTTCGGTCAGGCTTGCTTTGGCGTGGGAATGGCGAAGTCGACCTATGGCACCGGTTGCTTCATGCTCCTCAACACGGGTACCGAGGCATTGGAATCAAATAACCGCCTCCTCACGACACCAGCCTATCGCCTGAACGGGCAGATGACCTATGCTCTTGAGGGTTCGATTTTCGTTGCTGGCGCGGCGGTGAAATGGTTGCGGGACGGGATCGGCGTCATCACGCATGCTCGTGAAACGAACGATATGGCTACGCGGGTTCCCTCCAGTCATGGTGTCTATATGGTTCCGGCTTTTGTGGGACTTGGCGCGCCTCACTGGGATCCTGATGCGCGTGGTGCGATTTTTGGCCTGACGCTTGACGCGACCCAGGCCCATCTCGCTCGCGCCGCGCTTGAGGCGGTCGCCTACCAGACTATGGATCTTGCAGAAGCGATGGTCTCAGATGGCGGCGCAGCCCCTGCCAAACTGCGCGTCGATGGCGGTATGGCCGCCAATGACTGGCTTTGCCAATTCCTTGCCGACATGCTCGAGACGAAGGTTGAGCGGCCCGTTCATCTTGAGACGACAGCGCTTGGCGCTGCTTTTCATGCGGGCCTTGCAACAGGGCTCTGGGCGGATCTCAACGCTCTGGCCGAAACCTGGACGCAGGGACAGATTTTTGAACCGAAAATGGCGAATTTTGAACGCAAAACGCTCGTTGCCGGATGGCAAGATGCAGTTCGCCGTACGTTGCGTTAGCAAGACGATCTGAGCCAGAAATGCTATAACGGCGGCATTACTAATCTGATATCGGACGTGTCGTCGTACTTCGTCGCCATGATTGCGCAGCTCAACCGTGAGCGCTTCTTGCGGAAAGTCCGGCAATGATGTGCCAAAGCGAACGGGCAAGAGCACGCTGGCCGGCGGTTCTCCGCACAATCGCGGGAACGCTGGGGGCCTACGGCGTGACATCGCTTGCAACCGTGGCCCTCTCGCTGCTGTTGGTCCGGATCGGAATGGGGCAGGCCGAGGCCCTTATAGTCGCAACTTTGGCGAGCTTCGCAATGTTTGCCTTCATTGCCATGGCGACCTTCCATTTCCGCGGTGTTGCTGGTGTGTGGGGGTGGCTGCGACGCTTTCCGTTGTGGCCGGCATTGTCATCCTGCTGACGGCGCTCGGAACAAAGGTATGACGCTTGTGATACCCCAACCGCAACCCGCGCAATGCGGCGCGGCCCTGTCCGGGACAAGCGCTGCGCCGGCTATGCCGCCCGTATATGCATCAGCGTGGCAGCCTTCGAGCCGGTATGCCGATCAACCCATGAGCCTGGGGACGCGACAGTTCGGCATTGGGGGCGTGTCGGTGATCGGGCTGCTGATCCTGTGTGCGGCGTTGTTTACCTGGCGGACCTATAGCGCACCGCCTGCATCGACTACCCTTAACGTGTTCGACGTCCGGGCTCCCGCATCACCCCCAGAGATTCAGCCGGAAGAGAAGGATGCGCTCAGGCCGGTCGAGAGGACGGAAAAGTCTACGGAGCGGCCCAAGGTGCAACTGGTTGAACGCACGATCGTGCCGATCCCGCCGGTGTCGGTGCCCTTACCGCGAGTGACGCCCACGCCCACTCATCCGGCGCCAACGGAACCGGAGACGGCCGCGCCCGAGACCATGCCCGCGCCATTGGCGCCTCAGGTGGCAAGCCACGGAGCCGATAGCTGGGAAGGCCGCGTCCTTGCGGCGCTCAACAAGCATCGCCAATATCCGCGTGCGGCGATGGCGCGGGGGCAACAGGGAGCGCCCTGGATTCGTTTCGTGATGGACCGCGAAGGCAAGGTCCTATCATCCCGCCTCGAACGGTCTTCGAGCTTTCCTGACCTCGATCGCGAAGCGGTTGCGCTTGCAAAACGGGCATCACCACTTCCCAAGCCGCCCGACGACAAACCCGGCGAAACGCTGGAACTGGTCGTGCCGGTGGAGTTCTCCCTGACCCGGTGAAGGCGAGGTAACGTGATGGGCACCGTGTTACACCAGGCAGACCAAAAGTTTCTTCGATTACGCCCCTTCATCGACGATCAGGGGTGATATCATCCCATTCCATCTGATAACTGCTCCATTCTCATCGAGCTGAGGATGTGCCCGACTTCTCATGAGGAGATAATTTCCTCCCGTTTGCGCCATTCGAAATGTGGTCGAAAACGGTCGCACTGACGGCAACCAGGCAAGCCATTCCGCACGAACCCGTGCGAGATCGTCCGTGTGCATTTTGCTATACCAGCGATCAATTCTCTTTTGCATTGCTTCGCCCTCGATGTCCGTCGCTAATGGGCTGATATAATCTACGGTTCCATCAGGCCTGGCTGCCCAGGCAATCGTCGGACTCACTTCTGCAAGGTGCCGGAAATGCGCATCGCTAAGGTGAAGCTTGCGAATGATGTGCTTCTGTTCTGTGACATCGACTGTCACTAACGAAAGACCGATGACGTCGCCGCCTACATCGACAACCTTTTGTACAAATACTTGATAGTCTCGTTCGGCTATAACGACTTCCTGAGTGGGAGTATGGTCATTTTTCAGCGCTGCGTTCAATATTTCTCGGAGTTGGTCGAGAGTGGGGTCGGATAATACCTCATCAATTGTCTTACCCGTAATTTGAAATGAACTGGCTCCCAGCATCTTGGCGAAGAGATCGTTCACGCGTACGTGGCGCAAGTTCACATCCAGGAAGCATAGCCCCGCGGGGGACTGTTGGTACAGGGATCGGAGCTGATGGAGTTGCTGAAACGGCGAGGCGTCGAGTAAAGGTGGGGTATCGGTGTGAGGTGTTCCCAGTCCATCTACCATCTCGCGAGCCTCGTGGGCCGGCACTCCCGCACCAAAAAGCCAGCCTTGGCCCAGCGGACAACCAAGATCCGATAGAATCGAGGCTTCCTTCTCCGATTCTACGCCTTCTGCGACAACGGTAATTCCAAGGCTTTGTCCGAGACCAATGATGGCAGCTGCAATTCGCCGCTTCCCCGCATCCCGGTCCAGGCCACGTACAAAGCGAGCATCGATCTTGAGCTTTCTGAACGGAAAGGCTTCCAGTCTTGCGAGACTGGAATAGCCGGTCCCGAAATCATCGATCGACACTTTAACGCCCAGGGAATCCAGTTTCCGAAGCGTAGCGTATGCTGTTTCCTCCTGAGAATGGAGCGATCCTTCGGTGACTTCAATCTGAAGACGATTCAGTGGAAAACCTGCCCGAACTTCTTCCGCCATGAGCCAGTCAGGCATTTCCTCATGCAGGAGTTGACATGGGGAAATGTTGAAAGCGATGAAGAATGTGCCGGGCCAATCTCTGGCCTGCGCACATGAGGATCGTATCAAAGCCTTGGTAAGATCATCAATCAGATTATGCTTTTCCAGCAGCGGGATGAAGTGATCTGGCGGAATGTTCCTTCCCCCGGATGCCGTCCATCGAGCCAAAATCTCGAAACCTGCGAGATGTCCGGAGTCAATTGATACAATAGGCTGAAAAGCGGGCCAGATATTCCCGTTTGAGATTGCCGATTTGAGTCTGGCTTTAATATAATTATTGCTAAATCCTCTTGTTGATCTTCCTTCTACCGAGAAATTTACAGTGCGATTTGCTTTCGCAGGATTCGTTGCTATGGCCTTCTGTTTTCCATAAATCGCCATGTCATGGGCGACTCGGCTTACTCTCCGCCCCAAAGTTTAACTATCAATAAACTATAAGAGCCCGATCGGAAATTAAGTTGAGTGGTATCAGCAGGTTAGCTTGACGGCCTGACCTGTCGTTGATTCATGAGTTTCGCCAAAAACTACCATGGATACAACGATGTGGACCGATACCACTCGCGCCCTTCATGCGCGAAGCGGGCTGACTTTGCCAAGTGATATGACTGATGCCGAGTGGGCGGTTCTGGAACCATTGCTGCCACCAGCATCACATGTCGGGCGACCTCGCAAATGGTCGCTGCGGCGCATTGTCGAGGCTATCCTATACTTGCTGCGCGGGGGCTTGCCCTGGCGGATGCTGCCGCCTTGCTTTCCGCCTGTTTCGACCGTGCGGCACTGGTTCTACCTTTGGCGCGACAACGGGCTGTGGCTGACGATCAATCACACACTGCTGATGGTTGCACGCGAGGCGCACGGCCGGGAGGCTTCGCCCAGCGCCGGCGTGATCGACAGCCAAAGCGTGAAAACCACGGAAAGCGGAGGGCCTCGTGGCTATGACGCGGGCAAGAAGGTCAAAGGGCGCAAGCGCCACGTCCTCACCGACACCGAGGGAAATCTCGTCCATGCCGTGATCCACACCGCCGACATCCAGGACCGCGACGGCGCGCCGATGGTGTTGGCCGAAATCATTCGGCGCTTCCCCTGGCTGCGCCATGTTTTCGCTGATGGAGGCTATGCCGGAGACAAGCTCAAGGACGCTCTGCGCCGCTTCGGCAAATGGACCATCGAGATCATCAAGAGGTCCGATGCAGCGAAAGGCTTCGACGTGCTGCCCCGACGCTGGGTGGTCGAACGCACGCTGGCATGGCTGAACCGGAACCGGCGGCTCGCCAAGGACTTCGAACAAACCATTGCGTCGGCAGCCGCATGGCTCTTCATCGCATCGATCCAGCTCTTTGCCCGACGCATCGCAAGATCATGAAATCCGCGACGATAATTTTGAATCAGACACTAAGGGACGCATTCTGGGACTGGTTATATCAATCGTAATTCTGAGAGCAGCGATCAATGCTCAGCCCTGTTTGTTGGGCGCCTCATATCAGATGGCGATCGTTCAGGCCGCAATCGGCGCCTGGAACCATTCCCAACCACCCATGCGCTGCGATTTTCGACGGTAAAGCGCCTCATCAGCGCGCTTCACCAGAAGTTGCAGTTCATCGCCGTCCTGGGGGTACAGGCTTGCACCGACACTGGCGCCGACCGCGGCTATGCTTCCATCGATTATGACCGGCTGGCGCAGGGCCGCGTCAATCCGCTGGCAAATTGGTTCGACGGGCCATGGGCTTCGCAGGCCGGGTAGCAGTACAGCAAATTCATCGCCTCCTATGCGGCAAACGAGATCGCCTTCCCGAACGCATTCCTTGAGCCGCTGAGCCACAGTTCTCAGCATTTCGTCGCCTGCATCATGGCCCAAACGATCATTGATCGCCTTGAAGCCGTCCAGATCGATCACAAGTACAGCCATCATATTGTCTGCGATCGCGCCCCGTGTTGCGTGCTCTGCCCATAGATCTTGCAGCACCCGACGATTGGCAAGACCGGTTAGCGGGTCCTCAAACGCAATGCGACGTAATGCGTTCTCGGCCTCACGTCTGCTCGAAATGTCATCGAATAGCGCGATGCCGATGCCCATCTCGTGAAGGAGAATTCCGCGATGCTGAGCCGTTCTGATCCTGTTGTCAGCGCATAAAATTTCGACCTCGCAAACATCTATTTCCGAAATACCATCCGACTGCGCGAGCCAAAGATCGTGCCAAAGCCGACGGGTTTCCCGGCGGTGATGCTCATGCGGATAGGCCTTATCGATCCAGTCACTGACGTTTGTGAAAGTCCCTTCGGCGTAGCCGAACGTCTTTGTAAAAGCCCGGTTGACGAACTGAATCTCTCCTTGCGGTAAGGTGGCCCAGGACAGAGGAATCGGGAGCGCATCCAGAATGACGTGCAAGTCACGGAACGACAGGGCGCCGGCATTCGCCGCGCGTTCAAGAAATTCCTTCATGGTATACCTACTTCGCTAGGCTCGCTGAGGCCTTCATGGCTCCCATGCATACGCAATAGCATGCTTAACCGTTAAATCTTAACCCCGCATCTATGATCCGGGGTCGTGATCGGAAAAATAGACAAAATCGGTCCGGGGCGGCTTCGAAATTGCCTACAGGGGCGTAGGCCTCACCTGCAATCAGATGGACAGTGCGGCCTGCCCAAAAAACGGCGGTTGGCGTTGCTGTCCAGTTTTTACCAGCCACCTCCCAACGCCCGATAGAGCTGAACGGTCGCCGTTCCTTGCGCGATGCGGGTTTGCTCCATCTTGTCCTCGTCCGAGAGGGCATCCAGTCGGGCCTGCAACACATCGCCCAATTGGGTGCGTCCGGCATCGTACAATATCGCCAGTTGGTCGGCGCGTCGGCGCGCCATGTCGGATGTACGGATAAGCCCGGCCAGGCGTTCGTCCAGCCCCGTCCGAAAGCCATAAGCGGATTCAACTTCCTCGAGCGCCGACAGCATGGCCTGGTCATAATTGGCGAGAGCAGCCTCAAGTTCGGCATCGCCCGCCTTCACTCTGGCCTGCAACCTTCCGGCATTGAAAAGCGGCATCGATGCGGAAAGGCCGACCAGACCTCCGGTTCCGCCATAACCTGGCAGGCCGCCCAGTTCGATATGCCCGTTCTGCCGAAGGAAATGGATGGCGAAACGCGGAAGCAGATCGGCCTTCAGGCTCTTGAGGCGCGCCGCGCGCGCGTTCACCAGCCAAGATCGCGCCGCGACATCAGGCCTGCGAGCAAGAATGTCGGAAGGTAGCTGCCCCGTGGGCGCGCCCGGCGTCTCAAAAGTGGCGGAGGCGATCATGGCCGGCGCCTGTTCGGGCAGGTCGCCCGCCAGCACGGCCAGTCGCCGCCGGCGCGCATCGATGAGGGATGTGAGAGCCGGGCGGGAGGCGCGCAGCGCCTCAAGGCCATTGCGAGCGCGGGTGACATCGGCCGCTGTCGCAGCGCCCGTCCGCTGTCGGGCGGCTGCATAATCGACAAGGCGGCCCGCCGTCGCCTCGCTGCGATCAAGGACGGCGAGGCGACGTCTCAGCCCCTGCAACTGCTGATAATTCTCGACGACATCGGCGGCGACCATGAGCCTGACGGCATCAGCCGTTCGTGCGGCACTTTCGGAAAGCGCGCGCGCCATTTCGGCGTCTGCGTGACTTCCACCGAACAGGTCAGCCTCCCAGGTGGCTCCAAGACCTACCAGATATCCACTGCCGCTGTTTCCGGACAGCGATGGCAGCATGGCCTGCCACTTGTCATCGAGCCCGGCATCGCTCTGACTGGCCCAGGCTGTGCCATTTGCGGCAACGGTAGGATAAAGTGCGGATTCCGCGACAGTGACCAGCGCTCGCGCGGCGGCGACATGGGCCTTTGCAGCGCGGATATCGGCGTTTACTTCGAGCGATTTCTCGATCAGCGCATCAAGAGCGGGATCGCCCCACGCCGTCCACCAGCGGTCTGTCCCGGTTATTGCCGCGTCGTTCGCCGCCGCTGCGTCGAGGCGAGCGGGCGGAGTGACGCGTGGCGCGTGAGAAGACGTGTTAGGAACGCTGGCACAGGCGGTGAGCAGCAGCGCGAGCGAGGGGGGAAGCAATCGGCTATGCATTCTGATTTTCCTGGGTGATGTCATCCATGACCTTTAGCCCTGCCTTGAGAGCATCGAACGGAAGCGGCTGACGGCCATCGCCACGAAGAACACGCCCGAGCCGCAGATGATCGCGAGTTCCGGCAGGATCGTTCGCACGCCCGCGCCGCGATAGAGGATCGCCTGGGAGAGGCTGACGAACTGGGTGGTCGGCAGACACAGTGCAATCGTGCGGATCGCCGAGGGCATGCTCTCGAGCGGCGTCGCCGCCCCCGAGAGCAGATAGGCGATGGCATAGACGGGCACCGCGAAGAGCCCGAACTGCGGCATGGATGGCGCGAGCGTCGCCATCCACATGCCGAGCGAGGTGACCGAGAAGAGATAGAGGAACATTGCCGCTGTAAAGAGCAGGAGAGATCCGGTCAGCGGCACGCCCACAGCGCCATGAACGACGAACCAGAGGGACGCGATCGAGGCCAGCAGGATGACGAGGCCGTTGGCAAGGATCTTGGCGAAGGCGATCTCGCTGGCGCGCACGGGCATCACCAGCAGATGCTCGATCGTGCCATGCTCACGCTCACGGATCACCGCCGCGCCGACGAGGATGATCGAGAGCACCGTCACATTGGTGACGATCTGCATGACCGAGGTATACCAGGCCGACTGGGCGTTGGGATTGAAATGCATCCGGCTTTCGACCTGGACCGGCAGCGCCTCCAGGAGGCCCCGGGCATGGAGGAAGTCGAGCGTTTCCTGAGCGAATATCTGCTGGAAATAGGCAGCGCCCAGACCTGCCTGCGTCATGGCAGTCGCGTCGACGAGAATCTGGACGGAGGGCGACCGGCCCGCGAGCGTATCGGCTTCGAAGCGGGGCGGGATCTCGATCACGAAGATATATTGGCCGCTGTCCATCGCAGGGCCGATCGCGGATCGCTCGATGTCCTCGGGTGGTTTGAAATAGGGCTGCTGGATGGCATCGCGCAGTCGGCGCGACAGTTCGGAATGATCCTCGTCCATGATCGCGACCGAAGCGTTCATGACCTCTGCGCGCACCCCGTTCGCAACAAGCTGGATCGCCACGGTGAAAGCGAAGAGGATAAGCGCCATCAGCGTCACATCCTTCATGACACTGCGCAGTTCCTTGCCGCTCAGAAGCGCGACGTTGAGAATCCAGCGCGTCATTTCTCCTGCTTTCCCAGCATCAGGCGTGCGCCGCCCACGAAGAGCAATGCGAGCGCCATCAGGGCCAGATAGGCCTGGCCGAAACTGGCCATGCCCAGACCCTTGGTGAATGTGCCCAGACTGACGATCTGGAACCAGGAGGAGGGAAATGTCAGCCCGATCATATGGCTCGGGCCTGTCAGGGTCGAAACGGGGTAGAGGAGCCCTGAGAAGTTCACCGACGGGATGAGGCAGATGAGCGACGTCGCGAAGATGGCGGCGACCTGCGAGCGCACAAATGCGGAGATCATCAGCCCGAGCCCGGTGACTGACAGGATGAAGAGGAAGCCACCGATCAGAAGGGCCGGCAAGGACCCCTTGAGCGGCACTCCCAAAATGAAGACAGTCACGAGGATCAGCGTCACGAAACTGATCATCGCCAGAAGGGCATAGGGCATCTGCTTGCCGACCAGGAATGCGCCCAGGCTCGCCGGCGAGGCGTAGAGATTGGTGATCGAACCGATCTCCTTCTCTCTCACGACCCCAAGGGCCGTCAGCATTGCGGGAATGAGGATCATGCAGAGCATCAGGACGCCCGGCGCCATGGCGTAGATGCTGCGAAACTCCTGGTTGTAGATGAAGCGGGGTTCGATCGTGGACGAAAGATCAGGGATTGCGAAGAGCTGCGTGGACCGCAGTTGATCGATCGAATAGCGAAGGAGAATGGCCTCGGCATAAGCGCGCGCGTTCGACGCGGGGAAGGGGCTTGCGCCGTCGATCCGCACGTCGATCGCGGGCCGCCGCCCTGCGGCCAGGTCGCGTCCGAAGCCGGGGGGTATGTCCAGCACCATCTTGGCCGATGCCTCGCGCAACGCCTGCTCGGCGGCGGCGTCGCTTTGAAGTTCGGGCTCAACCCGGAAATAGCGTGACCCTTCAAAATAACGTTGCAGGTCGCGGCTCGCGGCACTGCAGTCATGATCGAGCACGGCAAGGCGGATATTCTGGACGTCGAAGGAAATGCTGTAGGCTGCAATGCACAGCAGGATGATCGGGCCGATCAGCGCGAAGGCGAGCCGGATGCGATCGCGCATGAGTTCGGTCGCTTCGCGCCGGGCAAAGGCCCAGGCAAAGCCCGGCCAGTTGCCGGCAGCGGTCGGCAATCGCGGCACGCCCATAGCCATCGCTCGCGCACCGGCGGCCACAGTCGGGGAAGCAGCCGAAGTGTCGGTCGGCAAGGTAGCGGGGGCCGCAGTCGGCACTTCGTCATTATCCTTCTCGAGGACAGCGATGAACGCATCCTCGAGCCGCTCCGCATCATAACGCTGCGTGAGTTCCGCCGGCGCGCCGACGGCCAGAACCCGACCACGATGCATCAGCGATATGCGGTCGCACCGTTCCGCCTCGTTCATGAAGTGGGTCGAGACGAATATCGTCACCCCTTCGTCGCGCGAGAGCCGGATCAGGTGACGCCAGAACATGTCGCGCGCGGCCGGATCGACGCCGGATGTCGGCTCGTCCAGGATGAGGATCTCGGGTCGATGGAGGCAGGCGGCAGCGAGTTGCAGGCGTTGCCGTATGCCGAGCGGAAGCGCCGAGGGAACGGCGTCGGCATGGGCCTCGAGCTCGAACTGGGCAAGCGCGGCCGAAACCAGTTCGCCTGCCTGCGCGCGTGGCACGCGATAGAGCCGCGCATGAAGGACCAAGTTCTGGCGAACCGAAAGCTCTTCATAGAGGGAGAAGGCCTGCGACATATAGCCCACGCGCATGCGCGTCTCCATGTCTCCGGGGGCGATCGGCCGCCCAAAAAGGCTGGCCGTCCCGTCCGTTGCATCGAGCAGGCCGGTCAGCATTTTCATGGTCGTGGTCTTGCCGCAGCCGTTCGAGCCCAGAAAACCGAATATCTCGCCGCGTCCGATGCGAAAGTTCACATGATCGACCGCTACGAAATCGCCAAAGCGCCGGGTAAGGTCATGCGCCTCGATTGCCGGCGCCTCGCCCTTGTCCTGCCAGGCCGGCACGACCAGCGCGTCGCCCGACGGCCGCTTGTCTTGCGGGAGCAGGCGTACATAGGCGGCTTCCAGCGTATCCGCGCCCGCTTCACGCATGATCTCGCCTGTATCCCCTTGCGCGATCACCTTGCCATCATCCATCGCCACGAGGTGGCCGAAGCGCTCTGCTTCTTCCATGTAAGCCGTGGAGACGAGCACGGTCATGTCCGGCCGCTCCGCGCACATCGCATCCACCAGTTCCCAGAACTGCCGTCGCGACAGGGGATCGACACCCGTGGTGGGCTCATCGAGGATGAGCAGGTCGGGATCGTGGACCAGCGAGCAACACAGGCCCAGCTTCTGCTTCATGCCGCCCGAAAGCTTGCCGGCGGGCCGGTCCGGAAAGGGAGCGAGTCCCGTCGCGTCCAGCAGGCGCCGCAGATGCGCTTCCCGCTCGGCTGCGGACAGTCCGAAGAGGCGCCCGAAGAAGTCGATATTCTCGCGGACGGAAAGCGTCGGGTAGAGATTGCGACCAAGCCCCTGGGGCATGTAGGCGACGCGGGCAAGGAAATCCTCCCGCTTGCGACGCTCGGCAAGATCGAAGCCGAGAACCGAAAGACGTCCCGTCTGCAGCTTTTTCACGCCGGATATGAGGCCGAGCAGCGTCGACTTGCCGACACCGTCGGGCCCGACCAGCGCGGTGGTCTTCCCCTTGGGCAGGGAGAGCGAAACCTCGTTCAGGGCGACGATACCACCGTATCGATGCGAAAGGCTTTCGATCCGTATCGCCTCTTCGGGGAGGATCTGAGCGGGCGGGATCATTTGTCGATCTTGGTGAGGTCGGGCCAGGGCTGGTGCGTATCGGTGCGCACGAACCCGTCCGCCGTCATGCCGGCCTTCAGCCTTCCGTCCAGGCGACGGGCGAGATCGGGCGCGATCTGCAGCTTCACCCGGTAGGACAGGTTCTCGCGTTCGCTGGCCGTCTCGACGAATTTGGGCGTGAACTGCGCATCGGGCGCCACAAAGCTGACGCGCGCGGGAATGGCGTCGCCAAAACCCTGCGGAAGAATGCGTGCCTCGTCGCCGATCCTGATCTTGCCGGCGACCGAGGCGGGCAGGAAGATGGTGAGCCAGGCATCCTCGGCATTGACCAGCGACACGATCTTGCCGCCCGGCGGCAACATGGTTCCAGGCTCGACGATCCGATATTCGACGCGCCCGGGCGTCGGTGCGATGATCCGCAGGTCGGCAAGGCCGGCTCTGGTTTGCGCGATCAGGGCGTCGGCCTGGGCAATGGCCGAGCGTGCCTCGCCGACACCGCCGCCCGCCGCCTGCGCGCCACCTTGCGCAGCGCCCAATGCCAGGCGACGCTGCTCCAGCTCGACGTTCGAGACCATGTCGCGATCACGAAGCTTGGCTGTCTCGACCCAGTCGATGCGGGCGAGCTGGGCCTGGCTGTCCCGCGCGGCGAGCTCCCCTTGCGCGCGCATGAGGGCGGACACTGCCTGTTCGCGCTTGGCAAGCGCTCCGGCGAGTTGTGCCTTGAGGTCTACGTCATCCTGCCGGGCGATGACCTGACCCGCCCGGACGAGATCACCTTCATGGACGTCAAGCGACATCAGGCGGCCGGGATATTTGGCGGCGATATCGGTGCGCGTCATCTCGAGACGGCCGTTGCCGCGCACGATGGTTTCGGGGAGCTTGTCGGTGCGTCCAAACATCCACCACAGCCCGAAAGCCAGGGCGATGAGGACGACGGCCAGAATGGGAATGACGATACAGGCCCGCAGCTTCACGCTATGCCTCCTTGAGCGTTCATCGCACAAGCGCCACGCCGATCCGCAGGCGCGTCACGTGCTTGTTATAGTCGAGCAGATTTTCGCCGTAGCCGGTGAAGCCCTGGCCGAAGAGATAGAAGTCCGGGCCTCCGCCCAGGATACGCCGGAACGGGTAGGAGAGATCGGCGGTCAGAGCTCCCTTGCCGCTACCCAGGTTCAGACGGGTAGAAGCCGAGACGCGCAGCCCATCATCCTCGCCGGCCTCAATGAAAAGCCCGCTATTGCCGCGATATCGGCGAATGTCAGGATTGTCCGAAAGGTCTCCGAGATAGAGCCACAGCCGCGGCGCGATCGTCAGCCTTCGGTCCTCGCCGAGCGAGAAGACGGCCATCGGGGCCACATAGAGCATGTTGAGGCTGCGCGAGGCCGCGCCATCGCGTCCATTGGACTCATGGCGAAGGCCGATCTGGCCGCTGATCGTGGCCTTTTCTGACACGGGCAGGGCAGGCGAGAGATAGAAGAGCTCGGGTTGATAATCGATATTTCGGAAGGGTGAGGATTTCGCCGCCACGTCCCAGAACATGCGCTGGGTATAGGCGAAGTAGAGGCCGTCGATCAGCGAGGGAGAGCGGTCCATCCGCGCTCGACTTCCGAACAGCTGATATTTGAAACTGATCTGGATGCGCGCGTCGCTGTTGGTGCCGGGGCCATAGACCGCATAGATCGGTTCGTAGACCGAGAGATTGGGGATGAAAGCATTGCCCCGGGTTCGGTCTGCCGGCGATGGTGTGACAGGGGCTGGCGATATCTGCGTAGAGGTCGGGGGTGTGAGCGAGGGCGCCATAGCCAGGGCGGCAGGTGCAGAGCGGTCGGCTTCAGGATCGACGCCGATCGTCAGCAGGATTTGCTGCGTTGACCAGGAGGGAATGGACAAGACCGCGCCGTCCATGACGTCCTGAAAGTCGATCCGGTAGAGCGCCGCCGCGAAGCCATTGGCCGGGATCGTCAGAACCGCAGCCTGTTTTTCGCCTCGTTGCAGCCAGACCTTTCGATACGTGCCGTTGCTGACCAGATCGGCCGCAACCTTGTCGGGAAGGCGAACCTCCTGCGCGGCTGCCCCGGCATTGAGAACGCGCACATCGACAAGGATATACCTGCTCTCATCGCGGTTGCCGGCGCGCTGGACGACATATTCCAGAGCGCCTTGCGCGTGCGCCTGCGGCGCCAGTACGGCGCTGGCCGCAAGGGCAAGAGGGGCGGCCCGAACGATCACGCGAAAAGATGCTGTCCGTTATCGACCGGAATGACCGTGCCGGTGATCCCCTTCGCGGCATCGCTGACGAGGAAGGCGGCCAGCGCGCCGACGTCGCTGACGTCAACCAATTTTCCTGCGGGAACCTGCGCGGCAGCCCGATCGAGCAGTTCGTCGAACCGGTCGATCCCGCTCGCGGCGCGGGTGGCGATCGGCCCCGGTGAAATGGCATGTGCCCGGATGGCTTTGGCGCCCAGTTCCGCGGCGACATAGCGCGTCGCGCTTTCCAGCGCCGCCTTGACGGGGCCCATCAGGTTATAGTGCTCGACCACCCGCTCCGAACCATAGAAGGTCACGCAAAGCAGGCATCCGCCCGTCGCCATCAGCGGTTCGGCGAGCTTCGCCATGCGAAGGAAGCTGTGGCAGGACACGTCCATCGCGATCGAGAAGCCTTGCGCACTGCTGTCGACCACCCGACCGTGGAGATCCTCCTTCGGCGCGAAGGCGATCGAGTGCAGCAGGAAATCGAGGCCGCCCCAGCGTTCTTGCACTTGGGCGAAAAGCGCCTCGAGTTCGCCGGGGATGCGTACGTCGCACGGCGCAGTCCATTCGATGCCGAGCTGGTCGACGACAGGCTGGACCCAGTCCTTTGCCTTGTCGTTGAGATAGGTAGCGGCAAGCCGGGCTCCGCATCGGGCAAATGCCTCCGCGCACCCTGCCGCGATGCTATGTTCGTTTGCGATGCCGATAACGAGGCCGCGCTTCCCTTTCAGATCCACAAGCGGTGTCATCAAGCAAACCCCTCCAACAGATTGTCTCTGTGAATTGCGATCATGCGTTGAATTGCGATCGTGCGTTTCTCGGCGATATGGTTCTGCCAACGCTTCGCGTGCCTCCGTGGCGCTCTGCATCGCGCCGTTGTCCAGATGCACAGCGAAACCGCGTCCGTCGGCAATCGCTCTGAAGCCTTTGAAGGCGTCGAGCGGCTTTGCTCCTTTTTTACCGTTGCGGCGGGCATGGCTCGCCGTGAAGCAACGTTTCGACAATGGTTTCTGCAATGAGGATCCGCGCGGCATCCGCAGGTATTTCAGGGGCAAGAGATTGCAGGACGGTCGGAAAACTTGCAGGTTGATTGGCTGCGGCACTTAGCAATGCGAAAAAAAGTGCTGGGTGACTCGCCCGGATAATGCCTTGAGCGATCCCGTCCTCGTAAAGGGCACGGCAGCTTTCATAGGCGGGATAAATGAGTTGCTCCGTGACCAACGTTGATCGTTCAGACCTGTCTGCAGCGTGCCGAACGACAAAGTCCCTGACGTAGGGGTGATCGGAGTAAAAATAGACTATGCGAGGAAGTACGTCGCAAAGGCGGTCGTGAACCGAACGGCTTTCGTCGGAGGCAATTTTCGAGATCTCGGAAATTATCCCGGCCGCACTTTTCGTTATTGTGTCAAGGCACGCATTCCAGAGCTGAGCCTTGTTTCCAAAATGCACGCGAATCAGGTTCTGGCTGACACCGGCCGCCGACGCGATTCCTCTCAGATCCGCGCGCTCAAACCCGTCATGCGAAAATGCACAAATGGCGGCAGCCAACAACTCTTGCCTGCCTCCTGCCATATCCTTGGGCCTACGCCCACGGGGCGGAGTGGCAGGAGGAAAGATGACTTCACTCGACATGCGTGCTCCATGATATGTTCAGTTGAACATATATGACGTATTGCGCCGGCACAATGCTCGTTTCAGATTTGGTGGAACGGCGGTCGCCTCATTGACCGCCAAATCCACAAGCGGCCTCATGCAAGCTTCTCGCTCAATATTTGCAAGGTGTGCAGCGCGATCATGCGCTCCTCGTCGGTCGGAATAACATAGACCTTGATCAGGCTATCGGGCAGACTGATCAAAGGGCCGTTGCCAGCATTGGCGATCTCGTCAATCTCGAGCCCGAGCCATTTCAGGCTGTTGCAGATGCGACTACGCATGCCGGCGTCATTCTCGCCGATACCGGCGGTGAACACGATGCCATCTAGGCCGCCAAGTGAGGACGCGAGCGCCCCGGCCTCCCGGCCAGCCCGCCAGGCGAAGAGGGCGATCGCTTCCTCTGCTGGCGCGGTCGTGCTCGCGGAAAGCGTGCGCATATCACTTGATAGGCCCGAGACACCCAGCAGACCGGACTTCCTGTAGAGAAGATCTTCGACTTGCGCGGTAGTCATGCCCATCTGTGTCAGGAGATGCAGCACTACGCCGGGGTCCAGACCGCCACAGCGCGTGCCCATCATCAGCCCATCGAGCGCGGTGAAGCCCATTGTCGTATCGATGCTTTGCCCCGCCTGCATGGCGCACAGGCTGGCGCCATTGCCGAGATGCGCGGCGATCACGCGCCCTGCCGCAAGCTCCGGATCGATTTGCGCGAGGCGCCGGGCGACATATTCATAGGACAGGCCGTGGAAGCCGTAGCGGCGGATGCCCTGGTCGTGGAGCGCGCGCGGCAGGGCGAAACGCGAGGCCAGCGCGGGCTTATCGTGATGGAAGGCGGTGTCGAAGCAGGCGACCTGCGGCAGTCCGGGACGGAGCCTTGCGATCGCGCGGATCGCGGCCAGATTATGGGGCTGGTGTAGCGGCGCCAGCGGGCACAGTGCTTCAAGCTTGTCGATGAGGGCGTCGTCGACGAGGAGCGGCGCGGCAAAATCGGGGCCGCCATGGACGACCCGATGTCCGATCGCGATGATCTCCCGGCCTTCGAGCGGATGATCCGCCGCCCAGGCGAAGAGGTCCGCCAGCAGATCGGCATGGCTGAGCGAAGCGCCGTCGGGCCAGTCCCGTTCGAGCACCATGCTACCATCAGCCGAACGGGCCGCAAGGGTCGGCGCAATTCCGATCTTCTCGATCTTGCCGCCGGCCGAGAGCTGAAGCGTGCCGGCCGGATCGACGACAAACAGCGAGAATTTTATGCTGGAGGAACCCGAATTCAGGCTGACGACCGCTTTCATGTATGCGGCTCCTGCGGCAGGCCCGGCGCGGCCCTGGTCGCCGCGCGCGCCATCAGCACCGCGACCGCGCAGGAGGCAAGCCGCGTGCGCAGGCTGTCGGCCCGGCTCGTCAGGATGATCGGCACCCGCGCGCCCAGCACGATGCCCGCGGCATCCGCACCACCCAGGAAGGTCAACTGCTTGGCCAGCATATTGCCGGCTTCGAGATTGGGGACGACCAGGATATCCGCCTTGCCCGCCACCGGCGAGACGATGCCCTTTTCTTTGGCTGCTGCTTCGCTGATCGCATTGTCGAAAGCGAGCGGGCCGTCGAGCAGGCCGCCGCTGATCTGTCCCCGATCGGCCATCTTGCACAGCGCCGCTGCGTCCAGGGTCGACGGGATGTCGGGGTTGACGGTCTCCACGGCGGAAAGGATCGCGACTTTGGGTTCTTCAATGCCGATCACCTGGGCAAGGTCGATGGCGTTGCGAATGATATCGGCCTTTTCCTGCAGCGTCGGCGCGATATTGATCGCGGCATCGGTGATTATGAGAGGGGCAGGGTGGTCGGGTACGTCCATGATATAGGCATGGCTGATCCGGCGCTCGGTGCGCAGACCAGTGGATGAACGAACCACCGCGCCCATCAGTTCGTCGGTGTGGAGCGAGCCCTTCATCAGCAGCCTGGCCTCGCCTGACCGGACGAGCGCCACGGCCTTGGCGGCGGCATCATGGCTATGGTCGGCGTGGACGATCCGGACGCCCGAGATATCCTTGCCGGCCTCTTGTGCCGCCTGCCTGATCCTTGCGTCGGGTCCGACGAGGATCGGGGCGATCAGTCCTGCTTCGGCCGCTTCGATGGCGGCGAGGAGTGCCGCCGCGCTGCACGGATGGGCAACGGCGGTGCTCTCCGGCTCGCCTTTCGTGAGGTCGATCAGCCTGCGATAGCCGTCATGATCGCGCAGTTGGATTTCGGGTAGCGTCGCGCGTGCGCGCCGGACTTTCTCCCTGGGCGCCTTGACCTCGGCCTGGCCGGAAATCACGAGTTCCCCATCCTGATTGACGCAGCGGCAGTCGAATATGACAATGTCGTGGTCCGGGCGCTTCTCAATGACTGTGACCGAGGCTGTAATCGTGTCCCCCAGGCCCACCGGCCGGGTGAAACGGAGCGACTGGCTGAGGTAGATGGCGCCCGGGCCCGGCAGCTCGGTTCCCAGCACGGCGGAGATCAGGCCGCCGCCCCACATGCCATGGGCGATCACCCGCCGGAACAGATCGGTCGCGGCATAGTCCGCGTCCATATGGGCCGGATTGACGTCGCCGGACACCAGCGCGAAGAGCTGGATATCCTGCCCGGTCAAGGTGCGGACTATGCTTGCGGTATCGCCGACACCGATCTCATCGAAGGTGCGGTTCTCGATCATGGCGTCTTCGCTCATGGCTCAGCGCTCCAGGACATAGTGACCGGGCGCATCCATGATCGGCGCATAGTTCTTTTCGGAGTTTCCGGTCGGCGGGGGTGCTACCGGCTCGCCGGAATGACGGCCAAGCCACTCGCCCCATTCGATCCACCAGCTTCCTTGCTTGCGCTCAGCGCGTCCTTCCCATTCCTCGGGGTCATAGGACAGGCCATCCGCTTTCCTGGTCAGCACCCGATAGCGGCGGCCCTTATGGCCCGGCTCGGAGACGATGCCGGCATTGTGACCGCCGCTAGTCAGCACGAACGTGATTTCCGCGCTGGTGAGGAGATGGATCTTGTGGACCGAGTGCCATGGGGCGACATGATCGCGCTCGGTGCCGACGACGAACAGCGGCTTGCGGACGGCTGAAAGCGCGATGGTCCTGCCATCGACCTTATACTTGCCTTCAGCGAGATCATCGTCGAGGAAGAGCCGCCGCAGATACTGGCTGTGCATCGCATAGGGCATGCGTGTGCCATCGGCATTCCACGCCATAAGATCGTTCATGGGCTCGCGCTCGCCCATCAGATATTCGCTGAGGATGCGCGACCAAACCAGGTCGTTCGATTTGAGGATCTGGAAGGCGCCGCCCATCTGGCTGCTGTCGAGATAGCCGCGCCCCCACATCATCTTCTCGAGCAGGCTAAGCTGCCCCTCGTCGATGAAGAGACCCAGTTCGCCCGGCTCGCTGAACTCGGTCTGCGCAGCGAACAGGCTGACGCTCGCCAGGCGGTCGTCGCCATCGCGCGCCATGGTGGCAGCCGCAATCGAGAGCAGGGTGCCGCCCAGGCAGTATCCAACGGCGTGGACCGACGACGCGCCGGTGATCGCGGTCACCGCATCGAGCGCGGCCACCGGCCCCATCAGGCGATAGGCCTCCATGTCGAGATCGCGATCCTGCGTTCCAGGATTGTGCCAGGAGATCATGAAAACAGTGAAACCCTGGTCCGTCAGCCATTTGACCAGGGAATTTTCGGGCGAGAGATCGAGAATATAATATTTCATGATCCAGGCGGGGACGATCAGGATCGGCTCCGGGCGGACCTTCTCCGTCGTCGGGTCATATTGGATCAGTTCGATGAGGCGGTTGCGGTAGACGACCTTGCCGGGCGAGACGGCAACATTCTCGCCGACGCGGAAGTTCTCGACGCCGACGGCCGGCAGTCCCCGGGCGAGATGCTGCATGTCTTCCAGCAGATGCTGGAATCCATCGACAAGGCATTTGCCTCCGGTCTCGACGATTTTTTGCTGAAGCAAAGGATTGGTCGCCAGGAAATTGGTCGGCGCCAGGACATCGAGCATCTGCCTGGCGGTGAATTGAAGCATGTCTTCATGATGGCTGGTGACGCCGCTCACGCCGGTGGTTGCGGCATGCCACCATTGCTGGTTGAGAAGGAAGGCTTGCGAGAGGATATTGAAAGGCGGCTGCTTCCAGGCCGGATCTGCAAAGCGCCGGTCCTGCGGCAAAGGTTCGATCGCGAGTGTCGCCCCGCTGTCGGTTGCGCTTCGCATCGCATAGTCGAACAGCCGGGTATATTTGCGCGCTACCTTGGCGCCCAGCTGCAACTGCTTTCCCGGAGAAAAGGCCAGGTGCAGTGCCCAATCCGAAAAGGCTTGCAGGAGCGTTGCAGGGGCGAGCCCGGCAGTCACCTGCGCAATAGCGGCACCTGCGGCATTGTCGAGGGTCTGGGCGATGCCGTCCAGCGGGTCGGGCGGTGATGTCATAGTCTCAGCGCTCATGATCGATCCTTGTCTTGTCGCGATAATTTACGGGTGAGTGACGCCGCCGCGGACTGGCTTGGCCTGGAGGCGGCTGCATATGTCTTCCTGGCGTGGCACCGATCGGCGGGCCGGCTCGAAATCAAGCGTCATTCCTCAAAATCCTTGCCGAGATAGAGCCGGCGCACGTCAGGGTCATGGAGGATCGCCCGCGGCTCTCCTTCGAAAAGCAGCCTGCCGGCATGGATGACGTAGGCACGATCGACCAGTTCGAGCATCTCGTGGACATTGTGGTCGGTGATGAGAACGCCGACATTGCGCCGTTTGAGCGCGCGAACCATGGCCTTGATGTCGAGGATAGACAGCGGATCGACACCCGCGAAGGGCTCGTCGAGGAGAATGACTTTCGGATCGGCGGCCATGGCCCTTGCTATCTCGCACCGGCGGCGTTCGCCTCCCGACAGCGCCCCGGACGGCGTATGGCGCACATAGGCGATGTTGAACTCGCCGAGCAGCGCGTCCAGCCGCTTCTCCAGCGTCGCTCGATCGCGGCAGCGCAGTTCCAACACCGCGCGAATATTTTCCTCCACGCTCATGCCCCGGAAGATCGAAGATTCCTGTGGCAGATATCCCATGCCCCGCTTGCCGCGTTCGCTCATCGCAAGTGCGGAGACATCTTCTCCTGCAAGCAGGATGCGGCCACCGTCCAATCGGAGCAGGCCCATGATCCCATAGAAGCAGACCGTCTTGCCCGCCCCATTGGGGCCAAGGAGCCCGACGATCTCACCGGGTGCGACATCGAGCGAGACGCCGTCCAGCACCTTGCGCTTTCCAAACGTTTTCTCGATGTTCATCACACGCAGCATGGGCGTGGGCGTGTCTTCGGGGCCGATGGCGCAGCCCTGTTGTCCGCCGACATCGATCTGGCAAGCGGGATCATCCGGTTTTCCGGCGAGCCATGCATGCGCTTCATCGAACATGCTCACCCTTTCGGGCAGCAGACCGCCCAGCCAAGGGCAAGCCCGGGATTGCCGTGTGCGCTGACCTCATGAGACGGCTTCGAGTGCGAGCGCGACGCCCTGGCCGCCACCGATGCACAAGGTGACAAGCCCGCGGCGCAGGCCCTCGCGTTTCATCGCGTGCAACAGCCGGGTCGCGAGCACGGCCCCGGTCGCGCCGATCGGATGACCATGAGCGATGGCGCCACCCTCGACATTGACCACATCCTCGGCGAGCCCGAGTTCGCGCGTCACGGCTATGGCGATGGCGGCGAACGCTTCATTGATCTCGACGCGGTCGAGATCAGCGACCGACCAGCCCGCCCGTTCCAGCGCTTGCCGGACGGCCGGAACAGGCCCGAGCCCGAACAGGCCCGGAGCGACCGCGCCGACACCGAAGGCGACGAGGCGCCCGAGCGGTGCCACAGCGTTGCGCTCGGCCCATTGTTCGCTGGCGACGATCATGGCTGCCGCGCCGCTGTTGAGGCCCGGGGCATTACCGGCTGTGATCGTGCCCTCCGGCCGGAAAGCCGGCTTGAGGCGTGACAGGCTCTCGAGGCTCGTTTCGGGCCGGTTCTGCTCGTCCTTTGCGAAGACCGTCGGCCCTTTGCGCGAAGGGATCTCGACCGCCACGATCTCCTCGTCGAACGTGCCGGCCGCCTGGGCGGCGCTGAAATTCTGTTGCGACCGGGCCGCCCAGGCATCCTGCGCCTCGCGTGAGATCTGAAACTGCGCGACAAGGTCTTCCGTCACCCATCCGCTATGCTGGTTGCAAAAGGCGTCGTTGAGGCCATCATGGAGCATGGCGTCGATGAGCTTGCCGTCGCCCATGCGGTAGCCCCAGCGTCCTTTCTCGATGAGATAGGGGGCCTGGTCCATATTCTCCATGCCGCCTGCCACCACGGCCTGGCTTAGGCCCAGCATGATTTCCTGCGCGGCCGACGCGATCGCCTGTGCGCCCGAGCCGCAGACGCGATTGACGGTGAGCGCGGGGACGCTGTCGGGCAGCCCGGCGGCGATGGCGGCCTGGCGGGCGGGATTCATTTTCGCGCCCGCCTGGACTACTTGGCCCATGACGGCGGCATCGATCGTGCTGGCGCCAACGCCCGCGCGCTTCAGCGTCTCGGCGATCGCGACGCTGCCCAGGGAAGGCGCGGTGATGTCCTTGAGCGTTCCGCCATAGGCGCCGATGGCGGTGCGGACGGGCGCACACAGGAAGACAGGGCTGGTCATGGGGAAGTCCTTTCCTTGATCCTGAAGCGATTCCCAGACAGTTGGATTGACCTGCCGACTTGGACGATCGCTTCGTGGCGATGGCGGTCAGCCACTACTGAAGATATTTGCCGCCGTTGATTGACAGCGTGGCACCGGTCACGAACCCTTGCTCGTCCTCGACGAGGAAAAGCACGCCGCGGGCAATCTCCTGCGGGGTGCCGAGCCGCCCGACCGGCACGCCCGCCAATACCGCCTTCAGCGCCTCCTCCGGCACGGCCGCGACCATTCCGGTGTCCGTGTAGCCCGGCGCGATCGCATTGACGGTGATGTTGCGGCTCGCGCCTTCGAGCGCGAGCGCCTTGGTGAAGCCGATCACCCCCGCCTTGGCGGCGGCATAATTGGTCTGGCCGAACTGGCCGGAGAGACCATTGACCGAGCTGATGTTGACGATCCTTCCGAAACGCCGCGCACGCATGCCCTCGATAACGGCGCGGCACATGTTGAAGCAGCCGCCAAGGTCCACGTCGATGACGCTTCGCCATTGTTCCTCGGTCATCTTGTGGAGCGTGCCGTCGCGGGTGATGCCGGCATTGTTGATGAGGATGTCGATCGATCCGAGTTCCGCGACGACCTTGGCGATTCCGTCCCGGCTTTCCGAGAAGCTGGCGACGTTCCAGCTATAGGCAGGAATGCCCGTCTCCTCGACGAACCGGTCGGCTTCCTCGTCATTGCCGAAATAATTGACGGCGACGCCATAGCCCTTCTCTTTGAGGAGCTTTGCGGTTGCGGCACCGATTCCGGTGACGCCGCCAGTTACGAGCGCAGTTCTGGGCATGGGCAATATCCTGGATTGAGGGAGAAGAGGACGCATCACCGGACGAGATTGTCGCCATCGACAGGGTAGCGGCCGCCGGCATTCAAGGAGGCTTGGCCTGAGAGAAGCGGGGTCCTGCGCCATTGCGTCGCCAGGCCCCATCGCAGCGCTGTCAGAATCACTGCCTTGCCCTCGAAATCGGACATGTGTGTCCTCCCGGCCGATATGAGCACCGCCCCGAAACGATATCGAAGGCGGCAAGGAGGAGCTTCAGGCCAGAAGCGACACTCCATGCCGAGGGCATACTCTCCTTGAGATTTCTGAGGCTTCTTGTGGCGCTTTTGTCGACGCGAGGCAGCGCGTCCGCCATTAGTAACTATACTTATAAGTTTCGTATTCCGCTGGTCAAACCGGATGGAGCACGGCCGCCCCTGATGGGGCGCGACATGCGACGGAACGAGCCTTGGCGGCGATGAAAAATCCACCGGTCAGATTTTAACATTTGCACAATTATATTGTGTAAAATATATCAACGCCTCAACCTGATCAAGGAGAACCTGGATGAGCGCGCTCTACAGTACCAAGGTGACTGCGGTGGGTGGCCGCGCCGGAACCGTCAAAAGCGACGATGGCCTGCTCGATCTTTCTCTCGCTCTGCCAAAGCCTCTCGGCGGCAAGGGGGACGCGACCAACCCCGAGCAACTCTTCGCGGCCGGCTATGCCGCCTGCTTCGAGAATGCTGTCATCCATGTGACGCGTGCGACGTCGGACAAGGTCAAGGACGACGATATCATCGTAGTGGCCGAAGTCGGCATGCAGCCGAACGGGCAGGGCGGCTTTGCACTGACTGTCGCGCTCGATGTGGCTATTACCGGCCTCGATTCAGCGACGGCCGAGGACATCGTTGCCAAAGCCCATGCCGTCTGCCCCTATTCCAACGCGGTCAAGGGCAATATCGATGTCGCTATCTCGGTGTCGGTGAACTGAGGATCAATGTATGAGCTTGCCGGTCAGCGACGACCCACTCGATCTCGATCGGCAGGTCTGCTTTCCTCTTTATGCCGCGTCGAACCTGCTGGCTCGGCTCTATCGGCCTGTTCTGGCCGATCTCGGGCTGACCTACCCACAATATCTGGTCATGCTTGTGCTGTGGAAGCACGCGCCGCAGACGGTCGGCTCGCTCGGCGAGGCGCTATATCTCGACAGCGGAACGCTGACGCCCTTGCTCAAGCGGATGGAGCAAGCGGGCCTGATCCAGCGGGCGCGGGACCCGCAGGACGAAAGACGGGTGCAGATTGATCTGACTCCCGAGGGGCGCGTCTTGCGTGCATCGGCCGAGACGGTGCCGGCGACGCTCGTCGCGGGCCTTTCCATCACAGAGGGCGAAATCGTGGGCCTGCGCGACCAGGTGCGGGCGCTCGTAGGCATCATCCACGGTTCGCTTGTCGAACGGAGTTGAACGATGACCCAAGAAACTGCCATGCTGACAGTCCACCATCTGGGAGTTTCGCAGTCCGACCGCATAGTCTGGCTCTGTGAGGAACTCCAGATCCCTTACTCTCTCATCCGGTACGATCGCGATCCCGTCACACGCCTTGCGCCCGCGGCCTATAAGGCGCTTCATCCCTCCGGCACCGCGCCGGTTGTGACAGAAGGCGGGCTTTGCCTCGCCGAATCGGGCGCGATCATCGACTATATCGTTGCGCGCCATGGTGGAGGGCGGCTGACCCTTCCGGCCAATCACGCTGACTTTGCAACCTATCTCTACTGGTATCATTTCGCCAACGGTTCGTTTCTGCCTAGCATGATGCTGTTGATGGCGAGCGGGGACATGGCGGCGCTGATGAAGCAACGATTTGATCGAGGCATCGCCGCGCTTGAAGCGCATCTTTCCCAGACTGGCCCTTGGTTGGCAGGCGAGGTGTTCACGGTCGCCGACATCATGATGATCTTCCCTCTTACGACCATGCGGGAATTCGTGCCGCTCGATCTCGCGCCCTATCCCGCTATTCGGGCCTATTTGCACCGGATTGCGCAAAGGCCCGCTTTTGTCAGGGCCATTGAGAAAGCGGATCCGGGGCTGCAACTCAAACTCGAGTGACGTCCAGGTGCATCAGAACTCTGCTGCGTTTGCGCGATTTCACGGATGTGCGGCGTGATCAGCCTTTGTCGGCGGACTGCCAAACGATTGACGCCGCGAACCCTCCTTCGAACGCTGGGCCAGATCATTTTGCGAAATACCGGCCTGGCCAGAACCGCCAACGCAAGGTTTACCATTCGATCTCAGGTTCCGCCGTAAGAACGTTTGTTGCCGTTCGGATATCTGAAAGGCCAAGGACCGCTTATTGCGCGGAGCAACCATCGCAGTTGCTTTCGCCTGTCGCGGAAAGATCCGATACCGCGTTCGTCGCGGCAATGACCGGTTGATTACCGTTCCAACCAGTCATCGGGCGTTCCAGAAGATCTGAGAAGTGTCTCCTTGTGAAAGACACGGGACCGAACGAGAGGGCATAACAAGCCTGTTGTTGGGGAAAGCCCGCCGGCGGCCCGATCTTGCTCGCGACGAAGACTTAAGCGAGACCGGCGGCGAGGGAGCAAGCCTGACCAGGCTTTGCAGTTCGCTTTTGCGTTCAATTCGTCTATTTCCCAGCGAGGAGAGGAACAGCTTGGGCGACCAAGTCCATCGTCCGCTCAAGATAGTCTGCCTTGGCCTGGGCAGTATTGGCCAAATCTCGTCGCCAGAGAATGCGTGTCCTTGGAGCTCCGACAAGTGCATCGAAAACGAAGCCTGCAATAAATGGCAGGTCGTCATCCCGAGAGTCGAGGTTAGAAGCGGCTTGCCGGAGGATGGGCAGGATAACCGATACTCCTGCCGTCGCGCCGATTGAGGGCCGCGGCCTGTTCGTTTCCAGTCCCTGCTTTGCAATCCAATCCACAAGGGTTTGTATGCCGATCAGTTCTTCACTGAGCGAAAGATCGAGCAGCTTCCTTGCGACATGGAGAACCTGTTCCCGCGGCGTTCCGTGCGGAATGGCCGACCTGATCGGCTTGAGGTGGCGAGCGGTTCCATGTTCGGTCGCCGCAACGAGAAGTGCCTTTTTCGAACCATAGCGCGTATAGAGCGTACGCTTCGAGACATTCGCCGCCGCCGCGATCCTGTCCATGCTCGCTCCTTCGGCGCCCTCCGTGATGAACTGCCGAAGGGCAACCTCGAGAATATGCTCGCCAAGGCGTGCCGCCAATTCAAGCGACGGCCGTCCACCCCTGGGATCGCGCGGCGGGAGAGGTTGGGGCCGAGATGGTTTCCTTACTGCCATATGCCTTGATAGCGGCTTTCGATCCGTAAGGGAAAGACTGCACCTGATCGTGGCCTGCTCCGGCGCAATAACAAAACCACTAAGTATACTTACGCATTTTCCGAAAGGGCGCTGCGATCGACTGTCGCTGCGTAACCTCAAGAAGGAACCGGAGAATCATGACGCATATTGCTCTCGTAACGGGTGGAACCCGCGGCATCGGCGCTGCCATCGCGCGGTCGTTGAAAGCCGCGGGATGGAGCGTGGGTAGCCCGATCCGCCGACGAGGATTGTGGCGCGCTCGATAAGCAGGCGCCGGACCATCATCTCGTTGCGCGTTAGCGTGCCTGTCTTGTCCGAACAGATCACCGAGGTTGCGCCCAGCGTCTCTACAGCCGGCAGGCGCCGGATGACGGCGTTGCGCGATGCCATCCGCTGCACGCCGATGGCAAGCGTGATGGTGATGACCGCTGGCAGGCCTTCGGGGATGATACCGACGGCAAGGGCCACGACGGCGATTAGGGCATCGATCCAGTGAAACTCGCGCGCAATCACGGCGAACGCGAACAGCAGCACCGAGCCGGCCATCACCAGCCAGGTGAAGCGGCGTGCGAAGCGATTGATCTGCCGGAGCAGAGGGGTGGTCACGGTCTCGACGGCCTGCAGCAAGCCGCTGATCCGGCCGATCTGCGTTTGCGTGCCGGTGGCCGCGACGACGCCGCTCGCCTGGCCGGAGGCGACCAGAGTGCCGGAGAACGCCATGCTGCGCTGGTCCGCGATGCCGGCCGCGTCCTCGACGGGCTCTTCCTGTTTCTCGACCGGCACGGATTCGCCCGTGAGTGGCGCTTCGTCGATCAATAAGCCGCGCGCGCGGAGCAGGCGCAGGTCGGCTGGAACACGATCGCCGGCTTCGAGCATGACGATGTCGCCGGGCACGAGGTCCGGGACCGAGACTGTCCGGCGCGCGCCGTCGCGCAGGACGGTCGCGTGCGGGGCGATCATGTCGCGGATCGCGCCCAGCGCTCGCTCTGCCTTGCCCTCCTGGGCGAAGCCGACGATTGCGTTGACCAGGACGACGACGCCTGTGACCAGCGCGTCGACGAGGTGGCCCAGCAACGCTGCCGCGAAAGCCGCTGCGAGCAGGAAATAGATGAGCGCGCTGTTGAACTGGGCGAGAAAGCGTAGGAGAGGGTGCGTCGCCGCGGTGCTCGGCAGTGCATTCGGCCCGTGACGGGCCAGCCGTTCTTCGGCTTCATGCTGGCTGAGGCCCGCGATATCGGCTTCCAGCCGGTCGAGCACCGAGTCAGCCGCCAACGCGTGCCAGGCTTCGATCTTTTCCAGCTTCACGCGTCTACCCCGCTCATCCGTGCAACTTCCCGGAAAGATCAGGGTCGGCGTGGCTCGGGAATATACGGGATCATACTAGGGCCGACCCGGGGGCGCTTACGGGAATATGCGTAATGCGAACCAGCAGGCCGTGTCGCAGGCTTGCCTGGGAAAGGGCGAGGACCGTGCTGGACAATGACCACAGCTATTATCTGAAACGCGTGCTGTTTCATCGACGTCGGCTTGAACAGGCCGGTTGCCCTGAAGCACGCCTTTGCCATGCCCAATTGGTGAAAGCCTATCAGCGCCGTCTGGCGGAAATCCGTGGCAATCGAGCGCTGGCTCCGATCAAGGCACCGATGGCGCTGTCTGCCCGCCCGACTTTGTCCCTCTTCAGTTCCGGCGGTGCGAAGTCCCCCATGAAAGAAACATGCTGAGAATGTCATGCGAACGGCACTTGTAACCGGCGGTACGACCGGCATCGGCGCGGCCATCTGCACCGCGCTTCAGGCTGCAGGCGCTCGTGTCGCTGCGACATATAGCGGCAACGAAGCGCGCGCGGCCGACTTTCCGCTGGGACGTGTCCGACCATGCGGCCTGCGCGGCAGGCGTCGCGCAGGTTGAAGCTGCGATCGGTACCATTGATATCCTGGTCAACAATGCGGGCATCACCCGCGGTTCCAGCTTGCTCAAGATGAGCGAAGAGGCCTGGAAACGGGGTGCTCGGTGTTGATCTCGACAGCTGCTTCAACATGGCGCAGGCCGTTGTAGGCGGCATGAAGGCGCGGCGATGGGGACGCATCGTCAATATCGCTTCGATCAACGGCCAGACGGGTCAGTTCGGGCAGACCAACTATGCTGCCGCCAAAGCCGGCATGCTTGGCTTCACCAGGCCCTGGCGCTCGAGGTGGCGCGCGATGGCGTGACGGTGAACGCGGTCGCGCCGGGCTATACCGACACCGAAATGGTCGCGGCCGTACCGCCCGAGATCATGGAGACGATCGTGGCGCGCATCCCGGTCGGGCGCCTCGCGCAGCCTACGGATATTGGACGCTGCGTTGCCTTCCTCGTTGCCGAAGAGGCGGGGTTCATCACGGGATCGACGCTGTCGGTCAATGGTGGCCAGGCCATTATCTGATGGTGAAGGCGCGACCGCGTCGGTGCAGGGGCTTGTACCTGCCCGCCTTGACGTTCACGGTGAAGCCGGCTGGTGTCCCGCCAAGCTCATTGCGATGCGTTCGCAAGGCATGTCACCAGGTTGAGCAGATCATCGTCATCGAGGGCGTATTGCCGGGGTTCAGCGACGACGGCGGCAATTCCGTAAATCATCATCTTCGCGCGGGCCTCTTCTGCCCGTGTATTGTCGTAGGCGAGAAGCACGGCGAGTTGGTCGACAAGGAGATCGACTTTCCCGGACAGGACGGAGCCGAGTGCCGGGCGATCAAAGAAGACAGTGCTGATGATGTCACGATGCTTGACCGTGAAGGCAGCATAGAAGTCCAGGGCGGAGCGAAAGTGTTCTTCGCGGGGCAGATCGCTAATCCGTGCAATCGCAGTTTCGGCATCCACCACCACCGGTTCCATCAACGCCTCGATGATGTCGTCGCGGGATTTGAAATGATGGTAGATGGCCGCCTTCGACACACCGAGCCTGTCCGCGATCATCTGCAGCGACGTACCCGCGAAGCGATGGGTTCGGAAAAGGTCGGTCGCCGCTTGAAGCAAGCGCTCGCGCCCGCCTCGCGTCCGTTTGAGCGATTGAAGGGCTGGATCGGTTTGACTCATCGTCACCCCATGCACGAAAACTTGACGATCGGTAAGTTCCTAAATACTTGCCGATCGTCAAGTTAGGCCGATAGCGCGGAGTCGCTTCGATGTATGATCAACTCATGGCCGCGTTCCGGCTCGACAACACGCCGCTGCTTGCGATCACGGCGGTGACCTTCCTGTTCGGCTATCTCGAATATATCTACAGCTTCGCGCTCATCTTCCGGGAGAAGAAGGCGCCCTATCCGATCTGGATGCATACCTTCTATCTGGCGCATGACAGCAGCTGGGCGATCATCATGTTCATGGCTGCGGCCAGCCATGAATGGCACTGGTTCTTCACCGCCACGGCGATCGCGCTGCTGGTCTGGAACATATTCGAGATCATCAACATATACATGGTCATCACGGTTGAGCGGCAGGAGGTTTTCGGGGAGGTCTTTTCCCGCCCGGTTACGCTCGGGAACGCACTGCTGAGCGTGGGCCTGCAACTCGCGGCCTTCTATTGCCTCATCAATATCCTGATCGGGTTCATGGGACAGGGCAGCATCCTGCAATGGTTTCTGTTCACCAACATGCTCATTGCTGCCGCTCCTGGCGTGTTGTGGATGAAGCGGGGCCGCAGGGACAACAGCCGGACCGGCACCAGCATGGGCCTCGCGATCGTCATCCTGATCGCTACGATCAACACCTTCCTGCCAACGAGCATGTGGGTACGCGGCCCGCGACCTCTTCGATTGCGTCGCGCTCTTGCGTCATCCCGAACACCGCGTCGGCGATCACGCCATGTGGCAGCAGGGCCTTCGTCGCGAAGCCAATATGATGTTCAATCGCTATCTGGATCATTCGCCCGAGGACGAAGGCGCTGTCGGTCTCATGCCGCTGTTCATGAGCGTGCGTGCATGCATCCGCGCTCATGTGTCGGCGGCGCGGGCAAAACACGGCGGCGACGGCGGTGATGCCAAAGCGGCAGCCCATTATCTTGCGGTAGCGGGACAGCTCGTTGCCGACGAAGCGCCGCGGCTGATCGCGATCGGCGGTCTGTCAGGTACGGGCAAATCGACATTGGCGCGAACGCTCGGGGATGCCGTCGGCAGGTCGCCAGGAGCTCGCATCCTGCGCAGCGATGTCCTGCGCAAGCGCCTGGCCGGGGTCTTCGCCGAGACGCCCCTGCCGGCGTCCGGCTATACCGCCGAAGCCAGTCGCGCGACTTACATGGCGCTGGATGGCCTTGCCTGGGCGGCCCTTGCAACAGGGCAGATCCATCAACAGGAAGGCGAGATCATAGAGGACGTCGGTCGTCGCCAACTCGGGATCGAATTCGAGGCAGTCGAACGGCGTCGGCACACCGTCGATCGTCGCGATATTGGCAAGATGGAGATCGCCATGGACATGCCGGATGCGGCCGGCCTTCCCGCGTGCATCGAGCAAGCCACTGTTCTGATCGACATGCGCCTCAAGCCGCCCGGTAAGTTCCGCGACGGCCTTGGGCTCGAGGATGTCGGGATAGAGCGCCATCGCCTCGGCATTGCCGGCGATGATCTTGCCGATACGGGCCGCGCCGTCGCCCGGCCACGCGATCTGCGCCTTCGCATGGAAGCCAACGAGCGCGTCGGCCAGCTTTTGCAGCGCCACCTCATCGAGAGCGTTCCGGTCCGCCAGTTCGCTCCAGAGCGCTCCGTCCGGGAAGCGACGCATTTCGAGGATCCAGTCCGCCGCTTCGCCGTCACCATCGATGGCGAACGAACCGTCCTCATCCCGTGTGATCGGATGCACCGCTTTGTAGAGAGCCGGCGCGGTTCGCCGATTGAGCTTGAGTTCGGCTTCGAGAGCCATCCGGCGCTTGTCGGGCGTGGAGAAGTCGAGATAGCCCAGATCAACGGGGCGCTTGATCTTCCAGGCTGTCTCGCCATTCAGGAAAATGCTCGCCGCATGGGTGTCGATGCGGCGGACAGGCCCGGACACTCGGAAAGCTTCTCCAGATGCCAGCCATTCGGTCAGATCGGACGGATCAGCCATGGGCATCGGTCGCTATGTCTCCCCGCGGCGGGATAAGCACCGCAGCACCCGTCCGCGCGCCGCTTCGCAAGCGATCCAGCGCGACATTCGCCTCTTCCAGCGGGAAAGTTTCGGTAACTGTGCGCAGCCCCGATTGCGCTGCCACCTCGAAGAAGGATGTGCCGTCCTCGCGCGTCAGATTGGCGACGGAGAGGATCTGCCGTTCTTCCCAGAGATCCGCATAGGCGAAGCTTGGGATGTCGCTCATATGGATGCCGGCGCAGACGACCCGGCCACCCTTGCGCACCAGCTTCAGGGCGGCGGGAACAAGCGCACCGACTGGCGCGAAGATGAGAACGGCGTCGAGTTGCACAGGCGGCTGCTCGGTCGACGCGCCGGCCCAGCAGCAGCCGAGCGATCGTGCGAAGGCCTGGGCTTGCGTGTCCTCTTCGCGGGTGAAGGCATAAACCTCGCGCCCCTGCCAGACGGCGACCTGGGCGATGATATGAGGCGCGCGCAATTTGCGCCGCGTGCCGCAACAGGCTCCAGCCAACGCCTTGCGCCTTCCAGTCGCGATGCACCGAAACCGCCACTTCCGCGGTCTCACGTCGCGCATCCGCGGCGAGCGTCGCTACACCGACGAGCGCCCCATCCCCCGCGAAAGCCAGGACGGTCTCAGCCTGCTGATCGGTCCGCAGCATGGCGGCGATCTGATCATGTCCCACATGCTGAACCGCTGAGAGGAAGCGAAAACGCAAATCCTCAAGCGTCACCTGCTCGAAGAAGGTCTCGAGCGCGGCTTCATCGGCAGCAATAGCGCGGCGAATGCGCAGGTTCAGCCCCGTGCGGGTGGTGAGGCTCGATTGCGCTGGAGATTGAGAAGACATGACGAGGCTCCGAAAACTGCGGCGCGCTATTGGGTGATTGTAGCGATCAATGCCCCAGAAGAACCGGCAGGGGGGCGCCGTCGAGCAGGTCGTGGGTGACACCGCCCAGGAACAGTTCGCGCAGCCGGGAATGGGCGGAGGCGCCGATGACCAACAAATCGGCGCGATTTCGCCTCGCAAAATCAACCAGGACGGCGGACTGGTTCTCGCCTTCCGAAGACAGCGCATGAACCGTCACGTTGAAACCGTGCCGACTGAGATTGCGCGCGATGTCGGCGCCGGGCTCGGAGCCGTGCCCCTTCGTGCTGGCTTTGGCATCGACCACGAGCACATCGATCCTGGCGCCCGGCTGCGCGAGTGTCAGCGCATCGCCCAGCGCGCGGGCCGCTTCGCGCGTCGCATTCCATCCGATGGCGAGATGCGCGAAGGGGCGGGGCTTCCACTGCGCGGGCAGGACGATCACAGGTCGACCCGAGGAGAGGGCGATATTCTCGAAGAGCCGGCGCCGCAGATGCTTGTTGGCATAGGCATCCACGGGACCGAAGAGGATCAGATCGGCATAACGAGCCTGTACCGGGGCTTTCTCCAGCAAGGCGCCAGGATCGTCGCTCAGAATCCGAACCTCGAAGCCGTCGCGCTCGCCAATCTTTGCGACTTTCGCCTGCTTTTCCTCGGCCGCCTCGACATAGTCCGACAGAAGAAAAAAGGGCTGGGTGTAGGCGAGGGCATAATCCGGTGTCGGGACAGCCGAAAGAATTGCAACGCTAAGATGCGCCTCATGGAAGCGCGAGAACTCACGTGCGTCCTTGAGGAACTGCTCGTCTTCATCGCCCGTATCGACGATCGCCAATATGTCCTTCACGGTCATGTCGCCCTCGCACGTCTAAGCTGACGGGAAGGTCGATCATTTAGCAGGCGTTGGCATTCGTGGAATCTACGTAACTCTACAGCCCAGTGGCGCGAGCGATGCAGAAAGACGGAGAAGTGCTGACGTTGGCTTCTCAATGGAGCCGTCGCAGCACCCCGCCGATGCGCTCATCCTAGATAACCGCGAACGGATCAGGCCGCCGAACGCTGGTCATGCCGGTCACGCGTGTTTGCGCTCGTCCCGTCCAGGGGAACAGGCCCTCGCCTCCGTTGAAATCCGCGTTGGAGAGCGGCGTGGCGAATGGAGGATAGGGGCCAATCCGGTCGGCAAGCACCTTCACCAACATGATCCGCGCCGATTGCACCGCGCCCGAGAACGCCTCGGCCATGCCCTCGCTGCACCGTGTCGGTGCCTCGCGGCCGCCGGAGCCATCGATCATGTCCAGCAGCGCTTGCTCATCCTGAGACAGGACCGATCCGCCAACGATCAAGGGTCTGTTCAAGGTAACTTCGTAGAGGGTCAGCAAGCCGTGGAAGACCGGCGCAAGCATTCCGTAGTCCCGCTCCGCGAGCAGCCTGTAGAGGCGCCGCTGGACTGCAGCGTGCTGATCACGCGCGACGCGCCAGCAGCGAGCGGCCGCGGTGACGAGGCCGTGAACCTCCGGCAGCCTGATGAGGGAGGGGGTGACGCTTTGGTTCATGACAGGGGCCTCGCCATCTTTCGATCCGAAATGGCGCTCAGATCGGCAAGCCTGGTTGCGATGACCTGACGGTTGGTCATGACGGATGGATCGCGCCGTGCGCACATGTCGTTCTCCTTCGGTCGATCCTCATTGGTAGTGGATCAATGTCTCATAATTGCGAACGAATCGCAATTATCTGCCTGCGTGGTGGTGGCCGCGTGCAAGTTCGCATGGCCATATCGGCAGCATCACTCCGGCCATGGCGTGCAGACTAGCGCATCCGCCTAGCAAAGCGATCTAAGCACATTCCCCAATGTCGTCGTGGGAGCCCACGCGCCAGCATCAGGCGAAACAGGAGTCGCTTATGCCTGCAAAACCGCTGGTTCTTGCCGATGTCGAAATTGCCGTTGGGCCGCGCGTCCTATTGCGCCGCCTCAATCTCACCATCGGCGCCGGAGAAACACACATCCTCTTCGGGCCCAACGGTTCCGGTAAATCCTCGCTCCTGTCCGCGATCATGGGTCTTCCACCCTATCATGTAACCCGCGGGGAAGTCCGGCTCGGCGGCGAGCGGATCGACAATCTTCCGGTAGACGCGCGGGCAAGGCTTGGCCTCGGCATGGCGTTCCAGCGGCCCCCGGAGCTGGACGGCGTGACCATCACAGCGCTCGCCCGGGCGCTGAGGGCGGATGCCGGACTAGCCGACGCGGCCGCCGTGCTCGATCTTGCCGACTTTGTACGCCGGGACATCAATGTCGGTTTTTCCGGCGGCGAGATCAAACGCTGGGAAATTCTCAAGCTCTTCCTCCAGCGCCCGCAGATTTGTCTCTTCGACGAACCCGAAAGCGGCGTCGATCTCGAGCATATCGCCGCGGTGGGCGCCGCGATGGAGCGCCTGCTGGGACGCGATGGTACCGGCGACCAGCGCCGTTCGGCGCTCATCATCACGCATACCGGCTTCATCCTCGATCATGTCCAGGCGGGCATGGGTCATATGCTGGTGAATGGCGAAATCATCTGTTCCGGCGACCCAAACCGTCTCTTCGCACACATAAAGTCTCACGGATACACGCTCCCGCCCTGGGCCTCTGAGCCCGCTGCGGCGGCTTCGGATGAAAGGATAGCATCATGACCACATCGCTTCGCGAAGACATCACCGTCGAGGAGAAGGCGCTGCTTGCCGAGGTCGGCTATGAAGAGGAGAACGAGCGTGCAGGCACCTGCGTCCTTGTCGATCAGGCAGTCCGGCATATCGGCCTGACGGACAATGCCGTCGAAATCCTGCCGCTGGCCGAGGCGCTCAGGCGTTACGACTGGGTCCAGGACCTGATGTTCGGCCTTATCGATCCTGATGAGGATGAACGCATCGCCGAGGTCGCCGAGAGCAGGCATGCGCCGGTCGGCCATTTCGTGCGCGTCCTCGAAGGTGCCAAGGTGCGCCTGCCCATCCAGCTCTTCACGCTGCTGGCGGCGCCGCAGGGCCGGCAGTTTCATCACAATATCACCGTGATCGAGAAGGGTGCGGAGGTGGAGATGATCTCCGGCTCGGCGGTGCCGCGCTCGGTCCATGCCGGGCATCATGTATCGCTCTCCGAAAGCTATCTGCGCGAAGGCGCAATATGCCGTTCGGTCTCGATCGAGCATTGGGCCGCGAACATGGAAGTCCACAGCTACGCTCGTTCGCGCCTCGAGAAAAACGCCCATGCGACCGACAGCGTCATTCAGCTTGCGCCCGTCAAGCACCACGTCTCGCAGAGCCGCAGCTATCTGGAGGAAGGCGCTACCGCCAATGACCAGTCGGTCATCTATGCGCCTGTCGGTACGACCCGGATCATGGACAGCGAAACCTGGCTGAAGGGGCAGGGTTCCCGCTCCGAGAGCATCACCCGTATGGTGACCGCCGGCGGCGTCATTTCCAACCGGTCAACGCTGATCGGTGACGCGAGCGGGACGAGCGGGTTCCTCGGCTGCAATGGGCTCAAGCTGACCGATGAAGGCGAAATCTTCTCGGTGCCGGCGCTGCGCGCATTGAACGCGCAGGCCCAGCTTTCCCACGAGGCTTCGATCGGCATGATCGATCAGGAAAAGCTATCCTATCTGATGGCGAGCGGGATGAGCGAAGACGAGGCGCGCGACCTTATCATCCAGGGCTTTCTCAATCTCGACGAACAGAAGATTCCAGAGGCGGTTCGCGAGGAGGTCATCCGAGCGATCGCCGCCGCCAGATCCGGGGCGATGTAAATCCTCCGGATCTTCGGGGCGTCAATCGCCGGGAACATGCGTCACACCCGCACGCTGGCAGTTGAGGGCTTTCGCCTATCGGGTACCGGGATTATGCAACTGACGAAGCATAGGCTCATTACCCTGCGCATGCGCGACCGAAGCGGCTGTCCGCCCGGCATCATCGGACAGCGATGCGTCAGCCCCCGCTTTGATGAGCATATCCACCTGCGCCGTCCGACCGAACAGCGACGCCATCATGAGTGCGGTCTGTCCGGCATTGTTACGGGCATTGACGTCGCAACCCGCCTTGAGCAGACGAGCGGCGATCGCGTCAAAGCCCTTGAACGCGACACCCATCTGCGCGCTGTTGCCCTGGGTGCCGTCAGGCTTGCAGGCATCCGCTCCCGCCTTGAGCAGGGCTTCGACAGTCCCCAACTGGCCATTGTAGGCCGCCAGGATCAATGGCGTGAATCCACGCGCATCGTAACCATCGATGTCGGCGCCCGCCTTGACCAGCGGCTCGATCATGTCGACGCGCCCGATCCGGACAGCCTCGAACAGCAGTTCCTGCCGGCGCTCGGGCGAGGGCAGGGCATCCGTGGCGGGCGCAGCAGTGCTGGCCATCGCCGCGGCGAGTAGAAGCGAAAGCATGGAAAATCCTCTTGTTCAGGGTTACCCGGCAATGGCGTGGGGGGAGAACGCCATTGCCGGTTGAGCGCCGATCTCTCAGCGAACAGCCAGACGCTGCTGCGGATAGGCAGCCTCATATTCCGCAACGGCCTTGGTCACTTCGGCGACGGGCACATTCACCGCCCTTGCGAGCCGCGTGCCATAGTCCCGGTCCGCCTGGTAGAAATAGCTGACCATCATCGTGCGCGTGCGCATCGAAGTCACCTTGCCGAGGTCGCCCGAGAGGTTGGCGATGAGGTCGGCCTTGTCCTTCGCCGAGAGCGAGCGATAGAAGACGCCGGCCTGCGCAAAATTGTTGCTCTTCTCGATCGGGCGGGCATCGACCGTCGCGTTCACTGCATAGGGCGACTGGGCAAACTCCGGCGAGACCTGCTTCTCCGCTGAGGCCGGGAAGTAGTTCACATTGGACGTCGAGCCCGACTGGTCGAGCACGCCATCCTGATAATTGTTCACCACCGGCGCCAGCGGCTTATTGACAGGAAGCTGCATGACGTTGGCGCCGACACGATAGCGCTGTGTATCGGAATAGCTGAAGAGACGGCCCTGCAGCATCCGGTCCGGCGAGGCTTCGATGCCGGGCACCATGTTGGCCGGCGCGAACGCGGACTGCTCGGTGAACTCGAAGAAGTTGGCCGGCATGCGGTTGAGCGTCATCTCGCCGATCTTGCGGAAGGGAACGTCCAGCCACTCCTTGGTGTCGTCGAACGGATTATAGTCGACCGCGGCGAACTGCTCGGGAGTCATCGTCTGGATCATGAGATCCCAGACCGGGAAGTTGCCCTTGCCAACCTCGCGATAAAGATCGTCGGTCATGAAGTTGAACTGCGCGGCGCCAGCCTCCTTTGCGGTAAGGTTCTTAACCCCCTGCCGGCTCACCCAGCGGAACTTGGCGAATACCGTCTTGCCGTCCTTGTTCACCAGCTTGAAGGCATGGACGCCGTTGCCGTCCATCGTCCGATAGGAGGATGGCGTTCCGAGATTGGAGAAAAGATGCGTCAGCATGTTGGTCGCTTCAGGCGTCGCCGAGAAGAAATCGAAGAAGCGGTTCGGGTCCTGCTTGTTCGTGATCGGCGAGGGCTTGAGGCTGTGCACCATGTCCGGGAACTGCATCGCATCGCGGATGAAGAAGATCGGGAGGTTGTTGCCCACCAGATCCCAATTGCCCTGATCGGTGTAGAATTTGGTAGCGAAGCCGCGCGGATCGCGCAGGCCTTCGGGGCTACCCGAGGGATGGATGACGCTGGAGAAGCGCACAAAGACTGGCGTTTCCTTGCCCGACTGGAAAAGCGAAGCCTTGGTGAGGTCGCTGATATCGGCGGTGGCGCGGAACACACCATGCGCGCCGGTGCCGCGCGCGTGAACGACGCGCTCGGGCACGCGCTCGCGATCGAAGCGCGCGAGCTTCTCGATCAGCGTCGTATCCTCAAGCAGAACAGGACCCAGATCGCCAGCAGCCTTGCTGTTGCGGTTTGCGCCGATCGGTGCGCCGTTGTCGCGGGTCATATTGGGTGCAACTGCCGGAGCCGCTTCGACCGGAATTGCCATTGTCTCCCCCGCATCCGCCGGCAGGCTGGCCGTCGACATTCGCGACGAAACCTGGGTGTTGTTCTGGCCGTTGGCCTGAGCGCTCAGGAGCGCTCCGAGGCTGACGGCGGTGAGCGTCAGACCGCGCACGGCGGTGGTCGTGACTGTGGAACAGGATGTCATGGGGTCCTCCTCTGCTCTCCGGACTGTTCCCGGCGGTTGGCCCCTTGTCGCCGATCCTTCACAAAGTTGGAAAATGACTTAACTTTCTTTCAGTGATCAGTTCTTTCGATGATTGCCGAAGTATTTCCCTGATGTCGTCGTCCCCCTGGCTTGGGAGAAGGTCGACCTCGTCGCGTAGCTCGGTATTATCGCAGTCGTGATGGGCGAAGGAACGAGACCACGGACCTGCGACGCGGGTTTCAGAACGACATGGAAATGTGTGAATGCGATCTTACTGGCGCTTGATAGCGCGATCGACGCACGCGCACAGCCGGCGATCCAGCAGGGGCTGCTCCATTATCTCATCGAACAGTGTTTCCTCGCTGTTCGCGATATAGTCCCCGCGATGCGTGGTGATCAGGATAGCAGGACTTCGCCATCCAATGGCGCGAAGAGTAAGCAGCAGGTCCAATCCGCTCATTCCTGCCATGCGATATTTGGTCACGAGGCATGCGGCCTGGATCGCGGAGGGATCGGCCAGCGCGAGCGTGCCGCTGGAAAATGCACGCACGTCATAGCCACAGGCCTGAAGTATCAACTGGGTCGACCGGCGCGACGTATTATCGTCTTCAACAAGGAGGACACGCGGTCGCTCCGGTTCAGTGGAATTGGTTTGCTCGGGCATCGTCCATCCTACCGGCAAAATGCGGCTCCGTTGCCACTATGTGTCCGCTGTAAGGCCTCGTCCCTACGTAATGATCCCACCCGGCAAGCGAGGAAGCGACCGCCCAGAGGGGGGAAACATCACTCTCGGTAGCCGGAAGCGGTCATCGGGTGCCCTCTGAGGCAGCCCGTCAACTCGAAAAGGCAGCGATCAGTCCGATTTCTTGGCTCGCTCCAGGCAGTTGATGGCATCCTGACCGTGGCGACATGCTCGATATCCTCATCCGCAATGGCGATTTCAGGTTCGTCCTCGAGCGCCATCACGAGTTCAACGACATCGAGACTGTCACCGCCCAGATCCTGCATCTGATATTTAAGGCTGATATCGAATTAGGTTCGACATCAGCCGAAAGGTGCAGCGTATCCGGTCGCTTTACTATGTGTATCATCGGGTCAAGAGCGCATACGCGATCATCACGTTAGCAGTGGCAGCGATCGAGGGGAGAAAGAGGCCCTATTCCCGGTCGACGCCCATGCCCGCCGCAAAAGCGATCCGAAGGGCATCCGGAAAGGAATGCACGCCCAGCTTGGCCATGAGATTGGCGCGGTGGACCTCGACCGTACGGGCTGAGATATCGAGCTCATAGGCTATCGTCTTGTTGGGCAGGCCTCGGGCAAGGCCTTCGAGCACATCGCGTTCGCGCGGCGTGAGACTCGCGACCACAAGCGCGGCCTCTTGCGCCGAGGCGGCATAGCGCTCCTTGTCCTCAAGGCGGGCGAAGGCTGTCTCGATAGCCCCGAGAAGAACCGCCATTTCGAAGGGTTTTTCGACGAAATCGACCGCGCCGGCCTTCATCGCGCGCACGGCAATACCCACGTCCGCATGTCCTGTGAGCAGCACGATCGGCATCGTTACGCCCTGATTGATAAGTTCCTGCTGGACTTCCAGGCCGTCCATCACGGGCATCCGGACGTCGAGCAAGATGCATCCCGCGGTTGCGTGCCGCACCTCCTTCAGGAAATCGACACCCGAGGCCCAGGTTTCCACGTGATAGCCTGATTTCTTGAGGAGAAAGCCTGACGAACGGCGGATAGCGGCCTCATCGTCGACAATATGAACGGTGCGCCTATCCGTCATCACGGTCCTCCGAAACGATATGCATCAATGTGAAATGAAAGCGCGTTCCGCCTTCGACTGGCGTGTCCACCCAGATTTTGCCGCCATGGGCCTCAATGATGGTGCGGCAGATCGACAGCCCCAGACCCATGCCTTCGGTTTTCGTGCTGAGAAACGCCTGAAACAGTTGGGAAGCCACCTCTTCGGCAAGCCCGGGGCCGGTGTCGGCGATTGTGACGCGCACCATCGCAGCCCCCTCGAGCGCGGTGGCAATGGTGAGTTCGCGGACGGGGCTCTCCGCCATAGCTTCTGCAGCGTTGCGGATGAGATTGACCAGGACCTGCTCGATCTGCACGCGATCTGCCAGCACGGGCGTGGCCGCCGGATCGAGTATGAGCCGAGTTCGAATACCGTTTTGGCTGAGACCCACCAGTCCTAAGGAGCAGGCTTCCTCGATCAGTTGCGGGAGATCCTCGACCTGCTTCTGGACTTCACCGCGCGCCACAAAATCGCGCAACCGTCGAACGATCTGCCCGGCGCGAAGCGACTCGGACGCAGCATCCGCCATAGCTTCACGCACTTCTGCTATCGTCTCCGGATCGGGATCCTCAAGGAGGGCATGCGCGATCTGGACATAGTTGACGACCGCCGTGATCGGCTGGTTGAGCTCATGCGCCAGGGTCGACGCCATCGCCCCCATCGCGCTCACCCGCGAGACATGGATAAGTTCGGCTTGCAGGTCCTTCAGGTGCGCCGCAGTCGCCTCCCGCTCGGTCAGATCCCGCATGAAACCGGTGAAGACCCGTTCGCCGCCACCGGTCGCTTCGCCGATCGCCAACTCGTGCGGCACGAGCGTGCCATCCTTGCGGCAGCCCATGACGCGACGCGTACTACCGATGATATGGGCTCTTCTGGTCTGCAAATACCGCGCGATATAGCCATCATGCGCTTCGCGATCGGGAGTGGGCATCAGCATCGCAACATTTTTGCCGATTACCTCGGCCTCTTCATATCCGAACATTTTCTGCGCCGCGTAGCTGAACGAGAGCATCGTTCCCTCGGCATCGATTACCACCATGGCGTCGGGCACGGTCGCGAGGATCGAGTTGAGTTGGGCCTCGCGCTTCTCTATCGCGCGCTCGGCTGCCTTCTCGTCGGTGATGTCGCGTACAACCTTGCCATATCCGCGCAGCCGTCCATTCTCGTCATGGAGCGGAGTGATCGTGACGTCGGCGAGGAACTCGGATCCATCCTTGCGCAGCCGCCACGACTTCTCCTGGAACCGGCCATGCTTACGGGCATAAGCGAGATCCGCCTCAGGCTTACCGCTCGCGACCTCCTCAGGAGGATAGAAGGCGGCGGCGCTGTGCCCCAGTATTTCCTCCTCCTTCCAGCCCTTGATCCGCTCTGCGCCCTTGTTCCAGATCGCGACCCGGCCTTCTTCATCGAGCATGTAGATGGCCAGGCTCGTTGCGCCGTCGATCAGAAGGGCCAATTCTTCCGCGGCCTCATGTGCTCTGCGCGATTTCTCACCGGCGTCGATTTCATGCACATGCGCGGCTTCGCGCCAATGCGAAAGGCGAACCGTGAGCAGCACGATCCCGAGCGAAACCGTAGCGAAGCCTGCGGCATGGACGAGATGGTCCATGTCGCGAAACGGCGTCTCGACGAGAATGAAACCGAGGATAGCCGAAACGAAGGTGGCGAAGATCGCTGCGATCACGCCGCGTGTCCATGCCGATGCAAGAACAGCAACCGTGAGCAGTAGCCATGTCGGACGGTCGGCCAAAAGAGGTTCCAGCGCCAGCGCGGTCACCGTGGCGATCAGGACGAAGAGCAGGGCGAAGGCCAGCGAACCGAAGGGGCTCGCGCGCTGCAACGGGGCCAGATGCGTTGTTGTCATCGATTTCGATTCGCCAGGCGACAAGGGGACATGCCGCAGAGTGTTCTCACAGGCAGCTCACCGCAACTCTTTGAGAATATTTCCCGACCCGTCCGCAGAAGTAACGGCATGGGATCATCTAAGACGTTGAAGTTAGGAGCGCCAACTGCGACATCGCCGCGCGTTCGGACCCCGAACCGCACGTACTGCGCCGATTGGCAGCTACGCACATTCCACGATAGTTGCGAGATGCGGTGACGATCAGGCTTGGCGCGATCGGTCTGAAAGGTCACGCCATATCAGACGAAGGCAATGGCAGGACATGCTTGGTCAGGCCGTTGCTGGTTGGTGCAAAGCTGGACCGATGCTTCGACGGCTGAGCCGCCCCCCTCTTGGGCTACTCTTCAAGCCTTGTGGCTGTCCGCAATCGCTCCAAGCGCGCCAAAAACAGTGCGCGGACTCCCCCGTCAAAGGAGCTTCAGAGGCTTGATGGCAGGCGGTCGCATCGCCGACGATTGCGTCGGGACGGTCTGGTAGGCCATGACCCACCCGATCTCAGCCGCCGTCTATTGGCAACAACAATGCCAGTTGGTACGCCTTTCTCGAAGGCATTCAACAGGCTTGGGCACCAAGACACGCCTCGGGGGCGGTTCGTCCGGCCAAGCGTTGTTGCGGTGCAACAATGTGGAGCCTAGCCAATGCAAAGCTTTGAGGATACGGCTGCGATCTGGGTCTGGCCGTGGACGATAGTGCAGACCCAGATCGCAATGTTCGAAATCTTGGCTGATGTACCGTCCGTTCTCGCCGCTCGCTTGCCGATGATATCGGACGCGATGAACGGTGCCCGGACTACCAACACGACAGAACTCACTCGCATGGTAACCGAGAGGGCCGAGGCTCACGGCCGGTTGCATCGCTCGTTCTCATCTGCGGCGCGAAAGGTGCAGATGGCAGCAGTGGGCAATGCGCGCGATCTGGGAAAGATTACCGGTGGCGGCATTCTCTGGCCGTCCGACTATATGCGGATGGCGGAACGAAACCTCGGTGCTCTCGCCGAGCTTGCCACGTTTCCGAGAGATACAATGGTGCCGATCCGCAACAGGGTCACATCCAATGTTCGGCGCCTGAAGGCGAAATGAAATGCTGACGATCCGCGAGGACAGCAGGGCTGGGACGGATGCACCCGCCATATCTGGCAATCAATTTGGATAGTTCGCACCGCAGCGTTGCAGCGCCCGGTGACAATCGCTCACCTATGGGTAAGATTGGCCAAACCACGCTAGCACCGCAGGATCACAGTATACAGGCTGCGCTATGACAACAAGATTTCCAAGTCTTCATCAGCGCCACGTACTGGCGCGACGCTCAAGATCGGAACGATTAGAGAATTCAATCGGGGCCGTCGGCGGACATATTGTCGATGAAACCCTCGAATAGGCCGATGACGTGACGTGATGAGATGGCCTGTTCGAAATCCTGCGGATGCACGAATTCGTCGCGAAACCAGGGATATATATCGCCGGCAAAGCAGCTATTCAGCCATGTCATTGCCAATTGCACCGCTGGAGAGGAGAATCTGGCGGGATTGACTACGCAGAGTATTTCTCGGCGCAACCGCACGTCCAGGTCCAGTGGGCGCACCCGTCTGCTGATCGCACGGGCGTAGGTGGGAAGAATGCCGATGCCTCCGCCTGTCGCGATCGCCCGAAAATGAGCGGAGCTGCTGTTGGTTCTTATGCCTATCAGTCCAGGTGCCTCCGAGCGTCCCAGGATGAAGGGCAGGAGGTTGGACGCGACCTGATCTGCTTCCTGCCAAACGAGCTTGTGGTTCGGCCATTCGTCGATCGATGTCGGCGTGCCCGCTGCGGTTAGATAACTCTCCGCAGCAAAGAGCATGAGATGCAAGCAGCCGATGTGGTGGACGATAGCCGTGCCTTCTGCAGGTGCCTCGAGTTGCACGGCGAGATCGCATTCGCCGCCGGCGACGTCGCTGCGGCTCATATCGCAGTGAAGGTCGACATCGAGACCGGGATTGGCCCGCTGGAACTCCACGAGCCGAGGCATGAGCCAGTAGGTTCCCAGGCCCTCGGTGACGGCGATACGGATTCGCTCCCGTTGACCGGCGGGAGGCTGCACTGCCTCAGCGCTCTGCCGGGTTCGCCGCATCTCTCGTGCGGTGAGGAGAAGTTGCTCGCCCACCGATGACAATCGCAGTCCGGAGGGACCGCGCTGGGCAATGACCTCTCCGAGCTTATCCTCGATCCGTTGCAGCCGCCGGCGGATTGTTCCGACGGCGTGGCGGGTCTTTGACGCGCCAGCCCGCAGGCTGCCTGCCTCGAGCACATCGAGAAACAGCTCTAAGTCTGTCCAGTCGACCAGCTTGAGTTTTTCGTGAAAGGACTTCTTGCCGGCATAAGAACGTGTCTCGGGACGGCGCTTGATAACTTTGGCGGACGGGCCTGGTATCTTTGTGCCATTTCGCGCTTTCTTAGACGTAGGCAAACCGCTTTCTCCTCTAGTCCGGCTTAGGGCAGAATTCGTTCCAAGAGAGCCCATGTGGTCTTTCAGAATCAACAATAAACTCGGTCAATCTGGGTGATTTTGAACGGTTCGAATCGCGGGCGGAAATTGCTGAGTCTTGATGAACAAGCTTGCATCAGCCCGATGAGATGGGGCTGCCAACGGCATGGGTGTGTCAAAAGCGCGCCCGCCCTGGTGAAAGATGGCCTCGCCTCAAGGCCGGTCGATGCCAGTACATGGATCACCCTTCCAGGCACGAAGGGTGATCCATGTACCAAGCGAACATACAGGCCGCGGCAATCGATGGCTTTCACACAATGGCATTTTCCGAGCGCGTCCAGCGGCTCTGCGCCAGTGGCGGGAAGCGTGTATCGGTGACACGGCCGGCGAGCTCGGAAAACGCGCTCGCTGCTTTGGCGGTTGCGAGGAGACATCTGCGAGGGCTGGTCCCCGACGATGTTGCCGCGGCGGCTATCGCGCATAACCCGGATATTTTTCATCTCGTGGGGGAGCATGGCGAACGAGCGGATCGACCGGCGTTCCTTGCCTATCTCCCGCTCAATCGGCGGGGGGCTTGGGCGCTCGTAAATCAGCAATTCAGCGGTATGCGGCCGGACCTGACGATGGTCTGCCGAGCCGATGAGCGCCCCCACGCGATCTACATCTGGCTGATCTTTGCGCCCGGTACGCTGACCCCCACGCTTCGCGCGCTGGCTCAGCGCCAGAGTTCATCGCGCTGGGTGATCACGGTGCGGCGTCCCATGACAAAGGCGACGGCTTTGGCGATATCCTCGATCCAACCGTTGCGGAGAATGCCGACCCAATGAGGTTGTGGCTCGGTACCGTCGATGCCGTTCATATTTTCGAGCGTCTTCACCAACTCCTGCCCGAGGTCTTTCACGATATCGCCAACGAGATTGATCACGCTCTCGTAGCGCGCGTGATCCGAAGGATCGAGGTCGCGCAACGCTTCGGTGCGCAGGAAAGCTTTGAGGATATTCGTTCCCAGCGCGTGGAGGATTGCTTCAAGCTCATCGACTGTCATGGACAGACGCTTATGCGGGCTTTGATGAAGAATGCGTCCGAGCCGGGACTTGCTGATGCCGGTCTTTTCAGCGAGCGAACGATGCGGCGTATCATGCGCGGCCATCAGGTCGCGGATCAGACGAATATAGTCTGGATCAACCGTGCCGATCGACTGCGAATCCGAGGCTTCCGGCATGCAGATGCCCTCCACACCTTTCTGGAAGATGAAGAGAACATGACGGAATCTTCATTTGCAAGCTCGGTTGGGGCCAAAGTGAGCAACATCCAAATCACTGAAAGGCGGTATAACTCTTCTAGTGACGCGGGCTACTCGGCGGGATGGCGATCCTGGCAGGTATCAGCCGTTCGAGGTCCAGTCGCTCCAAAACCCACGCAGCCTTCAGTTCCGACATGTAGTCGAAGAGCAAGACGGAAAGGGCATCGCCGACGGTGAGATCGGTGTCCATCTCCTTGCTGAGAAGGTCTTTGACCTCACCCAGGCAGTCGGCGCTCGTCTGAGAAATATGCAGTTCGATACGGATGTCTCCTTGTGTGGGAATTGCGACCAGATGCTCTTTCAACGTGGTCATGTCGCGGTCCCTGATTCGCTCAAGACTTCCATTCCGGGCTTCCAGGAGGGATTCGAGGGTTTGGTACGACTTTGTCTCGTTCGACCTAAGCCGAAGACTTTCCGTGGTCAGGCAAAAAAGGTGCTCGGAGATGTCGAGCGTACAATCAGGGGACTCAGCGCCGGTTCTGCCCACGTCCTGCTCAGCCTCATATCGAAAGGAGCCCGGTAATCGTCGGGCGCTGCGGAAGGTTTACGAAAGGATATCGATTAACACCTCGCGAGTCCCGCGCCGCGAATCTATAGCTGTTTAACGGCTTTCGCAATTTGGGGCAGGTTGCCCCGAGGCGAGGACGAGGTGCCCCATAAATGGGGCAGCGCGCCCTGCAGCCGCAGCGCTGCGCCCCGCCAAGTTGGTCGCGCCGAAACTAAGCACACAAAAAATTACGATTCGCGAACGGCCGGCTCGCAGTCCCGTTGCTCGGCCAAGAGCCGACTGGTCACCCTTTGCTTGGGCGCGGTTCCGTCGCGTCTCCAACCGAAGGAAATCCACATGCAGTCTGTCCTCAAAAAGAGCGGACACGCGGAGCTGGCGATCCTCGCCCTCGCCGCACTCCTGTTCGCTTGTCTCTTCTTCGCGGGGCCCGCGTTCGCCGGCGCCGACACGACGTTCAACACCGCGCTCACCAAGTTCACCGACTTCCTCGAAGGGTCGGGCGGCAAGATCATCACCGTGCTCAGCCTTGCCGGCGGCATCGTCGCGCTTGCGTCGGGCCGGTTTTCGATGGGCCAGATCGCGATTCCCGTCGGTGTCGGCGTGGGCGCCGGCACCGGCATTCCGATCGTCACCTCGACCGTGACCGCGACGATCTGAACCGATCCGAGGCCTGGCGCGAAGTAGCAGCTCCGCCCGGGCACAAGGAGGGGGTGGTGCAATGGCAGCAGACAAGTACGTCATTCCAACTCATCTGGACGATCCCGAGCTGATCGGGCTGTGGACGCTGGATGAGTTCCTGGCGATGGTCATTCCATTCGTCTGGGGGATCCTGTCTCAGCACATCGTCATTGGCATGCTTCTTTCGGGTGCAGGCTGGTGGGGTCTCAGAAAAGCTAAGGCAGGTCGGGCGACGTCCTGGCTGCTTCACCTGGCCTATTGGTATCTGCCGGCCGGCTTCACCGGTCTCAAGGCCACGCCACCCTCATATCTCCGACTGATGGCGGGGTGATATGGAACTTTCCTACAGCCATACGAACAGCCAGCGGATCCTGCGCCAGCGCAACATCCTGGCCGTTGCCGCAGCCGCTCTGGGCGCGCTCACCCTGCTGCTCTTCACCGTCAGCCTGTCGCGTGAGCGGGAGGTTGTGCTGCAGCCGGTGTTGCGCTCTCCTCTGACGATCAGCTCCGCGGGTGTCAGCCGCGAATATCTCGAGATGATCACCCGCGACACGGTCGTGCTGACGCTCGATCGTAGCCCGCAAAATCTCGAATACTGGATGAATGCGGTGCTGGATATTGCGAGCCCGCGAACGCAGGGCAAGATCAAAGCCGACCTGCTCAAGATCGTCAATGAGCAGCGCGGCTCGTCGATCTCTCAGTTCTTCACCATCCAAAAGATGGAGATCGATACCAAGAACCTCCGTTCGGAGGTGACCGGCGAGCTACACACAATCGTCGGCAACAAGGTCATCTCCAGCGAGAACCGGACCTTCCGCTACGACTGGGAATATTCCGGCCTGTCGCTGAAGCTGGTCGGCTTCGGAATGGTGAAGACCGGCGCCGCCAAGGACCAACAGGGGAGCGACCAATGATGCCGGTCTATGCCATCGGGAGTGCCGCCCTCGGCACTGCCTTCCTCACACGCGTCTATTGCCATGCGAGCCGCTTCATTGGCGCAAGCCTCGTTGCCGTCGCACTCTTTCTCATCGCCGAGCCGGCCTTTGCCGACCAGACGATCATGGCGAGCGACAGCGCCCAGGTCGATTGCACCGCCTCGGCCAAGGACCTAACACGCATCAGCCTTGTCGAAGACGAATTCGCGTCGGTGTCGAAAATCTCGACCGGCAATCCGCAGGACGACTTCTCGGTCGTCAACGAGCCGGTGCGCGGCGATATCTATTTGTCGGTGCCCGATGGTTTCGGGCGTCCCGCGCTCTCCTTCTTCGCGACAAGCAAGCGCGGCTATGTCTACAAGTTCGTCTGCCGCATCAGCGGCGACCAGGCCGCCCAGGTGTTCGTGTCGAACCCGGCGATCGCCAACGAGCGGTCCGCGGAGAACGGTCCCACGAACCAGCTTGGCCCCCAGGATGCTGCGGTCGAGCTTGTCCAGGCGATGTATTCGAACGCCGTCGCGGACGGATATGAGATGCGCCAGCGCACCCTTCGCCCGGTCTATGTCGGGACCCTCAGCCTATCAGGCCGAGAACGAGCAGCTGCGTCGGCAAGTTGCGGACCGGCGCACGGCGCAGGCGCCGACGCCCGGACCCTCAGCGATGTATGGCCCCAATGGACCGCAGGCCTATCAGCGTCCCGACGGACAGGGCGCCGCACAGGGGGCCGCTCCGGTTGCCTCGCCCGCCGAGGTGAAGCTCGTCAATTTCACCACGGCCGACAGCGGAAACGCTTCGCGGGTCGCCAAGGGCAACACGGTCTATACCGACAGCGTCAACTATCTGCCGCCCAACAGTTTCGCGCGCGCGAAGGTCATCGTCGGCGTCGATGCCAGCGCCGGGGTCAATAGCCAGAGCGATCCCTTGCCGGTGGTGCTGCGCGTCACGGGCCCGGCGCGCTCGGTCTACCAGAATGGCCGCCTGCTCACGACGAAGATCGAGGGCTGCCTCATCAACGGCGCAGCGCGCGGCGATCTCTCGAGCGAGAAGGTCTACGTCAAGCTCCAGAAGATGACATGCCCGCAGCCCGGGGGCCGCTATGCCGTGTCCGAGGTCAAGGGCTTCATCGCCTTCGGCGGCAAGACGGGCGTGCGCGGCCGGGTGGTCTCGCGCGAAGGATCGCTCGTCACGCAGGCCTTCCTGGCAGGTCTGGCCGGCGGGTTCGGTCGCGGCTTCTCCGCCAACGCCAACTCGGTCTTCCAGGGCACCAACATCACCACCAACGGCCAGCGCCAGAAGCTCTCGACCGGTGACATCCTGGAAGGCGGCTTTGGCGAAGGCGTCGCCCAGACCGGCGACATGGTCTCCAAATATCTGATCGAGCGCGCCGAGCAGTACCAGCCGGTGATCGAGATGCCGACCGGCATCGACGTCGAAATCGTTTTCCTGGAGGGTGTTTATGTCCGCAATTGACCGCATCCGCACGCTGGCGCGTCCGTCGCGCCTGGTCCTCACCACGCTTCTTGGGCTCAGCGTTGCCGGTATCGCGCTTGCGGCCGACACCAACAGCCCGGAAGATCGGGTCCGGCTGCTGCTGAAGACGCGGTTGCCCAAGACGCCGGTCACCGCGATCGATTGCGGGAAGATCAGTGGTCTCTGCGAGGTCACCGCCGGCGCCAACCTGTTCTACGTGGACACCGGGGCGCGCTTCCTCGTCATCGGGCGTGTTTATGACATGCAGACCCGGCAGGACATCACCGCCGCCCGGCTGCTCGAAATGAACCCTGACATGCTGGTTGGGGCTGCCGCCAAGGCAAATGCCGCGGCCAATGCGGGAGGCGACGACGAAAGCGCCCAGCTCGCAGCAGCGACGCCCGGGCGCGCCGAGAAGCTTGCCCGCCCTGCGACGCCGCAAAAGCTCTCGCTGGCGGAACTGCCGCGCGATGGTGCCATCGTCTGGGGCAATCCGTCGGGCCAGACGGTCACGGTCTTCACCGACTTCCGCTGCGGCTACTGCCGGGCGCTGACGAGCGTGCTGAAGGATATGAACCTGCGCGTGGTCGAACGGCCGATCTCGGTTCTGGGGAGCCGCGACGTGGCGGATCGCGTCTATTGCGCCAGGAACCGCGAAGCCGCCCTTCACGCGGCCTATGCGGGCGAGGAGGTAAAGGGCGGCGCATCCTGCGACACCTCCGGGCTCGATGCGAACGAGGCATTCGCCCACCGCCATGGTCTGAGCGGTACGCCCGTCATCGTCCGTGGTGACGGCGCGGTGATCGAAGGTTATCGCCCGCGCGCATTCCTCGAAAATTGGCTCAAGGGAGGGCAGTCGTGACGCGGCGGTCCTCCACGGCGCGTGTTGGCGCGCGCCAGCGGCTCTGGCTTGCCGGCACGTTTGGCCTCACCAGCCTGCTCGCGCTGAGCGGTTGCGCCAGCCTCGGCGGCAATGTGCGCGGCAGCTTCTCTTGCGCCGCACCGGATGGAATCTGCGCGCCGAGTGCGACGATTGACGATCGCGCCCTGGCGCTCATCTCCGCCGACGCTTCGGAGGCCGATACCTTGCCCACAGGCAATCAGCGGCAACCCATGCGCGGCCGGTCAAACCGTGCGGAGGCTATCCAGCCAGCTCGCCTCGCTGTGGCTGACGCGGGCCGCACACAGGAGAAAGTGCTGCGGATCGTCTTTCAGCCTTACATTGACGAGCGGGGACGGCTCCACGAAGCGAGCGCGGTCCATGCGGTCGTCGCCCGCGGCGAGTGGCAGCAGCAGGCGCTGATGCAGGCATCCTTGCCGCCGCGCCGCACGGCGGCCGCCGCGTCGGCTCTGCCGGAATCGCTGGCCGACGCGGTCGACCGGGCCGATCCACCGCTGGAGGGTCTCGCCGTCGCTGATCCGAATGCCCCGGATCCGGCTGCCGTTGCTGCCGCGCGGGCACGCAAGCCCGATGCGGCGCCAGATCCGATCAGAGCAATCAAAGCGGATGTCAGGACGCGTCTTGCCCCCAGGGCGCAAGCGGCATCCGGCTCGGGACCGGCGGCGGCTTTGAGCCACTCACCGCCGACTGCCGCCTCGTCGGTGCTCCCACCCCCCTCAGGGGCATCGACGGGCGGCAGTCCCGAAGCCAAGGCGCAGGTAGCGCCGCCGGCTGCGAGTGTTGCCGGAACGGAAGCGGCCGCGCGTGTGAAGGCCGATCCCCGCTATCAGGCCGTCGCGAACGGCGCCGCAAAGGGCGCGCGGGATGCCGCCGCCGCGCGGTCGGGAGTGCAGGCCGCACCCGCCGCGATCGCTCCGACCGTGAAGGCCGCGAACTTCCCCGCTGCCGTCCAGGAGGATAAGTGAGATGGCGGGGGGCGTCTTCGAAAGCCTGCTTTCCGGGATACTTGGCGACGCCAAGCGGCCTGACGCCGAACGGCCGGAACTCGGTGTCCCGATGCTCGCGCACTGGCTGCCCTATCGAAGCTATGATCCCAAGACCGGGATCTTTTACAACAGCGCCTCTCGGGGCTTCGTGATCGAGGCGGCGCCGCTCGTTGGTGCTGATGAGCGGACGGGTGAGATTCTCACGCAATTCCTGTCGGAAGCGATCCCCGCGCCCGGCTGCCTGCAGTTCCACCAATGGATGAGCCCGCGGATCGGCGAGCGCCTCTCGAAATGGTATCTGCCGCGCTACTCGGCGCGCGGCGTCTATGAGCGCATGGCCAAGCACAGGGTCGATTTTCTGACCGACGGGGTCTGGAAGTCACTGTCGGCCGACGCGCCCTTTTCTCTGCGCAACCACCGGGTCGCGATCTCCTATTCGACGCCCGAAACCTCGAGCGTCACGACCGAGGAGATCGTCGCGGTCATGGACGGCCTCATCTCGGCGCTGGCGTCGATCAATGTCTCGGCGCGCAAGATGGACCCGCCTGCGCTGATCGCCTGGATCGACGACATCACCTCGCCGACAACCGCGGCCGGCGAGGATGTCGTCAGCTACAATCCGCTTGATCCCATCGCCGACCAGGCCATCCGCCGCGACGTCGAGCTGCATGTCGAGCCCGACCGCATGCTGCTGCGGACCGAGCGCTTCCGCCCCACTGGCAAGACGATCGACGAAGCACCAGAGATTGGCGAGATCCTGCCCGACGTCTTCGACGTCCGCTCCTTTTCGGTCCGCAACCTGCCGGCGCGCTGGGCGCCCTGGGATGTCGCCCGCCTGATCGGCGACATGTTCACCGACAAGCTGCGCATGCCGTGCCCGATCGCGACCAATCTCTGCGTCGAATTCCCCGATCCCATGGCTGCGAGCAACAAGGCGAGCTTCAAGTTCATGCGGACGACGAGCCTCGCCGATTCCAAGTCGTCACGCTTCCTCCCGCAGCTCAAGGACCAGAGCCAGGAATGGCGCTATGTGAACGACGAAATCCGCCAGGGCCGCAAACTTGTTCGGGTGTTCTTCAGCGTCACCTCTTTCTCGCCCAAGGGCAGGGGTGATGCCAACGAGCGGGTGCTGAAGTCGGTCTACCGGGCTGCGGGCTGGGACCTCCTCGACGATCGATATCTGCAGATCATGGGGCTGCTGTGCGCGATGCCCATGACGATGGCGAATGGGCTTTCGCGCGACCTTGAGCGCATGAAACGGATGCGCACGCTGCTCACCACGACGGCCGCCAATCTCGCCCCGATCCAAGGTGAGTTTCTGGGAAGCCAGGTTCCGCATCTGATGCTGATCGGGCGGCGCGGCCAGCCCTATTTCTGGAGTCCCTTCGAGAACAAGGCGGGGAACCATAATGTCGCCGTCGTCGGCAAGTCCGGGTCGGGCAAGTCGGTGACGCTTCAGGAACTGTGCGCGTCGCTGTGCCCCGCGTCGCGTCCTTCAAGACAGTCTTCGCCGTGGCCCATGTCATCCTCTCTGCAGGGCTCATCCTCCGTTCGGCGGGCGCCTCGATGGCGATGATCGCCGCGCTCAATTTCGCGATTGTAGGCGTGGCGCGCGCCGACGTCGCCTCCGAGATGAACAACTTTTTCTCGGACGCGGGCGGGGCGGCCAATGTCACCGGCCCTTCGGCCTTCCAGGGACAATCCGCCGGCTACTATTCGCTCGGCAATGTCTGGACGCGTTTTCCGCAGAAAAGCGTGCAACCGTTCAATCTTCAGCTTCCCAGCGCCCGGGCGGGCTGCGGCGGCATCGACCTGTTCTCGGGCAGCTTCTCGTTCATCAACGCCTCCGAGATCGTGGCCATGTTGAAGGCCACAGCGAACAATGCGCTCGGCTTCGCCTTCAAGCTCGCCATCGATTCCGTATCGCCCGAGATCGGCAAGGTCATGGATGAGTTCAGCCAGAAGGCACAGCTCCTCAACCAGATGAACATCTCGAGCTGCGAGACCGCGCAGGCGCTGGTCGGCGGCATTTGGCCGCAGATGGAGACGACGCGTGCGACGATCTGCGAGGCGGTCGGAAATAGTCAGGGCGTGTTCTCTGACTGGGCGGCTTACGGCAAACGATGTCGCCGTCGCACATCCCGCAGCAATATCGGCGCTGGATGACAGCTTCTTTCGTGTCCGATTTGATCGCCTTACGCCCTCCGAGAAGCGCTATTTGAGGGCTATGGCAGACCTTGGTCCAGGACCCTACAGTTCGACCGCGATCGCGGACCATTTGCAGCGCAAAGCGTCGTCTTTCGGACCTGTGCGGGCCTCACTCGTGGCAAAAGGGATGATCTACACGCCGGGATACGGGCAAACCGCGTTCACCGTTCCGCTATTCGATGCATTTATGCGCAGGGCAATGCCAGAGGCATAGACTGGATAGGAGTCCTCGGCTCCCATTTTTTGGATAGCGCCGGCGTTCATCTAAGCCATGGAGCCCAGCATTGAAAAATCTGCCTGGCATATATCCCTGGCATATTCGGACTGAAATTCCGAGGGATTGAGGAACCTTGGAATTTATGCCAAAGATATGCCATGAAGGTAGCTCGAACCGATAAATTGAAGTCGTTGCTCGACGCTTGGGAGCCGCACACCGTGGCGACCAGCCCGCATCTCAAGGCGCTCGGGCTGACGGCGCAGGATCTGCAGAACTATACCGCCTCACAGTGGCTGGTCTCGCTTGGCCGCGGTGCTTTCAAGCGCCCCATGGAAACCGTGACCTGGCAGGGCGCGCTATACAGCGTTCAATCGCAACTCAAGCTCCCGGTCCATGTGGGAGCCCTGACGGCCCTCGAGATGACGGGCAACAGCCACTATCTGCGCTTCGGAGAGAGCAAGGCCTATCTCTTCTCTCCGCTGCATATCGTCCTGCCGGCCTGGTTCCAGACGCATTGGGGGGAAGAGGTTCGGCACATGCAAAGCAAGCTGCTGCCGAATGACCTCGGCCTCACCGAGCAGCGAAGCCCGGAAGGCTATCCATTGACCACGGCGACGCCCGAACGGGCCATCCTGGAGCTGCTGCACCTTGCACCCAAGGAATTCGATCTCGTCGAGGCCGGCCAGATCGTCGAAGGCATGACGTCGCTCCGTCCCAAGCTCATGCAATCGCTGCTCGAGGCGTGCACGTCGGTGAAGGTCCGGCGGCTGTTCCTCTATCTTGCGGAGCGAGCGGATCTCGCCGTCATGCGCCATCTGAAGGTGGAGCAGATAGACCTCGGTTCGGGTGATCGCAGCCTTGTGAAAATGGGGCGCTATGTCCCGAAATACCGGCTGCTCCTGCCCAAGGAGCTCGTCTCGGGTGGCAACTGACCAATATCGCGATCAGGTCCGGCTCCTGCTGGATGTCCTGCCGCTGGTCATGGCCGATCCCGTCTTCGCGCTGAAGGGCGGCACCGCCATCAACCTGTTCGAATGGGATCTTCCGCGCCTCTCGGTCGACATCGATCTGACCTACCTACCGATCCACGACCGGACCCAATCCTTGCGCGCGATCAGTGAGGCTCTCGCCCGGATCAAGGCGGACATCGAACGCCGCCTGCCACCGACCCGCGTGACCCAGACACGCCAGGGCCAGGAAGGGATGGAGGTCAAGCTCAACTGCCAGCGCGGCAAGACCCAGATCAAGGTGGAGGTCAATCCCACCCTGCGCGGCCATCTCCTTCCCCTCCGCGACTTGCCATGTTCGGACCAGGTGCAGGAGAGATTTGAGGCATTCGTCGAGGCGCGATGCCTCTCGCACGGCGAGCTTTTCGGTGGGAAGATTTGTGCCGCGCTCGACCGGCAGCACCCGCGCGATCTGTTCGATGTGAAGCGCCTGCTGGACGGGGAAGGGCTCGTTGACGAGGTTCGTCATGGCGTCGTCGCAGCTCTCGTAAGCCACGGGCGCCCGGTCGCTGAGCTGATCAGCCCGAGCCGAAAGGACCAAAGCGCCACATTCAAGGCTCAGTTCGAAGGAATGCCCTTCGAGCCATTCACCTACGAGGATCATGTCGAAACGCTCAAGCGCCTTGTGCAGACGCTTCACGCCTCGCTGGACGCCGCTGATCGACGGTTTCTCACAAGCTTCGAGGCTGGGGATCCGGAGTGGGAAAGCTTCCCGTTGCCCGCGATCCGTGAGCTTCCAGCGCCGCAGTTCAAATTGATGAACATCCATCGGTTCAGAGACGCGCAGCCCAAGAGGCATCAGGCGGGTCTGGCAGCGCTGGAAGCGGCGCTTTCGTAACCAACCCATCTCGGTCGTGAACAGGGCGCAGCTAGGCCGGCAGTTGGTCCAATTGAAGGCGGTGCGCTTCATGGGCAGTGACGGCGTATTCAATCGCACCGGGGAGCCAAGGCTGGGGGAGGGGACTGGTGGTGAGTGGATTGTGAATGACATAATATGGCGGTTGGCCACAGAATTTGTCGCGGTCATCGGGAAAGACGTAGAAGCCCGAGCAGCCGACGATCGCGCTGACGCAGCGATAGTCCTCCTGGAGGAAGCTGTCGGTGGGAATCTCTTCCCCGTTGGCCTTGAGCACGGTGTCTTGCCATGAGAGGTGCCAGCCACCGAGCGGCTGACCTGTATGCACGTCGACATGGGCCTGCGGGCTGCCGAAGGGGAGCACAGCCATGGCCGCGAGCGGGGCGCCCCCAATGCCGTGGGTATCGCCTCCCAGCCGGCAGGCGTTCACGGCGATCACGAACGGGAGGTTCGGATCGACCGCCTCCCGTTCCTGGCATTTGAGATAGCCATCACGCTTGGCTTTGATGACGGACGTCCAGCGCAGGAGCATCTGGTCGGTGGGAACCATCCCAGCGGCACTGGTGCCCCCATCCTGCCACTCCTGCGGCAAGCCACCCTTGGCGGCGTCGCCCGGCTGTGCGGCTACCGCCTCGATATAGATCCGGCCATCGACCATGAAGTCGGGGCCCTTGTCCTCGCTGGCCATGTTCCAGCCGAGGTCCTGAAAGCGTCCATAGAGCATCGCTTCCCAGATCCGGCTCGCCACCTTGCCGAGATCGCCGCTCCCGAACTCGTCGAGGAAATGGCTGTCGCGGCAATCCGACTGCGCGAACCTCGCCACCATTGGCGTCAGATAGTTCGCGATGTCGGGATCGCCGCTTGGCCAGATGCGGGAGAATGTATCGCGAATGAGCGCAGTCAGTTCGTCGTTATCGCTCATTTGGTGCCGGGCCGACCATCAAGGCAGGGTAGGGGGCGACGCCTCGGTCCTCAGGGGCTCGAGGCGTCAACCTCGACTAGCCGTTGAGCTTGTCTTTGACGGCTTTCGCCACAGTGAAGGTGAGCTTCCTGGACGCCGGAATCTTGATGGTTTCGCGGGTGGCCGGGTTACGGCCGTCGCGCGCGGGCACGTCCTTGACTTTGAACTTCCCAAACCCGTTGAGGCTCACTTCCTCTCCCTTGGCGGCCGCATCCGCGATTGCCGCGAAGACGAGGTCGACCGCCTTGCGGGCGTCCGCTTTGGTTGTGCCGGTCTGGCTGGCAAGGGTTTCAGCAAGCTCACTATTGTTCATTCGGATGATCCTTCATCACAGTGGAAGTCGGGCCCTGTATAGCTGCCTGAATAGGCCTGCGCCATCGGCGTACCAGTGCTGCATGAAAATGTCGGCCCTGCGGTCAGCAGACCGGCTCATGACACGATAGGCGAATGCGTTAGCCTGCCTGGCGGACCTTTCGGGCCTTTTCGGCAAAACGGCGCGCCATCTGCCGGTGCGCGAGAATGCGCTCGCTACAAGTCGACCGCGCGGCCGCACGATATTCACCCGTGGCGCGCTGCTTGTAATATTTGAGACTGAAATCCGCCATGCTGGTCTCCGGCAATCCAACTGTCGATGTTCCATCTCTGTGAGCTGTCCGAAAACTATACCATCAATGTGACCGGAGTCGCATTCCATACGGAGGCCAGTGCCTACAAGGCCTTCTCCGAAGTCTTCGATTTGTCGTTGTGGTGCCGTTCGCCATAGACCGGCGCCGGCTGATCGAGTGTTCCGCAGCGCTTTATTAGTGCTGCTCCCATGCTGTAAGGGGCACGTATGGCAAACCGAATTCCGCTCGACCCCAAGCTGCCGAAGTTATTCGACTCCACGCCGAACGAACGGCGCAGCAAGGCCCAATTAGATGCATGGTGGGATCGCCCTTTCGGGGTGACGATGGCCGACGGCCGTATTGCTGTTCGATGCTTGAACGGTGGGGCCTGGGATCGGTCTACGCATCTTGGCGTGGCCGATGACTACGACGCGGCTTGCGCGCTGGCCGAGGCCAAACAGGCTGATTGGCTGCGCGTCCGCGAACGGCCAGTTTTGAGCCCTCAGAATGGGCAAATTCTGCTTCTAAAGATGTCGCAGCGGCCCGACGAAAACATGGTGACGGTAGGCACCTTCGCCACGGTCGAAGCCGCGAATGAATACGTCCGAACGAACTATCCCCAGCCGTGAAGCCGCATGACGGCAGCGGTTCACAATGATCGAACCCGTTCGCGAACTACGGCACGCCACCGCCTTTGCTTTAGTGCCAACTGTGTCACTTTACCTCTCGCCAGGTAAAGTGACGTAGGTGGCAAACATCACGATCCGTCAGGTTTGCGGTTCGATATGCGGATGATGTTGACCAAGGCCGCGACGATACCGAGGGCAATTACGATGAGCAGGCCCCGGGGACCGGTGCCTGCAAACCTGTCGTTGATCCAGCCGAGCAGGGCACCGCCGGCAACGCCGCCAAGGAGTTCGGCCAGCACGCGATTACCGAGGCTGTAGCTGGCATCGGCACCTGTAGGGCAGGGTGGGTTCGTTCCTCTTCGGCGGTATGAGCCGCCGCGAGGCGATCCTTTAGGCCATCCAATCGGGGATCCTCCCCGATAAGATCGGGGTCTGATTCATCTTTGCTCATGGGGCGGGTCTAGCATGGTGTGAAGACGAGAAAAATGACGGGGAGGGGTGAAGTGACACGGATGGCAAAAGTGCCGTCTGCCGTCTCCATGAGCATTTGGGGGATTCACAAGAGTCCAGCTTTGTGCTTGATTCGTTCCATGATCCAGCAGGACCTCTTCGCGGCGGCGACGCCCCAGCGGACGACGGGCATGCCCGACATCGTACGCATTATCGCCGAGCACTCGGCGCGGCCGCGCTATACCTTTATGGTGCTTGACCTGATCGCGCGGGTTGCGCGGGCCAACGGGCAGGCGGGACCGCTCGTTCGCGAAGGCGAAGCACTTGTGCCGATCCGTGAATGGCTGGCCGCGACGATCGCACCCAGCGGCGCGCGTCATCATCAGCGCCGCGCGACCGCCGACAAGGTCCGAACTGCGCTCGTCGGCCGGGGAGAGTTGCCAGGTGATCCGACCGAGGCCGACCGCCTGGTCGAGGCGGAAGTCAGTGAGCGTGTCCGCGAAACCGGCATGACGGCAATCAGCCGGGCGGTGTCGGAGCTGGTGAGGGCCGGGCTGATCACGCGGCACTACCAGGGGTTCTTCGTCGATCATGAAAACCGCGGCGCTCAGCGTCATGCGGTCTACACCGTGACCGAGGCGGTCCGAACCGCGCTTCACCCAGGCATCGCCACCAGCGAACATCGACGGCAACCCTATGTCCGCGGCGCGCATGGGCAGCCCCGGGCAGAGGCAGCGCGCGCCTCAGGCTAAATCCCCGGTGCGTGCTGCGGCAGAGCGCGCTTTTCCTGGCGCTCCCATGTCTCGATCAGGAACAGGGCCAGCGAACTGGCGGCGTTGATCGCGAGACGCGCGATGCGCGGGTCAATCCGCCGGAAGCCCTTTTCACGCCCGTGAGCGTCACCACCATGCGTTCGTAGCGCACCGATGCCTTTTGCAACCGATGTCAGGCCGCTCAGGATCTGGCGGACGTCTGCTTCCACTGCGGCGGGCAGGTCGCTGCGCCCCGGCGACAGGTTCAGCGGCTCCTGGACGGCGCGGATAAGGCCGTCGATATCCTTTCGGGGCGGCAGCGGCAGCCCGAGCTCGATGAGGATGGATCTGCAGACAGCCTCGATGAGTGAGCATGCGGCGGTTACTGCATCTTCGGGGTCATCCTGGAGATTGGGGAGGGCGCGCGCTATCTCCATCTGCACCGTGTCGAAGTCCAGTGTTTGGACTTTCTGAATGAAGGGTTCGACGATCGTCCCGGAGCTCTGGCGTCTGGTCAGTACCGCTTTGCCGCCGACGATGACCACCGCCAGCTCGTCTGCGGCGAGCGCTTTGTTGAGATGCTCGCGAACTGCGGTCGCCTTATCGGGTTCTGTAAGATATTCGCGCGGATCGCAGACCTTCTCGATGATGCGCGTGATGTAGACATCGCTCTGGCCGTCATAGTGATTGGCGGTCTGACGCAGGAAATCCGTCGTCGCGGGCACGCGAGAGCTCGCGCCGATACGCATGTCGAGGCCGCAATCGAGGAAGAATTGTTCGATCTTCGGGCCCGACCGATAGATTCCGATCGCCGGGTTGTTATCGTTGCCGGCGCCGCCCGTGATCGTATCGACCAGCGCCTTGATGACAAAGGCAGAGAATTTGTCGCTCATGGTTTGGTTGCCGGGAGAGCAAGGACCGATTGCTTTCCGTCCATCCAGGCAGCGGCCACATGGCTGAGCGCGATCACTTCAGGTGGCCAGCGCAAGCGTGTAGCCCGACAGTTGAGAAAACTGCCGCGCGACCGCTCGGACTCTCCCAACATCAATGCCCATTTTCTCGACGAACTCCCGTTGCAGAGCTGGATCGACCTCGGAGAAAAAGGAGAAAGCGGCAGCGCTGAAGTTGGTCGCGCTGCTAGGATCAGCGATTAATGCCGCGAGTTCATGTGCGGAGAGCTTCGCGCCATAAAGAGCGGTCACCGTCGCCAACACCAAGCTTGCCACCTTTGCCATTCCAACATGTTATCCGGTCGCTCCCTTAGCGCAAGGTAGCGGCGATCATGCACTGTCGGTGCGGTCCGAGCCGCACTTCACCTGAGTATCGCGACCAGCGAGAACCGGCAGCAGCAGTATGTGCGGGGCACACACGGCCGACTTCGAGGGATAGAGGCGCGGTCGGATCGTGGGTTCTTTGCATGAATTTTTAATGAGATTAGTTGCAAAATCCAAGCCGGAAGCATATCTGCCACGCATGGAAACAGGAAGCATGTCCGCCCTTGCGCAACTCAAGCGCCACCTGCGTCCAGGTCAGGTTTACCGCCGCAAGGATCTGGCGCGCTGGTCGAACGCGGTCGACCGCCATGTGCGTCAGCTTGTCGATGAAGGGCGGCTCGAGAAGGTGTCGGCGGGCGTCTATATGGCGCCGCGCAAGACCCGGTTCGGTGTCGCGCCCGCAAAGCCTGAAAAGCTGGTCGAGACATTTCTCGGCGATGATCGGTTCCTGCTGGTCTCTCCAAACGCATTCAACGGGCTTGGCGTGGGCATGACCCAACTCCACAACGAGCCCGTAGTCTATAATCGTAAGCGCCATGGTCGGTTCAAACTGGATGGACGAACGTACGACTTTCGTATGCGGTCTTCGGTTCCCAGGCGGCTTTCCAAGGAAGTCCTGCTTGTCGATCTCCTGCATAACATCGACCGGCTCCCGGAGGACAAGGCGGCAATCCTTCCCCGTGCTCTTGCCAGGGCAGGGGAGATGGACCGCGGGCGGCTCACGCGCGCGGTGAAGGAGTACGGTTCGGCTCGCGCTGAACGGCTTCTCGCGCCCGTCCTGCGACCGGCTCAAGCTGCTGCGGCCTTCCATGCTCCTGCATGACAGCAAGGACTTTTCCGACCTCCTCGCGGTGGTTGCGCGCGACCAGGCGATCGATCCCGGTCTCGTCGAGAAAGACTATTGGATCATGCACGGCCTATGGGGGCTGCAGCAGTTGGGCTTCGCCTTCGAGCTCAAGGGCGGCACCTCCCTGTCCAAGGGCTACGGCCTGATTCATCGTTTTTCGGAAGATCTCGACATTCTGATCCACCCGGACGGCGACCTGCCGACAGGCAAGAACCAGAACAAACTGATCCATGTGGACGCGCGACGGGCCTTCTATGATGGCCTGGTGCCGAAGCTTGCGATTGCCGGTTTCGAAGGCGCAGAACGCGATCAGGCATTCGACGACAGCCGGATGCGCAGCGCCGGAATTCGTCTTCATTACCCCAGTGCCTATCCGCTGCCGGAGGGCGTGAAGACTGGCATCTTGCTTGAAGCCGGCTTCGATCAGGTGGCGCCAAACCGGCCCTGCCTGATCAGTTCATGGGCCTATGACAGGGCTGTTGCATCCGGCTTGAAGGGATTGATCGACAACCGCGCCGTCGACGTGCCCTGCTACGAACCCGGATACACGCTCGTCGAGAAGCTGCAGACGATTTCGACGAAGTATCGCAAACATCTCGAAGACGGCAGCATGCCGCAGAATTTCCTGCGCCACTATTATGACGTCTATTGCTTGTTAGCGGCCCCCGACGTCCAGGCGTTCATTGGTTCGCCGGAATATATCGCACACAAGGAGGCCCGTTTCCCGGCGGCCGACAACGGGAACATCGCCGAAAACTCAGCCTTTCATCTCGAAGACCGGGAAACCCGCGAGCTGTTCCAACGGGCATATGAAACTACTCGCGCGCTCTATTATCGCGGGCAACCGCCCTTCGGCGACATCCTAGCGAGGATCGTCGAGCACGCCGCTCGACTTTAGCGCGAATTTCAGGCTCGACCGTCGCCAGTAAAAGACCCCTCCCCGCGCAATTTTCTCACTTACCATAATTGATCGTTATGGTAAGTATATCACCGCGAAATCGGCAGGGAAGGGGCAATTCCTCAGATGACAACAATCTCGGAAAAACCACGCGGCACAGCGGTGCCGCGTCTTGTGCCGCATAGTCATAACGCCCGGCGCGTGGGCTCGTAGCAAGCGATGTCCGAAAAGCCCACCAACGGCTCCAATGCGGAAATCATCGTCGTCAAGACCGGCGACGCAGCCCTGCCGACGCGCTCGCGGAACGCGGACGCCGAAACCGTCGATACCCGGCTCTTGCGCACGATCGGCGGCATCGTGCCAACCGATCTGCCAGCGATCAGCCAGCTCGGGCTCGAGACGACGCTGGCGGCCATGGCTGACGCGACCAAAGCGGCAATCGCCGCCGATCTCGATTGCTGGCGCGACTGGTGCGGCGAGGAAAATCGGACACCGCTGCCGGCCGATCCCGAAGATATGGTGCGCTATGTGAATGCGCTCGACGCCAAGGGCAAAAAGCCCGCGACGCTCGCGCGCCGCATCGCGAGCCTCGGCTCTGTACACCGCATGATGGGATTGGCGGGCGATACCGCGCCTACCGACGCGCCGATGGTGCGCGCGGCGCTCAAGGCCGTCCGCCGGCGCCGGGGCGCTCGACAGCGCCAGGCAGCCCCCTTGCGGCTGGGCAAGGCGCTGGATACCCATGTCACCAAGGGTTTCACCCTCGCCGCACTGCTCGACGCCTGTGGCGGCGATTTGCAGGGGTTGCGAGATGCCGCCCTGCTCTCGCTGGGCTATGATGCGGGCCTGCGGGTCAGCGAACTCACCGTGGTGGAACGTCTGCAAATCGATCAGCAGGAGGATGGCTCGGCGACGCTGTTCATCCCCTTCTCGAAGACCGACCAGGATGGCGAAGGCGCCTGGGCGTGGCTCTCGGCCGAAACCATGCGGCGGGTTCACGCCTGGGAGGAGGCAAGCGACATCAAGGAAGGACCGCTTTTCCGCCGGGTCGGCGTCGATAGACGGCGCGCGCAGCAGGCAGAACCGGAAACTGCTCTGGCGCGAACGACTTATTCCGTCGGGACAGCATCGCTTACCCGGCAAGGCGTCAACGGCATCTACCGCCGTATCGCGCTGGCCGCCTACGACAAGGGACTGGTGACGCTGCCGGCGGGCAAGCTGCATGACGCGATCCAGGCCCTGTCCACCCACTCTCTGCGTGTCGGCCTGACCCAGGACCTGTTTGCAGCGGGGGAGGATGGCGTCGGCATTGCGCAGGCCCTACGCTGGAGTTCGCCGGCAACCGCGCTGCGCTACGGCCGAAAACTTGCTGTCCGTAGCAATGTTGCCGCCCGCGTCCTGTCTCGCGTCCGTGGTTGAAAGGACAGCTTCTCCACGTCGAAGACATGAGGCGAGCTGCCGCGCGACGGGCTGATCCGCGGCGTGGGATCGTCGTCATAGTGTCAGAGATCGTCCGGGGAGCGTTCTAGGGGCCAGCTGTCTTAGATCGACCATAACGTCGAATCGGTCGTGGACGTGGTCCGTGACCTCACCGGCGGCCGAGGCGTTGACCTCATCGTCGATCCGGTGGGTTCCACCCTAGCGACATCCCTCGCCGCGCTCCGCGACGAAGGAGTCTTGGTGTCCGTGGGCAATGCCGGCGGCGAGGCTCTGACAGTGGATTTTTGGCCAGCGGTGCAGCGAAATCAAACGGTCATCGGCGTATTCATGAGAACCGTCCTGTCACGTGCAGCGGTGCGCCAAACCATCGACATGATGCTCGCCGACGTTGCGAAAGGCAGTCTCACCGTGCCAATCGACAGAAGGTTTCCGCTCGCCGAGGCAGGGGCCGCCCATCGGTATGCCGAGGACAACAAGGTCCTCGGCCGCATCGTGCTGATCCCCTGACGCCGATTTCGCCCAACCGCTACCGAGCGCCTGCTGTCAGGCGATCGCGCCCGCGTCGGCGGTCAAGGTGGTGCCTGTAATTACACTCGCCGCAGGACTTGCTAGAAACACGACCGCATTCGCGATTTCACTCGGCTTGGCGAAGCGGCCCAGAGACGTCAAACTCCGTTGGAAATCTGCCGCCGGGCCGTCTGCGGGGTTCGCGTCAGTATCCACAGATCCGGGCTGCACGAGGTTCACGGTGATGCCCTGCGGCCCGAGTTCACGTGACAACCCGCGAGTGAAGGACGTAAGCGCGGCCTTTGACATCGCATAGGCCGTTACGCCCGGGAATGGGACGCGTTCGCCGAGCCCCGACCCAATCGAGATTATGCGCCCCCGAGCGGAGAGATGCGGAATGGCGGCCTTCGCGAATAGCACTGGTGCTCGCACGTTGACGTCCATCAGCTTCTGATACTCGGCCACATCGAGGTCGGCGATCAGACCGGAATGGCCGATCGCCGCGCTATTGACGAGAATATCAAGACCACCGAGCGCCGAGACGGCCTCGCTCACGGCGCGCGTGATCGCATCCGGGTCTGCGCTATCGGCCTGTATGGCGACCGCGCGACGTCCGACACCATGTATAGCTTGAGCAACCTCGTCAGCCTTTTCGGCGGCGTGCTGGTAGGTGAACGCGATGTCCGCGCCGCTTTCGTCCAGCGCCAGCGCGATCGCGGCTCCGATGCCTCGCGAAGCTCCCGTAACCAACGCACGTTTTCCATTCAGATCGATCATATATTTGTCCTTTTCTACCATTTTGACGCTGCCGGTGGCGCGAGTCCGTATGATGCAAGGCGCGAGCAGTGTGCAGCTCAGTCTCAGCTCGTCATGTTGTGTGAAAGCTATCGCCGCCCGTCACGTCCGCCTCGCGCAAGTGCACGATTGGCGTCGGCAATTTGGTTCGGAGCCTCGTCATCGCTTCGCATTTCCTTCCGTCCTTGAGATAGGTCAGCGACAAGGAAACGGCATTCCCGATACTACCTTACTCTTGCCTGATCCTACCAAGTGACTAACTAATGGGTATGTTTGATCTCGAGATTGCGACCCGCCGCCTGCTTGACGATATCGCACCCCATATTGCTCCGCGTGGCGCGCTTGTTGGGCAGGCAACACCTGTTCCACGCTTGACGCTATGGACGAGCACGAGTGTCACGCCCCCCACAGCGGCGGTATTTGAGCCTATGTTCTATGCCGTCGCGCGTGGCGCAAAAGTCCTGACGATGGGCGCCAACCGTTTCGAGATGTCGGCCGGCGACTGCGCTGCGTCATCCTTTGGGCTGCCCTATTCTCATCAGCTCATTGGCGCGACGCCGGATGCTCCGTATGTCGGCATCAGCCTCCATCTGGACGTCGATAGGCTCACAAGGGTCGTACTCGACATGCCTAAACATCAGGAGCGATGGACATGCGCGGTAGCGGCGGGCGATCTGGGTGGCGTGGTCGGCGAAGCGTTCACGCAACTCGTCGGCCTTGTGAACGCGCCTGACGACATAGGGGTGCTCGCGCCACTCTACGAAAGCGAACTCTATTATCGTCTCCTGCAAAGCGCGATGGGCGGTACGCTACGTCAGATCGTGGAGCGGAACGATCGTGTTCGGCAAATCAAGGCGGCCGCAGACTGGCTAGGCGCCCATAACGACGAACCAGTGATCATCCAGGAATTGGCAGCAAGCGCAGGCATGAGCGTGACTTCATTTCATAGGCACTTCAAGGCTGTTACCGGATACAGCCCGCTCGCCTTTCAGCGTCAAATGCGCCTTCTCGAAGCTAGAAAGTTGCTTGTGGCTGGCAGCACCAATGTGGCGCGTGTTGCATTCGAGGTGGGCTATCAAAGCCCGGCCCAGTTCAGCCGAGAATACAAGAACATGTTCGGCAACTCACCGCTGATCGATCTGCAGCGCTGACCTGACCTGATGATGTTCAGCAGGAACAAATGCTGAGAAACCCGGGTCCTCGCGTGCAACGGGACGGTCGAGACACGTATTTCGCCGTCCGTCAGAAATCATTGCGCAAGGAGGTAGAGCTGTTTCTCTCGGTAGTCCCAGACAGTCTTGAAATTCCGCAGGAAGACAAAACCGAGTTCGAGTTCTGTATCTTCGGTAATTCCAACCGGCGCTGCGCTGGCCGACGCGCCCTCTTCGACCTCGATGCCCGGAGCGCTGACGTCGATCCTATCGGCAATCCGAACAGTCGCTAGGTCGAATGTGTCCGGGTTTTCCGTTGAGCTTAGCTGACCACCGTCAAGCAGGCGCCGTCTTTTTTCCTCACCGATATTCAGAGACCCATACATGCCGGTGTCCAGGCTGACGATCGCATCCACATCGCCGATACGCGCCCGTATCAAAGGGATGTTGGGGAGCTTCCGGGTTTCGAACGGCAATGCTGCAACGAGCTTTTCGCCACCCAGAAATCTGTCAGGACCTTCTTCGTAGAAGGTAACTTCTAAATGCTGATAATCAAGTTTCATAGCGTAGCTGGAGAAAAATCCGTAGCCGATCCAGCCTAAAAAATCTGGCGTGATCTTCTCGAGCATACGCGCGTCCTGGCTCCGCACGCTGGTTACGCGCGGATAGTCGATATCCCCGATACGAATCTTCCGGACCTCAGAATGGAGGCGCACATCGTAGGTCTGGCCACTGCCGAAATGACCGGTGCCTATCTTGCTTCCCCCAACTAACGGCACCCGATGATCGTTGATCACAAGGGCATCCTGCATACCGGTGTCGAGCATGAACTTGCCCCTCACACCTGCGATCTCGCCCTCGATGAAGGGAAACTCCCGGACCATGACAAGAGGCAGTGTAACTGTCTTGCCGGCCAGCCGCATTTCCGGAGCGCGGTCTGATTTGGTTGAGATTGGAGGATTGGCGGTCGCAGATAGAGGTGTCACCAACGCTACCAAGAGCGACAGCTGTATCGCTTTACATCGCATGATGACTTTCAGATTGGCCGATAATCCTGATTGAGGGCCCTCATCGGAAGTAGTGATGGCCGCTTTAATCTCCAATTGCATTTTTCTGGTCGCTTTCGTTCGTCGGCATTGTTGGCTGGTTCACTTTCCACGTGAGTGGCCGTCCGGCTCTTACAACACTCGTTCATTCCCGGACTCGCGCGCGAGCGTGCCCACTAGCGGTTCGGGCCGGGGCTGAAGGAGCAGCCGATCGCTTCCTGACATGGCGTCTCCCTGGACCTGCTCGGAAAGGCGCTCATCGTCGCGACGGCGGATATCTTCAGCAACGTCAGCAATCTCAGCCTCGGGAAAGCCCAGCACGCGCAGACCTTCAGCGCCCATCACATAGGCGGACTCGACTGTCTCTCGGACCTGATAGCCTACGCCAGCCCGGATCAATTCCACCGCATGCGCACGGTCGCGGCTTCGAACCAGGAGTTTCGCCTGCGGAAACTCATGCTGCGCCAACTCTACGATCTGCATCGCAGCCTTGGGATCATCGATGCAGACCATGATGACATCGGCACCGCCTGCGCCGGAATGATGCAGCACATCGAGCCGCGCGCCGTCTCCAAAGAACACCTTGAATCCATATCGCTCCGCGTCACGGATTCGATCTGGATCGTTGTCAATGACTGAAAGGTCAACGCCCTGGGCCAGAAGCAGTTGGGAGGCGATTTGCCCGAACCGTCCAAAGCCTATTATCAGCACGCGTCCTTTCAGGTCACGGGCATCATCGACGCCGTCCATCGACGTCTCCGTCCGCAAGACCCGCTCGGCCGCGATCATCAGCAGCGGGGTCAAGGCCATCGAAAGGATGACGACGGTGGCGAAGACGGCATTCTGTCGTGAGTCGATGACGCCACCGGCCGTTGCAGCCGTGTACAGGACGAATGCAAACTCACCGCCCTGGAGGAACATGGAGGTGCGATGGAGCGCCTGGTGATTGGAGCTGCCGAAAAGCCGCGCGACTCCATAGACGACCACGGCCTTGGCGACCGTGAAGGCAGCCAGCATGGCAAGCAGAAGCCGCCATTCGGCCGCAACGATCGCGAGATCGAGGGACATGCCGACAGCTAGGAAGAAAAGCCCCATCAGTAGGCCGCGAAAGGGCTCGATGTCGCTTTCTATCTGATGGCGATAGCTCGAGTTCGACAGCATGACGCCGGCGAGGAATGCGCCCATGGCCATCGAGAGGCCCGCGACGTCCATCAGCAACGCTGCCCCGAGCACAACGAGCAGTGCTCCCGCCGTCAGGACCTCGCGGGTCCGCGCACGGGCGAGGAGCGCGAAGAATGGATTAAGCGCCCAGCGCGAGATGCCGAGCAGCGCGAACAACGCGGCAACTGCAACCAGCAAATTCGCCCATGATGCCTCCCCGTGAGACAAGGGTGACAGAAAGCCGACCACCGCAAGGAGCGGAACGATCATCAGATCCTCGAAGAGGAGGATCGCGACAGACTTCTGCCCCTCGCTCCCCGATATCTCTCCGCGATCCTGCAACACCGACATGATGACGGCTGTCGAGGAGAGGACGAAGCCAGTCCCGGCGATGAATGCGACAGGGCCCGGCAAGCCGAAGAGGAGCGCGCCGGTCAATCCCAGGGTGGCGATAGCGGCAGCGACTTGCGCAAGCCCCAGCCCAAAGATCTGGCCGCGCATCGCCCATAATTTATAGGGTCGCAGTTCGAGCCCGATGACGAAGAGAAACATCACCACGCCAAGTTCGGAGAAGTGAAGGATGGATTGCGCATCGGTGAAAAGACCCAGCACCGATGGCCCCACCAATACACCGGCGCCGAAATAGCCGAGCACTGATCCCAGTCCGAGCCGCCTGAATAGCGGCACCGCAAGGACAGCCGCGCCCATCAATGCGACGGCAGGCCCAATCGTTTGTCCAAGGCTTACATCAGCCATGGTCGCCCTCGGGGTTCTTTCGGAATGGGCTCAATTTTGATTCCTCCCGTCGGACGTAATCGGGGCTGTTTCTTGTGCATCCTGCTTCGGCCATCGCAGTTGCACGAAGCGGCTGATTTCGTGTTGGAGCTCAAGGTCTTCCGGGGTTCCGCCCCCGAAGCCCCCGTGCGGCATCGCTTCGAAGATATGCAATTCGGCCGACACGCCCGCCCGGCGCAGCGCGCGGTGCATACGAACTGTGTTGGAAAGAAAGAGGTCGCGGGTGCCCGACTGTAGAAATGTGGGCGGAAAGCCACTCAGGTCACCATATAGCGGTGATATGTGGGCCTGCGAAAGGTCAGCCCCGGCCGCGTAAAGTAGGTTGCTCGACGTCAGACGCGTAGGCAGCACCAGATCCACAAGCCAATTTGTCTCGAAGCTATCGCCGGACTCCGTCAGATCGACCTGCGGCGACAGCAGCACCAGCCCAGCCGGGAATGGCAAACCCTCGTCTCGCGCTCTGAGCAGGGTCGCGGCCGCAAGATTGCCGCCTGCCGAACGTCCACCGATGACGACGTCTTCCGGTCGGTGGCGCTCAAGCACGTAGCGATAGGCCGACAGGGCGTCGTCCAACGCTGCGGGAAAGGGATGCTCGGGCGGGGTTCGGTAATCCACGCCGTAGCATTTCACGCCATTTTGGTCGGCCTGCATCTGCGCTCCCACACGGCAGGCCTCACCGCCGCCAAACACCAGCGCGCCGCCATGGAAGTCGATATAGGCGCGCCCTTCGTCCGTTAGCGTTCGCGGCGTAGCAAGATGGATCGTTGCGCCATGCCCGGTAAGCGTTTCGACGGTCGAGCCGGATTGTCCGGCCAGCGCATTCACCGCCACCGCATATTGGCCGTCGACCTGGGTCTTGACGTGCAGCCATGCCTGAAGGTCGTCGGGGCTGGGCGCGACGAAGGCCGCGTTCAGCACGCTCCCGTCGGCGCGGACAAGACGTTCCAGCGCGGCACGAGCGGCGTCGCTTATCGAGGACGGGAAAGGGACGGTGTGCTGCGGTACGGCTACGCCGAAGTTCGGATCGTTCATCTGTGCTCGAACTCTTTGATGATGCAGGTACGGATATCCGCCTCCAGGGCTTCCGCCAGCGCTGCGTTGTCATGTCACGATCGCGGTCACCCGAATCTCGATCCGCATTTCCGGAAGACCAAGTGCGTCGACACCAACCTGCGTCCAGATCGGCGCATGATCGGGCATATAGCGCCTGAATAGCGTTGCCATCGTCTCGTTGACCACCGGCGGGAATCCGCCGACGTGGTACGAGTTCACATGCACAACATTCGCCCAGCTTGCCCCCGCGGTGGAGAGTGTGCGCTCGACATTTTGAAAGGCCTGCGCGATCTCGTTTTCGAGGTCGGCGGCTATGACAAGATCGTTGTTCCAACCTCCCTGACCGGAGATTTCCACGCGGTTCCCGATACGCACGGCCTGAGAGTAATGGAGCAGGTCTCGAAGTCGGTCGCCATAACCGGGCGTGACGAAGAATGAGGGTGGTTGCATGATCGTCTCCACGAAGGGGAAAGGTGCGACGGCGCTTTACATGTCGGGCGGGTGAGCCCGCAGATAGCTTCTTCGCGTGATCGACCACCACTTCCACATGCTCAAGCGGCCAGTTCTGCTGGCGGGCGAACCAGCGCACGGTGATGGCACTGCATTCGGCCAGGGCGGCCGTCATTAGCTCGAAGGGGTTTGGGCCAAGTCCCTCGCCGCCAGCGCTGATCGGCTCATCACCAACAATGCTGTGAGCACCCATTTCGATTTGAACTGCAAAGAGGCTTTCACCGGTTTCCGAAGCCGTCGCGCGGGTACGCAGTGCCACCATTCGATTTCTCTCCGATCCGTCAGCGCGGATCTGCATGGCGACGCCGCGCGTCGGCGTTGATGGAGGCCGCACGACCTGAGTTCTCGAGACGCGTGATGCACAGGCGGCGACCGGCATAGTCGAAAGCGATCACGCCACCGTTCCAAAGAGGGACGCCCAGGGTGCCGTCGATCCCAGTGCCTTCAAAAGCCGGGACGTCCGAGGTAAGGCTGACCTCCAGCGATCCGAAGCTGGAAGCGCCTGCACGGACATCGGCTACGCGAACGACCGCACCTTTCACCGCACCGCCGACGCCATAGCCTATTTCTTTCGCGACGGCCTTTTGGAGCAGCCTCTTGCCGGGTTCGCTACGAACGAAGTCGCCCCCCAGAACCAACGAACTGTGGCGGGTGCCAAGGTCGACCAGCACCTTGAGGCGAACCGGCCGTTCGCCGCCATCCGGGAGGACTTCGATCTCAACGACTGGAGACTCGAGCACGATCTCCAGCGGAATGGGAGAAGCACATCGAACCGTAGCTCCTGATCTGTCGACGGTTACCTGCCGGCGCGCGTAGTCGACACTGACCGTTCCGTTCTGGAAGGCTGGCGCACCAAGAAGTACATCGACGGGAAACCCGGCCGAGGATGACAGATTGCCAAGATCGACCGCGTATGCGGCGAGGTTCTCGAACCGGAACGGCCCCGCCGCCAGCCGTGAAATGGTGACGGGCATAAGCGCCTTCGCTTCGTTGCCGCCACCGGCGGCATCACCGGCCGAGCCACCCTCGCTGAGGCCGAGTTCCTTGCTGGCCTGCCGGTCGATGAGCACCGCACCCGCCCCACTGTCAAGAACCCCGCTTCGTCGCTGTCCGTTCACGTCCACCGATATCCGGACAAGGTTGTCCGCCAACTCGAAGGGTATGACGGTCACCTCTGAGGTCGTTGGAGTCGGGACGCGGGACGCGGGCGCAGGTGCGTCCTGCACCCTTGCCGGCGATCCTGCCTGACCGCTGCCAGCGAGGAAGAGCGCCGCCACAAGTGCGACGCTGCTCGACACTGAGCCGCTCATTTTTCGGCGCTAGCCGGTTGCGCCGGCTCGTCCGGCAGTGGGATGAATTCGCCATCGTCCGCATCCGGCAGCTTCATGCGGCCCGCCTTCCAGTCGGATGCCGCCTGGGCGAGCCGATCCTTCGAGGACGACACGAAGTTCCAGAAGATGTGGCGCTCGCCGATGGGCTCGCCGCCGAGAACCATGACGGTCGAATGCGTCTTGGCCTTGAAGTGCGAGGCACCCGCACCCAGCACCAGCATCTGGCCGGCTTCGTAGCGCGTGCCGTGCATCTCGATCGCGCCCGCCGCGATGTAGAGCGCGCGTTCCTCGTGCTTGTCCGGCACCTCGGCAACCGCGCCTGGCTCCATCTCGAGATGGGCGTAGAAGAGTGGGGAATGGGTCTTGGCACCCGCCGTGAGGCCGTAGGCGCTGCCGGCGATGAGATGACCGGCAACCCCGCCGTCGTTCCAGTGCGGAAGGTTCGTTCCCGCATAGTGGGTGAAAGATGGCGCCGTCTCCTCGAACTCCTCAGGCAGCGCGACCCACGCTTGGATACCATGCAGGCGGTCGCCGACCGCGCGGGCATGCTCGAAACGCTCGCTGTGCGTGATTCCGCTGCCAGCCGTCATCCAGTTCACTTGCCTTGGCCGAATCGGCTGCTCGTAGCCCAGGCTGTCCCGGTGCATGATCTCGCCCGAGAACAGATAGCTCACGGTCGAAAGCCCGACGTGGGGATGTGCCCTTACATCGAACTTGCGGTCGAGGCCGAGAGCCAGATCGACCGGTCCCATGTGGTCGAAGAAGATGAAGGGGCCAATCATACGGCGCTTCGCGAAAGGCAGGACGCGGCCGACTTCGAAGCCGCCGCCCAGGTCGCGGCGACGCTGCTCGATGACCATTTCAATCATGGGGGCTCTCCGGCGCGATGATGTCGGCATATTCGGGATGCCGCGCGTAGTAGGCGGCCATGAAAGGGCAAAGCAGAACTGCCTTGCGTCCTGTGGCACGGATCGCCTCAAAGGTGCCGTACGCGAGTTTCGATCCGAGCCCTTGTCCGATATGCACCGCGTCCTTCAGATCCAGCGCTTCGGCCAGTTCCGCGACGTCGGCCGCATAGGTGTCCATCTCGTTGCCGATATCGGTCTGATCCGAGCGGCCATGGCCGCGCCGGTCATGCGCGACCACACGGTAGCCTTTGCCGAGAAAGAACAGCATCTGGTTGTCCCAGTCGTCGGAGCTCAGTGGCCAACCGTGATGGAACACGATGGGCTGGGCGTCGCGCGGTCCCCAATCCTTGTAGAAAAGGCGGGTGCCATCCTTTGTCGTTAGTGTTGACATCTACTGGTCAATCCTTCTCGTCGGAGTGTCTTCCTGTGGCTCAGATCAGCCACAATCGCAGTGCGGCCGGCTTGGAGGCCATGGTCTGGCGAACGGTGCCCGGCATCAGTTCCGCGTCACGCTTCCCGCGTACGATTGCGCGATCCGCGTCGGCATGCTGCCCGATTCTAACCTGATCGCCAGAAGAATTGGCCCGCTTATCGGTAAGTACGTCGCGTCGCCGGCCTACATTGCAAAGCACGGATCACCGGAAACGCCCGAAGAGCTGGTGACCCATCAGGCGCTGATGCAGGGAACCGAGACATGGCTCGCTACGGTCGATGACAAGGTCATCACGATGCGACCGCAAGGTCGGTTCAAGGCTGACAACGGCGTCGCCCTGGTCGCCGCTGCGGTGGCCGGGATCGGGATCGCAGCTCTTCCTAACGACCTTATCCAGGAACATCTGGACTCGGGCGCACTGGTGCCAGTGATGCCGAATCATCCCATCCCTGAGCATGGCATTTACGTCGTCCGTCCGCCGGGACAGCACCCGTCGCGTAAGATTCGGGTCCTCACCGAGATGCTGATCGAGTGTTTCGGGCGCTCGACCGAGGATACGGAAACGCTCTCAGTATGAAGACCCCCATCAGCTTGACTTCGCCCTCAATGCGAAGGCGGTTTCGGCCCTTCTCCCACGACGCTTGCGAGGCCCCTCGGAACGGGCGCGCACCGCTGGGACTTCGCGGTCGACGGCGAACGTCGATTGACGTCGGCAGAACTCAGGCAAGGCGCCATCTGCCTCTCTCCTCCCGCAGCAGCGTGGATCAGCGCTGAGCGCCAAGGAAAGCATGCGGCGTCTCGTGGCTGGGATCGTGCCCGCGGCGAGCACCATAGATCTGTGCCCGCCGCCAGGTCTGTCGTTTGGACTTACTTCTCTCCGTAGTAGCTCCCGAAGTATTTGACGGGCGACCATGCCGGAAGGATCGCGGGGAGCTCTGGCGAAAGGTTGCGATAATCCTGCCCGCCGAAGACGACTTTGCCGTTCATGACAGTCAGGACAGAGGAGACCGACTTGATCTGGTCCTCCGGCACCGCGAAGTAATCTCTGTCGAGCACCGCGAAGTCGGCCAAATATCCGGGAGCGATGGCGCCGATCTCCGCTTCTGCGTTCATGAACCACGCGCCTCCGATGGTGAAAAGTCTCAGCGCCTCGGCTCGGGTAAGCCGGTTGTCCTTGGCGAGCGCTTCGGATCCGGACACGGACTTGCCGGTCACCATCCAGCTTATGCCAACCCACGGATTGTACGTCGCTGCCCGGAAGGCATCGGTGGTCATGGCCAGCGGGATGCCGCTGTCGACGAGCATGCGAAGGCGCGGCGTCTCCAATGCCTTCTCCCGACCATATGTCTTGATGAAGCCATCTGCGTGCAGCGCCATCTTGCCATCCAGGGCGATACCGCCCCCCAGCTTCTTCACCCGAGCGATATTCTGCGGACTGATGGTCTCGGCGTGTTCGAGACTCCACCGCAGCCCGCCGAGCGGAATGGTTTCGTTCACCTTCTCCAGAGCATCGAGGAAAGGCGAGATGTTCTCGTTATAGCTGATGTGCATGCGAAACGGGATGCGCCGCTCGACCAGCTTCTTCACATCCTCCTCGACGAAGCGCCGCATCGTGTCCGGCTCGATGACGACCGCTGGGCGGTCGAAATTCTCGTGGTCGTGCACTTCTCCGCTCAAGACCTCGCCGGCTCCGCGATACTCATGCCCGTGCGCCAAGGCGGGATACAGGTTCTGTCCCGGGCTGATCGGCGCGGTCTTCGTGATCGCCTCAAGCTCCAGATCCACCATGTTCACCGGCCCGCCATCGCCGAGTTGCAGATCTACAAAGGGCATACGCACATTGAGGCGGTTGTCGCGAGCAAGGACGCTTACCCTTGCCTGCGCGTCGGGATATGGCCACCTGCCGCCGTTATCGATAATCGAGGTCACGCCGAACCGGTTCAGGCCGTGAACGCTATAAGCCAGCGAACTCACCTGTTCGTCGAAACTGGGCTGCGGCACCATCGCTTCCAAGGCAAGAAACAGCCACGTGTAGCCGTGGACCACGCCGGTGGGATTTCCGCGGCCGTCTTTTTCGATCTCGACGCCGTCGAGCTTCGGAAACCGATCAGTCCCTACGCCGAGCGCCGTCATCGCCTGCTTGTTCAGGAAGGCCTGATTGTACGCATATTGCACGATCGCAGGGTGATTGGGCACCGCTTCGTGTAGCTCGTCCAGCGTCGGGAATCGGTTCTCCTTGAACTGATAAGGAGACCAACCTCCGATTACCTTGACCCACTGACCTTCCGGCGTGCGTCTTGCCTGCTCGCGAAGCATCGTCAATGCTTGGCGCAGCGTCGGCACACCATCCCAGCGGACATTGTAGTTGAAGGCCAGGTCATTGAGGACGTGGATATGGGCATCGACAATGCCAGGCACGACCCTACGGCTGTGGGCATCGATCACCTTGGTCGAAGGGTTCTTCAGGGCCAAGATGGCCTCATCGGGGCCGACCGAATAGATCCGCCCGTCCTTGACGGCCAATGCCGTCGCCTCTGGCTGGGCACGGTTGCCAGTGAAAATCTTCGCGTTGAAAACGATCAGATCAGCGCCAGAGTTCTGCGGCGCCGGCTGCGCCTGAACTGCGGAGAACCAAACAATCGCTACGAACCCGATCAATGCTTTCCGGATCATTTTCACTCGCCCCATAAGATGTTCGAAATGGCTCGGCGTACCCGCTTAGTTATCGGCGACGGCACTCGCGGCGGTCCGGGTTGCGTTCGCAACGCTGCTGGCGCGCCCGTTCGGCCATGATCTGGCCGTCCCTGGCGATGCGTGAGAGCCTTTCGGTCTCCTCAATCGACCGGAGTTGTTTGGTGTCGCGCCTGTGCTGCTGCGAAAGCATGCAATCGCTGAAGGCGGGTGTGCCATACCTGTTGCCGAAGCTCTCGCACGTGCGCGCGTCCTCGCGTTGCTTCCGATTCCAGCCTTGCGCGCTCGCGTCATCTCCTCCGAAACCCATGCAGAGCATGGTGACGATGCCAACGGATACGAGAGCGGCGTGTTTACGTGCGAGAAGGCGTAGCATTGGGACTCCTGGTACTGTTCCGACGAGGCGCCGCGGTTCGTGTGCGATGCGAGCAGTTTCGTCGTCGGCTTCGTCGCACCCGCCTCCTAATGGGACTAACAATCCTGTGGTCGCGCCAGTAGCTCCACAAAATGACTTGCTGTGTCGCGTAATGCGGAACGCCATCGCCCTTACCAGTCAAGCGCCGCGATCACTTCGAATTATCGTTGCCCAATCAGTCAACGGCATCAGGTCGCGGCGCCACACTGTCGATCACTCCGGCGACCCCGGCGCCTGCGAGTTGGAGCGACTGATTTGGGAAGGTCCCGCTTGATGCCCGGAGACATTCCAACCGTGCCCCAGCCTCGCAAGTCACGGCGACGCAGGCATCTGCATGGATTCGCTCCTGTCTGTCTTGAATGACAGGAGCGGCGCGTCGGGCGGCCGAGGCCGGGTCAAGGATCGCGAAGCGACCGCGAAGCGGCGGTGGGGGTCACGATTTTCTTGGGCGGCCACGGATGCCGAAGGAGAAGCGCTGCGCCTGATCCGCCGAAGAAAATGGTGGGGCCCCGCCGTCCTTGAGGCGGTCTCGGGCGTCCGACATAATGGGAAGTCTGTGAGAGATGTTTCCTCTCGTCGGGAGACCCCGGCAAGGCGTAGCGGCGTGCGAACCGACTGGTCCGCTTGGGCCGCGAGCGAGCCGGAACTTGATGCCAGCGGTAAGAAGAAAGGGACCGAGCGCGGGGCCCGGTCCCGGATGGCGTCAGGGATGACGACCGCAGTGGCAGTAGTTCTCGTCGATGCCGCTGATCGAGCAGAGGCCGGGTCCGAAACCAGCGGCCATGACCTCGGGATCGTCGATATAGCCAAGCTCGGTGGCGATCGCGATTGCCTGTGACCGGAGCGCCGGATCGAGCTTGTCGATGGTCGGCTCCAGCGCCTCAGTGAACCAGCGCTCATACATCTCGTAGCTGCCGCCGGCGGTCTGGCGCATGATCGCTTTCGAGACGCGGTCCGCCTCCTCCCGAAACTGCGCCAGATTGTCCGATTGGGCGGCTGCGGATAGCGGGTCGTCCTGCGGAGTGTGCGCCTGTTGTGGGCGGTGTTCGGCTGCGACCTGGTATGTCCTGCCGCAGTTCGAACAGCGGGCGCATTCATCGACCTCGTCATAATGCTCAGGATCGTAGAGCGTCGCGCAGTACGGGCAGATCGGAGTGTTGAACAGCGCCCGGAGATCGTCGGAAAGTTTGTCCATAAGAGCCTCCATCGGGATGATGCCGTGCTCCCCATTTCTCATCGATGAGGATGGGCTCATCGGGACGCGGTGTTGAGGCGGTCATGGGAGCGGTCGAAGAAGTTGCCGAAGAAGCTGACGGCATTCTCGACCCCTTCGAGCCATTCGCCGCGCAGGTTGCGGGCGTCGCGTTCGACGAATTCGCCATATTTTTCGAACAGGCGGTTGAGCGGATGATCGCCAAGCACCTCGATCAGCGCGTCGATCGCGGCTTCGATCGTCTCGGTGCGCAAATGGCCGTTACTCAGGACGATGGTCGTCATGGTCGTTCCTCTCGAGTTTGGAGTTGATCGAGCGGGGCAGACGCCGCCGCCGCGCGTGGATCAGCGGCGTCGACCTACCGGCTTGGCTCGCTCGGCCGCGCGGCGCTCGAAGATGTTCGCGAGCTGGGCGGGATCATTGCCGGGCCGGGCTTCGATGATGTCGTCACGGAAGCTCAGGTCGATGCCGACCCGCAAGATGTTGCAATGGTTGACGGCCTCTCGGCAGACGTCCGCCAGTCGCAGCAGGACGGGGCGGTGGCGGCCAGGATCTTCCACCGCAGACCGGAAAATGCGATCATGGGACCCTCCATAGCGCGAGCGACAGGTGAGTTGTCCGCGCGCGGTGGCATGGCGGCCTCGCCAGGCTTGCGGCGCGGTCCGGCGATTATCGTCTGCTGCGGGGTGGCACGGCTTGGACGGTCGAGGGACAGGCCGTCAGTTGGGCTCGTCGAGCCAGTTCTCGATTCTAAGGGCGCGGATGCGCGAGAATTTGCCGTAGTTGGCGGTCACAAGCACCGCGTCCAGGGCATAGGCATGGGCCGCGATGAACAGGTCGTTCGGGCCGATCGGTTTGCCCGCTGCCTCGAGCTCGGTGCGAATTCCGCCATATTCGGTGTCGGCCGGAACATCGAGGGCGAGAACCTGGATGCTGTCGAGGATCGCTTCGATCTGCGCCAGGAGGCGGGGCGATCCCTTCTTGGCGCAGCCGTAGCGAAGTTCGGCGGCCACGATGATGCTGACGCAGATGCCGTCAGGGCCGACCTCGGCAATCCGCTTCGCGATGGCCCCGTGCGGATTGCGCGCAAGCTCGGACACGATGTTGGTGTCGAGCATGTAGAGCGTGCTCAAAGGTCTATGGCCTTTGCCGGCAGCAGAGTATCGTCGACGTCCGGGAACTCGTCATCGGTTCCGAGCGGGTCGAGGCTCGCCAAGACTTCGAGAATATTCCGCCGACGGATCGGCTCGAGAATGAGCCGCTCGCCGTCACGGTGGATCATGACGCTCGTTCCGGGAAGCTCGAAGTCGGCCGGGATACGCACGGCCTGGTTCTTGTTGTTGCGGAACAGCTTGGCTTCCCGCGAGGCTATCGGTTCGGATCGTGCCATGCCGTCCTCCTTGCATATACATAGACATATACATTGCGGTCGGCCATTTCAATGGCGGACAGCAACAGGAACCTCGGCCCTGGCGTCTCACACCGCGAGATAGCAGTCATGGGCGAGCAGGAATGCCTCGGCGACGGACTCGCCCTCGGCGAGCAGGCGCGGCTCGCGCGAGCCGGCCCAGATCGGACGGGGCAGATCGTCTCCCATGGCAAAGCGCCAGCGGGTGAGGCCGTTGGCGGCCTCCAGAACGAACCCGGCCTCGGTCGTCTTGAAGCGCTCTATGGTCGCCTTCTCGTCGCCGAAGTCGGGCATGTCGGCTATCCGCTCATGGCCGGCATAGCGATGCTCCCACGGCGTGAAATCCCCGATCTGGTCGGGATGCACGCCAAGGATGCGCTGGTCGATGGCAGCCCGGAGCGATCGGAAATCCTCGGCCGGGGCGATCTCCTCATGGGTCAGCCAGATCCACCCGTCAGACCCGGTGAGCGGCAGAACGATCCACGAGCCGCGATTGCATTGCCAGCCCGAGAGGCCGACGCCCCCTTGCCCATAACTGCCGAGGTGGCTCGAAAAGTCGGTGAGCATACGGCCTTCCGGCCAAACCGGCGGCATGGGACCGATGACGCTGTTGCCCCTGACGGCGCTGAACGAGCCCCGGTCCCATATACTGTCTCGGTTGAGGACCCGGCGCTTGGTTCTGCCGGTGCGAGGAAGGTCGAGCACGCGGCGTGCCTTCTCGAGCGGATCCTCGCCCTGACGGACGGTGACGGCGAGGCGGAGGGTGTCCGCCTCGGCGGGCGTGACGACGAACGTGAAGCTCGCCTTGGTGAAGTGGTTGGCCATGCTGGCTCCTTGGGAAAAGGGATGCGGCGCACGGCGGGTCCCCGGCCTCGGAGACAGGCCCGGCCCCCTTCCCCTGCCCCGCTCCCCTTTCCGTGCACGGAGCTCGGACCGCAGCAGACGCGCGGAGGATATCCGCGGCCTTGGTCAGCGATGGCGGGAAGGTGCGGGCGGCGTTACCGCCCTACGGGCAAGTCTAGGCCCTGCGCTTGCGGCGGCGGGGAGGCCCGACATGGTCGGCGGACACTTCGAGGTCCACCGCGAGCTGGGTGAGCGTGCGCTGCGCGCCCAACCGCTGCAGCCCGTCCATCCGGCCGTCTAGCTTGAGCGTCTTGATCCGCGATCGAACGAGCGAAGCGGCGACGCGCAGCGTGTGGGGATCGAGCTCGGTCATGGGACTCGAACATAGCGCGGAAGGCGCGTCGAGGCGAGCGCTCAGCCATCCTCTGGAAAGTCGCGCCAACGGCGAACCAGCTCGATCATCTCGGCCTTGCGGCCGAAGGCATCGGGATAGATCGCGCCTTCATGCTGGCCGAGAAACCCGATGATGGTTGTCATATGGGTCGCGATCGTCGCGTCGACGCCGAACAGATCGGCGATTGGGAAATGACCGCAATCATCGCCATTCCACCAGGCAAGCAGGAAGTTCGCGACCCGTCGCGCCTGACCGGTGTCGGATCGAGCGATCTCGATCAGCCGGTCGAGGGCATGGCGCGTGGCGGCGTCGCTGAAGGGTCCCTTGTCCACGGCATCAGCCTATAGCAGCGATATGGTCACGGGAACCGGGAACCGGAGCACCAAGCTCGGGATCGAGACCCGGCGAGCCCGCCGGGTTGCCGCGCAAGATCCACGGCATCGGCTGGATGAGCCGCGCCCAGTCGGCAAACGACGGTATCCGCCCAAGATCCTCTGCAACATGCTGCTCCCCGATGAGCCGGACCGGAATGTCCCGCCCGTCGCTGTTGCGGATCGTCACGCCAAAGATCGTCTCGAGGAGAAAAATACCCTCGGCATGATGCCTCAAGGCGCGGTGGCGCGGATCGGCGATGATCTTCTTGGACTCGTCGAACCACTGGTGAAGCGGCAGATAGTCCTCGGTATAACCGCCCCATCGGCGGACCGAACTCAGCGCATGATAATGGCAATGCGACATCGCTAGAGCTCCGTCTCGCTGGTTTCATAGTCGATGAAGCGGGTGTTGTGCGTCAGTGTCACCGAGCCGGAAGCGACATCGATGCCGATGATGCCATGGGCCCCTTCGCCGTTCTCCCAACCGCAATGATGCGTGCAGACCGCATTCTCGGCGAACGCGCTCAGAGCATCTTCGAGGTCGATCGTCCGCGTCGTGACAGAGCCATTATATTCGAGCGCGAAATGGTCGCACAGGATGGCCGGAAGCTCAGCGCTGGCGTCGTCGCGATAGGCGAAGACATCGCCCATGCTGCCTTCGTCGCCGCCTCCGTCATAGTGGATTTCCACGCGCGCGATGCCGTGTTCGCGCAGCAATGGAAGGAAGGCAGTCTTGCAGCGCGCCTCGACGTCCTGGACAGCGGTAAGACCGATCTCGATCTCCGCGACGATCGCGGCCTCGGAAGCGGACTGGTCGGAAGTGAGTTGCTGGGTCATGCGGCGATCTCCTGGATCAGGATCTTCGCGGCTTCGGCGCTGGCCGGATAGGCGGCGGCGAGGTTGCGGTGAAGGGTTTCGAAGTCCGGGATGGCGAAGCGTCCGTCGGCATTGGGCCGCGTAGCGAGCAGCGCACTTGTGACGATGTCATCGATCCGGTCGCGATCGACTGTCGGGGCGCTGCCGTCTTCATAACGGACCGGCGGCGCGAACCCGGCCTCGACCCAGCTTTCGAGGCCGTCCTGCGCGGCCACGGTATAGGCGGCAACAGCGGGATTACGCCGATAGGCAAGCGCATCGACCTTGAGGCCAAGCGAGTAATAGACGCCGAAGTCGTGGCGGTTGGTGACCGACACGAGCGTGCAGCCGTCGGGCGGCGGGCCGAAACAGGCAATGATGGCGGCGCGGTAGGCGGCGACTTCGAGCCGGTTCAGCCGCTCGAAATCGGGCGTGTGCCCAAGCTGGGCGCAGTCCTCGTTGGCGGGGGCACCGCCGAGGTCGATGATGTCGGACATGATTGTCTCCCGTCACGATTGGACAGGAGCCACGCTCCCCCTCCTCTCTACGGCCGCAGGCCGGTCGGGCGGGGATTGAAGCTGACAGGAAAACTGGTGAGCAAACTTGAAGAGTTGGACCAAGTACGGTATGTTGAACGAAATCGGATTTTGTTGGACAAGAGACAATGGCTAAGAATAGCGGAGCGCGCCGTACTACTGACGGCGGGAAACACCAAGGCGGCTGGTCGGGCAAGCGCAGTGTCGGAACGGGCCATATCCTGACGGTTCATAGTACCCAAGTCGAAGCCGTGATGGCCGCCGCGCAGCGGTCGGGCCTGCTACATGAGAAGAGCGGCCGGATCGGCGGCCGGGTTAGCCCTGCTCTCGTCGAAAAGGCGAAGGCTCGAACCGGCATCGAGACGGACACCGATCTGATCGAGTTCGCCCTCGCCAACATCGCTCTTGAGGACAAGTTCGCCGAGAAATTCAAAGCTGCGCGCGGCAAGGTGGATCCGGATCTGAAGCTCGGCTTCTAATATGGCGGGCTTCGATGTTTCAGCAGCGATGCGCTGGGCGCGTTTCGACCCGCGTCGTACCTTGGCGCGGCGGCCAGACGACATCCTCCCGTTCGCGGAGCAGGATGAACTGGGCGGACAAGCGCTGCTGCTCGACACATGTGTCTATGTCGATCAGATGCAGGGTCGCGCCCCGACACTGGTTGAGCAGCTCGTCGACAGACGGCAAGTCAACCATTCGACCGTGGCTATTCAAGAGCTGATGCATACTGTCGGCGTGCTCGATCCGGGTGATCCCCGCACGGCTGGCGTGGTGAAAGTGATCAGGGCGCAAATCGAGGCCATGCCTGATCACCGCGTCTTCACACCCGACGCGGAAGTGCTCGGGCGCGCAGCTCTTCTCGGCGGCGTTCTGTCGCGCATACAGGGTTACGCACGGGACGCACGGCTCAAGGCGCTGCACGACTGCGTACTTTTCCTTCAGGCGCAGAAACTCGGTTTCACGGTGCTTACCGCGAACATCGCTGACTTCGACTACCTGCTGCAGCTTGTGCCGACCGGTCGCGTTATGCTCTATAGGGCTAGCTGAGGGTCGGAGAGGCAGGGCTTGGCCTGGGGCGCTGAAGCAAAATAGCCCCCGCTCGTTAGAGCGAGGGCCTGGGTGATTCGCGAGAGTCGGGCAGCGTTAGCTTGCGAACGCGTGTTCGGCGGAGGACTGTCCGAGGCCGGCCTCGGTGCCCTGGGTGGCGGGGCCGGCGGTCTCGTCGGCGCCGGGCAGCGGCGGCAGGCCCTCGTCGGCCTTGGGCGCCATCTCCGCGGCGAGATCGCGGCGACGCGTCGGGCGCGACCAGACGACGTTGTAGCTGCCGTCCTCCTGGCGGAACGCCGACACGTAGAGCGGCGCGGCCAGGCTCGGGTCCTCGATCTTGCCGTTGAGGAACGCCTCGCCCGTGCCGTTCGAGAACAGCTCGAACAACGCACCCACCTGCACCCACGCCCGCGACGCCGACAGCGCCAGAACCTCGAACTTGGGCGCCTTGGGATTGGCCGAGTGCACCTCGCGCAGCGCAACCGTCATGGCGATCGCCAGCGTCGCGATCTTGCCGACGAAAATGCCGGCGTCATTCTGCTTGATCGAACCGATGTTCATGGGAAAGTCTCCTGAAAGCGGTCTCGAACACCGTGTCCGAGCCACCTTCATGCCTCCCACTCCCCTCCTCGGCCGTTCGGCCGAGCAGGCGCGCAAGCGCCCCATCCGAGGCACGCGCAAGCGGCCTCGGGGCGAAACTCGTTGGGCGCTTGTGTTAGTTTATCGAGCCGAAGAGACGCCTCTTGGCCTCTGCCTGATGCAGGCCGTCCTTCACGCCGACCGTGGCGTTCATGTCCGCCGTGAGATCGGCAGCCAGCGTCTCGGGAATGTCGGCATAGGCTTCGACCACCCTGATAGCGACCTCTGGGCTCGGCAGCGCGCCCGGCTCCGTGCCAAGCCAGATCGTCGCTTCGCCCTCTTCGGGTTCCTCATCGGTCGGCGTGAATATCTGGGCGAAGAAGGTCTGAAGGGGTCTGTCCCATCCAACCACCGCCTTGATGACCCCGTTCCCCGGTCTCGGTTTCAGTTCGTAGCGGCTCATGTCTGGCTCCGACGAATGCGATGATCGACGTGGCGGGCCGCACCTTCGGCGCTGCGCAGCGCCTTGCGGACCGCGGCGGCGGCGCGCGGGGCGCCGCTCTGGGCCAGAAGGTGGCGCGCGCTGCGAAGCTGGTCAATCGCCTCCCGCACGGCGTCGCGGTCTGCCGGCCTCGCGGCTCTGATGGGTCGCATGGGATTGGTCCCTTCGAGATTGATCAGGATGCCGGCGACGCCGGGACGGGCTCGATGCGGACATCGATGGCGTTCCGGCCGATGATGGCCGAGAACTGGCGCCCTTCGGGGACGAACCATTGGGCGCGGTAGGCGATGATCGCCCGGAGCCGCTCGACGAGCGCCGCGTCGTCTCCGAGCAACAGGCGGGTGGCCATTTCTCTGGCATCGAGCAGGAAGCGATCGTTCTGCGTCTCCCAGCTATCGGCGTCGCGATCGTCGCTCGCGCAGAAGCATGAAGCCTCGAGCAGGTCGACCAGCTCGTCCGGGGATATCGCGCCGCGCGCGGCGAGAAGGACGTTCGCTTCCTCGAAACCCCAATGATGCGCGTCGTCATACTCGATGACGACGGGAGCGGCGACGGTCAGCGTCTCGGGTCTGGCGCCCCCGATCTCGACCACGAGATCGAGGCGGTCGACCGTCCCGCTTTCGAGCCCGGACAGGGTCTCGCTGTCGAACAGATGGGGCGCGCCGTCGCGTTCGATCTCGAACCGGAGCGCTGTGATCCGGGGGAGTGCATCGTACCAGCCATATCCCGCCATCGCGTCGTCCGGATCGGCGAGGGAACCTTGGAGGCGGCCGTCGCGGGCGAGCGCAAATGCTGCGCATTGTTCGAGCGGCGCGCCGAAATGCTCCATCAGAACGAGATTGTCCGCCGGGATCAGGCCGGAACCCTCGCGTCCGCTGTTGAGATCGGCCGTTGCCGGGGTCCAGCCTCGCAGGAGCGCCGTCGCCTCGGGGAGATCGATGCCGAGATTCCGGGCCTCGGTCCATTGGGCGAAGGACACGCGGTGGCTGCCGAGAGACGCGATGTGGCGGAAGATGGTCTTGCGAACCAAGTCGCGGAGCGCTTCGAGCGCGGCGCTTTCGACCATTTCGGTCCGGGCTGGGAGCACAAGCTGCAGCGCCGGAGAATCGATGATGTCGACGCGTGCCCACCAGCTGCGATCTTTTTCGTCAATCGAGGGCAAGATGCAGGGAACGGTGAGGCCGTGGAAGTTGATGCGTGGCTGACAGTGGGCGCCGCGTGTTCCGTTGTAGATGCCGATGCGCACGCCGTCGGTCTCAACCGTGACCAGGGCGTCGGCGAGCCAGTCCGATTGGGCAAGCGGCGCGCCCTTGAAGCGGATCGGCGTCGGACAATAGCGCGCGGCTGCGTTCGCGCTGGCCTCCAGGGATTTCGCCCAGTCATCCTGGAGTGGGAGACGGATCTCGGTGCCGAAGCGATGATCGCAGCGATAAACCGGGATAGGACCGCCCGTTTCCCAGTCGCCGGGCGCGATCGAGATCCGCCAGGCGTCTCCGCCGGCGCGCGGACGGGTCCGGATTTCGACATGGCGCCCGGCAAGGCTGAACACGCCCATGCCGGCAGGATCTTCGCGGGCCGCGATATCCTCATCCCATCCCGAGCGCCCGAGCGCGAGGATGACCGCGGGATCGGCGATCCCCGCGCCGTCGTCGGCGATGACGAGCCACTGCCGATCGTCGGCTTCGGCGACATCGAGGTCGACGGTCGTCGCGCCGGCCCGGCGTGCATTCTGGATGAGCTCGGTCAGTATGGAACCGAGCGTATTATTGAACAGGCGCGTCACCTTGGTGATCGCTGCAGGATCGACCTGGCTGTGGACGACGGTGGGAAGGGGCATCGGGGTCTCCTCGGCAAGAGCGAATGGCCCCCTCCCCGCCCTTCTCTCCTTTCGCTCGGGGCTGCGCGTCCACGGGCGGCGGTGGCGTGGCTGTCAGGCGCAGCGGCGCTCCTTCTCGGCCGGTGTCTCGATGTGGACATAGCGCTTGCCGGCCCGGCGGCGCTTGCGGATGCGACCATCGACGAAGGCCTTGGCCCAGCGGTCGGCTTCGTCCACGCGGGCGGCGATGGCGCACTCGTCGGCCTGTTTGAACATCGTGTAGGCCAGCGCGTATTGCGCGCGCTCCGGCAGGCCGAGCAGTGTCGCGCTGATCGGCAGGGCGCTCTCGTAGAATTCGAGGATATGGCGGCCCCCGCCGTGGTGCATCAGGATGGCCAGGAGGCCCTTGTTTCCGGGACCGGTCGGCCGCGCGATCTGGATGTCATGCGACCCGTAGGTTACCCCGACCTGGGACGCCCCACCCTCGCCGCGATGGAAGACGCGGTCCTCGCGGTTCGCCAGGGGATGGGCGAGAACCTCATAGCCTTCGAAGCTATCGACACGGCGGATGCGGTTATGTCCGATGCCCGTCGCATCCTTCACCGGCGACACCGTCAACGAGATATGGACGAGACTGCCATCCTTGCGCCGTCGCACCGTGTCGAAATGCTCGACCTTCTCGCCGGCGCGCAATTGCCGGATGATCGCTTCTTCTTCGTGAAGCCGATCCTCGGGGATGATGATCGTGATCGGGCGGCCGATCGCCTCGTCAGCGGCAAAGCCAAAAAGCTTCTCGGCCCCGGCATTCCAGCTCATGATGATGCCATCAAGGGTCTTCGAGAGGATCGCGTCGTCGCTGTTCTCGACAATCGCAGCCAGCCAGGCGTTCGCTTCAAAGGCTTCCTGCCGGCTACGCGCCTCTCGAGCGGCGCTCTCGGCAAGGCTTGCCTGCAGATCTGATTTACTCGCGCTCGCCGGCATATTCTCCGTTTCCAACGGTCTGCATTCCACCGCGCCTGGCGGCCAACGCAGTCCTGACCGGGAGCACGGCGTAGCAGCCAGATATTGAAATCGCCTGGAAAGGACAAGGAAACGCTACATCGCTCTAATGCAAGGCGCCTTAAACTCAATCAAACCCCTAGCGGAGACGGCCCTGGTCGCCTGGCACGCCAGCAAGCCCGGCATGACCCGGGACGAATTCATCGAGCACAACTATATTGAGATCGACAAGGCGATCACCGAGGATACAAAGCACGCGTAGCGCTCATCCTGGGCCGGCCAGGATCTGGGTTAGAAGCGTCTCGGCCGAAGCCATCGGCACGAACATCCGCGTGCGGTACTGGATCACCTCGGTGAAGCAACCGATGGATTTGAGCCAGGCCAGACGGTCGTACGGGCAACCGACAAGCTCGATGCGCAGCGAGCCATTCACCACGGACCGCTTGATGGTGAGCGGGAACGGATGGGAGACGTCGATGCTCCGGCCGGCGGTCACGGCTTTGACCACGGCATCGGGCGGGAGCGTTTCGGATCGGTCGATGCCGAGCTTGGTGAAAAGCTGAGGCACGTGATCGTCGAACACGAGGCGTCCGAGCCATGACCGCCCTTCCCCATCGACGATGCGGTTGACCGCCATGTGATCGCTGGGCAGCGCCGACCAGATCGGCAGCAGCAGGCCGGTGGCCAGCCGGATCGTCTCGCTGTCGACGGTCTGCCGGGCGGTCTCGACCTCATCCGACCATCTCGCGGTAAAGGCTTCGCAGGTCACTTCCTCCCAGGAGGATTCATAGAGATCATCCTCGCGCATATATTCGTTGCGCGTGGGCCGCATCATCTCGACGCGCGGGATCGGCGTCCCCTCCTTCTCCTCCATGAGCGAGCGCGCCCGTGTCCTGAGCGCCGCCTTGCCGGACTTGCGGTTGATCATGAAGCCCGCAGTGGCATCGCCGTCGGCAATCCGCAGGATGCGCTCGAGGGAGACCGGGTTGCGGCGCCGCGCGATCTCGATGGTGAGAAGATGCGAGGTCGCTCCCGTGCGAGGATCGGTCCGCAGAACCACGTCGTCGATGAGCGTGGCCTTGTCGACCAGGATCGTCTCGACGCCGACATCAAGGCGGCCCGCCTCGCGCGCGGCCGAGACGCGGGTTTCGATCAGCGAGAGGAACTCGTCGAAGATGCTGTTCTGGAGCGCGATCGGCAGCGCCAGGAGAATTGCTGCCATTCAATCTGATCCTCGCTGCGAACGGTCTGGGTGGGCAGCCGGTCCAGGAGATCGCAGGCGGCGGCGACGTCATCGAGCGAGCGGAGGGGATAGGGTCCGAACTGGAGATGGTGGGCGAGCGCGTGTTCGAGGATCTCGAAGCTGTCACGCTGGGTCCAGAAGCCGTCGGCGTCCGTCCCTCCAAAGCCCTCGACCATGGCCGCATTGAGGTCAGCGCGAGTGATCGGATCGGTCGAACGCAGACGATCGGCAAGAATGACGGCCGCGCGGCGCTCAGCCGCAGTGGCGGTATCGAAGAGATCGGACATGGTGGGGTCTCCAGACTGGCTGCCCCGTCGGCAGCATCAGTCCTCCGCCCCCCTCCCCTTCCCATTGCGCTGGGTTGGCCATGTTCCACGGGTTGAGCCGTTCGAGGCGGTCCAGCCACAATATCGAGAGTCGGGATTCTATCCGGCCCGATCAGGCCGCCATACGCCTCTCGAGTTCCTTGGCCCAATCTTCGATACCGCGCGGCGGCGGCATTCGTTCGATCGTGAGGCCGGGCCGAGTGTAGAGCAGTTCGGCCTGATCGGCGGCGCGGACGCCTTCCGCGTCATTATCCTGGGCAAGGATGAGCGTTTGCACGGTCTCCGGGAGGCGGATCTGATGCAGTCGCCGCGCTCCGAGACTTGCCCAGCATGGCAGCGCATTGAGAATGGTGAAGGCGCGCGCGGTCTCAAAGCCTTCGGCGAGGGCGAGGACCGTGGCGCCCCGCCCTCCCCCTTGCCACGCGCCGGCCGCTGGCCGACCGAGCATGAGCTTCATGCGATAGCGCGCGGTCATGGGATCGAGGAATATTCTCTGGACGGCTGTGAGCCGCCGCCCTTCCCGCACCGCTACCAGAAGAGCCGGGTGGAAGCTCGTCCAGGGCTTTGGCCGGTACGGACAGCGTGGATGGAAGCGCAGGTCGTCCGTGATCGGCGCGAGATAGCGCGAGGCGAGATAGCGTTCTGCCAGCGTGCCTTCGAGGGAAAGGGCTTCATCCCACAGCCGGCTCGCATTGCCGGAAGAAACGGCAGGAGCATGGGTATAGCTGAAATGGTCGCGGATGGGCACGCGTCGGAGTTCACGCAGAACGTCTTCCCGATCGCATCCCGCGAAGCAGGTCACCAAAATACCGCGATTGCCTTGGCGGATCGACAGGCTTGGGGTGCTGTCGGAATGCGCCGGGCAAAGGCACATTGCGGTTCTGCCGTGCCATGTGCCGCCAAGTGCGCCAACAAGATCGATGAGTTGCTGCGAAGGTCGTTCGGCTGTGAGGGCCATGATCGGCTCCTTTCACAACCTCGGCCCCCCTTCCCTTCTCCACGAACATCGTTTTAGAGGTTATCGGAGAAGCAAGACGGAACAGATCGCGCGACGGGTCGTGCGAGGCGCGACTCTTTCATGACTCGAAAGCAGTTGTTGGAGCGAATAGTCCAAGTTCGACCCGAATCGCCGTGGACTGATAGGTTCCATCGCTGACCCTGTGCCCGCCAATGATCTTCGAGATGATTCGCGTTGCTGTGAATGCCCGTTGTCTGAGCTTTCTAAGTCGGACAAGAATTGCGGATAAGTCCTCAAGCAGCGGGTGCTGGCGAGCGACTCGTCTTGATTTTGGTCCGGGTTTATAGGTGAAATGATATACGCGCGGATGGTCCGGGACTCGGGGGCGGCAAGAGGGCTTGTCCCTGCGCACGCCGGGTCAGGTCGCCGTATTTGACTAACCACCCTGCATTTGGCATATCTGTCCGGGATTAGGGGCCATTATGCGGTGCTTTTCACGAACCGTGGCCGGTTTGGGTTCAAAAAGGGGACATGCCCATGCTGTCGGGTCAGATTCTCGATGCGATGATTACCTCGTGCGAGAATGCCAAGACCGTGCTGCGGCAGGCAGCCATTGATCCATCCGATCGCAAAACGCTGAACATTTCAATGGGGGCGACGGTCGCCGCTGAATTGCTTGGCCGAACGCCAGAAGCGCTTTCGAAGGCTGAGGCGCGCGGACGCTTGCCCGCACCCAAGACGGCCACCAACGGACGCCGATTCTACACGGTCGAAGATTTGATCGCCATTCGCGAGAAGCTTGGCATCAAGATGGGTAAATTGCCCTCCGAGCGCGCGGTCGTCATTGCAGTGCAGAACTTCAAGGGCGGCGTCAGCAAATCGACGACGGGCAAGCATCTTGCAGACTACCTTGCGCTGCGGGGATATCGCGTCCTCGTTGTCGATTGCGATCCCCAGGCGTCGATGAGTGTTATGTTCGACGTCAATCTCGAGGCATTGGTGGACGAGACGCACACGCTCTCGAACTTCCTCTCGCCCAGAATCGACGAAGCCGATTCGCTGCGAAAGACGATCCAAAAGACCGCCTGGCCCAATATCGATATCTGCCCCGCCAACCTGGGCCTCCAGGACACCGAGTGGGAACTGACAGCAACCATCGAGGAGGGCCCGACCGCCATTGCCGGCGCATTTCGCATGCTGAGAATCGGCCTGGAAGAGGTCCGGCACGACTATGATGTCGTAATCCTCGATCCTCCCCCCGCCATGGGTTTTTTGGGCGTGAACACGTTGACGGCCGCGGACGGCTTGCTGATCCCGGTGCCGGCTCGGCAACTGGATTATCTTTCGACAATCCACTTCATGCAGACCTGTAGGGAAGCGATGGACCTCGTCTCGAAGTTCGACACTTCGATCGACTACGGGTTCATTCGCGTCGTCTGCACCATGTTCCAGCCCAACAGGACCAACGAGGCTCAAATGCTTCAGGTCATGGAGAAGACCTACGCCGGCCAGATGCTATCGACGCCGATCCTCCTGTCGGAAGAGATCAAGAATGCCGGGCTGTCGATGTCGTCGATCTACGAAATCAACAAGCCATATGGGTCGCACCAGACGTACACGCGGTGCCGTGACAACCTCAACATGGTGTTTCGCGAGATCGAAAAGGATATTTGCAAGCAGTGGCCGTCGCGTATGGCGCAGGTCGGCACCGACAGACTGACGGAGGCGGCATGAGCAGCGCAGGGGGCCGGCGTCGCAGCCTACTGGCGAATGCCATCGAGAGCATCGGCACGACCCCTGCCCCCACGTCCGTGGCCGAAGTCGTGGATGCCGAGGTGCTGGTCGATCGCGATAAGCCGGTTGACGAACCTTCGACGCCCTCATTCCTGGAGCGGCGAGGTATTGCGTTCGATGAGATCGCCCGCACGGTCAAACGTCCGACTATCCGTCTGAAGCCCTCGGAATGCTCCATCTGGCCGGGCAATGCTCGCGATCATGCGGCGCTGAGCCACGAACGCTGTGCCTCGCTCATTGATTCCATCCGCGAGGAGGGAACGAACCGCGAGCCGGTTGTGGTGCGGCGGACGCCGAACGCCGAGACTCCCTACGAGTTGATCGTCGGCACCCGCCGGCATTTCTCGGTTTCCTGGCTGAATGCCAACAACCATAGCGAAATCGAGCTCGTAGCGCGTATCGAGACGCTCGATGACGAGGCCGCTTTCCGGCTTGCCGATTTGGAAAATCGAGAGCGCGAGGACGTCACCGATTTGGAGCGTGCGCGCAATTACAGGCACGCCGTCGACGCATATTACAACGGGGTTCGCACGCAGATGGCCGATCGCTTGGCCATCGCCAAGCAGAACCTCCACAACCTCCTCCAGCTCGCGGAGTTGCCTGACGAGGTCGTGGCAGCGTTCGCTGAGCCTGGAGATCTCAAGGTCCGGCACGGCATGCGGCTCTCGCCCCTGCTGAAGAATGAACAGCACCGAGACGCGATCATCGCCGCAGCTGTAGCCCTCGGAGCCGAGCAACAGGCTCTGAAAGATGCTGGAAGCGACAAGATCGAGGGTATCAAGGTCTGTGAGCGCCTGGCCGCGGCCGCGGTGGCTCCCGCGGCGACGAGGAAGCCTGTACCCCGCGCCAAGCCGGCCCTCACCGCCTCATCGGGCCGCGAGATCGGACAGGTTCTCGCTGATACACGGGCCAAGGGACTTACCATCAACATCAACCCCAAGGGCACAGCGTCGGTCGACGAGATCCTCGAAGCGCTCCGCCCTGCCCTTGAGAGCGCGAAGTTCAGTCGGAATTGAGTAAAATCTGGTTTAACGCTTTATTTTCAATTAGTTGGCTCCTGGTAAAATGCGTTTTACCGATGCCGCAGGACACGAGATGCAACAGGATCACCGCGAAGACGGTCAGGTAGACCTCTTTCTCCCTCAGCTGACTGCGCTTCCTCTCCGGGATCAGCGCGAGACGATGGAGCGGCCCTTTTTCTCGCTGTCGAAGCGCAAGCGGCTCAAGCCGATCGACTATGTCAGCCCGGATCGTAAGATCACCGTCCATGTCTCCGCGAACTCGGAATATGGCCTGGCGACTATCTACGACCTCGACATCCTGATTTACTGCGCGTCAGTGTTGATCGAGCACAAGCGGCGAGGCGCCAACGACATCCCGCAGACGCTCCACGTCGTCCCATACGACATGCTGAAGACTCTGAAGCGCGAGGTTGGCGGACGCGCCTACGATCTCCTGGGCAATGCCCTCGACCGGCTCCAATCGACCACCGTCAAGACGAACATCCGCTCCGGGGATGCCGTCGAGACCACCTTCTCCTGGATCGACAGTCACAGCCAGCTCAAGGATCGTTCCGGAAACGTGCGGGGGATGCGAATTACCCTCGCGAAATGGTTCTACGACGGAGTGCTGATGGACGGAGGCGTGCTCGCCATCGATCCGGCTTATTTCTCGCTCACAGGCGGTCGAGAACGCTGGCTCTATCGGGTCGCGCGCAAACATGCCGGTGGGGCCGGCAGTGACGGTTTCGCCATCTCAATGCCAACGCTCTTCGAGAAATCCGGCGCAGAAGGCGATTATCGGCGCTTCAAGTTCGAGATGACCAAGATCGCTCGGGAGAACGATCTGCCAGGCTACTCCCTGGACATCGAACAGCGTGACGATGCCGAACCGCTGCTGCGCATGACCAGGCGCGATCGGGAGCCGTCCGAGGAGGGCAAGCCCTCCCCTGCCCTCGCCCAAACTTCGCCTGCGGCCGTCAAGGAAAAGGCGCCCGAGGAACCGAGTATCTCCTTCCCCTCGAGCGGCCATATCTCGCATTCGGCTTTCGGTGCGATCGCCCGCGCCAACCTGCCCAGCCCCCAACGCGACCACGGTCTCGTTGGAGACGATTTCCGGAACTTCCTCCGGCAGCGCGAGATAGCGTTCAACGCGAAGAACATCACGCAGATATTCGCGTCCTTTTGCGCGAAGCAGCGTCCGGTCAACTGATCGACGCCGTAGGCGCAATCCGCCAAAACGGTCTTTCAGGAACAGGGTCGAGAACGGCTCACTCGCGCACGCCAACTCATCCGTGTGGACCGTTCCTGAAGTAACGAGCCGGGCCTCGGAACCCTCTGTATGGCGCCCTATCAAAATTGCGTGGGCTGCGAAGACCCAACCACGCGCGATCCTTCGCCCGCCGCCTCCTCGGATGGGCTTTGCCGGGCACCGCTGTGCTAGCACGACGATCGCCCGGTCCACCTCTCCAGCCAGCCTTCACGGTACTTAAGGAACGGCGCTGACAGGGTCGGATTTGTGATCAGATTGCCCGGATTTGCCAGCTAAAGGTCAAACTTTAGACGCTCCGAAGAGGCTGGGGGAGGGGAGGGGAGTCATCCTCTCTGCCTCGATGCCGTTCCTGAAATACCGTGAATGCTTCGACTGCCTACGCCTCCGGGATCGCTAGACATCCACAATCGGCGCCCATCGCCTGGCCAGGCTCCGTTCCCAATGTACCGTCGAGATCCCTGGCCGGCTCCCGAGAAACCTCGAAATTTCACGGTCCAGGCTGCCGAGCGGGATGCGCTCAAGGCAACAAAACGCCGAGATCATCGCCGTTATAGGTCAGTTCGGCAGGGTCCCGTTCCTAAAAGACCGTCAATGAATCACCCAAGGACTCGGGAGGGCCGCGGAAATGCCGCTCGACTCCTCCGAACACAGGGCGGTCTCGCCTGACGCCTATAGTTCGACAACGAGCGCTGCAGGGTGTAACATGCCTGAAAGGCACCGAAAACAGCCACTTTTCGGACGAGTAAAACGCGTTTTACTCCCCCGGCGAGGCCCCGTCGCCCAGACCCTGCCCACGGTATTTCAGGAACAGGGCTCGGTACATTAGGAACCGAATCACGGTTCATTGGGAACGGCACGCAGGGTATTTCAGGAACGGCCAAACGGTATAATGGGAACGGCGCTCAACTCCCGACTCGCGCTGAATCGGCGAGTCGCGAAAGATCCATCCACAGCCTAACTTTTTATCCTATTCTCTAAAGAGATTAACCCGCCTGCGGCGCTTCCTTCTTTTGAAGAATTGATTGGGAAGAAGGGGTAGGGACGATCGCCGCGCACTAGCCAAATCGTCCAACCCTAATGCTCCGTCACGTTCGTCGCCTCAGACATGCGACCGCACATCACCGCCGATCATCGCAGCGCCCTGGCTCCTTACGACCCGGTTATCGCACCAAACCTCTCTGGGCACTGTTCAGCGAAGGCACTGTGACAGGAACCGCTCTGTGAAACCCGAACCAGGTCCGAGCTGCACTGAGCGGCGCCAGCAGCCCGCACAGCGCGTTTCCACCCATGGCTATCCGCAGGGCAAGCAAAACGCCCAGAAGGCGCTGTGGGGCCTTCCTACCAAAGCCTGATCACGAACAGCAGCCGGTGGGCTAGAGCCGTTGCGGCTCAGACGAGCCGTCGACTGGATGTCCCAGCTACCGCATACAACTTACGAGAGCCGATAGCCGCCGACTGCAGAGTTCGAGTTTCACCCTTGGGACAAGGGGAACGGCACCGCGCTCGCCGGCGTATCGATCCTCGCTGTATCCGGCGCTGTGAATTGCGAGCAGGGAGGGGAGGCACCTACCCCCTGGGGTGGACCGTCTACCGGGCGCACCTCAGTAGACAGGCCCTGACTAGCCGACGACATTCCAATCATCCGAGAGAGCGGTGTTCGGGGAGAAAGCCCGGTTCATCAGATCGGGCGGCATTCGAAACATCCTCCCGCGGACCTTCTTTTACGAACTCACGGCGCGTTGCTGGAGAAGCTTGTCGATGTTCTCCATCTCGCGATCGAAGGCATCGAAGACCTCGGCCAGTTCGCGGCTCGCAGGCGGGGGAGGGGTCTCGTTGCGCGGCCGCCCGCGCTTGGGCGCAGCAAAGCCAAACTCGACGGCAAGGTCCGTGGTCAGGAACACGCGCCAGGTCCGCCGCTTGGTGATCTCCACGAGCAAACCGCAGTCGACGCCACGGGCCAGGAGTTTGCTCGCGCCGGCAACGCTCATGCCCAGCAGATCCGCCAGCGACTGAGGCGAGAGCAGGGGCCGGTGATGGAGGAGGGCCGCGAGCGCCGGGAGATTGCCGGGTCGATATTCCGCGACGATCGCGCGCTGGGCCTCGCGATGGAGCTTCTCCAGCTCGTGCAACCGTTCGAGGTTTGCGGTGGCGCTTGCCTCTAGGCTGCGCAACGCCGCATACCAGTCCTCGTCGCCAACGGTCCGCTTCAGCCTGAATGCCTTCCCGCCGCCCGCGAGGCAGGGGAGGGGAGTGGTCACCAGCCCCTTGTCGCGCAGAGCGAAGGGCAGCGAGAGCCAGGGCAGAGCGGTGCCGTCGAGACGCGCATGCTGGCGGACCCGATCGAGCGCGCGGATCAGCGGCGCATGGTCCGCGGCGATCTCGATCTCGCCGATCGCGGTCGGGAGCGCATCGCGCCAGGCGAGGGGGTCGGGATCGCGAAGTGCGGCATCCCAGGCGGGAAAGCGATCGAACAGGTCGAGGTTGGTCGACCGCAGCGGCCGGCCGGGGATTTGCAGCCCGCAGCCCCAGGAAAAGACGTCGATTTCGTCGATCTCGGCCGATTGCAGTTGCAGCGCGCGGGTGTAGCCGCTCCAGGCGGCGCGGCGCGCCCAGGCCGATGCCACCGAACTCACGCAAAACCGGGCATCCAGACGCGTAATAGCGGCCGTGCAGGAGGCGATCGCAGAGACCATCTTCGCGCTGTAGGCGGGGCCATAGCGGCTGTTGGAAAGAGGAGCGTCCACGCCGTTTTTTAACCCAAAGTGCCTCTCAGTCAAATTGGCTGGTATGCGTAGTCGTGATAATGGGGGTTTATCATGACCCTATCATTTAAGCCGAATCCCGGCTATTGCTCGCTGTCGGTTTCCCCAAACCGCAGGACTCTAGGTCATCCGGCGATTTCGACCGTCAGGCTGATACCAAAACACAGGACTCGGCCGGCATCGGCCCGAGAAAGCCCGTAGGAGCGCCGTTTCGCGTCGGCGGGCGGCGGGGCATTGACGCGCCCAACGCCGTTCTGAGGGGCTTTCCGGGCCGTCTCGCCGCATTCAGACCCGTAAGCTCGGGTTGGGGAAGGGGTGGCCTCGCGGGATTGAAAGAGTTGTCCAATGGGGGCAACCGGTCGGTTGACCCCGTTAGATGGATTGTGACAAATGCCCTTGATCGGTTACGCCCGCGTTTCTACCGACGAACAGGATACCTTCGCCCAGATTAGTGAGTTAAGACGCGCAGGCTGTGTAACCCTATTCGAGGACCGGGCCAGCGGCGCTAGCCGCAGCCGTCCGAAACTGGCCAGCGCGCTCGCAGCGGTGGGACAGGGGGACACCCTCGTGGTTGTGCGGATCGATCGCCTCGCACGATCGTTGTCACATTTGCTGGAAATCGTCGAAGCGCTCCGCGCCAAGGGAGCGTATTTTCGCTCGATCAATGATCCGATCGACACCAGCAGCCCGCAAGGGATGCTGATGACACAGATGCTTGGCGCCTTTGCGGAGTTCGAACGTGCGCTTATTCGCGAGCGGACGCGGGCAGGGCTGAAGGCCGCGGTTGCGCGCGGCGCCAGACCGGGAAATCCGAAGATGCGCGCGAGAGACCCGTCGGCGATAGGCGACTTGCGCCACAGTTTGAAGGAAAAGCATCTTCACGAATTGGTCGATGGCCGGCTTCGATGGCTGCCAATCGTCGAGCGGTTGCGACCGCACTTACCCTGGAGCTTGGTGCTCCGGCGTATTCAGGCGCTTAAGCCGCCGGTGCGGTCGTTTTCCGAGCGTACCCTGGTGAAGGCATGCCGAACGTTGGTCGAAGCGGGCTACGCTGATCGGGTGATACTCGAGGCGGCGCCGCGATTGGCTCCCGACAGTCGGATCGCATTGCTGGTGGCCGACAAGCTCAACAACGATCCAGATGCTACTCTTCGCAGCCTCGCGACGTGGTTGAGCAAGGATTTGCGAGAGCCAACGCCGCGCAAAGGTACGCAATGGTCGCCTGAGGGGGTGAGGCGCGTGATTTCTCAGGCGCGGAATTTGGGCTTGATCGTCGTGCCGAAGTTACCGGCGACCTTATCGCCGTGAATGCCGGAGAAGGTCGGCTGCGGGCCGGTAGGCGACTGTCCGGATTGGAGCCGGATCGCGAGGACAGCTGACACTCACGTGGAGTCGGCTGCCGACCAAAGCACGAACCCGCTCCGCGGGAGGGTCGCTTGGGGTGACGTAGCGTAGTATTTGTGAGGCTTTCGGCGGGGCGGCGTCGCCCGCCGACGGTGGAGTTCCTTCAACGGAGAGGAACTTACCATGGATACTATCACGACCGCTGCCCCGACCCATTCGCTGCGTGAGCGTATGTTGCAGGACATGACGATGCGTGGCTTCACCGCCTCGCTCGGCACCAGCAGCGCCGGCTTGGCATCGCCGCCAAGCGCGACGGTGGCGAACATGCCCGGCCGCAACCGGCCGTCGCGGTTGGGCAGCGCGATCCGCACGGTGAGCGTGCGGCTGTCGGCCTGCGTGGTCGGCAGGATCGCGATCACCCGGCCGGCGAAGCGCTCGCCGGGGAAGCTCGCCAGCGTGGCGCTGGCATTCTGGCCGACGCGGACATCGCCCGCGCGCGCTTCGGGCACCGCGGCGTTGAGCCAGACGGTGCCGAGCCCGCTCACCTGGGCGAGCGTCTGGCCCATGGCGAGCGTCACGCCGGCACGGGCGTCGAGCGTCTGGATGGTGCCCGAGATCGGCGTCGTGATCGTCACCACGCCGTTCGGTCGACCGCTCCGCTCGACGCTGGCGATGAGGCCGTCGGACATGCCCATCAGCCGCAGCCGCTGGCGCGCGGCCGCGGTGAGATCGGGCTTGCCGAGCCGCCTGACGCTCAGATATTCGGTCTGCGCGCCGCCCCATTCGGGCAGGAGCAGGTCCGCGATCGGCGCGCCGGCGCGGACCACGTCCCCGGGCGCTCGCGCATAGACGCGGCTCACGAACCCGCCCGAACGCGCCTGGATGACGGCGACGTCGCGCTGGTTGAAGTCGATCGTGCCGGTGACCTCGAGGGCCGAGGCAAGGCTGCCCATCTTCGCCGCGACGACCCGCAATCCCAGGCTCTGCCGCGCGGCGGGATCGACGGCGACCGTGGGGGCCGCGCCGGCGCTTCCTCCGTCCGCGTATCGCGGCACGAGCTGCATATCCATGAAGGGCGACTTGCCGGGCTTGTCGAACTTCTGGTTGGGGAACATCGGATCGTACCAGTAAAGGACTTTGCCTGCCCCGGCGGGCGTGGTCGCCTCCGATTGCGGTGCCTGGCGATGGCCTGCCCAATAGCCTGTGCCGCCGGCCAGCAGCGCGACAGCCAGGATCGATGCGCCCCAGCGCAGTGCGGATTTATCGAGCGTCATGGCCGCTCCTCCCCATAGGTGATGGTGATGCGGACCGCGTCGCGCGCGACGTCGGCTTCGCGGTTGAGCGCCTCGACCTCGGCCTCCGCGAGCCCGAGCGTCGTGAGCAGCGCGGCGCCAAGGTCGAGCTTGCCGGCGCCATAGCTGTCGCGGTCGAGCTCGGCGCGGTGCCTGGCGAGGGGCACCAGCGTCTCGCGGGCATTGCGCAACCGGGAGAGATGCATGGCATGATCGGCAAGGTCGGCGTCGAGCTGCGCCACCAGTTCGCGGCGGATCGCCTCGCGGTCGAACCGCCCCCCTTGCACGAGGCTCTCGCTGGCAGCGATCCTGGGATTCTGGCGCTTGCCGGCGAACAGCGGCAGGTCGATCGACACGCCGACCGAGGCCATGTCGCCGTACATGGAATCGCGCCGGCCATAGGTGACGCCGACCTTCCAGTCGGGGCGCTTGTCGGCGCGCGCGAGGCGCACGTCCGCTTCGGCGACTGCGATCCGCGCGTCCTGCGCGCGCAGGGCGGGAAGCGCATCGATCCCGGCCCGCAGCCGGATCGGATCGACATCGAGCATCGGCGGGTCGCCCATCGCCTGCGGGTCGGGGTCGCCGGTATAGCGCGCGAGCCGGGCCCGCGCCTGCGCCACCACCGCAGCCATCTCGGCGCGGCGATCGGCGATGGCGGCGCGGAGCTGGTCGGGCTCGAGCGCCTGGCTCGGTCGGGCGCTGCCCGACGCCAGGCGCGCGGTCACGGTCTTCTGCAGGTCGTCGAGGCTGGCATCGAGCAGGTCGAGCTGCCGGAGCCGGCGTTCGCCATAATAGAGATCGACCCAGGCGAGGGCGGTCTCGAGCCGCACGTTGCGGCCTTCGACCAGCTCGCCGGCCTCGGCGACACCGATATCGGCCGCGGCGCGCGCGGCGCGTGCATGGCGCTTGGCAAGATTGGGGAAGGCCTGGCTTAACCCGATCGTCGCCATGGTGAAATCGTCGCGCGTGAAGCTGCCGGCATTGGGGCCGCTCACCGGGAAGTTCTGCAGGCCCAGGTCGAGCGTGGGATCGGGCAGGCGATGGGCGGCGACCGCCGACGAGCGGGCGCCAGCTGTCGCCGCCGCGCGCGCCTTGAGGCTCGGCGCATTGGCGGCAGCGAGCCTCAGTGCCTGCTCGTAGGTGAGCGGGCCGGCCGACACCGGCACGGCCCAGGCGCTCGCAAGCGTCGCACCGAGAGAGAGCAACAGGCGTCGCACAGCGCGCCTCGGCATCATGATCATGGATATCCGCCCCTCATGACAGAGGCGGCGCGCCAACATGTGACGCGCCGCTCTGGAGTGGGTTAACCCTTGTCCGACCTGACTGCACCGCGCATGCAGTCGGCGGCGCTTGCCTGCATCATCGCGCAATCGCAGCTGGCGATGTCCCGGCTCTGGGGCACCCATATGCGGACACGCGCAGGGCCGGTCGCCCGCGGACCATATTGCGGCGCCGACCGCCATTCCCAATGGCCTTGCGGCGTGCTGCTCGCGTCGGCTGCAAGCGCAGGCGCGGCGAGACCGAGGGCCGCCACAAGGGCGGCCGGAAGCATTTTGATCATCACGAAGACCTTTGACTGAAAAGAAGGAAACCGGGCGCGCACGCATCGATCGATGCGCGCAGCCCGTGCTCGTTCAATCAGGCAAGGCTGGTGGGAGGATCCGGCTCGGGCACAACCGCCTTGCCGGTCAATATCGTGTCGGTCGTCCAGAAGCTGGGCGCGTCGTAGAGACGCGCAGGCGCAACGCCGCCTGCCAGGTCAGCTGCGACCAGCGGGATCACGCACCCCATCGCGGCGATGCAATCGAGCGTCAGGCCCTTGCAAGGCTTTTCGCTGGGCGCAGGCTGCTGCTTGGCCATCATCGCCATGCAGTCCGCATCCATACCCTTGGCCAGCGGCGCGCTTGCCGCCTGGGGCACGCTGTGTGCGGCCGCCATCTGGGCTCCGAAGAGACCGGACAGCGCTCCGATGACGAGCAGAAGGGCGAGCAGGCGTTTCACGAGCCTTGATATCTAGCGGGTTTCGCGGGCGCAGCCAACCAAAGTCTCGCGCCGCGCGGATTTTGAAGTGCTGACGGCCGATTCCGTCAACTCCGCGTCAATAAAGACCCGGCCCGGGAAAGAAGACCGGCTGCGGCCTCTACGTATATCGAGGCTGGACCCGGGACCGTAGTCCCAAGCCTGAAGAGACGCTCTTCCCCTCGGCAGGTCCGGGCGGTGGCTTACCATCCAAGGAGGTGAATATGGTCAGAAAAACTCTCATGGTCGCGCTTGCCGGCGTTTCGATGCTTGCTGCCGTCCCCGCTATGGCCCAGGGCATCGGGCACAGCTTGTTCATGCGCGGCTCGATCGTCGACACGGGCAGCAACGGCACGGTCGTCTGCATCGGCAAGGCCGATGGCGCCGAGGTCGGCCAGAAGCTCGAGGTCTATCGCGTCGTGACCCATCCGGGTCCGTCCAAGGGCGTGGCGCCGACCTACCACCGCCAGCTCGTCGGCCATGTGACGATCGATCATATCTTCGATGATCACTTCGCGCACGTGTCCGTCGCCGACGGTACGCCTGCCAAGCACGACATCGTCGAGCTTCGCAAGAACTGACGCGCCGGTGGCCCGGCGGCACACGCTGCCGTGATGCGAGGCGTCGGGGCAGCGGGTTGCCGGCGGCATGGGACCGTTCGGGCTCGAGGCGAAACCGCTTGACCCTGGACCATGGTCCAACCGGCATGATCGAGCGGATGACATGGGCAATTTCAAGATCGGCGAACTCGCCGCCGCCGCGGGCGTGGGCCGCGACACGATCCGCTATTATGAGCGGATGGGCTTGCTGCGCGAGCCCGCGCGCACGGCGGCGGGCTACCGGCTCTACGACGCGACCGACCTCGAGCGCGTCAATTTCATCCGCTCGGCGCAGGAGCTTGGCTTCACACTCGAGCAGGCCCGGAAGTTGCTGGCGCTCAGGGCGTCGGACACCGCGCATGCCCAGGCCGTGCTCGATATCACGCTCGCCAAGATCGCGGATGCCGAAGCCCGGCTCGAGCGCCTGTCCGATATCCGCGACATGCTGCGGATGCTCGCCGATGAATGCCCGGGTGAAGTACCCGTCTCCGATTGCCCGATCCTCGCCTTCCTGACGGCGCGGCGGAAAGACCAGCAGCATAACAAGAAACTTCAGGCAGCGCAGGACGAACGATCATCACTAGCGAAAGGGGTTTTGTCATGACGAAAATGCGTTTGATCGCCGTCCTCACGCCGGCGCTGCTTCTGGGCGCCTGTGTAACCACGCGGCCGACCTCGGCGCAGGTCGAGAGTTGCCGGGCGATGGAGGGCAATATGGGTCTCCAGACGCCGCATGATCATGGCGAGATGAAGGGGCAGGGGCGCAACCCGATGAACCTCTCGCACGACCGGTGCCTTCAGATCCTGCGCAACGCGCAATGATCGGGTCCGGGCGCCATCCCTGGCGCCCGGACACAGTTTTCAAGCCAAGGAGCAAGCTATGATCAACCATGCGAAAAAAGCCCTTCCGCTTGTCGGCGGAAGCCTGTTGCTGGCGCTCGCGCTTTCGGGCTGCGACCGCCAGGCCGACCAGACGGTGCCGCCCGCGGCGAACAGCGTCGCCGCCACCCCGGTCCTGACCGACAGCGGCAACGCTGCAGACGCGGCGCCGATGGACGCGATGAGCAACCAGGCCGAGATGGAGCGGCATCACCGTCAGGCGATGGACCATGACGCGATGCGCGCCGGGGCCGGCAACCAGACCGTGCCGGCACCCGATCCCGCGCCGAGCAATTCGGCGATGCCGATGAAGGATATGTAAGCGCGCTGAAAAAGGGGATGAGGATGTCCAGGCGGATCAGCCTTCGACGCTTGAGCCTCGGCTGCGCAATCGCTCTCAGCCTGTCCGCGAGCGCGGGCGCGCAGGAGGGCGGGGATCATGCCGCGCATCATGGCGCAGGCATGCCGGCCGGCGGGGGCATGTCCGCACCGGCAGAGCCGGGGTCGTCGGACATGGCGAAGATGATGAACCCCATGATGGATCGCATGATCAATGGGGAAGGGGAGAATGAGCACGGCCACGAATCGCGCCGGACCGGCTTCATCTCGCAGCTGCTCGCCTTTCCCGCGCTCGACGAAGCGGCAAGGCAGCGGGTCGCTGCGCAGGCTGGCGAACGGGTAAGCACGGGCCTGGCGATGATCAACGCCGCCTCGGCCGACGGCGCGCGTGCAACCACGGTCTCAGCCCGGCTCGATGCGGCGCGGCGCCTGCGCGAGGGAACCGACCTGTTCCGCTCCGGCACCGCCGCGCAGGGCGCGATCGGCGGCTTGCAGCCGCCCCGGGAGGTCGGGCTTGCCTGGCTGCGCGATCAGCTCGACATCGACCAGGCCGCGCCCGGCCATGCCGGTCACTGGTTCGGCATCTCGCCCTCGCACCTGCTTCTCATGCTGTTCCTGGGGCTGGTGAGCGCCACGCTGATCGCGCTGCAGATCTTCCGCCTGCGGCGGATCGGAGCGATCGCCGGCGGTGTCGCCACCGCCAAGGTTCCAGCAAAACCGGAGCCGACGGCTGCCCCTCCCGCTACCAGGGTTGCGCCCGCGCCTGCACCCGTTGCCGACAGCGCTGGGCTCGCGCCGAGCAATGCGGCCGCACCCGGTGGGGCTTCGCTGCGCAAGCCCAAAAGCTGGGCGGGGCAGCTGCGCGTGGTCCAGATCGTGCGAGAGACGCCGAGCGTGCTGACCTTCCGGCTCGCGGACCCGGCCGCCGACCGGCTGCCGTTCGACTTCCTGCCGGGCCAGTTTCTGCAGGTTGAGGTAGAGCCCGAAGCGGGCAAGACCGCGCGCCGTTCCTACACGATCGCCTCTTCGCCGACCCAGCGGGCCTATGTCGAGCTGACGGTCAAGCGCGAGGAGCAGGGCGTGGTCTCGCGACATCTGCACGACAAGGTCGTCGCCGACGATCTGCTGAAGGTCAGCGGACCGTTCGGCGCCTTCACCTTCACGGGAACGGATGCGCAGAGCATCGTGCTGATCGCGGGCGGGGTCGGCATCACCCCGATGATGTCGGTGCTGCGCTATCTCACCGACACCGCGTGGAAGGGCGATATCTTCTTCTTCTACGGCGCACGGTCGACCGAGGAATTCGTGTTCCGCGACGAGCTCGAGCGGCTCGAACGCCGCTTTCCCAACCTCCATGTCGTCGCCGCGATGCAGCGCGCGCCCGGCACCGTCTGGATGGGCCCCGAAGGGCCGATCACCCGCGAGATGATCCTGGCTGCGGTGCCGGAGATCGCGAGCCGGCGGATCCATATGTGCGGCCCGCCGGCGATGATGGGCGCGATGCGCGGCGTGCTGGCGGAGCTCGGCGTCCCCGAAGCGCAGCTGCACACCGAGGCGTTCGGTCCGGCCTCGCTGCCGGCCGACCACGAGGATCTCGAGGTCAAGCCCGCGCCCGCGCCAGCGGATAAGCCGGCCCCGAGCGCCGAGGTGGCGCCGAGCACGGTGACCTTCTCCGTGTCGGGGGTGTCGGCGGCCTTGCCCGCGGACGAGACCGTGCTGGAGGCGGCCGAGGGCGCGGGCGTCGAGATCCCCTATGCCTGCCGTGCGGGCACATGCGGCGCCTGTGTCGTCAAGCTACTGCAGGGCGAGGTGACGATGGAGGTCGAGTCCGGCCTTGCGCCCGCCGACAAGGCGCAAGGCTATGTGCTCGCGTGCCAGGCGAAGGGAACGGGCACGCCACTCGTGGTCGAAGCCTGATGCGCGAACGCAGCGACATCGCCGTCGGCCTGCTGGTCGCGTTCCTGCTGCTGTTCCCGTTCGGCTACCTCGTGCATGTGTCACCGCGCTTTCCGGGCAGCCTCGCTGGCGGGATCATCGGGATCGCAGCGCTCGTGCTGATGCTGCTGACGCTTCCCTATGTCGCGGCCAAGCACATCGCCTGGGTCGACAAGCTGCTCTCCCGGCTCGTCAGCAAGCCGACCCTGCTCGCCATCCACATCTATGCCGGCGTGCTGGCGCCGATCCTGGGTCTGGTCCACGCCGCGCACAAGCTCGAAAGCCCGGTCGGACTGCTTCTGACCGTCCTCCTGCTGATGACGGTCATCACCGGCTTCATCGGCCGTTACCTGCTTGCCCAGCTTGGTCGGGCGCTGCGCGGACGCAGGTCGGAACTGGCCTCGCTTCGCGCCGCCTTCCTCGAGGAGCCGGCGGCGCCGACGCAGGCCGATACCGCAGCCGCGCCGCTGTCGGGCTGGAAGCGCTATCTGTTCGTCGCCGGGGATGCGCCCGCGGGCCAGCACCCCCAGGACAAGGCGGGGATCGCCGCGGCGCTGGCCGATACCGAATTCGCGATCCGCGCCGAAGAGGCAACCAACACCCTGTTCGCGCGATGGCGGTTCCTGCACATCCTGCTGGGCTGTCTCATCTTCGCGCTGCTCGCGCTCCACGTCGGCGCGGCGATCTATTACGGGCTGCGCTGGCTATGAGCTGGCAGCGTCTTTCCTACGCCGTCTTCATCGCAGCCCTGCTGGTGATGGTCGCCGCGGTCGCGATCCGGATGCGATCGGACGCGCCTAGGGATGCCGGCCTGGTGGCGCAGCTCGTCTCGCCCGGCCCGCTCTCGAGCGCGCACCAGTCCTTCGCCGGCCAATGCACGGCCTGTCACACGCCGGGCAAGGGCGTCGAAACCCGGACCTGTCTCACCTGCCATGCAGGCACGGATTTCGGGACGAAGCAGTCGACGCAGTTCCACGCGAAAGCGACGCAGTGCACCTCCTGCCACGTCGAACATGAGGGAGAGCGCGGCATCATCCGCATGGATCACGCCGCGTTGCTCGACATGGCGAAGTGGCGGCAGCCGTTGGCGGGCATGTCGACAAACATTCGAAGCCTGACCCCCGAGACCGCGCTCAATTGCGCGAGCTGCCATGCGTTCCGCGATCCGCACCAGGGCCTGTTCGGCACCGACTGCGCGAGCTGCCACAAGACCGACAGCTGGAAGATCGCCAATTATCGCCATCCGTCGGTCAATTCGACGCAGTGCGCCGAGTGCCACAAGGCGCCGCCCAGTCACTTCATGGAGCATTTCAGCATGGTCTCGCAGCGCGCAGCCGGATCGAAGGCGCGCGTCGACCAATGCTATGCCTGTCACGCCACCGACAGCTTCAACAATATCCGCAAGCGAGGCTGGTATGATCACCATTGAGGCCGACTGGCTGAGCGCCTTCTTCCGGCTCGCGGTGATCGGCCTGGAACTGGCGGGTACGCTGACCATCCTGGTCGGCGCGGGGCTCGCAACCTTTCTGTTTGCGCGGCGGGCGAGGGCGGGCGACCGGACCGAGGCCTATAGCGCGTTCCGCTCGGCGCTCGGCCGCAGCATCCTGCTCGGCCTGGAATTCCTGGTCGCCGGCGACATCGTCAAGTCGCTGGTGATCAACCCGACGCTCGACGATCTCATCGTGCTGGCAGGGCTGGTGCTGGTGCGGACCTTCCTGAGCATCTCGCTCGGGGTCGAGATCAACGGCCACTGGCCTTGGGAGGAAACCCGGATGGCGCGGGAGAAGGCACGCGCGGCGTGGGATGGGTCGCCTGCGACGGCTGAGGCCGCCGGATGCGGTACAGCGCTCAAGGGATAGCAGATGGGAGGTGCATGATGATCGAGAGACGCGAATTGCTGATGGCCGGCGCCGGCCTTGCCGCCGCTGGAACGCTGGCTGTGCCGGCGGCGGGGCAGCAGCATCCAATGGAAGGGATGGCGATGTCGATGACGGACTGCATCGACGATTGCGTGGCTTCGCACCGCATGTGCCTGGAGACCGCCACCTGGCTGACCAAGCGAGGCGGCGCGTCAGCCACGGCGTCGCTGATCGCCATGCTGAACGACTGTGCGGAACTGTGCCAGGCGTCCGCCAACTCGATGCTGCGCGAATCCCCCCTCCATACCATCCTGTGTCGCGCCTGCGCTGACGCCTGCGAACGATGTGCGCGGGAATGCCTGAGCCACGTCGTGGACGAGCGGATGAAGCGTTGCTCGGCTACCTGCAAGGACTGCGCCGCCAGCTGTCGGATGATGGCGGACATGGCGAGCTGAGTTTCCTCGGACACGCCCAGGCGTAGTGGGGTCAAGCAGATCCGGCACTATTGAAGCGATCCGTCGGCTCCACAATGTGGGGCCGCTGCGAAGCTGGGTCGTATGGGTGCGAAAGCGGGACTGGTTAAGGATCGGCGGTAGCGCATCTAGACCAGCCAGGCAGCGATCGCGCCAACCACCGACTTGGTTTCGGCAACGTCGCGGACTCGCACGGTATCCAGCCCGAGGTGCTTGGCCGGATAATCATTTCCGCCCGGGAAGATCGCGTCACCGAAGAAGATCATCTCGTCGAGTGCGACGCCGGTCTGCTCGGAAAGGCGCTTAAGGCCATAGGCCTTGTCTATGCCTTCGCGGGTGATGTCGATCGATGTCGCCCCGCCGATATTGATGGCAAAGCCTGGCAGCAACGGCTGGAGCAGGGCCTGCAATTTCTTGCGCTTGGCGTGATCCGGATCCCACGTGTCCTTGGCCTCGAGCGGCGCCTGCTGACCGAGCGCGGAGAATGTGATCTGGCTGCCGCGATCCTCGATCTGCTCGCCCCAGATGTTCTCGTTTGCATAGCCCGCCTGCTCGACCGCCTTGGTCAGTGCTTCGCGGATGCGCTGGCTTTCGTCGCCGGTGAACAGATCGGCATAGATACGCGTCCATTGGCCGTCGGCGTGACGATAGAGCTTGGTGCCCGTGGTCGGCTGGATGATGAAATTGTCGAGCCGCGCCCGGGCAGGCATGCGTGACACCACCTGTTTCTCGAATTGCGGCCAGTCGCCTCCGGAGATGATCGCTACCATCGTCACGTCGAGCAGGCGGGTAAGCAGATCCGCCATTTCATCGTCGAGCGGCTGCTTGCTGAGCGCGAGCGTTCCGTCGAGGTCGAAAGCGGCCAGTCGCTTCATGATGATCTCCCACAAGCGGCAGCAGAAATGCGTCGATGGCATCGGCGATGCCATCTTTGTCGTTGCTGGTTGAAATGTAGTGCGCTGCGCTACGGATCTCCTCAGGCGTCTTGCCCATGGCGATCGATAGCCCGGTGCGCACGAGCAAAGGGCAGGTCATTGGGCATGTGGCCGAGCGCCCGCGCCAGGGCATCGACGCCAGCTCGCTTGTTGGCATAGGAGTTGGTGATGTCCAGATAGTAGGTCCGCGACCGGGCAGTCGTCGCCGACGCCAGGCTCTTGTCCTTGCGAACCAAAGTCCGTCGATGTCGGAGATGACGAGGCCAAGCATCATTGGCCGATCCTGTGCCAGAAGCGGCCATCGCGTTCGAGTAGGGCATCTGCGCCGGCCGGGCCGGCGCTGCCTGGTGCATAGGATTCAAGCCTGCCCTTGCCCTTGGCCCAGCGATCGAGGATCGGCTGGACCGCGGCCCAGCCCGCCTCGATCTGCTCGGCGCGCTGGAACAATGTCTGGTCGCCGGTCATCATGTCATAGAGCAAGGTTTCGTAGCCGGTCCGGCCCGACAGCTTGAAGTGGTCGGCATAAGTGAAATCGAGCGTTGTTCCTGCGGTCTTGATCACTGGACCCGGTTTCTTGACCAGCATGTCTAAGACGATGCTTTCGTCCGGCTGCAGCTGGAAGATCAGGCGATTGGCTGGCAGGCGGTCGATCGGACAATCGCGGAATAAAGCGTAGGGCACTGCCTTGAACGTGACGACGATCTCCGTATCGCGCGCTGCCAGCGCCTTGCCGGTGCGCAGGTAGAAGGGCACGCCGGCCCAGCGCCAGGTGTCGACTTCCAGCTTCAGTGCGACATAGGTCTCGGTCCTGCTGTCGGCAGCGACATCCGGGACCTTACGATAGGCCGGCACGTTGCGGCTGCCGACACGGCCCTTGCCATATTGGCCGCGCACTGCGCAGACTGCGGTGGGCTTGCGGATCGCGCGCAACACCTTGGCCTTTTCGTCGCGGATCGCGTCGGCATCGAAGCTGTTGGGCGGCTCCATCGCGATCATCGCCAGCAGCTGGAACAGATGGTTGGGGACCATGTCGCGGAGCGCGCCGGTTGCATCGTAGAAAGATCCGCGCGATCCGACCTCGACCGTCTCGGCAGCGGTGATCTGGACATGGTCGATATAGCGATTGTTCCACACCGCTTCGAACCATTGGTTGGCGAAGCGCGCGACCAGGATGTTCTGGACAGTTTCCTTTCCCAGGAAATGGTCGAGCCGGTAGATCTGGCTTTCCGGGAGCAAGGCGAGGATTCGGGCGTCAAGCGCCTTGGCCGAGGCGAGGTCGTGGCCGAACGGCTTTTCGATCGCGACGCGGCGGAACCGACTGCCCGCTTCCGCCATCAGGCCTTTGGCGGCAAGCTTTTCGACGATGGCGCCGAAGAATTGCGCCGGCGTGGCAAGGTAGAAGACCGCGCTTCGGTCGCCCAACGCCTGGGCGACATCGTCGAACACCCGGTCTGCGGTGAAATCGCCCTGGAGGTAGGCGATGCGCTTGCGCAGATCACGCCAGCAATCGCCCTCGGTCGCGAACTTATCCAGGCTGGCGCGCAACGTCTCGTCATCGCCATCGCTGCGGCCGATGCCGAGGATGGTGAATTCCTTTCCCAGTAATCCGTCGGTGCACAGATGGCGTCACCTCAAGGTTTGTGCGCCAGACAACGATTTGGCAGACATAATGCGAACATCGGCTAATTAGCGAGCTTGAGGCGCGACATGGGATCGTTGAGCTGGCGGAATTCACCGCCAGGCGGACGCTCCGCCTGCCCTCAAAGGCAGCCGCCGGGCAGGCTACGCCGCGGGGTACGATGCTACTGACATGGCCAAGCCTTCGCTAACGAGCGTTCAGCTCCGGCCACCATATGAACACTCATAAAATAGCTATTCTGCTCCGCCCAGCGTAAATATGCCGCGCGCAGCGCCGATCGGTCATAGCGTGGAGCGCGGCATTCCGCTTTTCGCGCGACGATCATCATGTCGAGCACGCCTTGGAGGTAAGCGCCGCATCGCGGCTCATTCGCTTGACAGCTTACGAACAACGCCGAGCCCGTCGCCGACGCGGGTTCGGTTTGGCTGATCGCACTATCAGGCAGGGCGGCCAAAGCGGCGCATAACAATATCCATCGCCTTGGCCGCATTTTCGTCTCCTATTCCGCAGTATCATTTCGGAAGGGGCGCACGGCCCTCGACGGCCGGCGCCCCGTGCTGATCCATCATTCGCGGCCGAGCACCTGGCCTTCGGGCGTGACGAACAGTTCGATCGTCTTTCCGTCGCTGTTCTTGCCCTTGATTTCATAGAGCGTGCTTCCGTCCGCCTTTCGGGTGACTTGCTCCGCTTTGCTTATTGACGCGAGTTGCGCGCGTGCCGCGTTCATCGCGGCCTCGGGCACCTGAGCAAGCGGGATGTCTCGTTCGCTGTGCTTGCCGATTATCCGGTTTTCGTTCGCCTCGTGGTTTTGCGCGATCGCCACGCCCGCGATCGCCAGCGCGGCCGCGCCCACGCCTGCGACAACAGTGAGAGTTCGTTTGCTAGCCATGTTCCATTCCACTTCCTGCATAAGGGCCGTGGGGTCGGGCGGGCGGCGGTTACGGCCCAATGAGCCGTCGTCCGAGTTCAACTCCTCTGATTGTTCATCCTGTCGAGCGCCGCGCGCAGCCCACGGGCGAGCTTGGCTGCGTCGTCGTTGGCCCAGAAGTGCATGAAGAACAGCCGCGGCTCGTCGTTTAGCATATGATTATGCTGCGCCGTGACCTCGATCCCGTTCGTCCGCAGCACGCGCAGGACCGGATCGACCTCGTTTGCGACAAGTACGAAATCGCCGGTGATGGCGGCTCGGCCGTCCCCGGTTGGCTGAAAGTTGATCGCGGTCGCCGTGCCCATCGTCGGCGGAGTCTCCATATCGCCGTCCATCAGCCGCTCGGCGCGCGGAAAGCTGTATTGGAGGATGCCACCGGCCGTCTTGCCCTCACCGCCCATCAACCGGTTGAGCGCGGCCACATCGAGGTCGAGCCGCGATGCGGCTGCGCTGGCCGAAGGCGATTGCGGCGCGGCGAGCGGGGTCCGACTGGCTGATAGCGCTTGCCGGAGCGCGGCCGCGAGCTTGACCGGGTCGCCGTGGCCGGCAATGTGCATGTACATGGTCGCAGGCGAAGAGCGGAGCAGGTGATTGTGGAGCGCGGTGATCGTAAAACCGCTTGCGAGCAGGCGGCTCAAAACGGGGTTCACCTCGTCGTGGGTCAGCACGAGATCGCCCATCACCATCGCCTCGTCGCCCATCGGCTGAAACGCCGCCCAAGAGCCGAGCGCGAGGGAGGGCTTGATCGTCACCCCATCCAGCGTGACGCTCAGGTCCGAACGCGGGAAGCTGTAGCGGTGAACGCCCCCCGGCTGTTCGGCCCCCGCTCGTCCTATCGCCCGGTCGACAGCCGACCAGTCCGGCGCTGCCCATGCCGGGCTTGCCAGCAGGAGGCTGGCGAATCCCAAGGCGATGGTCTTTTTCAGCATAATTGATCCTTCATCAGCGCACTCGACACGGAAAGCCTCACGTCATGCGAGCGCGCCGCCGGCGAGCCGCGACATTGCGCTCCGGTTTCTTTCTTCGGGATAAGCAGTCCTATGCTCATGAGGCTTGTGATGCAACCCTTACACTTGTAGGCTAGTGACGATACAACTATGACAAATACACAAGCTTCCCCTTGGTTGCTCCTGATCCCGCAGCTTCCGGCTAAGCCTGCCTATTTGCGGGTGAAGGTCTGGCGGCGTTTGCAGGCGATCGGGGCCGCGCCGCTCAAGAACGCCGTCCATGCGCTCCCCAATCGCGAGGACACGCGCGCGCTGTTCGAAGAACTGCATCGCGAGATCACCGAAAATGGCGGCGAGGCGCTGATCCTCGAAGCGCGCCTTGTCGGCGGCATGGGCGATGCGGAGCTGCGCGGAGTGTTCGACGCTGCGCGTGACGCCGACTATGAGGAGTTGGCACGCGAGGCGCGCGCGCTGTGTGAGGGCGAGTATGTCGCGGCGGCGGATGTGGGCCGCCTGCGCAAACGCCTGAACGAGGTCGCCGCGATCGACTTTTTCGGTGCGCATGGTCGGCAGGCGGCACAGGCCGCCATCACCGAGGCGGACCGCCGCTCTCACCAACATCCCGATGTGAGCGGCCCCGGTGCGCCCGAGCTGACCCCGGCGGAGCTAAAGCGCCGCGTTTGGGTGACGCGCCGCCATGTCCATGTCGATCGCATCGCGTCCGCCTGGCTCATTCGCCGCTTCATCGACCCCGAGGCGAGCTTCAAGTTCGTCGAGGGCAAAGGATATGTGCCGGAGCCTGACGAACTGAGGTTCGACATGGCGGACGCTGAGTTCACCCACGAAGGCGACCGCTGCTCCTTCGAGACCTTGGTGTTCCTCACCGGTCTCGAGACCGACCCCGCGCTGCGGGCGCTCGGCGAAATTGTTCACGACCTTGATATTGCCGATGCTCGGTTCGAGCGCCCGGAAACTCCGGGAGTGAGCGCGCTTATCGCCGGCATCTGTGCCGGCACCGACGACGACGAGGAGCGGATCGCGCGCGGATCGACCGCGCTCGACGGATTCTATGCTCACTTCACCCGGCGAAAAGAGGACTAAAGATGGAGGCCAGCGCACGCGCTGAAATCGCAGTCGAGACGCTGCACGAGCACGGCATCAGCTTTGGCGAGGCGGTGCGCGTCTGGATCAGGGTCGCGCTGCTCAGCTTCGGCGGACCGGCGGGCCAGATAGCGGTGATGCATCGCATCCTGGTCGAGGAGAAGCGCTGGATCGGCGAGGAGCGGTTCCTCCACGCGCTCAACTATTGCATGCTGCTGCCCGGCCCTGAAGCGCAACAGCTAGCTGTCTATATTGGCTGGTTGCTCCATAAGACCAAGGGCGGCCTGGTCGCGGGCGCGCTATTCGTGCTGCCCGGCTTCCTCGCGATTTTAGGGCTCAGCTATGTCTATGTGCTGCTCGGCGAAGTGCCGCTGGTCGAGGGATTGTTCTTCGGATTGAAGGCCGCCGTGCTGGCGGTGGTGCTACAGGCGGTGGTCCGGGTGGGTTCGCGTGCCTTGAAGAACAACGTCATGCGCGGTTTTGCCGCGCTGGCGTTCGTCGCGATCTTCGTGCTCGACGTGCCCTTCCCGCTGATCGTGCTTGCCGCCGCGCTGATCGGCTTCTTCAGTGGCCGCGCTGGTTACGCCGCATTCAAGGGCGGCGGCGGACATGGTCCCGCCGGCGCTGAGATAATCCACGACCGCGACACCGCTCTTGGCGAGGGCCTTCCCGACCATGCCCGGCCGAACCTCTCTTGGTCGCTGCGCATCTCCGGCGTCCTGCTGCTGCTCTGGCTCGGGCCGGTCGCAGCGCTGCTGTTCGCGTTCGGCCCCGACGACGTGTTCAGCCGCATCGCCACCTTCTTCAGCCAGATGGCGGTGGTGACCTTCGGCGGCGCCTATGCGGTGCTCGCCTATGTCGCGCAGGAGGCAGTCGAGACCTATGGCTGGCTCCAGCCCGGCGAGATGCTCGACGGGCTCGGCATGGCCGAGACCACGCCCGGGCCGCTGATCATGGTGACGCAGTTCGTCGGCTTCCTCGCGGCCTTCCGCGAAGCGACCGGGCTGCCGCCGCTCGTCGCCGCGACCTTCGGCGCAATCCTCACCACCTGGGTTACCTTCCTGCCATGCTTCCTGTGGATCTTCGCCGGCGCGCCATTCATCGAGCGGCTGCGCGGCAACCGCGCATTGTCGGCCGCGCTTTCGGCGATCACCGCCGCAGTGGTCGGCGTGATCCTCAATCTGGCGGTCTGGTTTGGTATCCACACTCTGTTCGAGCAAGTCCGCGAAGTGCCGTTCGCAGCCGGCACCATCGATCTCCCAGTCCTAACGTCCGTCAACTGGCCGGCGCTGGCGCTCGCGGTGGGTGCGATACTCGCCATGTTCCGGTTCAAGGCCGGCATGCTGCCGGTGCTCGGCGTCTGCTCGGTCCTCGGGGCCGCATATGTAATGATCATCTGAAGGAGTGACGCGTGACGATCGACCATCTTTCCCGACGCAGTGCAATCGCAACTCTTGGCATCGGAGCCGCCGCCATGACTATCAACGAAGCCTCTGCGCAGACGCCGGCCGCAGCGCCGGCGGCTGTCCCCGCCTTTGCCGGAAATCATCAGGTCAAGCCGCTCAGGTTCAATCCCGCCAGGCTTCACGGCCTCTCCGAAAGGCTGATCACATCGCACCACGAGAACAATTATGCGGGCTCGGTCAAGGCCCTGAATATGATCGAGACACGACTTGCCGCCGCGCTCGCTGACACGGACCTGCCGCCGGTGGTCTATGGCGGATTGAAGCGCGAGGAGCTGCACCGCACCGGCTCGGTCGTGCTCCATGAGGTCTATTTCGACGGGCTCGGCGGCAACGGCCAGGCAGCCGGTTCCATCCGCGACGCGCTGGGCGCGGCGTTCGGCTCGTTCGACCGCTGGGAAGCCGACTTCCGCCGTACCGGGATGAGCCTTGCCGGCGGATCGGGCTGGTGCGTGCTCGTCTACAATCTCCACACGCGCTCGCTGCACAACCATTGGGCGTGGGATCATATGCACGGTGCGATTGCCGGCGTGCCGCTGCTCGCGCTCGATATGTACGAGCACAGTTTCCACATGGATTACGGCACCGCCGCCGCCAAATATGTCGACGCCTTCTTCCGCAACATCGACTGGGAAGTGGTCGACCGGCGCTATGCCGCGGCTTTGCGCGGCGGCGGCTGAACCCGACCGCCGTGGCTTAACACCCACTGCTGCGCGACACCTGAGTTCGCGACCACAAAGGGGACAGGTCCGATGGGGAGATGCAACAATGACATCCGGCCCGAACATCGCTCTTCTTTGGCGTGGGCAAGCAGCCGAGTGGACGCATCGCTTTCATGAAGCCCGGCAGTGGCCTGTACTGTACAGGGACGAGGCGGTTCGCGAGATTCGGGACGAGCTGCTGTCGTGCGACGCAGTGCTGGTCTGGGTGAATCCGTTGGACATTTCAGGCGACCGCTCGCAGCTCGATCCAATGCTGCGCGAAGTCGCGGGGTGCGGCGTTGTCGTCAGCGCGCATCCTGACGTGATCGCCAAAATCGGCGTCAAGGAAGTGCTCTACACAACGCGATCCATGGAATGGGGCAGCGATGTCGATCGATACGTGGACGCTGAAGGCCTTCGCGCTCGTTTCCCCGAACATCTTGCCGCAGGCCCGCGCGTGCTGAAGCCGAACTACGGCAACGGCGGCAGGAATGTATGGCGTGTCCAACTAGACGAAGCGGGAAACGCTCCGGCTTTGAAAACGTCGGTGAAAGTTCAAGAGGCCCGCCAAGGAAGCAAATCGGAGCGCATCAGCCTAGCCGAGTGCTTGGAAAGGTGGGTGCCGTTTCTAAACGACGGCGGCGTGCTGATCGATCAGGCTTATCAGCCGCAGTCGTCCGAGGGCATGGTCCGCTGCTACGTGTGCGGGCACCGAGTGGTTGGCTTTGGGCACAACCTGATCACTGCGCTGATGACGCCAACGGCCATTGATACAACGTCGTCAACCCCACAGCCGATGGGCCGCGCCATGTTCGGACCGGAGGTGACGCGCTTCGCAGCCTTACGGAAAGCGATGGAGGATCGCTGGATTCCAGAGATGCAAAGGTTGCTGTCGATCGCCGACCACGATCTTCCGCTTCTTTGGGACGCCGACTTCCTATTTCGCCCTGGTGAAGCCATCAGCGATGGCTCCTATGCGCTTTGCGAGATCAATGCTAGTTCGGTTGCACCATTTCCGCCAAGCGCCGTCCAGCCAGTGTGCAGGGCGGTGACAAACCAGGCCAATGGAGCGCCGGCAAATTGCTGAGCGCGGCGGAGTAAAAACCAGCCATTGGTAAGGTTGCTCTTTTTGGAGCGGCCGGGGATGTTTGCCGTGGAGAGCTATGCAGCGGTACGCCGCTTTGTGTTTGTTGAAGGGAACAGCCAGCGGGAGGCAGCGAAGGTTTTCGGCCTGAGCCGAGAGACGATCGCGAAGATGTGCCGTTTCTCGCTGCCGCCTGGCTACACGCGCTCCAAGCCTGTCGCCAAGCCGAAGCTAGGATTGTTGCTGCCGGTGATCGACCGGATACTGGCTGAGGATTACGTCGCGCCGGTCAAGCAGCGGCATACGGCCAAGCGGATTTTTGAGCGGTTGCGCGATGAACATGGCTACGGCGGTGGCTATACGGTGGTGAAGGATTACGTGCGGCAGAGCCGTGTGCGCAGCCGCGAGACCTTCGTGCCGCTGGCGCATCCGCCAGGGCACGCTCAGGTGGACTTTGGCGAAGCGGTGGGCGTGATCGGTGGAGTGCGGCAGAAGGTGCATTTCTTCTGCATGGACCTTCCGCAGTCGGATGCCTGTTTTGTGAAGGCCTATCCTGCCGAGACGACGGAAGCCTTTCTGGACGGACATGTTTGCGCGTTCGCCTTCTTTGGCGGGGTGCCGCTCTCGATCCTGTACGACAATACCAAGATCGCGGTCGCCAAAATCTGCGGGGATGGCAAGCGTGAGCGGACCCAGGCCTTCACGGGGCTGGTCAGCCACCACCTGTTTGCCGATCGCTTTGGCCGCCCAGGCAAGGGCAACGACAAGGGGAAGGTCGAAGGGCTGGTGAAGTATGCGCGCTCGCACTTCATGGTGCCGATCCCGCGCGCGGCGACCTATGACGACTTCAACGCAGAGCTGGAACGGCGGTGCCGGGCCCGGCAGGAAGAGCGAGCCGGGCGCCACACCGAGACGATCGGGGAGCGCCTGGCGGCAGATCTGGCGGCTTTGCGCCCGCTGCCCGCCGGCACGTTCGAACCATGCGAGACCAAGGGGGCACGCGTCTCCTCGACCGCGCTCGTGCGCTACCGCACCAACGATTACTCGGTGCCGACCTGCTATGGCTTCCAGGACGTTGTAGTGAAGGGCTTCGTCGACCGGGTTGTCATCCTGTGCGGGGGCGAGGAGATTGCCCGTCATCCGCGCTGTTATGGCGAGGCCATGTTTGTGGCAAACCCGCTGCATTATCTAGCGCTGATCGAGACCAAGCCAGGCGCGCTCGATCAGGCCGCCGCGCTTCAGGACTGGACCCTGCCGGAGGACTTCCAGCACCTGCGGCATCTCCTTGAGGTGCGGATGGGCAACAAGGGGAAGCGCGAGTTCATTCAGGTCCTGCGCCTGCTTGAGGCAATGCCGATGGAGGTGGTGACCTTCGCGGTGAAAGAGGCCATCCACATCGGGGCTATCGGCTTCGATGCGGTCAAGCAGATCGCACTGGCGCGGATCGAGCGTAGACCCGCCCGGCTCGACCTGGAAGCGTATCCGCACCTGCCCAGGATGGAGGTCAAGACCACACGCGCTGCCGACTATGCCAGCCTGCTGCCGGGGATCGCTGCATGAGCCGGGCGGGGGATGACAAGATGCCCATCGGCACGACGGCGGGCACGCCGCAGGTGCTGCTGGCGCATCATCTCAAGCAGCTCAAATTGCCCACCGTGCTGCGCGAGTATGAGAAGCTGGCCCGGGAATGTGCGCGCGATGGCGTGGATCATACCCGCTATCTTCTGCGCCTTATCGAGCTGGAACTCATCGACCGGGAGCGGCGCACGGTGGAGCGCCGTATCCGCGCCGCCCGGTTCCCGGCGGTCAAGAGCCTGGACACCTTCGACTTCACGGCCATCCCCAGCCTCAACAAGATGCTCGTGCTCGAACTGGCGCGTTGCGAGTATATCCTGCGGCGGGAAAACATCATCGCGCTGGGCAACAGCGGGACAGGCAAAACCCATGTAGCGCTCGCCCTGGGCTTGGCCGTCTGCCAGAAGGGCTTCAGCGTCCTGTTCACCACCGCTGCCGCCCTGGTGAACCAGTTGATGGAGGCCCGCGATGAAAAGCGGCTCCTGAGGATGCAGCGCGAACTTGCCGCCGTAAAACTGCTGATTGTCGATGAACTGGGCTATGTCCCGCTCTCGCCGACGGGGGCCGAACTGCTGTTCGAAACCTTCTCCCAGCGCTACGAGCGCGGCTCCACGATCGTGACCTCAAATCTACCCTTCGAGGACTGGACCCAGGTCCTGGGCTCTGAGCGGCTGACTGGCGCGCTCCTTGATCGCCTTACCCACCACGTCAGCATCCTGGCCATGAATGGCGACAGCTACCGGCTCAAGCAGTCTGCCCGCCGCCGCCGCACCGCCGGGGCGGACCAAAACCAGGCCACCACGCCCGACTGAAATGCCGAAAACGGCCAATATGCAAAGGGCCCCGATCGGGGCCCTTTGCATATCATCCGCGCCACATTCACTGGCCTGCTTTTACTCCGCCATGCTGGCCTAAAATCCGACCGCCGTTGACAGTCGGGGGGACGCCTGCGCCAGAGCTGGAAATGCTGAAGCGGCTGACATCAAATGCTCCTCTTGCCTTGGATCTCCATCGAATTCGTGGCGGCTAGGACAGCGGGAACAACCGGCATTTCGGCCTGGCGTCCCCTCCACGACTCGAACCTGCTCTGACCCTATCTGGGGCGAACGACCCGCGAAATTGTGATATATACGAATGGCGATCGGTCGGTTGACTGGGGCGCAAGAGCATCAGAACCGAAAACCGGTCGCTTGCGATTAGTACATCGGGCGGGCCTATATGCCTCCGCCTCGGCACCCGGCTTGAGCGTCCAAACCAACATGTCGGGATAGAATGAAGGTCACCTGGTCACCTTTTCCTCGTCCGGAAGCGAACTCGTCACCCCCGTTACCGCTCATGTGGTTGCTCGCTTGCACTGCGCATGAGACGATCACCGTCATCCCAAGTTCTGCGCCGGCTGCCTTGTCCTGGGCGATCTGCGATCAGATGCCATCGCAGGCGTCTCTTCTGTCTAGCGACAAATACGCATTACCACCGGCAGATGGTCGGCATAGTCTGCCCAGGGCAACCAACGAAGCTCGCAGCGGAGTGAGTGTGGATCGGAAGGGAACAGTATGACGATCGCGCTTAACGGGTTATATCGATGCCGGCTGCTCACTTTCACACGGTGGTCGTGTTCCATCTGGGCGATTTTCGCCGCGCTCACTGTGCCAACGCTACCTTCGCCGGCCAGGGTCGTTCCCGCAGGGGAAGATACCTCGACCACCAAGCTCGCGGGTGTCTGGTCATTTGATGGCCGATCCGGCTGTAAGTCGGGGATGGCCTGGGTTCTTAATCGCAACGGATCTTACAGCGAAATCCGATTGCCTGACCAGACGCCGCTTGGCGGAGGAAAGTGGTATGAACGCGGCGATACCATCTATTACTCATTGCCGCGAGTACTGACAGCGGCCGCGGGACGGCCCGACAAGCGTATGGTCATTATAGAGCGCGGCCCGCGGCGCCTGGTGGCCGTGACGAACCGCAGGGTTCGTCATGTGATGCACAAGTGTCCGGGATGATCGAATGCCTTCGATCGAGATGTGCGAAACGTTCTGGCCCAAGCCCGAAAAGGGAACAAAAACGAGAGCGGAGTTCGAAGTCACACGTCGAGCATTGCCCCCTTATTGGCATATGCAGGATTTCGCTTCTTGAGTTGTTCCCACTACGTCACGGAAAACTGACCCATCATGCCTTCGTCCTCGTGCTCCAGGATATGGCAATGGAACAGGAAGGGCGCTTTTGAAGCAGGCTGGTCGAAGCGGATTAATAACTCGACCGGTTCGTCCACGACGATGGTGTCACGTGGCCCCTGATCAAGAAGATCTGGTTCCTCGCCATCGCGACGTAGCACGTCGAAGTGCACTCCATGAATGTGGAAGGGATGGGCCATTTTCTGCCCGGAGACTTTCCATATCTCGACGGCGCCAAGCTCGACTTCCTCATCGATGCGATCAATATCGAATCGCCTGTGGTTGATCGTTAGCGGCTCTTCGTCGCTATCCATCATACCTCCCAGCCTCATGTTGAGCACCAGACGTCGCCGTGCGACGACCGTCGCCGGATCTGGCACCGCGCGGGACGCCAGGAGGAGCGGAAGCGTGGTGCTACCTCGCTTACTCGATGCCAAGCGCGGTGAAAATGTGAGGACAGTTTCATTCCCTGCGTTGTTTTCGCTAGCCTCGTGCCGATGCATCATGCCCATGCCATGCACCCTGAGGGTGCTTTGGTCCGGAGCCGATACCAACGAGACCGGTTTGCCATCGCTGAAGTCCACCAAGATCTCAGCCCGCTGACCGGAGGCCAGAGTGAGGGACTGCAATTCGACGGACTTTTCCAAAAGGCCGCCCTCGGTGCCGATCCAATAAAAGGCTCGTCCGTCGCTGAACGAAAGATCGTAAGTCCGGGCATTCGAACCATTTACAAGCCGCAGCCGCACTAAGCTTCTGGGAACGTCTGCTCGCGGGTTGTACGCGCCGTTTACGAGAATAACGTTGCCCCGCCTCCCGTCCAGCGCCACCATCATGCCCGCCGGTAACACCAGACGGCCATCCACGAACTGCCGATCCTGGATCAAGATTGGTAGATCGTCGACGCCGTAATCCGAAGGCAAACCGAGACCTTGCTCTTCCTCGTCGGTGACGAAGAGCAATCCCGCTAGGCCTGCATAGACCTGCTCCGCCGTTCGGCCATGTGCATGCGAATGATAAAAGAGAGTGGCCGCCGGCTGACGGATCGGCAGCGTCGGACGCCAAGTCTCGCCTGGACTAATGGTCTGGTGGGGGCTGCCGTCCAGCTCTCCCGGTACGAGCAGCCCGTGCCAGTGAACCGTGGTATCAGCAGACAGATTGTTGCTGACAGTCACCGTCACGTCGTCCCCGCGATGTACCCGCAGAGTCGGGCCGAGATAGCTTCCGTTGTATCCCATGGTGGCGCTCCGCCGCCCTGGGAAGAAAGTGGTTTCCCCTTCCTGCGCCCTCAGTCCAATTCTCTGCCCATGGTCGCGTGCATCTAACAGGCGAGGAATGGGCAGCGTGCCTGCTTGGTCCGGCGTCGCAAATCTGCGCGTGCATGCCGCCCCCAGCAGGAGGCCTCCGCCCGCCAAGACAGTTCGCCGGCTCAGAAAAGTCATTTCGAAGCCCCTCCTGAGCAATCGTGAAACTGACGCAAACGCGCTTTTCTCGATCCGATGAGATCCACCGAGGCGAAGCGCCGCTCTTCCCTTAAAGGGCGCGCGGGAGGGCAATATCCGTAATACCCGAACCGATCGCTTTTGTGCCCGCCCCCTCTGGGAAGACAAAATTGCCCTTCTAAGCTGGTTGCGGCCCTCGCCAGTTGATCAATAATCAGCCAGGCGAGCGTTCAATCACTGCGGCACCGATCCGAGCGAGCGTCTATTCCGACAATTTAGCCTGGGCCAGTCCGAGTGGCTGGTTCGGCGGTGGGCCTTGCCACGATCGCGCCGAAGCAAAAGCGGCGTGCGATTTACGTTTCGCTGTTCGCCACTGCAGCAGGCGGCGTCGCTTTCCAGTGCTCGGGCTAGGCGGAGGCTTTGATGGCCGCCGTCTTCGGTCATCCGCGCCCAGCTTTTGCTAGTAGCCGAACTAAAGCTGACATTGCAGGCTGACCGCCAGCTTCGCAAATTACGTATACTGCCACCTCCAGGCCGATACCATCTCAACGGCAAGCTCCCTGGGGAGCGAGAATCGACCGGGCATGTGTCCGGTCGAACTGAAACTCAGACTTGAAGGAATCATATTTGCGCAAGAAAGCAGCGATTATCGCTTCGCTCGCAGCCTTTGGCGTCCTTGCCGTCGGCGCCGGGCCAGTTCTCGCCGATGGGATGCCGCCGGGCATGCCCGACCTTGAACAGACGCTCAAGGCGAAGCCGGCGCCGGCTCGGTCCGACACGGCCCAGATGCAAGGCATGCGACACCGCGAAGTGCGGATGCCCGGTGAGATGATGCAGGACCATCGGATCGCTACGCGGGAGATGGGGACCCAGGACGGAGCCTCCCGCATGTTGCATAGGTCGCGGGGCGGTTGCTGACCCTGCAATTAAGCCAGCTCCGACCACGAGGCGGGGTGGCCAACGACCGTGGCCTGGTTCAACCGCAGCTTTGGCCCGCCGTTCTCCCACGGCGGGCCAATTGGTTTTTGCACTTCGCTGCCGGCCGCCATCAAGCGGGATCATGAATTGGCTTGACCTTGGACCATGGTCCACCCCGCACGATCCCGCGCATGCTTGTCGCGATCAAAAGCGGATTCGTAAGTTACGTATACAGACTGCGTCTCGCTAGCAGCATTGAAGCTTCGGAATTGCCGGGATCGGAACGTCGATCGGGCAACAGGAAGAACACTCGGAGACCCTCAATGCGACAGACGACATTTCTCGCGGCGCCCGTCAGCCTCTTCGCGACGCTAACCTTCGCCGCCGGCACCGCTCTCGCCCAGTCGACGCCCGCGCCCGCGCAGGCTGCGCCGGCCCATGCCCACCAGCAGGGCATGGATCATGGCGGGCAGCAGATGCACGATCAGATGATGAAGGATCATCAGGCCGGCGCGCAGAAGCAGCAGGGGCAACCGGCCCAGCAGGATCAACAGGGCATGTCGGGGATGGCCGGCATGTCCGGCGGCTCGCCTGCATCGAACGGCTCGGGCATGGCCGGTAAGGCGAAGAGTGGCTGCTGCAAGATGCCGATGAAGAAGGCCAAGCCGGCGGCGAAGAAGAAGACCGCCAAGCCCATGGCCGACAAGCCGATGAGCGACATGTGAGGTTTCCAGCCCCGAGAACAGACCCCAGGGGCTGAGGGCCCGCCGTTCCCCCGCGGCGGGCCAGTTCTTTGACGATGCCCAGCGTCGCCCCGTGCTCCCAGCTTTCAAAACCGGGTCCGAGCGTCTGACTTGACAGAGGAAACAGCGATGCGAAAACATCTTGGCGTCGGTGCTGCTGTTGGCTTTCTGCTCTTTGGCAGCACGCCGCTCCTCGCACAGGGTATCGGCCATAGCTTGTTCATGCGCGGCAAGATCGTCCGTATGGATGCGGGCGGCACAGTGGCCTGCCTGGGTAAGGCCGATGGCGCGCACATCGGGCAGATACTCGAAGTCTATCACGCAACGCCGCGCCACCGCCGTCTTGTCGGTCATGTCGAAGTCGACCAGATTTTCGACGACCATTATGCTCATTTCCGCGTGAGGGACGGGACGCTTCAGAAAGGCGATTGGGTGAGCCTAAAGCGCGTCCGGGCGTAACGCCAGAATTGGAATGCCAAGCGCCGCCCTCGCCAAAAGAAGACTCGGCCGAGTAACGCCTGTCTCGGCATAATTCCGATCAGGCGTGCGCGAATAGGTTCGGGAGTCGATGAATAGTCATCGGCTCTGTTGGCGTGTCTGACCCTCAAGCCCGCGACCCCGATACCAGACTACCTTCTGCGGAACTTACTTATAGGCCACCCGGGCAAAGAGATTACTCCGTCAGGCCATCGATAGAGATGGAGTCAGGTTATGTTCGAGAAGGCGATCGGGACCATTAACGCGGCGGCCTCCTTCCGACACCGCTATGATAATTTCATCGGAGGCCGCTGGAGCGCTCCTGCGGGCGGCGAGTATTTCGCCGACACGAGCCCGATCAATGGCGCCCAGATCGCAGAGTTCGCGCTGTCGACGCCGGAAGATGTCGAGCGCGCGCTCGATGCGGCGCACGCCGCCAAGGATCAATGGGCAAGGATCGCGCCCGCCGAACGCGCCAGGATTCTCAATCGCGTCGCCGACCGGCTCGAAGACAATCTGGAGTTGCTGGCACTTGCCGAGACGATCGACAATGGCAAGCCGATCCGCGAGACGCGCGCTGCCGACGTGCCGCTCGCGATCGACCATTTCCGCTACTTCGCCGGCTGCATCCGGGCGGAGGAAGGCGGCATCTCGACGATCGATGCGGACACCATCGCCTATCATTTCCGCGAGCCGCTCGGCGTCGTCGGCCAGATCATCCCGTGGAACTTCCCGCTGCTGATGGCGGCGTGGAAGATCGCCCCGGCGCTGGCGGCGGGCAACTGCACCGTCATCAAACCCGCATCCCAGACGCCGCTCACCTTGCTGATGTTCGCCGAGCTCACCGCCGACATCCTGCCGCCCGGCGTGCTCAATGTCGTTACCGGCCCGGGACGGACCGTTGGCCAGGCGATCGCCGCCAATCCGCGCATCGCCAAGGTCTCGTTCACCGGCGAGACCGTCACCGGCAAGCAGATCATGCACGCCGCGGCGGACCATCTGATCCCCCAGACGATGGAGCTTGGCGGCAAGTCGCCCAACATCTTCATGGCGGACGTGCTCGACGAGGACGATGCCTTCTTCGACAAGGCGCTCGAAGGCTTTACTTTGTTCGCCTTCAACAAGGGCGAGGTCTGTACCTGCCCGTCGCGCGCCCTGATCCATGAGTCGATCTTCGACCGCTTCATCGAGCGCGCCGTGGCGCGCGTCGCCGCGATCCGCCAGGGCGATCCGCTCGACCCGTCGGTCCAGGTCGGCGCGCAGGCGTCGGAGGACCAGCTCCACAAGATCCTGGGCTATATCGATATCGGCAAGGCCGAGGGCGCGCAGTGTCTGGTCGGTGGCGCCAGGGCGCTGCCGGGCGGTGCGCTCGACCAGGGCTATTTCGTGCAGCCGACCGTGTTCGTGGGTCAGAACCACATGCGCATCTTCCAGGAGGAGATCTTCGGTCCCGTCCTGTCGGTCACCACGTTCAAGACGGTCGAGGAGGCGATCGCACTTGCCAATGACACCGCCTACGGTCTTGGCGCGGGCGTCTGGACCCGGAGCGGCAACACCGCCTACCGGCTCGGCCGCGCGATCGAGGCCGGGCGGGTCTGGACCAACTGCTATCATCAGTACCCCGCCCATGCCGCCTTCGGCGGATACAAGGCATCGGGCTTCGGGCGTGAAAACCACCGGATGATGCTCGATCATTATCAGCAGACCAAGAATCTGCTCGTCTCCTATGACGAGCACGCGCTCGGCCTATTCTGACCCCCCGCTTAAAAGGAGAAACGGACATGGCGAAAACCATGAAGGCGGCGGTCGTCCGCGAATTTGGCAAGCCCCTGGTCATCGAGGACGCGCCGATCCCGACGGTCGGCCCCGGGCAGGTCCTGGTCAAGATTGCGGCAACCGGCGTGTGCCATACCGACCTGCACGCGGCAGAAGGGGACTGGCCGGTCAAGCCCAACCCGCCCTTCATTCCCGGCCATGAGGGCGTCGGGCATGTCGCCGCCGTTGGTGCCGGCGTCACCCATGTGAAGGAAGGCGACCGGGTCGGTGTGCCCTGGCTCTACACCGCCTGCGTGCATTGCCTGGGTGGCTGGGAGACGCTTTGCCACGAACAGCAGAACACCGGCTATTCGGTCAATGGCAGCTTTGCCGAATATGTCCTCGCCGATCCCAACTATGTTGGTCACCTTCCCGACAATGTCGACTTCCTCGACATTGCGCCGATCCTCTGCGCGGGCGTCACCGTCTACAAGGGACTGAAGGCCACCGAGGCCCGGCCCGGCGAGTGGGTGGTCGTCTCCGGCATTGGCGGGCTCGGCCACATGGCGGTGCAATATGCCCGTGCCATGGGTCTCAATGTGGCCGCGGTCGACATCGACGATAGCAAGCTCGACCTCGCTACACGCCTTGGCGCCACACTGACGGTCAACGCGCGCAGCGAGGACCCTTCGGCAGCGCTCAAGAAAGCCATTGGCGGCGCGCACGGGGCGCTGGTGACCGCCGTTTCGCCCAAGGCGTTCCAGCAGGCGCTCGGCATGGTCCGGCGCGGCGGCACGGTCGCGCTCAACGGCCTGCCGCCGGGCGACTTCCCGCTGTCGATCTTCGACACCGTGCTGAACGGCATTACCGTGCGCGGCTCGATCGTCGGCACGCGGCTCGATCTGCTCGAGGCACTGGCGTTCGCCGGCGAGGGCAAGGTCAAGGCCACGGTCCATGCAGACAAGCTGGAGAACATCAACGACGTCTTCTCCCGCATGCATCATGGCGACATCGAGGGCCGGATCGTCCTCGACCTCGCCTGAACCCGACTTCGCGAAAGTACAGTTCATGTCTCCCTTACATATCCGGCCGATCGCGCGGCGCCGTTTCGTCCAGGGGCTGGCGATCGGCGGCGCGGTCGCCGGTTTCGCCCCGGCGCTTCTCGCGCGATCCGCCCCAACCTTGCCCGCTGAGCTGAGCGGGACCGAGTTCGACCTCGAGATCGCCGAGCTGCCAGTCAACTTCACCGGCAAGCGCCGTATCGCGACTGCCGTGAACGGCAGCGTGCCCGCGCCGGTCCTGCGCCTGCGCGAAGGCGATACGGTCACGCTCCGTGTGCGCAACGGCCTCAAGGAGATGTCGAGCATCCATTGGCACGGCATCATCGTGCCGGCGGAGATGGACGGCGTGCCCGGCATCAGCTTTGCCGGCATCGCGCCGGGCGAGACCTTCACCTATCGCTTCGAGGTCCGCCAGAGCGGAACCTACTGGTATCACGCTCACACGCTCGCCGAGCAGACGGGACTCTATGGAGCGATCATCGTGGAGCCAAAACAGGTGCCGACGGCGCGGGCGCCCGATCGCGACTATTGCATCGTGCTCAGCGACTGGTCGGACGAGCCGCCGTTGCAGATCTTCCTCAATCTCAAGAAGCAGAGCAGCTACTATAATTTTGCGCAGCCGACCGCCGGCGATTTCCTCAAGGATGTCGGCACCATGGGCTTGGGCAAGGCGCTCGAGCGGCGGCGGATGTGGAACAGCTCGCGGATGAACCCGACCGACTACAGCGATGTCTCTGCCGCGACCTACACCTATCTGATGAACGGCGCGCCGCCCGCCGGCAACTGGACCGGTATCGCCGCGCCCGGCGAGCGCGTGCGCCTGCGCTTCGTCGGCGCGGGGACGGCGACGTTCTTCGACGTGCGGATCCCCGGGGTCGAGCTGACGGTCGTATCGACCGACGGGCAGCCGGTCGAGCCGGTCACGGTCGAGGAATTCCGGATCGGCCCGGGCGAGACCTACGACGTCGAGTTCACCATGCCCGAGGGCGGCGCCCGCACCATCTTCGCGCAGGCGATCGATCGGAGCGGCTATGCGCGTGGCACGATCGCACCGGCCCCGGGCATGGCGGCAGCCGTGCCGCCGCTCGATGCCCGGACCTGGCTCGAGCCGGTCGACATGATGGGCGCGATGGCGACGATGGGCGCAATGGGAGGCGACGCGCATGCCGGGCACGGCATGACCGAGATGCCGGCCAGGGCACGGCACGCCCGCACCGAATATGGCGCCAATACCGACATGCGCGTCGACTATCCGCGCACCAATCTCGACGATCCCGGCGCCGGGCTGCGCGGGCGCGGCTGGCGCGTGCTGACGCTGGCCGATCTGCGCACGCCGGGCGGCGATCCCGACCCGCGCGAGCCCGAGCGCGACATTGAGCTGCATCTGACGGGCAATATGGAACGGTTCATCTGGTCGCTCGACGGCATCAAGCTCAACGATTCCAGGCCGCTTCATTTCAAGCCAAACGAGCGGCTGCGCGTCACCTTCGTCAACGACACGATGATGGCGCATCCGATGCATCTGCACGGCATGTGGAGCGATGTCGAAGGCCCGGACGGCGCCTTCCAGGTCCGCAAGCATACGGTCGTGGTCCAGCCCGCCCAGCGGGTGAGCTTCCGCGTCACCGCCGACGCCATGGGCCGATGGGCCTTCCACTGCCATCTGCTCTATCACATGGCGGCCGGCATGTTCCGGGAGGTGGTGGTCGCATGATCCGGATTTTCCCCTCGCGCGGCATCGCTCTTGGCGCTGCCCTCTTCCTGGCGCCGGCGATCACGGCTCCCGCCCTCGCGCAGGATGCCTCGCCCCCGTCGCCCGCCGCCACCCCTGCCCAAACGGCCACTCCCGCTCAGCACACCCCTTCCGCGCAAGGCTCTCAGGACCATGCGGGCATGGACATGCCGGGCATGGATATGACCGACACGAAGGCGTCCGGTAACGGCGCCACGATGGAGATGGGCTCGATGCAGGGTGGCAAGGCCCCGCCGGACGCGCGCAACTCGGACGATTATGCCGACGGCTATCGCAACTCGACGCTGCCGGGCTATGAGATGGCCGACAAGCTCTCGATCCCCAAGATACTTGTCGATGAGCTCGAATTCGCCAGCGGCAACGAGGGTCAGGGCGTGGGTTGGACCGTGCTCGTCACCAAGGGTCAGGACAATGACAAGCTCTGGCTGCGCAGCCAGGGCCTCAAGAACTCCCGCGACCAACGTCTCGATCCGGAGAGCAGCGTCGAGGCGCTGTGGTGGCACAGCAAGAACCCGTTCTGGGGCACGCTGCTCGGGGTCAGGCAGGATCTCGGCAAGGGCGCGACGACATGGCTGGCCGCCGGCGTCGAGGGACTGGCGCCCTATTGGTTCGACGTCCAGCTCACCGGCTATGTAGGAACCGATGGGCGTCTCGCGGCGCGCGCCAAGGCGTCCGATGAGGTCTTGTTCACCAATCGGTTGATCCTTACGCCGCAGGTGGAGACCAATATCTATTCGAAGCGGTCGAGCGATCGGCAGCTCGGCAGCGGCTTCAGCAATGTCGAGCTGAGCGGACGGTTGCGCTACGAGGTGTCGCGCAAGTTCGCGCCCTATATCGGCTTCGTCTGGGAGCGCGCATTTGACGGCACGGCCGATTTCCGTCGCCTGCGCGGGGAAGGGCCTTCCGAACACAGGCTGGTGATCGGCTTGCGCGCCTGGTGGTGATCCGCGGATGGCCACTCGAGGGGTCGACCGCGAACGCGCCGCGTGACAAGGCTGGATCGCAAGCCAACGGTCGCTGGCCGGCCTCCTTTTTCGTCTTGTTGCTCGCGGCGGCTGCGGCGTCGGCGGGACAGACGGCCATTCTCGCCTTCCTTCCGGCACTGGTCGACCCGGCTCGTGGCGCGCTATCGTCAAGCGCTCATGATTTTCATGTCGCGAGCCTGACCGCGGTCCATCCCCTGGCAGCCTTGCTGGCGGCGCCGCTCTGGGGCTGGATCGCGGACCGGGTCGACTATCGGGCGATGTTGCGCGCAGCGCTGGTCATCCTCGCCCTGGTGACCGCGCCGATCGGCCTCGTCGGGCTGCCTGAGCTTTATGCATTGCGCCTGGTGGCGGGGATGGCGTCGGCCGCCATCATACCGTTGGGCTTGCTCTGCGCGAGCTTTGCCGCAAACGAGCGCGCGGACCAGGCGCGGCGCTTCACCTGGCTGACCGCCTTCTTGTTTCTGGGCGATCTCGCCGGTCCGCTGGTGGCGGAGGTCTCGGCCGCGATCCTGCCCCGCGCTCCCCTCATGATCCTCGCTTTCGGCATCGGTGCCGTCGGGGCGGCGCTTTGCGCCGTGCGTCTGCCGCGCTGGTGTGCACCTTGCATCGATGGCGGAGACCTGCCCGCGCCGACGCTCGGCGCGACGCTGATCCTGCTTTTCGTCACGATCGTCGCGGGCGGCGGGCTGGCGGCGATGCATGTCAATCTCCTGGTGACGCGGAGCGTCATTTCGCTGAGCCGCGAAGAGATCGCCTGGATGCTCAGTCTCTGCGGATTGGGCATGCTGGCAGCACAGATCTTCCATGCGAGGCTCGATTGGCTGGTGACCATGCCGAGGCGGCTTGCGGGGCTGACGCTCGGCCTGCTGGCTGCGGCGCTCTTCCTGTTCCCTGTCGCCGCGAGCATGGCCGAACTCAGTGGGATCATCGTTGCTGCCGGCTGGAGCTCGGCAACCCTTCGATTGGTCACCAGCTTCTGGATCAGCGGTGCGGCAGCCCCTTCGGGTCTGAAGCTCGGTCTCCAGCATTCCGCCGCCAGCATCGGGCAGGCGCTCGCGCCGCTGGCGATCGCCGTCGTCGCTCCCGGGGCGCAGCACTTAGTCTTGTGGGGGATTGGTGGTCTGTCGCTGGCGCTGCTTGTGTCCTTGCCGCTCGCCTGGAGGCCGCGCGCCATCGTGAAATCTTCAGCGTGATGAGGGGTAGGGGGCATCAATGCGTATAGATCATTAGGAACCCTATCGCATGCTTCCGGGAGCCGTTCATGAAGACCCGTCTTTCTGCCGCCTTGCTGTTCCTCGCCCTGCCCGGCGCAGCGCTTGCGGCGAATGATGTCGTCGTCCACCGGGACCCGGGTTGTGGATGCTGTGAGAAGTGGGCCCAGGCGCTTCGCGCGAAGCTGGGCCGCACGGTCGTCATGCGCGACGATGCGTCGCGCGGGGCGCTTCAGCGGAGGGCCGGCATGCCGGGCACGCTGGCATCCTGCCACAGCGCGATGGTTGATGGCTATCTGATCGAGGGCCATGTCCCGGTCGCCGATATCAAGCGCCTGCTGGCAACCCGTCCCGTAGGCGTCAGAGGCATTGCGGTGGCGGGGATGCCGATCGGCTCGGAGGGCATGGAAGTGGCAGGCGCCGCCCGCCAACCCTATGCGGTGGTGTCGTTCGGCAGTTCGGGCCAGAAGGTCTTCGCGCGGCATTGATCACGCACGCCTCGGCTCTCGCTGGTGATTTCCTGTTTGAATGACTGGGACTTGCTCGCCCCCACCTGTATAGTCATTTGATGCATGCTCCCGCTCGCCCCCATAGCCGCGCATCCGCTCCCCGGACGAAAGCTGCTTCTGTGGGCGAACCCGCGGTCGACGCTGCCGGTGCGGAGAAGCAACCTCGCTATGTGGCGATCAAAGACAGCATTTTCGAGGACATCCGGGAAGGTCGCCTGAAGCCCGGCGACCAGACGCCGTCAGAGGCCGAGCTCGTCGAGACGTTCAAAGTCTCGCGCATGACCGCAAACCGGGCGTTGCGGGAACTGCAATCGGCCGGTGTCGTGGTACGGCGGGCGGGGCGGGGCAGCTTTGTCGCCGAGCCCCGGCCGATCGGGCAGCTGATCGAGATCCGCAACATCGCGGAGGAGGTGCGCGGCAGGGGCCACGCCTATCGCGCGCGCGTCATTTATAATATCGAGATACGGGCTGATGCGGAAAGGGCAGCTCTGCTGGAAGTCGGCTTGGGCACGCGCCTCTTCCATTCGCTTATCGTCCATCACGAGACCGAATTCCCAATTCAGGTCGAGGAGCGCTTTGTGCTGGCATCTGCTGCGCCACGCTACGGAGAGAGGGATTTCAGCGCCTCGACGCCGAATGAATATCTGACACGTGTTGCCCCGCTCGAGCGAGTAGAGCACCGGGTGTGCGCGGCGATGCCGGATACAGCCATGCGAACAATGCTGGGCCTCGCTGAAGGAGAACCAGTGCTAATGATGACGCGCAGAACCTGGAGTCGCGGACGTCTCGTATCGCACGCTTGGCTCACGCACCCGGGCAATCGGTTCGAGCTATCGGCGGCTTTTTCTGTTGGGACCTAGCGATCAGCCCGCGCCCAACTTGACGGCCGATTTGCGCCTGCGCCGCAACCATCGCACGTCGGCGCGACTGAAGCTCTTAAACAGCAGGTAGAAGCCCGTCCCCGACAGCCACAAAGTACCGAACGCAACGAAGACGATCAGCGGGTGATTGAAGCTGGTGCGGTTCACATAGTCCATATTGTGGAGCATCCAGAAGAAATCCCAGGTGCGCCATGTGTCGCCGCGCATGACCAGGAATCGGCCGGTGTCGGCGGAGATGTAGGCGCTGCTGTTCTCTGCGTCCGCGAAATCCAGTCGCCACATGGTGCCTTCGTGCTCGCGCGCTTCCACATTCGGTTCGGCGAGCAACGTTGCCTTGCGGATCGGTGCTTCATTCACCATCGTCGCGACGTCGCGCGCGACCTGCTCGTCGACCCGAACCGGGGCGCCGCTCGTCGCGTCGATTAGCCGCGTGCCCGTGGTGGATCGAAGCTCGTAGACGGGGCGTGTGGCAAGGGACCGCAAGGCGATGCCGAGCACGGGACCATCAAGAGCGAGCTTTGCCGGCGCAATATAGTCACCGGCAGGTAGGGCGTGCTGATGGCTGGCCTGCGCACTGTGTCCGCCGACCTTCTCCTGATCGAGCAAGGCCATCATCGAGCCGCTCAGAGCCCAAAGGAGAAACTGCACGCCCAGGATCAGGCCGACCCATTTGTGGATGCGCCGAAAAAAGAGCGGGGTGAACCGGATTTTCTTCATGCCTTCTTCTTCCTGCGCCGCGGGAACGACCAAAGCAGCAGCCAAGCCCCGGCCAGCGCCATGGCAAGGGCACTCCAGGTCGCCACGCGCAGCAGCGGATTGTTGACGTCGGAGCGATCGTCATAGTCCATGATGTGCAGCATCCACGCGAAATCGAACACGCGCCACAGCGCATGGCGGCGCGAGATCAGCTCACCGGTCTGCGGAGAGAGATACAGGGTTGGCCGGTTCCAGGCATCGAATTCGACCTGCCAATAGGGAGGCTTGCGCGCCTGCATTTCCAGTGGCGCCGTCGTCAGCAGCCGGGCTGCGACGATGTCCCCGGTGCCGCTGTAGATGCGCCGAGCGGCGGCGCGGATTTGTGCCTCGCTCAAATCGGGGATGGGCTGTCCCGAACCTGCATCGAAGAGTCTTGGACCACCCGGGGTTTGCGCGCGCCAGACGGGCTGATCCATGAACCGTTGCAGGCGGATCTCGGACGCGTCGGGAGCCGATTGAACAATCCGCGCCGGCGGGACGAAGCTCGCAAGGTCGATGGGGGCGACGACCGGTGGGCGGACCAGATCGTCGCCATGGATGATGTCGATATGGACGGCCACCATATAGAAGCCGGTCAGCGTCCAGAGCAGAACCTGGACGCCGACGATCAGGGCCAGCCACTTGTGCGTCCGGCGGATGACCAAAGGCCAGCGAATTGCCATGTGCTGCCCTTCAGAACGCGGTTCGGAAGCCGGCGTAGAAGCGCCGTCCGAGCAGATCATAGGTCATCGTGTCGGTGTTGGCATCGGTGAAGCTCTGGATATAGGGCGCCTTGCGGTCGAACAGATTATCGGCCCCGATCTGGAAACGTGTCTTCTCGTCGATCGCGAAGGCAAGCTGAAGATTGTGGTAGAAGACGTTCGGCGTGCGGTAGCCGATGTCGCCGGCCGATGCGTTGAAGTCGGTCGCCTTGCCGATCCATTGTGTCGACCAGGTCGCGCTGATGCCGTCCTTTTCCGCCGTCAGCACGCCATAACCACGCCATTTCGGATAGCCGCCATTGCCGCCCCCGATAAACCCGTCGAAATAGATCGGCGCGCCGCCGGGGAAGGGGTTTACGACATATTTGTTGAGATAGGTCATGTTGAGATCCAAGGAGATCTTCACCTCGCCCACCGCACCACTGTACACCAGACCCAGATCGAGACCATTCATCTCCTCGCGGCCGGTGTTGATGGGCTGGGCGGAGAGGTAAGTGACCTCGCCGGTCAGCGCGCTGCGCGTAAAGTCGCTGCAGAACGGGTGCGACAGGTTCTGGCTCGCATAGCAGACTGCGAGCTTGGTCGAGCCGGGAATGGCCCGGATCGCGTCCTTGATCTTGATGTCGAACCAGTCTGCCGTCAGCGACAACCCTGGGATGATGCCGCGCGGCGATATCACCGTACCAACGGTCCAGGTCGTGGAGCTTTCGGGCCGAAGGCTCTGGTTACCGCCCACTGTGGTGAGGATCGTGGTGCCGAGCTGCGTATAGTTGGCCGGCACACCGGACGCCTGACAATTGGCGATCAAGGTCACGTTGCCGCTGGAGGTGTAGCGCGAGCAGGGATCGGTCGTGGTCAGATTGCCTTCCGAGACGCCGCCGAAAAGCTCCGGCACGTTGGGAATGCGAAAGCCCGTCCCATAAGTGCCGCGCAGACGGATGCTGTCATTGACTACCCAGTCGGCACTGAGCTTGTAATTCCAGTCGCTCCCGAAGAGATTATAGTCTGAGTAGCGGACTGCGCCATCGAGCGTGAGCGCCTTGGCGAAAGCTGTGTTGGCAAGCACCGGCACCGATAGCTCGAGATAGGCTTCCTTGGCGGTGCTCGAGCCCGAAATAGGATCCTGCTGATTGACGTTCGCCACGCCGAGCACCGTCAACGGGTCGGGATCGCGCCAGCCTTTTTCGCGCCGATAGACCACGCCGGTGGCGAAGGACACCGCGCCGGCTGGAAGGGAGAAGAGATCGCCGTTGAGGTCAGCCGTGACCGTGCCGAGTTCGTTGCCTCCGCGATCGCGCGAGGTGAACAGAATATAATCCAGAACCTGAGGTGTCAGGTCTCCGAACCCAAGATAGTCACCGCAGGGGATGGCCGCGCCCGCCGTGCTGGAGCATTTGCTCCTGTCGAGCGTGTTCGCGACGCGCTCGAGATTGGCGATGTTGGTCGAGCCGTCGACGGCCGTGTTACGCCCGAAGCTGCCCGCGACTTCCCAGGCCCAGTCGTTCGCCAGCTTGCCGCGCAGCCCGAAGGTGCCTTGCCAGGTATCGGTCTCCTGGAAGAAGTGGCGCGCGCCGGGTTCGGCGAGGCGGCGCTGGGCCAGGACCAGGTTCTGGCCGGTCGGATTGGTCGGATTGCTGGCTGGTATCGAGAGATTGCGCAGCGTGCCGGGTGTCGCGATCTGATTCGACTTGCGGAACGTATAGAGGAACTCGCCGAACGCCTGGATACCGTCGGTCAGCGCATAGTCCGCGAAGAAGGCCGTGCTGACGCGCTCGACTGGGCTGACCGCATTGAGAAACGGGTTCGAGTTGAAGTTGTGCTTGGCGGGACTGTAAGGCTCGTAGAAGTTCCCGTTCCCTCCGGGTACCTGGTTGAAGTTGATCTGTTGGCCGTTGGGCAGCACCGCGCGTCCGCCGATCGTCGAGGCGCTGTTGACGCAGCTCAGCGAGCCCGGCGTCGTTTCAGCGAGCGAGCAGGGCGCACGCGAGGCCATGTTGACGGCGCTGGTCTTCTGGTAGGTGACTGCTGCCATGAACCCGCTACGATCGTTGCGAATGCCCCAAAGTAGGTCCGCGGTGAGATCGGAGCCGTCGCCGCGCTCGGTAATGCCTTGTCGGACGCTGAGACCCAGGCCTTCATAATCGGTGCGCGTGACAAGGTTGACCACGCCGGCCATGGCATCGGCCCCGTAGATAGCGGACGCGCCATCCTTGAGGACATCGGTGCGTGCCAGCGCCACGACCGGGATCATGTTGAGATCGGGTGAGGAATTGGCGCCGGTGCCGCCCGCGACGAGGCGCCGGCCGTTCAGAAGCACGAGTGTGCGCTTGATGCCGAGGCCGCGCAGATTGACCTGAGCGGTGCCATAACCGTTGTTCGTCCAGTAGGCCGATGTCTGGTTGCCCGCGAAGCCGGCATTGGCCGGCAAACGCTGCAAAGCGGTTTCGATATTGACGATGCCGGTATTTTGGATCTGCTCGGCGGTGACCACGGTGGCCGGTCCAACCCCGGCCAGATCCTGCCGACGGATTCGTGAGCCGGTAACGACGATGTCGCTGGCATCCTCCGGGACTTGTGCCTTTGGCTGGGGTGTCGGATCGGCCTGAGCGAGAGCCGGCGCGGCGTAGCCCGCGACGATGGCGGCGCTGCCGAGCAGGGCCATCCTGATGGTCATGTGCAATCCCCCTGATGTTTTAGAACAGCCACAGACAACATCAGTTGTATATACAGGTCAACAGTATTTTTCCTGTTTTTCCAACAGCTTAGTCTCGTGAAATTTAGATAGAGATATAGCTGTAATGCGCACGCCAGACGTCGAACCCTCATGACTGAAGAGATATTTTTGCGAGCGCTCATTTGCGAAAGCTTTTGAAAGAAGAGGATAGAATATCATACCTTTCGTCGCGGGCGGCGGGCTGACGGCGATGCATGTCAATCTCCTGGTGACGCGGAGCGCCATTTCGCTGAGCCGCGAGGAGATTGCCTGGATGCTCAGTCTCTGCGGATTGGGCATGCTGGCGGCACAGATCTTCCATGCGAGGCTCGATTGGCTGGTGACCATGCCGAGGCGGCTTGCGGGACTGACGCTCGGCCTGCTGGCCGCCCACAATCGTGAAAACATCTGCGTGATGATGGGTAGGGGGCATCGATGCGTATAGATCATTAGGATCCCTATCGCCTGCTTCCGGGAGCCGTTCATGAAGACCCGTCTATCCGCCCTCTTGCTGTTCCTCGCCCTGCCCGGCGCAGCGCTTGCGGCGAATGATGTCGTCGTCCACCGGGACCCGGGCTGTGGATGCTGTGAGAAGTGGGCCCAGGCGCTTCGCGCGAAACTGGGCCGCAAGGTTGTCATGCGCGACGATGCGTCGCGCGGGGCGCTTCAGCGGAGGGCCGGCATGCCGGGCACGCTGGCATCCTGCCACAGCGCGATGGTTGATGGCTATCTGATCGAGGGGCATGTCCCGGTCGCCGATATCAAGCGCCTGCTGGCAACCCGTCCCGTAGGCGTCAGAGGCATTGCGGTGGCGGGGATGCCGATCGGCTCGGAGGGCATGGAAGTGGCGGGGGCTGCCCGCCAACCCTATACGGTGGTGTCGTTCGGCAGCACCGGGCAGCATGTTTTCGCGCGGCACTGATGCTGAGCAAGCTCTCGATAATCCGAAATCCTACTTCGCCTGGCCGAACGATGTCGAGACCAGGAGCGGCGCACGGCGCTTGCCCGACGCCGACCTTGCGTGGGCGTACTGCTGCCCTCAAGGGAGATGAAATATCATCTCAGTTTAGTGATCTAATATCCGGTGTCGTAGGGACGTCGGGGGCAATGACCCGTGGCGCGGATTGAGTCATCCATGTCACCGGGGTCGCGACACCTGCGCATCACAAGCGCGTCGCATCGCGAGCATCGCTCAATTCGATGGACGGCGAACACGCTGTTCTCGCTCGCGATGCTTGTCGTGTTCTGCTGGCACGGCATCCTTGTCCAGACGCATTTTCACACCAACGTCTGGCCGCTGTCCGCAGCGTCCGAATTGGCTTCGAGCAACGGTCTTACACATGGGCTCCACCGCGATATTCCTGGGCGAGAATTTCCTCATCACCGTTCGGCAGGGTTCGGCACGTTCGCACAGCGAGCTTCGCGCGCATCTCGAAATCACGCCGGAGCTGCTGCGCGAGGGTCCGGACTATGTGCTCCACGCCATTCTCGACTTCATCGTCGATGGCTATTTCCCGATCGTCGAGGCGATCGAGGAGGACGTGCTCAAGATGGAGCAGCGGATGCTTGCGGCCTTCCTCACCCGCGAGGAGGTGACCCGGATTTTCACGCTGCGGCGTGTGCTGGTCCGCTTCCAGCGCGTGCTCGGTCCCATGCTCGAGGTCGGTCGCAAGCTGGTGAACCTGCAGCTTCCGCGGCTTGATGAGGCCTCCAAACCCTATTTCCGTGATCTGCTCGATCACATGCTCCGGGTTGAGAGCGCCATCACCGGCATCCGCGACATCCTGATCTCGGTGTTCGAGGCGAGTCACCTGCTCGAACAGCAGCGCCAGGGTGCGATCACGCGTCAGCTTGCCGCCTGGGCCGCGATCCTCGCGGTGCCTACCGCGATTGCCGGAATCTACGGCATGAACTTCGAGAATATGCCCGAACTGAAGACGCAGTGGGGATATTTCGTCATCCTCGGCGTCATCGCCGCAGTCTGCATCGGACTCTACATCCGGTTCAAACGCAACCACTGGCTTTGACGTCGCTGACCGCTTGCCACATCGCGCGAGGTTGAGGCCGCCGGGGGCAGGTTGCCACAATTCAATGCTTTCGAAGCGTCTCGGCGCGGTGCCGGTCCAACGCATCGAGCAAAGCCCTGCCGATCAAAGGCTTTGCGAGAACGTGATCGAAGCCCGCCTCGGCGGCCCGCGAGGCCAGCAGCGTGTCGTGAAAGCCTGAGATCATGATGGCGCGTCCCGACCATCCGATCTCGCGAAGGTGACTCAGCATCGCGAATCCGTCGATGTCGGGCATGCGATAGTCGAGGATGACGCAGTCTGCTTCCTTCGCGCGGGGGTCGGCCAACAGCGCGTGGCCGGTCGTATATCCCCACACGGCATAGCCGCGCGATCTTAGCAGCAGCTGGAGGCCACGCCGCACGCCGGGATCGTCGTCGGAGACGAGGATGGTGTATCTGCCATCATGCTGGGTGGAACGGACCGATGGCATTGCGAGAAGCGGACACCCGTGTGACGATTGCACCATCGATCGCATATCGCGCCTCGTCCCGTCGCTACGTAGAGGTCGCAGTCATTTCGGCTTGCGGCCCATGCCAGCGGCAAAGGCGATCCGCAGGGCTTCGGACAGATTGCGAACCTCGAGCTTGGACATCAGGCTCGCGCGATGGACCTCGACCGTTCGCGACGAACAGCCCAGGTCATAGGCGATTGTCTTGTTAGGCAGGCCGTTAGTCAGCCCTTCGAGCACTTCCCGCTCCCGGGGCGTCAGTGCAGCGACCCGCACCCCTGCTTCGGACGTTTCCAGGGTACGAAGGTCGACATCGTCGAGACGCGCGAACGCGCGGCTGACGGCGCCGAGCAGGGCGGCTTTCTCGAAGGGCTTCTCGAGAAAGTCGACCGCGCCGCCTTTCATGGCCTGCACCACAACCGACACGTCGCCATGGCCGGTCAGGACGATGACCGGCATGTTGACGCCGCGCGCTGCCATGGCGGCCTGAACCTCGAGACCGTCCATCTCGGGCATGCGCACGTCGAGAATGACGCAGCCGACGGCCGCCGACTTCGCCTCCTTGAGAAACTCCACCCCCGAGGCATAGGTCACGACGTCGTAGCCCGCGGTCTTGAGCGCGAAGCTCGCCGCCTTGCGAATGCTCTCCTCGTCGTCGACGAGATGGATGACGCGTCTATCCCCCATGTTCCTCCTCCGCCCGCGCATGGATAAACGTAAAATGAAAACGGGTGCCGCCGCGGTCGGGTCGCTCCATCCAGATGCGGCCGCCATGCGCTTCGATGATGGTCCGGCAGATCGAGAGGCCGAGGCCCATGCCGTCGGCCTTGGTCGAGTTGAACGCCGTGAAGAGCTGCTCGCGGACCTCGTCGGCGATGCCGGGGCCGGTATCCTCCACAGTCACCTCGATCAGCCCGTCAGGGCGCAACCTGGTCGCCACCTTGAGGTCGCGAACCGGACACTCCGCCATCGCCTCGATGGCATTGCGCATTAGGTTGACCAGTACCTGCTGGATCTGCACCCTGTCGACGAGGACCGGCGTCGCGACGGGATCGAGTGCAAAGAAGCTGCGGATGCCGCGCTCGCGGGCGCCGACCAGCGCGAGCTGGCTCGCCTCGGCGATGACCTGCGGCAGCTCGTGGAGGCTCTTGTCGACCTCGCCGCGGGCGACGAAATCGCGCAGGCGCCGGACGATATGGCCGGCCCGCAGCGTTTCCTGTGCCGCATCGTCCATCACGGACCGTAGCGACACGAAAGGTTCGTCGTCCCGCTCGTCGAGCATGTCGCGGATCGTCTCGAGATAGAGCGCGACCGCGGCAAGCGGCTGGTTGAGCTCATGCGCGAGGGTCGAGGCCATCGTGCCCATCGCGCTCAGCCGGGAGACATGGACCAGCTCTGCCTGCAGTTCCTTGAGCCTGAGCTCATCCTGCTCCTTGGCGGTGAGATCCCGGATGAACCCTGTGAAAAGCCGCTGGCCCTCTTCACCGGCCTCGCCGACCGACAACTGCATCGGGAAGGTCGAGCCGTCGCGGCGCTGGCCGACCACGACGCGACCGAGGCCAATGATCCGGCGCTCGCCGGTCTGCAGATAATGCGCGAGATATTCGTCATGCCGGTCGCGATCGGGCTGGGGCATGAGGCAGGAGACGTTGCGGCCGACGAGCTCGGCTTCGCTGTAGCCGAACAGGCGTTGTGCCGCTGCGCTGAACGACGTGATGGCGCCGGTCTCGTCGATGATGATCATCGCATCCGGCACCGTCGCCAGAATCGATTGCAGATGCTGCTCGCGGGTCTCGATCGATGCGCGGACCGCCGCCTCGTCGGTGACATCGCGGCTGATGCAGGCGAAGCCTCGATGTGTGTCGCCTTCGAACAGGGCGCTGATCGTCAGGCGCGCGAGATATTCCGCGCCGTTCTCGCAGACCCGCCACGCTTCGCGCTCCAGCGTGCCCTCGTGAAGGGCGGCCGCCAGGTCTGCGCCTGGACGACGCGCCGCAATCTCGTCAGGCGGGTAGAACAGGTCGTGGGGCTGTCCCAGAACGCGATCGAGCGGCCAGCATTCGGCACGCTCGCCTTCTTCATTATAGCTCAGCACGATCCCGGAAGGATCGAGCAGCGTCAGGACGTGGCCGCCAGCCTGTCGCAGGAACAGCGGCGCAAGCCGCGCTACGTCGCTTGCAATCTCGTCCGCCCCGCGCCTCGTGTCGACCATCGGCCGGCTCACATACCTGGCCGGGCGCACGTATCCGGGCGTAGCCCGACCGTGCCACTCAGCGCCGCGCGAGTATGGCCTTCATCTCGTCGATTTCCTGCCGCTGCGAGCGCTTGATCGATTCGCAAAGCCGGATGACCTCCGGATCGCTGAGCTTTGCTTCCTGGCACATCAGGATCGCCCCGGAATGGTGCGGGATCATCGAGCGCAGAAAGGCCGTGTCGCCGATCGTGGTCTGGGTGCGGATGAGTGCAAAGCTGCCGAAGAAGGCGACCAGCGACGCGGCGATCAGCGCGATGTTGGCGGCCTTCGACGCGAACATGTGCCCCATGGCGAGGATCATCAGCACCACCATCGGCGCGACCATCATCAGCGTCATGTAGAGCATGTTGAGGTTGTTGTAGAAGCTGTCGAGCCCGTCGATCATGACGAACATCACCAGATACATGATGACGCCGCTGATGACGGTCTGAACGGCAAGGCTCCAATAGGCGCCCATCTTCCGGGTGTTCATGTGGGACGAATGGTCCATGGCGTATCTCCTTCGCTCGGCGCCGGCCGACCTGGGTATGAGTGTAACGCCCCGCTCTCTTGTTCGCCCCCGCCATCAGCCGTCCTGATGCTAAAACCAGAAGCGAACGCCGGCGACGAAGCTGGTGGCATGGACGTCCTCGCCCGCAAGCCTCGACAGCCGCGCCGTGTCTCCGGCTTTGCGCAGGTAGGAAACGCCGATGTAAGGCGCGAACTGGCGGCTGAATTCGTAGCGCAGGCGCGCGCCGAGCTCTATGTTGACCAGCCCCGAACCGATGTCGTTCTCCGGAATATCCTGTGCGGCGAAATTGACCTCGGCGCGCGGCTGGAGGATCAGGCGCTGGGTGATGCGCTGGTCGTAATAGCCCTCGACCCGGCCCAGAACATCGCCCTTGGTCGAGAGGAACAGCGCGCCTTCGACCTCGAACATGCCAGGAGCCAGGCCCTCGACGCCGATCGTCGCGTAGGTGCGGTCGGGCCCGCGGCCGAAGTCCTGGCGGATACCGCCCTGAAGATTGAAATAGGGGTCGATGGCCCGGCTGTAGAGCACCTGCACCTCGGCGCTGTCGATGCCGCGGCCGAACTCGCCTTCGCCCTCGCTCTTGAGCCAGAGCCGGTTGATGTCGCCGCCGTAAAAGCCTTCGCCATCCCAGCGATAGCCATCGCGGCCGCTATGCGCCTGATACTCGAACAGGTTGAGCAGCACCTGCCCGAAATTGTTGCCGCCGCTATCCTTCATCATGATGTCGCGCGAGCGCGCCATCTCGCCGCCGGGAAAATCACGATCGGCGAAGTGGTCGCTTGGGGGAGGCGGCGGGGGCGCATTGCCGGCCGGAAGCGCCGTGCCGGTCATTTGCATGCCGGGCATGGCGGAGGTTCCGGGCATGGCGGTCTCGCCATGCTGCGAATGGTCCATCCCGGGCATGTCCGGCATCGCGCCGTCCTGATGCTGGGAGTGGTCCATGCCCGGCATCTCCGCCATCGCGGGAGAAGCGGGTTGCGGTTGACCGGCGGCATCTCCCTGCGGCGCAGGACTGGCCTGGTGCTGCGAATGGTCCATCGCCGAGGTGGCGTCCGGCGCTGGCTTCTGAGCGCGCGGCCCGGCAGCGGGCTTGGGGCGCGGCGCGGCGGCCTTGTCCTTCTTTTTCTCCTGCGCCGGCCGCGCCCCGCCCGGCGGCGCCATGCCGGGCATGTCGTGCATCGAATGATCCTGGGCAAAGGCGGGCGCGGCGGAGAGAAGGGCGATCGCGCTCACCAGCGGCGTGAGGATGCGGGTCATTGGGCATCTCCCTTCGGACGGACGCTTACGACCCGCATCATCCCTGCATGCATGTGGTAGAGAAGGTGACAGTGGAAGGCCCAGTCGCCGACCGCGTCGGCGGTGAAGTCCCAGGTCACCTTGCCGCCCGGCTGGACGATCACCGTATGCTTGCGTGGGCTGTGATCGCCATGCCCCGTCACCAGCTCGAAAAAATGCCCGTGAATATGGATCGGATGCCCCATCATCGTGTCGTTGATGAGATTGACGCGCACCCGCTCGCCTTCGATGAAGGGGATCGGCTCGTGATGGTCCGACATTTTTTCGCCGTCGAACGACCACATGAACCGCTCCATGTTGCCGGTGAGGTGAATGTCGATGCTGCGGCTCGGCGCGCGCACGTCCGGATTGCGATCGAGCGCCATCAGGTCCCTGTAGACAAGCACCTTGTGGCCGACGTCGGCGAGGCCCTGGCCGGGCTCGCCGGTGCGGTCTACGGGCATCGGCGAGATGGTCTGGACGCTCGGGTCGCGCTTCACCTGCGGCGCGTTCGAGAAGTCGCGCATCTTCATCGAGCCCATCGCGTGCCCGCCATGATCCATGCCCGCCATCTGGCCATCGGCGCCCATCGCGCCGTGGTCCATGCCGGCCATCGATCCATGATCCATCCCCGAATGATCCATGCCTGCCATGGCGCTATTGTCCATGGTCGCCATCGCTGCCGCCGCGCCGGTCGCGAGGCGCGCGGACGCGTTCTTCTCGGCCGTCGGATCGACGCCCCGCATAGCGCCGCCCGACATGTCCATGCCTTCCATGCCCGGCATCGAGGACATGTCCATGCCCATGTCCTTCATGTCGGCGAGCGGCCGTTTGCGTAAGGGGGGAACCTCGCCGGCCATGCCGGCCCTCGGCGCGAGCGTGGCACGCGCCATGCCCGAGCGGTCGATCGCCTCGCCGACAAGGGTGTAGGCCTTGTCATCGCCTGGGCTGACAACGACGTCGTAGGTCTCGGCAACACCAATCTGGAACTCGTCGACGGTGACCGGCACCACATTCTGCCCGTCGGCCTGAACGATGGTCAGCGGCAGGCCGGGGATGCGGACGTTGAAGGTGGTCATCGCCGACGCATTGATGACCCGCAGCCGCACCCGTTCGCCCGGGGTGAAGAGCGCGGTCCAGTTGTCCATCGGACCATGGCCGTTGACGAGATAGGTGTAGGTGGATCCGGTCACATCGGAGATGTCGGCCGGGTCCATCCGCATCTGGCCCCAGTCGAGCCGGTCCTTGAGCGGCTGATCCTTGCCCGACAGGAGCCCGGCCAGGGTCTGGCGCTGGAAATTGAAATGGCCGGGGTTGACCTTGAGGCGCCGGAAGATCGCCTGCGGCGAGAGCGCGCTGTGATCGGCGAGCACGATGACATGCTCGCGGTCATAGGCGACCGGATCGGCACCGGCGGGATCGATGATGATCGGGCCGTAATGGCCTTCCTGTTCCTGCAGGCCTGAATGGCTGTGGTACCAGTAGGTGCCGCTTTGCACGACGGAGAACTGGTAGAGGTAGTTCGAGCCCGGCTTGATGCCCGGAAAAGACACGCCCGGCACACCGTCCATATTGGCCGGCAGGATCAGCCCGTGCCAGTGGATCGAGCTGTCCTCCTCCAGCTGATTGATGACGTTGAGCCGCACGCGCTGGCCCTCGCGCAGCCGGATCAGCGGGGCGGGGACCGTGCCGTTGAGGCCGATTGCCCGGAACTTGCGCCCGTCGATGGTCATCGACTGCCGGGCGATGGTGAGCGTGATGTCTTCGCCCGACACGGTCGGCAGCGTCGGTCGCATCCCCGGCGAGATCGTCTGCGCCCAGGCCGGCAGCCAGGCTGACAAGGCGGCGCCGCCACCGGCGAGGGCCGCGCCGCGGAGGAACTGGCGGCGGTCGAGAGCAGAAATCATTCGGTTGTCTCAGCTTTAAGAAAGAGGGCGGACCTATTGGAAATACGCAGCGTGGCCTCATCCCCCTCAAACTTTCTTCAACATTTCCGCGAGGCGTGCGCGGGCGCGGTAGAGGCGGGTCTCGACTGCCTTCTGGCTGATGCCGAGAATCTCGGCGGTTTCGGCTTCCGATTTCTCGTCGATCGTCCGCAGGATGAGCGTGTCTTTGAGAGAGGCGGGCAGGGCGGCGATCGCTTTCATCGCCTCTGCCAGTTGCTGCTCGGCGCCGATTGCCTGGTCGGGTAGCGGCGCCTCATCGGCGACGTCATCCGCCTCGCCCAGCGGCAGGGCCATGGAGAAGAAGTTCCGGACCGCGCGCCGGCGCCGCCAGTCATGGCATTTGTTGATGACGATCCGGGACATCCAGACCTGGAAGGGTCGCGCAGCGTCATAGCGGTTGAGTGCGGCGAAGGCGGCGACGAAGCTCGCCTGGGTCACGTCGAGCGCTTCGTCGCGGTTCCCGACATGGCTGCGCACGAGGCGGTGCACCCAGCCCTGATGCCGGCGGACCAGCTCGCCATAGGCCGCTTGCCGGCCTGCAAGCGCCAGAGCCGCAAGCTCCCCGTCCGAGCAGTCGGGGAGGTGGAGCGTCATTTTTTCTCGGCCGTCAGCGCTTTCACCACGGCGTCGTCGAACTTGTCCGTCTGATCCGGGCGCAGCACGGCCCGCATCGCGAAGATATGCTCGAGTGTTTCCTTCTGCAGCGCGCCCATCGCCTGGTGCGAGCGATCCACCGCCCCTGCAACCCGAGGACCATAGCCATGCTCCGCCTCGATCGCCTCGGCGAGCCGCGCGTTATCGGCGCGCAGTTCGGCCTCCAGTGCCTGACGCCGGATCGCATAGTTCTTCTCGATCGTCTCGAGACGGCTATGTTGCGCGGTGTCCAGCTTCAGATCGCGATGGAGCAGGTCGTGCAACTCATTTTCGACCGGGCGCACCGGAACCACATAGACGCGGCCGATGACCACACCGGCGATCGCCGCGGCAAAGGTCAGCAGGACGAGGAGCAGGAGCCGGCGGTCGCGCATCATTGTGAACTCAGCAGCGTCGAAGGAGCGAGCGCGGGCCGCGCGTCAAAGGGCGATATCGGCCCGGCTTCGGTCGACCGCACAGGCACGGCCGAGCCGGCAATTCCCAGGAACAAGGCTGCTGCCGCGGCGATACCGAATGTCGTGGCGCTCAGGCGGGGCATGGCCTGGAGCCGGGCGATCTCGGCCATGACGCGGCTGTCCAGCCCGGCAAGCCGGGGATCGAGCGGCGCTTCCCGCAACCGGCTGAGCATGTCGTCGAGGTGGTCCATGATGTTTCTCCGTCTTCACTTCTCAATACGCAGGATGGTCCGGCAACCCTTGTCCGGGAACAAAAAGAAAATTGCGAGGGGTGCAGGTCGCGGCTGCGTATTCTCTCATGTCACTGACAGGAGAATGTCCAAATGCGCTTCTTTTCGCCGCTCGCAGCCATCGCCGCCGTCGGCCTGAGTGTTTCGGCTCCGGCCTACGCCCATCCCAAGCTCGTGTCCTCGACGCCCGCCGCCAACGCCAGCGTCCCGGCGCCGTCGCGTATAACGCTCACCTTCAGTGAAGGTCTGATGCCGAAGCTGTCGGGCGCCGAGATCGTGATGACCGGCATGCCCGGCATGCCCAACCACCGCATGGCGGTAACCGGCTTCAAGACGTCCGTCGAAGGCGACAAGACGCTCGTGCTGACGCTCGCCAAGCCGCTCATGGCGGGCAGCTATCAGGTCGCCTGGCACGTCGTCTCGACCGACACGCACCGCATCCAGGGCAATCTCGCCTTTACCGTCAAGTGACGCCATGAACGACGTGGCACTCGTCGCCGTCCGCTGGGCGCTCTACGTCGATCTCGGCCTGTTGTTCGGCCTGCCGCTGTTCGCGCTCTATGCGCCCGGCGGCGGCCGGATGGTACAGCGGCATCTGCCGATGGTAGCAATGGTGGCCGGTCTCGCCTGTCTCGCCCTCCTGCTGTCGGCGCTGGGGTTCGCGTTGCAGGCAGCGGCCATGACCGGGCTGCCGCTCACCCAGCCTGATCTTTCCATGGTCGCAGAGCTGTTCAACGGCACGTCCATGGGAACGGCGCTGAAGGCGCGCCTCGTCGCGCTCCTCGTTCTTCTGCTCTCCATCCCCTTCTATCGCCGGCAATCCCGTCCTGCCTTCATCGCCTCCACTCTGGCAGGCGCGGTCGCACTCGCGACCCTCGCCTGGAGTGGGCATGGCGCGGCTGGCGAAGGCGAGGCGGGCTGGCTGCAACTGGGGGCCGATCTCATCCATCTGCTCGCCGCCGGCGCCTGGGTCGGCGCGCTTGCCGCATTCCTCGCGCTGGTACTTCCCAGGCTCGCAACCGACGATCTCGCCGCTCAAGACATGGACCGGGTCACGCTCGCCGAGGAAGCGTTGCGGGGCTTCTCCCTCGTCGGCACGATCATCGTCGCCCTGCTGATCCTGACCGGGACGGTGAACGGCTGGTTCCTCGTCGGTCCGGGCAACATCGCCTCGCTCGGGCAGTCGACCTACGGCCTGCTGCTCATCGCCAAGCTGCTGCTGTTCGCCGGCATGCTGGGCCTGGCCGCGCTCAACCGTTATCGCCTGACCCCGGCACTTGCGCAGGCGATCGAGGAAGAGGACGCGCCACGGGCGCAGGCGCTGCTGCGCGCGAGCCTCGTCGCCTGGCTGGGGACACTATCGCCGCCCATGTCGATGTAGCTTATCGTTTCGGACGCCTCGCGTTGGGAGAAGCCTATGCAATCCTACACCCCGCCCCTCGGGACCGGATCGACGAAAGACTATGATCGCGCGATCCGCCTGTGGACGCGGGAGAAGCGGTGGCGTGCCGCCATGCTCGCCGCCCTGGCGCCCAAAGCCGGTGAGACGGTCGTCGACGTCGGCTGTGGCACCGGCAGCTTCGCGCTGATGCTCAAGCAAGCCGAGCCCAGGACGCAGGTGATCGGTCTCGATCCCGATGCCGAGGCGCTCGACATCGCGCGGCACAAGGCCGCTGTGCGGCGGGCCGATATCGACTGGCGTCAGGGATTTGCCAGGGACGTGGCCCCGGGTACCGCCGACGCTGTCGTGTCGAGTCTCGTGCTGCATCAGATGCCGGTCAGGGAGAAGGCGGCAACCCTGCGCGCCATGTTCGCCATGCTGCGCCCGGGTGGGCGCCTGGTGATCGCCGATTATGGCCGCCAGCAGGGTTTCATGCGGCTTGCCTTCCGCCTGACCGTGCAGCGGCTCGATGGCATCGATGATACCCGGCCCAATGCCGACGGCGTGCTCCCCGGCCTGATCGCGGCGGCCGGCTTCAGGCATGTGGCCGAGACGTTTCGGCTTTTGACCATCACCGGCGCGATCGACTTGTTTACGGCGCATCGACCGGCGCAGGACCACGGCCTTACGGTTGCCAATGACCTTGGCTGATGGCGGCCAGGCGAACGGGCCCGCCGATTTATCCGCTTAGGCGATTACGTATTGACCCTGACACGGTGTCAGACCCTAGATCGTCAGGCGTCGAAAGGAGCAAGGCGATGAACGAGACACATGGAGCGGCGCATGGCGGCGGTTGCTGCGGCGGCCACAGCGCCGCGAAAGCGGCGACCGGCGTCAAGGACCCGGTCTGCGGCATGACCGTCGACCCGGCGACCACGGCGCATCAAGCCGAGCATGGCGGTGAACGCTATCATTTCTGTAGCGCGGGCTGCCGGACCAAATTCATCGCCGATCCCGAGCGCTATCTCGGCCCGCCAGCGCCGCCGGTCGCGGCGCCCGAAGGCACGATCTGGACCTGCCCGATGCATCCAGAGATCCGGCAGGACCATCCCGGATCCTGTCCGATCTGCGGCATGGCGCTCGAGCCCGCGACCGTGACTGCCGACAGCGGCCCCAGCCATGAGCTGGTCGATTTCACACGGCGCTTCCGGGTCGGCCTGATGCTGGCCCTCCCGGTGCTGATCCTCGAGATGGGCGCGCATCTCTTTCCCGCGATCCATCGCCTCGTGCCGATGTCGATCTCGGTATGGATCCAGTTCGTGCTGGCGACACCCGTCGTGCTCTGGGCGGGCTGGCCCTTCTTCGAGCGTGGCTGGGCCTCGCTCAAGACCCGCAACCTCAACATGTTCACCCTGATCGCGATGGGGACCGGGGTCGCCTGGATCTACAGCGTCGTCGCGACGCTCGCGCCCCAGCTGTTCCCGCCCGCCTTCCGCGGAGAGGACGGCATGGTTGCCGTCTATTTCGAGGCGGCCGCGGTGATCACTGTCCTCGTGCTGCTCGGCCAGATGCTCGAACTGCGCGCGCGCGAGCGGACCTCGGGCGCGATCAAGGCGCTGCTTAACCTTGCTCCAAAGACCGCGCGCCGGATCGGTTCCGATGGCAGTGAAGAGGAAATCAGCCTCGATCTCGTTGCGGTCGGCGACCGCCTGCGTGTGCGTCCCGGCGAGAAGGTGCCGGTCGATGGCGTGGTCGAGGACGGCCGTTCCTCGCTCGACGAGTCGATGGTCACCGGTGAGTCCATGCCCGTCACCAAGGCCAAGGCCGACACGGTGATCGGCGGCACGCTCAACCAGACCGGCGCGCTCGTTATCGTCGCCGACAAGGTTGGCCGGGACACCATGCTGGCGCGCATCGTCCAGATGGTCGCCGAGGCGCAGCGCTCGCGCGCGCCGATCCAGCGCATGGCCGATCAGGTGTCGGGCTGGTTCGTGCCCGTGGTCATCGCGGTCGCGGTGGTCGCGTTCATCGCCTGGGGCATCTGGGGCCCCGAGCCGCGCTTCGCCTACGGGCTGGTTGCGGCGGTCGCCGTGCTGATCATCGCCTGTCCCTGCGCACTGGGTCTCGCCACGCCGATGTCGATCATGGTCGGGGTTGGCCGCGGCGCCGGGCTCGGCGTCCTCATCAAGAATGCCGAAGCGCTCGAGCATATGGAAAAAGTCGACACGCTCGTCGTCGACAAGACCGGCACGCTGACCGAAGGCCGGCCTGCCGTCACCCAGATCGTGCCGGCGCCCGGCTTCGACGAAGCCGAACTGCTGCGGCTTGCCGCCTCGGTCGAGCGGGCCTCCGAGCATCCGCTCGCGCTGGCGATCGTCGAGGCCGCCAAGGATCGCGGCATCCCCACGAGCGACGTCACCGACTTCGATTCCCCCACCGGACGCGGCGCGCTCGGCACCGTCGACGGCCGCCGGATCGTGCTCGGTAATGCGCGGTTCCTCTCGGAAGAGGGCATAGCAACCGACGCGCTGGCGGAGCAGGCCGACGCCCTGCGCCGGGATGGCGCCACCGCGATCTTCATCGGCGTCGACGGCACCGTCGGCGGCGCCTTTGCAATCGCCGATCCCGTGAAGCAGACGACGCCGGAGGCCCTGGCCGCACTCAAGGCCGAAGGCATTCGCGTGGTGATGTTGACCGGCGACAACCGCACCACAGCAGAGGCGGTGGCAAGGCGGCTCGGCATTGACGATGTCGAAGCCGAGGTACTGCCCGACCAGAAGAGTGCCGTCGTCGCGCGGTTGAAGAGCGAGGGGCGCGTGGTGGCGATGGCCGGCGACGGGGTCAACGACGCCCCCGCACTGGCTGCCGCCGATGTCGGCATCGCAATGGGATCGGGCACCGACGTCGCGATCGAGAGCGCGGGCGTGACGCTGCTCAAGGGCGATCTCATGGGCATTGTGCGGGCACGGCGGCTGAGCCAGGCGACCATGTCCAACATCCGCCAGAACCTGGTCTTCGCCTTCATCTACAATGTCGCCGGGGTGCCGGTGGCGGCGGGCGCGCTCTATCCGCTGTTCGGCATCCTGCTCTCGCCGATCATCGCGGCCGCCGCCATGGCGCTCTCCTCGGTCAGCGTGGTGACCAACGCGCTGCGCCTCAACGGGAAAGCGCTGTGAACATCGGCGAGGCGTCGAAGCAAAGCGGGGTCTCGGAGCGGATGATCCGCCATTATGAGAAGATCGGCCTCATCCCGGCGCCGCCACGCCGGGGTGCGGGCTATCGCGACTATGGCGCGCGCGATCTCCATCGCCTGCGGCTCATTGCCAATGCCCGCGATCTCGGTTTCCCGATCGAGGAGATCCGCACGCTGTTGGGCCTTTGGGCAGATATTGGACGGGCAAGTTCGGAGGTGAAGACCCTCGCATTGGCTCGGGCTGAAGAGCTTCAACGCAAGGCCGAAGCTTTGACCAGTTTGCGCAACACGGGGGCGTCACATAAAACGGGCACAGATATACGCTCTCATGACTGCCATCCGAGACGCTGGCCGAGTTTACTCCTTCGCTGGCCTCGAGACCAGCGGTCGCATTGACCTTGGCGGGTGTGCCGCGGGCGCCTGATCGACGACGATTGATCATGCTCTCATCCGCGGGTTGATTACCGCACTACCCGTATCCGTCGCTGGGCCTATCCTCCGTCTAAGTTCGGGCGTCGGACGAACCTGCCCCACCGTACACCGTGGATTGCCCATCACAGTCGGGTGCCCGCGGCACGCCGGCCAAGGCTATGCAGTTGGTGCGCTGGCGCCTCCTCTCGTTAATGTCGTGGGTGGATCAGCCGGCTATCGCCGGCGACACCCGACGGGCGATGTCCCAGGCATAGCCGACCAGTTCACGCGCGATCGCGGTGGTCACCTTGGGCTGAGGCTTGGCCGTTCGCCGGTCGCATCACGGGACGAAGCAGCATGACCGAAGCTGCGACAGCGACAGGCGACGAACAAGTGGGGGAGGAAGCATCAGGCGCTTTCAGCATGAAGCCACTGATGTTCGAGACCTTCGTCTGCTCGATGGCGATGATGTCGTTCGTGGCGCTCGCGGGCCCCATCGCGCGCGTGCTTGGCCTCGAGCCATGGCAGGTCGGCGGGGCGATGACCGCGTCGGGCATCGCCTGGATGATCATGGCGCGGTTCTGGGGCGGCCTTAGCGATCGGCGCGGCGCTCGTCGCTTGACGGCTTAATTGGATCGGGGGCGCCGCGATCAAGCGTTACCGCTCGGTTAGAGAATGGGATGACCAAATTATCGCTGCAACTTTGCCATCGCTTCCACTTCGATGGTTGTAAGCTCGTCGATTGTCAGGTCGAGCGCAGAGCGCTGCGTCTTCAAGTCGACCAACCTTTCCCGGATGCGGGCAATCAATCGCTCCATTTGCTCCTTATGCTCGGGATCGGCATCGTAGAGATCGAGAAACTCCTTGATTTCCTTGATGGAGAAGCCAAGGCGTTTGCCGCGCAAAATCAGCTGTATGCGTCCGATCTCACGCCTGGAATATGCCCGGGTGCTGCCTACCCGTTGAGGGGCGATGAGCCCCTCCTTTTCGTAGAAGCGTAGCGTGCGAAGTGTCAGTCCGAGTTCCTGAGCGACATCCTGGATGCCGTACACTTGTAAATCCGCATCCTTTGCGCGGGTTCTCCCCTTGTGCGTGGGGTTGTCGCGACCCGCGTCCTTAAGCGTTTCATCGTCCTCGGCGAGGTGGAGCGAGTTCCCCATGCCATCCACTCCCTGTCCTCCAATCACGGCTACCCTACCACTCAAGCGCATAAGCTTTGTAGCTTGACAGGGGATAGAGGCTCAGGCGAGCTTTTTGTTCTCCTCTTCGATCAAATCCTTCTTCGAAAGTTTGCCGATCAGCGTTTTGGGCAGGCTGTCCCGGAATTCGAAAGCCTTGGGTAACTCGATCTTGCTGAGGCGATCCTGCAAAAAAATCTTGAGTTCATCGACGGTCAGGTTTGCCCCCTCGTGCAGTGCGACGAACAACTTGGGAGATTGACCTCTGTAGGCATCGGGTATCGCGATTGCGATCGCCTCCTTTACCGCCGGGTGTTGGTAGGCCGCATCCTCGATGATCCGGGGATATACATTATATCCGCCACAGAAGATGATGTCCTTGATGCGGTCGACGAGGAAGAGATAGCCATCCTCATCAAAATAGCCGATATCGCCGGTTCGTAGCGCGCCATCGACGAAGACAGCACTGGTCTCTGCAGGGCGCTGCCAATAGCCCTTCATCACCTGAGGGCCGCGGGCGCACACTTCTCCGCGTTCTCCCTGGGGAAGAACCCGCGAGGGATTCTCCGGATCGCGGATCTCGATGATGGTGCCGGGGAAACTTGGGCCGCAGCTATTATCCTTCACCGTCCCGAACAACGGGTTGCAGGCGATGATTGGGGCGGTTTCGGAGAGCCCATATCCTTCCACGACCCTGGCACGCGTGCGTGCCTCGAACTCCTCGCGTACCTCGAGCGGGAGCGGAGCGCCGCCGGATATACAGGCGCGCACGGCCGAGAGATCGGGTATCTCGTCGTCCGGAAGCGCGTTCAGGGCAACATAGATGGTAGGGACGCCGAAGAACTGTGTCGGTGGCTTGCGCTTCATCGTCCTGAGAACCTGCTTCATCTCAAACCGCGGCAGCAGGACGATTTCGGCGCCGATTTCGACCGAGAAGTTGAGCACCGTCGTGAGTGCGAAGACGTGAAACATGGGCAGGACGCCGAGAGTTCTCTCCTGCTGCGGGCGAAGTCCTCCCACATGCACCACCATCTGGGCGCTGTTCGCCGTGAGGTTGGCATGGGTCAGCATTGCGCCCTTGGGCACGCCGGTTGTGCCTCCGGTATATTGAAGGACCGCGACATCATCAGGGTGACGTTCGACCGCGTCAGGTTCGGCATCATGGGCGAGAAGCGCCTTGAGGCGGACATGAAGGCCTTCGTCGAGTATCCGCGCGTGGTCTTTTCGCTTGAATAGCGCAAAGCCCAGGCCTTGCAGCCAGGGCAGCATATCCCTCATGCCGCACAACACGATCTTGTCCAGCCCGGCACGTGGCGCGACGGCTTGCACTTTCTCGTGGATTATCCGGACGTCCGGTACCGCCATCATGCGCGTTCCCGAGTCCCGGATCTGATGCTCCAGTTCGCGCTCCGTGTAGAGCGGGTTGAAGTTGACCACGATCGCACCCACGCGCAGCGCGGCGAAGTACAATATCACGAAATAGGGGCAGTTCGGCAGGCACAGGCCGAACCGATCGCCCTTGCGCAGCCCCTGATCCTGCAATCCACGTGCTGCACGACGAACGAGTTGCCCCACCTGCGCATAAGTCCAGGTTCGCCCGAGAAAGTCGATGGCGACGCGTTCGGGATAAAGGTTCAACGCATTGTCGAGGAGGTCGGTCAGGAGCCGTGGCGGAATTGCCGGTTCCGGTATCGACGGGAAGGCGCTGATGGCGGGCTGGGGCATGGCGATCTCCAGCATCAGAAGTGGAAACGTCCGCCGAGCGACAGCACGACGGCGTGCGCGTCCTCGAGCTTGCCGTCCATCAGGATCGGCGTCTGCACGGCCGTGCCGGCATAGGCCGCTGTCGTGCGATCAATAGTCGTATCCTTGAACGTGATATACGCTGCGCCCGCATCGAGCGTGAACCGGGAAGACACGGCATAGCTTGTGCCGGCAGCGAAATTCCACCGGTTGCTGTCGGGCACTCGAGCGTCCCGATTGCCGTTGCGCGTCGGGGTCTGGGCGTGTTGAACGCCGGCACGAACGGTCCAGGCCGGTGTGACCGCATAATCGATGCCGCCTGCGAAGCTCCACGTGTCCCGGTAATTTTCCGGGATTGAAACGTTGAGCGGCGCGCCGAGCCGGATAGCGTCGAATTTCGACCAACCCATGCGGGTCACCTGACCGTTGAGGGTGACCTTGGGCGACACCGCCACGCGCGCTCCGAAGATCGCCTGCCAGGGGGTCTCGAACGTGGCGTTTGCATTCACTACGCTGTTTTGCCCGGCGAGCGGACCAAGAAGACCGGTCGTCGTCACCGAACCATCGAGATTATGCTTCACGCTCGACTTGTAGCTGGCGCCCAGTTGCACGGGGCCGGCGCGATATTGCAGCCCGGCCGACCAGCCCAGATCCCAACCATTGCCTTTCAGCTCCTGGTGGCCGTCGGCGAGAAGAGGCGATAGGTTCGGCAGATAGTTGGACAATGATGCGTCTGCATATTCGATATTGAGCGCGGCGCCGATGCTGAGATTTGGCGTAACGAGGTAGGCGATCGATGGCTGGATGTCGTATGTTCGCAGCTTGGTCTTGTCGGCGCTATACCGTGCCCAGCTGTCGGCATCATAATTGGTTGTGAAGCTATAAGGGGAGGCGACGGTCAGCCCCAAAGCGAGCCGTGATGTCAGGCCGACGGCTATCGCGCCGGAGGGTAGTACGCCATTATTGATCGGATCACGAGAGCGTTGGCTCCCGCCTACAGCCGCAGCCGACTGCCCGGGACGGACAATGAGCGTGTTGACATTGTCAACCGACCCTTTGGGAAGGATTATGCTTACGGCCTGGTGGGCATCGACTCCTTCCATGCCTGCGATCGCAGCGGGATTCCACCAGAGGGACTGTACGCCCTGGTCGGCGACCTCGCCCGAAAAGGCTCGTCCGGCACCTCTGGACGATTGTTCCTGAAGGTAAAAGGCCTGCGCGCTCGCGGCTTGCGGCGCGAGCAATCCAGCCGCCAGGGCCGATGTTGCGATCCCAACTTTCCAATTTTTGCCTGCCACGCCCGTCTCCCCTTTCGTGATTGTCAAATTCCTCGTGCTTATCGGATGCGCGTCCATGTCTGCGTCTTGCAAAGGGGCCAGACGATGCAGCCCTTGAGGCGCAAATGATCCCGATCGGCTAATGTGACCGTCGCGCTGTATGTGCCGCCATCCTCAGCGTTGTAGATGGAGCCACCCGACCAACTGCCCGACTTCCACGTAAAACCCTGCAGCATCTGCAATCCACGAAGCGGACGACCGCGCAACGCAGCGGTCTTGTTCTTTTCGTCACGTAGTTCGGGGTTGGCTTTGATCCCGTCGGAACTGATCAAGGCACCACAGATTGATTGCCCGCAGCGGGTGATTTCCACGACGCCATGATGGCTCTCGGTTTGCCAGCGACCGACAACGGTGTCGGCGGGCAATGCAGTGCTCGAAGCCAGTAGTGTCAGAATGATCGACATCGTTCCTCTCCGCGCGCCTTCAGGCGACCGTCTGTTTCACGTCTGGAGCCAATATGCGGCGAATCAGCGTCCCATAACCATCTCGATGACGTATAGGTAAGTCAATAGCTCAATGCGTCATCAAAATGCCTATTAGGTCGGATCGACATTCAGCGTAACCAGATCATGGCAGCGGCGAGATGAACGAAGCCGGCGAAGTGGATGGTTCGCCGATCGTAGCGTGTGGCAAAGCGGCGGAAATGCTTGAGGCGTCCAAA
>NZ_CAKKNC010000008.1 GCF_918741285.1 Sphingobium sp. CECT 9361 | reverse complement strand
TGGTGGGCAGCGTCAGGTGTGTAAAAGAGACGGCCCCCACCCACGGCGCCCGCAACCGCGCCAGCGCCAAGGCGGGCGGCGGCCGCGCCGCCGACCAGCGCGCCGCCGGCCGCGAGCACGGTTCCGGCCGCCGCGCCCGCCCCGAGCGCGGGACCGCCAGAAACGATGCCGTTGGCGATGCCGGGACCGAAAATCGAAAGGCCGAGCAGCGACAGTGCGGCCAGCGCGATCGCCATGACCTGGTTGATGTCGGGCGCGACGCCGAGGCTGGCGTTGGTGAACTGGCTGAAGAGCGTCGTGCCGATGCCGGTGATGACGGCCAGGACCAGCACCTTGATGCCGGTCGAGACGACATGGCCCAAGACCTTCTCGGCCATGAACGCGGTCTTGTTGAAGAAGGCGAAGGGCAGCAGCACGAAGCCGGCGAGCGTCACCAGCTTGAACTCGATCAGCGTGATGAAGACCTGCACCGCGATGATGAAGAAGGCGAGCACGACGATGACCCAGGCGAGCAGCAACACGAGGATCAGCGCGAGGTTCGAGAAGACCGCCCAGAGGTTGGAAAATTGACCTGCGGCGTCGAGTAGCGGCCTGCCGGCTTCGAGGCCCTTCGCGGCGATCATGCCGGGTTTCATGAAATCGGAGATCGACATCGCCCCGCCGCTCGCCTTGAGGCCGAGCCCGGCGAACGACTGGAACACGATATTGGCGAGCGAGGAGAAGTTGCCGATGATGAAGGCGAAGGTGCCGATATAGAGCGTCTTCTTGATGAGGCGCTGAAGCACGTCCTCGTCCGCGCCCCAGGCCCAGAACAGCCCGGCGAGCGTCACGTCGATGGCGATCAAGGTCGTCGAGAGGAAGCTGACCTCGCCGCCGAGCAGGCCGAACCCGCTATCTATGTAGCCGGTGAAGACGCTGAGGAAGGTGTCGATGACCGATGTGTCGTTCATGGCGCGTCGCCTTTGGCGGGCGACGACGGGCCGCCGTCGCGCTCGGTGTCGGGGGCAGGCTCATCCTGTCGGAAGAAGCGGCGGCGGTTCTCGGCCCAGGCCGCCTCGCAGCCCGCGTCCGGCATGGTGAGCGTCGCGCATCGATCCAGCTCACGCGCGAGCCGGGCGCGGCCTTCGTCCGCCGCTACGGCGGCGCGCGGTGATGGAGGTGGTGCGCTCGGCCGGGTGGCGGCGACGATCGCCACCGTCATCATCAGCCCGGCCAGCGCCGACACCCCCGCGATCTTCGCCGTGCGCGACATGGGCGATCAGTTGCCCATGAAGCGGCGGAACCGCTCGCGGCCCTCCGCCTCCTCGGCGGCCTGGCGCGCGGATTGCAGCGCCTGTGCGCGGCCCTGCGCGGCGACCGCAGCGGTAAGGTCCGCGAGCTGCTGCGATTGCAGGGCGAGAAGCTGGTTGCCCGCCTGCGTCGCCTGAAGCGCGCCGGTCGCCGACTGGCTGGCCGAGACCAGACCGTCCATCGCCGTGCGCGCGCCGTCGATATTGCCGACGACGCCTGCCTGCACCTTCAGCGAGTCCTCGAACGCGCCGACGCTATCCTCCCACCGCGCATTCGCATTGGCGACCATCTGCGCCTGCGTGCCCGTCAGCGTCGCACCCTTGTAGCGGCTGCCGAACACCTGCTGGACGTTCTGCACGTCATAGGCGATGCGTTGCGCTTGCCCAAGAAGCTGCTGGGTGCGCTGCACCTGCTGCTGCAACTGCTGGAGCGAGCTGAACGGCAGCGAGGTCAGGTTGCGCGCCTCGTTGATGAGCGAGGTCGCCTGGTTCTGGATTTGCTGGATCTGGTTGTTGATCTGCTGGAGCGACCGGGCCGCCGTCAGCACGTTCTGCGCATAGTTGGTCGGGTCATAGACGATCCCGCCGAACTGCGCGTGCGCCGGTGTCGCGGCAGTGATGCCGATGGCGCTCGACGTCGCGATGGCGCCGGCCAGGATGGCACGGCGCAGGATAGTCGTCTTCATAGTGGTAACTCCTGCTGAGGTTGATGCGAGGGATCGGGAGGAAGAAGCTCGACGGCCCAGGCGCAGCCGCGATGGCGCAGCCATTCGGCCGCGAAGGCGGATTGCCCGTGGGCGTCGATCAATTCGGCGATGCGGAGCTGGTCGGTCTTTGACGACGCGGCGGCAAACGCCAGCGCCACCTCGCCCAGCCCCAGCTCGAAGAGCCGATTGCCGCGGCGTGACTGGCAGTAATAGTCGCGCTTGGGCGTCGCCCGGCTGAGGATTTCGATCTGCCGCGCGTTGAGCCCGAACCGCTCATAGATCGCCGCGATCTGCGGCTCGGCCGCGCGCTCGTTCGGCAGGAAGATGCGTGTCGGGCAGCTCTCGATGATGGCCGGCGCGATGCTCGACGTCTCGATGTCGGCGAGGCTCTGCGTGGCGAACACCACGCTGGCGTTCTTCTTCCGCAAGGTCTTGAGCCATTCGCGGAGCTGCGCGGCGAAATCCGGGCTGTCGAGGACCAGCCAACCCTCGTCGATGATGATGAGCGTCGGCGAGCCGTCCAAGCGGCCTTCGATCCGGTGGAACAGGTAGGACAGGACCGCCGCGGCCGAGCCGGCGCCGACCAGGCCCTCGGTCTCGAACGCCTGAACCGACGCCTCGCCGAGCCGTTCGGTCTCGGCGTCGAGCAGCCGGCCCCACGGCCCGCCGATACAATAGGAAGCGAGCGCCTGCTTGAGCTGCTGGCTCTGGAGCAGCACGGCCAACCCGGTCAGCGTGCGCTCGGGCGCCGGGGCGGACGCCAGCGATCCGAGCGCGGACCAGAGATGCTCCTTGGCCTGCGGATCGACCGCGACGCCTTCGGAGGCGAGGATCGCCGCCAGCCATTCAGCCGCCCAGGCGCGCTCGGCGGGATCGTCGATCGCTCCAAGCGGCTGAAGCTGGACGCCTGTCTCCGCTTCGTCGGCGAGCATCCCGCCGAGATCCTGCCAGTCGCCGCCCATGCCGAGCGCGGCGGCGCGGATGCTGCCGCCGAAATCGAAGGCGAAGACCTGAGCACTCTCGTAGCGGCGGAACTGCATCGCCATGAGCGCGAGCAGCACCGACTTACCGGCGCCGGTCGGGCCGACGATCAGCGTATGGCCGACATCGCCGACGTGAAGGGAAAACCGGAACGGGGTCGAGCCTTCGGTCCTGCCATAAAGCAAGGGGGGTTGTCCGAAGTGCTCGTCCCGTTCCGGCCCCGCCCATACCGCTGACAGGGGGATCAGGTGGGCGAGATTGAGCGTGGAAACCGGGGGCTGACGAACATTTGCGTAGGTGTGGCCGGGAAGGCTCCCCAACCATGCCTCGATCGCGTTCATGCCCTCGGGGATGACCGTGAAGTCGCGGCCCTGGATGACCTTCTCGACCAGCCGCAGCTTCTCGGCGGCTATGGCCGGATCGCGGTCCCACACCGTCACGGTCGCGGTGACATAGGCCATGCCTGCATAGTCGGCGCCCAGCTCCTGCAGGGCGGTGTCGGCGTCGGCGGCCTTGTTCGAGGCGTCGCTGTCGAGCAGCGTTGATGCCTCGTTGGTCATCACCTCTTTCAGGATCGCGGCGACGCTCTTGCGCTTGGCGAACCACTGGCGACGGATCCGGGTGAGCAGCTTGGTCGCGTCGGTCTTGTCGAGCATGATCGCGCGGGTGGACCAGCGATACTCGAAGGCGAGCCGGTTCAGCTCGTCGAGCAGTCCGGGGAACGTGACGGACGGGAAGCCGACGATGGTCAGCGTGCGGAGATGATGGTCGCCCAGCTTCGGTTCGAGACCGCCGGTCAGCGGCTCGTCAGCCAGCAGCGCGTCGAGATGCATGGGCGTCTCAGGAACGCGGACGCGCTGACGGCGGGTCGAGATCGTGCTGTGCAGATAGGTCAGCGTCTCTTGCGTCTGGAGCCAGCGGACTTCGGGCACGAAACCTTCGACCAGGTTCAGCACGCGGTCGCTGCGATCGGTGAAACCCTTGAGCAGCTCCCAAGGGTCGACACCGGATGTTGAACGGCCCTCGTAGAGCCAGCCTTCGGCGCGCGCGGCTTCCTCGGCCGGCGGCATCCACAGCAGCGTCAGATAATAGGCACTCTCGAAGTGTGCCCCTTCCTCGCGGAACTGTTCGCGGCGCTCCATATCGACCAGCGCCGAGACCGGATCGGGGAACGTGGATTCGGGATAGTCGAGCGCGGGCGTGCGCTGCGCCTCGACGAAGATCGCCCAGCCCGAACCGAGCCGGCGCAGCGAATTGTTGAGCCGCGCCGTCGTCGCGACCAGCTCGGCCGGCGTGGCGCTATCGAGATCGGGGCCGCGGAAACGCGCCGTGCGTTGAAAGCTGCCGTCCTTGTTGAGCACGACGCCTTCGCCGACCAGCGCGGCCCAGGGCAGGAAGTCGGCAAGGTGCGCCGCGTGCCCGCGGTATTCGCGAAGGCTCATCATGACCGCATCCAGCTCGGGTAACGGAGGTGGCGGCGGGCCACGTCCACGAATTGCGGGTCACGGCGCGCGGCCCAGACGGAGAGCGCATGGCCGATGGCCCAGATGACGAGGCCGGCGATCCAGAGGCGCAGGCCAAGGCCGATCGCGCCCGCCAACGTCCCGTTGACGATGGCGAGCGACCGGGGGGCGCCGCCGAGCAGGATCGGCTCAGTCAGCGCCCGGTGGACGGGGGCGTAGAAGCCCGCGATCGGTTCGCCATATTCGGCTGCGCCCGTCATGCGATCAGCGCCCCGCCGCCGAAGCTGAAGAAGGACAGGAAGAAGCTCGACGCAGCGAATGCGATGCTCAGCCCGAACACGATCTGGATCAGCCGGCGGAAGCCGCCCGACGTGTCGCCGAAGGCCAGCGTCAGGCCGGTCACGATGATGATGATGACCGCGACGATCTTGGCCACCGGCCCCTCGATGCTTTCGAGGATCGACTGGAGCGGCGCTTCCCATGGCATCGACGATCCACCCGCATGGGCCGGGACGGCGAAGGTCAGCGCGATCACGCTGGCGGTGGCGGCAAGCATGGCGCGACGTGCGCCATGCCGGATGGCATGGATCATGGCAGGTCTCCCGGTTGGGTGTTGGAAAGCGGTGTGAGCCGGTAATCGCCGGTCGCAGGGTCGAGCCCTTCGACACGGGCCAGCTCGGCGAGGCGGCGGCCGTGCCCGTCGCGGACCAGCACGGCGATCAGGTCGATGGTCTCGGCGAGCAGCGCGCGCGGGACCGTGATGACGGCCTCCTGGATGAGCTGCTCCATGCGGCGCAGCGCGCCGAGCGCCGTCCCGGCGTGGATCGTGCCGATGCCGCCGGGATGGCCGGTGCCCCAGGCTTTGAGGAGGTCGAGCGCTTCGGCGCCGCGCACCTCGCCGATCGGGATACGGTCGGGGCGCAGGCGCAGCGAGGACCGCACAAGATCGGACAGCGAGATGACGCCATCCTTGGTCCGCATGGCGACCAGATTGGGCGCGGCGCATTGCAGCTCGCGCGTGTCTTCTATGAGGACGATGCGGTCGGTGGTCTTGGCGACTTCGGCCAGGAGCGCGTTGACCAGCGTGGTCTTGCCGCTGCCGGTGCCGCCTGCGACGAGGATGTTGGCGCGGGTCTCGACGCCGTGCCGTAGCGCCTCGGCCTGGCGCCCTGACATGATCCCCGCCGCCGCATAGTCGTCGAGCGTGAACACAGCGACGGCGGGCTTGCGGATCGCAAAGGCCGGCGCGGCGACCACGGGCGGCAACAGCCCCTCGAACCGCTCGCCGCCTTCGGGCAGCTCCGCCGAGACGCGCGGAGACTTCGCGTGAACCTCGACGCCGACATGGTGTGCGACGAGACGAACGATGCGCTCGCCGTCCGCTGCCACCAGCGTCATGCCGGTGTCGCTGATGCCCTCACCGAGCCGATCGACCCACAGCCGGCCGTCCGGGTTCAGCATAACCTCGATGACGGCGGGGTCTTCGAGCCAGGCCGCGATCGAGGCCCCGAGCGCGGTGCGCAGCATCCGCGCGCCGCGGGATTTCGCTTCGGATCGGATCGGGTGGACGGTCAAGACTTGGCCCCTGCAATGGACCGGGCGAACCGCCGCCCGGCGTCAGGAGCACATCAAGAGAGCCAGAAATTTATCCGCCGCAACAGCTAGTTGAAGGCGTAGTAGAGGCGGCGGCATATACTTGCAGGATGCGGATCGGCCGACCGGCATCCCGCCCGCCGAGACCATGATTATTCCGAATCGGGCGACTGCTTCGGCCAGACGTCCTCGGGGATCTCATCCATCAGGCTCTTGCCGCTCGCGTAGCGGCGGCCGAGTGTTTCTACGAACCCCTCATAGCGCTTGCGCCCCTTGACCTGGGCCGCGGCCTGCTCGTCGTCGGGAAGCGGCGGCGTTACGGCCAGCCAGAAGCGGACGAATAGCGTCAGCGCCTCGGTCGTCAGGCCCGTATTGCGCTCAAGCCGTTGAACCTGTCGCGACAGGCGGTCAAGCCGCCGCGCGAACGCGGCCTCCATCCGATCGGCGCCGTCCGGCGACAGATAGGAGGCGACCGCCGCCTCCACGATCGCCGAACGAGAGATGCGCCGACGGATGGCCAGCTCGTCGACCTGTTTGGCGAGCGCCGGCGGGAAATAGACATTGAGGCGGGTGCGCATCACGGACTCCTACAGATCGATCCCGTCGCCGGGGTCGAGCGACGCCTGCCGCGCGAGCCCCTGCATCCGGCGCCTCACGGCGGCCTGCCGCGCCGCGTCCTCGGGTTCGTCGTCGACGATCGCGAACTCCTGTGCGGGCGGCGCCGTCGTCTCCGGCGCGATGGCGACATGCTCGGGCAGCTCGGGCTCCCGGCGCAGCCCGCCATTGGCGGCGTCCTCCTGCGCACGAACGATCCGCGCCACATCGGCGGGATCGGCGGCGGCCGCGCGGCCGGTCCAGTCGTCAGGCCGGGCCGCGACCGCGGCCGGCTCGGGCGCGGCCATGATCCGCTCGGCGAAACGCGGATCGCGGAAGTAGCGCGCCTTCTTCGCGCGGATCGGATGAACGCCCGCCACCATCACGATCTCGTCGTCGGGCGGGAGCTGCATCACCTCGCCCGGCGTGAGGAGCTGCCGGGCGGTCTCGGACCGCGACACCATCAAATGTCCGAGCCAAGGCGAGAGACGGTGCCCGGCATAGTTCTTCATCGCGCGCATCTCGGTCGCGGTGCCGAGCGCGTCCGACACGCGCTTGGCGGTCCGCTCGTCGTTGGTGGCGAAGCTCACGCGCACATGGCAGTTGTCGAGGATCGCGTTGTTGGGGCCGTAAGCCTTTTCGATCTGATTGAGCGACTGTGCGATGAGGAACGCCTTCAGCCCGTAGCCCGCCATGAACGCCAGCGCGGACTCGAAGAAGTCGAGCCGGCCGAGCGCCGGAAACTCGTCGAGCATCAGCAGCACGCGATGCCGGTCGCCCTTCGGCGTCAGCTCCTCGGTCAGCCTCCGTCCGATCTGGTTGAGGATGAGGCGGATCAGCGGCTTGGTCCGCGAGATGTCGCTGGGCGGCACGACGAGGTAGAGCGTCGCCGGCCGGTCGCCCTCGACCAGATCCGATATGCGCCACTGACAGGCCCGCGTGACCTGCGCGACGACCGGATCGCGGTAAAGGCCGAGGAACGACATGGCGGTGCTGAGCACGCCCGATCGCTCGTTATCGGATTTGTTCAGCAGCTCGCGCGCGGCCGAGGCGACCACGGGATGCACGCCGGCCTTGCCCAGGTGCGGCGTCGCCATCATCGCGGCCAGTGTCTGCTCGATCGTGCGCGACGGATCGGACAGGAATCCCGCAACGCCGGCCAGCGTCTTGTCGGGCTCGGCGTAGAGGACGTGGAGGATCGCGCCGACCAGCAGCGAGTGAGAGGTTTTCTCCCAATGATTGCGACGCTCGAGACTGCCTTCGGGATCGACCAGCACGTCGGCGACATTCTGCACGTCGCGCACTTCCCACTGGCCGCGCCGCACCTCCAGCAGCGGGTTGTAGGCGGCCGACGCGGCGTTGGTCGGATCGAACAGCAGCACCCGGCCATGCCGCGCGCGGAAGCCCGCGGTGAGCTGCCAGTTCTCGCCCTTGATGTCGTGGACGATCGCCGATGCCGGCCAGGCCAGCAGCGACGGCACGACCAGGCCCACGCCCTTGCCGCTCCTCGTCGGCGCGAAGCACAGCACATGCTCGGGGCCGTCGTGGCGAAGATAGTCGCGCGCGAGCTTGCCGAGCACCACGCCGTTTGGTCCGAGCAGGCCGGCGGCGCGAACCTCCCGCTCGGTCGCCCAACGCGCCGACCCGTAGGTCTCGGCGTTCTTCAGCTCGCGGGCACGCCATACCGACATGCCGATGGCGACGGCGATCGACACGAACCCGCCCGACGCCGCGATATAGGCGCCCGTCAGGAAGATGCCGGGCGCATAGGCGTCGAACGAAAACCACCACCAGAAGAAGGCAGGCGGCGGATAGATGCGCCACTCGCCAAGCATGAACCACGGCGGACCAAGCTCGGGCTGATAGGCGAGCGCGGCGGCGGTCCACTGCGTCGCGCCCCAGACCGCGGAAAGCACGATCAGGAACACGATGATGATCTGGCCCCACAAAATCTTGGTCGCGGACATGAGTTCACTCCTGAATTAGAGGCCGAGGCCGCGCTTGCGGCCCAGCGCCCAGTCGATGCCGCCGCCTGCGCGGACGACGCCGGACACCTGCCGGCCGAGTTGCTGTTCGAGGGTGCTGGCCCAAGGCACGAGCTGGAAACCGAGGCCGTCGTCGATCATGGCGAAGCGGCCGGACGTGAGCGCGAGGCGCTGGCGCACGACGCCTGCGATCTTCTCGCCGGTGGCAGCCGGGCGATAGGCAAGCCCGGTCTCGCCCGCGATCTTCGCGCCGACGGAATCCAGCTCGCGCTTGCGGAGCCTGTCGAGCATCCCGCGCTCGAACACCGTGCGTTCGCCGAAGCGGCGCGCCAGCCCCTCGCGAACGAGATGATCAGTGCGCGCGTCCATCGCCCGGCGCACCTCGGCGCCGAACCCGCCGTCCGCGACGCCGGCGCCGCGCTCGATCAGGCGATGGTCGAGCCAGGTCGCGCCGGGCGCCTTGATCTGCGCGGGCAAGTCGAGATCTGATCGCGTGGCGAGGATGAGCGCCGGCTTCTCGTCGCCGGGCCTGCCGACGCCGCGCAGCTCGACGATGCCGCCGAGCGCCGGGCTATGCTCCAGCGCTTCGAGACCCGGCAGGCGGACGTGATGGGTGCGGCCGTCCGTGCCGTCGATGACGGCATAGGCCGTCCCGGTCAGTTCGTCGTGCAGTCCTTTGTCGATCAGCCGGCCAGCGATCGGCTTCTCGGGAGCGCCGCTGACGACGGCATAGCTGTCGAGCGGCCGATCCTGTCCGCGCTCTTTGAGCGCCGCGCCGATCGTGCGGATGATGTCGCCGCGTGACCCCAACTCGCGCAGCTTCGCCTGCGCGCCTGTCGCAACCGCCCATTGACCCGGCTCACCCTCGGCCGCCAGCCCCATCGTCTCCAGATGCTGCAACCGCCCGATCATCAGCCGGCGGAGTCGCGGATCGTCCGGGCCGGGCCGCTCGGGGCGCAGGTCGATCACGCCCAGCTCGTCGGCGGCGCGCCCGATCTCCCCGTCGAGCCGGGTCCAGCGCTCGGCCGTCACCTCGCGGTCGAGCGCGCGCTGGACTTCGTGCTCGGGTTTCGGCCCTAGCTCCGCGAACGCCAACTCCTCGGCGCGCGAGCGCAGGCCGTGGCCGATATAGTCGCGCGCCATCACGAGATCGGCGCCGGTGTCGGTGACACCGCGCACGAGCAGATGGACGTGCGGATTGTCGGTGTTCCAGTGATCGACCGCGATCCATTCCAGGCGTGTGCCGAGGTCGGCTTCCATCTGGCGGACGAGATCGCGGGTGTATTCGCGCAGGTCGGAAAGATCGGCGGCATCCTCGGGCGAAACGATGATGCGGAAATGATGCCGGTCGTCCTTGCATCGCTCCGCGAAACCGCGATCGTCGGCACGATCCCCGTCGGCGTCGAACATGCGCGCGGGCGAGCCGTCGCGGGTGACGCCCTCGCGCTTCAGATAGGCGATGTGCGCGGACAGCGGCGCCATGCGCCGGCCGCCGACGCGGTGGCGGACGGGCAGCGCCTTGACCAGCACGCGCCGGCCCGATCCGAACAGGCGGCTCCGCGCGAACGATGTGCGCCCGCGCCCGAAGCTCGATTGCCCCCGCGAGCGCGATCCGCCCCACCCGGCGCGCTTGCCGCCGCCGCTGCGGGCGGCGACGCGCAGCACCTCGGCCACCAGGCCGCGCGCATTGCGGCCCTGCGCCTTGCTGCGCTTGGCCTTGCCTGGCCGGATGCGGAAATCGCTGTCCTCGCTCATGGCCGGGCCGTTTTCCGCCGAAAACGGCCTGTGGTGCCGTTCGAGGCGCTGTTTTTGCTCGCTTTTTTCTTCCGCGCGGCACGCGCGCCGACCGACGCCCCCACGTTAGCCATAAGAAAAGCCTCGGCTTTTCGGCAAAACGGGGTGCGGCTTGTATCTTGCCCTCGTCTGTCCCGGCCGTTTTCTCCCTCCCCAGCCTCACTTCTGCTTCGGATGGTCGAGGGTTGCGCGATGCCGATCATTGCGATCGGCCCGCGCGAGCGCGGGAGACGAACAGCGTGTCGGCCTGCCTCTCCGTTGGCGATGCAATGGCGTTATCCTCGCCGGGTGCTGGTCGGCCCGGCGGTGCTGGCGCTGCACCAGTCGCGCTCCCCGGTTGCACAGGAACCGCATCCGAATCCGCGCTCGCCGTGCGCACGAACAGCGCGGCGCGGCGCCAGGCGAATGGATCGGGCGAAGCGCTCACCGCCGTTTCAACTGCGTCCGACGTGCCGACAATCGACGTCAGTTTTGCGAGATAGGCGCGCGTCTCGGCGGGCAGCGGACGGCCGCGCGACAGGTAATCTTCGTAGCGTCCCGGCCCCGCGTTGTATGCCGCCAGCATCGCCGTCGCGCTGCCATAGCGGTCGAACATCGCGCGCAGATAGGCCGCGCCCGCCATGATGTTGTCGCGCACGTCATAGGGATCGCTCCCGAGACCGTGGCGGGCGCGAAGATTGGCCCAGGTCGCGGGCATGATCTGCATCAGGCCCATCGCCCCGGCCGACGAAACGGCGCGGGCATCGCCGTTGCTCTCGACGCGCATCACCGCCCAAATCCACGCCTCGGGGATGCCGAACCGGCGCGCCGCGTCGGCGACATGCTCGGCATAGGGATGACGCGCCACGGCTCGATCCGTCGCCGCGTCCTGCGCCGACGCCGCCATTGGGACAGCCCCGGCCGAAAGCAGACCGAGGGCGAGCGCCACCGCCGATCCGGCTCCGCACCGCCGCCAGCCTGCCAGCGTGCTCGCTGCGGTAAAGGGTACGCGCGGCGCGCCGGCCTTCGGCCGCCCTTGACCTTCGCTGCGCGCCCCGGCCGGCCTACGCCCGAGCGGGACGAAGGGATGAGACGGCTTTCCCGCGAACAAAGGGATGATGGAGAAGCGCACGATCTCAGTCCTGCTCGCGCGGCTTCTGGGGCCGGTTCCAGCGCAGCGACCATGCCGATTTGTCATTGGTGTTCTGGAACAGCGCGGCGCGGATCGGCTGCGCGAAGGTGGGATCGTCGATGCGCAGCGAGACGTAATCCCCGGCGCGTTCGCCGCTCTCGTTCCAGCCCGCGCCGATCTCCGGTCCGTCGCCGTCATCGCCGCGATGGACGCGCCAGTCCGGCGCCTTCTCGGCATCGCTCGGCTCGGCCGGAACGATGGAGATGCGGATGTCGAGCATCGCGCTTTCGAGGATGCCTTCAAAGCCATTGGCGGTGCGGATGAAGCTGCCGATCTGCATGGGAATCTCCTTTGGGTTGGCAGGGAAAAATCGGGTCAGCGCCAGGTGAGCGGCGCGTCGGGGGTCTGGCGGGTGAGGATCGGGATCGCGCGGCCGAGCACGGCGGACGCGCGGAGCGGCCCGAAATAGCGGCCGTCCAGGCTGTCGGGATGATCGGGATTGAGCAGCAGCAGCTCGCCCGCCGCGAGCGTGCGGCAGCCCTGCCAGACCGGCAGCGGACGGCCGATCCGGTCGCGCATCAGCGCGACAGCGACGGGCCGTCCCTCGACGCTCACCGCGACACCGATCCGGCACACATGCTGCCCGGCCTTGGCGGCGACGTGCTTCAACAGCGGCACGTTCCTGCCGAGATAGCCGCGCTCGGCCATCCAGCGGCCAAGCCGCTCGGGCGGCTCGACCGCGACCAACGCGCCGCGCGGCGGATCGCGGTCCGGCTCGATCCGATAGAGGCCGAGCGGCGCGCTCGCGCTGGCGTTCCAGACGACGCGCGGCAGCGGATCGGTGATCGCGATGACCGCGAACGCGCCAGCGAAAGCCGACGCGGTGATCGCTGTCGCGCGGACGTAGAAGCGGCGGGTCATCCTTCGATCTCCCGGCGCTTGAGCCAGGCGCGATGTCGCTCCAACGTGTAGAGTCGCGGCTGATGTCCGGCGGCGATGCGGTTGTGGACGTGGCGCCAATGATCGGGTGCGGCGTCGCACGGATCGACACCGGCCGCTTCGGTCGCGTCGATCGCGGCCAGCACCTGTTGGACCTTGGGCCAGCCCTCGATCTTGAGCAGGATGTCGCCGCCCGGCCGCACGAACGGCAGCGTCGTGAACGGCTCACCGGCTGCGACCGCGCGCACCACGTCGATGCGCGAGATGATCGTGCCGTAGTCGTTCGACGCCCAGCGGACGAACGCGAACACGGCGCCCGGCCGGAAGCTGACGATGCGGCGGCGGCGATCGACGATCTCGTCCTTGGCGATGCGGCCGAACCTGATCCAGTGCTCGACCCGCTTCTCGATCCAGGTCAGTTCGACGCGGGTTAGGCCGTCGCCGGTGGCGGTCGGCAGGCGCATAGGTGACGGCGGCATGATCATCGCCGGCTCCGGGCGATGGCCGAGTCGGCGCGCGGCATGAGGTCGTCCTGCCCCGGATCGGAGGTCGAATGCTTGATGCCGATGTCGGCCCAGGCGCGCAGGTCATCGACCGAATAGACGACGCGGCCGCCGATCCGGCGGTAGGCCGGGCCGGTCCCGAAATAGCGGTGCTTCTCCAGCGTTCGGCCCGAGAGGCCGAGAAAGCGCGCGGCTTCCGGCGTGCGCAGGAAGCGGGGCGGCAGGTTGGTGGGCGTATCGGACAAGTGACGGCTCCTGCGGGCAGTGGCGGCAGGAGGCGTAAATGACAGGCCGGACGCGGCCGGGTGGGGTATGAAGATGTGCGGCTGCACGGATCTGACCACCCCCTGCGAGGGCGCCACCGGGGCGGACGGATCAGCGAATGCGGAGCAGTTTGCGGTAGTCGCCGTTCATCATCGCGATGCCGTCGCGGACCAGGCGCACGACGAACGACCGCGAAGCGGACATCTTCCAATCGCTGGCGGACAATCTGGTCGCGTCATCACGTCCGAGCTCGACCGCGATCTGGCGATAGGTCGCCCCGCCATCGCGCAGGTCGAGCGCGCGGAGCATCAGGTCGAGCCGCGCCAGCCGGTAGGCGGTGAGCGGCCAGCCGCGCGGCAACGGCCCCGCCGCACGCCCGAACAGGCGGCGGTGGAAGCGCAGCAGGCTCGCGATGCGCGTGATGAAATCCTTGTCGAGCGGGATGACGGCGGCGAGCGGGCGACCGGGCTCCGGATCGCGCAGCCAAAGCCGATGCTCGCCGGCAGCGTCAGAGACGATGACATGGCGCCCTTCGATACCGGCCACGTCGGCGAACAGCGCGCCGAGCGCGCGCGGATCGACCGGCGCGGCACGCTCGAATCCATCCGGGGCGGCGTCGAGAATGACCGTGACGGCGGTCAGTTCCGGCCGCCAGACGACCGGCTCTGAAAGATCATCCGGCGCCGTGGCGAAAGGACAACCCCCAGCGCCGCGCGAATGCCGCCTCGGCGGCATCCTTCGCGACGGCGCCGCTGGCGATGCGCTTCTGCATCTGCGCATGTTCGGCGCGATAAGTGGGGTTTCGCCGTAGAAACTCGGCGGCGATTTCAGCGCGCCCGCTTGCATCGGACAAGCCGCCGATGCGTTGCTGGCGCCGTCCCGGCGGCATCGGCATTGCATCCTCCCAGCCGCGCATTGCGCGAATTTCGGGAGGGACAACATTGCCGCGCAGGAAGCGTCGCAATAGCGCGAAGGTTGCGCTCAACCATGCTCGGAAGGCTGCGGCGCGAACCACGAGGAAGCGCCAAAATGGATGAAATCTTAACGCTTTAGGGACGCTCGCAACCGAGCAGATGGGCGTAGCCAACTTCGGTCATCCACCGCGCTCGCGCGAGATGGCTGGCGTGCATGGTCTTCGCCCTATGCGGTTCGGCGGCGGCGTCGATGCCGAGAATAAGGGCGGCGACCTCGCGCCAGTCGGCGCCCTCCTCGGCCGCGTCGAGCAAGCGCAGATAGTCCGCCAAATGGCTTTCGTCATAGGCGGTGAGCTGCGATACATCCGGCGCGCGATCTGCGAAATGGCTGGTGCTCATGGCGCCCCCGACATGATCCTCATTAACGAACCTAGACCAAATACATGCGCCGGCTATGTGCAAGTCTCGCATCGTTCGTTGCACCTGTTGCAGCGACAAGCGCCGCCAGACCGGCGATACACCTTATAGGAGATAAACCGGATAGTGTGTATCGTCCAGTTTGCCGCGCATGGATATGCGCCGCCTCGTGGGATTGAACTTCGCCAGATTGAGGAAGGAGAAGGGCTTTACCCAGGAGCGCTTTGCCGAGACATCGGGCTTTACTCAACAATATGTAAGCGATCTGGAGCGCGGGCGACGCAATCCCACGGTCGTCACCCTGTTTCATCTGGCATCGGCGCTTGGCGTTACACCGGCCGAACTTGTCGCCGAAACCGACTTGCCTGGGGGCGACTAACCTCTCCTGAGAAGCGAGCTGGGCGCCAGCCCGGCGAGCGCGCCATTGCGGCCGCGCGGACCTTGGGACGCGCGGCCGCCGCCGATCCGGTGCAGCGGATCGGCGCGAAACGGGAAAGGCCGCAGGGCCGGAAACTCGGCCCTGCGGTGGCGAATGCTCAAGCGGCTTTGAGGCGCTGCATCCCCTCGGCCAGCGTCCACAGCGCACGGTTGAGCGTCACATTCTGGTCGATGCCGTTGATCGCGCGGGTCTGACTGCGCCGGATGCGGCCCTCGGCATTGCGCTTGCGGCCATGCAGCCCGCCGCGAACGACATTCTCCTGAATGACGTTGAACGTGGTCCAGAGACTCCGGTCCACATCCTCGCGGCGGCGCGGCTCGATGATCTGGTCGGGCCGCACCGGACTTTCATCGTCGCCGTAGCGGGCGACAAGGCTCACCTCGCCAAGCAAGCGCTGTTCGTCGGGGGAAAGCTGAATCCCCTTCATGGTTTCGCTGGCGTCGATCAGCCGGGGAAAGTCCTCGGCGACGGTGTAAACGCCCTCGATAATGTCATGCTCGATATTCCCCTTGTGCGGAACGCGGACCTCCTCGAACCGCTCGCCTGCAATCATGCTGTTGGTGCAGACGAACCGCAGCATCCCGGCGAACATCTGGTAAGCGCTGGTCCCGTCATGGCTGTTGACGATGATGACTTCGGCGGCCTCGGGCTTACCGATCCCGTCATCGCGGCGCAGGCGCAGCATGTGCTTGGCGTGGCCGTGGCGGCTGCCGTCGCGAGGAACGGACTGCACGGCGAAGAACGGAAACCATCCTTCCCGGCGCAACCCCTCCACGATGTCGATGGTGGGAACATAGACGTAGCGATCAGAACGGCTGTCGTGCGCCTCGCGGGCAAAGATGGACGGGACATGGCGATAGAGCGCCTCGTTATCGAGCGCCTCATGGCCGCTGATCTGGTGGGCGTTGCGGCCGAACCGGGTGGCGAGTTGATGGTACATGGCTGAACTCCTTGGGCTTGGGTTTCCGCGCAGCGGAGCGCCGCGCTGAAACCCTGCCCGTCGGCGAGACCGGGGGTGCAACCGGAGTGGGCGGCTTCGCGGGGAACCGGCTGCACGGAATGGCGAAGCCGTGGAGGAAGCTGGGCGGAAGCCGCTCCGAAGGGCGCTGGGGGCAGCGCCCCAAGCACTGCGGCGCCAAGTGGCGCCGCACGACAAATGCGCCTAAGCGGGATCAGTCCGCGTAGAAGCTGCTGAGCGACACGAACGAACAGGGCTACACCTGCTCACCTCGAGCCACCGGGCAGATCGGGCGGAAGGCGTTCACATAGCCCGTCTAGATGAACGCGCTCAAGCAGAGCGGCAGCGCGCGCCTGTCGATGCACATGCGTGGCCGAGGAAAAGGAATAGTCGTGGGGAATGGTGAACGGGAGTGCGAGGACGAGTTGCTCGCGCTGGAGCGAGCACGCGATGAAAGACGCTGACGCGGCAGTCCGCAACCCTATCCCGGCCTTCTCTGCTGGCGGCGTGATTGGCACGCTCGGCGGGCTCATCGGTCTCGGTGGGGCTGAGTTCCGGCTGCCCCTGCTGGTGGGGCTGTTCGGCTTTCCGGCGCTCGAAGCGGTCATCCTGAACAAGGCGATGAGCCTGATAGTTGTGGCGACGGCGCTTCCGTTCCGCACCGGCACCGTGCCGTTCGCCGAAATCGCCACGCACTGGCCGGTCATCGTCAACCTGCTCGCTGGCAGCATCGCAGGCGCCTGGTTCGGGGCGGGTTGGGCGATCGGGCTCAAGCCCGAAACGCTGCACCGGATCATCGGTGTTCTGCTGGTCCTGATCGCGTTGGCGCTGGCATTCGGTCACGGCCTCACCGGCGGCCATGCGCTGGTGGCGAACGACTTAGTGCGGATCGCAGCCGGCATCCTGGCCGGGTTCGCGATCGGCATCGTCGCTGCTTTGCTCGGGGTCGCTGGCGGCGAGTTGCTGATTCCGACTCTGATCCTGTTGTTCGGGCTCGATGTGAAGCTCGCCGGCAGCCTGTCGCTCGCGATCAGCCTGCCCACGATGATCGCCGGGTTCGCGCGCTATAGCCGCGACCGTAGCTTCGCCGTGATCGGCCGGTATCGCATGTTCGTCATCGTCATGGCGCTCGGCTCGATTCTCGGCGCTTTCATCGGGGGGCGGCTTCTCGGGATCGTGCCTGAAGCCGTGCTGATGCCACTGCTGGCGACGATCCTCATCTTGTCCGCCGCCAAGATGCTTCTCCACCGTCGGCACTGATCCGTCCCTCTCTGGCGGCGAGCCGCCGAGAGGGAAACGCCCCGCCGGAGGGCGGGGCGTCGCGTCGCTCAGCGCGACCAGATGAGTGCATATTCGCCGGCGGTGTCGGTCTCGCTCAGGGTGGCGTAGATCGGCGCCGGGAAGCTCGGATCGTCCAGCTTGATCGAGATGTAATCGCGGTTCTCGCGGCTGGTCTTCTTCCATCCCGCGCCGCATTCGACCGAGCCGACCGCGAGGCGGTAATCGGGCGCCTTGTCGCTTTCCTTGTCGATCGGCCGGAGGGTCGCCTTGGCGTTGAGGGTCAAGGTCTTGACGGTTCCGGTGAAGGAGCCGTTGCTTGCCTGGGTGAAGGTGCCGATGGTGGCCATGTCGTAGTTCCTTTCGCTTTCGGGCCACGACCGCCGCGGCCTCGATGGCGATCGGTGAAGCGGGGATGATCGGACGCGCACCGCTTGCGGCCAGAGCGCAGCGGAGGATGGCGACGCGCGGCTTTTTTGCTTCGCGATGCAAAGCCGAAGGCGGCGGAAAAAAGTCGCGCGTCGCCGTTGCGCCAGGCCGAGCAAGGCGAAGCCGGCCCCGATTAGATCAAGCCAATCGAGAGGCCGCGTGGTCTTGCCGATGAGGGACCCGGACATGCGCGCGCATATCGGCGCAGAGCGACAGCGGGCTACGGATCACGGCACTGTAGGCACGAAAGACTGGCCGCGCATCGACTTGGACCACCCGATCGAAAGTGACACGGCCTAGACCAGAGCAGGAACTGTATGCGGGGATCGGCATCGATCGGATGCAAGGGGGTGGCTTTTGCCAGAATATCCATTATTCTCGATATATGGATTCCGAATCAACCATTCTCGCCATGAGCGCCCTAGCGCAACCGACGCGGCTCGACACGTTCCGCCTGTTGGTGCGCCACGAACCTGACGGCTTACCGGCCGGCGAGATCGCCCGCCTGCTCGACGTTCCGCAGAACACCATGTCGTCGCATCTGGCGATCCTGACGCGGGCGAAGCTGGTGACATCGGAGCGGCACAGCCGTTCCATCATCTATCGCGCGGACCTCGGCACGCTCCGCGCGCTCACCCTCTATCTCGTCAAGGATTGCTGTGCGGGTCGGCCCGAACTTTGTGCGCCGCTTGTCGAGGAACTGATGCCTTGCTGCGAAGGACCGCGCCCATGACTGACATCATCATCTACCACAATCCCGACTGCGGGACGTCGCGCAACACGCTGGGTCTGATCCGCAATGCGGGGATCGAGCCGCATGTCATCGAATATCTCAAGACGCCGCCCGCCCGCGCGCTGCTCGTCCAGCTTATCGAACGGGCGGATATGACGCCGCGCGATCTGCTCCGCGAAAAGGGCACGCCTTATGCGGAATCGGGTTTGGGCGACGAACGCCTGAGCGATGACGCTCTGCTCGACGCGATGATGGCGCATCCGATTCTCATCAATCGGCCGCTGGTCGTCTCGCCGCTCGGCGTAAAGCTCTGCCGGCCATCGGAGGCCGTACTAGATCTCCTGCCGTCGCCCCAGCGCGGCGCGTTCACGAAGGAGGACGGCGAGCGTGTCGTGGATGAGCATGGCGCCCGGATCGTCTGAGGTTTCCATGTCCACGCCCCCCCTTGCGGCGACCGCGCCGCCACGCCCCGGTATCAGCTTTTTCGAGCGCTATCTGACCCTGTGGGTGGCGCTCTGCATCGTGGCGGGCATCGCGCTCGGTCATCTGCTACCGGGCCTGTTCACCGCTATCGCCGCGGCCGAGATCGCCCGCGTCAACCTCGTCGTGGCGGTGCTGATCTGGCTGATGATCGTCCCGATGCTGCTCAAGATCGACTTCGGCGCGCTGGGTTCAGTGCGGCGGCACTGGCGCGGCGTCGGCGTCACCCTGTTCATCAATTGGGCCGTCAAACCCTTCTCAATGGCGCTGCTCGGCACATTGTTCATCGGCTGGCTGTTCGCGCCGCTGCTGCCAGCCGGACAGGGATCGTCCTACATCGCCGGGCTCATCCTGCTCGCCGCCGCACCTTGCACGGCGATGGTGTTCGTGTGGTCGAACCTGTGCGACGGCGATCCGACGTACACCTTGAGCCAGGTCGCGTTGAACGACGTCCTCATGGTGTTCCTGTTCGCGCCGCTGGTCGGACTGCTGCTCGGCGTCGCCTCGGTGACGGTGCCCTGGGATACGCTAGTGATCTCGGTCGGTCTCTACATCGTCGTGCCGGTGATCGTGGCGCAGCTTGTGCGGAGCCGTGTGCTGGCGACGGGCGGACAGGCCGCGCTCGATCGACTGCTGGCCCGGCTCGGCCCCGTATCGCTGGTTGCGCTGCTGGCGACGCTGGTGCTGCTGTTCGGCTTTCAGGGCGAGGCCATTGTGGCGCAGCCGCTGGTGATCGCACTGTTGGCCGTCCCCATTCTAATCCAGGTCTATTTCAACGCGGGGCTGGCCTATTGGCTGAGCCGCCGCCTCGGCGTCGCGTGGTGCGTGGCGGCGCCGGCCGCGCTGATCGGCGCGTCGAATTTCTTCGAGCTGGCCGTGGCTGCGGCCATCAGCCTGTTCGGTCTCAAGTCGGGCGCGGCGCTCGCCACCGTGGTCGGTGTGCTGGTCGAGGTGCCGGTGATGTTGTCTGTCGTGACGATCGTGAAGCGCTCGCGCGGTTGGTATGAGAAGGGAGTGAGTGCGTGAGGCGCCTGCGAGACGTTTCCGAGCTGGACCATATGCCGGCGCTCGACCACCGCTATGTTCATGAGCGGCCTGCGCTCGGGCTTGGCGCGGTTAGCCCGCCGCCGCGTATTCTGTTGCTCTACGGCTCGCTGCGCGACCGTTCCTTCTCGCGCCTCGCGGTCGAAGAAGCGGCGCGGCTGCTCCAGTTCTTCGGAGCCGAGACGCGCATTTTCGATCCGTCCGATCTGCCGCTACCCGATCAGGTCGAGGGTGATGACCATCCCGCGATTCACGAATTGCGCGAACACGCTCTGTGGTCCGAAGGGATGGTCTGGTGCAGCCCGGAACGTCACGGCCAGATCACCGGCATCATGAAGGCGCAGATCGACCATCTGCCTCTGGAGATGAAGGGGATGCGTCCGACCCAGGGCCGCACGCTCGCGGTGATGCAGGTATCGGGGGGATCGCAATCGTTTAACGCAGTCAACTCGCTGCGCCTGCTTGGTCGCTGGATGCGCATGTTCACCATCCCCAATCAGTCGAGCGTGGCGATGGCCTACAAGGAGTTCGACGATGCCGGTCGTATGAAGCCGTCCAGCTATTATGACCGCATCGTCGATGTCATGGAGGAGCTGGTGCGGTTCACGGTGCTGCTACGCCCGCACGCTGCGCAGCTTGTCGACCGCTATTCCGAGCGAAAGGCCGCCGGCGTGGCGGTCGACCCGGCCAACGACCTGTCGGCGATCGCCATCGCGTCGCAAACATCACAATGAATCCTATTCGCGAGCCGGGCCATGCCCGGCGAGCGACGACTATCTCTGCATGACCATAGCGGCCGCGCCCCAACCGGGCGCGGCCGCTATTTTTTGGGATAGCTACAAAAGGAAAGCCGGGACCGCTTGCGCGGCCCCGGCCCAATGCCGCTATTCGGCGGCGACAGCATAGGACGCTTCATCGTCCTGCGCTTGTGCTTCGGAGGTCTCCGCTTCGGACGGCTGCTCCACGGCTTCGGCTTCCTCGGCCTCTACGGGCGCGAACTGCTCCGTCTCCGGCTCGGGGGTCCGCAGGGTAACGGGCAACCATCCCGTCCCGGCCAGAAGCTGCTCGGCGGCGTGCGCCATGTCGGGCTTCTTCATGTCCGCGATGCGGCGGGCAGCATCCTCGGACACGCCTTCGGACACGGCCTCCACGATATGCGCCTTGGTGACGCGGCCAAGGTAACTGTCCACCGTTGGCGTCCAGTCCTTCGCCACGTCCAGCGCCAGCGCGGTCGCCAGCCTGTCCGCCGTTTGCAGCGAGCGGGGCTTGCGATCCCACGGCAGACGCAGGGCGTTGACCGTGCGAGCCGCGCAATGCGCCAGCAGCAGGGTCCGCTTCTCGTCGTCCAGCGCGACGATGAAGCCCCACAGGTCCGCCACGTCGCGCGGCATCCGCTCGGCCCATGCCTCGTGCTGCTCGTTCGCCCGTGCCGCCAAGGGGGTGTCCTCGATCCCGTCCGCATGGCTCCCCAACGGGGTCACGGTCGGACGAACTTCAAGGCAACCGGCCTCCGCATAGCTGTAGAACAGTTGCGCGGTCAGCGTGTGGGTCAGCGCGATCAAGGCCGTATCGGGCCGCTCGGCCAGCGCCACGCGCAGCGCCAGCGTCCGATGCGCGGACAGGTCTCGGGTGAGGCTGTCGGAAATGGGCTTGCCCGGTTCCTCGTCCTCCTCGATCTCCTGCGCTTCCTCGTCGCCGTCCTCGGGCTGCCCGTCGTCCCCATTCTCCGGGACCGCCGCGTCGCCTTCTTCCGGCTCGGGCTGCGGATCGGCCAGCGCCTCATCCTCGAGCCGCACGAAACCGCGCTCGACCCGAACGCTGCCGTCATGGTGCAACACGACGAACGCCCCGCCATGCGCGACCACATTGCCGTCGTAGGCGGAACGCTTGGCCGAAATCACGTCGATCTCGTCGGACACGGCCTCCAGCTTCGCCGCCACATCCTCGGGCATCTCGTCATAGGACGAATAGCCCTCGGCAAGCGCGTCATGCTCGGTGGACAGCGCCTCCAGCCGGGCCTCGTCCTCGTCGGATAGCGGAACCGACTGTGCATAAAAACGCCGCATCCCGTGAGCGTGGGGATAGTCGATATGCGCCTCGGTCCATTTCCAGCCCTCGGCCTGAACCCCGCCCGCGATCTCGCGCAACTTCTCGGCGGCAAGCATGTCGAGCAAGCCCGCGTCCTCGAAGAACCCGCCCCGATCCTCGCTGAACAGGTCGCGGATGATGGTGCCGCCCGCCTCGATATAGGCGTCGGCCCCGACGAACACCGCGCGGCGATCATCGGCAGGCACGTTGGCGGCGGTCATGTCGCGGCGGATGATCCACGGTTCGCGGTTGTGATGCAGCCCCTCGAAAACCTGCTCCTGCCGGGCATGGTCCTCGGTGATGGCGAAGGCCATAAGCTGGTCCAGCGTAAGCCCGTCTTCCCGATAGACCTGCAACAACTTGGGAGACACAGCGCCAAGGCGAAGCCGCTGCTTCACCACGCCCGCCGACACGCCGAACCGCGCGCCGATCTCTTCCGCGCCCCAGCCCTTGCCGTCCGAAAGCTCACGGAACCGTTCGAACTGATCGGCGGGGTGCATCGGGGTCCGGGTCACGTTCTCGTCCAGACTGATCTCGGACGGATCGTTGGCCGTATCCAGCCAGCACCGGACGGGTTCGGACTTCTTGATCTGCTTGCGCTTGGCGCGCAGCAGCATCGCCAGCCTGCGGCCTTCGCCAGCGGTGACGAGATAGTTGCCGGTCGGCGTCCCGTCCTCCTTGGTTTCCGGCTCGACGACAAGGTTCTGGATCAGCCCCTTGTGCTGGATCGACGCGGCCAGCGCCGCGATGGCGGCCTCCCCATGCGGCACCTTGCGGGCGTTCTTCGGGGACTTCTTGAGCTTGGCCAGCGGCACGAAGATTTCGACGCCCGACACAGGCTCGGCGGCTACGGTTTCGGTAGCAGCGTTCATCACACTTCTCCTTCAAACCACACGCACCCCGGAATGGGGTGGGCGGCGAAAGAGCGACCGGCAGGCCCGCCGGCGGAGCCGGGCAGCATCCGTGAGGACCGGAACGCAGAGGAGGTAAGCGCGGGCGAGCCCGCGCGTTGCGGCCCGGCGCGGCGGGCCTATAGGGAAGCGACGCCCACCCCATCGCGGGAGTGCAACGACACAGCGACGCGATCGGGACGGCGCAGCCCTGGCCCGATCTCCGCAGTCGGAAACAGCTACAATCCGCGGCGCGGATTGGCCCATCGGCGCGCCAGCGCCAACCCGCCATGCTGATCGTCACCGGCACGGACGAGACCTGTCAGGGGCTCGGTCGGAGCGCAGCGGAGATAGAGCGGCGGTCCCGCAGGGAGGCGCCAAACCGCCTTTCAAATGCTGAACGCCATCAGTGAAGCAACGATGATGAATCGGCATCGCTTCATGCAGCCCTTGCTCTTTCCGGAGTAAATGAGGCTGCTATTTTGGGCCGATGTCTTTCAAGCGATTCACCGCCGAACTGCCGACCCAACTTGCTGCGAGGGTCGATGCAATCGCCGCCTGCAACGGCATGACACGCGATGAAGCCGTGCAGCAGGCATTGCAAACATGGCTGCTGCACGATGAAGAGGAGAGGCACCGCATGACATGGGAAGGACTGGACGACGTCGATGCGGGCCGCGTGGTCTCCCACGACGCCATCCAAGAGCATGTCGGCGCTTTGCTACATGGACGATCCTCGGGCCGAGGGCCGGTGTAATGAAGCGCCGGGCCAAGCGCCGGTTGCCGCGCGGGTGGGCGAAGGGGCTGACGTTCCCGCCGGATGAGCCGAAAAATCCGCCGCTGCGTCGCCGGAAGGATGATGGTCCGATCGTCGTGACCGACGACTGGCCCGAAGAGATTCCGATCGGTGACGACGAACTGCGGGTCATCGAACGCTACATGCGAAGCGAGCTGGACGATCTGTTCGGGCCGCTGCCCTAAGGTGCACAACCTTGCAGTTTTGCGCGTCATCGACTGACATGCAGTCATTGACTTATGGAGGTCAGCATGGCGGTGATAACGATCCGAAACATCGACGACGCGATCGAGAAGCGGCTGCGCGTGCGCGCCGCGATCAACGGCCACTCTATGGAGGACGAAGCGCGCGACATCTTGCGCTCAGCGCTTTCGACCGATGATCCGCGCCCCCGCAATCTCGCGCAAGCGATCCATCGGCGCTTCGGTCCGCTCGGCGGTGTCGAGCTTCCCGAGACGCCCCGCGAGGCCATCCAGCGGCCGGTGAACTTTGGCGAATGATCGTCCCCGGCATCAACGTCATCTCCGAGCTGATGCGGCGCGAGCCCGACGCAGCGGTGATCGCGTGGATCGGGCAGCGACCGACGGAGGGCGCTTCACCACGACATTGACGCAGGCGGAAATCTTCTATGGCTTGGCGCTGCCGCCCGAAGACCGCCGTCGGGACGCGCCGATGGTGGCCGCGCTGCCGATGTTCGAGGTCGATCTGGCCGGGGGGCTATCGTTCGATAGCGGTGCCACCTTGGCCTATCCTGACATCGCGGCGCCAGCGCGGCGCACGGTTAGCGATTCGCAATGTCATCGACTTGACCGATTGCGGCATCGCGGTGGTAAACCCTTGGACAGAGACATGGACTGCGCCGCCGTCCGTTCTTATCTGCGCTGCCCGGCACTAGGCGAATCCGCCGAGACCGCCCCGTTCAATTTGGCCTATTGTGCCATTCGCCGTCCTACACGCCGCCGACGGCGGATGCGCTCATCCCCGTCGTCGGCGAGTATATCGACTTTCAGGCCATGCCTCCGGTTAAGCCAGTAGTTCAAGCTCTTCATCGCCTGGCCATTCTGGATCAAAGAATTTCTGGTCGTCTCCATGTTCGACGAAAATGCCGTTAAACCCGCTCGTTGCGGTGCGGAAACTGTCGCAGATGGCATCGGCGAGTCCGCGTCGATCCATGCCGAGCGTAACCGTGACGCTGTAGATGGCGGAGGCTTTGGAATCGCACCAGATTGTGGAGACACGTAGCCGCACGTCATCAGGCATTGCGTCCACGACGGCCTTCATCGTCTGCAATTCATGTGCGACCGAGTAGCGGCTCTGGAGGAGAACCCCTCGATGCTCCAGTTCATCGTAGGGGACCTTGGGGCCAGCATCGCGCCATTCGATCCCCTCTTGATGGGCGAGCGCGGCGGCCAGATCGTCGTCCATCTGCTCATAGTCGACCGGCGGTGTCTGCGGCGCTCCCCATTGCGACGCCCGGCGCAGAATCTCTGTGTGCAGTTCCGAGTCATCCGCGATCTGGACCGTCGTCATGTTCTTCTCGACCACCAAGATGCCGGCATCGACCAGCGAGTGCAGGGCGACATCGAAATTCGGATCGCGCGCGAGGTTGGGCAGTATCGATACAGGCGTTCCCTCGAAGGTCAGCCATAGCCGTTTGGGATCAAGCTTAGGCGTGAAGCCGGAACCGCCTTCGACATTCAGCAGCATTCCCGAGATGATCGCAAGGCGCAGACGCTGCCCCGGACCCGAACCAGGCCGCAGCAACGATGCGTTCGCCCGAAGGACGATCTCAAGACTGAGCGCATAGGGAAGGACATCGCGCACCCACAGGTCTGAGGGTGTCAGCGCTCCCTTACTCTTCTGATCGAGAGAAGCCGATACCGGACGATGGCAAGCCTGCGGCAGCGCCTTGATCAGATTCCCCCAATAATCATACGGACTGGCCGCGCCCTGCCGCTGACCGATCCGGGCGTTGAGATCGTGCCAACTGCGATAGCCACCCGCCACAGCGACGGCATTCTGGCATTCGGACAGCGGAAAAATCATCGCGCTGGCCTGGAGGAGGCGCTTGAGCTGCTTGGCGCACTTCTTGGCGCCATCGAGAGTGGAGTACATCGTCGCATCCTTCATTCCGGCCTTGAAGATGCGCTGCTCATCTCTCTAGCGGCCGAATAAAGTTGCGGTCACAACAGAGCAAAATTCGTTGGATCAACGATCCTTCGCCAAGGCAGCGGCCGCGCCGACGATAGCGGCGCACGCCAGAAACTACGCCGGTCCATTCAAATTGCAATACCGGACCCGCGACGATGAGCGCGGTGCGGGCTGAGGATCGTCGAATAGGACCAAGTTCGGCACGACCGGGCCATCCTCCATCGATCAGGGGGCTGCCGAGCGCGCGCCTACTTCAATCGCTTTGAGCTCACTTCGGGCCGCATCGACGAACGCGCATTTCGCCGCGAAGTGATCGCCGTCCTCCCCGCTGCTTTCTCTGCCGTTGGCTGAAAGCGCCAAATCGCAAACTCGCTTCGCGCACTGCTGCACGGCATCGGTGGAGAGAAGGGATATCTCCGCGTAGAGCGCAAGCAACGGCGTGACGTTGTCGATCGACTTCGAACCGGCCCCTGCGACGAGCAGCACATTGCGGTCCGCTTCCGCGATGAACTTCGCGTAGAGCCGTTGCCGTTCCAACAGGCGCTCGCGGACAAGCCCAAGCTTCCACTCATGCGAGCGCATCCCGCGCCCTGCGACATAGCTCGCGATACCGGCGATCAGGGCGGCGCCGAGCGACGCGATGATAGGGATAAGAAACTGTGCGGAAGACGCTGTCATAATGCGGCCCCCATCAGTCGCGAACCCCGGATTGTGGTAACGCCTTCTCTATGAGCTCAACCTTTGCGATCTTCTTCCGCGATCTAGCGGACCGCTGGCTGGAGACGGAATAGCCGAATTCCAGAAAGAAATGTGCGACCCTGATCGTCCCATGGATCGGTGCGAGATGCGCGTCCCGGTCATGTTCGGTGTCGAAATCAGCGGCGGGAAACATCGTCGAAGGGGCCTCAAAAGCGCCGCCCGTCGGTGACGGTCTCAGCCGAAGAGTTGTCGATCGGGCCGCGTTGGACAACTCTTCGCACAGCGGCGTCAGCACATCGTGCTTGGGATCGGTCAGCATAGCGACCATCGCGGCGACAGCTTCCCCGCGCGCGTAGATGCCGGTCACGAAGCGGCCCAGACCCTTGTCGCCAAGATAATGATCCCGGTCGGCCTTGAAGCGGCTCATCTTCTTGAACTCGAATACCAACGCAACGGATTGAGTGGTGGTGTTGAAGCTGTAGACGATATCAGTCCGTCGCTCCTCTTGAACCTCCGCCGTTTCGAGATCCATTTCCAGAATGACATTCTCGGCGGACCAGTGGCCGAGCAGACCACGGCGCCGGCCCGTCACCAACTCAGCATGGGTCTTCAGCGCCTTTGTGAGCACGGGTTCATGAAGTTTCGGATGGAAGCCTGGCTTTTGGTGAGCGGCAAGCGTGGACCAACTCTCCATTAGCGCGTCAACCGCCTCGGTCGCGCTTTGGAGAGGAAATGCCGTTAGCCAGTCGGATGTGCCAGTCACGCAGGCACTCGCTTCGATGGAGAAGGGTCGGCCGCCACGCGCTGCACTGTGCGGACCATCTGCTCGGCGTCGCGTAGCGCATGGCGAACGGTCCAACTTCGGCGGGCGAGCGGGCGTACGAGATAGAGATCGCCGCCGTTCCATATCTGCGTGTCAGGAACTAGTTGCATAGCATCGCCCGACGGGATGACCGTCAGCCCAGCCTCACGAAGCTGCGCAACGGTGGCAAGCACCAGCGCGTCATCTATCTGGCTGCGGTCCAGAACAGGTTTATCAGTCACGTCCGGGCGATACCGCACGCGCACGATGCCGAGCGGTCCCGCCCGGCTTGGTTCGCTCGCCATCACGCCGACCTCGAACTGCCCCTGACCCCCCATCCGTTCTCGCCACTCGGTCAATGCGCGACCGAGCGTGCGGGCGTAGGCATCGAGGTCGCCATGAGCGAGCCGAAGTTGCGCCAGCTCGCGCATCCGCTTGAAGCCGCGCGGACGGATCGCCGGCATCAGCTTGTCGACCGTCTCGCGCACCAATTCCTTCTCGGTCGCGCCGAGATCGAAGAAATTGAAGACATGCTCGTCGAGCGTCGCCTGGTCGGCTTCGTAGCGTGCCGCTTGCTGCAATTCGGGTACGCTCTCCAGCGCGATCAACCAGTCGCTGATGGCCTGCATCGCGACGAGCGCCTTGGAGGGATCAGGAGCCATCTCGGGGCGGAAGAAGGGGAAGGTCTCGACATCCTTGAGATGGACGCCGTTCCGTTCCGCGAGCATCTTCCATGCGCGCATCATCAGGAAATAGCGGGCGAGGCTTGAGCGCAGATAGATGGTTGCAAAGCGGAGCAAGGGGGCATCGACAGACGCCCCGGAGATCACGCCGACGCTGTGGGTGAAGCTCGCAGGTTTATCGAAGAAAACGGCGCGAATCGATAACTCCGCGCGCGAGAAGCCGTCCGGGAACAGCACACGGGGCCCGTCGAACACCGACATCAGGCTGTCGTTCAGCCCGACGACGGTCGTGCGCGAAGGGGGCCAGGCACTAAGGCGATCGGGATGGAGCACTGGTGCGCCGGTGCGCAGCGCCTCAATCGGAACATGCTTCATGTTCTTGAGCCGGTCAGCGCTTTCCGGTGTGCGGCTCTTGTCTTCGAGATGCACGCCTTTCCGGTTGACCCATTGCCGGAATTCCTGCGGGCCTTTCCAGAGGTCGCCAAACGAGCCAAGCGCACTGAGCCGCGACCAAAGAGACAGATCGTTTGCGTCGCCCCACATATAGGTGATGAGACGTTGAGGGTCCTGCGCGATCGACCTCGTATCGAGGAAATGGCGATCAGCGGTCTGCATGGTGAGACGACCGAACGCCAGGCTGAGATCGGCTTTGGGCACGCAATAGTCGAAGCTTTCGCCGTGCGGGATGCGTGTTGCCCGGATTCGTTCTACGCCGTCGTCGCGGGATTCGGCTGCGGGCCGCGCTGTCCCGACAAACAAATGGCATGTGTTCGCCGCGGTCGGGAACAGGAGCTGCTGAAGATCGCCGAAATTGATCAACCGGAGCGGCTTAACACGTTCGAGAAATTCGCTGACAAAGACCGCGCTGGACGCGCCGAGGAATTGCCCGATCGGGAGGATGAGGCAGATCTTGCCGCCGCCCTCGACGAAGTCGAGCGCACGCATGGCGAACGCCCCGGCGATCTGCCGTCGCACGAAGGGAATATCGGTCGATTCGGCCCAGACGTCCGCACTGGTCTTCACATCGCCGGGGGGCTCAGTCCAAGGCGGGTTCGACAGGATCAGCGTGAAGCGCTTCCCCGTGAAACCGTGCTTCGGACTGAACAGGTCGCCAGTTGCGCCATAGAAGAGATTGGTCTGCTTGAGCGACGGAAGCTTGACCTGCTCGCGCTCCTGGGCGGTGAGGATGTCCGCGGGATCGAGACCTTCAAGCACCGAGAGATAGAGGCTGAACGCCGTCACTCGGCATGCCATCTCGTTGATGTCGGCACCGAAGATCTGGCGCTGCAGCAGTTCGCCGCGTTCCTTGAAACCGAGCTGGCGGCCGGAAATCGCCTCCGCATGGGCGAGCAGCCGGCGAAAAGCGGTGGTGAGCAGAATACCCGACCCGCACGCGCCATCGAAAATCCGTTCTGCCAGCGGGTTGTCCGAAAGCGCCAGGACCTGTTCGACCGCCAGCATCGCAAGGTGCCGGGGCGTATAATATGCGCCGTCACGCTCCTGCTGCTCGTCGGAGAGCAACTCCTCGTAGAGGCCCGACAGCAACTCGACCGGAATGTAGCTAAAGTCGTAATTCCAGAATGATCCCTGGCCGGTGCGCATGTTGGTGCGTCGCAGGAACGAATCGAGCGTTAGGAAACCTTTGCTGTCGAGTTCCGACCAGGGATCGTGGCGATCGTCCCCCAGGAAGTCGCCGTTGAAGTCCTGTCGCAGGCAATCGATCAGCTTGATGATGCCGTCCCGGTCGCTGGCCGTGACAAGTTCATGGAGGGAGGTCACGCCGCGCCGCTTCCGATAGTGTGCGCCGACGATCTGACGATGTTCGAGATAGGAGATGAAAAGTATTTGCCCCATCAGCAGTTCGGCGAGACGGCGCCAGAGCCGCTCGCGTTGTTCGGGGTCTAGATCGTCCCGCTGCTTGAAGCCTTCTTCCGCCAGGATTTCCACGGCAGCCGAGAGATTTTCCAAGAGTTTGCGATCGACGCGGGCGCGCAACTCGAACCATTTGGGTAGGCGCTCAGAGAGATTCGCCGATGCGACCTCCAGTGCCGAAAAGGGGCCATCGGGGGCCGCCTCGGCGAGCGTCAGACGCTCCTGTGCATTCTTGAGGCGCCGGACCGGTAAGGCGACGGCGGTGTCGCCGCGCACATCGATCACGACGGTGGCGAGGTTCTGGTTCCAGATGCGCTGGCGGATAGTGTCGAGCTGGTCGCGCGACAGCGGCTGATCCTCGCGGGAGACGAACACGACCGCAGGCACGCCTTCGACATCGAAGACTGCGCGCGCGCCGATCGCCCCGTCGTCGCTCAGCATCGCGCGTAGTTCGAGCGCGTAAGGGTGCGTGTCCGGGACGTCGTCGGTCCGCAGATGCAGTTGCGCCGGCTCGGCCGAATAGCCGAGGCGGTCGAGCCAACCCTGCAGCATCTCGCTCATCGCCCGGCTGCCTTAGCTCTTGCAGGCATGGCCGGCGAAGCGGCCGTGTCACGCACCGCGCGGACCGGAAACAATTCAAGCTGGCCTTCGCGGCGCACAGGTGATGGCAGGGCAAAGCCCTCGCGGAGGATATCGAGATGTTGATCGAGACCGAGGATGAGGGCGTCTTCGCCAGACGCCGGGGTATCGCCGGCGCCCAGCAACTCCCAACGATCATTGCCATAAAAGGCGATACGTCGCCCCCACAGCGCAATGAACGAAGTGCCCTTCAGTGTCTGGCGCAGGCTGTCGAACAGGTCCTTGTGCCCCTGCAGCTCAATGCGGAACTGGCGATGCAGCGTCGTTGCCAAGCGGAGGACAAGGATCGTCTGCCAGCTATATTGCGCCGGCGCACCCTTGCGACCAGGCCGTTCGTCTGCCGGAATGAGCGCGCGCCGAACCGTCCATTCCCGTAGCAGGTCAATGGAAAGGCCGGTCAGGCGGCTGGCAACTGGCGTAGCGACATAATTCATCAAACGGCCTAAATCGGGTATCGTGCCCGATCTCCCCCGAGAACGGGTACTCTACCCGATGTCCCGGGTAAAGCGGCTTCGTGCGGCCTCGGCCGATGAACCTCTCCGAACGCCGCCAATTTGAGGACATACTCGGCCATTCTCGCAAGCCGACACGGGTTGATCCATACGGTGTTCCGCTCCATTGACGAAGCGGTGCTTGGCTCGGCGACTGCCTAGCGGAGCTACCTTCGATGGGGCTTTTGTGAAGCGTCTCCGGCAACGCTAGGATGAAGGGCTGCCTAGGGCCCGCTACCACGCAGTTGCGATGGAAATGGTGATTACCGGGTGATTGCAACGATGAAAATCCCCACGGGATTCTCCGGAAATTCCGTTTTGATATCAATGCAATGTTACGATTTTGTCTCTGAGGTCTGGTACTTCCGGTATAGGCGGAAGTAGACCGACGCGCGCATGATTGCGGCGGGTAACTAAGAACGGAACCCTCAACCATCGTTTGACTGCACCTTGGGTTTGGACACCTCCCATCAGCAGCATATTGGCCCGCGTAAGAGCCTGAGCATACTACGAAAATGGGAAAAATGGCTTTCCCATTACACCGTATGATGACAGGAGACTGTTAAGCCGGATGCGATTTAATAGACGCATCCGGCTCTCAAATATCTACAAAAAATATTTTCATATGGTCTGTGTGAACTAGACGCGCAGTGAGTTGGTCGTATCACTCAAGCCAATCAGAAGGTCTTTTCGATGGAAAGACCAACTGTGCGAGGCTGGGTATAGTTAAGCCAGTATCTGTTAAAGTTGGTCTGGTTATTATACCCGCCCCCGGTTACCCCCGCTTTATTGGTTAGGTTCTGAACATATACATTCAGCTTCCAGCCCTCTGTCATGACAGAGGCGTTTAAATTGACCTGCACGTAAGAGGGGTATTTCTCGCGGAGGGCGGCTTCGGCCTGCGTTGGGACAAATTCGCCCTCACGGTTTCCAACATAGGTGGCTGCGGCACCGATCAATCCGGTTACATCGTCCGTGATGGGCGCCTCATAACTCGCCGAAAAACGACCGGAATAACGGCTTGAAAAGGGTAGCCTGTCGCCCGCGGCGGCATAGACGGCCGTCACCGGAAAACTATCACGCAGTTGCGCGTCATTATAAGCGCCCCAGAGTGCAAGGGTCAGTCCGCTGGTGGGTCTCGATTCCAGCGCAAACTCTACGCCGCGGCTTCTGGCTTTGCCGACATTGGAATTGAAGGTGAACGTTCCACTGCTGGAAACTTGGGTCTGCTGAAGGTCCTTCTAATCGATACTATATATTGACACGTCGTAGGAGAGCGCAGGGCCAAGCAGATCCCCCTTTGCGCCAAGCTCATAGTTGACGACCTTATCCGGGCGGAACTGGCATGGAACGAACTCGGTGCCATTATCACAGTTGGGATTAGGACCGCCGGGTCGATAGCCTGTCGCTAGCCGTCCATAGATCATATGATCGGGCGACGGCTTGAACCGAGGCGTGACCTGATAGGTGAAGGAGTGCCCCTTCGCCTTGCCGCTGACATACCGATCGGGGGCTATGCCAAAAGTGGCGGGATCCAACTGAATCCGCGAAACCTGATTCATGTTCTGGCGGTTTTCGCTGTATCGCGCGCCAAATTGCACGTCGAACTGCTCGGAAACGCGCGCTGTTATATTACCAAAGGCTGCATATTCTTCAAAGGTCAGATTGTTTCGCCATCTTCCAACAACGCCATAGATATCGCCATTCGTGGGATCCGTCGCAGTGCCAATGCTTCGATAATTGTTCTGCTCATGCGTATAAAATCCCCCTGCAATCCAGTCGATTGCTTGACCAACGGAGCCCGAGAGCCGGAGCTCTTGAGACAGCTTTTTCGACGTATGGGTGTTGTAAAAGACATTCCCGAAATCTGTGTATGCGGGAAACGCGAGGTTATACACAAAGGGGGTAATAGGCGAAGCCGTGAAGTCGGCATAATGGAAGTTGTCGGAAACGGAATATCCGCTTACCGAAGTTAATGTCATCCCTCCGAGATCGGCGGTCAGCGTTGCGTCATAGAACTGTATTTTGTAGTTCCCGCGACCGGTCCCGAATTGATCGTTCTGCAGATATGGCGAGCCAAGCCTGGTATCTGCGGTGTTCCGTCCGAAAACATCGGTATTCTGATACAGCGCTCCGAGCTTTACCGAGAAGGTTTCGGAAGGCTTCCACAAGGCCGACAAACGCCCGCTCGTCACTCTGCTCGAGTTAACGTTTTTCTTTCCGGTGAGGACATTGTTAATATAACCGGGGTCCTTCCGCGTAAGCGCGCTCGCGCGAACGGCAAATGTGTCGCCAAGGGGCACGTTGATGGCACCGTGGATGTTATAGCCAAGTTCGTGCCCCCCGCTGTAGACCGTGTTGGCGCCTGCGCCGATGGAGCCGCTGATCCCATCGGTATTAGGCGATTTGGTGATGTATTTTACCAGACCACCGATGCTGCTGGCGCCGTAGAGTGTGCCTTGTGGGCCGCGCAGGACCTCGATCCGCTCCAGTTCGGCAGGGTCAAGATCAGGCGCCGCACCAAAGAGACCTCCTTGACCGATGGAGGAGCCGTAAGGAACATCGTCAATCGTGAAACCGACAACCGGGTTGCCGCTGGCCGGACTTGTCGTGATACCGCGAATAGCCAACTGCGCGCGATTGTTCTGAAATTGGAGATTTACGCCTGGAACATTCGAGAAAAAGTCCTGCGCTCTGGTCTGGTTTTGATCGGTCAGGGTGCTGGCACTGACAGCAGTAACGGGCACTGGTACATCCCGTAAACGCTCTTCGCGTTTCTGGGCGGTAACGATGATATCCCCGCTCTCTAAAGCACCGCGGGCAGACTGGCCTGCCGTCTGCTGAGCGGACGCATATGCTGGCACAAGCGCCAGTCCAAGCGCGCACAATCCGCTGGTGTGCGTGCGCGCAATGGTGGCGAGCCGTGCACTCTTGGTCTGCGTAGCCGCCTTTCCCCGCATGTAAGCGTTCATGATGTATCTCCCCAATATGACCACCCCTGGCCGGCTTGGTGATGAGGCAGCTTCGGTTGCGCCGTATCGTGCGGCTTCAGGATTTTTTTAGCTGTCCGAAGGCGTGCGACCACCAATATTGAGAATAAATCACATTAATTGCGTGTCATCAACCAGTAATATTCCACTATAACCACATATATGAGAATTAATGACACTATTTTAGCATATTTTGGTGTTTGTAAATGCACTTACCCCTCAATCCAGCGGTGCGATTGCCCGGCAGCCAGATGACGATCGGGGCTTGGAAGCAGGCGCTTCCAACTAGACAGGGGTAGCGACGTTGCGTGCACGTGCAGGCACGCGAGGACTGCGCGCCTTGCGCTTGCGCCACCATATGAGAACACCGGTGATCGTGATGGTGCAGACCATCATACCGAAAACACTCACGGCTATTTGCCACACAACACCAAACACCGACGTCGTATGAAGGGCGATCATCCAGTTCGTAATGGTATTGCTGGCATGCTGCCCTGTGGGAAGTTGCATGCCCACAACACGTCCATCTCGTCCATCGATTGCCACCATGGCGGCGGTTAACGGCCACTCATTTTCGGTGGGCGTGTATCCATCGCGAAGATCCAGAGACGTATGCGACAGATAGGTATAGAGTCCGTGCTCGCGACTATAGATCAGACCGGCTGGAGCTCCCAGCTCAAACCCCTGTGCATGCGCTTGTTTGGCTAGGTAGCTCTGCCCAAGTTGTGCCGCCTTATACCAGTCGACTGGCGGCTTCACCAAAGGCCGGTCGAGAGGCAATTGGGGCGGTTTTTCATGATAGGACAAGTAGTCCGTAAAGCTGTTCAAAACGCTAGAGTAGGTACTGCCTTGATTGAGCGCAAATCCGCTTATCCCGAATATGAAAATCAGCGGCCACAACCATAAGCCCGAAGCACGGTGCATGTCGTAGATGACGCGGTTGGTTGCTGCCCCGCGCTTGATCTGCCATGCAGGCTTCCAGCGATGGAAGAAACTCTTGCCTTTTCCATTCGCAGCCTTTCGCTTCTCTCCCATAGGCAGAGTAAGATAAATGCCGACGCAACTGTCTACGGCAAATATCAGTCCCAAGATGCCAATGAAAAACACCCCAGCCGATTCAGGGAGCACAAAGGCATAATGCAGGAAGCGGATTTGCGAGATCAGATCCTGACGTTCCAGCGAAAATTTCCCTACAAAACGCTCGCCAAGCCTTTGGCCCGTGTAAGGGTTTGCGAATATCTCGTTGTATTGGAGTTGATAGGACTGGCCAGTCACGGGATCCAGGGAGCCCCTTACGCGCAATAGCATGGAGTCATCGGCGCGTTGCGGGAATTTCAAGTACATCACATGCACCCGCGGATCTTCGGCTTCGATCTTCTCGCGAATGCCGACCAAGTCAGGCACTGTCCAGCGACGCTCCCGCGGCTCCACAACGCGAAGGCGCGGGTTCACCACCCTATCGAGTTCATCATAAAAGGCGATGATGCAGCCGGTCCCAGCAATGATCACGAGAAACAAGGCAAGCGTCAGGCCAACATAACGATGCACCTTGACCATGGCCTTCCGCACGGCGGTCGGACTACTCATAATCGCCCCTTAATGTAGAGTGATAAGCCGACTATTCATTATCTTCCGCTGTTTTCATCGATATAGTACCATCTTTGTTTACTTTAGTTAAAGGATCTACTCCTTCACAATAATATTCAGAGATTCTATATTCATCGCTTCTTTTATACCCGAAGCTAAACTTGTATGGCTCTAGCAACATTTTGGGATCTTCAATAGTGATCTGGTCCTCAAGCAAGTCGGGTCCAGTAAGCTTGATGCGCTCGGTGATCGTCATTTCGTCGCTGTGCGGGATGTCGAAGAAGGTAACGTCCTCACGTACGCCCTTGGTAGTGACCACTAGCGTATCGCCTTCCCAGCGTCCGGCCGAAAAGCCGTAATAGGAAGGCGCATTGTCATCCGGGGCCAGCATTGGCACGTCGAGGAAGATGCGCCGCGTCTGCGTCACAAATTCGGCCAGCACGGTGACCTGCCCGGGCGTCTGAAGAATTTGCAACGGATAGATCGCCCACATAACCGTAGGCATTCCTTCCGGAAGGCACAATGTGCTTGCGTCCACGAGGGGCGTACCCGCCTGAAGTTTCGCTTCGCGCTCCGCTCGGAATGCCTTCCACTGGGTCGCATATGGCTCCCTGAGGTTGGGCCCACCATTGGGCACCCGCGACCGTCTGGGTGGCGGCGGATCGGGGAAAATTTCCCACACCCCGGTAATATTGGGCGCCTGCGCTTTGGTTTCGTCCATGGCGAAAGACATGGACGACACACCGAAGCTTAGCGCTCCCAGAAGAGCAAATTTCGCGATCTTCATCTTCATACTCTCTCTTTGTCTCTCACCGCGCTCCAAGCGCTTCCCAATTACGCATGACCATCGTCTAGCTCCGACACGGCAGTGGCGCGTTGCAGAGCAATGCAGGCATACCGAACACAGGGGCCGTCTATTTTCGGGACTGGACCATCCGTGCTTCGTTTAAAGAGTTCGTAGAGTGCCCCTAGAAACCAGACCATCCGCCTTTAGAGATGGACCTCCTCTGCGAATAAAACATCTACAACCCTTATTTGCAAGTCAAACATATGACGTATAATCGATATAAGAGACTCATGTCTATTTTTGCCCAGGGGATATGATCCATTAACGATGCGCAGCTTTGCAATCATTGGACCGGTGCGTTCCAATCGTTGATTGACGTAATTTCGAAAGCTCCGATCTTATCGTTTGCGGCATAGCCCACGCTCAATTCCACCATGCCCTGCGCGTAGCGTGCGCGATATCGATATACGCGGTCGTCCCCGAGATCTTGGCGCGCAAACAGAGCGACTTCGCGCAACTGCCCCAAAGAGGTAAGCTGCTTCCGATACCGGCCCATCATTGCGGTGAAATCGCGCTTTGCGAAATAGGCGAAGTCCTCGGGAGAGACCTGGTCCTGAGCAATCTGCTGCAGCAGACTTTTCACCTCGTCGGTGACGGCCGCCTCCCTATCCTTGATCGGAACGCCTTGCAGTTGTGCATATTTCGGGTCCAGCATGGCGGCAACATGCCCCGTTATCCTGGCGGGATCGCCACCCTCGCTATTCGCGACGGCGACGAGTGTCAGATCGTCGCGGAGATAGTGGATGATGAAGGATTGAAAGCCTTGCCAACTGCCTGAATGCCACCAGACCTCCTGATCGGCACTCCGCCCCTGGAACCAGCCAAATCCATAGGGATAGATGCGGCCGCTCGCGAGGCGGGCAGGCTGGCTAATTGCCGCCCAGGACTCCGCCTTTACAGCCTTTCGGCCAAGCAAAGCGGCACCCCAGGCTGCATAATCGAGCGCTGACAGATATAGCGAACCATCAGCTGTGGAATTGGCAGTGACTGATATCCACTGCGCATTGCGTGGCTTGCCTTCACGGATGTCGTAGCCTGCAGCGCGATTGGGAATTATCGCCATATCATCAATCGGTTGGGCGGTTTGCATACCTAGCGGCCTGAAGAGCCGTTCAGTGACAAAATCGGCATAATATTCGCCGGTAATTTTTTCGATTAGAAAGCCCAGGACGATGTAATTGCAATAGCTGAACCTCCATCGAGACCCGGCATCGAAATTCAGATCCAGCTTGTAGATGATGCCGAGTAGTTCATCGTCAGTATATTCCGTGCGGAAGTTCCCATTAGGCGTAGTCGGCAGGCCCGAGGTGTGATTGAGCAAATTTCTGATGGTGATCGGCCCCCAACTCACTGGCGAATCAGGAAAATATTTGCGTATGGGATCATCAAGGCCGATCTTTCCGTCCTCGACAAGCTGCATCACTGCAACAGCGGTGAACTGCATTCCCACAGCGCCAGTCTTGAAGAGCGTGTCCGGGTGCACCGGCACATGGTGCTCCAGATTGGCAAGCCCATACCCGTTAGCGCGCATGAGCTGGCCGTTGCGTATGACTGCCAGCGAGAGCCCTGGCACATTCTGGCGCGTGATTTCAGCATTTACATAGTCGTCGATCGGATCCGCGCGCACGGCTTGTGGAACACCTAGGCACAGAAGGACTGCCACAAAAGTCAGTCCACCTGATTTTATCTTTCGCATATTGCCTCCAGGATGTTGCTACGAGGCGGCAGGCCGCCAGGCGGACAGAGCCCGCTCGATCGAATGAAACGGACAGGCGCCGTATGCATCAGAACTGTTTCTCGATCGAAAGCCCGACTGTGCGAGGCTGGATGTAGTAGAACCAGTTCGGATTCTGCGAGGTCTGGTTGAGATATCCGCCACCGGCAACGCCCCGCCTATTCGTCAAATTCTGGACAAAGAAATTAACTTTCCAATCGTCCCACTTCACGCCAGCCGTCATGCCCACCTCCATGTACGACGGGTAGGTTTGCCGCAGCGGCGCCGTCTGCTCGGTATCGACGAATTCCCCTTTGCGATTGCCGATATAAGCAACTGAGGCTCCAATCGACCCCGTCGCCTCACCCGTCAGTGGCGCTTCGTAATTAAAGGAAAAGCGTCCCGAATACCGGCTAGAAAAGGGCAGCCTGTCGCCCTTGGCGGTGTAGAGGAGCGATGTGACGAAGCTCTCTCTGAGTATCGCGTCATTATATGCTCCCCAAACGGCGAGAGTCAGTCCATCCACGGGCCGTGATTCAAGTGCAATCTCGACCCCACGACTTCGGGCCTTGCCACCATTCGTGCCGAAGCTGAACGCACCGATCCGCTGGGTTATCTGAATATCTTTCCAGTCGATATTGTATAACGACAAGTCGTAGGAAAGCGCTTGCCCCAGCAGTTCGCCTTTCGCACCGAGTTCATAGTTGATCACTTTGTCCGGGTCGAACTGGCAGGGCAAGACACCGGGGTCACATACGGCATTGGGGCCGCCTGGCCGATAGCCAGTCGCCAGCCGTGCATAGATCATGTGATCGACCGAAAGCTTAAGCCGAGGCGTCACCTGAAAGGTAAAGGAGTTTCCTTTGGATCGTGGGCTTACGATACTGTAGGCGTATTCGCTGTCCGGCGCGAACGTTATCCACTCACGATGCGTCAGAATCTGGCGATTTTTGCTGTATCTCGCGCCGAACTGCACATCGAAGATATCCGAAAGCCGCGCCGTCATGTTGCCGAAGACGGCGTATTCCTTAAAGGTCAGATCATCCACCCATATCAAAGGAATGCCATAGACTGCTCCCGTGTTGGGGTTGGTCGCATTCGGGTGCAGCGTATAGTCAATTTTCTCGTGTGTGTAGAACCCGCCCACGATCCAATCGAATGCTCCGCCGACGGAACCGGCCAGTCGCATTTCCTGCGAGAACTTCTTCAGTCCATAACCTTTACGTAGAACGTTGCCGAATTCGCCGTTCGCCTGCGGATACACCAAAGGAAACAGAAAACCCGTCAGACCCGAAGCGGTGTTGTCGACCAAATCGTAATTCGTACTGCGAGAATAAGCGGTAACAGAGGTCAAATCCACACCGCCAAAGCCAGCGTTGATAACTGCGCTATACTGTTGCTGCTTCCCGTTGCCATGCCCGGCACCGATCTCGTCAGCCTGCAAAAAGCCGGAGCCAAATCCGAGGCGCGGATCCACGTTCGATGAACCGAACACATCCCGGTTTTGATATAATGCGCCAAGCTTCACCGAGAAGGTTTCAGAAGGCTTCCACAAGGCCGACAGTCGCCCGCCCGTTGCCGTACCCGAATTGACGTTCTTTTCCCCGGAAACGACGTTGTCTATGTAACCAGGATCGTGCCGCGTAAACGCACTGGCACGAATTGCGAAAGTTTCTCCGAGAGGGAGGTTGATCGCTCCGCGGACATTATATCCCAGCGCCTGACCGGCACCACGAATTGTATTTGTCCCGACCGCCACCGTGCCTCTGACTTCCTTTAGATCAGGATCGGTGGTGATGTATTTTACGAGACCGCCGATGCTGCTCGCGCCATAGAGTGTACCTTGCGGACCGCGCAGGACCTCGATCCGCTCCAAGTCGCTTGGGTCCAGATCTGGTGCTGAGCCGAAAAGACCACTCTGCCCTGTGGATGAACCGTAAGGAGCATCATCAACCGTGTAGCCGATGACGGGATTTCCGGTGACAGGACTTGTTGTTATGCCACGGATTGTCAATCGTGCCCGATTGTTCTGAAATTGAACGTTTACGCCAGGAACATTCGAGAAAAAGTCCTGCGCTCTGGTCTGGTTCTGATCGGTCAGGGTGCTGGCACTGACGGCAGTAACGGGCACTGGTACATCCCGTAAACGCTCTTCGCGTTTCTGGGCGGTAACGATGATATCCCCACTCTCTAAAGCACCGCGGGCAGACTGGCCTGCCGTCTGCTGAGCGGACGCATATGCTGGCACAAGCGCCAGTCCAAGCGCGCACAATCCGCTGGTGTGCGTGCGCGCAATGGTGGCGAGCCGTGCACTCTTGGTCTGCGTAGCCGTCTTTCCCCGCATGTAAGCGTTCATGATGTATCTCCCCAATATGACCACCCCTGGCCGGCTTGGTGATGAGGCAGCTTCGGTTGCGCCGTATTGTGCGGCTTCAGGATTTTTTAGCTGTCCGAAGGCGTGCGACCACCAATATTGAGAATAAATCACATTAATTGCGTGTCATCAACCAGTAATATTCCGCTATAACCACATATATGAGAATTAATGACATTTTCTTCTGCGTGGCAGGTCTAGTAAACGCACTCGTGAAACAGACGGTTGCGCCCAAGCAGCGCTAGCTTGCGTTCCTGATAGTCTGTTTCGGGTCGATGCCTCGCAGCTCGTAGGCACGCCGGACCGCCCATTGATATCAGCCACTTAGAGCGAATAAAAAGGCGTATAAATTCGAAATTATTCACATTATACGAGAATATGGCGGGAGCAGATTGCTTACATCAGAAGGATTTCTCTTAACGCCAGGGTCGATGACAAGCGTTTGTCTGGGCCAAAACCGAATTTTGAATATTCGTCGGTACGTTTAAATTTTTGCCGCTGCACACAACCGAATAAATCAACAGAATCTGAAACTTATCGGAGAACCATGCCCCCGTTTTAAAAAATAAGACAAGTTAGAAACCGAAAATCGGCGCCCATCTCAGGAGACGTCATAAAGGTCTGCAGGAAAATGAGTACACTAAGCAAGATATTGGAAATCCTGGATTTCTTCGGCCCGGATTCTCTTCAGGTAAGCGCTGAAACTATTTTAGAACGGACAGGTCTGTCGAAAGCTACGGTCTACCGGCACGTGAGAGATCTTTGCGACGCTGGCCTCATAACCCGGGTGGGCAGTGGCAATTATAGCCTTGGGCCACGTATCATCGAACTGGACTGGATGATGCGGCAATACGACCCTATTCTCATCGCAGGACGGGAGGCGATGCACCAACTCGCTGAGGAAACGCGTCTCGCAGTGGTTTCCAGTGTGTTTTACGACGACCGGATCATCAACACTTACATCGTTGAACCGACGGAGAGCTTTGCATTCCATTTCGGACGAGGCCAGCCCATACCTCTATTCTCCGGCGCGCAATCAAAAGTCCTCCTTTCCTATCAAAAAGGTCGGCGACTCCATAAACTGTTCGAGGAGAAAATTGTCGGCAACGCCAATCATCCATATCATGACTGGTCATGGCAGGAATTTTCCCGGGCCACCAAGAAGATACGCAAGGACGGATATTGTGTTACCAGTAACGAACTGACAGGCGGCCTGAAGGGCATTGCCGCCCCCATCCTTCGGCCTGGAACCAAGGAAGCGGTAGGGAGCATCTGCGCGGTGGGGACTGAAGAAATGTTTGCCCTGTTGCGCGATGAGTCTGTCATCGGAAGAGTCACCGAAACGGCTGATCGCATTGCCATAAATCTGGCGACTACAGCGTTCTAAGTCCTGACCGCTGACTGCTCCGTTAGATAAGCACCCCGACCTGTCCTTGGGCGCACATAGATTCGAGACCGCATAAATAACCTGAATTTTGAACATAATCTCATAAAATGCACATAGGTCATTTTATATGCTTTATCGTAGGATTTTTTTGTGATTAAATCGCATTATACAAGATTACTCGAAGCCCGCCAGCGATTGGCGGGCTAGCGTGGTGCGCGGGATTTGAAGTGGGGGTGACATAGTGCGCTCTCGGGGAGCAGAGCATGACGAACACCCTGACGGAACCATCGACGACCACGAACGCCTATCGGTGGTACGTCGTCCTGCTCCTTACTCTAGCCTATGTTTTTTCGTTCATCGACCGCCAGATATTATCGCTGCTTATCGAAGAAATCAAAGCAGACCTCGCCATTTCGGACACACAATTCAGCCTGCTCAGCGGGCTGGCATTTTCTCTATTCTATGCGATCATGGGTTTGCCGATCGCCTACTTCGCCGATCGCTTCTCGCGCGTACGTATCATTGCCGCTGGCATTGCTTTCTGGAGCTTGGCCACTGTCGCATGCGGGTTAGCCAGAAACTTCGCGCACATGTTTGTCGCTCGTGTTGGAGTCGGAGTCGGTGAGGCCGCACTGACACCTGCAACCTATTCGATGCTCAGTGACATGTTCCCACGAGAGAAGTTGGGTCGTGCACTGGGGACATACTCGATGGGCGCTTTTTTGGGCGGAGGGCTGGCCTTTCTCGTCGGCGGCTATGTCATCGCCCTCCTCAAGAGCACGCCTCTGGTGGACGTCGGCCTGCTTGGCACTATTCGCTCCTGGCAGTTCACGTTTTTTATCGTCGGCATCCCTGGCCTCCTGATCGCGCTCGCTGTGCTGATGACCATTCGCGATCCGCGGAGCCAAGCAGTGGTATCGACGGCACACTCCCCTGCGATCGGAGACGGGCTTCGGTTCGTCCGGGCACATGCCGGAACTTTCTTTTTCTTGTTCATCGGCTTTTCGTTCTTTGCGATGTGCCAATATGCGCTGATGAACTGGACGCCAGCGCTGTACATCCGCAAATTTGGGCTTAGCGCAACCCAAACCGGCTATCTTCTCGGCAGCATTCTGCTGGTATGTAGCACTTCAGGCGCATTCTGCGGCGGCTGGCTGATAGATTTCCTGCAAAAGCGTGGTCGCACCGATGCAGCGATGCTCAGCGGAATTATTGGAGCGGCGTTCATGCTACCGTCGGCGGTCGGTGCGGCTCTGGCGAACAATTTGCAACTATCTGTCGCGCTCCTCGTGCCGGCGATGTTTTTCTCATCGTTCCCGCTATCCACCTCAGCCGCGTCGATTCAAGTGTTAGCCCCGAAGCACCTCCGCGCGCAGATCGCCTCCTTCTTCCTCTTGGTCTCCAACATCATCGGCATGGGTATCGGAACGACACTGGTCGCACTGGTCACCGATCGCTATTTTCAGGACGATCGCGCTGTCGATTCTTCGCTGGCGATCGTGATCGGCTTAGCGGCAACCGCCTGCCTGCTGTTGCTCGGATTTGGCCGCAGATATTATCGCGCCAGCTTGGCAGCGTCGGTAAGCCGTGGGAGCTAGGAAACGCGCCTTTACTGGCTTCACTCAGCGCCATCCAGAAACGGGCGCGGAAGAACCTGTTCCCCGTCCCATGATGTCCCCAAAAGATCCGTACCACGCTGAATTTTGAATGAGATACCATCAGCCATCTGTGAGGATAAAGTCCATGCACTCTACATCGGATCGCACATGCAAAGTCGATTTTGAGTCGGATCGACGCAATATTCTAAAGCAGATTTTATCCTTGGGCGTAGGCGCAGGCTATGCGGCACACGCGTCGGGCAGCCTTGCAGGCACCCTTGCCTCTGGCTTCCACGCTTCAGACGTCAAGGCTGCTATTCGGCGCGATGAAACCACTGCCCGGCTAGGCGGCATGGGCCATGGGTATCAGATGTCCTGGGGTGCCCAAGATCGCCAGTATGTAGCGGTGAATGGTGGCACCGGCTGGGCCGAAAAGCCGAAGAGTTTATATTACTCGCGACTTTGGACCATTGACGGCAACGTGCAGAACGCCACGTTTTCCGATGTAAGCAACTATCCGGATTTGAACGAAATTTCACGTTCGGGGCAACTTCCCCGTTATGTCGGTGGCGGGCTGCTTGCGGTGCGTGGGCGCATCTACCATTTTTTAAGCACGCTCGACCGCGCCAAAGATCGCCCTCGGCATTGGACCGGATGCAAGCTCATTTACTCTGATGATGGGGGACGCACTTGGCACAACCAGGATGGTACCTCCCCCGTTCACTGGGAAGACTGGGAGGAGCAGTCACGCGATCGCTTGGCATTCTTTAATGAACCGGACGGCTGCTTTTCGCTGCTCTCGATCTTGCAGATGGGCCGGGATTACAGTGCCAACCGCGATGGCTACATATACGCCTATGGGGTCAACGGGAATATTGACGGGCGGATGAACGAGCTCGTGATGTTCAGAGTGAAAGTCGAGAAAATCCTCGATCGACACGCCTATGAATTTTTCGCCGGCTCTGCAGGCGATGGCACGCCGCGTTGGATCAAGGACATCGCTGCACGGGCAGTCGTTCACAGTTTCCCTCGCGGCTGGATCAACCGCACGAACCTCATGCCGGGCGATCTCGTCGTGGAAGCGTGGCTTCCAAGCTTTGTCTTCAATGAGCCACTTGGTCTTTATATGATGGCCAGCGCAGGCATCGGTTGCGCACCGGACGGCACCGAGTTCGGCAAACCCAGCTATCTGGGGTTCTGGGTCTCGACAACGCCTTGGGGGCCTTGGCGCCAGATACATGAGGACACGGCATGGATGCCCGGCGGCGATCGGGAAGCGCGCGCTTACCTGCCAAGAATTTCCCCCAAATGGATTTCTGCGGATGGGAAGTCGTTCGCATTCGTCTGGTCTGACATCAAGGGCATCAGGGAGTTTGCCCGCGATGAATCCCTGTTCACCGCTGCACTCGAGAAAGCCGCTACTGCAGAAGAACGCAATATGGTGTCGTTGGATTTTCTCCGGCGATATATGCCGGGGCTTTCCTTCAATGTTCAGCGTGTCGATTTAGTTGTAAGCTGACTGCGAACCTGCATATATTGCCGTTGCGGTGCGGCCTTCCTCGATAGCGCAGAGATCGTGGAAATGCCCGCACCCCATCGGTTCACTCTTCGCCCTGATCCAATTTCATGGTTACAGTGCCATCCTTGTTCACCGTGGTGAGCGAATTTTCACGATCGCAAAAATACTCGGTCATCCGATAGTCATCGTTTCGTTTATATCCAAAAGCAAACTGGTACGGCTCCAACAACCTCTTGGGATCGTCAATGGTGATCTGATCCTCGAGCAAGTCGGGTCCGTTAAGCTTGATGCGTTCGGTAATCGTCATTTCATCGCTGTGTGGGATGTCAAAGAAGGTAACGTCCTCACGCACACCCTTGGTGGTAACCACAAGCGTATCCCCTTCCCAATGTCCGGTAGAAAAACCATAATAGGAAGGCGCATTGTCATCCGGGGCCGGCATCGGCACGTCGAGGTAGATTCGCCGCGTCTGAGTCAGGAATTCGGCGAGCACAGTGACCTGACCCGGTGTCTGCAGAATTTGCAGCGGAAATGGAGCATACATGACCGCAGGCATCCCTTCCGGGAGGCATAATGTGCTTGAGTCCACGAGAGGTGTACCCGCCTTGAGTTTCGCCTCACGTTCGGCTCGAAATGCCTTCCACTGAGTTGAATATGGCTCCTTCAACTTGGGGCCACCGTTCGGCACTACGTACTCACCAAAAAAGTCATCGTTTGTGAATTTCTTCGTGTAGTTACGCCACACCCCGTTGATATTTGGGGTTTGTGCGTTGCTTTCAGCCATGGCGGGAGAGATAGACGGTGCACCGAAGCTCAAGGCAGCCAGAAGAGCAAATTTCGCGATCTTCATCTTCATACTCTCTCTCCGTGCTTTACCATGTAGCTCACGCTCCCACCATTTCTTTGCAGAGCTTCGTTCTGGTCGAACATTGCAAAATGGGAGACTGCCGATGGCCCTGCTACACCTGCCATGCGGAGCACGGCCGCCAACTCAACCTTCTTGCGCATTACTATCTTCCACCTTCGACACGGCATTGGCACCTCGCAGAACAAAGCGCCCATTCGCCAAACTCAAGTGACCCTCTATTTCCTGGATTGAGCCATCCGCGTTTCGTTCAGAGAGTTCACCCAGCGCCCCTCGCAACCAGGCCATCCACCCTAAGGGAAGACAAGCCAACTTGCGAAATAAATCACCCGCAGCTCGCCTTGGCAAGCATTAATTATGCATAAAACTCTATATGAGAGAATTTTATGGCAATATTCCGATTTTTCGCTCCATCTTAAGCGATGACAGATGAGCCTATTAGAGCAGTCATGTCCGGCAAAAGAAACGTTACGGGCTGGGCTGTTCTTATCTAGCCCTGCAGCTAAGCGTGTGCATGCGCCGATTTTGGCCGGTCACCAATATTGTTGTGCTACGTTACGGGGACGGAATGGCTTTGCAACAGTGTCGAAATAGGGAGGCTCGGCCATTCAGGGCACGGAAGCATCGACAGCCTGATGGTCAGAACCGGCGCAGCCCGCATATCTTGCCATTATGTCCACTGAAACCATCGACTGCTGCGCGCTCTGAAAGCCAATTTGGTCGCCCGGCATGCGCTTGGCTCGCCGGCCGCGACACAATTGCCGCTATCCGGCCAAGCGAAACCGCAAGGTCTATTTCGCCGGCAAGTACGCCATCTAGGGACGGAGCAACATCGTCGAACGCATGTAGCCCGACCCGTTTGTCTACTTCCCGGACAATGTCGAAAGATAAGCAACAATGTCAGCGCGCTGTGGCGCGACAGGGATCGCAATCACCATCCGAGTACCCGGCACGAGCTTGTTGGGCGCCGTAAGGAACGTGTCCAAGCTAGCCTTTGACCACACGATTGGCGCTTTCTTCATCGCGGGGGAATAAGGAAAGTCGCTCTGACTTCCGGCTTTCCGTCCTACAACCCCCAAAAGATTGGGTCCTATGGTGCCCTTCTTCCCCGGCTCTACCACATGACATATCGAACAGCGTTGCTTGAACAGAGCCGCACCCTTTGCAGCGTCCTGAGCTGAAGCCGCGGTAATCGTGCAGGCGACCGCAGTCATTGCCAACGCAGCTTTAAGAACGATCATGTGACACTCCCAATTTATGCTCTGGCATACCGAATTTAAGCCTTGGTTATCCGTGGCGAGAGATTCTCGTCAGCATTTCGGCCATGCTTCTCCGCCTCTCGATACAATCATCAAGATGAATATCAACTGTCGGACGATTCTACGATCACGGAAAAAGACACGCCGCACCCTGAAATAAATCAGGAGGGCCTTAGGCTCAATTAGGCGCCTTTGACGTATCCACCTTCTCTACCCATTCTGGATAGAAGCTCGGCTCGCGATTCGACCAGCCGGCAGCCGTAGCTGCTGCTTCGCTAATCGACTGCAGCAATACTCGGCGCTTTTCAGGATGAAGATGCGGTAGGCTGGCCGCCGCGCAAAATGCCCCAGGCAACCATGGACGCGCACCTGCGCCGATCAGGCGCTCGTACAGAAAACGATAAGCCGAAAAGCTGATCAAACGGTCCTGCCCAAGATCGAACGCAGACACTGTGACGAGGGGTACCATGAAAGGTTCGACCTGATCCAGGCCACTATCGTCAGGAACCATCGATTTGATCTGGTCCAACCGATCGTAGATACGCACCTGTGCCCGGATACTCGCCGCTTCGACGACATCACGCGACCACAATTCCATAGCGTCGCGACGGTGCAAGCCAACGTCCAGGGAACGACGGATATAGCGCTGGGTGGAGGAAGGAAAACTTGCGAACTCGCGCATTTCAGCAAGGGCCATTTGCCCATCAGCGGGTTTTGCATTCGTATTCATGTGCATGCCTCCAACCAGTTTAGGCCCAGACAAGCAGATCATGCGCCTCCCATAGTTACCGAAGGCTTAAGCGCATGTTCCACCGACATTCATATCCGAACATTCTTTTATGGCCGGATGGTGGCAAGGGATCAGATTTTGAATGTCGGCGCAACAAAATAATGCTGCAGTGCAGCAATGTGCAATTAGCGGTTGGCACTCTTATCGGTATCTTCTGGAAAGCCCGATGAAGGAACTGGGTCGCCCTTGTCACTGGGATGAGTTATCGACGGCGCATCCGATGCGTCCATGGAATCCTCAAGGGTCTCATCGAGATTTTCCTCGGTGGTCATCGGCCGATCCTGCGTATCGCTGGCGCGATCCTTGCCGTGATCCTCATCGGCATGAACATTTGGGGTTACCGTTGTCATAGCGCTCTCCTTATTCTGACCGGACAACGAATAGGCGCACCGGCTGTTCCCCCACTTTATCGACCAACTTGCGCGGCATTTCGACGGGCGCCCAGTTGAACCCACGACACGTTAAGGCTTGGCCACTAAGACAATGCTCATGACACCTTATCCTGATGAGGACGAACGGGGCATTTCGCCGATCGTCGCACTCTATTCCATTCTCGGCTTTTGGCTGTTCTATATCGGCTTGGTGACGCTCCGGTCCTTCGTTATGGGATTCGAGGCTCAAGGGGCGATGGCGGGACGCCGGATCATCGTCACCGTGATAGGAATCGTGGTGACCTGGGGACTCTATCTGGTCATCCGGCGGTTTGACACGGCGACATTGACCAAGCGGACTTTGGTCGCGTTCGGGGCTGCCATACCCTGCTCGATATTGATCGCGCTAGCCAATTACTACGTATTTTATTTCTACGATCCGGCAGGCATTTTCCCAGACCTGGCCAAAGAAAAGATTCATTCCGAACAAGGCTACGCGCTGAAGGAAATCGCGGAATTCGCCATTGGCCGCTATTTCTTTCTGTCGGCATGGGCCGCACTCTACCTGGCTTTCTCCTATGCGGCTGAAGTGCGCCGCGTGGAGCGCAGGGCCGCACGGCTTGAAAAGACCGCGCAGCAGGCCGAGCTTCGTTCCTTGCGCTATCAGGTAAATCCGCACTTCCTGTTCAACACGCTCAATTCACTGTCCAGCCTGGTGATGAAGGACCGACGCGATGAAGCCGAGCAGATGATCATGTCGCTCTCTAACTTCTACCGTGCCAGCCTGACTGGCGATCCGCTGGAAGATGTGCCGCTGTCCGAGGAAGTGCAGTTGCAAAAGCTGTACCTCGATATCGAAGCGGTGCGGTTCCCTGACAGATTGCGTACGCTGATCGATATTCCGCCGCATGTCATGAATTGCTGCGTCCCCGGTCTCATTCTGCAGCCACTAGTGGAAAATGCTATAAAATATGGCGTCTCGCGCACGTCCCGCCCAGTGACCATTGCCATTTTCGCACGAGAGGAAGACAATATGCTCATGGTCAGCGTCCGCAACGATGGCGATGTCCTTCCGGAGGATCATGATCGCGGCAGCGGTATCGGTCTTGCTAACGTTCGCGATCGCCTTTCGGCACGCTTCGGCGCGAACGGGCGGATCAATGCTCGCACACAAGAGGGCGGCGGCTTTCTGGTGGAGTTGACGCTCCCCATCGTACGACGCGCCTGCTGAAAGCGAGAGAAAGAAACCATGCAGATCCGGACCATGATCGTCGACGATGAGCCGCTGGCCATCGAACGCTTGCAGATGCTGTGCGCGCGCGAACCGAGAATCTCACTCGTAGGCACTGCCGGCGATGGAGAGGCAGCACTGCGCATGGTGGAGGGGTTGCAGCCCGATCTGCTCATGCTCGACATTGCCATGCCTTTGCTGGACGGCATCGGCGTCGCGCGCGCTGTGGGCAAGCTGGGCTTCCGCCCCGCGGTTATCTTCGTGACTGCATTCGAGGGATTTGCGGTCGAGGCTTTCGATCTTGCCGCCATCGATTATCTGTTGAAGCCAGTTGCCCATGACCGACTTGTTCGCGCCATCGATCGCGTAGAAAGCGTGCTGACGGCAGCACACGACGCCCCTGCCCCGCCATCGGACGTCGACCAGGGTGATAGCTGGGCCGAGGAATTCTGGGTTCCACATCGGTCCGAGTTAATCCGCATCGGTACCGACCAGATCGACCGCATCGAAGCCGAGCGCGACTATATGAGGCTGCATGTTGGGGCGCGGAGCTACCTATTGCACCAGACCATCACATCGCTGGAGCGGCGGCTGGACCCGGCACAGTTCATTCGTCTGCACCGTTCCCACATCGTCCGCCGCGAACATATCGACAAGTTGCGCCATGACGGCAGTGGCGTGTGGTTCGCTTGCCTTGCGCAAGGCGACGATATCCGGATCGGTCGCACCTATCTGGCCAACGCAAAGGCGATAGCGCGTTAAGCGCTGAATAAAATTTGGCCGTTTTGCTGGCTTCTGGAGCATTGTCATCAAACTGCAACGCAACTGTCACAATGGCGCGATGATCCGTCGCTAGGGCGCTGCCACGAGAAGGTCGCACCGGGGATTCGCGGCATCGTCTTTTGTGGAGGCTCCAAGTGAAGCAAATCGTTCGTCTCGCCGTTTCGGCGTTTGCGCTGTCGGCTACTCTGTCGGCATGTCAGGACAAGGCGGGAGGCGAGTCAGCCGGCCGCGATCAGATCCGCGCTGTGGGCTCGTCGACCGTCTATCCCTTCGCTACCGCCGTTGCCGAACAGTTCGTCAATGCAAACCCCGGCATGAAATCGCCAATCATCGAATCGACCGGTACAGGCGGCGGCATGAAGCTGTTCTGCGCCGGCGTCGGCTCGCAGTTCCCCGACATCGAAAACGCATCGCGCCGGATGAAGAAGTCCGAATTCGAAATGTGCGAGAAAAACGGCGTCAAGGAAATCGTCGAAATCCAGATCGGCGTCGATGGCCTGGCCTTTGCTGAATCGAAAAAAGGTCCCGGCCTGAAGTTGACGCCGGAGACCGTTTACAAGGCGCTGGCTGCCAATCCTTTCGGCAAGGGTCCGAACACGGCGCAGACGTGGAAGGATGTCGACCCGGCCCTTCCCGCCATCGCCATCTCCGTCTTCGGCCCGCCCTCGACCAGCGGAACACGCGATTCCCTCGCCGAGTTAATCTTGGAAAAGGGTTGCCAGTCGGACCCCGCCATGAAGGCGCTCAAAGACAGCAACGAAGACCAGTATAAGGCAGCCTGCACCAAGGTTCGCGAAGACGGCAAATATGTCGACTCCGGTGAGAACGACAATTTGATCGTACAGAAGCTGGGTGCCAATCCCAACGCAGTGGGCGTGTTCGGCTATAGCTTCCTCGAAGAAAATCTGAACTCGCTGAACGACATTCCGCTGAACGGCGTCGATGCCACTTATGACAATGTCGCGAGCGGTAAATATCCCGGCGCGCGTCCGCTCTACATCTACGTCAAGAAGGCGCATATTCAGGCGATACCCGGTCTGAAGGCCTATCTCGACACCTTCGCTGCCTCGTGGAACCCAGGTGGCCTGCTTGCCAAGCGCGGCATGGTTGCTGCGACAGATGCGGTTCGCAGCGCTGCTGCCGAAACCGTCAAGTCGTTGCCGGTGCTGAACGGCGCAGACCTGAAATAAGATCGTGACAGGTCCCGCCATTCTTTTGCTGCTGCTCGGCCTGGGCGTAGCGGCCTGGGTCAGCGCCCGTGCGCGCGCCACGCGATTGCAGACCGCCGCCAATGCGGGGCCAGCACGCGGCGCGATGCATAGCTTACCAAGCTACCATGGTTGGTATGTTGCGCTGTGGACATTGGTCCCCGCGCTGCTGTTTCTGGCCGTGTGGACCAATGTCATGCCGGGCCTCGTCACGGAGTCCGTGCTGGCCGACCCGGCCGCACAAAGCTTGCCGAGCGACAGCTTCGGACGGGGCGCGATCCTGAGCGAAGCGCGTAACATCGCCAGCGGCAAGCAGGCGATGGCTTTCAACCCGGCGGCTCAAGCCTTGGTAGAACCCTATCGGGCAGCGACCAGCAAGTTCGGGACCGGCGGCGTCGTTCTCGCGCTGATACTGGCCTTCGCTGGCGGCGCTTTTGCCTTCACTCGCATCCGCCCCGATTTCCGCGCGCGGACACGGGTCGAACGGCTGGTCATGGCGCTGCTGCTCGGCGCGTCGCTCCTTGCGATCGTCACCACGGTGGGCATCGTGGCTTCACTGTTGTGGGAATCGCTGCGCTTCTTCTCGATGGTCAATCCGTTCGAGTTCCTGTTCGGCACGAAATGGTCGCCGCAATCCGCCGCCATGGGCTTTGGCAATGAAGGCGCCTTCGGTGCGGTCCCGCTGTTCTGGGGAACGATCTTCATCGGCGCCATCATCGCAATGGTCGTCGCAATCCCACTGGGCCTGATGAGCGCGATCTACCTGACGCAATATGCGCGGCCCAACACCCGCAAGTGGATGAAGCCGATCCTTGAGGTACTCGCGGGCGTCCCGACGGTGGTTTACGGTTATTTTGCCGCGCTCACCATAGCTCCTGCCCTGCGCGACTTTGCGGTGGCCGTCGGGATCAGCGGCGCATCTTCCGAAAGCGCGCTTGCCGCGGGGTTGGTGATGGGCGTGATGATCATCCCCTTCGTCTCTTCCATGGCAGACGACAGCATTGCAGCGGTGCCTCAGGCCATGCGTGACGGATCGCTGGCGATGGGCGCGACCACCAGCGAGACGATCAAGCGCGTGCTGATCCCCGCAGCGCTACCCGGTGTCGTCGGCGGCGTATTGCTGGCGGTCAGCCGTGCAATTGGGGAGACCATGATCGTGGTGATGGCCGCTGGCCTTGCCGCTAACATGACCCTCAATCCCTTTTCCAGCGTGACGACAGTTACGACCCAGATCGTCCAGTTGCTCACGGGCGATCAGGAATTCGACAGCGCCAAAACCCTTGCGGCGTTCGCCCTCGGGCTGGTGCTCTTCATCGTCACGTTGCTGCTCAACATCGTCGCCCTTCGCGTCGTAAAGAAATATCGGGAGGCCTACGAATGAACGCGCCTTCGACTACACTCGCCAGCCCCACGCGCAACCCCACCGACTGGAAGGGCGCCGCGATGCAGAAGCGGATTGCTGCGCGCTATGCAGCAGAACGCCGGTTCCGCCTGCTGGGTATGGGCGCGGTATTGCTGTCAGCCGGGTTTCTGGCGTTCCTGCTGTTCACCATGATCGGCAATGGCGCGCGCGGCTTCACGCGCACCGAAATCGCTCTGCAGATCGATTTCCAGACAGCGCCAATCCTTATCGATCCCGCTACGGTCAATGCGCAGTCACTGGCAGGCGCAAACCTGCAGGCCATCACGGCGCAGGCCGCCGATAAGGCCCTCGGCGCAGGGGGCGATGCATTGATCTCACCCAATGCCTGGCTGACCGTCCGCGACGCGATTCTGGACAATCCGAAGGTCCTTTCGCAGAAAATCACGCTGTCCCTCCCGGCCTCCACCGGTATCGATCTGGCAGCCAAGGGCGATGCCAGCGAAACCGATGAAGCGGCCTATGCGCGGCTGCAGCAATCGGGCGTCGTATCCACTGGCTTCAACAGTGCCTTCCTCTCCGCCAGCGATGCAACCGATCCCACACAGGTCGGCATCTGGGGTGCGTTCAAGGGGTCATTGTTGACGATGCTCGTCACGCTGCTGCTGAGCTTCCCAATCGGTGTCGCTACGGCACTGTATCTGGAAGAATATGCGCCTAAAGCGTGGTGGACGGACATCATCGAAGTATCGATCAACAACCTTGCAGCCGTGCCGTCGATCATATTCGGTCTGTTGGGTCTGGCGATTTTCCTTAACCTGCTGGACTTCCCCCGCTCTGCCGCGCTGGTCGGCGGTATGACGCTGGCGCTGATGACCATGCCGGTCATCGTGATCGCCGGGCGCAACGCGATCAAGGCTGTGCCGCCTTCCATTCGTGATGCCGCGCTGGGTGTCGGCGCATCCCCGGTGCAAGTCGTATTTCACCATGTCCTCCCGCTCGCGCTCCCCGGCATCCTGACCGGCACGATCATTGGCATGGCCCGCGCGCTCGGGGAAACTGCGCCGCTGCTGATGATCGGCATGCGCGCCTTCATCGCAACCCCACCGGGCGGCATAACGGACCCCGCGACTGTCCTTCCCGTACAGATTTTCCTGTGGTCAGACGAAGTTAGCAAGGGTTTCATTGAAAAGACATCGGCAGCGATCATAGTGCTGCTGGCTTTCCTGTTGGCGATGAACGGTCTCGCCATCTATCTTCGCAACAAATTTGAGAAGCGCTGGTAATATGCTGACTGAAGAACAACAGGCGCTAAAGCCCAATAATCCGAAGATGACGGCGCGTGACGTCAACGTCTTTTACGGGGCCAAGCAAGCCATCAACAAGGTGTCGATCGACGTCGACATGGACAATGTAACGGCCTTCATCGGCCCGTCCGGTTGCGGCAAATCGACATTCCTACGGACCCTGAACCGCATGAACGACACCGTCGCCAGCGCCCGAGTCGAGGGGGAAATCACGCTGGATGGCGAGAACATCTACGCCCCTTCGATGGACGTGGTGCAGCTTCGCGCGCGGGTTGGCATGGTCTTCCAGAAGCCCAATCCGTTTCCGAAATCGATCTACGAAAACATTGCCTATGGCCCGCGCATCCATGGCCTTGCCAGCGCGAAAGCCGATATGGACGTGATCGTTGAAAAGTCGCTGCGCCGGGCGGGTCTCTGGGAAGAGGTCAAGGATCGGCTTAACGAAAGCGGCACAGCCCTATCCGGTGGCCAGCAGCAGCGCCTTTGCATCGGCCGCGCGATTGCCGTGGAACCGGAAGTCATCCTGATGGACGAGCCTTGCTCGGCACTCGACCCCATCGCAACGGCGAAGATCGAGGAACTGATCCACGAGCTGCGGGGTCGCTATGCGATCGTGATCGTGACGCATAACATGCAGCAAGCGGCGCGCGTGTCGCAGCGAACGGCGTTCTTCCATCTGGGAACGCTGGTAGAATATGGCGTAACATCCGACATCTTCACTAATCCGAAGGCAGATCGGACACGGGATTATATCACCGGCCGCTACGGCTGACCGGGGGAGAGAGAATAATGGTTGAACATACGGTCAAGGCTTTCGATCAAGATATCGATACGCTCCGCGGCTTGATCGCGGAAATGGGCGGACGCGCGGAAGCGAGCCTCGACAACGCGATGATGGCGCTGCTCCGCCGTGACAAGAATATGGCGCGTCAGGTCGTGCTGGACGATCCAAAGATCGACGCGCTGGAGGAACAAGTCGAGCGACTGGTGGTGCAGACCATCGCCCTGCGCGCGCCGATGGCGAACGATCTACGCGAAGTGGTCGCGGCGCTGAAGATCGCGGGCGTCGTCGAACGGATCGGCGATTACGGCAAGAACATCGCCAAGCGCGTGCCGCTGATCGTCGAAAATCGGAAGCTGGAACTGATGTCGCTGCTCCCATCGATGGGGCAAATCGCCGGCGAAATGGTGCACGATGCACTTAACGCCTTTGCTGCGCGCGATGCTGATCTTGCGATTGCCGTCATCGAGCGCGACAAGGTAGTAGACGATTTCTACAATAGCATTTTCCGCACGCTGCTAACCTATATGGCCGAAAATCCAAAGATGATTTCGGAAAGTGCGCATCTGCTGTTCGTAGCCAAGAACATCGAACGGATCGGCGACCACGCGACCAATGTCGCGGAGATGGTCTATTATGCGGCAACCGGCCAGTATCTGCCCGACCGCGAGCGCGGCGAAGCCCCCGAAGACGCGGGCAAATAAGGACAACTGCCATGGCGCGAGCCAAAATGCTGCTGGTTGAAGACGACGCGGCCCTTGCCGAACTTCTGATCTGGCATTTCAAACGCGAAGACTTTGATGTCGCGCACACCGTTGACGGCGAAGAAGCGCTCATCATGGCGCAGGAAGAAACGCCTGATATCGTCCTCCTTGACTGGATGGTCGAAAGCCTGTCCGGCATCGAAGTCTGCCGCCGCCTTCGCCGCATGAACGGTACGGCCAATGTACCGATCATCATGCTCACCGCACGCGGAGAGGAAGAGGATCGCGTGCGTGGTTTGGAAACCGGTGCCGACGATTATGTAACGAAGCCCTTCTCGCCCCGCGAGCTGGTCGCGCGTGTCGGCGCGGTATTGCGTCGCGTGCGCCCTGCACTGGCGGGCGAAACCTTGTCCTTCGCGGATATCGAGATGGACACGGTCGGCCACAAGGTCCGTCGCGCCGGTCAGACCGTTTCGCTTGGCCCCACGGAATTTCGGCTACTCAAGCATTTTCTGGAGCATCCGGGCTGGGTCTTCTCGCGCGAGCGATTGCTCGACAGCGTCTGGGGACAGGACAGCGATATCGAACTGCGTACGGTTGACGTACATATCCGTCGTCTCCGCAAGGCAATCAATGGCGAGAGCCATCGCGATATCATCCGCACGGTACGCTCGGCGGGCTATGCGCTGGACACAGACGGCCCCAACTGATCCGCGATTGAACCGCTAACGGAACGAATTTTCGTTTCGTGCGTCCTTATTTCATGCGCCTGCCCAAGCGGCAGGTCCAAGAGGGGCGAGGACTTCAATTGCGTACTATGTCATGGTGGGCGAAGGGCCTGCTCATTATTGGCACATTTGCGATTATATTGCTCATCGCACTGGCCGCCTTCCCTTGGGGAGTCCTGCGCGAAACCATAGAACACCGTTTATCTAAACGGTTGGGCCGACCTGCCCAAATCGCCGTAATGGAGCGTGCTGACCGCTTCTCCTTCCATCCCGAAGTTATCGCCCGTGGCATCACCATACCCCAGCCTGCATGGGCCGGAAAAGGCGATCTCGCCCGAGTGGCGCAAGCACGGTTGCAGTTCAACGCACTCTCCCTTCTGACCGGAAAAATGTCGGTCGAGGCGTTCGATGTGGACGGCATGACGCTGACGCTCATTCGCGACAAAAACGGCCGCGAGAGCTGGAACGATGGTGACACATCGGACGGCGACGGGCAGCGCCCCCAGTTCTCGCGCCTTAAAATCGCCAATAGCCGCGTCCTGTATCGCGATGCAAAACGCGGCCGCAGCTTCGACCTGAAAGTCGAAGCCGATGTACGCCGCGGTCTCGCCATGCGGGGCACTGGGCAGTTAAAGGGCAATCCCGTCGCCGTGTCCGTCGATGGCGGCCCCATTGCGGGCGACGCCGCCAACAAGACATGGCCCTTCCGTGCGCAGATAAAGGGCCAGACGGTCGGTGCCACCTTTGAAGGGACAATGGATCGCCCTCTCGACGTCGGCCACCTGACTGCCAGCGCCACGGCTTACGCCAACGATCTGGCGTTGCTGGATGTCATCATCGAGGCCGGGTTGCCGGGAACCCAGCCTGTGAAACTTGCCGCCAAAGTCCGCCGCGACACGCCCGACTGGAAGATCGCCAATTTGCGTGGAACGATCGGACGATCCGATATCGCAGGCAATGCGACGATCAAAAAGCGCGACGGTCGAACACGGATCGACGGCGAAGTAACCTCACGGCAATTTGATTTCGATGACCTGGCAAGCGTCGCTGGAAAGGCGCGCGGCAGGGCCATGGAAGCAAGGTTCGGTGACCGGCTTGTGCCTGCTACTGCCATCGATCTAAAGAACGTTGGCAAGACCGATGGAAAGCTACGGCTAACCGTCGGGAAATTGCTATGGCCTGGATCTTCCCCCTTTCGCAGCCTGCGTGCCACCCTGATGCTCGAGAGATCGCATCTCGTTATGGACCCGTTGGAATTGGGCCTGACGCGCGGCCGGTTCGCGGGCCGCTTGTCGATCGATCAACGTCAAGGCAAATCCATCGCGTCGTCCCCTATGTTGAATATCGCGATGAATGTGCGCGATGCCCGGCTGATAGACTTTTTCCCTCATGCGCAAATCGACGGACGACTTGAAGGAAAACTGCGCCTGGCCGGGCGTGGACGCACCATCCGTGGCGCCATTGCACGATCCAACGGCGTGGTCGCCCTCGTCGCGCGGGATGGCAAGATCCCTGCACGCACAGCGTCTCTGCTCGGTCAGGACGTAGGCCGTGGCATATTGACGGGGAAAGACGAAATGGCGTCCCTTCGCTGCATCATTGCACGGCTGGATGTGCGGAATGGGGTCATGCGTACCAATCCCGTCCTGATCGACACGACACGCGCACTTACAAAGGCGAATGGTACAATCACACTGAATGATGAACGAATGGCGCTGGCGCTTACCGGCGCACCAAAGACGCGAAGTATATTGCGGCTGGACGGATCGGTTCCAATACTGGGAACGATCAAGCAGCCCAGCATAGTGGTACCGAAGGAAACAAAGTCGGTCGGCAACGTGGTAAAAATGGTTGGCCGGGCCATCGCCGGAAAGCAGGGACCGACAGCATCGGACACCGATTGCCGTGCCATGGCCGCAAACGTCTTGCGCTAAAAATCGAGTTCCGCGCGTAGGCTCACCGTGTCTATACCGTAGTCGGCGCGTGTGTCGGCCAGAATGGCTGCGTCGGCATAGTCCAGATGAGCGTAATTCATGTTGAAGCGCAGATAGTTGATCGGAGCCCAGACGAGTGCGGCGATGTAAGCATTCTGCGTTCCGCCAACTATCGCGCCGTCATTCAGATCGAGATAATCATACCGTAAAGTAAGCTGTACAGCGCCCAGCCCGCCCGCCGTTACAGGGTTCTTTGGATCGGTCCGGCCGAAAATGCCGTCGGCCAGCGGTCGGCTGTCTCCTTTGGTCAGGAAATACCCCACTTCGGCATAGGCGCCGAAAAACTGCGGATCGGAAAGCCCCGACCGGACGCTGCGTAGCCAATGGCCTTCGCCTGCGAAGCTGAAACGCCCCTGGCTACCCGCCACTTCGAAACCGTAATGCCGCTCGCCCGTGGCGTTGATGGCGGGCGTCGAGAGGAAGCGGCTGTTCGAACTGTGGATATAGGGGCGCTGGCGATAACGGACCGGGGCAGCGGCCAGGCGGTTAAAATCGCGCCAATGGTACGAACCGCCAAAGTGAAGTTGCATATCGCCGACCTTCGGCATGACCACGATGCGACCGTCCAGTCCGATGCTGTTGTTTTCGTCGCCTCCAGTCACACCGTCGCTGCTGTTGGTGAGCGAGTCAGCGCTGTCCGAAAAGATACCCCCCTGCACCAGCACCGCTTTGCCACGATACTGCGCCGAAAGGCCGAGGCGCCGCTCAAACGCGAAAGCATCGGTAAAAGCCGCACGTTCCATGACCGAGCCGGTAGTGTCCCCGGTTAACTCGTCGAGAGACTGGAACTCGTTCTGATTACCCAAGGTGATCAGCCATTTGCCACGCTCATAGGTTATGAAGGTGTCGACCAGATCGATGCTGTTATCGGATAATTCGGTTTCCAGCTTATACCCAAAACCACCGCCAAGAGTGCCTTCGCCGCCCAGCCGCAGGCGCCGCAGCTCGTTGGAATATCCTTTGGAAAGATCGGCCACATCCTTAGGCACCGATAGATAGCTGGCATCATACTGGATGCGCCCTTTGACCTTGAAACTCGCGCTACCCAAGCTGAACTGCGGCGACCCTTTCCACTTGATGGTAGTGGTCGGCTTGGCTGGTGCGGCCGCAACGACGTTGACTGGCGCGGAAGTCGCCGACGGTGCCAATTGCGTCGCAACCTGCTGCTGCGTGCTGTCGAGCCGTGCTTCGAGGCGTTCGACCTGTGCCTTCAATGCCGACAGTTGCGCGCGCAAATCCGCCGCCTCCTGCGCAGTGAGCGCCTGAGCCGATGCAATGCTCGGCATTGCAACAATTACGAGCGCGGAAGCGACAGTCCAGGGTCGATAGGTCATCGGAACTCCGTGATTCCCCGCAGGGTCGCTTGTGTGATTGATCGAGCGAGCGGCAGTTATGACAATTATGTTTCAATTGCGCGGACTTTTTGTTGCTGTTTTGCGACAAAATGACGAGTCCGTATTAGCGTATTGTGATGGTAATACAGTTGGTGTAATTGATCTTTCGAATTTCAGGAGAGCGCAATGTACAGCGAGAGTGACCTACAAGCGGCTGTGGAAGCGGGCGCCATCAGCCAAGAGGCAGCCGACGCATTGCGCAGCCATGCGGCCGATAGGCGCGCCAGTCCCTTGGTGGACGAAGAACATTTTCGTTTGCTAACAGGATTTAACGACATCTTCGTGGCAATTGCCAGTGTCATTCTGCTGGTTGCGGTAGGCTGGCTCGGACAGGATATCAGCGGCGGCCTGGACTCAGGTAAACCGACGGTTCTTGCCGGGATACTTGTTACGCTGGCATCGTGGGGACTGGCCGAGTATTTTACCCGCGTGCGCCGTATGGCGCTGCCCAGCATATTACTTTTGCTCAGCTTTGCCGGCGGCTTTGCCTTCACCTTGTTCGCCGCCGCATTTCGATTGTTTCCAGATGCAGGATCGCGGATCGGTGCCCTCATCACAGCAGGCATCGCGCTGGCCACTGCCGTGGCGATCTGGGTGCATTGGCGACGGTTCATGGTGCCGATCACGGTGGCAGCGGGTGCCGCCGCAATGGCGGGCGTTGCCATTACCCTGACGCTTTCAGCGTTTCCTGACATCGGGGACACCATTTTCTGGGTCGTGATGGCGGCAGGCGTTGCAATCTTCGCTTTCGCCATGTGGTGGGACATGAGCGATCGCGCCCGCACTACGCGTCGGTCGGACGTGGCGTTCTGGCTGCATCTGGCGGCTGCACCGATGATCGCCCACAGCCTGTTCCGCTTGCTTGGTGTGCTAAGCGGCACAGTTACGCCAGGTACGGCGGTCGCCGTTATTGGCCTGTACATCCTGTTCGGACTGGTCGCGCTGGCGATCGACCGTCGCGCCTTGCTGGTGTCGAGCCTCGCTTATGTGCTCTGGGCCTTGAGCGCTCTATTTCGGCAGGCGGGCGCAGTGGAAACATCCTTTGCGCTCACTGCCTTGGTCATCGGGTCGGCCCTACTCCTGCTATCGGCATTCTGGCACAAAGCGCGCAAGCTGGTTGTCGAAGGATTGCCGCAGGACATAAGCGGTCGCCTGCCGTATCTCGACCGCGATGTCGTGACCGTCTGAATGCCACCTGCCTTCCCGCTTCCGGCGGGAAGGAAAGGCTATTCCTCGACCAACTTCATCAGTTTGCGTTCGACCGGGGCAAGCACCGGACCAAGATCCGCACCGCGCTTGAGCACAGCGCCCGCTTCCCCGATCAGCGCCCACATGCCTTGACGGTTACGGAGCGAAGGCCGCTTTTCTATCCGATATTCCGGTCGCTCCGCCGCACGGCGAAAAGCGGAAAAGACCGCCGCATCCTTCCCCATATCGATGGCATAGTCCCGCCAATGCCCAGCCGACACCATACGACCGTAAAGGTCCATAATCCGCGTCAATTCCTGTCGGTCGAACAATGTTTGCGTGGGTAATCCACCCTGCCGGAACGGCGTGACATTACCGGGATGAAACGTGCTGCTCATCAGGCGCAGCCACGCTCCTGCACAGCATCATCCGAATCCGGCTTGCCCTTGCCCTGCTCCGCAATCAGCGCCGCCAGACGCTTTTGCAGTTGCTCGATCTCGCACTGCATCAGTTCCAGCTTTTGCGTCGCGGGATCGAAATTATCGCTGCAAGGGGTACCGTAAGGCAGAAAATCCCGCTGATAGGCAGTGACGTCGACCAGCATCTGTCGTGCGGGAATGCCCACCATAGTGGCAGCCTCGGGCACATTCTTCGTAACCACCGCATTGGCGCCGATCCGCGCACGCGGCCCGACTGTAACCGGCCCAAGCACCTGCGCGCCCGATCCGATGATGGTGCCATTCCCGATGGTCGGGTGCCGCTTGCCCGCGATGCCGTTCGCCGGGTCCGTGCCACCCAGCGTCACATTCTGGTAAATGGTGACATCGTCGCCGATCTCGGCAGTTTCACCGATAACGGTAAAACCGTGATCGATGAACAGATTTTTGCCGATCTGTGCGCCGGGGTGAATGTCGTTCGCGGTGAGGAAACGCGACATATGATTGACGGCGCGCGCAAGAAAAAATAGCTCAGCTCGGTACAGCCGATGTGCGATACGGTGAAACGCCAGCGACCAGACACCGGGATACAGAAGAATTTCTGCACGCGACCGGGGGGCAGGATCACGGGACTTCACCGAATCCAAATACGTAATGAGACGATTGAGCATAGAACGCCCTTCAACCTGAACCGATATACAGAATAGGCGTTCTTGTTGCGATATTCCAGATGCAGACCGTTTTTGCCTTCGCCAGACCCAAGAGAAACTTGTTTGGCGATCCGATAAAAGCAAAGCAATGCGGTAGACAATAACGGCATGAGGGGCATGAATGATCGATTCGATCCTGGCAATGGGGGCTACCCACGCGGACGCCATTTGGCCGTTCGTACTCGTCGGCTTTTTCGCGCAGATGGTGGATGGCGCCCTAGGCATGGCCTATGGCGTGATTTCCAGCACCTTGCTGCTCGCCCTCGGTGTCCCCCCTGCGGCAGCATCTGCTGGCGTCCACGCGGCTGAAACCTGCACCACCGGCGTTTCAGCGATCAGCCACATTGCCCATCGCAATGTCGATTGGAGCCTGTTTCGCCGTCTGGTCGTTCCCGGCGTGATCGGGGGCGTGCTAGGTGCCTATGTTCTTTCAAACATCGACGGCAACGTCATCAAGCCATTCATTCAAGTCTATCTTCTGTCCATTGGGGTCTATCTCATTTGGCGGTCTCGTCATGTATTGCCCCAGCACAGCAATCCGAAAATCGTAGCTCCGCTGGGTCTCGTTGGCGGGTTTCTGGATGCGAGCGGCGGCGGAGGCTGGGGTCCGGTGGTAACCTCCAACCTTCTCATTCAGGGGTCCAGCCCGCGTCACACCATTGGCACAGTGAACAGCGTCGAGTTTATTCTGACACTCAGCATCTCGATCACCTTCTTCCTTAACGTCGGTTGGGAGGCCTTCACTGTCGCGACATCTGGCCTGCTGATCGGCGGCGTAGTGGCTGCGCCTTTGGGCGCAATGTTGGCGCGACATGTGGCTCCCAAGATATTGATGACTTCGGTTGGCATCATTCTGACGCTCACGTCGTTGTTCGGCATTGCCAAGTGGCTTGGATATATCGGCTAGAGCGATTATATTTCCCTCGTCAATCGAGGGAGCCAATCATATGTCGAGCTACATGCCGACTCTGAAGCAACTGCAATATCTGGTATCGCTCAAGGAACAGGGGCATTTCGGCAAAGCCGCCGATGCCTGTTTCGTGACCCAATCGACATTATCGGCTGGCATCCGCGAACTGGAATCGCTGATCGGTGTGACACTGGTCGAGCGTACCCGGCGTGTGGTGCGATTTACGGCTTTGGGCGACCGCATCGTGGAAAAGGCACATCGCGTCCTACGCGAAGCCGAGGAACTCGCCGGTATCGCTCAGGCCGCCGGCAAGCCGCTATGCGGCGAATTGCGGATGAGCGTCATCCCTACCATTGCACCTTTTCTGCTCCCGCAACTGCTGCCGAAGCTACGCGCTGACAAGCCCGAACTCAAACTTTATCTGCGCGAAGAGACGAGCGGCCAGGCGATCGAATCCCTTCGCCATGGCCAGGTCGATTGCGTGCTGCTCGCCTTGCCCTATGCGACCGGTGACGTGGATAGCGAGATACTGTTCGCCGATCGCCTGTTCGTGGCTTTCCCAAAGGACGATCCACGCGATCCGCCCGAGCATATCGACGCAGACATGATCGACGAAGCGCGACTGCTGTTGCTGGAAGACGGCCATTGCTTGAAGGATCACGCCCTCTCCGCTTGCAATCGCCCCGAACTCCGCGCGGAAGCCACGATGATGGGCACTTCGCTCCACACGTTGGTGCAGATGGTGGATAATGGGCTGGGCCTGACCATGCTGCCGGAAATGGCGATCACCGGCGGAATATTGGAGAATACGCAGATCGTCGCGCGACCGCTCAACACCGACAATGCGCAGCGTCAGATCGCCCTTGTGTGGCGCAAGAACAGTCCGCGCGACAAGGAGTTTCGGATGCTCGCCGAGATACTGCGCGAAGCCGCTAAAGCGCCGCGCAGGCTACGAAGCAAAGTCCCCGCTTAAGGTGTCGGCGATAGCCATTCTGATGCTTTGGCATCGTCCTCCGCCTTCGCTTCGACCCAGCTTTCGCGCCCGTCCGCAAAGCTTTCCTTTTTCCAGAACGGGGCGTGGCTCTTGAGCCAGTCGATCAGGAAGGCGCAGCTTTCCAGCGCAGCCTTCCGATGGCGCGACGCCGTTCCCACAAAAACGATGCGGTCGCCGGGCCGTAAGGTGCCAACGCGATGGACGATGCGGATACCCAACAGGGGCCAGCGCGCCATTGCGTCCGCTGCGATCCGCTCGACCTGCATCTGGGTCATGGCCGGATAATGATCGAGATGGAGCGTAAGCAAGTCCCCCTCCCCCCGCACAATCCCGGTAAAGCTAGCCACCGCCCCGCCGCCCAGTGCTTCCAGCGCCGACAACTCGACGGCGGCATCGAAATCGTCGGTCCGGACGGAAGCGGTGATGCTCATCCCCCGGTTACGGGCGGGAACAGCGCCAGTTCCCGTGCATCGCCAATCACCGTGTCGAGCGGCACGAACCGCTGATCGAGCGCCGCTCGCAACCGCGTCGGCTGGCCCAAGGCTTGCGCGTAGCCACCGCCGCGCGCCGCCAGGCTTTCGATCAATGCTGCGATGCTAGTGTCACGCGCAGGAGTGTCGATCCGCTCGCCATCGCGACCGATGCCATCGCGCACCCAGGCGAAATACAGTATGTCCAAGCCCGCCACCGTCGGATCAGTCCATATGCTTCAGGCCGACGCGCAAATAATCCCAACCCGTCACCGCGGTCAGGATCGCGGCGGCCCACAGGGTTGCGATGCCGGTCCATTGAATGAAGGGATAGGCCGGCAATGCACCGGCAAGGATCAACGCGCCGAAACATATAAGCTGAAACGTCGTCTTCCATTTCGCTAATTGCGAAACCGGGACGGACACTTGCAACCCCGCCAGAAACTCGCGCAATCCAGACACGGCGATTTCGCGCAGCAGGATCACCAAAGCCGCAATGATGTGAATACCCGTGATGTCCCGCGTCGCAACCAGCATCAGGATAACTGCTGCGATCATGATCTTGTCGGCGATCGGATCGAGAAAAATACCCAGTCGGGAGACCGCGCCGTTGGCGCGCGCCAGATAACCGTCGAAATAATCGGTAATGCCCATCAGGCAATATAAGGCAAAGGCGAAGGCATATCCTGCCTGCCATTGCGGCCACCACAACAGGCCGACCAGCAACGGCACGGCGAAAATGCGCGAAAGCGTCAACAGATTGGGCAGCGTTAGCATGTCACTCCGCCTGCCACAGCCGTCTCCCGGTGACAAGCGGTCGTGGCGTAACTTCAGCGCGGACCCATCATATCGCCCTTGTAACAAGGTTCGACTTATCGCAGCGAAGCAGACGAGGTTGGACAGCGGCATTGGCAGCGGCTAGACCCCGCCTCAATTAGCGCAACAGCGAGAAGTCATCGCCTTTATGCAAGCCTCGGTCAGGCTCCTTACCAAGCGGCGGTTCCTTCCGCTGTTCGTCACACAGCTTTTGGGCGCCTTTAACGACAATCTGTTCAAGAACGCGATGGTCCTGTTCGTGGTCTATTCCGTCTATAATGACGAGAAGGCCGAGACGTGGTTCAGCGCCATCGCGACCGGCATATTCATCCTCCCCTTCTTCCTGTTGTCCGCCTTGTCAGGGCAGCTTGCCGATCAGCGGGATAAGGCCCGCATCATTCGCATCGTCAAAGCTGCGGAAATCGGCATCATGACTGTGGGTGCGATCGGACTGGCGCTCGCATGGATGGGCATAACGATACACAGCATCGCCATTCCGCTGATGCTGCTGGCTCTGTTCGCTATGGGGATTCACTCGACATTCTTCGGACCGATCAAATATGCCATCCTGCCCCAACATCTGCACGACGATGAAGTGCTGGGCGGCACCGGTCTGGTCGAAGCCGGAACCTACATCGCCATTCTTGCCGGCACCATTTTGGCCGGTCTCATTTCGGTCGAAGTCGCTGCGGCTGTCGTCATTATGACAGCAATAGTGGGCTATTTAACAGGTCGAGAAGTGCCGCCCGCGCCACCGATGGGACGCTGCGATCCAGTGGATTATCACTTCATCCGCGCATCGATCAAACTGGTGAAAGGCACGATGCACGTTCCGCGCCTGTATCTTGCGATCTTATCGATCAGCTTCTTCTGGACCATCGGGTCTATCCTTTTCATTCAGTTTCCGCCGCTGGTCAAAAATGTACTCACCGCCGACAAAGCGGTCGCCAGCCTGTTCCTTGCTATTTTCTCCATCGGCATTGCAATCGGCTCGGTCGCGATCAATCGCTTGCTCAAGGGCGATGTCTCGGCCAAATATGCGCCTGCTTCCGTAATCGGAATGGGCGTTTGCTTGATGGGCTTCCACTTCGTGTGCGCCAATTGGGCTGGTGCGACCGACGGGCAATTGCTGTCGCTGGCGGATTTTCTCAAACACCCGGATGCCTGGGAACTGACAGGCGCGCTGTTGGGGGTGGCGACGTTCGGCGGCATGTTCGTTGTGCCGCTCTATGCGTTTTTGACGACGACCGTTGAAAAGTGCGAAGCCGCGCGCACCATCGCCGCAAACAACATCGTGAATTCTGGCGCCATGGTGATTGGATCGTTGGTGGCAGTGGGCCTGACGATGCTGGGGTTGGCGCCCGTCAACCAGTTGCTTCTTGCTGCTGCCTTATGCCCCATCTCGGCATGGCTTGCCTGGCGGCTGCACAGTGCCTGCCGCGATGGGCAGTGCATAGTCCACTAAGTTCTACGCTATGAAGCTGTAGAAAGCGGTAAAGAACGCCGCAAAGCTCAGGCCAAACAGTTTCCAGTCCTGATCGTCGGATTTCACCGGCAGATCATGCTTCGGCATGACCAGCACATGCGGCGGAAGACTGGCCCGAAATGGATGTCGGGCAGATTCGGTAGTCAGGACAAGGGCGCGACGTTTTCTCATGATGCGATGTTAACGCATCATTTACCTTTTAGCCCATGGTTAAAGAGGGTTAACATTTGCTCGTCCCGGTCTGGCACAACCGATACCTACCGCCTCCTAGAAGCGATCCTCAAATAGCGCGACGATTGGGTAGATATTCTCGACCTGACTGCGGTGGATATGCATTTCCACATCGTAGCGGTGCTGAAGCAAAGTGATCTGGTTGCGATCCCGCTCGATAAGCTTCGCCACCGTGACCACCTGTTTACCATCGTTCGTGTTCAGCGCGACGAAAACATCGCCCCCGATCGCAGCAGGCCTGACCTTGTCGATCAACACCATCTCACCTGCGCGAAAGCGCGGCTCCATGGCGTCGCCCGGCATATACGCCGCGAAGAAACGCTCTTTATCCATCACCGCCAATTGCGGAATCTGCTGCGTCTTGCTGTCTTCAAGATTGGCGGCGTAAAATTCGAAATCCGCCGGAACGGTCATTTGCGCATCTGCAGATGCGTCCGCAAGCATACCCAAGGCGAACACTGAAATGGTCGCCGAAGGTTGCGCTATGAAGGGCTGTCGCATGTCAGCCACACGCGGCGCAACATCGTCTAGATCGGGCGTGGGAAACACGGCACGGATTTTCGCTAGCGTCCGGGTCGACAAAGTGTAATTGACGGTTGGCTGAGGATAAATCCGTGTCAATGTGGACGGCGAAAGCCCCGCTTTCCGCGCGATTTCCGTAACGGACCATCCCGTTGCGCTGACGATGCGGCCTATCAGCTCCCGCGCTTTTTCCTGTTCGACATCCTGCATATCCAAAACCGGCTCTGTTTCAGCAGATGCCGTGCCCTTCCTTTCGCGTTGAGATATCGAAAATGCTATCATCGATAAATTAGCCTCCAAAATGCACATTTCGATATGTGAAAAGTGCCATTATGTCTCAGGATGAACCATTTTATACGATTGAAAATAAGCATATTTTTTTCCGTAACGCATCACAGCATAGTTGCATCCAAAATGAATGCAAATAAAATTGCTTTTCCGCAAGTCTCCGCTCAATAAAGAAGCGGCGCAATAAAAGGATCCGCTTGCGCACTTTCGACAGCCGGAGACCATGGAATGAAACATGATTTCGAGGCTTGGAAAGGCCACGAAGATCCGTTGGACTGGCCGAAATCGGAAAGCGATTCCACGGATATAGTCATTCAGCGCCTATCGCGCCTTGCGGGACCGGCGGCTCTGATTGTGGGATATCTTGCCACTTATGCGCTGTGGCGCTACTTTTTCACATAAAGTAGCGCATCGTCTGCTTTAACATTTTCATATAGCTACCCGATATTTTATAAAGGCTTGGTACCAGCCTTCATCCGCGGAGCCACGCTTACCATGACACCGCACGCAGTGCCATGCTCCGCCATGCGCCTTAACGGCTTAAACGCACAGCCAATCGCCTCCCGCTACTGCCCATCGCGCAATAGGATGTGCACAAAGGCATAGACCATGCCGTTTTTTGTACGCGCCTTAGGCCTTGGCTGGTGCCTCGATCACCCGGATATTGAGTTCACGCAGTTGCTTTAGCGCGGCGGGGCTCGGCGCCCCCATCAACAAATCCTCCGCGCGCTGGTTCATCGGGAACAGTGTAACTTCACGCAAGTTCTGCGCACCCACCAGAAGCATCACAATGCGATCCACACCCGCAGCCATGCCACCATGCGGCGGTGCGCCATACTGAAACGCGCGATATAGACCGCCGAAACGGTCTTCGACATCCGCTTGCGAAAGGCCCACGAGTTCGAACGCTTTCACCATCAGTTCTGGCGACTGGTTACGAATCGACCCCGATGCAATCTCATATCCGTTGCAGACCATATCGTACTGATACGCCTTGATCGTCACCGGGTCCTGCCCGTTCAACGCCTCCAGTCCCCCTTGCGGCATCGAGAACGGATTGTGCGCAAATTCGATCTTCTTTTCGTCCTCGTCATATTCGTAGAACGGAAAATCAACGATCCAGCACAATTCGAAGCGATCCTTGTCGATCAGGTCGAGTTGCTCACCCACACGGATACGCGCCAGCCCGGCCAGCTTCGCCGCTTGGCTTTCCTTGCCGGCTGCAAAGAACACGCCGTCATTAGGGCCAAGGCCCAGCGCCGCAATCAACTTCGCGGTTGCTTCCTCCCCATGGTTCTTGGCGATGGGGCCGCCCGGCACGCCGTCCTTGATGTTGATATAGCCCAGCCCGGAATAGCCTTCGCCCCGCGCCCAGTTATTCATATCGTCAAAGAACTTGCGACTGCCAGCACCGGCACCCGGTGCAGGGATCGCGCGGATCACGTTGCCACTCTCGACCAGTGACGCAAAGATGCCGAATCCCGACCCATGGAAATGCTCGGTCACATCGGTAATTTCGATGGGGTTGCGCAGATCGGGCTTGTCGCTGCCATATTTCAGCATCGCTTCGGCGTGTGGAATGCGCGGGAAGCTGCCCGCAGGCGTCACCGGCTTGCCCTCGGCAAATGCCTCGAACACCTGCGCGATGACAGGCTCCATCGTGTTCCACACATCTTCCTGCGTGACGAAGCTCATTTCCAGATCGAGCTGGTAGAACTCGCCCGGCAAGCGGTCGGCGCGCGGATCTTCGTCGCGGAAACACGGCGCAATCTGGAAATAACGGTCGAACCCCGCCACCATCAGCAATTGCTTATACTGCTGCGGCGCCTGCGGCAGCGCGTAGAATTTGCCGGGATGAATGCGGCTAGGCACCAGGAAATCGCGTGCGCCTTCCGGGCTGCTCGCGGTCAGGATAGGTGTCGAATATTCGGTAAATCCTGCGCCTTCCATCCGGCGGCGCATGTCGGACACGATTTTCGTGCGCGTCACAATATTGGCGTGCAGCTTTTCCCGGCGCAGATCGAGGAAGCGATACCGCAAACGGATATCCTCGGGATATTCCTGCTCACCCGCTACCGGCAGCGGCAATTCCTGCGCGGCGGATTGAACCGTCACACTATCCGCCACCACTTCGATGGCGCCGGTCGCAAGGTTCGCGTTGGTCGCTTCAGTCCCACGGCTCACAACCGTGCCGTCAATCGTCACAACCGATTCGAGCCGCAGCCCCTCCAGCACCCGCAACGGATCGCTGTCCGCCCGCGCGACAATCTGCGTCAGGCCATAATGATCGCGCAGATCGACGAACAGCACGCCACCATGGTCGCGCTTGCGATGCACCCAGCCGGACAGGCGAACGGTCGCGCCCACGTCGCTTTCGCGGAGGGCGGCGCAGGTGTGGGTGCGATAAACGTGCATGGCTTCGATTTCTTTCAACGCTTTAGAGCAAACCAACGATCTAAAGTGATCGATCCAATGGAATTGGACAACAACCACTCTAGGCAAATGACAAACCCGTGGATCGGGGCTATGGCCGAATATGTCGATACCGACGCGCCCGCCAGGGAGCGGGCCAGCCCATAATAAGATCGAAGACCATATGCAAATTCATCCGCTGATAAGCGACAGTAAGACCCTCGCCGAATTTTGTGAACGCATCGCCAAATCGCCCTATATCGCCGTCGATACGGAGTTCATGCGCGAAAACAGCTATTGGCCCGACCTGTGCCTGCTGCAAGTCGCCGACCCGCATGAGGCCGCCGCGATCGACCCAAAGGCTCCCGGCCTCGACATGACCCCATTGCTCGACCTCATGGTCGACAATCAGGACGTACTGAAGATTTTCCATGCCGGCGGGCAGGATCTGGAAATCATTCACAACATGACCGGCAAGACGCCCTATCCCATGTTCGATACGCAGATAGCGGCCATGGCGTTGGGTCTGGGCGAACAGATCGGTTACGGCAATCTGGTCGATGCATGGCTCGGCATCACGCTCGACAAGGGCGCCCGCTTCACCGACTGGGCACGCCGCCCGCTCGACAAGCGGCAGATCGACTACGCCATCGGCGACGTCACCTACCTCATTCAGATTTTTCCAATGATGCTGGCGGACCTGAAAAAGACCGGGCGCGGCGGCTGGCTCGATCAGGAAATGGAGCGGATCAGCGACCCCTCCAACTATGTGAATGAGCCGTCCGAATCCTGGAAGCGCGTTCGCATCGCCAGCCGCAAGGCCGACGTACTGGGTCGTCTCAAGGCGCTTGCCGCGTGGCGAGAGATCGAAGCGCAGGACAAGAACCTGCCCCGCGGCCGCATCGTCAAGGATGAGACGCTGGCCGACATCGCCTCGCATCCCCCACGCAGTCAGGACGATTTGGTCAAGGTGCGCGGACTATCTGCGGGCTGGAAGAACAACGACATCGGCACCCGCATGATGCAGGCGCTGGCCAATGCCAAGCCGCTCGACCGCGACGAGATGCCCGAACGCGATCCCAAAAAGCCGGGTCTCGGCAAAGACGGTGCGCTGGTCGCCGATCTGCTCAAGCTGCTGCTCAAGATTCGCTCGCGCGAGATCAACGTCGCTTCTCGCCTGCTGGCGCGAACGGACGATCTGGATGCACTGGCTGCGGGCGAACGCGACGGGCTCTCCATTTTGGAAGGCTGGCGCTACGAGCAATTCGGCCGCGATGCTGTCGATCTGGTTGAAGGGCGCGTTGCGTTTGCGGTGAAGAACGGCCGGCTAAAAATGACTCGCACCCTCGCCTCGGTAGAAACGCCGCCAACCGAACTGGCCACACCTCAGGCCGTCCTGTCCGAGCCCCCGACCGAAGAGGATTGAACGATGCGCAGTAAAGCTCTTCTGATCCTGATGGCATTGGCTCCGACGGCCTGCATGACCGCCCCCATGACGCCTCAGGTTGCAAGCGGCAGCACTACCTGCACAAACGAAGGCCTTGATCGCTTCATCGGCCAGAGGGCTTCCGCCGAACTCGGCGCAGAAGCCATGAAAACGTCCAGAGCCCGCACCATGCGTTGGGGTGCCCCCGGTATGGCCATGACGATGGACTATCGCGAAGACCGCCTGACAGTGAGCTACGATGAGGCGATGTTGGTCACCTCGGCGCGGTGCGGTTGAGGATAGCCTGAACCTGCTCCATATCCAATCAGCAGGTGCGCTAACCGCTTAGCAGGCGCTCTCCAAACGCTTGCATCCGTTCATCTTGTAAAACGGAAACTGCGCTGCCATTTCCCCGCCGTTCGATACTGCAAGAGGATAAATCATGACCGCCACTACCGCAGGAGCCACTGAGACCCACGCATTCGAAGCGGACGTATCGAAGCTGCTCCACATGATGGTTCATTCCGTTTATTCTGATCGGGACGTCTTCCTGCGCGAGTTGATCTCCAACGCCGCGGATGCCTGCGAGAAGCTGCGCTATGAGGGAATTGCCAATCCTTCCCTGCTGGGCGACGATCCGCAGCCGCGCATTGCGCTCATTCTGGACGCCGATCAGGGCCGCCTTATCATCGAGGACAACGGCATCGGCATGACCGCCGCCGACATGGGCGAGACGCTGGGAACCATCGCCCGCTCTGGGACCAAGGCGTTCATGGACCGGATCGCGGGCGACGCTGGCAAGGAAGGCTCGCAGCTAATCGGACAATTCGGTGTCGGTTTCTACTCTGCCTTCATGGTGGCGCGCGAGGTAGAGGTTTTCTCCCGGCGCGCAGGCACGGATGAGGCCGCACGCTGGAGTTCGGACGGCCAGGGCACCTACACTATCGCACCAGCCGATCTGGCGGACACTCCGGCACGGGGTACGCGCGTTGTCCTCCACCTTCTGGACGATGCCAAATCCTATGCTGAACGCCACACCGTCGAACGGATCGTCAAGGCGCAGTCAGGCCATGTGCCGGTGCCCATCACCTTGTTCGAAAAGTCCGATGCGGAAGGTGCATCCATCGCAGACGGCGCGGCGCTCTGGCTGAAGCCAAAGTCGGAAATCAGCGAAGAGGACTATAAAGATTTCTACCGCAGCGTGGCGGGCCAATATGACGCCCCCGCCCTGACCATTCATTATCGCGCGGAGGGACGCTATGAATATTCCGTCCTGATCTTCATCCCCGAAAACAAACCATTCGACCTGTTCGATCCGGATCGCAAGGGCCATATCAAGCTCTATGTGCGCCGGGTGTTCATCACCGACGAAGCGCAAATCCTGCCCCGTTACCTGCGGTTCGTGAGAGGCCTTGTCGATTCTTCCGATCTGCCCCTCAACATGTCGCGCGAGATGATTCAGGACAGCCCCGTGCTGGCGGCGATCCAGAAAGGCGTGGCCGGCCGCGTGCTGACCGAACTGCAGAAGCTCGCCGACAGCGACGCAGACGCCTATCTCAAGCTCTGGGAGACGTTCGGCGCGGTCATCAAGGAAGGGTTGTACGAGGATTTCGAGCGGCGCGACGCTCTCCTCTCCCTTGCCCGCTTCAAGACCACGACATCGGGAGACGGCTGGCGGTCGCTCAAGGACTATGTCGCGGACATAAAGGACAATCAGACTGCCATCTATTATGCGACCGGCAGCGATCTCGACCGGCTGGCCACTTCGCCGCAGATCGAAGGGTTCCGCGCGCGTGGAATAGAAGTGCTGCTCCTCCCCGATCAGGTCGACAATTTCTGGACCACAATGGGCGTCGATCATGAAGGCAAGCCCTTCAAGTCGGTGACGCAGGGCGCAGCGGACCTCAGTCTGATCCCCTTGGGCGACGATGCGGAAAAGCCCGTCCCGGCAGACAGCGGGGCGGTGAATGACTTCCTTACCTTCGCCAAGACGGCATTGGAAGGCGCCGTGTCAGATGTGCGCGCATCCGAGCGGCTCACCACCAGCGCCGTGTGCCTTGTCGCACCCGAGAGCGGCATGGACCGGCATCTTGAGAAACTGCTCGCCAGCGCTGGGCAACTGACGCAGACCGCCCTTCCCGTCCTGGAGCTCAATGCCGGTCATGCACTTATCCGCAAACTGGCGGCAATTGACGATGGAGATGTGCTTAAGGCGGACCTAGCCCATCTGCTGCTGGATCAGGCCCGAATCGCGGACGGAGAGCAGCCTCGGGATGCACAGGCCTTTGCGGAGCGGCTGGATCGACTCATGAGCCGAGCTGTCGAATAGACCTCAAGCGCCTCGCTGGAGAAAATACGCGGCCTGTGCGCCCTAGCTTGCTTGACGCGACATATGTCAAACTCTCTTGTCTGTCGCATTCCCAACCATGACAATGCGGTGTAAGGAACAATTGACAGGTTCGAGAGTCGTAATCGAGCGTTGTCCGCATAACGCGATATAATTCGTGATAGGAGCTAGGGAATGCAGCGTATTTCTTCGAAAGGATTTGGCCGCATGTCGCTGGGCTTGGCCGTCTCGGCCCTTGCCTTGACCGCATGTTCGGAAAAAAGCAGCACGTCCGAAACGGCACAAACCGCGCCGACGGAAACCGCTGCACCCGCCGCCAATACGGCTGCACCAACTGCCGCGCCTGCAGCAGCCGGGAAACCGGATGCCAGCAATGTCGATACGCTCAGCGGAGCGAAGTTCGCTGATTTCACTGGCGACGCTGCCAAGGGGGAAAAGGACTTCGCCACCTGCAAAACCTGCCATGCTATCGAAGAGGGCGTGAACAAGATCGGGCCATCTCTCCACGGTGTCGTCGGTCGGGCCGCCGGGTCGATTGCCGGATTCAATTATACGCCCGCCAATAAGGATAGCGGTATTACCTGGAGCAAAGAAAAGCTGTTCCAGTATCTGGAAAATCCCCAGCGCGTAGTTCCGGGCACGAAGATGGCTTTCGCGGGTTTCAGCGATCCGCAAAAGCGCGCAGATGTTATTGCCTATCTGGCCGCCAATTAAGCCAGACACACCCATTTTACGGAAAGCCCGGTAGTGATGCCGGGCTTTTTTGTGTTCATCTCCGCCGACGCAGATCGGCAAGGTGAACGGGAAAAGAGAGCAGCAACGCAGCGGAAACCCAGTACCACGGCATGTCGGTCAGGGCGAAACGCACCGCCAGCAGCATCAGCACGCCCGGTGCAAGGCGCAGTATTGCGCTGGACACATCCCAGCCGCTCCGGGCCACGAGCCATATCCCCTCGATAACGATGATGAAAAGAACGATATCTACGGCATGGCCGCTCGCAAACAGCTCTTTCACCGCGCAGCGATCATCCGAACGGCCCGTTCAGCCGCACGATCGTCATGTTGAGATAGCCCGCAAACGTCACCCAGCAGATATAAGGCACAAGCAACAACGCTGCGGCCATCGATCGCGGCCAGGTAAACAGGATCAGCGATCCAACCGACAGCCACAGCAGCATCACTTCGAACAGTGCCCAATCGGGACGATGTAGCCGGAAGAACAACAGGCTCCACAAGATATTGAGAAAGCCGTTCAACGCGAACAGGCCGATCAACTTGTCGGCTTCGTCCCGCGTACGTGTCGCATGCCATCCCGTGACCGCTGCAAGCGCAGTCAGCGAATAGATGATCGTCCAGCCAATTCCATATGCCGCATCCGGTGGCGCCCACCGGGGCATGACCAAACTACGATACCAGGGGCCGATGTCTGTGATCGTCGCGCCTAAAGCAGCCACAGCGATGGCAATGCACGCGGCAATCAGGATCGGAAACAGCCAGGCGCGGATCATCGCGAAGCGGAGGCCGATCCCAGCCCGAGCAAATGCCGCATATCGTTTAGGAAAATGCGCATATGCGCCATCGGCCTTTTGCGGACCAGTTCCTTGTTCATATACGCATCCCAGGTCAGTTGCTGCACATCGGGATCCTTGCAGATTTTGACGAAGCTATCACGCCGCTTGTCGCTGCTATACCAGAAATACTGCATGATCCCCAGAATCCAGAAGACCCGCCCATGCTTACGCATGAAGGTTTTGCGCGCCTGTTTTAACGCAGCCGCGCGGCCCGTGCTGAGGAACGCGTCGATGGCTTGCGCGGCGCAACGGCCGCCGAACATCGCATAATAAATGCCTTCGCCCGATGCAGGTGCGACGACACCGGCTGCATCGCCCGTCACCACCAGATCGCGGCCATTGTCCCAGCGCTTGAGCGGCTTGAGCGGTATCGGCGCACCTTCGCAGCGTATGGTTTCGCACGCGTCCAGCCCGGTCTGCTGCCGCAACCGCGCCACTGCATCGCGCAGATCGAAGCCTTTATTCGCGCTGCCTACGCCGATGCTGGCCGTGTCACCATGCGGGAATACCCACGCATAAAAATCCGGAGACAAATGCCCCTGATAGAATATGTCGCAGCGCCCCCCATCGAAATCGGCGGCAGCGGCCAGTGCGGCTTGCGGTGCCAGTATGACTTCGTGATAGGCAAAGACACATGGATTGCGGGCAGCCCCTGCCAATTCGGCACGCGCCACGCCGGACCTTGCGCCATCTGCGCCGATGACGCTGCGCGTATGCAAGCGCAATTCGCGGCCGCCGCGCCGCTCAGTATAGATCACACTGATGCGGCCATCGGCATCGCGCTCTATCCGATCGAATGTACCTGTGCGCCTCTCTGCGCCGTTTGCAACCGCGCGAGCCCGCAGCCATTCGTCGAATATATCGCGATCGACCATCCCGACGAAGCCGTTGCCTACGGGCATATCGACTGCGGTATCAGAGGGGGCGATCATCCGGGCGGACGTTGCGTGGGCCACCAACAGGTGATCGGGAATATCGAAATCGCGGATCAGCCGCGGTGGGATAGCGCCGCCGCAAGGTTTGATCCGCCCTGCCTTGTCGAGCAGCGCCACACTGCGCCCTGCCCGCGCCAGATCGTCTGCTGCGGTGGCACCCGAAGGTCCGCCACCGATCACCACCACGTCATATTCGCGCATATGGGTCATGTCGCCAACTTTCCTGCAAGCTGTGTGATTGCCGGGCGCGACGGGCGCGCGACGTGGAGCGCCAACCATGCAGCGCCGAGGAACAGCATCGCCTCCACTCCGAACACCATCGTGAACGCGCGCTCGGTCGATCCGCCCAAAGCGCGGGCGACATCGACGCCGACTGCGCCGGTCAATCCGCCCAGACCAAAGGCTATGGCCTGTGCAGCGCCCCACACGCCCATGCGCACGCCTTCGCGCGGGCCAGTATCTGCGCCGCCACCTGCACCCGCCAAGGCCATCATCGTGCCGATCGCAGCGACCGCAAACATTCCGTTGGCAAAGCCCAGAAACGCGACATTCGCGGCGAGCGGCCAGCCCTCGCCCACCCGCGCCGCAATGGAGAGGCCGAGCAGCGCCATCGCCGATCCAAGGCATCCGGCGAAAATCCACAAGCGGAGCGCCGCGGGCGAACGCCCGAAATAGCTGCCGCCGACACCGACAAGGATCATACCCGCCAACACGCCACCATGCTGCACACCCGATAGCTGAGTCGATTGCCCGGGCGTCATGGCGAACAAGAGGCCCGCAAAGGGTTCCAGGATCAGATCCTGCATCGAATAGGCCAACATCGAGAGGAAAATGAACAGCGTGAACCGGCGGGCATCGTCATCCGCCAGAATGTCTGCAATGGCAGCGCGGAAATCGGGCGCGGGCGCATCGCGACGTCGCGCGACGGGTGCAGCTTCGCCTTCGATACCCCAGATCGCAATGATCGACAGCAGAAAGGCCGACAGCGCTACACCACCCGAAACCATCGCAAGGCGAGGTAGCGAGAAGGGGTCAAGGAGGCTGCCAGCGACCCCCGCCGTGATAACGATGCCGGAAATCATCATGATCCAGGTGATCGATGCCGCCGCGGCCCTCCGTTCAGGCGCAACGCGCGTGGCCAGCAGCGCCAGCAGTGAAGTCCCTGCCGCGCCGACACCCGCGCCGATCATCGAAAATGCCACGACCATCAGCAAATAACCCGACACCTGTCGGTCGGTGAGCAGCGTCAGCGCATCCACCGCCAGCAAGGCGCCAAGCGCCAACATTCCCATACCGCCGATGATCCATGGCGTCCGCTGACGCCCCTTGTCGGACTTATGGCCCCATGCCGGGCGCGACAATTGGACGGCATAATGCCACGCTACAAGCCCTGCAGGCAGCGCAGCGGGCAGCGCATATTCGACCACCATCACGCGATTGAGCAGCGATGTCGCCAACATCACGATGGCGCCAATGGCACTTTGCACCAGCCCCATGCGGACGATGCCAACCCAGCCGAGCGGAGGTGCGGGCTGCACGACCTTCACAGCCCCCATGCTCCGCCGAGACCAAAAGCCGACGCCAACATGCCAAATACATAAAGCGTCGTGCCGGTGGCATTATACCACGGCGTGTGCTTGAGCGGATCGCGCAGCAGGCGGATCATCAGCCCCAATTGCCCCACCAGCAACGCCGCCACGATAGCGGCAACGACCGCATGTCCCCATTGCGCCAGCAGCGCCACGACGATCACTTGCGGCGCGGCCATGATGATGCAGGCCAGCCGCGCCGCCGGGTCCACTCCCATAACAGCCGGCAACGACCGTATGCCCATAGCACGATCGCCCTCTACTGCTTTGAAATCGTTTAGCGTCATGATGCCGAACGCCCCTGCGCTATACAGCGTCAGAACGATGAGCACCGGCACCGAGGGCAAGGAACCCGCCATGACCGCGGCCCCCGTAAACCATGTCAGCCCTTCATAGGTGAGCGCCACCACCGCCGGTCCCCAGATGCCGCTTACCTTAAGTCGCGCAGGGGGCGCGCTATAGGCCCAGGCGCACTGGACACCCAGACATGTCGCCGCGAACACCCACGGCCCGGTCGCCCATGCCACGATCAGCGACAGCAGCGAGCCGATGATGGCGATCCGCAGACCCCAGTTGCCAGCAATCCGCCCCGAAGGGATCGGCCGCTTCGGCTCATTGATCGCATCGACATGCCGGTCGAACCAGTCGTTCACCGCTTGGCTGGTCCCGCACACCAGCGGTCCTGTCAGCAAAATCCCGGCGCAAAAGAACGGCCAGCGTTCGGATATGGGCGCGCCGGAGGAGACGACGCCGCACATAAACGCCCAGATCGGCGGAAACCAGGTGATAGGTTTGAGCAATTCCAGCACATCACGTGGGGCCGGAATGGGTGTCGCCGAGGCGGTGGGGAGTGTCTGCGCCATATGTGCAAGCTATGCCTGACATACCATGTCGTCAAACAGAATTGACACTCATAACATCGAAAACGACGCGCAGCGGATCAGTTGCTGGCAGGTACCAGATTGCCCAGCCCATGCCGGTGCAATTTCGAGTAGAGACTCTGGCGGCTAAGCCCCAATATTTCCGCAGCAGAAGCCCGATTGTCGGAGGTGAACGTCAATGCCGCCTCGATACACAGACGCTCGATCAGATCGGTACTTTCACGCACGATGTCCTTAAGCGGCATCCGCCCGACCAGTTCGGTGAGCTGATCGACCGAGCGCGGCAAGTCCCGCTCGACCGGCGCCAATGTCCGTACACGGCGCCCGACATTGCGGATCGTGAAGCCAAAGCAAATGCCATCGTCCATCGGCGCCATCACGCCCGACACTTCGACTTCTTCCTGTCCGCCTGCCGAACCGCGCACAATCGTTGCAACATTGCGCACCGATCCATGTTCGCGCAATTGGTTGACGATCAGGTCGAGATCGATTCCGGGACGCCCCAGCCAAGAACCCAGATTTTCGCCCGCCACCCGGTCCGCCACTGGCATTTCGCTCAATTCGACGAATGCTTCGTTGGCGGTCAGAATGTTGAGATCGCCATCCGCCAAAACGAACGCATCGGGCATCCGCTCGACGATATTGCCCAATATCGCATCCTGCTTGGTCGGCTCCCGTGCGCCATCGACCACTTCGATGCGCACCAGCACAAGTGCGGTGCGGCCCTGCCGGAAAAGCCGCGCGGAAAATTGCGCTTCGATCATGCTGTTGGCCAGATGGCCCATCACGGGCGCAACGTCATCGACGACACCTGCAGCGCCCAGATGCGCGATAAAGGCTTCGCGGTCTGCGGCATCCAATATACTGCTGACAGGCTGATTGGACAGTCCGCCTTCCTTCACACCCAAAAGGCGCTCGGCGGCAGGATTAGCTTCGGTAATCCGTCGCGTGCCTGCATCGACGATCAACACAGGTTCGGATGCCATATCGAACAGCAAGCGATAGCGCGCTTCGGCCTGACGCAGCCGCACATAATCGCGTTCGAGCGATTGCTGCGTCTGGAGCAAGCGCTGCTGGATAGCCGCCGCGCTCAACATATCGCGACCGATTGCGATGGAGCGCCCACCTGTGCCGGTGCCGGACAGCATATACCGCACCGGAATTTCGCCTGCGCCCGTCGGATGATTGACTTGCCGCCACTGCATCGCATGGCCGTGCGTCAGCAATTCGGCGATCTTTTCCCGGCTTTCGCTACTGACGGTATCGATCCATGCCTTCCCCACCCAACCGGCGAAGCCATATCGCAGCAATTCGGGATTGGAGACGGCAACGTCGAGAATGACGCCCTTATCGTCCAGCACAAAGGCCACATCGCCCACCGATGCAAGCAATGCAGACGTGACATCGCCCGACAACATCCCAGACAGCGCATCGGGGAACGCAAATGCACTCGTCAGGGCGTTAGGATTGTGCCTGTTCATCGACGCGGTGCTTAGCTCCCGAAAGACAACTAACTCAGTAAGTTGCCTCCCTTTCATGGGTAGCAACCAATTTCCCCGCCAGCTTGACCGCCAGCTTTGCATCAGGGGCAGTACCGTCAGCACCCACTTGTGCCGCGAGGTCAGGATTATTAACGAACGTGGGCCCTCCAACCATTATGCACAACCGCGGATTGCGAGATACGCTCCGAAGCCCCTTTATGGTCGTGGGCAGCGCTCCGATATGGTAATCATAGCCAATCGTCAATCCGACAAAATCGAACCATTCCTCGCTTACCCGGCCCAACAGTTCCGCAGTGGTCACCTCGCTTAACCGGTCGGTTATCCAAGAGTCGCGGATAAACATTTCGTCCAGCAGCAGCGCGCCGAAGCTATGCTTGTCACCGGGCATCGACGCGATCAACGCGCGGCGCCCTCCGGCGGCACATTGACGGGCAGCGGGCGTTCGTGCGGAGATTTCGTGGACAATTTCCTGCAGCCGCCACAAACCCATTGTTACTTCAACGAAATCACATTCGTCGCGCTTCCAATATTCGCCCAGCAACCGCGCCGTCGGGGCCAGAAGATCGACCATCAGCGTTTCCACTGACACGCCACGAGCGAGGATCGCTTCGACGCGATCCAGCAGATCGGCTGCCTCCACGCGCAGGGAAAGCGGCGCAAACGCTTCAACTTCATCCTGCGTGATGGTGTCCATGCCATCGACCGAAACCAGGGGAGGCGCATCGGTTGCATGGGCGACGAGCAACCGCGGAATTATTTCGCCCTCGATCAGCTTCGTAATGGAAAAGTCATGGTCGTGACCCAGGCGGACCTGAAAGGCCGGAAGGCTTTGTGCGCTGTCTATACGTCGCTGGAAGTCACCGCGGTTAGCGGGTTGCGATGACCTTGCCAAACCAAGCATCGACGACATCCCGGACTCTCCTAGCCAGGCGACAGCCTTGTTGGCTGCAAGCTCGAGTTGCCCGTCTGGCTCCCCTGCCGACTCGAATGGTATGCCTGTTAAGCGAACTTGACAACAAGGAACGATGCCGCACCGCAGCATGTGTAAATATTTTTGGATGTCTAATTTAGTTGACACTTTACACGACGCTGACCTACTCTTCTGCCATAACGAAAGCAGAGGCGGGAACGGATGCGGTCGGACACCCCATCACTGGAAAGGCAGACGGAGCGTACCATCGTCCCGCTCTACACGCCCGAACAGCGCCGCCGCCGGGACGAGTCCCGCTGGACGCTAGTGCAGGGGACATTGGCTCCCGTCCAGTTCCTGATTTTCCTCGTTAGCCTGGCGCTGGTCCTGCGCTACCTTTCCACCGGCGCAGGTGCCAGCGCTGCCACGCTCTCCATCGTGGTCAAGACTATCGCGCTCTACACCATCATGATCACTGGCTGCATCTGGGAGAAGATCGTCTTCGACAAGTGGCTGTTCGCAGAGGCGTTCTGGTGGGAAGACTTTTTCAGCATGTTCGTGCTGGCGCTGCACACGGCGTATCTCACCGCGCTTTTCCTCGATTGGGGGACGGAGCGTGAGCGGATGCTGATCGCGCTTGCCGCTTATGCCACCTACGCCATCAACGCGACGCAGTTCATCCTGAAACTGCGCGCCGCCCGCCTGCAAAGCGCGCGCGACGCCGGTAACGCCGCGATGGTGACCGCATGACCCCCGCGCTTCCTGCCGCTGTCCCAGCCAGCACCGATTGCGTGCCCGTCCTGCGCCAGCGGGGACAACGAGAAGTGTTCTGTGGTCTCACCGGCATAATCTGGCTGCATCGCAAGATTCAGGATGCCTTCTTCCTCGTAGTCGGATCACGAACCTGCGCGCACCTGTTGCAATCGGCGGCAGGGGTGATGGTGTTCGCCGAACCGCGTTTCGGCACGGCGATCATTGAGGAACGCGATCTGGCCGGGATGGCCGATTGCAACGAGGAACTGGACCGCGTCGTCGACCGCTTGCTGACGCGCCGCCCCGATATCAGGATGCTGTTCCTCGTCGGCTCCTGCCCGTCGGAAGTCATCAAGCTGGACCTCTCGCGCGCCGCGCAGCGCCTGTCCGGCAAGCATAGCCCGAACGTCCGCATCCTCAATTATTCGGGCAGCGGCATCGAAACCACCTTCACCGAAGGCGAAGACGCCTGCCTCGCCTCACTGGTGCCGGAGCTTCCCGCAGAACCGGCCAATGCCGCGCCTGCCTTAATGATCGTCGGTGCGTTGCCCGATGTGGTCGAGGATCAATTCCTGCGCATCTTCGCGCAGCTCGGCATCGCCCCCGTCCATTGCCTGCCTGCGCGGAAATCCGCCGATCTGCCCCCGGTTGGACCCAATACCCGCTATCTGCTGGCACAGCCGTTCCTTGGCGAAACCGCCCGTTCGCTTGAAGATCGCGGCGCGCAACGGCTCGATGCGATGTTCCCCTTCGGCGCGGAAGGCACGACAAGCTGGCTCCACGCCGCCGCACAAGCCTTCGGCATCGACGAAATGCATTTCCGCAGTGTCATCGCGCCGGGCCGCGAACGCGCCAAGCGCGCCATCGAACATTGCCGCGAACAGCTGGCAGGCAAGAGCATCTTCTTCATGCCCGACTCACAACTCGAAGTACCGCTCGCGCGCTTCCTGAGCCAGGAACTTGGCATGGTGCCGATCGAAGTCGGCACGCCCTACCTCCACCGCCGCCATCTGGCGCAGGATCTAGCGCTGCTGCCCAGCACCACGGTTATCAGCGAAGGTCAGGATGTTGATCGTCAGCTTGATCGCGTACGCGCCGCGCAACCCGACATCACCGTTTGCGGCCTCGGCCTCGCAAATCCGCTGGAGGCCGAAGGGCTAACGACCAAATGGGCCATCGAACTGGTGTTCTCGCCCATCCATGGCTTCGATCAGGCAGGCGATCTGGCCGAATTGTTCGCACGACCTCTGCGCCGCCGCGATGTGTTGAGGGTGTGAGGATGATGGTTCAGCACATTCTCTCCTCCGTTCGGGCTGAGCTTGTCGAAGCCTTTCACTTCCTTGTTACTCGTCTGCCTGAACGAGAAGGAAAGCCCTTCGACAGGCTCAGGGCGAACGGAACAGAGGCGGGTGCAACATGCAACTGACCGTCTGGACATATGAAGGCCCGCCCCATGTCGGGGCCATGCGGATCGCCACCGCGATGGAAGGTCTGCATTATGTCCTGCACGCGCCGCAGGGCGACACCTATGCCGACCTCCTCTTCACGATGATCGAACGGCGCGGCAAGCGCCCGCCCGTCACCTACACAACCTTTCAGGCGCGCGACCTCGGCAAGGACACTGCCGAACTCTTCCAGACAGCAGCCCGCGAAGCCTATGCCCGTTATCAACCGCAAGCGATGATCGTCGGCGCGTCCTGCACCGCCGAACTTATTCAGGACGATCCGGCGGGGCTCACCGATGCGATGCGCCTGCCGATTCCGGTCATTCCGCTCGAACTGCCCAGTTATCAGCGCAAGGAAAACTGGGGCGCGGCCGAAACCTTCTACCAGATCGTACGCAAACTGGCCGACAAGGATGCGCACCCCGCCCCCCGTGAAAACCGTCGCCCACGCGCCAATCTGCTCGGCCCCACGGCGCTGGGTTTCCGCCATCGCGACGACATCATCGAGATCACGCGCCTGCTCGACAGCATGGGCATCGACGTCCATCTTACCGCACCGCTGAGTGCTTCGCCCGCCGACATCGTGCGGATCGGAGAAGCGGATTTCAACATCCTCCTCTACCCCGAAATCGGCGATACTGCCGTCCGCTGGCTGGAAAAGACCTTCGGCCAAAAGACCGTCCGCACCGTCCCCATCGGCTATGGCGCGACCAAGGATTTCATCCGCGAAGTCGCCGCAATCGCAGACGTCGATGCAGCCCTGGCGCTGGATGACTCCCGCCTCCCCTGGTGGAGCCGCTCGGTCGATTCGACCTATCTTACCGCAAAGCGCGTCTTCATCTTCGGCGACGCCACCCATGCCATTGCCGCTGCCCGCGTAGCGCGCGACGAACTGGGTTTCACCGTCGTCGGCCTCGGCTGCTACAACCGCGAATTCGCTCGCGACCTGCGTGACGCGGCCAAGCTCTACGGCGTCGAACCACTCATCACCGACGATTATCTGGAAGTCGAAGACGCCATAGCCGCCCTGCAGCCCGAACTGGTACTCGGCACACAGATGGAGCGCCACATCGCCAAGCGCCTGCGCATCCCCTGCGCCGTCATTTCCGCGCCGGTCCATGTGCAGGATTTTCCCGCGCGCTACAGCCCGCAAATGGGGTTCGAAGGCGCGAACGTCCTCTTCGACACCTGGGTCCATCCGCTCGTCATGGGACTGGAAGAGCATCTGCTCACCATGTTCCGCGACGATTTCGAATTTAGCGACAGCGCGGGTGCCAGCCATCTGGGCCACGGGCGTGTCGCCCTGGCCACCCCCTCCCCGTTCGTCCCGAGCGAAGTCGAGGGACCGATACCGGGCGCAGCGGAAAGTCCCTCGACTACGCTCGGGACGAACGGCGGTTTGAATGGAGTTTGGTCCGCCGAAGCCGAAAAGGAATTGCTGAAAATCCCGTTCTTCGTTCGGGGGAAAGCGCGTCGGAATACCGAGCGTTTCGCCACCGAGCAGGGTCTCGCCGCTATCACGCTCGAGACACTCTATGATGCGAAGGCCCATTATGCGCGCTGAAGCTTCCTCCCCCACGCCCCCCGTCCGCGTCGTCATCGTCACGCTGGACAATCACCTGTCGGGTGCCGTCCGCCGCGCCGAAGCACAATTTGCTGCAGCGGGCCAGAACATCAGCATCGGCTTCCACGCCGCCGCCGACTGGGAGGAAAAGCCCGAAACGCTGGCCGCTGCCCGCGCCGACATTGCGCGCGGCGACATCATCCTGTGCACCATGCTGTTTCTGGAAGACCACATCAACGCCGTCCTCCCCGATCTGACCGCACGCCGCGAAGACTGCGATGCGATGGTCGGCCTGATGTCCGGCACCGAAATCGTGAAGCTGACCCGGCTGGGCGATTATCGCATGGACAAGCCCGCCAGCGGCCCGCTCGCACTGCTCAAGAAGCTGCGCGGATCGTCCAAGCCCGGCGCCAGCTCCGGCGCGAAACAGATGACGATGCTGCGCCGCCTGCCCAAGATCCTCCGCTTCATCCCCGGCACCGCGCAGGACGTAAGGGCTTACTTCCTAACGCTGCAATATTGGCTGGCCGGGTCGGACGACAATGTGGTCGACCTGATCCGCGCGCTGATCGGGCGCTATGCCGCCGGGCCGCGCCAGCCGCTGCGGGCGATGATGAAGGCCGTAGCCCCGCGCGAATATCCCGATGTCGGCGTCTATCATCCTGCGCTCAAGCAGCGAATGAGCAAGCTGGCATCCGACCTGCCGATGAAGCGCAACGCGACCGGCGCCGTTGGCGTCCTGATGCTGCGTTCCTATGTGCTGGCCAAGGATGCGGGCCATTACGACGGCGTAATCGCAGCGCTTGAAGCGCGCGGCCTCAATGTCATTCCCGCCTTCACCGGCGGTCTGGATGGACGTCCCGCCATCGAAACGCTGTTCATGCGCGACGGTCATGCGACGGTCGATGCCGTAATAAACCTCACCGGTTTCAGCCTGATCGGCGGCCCTGCCTATAACGACGCTGCCGCTGCCGAGGATATCCTCGCACGGCTGGACCGCCCCTATATCGCCGCGCATCCGGTTGAGTTCCAGACGCTGCAAAGCTGGGGCGCGAACCGTCAGGGTCTGCTCCCCCTGGAATCCACGATGATGGTCGCCATTCCAGAACTGGACGGCGGCACTGTGCCGATGGTCTTCGGTGGCCGGTCGGACGGATCGGACACCCCCTGCACCGGCTGCACGCGCGGCTGCGTCTTCCCTGCGGGCGGAGATGTTCGCGCCATGCAACCCTGCAGCGAACGCGCCGAAACCCTCGCGGGTCGCGTCCTCAAGATGATCGAACTGCGCCGCGCCGAAACCGCCGAGCGCCGCGTAGCCATCGTCCTCTTCAACTTCCCGCCCAATGCAGGCGCAGTCGGCAGCGCGCAATTCCTCGCCGTGTTCGAATCCCTCCACGCCACGCTGCGCCGCCTCGCCAGCGAAGGCTATACGGTCGATGTCCCCGCCAGCGTCGACGCCCTGCGCGACGCCATCCTCAACGGCAATGCCGCCCGCTATGGCGCGGATGGCAATGTCCACGCGCGGGTCAGCGCGGATAGCATCGTCGCCAATGAAACCTATCTCGCCGATATCGAACGCGAATGGGGTCCGGCCCCCGGCAAGCTGCAGGCCGATAGCACATCGGTGCAGATCCTCGGCGCGCGCTTCGGCAATGTCTTCGTCGGCATTCAACCTGCCATCGGCATCGAAGGCGATCCGATGCGGCTGCTGTTCCAGGGCCGCTTCGCCCCGACCCACGCCTTTGCAGCTTTCTACCGCTGGCTGCGCGAAGATTTCCGCGCCCATGCCGTGTTGCATTACGGCACGCATGGCAGCCTGGAGTTCATGCCCGGCAAGCAGACGGGCCTCAGCGCGATGTGCTGGCCGGACCGCCTGATCGGCGACTTGCCCAACATCTATCTCTACGCCGCCAACAATCCGTCCGAAGGCGTACTCGCCAAGCGTCGGTCGGGCGCGACACTCATCAGCTACCTCACCCCCGCGCTCATCAATGCAGGCGTCTATAAGGGGCTGGCCGATCTCAAGGCTTCGGTCGATCGCTGGCGCGGTGCAGATCACGATGCCGACGACATGACCGGCCTAGCCGATGTCATTGCAGAGCAAGCCACCGCACTGGACCTCGACGGCACCGACATTCCCACCCTTGCCGCGCGCCTCTACGAAATCGAGCGCGAACTCATCCCGCAGGGTCTGCATGTTGCAGGCGCAGCGGCGACCCGCGAAGAGCGCATCGAAATGCTGCTCGCTTCAGCCAGCGCACGCGAAACCCCGCTGGATCGCGAAACCGTCATCGCCCTGATGGATGGCACCATCGCTGCCGACACACCGCTGCTGCAGGAACTCGCCGCACTCGACATCGCACTGTCATCCAATGGCGAACTCGACGGCATCGTCGATGCGCTGAACGGCAAATATATCCGCCCGGTATCCGGCGGCGATATCCTCCGCACCCCGGATATCCTCCCCACCGGACGCAACATCCACGGCTTCGACCCCTTCCGTATCCCCTCCGCCTTTGCCGTGCGCGATGGCGCGGAACAGGCGCAGCGCCTGATCGAACGCAGCATGACGGACTCGGGCCATCTGCCCGAGACCGTCGCAATGGTCCTGTGGGGGACCGACAATCTCAAGAGCGAAGGCGCACAGGTCGCGCAAGCCATGGCGCTGATGGGTGCCCGCCCCCGCTTCGATGGTTACGCCCGCCTCGCCGGGGCCGAACTGATCCCGCTTGACGAACTCGGTCGCCCCCGCATCGATGTGATCGCCACCTTGTCCGGCGTGTTCCGCGACCTCATGCCGCTCCAAACCCGGATGCTCGCCCAAGCCGCATTGCTCGCCGCGCAGGCCGACGAACCGCTGGAGATGAACTTCATCCGCAAACATGCGCTCGCGCATCAGGCCGAACATGATTGCGACATCGATACCGCCGCCCTGCGCGTCTTCTCCAACGCGGAAGGAGCCTATGGCGCCAACGTCAATCTGATGATCGACACCGGCGCATGGACCGATCCCAACGAACTGGCCGACAGTTTCGAACGGCAAAAAGGCTATGCCTATGGCGTGTCCGGCGCGCCGGCGCGGCAGGCCGCGATCCTCGCTTCCGCGCTCAAGACTGTCGATTGCGCCTATCAGAACCTCGAATCCGTCGAACTCGGCATCACTGCCATCGATCAATATGTCGATGCGCTGGGCGGCATCAGCCGCGCCGTCACCCGTGCCAAGGGTGGTGCCACCGCGCCGGTCTACATCGGCGACCAGACGCAGGGCGCAGGCAAGGTCCGCAGCTTGCAAGAACAGGTCGCACTCGAAACCCGCACCCGCATCCTCAACCCCGTCTGGACCGAAGGGCTGCTCCGCCACGGCTACGAAGGCGTCCGCCAGATCGAAGGGCATGTGACCACGACGATGGGCTGGTCCGCCACCACCGGCGAAGTCGATCCCTGGGTCTATCAGCGGATCAGCGAAACCTATGTGCTGGATGCCGCCATGCGCGAACGCATCGCGGCCCTCAATCCCAAGGCATCGGCGCGCGTCGCCAACCGCCTGATCGAAGCATCGGAACGCCAATATTGGACGCCCGATGCCGCTACGCTGGCGGCGCTCCATGCCGCCAGTGACGAACTGGAAGATCGCCTCGAAGGCGTCGTGGCTCAAGTCCCTCAAAAAGTCGCGGCGTAAGGATAAAAGAACATGGCATTACTCGACCCCCCTTCAAAACTGCGCCTCGACGGTGACGGCAGCGTTCAGGTCCAGATGGATCCCAACGACCGCATCGGAAACGCCAAGGTATTCGCGGTGTACGGCAAGGGCGGGATCGGCAAGTCGACCACCTCGTCGAACCTGTCCGCTGCCTTCTCGCTGCTTGGCAAGCGCGTGCTGCAGATCGGCTGCGACCCCAAGCATGACTCGACCTTCACGCTGACCAAAAAGCTGATGCCGACGGTGATCGACGTCCTCGAAACCGTCGAGTTTCACGCCGAAGAATTGCGCCCCGAAGATTATATGTTCGAAGGTTTCAACGGCGTGATGTGTGTGGAGGCCGGTGGCCCGCCCGCTGGCACCGGCTGCGGAGGCTATGTCGTCGGACAGACCGTCAAGCTATTGAAACAGCATCACTTGTTGGAAGAAACCGACGTCGTAATCTTCGACGTGCTGGGCGATGTGGTATGCGGCGGCTTTGCGGCCCCCTTGCAACATGCCGAGCGCGCGGTGGTCGTCGCCGCCAATGATTTCGACAGCATCTTCGCGATGAACCGCATCGTCGCCGCCATCAAGGCGAAGTCGAAGAATTACGATGTGCGCATGGCCGGCGTCATCGCCAACCGCTCCGCCGCCACTGACGAGATCGACCGCTTCAACGAAGCCACCGGACTCAAGCGCCTTGCCCATTTCCCCGATCTCGACGCGATCCGCCGCAGCCGCCTGAAAAAATGCACGCTCTTCGAAATGGATTCGACGCCCGAAGTCGATGCCGCCTGCCTCGAATATAAGCGCCTCGCCGCGCAGATGTGGGCAGGCTGCGATCCGCTCGACGCGCAGCCGATGAAGGATCGCGAGATCTTCGAATTTCTGGGGTTCGAATAATGGCCACCGCGACCTACGCTTCCTATCGCAGCCGCCTCGAAACCTATTTCGACCGCACGGCGAGCAAGACCTGGGAACAGCTCACATCCGACGCCCCGGTCAGCGGCATCCGCGCCACGGTGCGCGCCGGTCGCAACCGGATGCGCGACACGCTGCTTTCCTGGCTCCCAGCCGACATGACGGGTATGCGCCTGCTCGACGCGGGTTGCGGCACTGGCGCGCTGGCAGTCGAGGCGGCCCAACGCGGCGCGCATGTCGTCGCCATCGACGTTGCGGGCAGCCTGGTCGACATCGCCAAGCGCCGCGCGCCAAAAGGGCTGTCGATCGACTGGCGCGTGGGCGACATGCACGATCCAGCGCTTGGCACCTTCGACCATGTCGTCGCAATGGACTCGCTGATCCACTATCCCACCTTCGACATCGTCGATGTGCTGAAGGGGCTGGCGGAACGCACCAACGGCTCAATGCTCTTCACCTTCGCACCGCAGACGCCCTTGCTGATGGCGGCGCTCGGCATGGGTCGGCTTTTCCCCCGCGGCGACCGTTCGCCAGCGATCCTGCCCGTCAAGGAACGCCTGCTCCGCACCCTCATCGTCAACGCCATGCCCACTACCCGATTGGGCCGTGACCTGAAGGTACAGGGCGGTTTCTACACCAGTCACGCCCTGGAGGTCGTCACGCTATGACCACGAGCCGTACCCACGCATTCTGGAACAAGGTCGGGATGAAGTTCCTGCCCTTCGCCGATGCGGCGACAGCGGAGTTGCCCCTGGGCCGCCTGCTGCGCCTGTCGCTGTTTCAGGTTTCCGTGGGCATGGCCGCCGTGTTGCTGACAGGCACCCTCAATCGCGTAATGATCGTCGAACTGGGCACGTCGGCGACGCTCGTCGCGCTGATGGTGTCGCTGCCCTTGGTGTTCGCACCACTACGCGCGCTCATCGGCTTTAAGTCCGACACGCATACCTCAAAGCTAGGCTGGAAGCGGGTTCCCTACATCTGGTTTGGCACCTTGCTGCAATTTGGCGGCTTTGCGATCCTCCCATTCGCGCTGCTGGTGATGACGGGCGAAGGCCATGGTCCAGCCGTATTCGGCCATGCAGGCGCGGCGCTGGCTTTCCTGATGGTCGGCGCGGGAATGCACACCACGCAGACCGCCGGATTGGCGCTCGCCACTGATCTCGCGCCCGAAGCGGCCCGCCCCCGCGTCGTCGCGTTGCTCTATGTCATGCTGCTCCTCGGCGTGATGATCAGCGCGCTGGTGATCGGCCAGCTTCTCAGCAACTTCACCCCCACCCGCCTCGTCCAGATCATTCAGGGTGCGGCGCTGCTGACGGTCATCCTCAACATGACCGCTCTCTGGAAGCAGGAAGCCCGCAACCGTCAGGCCACTGCAGAGCAGGACAACCGCCCGACCTTCCGCGAAGTCTGGTCGCTGTTCATCGTCCGCCCCACGACAAAGCGCCTGCTGGCCTCCGTCGGTCTGGGCGCAGCCGCGTTCAGTATGCAGGACGTGCTCCTGGAGCCCTATGGCGGACAGATCCTCGGCCTCTCGGTCGGCGCCACCACTTCGCTGACCGGCCTGTGGGCTATGGGTATGCTCGGCGGCTTCTCCCTCGCCGCGCAAAAGCTCTCGACCGGTCGCGACCCGCACCGCCTTGCCAGCATCGGCGCACGCGCTGGCATCTTCGCTTTCCTCCTCGTCATTTTGGCGGCTCCGCTGCAATCGGGCGCTATCCTCGCCATCGGCGGTATGCTCATCGGCTTTGGCAATGGCATGTTCTCGGTCGGCACCCTCACCGCCGCGATGGCCATATCGAACGAAGGCAAGAACGGCCTCGCGCTTGGCGCATGGGGCGCGGTGCAGGCGACGTGCGTGGGCCTAGCCATCGCCATCGGCGCCTTTGCCCGCGACATCATTTCCAGTGCCGCCGTCAACCGTGCACTGGGCGGCGCCTTTGCCGCCCCCGCCACCGGCTACGCCTTCGTCTATGTCGCCGAGATACTGATGCTGTTCGGCACCATCGCCGTGCTGCGCCCACTCGCCCGCCCCACCATCAAGCAATGGGACGGAGCGCAACAGCGCTTTGGCCTCAGCGAATTTCCAATCTGACGGCCCAAGGAAGGGAAACTGGTCATGAACCCGCAAATCACCCAAGGAATCGATGTTGCATCATTGACGCTCTATGCGTTCTTCCTCTTCTTTCTGGGCCTCGTCTTCTATCTCCGCCGGGAGGACCGACGCGAAGGTTATCCGTTGGAGGACGAAATGTCGGGCCGCATCGACACCCCCGGCGGCCCCCTCTCGACTGCCAGCCCCAAGACGTTCCGCATGCCCTTCGGTCATGGCACCGTGACGGTCCCCAATAACAAGCGCGATCCCTTCGATATCAAGGCTTACCGCACCGATCGCTTCGGCGGCGCACCGATTGCCCCCACCGGCAACCCGCTGATCGACGGCATCGGCCCGGCAGCATGGGCCGACCGCGCCAAGCGCCCCGATGTAGATTATGAAGGCCATGCCCGCATCGTGCCCATCAGCGCAGCGCCCGGCTTCACCATCGCCAAAGGCGATCCCGATCCGCGCGGCATGCCGGTATTGGGTGCCGACGGCCAGCTTGCCGGAACGGTCCACGACATCTGGATCGACAAGGCCGACCGCCTGATCCGTTACCTTGAAGTCGAAGTCGGCGGGATCGCAGGCAAGCATGTCCTGGCCCCGATGATGATGGCCATGATCAACAAGAGCCAGCGCACCGTCACCATCGACGCGCTCCTCGCCAGCCAGTTCGCCGACGCGCCGGTCATCGACGCAGCGGACACGATCACGCTCTACGAAGAAGAACGCGTGCAGGCCTATTTCGGTGGTGGCTATCTCTACGCCACCCGCGAACGTCAGGAGCCACTGCTGTGAGCGAATATGAGAATGAGCCGATCCCCGGCCTTCCCGGCAACCTGCCCGCAGGCGAGCATATCGTGTGGCAGGGCGCACCCGACTGGCGCATCCTGGCCCGCACGGCGTTCCATACGCGCCTGATCGCCGGATATTTCGGCGTCCTCACAGTGGTCGCCTTGGTCGAGGCTATCCGCGCCACCGCCGCATCCCCAACGCACTTCATGGGCGTGGCGACGACGATCGTCGTGGGGATTGCAGGTGTCGGCTTATTGCATCTGCTGGCATGGGGAACCGCCCGCACGACGATGTACACGCTGACCAATCGCCGCGTGGTCATGCGCATCGGCATGGCCCTGCCCAAGTGCATCAATCTGCCGCTGGGTCAGGTCGGTCGCGTGGATTTGAACGTCCGGGCCGACGGTTCGGGCGACTTGCCGCTCACCCTCACCAGTGCACAGCGGCTGGGTTACGCAGCCTTATGGCCCCATGCCCGTCCGTGGAAGATTTCGACGCCGCAACCGATGCTGCGCGCCATTCCCGACGCCACCAATGTCGCAGCATTAATCGCCCGCACCTGCCTTGCGGCCAATCCGGGCGGAGCAATGTCAACCGTGGAAGCGCCCACCGCATCGATCCCCCATTATGGAGAGGCAGCAGCCGCATGAGCGCCACCCACAGCCATGAAGGGATGCTGCCCCGCGGCACGCTGATGATCGCAGGGGCGCTTGTCGCCTTTGCCCTTACCGCGACAACCGCAGTCCGCGTCTTCCACATTCCGCCGGTCGCTTCGCCGGTCGCACTGCGGACAGCCGAACATATCGCCCCGGTCCAGACCCGCAACATTCGCTTCATCGACCGGAAGGACGGTGCCGTCGTCATTCAGGACAGCGACACCGGCGCGACGGCTTATGTCATAGAGCCGGGCATGAAGACCGGGTTCGTCCGTGCTGTCATGCGCGGCCTTGCTCGTGACCGGATGATGCGCGGCATCGGCTCCACCCCGCCGTTCACGCTGACACTGTGGAAAGACGGCCAATTGTCGCTGACCGACACCGTGACCAAGCGCACCACCGAAATGACCGCATTCGGCACGGACAATCGCGCCGCGTTCCTCATCCTGCTCGCCAACGCAGGCAAGACGCAGTGATGGCCTTCCGCCGCTCCAGCTTCGACACCGCCTGTCGCATCGAAGTCGAACATAGCGACGCGCATCTGCACGCGCATGTGGAGTTGGCGGACGGCATCGCCATGCATCCGGGCGACAAGGTGCGCGTCCATGGCGAACCCATCAGCGTCGGTTTTGGCGAGCGGCGCGTGTTCGACCGCATCGCAACCGTCGAGCGCGCCAGCCTGATCGAACGGCTGTGGACCAAAGTATCGGGGCATTTCGAACTGTCCGAACTGTATGAAGTCAGCTTCACTTCGCGGAGGATCTCATGAACGCCATCACCCCCATCGCGGCCGCCGAAGCGATGGAAATCGCCCAGCAGGACACGATCCTCGCCCCGCGTTTCTACACCACCGATTTCGATGCCATCGACCGGATCGACGTGTCGCCAGTGCGTACCGAGTGGGACAAGCTGATCGCGGAAATGGCCGCCGATCCCAACAAGCTGCACTTCAAGCGGACGCAGGCATTCGACGGTGTGATCGAGAGCCTGCCCGATGGCGTGCGGCAGGAATTTGTCGACTTCCTCGTCAGCTCGATGACGTCGGAATTTTCAGGCTGCATCCTTTATGCCGAAATCGCTCGCCGTGCGAAGAACCCCGACATCAAACAGCTTTTCCGCCTGATGAGCCGCGACGAAAGCCGCCATGCCGGCTTCATCAACGATACGCTGAAGGACTCCGGCATCGGTATCGATCTGGGCTTCCTGACCAAGACCAAGAAATACACCTATTTCCGTCCCAAGTTCATTTTCTACGCGACCTATCTGTCGGAGAAGATTGGCTATGCGCGGTACATCACCATCTACCGCCACCTCGCCCGCCATCCGGAGCTGCGCTTCCACCCGATCTTCAACTGGTTCGAAGAATGGTGCAATGACGAGTTCCGCCATGGCGAAGCCTTTGCGATCCTGCTGCGCACCGATCCGAAGCTGCTGAGCGGCATCAACAAACTGTGGATCCGCTTCTTCCTCGTCGCGGTGTACGCCACTATGTACGTCCGCGATCACAACCGCCCCGCCTTCCACAAGGCGCTGGGTGTCGATCCGACCGAATATGACCATAAGGTCTTCTCGCTGACATCCGAAATCACGCGGCAGGTTTTCCCGGTGGTGGTCGACAATGAAGGTCCACGCTTCCGCCGGGGGTTGGAACGGATGCGCATCCTTGCCGCGAAGATCGACGATGCAAAGGCGCAGGGTGGCATCATTGGCGGCATCAAACGCGCAGCCCTGACCGCGCAAGTGGCCGTCGCTTTCCTCAACCTCTACCTCACCCCCGTCGTCGCCAACGAAGCGCCCGCCGATGTGCGCCTGGCGCCCGTCTGGTGAGCATAGCCCCGCTCTTCTTCGCGCTCCTGATGTGGTTCATCGGCACGGCGGCGGTCGTGTGGCTGGACAGCCGCCCGCAGCACACCTTCGCCACCAGCTTCCGCCTGTCCGGACTGGTGGCGCTGGCGGCAACTGGCGCCGTATGGTTCACCGCCGGAGAGCAGGACGCGCATGGCGCCTATGTCGGTTTCGGTGCCGCCATCCTCATCTGGGGCTGGCACGAAATGGGGTTCCTGATGGGCTTCGTGGCCGGATCGCGTCGCGATCCACTCCCCGAAGGCGTGACAGGCTGGCCGCGCTTCCGCATGGCCGCCGCCACGGTAATGCACCATGAAATCGCGCTGGCGCTGACGGCCTTGGCACTGTTCGCGATAACCTGGGGCCAATCGAATCAGTCCGCGCCGCTCACTTTCCTGCTGCTGTTCCTGCTGCGCCTCAGTGCCAAGTTCAACCTGTTCCTGGGCGTGCCGAACCTGTCGGACGAAGTGTTCCCCGCGCATCTCGCCTACCTCAAAAGCTATTTCCGCAAGCGCAGGATGAACGCACTTTATCCCTTCTCGCTGATCGGCACCGGCGCCATTGCCGCATGGGCATGGATTGCTGCGGAAAGCGCGCCGTTCGGCGGCGAGGCAGCAGTCACCGCCACCTTGCTTTTCGGTCTTGCAGCGCTGGGCATCATAGAGCATCTGTTTCTCGTGCTGCCACTGCGCGACGCGAAACTTTGGACGTGGGCTTCTTCGGAGGCTCCGTCTTCCAGGACGACTGCAACAACCGCGGCGAAGACCGCTATAACAGACTAGACTATCGGAGGGCATGCACATGGATTTCGAAGCATTTTTCACCGGCGAACTCGATACGCTCAAGGGTGACGGACGCTACCGCATTTTCGCGGAGCTGGAGCGCAAGGCGGGTGCCTTCCCGCAGGCACATCACCATAATGAAGGCGCCGTCAGCGACGTAACCGTGTGGTGCTCGAACGATTATCTGGGCATGGGCCAGCATCCCAAGGTGCTGGACGCGATGCACGCGACGCTCGACAAATGCGGCGCAGGCGCAGGGGGCACGCGCAACATTTCCGGCACGACCCACGCCCATGTGCAGCTCGAACATGAACTGGCCGATCTGCACAACAAGGAAGCGGCGCTCCTGTTCACTTCCGGCTATGTATCGAACTGGGCAGCGCTCGGCACATTGGCTGCGCGGATTCCCGGCTGCATCGTCCTGTCCGATGCGCTGAACCACGCTTCGATGATCGAAGGCATCCGCCACAGCCGCGCCGAATGCCACCGCTTCACTCACAATGATCCGGTGGATCTAGACCGTCGCCTGTCGGCAATGGACCCGGCCCGCCCCAAGCTGGTCGCCTTCGAAAGCGTCTATTCGATGGACGGCGACATCGCCCCTATCGCCGAAATCTTGGACGTCTGCGAAAAGCATGGTGCCATGAGCTACATCGACGAAGTCCACGCCGTCGGCCTCTACGGTCCGCGCGGCGGCGGCATCGCCGAACGTGAAGGGCTGATGGATCGCATCACCGTGATCGAAGGTACGCTGGGCAAGGCCTATGGCGTGATGGGCGGCTATATCGCTGGGTCAGCCGCGGTAGTCGACTTCGTCCGCAGCTTCGCCAGCGGCTTCATCTTCACCACGGCTTTGCCCCCGGCATTGGCCGCCGGTGCCTGCGCCAGCATCCGGCACCTGAAGGACAGCACTGCCGAACGCGAAGCGCACAAGGAACGCGTGGCGCAGGTGCGTCGCCGTCTCGACGCCATCGGCATCCCGACGATCGACAACCCCAGCCACATCATCCCGGTGATGGTGGGCGACGCGCACAAGTGCAAAATGATCAGCGACTGGCTGCTGGAAAATCATGGCATCTACGTACAGCCGATCAACTATCCGACCGTCCCCGTCGGCACCGAGCGCCTGCGCCTGACGCCTTCACCCGTGCACACCGATGGTGACGTCGACCGTCTGGTCAGCGCACTATCGGAAATCTGGTCGCATTGCGAACTCGCGCGACGCGCCATGGCCGCCTGACGGCAGCGTCCCACATACAAAAGCCCGCTTCCCATACCAGGGAAGCGGGCTTTTCTTTGCCGCCAATCAGTCTTCGATGAAATGCCGTCGCAACCGCCGCACAAGCAGCCACACGACCAGCAGCACCACCGGCACGGACGCGCCCATTGCGATGTCATGGTGCACGCCGGAGATAAGCCCGAACACATATCCCAGTAACGCCACCAGATAGTAGCTGATCGCCACCACCGACAGTCCTTCGACCGTTTGTTGTAGCCGCAATTGCAATTGGGTGCGTTTGTTCATCGAGGTCAGCAGATCGCGGTTCTGCATCGCAAGCGCTGTATCGATCCGCGTGCGCAGCAATGCGCTCGTCCACGCCGCCCGTTGCGACAGGTCGTCCAGCCGGTCGGAGAAGGAAATACAGGTCCGCACCGCCGGCATCAACCGCCGCTCGGTAAAATCGGCCAACGTCTGATACCCCGTCATCGCGCCAACACTCAGGCTATGCAGTCTTTCCGTACTGATCTGGGAATAGGCCCGCGTCGCGCTCATACGATAGCGCGTTTCCGCGATCAGGCGCGCTAGCTCGGCCGACAGGAACGTCAACTCGTCCAGCAACTGATCGTCCCGAGATACGCGCTCGGACACCGCATGGGTCAGCGCTGCCAACCGCCGCTCCAGCCGCGAGACGTCAGGGCTGAGCCGCTGCGCCAGCGGCAGGCCCAGCAAGGCCATGTTGCGGTAATTGCCCAGTTCCTGAAGGCGCGCCATCAATTGCGCCGCTTCATCCCGCGCCAGCCCCTGATCTATGACGAGCAGCCGCCCGAACCCATCGGCGTGCAGGCGGAAGTCCGACATCATCAGCGCCTTACCCTGCAACACTTCGCACAGGATCAGGGCTTCATCGTCGAACCATTCGTCGCGCGTTGCTCTGTCTGGAACCGGCGTACCAAGGGGATAGAGAGCGATCTGTGTCGCCCGGATGACCTCGCCGGGCATATTCGCGAATATCTCGGACGACAGCGGATCGAACGTGTCGGTTGCGAACGGCTCACCGAACGGCCCATGGAGAATAAGCGTGTAGCTTGCAAATTCGGTATGCCGTTCCCAAACCAGTGTCATGCTGCCCAGATCGATGACGGCATATTTGGCGTGGGGGGGCAGGTTCATGCCGCGTTTGAGGGCAATCGGTTCGATATGCGCCCGCGCTTCGCTCGCCGCCGTCTCGCCCAGCACAGTGACAACCTGCAGCAATCGGCATGGCGCCGACATGCGCGGCAGGCGACGGACATGCATTTCTTCGGAAAGCGATGCCCGCAACGGGTGGCTTCTGGCTGTCAGATTATCCACGCCAGAAGCCTCCTTTTGCTATGTTAATTGTATCAAGCCAGTGGCGTCACTGCGTTGCCTTGGTCGTATCCGTCATCGCCGCCGGCGTGTTGAAAGCGTCCGGCACGGTTTCATCCGCATTCGGCCCGCCTTCAGCAGGGACGACCGCAGCTTGTGCTATCGGCGGCCCTTTTAGCACGGGATTGTCCGCAATCATGCTCTTCCCGCCCAGGGGCTTGGAAAGACCCTGATGGCAGGTCATGCAGTTGACTTTGTACGGATCGCCCAACGGTCCCTTGCGATACGCCGGGAATACCGACTGCAGCGAGGAAATATATTGGTCGTTGGTATCACGCACCATGCGGATGCCATAATAGGCCGTGGCGCGCTGCGCCCGGCTGAGTGACCAGGATCGGAACGACTGCGAGTTATGGCAGTAGGTGCAGTTCACCCCCAAGGAGGAACTGAGGTGCATCATCAGGCCGTAGCTGCTCTCTGCCGCCTTGATCGACACGACATGGTTCTTAGAGGGATAGGCGCTGCTTGACGCGACCCGGATCTGATTGGCGTTCTGGAAGTAGTCCGTGAAGCCCTGCGACGGCAGCGATGCGTATCCGACATTGGGATCGGGCGCATTCTGTCCGAACTTCGCGCCCCGAATACGTCCGGGATTGGGTGAAGCCACCGCATCCGTCCACTTATATTGCGGCACCGCATTGCCTGCGTGACAGGTATAGCATGTCACGCCCGTCTGCTTCACATGGCTGGCGTATTTCGTGTTGATGTTCCAGGTCATCTGAATCATCTTGCGCGCGACGATCTTCGTATATTTCTCGTCGGACGCCAAATTCTCGGGGTTGTGGCAGTAATTGCACCCTTGCGCCGGCGGCGCGACCCATTGGGTGATCGCTGCCATCAGATGATTGAACCGTTCGGCACTCACCCCACCCAGAACCTGAACATTCTGATAGGACTCGGAGGCCAGCGGTCCGGTATCTTCCGGCACCGCATAAGGCGCAGCGGGAATGGCGGCAGCCTTTGCCATATGATCGGGATCGTTGATCTGATTAAGGCCTGCGCCGCGATAACCGACTTGTGACACCGTTTTGGGCCCCAGTTCACAGCCTGTCAGCAGAACCAGCGAACCCAGCGTCACACCGAAAGTGACGGTCTTTGCATATGTGCTCATTGGGGCGCTCCCGGCAGAGTGGCAGGATCGATGGTTCCGGTGCCGGGGTAGCTGGGGGCATAGCCATGCTGGATCGCCCAGAGATACCAGTTATCGACAACAGTGCCGGTCAGCAGGATGCCGATGCCGCCGGTCAGCGGGGTGAGGACGGCAAACCACCAGGCCCAGCGATGGATCGATTCCATCGTCGCGTTGAACCCCATGGTCCAGCGCCAGAACAAAGCCGCGCGTTCGGATGCCGTACCGCGGTCGGTGATCTGCTCGATCTCGCGCTCGCCGCCGTAACGACCGACCGCAAGGATCGTCGCACCATGCATCGCGAACAACAGCGTCGAACCGTAGAGGAACGCGATGGAGAGGCAGTGGAAGGGATTGTAGAAGAGATTGCCGTAGCGGATCGAAAAGGCTGCGGTCCAGTCAAGGTGTGGGAAGATGCCGAAAGGCACTGCCTCTGCCCAGCTTCCCATCAACATCGGCCGCAGGAAACCCAGCACGACCATCAACCAGATGGCGCTCATGAACGCCCAGAATATGTGCGTACCCATGCCCAGCTCTCTGGCACGGCGATAGGTCCGCGCCGCCCACAGCAGCACCGATGTCGTCATGAAGAAGCCGGCCATCTGCCACCATCCCCCTTCGGCCAGTGGCACGAAGAGCTGGAAGCCATATTTGGGTGCAGGCGGTTCCAGCGCGAGCCAGAAGAGCTGACGGGCGAACTGCACCGGGTCCCAGTTGACCGACGCCCACATGTTGAGGCCGATGATCTCGAACGCGAGGAAGCCGCAGACCAGCGAAGCCATGCCCAGAGTGCCGAGATAGATCGGCCCGATCTGCGCATTACCGAACTTGCCCATCCAGTAATTGAAGAAGCCCTTTCCGATGCGATCGAAGCTGCCAGGGGGAAGCGCGGGGCCCATTTCGGGTGCAGCGCGAAGCTGAACCTGAGTGAAAATGTTTTGATAGCGTGCCATGTTCCTCGCTCCCCTCAAGACCAGATCGGCAAGTTGAGCCACCAGGTCCACCATTCCGGCCAGCCGCGCGCCCATAGCGGGCCGCTGATGATGATGCAGATCGCGCTCCAGAAGCCTGCCGACAGGGCCAGGAACAGGCCCAGGCGATGAATGCCTAAGGTGCCGACCGAATAGCCGATGGTGTCGCGGAAGAAGGTGTCTTCATATTCCGGCGACTTCACTTCGCCATTACCCGGACCCTTGGGATCGGGATTGACTGCCGACAGGACCAGCCCGCCATGCAGCGCCAGCGCGAAGGTGGTGGTGAAGAAGAAACTCACCGCCAGCATGTGCGCCGGGTTATAATGGAAGTGCAGATACTGGTATCCGGTGTTCGATACCCAGTCCAGATGGCTGAAAATGCCATAGGGAAAGCCGAATCCCCATGCGCCCAGCATCCACGGGCGGATCACCACGAGCGACACATAAGCGAAAATCGCGACGCCAAAGGCAATCGGCACATGATAGCCGATGCCCAGCTTTCGGCAGATTTCCGCTTCGCGCAAGGCCCAGGACGTAAACGCCCCGACCGCGCACATGGTAATGATCTGCCAGAACCCACCTTCGCGTAAGGGCGCGAGGCCAAGGCCATAGCTGATGTCAGGGGGTGCGATGCTGATGAGCCACGGGTTCCACGTCGGCCCCAGCGAAGCTGCGTAAAAAATCAATGCCGTCCCCAAACTCGCGAAGATCGCCGTGGTGACGCCAAAGAACCCGACGTAAAATGGACCTACCCAATAATCGAACAGGTCGCCGCCGATGAGCGTGCCACCCCTGACTCGGTATTTCCGTTCGAAGCTAAGCAACGCCATTGCGATCTCTCCCCCCGCGACACTTTCGACGGGTCGTTTGAGTAGTTCTGTTCAAGTGGACGAGGTCGACCTAGCCCGCCCTCGCCCACTCGCAATTGCAGCAAAGGCGCCCGTCAGGTTGCCGGAGGTGCTGCAGGAGCCTCCATCGCCGCCGGTGCCTTTGCAGGACCGTCGAGCCAGTTGAACCGGTCGGTGCTGAGCAGGATGAAGTGAATCAACAGTGCCAGCACGAACAGGAAAATCGCGAGGGCGGTAAGCGTCCTGCGCGGGTCGAAGATCATCCATAATCTCCACATGAGATGGTCTCCTTATGCCAAGAGGGATGTGATGGCGTTGCTCGCCACGGCCACGCCGTGATCGACCATCGCATAGCCTTCGGGACCGGGCAGCCAGGGCCGCCAGCTCCATGCGAGGAAGTGCGCAATCACCGCCACTATCGTGAAGATAATGAAGCTGGTGATGAAGATCTTGTGGAACTCCTTCGCCTCTTCCGGGGTCAGGTATGTGCCCGGCCCCAATCTATCGTCTCTATTGTCGCTCATGTTTCGTCTCCATTCTGCCCGACGTGTGCGGAAGCGTTGAAACGACGCTTCCCGGCGGCATCTACGCAGCGACGACCGCCGCGAAGATCGGTTGGCCCACACATCCCCGGCGGGGACTCAGCGGGAATGGCGGTGCGGACGGTCATGCGGTCCGGCTTTCGGTTATGGCGCTGGCAAGCCGCTGCGCACTGACAGAGGCTTCGCCTGCGCGCCGTGCGCCACGTTCGGCGGCATCGCGGATACGCTTGGCGGCGGAAATGCGGACAAGGACCGGTTCACGCTCGACCACGTCGTCCAGTTGCGATTTGGCATCGTCGTCCCACAGCAATTCGGACTGCAACCGAGCCGGGGTCGGCTCTGCCTTATCCAACTGGCTGGCAAGCGGGATGATGTGGAAAAGCGCATCGAAGAGCGCATTGCACACTTCCTGCACCAGATAGGTCGCACCGGCATAGCCCATGAAGGGCGTGCCGGTATGGCGGCGGATGATCGCACCGGGGAACGAAGCGGGGATGTAGACGCCACGCGCGCCGGTTTCCGCCATATACATCCGCTCATTGAAACTGCCGAACACCAGCAGCGGCGGATTGGTGGCGATGGCTTCCTTCACCGCCGCATTGTCCGGCTTTACGCCTGCATTGCGCTGGAAAGCGAAGTTGCAGGGCAGGCCCATATCGTCTTCCAGGAACTTGCGGATGCCTCGGCTGTATGTTTCCGTGGCGACGATGCCGAAGCTCGCCGTGCCGAAGAAATCCTGCGTGACGGAGCGCCACAGATCCCATAACGGCTTGATCGTCGTATGCTTTTCCCGCTCGATAAACGGTTCCGGGTCGAGGCCCGTCAACTCGCCCAGCTTGCGCAGGAACAGCGTGGTCGATTCCAGCCCGATGGGTGCCTGCAGGAAAGGCCGCTCCAACGCTTCGCACAGCCCGCGACCGAATTCGCGATACATGCAGACGTTGACCTGCGCCTTCGCCAGATTCTTGACGTCGGCCAGATGGCTACCCAGCGGAAAGACCATCCCGACATTCGCGCCGATGCCTTCGATCAGCCGCCGGATTTCGGCGAGATCGGATGGCATGTTGAACGTGCCGTACATCGGGCCGATGATGTTTACGATCGGCTTTTCGCCTTCGCGCAACGGACGCGGCGCAGGTGCTTTTTTCGGCCCGAACTGCGTCCACAGCCATGTCAGCGCACGGTCGCCCGCCTGCCACTGATCCTCGTCGATGGTGCGCGGCAGGAACCGCTGGATATTGGTGCCTTCCGGCGTCACGCCGCCGCCGATCATCTCGGCAATCGAACCGGTAACGACCACAGCGGGCAAATCACGGTCCAGCGTTTCCCACGCCCGCCGCATCGCCCCTTCGGTGCCATCGCGGCCCAATTCCTGCTCGCCAAGGCCAGTGACAACAATGGGCAGTTCATGCGGCGGCAGGCCATCGGTATAATGCAGCACCGATGTCACCGGCAGGTTTTCGCACCCGACCGGCCCGTCGATAATCACCTGCAATCCCTTGATCGCGGTGAACGCATAGACCGCCCCCCAATAGCCGCCCGCCCGGTCGTGATCGAGAACCAGCGTCATAACCCGCCCCCCTCCGCGCCAGCGGCACATCCTCTTTCTTCTCTCCGCGTCTCCGCGTCTCCGCGCGAACAACACAATGGGTTCGCGCGGAGACGCGGAGACGCGGAGAAGGAAGTGGATATGTTTGTCATACCCCGATGGCCTCCTCAGCCTTGGCAGCGGCGATGCGCTTGGCGGCGAACTTAGCTTTGAACTCGGGGCGGTCCTTGGGCGTGTTTTCCCAGACGCCCGCCGTCGGACCGGCACCTACGCCTTCGAAGAACGCCGTCATCTTGTCGAAGCGCCCCTGATTGGCGAGCGCAGCATTGACCACCATCGCCAGACTTCCCGCCCCCGCCGGCCCCATCAAAGGCCGCGCGGAAATCAGATTCGTGAAATAGAGCGCAGGGATCGACCGCTGCTTGGCGTGCTGCACGACCGGAGTAGTGCCAATGGCCAGATCGGGTCCGAACTCGGACACCGCCGCAATATCCTGCTCCAGGCTGGCGCGATACTGAACGCGCACGCCCTTCGCTTCCAGCCATTCACGATCCGGATCGGACCAGCGCGTGCGCGGGCAGGCGGTGCCCACATAAGGCACATCCGCCCCGCTTTCGATCAACAACCGCGCGACCAGCAATTCGGAACCTTCATAGCCCGAAACGGTAATCCGGCCCTTGATCGGCTTGGCAGCGAGCGCGCCTGCAATGGCGGGGAGGAAGCGGTTCTTCGACGCGTCGATCTTGTCCTGCGCAATCCCGCACGCGGCACCGATGGCGTCGAGCCACGCGGCAGTCCCGTCGCGCCCCACAGGCGCAGAACCGACCACCGATCGACCGGCCGCTTCAAACTCGCGGACGCTGGCGGTGTAGAAAGGATGTATCGCCGCCACGACCGCGCAATCGAGCGCCGAATACAGCTCCCGCCATTCGCGGGTCGGCACGACAGGGCCAGCGGAAAGACCCAGCGGTTCGAGCATTAAGCCGATGCCCGGAGGGTCCGCGGGGAACATCTCGCCCAGCAACGTCACCGATGGGCGATCCGAACGCTCCGTTGGTGCAGCGACCGGACCTTGCTCAGCTTCCTTGCGCGCATAATTGAGCATCGCGCCCGCCAGCACATCCTTGGCTTCGGCATGGGTCGGCACGCCGAAACCGGGCACGTCGATGCCGATGATGCGCACGCCGTTTATCTCGTCCGGCAACAATTGCAGCGGCACGCCCGACGCGGTCGGTACGCACAGATTGGTGACGATCACCGTGTCGTACAGCGCCGGATCTGCAATCTGATACACCGCGTCACGAATATCCTCGAACAGCTTGCCGGTGACGAGCGTTTCGGAATTGAACGGCACATAACCCACCGTCCGCCGCGCGCCATAGAAATGCGAGGTGAACGTCAGGCCATAAACGCAACAGGCCGATCCGGAGAGGATCGTCGCCGTGCGCCGCATCCTTAAGCCGACACGCAAAGAGCCGAACGCCGGGCACATCGACTGCGGCTGGTCATGCGGTCCCTTGGGATAATCGGCAGCATAGCGGTCAAGGATTTCAGTCTTGCCCGCCGCGCGCGCCGCCTCGTCCATGGTAGACGTGCTGCTGCATCCCCCTTCCGCGCCCAGATCGAGCCGGTCGGGTGTGCGCGGGGCCAAAGGCGCGACCTCGCTCATACGGTGTCGTACACGACTTCGAGGGAGACTTTGGGCAGATAGGCTGCCCCGCGCATGTCCGCTTGCGATGCAGGACGCAGGGTAACATCGCCACCCGTTTGGTCCGGACTAAACAGCCCCAGCAACCCATCCTGATCCAGCGGCGTCGGGCGAACTGGTGGCGCTTCGGCGACGTTGATGGCCAAATCCTCGAACAAGGAGGCCCACTCGCCCCCCGGCACGCCGATAATCTGATAATTGGCCGACTTGCGCCGAATATCCTCGTTCGCCGGGATCGCGCAAAGCGTCGGGATGCCGACCGCCTTGGCAAAAGCCGATGCCTCCCCGGTGCCATCATCCTTGTTGATGATCATGCCCGCCACGCCGACATTGCCGCCCATCTTGCGGAAATATTCGACTGCCTTGCAGACGTTGTTGGCGACATAAAGCGACTGAAGGTCGTTCGATCCGACGACGATCACCTTCTGGCACATGTCGCGCGCAATCGGCAGGCCGAAGCCGCCGCAGACCACATCGCCCAGGAAGTCGAGCAGGACATAATCGAACCCCCATTCATGGAAGCCCAGCTTTTCGAGCAATTCAAAGCCGTGGATAATCCCGCGCCCGCCGCAGCCGCGCCCGACTTCCGGCCCGCCCAGTTCCATCGCGAACACGCCGTCACGCTGAAAGCAGACATCCTCGATGCTGACTTCTTCGCCTGCCAGTTTCTTCGCCGCGCTGGTCTCGATGATCGTGGGGCAGCTCTTGCCGCCGAACAGCAGGCTGGTGGTGTCCGACTTGGGATCGCAACCGATCAGGAGCACCCGCTTGCCCTGCTGCGCCATCATGTAGCTCAGGTTCGACAGCGCGAAGGATTTGCCCGACCCACCCTTGCCGTAGATCGCAATGATCTGCGTTTCCTTGGTCACCGGGCCGCTGTGAACGGGATCAGGCTCCTCGTTCGCCTCATGGCGCAGGCTGTCGTAATCGAGCATGGTCATTGATGTCTCCAATCGAGTACCATCTTGAGGCAGTCGGGATCGCCAAACGCCGCCGGATAGGCGTCCTCTGCCTCCCCCGCATCGCGTTCATGGCTGATGAGTCCGTCCAGACGCAGCGTCCCGCCAGCGATCAGCGCCATCACGGTGGCGATGTCGTCAGGGGTAAATTCGGCGGAAATGCGAAAGCGCGCTTCCCGCATGAAAGCCGGAGGAAAGGCAAAAGACAGCCGGTCGTAAAACCCGGCCAGCACGACTTCCCCGCCTTTGGTCAGGCGACCCACCGCCGTGTCGAGAATATCGGGTGCGCCGCTCGCATCATAGATGGTGCGATAATCCCGGCGCGTATCGGCTTCGGGGTCGATGGCGTCATAGCCCAAGCCGTCGCGGCGATCGGGGTTCGTTTCCCAAACGGTCGGCGCAGGCGTGCCCGATGCGATGGCGATGCGCGTGATAAGCCGACCCAATATGCCGTGACCGATCACCAGATCGGGCGCAGCACCGCCGACGAATGCATGACAGGCCGTGGCCGCCAGCGCCATCAATATCCCGTCACGTCCCAGTCCTTCATCGACTGGAATGGCACGCGCGGCGGGAAGGTTCACGGTCCGCGCCGTCCCGCCGAACAGCCCACGCGCATCGCGGTAACAATTGGCACCGGGAACGAAGACCCAATCGCCGATCCGCGCCCGTGCATGGATACCGGCGTCAACGACGCGGCCAATCGATTCGTAACCGGGAACCAGCGGATAGCCCATGCCGGGGAAGGACGGCATCCGTCCCGTCCACAGCAGCTTTTCGGTGCCGGTGCTGATCCCGCTCCACTCGATGGCCACTTGCACATCGCTGTCGCCCAGAGGGTTAAGGGCAATGGAGCGCAAGCCGAGTTTCTCAGGCGCCTCCAATATGACCGCGAGCGTATTCATGCGCTCTTCCCTCTTGTGTCAGAGGTGTCGGATGGACCCCTCTCCTTGAAGTGTCATCTTAACTTGACGCTTTTTATTGTCAACTTTGCTTGATAGTTTTGTTCATCTTGTCGCAAGGATAATTCGGGTGGTCAGCGGCATGGCGGTTTTGATGAGCCGGGAGCGGCTAAAACCTGCGGCTTTCAGCATGTGCCTGATCTCGGTTGGGCTGCGCGGTCGTCCCGATCCCATCGCCAGCAGATACAGGCCGAAATAGGCGTCACCCGCCGGTTCCGCGCCCGGCGTCTCAGCCATCGGCTCAGAGATCAGCAGCTTTCCACCCGGAGGCAGCGCCGCATAGATCGCGCGCAGGATCGTCATGGCGGGGGCGTCGTCATGGTCGTGCAGAACCCGGATCAGCGTAATCAGATCATGCCCTTGCGGCAGAGCATCGGCCAGAAAACTCCCGCCAAAGATCGTCGTGCGATTGCCATAGCCCGCCGAGTCGAACCGCGCCCTTGCCCGCTCCCCCACAGCAGCCAGATCGAACAGCGACAGCTCGGCACGCAGCGCACTGCCTGCCACGGCACACAGAAACGCGCCCTCTCCACCGCCAACATCCAGAATTTTCTGATGCTTGTGAAAGGGATAGGCGTCGATAACCTGCTGCGCGATCAGCGGCTGCGATGCCGCCATCAGCGCGGAGTAGGGCGCGACCTGCGCCCCGTCGCCCTGCCCCGAATCCTCGGCATAATGCCAGTAGCGGGCCAGCGCACCGCCGCCACCGCCCCGCCGCAACAAAGCCACCGGATCCGCCAAATCGGCATAGAGCAAGTGATGGTGCGCCACCATTTCAGCGATGCCGCCATTACCGCGCAGCGCCGCGCCATCGGCCCCCAGCGCCCAACGATCCGGCCCCAATCGTTCCACAAGACGCAAGGCCGTCGCCGCGCATAACAGCCGATCCGCACCCTCAACCGGCAGATCCGCCTTCGCCGCAACATCGCGAGTCGCACATGGCCCTGATGCCAGCAACTCCAGCACACCCGTCTGGATGCACGCCGCCAACGTCTGCGAATAAGTGAACCCGGCCACCAGATCGAACAGCCCCCGCGCCCGCCTGCGGGCCACGGGTCGCATCAACGGAAACCGCGCCGCAAAGCGCTGAAACCCCGGATCGCCCAATATCCCGTTCCGCCAACCGATCCATTTTTCGCGCAATGTCATTTTGTCACCCTAATGCGATCATTTGGTGTGTCCAGTTGATTGGACAGGTGATAGTGTAAGGCCATGAAGAACGATCGGGTCATCGTGATAGGCGCAGGCGTGGGCGGTCTGGTGACCGCCGCACTGCTCGCCGCGCGCGGCCAGAACGTCATGGTGCTGGAGGCCGCCGCCGAACCGGGAGGCAAAATGCGCCGCGTGATGGTCGACGGAGACGCCATCGACGGCGGTCCGACCGTCTTCACCATGCGTCACGTTTTCGACGAAATCTTCGCGGCCTGCGGTGGCGCGCTCGACAATGCAGTCACCATGCGCCCCGCACACATCCTCGCCCGACACGCATGGGGCAATGACCGGCTCGACCTCTTCGCTGACCCCACGGAAAGCGAAGCCGCCATCGGCGCATTCGCCGGCGCGCGCGAAGCGCAAGGCTATCGCGCCTTCCGCGCCGAGGCCAAGCGCATCTTCGAAACGCTCGACAAACCCTTCCTCCGCCGCGGACAGACCAACCCGCTGGGCCTCACCTGGCGGATGGGCCTGCGCGGCTTTGCCGATCTGTGCGCGATCCGCCCCTATGAAAGCTTATGGTCGGCGCTCGGCGAGCATTTTCGCGATCCCCGGCTGCGGCAATTGTTCGGGCGCTATGCCACATATTGCGGCTCCTCCCCCTTCCGCTGTCCCGCCACCCTGATGCTGATCGCCCATGTAGAGGCCAGCGGCGTATGGCTGATCGACGGCGGGATGCACGCCCTCGCCCGCGCGCTGGAGGAACTGGCGCAGAACAATGGCGCACGCTTCCGATACAACGCGCCCGTGCGCGAAATCCTGACCGAGCGTGGCCGCGCCTCTGGCGTCATTCTGGCAACGGGCGAACATATCGCCGCGCACGCGGTCATCTGCAACGCCGATCCCGCCGCCCTCGCCGCAGGCCGCTTCGGCCCCACCGCGCGCAAGGCCGTCCCCGCCGTGCCACCCGCCCGCCGCTCGCTCGGCGCACTGGTCTGGACCGCCCGCGCAAGGGCCAAAGGCTTCCCCCTCAGCCGCCACAACGTCTTCTTCTCGAACGACTACCCTGCCGAGTTCGCCGCACTCACATCCGGCACGCTCGCCCAAAGCCCCAGCGTCTATGTCTGCGCGCAGGATCGCGACGACGCAGGCCACATCGCCACCACCGACGGGCGCGAGCGCGTCCAGATCATCGTCAACGCCCCACCCACCGGGGACAGCCAACGCCTTACGCCAGCGGAGATCGACACATGCACACAGCAGATGCAGGCCAGCCTGTCCCGCGCGGGGCTTATTCTGGACTTGCCGCCGGGTTCGACACAGCTCTCCACCCCGGCGGATTTCGAGGCGATGTTTCCCTCGACGGGTGGAGCCCTTTATGGACAGGCCTCGCACGGGTGGGCGGCATCCTTCCGCCGGCCGGGCGCGCGGACGCGGATCCCTGGGCTCTATTGCGCGGGCGGGAGCACCCACCCCGGCGCGGGCGTCCCGATGGCGGCGCGCTCCGCGTTCCAAGCCGTCGAATGCCTGCTCAGGGACCGCGCTTCGATGTCGCCGTCGCGCCAAACGGCTATGCCTGGTGGTATATCGACGCCTTCAGCGAAGACCGCCGCTTCGGCCTGACGATAATAGCCTTCATCGGCAGCGTCTTTTCGCCTTATTACAAGCTGAGCGGGCGCGGACGCCCCGACAATCATTGCGCCATCAATGTCGCGCTGAACGGACCGGGCAGCGGACGCTGGGCCATGACCGAGCGCCCCGCCCATCGTGTGAACCGTGGTGCCGATCATTTCGTAGTCGGGCCGAGTTCCCTGCGCTGGGATGGCGACACGCTGGTCATCGACGTGAACGAGATTTCCGCGCCGCTGCCTTATCCCGTGCGCGGACAAATCCGCGTCTCGCCAGAAATGATCGGCACCACCGCTTTCTCCCTCGATCCGGCAGGGCGGCATCGCTGGCACCCGGTCGCACCGCGCGCACGGGTGGAGGTCGATATGGTGCATCCGGGCGTGCGCTGGTCAGGCGAAGGCTATTTCGATTCCAACTTCGGCGATGAACCGCTGGAGGATGGCTTCGTCGACTGGCACTGGTCGCGCGCGCACATGAAGAAGGACGTCGCCGTGCTCTATGAAGGCACCCGCCGCGATGGAACCCCGTTCGATCTGGCGCTGAAGTTCGACAAGCAAGGCCGCTGGCATGATGTTACCCCCCCGCCGACCGCAGCCCTGCCGCGCACAGGCTGGCTGGTGAAACGCGCCACCCGCGCCGATGCGGGGACCGACCCCCGCGTCGTGAAAACATGGATCGACGCGCCCTTCTACGCACGCTCGGCCCTATCGGCGCGGATGTTCGGGGAAGATGTGCAGGCAGTCCACGAAAGCCTCTCCCTCGACCGCTTCCGCTCGCCGATCATCCGGTCGATGCTGCCCTACCGAATGCCACGGGCGTTCTGGTGAGCGTTCCCCGGCGCAGGCCGGGGTCCAGGGTCACTTCCCCTCATCATCCTTCTTCGCCCGATCCTTGGCGATGTCCCGATTGACCGACCATAATTGCCACAGGCCAAAAGCCAATCCGATCCCCCCGACGAAAGACAGTTCGATCAGACCATAATAATCCGGGTTCATCGCACCTCTCCTTTCAGGCACACAGGCCGTGCGTCCTCGCAAAATCGGCGATCAGTGCCGCCACCATCTCCGGCTGCTCCTCATGCGCCAGATGACCCAGATCGGGCAGCAAGCGCGCCTCCGCATCCGGCATCAGCTTCGCAGCGGCCTCTGCGTCAGACGGCGGGATGGCAGCATCCTTCGCGCCATGCAGCAACAGGACCGGCACAGACACTGTCGGCAACAGCGCCTTGAGCGACGGCAAATCCCATTCCGCCATCATCGTGATCGCGCCCGAACAATGGCCGGACGTGGCAAACAGCCGCGCATAATAGTCCACCCCCGCCGCATCAATCCGCGATCCCGTAGCGCGCGGCAGGAAGCGCCCAACTTCGCCGGGCGTTCGGGCAATGCGCGAGAAGATCGTCGGCGCAAACGGATTGACGAACAGCAACTTCGCCAGCGTCGGAAATATCCGCGCGGCAAGGCCGGGAAAAGGCAGCACGGCAGCATTTAAGCCGATCAGTGCAGAAGGTGTTGCAAGCCCATCGCCGACCATGCGCAAAGCTATCGCAGCCCCCGCCGAATGACCGACGATCAGGCGCGGCGACATATCCAGCGCTGCGATCAACTCCGCCAATGCCAGCGCCATCGACACCATCGAAAGCCCACGGGAAGGCCGCCCGGTGGTAAAGCCATGTCCCGGCAGATCGGGCGCTACGACAGTGAAATGCTGCGCCAGCCGGGGTGCAACATCGCGCCAGCTATGCGTCGCCGCGCCTGTGCCGTGCAGCAGCAACACAACCGGCCCCTCGCCCATCACCTGCACATGCCAGCGGATACGACCGACATCGACAAAGCGGCTATGCGCGCGGTTCGGCCAGTCGCGCCCTTCCACATCCCAGCGGGGCGCGCTCATCCCTTTTGCGCCGCCACGACCGCCGCGTGCATCTTGGCAGCGTCGGCGCGGGGGAGCGGCAAGTAGCGCGCCCCCATCAATGCCGCCAGCTCGGCCCCTTCGGATCGCGGGCGCGGCGAAATATCGACAAAGGCGCTGGCGAAACCCGACTGGCCGATAATCCGCGCGGCGGCTTCGGCATCGTTCTGCGCAACCTCCCGCACCATGCTGCCATCGGCGGCAATATTGGCGCGACCGTCGGTCAGCACGACGATAAACGGCGTGCGCCCGCGCGCCTTTGTCGCCTGTGCCAGATCGTGCGCTGCCGTCAGCCCCGCCGCCAACGGTGTGCCGCCGCCGCCCGGCAAATCTCCCAGCGACCGCCGCGCCCGCGCCAGCGACCGCGTCGGAGCCAGCAATATCTCGGCGCCCGTCCCCCGAAACGCCACCAGCGCAACTTGCGCGCGCTTCACATAGGCTTCGGTCAGCAGCAGTTCGACAGCGCCCTTGGCCTCCGCCAGCCGCGCCACGGCGGACGAACCCGACGCGTCCACCGCAAAGATCGTCGTCGCTTCCGCCCGCGTCTCGAAACGACGGATGCGCAGATCGTCGCGGCGGATGCGGACCTGACCGACGCCCCCGCCGCGCAATTTCTGCCACGGCGCAGCCGCGCGCAAAGTGTCGATCAGGCTCAGCCGCAGCCCGCCGCCCGGTGTCCCGGCTCTTGCTCCCAAAGGCCGCCCCCGTTGCGAGGACCGCCGCCGCTCCCCTGCCCCGCGCGCACGATTGACGGCAGTGCGTCGCCCGCCCCCCGACGCGATCTTCGCCAGCACATCCTTGGGAAGACTCGCCAGCACAGCCTCCAGCACGACATCCTCCATCGGCCCCGGCTCTTTCTGCTCCTCGCCCGCCCCTTCCGTTTCAGGCGGCGGCGGAGGCGGTTCCTCGGCGGGCTGCTCCTCTGGCGCGGCCTGCGGAAAGCGCGTCGCGCGCGGCCCCAGCACCAGCCGCGCGGCAATGATAACGTCGTCCTCGATTATGGTTTCGCGCCCCGCCAGCATCGCCGAAGCCCGCGCCGCCCTCAGCGCGAAGATAGGCGCGCGCGCCGACTCGATCCCCAGTGCTTCCGCCGTGCCGACCAGCGCCGACAACACCGATTCAGAAGGTGGCGCGACCTCTGTTGGAAATGTTGGATCGCCCAGCGGTGTAGGCTCATACGCGCGACCTTCGAGTAGTTTGACATGAAACGCCAACCGCTCCGCGAGTCCCACCGGCGGTCGCTCGTCCGCCTCGATGCCATCATCCAGCAGCACCAAAGCGAACTGCGCCGCCGCCCCCTCGACCGCTCCATTGTCCAGCACCGCAGTGATCCGCGAGGCAATCCCGTCCGCCATCCGCTCCGCCATCGGCACCACGACCAACCCACCATCGGCCTCCACCAGCACCCCAGCGCGCGAGACTGTCCGCCCCGTCGCCAGCGTCGCCGTCAGGTCCAGCCCGCCGAGCAACCGCTCATCGTCGATATGCGTCGGCAACCGCCGCTCCGGCGATCCTTCTGGCATGGAAGCGCGCAGAACATCAAGGACAGCATCCCGCGCTTCTCCCCGTCCGCGAAGAATGATGCCACCCAGCCCCACCGGATCAATGGCCAGCAACCGCACCGCGAGATACGCATCATCGAGCGCACCCGCTTCGCTCATGCCGCCAGCAGCTCCGCCACCGCCCGCTCGATCCGCACCGTCGATCCCGTCTCATCCAGCACGTTGCGGCGCAACCGATGCCGCAACGCCATTGGCGCAACCCGCGCCAGATGCTTCGGGCCAACGACATCGTCACCCTCCAGTGCCGCCAGCGCACGGCTCGACCGCATCAATGTCAGTTCGCCGCGCAAGCCATCGGCCCCCACCGCAATGCACAGTTGCGAGGCCAGCGACAGCACCGCGTCCGGCACAGTCACCGAAGGCAGCGCCTCCCGCCCGCGCGCGATCTTCTTCAGCGTCTTGCGCTCCGCCTTATGCCAGCCATCGACGAAGCGCTCCGGCTCTCGCTCGAACGCATCGCAGCGTTTCAGTATCTCGATCCGCTGCGCCAGATCCTGCGGCGTGCGCACCTCGACCGACAGGCCGAAGCGGTCGAGCAATTGCGGCCGCAATTCGCCTTCCTCCGGATTGCCGCTCCCCACCAGCACGAACCGCGCAGCATGGCGCACGCTCAGCCCCTCGCGCTCCACGACATTCTCCCCCGACGCCGCTACATCTAGGAGCAGATCGACGATATGATCCTCCAGCAAGTTCACTTCGTCGATATACAGAAACCCGCGATTGGCCCGCGCCAGCAATCCCGGTTCGAACGCCTTCTCGCCATGCCCAAGCGCCCGCTCCAGATCGAGCGCGCCAACCACACGATCCTCGGTAGCGCCCAGCGGCAGGTCCACGAACGGCACCGGCATCGTCACCTTGCCGGGGCGATGCGCTTCAGGCGCGGGGCATGTCGCGCTGCCACCGGGCGCACAATTGTACCGGCATCCATCCACAACGGGTATTGGCGGCAACAACCCAGCCAGCGCGCGCACTGCGGTCGACTTACCCGTGCCGCGGTCCCCGAAGACCATCACCCCGCCTATTCGCGCATCAATAGCCGCGATCAGCAACGCGAGTTTCATTTCGTCCTGGCCGACGATAGCGGAAAAGGGGAAAGACAGTTTCATGCGCAAGGTGTAACATGCACTGGACACTCCACAAGCCGGTCAGGACATAAATTGTCAAACTCTCTTGTCGTCTCGTTAGGCGCGGCGATCCTCCTATTAGCGTTCGGCGGTCTCGCGACAACCATAGGCCCGTGGTATCGCAATCTGCGTAAGCCAAAGCTGCAACCGCCTGACTGGCTGTTCGGTCCGGCGTGGACAGTCATCCTGGGCTTGGCAGGGTGGTCGGCGTCCATTGCGTGGGAAGCCACCAACGCGCCCGAAGCGCGCCGGTCGATCATCATCCTCTTTGCAACGAACGCCGTCTTTCACGCACTTTGGAGCCCGCTGTTTTTCAACAAGCGGCGCCCGGACTGGGCATTGGTCGAGGTGGTGTTTTTATGGGTTTCTGTAGCAGCGCTGGTGATTGGACTCTGGCCGATTTCCCATTCGGCAGCGTTGATGAACGTCCCATATCTCTTGTGGGTCAGCTTCGCGAGCTGGCTGAACTGGACCATCGTGAGACTGAACGCGCCCTTCGGGGGCGCAAAGGCGTGATCCGTCCTTATGCCCGGCTCCCAATAGGCGTGCCCGTCGCGAGCATCGGTTTTTATGCTATTTTCATGGCTGGAGGCACAAACCCCAGTCGATAATTCATGTAAGCCGCGCCCATCTTGGGCTCCGACAAAAAGGAGTCTGTGATGACGTTCGACTTTGCCCTTGCCGGTCTGGTAGCGTTGGGCCTGCTGGGATATCTGACCGCCGTGCTGATCAGGCCGGAGCGTTTCTGATGGCGAGCACTTCGCTATTCGAGCGCGCGCTGGTGCTTCCTGCGATGCGCGATGCATTTATCAAGCTCGATCCCCGGACGCTGGTGCGCAATCCAGTGATGTTCACCACGGCGTCTGTAGCGATGGTGGCGACCGTTATTCTGCTGCGGCATATCATCGCAGGTACGGGCGATTGGGCGTTTGAAGCGCAATTGATATTCTGGCTATGGCTTACGGTGCTGTTCGGCAATTTCGCCGAGGCGTTGGCGGAGGGACGCGGCAAGGCACAGGCACAAAGCTTGCGCGCGACCAAAGATCAACTCGTCGCGTTGCGCGTCGGAAAGAATGGCGCAATCGAAGAGGTTCCGGCCGCACAATTACGCCGTGACGATGTGGTGCTGGTGACGCAGGGAAAGCAGATCCCCGCAGACGGCGAAGTCATTGCCGGGGTCGCGTCCGTGAACGAAGCCGCAATCACGGGAGAAAGTGCGCCCGTCATCCGGGAGGCAGGCGGAGATCGCTCCGCCGTCACCGCCGGTACAACGGTCCTGTCGGATGAAATCCGCGTGCGGGTGACGGCTGAACCCGGCAGCGGCTTTCTGGACCGAATGATCGCTCTTGTGGAGGGCGCAAGCCGTCAAAAGACGCCCAACGAGATTGCGTTGACGATCTTGCTCACCGGGCTGACGCTGATCTTTCTCGTGGCGGTGGGGACGCTGCCGGCCTTTGCGCTTTATGCTGGTGGCGTGATCTCTGTGCCTGTGCTGATCGCACTGTTCGTGGCGTTGATCCCCACCACTATATCGGGGCTGCTGTCCGCAATCGGCATAGCGGGCATGGACCGGTTGATCCGTTTCAACGTCCTGGCCAAATCGGGTCGGGCAGTCGAGGCGGCAGGCGATATCGGCACATTGCTCCTCGACAAGACCGGCACGATTACCATCGGCGACCGGCAGGCAAGCGAGTTTGTACCATTGCCCGGCGTAGCCGAGGCAGACCTGATCGCAGCGGCGCGGCTTTCCAGCCTTTCCGACACGACGCCCGAGGGTCGGTCGATCGTGGCGCTGGCAGGTCAGGGCGGCCCCCTTCCGACCGATGCAGTAGCTGTGGCCTTCACCGCGCAGACGCGGGTGAGTGGGATCGACATGCCGGGACGGAGCATTCGGAAGGGCGCAGTGGATGCGGTACTCAAGCTGGGCGATTTTCCCGAGGATGTCGTGCGCGCGCTCAGGAAGATCACCGATCGCATCGCGCAGGCGGGCGGCACGCCGTTGGCGGTCGTGGAGAATCACCGTTTGCTGGGTGCGGTGCATCTAAAGGATGTGATCAAGGCGGGAATCCGCGAACGCTTCGGCGAGCTGCGTCGCATGGGCATCCGCACTGTCATGATCACGGGCGACAATCCACTGACAGCCGCCGCCATCGCAGCGGAAGCAGGGGTCGACGATTTCCTGGCGGAAGCGACGCCGGAGGACAAGCTGGCCTATATCCGCAAGGAGCAGGCGGAAGGCAAGCTGGTCGCCATGTGCGGCGACGGCACCAACGATGCGCCAGCGCTGGCGCAGTCCGATGTGGGTGTCGCCATGAATACCGGTACACAGGCTGCCCGTGAGGCTGGGAATATGGTGGATCTGGACAGCGATCCGACCAAGTTGATCGAAGTCGTGGGCATCGGAAAGCAATTGCTCATGACCCGCGGTGCTCTCACGACCTTTTCAATAGCCAACGATATCGCCAAATATTTCGCGATCCTCCCAGCGATCTTCGTCGTGCTCTACCCCTCGTTGGGTGTGCTCAACCTGATGGGGCTGGCCAGTCCGTCGAGCGCAATCCTGTCGGCGATCATCTTCAATGCGCTGATCATTCCGCTTTTAGTGCCGCTGGCGCTCAAGGGCGTGACGTATCGCCCCATGCCTGCAGCCAGTCAGTTACTGCATAATCTGGGCATCTACGGCGCGGGCGGCGTGATCGCACCTTTTATCGGCATCAAGCTCATCGACCTCGCGGTTGCCGGCCTCGGCCTGGCCTGAGCGGGAAAGGACCATCATGTTCACAGCCATTCTTACCATAGTTTTGATCGTAGGCAGTGCGGCGCTACTGTCCTGGCCCCTCGGTCACTACATGGCCGCTCTCTTTTCGGGCCGGTTCACACGGACCGATAACCTGTTGATCCGCGTTGCAGGACGCACGCCCGATCAGGACTGGAAGCAATATTCTGTTGCGCTTCTGACCTTCAATGCCCTGATGTTTGCGTTTGTCTTCCTGCTGCTGACGGTCCAACATCGGCTACCGCTCAACCCAGATGGCCAGAATGCTGCGTCGCTCGACCTGGTGTTCAATACAGCGGCGTCCTTCACCACCAACACCAATTTGCAGCATTATTCCGGCGAAAGCACCTGGAGCTATCTGGCCCAGCTTGGCGGGCTGATGTGGCTGCAGTTCGTGTCGGCTGCCACAGGCATCGCGGCGCTGGCTGCGGTTGCCCGCGGGATCGGTGGACAGGCCAGCATGGGGAATTTCTTCCTCGACCTTCAACGTGCAACCTTTTGCCTGCTGCTGCCGCTCGCGATCATCGTCGCGCTGGTTCTGGCGATGAGCGGTGTGCCCATGACCTTTGAGGGCGCGGCCCACGCGATTACTCTGGAAGGCGTGGGGCAGACCATTGCGCGCGGGCCTGTCGCAGCCTTCGTCGCGATCAAACAACTGGGCACCAACGGGGGCGGCTTCTTCGGCCCCAATTCAACGCATCCGTTTGAAAACCCAACCTTCTGGTCCAACGGCTTTTCGATGATCGCGATCATCATCGTTCCGATGGCCTGTGTATGGATGTTCGGTCGGATCATTGGGCGGATGAAGCATGCGGGCGTGATCTTCGCTGTAATGCTGGCATTTCTGCTGTTGAAAATCGGTGGAGCAGTGGCCTTTGAGGCCGCACCGACCCACGCCTTCGTCCATCTTCCGGTGATGCAAACCATCGGCAACCTGGAGGGCAAGGAACTGCGCCTCGGTGCCACGACCGGCCCGCTTTGGGCAGTGCTCACCACATCCACCAGCAATGGATCGGTTGCCGCCATGCACGACAGCCTCAACCCCCTGACCGGACTAATGCCGATGGTCGGCATGTGGCTCAACGCCACTTTTGGCGGGGTTGGCGTGGGCATGATCAACATGTTCCTTTATGTCGTCGTGGCCGTCTTCATTGCCGGGATGATGGTCGGCCGAACGCCCGAATATCTGGGCCACAAGGTCGAGGGCGGGGAAATGCGGCTCGCCGTGCTGGCGGTGTTCAGTCACGCCCTGCTCACTCTGGGCGGCACTGCCCTGTTCGCTGCGACCGCCTGGGGGCAGGCGACACTGAACAATGTCGGGGCGCATGGCTTCTCTGAAATCCTCTATGAATTCAGCTCGGCGGCCGCGAACAACGGTTCTGGCTTCGAAGGGTTGGGAGACAATACCGTCCCTTGGAACATTGCCACCGGCTTGGTCATGTTGATCGGACGCTATTTACCGATCGTCCTTCCGCTGGCGATTGTCGGATCGCTGATGGCCAAAACGCGCAGCGCGGAAAGCGCAGGAACTTTAAGCGTGGAAGGGGGAAGCTTTGGCATCATGCTGGTGATCACCATCCTGATCTTCGGTGCGCTGACCTTCTTTCCCGCGGCCGCGCTCGGCCCCATCGCCGAACATGTGACATTGATGCGCTAAGTGACCCATCCGACAAAAGGTTCAAAAACAATGACCTACCTCATCCCCGCAATGCGCTTATGGCTGGTCACGCTGCTTGTCTGCGTGATCGGATATTCCTTGCTTGTCTTCGTGTTCGCGCAGACATTCGTCCCGTTCCGTGCCAATGGATCGCTCATTACGGTCAACGGACGCACGATCGGCAGTGAGCTGATTGCGCAGAATTTTACGTCGGCCCGCTATTTCTGGCCACGCCCTTCCGTCGCCAAATTCGATGGCATGCATGCAGCGGGCAGCAACCTTTCACCAACCAGCGAGAAATTGACCGAGCGTGCAGCCGAAACCGTCGCGCGTTACGGAGCCACACCGGCCAATCCCCTTCCGGCCGATCTGGTCGCCGCTTCTGGCGGCGGGCTGGACCCGCACATCTCAGTTGCAGGGGCGCTCTATCAGGTCCAACGGATAGCGCGCTCCCGCAACATCGCCGCCGCCACGGTTCGGCGGCTCATCGACGACAGGGCAGTCGTGCCGGGCGGCCCCTTTGCGCCCGATCCAATCGTGAACGTGCTGCAACTCAATCTGGCGCTGGATCGTCTGAAGCCATAGAGCAGATAAACAATGACCCTGCCCACTCCCGACAATGATGCCGAACATTATTTACGGCTTGCTCGCCAGGAGCAGAGAGGGCGGTTAACTGTCTATCTGGGTGCTGCGCCGGGCGTCGGCAAAACCTATCGCATGTTGCAGGACGCCGCGCGGCGGCAGGCCGAGGGTGTAGATGTCGTCGTAGGGGTGGCCGAAACGCATGGTCGCAGCGAGACAGCCTTGCTTCTGGAACCGCTGGACGTTCTGCCGCGCCATCGCATGAATCATCAAGGTCACATGCTTGATGAGTTCGACATCGATCGCGCGATAGAGCGCCACCCGGCGCTGATCCTGGTCGATGAACTGGCGCACAGCAACGCACCGGGCAGTCGACATCCCAAGCGTTGGCAAGATGTCGAGGAATTGCTCGCAGCGGGGATCGATGTCGCCACCACGATCAATATCCAGCACATAGAAAGCCTCAACGATGTCGTGGCGGGCTTCACCTATGTCCGCGTGCGGGAGACGGTGCCCGACAATATCCTCGACGATGCCGAGCTGATCGTCGTCGACTTACCACCCGATGCACTGATCGAACGACTGGCGGCAGGCAAGATATACATGCCGGACACCGCCGGGCGGGCCCTGTCCAATTTCTTCACGCCCAATAAACTTGCGGCACTACGCGAACTGGCATTGCGTTTTGCGGCCAGCAGCGTCGACAGGCGCCTATCCGATCAGCTTCGCACGACTGGCAAGGAGAGCGACTTTGTCGCAGGCGAACGTCTGATGGTCGCAGTCAGCCCCGGCAAGGGCGGTGCGCAGGTTATCCGCCATGCCAAACGGATGGCGGACATGTTCAACGCGCCTTGGACCGCCGTGGTAGTAGAAAGCGGCAGGGCACGCGCGATCATCGGTGCGCAGCGTGAACAGCTTGCAGACAATCTGGCACTCGCAGCTTCGCTTGGCGCATCGTTGATGACGGTGGCCGCGGATCGCGTAGGCGAAGCGCTGGTCGATCAGGCAAGGCAGTTGCGGGCAAGCCAGATCGTTATCGGCAAGAGCCGCCGGTCGCGTTGGTTCGAATGGGTGCATGGCTCGGTTGCTCAAGCAGTCATCCGCAAGGCGCAGGGCGTTGCGGTACATGTCGTGCCCCTTACCGATGCCGACGAAAAACCCGACAAACCGCGTGAGGCATTGTTGGCACGCGACGATATGATAGCCCTTGCAATTGTCGCGGCAATGGTCGGCCTGCTGCACCTGGCCCAGCCTTGGCTTCCCTTTGGCGCAATCGACTTGCTGCTGCTCGTCCCCGTCATCTTGTCTGCCACAGTCCTCAGGTTGCGCGCCGGTTTATGGTCTGCGCTGTGGGCCGCGCTCTGCTATAATTTCTTCTTCATTCCGCCCCTCCATACCTTCACCATCGACGATCCCCAGAATGTCATTACGTTCCTGGTACTGGCGCTGGTGGCGACGGTCGTCGGCTGGCTGGCTGGGCGTATCCGTAGGCAAGCCGAAACGAGTGCGGGCGTCGCACGCCTTAATGCTTCGCTGGCGCGCTTTGCCGGCTTGATGGGCGGATTGTCCCAGAAGGAGGAGACAGCGCAGGTCGCCTGTCGCGAAATAGGCAGCTTGCTCGACGTGGAGGCGATCATCGTCACTATTGAAGATGGCGATATTGTCGTTCGCGGCAATGACGCCTATCGGGCGCTTGACATAGTCGGCGAAGCTGCAGTCCGCTGGGCGCTGGATCGGGGTGTGCCCACCGGGCGCGATACCGGCACGTTGAACGCCTCCGACTGGCAATTCCACCCGCTCAAAACTTCGCTCGGTACCATGGGCGCTTTGGGACTCGCGCGCCCCTCGCAGGAGCGCATTATCCGGCCTGACGACGCTATCATGCTTGCATCGCTAGTCGATCAGACTGCGCTTGCACATGAGCGCATCGTGTTGGAAGGTCAGGCGCGACAGGTGGACACGTTGCGCGAGCGCGACCGCCTTCGCGGGGCCTTGCTTAGCAGCATCGCGCATGATTTGCGCACGCCGCTTACGGCAGTGATCGCCGCGGCGGAAGCTATTCCCGTGGAGGGCGCATTTGCCGAAGAGGTCAGCATTGCACGATCCGAATCCCGGCGGCTTCAACGCTTTCTCAACGATCTACTGGAGGCCTCCAGGATCGAACATGGAACTATCGAACCCAGATGGGAAAGCGTTGACCTTACTGACATTATCGCGGACGTGTTGCATGCGCTTCGGCAGGACCATGCCGATGCGCGGGTTACCACCCGCATCGACAGCGATTGTCCGTTCGTCTCCAGCGACGCCTTGCTGCTGCGCCATGTGTTGATCAATCTTATCGACAACGCGCTTAAATTCTCCCCCGCGACGGCGAAGGTCGAAGTCGAATTGCTCTGCCGCGGGCAGGAGGTCGTGTGCCGCGTGTCAGATGAAGGGCCAGGTTTGCCGACCAATACGGACTCGCTGTTCGATCGCTTCCATCGCCTTGAAGGGAGCGATCGGGTCGGTGGCTCCGGCCTGGGATTATGGATCGCCAAGAATTTCACCGAAGCCGTCGGCGGGACGATCACGGCCGGAAACCGGGCTGGCCAAGGCGCGGTTTTCGAGGTCATATTGCCTGTGTTCCGCAAGGACGAAGCGGAAGGAAGGGCTGCGGATGCATAAAGATGTCCTGATCGTCGAAGATGAACCGGCCATCAGGCGATTGCTGGTCGCCGCACTTGCACGAAGCGCAATGACCTATGTCGAAGCGGGCAATGCATCCGACGCACTACGCTTGGCAGCCGTGCAGCCCGCACCGCTGGTGGCCCTTCTGGATCTTGGCTTGCCTGATCGCGATGGGTTAGAAATCATCCCCCAGCTTGTTGGATATGGACTGGCCGTCATCGTGTTGACGGCCCGCGATGCCACCGACGAGAAGGTGACGGCTCTCGACCTGGGCGCGGATGATTTCGTGACCAAACCTTTCGACAGTGCGGAACTATTAGCCCGCGTGCGTTCGGCCCTTCGACGCAAGACAGGCAGCCGCACGCACCCACAGCGGCGTGATTTTGAGGGCGGCTCCATCGACCGCGAAGCGCATAGCACGACCATCGAGGGCGCAACTGTTGCCCTAACACCGCGCGAGTTCGACCTGTTATGGGCGCTGTGCGAAAAGCCCGGACGAGTCCTTACACATACATCGCTGCTGGAAACGGTTTGGGGTCCGGCGCACCGTCAGGACGTAGACTATCTGCGTGTCGCGATACGCGCATTGCGCAAGAAAATTGAAGCCGACCCATCCCGACCGAAACTGATAATGAACGAACCTGGTGTCGGCTACCGCCTCGCTGGATCGGCGCGCATGGCCGAGTGAAATACATCTGCGCAGATAACTGGGCGAAATGTCAGCAGCCCGAGTCTAGTATGGGCAGGTCGACGTAGTGTCGACCGGCAAATGTATGACGAACTTGCCGCTATGTTCCAACTTTGGATAATAGGCGGCCATGGCGGCGGCGACGGGTGGGTTGTAGCGCCGGTCAAACATCGGCGTTCCGGCATTGCCATCCGTCACGAAGAAACCGAAGCAGTGCGCACGGATCAGGCGGACAAAACCAGGCTGGTCGTATAGGCCCGCTGCGCCGAGTTCGGCGGTAATGGCGGATTCGAATTGCACCTTTTTCCCCGCACGGATGATCATCGCCATGTCATCGGAAATGACTGGACGGAGCGAGGCCGCGATCCTTCGTACAAGCGCAGCATGGGTGGCCGCGGCGCGGTGCGCCTGCTCCACTGTGGGCAGGTCCATTTGGGTAGTTGCCAGTTGCATACTAAGGGCACCGAGCATGATTGCGGCGCTGACAGTGCCCAGCGGACCAAGCGGCCTGCCGCTGGCGAGCTGAAACGCAGGACGCAGTCCGATGGCGGCCAGAATGGCAATGCCGGAGAACCATTCGATCATATAATTGAAGCTGGAGCCCGATTTCAGCATACCGAGCAACATCACCGTCTTGAGCCCGACGAAGAAGAGGAGCATTGCCGCCGCCGGTTCGGTGCGCAAGCCCTTGCGACGAATGCTGCGCCAGCTAGTGAATGCTCCTATGGTGGCGATCAGGATCAGCGCGGCGTACTGGCGCAACTGCGGCAACATCACGTCTACTAGGATATCAGGCGCTAGGCGGTTGACATTGTAGAACAGGATATGGGTCAGGAAGCGACCGTCGGTCAGCCAGAGCAGCAGAGCAAGCGCGCCGAACGCCATGGTGAGGCCCGAAGCGATCCCTCGCAGGGCAGTCTTCGGCACGACAAGGAGCAAGATGGCGAAGGTTGCAATCGGGGCAGCGAACGAGATCTGCTTGGTGAATATGGACAGGGTAAATAGCAGCGCTGCCAAATGGATCAACCGTGGGCGGCTGATGGCCTGAAGCGCGACGAGCATCCCGGCAAGGCCGAGTGCACCAGTCAACATATCGACCCGCATCAGTGGGCCCCAGACGATTACCGGATAACAGTTGAGGAAAAGCAGACCCGCCATGATCGCGCCCACAATCCCGATTCGCCGATCGTCTGGAACGATGCGCATCGTCATCAGTCCTGCGAAGATCGCGGTGGCGATGGTGGAGAATAGTGATACGATACGACCAGCCACAAGTTGGTCGAGACCTAGGGCGGCTGACACTGCGGCGCTCGTCAGGTGATAGACCGGTGGGTAATGGTAGACGACCGCGGGATAGACGCGGAGGGGCGCATAAGCGGAGCCGGCGAGCATGTCGCGCATCTGCTGCCACACGATGCCTTCGCCAAAATCGATCTGATAGGGATAGAACAGGACTGCCCGGGCATAGCCGATGAACTCCACGATGTGCCAGAGCAGGACGGCGATGAGTGCTGCGAGCCCCAGACGGAAGAGTATTGAGCGTTTGTCGGTATGAAGCGCACTGTCGGGCATGACGGTCACCGGATTGGTCGAGCAGTGATCAACATCTGTTTGCCCAGGGGTTTCACCGGGGCCTTCAGATAGGCTGCGATCAGAATAGGCCAAGTGGGGAGACGGGACTTGACGCTAAGGGGCAGGAAGCGGGGGCAGACGTCCGTTACTTCCCATCCATGGGCTTGGAGAAAATCTGGAAGGCTCTCGTGCGACCAAGCGGTGACGTGAGTGTAGTCGTCCCAATATTCCCGATAGGCATAGCGGTAATTAGGCTGGAGCAGGGTGAGTTGGCCGCGATCCGAAAGGACGCGATTGAGCGAAACGAGAACCTTTGCGACACTTTCCTGGGTCAGATGTTCGAAAAGATTCGACGAGAACGCATAGTCAACCGTTCCATCAGCTATGCTGTCCAATGCGTCTGCAGAACCGACGAGGGCCTCCACCCCAGGATCGAGATGATGGGTCATGTCAGGCCACAGATCGACGGCGATGCGGCGGGCGGCCGTCACGTTGTTGATAAAATCGCCATAGCCAGCACCCAAGTCCAACACGCAGTCGGATGGTGCGATTCGGTGGCGGAAATGATGCTGCCACAGGGTGCGCCAGACCGTGCTGCGGCGGGCATCTTCGGCAAGGCGAGTAGCATGATAGCCGGCACTCATGCGTAACGCTTCCAGTCGTCCAGCAGGCCAGCGATCATGCGCAGCCCGACCACCAGGCCGCGCCAATTATTGACGTTGCCGCCCTTGCTGACGCCTATGCGCGGATGGAAGGTAATGGGGCATTCCAGCAGGACCAGATCATGGGCCAAGGCGGTGTCGAGAAAATGCGCATTGAATTCGAGGTTTACCGTCGGCTTTAGTTCCTGCAGCAGAGGGACAAGCGCATCGCGGCGGCACAGCTTGTAGGTGGTGCCGACGTCGGTGATGGTGCCGCGGCCCAGATGCTTGGCCTCCAGCAGCTTGCCGACGAAGATGTTACCGTAATACATGAAGGTCGAAAGCTGGGTCAGATATTGGCGCAGCGGTTCGACCGTGCGGGTGCCATTTACGATGTCGGCATGAGGGGCATAAGCCAGCAGCTTTTCGATGTCATAGGCGCGAAAAGTGCTGTCGCCTTCGCACAGGACGACAAACTCGGTGTCGGCGAATTCCACGGCCTCTGACAGACACCGAAAGACGCAACGTCCGTAACCGGGCGCAAGCTCGTTGAAGACAATGGCGCCAGCAGCTTCCGCCCGCTCCATCGTGCGGTCGGCGCTGTTATTTGAGACGACGATGACACGCTCGACCAGCGGGTGGTCGAGGAAATCGCGGACGGCACCACCGATGCTGTCCTCGTCATTATAGGCGGTGAGCGTCACGGTGACACGGCGGCGCTTGACTGGCACGAAACGCACAGGACGGTCCGGCTTCTTGTGGCCGAATAGATAAAGCAGGTCGAACAGGGCCAAAGCGAGCCCGAGCATGATGGGCATGCCGCTATACCAGACGAGCCAGAGCGAAACCGGATCAAGCAGGGCATGGAGGTCGAGCAGATAGCGTGGGATCACCAACAGCACCCCGACGAGGTAGATGGCGATGCCAAGGCAGAACAGCAGTATGCCGTAAAGGAGGAACGGTGTGTGCCTGGTTGTGCCTTCCTTCATCGCGGACCCCCGGCAGCGGCGTGCTGCTCTTCTTTTCGCGTTAAGCGCTTTTGGTTAACGAAGGCTCAAGGCGGGCCGTCGCCGCCGAACACCCAATGGCGGGCGGCGAGGAAGGTCATCACCGGGGTCAGCGCAATCATCGGGAGGATGGGCGTCCACGCCGGAAGATGAACGGCGACCGTAAGGAGCCAAATCCAAAGGGTGTTAAGCAGGAACGCACCTATGGAGAGCGCAGTGTATCGGGCTACGCTGGAGCGAGTCATGGGTGCGTTGGCGAAGCTGAAGAGCCGGTGGACCTGATAGCCCACGGCGAGCTGAGTCACATAGGCGAGCAGATTGGCCGTCAGTGGCGAGAGATCAAGCCATGCGACCCCTGCGCAATATGTCCCGATCGCGACAAGGGCGATGCCGGCTCCATTTGCGGCGAAGCGTACGAAGGCGGCCAGAACAACGGAGAGCACCATAGGTTGCTCGGTAACGGGATGGCGTTAAAATAGTCTGATGGATTACAGTCTCTCGCCTGCCGATTAGACAGTAATCCAAGCCGAAGGAGGCTGTGCCGTTCGTATCGAACATTTTCGCATTACATACTCGACTGGCGAGCTGCCAAAAGTGTCTACTTTTGAAAACAAAGACAAATCTCAGGAATTTGACGAAATGTCGCTTTTAGCGACACTCGATGAAGGGCCGCTGTGGCGCTGGGCCCCATCGGCAGGAAAAGCATGAAAAGCGGACAGACCTAGGACAGGAAACCTTCTATTTCCTCAAGAAATTGATCATGACGATCATGATGAACCCAGTGCCCGGCGTTGTCATAAAGAGATAGCCGGGCATTCTGGAAGTGCTGCGCGCGGCCGTCTTCTACCGGGTTCGAAGCCCAGCTTTGCGCCCCATATACCAGCAAGGTCGGGCAGGTGATGCGCTGCCACAGAGCGTGCTTGTCTGCCTGCGACAGATCAATCGGGGACTGAACGCGCAAATAATTGTCGAACTTCCAGCTATATGTGCCGTCTTCATTCTGGCTCATGCCATGGACCGTAAGATGTCTGGCGCGGGCGGGCGTAAGGTGCGGGTTTTCCTGCATCATGCGATGCAGCGCGTCTTCAATGCTATCATAGCGACGCGATTGACGACTGCTGAGCGCGCGCTGTTCGGCAATCCAGCCACGCAATTGTTCATATATCGGGGTTTTCATCCGCTCGGTATAAACGGTCGGAGCGTCGCCAAGTCCTTCTATCGCCACCAAACGCCGCACATTTTCTGGATACAGGCCAGTGTAGCGCAGGGCGATGTTGCCGCCTAGCGAGTGGGCTACGATATTAAGCGGCGCCAATCCCTGTTGATGAATGAGTTGCGCCAAATCATACACATAGGCATCCATTGTGTAGCGACCATCGGGTGAATGCGCGCTGTCGCCATGGCCGCGCAGGTCAGGCGCAATAATGTGCCATTTCTTGCACATCTCCTGCGCTATCCAATCCCAGTTGCGGCAATGGTCGCGACCGCCATGCAGCAACAAGAGTGGTGGAGCGTCGGGATTGCCCCAATCGACATAGTGGAGACGCAGTCTCTGCGATATATAGGTATGGGAGGCCGGACTGGATAAGAAGTCGCTCATACGTGCTGCTTAGACAAACTGGCCATGGCGCGCCAGACGGTTGTACGACGACCTATTCGGACGCGCGTCTGCGATGTTGTTGAGCCCTTGCAATCCGCTCTTAGGGCAGAAACGGTGGAGTCGGCCGATCTGGGTGAGAACTGAGGACCGGTCCAGGCCGCCAGAATCTGGGTCATTCCTGGTCCATTGCATGCCGTCCGAAAGCGTCCGCCCATTGGCGCGGAGAGCAATAGGTTTTGTTTTTCGGTATGTCCGCGCATAGATGAACTGATGACCGATCAATTTATCGACCGCGTAGCCAGGTTGGGCGACTTGGAAACGTTGCGTCAAGTTATGAACCGATCGATTGCCCAGCTTCAGTCCGAATTCCTTACACCCGAGCAAGTGGCTGCCAGTCACGAGGTGATGGGGCTCGATAGCCAGCTCTTGCGCGATGGCACATATTTCCTGGTAGAATGTGGCGATCGCGTCGCCGGGTGTGGTGGCTGGAGCTTCCGGGAGACTCTCTATGGGGGCGATGAAAGCATCGTTACGCGCGAGCCATCAATCGTCGATCCGGCGATTGGCGCAGCGAAGATACGCGCCATGTACACGGATCCCGACTTCACGCGACGCGGGATCGGCGGACGCATCATCAAACTGTGCGAAGAGGCTGCTCGCACAGCAGGCTACCGTCAGGTCGAGCTGATGGCGACCGCTGCCGGTGTGCCACTATATGAGAGTTGCGGATACACGCCCAAGGCGACCCTGCAATTCGCACAGGTTGATGGCGTGCAAGTGCCCCTGCTGCAGATGGGAAAGGCGCTCTGACGCGCCGATAAGCTGGTCAAATTCGCGAACCGGGCAGCCGTTCACGTCTCTGCATGCGCCATCTAAACCCTTTCATTCGTTCATGCTGTTCGTTATCGCCGCGCGATGAGCATTACCGCGACAATAATGAACACGAAGACCGGTCAACCACTTCAGAAAGTGACGTTCGGACGGATGCCCAAGCCTTGGGCCAGTTTCAATCTGGCCAGCGGCGAACTTGTCACTGCTGAGCGAGTGAACATTGGCAAGCCTGCGCCGGGCAAATTCTCTGCTACGGTAGAAATATGGGTATCGCCCAAGGACTGATGGTCAACGCGGTGCGAGCCTTTTCCTGAAAGCTATCATAGTGACCAACTCCCCCGACCTTGCCATCCGGTTGCGCCGTGCCGCTTTCAACCATGCGCTGGCCAAAGCGGATCTGGGCGCGATAGGGGCCATTCTCGCGCCTACCGCCATTCTCGTTGCGGGGACCGACAGTGCCATCCTGAACGGTCGCAAGGCCCAGATTGTGGCATGGAAAAAGGAATTTACGGCAGCCGAGCGTACTATCTACACACGAACGCCCGACAGTATCCATGCCTCGGCAGTCGCTCCCGTGGCGATTGAACATGGTCATTGGGAGGGTGTTTCCGCAGCGACAGGCCTCCCGTTTGCAAGTGGTATCTACACGGCCAAGTGGCGTCGCTCGGGCGCGGACTGGGTGATCGAGGCCGAGATATTCCTCACTCTTGCCTAACCTGTGGGGGAAATCGTCCGTTCAAGAGAAAGGGTGACGATGAAGTATGCACGGCTGAGCATCTGCACGACAGGCGCCGCTTTGCTAACGAGTATGATGCGCTGATAATTGCGCGCATATCGCTGCGATCGGTGTCATCCTTCAGCGACAGCGCGACTTTGCCGGATTGCGTGCAATCTGCGATCCCGAGGTGGTCCTTGAATTTCCCTTTTATCCGGCTGGTCCCGCTGCCTTTCAGGGGGTCGGTGCCATGCTCAAGAGCTCTATGAACTGAAGCAGTGGTGGGCCCGGCAGGAATCGAACCCGCAACCTAGCCGTTATGAGCGGCCAGCTCTAACCGTTGAGCTACAGGCCCACACTGCGTTTGGCCGATAGCCGAGGGTCAGGCCGCTTGGCAAGCAGATTGCCGCATTTCATGCGTCCGCGGCGGCACAGCGGCCAGAAATTCGTCGATCGACGCCGCCGCGATACCCCGCTTGGCCAGATGGTGGAACACCGCGCCCCACCAGCGGTAGAACATCTCCAGATCATCCGCACTGCGCACATAAGGCGTGTGTCCCGCTTCCAGCGTCGGCGAATGAAAGCTGAAATTGAGTACCCGCGCCCCATCCTCGATCAGCGCGTCGATGGCGGCTATCGTATCGCCAATGCCGATCCCTTCGGGCGTCAGCGGTATGCGCGAAAGCAATCCTGCGCGCGAAAGCCCACCGGCGATCCGGCCCAGCCCTTCCGTCGCGCGAAACAACTGCCCCCCTACCCCGCGCAGCCGCCCGACAAAGGCGGTCGAGAGCGGCAGTTCGACCAGCGCGCGCGTCGGCCCCGCCCAGTAAGGCTCTACCGGCAGTCCATGAAAGTTGGGACCATGCTGCCCCGAATAATCGAAATGGCTGCGCACCGAACTGTCGAGCCGAAACCCTGCCTGCTCCAGCAATCGCGCACTATTGGGGCCGACCCCATAACGCCCCGCCCGATAGACAGTCGGCCGCATCCCGAACGCGCCCTCGAAACGCGCGCACAGCGCCTCCAGCTTGGCCTTCTCCAGCGCTTCGGGCAGGAAGCCGACATAGCTGTTGGCCGCATTCACTTCCTCGACATGCGGCGGATTAACCCACGGATGCAGATGCGCACCGATGTCCGCCGCGCCATCCCCCAGCCATTGCGCCATCATCGCCGCAGCCGCCGGATCATCGATCACCGGATAATCGGTAACGTAGCAAGGCTTCACCCCCGCCTGCGCGAAAAAGGCCTGTCCCCGCGCCATCCCGGCCAGCGCCGTGACGCCATGCCCGGTGCGGCTGAACGGCGCATCCCAGTCAAACTCTTCTTCCGTATCCACAAACAGCATGAACCGCGTGCCGAACGCCGGGTCGAGGGCTATGAAATCCTCGGTCAACGGCGCATGCAGCAGGCCGCCGTCATGGGGAGGATGGAGACTGGAGGGATCGGTCATGTCCCGCATTTTACGGGCAAATGGTTGCCAGAGCGTTGTCAGGTCGCGCCTGTCTCGCGGTCCGCCTTGCCCGCCGCTGGCAAGGTAAGACGAAAGCGCTCCGCTTCGACGTCCAACGCACCACCGCTGCTCATAGCGAGGCTACGGATCAGCCGAAGCGAGAAGCCCAGCCCTAGCAAAGGCGCATCGGGCCAATTCTGATCCTCGGCGGCGAAACCGGGGTCCAGCAACGTGGCTTCGTCCATGCCGGCGAGTGCCGCAGGACGGTCCATCGCCAGCACGATCTGTCCGCCATCCGCCGCGGGCCGGAACCAGCATGCTCCCGTGACTGCTTCGTCCGGGCGCGCCACGGACAGCAGCATCCGCAGCAGGTGCTGGATCATGCGTTCGCCCTGCACTGCATCGACTCGCACAGGCGGCACGCTGCGCGCCACGGCGATATCGATCCGCCGCCCTTCCTCGCCCGCGCCATAGTGCGTTGCGATCTTGGCGATGAGCAGCGCGGTATCCACCGGCTCGGGCGTGCCGCCAATGTCGTCGCGTGCGACTCGCGCCGCCAGATCGAGATCGTCGAACGCGGTCAGCAAATGCCGTGCATCCGCAACGATCTGCCCCGCCATATCGCGATATTCCACCGGCGCGGGGCCGAACAACTGCTGCTCGATAATCTCGGCAAAACCCAAAATCGCATTCAGCGGCGTGCGTAATTCGTGCACGAGCTGCCGCACCGAATCCCCCGAAAGCCCGGCCAGCGGCGACATCGCATCCCCATGCGAAGACAGCGCCGATACTTCGTGCAGATGCGGTCGCCGCGCCTGCCCGCGATAGCCCTGAAACCGCCCCGACTGCGGATCGAAGAACGGAATGGCGGACAATCGCCACTCGCCGTCCATGTCGCCGCCGACGATGGTAAAGCGCCCGTTCTGGAACCCGCCACGCTTGGCGAACGCGCCCCACACATGCGCGTCCGGCCCGCTGCCACCGCTCAGCGCAGGCGCGCCGATGCCCAGCCCGATCAGTGCTGCGCGTGGCCCCTTGTCCACCCAGATGACCGTGCCTTGCGCATCTGTCTCAAACGCGAAGGCGCGCACGGGATCGCTGGCCGACGCGACATCCTCGACGGGCTTGGGCTTGTGGCTGCTCGTGAACTGCTCGATCCGGTCGACCAGGCGGCGAATCTGGCTCTTGTCCTCTGCCGTTTCCGCAAGATCCGGCTCGGTCCGATACAATGCGCTAAGCGACGTTTCGACCGACGCAACGGGTGCTTCCTCCACCATCTCCGGCGTCAGCAGCATCGCGTGATTGTCGTCGCCGATCACCAGATCGCTCTTGCCGAAGCTGTCGAGCGCCCGCCGCGTCACCGGACCGACGTCGCGCCGTCCGCGCAGCACGCCGCGCGCCGTCGGCCCCAGATGCGGCAGTAATTCGGGCCACAGCGCATCGGGCAATCGCGCCCGCGCCATCGCAGCGGCACAGATGGAGGGGCGATCCTGCGCAAAAAACCGGATCAATGTCGGCGAAGACAGTCTGGTCCCCAGCTCGACCACCGAAGCGATTCGCTGGGTCTCGCTCACGGCACTGCGCAACTGCTCCATGCGCGCGACCAAGGTATCGCGTTCCTCGACGTTCAGCCCCTTGCGGTCGGCGCGGTCCCGCTGCGCCAGCAAATCGACGCATTGCCGCCATAGCGTCACGGCTCCGCTGCCTTGCCCGTCGGCGGCCAGCACCGTCTGCATCAGATCGTTGAAACGCACATTGCTCCCCGTCGGCTCAGGCCGCGTCATACTATGAGCGCAAAGGATTAATGCTCCGACACCGAAAGGAAAAGGGGGCGGCGGCCATTCATTTGCTGTCGTCGCATAGTGGGACAATTGCATTGCGCTGAAATATAATTATTATATGACGCACGAACCGGAAAGGAAATTAGCAGCACATGGCTGGCGTGAACATCGACGACATCGACATGCAGATTCTTGCGGAGTTGCAGGATGATGGCCGTATGACCAATGTCGAACTGGCGCGCAAGGTCGGGCTGACCGCCCCGCCATGCCTGCGCCGCGTCCGCGCACTCGAAGATGATGGCGCTATCAAATCCTATCACGCCGTCGTCGATCCTGCGACCCTTGGCTACACCATCACGGTGTTCGCGATGGTCAGCCTGAAGAGTCAGGCCGAAGCGGACCTGAAAGCGTTCGAGGATCACGTCGCCGCGCTCCCCGAAGTGCGCGAATGCCATATGCTGAACGGAGAGATCGACTTCATCCTGAAGGTCGTCTCGCGCGATCTGCAGTCGTTCCAGCAGTTCCTGACGTCGAAGCTGACGCCCGCGCCCAATGTGGTGAGCGTCAAGACCTCGCTCACCATCCGCACGTCGAAGAACGCGCCGGGCGTCCCGCTCCGTTAATCCACTTCCTCCGGCAGCAGCTCGGTGTCGATCTGCGCCTGCATCGCGGGGGCATAGCGCGCGCCTGCCACCGCCCCCGGCGTAAAGATCGCATCGACCGCCGCCAGCGTTTCCGGCGCGAAGGTCATCGTCGCGGTTGCCAGATTCTCGTCCAGATGCGCGATGCTGCGTGTGCCGGGGATAGGCACGATATGCGGCGCGCGGGACAGCACCCATCCCATCGCCAATTGCGCGGGCGTAACCCCGGCCTCTTGCGCCACCGCATTGAACCGCGCCGCCAGCGTCAGATTATGCGCCAGATTGGGCGCGACAAAGCGCGGCATCCCCAACCGTATATCCCCCTCGACATAATCGTCCGACGTAATCGCCGCCGCCAGCATCCCGCGCGCCACCGGAGAGAATGCCACGAAGCCGATGCCCAGTTCCCGGCACGTCTCCAGCACCGCGATTTCGGGATTGCGGACGCAGGGCGAATATTCCGCCTGCACTGCCGCTATCGGATGCACGCCATGCGCCCGCCGGATCGTCGCCGCCGACATTTCGGACAGGCCAATCGCCCCGATCTTCCCCGCTTCCTTCGCTCGCACCAGCGCACCGACCGACTCCTCGACCGGCACGTCCTTATCCAGCCGATGCATGTAATACAGATCGATATGCTCGGTCCCCAGCCGCGCCAGCGCCTGATCCAGCGTCTTCGCAATCGCCTCAGGTCGCCCGTCCAGCCCACGCTTGCCATCGTACAGATCGAGCACGCATTTGCTCGACAGCGTGAACGCCGCGCGGCGATGCATCACTGCCTTGCCCAGCAGTCGCTCATTATTCCCCCCGCCATATAAAGCGGCGGTGTCGAGCAACGTCACGCCCGCGTCCAGCGCATGATTGAGCAGCCGCACACCGTCCTCCTCGGACGGCGGCACGCCATAGGCATGGCTCAAATTCATGCAGCCAAGGCCGACGGCCGAAACGGTGAAGGGTCCAATCGTCCGGGTGGGGAGTGTCATGCCAATCCTTATGTCCGCGTGCTTCCCCGGCCAGATACGCCCTGCCCTGCCGCGTTCAAGCCCTTTTCGCCGATCCGAACCGATATGGCCTTCGCCCGCCGCATCCGCTACTGCCGCGCGCACAACATTGGGAGCAAGGATGAGCATGGCCGGACGCTATTTCGATCAATGGCAGGTGGGCGACACCCTCACCCACGATATCCGCCGCACGGTTACGGAGACGGACAATCTCCTCTTCTCCACCATGACGCACAATCCGCAGCCGCTTCACCTCGATGCAGAGGCCGCCCGCGCGTCGGAATTCGGCCAGATCCTCGTCAACGGCACTTTCACCTTCGCGCTGATGGTGGGCCTGTCGGTGGGCGACACCACGCTTGGCACACTGGTCGCCAATCTGGGCTATGACAAGCTCGTCCACCCAAAGCCCGTCTTCCTCGGCGATACCCTCCGCGCCGAAACCGAAGTGACAGAACTCAAGGAAAGCCGCTCCCGCCCGGATGCAGGCATCGTCACCTTCACCCACCGCCTCCGCAATCAGCGGGACGAGATCGTCTGCCAGTGCCTGCGCATGGCGCTGCTCAAGAAAGCGTCCGCCGCATGAGGCTCCGCGCGCTTCTCTTCGTCCCCGGCGACCGCCCGGAACGCTTCGCCAAGGCAGCGGCCAGCGGCGCCGACGCCCTGATCCTCGATCTGGAGGACTCGGTCTCCGCCGCGAACAAGGCCACCGCCCGCGACGCCATCGCCAGTTGGCTCTCCACCCCGCGCACGATCACCACCTTCGTCCGCATCAACCCCCTCGACACGGACATGGCGCAGGCAGACCTCGACGCCGTCCTAAGCGCCCGCCCGGACGGCATCATGCTGCCCAAGGCGGAGGGCGCAGACAGCGTCCGGCATCTGCTGACCCTGATGGGGGACAAGGCCGTCCCCATCCTCCCCATCGCCACAGAGACTGCCGCCGCCGTCTTCACGCTGGGCACCTATCGCGACGTGTCCGCGCATCTCGCGGGGCTTACATGGGGCGCGGAGGATCTGCCCGCCGCCATCGGTGCCGCCACCTCCCGCGAAGCCGACGGCAGCTACACCGATCCCTATCGCATGGTGCGCAGCCTCACTTTGTTCGGCGCCCATGCCGCCGGGGTCGCCGCCATAGAGACGGTGTTCCCCAACATAAAGGATCTCGACGCCCTCGCCGCCTACGCCGCCCGCGGCCGCCGCGACGGCTTCACCGGCATGATGGCCATCCACCCCGCCCAAGTCCCCATCATCAACACTGCCTTCACCCCCAGCGAAGCCGACCTGGCCCACGCCCGCGCCATAGTCGCCGCGTTCGAAGCCAACCCCGGCGCAGGCGCACTGCAACTGGACGGCAAGATGATCGACGCCCCACATTTGAAGCAGGCGATGGCGGTGTTGGCGGGGGTTTGAGGGGGTGGAGTTTAGCCCCCTTTGCGAATGGCAGTTTTAAGCGGCAGTTTCTGAAGGCTACCGTTCTTGATAGCCACAGGCACATATCGCAGTTCAACCCAGTGCTCTTCCTTCCCGATCAATTTGCTTGGTATCTTCGGAGATTGCTCGTGCCGTGGTGTAACGTGCTGTGGTAAGTTTCAGAAATACTATGCTAGCTACAAATCAACCGATCACAGGGGGATGGTTTGAGACGGCCTAATCTAAATACATGGACGCGCACGACCATGGTCGAGCTTCAGCACCTTGCCAACGGTTTGGGCAACGCGGCTCTGAAGACCATCAAATTTTGGCCGGAGAACGGAGAAGGTCGGAACGTCAAGGCAGGGGCTGAGCGCATGTCTTCCATGCTGGATGCTACTCATGATCGCTCGGGCTTGGAATTTCACATCGACCATCTCGAATTGGTGGTGAGCGAATTGAGAGTGCTGCAATCAAACGCATTTTTTCAAAAACACGTTGCTCCACAGTTCTATGTTGACCGCAAAGGGAGAAAGTCACCGTTTGGCCAAGTGTTGTCCGACAAAGTAGCCGATTTCGACAACTTTGTGTCTATAAATCGTCCGCTATTTAAATCGCCCCGCGAGGCTACCGCATATTCCCTCACACCTCTTCCGGTGCAGAGAGATCCGAACGAGGATTTGCCCAATGCACTTAAGGATCTTACTCCCGGCCAGCAACCCGGTCCCTTGCAGTTCGAATTTCGCGGCGGCCTGCTCAGGCTAAAACAGCAGCTCGCGACACCCTCGGATGCTGATGCAAAAAATGTAGCTAGCGCCAGATCGGCGCTTAATGCTGACGTAGCTACTTTGCTAGCATGCCTTTTCGAAACGAATTGCGATCCAAGGCTCGTTTCGGCCGTTGAGGAAATCCAGTCGGTACTCTCTTCGGATGCAGACATCATTCGGATTGGTTTGATGAGCTTGACGTGTGATCATCTCTTCGTCCGTTTTTCAGAGGAACTGTCGGAAATTGCCGCTGCCCGGTTTGCCGGCTTCAGCATGGGAATCAATTTGTATATTGGCCAGTTTCCAGAATGGCATCAATTCACCGAGAACGCCGCAAGAACGGAATACACGAGCACCGATATCAAACGAACATATGAGATTGGAAAGGAGCTTGTTTCCGAATTGCAGGTGAACAGCCTAGTCGACCCTGAAGTTCCTCGCTCAATCGAACTGATTTTGGAAGCTCTTCATCATCCAATGAAATCGGGCCAGAGAGCATTATTTGGGGTAGTGAGAAGCCTCGAAAACCTATTCGCAAAGATTTTCTCCGAGATAGTCGCCACGTATGTCGCTATGGCAGATGGAGCACGATCCGGCTTGAAAACGGCTGCTAAGGTTTTAGTTTTTACCAGCCTGCTCACATTGGCCGTGAATGGAGCCACCCAACTTTCTCCGACCGCAGAGCGAGTGCTCAAAACATCGTGGCTTAAGACCGCTGCCGACTTAGTGAAAGATGGTCTGAATAAAGTGGAGTGAAATACTCTAGAAGTTCTACGATCGGCAGCGTTAGATTTAACGGTTATCGAAGTGAACGACCAAATTGGCGCAACGTCCCTAGCGTCAGCTTTTGTCCTATGATCTCCCACTTTCCCCTGTCCTACACACCCTGCCCTCCGCTAAACCCCCACCAGTGCTTAGCCCGTTGCCCTGCACGAAGTCCTTATCGCGTATCCCCTCTCCCCCGTGCGCTCATGACGCACAAGGCGAGACAGCCAGGCGGCAATTGGCTTCACTATGTGCACCCGCGACAGTCTTGCGGCACAACAACCGGGACCGCAGCGCCCTGAAGCTGCCACAACATTTACGTCTCTCAGGCGGGGAGCCTGTGGCTGGCCTGAGCTTATACGGCGAGGGAGAAATGCGATGACTGTATGGGCGCGTATCACCGACACGGCATCTTACCTACCCCCACAATCCACCGTGTTCCTGCGAAGGCAGGAACCCAGTAAGAGTGCAACCTCAGCGCATGGAGAGATTACTGGGTTCCTGCCTTCGCAGGAACACGGCAGCGCGCGTGTCGGGCGTCGACACATTCCATCCCCCACCCACCCCGGCACAGCCCAATGCCCGGTAACGTAGTGTCACCTTTGTCACCTTCCGCGCCATTCCCCGCCCAAAACCCGCCTCCGTCAGAGGGAACGCTCGCGGGTCAGGATCGTCTATAGCGATCAGGCAAGGATGGGCGGCGAATGACATGATAAGCGACGCGGACAAAGCGTGGATGCGGCAGGCCATCGATCTGGCGACCAGCAAAGGCAGCGCGCCGGAGGATACGCCGATTGCCGCCATCATCGTGCTGGACGGACGGGTTCTCGCCCGCGCTGTGAACCAGACGGAGGAGCTCTGCGACGCAACCGCCCATGCGGAGATGATGGCCTTCCGCAGCGCGGGCAAAGTGCATGGCGACATGGATCTGCGCGGTGCCACGCTCTATTCCACGCTCCAGCCATGCGGCATGTGCACCATGGCGTCGATCTGGGCCAAGGTCGGCCGCATCGTCTACGGCGCGGGCCGCGACGACGTCCACCGCATGTATTTTGAGGATCACCATCTCGACACGATGGACTTCATCAGAGACGCCTGGCGCGACGATCTGGAACTCGACGGCGGTTGCCTGCGGGAAGACTGCGCCGCGCTGTACTTCGGGCCGGACGATGACGTGCCGATAGAGATGCAGGGCAATGTGTGAGGGGGAATTGCGATGCGTGCGACTCAAAGCAACAGTTTCGACGTTCCCCGGCGAAGGCCGGGGCCCAGTCCCACGCTCCGAACTGGACCCCGGCGTTCGCCGGGGAACAGGTTCCTCTCAATGCGGGAACTGCGCCGCCCCCACGCCCACGAAAAAGGGCGCCGGAGTTGCCCCCGGCGCCCTTCCCTATCGCATAAGGCGAAAGCCTTAGCCGTCGTTGCGAGTGTCGCGACGTTCGGCGATACGTGCGCGCTTGCCGGTGCGGCCGCGCAGGTAATACAGCTTCGCACGACGCACCACGCCCTTGCGGACCACGGTGATCGAATCGATGTTCGGCGAATAGAGCGGGAAGACGCGTTCCACGCCTTCGCCAAAGCTCATCTTGCGCACGGTGAAATTGCTGCCCATGCCCTTATTCGAACGCGCGATGCACACGCCTTCATAGTTCTGGACACGGCTACGTTCGCCTTCGACAACCTTCACGCCAACGCGCAGGGTGTCACCGGGGCGGAAATCCGGAATGTCTTTGCCAAGAGCCGCAATGCTTTCGGCCTCGATCTGCTGCAGGAGGTTCATGCCCTCTTTTCCTTCGTCTGTCGTTGCGCGCCAGAGGGCGACTGGTCCCGAACGTCACTGTGACGTTCCCAAAGGTCCGGCCGCCTTAACCGTGTATGATCCTCGGCCATGGCTTGTCGCCATGCCGCGATCTTCGCATGATCCCCCGATCGCAACACTTGCGGGATCGTGCGCCCTTCCCAATCATTGGGTCGGGTATAGTGCGGATATTCAAGAAGGCCGCTTTCGAAGCTCTCCTCATCCCCACTGGAAGCCGCGCCCATTACACCGGGAAGCAAGCGGATGCAAGCGTCCAGCAGCACGATTGCCGCCGTCTCTCCACCGGACAGAATATAGTCCCCGATCGACACTTCGCGGATGGGTCGCGCCTCGAACAGGCGCTCGTCCATCCCCTCGAACCGGCCGCACAGGATCGTGACGCCGGGACCAGTGGCGATCTCCCGCACCAGCGCCTGCGTCAGCGGCTCTCCGCGCGGCGTCATGGCCAGCACGGGCGCGTCCGGTTGCCGCGTCATCGCATCGTCCACCGCCCGCGCCAGCACGTCCGCGCGCATCACCATGCCCGCCCCGCCACCCGCCGGGGTATCGTCCACGGACTTGTGCTTGTCGGTGGCAAAGTCGCGGATCTGGATCGGGTCGCACGACCACGTGCCTTCGCCCAGCGCCCTGCCCGCCAGCGACGTGCCGAGCGGTCCGGGGAACATCTCCGGATACAGCGTCAATATCTGCGCGGCGAATGTCACGACGATTTACGCGGACGCGCGCGCAGCCATCCGGCCAGCACCCCGCCGCCCATGCACAGCGCACCCGCCACCAGCATCCCGATCCCCATCGCCAGCAGCCACCCGGCAAAGTTCCCCTGCGGGTTGCGCAACGCAGGCAACAGGAACAAGAGCGGCGGCGCAATCACCATCGCCGCACCCGAAGCCGCCTTCAAGCGCCAGTCCCACCGAATGACATACAACCGCCACCCGATAACGACGAATATCGCCATATAGAGATACGGCATTGCCTGACCGAAGCTGCTCATAACGTCCAATTCTCTGTACGAAGGCCGGGGATATCCGCGAAATCGTCTTCGTTGTTAGTGACAAGGGTAAGATCGAGCGACAATGCGTGCGCCGCGATCAGGCGGTCGTAACTGCCGCGCTTGAACGGGAGAGTAGCATAAGTCCGCGCCGCTGCCTCATCGAAGGGCAGCAACACCACTTCTTCCAGAAAGGCGTCCAGCACTGCAAGCGACGGTGTCTTGCCTCGCGCAGTGCCAAGCGCCACCTCCGCAAAGACGATGGCCGACACGCCGAGCGTTCCTTCGTCACACTGCGAAAGACGGTGCAACAGGCGCGGATGGCCGGAGAGCGCGAGGATGACGCTGTTCGCATCGAGCAGAAACTGCATTCAGTTCTGTCCTACTCGTCCGACCTGTGCCAACCCGGCCACGCGGGATCATCCCAGACACGCGGAGACTCATCCAGCACGCGATCTTCGGGCGTCAAAGGTGCAAGTCCGGGTGCCTTGCCGGCGAATTTGCTGATATCGATTTTGCGTTTGGGCGCATCGATCGGTTCGAACGTGAACTTGCCCCGTTCCTCGCGCAAACGCATTTCTGCGCCTTCGGTCAAACCCAGCCCTTTGGGTAGACGCAAAGCCAGGCTGTTGCCCGATTTGAAAACTTTCGCCTTATACTCTTCGCCCATCACGGCCTCCGTATATACACAAAGTATATACTAGACGATGAAAAGCGCGTCAATGACCGCCTTGTCCTCACCAATCTCCACGGCCTTGATCGGCACCATGAAGCGTTTGGCAGGCTTGCTGTCCAGCGGCGGGCGGGGTCGCTCGACTTCGATGATGTCGCCAGCGCCGAAATTCTCGACCGCGACGATCCGCCCCAATTCTTCGCCTTCGGTCGATATGCATGGCAAATCGATCAGGTCGACATGATAATATTCGCCCTCCGGCAACGGCGGCAAGGCGGATCGTGCCACTGTCAGCGCCGTACCGCGCAACGCTTCGGCTGCCGTACGGTCGCCGATTTCGGCAAAACGCGCAACAGCGCCATTGGGACCGGGACGGATCGTCTTCAACGTCAGCACCCGGTCGCCAATCGCAAAACTCTTATATTGCTTGAGGCTATCGACCCCTTGCGCAAACAGCTTCAGGCGCACCTCGCCCGTCACGCCATGCGCACCGATGATGGCAGCAAGGGTGACGGGACGATCGGACAAGGCTTAGCCTTCCGCCGTTTCTTCGGTCGCTTCAGCAGCAGGCGCTTCTTCAGCGGCAGCTTCTTCTACCGGTGCAGGTGCCTTGGCGGCTTCCTCGGCGGCCTTCTTGGCTTCTTCAGCTTCGGCCAACTTGGTGGCGCGTTCTTCGGCGCGTTCCGTGGCCTTCTCGCCCGGCTTCGCCTTGTTGGGGTTGTTGCGTGCAGCGCGTTCCAGGACACCAGCGGCATCGAGGAAACGAGCGACGCGATCGCTGGGCTGCGCACCGACCGAGATCCAGTGCTTCGCACGATCTGCGTCGAGAACAACGCGCTTCTCATCGTCCTTGGAAAGCAGCGGGTTGTAGCTGCCGATACGCTCGATGAACTTGCCATCGCGCGACGAGCGGCTGTCGGTCACGACGATCTTGTAATAGGGACGCTTCTTGGAGCCGCCACGCGACAGACGAATTGCAGTTGCCATAAAATTCTACCTTACCTTTCTTGCATTCAAATCAGTGTATTAAAGTCATTTCTTCATGAACTTGTCGAAACCGGGGGGCAGCTTCGGCATGTCGCCACCCGGCAAACCGGGCATGGCGCCCATTCCGCCGCCTGCTCCGCCCATGCCGCCGGCACCGCCGCCGCCGAGCAAACCGCCCATGCCGCCCCCAGCGAACATCTTGCCCAGCCCCTTCAATCCGCCCATCTTGCGAATCTTCTTCATCGCCGTTTCCATCTCCTGATGCATTTTCAGGACACGGTTGACTTCCTGCACCGTGGTGCCGGACCCCTTGGCAATGCGGATCTTGCGCTTTGCGTTGATCAGCGCGGGGCGCGATCTTTCCTTCGGCGTCATGGACGTCAGAATGGCATCCATGTGCACCAGCGTCTTGTCGCTGGCGCCGCTCTGCGCCATCGCCATCTGCGCTTTCTTAAGGCCTGGGATCATGCCCGCCAGCGCGCCCAGCCCGCCCATGCGCCGCATCTGGCCCAGTTGCGCGCGCAGATCGTCGAGATCGAACTGCCCCTTGGCCATCTTCTTGGCGAGCTTGTCGGCTTCGTCTGCATCGATACTTTCCGCAGCGCGCTCGACCAGACTGACCACATCGCCCATGCCAAGGATACGGCTGGCAACGCGACCGGGGTGAAACACCTCGATTGCATCGAGCTTTTCGCCGACACCGGCAAATTTGATCGGCTGACCTGTGACGGCACGCATCGAGAGCGCCGCACCACCGCGCGCATCGCCGTCCATGCGGGTGAGCACCACGCCGGTCAACGGCACCTGTTCGGTGAAGTTCTTCGCGACGTTGACGGCGTCCTGACCCGTCAGCGAATCCACCACCAGCAAGATTTCATGCGGCGTTGCGATGTCCGCAACCGCCTTCATCTCGTCCATCAGCGCCTGATCGACATGCAGGCGGCCAGCGGTGTCGAGCATGACGACGTCGAAGCCCTGCAGCTTTGCGGACTGGAGCGCGCGGCGAGCGATATCGACCGGCTGTTGCCCTGCAATGATCGGCAACGTCGCCACGCCGCACTGCTCACCCAGCACTGCCAACTGCTCCTGCGCCGCAGGACGCTGAACGTCGAGCGACGCCATCATGACCTTCTTGCGGTCTTTTTCCTTCAACCGCTTGGCAAGCTTGGCCGTTGTCGTGGTCTTGCCCGATCCCTGCAGACCGACCATCATGATGACAGCGGGCGGGGTCACGTCGATCATCAGGTCGACCGTGTCGGACCCGAGCATCGCGGTCAGCGCATCGCTAACAATCTTGACGACCTGCTGCCCCGGCGTAACCGACCGCAGCACATTCTGGCCGACAGCTTCTTCGGTAACCTTATCGACAAAATCGCGAACCACCGGAAGCGCGACGTCCGCCTCCAGCAGCGCGATACGCACTTCGCGCATGGCGCCACGCACATCCGATTCGGTCAGGGCGCCACGGCCCTTCAGCTTGTCGAATACGCCGCCTAAACGATCGCTCAGTGAATCGAACATGCAAACCTCACATTCGGGGGAAAGCCCCGAAAACCGACATTATCCCAAACGACAAATACGCCGGTGGGCGAAACCTCGCCAACCAGCGTTATCCTTCGGGCCGTTCACGCGGAACATCATGGCTCATCGGATTTGTCAGGATATCGACAGGACTAGCCTGCCAATGTTGAGCCGCCTGTACCCCAGCAGGCCCCTAGTTGCAAGCCGATCCCATACGGCCTCCCGCAATTGCGAAAGAGTTTACCCCTTCTCAATGCATTTCGCGCACACTCCGCCGCAAAGGGGATCAGCAGCATTATGGACGCGCCGCAGCCGGGAAATATGACAGGCTCAAAAGACAAGACGCAACAGGATTTGCTCACGGGCGGAATCCTCTTTGCGGCGGCGCTGCTGTTCGTATTCAATGGCAGCGAAGCGATCGGTCAGGTGATCGCGGCCTTTGCCGGCTTGGGCGCCGGCGTAGAAGAAGTGCTGACGATCGCTGTGTTGCTGAACGTCGCGCTGATACTGTTCGGTTATCGCCGGTATCGCGATCTTCAGAAAGAGGTGTCCCATCGCGCAGCCGCCGAGCAACGCGCGAGCACGCTTGCGTCCATCGATCCGCTTACCAATTTCTTCAATCGGCGCTCCTTTCAGGAAAAATGCACGGCGATGATCCGCGATGCCGGTCGCAGCGGTAAGACCGTTGCGATAATGCTGCTTGATCTCGACCACTTCAAAACGATCAATGACATCCATGGACATGAAGCAGGGGATGTCGTGCTGAAGATCGTGGCAGAGCGGATGTCCAAAATCCTCCCGCCCAGTTCCATCGCCGCCAGGCTCGGTGGCGACGAGTTCACCTGCGCATGTACATTCGACGATGGTCAGGGCGAGATGATCGAGAGGATCGCCGAAGACATTGTCGCTGCCATGACACTGCCGATTAGCCATGATAACCGCGAGTTGGCGATCAGCACCTCTCTGGGCATTGCACGGTCCGATACCGATGGCGACACCATCGACGTTTTGATCCGCCGTGCCGATATCGCCATGTACGCCGCCAAGAATGCGGGACGCAACCGCCACAGTTGGTTTGAGCCTGCGATGGAAGAGGTACTGCAACATCGCAACATGATCGAAGGCGGTATGCGCGGCGGCATAGCCGCTGGAGAATTCGTCCCTTATTACGAACCGCAGGTTGAACTGACATCGGGCAAACTGCTCGGTTTCGAGATGCTGGCCCGATGGGAAAGCCCTAGCTTGGGCATTGTTCAACCGGACATGTTCATTCCGATTGCCGAAGAAAGCGGCATGATCGGCGAATTGTCTTTCGCTGTGATGCGGCGCGCCTTTACCGATGCGCGCAACTGGGACCCCTCTCTGACTCTGTCCGTCAACATCTCCCCTTCCCAATTACGCGACCCGTGGTTCAGTCAGAAAATCCTCAAACTCCTTCTGGAGACCGGATATCCCGCCAACCGGCTGGAAGTCGAAATTACCGAAAGCTGCCTGTTCGAGAATCTGGAACTCGCCAAGGCCATCGTCCAAAGCCTCAAAAACCAGGGCATTCGCGTTGCGCTTGACGATTTCGGAACGGGATACAGTTCGCTTGCACATTTGCGCGCCTTGCCGTTCGATCGGATCAAGATCGATCGCAGCTTCGTAACTGCAATGGGCGACAATGGCGAGAATGCGGCTATCGTGACTGCGATAGCCCGGCTGGGCGAAAGTCTGGGCCTGCCTGTTACAGCTGAAGGCGTCGAAACGCTCGCGATTGAAACGCAACTGCGCGGCCTGGGTTTAGCCAAGGGGCAAGGCTGGCATTTTGGAAAGCCGATGACCGTAGAACAGACTCGACGCATGCTGGCTGACCGCAACATGCTTCCTGCCCACGAAGCGCATTTACCCCGGACAGAAATATCTGCCGACGAGCAAAATCGCCTGGCTGGATAACAGACTTCAAACGACGTTCGATGGACAGCCCTGCTCATCATCCCTACATGGCGGGGATGAACGGTCGTTTCTCCAAAATGCATGGTCTGGGCAATGATTTCGTCGTGATCGACGCACGAGATGCGCCTGTTGCCATGCCAGCAAGCCGCGCCCGCGCCATTGCCGATCGCCATGCGGGGATAGGATGCGATCAGCTCATCGTTATCGAACCGTCGGATGCTGCCGATGTGAAGATGCGGATATTCAATGCAGACGGAAGCGAAGTCGAAGCCTGCGGCAATGCGACGCGCTGCGTCCCCCTGTTCTTGGGCAAGGACGTTTCCATCGAAACCAAGGGCGGCTTGCTCGACGCGCGCCTGATCGAAGGCGGCGCTATCGTCGACATGGGCGTCCCGCGCTTCGATTGGGACCAAATTCCACTCGCCTACCCAATGGACACGCGCGACATGCCTGTCGGATGGGAATATCTTGCTGACCCGAGCGCGGCAAATGTGGGTAATCCGCACATTGTCTTTTTCCGGCCCGGCATGGATATGGCCGAAGCGGCGCGGCTCGGCGCTGTGATAGAGACCGACCCACTTTTCCCTGCGCGCATCAACGTCAACTTCGCTGAAGTCGAAAGCCCCGACCGTATCCGCCTGATCGTCTGGGAGCGCGGTGCGGGCATCACGCGCGCGTGCGGCACCGGCGCCTGCGCCACAGCGGTAGCCGCCATACGGCGCGGCCTTGCAAAAGGTCCGGTGACGGTGGCGCTACCTGGCGGTGAACTGACCATCGACTGGCAACCTGGCGGCAGCATATCGATGCGCGGCCCCGCGACGCATGTATTCGACGGAGAAGCCGACTGGAGCCGCTTTTGAGGAGCGCGGGACCGCAGCTCATTACATTGGGTTGTCGCCTCAACATTGCCGAGAGCGAAACGATGCGGCAGCTTGCGGGACCGCAGGACGATCTCGTCATCGTCAATAGTTGCGCCGTAACCGGCGAAGCTGTGCGGCAGACGCGCCAGGCCATACGTCGCGCCCGCCGCGACCGGCCGGATGCGCGGATCGTGGTCACAGGCTGCGCAGCGCAAACCGATCCTGCCATGTTCGCCGCCATGCCGGAAGTCGATCGGGTGATCGGCAACAAGGAGAAGTTTGAAGCAGAGAGCTTCGTTACGTCCGCCACAGATTTTATCGGAGAGGCGGAAGACCCCAAAATCCACGTCTCCGACATCATGGCCCTGCGCGAAACAACACCGCATATGGTGAGCGGCTTTGCCGACCGGGTGCGCGGTTTCATCGAAGTGCAAAATGGCTGCGACCATCGCTGCACCTTCTGCATTATCCCCTACGGACGCGGCAACAGCCGGTCCGTGCCGGCCGGCGCAGTCATCGACAAGATAAAGGCGCTGGTGGATAGCGGTTATCGCGAGATAGTGCTGACCGGCGTGGACGTGACGAGCTATGGTCCGGACCTCCCCGGCAATCCAACGCTAGGCCTGTTGGTTGAGCGCATCCTGAAGCACGTTCCCAATCTGCCCCGCCTTCGCCTTTCGTCGCTGGATAGCGTCGAAATCGACGACTGCCTGTTCGACCTTATCGTCGGTGAACCGCGATTGATGCCGCACCTACATCTTTCGTTGCAGGCCGGTGACGATATGATCCTGAAGCGTATGAAGCGCCGCCATACGCGTGCACAGGCTATCGCACTCGTCGATCGTATAAAAAGTCGACGCCCGGACATTGCTATCGGGGCGGACATCATTGCAGGATTTCCCACCGAAACCGACGCGATGTTCGCCAACAGCCTAGCGCTGGTTGAGAACTGCCAAATCGTCCACGGTCATATCTTCCCTTACTCTCCCCGCAGCGGCACCCCAGCCGCCCGAATGCCCCAGGTCAACGCCACAATCGTCAAGTCCCGCGCTGCCAGGCTGCGCAGCGCTTGCGAGGATCAGCGTCGGTCATGGCTGCGCAGCTTAATAGGCACACGTCAGGACGTGCTGGTCGAACGCAGCGGCATGGCCGGTCATGCAGAAAGCTTCGCGCCTGTTGCGCTGACCCGGCCCGCCACACCGGGTGAAATCCTTCCCGTCTACGTTACAGCGCTTGAGAATGGACGCCTGATCGCGCAAGAGGCTCCCCATGAGTGAAACGAGCTGGCGCGACCGTCTTTTTGGCGGCCTGAAACGCACATCCGATCGCCTTGGCGACAATCTGACCGGGCTGTTCAGCCGCGCCGCCCTCGACGAGCAGACGCTCGACGAGATCGAGGAAGCGCTGATCATGTCCGACCTCGGCCCTGCCATGGCCGGTCGCATCCGGGAGCGTCTTTCCGAAGGACGGTTCAACAAGGAACTGACCGAGGAATATCTGCGCGAGATTATTGCGGAGGAAATCGAAAAGGTGCTGGCCCCCGTCGCCCGCCCGCTGGAGATCGAAGCCTTTCCTCGGCCGCAGGTGATCCTCGTCATCGGCGTCAACGGATCGGGCAAGACCACCACCATTGCCAAGCTGGCCAACCTGTTCATCGAGCAGGATTATGGCGTGATGCTGGCGGCAGGCGACACGTTCCGCGCCGCTGCCATCGGCCAGCTTCGCGTATGGGCCGACCGTCTTGGCATCCCTATCGTATCGGGCAAAGAAGGGGGCGACGCGGCCGGGATCGTGTTCGAGGCGGTGAAGCAGGCCACCGAAACCGGCATCGACGTATTGATCGTCGATACGGCAGGGCGTTTGCAGAACAAGCGCGAGTTGATGGACGAGCTAGCCAAAATCCGCCGCGTCCTGGGCCGTATCAATCCTGCGTCTCCGCACGATGTCGTCCTCGTCCTCGACGCCACCACGGGCCAGAACGCCTTGAGCCAGATCGAAGTGTTTCAGGACGTCGCGGCTGTCACCGGCCTGGTCATGACCAAGCTGGATGGCACCGCCCGCGGCGGTGTGCTTGTTGCCGCTGCAGAGAAATATCGCCTGCCTATTCACGCCATTGGCGTTGGTGAGAAGATCGAAGACCTGCGCCCCTTCGATGCTGCCGACATGGCGCGCGCCATCGCAGGAACCGCTTATGCCCGCTGACAATTCCGCTCCGGCAACCAAGCCAGCGCATAACGGCACGCTTAGCCTACTACTGGATTTTGGGCCGCTCCTCGTTTTTTTTCTGGGCTATCGAATGTTCGGCGTCATTATGGGGACAGCCATATTCATGGCTGCCATTGTCATTGCCGTAATCGTGTCAAAGTGGCAACTAGGCCGAATTTCCCCAATGCTGTGGTTGTCAGCAATTCTTGTTCTTTTTTTTGGTTCGCTGACAATTTATTTTGATGACATGACCTTCATCAAAATAAAACCGACAATTATATATAGTTTTTTTGCTTTGATGTTGTTCGCAGGACTACTGAGGGGCAAACCCCTTCTTAAATATCTGCTTCAAGCCGCTTACGATGGTTTAACTGAAGAGGGCTGGCGCAAGTTATCTCGTAATTGGGCTTTCTTTTTCGTTTTTTTAGCCGTTACCAATGAAACAGCACGGAAACTGTTAAGCGACGAACAATGGCTGCTTTTTAAAGCTCTTGGGGTCACAACAGCCTCTTTCCTCTTCGCGGCGGCCAATATTCCGATGCTCATGCGGCACGGACTGTCCGTCGGTGATAAGGTCGACAGCGACGAAATCGGCGAGACTACTCCGCCCCAAGGATAGCAAGGAATCGTCAGATAGCTGGGCATAGCAAAGGGGGAGCAGCCGAATAAATGTTCCAACCTGGAGGGGCCAGCGGATAAAGCTGCGCGTTTTCCTGCGCCACCCGCCGTTCGAGCGCAGCCAGTATGTCCTGGGTCGTCGTACAGAACTTCGGCCAGTCCTTGCCGATCTGCACATCCGTCCATGCAGCCATATATTGGCTGAATGCAGACGAGAGCTTGCCCATCTCCTTCTGAAACCGGTCCGCTTTTTCCTGAGCCGCGCGGTCGCTATGGCACAGCATGGATGGATAGAAATGGCCGTCCTCTATGGCCAGATGCGCCAGCAAAAGCCGGGCCAAGCGCCAGCGTATGGCTGACACCGGTTTGGGCGTGGAAACATCGCCGACTGCAATGCGAAGCTCATTCGCAACGGCCATGATGCTGTCGTGCTGGTCTCGTAGCTCGGCGATATTCATAAACTATCCAACCCCCCAAGCCTGTTTTTAGAAACAACGGCCTGGACAATTCATCGCATTGAATAGATTACAAAAAAGTAAAGACGCCACCGTAATGAACGGCAGCGTCTTTTTACATCAAACGTAAAATGTAAGGAGCTGGATCAACCTTGCTGATCAGCCCGCGAAGCACCCTCGCCATCAAGGTTCTGAGCAACGAATTCCCAGTTTACTGCATTCTTCAAAATGGCGCCGGCATAGTCCGGACGCGCGTTGCGATAATCGATGTAATAGGCATGTTCCCACACATCCAGAATGAACAACGGCGTATCGCCATGTGCGATCGGACAATCGGCGTCATGGTAGGACGTCACTGCCAGCTTGCCATCCTTGAGGATGAGTGCCGCCCAACCGCTGGCAAAATGCCCCACCGCTTCAGCCTTCAGCTTGTCGAGCAATGCATCGACCGAGCCGAAGCCATCGTTGATGAGCGTAAGCAATTCACCGGTCGGCTCCTGCTTTTCCGGGCTGAGGCCCAGCCAGTAAAAGCTGTGGTTCCAGATTTGACCGACCTGATTGAATAATCCGCCCTTCGACGATTTGATGAGGTCGACCAGCGACTTGCCCTGCAATGCAGGATCGGCTGCTACCAGTTCGTTTGCCTTGGTCACGTAAGCGTTGTGATGCTTGCCGTGATGATAGTCGAAAGTTTCGGCAGAAATCAGATCGCCAAAAGCGTCCTTGGCATAAGGAAGTTCGGGAAGTGCAAAAGCCATAAGAGTCTCCTTGGAATTTCTGAATGTCACCCGACCAACGCTAAAAACGTGATAGGCCCACAGTGGTAATCGGTATGGAGGGAAGGTATTTCAAGCGAAATAAAGTATTGAGAATCGTTCTCAAAAGTTGCCGAAAAGAATATCTGCGGTCAGGCTTCGATATTCGCAAGCGCACCGAGCAATCCGTGCTTTTTCAAACAGTGCCGCAATTGATCGTAACTCAGGCCCAGCCCCTTGGCCGTCGCACGCTGATTGAAACGATAACGCGATAAAGCGCCCTGCAAAATTGCGACTTCATGCGCGTCCATAGCGGCTTTCAGATCGGTCACTTCATAAGCCGCGACCTGCGGCGCGGCTTCTGGAGTCGGGGCATCCTCCGATACCTGCGCGACTTTCTTTACCGACTGGCGCGATATGTTGGGCATCGCCACCGGTCTCCATGGCGATCCGAAGGGATCGAACACGATGCGGTCGATAGAGCGTGTGGGTTCGTCCCATCGATACACAGCGCGCTCCACCACGTTGCGCAGTTCGCGCACGTTACCGGGCCAGCGATAAGCCTCCAGCTCCGCCATCGCGGGCGCCGCGAAGCCGGGCCATTGCGGCCACCCCAATTCTGCCGCCATCTTCCGTCCGAAATGATCGGTCAGCACCCGCACATCCCCCTCCCGGGCGCGCAGCGGCGGCAGCGTGATGACTTCGAACGACAGCCGGTCGAGCAGATCCGCGCGAAAACGTCCCTCCTCCGCGGCGACAGGCAAATCCTCGTTGGTCGCCGCCACGATCCGCACGTCGACCCGGATCGGCCGCGAAGCTCCGATGCGCGTCACCTCACCATATTCGACGACGCGCAAAAGGCGCTCCTGCGCCGCCATGGAAAGCGTTCCCAACTCATCGAGGAACAGCGTGCCGCCATCGGCTTCCTCAAACCGTCCCTGCCGCGTCCGCGTCGCCCCGGTGAACGCGCCTGCCTCATGCCCGAACAGCTCCGCCTCGATCAGCGTTTCGGGAAGCGCCGCGCAGTTCATGACAATCAACGGCTCACCCCAGCGCAAGGACAGGCGATGCAGACGCTCGGCAATCAGTTCCTTGCCGGTGCCTCGCTCCCCAATCACCAACACCGGGCGATTGAGTTCCGCTGCCCGTTCCGCCTGTTCCACGGAATCGAGAAACGCGAAGGACTGGCCGATGAATTGGGTGTTTTGCTCCATGCACTAAACTATGGCGAAAAATCCCAATGTTTCGCAAGTGAAATATGCCAACCGAGTGTGCCAACAGGTGAAATTCCGCAGAAATCCGCCATTTCTGAAAACTGGCACGGCCTCTGCAGTACTATTGGCAACCCGCCAAACAAACGGCGGATCGACATGAAGGCCAAGTTTCAGGGAGAACCCCAATGTTCAATATCAAGCAAATCAGCCAGCACCTTTCCGTTGCCATCTGCGCCGTCCTGTTCGGGTCCACCATGGTCCTGAGCGCCGTCGGCCCCGCCCGCGCCAATGAAACCGGCGCAGCGGTCCACAGCCTGGCTTCGGAACAAACCCCCGGAACCGTCCGCTATCTGGCGTAAGCGGTTCCAACACCCCGCCGGGGTGGGCATCGCCCCCACCCTACCCACCCCGGCACTTTTCGAATAATCATCAGGAGTAGATCACGATGGGCATTTTTTCCCGAACCCGCGACATCATCGCTGCCAACGTCACCGACTTGCTCGACAAGGCAGAAGATCCCGCAAAGATGATCCGCATGATCATCATGGAAATGCAGGAAACGCTCGTCGAAGTCCGCGCCGGCGCAGCCCGCACCATCGCGGACCAGAAGGAAATGCGTCGCCACATCAGCAAGCTGGAAGCGCTGCAGGAAAGCTGGACGGAAAAGGCACAGCTTGCCTTGTCCAAGGATCGCGAAGATCTCGCCAAGGCCGCTCTGGTTGAAAAGCAGAAGGCCGTCGACATGGCCGATCAGCTTAAGTCGGAAATCGTCGTGCTCGACGATGCCCTGCGTGCTTCGGAAGAAGACATCGCCAAACTGCAGGCCAAGTTGCGCGAAGCCCGCGCCCGCCAGAACAGCCTCGCCACCCGCATGGAAAGCGCAGAAACCCGCCTGAAGGTCCGCGAAATGTATGCTGGGGAAAAGGTGCAGGATGCCTTTGCGCGCTTCGACATTCTCGAACAGCGTGTCGATTTCGCCGAAGGTCGCGCCGACGCGATGAACCTGGGCGGCACACCGCCGACGCTGGAAGAAGAAATTGCCGCGCTCAAGTCGAACGACAAGATCGACGCCGAACTGGCTGCCATGAAGGCCGCGCAGCAGAACGCTTCTGGCACCGGGGAAGGCTGATCCAATGGAAGACATACTTGTCCCCATCGTGGTCGTCGGCATCCTCTTCCTGGGCCTGCCGTGGGTGATCTTCCACTACATCACCAAGTGGAAGACCTCCGCAACGCTCACCAACGAAGATGAAGCGATGCTCGACCAGATGCACGAAACCGCCCGTCGCCTCGATGATCGCCTTTCGACTATCGAACGGATCATCGCCGCCGACAATCCCGATTTCCGTCCGGCGCGCCCTGCGGCCGCCGATGACGACTACAGCTTCGACCGGAGGAACTGACATGACCGCTCGCCGCACGAAATTCTACCTCGACAAGCAGAACGCCAAATGGAGCGGCGTCTGCGCCGGGATCGCCGACTATACTGGGATCGACGTCATTTGGGTCCGCATCGGCGCAGTGCTGGTGACCCTGATGGGTGCCTTCCCCTGGACCCTCATCGCTTACGGTATCGCCGTATGGCTGGCCGAGAAGAAGCCGCAAGGCCTCTATCAGGATAAGGAAGACGCCAAGTTCTGGCAGGGGGTCCGCAGCAATCCAGCGCGCAGCACTCGCGACGTGCGGTCCAAGTTCCGCGACATTGACCGTCGCCTCGCCGACATCGAGGTATACTACACCAGTCGCAATCAGCGCCTGTCCGATGAGATCGAAAGCCTGCGCTAAGCCGCGGCGACTAACAGGGGAGTTGAGACGATGAGCTTTGCAGGACCATCCTTCATAATCGCCATCATCGCGATATCGACGCTGGGCTGGATGTTCACCACATGGGTACGTGCCCGCCATGGCTATCCGGTTGAAAATGAATGGGCTGGCACCGTTCATCGAAACGACCCCGACGCCGATCGAAAAATCGCGCTGCTGACCGGAGAAAATGAAAAGCTGCACGGTCGCATCGGCCACCTTGAGGAACGCATCGCCGTGCTGGAACGGATCGCCACTGATCCTGCCACCCGCACCGCCCGCGAAATCGAAGCGCTGCGCTGAAGCGAAGCAAGGGAGACGAAAATGTATGAGGACAAGATAGCTCTTTTGGGAGCGGTGTTTCCGATAATAGCCATCGCTGTGACCGTGGGTGTCGGCGGGTGGGTAATTACCACCTGGATGCGAGTGAAGCACGGCTACCCTCTCGACGGTGCCTGGGGCCAAGCAGTCTACCCCAAGACCAGCGACGAATCGATGGAGCGGATCAAGCTCCTGAGCCAGGAAAACGCTCAACTCCGCGCTGAACTGGGATCGATCAAGGATCGCCTCGCGGTGGTGGAACGGATCGTGACAGATGGATCGCACAGCCTGACTCGTGAGATCGAGCAACTGCGCGGTCCGGCGAACTAACCCAAGCAAGAGGAGGTTATCATGGCCGCAACGTGGATCTGGGTACTCATTCCCTTGGGTGCATTCGCCGTAAAGGGGTTCAAAAGCTGGCTGAGCCTGAAGGAACGGCAACTCGAAATGCAGTCGCATGAAACTGCAGAAAAAACCGCACAATATGCGGCGCAAACCGAACGGCTGGAACAGCGTGTCCGCGTTCTGGAACGGATCGTCACCGACAAGGGCGTCGATCTATCCGACGAAATTGAAAGACTGCGTGACGCGCCGCTGAACTGAGCGCCGCTCACGGGATATCAACGCGCCCATCCGCCCCTGCACATCAGGTGGATGGACCGAGCAAAAGGGAAAAGCACAATGCAGGACCCAGTTTTCTATCTGACCATGGCCATGGCGGCGTTGTCCGCCGTCGCAATCGTCGCCATGACGTTGCTGCGCGGCTGGAATGGCTGGCTCGACCTCAAAAGAGCCGAGTTGCAACACCATCCTATCGAACCCGCGACGCCATCTGTCGGCAATCGCATCGAAGTTGCCGACCTCAAGGAACGCATCCGCAAGCTGGAAGCCATTGCTGCCGGGGTGGATCTATAGCCGACGCAGTGTTTATATAATCGGCTAACGCGCCTTTCCCGCGCGTGATTTTCCCCTATATCGGCGGGCATGACACAGCCCCCCGCCCCGCTTGCCGATCTGCTCGAAGAATATGAATTTCTCGATGCCGACGACCGCTATCGATTGCTCATCGATCTGGGCAAGGGTCTGGAAGACATGCCCGACCCGCTCAAGACCGACGCCACCCTTGTGAGGGGTTGCTCGGCCGCCGTGTGGGTCTATCCCATCGCCCGTGATGACGGAACGCTGCACTTTCTGGCGGACAGCAATGCGGCGATCACCAAGGGCATTATCGCACTGGTCCTTACGACCGTGCAGGACAGGCCGGCAGCGGAAATAGCGGGGACGGACATTGCACAGTCCCTTGCTCCGTTCGACTTGCGTAACCAGCTCAGTTCCAACCGGACACAAGGCATTCCCAACATGATCGCGTTGATCCGCGAAACGGCTATGCGATACGCGCAAGCCTGACGAATCCTCTCCATTTCCGTTAGGGCAGCGGTAAAATGAGCGCTTGCGCCTTTTACGACGCTATGTGATCCTCTCTCGACTAAACGTCTCACAAGAAGGCGCTGGATGAGGATGTGCCGATGCGCTTACCAATGCTTGCCCTGGCCCTGCTCTGCGCTACTCCTGCGATTGCGCAGCAGCCAGCATCTGAAACCTGGACAACGACCTCTGACACCGTGCGCGCGCAAGCTGCCGGGATCGCTTTGCCGCAACAGGCAGGAGCGTTGGCACTGGTGAAGACCGGAGAGATTTCGGACTATGGCTCAGGCATCAACAGTTATGCGCAATATGCCTCGGCGGATAATGTCGTTCAGGCGACCGCGTTCATCTACAAGCCGGGCTTCGCAGACACCGCGTTGGCAGCCGTCGCCACGGAACGCGCCATTTTCGAACGTTTCGGTCCGACGATCCGTCGCGCCTCTCAACAGGTCACGGACGCTGGCGGCCATGCAAATAGCGCACTGCGCACCCTTTATACCGGTGCCGCCGATGGTCAGCTCGTCCTTGCCGCGGCGTTCGTGCATGCCGGTGGCTGGATCGTCAAATTGCGCGTCACTGCAACCAGCGATCGGCAAGCCGACGTGGAGGCCGGCGTCAATGCCATGCTCAAAGGCCTGTCGTTCGACACGCCGTCGGCATTGCAGCGCGCATCGGCTGTTGATCTCAAAGCCTGCACAGCCGACAGCACGGCACTCTGTCGGCTTGGGACAATCAAAGTTGACGACGCGACATTCGATGTTCTGCAAGTTGCGGATGCGAACGCCAATGGATCGGTGGTTATCCCCATCGATGACGCTGGCGCATTACTCCGCTTCGATCGAGTTTCAGGCAGCCAAGGCTATGCTTTGACTCGCTATGGACTGGACAGCAGCACTGCTGTGGGACGTTACCCCGCTTTGCCGGATTCGAGGCAAATGGCGGCAATAATCGACGGTAGCGATCAAAAACTGGCGAAGGGCGACGAACCCTCTACCACCACCGTGCTGCGCGAATCCGTGCGCTAGATCTGCTCGACCTAAATCAGATAGCCTAGCTCAAATATTCCCCACCGACGTCCGTTCACGACCAACGGGACCATAACGCTCCGCAACGCGCGATACTGTCCATCGCCCAGATCCTGCCGGTAGGTGAACAGGAAGAAATCGCCTTCGCTATCGAGAGCCCGACGTGTCTGGTTGTCCATGAAAATCTGCCGATTTCGCGCGTTTTTGAGATTCCACTGACGCTCCCCCGTTTTTTGCGGCAGGCTTCTGCGGCTGATATGCGTGGGCAAATGGCCATTCATGTCCGTCAGGCAGCACCCCACTATCGTGGTATCCTTTGCCGTCCACGCATCCAGGATCGGCCGGATATGCCGATCCGCGAAATCGACGAAGCCGCTATGATATTGAACGGGGTCCGTACCAGCTATCGGCTTATAAGCCGTATCGAACAGGTCGGCAGTACGCAGGCTCCCACTCTCCAAAGCACTGGATATCCGTTGCAACACCTCGGCCGCCGCGTCTTCGGCCATTGCGATGTACGCGCTGTTTCGAGTGGGTGCCTTACCATGGGCGACCTTGTTGAGCATGTCGTTCGCCCTATGCTCCAGATCGTCCAGGCGTAACCGCGCAGTATCCGCGCCCGATGCGTTACTGTGCGCCGACTGCGCAAAATGCGCCAATTCATCCCGCAACATGGCCGCATCCACCCCAGCGGCGTCCGTGCAGTGAACGATGGCATGGGACCGCTCCTGAAACTGTACCACCAGTCCCGAAAAATCCGCCATTACGATGCGCAGATCGTCAATATGATCCCCCGCATCATGTCCGAGGGCGATGTTCGATTCCACGCCCGAGATCAGCATCCGCGCGTCATTGTCCAGTTGGCGCAGCGTTTTCCCGACCGAGTGCGAAGAATCCCCCGCCTTGGTCGCCAACTTGCGTATTTCGTCGGCTACCACTGCGAAGCCCTGCGTCGCGGCTCCACCGCGCGCAGCCTCGATTGCGGCATTGACCCCCAAAAGCCGCGTCTGGCGGGCTATCGCCGACAACTCGTCGGACACGCTGCCGACCATCTCGATGGTGTTCAGGAAGCTGCGGAGTTTCCCTTCCAACCCCGTCACATGCGCGATCAGGGCGGATACTTCATCAAGGGAGCGGGATGCCGCCTTGTGACCATCTGCCACGATCTTTTCCGCACGATGCGCTGTGGTCCGCAATTGCTGCGCCGCCACACCGGATTCCTCATGTGCCGCTGCAAGGGAGGCCATCGTCTTTTCGAGATCGGCGAGGCGACCGATGTCATCCTGAATCGATCGGTTTAGCTGATTGAGAAACCCCGCGGTCTCGCTGCACTGCAGCGCGATATCGCCCGATCGCTCCCCTAAATCGGCCAGCAAAACGTCTTCTTGCAAATCAAAGCCCCCGCTTTGCAGGTCCGACGTTGGAATCGTGGACGAAACTGAATAGTGCGTCATTCATCATGCAATGCAATACTTAATGTTGCGTTTGCGAAATGCACCCGCCTGTTCAATGCATGCGTGGTGTATTAGGGTCACCGATATGTTTTTCTCCTTTCTCGACGAACTGCGCGCCGCGGGCATTCCAGCAGGCGTAAAAGAGCATCTGGTGCTGCTCGATGCTCTGCAACGCGATGTGATCGCGCGGCGGCCCGAAGAGTTCTACTATCTGGCCCGCGCGACCTTCGTGAAGGATGAGGCCCTGTTTGATCGCTTCGATCAGGTCTTCTCCCGCGTCTTCAAGGGGCTGGAGAGCGACTATGGCGTTGCCCAAGCCGACATTCCGGAGGAATGGCTGCGCGCCATTGCGGAGAAGTATCTCAGCCCCGAAGAGATGGAGAAGATCAAGTCGCTGGGCGACTGGGACGAGATCATGGAGACGCTGAAGAAGCGTCTGGAGGAACAGCATGGTCGCCATCAGGGCGGCAGCAAGTGGATCGGCACCGGCGGCACATCGCCCTATGGCAATGGCGGATATAATCCCGAAGGCGTGCGGATCGGCGGCGAAAGCAAGCACAAGCGCGCGCTGAAAGTGTGGGAGCAGCGCGAGTTCCGCAACCTCGACAGCACCAAGGAATTGGGCACCCGCAATATCAAGGTCGCGTTGCGCCGCCTGCGCCGTTTCGCGCGCGAAGGGGCCGCCGACGAGCTGGACATGGACGCCACCATTCGCGGCACCGCACGGCAAGGCTGGCTCGATATCCAGATGCGCGCCGAGCGCCGCAATGCGGTCAAGCTGCTGCTGTTCCTCGACGTCGGCGGATCGATGGACCCGTTCATCACGCTGGTCGAGGAACTGTTTTCTGCCGCCACCGCCGAGTTCAAGAACCTCGAATTCTTCTACTTCCACAACTGCCTGTACGAAGGCGTGTGGAAGGACAACCGCCGCCGCTTTGCCGAGCGCACCCCGACATGGGATATCCTCCACAAATATGGCCATGATTATAAAGTCGTGTTCGTCGGCGACGCGGCCATGAGCCCTTATGAGATCACCCAGCCCGGCGGCAGCGTGGAGCATTTCAACGAAGAACCGGGCGCAACCTGGCTCCAGCGCATGACCAACACATACCCGGCCAGCGTCTGGATCAACCCCACGACGCAGCAGCATTGGGGCTATAGCCAGTCCACGCAAGTCATCCGCCAACTGATGCACGACCGCATGTATCCGCTCACGCTGGCGGGACTGGACGATGCCATGCGCGAGCTGACCCGCAAGCGGTGATGACGCCGCGTTTTTCGCGGAAAGCCTCAAAGGCCTCACTACGTCACCCCCCAGTTGCATCCTTTGGCTCAGTCGATGGACGCTACAACGGGGTGAGGAAAGTGCGCGCAGAGTAACCTGAACATACGGGCCAGCCGGTCCCCCGTGGTCGCGTGCAGCTTTGGGGCGCTGCCATCCCCGCGTTCTCATACCCGCTGCGTAATAACCTCAGCATCAATGCCGCCCTATGCCACCCGGCTGGTCGACCCGAAGGGCCGAGGGGTTTCAAGGCATGGACGGGCCTGCAGGGCGTTGGCCTGGAGTATGGGCCGGGTGTAGCGGAGACGGTTGCGTGTAGGACAGGGGAAATTGGTGGGGATGGTAGCCTCCTTCTCCATCGTCACCCCAGACCTGATCCGGGGTCTCGCTTTACTTGAGATGCTAAGGAAGAAAGCGGGATCCCGGGTCAAGCCCGGGATGACGGGGGTGATGGGTGGTTAGCGACCAGACTTTGTCATTCGGCGGAACGATGACGATGCCTGACAGCGGACATAGTGACCCAACTCTGTTATCATGCCAGAATGACGCCGTTCGACGCTTTGATGCACGAGGTCTGCGTGGAACGCGGCTGGTGTGGTGCGATTGTGAATGACCGCCCGATGCACGTCACGGATTTTTTGCCCGAGAGTGGCACCGTGACAGCCGATCAGTTCGTAGGCTGGCTGTTCGATGCAGATGGAGTCAACCCGGATGTGGATCGAGAAAAGTGGCAGAAGCACATCGACGGGCTTCGCAATGCTTTCATACGCCACATGGGCGGGTGTTCGGTTGATGTTCAGATGCTTGTTTGGTCCGACAGCTAACGGCGAAAATCTGACGGCTATGGTTTGGGTGTGTCTTTCGGTCGCGCTTTTGCAATCTTTGCGCTCTCTGCTTTGAGCGGCCTCGAAACGGGACATACTTCCTGCACATAGGCGTTGAGCGTATTAGCCAAGCTGTCGGGCACAAGCCGATAATATACAAACTGGCCACGCTTCTCACTGGCGATCAGCCCGGCATTCTCCAGCACGGCCAGATGCTGCGAGACAGCAGGTTTCGACATTTCGAACCGCGACGCAATGTCACCCGCGTTTAGTTCGGCATGCGCGAGATAGGCGAGTATCTTGCGGCGCGGCACCGAGGCGAGGGCTTCGAATATCTTCTGCATTATCCTTATTTAAGGAATGAGCTAACGGCTTGACAAGGGGCGTGCAATATTTAAGGAATAAGCTAATTACCTAGGAGGCTGTCATGAGAGTCGCGACCGACCGCTGCAGCGTGAATAGCTTGATTGAAACGCCGGGATGCAGCCCCGTCGAGGGCATAGTGCGATGGGATCCGGTGCACTCCGTCTGGAACGGGGGCATGCTGTTGACCTCGCTGGTTCTGGCACCGTGGCTGTTCAGCCGGAGCGCGCTGCTAATTTTCGTTCTCCTCACCGGCGCTTCGCTACTGCTCGGCCATAGCGTTGGTTTTCATCGCCGCCTGATCCACCGCAGCTTCGATTGCCCGAAATGGGTGGAGCGCGCACTCGTCTGGATCGGCACATGCGTCGGCATGAGCGGACCGCTCTGGATGATCCGTACCCATGACATGCGCGACTGGGCGCAACGTCAGCGCGATTGCCATGATTATCTCGCCCACCGCCAGTCGATGTTGAGGGATGCCTACTGGCAACTCCACTGTCGGCTGGATCTTCAGCGGCCACCAGCCTTTGATTATGGCGATGCCGGCGGGGACCGTTTCTACCGCTTTCTGGAAGCCACATGGATGGCGCAACAAATCCCTATAGCGGTCCTGCTGTTCCTGGGCGGTGGATGGAGCTGGGTAGTCTGGGGCATCTGCGTCCGGGTCAGCATCTCCGTAACAGGGCACTGGTTTGTGGGGCATTTGGCGCATCGCCGGGGACCGCAAAGCTGGCTGGTCAAGGACGCCGGGGTGCAGGCGCATGATGTCCCATGGGCGGCGATCCCGACCATGGGCGAGGCATGGCATAATAACCATCATGCTTTTCCGGGATCGGCGCGGATCGGCCTGCACCCGGGCCAGAGCGACTGGGGTTATGCTTTTATCAAGCTGCTCGAAACACTGGGCTTGGCATGGAATATCGTTCTTCCCCAACATCTGGACCGAGCCGCAGCCGTGATGCAGATTTCGAGAGAAAGCACGCCTGACCCCGCCAGCCCCATATCCCTGACTCAGGTGTAAGCCCATGCGCTACCCCTTATCCTTCCAAGGCGAACTCTCGCCCTTCGCTTATGTTTTGCTGGCTCCAACCCTACTTCTGTCCCAGCATGCCGCAGTAGCGGCGGCTTTCGTCAGGGAAGGGTTCCCGATCCCCCTCAGCCCGAGCTTCTGGCTGCTGCCGCTGCGCAGCCTGACCCTGCTGCCCAATCTGGACATGACGACGGCGGCTGTGTCTTTCGCCATCAGCCTCGTTGTGGCCTGGGGACTGGCGCTGCTGTCATTCCGCCGCGCGTCGTGGTCGGGAGGAGGCTATTTTCTCGCCGCACTGGCGATCGTGCCCATGGTCCAGATCGCCGCTGTCACACTGCTCCTGATCCTTCCACACCTGTCGACTGAGATCGGAGACGAGCCCGAAGCGGGTGTCGATGTCAGGGATATGATGCAGGGGGTTCTCGCAGGCGTTGCGATAATTATTCTGGCCGTGCTGATATCTGCCGTTAGTTTCGGTGCCTATGGCTGGGGCCTGTTCGTGATGACGCCCTTTCTGGTCGGTATGACCACTGGCTTTCTCGCCAATCGGCGGAGGTCCATAAGTTTTGGCCAAACGAGCATGTTGGTCATGGGGGCCGCCGGCATCGGGTCGCTTGCGCTGATCCTGCTGGCACTGGAGGGTATGCTATGCATTCTGATGGCTGCACCGCTTGGCGGAATCGTGGCAATTGTCGGCGGCGGTCTGGGCCGTGCCGCTGCGCGTTTCGGTAGGAAAAAGGACCAGCCGCTAATGAGCCTTGCCTTCTTGCCCGCTCTGTTTGCGCTGGAGGCTGCCATGCCACCCGTCGCGCCGATTGCCACGCATGAAGCCGTCGACATTGCGGCGCCTCCCTCAGCTGTATGGCACGCACTGACGGACAGCAGCCCCATAGCATCCGGACCGGGGATCGTCGGCGTCTCAGGGCTTGCTTATCCAATCCGTGGACGCCTGGTGGGCGCAGGCGTGGGAGCGGTGCGTCTGGGCGAATTCTCGACCGGTGTTGCTCGGGAGAGGGTGACCCAGTGGCAACCCGAACGGCGCCTTGCCTTTACTGTGGTCGAGCAGCCTCCCGCCATGGAGGAGATGAGTCCCTATCGGAAAGTCCATGCACCCCACGTGCGCGGCTATTTCGATACGGGGGAAACCCGCTTCGACCTCGAACCGCTCGCCAATGGTGGCACCCGGCTTACGGCGCGTGCTACCCACATATTGAAGATGGACCCGGTGCTCTATTGGGAACCCGTAGCACGATGGGCGATCCATCTGAATGTGATGCGGGTTTTGCGCGACATTCAGGCAAAGGCCGTTGCGGAAGACAGTGATCACCACCGTTCGGGAGTTTGATGGTCGATGGCACCTGCACGCTCTTTGCTAACCGGCTTTCTACGCCGCGCTCTGGTCGACCGGGTCCGGGCTGTGTTCAATGATCGCGCCAACGGTGAAAAGCCGGTCGTCCGCTCGTCCAATGCGCTTTTCCCTTGCGATTCCGTAATCTGGCGCGTGCATGGCGATGTTACCACGATGATGGTGGGTGGCGTTTCCGCGCTGCTTATGCAGATGCTCCATCCTGCGGCGCTGGCGGGGATCTGGGACCATTCGACGTTCCGGGATGATATGTTGGGCAGGCTGAGGCGAACCGCGCGCTTTATCGCCGTGACCACCTACGCCGACCAGGCCGATGCTCTGGCCGCCGTAAAGCGGGTTAAGGACGTCCATTCGCAGGTCACCGGAACACTGCCGGACGGCACACCCTATTCCGCCAATGAACCGCATCTGCTCGCATGGGTTCATGTCACGGAAGCTCTGTGCTTTCTCGACGCCTGGATCCGCTATGGCGAGCCCGGCATGAGCGAAGCCGACCAGGACAGCTATTTCGCGCAATTCGCCCTGATCGCACAAATGCTCGGCGCAGATCCCGTGCCGCAAACTCGCGCCAAGGCCGAAGCACGGGTAGAGACCATGCGTCCAGCCTTGAGTGCAGACGCAAGGACAAAAGAGATCGCAAGACTGGTCCTGCGTCAGAAGGCGCCTGCACCGGCAGCGGCTCCTGTACAGGCCATGATAATGGATGCAGCAGTCGATCTGCTCCCGCCATGGGCGAGCGGCTTGCACGGAATTGTTGGACCGCGCCTCAGCACACCTGCTGCCCGCTTCTCAACGGCCCTGATCGCACGCACCATCCGATGGGCATTTGCCGGCGAGATCCGCAGAGGTCCCTCGCAAACGTGATCCGCATTCCCACTTCGCGACCACTTCGGGGTCGACCATTTGTTGCCGTCGTCATTCGGCGTTAGGTTATCTAGGGGCGGACATATGGCGCGCCTGTGAATGTCTGATCGTGCCCTTCTGTAATATCCGACCAGAACGGAATGTGTCGCACAGGGCCGATATTATAGGTGCCGCCAAACTCGTTGACGAAATACTGCGATAGGTTCGCACCGTAATATACCGTATCAAAACCGTGCATTGAGAAGACGGGGTTACCACTATCGCAAGGAGTTTCGGGAAGGAACCTGTGGCTCAGTATAGGAATAAGTCGGGGCGCTTGCGCCAGCGCCTCACCTACAATCCCATGCCGGAGCGATAGGTCGTTTGGGCGCTCGCCCCAATCTGGCCACCAAAGGCCGTGATCGACATCGAACAGCAAGGCCTCCAAAGGCCGTGCTAGCATCTTCCGAATACGGCTATCTTCGGCGTTCCAACGGTACCCCCCGCTTGGCTGCTTTTCCAAGAACAGAGCTATCAAATCTGGGGGGAAGTTGATGCCATAGCGTTCTTGCGCTTCATCTAGCTCCGATTGAGTGTAACCCGGCGCCCATCTATCCATGAGATTAATCTGCACGATTCCAAGTCCGCTTTCTACCCTTCTAAATGACAGACCGGACTGTCGCCTATCCACCCATATTCACCAATCCGCGCCCTACCCCACCCGCCGCCCCGTCCACACCACGCGGCCGACAATATCCACCAGCGCGGGGTCGATATCGGTCCAGTCGGGATAATGCGAGTTGTCGCTGAGGACGGAGAAGCGGCCTCGCTTTGGCCCCATTGCCACCCGTTTTACCATCAGCATGTCGTCGAGGCGCAGGACGTAGATGCCGTCGCGCAGGCGGGGGGCGGCGTCGGCGCGGTCGACCATGATGTCGTCGCCATCGTTGAGCGTGGGGGCCATCGATTCGCCATCGACGCGAATGATCGACAGCCCCTCCCCCTTTACGCCCATCGTCCGCAGCCATGCGGCATCGAAGGCGAAGGCGCCCGACGCGCGTTCATCGTCGTCCAGTGACCCTGCGCCCGCCGACGCGCCGAGCGCCAGCCGCGGCACCACGACGACGGCAGGGGTTGCGCGCTTCCGGCTGAGGCTGACGACCGGCGTCTCCTCGGGCCCGCCCAACAGGCGCTCTTCCACGCCGAAATAGCGCGCGAGCACACGGCGGTCGGCTTCATCCAGCTTCCGGGGCGTCCCGCGTTTGATATATTGCTGAATATAGGCAGGGTTGCGACCGATTAGGCGGGACAGCGCCTCGTAGCGTTCATGCCGTTCGGCAATCAGGCGGTCGAGCGCAGCGCGGGCAGCAACATTATCCATATTTTGCATATAGCGGCAGGATTTTTCCTAGACAAGTAGGAATTTGCCAATGAAATAGGAAAAACCCTATCCGGTTTCGACTCGCTCGCGAGTGGGTGCCGGGGCAATGATGGAAGGAGATTGTCGCCATGCACCTGCTACGCCGCGTCGAAAAATTCTTGAGGGAGCATGACATCCCGCCGACCCGCTTCGGGCGCGAAGCCGCGCGCGATCCGCGCCTCGTCCTCGACATGCGCAGAGGACGCGAACCGGGCGCCCGGATGACGAGACGCCTAGAACATTTCATGAACATATATGCAGGAGGGCAACCGCAATGAGCCAGTGCCTTCCCGCTTTTCCGGGGCCACGCGACCCGTCCCGCCGCTTGCTTCGCAGCCTTATCGAAATGGCCGACCCCGACACGACAGGCATTTGCAGCGAAATCATCCCCTGGGCCAGTGCGCTTTATGACGGGACGGTATGTTGTATGACGCTTGAATTTGCAGGCGCGGATGCAACGGCGCGAGCAGACGATATGGCCCGTCGATTACCCGAGGCGGAATTTCACATCAGCGGGTACATCGTCTGCGAAGTAGCGGTCGAAGGCAGCGTGGCTGGGGCTGGGGCTGGGGATGCGCAAACGCATTTCCTCAACCTTGCCGTACTGATTATTACCGACAGCGGCGATTAGCGCCCCGTCATCTGCTGCAGCGTGCCAAGGGCATCGCGCAGCGCCTGATCGACTTCCGCATCGACATCGCCACGCACCGCAACACGCGGAACAGGCGGGATATCGGCAAGGACGCGCGGTTCGTTTGCGACCTGCGTCGTCGATATTCCGGCGGTTTCTGCCCGGATCGTTTCGATCTTTTGCGCGGCGGCGGCAGCCTGCGCCAATGCCCGGCGGCGAGCGATGCCGCGCTCGAAGCGATCGGCGAGTTCCGCAATGCTGAGCGTGTCGAGCGGCACACGAGCGATGATCGGCTGTGCTTCCACTGCTGCGTCCTGCGGCAAGGCGTTGATGGCTTCGGTCAGGATCGCTCGGTCGTCCAGCGGTTCGGGCGCGTTGGGCATCACGAGACCGTCTGGCGCATCGAACTTTGCGGCGGCGGGTTCGGGTTGAGCCACGATGGCTTCGGCCACATCGTCGACGAACATACCGGACGACATATCAAGAGCGTCATGGACATCGGCAACCGCCGCCGTTTCCCTGGCGGGCGAGAGGGCGAAGATGTCCGCGCCTTCGAAATCACGGCTGGCGAAGATCGGGCGACGGGCGGGTGCATCGGGGTGCGAATCCGCGCGGCGCAGGACCGGCAACGGATCCGCCAGATCGGAGCCAGCGCGTTCGCGGTCCACGGCACGGCCACGTCCGCGCGTAAAGCTGGTCAGTTTCGACAATGCAAAGCCCATCTTGCTTTCCTTCGTTTCGGATTCGGTATTCAGCCAGTCGTTGAGGCCCGCTTGCTCGGCCTCTTCTTCATCGTCCTGTGCGGCCACGCGCGGGTTGAGCGCGAGCGACACGCCCATGCCCAGCAATGCCGCAAAGCCCGCCATTGCGACGCGCGCGGTGAAGCCCAGCGGTGGGGCTGCGGCGGGGATCGTTTCGGATAGGCCGGTGGATGCCACGACCAGTTCGATCAGCGGGATCGGCACCGACAGCATGGCGAGCGCAGCCGCGCACCCTGCGAACAGCGTCATCAGGCGACGCTTGCGCGTGGCGCGCACGATGTCCCGGCGGGTGCTCATGCGGCCCGCGCTGCGCGGTTGTCCGACAACAGCCGGTGATAGACAGGCTCGTAGCGCATGACGTTGGATGCCCAGTTGCGTTCGCGCTCGACGAAGCGGCGGGCGACGGCGCGGCGGGCGTCCCAGTTGCCTCGGTCGGCGAACATGCGATCGAGTGCATCGGCGATGCCTTTTGGATCGTCGGGCGGGAACAAGGTGCCGGTGACACCGTCCTCGATCAGTTCGCGGTGACCGCCGACGCAGGACGCGGCGACCAGTCGCCCCTGCGCCATCGCTTCGAGCGGTTTCAAGGGTGTCACCAGTTCGGTGAGGCGCATCGCTTTGCGGGGATAGGCAAGGACATCGACGAGGCTGTAGTAATTTTCGACCTGATCGTGCGGCACCCGGCCGACGAAAACGATGTGATCGGCAACGGGAGATGCCGCCGCCTGCGCGCGCAAGGCTTCTTCGCGCGGTCCGCCGCCGACGAGCAGCAGCTTTGCCGTGGGGCGAAGCGCGAGGAGCATGGGCATCGCGGCGATCAGATCGTCCAGCCCCTCATAATCGTAGAAGCTGCCGATGAAGCCGACGACATCTGCATTGTCGAGGCCAAGGCTATGGCGCAGCGCAGGATCAGGTGGAACGGGCGTGCCAAACATGTCCATGTCGACGCCATTGGGCGATACAGTGATCTTGGCCGGATCGACACCGCGGGAAATGAGGTCGTCCTTCAACCCCTGACAGATGACGATGACAGCGTCGGACGCGCGCACCGCGCGGCTTTCGAGCTGTTTGGTCAGCCAGTATTTCGTGCTGCTTTCGGTGCCAGTGCCGTTGCCCACGGCGGCATCTTCCCAGAAAGCGCGAATTTCATAGACGAACGGCAATCCATGCCGCCGCGCGACGCGCAAGGCTGCGATGGCGTTCAGCACCGGCGAATGGGCGTGGATGAGGTGCGGTTTCCATTCGCGGGTCACGGCATCGGTCGCATCGGCCAGCGCGCCGATTTCGCGCCACTCGCGGATGATCCCCTGCCCCGGCGTAATGTCGCCCGGTGTGCGGTGAAAGGTGAGGCCGTCGATAGTCTCGACATCCGGCCCTTCCGCCAGATGCCGGCGCCCGGTGACGCCGCGCACATTCCACCCCTGCGCCATCTGCGCCCGGAGAATGGCGCGCGTGCGGAAGGTGTAGCCGCTGTGCAACGGCAAGCTGTGATCGAGAACGTGAAGAATCCGTGTCATTGCGCATTGGATTTGCCGTAAAAGGATTAACGTCGCGTCAACCCCGATCGGCTAGTCCGGTTCGCGATATGCAACGGACGATGCACGCGCAGTGATCGACACTTTTTCCCTACTGGTCAGTCATGGGCTGATCCTGCTGGCGTTGTGGCGTCTCCTGTCGCGCAAGGATCTGGATCGCGAATCGCCCCAATCCAGCAGCCCGGAGAAAGGCGCGCCCGATGCGTGACCTGTTCTTCGTCATTTACCTCGCCGGGTTCTTCGCACTGGGGCTGAAGCGACCGTTTCTGCTGGTGCTGGCCTATGCCTATATCGACATCGTTTCGCCGCAGCGTCTGTCCTATTTCCTGCTGAACAGCATCCCCATTTCAGCGATTGCGTTCGGGCTTGCCGTGCTTGGCTGGCTGATCGCGGATGACAAGGCGGAGTTGCGGCCTTCGGTGCGGCAGATACTGATGCTCACCTTGTTGAGCTGGTGCGCCTATACCACCATGAACGCAGACTTTCCGCTGGAGGCGATGACCAAGTGGGACTGGGTGTGGAAAGCGCTGATCTTTGCGATATTCCTGCCGCTGACCTTGCGCACCCGGTTGCGGATGGAGGCGCTGGCGGTCGTGCTGGTGCTGTGCGCGAGTTCGATCATCATCACCGGCGGTATGAAGACATTGTTGTCGGGCGGCGGCTATGGCGTGCTGAACCTGATGGTGGCGGACAATAGCGGCCTGTATGAAGGCAGCACCATTTCCACGGTCGCCATCGCGATCATTCCGCTGATCCTGTGGCTGACGCAATATGGCACGATCTTTCCGCCTGACCGCTTCACCAAGCTTTTCGGCTGGGCGCTGTGCGGGGCGTGCCTGCTGATACCCATCGGCACCGAGACGCGTACCGGACTGCTGTGTATCCTCCTGTTGGGCGGATTGATGCTGATGCGGACGCAGCGACGGTTCCTGTATGGCGGGATGCTGGGAATCGCGGCGGTGGCCGCCGTGCCGTTCCTGCCGTCCACCTTCACGTCGCGCATGGACACCATCGAGAATTATCAGGCCGACGAGAGCGCCTCGACGCGTGTCGCGGTGTGGCAGTGGACCTGGGGTTATGTGAAGGACCATCCGGCAGGCGGCGGGTTTGACGCCTATCTGGGCAACAGCTTCCGCTATGAAAAGACGCAGATGGTGGGGCCACCGGGCGCACAGACGCTGGAACGCAACATAGTCGTCGACAAGGGCCGCGCCTATCATAGTGCCTATTTCGAGATGCTGGGTGAGCAGGGTTTTCCGGGCTTCCTATTGTGGGCGATGATCCATGGCCTGTCGCTGGCGCGGACCGAATGGATAAGGCGGCATTACCGGCGGCGTGACGACCCGACCAAGGCATGGGTCGCACCGCTGGCATTGGCGTTGCAGCAGGGGCATCTGGTCTATCTGCTGGGCGCACTATTCATCGGCATTGCCTATCAGCCGTTCATCTTCATGCTGCTGGCGTTGCAGATCGGGCTTTCGACCTATCTGGCACGTCAGCGCAGGCATGAAGAAGCCGTACCGATCTTTGCGCCCCGCGCCGCAAAAGGCGTGACGGCATGAAAGGCGAGTTGCGCAGCCTGACCGCCGCGAGAGGCATCGCGGCCTGGCTCGTGGTAGTCTACCACATTCGCAGCGGGGCAAGCTGGGCACCTGCGTGGCTGATGGATTTTGCGCACAAAGGCTATCTGGCGGTCGACTTCTTTTTCCTGCTGTCGGGGTTCGTCATCTATCTGTCGGCACATCGTGCGATGCTGCGCGATGGAACGGCGGCAATCGGCCCGTTCCTTTCCCGTCGTTTTGCGCGCATCTATCCGCTTTATGCCTTCATGCTGGCGCTGACCATATTGTTCGTGTTGGCCGTGCAAGAAACGGGCGGCAGTGCGGACGGCTATCCGTGGCGCGAATTGCCTTTGCATATCGCGATGATCCAGAATTGGGGGCTGACCGACACGCTGACGTGGAACCATCCGGCATGGTCGATCAGCGCAGAGACCGCCGCCTATCTTCTGTTCCCCCTGCTCGTGCTGGGGACACCGATTGCAAAAGCGTCTCGCCCGCATCTGCTGACAGGCATGATCCTGTCGCTGGGCCTGCTGGCCCTGATCCTGCATCTGGCGGGTGAGACCACATTGGGACATGACATTCCCCGCTTCGGCCTGATCCGTTGCCTCACCGAATTTGCGTGCGGCGCGATGCTCTGTGCGTTCTGGATGCGCGGGCCGGATGGGGAGCCATATGCGTTCGTCCTGTCGCTGGCGGGGGTAGCGATGTTCTGGGGGCTATGGGCGACAGGCCTGTCGCGTGAGATATGGGCGTTTCCAGCGGGAGCCGCCTGCCTGATCCTCAGCCTTGCGCACGCATCGGCTTTTACGCGCAATCCGCTCCACTGGAAGGGGTTCCAGATCCTCGGCGAGATCAGCTATGCGACCTATCTGTCGCATTTCATGCTGTATATCTGGTTCAAGATTGCCTTTGTCAGCGATCCGCGCGCTGTGCCGCCGATGCTGATGCTGTCTTTCCTTGGCTTTACATTGGCAGCGTCCTTCCTTCTGCATCACTGGATCGAGAAACCGGGGCGGCAATGGTTCGTGATCCGTAACAATCGGCGCCAGCCGCTGGGTACCGTGCGGAACGAAGCCCGCTGAGGGCCGTTCGTCTCGCGGGGACTGGTCGCTGCCGCCAAAGCGCGGTAGGCGATCAGGCATCCGACAGAGACTGAACATGTCGCACAGAGGAACCGCATGACTGCCGCCGCCAAATCCACGCCCAAGGAACCTTTGGTCGAAATCAACGCGCAGCCGCCGGACATCGACCATGTGGTCCGCAGCACGTCGCACTGGTTCGAGCTGCACGGTATGGAGATATTGATTGCGGCCGGCGCGGGCTTTCTAATCTATCTGGCGCTGGGCGGCATCAAGCGGCTGGCGCAGAAGCTGCGCGACCGGGAAGGCGACGCTACCAGCCTGATGAGTGTGATGGGCCGGGCATTCTCCCGCACCACGCATTTCTTCATGATCATGGTCTCCGCGCGGTTGGTGGCGGGATACGCCAATCCGCCCGACATGCTGCTGCGCACGATCCAGTTCCTGTTCACTGTCGCAACGGTGTTTCAGGGCGCGATCTGGCTGCGCGAAATCATCCTTGGCCTGATCGAGCGCAAGACCGGCGACGATAATGGCAGCGATACGCTGAGCAACGCGATGGGCATCATCCGGTTGCTGGTGACCGTGGCGCTGTTTTCCATCGCGATCATCGTGGTGCTGGACAATCTGGGCGTCAACGTGACCGGGCTGGTCGCGGGTCTGGGCGTTGGCGGCATAGCCATCGGTCTGGCGGCACAGGGCATCTTCTCCGATCTGTTCGCGGCGCTGTCGATCATCTTCGACAAGCCGTTTCGCCGGGGTGAGACGATCAATTACGATCAGACGACGGCCACGGTCGAGCGCATTGGCCTGAAAAGCACGCGCCTGCGCGCTGTGACCGGCGAGAAGAAAGTGATTTCCAACGCCAATTTGTTGCAGAAGGAAATCACCAATTATCAGCATCTCGACCATCGGCGGATCAAGTTTGCGCTGGGCCTGATCTACCAGACCGATCCCGATCTGGCGGAGCGCGTGCCGGATATCCTCCGCGAAATTGTGGAGCAACTGGACGGTGTTTTCGTCCGTTGCGGCATGATCGCCTTTGGCGCGAGCAGCATCGACTATGAAGTCGAGTTCGACGTGTATCTGCCGGATTGGGACGCGATCTACAAAGTGCGGCACAAGGTCGCGATCGCGATATTGAAGCGGTTTCAGCAGGAAGGTCTGGAATTTGCCTATCCGACGCAGACCAGCTTTACTGCCGATCCGAACGGGAAATTCGTCATGCCTTATCCCAAGGTCATGCCCGTGAGTGACGTGAACGGATAGAGACTTGGCGGTTTACGCCATGCGTATGCTGAGCAACCACTGGTAGCTGAGCGTACGGATCGCGCCGCGCAGCATCTTGGTTAGCTCCCGCCCTTCAACGCCGGGGCGACGCAAGGCAGCCTGTAACTTGTGCAAGGCAACCAGCAGGGCTTCGGTGCGGAGGATGGCATCCGGTGATGCGCCTTCACGGCGCAGCTTTTCCAGCGTGCGCCAAAGGGATGGGATCGTGCCGGGTGAGACATTACCGGGACCGGTCGCTGCGTTGTCCAATGCTTCGAACACAGGCGCAAGCCAGTGTTCGTCCATCGGCGCAATTATCGCCTCACCATCGGCTTCAAATCTGGAACAGATAAACACGCACTGGTCCTCCCCCACTACGGTCTATGCATTCGTTATGGTAAACAGAGTGTTAAGCTGATTTCTTTCAAAAATCGCTGAACGATACGCCGTTCATCCACGCTTTGGATGTCCGTAGCAGCTCCGCAGCGCGCGCGTTGAGATCGGGGAAAGTGTCGCGCAACGCCTTCGAGCGTTCCTCGATGGCAATCGGCAGATCGGGGGCAAGCAGATCGGCGATGGCGGCGAGCGGCAGCCCGCCCTTCCCCATTGCAACCCGCCCGTCGAGGGCTTCTTCGAGGATCGCGGCGGCATCGGCCGGGTCCGCGCCTGGATCGGGCGCATCGCACAGTTGCGCGTAGCTTATCCATTCGCGGGGGACGGCGGCGATATCCGCCAGCCTGCCGCCGGAGCGCCGCCAGTGCAGGCTGTCGATCAGCAGGCCACCCACCGGCGAACCGATCTGGCGCAGGATGTCGCTCGCCTGATGGATGGTCTTCACTTCGGTGAAAATGCCGAACTCCAGGTTGATGCGGATGTCGCCGCCCCCCGTGGCATGATCCATCAGCACCGCCAGCTTGTCGCGCGTTGCCCCGGCATCGGGGTCGCTGCTGACGCACAGGACGTTGCGTGCGCCGAGGTCCATGCCGATCTCGACGATGCGCAGATGGTTGGGGTCCAGCGGGCCAGGTTGTATCCAGACAACCTCGACATCGAGCAGCTTTAAGCCCGTGTCCGAAAGAGCGGCGCGCACGTCGCGCGTGGTCTGCGGCGTCCATTGGTCCGCTTCGATCCACATGCCACCATAATCGAAGCCCGCCTTTGCGGCGGCCTCGACCAGTTGCAACGGCGTGGCTTCGGGCATAATCCCCGCCGCCATCGAAAGAGGATGGTGGCGGGCCATCGGGATCAGCCTTGCTGGGTCATTGCGGCGGCGACCGATGCTTCGATGGCGTCCTTGGTCGGGTTGCCGCGCAGCGTGAGGCCGCCGTTTACCTGCATCGTCTCGCCGGTCATGAAGCATTCGTCGCTGGCCAGCCAGACGCATCCCGCCGCAATATCCTGAGACGTGCCATAGCGGCCCAGCGGATAGCCCTTGGCAAAGGCATCCATCAGGCCGGGAACGGCGGCAGCCTCCGCCGTCATCGGGGTTTCGGTGACGCCGGGGGAAATGCTGTTCACGCGAATGCCCAGATGCCCGAACTCATTGGCGATGGTGCGCAGCATGTGATCGGTGCCGGCCTTCGTCGCCATATAGGCGCTGTGGTCGTGGAACATGATCGATGCCGTCGCCGACGTCACCTGAATGATCGATCCGCCCTTGTCCTGCATGACCGGGATCAGCGCCTGCGCAAACTGAAACGGGCCACGGAGCTGGAGCGCATACATCCGGTCGAAATCGTCGTCCGTGGTTTCGAGGAAGGGTTTCAGCAGACCCCACCCGGTTGCGTTGACGGCAATATCGATACCGCCCAATGCCTCGCGCGTCGTTTCCACCATCGCGAAGATGCTGACACGGTCGGTAAAATCGCATTCGACCGCGATCCCGCCGATTTCCTCGGCCAGCGTGTCGAGGATCGCGCGGTTGCGGCCCGCGACAACGACCTTTGCGCCCTCCGCGGCAAAGCGTCGGGCGATAACCTGCGCCATATTATCCTTGCCCGCCGCGCCGACAACCAGCGCGGCTTTCCCCGCAAGACGTCCGCTCATACGAATTCATCCGCGCGGGGGGTGCGGCGGAGCGCCTGACCTGCGGTGACGTCGATGCGCTGGCCGGTGACGAAGGCTTCGTCGCTGGCGAGCCAGAGGGCGGTGTTGGCGACGTCCTCGACCGTTGGAAAACGGCCCAAAGGCATTTCTTTGAGGAAGGCGTTTGTGACTGCTTCGATGCCGAAATAATCCTCAGTCATCGCGCTTTTCGTAAAACCGGGGGCGATGCTGTTAACGCGAATGCCCCGTGCCCCAAGCTCATTGGCAGCAACACGTACATAGACATCAGCGCCGCCTTTCGACCCGGCATAGGCACCCAGATCGGGTGCCTGCACTAACACGGTCAGCGACGACGCCGTGATGATCGAGCCGCCGCCGGTCATCGCCTTCGCCATATGCTTGATGAACAAGGCAGTGCCGACGAAATGAATGTCCGACTGGCTGCGCAGGCTTTCGGCGGTGACGTCCAGCACAGATGCCTGTGCGCTTTGCCCGGCGTAATTCACGGCAATATCGAGATGGCCGTAATGCTCCAGCGCCGTCTGTGCGAGCGCGGCGAGCGATGCCTCGTCGGCAATGTCACAGGCAACGCCGATGCCGCCAAGTTCCGCAGCGATCTCTTCCACTGCTTCCTTGCGCCGCGCCGCCAGAACGACTTGCGCGCCTTCCTCGACGAAGCGTCGCGCCGTTGCCGCGCCCATGCTGCGCGCGTCGGACGCGCCAAGAATGACGGCGACCTTTCCTGTCAAACGTCCCATTTAATATCTGCCTTTCTGTCGCGACCCTCTCCGGCCGTCAGCATTCTTCGGTGTCGAGCATGGTGAAGCGGCGATAGGAGAAGGCCCAGACGCCATCGCGCTTGCGATAGCGGTCGTCATATTGCCCCATCACGCGCAACCGCTGTCCGTCAACGGTACGCGCAAGCTCGCTGCTGTAGGACCGCCCCGTGGCGGTATCGCCATCGACCACGACATCGCCCTGCGTGCCATGCATCACAACGAACGGAAAGCCCGCCATCGCGTCCAGCCATGCGGCCACAATGGCATCGCGACCGACGACAGTGTCAGGGCCGAAGAGATACCATTCGGCATCCCTGTCCCACGATGTCGACCACAGATCGGCGTCCCGCTGATTCACGCCATCGATATAGCGGGCAAGCGCGCGGTTGATTCCGACGATATCCTTTGCTTCGCTCATTCCTTGTCATCCAGTTCGCCGTGGATGCCGCAGGCGTCGTTGAGCAATTCGTGGAAACGCTGAATGCGCTTTTCCTGACCCGAAATATATCCGCCGCGATAGCCCATCGAGTGCAGCCCCTGTTGCTGCCCCACGGCGATGGTCATGTCCTGATCGGCGACATAGCCCAAAGTTTCCGCGCCATAGATCACTGTCTCGCGTTCGCAGGACTTGAACGGGCGCATCCCCACCGGCGTTACGACCTCGGTGCGTCCCTTGACCGGCGGCATCATGTACCAATGGTCGAAAATGCACTTTTCCGGATCGGTCGGATGCGGTTCAGAGCGCAGGATCTGGAAGCCGTCCGGGCTCATCGTGATCGTGGTGTTCGGCCACAGCGTATAGTGGTGGTAATCGGTCAGTTCGCTGTCGCTCATCGTTTCGAAATGCACGAAGCCGCGTTCAGGACCGAGGCGACGCTTCGCCTGCTGGATCGCAGCGCGCGCTTCGGTGGCGCGGTCCGTAAAGTCAGCCGGGTCCAGTTCCCATTCGCGCAGGCTGTCCTCGACCAGCGGCTGCATCGCATCGGGATAATCGAGGCGCTTGGACGGATGGCAGCCCTTTTGCACCATGCGGTTATGGCCGCTGGGGTACATTTCAAAACTGGTGTCGGTATATTCGTCGTCGATGAAGCTGGCCAGTTCCGGGTGGAGCGTGGGCAGGTGGTAGCTTTCGTTGAAATTGTCGCGAATGATCTTCCAGTTGCAGGGAATCTCGCACCGTACATCCAGCACGCGCACCATCTTTTCCATCTGATAGCCTGCCAACTGCTCCGGCAGCGGCGCAAGCCAGTCATGCAAAGGCTGCGCATTGCGATCCATGTTGAACCACACGAACGGTCCCCAGGTATCGACGGCTATTTCGGTCAGATGCGCCTTGCCACAGGGATTGCCCGCCGGAAAATCCTCCGCATCCTGCGCGAAGAGCAGCGTGCCATCCTTGCCGAACTGCCAGCCATGATAGGAGCAGGTGATCCGCTCATTGCTGCCCATGTCCGACCAGAGCAGCCGGTTGCCGCGATGGACGCAGGCGTTGAAGAAGGCGCGGATCGACCCGTCGTCCTGCCGCATCATAATGACGCTGTCGCGCATCAGGTTGTGCGTGATCCAGTCGCCCGGCTCCTCCAGATCGGCCAGCAGACCGCCGATATGCCAGACCTTCGCAAAGACATGCTTCCATTCGGCACGCGCCCACGCCTTGCTGTAATAGCGTTCGCCCGTAATGGGATCGCCACGCACCGGCGGGTCATAAGCTTCCAGCGTCCGGCCCAGAAAATGCTCTTTCGTCACGCTTCTCTCCATAAGATCACGACTTTAGAACAGCGTAGCAGGTCAAGTGACAATGCAAACTCGGCTTTATGCTAGGCGGTGAGGGGTGTCAGGCGATGGTGGGCGACCTAGTGGAAACACAAGTCGCCACCTTTGCCCAGCCTATCTACCTTGCGCCCAACGCTAAGCCGACAGGAGAGGCAATTGCAGGATATTGAACGCGAAATACGCGATTTGACCGCGCGTCGGGATATTACGCAGGCGATTCAGAATTATATGCGTGGGCAGGACCGGCTGGACCGCGACCTGCAGCTGCGTTCCTTCCACCCCGATGCCGATGTCGACTGCGGCCTGCTGCGCGGCGGACCGGAAGCCTATACCGATTTTGCACAGGGGTTTCTGGCCGACCTCGTCTCCAGCCAGCATTTGCTGGGCCAGATCGACCTTTCCATCGATCTGGATGCAGGCACCGCGACCGGCGAAGTCTATTTCTTTGCGTGGCACCGCACCAATGAGAATGACGAGCCGAAAGACCTGTTCATGGCGGGGCGCTATATCGACGAATATAGCTGCAAGGATGGCAAATGGGCGATCCAGCGGCGACGTGAACTGATCGACTGGGCCCGGCACGATGCCGCCAGCGACGGCATATTGAACGAGATGCCCGCCATTCACCTGTCCGGCCGCAAGGGCACGGATTTCAGCCAGACGCGCGATTGGGCGTCCGGCACTTCGGGACGATAAGAACCATGACCGACACCAACCGCCGTTTCCTGCTGACTGCCCGTCCCGACGGGATGCCCAAGGACAGCGACTTCGCGCTGGTCGATGCGCCGCTTCCGGAGTTGCAGGCGGGGGAGTTCCTGATCCGCAACCATTATGCCTCGCTCGATCCGGCGATCCGGGGTTGGCTGGACGATGTGCCGAGCTATCTGCCGCCAGTAGCCTTGGGCGATCCGGTGCGCGCCACGACGGTGGGTATCGTTGAAGAGAGCAAGGCCGAGGGCTTCAAGCCCGGCGACTGGGTGATGGGCCTGAACGGCATCGAGCGCTATTCGGTCGGCAAGCTGGGCGGGTTTACGCAGCCCATCGACGTCAGCCTCGTTCCTTCGCCAACCAACTTCCTGTCGGTCATGGGTGCGGTGGGCCTGACGGCCTATTTCGGCGTGACCGAGATATTGCAGCCCAAGAGCGGCCAGACCTTGCTGGTCAGCGGCGCGGCGGGTGCGGTGGGTTCGCTCGTTGGTCAGTTGGGCAAGCGGGCGGGATGCCGGGTGATTGGTATTGCGGGCGGTCCGGCAAAATGCGCACGGCTGATCGACGATTACGGGTTTGACGCTGCCATCGATTATCGGGGCAAGGACGCAGCGGCGCTGAGCGCGGACATCGGCGCGGCGGCACCCGATGGCATCGATCTGGTGTTCGAAAATGTCGGCGGCGTTGGCCTCGACGCGACGCTCGACCATCTGAACCAGTTTGCAAAGGTCGCGCTCTGCGGGCTGATCTCCGAATATAATTCGGAGCATTATGGCACGCGCAACCTATGGCAACTGATCGTCCACAGCGCGACGATCCGGGGGTTCCTGATCAGCGAATTTCTCGACCGGTTCGTGGAAGGCGGCACAGCCATGGCGAAGATGGCCGCCGAAGGCACGCTGCGCTTCGACGAGCATATCGAGGAAGGCATCGACAATGCCCTCCCCGCCTTCCTGCGCCTGTTCGAAGGGTCCAATCAGGGCAAGATGATCCTGAAACTGATCTAAGGGAAGAACGCCATTTTGTTCCCCTGCTTGCCACACTGATCTAGTCACCTGAATCGTAAGTTCGCTACATTGATGTCGTCATCCCAGGCTTGACCCGGGATCCCGCTTTTCTTCAGGCAGTGCGCGAAAGGAAGCGGGACCCCGGGTCAAGCCCGGGGTCCCGCTAATCAAACGAACTTTGATTCCACCACAGCGCCCAGATGTGCCAGCGACTGCCGCGCGGCCTCCGCGGGCGTCATGGCGCGGAAGGCGTGGGACAGGATTTCCACGCCGAAGGGGCCTTCGTAGCTGCATTTATCCAGCGCCTGTAGGAAATCGGCGATGGGAAACGCCCCCGCGCCGGGTGGCAGGCGGTCGTTGATCGTTTCCTCCAGAAAATCGCCTTGCTGCGATAACGGGCCATCGTCCAGTTCGACATGGGTAACGATTCCCGGCGGCAGCGCGGCGACGGCCTCCATCGTGATCCCGCCGCGAACCATGTGCCAGACATCGAGCAGCAGACCGCCATTGCTGCGCCCCGCCCCTTCCACAATGGCGCGCCCGGTTTCCAGCGTTGCGATGCTGGACGGCGGGAACAGTTCGATGGTGACGGCGGTGCCGACCTCCGCTGCTTCATCGCACAGGATGGCGAACGCTTCGATGGTGGCGTCGCGCGAAACATAGGGCAGCGTCAGATCGCCCGCGACCTTGATGTGGCGCGCGCCGATGGCTGCGGCGGCGTGCAACATTTCACGGCGCTGACGGTCGGACGCTGCGCGACGGTCGCCGCTTGCGAACCAGTCCGTCAGCACTTCGACTTCCCGGACGGCCAGTCCGTTGTCGTTCAGGATCGCATTCACCTCCGCCGCGCCAATGGTCGCAAGCAGATGGGCAATATCCTGATGTCCGAAGCCAAAGCCGCCATATCCCGCCTGCGCCGCTGCACAGGCGCGTTCAGCGAGCGAATGCGGGCTGATCGTTATGGCGTCGAACGGACCGATATTGCCCGCCAGCGTGAAATGGTCGGTATGAGAAGCGGTCGCGCCCTCACGCCGCTCGATCTTCCGTGAGTATTTGAGCCGCCCGCCAGCCGAGCGCCATCGCAGGCGCATTGGTGTTCCCCGAAATCGTGCCGGGCATGACGGAGCAATCCGCGACGCGCAGCCCTTCCACCCCGCGCACCTTCAGCCGCGCGTCGAGAACGGCAGTCTCCCCGCCGCCCATGCGGCAGGTGCCGACGCCGTGCAGGCCGCTGGTGGACAAGGCGCGGAAACTGTCGAGCAGCGCTTCATCGCTTTGCACCTGCGCGCCGGGGATGCACTCCTCGCCGACATCTTGCGCCAAGGCAGGCTGCGCGACATAGTCCCGCATCATGCGGATCGATGCGATGGCGGCAGTGCGATCTTCCGGCGTCGAGAGCCAGTTGGGATGGATGGATGCCGCGTTCTCCGGCTCAGGCCCGGTGATCTGGATGCTGCCCTGGCTCGTCATGCGCAGGAGGGTGCCGGACACCGTCATCCCCGGCGTCTTGGCGACCGCGCCCAGAGGCACCGGATGATTGTCGTCCGCCAGCGCGAACATATAGCCGCTCAGATACAGTTGCAGATCGGTGCGCTGGCCGATGCCCATCGTGCTCAGGAACGCGCCGATTTCGAACGGCCCGGTCGCCATCGGCCCGCCGCGCGTCAGATAATAGCGGGCGACCGATGCCAGCAGCCCCTTGCCGTAATAATGCCCGGCGATGCCGCTGTCGCGCTTGAGGCGGAAGGGCATGGTGAAGGACAAATGCTCCAGCATCCGGCGACCCACGTCCGGGCTGTGAAACCGGGTTTCGACGCCCGCCGCCTGCAGCACGGCGCCATCGCCAATGCCCGACCGTTGCAGCAGGCGCGGGCTTTCCAACGTACCCGCGCTCAGGATGATTTCCCCCGCGCAGTTGACCGAAAAGTCGCCCCGTTCGGGATTGCGCAGCGCCAGCCCTACCGCACGCCCGTTTGAGATACGCACATTGCGCGCGAGCGTGTCGGTAACGATGTGCAGGTTGCTGCGCTTTGCCGCCTTGCGCAGGAAGGCAACGGCCCCGCTTTGGCGGCGACCCTTGTGGATATTGTGGCTGTAATAGCCGACACGTCCGCCGCCGCGACTGTTGAGGTCATCGGTGCGCGCAAGGCCCATCGTCTCCCCCGCCGCGATCATCCGTTCGGCCAGCGGATAGCGATAGGTGTCGGGTGTGACATGCACCGGGCCGCCCTGCCCGCGCGTCTCGCTGCCACCCATGCCGTGATCTTCTATGGCGCGATAGGCATCCAGCATCGAACCGGCGTTCCAGCCGGTGCACCCCGCCGCTTCCCAATCGTCATAGTCCGCCGCTTCGCCCCGGCTCCAGATCATGCCGTTGATGGAGGAGGAACCGCCCAGCCCCTTGCCCCTGATCCACACTTCATGCGGGTCGGCATCGGGCGTCCTTGGCTGATCGACCTGATAGGCCCAGATATGCGACGGGCTGGTGACGAGCTTGGCGATCCCCTTGGGCATCGTGATCCAGGGCGAACGGTCCGGCCCGCCCGCCTCCACCAGCAGCACGCGATTGCGCGGATCGGCGGACAGGCGCTCGGCCAGCACACAGCCGGACGAGCCTGCACCGATGATGATGTAATCGTAACTGTCCGCCAGTGCGCCCTGCATATCCGCTCCCTATGTTTGGAGCGAGGATCGACGGGCGAGCGCCCGCCGACTACTGGCGTTTACGTCAGGCGGTCTTGTGGGCGCGCTTGATCTTCTTGGCGAGCGACCATTTGTGCACTTCGGTCGGGCCGTCATAGATGCGGAATGCGCGGATTTCGCGGAACACTTGCTCGACGATGGTATCCTGCGTCACGCCGGTGCCGCCCATCACCTGAACGCAGCGATCGGCGATACGAAACAGCGCTTCGGACACGGCGACTTTCGCCATGGAGCTTTCGGTCGTGCCCAGTTCACCGCTGTCCAGCACCCCGGCGCACCAATCGATGATGAGTTCGCATTGCTTCAGGTCGATCATGTTTTCGGCAAGCGGAAAGCCGACGCCTTCGTGATCGATCAGCGGCTTGCCGAAGGCGTGACGGCGGCAGGCGTAATCGGTCGCGATTTCCTGGGCGCGGGTGCATGCACCCAGCCAGCGCATACAGTGCGTGAGGCGCGCGGGACTGAGGCGGATCTGGGCATAATCGAAGCCTTTGTGGAGTTCGCCCAATATCTGATCGGCAGGAATGCGCAGGTTTTCAATGGCGATGATTGCATGGCCGCCGGGCATCGAATTGTCGATGGTGTCCAGCACCCGCTCGATCCGGATCGCCGGATCGGGCAAGTCGACAAGGAACATGGTGGCAGCGAGCTTATCCTCGGTTCCGCTGTTCGCCATGACGATGCCGACCTTTGCCCCGTCGGCACCCGTGATGAACGCCTTGCGTCCGTTGATGACCCAGTGGTTCCCGTCCAGCACCGCGCGCGTTTTCAGCATCGAAGGGTCCGAACCCGCGCCGCCATCGGCTGCCGGCTCGGTCATGAAGAAAGCGGAACGCGCATCGCCCGCAATCATCGGCGCGAGGAAGCGTTCCTTCTGCTCTGCACTGCCGACCTTTCCAAGCAGATACATATTGCCTTCGTCGGGCGCGGCTGTGTTAAGCGCCAACGGACCGAGCGGCGACAGGCCCGATTTGCGCAGGACCAGCGCGACTTCGCTGTGCATCAGGTGACTGCCGTCGGGCAGGATGTGCGGCGTCATCAACCCGGCATCGCGCGCCTTCTGCTTGAGTTCGGCGGCAAGTTCTTCACTGGGTCCATGCGAGGTGCGGCGCGTATCCTTTTCATAAGGGATGACGACCGTGCGGACGAAATCCTCGACACGGGCAGCAATTTCAAGGGCGCGTTCTGTGTAAGCCATTACGGGCATTCCTTCGTTTGAATATCAGCGATTGGCCATGGCGCGCGCAATGGCGGCAAGTTCGGGCAACACGGTCACCAGACTGGCCGCTTCGGGCGACGAGGCTGTGCCACGCACCATCCGCCCCTTGATCCCGTGGATGATCGCGGCAAAGCGGAACATGTTGAACGCCAGATAGAAATTAAGGTTGTCGATCCCGTCCCGCCCGGTGCGCTGGCAATAAGCCGCGACATAGTCCGCTTCGGTCGGGATGCCCAGTGCACCAAGGTCCGCGCCCTTGAACCCGCCAATGATGTGCGGCGGCAAATGATACATCATGAGATGATAAGTAAAGTCGCCCAGCGGATGCCCCAGCGTGGACAATTCCCAGTCCAGCACCGCAAGGATGCGCGGCTCCGTGGCGTGCCAGATCATGTTGTCGGCCCGGAAATCGCCATGGACGACAGCGCTTTCGTCCCCCGGCGGAATATGCGCAGGCAACCATTCCGCCAGCCAGTCCATATCGTCCAGCCGCCCTGCCTCGACATCCTGCGCGTACTGCCCGGACCAGCGGGTAATCTGCCGGGAGAAATAATTGCCGGGACGGCCATAGTCGGCCAGGTCCGCTGCAACCGGATCGATGGCGTGAAGCTGGGCGATGGTGGCGTTCATCGCATCGAAATGGCGGGCGCGGTCGGCGGGATCGAGACCGGGGAGCGTCGAATCCCAGAAGATGCGCCCTTCCACCATATCCATGACATAGAAGGCCGTGCCGATGACGTCAGCATCCTCGCACAGGGCATAGGCTTTCGCGACCGGGAACCCCGCTGCCCCCAGCGCGCGGATCACGCGATATTCGCGTTCTATGGCATGTGCGCCCTTGAGCAATTGGCCCGGTGGCTTGCGACGCATGACATAGCTGCGCGCGGGGGTGATGAGTTTGTAGGTCGGGTTGGACTGGCCGCCCTTGAACTGCTCAACGGTTAGCGGGCCTGCGAAATCCGCGACATTCTGTTCGAGCCATTCAGTAAGGCGCGCCGCATCGAACCCGTGGCCGTCTCGGATGGCGCCGGACCCGGCAAAACGCTGTTCGCGATCAGTGCTGCTCATATGCTGCCTTCCGGCTCCCGTCCTGCGATCGTTTGTGGTCTGGCGATATTTGTACTGGGCATAGCCTATCGCTGCCACCCGTGCTTTGCGATTCTCGTCGTGCAAAGTCCCCTCTTGTATGTGACAGGTGCACGGTCTCCGCTTTCCGGCACCATGGCATGATGGACATATTGCACAAGGCTCCGCCGCTTCCGCCCTTTCCCCATCGGCTGGAAGGCCGCATCGCGCTGGTGACCGGTGCGGCGTCCGGGCTGGGCGCAGCGATTGCAGCGCGACTGGCAGGCGAAGGCGCGATAGTCTGGGTCGCCGACATCGACGAGCAAGGTGCTCTGGCACATGCGGCAACGCTTGCAGGCGCACAGGCGATGACATTGGACGTCACATCGAAAGAGCAATGGCATAGCGCGATAGCCCGGATCGAAGCGGCGCATGGGCGGCTGGACATACTCGTCAACAATGCCGGGATTACGACCATGGGGTCCATCGAAACGCTGGATGTCGAGGCGCTCCGGCATGAACTGGAGATCGACGTCATCGGCGTGTTCCTGGGATGCCAGAGCGCCCTGCCGCTTATGAAGAAAACCGGCGGATCGATCGTCAACATGGCGTCGGCGGCGGGCCTGAAGGCCGATCCCGGCCTTGTCGGCTATAACGCGGCAAAGGCGGCCGTGACGCTGATGACCAAATCCATCGCGCTCCATTGCGCAAAGGAAAAATACGGCATCCGCTGCAACAGCGTCCATCCCGGCGCGATCCACACGCCCATCATCGACAAGGTGTTGGCGCAAGTGCCCAATCCGGAGGAAACGCTGGCGGGGTTCCTGTCGGTTCACCCCATCGGCCATCTGGGCCATCCCGACGATATCGCATCTATTGTTGCATTTCTCGCGTCGGACGAAGCGCGCTTTGCGATAGGTGCGGCGTTCAGCATCGATGGTGGCATGACGGCGCTATAGCCCGATAGCCAAACGCAACGGCGATGCGGGTGCACAGCCCCTCTTTTAACGACTGCATAATTACGCCATATCCTGTGCATGTCATCGACCCTGGTATCTATCGAACCCGCCACCGGCGCCCATTTATGGGAAAAGCCGATCAGCGATGTCTCCGCCGAAGTCGCGCGCGCCCGCGAAGCCTGGCCCCTCTGGGCGGCCAAGCCACTCGCCATTCGCGTCGAAACGATGCGGCGCTTCGCCAACGCCGTGCGGGCGAAGGAAGAGGCGCTGGCCGACCTGATCTCACGCGAGACCGGCAAGCCGCTTTGGGATGCGCGCACCGAAGTCGCCGCCGTGATCGGCAAGGTGGATATTTCCATCGCCGCCTATTCCGAGCGCACCGGCATGAAACGGCTGGAAGGTGCGATGGGCATGAAGCAGGCTGTCCGGCACAAGCCGCATGGCGTGATGGCGGTGCTGGGGCCGTATAACTTCCCGGCGCATCTGCCCAACGGTCACATCGTTCCGGCGCTGATCGCGGGCAACGCGATTGTGTTCAAGCCATCGGAAAAGACGCCTGCCGTGGGCGAGATGCTCGTCGATCTTTATTATCAAGCTGGGGTTCCCGAAGGACTGGTGCGCCTGATCGTCGGCGGCCCGGACGAAGGCCGCGCGCTGACGGCCAATCCCGACGTCAATGGCATATTGTTCACCGGCTCCGCCAACACCGGCATCGCCATTAACAAGGCGTTTGCCGGTCAGCCGGATAAGATCCTGGCGCTGGAAATGGGCGGCAACAACCCCATCGTCGTGTGGGACACGCCCGACATTGCCAGCGCGGCTTCGCTCGTCGCGCAATCGGCGTTCCTGTCCGCGGGCCAGCGCTGCACGGCGGCCAAGCGCCTGATCGTGCGCGACAGTCTGGCCAGCCTGCTGATCGCCGAAGTGAAGAAGATCGCCGACCGGATGATCGTCGATCATCCCCATGCCAATCCGCAGCCTTATATGGGGCCGGTGATCGACAATCAGGCTGCCGATGGCCTGACCGAAAGTTTCCTGATCCTGATGAGCAATGGCGGGCGGCCGATCAAGCATATGGTGCGGCCGCATAAGGACTTGCCCTTCGTCTCGCCTGCCATGATCGACGTCACCGATATGCCCGAACGCCCCGACATCGAATTGTTCGGGCCGCTGTTGCAGGTGATCCGCGTTCCCGATTTCGATTCCGCCATCGCTGAAGCCAACAACACCCGCTACGGCCTGTCCGCCTCGCTGATCGGCGGCACGCCGGAGCATTACGACCAGTTCTGGTCCAATGTGCGCGCGGGCATCATTAACTGGAACCGCCCGACCAACGGCGCATCATCCGCCGCACCGTTCGGTGGCGTCGGCCTGTCAGGCAATCACCGCGCCAGTGCTTATTATGCTGCCGATTATTGCGCATTCCCGGTGGTATCGTCGGAATCCGACCAGCCCCGCGCCAGCATCGCCGTGGGTCTGAAAGACGTCGACGTTTCTGCCATGGGCGATTGAGGGCCAAACATTTCCTACATGCGTCGCAATCCATTCTCGGTTGCGATGCAGCAGGCGGGTCGCCATTTGCGGATCATGGAAATCAATAGCTCTGGAACAGTCTATCTGGTCGGCGCCGGTCCCGGCGACCCCGATCTGCTGACGCTCCGCGCGGCGCGGCTGATCGCGGCCGCGGAACTGATCGTGCATGACGGGCTGGTCGATGACGCGATACTGGCGATGGCGCGCCCCGATGCGCGCTTGATCAGCGTGGCCAAGAGCCGCAGCCGTCATTCGATGCCGCAGGACCAGATCAACGCGCTGCTGGTGCAGGAAGCGCTGGCCGGACGCGATGTCGTGCGGCTGAAAGGCGGCGATCCATTCATATTCGGACGCGGCGGCGAAGAGGCGGAGGATTGCCGCGCCGCCGGTGTCCGCGTCGAGATCGTGCCGGGTATCAGCGCGGCCATCGGCTGCGCAGCGCAGGCGCAAATCCCGCTGACTCATCGCGATGCGTCCAGTGCGGTCACCTTCGTCGCGGGCCAGTGCAAGGGGCTGACCGATCAGGACTGGTCGGGCCTCGCAGGCGTAGGTCGCACATTGGTGATCTACATGGGCGTGGCCACCGCAAACGACATAGCCGATAAGCTGATCGCCGATGGCGTATCGCCCGGCACGCCTGTCGCGGTGCTGGAGAAAGGCACCCGACATGACGCGCGCGCGATGCGGACATTGCTGGCCGATCTGGGCGGCATGATCGCGCGCGAGCAGGTGCAAAGCCCTGCGCTGATCGTCGTGGGCGATGTAGTATTGCGCGGCAATGCGGAAGACAGGCTGGCGGCGTTCGCTGCGCAAATGGAGAGCTTTTCGTGAAAATTTTGACGGGCAATGACTTGCCGACGGGCGATGTCATCTGGTGGGCGGGCGATGGCTGGTCGCGCCTTGTCGCCGATGCAGTGGACGTTGGCGAAACCGGAGACGACCTTGCCCGGCGCGAGGAAGCCGCGCGGCATGTCGTGGGCGCCTATGTGATCGACGCTACGCCGTCGGACGATGGCCCCCGCCCCGCCCATATCAAGGATCGCATCCGGGCGCTCGGCCCCACGGTGCGCCCCGACCTCACGCTGAAACCGGCGGACCCCAACGCCGGACAGTGGGTAATTTAAGGGCCAATCTGACATGTATCGTTACGACCAATATGACCAGTCGATCGTCGAGGCCCGCGTTGAGGAGTTTCGCGACCAGACCAATCGCCGCCTTGCCGGTGCGCTGACCGAGGACCAGTTCAAGCCGCTGCGGCTGATGAACGGCCTCTATCTGCAACTCCACGCCTATATGCTGCGCGTGGCCATTCCCTATGGCACGCTGTCGGGCAAGCAGATGCGAATGCTGGGCCATATCGCGCGCAAATATGATCGCGATTACGCGCATTTCACGACGCGCCAGAACCTGCAGTATAACTGGATCAAGCTGGAGGATGCGCCGGACATCCTAGCCGAGCTGGCCACGGTCGAGATGCACGCCATCCAGACCAGCGGCAATTGCATCCGCAATATCTCATCGGACCAATATGCCGGTGTCGCAGCGGACGAAATCGTCGATCCGCGCCCCTGGGCCGAGCTGCTGCGTCAATGGTCGAGCTTCCACCCCGAATTCACCTATCTGCCGCGCAAGTTCAAGATCGCCGTGATCGCGTCTCAGGAAGATCGCGCCGCGATGCGCCTCCACGATATCGGTATCGAGCTGGTAAAGCGCGATGGTGTCGTCGGTGCGCGGATTTTCGCGGGTGGCGGCATGGGCCGCACGCCGATGGTCGCGCCTGAAATCAGAGACTTTGTCGGCGAAGACGAGATCATTTCTTATATCGAGGCCTGCCTGCGCGTCTACAATCGCTACGGTCGCCGCGACAACAAGTACAAGGCGCGGATCAAGATCCTCGTCCATGAAATCGGTAGGGACGAATATAAGCGGCAGGTCGAGGAAGAATTTTTCGCGATGAAGCAGCTTGGCCTCAATCCGCCAACTGCAGAGCTGGACCGCATTCGCGGCTACTTCGCCGATCCTGCATACGAGACCGGACTGTCGGACGACATCGATCGCTCCGACCCTGCTTTTGCGCTGTGGATCGACCAGAATGTGAAAGCGCACAAGCAGCCCGGCTATGCCATCGTCAACATCAGCCTGAAGCCAATTGGCGGCATCCCCGGTGACGCTTCGTCGGCGCAGATCGACCTGATGGCGGACCTTGCCGAGCGCTTCTCGCTGGACGAATTGCGCGTCACCCATGCGCAGAACATCGTGCTGCCCTTCGTGAAAAAGGCTGACCTGTATGCGATCTGGCAGGAACTGGATGCAGTAGGACTGGCCGAAGCCAATCTGGACTTGATCAGCGACATCATCGCCTGCCCTGGCCTCGATTATTGCAGTCTGGCCAATGCACGCTCGATCACCGTCGCGCAAAAGATCGCCGAACGCTTCGCCGATCCGGTGCGGCAGCGTGATCTGGGCGAACTGAAACTGAAGATTTCCGGCTGCATCAATGCCTGCGGTCATCATCATGCCGGGCATATCGGCATATTGGGCGTCGACCGGCGCGGCATCGAAAACTATCAGCTCTCACTTGGTGGATCGGGCGCGGAGGACGCGAGCGTCGGCAGCATCACTGGTCCCGGCTTCGATGAGAACGGGATCGTCGATGCCGTTGAAAAAGTCACCGACCTTTACGTCCGCGAACGCACCGAAGGCGAACGCTTCCTCGACACCTATCGCCGTCTGGGCATGAAGCCGTTCAAGGAGGCCCTCTATGGTTGATTTCCTGTCTTTCCGCGATGACGAGCCGGGCCAGGAACCGACCGTGACCGTCGAGGCCTTTGCGGGCCAGACCAACGCCACCGCCGTCCGGATCGAACCGAGCGACGACGCGCGTCAGTTGCTGGGGACGCTGGATCGGATTTCGCTAGTCGAAGTGAACTTCCCGGTCTTCGGCGACGGGCGCGGCTATTCCGCCGCACGTATCCTGCGCGAAGCAGGCTATACGGGCGAACTACGTGCGGTGGGCGATGTGCTGGTCGATCAGTTGATGGCGATGCGCCGTTGCGGCTTCGACAGCTTCCAGCCCGATCATCCGTTCGATCAGGCTGTCGTCGATACCACGCTCGCTCGCTATAAGGACGTATATCAAAAGTCCGTCGATGGCCGCGTGCCCGTTTGGGCCAAGCGCCATCCCGAGGCCGCGAATGGCTGAGGCAGCACGCAAGCTGGACATTATCGATAGCCGTCCTGCCTTTACGCAGGCGGATGCCGATGCGCTCAACGCTCGCTTCGCGGGTGTCGATACGCTACCCATGCTGCGCACCCTGTTCGCCGAAAAGACGCTGGGACGGATCGCCACTGTCTCCTCCTTCGGCACTGAAAGCGCTGTGCTGCTGCATCTGGTGGCGCAGGCGGACCCCGATGTGCCGGTGATTTTCGTCGATACGCTCAAGATGTTTCCTGAGACGCTTGCCTATCGCGATCTGCTCGTCGCGCGCTTCGGCATTCGCGACAGTCAGACGGTCACGCCCAATCTGGAAGTGCTGGCAAAGAAGGATGAGACGGGCCTGCGCTGGTCCTACGATCCCGACGGTTGCTGCGAAATCCGCAAGGTCGAACCTTTGGCACGCGCCAAGGACGGGCTGGATGCGTGGATATCCGGTCGCAAGGCGTTTCAGGCCGCCACCCGCCAGAACATCCCCCGTTTCGAAGTGGCGAACGGCCAGATGAAACTGAACCCGCTGGGGGACTGGACCAAGGACGATCTGGAGGCCTATTTCGAGACGCACGATCTGCCGCGCCATCCGCTGGAAGCGGAAGGCTATCCCTCTATCGGTTGCGAGCCGTGCACATCGAAAGTCCAGCCCGGCGAAGACCCGCGTGCGGGCCGGTGGCGCGGATGGGACAAGGTCGAATGCGGCATCCATTCGCCGGTCTCGCCGCTCGACCCGAACGACCCGGCAAACCTGCCGTCTTTTTGACCTTCATGCCGGCGGAACCCGTAAGCGGCCCAGGCCGATCGAGTCGTGCCTGAGCAGGGCGCGAACATCGGCCGCGTCGTTCACGTCCCAGAGGTTTCTCTCCTCAACGAACCTCATAGCGACACTTCAGCTCGGTCGTGATCGCGCCGATCGCGCCATAGGATCCTGACCAGCTCTCCCAAACCGCCGCGGCCCAGTCGCGCACCGCCCGCACGTAATCCGACGACCCGACCTTCAGCGCGACATCGAAGATCGTGACGCCCGTCCGGCGTTCGGGAGAGGGGAGCTCAGGATAATCCCGCGTGGTATCGACGAGGAACTTGAGCCGATCCCGTGCCTCGAAGCCGGTCATCCCGTCGACGAGCTGAAGATGGAGGGAGACGAGATGCGAGACGAGCGATTTGGCCGGGTGGTTCACCGCATGTTGAACGGCGTAGCAATCGACCGTCAGTTGATGCACGGCCGAGTAGATGACGACGTTCTCGTACTCACTCGCGAGCACCTCGGAGAAAAGAGACCAACATTCAGGCGAGGCAGGGATATAACGGTGCCCGGCCACCGTCGCCTGACGTGGCAGGATCAGACCACAGCCGGGACATTCCACATCATGCTCAACTGTCAAGATACCCCGCTCCACGCGTTACGCGCCACTTGATACTGCTTTTCATGAAGGCAAGAGCCATGGTACGCAAGGCGTTGCGCGACGGGAAGGTGACATGCGCTACTGTTCATCCGGGCGGTGTTGGCTTAAGGGCCACCGCGAATAAACAAAACGGAGCGGTCGCATGCCCGACATATTTCAACTGACCTACACCAGCACTGCGTCTCACCCGCCCGGGGCACAAGACTGCAGCGAAATCCTCGCCAAGTCGCGGCGGAACAACAGTAAGTTCGATGTCACTGGGGTGCTCGTCCACAACACCACCCATTTTTTACAGACAATCGAAGGACCGGAACTGATCGTGCGAATTCTGTACGACAGAATATCGAAAGATCCGCTGCACCATACGCTCAGTATCGTGGATGCGTGCATGCTGGAGCGTCGGCAATTTGGCGGGTGGGCGATGGCCTATGACGATGGCAACAGCGGCCCCGTCCTGCGCGGTAAGATCGAAACATTGCTCGAACGCTGCGGGCCGCCGGTAAAGGCGCAATTTTGGGTGCCATCCACGCATACAGGGCATACAGGTTCGATCGCCCACTAATCTCCCGTTTTGACGGTTGCATCCTGATAATACGGGACCCGCCAATGGGGCGCATCGGGGTTGCGGACAACGGCGTGCTGGGGCGTTGCGATATCCGCCCGCGCCAGCACGACACGGTCGACCTTCAATTTGGGCGGCGGTGCAGTGGGAACGTCGCGCGGTGCCGATGCAATTGCCGCCTTCACCGGGGGAAGAGCCGCTACGCGCACAGGTGGCGGGGGCGCTGCCTGTGTCGCAAGCTGAATGTCTCGCACCCTGCCGTCCCATGCCGGGGCAATGTCCACTGACAAGCTGGCAACGTCCACCTCGATTCGCAAAAACGGCCCGCTTTGGCCATCGGATACGCTGACCACTCCGCCCATATCGGTGGCGGCAAACAGCTTTTTGGCGAACGCGAGCGGTACGCGGATGCAGCCATGCGACGCCGGATAGCCCGGCAGTTGCCCGCCATGAATGGCGATCCCGCCCCATGTCAGCCGCTGCATATAGGGCATCGGCGCATTGCTGTAGATATTCGAACGGTGATGAACGTTCTTTTGCAGGATGCGAAATTCGCCCAGTGGCGTGTCTTTCCCCGGCTTACCGGTGGACACAGTCGACACGCCGATCAGTGCGCCATCGCGATAAACGTAGAGATGCTGCCGGTCGATGCTGACCATGATAGCGACCGGCCCGGTACCGCTATCGGTCTCGTCCCACAAGAACTGACCGGGCAGCAGCGACGAAGAGGCACTTTTGGCCAATGTCGGCGACAAAGCGGCCATTGCGCTGAACGGCAAAGCGAACGCCGCCAGCGCCAGCAGCACCCTATTCGTAGGCAATCGCGCCATAGCTATCCTCGGCAAGGTCGCTGAACTTGGTGATCTTCGCATCGAATTTCATGCGGATGCGCCCCGTGGAACCATGGCGCTGTTTTGCGACGATCAGTTCGGCGAGGCCATAGACCTTCTCCATCTCCTCGGCCCAGACGCGATGCTCTTCGCTTTCCACATCGCGCGGCTGCTTGGCGGAAACGTAATAGTCCTCGCGGAAGACGAACCAGACCATGTCCGCGTCCTGCTCGATCGACCCCGACTCGCGAAGGTCGGACAGTTGAGGGCGCTTGTCTTCGCGCTGTTCGACGGCGCGGCTGAGCTGCGAGAGTGCCAGCACCGGGACATGAAGTTCCTTCGCCAACGTCTTCAAACCACGGGAAATTTCGGAAATTTCCTGCACGCGATTGTCGCCGCCCTTGCCGGTGCCCTGCAACAATTGAAGATAATCGATGACGATGAAGCCAATGTCGTGCCGCCGCTTCAATCGGCGCGCACGGGTGCGCAGCGCAGCGATGGTGAGGCCCGGCGTATCGTCGATGAACAGCGGCAGATCCTGTAGCTCACGGGCAGCGCGCGACAGGTTCTGGAAATCGGCATGGCTGATCTTGCCCATGCGCAATGCTTCGCCGCTGATCCCCGATTGTTCGGCCAGCACGCGCGTAGCCAACTGATCGGCGGACATTTCGAGCGAAAAGAACGCCGTCTTTGCACCCATATTCTTGGCCGCATCGATCCCCTCGGCATCGTCGCGCACCCAGCGCGAGGCGGCGTTATAGGCGATGTTGGTCGCGAGCGATGTCTTACCCATGCCCGGACGTCCCGCCAGGATCATCAAGTCGGAATTGTGCAGGCCGCCGATTTTCTCGTTCAGTGAATTCAGCCCGGTGGTGATCCCCGACAGATGCCCGCCGCTATTGAGCGCACGCTCCGCCTGCTTCACGGCCAGCGTACTGGCGGTCAGGAAGCTCTTGACCGACCCGGTCTCGCCTTCGCCTTCGGACACCTTGTACAGCGCGACTTCCGCCGCTTCGATCTGCGCGCGCGGATCGACATCTTCGCTGGTGTCGAGCGCGTTTTCAACGAGTTCGCGGCCGACCCCGACAAGTTCTCGTAACAAGGCAAGATCGTAAATCTGCGTCGCGAAATCGCGCGCGCCGATCAGCGCCGCGCCATTGCCCGTCAGTTGCGCAAGATAGGCCGCACCGCCCAGCTCCTTGAGCGCGGGATCCTGCTCCACCATCGGCTTCAACGTTACCGGATTGGCGACCATGTTCTTTTCTAACAGCCGCATGATCGCGTCGTAGATGCGCCCGTGCAGCGGCTCAAAGAAATGTTCGGCGCGCAGCTTCATCTGCACGTCTTCGGCAATGCGATTGTCGATCATCAGCGCGCCCAGCAACGCGGCTTCCGCCTCCACATTGCGCGGCAGTTCCTGCGGCGCCGCATCTCCCGCGGGCATCAACTTCATCACTTCGGCCATGGCTCTATCATCGGCCTGTTCGCCGTCAGGAGCAAGTCCGGCGCGACAAGGCGCTGTGGATGACCTGTGGACGAAGCTGTGGATAACTTGATTCCTTCCCGTTCCGGCGAAAGGGAGGTACTTATGGCCTCTTGCATTTCCCGGCTCATCGCCGCACTGACAACACAGCAATATGGCCGATCCCCGCATCATAGATATCGAGCTGGACCAGCGTACGATCATCTGGCGCAATGCCGATGTCGAGCAGGAGCGCCGGATTGCGATCTTCGACCTGCTCGAAGAAAACCATTTCGCGCCGCAGCGGGAGCATCCCGACAAGTACGCCGGCCCCTACAAAGTGCGGCTGGGTGTCGAGGAAGGGCGGCTGGTCATAGAGATTCGGAGGGAGGACGACAGCCCGCTGGAAACGATCATCCTCGGTCTTGCGCGGTTTCGCCGTGCGATCAAAGACTATTTCGCGATTTGCGACAGCTATTATCAAGCGATCCGTGCTGCCACGCCGCAGCAGATCGAGACGATCGACATGGCCCGCCGGGGCATCCACAACGAGGCTGCGGATATCCTGAAGGAACGGCTGGACGGGAAGATCGACGTCGATTTCGACACCGCCCGCCGCCTGTTCACGTTGCTCTGCGTTCTGCATATCAAGGGATAAGCAGTTGCGCGTACAACGAAATGGTGGCCGCAATTATCGCGGCACGCTCGGTCGAATCGGGCTGATCCTTATCGTCATGGCGATTTTGGCGGCGACAGGCTGGGCCTATGCGATCCGCTGGGCACCGCCGCGCGACACCTATCCGATGCAGGGGCTTTCAGTCAGCGAAGCCGACGGCCCAATCGACTGGCGCACTGTCCGCGCCCGCCATGCCGACTTCGCTTATGTGCTGGCCTCTTCTGGCGCGCACCATCGCGATCCGGCTTTCGCCGCCAATTGGGCAGGTGCGCGAGCGGCTGGGCTGCGGTACGGCGCGGCGCATCGGTACAGCCTGTGCGACCGGGCAGTGGATCAGGCGACCTTGTTCATGGCAACTGTGCCGCGCGACAATGCTGCCTTGCCCCCCGTCGTCCGGCTCGATTTCGACCCGCGATGCGCCCGCCGCCCCGGTCGCGATATCGTGCTGTCGGACCTCAACACTTTCCTGAACCTGATTGAAGCGCATTCCGGCAAGCCTGCACTGGTCCGCGTGTCGAAGGCCTTCGATGCACAGTACGACATCGGCGCAGGCATCAACCGCACGCTGTGGCTGGAGGGGAACTTCATCGCCCCCGATTATGCCAGCCGCCCTTGGGTGATGTGGACCGCATCCGACATGCGGCGGCTTGACGGCGTCGACGCCCCGGTGGAATGGGATGTCGTAGCGCAATGACAGACAGCCCCGCCCTTCCCCCCGCAGACATCACCGCGTTGATCGCATCGGCGCGCGGCGCGATGGCTCATGCTCATGCGCCCTACAGCCGCTTTGCCGTTGGCGCAGCCGTACGGCTGACTGACGGAACGGTCGTGACCGGCAGCAATTTCGAAAACGCAAGCTATGGCCTGTCGCTCTGCGCTGAGACGGTGGCGATTGCCACGGTCAGCGCGCAGGGACGTCTCGCCGATATTACCGCCATTGCCGTCAGCGGCGGCCCGATGGACGCCGCCGCCGATCCTGCCGCCGTCATCACCCCCTGCGGTCGCTGCCGTCAGGTGATGAACGAAGCCGAGCAGATGGCAGGCCGCACCCTTGCCATCTATTGCGTCGCGCCGGTGGGCGATGCGATCCACGAACATCGGGTGGCCGATCTGCTGCCCCACGCCTTTGGTCCCGCCAATCTGGGCATCGCACCCCTGAAGGACGCTTGAGACATGAGCATACTTTCCGACAAATGGATCCGCAAACAGGCGCAGGAAAACGGCATGATCGAGCCGTTCGTCGAGAGCCAGCGCCGCGATGGCTGCATCAGCTACGGCCTGTCCTCCTATGGCTATGACGCGCGCGTCGCGGACGAGTTCAAGATCTTCACCAATATCGACAGCGTCATCGTGGACCCGAAGGATTTCGCCGCGAACAGCTTCGTCGATCGGCAGACCGACTGCTGCATCATCCCGCCCAACAGCTTTGCGCTGGCCCGCACGGTCGAATATTTCCGTGTGCCGCGTGACGTGCTGGTGATCTGCCTTGGCAAATCGACTTATGCGCGGTGCGGCATCATCGTGAACGTCACCCCGCTGGAACCGGGTTGGGAGGGCCATGTGACGCTGGAATTTTCCAACACAACGCCGCTTCCCGCCAAGATTTACGCCAATGAAGGCGCGTGCCAGTTCCTGTTCCTGGAAGGCAATGAACCCTGCGAAACGAGCTATGCCGACCGCGCCGGCAAATATATGGGACAAAAGGGCGTGACGCTGCCCCGGCTTTGAGTTAGCCCTTTGTAACAGCGGACTTAGGGCCTGTCCGCCAAGGGTAGCGCCTATGCTGGGTTTCTTTCGCAAGTCCCCCTCCCCAGACCCCGACAGCGTCGATGAAGACGCCATCGAAACGCGCGCAGCCAGCATCGGCGATGACAAGCGCGTCTATGCCATCGGCGATATCCACGGGCGCGCCGACCTGCTGATCGATCTGTTGCGTCGGATCGACGACAACGACGCCGATTGCATCCCCTGTCCCACCGAACTCATCCTGCTGGGCGACCTGATAGACCGGGGGCCGCAATCCTGTCAGGTGGTGGACCATGCGCTCAAGCTGGCGAGAGCAGGGGTGCCGATCCGCTTCATCAAAGGCAATCACGAGGAAATCTTCGTCGAGGCGGCGCGTGGCGATGTGGCATCGGTGCGCTTCTTTTGCCGTATCGGCGGCGAGCAGACGCTGCTCAGCTATGGTCTGAGCGCAGCGGACTATGCCAAGATGAAGGCAGAGGACATAGGCCAGTGGATGCTCGCCAATATCCCCCGCGCTCATGTCGATTTTCTCGATAGCTTTTCCGACATGATCGAAATGGGCGACTATGTCTTCGTCCATGCCGGTGTACGTCCGGGCGTGGCACTGAACGCGCAGAACAGCCAGGATTTACACTGGATACGCGGCGATTTCCTCAAATGCCCCGACCCTTTCGACAAGGTCGTCATTCATGGCCACACCATTACGCAGGACGTGGACGAACATCCCAACCGCATCGGCATCGACACCGGCGCGTATCTTAGCGGACGGCTGACTGCCATCGGCCTTCAGGGCGACGAACACTGGTTTCTTTCCACAGCAGATTGAACGACTTGCGGACAGCGCAGAGGCATTGCACAACAGCGCGCATGAAAACCGCTCCCTTGCTCGCCGCGACTGCGCTCGCCCTCTTCGCCCCCGCCAGCTTTGCCCAGACCAAGGCGCCCGACCCTGCGCGATTGAAGACGACCGTCGAAAAGCTCGTCAGCTTCGGCACGCGCCACACGCTGTCCTCCGCCACCGATCCCAAACGCGGTATCGGCGCAGCGCGCAAATGGGGGGCGGCGGAGTTCGAGAAGATTTCCAAAGGCTGCGGCGGCTGTCTGAAGGTGGAGATGGTCGAGGATCGCTTCACCGGCCCGCGCGCGCCGGACGGCGTGAACGTCGTCGATGTGCTGGCAATCCAGCGCGGCACGGGCGATCCCAATCAGGTCGTGATCGTCGCGGGGCATATCGACAGCCGCGTGAGCGACGTCATGGATATCAACAGCGACGCGCCGGGTGCGAATGATGACGGTTCCGGCACGGCGCTCGTCATCGAGGCCGCACGCGTGCTGGCAGGCGAGAAATTCGATGGCACCATCGTCTATGCGCTGCTCTCCGGCGAGGAACAGGGGCTATGGGGCGGCAAGCTGCTCGCCGCGACGGCCAAGGCACGCGGCTGGCAAGTGCGCGCCATGCTCAACAACGACATCGTCGGCAACACGCTGGGCCAGAATGGCACCATCGTCGATCAGCGCGTGCGGGTATTTTCAGAAGGCGCACGCTCTGCCGAGGACATCAAGGCGGCGATGACCCGGCGCGGTATCGGCGGCGAGGATGACAGCCCCTCGCGCGCCCTCGCCAAGAAGATCGACGGCATTGCGGCGGGCAACCCCGCCATTGGTCTGGACGTATTCGCGGTACGCCGCCCGGACCGCTTCGGGCGCGGCGGCGATCATACTCCGCTGCTGGAGGCTGGCTATCCGGCGGTGCGCTTTTCCGTGGGCGTCGAGAATTACGACCGCCAGCATCAGGATCTGCGCACTGAAAACGGCCGCGAATATGGCGACACCGTCGCAGCGATGGACTTCCCCTATCTCGCCAAGGTCACCGCGCTGAACGTCGCGGCCCTCCGCGATCTGGCCAGCGCCCCTGCGGCCCCGGCGACGGTCAGTCTGGATGGCGCCGTTTCCTCCGACACGAAAGTCATGTGGGACGCCGTGCCCGGTGCCGTCGCCTACCGCGTCCGCTGGCGCAAGGCCGACGCGCAGGACTGGACCGACAGCCGCATCGTTAAAGACGCCACCGAAACGCTGCTGAAGGACGTCATCGTGGATGACACCTTCATCGGCGTCGCGGCAGTCAGCGCGAACGGCGCGGAAAGTATCGTGACGTTCGGCGGGATGGCCCCGCGGAAGTAGAACTACCTCCAAACCGTTCGCCCTGAGCTTGTCGAAGGGCCCTTCCTTTGAAGAAAGGGAAGGCTTCGACAGGCTCAGCCCGAACGGATTTGTTGAAAGCGAAGAATTACCGCGTCAGCTTCTTATACGCCAATCGTGTAGGCCGATCGGCCGCATCGCCCAGACGGCGGCGCTTGTCGGCTTCATAGGCTTCGAAGTTCCCCTCGAACCATTCCACATGGCTGTCGCCCTCAAACGCCAAGATATGCGTGGCGAGGCGATCGAGGAAGAAGCGGTCATGGCTGATGACCACGGCGCATCCGGCGAAATTCTCCAGTGCCTCTTCCAGCGCGCGCAGCGTTTCGACGTCGAGATCGTTGGTCGGTTCGTCGAGCAGGAGGACGTTGCCACCCTCCTTGAGCATCTTGGCCAGATGGACGCGGTTGCGCTCACCACCCGATAGCTGACCGACCTTTTTCTGCTGGTCCGGCCCCTTGAAGTTGAAGGCACCGACATAAGCGCGCGTCTGGATTTCATGCTTGCCGATGGTCATCAGGTCGTGACCGCCGGAGATTTCTTCCCAGACATTGTGGTTCGCATCGAGCGAATCGCGGCTCTGATCGACATAACCAAGCTGGACGGTGTCGCCGACCTGGATTTCGCCTTCGTCGGGCGTCTCCTGCCCGGTGATGAGGCGGAACAGCGTGGATTTACCCGCGCCGTTCGGGCCGATCACGCCAACGATGCCACCGGGCGGCAGCAGGAAATCGAGATTTTCGAACAACAGCTTGTCGCCATAGGATTTGGTCAGGCCGTGCGCTTCGATCACCTTGCCGCCCAGACGCTTGGGCGTCTGGATTACGATCTGCGCCTTGCCGGGTGCGCGGTTTTCCTGCTTTTCGACCAGTTCATCGAACGCCCGGATACGGGCCTTGGACTTGGTCTGGCGAGCCTTGGGGGACTGGCGAATCCATTCCAGCTCTTCCTTGATCGCCTTCTGACGACCGGCGTCTTCGCGCTCTTCCAACTCCATCCGCTTGCCCTTGGCTTCGAGCCATGCGGAATAATTGCCTTCATACGGAATGCCGCGCCCACGATCGAGTTCGAGCACCCAGCCCACGACATTGTCGAGGAAGTAGCGGTCATGGGTGACGAGAATGACGTTGCCGGTGTAGTTGATCAGATGCTGTTCGAGCCACTGAACGCTTTCGGCGTCGAGATGGTTGGTCGGTTCGTCGAGCAGCAGAATGTCAGGCTTTTCAAGCAACAGACGGCACAGCGCGATACGACGCTTTTCACCGCCCGAAAGGCTTTCCACGCCCCAGTCACCCGGAGGGCAACGCAACGCTTCCATCGCGATTTCAAGCTGATTGTCGAGCGTCCAGCCATCGACGGCGTCGATCTTTTCCTGAAGCGTGCCCATTTCTTCCATCAGCGCGTCGAAATCGGCGTCTTCTGGCGGATCGCCCATGATCTCGCTGATCTTGTTGAACCGGTCGAGCATGTCGGCGACGGGGCGCACACCATCCTTGACGTTCTCCATCACCGTCTTGCTGTTGTCGAGCTGCGGCTCCTGCGCCAGATAGCCCACGCGCAAGCCTTCAGCCGACCATGCTTCGCCGGTGAAGTCCTTGTCGTAACCCGCCATGACTTTCATCAGCGTCGATTTACCCGCGCCGTTGACGCCGATGATCGCGATCTTCGTACCCGGCAGGAATTGCAGGTGGATGTTGTTGAACAGCGGCTTGTTCGCGCCGGGGAAGGTCTTGGTCAGGCCCTTCATGACGTAGCTGTATTGGACGGCCATGTAAGAAGTCTCTCCACACTGGAATAGAGATAGAAACGGGATCGGGATATAAATGGGTTGGCGCCCGGTTAGCGGACAGCGCGGATATTGGCAAATGGGCAGATGCCCGCTACCCCTCAAACCATGCATAAAATCGGACTGACCCCGCTCGCCCTCCCCTTCCTCCTGCTTGCCGCGACTGCCAACGCACAATCGCCCGCCGTTGACGTGGCCGCGTTGCGCGATGCTGCGTTGAAAGACGATATCGCCATGGACATCGTGGAAGGCCTGACCACCGAAGTCGGCCCCCGCCCCGCCGCGACCGAGCGGGAAGCCAAGGCCCGCGATTGGGCCGTAGTGAAGCTGAAGGCACTGGGGTTCAGCAATGTGCGCATCGAACCTTATACGATGCCCGCATGGGTGCGCGGCGAGGAAACCGCCACGCTCGTCTCGCCCTTCCCGCAGAGCCTGACGATCACGGCGCTCGGCAACAGCGGCACGACCGGCAAAAAGGGACTGACGGCGGAGGTCGTGTATTTTCCGACACTCGCCGATCTGCAGGCGGCTCCCGATGGTAGGCTGAAAGGCAAGATCGCTTTCGTCAGCCATGCGATGAAGGCGACGCAGGATGGCTCCAGCTATGGCGCATTCGGTGCGGCTCGCTTTGCCGGTCCCGGCATCGCCGCGCAAAAGGGCGCAGCGGCGATCCTCATCAAATCCATCGGCACCGACAATCACCGCGTTCCGCACACCGGCGTCACGCGCTTTCCCGAAGGCGTAACGCCGATTCCCGCCGCAGCCCTTTCCGTACCCGATGCCGATCAGCTTGAGCGCGTGTTCAAGCGCGGCAAGCCCGTAACGCTGTCCCTGCTGCTCACCCCTCGCTTCAACGGCACCCAGCAGTCGGGCAACGTCATCGCCGAAGTGCCGGGCAGCGATCCGGACGCCGGGATCATCATGGTGACGGGGCATCTGGATAGCTGGGATCTGGGCACCGGCGCGATTGACGATGCTTCCGGCGTCGCCATCGTCACGGCGGCGGCCAAGCGGATCATGGACGCAGGCACGCCGCGCCGTACCATACGCATCCTGCTGGCAGGCGCCGAGGAAGTCGGCTCCTATGGTGGCAACGCCTATTACGAGGCCCACAAAAGCGAACCGCACGTCCTGACATCCGAGTCCGATTTCGGCGCCGACCGCATCTGGCGCGTCGATTTCGCCTTCCCCACAGCGGCCAAACCCGTTGCCACGCGGATCGCATCGGCCCTTGCGCCGCTGGGTATCAGCGCCGGTGCACAGCGCGCGGGCGGTGGCGCGGACAATGCCAAATTCGCCGATGCGGGTATCGCGACCATCGATCTGCAACAGGACGGCACCCGTTATTTCGATCTGCACCACACCGCGGATGATACGCTGGACAAGATCGATCCCCAGCAACTGCGGCAGAATGTCGCGGCCTGGACGACTGTTTTGGCCATCGCTGCCAATGCACAAGAAAGTTTGCGATAAAAGTGAACTTATGTAGTAGAGAACACGTCGTCGCGTGATTCCATCGGTTCACCGGCGCAAAAAAACGTTGATTTGTGGACCGCACACACTAAAGCGGGTCGCTCGCGTAAGGCCATATAAAACCTGCCGCGTGCTAATGCTATGGGAGCCATACAAGATGAAGAAGATCGCTGTAGTTTTCGCTTCGGCCAGCCTGATGGCGCTTGCCGCTTGCGGCGAAAAGCCCGCCAACGAAACTGCGAACGCTTCGAACGCAGTTGTCGAAAACGTCGTTGAAAACGCCGCTAACGCGATGGACAACGCTGCCGACAACACGATGAACGCTGCGAACGCTGTGGAAAACGCTGCGGGCAACGCAATGTAATCCACGCTTATTGCGTGAAATTAAAAGAGGCGGGTCGCATCAGCGGGCCGCCTCTTTTTTCGTCTGCCGTCTGGCATCTGGAACTGCGGCTTGCGGTTCAATTCCCCGTCATGCTGAACTTGTTTCAGCATCCATCCCGCCATTTGGAGCGGAGGTGCGGGGTGAGAAATGGACCCTGAAACACGCCTGTCCTGAGCACGTCGAAGGGTTCAGGCTGACGGCTTTTCCATGCTGAAAACTTTGATGTTCGCTTTAGCTTCTGATGCCACCGGCTTGTATCCCTGCCGTGCAAAGTCTTTTCGCCACAGGCCACCGCATCAAAACGGTATCGCCGCCCCATCCCACGCGAACAGGCCGCCGCTATCGGCAGGGGACAAGCGATCCAGCACGCCCAGCAGATATTCTGCGCTTTGGTCGGGCGTAAAAAGATCGTCCGCATCGCGGCCCCGCGTAAACGGCTGCGACAAATCGCTGGTCACAGTGCCGGGATGCAGCGCTACGCACAACGCCTCCGGTCTGTTGCGCCCCAGTTCGATCGCCAGCGTCCGCACCATCTGATTGAGCGCAGCCTTCGACGCGCGATAGCCATACCAGCCGCCCAGCCGATTATCACCGATACTCCCGACGCGCGCCGACAACGCCGCGAACACGGCCCGCCCCTCACGCGGGAGGAGCGGAAGGAAGTGCTTGGCTACCAATGCCGGACCAATCGCATTGACGGCAAAACTATTGGCAAGCCGCTCCGCATCCAGCACGCGCCAGCTTTTCTCCGGCTGCTGCGCGCCATCGTGCAACATGCCGGTGGCGACAAACACCAGCCGCACCGCCCCTAACGCGCCAGCCCGATCCGCCGCCGCAGCGATACTGCCCTCATCGCGCAAGTCGATGGCACCGCAGACAACCCCGTCGACCGTCTCCACCGGACGACGACTGAGCGCCAGAACCGCGCCAAAGCGATCATCCCGCGCAAGACGTCGCACCACCGCATCGCCAATCGCGCCTGACGCGCCGATCACGACTGCGACATCGGGCATCACCGCGCGCCAGCACCTGGCGCGTCCCGCCATTCGCCCGGCGGCACATCGTCCAGCGTCCAGTCCCCGATGCGCCAGCGCACCAGCCGCAGCGTCGGATGCCCGACCGCTGCGGTCATCCGTCGCACCTGCCGGTTGCGCCCTTCCCGGATCGTCACGCGCAGCCAGCAATCCGGCACGCTCTTGCGGAACCGCACCGGCGGGTCGCGGGGCCACAATGCCGGATCGTCGATCCGCTCCACTTCGGCCGGCAATGTCCGCCCGTCTTTCAGATCGACTCCGCGCCGCAGCCGGTCGATCTCCGTATCCTGCGCATCGCCTTCGACCTGCACCAGATAGGTCTTGGGCGTCTTGAACTTTGGGTCGGCGATCCGCGCCTGCAACCGCCCGTCGTCGGTCAGCAGCAACAGCCCTTCGCTATCCAGGTCGAGCCGACCTGCCGGATACACGCCCGGCACCTTGATATGATCGGCCAGCGTCGGGCGCGGCGGCCCGGTGCGTTCGTCGGTGAACTGGCACAGCACGCCATAGGGCTTGTTGAACAGGATCAATCGCGCCATGCCGTCACTCCTCATCGTCGAAAGCGACGCTGCCCTGATCGACGAGCTTGCCGATCAGCGCGAGGATATCCTGAGATACGCCCGGATCGACTGCAAACTGATCCTGTGCACAAAGTTGCTCCACAAAAGCAACGCCGTCCGCGCCAAATTCGAACCCCGTGCCATCGACGAACAGCGACACGCCTACAGCTCGCCGAATGAAGGAAAAGCGGCTGGCCGGGTTGCGGGACAGAGGAACGCCCTCACCAATCAACGCCTCCACCTCGGCCACCGAAACGCTCTCGTCGGGCTGCCACTCGGTATCGGGATATTTACGGCGGCTGTTATACGCGCCGAACCAGCGCGCAAAGGCATCGGCATCGCCCATGACATCGGTGATCATCGCGTGCAGCCGTGCCAGCGCTTCGGGCGATATCTCCCCCGGATGCGCTGTAGGATCGAGATCGCGATCCTCATATCGGTCGTCGTCGGGCAGGGCGTCGACGATATCGTCGCTCCAATCCGTGATCAGCTCGCTGCGCGCCGGTGCCCGAAAACCAACCGAATAGGTCATGCAATCGCCGCCCACCGCAACGCCATTATGCGCCATACGTGGCGGCACATACAGAATATCGCCCGGATCGAGCAGCCATTCGTCGGTGGCCTCGAACTCCGCCAGCAAGCGCACATCCTCATGCGGCAGCAAGGGCGTGTCGGCGTCACACATTCCGCCCACTTGCCACCGGCGCTGCCCCAGCCCCTGTATCAGAAACACGTCATATTGATCGAAATGCGGACCCACCCCGCCCCCGTCGGTGGCATAGCTGACCATAACATCGTCGATCCGCCAGTTGGGGATGAAGCGAAACGGTTCGATCAGCGCAGCAACGTCCGGCACATGATGATCGACTGCCTGCACCAGCAGCGTCCAGGGCGCCGGATCGTCCCGCGCAAAGCGGCTTTCGGCGAAAACCCCATGATCGACCGCCCAGCCTTCACTGCGCCGAGCGATGATCCGCGATTCGATCCCTTCCTCGCAGGCGAGCCCCGCCAGTTCGTCCGGCTCCAGCGGGTTGGTCCAGGCGGCCCATGCGGCCTTGATGAGCAACGGCTTCTTCTGCCAATAATCGCGCAGGAAAATGTCGATATCGAAGTTATTGAGGGGCATGGCTACCGGCCGGGAGGACACTGTCACTCCTGCCGCAACTGCATAGCCAGATGGGCGATTTCCGTCGGTTCCAATATCCAGGTCCGGGTCTTGCGCCCTTCCCGCGCCACCGGTCGCGTGAGCAGGACGCGGGCTTCGGCCTGATGCTGGGGTTTCAACGCAGCAAAGTGTCGCGCGCATTCGCGCAGATTGGCGATCAACGGCGCTTTTCCATCCAGATCGATCAGCGTCGCGGCTTCATCCCAGGCGATATTGGTCACGTCGATATTCCTTGGCAGTGCTGTGATGCCCTGCCTCTAGGATGCTTGCCCCGCCGGGTCAAAAGCCGATATCGCCCGCCAATATTGTCAGCGTCGTTTCGTCGCGCGCCCCGTCGAACCAACGGTCCAACGCTGCCCCGAACAAAGGCCCACCGCCCGCCGCCTCGAACAGCGTTAGTGACGACCGGAACTTGACAGCGTCCACATCGCCCAGCACGGCGGCCGCGCTCTGTCCATGCGGCAAATCCTGCATTGCGCCCACGCTGTCGCGCAGACGCTGTCCCAAAATGGCGTGGGCGAGATAAGCCCGCGCTTCGTCCAAAGACGCAAGGGCATAATGCTGGGCAATCGGGCTGCGACCCAGCCCGCGTACTTGCGGAAAGATGAACCACATCCAGTGGCTGGTCTTCCGGCCGCGACGCAGTTCGGACAGCGCCGTGGCATAGCTGTCTTTCTGAGCAGCCAGAAACCGCTGAAGATCGTAGGGGTCGATCTGGTCCGATCCCTGTGTCGCTATATCCTCTTGGCGCACGCGGTGTTCCTCGCGGTTGGACTATGCGGTTCGCAGACTATTTCCCGTCGAACTCACTGAATACCGATTCGACGGTTTGCGCCATGGACTCATCTTCAAGATCGATGGACACGACGATCCGGCTTTCCATGGCCGCGTCATCGCGTTCGTCTTCGGCTATTGTCGCCCGATCCGCGCCGCCTACATCCTCGCCAGCGCTATTTTCCTGCCCTTCAGGCGCAACGAAGATATCCGTCCGCTCAAAGCCATGTTCCTGCACCAGATGCTCTATAGCCAGTTCGGCCTGCCGTCGCGTGGCAAAGGTTCGTTCAATGGTCGTGCTCATGCGATCGCTCCTCGATTATGGCGATGTTCACGTCGTTTCACCGGGTGGATCGACGCACGATAGCGGCGCGCCGATCCACTTCCGGATGAAGGCGTCAAATCGACGAAGGATAATCCGGGGTACGCTGCACCGATGCTTCGGAGCTTAGCGGACCGCCAGCCAGACGAAGGTCCGGGGCGCTTCGCTCCGGGGTCTTGGCCTTGAGATATTTGTAACCGGCATAACCAACGGCGCCCAGCGCAGCTAATTTCAACAACATGGTCGTCTCCTTATACAGCATAAACTTCACCACCGGGGGGCCGCATCGCGCACGAACTCTACCCGGTAGCTGGGACAGGTAACGCCGCAGCTGCGCGAAAGTCGCATAGGTAAATCGCTAATCTGGATCAGGGCGGCCCTGTCGGCATGTCACGGGAAAGGGATGGGAACATTCAACCGGCCTCTCCATTACCTGCCCGACGTTGCGCCGCGGAATGGCACATGCAATAGGGGCCGCCCCCCGAAACCGGACACTCCAGAAAGACACCAGGCGATGCCCACGACCGCACTTGGCCTCGACTTTGGCACGACCAACAGCGTCGTAGCGCTGGGCGATGGCGAAGGAGATTCGCACCTCGTCACCTTCGTCGGCAAGGAAGCAACCGGCGAAGTGTTTCGTTCGGCGTTGTGCTTCTGGGAAGAAGAGCGCGGCTGGAACGGCGTTGCCTATGACGCTGGCCCATGGGCTATCGCGGAATATCTCCAGTCCCCCCTCGACAGCCGGTTCGTTCAGTCGTTCAAGAGCGTCGCGGCCAGCCCCCTGTTCGAACGCGCCCAGATTTTCGGGCGGAATTTCCGGTTCGAGGATTTCGGCAGACTGTTCCTGCAAAAGCTGGTGGCCCATTCGGGTGGCGCCCTCGCCACCCGCCCCGATCGCGTCATCGTCGGCAGGCCCGTCGAATATGCAGGCGCGCGACCCGACCCGGAACTCGCGCGCAAACGCTACGATCTGATGCTCGAAGGATTCGGGGTCGATCTCCATTATGTCTACGAACCCCTCGGTGCCGCGTTCAGCTATGCCTCGCGCCTTACCGAACCGGCGACGGTGCTGGTCGCCGACTTCGGTGGCGGCACGACCGACTTTTCCGTGGTCCGCGTCGCAGAACCCGGCGCTAAGCGGCGATGCATCCCGCTATCCTCATCGGGCGTTGGCATCGCGGGAGACCGTTTCGACCGGCGCATCATGGACAGGCTGGTGTTGCCCTTGCTGGGCAAAGGGACACCCTACCGATCCTTCGGCAAGGAACTGGAGATACCCGGCGGCTACTTCGTGGATTTCTCCGACTGGTCCCGCCTCGCGCTCATGCGCAACCGGCGCACCCTCGACGAGCTACGCAAGCTGCAACGCCATTCCCTTGATCCAGAACCACTTGGCCGGATGATCGCGCTTATCGAGCATGAGCAGGGCTTTCCGCTCTACGACGCCATCGGCACGCTGAAGCGCAACCTGTCCCAGGCCGAGGAAGCGCAACTCGATTTCACCGGCGGCGGCGTAGACATCTCCGCGCGCGTCCTTCGCACGGATTTCGAACAGTGGATCGCCGAAGACCTGCGCCTGATCGAAACCGCAATGGACAGCGCCCTGACGCGGGCAGGCATAACCGCCGACCAGATCGACCGGGTTTTCCTGACCGGCGGCTCCTCCCTGATTCCCGCCATCCGTTCGCTGTTCTACAGGCGTTTCAGCACCGATCGCATCGCCACCGGCGGCGAACTCACCTCCATCGCCCACGGCCTCGCGCTGATTGGCAACGAACCGAGCTTGACCGAGTGGACGGTGTGACGGCCAGCCCCGTTCTCTTCAGTTTTCGCCGCTGCCCCTATGCCATGCGGGCGCGGCTGGCGTTGGCCATCAGCGAAACGCCGTACGACCTGCGCGAAGTCAAACTATCCGCCAAGCCGCCTGAAATGCTGGCCGCCTCGCCCAAGGGCACCGTCCCGGTGCTTGTCCTGCCCGATGGCCGGGTGATCGACCAAAGCCTCGACATCATGCGCTGGGCGCTCGCCTTCAACGACCCCGAAGGCTGGCTCACGCGGGACGACCCCGCGCTGATTGCTGCCAATGACGGCCCGTTCAAACATAATCTCGACCGCTATAAATATCCCGACCGCCACCAGTCCGACCCCATCGCGCATCGCAACGAAGCCCTGACATTTCTCCGCGAAATCGATTCCCGCCTGTCCGCCGCCGGTCAGCTATGCGGCTCGAGGCGCGGTATCGCCGATGCCGCGATCCTGCCATTCATCAGGCAATTTGCCGCCGTCGACCCGGTCTGGTTCGAAGCGCAGCCCCTCCCCCATCTCAAGGCCTGGCTTGCCAACCATATCGGCTCGGCGCTCTTCGTGAAAATAATGGCCCGTGGGACCATTTCCTGAAAGATCGGGAAATTTGGTGGAGGAGGGACCGGAATAGAATCTATCAAGTATTTGAATTGTTTTCCAAAATCCAGTTCGGACTTCGGGCGACGCCCCCAAAAAGGCCCTAAAAATTCTGGCCTGAAAAGGCACTCGAACCAAGTACGTTCAAGGTCGCTCGATGGTTGGGCCCAGGTGAATTTCTATCCCTTTTTGCAACATATCGCAATCGTCGCCATTGCGCCATTTGTCGCCGACCAACGGCTCACTTCTATTTCCGACAGCGGTCGTTCGTTCAGGTTCAGGCGGTCATCCGCCGATGGAAAAGCAGACGGACGGCCGTCGACCAAAGTTGGTCGTTCCAGATTGGCCCTGCCGATCCTGAAATCGGCCGTTCGTGATGCACAAATCAAAAGTTTTGCATCAAGCTGGAGAGTGCAAGCCACCAATGTGATCTCGCCCGATGGCGCACATTAAACCGGCATGGTATTTCAACGTGATGATTACAGCACTCGACGCCCCCGCTAACGTACTTGATGCAGACGAAAAGTCATTCATCGCCAAGATACGTCAGCACGGATGGTTCGACACCGCTGTGTCAGGGGACGATGAGGGGCCGGGGTTCTCCTACACTAGTGGGCTGTGGGTGAACGCTTGCCAACCCGAAGTTATCATGTTCAGCATGAAGCGCGAGATTGCGCATGATGTGTTCTGGGACCTGTTTCGCGATGCTCAAGCCGGCAAGGGCTTAGAGCAAGGGGTTCAAACGGATCAGGTGTTCGCCAACCTTCCAGCCTATGCCTTTCCCGTCGCTAAGAGATACTACCGGGAATACCTCGGATGGAACCGGTGGCTATATGCAGGAGACAATTTTCCCTGCATTCAGATTGTCTGGTCAGATCGCGAGGGTGTGTTCCCTTGGCAGGAGGGATTCGATCTAACATTTGCAAATGATCAACCCGACCTGACCGAAAGTGGGTGGGCGGCATCGGTCAGCGACTAAGACCGTATCCCCGCCGCTCTTTCCTGTTTTGATGCAAAAATCACGGCTTTTGCATCACTCCGGGAGCGACGTAATTCCTGGCGCTTCCACTATGCAGATATCCGATGCACGCGAACGCTGCTGCGCTCGCGGATAATCGACCACTTATTGCCATTGAGATCACAATGGCGCTGGCCCGGTTGCGGACATTCAACGGGCCGGTTATTCTGCTGATATGGGCAAGCGCAGCGGTGTCATCGATCATGAAGAGGGGTTGGCCAAATTGAGTTTGGCCGAACTCGACAACGAAATCGCAAGATGCAAAACGCGCTTGGGCATTGCCCCCAGCACTCAGCAGAAAAAGCAATTTGAAAGCCGCATACACTGGCTTGAGAGCTTCCGGCAAAGATATCACGCCGATGAGTGATGTGATGCTTTCGACCAGTTGTGGACGTTTAGGCCCGATTTTCCGAAAGCCCACAGCAGAAAGACCGGAATGATGGTCATCTCTCGCCAGCGGAATTCTTGCCCGCGTTGTGCCGTTCCGAATGCGCTGCTATCCTCAATCCAAGGGGGCCGAGAGCATGAACGTCTATCAAATTATCGTCGTAATATGCGGGCTGATCGTATCAGCGATAAGCATATTTGCCGTAATAGTGATCGCGCGATCGCCATATTTCACGCGGAAACCACTTTGGATTATCGGTTCGCTGGTTGGATTTTTAGGCCTTGGTATAAGCTGGACCTCTCCTGATGATTTGGTTTTGCTGTTTGGTATTTCGATCCCGGTCATAAGCGTGTTTAAAGTGCTTCCATCTGGCCCGGTGATAGTGAAAATCTTCTTCCCGTTTGTCGCGATAGTAGCCCTGATAAGGCATATGACCTTTGATGATGAAGCCGCTGGTTAGCTGCATTGTGCCTTTTGGCTGCCCAAAAGCAGCCGTTCCGCCATCCACCCCTCAAGGCCGCCCCAGCCCCGCAAGGTTATCTGCGCCACCGATTCGCAGATGGTCGCGTTCGGGGCGGGGGCAAGCTGCCCAGCGTCATGCGACCATTCCCTGACAGAAACGCGTAATTTCGCCTCTCCACAGCGGACCAGTTCTTGAACCTTGGCCTTGGCGCCACGGACCCGCCCGGCTAAGCAGGTTCGTCAACGGGGTGTATAAAGGGGGAACAAGCTCAATGACAAAGAAAGCGATCCTACTGATATTTCTGCTCGCATTGCCGCAGGCCGGTTGGGCAGGCGGATATCACTATACTTACAAGTCCGGCGTATCGAGGGAGGAGTGGGACGCGGACCAGAAGGTCTGCATCGAAGCTGGCAAGGCCGCTGGCAAAAATCCCAGCGCACCAAGCCCCTATAATCCGATTACGCAAAGCACTGCTGCAGGTGCCGCCGGTGCAGGTTTCGCCGAGGGCTTTATGCGGGGTATGACGCGGCGCAAGGCAATGTATGGCACTTATTACCGATGCCTCAAGGCGCATGGATATGTGGAGCGCGAGCTTCCCAAGGAGGAGGCCAAGGCCGTGCGAGCACTCAAAGGCAAAGCGAATGACGATAAGGTTTACGAGATGGGCACGGCACTCAGCCCGCCGCATCCGATCATGCCGGAAGACCAATACGACTGATTTTAAAGATCTATGGTCCCCTTTTCGTTGCGAAGAATGACTGGAGGCGACCATTTGTAACCTCGAAAGGGAACCAGATGGGGCGTCAGTTGCGGACGATAATTTATCGTGCGATGAGTGCGTCATGTTGTCGATCATCGCCATTCTATTGGCTGGCGCGTCGCCGACGACCTCCCAGCCCACGATAAACTGCAAGACGCTATGCAGCGTCACTCAGGGTAGATTTACTTTCCTGGTCGCCCCACGCTGGTTAGCGCTCGTCCATATTGATGGGATGACTGCTGACAGGTTCACCTTGAGGCTGACAAAATCCCAAAAGGATTTCGACATAGGCAGGGTGTTTTCGGGCGAGTTTAGCAAACCCATCGTTGTTGAGCGCAACCCTAGGAAGTTCAGAAAAATCCGTGGCCGCTTCGCCCTTGAGACACTTATGGCTGATCTTGAAAAGGCACCTGCGATCTACATCGACGATTGCGGTTATCATTTCCAATCGGACCCAAATGCCATCGTGACGAATAGTTTCTGTGCCGAAAATCTACATGGAATCGGCGCTGCCATTGCGTCTGCGCGGAAGCAGATGGTGGCATCCTCACGCGGGCGGCTTGATGCCGTCATCACAACCAAAGCGGACTGACCGCTACCCATCCATGGCGCTTGGAGGGGGCATCGGTCAGCGCAAGTCGCTCATTTAGTTGGCAACCGGCGGCGACGCTACATCTGCCGCCGCAGGCGTTGAAACAGGCACTGTCATAGACGACGACGGCGCCGCTTCGGCAAATTGTAACACCACGTCCTCACCAATGAACCCCTTAACCTGCGCGCCGACAGCAACTCGGGCGCTGGTGCCGGTTGTGAAGAATCCCACAACAGGGATCAGGACGGCAGCAGCAACAACGCCACCCGTGCCCGTGACGCCCTTGTCGTCGAAAGTCCCGGTCAATCGAATTTGTCGACCATTGACGCTGACATAAAGCAGGTTTGCGGTAAGGTGCCCAGACTTACCTCACATGCCCTTATTACGGACTTCGGTGATTTCACCGACGGCAGGGGAAGCGACTGGAATCACGACCTGGCCATTCACCATTACAGGCTCGACAACGGTCAGCTGGAAGTGCTGTCCGACACGCAATTTTTTACCTTCGGTCGTTAACTGCTCCTGGAGCTTGAGCTGTATCTCCGTGCCAGTGCGCAATACATTGGCTGGCGCAGGACCGACCGCTAACACAGGGGTCGTCGGTGCAGCCACTTGAGCACTTACGGATGGCGCAATGGAAGTCGCGCACAGCAGCGCAAGCATAAGAATTTTCATGATGTTTCCCCGTTTAGGTCTGTCCCCAGACCTGCCTTCTAGATGTCGGGTACGAAGTGCCAAGTCAAGTGAACTGTCGGGCCCCAGTTCGGCCTCTTGAAAAAATCGGGTCCATCTAACGGCAATCGACCAGTGCTTGCCATTCCAGATTTGGTGCGGCTTGCCTAAGAACGGTCCTTCATGCATCCTCATTTCATGCGGGATGAGCGACAATGTGTTTTCGAGACAATCGGCGCATTTCTGAGCGGCTCTGGCGGTAAATGGGACTGGGATGATTTTATATCCTGCTCGCTAATGAACCCTGAATTAGATAAGATCCGACGCCAAGCCGCTGCTATTGATTTGCCGCTCGATGCGGAAGGTGCGGACACATTAAAGGCTTTGCTCGTCCAAGTAGAGCAGTTCACCGGCGATGATCCAAAAAAACAGAAACCTTGGCGCGTGGAATTCGGCATGGCCTGCGGCTTGGCCGTGGGCGCAGTTCTATGGTGCGCAAGTTATCTAGATGGCGGCGGCCCATTTCAAAATCTCCAACTGATCCTGTTCCCAGCCGCCATCGGCATTACCGCTGTGGCGTTGCGTAATAAGCGAAAACAACTTGGCATCTACGACCCCGAAATCATCGCGCGGAATAAAGGCGGCAGGGTCTAAGTATGCACAATCGAACAACTAAAGACATTTAGCGCCGATAATGTTGACGTGCTCCCCTGAATTGTGACCATTTTTTGGTAGGGTCCGACGCCAAGGAGTCGGGCGATATGAAGCGAAGCAGGTTCAACGAAGAGCAGATCATAGCGATCTTGCAGGAGCAGGAGGGCGGCATGCCGACGGCGGAGGTTTGTCGCCGCCACGGGATCAGCTCTGCGACGTTCTACAAGTGGAAGTCGAAGTTTGGCGGGCTGGAGGTGTCCGAGGCCCGGCGGTTGCGAACGCTCGAGGAGGAGAACACCCGGCTGAAGAAGCTCTTGGCCGAGGCGATGCTCGACAATGCCGTGCTGAAG
>NZ_CAKKNC010000007.1 GCF_918741285.1 Sphingobium sp. CECT 9361 | reverse complement strand
ATATGATCTCAACTTCACGTAGCTTGCCGATGATCTCTTCCGGCTTGTGCTTCTTGCTTGGCATTCAATGTCCCCTTCGTGGTCCAGACTATCATAGTCTCTGGGCCACTCAGCGGGGGGCAGATCAATCTCCCGGCGCTGGCGTGGTCGATCGTAAAGGCCATGTTCTACGATCCAGTCCTGGATCACCCCGTCGATGGCATCCTGCAACCGGCTATCGAGCCGACGTGCTGCGATGGGATCAAGATGCGCGGTAACATGGGGGGCTTCAATCAGCCCGCCCAGCGGGAAAGAGGTGTGGCCCGCGTCCTGCAACGGGCCATCTATCCGCAAGGTCGATACGACGCCACGGTGGGTATGCAGAACGGGACGTTCGTTCAGCGTCCATTGAATGATCGAGCAACGGTAGGTTTCGCCATCGTCATCGAACGGCAGCAGCCGCTCGATCAGCGGCTCGACGATGGGCGCAAGCCGCTTTTGGACCGTGAAGCGCAGCGTGACATACGATCGGCCTGCCCGCCAGGCGGCCAGGCGATCGACGGTGTTGCGGATTGAAGGCATGGGTCATCCTTTCGTGAAATCACGATTGCGGAGGTTCTTGTGTGCGGGGAGATTCAGCCGCGACCGGACCGCCCATCGATCAGGCTAAGGCCGGGCAGTGTCTGGGTTTTGATTCAGTCGCGGCGGGGCTGAAGGCTGTTCAGCCAGTCCTCGACATCGCCAGATTTCCATCGGATCTTGCCCGCGCCGATGTGGCAGGGACTGGGAAAGCTGCCGTTGCGGGCGCGGCGATAGAGAGTGGTTCGGGATTTGAAGCCTGTGACGTTGAGCACGTCCACGACAGTCAAAAGCTGGTTTCGATCAGGGGGCATGAGGGGCGTCCTTTCCACTGGTTGGAATGCAGGACGTGGCTCCGGGAGGCGCTGGAAGCTATTCAGTTCCGCATTCACGGGAATTCATGCATGGGCAGTTGGCGCAGATAATTGTTGAAAGCGGGATAGACGCCCGCATGGATTTTTTCCATTCGGCTATCGCTAATGCTTTCTTTGCGAAGGACTTCCTTCTTCCGCTCGAAGGTCAGTCCGTCGAGTTCGGGGCGTCGCAAGGCTATGATGATTTGGATAGCTTCGCGGAAGGAGTTTGCACGCGGGTCTGCTTCGGAATGGGCAAGAAGCCATGTCATGCGGCGGTCGAATAAATCGCGGTCGGCGGTGTCGAGCAATGTTCTGGAGGTAACGAGGGCAGGGGCAACGCGACCGCCCAGCTTGACCAGCAATTCGCTCATGGGAATTGGACGGTGCGGAATGCATTGCCAAAGGTTTTGATCCCGGCTGACAATGAGAAGCGTGCCATGATCGGCAAGAAATGCGCGAAGGGCGCTCTTCGTAACAGGTTTAAGGTTCCCATCGGGAAGGCGCTCGACGCAGGGGATGTCGCCGCTGGCGATCTGTTTCCGAAAGTCGTCAAGCGCCCGCAGATTACGTGCAAGCGTTTCATCCGGCTCGGTAAGGATTTCCTCGATTTCCGGTTCATCGCGCACCTTGGCGCGTTTGCGCGCCCATATGAAGGTGCCGCCTCCGGCAAAAAGCAGAACCAAGCCGCCGCCGTATGTGATCCGATCCTGAGCAGCGATCAGGACCACAGCTAGCAATACGACCACCACCGAGGCTAATTGCGCAAAGTGGAGTCCATTGCGACGTTTGCGTCCGCGCCTTGCCGCTGATGCCATCGCGTCGCGAACCGTATCCGAGATGACGGTTTGCAGGGACGTTCCTGCGGGTTGCCTCAGAAACGCAATATAGCCATCCCGAATTTTGACAAACTCGGCGGGGCGAAGAGGCAAGGGTTCTCGCATCTATCCGCTGGCATAAGCACCGGGAGGCGAATCTTCAATCCGGAGGGTGTCCGCGATGTTCAATATCGGCGCGTCATGATGCGCAGCGTAGCCGGTGTCCAAAATAATTTTGCACCACCAGCGCACCACCAGAGCGATTTTGGCGGCCCCCGGCGGGGTAAAAATATCGGCTAAGTCATTGAAATCTTGGTCGGGACGAGAGGATTCGAACCTCCGACCCCCACACCCCCAGTGTGATGCGCTACCAGGCTGCGCTACGTCCCGACCGGAGGGCGGCGTTTAGGCGGATGTGGGGGAAGATGCAAGGGGGTCTCATAGCTTCTTGTTCGCTGCGTGATATTCCCGCCTTGTCCGTTTTGACCTATCGGCTTTTCCGCCCGAACTGCTGACGATCCTGCTATTGATGTTGCCTCCTACGCACCGTTTGTGTTAGCCGCGCGCCCTTGGTCCTGTGGTATCTCGTGCCACAGGTCCGCGCATTTTTCTCAGACTTGAAAGTGTCTTCATGTTCATCACCCCTGCCTTTGCCCAAGCCGCCGCATCGGGCACCGGCTCTTCGGGCGGGACTGCCGGGATCATTGCGAATGTCCTGCCGCTGGTTCTGATCTTCGTCGTGTTCTATTTCCTGCTCATCCGTCCGCAGCAAACGCGGATGAAAAAGCACAAGGCAAAGCTGGACGCGGTAAAGAAGAACGATCAGGTCATCACTGGCGGCGGCTTGGTTGGCAAAGTGGTGCGGGTCGACGACCTGTATGTCGATGTGGAGCTGGCGCCGGGTATGAAGGTGCGCGCGGTCAAGGCAACATTGTCTGACGTGATCGACCCCGTGACTGCAAAACCGGCGAACGACTAACCCTATGCTGACCTTTCCGCGTTGGAAGATAACGCTCATTCTGTTGACGCTGGGTATCGGCATTTTGTGCGCGATCCCCAGCTTCTTGCCCGAACGCATTACCAATCAGTGGCCAAAGGCCATGCAGGTGCGCGTCAATCTGGGCCTTGATCTGTCGGGCGGCAGCCACTTGCTGCTGGAGGCAAGCACCGATGACGTGACCAAGGCGCGCCTGACCAACATGGAAGATCAGATTCGCACGGAATTGCGCCGGGGCGATCCGCGAATCGCGATTGGTGACATTTCGCGGCGCGACGGCAAACTGTCCTTCATGGTCCGCAATCCTGCACAGGTCGATGCCGCCGTGGAGCGCATTCGTCCGCTGACGCAGGGCGCAGGGATGACCGGGCAGCGCGATTTCGACGTGACGGTGGTGGACAGCAGCACGATCGTCCTCAGCCCGACCGATGCAGGCATCGCTGCTTCGGTCAACAGCGCGATGGAAGTCGCCACCGAAGTCATCCGCAAGCGCATCGACGAACTGGGCACGCGCGAGCCGAGCATCGTGCGACAGGGCGACAATCGCATCGTTGTTCAGGTGCCGGGTCTGCAAGACCCCAAGCAGCTCAAGGATCTACTGGGTCAGACCGCCAAACTGGAATTCAAGCTGGTCGATTTCACGGCCAACCCGGCCGAAGTGGGGCAGGGCCGCGCGCCGGTGGGCAGCGAAGTGCTGCCATATCCCACCAATCCCTCGGGCGTACCGTTTATCGCGGTGAAGCGTCAGGTAATGGTGTCGGGCGACGAACTGACCGACGCGACGCAGGTGTATGAGCAGCAAGGCAATCTGCCCGCAGTCTCGATCCGCTTCAACGCATCGGGTGGCCGCAAATTCGGCAAGGTGACGAGTGAAAACGTCAACCGCCCGTTCGCGATCATTCTGGACGGCAAGGTGCTGTCCGCGCCGAACATCAACGAACCCATTCTGGGCGGCACCGCGCAGATCAGTGGCAGCTTCACGGTGGAAAGCGCGAACCAGCTTGCGATTGCGCTCCGCTCGGGCAAGCTGCCCGTCGCGCTGAAGGTCGTGGAAGAACGGACCGTCGGGCCGCAGCTTGGCGCGGACTCGATCCGGGCCGGTATCATCGCATCGGTCGTCGCTGCCAGTGCCGTCGCGATCTTCATGTTCCTAAGCTACGGTCGGTTCGGCATGTATGCGAACATGGCCGTGGTCATCAATATCCTGGTCATCCTGGGCGTGATGGGTTTGCTCAACGCAACGCTGACTCTGCCGGGCATCGCCGGGTTCGTGCTGACCATCGGTACGGCGGTGGACGCCAACGTGCTGATCTACGAACGTATTCGCGAAGAGCGACGGCGCGGGCGCGGCGTGGTGCAATCGGTCGAATTCGGCTACAAGGAAGCGACCCGCACGATTTTCGAAGCGAACGTGACGCATGCCATCGCTGGCGGCATCATGCTTGCTTTGGGGTCCGGCCCGGTCAAGGGTTTCGCCATCGTGCTGCTGATCGGTATTGCAACCTCGGTGTTTACCGCAGTGACCTTCACCCGTCTGGTGGTGGCGACATGGCTCCGCCGTGCCCGCCCGGCCGATTTGAATATTTGATATGACAATCCCTCTCCCCCCGTTCGGGCTGAGCCTGTCGAAGCCTTGTTCTTCCTTTCAAGAAGAGCAGCCCTTCGACAAGCTCAGGGCGAACGGCGGCAAGGTGAGATCGGAATAACGCAATGAAACTCCTCAAATTCGTTCCCGACAATACGAACATCGGCTTCGTCCGCGTTCGCAAGATTGCCTTTGCGATCACCGCGATCCTGACGGTGCTGGCGGTCGCGGCGGTCGGTGTGCGCGGCCTCAACATGGGCGTCGATTTTGTCGGCGGCCTTATGGTCGAAGCGAAATTCGCTTCGCCGCCACCGCTCGACAAGGTGCGCAGCGATATCGACGCGATGAATGTCGGCGAAGTCTCGTTGCAGCAGTTCGGCGATCCGCGCACTGTGTCGATCCGTCTGCCCTTGCCTGAAAGCACGGACGACGGCGCGACCGACAAGCTGGTGCGTCAGGTGCAATCGACCGTTGAAGCCAAATATCCCGGCGTGACCTTCAGCCGTTACGACGCGGTGTCGGGCAAGGTTTCGGGCGAGTTGATCCAGAACGGTATTCTCGCGGTGCTGCTCGCGGTGGTCGGCATCGCGGTGTTCTCGTGGTTCCGCTACGAATGGCAGTTCGGCGTCTCGACGTTCGTTGCGATCATGCACGACGTGCTGATGACGCTCGGCTTCTTCGCGATCACGCGGCTGGAATTCGACCTCAATATCGTGGCCGCCGTGCTGACCATCGTGGGCTACTCGATCAACGACAAAATGGTAATCGACGACCGTATCCGCGAAAACATGCGCAAATATCGCAAGATGGACATGAAGTCGCTGATCGACTTGTCCGTCAACGAAACGCTGCCGCGCACGGTGATGACGTCGGTAACGGTTATGCTGGCGCTCGGCGCGTTGCTGGCGTTCGGCGGGCATGTGCTGCGTGGCTTCTCGGCGGCGATGATGCTGGGCATCGTCATCGGCACCTACTCTTCGGTTTATGTGTCGTCCTCGCTGCTCATCAGCCTTGGCCTGAAGCCCGAACCTGCCGAAAAGAAGTCTGGCGGCATATCGTCGAAGGCCGAGCGCGTAGGCGACGGCGCGAAGCCCTGATCGATCGCACATGACGACCGGAATGGAAATGCGGCGGGACGGCGGCTATGCTGGCCCGCGCATCACCGGCTTTACCGGGCGCGGTTTCCGCCTGCAGGAAACTGTGTTTCCCGGTGGCGTGTTGCTCAGCCCGACCGAAGCATGGCCGTGGGACGACGCTCCGGCCGCCGAAGCGATCACGCTGGAGGCCTTGGGGCCGCTCGCGACGCTGGAGCCTGTTCCCGAATTTCTGCTGCTCGGCACCGGCATCGGCCTGATCCAGCCGCCTCGCGCCTTCGTCCGCGCGATGGAAGCCCGCGGAGTTGGCGTCGAAGTCATGGACAGCCGCGCCGCCGCGCGCGCCTGGGGCGTGCTGCGGTCGGAGGATCGGCAGGTCATTGCGGCATTGATGGCGTTGTAGGGTGGGTAGCGTGCGGTCTGATTTCAATGCCGCAAATTACTCTGAGCGACTTAAAGAAAGCCACTTGTGTCAATCCGTTGGCGGTTTTCTGCGAAACAATCGGGGATACGTTAGTGCTTGGGGATTCTTGTATCTCCGGATGAAGCGCAGTGCTCTGGGTCTTCCGCGCGACCGTCGATAAATAGCTCTTCCCAAGCCGAACCAATAGACGGCCGCCCCGACACCTATTAGCCCAATACCCAAGCAACAGATTGTGAACAGTTCAGGGTTATCGTGAAGTGTTATTATCCGCGGCACAAACGGAATTCGGCTGCGTCCGCCCCTATCGATAAAGCCTTTCTGCAGGCATTCCCTTAGCGCAAACCAAGATCCTGCCGCGCACACAATGGTGGAAACGACCTCACTGACGAGTTGACGAACTGAGATGAACTCGAAGTGTCCTATGCCTGCCTCACAATTGGGCCCCATTTGCGATCCATAGAACATGGCCCGTTACTACTCTCCTGAGCTTAATACGATCTAAAGCTCAAATCACTCATAACAGATGCAACCTCCCCAAAAGGTGGCTTCCTTCGATGAGCATAAGGAAAGCCCGCCCCCTCCTAAACCTTACCCGCAATCCCCTGTAAATGCGCCAGCAGCGCGTCGCCATTCGCCTTCCACGTAAAGCGTAAGGCCGTTTCTCGCGTTGCCTCCCGATCCGGCGGATTGTCGATCAGTTCGCGCACGGCGGCGGCTATCTCTGTCGGTTCGCGGCCTACGATGCGACCTGCCTCCGGGCGATCCACCAGTTCGCGTGCGCCGCCCACGTCGCTAATGACGATGGGGGTGCCGCAGGCCAGCGCCTCGACCCAGGCATTGGCCAACCCTTCGGAGGCGGATGGCAAAGCCATCACATCGGCTGCGGCCAGAAACTGCGGCAGGCGGTCATGCGGTACGGCGCCCAATATGCCCACGCGATCGGCTACGCCCAGCCGTTCGGCCAGCGATTGCAGATTGCCGCGCTCCGGTCCTTCGCCGATCAGGATGAGCGTCACGTCCGGCAGGCTGGGGAGGGCGCAGATCAACAGGTCCTGCCCCTTACGCGGGATCAATGCCCCCACGCTCAGCACCACCGGACCGGCAAGGTCGAGTTCGGATTTGGCGGCCGCCCGATCCATGATCGCGAAGCGGTCCAGATCGACGCCGGTGTAATGCACGGCGATCTTGTCGGGATCCATGCCGAGTGCGACCATGGATCGCTTCATCGCGCCCGATACGGCAAGCAACCCCGCCGCCTGCGTCCCGGCGCGCAGCACGGCCTTACGCGTAGCGGGCGCATGGCCCCAATGGTGGATGTCGGCACCGCGCGCCTTGACCGAGAAAGGAATATCCAGCGCCTTGGCGATGTTGGCCGCGACGGGGCCATCTGGATAGAAGAAGCTGGCGTCGATCACATCGAAAGGCCGCTCGCCATGCAGGCGACGGATCAGCGGCATGATTGCGTGCGTCATGGTGGCGACGTTGAAGCGTCCACCGATCTTCGGGAGAATAGGAAAGCGGGGCCGATAGACCGTCAGGTCGCGCCACCGTTCCTTCTCCGGCAACCGGGTAAGCGGTTGATAATGATCGGCGTTGGAAAGCGGCCAGGGCGGTATGCCGATGGGTGCCACCACCGTCACATACGCCTCCGGTCGGCTCGCCAGTTCCCGCGCTTGTCGCTCGACGAAGACGCCGAAATTGGGACGGCTGATGTCAGGGAACAGCGTGGACAGCATGAGGACGCGAATTGTCATACTGCCTGCTTATACGATCATACTTAACAGCGGGTTAGCTGCATTATCTAGAGGTTCCGTACGAGTTTTCTGGCGATGGCGGCCCATGGTGGGTCGGCCAGCACCTGCTGCCGCGATCCTGTCCCCAGCGGCAGGATGTGGACCATCCCCGCATCGCGCCCGATCAGCCGTCCGAACAGGAATCGTCCACCCGGTCGCGGCACCAATATGTCGCGGTTCAGCGCCTGCGCGTAGCCATCCGCCGCGATCCGCTCACACCATATCTCGTCGCCGCCTCGATAATCGCCGATGCTCGCGATCACGCGGACGCCCACCATCGCACCCGAAGCTGTCGGTGGAATGAGGATCATGGCGCTGGTCGGTGCGCGCGCGCCCTCGGGGCCGATCAGCGCTGCAACCGGAAGAGTTTCCTGACCCGGCATATCGACCAGATCGGCGGATGAAACGCCCAATGCCGTCGCGATCCTGTTCAGCCAGCCGACCGAAACCGTGCGCATTCCCGTTTCCAGTCGCCCGATCGTCTGCGCCGTAGTGGGCGGATCGCATCGCAGCGCCACATCCTCCAGCGTCAATCCCTTCGCTTTGCGAACGTCACGAATTCGGGTGATCATTGTGGAAATCCTATAACCTATATGGTTTTCCTCTGTCCTACATATCGTCCGCTGGAGCAAGAGGTGAGGGCCACTATTTGCGGGAGCACCCATGTCTCAATCAGCACCTCAAGCCGCTCACAGGATTGCCCGGACCATCGAAGATGGGGAGGGCGATCTGCGTGTGGTGATGGTCAATCTGTGTGAATCGCCGCTGACCTGGCTTCACGCGCGCGGCAAGCTGACCGACCGGCAATTTCTCGCGGGGGAAGCGCTGCGTCGCGACTGGGAGCGGGCGGGCCTTGGCGCACGAGTGACGATGCGATGGGATCCCGCGCCTGTCGCGAAGGCCAAGCGCGCCGGCCCCGGCATATCCGATCCGACCGTAGGGCAACTGTCGGCAAGGGAGCGGTTCGATGCCGCCATTCGCGCCGCGGGACCGGGCCTTGCCAATATTCTATGGCGGGTCGCTTGCGCTGGCGAAGGGTTGGCGGCTGCAGAAAAGGCGCTGCAATGGCCCAGTCGGGCGGGGAAGCTGGTGCTGACATTGGCGCTGGACAGGGTCGCGGATTTTTATCGCATGTCCTGACGGCGGCTTGCACATCGCGCCAATCTCGATACGTACATATCAGGAACAAAGGAGCGCGACTCATGGCCAAACTCAACTATGTCGAATTGTCGGTGGAGAGCATCGCAACTGTCCGGCCTTTTTACGAAAACGCTTTCGGTTGGACCTTTACCGAATACGGTCCCGACTATGCCGCGATCGAAGGCGGCGCCACCACGGTCGGATTTAATGCGGACACTACGCAGCCCACGCCGCCGGTCCTGCCACTTATCGAAGTCACCGATCTGGAAGCTGCGCTGGCTTCGGCAACGGCGGCAGGCGGGACGTTGCGTGTGCCGATCTTCGCCTATCCGGGCGGACGGCGTTTCCATATCGTCGACCCTGCAGGTCATGAAATCGGCGTCTATCAAAGCGAACATTGATCCACTTGACGCGAACGTAAACGTCAATTAAAAATCATGGCATGACGCACATGATACAAATTGCGGGCATCGAGATGCCCGATCTGGATGAACGCGATCACTACAGCATTTCCGACTTGTCGGCGGAGTTCGGCGTTACCGCGCGCGCGCTTCGTTTTTACGAGGACGAAGGGCTGATCGCGCCGGAGCGGCAGGGTCTGTCGCGCATCTATTCGCGCCGGGACCGGGCGCGGCTGGCCTGGATCCTGCGCGGCAAGCGCGTGGGCTTCAGCCTGGGCGACATCCGCGAGATGATCGACCTGTACGATCTGAACGATGGCCGCGCCGTGCAACGCCGCGTGACCATCGACAAATGCCGCGCGCGCATTGATCTGCTCGAACGGCAGAAGGCCGATATTGACGCCGCAATCGAGGAACTATCGGCTTTCGTGTCCATCGTGGAAGTCAGCGGCGACCCTGAAAGCTGAACGATCGAATCTACATAATCGGGATGAGGCCCAATGCCACACCCGCAATAATATTCGGAGAGCACCATGCCCACCTACACCGCCCCCGTTCGCGATACGCAGTTCGTTCTCGACCATGTCGTCAATATCGACCGGTACGCCAATCTGCCAGGCTTTGAAAATGCCTCACCCGATCTGATCGAGGCGGTGCTGGGCGAAGGCGGCAAATTCGCGGCGGAAGTGCTGTTCCCGCTCAATCAGGTTGGTGACCGGGAAGGCTGCACTCGCCATCCCGACGGCAGCGTCACGACGCCCACCGGGTTCAAAGATGCGTACGACCAATATGTCGCAGGTGGCTGGACCACACTGCATGCGCCGGAAGAGTTTGGCGGGCAGGGGCTTCCTTCCGTCATCGCGACGGCCTTTGGGGAATATGTGCTGTCGGCCAATCAGGCATTCGAGATGTATCATGGGCTGACGGCGGGCGCGACTGCCGCGATTCTCGCCAAAGGGAGCGATGAGCAGAAGTCCAAATATGTCCCCAAGATGGTGAGCGGCCAATGGACCGGCACCATGAACCTGACCGAACCGCATTGCGGCACCGATCTGGGCCTTATCAAGACGAAGGCCGTTCCAGCGGCAGACGGCAGCTACGCGATCACCGGCACCAAGATATTCATCTCGTCGGGCGAGCACGATTTGGCCGAGAATATCATTCACCTCGTGTTGGCCAAGACCCCCGGCGCGCCGGAAAGCAGCAAGGGCATTTCGCTGTTCATCGTGCCGAAGTTCATCGTGAATGAAGATGGCACGCTGGGTGAACGCAATGCGGTCTCCTGCGGGTCGATCGAACATAAGATGGGTATCCACGGCAATTCCACTTGCGTCATGAATTACGACGGCGCGACCGGATGGATGGTGGGTGAGGAGAACAAAGGTCTCGCCGCCATGTTCATCATGATGAACGCCGCACGTCTGGGCGTGGGCCTGCAGGGTCTGGCGCAGGGCGAGGTCGCTTATCAGAACGCGGTGCAGTACGCCAAGGATCGCCGTCAGGGTCGCGCGCTCACCGGTCCTGCAGAGCCCAATGAGAAAGCTGACACGCTGTTCGTCCATCCTGACGTGCGCCGCATGCTGATGGAAGGCAAGGCGCTGACCGAGGGGCTGCGTGCGCTATGCCTGTGGGGCGCGCTGCAAGACGATCTCTCGCACAAGGCGCAGACCGAAGAGGAACGCCAGACCGCCGATGATCTCATCTCGCTGCTCACGCCCGTTATCAAGGGATATGGCACTGACAAGGGCTTCGACATCACCGTGACCAGCCAGCAAGTTTATGGCGGTCATGGCTACATCGAGGAATGGGGTATGGAGCAATATGTGCGCGATGCCCGCATTGCCCAGATTTACGAAGGCACCAACGGCATTCAGGCGATGGACCTTGTCGGTCGCAAACTTGCCCAGAATGGCGGCCGTGCGCTGCAGGCTTTCTTCAAGATCATCGCAGACGAAGTCGCCACTGCCAAGGCAGAACCCCGCCTGGCACCTTTTGCGGAGGCGCTGGAGAAGGCCAATGCGCAGTTGCAGGGCGCTACGATGTGGCTGATGCAGAATGCCATGACCAACCCGAACAATGCTGGTGCCGGCGCGCATAGCTACATGCACATCATGGGTATCGTATCGGTTGGCCTGATGTGGTTGCGCATGGCGAGCGCCGCAGTCCGCTTGCTCGATGCGGGCGAGGGCGATTCCAAATATCTGGAAGCCAAGCTCGTCACGGCACGCTTCTACGCCGAACGCATCATGCCGGACGCAGGCGCGCTACGTCGCAAGATCGAAGGCGGTGCGGACTCGCTTATGGCGCTCGATCCGGAGATGTTCGCTACAGCGGCGTAAGTCGCGCGGTGGCCCTTTCTCCCTCTCCCTTTCAGGGGAGAGGGAGAAGTGGGTCATCCGTGGAAGTAGTCGTAAACCTGCTGCGCCACTGCTGTCGAAACGCCCGGCGCCTTTTGTAAGTCTTCCAGCGCGGCACTCTTCACCGCCTTGGCCGTGCCGAAATGCATCAGCAGCGCCTTTTTCCGCGCGGGGCCGATCCCCGGCACCTCATCCAGAGAACTGACCGTAATCGCTTTGCTGCGCTTGTCACGGTGCGCGCCGATGGCGAAACGATGGGCTTCATCGCGAAGGCGTTGGAGGAAGAATAGCACCGGGTCATTGACCGGGAACATCATTTCGCGGCCGTCGGGCAAGTGGAAGACTTCGCGGCCGTCGCGCCCGTGATGCGGACCCTTGGCGACGCCGATCAACGTCACGTCCTCGACGCCAATTTCCTCCAGCGCGGCCTTTGTGGCGCTCACCTGCCCCTTGCCGCCATCGACTAGCACCAGGTCGGGCCATTCGCCGCTGTCGCGATCCGGATCTTCGCGTTGCGCGCGACCGAAGCGGCGTTCGAACACTTCGCGCATCATGGCGAAATCGTCGCCGGGGGCCGTGTTCGGATTCTTGATGTTGAACTTGCGGTAGGCGGATTTGCGGAAGCCCTCCGGCCCGGCAACGATCATTGCGCCCAGCGCATTGGTGCCCTGAATATGGCTGTTGTCGTAGACTTCGATGCGGTCCGGCACACCCTCCAGCCCGAAGGCATCGGCCATGTCGCGCAGCACCTTCGCCTGCGTCGTGGTTTCAGCGAGGCGGCGGTCGAGGGCTTCGACGGCGTTGCGCTGCGCCTGTTTGATGAGGCGGGTGCGGTCGCCACGCTGCGGCATTTCGATGCGGACGCGGGAGCCGATCCGCTCGGTCAAAGCCTGCGCGATCAGTTCGCAATCGGCAGGCTGACGGTCGGCGAGGATAAGTTTGGGCGGCGGCACTTCCTCGTAGAATTGCGCGAGGAAGCTGCCGAGGACTTCCGCTTCGTCGACTTCGGCAGTGTGGATCGGGAAGAAGCTCCGGTGCCCCCAATTTTGGCCGCCGCGAATGAAGAACGCCTGAATGCACATCGCGCCGTTCTTGGTTGCCAGTGCGAAAATGTCGGCGTCGCCCAGCCCTTCGGCATTGATCGCCTGCGATCCCTGAATGAACGTCAGCGCCTTCAGGCGGTCCCGAATGACGGCGGCCTGTTCGAAATCCATAGCGTCGGACGCGGCCTGCATCGAGGCACCCAGCTTCTGCTGCACCTTGGTCGACTTGCCGCCCAGGAAATCCTGCGCGTCCTGCACCAGTTCGGCATAGGCATCCGGCGCGATGCGTTCGACACAGGGGGCCGAGCAGCGCTTGATCTGATAAAGCAGGCAAGGGCGGGAGCGGTTGGCAAAGAAGCTGTCCGAACAACTGCGCAACAGGAACAGCTTTTGCAGGGCGTTGATGGTGCGCGTTACCGAACCGGCGCTTGCGAACGGGCCGTAATAGCGCCCCTTTGCTTTGCGCGCGCCACGATGCTTCTGGATACGGGGATAGGCGTGGTCCTCGCGCAGCAGGATGAAGGGGAAGCTTTTGTCGTCGCGCAGCAGGACATTGTAGGGCGGGCGGAACCGCTTGATGAGCTGGGCCTCCAACAATAGCGCCTCGGCTTCGCTGTTGGTGGTGACGATGGTCATCGAGCGCGTCTGTGACACCATGCGTTGCAGGCGGCGAGGGAGTCGATCCACTTGTGTGTAGTTAGTGACGCGGTTGCGGAGCGCCCGAGCCTTGCCGACGTACAGCACATCGCCGCGCGCATCCTGCATCCGATAGACGCCGGGGCGGGTGGGAAGGGTTTTCAGGACGTTGCGGATCGCCGCCACGCCGGCATCTATATCGGGCGCGCCTGCGCCGCGGATGGTGAAGCTGGCTTTGTCTTCGTTGAAGCGGTCTGGCGATTGGGGGGAGGACATGGGTGGGAGATAGGAGAGTTAGGCAGCATTGCAAAGGTGGGACGGCAGTTCCCCACCCTAATTCCGTTACTCCCGCCTTCGCGGGAATGACGAGGGGGAAACGAAAAAGGCCGGGATTTACCCCGGCCTCTTTTCTGTTCGCGACGCTCTGTAAATCAGGCGACCGGGCCGAGACCCTGGATCGCGCTGTCGACCAGCACCTTGTCCGCTTTCGCATCGTGACCCTGTGCAATCAGCGAGGCGGCGGCGGCGGTTGCAGCCGACACGGCTTTCGCGCGGACGTCGGCAATTGCCGCACGCTCGGCGGCAGCAATCTTGTCTTCGGCCATCTTCTGGCGGCGAGCGATCAGCGCCGTGGCGTTGGTCTGCGCGTCGTCCATCAGTTGGGCGGCTTCTTCTTCTGCGCGGGCTTTCAGCGCAGCGGCTTCACCCGCAGCGGCAGCAACCTTGGCTTCATATTCGGCCTTAAGCGCTTCGGCTTCGGCGCGCAGCTTGGCGGCTTCGTCGAGCTGGAGGCGAATCTTGGCGATCTTGCCGTCGAGACCGCGACCGATCAGCGCGGGCACTTTCTTCCAGATCAGTACCGCAATGAAGATCGCCATCGACAGGCTGACCCAAGCGGTGGCGTCCAGACCCAGCGCGCGGGGATCGGTATGTGCCGCGACACCTTCGTGCGCCACAGTACCTACCGGCGCATAGCCTTCCTCATGGATGGCCTGTTCGGCGGTCGGTGTGCTGTCCGACGTAGTGGTGGGTGCTGCCTCAGCCATGGACCAATGCTGCCTTTACTGCTTGCTGGGCGGCTTCCGGAGTGACCGAAGCGCCAGAAATTTTCGCCACCATTTCGCGTGCCGCATCGGCAGCGACGGCTTCGATCTCGGCCATGGCGGACGTGCTGGCAGCCTTTATCTCCGCTTCGGCAGCGGCGATTTTGGTTGCGACCACGGCGTCAGTCGCCTTGATCTTGGCTTCGGTTTCCTTGGCGGCTTTCGCCTTGGATTCCGCAATGAGGTGCTGCGCGGAGGAACGGGCGTCCGCATCGCGCTTGCGATAGTCCGCCTCGATCTCGTCCGCACGGGCGAAGGCAGCCTTTGCCGTCGCCAGGTCGCCCGCGATCTTGTCATCGCGCGCACCCACCGTCGCTTCGATCTTCGGCACCATGTCCAGACCGATGACGAAGAACACGAAGCCGAACGTTACGAGCAGCCAGAAAATCTGGGATGCGTAGGTTTCGGCGATTTGCGCGATTTGAGGCATCTGATCCGTCCGATGTCTTGGAGGCCGGGCGTTATGCCACCCGGCCTCGATTCCGATTGTCGTCTAACGGTTAGTTAGGCAACGAAGATCAGGATCATCGACACAACGAACGCCAGCAGGCCGAGAAGTTCGGCAGCGGCGAAGCCGATGAACAGACGACCCTGCTGACCGTCAGCGGCCGAAGGATTGCGCAGGGCGCTTTCGAGGAACGAACCGAAGACGTTACCCACGCCCAGAGCGGCCATACCGGCACCAATTGCTGCGAGACCGGCACCGATCAGCTTTGCGGCTTCTGCGTCCATGATAATACTCCTTGTTAAATATCGATAAAGTTAGTGCGAAACTTAGTGCAGGTTCACCGCGTCGTTGATGTACAGTGAAGTGAGCAGCGCGAAGACATAGGCCTGGATCACCGCGACCAGCATTTCCAGCGCGCTGATCCCGATCATCAGGGCGAAGCTGGAGAGGCCGACGGTGAGGCCGAAACCGGCCCCGGCGTTAGTGGAATTGATAACGAACCCTGCCAGCACCTTCAGCAGAACGTGGCCCGCGGTCATCGCAACGAACAGTCGCAGGCCGAGGCTGAACGGGCGGACCATGAAGGACACCAGTTCGATCAGGAAGATGAAGGGGATCATCGGCACCGGCGTACCGTGCGGCACGAACAGCGAGAAGAAGTGCAGCTTATGCTTGTAGAAGCCAACAATCAGGACGATCGCAAAGCTCATGATCGCCAGCACGCCCGTCGCGGTAAAGTGACTTGTGAAGGTGAAGGGGTGCAGGCCGACAAGACCCAAAGGCAGCAGGCCCAGCAGGTTCGCCAGCAGAATGAACATGAACAGCGAGAAGACGTAAGGGACGTAACGCTTGCCTTCAGGACCGACATTGGCGGTCAGAAGGTTGCTGATGAAACCGGTCATGGTCTCTACAGCCGCCTGCCAGCGACCGGGCACCAATTCCCGCTTCATGCCGCCCAGCATGAAAATCCACAGTACGACAACCGTCGCCACCATCCACAGCGCGCTGTTGGTGAAGGCAATGTTGTAACCGCCGATGGCCAGATGATCGGTGCCGAACAGCGGCTCGATCGCAAACTGGTGCATCGGGTCGATTTTGCCTGATTCTGCCACGCGAAACCCCTGTAAGCCGAAGCTTTTACCCTATGACGAAAGCGCCCCGTCAGTCGGGACGCTTTGTCGAAATCCGAATGATGTTCCTGAAGGCCACGATAATCCCCAGAAAGAGGAAAACCAGCAGGAGCCAGGGCGTTGTCCCGAAAAGCCGGTCGAATAACCAGCCGATCAAGGCACCGCCGACAAGACCGCCGATCAGTTCTGCCAACACGCGGTTGCCGAGGCGGTAATTTGCATCCGCTCCCTGCTGCGTGGTGCCAGTTCTGACCTGTTCGTCTCGGGAGGCCCGCTCAATCCGCTCTTCGAGCGACCTGATCCGCGCATCTCCCTTGACGGGGTCTTCCCCGGGCCCAGTATCCGACATTCCTCTCACCTCCATCGTACCGCATGACTGCGGAGACAAAGGCCATGAACGCCAGACGCTGCACCCGTCAAGGCGCGGCCCGTTTAGAAAGGGAGTTCCCCCAAGTCAACCATGCTTAGGGACAAGGGAAATCGCAGGCGACAATAAGGGTCAGTTACCCGCCGTCGCGCAATAATCGGGGAGGGCAATCGCGCCTGCGCCCTTGGTCTGCCAGGCGCCGCTGCCAATGCGGAAGGCCTGCCCGGTCTTTACACGGCTGGCGAGCGTCTGGCAGCCCGTGGCGGCGGCAACGTCGGCGACCGTTACCCCACGCTTGGCAGCCAGATCGGTATAGGCGGCACGGCGCTTGATATTGATCGAATCGACTTCGGCGCGGACATCGCCTGAGACGGAGCCGGAAATGCCCAGATAACCGTCCGACTGTTCGCCCACGGCGCCAGAGGCCATTGCCTGCGCAACGGCGCCGGTCTGCGCGCGTGCAGGCGCGGTAAGGGCAAGGCCGGTTGTCAGGGCGATTGCGGCACCGGCGGCGAGGAGGATGAATTTACGTGTCATTGCGGGAACAACTCCGGGTTATTCTGGATAAGGTCTTGTGCGTCACGTTGCAGGCGCACGACCACTTCCTGCTGCACCTTTACGTTCAGGTTGATTTCGATCGGCTTGTCCGGCGCGCGCACCTGAATGCAGCCCGCCAGGGACAGGCCGGTCAGGCCCAACGCAATGATGCTATATGTCTTCATTTAGGGTCCTTCGTTACGCTCTTGTCGCTTTCGGCAGGCTGAACGGCAAGCCCCATCGATGCTTCGACGCCGACTTTCATTTTGGCAGGCATGTCCGGCACGGGCGCATATTGATCGCCCAGGCTGCCGCGAATCAGGCCACTGGGGTCGACGAACAATTGCGCGGTGTTCATCAGCCCTCTGAACGGTGCTTCGATCCTGATATTAAAAAGGAAGGGCAAACCAATGAAATTACGGGCGATCCCAATCGGCGCTTCGCTCGGCGTACCGCGGTTGACGCCGTTGAATGACACCTGCGTCACCAGTTCCCCGTCCAGTGCGCCGTCCATCAAAATGGTCAGGCATTTATACTGAAGATGCTTGAGCGCATCGAACGCCATCTTGCCGAAAACGCCAAGCTGTTCGTTCGAAACAGGGCCGACATAGGCCAGGGTGCCGCTTTGCAGCGCCGGATCGCAAGTGATGCTGAGCGACTCCGTGTTCGCTAGGACGAGCGGCGCGCGTCCGATCTGCCGGGCGACGAGAACGCCGCCAACGATTCGTCCGCCCTTTTCGTCGAACACCATCGGCAGCAGGCCGTCATACGTGCCGGTCGCCGAGATATTGTCCAGATCGAGCGTCTGGATGAACGCGCCAGCATCCAGCCCCACGACGCGGAAGGCCATATTGCGCGGCTTGTCCGCGCTGAAATCCATTGTGGTGGGGAGCAAGCTGAGCTGTCCTCCCGCGAACGGCCACTCGCCGCTTTCGACACGCACTTGCTGATTGGCGAGCAATTGATAGCGCACGACGCCATCGGTGACTTCGACGCCAGGATTGACCGTCTTGATGCGCGCGATCTGGCTGGGGGCGGAGACCAGGCCGATCAGGTCGGTGAAACGCAGTTCGCCCGAGAGGCCGGTGACGGGGCCGAAAGCGGCGGCCAGATCCATGTTGTCGGTGTGGAATGTGCCGTCGCTGGTGACCGTGTCGTCGGCCCAGCGAATCTGTCCTTTGCCTGCCACCGTGCCACGCGCATTGGCCACCACGCCGAGCGCAAGGCGCGTGAGCATTTCCGGCTGGAGTGCAGAGGTGAATGCGACGCCAGGTACGTCGAGATCGGCTTGCCCCTTTCCGCTGCCCAGTTGATGGACGATATCGGTGCGGGCGACCAGCGCGCCCGTCTTCGGTTCGAGCAAGCTGCCCTTTGCGGTAATCTGGCTGTTACGCAACGTAAGCGCAAAGTCCCGGCTGACGAGCGGCTCGAAGCGGTTGGGCGCAGCGGCATCGGTGAGCGTCAGTGCACCATCGACGCGCAGAGTGCTGGCGGCATAGCTCCACTTGCCTGCCGCATCGCCGACCAGCAGCGGGATGGTTCCGATGCGGCCTCTTGTCCCCGCCATGGTACCGGACAGGCCCTTGGCATCCATCTTCCCCGCCAGCATTGTAGCGTTAAGACGCACGGGCGCCGCCGGATCGCCCAACAGCAAGAGCGCGTTGCGCAGATCGAAGGTCCTCGTGGCGAGCGATCCACGCGCAGCGTCTGCGGAAAGCGTCATCGCACTGCCGCCCAGCGTTCCTTTCAGGCGCAACGCCTCGATCGCTGCACCGCCGGTCAGACCTTGCGGCCCGTACGCCAGCAAGGCGTTGCCGCTATCGGGGCACAGCGCCATCCGCGTGGTGCCCAAGGCGAAGCTACCGAACTTCAGGCTGTCGAGCGTCAGAGGGGCGCAGCGCGGGTTGACGGTGAGCGTGCCATTGGCGGCGACTTGCCCTGCCACGGGCAGCGCAAGTCCACGCACCGCACCGCCGTCCAGCGGGCCGTCCAGCCGAATCGCCGTGGTGAAGCGCGTCATGCCGCCTGCGCCCGCAGAAAAGCGTACCGGCTCCAGCGCAAGGCGTGCGCCTCGTGCGGTGTAGGGGTCGACGAACAACTGCCCTGCCAGCCCGCCGCCGGGCCGCTGCGCAAGGCGCAGGGCTGCACGGGGCAATCCGCCGCCGTCGGTGGTCACGCTGCCGTTCAATGCCCAGCCAAGGCCGCCCCCAGCCTTGGGCCAGTCAAGTTTGACGCTGCTGCCTTGCCCCAATCCTGCGCGCGCGCCGCTCCGGCTGGTGAAATCGGCGGCAGTGATCGTCGCGGACCCGGTGCTGCCCTTCTGCGCCATGCTGAAACGCGCTTGCGCCCGGTTGTCGCGGCTGGCGGCGCGGACGGCGTCGGCAAAGCGGATGGCGAGCGGCGCGACCGGCGACCCAGCGGTCGATGCGCGCAGTCCGGCGAGCGGATCGGGACCGGCCATCGCCAGTCTATTTGCCGAAAGCGCACCGTCGATCCTCGCATCCATGCCGTCAGGGGTCGGTGCCATTTGAAAGGCACCGGTCAGTTCGGTGCGTGCAGACCGGATGTCGCCGCGCTGCACCGCTGCTGCGGCGAGATCGATCTGCCCGCGGGTCTGCTTGGCGGTTCCGTCGAAGCCGATGCGCCCGCCGGGCTTCACAAGCGTAACGTCCGCAGCCTTTGCCGAGAACGCGGTCAGATCGACATGGCCTGTCCATCTGTCGAGGGCCGCCGATAACGTTATGTCGGTATCGAGGACCGGCTGGGCGATCCCGATGCCGCTACCTTTGCATCCCAGCGCTGCCCCACGCACCGGTCCGCGAAACTGCGGCCGCCCTTCGCGCATTGTAATGTCGAGCCATGCGGTGCCTTCCGTAAGAGCACAGCCGGCAGCCGCCAGCTTCGGCATGACCGCAGCCAGCTTTCCACGGAAGCCGGAGCGTAAATTGCCATCGCCATCCAGCTTAAGCCCCATCGGACCGTAATCCGTGTCCAGCCGCATGCGGGCATCGTTTAGCCCCAGTTTTATGTCGGGCAGGCTGAACGGTGCAGTGGAATCGGTGGAACGGAACCGGTCCAGTTCGCCAAGCGACAGCACACCGTTTCGCAATGTCCCTGACATTCGGACACCGCCTGCGCGAACGGCCACGACCGTTGGCGTCAGGCCCGCGAGCGACAAGTCGATTTCCACCCATCGGGCCGTCAGATCGGGATGGGCCGGATCGCCAAGGACGATATTTTCGATTCGCTGGGTGCGCAGCCCGATATCGACAATGTCGTAATCTGCGCGGACGCCTAGACTATTGAGTTCGCGGCCGATGAAATTCTCGGCAATCGGCTGCCGCTGGGTCCATACGGAGATCGCGACGAGCGTAAGTACGCCAGCACTGCCCATCGCCCAACGTACCGCTGTGCCGCGGCGCGTCGACGGCGCAGGGGGTGCGTCGCGCACCTCATCGCCAATGTCACCGCTCATATCTGCGCCACCCCGGCCTTTTTATGCATTGCCTGTAAGAACCCGTAACGCATGAACAACATCTGACCAGTGGGAAATATCCTTGCGGCGCAATTCACTCGCCTCTAACCCTGCGTTGCATGAGCGAAAGCGATGCACCGGCGGGGCCGGGCCACGGCGGAACGGGGCATCGCGCCCGATTGCGGCAGCGGCTGGCCGATGGGGGCCCCGATGCGCTGCTGGATCATGAACTGATCGAATATCTGCTGGCGCTGGCAATTCCGCGGCGCGACACGAAGCCGCTGGCCAAGGCATTGCTGCATCGTTTCGGTGGCATTGGTGGCGTGCTGACGGCCGACTGGCGCGCACTGGCGCGGGAGCCGGGCATGGGCGACACCAGCGTCGCTGCGATCAAGATCGCGCAGGCAGCAGCATTGCGTCTGCTCAAAGCCAAGGTCGTCGAGCAACCGGTGCTGTCCAATTGGGATGCGCTGCTCGACTATCTGCGCGCCGACATGGCGTTTCTGACGGTAGAGCGCGTGCGCGTGCTGCACCTCAACAGTCGCAACATGCTGATTCGCGACGAGCATATGGGCGATGGGTCGGTAGACGAAGCGGCGATCTATACTCGTGAAGTCATCAAGCGCGCGATCGATCTGGGGGCGACTTCCCTGATTCTTGTTCACAACCATCCCAGCGGCGCGCCCGAGCCCAGCCAGCAGGACATCGCGGTGACCCGGCAGATCGTGGACGCCGGAAAACGTCTCAATATCGTGGTGCACGATCACATCATCATCGGCAGCCAGGGACATAGCAGTTTCAGGGCACTGGGGCTGATGTGACAAGTCTCGCCGTTGCTTTCGCGTAACGGAACATTGGAACGCCATCGCCCAACGAAAAAGCCCGGCAGATTTCTCCGCCGGGCTTTCCGTTTTATTGATCCGCAGACTGCGCTCAGTCGCGGTTGCCCATGAAGCGGAGGAGGAACATGAACATGTTGATGAAGTCGAGGTAAAGCGTCAGCGCGCCCATCACGACCGACTTGCCCATGAACTCGGTTCCGGCAACCTGTGCGTACATGCTCTTGATCTTCTGCGTGTCGTAGGCGGTGAGGCCCGCAAACAACAGCACGCCGATGGCGCTGATCGCGAGGTCCATGACGCTCGACTTAAGGAAGATGTTGATGAGCGATGCGACGATCAGGCCGATCACGCCCATGATCAGGAACGTGCCGAAGCCCGACAGATCCTTCTTCGTGGTGTAGCCGAACAGGCTAAGCCCCGCGAAAGCCGCAGCAGTCGCAAAGAAGGTCTGCGCGATCGACGTGCCGGTATACACCAGGAATATCGTCGAGAGCGACAAGCCCATCACGCCTGCATAGGCCCAGAACAGCATCTGCGCCGTCGCGGTCGACAGCTTGTTGATGCCAAAGCTGAGCACCATCACGAACACCAGCGGCGAGAACATGATGACATATTTCAATATGCCCGGGCCCATCATGATCTGGGCAGCGGGCGACGTCGCCCCGCCCCATGAGAACAGCAGCGCGACGAGGCCCGTCAGCAGCACACCGCTTGCCATGTAGTTGTAAACGGACAGCATGTAGGACCGCAGCCCCGCGTCGAACGCAGCACCGCGTGTTTCCACGCCAGCGCCGAAGCCCGTGCGAAAGCCGGTGTCCGGCGTCCGGGGGTCAGACCAGTTAGCCATTGTAATTCGTCTCCTTTGCGTCGGCGCGTAGTGCCGACATGCTCTATAATATCGGAGGAGTGAGTTAATATTCAAGGAAAACCGGGCGTCGTTCGTCGAATTAACCTCCAATTCGGTGCAGCAACAATCGGGACATGTTTCCGCTGCTTCGACAAAAGCTCCGGCAATATGCAGCAATGACTGCACATACTGCCGAAGCTGGTCGGTCAGCCGAGCGTAAGCACCCCGCAGGCCAGCCGATCGCCAGCCTTTCCGGCGGGGTCGCTCTTGTTATCGTCCGGCAGCGCATGCACCACGACAGCGGCGCCGTCGGCGTCGAACAAGGGGGTCGTGCCATCCGACAATGCGCCGCCAGCGATGGTGTATTCCAGCGTACCGCGACCATCCGCATTGACCGTCATGTTCGGCATGTCGCCCATGTGGCTGCCCATCGGGTTTTCCATTCCATGCTGCTTGCCCATCGGGTTCCAGTGTCCACCTGCGCTGGTGAAGGCAGGGGCGGTGCAGGTGCCGGTCGTATGAACATGGACGGCGTGAACGCCGGGGGTAAGACCCGTTGCCGCAACCGTCACCTTAAGTCCGGACGTCGTTTGCGTCACCTTGGCAACGCCATGGCTGGTCCCATCTGCGCCCAGCAAGGTCGTGTTCGCGCTCGCACCCTGACCCGTGCCCATTGTGGCGCAGGCAGGAAGGGCGAGGATGGCGGCGGTGGCGAACAATAGCGATGCGGTTTTCATGGGGGCGTTCCTTTTTGGATAATGCGAATGACGGGATAACCGATAATATCTGCAGCACCAACGCAGCAGTCGTGCGGTTGTTGCCTGCCCGTCGCAGGTTTATGAGCTGCGCCGGGTGCGGAAGGCTTCGACTCGGGCGGTAAATTCCAGGCGGGTGAAGGCATCGCGGAACATCATGAGAGTTTCGGGGTCATCGTCGGTCTGGCCATCCACGATACGACGGATCATGTTCTTGGTGGAGAGTACCGAATGTTGCGCGTTGGCGGCGATGGTTTGTGCCACTGCCGTCGCGCGGGCCATGGGGTCTTCCGCAATTTCCTCGATCAGACCGATGCTGAGGGCTTCGGCGGCATCGATCAGGGCGGCGGTATAGAGCAGGCGCTTCGCCTGACCCGGACCGACGAGGTCGACCAGCAATTTTGTGTCGAACAGCGAATAGACGATGCCAAGTTTGGCGGGGGTTATGCCAAGCCGCGCAGTGGGCGCAGCGACGCGGATGTCGCAAGCCATGGCGAGGCCGCAACCACCGCCGATGCAATCGCCGTCGATTGCTGCGATCACCGGCTTTGACGCATGGGCCAATGCGGCGTGGCTGGCGCGAATGGCGGACTGGTTAGCAATGCGCCAGTCTTCGTTGGCGCTGTGCGTAGCAAATTCGCCGATGTCGGCACCCGCACAGAACAAGCCGGGAGTCGCGGAGGTCAGGATGAGAACGGCAATGCTGTCATCCGCCATCGCTTCTTCCACCAGAGCGGGAAGCGCGGCCCACATCTCCTGAGTCATGGCGTTGCGCTTGTCCGCCCGGTCGAACAGCAGGCGCGCGATAGCGCCGTCGCGTTCGAGGCGCAGGGTCATGCGGGCCACCCTTCCAACATAGGCACGAGATCGTCGAAATGGTGAATGACGGCATCTGCTTCCAGATCCTCGACCGGGCCATCGAGGAACCCGAAGCTGACGGCGATGCTGGCGATGCCCGCATTGCGTGCGCCCGCTATGTCGTTGATCGTGTCGCCCAGAAACGCAGTGCGTCCACCGCCTGCGCGCGCGATCATCTCGTGGATGGGCGCGGGGTCCGGTTTGGCGATGCCAACGGTATCGCCGCCAATGATGGTGGCGAAGCGATCCGAAAGCCCGATTTGCTCCATCAGGGGAATGGCGAACCGCTTCGCCTTGTTGGTACAGATGGCGAGTTTGAGGCCGCGCGCGGCCAACGCATCGAGCATGGCCACACAGCCGGGATAGGGGATCGAATGGATCGCCAGATTCTGCTGATAATAATCCAGCAGCACGGGTAAGCGATCATCCAGCAGCGCAGGCGTGCATTCGCCCGACGCCGCAAGCGCGCGTTCCAGCATGACGCGCGCGCCCTTGCCCACGAACGGGCGGATCGCGTCGGGAGGATAAGCGGGGCGGCCGATGGCGGTGATCGCGTGGTTGACCGCCGCGGCAAGGTCTCCGCTCGTGTCGAGCAAGGTGCCGTCCAGATCGAAGCCAATAATATCGAAAGGAATCTCTACCATAGCGCGCGCCATGCCCCTTGCGCTGTGGCCATTGCAAGCCAAACATGGCAGTGAATGACGCACAAGCATCCGATTTGATCTGCAGGACATTCCCCTATCGTGACACGCCCCATCGCCGCTATCATCCTTGCCGCTGGGCAGGGGACTCGCATGAAATCCAGCACGCACAAGGTGCTGCATCCGGTCGCGGGGCGGCCGATGCTGTTGCATCTGCTAGCGAGTCTTTCCGAACTCGCGCCGGAGCGGCAGGTGGTCGTGGTGGGTGCTGGACGCGAGCAGGTCGAGGCGGCGGTTGCGGGCCACGGAGTCGATATCGCGGTGCAGTCCGAGCAGCTTGGCACCGGCCATGCCGTCGCGCAGGCGCACGATGCGCTGGCCGGGTTCGTGGGCGATGTGCTGATTCTCTATGGCGACGTGCCGCTCATCAGCACTGCGACGATGCGCGCCTTGCTCGACCGATTGAACCGGGGCGACGATCCGCGCGCGGTGGTGCTGGGCTTCCGCGCGGAGAATGGCGGCGCTTATGGACGGGTCATCGCGGACGGGCAGGGAATCATCGAAAAGATGGTCGAATATAAGGATGCGACCGAGGCCGAGCGCGCCGTCACCCTGTGCAATTCAGGGTTGATGGCGACGCGCTCGACCGACCTGTTCGTGCTTCTCGATCAGATCGACAATGCCAATGCAGCAGGCGAATATTATCTGCCCGACATCGTTATGCTGCCGGGGCAGAAAAGCGCCGTCGTGGAGACAGACTCGTTCGAAGTGGCAGGCGTGAACAGCCGGATCGAACAGGCGCAGGTTGAGGCGGCGTGGCAGGCCCAACGGCGCTTGGAGGCAATGCGCGACGGCGTGACTCTAGTGGCGCCCGAAACTGTGTACTTCAGTCACGACACGGTGCTGGGCCGCGATGTTACAGTGGAGCCGCATGTGGTGTTCGGCCCCGGCGTGGCGGTGGAGGATGGCGTGACCATCCACGCCTTTTCCCATCTGGAAGGCGCAACTGTGCGGACAGGCGCGGAAGTCGGTCCCTATGCGCGGTTGCGGCCCGGTGCCGACATCGGCATGAAGGCCAAGATCGGCAATTTCGTCGAAGTGAAAAAATCGGTGCTGGGCGAAGGTGCGAAGGTCAATCACCTGTCCTATATCGGCGATGCGACTGTAGGTGCAGGCGCGAACATCGGCGCGGGGACGATCACCTGCAACTACGACGGCTTCATGAAATACCGGACGGAGATCGGCGCGGGCGCATTCATTGGATCGAACAGCGCATTGGTGGCACCGGTGACCATCGGCGACGGCGCGATTGTGGGTGCGGGGTCCGTGGTGACACGCGATGTGGAAGCGGATGCACTTGCCATCGCGCGCGGAAAGCAGGAAGCGCGGCCGGGATGGGCAAAGCGCTTCCGCACGAAGATGGCCGAGCGGAAGGCAGCTAAGAAGGTAGCGAAATAATATGTGTGGCATAATCGGCATTGTTGGCGCTGCGGAAGTTTCCGACCGGCTTGTGGACGGGCTCAAACGGCTGGAATATCGCGGCTACGACAGCGCGGGGGTCGCGACGATCCATGATGGCGCCATCGAGCGGCGACGGGCCGAGGGGAAGCTGCTGAACCTTGTCCGCGAACTGCGCGACGAGCCTTTGCCGGGAACGACTGGGATCGCGCATACCCGCTGGGCGACGCATGGCGCGCCGACCACGAGCAACGCGCATCCCCATGCGACCGGCGAAGTCGCGCTCGTCCACAATGGCATTATCGAGAACTTCAAGAGCCTGCGCGATGAACTGATTGCGCGCGGGCGGCATTTCGACAGCGAGACCGATACCGAAGTCGTCGCGCATCTGATCAGTGAGAAGGTCGAGCAGGGGCTGGACCCGCGCGATGCCGTGGCGCAGGTGCTGCCGCGCCTGCATGGTGCCTTCGCGCTCGCGATCCTGTTCCGCAGCTATCCCGATCTGCTGATCGGCGCGCGGCTGGGTTCGCCGCTTGTGGTCGGCTATGGCGATGGCGAGACCTATCTTGGGTCGGACGCACTGGCGCTGGCGCCCTTGACGCAGCGTATCGCCTATCTGGACGAAGGCGACTGGGTGGTCATCACCAAGGATGGCGCGGAGATTTTCGACAAGGACGATCAGCCTGTCGAACGCCCTATCACGATTTCCGGCGTGTCCGGCGCGATGATCGACAAGGGCAATCATCGCCATTTCATGCAGAAGGAAATTTACGAGCAGCCGGTCGTCGTCGCGCAGACGCTCAGGTCCTATCTGCGTCGAATGGAAAATCAGGTGGCCTTGCCCGACATGGATTTCGATCTGGGTGGGGTGAAGCGGATCACCATCGTAGCATGTGGCACGAGCTTTTATGCCGGAATGGTTGCGAAATACTGGTTCGAGAAATTTGCGCGCATCCCCGTCGATATCGATGTGGCGAGCGAGTTCCGCTATCGCGATCCGGTGCTGGAAAAGGGCGGGCTCGCGCTGTTTATCAGCCAGTCGGGCGAAACGGCGGACACGCTCGCTGCGTTGCGCCATGCCCGGTCGCAGGGGCAGATCATAGCCGTCGTCGTAAATGTGCCGACCAGTTCGATGGCGCGGGAGGCGGACTTGCTGCTCCCCACCCATGCGGGACCGGAAATCGGTGTGGCATCGACCAAGGCGTTTACGTGCCAACTGGCTGTGCTGGCCGCGCTGGCCGCCAATCTGGCGCGAGCGGCAGGGCGGTTGACGCCGGAAGAGGAAGCCGAGATCGTCTGGCACCTGTCCGAAGCGCCCGCCGCGATGAACGAAGCGCTGGGCCACGATGCCGAGATCGAAGCGATGGCGCATCTGATCGCCCCGGCGCGCGACGTGCTGTATCTGGGACGCGGTCCGGACTATCCGATGGCACTGGAAGGTGCGCTGAAGCTTAAGGAAATCAGCTACATCCATGCCGAAGGCTATGCGGCCGGGGAAATGAAGCATGGCCCCATCGCACTGATCGACGATGCCGTGCCGGTGATAGTGATCGCGCCGTCAGGGCCATTGTTCGAGAAGACTGTCAGCAACATGCAGGAAGTGCAGGCCCGCGGCGGCAAGGTGGTCCTTATTTCGGACGCGGAAGGCATTGCAGAGGCTGGTGATAACTGCATGGCCACCATTGAAATGCCCAAGGTGCATCCGTTGATCGCGCCTTTGGTCTATGCGGTGCCGGTGCAGTTGCTGGCTTATCATGTTGCGGTGCTGAAAGGCACGGATGTCGATCAACCGCGCAATCTGGCAAAATCCGTTACGGTGGAGTAAGAAAGCCCGCAGGCCGGGGCGGTGCTGGACGATTATATCGTCCGAAGCCGCAACCGATCCCGGTCATGGGGGTTTAGCATTCCCGTCTGCCGCCGTGGCAATACCCCGATCTTTTGAAAGCGACCGAGATGCCTATTGCCAGACAGCGCGTGGAAAATGGCGGTTTCGTGCTGTTCCTTGCCCTCGCTTCGCTCGGCCTTTTGTGGATCGTCACGCCATATCTCGGTGCGCTGTTTTGGGCCTTGCTTGCAGCATTGCTGTTCCAGCCGCTGTTTCAGATATTGCTGGAACGGTGGCCGGACCGACGGAATATGGCGGCGGCCCTGACCTTGTTGATCATCACTGTAGCGGTGGTCATCCCGGCATTGATCATCGCCAGTCTGGTGGTCGATCAGGCGGCAGGCGTCTATGAACAGATGCGCAGTGGACAAATCAATTTTGCATCCTATTTCCAGCAGGTACGCGATGCCCTGCCGCTCCGTCTACGGCGCATGCTGGATACCTCCGGCTTTGGCAGCTTCGAAATGGCGCAGGCCCGGATCTCTCAGGCAGTCAGCAACAGCGTCAGTATGATTGCGCGTCAGGCGCTGTCAATCGGGGCCAATGCGGCCGCATTTCTGCTGGCCTTTGCGGTGGGATTGTACGTCACTTTCTTCCTGTTGCGCGATGGCGACCGGCTGGGGCCAACCATTGTTCGGGCGCTGCCGCTGAACCCCTCCATTGCCGATCGATTGGCGGAGAAATTCTGCGCCGTGGTGCGTGCCACCCTTAAAGGCTCGGGTCTTGTGGCGTTGGCGCAGGGTGCGCTTGGCGCGGTGACGTTCTGGATCGTCGGACTGCCCGCCGCGCTGCTTTGGGGCATGTTGATGGCTATCGCAGCATTGTTGCCCGCCATTGGCCCTGCGATTATCTGGGCGCCGGTGGCGGTCTATCTGTTCGCGACCGGCGCGATATGGCAGGCCGTCGTCGTCATCGCGTCAGGCGTGGTGGTGATCGGCCTGGCCGACAATCTCCTGCGACCCATGCTGGTTGGGCGCGATGCTGGTATTCCAGACTGGCTGGTGTTGGTGACCACATTGGGCGGGATCGAGATCGCCGGTCTTACCGGGATCGTCGTCGGGCCAATGGCCGGCGCTTTGTTCGTCACAGGATGGCAGATCATGACGGAGCAGCGCGCGCGCAAGCAGGAGGCCTTGGCCGATCCTGTCCCCGGGACATCCGCAATCCCCTGATCTCGTTTTCCAAAATTCAAGCCAATTCAAATATTTGACCCTTCGGTTCCTTGATGGCGGAACAATCCCGCTATCAAGGCGTCTCTTGTCGAGTGTTGTTGCCGCATTGCCATTGGGATCGCTACCCGATGCATTGCATCGGCAAGGGGGTTCGACGGAAATTATGCGGGTTAAGACTGCCGTTAAAGGGCTTTATATTGCTTCGGCGGTTTGCACTTTCCCTCATGCGATAAGCGCACAGGTTTCGCAGCAGGCACCTGCAGCAACCGCACCCGCGAGCGAAACGCCGCCTGACATTATAGACGACAAGAGTTTCGAGGCGCAGCTTCCTCAGGTCGATGAAGATCCCAACGCGCCGCTGACGTCCATCGAAACCTTCATGGATCAGTCCGCGCCTGCCGAACGCGCTACAGAACTTCCTCCCGTAACACCCACGCCGGTCGATACCGAACTGGCTCAACCGCTCGCCCCGCTCGAAGGGTTCGATGTCGTACCAGTGACTGTTGCGGCGGATGCGGCCACCGACACGCCGTCTTCCGTGCGCTATAGCGTCGCGGTTGAAGGGTTCGAAAATACCGGGCTGGCGGATGAGTTCAAAGCGCTTTCGGCGCTGGAAGATGGCAATGGAAAAGCCGACACTGCAGCGATGGTGCAGGCGCGTGCGCGGGAGGATGAGGCGCTTGCTCTACGGCTGCTGCGCTCGGCGGGCTATTATGATGGCACGGCACTTAGCTCCCTGGAGCAGTCGGCCTCTGCGGATGGTGGGCCAGCAAACCGGGCCTTGAAAGCCGTCGTTACCGTGGTGCCCGGCAAACAATATACGCTCGGCGAAATCGTCATTACGGCGCAGCCCACGACGCCGCCCAACCTGATTCGTGACAACCTGCCGCTCAAGACCGGCGATCCGATTGAGACAGTGCGGGTGGAAGCGGCTGAGGCGAATGTCAGCCTGACCCTGCCGCAAAATGGCTATCCCTTCGTCAAGCTGGGCGAGCGCGACATCGTGCTCGATGGCGTGACGCTGACGGGTGACTATACCTTGCCCGTCGATACCGGCCCGCGCAGCACCTTCCGCACGATCACCACCAGCGGCAAGCAAGCCTTCGACGCGGAGCATATCGGCGTCATCGCGCGGTTCGACCAGGGCGACCTCTATGACAGCCGCAAGGTCGACGATCTGCGCCGCGCCTTGGTCGCCACCAGCCTGTTCTCCAGCGTATCGGTCGAACCGGTGCGCACCGGGCAGATCGCGCCAGACGGCACCGAATATGTCGATATGCAGGTGGAGCAAGACGCCGGACCCGCGCGGACGCTGGCGGGCGATGCAGGTTATGGCACGGGGCAGGGGTTCCGCGCGGAAGCAAGCTGGACACACCGCAACCTCTTCCCGCCCGAAGGCGCGCTAATCGGCAACGTCATCGCAGGAACGCAGGAGCAGGGCGTGTCCGGCACCTTCCGTCGGTCCAATGCAGGCAGGCGCGACCGTACGGTGCAGGCGTCTATCGGGATTAACCGGCAGGACTACGCAGCCTATGAAGCGTTCACCGCGACCGTTGCGGGCAGCATTTCGCGCGTCTCGACGCCCATCTTCCAGAAGCGGTGGACATGGTCCTATGGCTTTGAAATTCTTGCCTCAAATGAAACGACCCTTAATCTGGATACGGGGGACAGCAAGCGGCTGACCTATTTCATCGGCGCACTGCCGGGGCAATTGGGCTATGACCGATCGGACGATTTGCTCAATCCTACCAAGGGCTTCCGCGTAAACTTGCGCATTTCTCCGGAGGCCTCACTGCAAGGCGGCGTGTCGCCCTATGCGCGCGCCAGTTTGGACGTGTCGGGTTATTATCCGGTTTCCGACAGTCTGGTGATTGCCGGTCGCACGCGGGTCGGCACGATTGCCGGTGCAGCGCGCGACGACATTGCACCGTCACGGCGCCTTTACGCAGGCGGCGGCGGATCGGTGCGCGGCTTCGGCTTCCAGCAGCTCGGCCCGAAGGACGCGAACAACGATCCCATCGGCGGTCGCTCGGTCAACGAATTCGCACTGGAGGCACGCTATCGCTTCGGCAATTTCGGGATCGTGCCGTTTGTTGACGCAGGTCAAGTGTACGAAGGATCGACTCCCAGCTTTTCCAATATTCGCTTTGGCGCAGGCATCGGCGGCCGCTTCTACACCAATTTCGGGCCGTTCCGCGCCGACATAGCGATGCCGCTCAACCGGCAACCGGGTGAGTCGAAGGTCGCAATCTATATCGGCATCGGGCAGGCATTCTGATGGCGGAAGACGACACCAGCGTGGCCGCCCCGCAGCCTGAAAAGCGCCGGTTTCCGGTTCGTAAAGTTGCGCTGGGCATTGGCGCAGTCCTGATCGGACTGGTTTTGCTCATCGGCTTATTGCTGCTTGGGCTGAACACGTCACCGGGTAAACGCTTTCTCGTCAGCCAGATTCAGGCGCTGAAGCTGGAATCCGGAATGGCCATCGACATGGGCCGAATCGACGGGTCCATCTATGGCGACATGGTCATTCACGACCTTATCCTGCGCGATACCAAGGGCGTGTTCGCTGTCAGCCCGGAAGTCCGCGTGGCGTGGAGCCCCTTCCAGTATCTGCGTAGCCACATCGATGTGCGCAGCGTGACTTCGCCGCTGATCGTTGTCGCGCGGACGCCGGTGTTCAATGAGACGCCGACCGATCCCAACGCGCCGCTGCTGCCCGATCTCGACATCGACATCGATCGGCTGAAGATCGACAAGCTGATCCTTGCCCGCGGTGTCGCGGGTGCACGGCGCATCGCCTCTATCGACGGCGCGACGCACATCGCCGATGGCCGTGCACAGATCACCGCAGACGCGCGCGCCGACAGTGGCGACCGTCTCCGCGCGTCACTGGACGCAGTGCCGAGCGAAAACAGACTGTCGATGGCGGGAACGCTCAATGCCCCCGCAGGCGGTCTGGTCGCCAGCATGGCGGGCCTCACCGAAGCTTTGACCGTACGACTGGACGGCAAAGGAAGCTGGCAAGCATGGAAGGGGCAATTGCTCGCCACCTCACGCAAGGGCAACATAGCAAATATTGCTCTGGACGCCCGCAACGGGACGTTCGCCGCCAAGGGGCCGTTGCAGCCCGGCCTCATCATGGAAGGGCCAGTACAGCGGCTAACGTCCCCTGCGCTCGCCCTCGACATGACCGCGACGCTGGCCGAACGGCGCGTCACGCTTCGTGCTGCCATGCAGTCGAGCGCGCTGCGGGCAACGGCCAATGGTCTGATTGACCTAGCCAGCAGTCGCTTCGGCGCGTTGAAGATCGACGCGCAGTTGCTAACTCCCGGCGCGATCATGGAGAATGTACGCGGACGCGACGTGCGCGCATCGGTAACGCTGGACGGACCGTTCGCCACGCCGTTTATGGATTACGACCTGACAGCAGCGCAGATCGCTTTCGACGCAACCGGGATCGAAGGATTGCGGGCATCGGGCCGCGCGGTCATCGACGCCGACCGTATCCGCATTCCCGTGAATGCTCAGGCGCGTCGCGTAACGGGCCTGAATGCAGCCGCCGGTGGTTTGCTTCAGAACCTGCGCGTGAAGGGCGACTTCGCTTATGCCTCTGGCAAGCTCATCAGCGACAATCTGAAGATCGACAGCGACAAGGTCGATGCGACCGCCATCGGGATCGCGGACTTGCCCAATGGGCTGTATCGCGGTGCGCTGAAAGGGCGCGTCAACGATTACCGTATCGATGGCGTGGGCATCGTCAACCTGACGACCGACGTAAAGCTGGTGCCGGGTGCCAAAGGCGGCTTCGGACTGTCCGGGCGCTTCGGCGTACGCACGGCACGGTGGGAAAAGGCATCGGTCCGCGATTTCCTCGGCGGCAATGCGCTGCTCTCGGGGCGGATCGGCATGACGCCGGAGGGGGCATTCACGCTTGCCGACCTGAAGGGCGGTGCACCCAATTTCACGATCCTGTCCGGTTCAGGCCGCTATAATGCCGATGGAACATTGGCGTTCGTTGCGGCAGCCAGCTCCCGGCAATATGGTCCGCTTGCGCTCACGGTGCGCGGAACGGTTGACCGTCCGCAAGCCGTATTGCGCGCGGCGCGGCCCAATGTCGGCGTGCAACTCACGGACGTTGTGGCAAAGCTGAATGGCGAGGCGGCAGGCTATCGGCTGGAAGCGACCGGCGGCTCCCCTTATGGGCCTTTCTTCGCCAATGTCCTTATCCGCACGGCGCGCGGTCCGCTCACCATCGATATCACGCGCGGACGGTTTGCAGGTGTCGACTTTTCCGGCACACTGCAACAGGCCGCCGCCGGACCGTTTATGGGGCAATTGCGCCTGAACGGGTCCGGCATTGCCGGAACCGTACAACTCGCCAACGCCAGCGGAACGCAAAGCGTCGATGTGAAGGCCACTGCCAGCAATGCGAAATTGCCGGGCGATCTTAATATTGTCATCGGGCGCGCCATCGTGAACGCCTCGATCCTGCTGTACGATACGCCACAGATGGTGGCCGACGTCCAACTGGCGAACACTGCCTATGGCGATTATGTCGTCCGTCAGGCGCGCGGTAAGGTGAACTACCGCGGCGGTCGCGGCACGGCACAACTGGTCGCATCGGGCAGCAGTGGCGTACCCTTCACGCTCGCGATGAACGCTGCGCTCCGTCCCAATCTTTACGCGGTGGCCCTGAAAGGCACGGCGGATCGTATCGCCTTCCGGTTGGTCAAACCTGCCATTATTCGCGGCGAGACAGGCGGCTATCGTCTGGAGCCGACAACGCTGGTGCTACCGCAGGGCAATGTCGATATGGCGGGCCGCTTTGGCGACCGGACGAGCCTGCAGGCACGGATGAAGGATTTCGACCTCGCCATCGCCAACATCTTCGCGCCGGGGCTCGGGATCGGCGGCAAGGCGACCGGCACGCTGGACTTTGCACAGACGGGCAACGCCTTCCCCACCGCAACGACGCAACTCGCGATCAGCAACTTCACCCGTTCCAGCCTGACCGCTGTTTCGGAGCCTGTAGCGATCAGCGTGCAGGGCAAGCTGTTGCCGAGCGGCGCGGATGTCCGCGCACTCATTCGCCGCAATGGCACGGCGCTCGGTCGCGTGGTGCTGACGATGCAACCTCCCTCCGGTTCGAGGAGCTGGATGGAGCGGCTTATGGCGGCACCTTTGAGTGGCGGCATTCGCTACAATGGGCCAGCCGACGTGCTGTTCTCTCTGGCGGGACAGGCGGATCAACAACTGACCGGCGGCATCGCCGTGGCGGCAGACTTCAGCGGCCGGGCAGACAATCCGCGCTTTAACGGCCTCGTTCGCGCCAATGCGCTGACCTATGAAAACGAAACCTTCGGCACGCAGGTCACGAACATGCGCCTTGATGGGCGGTTCACCAACGACCGGCTGGAAATCCGCCAATTCAGCGGACGGGCCGGCGAAGGCACGGTTCAGGCGAGCGGCACGGTAAGCCTGTCGTCAGCAAACGGCTTCCCCATGAATATCAAAATCCTCTTGGACCGCGCACGACTGGCGCGTAGCGATGCCTTGGGCACGGTGGTCAGCGGCAATCTGGCAGTGACGAACAGTGCCGCGGACGGCGCGCTGGTCGCAGGCGAACTGACGTTGCCCGAATTGCGCTATCAAATCATCCGGCAGGGCGGCGCAGAAGTGCGGGAACTCAAGGGCGTCCGTCGCAAGGGCGAAGCGTTGCCTGTGCCGGGAGCGCGGCCGCAGACCGCCTCCGCGCCCAGCCTGTTCAAGCTTAACATCCGCGTGCGGGCGGATAATCAGATATTCGTGACCGGCATGGGCCTGGAATCCGAATGGGAAACCGATCTGCGCATCACGGGTACGACGGCTGCACCGCGTGTTACCGGGTCGCTGGATGTTATCCGCGGCACCTACAGCTTTTCGGGCAAGCGCTTCGAACTCGATCGCGGCCGGATCACCTTCAACAGCAATGATCTGATGAACCCCACCATTAACATTTCAGCCAGCACCACTGTAGAGAACGTCAACGCGATCCTGAATGTCACCGGGACCGCACAAAACCCGCAGATCGGGTTCACCTCGACACCCAGCCTGCCGCAGGACGAAGTGCTTTCGCGCATCCTGTTCGGCAGCAATGTCGCCAACCTGTCTCCAACACAGGCGATCCAGTTGGCCGCCGCGCTCAACGGTTTGCGCGGCAGCGGCGGCGGGCTCAATCCGCTCGGCAAGTTGCAAGGCGCCTCTGGTATCGACCGGTTGCGGATATTGGGCGCGGACAAGGCCAGTGGGCGCGGCACTTCGCTGGCCGCCGGGCAGTATCTGACCAACAATGTCTATGTGGAGATCATCACCGATGCGCGCGGCTTTGCCTCCACGCAGCTGGAAGTGGCATTGTCGAAGGCGCTCAGCGTCTTGTCTCAGACGGGCGGCGCGGTCGGCACTTCGGTCAATGTGCGCTATTCGAAGGACTATTGATTTCGCGCAGTCAGTTTAATCCCTTCTGGCCGGAACCGCTTCCCCTGTTGCCGCATTAATCATGCAACGGAAACAGGGGTTTGACACATGGGAACGATTACCAAATTGGCAGCGACCGTCGTCGGTGCGCGCGTAGCGGGTGCCTCAAATAAGTACGGCCTGATCGGTGTTGCCGCCGGTGCGCTTGCCGCCCGCGCCGTCGTGCGCTGGCCGCTCACTGCCATGATGGTTGGTGGGGCCTATGCGGCCAAGAAGATGCTTGCGAAGAAAGAGGAAATCGACGTCAAGGGGCCGCGCACGACGGCGATCTCTGATGGGTTGGTTGAGCCCGGCTCGAAGCCCGTGACCGAACCCAGCCGCATCCCCGATCAGGCGTGAGTGGAGGGACGGGCGTTGCCGCCCGGTCGCCCCGCGAACTGCCGCGCGCTGCATGGCGCGCGATACTGGGCCGTGTCTGGGTCAATAACGGCGAACATAACCTTAGCCTGATGTCGGCGGGCGTAGCATTCTACGCCTTCCTTTCGTTCGTGCCACTCTTGGGCGCATTGGTCATGAGCTACGGGCTGATTGCCGATCCGGCAACGGTCGGTCAGCATATGAAAATGATCATCGACCTCGTTCCCGCCGATGCTGCGCGCCTCATATATGAGCAGTTGATTAACCTGACCACGGCGGCTGCGAGCCAGAAAGGCCTCGGCCTGCTGACTGCTCTGCTTGTATCGATATACGGTGCAACGCGGGCATCGGGCGCGCTCATTACGGCTCTTAATGTGATCTACGAAGAGCGTGATCGCCGGGGAATCATCCGTGGTACGGCGACGTCGGCAATGCTGATTGTCGGCGCAGTCATGATCGGGATCGTCGGCGTCATCGCGGCCACAATGATGGGCTATGCCCGCGATCTCCTGATCGGAACGGGGCCGATAGGCGTGCTGGTCGTCAAGCTGTTGACCTGGCTCGCCGCCGGAACGCTATGTTGTTTTACCATAGGTTCCATGTATCGCTTCGCGCCGGATCGTTCGGATGCGCGATGGGAATGGCTGAGCGTCGGCTCAGTTGTCGCCACGATCCTGTGGTTGGTGGCGACTTTGGGCTTCGGCATATATGCCTCCAGATTCGGCGATTACGATGCGACTTACGGCTCCTTGGGTGCCGTGGTCGTGTTGCTCATGTGGCTTTACGTGTCGGCTTATGCGATTTTGATCGGCGGCTTGATCAATGCCGAAACCGAACGGCAGACAGCGCATGATACCACGACGGGGCGGGAGCGTCCTTTGGGCCAAAGAGGCGCGGTGATGGCGGATATGAGCGCCGCCCTTTCCCAGACAGCCAAGCCAGACTGACCCGTTATCGGCACGTCCACGCTCAGAATCTCCATCCTGACTGTGTAGCGCACCGGTTGGCCGCAGGCGGGTTGCTCTGAAGCGCTTCGCGCTCTTGGTCCGCCGCATGAAGATGCCGCGCTTATTTAACTCGGTCGCCCACGACATGGCGATCGATCTGGGTACTGTGAATACCGTCGTGTATGTCCGTGAAAAAGGGATCGTTCTTAACGAACCGTCGGTCATCGCTATCGAAACCCGCAATGGCCTGCGCCGCGTAAAGGCGGTGGGGGACGAAGCCAAGCTGATGATGGGCAAGACCCCCAGCGACATTCAGGCGATCCGCCCGCTCCGCGACGGCGTAATTGCGGACATCGATGTGGCCGAGCAGATGATCAAGCATTTCATGGATAAGGCGCTGGGCGGGCCCAGCCGAATGCCACGCCGTTTTGAAGTCGTGATCTGCGTCCCTTCAGGCTCTACGATGGTTGAACGGCGCGCAATCCGCGACGCTGCGTCGAACGCTGGCGCGTCTCGCGTACAATTGATTGAGGAGCCGATGGCGGCGGCAATCGGTGCGGGGCTTCCGGTAACGGAGCCGATCGGCGCGATGGTGGTGGACATCGGCGGTGGGACAACCGAAGTCGCGGTGCTGTCGCTGCGCGGCATTGCTTATGCCAATTCCGTCCGCGTTGGCGGTGACAAGATGGACGATGCGATCTCATCCTACATCCGTCGCAAGCATAACCTTATGATTGGCGAAGTCACGGCGGAGCGGGTCAAGCATATGATCGGCTCTGCAGTCATGCCGGACGGGGAAGGGAATCTCCTGCGCGTCAAGGGCCGCGATCTGGTCAATGGCCGCCCCTCCGAATTGCAGGCAACAGAGGCCGAAATTTACGAAGCACTGGCCGAACCGGTGGCGCAGATCATCAGTGCCGTCATGTCGGCGCTGGAACAGACCCCGCCTGAGCTTTCGGCCGACATCATCGAAGAAGGGATTACCCTGACCGGTGGTGGCGCATTGCTCGGGCATATGGACGAGGCTCTGTCAGAAGCTACGGGATTGCCGGTGAAGGTGGCGAAAGATCCCCTGATCTGCGTTGCCATGGGTGCCGGACTGGCGCTGGAAGATCCGGCCTATAACGGCGTACTTGCCGCAAACTAGGGCTTTAGAGCGCTTCCATCATCGCCTTGGATAGCGTGTCTGCCCACCGTTCCTGACCGGATGCGTTTCCTATCGCATCCTGGCGGACTTCGATTTCGACATAAGGGAGGCGGTTTGGAAAGGCGTGGCGAGGGACGGTGTAGTCGGTTTCGTCCATTGCATAAGGTACGTTATCGCCAACGATGAGGCCCGCATTCTTTCGCAAGCTTTCAAGCATCCGCAGCGCAAAATGCGACTGTCCCGTCCAGTGCAATATCCCGACGTCCCACGGTCGCGCTATGCCGTTCATGACTGGGGTGAAGCTATGCAGCGATATAAGCACTGTTGCTTGCCCATCGGCAGATCGCTGAGAGATGACGTTTCCAATGGCGTCATGATAGGGCTTGTGGATTGCGTCGATGCGCGCTTTCCGCGCTGTCGTATCCAGACCTTCATTGCCGGGTATTCCGGTGCCGTCCGATACAGTCGGCATCGCGTCGGCATGGTCAGGATCGCGATTGCAATCGATCACCAGCCGAGAATAGACTTGATGCAGAAAGGGCGCGTCCAGCAGTCGGGCGAGCGCATGGCCCAGACCGAATACGCCGATGTCCAGCGCAATGTGCCGCTGTCGATCCGCAGCGCTCACCCCCAGATCGCCAAGTCCCGATGGGATCGCCGACCCGGCATGATCGCCTATCAGGAGGAACGGGGAGCGACCTGCCGCGTTGAACAATCCAAATGGTGCTGTATCGTCAGGACTTAACAGCTCATTTGCCGTGTGCGCGGCCATCAGGATTTGCCCCAATGCCGTTGCTTACTATCCGCCATGTCACCACTTATCGTTACAAGCAGCCGGTGTCTTTGGGTGAACATCGCATCATGATGCGCCCGCGTGAGGCATTTGACCAGCGCCTGCTGTCCGCGCGTCTCGACATCGATCCACAACCCAGCGAACTGCGTTGGCAGCATGATGTGTTCGGCAATTCGGTGGCGATTGCGCTGTTCAACCGGAATGCGTCGCACCTGATCGTGAAAAGTGAAGCCACCCTTGAACATGCGCCGCTCGGTCAGACGCAGGTCGATGTAGAGCCCTATGCGCGGCTGTTTCCCTTCACCTATTCCTCAGAAGACATGCCCGATCTGTTGCGTTCGATAGAGCGGCAACATCCCGATCCGGAACGCATCCTGGATAATTGGGCGCGGGCTTTTGTCAGCAATACCGGAAACACCGGCACAGTTGCCCTGCTGACCCAGATCGCGACCAGCATTCAGCGTGACTTCACTTATGTCCCTCGACATGAAAAGGGGACACAAACCCCGATTGAAACGCTGAAAAAGCGCCAGGGCACCTGTCGCGACTTTGCGGTTCTAATGATCGAAGCGGTACGCGCACTGGGTTTTGCGGCGCGGGTCGTGTCGGGTTATGTCTATAATCCGTCCCGTACCGAAGGAATGGTCGGCGGCGGTAACACCCATGCGTGGGTCCGCATTTTTCTGCCCGGATCGGGATGGGTCGAGTTCGATCCGACCAACGGCATCATCGGCAATCGCGGCCTCATCCGTGTGGCGATTGCCCGCGATCTGTATCAGGCGCTGCCTTTGTCGGGCACATGGTTCGGCTTGCCTGCCAGCTTCATTGGCATGGACGTCAAGATCGACGTGCAATCCGCCGACCCTCATCAATTCCCCGCGACCGCTCATGGTGCCATCAACAGCCGACTTATCGGCGCATAAGGAAAGTCATATCGATGCTGATACGCTGCGGATATACCATTAGCTTCGCCACCGAAATGAAGACTGCGATGATGGCCCTGTTGAGCGTACATCCTTCGCGCCATCAGGATCTGCGGACACCACAGCGGCTCATGGCCGACCCGGATATCCCACTCTATCACTATGAAGACAGCTTCGGGAACGTCGCCACGCGCCTTACGATCCCGCCTGGCGGAGTGACGTTGTCATGCGACTTCGTGATCGAGGATAGCGGAGAGCCGGATGTACGGGCACCCGACGGTCCCAAAACGCCCGTCGAAGATTTGCCCGATGCAGTGATGCCCTTCTTGCTGGGCAGCCGCTATTGCGAGACGGATCGACTTATGGATGTCGCCTGGGCGAACTTCGCGCACTATGCTTCGGCGCGCGACCGGGTCGATGCTATCGTGGACTTCGTGCATAACCATATCGAATTTGGCTATCACCACGCGCGGTCTGACAAGACAGCCTGGAACAGCTATCAGGAACGGCAAGGCGTGTGTCGGGATTTTGCGCATCTGGCCGTTACATTATGCCGCTGCATGAACATTCCGGCACGCTATTGCACCGGCTATCTGGGGGATATCGGCATCCCCCCTGTCGACGCACCGATGGATTTCAGCGCATGGTTCGATGTGTATATCGATGGCGACTGGTACACATACGATGCCCGCCACAATCAGCCGCGCATCGGGCGCATATTGATGGCACGCGGTCGCGATGCGACTGACGTAGCCTTGACCACGGCCTTTGGCCTGGCAAATCTGATACGGTTCGACGTGCATACCGATGAAGTGCAATCTATTGAATGATCCGCGGTCCAATCCGCTGCTGCCTTGGGATGGACATCGTGGCTCGCCACCCTTCGCGCAGATGTCCATCGTCCATCGACCCGATATTTCAGGCTATCATCCTGAGGTCGCTGCAGGGGAAGTGCGCGACGATTGGAATTCACGTGTCGACTTATTGTTCACGGATTACCCTTAGGCTTCTGAGGTCTTATCGGGATCTCTGCCCCGCTCGCGGTCGAGAGTGCGCATAACGGGTGTCACGGTAAGCCCGTGGAGCAGGATCGACAATGTGATGACAAGCCCAACGAGGCCCCAGAGCCTGTCTGCGCCTGCAACATCGACATGGTTTAACCCATAGGCCAGATAGTAGATCGATCCGACACCGCGAATGCCAAAAAAGGCAAGTGTAATCTTCTCGCCCAAATCCGCGCGATAGCCGATAAGACCGATCATCCCCGTAACCGGGCGAACGATCAGCAGAATGATCAATGCGACAACCGCATCCACCCATGTGACCGCCGACAGCAAGCCACTGACCAGTGCGCCGCCAAACAGCAGCAGCAAAACCATCATGGCCAACCGTTCGATTTGTTCGGTGACGTCGTGCATGTCCCGCTGAAATTTATGATCGCGATGGGCGTGCCGGAAACTTAACGCAGTTACGAAGACAGTCAGGAAGCCGTAGGCGTGACCGATCTCCGATACGCCATAGGACACGAACGTTGCCGCCAGTGCGATCAGCCCGTCCCCCGTCTTTGCTAGCTTGGTCTCGGCGGGAACATGGAAGGTAAGCCATCCGAAAAGCCGCCCGATAACCCAGCCGGTGCCGATGCCAACCGCCGTTTCCCACAGAACGCGATAGCTTAGCCATTCAGTGAACCACGGGGCCGATGTCCCCGCGACCGTTATCAGTATGATTGCCAGATGGACGACCGGGAACGCGAGGCCGTCGTTCAGTCCGGCTTCGGATGTAAGACCAAACCGAACCTTATCCTCCTCGCCGCTTTTGGGAGGGCCGACCTGTACGTCGGCGGCCAGAACGGGATCGGTCGGCGCTAGGCTGGCGGCAAGCAACAACGCCACCGCCCATGGCAGGTCCATCCCCCAAGCCGCTAGTGCAGTGATCGCAACGATGCCAAGCGGCATGGTGATGGCCAGCAATCGCCAAGTGATCGACCAGCGTCGCCAGGCAAATACACGATCGATCTTCAGGCCCGCGCCCATGAGCGCGATGATCACGACGAACTCGCTGAAGCGCTCGGCTATATCGGGATACAGGATCGGCAATGGCCGCAACGTCACCTGAGGCAGTGAGAACAACGCCGCGCCCAAGGCAATGCAGACGATCGGCAGCGACAATGGCAACCGTTTAAGAGCCAGAGGCAACCATGCCACCAGCGCTATCAGTGTGCCCATGCCGGTCATCATTAGGATATACGGCTCTGGAAGCCATGCGTCTGGAATCATCGCGCATCAACGTGCGACATTGCCAAATGGACCCGTACAGAACGCATGATGCGAACACCGAATATGATGGAGGCGGTGAAGTCGCTATTTTTCTGCACGCTTGGTGCAGTATTCGCGCTGAAGGCGTTCATGCCAAAGCATGGAAGTCCTATCATCTTCCGACTGCAATGAACATGAGGACCAATGACCCTTCCCCAATGGCTTTCCGTTGCAACACTCGCTGGCATGATGGCGCTCTTCCTTTGGGGGCGATTCCGTTATGACGTAACGGCGATCATCGCGTTGCTGGCTGCATTGTTGATCGGCGTGGTGAAACCTGCCGATGCCTTCAAAGGCTTTGCAGACGACATCGTCATCATCGTGGGGTCCGCGTTGGTGATGTCGGCTGCGGTGCAACGGTCCGGCGTGATTGAGATCGCTCTGGGATTTGTCTCACGCCGCGTCAAAAGCGTCCGGTCGCAATTGCTTGTTCTTACCGCTTCTGTCGGTGTGTCCTCTGCCCTCGTTAAGAATGTCGGCGCGCTCGCAATGCTGATGCCTGCCGCGTTCCAGATCGCCAAAAAGGGGGGCACTAATCCTTCGGTCTTTCTGATGCCCATGTCATTCGCTTCCTTGTTGGGGGGCCTGATGACGCTCGTTGGAACATCGCCCAACATCATTGTGAGCCGCGTACGCGAGGACATGACTGGCGAACCTTTCGCCATGTTCGATTATTTTCCGACCGGCTTCGGACTACTGGTGGTGGGGCTGATTTTCCTGCGCTTCGGCTATCGCCTGCTTCCTCGCGATCGCCGCGCTGCGCCGACCATGGGCGAAGCACTCAACATATCGGGATATGTGACGGAAGCATCCGTGGTGGAGGACTCCCCGGCTATTGGGGAAACCATCGCGGAATTCATCGAACGTCACGATAATGAAGTCGTGGTCACCAGCCTCCTGCGGGGGGATATGCAAGGCACCGTCCATCCCAATGTTCATTTGCGCGAAGATGATGTCCTCATTCTGTCCGGTGAACCCGACGCTCTGGAAAGGGTTATAGCGCGCGATCGTCTGGTTCTAACGGGTGAAGATACGGCTGAAGCAGAGGGGCGGGAAGCCGATGAAATCGGCGTGATCGAAGCCGTTGTGACTACCGACTCCGTGCTGATAGGTCGAACGGCTGGACGTCTCTCCCTACGCAAACGCTTTGGGATCAACTTGATTGCGGTGTCCCGCGCAGGCGAGCATCTGACCCGGAAGATCGGCCAGACCGTGTTGCAGGCCGGCGACGTGATCGTCCTTCAAGGGCCGGTCGACCTGCTCCCGGATCGCCTGCGTCAGCTTGGCGCCTTGCCGCTTGCAGCACGTGCGATGCGGCTTGGTAAATCCAAGCGCGGCTGGCTTCCCATCGCCATTCTGGCGGCGGCCATGGTCGCGACGGCCACCGGACTGGTTCCGGTGGCCGTCGCCTTCTTCGCGGCCGCAGGTCTGGTTATCATCACCGGGGCTCTACCCGTTGACGAAGCATATGAAGCGGTGGAGTGGCCCATCCTCATCATGTTGGCGGCGCTCATTCCCGTCAGCGAAAGCCTCCAGACGTCCGGCGCATCGAATGTAATTGCCACGGGATTGGCGCAGGCCGCAGCCGTGCTACCGCCTTGGGGTGCTGTGGCGTTGATTCTGGTAGCCGCGATGGCCGTAACGCCGTTTCTCAACAATGCGGCCACCGTGTTGGTCATGGCCCCCATCGCAGCGGTGTTCGCTAACGATTTGGGATACCGACCCGAAGCGTTCCTGATTGCGACAGCGATGGGAGCCGGGTGCGATTTCCTGACGCCGATAGGGCATCAGTGTAACACCCTTGTATTCGGTCCGGGCGGATACCGGTTTGGCGACTATGCCAGGCTTGGCGCGCCGCTATCGCTACTTGTGGTCATCGTCGGGACGCCACTCATCCTATGGACGTGGCCGCTGCACTGAAAAATGCCGTAGGGCAAAGTTGGAGCGGGTAGCGGGGATCGAACCCGCATCACAAGCTTGGAAGGCTAGTGCTCTACCATTGAGCTATACCCGCTTGTCGGCCTATCGACCGATGCAGGACGCCATTGCCACCAGCATGGCCGGGTCGTCAACAGGATTACGAACGAAAAATAGCCGTGCAAAGGCAAGCAGTGCCATAGCTCGCCGTTGCTTACGCCGTTTCGAGAAGCCGTTGGCCTTTACGAACGCGCATCCGGCGGGTTTCTGAAAGTGCTGTGTTGCGCGTCCTGATACCCTCCATGAAATGCCATGCGCCCGTCACATCATCGGGCGTGATTGCTATTGAGACATATCCACGGCGGCTGGTGTCACAGAAGACTAAATCTCGATTTGTGTCCTGCAGTGCCTTGGCGACATCGGCTGGCGCGATGTTCGGCACATAGGCTTCGAATCCGGGCGAGGTGACGCTGTGTCCGGCAAATTCGACGCCTGCACGCTGCATCTTTCCGCCGGTATCGGTGTCGCCCAGATTATAGCCCCACGCATTGTGGCTGTCGCCTGAAAGGACGATCATGTTCGCGTCGGCGGCCAGAGCCGCTTCGTACAGGCGCGTTCGGGCAGCGGGATAGCCGTCCCAGGCGTCGAGATTGAACGGCAGCCCGGCATGGGATGCAGCGACGCCCGCCATCGTTCTGGCACGTACATAATCGGGTGCCGTTGATGGAACCCAATTGGCCGCCTGCGCGGGGAAGCGACCGCTGCCCATTACAATTTGCTGCGCCAATATTTGCCAGCCGGTGCCTGCTTTAGTCGATGCGGCAAAGCCGTCGTACAGCCATTTTTCCTGACGCATGCCCATGACCGTGCGATCCTTGGCGCTCCACGGACCGTCACGGAATTCTGCAAGTGCCTTGGCGATGTCGCCACGCCCGGCAAGTGCCTCCGACAATTCAAGCTGCTTGTTTCGGCCAGTGATGCGCGTTTCCGGGCGGAACAGCGTTGCCAGCGTGCCGATCTGATAGGTGGAATAGGGCGCGTCCGACACGGGCATCCACTCGCGGTAAACGCGTTCTGCTATCGCCTTGCGGGTCGCCCAGTCACCTTCGCTTTCAGGCTGATGATTTTCCGCGCCATTTTCATACGCATCGTTGGCAAGTTCATGGTCGTCCCACTGCGCGATCATTGGGAACATTCGATGCAGGTCTTGCAGATCGGGATCGAGGCGATAGGAAGCATGGCGCAGGCGATAGTCAGCGAGCGTCACAATCTCATGGCTCGGCTGAATAAGACGGCCGGGCAAGGCTTCCTTGGCGGCAGGATAGGTCCCCACGGGATATTCGTAGATATAGTCGCCGCAATGCACCATCAGGTCCAGATCCTTGCGCTGCGCGGCATGGGCATAAGCGTTGAACCAGCCGAAGGGCAGGTTAGAGCATGAGAAAAGGCCGATGCCGAAGCGCGAGACATCGCCTTGCGGCAATGTCCGCGTGCGACCGATCTGGCTGATGCTGCCATCCGGTGCGATAAAGCGGTAAAAGTACCATTGCCCTGGTTGAAGGCCAGTCACCGTAAGCTTTGCGGTGTGATCGGCTTCCCCCTTGGCAATCACATCGCCGCCGCCCACGACTTTGGTAAAGCCGATGTCGCTCGCCACTTCGCAGCGTAGCTTGGTGTCATTGCCAGCCACGAATCGTGTCCACAACAGGACCGAATTGGCGGACGGTTCGCCGCTGGCGATGCCATGCGAAAAGCCCCGCGCCGCCAATATGGCCGCCGCCCCCGGAATGGAAAGCGCGCCCAGGCCAAGCACGCTGGCCTTGATAAGTAGACGGCGATCGATCGGAACTGTCATCTCGGAAATCCTCATGCATATGCTTTTCCGATGCACCGTCGCAATGACGCCCTCGCGACGCGCAGATTACGAAACGGAGACGAAATGAAGATCGCGCTGTCACACTGATCGGTGGACTGGACGGGGGTCGGAGTTGTCGGTTACGGCGCGGGGCTGTTCCATTTTTCTTTATGAAAGTGTCCTTCGATGACTCGCACACTGATTTCTTCCGGCTCTCCCTTTGAAGCGCAGGTCGGCTATTCACGCGCCGTGGTGCAGGGGGATTGGTGTTTCGTGGCCGGGACGACAGGTTACGATCCCGAAACGCGGGCGATGCCTGACGATGTTGCGGATCAGGCGCGCAATGCCTTGGCGGTCATCGGAAAAGCCCTGAGCGAAGGCGGCTTCAACTTCGGCGATGTCGTGCGCGCGACTTATTACATCAGCGACGCGGCGTATTGGGATGCGATTGGGCCAGTGCTGGGCGGCGTGTTCGGTTCTATCCGACCGGCAGCGACGTGCATCGTCTGCGGTCTGGTGAAACCGGAGATGAAGATCGAGATCCAAGTTACCGCGCTGCGCAACGCCGCTTAAGCGTGGTAGGAACAGAATCATGACGATCACGATGTATGGCATCAAGAATTGCGACACGATCAAGAAAGCCCGCACGTGGCTGGACAGCAACGGCATTGCCTTTGCGTTTCACGATTACAAGGCATCCGGGATCGACGCAGCGACCGTGCGCTGCTGGGTGGATGAGCATGGCTGGGAAGTAATCCTCAACCGGGCGGGTACGACGTATCGCGCTCTGCCCGATGCGGACAAGCAAGGCATCGATGCGGACAAGGCCGTGGCACTGATGGTCGCGAACCCCTCGATGATCAAACGCCCGGTGCTGGACCTGGGCGATCGGCGGCTCGTCGGGTTCAAGCCGGATGCTTATGCAGCGGCATTCGCATGACCGTCATGTCGACGTCATGCACATGCGATAAGCGCGCTTGATGTTGAAAACTCTGTTTGCCGCCGCGCTGCTGGCGGCTATGCCGATGGTCGCTATGGCCACCGATCCGATCATCATTGCCCACCGCGGCGCCAGTGGCGAGCGTCCCGAACACACGCTCGCAGGATATGAGCGTGCGATTGATCAGGGCGCTGACTTTATCGAGCCCGATCTGGTGCTGACCAAGGACGGCGTTCTGGTTGTGCGGCATGAGAATGAAATCGGCGGCACGACCGACGTTGCGTCCCATCCTGAATTTGCCGACCGCAAGGCGACTAAGACCATCGACGGCGAGCAGATTACGGGGTGGTTTACCGAGGACTTTACGCTCGCGGAGTTACGTACCTTGCGCGCGCGGGAACGGCTGCCGGAAGTGCGCACCGCGAACCGACGCTTTGACGGTCTGTATCAGGTGCCGACATTCGAGGAAGTGCTCAAGCTGATCGACGCGAAAAATGCCGAAACGCGGCGGCGCATCGGCGTGTATCCAGAGACCAAGCATCCCAGCTATTTCGCCTACATCGGTTTGCCGCATGAAGCGACGTTGCTCGCGCTGTTGGACCGCTACGGATATACTTCGCCCGACGATCCGGTATTCATCCAATCGTTCGAGGTGGACAACCTGAAAGCCTTGCGCGTGAAAACGCGCCTGCGTCTTGTTCAATTGGTCGATGCGCAAGGCAGTCCGGCCGACCATCCCGAAACATCCTATGCGGACATGCTGACCAGCGAAGGCATGAAGCAGATCGCGGGCTATGCCAATGCGATCGGTGCGAATGGCACGCTGATTGTTGCGCCTGACGGCCGCGATACTGGGTTCGTGGCGCGCGCGCATAATGCCGGAATTCAGGTGCATATGTGGACGTTGCGCGCAGAAAATATGTTCCTGCCGCCCGCGTTGCGACTCGGCGATGATCCTGCGGCACACGGAAATTTTGCGGCAGCGGTGCGGGCGCTGGTGGCAACAGGCGTGGATGGGTTTTTCACGGATTTTCCGGGGCTGGCCCGCGCATCTCTCGCACCCTAAAAACGAAGCTGACACTATCTCTTCCTGAACACTTGATATTCCCGGCATATCGGTGGAATGAGAGACATGCTGTCTCAAAAGACCCGTTATGCCATACGCGCTCTGCAACATCTGGCGGATCAATATGGGCAGGGACCAGTTCCGCTCACGGACATTGCCGAGACGCAGAAGATACCCGCCAAATTCCTGACGGTGATCCTGTCCGAACTGTCGCGTGAAGGGCTGGTCGATACGCAGCGCGGACGCGATGGCGGATATTGGCTGGCACTGTCGCCGATCGACATCAGCTATGGCGATATCGTTCGGTTGACGCGAGGATCGTTGGCACTGACCCCTTGTGCCAGCCGATTCGCGCACGAGACCTGCGCCAATTGCCTACCGGAATCGGAGTGCCGCTTGCATCGACTGATGTTGCGTGTCCGTGACGAGACGGCGCGCGTTCTGGATGGCATTAGCCTAGCAGAGCCTGTGCCGCTGGACGTGGAATAGCCCCACGCTACGATCCCGTTTCCGCCTGCCTAAAATTCGCCACATTTTGGCGCTGCTCTATTGTCTACTATAATAATAGAATTACCTGTTACGTGCAACAAGCAAGGAGCAGGACGATGGATCGATACGTGCGGTCGAGTTCACTGCAAGGTGGACGAACACAACAGCCCGTGGTGCTGACCGTCCCGGGCCTCAACAACAGTGGTCCGGGACATTGGCAAACCTTGTGGGAAGCGACGCGGGGTGACTGCCACCGGGTGGACCTTGGCAGTTGGGCGAGTCCCACCCGCAATAGCTGGGTAAACCGCCTGGACACGGCCATCCGGGAAACGGCACATGGATTTGGTGCGCCCATCATTCTTGCGGCACACAGTTTGGGTTGCCATGCGGTCGCTTGGTGGGGCGCGTTGCAAAGCCAGCCTTATGGGTGGCCGGTGGCAGGCGCTCTACTCGTCGCACCCCCTGATTGCGAGCGTATGGAAACGCCGGAAACCATCGGCGGATTTGCACCCGTTCCCCGCGCTGCCCTACCTTTCCCGTCAATCGTGGTGGCCAGTCGAAATGACCCCTATATTTTCTATGAGCGGGCGCACAGCATCGGCAAAAATTGGGGCAGTCAGATCGTCGACGCCGGACATAGCGGTCACATCAACGCAGAAAGCGGGTTGGGCGAATGGCGCTTTGGCCAGTCATTGCTCGACCATCTGATTGCGCTATCCGAAGATCAAAGCGCAGCATCACAATCTGCGCCGCCCAGGTTGTTCAGATCGGTATCTGGCGCAAACGGTTGCTCCCAAGGCATCCAGAGGTGAAAGGATAGTTTATCTTGCAATCCCCCGAGCATTGCTTTTTTGTCTATTGTGTAAGTTGAGATATGTATGACGGCAGGAGGTGAACGATGAGCAATGACGAGCCGGAACGCTTTATCCGACCTGCGCGCCCTGCGTCAGCGACTACGGGCGAAGCAGGCCGGATCAACATCGATGCAAGCATCGCGGCGATAAAAACGGCTTTGGAATCGTTGCGGTTCGGGTCGATCACTTTGACCGTGCATGATGCGCGTGTCGTGCAACTTGATGTGACGGAAAAGACGCGCTTTTCTGCCTGATAGAGACAGGCGCTTTTCCAAGCTCTGCTAAATACGGGCTTCGACCGGACCCCCGGAGACGCCGTTATGTCCAATCCGACAACGGAATGAAGAGGGGTTTCAATGAGCATTCGTTTTCTGTTGCTCGCCACGGCGGCGAGCGCACCAATAGCCGTGCCTGCAGCATATGCGCAGGAGGAAGCAGCGCCGGTCGATCAAGCCGCGACATCCGGCGATGCTAGCAACTCCGGGATCGTCGTTACGGCCCGTCGTCGTGTCGAAACGGCGCAGGAAGTGCCTTTGGCAATTTCGGTCATCAATGGAAACAGCATAGAGGCGACGGGCAATTTCAACATCCAGAAGCTTCAGCAACTTACGCCCACGCTACAAGTCTACTCGTCTAACCCGCGCAACACGGCCGTCAACATTCGTGGCCTCGGCGTGCCATTCGGCCTGACCAGCGACGGGTTTGAGCAGGGCGTCGGCATCTATGTCGATGACGTTTACAATGCGCGGGTCGCCGCTGCGGTGTTCGACTTCCTGGATGTGGCTCAGGTCGAAGTGTTGCGCGGTCCGCAAGGCACGCTCTACGGCAAGAATACCATGGCGGGTGCCATCAACATTACGACCAATCAGCCCACCTTCGATTTCGAAGGCAGAGCCGAAGTGACGTTCGGTAATCTGAATTTCAAACAAGCCAAAGCAGCCGTCTCTGGCCCGTTGTCGGACAAGGTGGCCGCCCGCATCGCTGCGTCGACCACCTCGCGCCGCGGCACTATCTACAACGTAACGTCGGATCGCTGGGTTAACGAGCAGGACAATCTGGGCGTGCGTGGCCAGTTGCTGTTCAAGCCGAACGAGGATTTGAGCATTACCCTTGCCGGCGATTACAGCAGGCAGGATCCTGAATGCTGCGGCACTGTGTTCGTGCGCGTCGGTCGGACACAGCGTGCGCTCGCACGACAGTATGATGCATTGGCGGCGGCAGAGAACTATACCGTGGTGAGCCGTAATCCGTTCGATCGCTTGACCGACGTCAATTCGCCGTTGAGCGCAGGAAACATAATCGGCGGTGCATCGCTGAAGGTCAAATGGGACGTTGGCCCCGGTACGCTGACATCGGTAACGGCGTGGCGGTTCTGGGACTGGAAGCCGGAAAATGACCGTGATTTCACAGGGCTAGATATCGTGTCTGCATCGAACAACCCATCGCAGCAGGATCAGTATTCCCAGGAGTTGCGGTACAATTATTCCGGGCAGAAGTTTGATTTCGTGCTGGGTGCGTTCGCGTTCAATCAGCGGATCGACACGCAAGGTTTCGAGCAGCAGGGATCGGCGTCCAGCAAATGGAACCTTACTGGAGCACTGGCCAACAACCCTGCCGTTCTGCAGGGCCTGACTGCACGCAATACACAAAACCTCAAGAGCACGAGCGTCGCTTTGTTCGGTCAGTTAAGCTGGAAACTTACCGACGCCTTGACGCTTCAGCCCGGTGTCCGTCTGAACTACGATAAGAAGTCGGGCTTCTATCAGCGCGTCGTTACAACCGGGGCGGGGGCCAACTCGACGTGCCCGCAACCGGCAGGGTCCATTGGCGCGGCTCAATGCGGCATTTTCTCTCCGCAGACCAGTGCACCATCAGATAGCGACTGGAACTTCACTTACGATTTTACTGCCAGCTACAAAGTTGCCTCCGACGTTCTGGCGTACGCGACATATGCCAAGAGCTTCAAAACCTTTGGTATCAATCAGAACGGGCTGCCGACCGACGCTGCCGGCAACCCGTTGCTGTCGGAAATCAAGCCGGAATCGGTCAATCATTTCGAGGCGGGTATCAAGACGCAGCTTTGGGATCGCAAAGCCACCTTCAACCTTGCGGCGTTCCGCACCGACATCAAAAATTATCAGGCAACTGTTACCAACGGCCAGCTTGGTGTTCTGCGCGGCTATCTGGCCAATGCGGGCAAGGTCCGGTCGCAAGGCATCGAGGCCGATTTCGCGATCCGTCCGAGCGAGCGTTTCACCGCCTATGTCAACGGTGCTTACACCGATGCGAAATATGTGAAGTTCGTAGATGCCCCTTGCCCGCCCGAGCTTTCGGGCGGAACGACAGTGGCGGCAGGGCAGACCGCCAGCGCGCCGGGTACTCCGGGTGGGCTAAGCCCAGCAAACTGCGACATTTCCGGTCAGCGCTTGCCCGGCGTTTCGAAGATATCGCTGTCCTATGGCGCGGAAGCCAATGTGCCCGTCACCTTGCTGGCCAGGGAAGGCCAGGTGTACCTTGGCGTAGATGGCAATTATCGTTCGCACTTCTCGTCCAACCCGTCACCGTCCGACTACACCTGGATCAAAGGCTACGCCGTGACCAATTTCCGGCTTGGCTTCCGTGGCGGCAATCTCGACGTGTTCGGTTGGGTGCGTAACGCATCCGACGTGAACTACTTCGAACTGCTTCAGACTGCGCCTGGCAATGTTGGCTTGGTGGCTGGTCAGCCCGGCGACCCGCGCACCTACGGTCTAACTATCAAAGGCAGTTTTTGATACCTTTTCGTAACGAAGCGGGAGCCGATTGGCGGCTCCCGCGTTTCCTTCCGCAGTCGATACGATAATCGTCAGTGGAGGTCCTACATGCAGCGTTACAAAGCTTTCTTTATCCTGTTGCCATTTGTCTTGGTAACGCCGGTCCATGCACAGAATCAAAGCAAGGTAGAGCGCGCCGTAACTCAACCGTTGCGCGATACGCGGATCAAGGATGACAAGATCCCGGAGATCTTGCAACTGGCCGCCAGTGCGCCTTATTCCACCCGAAATATGCGCACATGCAAACAGATCAGTGCGGAAGTATTGAAGCTGGGTACCGCACTTGGCCCCGACGCGGATGCGCCGGAGAAGAAAAAAGGTGAAGGATCGGCATTGGCTGCTACCGCTGCTGGCGAAGTCGTCAGGTCGATCTTGCCGGGACTCGGATTGGTGCGGGTCATTACTGGCGCAGACAAACAGCAGCGCCGCGTCGAAGCGGCAGTGTATGCCGGGTCTGTCCGCCGGGCATTTCTGAAAGGGATGGGCCTGAACAAAGGCTGTGCTTTCCCGGCAGCACCCAACAAGGCGGCTCAAGCGGAAGTTCCCGAACTCTTGCCTGACAAGGACGACTAATCCTTACTTGGTTTGCGCCTGCTTTGCGGCTGGGGTAGAGCGCAGCCATGTCCACGACTTTCACCATCGATACATCGACCAGCCGCGCCAACCCCACGCCTGCGCCAATGAAACGTCTCACCGTTCCGGCGATCCGTGCGCGAAAGGCGGATGGAGTGACCGCAGAGCCTATTGTGATGCTGACGGCGTACACCGCCCGCATGGCACAATTGCTTGATCCGCACTGCGATCTTCTGCTTGTTGGAGATTCGTTGGGTCAGGTAATCTACGGCTTGCCCTCGACGGTCCCGGTCAGCCTCGACATGATGTGCGCACACGGCGCCGCTGTTGTCCGTGGCAGCTATCACTCGGTCGTGATCGTCGATATGCCGTTTGGCAGTTACGAGGCGTCCCCGGTACAGGCGTTCGAAAGTGCCGCGCGAATCCTCAAAGAAACCGGCGCGGCTGGCGTAAAGCTGGAGGGCGGGGAAGCCATGGCGGAAACGATCGCCTTCTTGTTGGCGCGGGGCATTCCTGTGTGCGCGCATGTTGGCTTAACGCCTCAAGCGGTCAATGCGCTGGGCGGCTATGGCGCGCGGGGACGCAGCGACGCGGAAGCCGCCAAAATCCTGCGCGATGCCAAAGTGGTTGCGGAAGCGGGATGTTTCACCATGGTAGTCGAAGGCGTATTGGAAGATGTCGCCGATGCGATCACAGCCGCAGTGCCTTGTCCGGTCATCGGGATAGGCGCCTCAGCCAGGTGCGATGGGCAAGTTTTGGTGACCGAGGACATGCTTGGCATGTTCGACCGTGTACCGCGGTTTGTTAAACGCTATGAAGCAATGGGCGATATGATTGCTGGTGCGGCGACGCGCTACGCCAGCGATGTCCGCGACCGGAGCTTTCCCACTGACGAACAGGTGTATCGTCCGAAAAAGTAAGTTGCGCAAAGGCAACGGATCGCTAAGGTCCGCGGCCAATTCCCCCCTGTTTTGCTGTAGTACCGGAGAGCGATGTTGGCCATTACGCCACAACCCAATGAAGCCTTTATGCGCGAAGTCGATGACGCCGTCCGACAGGATCGGATGCTGCGCTTTTGGCAGAATTATGGCCGCTGGGTCGTTGGCGCGATCGTTGCGGGTTTGATCGCATTCGCCGGTTGGCTCTATTGGGAGCATCACAGCGCCCGCAAGTCCGGTGAGACCGCCGAGGAAATGGCGAAGGTGCTTGATGTGGTGGCTGCTGGCGGTGTGCCCGATGCGGCCAAGCTGGACGCTCTGAGCAAAGCGGACCAGTCGGGTTATCGCGCAGCCGCGCAATTGGCGAAGGCGGCAGTCGCTGCAGGTAAGGGCGATACTGGGGGCGCTTTGGCCATCTATAAGGCGATGGCAGCGGACACGAGCCTTGACCAGCCTTATCGCGATCTCGCGCTGGTGCGGCAGACGTCGATTGAGTTCGACAAGATGAAGCCTGCCGATATCGTCGCGCGGATGAAGCCATTGGCGGTCGCTGGCGATCCTTGGTTCGGCAGCGCAGGTGAAATGACGGCTATTGCCTACATGAAGATGAGCAAGCCCGATCTGGCAGGGCCTATTTTTGCAGCCATGGCCAAGGACAAAACTGTGCCGCAGACGATCCGTTCACGTGCGCGACAGATGGCGGGCTTATTGGGTATCGATGCAATCGAAGCGATTGAAAATGAGGATAGCGGCAACAATGCGCAGTAAATTGATCCGGAGCGGTGCTCTGCTGGCTGGCATCGCGTTGCTGGGCGGATGTGGCATAATCGGCGGAAAGAAGGGCGGGCCGAAGACGCCGGTCGTCGGTAAGCGCACCTCGATTCTGTCCACTGAGCAAGGCGTAGAGGTCGATCCCGCACTGGCCGAAGTTGCCATCACCCTTCCCGAAGCGGTGGCGAATGACGAGTGGTCCCAGCATGGCGGCAATCCGTCGAAGGCGATGGGGCATGTTGCTTTGGGTGCATCGCCTGCGCAAGCCTGGAGCGCGACAATCAGTGGTAGCACGCCACGCGCCCGACTGGGCGCATCGCCTGTGATATCCGGCGGCAAGCTGTTCGTGATGGATGCAGAAGCGCGGGTCATCGCTATGGACGCCGGGACCGGTGCCCGTCTCTGGCAGACCGCACTGCCTGCCGAGGGCAATGGCAGATCGCTGTTCGGTGGCGGCGTCAGCGTCGTGGGCGATCGCGTCTTCGCTTCCACCGGGGTAGGCGATGTCGTGGCTCTCAATGTTGCCGACGGTTCAATCGTCTGGAAAAAGCGTCCCGGCGGTCCATTGCGCGGCGCGCCGACGCTAGCCAACGGCCATGCTTATGTCATGAGCCAGGACAATCAGATTTTCGCTCTCAACCAGAGCGATGGCGAAACGCAATGGACTGAGTCCGCTACGCTGCAAGTGACCGCCGTGTTTGGCGTAGCCGCTCCGGCCGCGGCGCAAGGCACCGTGCTGGCCGGGTATAGCTCAGGCGAACTCAATGCCTACCGTTATGAAAATGGTCGGACGCTTTGGGGAGACGCATTGTCCCGGACCAGCATTTCGACGGCTGTTGCGACGCTGACCGATATCGACGCTGATCCAGTGATCGACCGCGGACGTGTCTTTGCCATCGGGCAGGGCGGACGCATGGCTTCCTACGAACTCACCAGCGGGCAGCGTTTGTGGGAAATCAACATTGCTGGCATTTCGACGCCATGGGTCGTCGGCGAATGGGTCTTCGTCGTCACCGATGACGCCAAGCTGCTTTGCGTGGCGCGCGCAACGGGCAACATTCGCTGGATCAGTCAGCTTGATCGTTGGCGCAAGGCCAAGAAGAAGACGGGCGCGATTCGGTGGACCGGCCCCGTGCTGGCGGGCAATCGATTGATCCTGGTATCTACGCAGGGCGACATGCTGTATGTCGATCCGACCACCGGCGCGGTCCAGAAGGCGGAAGACATGGATCACTCCATGTCATTGTCGCCCGTTGTCGCTAACAATACGCTGTATATTCTTGCGGATGACGGCAAGCTGACAGCATTGCGGTAACGCCCGCTCACGCCCTATAGTTGTGGCCGTTCGGTCAGCGCCCCATGGAAGATATTCCGGCAGGCGCCGACCGAGCGGCATTTGTTTTTTAAGGAATAGAAGCGGCCATGTTGCCCACAGTAGCCATTGTCGGGCGTCCCAATGTGGGCAAGTCCACCCTTTTCAACCGTCTCGTCGGCAAGCGACTGGCGCTGGTCGATGACCGTCCCGGCGTGACGCGCGACCGGCGTGAAGGGGATGCCACGCTGGTGGGTATGGATTTCCGCGTGGTCGACACCGCAGGCTATGAAGACGAAGATCCGCACACCCTTCCGGGCCGGATGCGCCAACAGACCGAGGCCGCGGTGGCAGAAGCCGACGTAGCACTGTTCATGTTCGATGCACGCGATGGCGTAAATCCGTTGGACGAGGAAATCGGACGCTGGCTGCGCGGCGGCAATACCCCGGTCGTGCTGGTCGCAAACAAGGCCGAAGGCAAAGCAGGCGATGTCGGCGTGATCGAAAGCTATGCGCTAGGCTTCGGTGCGCCCGTCGAACTGTCTGCCGAGCATGGCCAGGGTTTGGTGGAACTGTTCGAGGCGCTGCGTCCGCATTTGGAAAAAGACGAAACCAATACACCGGACAATCCTCCTGCATTCTACGAAGACGATGAGAGCGCGCCGCTCAAGCTGGCCATTGTGGGCCGTCCCAACGCAGGCAAGTCGACGCTGATCAACCGCATATTGGGTGAGGATCGGCTGATCACGGGACCGGAAGCGGGGATCACGCGCGACAGTATTGCGGTCGATTGGACATGGACGTCTCCGGAAGGCGAGGATCGGATCGTCCGCCTGATCGACACTGCCGGTATGCGCAAGCATGCAAAGGTGCAGGACAAACTGGAAAAGTTAGCGGTGGCCGATGGCATGAATGCTGTCAATTTTGCCGAAGTCGTTGTGCTGCTACTGGACGCCACTCTGGGTTTGGAATCCCAGGATCTAAGGATCGCCGATCGCGTTTTGCAAGAGGGTCGCGCCCTTGTCATCGCAATCAACAAATGGGACGTCGCCGAACATGGCTCGTCTTTATATCAGGGCATCAAGAAGGCGCTGGAGGACGGTCTGGCGCAGGTGCGCGGCGTACCGCTGATGACGGTGTCTGCTGTCACCGGCAAGGGCATTGACGATCTGATCAAGGTCGCATTCGAAACGCGCACGGCTTGGTCGCAGCGTGTGTCTACCGGCGCGCTCAACCGCTGGTTCGAAACGGCGCTGGAAAACAATCCACCGCCCGCGCCGGGCGGTAAGCGGATCAAGCTGCGGTATATTACGCAGATCAAGACGCGCCCACCAAGCTTCGTCATCTTCGGGACGCGACTCGAAATTCTGCCGGAAAGCTATCGTCGCTATCTGGTGAATGGTATCCGACGGGAACTGGGCTTCGGCGCGGTTCCTGTTCGCCTGACTCTGCGAAGCTCCAAGAACCCGTTCGATAACTGACGCCAGTTGTTGTGAGCGACGTGCCGATTATCGATGCGCGCGGCATGCGCTGTCCGTGGCCAGCACTTAGGGCGGCACGCGCCATGCGCGATGTCTCTGCGGTCATGGTTTTGGCGGACGATCCGATAGCGCCGACCGAACTGGCAGCGTTGGCAGAGCAACAAGGTTGGGAGATAGCGCGTATAGCCGATGATCGCGCTCCAGCTTTCAGGCTGGAGAGGCCAACACGCTCTTAAACGGCTCATTTATGGCGATTTAACGCTCCATTTACCCCTCTCATATTACACATCGATTCAAGTGGGCGCATGATTGCGCCTTTGGGAGCATCGAACGTGTCACATATGGACGCCAAGCTGATCGACTTTACGGACTTTGCACAAGCGCGCGCAGAGCTTGGTACCGATTTCGTTCGGATATTGGGATATTTCAAAGAAGACGGGACTAAATCGGTCGCCGCGATCGAGGAAGCTATGCGTGCGCGCAATGCCACTGCTTTGGTTCTGCCTGCTCATACGTTGAAGGGGGAATCGCGGCAGTTTGGCGCGGAACGTCTGGGCGACATGGCCGAAGAAATCGAAATGGTGGCGCGACGTTGCGTGGAATATCACGAAAGTCCCGAAGAACTGATCGAGATCGTCGTTGCGCTGCGTGGCTGTTTCGCGGAAACGATTGCTGCTCTTGAAGCCGATTCAAATCCACTTGTGACACGCCGCCCCGGCGGGTTCGGGCGTAGGCTCGAACCTACCCAGGGGCTGACGCGTCTCTAGGCTCACTCGCGTCAGTCTTCCGCAGCTTCCGACTGAAGCTGAATGTAGTTCTGAATTCCCATGCGTTCGATCATTTCGAACTGGGTTTCCAGCGTATCGATATGCTCTTCTTCGCTTTCAAGGATGTCGGCGAATAGATCGCGCGTCACATAATCCCGGATAGACTCGCAATAGGCGATACCGTCCTTGAGGGGCGGCAATGCTTCATATTCAAGTTCGAGATCGGACTTCAAAATCTCTTCGACATTTTCGCCGACTTTGAGCCGTCCGAGAAGCTGGAAATTGGGCAGGCCGTCCAGAAACAGGATGCGCTCAGCCAATTTGTCGGCGTGCTTCATCTCGTCGATCGATTCCTCATATTCAAACTTGGCGAGCTTCTTCACGCCCCAGTGATTGAGGATGCGGTAATGCAGGAAATATTGATTGATCGCGGTCAGCTCATTCTTGAGCACGTCGTTAAGATAGTCGATGACCTTGGGGTCGCCCTTCATGGGACATGCTCCAGCTTGTTTCGCGAGCAACGACCATAATGTTAAGTCTACAGAATGTAACCTAAAAAACGGCAGAAATGCGCCGTTTTCTTACATGCGAATGTTATGCAGTCGCACGCTCTGCAGCGATAATGGTTCGCGCGAACGGTACGCACTGCCCGCATTTTGGGCGCCGACCGAACCTGGCATAAGCGCTGCAAGGCGTATCGCATCCGTCACGCGCGGCTTCCCGCAGGTCTTTTTCGCGAATCGCATTGCAGATACAAACAACCATGTGCCATCTCCTGACACCGAAGTAGCCTTCCTGCTAATAGGTCGCAATAGTAAACTAGCGCCTAATTGCGAATTCGTCGCATTTTCTGCATCTCGCCCCGTGCCAGCGATCGCCAGAGCCATTCGAAGGGGCCGAAATGGAATCGAACCAGCCACGGCTTCGACCAGAGAAGCATGAGCGCCCAGGCGCCGAATACGAACAAATACAAATGCGCGCGGTCGACATGGCCGAACAGTCCGCCGCCCCATCCGTAGAATATCGCGGTCATTAGCAAGCTGGTGCCAAGGTAGTTGCTGAACGCCATGCGCCCGGCCGCAGCTATGCGCAGGATCAGAGGATTATCCGGTGCGCGCAATATCCACGTCATGAACAGCGCCGCGTAACCGACCGTCAGCGGTATGCGGAATGGAAAGGACCAGCTCAGGAATACGCCGAAGGCCACAAGCGGATCATAGCCGGACACAATAACCCAAATCGCCATTGCAGCGGTGGGGGGCAGGCCGATGAGAAAACAGTGGCGGGCGGTGCGGCTATACTGGTCGATGGGCCACTGCCCGTTGAGGAAGCCGCCCTTGAGCATCGCCATGCCAAGCAGCATGAAGCCGAGCGTGTCGAACGTGAAGTATATGAGCAGGGTTGTTTTGTCCGGCAGTGCTTTCAGGGAAGCGGCGAAGATCGTACCATAATCGGAGCGGTAGAGCGCGACCTCCTGCGCGATGGCTGGCGTTCGGGGTCTGCCGAAGCTGTCGATCATCTGGCCGAAGCCTTGCACAACCTGTGCGGATGCGCCCGGTTCTGCGGCGGCGTGGCCAAAGGCGTAGGCGCTGACGATGAACGTCACGAGGATCACGAAATGCACGAGAAACGCGCCAAATGCCCATTTGACGAGGCTCAGGGGTGGGCGTCCGATAAACAGCAGTGCGATCAGGCTGACGATCGCATAGATCATCAATATGTCGCCCCACCACAGCAGCAAATAATGCGCGAGGCCGAAAGCGAACAGCCACGCTGCACGCACAATATGGACGCGCCGCCCGTCGCGCCCGCTGATTTCGGCGCGTTCGATGATGAGGAGCATGGATGCGCCGAAAAGGAGCGAGAACAGCCCCCGCATCTTGCCGTCGAACAGCACGAAGGCGGTGAACCATGCCGCAATGTTGGGAAAGTCCGTGCCGCCCCAGACCGCCGGATTGATATAGGCGGCCTCAGGCATGGAAAAGCCGATGATGTTCAGCATCAATATGCCCATCACGGCAAAACCGCGCAGGGCATCGAGGGGGAGAATGCGGGTGTCGGGAAGCATGCGGCCGCTCTTATCCTTTTTCGGTGCTGGGTCCACCGTCACAAACTGGGCTACGGAAAGTGACCTTAGCGCTTATCCTTGCGGATCATGAGCTTGAGGCCCGACCATGTGGTATCGACGGCGCAAACCTTTACGTCAACGAGGTCTGTGTTAGGAAGGATGACCGCACGAATTATATCCTCTGTTATGTCGGTTGGCACCTTCGATGCCTTTTTGGGCCAACTGATCCATAGGAAGCCGGCGGGGGCGAGCAGGGGACGAAGAGTGGCAATGCGCGCTTCCATGGCCTGCCGTTCGGTCACGAAAATATGAGCGGCGTCGAGCGGCGCTTCCGGGACAGAGCACTCATGCAGGGTGAGGGCGGCATCGACAATTTCTGCACGCACACTCTCGGGCAGGGCATCGAACCAGACCCGCATGCCCGACTTGAGCGAAAGTTTCTTTGCCAGTGGCGTGCCGGAATATCCTGCCGTCATCTATGCCCCCCGATGCAATATGATCCGATACTCATAGCGAGAGCGCGAGACGGTGGAAATCCGCCGACGGTTCTGCAAGAGGGTAGGCATGGCGGATGAGCGGAAGGACAAGATAGCGGCAGCGTTCGGCGCAGCGGCGGCGGGCTATGACGACCATGCCGATGTGCAGCGGATCGCGGCAAGGACGGTGGCCGATTTGGCGTCCCTGCTTTCCCTGCCCGATGCGCCGCAGATCCTGGAGATTGGTTGCGGCACGGGTTTGCTGACGCGGGAGATTGGCGGGCGCTGGCCTAGCGCCAAGCTGGTCGCGACCGATCTGGCAGCGGACATGGTGGCGCGGGCGGCGGATGGGGCGATGATCGCGGGAACGTTCCTGCCGATGGACGGCGAGTCGCCATGGTTCGACGGCCCGCATTTCGACCTCATCCTGTCGAGCCTTGCCTTTCAGTGGTTCGACGATTTGCCGCTGGCCGTGGCGCGGCTGAATGGATTGCTGCGGCCGGGCGGAAGCCTGATCTTCTCCACCATGGGGGAGCAGAGCTTTGCGCGTTGGCGCGCTGCGCATGCGGCGTGCGGGGTTGCGGCTGGAGTGGCGGACTATCCGTCGCTGGCGGCGTTGCAGTCCATGCTGGCGGCGTATCCCGATGCCTTTGCGTTCGACGAGGAGTATCCCGTTGAATGGGACAGCGCGCGGGGGTTGATGACGCACCTTAAGGGCATCGGTGCGAGCGTGCCGACGCCGGGCCGCGCGCCGCTGGGCGCGCGGGCTTTGCGGCGCGTGATGGCGATATTCGACGCAGAGGGCGCGCGCGACGATTATCATGTGCTGTTCGCGCGGGTGACGCGGATTTAATCCGTAACTTCTCTAACATCGCGCGTGTGGGGGATGGGAGGGGACGTTAAAAACGCCGGGGTTTCAAAGAGCCGACGCGAATGTAGCAGCGGGGCGGGGATGTAGGACAGGGCAAAATGCGCCGTTCGCTTGATCTGTAAGCAAAAGAGATAATTGACAATTTGTCGCTATATCACTGTGCCGAGCTAAGAAGCGAAACGATAGGTTAATGGCGGGATGGTTGCTAAATTGATCGGACAATCATTCGCGCCACGCCGCCGTGCCCTTTTGCAAGGCGGTTGCCTGCTTCTATTGCCATTTCTGTCAAACTGTTCGATCCTCGAACGAGAAGATTGCATCCGTTACCGCATCACATTGTACATCGAAACGCCGCAAGGCCTAGTGTCCGGATCATCGGTATGGGAAGCGCGTTTGCGGGATGCTTGGCTGTCTTCCGCTCATGGAACGGTTCGATGGGGATATTCGGGGGGAGGCCGTTGCCATTGACCTGCCGGGCGGTACGCTTTTCGCGCTCATGGAAACGCTCAACTCTGGTGAGTTGCCATTCTTCATCATGCGCAATCGCTTGATTACTGAATATGGTCAGCATTCGAGTTGGCATGAAACATGGAAGCTGGCGTGGCCGACGTGGAAGAGAGAGAAGTTACATTTCGAACTGCCTGAAGACGACTATCCGTTGCTTGTGCGTTTTCGAGACATTCGTAATCCCGACACCGTTGAAAGCGTCGATCCATACGATCTAGCCGCCAGCTTCGGTCGCGGCGTAACGCTCAAACGTATCACCATTCAGATTACCGACGATCCGATTGCGACGGGTATATGGCGTCGTTTCCCTTGGTGGCAAAATTATCGTGAGCGTAATCTCGATGGTAGCGATTCAAGTGTGACCGACATGGTGACCAAGGATATTTCAGCCCGCCTGTCCTGGGGTTCGTTCAGCACCGAGTTCAGAAAAATGCACCCGGATAAGTCTTAATCAATCTGTTCAGCCGTCCATCAGGGCGGGGAAGAAGCCTTCATGCGCATCCCGCAGGTCGGCGATGGCGATGCTCTTGCCGTGGAGCACGAGGGCGTCGCCGCCGGTGGTGCCGATGCGGGTCATGGGGATGCCTGCGGCCTGGATGCTGTCCGCCACGCTGCTGGTGACGACATAGCGCGCCTGATCTTCGCCGAATGCCGTGAAGTGGTCGCCGATTTCTTCCAGTGTCGCGCCGATGTTGCCGGCCATCGCCATTTCGGCCACGGCAACGAGCAGGCCGCCGTCGGACACGTCATGCACGGCGCTGACCTTGCCATCCGCGACGAGGGTGCGGATGAATGCGGCGTGGGCCTTTTCCTTGGCGAGATCGACGGGCGGGGGCGGGCCGTCTTCGCGGCCATGCACTTCGCGCAGCCAGAGCGACTGGCCAAGATGGCCGTTATTGTCGCCGATGACGAAGATCGCTTCGCCTTCCGCCTTGAACGCTACGGTCGCCATCGTGTCGATGTCTTCCAGCACGCCGACGCCGCCAATGGCGGGGGTCGGCAGGATCGCGCTGCCGCCGCCGGTGGCCTTGCTTTCGTTGTAGAGCGAGACGTTGCCGCTCACGACCGGGAAGTCGAGCGCGCGGCAGGCTTCGCCCATGCCGTCAAGGCAGCCCACGAGTTGGCCCATGATTTCGGGGCGCTGCGGGTTGGCGAAGTTGAGGCAGTTGGTGACTGCGAGCGGCAGCGCGCCGACCGCGCTGATGTTGCGGTAGCATTCGGCAATCGCCTGCTTGCCGCCCTCGAATGGGTCGGCGTAGCAATAGCGCGGGGTGCAATCGGTGCTGATCGCCAGCGCGCGATTGGTGCCGTGGATGCGGACGACGGCGGCGTCGCCACCGGGGCGCTGCAGGGTATCCGCACCGACCATGTGGTCATATTGTTCCCAGATCCAGCGGCGGCTGGCGATGTCGGGGCTGCCCATCAGGGTGACGAGGTCCGCAGCGATGTCGGTGCTGGCGGGAATGTCGGTCAGCGGTGCGCGCTTGGGCGTCGGCACATGCGGGCGGTCGTACAGCGGCGCGTCGTCGGCCAGCGGGGCGAGCGGGATGTCGCACACGGTTTCGCCATGATGGGTGAGGACCATGCGACCCGTGTCGGTGACTTCGCCGATGACCGCGAAATCCAGTTCCCATTTGTGGAAGATCGCTTCGGCAAAGGCTTCCTTGCCGGGTTTCAGGACCATGAGCATCCGTTCCTGCGATTCGGACAGCATCATTTCATAAGCCGACATGCCGGTTTCGCGCTGCGGCACCATGTCCATGTTGAGGAGGAGGCCGACGCCGCCCTTGCTTGCCATTTCGACCGAGGAGGAGGTGAGGCCCGCGGCGCCCATATCCTGAATGGCGACGATGGCGTCCGACGCCATGAGTTCGAGGCAGGCTTCGATCAGCAGCTTTTCCGTGAAGGGATCGCCGACCTGCACAGTGGGGCGCTTTGCGTCCGAGTCTTCGCCGAAGTCGGCGCTGGCCATGGTTGCACCGTGGATACCGTCGCGGCCGGTCTTTGAGCCGACATAGACGATGGGATTGCCGACGCCGGAGGCCGCGGAATAGAAAATCTTGTCCTGCTCGGCGATGCCGACGGTCATCGCGTTGACCAGGATATTGCCGTCATAGGCCGCATGGAAATTGACTTCGCCGCCCACGGTCGGAACGCCGACGCAATTGCCATAGCCGCCGATGCCGCGCACCACGCCGCTGATGAGGTGGCGCATCCGGGGATGATCCGGGCGACCGAAGCGCAGCGCGTTCATGTTCGCGACCGGGCGCGCGCCCATGGTGAACACGTCGCGCAGGATGCCGCCTACGCCTGTTGCCGCGCCCTGATAGGGTTCGATGTAGGACGGGTGATTGTGGCTCTCCATCTTGAAGATGGCGGCGAGTTTCGTGCCGTTCGGCCCTGCGCCGATGTCGATGACGCCTGCATTCTCGCCGGGACCGCAGATGACCCAGGGGGCAGTCGTTGGCAGATTCTTCAGGTGGATGCGGCTGGATTTATAGCTGCAATGTTCCGACCACATGACCGAGAATATGCCGAGTTCGGTAATGTTCGGCTCCCGCCCCAGAGCGTTCAGGACGCGGGCATATTCCTCTTCGTTGAAGCCATGCTCGGCGACGATTTCGGGGGTGATGGCGGGTGCGGTGCTGGACATGTGCGCGCGTTTAGCGGGGCGTGGGGATTTGGGCAACCTTCACGGCAGGCGCCATGATTGTCGCGCAAAGAAAAAGGCCGGAGGCTTTCGCGTCCGGCCCTGATGGGTTGAGAAGGAGGAAGGGACTTAGCCCTTGCAGCTTTGTGCGCTCTTGCCGGGAACGGTGATCGTTACAGGGCTTCCCAGACCGCTGACTTCATAGCCATCGGCCTTCAGAGCGCCACCGGCTTCGGCAGCCGTCAGCTTGGTGGGCGTGCCGTTCTTTTCGGTGCGCAGGTTGGCCGTCTTGTCGTCGGACAGGAAGTCGACGAAAATCAGGCTGTTGTCCTTGCAACGATACTGCTTGCTGGCCTTCACGGCAGGCGGCAATTCGACAGGCGCAGCGTTGGCGATCTGTTCAGCCATCGGGTCGGCGGGGCCGCCCACGACTTCAGGTTCGGACTTGCTGCACGCGGAAAGCGAGATCAGGGCAGCGACGGCGAGGAGGGGGATATGATGTTTCATGACGGAACCTCGTATGTGCGGTTGCAGCATAGTGCGTCAACGGAAAAATGGTATTTTTGACCTTATCTATATTGCGGCGCGGCTTGACCTTTTCGTTACACTTGGGTGGCGTATCTCGATCATTCGTCATGACGGCTGTCTGCGCGATTAACGGGCGGGGTTGACCATAGGCTCGGCCCCCGCCAATGCTTCTGTCATGGAGACCAACACCATAGAGAGCGAAGGCGTTGCCGCCTTGTCCTTCGAAGATGCGTTGCGCGAGCTGGAAGGCATCGTACGCAAGCTGGAAAGCGGTGACGCGCCGCTGGAGGAATCGATCACGCTCTATACGCGGGGCGAAGCGTTGAGGGCCCAGTGCACCAGGCGGCTGGCCGATGCCGAGGCGAAGATTCAGAAGCTGACGCTCAATCCGGCAGGCGACGCGATCGGGGCGCAGCCCTTCGACGCCAATTGAACGCTGAGTTTTGGGGGAAGTCGGCATGAGCGCATCTGTGGCAAAGAGCGATCTGCTGAACGCTGCGGTGCGGGAAGTCGGCATCGCCATCGACAAGGCGTTCGATTCCCTGCTGCCGGTGCCCGACGATGCGCGTGCGCGCCTGTATGAAGCGATGCGCCATGCGGCCATTGGCGGCGGCAAGCGGATGCGGCCGATGCTGGTTAAGGCGACAGCAGACCTGTTCAACGTGGCGGCCGAATCGGCGGTGCGTGTGGGCTTGGCGGTCGAGTGCATCCACGTCTATTCGCTGGTGCACGACGATCTGCCGGCGATGGACAATGACGATCTGCGCCGCGGCAAGCCGACCGTCCACAAGGCATTCGACGAGGCGACGGCGATCCTGGCCGGGGATTGCCTGCACGATCTAGCGTTCGAAGTGCTGATCGATCCGCGCACCCATGCCGATCCGTTCGTGCGGTGCGAACTGGTTCGGGCGCTGGCGGTGTCCAGCGGTCCGGCCGGAATGGCGGGCGGTCAGATGATGGATCTGGAGGCGGAGAAATCCGGCTTCGATCTGCCGACGGTCACGCGGTTACAACAACTAAAGACTGGTGCGCTCATCGGCTTTTGTGTCGAGGCGGGGGCAATTCTGGGCCGGATCCCGCCAGAGGGTCGCACGAGCCTGCATGGCTATGCGCGCGATATCGGGCTGGCGTTCCAGATTGCGGACGACCTTCTGGACGTGGAAGGCGATGCCCATCTGGCGGGCAAGGCATTGGGCAAGGATGCGGCAGCGGGCAAGGAAACCTTCGTCTCGCTGCTGGGTGTCGAGCGTGCGCGCGAACAGGCGCGGATGCTGGTGGATCAGGCGAAGGCGCATTTGCATGGGTTCGGCGCGGAAGCCGACCTGTTGCGTGCGATTGCGGACTATGTAGTGGAGCGTGACCGATGAGCGAGAGACTGAAACCGCGCGTGGGCGTCTATCCCGGCACGTTCGATCCCGTGACGCTGGGGCATATGGATATCATCCGGCGTGGCGCGAAGCTAGTCGACCGGCTGGTGATCGGCGTGACGACCAATCCGAGCAAATCTCCGATGTTCACGCTGGATGAGCGGATGCAGATGGTGAAGCGTGAATGCGCCGACATCGACACCGAAATCCATGTGGTGGCGTTCGACGCGCTGTTAATGACCTTTGCCGAGCGGGAAGGGGCCAGCATGATCATTCGCGGCCTGCGCGCGGTCGCGGATTTCGAATATGAGTATCAGATGGCGGGCATGAACCAGCAGATCAATGCCGGCATCGAGACCGTATTCCTGATGGCCGACGTGTCGCTGCAGCCGATTGCAAGCCGTCTGGTCAAAGAAATCGCGCTGTTCGGCGGACCCATCCACAAATTCGTAAGTCCCAAGGTTTGCGAGGAAGTGGCAGAGCGCGTAGAGCGCATCGGGCGAAAGGGCACATGAGGCGACCGCTCATGGTCCATTCATAGTATTTTTCTTATCCGCACGATGGTGCGGACCACCTATTCCTCCGCTGGAGACAGGACGAACATGGCGTTGTTAAAGGGTTTCAGGACGGCGTGCATAACAGGCACGTTCATGCTTGCGGCGATCGCGGCGGCACCGGCTATGGCGCAGGGCGGCGGCGGGCGGGCCGACGAGCTCAAGAAGGCTGAGTCTGCGGCCATCGCGGCTGAAAACGCCAAGAAGCTGGGCGAAGAGGGCGCGGCGAAAGTGCCTGCAGCCGTCGTGCCCGTCGAACCCGACAATGTATGGGACCTGGATCTGTCGACAGGCGGCCGGGTGCGCATCCAGCTACGCCCCGACATCGCGCCGAACCATGTCGAGCGGATCAAGACGCTGACGCGGCAGGGCTTTTACAATGGCCTGAAGTTCCATCGCGTGATTCCCGGCTTCATGGCGCAGGGTGGCGATCCCAAGGGGGACGGCACCGGCGGATCGCCGCTGCCGGACCTGAAGGCGGAGTTCAACTTGATGCCGCATCTGCGCGGCACGGTGTCGATGGCGCGTGCGGCGAGCGAGGACAGCGCGAACAGCCAGTTCTTCATCCTGTTCCTGCCCCGGATGCAACTTGACAAGAAATATACGGTGGTTGGCCGGGTGATCGAAGGGATGCAATATATCGATCCCATCGCCGTGGGCGAGCCGCCCGCCGATCCGTCGGTGATCGTGCAGGCCTCGATCGAGAGCGACGGAAAGGCTGTCCCCGCTAATCTGAACGTCGCCCCTGCACCCGCCAAGGTGCCTAGCGCTGCGGATCTGAGCGCGCCGATCAAGCCGTAAAGAAAGCCGCTTTTCCTAGCGGATGGGAACGGCATAATATTGGGTGTCGATGTGATACCCCCTCTCCTCGATCCTCTCCCCTGAAGGGGAAAGGGGGATTTGGTCGATGCGCGTAGATTTGTTCGATTTCGATTTGCCGCCGGAGCGGATCGCGTTGCGCCCTGCGGTGCCGCGCGATTCTGCGCGGTTGATGGTGCTGGACGGGACAGCGGGCATGGCGGATCGGATCGTGTCCGATCTGCCGTCGCTGTTACGCGCGGGCGATTGCCTGGTGTTCAACGATACGCGCGTCATTCCTGCGCAGCTTGAGGGGATGCGAGGCGAAGCGCGGATCGGCGCGACGCTGCACAAGCGACTAGGCTTGCGTAGCTGGCAAGCATTCGTCCGCAACGCCAAGCGCGTTCGCGAAGGCGACCGCATCGATTTCGGCGAAGGCGTGACGGCGATTGCTGGCGCGAAGGACGATGAAGGCGCAATCACGCTGAATTTCGAAGGCGATGCGCCGGTCGAAATTCTACTTGAGCGGGCCGGGCGGATGCCCTTGCCCCCCTATATCGCAGCCAAGCGCCCCACCGACGCGCAGGATCGCGAAGATTATCAGACGATGTTCGCACGGGAAGATGGCGCGGTTGCCGCGCCCACGGCCGCGCTGCATTTCACGCCGGAGCTGATGGCGGCGCTGGAAGCACGCGGCGTGCTTGCGCAGACGCTGACCTTGCATGTAGGCGCAGGTACCTTCCTGCCGGTCAAAGCCGACGATACCGCCGACCATAATATGCATGCCGAATGGGGGCGGATCGATGCGGCTGCGGCGGATCGGTTGAATGCGGTTCGCGCCGCGGGCGGTCGGGTCATCGCTGTCGGTACCACCAGTTTGCGGCTGCTGGAAAGCGCCACCGGCGAGGACGGCATCGTTCGGCCCTTCGCCGACGAGACGCGTATCTTCATTACGCCGGGGTATCGGTTTCGCGCTGTCGACGGCCTTATGACCAATTTTCACTTGCCCAAATCGACCCTGTTCATGCTGGTTAGCGCGTTGATGGGCCGGCAGCGGACGCAGGAAGCGTACGCCTATGCCATCGCACAGGGATATCGGTTCTATTCCTATGGCGACTCGAGCCTGCTGCTTCCCGGCTAACGATCAGAATGGGTACTGACCCGATCAGGCCCGAGAGCCGACGGTAAAGGGAAAGCGTTTTTTATCGAGAAGAAGGGGCACTTTCCCTCCGTTCACCGCGTTTTCACCTATCGCCTCTAGGAACCACGCGCCGGAATTTAGCGACGCCAATTCAGAAGTTTACCAAAAGGGAACACATTGTGCGGCAAGGGTGGGGCGAGAGACGGAGTGTGTAGTTGACGGATAAGGCAAAGCAGTGGAGCATTCATGCTCGACGCGACGCGGGAGTGGATGCTCACGCGCAGCAATTGCTTGCCGAATCGCTTTATGCGTCTCCCCTTGCGCTTATAATCGGCTGTGCCATTGCCCCCGGCATCGGCATCATCGTCGCGTTGAAATTACAAGATCGAATCATATTGGCGTTGACGATTGGTTTGGCGATTGCCGGTCTTGCGCGGCTTGCCTGTGCGTGGATTGCCGATCGGATCACGGTCGAGCGGGGCTTTGGCAGCCGACGCGCTTGGGCAATAGGTTTCGAAGCTGCGAGCTGGATCCACGGCGGTCTGCTGGGGGGGATGTCGTGCCTGGCGCTCCTGCGTTCAACCGATCCCGTCGTGCACATGCTCGTCGCCACGCTTGCGGCCAGTTATGGCGCGGCGATTTCCGGCAGAAATGCAGGGCGCGTGCGTATAGCGGTAGGGCAAAGCTCGCTCATGATATTGCCCACGGCTGCAGGATTGTGGTTGCAGGGCGATTTCATCTACCGCATTCTGGCCGTAATGATGGTCTTGATGCTGGTGGGCATCGCCGAAATCAGCGTCAAGACTCACCGCATCGTTATTGACGCGCTGCAGGGCGAACGCGAGAAATCGCAGCTAGCCGTGAAATACGAAAGACTCGCCAGGTTCGATAGCCTGACCGGCGTAGAAAACCGGATGGCGATGCAGATACGCCTGCGCGAAATTTTCGACAAAAACCGCCGCACGAACGATGCCGTCGCCATTTTGTGGCTGGATTTGGACCGATTCAAGGAAATCAACGACTCGCTTGGGCACATGATCGGCGATCATCTGTTATGCGCGGTTGTCGAAAAATTGGCTGAGGCACTGGACGGGCGCGGCCATGTGGCGCGTTTCGGAGGCGATGAGTTCATACTGATCTGCCCCAATGTCAATCGTGCTGAGGCGCAGGCAATTGCTGCCGATGTCATTGATTATTTCCGCCACAGTTTCGAAATCGCCGGGCATACGCTGGCCATCACGGCATCGCTGGGCATAGCGGTGGCACCACAGGATGGGCGCGATGTCGATGAGTTGATGCAGCATGCCGATATGGCGCTGTATCAGGCTAAAGGCACTGGACGTAATCGCGCCGTCAGCTTTACCTGGTCTATGAAGGAACGGTTCAACCGTCTTCACGACATGGAAACCGGGTTGCGGCGTGCGATCCCGGACAATCAGCTTTCGTTGCATTTTCAGCCCATGTTCGATTTGCGCAGCGGCAAGCTCGTCGGCTGCGAAGCCTTGGTCCGCTGGTCGCACCCCGTGCTTGGGTCCATAGCGCCAACCGAGTTCATTCCCGTGGCCGAGAACATCGGGATCATCACCGAGATCAGCGACTGGGTGCTGGCGGAAGCATGCAGTGCTGCCTCGGAATGGCCGGAGCATATCCGCCTCGCAGTCAATATGTCGCCGGCACTGTTTCAGGCGGCGGACCTGCCGCGGATGGTCATCGGGCATCTGATGGCCAGCGGCCTGTCTGCCAAGCGGCTTGAACTGGAAGTGACCGAAAGCGTGTTTCTGGACGATCAGCCACGCACCAGTGCGATGTTGTTGGAATTGCGCAAGATCGGGCTGCGGCTGGCGCTGGACGATTTTGGCACGGGCTATTCCTCGCTCAGCTATTTGAGCGCCTATGCGTTCGATACGATCAAGGTCGATCAGAGTTTCATGCACAATGTGCAGAATAGCCCGGAAAATCAGGCGGTTGTCCGCGCAATCGCTTTCCTTGCCGCAGAACTTGGCATGGATACGGTCGCGGAAGGTATCGAGAGCGAGGATCAGGAAACATACGCTCGCGAAGCAGGCTTCACCTATGCGCAGGGTTTTCTGCTCTGTCAGCCCAAGACCCGGGCGGAGATAAAGCGATTGCTGGCGAACGACATCGTTATAGATACGCAGCGCGCCTTGCGCCCGGTAAGACAGCGGCGCAAACGCGCCGAGGGCTGACAAAGGCTGCCAAAAGCGCCTATGGGCGCAGGATGACCCGACCCCGCTTCGCCTTCGACATAGCCGCCACCGATGGAAAGGCGCGCACCGGCACGCTTTCAATGCGCCGGGGGGATATTCGAACGCCAGCCTTCATGCCGGTCGGCACCGCCGCCACGGTGAAGGCGATGCGCCCCGATGAAGTGCGTGCAGCGGGCGCCGACATCATTCTGGGCAATACTTATCATCTGATGCTGCGTCCGGGTGCGGAACGCATGGCGCGGCTGGGCGGGCTGCATCGGTTCATGGCGTGGGACAGGCCGATCCTGACGGACAGCGGTGGCTATCAAGTGATGAGCCTTTCCGCTCTGACCAAGCTGACCGAACAGGGTGTTGCCTTTTCCAGCCATATTGACGGATCGAAGCATATGCTGACGCCCGAGCGATCGATGGAGATCCAGCGGCTGCTAGGCAGCGATGTCGTGATGGCGTTCGACGAATGCACGAAGAACGGCGCGACGCGGGATGAAGCCGCGCTATCGATGGAGCGGTCCATGCGGTGGGCCCGCCGGTCGCGCGAAGGGTTCGATGCAGGTGTCGAGCACGCGGAGCGGTCTGCCTTGTTCGGGATACAGCAGGGCGCTCTCGATCAGGATTTGCGGCTGCGCTCTGCCCAGCAGCTTATCGAGATAGGTTTCGATGGATATGCAGTGGGCGGTCTGGCCGTGGGGGAGGGACAGGACGCGATGTTCGCGACGCTCGATTTCGCGCCCGACCAGTTGCCCGTGGATCGTCCCCGATACCTGATGGGCGTGGGCAAGCCGGACGATATCGTCGGCGCGGTCGAGCGCGGCATCGACATGTTCGACTGCGTGCTACCGACGCGATCGGGGCGGAATGGGCAGGCATTCACCTGGGGCGGTCCGATCAACATCCGCAACGCGCGCCATGCCGAGGACGAAGCGCCGATCGACGCACGCTGCGGCTGTCCGGTGTGCGTCACGTGGAGCCGTGCCTATCTGCATCATCTGGTAAAGGCGGGGGAAATGCTGGGCGCCATGCTGATGACGCAGCACAACATCCACTTCTATCAGGATTTGATGCAGGGGATACGCGATGCGATCACCGAAGGTCGGTTCGGCTCATTTGCCGCGTCGGTCCGCGAAAGCTATCTGAAGAAATAGGGTCTCAGTCCATGATCGGAATGTCGATGCAGAAGATGCCTTCCTCTTCATCGCGGCGCAGGGGCGCGCGTAGTTGACGCGATAGCCCGGTCAGGACACGGTCGAAGCGGCCTTCCAGACGGGATTGAAGAACCGGAGTGGTGCTGAGCGCGAGCGACGCAACGCTGATCTGGGCGCGACCCGGTTCGTCGTCTTTCAGGTGCACCGTGATACGGATGGTCGCCGCAGGATCGCATAGCATCGCCAGCTCCACCAGTTCGGTCACCAAAAATGCCACCGGGACAGCAATGTCCTGACTGACGTGCAAATCTGCACTGTCGATCTGAATCGCCAGGCGCGCGCCACCATCGGTGCCGGACGCACGTAGGCCCGCCGCCAGTTCGCTCACCAACGCCCGGATGCCGACACCGCGATTTTCCTCCATCTCCGCGAAGTGATTGCGATGCACCACGGACAATGCATCGACGCGACGTTGGATGGAGGCATAGGCATCGGCGGCATCGGGCGTCACCGCGGATCGGCTGTGCAAGTTGATGAGGCTGGCAATAATCTGGAGGTTGTTCTTCACGCGATGATGGACTTCGCGAGTCAGCTTGCGCTGTCGGACCAGACTTTCCGACATTTCGACTTCGTGCGTTGCCACGTCCTCGCTGATGGCCCGGAATGTCTCGCCCAGATCGGTGATTTCCTGCGCGGGGGTGCGGACTTTTTCCAGCGGTTTCAGGGGGACGCCCGGCTGATAGGCAGCTACCGCCCGGCGCAGCAGCACCAGCGGACGGATCAACAGCCGGTTAACGACAAACCATCCAATCGCGGCGGCGGAGAACCACATGAGCAGGGGCAGAAACAGCGAGAGCGTTCGCGCCCAGGTTTTTGGCGGATTATACGCGGTCAAGGTCAGCAGAATATCGGACGGCCCGACAGGGGCGGATACCTTTTCGAGATTTCCGACCGCCTGACGCGCGGCGCTGCCCGAGACGGACAACCGTTTTTCGCCCTGCGTCAGAACATATTGATGCCTGACCGTGGACGAGGAAGGCGATATGATCCGGTTCAGATAGTTCCGACCGTAGAATATCAATGCCACAAGACTCCCATCGGCACTGGTGGTGCGCGCCACCAATGTGTCTTTTTCCGGCAGTAACGACATGGGTCGCGAATCCGGTCGATTCGGTATGGAAAATCGATCGAGCGATGCACCGGCGGTTGCGCAAAGACGTCTTCCGGCTGTGTTGTATATAGCGAATATAGTGTCGGAAGATGTTCTTGATCGAATGAACATGGAGATGCGTTCGCATTGCTGCGGATCGACCCTTCCCCTGGTAGAGCCGCTGATGCCAATGCGGAGGGCTGTCCGATCGAGGGAAGTCTCGGACGAAAGTGTGCGAGCGCTTTGGACAACGGAAATTTTGAGAAGGGAGACCCGTTCCATGTCTGCCGTGCGGATGGCTTGAAGCGAGGCGAACAAGGCGACAAGCCCCAGCGGTAGCAGCGCCAAAGTCAAGATAAGGAACATCTTGACCCCAGTGGAGCGGAAAGGCGCAAATACTATGGAGCGCTCCTGCGGGGCGGCATCGGAAACGTCAGCCACATTCTAACCGTTCAATCCAACTTATTGAGAAGGTCGAGCATCTCGGCAGGAATGTCTTCCTGAACAGCGGTCTGATATACCGAACGCAATACATCGCCAACCTGATGGTCGGCCCCTTTGCTTCCCGAAACAGGCTTTTGACGTAGCTTTTTCTTTGCGGACGACGGCGAGGCGGCCGGGAGTGACCCTGTAGCAACATCCACGGTAGCAACCGGCGCGTCATGTGGTGCGATGGCATCCGGTCGCATGTCAGAAGAACCCAAAACTCGCCCCTTTGTGCCTATACTTTAAAGGTGAAAACGCTACCGACATTTGCTGCATCTCCCCCTAACGTCAATCCTTGCCGTCCGTAGAAACGACATGTGCCTGAGAAAAAAAGCGATCGGAACAAAAAACCGAACGCCTGTGAAACAAATTACGATGTGGTTGGTTCCGACGTTGCAATATTTTTCATTGGCATTGTGAAATGCGGCGGTGTCGCGGCGCAATGGCTTTGGAAAAACACGCAGTTCCGGGGGCGGGGGGTTGCAAAGCGGCAACCGGCATTCCATCCTTACACATTGATCAAACGGTTTGGCATTATGCCGCCGATTGTTCTCAGGGAGACAGTTTTCATTATGTCGCTTGGCCAGCAATTACATCCGCATCTGCCTTTTCTTCGCCGTTATGGCCGCGCGCTCACGGGCAGTCAGTCGCATGGCGATGCGTATGTCCGGGCCACTTTGGAAGCCATCGTCGCCGCTCCGGAAGAGTTCCCCCGCGATGTCGATCCTCGACTGGGCCTGTATCGCACGTTCCACGCAATCTGGTCATCGTCGCATATTGACGACAATGCCGCAGCAACAGCGAGCGGCGCGCATGAAGCCATCGCATCGGCACGATTGGCGCGTATTACGCCGCTGTCGCGCCAGGCGCTGCTGCTGACCGCGATGGAGGGCTTTACGACCGACGATGCGGCCTATCTTATCGATGTGGCGCCCGCCGATGTTGACACGCTCGTTGCCGAAGCGCTGCAGGAAATCGAGACGCAGACCCGTGCACGTGTTCTGATCATCGAGGACGAGCCGATCATCGCAATGGACATTGAAACCATCGTGCGCGATCTGGGGCATGATGTCACCGCCATTGCGGTGACCCGCGACGAAGCTGTCCGCGAAGCGATGGCCGACCGCCCTGGACTGGTGCTGGCCGACATTCAGCTTGCGGACGATTCCAGCGGTATCGATGCCGTAAAGGACATTCTGGCGGAATTCGCGGTTCCGGTAATCTTTATCACCGCGTTTCCCGAGCGCTTGCTGACGGGAGAGCGCCCGGAGCCAACCTTCCTTATTACGAAGCCTTTTCAAAGGTCTACCGTCAAGGCGGCAATTGCCCAAGCGCTCTTTTTCGATGAGGCCACGGCGCCAGCCTGATCGATTCCAACTGCGGAATTATTACGCTTCGTTACGTAATCGGGAACATCGTCCGGACAGAGGTGTTATTGATGCGTAACGAACGGGAGAGCATTATGCAGGACGAAGAGCACATCGGCACGGATGAAGCCCGTGGCGGATCGACGCCACATATCGTGCGCTATGTGCTGGTGATCTCGCTAGTGCTTGCGGTCCTCGGCATGGCGCTGCTGCTTTTGCTGTGAATGGTTCCTTGGCGCATATTCGGGCCATGTAACGTACAATCGGGAAAGTCCGTTTTGAACAACACCTCTAAGACGTTTGTGGGAGCGCATTCTATTGGGTCGACCATATGATGGTTGCTGCCAATAAGACGACCGCGCCCGACGCAGTCACCGAAGACGTTGACGTCATTGCCTTGCCCGAGGATCGGGAGGCATTATCCGATGTCGATTTCAAGAAAGAGCTCGGCGCCGTCATTCCGCATCTTCGTGCGTTCGGCAGATCCTTGTCGGGCAATCGCGATCTGGCTGACGATCTCGTGCAGGAGACCTTGCTGAAGGCATGGGCTGCGCGCTCGCGCTTTCAGGCCGGCACCAACATGCGGGCTTGGACGTTCATCATCCTGCGCAATCATTATCTCTCGCAAATGCGCCGTTCGCGCTTTCGTGGCGAGTGGGATGACTTGACGGCGGACAGATTGCTTGCGGCGCCTGCCGGCCAGGACAAGCATATCGAACTGGCCGACATGCAACGTGCTTTGCTCCAACTTCCGCAGCCTCAGCGAGAGGCGCTCATTCTGGTGGGCGCAGGCGGTTTCGCCTATGAGGAAGCGGCTGAAATCTGCGGCGTTGCTGTCGGTACGATCAAGAGCCGAGTAGCACGGGGGCGCGCTGCCTTGGAAGAAATGATGAACAGTGGCGACATGCCTACACGTCGCGGCCAGATTACTGGTCCCACGGGTGTGCTGAACGAAATAATGGCGGACGTGGACAAGCTTAGCCAGGGGCGGTAATATTTATGCAGAGTAGGTCTGCGGGCAACTGCCCCACTTACTTGTCGAGCATGGATAGCAATAAGAGCATGTCATCTGGCACTGCATTGCGTTCTGCCGGATAGACCGAACGTAAAGCCCCTGTTACCCCATCCCGCGCGGACGGAGCGGGGACCACCATATAGCATCCTGCGGCCGTAGCTGCTTTATTCACGCGCAATGTTTCGTTTTGCCAAGTCATGTTCTATTGAACGGCCTTGAGAGCCAAAGGTTGCTGTATTCATTCATTTAAGTGAATGGATGCGCTCAACGGAGGCAAGGGAGGGCGAAAGCGCAGTGGTTCGGGGTGCAGAGCAGAGCGAAAGTGCGACGGCACCCGTCGATTATGTGAGCGCTCTATCACGGGCCCAACAGCATGCGCCATTTCTGGCGCAGCAGATGTGCCGCTTTCCCGACATTACCGATTCACTCGCCTTGGGCGATCTTGACCATGCGCGGTCACTGGCATTGTCGGCGGGAGCGGGCGCTGAGACAGTGATGCAGGCGCTGCGCCGGGAGCGAGGTGCGCTTGCGCTGGTAACCGCTATCGCCGATCTGTCTGGAGCGTGGGATTTTGAGCAAGTCACCACCGCCCTCTCGGACTTTGCAGATGCCGCGCTGGACAAGGCCATTGCCGCTGCGTTCGAAGAACGCCATCCTGGCGAAACGCCGCGGGGCTTTGCCGTCATCGCGCTAGGCAAGCATGGCAGCCGTGAGCTAAATTATAGCTCCGACATCGATCCGATCCTTATCTTCGATCCGGACACCTTGCCGCATCGCGAGCGGGAGGAGCCGATTGACGCTGCCGTCCGCCTCGGCAAACGGATCGTGGAGATATTGAGCGCGCGCGATGGTGAGGGCTATGTGTTTCGCGTCGACCTTCGCCTGCGCCCATCGCCCGAAGCCACCCCCATTGCGTTGCCGGTCGAAGCGGCCATCGGCTATTATGAGTCCGTGGCGATGGGGTGGGAGCAGGCCGCTTTCATCCGTTCGCGGGTAGCGGCTGGGGACAGGGCGCTGGGCGATTATTTTCTGCGCGCCATCCGTCCCTTCGTATGGCGGCGCTCGCTCGATTTCGGTGCCATCGATGCGATCACCGACATCTCCCGCCGCATCCGCGACCATTATGCGCAGGGGCAGGCATTCGGACCCGGTTATGACCTGAAGCGCGGACGCGGGGGCATTCGCGAAGTCGAGTTTTTCGCGCAAGTGCATCAGTTGATCCACGGCGGTCGCAACAACGCGCTGCGCTCCGGCGCGACGCGCGAAGCTGTGCGGGCGCTGGCGGCGGCGGGAATAATCGAGGAGGATATCGCCCAGCGGCTGGATGCGGGCTATGTGCTGTTTCGCACCATAGAGCATCGGTTGCAGATGGTCGACGACCTGCAGACGCACGATCTGCCCGCTAAGCCGGATAATCTCGACAATGTCGCGCGGCTGCATGGATTGTCGGACGGATCGGCTTTGCTTGCCTTGCTGCAACCGCACGTGACTTGGGTCGGCAACAACTATGACCGGTTGATCCAGGAGGATGCCATCGATCAATTGTCGCATGATCCCGAAGGGTTGAAGGCGCAACTGGTTGGCATGGGCTTTGCCGAAACGCAGGTGCCGCTGGCGCGTATCGCGCACTGGCGCGAAGGCTCGGTACGCGCGTTGCGAAGCGGCGCGGCGCGCAATGCGCTGGAGGAATTGCTGCCCGCCTTAATGGCGGCTCTGGCGACAGCGCCGGATGCTGGGACGGCGCTCAACAGGCTGGACGACATGATCGAGCGGCTGCCCAGTGCGATCAATTTCTTCAAGCTGTTGGCTGCCCGTCCGGCCTTGGTTCAGTTGCTGGCGGAGATACTGAGCCACGCACCGACATTGGCGGATGCATTGGCGCAGCGTGCCGAATTGCTGGACGGGTTGATAGATGCCAGCGCATTCGATCCGCCTCCTTCGGTGGCTGGGCTGTCTGCGCAGCTTGGGCTGCTGGAGCCGGGAGACGATTACCAGATGCTGCTCGACCGCGTACGGCAGAGGGTGGGGGACAAGCGTTTCGCCCTTGGTGCGCAGATCGTGCGCGGGGGTGCCGATCCGCTGGATGTCGCGGCGGGCTATTCGCGTGTTGCCGAAGCGGCTATAGAAACGCTCGCGCAAGGTACCATTGCGGAATTCGAGACCGCGCATGGCAAAGTGCCGGGAGGCGCATTGGCGATACTGGCTTTGGGGCGGCTGGGCGGCGGGGCGCTGACCCATGCTTCTGACCTCGACCTCATCTACTTGTTTACTGGCGATTTCGCGGCGGAGTCCGATGGCGCCAAGTCTCTGGGCGCGACGCAATATTTCAACCGGCTGGCGCAGCGGATCACCAATGCCCTTTCGGTGCAGACAGCGTCCGGGCCATTGTATGAAGTCGATACCCGCTTGCGACCGTCCGGCGCGCAAGGGTTGCTGGCGGTCAGTTTCGACAGCTTCGCGCGCTATCAGCGCGAGGCGGCGTGGGCATGGGAGCATCTGGCGCTGACGCGGGCGCGTCCGGTGTTCGGTTCGGCGCAGACGCGCGCAGCATTGCAGGCGATCATAGACGAGACGTTGGCGACGCCGCGCGATGGAGACGCTCTTGCCGCAGCGGCAGTGAAAATGCGCGGCGACATCGCCACGCACAAACCGCCCGCCGGGCCGCTGGATGCCAAGCTTGTGCCGGGCGGTCTCGTCGATCTGGAATTTCTGGTCCATGTGACGCAGTTTTTGACGCGTAGTGCGTTCACGCCAGACCTGCGCGCGGCGCTCACGCAGCTTGTCGATGCGGGGCATTTGCCTGCCTCCTTGCTGGCGGCGCATGACCTGATCACGCGCTTCCTGCTGGTTTCGCGGCTGGTATCGCCAAAGTCCACGGAGCCGCCCGAAGCGACTAGGCCATTGGTCGCGCGGGCCTGCGCTGTTGAAGATTGGGATGCGCTGCTTGCCAGCTACGCCGCCGCGCGGCAGGATATTTCAGAACAATGGGGCGCAATCGTCGCGCGGCATGCAGGGGGTCAATGATGGTGAACGAAGGCGACAAGGTACCCGGTGCGGCCCTTGAGAACAGTGCGGGCGAAAGTTTCACCCTGGCCGACTATGCGGGCAAGCGACTGGTCGTGTATTTCTATCCGAAGGCGGATACGCCGGGGTGTACCAGCGAAGCGCAGGATTTTACGGCGCTGGCGGATGATTTCGCTGCGGCTGGTGTGACGGTCATCGGCGTGTCGAAGGACAAGCCCGCAAAGCTTAAGAAGTTCGCCGAGAAATATGGGCTGAAGGTGCTGCTCGCGTCCGACGAAAAAGGCGGATTTTGCGAGGCATTCGGCACCTGGGTCGAAAAGTCGATGTACGGACGCACCTATATGGGGATCGAGCGAAAGACATTTCTGGTCGACGGCGACGGTACGGTGCTGAGGGTTTGGCCCAAGGTGAAGGTCAAGGGCCATGCAGCCGAGGTCCTGACGGCGGCAAGGGCGTAGTGCCCATGTCCGTACCGAATCAAGACAGGTTCAAACGAGCAGGTTAAGACGAGTTGCGGCATGATATCGACGAGTTGCATCCGTCGCAGTGACGCAAATCACTAACAAATCCTTAGTTTTCGGCCTTTTTTGCCTAACGTTAATCTGCCGTTCAACGACTCGACGCATCGGCAACCCGGTTGGACGCGCGAAATCACTGCGATACTTGCTTAATAATTCTGCATCGGCAGACATGCTGAACGGGGGCAGGTAGCACTGCTTAAAAAATTAGGGTCCACGTCTCGCAGCCACCCGGCAGTGCGGCGGCAAAATCGGGGTTCGCATGTCGCATCGTCAAGTAAGCAACGATAAGAATAGCCTTTTGTTCCAACGGATTTCTCTCTCTTCCATTAAAATGGGTTTTGCTGCCGCCGCTGCCATTCTGGCTTGCGCTGCTGCTCCGGCAAATGCCACCGAAGAAGATGGTCCCTACGCTGATGTAACTGCAGCGGACGTCGCCCCACAGGCGCCCAATGATGCGGGTTTCACTTCGCTCTTCTCGAGCTGGAAGAAGATGGACAGCGTGACGCAGTCCGCGGTCTACATCCCCTCGGGACGCCCAGTCGCAAAGCTCAGCCTGACCAGTAATTTCGGTGTTCGCTCCGATCCGTTCAACGGTTCGGCGCGGATGCACAAGGGCATCGACATTCCCGGTCCGGTCGGCACGCCGATCTACGCGACCGCCGATGGCATCGTTTCTCGCGCAGGCTGGGCCAGCGGTTACGGCAACCTCGTCGAAATCTCGCACGGCAACGGCATGGAAACGCGCTACGGCCACATGTCGAAGCTGATCGTCGCCCCCAACAGCCGCGTGCATCGCGGCCAGTTGATCGGTCTGATGGGCTCGACCGGCCGTTCGACCGGCAGCCATCTGCATTATGAAGTGCGCGTTGCCGGCAATGCGATCAACCCGCTGCCCTTCGTGGCTGGTGCGGACTATCTCGTTGCGCTGAACACCAAGCCGCCTGTCGCAATGGGTGGCCCGACGCCACGCCAGGAAAAAGACGCGGACTGAATTCACAGGAATATCGACGATCCTTTCGTCGATAAGCAAAAGGCCCGGTCAGCGAATGCTTGCCGGGCCTTTTGCTTATCCCTATCTATAGCGCATGACAGACATTGACCTCACGCCATCCGCCGCTTCCCGCGTTGCCGCCATTGCGCTGCGCCAGGGCAAGGCCGCGATCCTGCGACTGGCCGTTGAGGGTGGGGGCTGTTCGGGTTTTCAGTATCGCTTCGGCCTTGCCGATGCCGTCGATGCGGAGGACGTCTCGGTAGAACGCGATGGCGTGACTTTGGTGGTCGATCCGATGAGCCTTGACCTCGTCCGCGGCGCGGCGGTGGACTATGTCGAGGATCTGGGCGGCGCAGCGTTCAAGGTAACGAACCCCAATGCGACCGCTGGGTGCGGCTGCGGATCCAGCTTTTCGGTCTGACCGCGCTTACGCGAGTATCGGGGGACAGTTAAGCCAATGCGTATCGCAACGTTCAATATCAACGGCATCAAGGCGCGGCTGCCGCGTCTGATCGAATGGCTCGATGAGACCCGGCCCGATGTCGCGTGCCTGCAGGAAATCAAGACGTCGGACGAGACCTTCCCGGCGAAGGATATCGAAGCGGCGGGCTATGGCGTCATTTGGCATGGGCAGAAGGGCTTCAACGGCGTCGCCATCCTCGCGCGCGGGCAAGTGCCGGTCGAGGTGCAGCGCGGCTTGGCCGGTGAGCCGGAGGACGAGCATAGCCGCTATCTGGAGGCGGAGGTTGACGGCGTTCGGATCGCCAGCATCTACCTGCCCAACGGCAATCCGCAGCCCGGACCGAAATTCGATTACAAGCTGCGCTGGATGGATCGCCTGCGCAAGCGCGCGGCGGAAATATGGGCGGAGGAAATTCCAGCGGTGTTGGCGGGGGATTACAATGTGATCCCGCGTGACAAGGATACCTATTCCGTGCCCGCGATGGCCGACGATGCGCTGATGCAGCCTGAAAGCCGGGCCGCCTATCGCCGGTTACTGGGCGATGGCTGGACCGATGCGTTGCTCAGCCGTCAGCCGCAGGGCGGCGTGTGGACATTCTGGGACTATCAGATGAACGCCTGGCCGCGCGACGCGGGTTTCCGCATCGATCACTTGCTTCTCAGTCCTGCTGCGGCTGACCGGCTGCACGATGCGCAGGTCGACAAGGACTTTCGCGGCCGGGAAAAAGCCAGCGACCACGCGCCTGTCTGGGTGGAGTTGCGGTAGGGCGCTTTTATGGCTCAATGCAGCCATAACCTTCATTGTCATGCCAGCGACGGCTGGCATCTCAGGCTAAGGCGCACGGGGGTGGAATTTGTGTGGGGACTAAACACATCCCGCCACCGCCTGAGACCCCAGCTTTCGCTGGGGTGACGAAGAAAGAAGGTCCGCCCCCTTAAAGCCCCTTCTCGTAAATCTGGTAACTTTTGTTCGTGAAGGCATCGATGGCCTTGGTAATGGCAACCATTCCCTGATTGTCTTCCAGGATCCAGCCCATCTCGCCACGTGTCGCGCCATATTTGGCCACGGCGTCCCGGCGGATCAGTTCAATCATCATGAAGGCAAGCTGGCTGGCCATGCGGGAGGACTGAAGCTTCTGGACCACGCCCATCAACGGCACGCGCATCGTCCGCACCTGAGGCTTGCGCAGCCACAGCAGCAGCTTTGCCCAGCCGAACGGTAGAAGCGAACCGTTGAGCGGTTTGATCGCTTCGTTGAGGTCGGGCAGCGTCATCATGAAGGCAACGGGTTCGCCATCGACTTCGGCAATGCGGATCAGGTCTTCGTACACAATCGGGCGGAGCTTCTTGCCGGTGAACGCGATTTCGCTGTCAGTGATCGGTACGAAGCCCCAGTTCTTGCCCCACGCATCGTTGAGGATGTTGAGGATTATTGCGGCTTCCTTGTCGAAATCCTTCTTGTTTACATGCCGGATGCGAATGCGCGGGTTTTTCTCACCGGACTCCACGATCCGCTGGACCAGAGGGGAAAAGCCCTTCTTGATGTTGATTTCGTAACAATTGAGTTTCTTGGCGGGGGTGTATCCCGCGCTTTCGATCCACGCTTCATAGGCCGGGCTGTTGTGGCCCATCATGACCGTCGGCGGATGATCGTGACCGTGGACGAGCAAGCCAGGCTCTTCCCAGATCGACAGCGATATCGGACCCAGAACTCGGGTCATTCCCTTGCCACGCAGCCATTCTTCAGCGGCCGCGATCAGCGCGTGGGCGGCTTCTTCATCCGTCGCTTCGAACAGGCCGAAATTGCCCGTGCCCGGTCCCATGCCCTGTTCGACGGGCATTTCCAGCGCAAGCCGATCGAAATGGGCGGAGATGCGCCCGGTGACCTGCCCGTCACGGTGCGCGAGGAAAAACTGCGCTTCGGCATGTTCGAAAAACGGGTTCTTGCCAGGGGTTATCAGATCATGGGCTTCGCCCTTAAGCGGCGGAACCCAGGCGGGATCGTTGGCGTAGATGGCCCAGGGTAGCTCGACAAAAGCCTTGCGGTCAGCCTTGTTGCTGACGGGGGAGATCACTAAATCAGATGAGGCCATGATGCTGTCTTTGCTTAGAGGTCGTCGACAGCAGTGCGTGGCAGCCTCACATTTTGTCAAGTCGGCCAGATATTTTGAGTCGGGCACGTATTTTGATTCCGGACAGCGTGGCGCAATGTTGAATATGCCATGTTGCTGCCATGAACTGTGCGCATTTGCCCGATAGGAGAATTGCATGACTGCTCATACAACGATAGCCGTGCCTTCTCCCCTTCCTGCCGAGCGGCGTCGTGCGCCCATTGCCGACGATGCAGCGATGTTGCGTTTGGCAGCGGAGCTGAACCGTGAATTTTCGGTTGCGAACCCGGCGATCTACTGGCCGGATTTCCTGATTTCGACGGCCATCGGCTATGCTGGTCTGGCCGGTGCCATCCTGTTGGATAGCGTGCCGTTGGCTTTGGCGTGCGGCGTCGTTGCGATGCTGACGCTGTATCGTGCGGCGAGTTTCATCCATGAACTGACGCATATCCGCAAAGGCGCGCTGCCGGGGTTCCGCTTTGCGTGGAACCTGCTGATCGGCGTGCCGCTGATGATTCCCTCGTTCATGTATGAAGGGGTGCATACGCTGCACCACGCCCGCACCCGCTATGGTACGGCGAACGATCCGGAATATCTGCCGCTGGCGCTGATGAAGCCGTGGTCTTTGCCGTTGTTCGTGATTGTGGCGATGCTGGCGCCGGTGGGCCTCATTTTCCGCTTCGGTGTGCTGACCCCGCTCAGCGTGATCGTGCCGCCGCTGCGTCGCGCGGTTGAGGCGCAATATTCTGCGCTGTCGATCAATCCCGCCTTTCGCCGTCGTCCGCCCGAAGGGGAATTCAAGCGCCAGTGGTACTGGCAGGAGGCAGGGGCTTGCCTGTTCGCTCTGGCGCTTATCGCCAGCGTCTTCGCATTCGGATGGCGGCCGTTGCTGACTTATATGGCGGTCCATTCGGCGATGACCGTCATCAACCAGTTGCGCACATTGGTCGCACATCTGTGGGAGAATGAAGGCGAAGCGATGACCGTGACAGCGCAATATCTGGACTCGGTCAATGTGCCACCGCCGGGCGTGCTGCCTGAGATATGGGCGCCGGTTGGGCTGCGCTATCATGCGCTGCATCACTTGCTGCCAAGCGTGCCCTATCACGCACTGGGCCGGGCCCATGTCCGCATGATCGCTACGATGGACGCGCAGTCATCTTATGCTGGCGGCAATTATCGCGGGATGCTGCCTCTGGTCGGGAAGATCGCGCGGAGCACGATGCTGCGTGGGTAACGCCTATTCCTCGGTGCGGACCAGTACTGTCTCGCCGACCAGCAGGAACAGCAGGAAGGGCGCCCACGCTGCCATCAGCGGCGGATAGGCACCCAGATTACCCATTGCCAGCGCGAAGTTATCGGCCACGAAATAGGTGAAGCCGAGCGACATGCCAATGACCGCGCGCACGAAGAGCTTGCCCGAACGTGCCAGTCCGAACGCAGCAACAGCCCCCAGCAAGGGCATCAGCAGCGCAGATAGCGGCCCGGAGGTCTTGTGCCACAAAGCACCCTCCAGCGCGGCGGTGGGACGTCCGGCATCCTTCAGATCGGCAATGGCCGAACTCAGCGCGCCGATAGACAGGCCATTGGCATCCACCTTCGCCAGTGTGAACTGATCGGGGCGGATATCGCGCCCGAACCGCACGGTGCCAAGCATGGTCGATGTACCACGCACGACATCGAATGATCGTGCATTTTCCAGAATCCACCCGCTGCCCTGCGCATCGTAACGGCCACGCGGTGCCTGAATGATCGTCGTCAGGCTGTTATTGGAGCGGTTGAAGATCTCGACGTTGCGCAGCAATGTTCCTTTACCGCGTCCGCCAACCAGACCGGCGGTGACCAGATCGTCTCCGTCACGGACCCAGATATTGGACTTGATGCCGCTGTCCTTGGGGCGCGGGCCATAGTCGACCGCTTGCCAGGCATCGAGCGAGGCCGAGGCGCGAGCCACGATCCGCTCATTGAAAACAAAGCTGAATGCGGAAATGCCGAAAGCGACGATGATGAGCGGGGCCAGTATCTGATGCGCGGAAAGCCCTGCAGCCTTCATCGCGATGATTTCGCTGTTCTGGTTGAGCGTAGCCAGCGTCACCAAAGTGCCCAGCAACACCGAAAATGGCAGAAAGCGCGCAATGATCTGGGGCGCGCGCAACAGGACGTAGTTCCACAATTGCACGTTGCCATTGCCAGGATAGGCTAGGACGTCCCCCGATTCGCCCAGCAGATCGAGCGTTTGCAGCACCATCACCAAAAGCGCGAGCACGGCGATGGTGCGGACAAGGAACAGCCGCCCCATATACAGCGCCACGCGCTTCGAAGGGAAAAACTGCAGCATCATGCGGGCGTACCCTTAACCTTGCGACTCCGCAGAAAGCGGAAGCGACGGCCGATCCATTTGCCCAGTTTGGCAAAGCCGATTTCCAGTGCACCGATCGGCTGGCCGCCGGGGCGATGCGCGACGACATGATACATCCATAGAATCAAAGCCGCGACGCCCATGAATGGCACCCACAGGGCAATGACCGGGTCCACCTTGCCCAGCGCGCCGACGCTTTCGCCATATTCGTTGATCTTGTGATAGGTCACGATGAAGACGATAGAGAGAAACACCCCCAAGGCGGAGGTGGAGCGCTTGGGCGGGATGGCAAAGGCCAGCGCCGCCAATGGCAACAGCATCATCATCGCAACTTCGACCATCCGGAAATGGAAATTGGCGCGCACCTGATTGCGAAGCTCGCCGTCGTCAGTCTGTTTCCCTACCCGGACCAGTTCGGGCAACGTCAATTCCTGATCGGCATTGCCGCGACCGCGAAAACGCTCGATCTGCGGCAAGTCGATGGGCAGATCGTGGCTGGAAAAGCTCAGGATGCGCGGCGAGGTGTATTTCGGACCGTTGTTCACCAGAACCCCGTCACGCAGCCGGAAGATGATGACATCGGGATCGTCGGTGGCGAGGAATGTACCGCTGGCCGCAGTCACGGCCAATGTCTGGCCATTCTTCCCCAATACCCGCATGAAGATGCCGTGAAGGTCGGTGCCACTCTTGCGGCTTTCCTCGATACGCAAGGTCATGCGCTTGCCCAGAGTCGTGAACTCGCCGACCTTGATGGAGGCACCCAGTGCACCTGATCGCAATTCGAAACGCAACCCCTCATAGGCGTAGCGGGCATAAGGCTGCACGAATCCGACGATGGCCAGATTAATCAGGGCAAGGCCGATTGCGTACATATAAGGCACGCGCAGCAACCGGCCATAGCTCATGCCGACGCCGCGGAACACGTCCAGTTCCGATGACAATGCCAGTTGCCGGAACGCGAGCAACACGCCCAGCATCAGCCCTATGGGGATGCCCAGCGACAAATATTCCGGGATCATATTGGCCAGCATCCGCCAGACGACGCTGACCGGCCCGCCTTCTGCCGCGACGAAATCGAACAGGCGCAGCATCTTGTCGAGGACCAGCAACATCGCCGCAATGACGAGGGTGCTGAGCAACGGAACGGCGATCAGTCGGGCGATATATCGATCAGTGGCTGTCAGCATTTTCAATATGTGGTCGTTCCATCACCATGTTTTGGCCGCAAACCGCGCCCATATCACCCTGAGGGGCGAACAGGGTCTGTGCAGGTCCGGGCGTAAGCCAGACAGGCGCTATAGCTTCCAGGAGAGTGTTGGTCATGTTGAAAGTGTTGTCTTCGATCAGGTTCCAGACAGTGAAGCGGCCATTGGTCGCGTCCCTGATGGCGCTGGGCATCGCGGCGACTCCGGCAACGGCACAGGCGATAGGTCCGCAGGCTGCCGCTTGCGACCGTAACGGTTCCGCCGTGCTGGTGCATGTCGAAGGGATAAAGGCGCGCACCGGCATGTTGCGGGTGCAGTTGTACGAAGCCAATCCACGGACGTTTCTGGAAAAGAAAAAGTATCTCGAGCGGGTGGAACTGCCCGTGCCGCGCTCCGGTCCGTTGAGCGTGTGCGTCGCGGTGCCGAAACCGGGCAGCTATGCGCTGTATGTCCGCCACGATGCTAATAACAACGGAAAGAGCGACAAGTCTTCGGACGGTGGCGGTTTTTCCGGCAACCCGCATGTCAGCCTTTTGGATCTCGCCTTCAAGCGGAAGCCCGATCTCGACAAGGCGAAATTTGCGGTCGGTTCCTCCACGCGCGAGATTCGCGTCATCCTCAATTACGTCCAGGGCTTGAGCTTCAAGCCTCTGGGCGCCTGACGAAAGGTTTCGGCCCCCAATGGTTTGCGTCGCGCTGCTGTCCAACCCCCAATCCACGGGGAATAGACAGACTCTTCCGCGCGTGCGCACCTATTGCGCAGGCAACCCGGATATTTTCCATTACGAAGTCGAACATGCCGACCAGATCGGTCGCGCGTTGCAGACGATTGCGAGGGTGAACCCGGCGGTCATCGTCATCAATGGCGGCGACGGCACGGTGCAGGCGGCATTGACCGAATTATATCAGGGCGAACATTTCAAGGGTAAGGTGCCGCCGGTGGCGGTGCTGCCCAATGGAAAGACCAATCTGATCGCGCTTGACCTTGGCATTCATGGCGACCCCATCAAGGCACTGGAACGGATCGTCGAGATCGCGAAGAACGGCCTGACCGATCATGTCGTGGTCCGCGAACTTATTGCTCTGTCGGATGGCAAGGACGGCAGTCGCCCGGTCTTGGGAATGTTCTTGGGCGGCGCAGGCCTTGCCGATTACATCCTGTATTGCCGCAACAAGATCTATCCGCTGGGCCTGCCCAACGGTCTCAGTCATGCACTGACGGCGCTGGCCGTCGTGTTTTCGGTGATCTTCGGGGTCAAAGGCAAGTTCATGCCGCCGATTGCACGCCCTGTCTCCATTTCGCTCATCCGCGATGGACAGCTTGCCGGGCGTTTTGCGGTGTTGATCGTGACGACGCTCGAACGTCTTCTGCTGGGCGCGCAGCCGGGCGAATCGGGTCGCGGTTCGCTGAAGTTGATGGCGGTGGATCAAAACGGTCCGGCAGTCCTGCGTATGCTCGGGGCTGCGCTGATCGGCCGCTTCGGCACGCGCAAGATGCAGGGCATCCATCTGGAACAGGGCGACACGATCCGCATCGAAGGCGATCGTAGCAGCGTCATTCTGGACGGAGAAATTTTCGAAGCGAATACAGGCAACCCCATCGTGCTGCGCTCGACTGCACCCGTGCCGTTTCTGCGGCTGGCGGCGTGATGTTCTGAGTTGCGCTGTTCGCCCCGTGCGGACACCGTGAATCCTGATGTCGCACTCTCTCTCCGCCCTCGTCACCGAAGAGCTGTCGCAGCCTGCCGATCCGCGCGCCGTTGCCATGGCGGCGGCATTGGCGAGCCTGTATCCCGGCGCAGCGCGCGCGGTGCTGTTCTACGGATCCTGCTTGCGGGAAGCCAATCTCGACGGGCTGATGCTCGATTTCTATCTGATCGTATCGGACTATGAAGCGGCTTATGGCAAAGGCTGGCTGGCCCGCGCTAACCGGCTGATCCCGCCTAATGTATTCCCATTCGAACATCAGGGCCTGATCGCCAAATATGCGGTGCTGAGCGAACCGGATTTCGACCGGCTGTGCGGACGGGATGCGGACAATGTGTCGGTCTGGGCGCGTTTCGCGCAACCGTCCCGCCTGTTGTGGGCGGCAGACGAAGTCGCGCGCATTCGCGCCATTGTCTCGGTGTCCCGCGCTGCGCCCACATTGCTCGATCTCGCCGCGCCTGCCGCGCAAGCGGACGGCCCGGGCGACGGGCTGCATCTGTGGCGCACAGGATTCGCGTTGACCTATGGCGCGGAATTGCGGGCGGAGCGGACCGATCGTTCCGGCTCTATCGTCGACAGCGACCCGGACCGCTATGCCCGCTTTGCCGCCGCCTATCCCCAGCGACGCGCCGATCCTTTCACATCAGCAGAGATTGCCGACAATGCCCGCCGCTGGCGTGCGCTGCAGAGTCGAGGAAAGCGCCTGACGGCCATGCGATTGGCAAAGGCCAGTTTCACCTTCGCAGGGGGGATCGATTATCTGGCGTGGAAGATCAATCGCCACGCCGGGACACAGATTGCCATCAAACCGTGGCAGCGGCGCTGGCCCCTGCTGGGTGCAGTTACTCTGCTGCCTCGGCTGTTTCGGTCGGGGGCGATTCGCTGAGAGGCTTTTTCTTCGGGGCCGATTTGCCCGGTTTGAGTGCCGCCTCGGCTGCCTTGGGCTTGCTGTCTTTTCCATTCGCCTGAATGATCGTATCGGATATCGTGCGGGAAAGAGTGGCCAGGGTATAGGGCTTGCGCAAAACCTGATGGCCTTCGAACATCATCGCATCGTCGATGTCACCGGCATATCCTGTTACGAACAATACGGGGATGTCGCGGAATTTCGAAGACAGGCTAGCGATCATCTCGGGCCCCGTCATTCCGGGCATCAGGACGTCGCTCATGATCAGGCCGATATCGCCATATCGCTCCAGCATCGTCGCCGCTTCGTCCGGATGCGGACACGCGACGGGCAGATGCCCCAGTTCCGCAATGGCATCCATGGATTGCGACAGGACGCGCGGATCGTCCTCCACCACCAATATGCGGGTGGGGGGATGATCGGTCGTGTCGATACTGGCGGGCGACTTTACCATTTCCGCCACCTGCGCCGCCGTCATTGCCTTGCGCGGCAGGAACATTTCGACTTGCGTGCCTTCACCGGGCCGGGACTGAATGCGGATTTCGCCAGAGCATTGCCGCACGAAACCGAAAATCTGGCTGAGACCAAGTCCCGTGCCTTGGCCCACGGGCTTCGTCGTGAAGAACGGCTCGAACACCCGCTGCAGCACGTCTGCATCCATGCCGCAACCGCTGTCACTGACGGCGAGCCTTATATAGTCACCGCCTTCGCACTCACCGATTTCACGGGGCGCGAGTGTCGCCTGCGCTGTTGTGATCGTAAGCGTGCCGCGACCGTCCATGGCATCCCGCGCGTTAACGCAAAGGTTGAGGATGGCGTTTTCAAGCTGATGCCGATCGACGAAAATGGCCCAGCCGGATGCGCCGGGTTCCAGCGTAACGACGATCTGATCGCCAATGGTGCGGTCGATGAGGTCGATCATGTTGCGAATCAGCGCATCGGGATCGACTGCGGCAGGCAGCAACGGTTCGGCGCGGGCGAACGCCAAAAGCCGACGGGTCAACGCCGATGCCCGGTTGGCGCCTTCCATTGCATTGTCGATATGTCTCTCGGCATTTTCCGGGTCTTCGCGCAGTTTCCGCCTTGCAAGTTCGAGCCCCCCGGACACGACGGCCAGCATATTGTTGAAATCATGCGCGATGCCGCCGGTAAGTTGCCCCACGGCTTCCATCTTCTGCATCTGGCGCAGGCTCTCTTCCGCTGCAGCGCGCTCGGCGGCCTCTTGCTGAAGGCGGACATTGGCTTCCTGCAACTGCGTGGTGCGAATCGTAACGGCGGCCTCCATGCGGTCCGCCCGGATCATTTCCGCGTCCGCCAGCCGACGCGCATTGCGACGGTCCGCCCAAGCTGACATCGCTGCCCATGCCGCGCAGAGCGCCCCGACGAGAATGATGAGCCCGACCAGCAGATAGGTGCGATTGGCCAGCGCGCTGCGATCGCCTGCAAGATTCACGGCAGTGCTACGCTCGGTAAGCCGGGCGTTTTCCGCTTCGATGATAGCGTTCAGCCGATCGTTGATCAGCTTCAGATTGGTGGACTTCCCTGCCTGATGAAATTGCGACAGAGCGCCTAATTTCTGATCGTAGGTCGTACGCAGGCCGATTTCGTTCAGCGTCTTGCCGCGATCCAGATAGGCTTCGCGCAGGCCCTGAACCGCCGTTTTTTGCCAGGGGCTCTTGCGCGTAGAAAACGCCAGTGCATCGAGTTCGGCCCCGGCCCGTCGCCACTGCGACTGAAACAGGCGCCCAGTGTCGGGGTCCATGCCGATCACATAGCGGGCGAGCGTCGCTTCGGATTTGGCAATCGATGCGTCCAGCCGCGTCGCCAGGTTAATGACTTCAAAGCTGTGGCGTTGCTCGTCCAGCGCCATGTCCCGGTCGCTGCTCGCCATACTGGCAAAGTACAGCAGGGCACCGAGCGCGATCATCAGCGGAATGCCAATGGCAGCACCGACCACGCGGCGGATGACCCGGCGCGTCTTAGGCAGCTCCTCGTCGATATAACTCATCGCGCCGTCCATGTTCCAAGCTCATAGAGCAGAACATGAATCGGGGGAAGTATCGTTACGTACCCATCGTAAATTGGTTCAGGCTATCGCGCCGGTCGCCTTTCCGGCTTCCTCGAACATCCCCAGAATCTGCGTGACCTGATCGCTGCTATGTTCCGCGCATAGCGAGCAGCGCAGCAGGAACGTGCCGGTTGGCGTTGCAGGCGGGCGGGCCATGTTGACGTAGAGACCCAGTTCCAGCAGCGCCTGCCAGATCGCGACGGCCTGCGCCTGATCGTTGAGGATAACGGCGATGATCGCGGATTGCGGCGTATCGGTGCCGAGCTTGAAGCCCATTGCCTTTAGGCCACCGTGCAACCGACGGCTGTTTTCCCACAGATGCGCGCGCTTGTCCTGCGCGTGCATGAGCTTGCGGATCGACGTCGCAGCGGTGGCGACGACGCTGGGCGGCAGCGACGCGGTGAACACATAGGGGCGGCAGACGAGACGCATCACGTCAAACTTGGGATGGTTCGAAACGCAGAAACCGCCGACCGTGCCGACCGATTTGGAGAAAGTACCGACTACGAAGTCAATGTCCTTCTCGACGCCCTGTTCCTCGTACACGCCGCGACCGTTGGGACCGAAAAAGCCCATGCCATGCGCTTCGTCGACCAGAATCATGCAATTCTTGTGCTTGCGGATGGCCGCGACCATTTCCGGCAGTGGCGCGATGTCGCCCAGCATCGAATAGACGCCTTCGAGCACGACCAGCTTCTGCGCATCGACGGGCAAGCGACCCAGCCGCTTGTCCAGATCCTCGACGCTGTTGTGGCGGAAGCGGACGATTTCGGCATTGCCCAGGAAACAGCCGTCATAGATCGACGCATGGCTGTCCGCGTCCAGAATGACGTAGTCGCCTTTGCCCGCCAGCGTGGAAATAACCCCCAGGTTCGCCTGATAACCCGTTGAAAATACCATGGCATGATCGGTACCGTAAAATTCCTTGAGCGCGTCCTCGACTTCCTTGTGGCCCTGATAGGTGCCGTTCAGAACCCGGCTGCCGGTCGTGCCTGCGCCGAATTCGTCGAGCGCTTTCTTGCCCGCCGCGATCACATCCGGGTCGAACGTCATGCCCATATAGTTGTAGGTGCCCAGCAGGATCGTTTCCTTGCCTTTGATCACCGCAAGGGTCGGCGACTTCACTTCGTCCATCACGATGGCGAACGGATCGCGCACGCCCGTCGCCATCAGCGCTTCGCGCTCGGCGATCAGGGGATCGAATTTGGAAAACAGGTCGGTCGCGCCGGATGTTTCGTCCGGAGTCTGCGTGTCGGCGGCGGTGGCTGCAGCTTGGCTCATGGCGCGTTCAACCCTTCAGCTTGGTGACGGCGTCGACAAGCTGGCCGACATTCTCGATTTCCGCCTGCATGTTCATGGTGATGAGGATGTCGAATTCATCCTCGACCGCGGCAACGAAATCCATGACGGTCAGGCTGTCCCATTCCAGATCCCCGGCAAAGGTCGTGGCTTCGGTCAGCGCGACGCCTTTTTTATTGAAAGGCGCGATCTGTTCGGCGACTTGCGCGAAGATGGTTTGGCGATCCGTCATGCTATTCGTCTTTCTGGACTTATTTCAGGCGTTGAAGGCGCGGTTTTTGCGCCGTATCGGCTTCCTTTGGCAAGGGAATAAGGCGTCAATCGGGCGTGAACTTGCCGCAATGTGCGCAAGATGCGATGTTCCGGGAAAGTTTGGGGAATAAAAACGATGGCCGACTATGCCAAGGTGGAGGAACGGACCGCGGTAAAGCGGCCGCTGGTGCCCAATGCGATCCATCTTGTCCGCACGTCGCTCGCCGCCAATCTGCAGCTAAGCCAGATGGCGGACCAGAAAGCGAATATGCTGATGGGTGCCTCTTTCGTAGTCTTCACGCTGGCGGTGGGGCAATTGCGGACAGGGCGGATGGTCGTACCGATTGCTATCCTCGCGACAGGGGCATTTCTGGCCGCGACGTTTGCGATCCTGTCTGTCCTGCCCAAAGTCACCAATATTAAGGGGCCAGTGGGGGACGATGCCAACATCCTGTTCTTCGGCATATTCACCAGCGTGAGCGAAAGTGAATTTGCCGACCGGATCGTGGCGAAGCTGGACGACGACGAAGCGCTGTATCGGGTGATGCTGCGGGACATCTATCAGAATGGGCAAGTGCTGCAGCACAAGAAATACAAATATCTGGGCTATGCCTATCGGATATTTCTGACGGGGCTGGTGCTCAGCTTTGCAGCATTTGCGGTAGAGCTCGTGCTGGGGCGGCTAATCTAAAGCCAGCCCTTTGCGCGATAGGCCGCGACCGTCGATTTCAGCCCGTCCATGGTCGCCACCTGCGGTTGCCAGAGTTCGGCGGGCGGTGCCATTTCGGGGCGGGATACCCAGTCAGGATGGCAGTAATAGCCTACGCGATCCTGCGTCAGTCTTGCCTTGCGTCCGCGGATCATGCGGTCGCTGACGGCGGAGACATTCATCAACCAGCGTGGTGTGGCGATGGTGCGGACGGCGCGGCCCACACTCATACCGATGGCGCGACCGAAATCGGCATGGCTCCATCCGCCCGGCGTCTGGTCATCGACTTCATAAATTTGCGCGAGACTGTCGCCGCGATCCTCGATGAGTGTCAGAAGGAGGCGTGCCAAGTCACTGACTTCAATAACCGACAAGCGCCCGCCGGGCGGGAGCATCACGACCCCCTTGGACGCCATTCGAAACAGGTCGAGTATGTCCTTGTCACCGGGACCATAGATCGCCGGAGGGCGCACGATAGTCCAGTCGAGCGCGCTGGCCATGACATGCCGCTCGGCCAGTTCCTTCGACCAGCCATAGCTTGAAAGCTGCGGCTCGCGGGCCGCCAGCGACGACACATGCACGATGCGGCGAACGCCCGTGCGGCGCATGGCGTCAACGACGTTCATCGTGCCGGTCGCGTTGCCTTCGGCAAAACCCTTGCGGTCGGGCGCGTTCACCACGCCGGCGATATGCAGCACCGCGTCGGCATCCGCCATCAGCCGCTCCAGACTGTCACGGTCGCTCAGCGCGCCGGGGGTCCAGGTCACGCCCTTGCGCGGGAACTGCGGCGAACGAGTGAGCGCGTTGATCTTCATCTTTGCGCCCAGCGCAAGGTCGAGGGTTGCTGCGCCAAGGAAACCCGTGGCGCCGGTTACGGCCAGCCGAAAAGGGGTCATGGGTTCAGCAGCACCATGTGATCGCGATGGATCAGGACGGAGCGGGGGACATCGCCCAATATGGCGGCGATATCCTCGCTGCGTCGGCCCGCGATCTTCACGGCGTCGCCGCTGTCATATTCGGCGAGGCCGCGCGCCAGCACCCGACCGTCTTCAGCGACGATGTCCACCACATCGCCGCGCGCGAAAGTGCCGGTCACGGTTCGCACGCCGATGGGGAGGAGGCTGTTGCCATTCGCCAGCGCCCGCTCGGCCCCGGCGTCGATGGCGATATGGCCGCGCGTCGTCAGCCGTCCGGCCAGCCAGCTTTTGCGCGCCCGCTTTGCATCGGCAGCGTGGAAGATGGAGCCTCGCCCACCGTTGCTCCAGTTTTGTAACGGCGAATCGACATGCCCCGATATGATCGCAAGGTGCGCTCCGGCGCCCGTCGCGATCTTGGCCGCTTCGATCTTGGAGCGCATGCCCCCCGATCCCATGCCCGAACCCGATCCACCGTCGGCCATAGCCATGATCTTCGCGTCGATTGTCTTTATGTTTTCCACCAGCATAGCCGTCGCATCGACGTGCGGGTTCGCGGTGTAAAGCCCGTCCACGTCAGACAGCAGCACAACTGCGTCGGCCCGAGCGGCTTGCCCGATCCGGGCCGCCAGCCGGTCATTGTCGCCAAATCGGATTTCGGCTGTCGCCACGCTGTCATTTTCGTTCACGACGGGGACTACGCCCAGCGACAACAACCGTTCCAGCGTCGCCGATGCATTAAGATATCGGCGGCGGTTTTCCAGATCGTCGAGCGTCACGAGAATCTGCGCAGCGGTAATGCCTTGTTCGGCCAACAGCATGGCCCATGCCTGCGACAGGGCGATTTGCCCGACGGCGGCGGCAGCCTGCGCGTCTTCAAGGCTGCCCCGGCCACCCTTGGCCAGATTAAGTCGACGCGCGCCAAGGGCTATCGCGCCTGACGATACGATGACGATCTGTTGCCCCTCAACGCGCCGCGCAACGATTTCGGCCACGAGCGTGCGCAACCATGCTTCGCGCGGATTGCCCGTAGGATCGACCAGCAGCGCGGAGCCGATCTTGATGACGATCCGGCGACAGAGGGCAGGGGGGAAACCGGCGAGAGTCACTGAACTCCCCTCTCTTTCAGGGAGAGCAGAAGTGTGACGGATTACAGCGGCGACCACGGTTCCGCTTCCTTGTCCTCGTTCTCCGGGTCGATATCCATGCGGTAGCTGCTGGCGGTGCGCTGTTCCGGGCCAAGTTCGGGGATCACACGGTCCAGCAGTTCGCTGACGCCTGCGCCGGTGCCGCCCGAGATAATGAAGATTTCCTCCGCACCGGCTTGCCGGAACTGGTCGGCGATGTCGTCCATCAATTCCTGACCGAGCAGATCGCCCTTGTTCAGCGCCAGCAATTGCGGTTTTTCATCAAGGCCCGCGCCATAAGCTGACAGCTCATCCTGCACGATGCGCCATGCGTCGAGTGGATCGTCGAGGGTCGCGTCGACCAGATGCAGCAGCACGCGGCACCGCTCGATATGGCCCAGGAAGCGGTCGCCAATGCCCGCGCCTTCGGCTGCGCCTTCGATCAGGCCGGGAATGTCGGCCAGCACGAATTCGCGGCCCTTGTGGCTGACGACGCCAAGCTGCGGCTTGGTCGTCGTGAACGGATAATCGCCGACCTTCGCCTTGGCGTTGCTCACCTGATTGATAAAGGTCGATTTGCCTGCATTGGGAAGGCCGACAAGGCCGACGTCGGCCAGCAGTTTGAGCCGCAGCCAGACCCACATTTCCTCACCCGGCCAACCCGTGCCATGCTGACGCGGGGCGCGGTTGGTGCTGGATTTGAAGGACATGTTGCCACGGCCGCCATCGCCACCGCGCAGGAACACGACGCGCTCGCCGGGGATGGTGAAGTCGGCCAGGATGGTGCCTTCATCATCGTCCGCGATCACCTGTGTTCCGATCGGTACCTTGATGATCAGGTCGTCGCCGCCTGCGCCATAGCGGTTCTTGCCCATGCCGGGGATGCCGCGCTGCGCCTTGAAATGCTGGGTATAGCGAAAGTCGATGAGGGTGTTGAGGCCTTCGATCGCTTCGAAAATGATGTCGCCGCCCTTGCCGCCGTTACCGCCGTCGGGGCCGCCATATTCAACGTACATCTCCCGGCGGAAGCTGACGGCACCGGGGCCGCCCGCGCCGGAGCGGAGATAGATTTTTGCTTGATCAAGAAAATGCATGGGCCGCCCTTAGCGGTATTCCTCCGGAAATTAAACCTTTGCGCCATTATGCGAAAATAAGTCGACACGTGAAAACCTAAATCGGCATTTTATTTCGGCGCGTTGGCGGCCATCCAGTTCACCAGGGCCGTGTTCATTTCAGGGGACTCCGCCAGCGCCATCGAGGCGAACAAGGTGCGGGTCGCCAGATCGCGCGCCATCGTGCGCGGCAGGCCCAGCGCCTTGGCCATTGGCGCGCCCATCATCGAATCGCCCAGAGCGCTCAGCACCAGTGCGAGCGTATGCTCGGCAATATAGGGGCGGTTGGGTTCGCTGGCCGACAGTTCGTCCACCAGCCGATGAATAGCCTCCACCACCGGGTCGAGCGCATCTTCATTGCCCGATGCCATCATCCATGACGCCAGCGCCCCGGCGCCTTCCTTGTCGAAGGCATCGAAGGTGAGATCGACGATGGTCCGCGGCTCCACCTCGCCGCGGCGCGCTTTCTTGACGGCGTCACCGATGGTCACGGTGATCATATCCGCCAGATAGCCTGCCAGTGCCTTCTGCAAGCCCGAAGCCGAGCCGAAATGGTGGAGCAGATTGGCGTGGGTCCGCTGAATCCGGCCGGCCACGGCCTTTAGCGTAACGGCCTGCGGACCTGCTTCGAGGAGCAGTTCGCGCGCGGCTTCCAGAGCGGCGGTTCGGCTTTCGAGGGGGCTAAGGCGACGGCGCGCTATTGACATTAGTGTAAGTAACCTTTATTTGCACGAGTGTAAGTTAGACGTGCTGATGGAAGAGACCATGCCACAGAAATTGCTTTCGCGTACCCCTCATGATCTTTCGATTACGCCGCGTGATCGGCGCTTCGGCCGGGCGCAGGCGGACGAGACCGTTCAGAAACGCTGGTGGCTGGGCGGCGATCCGATCGGCACAGCGTTCTACAATGCGCTGTCCGTGACGTTCCCGCGCGGCGAAGCCTTCTTCGTCGATAGCGTGCGCGCCTTTCGTGAAGGCACGCCCCCGCGCTTGCAGCAGGAAATCAACGCTTTCATCAAACAGGAAGTGATCCACAGCCGCGAGCATGTCGCATTCAACCGCCGGGTGGTGGATGCCGGATATGACGTATCGCTGCTGGAGCAGGACGTCATCGATTCGCTGGACGAGATCAAGGGCCGTCCCAAGATCGTCGATCTTGCCGCGACGATGGCGCTGGAGCATTTCACCGCGATCCTTGCGCATCAATTGCTCGCCAACCCCCGGCATCTGGATGAAGCCGATGCTGAATCGCGCGGGCTATGGCAATGGCACGCGCTGGAGGAAATCGAGCATAAGGGCGTTGCCTACGACACATGGCTGCATGCGACCCGCGACTGGTCCCGGTTCAAGCGGTGGAAGGTCAAATCGATGCTGATGTTGCTCGTTACGCAGCGATTCTTTCATCACCGGACACGCGGCATTCTGGAACTGTTGCGGCAGGATGGCCTGACCGGACCGCGGGTCTGGGCGCAGATGGCGTGGTTCGCCTTCGGTCGTCCGGGCATGGTGCGCAAGATCATGGGCGCGTGGATCGGCTATTTTCTTCCCGGTTTCCATCCGTGGAACCATGACGACCGCGCGCTGATCGCACGGGCATCGAGCGATTATGCCGATGCCGTACTGCCGGAGCGCATTGCCACGGCTTGACCGATGGCGAGGAGCGCCGCCATTGTTGCGCAATGACTGACGCTCCTACGCTCCATACCGAACGATTGACCCTCCGCGCGCATCGGCTTTCCGATCTCGATGACAGCGTTGCGCTGTGGCAAGACCCCGTCACCGTGAAGTTCATCACAGGCGGGCAGATTCAGGACGAGCAAGCGGTGTGGTTCCGCATCCTGCGCCATGCAGGACTATGGTCGCTGTTCGGCTATGGTTCCTGGGTGGTCGCGGACCGGAAGACAGGTGCCTATGTCGGCAGCGCGGGGCTGCTCGAATCGCGCCGGGGCATCCCTGAACTGGAAGGATGTCCCGAAATCGGATGGGCCGTGCGGTCGCAACTGGCGGGGCAGGGACTGGCAACCGAAGCGGTGGCCGCTACGCTTGCCTGGGCAGATGTGCATGTCGATGCGCCGGCGACGCGCTGCATCGTCGATCCCGATAACAGGCCGTCGATCAAGGTTGCAGAGAAATGCGGTTTCCGCGAGACGGCGCGGGTGCGAAACGGTGAGATCCCGCTGATCCTGTTCGAACGGAATCGCGGCGGTTAACCCCCCGCCAAAGCGAGGGGTCAATCGTCATGCCGCAAGCGGCTGGCTTTCCTCGCCATAGAGTTCGATCGCCAAGTCACTTCGCGGCATGTCCACTTCATCGGACATTTCGTACAGTGCGTACGGGGCTGTTTTCTGCCGCGCGCAGCAGAAACGCGGCGCGATGTGGCCGGTTGCGCGAAAGCCGATCTTGCGCAGGACATTGCCGGAAGCCGGGTTGTCGATGAAATGCCCTGCAGTCAGATTTTGGATACCCGTCGCGCGGGCGATCTCGACCACGGCGCGCGCTGCCTCTGTAGCGAAACCCAGCCCCCAATAGCGGCGCGCGATCCAATAGCCCAGTTCAGGCTGGCCGTCTTCTGCGGGCAAACCGATGCCGCAGCCGCCGACCAGTCGCGGCGCGCCGCGCGTCCGTGAGAAGATCAGGAAATCGGGCAAGCGCATATCGCGCTGCATACCCAGAAAGGTCCGTGCATCGTCTTCGGCATAGGGCCATGGCGCGCGCGCCAGATTGCGCACGATGCTCTCCTCGCCAATGGCTTGGGCCAATGCGGGGGCATCCTCCATCCAGCCGGGCCGAAGCAGCAAACGGTTCGTGCGGGCAAACATTGGGCATTCCTCTCTTATTCTTGTCATCCGCCCCAATGCAGATGCCGCTACCGGCATTGCGTTACGACTTCGCGACAGCTCTTTCTTGGAAAAGCTTGCCCGTGCGACGCATGAGACGAGCTGTTGTTCCAAGAAAAACGACGAGGGAAAAGAAAAGGATAGGACCCGAAATGCACCAGACACGGAAACGGGGCGCTACCCTTTCGGGGCGCCCCGTTTTCCCTCAACCCGACGGTATTTCCATTACGGAAAAACTGTCTTTCGGGGCGCCCAATGGACGACCCCGAATGGGAGGTCGTCCGTTATTCTGCGGCCTGTGCCATCATATCGACGGACACATATTTACGGCCTTGCTTGCCATCGTGGAATACCACGCGGCCTTCGATAAGCGCGAACAGCGTGTGGTCCTTGCCGATGCCGACGTTGCGACCCGGATAGACGCGCGTGCCGCGCTGACGAATGATAATGTTGCCGCCGATGACTTCCTGGCCACCGAACTTCTTCACGCCAAGGCGACGGCCAGCGGAGTCGCGACCGTTGCGCGAAGAACCGCCTGCTTTCTTATGTGCCATTGTCTATACTCCTCGAATGCTCTGGAACGCTCAGGCTTCTGCAGCCGCTGCGTCTTCGGTCTTGGCTGCGGCCTTCTTGGGCGCTGCCTTCTTCTCTTCGCCGCCGATTGCGACGATGCGCAGGATCGTGTGACGCTGACGATGGCCGTTCTTACGGCGATAGTTGTGGCGACGGCGCTTCTTGAAGACGATAACCTTCTCGCCCTTCGCCTGCGCGATGATTTCTGCCGACACCGTCAGACCGTTCGTGTCCTTCAGGTCCGAGCCTTCGCCAGCCAGCAGGACGTCGTCCAGCGTAATCTGGTCGCCAGCTTCACCGGCGATCTTTTCGATGACGATCTTGTCTCCTGCGGCAACGCGATACTGCTTGCCGCCCGTGCGCACGACTGCGAACATGGCTTTTCTCTTCTAATCCAAACTGCGTGACGCGGAAACACTGGGACATCAGCCCCGGAAGACCCCGCGCGGGAAAGCGGCCCATTATGGGATTGAGTCCCCCCTGTCAACCGGATTGCCGTCCCGGCCACGCCTTTTTACGTTGCGAACGGCGTTGTTCGCCTAGCCGCGCAGCAGGAGAAGCACGCCTGCAATCGTTGCGACCGATGCTATTGTGCTGACCATGATCGTGCCGGACGTGACCTTTCCATCACGGGCGTAGAATTCGGCGATCATGAACGGCCCGGTGCCAGTGGGCAGGGCCGCCACGGCAATGGCGGTGGCGGCGATGTCGGCGGGCAACATGAAGACTTTCCACGCCAGCCACGCGGTGATCGCCGGGTGCACCACCAGCTTGACGAGCGAGAGGGCGAGCACATGGGGATTGCCGATCGCATGGACGATGGGCCGCTGCGCCAGGAACAACCCCACGGCCACCAACGCGGCGGGACTGGCCGCCGTGCCGAGCATGGTGAGGAAGCCGTGGATCGGTGCGGGCAGGGCCAGTCCGCTCCACCACCAGATCAGCCCGGCCAGCGGCGACACGATCACCGGATTGCGCGCCATGCCTGTGACTATGTGTAACGCTGCGCCCGCCATGCCGTGACCGTGGCTGCGGCCCGCTTCGATCAGGATAACACCTGCAACGAACAAGGCTGTCAGCGTAAAACCTGCAGCAACGATGATGTGAGGCCGTACCGTCGGGCCCAAAGTCAGCGTGAGCAAAGGGAGGCCGATATAGACGGCATTGCAATAGCTGGCATTGAGGCCGTCAACGCCCATGTCGGCAATCGACAATCCCCGCATCCGTCCGATGACCAGACCGATGGCGAACACCGCGAAACTGCCGATCAGCGAAACGGCGGCGAAGCCGGGGTTCCAATAGGTGTGCCAGTCGGTCGTCGCCACCACATCGAACAGCAGGCAAGGCAAGGCGATCCACACCACGAAGCGGTTCAGGATCGTTGCGCCGTCCGGCCCCAGCACGCCGGCGCGCCCTGCGCCGAACCCAGACAGGACGATCAGGAACACCGGCAGGATGGTGACAATATTGGTCAGCATGATCGATGCCGGTAGGGGTTTTTGGCGGCTGTGCCAATCTGAGCTCTAAACATTGTCATTCCCGCCTGCGCGGGGATGACGAAGTGAGGGCCAGGACTTGAGCCATTGCAACGAACCCATACGCTGCTTAGATGCAGCGTCATGATGTTCCGCCCGCTCCTTTCCTCGCTTGCGCTGTTGCTGACCGGTTGTGCCGCAGGCGTTGCCGATACGAGCGCCTATCCTTCGCTGGCGCGCCGTCCGGTGGAATCGGCGGACTACGACACGCCTGCCGCCACCCCGGCGCCGACAGCACCCGCAGCCAGCCCCTCCGACGATGCCGAACTGGCGCGCTATGTCGGACAGGCAGCGGCGGGCGCAACGGCGTTCGACAAGGCCTATGCCGAGGCGCAACGATTGACGCGCGCAGCCTCAGGGGCGGCCGTGTCGAGCGATCCGTGGGTCGCTGCGCAAGCGGCGATCAGCGCGCTGGAATCCGCGCGCAACGATAGCGTATCTGCGCTGGCGGCGCTCGATACGCTGTATACCGCGCGGGTCAGCGCCATTGCGGATGGCAAGATGTCAGGGTCCGTGGATGCAATCGACGCCGCGCGGGCATCGGCCCTCGCCATGGTCGATTCGCAGAACGACCGTCTCGACGCGCTGAGGGCGATGCTCGCGCCGGCCTGAGCCCAGGCTAATCGTCCAGGGCAGCGCGCACGGCACCTTTGTGGGCGTGGGCATTGTGGACATAATGCTCCACCCCCGTTCGCATCCCGATAACCGCTTCATCGGTCAGGTCGCGCATATATTTGGCGGGGCGTCCGCTCCAGAGCTGACGGTGGGGGACACGCTTGCCCGGGGTCAGCATCGCACCTGCGGCAAGCATCGCGTCGCCTTCTACCACGCAACCGTCCATGACGATGGAACCCAGCCCTACGAACGCCCGATCCAGCAAGGTGCAGCCATGCAGCATCACCATGTGGCCGATCAGCACGTCTTCGCCGATGGTCGTCGGAAAGCCGCCCGCGCCATCCTTGTCTGAATCGCAATGAATGACGGTGCCGTCCTGCACATTGGTCCGCGCGCCGATGGTCACGCGATTGACGTCGCCGCGAATGACGCAATTGTACCAGATGCTGGCTTCCGGCCCGATCTCTACGTCGCCGATGATCCGGCAACCGGGCGCGACGAAGGCACTTTCATGGATGCGCGGCGCAATGCCGTTGATTACGATGATGCTCGCGCCGGGATGCCGTTCGTGTTTCATGCCGTCATCAACTTTGCCGCTAGCGGAGCATGGTAGGTCAGCACGCCGGTGCAGCCTGCGCGCTTGAAGCTCATCAACGTTTCGAGGACCAGCGCGTTGCGGTCGCCTGCGCCCGCTGCGGCGGCAGCTTCGATCATCGCATATTCGCCGGACACCTGATAGGCGAACACGGGTACGCCGAACGCATCCTTCACGCGCGCGACGATGTCGAGATAGGGGAGGCCCGGCTTCACCATCACGCTGTCGGCGCCTTCGGCCAGATCCATACCGACTTCGCGCAACGCTTCCTCGCCATTGGCGGGGTCCATCTGATAGCTTTTTTTGTTGCCTTTCAGCAGCCCACTGGAGCCCACGGCATCGCGGAAGGGGCCGTAAAAGGCGCTCGCATATTTGGCGGCATAGGCCATGATCTGGACATTTGCATGGCCCGCACTTTCCAGCGCATCGCGGATCGCGCCGACGCGGCCGTCCATCATGTCGCTGGGCGCGATGATGTCCGCGCCTGCCGCTGCCTGATTGAGCGACTGGCCGATCAGCACGTCTACGGTCGCATCGTTCAGGACATAGCCTGAATCGTCCAGCAGTCCGTCCTGTCCGTGCGCGGTATAGGGGTCGAGCGCCACGTCGGTCAGCACGCCGACTTCCGGCACCGCATCCTTGATCGCCCGGATCGCGCGGCACATCAGATTGTCGGGATTGAGCGCTTCGGTCCCATCGTCGCTGCGGCGGTCCGGCTGCGTATTGGGGAAGAGCGCGAGGCAGGGGATACCCAGATCGCGTGCCAGCTTCGCCTGTGTGACGATACCATCGACCGACCAGCGCGAAACGCCGGGCAGGCTGCCGATGGGTTCCTCTACGGCGCTGCCTTCGGTCACGAACAAGGGCCAGATCAGGTCGGCGGGGCTAAGGCGATGCTCTGCATGCATGGCGCGAGACCATGCAGCGGCACGGGTGCGACGCATGCGAAGTGCGGGGTAGGGGGCATAGGACATGCAGCCGGTCTAGGCTGCAGTCCAGGCCGGATCAACAAATATGCTTAGGGTTTCTCAGCAGGGCTGCGGCTGTTTCCAGTTCCGTCGCGCCCAATTCGATGGCCGTACGGTTGCCGCCGACCGTCACCGGACCTTCAAATTCGGCGAAGGCGGTAAAGCGGTCGTCGGGCGCTATGCCCTCGAACACAGCCAAGCAACCGCGGAAGGTCGTGCGAAAACCCTGATCGCCGTTACCGACGAAAAATCGTACCGGAGTATCCCATGAAAGTTCCATGACGCGCCCCTATGGTTCTAAAGCGCATCGTGTCACAAAATCGGCAGGAATCAAGCGTTACTGAAAGCGTCAGGCTGATAATCGGAAATTTCGTAACACGGGACGCCCGCGCCCCTAGGCTTCGTCTTCCAGACTGAGCAGGCTGGCATTGCCGCCGGCCGATGTCGTGTCGGTCGATGTCACGCGCTCGACGCAGAAGCGGTGCAGGTAATGCGGTCCGCCTGCTTTCGGTCCCGTGCCGGAAAGTCCTTCGCCGCCAAAGGGTTGCGATCCGACCACGGCACCGATCATCGATCGGTTGACGTAGAGGTTGCCGACCGCCGCAAGCGCTTCCACGGTGCCCGCGGTCCGCGCGATGCGGCTGTGCAAGCCCATGGTCAGGCCAAAGCCCTTGGCATTGATCTGTGCGACCACCTGTTCCAGCTCGCCTGCGCGCCATGTAGCGACATGCACGATAGGGCCGAAGACTTCCCGGTCGAGCTGATCGATGTCATCGAGCCGGATGACGGTGGGCGGCACGAACAGCTTCTGTATCGGCACGGAGACCGAATGGGCGATTCGGGCCCTGTGCGTTTCGCGGTGCGCCATGAGGCGATCATATGCGGCCTTGTCGATCACCGGGCCGACATCGGTGCGACTGTCGGTGGGATCGCCGATCACCAACGCATCCATCGCGCCCTTCAGCATGTGGAGCGTGCGGTCGAGCACTTCCTCCTGCACCAGCAGCAGGCGGAGCGCCGAGCAGCGCTGACCCGCAGACTGGAACCCGGAAATCACGATATCGCGCACCACCTGTTCGGGCAGCGCCGTCGAATCGACGATCATCGCGTTGATGCCGCCGGTTTCGGCGATCAGCGGTACGATGGGGCGATCCTCCGGCCCGTCGAGCAAGGCGCGTGCGATGGCCTTGGCTGCGGCGACGGAGCCCGTGAACGCCACGCCCGCGATGCGCGGATCGGCAGTCAGTGCCTTGCCCATTTCCGCGCCGCCGGGGGCCAGGATCAGGGCATCGACCGGCACACCTGCCTCATGTGCCAGTGCGACGGCGGCAGCAGCGATCTGCGGCGTCTGGGGCGCAGGCTTGGCGACCACGCTATTGCCTGCGACGAGTGCGGCAGCGACTTGCCCGATGAAGATCGCCAGCGGGAAATTCCACGGCGCGATGCACAGCCAGACGCCGCGCCCCTCCATGCGAAGCATATTGCGCTCGCCGGTCGGTCCGGGCAGCGTAATCGGCGCGAGGCCGGTGCGTGCTTGCGCTGCGTAATAGCGGCAGAAATCAATCGCCTCGCGCACTTCGCCCAGTGCATCGGGAATCGTCTTGAACGCTTCCTGTGCGGCGATGGCCATCAATTGCGGGCGGCGTTCTTCCATCAGATCGGCGAGGCGGTCGAGGCAATCGGCGCGAGCGTCGAGGGGCGTTGCAGCCCATGTCGGGAAGGCGGTGTGGGCGCGGTCGACGGCGGTCCGGGCGAAGGACGCCAGGCTGCTCTCTCCGTTCGACCCGCTCGACACGAACGGAATATTATGTTCGTCCCAAGGCTGCCGGACCTCGGCCATCACCTCCGCCAATATGTCCCGGTCATCCAGGTCCACGCCGGCACTGTTCGCGCGTTGCGGGCGGAACAGGTCGCGGGGCAGGGGGATGGCCGGATGCGGCGCACCGCCAGAGCGCGCGACCTTCTCGACCGGATCGGCCAGCAACTCGTCCTCGGACGTCGCGGCATCGGCGAGTTGATGCACGAAGCTGGAATTCGCGCCATTTTCCAGCAAGCGCCGCACCAGATAGGCGAGCAGGTCCTGATGGCCGCCCACGGGCGCGTATATGCGGCAATGATGGCCGTCCTCGCGCACCAGTCGCTCGTACAGGCCTTCGCCCATGCCGTGCAGCCGCTGAAATTCGAAATCGCGCCGCTTGCCTGCCCATTGCAATATGGTGGCGACGGTCAGCGCATTATGGCTGGCGAAGGCCGGATAGAGGTGGCTGGCGTCGAGCATGTCGCACGCGCAGGCAAGGTAGGACACATCGGTCGCTGCCTTCCGCGTGAACAAAGGATAGCCCGACAGGCCGCGTTCCTGCGTATATTTGATCTCGCTGTCCCAATAGGCGCCCTTGACCAGTCGCACGGCCATGCGCGTGCCGCGATCCCGCGCGGTGGCGTTCGCCCAGCCGACGACGGCCCGCGCGCGTTTGCTATATGCCTGAATCGCCATGCCCAGCCCGTCCCAACCGCGCAGATCGGGATGCCGCGCCACCGCTTCGATGATGTCGAGCGACATGACCAGCCGTTGCGATTCCTCCGCATCCACCGTCAGCGCAACATTGCTCGCCGCCGCCTGTTTCGACAGCGCGAGGAGCATTTCGGTGAGGTCCGATACGCAGCGATAGGATTGGCTGGCTTCGTAGCGGGGGTGGAGCGCCGACAGTTTGATCGAAACGCTGTGGCCCTTCTCCCCCTGCGCCGCGACTTCGCGAATGGCGTTGCCATAGCTTTCGAAATAGCGCGCCGCGTCTTCATAGGTCCGCGCGCCTTCGCCCAGCATGTCGAAGCTGGCGGTGAAGCCCCGGTTCTGCTTCTTGTCCATCCGCTTGATGGCTTCCTCGATGGTGCGGCCCATGACGAAGACTTCCCCCATCAGGCGCATCGCCGCGCCAACGGCTGTGCGGACGAACGGCTCGCCCGCGCGCCCGATCAGCTTGCGCAGCACGCCTGCGGTGCCATCGTCGCGCACCATCGCGCGGCCCAGAACCAGACCCCAGGTCGCGCTGTTCACCAGATTGCTGTGCGATTTGCCGCTGTGCGCCCGCCAGTCGCTTTCGCCGATCTTGTCAGCGATCAACTGATCCGCTGTGTCGGGATCGGGCACGCGGAGGAAGGCTTCGGCCAGCGAGAGCAGGGCCACGCCTTCCGCCGTGTTCATGCGATATTCCTGCAGGAACTGATTGACCCAGCCGTCGCTCTGCGCGGCGCGCAAGTCGGTCAGCAGCCCCTTGGCGCGTGTCACCGATGCCGCGCGATCCGCTGCGCTTTGTCGCGCCCGTTCGATCAGCGGTCGAAGCACGTCCGGCTCGGTCCGGCGATGATCGTGCGGCAGGCGCTGGCGAAAGGTCGCCGGGTCCGAATCATGCGCGGGAAAGGGCAGGGGGAGACGGTCGGCAGGCATGGCGGGAAGCTCCAGAACGCGGCTGCTAACGCTGACTGATTGTTACCGCGTTCCGAAACATTATTACAAGTCATGCGAAAAGGCCAGCCCCTCGCGGGACTGGCCTCCTCCGTTGGCTCTAACGGTGCTTCGCTGTCAGATCAGCAGCGGCGACCGCCATTCTTGTCGATGGCACGTCCGGCCAGAGCGCCTACGCCTGCACCCAGGATCGCACCGGTGGTGCGGTCACCGCGACCGGCGACTTCGTTACCGAGCAAGCCACCGGCAATCGCGCCGATGATGGTGCCGCCGGTGCCATTGTCGCGGCAGCGGTAGTTGTTGCGGTAGTTGTTCCGGTCGTTGCCACGGTAATAGTCGTTACCGCCGCGATAGCCGTTGTTCCGGTAATAGCGCTCGTTATTGTAATAACGACGGTCGCCACCGCGGTAATAATCGTCCCGATCATAGCCGCGTTCGTAACCGCGATAATGGTCTCGGGCCATTGCCGGAGCCGAGGTGGCAGCGAAAGATGCAACGCCCATTGCAAGCGCAGCACCCATGTTGATGAAAGCAGACTTCTTCATGGCGTTACTCCTTATCAAAACTTCTTCGGGAGGGTGACTGTTTCGAATCACTGTCCCTCTCGATGACACCCTTATGGGCGATTCGCTTTGAGGCTTGGCTGAACATGGGTGACAGCCGTCGTTCAGTTATTTGCCGTTCATAAATCGCGACAAATCAAGTGTGTTCCGCCGCCAAATCGCCTATCGGCTGGACCCCGATGTCGCGCGTTCTCCTTATCCTTCTGCTGGCGGTAGCGTTGCTGTCGCCGCCCGCACCGAACAAGGGCGCGCCGCGCGTGGCAGGGTCGCTGCTGGTAACGGCGCATCCGCTCGCGCTCGACAGCGACGATCCCCGGCGCGACCGGATCGGACCGTTCCGTTTTCTGGGCGGCTGGCAACTGACCAGCACCCATCCCGATTTCGGCGGCATATCGTCGTTGCTGGTGCAGCCCGACGGGCAATTTCTTGCGCTGAGCGATTCGGGGACGCTGTTCGGCTTTTCGCTGAACGGTCGCGGCGGGCGACAGTTCGTCGCGCCTTTGCCGACGACCGCAGCGGAAAAGGATCTGCCAAGCTGGACGTGGGATTCCGAAGCGCATGTGGTCGATCCCGCAACGGGCCAGCATTGGGTGTCGTTCGAATTGATCCAGCGCATCTGCCGCTATGCGCCGGGATTTGCGCGGATCGAATCGTGCATGTCATGGCCTGCGGTAAAACGCTGGCCCGATACCGGGGCGGGTGAAGCGATGGTCCGTCTGAACGATGGGCGCTTCCTGCTGTTTTCCGAATATGGCTATGGCAAGGATGGCGGCAACGATGTGCTGCTGTTTCAGCAAGATCCCGCTGAACCCAAAAGCGTGCCCCCGTTGCGGCTAAGCTATCGCCCGCCGGTGGGGTATCGTCCCACCGACGCGGTCGTGCTGGACGATACGCATCTGCTGGTGCTCAATCGCCGGGTCACGCTGCATGAGGGGTTCACGGCGGTCATCGCGCTCGTGACGCTGCCGCCGTTGCGCGCCGGTGCGGAGCTTGTGGCGCAAGACCTCGCCCGCTTCGCGCCGCCGGTGCTGTCCGATAATTTCGAGGCGCTGGCGCTATCCACCGAGAACGGTCGGCGCATCCTGTGGATGGCGTCGGACGACAATCACGAATTTTTCCAGCGTAGCCTGTTGCTGAAATTGGAAATTCCCAAAAGTCTCACGCAATAAAAAAGGCGACCCGCAGGCCGTCTCTCTTATTCGTTCAGAAACCGAGTCGTGCGGCTTACGCGGCGACCTTCTGCTTCTTCACGATTTCACGCTTTACGCGCTGTGCCTTGAGCGAGAGCTTCTCGTCATTGGTCTTGAGCAACCAGTTGTCGAGACCGCCGACATGCTCGACCGAACGCAGGCCGTTGGTCGAAACGCGCAGCTTAACGCCCTTTTCGAGCGCTTCGGACAGCAGCGTGACGTTCTGCAGGTTCGGCAGAAACACCCGCTTGGTCTTGTTGTTCGCGTGGGACACGTTGTGGCCCACTTGGCGGGTCTTGCCGGTCAGCTCGCAGATGCGCGACATATCAATCAGCCCTGTATACAGAAGGTTTCGGTGGCCCGGGGTTTGCCCGGAAAGCGGCGCGGATAGCCCGATCGCCCTGATCCGTCAACCCTTGGCATAGAGTATATAGCAACCTTCGCCGCTGATCTGCGTTAAGCGCCCTATAGTTCACGGAGGGTAAAATGATAAAATTCATATTGGGACTGCTGGTCGTAGGGCTGATCGTCGTCGGCGGCGCCATGGCACTGGGCTTGCTGAAAGTCGAACAGACTCGCGATGCGACGCTCCCGGCGGTTGCCGTCAAGCAGGGCACATTGCCCGCCTATAAGGCCGATGTCGTGAAGGTCGAAGTCGGCACGCGCAACGAAACCGTCGAAGTGCCGACGGTCAACGTGCAGAAGCCGCAATAAGCGACACACTGGCGCGGCGCATCGTGGGGCGTTAAACGCCCTCATGCCCGCGCCATTTCCCACCCCCGCACCGATGCTACGCGCGCTCGATCTGGCGCGTGCAGCCGGGGCGGCGGGGGAAGTCCCTATCGGCGCAGTCGTCGTACGGGACGGGGCAGTCATCGGCGAAGGCGAAAATCGCAACCGCCGCGACAACGATCCCACTGCACATGCAGAAATCGTGGCCATCCGCGCGGCGGCACAGGCCATTGGCGACTTTCGCCTCACCGATTGCGAACTATGGGTGACGCTGGAACCCTGCGCGATGTGCGCGGGTGCCATCTCTCACGCCCGAATCGCGCGGCTTTATTATGGCGCGTCCGATCCCAAGGGCGGAGCGGTCGATCATGGCGCGCATGTCTTCGCGCATCCTCAATGCCTGCACCGGCCCGATGTCTATGGCGGGATCGCCGAAGCGCCCGCTGCAACCTTACTGCGCGACTTCTTTGCCGTTCGGCGCTGAATAGTCGATGCGGTAGAGTTTGTAGGGCAGGGGCGCAGGCGAGGTCAGCGTCACAGGCTGCAGCCAACCCGGCACCGTCCCGCGCATCAGTTGCGCGTAGAAGCCCTTGGGGCTGCGCGACTGATACACGGTGCCTTCTGGGAAGTTCGGGCAGATCAGCAGATAGGTCGCGAAATGCCGCGCCGCGATGGCGCGGAAGCCATCGGGCGGACCGTCCAGCGCATGATGAATGTCCAGAATGGCCGCCCCGTTGCGATGATAGGGACCGGCAATCGCGCTATGATGCGTCGTGGCGATGAGGCGCGGCCCCAGATCGACCATCGTGAAGATTGTGGCGGGCGGAAGCTGATTCAGCACCTGAAGCTGCGGCAGCGAACGGCAGCGGCCATTGGCCTTGCGGATCAGTTCGCCCCGGCTATTCGGGTTCGGCTTTGCTTTGGGCTTCGCTGGTGCGGCATCGGTCATGTCCGCGATCAGGCGATTGGCCTCCGGGTATATCTGGTACACAAACAGCACTGCGCCAACGACCAGCACGGCCAAAGCGCCAACGACGCGCCAGAGTGGTTTGCCGAACAGCATTGTGCGCGCTGCCATCCATGCCGTCCACGCCGCCGCCGGTATCGCGAGGAACTGCGCCGCAGGACCGGCCCGCAATTGCCAGAACAACAAGCCGACAGCAAAGATCGTCATCAGCGTGACGGTCGCCCATGCCCACAAGGCTTCGGTATCGCGCCGCACCGTCCAGCACGCGAACAGCGCGCCGATGATCGCCACCACGGGCAGGGACAGCAGCGGCACCACCACATTGCGCGCCTGCACCGTGATCGGCTTGGCCTCGCGGATATTGGCAAGCCACAGCTTTTGCAGTTCAGGCGAGAGTTGATAGGCGCTCGTCACGCATTGCGGCCAGTTCAGCAGCGCGAAGGCGGCGACCAATGCGCCGATAACCGCACCAGCGATCAATCGCTGCTGCCAGTTGCGCAGGGGCAGATAGGTCAGCAACAGCATCCCGCCCGCCGCCGCGCCCAATATGCCGACCCATACGGGCGACAAAGCGTCGCATACCGGCGCACGATTGGCGTAGCTGGCCGTCAGCACGAACAATAAGCCGACACCTCCGCCCAGGCTGATGGCATAGGGTCGCATCCGCCGCGCCGCGCCATCCTTGAACACCCAGCGCAGCGCCACGATGGCCCCGGCAGCGGCGAGATAGACGATCATCTCCATCCCGATGGCGATGGAGAAGGCACTGCTCAGCCCCGCGACGATCCCGCCGCGCAGCCAGTTGCGGTCAACCATCCCGGCCAGCATCGCGACAGTCAGCGCCAGTTGCCAGCCATGATGGTCGATCCGCATCGGCATATACATGCTCAGACCCATCTGCGCCGCCAGCGGGGCCAGCACAGCCACGATCCACGCATTGCCGCCCGCCAGCCGCCGCACGATGAACGCAAGGCTGAGCATCATCGGCAGCAGGGGCAGGAGTGGAGCTATGGCGCAGGCGAGCCGGTCCGCCGTCGGAATGTCCGTGAACAGCCGGAAGAACAGCATCAGCCCGGCAATCGGCAAGTCCACCAGCCGCGACCAGTGAATGTTCGCGCCGCCGGGCGGATCGAGCCGATACTGGCGCAGATCGTACCAACCCTGACCCGCCAGCCAGTCCTTCACCTGCAGATAGCGGATATTGTCGTCCGTATCGGTCAGCACCAGCCAGTGCACCTGCTGCCAGCGTGACACGATGTAGAACGCGGCGATGCCCACCCAGATCAGGAAGGTCAGCCATTTCCATTCCGCATCGGCATAAGCCGACCAGCGATCGACCAGCGGCGTGATGCGCGCGCGCCAACGGGGGGTGTTCTGTGTCGCGCTGCTCATCTTGCCGCTTTCCATGTCATGAGCGCCGGATTAGACCGCCGCACGCAAAGCGCAAAGGGGTGTCGATGAAAATGATGGCGGCGATCAGGGCATGGCCCCCCGAACGGCGCGCGCTGTTATGGCAAGTTGTGCGATATGGCCTGACCGGCGTAACGGTGACGGCCATTCAGGCTGCGATTTACTGGACGCTGGCGGCGTTGGTGGGCCTGCATCCGCAAGTGTCACTGGTGGCGGGGTTCTGCGTCGCGGTGGTGGCAGGCTATGTGCTGCACGGCGCCTTCACCTTCCGCAACGCCGAACGCGAAGACCGCAGCGCGGGCCGAGCGGTAAAGTTCGTCGCGGTGTCTATGGTGAGCTTGGGCATAAATGCGGTGTGGGTATGGCTGTGCGTCACGACGATGGGCTGGCCCGAATGGGCGCCGATCCCGGCATTCATCTTCGTAACGCCTGCCATAGTGTTCGTGTTGAACCGGCAATGGGTGTTTCGGTAGGCGTCCTAAACCCCGGTGAGGAGCACATCCATCGCCCCGATTATATTGATGTGGTGGTCTGCCAGCGACGTTACCGGCTCACTCAAATTCGACGCGCTGACCGTCGCCACAAACTGCGTGGCCATGATGTAAGATCTGCCTTGTATTTCAAACGCCGGGTTAAGCCGCGCCGCGGGATTTAGTTCTGTGCTGTGTTCAAGCAACGGGACCACGACACGCGTATTGAGGTAAGCGAGCAAATCTGACTGGCAGTCGAGGACAAGCGTTCCTTCAAACCGATAGACATCAAACTGCGCCATTAAAATTGGCGGTGATGTGCCAATGGTATCCCACGCTCTTCCACGTACAGGTTGGAAGACGCCAATGCCTCTGCATTGTCGGCTTGCCACTTTTCAGCGCGTGTCGCCGCTATGGCCTGCGCTAGACCCACTTCACATGCGCGAGATATGTTGATCCCCAGCGCACGCGCTTCGGAAACAAGGCGGACGTCCAACGACAGATTTGCCGCCTTTCGTGGGCCAATGGGGAGAGAGTCTATAGCGTTCATGCGCATAATTTATGCGCATGAACGCCAAGGTCAATCCCCATTATCAGTGCACGAACCGCGCCACTACGTCGCGATAGCTGCGGCTGACCTTCACTTGCGCGCCGCTTTCCAGCACCAGGAAGCATTCGCCGTTGGTGTGGGGTTTTACCTGACGGACTTGCGACAGATTGACGATGGTGGAGCGATGGACGCGCTGAAAATTGCGGGGGTCTAGGCGCTTTTCCAGATCCTTCATCGTCTCGCGCAGGATCAGCGAATTGTCGGCAGTGTAGATGCACATGTAATCGCCCGCGGCGTCGATGCGTTCTATGCTGTCGACATCGACGCGGAAAATCTGCCCGCGATCCTTGATGTTGATGAGCTTTTCATAGCGGTTCGAGGCATGGCCGTCTTCTTCCGGGGCAAAGTCGCTCATTGCCTGCGGCGCGACTTCGGCCAGCACTTCGCGCAAACGCTCAACTTCCTGCACCTGCCGCTTTTCACTGAGGCGCAGGCGCACGCGCTCCAGAGCATCGGCCAGACGGTCCGGCTCGACCGGCTTCATCAGATAGTCGACGGCCTGCGCCTCGAACGCGCGGATCGCGTGATCGGAATAAGCAGTGACAAAGATGAACAGCGGCGGTTCGATCTCCATCATGCCCTGCACGACGGAAAAGCCGTCAAATCCGGGCATCTGAATGTCGAGGAAAACGAGGTCGGGCTTGTGCGTCTTGATGGCCCGGATGGCTTCACGCCCGTTTTGGCATGTCTCGATGATCTCGACATCCTCATGGGCTTCGAGGCGGAGCTGCATGCCCTGAATGGCAAGGCTCTCATCATCGACGAGGATCGTTCTAATTGTCATGCAGCCACTTTCGTTGATTCTTCCGTTATCAGCGGCATTTCGATGGTCACCGAAAATCCGCCTCCGGGTGTGGAACGTGCGTCGAAGCTATGGCGTTCCCCATAGGCTTGAAACAGCCTGTCGCGGATGTTGGCCAATCCCACTCCCGTCGAGAGACTTGGACGAGCTGCGATCTCGTTCAATCCCGGACCCGTATCGGACACGACGATCCGGACGTTTTCACCGGCAGGCTGCGCCATAACGGATATTTCGGCGCCTTCTTCCTTTGGCGTGACGGCATATTTGATGGCGTTTTCGACCAGCGGCTGCAGCAGCAGCGACGGCAACCGGGCATGCGCGACAGCGGGATCGATGTGGAAGGCAGGCCGCAAGCGGTCCTCGAAACGCATCTTCTCGATCTCCAGATAGAGTTTGAGCGTTTCCACTTCCTGTTCCAGCGTTACTTGCGCCGTCGGTTCGTTGATGAGCGTGTAGCGCAGGAACGAGGAAAGGCGGGAGAGCATCGCATTGGCCCGGTCCGTCTGCTTGAGCAGGACAAGCGTCGAAATGCTGTTGAGCGTATTGAACAGGAAATGCGGATTGAGCTGATAGCGCAGCATTGCAAGCTGCGCGTTGCTCGCCTGCAGCTCCAGCCGCTGAAGCTGATCCGCTTGCTCCTCGACCGTCAGGAAGAAGTTGATGGCGTAATACAGCGCCGACCATGCGCCCAGCAGCGTGACGGTCAGATAGAAGGCGCCAAGGAAAAGCTGCAACCCCGCTGTATCGCTGGATTGGTTCTGCGTTGCAAAGACCCATGCATCGATGAAGGCGCAGAGCGCCGCCGAGGCCACGACCGCCACGATCGAAGCGCCCCAGGTGATGATCGGTCGCTGCTTGAGCAACGCGCGGAAGATCACGGCCATCAGCAGGGTCACGGAGTAGCCGGTAACCGTCGATATGAGCACCGGAACGAGAAACGAAAGGTCTTGCCCGTTCGCAACGCCCGACGCGCCGCGCAGCACGAACGTGCCCAGCCAGCCGAGCGATTGAAGCTGCCAGAATGCCCGGTTCTTATCCGCGAAAAACGGTTGTGGTTGCAGGGGATTGACCGACATGACGCAGGCTTAGCCGGTTTTGAAGCCACCGAGAAGGGGGTGCGTCAGGCCGTGGCGTGCGTGCGTTCTTCGCAGACGGGGGTTTGTTCGTCGTCGAACACCCACATCAGATCATCGACTTCCAGCATCCGGCCATCGTGGGACTGGATGCCGATCTGCTGGATCGGTTTGCCGTCGCGGCGGTCGCACAGGACGGGGACGGAAGGCACGCCGCATTCCCACTTTTCGCCCCATTGCCGCAGGGCAATCATCACCGGCGCCAAAGCGCGGCCTTTCTGCGTCAGGCTATATTCCACCTTGCGCCGGTCGCAGCTCATGGGTTCCCGCGCCATGATCCCTTTTTCCACCAGCCGCGCGAGGCGATTGGCAAGGATGTTGCGCGCGATGCCGAGTGTAGACTGAAAATCCTCAAAATGACGGATGCCCGTAAGCGCACCGCGCAGGATCATGAACGACCAGCGTTCCCCCATCGCTTCGAGAGCGTTGGGAAGCCCGCATTGCTGCAACGCTTCTATCTCACGTTTCTCATGATCCATCATAGCCGCACACCTTAGCGCAATCCTTCCAACGTTGCAAAATGCAATCCATGACGCCCACCTGGTGAATATCGCGTGAATATACAGTTGCGATCTGAAACGAATCTATATAGGTAGCCATTCGCAACTTACATCGTTGTCGGGAGGCCAATATGCATATCAAGACTGTATCGTTCATACGTGCGCTATTGCTGGGCGCTGCAGTGGCGGGCGCCGGTTTCGGGGCGCTGCCGGCACAGGCGCAGCCATCGGCGCGCTTTTACAAGGTCACGCTCGCCACCCCGGCCAAGCATGCGCAGTTCGTGGCGCGGGAGTTGCTTTGGACATGTGCGGGCGACCAGTGTGCCGCATCGAAAGGGGCAAGCCGTCCCGCGATCGTTTGTGCCGCCGTTGCAAAGGCAGTCGGGCCGCTTCTGGCCTTCACCGCCGATGCGCAGGCATTTGACGCGGCCCAGCTTGCGGCGTGCAACGAACGGGCGTCCTGAGGCGCGGCAAATCCACTTTATTGACGGATTGTGGCGCGCACGCATCGGTGCGTGACATATTTTTGTTGCGGTTGCGGGCCTATAGCCCCCATCTCTGCTTTCTATGTTGCGTCAGTATGAACTTGTCGAACGGGTAAAAAGCTACGATCCGGATGCGGACGAAGCGATGATCAACCGCGCCTATGTGTTTTCGGTCCAGAAACATGGCAGCCAGAAACGGGCGAGCGGAGACCCCTATTTCAGTCACCCGATCGAAGTCGCGGGCATCCTGACGGACCTTTATCTCGACGATCAGACGATCGTGACTGCGCTGCTGCACGACACGATCGAGGACACGCTGGTCACCTATGAGGAGATCGAGAAAGCGTTCGGCAAGGATGTCGCGCGGCTGGTCGATGGCGTGACGAAGCTCTCCAAGATCGAAGCGCAGTCGGAAAACGAACGCGCGGCGGAGAATTTGCGCAAATTCCTGCTGGCGATGTCGGACGATATTCGCGTGCTGCTGGTGAAGCTGGCCGACCGTCTGCACAATATGCGGACGCTGCATTTCATCGCCAAGCCCGAAAAGCGGCGGCGCATCGCCAAGGAGACGATGGATATCTACGCGCCGCTCGCCGAGCGGATCGGCATGTATGATTTCATGCGTGAGATGCAGTTGCTCGCTTTCCGCGAACTCGAACCCGAAGCCTATGACAGCATCACCAAGCGGCTGGAGCATCTGAAGGAAGGCGGCGAGGACAAGGTCGAGCGGATCGCATCCAGCCTGCAACTGCTGTTGGGCAGCAACGATGTGCGGGTGACCGTGTCAGGCCGGGAAAAGCATCCTTATTCCATCTGGCGGAAGATGCAGGAACGGCACATCAGTTTCGAGCAGCTAACCGATGTCATGGCCTTTCGCGTCATCACCGAAAAGACCGAGGATTGCTATCGGGCGCTGGGCATCATTCACCAGCATTTTAAAATGGTGCCCGGCAAGTTCAAGGATTACATCTCCACGCCCAAGCGCAATGGATACCGGTCGATCCACACCACCGTCATCCACAGCGAGAATGCGCGCATAGAGGTGCAGATCCGCAGTCAGGACATGCACCGCGACAGCGAATTCGGGCTGGCGGCGCACTGGGCATACAAGCAATCGAGCGGCGGTCAGACCACCCGGCCGGACGGGCAGGCAGGGTGGCTGCGCGATCTGGTCGAAATTCTCGAACAGAGCCAGGATGCGGACGAGCTTCTCGAACATACCCGCATGGCGATGTATCAGGATCGCATCTTCGCGTTCTCGCCCAAGGGTGAACTGCACCAGTTGCCCAAGGGATCGACGCCGGTCGATTTTGCTTATGCCGTCCACACGCGACTGGGCAACCAGACCGTGGGTGCGAAGATCAATGGCCGCGTCATGCCGCTGCGCACGTCCCTCGAAAATGGCGATCAGGTCGAAATCCTGAAATCGGACGGGCAGGAGCCGCAGCCCGGCTGGCTGACCTTCGTCGTCACCGGCAAGGCGCGCGCCGCCATCCGCCGCTATATCCGCAACAAGCAGCGCGGCGAGCAGATCGCGCTGGGTGAAAAGCTGTACGAGGAAATCGCCAGCCGCTTGCCGGTCGAGATCGGCGACAAGGGCTTCAACGCGGGCTTGAAGCGCCTGAAGCTGGAGGATCGCGCGGCCCTGATGATCGCCATCGCAACCCACCGCGTGACCGACGCCGAAGTGCTCGAAGCGCTGATCCCCGGATCGACTACGGCGGAAGGATCGGATGATGCGCATCCGCGCCAGCATGAGCCGGTGTCGATCCGTGGGCTGACGCCGGGAATCGCCTATGTGCTCAGCGATTGCTGCCACCCCGTACCGGGCGACCGCATCGTCGGGCTGCGCCGTGTGGGCGTGCCGATCGAAGTGCACACCATCGATTGCAAGGTGCTGGAATGCGGGCTGGACGCCGAATGGGTCGATCTGGCGTGGGATACCAAGTCGAAGGGCGGCACTGCGCGCCTTGCGATCATCGTCAAGAATCAACCGGGTGCGCTGGCGTCGGTCGCCAACATCTTCGGCGCGAACAAGGCGAACATCCTCAACCTGCAACTGGTGAACCGCGAAGGCCCGTTCCACACCGACGTCATCGACCTGGAGGTCAGTGACGCCCAGCACCTCAACCGCATTCTGTCTGCGCTAAGGGCGCTGGATATCGTGGTTCAGGCAGACCGGGTTTAGAGCTGCCTCATCCCAACATGCGTTGATAGGAACCTAAACTCTGTTGTTCCCCGGCGAAGGCCGGGGCCCAGTTCTGAGCGTGGGACGGGACCCCGGCCTTCGCCGGGGAACGGCAAGACCGTTGCCATGTGTTGCAACTATCGTAATTTGGTATCGCAATGACGAAGGGTCAGCGCCGGCGCCTTACAAATCGGGCATCGTCTTTGCCGGATCGTCGCTGAGCATATAGTCGATGGTCCGATGGAAATACTGGTTGCCGCGCTCGTTCTGCCCGAACAGCACGGTCTTGATCGCGCCCGATTCCATGCCGCGCTGCACCTGCAGGCCGACGCCATAATCCTCCCGGTCCACGACTTCGCTCAGCCAGTCCATCATGCCTTCGATGCCCGCTGCATCCTCTGCATCCTTGGGCGGTGCGCGGCGGATGAAGAGCAGGTTGGTGGTGTTTTTGTCCGGCGTCGGGCCGGGGATCAGTTGCGCGACCTGCGTGATTTCCGGCGCGAAGAAGATGCTGACATTGGGGAAGATGGTCCGCACGAAGTCGAACCCTTCATTCTCATGGCTGCCCCAGCTTTCGCGCGGCAGTGCGCCCAGCGCTTCCTTGATCCGCACCTGCGGATAGCCCACGCGCATATGCGGGCCGAGCGCGGTGAAGTGCATGATGTTGCTGAAGGTGCGCGGGTGGATGGTTTCGGGATGCGCCGCGGCGAAGTGATAGCCTTCCAGATAGCCGTCATAGGCGATCTTCCAGTTCGCGCCGTGGATACGCCGCGATCCGCAATAATGCCACTCGTCCAGCTTGTAGGAATTGAGATCGTCCAGCATCCCGCCCAGATGCGCTTCGATGTCGATCTCCATACCCGGCGTCAGGCAAACCCAGATAACACCGCCAGCCTCGACTACGGGCAGGGTGGTGAGGTTGCGTTCTTCCTTGCACACCGGCCCGAATTTCTGCGGATCGGCCACGCCCAGCAGCTTCCCGTCGTTCAGGAACGTCCAGCCATGATAGGGGCAGGATAACCGCTTGGCATTGCCGTGGCCTTCAGGCTTCAGGATCATGCCGCGATGGGTGCAGACGTTTAGCATCGCCGCAACGCTGCCGTCGGTCTTGCGCGTGATGAGGATGGGTTTGCCCATCAGGTCCATCGCCTTGTAGTCGCCCGGATTGGGCATTTCGGCGGTCAGCGCCGCCAGCAGCGGCAGCTTCATGAAGATTTCCGACATCTCCCGCGCGAAATAGGCGGGGTCGGTATAGGCGCTCGCCGGGATTTCCATCGTGCCGTCGGCGCAATCGGTGGTGCCGGTCTCCACATATTCCAGCATCTTTTCGGCTTCTTTGCCGATGGTCTCGTTATAGCCCATATGTCCTGCTCCTAAGCGTCCGCCGGGTCGAGGCAGACGACGGTTTTACCCGTCGTTCGGCCCTGCATCAGGCGGATGAAAGCGTCCGGCGTGGCCGAAAGCCCGTGGCTGATATTTTCCAGCGGCCGCAATGCGCCCGTCCGTACCCACTCACCGATACGCGATTGCGCCTCGCCCAGATACTCTGGATGGTCATAGGTCAGGAAGCCGCGCATCGTCGCGCGCTTCACCAGCAACTGCCACAGATTGCGGATTGGATACTGGTCGTCGGCATTATTGTAATTGGCGATCATCCCGCACACCACGATACGCCCGAAATCGCGCATCTGCGGCAGCATCGTGTCGAGTATCTCGCCGCCGACATTGTCGAAATAGACGTCGACGCCCTCTGGTGCCGCCTGCGCGATCTTGTCGGACAGCGCACCCGGCGCGCGATAGTCGATCACCGCGTCGAAACCCAGATCGCGGCACAGCGCGCCCTTGTCTGCGCCGCCCGCAATGGCAATCGTCCGGCATCCGGTGAGGCGTGCGATCTGCCCCGCGACATTGCCCACCGCACCTGCCGCCGCGCTGATCGCGACGACATCGCCCGCCTTGATCTGACCGATAGCGAACAGCCCGACATAGGCGGTCAGTCCAGACGGTCCCAAAGTCCCCATCTGCAGAGACATCTGGTCCCGGTCGGCGATATCCAGCTTTTCCATGCCCAGCGCATCGGCGGTGAGGATGCTATAGTCTTCCCAGCCCGCCAGTGCCCGCACGATATCGCCGGGGGCAAAGCCCGCCGCGCGACTCTCCACGACTTCGCCCAGCATCATGCCGCGCACGACTTCGCCGATGGCGACGGGCGGCAGATAGCTCGGTCGGTCGTCCAGAAAGCCCCGGATCGCCGCGTCCATAGCCAGCACGCGATTGCGCACCAGCATTTCGCCCTCCGCCAGCGGCGCGACGGGCGTTTCTACGAAAGCGAAGTCCTCACGATCGGGCAGACCGGTCGGTCGCCGCGCCAGGGTTATCCGGTGGTTGATGCGCGTCATTCTGTGTTCTGTGTCCCCGGAGCTGTCCTCTGCCTCGATCATATGTCGCGCCTGTGTCAGTCTGCCCTCTGACTAGCGCTAGTTGCCTCACCACCCGTTTGCGCGGTTCTCTCTCACGATACCACAAATGACGGATGAGGGCTTGAGACCATGATGATCGACCTGCGCAGCAAAACGGCGCTGATTACCGGTGCGGCGTCGGCCAAGGGGCTTGGCTTCTCCGCTGCGCGCAAGATGGCGGAGCAGGGGGCAAAGCTGTTCCTGACCGATATCGACGGCGCGCGCGTGGCGGAGCGCGCAGCGGAACTGACTGCGCAGGGACATGAAGCCTATGCGATGGCGCATGACGTGACCGACGAAGCAGCGTGGGACGCCGTCATGGCAGCGGTCGTGGAAAAGCTTGGCGGGCTGGACATCCTCGTCAACAATGCGGGGATCGCCGTGCTCAAGATGATGAGCGTGATGACCAAAGGCGCCTGGGACCATCAGCTCAACGTCAATCTGAACAGCGTCTATCTGGGTTGCAAGGCGGGGCTGGATCAGATGCGCGCACAGGGGCGGGGGGGCTCCATTATCAATCTGTCGTCCATTGCTGGCGTCATCGGCGTACCGGGTTGCGCGGCTTATGCGGCCAGCAAGGGCGGCGTGCGCCTGATGACCAAGGCGATAGCGATGGAAGCAGCGCGGGAACAGATTCGCGTCAACTCCGTCCACCCCGGCTCGATTTGGACCGAGATGCAGGACGTGGCACTCGCGGATAACAAGGAGCAGTTCGACATCATCGAAGCCGCCATTCCGATGGGCCGTCTGGGCGATCCCGACGACATCGGCGCAATGATCGCTTTCCTGGCGTCCGACGATGCGAAATATATCACCGGCGCGGAGTTCATCGTCGATGGCGGCATGACCGCGCAATGAGCGTGGCGGTCGCGGCATCTCGTCCGGCGCATGTGCCGGACGACCGGGTCATCGATTTTGACGTAAACGCGCCGCTTGGCCCGGGGGGCGACTTTCATCAGGCATGGCACAAACTGGTTGCCGATACCCCGCACAAGCTGATGTGGACGGATCGCAATGGCGGCCACTGGATCGTCACCGATGGCCCGTTGCTGCACCAGTTGTTCGACAGGCCGGAGGTTTTGTCGAACCGCATCCTCTTCATCCCGCGCGACGTGTCGCAGCATCACAAGCTGGTGCCCACGACATTGGACCCGCCGGAACACACGCCCTATCGCACCTTGCTGAACCGGGCGCTGTCGCCCCGCACCGTCCGTATGATCCATGACAATATCGCGGCAGTCTCGGCGGAGTTGATCGACGGTTTCGTCGCACGCGGGACATGCGATTTCATTGCGGACTATAGCAGCCAGTTTCCCATCCGCATTTTCATGGCGCTGGTCGGTCTGCCGCAGACAGACGCGGCAATGCTCAAATATTGTTGCGATGCGATGGTCCGGGCAAATCCGGATCTTCCGTTCACCCACGCTTCGGATATGCTTGCCGCCTATCTTGCCCCCGTAGTGCGGCAGCGGCGGCAATCGCCCGGTGACGATCTGCTCTCGGTATTGCTGGTGGGGGAGATCGACGGTGCGACCATGACCGATACGCGCGCATTGCAACTGGCGATGCAGGTGTTGATTGCGGGACTCGATACCGTCGTCAACATGCTGGGCTTCGTCTGGTATTATCTCGCCACCCATCCCGAGGCGCAGGCGGCGCTGGCCGACGTGTCGAAACGCGCCGATATGGTGGAGGAAATCATCCGCCGCTTTCCCGGCGTCACCATTGCCCGGCTGGCCCTGTCGGATATCGAAGTGGACGATGTCGTCATCCGTGCGGACGATGTCGTCGCAATGCCCACCATGGTCCATGGCCTCGATCCCTCGGTGCATAGCTGCCCGATGGAGCTGGACTTCACGCGCCGCGCGCCTGCCCATTCCACCTTCGGCAACGGCCCGCATCGCTGCCCCGGCGCGCATCTGGCGCGGACGGAAATTCTGATTTCGCTGGACCAGTGGTTCGCCCGCATCCCGCGCTTCGCTTATGACGGCGATGCCCCGCCGGTCGTGCATGGCGGCATTGTCGGCACGCTGGAATCATTACCGCTGCGATGGGATGCCTGACGCAATCCATAGGTCGCGCTGGCGTCAGGACAGGCTAAGATAGCGCCAAATATTCAGGAGACAGGATTCATGGCTGAACGCGATTCCAAGATCAAAGGCACGCCATTACCGCGATGCCCCGGTCCGTCGGTGCGCGATCTGGCGCTGGCCGATACGAACCCGGTGCCCGAGTTTCTATACGAAGACGAATATGAAAATCTGGGGTCCGATCCGATCCCGACGTCGCGCTACACCGATCCGGCTTTCTTCGCGCTGGAGAACCAGCGTCTCTGGCCGCGCATCTGGCAGATGGCTGCCCGCGAGGAAGAACTGCCGGAAGCGGGCGATTATGTCGTGTATGAAAATGCCGGCAAGTCCTTCATCATCATGCGGCAGGAGGATGGATCGATCCGGTCCTTCGCCAATGTCTGCCTGCATCGCGGGCGCAAGCTGAAGACGGAAGATGGCTGGACGGCGGAGCTGCAATGTCCGTTCCACGGTTTCACCTGGAACAATGACGGATCGTTGAAGCAAATTCCCTGCCGCTGGGATTTCTCCCATCTCTCCGATGAGGAGATGCAGCTTCCCGAAATCTCGGTGGGGCGCTGGGGCGGCTATATCTTCCTGCGTGAAGCTGCCGAAGGGCCCACGCTCGAAGAGTTTCTCGCACCTATCCCCGAGCATTTCAAACGCTGGAAGCATGAGGAATGCGCGACGGCCATCTGGGTCGGTAAGGTCGTTCCCGCCAACTGGAAAGTGGTGATGGAGGCCTTCATGGAAAGCTGGCACACCGTCGTCACCCATCCGCAATTGCTGCCGTTCACCGGCGACGCCAATTCGATGTACAACACCTATGGCGACTATGTGAACCTGACGGTCACGCCCTTTGGCACCATGTCCCCGCATATCGACCCGGAAGGCAAGGAGCAGCAGTGGATCGTCGACGAGTTCGTCAAATATAACGGTCGCTCGTCGGATAACTATGACGAGAACATCGCGCAGGAAGAAGGCGGCTACAACGTCAAGGTGCCGGAAGGCAAAACCGCGCGCGAAGCACTGGGCGCAAGCCTGCGCGAGACGACGACCAAGATGTTCGGGCACGATGTCAGCTTCGCGTCGGACGCGGAGATGATGGACGCGCTCCTCTACAACGTGTTCCCCAATTTCAGCCCCTGGGCCGGTTTTCAGCCGAACATCGTCTATCGCTGGCGTCCGTGGAAGGATGTCGATCACTGCCTGATGGAAGTGCGCGTGCTGACGCGCGTTCCCCCGGGCCAGCCGCATCCCAAGGCACCGCCCATGAAGTTCCTGACCGACACGCAGAAATGGACCGAAGCGCCCGAGCTGGGCATCTTGGGCGACGTGTTCGAACAGGACATGGATAATTTGCCCTATGTGCAGCAGGGGCTCAAAGCCTCGATGAACGGCGAAGTGCAACTGGCCAATTATCAGGAAATCCAGATCCGCCAGTTCCAGAATACGCTGATGAAATATGTCGAAAGCTGATCGATCGTTTCGATCTGAACGACACTGAAAAAGGCCCGGTCGGCATAGTCGACCGGGCCTTTTCTTATGGGCGCTCGCTGCTGCACAGGAAACACCCCGGCACAAAAAAGCGGCCGGGGTTTCCCCCGACCGCCTTGTCGAAACGCTTGCGACTTGGGCTTAGAACTTCACGCCCAGGGTCGCGCCATAGGTGCGCGGCTCGCGTGCCGTACCGAAGGACCACAGGCCGCCAACGGTGAAGCCGTGCGTCGGTCCACGGTCGTCGGCTAGGTTGCGACCGAACAGCGTCAGCCGTGCTTCCGTCCCGGCCAGGTCGAACTTGGTCGACAGGCTGGCATCCACCAGACCCTGCCGGTCGGTCCGCACCCGCGGGTCGTTGCCCGTCACGGTGATCGGCCCGGTCGTCAGGTTGCCGCTCAGCCCGCCGATGGAAATCTGCTGATCGTAGCGACCGATATAGCGATAGCTGACGTTCGCGGTGACTTCGCCGAAGCTGGTCGGAACGGTGTAGTCAGCCGTCAGCGATGCGTTGGCCTTGGGATTGTAGATCAGGTCGTTGTCCGAATAATCATAAGGTACGACCAGCCCGGAGACCGGCGAGACGCCGCCGACGATGAAGCCCTTGAACTTGGAGTCGAGCAGGCCGAGCGAACCGGTGATGGTAACGCCGGTGGCCGGACGCGCCGTAAAGTCGAACTCGATACCCTTGATCGTCGCAGAGCCGACATTCGACGTGACCGTTTCATTGCCGGTCGCACAGCTTGGGCAACCCAGTGTGTTGTTCTGCTGCAGGCCGTCATATTTGGAATAGAAGGCCGCGACGTTGAACTGCAGCTTGCGGTCGAACAGGTCGAGCTTCGTGCCGACTTCGTAGGAATCCACGACTTCGGGCTGATACGCAATGCTGGCGCTGGCGGCGGTGCCTGCACGCGGCGAGAACCCGCCGGAGCGGTAACCGCGCGACCAGGACGCATAGAGCATCGTTTCTTCGTTCGGCCGGAAATCGACGCCGATCTTGGGCGTGAATTTCTTGAACGTGTCCGATCCGCGCCCGATTTCTACGCCGCCAAAGGCATTGCTGAGCGACTTTTTATCTTTCGTGTAGCGACCACCGAAGGACAAGCGCCACTGATCCGCAAACGCCCAGTTGAAATCGCCGAACAAGGCGACCGAGCGGGTTTTACCTTCGACTGTCTGCGGGTTGGTGTCGAAGATCAGCGGATCGACAGTTGGCGAGAAGCCGAACACGCGCGAATATTGCCCGAGGTCGTAGCTGGAGCGGAAATAATAGACGCCAGCGACATAATCGAACGTGTCGGTGAACTTGCCCGCTGCGCGCACTTCCTGGCTGAACTGCTTGTAGTCCTGCAGGCGGCGCACATAGTAGAGATCGACCGACGATCCGTCGAAATCCTGCGTCTGGTTTTCCTTGGACTCGCGATAGCCCGTGATCGAGGTCAGCGTAACGCCGCCCAGATCGTAATTCATTTCGAACGTCGCGGCGGGCGCTGAATAGCGGGTCAGGTTCGCCTGACCGAACACGGTGTACAGATCGTTGGTGCTGTTGCGATTGCACTCGTTAGCGGGGATGAAGCCGCAGAATACTTCGGATGAGTTGGTGAGGTTCGATACGACCGGGTCCGACCGCTGAATCTGCTTTTCAAGCGTCAGCAACGCATCGAAGTCGCCGCCAACGGGCTTGTACTGGAACGAAGCGCCGAAGTTCTCATTGTTGGAAAAGCCGCGACGGTCGCCATTTTGCGACTGCTTGTACCAGCCATCCGATTCATTGTGGAAATAGAATGCCTTGGCCGCGAACGATCCGTCGCTGCTGAGCGGCACGTTGACCACTGCGCGCGTCGCCAGCGTGTTGAAGCGACCGTAGGACACTTCCAGCTTCCCGCCGAACTCACCCGTGGGGCGCGTGCGGCGAATATTGATGACGCCACCGATGGTGTTGCGGCCGAACAGCGTTCCCTGCGGACCGCGCAGCACTTCGATCTGCTCGATATCGAAGAAGTCGAAAAACTGGCCCGTGCTGGTGCCGATGAACACGCCATCGACAACGACGCCCACGGTCGGCTCCTGCGACTTTTCGACGTCGGCATAGGTCAGCCCACGGATCGAAAGGTTCGCGGCGGCAGCGCCAGAACTCTGGTTGGTAATGAGCAGGTTCGGCGCAGCACCGGTCAAATCGCCGATGGTCATTGCCGCCTTGTTTTCCAGCATCGACGCATTGATGGCCGTGATCGCAACCGGCGTATCCTGCAGCGTTTCGTTACGACGACGCGCAGTCACTACGATCTCGCCGGGCATGGTCGCTTCGGCGGCTTGCGGTGCAGCGGTGTTTTCCTGCGCCATGGCAGGGTGCATCCACAGGGCTGTGCTTCCCAGCGCCAGTGCCACGGAACGGTGCAGATAGGATTTGGCCACGAACATTCTCCCCATTTGACAAGGGGCGGGCAATGTTTCGCTCTTATGCAAGTGCCCCCTGATGAGGTTCTAAATGGCGTAATCGGTCGCGATCCGACACTAAGACTTCCTACAGGTTTTGCGTATGATGTTGGGCATCACGCAATAGCGGGCGGCTCCCCATGCGCGTGGCCCATTGCGCGAATGGCGGCAATTTTTGCGTGCAGCGGTTCCCAATCGTCGCGTTCGGCAATCGCAGACCAGATCGCCTCGACTTCCTCGATATGCATGGAGCAAGGCGCATCGACATCCCAGTAAGGATGATCGCGCGACGCGGACGGCGCAAAGTCGCTAATTGCAGCGCGCAGGGCGTCCCATGTGTCGCCCGCATAGCGATCCGCATGGCGCAGGTCGCCCGCGCGCCAGTCATGGAAGAACATGTCGATGCCCGTCTGCGTCTCGATCATTGCCTTCACCGCCAGTTCGACGAAAGCCGCCGATGCTTCTTGCGTCGTGGGCGTAAGGCCCAGCCGCCACAGGAACCGCCGCACCAACGCTTGCGGGTATAGCTCCGCAAACCGCTCCAGCGCCTCGATCAGCGGCGGTGCTTCGGATATCAGCTGCAATGATATGGCCAGTTGCGCAACATCCCAATGGATCGCCTCGGCCTGCCGCGCAAAGGCATATAGCCCCTGATGGTCGAAATAGGCAGCGGTGAAACCCGGCGTCCAGTTCGGCGTAAAGCGCCATGGGCCGTAATCGAAACTCTCACCCGTCACGTTGATATTGTCGCTGTTCAGCACGCCGTGCACGAACCCCGCGACCATATAACTTGCGGCGAGATCGGCGATCCGCTCCACTGCGCGGCCCAGCAACTGGCTTGCCGGATGATCGCCCGGTTCCTCGCCATACAGATTGCGCAGGGCATAATCGACGAGCCGATGCATCAGCGGCTCGTTCCGCTCGAACGCGGCGCGCTGGAACGTGCCGATGCGCATGTGCGAATGACTCAGCCGCACCATCACGGCGGAGCGGGTAGGGGACGGCTCATCGCCGCGCTGCAGGCGCTCGCCGGTTTCGATCAGCGAAAAGGTTTTCGACGTGTTGACGCCCAGCGCCTCCAGCATCTCGGTCGCCAGTATCTCGCGCACCCCGCCTTTCAGCGTCAGCCGCCCGTCGCCTGCGCGGCTCCACGGCGTCGTCCCCGATCCCTTGGTGCCCAGATCGAGCAAGCGACCCTTCGCATCGTATATCTGCGCGAACAGGAAACCGCGCCCATCGCCCAGATCGGGATTGTAATGCTGAAACTGATGCCCGTGATAACGCATCGCCAAAGGCTGCGGCAAATTGTCCGGCAACGGCTGGAAACGCCCGAAATGGGCAATCCACTGCTCATCGGTGAGCGTTTCCAGCCCCACGCTGGCGGCCCAGCGGTCATTGCGGAACCGTAATATCGTTTCGGGGAAATCTGCCGCTTCGACGGGATCGGCAATGCCGTCCCCCAAAGTCAGGATTTGGCGAGTGGGCGAATATTTCGCGGGTTGCGGGAGGGAGCGCATCCGGCAATATGGGGTGCGCAGCGCGGAAGGATCAAGCTTGTCAGAATATCGCGACGCTTTTTGGTGGTCGAATGACGGCCTGCGGTTGCATTATCGGGACTATGCGGGCGGCGGGGACGACCGGCCGGTGCTCCTGTGCCTGCCCGGCCTGACACGCAACGCACGCGATTTCGAGCCGTTGGCGGACCGGCTTGGCGGTCAATGGCGGCTGATCTGTCCGGACCTGCGGGGCAGGGCGGAAAGCGCTTATGCCAAAGACCCCATGACTTATGTGCCGCTCACCTATCTGCAGGATCTGGAGCGATTGCTGGCCGATCTGGCCCTGACGCGCTTCGTCGTGGTCGGCACGTCGCTGGGCGGGATCATCGCGATGCTGATGGCGGCGACTCGGCCCGACCGGCTGGCGGGGGCAATACTGAACGATGTCGGCCCGTTGATCGAGGAAGCGGGGCTGGCGCGTATCCGTGGCTATGTCGGCAGCGGTAGCACGCATGCGACCTGGGTCCATGCCGCGCGTGCGCTTTCGGAGAACAATGCGGATGTCTATCCCGACTATACGCTGGAGGATTGGCTGGGCATGGCCAAGCGGCTGTATCGCCTGAACAGCAGCGGTCGTGTGGTGCTGGATTACGACATGCGGATCGCCGAGCCGCTGCGTGTGCCGGGCGGCGAGGCGGGTGTCGATCTGTGGCCGTCGATGGCGGGGTTCCGCAATGTCCCGACCCTCATTCTGCGCGGCGAGCGATCCGATCTGCTCAGTGCCGCCACAGCCGACCGCATGGTGCGCGAAATCGGCGCGACCGCTACGCTGACGACCGTTCCGCGCGTCGGTCACGCCCCGACACTGGCCGAGCCGCAGGCCGTCTCCGCCGTCGACGCCTTGCTGGAGCGCGTCCGCGCCAATGGCTGACCCGCCCCGCCTGCTGCATCTTCACAGCAGTTTCGATCTGGGGGGCAAGGAAGCACGGGCGGTCCAGTTGATGAACCACTGGGGACCGCGCGCAACGCATAGCGTGGTCAGCGGTGTGGCGGGGGCGATGGGCGCTGCGTCGGCAATTAACAAAGACATATCGGTTTCTTATCCTGACCCTCCGCCCTTGCAGGGACGGCCCGGCCTGTCCCGCTTCCGCGCTATCGCCCGGTCCATGCAGGGCCACGATCTGATCCTGACCTATAATTGGGGGGCCATGGATGCGGTTTTCGCGCATCGGCTTTTCGCGCGATCCATGCGCTTGCCGCCGCTCATCCACCATGAAGACGGCTTCAACGCCGACGAAGCCAATGGCCTCAAACCCGCGCGCAATCTGTATCGCCGCTTCGGCCTGTCGCGCGCATCGGCTTTGGTGGTCCCTTCGACCGTGCTGGAACGGATCGCGCTCGGCCCGTGGCATCAGCCGCGCGATAGGGTGCACCTGATCCCCAATGGCATCGACCTTGCCCGCTATGGCGCACCGCCACTTCCGGACGCACTCCCCGGTTTCGTGCGGACACCCGGCAAGCTGGTGGTCGGCACGCTGGCGGGCCTGCGCACCGTCAAGAATATCCCCCGCCTCGTCCGCGCCATCGCCCCGCACCGCGACCGCCTGCAACTGCTGATCGTGGGGGAGGGGCCGGAGCGCGACACCATCGCCCGCGAAGCTGCCGCGCACGGTCTCGACGATATCCACCTTGCGGGGTTTCAGGCGCAGCCATGGCGGTTCATGGGGCATTTCGATATCTTCGCCCTGTCATCGGACAGCGAACAATTCCCCATCTCGCTGGTCGAGGCGATGGCAGCGGGGCTACCAGTGGCCTCCACCGCTGTCGGCGATGTCGCCGCGATGCTATCGCCAGAAAACCTTCCATTCGTCGCATCCGATGAGGCGGGGTTATCAACTGCCCTTGATCGCCTCGCCAGCGATGCCGATCTACGGCAAAGCCTGGGTAACGCGAACCAGAGACGGGCGCGCACACGATATGGACAGGACGCCATGTTCGACGCTTATGCGCGTCTCTATGGTATGGCTCTGGCAAGGCCGGACGTTTTGCGCTAGGGCGCGCCAGATTTTCTGCCCCATGATGCCGAAATATTGGTACAGCATCCAATCTTTCCGGCTAGGGCATCCGTAGCGGTTATTCACTCGATGCTTTTTGGGAGCGTGAATTGTTCAAGGGATTAAAGCCCATCGTTTATGGCGGTCGCGAAGTGTGGCCGCTGGTCGAGGGCGGCAAGGGCGTCGCCGTTTCGAACCACAACAGCTCCGGCGCATGGGCCGCTGCGGGCGGGATCGGCACGGTTTCCGCCGTCAACGCCGACAGCTATGACGCCACCGGCAAGATCATTCCGCAAATCTATCACGCCAAGACACGCCGCGACCGCCACGAAGAACTGATCGCCTACGCCATCGACGGCGCTGTCGAACAGGTGAAGCGCGCGTATGAGATCGCGGGCGGCAAGGGTGCGATCAACATCAACGTCCTGTGGGAAATGGGCGGCGCGCAGCGTATCCTGCATGGCGTGCTGGAAAAGACGCGCGGCATGGTCGCGGGCGTCACCTGCGGCGCAGGGATGCCTTATAAGCTGAGCGAAATTGCGGCGTCCTATAATGTCAGCTATCTGCCGATCGTTTCCTCGGGCCGCGCTTTCCGCGCGCTGTGGAAGCGCGCCTACAGCAAGGCAGCGGATTTCCTCTCTGCCGTCGTCTATGAAGATCCCTGGCTCGCGGGCGGCCACAACGGCCTCTCCAATGCGGAAGACCCCCGCAAGCCTGAAGATCCCTATCCCCGCGTGAAGGCCTTGCGCGACACCATGCGCGAAGGCGGCATTTCGGACGATGTGCCCATCGTGATGGCTGGCGGCGTCTGGCATCTGCGCGACTGGAACGACTGGATCGAAAATCCGGAGCTGGGGACGATAGCGTTCCAGTTCGGCACGCGCCCGCTGCTGACGCAGGAAAGCCCGATCCCGCAGGATTGGAAAGACCAGCTTACGCAGTTGCAGGAGGGCGATATCCTGCTGCATCGCTTCTCGCCGACCGGCTTTTATTCCTCCGCCGTCCGCAACCCGTTCCTCCGCCATCTGGAAAACCGTTCCGAACGGCAGATCGCGTTCAGCATGGAGCAGGCAGGCGATCACACGCATCAGCTCGATGTGGGCGTGAAGGGCAAGAATTTCTGGGTTACCCGCAACGACCTGATGCGCGCGCGCGAATGGTTCGGCGCAGGCTTCACCAGTGCGCTCAAGACGCCCGACAACACACTTGTGTTCGTGACCGACGAAGACAAGGGCGTCATCCGCAAGGATCAGGCCGATTGCATGGGTTGCCTCTCGCAATGCGCTTTCTCAAGCTGGATGGACAGCGACACCAACTCCACCGGTCGCCTTGCCGATCCGCGCAGCTTCTGCATCCAGAAGACGTTGCAGGATATCGCCCATGGCGGTCCGGTCGATCAGAACCTGATGTTCGCAGGCCACGGTGCCTATCGCTTCGGCAAAGACCCGTTCTATTCCAACGGGTTCGTGCCGACCGTTAAGCAACTCGTCGACCGCATCCTGACGGGCGATTGATGGCGGATATTCCCGGTCTTGCGGTGATAGAATACGGAACGCCGCATTTCGACGTCGTCCGTCCCGGCCAGTTCGTGCTCTGCGCAATCAGCGGCGAGCGCATCCCGCTCGACCATCTGATGTACTGGAGCGCGGAGTTTCAGGAAGCCTATCGCGGCGCGCCCGAAGCAACGCAGGGGTTCCTGCGCAAGCGGGGCTGACAGAAGGGGGTGGTTAAACCCACCCCTCCAGCACCTGATCCGGGGGCCGATGCCCATCCACCCAGGTACGGATATTGGCAATCACCTTCGCACCCGTGGCATCGCGGCCTTCGATGGTGGCCGATCCCACATGCGGCAACAGCACGACATTCGATAGCGAAAGCAAGCGCTGATCCACCGCAGGCTCATGCGCATACACGTCCAGCCCCGCGCCCGCGATCTTGCCCGCCGCCAGTGCATCGACAAGCGCGCTTTCGTCGGTGATTTCCGCGCGTGAGGTGTTGATGAAATAGGCGGACGGTTCGATCAACCCGATCCGCCGCGCGTCGATCATCCCCCGGCTGTCGTCATTGAGCGGGCAGTTGACCGAAATAATGTCGCTGGTTTCCAGCAGCACGTCCAGATCGGGATGCCACAACGCGCCTGTCTCGCGCTCCACCGCTTCGGGCAGGCGATGGCGATTGTGATAGGAAATCGAAAGCCCGAAGGCAGCGGCACGGCGCGCCACGGCCTGACCGATCCGGCCCATGCCGATGATGCCCAGCCGCTTGCCGCCGATCCGGTGGCCCAGCATCCCCGATGGGCTCCATCCCGCCCAAGTGCCGGACCGCACCAGCTTTTCGCCTTCGGCGAGGCGGCGCGGCACGGACAGGATCAGCGCCATCGTCATGTCGGCGGTATCTTCGGTCAGCACGCCGGGCGTGTTGGTGACGATCACCCCCTTGGCCCGCGCAGCGCGCAAGTCGATATGATCGACCCCGCTGCCGAAACTGGCAATCAGTTGCAGCCTGTCCGATGCCCCGGCGAACAGTTCCGCGTCGATGTGATCGGTCACCGTCGGTACCAGCACGTCGCAAGCGTCGATGGCCTGCGCCAATTCGGCGCGCGTCATCGGCGTGTCGTCGGTGCGGAAGCGGGTGTCGAACAACTCGCCCATCCGGCTTTCGACAGACGCAGGCAAGCGCCGGGTTACGATGACGGTGGGTTTTGCCGGGCGAGGTCGTTTGGCCATGTCCTGCCGCTATGCCGGGGTGGTGTGGAGGTCAAGGGCTTATGGCGTTACAGGATGGTTGAACCGGATCGCCGCTGATGGCAAGCAGGCCATAAGACTAGAGAATGAGGCAGGGACACCGCATATGGTGCAATCGAAAATCATGCGGATATCCGCGATGTTGGCCGCTATCCCGGCGGCGCTGCTGCTGGCGACGCCAGCACAGGCCAATTCGGTCAAGCCCGTTCCCTATTGGGCCTCGATTTCGGAGCCGGAGGCACGGATGCGTGTCGGCCCGAACCTCGATTATCCCAGCAACTGGATCTATCGACGTCGCGACTTGCCTGTGAAGGTCGTGAAGGTGCTCGGCAACTGGCGCAAGATCGAGGACAGCAGCGGCGTACAAGGCTGGATGCACGTCCGCCTGCTCAGCGACACCGCCACCGCCATCGTGACCGGCAGCATCACCGAAATGCGGGAAAGGGCGGGGGATGACGGCAAGCTGCTGTACCGGGTCCAGCCGGGCGTGGTCGGCCGCGTGAAGGATTGCGGCTCCGGCTGGTGCGCGCTCGACGTGGGCGGCCGCAAGGGTTTCGTGCGCACGGCCAGCCTGTGGGGCGCTGTCGAATGATGCTGCGCTGATCCGGAACTTGCCCTCAATGCTCCTTATGGTGCGCGCCTTGTTGGCTTGTTTGGCTTTGTTCTGCGTTGGTGTGGCGGAGGCAAAGCCGGCAGGGGCGACACCCGGCATCATCCGCGTGCGGCTGGTCACCTCCAGTGGTGCCTTCGTCGTCGCGCTGGACGCACGGAAAGCGCCGCTCACCACGCGCAACTTCATGGCCTATGTCGACGATGGCCGCTTCGACGGCACCACCTTCTATCGGGCGGCACGACGGAAAAGCGCCCCGAAAATGGGGCTCATTCAGGGCGGCATAGATACCAACACCCGCCGCAGCCTGCCGCCCGTCAAGCATGAGCCAACGACGCAGACGGGCATCAAGCATACCGATGCCACCATCTCCATGGCGCGCGGCGGCAAGCCGGGATCGGCAATGGGCAATTTCTTCATCACCATAGGCCCGATCGTCAGCATGGACGCCAGCGGCGCGTATCCCGGCTATGCGGCTTTTGGGCATGTGGTGTCGGGCATGGACGTGGTGCGCAAAATCCTCGCGCTCCCCACCGGCGGCGGCACCGGCCCGATGCGCGGACAGATGATCCTCCGCCCGGTCCAGATCATCAAGGCGGAGCGGCTGGATGGCGTCGCCAAACCCACCGGCCAGCCCAAACCTTGGCTGCTCGGCGTGCCGAAGCGAAAGCCGTAGAGTCTTTTAGCGAAGTCGAGCTGTTCTACGAAGCGTGCAGCATAAAGAGCCGTCACCCTGAACTTGTTTCAGGGTCCATTTCTCCCCACGCACATCCGCCTGAAATGGCGGAATGGATGCTGAAACGAGTTCAGCATGACGTTAATTAAACGGCGGACGTCCGTTCCTAATGACTACCCCTAAGCCATCATACTCAACGCCAAGGCCTCGGCGACCTTGATCCCATCCACCGCCGCCGACAATATCCCGCCAGCATAGCCTGCACCTTCCCCCGCCGGATACAGACGCGCAGTGTTGAGGCTCTGAAAATCCTTGCCGCGCGTAATCCGGATCGGTGACGACGTGCGCGTTTCCACGCCGGTCATCATCGCGTCGGGATGCGCGTAATTGGGTATCTGCCGCCCGAACACCGGCAACGCTTCGCGCATCGCCTCCACCGCGAAATCGGGCAGACATTGCGCCAGATCGGTCAGGTGCACACCGGGCTTATAGGACGGAATGACGTCGCCCAATTCCGTCGATGGACGCCCCGCGAGGAAATCCCCCAGCTTCTGCCCCGGCGCCGCATAGGTCGATCCCCCCGCGACATAGGCCAGCGATTCAAAATGCCGCTGCAACGCGATTCCCGCCAGCGGTCCATCGGGATAATCGCGTGCCGGGTCGATCCCCACGACGATGCCGGAATTCGCATTGAACTCCTGCCGCGAATATTGGCTCATGCCATTGGTCGCGACGCGGCCTTCTTCCGAAGTCGCGGCGACCACGCGCCCGCCCGGACACATGCAAAAGCTGTAGACCGTTCGCCCGTTCGCGCAGTGATGCGACAGGCTGTACGCCGCCGCACCAAGATCGGGATGCCCCGCGCATGACCCGAACCGCGCCTTGTCGATCCACGATTGCGGATGCTCGATCCGCACACCGATCGAAAAGGGCTTCGGTTCGATGAACACGCCGCGCTCATGCAGCATCTCGAACGTGTCACGTGCGCTGTGCCCGATGGCCAGCACGACATGGTCCGCCTCCAGATAGTCGCCGGTGTGAAGGTGCACCCCACGGATCGCCCGCGTCCCATCGGCGCGCGTCTCGACGTCGATGTCGTCCACCCGCTGCCCGAACCGATATTCGCCGCCCAGTCCCTCGATGGTCTCGCGGATGCTCTCCACCATCGTCACCAGCCGGAACGTGCCGATATGCGGATGCGCTTCGGTCAGGATCTCCGGCGGCGCGCCTGCCTTCACGAACTCGGTCAGCACCTTGCGGCCCAGAAAGCGCGGGTCTTTTATCTGGCTGTAGAGCTTGCCGTCCGAAAACGTGCCAGCCCCGCCTTCGCCGAACTGCACATTGGATTCGGGGTTCAGCACGCTGCGCCGCCACAGCCCCCAGGTATCCTTGGTCCGCTCCCGCACCACCTTGCCGCGATCCAGAATGATCGGGCGGAAACCCATCTGCGCCAGAATTAGCCCCGCGAACAGGCCGCATGGCCCGGTGCCGATCACCACGGGGCGCAGGCGACCCGCCATCGCCGGTGCCGTCGCCACAAAGCGATACGCCGTATCGGGCGTCGGCCGCACATGCACGTCGCCGGCAAAGCGCGCCTGCACCTCGGCTTCGTCGGCCAGCGTCACGTCCACCGAATAGACCATCAGAATCGCCGACTTGCGCCGCGCATCATTGGCCCGCCGCGCAATGTGAAAGTCGATCAGCGCGTCGGACGGAATCGCCAGCCGCGCCAGCACAGCCTCGCGCAAAGCCTCGACAGGGTGATCCAGCGGCAGTTTTATTTCGGAAATACGCAACATGCGCCTGCCTTTAGCGGGGAAGCCCCTGACGCGCCAGCGGCGGCACGGGCGCAGGCTATACACGTCCGGTCCGGCGCTCGCTTCGTCGTATTTGCGAACAGTAATAGCAGCTTTCTTAACCTTGAATCGCTAACCCCTCTTCATGAGCAGTCGGCATATTACTTCCCACGATAGTCACGAACTTTATCGCCTTCAGGTGCTGGCCGATGCGCAGCTTCTGGATACCCCGGCCGAACCGGCCTTCGACGCGATTGCATCGCTGGCGCGGCGGGTTGCACATGCCCCGATTGCGCTGATCGCTCTGGTCGATGCGGAACGGCAATGGTTCAAGGCGCGGTGCGGACTCGATGCGGAGCAGACCTCGCGCGACATCGCTTTTTGCGACCACACTATCGGGCAATCCGAGATTTTCATGGTGGAGGATGCGCGAGACGATTCGCGCTTTGCGTCCAATCCGCTGGTCACCGGCGATCCCGGCATAGTTTTCTACGCCGGCATTCCCCTGATGGTCCATGGCAAGGATGGCGGCACTGCCGCGGCAATCGGAACGCTGTGCGTCATCGATTACGCCCCCCGCATCCTGTCGCCCGACGAAATTCAGGGGCTGCGCGAACTCGCCGATGTCGCCGTAACCTTGATCGAGAGTCGACGGCTGGCTCTGCGCGCGGTCGATCATGCGCAGGAACAGCATCACGCGGCGCATGAGCTGGCGTATGAACGCCGCAAATTCCAGCAAGCGGAACGGATGGCGACGCTCGGCTATTTTCGTCTCGATATGCTGGACCAGCATTTATTCTGGTCGGATCAGGTTTTCGCCATTCACGGCCTTCCGGTCAGCGATGCGCCGCCGCTGAACACGGCAATGGAATTTTACCCGCCCCGTGCCCGCGCCGAAATTGCAGCCGCGATTGCCAATACGATTGAAACGGGCGCGCCATATGACATCGAAACCGATTTCCTGACCGCGCAGGGCGATTTGCGTCGCGTGCGCAGTCTTGGCGAGCTGGAAATGCTGGACGGCGTTCCCGTGGCGCTGTTCGGCGTGTTTCAGGACGTGACGCAGCGTTACCGCATAGAGCAGATGCTGCGCGCGTCGGCCCATAGCGATACGTTGACCGGTCTGGCCAATCGCGCCGCGTTCGAGGCGGAGATGGAAAACCGCATGACGCAGGCCAATGACACGGGCGAGACTCTCGCCATCCTGCTGATCGACCTCGACGGGTTCAAGGCCGTCAACGATGCGCAGGGGCATGTCGCGGGCGACGAACTGCTGCAGACCGTGGGGATGCGGCTGCGCGGGGAGGCGTATGCCGATTGCTTCGTGGCGCGGCTGGGGGGCGACGAATTCGTCCTCATTCCCAGGGGCATGCTCGATCGCGCGGCCATAGAAGCGCTGGCCCGCAACATTCTGGACGATCTGCGCCGCCCGGTCATCACCGCCGATTGCAACGCGACGATTTCCGGCACCATCGGCATTGCCCGGATGCAGCCGGGGGATATCCGCCGCGATCTGATGCGTCGCGCCGATCAGGCGCTGTACGCCGCCAAGCATAGCGAGCGGGGGACCGGGCGCTTCTACGAAAACGACCGCGTGATCCGCGCCATCGGGCCGCTCGACATCCGCAAGGCAGGCTGACAGCAAAAAGGGCGGCCCCCATGGGACCGCCCTTTCTATGTGCGAGCGTCTGTAGAAAGACGCGCGACGAAACTGAATTACTTCAGTTCTACGGTCGCACCGGCTTCTTCGAGCTGCTTCTTGACCTTCTCGGCCTCGTCCTTGCTCACGCCTTCCTTGATCGCCTTGGGAGCGGATTCGACCAGCGTCTTGGCTTCGGTCAGACCCAGGCCGGTGATGGCGCGGACTTCCTTGATGACGTTGATCTTCTTGCCGCCGTCGCCGGTCAGGATGACGTCGAATTCGGTCTGCTCTTCAGCAGCAGGCGCAGCAGCAGCGGCAGGGCCGGCAACAGCGACAGCAGCGGCAGCCGAAACGCCCCACTTTTCTTCCAGAGCCTTCGACAGGTCGGCGGCTTCGAGGACGGTCAGGGCCGAGAGCTGCTCGACGAGTGCATTGATGTCTGCCATGTTATTCACATTACCTTTCTGGGCGGAGGCTTGAGGCCCCCTTAACTTAGAGTTTTACAAACGATGTAACGGGCCCGAACGAACGGGCGAAAGCGGCGTAAAAGTTACGCGGCTTCCTTTTCCGCATAGGCGTTGAAGACGCGCGCCAGCTGCGAAGCCGGTGTCTGGATGACGGTAGCGAGCTTGGTTGCCGGAGCTTGAACAAGTCCGATAATCTTCGCGCGCAGTTCGTCCAGAGACGGCATCGATGCGAGGGCTTTGACCCCGTTCGCATCGAGCAGCATGCTGCCCATCGCACCGCCAACGATTTCAAGTTTATCGTTGGTCTTGGCGAATTCGATTGCCACCTTGGCGGCGGCAACCGGATCATGGCTCGTGGCCAGCGCAATCGGACCGGTCAGCAGGTCGCTGAGCTGTTCATATTGCGTGTCCTTGAGCGCGATCTTGGCGAGGCGGTTCTTCGTAACCTTGAAGGAGCCACCGGCATCGCGCATTTTCTGCCGCAGATCCGTCGACTGAGCGACGGTCATACCGAGGTTGCGTGTAACCACGACAACGCCGATTTCGGCAAAAGTAGCGTTCAGCGTGGTGACGACTTCGGATTTTTGATTACGATCCATGCCATTCTCCACTTCTTATCTTTCGGACAATCCGAAAGACGGCAAAACCCGCATGTCAGCGCAAGCGCCGACGCACGGGGCATTTAGTCCGAAGGGGAGAGGTCGCCGGCCCGTATCGTTCGTAAAAGGAACAGGGCAGACCCGGCACGCGCAAAACGCATCCGGCAAAGAACTTTTCCCCGTCTAGGCTGGACATTAAGAGAGGCATATTCCCCTCACCAACTGTCTCGGACGGACGCATCCCGAAGGACGCGGTAGCGGGCCGTTAGCGGATTAGGGGGGAGATGTCACGGGGTTTTTCTGGGTGGGGGTGGTAGTGCGTCGCTGTGCCAAATATATTTTTGGTTGGCACCGAGTAGTTCATCGCCGAGAGAAGAGTGAATAGTTCTCCTAACGGTGGCAATATCAAGTTGTCGTGTATATCGCAATAGGATCGATGACGAGTTCAGTGGATAACGGCCCAAGGAAAACCTGCTCTACTGTTCTCATATGTAGGGACAATGTGCGCATCGCCATCTTCACGCCTTCCGCGTCTTTCACGTCGGGAAGTTGATCGTCGGACTCCGTGACGCCGCCCCGTTGCGTCACTGTGCCCAGCATCGAAAATTTCTGCTGAGTAACGCGTGAGAACTTGTACAGGATCATCTCAGCGGTCTCTCGAAGGAACTCGCGCTTTAACGGGGCGGTGAAAAGATGGTCGTGAGTGACGAGGCTCGCCTCCAGAACGTCGCTCAGTCCGAAGGAGATGAGCGAACGCATCGACTTCACGAATTTTGCGTCCAGTTGTAGTCCCTTACTGGTCGCAATTTTCTTAATTTCGTTGTCGTTGATCTGCTTACCGCCGCCAGTTAGTCCTTCCCCGGACATCAGGCTTGTGCGTGCAAGAGCCTCTCCAATCTCGTTGAACTTTTCCAAGAGATTGTTGGTAGCACGAACGTCGTTGATGCGCAGGTTGTTGGTTATCTTAAAGAACGCCTTTTGCGAATCGGTCGAGAAGTCGGCTGCCAAGGAATCCTCAATTAAGTCTAATTCCCCCAATCTCCCTTCAAAAATAGAATAGGCATGATCCTCGAGGAACCGCATTTCAGAGGAAGACTTCTCCTTCGCAAAGATGTCTCCGAGCAGGCGGCCGCTGGCGACCGGCCCCTTCTGTTGTTCGGTTTCTTCCGTGCGCTCCTTCTCGCTATGCACCACGTAATTGGCCACGCCCTCGAATAACTGAGAGGAGGCGGACCGTAGCTTTTGCGAATCGAGGTAAAGAAAACTGCGGATTATCAACGCTTACGCCTCCTATATTCGCTATAATACCGGCTGCGCGTGGCTACGGAAATCCATGTGCCAGCGAGTGCGCCTAAAATCGATACAGCGGTCACGATGGAAGGCAGCCAGTCAGCTAGAAAGGTGACCGCCGAGTTCGTCATGCCGCCGACTCCGTCAGCTTCTTCGGAACCGAGAAGGCGACGACCGATAGCCCCAGAATGAACGATCCCACGCTCAACCAGATCGTGGCGCGTAGCAGAGCCTCATGATTCATGTCGCCGTCCGACGCTATCGTTGTGAACAGCAGTAGCGCGTACAAAACTATGAACACAACTGCCAGTCCGATCAGTACCGTTTTCCAAGTGTCCGAAATACTCGAACGGCTGATCTCGCCAATGTTCGCACTGTGAATCACGAGCCCAAAAGCAACCAAATCGGAGATAGCAATCGGTTCGACACCAGAATTAAAGAGCGTCCATACGAATGCGCGGGCGATAACGGGCAGTAACCCAAAAAGGCAGGTGGTGATGATCCAGCCAGCTAAGCGCTCCGTCATTTCATTCATCAATTTTTCTGTACGCCGTTTCTCACAGTGGTTGTGTCACTTGCCGGTCGGAAAGACAATGGCGACATTAGAACCGAATTCACCGCCGCGCGGTGATCATCTTCCTAACGACATGAATCGTTGATTATCACACACAAGCCATAGGGGCATGCTTAAGCGTCTTTGGTAACCCCTAAGTTGGCCACGCGCATGTCCGACGACAGTGTCTGGCGTACACTGTTCGCCGCCGTTCCCCCACGAAACCCCTGTCCTACGCCCCCCCCCAATCCGCTACCACTCCGCCATAAACCCCGGACCGGCGCACTGCACGACTGCCATGCCGCATATCCCCGTCTCTACATCCGCCGACCGGCATCCATGCGCTGATGCAAAATACGCACGACTGCGATACCATAGTCCGTCATTTGATAATAAATGACATGATGCTCGGTGCCACGCCGCCGATATCCGGGCCGGATATGCGCGCAACTCTGTCCTTGCTGCGGTGCCTCCGCCAGCTTGGCGCACATCGCTTGCAATGCCAGTGTGTAGCGGTTGGCCTGTTCCTTGCCCCACTCTTTGCTGGTGTAGCGCCAGATTTCGGTCAGATCACGCTCAGCGGCGGGACTGAAGCGATATTCAGGCACGCTATCCTCAGGCACTGGCTGCGTTCATCCGCTGTAGGAAGGCATCGAAATCGAACGGCTGCGGCGCACCGCTTTGTTCGCCTTCGATCAACGCCTGTCGGATCGTGTCGATCTCGAAGCTGCGTTCCTGTTCGCGCCGGATAAGGTCGCGGATCGCTTCGCTGTCATTGGTATATTGCCCCGCGTCGATCTGCGCCGCGATCCACGCATCCTGCTGCTCGGTAAGGGTAATCGTCTTACGCACCGTTCCCATGAGCCAACGCCTCCATAATCATACTATTGGTGCGATTTAGCTGTTTTCTGTGTTCGCAGCAAGATTTAAGCGAGGAACAGACCTAAATCCCCTGTCCTACACACCCCGCAATCCGCTACCACCCCGCCATAAACCCCGGACCGGCGCATTGCACGCACGTCCATGCCGCATATCCCTTCGTCCCCATGTCCGGGGCGAGCAGTCAGGCGGCATCTGACGGCATTACTGCACAGGCGACATGTAGGCCGCGGGCATAGACTGGGGTTGCGGCACCTCTTCCAAACGCCGCACGCGCCTTTCGGGTGGGAGCATTGGCTGGCCCGAACCTTTGTTTGTCTACACCCGCGCGCCAATCCACACTGCCTGTCGTCCGCTTCCAACAGGGTCAGGGAGGGCGAGTGGGTGGTGACGTAGTGAGGCTTTTGAGGCTTTCCGCGATATTCCGGCGACAAAACAGCCTGCGGCGATGGCCTCTAGCCGATCTTCTCCGCCGACCATTGGGCGATCCCCTTGCGGGCATCCTGCACGAAGCGGGAGCGGCGGACGCCTTCGAGGAACAGCCCGCCGACGATCTTGCCGACGATGCCCACCGGGCGCTTGAACTGGATCAGCAGGACGATGCGCGTCTCGTCGGTCTCGTTCAGCACTTCATGGTCATAACAATCGTCGAAGATCAACGCCTTGCCTTCGGTCCACTGCAGCCAGTCGTCGACCACGCGCATCCGGCACTGCGCGCTCTCACGCGGCACCTGTATGCCCAGATGGCAGGTCAGGAACGCCTTGGTCACGCCGGTATGCGGGGGGATGTGCGTGCCGGGGACGAGCACGGAGAAGAAGGCGGAGTTGAGGCCGGGCACGATCTTCTCGATCAGCGCAATGGTCTTGGGGCACTTGGCGCAATTGGCGTCGTCGCGATAGCGATAGCCGATGAGGAAGAACGACCGCCACCGCCCCGCCGGCGCAATCCGGCGATGGTCAGGGGAGATGGTCGCAAGCGGCGGCACTTTCTCCAGGTCCTGCAACGCCGCAGCGGCCTCCGCCCGGATCGTCTCCCAGTGCGATTCCAGTTCCTTGACCCACGGGAATGCCGCGGTGTCATAGACCGGCGGATCGCCCAGCGTCGCGGAATTGGCGATCCAGCGGTTGGTCTTGGGCTGCATCCACTTGCCGAACCGCATGATCAGCGGCTTCTTGGGCACCAGCTTGGAACTGGGCTTCAGCGTCGCGTCCATCGCATCGGGGATGACCAGCACGTCGGCGGCGGTATCGGCAGGGGCAGAGCTGTTCGGGTCGGTCATAGGGTCCATCGGTTAATCCGCAGGTTGCCCCCGATAGGGCCTGTGCGGCAATATCGCCAGATCAATAACGACCAAAATGCAGGCACTTGTCGCGAACCCAGCGAAACGGGGCAGGGCGTCTTTCCGGCCCCGCGCCCGAGCTGTAATAAAGTGTAACCATGCTACCGAAGGGCGATTAATGCGCTATAGCCGATGCTCCCGATCATGACGATCGCACTAACCAAGCAGATAACATCCTTGCGCTTTACATTTGCTCGGCCCCGCGCCGTCCATTTCGCCCTCGCGGCATGTCTCGCTCTGCCGCTCGCGGCCTGTGGCGGCGGGAACGATAAAGACAAGAAGCCCCCGCCTGTGCCGCAGGTGGGGTTTGTCGTCATGGAGCAGAAAAGCGTGCCCCTGACCGTGGAGCTGACGGGGCGTGTCGCTGCGTACCAGATGTCCGAAGTCCGCCCGCAGGTCAGCGGCATCATCCGCCGCCGCTTTTTCACCGAAGGCGCGCTGGTCCGCAAAGGCCAGACATTGTACGAAATCGACCCGCGCCTCTATCGCGCCGCCGCCAACGAAGCGCGCGCCAACCTCGCCAGTGCCCAGGCGAATGCCGAAGCGACCCGCGTAAGAGCCGAACGTTTCCGTCCCCTCGCCGAAGCCGAAGCGGTGAGTAAGCAGGACTATACCGATGCCGCTGCGCAGGCGCGTCAGGCCGCTGCCGCCGTCGCGCAAGGCCGCGCCCAACTCGACACCGCGCAGGTCAACCTGCAGTTCACCAGCGTCCCCGCGCCGATCACCGGACGCATCGGCCGGTCCTTCTTCACCGAAGGCGCGCTCGTCACCAGCAATCAGGCCGATCCGCTGTCGGTCATCCAGCGGCTCGATCCGATCTTCGTCGATATCCAGCAATCGAGCGCCGATCTCCTCGCGCTGCGCCGCTCGCTCTCGCAACAGGGCGCCGCGGCCCCCAGCGCTGCAGTGAAACTGATCCTGGAAGACGGCAGCGAATATGGGCAGACCGGCACCGTCCAGTTTTCCGAAGTGATGGTGAACGCCAGCACCGGCACCGTTACCCTGCGCGCCAGCTTCGGCAATCCGGACGGGCTGCTGCTCCCCGGCATGTTCGTCCGCGCCCGCTTCGCGCAGTTGGTCGACACCAATGCCATCCTCGTGCCGCAGGCCGCGCTCAGCCGCTCGGCAAGAGGCGCGGCGACCGTCTTCATCGTCGGCCCGAACAACAAAGCCGTTCAGCGGACGGTGACGGCGGACCGGACGCAAGGTGCCTATTGGGTGGTCACCAAGGGACTGAAACCGGGCGACAAGGTCATCGTGCAGGGTCTGACCAACGTAAAGCCGGACGCGCCGATACGCCCCGTCTCCGCCGATACGCCACAGAATATTGTCGCGCCTCAGGGTGCCGCCGCCAACAAGAACAAGGGCGGCTGACGCACAGTGTCGAGGATATTCATCGAGCGACCCATCTTCGCGTGGGTCATCGCGATCATCGTCATGCTGCTGGGCATCGGCGCAATCTACGCGCTGCCCATCGCGCAATATCCAGACGTCGCCCCGCCGCAGGTGAACGTCCGCGCGACCTATCCCGGTGCGTCGGCCGAAACGATCCAGAACAGCGTTACGCAGGTCATCGAGCAGCAACTGACGGGCATCGACGGCCTGCTCTATTTCAGTTCGTCGTCCAGCTCGCGCGGATCGGTCACCATCAGCGCGACATTCAATAAAGGCACCGACCCTGACATCGCGCAGGTGCAGGTGCAAAATCAGGTCCAGCAAGCGCTCTCGCGTCTCCCCCAACAAGTGCAGCAGCAGGGCCTGCGCGTCACCAAGTCCAATCCTGACTTCCTGATGATCGTCGCTGTCTATGATGAGACGGACCGCAGCACCAATCAGGACGTGTCCGATTACCTTGTCTCGAACCTGCAGGATACTCTCGCCCGCACGGCGGGCGTGGGCGACATCAACGTATTCGGTGCCCAATATGCCATGCGCATCTGGCTCGATCCGGACAAGCTGGCGAGCTTTTCGCTGATCCCCGCCGATGTGGTTACGGCCATCACCAACCAGAATACCGAAGTCGCCGCAGGCGAAATCGGCGGACAGCCGCAGCCTGCCACGCAGATGCTCAACGCCACCGTCACCGCTCAGTCGCGTTTACAGACGCCCGATCAGTTCAAGGCGATCATCCTCAAAACCGATCCCAGCGGCGCGACCGTCCGCCTTTCCGACGTGGCCCGTGTCGAACTGGGGGCGGAAAGCTATGCGGCAATCAGTCGGGTGAATGCCCACCCCGGTGCTGGCATGGCCATTTCCGTAGCGCCCGGTGCTGACGCGCTCGCGACCGCCGAATTGGTCAAAGCGCAGGTCGAAAAGGCCGCCAAGGGCTTCCCGCAAGGCTTCAAATTCAGTTACGCAAACGACACTACGGCATTCATCAAGCTATCTATCGAGGAAGTCGTCAAAACGCTGATCGAAGCGATCGTGCTGGTCGTCATCGTGATGTTCATTTTCCTGCAAAGCTGGCGCGCGACCCTGATCCCCACCATTGCGGTGCCGGTAGTCCTGCTCGGCACTTTCGCTATCTTCTACGCTGCGGGCTTCTCTATCAATACGATGACGCTGTTCGGGCTCGTCCTGGCCATCGGCCTCCTGGTGGATGACGCCATTGTGGTGGTCGAGAATGTCGAGCGTCTGATGGATGAAAATCCGGACATGACGCCCAAGGAAGCGACTATACAGTCGATGGGGGAAATTCAGGTTGCGCTGGTCGCAATCGCAGTCGTTCTGTCCGCTGTGTTCCTTCCCATGGCATTTTTCGGTGGATCGACCGGCGTCATCTATCGGCAGTTCTCCCTCACCATTGTGTCGGCGATGGTTCTTTCTGCCCTGGTTGCGCTGATCCTCAGCCCCGCATTGACCGCAACGCTGCTTAAACAAAAGTCGAAGGAAGAACGGGAAGACGACGGCTGGTTTGCGCGCCGCTTTCCTAAGGGCGCCGCGCTCGTCACGCGCGCGCAGGACAAGTTCAATCGCGGGTTCGCAAAGGGCACCGACAAATATGTCCATGCCGTGACCCGCGTGGTCGATCGCAAATGGCTGTTCCTCGGCATCTACGCGATAGTTTTGGCGCTGCTGGTCCTGCTGTTCATACGGCTACCTACCAGCTTTCTTCCGACAGAAGATCAGGGGGCCGCAATCGTGCAGTTTCAACTGCCCGCAGGCGCGACACAAGGACGGACAGTCCAAGTTCAGCGTCAGGTCGAGCGCTACCTGCTGGAAAACGAAAAGAAGAACGTCCGCACCCTGTTTACCGTGGCTGGCGGCGGCGGTGGCGGCGCGAGCGGACAGAATACCGGTCAGGGCTTCATGAACTTAACCGACTGGGCGGATCGTCCTGGGCGCGAAAATTCAGCCGATGCGATTGTCGGGCGTGCATCCGCTGCATTCTCCAATGTCCGTGATGCGCGCATTTTCGCACTCGTGCCGCCAGCCATCCGCGGTTTGGGGCAATCCAATGGGTTCACGATGCAATTTCAGAATGCCAGCGGTATGTCGCGGGAAGAGTTTCTTGCCGCTCGCGATAAGCTCTTGGCGGAAGCGAACAATGATCCGCGATTGCGTGCCGTCCGCCTTACCGAACTCCCCGATGTCGCAACGCTGAAGGTCGATATAGATCAGCAGAAGCTTGCTGTGCTGGGGTTAAGTCAGTCAGACGTCAACAGCACCCTTTCCACGGCTTTGGGCGGCCGGTACGTCAATGATTTCGTCGATCGGGGCCGCGTGAAGCGTGTTTATGTGCAGGGGGATGCACCCTTCCGCGCATCTCCGTCCGACATCGATCGCTGGTTTGTGCGCACATCGAACGGGCAGATGGCGCCGTTTTCGTCTTTTGCGCAAACGTCCTGGTCGACGGCACCGACGACACTCTCGCGCTTTCAGGGCGTGTCGTCCTTCGAATTTCAGGGGCAGGCCGCACCCGGCACCAGTTCTGGCGATGCGATGGACCGGATTGCCGAGCTTGCAGGACAAATTCCGGGCACCACGATTGCGTGGTCGGGGCTATCGTTTCAGGAGCGGCTCTCGTCCGGGCAAGCGCCGCTGCTCTATGGGCTTTCGCTGCTCGTCGTCTTTCTCTGCCTTGCTGCTCTGTACGAAAGCTGGACCATTCCGGTGGCCGTTATGCTCGTCATTCCGTTGGGACTGGTGGGGGCCGTTTTCGCGGTCACGCTGCGCGGTCTTGAAAACGACGTGTATCTGCAGATCGGTTTGCTGACGACCATGGGCCTGGCTGCCAAGAACGCTATCCTCGTAATCGAATTTGCCGAGCGTGCCGAGAAGGAGGGCAAGCGCGTCATCGATGCCGCGCTCGAAGCGGCGCGCCTGCGCCTGCGCCCGATCCTGATGACCAGCCTTGCGTTCATCTTCGGCGTGCTGCCGCTCGCGATCTCGACGGGTGCCGGGGCGAACAGCCGTATTGCCATCGGTACGGCGGTGATTGGCGGGATGCTGACGGCGACGATCCTGGCGATCTTCTATATCCCGCTGTTCTTCGTGCTGGTGCGCCGCACCACCCGCGACAGCTTCAAGAAATGGCGTCACAAGCCCGACGCTTCGCCGGAACATGCCGCATGAACCGCTTTGCTCTCATCCTGATCAGCCTGACTGCCGGGTGCAGCATGGCACCGAAATATGTGCAGCCCGAACCGCCCGTGCCGCCAGCATGGCCCGTGGGCGACGCTTATCTGAAGCAATCGGGAGAGATGCCGCCTGTGGTGTCGTATCGCGATCTCTTCACCGATAGCCGGCTTCAGCAGATCATCGAACAAGCTTTGCTCAACAATCGCGACCTGCGGATTGCGGCTGCGAACATCGCTTCGGCCCGTGCGCAATACCGGGTCAATCGGGCCAATATCCTTCCGCAGATCAATACAAGCGCGGGATATACCTATTCCGACAACGCGACCAATCGCAACACGGGCGGGAATACCGGCTTTTCTAACTCGGGCAGCCGGTACACAGCCGATGTCGGTACGACGGCGTTTGAACTGGATCTGTTCGGTCGCCTGCGTTCGCTTTCGGACGCAGCGCTCCAGCGCTACTTCGGGACGGAGGCAGCGGCGCGGAGTACAAGGCTGACATTGGTGGGTGATATCGCCGATGCGTGGCTAACCTATGCCGCAGACCAAAGCCTGCTGAAAATCGCGCAAGACACCGCCACGAGCGCAGAGCGCAGCGTCAAATTGACGCGCTTGCGGCTGGAAGGCGGCATCGCACCGCGCACCGATGTACGCCAAGCCGAACAGGTGTTGGCGACGGCGCAGGCCGATCTGGCCGAACAGCGCACAGCCATCGCGCAGGATATCAACGCGCTGCAACTTCTTGTCGGCGCGCCTGTCGACCCTGCATTGCTGCCGCCCTCAATCGAAGAGGTTACCGGCGCCGTTCTGGAGTTACCTGCCGGTCTGGACTCGTCCATTCTGCTCCGCCGTCCTGACGTCATGCAGGCTGAATATGAACTACGCGCGGCCAATGCTGAAATCGGCGCAGCGCGTGCGGCGATGTTCCCGCGCATATCGCTAACAGGCTTGGCGAGCCTTGCCAGCACAGCGTTATCGTCGCTGTTTACCGGCGGTGCGTTCAGCTATTCTGCGGGCGCGGATGTCAGCTATTCGATCTTCAGCGGGGGGGGTGCACGCGCTGGCGTCGCACAAAGCAAGGCGCAACGCGACGCCGCTCTGGCGACCTACGAAAAGGCGATACAGTCGGCCTTTCGGGAAGTCGCCGACGCTCTGGCGCGCCGCGGGACGATCAACGATCAGTTTCGGGCAAATCGCAATCGGGTCGAGGCGGCCGCCGATACCTACAGGCTGACCGATGCGCGCTATCGCGGTGGGATAGATACGTTCCTGTCGAGCCTCGACGCACAACGGTCGCTATACTCTGCAAGGCGCAGCGACATCGCCACCCAACTTGTCAGGGCCAGCAATCTGGTGTCGCTCTATCGCGCGTTGGGCGGCGATGCACTTATCGAGGAACAGCGCCAATAGGCGTTCAGCCGTGCAGCGATGCCGCCGCGCGCGCCAGTTCCTCTATCCGGTGCGTATCGACCGGTCCCTTCGGCACCAGCCAGCTTCCGCCCACGCACTTTACAGCGCTTTCGGCCAGCCAATTGCCCGCCGTTTCGAACTTGATCCCGCCAGTCGGACAGAATCGTGCCGTATGGAACGGCGCTGCCAGTGCCTTAAGTGCGGGCAGACCGCCGGACGTTTCGGCAGGGAAGAATTTGAACCGCGACAGGCCCAAGTCCATCCCACGCATGATGTCTGCTGCCGTCGCGATGCCGGGCAGGAACGCCACGCCGCTTGCGATCGCAGCCTTCCCCAAGGTCTCGGTAAGGCCGGGGCTGACAATGAACTGCGCGCCTGCCTCTAGCGCCTGATCGAGCTGCGCGGGATTGAGCACCGTACCGGCACCGACGACAGCACCGGGCACCTTGCTCATCTCCCGCATCACGTCGAGCGCGATAGGCGTCCGCATCGTAACTTCCAGCGTAGGCAGGCCACCTTTGACCAGAGCCTCGGCGATGGGCGCAGCGTCCTCGATCCGCTCGATCACCAACACCGGGATCACGGGGGCCAGTTCCATTACCTGATCGACTGTCAGCGTCATTGTCATTCTCCCCGAAAGGCGGCAGCCGCCCCGAACAAACCAATTTCTTCATGCACTGCAAGGCGCACGGGTATCCGCTCCATCAACCCCTGAAAGCGACCCTTCGCGGTGAAGCGGCTGTGGAACCCGCTTAGTGGCAGCATGGCCTTCATTCGCTGGGTCAGGCCACCTGCAAGAACGACGGTGTCTGCCCCATGCGCCAGCGCCAGATCGCCCGCCACTGATCCATAGCAAAGACAAAAGCGCTCCAGCGTGGCGCGGGCAAATGGGTCCGTATTTTCCAGAGCGGCGTGCCAAAGGTCGGCGTCGTTCATCAATTCGACGCGATCATGGCCGATGGTGGCCATGGCTTTATACAGATTATTGAGGCCCGGACCGGACACGATCCGCTCAGTGGATACCCGCAGAAACTTGTCCCGCAGATAGTCGACGATGCGGCCTTCCAGGACATCAAGAGGCGCAAAGTCGACATGCCCCCCTTCAGTAGCAACGACATGCGGCGTGCCATCGACAAAGGCGATCATGGCAACGCCCAGCCCCGTGCCGGGACCAAGGATCGTCACCGAACCATTGTGGGGCAGGGGCACATCGGGACCAAACAGCCGTTCGAGATGCTCGGTCGGAAGTTTGGAGATGGCATGGGCCACGGCCTCAAAATCGTTGACGAGGCGCAGCTCGTCGAGATCGAGATCGGCCTTCAAACCATCGGGCCGGATCACCCAGTTGCTGTTCGTCAACTTGATGACGTCGCCACCAATGGCTGTGGCAAAGGCTATGGCAGCGGCGCGGGGCAGGGGGGCGTCGCTCGCCGCCGCTTCGTCCTGCACGAACGCCGCCCAGCAGGCTTGCAGGCTCGGATAATCCGCAACCTTATACTTGCGCACGGTGCCCAGGCTGGGAACGCCGTCGTGACCGATTGTCGCGATGGCGAAACGCGCGTTCGTTCCACCGACATCCACACTGATAATGGATTTCATGGCTCAGACTTCCGCTTCCATCGCTGCCAATATGGGCGATGCGCCTTCTTCCGCCAGATCGCTATGGTTGCGGAACAGCGCAAAGAGTTCGCGCCCCGTATCATAGGGCGGCGGGGGCGGAACGGGATCGGAGCGCGATGCCCATTCAGCAGCGTCGACCAAGGCCTCGACTACGCCGTCCTGTGCACAGACGCGCACGATGTCGCCATCGCGCAGCTTGCCGATGGGGCCACCGCCCAGTGCCTCGGGCGACAAGTGAATTGCCGCCGGCACCTTGCCCGAAGCGCCCGACATGCGCCCATCGGTCAGCAAAGCCACCTTGAACCCGCGATCCTGCAAAACACCTAGCGAAGGCGTCAGCTTATGCAGTTCCGGCATGCCGTTGGCGCGCGGCCCTTGGAAACGGACGACAACGATGACATCGCGCTCCAGTTCGCCTGCCTTGAATGCCTGCAGCACATCGTCCTGATCGTGAAAGATGCGGGCAGGGGCTTCGATGGTCCAGCGGGCCGGCTCGACAGCGCTCACCTTCATGATGCAACGTCCCAGATTGCCGGAAAGCAGACGCATGCCGCCGTCGGCGCTGAACGGATCGGACGCGGGGCGCAGCATGTCGAGGTCGCGCGATTGGCTCGGTGCGTCCTTCCACACCAGCGCATCGTTTTCCAGCGTCGGTTCCTTACCGTAATCGGTCAGATCCTGACGCGCGACGGTCTTGATATCGCGATGGAGCAGGCCGTTATCCAGCAACTGCGTAATGATCCATGCCATGCCGCCCGCCGCCTGGAAATTGTTCACGTCGCCCGATCCGTTCGGATAGACGCGCGCGAGCAGGGGAATAACGTCCGACAGTTCGGCAAAATCTGTCCAGTCGATGCTGATCCCTGCGGCCCGCGCTATGGCAGGCAGATGGATGGCATGATTGGTCGACCCGCCTGTCGCCAATAAGCCGATGATTGCATTGACGATGGCCTTTTCATCGACGCACTCGCCCAGCGGTCGATAATCGTCACCGTCCCAGCCGATCGAGGCGACCCGATGCGTGGCGGCGCGGGTCAACTCGCCGCGCAGCTTCGTGCCGGGATTGACGAAGGCGGCATTGGGCATGTGGAGACCCATGATCTCCATCATCATCTGATTGCTGTTGGCGGTGCCATAGAACGTACAAGTGCCAGCGCCGTGATAACTAGCCGCTTCCGCTTCCAGCAGTTCGGCCTTGCCCACTTTCCCCTCCGCATAAAGCTGACGGATGCGGACCTTTTCCTTGTTCGCGAGGCCCGATGGCATGGGACCGCCGGGAACGAGGATGGTCGGCAGATGCCCGAAACGGAGCGCCCCGATCAGCAAGCCGGGTACGATCTTGTCGCATATGCCAAGCAGCAACACGCCTTCGAACATGGCATGGCTGAGCGATACCGCAGTCGCCAGCGCGATGGTGTCGCGGCTGAACAGCGACAGGTCCATGCCAGCCTGACCTTGTGTCACGCCGTCGCACATTGCGGGCACGCCGCCCGCGACCTGCGCCGTTGCGCCGACTTCGCGTGCCGCGATCTTGATCGCTTCGGGATAGCGGCCATAGGGCTGATGCGCTGACAGCATGTCGTTATAAGATGTGACGATGCCAATGTTCATCGCGCGACCCGAGCGGATGACAGGCTTGTCCTCTTCGGCAGCTGCAAAGCCGTGCGCCAGATTGCCGCAGGAAAGCTGATCGCGATTGGTCCCCGCGTCCCGCCCGCGCTTTATCAGGTCCAGATACTTCTGGCGGCGCGGCGCGCTGCGTTTGACGATCCGTTCGGTGACGGCGACGATTACCGGGTGCAGATCATTCATGCCAGCTTGCTCCATCACGTTCGATAAGAGCAATGGCCGAGGATGGTCCCCAGTTCCCCGACGCATAAGGCGACGCCTTCATGCCGGCATCCTTCCAGCCACCGATGATCGAATCGATCCAGGTCCACTGGGCTTCCACTTCGTCGCGGCGGACGAACAACGTCGGATCGCCTTCCAGCAGGTCGAGCAGCAAGCGTTCATACGCAATCCGTCGTCTCTCGCCCGCGAAGGCATTGGCAAGCGATACGTCCAGACCGACTTCCTGCAGCTTCACGCCGCCACGGTCCAGTCCGGGTTCCTTGGCCATAATGAGCAACCGTATATTTTCCTGCGGTTGCAACCGAATGATGAGCGTGTTCGGTTCCAACCCCGATCCATGACCCCGCGATCCGAAAATGCTGTGCGCGACAGGCTTGAACTGTATCATGATTTCCGAGTGCCGCGCAGGCATTCGCTTGCCGGTGCGCAGATAGAATGGCACGCCGGTCCAGCGCCAATTGTCGATGTGCGCCTTCAGCGCAACAAAGGTCTCGGTGTCCGACGGCTTGCCAAGCTCATCGGCATAGCCTGTAACGATCTCTCCCGCGACCGCTCCGGGCGTATACTGGCCGCGCACGCTGCACGCCTTTACGGTTTCGGCATCCATGGGACGCAAAGACCGTAGCACCTTCACCTTCTCGTCGCGCACCGCAGTCGAATCCAGACGGGCAGGCGGCTCCATCGCGATGATGGACAGAATTTGCAGCACGTGGTTCTGCACCATGTCGCGCAACGCGCCGACACCGTCATAATAGGATACCCGGCCTTCCAGGCCCACAGTCTCCCCTACGGTAATCTGCACATGGTCTATCGCAGCGGCATTCCACAACGGCTCGAACAGCATATTGCCGAAGCGCAAGGCCATCAGATTCTGAACGGTTTCCTTGCCAAGATAATGGTCGACGCGAAAAATCGACTGCTCGTCGAACAGCGCGCCAATGGCATCGTTGACGTCGCGGGACGATTCCAGATCCTTGCCGATGGGCTTTTCCATCGCAATGCGCGTCTTGGGTCCGACGAGACCGGCGTCGGCCAGTCCCTGCGCCGTGGGCGCAAATAACGAAGGCGGTGTCGAGAGATATACCGATATCCCGCGGTCCAGTCGATCGCGAACTCGATCGGCAAGCGCGGCAAACTGATCGGCATTGCCCGCTTCGACCGGGCAATAGATGATCATGTCGCACAGCCGCTGGGCGAGCGCGGTGTCATACCGCTCCGGCTGAAGGAATTTGCGGAGAGCGGCATCCACATCTTTGTGGAAGGCAGCATCGTCCAGCACCGTGCGGCCCGATGCAACGATCAGAAAATCGGCTGGCAGCAGGTTGTCGCTCAACAGATTGTAGAGCGAGGGAAACAGCATCCGGTGTGCCAGATCGCCGGTGGCGCCGAACAAGATGAGTGTGGCAGATGGCTCGGTCAAAAGGCTTTCCCCTTACCGTTACTAATGATGGTTGATCTGCACGAGGGTCCCGGTATAGCGCCGGAAACCACGCTCGCAAGTGCGAGAAGCAGGCTTTCCTGTGGTGCCGGAAATTTTACGCCTAATCCCGCGCGTCACTGTTGCGCGGTCGCGATTGGTCCGCTAAGCGATGCCGCTCACTGCCCCTGTGGTGAAATTGGTAGACGCGTCCGACTCAAAATCGGATTCCGAAAGGAGTGCTGGTTCGATTCCGGCCAGGGGCACCATTTCGCGGTCTTTTCAGTGCCTATCGCGTCCAGGAACATCCTGTGACGCCCACTTCCGCCGACGGAGTGGCCATTCAATCTCCCATACAGAATAATTCAGCGCCGAGCGATTGAGCGAGCTAGCGGCGGTTGAAATTGCGAACGCTGCGCAGAGTGGTCGGAAGATACGTCCGAATGGGCTCGCCGCGCCCGATCTTGTCTTCCTCGACCAGCAGCATCGCCACTACGGTGGCGACCTTCGTTCCGAGGCCCCCTTGTCTTGCACCGGGTGTCGGGGTGAACCGGCGCGCGATGCTTCAGATTGGCAAATCTGCAGCTCTTCGCGCTACCCGCGCCGCAATGACACGCAATGGTCCATGCGACGCCGGATGCTTGCGGACAATAAGCATAGGAGAACCGCGTTTCAGAGCGGCTTTCCCTTCATGCTATTTATCTTCGGAAGGTTACGCTGAGGCCGATTGTGCGCGGACGAAAGGCTGTCGCACGGAAATTGAGGTTGCCGGGCGTTTCATGCCCCAGACCCAGAACCGGATTATCGTTCGTCACATTGTTTGCGAACAGGCTGACATCGAGGCCGCTGAAGCGCACACCTGCGCGCAGGGCGAGGGCCGCTGTTGCGGGTGCGCGCGGTATCATCGGATCGACCAGAGGCGAGGTCAGATCCAGCGGTGTATCGTCATGGCTGGACCCGGTAAAATCGGCACGCAGGTAGAAATCGCGGTCCCTTAGAGCAAACTGATATTCACCGCTCAGGTGATAGGTCCAGGGAGCGATATCCAATGGCTCGCCCTTACGACGCACGGTCGTTCCGTTTGGCCCTGGAAGATTCGATGAATAGCGCGCGTTGATATAAGAGAGCGACGCGCCGAGCGTCAGTCCGTCCAACGGCTGCGCCGAAAGTGCAAGGTCGATACCGTCGATCTTGGCATCCCCGAGGCTGTAGATCGTGTGATTCTGACATATGGGCAGCGCAATTACCGTTTGCGTATTTTTCCAGTCGACATGATAGGCTGAAGCATCGATGGCCAAGCGTCCGCCGAAAATTCGGTTTTTGCTGCCTACTTCATAGCTCCAGACTGAATCATTCTTGATGTAGCGCGGTACCATGGGGTCGAACCCCAGGATCTCACCATCCGGCGTGCAGCGGAACCCCACCGCGTCGGCAATGTTGCTGCCGCGCGCTCCCTTGGCCGCACTGGCGTAGAACAGGTTGTTCCTATCCGCCTGGAACGACACACCGAATTTCGGGGTAATGGGATTGTGCTTCGACAGTTTGGTCTCGCTCATGCCGTTGCTGGTATATAGAGGGCCAGCGAGGAAATTGTCGTACACGAACGACGTAGCCGTATAGCGCAAACCGGCGGTGAGCTTGACGCGCGGCACGATTTCATAATCGATCTGCGCGAACAGAGACTTCTGCTTGTCGGTGTATTTTGAATGCTGGCTGATGACGTAACGGCCCTGATAGAGTTCAACGCCGAAAATGTCGCTGATGGACGACACAGGCTGCCCGCCTTCATTCTGGATACCGTAATTGATTTGGTCCAGCAGCCCCAGATTCTCGGCATCGAATGAGTCGCGCGTTACAAATCGCGAGTAAAATGCGCCGATAACCCAGTTGAATCCCGTGTTGGAATCCGCGCTTTGGAGACGGATTTCCTGCGTTACGCCTTTCTGCGAGGTGGCATTGTGCGTCCCGGACTGAACAAGCGGCAGATCAGGCGGCGGGAACGGCCCATTATAGCCCGACCAGATCGCGATATTTAGCGCGACGTCATCGCTTTTGGTTACGGTCTTGCGCGTAAAATAGGACGTGTTGGAAATGAGAGTGGCGCCGCCCAGATCAATCTCCGCCTTGAGCGCGGGGAGGATGAAGCGATCGGTATGATATTGCGGCTTGACATAGTAGCTGGTGCGATAGTCGACGTTCGCCAGATCCGTTGTTGCCGGTTCGAAAATGGCGCCATCGTCCAACTTGGCCCGCTGGAAAAACAACGACGGTGTGACCGTAACGTTTTCGACAGGTTTCCAACCCAGCGCGATACGACCCACGTAGCTGTCGCCACTGTTGATGTCCCGCTCTACCACCTGTTTGGTGTATCGATCGAGCCGATCGACGAAACCCCCGTCATGTCGGTGCGAAAAACTCGCCCTGAACCCCAGTTTGCCCTCTATGAGCGCAGTCCCTCCGGCGATTCCGGCCTCGTAGCTGGTTCCGCCCTTTTCAGTAGTGCTCAGTTCGGAACGCCCATAGACCTTTGCGCCGCTCATCACGGGCTCGGGTGTGATGAACCGGATAGCGCCCCCCATTGATCCCGTGCCGAACAGTGTGCCCTGCGGACCGCGCAGCACTTCCACACGGTCGAGATCGAAGATTTGCGGATAGGCATTGGTAAGGCTCGGGCTGATCCCGGTGCGGGTCTGGATCGGCGTATCGTCGATGTAAATGCCGGTCGTCGGGATGCCTGAAGTCGAAAGAATGCCGCGGATGGCGATATTGCTTTGGCCGGTTCCGTAGAACAGCGCGCTCGACCCAAAGGTTATACTGGGCGTCAGGCGCATGATATCGTCAGCCGAGCGGACCCCCTGCATATCCAATGATTTCTGGTCGGTCGCGACGATGCTCAGAGGGACCTTGCTCAACGACTCCGCCCGGCGCGTTGCCGTGACGACGATTTCGCCGAGGTCCGCTCGCGAGTCCGTGTCGCTCTGGGGCTTCTGCTCTGCAGCGTAAGCCCGCACGTTCAGCGCGCCGACGGAGACGCAGCCAAGCATCAACAGCTTAAATAGGTGCTTATTCGAAATCATTCCCGGCCCCCCAAGATTTGAAGTGAACGAAGGCGGCGGCTTTCCATCCGGTTGTCCTGCCCACATGAGTATGATGCGCATAATTTTTAAAAAAACAAGCAAAAGTAATAATAATTTCTCATAATACGATTATTCGCTATATTATGTGCGCGATGAGGGGTTTGGCATTGTGCAAAGAGCAGGAGGGGCGATGGGCAAATCCGCCTATTTCATATCCACAAGACGGGGTGAGCACCGGATGCTCAGCTGAAGACGAGCAACCCTATCCGGGCATGGCTGTTAGAAGGTTCCATCCGACAGCGGTCATTCCCGCTCGGCGTGTTGGCCGAACCGACCTTGACCGATGTCGCACACCGACATCGAACCTCACGGCTGGCGGAAAAATTGTCTCTAAAATCAATCGCTACGAACGTTGGTGTAACCATTTCAGGCAGAAATCGGACCGTTCGTAACTTGTTCCAGTACCGCGAGAGCTTACCCCAAGGCTCAAAGACATAAGGTAATCAGAGGGCTCTATTCATGCAAAATCGAACTGTGCGTCGTACCGTCCGTTGGTCGGTATATATTGCTCTTGCCTGCAGTGTCTCCTCTCAAGCAACCGCACAGCCAGCCAATCAGCCCATCCCCGCCGAAGCAACGCCGGCCGAAGCCGAAGCCAGCGCAAATGACATAGTGGTATTCGGACGAGGAGAGGATAAGATTGGCGTCGCCAGCGCAGCGAGCGAAGGCAGCTTCAGCGGACATGATCTGCTCGTGCGCCCATTACTCAAGGTTGCAGAACTGCTCGAGGCCGTGCCGGGGCTCATCGCCGCCCAGCACTCCGGAAGCGGCAAGGCCAATCAATATTTCCTGCGCGGCTTTAACCTCGATCATGGCTCTGATTTCACCACCTATATCGATGGTGTGCAGATGAACATGCGCACACATGGGCATGGCCAAGGCTATCTCGATCTCAATGGGCTTATCCCGGAGATTATCGATCGCGAGGATTTTCGCAAAGGCCCGTATCGCGCCGATGGCGGCGATTTCGCGCTGGCAGGCGCCGCTTATCTTTCGACCGTGAACATGTTCGACAGGCCATGGGTCTCCGCTGAGGGCGGCTCTTATGGTTGGGGGCGTCTCGCCGCCGGGGGAACGGTACCTATTGGCCAGGGTGCGCTAACCCTTGCGGGTCAGACCAAAATCTATGACGGCCCTTGGGAGCAGGCAGAAAAGCTGCGTCATTTTGCAGGCTTCGCGAAATATTCGCAGCCAGTCGGTAATCTGAACCTTGCTCTAACCCTGCATGGATATCATGCGACCTGGAAACCGACTGAGCAAATCCCCGAGCGCATCGTGGGTTCGGCCGTCTGCGCGGATGTCTATTGCGCGCCTGACCCGACCGCGAAGGGCATGACCACACGCTTCATCGGCAACGCCCAACTCTCCGGCGACAGTTTCAAGGCCAATGTCTCCGCACAATATTATAATTGGTGGATGTTCTCCAATCCCACCTACGCCAATGCGGACGGGAGCAGTGCCCAAATCCGCCAATTCGACCGGCGCTGGGTTATCCAGGCGCGGGCCGAGAAGCGCTTCGATCTTTCGGACAGCCTGAAGCTGACTTTCGGCGGCGAGGCGCATTTGGACAAGATCGGTAATGTCGGCGTCTATCACACTATCGATCGCGTTTTTGCTGAGAGCCTTGGCGCTTATCGCGTAACGCAATCCTCGCTTGGCCTTTATGGCGAAGCGGCGTGGACTGTTGTGCCCGGTGTGCGCGTTATCGGCGGATTGCGCGCCGACCGCTTCGGCTACAGCGTTCACGCGAAGGATGCGCCGGCCGTGGCACTTGGCGAAGGCACAGGGACGGACACCATCGTGTCACCCAAAATTTCCCTCGCGTGGGAAGCGATGCCCAATCTCGAATTATATGGCAACTGGGGGCGCGGCTTCCACTCCAACGATGTGCGCGGCGCTGTCACCGCAACACCGGTGCCGGTGTTGGTTCCTGGCACCGGCAAGGAGGTCGGCGCCCGCCTCAAGCTTGGCAACCTCACCCTGACCGGCACCTATTGGTGGCTCAATGTCGGCAGCGAACTTAAGTTCGTCGGAGATTCCAACGCAGTGGAGCCGACCGGAGCGAGCACACGCCACGGCTATGAGCTGGTCGCTTTCTGGCGGCCGGCGGCGTGGGTGGCCATCGACGGCACCTATACCGGCAGTCATTCGCGGTACGGTGACGGTAACTATATTCCCAACGCATTTGAAAATGCGGCGTCGTTGGGCATCTCGCTATTGCCCGGACAGTGGAAATTCTCCGCTCGCTTACGTCATCTGGGTCCTTCACCGCTCACGGAGGACAACAGCGTCCGTGACAAAGGCAGCAATATCGTCAACGTACGAGGTGCGCGCCAATTGGGTCCGGTCGAACTTTATGCCGAAGCAGTGAATATCCTGGGCAGCGGAGACAAGGACATCGCCTATTATTACGAGTCCTACATTCCGGGTTTCGATGCTGCACCTACCGCCGGCCGCCTGAGCCGAGTGGTCGAACCGTTTACCCTGCGCGTCGGCGCAACGCTGAAGTTCTAGAAAAAAGCTATCGCTCCGTTTGAGCGCAAGCATTGGGTCATAAACCGATGCCTTGCCCTACGGGGTAAGAATTATCTCGAATGGCCTGAATGGCGGCGACACACAACGTCGCCGCCATGCGCGCCTGTGATATGCGGCTCCCGATTACAGGCAGGCTTCCAGAAACGGCTGGTCGAAGCCGAAGCCGCGGGCCTTTTCCAGCGTGTAGGGGCGAAGGCCCATGCCGCGATACTCGCCGATGATCTTGCCGTTCTCGTCCTCGGAAATATATTCGAACTTGAACAGTTCCTGCGTGACGATGACGTCGCCTTCCATACCGATCACTTCGGTGACGTTGGTCACGCGGCGCGAACCGTCGCGCAGACGCTTTACCTGCACGATCAGATCGACCGAGTCGGCAATCTGCTTGGAAATGGCTTCCTTGGGGATCTTGATGTCGCCCATCAGGATCATGTTTTCCATACGGCCCAGGCATTCGCGCGGGCTGTTGCTATGGAGCGTACACATGGAGCCGTCATGGCCGGTGTTCATCGCGGCGAGCAGATCGAAACATTCCGCGCCACGAATTTCGCCCAGGATGATGCGATCCGGGCGCATACGCAGAGCGTTCTTGACGAGATCGCCGATGGTGATCGCGCCTTGCCCTTCCAGGTTGGCGGGCCGCGTTTCCAGCGGAAGCCAGTGCGGCTGCTGCAAGCGCAATTCGGCCGCGTCTTCGATCGTCAGCACGCGCTCGCCCGGATCGATCATCTTCGACAGGGCATTGAGCATCGTGGTCTTGCCCGAACCCGTACCGCCCGAAATGACGATGTTGAACCGGCACGCCCCGGCGATTTTCAGCGCGGTGCACATCTTCTGGCTCATCGCGCCCCAGTTGGCGAGATTGTCGAGCGTGATCGGCTTGGCGGAAAACTTACGAATGGAGATCGCCGTGCCTTTGAGGCTGAGCGGCGGTACGATGACGTTGACGCGCGAACCGTCGGGAAGGCGGGCGTCGGCAAGCGGCGTGGTCTGATCGACGCGACGGCCGACCTTGTTCACGATACGCTGTGCGATCTGGAACAGATGCTCTTCGTCACGGAACTGGATCGGGGCAATGGTCAGCTTGCCCTTCTTTTCGATGTAGGTCTGCAGCGGTCCGTTGACCATGATGTCGGTGATGTCAGGATCGTTCAGCAACTCTTCGAGCGGCCCCAGACCGAGCAGCTCGTCAACCAGCACCTTTTCCAGCGCGAATTGTTCGCGCCGGTTGAGCGTCAGTTTCAGCTCGGCCAGCACTTCCATGATGATCGGGCGAAACTCTTCGGCCAGTTCGTCCTTCGACAGCGTTGCCGCCGCCTCGGGATCGACGCGCTCCAACAGGCGTGGCAGCACCTGTTCCTTGATCTTGTGTACCGACGCTTCGAAACCCTGTGCCTGCTCCTGCGGGGCATGTTCCTGATTGGCCCGGTCGGAAAGGCGCGCCAGCGCTTCTGCATTGCGCATTTCCTGCGGAGATGCTGCGGAAAGCGGATCGGCGGCCGCGGCAATGGCTGCAGGATCGATGGGCGGGAACTGATCGCCGCCGCGCACGTCCGGTTCGCGGTTGGCACCGGGGGTGTGCTGCATCGGTCGCGCAACGCCAAAGCCGGGCTTTGCTCCGCTGGGTCCGTTTTTCCGTCCAAATGCGCTCATGATGTTCCCACAACGAAATTCTATCGGGTTTTGTTATGGCCACCCCAACACATGATGGCTGAGACTGGTGAATAGATTGGAAACTTTGACAAAAGGCTAATGGGAGGAGGGGGCGGTGCACAGCCGGCGCGCGCTTACCAATCGTTAACCATTTTTTATCATGGTGCAGGCTCACGTTCTCCGATCACGGCGAGCGTTCATTTTCAGGAAGCCGCATGGCCGCGCGAATAGCCTTGTCGATCGTCATCCCTGTGCTCAATGAACAGGAATCGATCTCCCTGTTCCTTGACAGGGCGCGTCCGGCTGTGCGCGATGCTCTGGCGCTCATCGGGCCGGATGCTGGCGCGGAATATCTGTTTGTCGACGATGGCAGTACGGATCGCACCCGCGATATCCTGGGGATACTGGCGCGCATGAATGCTGACGTGCGTTACGTCGCTCTGTCGCGCAATTTCGGAAAGGAAGCGGCGCTTGCGGCGGGCATCAATCGCGCGCGCGGCGATGCGGTCATCCCCATCGACGTCGATTTGCAGGATCCACCCGAAGTCATCGCCCAGATGGTGCGGCTCTGGCTGGGTGGGGCGCAGGTAGTCAACGCCCGCCGCGTCGATCGATCGAGCGACAGCCGTTTCAAACGGTGGAGTGCGCATTGCTTTTACCGCATCCTCAATCGCCTCGCGGACTATCCTATTCCAGAGAATGTCGGCGATTTCCGCCTGCTGGATCGTCAGGCCGTCGATGCCGTCAAGCAGTTGAGCGAACAGGCGCGGTTCAACAAAGGTCTTTTTTCATGGGTCGGCTTTCGCGTGGCGACGGTCGATTACGAACGCGAGGCACGCGGCGCGGGTGAAACCAAATGGCGGCTCCGCAAGCTGTGGGGGTTGGCGCTGGATGGCGTGACCTCCTCGACCACCATGCCGTTGCGTGTGTGGTCCTATCTGGGCGGCATGATTGCGCTGCTGGCCTTTGGCTATGCCATCGCGCTGGTCGTCAAGACCGTAACGACGGGCATCGACACGCCGGGCTATGCATCGATCATGGTGGCGGTATTGATGCTGGGTGGGCTCAACCTGATGAGCCTTGGCATCATCGGCGAATATTTGGGTCGAGTGGCGCAGGAAGTGCGCAACAGGCCGCTTTATGTAGTGGCGGAAGATGTGGGCAGCGATGAAAACGACGCTGTCGGCACGGCTGAAAATCACCTGGAGGACAGCGAATGGATCGCGCAGCCTATTCGAGCATGAGCGCGCAAGAGACGGACCACTGGTGGTTCGTCGCCCGCCGCGCCATCATCGCACATCTCATCGAAAAGCATGTGCCGCTCGGTGAGGGTGCAGCCATTCTGGAGGCAGGATGCGGCACCGGCGGTAATCTCGCGATGCTGGCGTCCTATGGGGCGCTGGACGCTTTCGAATATGATGCCGATGCGCGTGCACTGGCAGCGGGGCGGGGCATCGGGAGCATCGATGCAGGCGCTTTGCCGGGACAGATCGGCTTTGGCGAGAAGGCCTATGATCTGATCGCCTTGCTCGACGTTCTGGAGCATATCGACGACGATACTGCATCCCTGAAATCGCTGGGTGGACGCTTGCGTGCGGATGGGCGGATGCTGGTGACGGTGCCCGCGGTGCCATGGCTATGGTCCGACCACGATACGTTGCATCACCATAAGCGCCGCTACACGCGCGACGGTCTAGGCGAGGTCGCTGTGCAGGCAGGACTGAAGGTGCAGGCGATAGGTTATTTCAACAGCCTGCTATTCCCGCTGGCGGTCATGCAGCGCGTCGCGCATCAGCTAACCAAGAGCAAGGCTGCATTGGACGTCCGCCCCTCCGCGCCGGTCAACGCTCTGCTGCAGACGGTGTTCGCAGCAGAGCGACACATCGTCGATCATATTCGCTTTCCGATCGGCCTGTCGCTTTATGCGGTCTTGAGCCGCTAAATCACTTTCCGGCTTGCCGATACCAGTCGCCAGTCCAGCAGCGGTCCGGCTCGATGGCGCTTGCCCGCGCAGGATGGCGGGGGCTAACGGCGGCAGGCATGGCCGACAGCGGTGCCAGATAGGAGCCTTTAGGGAAATCGGCAAAGCTTTGGTCCCACGCCTTCCAAAAGGTGCAGCGCACCTCCGGGGCGGGCGGCTGGGTCAACGCGCGGCGGATTTCATGCTGGCCGGTTATGCTGCCGATGATGAGCGCGAACAGCAACCAATAGCGTATAGGCGCAGGCGCTCCGAGGTCTCCCGGCGTCACCGCATCCGCAACCATGACCATCAGAATTGTCAGCGCAGGCACGGACGCGCGCATCATAAAATCAATCGACCAGCCGATCTGTAAAAAGGGCATCAACAGAAGACATGCGGTGACAAGCGCAAACACCGGCCATCCAAACCGGGTCCCGCGCCCCAGAAAAGCCACCGGCACGAGATACGGTACTGTCTCGAACAAATGGAAGATGCCGTATCGCAGTGTCCCCGGCGCATAGATGCGGATGCCGACATCGTCACCCGCCGCGCTCAAATAAAGCAGGCCGGGAACGCAAAGAAGTAAGGCTAACGCCGGCAGGGCAATATCGCTGACTCTTAGGCGCCGCTGGATCAGCGTCTCAAAGCCCGCAAGCGCCACAAAGGGCAGGGTGCCAAGCACTCCGAAAGGCGACCAGAGCAAGGTAAGCGGCAGTATCGCCAGAAAGACTGACAGCGGTAGCCGCTCCGTTCGCCATAACAGGAACAGTATCGCGCCGATCCATGCTGTCATTGCGTGATGCGGCACCCAGAAAGCTAGCGTGATCATCGAAGAATACTGGATCTGTGCCCAGTTTTCGAGATGATCGCTCAGCGCGCCATGAACGAACAGGCTCCCCGCTGCGTCCAGCCCGCTAAAGGCGAGGAAGATCAACAGCCCCCAGACGCGTGCCCGCGTGCTGCCAAACAGCCGGGATGCGATGGCCAGTATCACGCCGAGCAACGCACTGTTTTGTATCAACAGCGCAATATCGCCAGCGCGCGGACTTAGCGCCTTGAACGCCAGCGCCGGTGCCAGAAACATTCCGATCGGCGCGCGCAAGACATCGGGAGTGGCCCGGGCGGTATAGACGAACGGCCAAGGGTTGATCGCCATATCGCGCAGGACCGCATAGCGCACCTGCCAGTCGATATTCGCGTACAGGAACCGTCCCTGTCCGCCGAGCAACATCAGCAGGAAAGCGACGAGCAGGCATATGCTGATGAGGCGAATGCCGATGCGGCTATCCGGCGTGTCAGGGACAAGGCGGATGATTGTAAAACACAGCGCGATCAGGCCGCTCAGCCCCAATGCATAGGCCCACAACGGCGCGATATCGAGAAAACGCCATAGGAGAAGCTGACTGCCGCCAAGCCACAGGGTGAGCGTGGCGAGCAGGTGGCGCAGGGATACGCATCCCGTGCCGCTGGGCTTGATGGATCGTGATAACGTAATGGCTATGGTTCCCTCTGCAGTGGCCATACTGCGTGATGGCGAAAGCGTCGAGGTTTAGAACCGCGCTCCCCGGCGAAGGCCGGGGGGCAGGGCGGCACAGGTTGGACTTCGCAACTCTGGACCCCGGCCTTCGCCGGGGAACACGGCTGAATACCGCATCAGTACCAAGTTGGTGAACATATGCCAACACAGAGCGGGCTGCCTTCCGAAATCGAAAGGCAGCCCGCTCTGTTGGTTTCCTGATGGACTGAGTCTACTTATCCGGCGCGCTCAGCCAGTACCGTCAGGCCCTGCTCGGTCACTTCGGCAAAGCCGCCTACGACCGTGATCGTCTCGGGCGCTGCATTGGCGCTGGTGAATACCTGCAGCGCACCGTCGCGGACGGTCGACATGAACGGCGCATGGCCTTCCAACACGCCGAAGTCGCCTTCGCTGCCGGGAACGACAACCATATAGACGTCTTCCGACCGAACGAGCTTTTCCGGGGTCACGAGTTCAAAGTGTAAGGGCATAATTCGGTTCCTTGCTCCCTCTCCCTTTCGGGGGAGAGGGCAGGGGAGAGGGGGATGCGAACGACGTCCCCGTAACTTCCCCTCTCGTAGTTACGCTGCTTCTGCAGCCAGCTTCTTACCCTTTTCGATGGCTTCGTCGATGCCGCCGACCATGTAGAAGGCTGCTTCGGGCAGGTGATCGTACTCACCGTCCACGACGGCCTTGAACGACTTGACCGTATCTTCGACGGCAACGAACTTGCCGGGGATGCCGGTGAAGACTTCGGCGACGTGGAAAGGCTGCGAAAGGAAGCGCTGGATCTTGCGGGCGCGGGCGACCGTGATCTTGTCCTCTTCCGAAAGCTCATCCATGCCCAGAATGGCGATGATGTCCTGCAGCGACTTGTACTTCTGCAGCGTTTCCTGAACGCGGCGGGCCACTTCGTAATGCTCCTGGCCGACGATGGCAGGGGTCAGCACGCGGCTGGTGGAGTCGAGCGGATCGACTGCCGGATAGATGCCCAGTTCCGAAATTGCGCGGTTCAGCGTGGTGGTCGCGTCCAAATGCGCGAACGACGTGGCTGGCGCAGGATCGGTAAGATCGTCTGCGGGAACGTAGATCGCCTGCACCGAGGTGATCGACCCCTTGGTGGTGGAGGTGATGCGTTCTTGCAGCGCGCCCATGTCGGTCGACAGGGTCGGCTGATAGCCCACAGCCGAAGGAATACGACCCAGCAAAGCCGACACTTCCGAACCGGCCTGCGTGAAGCGGAAGATGTTGTCGACGAAGAACAGAACGTCCTGGCCTTCGACATCGCGGAAATACTCGGCGATGGTGAGGCCCGACAGAGCCACACGAGCGCGCGCGCCCGGCGGTTCGTTCATCTGGCCGAACACCAGCGCAACCTTGGAGCCTTCGCTGGTCGGGTTGCCGTCGGCGTCCTTGGCGATAACGCCTGCGTCGAGGAATTCGTGGTAGAGATCGTTGCCTTCGCGGGTCCGCTCACCAACGCCTGCGAAAACGGAGGTGCCGCCGTGGCCCTTCGCGATGTTGTTGATCAGTTCCTGAATAAGCACCGTCTTGCCGACGCCCGCGCCGCCGAACAGGCCGATCTTGCCGCCCTTTGCGTAAGGGGCGATCAGGTCGATGACCTTGATGCCGGTGACGAGAATGGCGCTCTCGGTCGACTGGTCGATGAATTCCGGCGCCTTCGCATGGATCGGCGAGCGCAGGTCGGTGACGACCGGGCCGCGATCGTCGATCGGCTCACCCACGACGTTCAGGATGCGACCCAGCGTCTGGGGGCCGACGGGCACGGAAATCTGTGCGCCGGTGTCGGTGACTTCCTGACCGCGGGTCAGACCCTCGGTCGCGTCCATCGCGATGGTGCGGACGGTGTTCTCGCCCAGATGCTGTGCGACTTCCAGAACAAGGCGCTGGCCGTTGTTGCTGGTTTCGAGCGCGTTCAAAATCGCGGGCAGCGCATCGGGGAAGGTCACGTCGACGACGGCGCCGATGACCTGCGAAATGCGGCCTACATTATTGGTGGTTGCCATGGTTCGTTTCCTTGCCTTCGGGTCTTTTAGAGCGCTTCCGCGCCTGCGATAATTTCAATAAGCTCAGTGGTAATCGCGGCCTGACGGCTGCGGTTGTACTGAATGGTCAGGTTGTTGATCAGGTCGCCGGCATTGCGCGTGGCGTTGTCCATCGCGGTCATCGACGCGCCCTGTTCCGATGCCATGTTTTCCAGCAGCGCCTTGAACAACTGGATCGTCATGTTGCGCGGCAGCAGGTCGGCGAGGATCGTTTCCTCGTCGGGCTCATATTCCACCGCAGCATTGCTGGCTGCGGGGGCGTCTGCAGGGATCTTGACCGGGATAAGCTGCTGCTCGGTCGGGATCTGCGCCAGCGCAGACTTGAACGTCGCGTAGAACAGATGCGCCACATCGAACTTGCCAGCGAAGAACATGTCGCTGACTTCATGCGCGATGGCCTGCGCCTGATCGTAGCCCGGGGCTTTCGCGCCGGTGGTGTCGAACTGACCCACGATCATGCCGGGGAAGGTGCGGGCGATTACCGGGCGACCCTTGCGACCGATCAGGAAAAACTTCACGGTCTTGCCTTCAGCGATCAGGAAGCGCGCCTTGAGCACGGCAGCCTTCACGATGTTCGCGTTGAACGCACCGGCCAGACCACGGTCGGAGTTGGCGACGACGAGCAGGTGCACGTCTTCCTTGCCGGTCCCGGCCAGCAGCTTGGGGCTGCTTTCGCTGGCGGTCACGCGCGAAGCCAGCGTGGCGACGATGCGTTCCAGACGCTCGTTATACGGGCGCGCCGCTTCGGCAGCGGCCTGCGCCTTGCGCAGCTTTGCCGCGGCGACCATCTGCTTGGCCTTGGTGATCTTCTGGGTCGATTTGACCGAGGCGATCCGCCCTTTGAGTTCTTTCAGACTTGCCATGACGAACCTTGTGGTTCGTCATCCCGGCACGAACCGGGATGACGGATTACTCTTATGCGAACGACTTGCCGAAGCTGTCGAGAGCAGCCTTCAGCTTGCCCTTGCTGTCGTCCGACAGATCCTTGCTGTCGCGGATCGCGGTCAGCAGGTCAGCGTGATCGTGACGCAGGTAGGACAGCATCGCTTCTTCGTAACGATTGACGTCCTTCACTGCGACGCCATCGATATAGCCGCTGGTGCCGGCGAAGATCGACGCGGTCTGCTCTTCGAACGGCAGCGGCGAGAACTGTGCCTGCTTGAGCAACTCGGTCAAACGCGCACCGCGGTTCAGCAGCTTCTGCGTCGACGCGTCGAGGTCCGAACCGAACTGCGCAAACGCAGCCATTTCGCGATACTGTGCCAGCTCCAGCTTGATCGAGCCGGACACCTTCTTCATCGCCTTGGTCTGCGCGGCAGAACCGACGCGCGACACAGAGAGACCGACGTTAATCGCGGGACGGATGCCCTGATAGAAGAGGTTGGTTTCAAGGAAGATCTGGCCGTCGGTAATCGAAATCACGTTGGTCGGAATATAAGCCGACACGTCGCCAGCTTGCGTTTCGATGATCGGCAGCGCCGTCAACGAACCCGAACCATTGTCGCTGTTCATCTTTGCAGCGCGCTCAAGCAGGCGGCTGTGGAGATAGAACACGTCGCCCGGATACGCTTCACGGCCCGGAGGACGACGCAGCAGCAGCGACATCTGGCGATAAGCCACGGCCTGCTTGGACAGATCGTCATACACGATCAGGGCGTGCATGCCATTGTCGCGGAAATATTCGCCCATCGTCACGCCGGTGTACGGTGCGAGATACTGCAGCGGCGCAGGCTCCGAAGCGGTTGCGGCGATGACGATGGAATATTCCATCGCGCCGTTCTCTTCGAGCTGGCGCACGATCTGCGCAACGGTCGAACGCTTCTGGCCGACGGCAACATAGATGCAATAGAGCTTCTTGCTTTCGTCGTCGCCTGCGTTGACGCCCTTCTGGTTGATGAAGGTATCGATCGCGACGGCGGTCTTGCCGGTCTGGCGATCGCCGATGATCAGTTCGCGCTGGCCACGGCCGACGGGGACGAGGGTGTCGATGGCCTTCAGGCCGGTCTGCACAGGTTCATGGACCGACGTGCGCGGGATGATGCCCGGTGCCTTCTTTTCCACGCGCATACGCTGGTCGGAAACGATCGGACCCTTGCCGTCGATGGGGTTGCCCAGACCGTCGACAACGCGGCCCAACAGACCCTTGCCCACGGGAACGTCCACGATGGTGCCGGTGCGCTTGACGACGTCACCTTCCTTGATCTCGCTGTCCGACCCGAAGATCACGACGCCGACATTGTCGGCTTCCAGGTTGAGGGCCATGCCCTGCACACCGTTGGCAAAGGCGACCATTTCACCGGCCTGCACATTGTCCAGCCCGTGGATACGGGCGATGCCGTCACCGACGGACAGCACGGTGCCCACTTCGGAAACCTGCGCTTCGGTGCCGAAGCTGGCGATCTGGTCCTTGATGACCTTTGAAATTTCTGCGGCGTTGATATCCATGACTTAGCCTTTCATCGGACCCTTACGGGTCTTTAGCCCTTCATAGCGTGGGCGAGAGTATTCAAACGGGTGCGGATGGAACTGTCGATCATCTGGCTGCCGATCTTGACGACCAGCCCGCCGAGGATTGCGGGGTCGACCTTTGCATCGACCGCGACATCGCGACCGACACGGGCCTTCAGGCTCTTTTGCAGAGCGGTGATCTGGGTAGCAGTGAGCTTGTGCGCCGACACGACTTCCGCGCGGGCTTCGCCACGGTGATTCGATAGCAGCGTTTCATAAGCGCGGATCACGGCAGGCAATTGCGCCAGACGCCGGTTCTGCGCGAGGACGCCCAGGAAATTGCCGGTCAGCGTATCGAGACCCATGGACTGCGCAACGGCAGCGACGGTCTTCGTCGCGGCGTCACGACTGACCAGCGGGCTGACCACAAGGGCCTTGAACTCGCTGGATTCGGCCAATGCCGTCTTCAGCGCGGCCAGGCTTTCGCCCACGGCGTCGAGCGCCTTGCCGTCCCGTGCCAATTCAAACAGGGCCACGGCATAGCGTCCGCTGAGGCTGGCCTGAATACTGCCGCTCGTCTCCACGCTGTGAAAGTCCTCCGCAATGAAATGGCACACATGCCAAGAAGGGGAGGTGGTTGCCCATCCCCCTGATGTGGGGGCCGGTTAGCAGGAGGGTTGCCCCGATGCAAGACGCCACAAGAGATTACTGGACGGCATAGGCCAAAGGTAGGGGATCGTCGGAAAGAGAAGCGCATGTCAGGCTGCCCTGAGACTGATTTCACCGGGCGATGGCGCGACACGATCCAAGGCAAAGGTTAACGGCTTCATGACAGAAATATGACGGTTTTAAGTCATTTTCTCCAGCGACTTGCGCCTTCCAACCCCGATGTCGTTAACCTATTTTTATCAGCCGCCAATGCATATCGCGCCCACAAGAAAGAATTGCGGGTGGCGCGTTTATGGTTTCGTTGCATGACAGGTGGCAAGGGCTGCTCCAGAGCGAACGACGGTCCCTTGGCGACCGCGTGCGATTGCTGGTCGTCATTCTTGCATCTCTATTGCTGATCCTCACGCTTTCGGTCTTTGCGGCCTCGACGATCAACCAGATCGGCCTTGCACGGCTGGTCGACAATCGCATGGCGCCGATGAGCCGCCTGCAAAATGCCATGAGCAGCTATGAGCAGGTGCTGGTCATCGCCAACAAGGTACGCAGCGGCAATATGACACCGCAGGGCGGCGCGAGCGCCATCGGTTCGGTTCAGAAAATCATCGCCAATGACTGGCGGCAACTGGAAGGTACAGCGACGGAAACCGCGGGCGGGGTAAAGTGGCAGGAGATCATCGATGAGCGCGGCCCTGCCGATCGCGCGGTCGAGGAGCTGATCCAGCTTCTGGAAAAGCAGGACCGGGATGGGATCGATTTCTTTCTGTCCGGCACATTCTACACCCATGTCGATCCATTGCTCGTCGGTTCGGAGCGCTATGTGCAGGGTTTGCGTCAGTTGGCCGATGGAGAGCGCGATCTGTTGCGCACGATCGGTTGGGGGACGCAACTTGTCATCGGCATCGTCTTGATTGCGGGCATTGGTATCGGCTTCCTCGTACTGCGGTTCGCGCATCGCAATATCGTGGAGCCCCTTACGGAAATCGCGGCATTTACGGCAGGAAACGCCATAGACGGCGCGCGGGCGGTCCCGCATCATGATCGGGTAGACGAGATCGGCGATATTGCGCGGGCCATCGGCACCGCGGCTGCGCGAGCAGATGAAGCCCGGCGCGAGGCATTGGCACGCCATCAGGCCGAAGCCGATATGCGTGCCATGGAACAAGCCGCGTCCGAAGCGGCAACGCATCGTGCCAGGCGCCTCGACGCGCTCTTCCAGCGTTTCGAAGCAGGACTATCCGATCTTGTCAGCGGGCTTGCCGCCGCTGCGGCCTCTATGCGCACAATGGCCGAGCAGATGACGCAAACCTCGGCCTCGTCGGAACATATGGCATCGGAAGCGACGCGCGATGTCGAGAATATCGCGCATAGCATGAAGCAGATAGAGGATTCGAGCGGAGCGTTGATGGCCATCGTCAGCGATGTCGACATCAGTGTCGACTCTGCGCGGGTTCAGGCCGGCAGCGTTTATGCCCAGAGCCAGGAAAATCGCACCCATGCGCGCGCACTGCACGAACTGGTGCAGGATATCGGGGGCGCGCTCGATCAGATCACCGGGCTTGCCCAGCAAACGAACATGCTGGCGCTCAATGCCAGTATCGAAGCGAGTCGGGCAGGCGACGCGGGGCGCGGCTTCGCAGTCGTGGCACAGGAAGTGAAGGCACTCGCCAAGCAAACCCAGACTCTCGCCGGAGAGATCGATGGACGGCTGCAGCATATCGCCACCACCAGCGACGATGTGCTCGCCAGCGTCTCGCTGGTCGAAACGATGGCGGCGGGGCTGGACGACAACGCTAACAAGATCGGTCGCGCTATCGCGTCCCAGAACGCTTCAAGCCGCCAGATCGTGTCGGCCCTCGGCACCGTGCGGAACGGATCGCGCGATGCGGTGAACGGCATGACCGAGCTTCAGCATCGTTCCACAGAGGTCCGCGCAGCAGCGCAGGGGCTGCTCGCGACGGCGGATGACATTGCCCGCCAATCGGACATTTTGCGCGATGAATTTGCGCGCCTATCGGGCGAAGTCCGCAAGGCTGCTTAGGGCCTACTGTTCAGGAACCTTCCCCTTGCCGCATTGATACACCAGCCGCTCATTAGGTTGCAGCGGCAGGATGGCCCGCAGATCGTTCTGCATCCTGCCCAGTTTCGCCAGTGCAGCCGTATCGGTTGTGCAGGCGCCCGCATCGGTTGTTGCACGGATGGCGCGTGCACGTTCCAGCGTATCGGCATCGGCCAGATACCGCTCGTTCTTCAAGGCACCCGTCCCCGGATCGAAGCGTGTGACAGCAATGGCGGCATCGTCGGGCGTGCTGTTGACGCTGATCCAGCCAGTGTCGTCTTTCAGATATTGCCGACGACCATTGGCGCAGCCCGTATCGGTCCAGTTGAGCGGAACGTCGGTTGTCTCCGACACCGTGATACGACTGCGGGCCTCATCGATGCGGCATATATTGTCGCCAGCCGCAGCATAGCCGATGGTCTGTGTGGACGTCACCGCGCCGCTATCGAGCGCGGCTGCGGCCACGCGATCTTCGATGCTGGAAAAGCTGGGGCGCAGGAAAAACGCGAGGGCAGCGGAGATGAGCAACACGCCGCCGCCGATGCCGAACCACAGCGAGGGCTTCTGCTTGCCTTGCGTATAGGTCAAACCCGATGCGCCCGCCGCAAGCACTGCCAGTGCCAGCAGCACGGCAGCCAGCGCCATGATATTCTCGCGTGCCGATATCACGTCCTGTTCGGCGGCATCGCGCGCCTTGGCCATGGCGGCATCCTGCGCAGCGGCGGCGGTGCGGGCGGAGGCATCCTTGCTGGCGGCATCCTGCGCTATCCGGCGTGCTTCTGCTTCGTCGATTTCGGCAAGAGAGCGACACGGCGCGGATGTACGCGAGAAACTGACCCCGGCTTGCCGCAGGAACGAAGCAATTTCGCGGTTCGACACTGCAAAGCCGAATTCGGCATCGTTACCTTCGGATATCGATCCGAAACTGTTGAGACCCAGCACTCGCCCGCAATCGTCCACCAGCGGGCCGCCGCTGTTGCCCGATGCCAGCGGCGCGGTGTGCAGGATCGTGTCGAACGCCTTGCCAGACCGGCCCGACGACACATTGCCGCCCGTCTTCACCGGCTGCATCGGCTCGACCATGTCTTTGAGGCCCAGCCCCTGCGCCCGATCCACCGTGCCGGGATAGCCGATGGCAGTAACATGCTGCCCGTCGGCCACCGCACCGGCGTAGAAGGTGGCGGGTGGCAAGCGGCCCTGATCGAGCTGGATTAGCGCAAGGTCGTTGCCGGGGGAATAAGCGATCACTTTCCCGCCATAGCTTTTCTTGCCCTCCGATGGGACGACGCCGATGACGATGTTCTTTTCCTCGCGCGTCATTTCCACGACATGCGCGTTAGTCAGCACCTTGTCCGGCGCGACCACCAGCCCGCTGCCATGCCCCACGAAATAGGCTTCCGCGCCATCGGTCGCGACCAGAGCCACGCGCACCACGCCACGCGCAGCGGCGGTCAGGTCCATCTGATCGGCGCGGGCCGTGGCGGCAAAGCCCAGCAGGAGCAGCAAGGCGGCGAAACGGCGGAAAAGGGATGTCATATGGCGCGATACATATGGCCATTGGCCGCGAAGTAAAACGGGAAAGAGTTGTCTTCGCTTTGAACGCAAGACACGGGAAGCCTTTGCGCGGCGCGCGGGGCAAGATAAGTCGATGAGCGAAATGACCATGATCCATCCAACACTGGACCCCGATACTTGCTGGGAGGCCTTCTCCCGGCGGGACCGCGATATGGACGGGCACTTCGTCGGGGCCGTGCTGACGACAGGTATCTATTGCAAACCAAGCTGCCCGGCGAGACACCCAAGTCGTTGTAATATAATATTCTTTTCAGACGCGGAGAGCGCGCGCGTGTCGGGTTATCGTGCCTGCCTCCGCTGCCGCCCTGACGAAGTGGGCCGCGACCGGCAGGCTGTCGACAAGGCACTTTCGCTCATCGACTTATCTGAGGAGCCGCTGTCGCTCGATGCCTTGGCGCAGGCCGTTGGCTATGCCCCGCATCATTTCCACCGCCTGTTCAAACGGGCGACAGGCGTCACGCCCGCTGCCTATGCTCGCAAGCTACGCGCCGACCGGCTGGAGTCGGCTTTGGAGGAGGACAACCGCGTGACCGACGCAATCTACGATGCTGGCTACAACGCCCCCAGCCGTGCCTATGCCGATGCCGGGCAGCGGCTGGGCATGACGCCGAGTGCATGGAAGAAAGGCGGAGCGGGGGTCACGATCCGCTATGCCATCGTGCAAAGCAGCCTCGGCGCGACTCTGATCGCGGCGACCGAAAAGGGGCTGTGCCGCATCAGTTTCGACGAAGATGAAGGGGAACTGCGACGCCGCTTCCCTGCGGCGGACATCCGCCCCGCCGATGCCGATTTCGCGGCATTGGCGGCGGAAGTCGTCGCGCTGGTGGACAATCCGGCCCGAACCGCAAACCTCCCCGTAGATGTGCAGGGAACGGCGTTCCAGCAGGCCGTGTGGGATGCCCTGCGCGCCATCCCGGCAGGAGAGACACGCACCTATAGCCAGGTCGCGGCCAGCATCGGCAAACCGGGTGCCGTCCGCGCCGCTGGCTCTGCCTGCGGCGACAATGTGCTGGCGGTGTTGGTCCCCTGCCATCGGGTTCTGCGCACCGACGGATCGTTGGGCGGCTACGCCTACGGGCTGGAGCGCAAGGAAAAGCTGCTGGAAGCGGAGCGAAAGGCTTAACGCGCGTCGGCTTTTAGCCGCGCCATGATCGCCAGTCGCTCGGCATCTGCCATAGTCGACCATCGCCCAATCTCCTCAAGCGTTCGCCCGCAGCCGACGCAGCGCCGCTTCAACGCATCGAGCGCGCAGATCTTGGTGCACGGGGTTGGAATGGGCATGGTCATCACATGAAACTGTAAGGGTCGATATCGACTGCTACCCGGGTGCCGGATTTCCAGACAACATTGCCCAGCCATTCCCGAATCGCGCTCTGCACGTCCAGTTGGCGGGTGGCGTGGACGAGGAGGCGGTGGCGGTGGCGACCGCGCAGGACGGCGAGCGGGGCGGGAGCGGGTCCGTAGACGCGCATCCCCTCTATCTCCGGCGCGCTCCTGCCGATCTGGCGAGCTATGTCGGTAGCTTCGGCAGGGTCTTCGCTGGATATAATGATGGCGGCGAAGCGACCGAAAGGTGGGGCATGGGCATGGCGACGGCTGGCGGTTTCGGTGGCGTAGAAGGCTTCGGTGTCGCCGCTGATGAGCGCCTTGATGACCGGCGCGTCAGGCATCCGTGTCTGGATATAGACCCGCCCCGGCTTTGCGCCGCGTCCGGCACGGCCGGACACTTGGACGATCTGCTGAAAGGTCCGCTCCGAAGCGCGCAGATCTCCGCCTTCCAATCCCAAGTCGGCGTCGATCACGCCGACGAGCGTCAGGTTGGGAAAATGATAGCCTTTGGTGATAAGCTGCGTGCCGACGATAATATCGACGGCGCCACCCTCCACGCTCCGGACGAAATCGGCGGCGCGGGCGGGGGACCACAGTGTGTCGGACGTGGCGATAACGGTGCGTGCTTCGGGCCAGAGCGCCGCGACTTCGTCGGCAATCCGCTCGACGCCGGGACCGCATGGGACAAGCGCGTCCTCCGTCTTGCAGTCCGGGCAGGCCTTCGGCACCGGGATTACATGGCCGCAATGGTGGCAGGCGAGGCGGCGGGTCAACCGATGCTCGACCATCCACGCAGTGCAATTGGGGCACTGAAATCGGTATCCGCAATGACGGCACAAGGTCAGCGGCGCATAGCCGCGCCGGTTGAGGAACAGCAGTGCCTGCTCGCCTTTTTCCAGTGCCTCGTCGATCGCGGTGACGAGCAATGGCGCGATCCAGCGACCCCGCTCCGGCGGATGGGTGAGCAGGTTGAGGCCGATGATTTCGGGCATCACCGCCCCACCGAAGCGGGCAGGCAATTTGATCTCGGTATAGCGTCCGACCTCTACCTGATGCCGCGTCTCGATGGCCGGGGTCGCGGAGGCAAGGATGACCGGGCACTTCTCCATAAGCCCGCGCATCACGGCGACATCGCGGGCATGATAGTGAACCCCGTCCTCTTGCTTGAAGCTGGTCTCATGCGCCTCGTCGACGACGATGACGCCCAGCTTTGGATAGGGCAGAAACAGGGCAGAGCGCGCGCCGACGACAACCTTCGCCTGCCCCGTGGCAATGGCCCGCCAAGCCCGGCGGCGCTCCGACGAACGCAGGCCGCTGTGCCAAGCGACGGGTTCCACGCCGAATCGCTTGGTGAAACGGTCGAGAAAGGGTTCGGTCAGCGCGATTTCGGGAAGCAGCACGAGAACCTGCCGTCCGTTCCGCAAGGCGCGGGCAATGGCTTCGAAATAGACTTCGGTCTTGCCCGAACCTGTTACGCCGTCGAGCAGGAAAGGGTGAAAGTCCTGCGCGGCGACGGCGTCGATCAACTGTTCGGCTGCTGCGGCTTGTTCTTCGGACAGGTCTGGTGGCGCGAAGTCCGGGTCGGGATCGGGGAAGGGGGTGTCAGTGCTGACCTCGATGGGTTCGAAGGCCCCGGCCTTTATCAACCCCCGGATCACGGCATCCGATACGCCACCGATGGCAGCGAGTTCGCGCACCAGCCCCTGTCGCTCGCCGATCCGTTCCAGCGCCTTGGCGCGTTGGTCGGTTAGGCGTTCGGGCACATTGCCGGTCGCGCGATATTCGATGGTGGTGCGTGTACCTTCCAGCGCGGAGTGCGACGCCAGCGCCATCCGCAGCACAGCAGCGGGAGGCGCCATGTAGTAGTCGGCCGTCCATTCGATCAGTCGACGGAGAGGCGCAGGGATCGGCGGTGCATCCATCGTCCCCAGCAGCGGGCGGAGGCGATTGTCCCCGACCGTTTCGATGTCGGGAAAGCTGCCCTCATCCCATACCACACCGACCAGTTGGCGCGGCCCCAAAGGCGCGACGACGATGCTGCCCGGCTCGACGCTCATGCCGTGCGGTACACGATAGTCGAGCGGGCCAAGCGCGGCATTAAGGATGAGGACGCGGGCGCGAGTCATGATCTGTGCCCTACCCCAAGGGGGTTTGCGCGCCTATAGCGTCGCCATCGAATCAGCCAGCAAGAGGGGCCAGACCCATGAAATTCTTCGTCGACACCGCAGATACCGCCGAAATTCGCGATCTGGCCGCCACGGGCCTTCTGGATGGCGTTACCACTAATCCTTCACTGATCGCCAAGTCGGGCCGCAAGTTCGTCGAAGTGGTCGAGGAAATCTGCGGCATCGTCGAGGGGCCAGTGTCCGCCGAAGTCATCGCGCTTGACCATGAAACGATGATGAAGGAAGCCGCCGTCCTGCGGAAGATTGCCGACAATGTCTGCATCAAGGTGCCGTTGACGATCGATGGCCTCAAGACGTGCAAGGCGCTGTCGGACGATGGCGTGATGGTCAATGTGACGCTGTGCTTCTCCGCCAATCAGGCGCTGTTGGCGGCAAAGGCTGGCGCGGCATTCATTTCGCCGTTCGTCGGCCGTCATGACGACAACGGCTTCGACGGCATGGCGTTGATCCAGGACATTCGGTTGATCTACGACAACTATGCGTTCGATACCGAAATCCTGGTCGCCAGCGTGCGCCATCCGATCCATGTGCTGGAAAGCGCGAAGATCGGCGCCGATGTCATGACCGCCCCGCCCGCCGTCATCAAGTCGCTGTTCAACCATGTCCTGACCGATAAGGGCATTGCCGGGTTCATGGCGGATTGGGCAAAGACGGGTCAGTCGATTCTCTAAGCGACCTTTCCCCTCCCTTCGCAGGGAGGGGAGCCTAGGGCGTTACTCCCCGAAGCTCTTTGGGGCGGCATCAACCACGCCGAAGCTGCCGCTGTTGACCTGATTGACCTCCAATGCACGCTCGGCGATGCCGCCGCGTGTGAAGCGGAAGGCACCGTCGATGCCGGAGAAACCGCCAGCATCGGACAGCCGACGGGCCGGGAAGGGCGTGCCGACTTTCCAGTCCTGCGCAATCCGCACCGTCAGCAGCACCGAGTCATAGCCAAGCGAGGACAGACGGAAGGGTGTGCTGCCGAAGCGTGCGCGGTAGCGGGTGGCAAGCTGGCGATAGAGGCCGTCGGATACTGCCGCGAACCACGCGCCTTGCAGGGCGGGCGCGCCGGCGATGGCGCTTTCGGTGTTCCACAGTTCGGTGCCCAGTACCCGCGCTTTGGCACCATGCACGCTTTTGCGCAGAACAGGCGCGGCCTGCATCGCGACGCGGCCGCCATCGGCGATCAGCACGGCATCATAAGCCGAAGCTGCATCGAGTTTCTTGACCGCCGCCGTGATCGATCCGGGTGAGCGATCGAAAGGCTGCATCGATACCACCGTGCCGCCTGCGCTCTCTACCGCCCGGAGCATCGACGTTCCTGCGCGTTCGCCATAGGTGCCGCGCGGCACAAGAGCGGCGAAGCTGTTCATCCCCTTCGACTTGGCAAAGGTTACGACGCGCTCGATCGACTGGTTGGTGTTATAGCCCAGCAGGTAGACGCCGTTCCCGGCGACGCTGCTGTCGTTGGAGAAGCTGATGACCGGGACGCCAGCCTTCTGCGCGATGGGGCCGACGATGCGGGCGTCCTCTGCCATCAACGGGCCGAGGATCAGGCGGTTGCCTTCCGCCAGTGCGCGGCTTGCAGCGGCGGCGGCACCGAGGTTGGTGTCGTAAGTAGTGATTCGGACTTTTTCGGTCTTGGTATCGAGCATCGCCAGCGTGGTGGCGTTCGCGATGGACTGGCCCACGCCCGCATTCGCGCCGCTCATGGGAACGAGCAGAGCGACGCGATGCCGCTGCGTATCGGTCGGCAAGCCTTGTTGAACGGTGTCGGGTTCGGTCGATTGCGTGGGCGTGGGGCCTGTCGGCTGCTCGCCACGCGGTATGATCGTCTGGCATCCTGCCACCATCAGGGCGGCTGCAGCGAACATTATTCGCGCGCTGCGTTTCATCACCGGCAATATGCCTGCTTGCGGTCCGGCATCCGTCTCTGTCATCTGGCGTCCTTATGGAAACTGCTTCTCATGAATCCGCCTCGACGGATTCCCCTCTCGAACCGGGCCTTTATATCGTCGCGGGGCCTATCGGCAACCTTGCTGACCTTAGCCCGCGCGCAGCAGAAATATTGCGCAAGGCCGATGTTGTCGCCGTGGAAGACACACGGGTCAGCGCGAAACTGCTCCGCGCGGCGGGTTCCGACCGGCCGATGGTCCCCTATCACGACCATAGCAACGACACGCTGCGCCAACGGCTGATCGACCGGATGGCGCGTGAGGTCGTGGCGTTGCTGTCCGACGCGGGAACCCCGCTGATCTCCGATCCAGGGTATAAGCTCGTGCGCGATGCGCGAGCCGCGGGGCGGTTCGTCACCAGTCTGCCCGGGCCAAGCGCCGCCATCGTGGCACTGACGCTGAGCGGCCTTCCCACCGACCGATTTCTCTTCATGGGGTTCTTGCCGTCCAAGGCGAAGGCGCGTGGCGATACGCTGGCCGAAGTGGCGGCGTTGCGGGCGACACTGATCTTCTACGAAAGCGGCCCGCGTCTGTCGGACAGTCTAGCGGCGATGGCCGATGGGTTGGGGGATCGCGAAGCGGCGGTGGTGCGGGAAATTAGCAAGCGATTCGAGGAAACGGTAACCGGCACTCTGGCCGAGCTTTCCCAGCGCTACGCCGATTCGCCCCCCAAGGGCGAGATCGTGGTGATCGTCGGTCCGCCGGGCGAAGCGCCTCCCGCGACGCAGGACGACGCCGATGCGGCGCTGATCGAAGCGATGGCGCGGTTGCCAGTGTCGAAGGCTGCGGGCGAAGTGGCCAAGGCCTTGGGACTGGATCGTCGCGAACTCTATGCGCGGGCGATGGTGCTCAAAGGATGAGCCGGCAGGCAGCGGAGAAGCGCGGGCGGCAGGCGGAGCGCATCTGTGGCTGGTGGCTGCGGTTGAAAGGTTGGCAGATATTGGCGCGACGGGCGCGCACGCCGCTTGGGGAAGTCGATTTGGTTGTACGCAAGCCAGGAATCGTCGCATTTGTTGAGGTTAAGGCGCGTAGCAGTGTGGCTGAGCTGGACTTTGCAATAGACGAGCGACGTCTGACGCGGGTCGCTGCGGCTGCGGAAGTACTCGCTGCAACCTACTGCCAGCCGGGCGACGACATGCGAATCGACGTGATGCTCCTTGCGCCGGGGCGACCGCCGCGCCATTTGGTCAACGTCTGGCATGGAGGGTGACACCTCCTTCCCGAAACCGAACGGATTAGTTTTATGACCAGCCTTAATGTCGCCGTGCAGATGGACCCGATGGAATCGATCAAGATCGCCGGGGATTCGACTTTCCACATCATGCTGGCTGCGCAGGCGCGGGGGCATAAGCTGTTCCATTATCTCGCGCCGGACCTTTCGATGCGCGAAGGACGGGTGATCGCCCATGCCCGCCCGGTTGAAGTGCGCAAGGTACAGGGGGATCATTTCACATTTGGCGATCCGGTCCGGCTGGACCTTGGCCGCGATATTGACGTGGTGCTGATGCGGCAGGACCCGCCGTTCGACCTGTCATATATTACCGCGACGCATTTGCTCGAACGCATCCAAGGCGAGACGCTGGTGGTCAATGACCCTGCTGCTGTGCGGAACGCGCCGGAGAAGGTGTTCGTGCTGGATTACGCCCGCTTCATGCCACCCACGATGATTACCCGCAGCCTGGAGGAAACGCGCAGCTTCCTTGCCGAGCATGGCGAAATCGTCGTGAAGCCGCTTTATGGCAATGCCGGGACGGCGGTGTTTCATGTGGGCAAGAACGGCGCCAATCTTTCGGCGCTCGTGGAACTCTTTAATGCTTCGTGGGTCGAGCCTTTCATGGTTCAAGCCTTCATTCCCGGCGTCGCTAGCGGCGACAAGCGTATCGTGCTGATCGATGGCGAAGTAGCGGGCGCAGTGAACCGGATTCCCGGCAAGGGCGAAATCCGATCGAACCTTGCCGTCGGCGGATCGGCGGCGAAGACCGAATTGACCGAGCGCGAACGGGAAATCTGCGCTGCGATGGGGCCCGAGCTGAAAAAGCGCGGGCTGCTGTTCGTCGGTATCGACGTGATCGGAGGCGAGTGGCTGACTGAGATCAACGTCACCTCACCGACCGGCATCGTGTCTATCGATGCGTTTGACGGGACAGATACGGGCGGGATGATCTGGGACGCTATTGACGCCCGGCTGGCTGCGCAGGCGTAACGGCGCGCGCTGCCCGCCGATGGTTCGATGACCGACTGGATTTTCCATCTGATCGATGCAGGCGGCTATTGGGGCATTGCGTTCCTGATGGTGCTGGAAAACGTATTTCCCCCGATTCCGTCGGAAATCATCATGGGGATCGGTGGCATCCGCGTTGGGCAGGGGCAGATGGCTATGGCGCCGTTGCTGCTATTCGGGACGGCAGGCACGACTGTTGGCAATTATTTCTGGTATCTGATTGGGCGGAAACTTGGCATCCAGAGGTTAAAGCCGCTGGTAGATCGCTACGGTCGCTGGGCTACGCTGGAATGGCGCGATGTCGAGGCGATCAACGGCGTGTTCGCACGCTATGGGCAGGCCATCGTGTTCGTGTTCCGCTTCATGCCCGCGCTGCGGACAATGGTGTCCTTGCCAGCGGGATTGTTCCGTATGGGGCATGTCCGGTTCTTGCTGTGGACTGCATCTGGGTCGTTGATTTGGAATGTCATCCTTGCCTATGCGGGATACATTCTGGGCGCGAATTTCAAGGAGATCGATACCTATATCGGCCCGGCGGCGACGGTTACGGTCGTGCTGGCGGGGCTGTTCTATGTGTATCGGTTGATAACCTGGCGACCTTCGACTGTTAAGGACGAGTGACCTCTAAGCGCGGGGATGGGCGTTGCGATAGACGTCCAGCAGATGCGCGGCGTTGACTTCGGTATAGACTTGCGTCGAGGACAGGCTGGCGTGGCCAAGCAGTTCCTGAAGCGACCGTAGATCCGCTCCGCGTCCCAGCAGATGTGTGGCGAAGCTGTGGCGCAGGGCGTGGGGCGTCGTACGTTCCGAGAGGCCTAGTCGACCGCGGGCACCCTGTACCGCGCGGCGGATGAGGGCGGGGGAGAGCGGGCCGCCACGAGCGCCGCGGAACAGGGGTTCGTCCGGTATAGCGGGATAGGGGCAGACGGCGAGATAGGCATCGATAGCCTCGCGCACTTGCGGCAGTAGCGGGACTATACGGGTCTTGTTGCGCTTGCCGGTGACGCGCAGCGTGGTTTCGAGTGGGAGTATTGCGCCGGTCAGCGCCATCGCCTCCCCGATGCGCAGGCCTGCGCCATAGAGCAGGAGGAGCACGGCCCAGTCGCGAGCGCCGATCCAGCCGTCGCGGGCGGTGTCGGCAATGTCGTGCGCCAGCGCGATCACATCGTCGGGCGAGATGGGGCGGGGGACGCCGCGTTTGACGCGCGGGCCTTTGAGGGTCGGTATGCTCCCGCCTTCTCCGCCCACGAAGCGGAGGAAGCCGTGGATAGCGGACAATTCGCGCGCGGTGGAGAGGTTGCCGATGTCGTCTGTGCTGCGCCGTTCGGCTAGGAAGCTTCGGATGTCGGCGGCAGCCAAGGTGGTCAGGGCGTTGCGGGTGACGCTGGCGCCCTGATGCTCTTGCAGGAAAGCCACCAGCCGCTCCGCCGTGGCGATATAGGCCCGGACGGTATGGACCGAGCGCCGTCGGTCCTGCGCGAGATGGCGGCGCCAGTCTTCGATCAGGGATTGGGCGGCGGGCATGACGGGGATGCTATACCACGATCTGGGGCAGGATTGCATCGAGGAGGAGCATACCGGGCGGGAGTACCGTGAGGCGTTGGCCTTCCGCTTTTACGAGGCCTAAAGCCGATAGGTGGAAGACCGCATCGTCGTTCAATAACGCTTCCCGTGCAACGCCCGACATCGCCGCGATGCGCTCCAGATCGACGCCTTCGCGCAAGCGCAAACCCATCAGCAGAGCCTCGGTGCCGCGGTCCTCCGGCAAGAGGATGTCTTCGCTTTTTAGGCCGTGCGCGTTGCGATCGACCGCGGCCATCCAGTTTTCCGGCTTCTTGTGCCGCTGGGTGGCGATGCCGTTGCGGCGTCCATGCGCGCCGGGGCCGATGCCGACATAATCGCCGTAGCGCCAGTAAGTAAGGTTGTGGCGGCTTTCCTGTCCGGGGCGGGCGTGGTTGCTGATTTCGTAGGCGGGGAGCCCTGCCGCTTCGGTCATGGCCTGCGTTAGCTCGTAAAGGGTCGCGCCGTGATCCGGGTCGGGAGCAGGGAAATCGCCTTTGCGGACCATGGATTCGAAGCGGGTGCCGGGTTCTATCGTGAGTTGATAGAGCGAAAGGTGGCCGGTGCCGAACGCCAGCGCGCGGGTGAGTTCGGTCTGCCAGTCGGTTTCGCTCTGGCCGGGGCGAGCGTAGATCAGGTCGAAGGTTACGCGGTCGAAGACCTGTTGTGCGGTGTCGAGGGCAGCGAGGCTTTCGGTGACATCGTGAGCGCGACCCAGAAAGCGCAAGGCAGTGTCGTCCAGTGCCTGAAGGCCCAGCGAGACACGGTTGACGCCTGCTGCGGCGAGGTCGGCAAAGCGGGCGGCTTCGACCGAACTGGGATTGGCTTCCAGCGTGATTTCTATGTCTGGCGCGAAGGTCCAGTGGCGCTGCGCTGCGGCGATCAGGGCGGCGGCGATGGATGGTGGCATCAGCGATGGCGTGCCGCCGCCGAAGAAGATCGAGCTGAGCCTGCGCCCCGGCGTCAGTGCCGCTTCATGGGCCATGTCGGCCAGCAAGGCCGATTGCCACGCGGCATGATCGATGCTGTCGCGGACGTGGCTGTTGAAGTCGCAATAGGGGCATTTCGAAACGCAGAAGGGCCAGTGGATGTAGAGCGCCAGGTCGCCGGTCGGGCCTGCCTCGGTCGTTAGGGGCTTGTTCATCGATAGCGGGGCAAGGTGCGCGGACATGATGCGGGGTCTGTATGCGGAATTTGGGGTGGTGGCTACTTGGGCTTGCGATTATGCCGATGAGCGCAAAGGCGCAGACGGATCGCCAGAGGGATATTCAGTCGCGATGGGACGAGCCGGATCGACCGCGCCCACGCAGGGAGCGGCTGTTGCAGGCGGTAATGCTCGACCTGCATAATGACGAGCGCAAGCGGATCGGGATCGCACCGGTGGCATGGGACGCCGGGCTGGCGGCGCAGGCGACGGCCTATGCGCGCGAACTCGCGCGGCTTCGCAAGTTTGAGCACAGTACCCGCGCCAGTCGGCCGACTTCGCAGGGCGAGAACCTATGGATGGGATCGCGCGGGGGCTTTACCTATGAGGAGATGGCCGACGCCTGGATTGCCGAGAAACGGTATTACCGGCATCGCCCGGTGCCGGATTACAGCACAACGGGCGACTGGCGGGACGTGGGGCATTATACCCAGATGATCTGGCAGAGCACGACTACCATCGGTTGCGGTGTCGCATCGAACGAGACCGACGACTATCTGGTGTGCCGGTACACACCGGCGGGCAACGTGTATGGACAGACCATCCACGGCTTACCGAAGTAAATAAGTCGACACCTAAAACCAGTTAAACGGCAGCGGAGCCTCCCGGAAGGCGAAGCGGTTGAGGTGATCGGCGACCACGCCTTTCATCCGGTCGACTGTATCCGCTTCGGGCGCTTCGACTTTCACAAGTAGCGTGTCGGGGCCAGCTTCCATGGTTGCCATGGCGTTGGGGAAGGTGATGGTCCCCTTTTGCGTATCGAAGTCGACCGGGAACTTGTGGCTCCAGTGCTTGCACAGTTGCTGGAGATATTTGCTGCCGTTTTCGGTCGGGACGGTGGCTTGTGCCTGGGCCATTACTTCAGCCTTTCGATCTTGCTGGCGGCTTCGTCGATGAGGGCCGCGACGTTGAGGACGGTGTCGGCATCGGCATTGTCGCCGCTCAGCCGGTTGTGGAGCGCCATTTTGAGATTATCCATGGCGCGGCGGATGGGGGCGCCGTCGGTGCGTTCGGCGCGCTTGGCGAGGATGTCGAGCCGACCGAGCGCGTCGAGGGCGTCGTTGCGGTTCTCTTCCAAATAAGTCGATCCCTGCGAAGTGATTCCGAAGAGCTTTTTGGTGCCTTCGCCGGGCTGTTCGGCGATCAGGTCCATGTCCGCCAGCATGGTCAGCATGGGATAGACGACGCCGGGGCTGGGGGCATAGGCACCGCCTGTCAGACCCTCGATGGCGCGGATCAGATCGTAGCCGTGGCGGGGGTTTTCGGCGATCAGGTGGAGCAGGATGAGCTTAAGCTCGCTGGCATCGAACAGACGACGACGAGTGCCGCGGGGGCCGCCTCCGCCCATTGGATCGCCGCCGAAGCGACCGCCGCCGCGATGGCGGCCTTCCCCGGCGTGGCGACCGATGGCGAAGCGGCCATGGCCGTGGTGGTGGGAGTGAGGATGTTCCGAGAATCGCATTGTGGTTCCTTGATAAGCGTTCTTGATGCGATCAAGATATATCTTATAAATGAGCAGTCAAGATATATCGTAGAATAATTTTGCTATGTGTCCGTTACGTCGGCGAAGGCTGGGGTGTTGGGCTGCTGTGTTGGACGTCGTTGCCTGAGATCCCAGCTTTCGCTGGGATGACGGACAGGGTGGGGCGGAGCGCTCCGATACAAAAACGGCGGCGATCCTTTGGGACCACCGCCGTTTTTACAACCTGAAAAGCTGCGTTTATTCAGCCGCTTTGGCAACGCCTACGAAGGCAGGGCGCAAGAGGCGGTCCTTGATCATGTAGCCAGCCTGCATTTCCTGCACGACGGTGCCGGGTGTGGCATCGGGGGAGGGGATTTCCACCATCGCCTGATGCTTGTTGGGGTCGAGCGCTTGCCCCATGGCTTCGATCTTTTCGATGCCGTTCTTGCGGAACACGCTTTCGAGTTCGCGGCCGGTGGCTTCGAGGCCGACGACCAGACCCTTCATCTTTTCATCTTCGCGCATGTCCGCTGGGATGGCAGCGAGCGCACGCGACAGATTGTCGGCGATGGTCAGCATGTCGCGGGCAAAGCCGGTCGCGGCATAAGCGCGCGCGTCGATCAGTTCCTTTTCGAGCCGACGACGGACGTTCTGCGTTTCGGCATGGGCGTAAAGCACGTCCTGCTTCGCAACGGCGACTTCTTCCTCAAGCGCGGCGATTTGTGCGTCCAACGGATTGGTTTCCTCTGGTGCTGCCGCTTCTTCGACTGCGGTTTCGGCGGTGTTTTCGTTCATTGTTTCTTCAGTCATCTCATCAATCTCGACAGGGTCTGCGCAGTGAAATCCACCATGGGGATCACCCGCGCATAGTTCAAGCGTGTGGGGCCGATCACCCCGACCACGCCAACGACGCGGCCATCGCCGGCGCGGTAGGGCGCGGCTATGACCGATGAACCGGACAGGGAAAAGAGCTTGTTTTCCGATCCGATGAATATCTTGGTCGCGGTGCCCGCCAGCGCGCTTTCAAGGAGGCGGGAAATTTCCTGCTTTCCTTCCAGCTCGTCGAGCAACTGGCGCACCCGTTCCAAGTCCGCCGAGGCAGTCTCGTCGATCAGGTTCGCTTGACCGCGCACGATGAGAACGGGACGGTTTTCGCTGTCTGCCGACCAGATGGCGAGGCCGCGATCGATGAGTTCGCGCGCAGCGCCGTCCAGCATGCGGCGATCGGAGTCGAGTTCCTGTGCCATTAACGCCTGCGCCTGGCGCAGGGTCAGGCCACCCAGCCGATCCGACATATAATTGGCGGCTTCGGTAAGCATCGACGGGGTAATGCCGAGGGGCAATTGCACCACGCGATTTTCGACCGAGCCATCCTGCGCCACCAGAATGGCAAGTGCCTGACCATCGCCAAGGCCGACGAAGCTGAATTGCCGCAATATCGGTTCGCGTTTGGGCACCATGACGATGCCAGCACAGGCGGACAGGCCTGACAGCGCGAGCGTGGCGGCGGAGAGCGCATCTTCGATCGGGCCGCTTTCGCCGACGCGCGCTTCTATGGCGCGGCGTTCTTCTGCCGAGGGTTCGGCGGCCTGCATCATGCCATCGACAAAAAGGCGCAGGCCCGTTTCGGTGGGCAGACGACCGGCGGAGGTGTGGGGCGCGGCCAGCAGGCCAAGTTCTTCCAAATCCTGCATCACGTTGCGGATCGAGGCAGGGGAGAGGTTGAGCGTGGCCAGCCGCGCGATGGTGCGGGAAGCCACGGGCATGCCATTACCCAGATAATTTTCCACGACCAGACGAAAGACGTCCCGTGCGCGGTCGTTCAGTTCGCTGATGGGAGTGATCGCCATGGCGCCTATGTAGGGCGCATTGGCGAAAGGCTCAATGCCGCCGTCCCAGCCGCACCGAAAGGATCAGCATGACGACGCCGGCCAGCGCCATGCCTGCCCCGCGATAGGCCCATGGCCGCACGTCGATCATGAAGCTCTCGGCGGGCCATTTGATGTAACCCAGCCCCTGGCCGAGCCAGAGGAGGCCCATCAGCAGAAATGCCATGCCGAAGATGCGTAGCAGGCGGGGGAGAAGGGGGCGTTTCATTTATTCTTTTCCTGTCTTGCCGGGGCCAGGGGTCAGCATCTTTTGGATATCCAGCAATTTGGGGATTGCCGCAATGGCGGTGCGAAGGCGTCCGTGCTGCGGATCGTGGCAGCCGCCATAATAATCGAGATGGGTCGGTTCCTGCTTCGCACGGGTCCAGGCGATCCGATATCCGGGCATGTCGGTGGCCATGCGTTTGCAGTCCGCGCTGCCCGGTACGATCTTCCGCTCCGTCCCTGTCTTCGGACGAAAAGGAGCGAGACTGTCGCGCAGGCGGCGATATTGCTGCGGGGTCACGGCGAAGCGGGTTTCGCCGGGGACGGCAGTGTATTTCTCCGGGAGCAGGACGCCCGATCCGTCAGGTTCCACCGTCACGCTGTAAACCGGGCACGTGCCGAAGCATCGGCCAGCCGAAAAGCGGATGGTATCCGATTGAGCAACGGGGGCGTTGCTTTCCATCTTGCCCTGCACAGTGGCGCACGCGCTCAAGGTTACCAATAGGGTTGCTGCTCCGAGACGTCGCATCGTGATCTCCTGCTTCGGCGTGGGTATCGGTTCGCCGATTTGAACCGGCGCTTAACTGGTTTTTGTGACCGATGCACTGGCCAGCGCGACCGGGGGAGGCTAAGCCGCGCTCCAAAGTTCAGTCAAGGAGTCTCGTTTTATGCGCCCATCCGGCCGCACCCCCGATCAGATGCGCACCATCAGCATGGAGCCTGCGTTCACCATTCATGCCGAAGGCTGCTGCCTTGTCAGCTTTGGCGATACGCGGGTTTTGTGCACGGCGTCGGTCGAGGAAAAGGTGCCGCCGTTCCTGCGCGGCAAGGGCGAAGGCTGGGTGACGGCGGAATATGGGATGTTGCCCCGTGCCACCCATACCCGTGGATCGCGCGAAGCCGCCAAGGGCAAGCAGTCGGGGCGGACACAGGAAATTCAGCGGCTTATCGGGCGTTCTTTACGATCGATCGTCGATCTGAAGAAATTGGGTGAGCGGCAGATCACGATCGATTGCGATGTGCTTCAGGCCGATGGCGGGACGCGCACGGCGTCTATTTCTGGCGCATGGGTCGCGTTGCGGATCGCGATCGACGGGCTGATGGCCAAGGGGTTGCTCAAGGAAGACCCGATCCTGCAGAAAGTTGCGGCGATCAGCTGCGGTATCCATCAGGGGACGCCGGTTCTCGACCTTGACTATGTCGAGGATTCGAGCGCGGAAGCAGACGCCAATTTCGTGCTGACCGGCGACAGCAAGCTGGCCGAAGTGCAGGCGACGGCGGAAGGCGCGACGTTCGACGAGGAAGAATTGCTGCGTTTACTGCGGCTTGCGCGCATTGGTTGCGGTCAGATCTTCACGGCGCAAGATAAGGCCACGGGGCGGTGAGCGATTTCATCGCCGACGATCCGAATGCGCCGCAGGCGATCCGGAAGCTGAAGCCCGGCAAGCTGGTGATCGCCAGCCATAATCCGGGGAAGGTGCGCGAGATTCGCGCGCTGCTCGCGCCTTATGGGATCGAGCCGGTGTCGGCGGCGGACCTCGATCTGCCCGAACCGGAAGAGACCGGGACGACGTTTATCGCCAACGCGGAATTGAAGGCGATGCAGGCGGCGGACTTGTCGGGCCTGCCTGCACTGGCGGACGATAGCGGGCTGTGCGTCGATGCGTTGCTGGGCGAGCCGGGGATTTTCTCGGCGCGCTGGGCGGGGCCGGACAAGGATTTCGACATGGCGATGGGCGCTGTGTGGCAGCAAGTGGAAGCGAAAGGCGAAGGCGCGAGCCGATCCGCGCATTTCGTCTGCGCGCTGGCGTTGGCATGGCCCGATGGGCATGTCGAAGGGTTCGAAGGGCGCGTGGACGGCAATCTGGTGTGGCCGCCGCGCGGGCTGAACGGCTTTGGCTATGATGCGATGTTCGAGCCGCTGGGGCATGATGTGACATTCGGGGAAATGGACCCGGACGCGAAGCACGGCATGAGCCATCGGGCGGATGCGTTCGCGAAATTCGTGGCGGCGGTGTTTTAGGCTTCAACGTTACCCAGATTTCTCAACGGGGTGAGGGTGTCACCCCGCCGCGCAGTCGCCCGTGCGTTTGCCCGACAGGTCGTGCGTGGTGCGCAGGACCGCTTTGCCGCCGACCGTTTTGGTCATGCTAGAGCCTAGCGTCAGGCTTTCGGGCGTATAGTTGCCTTCCAGAACCAGCTCCGATGTGCCGCCATCCGCTTTGCAGGCCAAAGTGGCGATGAAGCGGCCTTTGCGGATGCTGGCGTCCTTGTAGGTGCAATCCTTGCCTTCCGGTCTGGCGAGCGCGTCGGCATCGGGGCGGCCATCTTTTCCGACGGCGATGCAAAGCTTCGCTTCGGTTTTTGTGCCGACCATGCGAGCGTAATCTTCCGCCGTGATGTCGGGCGTGTTGTAGCCGGTGATGGTACGGCTGAGCGTCCATTGTCCTGCCTTCAGCACGATGGGCGCGTCTTCCTGTTCCGGTGCGGGTGCCTGCTCCGCACTGCAGCCCGCCAGCGCAAGTGCTGCAAATGTCCAGTATCCGCGCATCCTCTTATCCCCTCAGCCATGTTGTCGAAACAGATGCTCTACCTCCGCATCGGTAAGCGCAAGGCCGAATTGCGCCGTCAGGACGTCGCGATAGTCGGGGAGGTCCGCAATCGTTCGGCTGCTGTTGGTGCCGCCGCGATGGACCGACAGTTGCCGGTCGAGCAGGGAGGTGAAGCCATCCTCCAGCACGCGGCTGGCGACGGTCAGTGTCGTGAAGCGGGTGTTCGGGCGGGTGGATGTCCAGTGGTTCGACAGTTCAAGGTCGATGGATTCGACCGGATCGAGCGTGAAGCTGTATTGCGATTGCCAGTCGCGGGTGTCGGCGCTGCGTCCATCGGTGGCACCCGGATCGCCTGCGCGTTCGAGCATCCAGTTGCGGGCATCCTGTTGCGTGAGGCGATGGCCGGTGCCGTCAGACGCGATGGCGTGCGCGCCATGCTCGACAGGAAGGGGCGGTGAGAAGCTGCCGCCGAAGCCGGCGTCGGCGATCCATGCGCGGCCTTCGATGGTGACGAGGTTCAGGGTGTGGGTAAGCGGTGGGGTCGCCTGTGCCATCAGCCATACGCGCGCCAGCAGCGGGCAGGCGGTGAAGCCCAGACTGTGGAGCGCGCGCAGGAACAGTGCGTTCTGTTCGAAGCAATATCCACCGCGCCGGGCCGTCACCAGCTTGGCGAAAATCGCGGGCGGATCGATGGCGATGCCCCGACCCAGCGGGATGTCGAGGTTTTCAAACGGGATCGCCAGCCGGTGCGCGCGATGGACCGCCCCCAGCCCCGTGAGATCAGCAGCAGGAGCGTGGGGCAATCCGATACGGTCGAGATAGGCGGGCAGATCGAAGGGGAGGATCAGTGGTCTGCTCCGATGCAGAACGCGGCCAGTTTATTGCCCTCGGGGTCGCGGAAATAGGCGCCATAGAATGCCTGCGGACCCTCTGGACCCCGCAGCCCGGGCGCGCCTTCGTCACTGCCCCCCAATTCCAGTGCCTTTGCGTGCAGCGCATCCACATCCGCGCGCGTGGGGCGTTCGATACCGACCATATTGCCGTTGCCGGGGGTCGCCGTTCCGCCATCGAAGGGTCGCGTAATCGCTATGCCGGGTGCTTCGTAGGAAGTCGCGTACATGGTGAGGTAATTGCCTTCCTCGCCTTGTTCGAACAGGCGCGATGCGCCGATGCTGCCCATCAGGCCGTCATAGAATGTCCGCGCTGCTTCGATGTCGTTTGTGCCGAGCGTCACGTAACCGATCATGATGCTTCTCCTCAACTCGTGTGGACTGAATTCAGCCGCCTGCCTTAGGTGCAGTCTCGCTGCCAGCGGGGCAGGCGCCGATGCGTTTGCCGCTGCTCTTCATCTGCATGTTCATCGTCATGCCTTCGCCCATGCCTTGCGATTCCATGGTCATGTCCATCGCGTAGCTGGCAGGAAGATAGGTGCCCTTGAGCGTCATTTTCATGACGGCCTTGGTGTTGTTCGGCGCGGCGCAGGTCATCTTGCCGTTGATGGTGCCGCCGGACATATCCATGTTTTCATAGGTGCAGTTGGCGTCCTTCTGCGCGGCGAGGAAATCTGCGCTGGGGTTCGCGGCCATTTCGGGCGTGACGCAGTGTTTGATCGTGTTCTTCTTACCGATCATCTGCTGCATGGCTTCGGCAGGCATCCCCTTGGGAAGGCCGGTCATCTTTACGTCCACGATTTCCTGCGTTGCTTCCCATTCGCCGGGTTCGAGCTTTACCGAATCCATCTTTTCCGCGACTTGCTCGGCGCTCATCGGGCCGGTTTCCTTCTTGTCGCATCCGGTCAGCAACAAAGCCGTTCCACATATAAAAATCGCCGCTTTCATCGGGGCATTCTCCTGAGTTGGCGCACAGTCATTGCGCGTCCATTGGGTCGGGACCATATCAGTGCGCGATGGCTATTCAAATCCGAACCTCGCTCGCCGAACCTGAAACCGGCGCAGACTTTGTCCCGCACCGTCCGGCACGCCCGGAAAAGACGGAAGGGGGGAAGCGCTTTACGCTGGTGTCGGAATATGAACCGGCAGGCGATCAGCCGACGGCGATTGCCGAATTGGTAGAGACCGCGCTGGGCGGTGAGAAGGATCAGGTGCTGCTGGGCGTCACCGGATCGGGCAAGACGTTCACGATGGCCAAGGTGATCGAGGCTTTGCAGCGGCCTGCGCTGATCCTGGCGCCGAACAAGATATTGGCGGCGCAATTATATGGGGAGTTCAAGAGCTTCTTCCCCGACAATGCCGTCGAATATTTCGTCAGCTATTATGATTATTACCAGCCCGAAGCCTATGTGCCGCGCTCCGACACGTACATCGAGAAGGAATCGAGCGTAAATGAAAGCATCGACCGGATGCGCCATTCGGCGACCCGTGCGCTGCTGGAGCGCGACGATGTGATCATCGTGGCGTCGGTATCGTGCCTGTACGGCATCGGGTCGGTCGAAACCTATTCGGCGATGACGTTCTCCATGAAGAAAGGCGAGGTCGTCGATCAGCGGGAGACGATCCGTAAGTTGGTGGCGTTGCAGTACAAGCGCAACGACATGGGCTTTTCGCGTGGCAATTTCCGTGTGAAGGGCGACAATCTGGAGATATTCCCGTCGCATTATGAGGATACCGCGTGGCGTGTGTCCTTCTTTGGCGATGAAATCGAAGAGATCGTCGAGTTCGATCCGCTGTCGGGCAAAAAGATCGCCAGCCTCGATTATGTGAAGGTCTTTCCTAATAGCCATCACGTCACGCCCGGCCCGACGTTGAAACAGGCGATGGAAGCTATTCGCTTTGAGCTGGCCGAGCGGTTGAAAGAGTTGGTGATCGAAGGCAAATTGCTGGAAGCGCAGCGGCTGGAGCAGCGGACGAATTTCGATCTGGAGATGATTGCCGCGACCGGGGCGTGCGCGGGGATCGAAAATTATTCGCGCTTCCTGAGCGGGCGTTTGCCGGGGGAACCGCCGCCGACTCTTTTCGAATATCTGCCGGAGAACGCGCTGTTGTTCGTCGATGAAAGTCACCAGACCGTGCCGCAGATCGGGGCGATGGCGAAGGGCGATCATCGGCGGAAGATCACGCTGGCGGAATATGGGTTTCGCTTGCCGAGTTGCATCGACAACCGGCCTTTGCGTTTCAACGAGTGGGACGCGATGCGGCCACAGACGGTCAGCGTGTCGGCGACGCCGGGTAACTGGGAAATGGAGCAGACGGGCGGCGTCTTTTCCGAACAGGTTATCCGTCCCACCGGGCTGATCGATCCGCCGGTGGAGATCAAGCCGGTCGAGGATCAGGTCGATGACCTTATCAACGAAGCGCGCAAGACGGCGGCTCTGGGCTATCGTACATTGGTGACGACGCTGACCAAGCGGATGGCGGAGGATCTGACCGAGTTCATGCACGAGGCGGGGATCAAGGTCCGATACATGCACAGCGACGTGGAGACGCTGGAGCGTATCGAGCTGATCCGCGATCTGCGGCTGGGCGTGTATGATGTGCTGGTGGGCATCAACTTGCTGCGCGAGGGGCTAGATATCCCGGAATGCGGGCTGGTAGGGATATTGGATGCCGACAAGGAAGGCTTTCTGAGGTCCGAAACGTCGCTGATCCAGACGATCGGGCGTGCCGCGCGTAACGTGGATGGGCGGGTGATCCTGTATGCCGATCGCGTGACGGGCAGCATGGAGCGAGCGCTGAACGAAACCGGGCGACGGCGCGAGAAGCAGGAAGCGTATAATCTGGAGCACGGCATCACGCCGACCACGATCAAGCGCAACATCGGCGACATCATCGCGCATGTATCGAACAAGGATAGCGTGCTGGTTGATACGGGCGACGCGGATCGCCCGCATATGGTTGGGCATAACCTGCGGGCGTATATCGAGGATCTGGAGAAGAAGATGCGCGCGGCGGCAGCGGATCTGGAGTTCGAGGAAGCCGGGCGGATCAGGGACGAGATTCGGAAGATGGAAGCGGAAGAGCTGGGGCTGCCGGTGGATCAGCAAGTCGCCGCGCCGCGGGGACGCGCGAACGAGGGCAAGCCGGGGACCCGGAAGATGCGCTATGGGAAGGTGCAGCGGAAGATGGGGCGGTAGGGTCCGCGACAAGACTTCAAGCGCTGGCGGTGCCTGACGGCGGTAAATGTCGATTCAAAGCGATGCCAAGGTGTGGCATCGATTGGATCGAAGGGACTGGGATATGGGCGAGCCCATTGACAATTTAAAAAATGTCCTGTTTAAAGGACAGGTATTCGAACTACAGGCAACCGCCATTTTTGAAAAATGGATGGGTGCGTTGAAAGACAGAGTGGGTCGCGCCCGTATTTCCGATCGGTTGTTGCGACTTGCGGACGGCAACTATGGTGACGCCAAAGCGGTAGGTGACGGTGTTGTTGAGCTGCGGATGCATTTTGGACCGGGTTACCGTGTCTATACGAAGCAACGCGGAGACGTTGTGATTTTGTTGCTCATTGGCGGCGATAAGGGCAGCCAGAAGAGCGACATCGAAAAGGCCAGAGCGTTAGCAAGGCAGGATAGTGATGACATTGAAGACGACGCATTTTGATCCGGCCGCATATCTGGAAAGCGAAGAGGATGTGGTGGCTTTTCTGGATGCTGCCATGGAAGATGGCGATGCTGCGCATATTGCGCGTGCGCTCGGCGTCGTTGCGCGCTCTAAGGGTATGACTGAAATTGCCCGTCGTACCGGCGTGGGTCGGCAGGCGCTGTATGGCGCGTTGTCGAACGAAGGCAATCCGACACTGGAAACCTTGACTGCAGTATTGGCGGCCTTGGGATTGCGCCTTTCGGTGCAGCGCGCCGCCTGATCGTCCCGCACCTCGCCCCACCGATTAGCGGTTGAGGCTGTTCCCACGCTGGGCCATACCCACGCCTATGCGTATTTCCCTTGTTTCACTCGCCCTGATTACTGCCCTTGCTTCGTGTGTGGCGCCGCCGCGGGAGGCGCCGGTGGTTGTGCCAGCGCCCAAGCCTGCTCCGGCACCTGTTGCGATGCCTGCGCCGACACCCTCGCAGGACTGGCGGGATTGGCCGATGACGGAGGGGGCTTGGCGCTATCAGGGAGGCGGGCAGACGAGTGTTGCGACGTTCGGGGTGGCGGGCGCGCCGCCGCTGGTGACATTTCGGTGTGAGGTAACTGCACGTAGGATCGTTGTGCAGGCGGCTACGGCGCGTGCTGCGGGGCAGATGAGCGTGCGTACGACATTTGGCGCGACGCAGTGGCCCTTGCAGGCGGACGGAACATCCTTCGTGGCGATTCGTCCGGCGAACGACCCGACGTTGGATCAGATTGCATTCAGCCGGGGGCGTTTCATGATTACCGTATCGGGCACGGCGCCGATGATCCTGCCGACATGGGCTGAAGTGACGCGGGTGATAGAGGATTGTCGCGGCTGAGTGGCGAACAGGATCGCGGCGCGAGCGAGTGATTATGATTCGAAATTAGATTATTTCAAGTCTTGATTGCACCCCTTATTTGATTCACAAATCGGGTGTCGCCGGATGAAGCATCCGCCAGTCCGGCAGACGGTGTTTCAACATAGCGAAAGGAGGTGATCCGATGTCTCATGGTTCAGTATTGGGGTCGGTCAAGTCCATTCGGGAAACGCGCCGCTGAGCGACGCCATAGCGTCGGTTTTCAAGAGGTTCACCAACGGGTCACTGCTTCAAGCGGTGCGTGATCCTCTATCGAAAATAGCGCGAATAACGTTTCCTCTGGGCGGTACTTCCGGCCGCTGACCATGCAAATGATGGGCCGTCGGGCTGGACCCGGCGGCCCCTCTCATGCGTGGGTATTTCAAGGCATTGTGTTTGAAAGGGGATGCGCAGACGGGGGCTTTTGCCCTCTTTTGTTTGCAGCTTTGTACCCCGTAATGCGCCGCTATGCGCCCTGCGAAATTCTTACGCGACGGGCGAAGGCGGCTTGCCAGAGCATCAGGCACGGTACGACGCCCAGTTCCATGCAGAGGCCCAGGACATGCCCTTGCGATGGGGCACCTACGGACAGCAGTGACCACAGGCGCGCCATGCCGCCGATCACGACGAACCCGCCCAGCATACGGAAGCGTGCGCCCTTGATCTCTATGCGCGGGATGCAGGAGCAGAAAGCCAGGCCGACGCTGAAGAAGATACCGCTCATGTAGCGGAAGTGGCTGTCCAGATCGACGGGAGCCGATCCGACGCCGCGCAGCCAGTCTGGGCCGGACAGTATGCCTGCACCGCCCGTCACCAGCGGCACGATGCAGGCCAGCGCGACGACGATCTGCAGCAGGCGCTTTTCGATCATGGGCGCAGGTCTTCCTCAGTGGCTTCGTGGAACAGCACTTCGTTGCGGATGTGGATGGTGCGCGAAGCCAGCCGAATTTCGATGATGAAGGTGACGAATGCGGCTGCCTGCAGCAACATGGCCGTGATGAAGAGAAGCGCGATGGCCGTGCCCAGATGCGCGTTCACCAGTTCGGACAGGAACAGCAGGATGACGACGAGACAGACGGCAGCGCCGCTGGCGACCGTCAGAAATATGGCGGTGTTGACGACAGTCATGCGTCTGTCGAGCTTGCGAATTTCGTCGACCAGCCGGTCATGCTCTGCGCCGCGGGTTTCGAGCACGAGCCGCTCGACATTGCGTGCACGGTCGATGACGCGCGCAAGGCGGCCTGCGCAGACGTTGAGAAACGCGCCGATCCCGGCCAGCAGAAAGACGGGCGCGAGCGCAAGCTGGATGGTCTGGGCGACCTGAGCGACTTGCGGAAGAGGAATCATGAAGGGGTGTGTTCCGCATCGAAGGCGGCTTTCTGCTGCGGCGTCAGGCCCCAGCCGGATTGCGCCCAGGCGCGCTCATGGAAATAATACAGACCGATCTTGGTGATGACTTCGGTCGAGGCAATGGCGCCAGCGGCTTTCACGTCATGGGTGAAAAGAAGGCCCAGCAGAAAGGTGTCGATGCTGCCCAGAACGCGCCAACTGACGGCCTTTGCGAGTGAGCGAGGATTGGATTCCTTACCGCGAAATAGCAGCATGTCTGCTCCTCGATATGTGTGCCACCGAACGATTTATCCGGTGGCACATAATGGGGACGACGATCAGACGACCGCCTTTGCGTTGGGCGTGTTGACGCCCATGCTCTGCAGGTAGCGTTTTACGTTGCGCGCGGCCTGGCGCAGCCGCTGTTCGTTTTCCACCATCGCGATGCGGACATAGCCTTCGCCATCCTCACCATAGCCGACGCCGGGGGCAACCGCGACCTTGGCATGGGTGAGCAATTGCTTGGAAAATTCCAGGCTGCCCATATCCTTGAGCGCGGGGGGCAGGGGTGCCCATGCGAACATCGACGCGCGGGGGGCGGGGATGTCCCATCCGGCGCGGCCGAAGCTTTCCACCAGAATATCGCGGCGCTTGTGATAGAGTTCGCGGTTCTTCTGGACGATGTCCTGCGGGCCATTGAGCGCGGCGCAGGCGGCGGCCTGAATGGGGGTGAACGCACCGTAATCGAGATAGCTCTTTACGCGCGTCATCGCGGCGATCAGCTTCTTGTTGCCGACGGCGAAGCCGATGCGCCAGCCAGCCATGGAGTAGGTCTTGCTGAGCGACGTGAACTCCACGGCCACATCCTTGGCGCCCGGCACCTGCAGGATCGAAGGCGTGGGGTTGCCGTCGAAATAGAGTTCGGAATAGGCTAGGTCGGACAGGATCCAGACGCTGTTCTCCTTGGCCCAGGCAACCAGCCGTTCGTAAAAGGCAAGATCCACGGTCTCGGCGGTCGGATTGGATGGGTAGTTCACCACAAGGATCGAGGGACGCGGCACGGTGAACGCCATGGCGCGATCCAGCGAGCGGAAATATTGCTCGTCTGGCGTGGTGGGAACAGAGCGGATCGTCGCCCCGGCGATGATGAAGCCGAAAGTGTGGATCGGATAGCTGGGGTTGGGCGCAAGCACGACGTCGCCCGGCGCGGTGATTGCGGTGGCGAGACTGGCGAGTCCCTCCTTCGATCCCATCGTCACGACGACTTCCGTTTCGGCATCAACGTCCACGCCAAAGCGACGCGCATAATAATTCGCCTGCGCCTTGCGGAGACCGGGAATGCCCTTCGATGCGGAATAGCCATGCGAATCAGGCTTTTGCGCGACTTCGACGAGCTTGGCGATGACATGGTCGGGCGGCGGCAGGTCAGGATTGCCCATGCCCAGATCGATAATATCCTCACCCGCCGCACGCGCCGCGGCCCGCATCGCGTTCACTTCGGCGATGACATAGGGGGGCAGGCGTTTCATGCGGTAGAATTCTTCGGACATTGGTCGATACTTTCCTTGTTTCTTCTCCGTAGAGGGTGGCAAAGTGCCGCAGGCTCGCTCACAAGAGCGAGTGCGGTATAGACTGGCCCGGCGCGGCTGGCCAGAAGAAGAGCGCGGGTTTCTGCGCAGGAGAGTGTGATGGCAAAAGCGGCAGCCAAGACGGGTAAGAAGCAGCCAAAAGTTGCGCGTGAAACTCAGGTGCCGCCGCAGGAAAGCGGGAAGGTAGCGCCTCCAGCGCATAGCGATCCGGCGGAGAATATGGCCGCTACAGTGATTCCCACGCTCGACCAGATGCAGCAATGGACGCACAGCATCGGTCGGATGCAGCAGATGATGCTGGAGCATAGTACCCGCCAGATCGGTCATGGCGAAGCACCGTTCGATGCCACCGCGATATCGCGCATCCATGCCGATTACATGAATGAAGGCGTGGCATTGTGGCAGCGCTTTCTGGATGGGGCAGGGTGGTTCAAGCAGACGCCCGATCCGGCCCCTGCGGAAAGTCCGGCCGCGCGCAAGGATCGCCGCTTTGCCGACCCGGCGTGGCAGAGCCATCCCTTTTACGACATCATGCGGCAGGGATATCTGCTGACCGCGGATTATCTGACGCGGCTGGCCGACAGCGTCGACGGTGTCGACCCCAAGCAAAAGGAACAGATCCGTTTCGCCACCAGCGGCATGATAGATGCTCTGTCGCCGAGCAACTTTCCGCTGACCAATCCCATCGTGATGCAGAAGACGATGGAAACCGGCGGCGAGAACCTGATCAAAGGGTTCCAGCATATGCTGGCCGACATGGACAAGGGGCAGTTGACGCACACCGACGGCAGTCAGTTCGAGGTCGGCAAGAACATCGCCGCGACGCCGGGCAAGGTGATCCACGAGACGCCGCTGTATCAGTTGATCCAGTACACGCCGACCACCGAGGCGGTGCTGGCAACGCCGCTGATCATCTTCCCGCCCTGGATCAACCGGTTCTATATTCTCGACCTCGCGCCGGAAAAAAGCTTCGTCAAATGGGCGGTGGATCAGGGGATCACGGTCTTCATGGTCTCATGGAAATCCGCCGACGAAAGCATGAAGGATGTGATCTGGGACGATTACATCCTGCGCGGGCAAGTCGATGCGATCGATACTGTGCGCGATGTGCTGGGTGTGGAGAGGGTACACACCATCGGATACTGCGTAGCAGGGACGACCCTCGCCGCGACGCTGGCGCTACTGGCGGCGCGGGGTGAAGCGGACAAGGTGGCCAGCGCGACCTTCTTTACCGCGCAGGTGGATTTCAGCGAAGCGGGCGACCTGACCCTGTTCGTTAATGACGAGCAACTGGCGATGATCGAGAAACTGACGACGTCGGGCATATTGGATGGGCGCTATATGGCGGCGACGTTCAACCTGCTGCGGGGGCGCGATCTGATCTGGAACTATGTGGTCAACAATTACCTGCTGGGGAAGGACTATGCGCCGTTCGACCTGCTGTTCTGGAACGGGGATACGACGAACCTGCCCGCGAAATGGCATCGGTCGTATCTGAAGGATCTGTATCGCGACAACAAGCTGGTGCAGGCCGGTGCCATCAGCGTCGACGGGACCGACATCGACCTGACGAAAGTTCGCACGCCAAGCTATATCCAGGCGGGCAAGGAAGACCATATCGCTCCGCCGCGCAGCGTGTGGAAACTGACGGAGCAGTTCACGGGGCCGCGCCGTTTTCTGCTCGCCGGATCGGGGCATATTGCCGGGGTCATGAATCCGCCGATTGCGAAGAAATACCAGTATTGGACGTGCGATACGCTGCCTGCGACGCTGGAGGATTTCGTCGCCCAGGCGAAGGAAACGGCAGGGAGCTGGTGGCCCGACTGGATCGATTGGCTGACGCAGCATGGCAGTGAAAAGGTGCAAGCCACGGGCGCGCGCCAACCGGGGGGCGGGCATATGCCCGTGATTGAGGACGCACCGGGGCGCTACGTAAAAAGCCGATGAGTGAAAGCTGTTTGTTGCGAGTGAGTTACCGCTTTGCTACAAATATGCTGCAGCGCAACATAATGCTTGCAAATTCGGAAAATCTTCTATATTGTGCAGTGCAGCAATAAGAGGAGGCCCGTGGTGGCTGACGCACCTAAAAGAAAAGTTGGACGACCTGCCAAACTGCCCGTGACGGGTGGTAAGGGCGTGGAGCTGACGGCACGACAGGCGTTGCAGGCTGCCGAAAAGGCAACCGGTCCTGCCGCCAAGCCCGTAGCAAAAGCGACCCCGGTTAAGGCTGCGCCCGCCAAGGCCGCTCCGGTAACACAGGCAGCGCCTAAGGCTCCGGTAGTGGCGAAGGTTGCCCCCAAGCCAATGCCGGTGACGAAAGACGCGGCACCTGCCCCCGTCGCCAAGTCGCCTGTAGAAGAAGCACCCGTTGTTAAAAAACCCGTCGCCGCAACGGTAGCATTGCCCGTTGCCGCACCGGCAGCGGTCGCCGCGCCTACTGAAGACAAAACACCCACGCCGGAATTGGAAAAGTCATTCCCAACGGCGACAGCAGAAGGAACGAATGCCATGAACGACGTCATCGAAAACACCAAGAAGTACACTGAAGAAGCCAAGACCCGTTTCCAGTCGGCTTTTTCGGAAATGAACGAAAAGGCGAAGACCAGCGTCGAAAAGTCGACCAAGGCCGTTGAAGAAATGACCGAAATCGCCAAGGGCAACGTTGAAGCGCTTGTCGAGTCCGGCAAGATCGCCGCCAAGGGCATCGAAGCCATGGGTCAGGACGCCGCTGAATACAGCCGCATGTCCTTCGAGAAGGCCAGCGCCACGATGAAGAGCCTCGCCGCCGCCAAGTCGCCGGCAGAATTCTTCCAGTTGCAGAGCGAAATGCTCTCCAGCGCGTTCGACGCCTTTGCCAAGGAAAGCGCGAAGACCAGCGAAGCAATCATCAAGCTTGCGGGTGAAGTCGCCCAGCCGCTGAGCAGCCGCGTGTCGGTCGTGACGGACAAGGTGAAGTCGCTCGCCGCTTAAGGCTTGCTGACGAAAATAGGAAAGGGGACCGCTTCGGGTGAAGCGGTCCCCTTTTTTTTGGTCGGGGCGACGAAACTCGCATCTTTTGATGGTGAATGACCATGCCAGCCTCTTGCGTCTCGCCGGGCAATTGCCATATCCTGCACACGCATGACCAGTTCCAACAGCTATGACAGGCACCCGCCGCAGATGAGCGACGAGGGCAAGGACGATGAAGGCGGCACCGGCACGACGGGCCCCGGCGTCGGCATTGCCACGCGCACACGGACGCGGACCAAGAAGCCATCGTTATACAAGGTGTTGATGCTGAACGACGATTACACGCCGATGGAGTTCGTCGTGCACGTGCTTCAGAGCTTTTTCAAGATGGACATGGAAGAAGCGACGCGCGTGATGCTGCACGTTCATCAGCGCGGCGTGGGCGTATGCGGTATCTTCAGTTACGAAGTCGCCGAGACCAAGGTCAATCAGGTGATGGACTTCGCCCGGCAGAACCAGCATCCGTTGCAGTGCACGCTGGAAAAAGCATAACGGCTCTTCATCAGGCCGTTTAGCCTAACTGGCTTCCCCCATTCGTAAATCCTTGAACTGCACCGCAATCGTCTGGGGCGTTGCGCTGCGGTATACCCCCTGTTTGAAATAGGGGCCTTTGATGTCGTTGAACCCCAGCGAGCCGGTGTAGTCGGTCAGCAGCACATCGTCGCGCCACACCTTGAGTTGGCCGTTGCCGGATGGTCCAAAGACGATCTGCACCTTGATATCATACCATTGCCCCCGCTTGAGCGGTTGGCTGTCGTCATATTGGCGGCGGTACTGGGTGTCGGCGGCAGTGGACAAGGCGGCACTGGAATCGCGGGTGACGATGCGCAGGCGGTCGCCCATCAGTTCGATTGCGAAAGGCGGGCTGTGCGCCGCTTCCCCTGGATCGAGCATCGAAGTGAATTGCGAGAGGATCAGCCAGGAAGCAGCGTTCGTTTGCCCCGGTTCGATCATCATGGAAAAAGCAACCTGATACGTCTTGCCGACGTCCAGATAATTGGAATCGTAGGATTCTGCGCGTTCCACTGATGATCCCGCTTCGCTTGCAACACGGTCGCCATCGCGCAATTCATAGCGGCGGATGTCCCCGTTCATAAGAGCGAAGCTCCACGCCGCATTGGCGTTCTGATGCCGCAGATTGAGCGCCATGTCCTTCATGGACTTCCATCCACGCGGTATGGCCGCACTATCGTTTGGGGATGCTGTCGGTGTTGGCGATGCCGCAGGTGGCGGTGCTGGAGCGGGCGTGGTGGCTGGCGGCGAAGGAGCGCCCGGCTGCGTGATGGTGACGGGCGTCGTGCCGGGTTCAGGTTGTGTAATGGTCACGGGAGAAGGGGCACCAACCGTTGTCGGCGTCACGGAAGCAGGGGCGCCCGCTTCACCCCCGCCGCAGGCCGACAGCAGCAACAGGCCGATTGGCGCTGTCGTTAATCTGAGGAAATGTTTCACTGCTGCTGTCATCCTGTTCGTGGCTTGCGAACGGAATGACAGAAGGAAGTTTAAAGACGGTAAATCATTGATTAAGCGTAATTAGATATTCGCAGAGTGCGTTTGTTGCGGCAGCCGATCCCTCAGTCGAACAGCTCTTCCAGGAAGCTCTTTTTACGCTTCGGACGATAGTCGCCTTCATAGTGGGGACGGTGATTGCCGCGATCCGGCGCCGGGGCGAGTGCGGAAGGCTGCGTGGGCCGGTCAGGGCGGAATGTGGCCTGCGATTGCGGGGGAGGTGCGGGGGCGTCCATCTGCGCACTGCGTTCGATGATCTTGTCGAGTTCGCCCCGGTCGAGCCAGACGCCGCGGCATTGTGGGCAATAATCGATCTCGACGCCTTGCCGTTCCGACATGTTCAGGTCGGTATGGCAAACGGGGCAAAGCATCGAAGACAGTTTTTCAGGGGTATTCACGGGTGCAGCGCTCCGTCCATGTGATCGCCCTTGCGGGCCAGGGAATCGGACGCGCCCGATACGGTCGCTGGGGGATAAGAGGGGGGAAATCCCCCGAACCAGCACCGGACACGCCCGATGCGGTCCGACATCACGTCCGGAGATCCAAATGGCGCATCGCTGCACCGTGGATCAAGTCCGGCCGCCAGAGGGGCCCGGCCCGCGCAGGACATATTGGCGCTGGACGTCCGCCTTTCAATATTCGCGCGCGTCAGGCGGTGCCTACTTTGCGGGGAAACGAATCACCGCCATAGGCGCTTCGGTCGTGAGCGGCGTGACCGTCCATTTGAGCGTTTGCTTGCCCGCAACAGTAATAGGGCCATCTTCCTGATTCTGGCTGATGAGCGCCGCATCGGTGGTGAGAGTGAAACGTCCGTCGAGATATTTGCTGACGTCGCCTGCGCTGCCGCCCATCCCGCTGCTCTTCTGCTTGCTGCCATTGGCATAGCCGGGCGCCTTGACGCGCACGCGGTCGTCGCCGCGCAGCTCAATGACGATGAACGGGAAGACATATTCGGCATCGACATTGAAGGGGAAAACAAAGGCGTGATCGAGTGTGCCGGTGATCGCATAGTCGATCATATATTTGTTATCGCCGACATATTCGACAGACCGAAAGCCTTTTTCCTTGCGCAACGCGGCGACGATGGCGGCGGTTTTGCGGGCCTTTTCAGCTTCATCGTCTTTCGACGTGGCGCTGAAATCGGTATCGGGGGCGGGCTCTGCTGTCTCCTGATCGTCCTGCATCCAGGCGATGTTCTGCATCACCGCGTCTTCTTCCTCAGCGGGAGCCGTTTCCTCTTCGGTGGAAGGGCTGCTGTCCTTCAGCCCTTTGCCGATGTCCGACGGGTCCGTGGCAATCACTTCGCCCTTATAGGTGAACGTGAAGCTGCGGTCGGCGCGGATGTCGAGCGTGGAATCGAATTTGCCCGGTGTGAGCAGGCAGGCGGAGAGCAGAAGCAGCGTGGCGAGAGCGCCGCCCGCGCGGAATATGGCGTTCATCGTATCTGCCCCTCCCCCCGGCCAAGTCTCTTCGTCAGCCGATGGCGGCAGCGTAGAGCGCGATTGCAGCCGCATTGGAGACGTTCAGGGACTCCATACGCGGACTGATAGGCAGTTTAGCCAATATGTCGCAATGCGCCATGCTGTTGTGGCGCAGGCCTTCGCCCTCCGCGCCGAGCACCAGTGCCACGCGCGATTCGCCGATGGCTTTGTCGAGCGTGAGCTCCGCTTCGCCATCCAGGCCGATGCGCCAGTAATTCGCCTCTGCAATTTCATCGAGCGCGCGGGCGAGATTCACGACGCGCACCCATGGCACGATTTCCAGCGCGCCCGATGCCGCGCGGGCCAGCACGCCGGTTTCGGCAGGCGAATGCCGGTCCTGCGTGACGATGGCGAGGGCATCGAACGCCGCCGCCGAGCGGAGGATCGCGCCGACATTGTGTGGATCGGTTACCTGATCGAGCACGAGTATCGGCCGCTTGTCGTCGCGTCCTTCATCCAGCACGTCGCCCAGCCAGATATCGTCGAGCATTTCGACTTCGGCGACAATGCCTTGATGCGGCGCATCGGACGGGACCATGCGGCCCAGATCGGCAACATCCGAATAGACGATGGGCAGCACCGGCGGCAATTCCAACGCGGCCAGCGCTTCGCGCGTGCCCCAGATCTTGCGCACGATGCGGTTTTCATTAGCCAACGCTGCTATGACCGCATGACGGCCATAAAAGCGGGGGAATCCCCCTTTGGGTTTTCCGGTACGATGTCCTCTTTTCATGGGCGCGTTCTTTTCACGGGAAGCATTGACAGGCAAGCCTCCATTCGTCATTGAGCGCCCTCCCGATCGCAACATAGTACGATTTTTCGGCACTATGCGGTTATGGACAGGTGGCCGAGTGGTTAAAGGCAGCAGACTGTAAATCTGCCCGGGTTTCCCGTACGCTGGTTCGAATCCAGCCCTGTCCACCACCCTCCAGTCCCAGAGGGTTCTCCAAAATCCCTAGAAATCCCTGAAAAACTGAGGTATTATTACCCATACGGTCCACCCACGTCTCCAGGCGTTTGCCTTCAGCCGGAGCGTAGTGTGGGGGTAATGTGGGGGTAAATCGCTTTACCCCCACACTCTGCTTTCCCGATTTGCGGGTAAAAAATGTGGGGGTAACGAAATGGGCAAGCTCACGGCGGTTGCAGTCAAAGCGGCGTTAGCAAATCCTGGCACCTATCAGGATGGGGAAGGACTGTTTCTAAAAGTTGACAAGCGTGGTGGGGCCTACTGGATGTTGCGAATCCAGCGCGATGGCAAACGGCAGGACATTGGGCTGGGTAGTGCTAAGCTGCTGACGTTGGCAGAGGCCCGGGTTAAGGCCATAGGATTGCGCAAAACTATCAAGGTGGATCAGCGCGACGTTCTGGTGGAGAGAAAAGACGAGGCAGCTGCGAAGGTGACGTTCCGCGTTGCTGCGCGCCAATACCACGAGGAGAATGAGAAGGGCTGGAATAGTTCCGTATATGCGCGGCAGTGGCTCGCCAGTCTCGAAAACTACGCCTTCCCGAAATTGGGCAATCTACCGACCGGCAGTATTTCGGCTGCCGACATCATCGCAGTGCTTACGCCAATTTGGCAAGAAATTCCCGAAACAGCCCGTCAAGTGCGCAACCGGATTTGTGCCGTGCTGGACTATGCCCACGCAAAGGGCTGGCGTTCGCGCGAAGCCCCCTCGGGCAATAGTAGCCTGAAAGCTGGCAGAGGTTTGCCGCGGCAAGTGAAGTCGCGAGAAAACCGTAAGTCCATGCCATATGTCGCAGTCCCCAGCTTCATCACCGCGTTGCGGCGCAAACCATCTTTTGGACGGCTGGCGTTAGAATCTCTCATACTTACGGGCGTGCGTAGCCAAGAGGTGCGGTTGGCGACATGGGCTGAATTTGATCTTGATGTGCGGCTGTGGACGATACCTGCCGACCATATGAAGAGAGGGAAGGCACATGTGGTTCCTCTCTCAAGCGCGGCCCTGGCGGTGCTTACGAAAGCGAATGCGCTTCGGCTCTCGGAAACTGATGTCGTTTTCCCCGGCGTGGCTGGCAAACCAATGTCTGACATGACTTTGTTGAAGGTTCTGCGCGACATGAGCGAGCCTTTTCACGTTCACGGTTTTCGTTCGAGTTTCACAGACTGGGCCGCAAACGAAGGCTTTGCCGATGCCGTTGTCGAGGCCGCTCTCGCTCACAAGACACCTGACGCTGTGCAAGCTGCCTATCGCCGTACAACATATCTAGGCACCGCAAATCAACCGGGCGCCCGTGTCGAACTGATGGAAGCCTGGGGGTCCTATTGTGTCAGTCATTCATAGGACCAGAAACCACACCCCATAACTTGCTCCAGCAGAACATGTACCAATGAGGAATTGGGAGGTGTGGGGATATCAATTCTGTAGCAGCGATAGTTGAGATAATAGTTATGCGGGTAGCGTCATCTCCCCCCCCTCAGACAGGGGGGGATTGGTGCCGAAGAAAGACTCCGTCTGATTTCATTCATAACGCTGTATTATAACTAGAAATGTCCAGCGCTCGCGTTCTGATAGGCGTAGACTGAGACCCCACCAACATCCCTCGTTCTGGAGCGTTTTCAGATAGTTGCCCGTCTCTAAGGCCGGGATCAGCTTCAACGCCGATTCACAGCAACGCTGTCACGGCGGCCCGATTTGCATTGGTAATGTGCTCGAAGGCCTGGGTCGGATTGGCTAGCACGTGAGCTCTCGCGCTCAGATCAGGGGCGCATTGCCATCAACCCGCCACCACTATCATCGCAGGGATCTGCCGAGGCGGTCGATAGGTCCGGACTAAGCCGTTATAGTCAGCACATTGACTCTGGTGCCGCAGAACGCCAGCTTTTCTAAATGTGTAACAGGGCAGAGCGTGGCGTGACCGACAAGGTGCTGAACCTCTTCGGCGCGCGTCTCGGATCGCGGTTCAACGAAGGACCGTTGCAAGTTCACCCAAAGGAGCCTGGCAGCGTCATTCGCCTGATTGAGGGTGAGCCTGTGCTGGAACAGATGACATGGGGTTTTCCGGTTTCGCTCAAAGGCAAATCCGGACAGATGCTTAAACCCAAGCCCGTCAATAATGCCCGCTTCGACAAGCTGAGCTCATTCTGGAAACGCTGGGCAGTGGCGCCAGATCAACGCTGTCTTATCCCGACCGCGCGCTATGCAGAGGCTGTAGGCGTGAAAGGCAAGATGACGGAGACGTGGCTTTCGGTGACGGATCAGCCGATCTTTGCTTGGGCAGGTTTGTGGAGGGACAGTCCTGAATGGGGAACATGCTACACCGGCGTCATGACTGACAACGCGCCTGAGCTGATCGACATACACGATCGTTCGCCCGTCATCATCGATCTCGAACACTGGAATACTTGGCTGACCGCGCCGTTCGATGATTTGTTTCAGTTCGATCGACCCTATCCTGCTGACAGAATGACTATCGACCACACGGAAAAGCCTTGGTTCAGGAAAGCTGGAACGATGGAATCGTCTCCTACGCTCCTCTGATCCGCCACGATATGCGGAACATATAGCGAACATTTTGAATGACGGCCACGGACTTCGAGCGTAGGTCTGAGGCAGTTCCTGATTCGAAGTGCCACTGATGCTAGAAATGATTTCCCTCGAAACGCTTACGCCCGATCTGCCGATGCTGCTCGTCAGCGCACCGGCTGGGTTTCCGTCGCCTGCGCAGGACGACATGGAAGAGCCGATCAATCTTGGCGACTGGCTGATTGAACATCCCGCCGCCAGCTACATCATGCGTGTCGATGGTCATTCGATGGCTGGAGCGGGAATAACTGATGGCGATCTGATCGTTGTAAGCCGCGCGAAGAAGCCCGTTACCGGCCACATCGTGGTTGCGCTGGTGCATGGCGATCGCACTCTCAAACGGTTGCGTCGGCGCGACGGGCGCTTCTGGCTGGTGCCGGAATCAGAAGGCTATCACGAGATTATCGTCGATGAACATGTTGAGATTTGGGGCGTGGTGGTCGGGCTCGCGCGTCGATATGTATGAGCGGACCTGTCGCGCTTATCGACTGCAACAACTATTATGTGTCCTGCGAACGGGCGTTTGACGCTAGCTTAACAGGCGTCCCTGTAATCGTCCTGTCCAACAACGACGGTTGCGCCATTGCTCGCTCTGCCGAAGCGAAGGCGCTCGGTATCACGATGGGCCAACCGGTTCATCTGATGCAGGATATGATCAAGCGTCATGGTATCCGTGTGCTGTCTTCCAACTACGCGCTCTATGGGGATATGCAACGCCGCGTCGTGGCAGCCATCGAACCTTTCGCGAGGGACTTCGAGATTTACTCAATCGATGAGACGTTTGTTGACCTTGCGGGTTTCGAGCAGCGCGATCTGGTGGCGCACGCGAGAGCGATGAGTGATCAGGTGCGCCGCTGGACCACCATCCCGACCTGTGTTGGGATTGGGCCGACCAAGACGCTGGCCAAACTTGCTAACGCCGCCGCAAAGAAGAACCCAATCTTCAACAGCATTGCCGACATGCGCGACGAAGACATCCGGCGCTGGGTGCTCGACCGGTTCGCGGTTGGCGATGTCTGGGGGGTAGGACGAGCGACAGTCCTGAAACTGGAAGCGCTGGGCATCGTATCAGCTGGCCAACTTCGCGATATGCCGCTCAAGCAAGCCAGAGGCGTGGGCAGCGTCGTTCTGGAGCGATTGGTCGCTGAGTTGCGGGGGGTGCCAGCCGGTGTGGTCGAGACGGTCGAGCCGCAGCGCAAGGGCATGGCGGTAACACGTTCATTCGGGACGCCGGTATTCGACATTGAGACGCTGATGGGCGCTGTCGCGCAATATGCGATGCGCGCTGGCGAAAAGCTGCGTCAGCATGGACTTGTGGCAGGGCGCATCACTGTGTTCTTCCACACAAACAAGCATAAGCTCGATCGGCCGCAATATTCAGCGACGCGGACGCTCAGCGCTCAGCCGATGACGAACGACGGCCTAGCCCTGTTGGCCTACGCGCGACGCGGCGTCGAAAACGCGTGGCGCGAAGGGTATGGAATCACGAAGGCAGGCATAATGCTGGAAGACCTAATGGACGCCGACTTGCGCCCGCGCACATTGTTCGAAGCAGACGATGATCGCCATGCGCGGCTGATGGCCGCTATGGATGAGGTCAATTCGCGATTCGGTAAATTCGCCGCCATTCCCGCTACGCAGGGGTTCAAGCGCCAGTGGTCGGCCCGTTCGGAGATGCGTTCACCCAATTACACGACGCGCGTCGGCGAAGTGCCCACGGTCAGGGCCTGATTCTATCGCACCAATTCCGACCGGCTACGCGACGTATCAATATCATTGAGGCCGAGGCGGCGCCGTTCAGCTTGGTCCAAACGGTCGTCAACTTCGCATCCCACTGCGTTCCAGAGCTTCGCAACGTGCATATCATGGTTGCGCACTGCATCAAGAATATGGTCAGCGACAATCTGTCGTGCCCGCCTGCCATGGATGCTGACAAGGTCGATAGCGGCGTGAATCGGGTTTTCAATATTGAACATGGGCACGGTCTATCGCGGGCAGCCTGAACACAACACATCCCGCCAGCGGCAACCAGCGGAAGTTTTGAACCGTTCATGGCAAGCGACAGATGTGTCTACACAACACACCTAGAACCAGATTTTCGATCCCTAGGTGCTGACGGCCTGCTTTTTCGGCGGCAGTCGACCCTTTGTCGCCATTCAGCCGCCAATTTTCCGTTCCTAGGTGCGGTCCGTCCGCTAACCGGCAGGTCGCGACCAGAGCACGAACCCGCTCCGCGGGAGAGTCGCTTGGGGTGACGTAGCGTAGTATTGTTCAGGCTTTGCGAGCGGCGATGTCGTCTTGCGACCGTGGAGTTCCTTCAACGGAAAGGAACTCACCATGGATGCCATCACTTCCCCGACCCCGAACAATTCTCTGCGCGAGCGTATGTTGCAGGACATGACGATGCGTGGCTTTGGGGAGCACACGCAGAAGGACTATATCCGGCACGTCCGATCATTTGCCGCGTTTCTCGGCCGGCCCCCCGATACGGCTACGATCGAAGACCTCCGGCGCTTTCAGATCGATCAGCATGAACGCGCCGTTGGTCCGGCAACCATCAATGGGGCCGTATCGGCACTGCGTTTCCTGTTCGGCATTACGCTCAAGCGGCCGGAGATGGCGCTGGGGCTTGTCGTCCTTCATTACGCGCCCAAGCTGCGGGTGGTTTTGAGCGTCGAGGAGACCGCTCGGCTGCTCGAGGCTGCGCCAGGCATCAAATACAAAGCAGCACTCAGCGTGGCCTATGGCGCGGGCTTGCGTGTCTCGGAGGTTGCCCACCTCAAGGTTGATGACATCGACAGCACCCGGATGGTGATCCGCGTCGAGCAGGGCAAGGGACGCAAGGATCGCAACGCCATGCTCTCACCGCACCTGCTGGATTTGCTTCGTCAATGGTGGCGCGAAGGCAAGCGGCGGGGAGTGATGTTGCCACATGGCTGGCTGTTCCCCGGCCGCAACGGCACGGATCCGGTCTCAGCGCGCCAGCTGCACCGCGTCGTGCAGGAAGCGGCTGAGCGCGCCGAGATCCATAAGCGAGTAAGCCCGCACACACTGCGGCATTCGTTCGCCACTCACCTACTCGAGCAGGGTGTCGATATCCGCGTCATTCAGGTCCTGCTGGGACACGTGAACATCAACACGACCGGCATCTACACTCAGGTGTCGAGCAAGACCATGCGGGCGGTGACCAGCCCACTCGACCAGATCGTTGCCGTGATGGAAGGCAGGGCACCTCCCGGTTGAACCGGTGCGCACCTCACTCGAGGTCGCCGACATCTTCCGTAGCGCAGGGCCCGCCTATCGCGCAGCCCATGCCGGGCATCTCAGCCTCGGCCAGCTCAAGGTCATGACGGCGATCGAGAACTGCCGCACCGCTGCGCTAGGCGGTCACATCGAGGCCTGCGACGACTGCGGGCACTGGCGGATCGCCTACAACTCCTGCCGCAACCGGCATTGTCCCAAATGCCAGGGTGCCGCCGCACGCACCTGGCTGGCCGCGCGCGGGGCGGATCTGCTCCCGGTGGGCTACTTCCATGTCGTGTTCACCGTACCCGCCGAGATCGCGGATATCGCCTGGCAGAACAAGGCAGTGGTCTATGATCTGTTGTTCCGCGCGGCTGCGGATACGATGCTGACCATCGCGGCCGATCCCAAGCACCTCGGCGCGCGTATCGGCATCACCGCCGTGCTGCACACATGGGGATCAGCGCTCACACACCACCCGCATGTGCACATGATCGTGCCCGGTGGTGGCATCGCGCTGGACGGGACGCGCTGGATCTCGTCTCGCGCAGCCTTCCTGCTGCCGGTGCGCGTGTTGGGCGCATTGTTCCGCCGACTGTTCCTCACTCGCCTGCTGGCATTGCTCGATGCAGGCAAGCTGACCTTCTTCAGCGCCTTGGCGGGCCTCGCGACACGCACGGCCTTCCTGCGGCATCTGTCGCCGATCCGGAAGAAGCGCTGGGTGGTCTATGCCAAGCCACCCTTTGCAGGGCCGCAGGCGGTGCTGGCCTACCTCTCGCGTTATACCCACCGCGTTGCCATCTCGAACCGGCGGCTCATCGGCTTCGACGAGAATGGCGTGACGTTCCGTTACAAGGACTATCGCCGTACCGTTCCAGAACGCCAGCAGGTCATGTCGCTGGCGACCGACGAGTTCATTCGCCGCTTCCTGATCCACGTGCTGCCGCGTGGCTTCCACCGCATTCGGCACTACGGCCTGCTCGCCAGTTCAACGCACAAGGAGGCCATGGCGCTCGCGCGCAGGCTGCTCGGCGTCGCTGCGCCAATCGTGGAACCCGCCCCCGACGAACCGCCCGACCATCGTCCGCCATGCCCGTGCTGCGGCGGGCACATGACCATCATTGAGGCCTTCGCCCGCTGGTGCCAGCCCCGCGCGCCGCCGCAATCAGCAGCATCCATCCGGGAGAGCACGCCATGATCCGGCATGGCCCACCCTGCATGACGGTCACGCTCATGGCGTCCTGGCCGACGACCGAGCGCATGCCCATCCCGGAATTAAAGCGGGCGCAGGACACGCTGATCCGCAAAACCACCGCTGCTAGCGGCCTAACGCCGCCCGAAATCACGCTGTTCCGCCCGATAGTCGCACTTCCGGCCCGGCAACGTTTACCCGCCAGAATTATCTCAAAGCCTATTTACCCATAGACCAGCGCGTGGGGCCCGCGGGTTCCTGCACTGGAGGCTTTCGTACGCAAGCGCCCGAAACCCTTCACAACATAAGTCGTCCGGCGGAACAGACGTGATTGACTGCTTCTCCCAAAACCTGCCAACCCCTCAGGCCGCCACTGAGATACTTTGGGATAGCGAGTATAAAAGTACGCATCCGTTGTGGACCGCAGGCATCAAGCATTTTTTTGAGGTAAGATCTCCCAGGAGTATCGCTACCCTTACTCCTGGGAGATTGGGTTTTCGCTGCTGGTAAATCAGGCCGCCTGAGCGGTA
>NZ_CAKKNC010000006.1 GCF_918741285.1 Sphingobium sp. CECT 9361 | reverse complement strand
AAGCGCGATGCAAGCGTACTCGCCTGGCTCGACACGCTTTGAAATAATGTGAAGGAACGTGGGCAGGAAACCCCAGAACTCAGCCAATCTGGCCGCCTTCCTTCACATTATCGACACCTCGCGATTAATCAAGTTATGCTCACCTCGCCATAACTCAAGCCAAGACCCGATGTAATCGGCATGCCGGACGGTGGGCTGGATACCAAGCGAAGCGCAGGTGAAAGCGGCCGTCATTTCCGCGACCATTTCTTCCTTGGCGTAGGCCGCCGATCCAAAGGGGCCGGACTGATCGCGGTTCAGACGGCTGACATGACCACTATGATGTCCCAGCTCATGTAATGCGGTGCGGTACCAGTTCACCGGATCGTGAAATGCGGCCTGCGGCGGCACCTGCACAAAGTCCTGTGCAGGCGAATAAAAGGCCTCGCTTCCCCCAATCCGAAAATCCGCCCCCGTCGCAGCTATCACCCGGTCGGCCTCGGCAATCGCCATGACCGGATCGGGCTGTGCTGGAATGTCGGTCAGCGCTTCGGGCAGCCCCGCGCACTGCGCCACATTAAACACGGTGAAGCGCTTCAGAAAAGCAATGGTCCGTGCCTCGCGGTCCTGGCCTCGTGCCTGTTCGGCCTCATCCCTTGGCGTGAAGCGGTCGGCGTAACAGATGACCGTTCCCTTCTCCCCGCGCCGGACATGGCCGCCTGCCGTTTCGGCCTGCCGATATGTCAGCCAGCGCTGCGCTTCGAAACCCTGTCCGATCCCGGACGCCCACAGGATCAGCACATTGATGCCGGAATACACCCGGCCTGACACCCCATTGTGCGGCATGGTTACCGGGCACCGCGTGGCATCCCATGGCTGCGCCCATGGCAGTCTGCCTTCCTCTAGCTCGGCGATGATTTTGGACGTAACCTCACTGTAGAGGCTTTGACGATCCGAAAGGCTCATGGTCCTTCACTCCTTCTTCAACCGCCAGCGACCGGCGCCAGGGTGGCGGGGGGCGGCAGGAGCGGACCAGAAGCCCCGCCGGCTTAAGGCGGGGCGCACCCGAAGGGGCGGAACGAAGAGAAGCACCCGGTCGCGAAGCGGAAGGGTTGCGCGTCGCCGAGGCGGGGGTAGGGGGCAGCGACGCCCCCCGCCACCGTGACGCCGTAGGCCCAACGCCGCCGCGCCATGCGCGCGGCGACCACCAAAGGGATGCGATGCATTCCGACCGGCCCGCTGTGTGCGGGCCGGCAGCGCGTCATGCGATCGTCACGGCGATGCCGGCGCGACGGCCGAGACGGCGCGGCTGGAGCGCAAGCGGAAGTAGAGCGCGGTCAGGCCGAGACGGCCTGAGACGCCATCACGCACGCAATGAAAATTAATTCTCATTCACGCCCGGATAGAGTGGCACCTCTATGTACAAATACGGACAGAATGGTCGGTTTGGCACTGGTTTCGGCACTCTTGACGCTGGCCATTGGCATCTCAAATCTCATTCCAGACGGACAAGACAACCAACCACAGCTCAGGAGAATTGCTTTATGACAAACCCGTTTCCCGACCGCGTCCTTCGCCTCAACGCCGTGCTCGACCGCACCGGCCTGTCGCGGGCCACGCTCTATCGAAAGATCCAGGACGGCACGTTCCCCCGGCAAGTGCGCATCGCCACGCGCTGTATCGGATGGCGGGAGTCAGCGGTCAATGAGTGGATGCGCAATCCCATGTTCTACCGGGTTGACGAAGTTCGATAGCGCCTGCTTTGCGCCATTTGTCGCCGCACAACGGCATTTTGCAAACGTTTGGAAGCTGACGTAGGCGGCCAGCCTTCAATCTATGTCTCTGACGGCGCCCGAAACTTTTCTACGTTCCCGCCGTACCCGCGCGGCGGGTTAAGCGGCAGGTTCATCGGTTCATCGACGAAACGCGACATTCTGAGATCCCTGCACTGGTCAGGAATTGTCACCGCAGATGGACCGGAAGCGGAATGGCAGCCTTATCACGCCGTCCTGGCTTCTCGAAAAACATACTCGTAGCGGGCCTGCGCGAAGCGGGGATTGCCTACGTTGGTCTAAAGGCGCTGGGCACGCCAGCGGAAGGACGGGAGGCGGCCATTGTTGACACACGCGGCTGCCCGAAAAGGTTGTGTGCGAAGCGCCAACATGCTCATATGGGCGGTGAGTTTTTGGCATTCAGCAGTACCAATCGGTAGGCGTTGGATGGGTTAAATAAAAGCTGCGATTTTCGCTGTTTGATTGTGTTCGCCCGATCGACCGCTGCTAGTGGCTTCGACTGCGCTCAACAGGTCATCCGCATATGTTTGGCCGGATTACGCCTCGATCAGCGTGAAAATGTGGGGGTAGGTGTGGGGGTAAAGGTATGCCGAGCGCAGAATGCTCACAATATCAGTACTATAACTAATTAGTTCGATACAAGCCCTGCCACCACTCTCCAGTCCCAGACGGACCTCCAAAATCCCCGAAAACATGGAATAATATTGTCCATGCTGTCCAACTGCTGTTTGCCTTCCTGCAGTTGGACAATGTGTCGACCGGCAGTATTTCGGCCGCGGACATGGGCCGAGTTCGATCTTGATGGGCGTCTGTGGGCGATAGGCCAACGTGCGATTGAGGCCTTCTCGACGTCCGAAAGGTCTGACAGTCCTTAATATCCCTTGTGCCCGTTCGATAATTACAAGCAGGGCGCGCCGTAGCCTCAGAAGCTACTCGTCAGCGGGAGCCCAGATGGTGTGAGAATCGATTTCCAACTTGACGATCGCTCTTCCGGCCTCCGCACGCGCCGAGATCTCAGCGCGCCGGGCATCATTGGCCTGTCGTTCGGCAAAGAGCAGGTCCGCGAGATCAATGGCGCCAAGCGCATAGCCCTTACCAGCGCGCGCGCTCATCGACTCTGCCCGAATTCGCGCTTTGTGCACTTGCTCCCACACGACCAGCCGGGTGCTTGCGTTGGAAAGATCAGCGTCCGCCATCACCTGCACCTCGCGCTCCACCACACCTTGCTCAAGCCTGGCCGAACTGGCCATCGCCACCGCCTCGTCGGCCGCGCGCAACCGGTGACGGCCACCCAATGGGATGGACGCCACCACTCCAAGGCCCTTTTCCGTCCCACCCCGCTCGCTGAACAAGCGAAAGCCGAACGAGGGGTCGGCCGTTCTCTCGGCCTTGGCGCGCCGGGCTGTCACAGACATGCGTTCGGCATCGGCACGAGCCGCGCCGATCTCATGGCTGCGCGCAATCACCAGCGCGCGCAGTTCCTCGAAATTCTGGGGCAAGTCATGAGGGCTCACCATATCCGGCGCCTCGAACGGCAGGGGCAAATCCGGAAACTGCGCAGCAAGCTTTACGCGCGCCTCGGCAGCCGTTGCGCGTGTTTGCGCGCCCTGTCCCTGCGCAAGTGCCAGAGCCGCCGCGGCCTGGTCCACATCCAGGTCCGATGCGTCGCGTAGCGCGGCGCGGCGCTTAATAGCCGCGAGGGCTCGCTCCAAGTTCACAACCATCTCTGCATCGTTGCGGGTCAGGGCCGAAGCGGTCAGCCAGTCATACCAAAATCCAGCCAGCAGCAACGCGGTCTGGTGACGCACATCCTCGGCGCGATTCTGTGCCGCTTCTATACCGAAATCGCCAGCCTTGCGGTCGAGACTGGCCTTTCCGGGCAGGCGAAAGGCCCGGGTCACGGTGGTGTCAAACTCGTTGAAACCGCCTTCTTCGTTCACCGAGCGCCGCAAATAGGTTCCTTGCACGGCCACTTCATGGGGACCGACAGCAAGCATGCCAGCTTGCGCCCGCGCAGCCGCGACCCGCGCTTCGGCGGCCCCTACCGCGGGGTGGTTGTCGAGCGCGGTCGCGACCAGCTCCGGTGGCGGCAGGTCAGGATGCAAGCGGTCCTGGGCGAAAGCAGTTTCTGTCAGAAACAGGACTGAACATAACATAGCTACACGCACTCTTAGCTTCATGTCAGCCTCCCCGACGCGATCACAGGCGTTAGATGCCAACGGAATGGCGCGGCGCGCTTCAGTGCGCCGACCTGAGCAATGAGTGCCGAGGCAGCCCCTTCTTCGACGCGCAGGTCGACGGCGCAGCGCTCAAGTCTCCCGACTACACTCTCGGCGGGGCTGGCGTCCGAGAAGTCGAGGCCATGCACGATCTCGTCGCGCTGGTGGACGGGGTGACGAGTCGCGTCCCGGAGCGTCGTTGCAATCGGGCCAGCGTCCACCTTACTGCAGTAGATGGTAAGTAGAAGCTCAGGCATCGATGGCCTCCAGACGGCTTTCACCGAACCGCTCGAAGAGGATCGGCAGGAGGATGAGCGTCAACAGCGTTGAGGTGATGAGTCCGCCGATGACAACGATGGCGAGTGGCCGCTGGATTTCCGACCCAGGGCCGGTGGCAAACAATAGCGGCACCAGCCCGAAGGCCGTGATGCTCGCGGTCATCATGACCGGGCGCAAACGCCGCTCGGCGCCGATCCGCACCGCCTGGGCCAGCGGCATGCCCTCGACCCGGAGCTGGAGGAAATAGGCAACCAACACGAGCCCATTGAGAACCGCGATGCCGAGCAGGGCGATAAACCCGACCGAAGCCGGCACCGAAAGATACTCGCCAGAGGCCCAGAGCGAAACGATTCCACCGACCATGGCAAACGGAATGTTGACGAGTATGAGCGTCGAGGCGCGCAAGGATTTCAGTGTCGCCAACAGCACGAAGAAGATGAGGAGAAGCGCGACCGGCACGACCAGCATCAACCGGGCCGAAGCGCGCTGCTGGTTCTCGAACTGCCCGCCCCAGACGACGCGATAGCCAGCCGGTAGCACGACCTGCTTGGCTACTGCTGCCTTAGCCTCGCCGACATAGCCGACCAGGTCGCGACCCGCTACGAAGGCCTGCACAATGGCATAGCGCGAGCCGTTTTCATGATCGAGCTTCACGGGCCCTTCGATCCGCTCCACACGCGAAAGGTCGCTGACACGGGCGAGGCCGCCGTCCGGCGTGCGCAGCATGAGATCGGCGAAGCGCGCCGCGTCGTTGCGCAGCGCATCGTCGCCCTTGATCAGAATTGGCGTGCGCTTCTGGCCTTCCGCCACGATGCCGGCATGCAGCCCTTCAAGCTGCGCGCGCATCGCGTCTTGCAGCGTATCGACCGGCATGCCAGCGCGCCCGGCGGCCAACCGGTCGATGTTGATCTGGAGATAGTCGACCTTGTCGTTGGCTACGGTCATCACTTCCGTCGCGCCGCGCACTTTCGACAGCGTGCCCTGAATACGACCCGCGAGGTCGGACAGGACATTGAGGTCCGGGCCGAAGATCTTGACGGCGAGATCGCCGCGCGCGCCAGTCAGCATCTCCGAGACGCGCATCTCGATCGGCTGTGTGAAGCTCGGCTCGATTCCGGGCAGATTCTGCATTGCGACGCGAATTGCTTCGACAATGTCTTCTTTGCTGCCGCGCCATTCAGACCTGGGCTTGAGCGAGAGGAAGCTGTCCGCTTCGCTCAGGGCCATCGGATCGAGTCCGATCTCGTCCGTGCCGACGCGCGTGATCACGCTCTTTACTTCTGGCACTGCCCCAAGGACCGCACGCTGGGCGGCGAGATCGCCTGCGATCGAATGGGCCAGGCCGACACTCGGATGTTTCGTCGTCTGCATGACTACCGTGCCTTCGTCCATTGAGGGCATGAAGGTCTTGCCGACCGCACCATAAGCGACCACGGCGACGGCAAGCCCTGTGACGGCCAAGCCATAAACCAATGGTTTGCGTACGAAGGCACCGGCCAACAACGCGCTGTAGCGAGGCATCATCACGCGCATGATCCATGGCTCGCGATGATGGCCGCTCTTTAGACCCAGCGAGGCGAGAACGGGCACCAGCGTCAGCGCGAGCAGCAGCGACGCCCCAAGCGCGAAGATGATGGTGAGTGCGACCGGGCCGAACAGCTTGCCTTCCAGGCCTTGCAGGGCAAGCAGCGGCAGGAACACCAGCGCGATGATAAGGATGCCGGCCGAGACCGGAACGATGACGTCGCTCGTCGCGCTGAACACATGATTGAGGCGGGGGCGATGATCTTCAGTGTCGATCTTGTTCAAGCGCTCGACGATATTCTCGACGACGACGACCGCTGCATCGACCAGCATGCCGATAGCAATGGCGAGGCCGCCGAGGCTCATCAAATTGGCGGTGAGGCCCACCGCACTCATGATGAGAAAGGTGATTAACGCTGCCATCGGCAGGATGAGCGCCACGATACCCGCTGCGCGCCAGTCGCCGAGGAAGAGGATGAGAAGGACGACGACCAGGACCGTTGCCTCGAGCAGCGCTTCCTCGACGGTTCCGACTGCGCGGGTAATCAGGTCCGATCGGTCGTAAAAGACGTCGATCTTCGTTCCCGCCGGGAGTGTCTTCCCGATCTCGGCAAGCCTGGCCTTGACGCCCGCCACAACTTGCCGGGCATCGGCGCCGCGTAGGGCAATGACCAGCCCTTCCACCGCCTCGCCCTTGCCATCGCGACTGACCGCGCCGTAGCGCGTGAGGCTGCCGATCCCGACCTGCGCCATGTCGCCCAGCCGCACGATGTGACCGCCCACGGCGCGGATCGCCAGAGCGCGCAGATCGTCCTCGGACTGGATTGCACCGACGGCCCGCACGATGAGCGCGTCCTCGCCGTCGGCCAGGCGACCGGCGCCGTCGTTGCGGTTCCCGCTCTCGATGGCTCGCTGGAGATCGGCAATGGTCAAGCCGGCCGCGCTCAGGGCGACGGGATCGGGCTGGACCTCGAAGGTCTTCGCATGGCCGCCGAGCGCGTTCACGTCCGCGACGCCGGGCACGGTGCGCAGCGCCGGCCGGATCGTCCAGTCGAGAAGCGTGCGTTTTTCCTGCAAGGACAACGGCCCCTCGATCGTGAACATGTACATGTCCGACAGGGGCGTCGAGATGGGCGCCATGCCGCCGCTGATGGAGGCGGGCATGTCGCTCATCACACCGGTAAGGCGCTCGGCGACCTGCTGGCGGGCCCAGTAGATGTCCGTGCCATCCTGGAAGTCGATGGTGATGTCGGCGATGGCGTATTTTGCCGTCGAGCGCAGAATGGCCTGGCCGGGAATGCCAAGCATCTCCATCTCGATCGGCGTGATGACGCGCGTCTCGACTTCTTCCGGCGTCATCCCCGGCGCCTTAAGGATGATCTTGACCTGAGTCGGCGCGATGTTGGGGTAAGCATCGACCGGCAGGCGCGTGAAGGCCCATGCGCCGAGTCCGGCAATCACGACGGCCAAGGCGAGCACCAACATGCGGTAGGACAGCGCCTGCGCGACGAGAGAACGAAGCATCGGGTCCGCCTTATTCGGCGGCGGCGAGCGTTTTGAGCTCGCTCACGGCACTGACCGCTATGTCGTCACCCACCTTCAGTCCCGAGAGGACAACGCGCTCGCCGTCCGCGCCTTCGCCGCCCTCGGCCAAGATCACCGGCCGGGCGACGACGCCCGTGGCGGTCCTGACGAAGACCACGGTCGTGCCGGCGATCTGGGCTATCGCCTCGCCGGGCACGCGGACTGCGCCGCTCGCGGCCGGACCCATGACCGAGAGCGAAAGGGATTGCCCCGAACGGATCGAAGGATCGGCCGGCAGGCTGGCGGTCAGGCTCGCCGAGCGCGTCGCAGGATCAATCGCCGTGCCGACGGCCACCACCTTGCCCTCGATACGGCCTGCGCGGACGGTCATACCCGGCTGGATCCTGCCAATCAGGCGCTCGGGAAGCTGAGCCTGGGCTTGCATCGCGCCGCCTGCGTCGATCACGAAAGGCGCGGCGCCGGGATCCAGCGCCTTGCCCGTCTCGATTGTCATCGTGCTGATCCGGCCGGCAATCGGCGCCGTCAGCGTATAGCCGGCGCCGTTGCTCGATCCGCTCGCCATGCCGATCAGCCGCCCCTGCTCGGAGACGTCGACCTGCGCCTGACGCAGTTGCGCGTTTGCCTCATCCGCCCGCGCCGGGGCAATAATGCCTTCCTTGCTGAGCTGACCAAGGCGCGCGGCATTGGCGCGTGCCACGTCCAGCCGTGCCCGAGCACGGGAGAGTTCGGCGCCGAGCATCACGATATCGCGGCTGGAGACGGTCGCAAGTGGCTGGCCTGCACGGACCTCGGCACCCTCGACGACAAACACACGCGTCACGATGCCCGGCAGCTGCGCCGCGACAGCGACGCGGGCATTGGGGGGCGGCGCGATCATGGCAGGCAATGTCGCGATCGGCGCGAGATTAGCCTTGGCCGCCGGCACAAAGCGCAGCGCAAGCGCCTTCACCTGATCGGCCGAGATCGTGATGGTTTTGGGCCCGGTCGTGGCCTTCTCCGCTACCACTTTATCTGGCGCCGCTGGATCTGCACCCGCGCCATGCGGCACGAGCCACCAGATCAGCGCCAGCGCAGCCAGCCCCAATACACTGCCGATGAGCCATTTCCTGTTATCCATGACCGCCTGTTAGCGGCAGTGGCTGACGAGTTGCTGACGGCGATCAGGTGCTTGGAAAAATAAGGCGCAGTTCCCGCTGGTCCGGATCGGTGATCAGCCGCCCGCCATGCGCTGCCATGATCCGCGCGACGATTGCGAGGCCGAGGCCAGCACCGCTCGTGCTGGCGTGATCGGCGCGACGCAGGCGTTGCACGAGGACGTCCAGCCGCTCAGGAGACAATCCGTCGCCACCGTCCCGTACAGCCAGTTCCCCCGGCTCATCGGCGCGGACCACGACCGGGACGCCCTGCTGCGTCACGCGAAGGGCATTCTCGATCAGGTTGCGCAAGGCCGCCGCCACGGTCTCGCGTCGTCCCAGGATAACGTTCTGCCCTTCGCCACACAGCTCGATGGTTTGGCCGTTCGCAAGGGCCGCGGGCGCCAACTGGGCTACCACGTCGCCCGCCACTTCGATCAGGTCGACCGGGGCGGGTGGGAGATGCGCTGCCTGCTCGGCATCGATCTGTGCAAGCAGCATGAGTTGGTCGATCAGCCGCCGCATGGCCGCAACGTCGAGGCGCAATTGCGCTGCCTGTGCGCCCTCCAGCCGGTCCAGCTCGAGAGAGAGCAGAGTCAGCGGTGTACGCAGTTCATGAGCGATATCTGCGGCAAAAGCCTCGTGCAATGCTGCCGCATCGTCAACGCGCGTCAGTAGCGCGTTGACCGCACGCGCAAAAGGCTGCGTTTCGAGCGGCAGGCTCTCGGACTCGATTCGCACGCCCCGCGCTTCGCCCCCCGCCGCATCGATTTTCTGCGCAGCCCGTCCCAGCGGTTCGACCGCGCGGCGGATCGCCCACCGCCCCACGACAGCCATCGGTATGGCGAGCAGCAGCATAGGGATGATAACATGCTCGGTGAGTTCATGGATAACGATCCGGAGCGCCGCTTCGTCGGATAGCTCGGCGAACGAGATGCGATATTCGATGCCGATAAACAGCAGCAGCAGCAGCGCGCCGACCACCGCAACAATGGTAAGGCTCCGCGTCAGCCGACCCAGGATCGAGTTCGGCTGGGTCATCAATCCGTCCCGCCGTCGCGCAGCAGATAGCCGACGCCTCGCACCGTATGCAGTTGATTGTCCGCGCCGCCTTCATCGAGCTTGCGACGCAGGCGCGAGACAATCGCCTCCAGCGCATTGGGGGTCACAGCTTCATCGAAGCAATATAGTGCCTCCTCAATGGTCTGGCGGCGCACCACCTGTCCTGCGCGGCGTAGAAGCAGCTCAAGCAGATCAGCCTCCCGGCGCGCGAGATCCAGCGGACGATCAATCGCCGATGCCGTCCGGCTGGCGGTGTCGTAGCGTATGGACCCGACTTTCAGAACCGGCTCTGCACGCCGTCCGGGCCGGCGAAGCAGGGCGCGCAGTCGCGCCGCCAGTTCCTCAATGGAAAAGGGCTTGACTAAATAGTCGTCCGCGCCGGCATCGAGGCCGTTGACCCTGTCCTCGAGACCTCCGCGCGCAGTCAGGATGAGCGCGGGAGGTTCGCCAGAAAGTTGGCGCGCACGCAGCCAGTGCAGACCATCGCCGTCGGGCAAACCGAGATCGAGTACGATGGCATCAAAGGTCGCGACTGTCAGAGCGATATCGGCGTCGGCCAGACAGCGGGCGATGTCGCTGCGATACCCGCGCGAGCCTAAGCCGTCTGCGATCAGCATCGCAAGCCGCTCATTGTCCTCAATCACCAGCAGTCGCGTCATTTCGATCCTTCTCCACTGGACCAGATAAAGTCCATGGGAGCCAATGGGTCCAGCTTCAACACACAAGACGCATATCTTATGGCGATAACGGCTGACCAAAGCCTGACAGAGAAAAACGAACCCAGATTACTGCGGAGAATGCGATGCTCTTTACCTTCCTCTGAACATGATGGTTCAAGGTAGATAGCACAACGTCATTCGAAGCATCCTCCTGTGGCACTTCTGCTCAAAGCCGCATCCCTCGTCCCAAGCCCGCCGCCAAGCAGATCAGGGATGACGGATTTTTGCGGCTTTGGGTGAGAAGGGAATAAGGCCCGGGCGCTACCGTATCTCTGTGTCCCAATAATGCACTTAGGCCACTTTACGGCCATTCCAACGTGCGGCCGGGTAGACAAAGGCAAACAGCATTGCCGCGATGATGAGCACCGGTGCGAAGCCGCCATGTTCCGCGACGGGGGCGGCCAGCGCCGGCCCCACTGCGAGCCCCAGCATCTGCAGTGCAGCGGCGCGTTGAATGATGCGCGGATCGCCTGCGCCTGCGACGGCCGCAACGGCCATCAAAAGTGGTGTCATGAGGTTCGCCGCGCCGTTGAACAGCACAACGCTAAAGCTATAGCTCATTGCCGTCACGTGCCCCAGCAAAGCGAGAAGGGGCACGACAGATGCGATTGTTCCGCCAAGCAGCAGCGCGCGTTGGCTCACTCGCCCGGACAACCAAGCCATGCCGAACGCGCCCAGCATGCCGGACACTTGCGACACGGCCAGTCCCGTCGCCACTGCCTGGTCCGGCACGCCAGCCGCAGTGCCGATAAGGCCAAGATACGCCCAGACCACGCCTTGGCCGAGAAAGAAAGTGGCGACCGCAGTTAAGGCAAGGATCACGGTACGCTTGTCTTGGGCAGCCGGCGCCGCATTGACCGTGCCTGGAATGCTGCCCTCGATAGCGGAGCGGGCGGGGAGGGTGCCTAACAGCAGCAACGGCAAGATCGCAATCAGTGCCAATGCCGCCAATATTCCACTCAGACCTACCGCGGCTTGTGCCGATGGCAGGATGAAGACGCCAACCGCGCCATAACCCAGTACAGCCATGATCAAATAACCGAAGAGTTTTTCAGGATTGCGCGCCATGCCGACGACCGAATAGCCGATCGAGATCAGCACGCCAGCGCCCAGACCCGCGACAGCGCGTGCAGCCATGAACTGCACGGCGCTATGCGCGAAAATGGACAACAGGTCGGCGCCCGCAAGGACGAGAGCCGAGAGCACGACCGCAACCCGCCAGTCGAGCCGATGCCCCACCGCAGCGGTTGCGATCGTGGCAATCGCAATGCCGAACATTTCGGCAGAAGCGATATAGCCCGCCCATGCCTCCGTAAGATTCAGCGTCGAGACCAGGACCGTGATGAAGCCCGGCTGGATGATGAAGACCTGCATTCCCGCAATCACGAGGGCCATGCCAGCCGCCATCAGCCCGCGGTCATTCAGCCGCGTATTTTCCAAGCCCATCGTTCAACCGCCCCCCATGCATATCCCGCGACCTGCTCTCTTTAAGGCATCTGGTGCCTCAGGCGTCCTTCCGGATCAATGCTGTCCGGCAAGGAGATGATGGCCATAAGGTTCAGCGACACCCTTAACTTCGCGTGTCTTGACTACCAGTCGCCCATCTTCGACATCGAAATAGTCTGCATCCAGATTTTCGATCGCATCTCGATTTTCGATACGGTCAAGATCATAGCAGTCTCCCGCGGGGCCGGTAGAGCGCGCAAATATGCTGCGGAGCGCGGCCTTGTCATCGGCATCGAGCGCGAAGTCGAACAGCTTCACATTCTCTGCGATGTGTCGGCTGTGTCGGGCGCCCTGGATGATTGCGGCAACGCCCTGCTGCTCCAGAACATAGCGGCTGGCGACGGCCGGGATTGAAACGCCATGTTTGTTAGCGATGACGTCCATCGCGCTCAGCAGCTCCTGAAACAGCGCCCAGCCTCCGAAATCGACGACGATGCGATAATATTTATCGAGCGACACATTTTCGAAGGATGGTTTTCCAGGATCGGGAATACCCATCCACTTCTTGCTGAACAGCCCGCCGCCAATGGCGCCGTAGCAGACGAGATGGACATTGTTCGCCGCGCAATATGCTCCCATGCCATTTTCCGCGCGGCGGTCCGTCACAGAATATTGCACCTGGTTCACGACCACATCGACACCGGCGTCCACCATCTTCTTCAGTTCAGCGACATTATAGTTGGTGCCGCCGATATGGTGGATCTTGCCCGCCTTCTTGAGGTCTTCGAGGATCATCGCCGTCGCGACATTGCCTTCGGTACCATAATCCCACCAATGCAACTGGACGAGATCGAGCCGGTCTATCTTGAGGCGTTTGAGCGACCGGTCGATCACCGCCTCGACCTTGGCGCGTGTCTGCGTGCGCAGTTCTTCTTCTTCAAGGAATGCCGGAATATACTTGGTATGGACGGTAATGGCGCGCGCGGCGTCGGCACCGCGTTCGCGGCGGAAGCGCTCGATGAAATTACCGATCCGTTCCTCGACACCGTAATAGATGTCACCACAATCGAAGGCAGTAATGCCTGCGTCGACGAACTCGGCCATATGGTCGAACATCGCATTGTCATCGATGGCGGCATTGTGGTCGTCCGCGATCTGCCAATTGCCCTTGATGATACGGGGCGTATCGAAATCGGGGCGCAGTTGAATGCGTGGGATGGTCATAATTTCAAGTCCTTGCCGATATACATTGTTCGACTTTCAATTTCCGCTGAGGGGCACAAGGGTTTGTTCGGAATGGCGATAGGTTCGCAGTTCGCCCCGCGTAATGCGAAAGCGCCCGCCGCAATAGGGATCCGGACAGGCGATCACTGCGTCAGTCGCCATCCAGTCATTTGGGCTGAGTATCCGCTGTTTCGCGGGAAGAAGCGGTAAGATCGCTGCTAAGGGATAAAGCGGGAATTTGACGCCGGGTGGAAAGCTAATGAGGTCATCGTCCGTCAATGTGAAATAATCACCCTCGTTATGACGACAGACCATTGGCTTGTCGTCATCACTCTTGAAGACTTCGACTTTGAGATCGTAGAGTTGATATTCATCATCGTGATTCATAGGACTGGCTTTCATTTGAAAATTATCATCGCGCAACGCGGCCGCGTATCAAAAGCGGACTGTCGCGGTGAGTTCCCAAGTACGGGGGGCGCCGTAGATGTAGAGGTTGTAGCCGGAGGAAGAGAAGTCGAACGCCTCGGAGCGGTAGACATGTTCGGTGATGTTGCGTACTTGCGCCGCCAGTTCCCAACGATCGTCTGCATCTGCGAGGGAAATGCGCGCATTGAGGAGAGCATATTCATCTTGCGACAGCAGAGGGTTGTTTGAGGTACTGAAGAACACGCCGGACTGGTAATGCGCGTCGGTCTGCAGCCCGACCTTCATACGTCCCTGATCGACCGGAATATCATAGCGGACCAGGATATTCCCGGTAGCCTTCGGGGCCATGACCAGCCGGTTTCCGCTGAAATCTACGCCGCCATCGCTGACGAAATCCTTGATCTCGGTATGAAGCAGTCCGCCACCAAGGTTGATGGTCAAACCTTTGACCGGGCGCAGGGAAAGTTCACCCTCAATGCCGTAAATCTCGGCTCGACCTGCATTGGTCAGCACCTGAATCGGGATGCCGCCTGCACTTTCGAACGTGTAAAGCTGGATGTCCTTATAATCGTAATAGAAGGCTGCGGCATTGAACGTGATGCGCCGGTCAAGCAGCGAAGATTTGAAACCTACCTCATAGGCAAGCAGGCTTTCCGGGCGGAAGGGCTTGAGCTCCGGCTCAGAAAAAACGAGCGCGCCATTATAGCCGCCGCTCTTGTAGCCTTTGCTGAGGCTCGCATAGAGCAAGATGTCGTCAGCAGGCTTGTAGTTCAGCCCAATTTTTCCAGAGAAACTGTTGAATTTTACCTTGTCCGCATAATCGTCGACCAAGGGTATCGTGAAACTGCCTTCATCGAACGCGACGGTCGTACGGATCGCGCGATCTTCCTCGGTATAGCGCGCGCCCAGCGTCAGTTCGATCTTATCGGTCAGATCATATCCCACATTGGCAAAGCCAGCATAGCTGTTCGACTTCTGGGTGAGCGACTGATCGACCAGGAAGGGTGTATAGCCGCTAGGATTGGCCCCATCGGGGTCAAAGCCACCGGGGAAACCGAAGGATTCGACGAGGTCGCGATAACCGCGGAAAAAGTCGTAGCGGTTGTGGATCTTGGTGTCTTCGTGCGAGTAAAAGAGACCCAGCATCCAGCGCAAGCTATCGTCGCCTGTCGACGACAGGCGCAGCTCTTGCGAGAATTGCCGGTTATCATCGAAGAACTGCGTGTTGAGCATGTTCTGCGGTGCGCCATCGGCATCTTCGCGATGGTGGCGGACCGTTTTTTCGTAGGCGGTGATGGATGTCAGCGCGACGGCGCCGAAATCCGCATCGACATGCATGGACCCACCGATATTCCACAGCTTTGTACGTCCCTCATTGTCCAGATCATGGCTATAAGGATCGTTGTCGCCATCACGGTAGCCGAACAGATTGACGCATGAGCTGGTGCGATAGTCGCAGCCACCCGCCCCCGAAACAGGATCGAGCGTCCCTGCCACTTCAAACGGCGTGCTGCTATTTTTGACGCGACCGCCGTGGACGTTGAAGAGAATGCTCAGGGTTGAGGAGGGGTCGATCTTCAGCAGGCCGCGCAGAGCGAAGCGGCCGACGTTGCCCAGATGATTGCCAGTGACGCGATTGTAGTGGAATCCGTTTGCGTCCTCACCCACGCCGGACAGGCGCATGGAAACTCCGTCGGCCAGGGGAGCGGTCACCGCCGCTTCTATCTGTTTCTCATTGAACCGTCCGTAATGGACTGTGGCATAGCCTTCGGCTTTGTCACCGGGCTTGCGGGAAATGAAGTTGATCGCGCCGCCAGTGGTGTTGCGACCATAGAGCGTGCCCTGAGGCCCGCGTAATACCTCTACGCGGTCCGTGTCGAACAGCGAGAAGGTTAGCGCCGAAGGTGATACGAGATTGACATCGTCCACATAGATGCCGACTGCACCGTTCGCATTTGCATTGGGGTCGTTTACGCCGACGCCGCGCAGGAATATCTGCGGCACGCTGTTGGCAAAGGATTGCTTGATGGTCAGGTTAGGTACTTGTGCGGCAATTTCGGCGCTTGTCTTATAGCCCAGTTTCTGGACTGCATCGCCGGACAGTGCGGTGATGGCGATCGGAACATCCTGAAGAGCTTCGTTGCGTCTCTGAGCGGTGACGACAATGTCCTTATCAATGTCGGCCGCCTGCTCATTTTGTGCGAGGGCGGGTTGAACAAGACAGGGTGACATCAGGATTATTGCTGCGAATTTAGCGTGCATAGGTGCTCTCCCCCTAGGAGCCAGAGGTCAATAATATTCACTGTTCGACCTGCGTATTGACCGGGCTGCAATCTGTGATCGTCAGCACCGACCAACAAAGACTAGGTCGGTTGACCGACCTAGTCAATATCAATAGCGAAGATCATATTATCTCTTATGGATGAAGTATTGTGGACGAGAAGATGCGGAAACCGACGGTAGCGCAGAAGGCGGATAACAGGGCTTTGGCTCTGGAGGCGGCACGGCGTTTATTCATTGAAGATGGCTATGCGGCCTTCAGTATGCGTAAGGTCGCGCGGGCAATTGGGATCAGCCAAGGCCATCTCCAGCATTTCTTCCCCACGCGCGAAGATCTGGTAAGCGCCATGCTCGAACAGACTGCCTACCATTATAGTGAGATCTACGAGACCTTGCTGGTCGGGATGGAAGGTCAGGGGCTTGCACGTTTTGAAGGTGTCGTGCATTTCCTCGTTCAAGACATAACCAACCGCGAAATGACGAACTTCTTCATCGAGCTTTGGCCAATGACTGCGCATAATGAGACGGCCAGTACGATGTTACGCGACATTTATCAGCGCAATTGCGAAGGCTTTGCACAGGTTGTCCGGGAGGTCTGGCCCGATGCGCCAGAAGAGGACGTGCAGGACATGTCTCTCCAGATACTCGCACTCATCGACGGCTTGATCGTATATTATCATAGCGCACGACCGGACGAGGCCATGCTCGCGCGCGTGCAGCGTCGGACGATGGGAACCATCAGGCAAATTGCTGGCCTCCCCCCACAGCAGAGCCGATAAGCATCGGCTGTATTGCTGTGCGGGGGCGCCATGCGCCCGCTCGCTTCAGCCCCCTCGCGTGTAACGAAGGGACGCCCCGCATATGAGAGCCGCGTAAATCCGGTTCTGGTTCTGTCGGCGGTTCAGAAGTCGTTTCAGTTCTTAGTTTCCGATAGTCCGCTATTCCAAATTAGTCGTCCGACCGCATCACGCCAGCGCGCAGCACCGTGTGTGAGAGGATGCCCTCGCGCCCCAGTTCGAAGCCTACGCCCGACTGCTTGACTCCTCCAAATGGTAGAGAAAGGTCCAGAATATTGTGGGTGTTGATCCAGACTGTCCCAGCCTTCAGTCGCTCGAAATAACGATTGGCAGTCGTAAGGCCTTCTGTCCAAATGCTCGCGCCAAGACCAAAGACCGTGTCATTGGCCAAGCGCAATGCCTCCTCGTCATCCTTGAATGGGAAGGCGCATAGGACGGGGCCGAAGATTTCCTGCTGTACCGTCGGATGCCCGTGATCAAGGCCGGTAATGATTGCAGGCGTAAAATAGCTGCCATCGCCCTCGACAATCTCGCCGCCGATGACCTGCGCCCCTGCGCTCCTCGCACGGTCGACATGATCGGCGACCCGCGTCCGGTGCGTCATGCTTACTAGCGGTCCCATCATGGATGCCTTGTCCAGACCGGGGCCGAGGCGGATCGACGCAGCAATCTCTGCCACGCCTGCCACGACCTTTTCGAAATGCTTTTTGTGGATCAATGCACGTGAACCGGCGCAGCAGTTTTGTCCTGAATTTCCGTAGATCGCCCAAGCCGCGCCGGGAATCGCCTTCTCCAGATCGGCATCTTCGGCGATGATCAGCGGGGATTTTCCACCCAATTCGAGGTTATAATGCTTGAAGTTGCGAGCTGCGTGCTCCGCTATAGTCTGCCCAACGCGGGTGGACCCGGTGAAATTGATCTTGTCGATACCAGGATGCTCGACCAGCGCCTTGCCTGTCACTTCGCCGGTACCAGTAATAACGTTGACGACGCCCGGTGGAACGCCCGCTTCGTCGCACAACTCAGCAAGCCGCAATGCGGTGAGCGAGGTCAGTTCGGAGGGCTTGAGGATAATGGTGCAGCCGGTCGCGAGCACCGGTGCCAGCTTCCACACAGCCTGGCACAGCGGTACGTTCCACGGCATGATCGCGGCGACCACACCAACCGGAAACCGCCGGGTGAAGCCGTTAAAGCGCATGTCCGGCAGATAGGGAACGGCAAGATCCATTGTCTCGCCATGGAGCTTGGTCGCCCAGCCCGCCATGTAGCGCAAGGTATGGACGGACAGATCGACATCGAACAGGCGCGTGTTGGCGATCAGCTTGCCGCTGTTCACCGTCTCGATCTGCGCCAGCGATGGCCCCTCGGCGCGGATCAACTCGGCCAGGCGAAGCATGATCTCCTCGCGCTGATGCGCTCGCATCCGCGCCCAGGCCGGATTTTCCAGTGCGCGACGCGCCGCTACGACGGCAGCATCGACATCAGCCGCGCTTGCCTGCGCGATGCGGCCTACCTCGCGTCCACTGCTGGGATCGATGACCGGCAGCGTCTCATCTCCCTGCGCAGCGCGCCATTCGCCGCCGATGAACAGGCCCTTCTTGCCAGCGATGAAGGCGGCGGCCTTGGTTGTCAGCTGCGAAAGATCGTTGCCGGTCGTCATGGGAACATCTCCTGAAAAATCTGAAATTAGCCCGCGACCTGGCTCAATCCGATGCGCGCGAAGATCGCGGGATGGCGGCGACGCAGGATAAGCGCTTGCACCATTCCCGCAGCCGCGATCGCAACGAGCAGGGCGGGTAGTTGATTGATGATGGTGGAATCTGTGCCGGTCAGCAGGGGGTAGTTGGCTACCGACAGGATTGTCCCTGCCAGCAGCATTGCTCCACCCGCGAACGGAAAGATCGACACCAGTCCAAAGCTGCCTGTGCGCTTTTTCAAAAACACCGGGATCGCAAAGGCAGTGATTGTCAGCAACGCCATGAGGCCGACCGAGCCGAAGCCGGTGAGCGCGGTGGTCAGCGACAATAGCGGATCGAGACCCATCAGCGCGAAGAGCGAGATCACCACGGCGAGCACGACAATGACCGGAAAGCCGGCATTGAAAGGCGCGCCGTTCACGCTGCGTGTGCGGGCAAGCCCGGCTGGCAGCGCGCCATCCCGGGCAAGCGCGAAGACATAGCGGGCGCTATTGTTGAACAGCCCCAGCACTGCGGCGAAAGCGCTGCTGATAACCAGTATCGACAAAATTGCCTCGCCCTGAGGCCCTATATAGCGGCGTGCCAGCCCGAAGACGAAGTGTCCCGGATCCTGGGCGGCAGCGGCCCGCACATCGGGAGCGCTTGCGACGATGAAGGCATAAGCGGTGAAGACGTAGAACACGCAAATCACGGCGATCGCTGCATAAGTCGCACGCGGTATGCTGACTTTGGGGTTGCGCGCCTCTTCCTGATATATCGCCGTCGCCTCAAATCCGATCACCGAATTGAAGGCATAGATCGCGCTAATGCCGAGGCCTGGCCCCAGCACGACCGATGGCGCGAAAATCTCGCCCGGCGCGCCAAAACCATCGGCCATGAGGATAGCGACATCGAGCACCAGAATGGCGATGACCTCCGCGCCCAGCGCGATTGCTAGTAGCTTGGCCGTAAAGTCGATGCGGAAATAGGATAGCAGCCCCAGGATCGCGATCACTGCTAGCGCACTCACACCCCAATGCACGAAGTCCAACCCCAGCGATTGAAGCAGGTTAGTGATGAAATAGGACAAGGCGCCAAGCGTCGCGCAACACAGCGCCACATAGGAAACCAACGCGACGTAGGATCCGGCAAGGCCCGCCACTCTGCCGAACGTTTGCGAGATGATCGCGTAAAAGGCTCCGGCATTGCGGATGAACGGCAGCAGGCGGACATAACCGATAGCGAAAAAAGTGATCGCCAACCCGGAAAGCACATATGTGCCAGCAACGCCTGTCGCATTGCCTAACGCAAAGGCGATCGGCATTGTGGCAACGACGATCGCCATAGGCGCCGCAACGGCCAGAACCATGAATGTGATGTCTACGCTGCCCAAAACACCCTGCGAAAGCTTATCAGCGGCGGGATTGGGCGAAGCGTTGATTTGGTCGTTCAAATTGCGATGCTCCAGCACGCGGATCAAGATGAGAAAGCCCGTCAGGCGAACCGCGCGGTGTCCCTGCATCGCGGTTCGTCACAACAAGCTCAATCCCGATCTGCTGCGAATATGTTGCTGGCGACGCAACATCAGTCCAACGCCTCGGCATTGACGCCGTGACAGGTCGGGCATCATATCGAGCGATGATGCGCCCACCGCGAGGAGTGAATGCCCAAATGAGCAATGGCCAGGACAGCGCCGACGTCGTCAGATGCTTCTTCGACGCCTTCAACGCCGGAGACATTGATGCAGCCTTCGCGACACTGTCGCCTGACATCGAATGGACCTATTATGGCCCCAAGGAGAAGATCCCCTTTGCCGGCACATTTATTGGCCATGCTGGTGTGAAGGACTTTTTTGACCGGGCCGAAAAAAGTATTCAGATTAAGGAAATGGCGCCGTTGTCACTAATCGGTATTGGCGATCAGGTGTATGGGCGAGGCATTGAGCACAGTATGTCGCTTGCCACTGGTCGGGAGTATCGGTTGCAGTGGACCCATGTCTATCAGGTACAGGGTGGATTGATGACGCGCTTCGAAGAATTCATCGATACCGCCACCGTAGCAGACTGCCTGAACGGATGAATCAAATGTATCCTTTTGCTCAAAGCCGCGGCTCATGACTGAAGCGGAAAATGTGGAACAGCGGCTTATCGAAAAATGCCAGCAGTTTGAAACCCGCTTCCGCGCGCGCCAGATCGCAACGATGGTTCGCGAGTTCTACCTTCCCGACGCGGTCATGGAAGGCCGCGACATGCCTGCCCAGGTCGGCCATGAAGCGATAACTCAGATCTTCCTAGACGCGCGTGAGGCATGCAGCTCGATCTCGATCGAAGCGGAGCCCGTCACTATTATTGGCAAGGTGGCCTTTGGCAACATAACCAACCACAATGTCCTGCTAGCAGGCTCAATCGAAATCCACCGGGTGCTGATGATCTGGGAAGAACGGGATGGCGACTGGTTCGTATCCCGCGATTTCTTCTTCGCTGAGCCAGACCTGATGCTGAGCGAACTTGACGTGCTCCCCAGAGCCGACCGGCGGCGGATGGCCAAAGGCCGCAAGCCCCAAGGAGTGGTGGGACAGTAATGCCAGGTATCAGCCGCCGCAGCTACGAAATCAGCGTTCAGGATCACCGGCTCCAATATCTGTCTCTTTCTGCGCGCCACGGATCTATGCGTGCAGCGGCCGACTATCTGGGCGTGGCGGCCTCGTCCATCAGCCGACAGATTAAGCTGCTCGAGCGTGCACTCAGCATAGATCTGGTCGAGAAGGCTTCATACAAGGTTCAGCTGACCGAGGCGGGTCAGATGCTGATCGAATATTACGAACGCCGCGTCATCGAGCATCAGGAACTGCTGGCCCGGCTTGCCGAACTGCGGAGCACGCGGACCTCGACAATTCGCATCGTCATCGGGCACGGCCTGCTGGCGGTGCGTTTCCTAAAGGCCTTCGCAGCGATTTCCTCCAAATATCCCGATATTAGCATCGAGATGAAGGCTGCTGACGGAGAGGATGCCGAGCGGCTATTGCTAAACGATGGAGCGCAACTAGGGTTGTTGTTCGACACGGGGGAGGACGTTCGACTCAAGCTGCTCGGGACCAGTCGACAGCCCTTCTCACTGTTCATGTCTGAAAAGCACCCGCTAGCCCGCGAGAAGGCGATCTGGCCCGTGCAAATTTCTGGCGAGCGGCTGGTGCTCCCCGATGCTGGCTCCCGCCTCCTGGAAATTATCCACTCGGTGTTCACCAACGGCGGGCTGCCGCTAAATATCGTTCTCCAATCTCCATCGATCCAAGTTATCCTCGACAGCGTTGCCCAGGGAATGGGTGTTACCATGCTGCCGCGCATCCTGGGGCAATCTATGGCCGCCATTCCAGGGATCGTCGAAAGGCCGATCCTTAGCGATGAGCTGTCAGATGTTCGCCTTCATCTTGTGAGCCGGATAGGAAGACGCATGACGCCCGCAGGCCTTGCGCTGCAAAATGCCCTTGTGCGTGAAATGAATCGGCTGGATGAGGAACTGCTCGCCTCGACCGCCGACTGATATAATCCACATCTTCGCTCGCTCCCGGCTGCCTGCGTAAGTCTGCATTTTATCAACGTTGCGGATCGCGCAACATGAGCGAGCGGCGGGGCCATTGTGATCCCGGGCTGCTTAAGCAAAATTTCAAGAAAATAAGACGCAGCGTCGAACTATCCGACATTAAAAAAGGGGAAATACCTATGCCACACGCCCAACGTTTGAAGAGCAGCCTTCTAACCGGCGCCTCGATCCTGCTGGCCTCCCTGGCGAGCCAGGCTTACGCGCAGACCACGCCGGAGAGTTCTTCCGATGTCGCCGTAGCCAATGAGAGCGCTGGCGGCCTGCAAGAGATCGTAGTTACTGCGCAAAAGCGTAATCAAAGCATCCAGCGGGTTGGCATTGCGATCACAGCCGTGACGCCTGAGCAGATCGCCAACCGCAATATTGCGAGCAGCGCAGATCTTGCTGGTAAGGTCGTTGGCTTGGAAAGCTATTCCCCCTACGGCCCGGGCACCTCGTCCAACGTCGTCATCCGCGGTATCGGCCTGAATGATTTCGGTGAAGGCCATGAAGCGCCCGTCACTTCCTATGTCGACGAGTTCTACATCGTTGCCGTCCCCGCAGTCGACTTCGCGTTGTTCGATCTTGATCGCGTTGAAGTTCTGCGCGGGCCTCAGGGCACGCTCTTTGGCCGCAACTCGACCGGCGGCCTGATCAATTACATCACCAAAAAGCCCAGCCAGACGCCCGAAGGCTATTTGTCGGCAAGCTTTGGCCGCTTCAATGATCTGAAGCTGGAGGCCGCGGCGACTGCCCCGCTTACCGATACCCTGTCGATGCGGGTGTCGGGTACGTCGCGTCACAGCGATGGCTTCCAGAGAAGCCTGAACCCCGCTCTCGATCGCGGCGGCCAGGCTGGATCGGACGCCGCCCGTCTGCAGCTTCGCTACGAAGGCAACGATGGCTGGGATATCCTACTCAAGGGCGAGTATGGCCGGACCAAGACCACGCACGCTTATTACGAAAGCAAGACCGGCTTCGTCGATAACAACGGATTGGTCGTCGCCGACGCCTCGATCGTTGACGCTGTTGGCTATGCGGAGCGTAACACCGGCGCCGCAAAGAAGAATGTTGTCGACGTCAACGATGCCGCATTCCTGCGTTCCACCGGTTATTCAGGCCTGCTGAGGGCAGAGAAAAAATTCGGCAACACCACCTTCACCAGCATCACCGGCTATCAGTCCTACAAGCGCACCATGCAAGAGGACAGCGATGGCACGCCAAATCCGCTCGTCGTCGCCAACTTCCCCTATCAGGGCGAGCAGGTGACGCAGGAACTGCGGCTCTATCATGACGGTGGCGCGACCCGCTGGACCGCCGGTCTTTATGGCCTGCATGCCGTCGGCAAGGATCAACCGACCGCCACCTTCAACTTCCCGCTCGATGGACCGACAGCCGTTGACCCGGCGACCGGTCTCTACAACGGCACATATTTCCCGATCAGCCTTAATGCCGACTGGCGCCTGCGCACGAATTCCGGCGCCGTATTCGGCCAGCTTGAGCAGGACTTTGGCCAGTTCACTGCCATCGGCGGCATCCGCGTGACGCGTGACAACAAAACCTTCGCCGATGCCGACAACGCGGCTTTGCGCGACTGCGGCGGTGGCGCGGTTGGCGATTGTTTCCTCATCGAAGATGGCGGCACGGGCACGCCAGTGCCATTTCGCTTGAAGTATAAGGCCACGCTATGGTCGGGAAAGATCGAGCTCGACTATAAACCGGACAATAACAACCTGTTCTACGCCAGCATTTCGCGCGGCACAAAAGCAGGTGGCTTTAACAACGGCTTCTATCCGACCGGCCTTTCGCTCACCCAGATCCCTTATGGGGACGAAACGTTGATCTCCTATGAGATCGGTCAGAAGTCTACGCTGTTCGACCGCAAGCTGCGCATCAATACATCCGCCTTCTACTATGACTACAAGGACTTTCAGGCCTTCAACTATGTCGGCCTGGCCGGGCTGATTAACAATCAGGACGCCAATGCCTATGGCGTGGAAACTGACATCGAAGCCGCTGTGACGCCGGAGCTGCGCCTCTATGTCGCGGCTGCCTATCTACATACTAACATCAAGGATGTAGCGAAGATCACGCCAACCGGCACCAACGTCGTTGCGGATCGTCCGATGGCATTCGCTCCCAAGTGGAGCGGCAGCGGCGGAGCGACCTACACGATCGAGCTGCCGAACGATCGAAGCTTGGCATTTGACTGGAATTTCGAGGCCCGCTCGTCACGTTTCTCCGGTAACTTCGGAGATACGGGCACGCAGTTGGAGGGCTTTTTCAAGCACAACGCATCTGTGACCTTCGAAGCCTCCGACCATTGGCAGTTGCGCGGCTTTGTCGATAATATCGGCAACCGACTGAACACCACTTATGGAGGCCCATCCTTCGCGTCGCTCGGCATCATCCAGGTCCGTTATGCAATGCCGCGCACCTATGGCGCCGCCTTGCGCTATCGCTGGTAATATCCGTCGACGAGGACAGCAGTCATGAACCAGCCCGCTCGCCCCACCGCCTATGTCAACGGCCGCATCTACACTGTTGATGCGAGCCGCCCGTGGGTGGACGCGATCTTCGTACAGGATGGGAAGATCGCGGATATCGGTACCTCGGTCGATATCCTGGCGGCGGCGGGCAGTGACTGCGCTGTCGTGGATTTGGCAGGTCGAATGATCATGCCCGGCATCCATGACGCGCACGGCCACATTCTGCTGGCCGGGTTGAAGCATCGTTATGAATGCCGCCTGCCTGCCGATGCGCTCGGGCGGGATTATGGCGAAAGGCTTTGTGATTGCATCGCGTGCTCGCGTGGCAAGCTTAGCGGGTGGGTGATCGGGGGCGACTTCAACCCCACCCTATCGGCCCCGGGCGAGGTCGATCGAAAATATCTCGACGAGAAATTCCCTGATACCCCCGTCTATCTGCACGATTATTCGTTGCACCATGGCCTCGCCAATTCCAAGGCACTCGAACTCGCCGGGATCACGGCCGACACGCCCGATCCGTTCGGCGGTCGCATCGTGCGCCGCGCTGGTTCGAATGAACCGACCGGCGAGTTGGTCGAACGCGCGACATGGCAATTGTTCAATGCAATGCCCAGCCCCGAGCCGGACGTTCATCAGGCCGCTCTGCGCTGGGCGCTGGAAACCGCCAGCCGTTTCGGCGTCACTGGCATTCAGGAAGCGTCCGCGAGCCGCCCTGAGCTGGAAATGCTCCAGAAGATCGATCAGGAGCAAGGCCTAACCCTGCGCGTCTACGCGCATATCCCCTGGCGCGAGGAGCATTTCGGCCACGCCACGTCCGAAGCGCTGGAGCGGCTGATAGAGGAACGTCGGCGCTTCGCCAGCGAGCGGTTGAACACTGACTTCGTGAAAGTCTTCATGGATGGCTCACCGCTTGGGCCGCACTTCACCGATGCCCAGCTCGATCCGCTGACCGGGCAGCCACAGCCGGGCAAGCTGCTCCATTCGCGCGAAGACCTCGCAGCCGCGCTTATCGCTTGGGACAAGGCGGGGATCACCGCGAAGATTCATTGCACCGGCGATGCCGCCGTCCAGCTCGTCCTTCAGGCGATGGGCGACATGCGCGCCGCAAGCCATGAAGGAACGATCCAGGAAATCAGCCATTGCTGTTTCGTCCAGCCAGATGACCTCGCTTCGTTTGCCGAGCTGAACGTAACCGCAGAAATGTCGCCGCCGATCTGGTTCGGCGACATGCCCGAACTCGCCCCCTTTCGGGAGCGCGGTTATCCGTTCGGCACACTCGCCAGAATGGGCGCACGCGTCACCGTAGGAACAGACTGGACCTTCCTGCCCGAGCCGAATCTATTCCCGGCATTGCAGGGATTGCTCCAGCATGGTGCGGAGTCCGTTGACCTGGCCACAGGCATTGAGATGCTCACTCTGTCCGGCGCGCGCGCGGTTGGCGCTGAGGACAAGGCTGGATCGATCTCCCCCGGCAAGTCTGCAGACTTCATCATTCTCGACCGCGACCTTTTCGCTATTCCGGTAGACGAGATTAGTGAAACCCGCGTGTTGACCACTATCTTCGAAGGACGCATCCTGCACGATGTCCGCTGATGGTGCGCCCATCCCGATCATGCTGGTTACAGGCTTCCTGGGAGCCGGAAAGACCACGTTGATCGGCCAAATGCTCGACAACCCGTCCTATGCAGGCAGCGCGCTTTTGGTCAATGAGGTGGGCGAGATCGGTATCGATCAGGATCTGCTCATGCGCGCAGGATCGCCACCACCGCAATTGCTGGCCAATGGTTGCGTCTGCTGCGTGATGAATGACGATCTTGGCCTTGCGCTGCGTGACCTCGATCTCCGCCGGCGGGAGGGCTCTATTCCGCCTTTCACACGCGTAATCGTCGAGACCACCGGCGTCGCCGATCCGGCCCCGATCCTCACCCGCCTGATCGCGGATGGTTGGATCCAGCAGAACTTCGTGCTGAGCGCTGTCATTACGCTGGTCGATGGCGTGCTTGGCGCGAAAACGCTGGAGACCTACCCCGAAGCCGTCAGCCAAGTGGCGCATGCCGATGTCCTGCTCGTCAGCAAGGCCGATCTGGCGACGCCCGATGGTCTGGACCAGCTATGCGCGCTGCTGTCTGCCAGCGCACCGCACGCAAAACTCCTGATTGCAAATAGCGAAGCCGCAACAGTCGAGACCTTGCTCACGCCCTTCCGCCTGCACGGGCTGCCGCCGATGGCAGGCAGCGCGTCACTTGGGCATGACCATCATCATCACCAAGGTCTCGTCCAAACGGCGTCCTGGCGGTTCGACGAGCGACTTGCATGGCCAGTGATCGCCCAGGCCTTCGACGAACTCGTTCCCCGGTATCGCGGCCGCCTGATGCGGATCAAGGGACTGTTGGCGGTCAGCGATACCAATCGCCCCGTGGTCGTCGATGCCGTTCAGGATATCTTCCACCCGCCTCGCCTTCTTGATGGCTGGTCAAGCGAGGACCAGTCGAGCCGCATCGTGATGATAAGCCGCGATGCCGCCAGCGCAGAGGCCATGGCGGATATACAGCGCCTGTTGGACATGGTCCCCGCCGCGCATTGAACTCAATCAGTCGAAGCGATCCAGACGATAGGGCGTGGGGTCGACGAGTGGCACCTCTCCCGTCGCGATATCTGCCGCCAATTGCCCTGCGCCGGGCGCGGTGCCAAATCCATGCCCCGAGAAGCCTGTGGCGAGTGTCAGGCCAGCCAGTTTGGCGACCGGCGAAATGATCGGCAGCGAATCTGGCGTGACGTCGATCATCCCCGCCCAACTCTCCGCCACCACTGCGTCGCGGAATACCGGCCACGCCGCAGCGAGATTGCGCATCGCCTCGGCATTGAGCCCTTCGTTGACTGGCGGGTCGATCGTGCGGACATGCTCGAACGGCGATGGACCGTCAGCCGCCCAGCGGCGCGGCATCGCAAGATCGTCAACAAGGTCACGGCCCAACGACAGCCGGACATTCTTCCATTGCGCGCGCAACATAGGGAGATAGCGTCGGCCGAGCAGCAGGCTGTCGAGCACCAGGGGCGCCACAAAAGCGCCTCGCTGCGTGATCGTGTAGCCGCCATCAATCCGCTTGCGGAAGGAGAAGTCGGGCGCGCCCACTGCGATATCGGTCGGCCCCTTCATCGGTGCGGTGCGCACGACTGAAGCCACCAGCGGCAGCGTCGGCAACGAGACACCGAGATTGGCAAGGAAGCGCCGTGACCACATGCCGCCCGCCAGGACGACATGCTCGCAGCGGATTGCGCCACGCTCAGTGACCACGCCGGTCACCCGACCCGCCGTGATCGAGAGGCTGCGCACCGCACATTGCTCGACGATGACTGCACCCTTCGCCATCGCGGAAGTTGCAATCACACTGGACGCCAGCAATGGCTCAGCGCGTCCATCGGAAGGCGTGTAGATGCCTCCCGCCCAACCGCCTGTTCCGCCGGGCACCAGCCGGTCGATGTCCGCTGGCCCCAGCAGCCGGGAATCAAGACTGGCGCCACTGATCGCATCCAGCCAGGCGCGATGGCCCGCCATCTCGGCATCGGATCGGCACAGATACATGATGCCCGCCTGCCGATAGCCCACATCCGCTCCGACCCGTTCTGGCATCGCAGCCCATAAGCGCTCGGATGCCATGGCGAGCGGCAGATCATGCTCCTCGCGTCCCATTTTGCGGATCCAGCCAAGATTGCGCGACGACTGCTCGCCCGCGATCCCGCCCTTCTCCAGGACCACCACCGGAATGCCACGCTCCGCAAGAGTCAGCGCAGTCATCAGGCCGACGATGCCACCGCCGATTACCACCACCGTCGTCGCCTCGGGATGGCGGCCTGAAGTCTTTACCGGAGTGATCGCTGGAGCCACCGCAACTACCTTTGTTCGTTATGTTTACCGTCAGAGGGTGATCGTGATCTCTTTGACATTGGCTTGGGTGGCGCCCCGATAGGCCGTCACTTCAATCTCCACTTTGAATTCGGCCATGCCAAGTGGAGGGCTCGTCAGCGTCAGGGTGGGATTGATCCCCCGCATCTTGCCGGCATAGGCCTCCATCACCGCGTCGATATCCTGCGGAAACTGGACGAACACGCGGGCCGCGATGACATCGTCAATCGACGATCCGACCGCAGCCAAGGCCGCATCGATATTGGAGAGAACCTGCAACGTCTGTTCGGCAGGATCCTCGGGGATGAGCTTGGTGCGCGGATTGCGACCCGCCGTGTTCGACACGAAGATGAGATTATCGACGGCGATCAGCCGCGAATAGGCGCCGCGCTCCTCTGCGGGAGAACCGGTTTTGACTTTGACGATATCGGTCATGGTTGATTTCCTAAAAAAAGGGCAGGAGGGCGACGAACTACCGCAGAACGGGCTGATCCCAGAGATTGAGGCTGACGCCGATCCCATTCTCTATGGCATTGCGATACACCACCGTGCCCCACGCCACGTCCTCGACCGGCATGCCACCGACCGACATGATGATAATTTCATCGTCATTCCGGCGTCCGGGCGCTTCGCCAGCGACGATCTTGCCCAGATCCTCGATCTGGTCGCGCGTCATACGACCTTCATCGATCAGATCCAGGAAACGGATGCCGACGACAGGCACATTGCGATGCACCGGCTTGGGGTTCTCTTCATGCCACGCCTCGTAGAGACCGGGATTATCGAGCACCTTGCGGATTTCGGGTGCTTCCATCCCCTCGTCGATATTGGTGAGCGATGGCATTGACAGGAAGGTGCCAGGGCTTACCCATTCGCGCTTCACGACCGGATAGATCGAGGGATCTCCGATCGCTCCCGATTGGCAGAAGGTGACGATATCGGCGTTGCGGACAACTTCCTCCAGCGTATCGACGACCTGAATCGTGGTGATCTGCGGATAGGTTTCGGCAATCCACGTCTGGAAGGCTGCGAGGCTCTCAACGCCCCGACCCTTCACCTTCACCGTGTCGATCAGCGGGCACACCGCCATGAACGCCGCCAGCGAAGTGCGCGCCATAACGCCCGGTCCGAGAATGCCGACCACCTTGGAATCTTTGCGGGCAAGGTGGCGCGCACCCACGCCTGGCACCGCGCCGGTCCGATAGGCCGAGAGAAGATTAGCCGACATGAAAGCCAGCGGCGCGCCCGTATCGGCATCGTTGAGCACGAAGGTCAGGATCGAGCGGGGCAGGCCCTTCTCCCGATTGGCGATGTTTGAGCCGTACCACTTCATGCCTGCGGTCTTGAAACGGCCGCCAAGATAGGCGGGCATCGCCATGAACCGGCGGTCTGGGGTCGGCTTGGGCATGTCGGGAAACGGCGAATCCTCCGGAAAAACGACGACTGAGCCATGCGAATTATTGCTCGGTCCGGCCATCCGATAATCGCCGTGATAGAGGAGCGCGAACATCTCCTCCATCGTGTCCACGCAGGCGGCCATGTCGGTCACGCCGGCTCGGATCATGTCTTCCTCGGACAAATAGAGGAAATCGATCCGCGTTGAAGTTGTCTCGGTGCCCGTCATTGTTTCATTCCAGAATCAGTGCCGCGATAACGCGGCTGGTTTGTCGTTGTTCGCGGTGTTCTAGGAGCGCAGTCAGCACCCGCCCCAATTTGCTCAGTCGCGGCCATAGTGTTTTGCGAGAGCAGCGATGGCGTCCGATCCCAAACTTTCCGGCACGGAAGCAGCCATCAGCGCGCCTTGGGGGTCATCAGCATGGTAGCCGCGCTTACCGGTCCGGAAGTTGACCAGTTGTTGCGCGATATAAGTGCGGTCCAGCCGATTGAGTGCTGGCGCCTGCATATCGAAATTTCCCTCGCCAGCCGCGCCATGGCATGTGGCGCAAGTCGGTACGATATCAACAATCGAAGCGGGTACCGCGCGGCTTGCAACGGGGGCTGCGGCAAGCTTGGGTAGGCCAGCAACATAGGCGACCACCGCTTTTACGCCATCGGCACCGGGAATGGCGGTCGCTCGGCCAACCATCGGGAACCCATGCGCATCGTCCATCTTGCCACGCTTGCCATCGCGGAAGTTGGTCAGCTGGCGTGCGAGATAGTCGGAATGCTGTCCCGTAAGGTTTGGCGCATACATGTAATTGAGCCCCTTGGCGTCATTGCCATGGCACCCTGCACATGTGGTGAATATCGCCTTGCCCACGCTTTTGTCGACCAGACGTCGTGAGCCCGGAGTAGCGGTCGCCATCGCATCGCCACCTGCCGAGACATCGACGCTCTTGTCCCCTTGAAAGGCCAGCAGCACCTTGCCGCTATCGATAAACTCCTCAAAGCTGACAATCTTGCCATTACGAACCTTGAAGACATGGACCAAGTCCGCCTTGTAGCGGATGCCGGTCGCACGGACGGTGCTTTCTTCGGTGCCTGGCACCGCCACGGTATCGCCTGTCACGACATACTCGAGTTGGGTCGCCACCGGGTTATCGAGAGTTTCGGCTACCTTCGCAAAGAAATCGGCGACGCCCGCAGGCCCGTGCCGCGTGCCGCCGAAAGGTAGCTGGCTGGCGGGGCCGTAATAGGTCCAGCTCGCATCCTTTGCGATCAGCCGCTCCAGCGCCGCCATGTCGCCATGTTCGAACGCTTCGTACAACTGATGCACTACGCTTGCCGGATCGTCGGCGGGCTTCTCTGGGGTCAGCGCTTTTGCGCCGGCGACACCAGAAAAAAGCAACAGAGCTGCGAGCAGGCCGACTTTGGGCGAGGGCATTTTCATATGGTTTCCAAATGCAAGATAGGTGTGCCGGCGATGACGGCTTTAGTCATGACTGGCCGTAAAAGCCGTGGAACTGACCTTGGGGATCCCATTGCCTGCGCAGTTGCTCAAGTCGCGCCCAAGCCTTGGGAGAATAGCAGTCCCGGATATCCTCAGGCCGCCCTTCCTGATCCATCTCATTTATGTAGCTGCCCTTGGCAACAGCCTTGAGCTCCTTGAAAACCTTCAGGCAATAGGCACGGCTGGGCGCTTCCTGCGCAGGCTCGTCCCATTCCAGATAATAAGCCACATAGAAGCGGCCGATCCGCGAACAGGCCGCGTCGGGCATGCTGTTAGTGCCCATATAGAGCACCACCGGCGTGCCACGGGGGGCGGGGCAATCAGGAATGTGCCGCTTGAGGACCGCGATCGCTTCCATCGGCCGATCAGTCCAGATGTTATCGCCCATCCAATAGGCCTGCGGGAATGCGGCTTCGTTATCGCTATAATAGCGATCGAAGCTACCGGCGCGGTCCTCGACCTTGTCGAGGGCACGAGCGATGAGCGGATCGCGCTGGAGCAGTGCCAGCTTGCGCCGTCCTTCCGCCTCGCTTGCGGCAAATGCGTTGACATCCAGATAGATGCGCTGTCGCTGATCGACTGGCGCATCTTCAGCGACGCCCGGCAAGGCCGCGACCGAATACAGCACCTCGACATCCTTATCGAGTTGCGGGACGAGCTTATCCATCAATCGCGTGACTGCATCGAGTTCCGCGAAGGCGAACGTGTAAGTTGCGCCCCAGATGACCTTGGGCGCATCAAAGCACTGCAGGTGGAAGCGAACGACAACACCGAACAGGCCGGGACCGCCCCCGCGCACTGCCCAGAAAAGATCGGCATTCTCGCTCTCGCTGGCGCGTAGAAGGCGGCCGTCCGCCATCACGATGTCGACCGCCTTGACGGCAAACACGCTCATACCCTGCGACCAGGCATTGGTGTTCATGCCAACACCGCCACCTAGCAGGAAGCCGCTGATTGGAACCGTACCGCAATGCGCGCCGGGAAAAGCGAGATCATCCTGGGCAAGCCGCTCGGCCAGGCCCCGGCAAAAAACGCCCGGGCCGACGACAGCGAGCTTTGCCGCCTTGTCCACCGCGATCCCGTCCAGGCGACTGATGTCGATGAGCATTCCCCGATCGCGCAGGAAGCACGCCGCCATGCTATGGCCACCGCAGCGTGTCGTGACTTTCATCCCGGCCGTCGCAGCGAACCGCACAGCTTCCTGCACATCCTCGATACGCTCAGCCTGCACGATCATGTCGGGGCGGCGATCTGCCTTGGCGCGCTGCCAAATCATCGACTGGCGCCAAACCTCGTAATTTTCGTCATCCTTGACGACGACAGTTCCGGCGATCCGATTCTGCAGATCGGCCGCTGCGCTTCCTGCCAAGGGCGCTGCAAATCCGGCCGCACCGGCGAGACCCGCTATCACCGGAACCGCCAATGTACTGGCTTTCACGAAACGACGCCGCGACCAAAGCTCTAATTGGGACATGGAAGCTCCAGATGTTCTGTCCGAAGCTTATAAGATTAGTGCATTCCGCAATACAACGGCGACTCCACGGTCACTTGTTGCGTAAGCGGCAACATCCGCGATCAGCCCGCCCATCTGCCACTTCACCGATCGTGATGGTCGGCCCCCGCGGTATGGTGGCTTTTGCCTCGCTTCACCCCATCTAACCACCTGTAATCCTTGAAGGGGGTGGTCCGTCACTAGGAGAAGATACGGATCATGCTTGTTTTCAACTTTTCCAAAATTTCATCATGTGGATTTTTAGCTTTCAGCTATGACTTCATTCCCCGCTTGCGGGGCTGGCATCGTCGCAACGATTACATTGAAGCCAGACGATCTTTATCAATATGGCCTGCTTTGTCGCGCAGCCTATTCAATATGAATTCAGGCCGAAAGATGTTGGACACCTCATTCTAAGGTGCCCAACAGGAGGATGTGACGGGTTGGTGCTTACTTTATTGGTGGATTACTTGCACCGTCGTAAACTCGGCTAGACCCAGAGTGCCGAACTCAACGCCGATGCCTGATTGCTTTACGCCACCAAATGGTGCGTCAGGACGGACCATTGCGTGGCTATTGATCCAGACGGTGCCGCATTCAAGCTGGCTCGCGATGGCAACCGCCTTGTCGGGACTGCTTGACCAGACGGAACCGCCAAGACCATTGGGGTTGTCATTGGCCCGGCCTATCGCCTCATCGATATCGGTGTAACGGATTATCGGCAGGGCAGGGCCAAATTGCTCTTCGTCGACAATCGCCATACCTTCCTGAACATCCGCCAGCAAAGTGATGGGATAGAAGAGGCCATCACCTTCAATTGGCGCACCGCCACACAGGATGCGCGCTCCGCTGTTCCGGGCGGTCTCCACCAGGCTTTTTACGCGTTCGAACTGCATTTTGTTCTGGATGGTGCCAAGCTGACTATCGGCCGACATGCCATCTCCAATCTTTACGCCTGCAGCATAAGCAACGAGTTTGTCGCATAGCTCGTCATAAATGGAATCATGGACATAGAGGCGTTTGATGGCAGCGCACACCTGCCCGTTGTTGAGGAAGGCACCCCAAAAGATTTTCTCGATCGTAGCCTCATCCAATGTGACATCGGGTAGAAGGATGGCTGCATCGTTGCCGCCCAGCTCAAGAGTCAGCCGCTTAAGCGAGTTGGCGGCGCTTGCCATGACATGCTTCCCGGTCCGCGTCGAACCGGTGAACACGATCTTGTCGATGCCGGGGTGCGCCGATATCGCCTGACCAATTTCATCAGGACCTGCCACTGCATTGAGCACGCCAGGGGGAAGTGCTTCCTGCATCAGCTCAACCATGCGCAGCGTTGCGATGGGCGTGTAGGGGGAAGGCTTGAGCACAACGGTGTTTCCAGCGCGCAGTGCAGGCATTATGTGCCAAATGGCGATCATCACCGGGAAATTCCACGGTGTAATGGACGCAACGACTCCAATCGGCTTGCGATGCATTGCGACCCGACCCTTGTCGTCGTCCTGAATATACTCGACCGGTAGATCGAGCCCAGCGGTAAAGCGGGTCCAGGCAGCGGCTCCGCCGACTTCCCATTGTGACCCTAACCCGCCCATCGGCTTGCCTTGCTCGCGCGTGATGAGCTCGGCAAGCTCGCTTATGTTGGCTTCGAGGATGTCGGCAAGCGTATTGACCGCTGCTTTACGCTCAGCATCGGGCTTGCCCGCCCAAAGGGGGAAAGCCTGCCGCGCGGCATCGACAGCGCGATCAAGATCGGCCGACGTCGCGGCCGGGCACAGCGCGAACACTTGTCCGTTGGCTGGGTTGATAACATCGATATGAGCGGCGGTAGTTTCGGACTTACCGTCGATGATGATGGGATAGGCTTGGGTCATAGTTTTAAACTCCTTGCTTTCCATGTCGCGCAGTTTCTGCGGCATTCGGCGCATTCATGTGTTTTGCGTGGCGTCGAGCGCTCTGCCCTCAGGCTCGTTCACCGGCATTATTCTTCTCCGCGCAATGTACCAGCCTGACGCGATCAGCAGCACCGCTCCCATCGGGATTAAAGCGTCTGGATTGGCTGAAAGGCAGGCGACAAATACAAGTGCAGACAACAGAAGCGCTATCAAAGCGGTAACCACACCGCCAGGTGCCCTGAAGGGGCGATGCAGTTCAGGCCTATTGAGACGCAGCCGAATGAATCCAGCGAGCACGACGCAATAGGATGCAGTCAGAAGCGTCACCATCGTCACGATGATCTTGTCCGGCGAAATGAACGACAGCGGGAAACCGATAAGTCCGATGGTGCCAAGCGAGACTATCGGTGTGCCCGACTTGTTTTGGTATGATAGCAATGCCGGGAGAAAGCCGTCGCGAGCTAGCGCAAATAACTGCCGGGATGCACTGAAAACTAAAGAAAAAAGCGTGGCGATCAGCCCAAAGAGCGCGCCAGCTCCGACAATTTGGGCGAGCCATATTGCTACGCCGCCTGCCGGTGCCCTCATTGCTTCGAGCAATGGGTCTGCCGCTGCCCCGATCCTGCTCGCGCCACCGGCGCCAGGCGCAAGTACCAAAACACACATAGCTGTCAAAAGTAGAACGCCAATTGCACTGAACATGCCGAGAGGTATGTCCCGTTCGACATTGGTTGCTTCTTCGGCCGATGTTGCGGTTTGCTCGACTGCGATGAACATCATTATCGCAAACGGAATACACGCAAATATGCCTCCGGCATCGATCTGCCATTTGCCATCGGGCAGGACATTTTGAAGCTCGAAATGAGGCAGCATCACCAGTCCGAAGGTCAGCAGCGATAAGACCGCGATGAGTCCGGCGACAAGCAGCACCGAGAGTGCTTCACCCACACCTTTCATGTGGATGGCGATTATGATCGCGAACAATATAAGCTTGAAAACAGGCCCGCCGAAGCCCGTGACGAATTGGCTGTAGGCTGAGATAAACTCAGCAGCAGCGCCGGTGCTCACGGCAAGTGCAACAAATATGGCCACGCCGACACCGTAACCGGCTGCCGGTCCGAAACTTTCCTCACAATATGTATACAGCCCACCGGCATTCGGAATCGCGGTAGCTAGTTCAGCGACACACAAAGACAGGGCAAAACATAGGGTCGCCATCAGAAAAGTAGCGACTATCATATCGGGCCAACTGGCCCGCGATAAGCCATAGTTCCAGCCGGCAAACTGTCCTGCCACTACCAAACCGACCCCGAGGCCCGCGATTTTTTTCCAGCCGATAGTCTTGCGTCTCAGGTCCATGCAATTGTCCTAGCAGGCTGTGAAGCGCATATTTGTCCATCGTTTCCGGGGATCTTACGAGGAGTTTTTGCGCCGCCTTGTTATCAAAAAAGAGCAAGTTTACAATTAGAGGACGTTAGGGTTTCGCCAGAGGTGGAACCCAGACATCCGAAGAATATCTCTATCGAAGGCGGTGAAGCTTGTAGAGTCGGTGCCATGCACGCTGCCCCGCAGAGGCGCATTTCTAGCAAGGCCGCGCTGATGACATGCGCAGAAAATGCTCGCACCTCAGCGATACCCGCCCCCCATTTAATGCGCTCTAAAATTGAGCACTTGAAACCTTCCGTCACTATCATCGAGTCAAAACAGAAAAACCATTGCAAAAGGTGTCATAGATTCGATAGTTTACGCCATTGATGCAACGGCATTACTTATGCGCCGATCTCACGGGCAGGGGGGCTTATCGTTATTGTGGGTGCAGGACTTCGAGGTTCAGTGGTTGTCGCTGTGGCAAGCGAGTTTTCGCTTCGCGGCGGTGATTCCGCGGCTGTTCTGCGACAACATGGTCTCGAGCCGGACGCTCTTTCGAATCCTGGGGTCAAGGTACCGCTCGCGCGATATGTCGCGATGTTCGAGGAAATGGCCAATGAACTTGCTGACCCATCGTTAGGTGCTCGACTTGGCTTGGCCATGCGTCCCGTTGCACTCGGGCCCGCTGGAATGGTGATGTCCAAATCTCGCTCGATTATAACTGCGCTGGAGCGCCTGACGCGCTTTTTCACTACCTTTCAGCCTGATACTCAGTCTGCCCTTCTGGTGGGGGACGGTGAGGTGACCTGGACCTACCGATTGAGCGATCCGGCGATCTGGCCGCGGCGCCAGGATTCGGAATTCACCATGTCCTCCCTGATCCAGTTCATAAGGTCGGCATTTCTGCGTCACTGGCGGCCGCAGATGGTTCAGTTCGAGCATGGGCCAATATCCGAGGACGACACCCTAATACTTGAAGGACTTCTTGGCTGCCCGATACGATTTGACGCAGCGAGCAATGGGATAACGTTCGCCCTTAGCGACGCGCGTACTGACCTTCGCGAAGAAGACGCTGATCTCATGGCGACGCTGGAAGGCTATTTGGCCGACATCATGCCTTCCGAAATAGGGGTGAGCTGGACAAGCCGGGTGTTGGCATTGATCGCGACCCGACTTGGTCATCGGTCTGTTACTTTAGAAGAAATTGCATTTGATCTTGCGATAGCCCCCCGCAGCCTGCAGCGTCGGCTTGCCGAGGAAGGGACATCCTTGCGTCAACTGTTATGCGATCACCGCAAACAGGTGGCAGACCTGCACCTACGTGCTGGTGTGCCGCATCTTGGGAATCTTGCCGCTGCTTTGGGCTATGCTGATGGCACTACCTTTTGGCGGGCGCATCGCGGATGGCAAGGCGTTCCACCCAGTGCCGTTCGCGCAAAACGCCGCTGAGGGTCTGCCGCAATCAGCCCTCAAAGCGTTCCAGCCGATAGGGATACGGATCTATTATGGGGCTGTCGCCGGTCAACAGATCGGCTGCGAGTTGCCCTGCTGCAGGAGCGGTGCCAAAGCCGTGTCCAGAAAAGCCCGTAGCGAGCATGAGGCCGGGAACTTGCGACACCGGTCCGACGACGGGCAAGGAATCCGGGGTAACATCCATCATGCCTGCCCAAGTCTCGATTATCTTTGCGTGTTCGAATATTGGCCAGGCTGCGCTGATGTTTCGCATTGCTTCGGCGTTTATTCCTGCATCCACCGGCGGGTCCATCGTCCGCACACGCTCAAAGGGGGATGTCTGGCTCCCCGACCATCCACGGCGCAACAGCAGGTCGGAGAAGAATTCCCGACCAAGCGATATGCGGAGCAAATGGCGCTGATGCTTAAGGGCTGGCAAAAACCGGGTGCCGAGTAAAAGGTGGTCGAGAGTGAGGGGCGCTTTGACTGCGCCACGCTGAGAAATCGTAAAGCCGCCGTCCAGGCGCTTGCGGAAAGAGAAATCGGGACCGCCGGTCGCGATCTCTGTTGGGCCGTCCATCGGCGCCGTGCGCATCACAGATAATACGAGCGGCAATGTCGGCAGGTTCACCTTGTGCTTGCTCAAGAAACGGCGCGACCACATCCCTCCTGCCAGCAGGACTTGATCGCACCGGATCTCTCCAAACTCTGTGACGACGCCGTTTACTTTTCCGCCAGACAGCGAAAGTGTGCGAACCGCGCAGTTCTCGACGATAATTGCGCCATTGCGTATCGCGCCTGCCGCTATGGCACTGGCGGCAAGAGACGGTTCTGCTCGCCCGTCAGACGGAGTGTAAATGGCGCCCGCCCAATTGCCTCGACCGCCTGGCACAAGACTGTCAATTTCGCGATTGCTTAACAGTTGCGTATCGAGCGCGAGATGGTCGACCGATTTCTTCCATGCCGCATGGGCGGCCATTTCGTTCTCGGACGCCGCCAGAAACATTATCCCGGTCTGGCTATAGCCAAGGTCGGCATCAAGGCGTTTGGAAAGGTTCGCCCAAAGCCGATCTGAAGCCGTCGCCATCGGAACATCGGCTGCCGCACGACTTGTCTTGCGCACCCACCCCAGATTTCGAGAGGATTGCTCGCCCGCAAGCTTTCCTTTTTCGAGCAGTACAACAGGGATGCCCCGCTCGCTTAGGCTGAGAGCGGCCATCAGCCCGACGATCCCACCGCCAATGATCACCACGGTCGTACTTTTGGGATGCTGCTGGCTTGTCTGGACGGGTGCGATGTTTGGAGCCACGACGGTGTTCCTAAATTGGCGGGAAAGGGCGATCCGATTGAGTTAATTAGAGAGCCTGGGTACGCCGCTCCGTTTCTGCCTGTCCGGCTCCGCGGAAGGCCGTCATCTCGATTTCCACTTTGTAGATGGTAGAGCCGAGCGGAGGGCAGGTCACCGTACTTGCCGGATCGATGCCGCGAAACTTCTCACCCACGACTGTCATAACGGCCACGGTGTCGGACGGCTCCTGTATAAATACACGTGAGACCACGACATCCGCCAGAGTCGCGCCAACGGCCGCAAGGGCGCGTTCGACATTAGCAAACACCTGGTGGGTTTGCTCAGTCACATCCTCAGCGATTTCCTGAGTTTCCGGATTGCGGCCCGCTGTATTCGATACGAAAATCCAATCGCCGACCGCAACAAGCCGTGAATAGCTTCCCATTTCCTCGAACTTGTTGCCGGTTTTGATCTTGATGAGCTTAGTCATACGTTCTCCGCAAAGGCGTGATGGATCAAACCGGTCTCGAAGAGTGAGGCCGATTTGTCATGAGGTCAGCGCAGGACCGGGACGTCCCACAGGTTCAGGCGCACACCGATCCCCCGCTCGATCGCATTTCGGTAGATGACCGTACCCCATGCAACATCTTCGACCGGCATGCCGCCGACCGACATGATGATGATCTCATCATCGTTCTTTCGACCAGGCGCTTCGCCAGCGACAATTTTGCCGAGATCCTCAAGCTGCTCCTTGGTCATTTTACCTTCGGCGATCATATCTAGGAAGCGTACGCCAATTAGCGGGACGTGGACGTGCGCAGGCTTGGGCAGTTCCTCAAACCAGCATTCGTATAGACCGGTGTTGTCCACGACCTTTCTAATGTCGCCATGTTCCATAGCTTCGTCCATCTGGCAGCTCGCGGGCATGACCAGGAAGGCGCCGGGCTTCACCCACTCGCGCTTTACTATTGGATATTTGGATGGATCACCGGTCTCGCCCGAGTTGCAATAGGTGACAATGTCTGCGCCGCGAACAACGGCCTCCACCGTATCCACTACTTCGACATTTACGATCTGAGGAAAGGTTTCGCCTAGCCAGGACAGAAAACTATCAAGGCTTGCTTTGCCGCGAGCCTTGATTTTGATCGTATCTATTTGGGGGCAGACGGCCATGAGTGCCATCAGCGTTGTCTTTCCCATGACGCCGGGTCCGACAAGCCCGACGACTTTTGAATCCTTGCGAGCAAGATGGCGTGCCCCGACCCCAGGTATGGCACCCGTACGATATGCCGACAGCAGGTTCGCGGACATAAAGGCCAAAGGTGCCGAGGTGTCTGCGTCGTTGAGGATGAATGTAAGAATCGACCGCGGCAGCCCCTTTTCACGGTTCGCGATATTGGAACCATACCATTTCATTCCCGCGGTGCGGAAGCGGCCGCCAAGATAGGCGGGCATCGCCATGAACCGGCGATCGGCTGTGGGTTTCGGCATGTCTGGAAAGGGCGAACTTTCCGGAAAGGTCACCATCGCGCCATGGGAGTCGCTGTTCGCTCCGGCCATGCGATAGTCGCCGTGGTAAAGGAGGCCAAACATCTCTTCCATGGTATCAACGCAAGCAGGCATGTCCGTGACGCCAGCCTTGATCATGTCGGGCTCGGACAAATAAATGAAATCGATTTTGGTCGAAGCGCTCATGGATTTTCCTTCTGCTATTGCCGACGCGTCGCAGTGGACCGCGCCCCCTTCACACTGCGGCCCGAACAGGCAGAGCGTCGATTTCCGACATCAACTACCGTGACAGAACCGTTGCCAGTCGGTGCATTACCATTATCGGGGGTGACTCTTACAATTGCGTCTCGCGTCAAAGATTCGATAATTTGCGCCACCAACCTGAGCCCCGGTCAAGGATCTCACCGAACCCGCTGCTGATTACAGATATATGTAGTGGATTGCCTTCTTGGCACATGACAACCAACAGCGACCTGAATTTCGCATTTCGCCTATTCGGCAGGAAAGGAAATAGTCCCGGCGCTGCTTGCACAGTATCATGGCACGGGGAGCGGCAAATTAGGCACTCTGTGTCGCGACACGGCATGCCGGGATCGAAAGAATGCTGAAAAACGCATGACTTAGGAATTATCGTGATGACGAAAACCGGCTTCTATACCGATGAGTGGACCTTCTGGCACTCAGTGGGTCTGCAAGCCTTGTTTTTGCCCGTTGGGGGCTATGTGCAGCCCCCAAGCGGTGTCGCTGGCGCTGACACGCCTGACGCCAAGCGGCGGCTACTATCTCTCTTGAAAACTTCAGGGGTTCTGGATCGTCTCTCAGTCGATAAGGGGAGCCCCGTCGATAACTCCGATCTCGTCCGCGTTCATACCCAGCGCTATATTGATGAGTTCAAGAAGGTCAGTGCTGAGGGCGGGGGCGATATAGGTGATTTCGCGCCGTTCAGCGCTGGGGGATTTGATATTGCTTGCATTTCCGCAGGTCTTGCTAAGGCGGCCGTGGCAGATGTGATGAGTGGGAAGGTCTCCCGCGCCTATGCGCTTTGTCGCCCCGCTGGGCATCATTGCCTCGCGGATCGCTCCATGGGATTTTGCGTGCTGGCTAATATTCCGATCGCGGTTGAAGCCGCCCGGGCCGATTTTGATTTGGGGCGTGTCGCCATAGTTGATTGGGACGTTCATCATGGCAATGGCACCCAGTCGATTTACTATGATCGCGATGATACGCTGACCATTTCTATCCATCAGGAGAACTGCTTCCCACCGGGCTACAGCGGCATTGCTGATCGTGGTGAAGGTGCGGGCGAGGGCGCGAACATCAATATCTCGCTTCCCCCTGGCGCGGGTGATGCCGCTTATATCGCTTCAATCGATCGCATCGTGCTACCCGCCCTGGAGCGCTTTCAACCTGATCTGATCGTCATTGCAAGCGGGCTAGATGCGGGTGCTGCAGATCCTATGGCGAGGATGTTGGTTCACAGCGAAACATTCCGCGTAATGACACAGCGAATGGTGGACGCCGCGGATCAGCTATGCGGCGGGCGGCTCGTTGTTGTGCATGAAGGCGGTTATTCAGAAGCAAGCGTGCCATTTCTTGGTTTGGCCATTGTTGAAGCTCTCAGCGGAGAAACGAGTGACGTCGTCGACCCTACCTTGGCAATCTTCCAGGCGCAGCAGCCTGGGCCGCAAACGACCGCTTTTCAGATCGAATGGGTTGAAGGTCTGGCGCGAACGTTCGCTGCATAGGACGTTAGCCTTCTTGGACCGGCGAAGACATGGCCGGCCATCAGTTTTAGGGAATTCTCGTCGACGTACTTCCGCTTGGGGGAGCGGCTCTGGCGGTCGGGCGGCATGTCGGCCTCAGGCAAATGGCGCTTGCGTCTAAAGCAGCGGCATTGCGAACAAAGCTGCCTGGAAATGGCGCCCGGGAGAATGTCAGCCGAAGGCCAAGTCTGATGGTCGATGGATCGACGGCGGCCATTTAGCGCAGGCTACGGCCGCTATTGCAGGGGAGCTTTGTATATCGCGCTTAGTGCGCAGTGACCCAATAGTGTCGTTAAAGCAGCCGTGTACATATGCTCGCGTCGAAAATAATAGTTGACTATTCAAGTTATGGGGATGAATGTGAGCGGGGAAGAGCGGCATTAGAGCCGAGGCATGCAAATGCGCTTTCGGGAGACTAAAATGATAATTACATCTCAGGCAGAGATGTCGGCAGAGGCAGTAAAAGCCCAGTCGTTCGAACGGCTCTTGGATGCCGTTCGCAAGAACCGCACTCAATTTTCGCGTGACCAACAAATTAGCGCTGAAGTCGTCCAGTTGATGCGTGAGGCAGGTTTTTACCGCGCCTTGGTGACCAAGCGATTGGGCGGTGACGAATTGTCGCCCATGGCCTTCTTGCGCATGGTGGAACGGTTGTCTGAAGTCGATGGCTCGGCTGGCTGGGTCGCCAGCTTCGGCTTTTCCGCAGTCTATCTATCGGCGCTTCCAGTCGCGACACTCCAGCAAATCTATGCTGACGGACCTGATGTCGTCTTTGCAGGCGGCATCTTTCCGCCGCAAAAGGCGGCCGTCGTTGAAGGTGGTTTAGAGGTTTCCGGTCGCTGGTCGTGGGGCAGCGGTTCCACCGGTGCCGACATTATAGGCGTCGGCATTAAGGTTGATGGCGATGCCAGTGGCGGCCTGCCTCTGATTGCGGTCATGCCGGCTTCGAAAGTGCAGATCGAACCAAATTGGGATGTGATCGGGATGAAAGGAACCGGCAGCCACGACATGGTTGTCGATCGCGTGGTCGTGTCCAGGGATTGGACCTTCATTCGCGGTGGTAAATCCAGCCTCGACGAACCCCTTTGTCAATATCCGACGATGGCTCTTGCGGCGCAAGTGCTGGCCGTGGTGGCGCTCGGCACCGCCCGCGGTGCGATCGACGTGCTAAGCGATATGGCGGGCGCGCGGGGATCTATAACGGGTGCTGCGAACTTTGCTGAGCGCCCCTATTTTCAGACCGATATTGCCAAGGCAGAGGCGCTTCTTCGTTCAGCCCGTGCTTTCTTTTACGAAATCACAGAAGAAGCTTATACCACTTTACTGGCCGGGGACGAACTCACTGCGCGGCAGCGTGCGTTGCTGCGCCTGGCGTCGACTAACGCCGCGCGCACCGGAGCTGATGTCGCACTTGCGGTATACCGCCTGAGCGGCACCACTGGTATTGTCCATGACCATATGATTGCACGCCACATGCAGGATGCGATGGTCGTGCCGCAGCATGCTTTCCTAGCGGACGGTACCTGGCAGAACGCTGGGCGCGTCCTGCTCGGTATGGAATCGCCTCCAGGTTTCCCCTGATTACATAAGAGGATTTTCAAGCTATGTCGCAAAAGTCAAAGCTACGCGTATTGTTCTGCGGTGCGGTCCTTCAGAATTTCTTTGATTTGCCGAGTGGCGAGATCGGAAAAGTCTGGGCCGCCACAGGTGAGATGCTCAAAGGTATTCGCGATCTGCCTGGTGTCGAGATTCTCGGCACCATTGATGACGATCAGACGATGGTCGGTACCTCGCCTAATGGCTGGCCCTGGACTTTCTACATTCTCGCCGACGTACCTGATCGTGATACCGTCGTTGCCGCCTGCAATCTGTTCCGCACGATAGAGATCGGCGAACACCGCTTGTGGCGCTACATTCGCGTGGAGGCTCGCATTGGGCGTGAGCTGGTGATTCCCGAATGAGTGCCGACGTCGCACTGGTAACGGGCGGCGCGAGCGGGGTGGGGCTTGCCATCGCGCATGCGCTTCACGCGGCCGGCTTTCGTGTAGCGATCGGCGATATCGACGAGGCTGGTGCGAGAAGAGCGGCCGAGGCAATTGACCCAAGTGGCGATTCGGCCATTGGCTTGCCTCTCGATGTAAGGCAGGAATCGGCCTTCGCCGCTGCGCGCGACGCCTTGCTTGCGCGTTGGGGTTCGGTCGAAGCCCTCGTCAATAATGCGGCAGCCACGGCGGCAAAACCGGTGTTGGACATTACCCCCGAAGAGTTCGACGCAGTCATCGCAGTCAATCTTCGGGGAACGTTCATTGGCAGCCAAGTCTTTGGCCGCCTCTTCAAAGCGCGGGGCTATGGCCGCATGGTCAATCTCGCTTCTCTGGCCGGGCAAAATGGTGGAACGGCAACGGGCGCACACTATGCCGCTTCGAAAGGCGGTATCATTACGCTAACCAAAGTGTTCGCTCGCGATCTGGCGCCATTTGGCGTCACGGCCAACGCCATCGCGCCGGGGCCGCTCGACACACCAATGGTCCATGAGACCATCTCGCCTGACAGAATGGAGCAGTTCAAGGCGAACGTACCTGTTGGCACCCTCGGCGACCCTGCTTTCGTAGGATCGATGGTGACGCGGCTCTGTGCAAGAGATGCAGGCTTCATCACAGGTGCGACCATCGACATCAATGGCGGTCTCTACATGCGTTGACAATTGCCCCATCGAAGAAACTGCTTCGAGGGATCACGTTAAAAATAAGGGGGAAATGGATATGGTTCAGGTTAAGGGAATTATCCGCAGCGTGCTTTTCGGGGCGACAATGCTTGCCGGAATGCCGACGATTGCAGCCGCGCAGGACGCCGTTTCGCAGGGGGGCGCCGCAACAAATACCTCGTCAGATGGCTTGGGCGATCTAGTCGTGACCGCGCAGAAACGCGAGCAGAACATCCAAAAAGTCAGCCTTGCGATCAGTGCATTGGGTCGCGATGGCTTGGCCGACCTCGGTCGTCAGGACATATCTGCGATTGCTGCAAAGCTGCCGAGCTTGCAGATCCTCGCCTACAGCCCAACGCTCACGGTATTCAACATCCGTGGCGTCTCGCAAAATGATTTTGCCGATACTCAGGAGGCACCGATCGCCTTCTACAACGACGAAGTTTATGTCAGTGCACTTGGCGCTATTGCCGGGCAGACATTCGATCTTGAGCGCGTTGAAATGTTGCGCGGTCCACAAGGTACTTTGTTCGGTCGAAACGCTACGGGTGGACTTGTTCAGATCGTCTCGGCAAAGCCAACCCGGGCGCTTTCAGGCTTTCTGACGGTCACCGGCGGCAGCTATGGGCAGATCGCAACGGAGGGCGCGATCAGTGGTCCTATCAGCGATGGCTTGCGCGCTCGCTTGTCTTTCACGACGGAGCATCGCGACGGCTATATCAAGAATAGCACGGGCAAGGACATCGGAAATTCCCGCTTCTACGCCGGTCGTCTCCAGCTTGCCGGTGATGTCGGAGAGACAGGGTCGTTCAACCTCAAGATTCAGGGCATGCGTAACGACAAGGAACGAAATGGCGGTCTGTATAGCCACCGTAGCGCCGTCGCGAATGCCGACGGTCTTGGCGAATATGTCGGCCCGAACGATAATCCGTTTGGTACGTGCAACGGTTGCGACATGTTCGGATACGCTCAGGCAGGATCGGACCCCTATCGGGTCGCGTTCGACGGCCCCAACAGCTTCAGTCGTACGTTTTGGAGCGGGACGCTTCGCTATGAGCAGGATTTAGGTGACGTCACGCTCACATCGATCAGCGACTATCAATATTTGAAAAAGCTTTACGGAGAAGATGGCGACATGTCGCCGCAGTCCATTTTCCGTTACTTTACCGCACAGAACCTTGATCAATATTCGCAGGAGCTTCGGCTCTCCGGGAATAGCGACAGATTGAACTGGGTGGTCGGTGGCTATGCGATCAAAATCATCAGTGACAACGACTACAATACTGACCTTTCCGCGATCGGGTTGGACGAGGTTTATGGTGGCCGACTCAAGACGACTTCACTTGCGGCATTCGGTCAGCTTGAATATTCGGTCAGTGACCAGTTCACCCTCGTCGGCGGGCTGCGCTATTCAGCCGACCGGAAGACACTCGACTTTACCCACATGGAAAATGGCGTCGTCGATTTCACCTTCAATCGCGCAAGCGTTGGCAAGATGGCACGGCAGAGCTTCAATGACTATTCGGGCAAGGTCGGTATCAACTTTACCCCGAATGACGACACGCTGATCTACGCAAGCGTTAATCGCGGTATCAAGGGCGGTGGCTTTGGTACCCCGGCCTTCAACCCGGTCGATCTTAGCACTATTCCTTTCAAGGAAGAGGTGCTGACCGATTATGAAGGCGGTGTGAAGCTGACCCTGGGGCGCACAACGCACCTTAATCTTGCAGCGTTCTATTATGACTATCAGGATTACCAGGCTTTTGAATTGATTGGGATTGCCTTGGCCGTTCGGAACAAGGATGCCACGATCAAGGGGCTGGAGCTTGAGTTCAACACGCGTCCAGTTGATGGTCTGTACCTGTCCGCCTTCGCAACTTATCTCGACAGCAAGGTGAAGGGCGTGTCGCTACCGTCGGGCCGCGTCGCCGACACTCGCATGCCGCAGGCACCCAAGCTTAGCGTCGGCGGACTGATCCGTTACGAGGCATCCGTAGGCGATGGCACCTTAGCGCTTCAGACGGACTGGAAATATGATAGCGCCCAATATTTCTCGACCTTCAACGCGCCCGTCGATCGCCAACCAGGCCGCGTCGTCGGCAATGCGCGGGTGAGCTATGCCTTTGACGATCGCAAGTGGGAACTGGCAGGCTTTGTGTCGAACCTGACTGACAAAGAGTATAGGCTGTATAATCTCGACCTGTCGGGTCCGTTCGGTTTCACGCAGCAGACCTACGCTCGACCGCGCTGGTTCGGCGCAAGCATCACGCGGCGTCTCTAAAAAGGCGGACTATGAAAAAAAAGGGGCGGCCATTGGCCGCCCCTTTTTCGTTTGCAAGATCCGGCTCTCAGCCGTCGTTCTCCACGAGCTTGTCAAAATAGGTCATGCCAACGTTCGCAATGAGCGATCCGCCATCTACGGCCAGCACCGCACCATTAACGAAAGACGAGGCGGGGGAGAGTAGCCAGGCAATGGCATCGGCAGCCTCGGCGGAACTGCCGGCACGTCGCGCCGGTACATGCTCGCTGACCTTTGCATAGGCGCCTTCAAGATCGTCGGCGATATGCATCGTCTCCATCTCCTCATCACCCATTTCGGTGCGGATCCAGCCCGGTGCTACAATGTTTGCTCTAAGGCCGTCGCGGGCATGCTCATATGCGAGTGCCTGCGTCATTAGCTGAAGCCCAGCCTTCGAGGCCGAGTAGGCCGCAAGACCAGGCCCGGTCTGGACGCTACCAACCGAAGTAATCGCAACGACTGCACCCTTGCTTGCGAGAAGATGAGGTAACGCCGCTTGCGTCATGACGAAGGGGCCGGTGAGGTTAATCCCTATTTGCTGGTTCCAGGCGTCCAGGCTCATTTCGCTGAAGGTCGCATTTATGAGGATGCCCGCGTTGAGCACAAGGCCATCCAGTCGACCGAACCGTTCAATGACTTGTTTGACCAATAGAATCGACGCTGTGGGATCGCCAACATCGGTCGTAAAGACGGCTGCGCCCGTTTCGGCTGCCACGATATCCAGCGGCTCTCGGCGACGTCCGCAAATCACGACCTGCCAATCGCGAGACAGCCTGCGCGCCGCTGCTGCTCCGATACCGCTACCGCCACCGGTCACTATGACTACTGGCTTTTCAGATACAACGGCCTCGCTCATTTGCGTCTCCTTGCAGTGGAATTGGGTTTGCTAAAAAATATCCATCGACGGCAAAATATTGCAATTTAGTTGAATATGCCAGTTTTAATTGGACTGGAGTACAAATTGTTATATGGTTGTGCGTGACGATAGCTCGGGAGGCCGGTGTGCATTGGAGCGATAATATCCCGCTTACGGGCGGCACGTCTTCGACGCTGCTGCTAAGGCGTATTTGCGGTTGCCCTGAGGGGGGCCGCTATACTTTTTTGGAGCGCTGCTGGTCACACGCTAGGGCGGTTTCGCCATTGCGTCGCAATACAGTGGCCTTGCTGGCTTTGCATTACCTGCCCGCCGCCATCGTGTTTCGGCGTCCAGTGAAAGGATCGTAAATGTCTTCCGATGAAGCGCTGCTCGAGCGCCGCTACCATGTGCTAGGCCGCAATGCCCCGTTGTTCTACGAACGACCTGTCCATCTTGTGAGCGGAAAAGGCGTGTGGGTTACCGATGCCGATGGTCGCGAATATCTCGATGTCTATAACAATGTTCCCCATGTGGGACATTGCCACCCACACGTGGTCGAGGCTATCGCGAAACAGGCAGCGACGCTTAATGTCCATAGCCGATATTTGCATGAAACGGTGGTCGCTTACGCCGAGCGCCTGACGGCGACCTTTGATTCCAGCCTGTCGAGTGCCGTCTTCACGTGTTCCGGCACCGAAGCAAACGAACTCGCGTTGCGCATGGCGCGCTACCGCACCGGCGGGGATGGCATCATCGTCAGCGATTTCAGCTATCATGGCAATTCACAGACTTTGGCAGCTGTGACGACTTGCTTTCCCGTGCCTGAAGCCTTTCCCCGGTTTGCGCGCAAGGTTGCCATTCCAGATCCTTATCGCGACCGACACGACCGCAGCGACGAGGAACTGTCCAATTCATTTGCCGCTCAGGTGGATGCAGCGGTTAAATCGCTCCAGGCCGACGGTATCAAAATTGCCGCGCTGCTGATCGATACGGTATTTGCCAATGAAGGCCTGCACGATCCGGTTCCTGGTTATGTCGCCAAGGCGGTTGAGATTGTCCGGGCAGCCGGGGGGCTGTTCATATCCGACGAAGTGCAGGCGGGATTTGGCCGGACGGGGGACGCGATGTGGGGCCATCAACTGAGTGGCGTGGTGCCCGACATCGCTACGTTGGGAAAGCCGATGGGCAATGGCCATCCGATTGCTGGTCTGGTCGGTCCGACCGACCTCATTGATAGCTTCGGACTCGCTGCGACCTATTTCAACACGTTCGGCGGTAATCCGGTCTCGGCTGCGGCCGCGTCCGCCATGTTGGACGTGCTGGAGCGCGAGCATCTGCTGGAAAATGCCCGTAACGTCGGGGCATATGTCAAGACAGGGCTTAGAGCGCTCGCCGACAAACATTCGATCGTGGGAAATGTGCGTGGCCGCGGACTATTTTTCGGGCTTGATCTGGTTAAGGGGGATGCTGATCGGTCTCCGGCGACAGCGGAGACGAAGCGGGTCATGAACTTGATGCGGGAGAATGGTGTGCTGATCAGTCGTATTGGCCGCCATGACAATATCCTGAAGATGCGCCCACCTATGGTGTTCGCGAAGGAGCATGCCGACCGGCTACTCGCCACGCTCGACGACGCTCTCGCTTCGATTTGACGGGGACAATAATGACCGACTTCTATTCCCTTGGCGAGGACGACCAAGCTGTTCGTCTGGCAGAACTTGCCCGCATCGCGCTGGCCCGATGGCCGGGCGAATATGATAACCTTAGCCTAATCAAATATCGCGAGAATGCAGTGTTTTCGGCCCATCGCAACGATGGCGAGCGGGTCGCGGTACGTGTTCACAGGCACGCTTACCATAGTGACAGGGCGCTACGGTCCGAACTTCTATGGATGCAGTCGCTTGCCGAGGGTGGGATCGCGGTGCCGCCCATCCTACCCAGCCTGGACGGGCATGTCTTTGAAACGGTGTCTGCCCCCGGCGTACCTGAACCGCGGCAGATCGATGTGCTTGGCTGGTTGCCGGGCACGCCCGCTGGCACGTCTGAGGAAGGGCTAAACCTCGACGAAGCTGGCGCTGAGCGGCTGTTCTTCGATGCGGGTGTCCTCGCGGCAATGATGCACGATCATGTCGGGATGGTGGAATTCGGTGAGGATTTCGAGCGCCATGCCTGGGATGCCGAAGGATTGATCGGCCCCGATCCCTTCTGGGGTCGTTTCATGGAGTTGGAGCTACTGAGCAGTGAGGAGCGCGCCCTGCTCTCCGCTGCGCGTGCGCAAGCCGCGCTGGACCTCGCGGCTTTCGGTCAGGGTTCGCATAATTATGGATTGATTCATGCCGATTTCGTCCCCGAAAATCTCTTGATTGAGGATGGCAGGCTGAAATTGATCGATTTCGACGATGGCGGTTTTGGCTGGCATATGTTCGATCTTGCTACGGCCCTCTATTTTAACCTGGACCATCCGGCCTACACCATCATGGAGCGTGCACTGTTCGAGGGCTATCGCACTGTGCGAAAACTGCCTGAGGATCATGAGGCAACGCTGCCATTATTTATGTTCCTTCGCAGCACAACCTACTTGGGTTGGGTGCAGACGCGCCCCGAAACACAAACAGCGCGCGAGCTTGGGCCGTTTCTCGTTGAGCGCTGTTGCTTGGTTGCGGAGCGTTATCTTAGTCAAAAAGCAACTGCTGGCCGAACTGGATAATGAGCGCTCTCGTGATGGAAGGGGCTATTCGTGCTACGCAAGCGCGCGGTCGCGTGCGGAGGGAATCCTTGCTCGCTGCCGCCCGTAAGCTGCTGGCCGTGCATGACAGTAGCCAGATCACGCTGGCAGACATTGCTGCGCATGCTGCTGTACCAAAAAGCTCCGCGTATCATTTCTATAAGGACGCCCTGGGCCTTTATGTAGAGTTGGTTGCGTTGCTCGACGCCGAATTACAGGAGTTGATTAAGCACCCGCTGCCACGTCTAGACAACTGGGAGATGGCAATGGCTGTGATTATCGATCGTGCAGCGGCGTTCTTTGATAATAATCCTGCAGCCCAACAACTGATGCTATCGTCGCAGACGCCACCGCTTATCAAACGATCTAGTCGCCAAGCCGACATGGATACCAGCAGATTGATCGAAGCGCTGATCGATACGCAGTTCATCCTCCCCGTAATTCCTGATCGCAGCCGCATATTTTTTCACGCGGTGGAGGCGGCAGACCTGATGTTCGGTCTCTCACTTTTGGAATGCGGTCGCTTGGAGGACAATATGGTTGAGGAAGCAAAGCGGATGAGTTGCGCTTATTTGGCGCTATACCTCCCCAAGTATATGCCGCACCGGACATAGCCGATGTCAGTTAGGCGACTGTCCTTGGGTTTCTAGCTGCTCCAATTCTGTGTCCGCAACTGTGCAGGTGGTGTCCCAAAGCGGCGCTTGAACAGTCGGGCAAAATGACTGCTGTCGTTGAAACCGGCAGCATAGGCGATCTGGCAGACTGATCGATGCGGGGATGTCGGGTCCATGAGCCATCGCTGGGCCAGTTCGAGACGCAGGTTGGCTAGCCAGCGGTGGGGCGTTGTGCGGCTTTCGGCGAACAGGCGATACAGACTGCGGCGTGACAAACCGAATGTATGGCCTAGCATTTCGACATCGAAGTCAGGGTCGCTGACCTGCGGCATGGCCCATTCGCGCATGCGCGCTATCTGTTCGCTTGCGCGTGTACGACGGCCTTCCTCGGGACCGTACCTATTGAGGGCGTTCTCTAAAAGCGACATCGTTACGGACATTGCAACGGCATCGTCGCCATAATCCTCGTCCCCATCCGAGTGTAGCGTCTGCAGGATGGCAGAGAGCATACGGGTCGAGCCGCGTTTCCCGGCGACATGATGGCCATAGAGCGTGTCTGCGTTCGGCCGCATACTCGAAAGCATCTCACGGGGCAGCGCAAGAACCATCGACTGTGTACCCGTATCACCCACCTCAATGGTACAGGCCTCCCGCGAGTCCATAAGGACTAGGTCTCCAGCGCAGAGTGAGACACAGCGGCCATAATGGTGGACAGAGACGTCACCCGACATAGACATAAGAATGAATGCTTGGTGCGTCCATGCGCCTGACAAGGCAGGGCGGATGCTCCGTACCCCTTGGGCACGAACACGAAAGCCTCGAAAAGGCCCCGCAGCAATAGGACTCATCCCGCCCCGCGCGCGAGGCGATGTGCCTATCGGCTCGATGTCGAAGACGCCATAGGCTTCACGCAACGACTGCTCGAACCGGTTTAAAGCTCCTGATCCCGACATGCCGGTCTATTCCCGTGCAACGTGGGCGGCCGCGATTCGCATCCACCCCTCCATGTCGATGTTCCCCTCGATTGCATTCCTTTTCAAGTATATTTGAATGATGTGCGCTGACTGTCTTAGAGAGTTGCACGCTTTGGCATCCCAAGACGCTTTTTTGGCACGCGCAAGCGGGAACCTCATGACAAAGTCGTTTAGCTTAGCGCTTGCAGGGCGTGCAGCCGCCATAGTTTCATCGGGTCCAATCCCCGTGAACGAAAAAAAGGAGGGCCAACCTGCGTCCGATATCCAAAGGGGATCCATCGCCATGAAGAAATTTTCTGCCGTCCTATTATGCAGCGTAGCATTCGGAGTTGGAGCGCCGGCCTTCGCGCAGCAAGCTAGTGAAGCTGATGCCAATACCACTACCGAAATCGTGGTCACTGCGCAGAAGCGCGCCCAGTCAGTCCGTGATGTCGGTATTGCTATTACCGTTTTCGGCGCGGACGACCTTCGCCGCTCCCAGGCAACCGATGTGGGAGCGCTTGCGAGCCAGTTGACGGGCGTCGTCGCCACCACCAGCGTCAATTTGCCCGCTTTCACTGTACGCGGCATCGGCCTTAACGAATTTGCGTCGAACTTTGACTCGCCGGTCGCGATCCACGTGGATGAGGTCTACAAAAGCAAACCGTTCATGGCGACCGTGCCCTTCTTCGACATCCAACGGGTCGAGGCATTGAAAGGACCACAAGGTACGCTGTTCGGTCGCAACACGACCGGCGGCTCTGTCAACTACTACACGCAAGAGCCCGAGTTCGAAACGAGCGGCGGGATGAACTTCAATGCCGACAATCATGGCCGTGCTCGTGTCGACGGGTTCGTCAACGCTGCACTAAGCGATGAAGTCGCGGTTCGGGCATCTTATCTGGTCGCGCAAGGCAGTGGCGGTCCTTACCGTAATCTCCTGACGGGAGCAGATTATGGCGCGCCTAATCAGATGGTTGGCCGCTTGCAGCTCAAGTGGCAGGGCGCAAACACGTCTGTGCGGCTGATGGGCTATGCGTTTCGCGATAAAAGTGAACTTACCCCATACAAAAGTCCTGGCATCTTCAATCCGGACGGCTCGCTTTGCCCCCAAGTATTCACCGGAGAAGTCCGCAAGAACCGCGGCGCATGCTTGAAATACGGACCATTCGTGCCAGGACCGAACCCGCTTGGCCTGCGCGAAACGCAAAGCATTCGCGAGCTTTCCGCTGATAACCCGCAGGGCGCCAACAATAACGCCTATGGTGGCTATGCCCGCGTCGAGCATCAGGCGGGCCCTGTCACGCTCACGTCTATCACGGCATTCGATTATTTCCAGCGGGACCAGACTGACGATCCTGACAATTCGCCTTACGCCACCGCTAACCAGAATTATTACGCCCGTATCAACCAGTTCTCGCAGGAGTTGCGCCTTTTCGCCAAGCTCGGTCGTCTGAACCTTTTGGTAGGTGGCTTTTACGAGCATGACTCCATCACGGACGTGACCAGCGCCGATCTTTCCCAGAACGCATTGCTTGGCCTGCCGCCGTTTGCGCCTCGCCTGGCGGCGACGTTCAAGCAAAAGGTCCGGTCTTTGGCGGCGTTCAGCAACGCGGAATATGCGCTAACCGACACGCTCAGCCTTATTGCCGGATTGCGCTACACCAGCGACAGGACTTCCATCGACGCGCAGACCTATCTGGGCGCAAACGATCCTACAGGACGCACGCATGTCGTCACGCCGGTGATCCCGGCGGATGCACTGGTCGATCGTCGAACCGACGACACCACGTCGTTTCGTGCGGGCATCAACTGGAAGCCCACACCGGACCAACTGGTTTACGCATCGATCTCGCGTGGGTTTCGCAGCGGGGGCTATAGCATTCCTTTCGGCGGTGTAATTACCAGCTTCGATCCGGAAAGGCTGACGGCGTATGAGATCGGCTCCAAATCCCGTCTGCTAAATCGGATGCTCGATCTCAACGTTTCGGCGTTCTTTTATGACTATAAGGATCTGCAGACCAACGTCGACGATCCCTCATCGCCGCTTGTTCCGATCACCCGCAATATCGGCGGATCGCGCACCTATGGCGTTGAGGCTGATGTGACGCTTCGGCCTACGCCTACCTTCCTGATCAGGCTTGGCGGCAGCTATCTGGACTCCCGCTTTCGGAACACCGACGCTGTGATCACCACCTATGCCGGACCGATTTCGCTCGACGGCAAGCGTCCTGTCAACAATCCCAAGTGGTCAGGCCAGGGCATGGTGCAAAAGAGCTTTGAGATTGGCGCCGGTCGCGAACTGATCGCTAACACCGACTTCCGTTACGTGGGGAATCGCTTCCTCGAAGCGACAGGCCAAGTTTTTGATCGCGCACCGTCCTATTGGGTTCAGAACGCGCGGTTAACGCTTGCTAGCAAGGAGGGCGGCTGGGAAGTCTCCGCTTGGGGCAAGAATATCTGGAACAAGGAATATCTTACATATCTGAACAATGTGAGCTTTTTCCGCTTGGAGATTTACGGCGAGCCATCGTCTTATGGTATCTCGGCTGCCTTCAAGTTCTGACTTTGGGCGAGCCTCCGGCGGAGGCTCGCTTTTTTGATCTTCCAAAATAATCTGTCTGACGCCGCAGTTGAGTGATCGCCGTAAAGAGCTATGAGCCTTTCCAGAATTAGGCAAAGGCTGCAGGAGAAGTTTGTGGAAGGCGGTGATTTCAATGCGCGGGAGTGGCCGTTCTTCTGGATCACCCAGACTGCTGGACAATATGTCCGCAAGGTTGAGCCTGCTTTGCGGGATATCGGTCTGGATATCCCGCGGTGGCGTGTGCTTATGTGTGTGGTGCCAGGCCAAGCCATCGGCGTGACCGAGATTGCCGAACTCGCGATCGCCAAGTTGCCAACGATGCTTAAGATTATCCAGCGCATGGAGGCTGATGGCCTTGTTGCCTGTGCGCCTCGCGCCAGCGATGGCCGTGTAACTGACGTGTCCCTAACGGAACGCGGTCTTGAGGCACGCACCCGCGCCTGGACTGTTGCGAAGGCGATCTACGAACGAGCTTTTGAGGAGGTTTCCGGCAGCGAAGAAGCGCGCCTGAACAAGCTGCTGGAGCGAATATACAGCAGCTTGCGCAGCTGACGCCGATCGCACCATGTGCGAACAATCCTTGGCTGGCGCATGCCTTGGAATAACGTCAGAGCATTGCCAGCCGAGGCTTCTTTCAGAACATCTCAACGTAATTATTTACCCCGTCATCAGGGGTGCGGCCATCATACCCTGCTCCAGTTCGACACAGAGACGTTCCAATAATCGGGTTAGCTCGGATTGATCGGCAAGCCGCCAGCTTACGATGATGGGCGAGATCGCATCGCGTTCTGCTATTGGTCGATAGACGACGTCGTCGCGGCGCAGGCGCTGCACTGCGGCTGGGACGATGGCGATCCCGGCGCCCGCTGCGACAAGTCCGAGCGCGGTCTGTAGTTCGCGAACTTCGCGGGTTGAGCCAGGCTGAACCCCATGGTCCTCAAGGACTGCAAGCAGTTGGTCGGCGTAGCTCGGTCGAGGCTCGTTAGGATAAAGGATTAGCATCTCGCCAGACACATGCGTGAGGCTAATCGGCTGACCGCCTTCGAGGCCTCGCGGGTGATTGGCAGGCAAGGCCATCAATAGCCGCTCGCGTGCAATCAGGCGTCGCTGAATTGCGGGGTCCTCGAACCGCAGCCGCCCGAATCCCGCATCGATGCGACCGGCTTTGAGAGCAGCGATCTGCACCACGGTGTTCATTTCCACTAGATCAACCTCGACCTGCGGCGCAGCCTCGCGAAAGCGACGAATGAGATCGGGCACCGGGCCATAGATTGTTGACCCGACGAATCCGATCACGAAGCGCTTTCCGCCACCTAACCGGTGCTGCTCGACAGCTACTTTGAGCAGCCGTGTTGCGTTCATTACCCGCTGAGCATGCTCTAGCAATAATCGTCCTGCGTCGCTCAACACGATCGGACGGCTTTGCCGGTCGAACAACTCGACGCCCAATTCTCTCTCCAACTCGCGGATTTGCCGGCTAAGCGGCGGCTGGGCGATGCCGAGTATCTCCGCAGCCCGTGTAAAATTACCTTCCTGCGCGACAGCAAGAAAGTACCGCAAGTGTCGTAGCTCCATGACTATACCTATAGAGTATGGTGTAGGACCCATCAAGTCTTCGCTTTGGCGCATATCGCGCGGTACTGTCGAGATAACACAAGTATGGAGAGCCCGATGATAGCCATCGAACGGGTGGAAACGATTCTCGTCGATGTGCCGACGATCCGCCCTCACGTCCTTGCAATGACGACGATGTATCGGCAGACCTTATGCTTGGTAAGGGTGCATTGCGCCGATGGCGTGGTCGGCATCGGGGAGGCGACCACCATTGGCGGACTTGCCTATGGCGAGGAAAGCCCGGAGGGCATCAAGCTTGCCATCGACACCTATTTCGCACCAATCCTGTGTGCAAGCGATGCAGCTCGTCCGGGAAGCGTAATGGCGGCCTTGGCAAAGGCGATTGTTGGCAATCATTTTGCGAAATGTGCAATCGAGACGGCGCTTTTCGACGCATAGGGAAAGCGTACGGGTCTTGCTATCAGTGAATTGCTGGGCGGCCGTGTGCGTGACAGTTTGCCAGTGCTCTGGACGTTGGCCAGCGGGGACACCGCTCTCGACATAGCTGAAGCTGAGGCGATGATCGACAGCCGCCGGCACAATGCTTTTAAACTCAAGATCGGCAAGAAAGCGCTTGCTGACGACGTGGCCCATGTTGGCGCCATAAAGCGGGCGCTTGGCGATCGTGCCTCCATCCGCGTCGATGTGAACATGGCCTGGGATGAGACCACGGCGCTACGGGGCATGAAGATGTTGGCCGCTGTCGGTTGCGATCTCGTAGAGCAGCCCATTTCCCGCAATAATCGAGCCGGGATGGCGCGGCTGCGGGCTGCGGGGATCATACCGATCATGGCGGACGAAGCGTTGCACGGTCCGGTGGATGCCTACGATTTCTCTATCCGGGGTGCGGCAGATGTGTTCGCAGTGAAAATCGAGCAGTCCGGTGGCCTCGTCGCTGCCAAGGCAGTACAAACGATCGCAGATGCAGCCGGTGTTGCCCTTTACGGCGGCACAATGTTGGAAGCAGGCGTCGGAACGATTGCGTCGGCCCATGTCTTTGCCACTTTCGATACGCTGGCATTCGGCACCGAGCTATTCGGACCGCTGCTGCTTACTGAAGAAATCCTCGAGACGCCTCTCGTTTACGGAGATTTTGAACTCAAGGTGCCCGACGGCCCGGGCCTTGGCATTGCGCTAGATGAGCAGCGGATTGCTTTCCTCAGGCGAGATGCCGAGCCTCGGCCAACCATTAGCATCGCCAGCGCACAGAAAGGCTGAACATATGCTCTTCAAGGTAGAAATGGACGTGAACGTCCCACACGACTACGATGCTGACCGCTTTGCGCAGCTCAAGCAGGCAGAGAAAGATCGCTTTCAGGAACTCCAGCGCGCAGGCATTTGGCGCCATATCTGGCGCGTTGTGGGCCTCTATAGCAATGTCAGCATTTTCGACGTGGAGAGCAGTTCTGCGCTGCATGATATTCTGACCGGTTTGCCGCTCTATCCCTTCATGGACATCAAAGTGACAGCGCTTTGTCGGCATCCCTCGTCCGTCCATGACGACGACCGCTGAACCGACCACATACATTTAGGAGACGGATGATGCATGTAGATTTTATTCAAACCCAGCCTGTACAAGATCTTCTCGATCGCGCGAGCGGCACGTTGGTAGCGGGCGGCAGTCCCCGGCTGAAGGCGATCCTGCGCGACTGGCTTGCGTCCACCATGGAATTGATCGTCAAGCATGACATCGACGAAAGCGAGTTTTGGCAGGCAATCGCCTTTCTGCAGAATGGCGCTGGCGAACTGGGCCTTATCGTGCCTGGTGTCGGGCTCGAGCATTTTCTGGATCTGTACATGGATGCCAAGGATCGGGAGGCCGGTCGCGACGGCGGTACGCCGCGCACAATTGAAGGGCCGCTTTACGTCGAAAATGCGCCTCTAGTCGAAAACGATGCCAACCTTACAAGCGATCCGGATGATACAGGAACCCTCTACATGACGGGCCGTGTCATGGGTCCTGACGGTGAGGCCGTTACGAACGCAGTCTTGCATGTCTGGCATGCCAATTCGAAAGGCTTTTACTCGCATTTCGATCCCACCGGGGAGCAGACGCCGTTTAACAACCGTCGCCGCATCAAGCTCGGCTCAGACGGCCATTACTCGTTCAACTCGAAGATGCCGAACGGCTACAGCGTGCCTCCCGCCGGCGCGACCGATCAGCTTATGTCGGCGCTTGGCCGCCATGGGAACCGACCGGCGCACGTTCACTTCTTTGTTGAGGCGCCCGGCTATCGGACGCTGACCACGCAGATCAACTTTGGGGACGATCCGTTCGCCGCTGACGACTTCGCGTTCGGTACGCGGGAAGGTTTGCTACCTGTTCCGAACCGTCAAGGGGATAGCGCCCATATAGCCTTCGACTTCACGCTCCAGCGGTCGGAGGTGGCCGATGAGGAAGGTTTCTCGCAACGCGTGCGAACGAGCGCCTGAGGAACCTTATCCGATGAGCAAAATCTATCCGAACCCCGCCGCCGCCCTAGAGGGTCTGTTATTTGACGGGATGACAATCATGTCCGGAGGTTTCGGGCTCTCAGGCAATCCTGAGAGCCTCATCCCGGAGATCCGCCATGCGGGCGTTAAATCTCTGACGGTGATTTCGAACAATTGCGGCGCGGATAATTTTGGTCTGTGGATGCTGTTGGAGAGCCGCCAGATCCGAAAGATGATTTCATCCTATGTCGGTGAGAACAAGCTGTTCGAGCAGCTTTACCTCAGCGGAGAGTTGGAACTGGAGTTAAATCCACAAGGTACGCTCGCGGAGCGTATCCGCGCGGGCGGGGCTGGCATTCCCGCTTTTTACACGCGCACTGGCGTCGGCACGATAGTGGCCGACGGAAAGCCGGTCGAAGAGTTTGAGGGCGAAGCTTATGTCCGGGAAACCTGGCTCCGCGCGGATCTTTCCATTGTGAAGGCATGGCGCGCCGACAGCGCAGGGAACTTGATGTTCAGAAAGACTGCCCGAAACTTCAATCCGAACATGGCGACGGCGGGTCGCATTACCGTTGCCGAGGTTGAGGAAATCGTGCCTGATGGCAGCTTCGATCCCGATCATGTTCACACGCCTGGCATTTACGTCGATCGTATCGTGAAGAGCACGATCAACGAAAAGCGCATCGAAAAGCTGACCACGCGCCAGAGGGAGGCGTAAGATGCCTTGGTCGCGTGAACAAATGGCGGCGCGGGCAGCGCTGGAGTTGCGGGACGGCTATTATGTCAATCTGGGTATCGGCATTCCCACGCTGGTCGCGAACTATATCCCTGATGGGGTCAGCGTAACCCTTCAATCGGAAAACGGCATGCTCGGTATGGGGCCGTTCCCTTATGAGGGGGAGGCCGATCCCGACCTGATCAACGCGGGCAAGCAGACGATTACGGCGCTTCCCACCTCCAGCTTCTTCTCTTCGGCTGACAGCTTCGCGATGATCCGCGGCGGCCATATCGATTTGACGGTATTAGGGGCTATGGAGGTCGCGGCGAACGGCGACCTTGCCAACTGGACTATCCCGGGGGAGATGGTGAAGGGCATGGGCGGTGCCATGGATCTGGTGGCGGGTGTGAAGCGCGTCGTTGTCGTAATGACGCATGTTTCCAAGAACGGTACGCCGAAAATTCTAGAACGCTGCACGCTGCCGTTGACCGGGGCAGGCGTGGTCGATCTCATCATTACGGATCTGGGTGTGTTGGAAGTCGATCGGTCGTCGTCCATGCTCAGGCTGATCGACTTGGCTCCAGGCGTTGACGAGGAGGAGCTTCGTGCGAAAACTGGCGCGCCGATCATTGGAAGGACCCCTGTTGATGCCTGACGCCTTTATCTGCGATGCCATTCGTACGCCTATCGGGCGTTTTGGCGGCGGGCTTGCGAGCGTAAGGCCCGATGATCTTGCGGCTATGACGATCGCCGCATTAATGTCGCGGAACACGTCGCTGGACGCAGCGGCTATCGATGACGTCATCCTTGGATGTGCCAACCAGGCCGGCGAAGATAATCGCAATGTCGCCCGTATGGCTGCCTTGCTCGCCGGCCTGCCGGAAAGCGTCGGCGGATCGACGATCAATCGGCTTTGCGCGTCCGGCCTCGATGCGGTCGGCAGCGCCGCGCGTGCGATACGCGCTGGTGATGCGGAGATAATTGTCGCGGGCGGCGTTGAAAGCATGTCCCGCGCCCCGTTCGTAATTCCCAAGGCAGAGAGTGCCTTTTCACGCTCTGTTTCCATCGAGGACACAACAATCGGCTGGCGGTTTATCAATCCGCTGATGAAGGCAAAATATGGTGTCGATTCGATGCCCGAAACGGCCGAGAATGTAGCATCCGACTTCAACGTTTCACGAGACGATCAGGACGCATTTGCGTTACGCAGCCAACAGCGGGCGGCGGAATCTCTAAAGTCTGGTTTTTTTGCGGATGAAATCATGCCGGTCACGATCCATGGGCGCAAAGGCGATCTGATAGTCGAGCGAGACGAGCATCCCCGGTCCGAGACTTCGCTCGATGATCTTCGTCGCCTTAAACCGATTGTACGCCCCAACGGCACAGTCACGGCTGGCAACGCTTCGGGCGTAAACGACGGTGCGGCCGCTATGATAGTCGCAACCGAGGACGCGGCGCAACGATTTGGGCTTACGCCGAGAGCGCGGATAGTGGGGATGGCCAGCGCAGGAGTTGCCCCACGGGTGATGGGCATCGGCCCCATCCCTGCGGTCAATAAGCTGCTCGCACGCCTGGGTCTTACCATCGGCGCCTTTGACGCAATTGAGCTTAACGAAGCTTTCTCCAGCCAATCGCTAGCGGTCCTGCGTGGTTTGGGACTTCCCGACGACGCTGCTCATGTCAACGCAAAGGGAGGCGCAATTGCGCTTGGCCATCCCTTGGGTATGTCGGGCGCGCGTCTGGTGCAGACCGTTGTTCATCGCCTGGAAGTAGAAGGCGGTCGCTTAGGACTGGTGACCCTTTGCGTTGGGGTAGGGCAGGGGCTTGCCCTGGCGGTAGAGCGGATATGAGCGAGGGTATTGTCTCTACCGGCGATAATTGCCGGATTGCCTATCATATAGACGGCCCTGACGGGGCTCCCTTCCTTATTTTGTCAAACTCGCTTGGTACGGCGATGGCGATGTGGGAAGCGCAGATGTCCCATTTCGCTGCGCACTTTCGCGTTGTTCGGTACGATAGCCGAGGGCATGGCCGTTCCGATGCGCCTGCGGGAAGCTATTCGATCGATCGCCTTGGCCGGGACGTGATCGAGCTGGCCGACGCGCTGGGGATTGACCGTTTTCATTTCTGCGGTCTCTCCAAGGGCGGCATGGTGGGGCAATGGCTCGGCTGGCGGGCGCCAGAACGGTTAGAGCGTCTGGTGCTTGCCAATACATCCGCTTACATGGGTCCGCCTGCAGGTTGGGACGAGCGCATCCGCTTGGTGCTTGCTGCGGGCATGGGCGCGATGACCGACGCAGTGCTGGAGCGGTGGTTCACGCCTGCCTTCAATGCCGAAGCTAGCGCGGCACTGGACGCTGTACGCATGATGCTGCTGGCTACCGAGCCGCAGGGTTATGCAGGCTGCTGCGCCGCTATCCGCGATATGGACCAGCGTCCCTTGCTGCCATTGATCGACGTTCCTACGCTCGTCATCGCCGGGGATGCGGATCCCGCTACGCCAATCGAGCACGCCCACCTGCTTGCCACCGGCATACGGGGCGCGACGCTCCATATATTGACGGCAGCTCATCTGTCGAACGTCGAGCAGCCCGAGGCGTTCTCCAAGGCCGTCCTGGATTTCTGCGGCGTTGGCATGGTCCTTTGACGGGGGCGGCAGCCATTCCGCACATAGATCTCCGTCGTGTGCGCCGAGCGGTAATCGGATCGGTCGTTGGCAATGCTCTTGAGTGGTATGATTTTTTCCTTTTTAGCGCTGCGGCTGCGTTAGTTTTCAACCAACTCTTTTTTCCAACGGGCGACAGGACGGCCGCATCGCTGGCGGCCTTGTCGATATATGCCGTCGGTTTTGTTGCGCGACCGGTGGGCGGACTTGTGTTCGGTCACGTCGGTGATCGCTATGGACGCAAAGCGGCTCTTATCTGGACGCTTTCCATAATGGGGGTGGCGACTTTTGCGATGGGTCTGCTTCCGACCTACGAACAGATCGGCTGGTGGGCGCCCGCGTTACTGGTCGTCTTGCGGCTAGTTCAAGGCTTGGCAGCGGGCGGCGAGTGGGGAGGGGGTGTGCTGCTAATTACGGAGAACGCACCTGCGCATCGGCGCGGCTTCTTCGGCGCTTGGAGCCAAGCCGGCGTAAGCCTGGGCTTTGTCATCTCATCACTTGCCTTCTTTCTCGTCCGACAACTGCCCGACGCGGACTTCTATGCTTGGGGTTGGCGACTTCCTTTCCTTGCAAGCATCGTGATCTTCGCTGCTGGCATATTCATTCGTAAACGAGTCATGGAAACCGCGCCGCTGAAAGAGGGGAAGGACCCTGCGGCTCTGCCTGTGGTGGCGCTGCTGCGTCGGTATCCCCGTGCCTTGATGCTCGGCATCGGCGCGCGATTGGGCGAGAATGGCGGATCGCAACTGCTGATTACGTTTTCGCTGGTCTATGGCACTTCGGTTGGCGCTTCCACGGACGTGCTTCTAATAGGCGTCATGCTCGGTATGATATGCGACAGCGCTATGATGCCTGTGTTCGGTGCCCTTTCGGATCGGCTCGGGCGTCGCCCGGTCTATATGGCGGGCCTCCTGGCAATGGCGGCTTTCGCTTATCCCTTCCTGCATATGCTCGGGTCTGGCTCGACGCCTCTCATCATCCTTGCCTTCGTTATCGGCAACGGCTTATGTCACGCTGCGATGATTGGCGTGCAGCCCGCAATGTATAGCGAATTGTTCGAACCAGAGGTGCGTTATTCCGGTCTGGCCTTCGTTCATGAAGTGGCTGCGGTGATAGTGGGCGTGGTACCCCTGATCTCAGCGGCGCTGCTTGCCCGGTACGGTTCGCCGGTGCCTGTGGCGATCTATATCGGAGTACTTTGCTTACTCAGTCTCCTGTCAGTGTGGGCGTTGAAAGAGACTCGACCGACGCGGGCACAGGTCCACTGAGATTCTCGGCCACGCGTTTGAGGAGAGCGTTCAGATGATCGATCTCTTCGGCGTTCATTCCAGCAAAGGCCTGCTCGTAGAGTTTTGCGGCAGACCGCCATGCCTCGTCGCCCGCGATTTGGCCCTGGTCGGTTAGCACGACTTCCATCACCCGTTCTTTGCTCGGGCGGGGCTGCCGAAGGACAAGGCCGTCGACTTCCATACGTTGAATGATTTTTGTCATGGTAGGGAGTTTTTCGATTGTATGCGCCGCAATTTCGCTGACGCTAGCCACGCGATCCTGATGTAGTGCCATGAGCACGCGCCAGCGCGGCATGTCGAGCCCGGTCGGTCGCAGTATCTCTTCCATGCGCGCCCGGTAGCGCCCGCCTGCGCGAGCCAGCCAATAAAAGGGCCAGCTGCGATAGGTGATGCTGGGTTCCCTCGTTCTGCTCATTTCATCTCGGTCCTTTCGACAACAAATAGCAAAATCTAGGTTGAATATTCAACCTAGATCATTATACCCATGTTGAATATTCAACGTAGGTATAGTTCGATGGCGAAGGACGCAATTTTCATTGAGCAATTCCGCCTCGGCGGGGACGGGCCGAGAGTGGCCATCAAGGATTGCATCGACATCGCGGGCTGGCCGACCCGAGCGGGGAGCGAAGCACTGGTCGACGCTCCTCCTGCGAGTCGTCATGCTGACGTTGTGGAGGCAATACTTGCGGCGGGCGGGTGCATTGTCGGCAAGACCAATATGCACGAACTTGCCTATGGCGTGACAGGTGTAAACCGATGGTTGGGAACCCCACGCAACACACGTTACCCTGACCTGATACCCGGTGGATCGTCCAGTGGGTCAGCGGCGGCAATCGCTGCTGGGCTTGCGGATGTGGCGATTGGTACTGACACCGGCGGCTCGATTCGGATGCCTGCTGCCTGTTGCGGTGTGGCTGGCCTGAAGCCCAGCTTCGGAAGGGTCAGCCGCAGAGGCTGCACGCCGGCTTCCTCCAGCCTTGATTGTGTGGGCCCATTCGCGCGGAATGTTGCAGGTCTGGAGACGGGGATGTCGCTCATCGATCCGACATTTCAGGCGGCAGCGATCCCTGCCGCCGTTAGGCTCGGCTGGGTCGCAACGGAAGCGGACGAGGAGATCGTCGCCTCGGTCAGAACGGCCCTACAGCGTGCCAACGTTGAGCTGATCGAGACACCGCTCGACGGTCTGCAGGAGGCATTTCAGGCTGGCGTCACGATTATGGCTGCCGAAATGTGGGAACTGTTCGGCGCACTGGCGGAAGATCCTCGCATGGGCGCCGACGTGCAGGCACGACTTCGCGCGGCTGCCAGCGTCACCCCCGCCCAAGTCGCGGCGGCAGAGGCGGTGCGGAAACGCTTTCGCGCCATTGTCGATAATGCGCTGGCTAACGTCGACGCGCTGGTCCTGCCGGTCCTGCCATCGGTCCCACCCAGGCTGGACGATCTGGGCGATGCCGCGCGGATGCTCCGACTTACGTCGCTTATTCGTCCTTTCAACCTGACGGGACATCCGGCGCTCTGTATCCCCATTGACGGCCCCGGAGGATTTCCTGCCGCGATCCAATTGGTCGGTGCCCACATGGATGACGCGCATCTGTGTGCTGTGGCACGCCGGGTGTCGGGTGAAGCGGTATGAGCGAGCAGAACGAAATTGCGGCGTTGCGTGCCGAATTGTCGTATCTTTACGCCAAGGACGCAGTCCGCGCTGTGGTCATGCAATATTTCCGCCTTTGTGACACGCTCGGTCCTGACACATCGATGGACGATCTGCGCAATTGCTTCACCCGCGATGCGCTGTGGGAAGGAAGAGGGCGATATCGCGAGGCGTTTGGTCGTCACGAAGGAAGGGACGCCATCGTTGCGATGCTCGGCAGCTACGCCGTTCCCCAACCGCACTTTGCGATGAACGCGCATTTCCTTTCAAGCGAGACGATCACGGTGTCAGGCGATACGGCCGTCGGGCTGTGGACCATGTTGCAGACGTCCACGTATCGCGACGGACGATCGGATCTGCGCAGTGCAGCGCTTACGATCCATTGCCGCGTCGAGGATGGCCGCTGGCGGATCTCCCATTTCATTACCGAGAACATCTTTTCGCGTGATGTGGACCACTGGTCCGACACTGCACCGATTTCCGTGCCAGACAATTGAACCGAGGAGAGATCATGAGCAACGCTGACCTTGCCGAGATGGTGCGCCCTGATCGGGCGCTAACTCCGCTTTATACCGATGCCGATATTTTCACCGAGGAAATGGAGCGGATTTTCAAGAACACTTGGGTCTGGGTCGCGCACAGCAGTGACATAGCATCGCCTAATAGTTTCAAGACATCGCATGTCGGCCTCGAACAAGTCATCGTCACGCGTGACAAGGAGGGCAAGATTCATACCCTTCTTAACCGCTGTCGGCACCGCGCGGCGAGCGTCTGCGAAAAGCGGCAGGGCAAGGCGAGCGTGTTCGTCTGCCCCTATCATGGCTGGAGTTATGAACCGAACGGTCGCCTCCGCAAGGTGCCGCATAAGGCGGGCTATCCGGCTGAATTCGACAGTGTCGAATATGGCCTCGTCTCACTGCGGACCGAGGAGTATAACGGGCTTATCTTCGCTACGTTCAAGCAGGATATCGAGCCGCTGGTGGACTACCTGGGGCCAGCACGCAAATGGATCGACCTGTTCATGAAGCAGGGCGGCGGTTATCCCGTCAAGGCACTAGGCGAACATCGTTTCCGCTTTCCAGGTAACTGGAAAATTCAGCTCGAAAACACCACTGACGCTTATCATTTCCCAATCGTTCACAAGACCTTTCTTGATTCGCTCGACGCTGAATCGGAAAATGTGTTCGACGTGCTCGGCCAGGGGGGGTGGGTAGAGGATCTCGGCAATGGTCACAGCGTCATGGTTATGATTCCCGATCTGATCGACCTTGAGGAAAATCTCGATGCTCCGATCCCGCAGCGTTTCATGGATCTCGCCAAAGAGCTGGCAGAAGAAGGGTATCCGGACGATCAGGTGCGCAAAATCGTTCGCGCTGTAGGGGGCGCGGGGTTCAACCTCAACCTTTTCCCCAACGTGGCCTGCTCAATGGCTTTCTTCCGCGTATTGCGCCCGATCAAGGTCGACGAAACCGAGATCACCCATGTCGCGATCGGTATGGATGGCGGACCTGCGGCAGCCAACCGCATGCGGCTTCGCTTGCACGAACATTTTCAGGGGCCGATGGGCTTTGGCACGCCGGACGATGCCGAGGGCTGGGAGCGGGTTCAACGCGGCGCGCGTTCGGGCCAGGACCTTTGGATAATGCTCAACCGCGGCGTAGATGCCCCTGAGGGCTGCGCCGAACCTGGCCATAATGCCGGTGACGTTAGCGCCGAGACTGGCATGCGCGCTGCTTATCAGATGTGGAAAAGGATGATGACGGCATGACTATCATGATGGACCCAGATATCGCGTCGATCGATGTGCCGACTCTGGCCGAGGCGACCGCCTTCATCTGGGCGGAAGCAGACATGCTCGACCGGCTTGACTATAAGCAATGGCTTCCGCTCTGGACCGAAAATGGCCGGTACATCATTCCGACTGAGCGTGGCATCGATGATTATGATGACAGGCTCAACATAGTAAATGACAATGCGGAGATGCGCGCTGCACGGGTGAAGCGCCTGCTGTCGGGCTTTTCCATGTCGTCGGCCCCGCCAGCGCGGACCGTACGCACCGTTTCGCGCTTCGTTCAGTTGGCTGACGATGGCGGCTTGACACTGCGCGCCGCCCAGATCGTTGCCGAATATAAGTATGAGCGAATGCGGATACTTGCGGCAGACGTGGTATATCGCATTGTGCGCGAAGACGACGGGTTGAAGATCGACCGCAAGGTTGTCACGCTCGTAAATTGCGACGATTATCAACACGGTATCGGTTATCTACTCTAGGCGACACTCATGGACGATATAGATTATGCTGCTGCTCGCTTCGTGGAGGCGCGCAGCACTGCTCAAGGCCTTGCGGATTATCCGGGGCGGCTTCCAGAAAGCCTTGATGCGGCTTATCGCGTGCAGCAAAAGGCAATTGCTGGCTGGAGCGACCGAGTTGTCGGCTGGAAAGTTGGACGTATTCAGCCTCATCTCGTCGGATTGTTAGGCGCAGAACGCTTCATCGGCCCGGTGTTCGCGCAGACCGTGACCAAGGCGGGTGCAACGAATTATTTTCCTGCCTTCCTTGGCGGGGTCGCGGTATTCGAAGCCGAGGTTATGATCTCGGCCGCTGCCGATGCGCCTACCGATAAGCAGGATTGGACTGCTCAGGAAGCGTCCGCCTTGGTGGCCGCCATGAACGTCGGTATCGAAATCGCTGGCAGCCCGCTGGCGTCGATCAACGAACTTGGCTCGTTGGTGACGATCGCTGGCTTCGGCAACAATAATGGACTCTTCGTTGGTCCGGAAATACTGGATTGGCGGGAGCGAGACTGGCAAAACCTTATCTGCATGGTGCGCATCGAAGGAGAAGTTATCGCGGAGGCAAGTGCCGCTGCAGTACTTGGCGGACCATTGGAAGCCTTTACTTTCGCTCTCGGCGAGGCAGCGCGTCAAGGCCGGCCCATCCGTCGTGGCGACATCGTGTCGACAGGCGCGATCACCGGTATGCATGTGGTGACGATTGGACAGCGGTGTGTAGCGACATTCGGCGGTGTAGGTGACATTGATTGTGAGGTCATACCTGCGGTCGCACAACCTCACGCGGAGCGGGGTTGTGCGCGCTGAATAGAGAAGTCACTATTTGTGCCATATAAAAATTTCATAGGGTGGGAAACAACAGGGGCTGCGGGGAGCCATCGGGTTAGCGCAGACCCTGCCCGGATCGACGGCGTATATCGCGGTCCAGTAGGGCTTGTCAGCGGATGGTTTGCTCTGATCGAACGCTCCCGGGATTTCACGCTGTTAGCGTGGCGTCCGAAAACGCGAGCGGATTGTCGGTCGACGGCTGCCATCTAATTTGTGAGTCAGCGGGGGGGGGTAACAATCTCCGAGCGGCTCTCGACAAGAGATGTCCGCATGTTCATCAGGGTGCCTAGGTCGGAATCTTTCATGATGCGCCCGCCATCGCAATAGACGATTGGCAACTTGCTAATCGCCTCGTCCAAGTTTTCTATACGGCTGCATAATATGATCACTATGAAATCAATGCAGCGTCGGCACGGAAGCTAATTTTAGCCTCTGCGGCCCGCCAGACATCAAATGATCGAAGCGGAGTGAGGCAAGGGCTTAGCAGCCTCCCCTAAGCTGCTGGAAATAAAAGTATCGCCGGTTTTATTTCTTTAGCGTGGCCAAATAGGCTATAACGTCTTGCCGGTCTTTGGCCTTGTTCAAACCGACGAAAGCCATTTTTGTGCCCCGCACCATTGCCTGCGGAGCGCGCAGGAACTTGTCCAGACTGACTTTGTCCCATGTAATAGTTTGCGCCATCATCGCGCGGGAATAGGCAAACTTCGGAACGCTCGCAGCCTTACGGCCGATGACGCCATTTAACGGCGGGCCGACCGAGATTTTGCCACTATTTGAGTGGCAGATTGCACATCGGCCGTAGATGGCTGCACCGGATTTTGCATCTTGCGCTGAGGCCGACGAAGCTGCCGTGAAGGCAATCAGGCAGGAAAATGCCAGCGTTGTTATGTGATTTGGCACTCGGTCAACCCTTTGCCTTGCTATTCGAAAAGGTGAGCCGAATTTACTGAACTATCGGAAACTCGCCCAACGTGTATGCATCGCCTCCGGAAATCCACTTGCCATCCTTCTTGGCAAAAACGAACAGCATGATGAAAGTGAATGGCTTTTGTGCCTTATCGCGCGGGAATGCGCGAAAATTGACCCACTCCCAAGCGGCGTCCGTTCCGATGTGATTGGAAATCGGCTCGACTTTCACATCAGCGACTTTCACTACATTCTTGTAGTCAGCGCGGAATCCTTCCCGTCCGATCACCGGCTTGCCCTCCGGGCCGAAGGTAATGGCGTCTGCTGAATAGAATTGTTCGACGATTTTGTCGGCATCCTGTGCCGCGAACGCTTTTTCCTTCATGCGATACAGAGCGTCCACCTGCTGACGGAAATCGGCCGCAATCTTCTCGCTCGGCTCCGGCAAATTACCGACCGGCGCTTCACCCGCAATTGCTGGAGTTGCGGTCGCGGCGAGGATTAATGCCAAAGAGGCCATTAGAGTTTTCATCAAAATTCCTGTTTAGAACCGATCAGCGAAAGCGAATTGTCCATATCGAATACGTTCGAGTATCTGTTTGAATCGGCTTATATTGTCAAGCCAGTTCGTGTTTTTCTGGAAAGCCTAACCCTTAAGCGGGAAACGCAATTTCACAGAAAATGTAGCAATACGAGTATGTTGTAGTCTATTAAGAATTCTCAGCGAGATATTCCAATTGCAGTGGAGACTGCCTATAAGTCGATTGAATACGATATATGAACGTCTTTTGGGAGTTTTTGGGTCCGATGGAAGAGAAGCGTAATAAAACGGTGACGCGTCGAGACTTCATTGGAGGCACGCTCGTTGGCTCAGGTGCCGCGCTTTTGACGGCCGCCGCCCCTAATAGCCTTACTGCATCGGCCAATGCCCAGACCATCGATCACCCTATGACCGGCCTTGGTACGGATTGGACGGGCCCCGGCGGCGTAGGCGACTATGCGGGCAAAAATGGCAATACTGCAGCCGTCGTCAACGCTGCGCATGGGCAGATCCGGAATGGTGAACTCGACAAACGGATCGCCACCGCGCCCGTTGTTGACGAACTGTATGACTTGGTCATCATCGGCGCTGGCATATCGGGTCTGACTTCAGCCTATCGATTCCGACAGACAAATCCCACGGCGAAAATCCTGATCCTCGATCAGCATGCGATCTTCGGCGGTGAAGCAAAGCAAAATGAATTCGATGTCGATGGATACCGACTTACCGCCCCCCAAGGGTCGACCGGCATCGTTGTGCCGTTCGCCAAGGCATCTGCTCTTGGTTTTGCGGCGCCGATCTTAAAGGAGCTTGGCTTTCCAGAAGAATTTACCTTTCAGACTGGCAAGAATCTCAGCAAGCCCATGGAAATCCCCCAGGATGCGTGGGGCCCTATGCACATTTCCTGGGAGCGGGGAGACACTGCGTTCTACTATGAGGGTAAGGGGATGGTTTCCAATCCCTGGCGCAATGGCTTCAAGGATGCGCCCATTTCTGAGAAGTTAAAAAAAGCGTTGGTCGATCTTGAGCTTTTTCGCACGCCGCCAAAGCGGGACGACTGGGCGGAATGGCTGGATTCGATGACCTACAAGGAATTCCTGCTCAATGTGGCCGGCGTTCCGGATGACTGCATAGATGGTGTGCTCGAAATACTCAGCCCCGTGATGGCGAGCATGGGCTGCGGGCAAGGCGGTGAGATTATCTCAGCCTATTCCGCCTATAATTACCTCCAGCCTGGCGTGAATGCTTATTATCGCTACCAGTTCGATGGTCAGGACCCCACTGACGTCCTGTATCTGGCCACCTTCCCCGGCGGCAATACGATGATCGCACGGAAGCTCCTCAAGCAAGCAAAGCCCGAAGCGATCGGTGGCGCTGACACTGTATATGACGTCATGACCGGTCCTGTGCAGTGGGACCAGCTGGATCGCATAGGGCAAAATTTGCGGGTGCGCTTGTCCAACACCGTCTTTTCGGTAGTGCACGAGGGCAAACCCTCCAGGGCGAAGGCTGTTCGCATAACCTATGACCAGAACGGCAAGCTCATGAGCGTTCGCGCCAAGGCTGCCATTTGCGCGGGTCAGCAGCACGCAAACCGGCGTATCTGCCATGATATCAGTACGGATTATCGGGAGGCTATGAGCGCTTTTCACCATGCACCGATGTTGGTTATCAATGTTGCGCTGAGGAACTGGCGATTTCTGGACAAACTGGGCGCGTCGGGCATCCGTTGGTTTGAGGGGCTGGGCTGGTGGACCAGCTTGCGGCGTAATCTTGTGGTCGATGGACACGAGACACAGCCGCTTGACCCGAACAAGCCTGTGGTTTTGACACAATACATCCCATTTTTGCTGCCGGGCACGCCCTTTCCCGATCAGTGCACCGCAGCCCGGATGCAGCTCTTCTCGATGTCCTATGCCGATATCGAGGCGCAGGTCCGCGAGCAGTTCACCAAGATGTTCGCCCCCTATGGCTTTGATGACCAGCGCGACATTGCCGGGATTATCACCAACCGTCAGGGCCATGCTTATTTTGTCGGGCCGCCTGGATTCTTCTTTGGCAAGGATGGCAAGAAAGCGCCGAAGGACGTGCTACAGACGCCATTTCACCGCATCGCGTTCTCGCATTCGGAACTGGCCGGCGCGCAGATGTGGGAAACGGCCGTTAGTGAGGGTGAGCGGGCAGCCAAGCAGATTCATGACATGAATCTGTAAAGCAGCGTCATCAGCGCACTGATCAGAATGAAGGCACCATGATCGTTGCAGGGCGACGCCGCCCGTGACGGTCATGGTTTGATCTGGCTTGCCGAAACCTGCGCGCCAATGTGATCCATCTAATTCAAGCGACCGAGACGGTCTTCCGCGTCTTGAATATGCCAGCATCGCCTGCGCCGCTCGTCCTGCGTCCAGGATGCTTGACGGGCATGCTGTTGCGCATCTCAAGGATGGGCGGCAGATAGTTGGCGAGATAAGATGTTGAACCGAGAATTGCCTGATCGAGCATCTGATCAGTGATGATGCCATCTTCAAGCACAGACAGGCTAAAGAAAGTGTCGGCGATTTGGATCGCGTAGAAGCAGGCGAGGATAGGATCTCTCATCTGAGGAACATGATAGATGGATTCAAGGAGGTTGCTTAGCACCGCACCAAATCTCAGATCATCGTGACAGGCTGCGCGCTTGATGTCATGTGCGGTCTGGGGGCCAAGCAGCAGTTGCCGGGCTGCGGTATCGGAATTGAAATAGGCGGCCGAGGTCTGAATGAAGGTGCCAACGCAATCCTGCCAGCGCTGATAGGCTATGATTTCGGGCGCGATCAGGCTCATTTCATCGGTGATCATCCGGGCGAGATCCTTGTAGAGAACGCGGATGTCGGAGAAAAAATGATAAGTGGAGCTTGCCGGTATCTCCGCACGTTCGGAGATCATGGGCAAGGTAATCTCGTCCATTGTCCGCTCGTGAAGCAATGCGCGGGCGGCCAACAACAACGCTTCCCTTCGCGCCCTGCCGCGAGCTTGCGTATATCTCTTGATATTTCCGGTTTCTGACATTCGGTTCGCTATATCGGTGCCATTTGAATTCAACAACCGGAATAGGTTTGAGTGTATGGGGTTCTTTCACGAATGCGCTGAACGATCACCCGCGTCCTTTGCATAGCAACCGTTCAGAAAGATGACCGGCCCCCCACTAAGTGGTCCGTGTTGATTGTTAATGTATTCGCGCCTCCATCGCCGGACACGCCGTTGATGCTATTGCGGTTCACGAAAAGTTCCTGAGGCGTGATATCGGTGACAGGTCGCTTTCCGAACTCTGCCCCAATCAGTTTCACAAACCAGCGCATCTTCTCCAGCGTTGGTTCAGCCAACCCCACACGCGCTTTCTTCTCTAGTAATTCCTCGGCCACGCTCGCGAGGCTGTTGCTGGCCTGAATACTCGGCTCGATGCCGGCTTGTCGTTTGGCTGCATTGGGATCGACTGCATGAGTCAATTGCCTACGAGCCGCATCCCGGGCAGCGCGCGCCTCGGCCAAGCTAATATCGGGATACGTCCCTAGCGACAGTTTCCGCTCCACGCCGTCGATGCGGTATTTGATTCGCCAAAGCTTGCTGCCTCTTGGATTGACGAGCAGATACAAGCCCGGGGAGTCAGCGACCTTGTACGGCTTGGCATTTCAAATAGCGGTAACGATCAGCACCATTGGGGCCCGCCAGGACCCTTGGTTAAGCCCCCACCATGCGCAATCGCAGGCAAACAGAGGCATCCGCCGACAATCAGCGAATACCACAAAACTAACGGAAATCAGGGATTTTTTCAACTGTTGGCGGACGTTGCCAGACAGAATTTTGGAGGCCCGAGCCGGAATCGAACCGGCGTGCAAGGATTTGCAGTCCTCTGCGTAACCACTCCGCCATCGGGCCAAACCGTTGTCGTGGGGAGGACGCCAATGCGCAGCCTATGAAGCAAAGTCAAGTATAACGCATCAGTCGCTGCCGCTGGCGGCGGCTAAAGCGCCAAACTGGGCGGAAAAATCTCTGTTGCAATCGCGTAATGGTGCTTGGCCTCAAGCGGCATGTGAATTAGAGGTTTGCTAAGTCATTTACTGTATTGCGTTACCAATACAGTTGTGCCAATTGGAGACCTGTGGTGACTAAACCGAATTTCGCCTCTATGCGCGCCGCGATGGTGGAAAGCCAACTTCGCACCAGCGACGTCAACGATGCGCGCGTAATCGCGGCTATGGCGCTTGTCCCGCGTGAGACTTTCGTCCCGGCGGATCGGCAGGCAATGGCTTATAACGACCGCCCTATTCCTTTGGCAAACGGGCGGAGCTTGAACCCTCCGCTGGCCACGGGGCGATTGCTGACCGAAGCGGCAATCAAGGCAGGCGACAAGGTGCTGCTGATCGGGGCGGCGACCGGCTATACGGCGGCGGTGCTTGCATCGATGGGCGCTAATGTGACGGCAGTGGATGGCGCGGATCTGTTGCCGGACGATCAAAGCCTTTCTGGCGTAACCTTGGCCCCCGGATCGCTGGTGGCGGGATCGCCTGCGGGCGCGCCTTACGATGTGATCATCGTAGATGGCGCAGTTGAGGACATTCCCGACGCACTCGTTGAACAACTGGCGGATGGGGGGCGTATGACCGCAGGGCTTGCCGACCGCGGCGTTACGCGGCTTGCGACAGGGCGCAAGAGCGGCAATGCCTTTGGCCTTACGAATATTGCGGACATAGAAATGGTATCGTTGCCGGGCTTTGCCCGACCGAAAACATTCGTTTTTTAAGAGGGCACTGCATTTGAAAAGTCTGTCCATCGCCGTCCGGCGCTTTGCGTTGCTTGGAACGACGGCCGTTTTGGCTTCGGCGGCTTCGGTCTATCCAGCGGCTGCGGAAACGCTGCAGACGGCGCTGCTTAAGGCGTATCAAAGCAACCCGACGCTGACGGGCGCGCGGGCAGGTCAGCGCGCCACGGATGAAAATGTGCCGATCCAGAAGGCAGCGGGTCGCCCTAATCTGCAGGCTAGCGGATCGTATACCGAGAGCATCCTGAAGCCTACGATCAGCTTCACCTCGCCCCAGCGTACGGCAAACGCCCAAGCGCAGTTAAGTGTACCGATCTATTCGGGCGGGGCAGTCAAGAACGGTGTGCGTGGCGCCAAAACGCGTGTGGAGGCCGGTCGGGCTAACCTTCGTGCGACGGAAGCGTCGGTTTTCTCGCAAGTCGTAGCGGCTTACATGGATGTCATTCGCGACCAGGCCATTGTTTCGCTCAATCGCGCCAATGTTGGCGTTCTGGATGTCAATTTGCAGGCGACGAACGATCGCTTTGAAGTCGGCGATTTGACGCGCACTGACATTGCTCAATCGCAATCTCGCCTTGCCCTGGCGCGCAGCGATTTACAGACGGCGGAAGCCAATCTCATTCGTTCGCGGGAAAATTATATCGCGCTGGTTGGCGACGTTCCGGACAATCTGGAAACGCCACCGCCTTTGCCCAACTTGCCGCAAAGCCCCGATCTGGCAGTGCAGGTGGCCGTTGCCGACAATCCCGACATTCTGGCTGCAAAGAAAACACGAGAAGCAGCGGTGTATGACGTGAAAGTCGCTCGCGCCGCCGCGAAGCCGACCGTCTCGGTATTTACTCAGGGCGGCTATACCAATTATCTCGATACGCTTGGCGACCGGGCGTCATCGCAGATCAACGAAACGGCGTCTGCAGGCGTGCAATTAAACCTGCCGCTATATCAGGGCGGTCGTCCAGCGGCACAGGTTCGCCAAAGCCAGGCATTCGAATCGCAATCTATCGAGCGCGAGATCGAAACGGAGCGCAGTGTAATTGCTCAGGCGCGTGCTGCTTACGCAAGCTGGCAGGCGTCGCTACAGACGATCGTGTCCAGCCAATCTGCGGTCGATGCGACCTCGTTATCGCTGGAAGGCGTAAGGGCGGAAAATTCGGTCGGCAGTCGTACCATTCTCGACATTCTGAATGCGGAACAGGAAGCTTTGAATGCTCGTGTCCAGTTGGTGTCCGCACGGCGCAATGCCTACGTTGCCGGCTTCACTTTGCTGGCGGCTATGGGCCATGCCGAAGCGGACGATTTGGGTCTTGAGGCAGGCGTTTTGTATGATCCTGTGCAAAATTATGATCGCGTGAAGAACAAGCTGCTCGACTGGGGCGGCGATCCCCGTCCGCAGCCCGTGGCGACACGCACCGTTGACACGCCTGCACAAAACGCCATGGTAGCGCCTGACGCAGCAAAATGATGGTTAACGCCTCGCGCTGCTGCCAGGTACGAACAGGGTAATTGAGGGGCGACGACAATGGGGGACATGACCAAAGAACCCTCGATGGAAGAGATACTGTCTTCCATCAAGCGCATCATTGCCGAAGAAGGCGATGAAGCCGCCCGTGCATCTGCGCCGCGCACATTGCGTCGTGGTCGCAATTCGCCCGCAGTTGAAGAAGATGCAGAGCCGACAACCGTGCTTCACAACGCACAAGTTGACGAGGTTCTGGAACTGACCGACGCGTTCGATTCGCCTGAAAGCATTGCCCCTGTCGAGGACGCGCATGAGGGTGCCTCGAACATTCCGGAGCCACAAGAGATGGCTAAGCCTGAAGTGAAAGCGCCACCTGCGACTGAACCGTCCGATCCCGCGGCTATGCTCTCGGTCGAAAGCGAAATAGCGGCGCGTCATTCGCTGTCTACCCTGTCTGCAATGCTGGTGAAGCCGCAGGCCGGTGGAGACAACACGCTGGAAGCGCTTGTTCGGGAACTGCTGCGCCCCATGATGAAGCAGTGGCTCGATACGAATCTTCCCGGACTTGTCGAGACGATGGTCGCGAAAGAAATCGCGCGGATCACTGGCCGCGAAATTTAACCGACGGCGCGCCAGAGCGGGTTGAGCGTCTACTTCGGCTTTGACGGTTGCGTTCCAAACGTTAAAGGCAGTCGCATGACCGACCTGCCGAAAAACTTCGATCCCGCCGCCATAGAATCCCGCTGGTACAGCCATTGGGAAGACAAAGGCCTGTTCCGTCCCGAGCGTCCCGACGCGCAGCCTTTCACCATCGTGAACCCTCCGCCCAATGTGACGGGCAGCCTGCATATCGGGCACGCGCTGGACAATACGTTGCAGGATATCGTGGTCCGCTATGAACGGCTCCGCGGCAAGGATGCCTTGTGGGTAGTCGGCACCGACCATGCGGGTATTGCTACGCAAATGGTCGTCGAGCGGCAGCTGAACCAGCGCCAGCAGAAGCGCACCGACTTTACGCGCGAAGAGTTCATCGCGAAGGTTTGGGAGTGGAAGGAAGAAAGCGGCGGTGAAATCACGCGCCAGCTCCGCCGTCTTGGCTGTTCGATGGACTGGGCGAACGAGCGCTTCACCATGGACGAAGGCTTTTCAAAGGCCGTCATCAAGGTGTTCGTGGAGTTGTATAATCGCGGTCTGCTATATCGCGACAAGCGGCTGGTGAACTGGGATCCGGGCCTCAAGACCGCCATCTCCGACCTTGAAGTCGAGACGCGCGAGATCAACGGTAAATTCTGGCATTTCCGCTACCCCCTGGCGGATGGGTCGGGGCACATCTCCGTCGCGACTACGCGCCCGGAAACGATGCTGGCGGACATGGCCGTTGCGGTAAATCCCACGGATGAGCGCTATGCCGCGCTCGTGGGTACGATGGTCAAGTTGCCGATCACGGGGCGCCTCATCCCAATTGTCGCCGATGAACATGCCGATCCCGAACTGGGCAGCGGCGCCGTGAAGATAACCCCCGGACATGACTTCAACGACTTCGAAGTCGGGAAGCGGGCAGGGTTCAAGGCGGCTGAGATGCTGAACATGCTGGATGCCGATGCCAAGGTGGTCCAACTCGCCGATGGCCTCATCCCTGCTGAATATCTGGGTCTGGACCGGTTCGACGCGCGCAAAGCGGTGGTCGATGCCATCGATGCGCTGGGCCTTCTGGACAAGATCGAAGATCGCGTCATCCAAACGCCTTATGGCGACCGCTCCGGCGTCGTCATAGAGCCTTGGCTAACCGATCAATGGTATGTCGATGCGGAAACGCTGGCCAAGCCTGCTATCGAAGCGGTGAAGTCGGGCGCTATCGAGATCGTGCCGAAAACATGGGAAAAGACCTATTTCAACTGGATGGATAACATCCAGCCCTGGTGTGTGTCCCGCCAGTTGTGGTGGGGGCATCAGATACCTGCGTGGTTCGATGACGAAGGCAAGGCCTATGTCGCGGAAGATGAGGCCGCTGCGCAGGCATTGGCAGGAAACAAGCCGCTGACTCGCGATCCCGATGTGCTCGACACATGGTTTTCTTCCGCGCTTTGGCCATTTGGGACGCTTGGCTGGCCGGAGGAAACACAGCAGGTATCGCGTCACTATCCAAACGATCTGCTCATTTCCGGGTTCGACATTTTGTTCTTCTGGGATGCACGCATGGCGATGCAGGGCATCGAGTTCATGGGCGATGTGCCTTGGAAGAAGCTCTATTTGCACGGCCTCGTCCGCGCTGCCGATGGCAGCAAGATGTCGAAGTCGAAAGGCAACACGGTCGATCCACTTGGCCTGATCGACCAATATGGTGCGGACGCCTTGCGCTTTTTCATGGCAGCGATGGAAAGTCAGGGCCGCGACATCAAAATGGATGAGAAGCGCGTCGAGGGCTATCGCAATTTCGCGACGAAGCTTTGGAATGCAGCGCGTTTCCTGCAATCGAACGGTATTGGAGCATCAGAGGCGCTGGGCGCGCCGGATGCGACGCTGCCGGTCAATCGCTGGATCGTTGCGGAAACCATCGCAACCGTACAGGCGCTTGACTTGGCCATGGCTGACCTACGCTTCGATGCGGCGGCCAACACGATCTATCACTTCGTATGGGATCGCTTCTGCGACTGGTATCTCGAACTGATCAAGGGCCAGATCAACGACGAGACCAAGGCCGTCGCGGGTTGGGTGTTCGACCAGATACTTGTGATGCTGCACCCCTTCATGCCGTTCATCACCGAAGAACTTTGGCACGCAATGGGGCAGCGCGATGCTGACCTGATCGTCGCGCAATGGCCGCAGGTCGATGCGCAAGCGATCGATCCAGAAGCAAGTGCAGAGATCGACTGGCTGATCCGGCTGGTTCAGGCGATCCGGACAGGGCGCACCGAACTCAACGTGCCGCCGGGCGCGAAGATGCAAGCCATCGTCCGGGATGCGTCCGAAGCAACCAAGGCACGCCTGGCGCGCCAGCACGCTTCGTTGTCGCGTATGGCGCGGATCGAGAGCATCACGCATGGCGACGCCAGCGAAGCCGGCGCTGCACAGATCGTGGTGGACGAGGCGACTTATATTCTGCCCCTGGATGGCGTCATCGATATTGCAGCAGAAAAAGCGCGCTTGACCAAAGCCATGGAAGCTGCCGCCAAGGAACGCGATGCGCTTGCCGGTCGCCTTGGCAATGCCAGCTTCGTCGATCGTGCGAAGCCGGAGGCAGTGGAGAAAGCCCGTGCAGACCATGCGGAAAAATCCGCCGAAGCTGAGAGATTGGCTGCAGCTCTGGCGCGACTGGGCTGAGCGGTGGACAGTGAGCCTGCCGCGTCGGTCCCCCCGCGGGGTGCGGCAGATCTTACCTCTGGTCCTATCAGCCGCACATTGTTGGTCTTTGCACTGCCGACTTTGGCTTCCAACGTCCTCCAGTCGCTAAACGGATCGATCAATTCGATCTGGGTCGGGCGGTTTTTGGGGGAAGGCGCGCTGGCGGCCACGGCAAACGCCAATATCATCATGTTCCTGCTTTTCTCCGCCGTTTTCGGCTTCGGGATGGCAGCGACCGTCATGGTGGGACAGGCTTTCGGCCGTCGGGATATTGCCGCTGCACGACGCGCTTTTGGGTCGGCACTGGGCTTTTGTTTTCTCCTTTCAATCGTAGTCTCGGTGGCCGGATGGATAGGCGCGCCTGCGATTTTGCGCGCGCTTGCCACGCCCGGCGCGGCGTTCGATCTGGCGCTCACCTATTTGCGCGTCATTTTCCTTGCCATGCCTGCGTCGCTCATCAGCGTCATGGTCATGATGGGCTTGCGTGGGTCGGGCGACTCCATAACGCCCCTATGGTTCATGATCCTCAGCGTCATTCTGGACAGCGGCCTGAATCCGCTGCTCATTCGCGGGGCAGGGCCGATTCCGGCTATGGGTATAGCAGGATCCGCGACGGCCACTGCCGTTGCAGGCTATGTCAGCCTGATCGCAATGCTGGTCTATGTGTACCGAAAGGACTTGCCGCTTCGCCTGAGAGGCCATGAACTCGCTTATCTTATACCTGGCCGGGCACAACTGGCGATCATCATCCGAAAGGGCTTCCCTATGGGCCTTCAGATGATCGTCATTTCGACGGCGGGTCTCGTCATGGTCGGCCTGGTCAATCGCGAGGGGCTTTTGACCTCGGCCGCATATGGCGCTGCGCAGCAACTTTGGACCTATCTGCAAATGCCCGCGATGGCGATCGGTGCTGCGGTGAGTGCAATGGCTGCGCAGAACATTGGGGCAGGGCGCTGGGATCGGGTAAACGGCATCACAGGGCGCGGCATGATATCCAACATAGTCATGACCGGCGCCATGATCGGCCTCATGTTGGCCTTCGACCGACCGGTACTGGCGCTGTTCCTGGGCTCAGGCAGTGCGGCAATCGACGTCGCACGACATATGCAGTTCCTTGCGAGCTGGAGCTTCCTGCTGTTCGGCCTCACCATGGTCCTCTTTGGGACGATGCGATCCAATGGGGCAGTGATCGCTCCGTTGCTTATTCTGATCGTTGCTTTCTATCCCGTACGCATCGGCTTTTACTGGCTTGCTTACCCGGCGTTGGGTGCCGACGCGATTTGGCTCAGCTATCCTTTGGGATCGGCCGTGGCACTATTGCTGGCCGGTGCTGTGTATATGCAGGGTGGTTGGCGCAGGACGAAAATGCTTGTTGTGCCGAATGTCGAGGAATGCCGCGAAGGCACTAATGCGGCAACTGAACCTGCGGGGCGCATGGCGCCCACAGGCTAAGCCTACTACCGGCCCTGATTGCGCCACCGGGTAACCGTGCGTTCCAGTATTTCATGTTCGCCGCCGCTTTCGCACCACTGTTCGGTAAAGCTCGGATCACTGGATGCAGGGCGCTTGTTCGCTTCGAGATCGTCCAGCGCGACGCGGATCGGGACGGCGACGCCCTCACCGCAGATGATGCATTCCCGGTTGCGCAACGCCGGAATAGAATCCAGAAAGCCCCGTGCACCTTCGGGCATTGCCGCTTTGACGAAGGCCTGATCCCGGTCGTTGTTGAGGCGCATGGCAATGATCGTACCGCATTGCGACAGGACGCCTTCGGCAAGATCGGATGGACGCTGCGTAATAAGGCCTAGCGAAACGCCGTATTTACGGCCTTCCTTGGCGATGCGCTCCAAAATCTTGCGGACAGCCTGACCGCCCCCGGTCTTGCTGCTGGGAATGTAACGATGCGCTTCTTCGCAAACGAGCAGGATGGGCCGTTGTGGCTCATTACGGGCCCAGATAGCATAATCGAACACAAGCCGCGCCAGCACGGATACCACCACCGAGGTGATGTCGGACGGCATGGCCGACACATCGATGATCGAAATCGGCTTCCCATCGGCCGGTAGGCGGAAGATCTTTGCAAGGAAGTCCTGCATCGTATCGGCGACCAACATTCCGGAAAACATGAAGCTGTACCGTGGGTCGCTTTTGATCTCGTCTATCTTCGTCTTCAAACGCAGATAGGGAAGGGAGTTGGTGCCCTTGTCGAGCTTACCCATCTCATTCTGCAGAATGTTGGTAAGGTCAGATAGCAGATAGGGGATCGGCGAATCGACAGTCAATCGCCCGGTAGCTTCGGCCAGACGGTTCTTGCTGCGCGCAGCAAGCAAGCATTTGGCAAGGATATCGCTGTCGAGGGTTCGGTCGGAACCTTCCGACGTAACGAACACTTCGCAATGCTCTTCGAAATTCATCAGCCAGTAGGGCAGGGCAAGGTTGTTGACGTCGAAGATGGCACCGTTGGTCTTGAATGCTGCCGAATATTCGCCATGCGGATCGACCATGACGATATGCCCCTGCGGCGCAAGATCGCAGATGCGATGCAGGATCAGCGCAGCGCTAGTGGATTTGCCCGTGCCGGTCGATCCCAGCAGCGCGAAATGCTTGCCCAGCATGGAATCGACGTACAGCGCTGCACGGGTGGTTTTCGTGGGATACACCATGCCAATTTGCACATTGGCGCGCTCGTCAGCCGCGTAAATCTGGTTCATTTCCGAACTCGACACAGGGTAAACATCCGTGCCGGGGGTCGGGTAGCGAGTCACACCGCGCCGAAACCCATAGATCTTCCCGGTCAATCGCTCTTCGTCACCTTCACCCAGAAAATCAATGTCCGCGACGATCTTGGTTGGGTCATGGCGATCCAGCGTCATCGTGCGGACGTTAGCGACCAGCCAGTTGCTCCCGACGCGCATCTTCACCTGACTGCCGACTTGACCAGCCATTGCAATCGATGGGTCTTCGCTATGGCTATACCCGGCAAGGCAGGCGGTTTCGAGCAGGAGTTGCGAACTCGACCCAGCAATCTGGAAAACAAAGCCCATGGATTCGCCAGATTCAGCAATGCTGGCATCTCGCATCGCTTGTTCGAAATGGGCTGAGCCCGTTATGCTGTTCATACAGTTCCCGCGCTACGCAAACCGTCAAAAAAATGTTCGACGACAGCGTAGCGTACCCAAAACCGGTAAATATTGGATTACAGACGCCTATAACCGCTTGGCGATGGCTCCCGCAGCCCATCCCATGCCCACCGCCATCGCGATGGCCACTAGTCCATAGAAGAACGACCAGTTTTGGGCAGCCTGTGCAATCGACCGCTCAAATCCCGATTTGCGAATGGTGATGTCGCGCACGGCTGCAGCGACTACGCGACCATCCTGCACGAGAAAAGTTTCGGCGGTGTAGTCGCCAACGATCACCCGCGCGGATAGCGGAAGACGCGCCCGGTAAAGAACACCGTCGGTGATCTCGACATTGCCCTGCCGCTCGACGAACAGGCCATTGCGGCGACGCAGATCGACCAGCCCCTTTTGAAATCGTTCGATGTCAGCGCTTGCATTGAGGGAGGCAGGCGAAAGCTGGAGCTTGTCCACACCAAGTTCGAAAATGGCCGCAGTGCGATCATCGACGATCTTGTCTATGGGGCGGGACGAAGCCATGGCATAGAAACTGGGTGCGGAACGGAACCGCGCGCTGTCTGCGTTGACCCAGATGCCCGCCACCTTTTGTTTTTCCCGCATGACGATCGATTGATCGGGGCCTTTCAAAACCACGACGATATCCGCGCGTTCATCGGGTGGACGCCCGTCTGGATAGACGATTGCCCCGAACAGCAATAATTCCGCGCCAGTGAAACTATACTGGATAACGATTTCACGCTGTGAAACGTCTGGAACCAGCATGGGTGCCTTTCCTGCGCCGAGCAGCAACGCGACGGGCAAAAGCAATGCGATGCGCAGACGCGACTTCATTGCAATTGCACCGTAAAGATCTCATCTGGGCGCCAGCCCAGGCCCAACGCCATTCGGATGGCGATAACAAGCACGATGAACGCAAGGATGATGCGTAGATATTCCGGACGGGCCGCCATGGAAATCCGGGTGCCTATCTGAGCGCCGACGACGCTTCCGATCAGCAGCAAAAGTGCAAGGACCAGATCGACGGCCTTGGTGGTCAAGCTGTGCACCATGGTTGTCACCATCGTGACGAACAGGATCTGGAACAGCGACGTTCCTACGACCACCTGTGTCGTCATGCCGAGCAGATACAGCATGGCGGGAACCATGATAAAGCCCCCGCCTACGCCCAGCAACATCGTCAATATGCCGGTGGCGATTCCCAGGATGAGCGGAGCAAGCGGCGAGATATACAAACCCGAGCGATAAAAGCGCCACCGCATCGGCAATGCGGCCACCAGCGGGTGGTGTCGCCTTTTGCGCGCGGGAACCTGCGCGCCCGTTTTCATGGCAATTAACGATTTGATCGATTCATGAGCCATCAGGCTGCCGATGGAACCCAGCATCAGAACATAGAGTATGGCGATGACCGTATCGATCTGGCCCAGTTGTTGAAGCAACCGGAAAAGGAGGGCGCCTAAAATTGCGCCGATGATCCCGCCGACCACCATGACGATGCCCATCTGTATATCGACGGTCTTCCGGGAGAGATGGGTGAAAACACCCGAAACGCTGGCGCCTGTAACTTGCGTCGCCGCCGAGGCAGCGGCAACAGTCGGCGGAATGCCGTAAAAGATGAGCAGGGGCGTTGTCAGAAACCCGCCGCCGACACCGAACATGCCGGACAATATGCCCACCAGCCCGCCTAAGCCGATAATCACCAGCGCGTTCACGGACAGATTGGCTATGGGCAGATAAATGTCCATGGAGCCTTTGGCCTAGTCCCAAAGCGCGGCGATATAAAGGCGTTCCAGCCGAAAAGGGGTTAAAAATCTGTAGCGAGCGTCACAGCCAGCCCTGATCCCGGTCGTGCGTTGCCAGCGGCGCGGTGGCGCCACTCTGCAGATATCCGCGCCGAGTGCTCGCCAAGTTTCAGCCGCGATTCGATCTGTGGTCCGATGTCGAACCGAGCGACGCTTGGCTGAGCGCCCCCAGAGAGGCTTATTCCCACTGAGATAGGGAGCGTAGAATGAATGGGGTGCATCAGCGTAACTTTGCCGTCGACAAATGCATCCCGGCTATGGACACCTACGATCCCCGCTTGACCATAGCCTTCCAGTATCAAGCCCCGTGCAATTGAGAGCGGCCCAATTCCGCCGACCGCCATCACCGCCATCGCGTTGCGGGCATCGTGATCCAGTGCAATGCGCCGTTCGACCGCGACGCGAACTGGAAGATTTGCGATTGGCTGAGTCGATATTCCGACGGCAGCTTCGGGTGCATAGGGACCCCGCAGCGCGCCTGTAATACGGCTGTAAAGCGCTAGCTTTTCCGGCGCATTCGGCAGCAACTGATAGGCCAACCTAAACCCGGCCTGTGACCCGCCGAGTTGTCCCACGCTGGCAAGGCTGTTCTGTCCACCGGCACCCCGCCAGAATATCCAGCTACTTGCGGACCAACGCCCACCTTCTGCTTGGCCGGAAATGAGCGGCGCACCGGCAAAAGAGGTCGGCGCACTTTCCCTCTCCTTTTTAACCGGCGGCGTGACGTAAGGGATGTTGTGCATCGGCACCTCGCTCGCTTGGGCCCACCGTGCATCGCGTCTCCTTACGGGCTGCTGCTTCCTTCGGATTGCGGAAGCCGCAATGTGGTGCAGATCGATACTCGCGCGGCTCGCGTGTAACGTGCTGGGCTGGTTCGCCTGTAAATTTGGCGATGCTCGTTTAATTCCTGCTTGTAGCTGTGTGGGCGACCATTCATGGGACACGGCAAGCCGCCCCCCAATCCAGCAGAGTGCCACAACCAGCAGGAACCTTAGCGGCTGCCCCTGTCTATTGCTGCGGCTCACTGTGCTTCCCGCACAGGGTTCGCTGGAAACCGATGCTGCGTTTTATCCCAGAGCAACGGCGTTCCGCGTAACAGGCCTACATAAACAGCGAGCGCGCGCCGTGCTGCCAGGATTGCGATGATGTTGGCGATGGCGGTGCGTGGGACAGATCGCAAAGCCTGTCGCCAGCCATAGGCATGGCCGACGAATAGGGATCGAACCATCACACGCCAGAGCATCAGTAGTGCGGTCGCTGAGAGAAGGCGGGTGAGTAATGGCGTGGTGGCGATCAAACTTTGGCTGCTCACCTGCTCGACGGTCCACAGCACTACCCACAATAGCCCGCTGACATAAGCCGCGAACAGGATCAGAGCAGATAAAGCCGCTGCGCGGTCTCGTAACCGCATCCAGCGTTCAACAAAGCCCCCATTCCAGCCCAGCCGATCCCATCCTGCCAGCGATATGCCCACTGTCCAGCGTGCCTTTTGGCGAACCGCGTCAATCAAAGTTTCCGGAAAATGGCCGCGACTGCATACCGGCTTGCCGGCAGCATCATTCATGCGAACGAAAATTCCGCGATATCCGCGTTCCGTCAAGCGCAAACCAATTTCGTAATCTTCAGTAAGCGATCGTGGGTCGAAGGGGCGTCCGCCCTGATCCGTGGCAAGCCTCATCAATGCGTCTCGGCTTAGAGCGCATCCTACGCCAGCGGACGGAACCGCCGCGCCCAGAGCTTCACGCACTACCAAATTTTTGCCATGGGCTTCGGCGAATTCATCGCAGTAGTGGCCCGCCACCCATTGTGACTGCTGGCTGACGAGAGGCAGAACGGGCAGTTGAATCATGTCGAAGCGATCCATCAATCGATCGAATACGCGCAACTCGTCAGGATGAACGACATCTTCCGCATCGTGTAAGACAACTGCCTTGAACGCTGTACCGGTACGCTGCTCTTCATACAGCATGGCGTCCCAAATTGCGTTGAGACAGTCTGCCTTTGTCGTGGGGCCGTCGATAGCATTGACGACCAGCACTACTCTGGGATCACGATCCGCTAGGATGGAGACTTGTTCGATCGTGTTGCTATCATTGGGATATGTGCCGACAAATATGCGGTAATTTTGTTGGCCCCATTTCTGCAACGCCGTCCATAGCATGGCCCCGATGACATCCGCCTCATGCCAGGCCGGCACGAAAACGGCGATACGGCCTAAATGATCGGATGCAGGCAACGTCATGGTCGTCATCGCGTCAAACCGCGTATAGATCGTCAGGCGTCGCCAGAGATTGCGGCTGACGTAAACGATATCGATCAACAGTTCATCTATGCCACCGATGACCAGTCCACAGGCAGCAAAGAGCATAAGCTCCCGCTGTACACCGACCAGAAGGCTGAGTAGGGCGTTGACTGTAAATATGGAAATGGTCCCCCGACATTCCGCAATTTGGGGCTACAATCTCCATTATGAACGTATTTGCAAGCGCTAGTTAGCGCATGCAGCATTTGACCCGAGCATTCGCTTTCCGATAGGTGTGGGCGGGGCGCCTCCATTGAGCAAAGGACGTTATTCGCTATGGCGCAGAACGGAACACGGTCAGCACTACGCGATTTTCTGGCCAGCGAAGCCGGTGGGGGGGTGTTGCTGATGGTGGCTGCAGCGCTTGCAATGCTGGCTGCCAATATTCCTGGTGGTGTAGCCGAGCTTTATCAGCATTTCATTCATGCAGACATCGGTCCGGTGCTGACGCCCAAGCTGGGATCGATGACCGTGCATCTTTGGATCAATGACGGTCTGATGGCGCTGTTCTTTCTGTTGGTTGGGCTAGAGATTAAACGCGAATTTCTGGACGGTCGCTTGTCTAACTGGACGGCGCGCCGTCTGCCCATGATTGCCGCTGCGGCGGGAATGATGGTACCTGCAGCTATTTATCTTTTGGCGGTAAATGGCGATCCCGCGCTGTTCAATGGCTGGGCGATTCCTGCGGCGACCGACATTGCTTTTGCAATTGGGGTACTGGCGCTGCTGGGTAAACGCGCGCCGACTTCCCTCAAGCTGTTCTTGATGACAGTGGCCATCGTCGACGACATGGGTGCGGTCGCGGTTATCGCTATTGCCTACACACAAGGCATTGACACGATGGCGCTCCTTGCAGCGGGATTGATCCTCGCGCTGATGTTTGGCCTCAACAAAGCAGGTGTGAAGTCGCTGCCGGTGTTTCTGATTTGCTTTGCGGCACTTTGGTATGCGGTTTTGCTGTCTGGGGTTCATGCAACGATTGCCGGGGTGCTGGCGGCGTTCACCATCCCAATACGCGCTACGCCTGGCGCTCCCGACGCGGACGATAGCCCATTGCACCGCCTCGAACATGCTCTTCATCCACTGAGCGCCTATTTCGTTGTCCCTTTGTTCGGATTTGCAAATGCTGGGGTGTCCATGGCCGGGATCGGACTGGAACATGTCTTCGCACCGCTTCCGATAGGTATTGCCGGAGGATTGTTCTTGGGCAAACAGGTGGGCATATTCCTGAGTGTCATGCTGGCGGTTCGCATCGGTTTAGGTACTAAACCGCGTGGAGCGACTTGGCTTCAAATATACGCTGTCTCTTTGCTGTGTGGCATCGGCTTTACGATGAGCCTGTTTATCGGCGGATTGGCTTTTCCAAACGACCCGCTGTTTGTCGAGGAAGCTAAGATCGGTATCCTGATGGGATCCATTTTATCGGCCATCGTCGGGTTCGTGATTTTGCGGTTCGCACCATTGCACCCACAGCACAACGTAGAAGAAAGGCAACAGGCGCGCGAGATCGATGCGGACGGAGACGTGGCACATTGCTGACACGGCGCGACAGCACGAAGCGTTAATAAAAAGGCCCCGATATCGCTATCGGGGCCTTTTTATTACTGAAGAGAAGTGTGTTACAGCTTTTCGGTCAATTCCGGCACGATCTTGAACAGATCGCCGACCAGGCCGATGTCGGCAACCTGAAAGATCGGTGCATCCTCATCCTTGTTGATGGCGATGATCGTCTTAGAATCTTTCATACCTGCCAGATGCTGAATTGCGCCGGAAATGCCGATTGCGACATAGACTTCCGGGGCAACGATCTTGCCGGTCTGACCGACCTGATAGTCGTTGGGAACATAGCCAGCATCCACCGCAGCACGCGAGGCGCCGACTGCGGCACCCAGCTTGTCAGCAAGCGGAAAAATGGTGGACTCGAACGTGGGTCCATCCTTCAATGCGCGTCCGCCCGACACGATGATCTTTGCAGATGTCAGTTCCGGACGTTCCAGCTTAACGATTTCCGCGCCGACAAAGGTCGATGTGCCTGCATCGCCTGCACCGCTTACGGCTTCAATCGAACCGCTGCCACCTTCTGTGGCCGCCTTTTCGAAGGCCGTGCCACGTACGGTGATAACCTTTTTTGCGTCCTTCGACTTGACGGTCGCAATGGCATTGCCAGCATAGGTCGGGCGGGTAAACGTATCTTCGCTTTCGACCGAGAGGATATCACTTATCTGCATCACGTCGAGCAAAGCGGCAACGCGCGGCGCGATATTCTTGCCGTGGCTGGTCGCCGGAGCAAGAAACGCATCGTGATGCCCCATAAGATCAACGATCAATGGCGCAACATTTTCAGCCAGGCCATGCGCGTACGCCGCATCGTCAGCAACATGCACCTTTTGAACGCCTGCGATTTTAGCCGCTTCGCCAGCAACGCCAGCGACGTCCTGCCCCGCGACGATCAGGTGCACTTCGCCCAATTTGCTGGCAGCGGTGACTACAGCCAGTGTTGCATCTTTCAGATGGCCGCCTTCATGTTCGACCCAAACGAGCGTCTTCATGCCGCCACTCCCATTGCCTTGAGCTTCGTTACCAGTTCATCGACATCGGCAACCTTGATACCTGCCGAACGCTTCGGCGGTTCGACCACATTGAGCGTTTCCAGGCGCGGCGTAATGTCCACCCCAAAATCGGCCGGAGTCTTTTGTGCGAGTGGCTTGGATTTGGCTTTCATGATGTTGGGCAGCGAAGCATAGCGCGGCTCGTTCAAGCGCAAATCGGTCGTAACAATCGCAGGAAGCGAGAGCTTTACCGTTTCCAGGCCGCCATCGACTTCGCGCGTAACGCTGACGCTGTCGCCGTCGACCTCGACCTTCGATGCGAATGTGCCCTGCGGACGCCCAAGCAAAGCGGCGAGCATCTGCCCGGTCTGGTTGCTGTCATCATCGATGGCCTGCTTGCCCAGAATGATAAGGCCGGGTTGCTCTTCCTCGACGACCTTGGCGAGTAGCTTGGCTACGCCCAGAGGTTCCACTTCGTCATCGGTCTGAATGAGGATAGCGCGATCGCAGCCCATGGCCAGCGCCGTACGCAATGTTTCCTGTGCCTTCGCAACGCCAATCGAAATCGCGATAATCTCGGTCGCCGCGCCCTTTTCACGCAAGCGGATAGCTTCCTCGACAGCAATTTCGTCGAAGGGGTTCATAGACATTTTGACGTTCGCTAAGTCGACGCCTGTGCCGTCCGCTTTCACGCGCGGCTTCACATTATAGTCAATCACCCGCTTCACGGGCACCAAGATTTTCATAGAGTCGGCCTCCAGTTTATGCCTCTTCCCGGGGAGTTATCAGCTTCAAATGGGCGTTGCACCCATGCAAAGCAAGAGGGTCATGAGAGTGCAGCGATGCCGTAGCGTCGCTGCACTCTCGTCACCGAATTATGCGACCTGCTTGACCTGCGCGACGATTTTACGCGCTGCGTCGCCAAGATCGTCTGCCGAAACAATGGGTAGACCCGATGCTGCCAAAATGTCCTTGCCTTGTTGCACGTTGGTGCCTTCAAGCCGGACAACCAGCGGAACCGAAAGGTTCACTTCCTTGGCTGCCGCAACGATGCCATCGGCGATAATGTCGCAGCGCATGATGCCGCCAAAGATGTTGACGAGAATGCCCTTCACAGCGGGATCGGACAGGATGATCTTGAACGCCGCCGTCACCTTCTCCTTCGTTGCACCACCGCCGACGTCGAGGAAGTTGGCCGGGAACATGCCATTGAGCTTGATGATATCCATCGTCGCCATCGCCAGACCTGCGCCGTTCACCATGCAGCCGATGTCACCATCCAGCTTGATATAGGCAAGGTCATACTTGCTGGCTTCCAGCTCTGCCGGATCTTCTTCCGTTTCGTCGCGCAGTTCCATCAAATCCTTGTGGCGGAACAGGGCGTTACCGTCGAAGCCGACCTTTGCGTCCAGGACCAGCAACGTGTTGTCGGTGGTTTGCGCCAGCGGGTTGATTTCGATCTGCTCGGCATCGGTGCCGAGGAATGCGTTGTAAAGTGCTTCCGCTACCTTTGCGGCTTGCTTGGCAAGGTCGCCGGTCAGTTCAAGTGCCTTGGCGACGCTGCGGCCATGATGCGGTTGGAATCCGGTTGCGGGATCGACAGCGAAGCTGTGGATCTTTTCGGGCGTGTCGTGCGCAACGGTTTCAATGTCCATGCCGCCTTCGGTCGATACAACGAAAGCCACGCGGCCCGTGCCACGATCAACCAGCAGGGCGAGGTAATATTCCTTCGCGATGTCCGCGCCATCAGTAATGTAGAGGCGATTGACTTGCTTGCCGGCGTCACCCGTCTGAATCGTAACGAGTGTGTTACCCAGCATGTCGGTCGCCGCTGCCTTTACTTCGTCCAGCGTCTTGGCAAGGCGCACGCCGCCCTTCGCATCGGGGCCGAGCTCCTTGAACTTGCCTTTGCCACGACCGCCTGCATGAATTTGTGCCTTCACGACGTAAAGCGGTCCGGGCAGCTTGCCTGCAGCAGCAACAGCTTCTTCCACCGACATGGCGGCGTAACCGGCAGGCACAGGCGCGCCATATTTCGCCAGGAGTTCTTTGGCCTGATATTCATGGATATTCATGCGTGCCGCCTCACTTTTAAGGGGAGAAAAATAGGGTTCACGCCCCTAAAGCACAGCGTTTGCTGGAAAACCAGCACGACTTCACAAAATCACTTTGCAAAATTGCAAAATGCGCCCCGCTAGGAGCCCATGACTGGCGCTGTGCTAGCTATCCAGCGCACAGACCAATGCTGCTTTACTGGTAACGGCAAAAATCTCTGGATCTTCCAAAGCCCGGATTTTGTATAGAAATCCGTCGACCGTTACCCGTTCGAAGTCCGTCCGGCCAACACGCGCCAGCGACTGTAAGCGTTTCAACTGTACAAGGCTTAGGCGGTCCACCATTCGATCCGCCATGCATGCAGCCATGCGGGGGGAAAGGCCTGCGTCCATAAGACCTGTTTCGACACGGGTCTGGGGCGTTGCACAACTGGCGAGCATGATGCTGGCCATAAAAACGGAAAATGGAACGATTTTCATATCGCGATGATCCCTGTTTTCACCTGAATGCGGGATTTACGTCGTGCACGGAGCAGCGCATAGGCTTTTTGCATACGCTCCAACTGGATAGAAGATATGGACAGGTTCTTCGCGGCATTTTCACATCGGACGGCCAGTTTTGCGGGGCAGCCGGCGGCTTTCATGCTCGCTTTTGGCGTGGTGGTGATTTGGATTATAACCGGGCCGCTCTTCCAGTGGTCGGACACGTGGCAACTCGTGATCAATACGGGCACGACCATCGTAACTTTCCTGATGGTGTTCCTGATCCAAAACGCTCAAAATCGGGATGCATCCGCGATGCAGGCAAAACTGGATGAGCTGCTGCGGGCGGTGGAGGGCGCGCGCAATCAGTTCATTGGCATTGAGCATCTAACCCAAGCACAACTCGAAGATATCAAAGCGGAACTTGAGCAACTGGGTAGTGACGAAAAGGGTAATCATCTACCGATCGAACGACTCATCGAGCGGCGGTAGCAGGGGCGCCGCTGCTAATGGGGCGGTGTAGAGATGCAGTTGCTCTCGCGGTACGCATTGATCTGTTCGCGATAGGCGCGTGCCAATGTCTCATGGGAAGCGCGCGCCGAAGCGGACTTGGCCAAGGTCGCGCGTATCAGAGACACCTGCTGTCGGTGCAGAAGATAGTTGACGTCCATCATGACACATTGCTCCCTCTCCACTGGGATAATACTGACATTCTTCTGAGTGACGTGAGCGGTTAGATTGTAGCAGCTTCGGTCAACGGAGTCCCGGCGGCTTGCCGACAACCCATACCGTATAATCGTATTTTAAAATGGAGGAGCGCGCTTTAAAGCGCTCGCGCCGCAGCAGAGGCTGCTTCGCGTACTTCGCGTTCAGCGGCTACGCGCTCAGCCCGGTCGGCCATGTCGGTCCATGCTGTCATGGAGCGCAGGCAACGATCGCGAACATTGTCGAGCTTTGTGGCATCGGCGTCGGCCTGCGCCTTGGCGGCTTGCTGGCGACAGAAATCGGAATGGGTCATAATGTGCTGTCCTCATCCGGAGAAGAAAGTCGAGGTGCTGCGGGGGCACCAGGAATTTTAGGCAGATATATAGAAAGCGGCGACGGAACGGGCATTGCTGCCGCACATTCCGCCGCCTGCTCTTGTCAGCGGTTAGGCTGCCTGGAGATTGACCGCTGCGGTCTTACCGCGCTTGTCGGGTTCCAGTTCGTAGGACACGCGCTGGTTTTGCGTCAGCGTGTGCATGCCGGCTGCTTCAACCGCAGTGATGTGAACGAAGGCGTCGTTGCCGCCGTCTTCGGGAGCAATGAAGCCATAGCCCTTGTCTGCGTTGAAAAATTTAACGGTGCCGATAGGCATAGGTAGTTCCTTTGGGTAGTCATGCACGCGCTTCGCCCTATGCGATGGCAACGTGCCAAATATGGTGCCGGATAGTCGAATATGACAGCGCATCGTCCGGCTCCGGCCGATGCGTCGAAAGGGCAGTGCGCTATCCGCGAACGCGGACAGGCGCATAAGCAGTGCTGCCATCGGCGCGACGCGAGCGATAAGGCAAGCGGTGGTTCACGATTCGAGCACCATAATCTTGTGCAGAACGGACATTTAAGGCGCGTTCTGCGGAACATTCGCTCGCCTGGACGCGCAACAAAGCGGTCTGCTCACGATGTAAAAGCTGATTGAGGTCTTCCAGGAAGACACTCCTCTTGACGGGCAAGCGGGAGCGCATTCTTGTCTCTCGGCCGTGCGATGCTTGCGGGCAATCTTCGCACGATAACTGCATTGTAGCACCACAATACTGATTTGTCGCGTTTAATCGGCCAGCGGTCCAAAACCAAAGTACTGGCCAGACGTTTCCGTCTGGCCAAGGTCAATCAATGGCGGCTGGATTCGATTGGCCGACGCGCCATGTACAGTCCCGAACGTACGACCGGGCCGTCGACAATTTGAGCTTTCATACGGCGGCGGACGGTATCGGCGCCATCAGCGGTGAGCAGGACGACTCGCGTACCGCCCGATTCCAAAGGCTCGATGCTGGAAATGCGAATGGCGTGCTTTTCGCAAAGCGTCGTGACGGCGGCAGGCGCAGCGGAAAGGTTGATGGCACGGCTCATAGAATGTCCTTCGTGGCAAGACCAGGCGGAGGCGTTATGCGCTCTCCCGCCGCGGCATTCCCGTTGAACTTTGGCGCGCGACATTCGCTGCATAGCAGCATAATTCAAAAAAGTCGCCCTCGCATTTCTTGGCGATTGGTCCATCGCGCTAAGCCTTTGACGAGGCAACCACAACTGTCTTAGCGTGTTGACATTCCGGTGCGCGGATCCGCAGCACCCACTCAACAGGGACACGATCTTTTCATGACCAGGCTTTTCATCGCCTTGCTCGCCACCACGGCAACGGCGGCTTTTGCGCAAACTCCCTCTACAACGCCCGCAAAGGCTGACGAGAAGCCCAAATGGGATGTGTCGGCGGACCATGGTCCGGCGCGGGACGTGCCCATCGATGTGCGCAATGGCACATGGCTGTCGCTCGACGTATCGCCGGACGGTAAGACGATAGCGTTCGATCTGCTGGGCGATCTGTACGTCATGCCTATCGACGGTGGCGAAGCGAAGCCCATTACCAGCGGTAAAGCATGGGACATGCAGCCGCGCTTTTCGCCGGATGGTCGCTCCATCGCTTTCACGTCGGATCGTGGCGGCGGCGATAACATCTGGATTGTCGATGCCAATGGCGCGAACCCGCGTCAGGTGACGAAGGAGGATTTCCGCCTTCTCAATCAGGCGGACTGGTCGCCAGACGGCGACTATATCGTCGCGCGAAAGCATTTTACTTCGGGTCGTTCGCTCGGTGCGGGGGAAATGTGGCTTTACCACAAGGCTGGCGGGGCAGGGCTGCAACTCACCAAGAAGCGGACCGATCAGAAGGACACCAACGAGCCTGCATTCTCTCCCGACGGTCGCTACCTTTATTATTCCGATGACGTGACGCCCGGAGAAGTGTTCGAATATTCCAAGGATGTGAACGGCGAGATTTACGCCATTCAACGGCTGGATCGCGACACGGGCAAGATCGAGAAATATATCGGCGGACCGGGCGGGTCGATCCGTCCCACACCTTCGCCCGATGGCAAAAGCCTCGCCTTCATCCGTCGCGATCGGTACAAAACTGTCCTTTACGTACTCGACATCGCCACCGGCCGCGAGACGCCGATTACTGACATACTTGATCGCGATATGCAGGAAACCTGGGCAATCCAGGGCGTGTATCCCGGCATTGAATGGACGCCGGACAATAAGTCCGTGGTCTTCTGGGCGCAGGGCGGGATCAAAAGGGTCGATATCGGCAGCAAGGCCGTTAGCGATATTCCTTTCCATGTTACCGGCACCCGGCGCGTGACCGAAGCTGTGCGCCATCAGGTCGATGTGGCGCCTTCGCAATTCGACGTGAAGATGATCCGCTTTGCCCACACCTCACCCAAAGGCGACAAAGTCGTCTTCGAGGCGCTGGGTCATTTGTGGGTGCGCGACGTGGCGGGCGGCACCGCCAAGCGCCTGACCAGCCAGAACGATCATTTCGAACTGTACCCAAGCTGGTCGCGCGACGGCAAACAGATCGCCTATGTCAGCTGGTCAGACACTGAGCAGGGGGCCGTGCGGACTATGCCTGCAACGGGCGGCGTGGGGCGAAAGGTGACGCAGATCGCTGGAAACTATCTGGAGCCGACATTTTCGCCCGACGGAAAGACCATTGCCTTTACGAAGGTCGAGGACGGCTATCTGACATCTCCCGTCAACGCGCGCGAGCCGGGCATCTACGTCGTTCCTGCTGCTGGTGGCGCAATGAAAAAGATCACGGATGCAGGCGGACAGCCGCAATTCGGGGCATCGAACGATCGCGTCTTCTTCGTAGCGAAGGATGGCAAGAACCGCGCGCTCAAATCCGTTGCGCTCGACAAGACCGAGGAGCGTACGCACCTGACAGGTGAGAACGCCTCTGAATATGCGATATCTCCTGACGAGAAGTGGGTCGCGTGGACCGAGCGTTTCCAGGGCCGCGTGATGCCTTTTACCCGCACCGGGAAGCCTATCGACATCGCCGCCGACATGAAGTCGCTGCCTGTGTTTCAGGTGACAAAGGATGCCGGCGACTGGCTCCATTGGTCGGGCGACAGTGCGAAGTTGTGGTGGTCGCTCGGCCCGCAACTGTTCGGCCGTGCAACGAAAGACGATTTCACATTCGTCCCGGGCGCGCCTGAGAAACTGCCCCCGGTTGCCGATCAAGGCATAAACCTGTCCTTCCGGCAGAATTACGATACGCCGTCAGGCCGCGTGGCCTTCACCGGCGCGCGGATCATCACGATGCGCGGCAGCGGCGAAGTTATCGAAAACGGCACGATCCTGCTCAATGGCAACCGCATCGAAGCGGTCGGTGCCAATGTCTCGGTTCCGGCGGGCACCAAAATCATCGATGCCGCCGGTAAGACCATCATACCGGGCATCATCGACGGACATTGGCACGGAACGATGGGATCGGAAGAAATCATCCCGCAGCAAAGCTGGGTGAATTATGCCGGGCTGGGCTTTGGCGTCACGACCATCCATGACCCATCGAACGACACGAGCGAAATCTTCGCAGCATCGGAAATGGCGAAAGCCGGTTTGATCGTGGCGCCGCGCATATTCTCGACGGGCACCATCCTTTATGGTGCGACGACCCCGTTCACGGCCAAGATCGACAGCCTTGAAGACGCGCTCGGTCATCTGCGCCGGATGAAAGCGGCGGGGGCTTGGTCGGTGAAAAGCTATAACCAGCCGCGCCGGGAACAGCGTCAGCAGATCATCGAGGCAGCGCGGCAACTCGACATGAGCGTCGTCCCGGAAGGCGGATCGCTTTTCGAAATGGACATGAGCTTCATCGCTGATGGTCACACCACTATCGAACATTCGCTGCCCGTTGCGCAGGTTTACGATGACGTTCTGCAGTTCTGGAAGGGGTCGGGAACCGCGTATAACCCGACACTGATCGTCGCCTATGGCGGTCCGTTCGGAGAGAATTACTGGTATCAGCATACGCAGGTCTGGAAAGATCCTATCCTTACCAAGTGGGTGCCGCGCCGTATTCTCGATTCCCGCGCACGTCGCCCGGTCATGGTGCCTGACGAGGAAAACAACGTCCTCGAAATCGCCAAGACCGCAAAACGTATAAGCGATATCGGCATCCCCGTCACGATTGGCGCACATGGTCAGCGTGAAGGGCTGGGCGCACATTGGGACATCTGGATGTTCGCTCTGGGCGGTATGACGCCGATTCAGGCGCTGGCGACCGCCACGATCAATCCTGCCAAGGCCTATGGCATGGAAAAGGATTTAGGAACGCTGGAACCGGGCAAGCTTGCCGATCTGGTCGTGTTGGATGCCAACCCGCTGGACAACATCCGGAACACGACCTCGATACGATACACGGTCGCCAATGGTCGGGTCTATGACGGCAATATGGACGAAGTCGGCACGCGGCAAACACCACGCAAGCCCTTTTGGTTCGAACAGCCTGGTAACGGCGGCTGGACGGAAAAGACCGCCACCCAAGCCATCGGGCATGTGGATTAGAAGGACAGTAAATGCTCCCCGGTCTTCAGCCTAGGCTGAAGACCGGGGAGCATCGCATCGAGGTGTCTTACTTCTTCGCCAACCATGCAGCGATGTCGGGCGTAAGCCTTGCGCGCGTTTCGACACGCGCCTTGATCGCCGCAATGGCACGATCCACGACCTTGCGCGATTCAGGCGTCAGATACTGGGTTGCGTAGGCATCCAGTTTCGTCGCCATCGCCAAGTCCGCCGAACTCCCGCCCAGTCGCGCCAATGCCTGAGAGCGAGCCGACACATCGATCATCGCTTCATATTGGGCGCGATGCGCCAGCACGAAATCGACCGCCAGCATGCTATGCTGATAGCCTACTGCGGCGATGATGGCGGCGCTGGTCGTCTTGCCGGGTTCGTCGGTCAGAGCCAGATCGAGCGCCTGCTGCGCCAGCTTCTTGTCCTTCGCTTCGCCGAGCAATCCGAACAACTGGCTCTTTTCCAGATCCGTGGGTGCAGCGTTCGCCATTTTGCGAAGCTGATCCCAGACCGCCTGATCGGCATTTGCAGCGACGATGCCGAGCCAGATGTTCTTGAGTGGGCCATCCAGCGCGGCAGGATTGGTCGCCAGCGCAGCAAAGCGCTTGTCCGCTTCGGCTACGACTGCCTTGTCGCCAATTGTGCCAAGCGTATCGACCAATTGCTGACGCAAGAGCGGGATCTGCGGCCCTTCGCCCGGTTTGGCGTCATAGCCAATAGCGGTCAGTACAGGCGCCAGCTTGGCGGAAGCATAAGCCGCTGCTTTGGCTTGCATCTCGGGCTTGCCTTCGAACATCATATAGGCGCTTTGCAGATAGCCCGGAATGGCCGCCAGGAGCGCAGGGCTGGCATCGTTGGGCACCGCTGCAATCATGTCGAGGGGCAGGGTGATCGGTTGATATCCCCCCAGGCCCAATTGCCAGTTGTCCGCCAGCAACCCAAGCTGGTCGATGGCAGGCAAAGTGGTGAACCCCTTCGTCAGCGCCTGCACATTCGCGGCAGGATATAGCGAACGATAATACCCCGCCTGGCCTGCGTTGATGACGTAGGCACCACAGCCCGGCAGCGTCACCGTGCCCTTGCCATTCAGCACCAGTCGCTGCTTTTCGCCGCCTATGGTCTGCGCGATGACGGGCACATTCCAGCGCAACGGCGTCTTGCCCTTAGTGTCGCGGCTGAATTCCCCTTGGCTGAGCAACAACGTGGTCATACCACCCTTGCACTGAGCGCTCTCGACAGTGACGAGCGGAATGCCCGGCTTGGTCGTGAAATCATGGGCGATATTGACCAGACCCTTGGCCCCCGCGCCTTCCACAGCACTCCAGAGGTCGTCGGTCAGCGTATTACCGTAAGCGTGCGTCTTCATATAGTTACGGATACCCGTGCGCCACACGTCCTCGCCAGCAAACGCCTCCAGCATACTGATGACCGCTTCACCCTTTTCGTAGGTGATGGTGTCGAACGCCTGATTGACCTGATCCACCGTGGTGATCTTCTGCACGACGGGATGGGTAGTGACGAATGCGTCCAGTCCCATCGCAGATTCCTTGTTGCCTACGCGGCTGAGCAACATTTCCCATTGCGGCTTCAGCTTGTCGGTAACCTTGGTCGCCATCCAGCTTGCGAAGCCTTCGTTGAGCCAGAGATCATCCCACCACGCCATCGTCACCAGATCGCCGAACCATTGATGCGCCATTTCATGCGCCACGGTTTCGTAGATACGGCGCGTGGTGGCTTCTGACGTGAATTTGGGATCGACGATCAAGGCCCGCTCGAAGGTGAAGATGGCACCCCAGTTTTCCATGGCCGAAAAGAACTGACTCTGCCCCGGCCCGGCGACGTTATCCAGCTTTGGCAGTGGGAAAGGTACGCCGAAATAATCGTTATAATAGGGCAGGATTTCCGCTGCACCGTCCAGTGCGAGGTGCGCTTTGCCGGTGTTGCCCTTGCCGGTAATCACGCCGATCTCGGTCCCTGCGGACATCTTGGTTGCACGGTCCAGTTCGCCAAGGCCGAAGAACAGCAGGTAAGACGACATCTTGGGCGAGGTGCCAAACGTCACTTGCGCCAGACCCTTGCCCAAATCCTTCCGCGTTTTGACCGGCATGTTGCCGACCGCGAGCTGATCGGCGGGCACAATGGCAGTCAGGTCGAATGTCGCCTTATAACTTGGCTCGTCCCAGCTCGGCACGAAGCGGCGTGCGTCGGGCGCTTCGAATTGCGTGAACAGCGCGCGCTTCGCTTTTCCGGCATTGTCCGTGTAGTCGAGCGCGAACAGCCCGTTTGCTTGGGTATTGATGATCCCGGCATAGTCCATCGTCAGCACATATTTGCCGACCGCGAGCGACTTTGCGAACTTGAGTGTTGCCGTCTGCGCATCGGCATCGATGGTTGCGGTTCCGGTTATGGCTTTGCCGCCAGCCGGGGTGATCGAAACCTTGTCGATGGTAAGGTCAGCGGCATTCAGGGTTATGCTGTCGCTTGGCGTTGTGACCGTTACATCGATAGCGACCTTGCCGGTAAAGCGCAGCTTGGCGGCATCAGGGGTGACGGTTATCGCGTAATGCGTAGGTACAACACCACGAGGAAGCTGGGTCGTCACATTTGCGGCCGGACCTGATGAAGGGGACGCAGGCGTTTGCGCAGATACAGGGGCATTCAGTGCAATGGGGGCAGCCGTAAGCGACAGCGCAAGCACGATTTTTTTAAGAGACATGGGGTGAAACTCCGAGAACGGCAGGCAGCGCTATGGCGCCGGATGCCTCAACGGTTCGTAGGTTTCAGACCACTCGTCAAGTTACAATCACGTTAAATAAGGAGGTGGTCGGGCCGGGAAATGCTGGGGGGTGCGTATCCCGGCCCTACGCCGATCATCGGCGATCGGTAAGTTGTGCGGCCTCACGACGCTGTTTGGCCATGTGGTTGTAGCCGATGCAGGTCGTGGCTTTGGACGCTTCGTGATGGCATTTGATGTCGCGCAAGTGGCGCTCCGTCGATGGTGCCGTCGCATTGGGGCGCAGGCGGGTATCCGCTGGGCCTTTGGCGAAAGCGGCTGCGGGAACGAGCGCTACAGCGGCTGCGCAGATGAGGGGTAACCGAATGGACATGAGTGTCTCCTGACTTTTCCGCCGCGGCGGACGGGACAGGTCAGGAGATACGGTCCCAGTGTTTCGAGCAATCGACCCGATTGTAAGAAATCGTGTCTAGCGCGTATCGAGGCACGGTAACGGAATATTTACCATGTTCCGGAGATAATCCGGATCATGTTTGGACCCGGCGACCCCATCCCATCGCTTCTGGCACGCAGTGCCAGCAATCCACGCTATGCCTTGGACAGCGTTGCGGGGCGCTACATCGTGATGACGTTCATCGCCAGCACGCGCATCCCGGGGATCATGACATTTCTCCAGCAACTTTATGGCAATGCCGGACCATTTGACGATGTCTTCGCCAGCGCGTTCATCATCTCCAATGACCCGCAGGACGAATCCGAACGTCGCTTGGGGGATCGCTATCCGGGGCTGCGGATACTGTGGGATGACCAGCACATCCTGGCGCACACCTTCGGATGCCTGACGAAGAACGACGAAGAGAACGCGCGTTTGTCTCTTACCACGTGGATTCTCGATCCTGCGCTACGTGTGCTTAGGGTTATTCCCATCGAAAATCCTACGACCCACTATGCGGAGATTTGTGCCTGTCTTTCAGAGTTGCCGTCTCCTGCGGAAGATGTGTCCAGCTGGGCGCCGGTTCTTCAGGTGCCGAACCTGATCGAACCGGCACTGTGCCAGGAATATATCGCCTATTGCGAGATGCACGGCGCACATGACAGCGGCTATATGAAGACCGATCCAGCGACCGGAGCGACGGTGATGGTCGTCGATCATCATCACAAACGCCGCAGCGACTGTAATATTGAAGAAGGCGCGTTGCGCGATGCGCTGCAGGCACGCCTCTATCGTCGCTTGGTGCCGCAGATACAGCGTGCATTCCAATTCTCCGTATCGCGCATGGAACGCTATTTGATCGCGCGATATGATGCCGGCACGGGCGGCTATTTTCGGCCGCACAAGGACAATACAACGCTCGGTACAGCGCATCGCCGTTTTGCCGTGTCGATCAATCTCAATGCCGAAGATTATGATGGCGGAGATTTGCGCTTCCCTGAATTCGGTATGCGGACTTATCGTCCCCCTACGGGCGGCGCGATCGTCTTTTCCTGCTCGCTACTGCACGAAGCTACGCCCATCACGCGCGGATCGCGCTATTGCATATTGCCGTTCCTGTACGATGAAGCCGCGGCGGCTTTGCGTCTGGAAAATGCGCAGTATCTGGCAGACGAAGAACTGCGAAAAAATGTCATAGAGTCGGTCACTGTAAAGCCGACTTCGGGCACATGTCGACCCCCGACAAAAACCTCTATTGCAGAAGCAAGGCTGAAAGCAGCCTCGAAACCCCGCGCCAAAAAGCGGGCAGCGGCTTGATCTTGGCCTATTCTGTCGCCCCTGCCTAATAGGTTCCCGTAGCGGTTTCATCACAGTGTCTTTAAGGCGCTTTAGGTGCGGTTTGATGTCGCACTCTCATGCTATGGGATCTTGATGCCCAACATATTATCTCGCCGCGCCTTGTTAGGTGGTCTTGCCGCTGGTTCTGGCTGGCTTGCCGCGCCATCGATATTGCGCGCCCAGCAACTATTTGCGGCCTATCCCTTCCGTCTGGGTGTCGCGGCTGGCGATCCGGCGGCGGACGGCTTCGTCATCTGGACACGGCTTTGCCCAGACCCGCAAGACAGCCATGGCGGCATGCCTATGGCTGTTGTCGACGTGGATTGGGAAGTGGCATCCGACATTGCGATGAAGACCATCGTGGCAAAGGGGACTGCGACCGCGCGCCCGGAGTTGGCCCATAGCGTTCATGTCGAAGTGGCGGGACTGCAACCGGCACGACCCTATTGGTATCGCTTCCGGATCGGTCGGGAGCGCTCGATGCGCGGTAAGGCGATGACTTTGCCCGCCGCCGGTGCATCGGTCGATCAATTGCGTTTCGCCGTCGCGGGATGCCAGAATTTCGAGGATGGCTGGTACACGGCCTATCGCCATCTCGCGAACGATGACCCGGCCTTTGTCTTCCATTATGGTGACTATATCTATGAAGGGCGCAGTTCGCCGGTGCCGTTCGGCTATGATGGCCTCCCGCGCCCCTTCGTCCGCGCGCACGAAGGGCAGATGCTCTACAGCCTGGACGATTACCGCCGCCGTTATACGCAAATTAAGCTCGATCCCGATTTGCAGGCGGCGCACGCAGCCGCTGCGTGGTTCGTCACGCCGGACGATCATGAGATCGAGAATAATTGGGTCACCCTCATCGATCAGGGTGGCGATCCGCAGGAGATATTCGCCCTGCGTCGGGCGGCTGCGTTTCAAGCCTATTATGAACATATGCCGCTGCGCAAATCGTCGTTCCCCGGCGCCAACGGCATGCAGATCTATCGGCGCGCGCTCTACGGCAATTTGGTGGACTTGCATTTTCTCGACACGCGCCAGTTCCGTAGCGATCAGCCTTGCGACGATGGGTTCAAGACGATCTGCCCCGGCGTTTCCGATCCGAAGGCGCAAGTGCTTGGGGAGGTTCAAGAAGCTTGGCTCGACAGGAACCTCAGGCAAAAGGCGGGGCGGTGGAATGCCATCGCGCAGCAGATCATGGTGATGCCGCTCGACCGACGTACCGGCGATGAGCCGGACGCTATCCGCAACATGGATAGCTGGGGCGCCTATGACGCACCCCGCGAGCGGTTGCTTTCGCGTTTCAAAGGCTTGAACAACGTCGTTGTCCTGACCGGCGACGAGCATCAGAACTTCGCTGGAGAATTGCGCCAGAAGCAGGGGGCCGGCGACGCAGTTGCGGTGGAATTTGTCAGTACGTCCATCTCTTCTGGAGGCGACGGCGCAGACAAGCGGGAAAACACCGACCGTATAATCGCGCGCAATCCCTTCCTTAAATATACGGGCGATCGGCGTGGCTATCTGTTGTGCGACGTATCGCCCGCAACATGGCAGAGCCAATGCCGGGTCGTCCCAATGGTTAGCGAGAAGGGCGCGCCAGTTTCCACTGCTGCTACGATTACGGTGGAGCACGGCAAGCCTGCGCTGAACATCGCCTGACCGGGTTGCGCTTCGCAGCGGGGACCAATAGGACGCATCGGAAAGGAGTTTAACCCATGAAGAACGTCACCCTGACCTTTACTGAGGACGAAGCGGAAATCCTGTGCGATGCTCTGGAAACCGACATGGAAGGCTACAAGGATTCGGTTAAGGACGCGCGCGCCAATGGCAATCGCGCCGATGTCATCACCTTTTCCGAAGCGGCCGATCGCATCAAGGCCGTACACGACAGGATTCGCAAAGCCATCGACAACTGATGTCAGCGCTGTTTTCGCTGGCCGGTAAGACTGCGGTCATTACCGGCTCGTCGCGCGGCATCGGGCGCGCGATTGCGGAGGCTTATGCGGCCCACGGCGCCAATGTCGTCATTTCTTCGCGCAAGCAGGATGCATGCGATACCGTCGCCGCGGCCATTAACGCGCAGAACGATGGACGGGCGATTGCGGTGGCGGCAAGCATCGCGTCGAAAGACGATCTGCGCCGGTTAGTCGATGAAACCCGTGCGGCTTTCGGGAGCATCGACATCCTCGTCTGCAATGCGGCGGCCAATCCCTATTATGGACCGATGGCAGGGATCAGCGACGATCAGTTCGAGAAGATTTTCCGCAACAACGTACTGTCCAATCACTGGCTGGCGCAGATGATTGCGCCTGAAATGGTGGAGCGACGGGACGGGGCAATCATCATCGTGTCCTCGATCGGGGGCTATCGCGCGTCGCCGGTCATTGGCGCATATAATGTATCGAAGGCAGCCGATTTTCAACTCGCGCGCAATCTTGCTGCGGAGCTGGGCTATGCCAATGTGCGTGTGAACTGCATCGCGCCCGGCCTGGTACGGACCGACTTCGCTCGCGCCCTATGGGAAGACGAAGCAAACTTGAAGGAAGCATTGCGGGGCACGCCTTTGGGACGGATCGGCGAACCAGATGAAATCGCCGGTGCTGCTGTGTTTCTGGCCTCGCCAGCAGGGCGCTATGTCACCGGTCAGTCCATCATCGTAGACGGCGGCGCGACCGTCACGATTGGCGGTATCTGAGGGACTACTCGACGCGCCGTCTATAGGCTATCGTGGGGCATGGCGATAAAACTCGAAGACTATGAATCCACCCCGAAGTTCGCGGGTGATTATGAAGCGGAGATGGAGGCCTTGCAGGAGCGGCTGGCCAAGGTGCAAGTCGCCCATATTGTGCACGAAAAACGCAGCATGATCCTGTTCGAAGGATGGGATGCGGCGGGTAAGGGCGGCATCATCCAGCGAATGACGGCGGAATGGGACCCACGCTATTTCCATGTGTGGCCCATTGCGGCACCCACCGAAGAGGAGCGCAATCGCCATTATCTCTGGCGGTTTTGGAACCGGCTTCCGGCCAACGGCAATATCGCAGTTTTCGATCGTACCTGGTACGGGAGAGTCCTGGTGGAGCGCGTGGAAGGCTTCTGCAGCAAGGCCGACTGGAAACGCGCCTATCGCGAAATCAATGATTTCGAAGCACAGCAAATTGACGCCGGCACCAATGTCGTCAAACTGTTCATCCACATCACGCAGGAAACCCAGGACAAGCAACTGGCCGAGCGGATCGACACGCCGTGGAAGCGCTGGAAGACGGGCACGGACGATTACCGCAATCGTGCCAAGCGCGCGGAATATCTGGATGCGATGCACGACATGTTCCGACGGACGGATAAGCCGGGCGCAGTTTGGAAGGTGATCGACAATAACCACCGCAAGGCAGGGCGGATAGCGGCCTTGCGCTATATCGCGGAAACACTGGAAGCGCTTGTTCCGATGGACATGCCCGAAGCCGATCCCGAAGTGGTGGCGCTGGCAAAAGCGGCATTTGGGTACAAGCCGAAGAAGTAGCCTATCTACGACACGGTGGATTACGCGGCAGGATAAGCAATCGCCATTACTTCATATTCCTTCTCTCCGGCTGGCAGCATAGCCTTGCGGAGATCGCCCACAGCCGCTCCACGTAAAGCGCGCGAAAGGGGCGCACCCCAACCGATGCGCCCCTTGTCCGTCTCGGTTTCGTCATTGCCGACAATCGTGATGGTGCGCTGGTTGTCGTCCTCGTCTGCGATAGTGACGGTCGCGCCGAAATAGACGCGGCTCTTGTCCGGCTGCTGCCTCGGATCGACAACCTTCGCGTCCTTCATCTTCTTCGCGAGGCGACGGAGTTGCCCGTCGATCTCCCGCATCCGCTTGCGGCCATATAGATAGTCGCCATTTTCCGAGCGATCGCCATTGCTGGCGGCCCAGCTAACGACTTCGACGATGCGGGGACGCTCTACACCCAGCAAATGGTCATATTCTGCGCGCAAGGCCGCAAAGCCTTGGGGTGTTATGTAGTTGGGGTAGGGCAGTGTCATCGCATATCTCTACGTCACTCCCGCTTGCGCGGGAATGACGGAACGGATTATCCGGGCGTATTCTTGCCCAAGTAGCGGCTTAGCGGTGCAGTGCTGGTACGAAAGCGCGCTTGCCCCGGATTGATCGCGTCGTAGACGACGGCGTTTTCCAGCACCCGCTGCACATAGCTACGCGTTTCGTAGATCGGGATCATCTCGATCCAGCGGAGCATGTCAGCGCCGGGCAAGCGCGGGTCTCCATTCGCCCGAATCCATTTGTTCACATTGCCCGGCCCCGCGTTGTAAGCCGCCACCGCCAGCGGGTAGCTGCCTCCGTAATAGTTCAGCATCTGCTGGATGTAGGTGCTGCCTAATTGGATATTATATCCCGGATCGGTGGTAAGCGCGGACATATTGTAGCTCAGGCCGATCTTTCCAGCCGTCTCGCGTGCCGTGCCTGGCATCAACTGCATAAGTCCCCGCGCGCCGGCATGGCTGACGGCAGCACGGTCGAACTGGCTTTCCTGTCGCGCGATTGCGTGGATCATCGTCCAGTTCGCTTGATGACTCGACGGCACCGGAACGCTAGGGAAACTCGCTTTGCCGTAGCCCGAAAGGCCATCCGACACGGCGCGCCGCCCAACCATCACGCCCAGATCGGGGCGCCCGAGCGACTGCGCGAGCTCTGCGGACAGCACATGGCTTTCTTCATCATCGGCACTCGCGGCAATCGCGCGGACGAATTTGCTCTGATCCTCCCAATAGCCCATCTGGCCCAGTGCCTTGGCTGCGCGCACGACACTTCTGCTGGCAAAGGCGGCGCGTTCCGCGCTCGTCAATGCTGCAGGCTGAGGCATCGCAGCAGGGGCGGGAACCGGGCGGCCCAGCCGTTCGAGCGACAACTGGCCGTAGAATTGATCGGGATAAGCAGCGGCCTGCGTAAAAAAGCTATTTGCCCCTCCAGTGTTACCGCTGGCCAATGCCGCGCGGCCAGCCCAATAATAGCCCTTGGAGATTGTCTGCGGGGAGCGGGCAGCCGTGGCGTACCGTTGAAACATGCCAATCGCGTCGGCAGGTCGTCCCAGATTATAGAACGCAGTCGTCCCCGCCAGCCACGTGAGGCTGGTATAATCGTCGCGCTCGCCGATGCTCTTGTCGCGTACGGAGATGCCCGCCGGATAAGCATCATCGACTTTGCTGGCGATAGCGTAGGCGAAACTCCACTGACTGTCGTTAGCAGCCGCACGCGCGTTGGTGAGCAGCGTTTCGAACCATTCCTCCGGGTCGCCGGGCAATGTGCGCAGCGTTTGCCGGTTTGCGAGCAATGTTCGCGCCGCAATGCTGTTGCCGCTGTCGCGCAGCCACATTGCCTTATCAGTCAGGAAGCCGGGATCGCTCGCGCCATAGGCTTCGGCGGTTTGCACCTGCATCGCTGCATTAGGCGATTTTCGCTGCAGGGCGATCCGCGCCGCGAACACCGAACGACGATTCGGAGAAGTATAGGCTAGGATCCGCTCGGCTCCGGTGTTCGCGCGTGCGAATAGCAGCACGTCGGCGCGCATATCATAATCGGCAGGCGTGAAGCTGCTGCCAAATAGCGACATTAAACGCGCTTCATCCTCTGGAGACAATGCGCCGGTGGTCCATGCCGATCGCGCAGCCACGCGCGCTTCGGCCATACGCCCGATTGCGGACAAGGCGACTGCATTTCGCGCATGGCCGACCGCCGTGCGCGCCGGAAAGCGGGCAAAAAAGGCCACGACCTGATTTGGCTCATAGGCATTGGGATTGATCGACGTTTCGGCGAGGCGCCGCATCCGGTCCTCGCCGGGCCAGTCGGGGTAGGTGGTAATGAAGCTGGCGTAGGACGAAAATCCTAGTCCGTCGCTTTGTTGCAGGCGACGCCATTCGTTGATTGCGCCAACGATCTGCGTATCCTGCGAGACGCCGACACGAGCCTGCGCGGCATTCCATCCGCTCGATCCGGGTATCGGTTGTACCATTACCGGATTCGATGCCTGACTTGCGGACATATTGGCAGGTAGTATCGACGTAGGCGCAGGCGCTTCGGTCTGCGCGCTGGCAACGGCCGTCGACGACAAAAGGGCCACCAGAATGGAGCGTATAAGGGGTTTACGGACCTGAGACGTTGACGTGACCATGCTGGACATTATGGGGACAGGTTCCTTATCAGGCGCTGAACGATGTGCCTGCGCTGGCAATATACCTATCATGCCCCTAATCGGTGGCGTTTTGAAGGAGATAATGCATGTTCTCCGGGTCGATACCGGCTCTTGTGACGCCTTTCCGGGACGGATCGATCGATGAAGCGGCGTTTCGCGCGTTCGTCGATTGGCAGATTGCCGAAGGCAGCAGTGCGCTGGTCCCCTGCGGTACCACCGGCGAGAGCGCGACGATGACGGTCGAAGAGCATAACCGCGTCATCGCGATCTGCGTCGATCAGGCCGCCGGGCGCGTGCCGGTTATCGCCGGATGCGGATCGAACGATACGCGCATTGCGCTGGATCATATGTATGCGGCGCAGGGCGCTGGTGCAGACGCGGCGTTGGTCGTCGCGCCATATTACAACAAGCCTAATCAGGATGGCGTCTATCAGCATTTCGCCTATCTGGCAGAACGCTGCAGCTTGCCGATCATCCTTTACAATGTACCGGGCCGCACGATCACGGATATCGGCGTCCCCGTGATGTTCCGCCTTGCCGAAGAGTTCCAGTCCGTCGTCGGCGTTAAGGATGCTACCGGAAATCTGGGGCGAGTGAGCGCGCAGCGTCTCGCCTGCGGTTCCGATTTCTGTCAGCTTTCCGGCAACGACGAAACAGCTTTGGGATTCAATGCGATGGGTGGCGTAGGCTGCATATCGGTGACAGCGAATGTTGCGCCGCGCCAGTGCGCTGATTTTCAGGCCGCTTGCGCGTCAGGCGACTGGAAAGCGGCCCTTGCCGTGCAGGACCGGCTGTACCCGCTTCATGATGCGTTGTTCAGCGATGCTTCACCCGGCCCGATCAAATATGCATTGTCGCGCGTTCGACCCGATATGCCGACCGATGTGCGCCTGCCGATTACATGGCCGTCGGAATCCAGCCGCGCGGCGGTCGATCGCGCTCTTGAAATTGCCGGGCTGGTTTGACCTGCTCTTACACACCATATCGCTATGACATGTCGTCACGCATATAATAGGAAATCATGGCCCGTCCCCGTCCTGAAACATTCGACAAGAAGAAGATCGTCGCCGAGAACCGGCGCGCGCGCTTTGAATTCTTTATCGAGGACGTGTTCGAGGCAGGCATTGCCTTGCAAGGAACCGAAGTGAAGGCATTGCGCGGGGGTGAGGGCTCCATCGCCGAAAGCTATGCAGAGGTTAAAGGCAATCAGGTCTTTCTGGTGAACAGCAACATCCCGGAATATAGCCACGGTAACCGCGAAAACCATGAGCCGAAACGCCCGCGCAAGTTACTGCTGCACGAGCGTGAGATCACGAAGATGCACACCGCCGTGGAGCGGCAGGGCATGACGATCGTGCCATTGATGGTCTATTTCAACAGCAAGGGCCGTGCGAAGGTCGAGCTGGCGATCGCCAAGGGCAAGAAGCTCCATGACAAGCGTGAAGTCATCAAGGATCGCGACTGGAAGCGAGACGCGGCGCGCATCATGAAAGAGCGCGGCTGATATGAGCAGGTTGACCCGATGGTGGCATGCGAACGCGCCGACCCGCGAGTCCCTGGAGCATAATCGCTTCGTCGCGCCGGTTGCGCATCGGGTGCTTGAACCTTCCTTGTGGCGATTTACCCGGCGCTCCGTACCGCGGGGCGTCGCTTTGGGGTTGTTCGTCGGCATTTTCCTGCTGATCCCCGGCATTCAGATCGCCGGCGCGGCGCTGCTCGCTTTGCCAGTAAGGGCCAATATCCCGGTAGCGGCGGCAATGACGTTCCTCAGCAATCCGGCGACGACGCCCTTCCTCCTGTGGGCTTCAGTATATATCGGCAATTTCATGCTGGGGCGCAGCGCCGACGCATCGGGTTTTATGGCGTTGATCCACCATCATGCCGGTATGCGTGAGTGGATGGGCTGGCTGTTTTCAGAAGCGGCTCCCGCTATGCTGTTCGGCCTGTTCCTGATTTCCATGGGGGCGGCGCTTGTCGGCTATTTGATCGCTATAGGTTTCTGGCGCGTTCGTATGGGCCGCAAATGGCAGGCGCGCAAATTGAGGATTGGCAACTGCCACGAAAGCGGTTCAATGGAAGAAACGGCAGCCGTCTAACCCGCGCTGCCTGACGTGGATTTCAGGTTGCAGGGGAGAACGCCCCGTCATGGCGGCGCAAGGCACATCGCAGAAAAACGAGATCATCGCCATGGCCGCGCCACCCCCCATGCGCGCGCTCTTGCCGATGCTCATCGTCGCGGCGCTTGCTTGTGCCGGATTGATCTACTTCGCAGTCGGGCAGATCGCGCTGGCGGCGGGCTTTGCCGCAGCGTTGATTGCGGTTGCAGCGCTTGGATACTGGTTCACACAGCTTTTTCCAAAAGAAGTGCTCGACCTCGACGCGATCCCCGACTGGACAGTGGCGCGCGCGGCGGCGGATGCGTCCAGCATGGCGATTGCCGTTACCGATCGATCGGGTCGGCTGGTGTGCGCCAGTGACCTGTTCGGCGAGTGGTTTCCTGGCTTTCCCACACCCCCTGGTCTGCCGCTCGATCCCACGGATGCCGAACGGTTGACGGCGGCGGGTCGTGCCGCTTGGTCCGACGGCGAGGGGAAGGCATCGGGCATCGGGCGCGGCGCGTTGCGCCTCGACGCCGACGTGGCGCGAACGGGCCGGTCTGAAGATTATTTGCTGTGGCGCTTTACCCCCGTGCGACAGGTCAGCGTCCTCGACGATTTCAACCGTATGCTGACCGGTGAAGCGGGGCGACAGTTGACCGAAGCTGGCGTCATGGCGGTCATGATCGGCGGCGAAGGCCGCGTCCGCGCCGCGAATGGCGCGTTTCTCTTGCGCGCAGCCGGGAGGATCGACGCCAACATAACCGGGCGCGACTTCGCCAGCTACCTGCGTATCGATGAAAAGGGACGTGTATTCTTCGCACGGGAAGAACGTAGCGCACTCCCCATCCGTTTGTTGCAGGTTCCGTTGCGTCGTGGCGATGTCGAAGGGCCGATGCTCATCCTCATGCTCGACGAGCAGGGCGGCAGCATGGATGGTACATCCGCGCTTTCCTACATCGAAACATTGCTGTCGCTTTTACCCTTCGGTCTGGCAATGGCGGATCGCGACGGGCGCGTGCTGTTTCTCAACAACGCTTTTTCTCGCGCCGTGGGCTTGGAACCGGGGGAAAAGCCGACCTACCCCGGCGACCTGGTGGTGCGAGAAGATCAGGCAGCGGTGGCCGACTCGGTGCGCCGCTTTGCCGTGGGGCCGCAGATGTCCGGAGACATTGCGGTGCGGATGCGCGTGCAGCCAGACGAACCGGTGGCGCTCAGCCTTGCTGGCGTGCGCGGTCTGGGCGAAGCGGCGGTGTTGCTCAGCCTCAAGGACAATAGCGAAGAGAGTAAGCTCAAACGTCAGGTTGCGCAGGCCACCAAGATGCAGGCGATTGGGCAGTTGGCGGGCGGCGTTGCGCATGATTTCAACAACATATTGACCGCTATTATCGGCCATTGCGATCTCATGCTGATGCGGCACACGCCCGGCGACAGCGATTATGACGATATTCAGCAGATCAAATCGAACAGCAATCGTGCCGCCGGATTGACGCGGCAGTTGCTCGCCTTTTCCCGCCAGCAGACGTTGCGTCCCCAGGTGCTGCAATTGCCCGATATTGTCGCGGACGTTTCCAATCTCCTTAACCGTCTGCTTGGCGAGAAGGTGAAACTGTCGGTCAGCCATGGTCGCAATCTGGGTGCCGTGCGCGCCGATCCGGGGCAGTTGGAGCAAGTGATCGTCAACCTCGCGGTCAATGCGCGCGATGCCATGCCGCAGGGCGGGGTCGTCAATATCCAGACCTATGCCGTGCCCGCCGCCAAGGTCCGCGACATGCGGCATGAAGTACTGCCGGTCAGCGATTATACAGCGTTGCGCGTATCCGACACCGGCGTCGGCATTGCGCCCGACCTTTTATCCAAAATCTTCGAACCCTTCTTCACGACCAAGGATGTCGGTAAAGGCACGGGCCTTGGCCTTTCCACCGTTTACGGTATCGTCAAACAATCGGGCGGTTTCATCTTCGCGGAGTCCGAGCCGGGGCAGGGGGCAAGCTTTGTCATCTACCTCCCCGTTTACGCTTCCGTCGGCAAGACGCCTGCGCCCGAAAAAACCCGCTCTGCCGACAAGCGCAGCGAAGTGTGGGGCACCGGCACGATCCTTCTGGTCGAAGATGAAGATATGGTTCGCACGGTCGCTGAGCGCGCGTTGACCCGGCAGGGTTACACCGTCCTCACGGCGTCGGATGGCGAGTTGGGTCTGGAGATGCTGGCAACCACCACGGCATCGGGCGGGCATATCGACCTGCTGATTTCCGATGTGGTGATGCCCAATATGGATGGACCTACCATGGTCACGCAGGCACGTCAGACGCATCCTACATTGCCGGTATTGTTCATGTCGGGTTATGCCGAGGAACAACTGCGCAAGTCGATCGATATCGCTAATGTCAATTTCCTGCCGAAACCATTTTCCGTCAGCCAGTTGGCGGAAGCCGCGCGCGATACTTTGGTCGCTTATGCGCCCGCCAAAAAGACACAGGAAGTTGCTCCGTCCGTCTGAGCCTTGCTTCAGATTAAGAGGATTAAACTAGGCAAGTGCGGTTCGATACGGTAGCGAACTCATGTCCTTTCGCAATCGAAACGCCGATTGCGCTTCAATAATCGTGGAAGCTCATGACTGTAAGCAAATCTATCTTAGTTGTCGAAGATGAAGCTATGATCAGCATGATGCTTGAGGATTTCTTGGAGACGCTGGGCTATGCGGTGCATGGCGTAGCATCCACCGTAGCGGAAGCATCGGCGCTGGTGGCCAACGGTGGATTTGACGCCGCCATTTTGGATTGCAATTTACAAGGTGAGAAATCCTGGCCGGTTGCCGAAGAGCTGGCAGGTCGGAACATCCCGTTTCTTTTCGCGACGGGCGGCAGTTCGGACGATGTGCCGTCTAGCTTCATTAATCGCCCCACTCTCGCCAAGCCGTTCACCATCGGTGCGGTGGAACGCGCGCTGGAAAAGATTTTGAATACGCCTGGGACCGAAGGCTCTGCTGCTGCGTAACGAAAATGGTGTTCCCCTCTTGTTCTATGAGAACAAATGCGATACATGATGGTCAGGCGCCGGATGTAGGCGCATCTTTCCGCCAATAGGCTCGTCCCGTTTTCGATCGGGCTGCTTGACAGGGGACCATGTGATGACGGCAATGCTCAAATTGATCGATTCCGACAAAAAGACGGGGACCATGGATAAAACTGGACTGGACCGGCAGAAGGCACTGGATGCCGCACTTGCGCAGATTGACCGCGCTTTTGGCAAGGGCTCGGCCATGCGGCTTGGCTCGAAGGAAACCATGCAAGTCGAATCTATTTCGACGGGCAGCCTTGGCCTCGATATCGCCTTGGGCGTGGGCGGACTGCCGCGCGGTCGCGTCATCGAAATTTACGGGCCGGAAAGCTCGGGCAAGACCACATTGGCGTTGCATGTCATCGCCGAAGCGCAGAAGGGCGGCGGTACGGCTGCCTTTGTGGACGCCGAACATGCGCTCGATCCGGTTTATGCTAGGAAGCTGGGCGTAAACATCGATGAGTTGATTGTGTCGCAGCCCGATACGGGTGAGCAGGCGCTGGAAATCGTCGATACACTGGTGCGCTCGAATGCCATCGATGTGCTGGTCGTCGATTCGGTGGCGGCATTGGTGCCGCGCGCGGAAATCGAAGGTGAAATGGGCGACAGCCATGTCGGCCTGCAAGCGCGTCTGATGTCGCAATCGCTGCGCAAACTGACGGGCTCGATCAGCCGTTCGCGCTGCATGGTGATCTTCATCAATCAGCTTCGCATGAAAATTGGCGTGATGTACGGTAATCCGGAAACCACGACCGGCGGTAATGCGCTCAAATTCTATGCCTCGGTGCGTCTCGACATTCGTCGCACCGGCCAGATCAAGGATCGCGACGATATCGTCGGCAACGCTACCCGCGTGAAGGTGGTGAAGAACAAAGTCGCTCCGCCGTTCAAGCAAGTCGAATTCGACATCATGTATGGCGAAGGCATTTCAAAGATCGGTGAAATTCTCGACCTGGGCGTCAAGGCGGGCATCGTCGAGAAATCGGGTGCATGGTTCTCCTATGACTCTGTCCGCATCGGGCAGGGGCGCGAAAATTCGAAGAATTTTCTCAAAGAAAACCCCGAACTTGCCGACAAGCTGGAAAAGGCGATCCGCGCCAAGACCGAAAAGGTCGCCGAAGGCATGATGACCGGACCCGAACCCGACGAAGCGGAGGACGACGACGCATAAGCGATCCGGACTGCCGGGCCCGTACACCCGGCATCCTTCGCTGATGCGCGTTCGCCTGCCGCTTCACGATCCGAAAAGGCCCGCTGCGTGAGAACGCTGGCGGGCCTTTTATCGTTATGCCCTGATTATGATTTGTGGGGGGAACATGTGGTTTGTTTCATGGCTTTCTCGACAGGCAAACTCTGCTAGCCTCGAGGCAAGGAGATCCCATGAGCATCATCGTCCACCATCTTGAGAACAGCCGTTCGCAGCGTATCCTCTGGCTGCTGGAGGAACTCTCGCTCCCGTACAGCGTCAAGCGTTATGCTCGCAATCCAAAGACCATGCTGGCACCGCCGGAGCTCAAGGCGGTGCACCCGCTCGGCAAATCCCCGGTCATCGAAGACGATGGTATGGTTGTCGCGGAGACCGGTGCGATCGTCGAATATATCGTCTCAAAGGCACGTAATCGGCTTGGTGCGCCCCCCGCTCCGGCTGAGGCTTTACGCTATCGCCATTTCCTTCATTATGCAGAAGGGTCGATGATGCCCCCGCTTATGGCCCTGCTGGTTATCCAACGCCTCGGTTTGCTCGGTCGACCTGCCCGCAAGACGGTGCATGGCATGATGGATACGCATCTTGACTGGCTGGAGAGCGAACTGACGACCCGTCCCTATTTCGCCGGTGCAGACTTCACCGCTGCCGACATCATGATGAGCTTCCCGCTCGAAGCATCCCGCTCTCGGGCCGGCCTCGATGCGTCGCGCCCCCATCTGATTGCCTGGTTGGACAAAATGCATGCCCGCCCGGCCTATCAGGCCGCGCTAACGGCTGGCGGTCCCTATGCCTACGCCTGACCGTCGGGCTCTGCTGAAGGGCGTCGCCTTCGCCACTAGTGCGCTTGCGCTGGGCTTTCCGCGCGGCCTGTTCGCCCAGAATGAAGCAATAGCTGACCTCAAATCACTCACCACAGGCATCGCGCCAATATCCAAACAGGAGCGGGCGGCACGAATCGCCCGCGCGCAAAGCCTGATGCGGGCCAACGATATCGGCGCTGTCCTCATCGAGCCGGGCGCCAGCCTCGTCTATTTCACCGGCGTGCAGTGGCATCGCAGCGAAAGGCTGACTGCTGCGGTAATCCCGGCGGAAGGCTCGCCCATTATCGTCACGCCTTTCTTCGAAAAGCCTTCGGTCGCTGAATCGCTGGCCATCCCAGCGGACATACGCGTGTGGCAGGAACATGAAAATCCGCTTTTGCAGGTGTCGGCTTTTCTGACCGAGCGTGGCCTGAATAAAGCGAGGATCGGCATCGAGGAAACCGCCCGCTTCTTCGCCTTCGATGGGTTGCGCACCGCGCTTCCGGGCGCGACGCTTGTTTCCGCCAATCCTGTGGTGCGCGGTTGCCGGATGCGCAAGACGCCAGCCGAAATCGCGCTGATGCAGGCGGCGTCGGATGTCACCGTCGCCGCCTATAGCTGGACTGTTCCGCGCATTCGTGTCGGCATGACCCCCTTGGATATCGGCGCGCTAATGACTAGCGCGACCCGCGTGCTGGGCGGTGACCCGGAGTTCGCGCTGGTATTGATCGGTGAAGCGGCCGCCTATCCGCATGGCAGCGGCAAACCTCAGGTCGTCACCCCCGGCGCGATTGTCCTGATGGACTGCGGCTGCACGGTGCAGGGCTATCAATCCGACATTTCCCGCACTTTCGTACACGGTGCAGACCCGACGCCCGAACAGCGCCGGGTGTGGAATCAGGTCGCAAAAGGCCAGCAAGTCGCTTTCTCCGCGGCGCGTTTAGGTGCACCCGCCGGCGCTGTCGACGACGCTGTTCGGGCTTATTATACCTCGCTTGGCTATGGCCCGGATTATGCGCTTCCCGGCCTGTCGCACCGAACCGGCCATGGCATCGGCATGGAGGGCCATGAGCCCGTCAATCTCGTTCGCGGCGAAACCACGAGACTGGAGGAAGGCATGTGCTTTTCGAATGAGCCGGGCCTCTATCTCCCCGGCCATTTCGGTGTCCGCATGGAGGATTGCTTTCACATGACCGCTACCGGACCAAAGTGGTTTTCACAGCCGCCCACGTCGATTGACGCCCCGTTGGGATAGAGCTTGAACCGACCCCTCACGAGCAGTTGCACATTCCACGCTTTATCGCCCCTTGAGAACGCTGCGCCGACCCTCTAAGTCGAGCGCATGACATCGACCAACGACATCCGCCGCTCCTTCCTCGATTATTTCGCGCAGGCTGGACATACACCCGTCGCATCGGCACCGCTGGTGCCGCATAACGATCCGACGCTGATGTTCGTCAATGCGGGCATGGTGCCGTTCAAGAATGTTTTTACCGGCCTTGAAAAGCGGCCCTATTCCACCGCGACGTCCAGCCAGAAATGCGTGCGCGCGGGTGGCAAGCATAACGATCTCGACAATGTCGGCTACACCGCGCGGCACCATACCTTCTTTGAAATGCTGGGTAATTTCAGCTTCGGGGATTATTTCAAGGAACAGGCGATCACCCACGCCTGGACGCTGCTGACCAAGGAATGGGGCTTGGACCCCAATCGTTTGACCGCGACAGTCTATCACACCGACGATCAGGCATTCGACCTGTGGCGTAAGGTCGCGGGCCTGCCCGAAGAGCGGATCATCCGCATCGCGACCAAGGACAATTTCTGGGCGATGGGCTCGGATGGTCCCTGCGGACCATGTTCGGAGATCTTCTATGATCATGGCGATCATATCTGGGGCGGCCCGCCGGGATCGCCGGAGGAAGATGGCGACCGTTTCGTGGAAATCTGGAACCTGGTCTTCATGCAACATTTGCAAGAGGCGGACGAGATCGTCAGCGACTTGCCCAAGCCCAGCATCGACACCGGCATGGGACTGGAGCGGATCGCTGCAGTGATGCAAGGCGTGCATGACAACTACGATACCGACACCTTCAAGGCCCTGATCGCTGAAAGTGGCGCGATCAGCCGCACCGCGACGGACGGCGATCATAAATCCAGCCATCGCGTCATTGCCGACCATTTGCGCTCATCGGGTTTTCTGATCGCTGACGGTGTTCTGCCCGCCAATGAAGGGCGCGGCTATGTGCTGCGACGGATCATGCGGCGCGCAATGCGTCACGCGCATATCATCGGTTCGAAAGACCCGCTTATGCATCGGCTGGTCGGTGGTCTGGTCAGTGAAATGGGCAGCGCTTACCCTGAACTGGTGCGCGCCCAGTCACTAATCGAGGAAACGCTGCTTCGTGAGGAAACGCGCTTCCGAAAGACGCTGGAAAACGGTCTGCGCCTACTGGATGACGCGACATCCGCGATGGGCGAAGGCGACACCTTGCCGGGTGAAACAGCGTTCAAGCTCTATGATACTTATGGTTTCCCTTATGATCTGACTGAGGACGCGCTGCGTTCGCAGGGGCTTGGCGTCGATCGTGCCGGGTTCGATGCCGCGATGGCGGAACAGAAGGCCGCTGCTCGTGCCGCATGGAAGGGGTCGGGTGACAAGGCGTCTGACGACATCTGGTACGACATCGCCGACACCGAAGGCGGCACCGAATTTACCGGCTACATTTCGACGCAAGGCGAAGCGCAAGTCGTTGCGCTGATCAAGGACGGCGCGAAAGTCGATAGCGCGACATGCGGCGATAGCGTGGTCATCCTCACCAACCAGACACCGTTCTATGGCGAAAGCGGCGGACAGAACGGCGATACCGGAAGCATCACCGGCAGCGAGGGCTTCGCCGCAACGGTGAGCGATACGTCAAAGCCGCTGGGACGGCTGCATGCCCACCATGCGCACATCGACGCTGGTCGTGTGAAGGTCGGCGATACCGTTGCGCTGTCGGTCGATGCCGTACACCGGGACAAAGTCCGCGCGAACCATAGCGCCACGCATCTGCTGCACGCCGCATTGCGTCATCGCCTGGGGACGCACGTTACCCAGAAGGGCAGCATGGTCGCGCCGGATCGCCTCCGGTTCGACTTCTCGCATCCCGAAGCACTGACCTTGGCGCAGATCGCCCAGATTGAAGCAGATGTGAATGCGCAAATCCGGCATAACGAAGAAGTGACCACCCGCCTCATGACCCCTGACGACGCTGTCGCGGCGGGCGCTATGGCACTCTTCGGTGAGAAATATGGCGATGAAGTCCGCGTTCTTTCCATGGGGAAGGGCGACGACCTGCATTATTCGGTCGAGTTATGTGGCGGCACGCATGTCCGCGCAACGGGCGACATCGCCCTGTTCAAGATCGTATCGGAAAGCGCCGTTTCCAGCGGTATTCGCCGTATCGAAGCATTGACGGGCGAAGCGGCGCGCCTCTGGCTGATCGATCGTGACGATCGTCTGAAGCAAGCGGCGGCAACGCTCCGCACTGCGCCAGACGACGTGCCTGCGCGCATCGCGGCTCTCGTAGAGCAAAGCCGCAAGCTGGAACGCGAACTGGCTGACGCGAAAAAAGCCCTGGCGCTTGGCGGAGGTGGTGGTGCTTCGGCGCCTGCCGGGCCGGAACAGGTCGGTACTATCGCTTTCATGGGACAGGTTATTCAGGGGCTGGATCCCAAGGAATTGCGCGGACTGGTCGACCAAAACAAAGCAACGCTGGGCAGCGGCGTGTCGGCCATCGTCGCCGTAGTCGATGGTCGCGCAACGATAGCCGTGGGTGTAACTGACGATTTATCGGGCAGCATCAGCGCGGTCGATCTTGTCCGTGCGGGTGTCGAAGCACTGGGTGGAAAGGGCGGCGGTGGTCGTCCGGACATGGCACAGGGCGGCGGTCCGGAAGGGGACAAGGCGGCAGCAGCGCTTGACGCGGTCAAGGCGACTTTGGCGGCGGTGCCTGAGTAATTTGACGCACTATGACCCAACAACTTTTTCTCACCGCGTTGCTAGTCCATGATTACGATGAAGCGATTCAGTTTTACGTAGAGAAACTGGGCTTTGAAGTGCGGTTGGATAACGTCCTCTCGCCGCAAAAGCGCTGGGTTGTGGTCGCTCCGGCGGGAAGTAGGGCGGGGTGTATTTTGCTGGCAAAAGCTGAAACGGAAAGACAGGCGGCCTACGTTGGAAATCAGACGGGCGGTCGGGTTTTTCTCTTTTTGAATACCGATGATTTCAAGAAGGATTACGCAGCTTATCTGGAGCGTGGGGTCCGTTGTGTTGAAGAGCCCCGGTACGAGAATTATGGCACGGTGGCCGTTTTTGAAGATCTTTATGGTAACCGACTGGATCTTATTCAGCACATTGAGCCATATGGGATGCTAGAATAGACACGTCGATAGTTACGCATCTTCGGCGCGCAATTTCCTGAGCTTGGGCGCCTTATCCATGTCCGCCGCTTCCTTGATCCCCTCGCGCAGATCTTCGCGCATCTGATGGATCGAGGCGATGACCGGTCCCATCGCAACGCCCAGGTCGACCAGCGCCGTCTCGGCAAGTTGCAATGAGCTTTCGAGTGTCTCCGGCACGGCGTCGCTCGCGCCGGCCTTGTATAACTCTGCTGCATGATCGGTATCGCGTGCACGGGCGATGATCGGCAAATCGGGCACCCAACCGCGCACTCGTCGCGTAACGCGCACCGATAACACCGGATCGTCCATCGTCAGGATCAACGCGCGCGCATGGCCGAGGCGTAATTTATCGAGCATTTCGGCGCGGGACACATCGCCAAACAGGATCGGATAGCCATTGCGGCGTGCCGTCGCGACGACGTCCGCGTCCGATTCCACGGCGATGAAAGGCTGATTATGCAACTTTAACAGATCGCATACCATGTGCCCCACACGGCCGAAGCCGATGACCACCGCTGCCGGTTGTGCGCCTTCCTCACCCAGCGGAGTGGGCTCTTCCGATCCAGCGAGTTCCAGTCGCCGGGCAATGTCGTGGCCTATCCGGGCCAGCAAGGGCGTGATGGTTAGGCCGATTGCCGTCACGATCTGCCAGAAAGCTGCCGTTGAAGGCAGAATGAGTTGCGCCGCCGATGCCGCGGTCAGCACGATCAGGGTGGTTTCCGAAGGGCTGGACATGAGCACGCCGACTTCCAGCGACACGCCTCTGCTGACGCCTGAAAAGCGCAGCAGTAGTGTTGTGACGATCGTTTTCGCGATCACCACGCCGACTACGGCAAGCAACAGGATCGACCAGTTTGCGGCGATAACGCGCAGGTCCAGGCTCATCCCCACAGTGATGAGGAAGACGCCGAGCGCCAATCCCTTGAACGGGGCGGTCATCACTTCGACTTCGCCATGGTAATCGGTTTCGGCGATCAATATGCCCGCAAGCAATGCCCCAACGATCGGCGATAGACCCACGAGCGCAGTCGCGAGGCTGGAAATGATCACGACCAGCAGGCTGGCAGCCAGAAACACTTCGGGGCTCTTGGTGCGCGCTGCCTGGCTGAAGATGTGTGGCAGGGTGAAACGCCCAAGCACCAGCATCACCACGATGGTGACGCCGCCTTTAACGAGTGTATCGACCAGGCCGACCCATCCCGCTTCGCTGGCCGTGGGGGCGAGCGCGCCAAGCAGGAAGATGATCGGCACCAGTGCCAAATCTTCGAACAGGAGCATGGCAAATGCGGATCGTCCGACGGCAGTCTGCGTACCCACCATTGGTAACACCAGCGCCGTCGAGGAAAGTGCAAGCGCAAGGCCGAGGCCTACGGCGCCTCCGATTCCCTGCCCGATCAGATAGAGCGCGACGCCGATTATGGCGGCGCTTATGAGTAGTTCGGCAGCGCCGACCCCGAACACTTGGGTGCGCATCGTCCACAATCGCTTGAAACTCAGTTCAAGCCCGATGGAGAACAGGAGCAGGATGATCCCAAGTTCCGCAAAGGGGGCAATCGCCTTCGGATCGGAAATGGTGATGTAGTACAGCCAGGGATATTGATCGATCAACGATCCGAGGCCGGCCGGGCCTACGGCCAAACCGACGAGAATGAAGCCGATGACTGGGCTTATGCGAAAACGGGCGAAGCCGGGGATTACGAGACCCGCTGCGCCCAGGATGACCAAAGCGTCGCTAAGGCCGGTATGATTGAATTCCGCTGCCATTTTCCCCTTATGCACCGGAATGCGTGTTTGTCAGCGCCCTATTGGCCCAAATGCACGCTTTTTATCAACCGCCGCCGGGGGAGTTGTGGCCGCCTGCAGGAACAGGGCCGCCGCTCGGCGCATGGCCCTGTCCGACATTATTATCCCATTCGATATGATACAGATCGAAGCGGCGGTCGCGCAGGTTGCGGACGGTCCCTTCCGCGCGCGCCCAGCTTAAGTCGGCAAGATTGACGTCGGCAATGGTCAGCGTCTCGACATTCTCGCTCGCTTCCGCTGCAATGCCGTCGCGCGCAAAGGGCAAGTCGCAGGGCGTCAATATGCAGCTTTGGGCGTACTGAATGTCCATGTTGTCAACATTCGGCAAATTGCCGACGTTGCCGGACATGATGACGTAACACTGGTTCTCGATTGCCCGCGCCTGCGCGCAGTACCGCACCCGCATATAGCCGGAACGGCTGTCCGTGCAGAAGGGGACAAAGATCATCCGCGCACCCTGATCGACCAGGCGGCGGGCAAGCTCTGGAAATTCGCTATCGTAGCAGATCAGCACGCCGATTGGTCCGCAGTCGGTCTGGATGACGTCCAGCGAATCTCCGCCCTTGATATTCCACCAGAAGGCTTCGTTGGGAGTAGGGTGGATCTTTTCCTGCGAATGCACGGACCCGTCGCGTAACGCGACATAGGCGACATTCTGTACGTCATCATCGTCGGTGCGGGTGGGGTGCGATCCGCCGATGATGTTGACATTATACTCCAGCGCCATGCGCGCCAGTTCCTTGGTCAGTCGCGGCGTATAATTGGTCAGCCGGTCGATCGCCTCCATGGGAGATAGCTTCTTCGTTTCGAACGAGAGCAGCGGCAGTGTGAATAACTCGGGAAAGATGATGAAGTCAGACCGATAATCCGCTGCAACATCCACGAAATATTCGATATTGCGGATGAACTCGTCAAAATCGGCAACGGCACGCGCTTGTAACTGGCATGTCGCCAGACGCACGCTTTCGACGCCGCGCGGGACGCGCATTTCGGGTGCTTCGTCCGGATCTACATAGGGATTGCGCCAGACCATATGCGCGGCGTTGCCATCCGACGCCTTATCTTCGGGCAGATAGTTTTCCAGAACGCCAATCGGCTCGAACTGGTTCTTGAGCTGAAAGCTAAGGACCGGATCGCGCAGCTTGCCGGCAATCACACCCTCCAGATAATCCTGCGGTGTTCCGATGCGGCGCTTGGCGCGGGCGTAACCCGGCAGGCGCCCGGCAATCACGATGCCATGCAGATCGAGCTGCTCGGCCAGTTCCTTGCGCTCATCATATAGTCGCTGACCGATGCGTAGGCCGCGCTGGCGCGGATCGACGGCCATCTCATAACCGTATAGCCACTCTCCCGCCGCGCTGTGCCGGGTGCCGAAACCGTTGGCGGTGATTTCTTCCCAGTCGTGCGGGGAAAACGCCATCGCCTTGCTGACGCGCATCGTCGCGCAATAGCCCACGACCTTGTTGTCATACAGTGCGACGAAGCAGCCTTCGGTGAAGTTGTTGATCTGGCCCCGGATAGTGGCAGGGGAATAGCCTGGCATGCCAGGGTAAGCGCGCTCGATCAGCCGCTGGATCGCCCGCACATCGGTCGGCGCGGCATTACGGATTTCCAGGCGTTTGCGTGCCGCGGTTGTCATCTACTATCCTTGAAAGAAATTCGGCCCCATCGACAGGGATACCCGTCAATGGAGCCGAACATTCAACCGGTCATTTCGGTTCCGACTTATTTCCAGCTAGCCATTTCCGTTTCCAGATTGGCACGGATCGCTTCGAAGAACTGCTCCGTCGTCATCCACGCCTGATTGGGGCCGATCAGCAGGGCAAGATCCTTGGTCATCTTGCCGCTTTCGACGGTTTCGATGCACACCCGCTCCAGGGTTTCAGCAAAGCGCGTGACGTCCGGTGTGTCGTCGAACTTGCCGCGGAACGAGAGGCCCTGCGTCCATGCGAAGATCGACGCGATAGGGTTGGTCGACGTGGCCTTGCCCTGTTCATGCATGCGATAGTGGCGCGTGACGGTGCCATGCGCAGCTTCTGCTTCGATGGTCTTGCCGTCGGGCGACATCAGCACCGAAGTCATGAGGCCGAGCGATCCGAAGCCCTGTGCCACTGTGTCCGACTGCACGTCGCCGTCGTAATTCTTGCACGCCCACACGAACTTGCCGCTCCACTTGAGCGCGGAAGCAACCATGTCGTCGATCAGACGATGTTCGTAAACGATGCCTGCTTCCTTGAACTTGGCAGCGAAATCGGCGTCGAACACTTCCTGGAACAGATCCTTGAAGCGGCCGTCATAGGCCTTCAGGATGGTGTTCTTGGTCGAAAGATACAGCGGCCATTTGCGGTCGAGCGCATAGTTCATACTCGCCCTGGCAAAATCGCGGATCGAATCGTCCAGATTGTACATACCCATGGCGACACCCGCGCTTGGGAACTGGAACACTTCCTCGTCGATCTTCTCGCCATTGTCGCCTTCCCAGACGAGGCGCAGCTTGCCGGGACCTGGGACACGGAAGTCGGTGGCCTTATACTGGTCGCCAAAAGCATGACGTCCGACGACAATCGGATCGGTCCAGCCGGGGACGAGGCGCGGTACGTTCTTGATGACGATGGGTTCGCGGAACACCACACCGCCCAGAATGTTGCGGATCGTGCCGTTGGGCGACTTCCACATTTTCTTGAGGCCGAATTCCTCGACGCGTTGTTCGTCGGGGGTGATCGTTGCGCACTTCACGCCGACGCCGTACTGCTGGATCGCCTTGGCGCTGTCGACCGTGATCTGGTCGTTAGTTTCGTCGCGCTTCTGAACGGACAGGTCGTAATATTTGAGGTCAATGTCGAGATAAGGCTTGATCAGGCGTTCGCGAATCCATTCCCAGATGATGCGCGTCATCTCGTCGCCGTCGAGTTCGACTATCGGATTTTTGACTTTGATCTTCGCCATGCGTCTGCTTCGCTTTCTGTGCACTGGGGATAGGAAGTTGCGATTGCGTCTAGGGAAAGCGGCCAAAATGTTCAACTGTCGGGTTGGGGATTTTGCCGCTTTGCAACCTGAACGGAAACGCTCCGGGTTTCGAGCGTTGTCAGTAGCAATCTCACTCCCTAAGACGAGCCAATGGAAAACAACGAATTCACGGTCGCTACGGGCGGCGGCATCAAATGGCGGTTCCCCGCCGTGCATCCCGAAGGTCGCAAGTTCGGCGCAATTGCGGCTGCGATAACGGGGCTGTTCTTCGTCGTGGGATGGGAAACCATCGGCTGGCTGATGGTGATCGTAACCATCTGGGTATTGACGTTTTTCCGCGATCCCATTCGCGCGACGCCGCAGGATGAGAGTTTGCTGGTCGCGCCAGCCGATGGGCTGGTGACACTGATCCAGAACGTCACGCCGCCGCGCGAAATGGCCGGGCCGGACGGTTTGGGCGATGCGCCGATGATCCGTGTGTCGATGTTCATGAGCGTGTTCGATGTCCACATCAACCGCACGCCCATTGGCGGGACGATCAAGAACGTCGTGTATATCTCCGGCAAGTTCCTGAACGCCGATCTCGACAAAGCCAGTGAAGATAATGAGCGGCAGCACATATTGGTCGAGCGATCGGACGGCGTGCGAATCGGGTTTACGCAGATTGCCGGTCTGGTAGCGCGCCGCATCGTGCCGTTCGTGAAGCCGGGCGATATCGTAGCCGCGGGCCAGCGCATCGGCCTGATCCGCTTTGGCAGCCGCGTCGATCTGTATCTTCCCGCCGGAACCGTACCACGCGTGGTACTGGGGCAGCGGACGGTTGCGGGTGAAACCGTGATCGCCAAGATTGGCGAGAAGCAGATACTGACGGGCGTGCTGCAGTGAGGCAAAGGCGGCGCGCCATTCCCCGCGGACTGCGACGTGGCATCACCTTGCGGATGCTGGCACCCAACGCGGTTACAGCGATGGCTTTGTGCTTCGGTCTGACTGGGGTGCGCTATGGCATTGCCGGCGATTGGGAGCGTTCGGTGGCGTGCATCGTGCTGGCCGGTGTTCTGGACGGACTGGACGGACGCATAGCGCGGCTGTTGCGCGGGGAAAGCCGGTTCGGCGCGGAGCTGGACTCGCTGTCCGACGTGATCGCCTTTGGCGTCGCGCCTACGCTCATCCTTTATCTCTGGTCGTTGCAGACCATGCCGAAGATCGGCTGGATATTCGCTCTGGCCCATGCCTTGTCCTGTGCGCTTCGGCTGGCGCGGTTCAATGCCAATATCGACGCGGATGTTCAGCCGCATAAGTCGGCCGGGTTCCTGACCGGCGTTCCCGCGCCAGCGGGAGCGGGGCTGACGTTCGTGCCGTTGTATCTCTGGTTCGTGACCGGGCTCGACATATTCCGCGCCTGGTATGTTGTCGCTCCGTGGACGGCGTTCATTGCGTTTCTCATGATATCCAATGTCGCGACGTTCAGTTGGTCGTCCTTGCGTCTGCGTAAGACGATCCGGATGGAAGCAATACTCGTTGCGGGACTGCTCGCTGCACTGTTGATGACGGTGCCGTGGCATACGCTGCTGGCGATCAGCCTATTGTATGTGGCGCTTATCCCGTTCGGCATTGCCAGCTATGGCAAGGTGCTGCGGTCGAAGGATGTGCCGCCTTCCGTAACCTGACGCGGGCGCTATAACTTCTCTAAGGTCGCCCGTATGCGATAAGGCAGGGCCGCCTCGCTGTTTGATTTTCAGGCGGCCAAAGCAGTGCGGGTCGGGTTGGCCCGCGCCGTCTGAACAGGGCGGACGCGGGGGCGGCTGATCCGCACATTATAGACGCGGACCGTTTGCGGCATCGGCTCTACCAGAAGGGCAGCCACGATCTTTTCCTGATAATGGGCGAACATCCAGGCGATCACGCCGATGGCAAAGGCAAAACCCGTAACGAACACGAAAGCAGCAATCATACCAAACATCGTACTGACCCTTCCATCTGACCGCAGGCACGGCTCACCGGACTTATCTTCGCAAACCGCCCGAAACCGCCATTTGTTCCCGATGTTCACTATTTGTTCTATCCTGCTGCACTTGTCAAGCCTTGCATTGCGAGGACAAGGCCGATAAAGGCCGCGCTCCAATCCACATGGGAATCGCACATCCCGGTGCCGGACGGCCTCTTTGAGAGGATCCAAAAGGTCACTGATTCCCAGAGGTCTAACCGGTAAGGAGAACTATTATGGCGGCACCTGTCGTCTCGATGCAGCAATTGATCGAAGCTGGCGCGCACTTTGGCCACCAGACTCACCGCTGGAATCCGCGCATGAAGCCGTACATCTTCGGCGACCGCAACGGCATCCACATTCTCGACCTTTCGCAGACTGTTCCGCTCTTCGCCCGCGCACTCGACTTCGTGTCGGCCAGCGTTGCCAATGGCGGCAAGGTGCTGTTCGTCGGCACCAAGCGTCAGGCACAAGATCCCATCGCAGAAGCCGCACGCCGTTCGGGCCAGCACTTCGTCAACCATCGCTGGCTGGGCGGTATGCTCACCAACTGGAAGACCATTTCAGGTTCGATCAAGCGTCTCAAGACCCTTGAGGAAAAGCTGTCGGGTGACACCCACGGCCTGACCAAGAAGGAAGTGCTCCAGATGACGCGCGAGCGCGAAAAGCTGGAAATGTCGCTGGGCGGCATCCGCGACATGGGCGGCATTCCTGACGTGATGTTCGTGATCGACGCAGGCAAGGAAGAACTGGCGATCAAGGAAGCCAACACGCTGGGTATTCCGGTTGTTGCGATCCTCGATTCGAACGTATCGCCCGACGGCATCGCGTTCCCCGTTCCCGCAAACGATGACGCAAGCCGCGCCATCCGCTTGTACTGCGATGCAATCGCTGCCGCAGCGACCAAGGGCAACCGTGGCGCCGTGCAGGCTTCGGGCGTTGACCTGGGCGCGATGGACGAACCGCTTCCTGAAGAAGCGGCTATCGAAGTCGCTCCGGCAGAGGCAACCGCCACCGACGCCTGACAGGCTGGGTACATCGACCAAAACCGTTCGGGCTGAGCGTGTCGAAGCCTTGTTCTTTTTAGGAAGGACGGCCCTTCGACAAGCTCAGGGCGAACGGGGAGGGATCGGGTACTCCAAACTGAAAACTTTGCAGGGTAAAGGGCGCGTTCTTCCGCAAGGGATCGCGCCCTCCCGCACATTTGAAATAGAATAAAGGAAATCACGATGGCCGAGATTACCGCCGCCACTGTCAAGGAACTGCGCGACCGTTCGGGCGCGGGCATGATGGACTGCAAGAAGGCGCTGACCGAATCCAATGGCGATATCGAAGCAGCATCCGATTGGCTGCGTGCCAAGGGTCTGGCCGCTGCGCAGAAGAAGTCCAGCCGCACCGCTGCTGAAGGTCTGGTCGGCGTTGTCGTCGCCGGGACCAAGGGCGTTGCCGTTGAAGTGAACAGCGAAACCGATTTCGTCGCGAAGAACGACCAATTCCAGGAGTTCGTGCGTAACGTGGCGCAGATCGCGCTCGACACGCAGGCCGCCGACGCGGAAACGCTTGCGAACGCTGCTTATCCCACCGGTGGCAGCGTTTCGGAAAAGCTGGTCGCGAACATCGCTACCATCGGTGAAAACCAGACGCTGCGTCGTCTGGCGCATCTGTCGGTCGATCAGGGCGTTGTCGTTCCTTACGTGCATAACGCTGCTGCGCCGGGTCTCGGCAAGATCGGCGTTCTGGTCGCACTGGAAGGCGATGCGCCGACCGACGTTCTGGAGCCGCTGGGCAAGCAGATCGCGATGCACATCGCCGCTGCCTTCCCGCTGGCACTTGCTGCGTCCGATATCGATCCGGCATTGCTGGAGCGTGAGCGTTCGATCGCTGCGGAAAAGGCATCCGAATCGGGCAAGCCTGCTGAAATCGTCGCCAAGATGGTCGACGGTGCGGTGGCAAAGTACGCCAAGGAAAATGCGCTGCTCAGCCAGTTGTTCGTCATGGACAACAAGACGCCGGTCGCCGACGTCGTTGCCAAGGCCGCAAAGGATGCAGGCAAGTCGATCACGCTGAAGGGCTATGTCCGCTTCCAGCTTGGCGAAGGCATCGAAAAGGAAGTCAGCGACTTCGCAGCAGAAGTTGCGGCGGCCGCTGGGGTCTGAGCGACCGCCATACCCATATCCGTTCGTTTCGAGCAGCCCTTCGACTGCCTGCCAGGGCAGGCGCTCAGGACAGGCTCGAACCGAACGGGTTTGGTGGGTTAGTTAAGTGAGCGGTTTTTAGCACCGCTCTAAACACCAAAACCCCGCTTCACATCATGGCGCGCACTCCCTAAGGTGCGCGCCATTTCCATGATCAGACAGGATAACCGCCCCGCATGACTCGGCCAGCCTTCAAGCGCATCCTGCTCAAGCTTTCGGGCGAAGTATTGATGGGGTCGGGCCAGTTCGGCATCGACCCGGAAACCGTGGACCGCGTTGCGGGCGAAATCGCCGCGGCGAGTGCCACCGGATATGAACTGTGCGTCGTCGTGGGTGGCGGTAACATCTTCCGTGGCCTTGCGGCTGCGGCCAAGGGCTTCGACCGGACCAGCGCCGATTATATGGGTATGCTCGCCACGGTGATGAACGCGCTCGCCGTGCAGAACGCGCTGGAGCGCATGGGGCATGACACCCGTGTCCAGTCAGCCATTCCGATGGCCAGCGTTTGCGAACCCTATATCCGGCGCAAGGCGGAACGGCATCTGGAAAAGGGGCGGATCGTGATCTTCGCCGCCGGCACCGGCAATCCGTTCTTTACCACCGACACTGCCGCTGCGCTGCGCGCCGCCGAAATGGGCTGCGATGCGCTGTTCAAGGGGACCAGCGTCGATGGCGTCTACGATGCCGATCCCAAGAAGGTGGCGACCGCGACCCGTTATGAAACAGTGACTTTCGACAAGGTGTTGAACGATCATCTGAAAGTCATGGACGCCAGCGCGATTGCGCTGTGCCGCGAAAACAATATTCCGATCGTCGTCTTCAACATTCGCGAAACCGGCAACCTTGCAAAGGTGTTGGCAGGCGAAGGCGTGGCGACCGTTGTCCAAGCTCAGAGTGATTGATCCGATGATATCGGACCAATCACTCTGATTTGTGTGTTTAACGCGATTTCCGAGCCATCAGATTTCATCTGATTAGAAATCGCTTCAGGAGAACTAATCATGGCGCAATATAGCAAAGCCGATCTGGAACGCCGCATGGCGGGGGCCGTCGAATCGCTCAAGGGCGATCTGTCGGGCCTGCGCACGGGCCGCGCGAACACGGCGCTCCTCGATCCGGTGACGGTGGAAGTCTATGGGTCGCACATGCCGCTCAATCAGGTGGCGACGGTGTCCGCACCCGAACCGCGTATGCTTTCGGTGCAGGTGTGGGACCGCAGCAATGTGACCCCGGTGGAAAAGGCGATCCGTTCGGCGGGTCTGGGCCTCAACCCGATTACTGATGGCACCACGCTGCGCCTGCCGATCCCCGATCTGACCGAGGAACGCCGCAAGGAATTGGCGAAGCTCGCCAGCAAATATGCAGAAGGCGCGCGTATTGCCGTTCGCAACGTGCGACGCGATGGCATGGACAGCCTGAAAGTCGATGAAAAGAAAGGTGAAATTAGCGAGGACGATCGCAAGCGCCTGGAAACCGAAGTGCAGAAGATGACCGATGCGACCATCGCAGACATCGATGCCGCCGCCGGGGCCAAGGAAAAAGAAATACTTGGCCAATAGACTGTAAATCGGCACATAGTTCGATTGTGGCAACGCAGGCATCCACTCACACGCAACGGGGCGTATTTCCTCAGGGCTTTGCCGATCATGGGGCGCGGCATGTCGCGATCATCATGGATGGCAACGGGCGGTGGGCGAAGAAGCGGCTGCTGCCACGCTTTGCTGGACACAAGGCCGGGGTGGACGCTGTGCGGCGCACGGCGCGGGCGGCGCGGGAACTCGGCATCGAATGCCTGACGCTCTATGCGTTCTCTTCCGAAAACTGGAAGCGGCCTGCGGCGGAGATTGCCGACTTGATGGGCCTGCTGCGGCGGTTCATCGAAGCGGATATCGATGAGTTGGTGGCCGACGATGTACGCTTGCGGGTCATCGGCAATTATCGCGCGCTGGAGCCTTCGCTGGTCACGCTGATCGATGATGCGATCGCACGGACGGCTGGCAATAATGGCCCCATCTTGGCGATCGCGCTGAATTACGGGTCGCAGGATGAGATGATCCGCGCGGTGCAGTCGCTGGCGACGCGCGCCGCGGCAGGCGAGATCGCACCGGAGGATATCGGCACCGATCATCTCGATGCGGCGCTCGATACGGCGACCCTGCCGCCGCTCGACCTGCTGATCCGCACATCGGGCGAACAGCGGCTGAGCAACTTCCTGCTGTGGCAGGCGGCCTATGCCGAACTCTATTTCACCGACACTTTATGGCCCGATTTCGGCAGCGATGCGCTGGTGCAGGCGCTGGACACGTTCAAGGGTCGCGACCGCCGCTATGGTGGCCTTTGACGCATATTCGGGCCGGATGACGTCATGACGGTGCGCCCTAGCGACCTGAAAACGCGCGCCATCGTTGGCCTCGCACTGATCTGTGTAGCCGTCGCTTGCCTGTTGATGGGGCATATATTGTTCTGGATGCTGGCGTCGCTGGCCGGGGTAATGATGCAAGGTGAATGGGCGAGTCTGATCGGTGCGAATGTGCGGGCGCGGCGCTTGTCGATGTTTGCGATCTGCGTACCGCTGGCGATCATGGCGCCCGATCCGTTGGCGGCGGGGCCATCCTTTCTTGCCATCGGCTTATTGTTTGGTGCGGTGATATTCGTGGCCGCGATCACGCGGTCTATCCGATTGGCGCTGGGCATCCTCTATGTTGGTGTGCCGGTGCTGGCGCTGCTGTTCCTGCGCGCGCAGCCGGGTGGATTGCTGCTGGCATTCTGGGCGCTGGGGCTGGTGTGGGCGACGGACATCGGTGCGTATTTTGCGGGGCGCTCCATTGGCGGGCCGAAGCTCGCGCCGTCGATCAGTCCGTCGAAGACCTGGGCAGGACTTGGCGGCGGCGTGCTCGCGGCGCTGGCCTTCGGCTTTACGCTGCACTTCATGGCTGGATTGCCGCTGCGGCTGGCGGCGGCGTGCGGGATATTGGCGGTGGCGGCGCAGGGCGGCGATCTGTTCGAAAGCGCGCTCAAGCGGCGGGCAGGGGTGAAGGACAGCGGCAATCTGCTCCCCGGTCATGGTGGCGTGCTGGATCGGCTGGACGGCGTCGTGACTGCCGCACCGCTCGCGGCCTTGCTGGTCGTGCTGCCGGGGTTGCTATGACGCGGCGTATATCGATTTTCGGAGCGACCGGGTCGGTCGGCACCTCCACCCTCGATCTGGTGGGGCGGGACGACGGCGCATGGCAGGTCGTCGCGCTTACCGCGCATAGCGATGTAGCGGCATTGTCGGCGGCGGCGCGGAAATATCGCGCGGACGTGGCGGTGATCGGGCAGGAAGCGCTCTACGCCGATCTGCGCGATGCACTGGCGGGCAGCGGCATCCGTGCCGAGGCAGGCGCGCAGGCGTTGATCGATGTCGCACGGCTCGATGTAGACTGGACGATGGCCTCCATCGTCGGCACCGCAGGACTGGAGCCGACACTGGCCGCGCTGGAACGTGGGCATACGGTGGCGCTTGCCAACAAGGAATCGCTGGTGTCGGCCGGTGCGCTGATGATGCAGGCGGTGCGCGAATCCGGCGCGACGCTGTTGCCCGTGGACAGCGAACATAACGCGATTTTCCAATGCCTTGCGGGCGGAAGCATGGAAGACGTGCGACGTATCACGCTGACCGCCAGCGGCGGACCGTTCCGTGAGTTTACGCGCGAGCAGATGGCAGCCGTCACGCCCGCGCAGGCGGTCAAGCATCCCAACTGGTCGATGGGTGCGAAGATCAGCATCGACAGCGCGACGATGATGAACAAGGGGCTGGAACTGATCGAAGCCGATCACCTGTTCCCCGTTGGTCTCGACAACATCGAAATCCTTGTTCACCCGCAATCGGTCATCCATTCGATGGTCGAATATCGCGATTGTTCGACACTCGCGCAGTTGGGCAGCCCCGACATGCGCATCCCCATCGCTCATGCCCTTGCGTGGCCCAGACGGATCACGACGCCTTGCTTGCCCCTAGATCTGGTGACGATCGGTCGGCTGGATTTCGAGGCCCCTGATCCCGTCCGCTTCCCCGGCCTGCGGCTGGCGCGCGATGCGGCAAGGGCAGGGGGCGGGCATCCCGCCACGCTCAACGCGGCCAATGAAGTGGCGGTTGCTGCCTTTCTGTCGGGGCGTATCGGCTTCCTCGATATCGCCGCGATTGTGGAAGAGGTGCTGTCAGGCTATAGCGCGCCAACGCCCCGCTCGATTGCGGAGATACTGGAGGCGGATGGCGCGGCCCGCCACGCCGCGTCCCGCATCGTGGAAAGAGTCCAAGTTTGATTGAAAATCCAAGCCTCCTGCTGACCGTCTTTGCCTTTCTCGCCATCATCGGCCCGCTGGTTTTCGTCCATGAATTTGGGCATTACATCGTCGGGCGCTGGTGCGGCGTGAAGGCGGAAGCGTTCTCGATCGGATTCGGCAAGGAGCTGTTCGCCTGGGTCGATAAGCGCGGCACGCGCTGGCGTCTCGCGATGCTCCCGCTGGGCGGCTATGTGAAGTTCAAGGGCGACATGAACGCCGCCAGCCAGACCGATCCGGAATGGTTGACGATGTCGGCGCAGGACCGCGCAGAAAGTTTCCCTGCCAAGCCGGTGTGGCAACGCGCCGCCATCGTATTTGCCGGTCCCGCAATCAATTTCCTCGCTGCGATCCTGCTGCTCGGTGCGCTGGCCTATATACAGGGCGATCCGGAAGCGCCGCCTGTCGTCGGTGCCGTGTCGAACGGATCGGCGGCGCAATCGGCTGGCCTGAAGGCAGGCGACCGGATCGTCAGCATCATGGGCCGCGACATTGGCAGCTTCACGGACATCTCATCCATCGTCACTCTGCGCCCCAATGAAGTGCTGCCCTATGTGGTGGAGCGCAACGGCCAGCGATTCGATGTATCGATTGCGGCGGGCACGCGGATCGAAAAGGACCGCTTTGGTAATGTCTTCCGTCTTGGGCAGCTTGGCGTGGCGTCTGCGCCGCTGGTGTTCCGCCCCGTCAGCCTGATCGAAGCGCCGGTCGTCGGTGCGCGCAAGGTGGTGCAGCTTTTCAGCTCGTCGATGGATGGCCTGTGGCAGATCATTACCGGTCGCCGGTCGATGAAGGAACTGGGTGGCCCGCTCAAGATCGCCGATGTGTCTGGACAGGCGGCCAATATGGGTTGGCAGAGCTTCATCTTCCTGATGGCCTTTATCTCGATTAACTTGGGGTTCATCAACTTGTTGCCAATCCCGATGCTGGATGGCGGGCATCTGCTGTTTTACGCAATCGAGGGGATAAAGGGGCGTCCGGTCAGCCCGCAGGTGCAGGAAATGGCCTATCGGTCCGGCCTGATGGTGCTCCTGAGCCTGATGGTGTTCGTGACTTTCAACGATTTGTCGTCTTTCGGACTGTGGAGAAGCCTGTCTGGCTTGATCGGCTGAGCCGGTTGAGGCAGTGAGGCTCGCCAAGGATCGAGCAACAATTTGCAACAGCCGCGTGCTGTGTTTTTTACATGTGGCCGATGGCCGTGACTTTATTTCAAGGGTGATGCGGGTGACAGCGACCAAAAGCAGCAATTTCGACAGGCCGGCGGCGAAGCGCATGGCGCTGGTCGCTCTGTTGACGGGAACGATGCTGGCCGGATTGCCTGCCTCCGCGCAGACCCGTGCACCCACTGCGCCTGCTGCCGCGCCAGCGACGCCCCCGGCGGCGCAGATCGCTGCGCCGGTCAAGGCGATCAACATCACCGGGCAGCAGCGTCTGGAATCGGACACGATCCTTTCCTACACAAAGCTGCGCGTCGGCCAGCCCTATACGCGCGAAACTCTGGATCAGGCGCTGCGTGACCTGTTCGAAACGGAATTGTTCGCCGATGTGCAGATCCGCGACGACAACGGCACGCTGACCATTGAGGTCAAGGAAAACCCGGTCATCAACCGCATCGTGCTGGAAGGCAACAAGCGGCTGAAGGAAGACAAGATTCGGCCGGAAATCAAGCTGGCGCCGCGCCAGATCTATACCCGGTCGAAGGTCCGCGCCGACGTTGCCCGCATCATCGAACTGTATCGCCGTCAGGGCCGCTTTGCAGCAACGATCGAACCGAAGATGGTGCAGCTCGATCAGAACCGCGTCGATATCGTGTTTGAAATCACCGAAGGGCCAAAGTCCAAGGTTCGCCAGATCAACATCATCGGCAATGAGAAGTTCAAGGACGGCCGCCTGCAAGGCGAAATGGCGACCAAGGCTGCACGCTGGTTCCGCTTGTTCTCTTCAGGCACCAGCTACGATCCCGATCGGCTTGCCTATGACCAGCAGAAGCTGCGCCAATTCTACCTGACCAACGGCTATGCCGATTTCCGCGTTATTTCCGCCGTGGCCGAACTGACGCCTGACAAGCAGGACTTCATCATCACCTATGTGGTGGAAGAAGGTGAGCGCTACAAGTTCGGCGACGTGAAGGTGGAAAGCGACATTCGCGATCTGTCGGGCGATTCGCTGACCAAGCTGCTGCCGATGAAGAAGGGCGACTGGTACGACGCGAAGAAGGTCGAGGATACCGTCGACAATCTGAACGAAACTGCCGGTCTGTTCGGCTATGCCTTTGCCGACGTGTCTCCGGATTTCAACCGGAGCAAGGAAGACCTGACGATGGGGATCACGTTCCGCATCGGCAATGCGCCGCGCGTCTATGTCGAGCGGATCGACATCAACGGCAACACGCTGACGCAGGACAAGGTCGTGCGTCGCGAATTCCGCGTGGCAGAAGGCGACGCGTTCAACAGCTTCGCGGTGAAGCGATCGAAGGATCGCATCAATTCGCTCGGCTTCTTCCAGGAAAAGCTGGATATCGAACAGAAGCCGGGTTCCACGCCCGACCGCATCATTCTGGAAACCAATGTCGAAGAAAAATCGACAGGTGAGCTTTCGCTATCGGCGGGCTATTCCAGCCTTGAGCGCTTCATCATTTCCGGCTCGATCACGCAACGCAACTTCCGCGGCAAGGGCCAGGAACTGCGCACCAGCGTCAACTATTCAGCCTATTCCAAGTCGGTGGAAGTCGGCTTTACCGAGCCTTATCTGCTCGACAAGAACATCGCGGTCGGTGGCGACATTTTCCGCCGCGATCTGAACAGCTTCCAGTACGGGCTTAACAACGACCGTAACACAACCTATCAGCAGACCAGCACCGGCTTCCAGCTTCGCGCAGGTGTGCCGCTGACCGAATATATGTCACTGGCGCTGCGTTATGGGGTGAGCCTCGACAATGTGACGCTGGCCCGCGGCACATTTTTCTCCGATAACAACGGCGACGGCATCCGCGGCAACAGCGATACCGATTTCTGCGACTCCCGGCAGGCAGGTCGGTATCTGTGCGATGCCATCGGAAAGCGAACGACTTCGTCCATCGGCTATTCGCTTATATTCGACAATCGCGACAATCGCATCCGCCCGACGCGCGGGCAGAGCCTCACGCTCAGTCAGGACATTGCCGGGCTGGGCGGCAGCGTGAAATATGTGAAGACGCGCCTTGCGGGCAGCAAGCATTTCAACATCGGCAGCGGCTTCATCGCCAGCCTGACTGCCGAAGGCGGCTATATTCATTCTCTGGAAGGCGCGCGCTTCGATAACACAGGTGCTACGCCTGTCGAAATCGAGCGTGTTCGTCTGACCGATCGTTTCTTCCTGGGCGAACCGCAGATGCGCGGATTTGCCATTCGCGGCATCGGTCCGCGCGTCTTGCGCTATTATCTGGCATCGGACGGCAGCGGCAAATACGTTCGCGACACGAGCCGCAACGGCTTCACCGACGATGCGCTGGGTGGCAAAATATATTATATGGCGCGCGGTGAAGTGGAAATTCCGCTTGGGTCAGGCGCCAGAGAACTGGGACTGCGCCCATCGGTATATGTCGATGTTGGCGCCGTGGCCGGCATCAAGAACCCCATCCTCACCAATTTTGCCGGCACGTGCGCCGTACAGGCCACCGCAACTGTCCCGGGAAAATCGGCAAACGCAGTTTCGCCAGGGGTGTGCCCTGCGGGTTACGCGAATACGGATTATCTCGACCGGTCCGGTTTCGAGGAAATCTATACCGGCGACACGCTCAAGCCGCGCCTCTCGGTCGGCTTCGGTGTAAACTGGAATTCGCCATTCGGCCCCTTCCGCATCGATATTGCGAAGGCGCTGCTGAAGGAAACAGGGGACAACGACAAGCTTATTACTTTCAACGTAGGGACTCAATTCTGATGAAGACGATTATCAAAGCTGCTGCTTTCGCTCTCGCACCGATGACAGCGATTGCACTGGCGACCACGCCTGCCGCCGCGCAGTCGAAGGCTGGCATTGCTGTCGCCAATCTGGAACAGGCCGTTGCCACCAGCACTGCCTACACCACTGCACGTACGCAGATGAACACCACGTACAAGGCGCAGATCGATGCCTTCAATGCGCGCAAGACTGCGATCGACGCCGATCTGAAGACCAAGGGAGAAGCCTTGCAGGCCGCCATCAACGCCGCTGGCGGCAAGCCGACCCCCGCTTTGCAGACGCAATATGAGCAGTATCAGCAGCAGACCCAGACCTATCAGGCGGAACTGCAGCGTCTGGGCCAGCCCATCGGTCTGGCGAACGCCTATGTCGAACAGCAGATCACAGCCAAGCTGTCTGACGCGCTGAAGGCCGCAATGACGAAGGCAAAGGTCGATCTCGTTCTCTCGCCCGAAGCGACCGTATCCTATCAGCCAACCGTGGACATCACCGCGGCTGTCGTGACCGAACTGAATGCGCTCGTCCCCAGCGTCGGCATCACGCCGCCCGCCGGTTGGCAGCCTGCTCAGCGTGGTCAGGGCGGCGCGCCCGCACCTGCCGCCGCTGCACCGCAGAACCCGGCGCAGAAGCCGACGTCGCGCTGATCGGTCGATCTGAATGACGGACACTACGCCTGGCGTTGAAACGCCGGTAACGCTTGGCCCCCTGGATATCCGGGGGGTCATGGCGGCCCTGCCGCATCGGTTCCCGATGCTGCTGATCGACCGCGTCGTCGCCATGGTGCCGCACAAGAGCATCCACGCGATCAAGGCGGTGACGATCAACGAGCCGTTCTTTGCGGGGCATTTCCCCGAACGGCCGATTATGCCGGGCGTATTGATCGTCGAAGCGATTGCGCAGGCGGCGGGCGTGCTGGCTGTGGAATCGATGGGCCTCGCCGGAACCGGCAAGCTCGTTTATTTCATGGCCATCGACGGCGCGAAATTCCGTGCGCCGGTGGAGCCGGGCTGCCTGCTCGACATCCATGTCGAATTCACGACGCTGCGCGGGTCAATCTGCAAGTTCACGGGCAAGGCGATGTCGGACGGCAAGTTGATGGCCGAAGCGCATTGCACTGCGATGATCGCCGACCCGCCTAAGTAGTACGCTTGGTTCCCCGGCGAAGGCCGGGGTCCAGGGTTTTGGGCACAGCGTCTGGGACTCCTGGACCCCGGCCTTCGCCGGGGAACAATTCGGTAGCCCGCAACCACACAGATATTGCCTTTTTGTCGAAGAACCGCTAACCGCGCGCCTTCGCGAGAGTTTCACGCATCCAAAGGCCGGTCGGAACCGGCCATCACCGGAGCATTACCCATGAAGACCGATACGCATCCCGATTACCACTTCATCACCGTCCAGATGACCGATGGCACCACCTATCGCACCCGCTCCACCTGGGGCAAGGAAGGCGATACGCTGGCGCTGGATATCGATCCCAAGTCGCATCCGGCCTGGACCGGCGGTACGCGTCAGCTCGATCAGGGCGGCCAGGTCGCACGCTTCAACAAGCGTTTCGGCGGCCTTACGCTCAAGAAGTAAGCACCGGATCATCGGTATGGAAAAGGGCGCCTGCGAGGCGCCCTTTTTTGTTGCTGTTTCTCCTCGCCCATCGGGAGAGGATAGTGGAAGTTGCCAGCTTGCTGATTACCGGAACTTGGAGAGCGGTTCTACCCTCTCGATAGCTCCGATCCCTCTCCAACTACGACTAGGCCTGCGGCCAAGTCTTCGTATCCTCCCCCAAAAGGGGAGGAACATATCCCTACTGCGCGGGCGGCGGGCGATTCTCTACCGGCTGTGTCGGTGCGATGCGCGGGGCCGGAGTAGGCTCCGGCGCATCCGGCTCCTGCGGCGCGGCAGGATCGATGCCCAGATTGACCCCGTCCGGTCCGATGCCGATGTTCACATTGCCGATCTCGGTCGCGACGCTCACATTAGCGATGGCGTTCACGAGGTCCGCCGCATTCTCAGGCTCGGCGACTTCTGCGGCTGGCTCGTCGATGGCCTGTGCCATGAAATCGCGCCACACGCGCGCGGGCACGCCACCGCCCGCAAAGCCGGGCAGGGGGCTGTTGTCGTCATTCCCGACCCACACTGCCGTCACCAGCCCGCCCGCATAGCCCACGAAGATCGCATCGCGATTGTCCTGCGTCGTGCCGGTCTTGCCAAAGGTGCTGGTGCGCAAGGCCGCCGCGCTGCCCGTGCCACGATTGGCGGCGGATGAGAGCAGGTCGCGGATCATGTCCAACTGATCGCTGCTGAACGATTTCTGCCGGTCGATGATCGACGCGACCCAGCTACGTTCTTCGGGCGGCAGGCCATGCGCCTCGACCGGATACGCCCCCGCCGCGACGGCGGCATAGGCCTGCGTAAGTTCCAATATCGTCACTTCGGACGTGCCGAGCGCAGAGGAGAGATTCTCCTGAATCGGGCTGGTGATGCCCAGATCGCGCGCCACCTTTATGACGTTGCGGATGCCGACCTGCTGCGCCAGCCGGACGGCGGCGACATTGCTCGACACGGCAAAGGCCTGTCGCAAGGTTATCCGCCCGCGATAGCGCCGGTCGTGGTTGGCGGGGCGATATTCGCCTTCGGTGATCGGTGTGTCGTCGATCATGTCTTCGGGCGTCATGCCTGCGCGAAATGCCGCGAGATAGACGAACAGCTTGAAGGTCGATCCGGGCTGACGCTTTGCCTGCACGGCGCGGTTGAACGCGCTGTCCTTGTAACTTTTTCCGCCGACCATCGCGACGACGGTGCCGTCGGTCTTCATCGTGACCAAGGCGATCTGCGCCTTGCCCAGCGGCGCACGGCGCACGGCGGCTTCGGCCTGCTTCTGCACCTTGGCGTCCAGCGTAGTCGTGATTTCCTGCGCGCCATAGACGGCCCCGGCGCGGTCGCGCGCTTCGGGCAGCACCCAGTCTGCGAAATAGGTGCCGGTCGTTGCCGACGCACTGGACTGCACGTCGAGGCGGGCAGGGCGCAGTGCGTCCTTTTCCGACTGGCTGATATAGCCAGCCTCGACCATAGCCTGCATCACCAGCGCGGCACGATCCCGCGCGCCGGACAGGTTGGAGGTGGGCGCGAGCCGCGATGGCGCCTTGAGCAGCCCCGCCAGCATCGCCGCCTGCGGAATGGTCAGCCGGTCGGGACGGCGGTTGAAATAGTGCAGCGATGCGGCGCGCAGGCCATAGACATTGTCGCCGAAATAGACGTTCGACAGATAACGTTCGAGGATCTGATCCTTCGTCAGCCACGCCTCCAGCCACAGCGAAATCAGCGCCTCACGCAATTTGCGGCTGGCAGTGCGGTCGCTGTTCAGGAACACGCCCTTGGCAAGCTGCTGGGTGATCGTGCTGCCGCCCTGCGATGCGCCATCCGACCAGATATTGTGCCACATGGCGCGGGCAATGCCGCGCGGATCGATACCCCAATGGCTGTAAAAACGCCGATCCTCGATCGCCATGAACGCCTGCGGCACATGCGCGGGCAGTTCTGCGATCGTCACCGGCTTGTCGATGATCGCGCCCTTGCGGGCGATCACTTGCCCATCTGCCGACAGCAGCGTGATGCTGGGCGGGGCAATGGGTTTGAGCGAGCGGGACAGCGGCGCGGTGATCGCCAGCCAAGCCACCAATATCATGAACACCGCCAGCATCCCGGCCATTATCCAGCCGAGAATCTTCATCTTCTTACGGAAGGGCGTAGGCGCGAAGCTGCTGGGCGGTCCGCCACCAAAGTTGGAAGCGGGCGGCGGCGTGCCGGTGGGCAGGGGTTCGGGGAAGGGCGTCATAGGGTCGGAACAAACTGTATTATATGAATCATACAGTCAAGCCTTCCGATCTGCCTGATTGGGCGATAGCGTCTGCCAGAAGGATAATCCACGCCTAACCGCATCATGATCCAATCTATCCGATGTGCGTTGGGCGTATCGCTATGGGTGCGGCTATGCGAAAGCGGGATCAGAGAATGCGGGAGACGACGACAGTGGACCAGGCAAAGGCGACAGGACGCGGAAAACTGCGCATCGACGCGCGGCTGCTCGTCGTTTTTCTGTTTTCATGTGTCGGCTTATTCATCTTCGGCAAGATCTCTTCGGAAGTGATGGAAGGCGACACCATGGCGCTCGACCGGCACATCATCGAAGCATTGCGCAATCCCGCCAACCTCGCGATACCCATCGGCCCGCCATGGCTGCTTACCGTGATGCGCGACATCACGGCGCTGGGGGGATGGACGGTGCGGACGCTTCTCACACTTTTGGTCGTCGGCTTTCTGGTCATCGCGCGCTATCGGGCGATGGCGTTGTTTGTGGTGCTGGCAATCGGTGGAGGCGAGATTCTCAACAATGTGTTGAAGGGACTGTTCGACCGTGCGCGCCCCGACATCGTGTCCCATCTGGTCGACGTGCATTCCACCAGCTTCCCTAGCGGCCACGCCATGAACGCGGCTATCGTTTACCTGACGCTCGGCGCGATGTTGGCCCGGACGCAGGCGCGCCGCGCCGTGCGGATATACATCCTGTCCGTCGCCATCGCGTTGGCGCTCGTCATCGGTGCGTCGCGCGTCTATCTTGGCGTCCACTGGCCGAGCGACGTGCTGGCGGGATGGGCTGCCGGTGCGAGCTGGGCGTTGCTCATGTCGCTCGTGGCGCAACGGTTGCAACGGCGACATACGCTGGAGGGAGCGACACAGGCATGAGCGAAGGCCGCACCTTGACCGCGCCGGAACGCGCACTGGCCGCCAGCATATTCGGCGGCGCAATCGATCTCGACCCGGTGCGAATCTACAACCGTGCCTGGTGGCCGTTCCAGCCGCGCGGGGTCACTATGGCCCCCCGTGGCTCCATCCATTTTCATCACAAGGGCGACAGCTATTGCGACTGCTTCGGTAGCAGTAACCTGGGGATGCAGGGGCATCTGATCCACGAACTGGTGCATGTGTGGCAGCATCAGAGGGGCGTGAACCTGATCCTCAAGCGTCATCCTTTCTGCCGCTACAGCTACACGATCAAGCCCGGCTGGATGCTCGACCGCTACGGGATCGAGCAACAGGCAGAGATCGTGCGCCATGTGTTCCTGATGCGCCATGGCGTGAGAGTGCCCGGCGCGCCACCGCGCGAAACGCTGGAAAGCATATTGCCGTTCGGAACAGGTTGACCCGTCGCCATGATCGGGTCGAAGAGGAGGGCCGCACCATCGGCCAAAGGACAGTCATGACCCAATCCGCTTCCGTGCAACCGATATCCCAACGCAATCGCCTGTTCGCGATATTCGGGGGTTCGGCGGGCAATCTGGTCGAATGGTACGACTGGTATGTCTATTCCGCCTTCGCGCTCTATTTCGCGCCGATCTTCTTTCCCAAGGGAGATCAGACTGCGCAGTTGCTTAATACCGCTGCCGTCTTTGCCGTCGGATTCCTGATGCGCCCCATCGGTGCGTGGATCATGGGCGTCTATGCCGACCGGCATGGGCGCAAGTCCGGGTTGACGCTTTCCATCGGTCTGATGTGCGGCGGTTCGCTGCTGATCGCGGTCGCACCCAGCTACGCGCAGATTGGTTACTGGTCGCCCGCGTTGCTGATCCTTGCACGGCTGATGCAGGGGTTGAGCGTCGGTGGCGAATATGGGGCCAGTGCGACCTATCTTTCCGAAATGGCGAGCCAGAAGAATCGCGGGTTCTTCTCCAGCTTCCAATATGTCACGCTCATTATGGGGCAATTGCTGGCGCTCGGCGTGCTCATCCTGTTGCAAGCGACGATGAGCGAAGCGACGCTTGAATCGTGGGGCTGGCGCATCCCGTTCTTCATTGGCGGGGCGCTGGCGATCAGCGTCCTGTACCTGCGCCGCCGCCTGATGGAAACGCAATCCTTTCAGGCGACCAAGGATAATGACGGCCCCAAATCGGGCATGTTCACGCTCTTCCGGCTCTATCCGGGGCAGGCGCTGCTGGTGATCGCGCTGACGGCCGGCGGCACGCTCGCCTTCTATGCGTACTCGACTTACATGCAGAAATTCCTGGTCAACACATCGGGTTTCAGCCGCGAAGCCGCCACCGGCATCATGGCCTGCGCGCTGTTCGTCTATATGTGCCTGCAGCCGCTGGTCGGCGCGTTGTCCGACAGGATCGGGCGGCGACCCATCATGATCGCTTTTGGCGTGTCGGGTTTGCTGGCGACGGTGTGGATATTCCGGTCGCTCGAAACCGTCCGCAGCCCGGTCGAAGCGTTCTTCCTCGTCCTCTTCGCGCTGACCATCGTCAGCGGCTATACGGCGATCAACGCAGTCGTGAAGGCGGAGCTGTTCCCCGCCAGCATCCGCGCGCTGGGCGTTGCGCTACCCTATGCCATCGCCAATGCGCTGTTCGGCGGCACGGCGGAATATGTGGCGTTCTACCTGAAGGATATCGAGATGGAATCGATCTTCTACTGGTATGTCACCGGCATGATCGGCCTGTCGCTGGTGTCGTACCTCTGGATGCGGGACACCCGCCGTCACAGCCTGATCGACCGCGATCTGGATTAAAGCGCGAGTATTTCGTCCACCCATTGCGGCACCAGCGCGCTTGCCGCACCGATCCGCGTTTCGTGGAAATAGATGCTACCCGCCGACGGATCGAGGTTCAGTTCCAGCGTATGCGCTCCCACATGGCGCGCCGTCTGCACGAACCCGGCGGCAGGATAGACCGCGCCCGACGTGCCGATGGACACGAACAGGTCAGCCTCCCGCAACGCCGCGTCTATCCGCTCCATCTCATAAGGCATCTCGCCGAAGAACACGATGTCGGGGCGCAGGCTGGGCGCTTCGCAGAAGGGGCAGTGTGTTTCCGGCGGCATCGCCTCATGCCACGGTTTCGACGCGCCACAGGCCGCGCACAGCGCCGACATCAATTCCCCGTGCATGTGCAGCAACCGACTCGCGCCCGCCCGCTCATGCAGGTCGTCCACATTCTGCGTCACGATCAGCAATTCCCCCGGCCACGCATGGTCCAGCGCCGCCAGCGCATCATGCGCGGGATTGGGCACTACCTCCGCCAGCTTCGCCCGCCGCTCGTCATAGAAACGATGGACTAGTGCCGGATTGTGGGCCAGCGCCTCGGGCGTGCAGACATCTTCCACCCGATGCCCTTCCCACAGCCCATCCGGCCCGCGAAAGGTCGCAAGCCCGCTCTCGGCGGAAATTCCCGCGCCGGTAAGGATGACAATGTTGCGAATGTCTGGCATCCGCGCATCGAAGCAGGATAGCAGCAGGGGCGCAACAGCAATGACCGCGATTGGCATTTACGGCGCGACGGGCCGCATGGGGCAGGCGATTGCGCTGGCGGCGGGCGAAGCCGGCGTCGGCATTGCGGGCGGCGTGGATCGCGTGGGCGTTAGCGGAGAGATCGCGCCCGGCATCGCCATCGGCAGCGACTCTCTTGCGCTGGCCGAAGTCAGCAGCGTGCTGATCGACTTCTCCTCCCCCTCTGCGCTGGGCGAGCATCTCGACGCGTGCATCGCGGCGCGGCGGCCCATCGTGATCGGCACCACGGGGCTGGAAGACGTGCATCACGCGCTGATCGATCAGGCCGCGACCCAGATCGCGGTGCTGCAGACTGGCAACACCTCGCTGGGCGTCAATCTGCTGGCGGCGCTGGTCGAGGATGCGGCGCGGCGCCTGGGCGACGATTGGGACATAGAGATCGTCGAGATGCACCATCGCCACAAAGTCGATGCGCCCTCCGGCACCGCGCTCCTCCTTGGCGAAGCGGCCGCGCAGGGCAGGGGCGTTGCCCTTGCCGACAGCAAGGTCAGCGGTCGCGACGGCATTACCGGCGCGCGCGCGGCGGGCAGCATCGGCTTTGCGGCGCTGCGTGGTGGATCGGTGGCGGGCGACCATCAGGTGATCTTCGCGACCGAAGGCGAACGCATCGAAATCGGCCACCGCGCCGAAAACCGCAGCATCTTCGCCCGCGGCGCGATCAAGGCGGCGCTCTGGCTCGAAGGACAACCGGCAGGGCGCTACGATATGAAGAGCGTGCTGGGCCTGTAACGCGCGCATGAAAAAGGCTGACATCTTCGAATTTTACCGGCGGCTGGCCGAGGCGAACCCTGCTCCGCAGACCGAACTGGCCTATGGCAACGACTATCAGTTGCTGGTCGCCGTCACCTTGTCCGCGCAGTCCACCGATGTCGGCGTGAACAAGGCGACCAAGCTGCTGTTCCAACAGGTCGAAACGCCCGCGCAGATGGTTGCGCTGGGCGAGGACGGCCTCAAGCAGCACATCAAGACCATCGGGCTGTTCAATGCCAAGGCGAAGAACGTCATCGCCCTGTCAGAGATACTGGTGCGCGATTTCGATGGGCAGGTGCCGCAGGATCGCGACCTGTTGACGACGCTGCCCGGTGTCGGGCGCAAGACCGCCAATGTCGTGATGAACACCGCGTTCGGCGCGGAAACCTTTGCTGTCGATACCCACATCTTCCGCGTCGGCAATCGCACCGGCCTGGCGCCGGGAAAGACAGTCGTCGCGGTGGAGGACAAGCTCGACCGGCAGACGCCCGCGCCCTTCCGCCGCGACGCGCATCACTGGCTGATCCTGCACGGCCGCTATATCTGCAAGGCGCGTAAGCCCGAATGCTGGCGCTGCCCGGTGGTGGACCTGTGCCGTTTCAAGCCCAAGACCCCCGACCCCGCATAAAAGCCCGCCCGACCATAATCCACGCATTTTGCCGCTGGCGCTGTCGCATAGCCTTTGCTAAGCGACCCCACGGCACACGCCCAAGCACCCGTAGCTCAGCTGGATAGAGCGCTGCCCTCCGAAGGCAGAGGCCACAGGTTCGAATCCTGTCGGGTGCACCATTTCAGATTAGGGCTGGGTGAACTATCGCCGCCGTTAGCTGCGAGGCTAGGAACCATCATACGCACGTTGAAAAAGAGGTTGAGCCTTTACGAAATCATCTACATTCTTCATGCTGATTTCCAGGTCACCTGTTCCGAAATGGCCAATTTGCTTAACATCACGGGTAAAGCCTTCTTCAAGTTGAACCGTTTTAGGGTCAACTTTGACATAGGCGACCACGGTAGCTGCCTGAGGGTAGACTTCTAAGCAGACAAAATTTTTGATGAGTTTGAAAGCAACATAAAATTTCAGTTCTTTCATCTGAACGTCATCGCCCAGCGCAATCAGAAATTCGGTAACGCTATCCCAAAGCTGCCTTAAAGCTGGTGACGTATTCTTGACGCGATTGGCGATATGTTGGCCAGCATATCGTTCACTGTTGACTGCCCTTTCTCCACCTGATGTGGCAGTTTCCTTAATAGAAACAAGTGCTGGTGTAGAAGTGGGAACGGATTTCCCAGTCAGTTTAGAAGTATGGACCAGTTCGATCATGAGGTGATGGGAGCCAAAGCGTCTGTATCGGATCAGTTCTATTGCGCGATTGATCTGATTGACTGCGTAGCTATCATAACGGGTAAAATCTGCGGCGATGCAAAGCAGTCGCGGTTGGCTCCAATCCACCGCGCTAGCAACTTCCTGCCCTAGTTTGTCCATTACTAGCCACTGGAAGTCTTTTTTGTGATCCATCAACCAATCTAGATAAAATAAACCTTGATTAATGACGTTCTCGCTTACCGCGCGCTTATATTCAATAATGACGGGCGTCCCGTCCTCATCAATTCCCAGCGTGTCGATCCTGCCTCCGTGAACTGGTCCAGTGCTAAATTCTGTCGCCAAAAATCTGACGCCCATTAATGGCTCAAGATTATTCTCAATTAACGTTTGAAGAGATTTCTCGATTTGGGGCGCTTGCGGCTCCAACTCGCGTATCCGGCCATCATTGACTTCAAAAAGTTTAATGTCGCTCATCGCGCGCCCTTGTAAGACATTGTATTCATCTGAAACGCTATGGCATCGGCTTGCTGTCGGCAAGCGGCGAAACCGACCGTCAGGTCGCTAATATGCATTTGCGCTGGTTGGAAATACAGGCATTGAAAACCTTGCGCATCCCACCCCGCTGCGCCACATCTCCCGCATGACCACGCCTCCGCTAAAAGCCGTTCTCGTTCCCGTCACGCCGCTCCAGCAGAATTGTACGCTGCTCTGGTGCACGGCGACCAACAAGGGGGCGTTTGTTGATCCGGGGGGCGATCTGGACCGGTTGAAGGCGGCCGCGGCGCAGCACAATGTCACGATCGAGAAGATCCTCGTCACCCACGGCCATATCGACCATTGCGGCGAAGCAGGTACGCTGGCGAAGGAACTGGGCGTGCCGATCGAGGGGCCGCATGAGGCGGATCGCTTCTGGATTTCGCGGCTGGAGGATGATGGCCGCAATTACGGCATCAACGGCCAGATATTTGAGCCGGACCGCTGGCTGGTCAATGGCGATCAGGTGACGGTCGGCGATCTGACGTTCGATGTCTATCATTGCCCCGGCCACACCCCAGGCCATGTCGTGTTCCACCATGCCCCGTCAAAGCTCGCCATCGTCGGCGACGTGCTGTTTCAGGGGTCTATCGGGCGCACCGACTTCCCGATGGGCAATCATCAGGATCTGATCGACGCGATCACCGGGCGGCTATGGCCGCTGGGCGGGGACACTGCTTTTGTGCCCGGCCATGGCCAGATGAGCACCTTTGCCCATGAACGCCGGACCAATCCCTATGTGGCCGATCAGGTGACGGGGATTGCCGGCTGACCCCGTTCTCCATGCATTCGTAGGAGAACGGGGTGGACCCTATACCGTTGCGCTCAGCGGTTCGGTTGCCATGCCTTCGCCCATGCCGATGTAGACGGCGTAGAGCGCTGCAATCGACAAGCCGATGATCACCAGAAACGTGACGAGGATGCCGATCATCCGCGTTTTGGCCGGGGTGTCCGAATCCATGCCCAGGGCATGGAGTATCCGCGCGATCAGATAGGCGGCGACCGTCGCCCAGAGCCATGTCGTGCTGCCCAGCGCCATTTCGACCAGACCGGTCAGGATCAGCACGAACGGCGTATATTCGACATAGTTGGACTGCGCGCGCATCCGCTTGCTCAGCGGGCTGTTGCCGCCATCGCCATGCAGCACCTTTTCCGCCATGCGGATGCGGCCGATACGCATCGCCAGCCACAGGTTGATAAGAGCCGCCGCCGCTGCGAACGTCAGCGTAATTGGTAAGAACATCGTGGAATCCCCCGGTAGTGAGCGGCAACCTTGCCCCGCCGGGTTCTTCACGGCAAGGCACATATCGCGTATATGCCAAGCAAGGAATCTCTTGCACCCGATCCAAAAAGCGGTATAGGCGCAGGGCTTCGCGATATTCCGGGCCGCATGGGTCTGCGGCTCGATTGGCCGTCAGCATCTTCCAAGCGTTCCGGCCGTTCGCACTGACATTAATATACGGAAACAGGTGCCGCATGGCTGTCCCAAAGAGGAAAACGTCCCCTTCAAAGCGTGGTATGCGTCGCAGCCACGATACGCTGAAGGTTGAAGCTTACCAGGAATGCTCCAATTGTGGTGAGCTGAAGCGTCCGCACAATCTGTGCAACGCCTGCGGCCACTATAACGGTCGCGAAGTCATCGCGGTCGGCGCGTAAGCACCCACACCTCTCCGTTTCAGGGGGATTTCAGTGAGCCAGTATCCGCGAATCGCCATTGACGCGATGGGCGGAGACGAGGGCGTTCGCGTGATGATCGCGGGCGCCGCTTTGGCCCGCCGACGTCATGACGGCTTGCGTTTCACGCTGTTTGGCGATGAAGCGCAGATTGTCGCAGCCCTCGAAAACCATCCGAATCTGCGCGCGGCATCCGAAGTGGTGCACGCGCCAAACGTCGTGGATGGATCGGACAAGCCCAGTCAGGCGATCCGCAAGAAAGACAGCTCCATGGCGCTGGCTATTCAGGCGGTGAAGGAAGGCAAGGCAGGGGCTGCCGTGTCCGCCGGCAACACCGGCGCGCTGATGGCAATGGCGAAACTGGCGCTGCGCACGATGCCGGGGATCGACCGGCCCGCGCTGGCGGCGTTGCTTCCCACATTGGGCGACAATGATGTCGTAATGCTCGACCTTGGCGCGAACACCGAATGCGATGCCCGCAATCTGGTGCAGTTCGCAGTGATGGGCGCCGCCTATGCACGCACCGTACTCGATCTTGAGCGGCCGCGTGTCCGCTTGCTCAATATCGGCACCGAGGAGCTGAAAGGTACCGACGAGATTCGCGATGCCGCTGCGCAATTGCGCGCTGCGACGGCGCTGCCCATGTCGTTCGACGGCTTTATCGAAGGCGATAAGATCAATCGCGGCGATACCGACGTCGTGGTGACTGAGGGATTTGCGGGGAACATCGCGCTCAAGACGATCGAAGGCACGGCGCGCTTCGTCACCGATGTTTTGCGCAATGCTTTCACCAGTTCGATTCGCTCAAAAATCGGTTTCCTGATTTCGAAGCCTGCAATGCATCTTCTCAAGCATCATCTCGATCCGAACAATCACAACGGCGCGGTGTTTCTTGGCCTCAACGGCGTGGTCGTGAAAAGCCACGGCAGCGCCAATGAAAAGGGCGTAGCCAACGCCGTCCACGTGGCCGCGCGGCTGCTGGAAGAAGACATTACACGTCGCATCGCCGACGATCTGGCCAATATCGGTACGCTTGCGGCTGACGCCAAAAGTGCCGGTGGCCGTAAAGGGGCGACGCCGCCCATGGAGCAGTCTGCAAAATGATTCGCCGTTCCGTTCTGCTTGGCACGGGCTCCGCCCTGCCGCCTCGCGCCGTCAGCAATGCAGAACTTGCGCAGACGGTGGATACGACTGACGAATGGATCGTGGAACGCACGGGCATCCGCAACCGTCACCTTGCTGCGGACGGTGAGACGACCGGTACTCTGGCGACCGAGGCCGCACGCAATGCACTGGCGGCGGCGGGCATCGATGCCCGCGAGATCGACCTGATCGTGCTGGCGACGGCGACTCCCGACCAGACATTTCCGGCAACCGCGACCATCGTTCAGGCGGCATTGGGTATCAATGACTGCATCGCCTTCGATCTGGCGGCGGTCTGTTCGGGCTTTCTGTACGCCATGTCGGTTGCCGACAGCATGATTCGCGGCGGCACCGCGCACAAGGCGCTGGTGATCGGATCGGAAACGTTCAGCCGCATTCTCGACTGGGAAGATCGCGGCACCTGCGTTCTGTTTGGCGACGGGGCAGGCGCCATCGTACTCGGCGCCGAAGAAACCGCCGAGGGCCATCGCGGCATCCTCGCCACCAAGCTGCATGCCGATGGCCGCTATAACGACATGCTGTATGTCGACGGTGGCGTGTCGACCACCGGCACGGTCGGCAAGCTGCGCATGAAGGGCAAGGAAGTGTTCCGCCATGCCGTCGTCAACCTGGCGTCGGTGATGGGCGAAACATTGGATCAGGTAGGCCTGACCTCCGCAGACGTGGATTGGGTCGTGCCGCATCAGGCCAACGCCCGCATTCTGGATGCCACTGCGCGGAAGCTGGGCCTGCCGGCGGAAAAGGTCGTGATGACTGTGGATCGTCACGCGAATACATCGGCGGCATCGGTGCCGCTCGCGCTGGACGTGGCCGTGCGGGACGGGCGCATAAAGCAAGGCGATCTCATCGTGTTGGAGGCGATGGGTGGCGGTTTTACATGGGGAGCCTGCGTGCTGCGCGTGTGATCTGACTCGGTCAGGACCGGGATCGTATCGTAACGGTACATTTGGTCCGAAATCGTTGTTGTTGTTCGCTCGTACAGCTTGCAAAATCCCGTGTAATCAGGCAGATCGACCTTGAGTTGTTTCGGCACGGGATCGAAATGACCTTGGGTTTGCATCGGGTGGGGATTTGATGACGAACAATGCAACGTTGACGCGCGCCGATTTGGCAGAATCGCTGAATCGACAGATTGGACTATCGCGCGCGGAATCGGCCTCTATGGTTGAAACGATCCTGCGCCTAATGTGTGAAGCGCTTGCCAATGGCGAGAATGTCAAGATTTCAAGCTTTGGCACGTTTGTCCTGCGGGACAAGAATGAGCGGGTGGGCCGTAACCCCAAGACCGGGGTTGAAGTGTCGATCGCACCGCGCCGGGTGCTGACGTTCCGGGCGAGCCAGACCATGCGGGAACGCATCGCACGCGGCTAAGCATCTGCGGCTAAATGGTTGACGTTGGGCCCTTGCTGGGTGCAACATGATTGTCATGAAAGCGGATGGGGCATTTCTGACGATCGGTGAATTGTCGACCGAGCTAGGCTTGCCGCAGCATATCCTGCGCTATTGGGAAACGCGCTTTCCCCAATTGCGCCCGCTCCAGCGATCCGGCAACCGCCGCTATTATCGGCCTTCCGATGTAGCTTTGGCGCGGGAGATTCATCGACTGTTGAATGTCGAAGGGTTTACCGTGCGCGGCGCGCAAAAGGCTTTGGTGGATGTGGACCCTAACAGGGTCGCGGCTGTCGCCGAACCGACACCGGTACGGCCCAGTTCAGCAGATGAAGCGCCAATGCCTGTTGCCGCATTGGCCGACGCGACGTTAATCGCGCGTCTCGAAGCAATAAGAGAGAAACTCGCCGCCTCGCTTGCCTGATCGGTTTAGTGCACTTCAGGCCCGAGTGCCGCATCGAGATCGCGGGGGCGGACGAACGCTACCAGTGTCGCGTTTTTCGCGTCGGCATCCTTCCAATGGTCTACTGCGAATTCCAAGGTCGCAAGGCTGGCGGTCGGAAATTTCTCTTCCACCTCGTCGCGCAATGGATTGCTGCCATCGTCCGGCACCATGTCAAGGATCAGGTCTTCCAGACCCGGGTTATGCCCTGCCATTAATACGCTGTCGGCAGTATCCGGCATCGCATGGAGCACATCGATAAGCGCCGCGGAGGATGCGAGATAAATCCGTCGGTCCCACAATGTCTCGATCGCCTGGCCATAGCTGTCGAGGAAATGGTCGAGTGTTTCCACCACTCGCACGGCAGGCGATGCGACCAGAACGTCGAATGCCATCCCTTCCTTCTTCGCAAAACGGCCCATCAGCGTCGCGGCACGCTCACCGCGCTCGTTAAGCGGTCGGTCGAAGTCGCGCTTCACCGGATCGTCCCAGCCCGATTTGGCATGGCGCAACAGGGTCAGACGCTTCATTCTATCTCCACCGCTGCTCAGGCTGAACCTGCGCCATCGTGATGCACCAAAGTTGCCGCCGCGCCAAGTGCGTCAGGCACAGAAAGTCGACTGACCGCGATGATCGCTTCGTCCAGAGTGACCCTACGGATCGCGACGCCTTCGGGAAACGCCGACAGCAAACGGCTGGGCATGGCGGCAGACAGGATCACGAAACACCCCCGGTCGCTCGCGCGGCGGATCAGCCGTCCGAAGGCCTGCGCCAGTCGCGCGCGGATCAGCGCATCGTCGTAACGGCTTCCGCCGCCTGCCAGCTTGCGCGCGCTGTGCAGCACTGTTGGTTTTGGCCAGGGGACGCCCTCCATCACCACCAGCCGCAGCGAATCGCCCGGCACATCGACACCGTCGCGCAGGGCATCGGTGCCGAGCAGCGAAGCGCGCGGATCGTCGCGGAAAATATCGACCAAAGTGCCCGTGTCCATCGGATCGACATGCTGCGCGAACAACGGCAATCCCGCGCGTGCCAGCCGGTCGGCGATCCGCGCATGGACCGCCCGCAACCGACGGATGGCGGTGAACAGGCCAAGCGTCCCGCCCTGCGCCGCCTCGATCAGCCGCGCATAAGCGCCGGACATCGCGGCGATATCGCCTCGCTTGATATCGGTGACGACAAGAACTTCGGCTTGCGTAGGGTAATCGAACGGACTGACAGCCTCGAACCGCGCGGCGGGGCGGGAGAGGTGTAACGTGCCACTACGCGCTTCCGCCAGATTCCAGTCGCCGCCGCCTTTCAGCGTAGCCGATGTCACGATCACGCCATGCGCGGGCTTCAGCACTGCCGATGCCAACGGCTTGGTAGGGTCGAGCCAGTGGCGATGGATGCCGATGTCGAACTCGCGTCCTTCATAGCGATCGACCGCCAGCCAATCGACGAAATCGGGGTCTGCAGGCCCGCCGATGCGCGACAGTAGCGCCAGCCATGCCGCCACGAGATCGCATCGCCAGCCCAGCGACGCGATGGCCCCTTCGATCCGTGCGCGCGCCTGTCCGTCGAGCCAATCGGGCGGATCCTGCACCACCGCTTCCAACCTTTTGCCCAGATGCGTCAGCGGACGCAGCAACGCATCCAGAGCCTCGGCCGCAGCCTGCGCCGCTTCGACCAGCGCGCCATCCGGCTCGGCCAGTTCGGTTTCCAGCCCATATCCTGCGTCGGCGTCCTTGCCGCTCTCGGCTGCCCGCGCGTACACCGTCCCCCGCACTGCCGCGAGCAACGCCTCGACCGGCCCGAACGCATCGCCCGCCACGACGCGCTTTAGCCATTCGTCGCCCGGCAGGGCTTGCGCCGCATGGCGTGCCGCTTCAATCGCCAGCGCTCCTTCGGCATCATAGCTCGCCACATCGGAGAGTCGCGCGGCCAGACCGCGCCGCCTTCCGCGCGAGGAACCTTCCGGCCCGATCACCCAGCGCCGCAATTCGATGGCTTCCTGCCCCGACAGCAAAGCCGCGAACGTCGAATCGGCGGCATCGAACAGGTGATGGCCTTCGTCGAAAATGATCCGCTGCGGCTGGTTGCCCGTTTCCCGCCCTCGCGCCGCGTTGATCATCACAAGCGCGTGGTTGGCGATCACGATGTCCGCTTCCGCCGATGCGCGCGATGCCCGCTCGATGAAGCATTTGCGGTAATGCGGGCAGCCAGCGTAGATGCACTCGCCGCGCCGGTCGGTCAGCGCCGTCGATCCATTGCGCCGGAACAATGTGGGCAGCCATCCGGGCAGGTCGCCGCCCACCATGTCGCCATCCTTGGTGAACGCCGCCCAGCGCGCCACCAGTTGCGCAAGCACCGCCGCACGTCCCGCAAAGCCGCCCTGCAATGCGTCTTCCAGATTGAGCAGGCAGAGATAATTTTCCCGCCCCTTGCGCACGACCACGCGCCGCTTGCGCGTCTCTGCGTCGGGGAACAGCCGGATCGTCTCGCGGTCCAGTTGCCGTTGCAGCGCCTTGGTATAGGTCGATATCCACACTGCGCCGCCTGCCTCTGCGGACCAGAGCGATGCGGGCGCGAGATAGCCCAAGGTCTTGCCGATCCCGGTCCCTGCTTCGGCGAGCAGCATATTGGGCTGATCCCGCATCGCGCGTGGTGCGAAGCTGGCGGCGGCATTTTCGGCATAGGCCCGTTGGCCGGGGCGGGTTTCGGCGCCATGCCCCGTCAACATGTCGAGCCGCTCCAGCACCTTGTCGCCGTTCAGGCTGATGGTGCGCGGGGCAGGGCGGGGGGCAGCTTCCTCCCATTCGGGCAGCTTGGAAAACAGCCAGCGCTCCGCTTCCTGGGGTGTCGCCAAATGGGGCGTGACCAATTGCGCCCATGGCCAGCGCAGCCGGTACAGCGATTGCGCCGATGTCCACGCCCCTTCGCGCTCAGCCCAGTCGCTTGCCGAAAGTTGCGCGATCAGGCGCTCGGCAATCGCATGGATCAGCGCGGGTATGTCCGCTTCGGTGGCAGGCGCAGGCAGGCGCAACGCTTCGGCCAGTCCTTTGGCGGTCGGCACCACAAAGCGTGCCGGATGCACGAACGCCCATAATTCCAGCAGGTCGAGACCATTGAGATCGGCATAGCCCAGCCGCTGTCCCGCCAAGGGACCGTTCAGCAGCAAGACCGGAGTCTCCGCCGCGCGTCCCACGGCTTCGCCCTTCGATATGCCGCGTGTTTCTCCCCCCTCGCGCAACCATATGCCGCCGTGGCTGGCATGGAGCGCGGGATAGGCAAGCGGGGAGGGCAGCGAAGGATTCACTTCGTCTGTCTAGGGGAGAGAGAACAAAGGGGAAACTGCTTTTACCGACATTGCCTAACAAAAGAACAGTCACCTGCGCCTTGCCGCTGGCCGATCGCTGACCGAACTGTTAGACGGCGGATGTGAGAAAACGCAAATATCCGCAAATGTCGCGCGTGCAGCGATTCGGGACAGAAGGGTTCTTCGCCGTCCCCAAAGCCGTCGCTACCTTCCTGATGCTTGCCAGTTGCGTCAGCCCCACCGCGTCGCGCGAATATCTCGTGCACAATATGCCGGAATATGAAAAGCTGGCAGCTACGCTCGCGCCTGGCGACATCGTCACTCTAGCCAATGGCGACTGGAAGAATGCTGAACTGATCTTCGAAGCGCATGGCACTGCCGCCAAGCCCGTCACCCTGCGCGCGCAGACGAAGGGGGCGGTGATTCTGTCCGGACGGTCGAATTTGCGTCTGGCGGGCGAGTATCTCGTCGTGTCGGGCCTTGTGTTCCGCAATGGCTATAGCGCCGATTCCGATCTTATATCGTTCCGCCGCAAGCAAGGCGTCGTCGCCTCCAATTCCCGCGTCACGGAAATCGTGATCGACAATTTCAGCCAGCCCGATCCGGAGGAAGGCGAAAACTGGATCGCGCTGTACGGTCACGACAATCGCGTCGATCATTCGCACATCGTCGGTAAGGCAAGCCGGGGCGTCACGCTGGCGGTGATCCGTGACGACCCGCAACCTATGCCGGATCGCCACCGCATCGATCACAATTATTTCGGCCACCGCCCGCCGCTGGGCAGCAATGGCGGCGAAACGATCCGCGTCGGCACCAGCGATTTGTCGCGGTCGGATTCGAAGACGGTGATCGAAGAGAATTACTTTGAGGAGTGCGACGGTGAGGCGGAGATCATCTCGATCAAATCCGGCGGCAATATTATCCGGCGTAACGTCATCGTCGCGTCGCAGGGTTCCATCGTCTTGCGCCATGGCGACGGCAATGTCGTGGAACGCAATGTCATCCTGGGTAAGGGCAAGCCCGAGACGGGGGGCATCCGTATTATCAATGCGCGGCACATCGTGCGGGACAATTATATCGAAGGTGTGACCGGCACCGATTTCTATGCCGCGATCGCCATCATGAACGGCGCAAAGAACCCGCCGCTCAACGGCTATTCCCCCGTGACGGACACGCTGATCGAACGCAACAGCATCATCAACTCAGCGCAGGTTGCCATCGGCGCGGGGGCAGGGGACAAGCGCGGCGTCTCACCGACGCGCACGACGTTCACGCAGAATCTGGTGGTGGGCAAGGATGGGGTCAGCCCCTTTACCGTCGGAACGGAAACGACCGGCATAGCCTTTGTCGACAACCGCTTGAGCGAGGCGCCCGCTGATCTGTCGGAATCCATGTCGGGCAAACCCGTTGCACTCGCCCGCGCCGCAAACGGGCTGCTCTACCCTGCGGATGTTGCCGATCGATCGTTCGGCGCACCGCGCGATCTGGCATCCGTTGCGCGGAGTGAGGTTGGCGTGAGCTGGTATAAAAGCGCGGCGGCAAAAAACTAACGCCGCCGCCCGAACCCCGCATAAACGGGCACCGATTCGGACAAGCTGGCGGGCGGCATGCCACGCCGATGCCTGCGGTTTGACTGCGCATATTCCAGGGCTTGGTATAGCGGCCCGCTTTGTAGGTCGAAGGGAAAGCGCACGCCCATGCAGTCGCCTTCGCTAATCCACATCACCTTGGCAAAGGTCGTGTGGCCCTCGCAATCGAGCTGAAAATCCGTGCCTTTGGGCAAAGTGCTTCCGCGCACCTGCGCGCCGGATTCGCTCAGGTTGGTTACTGTCGCGTCCTGAGAGTCCAGAACCGTGGTAATCGTCACCGGAATGTCCACCGACACTCGCACCCGACCGCGTTTCGCCTGCATGGCACAGCCTCCTTTATGCCATGATTATCTCCAAATGTAGTTAACGTTTCGCAAACAGAACGAGTAAACGCGTTCATTCCCTATGGTTTTTTTCCAGGCATTCGATTAACAGGCGCCGGAGCTTTTCGACCTGTGGCACCCCCGCAATGACGAAGCTGTCCGTCACGCGATCGCCGTCGCTATCCACATGGCTCCCGGTCTGCACCGTAAGCGTTCCCCAACCGTCCTCCGCAGCGAGGCAGCTCACTGGCCCCATATGATCGAGCTGGACGAAATCCGTCTGGCGCGTCTTGCCCAATATGATCCGGATCAGCCGCCGATTGGTCAGCCCGTAGATGGTCGATGCAGCCTCTTTGCGAATATGCAACGGCTTGTTCAGCATCCACAGCCCTACGAGGATGAAGGGTATACCGAACAACGGGAATGCGATGCCGAACCCCCATCCCATCGCGTCATTGGGAGGCCCGGAAAGCCACGGCGCAGCCGCAAGCCCCGTCCAGACGATCGAAAAGACTGTCCAGGGCACCGCGAAGAGCCACATGCTGAATGCTGCTTTCAATCGGCGCGGATCGGGCGATGCGCTCCACAACAAACGCTCGCCAGCCGCAAGTTCGCCATTGAGCGCGGCGGTCAAGCCATAGGCCGTGGAAGAAGCGGATGTTTCCATACCGAGTCATTCTATCGAAACAATGCTGGAAAAAGGCTTAAAGACTGGCCCAGTTGGCGCTAAGGGGAGCGTCCAACGCTGATCCACGGAACCTCCATGACCGAACCGCTTTCCCTGCGCGATGCCGCTCTTGCCTCCAAGGCCTGGCCTTATGAAGAAGCGCGCAAGCTGCTGAAGCGCTATCCCAATGGCGCGCCGGAAAAGGGCTATGTGCTGTTCGAAACGGGATACGGTCCGTCGGGCCTGCCGCATATCGGCACGTTCAACGAAGTGTTGCGCACGACGATGGTGCGTAATGCGTTTCATGCACTGTCGGACATTCCCACGCGCCTGATCGCCTTCAGCGACGATATGGACGGTCTGCGCAAGGTGCCGGACAATGTCCCCAATGGCGACATGCTCCGCGAACATCTGGGCAAGCCGCTGACGCAGATTCCCGACCCATTCGGTTGTCATGAGAGCTTCGCGCATCACAACAACGCCACGTTGCGCGCCTTCCTCGACAGCTTCGGTTTCGAATATGAGTTCGCCTCCTCGACCGACTATTATCGCGGCGGAAAGTTCGACGATGCCCTGCGCAACGTGCTGCGCCATTATCAGGCGATCATGGACATCATGCTGCCCACGCTCCGCAAGGAACGGCAGCTTACCTATTCGCCGATCCTGCCGATCAGCCAGAAGAGCGGTATCGTGCTGCAGGTTCCCGTCGAAGTCGTGGGCGCCGAAGCTGGCATCGTTCGGTTTGAGGATGAAGGCGAAACCATCGAGCAATCCATCCTGTCGGGGGGCGCAAAGCTGCAGTGGAAGGTCGATTGGGCGATGCGCTGGGTCGCTCTTGGCGTCGACTATGAAATGGCGGGGAAGGATCTGATCGACTCCGTCACACAGTCATCCAAGATCGCCCGCGCCCTCGGCGCCCGCCCGCCCGAAGGCTTCAACTATGAAATGTTCCTCGATGAAAATGGCGAGAAGATTTCCAAGTCGAAGGGCAACGGCTTAAGCCTCGAACAGTGGCTGACCTACGGCCCGCAGGAAAGTCTGGCGTTCTACGCCTATCGTGAGCCGAAAAAGGCCAAGTCGTTGCACATGGGCGTCATCCCCCGCGCGGTGGACGAATATTGGCAGTTCCGCGGCAACTATGCGGGGCAGGCGATCGAACAGCGGCTGGGCAATCCGGTGCACCACATTCACAATGGCCAGCCGCCGGAAGGCACGCTGCCGGTCACTTTCGGATTGCTGCTCAATCTCGTTGGGGTGATGGGTGAAGCCCAGCCCGAACAGGTATGGGCTTATCTACAGAATTACGTACCCGACGCTTCACCTGAAACGCACCCGGACCTGGACGCGCTGATCGGGCATGCCCTTGCCTATCACCGCGATTTCGTAGCGCCCACGCTAAAGCGTCGCGCGCCTACGGAGAACGAAGCCGCTGCGCTGCGGCAACTGGACGCCGAACTGGCCGATCTGCCTGCCGATGCAACGGCGGAGGACATCCAGAACATCGTCTATGCCATCGGTAAGGAGGAGCATTATGGCTTCGCCGAGCTGCGCGACTGGTTCAAGGCGCTGTATCAGACGTTGTTGGGTGCGGATCAGGGTCCGCGCATGGGAAGTTTTATCGCGCTCTATGGCATTGAAAACAGCCGTAAGTTAATCGGAGAAGCACTTTACGCGTGAATCAACGCATCTTCGTACGGAACATACCGGTTCGTTTCGTGTTCGCTCCTATAGTCCACCCCCTTTCGGACTGATGGTCGGCATCCCCCCTCCCGTCGACCATCGGCCGCGCGCGGCTTTCGAGTAGCGCGCGGCCACCGGGCGGGGTTTCGTAATAGGAAAGCCCCCGCGCTCTCGCACGGGGGCTTTCCTCTAACTACGCTGCCCTGTTTACCAGAAGAAGCGGTTGTATACCTGAACAACGCGCCCGGTGCGCATGTTCACCAGCAAGACATCGTCATAGTGCCGGACATAACGTAGGTCGCGACCGGCAGGCGGCAGGCGATAGCGGCGCGGGTCGTTGATGAAATAGCGCGACCCGTAATAGTTCGGCGCAATCCGTGCGCCTGCACGCCAGTTCTGATAACGGAACGGCGCACGCCATTCGCCACGTGCATAGACATTGCGATGGCTCTGACGATAATCGCGCCAATCTTCGCGCACTTCGCGACGTGCATCGCGCACATCCCGGCGTTCCTCACGGACATCGCGACGATCGCCATAGCGCTGTGCCTGGCGCAGATCGCGCCGTTCTTCGCGCAGATCGCGCTCGCTACGGCGCACTTCGCCATAGGATTGGGCGGATACGGTGGCTGGTACGGCTGTGGCAGCCAACAAGGCAATAAGGACAATCTTACGCATATCGTCTCTCCCTTCGGATTGGGACGGTGGTTACTTGCGGATGCGGGGCGACCCAAAATGGGGGCGTCCTGCATCGACAACGCCTTTATGGGCCAGCGGTCCTGAACCGGATGGAAATGACAGCGTCAGGAATCTGAAAGCTAAGGTAATAAAGTGTAACAGTGCGAGCGGCGTCATTTCGCTTTAGAAGGGGTCCACAGGCTTTCGCGATACCATTTGGTCACGACATATTTGGTGCCGGTGATAACGGGTTTGGCGGCGTGCAGACTGGCTTGCAAGGGTGCGCCATCGCGATCCATGTTGTTCCACGCCAGGATCATGCCTTCCTTGGGTGGGATCATGAATTCGCACATCGGGAAATGGGTTTCCCCACCCTCGGCCACATCGCTCAGATAAATCATCGCCGTCCATGTGCGCTGCCCCCCGGATCGCCGCATGGCCTGCCAATAAGCGGCGGTGGCGGGGAAGAAATCGCAATGCACCTTATATTCCTGCATCGCAGTGTAGCGCTGCCCCTGCAACGTCTCGCCATTTTCGGCGTCGATGCCAAGCAGTCCGCCGATCCGATCGCTGATGCTGCGCACCAGTGTGTCCAGCGGATCGAGATGACAGCTATGGCTGGTGCGGTAATCGGGATTGGCACTGCCCGAAAACAGCGTCGAAGGCTGCGCATTGGCGTCGATCATCGTCCGCATCAGTGCGCATTCCGTCGGTGTCAGAAACGCATGGCGACCATAGATATCCAGCGTATCGGTAGCAATCCGGCTCACCATGGGATTGCGATCCAGCCGCTTGCGCACCAGCTCGCCGATTGAAGCGCGCCGGGGCGAGGCGATGCCTCCATCGTCTATCGTGTCGTCCTGCATGTTAACGTCCTGCCACTGCGAACAGCGCCAGACAATAGTGCCCCAAACGAAAGGAACCCGGAACGTCTCCGCTCCGGGTCCAGTGGTTCCTGAAGGCCAGTCCAGGAAGCTGCTATAGCTTAATAAAAGAAGCCGTTGATCACATCGACGACGTAACCGTCACGGGTATCGATCAACAACGCATCGTCATAATATCGGATCCACCGCAGCGACCCGTAGGCGGGCGGCAGACGATACTGATAGGGATCGTTCAGCCAGTAATTGTTCGAGTAGAGCAGGCTGTTCAACTGGATCCCGATGGAAAACTGCCGATAGCCATAATTCCATCCGCGCGGCGCATAATAGCGACCGGGGCGGTAGATCTGGCCATAGTTGCGGCGATAGCTCTGCCAGTCGTAACGCCGGTCGTTGCGCCAGCCATTGTCCCACCGCCGCTGATTGGACCAGCGGTCCCGTTCGTTGATGCGCCCACGATTGCCGTAGGCGTAATTGGCGCCATTGCGATTGTCCCAACCACGGGTGCCCCAGTCGCGGCTGCCGTCATTTCTGCGGTCATTGCGCCAGGTGTCATTGCGGACATCACGGCGATCCTCGCGCACGTCGCGGCGGTCTTCGCGCCAGTCGCGACGATCTTCGGCCCGGTCGCGCCAGCCATTATTGCCGTTGCGAACGTCCCGCACATCTTCGCGCCGGTCACGGCGATCTTCGCGTATGTCGCGACGGTCTTCGCGAATATCTCGACGGACCTGCGGCGTCACCGGTTGCTGCTGAATGACCTGCGGTTGACGCCCTTCGCCGCGACCGCGCCATTCGCGCCCCTGCACCTGCACGCCGCTATCGGTACGCACCTGAGCGCCCCGATCCGGGCGTTCCTGCCATGTGCGCTGCTGGTGCTGCTGCTGCTGCGCACCTGGGTTGACCTGCTGGCGCTGTTCCATGCGCTGCTGACGCATTTCGCCGCCGCGCCCACGCCCACCATTATCATCGCCACGCTGGGCATAGGCCGGAGCAACCGCGCCTAGCGCCGTTGCAGCCATCAGTCCGGCAAGCATCATGGTCCTGATCGTCATCTGCTTCGTCCTCACCTGGAGCCGAATTGGCGCCTTGTGTATCCCGATTAGGCCTACGGCCATGTCAGGATGCTGAATTACTGTGTCAGCATTCGGAAAGGATTCAACGACACTGTGCCGTGGCGTTGTCCCGATCAGGGAACGCGCAGGGCAGGGACCACACGCGCGGCATCCTGCGGTGTGATGCCCGGCGGCGGGGCAGCGGTAACCTGCTCCTCACCGCGCTGGATACGCGCCGCGCGCTTCATGGCTTCGCGGATGCGGGGGTAGGTGCCACATCGACACAGGTTGGTGATTGCCGCATCGATGTCCGCATCGGTCGGATCGCTGTTCCGCTTCAGCAGGACCGCCGCCGCCATGATCATCCCCGGCATACAGAAACCGCATTGCGGCAGGTTTTCGGCAACCCATGCCTGCTGCACCGGATTGCTGCGATCGGGCGATAGGGCTTCGATGGTCGTGACGAACCGCCCCTCGGTCTGCGCAATGGTGATCTGGCAGGACCGGATCGCTTCGCCATCGATGTCGACCGTACACGCGCCGCAATCCCCCGTGCCGCACCCATATTTCGTGCCGGTCAGGTTGGACGCATCGCGCAAGGCCCACAGCAGGGGCGTGTCGGGGTCCATGCGATACTGCACAGGCCGGTCGTTGACGGTGAACTTGGTCATCGCCGCTGTCTGTATCGCATGGTCCGCATTTCAGGAACCCTGTCCCCGCGTCATTCTTTCCAGTCGGTTTCGTCGCGTTCCAGCATCCGCACCATCGCCGCAAAGTCGGCCGCGCCTTGCCCACCGGGAAGCTGCACGCCCGCCATGTCGCGCTGATGCACGGCGATCACGTCGTCCGGAATAAGCGCAGGGGTGCCCGCCGCGCCGGTCGCCACCTGGATCTCACACGCCCGCTGCAAGGCCCAATGCCGGAAGAACGCAGCCGGCAGTGTCTCCGCCATCACCAGCGTGCCGTGGTTGCGCAGCATCATCGTCCGCTTGTTGCCTAGGCTCTCGATCAGCCTTACGCCTTCCTCTGGCCGGATCGTGATGCCTTCGAATGTATGATAGGCGATCTGCCCATGGAACGCAGCGGCATAGAAATTGGTGGGCATCAACCCTTCCTGCGTCGCCGACACGGCCATCCCCGCCGTCGTATGCGTATGTATAATGCAATGTGCGTCAGGCAGATGCCGGTGGAAAACGCTATGCTGCGTAAACCCGGCCTTGTTGACGGGGTAGGGGCTGCCATCCAGCACAGTCCCGTCGATATCGATCTTCACCAGATTGGACGCGCATATCTCGCGATAATGCAGCCCGTACGGATTGATCAGAAACGCATTGTCCTCCCCCGGCACGCGCAGGGTAATATGGTTGTAGATCAGCTCGTCCCAACCCTGCCGCGCGAATATCCGATAGCAGGCGGCAAGCTGCTGCCGCGCGGCCCATTCTGCGTCCGACATGCTGCGGCGCGAAGCCTCTATTGCAGTAGCCATGGCCTCTCTCCTTATTGACATTGATGTTTGTAGACCACAAAGCATCGGCACATGTCGAGGGGCTGTTGTGCCCTTCGCGCATCGCTTCACCCCTTTTCCGGTCATGCCAATGCCGCTGGGGGTTGAAATATCGCGACTCTGCTGGTAACGCGCCCGACACACGGCGCAGACCCGCTCTGCGGCGACCCCTTATTATTGCTTACGGCCGGCCCGGTGGGGCATGAATATGTCCCGGCGGTTCGGTTGTTATTCGATTGGAGATTGAAGGCCTCATGCAAATCATCGTTCGCGATAACAATGTCGATCAAGCGTTGCGCGCCCTTAAGAAGAAGCTGCAGCGCGAAGGTGTATATCGCGAAATGAAGCTGCGCCGTCATTACGAAAAGCCGTCGGAAAAGCGTGCCCGTGAAAAGGCTGCTGCTGTCCGTCGCGCTCGTAAGATGGATCGCAAGCGTGCGGAGCGTGACGGCGTCCGGTAAGGACGTACCGCACACTCTGTTACGGCGTGCCACATCGGGGCGCCGCATGATGCGATTATCCACACTGCAAGATTAAGGCGTCTGCCCATGTCGACCACCGCTGTTCCGCTCCGTCCCATTGCCAAGGGTTCCTTGACGAAATTATGGGTCGGCATCGCGGCGGTCGTGCTGGCGGCAGGCGGCCTTGCTTATGCCGGCACGGCAACCGTTGATACGCTGGGCTTCGAAGTGCTCAAAGAAGGCGCGGGCGTCAGCCCCACCGTCAGCGATGTCGTGCTCGTGTCCTATGTCGGTAAGCTGAAGGACGGCACCGTCTTCGATCAAAATGAACAGGCTGCCTTGCCCGTGGACGGCCTCGTCCCCGGCTTCACGCAGGCGCTTCTGAAGATGAAGAAGGGCGGCAAGTACCACATCAGCATCCCGCCGCAGCTTGGCTATGGCGCGGAAGCCAAGGGTCCGATCCCGGCCAATTCGACGCTGGAATTCGACGTAACCCTGCTGGACTTCAAATCGCGCGCTGAGATCGAAGCGATGCAGCGTCAGATGCAGATGATTCAGGGCGGCGCAGGCGGTATGCCCGGTGCACCCGGCGGCGCCCCGATGCCCGGCGCACCCACGGCTCCCGGCCAGTAAGGCTTTCCCATAGCCGGTGTCTGAACGCCCCTTCTCTTAGGGAGGGGGCTTCATTGAGACGGATGCTACACACCCATAGGCGAGGTCCAAATTGCGTACCCGCCTAAGCATCTGCGCCCGAAAAAGACGCTACGCCTCCGAAGAGGACGCGCTAGCCGCCGCGCACCGCGCCAATCTCCCCCTGCGCCCCTATCGCTGCGACCGCTGCCACCACATCCACCTTACCAGCCGCACAAAGGGCAAGCGGGTGCCACGGGCTGTCGCTTCTTTGGAGGGGGAGGGGTAATGACGAGGTAGACCACATCCCGTAATATATTCGACCATACTCGATGCTCAGAAGCGGACACTGACGGCAACACCTGTTTGTCGGCGCGAAACAGAGATCAGTTACCGCATCAGCTAAAGGTGAAGACCGAGAAATGAGGCGCCGGGAACCGGATTGAACGAGATCGGGTCCGCCGCAACAAAACCGAGTGTTTCGTAAAGTCTGCGCGCGGGGACGAACTTCGCCTGCACATCGAGCCTCATTTCGTTGTAACCGACAGCACGGGCCTCTTCGATCAGGCGCTCAGCGAGAGCACGACCAAGGTGACGTCCCTGAGCTTGAGGACGAACATATAGCCGTTTCATCTCGCATATTTCGGGAGTGACTTGGCGCATCGCGACGCAACCCTCAATTTCGCCTTCCCGATCCGCGAGCAGAACGCATCCCTTCGGCGACGCATACTTACCCGGTAAGTTGGCGAACTCGGCATCGTTGTTCTGGTAATCGAGATTCACTGGGGAATTGGTGATAAACTCACGCCAGATGCACAGCACCGCCGCTGTGTCATCAGGGAAGATCGCGTACCGTATCATCGTCATGACATGAATATCTTGCCGAATATCATGGCGGCAATGAGGCGTGTTTTTGAGAGCATTGTGGTGACGCGTGTGCAGCAGATTCTGACTATGGACCTAAATCCTTCGACAATCAGATCATAGGCGTCAGGAAGTCGCGCGGACTGTTGGAATTCGCGTCCCTTAAGGCGACGGGTAGCCATCGTGCTGGCCCGCCTGTCCGTTCGCACCTTGGGGTGTGGGTCATTTTGCCAGAACGTGCAGAATATCAGGGTCTTCGCGCATGATCTCCTCGGCCAACGCCATGCTCCGCGCGAGATCGGGGTCGGACGCGGTCAGGCGCAGGCCATCCGGCGCATCGCTTAGGAACAATTCATCCCCCAACGCTACATGCAACCGCGCCAATATCTCTTTGGGCAGGATTACGCCGGTGGAGTTTCCCATCTTGATGAGTTTCAGCGTCTTGTTCATACATAGGTTATCACAGGATGTGGGCCGTGCCGCACGAATAACAGGGCCGATCTCCGCCGCCGATACCTTGACAGTCCAACAGCGACTCAGTAAGGGCAACTCATCCCGACACGCTTGGTTGCGGCAGTGCAAATGCGCTGGCCGTCTTTTTTGCGTCTTGGGGTTCACATCGACGCTTTGAGATGGGGCGCTGCCACACGCCCCGTGGAGCAGGAGAAAATTTTACATGGCACGTATAGCGGGCGTCAACATCCCGACCAACAAGCGCGTGATTATTGCGCTTACCTACATTCATGGCATTGGCCGCAAGACCGCCGTCGATATCGCTGAAAAGCTGGGCATCGATCAGTCGCGTCGCGTTCAGGATCTTTCCGACGCCGAAGTGCTGCAGATTCGCGAAGCGATTGATGCAAGCTATCAGGTGGAAGGCGATCTGCGTCGCACGACCTCAATGAACATCAAGCGTCTTATGGACCTGGCCTGCTATCGCGGCCTGCGTCATCGTAAGGGCCTGCCGGTTCGCGGTCAGCGCACGCACACCAATGCCCGTACCCGCAAGGGCAAGGCAAAGCCGATCGCCGGCAAGAAGAAGTAAGCGCTCGCCTGTTCGTTCAGGCTTTAAGAGCACTTATTTTTCCAGTTTTGAGTAGGATAGTAAAATGGCACGGGAACCCCAGCGCATAAAGAAGCGGGAGCGCAAGAATATCTCCTCCGGCGTCGCGCATGTGAACGCCAGCTTCAACAACACCATGATCACGATCACCGACGCACAGGGCAATGCGATTTCCTGGTCTTCGGCTGGCACCATGGGCTTTAAGGGATCGCGCAAGTCGACCCCTTATGCTGCTCAGGTTTGCGCGGAAGATGCAGGCCGCAAGGCTGCCGAACATGGCGTGCGCACCCTCGAAGTCGAAGTGAAGGGCCCCGGTTCGGGTCGTGAATCGGCGCTTCGTGCATTGCAGGCGGTCGGTTTCACGATCACCTCCATCCGGGACGTTACACCGATCCCGCATAACGGCGTACGCCCTTCCAAGCGTCGTCGCGTTTAAGGCTTTTGCCGTTCTGGTGTGTGGCGGACGCGCCACACATCCAATTCTGACTCGGCCGGGGCTTATCCACTGACGCAGCGGAGCAGCCCCCGCCCCATTCCCAGGGGAATTACATGACTGTCAACATGAAGAACTGGCAGGAATTGAAGAAGCCCAGCGCCCTTGAAATCAAGGTCGGCGGCGATTCGAAGCGTAAGGCGACTTTCGTTGCTGAACCTTTGGAGCGCGGTTTCGGCCTGACACTCGGCAATGCGTTGCGTCGCGTTCTTCTTTCCTCGCTTCAGGGCGCGGCGGTCACTTCGATCAAGATCGAAAACGTCCTGCATGAATTTTCCTCGCTCGCCGGCGTTCGTGAAGATGTCACCGACATCGTCCTGAATGTGAAGCAGATCGCTCTGCGCATGGAAGGCGAAGGCCCCAAGCGCCTGCAGCTTTCCGCGACCGGTCCTGCCGAAGTGAAGGCTGGCGATATTGCGGTTTCGGGCGACATCGAAGTGATGAACCCGGATCTCATCATCTGCCATCTGGATGAAGGCGCGACGCTGAACATGGAACTGACGGCTGACATCGGCAAGGGCTATGTCCCTGCCGTTGCCAACCGTCCGGCCGATGCCCCCATCGGCCTGATCCCCATCGACGCGCTCTATTCGCCCGTTCGTCAGGTCGCGTACAAGGTGGACAACACGCGCGTCGGCCAGGAACTGGACTATGACAAGCTCTCGCTGACGCTCGAAACCGACGGCACCGTAACCCCCGAGGACGCCGTGGCCTATGCCGCGCGCATCCTTCAGGATCAGTTGCAGTTGTTCGTCCACTTCGAAGACGCGCTGCCCACGGCGGCTCCGTCCTCGGGCGGTCATGCTGTTGCAGCATCGTCGGAAGGCGAAAGCGACACGAACCAGATCAACCGCTATCTTCTCAAGAAGGTGGACGAGCTGGAGCTGTCGGTCCGTTCGGCCAACTGCCTCAAGAACGATAACATCATCTACATCGGCGATCTGGTCCAGAAGACCGAAGCCGAAATGCTGCGGACGCCCAATTTTGGCCGTAAGTCCTTGAATGAAATTAAGGAAGTACTGTCGTCCATGGGTCTGCGCCTCGGCATGGATATCCCAGGCTGGCCGCCTGAGAATATCGAAGAAATGGCCAAGAAGCTGGAGCAGGAACTGCTCGGCTGATCGGTCGCTGACCACCGCTCATATGGGCGAGGTTAGAGAAGTTTGAGGGTTTTGGGCGGTGGCCCTTTGTCTGCACCGCCTGCTCCGGGATACCTGAAACGGTCCCTGAACGAACGAGAAGGAAGTTATCATGCGTCATCGCATAGGCGGCCGTAAGCTGCAACGTACCTCCAGCCATCGCGCGGCCCTGTTCCGCAACATGGCCGCTGCTCTCATCAAGCATGAGCAGATCACGACCACCGTGCCGAAGGCCAAGGAACTGCGTCCCTATGTTGAAAAGCTGGTGACGCTGGCAAAGAAGGGTGGCCTGTCCAACCGTCGTCTGGCGCACGCGCGCCTTCTGGACGATGCGCAGTTGGTCAAGCTGTTCGACGTGCTGGCCGAACGCTATAAGGATCGCGCCGGCGGTTACACCCGCGTGATCAAGGCTGGCTTCCGCGCTTCGGATGCTGCTCCGATCGCCATCATCGAATTCGTCGACCGCGACGTCGATGCCAAGGGTCAGGACTCCGGTCCGGTCCAGACCGCCGACGAAGACGAATACGAAGCTGCATAAGTCTTTGTTGCCGGGCAGTTAGTCCGGCAATACAGCGCTTCACAAACAGGCCGCGGCTTTCTAAGCTGGCGGCCTGTTTTCGTTTTGGGAGAGCCTCACCATGTCGTTCCGAAGCGCGCGCCGCGCGCTGGTCCTTTGCCCTGTGCTGATGCCTGTGCTGATCGCACTTTCTCCCGCCATTGCCGAAACCCCCGCTGACAAGCCCGATACTGCCACGATCATGAAGGAAGCCACGCTGTCCTATCCGCAGACCCGTCGCCTCGATCTGGTTGAGGATCACTTCGGCGTAAAGGTACTTGATCCCTATCGCTGGCTTGAAAACGACGTGCGGCAGGATGCTGCGGTACGGGACTGGGTAACGGCGGAAAATGCGGTAACGCAGGACTACCTGAAGACGCTGCCGGGGCGCGATATCCTGAAAAAGCGGATGGCGACGCTGTACGATTATGGGCGCTACTCCACGCCCACCAAAGCGGGCGGTCGTTACTTCTACACGTTCAACACCGGCCTTCAGAACCAGTCGCCGCTCTTCGTGCGCGATGGTCTGAAAGGCGCGCAGAGGATGCTGCTGGACCCCAACGCCCTGTCAAAGGACAATGCGACCGCGCTGGCCGAGTGGAAGCCGTCGCCCGATGGCCGCTATCTGCTCTATTCTGTGCAGGATGGCGGCACTGACTGGCGCACGCTCTCCCTGATCGATGTTGCATCTGGCAAGGCGCTGGATGACCGCGTGGAATGGGTAAAATTCTCCGATCTTAGCTGGGACGAAGAAGGGCAGGGGTTCTTCTATTCCCGCTTCGCAGCACCTGCACAGGGCGCTGCCTTCCAGTCGCTGAACGAAAATCAGCAAATCTATTATCACCGCGTCGGCACGCCACAGTCGCAGGATCGGTTGATATATCAGACACCCGACCGCCCAAAGCTGGGCCACAGCGGCGAAGTTACCGACGACGGCAAATGGCTGGTCATCACCTCGGCATCCGGTACGGACGACAAGCAGGAAGTGACCCTCGTCGCACTGAGCGATGGCTGGCGCGAAGCGCCGGTCGTGCCGCGCACCCTGATCAAAGGGTTGAACAATGGCTGGCACCTCATCGGCAGCCGCGGCGATACCTTATGGTTCATGACCGACAAGGGCGCCCCGCGTTTGCGCCTCGTCACGCTTGATGCCGCCGATCCCCGCAAGGCACCGGTCGAGATCGTACCGGAACGTCCCGATACGCTGGCAGGCGGATCGCTGGTGGGTAATCGCATCATCCTCGCGTATCTGGAAAATGCGAAGACGATTGCTGAACTGGTCGAACTGGACGGCAAGCCCGTTGGCGACGTGCCGTTACCGGGCGTCGGCACGGCAGCGGGCTTCGGGGGCAAAAGCGGAGATTCCGAGACGTTCTTCAGCTTCTCCAGCTTCACTATGCCATCGACCATTTATCGCTACGACACCGCCACCGGTACCACAGAAGTCTTTGCTCAGCCCGATCTGGCCTTCGATCCCGAAAACTTCGTGACCGAGCAAATCTTCTACCCGTCGAAAGATGGTACGAAGATCCCGATGTTCATCATCCGGCGCAAGGATATCGCCACCGCGGAAAAGCCTGCACCGACATTGCTGTACGGCTATGGCGGCTTCAACATTTCCATGACGCCCGGCTTTGCACCCACCCGCTTGGCATGGCTTGAGCAGGGCGGGGTGCTCGCCATTGCCAATCTGCGCGGCGGCGGCGAATATGGAAAGGCATGGCACGATGCCGGACGCGGCGCGAACAAACAGAATGTGTTCGACGATTTCATCGCGGCGGGTGAATATCTCAAGGCCAATGGCTACACTGGCGAGGATCAGTTGGCGATTGAGGGCCGTTCGAACGGTGGCTTGCTGGTCGGTGCAGTCGTAAATCAGAGGCCCGATCTGTTTGCCGCGGCATTACCGGGCGTAGGCGTGATGGACATGCTGCGCTTCGACCGGTTTACGGCGGGCCGCTATTGGGTGGATGACTATGGCTATCCGTCGAAGAAGAACGACTTCCGCTTGCTCTACAGCTATTCGCCCTATCATAATGTAGCGGCGGGCAAAGACTATCCGGCGATCATGGTGACGACGGCGGATACTGACGACCGCGTCGTGCCGGGCCACAGCTTCAAATATGCTGCTGCTCTGCAAGCGACCGACATCGGCACCAAACCGCATCTGATCCGCATCGAAACCCGCGCCGGTCATGGCTCAGGCAAGCCGACCGACAAGGTGATCGAGGAGTTTTCGGATATGTACGCCTTTATCGCGCAGTTCACGGGGCTAGAGGTCACCGACCTGTCCAAGTGATTGGGGTGCCGTTCAGCCTCTCGAAAGCCGGATACGCGCTATGATCGCGCGATACATGCTCCCGCTGCGGAAGGGTTAGAAGATGAAGACCGGTTACAGGCTGACGGCTGCGGTTCTGGCCATGTCCCTTATGGCGGGTAGCGTAACAGCGGCAGAGGCGCGGCCTCGTGGCTGGGGAAATGGCGGCGGATGGCATGACAACGGTTGGCGCCGCCATCGTGACGATGGCTTTGGCCTGGGCGATGCGATTGGCGTGGCCGCGCTGATCGGCGCGGTGGCTGTGGTTGCCAGTTCGATGTCTAAGGATCGCGCGGCGCGTGACGCAAATTCCGATTATCGCAGACCGCCTGTACCTCCACCACCTGTGCGAGACAATGGGTATGCCGGAGAGCGTTACCGCAATGCTCCCGATGACGACTTTAGCGACATAGCCAGCAACGATGCAGTCACTATCGCAGGGCAGGATCGCGCCGTCGATGCCTGTGCTATTGCTGCGCGGGATGAAGCGTCGCGGAGTGGCGGCTATGCCGAAATCCGCTCCATCGGCACACCGCAGCCTACCAATGGCGGCTACGACATCGACGGCGAAGTCGAGCGGCGCGGTTCCTATCGCGATCAGGCAGGCGAGACCCGTCGCTTCACCTGTACGGTGCAGGGTGACAGCGTGACGAACGTCTATCTAAGCCGCGATCTGGTCAGCAATTAACCGCAAGACACGCTACCACATTAAGGGACCGCTTGGCTTCATCTCGCATCCCCCTTAGTAGGACGCCCATGTCCGGTCGCCTTCTCCCCCGTCGTAATGCGGCCATCGCGTTCATTCTGGTTACGGCCCTCCTTGACGTCATGTCGATGGGCATCGTCATTCCGGTCCTGCCGCAATTGATCGAGACCCTGTCAGGCTCCAGCAGCGGGGCCGGGCTGTGGAATGGCTTGTTCGTCGCGCTTTGGGCAGGGATGCAGTTCGTCTGTTCGCCTATCATCGGATCCTTGTCCGACCGTTTCGGTCGGCGGCCCGTCATTCTGATCTCGATCTGCGGGCTGATGCTTGATTATGTCCTGATGGCGCTTGCACCGAACTTGTGGTGGTTGGCGGTAGGGCGGCTATTGGCTGGCGTAACGTCGTCCAGTTTCACCTCTGTGTTCGCCTATATGGCGGACATCACCGCACCTGAAGATCGCGCTCGCGGTTACGGCCTGATCGGGGCAGCGTTCAGCGCGGGTTTTGTCGCCGGACCATTGCTGGGCGGCATATTGGGCGAAGTCTCCTTACGCGCGCCCTTTTGGGTGGCCGCCGGAATGTCCGCTCTGGCGTTCATCTATGGTGTGTTCGTGTTGCCGGAATCGCTCCCCCCCGAAAAGCGCATGGCGTTCAGTTGGCGACGCGCCAATCCCTTCGGTGCTCTCACATTGCTACGCTCCCATCGCGAGCTGTCCGGCCTCGCGGTCGTCAACTTCCTCCTGTATTTCGCCCACCACCTCTTTTCTGCCGTGTTCGTTCTCTATGCCGGGGATCGATATGGCTGGGGCGCGTGGCAGGTCGGCAGCCTGCTTGCACTTGTCGGCTTATTGGACATGGGCGTGCAGGGATTGCTCGTCGGCCCCGTCGTGCAACGGATCGGAGATCGCAGAACGATGGTGATCGGCCTGGCCTTCGGTGCCATCGGCATAGCATGCATGGGGCTTGCCCCGACCGGTTGGATGTTTGTCGCCGCGATGTTGCCCAACGCATTGTGGGGACTGGCCATGCCGACGATCCAGTCACTCATGACCCGGCGTGTGTCCGAAAGCGAACAAGGCCAGCTTCAAGGTGCCAACAACAGCGTGGCGAGCATTGCAGGTATTGTCTCGCCTTTGTTTTTCGGCGGCGTCTATGCGCTGTCGGTCGGTGCCGATCCGACTTTGCCCTTCATCGGCAGTGCATTTTTGATTGCGGCGGCGGTACTGGGCGGGGCGGCGCTGCTGGGATGGCTTGCGGGGCGGCGGGATTCATCCGATGGGCGCCTGTTGCTGGACAACGACGCGGTGGGGCACTAACCGGTCGCGAACCCCACCGTTTCTCCGGTTCCAAGCAAAGGCGATTCTATGACGCTGCCCCTTCAGGACTCCATTCTCATCGTGGACTTCGGTAGTCAGGTGACCCAGCTCATCGCGCGACGCGTTCGCGAAGCGGGTGTTTACAGCGAGATCGCTCCCTTCAATAGCGCCGCCGAAGCTTTCGCCCGGATGCAGCCCAAGGGGGTGATCCTGTCGGGCGGACCCTCCTCCGTAATGTGGGACGATTCGCCTCGTGCACCGCAGGAAATCTTCGACGCTGGCGTGCCGGTCCTTGGTATCTGCTACGGTCAGCAGACGATGATGGAGCAGCTTGGCGGTAAGGTTGAAGGGGGCGGCAGCGGCGAATTCGGTCGCGCTTTCATCAACGTGCAAAAGCCCTGCGCGCTGTTCGATGGCCTTTGGCAACCCGGCGACAAGCATCAGGTGTGGATGAGCCACGGCGACAAGGTCACGCGCCTTGCCGAAGGGTTCGAAGTCGTCGCAACCAGCGAAGGCGCGCCCCTGGCCGTAACCGCGAACGAAGCCAAACGCTTCTACGCCACGCAATTCCATCCCGAGGTTGTCCACACGCCCGACGGCGGCAAGCTGCTCGCGAATTTCGTTCGCCATGTCTGCGGGCTTGCTGGCGACTGGACCATGGCGGAGTTTCGCGCAACCAAGATCGCGGAAATTCGCGCGCAAGTCGGTACTGGTCGCGTTATCTGCGGGCTTTCGGGCGGCGTGGATTCTGCCGTTGCTGCCGTGCTCATTCATGAAGCGATCGGCGACCAACTGACTTGCGTCTTCGTCGACCATGGGCTGATGCGACTGGGCGAAGCGGAACAGGTCGTCACCTTGTTCCGCGAACATTATGGCATCAAGCTGGTCCATGTGAACGCAGAGGAACGATTTCTCGGCGGTCTGGCTGGGCTCACCGATCCGGAAAAGAAGCGCAAATTTATCGGCGGCGCTTTCATCGAACTGTTCGAGGAAGAAGCACGCAAGGTTGGTGGCGCGGATTTCCTCGCACAAGGCACGCTCTATCCGGACGTCATCGAAAGCGTATCCTTCACCGGCGGCCCCAGCGTCACGATCAAGAGCCACCACAATGTCGGCGGTCTGCCCGAACGCATGAACATGAAACTGGTCGAGCCCTTGCGCGAACTCTTCAAAGACGAAGTGCGCGTGCTGGGTAAGGAACTGGGCCTGCCGGACGTCTTCGTCGGTCGCCACCCGTTCCCCGGACCCGGCCTCGCGATCCGCATCCCCGGCGAAGTGACCAAGGAACGCTGCGACATATTACGCAAGGCAGATGCCATCTATCTTGAGGAAATCCGCAACGCGAACCTCTACGATGCCATCTGGCAAGCTTTTGCCGTCTTGCTTCCCGTCCGCACCGTCGGCGTGATGGGCGATTTGCGCACCTATGACAGCGTGTGCGCCCTGCGCGCCGTCACCAGCACCGATGGCATGACCGCCGACATCTATCCCTTTGACGCGGCGTTCTTAAGCCGGGTAGCCACCCGGATCATTAATGAAGTGAAGGGTATCAACCGCGTGGTTTACGATTACACGTCGAAACCCCCTGGCACCATTGAGTGGGAATGATTTGGGCTCCTCCAGAGGGAGGCCTCAGCTTATGACCGACCGCTTCCCGGGTGCATCAGCGGATGAATGGTGCGATGCCGCCCGTCTCCATTTATATCTGCGATGGCGCGGGTGCACGATTTACGCGCCCTTAGTCACCGTTGGAGTCAACCATGAAAACCGTGGGTTTGCCTCGCGATGCAGGATCCCATCCAGCCGATAATGCTGCCCGCACCCCTCGCGAAGCAATCGCATCGTTGATGTGCAAACGCCCTTTTGGCAGTCCTTTCAACAGGCGCTTGGGGGTCGGAAATTCCAGTACGGCCTCGCGCTGCATGTCTCTCTGACGTAGGGAGACAGTCATTCCCTTCCAGCCATCGGAAGAGGATAATTGAGGCTCGCTCACGAGTTGCCAATCATATTTGAGACCGTCGATCTCGACAGTGCCGCTGCGGCCGGGTGCTTGAAACATGGTATACCCTTAGCATGTCAGCAGCGGTACTCCACCCATGGTATCGCAGGGTTTTCTCGAGGCCCACGGTCGCCATTCTGAGCGAACAGGATCACGCGACGGGGTCCGTTGCCAACGGCGCAGAAGCACAATCGTCTGGAGCACAGCCACCCGGCGTGAAAACATATTTCAAAAGTCCGCGTGACCCAATTTGTTTGTAACGTGAAGCGTGATTAGCATGAGGTTTATTTCAGTCGCTCAACCAATCGGATATAATTTCGCCCTTATGCCCTTCGGGCGCTAACGCCGCGCGCAAGGCTTCCAGCAGAGGTGGCAGTGCCTGCGTAAAAGCGTAGGGCGGATTGACGATATAGAGGCCTGCGCCGTTATAGATGCCGGGTTGCTCGCTATCGTATAGCCAATGTTCCACCCGCAGCAATTTCGGGATGCCCAGCTTGCGTAACTGCTGTTTCCACCGGGAATGCGTGGCGTGGTCTTTCAGCGGATACCAGATCACCGTCACGCCATGCGCCCATTTGCGGTGCGCCGCAGCGAGGGTGGCTGTGATACGGGCGCGTTCGTCCGTCTGTTCATATGGCGGGTCGACCACCACTACGCCGCGAGGCGTGCGGGGCGGCAGCATCGCCAGCCAAAGCTCGTAGGCGTCGCGTTGATGCACGGCAGCGGATGTGCCGCGCATCACGCCGCGCAGGGCATAGGCATCTTCGGGATGTTTTTCGTTAAGGATCAGAAAATCCTGCGGGCGCAAAAGCTGGGCGAGAATCCGCGGCGAGCCGGGGTAAAGGTGCTGTTCGCCACCCACATTCACCGCCCGTACGGCGGCGCGATAGTCGTCCAACAAGGGGTTCGGGTCGTCAAAGGCCCGCAGCACGCCCTGCGTGGACTCGCCAGTGCGCTGAGCCTCATCGCCGTAAAGGTCGTACAGCCCGCAGCCAGCATGGGTGTCAATCAGAGTCAGCGCGCCCTGCTTGTGCTGCAAGGCCCGCACTAGGGATATAAGCAGGCTGTGCTTCACGACATCGGCGCTATTGCCAGCATGGAAGGAATGGCGATAATTCATTGTGACTCAAAATCCTGATAATCTGCCTTCGCGATCCTGACCGGAATGCAGCGCCAGCGCCGCCTGCTGCTCGCGCGACTTGATGAGCACGAACTGCATGGTTTGACGTGTGACCGCTTCGCAGATCGCCTCGCACAGCTTCTCGAAAAACGGCAGCATCTGCGATTGCCGCAGCGCCTTGCGAATGACGACCTCACCGGTCGCGCGGATACCGTGAACTTGAAAAACCTTCTGGGCCAAATCCAGCTTGATCGAGCTAATCTCCATGGTGGGTGGCTCCTTTCCTAGGGTCGCATGACAACAAACCCATCTTGGAACTTAGATGCCGTGAGCGGGAGCCATTCACCTTATCCGCTTTCCCATCACATCTGCCTACGGCCGGTCGTTCGCTACCCAACATTATCCTAACTAAAAGATCCATATGGCTCCCGCGTCATGACTTCATCGCTGATCGCTTCTTGCACGGCTAGGGTTGCTTTCGATGACCTTCCCTAAATAGGCCATTGGACATTGAATAGCGGTAATTCAGACCGAAAGTAGCTTTCACCATCCTTGCCTCTCCCAACCATTTTTGATTTTCTTGAATGCGGGCACACCTTGAGGCGCGCCGCTGGGTCACCTGACGTCCGAAAGGTCGGACAGTCCCGACAGCCAGCTTCGAGAGCCAACGGCGCAATGAACTGTCATCCGTTCAGTCTGGCCGCGATATGCCCTTTGGAGATAGTGCCGGTATGCGATTTTCCGTCAGGGACGTGAAACCCTATAGCAACTTGCGCTACGCTGGGGATTGGGACCTCCGTCATCCGCTAGTCTGAGCGTACCGATTGAGGTAACCATCTTGGAATTGTCATCGTAAAATAGCAGGCCTTTCCCTCTGAGCCATAGCCAACTGAGCCCCCATGCGCTTTGGAGATTGCTTGGACCACGGAGAGACCGAGTCCCGAACCGGGCCTGTTTTCTTCGTCGGATTGGATTCCCCGTGCGAACAGTTTGAACGCGTCCTTCTCAAACGCTTCGGTCAAACCCGGTCCTTGATCGACGACCCGCAAGGCAACGTCGTCGCTGTTCATGATGACATCGATACGAAGCTCGCAAGGGTTCGCATGGCGTTGCGCATTATCAACCAGCGCAAGCAAGGCTTGGCGAATGCGCGTCATATCCAAACACGCTTTCCCCGGGGACAAACTGATGCTGAGGGTAAAGCCAGCCTGCACGAGGCCTGGCTCAACCAGCCCCGCAAAATCTGCAATCTCACGGGCGACATCCACCTCCTTCCCTTCCAGACGCAGTTGTCCGCTCTCGACCAAACTTACGACGCGCAAATCCTCCACCAGTCGGGACAAGCCGTCGACCTGTTCCAGGAGCCTGCGAAACAACGTTTCGTCAGGAACAAACACGCCGTCGATGACGCCAAGCATTCGACCACGCAGGATGGTAAGAGGCGTGCGCAGCTCATGGGCAATCTGGGCATTCCAGTTCACGATGTCGCGGGCGCTTTGTTCAAGTCGAACGGCCATACTGTTAAAGTCTGCCACCAGCGCGGCGGCTTCACCCGGCAGATCATCGCCACCTGTTGCCCGGGCACTCAGATCACCACCAGCTATGCGTCGCGCTGCCTCCGCAACTGAGCTTAGCGGCGCTATGATCCGGCTGGCCAGGCGCAGAGCCATCGTGACTGTGATCAAGAGTACCAACGCGGCAATGATCGCCAGAACTATGAGTTCTGTAGCTGATGGACCGGACACCCCTTCTTCGCTTTGGGGCACAAGGGATGGAAAGAAATTGTAGGCCGTCAAATACAACAGATAAATGCCAACATAGGACGCCAGGATGCCCATGACCGCGCCCAAGCCCATCGAAATGGCGACTTGCCGTCCAAGGCCCGTAATTGGCTTCATCTAATAGCCACCAGACGATAACCCACGCCGCGTACGCCGGACGGCATGTCATCGATTCCGGCATCGGCCAGCTTTCTGCGAAGCTTGCTGACATGGCTGTCCACCGTACGATCGAGTGCGTCGCCACCGGGTAGACAGGCGTCGACCAGTTCTCCGCGACTGAACACCCGCATCGGCGCAGCAGCCATGTGGACCAGTAGGCGATATTCTGTGAGCGTGAGATTGAGATGAACCAGCTCACCATCGGTGACGACGCTTGCCAAGTGACTTTCCGGATCGAGCTGAAGTGCGCCGACGCGCAGTATCCCTCGACTGGAATGGCCTGCCGAGCGCCGCAGCACTGCCCTGACCCGAGCAACGACTTCGACCGGATTGAACGGCTTGACCACATAGTCGTCAGCACCGATTCGCAGTGCCTGAAGCTTGTCGATATCCTTGTCGAGGGCCGTGACCATGATCACGGGCGTGCTGCCGCGTCTGCGCAATTCACTGAGAACTTCCCACCCGTCGCTGCGCGGCAGCCCTACATCCAGCAGGACGATGTCTGGCTTGAGCGCTCTGTGCAATTCAATGGCAGTCGCCCCATCATTGGCATGGACCCAGCGAAAGCCCTCGCGCTCAAGATAAGCGGTTATTATCTCTGCGATATCGGCTTCATCTTCGACGACGAGCACGAGCGCGTTGTCCGGTTCCATGCTGTGATTCCTCCTTCGGAGCTTTTGCTCCTTAGAAGATTTTAGCCGGGACAGGCTACGTGTCTCCACACAACCGCAACACTGTGCACACATAAGATCGACGCTCCGCTGCCATAGAGCTTCCAGATCAGTGTTCCGATGAAGATCGGTTTTGGAAAGCCTTCCACAGGCGGAGACGAATAACTTTATGATTGGAAAGGTTCGCAAAGGAGCCGTCCTTGTGGCGGCCAGCGCGCTTGCGACAGTGCTTGTCGGCTGCTCGCAGCAGGAGCAGCCGCTGCCTCCTGCGGTCGAAGTGACGGTGATGAAGGTCCAGAAGGGACCTGTCGCATCGTTCGACGAGTTGCCCGGCCGCGTAGTGGCCTACCAGATCGCCGAAATTCGCCCGCAAGTCGGTGGTATTGTTCAGCGCCAAATGTTTGAGCAAGGCGGAGAGGTGCGGGCGGGGCAGCCCCTGTTCCAGATCAATTCCGCGCCTTATCAGGCCGACGCGAACAGCTCTGCGGCGGCGCTGCGGCGTGCAGAGGCAATGTTCGCACGCGCAAAGCTGCAGGCGGATCGCCTGCGTCCGCTGGTCGATGCAGATGCGATCAGCCGTCAGAGCTATGACGATGCTGCCGTAGCGCGCGATCAGGCGGCGGCCGATGTTGCAGAAGCTCGCGCGGTTCTTGCGCGCCGTCGGCTGGATCTGGGATTTGCACGTATCACGTCTCCGATCAGCGGTCGGATCGGAGAAGCGCTGGTAACCGAGGGTGCGCTTGTATCGACAAATGACCCCAATCCGCTGGCACGGGTCCAGCAGATCGACCAGGTCTATGTGGACGTCCGACAACCGGTGGCCCGCATTGATGCCATTCGCGAAGCGATCAAGGCGGGGACGGCTGATCAGGATGCCATGGTCGAGATCCTTTCCACCGACGGCAAACCCTATGCTGTAAAGGGAAAAATGCTGTTTTCGGGTATCGCTGTCGATCCCAGTACCGGAAATGCCGTCGTTCGCATTCTCGTGCCGAACCGCGATCAGCGTCTGCTGCCAGGCATGTTTGTACGTGCGCGCCTGCTGCGCTCATTGGTGCGGCAGGCGGTCACCGTTCCACAGCAGGCAGTGCAGCGGGATATGCAAGGCAAGGCCCAAGTCTATATCGTCGACAGTCAGGGGCGCGTTCGTGCGCGCGATGTGGTTGCCAGCGACGTGATCGATGGTCGCTACGTCATTTCGAGCGGACTACGGGCGGGCGACACGGTCGTTGTCGAGGGGCAGAGCAAGATTCAACCCAATGTACCGGTAAATTCCATCGCCTGGCGGCCTGCCGCCACGTCTCGCTAAGCGCGAAGAGTCCGACCCATGCCTCAGTTCTTCATCAACCGCCCGATTTTTGCCTGGGTGATAGCCATCGCGATCGTGCTGGTCGGGCTCATTGCCATCCCACAGCTTCCGATTGCCCGCTATCCAACCGTGGCGCCGCCGTCGGTCACTATCAATGCGAGCTATCCCGGCGCTACTCCGCAGTCGATGAACGACAATGTCGTCAGCCTGATCGAGCGGGAGCTGTCGAGTGTAAAGAACCTGCTCTATTTCGAATCTTCGGTCGATACCTCTGGTGAGGCGTCTATCACGGCGACCTTCAAGCCCGGCACCGACCCCGAACTAGCGCAGGTGGACGTTCAGAACAGGCTGAAAACTGTCGAACCGCGCCTACCCCAAATGGTGCGGCAAACCGGCGTAACAGTGGAAGCGGCCTCGTCGAGCTTCCTGATGATCGTGGATCTCTTTTCCCCGGACGGAAGCCATGACCCGGTCCAATTGGGCGACTATGCCGCGCGCAACGTCATTCCGGAAATCAAGCGGATTCCGGGAGTCGGTCGTACGCAATTGTTCGGATCCGAGCAGGCGATGCGGATCTGGTTCGATCCGATGAAACTGCTTTCCTACAATCTGTCGATCGGCGATGTCACCGCCGCTATAGCAGCTCAAAACATCCAGATCGCACCAGGCAAGCTTGGCGATTCCCCTGCAGTGTCGGGGCAACGGGTTACAGTACCGCTAACGGCCACCGGTCAGCTCAGCACGCCCGAACAGTTTGCTGCAGTGATTTTGAAAGCGAAAGCTGACGGATCGAGTGTCACGCTGGGTGACGTAGCCAGAGTGGAACTTGGCGCCCAGACCAGCAGCTTTTCGGTACGCAATAACGCCAAACCCAGCGCCGGCATTGCCATCCTGTTGTCTCCCGGTGCGAACGCCGTGCAGACACAGCAGGCCGTGGTCGCGCGACTGGAAGAGCTCAAGAGAGCCATGCCCCGCGGTGTCCAGGCAGCCGTCACATTCGATACCGCGCCTTTCGTCAAGATATCGATCGAGAAGGTTGCCACGACGCTCGTCGAAGCAATGGTGCTGGTCTTTCTGGTGATGTTCCTGTTTCTTCAGAATATTCGCTACACCTTCATTCCAGCGATCGTCGCGCCGATTGCATTGCTCGGCACCTTTACCGTGATGCTGCTCGCCGGCTTCTCGATCAATGTTCTGACAATGTTCGGCATGGCACTGGCGATTGGCATCATCGTTGATGACGCAATCGTCGTGGTCGAAAATGTCGAGCGGCTGATGGTCGAGCATGGACTGTCGCCGAAAGAGGCCACGATCAGGGCGATGGAGGAGATCACGGGTGCCGTGATCGGCATTACGCTGGTCCTGTCGGCCGTGTTCATCCCGATGGCCTTTGCGACTGGTTCTGTTGGCGCAATCTATCGACAGTTCTCGCTGTCCATGGCGGTCTCGATCCTGTGCTCTGCCTTTCTGGCGCTGTCGCTCACGCCCGCGCTGTGTGCAACGATCCTCAGGCCCGTTCATGGCCATCAGCAGAAGAACCGGTTCTTCACCGGGTTCGATAACCTGTTTTCGCGGCTGGTTGATCGTTACTGCAGCTGGCTTGGAAAGCTGCTGCGCCATACACGCAGGGCCATGGCCGGGTTCGCGCTTGTCGTCGGCTTGATGGTTATCGGCTTTACAAGCCTGCCCACCGCGTTCCTGCCCGAAGAGGATCAGGGTTATTTCCTGACAATTTTCCAGCTTCCGGCCGATGCCACCAAAGAGCGGACGCTCGACATCGTCAAGCGGTACGAGGACCATGCCATGGCACGTCCGGGCACCAAGGACGTGGAAACCATTCTCGGTTTCGGCTTTGCCGGTTCCGGCTCCAATGTCGGCATGGCGTTCACCATGCTAAAGGATTGGGGCGACCGTAATGGTGAAACGGCAACAGCAGAAATCGCAGCCGCGACCAAGACGATGGCCCATGTGCCGGAGGGCCAGGTCATGAGCCTGATGCCGCCGGCGATCGAGGAACTGGGTAATTCGTCCGGCTTCTCGTTGCGATTGCAGGACCGCGCCAATCAGGGAGAGGCAGCGCTGCTCGCCGCGCAGCGGCAGCTGATCGCAGCCGCCGCACAGAGCAAGTTGGTAACAGGCGTCTATTCCGAGAACCTGCCCGATAGCATGAGTGTAGAACTCGATATTGACCGCCAAAAAGCACAAGCGCTTGGTGTCTCGTTCGCGACCATCAGCGAGACCATCTCGGCTGCAATGGGATCGTTCTATATCAATGATTTTCCTGAGCGTGGACGGATGCAGCAGGTTATTATCCAGGCTGACGCGCCGTTTCGCATGCAATTGTCCGATGTGCTGAAACTTCAGGTCCGCAACGACACGGGCGGGATGGTGCCGCTTTCTGAAGTGGTGACCCCGAAATGGGGCCAGACGCCGCTCCAGCTCACGCGTTACAACGGCTATCCTTCGATGAAGATCGCTGGCACGGCGGCGCCGGGTGTCTCAAGCGGCAATGCCATGGCCGAAATGGAGCGGCTTGCAGCCCAACTCCCCAAGGGCTTTGCGATTGAATGGACCGGACAGTCCTTGCAGGAAAAGCAGGCCGGTGCAGAAGCGCCGATGCTGCTCGTGCTGTCGATGCTGGTCGTCTTTCTGGTGCTGGCTGCACTTTATGAAAGCTGGTCGATACCACTGTCCGTGATGCTTGTTGTTCCGCTGGGACTGATAGGCGCGATTGCGGCCGTCATGCTGCGCGGAATGCCCAACGACATTTTCTTCAAGGTTGGCATGATCACGATCATCGGCCTTTCTGCCAAGAATGCGATCCTGATTGTCGAGTTTGCCAAACAGTATCGCGAGCAGGGAATGAGTCTGACAGAGGCAGCGTCGACAGCGGCAAAAGTCCGGCTCCGTCCCATCGTGATGACTAGTCTGGCGTTCACCCTGGGCGTCGTCCCGCTGATGGTTGCTGGCGGTGCCAGCGCAGAGACACAGCACGCAATCGGTACGGGCGTGTTTGGCGGGATGATCACGGGGACTGTCCTTGCGGTGTTTTTCGTCCCCGTATTCTTCGTCGTGATTCTGAGCCTTGCAGACAAACTTGGGAAGCGCAGCAGGGCGGGGCAAAAGGGACGGCCTGCCCCCGAAAGGGAGTTCCTGGCATGAGATGGCGCACCACATCTCTTTTGTCGGCCGTGCTTCTTGCAGGATGTTCGATGAACCCCCGGCTGGATATTCCGGTAGCGCCTGTTTCAGCAGCCTTTCCGGGCGCACACGCAACCGATCTAGGTAACGCGGCGGAATTGCACTGGCGCGAAACGTTTCCCGACCCCCGCCTTCAGCGGCTGATCGCGCTGGCTTTGAATGAAAGTCGCGATCTGCGCATAGCCGCGCTCAATGTCGAGGCTGTGCGCGCGCAGTATCGTGTGCAGCGCGGCGCGGGGCTGCCTGCGATCGAGGCTAGTGCAGGTTACAGCAGGCAACGAACACCTGCCGCAACCGCAGGTGCATCGATAGGCGGTGGCAACACCAGCACAGGCCAAACCGGTTTCGAGTTCGAACAGTTTACGGCTCAGGCAGCGCTTACCAGCTTTGAGATCGACCTTTTCGGCCGGTTGCGATCTCAGTCTCAGGCCGCTTTTGAGCGTTATCTGGCCACCGATGAAGGGCGGCGTGCGACACGGATTTCACTCATCGGCGCGGTCGCGGATGCCTATGTCGACGAACGTCTGGCAGAGGAACAGCTAAAGCTGACGGAAGCAACGCTTCTGGACTGGCGCAGTTCGCTCGAAATTGCTCGCCGCATGCATGCGGCTGCGCAGAACAGCGGCCTGGATATCGCGCAGGCTGAGGGGCAAGTAAGCCAGGCAGAAGCCGATCTTGAAGGGCGCAGGCGTGCGCTCGCCCAAGCGACCAATGCGCTGACGCTGCTGGTCGGAAGTCCGCTTCCGCAAGATCTGCCCGCACCGCGCGCACTCGGGATGCAGGGCATTCGCACGCATTTGCCGGCTGGCCTGCCATCTGACCTGCTCATTCATCGGCCCGATATACGGCAGGCCGAGCATGAACTTGTTGCCGCCAACGCCGATGTCGGTGCCGCGCGGGCCGCCTTTTTTCCGCGCCTGTCGCTCACGGCAGCGCTTGGCTTTTCGAGCCTCGCCCTGGAAAATCTGTTCAGCGGGGGCAATCGTGCGTGGTCGTTCGTCCCGCAGATAACCGCTCCCGTTTTCCAAGGCGGCCAGATTCGCGGCAACCTCGATCTTGCAAAGGTTCGTAGTTCGATCGCGATCGCCAGCTATGAGCGCGCGATCCAGGCCGCGTTTCGCGAAGTCGCCGATGGGCTTGCAGGGCGCGCGACCTTCGACCGACAGATGGAGGCGCAGCGGCGGGCGGCCGCAAGCGCCGGGGCGCGCCTTCGTTTTTCCGCTTTACGCTATCGCGCAGGCGTTGATGGTCGGCTTGAGCTTCTCGACGCGCAGCGCGGAGATTTCGCTGCACGCGGGGCGCTGCTCGACCTCCAGCATGATAGTCTGTCCAATGCGATCGGTCTGTATCGCGCGCTTGGTGGGGGTTTAATTGAATAAGGGCTAGAACGTTGCGTGGCCCTGATTAAACCGGGCGCAAACCGGGGTCAGCGAAGACATTCAAATCCGCCGTCAAAACTGCATCCAAATGCGGGAAATAGCGGGACTGGATAAACGGACTTCAGAATATTGATTTCAGCGCGGACTATGGCTGATATGTTGGCGTTTATCGACCAAATCGGGCGGCCTATCGTATTTCAATACGGAATTTCGTCCATAATAAGCCGTTGATTCTGTTCATGACATCGGGCGTGACATCCATCACGCTCAACCCCCTCACATAGGTTTACTATCTGCATCGTGGACAAGTGATCTGTCCATAGGCCGGCGTTTTCCTTGGGTTCGCTGCTCCGGCTTTAATCAGCCACCGCACGCGTGATGGTGGCGATAAAAACACAACGAGAAAGTCAGAGACTGTGTCCGTCCACACAATGATTGTGGCGAGGGAAAGCTGCGTGCTTCGTTCACCCTGCCTCTGACGATGATGGACCAATCGCGCAAACGCAAAGCGCTTCGCGAAACGGGGGCGCATGCCCTCAAACAGGAGATCCAGCCATGGAAAGCAAAAGCGTAAAACCCACAAGTTTCACCATAGCGGTCGATTTCGAGGGACGACCTGACAAACCGATCCCCATAACGGCCTATCTGTTCGACCGGGCGGGCGCACTGCTCGGCTCCGCGCCCGTGGAAAACGGCAAGGCTCAATTGTCCGTCGAACGCGTGGCAAAGGGTGCCCGGCTATTAATCGGCCCGTCGTTTGACGGCAAGCGTGAGGCGCCGCCCTCGCTCCAGGCGCTGGAGCAGATGGATGCCTTTGAGCCGCAATGGCGCTTTGACCCGCAACGCCCGGTCTATGAGCTGCCGCCCATTCCGGACATTCTCTGGCCGCACTGGCCGCTGTGCATCTGCCGAGTGCGCGGACGTATCGTAAAACGCACCGTTTCGGCGGGCGGCGTGGTGGTCGAAGCGCCGGTCTGCAATGCGCGCGTTCATATTTGCGAAGTCGACCGGCTGCCGTTCATCCTCTGGCGCCTGCCCGATCTCGACATCATTCGTATTCGCGACGACTTGCTGGATATTCTGCGCCAGCCGATCCCGAAGCCGAAAATCCCGATTCCCGATCCCGGACCGCTCAACGATATTCGAATCGCCTCTATGGATGTTGCAAGCCTGCGCCAAAAGACTCAGGTCAGGCAGATTGTCAGCGGATCGCGGGGCGATAAGGTTGCATTCAATCCGCAGCCGGACCCGCCAGTAGACGCGCCTCTTCTCGCGGGCCGCTTCGGTCAGTCCTCTGCCTTCACTCAGCTTTCGCAGCCGATGCTTTCCAGCCTGCTGTCGGAATCGGTGACGGTGGTGCGCCGCGCGCTCGTCGACAATCTCACCATCATCCGCCCGTGGATTTGCCGCTGGCCCTGGTTACACCATTGGTTCTATCGCTGCGATGAACTGCGCGTGGTCATGACCGACGATGACGGCCATTTCGAAACGACCATCTGGTATCCCTGCTCAGGCGACAAGCCGGACCTGTATTTCTGGGTGGAATATTCGATCGGCGGCACATGGACGACGGTCCATCGCCCGCCCATTCCCTGCCATATATGGTGGAACTATCCCTGCAATACCGAGGTAAAGATCACGGTCACCGATCCGCGCGTTCCAGGTTGCGGCACCGGTACGGAGGTGCTTGGCAAGCAGATCGTCGTCAAGACGATCGGCCGTCAGGTCAGCATGGGCGAGATCAACCGCGAACCTTCGCTGGCTGACCCGTCGGCGGACCCCGCCAAGGCAGGAACTGTCAAGTCTGGCTGGATCGATGCGACGAAGGAGTCTCCTTTCGGCGCAACGCTCGAACCGCGCGTCGACTTTGGTGACGGATTGGTCCCTGCGAACATCACCCATTATCGCTGGTCCTACCGCACGCTCGGAAGCGCGTCCGAAGCTGATTGGACAGTGATCGATGCCCCTGTATCGCGGCATTACCGTGAAGCGACACCTCCGGGCGCGCCGGTCGTTTACAAATCGCTTCAGATCGGCCCCGCGCCGGGCGTGACGGGCTATTTCGTCGAGATCGACCCGGTACTGCCCGCTGGTGGCGAAGATTGGGAAATCCTCGACGAAGGGTTCGACCTCGCCAGCGCCTATCTGAATACCGAAGGGCTGGCTCCGGGAAAATATGAACTGAAGCTGGAGCTGTTCCGCAAGGTTGCCGGGGTAATGACCAGAGTCGATCTCACCGCGGAAGGCGTCGGCATCAACCAGATCGTCGATCCGGCACCGCTCACCGAAGGCACCTACGTCACACAGCCCGCCGTGCACGATCGACTGTTGCTCGACGGCGCCGGCCATGCAGTCGCTTATCGTCTGGTGCTGCATGTCGACAATCGCCAATGCTTCGGAACCATATTGCCGGTGACGGTGGCACCGGGCGCAAATGACACGCCCTGCGGTTTCCTGGAATATGAGCCCGGTGCGGCGGTCACAATCGCCTTCCGCGCCAGCCAGCCCGGAAACTATGCCAGCTTCGACTTCGACGTCGGCCGCGTCGCCACGCTTCTGCCTTCGGCAAGCGCGGTGGGGCATGTCGATGCGGCATCCGCAAACGGCTTCGTGCGAGCGGGCGATCAGTTCAGCAAGACCCTGCCGGTCGCGACATTGTTCACCGAGGCCCTGCCGGCCGGGCAAGCCCCTTGCATCCGGGCTGCTTTCGGCGAGGCCCTGCGCGTCTATGCGCTGGCGACCGACGGCTATGGCCGCCTTAGCCAGTTTGATGCGCCGCGCGCAGCCGACCCGGCACAGGTCTCCCTGCGTGCCTTCGCCCTCACTCCGGCTGACTAGGACGACGGCAAGCCAGGCGGGGTGAGCGGGGACTCTCCGACCATCCCGTCTGGCGCATTTCTCACCCATGAAAGGAGAATCATCATGAGTCTCACAGAAGCAGAAGCCGTTTTCGCCAGCGTTCACGAAACGGCGCTGAACGACCTCATCACCGCTTTTTGCACGGATCGTCCGCGCTATCTGGTTTATGGATCGCCCAGCTTCGTACCGGTCACCACCGTTGCGGAAACGGCGATGCCCGGAATCCCCTTTCCGGGCATTCCGGGCGGCATCAACTGGCGGATACGCCTTGGCGTTCCCCGTATCGACTTATTCAAGCAGACCGATCCGTTGCCGCCGGAACTGGTCTTGGGGCCGGGCCAGTTCAGCGGCAGACTGGATGCGGAACTCTGCATTGATTGCCGCAAGATCCGGATCGATCCCAAGCCGCCGCGGCCGAACAGCCCGACGTATGGCGACAATCCGAACAATCCGGACAAGCCGCGTGATACCCATCCGATCGCGGAACTGACCTGTTTCAAGCTGCAAGTTTTCCTGATCGGCCATCTGGAGCATGTGATGGCGTCGAACGGAGAGGATGCGATCGCACTCGCGGTCGATCAGGTCGAGATTGTCGATATCAAGCCCACCGACCTCGAATCCTTCCTTGAATGCCTGCTCTTCATGATCCTGCAGGCGGTGCTGGCGGAAATCCGTCTGCCGCTGCGGGCCTTGCGCGCAGGCGCGTTCCAGCTCGTTCCCACGGTCGGCCCGCTAATCGAGGACGATCAGATCAAGATGCGCGGCACTCTTTGAGCGCTGCGGGCAAGGAGATATATCATGGCAGAGATTATTGCGGCGCTCGATGAAGCGGGTGCCAACACATTGCTGGACACGGCGATCAGCCTCATTCCCCTACAATCGGACAGCGGTTCGGGCAGCCTGGGGCCGTTCGTCGCCAGCTATGCGGTCAGCGCAAGCCTGACCAACGGCGATGTCGACCTCATTCCACCAGACATCATCCGGATCGACGATTTGCGGGTCGATTGGGATATTAATTTCAGCTTTGGCATCGACCTGAGCACGATATTGCCGGACTTTTGCCTGCCGCAGGTGTGTATCAACATACCCTGTGTCGGCAGGGTCTGCACGCCGAAGATCTGCATCGACTGGCCGACGATCAGCATTCCAGTGCATTTTGCCGATTTCATCAAGGCCGATGCCGATTTCCGGCTCGACATCAGTCTCGTTGGCGGCGTCTGGAAGGTGCAAGCGGTAATCGTCGGCATCCCCAACCTGCAATTCGGCGCAACCACAGCAGCGCTGCTGGCGGCAATCGGGTTGGCGGTCACGCCGATCCTGCTGGCCATCCCGTTCATCGGGCCGTTTCTGGCGCTGGCGGTCAACGCGATATTGCTGGCAATCGGCATAGCAGGTCTGGCCGGTTTTCTGGGGCCGATACTGACGCCCTTCGTAAGCGGGATCAAAATCCCGATCTACGATCAACCCCAGCTCTTCCCAGTGCTGCCTGCGCAAAGCGCCGTCGATCCCCAAGTCGATATCGTCATCGACGCCATCGCCGCCTCGGTCGCGCACAATGGCGCCGAGGATGAACTGGTCCTCACCGCCGATATTTCGGCCTGACAGGAAAGGAATTTCATCATGAACATGAACCAGAATATCTTCGACAGCCGCGCCATCCGCCGCACGGATTGCTATGCCCAGCGGTTCATGCGGCCGGGGAAATATCCCTATCACATCCTGCCTGCGGGCACAGCCGCGCTCAATGACGACCGGCCCTATATGATTGTCGTCAAGGACGGCGATAAGGCTGGCGAGATGAAGCAGCATAATGTCTTCATCAAGGGACGCAGCGCACAATATGCGCCCGACAACAAGGAACTGACGATCGATGTCGGCGATTTGGTTCTGTGGAACTGCGTCAGCGCCGATGTCCCGCCCTTCGTCATCGCCGGCGATCACGAGTTTTTCGACAGTGGCCGCCTGACCAATGAATGCGGCTATAGCCACGCCTTTGGACATCCCGGCGAATATAGCTGGAAAGACGCCTATGGCAGCGGCATTGGCGGTGTCGTCAAGGTCGTCGATCCGGCATGCAAATGCGAGGCTGACGTCCGGAAATGGCGGGCAAAGCTGGGCGACGGGACGATCGTCATGATCGCCGACGGCAAGGCTCAGCCGGACAAGGTCGAAATCGTGACGGGGCAGACCGTATTTTTCGCGGTTGTAACCTCGCCAGGCATCTCGATCACGGATGAGCGCTTTCTGGAGAAAGCCTCTTCGCACTGTTGAAGCATGCGGTAATGTACAGCTCCTCCGTTGCGCGCGGGGGAGCTGTTTACTGCGTCAACCACGTCCGGGAATGAACGATTAGTGCATTCCGGACTATGACCGGACAGGATAGAGCACTGAAAGCGATATCTGTACAGGATGGCTTCATCCATGAATTTCGGGATGATCAGGACCGCTGCTCCGTTGCACTTGACGGTAGGACGGCTATGCCTGTCCCCCGCATGAAGACGCTTTCCTCCAGAACCGACGAAACGGCAATCGCCGCGGTAGCGAGCGCCTTTGCCTGTTCGGACGAAATCGCGGCAATGGTCGCGCGCGCGGGGAGGCTGAACAACTTCCGTTCGCGCAGCGTGATCCTGCGGCAGGGGGACGTTGTCGGTCTCGCCTATCTTATCGTGTCGGGCTTTGCCAAGGCGCTCTTTTATTCTGTCGACGGCCAGGTGATCTTACTGCACGAATATCATCAGGGCGAGCTTTTTGGAGCCCTCGAAGAAGCGGACCGAACACCGCAGGACGCCGATGTCATTGCCGCCGGCGATGTCACTGCGCTGGTCATAGATGCCGGTGAACTCGCCATGCTGGCCGAGCAGTTCGGATGTATCGGTCTCGCGCTTTCCCGTATGCTGCTTCATCGTCTTCGCAAGACGACCCGCCGGATGTACGAGCGTACGGCGCTCAGCGCGGTTGGGCGCATTCATGCAGAACTCCTCCAGCGCGCGCGGGAAAATGGCGATATGACAATCCGCCCTACGCCCGTGCTTTCCGAACTGGCGTTGCAGGTCGCAACCACAAGGGAAACCGTGTCGCGCACCGTCAATGCTCTCTACCGCCGCGGATTGATCCGCCGCGACGGCGACGGTCTGGTCATCGTCGCGCCCGACCGGCTGGAAGAAATGATCCTATAGGTGGGGACGCAAGGAGAATAGCGGGATCGGGAATTCGCCATTGGCGGGTGCGAATTCGCCGACCAGCTCAGCGATGCAGTTGCCGGGCGACTGGAGGATGAGCGTCGCGGCGAGATCTTCCGTGGCCTGAAAACCACCGTCCATCGAGGACGCGCACGCGCCGCAGCAGGCGGCAATCGAGTGCGCAGGCAAGCGCTGCTTCCCGGTAAAAGGGTCGAAGATTGGCAGGCCGACGCAAAAATCTCCTCCGACGGCCCAGCCTTCCCGGCTCAGCTTCGCTCCAGCATCCATAGCATCCTGCGGGTGCTGAAACGTCAGTATGAGATATTTGCCCGACCAGAATGGCGGCATTGCCGGATGCAGACCGGCGACCGCTTCGTGAAGGCTCGCCAGTTCGCTTTCGGACGGTAGGGCATCGCCGGTGGCTTCGCGCGATCCAATGGCCAGCATAGCGAAAGCGCGTTGCGCTTTTTCCTCCGGCTCTGCGTGATGATGGTCCACAAGGATGTTTTGCCGTGAGGCCGTGATCAATCGCTGGCGCATCCCCGCCCGGTTCCAGGCATCGGCAGCCCGTGTCGTCGATGCGCCTAACGCCGTGTGCGGCTGGTCGGGATCGACCACCAGACACTGAATCGCTTCGCTCTCCAGCCCTTGTGCGTGTCTGATAGCCAGACCCATCGCTATGATGGCAGCGGTGTCGATCACCGCCTCGTCCGGCAGACTATCCAGCGGACGCACTGGGCGGATCATTTCGGCCCGTTCCAGCACAACGTCAAAGCGCTTGCGCCATGCCGAACCGAACGGATCGACCGAACGCGCCGCGAACGCCTCGACCCCTCCGGGCAATATCGCATGAACTTCGGCACCCGCTTCCAGCAAAGCCTCCGCGATGATGATATCTGCTCCGGCAGCAAGCGCCCCAAATCCGAAGCCAATATTCTCTTCCGCGATCATCCCGGCGATTTGCGCCAGAAGCGCGTCATCCGTCGCTTCCGCGCTGAATGACATATGACCGCTGAAATGCAGCGAACGCGGCGGCCGCAGCGCATCGAGCCATTCGCTCGACGCCTGTTGCGTTCCCAGAATCAGGGCGAACTGGCGGAGGGTCGATGCGTGATCTTCCCACGCTCTGGGTGCAAGCGCGATTGCATCCCTCAGCGTCGCGCGGGCTTCCGGCTCCCTCCGCAGCAACAGGAGTGCTTCGGCGATGGTGGCGGCATGATAGTAGGGCGTCTCCGGCTCATCGGGATTGGCCTTGATCCTGTCGATTGCCAGGGTCGCCAGCATGCCGGCCTTGCTTTCATTTCCGGCCAGCATCGAAAGGGTTGCCGCATTGATGAGCGGGTAGCTCGCCTGCCCGATTTCAGCGGCGTGTTGATAGGCCGCCGCTGCTTCACGATAGAAGCGCAACCTCTCTTCACCGGCGGAACGCAGCGCAAAATCCTTAAGCAACCGCCCCTTGAGGCTGAGCGCGCGCGGATCGTCGTCTTGGCGATCGAGCCCAGCCTGCTGAAAAAGGCGCCAGGCATGATCCAGCGCGCCTGCCCGTGCATATGCGATTATCGGCAGCAGCAAGGATCGCCGTTGTCCGATGCTCACAGACCACTCGCTGACGAAGCGATACCCGGATCAAGCGAATGCATTCCCACAATTAACTCATATTGCGAATTTTGGGGTCGAGGATGAAAGGCAGGCGCCAGCGGATAGGCTTCCCGTCGCTATCGGTTTTTTCTCCGAAAGCGATCAGTCCCAGATTGAACTGCAGCTCCCGATCGTTGGGACCAAGGGGGGCGATAAGGAATTCGAGATCCCGTGCCGGTTCGGAAGAGGGATGAGAAACGCGCCGCAAATATTTCTGCGAAGTCGCGCATCCCGCGGTCACATCCTCTTCGCCGGTCATGAACACCAGATTATCCTGCAGGATCACGACACGGACGCTGACTTCTTCCGCCTGTCCGCCGGTAACCGTGGCGGTATTGATATCGAACGGTCCCCATCCGTCCCTGTCGCAGCGTTCCGGGACGAAGCGGGCGACGGGGTTAAGCGGGTCGATATTTTGCAGGATCATGATGATCTGCTTTCTAGATGACGACTCGTCTTTGTCGGATGGAGCAATAGGAAGAATCTGGCTCGACATTATAACCTCCGTTCGGTGTGAGTGGTTGCCTGTGCGTTCATTTTTTTCCCCCACTAATATTGTCATCGCTGAATTCGGCCGAAAAATCGATGCCCCACCGTGGAGAAAACTGTCCTTTTACCGCGATATCGGCCAACTGGATGCTCGGCTTGCGCCGCTCCAACCGAGCGGTGAGAAGTTCGCAAAACTGTCCGATCTCCGCGTCGCCACGCGCTGTGGCAGAAGTGCAGTCCGCTAGCAGGCGGCTGCATTCCCGGCGCGCGGGAGGCGGCAGGGACGGAGCGTTGCGCAGGATCGCCTTTGCCAGAAACAGGCCGGTCGCTATCTGCTGCTTTTTCAGATTGTCATTGGCCCGGTCCATCGCCGCCAGCTCGGTTGCCCTGCGATAGGTTTCCCGCAAGCGCTTCTCCGCTTCGATGGTGGCGCCCGAGTCCAATTCGACCAAGGCAGTGCCCATATCATTGCTGAGCCACCCGCGCCTATATTGAACATTGCGGGGATATTTTACGATCAGGTCTTTGAGAATATCGGCCTGCCGCTGTCGCTCGGCCAGAGCATCGGCATAGCGCTGCTGGGCGCGATAAGCGTCGGCGATCCATCCATGGGAATCGGCGATGTCCCATTTTACGCTGTCGTCCTCCGGCTTCATGGCCAGCGCTTTCTCGAACCGGATCAGCGAGGCGCGGAACCGTTTCTCGGCGGCGGGCGCGTCTCCACGATCGCGCAGCAATAAAGTGCCAAGATTGCTCGCCGCATAGCCCGCCTCCATCAGCCAGTCAGGCTTTGCGGGTTCCTGTTCGACGAGCTGGTTCGCCAGTTGCTCATAACGCTCGAACGCCTTTTGAGCCGCCGTGACCCGCTGGGTGCGCCAGGCGATGAGGCCAAACCAGAATTCACTCTGGGCGTGGGCGTAAATGCGCTCAGGATCGTCACGATCCTGTTCCAGCAATCGTCCGGTGGTGCGCGCCGCTTCCTCGAACTGGGCAAGCGCGCGGACGAAATCGCCGCGTTGTTCGTCATCCTCGCCCATAGCCAGCAGGATGCGCGCACGCCGTTCCAGCGAGGATACTGGCAGCCGGTCGAGATCCTGTCGCCGGTAATGGTCAAGCGCGCGGCTGTTGACTGCCGACAATATGTCCAGCCTGCCGACACCTTCCAGCCGTTCACGCAAATCGGTAAGCATGAATTCTATCAAACCTTCCGCCGAGGCCCGTTGACGCTCCGCCTCATAGCGGGCCTGAACTGCCATGATTGTTAACGTCGATAATATTGCCACAGCCAGCAGCGCAACTATCGTGACAGTCGTCACGCGGCGCATTTTGCGTTGCGCATCGCGCTGCACCAGATCGCCCAGTGGAATGTCCACCAGTCCCGCCAATAATTTGAGCAGGCCGAGGCGCCGGCCGTCTCCCTCCGGCCTCAGATCCGATGCGAGCGGTTCATAGGGGGCAAATGCCTCGCCCGTCGCAATCGCAGGGGGAAAGGCCGTTTCGGGCGATCCGTCGACCAGCGCGAGCAGAATCGGCCGTTCGGGGTGCAGCGCTCTGAATTCCTTGATCTCCCGGTTGACCCAGGCGGAGGCAGCTGCATCGGGTGAACAGATGACAAGCAGCGCATGCGAAGCAGCTAGCGCCCGTTGCACCTTTTCAGGCAGGGATGATCCGGCGGACAGCTCTTCCCTGTCACGAAAAATCGGAACCAAATTGCGGGGCAACCGGCCGAAGCCGGTCATCTTGCCGACTAGCCTTGATGGGAAGCGATATGTTTCCAGCTTCCTGTGAAGCCATTTGGCGATCGCCTCATCGCTGTGGCTGTAGCTTATGAAGGCGTAATAGTCGTGCCCCATCGATACCCTGTTCATAAGGACAACACCGCAAACTTGCACATATGTTTCCCAAGCGCGATTATGACGCCCGCGAAGGCTGTCTATGAAATATAATAATTCGCGTTATTCGTTTATGCCAATGCCAGACCTTGGGCATGCCTATAAAGCTAATTATGTTTCACAATCTCTGCGGTGTTATGCTGGCAGCAGCGGTCCCATACAAGCTACGACGACTGTTTGCCCCTCCGGTTATGGAATGGCAGCGCAAATCCACTATTTTATAGTGTCCGGCTTATAGTGTCCGGGAGCCGCGATTCCGAAAACGCCCCTTCCTATCATCCACACCCCCACAGACCGAACCCGAATGTATGGCAGATACTGTCGGCGGCTTTTGCGCTGCGAACGACGGCAATGTTGGGGGCAGCGGTCGTCACCGCAATCGACTATCCTTGCCGCCGCGACGATTAATGTGCCAGTGGACCATGGCTTTACCGCGCTGTTTGACTGAAGCTGGTGCATGATTGCGGAGGCGGGCATCGAGGGGTTCAGACGTCCGTACGCTATGCCGGAGCGCTGATGTGGAACAGCGCACGCTTCGCAAAGCTTTCCAAAGCAAGGACCGGCTGATCGCGCTAGCGATCCGTGGGCGTGCGAAGACGTAAACCCTATTATCCAATGACGCCGGTGCGGCTCACGCCATTCGTTCGCGCGCAACCTTCTGTAATACGGTCAGCGGCATCGCACCCAAGGTGAGGACGCTGTGGAATGCTTTGGGGTCCCAGCGTTTTCCTGCCTTGCGCTTGGCTTCGTCGCGTAGCTCCGTCCATACCGTATGGCCGATTTTGTAGCTGCAGGCCTGGCCGGGCCAAACGGTATATCGGTCGATTTCGCCCTGGCTGCGCCCGCGCGCGATGCCCGTGGTGGCGATCAGATAGTCGGTCGCCTTTTCCCGGCTCCACCGCTTCACATGCATGCCGGAATCGACCACGAGCCGCGTTGCCCGGAACAGTAAGGATTGCAGGTAGCCGATCTGACCCAGCGGATCGCCATCGTACATGCCCATTTCGTCAGCGAGCTGTTCGGAATAAAGCGCCCAGCCTTCGGAATAGCCGGAGTAGAACCCACGGCGCCGGATCAGCGGTATCTCGCTGCTCTCCAGCGCAGACATGACTTGCAGATGGTGGCCCGGCACGCCTTCATGATAGCTCAATGTCGCCAAGCCGAATTTGGGCCTGTCGAACGTGTCGCGCAGATTGATGAAATAGATCGCAGGCCGTGTCCCGTCGAGTGAGGCGGACTGATAATAGCCGCCGGGCGCGCCTGCCTGGATCGCTTCGGGCACCCGCCGCACTTCGACCGGCGCCTTGGGCAGCACCGCAAACTGTTCGGGTAGACGCTTCGTCATTGCCGCCACCTGCGCGCGTAGTTGCTCCAGCAGAGCTTCCCGGCCCGGATCGGTATTCGGATAGAGTTGATCGGGCCGCTTGTTCATCGCCACCAGCCGATCGCCAACGCTGCCGGTGGTCAGGCCTTGCGTCTTGAGCAGGCCATCCAGCCGCGCGCCGATTTCGGCCACTTGTGCAAGCCCAAGCTTATGAATCTCATCCCCGGTCATATCGGTGGTCGTGGCCGCGCTTGCTGCAGCGGCATAATAGGCATCGCCGTCCGGAAGCCGCCACACGCCTGCATCATGCACGGCCTTTCCGCGCAGTTCGGCGACCAATGCGCGCTGCCGATCGAGGGCCGGGAACACTTGCTCGCGCATCAGGCGCGCAACTGTCTGTGCGCGCTCGGGCGGCAGTTGCGCCGTTTGAAGTTTCGCGGCCAGATCGGTCGCCGGTCCAGTCGCTTCGGGTGCCTTGTCCCGCACCGCAGCGATCTGCTTCAGCGTCGTGTCGAGAATATAATCGGGGGCGAACACGCCCTTAGCGGTATCCTGGCGCTGTCGCTCGGTCTCCGCATCTATGACGCCTGCAAATGCCTCCACTCGCTGAACATAGGCATCGGCATCGCTGGCATTTGCCACGCGATGCTGGTTGGACAGAAAGTCCGGTACGTCGCGATAACCGCCCGTCAATTGTGTCAGCACATAAGGCGCAAAACGACCGGCGCTTGCACCGAAATCATAGCGCTCACCGGCCTGCACGCGCTCCAGACTATATTCGACAATGTCGTAATCGAGCTTCGCTGCATCGCCGAGCGCGTCGCGGGGGATCGATCGGAGCGCGGCCAGCTCCTGTTTCGCACGGATGAACTGGCGCTGCTGGCCTGCACGGGAGGCGTCACCCAGCTTCGCCTTCAACCCGGCACGAGGGCCGACATCCAGCCCCAAAGACGTTGCCTGCTCAGGATTATCTTCCAGACGGGCGTAGAAGAACTGGTCCAACATCGCGCGCAAATCGGCATCGCGCAGGCCGCTAGCGGCTTTCGCGAAATGCGGCACAGCGGCAACGACGGTTGCTACACTGACGGATGCGAGAAATTCACGACGATGCATGGGTGCTCCTGGATCGGAATGGATTGGGCAATACTGCTGAACAGAGAAGATTGCAGTCCGCCACTGGCTTTGTCGAGACAAATCGGTGTGTTAGCCGATATTCCGCTACAGGCAGTGTGCCCTATGCTGTGCCTGGAGCGCTCAGTTCCAGAATCGATAAATCGGGTCCGTGCGCCCCTGACTTCCTTGCAAATCCAGCGGGGCGTACATGCCGCTGTCCATCTGGCGCGTGCTCTTGTCGGTCCGCGTCCAGTCGCAAACGAAGCTGCGCTCGGCAAATTTCCAGATGCCCTCGCGACGGGTGAAACGGTCTATATAGCGTCCGCCGGTCAATGTTTCGGTCTTGTCCGCATCGGCACCCGATGTCGAAGCAACGGCGATGACATAGGTCTCCGCAACGGCGCTGTCACCGGCCACGTCGATCCACTGATTGGCGATGGAATGGAATGTCTGTTCGAAGACTGTCGCAACGATACGACAAATTTCGCCCGCAAATTCTTGCCCGTTGCCGTTGAAGGCACCGCTGACAACCGTGCTGTCATCATGGAAGATGGATTTCAGCAGCTCGACGTCCGCCCGGTCGACACCACGGCAATAGGCCATCGTCAGATCGGCGATCTGTTGCCGGGAAATGACTTCGTCGATCACTTGCGTCGATACCGTGTCGGTTTGCGTGTTCATGTCGTGGTTTCCTGATCCATCCTGTCGGTTCCGTGCAGCGGCCAGCGCCAGCAGGGCGATGCCCGTATCGGCGGATCCCTGACCCCCTGTCGGAACATGCGCGCTTAACGGAGAAAGCCCGCTCGCTTCCCAGCTCCCCGGCCAGTTTGCATTGGTATCGAGCACATAGGTGCGGTGGGACAGTCTCCACTGCGCATCGCGTCGTTCATGCCGATCGAGATAGCGTCCGCACACCAGCCGCTGCATCATCGCGCCGTCACTATCGGGCGCCTGCACATAGGCCATGATGTAGCTTTCGGAGCGTGCGGTGTCGCCATCGAGACGGATCCACATTTGCGCCGTGCGATGCAGGGTGACAGGTTGGCCCCGCTGGGCATCCGTCAGGATCGTCGCGAACGCCTGTGCCGGACCGGCATAGAAGCGATAGTCCACCGTTGCATCCGGATGATAGCAGTCCGCCAGCAATGCTGCGTCGGCGCGGTCTACGCCACGGCTATGCTGGGCAAGGCGTTGTGCGATAGCCTGAATATCGGCAATCTGGGCAATGGTGGTGGGGGTGCCGGTCATCCCATCGTCTCGCCATTGTCGATGACGATATGCGTGCCTGTGATCTGACGCGATTCCTCCGAGGCCAGGAACAGGACCAGGTTCGCGACATCTTCCGGCTGGCCTTGCCCTTGCGCATGTACCTGATCCAGACCTGCTGCATCGGCGGGTAACTGGGCAAGTGCCTGCTGCGTCATCGGGGTATCATGTGCGCCCGGTGCAATCGCGTTGACGCGAATGCGATACCGCTGTTCCTGACAATGCACCGCGATACTGCGGGTCATGGCGATGATCCCCGCCTTGGCCGCCGAATAGGCGGGAATACTGCTGATCCCCTTGAGCGCCGCGATCGATGCGACGTTGATGATCGATCCGCTGCCAGTCTTCGTCATATGGGGAATGGCCGTCTTGCAACCGAGGAAACACCCTTCGACCATCACCTGCATCTGAAGCCGAAAATCCGCCAGTTCGGCGTCCTCGACTGTGCCAAAGCGCACGAGACCGGCGTTGTTGACCAGCACGTCCAGCTTGCCGAAATGATCCAGCGTTTTCGCAACGACGTCCCGCCACTGGCGCTCGTCCCGCACGTCATGCTGCAAGAACAACGCGCCGGGAATGGACGCGGCAGTTTCCGCGCCCATGTCGCCCTGTACATCGGTAATGACGACCTTCGCGCCTTCGGCTGCCAGCAACCGCGCGTCGGCTGCTCCCAATCCCGACGCGCCGCCCGTTATCAGGGCAACCTTTCCTTCGACACGACCCATCATATATCCGATCAGAAGTTGAACGTGGCCGAGCCGCCAAACTGGCGGGGCGGGGCATAGCCGGCAATGCCGCCATAGCCGGGGGAGTCGTACACCGTTGAAAGATAGCGGGTGTCGAGGAGGTTCTTCGCCCACAATCCCAACGACCAGCTACGACCGGCTGGGTAGTAGGTTATCGTGCCGTCGACGACATGGGTTGGCTGTATCTTCGACCGGGGCGTGTCGAGGATCGCGGTATAATATTTGCTGGCTGTGTAGGCATAATTCACATCGGTCACCAACTCGGCACCATTGCCGACGGGTACGACAAAGTTGGCACCGAACGAAGCATTCCACTTTGGCGCATTTTGCAGGCGAAAGCCTGACAGATCGAGCAACTGCCCGGACACGGCATCCGCGAAGTCGAACTGCTTATATTTGGCATCGAGATAAGCGAGCGATCCGCGCAATGTCATGCCTTCCACCGGGACGGCAGTCGTTTCGAATTCGAAGCCTTTGATCTCCGCCTTGCCCGCATTCAGGATACGATTGCCCTGCGTGTTGGTGGACCGGTCGAAATAGATCTGCGCCACCTGAAGATCGCGATAATTGGTGTAGAAGACCGACAGGTTGGTCCGCAAACGGCGATCCAGGAAGTCGGCCTTCAACCCGACTTCGAATGTATCGACCGTTTCAGGATTGAAAGGGTTGGCACCGTCCGCCGGCACACCCACACGTCCGGTAAAGCCGCCCGATTTGAAACCGCGTGCCCAGCTTGCATAGACGAGCTTGTTCTGGCCCAGATCATAGTCAGCGCCCAGCTTCCACCCGACATTGTTCCAGCTTTTCGTGCCGCCGGTCGTAAACGCGCCGATGATGAAATTGCCGTCACTGGTATAGTTCGCACCGGCAGGGTTGCCGATGCTGGTCTCCAGCGTCGGCGCAGAGGTGGTCTTCTCATGCGAATACCTTATACCCGCCTGTAACTTCAGTCGGTCGGTCACCTGCCAATATGTCTGCGCGAAGCCGGACAGAGAATAATTGTCCTGATCCTGCGTATTTATCTGCAGCAGTCCCGGTGCCGCAAATTGCAGGCGATAGGCCTGAATATGGTCGTAGTGGGTCTTGAGGTAAAAGCCGCCGATCATCAGGTCGATGGCATCGTTGACCTGTATGTTGGACCGTAATTCCTGACTGAACTGCCACCCTTCGGTGCGGCGGCGGGTGTCGTTCTTGAACGCGGGCGTGCCATCCTGATCGGTAAATTCCAGCAAGGTGAAATGCTTGTAGCCGGTGATCGATGTCAGATCGCCGATGGGCGTATCGCGATAATTCATGGTCAGGACGCCGCTGTAGGTGTCCATGTTGGATATGTCGGGAACGCTGTTATTGGCACCGAGATATTTTTCCGGAGCCTGACATTGCCCGCCGCTGATGCACGGGCTGGTGTACATCCCGTTCAAGCCCGGCTCTTCGAAGATCGCTTCCCCACGGTAAGAGCCGTTGATGACGATCGGCGAGCCGTTGCGCGCGTTTACATATTCGCCCTGCAGTGTCGCATCGAAGTCCGGACCCGGCGTAAAGCGCAGATAGGCGCGCACGGCGTCCAGATTCTTGTGGCCCATGTCCGACCCGTCGACGACGTTGGTGACCCAGCCCTTGCGCTGCGTATGGATGCCCGCAACCTTAAGGGATAGCACGTCCTTGACCAGCGGTGCCTCGATGGACCCGCTGATATCGAAGCGGTCATAATTGCCATGAGCGCCCTTTATGAAGCCGCCGAATTCGCCCGTGGGTTGACTGGTCACGACATTGACGACGCCGCCTGTCGTGTTTGCCCCGAACAGTGTGCCTTGCGGGCCGCGCAGCACTTCGATGCGGTCGACGTCGTACAGGTCGAGCAAAGCACCCATGCTGAAGAACTGCGGTATCCCGTCGACAACGATGGACACGGTGTTGCCTGCATAGGGGTCAGGCTCGATCACGCCAATGCCGCGCACGGTGAAGACGGCGGTTTGAGGAGTGTTGGCGAAATTGTCGATCTGCACATTGGGGATCGTGCCTTGCAGCGCCTGCAGCGACGTCACTTGCGCGTTGCTCAGACTTTCGCCACCGATGGCCGTGACGGAAATAGGCACGCTCTGAAGGTTTTCGGACTTTTTCTGCGCCGTGACGACGATATCCTGCAATCCGCTGGACTGATCGGATGCCGCTTGCGGGTCAGCGGGCGCTTCCTGCGCTGCTGCGGCACTTATGCTCAGCGCCATCGCTGAGATCGTCGATAATAGCGCGCCGCTCTTTGTCGCAACATTTCCTGCAAGCGTCATAATCCATCTCCCTGATCGTTGTTTATGTTTTGCCGGCACGCATCGTTGCGCTTGCCGGAGATATTCAGTGGGCGCTTTCAGCGACGTCCTTCGAGGTAGTCGTTCAGCACTTCGTGGAAAAAGCGCACACGGGTTTCCTGACCGGTCAGATAGGCGTCATCATAACCGCGCGAGTGCATTCCGCGCTGCTGACCCTCGGCCAGCATCATGTCCTGATAGACGATCTGCCCCTCGATTTCGGGAACGCCCCGGCCGTTGTCGAATGCGCGATGCTCCATCTCCGCCTCCCGCAAAGGCTGCGGGCCGGCCATGATCGATTCCACGACGGTCTGCCCCGCCACCGGAAAGGCCATGCACCACAGATCGAACGTGCATTTGTTCGGATCGGTCGGATGCGGTTCGGTGCGGAAGAAAATGAGATTGTCGGGCAGGAAGGATATGGTGACGTTGGGAAACATCACTGTATGCGGGCTGTCGGTGATTTCCTCGTCTGACATATGCTCGTAGTGAACATAGCCCCGATCCTTCCACAGCCGCCGCTTGGCCGCTTTCAGGTCGAGCCATCCCTGCATCGCCTTGGTTTCGTAATCGGGATAGCTGTCCGGATCGATGTCCCACTGCCGCAATATATAATCGAACGGATGCGGCGCGCCTTCGGGCAGCCGGTCGCTTAGGGAGGGGCGCATGGGTTGCACCGTTCGCCCATGGCCGTTGGGGTACATTTCATGCCGTGCGGTATCGACATCCTGATCGATCCAGGGCGGCACCTGCGGATGGGCGGTGCGCGTGTGATAGCTTTCGCTGAAATTGTCGGTCGCGAATTTCCAGTTGGTGTTGAGATCGACCTTCATCCAGAAGACCCGAACCGCCGTATCCATCGGATAATTTTTATATACCTCTGGCATGGGCGAGAGATAGTCGCGCAACGCAGGCGCATTGTCGTCCATTGTGTACCAGACGAACCCACCCCAGACATCGCAGCGCAGTTCTTTGAGCTTCAGCTTGCCGCATGGATCGCCCTGTGGGAAATCATGCGCGTCCTGCGCATAGGCCAGCACGCCGTCCTGGCCCCAGATCCAGCCATGATAGGGGCATTGAAATTGCGTCGCTGCCGCACTGTCATTGACCAGCCGCATCCCGCGATGGCGGCACGCATTGTAGAATGCCTTGATGCTGCCGTCCGCCTGCTTCACGCAGAAGACGGACTCGTTCATGAAGTCGTGGACGATATAATCGCCAGCTTCTTCCAGTTCAGCGGTGCGGCCCGCGACGTGCCAGATGCGGGTCCACATATGGTCCCACTCGCGCTGCATGAAATCGCGGGAGGTATAGCGGTCCCCGGTGATCGGATCGCCGCGCAGGTGCGATGCGTCGCGGCCGTCTATCGTCAAAGGATGCAATTGCGGCCAATTCATCATGTGTCCCAACCTGATAGGATGTCACCTGCAGAGGTGAAGGCTCACGCGGCACATGATGATCGGAACAAGGTCGGGCATTGAATGATCGGAGCCATGCAGCTTCGACTGTGCCTCTCCTGTCGCTGGTCGTCATCTGCCAACTGTTGAAGAGACAATAGCTAAATTGGTCGATCGACCAACCTGTCAAATCAGTGAGGTTTGGTCAGGCGCTCAAGGCCTGCGCTGAAGAAACGAATGGCCGGACGCGCCATGTCCTCCAGACCGCCGACCGAGTGATGATCCCGCGTCAGATCGTCCAGAAAACCCGGATCCTGAACCATGAAGATCAACGCCGATTCGATCAGATAGATCGCGGCCAGAATATCGCTGGCTTGCGCATCCGGGGTCAGGACACGCACCCGTTCTTCGAACAAGACACTTACGGCGCTCAGCTTCTGCAACACCGGGCGTAATTCCGGCATCCGGTATGAACTCATGAGATGGGATGTCATGATGACATAGTGACGCAGATCATGATCCGGCGTTGCTGCAATCGTCAGGAAGGGCCGCACGAAAGCTGATACGGTTTGTTCGGGGTTCAGCCCTGCCGGGGCCGCCGCATCGGCATCGGCAAAACTTTGCGCTATGATCTCGACAAGCATTCCAAGCTTGCGGTCGACTACGGCACTGAAGATGTCGTGCTTGTTGCCGAAATGATAGTGGACGAGGCTCTGACGGACGCCAGCCTGCGCCGCGATATCGCGCAGCCCCGTGCCTTGATACCCATGCCGGGCGAAAAGAACTTCGGAGGCATCGAGAATAGCCTTCCGGGTTTCGGCTCCTTTGGGGGATTTGCGTGTCGCCATATCGAGCCCGCTTAGCCGTAAAACGGCCCACAGCAAAAGGCTAAGCTGTATGATGGCTCCCACCATGAGAACGAAGCGGACCGGCAATACCGGTCCGCTCGCATCGGTGTCGCGCCGTTGCTGGCGGACGGGGTCAATCGACTTTCTGAATCACCGCACGTCCAAACCGAATAGTACCCGATGGCGTATAACTGCCGTTTTCCGCACGCAGATAGGCGTAGAGATTATGCGTAATCTCCCCCGCAGCCAGCGGCATTTCACCAGCCACATAGCTATGCGGCGCAGTGCGCAGCACGCCCGACATCGCTTCGCTGGGCAGCCCGCCGACCATGTCGGGCAGTTGCAGGTCGCTGTTGTAATTGCTGCCGCCTTTCCAGCGCATCTGCAAATGCGGGAAGGCGATGCAGTTATTGCCTGCGTCGATCTCGAACTCCACCAGTGCTTCGATAGTATCGCCCGCCGCGATGGACGCGAGCGACGCCGTGGAAGGGTTCTGGAACAATCGACCGAACGGCCCCCACGCCGCCGCCGTAAAGCCGCTGGCCGTATAACTGCCGCCAAATGTCATCTGGTGCATCCGCCGTCCCGTAAGGGGTGACGCCACCTGAGTATGGGCAACCGTCAGGCCGGATGTGTTCGACATCGATGCTGTCCAGCTCGTTGGCGCGGTGCCGCTGATCGTGCCGGAGGACGGCGTAGTTACCGTGCCGCTGGCGCCTTCCATCATCGGGTTCTGGACATAGCTGGCGTGGGTCAGTCCGCTCGACCAGGCCAGATTGTTGCAGGGGAGCAGATCGATGGGCGGATACCAGGTGCGCAGGATCGCGGCGACAGCCTTGCCCGCATAATAACCGCCTGCAATCGCCGGATGCGTACCATCATAGGTATAGCCCGCACGAGGTTGCGCACCGACCGATGCCGGGTCGGCAATATCCGGCAAACAGGCCGAAGCGACCGCCACCATGCCCTGCGCCCGCGCAGCGAAACGCGCGAGCCAGCGATTACAGCGGTCCATCACCTGAAACTGCGCCGCCGTGAACAGTGCCGAAAAGCCGCTGGTACGCGGTAGGATCGGCGCGAAGATCGTGCGGCAGTTACGCTGCGCATTGAACTGCGCGATGGCTTCCCAATTGGCGACGATCGTTTCGAACGGCAGTCCGTCCTTCACATCGTTGGTGCCGCAATGGACATACATGAAGGCCGGCTTGCGCGGCATCTGGGCATGAAATGCGGGCAGGTTGGTCAGGATCGTGGCAGTCGTTTCGCCGGGAAAGCCCCAGATGTTCGTCGTGGTCGGCACCTGCACCCGCTGTCCGCACAGGATCAGCGCCCAGGTAAGGATGCCCTTTGCGCTTTTGAGGATATTGGTTGGGGCGGGGGGCAGGGTGACACGATCGGACCCGTTGTAATCGGCGGTCGCGATGCTGTCGCCGATCGACGCGCCAAGCGGCGTGGTGGCCGCCAGCGCGGCCTTGGCAAGAGCGGCATTGGACAGGCCGCCCAGACTCCCTGAAGTACGGGGCATGGGTTCAGGCCTCCGCAATCAGAGCGGAGGCAGTGGTGCCGGTCGCCCGGACATGACTGGCGCGCACCGCGATGTAGCTGGCGTCCGGCAAATTCCGGTAAATGACATCGGCGCTGCCATCCACGCCGCGCAACGTCACGTCTCCGCCGCCGCCGACATAGATGCCCTTGGGAATGAACGGCAGTGCATTACTGTCATGCGGCACGATTGGATAAGGCGCGCGGGACGGCGACCCTTCGGCATCCTGATAGCTGGCAAAAATATCGACCATGAATGAGTCTCCTGAAAGAGAGGGAAGGCATGAAGCGGATGTGGGAAATCATCCTCGACCGGCTCCGTCTAAAACCCATATGGTTATGTAGGACAGAATAAATTTGCCAAAAATTTTCGCGCTTGATCTGCTTGATCGTTGCACGGTCGCGACCATGCCTCTATCGTTGGTCTATGAGCGAAGCGATCAGTGCGGAGCAGGGGCAGCGGCTCTGCATATATACCCGCGCGTGGCGCTCCTCGGGGGCGGGGCTGTTCGCTCAGGAGCTGGTAGCGGGGATCGTCGACAAGGGGGGTGACGTCACTTTCGTCGCGCCGCGCGCGCAGGATGCCCGCTTCGAAGAACCGCGACCGCGCCTGAGGCGCTTTTCGCCGCCCCATGAACAGCCGGGGCTGGGCCGAATCGCCAATATCGTCCGGTCACTGTCCCGGATGGCACTGTCGGTAGCCTACCTTTTGCGGGCGCGGATGACGTGCCGCATTTTCGTCGTTTCGATCCCCGATCCGTTGATTGTCTCGGTCCCGGCCCTTGCCCTGCTGCGCCTGACCGGAGCGCGCATCATTTTTATCGCGCACGATCCCTTGCCGCACGCTTGGAAACTGCCTGCTGCATTGCGCTGGCTGGAGCGTGGGATGCACGGCGCCTGTTATCGTCTCGCGTCGGCCGTCGCCGTCTTGAGCGAACCCTCCCGCGCCAAAATGGCGGAGGCGTTTCCTACCCTGACTACGCCCGTCTGCGTGATCGAACATGGCGTATTCGTGATGGGCGATCCGCAACCTTTGCAGGGCGATGGCCTGTTGCTGCTTTTTGGCACGCTGCGGCGAAACAAGGGTATATTGGAGGGCATGGAAGGGGTGCTGTTCGCCCACGCTGCCGGTGTGCCGGTGCGCCTCATCGTAGCGGGGGGCGTGCACAAGGAGGAGCAGGACTATGCACGGGCCATCGAGGAGTGCGCTGCGCGTGCGCCCGATGTGATCGACCTACGGCTGGGCTATGTCGACGACAGTGCGCTGCGCGATGTGCTGGCGGCATCGGACGCTTTGCTGCTGCCCTATATGGACTTCCACTCGCAAAGCGGGGTCGCGTTATTGGCGGCGTCCAATGCGCGTCCGGTGATTGCCTCCGCAGCAGGAGGAATCGGTGCATTGATGGCGGAAGGGATGCCTTCGGTCACGATTGCGCAGCCGGTGACGGCACGAAACGTCGAAGCAGCCATTACGGCGTTCTTCGCCACGCCCACCGCGACCTGGAACATGCAGGCGCAGCGCTACCTTGAACATACGCTGGATGTTCGATCCTGGCAGGCGATTGGCGCTCAGTATCTCGCGCTGGCGGCCCGGATCTGACGGCCCTTTACCGTTCGCCCTGCACCTTCGCGCGTATCCGCCGCCGCAGATCGTCGGGCAATATCCATAACAGGATGAATGCAAAGAGCTGCCGCGCGGTCGGCTTTCCCTTTTTAAATGCGGCGCGCAGCAACGGCAGGAAAGCGTGCCACTGGCGCTTCGCGGCAACATCCTGCGCGACGACGGACAAGCAGAAACCGGCATAAGCCCGCCGCGTCAAAAGGCTTCCCATGCGGTCGGCCCATGCCAGCGACCGTTCCCACGCCCCATCGCGACTGAGCGACGGTCTTGCCTCCCCCACATAATGCACGACCAATGGTTCCGGTGCAGTCAATAAGGTGCAGCCTTGTTCCTTCACCGCGCGGATCATCAACTCCCAGTCTTCGTGCAAGCGGGAGTCGGCAAATTGCAGCCTGTCGAACATCGGGCGCGGAAACATGAAAGACGATGTCTGGAGGAAACTTTGCCCACCCTTCAGCCATGACCGCCGATCGAACATCCATTCGTCGAGCGATATATCCCCGGCATAGCCTTGGATCGGTCTTATGAATGGCCCCTGCGGCGTCATCACGCGGCTGAGCGTGACGAGGGCGGTGCGTTCGGGGTCGACGCTCCCGTCCTGCGGCAGCATGGCAAGTTGCTTTTCCAGTTTGGTCGGCAACCATTCGTCGTCATCGTCCAGAAACGCCACCCATTGTCCCGTCGCAGCCAATGCGCCCGTATTGCGCGCCACGCCGGGGCCGCGCTGATCGGGTTGCACGATCCGGCGCAGGCGGGGGTCGGTGAAGCTGTCCAGCGCGGTTTCCGTGGCGGGATCGGGACCATCCACCACGACGATCACCTCCAGATCGCGCAGGCTCTGCGAAAGGACGCTTTCTATGGCGCGTTTCACCAGATCGGGACGCCCGAACGTCGGTATTACTGCACTTACGATCGGCATCTATTCCGTTTCCGTATTGCCTGGATGCCAACACTGCATCCCGCGTATCGCATCCTAATCCGAAATGGTGTAAAACTTACATCACGGCTGTTCCAACAACGTGCCTACGCAAATTATGTTGCGCTGCAACATAATTTGTCGCTTAATATGGAGTAAAGGTTGGTCGTGGTAGCGGACTCGCACCATTTCGGTTTTTAATCAGCATGATCGCGTGTCGACTTATCGATGTTGCGTTGTTGCTTTAGGGGGCTGGCCCCTGCTTGAAGAGGGTAAAGTTGCTTAATTTCGGTCGACTGCTCAAGGCACGTTCGGGAAACCCGTCTACGGCGGAAGGCGAGCGCATTTATGCGATAGGGGATATCCACGGCAGGCTCGACCTGATGAAGGATATACTTGCCCGCATCGAAAGACATGCTGCTACGCTGCCGCCTGCGCGCTCGGTGCATATCGTGGTGCTGGGCGACATGATCGATCGCGGCCCGGATTCGGCGGCTGTCCTGCGCTATCTGCACGGGGTCCAACAGACGACGGGTCGGCTTATTGTCCTGCATGGTAATCATGAGGAATTGATGTTGCGTGCGCTGGCGGGAGAGCCGGGGATGCTGCGTGCCTGGATGCGCATCGGCGGTTCTGCGACGATCCGCAGCTATGGCGTCGAACCCCCGCACCGCGACGACGATCAGCGCGCGGCCGTCAACGACCTGCTAAAAGTTATCCCCTCGAACATCATCGAATGGATTCGCCATCTGCCGTTGACTGCACGGTCTGGGGATTATCTCTTCTGTCACGCCGGTATCCGGCCCGGCGTTGCCCTTAAGCGACAAAAGCGCGCCGATCTCCTCTGGATTCGCGACGAGTTTCTGGAAGATCCGCTGGATCACGGCGTCATGGTCGTTCACGGCCACAGCGTGTCGACCGATGTCGAGATGCGCGGGAACCGTATCGGCATCGATACCGGCGCCTATCGCACCGGCATATTGACGGCGCTGTATCTGGAAGGGGAAGATCGTCAGATCATCTCCACCGAAGCGCCGCTGGAGTTGGGTAGCGCCGACGCAGTGGATGCCACGCCGGTCGAAGGCCAGCTATCCTGATATCGGTATCTACAAGGCAGCGGACTGCACTATGATAAGCACTGTTTTGGGCCTCCTTCTCGCGGTCGCACCGCAAGGCACCGCCGTGCCATTGCCCCCCGCGCCCCCGGCTGCCGCGCAACCGGCCACCCCTACGCCCAATGCGGTGACACCCAAGGGTGCCGATAATGCTGCCGATATGGGGTATCTCTCCGCCGGTGCGCTCGTCGATCGCTGCTCGGAAACGTCTTCGGCCAGCACATCCTATTGCTTCGCCTATATCGCCGGCGTCAGCGATGCGATGAAAGCCTATGAAATCTGGCTCAACGCTCGCGAATTCTGCCCACCCGCCGGGCAATCGCAAAGCGATCTGCGCCGTGCATTTGTCGGTTTCGTTTCGGCGTATCCCACCAACCGGACCGGACAGGCGGCGTCAGTCGTGGTGGTGTCGCTCAAGCAGACATATCCATGCGAGCCTGAACCGTCGCCTGCCACGCCTCTTCCGCCGAAGCCCTGATCTAAGGCTTAGCTATGAAAGCGTGACCGCAGGTTGCGCAGCGGCGTTGTCATCGTAAACGATAGCTGCGCCATCGCGTAGGTGAAAGCAAAGCCCACCACGATCATGATGAGTTTGGTCGTGGTGTCCGCCGCCATCATCTTGGTCCCCGACCACCAGTAATAGGCGTTCACCGGCTCAAGATGCCAGAGATAGGCGCCATAGGACAGCACACCCATCTTCCGCATCACGGGCATTTCAAGAAGCCGCACGGCCAGACCCGCGCTGTCCCCGAATAGTCCGTAGAACAGGCACACCATCGCCAGCCCCTGAAGACTGTAGCGATAGGTTTCGCGGAAATCCGCGTCGCGCAGGATAAGCGAGACGATGACCAGCGCTCCGGCGATACCGATCGCCGACCAGCATGCGAACATGCCTTTCAACCGATAGGCGAACCGATGGAAAAGCACCGCAGTCAGGCAACCATAAGCGATGCTGTCCATTCGCGCATCGCTCGCGCAATAGGTGTAGGGATGCAGGCTGTTGTCTGACTGGTGAAAACCGAACGGTGCACCATGATGCACGATATGCAGCCGCCAAAGCAGGCAACCGACGCAAATGGCGATCAACGTGCCGACCAGCAGTTTCGTCCTGCCACCCATCACAGCGATGAGCAGCGGAAAGGTCAGGTAGAATTGCTCCTCCACGGCCAGCGACCACATATGCAACAGGGGTTTGAGTTCGGCGGCGGTGGAGAAATAGTCGGTCTGTTTCCACAGCACGACATTGACGACGAACGCGAAGGAACCGGCCAGTTGCTTGACGAACTTGCCATATTCCACACTGTCGAGCAGCCATGGGGCGGCAAGAGCGGTCAGCGTGAGAGTGGCGTAGGCGGCCGGGAACAGGCGCCGGATGCGGCGAGCGTAGAAATCCTTGAGCGTGAATATGCCGCTGTTGAGCCGATTGTCGATCAATCCCGCCATCAGATAGCCGGAGATGACGAAGAACATGTCGACGCCCAGAAACCCGCCGGGCAATCCGGGTAGGCGGGCGTGGTGGACAAGGACGAGCAGGATCGCGATGGCGCGCAATCCCTGAATATCCTGCCGGTGCGGTGCGGCGGGAGCAGTCACGCGATGCTCTGCCGCAGCTTGGACTGCCCATGGACCCATCGCCTTGCCTCACGCCACGTCCATGCGGCGAAGACGATCTCCCCAAGCAACGTGCCCAGGATCGACCAGAGGGGGCCGAAAGCAAGCAGAAGGATCAATACGCCAAGGATAGAAAAGACACAGGAATAGACGGAGGCGAAGGCCAGTGGGCGAAACGCGCCGCCTGCTTGGAGGAGACTGCTTTCGGGTGCACGGGCGAATCGGACAGCCGCGACGAGCAGCCATAGGGAGGCGCCGACGATCAATGTCTGCAGGGAATAATGTGCGGGAAACAACAGGCGCGGTGCGAAGATCAGCAACGCAGCCGTCGCCAGCGCCGTCGCGACCCAGACTATGCCGAGCATCCAGCGAAAGCCGATGAGTGAACGATGCGCCCCCGCCGCATTATCCTCGCCGATCGACCGCGCCATTTGCGCCCGCTCATATTCGGACAAGGCGTTGACGGCCACGCTGCAGGGGCGGATCAGCAAGGCAGTTGCTGCGATTGGCGCGAAGGCAGCGGGGCCGAAAATAGCGGTCACCAGATAGACCTGACTGTTGGCGGTGATCTCTGTCGTTACCACGCCCAGCAGCGACCAGGACGCATGTTGCCGCCAGGTTTCCCGATACGCAGAGAAGTCCGGCCAGCGCCAATGGGCAAACTGTGCCGACAGATAGCGCCGTCCCAGAGGCAATAAGCCGATGAGCGCAGATACCAAAAGAATGGCGAAGCTGGCACCAATGCTCACTTGCTTCGATATCGTAATGATTGCGATTCCCAACAATAGCGCCGCCGCATAAGCGATGTCCGAAGCCATCGCTCTCACGGGCAGGCCGCGCGCGAAGGCGTCGGTCCGGCCTACCCAGCGCACCAATGTCGTGCTGGTATACAGCGCGAACATCGCTGCGGCATCGATGGGCAGTTTCATGGCCAAGCCAATAGCCGCAATGGGAATCGCTACCACGACTGCAGCCAGCAGATTGACGGACAGGATCGCTGCCTTGGTGGCTTCCCGATCCTGAATAAGTCGATGCGTCATTGCGATCAGCAAGGGCGCGCAGAACAGCGCGCTCCAGATACCAAGCATCAGTTGGGCGGTGACGAGCAGGAAGGAAAAACTGCCGAAATCGCGTGGGGGGAGGAGCCGGAGTAGCGCCAGCGAGAGCAGGAACTGGGCACCCGCGGAGGCAATCGGCCCTGCCGATGCCAGTGCATATCGCCAGATGCGTTCCACCCCCTCGTCGCCGATTAAGGCGCGCGCGAGACGGACGGCCGTTTAGCCTTCGGAAAACGGTTGCTGTCCATAGCCGCTATGGCAGCGATGGCGAACATCAGGAAAACCTGCGGTATGCCGTCGCGATCGAACAAGGTGCTTTCCGTGGCATTATGCCCGATGCAGAAAAAGAGGATGGAGACGATCAGCGCATTGCGCGGGGCGTTCGAATCGGCTTTCCGGATCAGCGTGACAATCGGAACGATGACGGTTGCGATCACAATCAGTACCAGTCCGGGCAAGCCAACGGTCGCGAGCAAATCGAGAAAACCATTATGTCCCGTGGCGACTTCGGTGACCCACCCGGTGGCATAGCGATAGATCGGTCCCTGCGGGCCGATGTTCCAGAAAGACCCATAACCCGATCCGAGCCACGGGTTGTCGCTCCAGTAGTCGACAAGCGCTTTCCAGATGAGCGGGCGGCCGGTGAAGGAGCGCTCATCGGTGAAGTTGCCGCTCAGCGGATCCTTGTAGATGTAGACTGCAATCGCGCCTGCGATGCCTGCCAAGGCAGTCAGCGATATGATGAAGCCCTTGGCGCGGCCTTTGTAATATTGGAACAGCGCGCCGATCGCTATCGCGCATACCACCATGCCTGCCGATGTCTTTGATCCGGAGCGGTAGAGGAAATAGCTGGCCGCCGCGATGACGATGATACGCAAGGCCATCGGGATGCGGCGTGCATCGAACAGGAACATGAGGATGAGGATCGCTACGGTCGGACCGGCGAAGTTCTTGTGCGTCATGATCCCGCGCCAGTCGCCGATCAATCCCTTGTCAGCAGGTTCATTGACCGAGTGGACGCCCATTTCGGGGAAAAGGATCGACACCGCGATGTTGATGAGGAGGAGCGCCACCAGAAGCGCACGTGCGATCATCAACGGCTGGTCTACGCCCACACGCCGCACAATCGCAAAGATGCTCCAGATGATCGTCGTCGTCAGAAACGCACGGCGAAAAGCGATGCCGGGCTCCAGCGCCCAGGCTATGCTTAGCCACACCCAAAGCAGCGCGACGCAAATGGCGATGGGCACCACCAGCAGCCTTTTGGGATCGACCAGCGGTCGGCTGCCGTAGATGGCAAGCCCGAATACCGTCAGATAGCCTGCCTGACGTACCGGGCTGCCTTCGCCAGTGCCGGGCAGGCCGCTGTAGGACATGAAGGGACCAAGGAGGCAGAATATGATCAGGATGACCCACGCCAACAGCAGGGGGCCGCGCCGGATCGGCAGTTGTGCCGTTTCTGTGGCCATCGCTTGATCTGAAGTGAAAAGTTTCATGACGAGGTAACTGCAGTGCGGTTTCTATATGCCAAAAGGCTGGCATTGCTGGTCAACGGATCGGCCAGCGCAACATAGTCGGTAATCATTTTTTCGAAGGTCAATTCGCGTGCCAGCTTCATAGCGCGATCGCTCCACAATGCGCGTTGCGCGGGGTCGTTGAGGATAGACTCTATCGCTGTAGCCAGGCCTGCATCGTCGTCGAGGTCGACGGCGATGCCACAGCGCGTGCCATCTCTGGCGGTAATGCCTTCCACCTGGCTCGGCACGTTGGACACGATCAGCGGCAACCCCAGCTTTGCTGCTTCTATCAGCGCAAGGCTGTGCCCTTCGAACAGGCTGACCTGTACGAAGACGTCGCCCATCGACATGAGCGTCAGCGCCTCTTCGCGATCGCGATTGCCCAATATGTGCATCCGGTCATCGACGCGCAGGTCGACCATCATCTGACGCAAAGTGTCTTCGTCCGCGCCGCAGCCGAGCATGTCGACTTCGACATCACGGGTCAGCGCGATGGCACGAATGAGCATCTCGTTATTCTTCGGCCATTCCAGCCGGCCGCAGACGACTACACGCCGGCCATGCGGTCGATCGATTGCCTGCAACCGCAGTCGCTCCAGCAAATCTTCGATACGCGGCGGGATGGCGTTGTGAATGGTCAACCGCTTTGCCTTGTAAAGGGCAGGCTTGTCGTCGAGCGTCGTGTTGACCGTGTCCGACACGCTGACGATAGCGGCTACGTTTCGCGCGCTGCCCGTAAAGCGATCAAGGAAGTTCAGGCTCGGCTTATATACGGTCGCGGGTGAGTGATGGGACACGATCACGCGCGTCCGGGGGCTGAATATCTTCGCGAAGAACGGCACCAGCACATTGGCCGCCGGCATGGAGGAAATGATAAGTTCCGGTCGTTCGCGCCGCATCCAACGCGCCAGTTCCCGAAGCATGCGGAACTTGCCGCTTATACCCGACGGCGTACCGGTGATGACGTAAGACCATGCCAGAATGTTCGTCGGAGGCTCCACAATGGACGGCAAGGGATAGAGTCCTACCAACTGTGCCGAATACCCAAGCTCATGAAAGCCTTCCGCGAGATTGGTCCACAACTCGCGTACGCCCCCGTGCGCGTGGGAAGCAAAGAAAACAACAGATTTGCCCGGCACCCACATCCTCCAAGGTGTCGAACCCGCTCGACGTAACTGATCGGCGATTCGGCGCCCGATGTCCTATTCCAAACCGTCAAGAAATCGCGGGTTGCAATGTAGGATAGTATCCAAAACGGTGGATGACGCCAATTCTTTAAAAGCGCAAGCCTGCGCACGATAATAGATTGAATAAAAACGTATTGGTTACACCTGACAGGTTGATCGAAACCATTTCGGATGTGTTACTTTAACCCAACCGATAGTAGGATTTATACCATGTGGCGAAGCGATCCAGCCCTTCGGCCAACATTACTTTAGGGCGATATCCGGTCAGCGCATGCAGCTTCGATACGTCGGCATAGGTTGCCGTGACGTCACCCGGCTGCATCGGCCGCATGATTTTATCGGCCTTGTGCCCGATGGCCGTTTCCAGGGTTTCGATCATTTCCATCAAGCCGACGGGATGACTGTCGCCTATGTTCAGGACGCGGTGCTCACCGGTCGCGGGCGGATTGTCCAGCGCGCCGACGATGCCATCGACGATGTCGTCGATATAAGTGAAATCGCGCGCCATTTTCCCTTCGCCATAGACTTCGATCGGCTCACCACGCATGATTTTGTTGGTGAAGCCGAAATAGGCCATGTCGGGCCGACCCCACGGGCCGTAGACTGTGAAGAAGCGCAAACCCGTCTGCGGAAAACCGTAGAGCGAGGCGTAGGATTGGCTCATCAACTCGCAGGAGCGCTTGGTGGCGGCATAGAGCGATACGGGGCTGGCGGCGGGTTCATCCTCGGTGAAGCCGTTCCCGCCCATCGGCTTGTCGCCATAGACCGAACTGGACGATGCATAGACGAGGTGGACGAAGCCCTTCGCATGGCGGCACGCTTCGATGATCGCGAGGTGGCCGGCGAGGTTCGATTTCTGATAGGCGAAGGGATTGTCGATGCTGTAACGCACGCCCGCCTGCGCTGCCAGATGGATGACGCGCGTTATGCCATGTTCGCGTACCAGAGCGGCGATGCCTTCGGCGTCCGACACATCCATTTTATGGAAGGTGAACCCGGCGCACGTCTCAAACGTGGCGAGGCGGGCCTCCTTCAGGGATGTTTCGTAATAGTCGTTGACGTTGTCGATACCGATGACGGTCTCACCGCGTTCGAGCAGGCGATGCGCGGTGGCGTGGCCGATGAAACCCGCAGTGCCGGTTACCAAAATGGGTGCGGTCATGGTTCAGCCTATCCGTTCATGGGGCAAGGCAGGCATGACAATCGCTTCGCTCAGCCCCGGAAAGAGCCGATTAAGGCATGATGCCGCCGACATGAGATGCACCACTGAATCGCTCCTGTTTTGCCAACGTCCTTGCTGCGGCGCAGCATAGCCGCACCATCCAATAACTCAACCGAATTGGATGATGATTGCCATTCCCCCAAGCGCATTAAAATGCGTTACGATGCACCACAACGCCCAAAGTGCGCGCAAGGATGATCAATTCGCGTCCCAGCGTCCAGCTTTCTATATACTCCAGATCGGCACCAAGGCGATTGATGAGATCGTCTGGCACTTCCGTCGCGCCGCGATAGCCGCGCACCTGTGCCAGTCCGGTGATGCCGGGCTTGAGCGAATGGCGCATCCAGTATTTGTGATCGACTTCCCAGAACAACTGGTTGCCTGCCATCGACCCCAGCGCATGGGGACGCGGCCCGACCAGGCTCATGTCACCGATCAGTACGTTGAAAAGCTGGGGCAGTTCGTCGATGCTGGTGGAGCGGATGAATTTGCCGACGCGCGTGATGCGGTCATCCGTCCGCGAGGCGGATCTATTGCCCGAGCTGTCTGACGTTTCGACGCGCATGCTGCGGAACTTCATGATCTGGAACAGCCGGTTGCCGCGGCCCACACGGTTCTGTTTGAACAGAATCGGGCCGGGGCTGTCGAGGCGGATGGCTATCGCAACCAGCAGCAACAGCGGGGTCAGGGCAATGATAGCAGGCACTGTCAGCGACAAATCCAGTGCGCGTTTTTTCGCGCGATTGGCTGTGCTGAGAGGGCCGCGCGACACGATATGCGTATCGTGCCCACCAAACAGACCGATACCCACAATTCCGGTGGAATCGAATTCGGGCGCGACGATTTCGCCGTTGATGTTCGCGCCACGCAGCAGCATCGTCCACCGTGTCCGACGTTCCGCCGAACATGCGACTACGACACGCTCAAACCCATCGACCAGCAGCCCGAGGCGCTGGAGCATTTCGGGGTTGCCCAGATCCGGTTCGAACCCGATCGCCTTGGTCGACACCATGTGGGGTGCTTTTGGGCAATCCAGTTCTACATCGTCGATGATGAGCAGTTCGTTGATCGACGCGCCTTCGAGTCGTTGCGTTGCGTATCGGCAAAAGGCAAAGCGCGTTGCCGCCAGAAATATCGCCGACAATACGGACCCGGCGCCGAAGGTCAGGCGCGAGACGGTGTCGGCCGTACCCAGTGCGAAGAGGAAGAATACGACCGTAATGACGGCGTAGAACAAAGCCGTCAGCGCCTTTGCGGCATTCACGCGTGGAGTGAGCAGGGCGGTGCTGCTGAATGTCTCACCCTGAATGGCATAGCCGATATAGATAGGTATCAGCATGAGGGAGAGGCGCAGGCCGGAAATTACGCCGGTCTCGACCCGGATAAGGCCAATCAGGAAAAAGGCGACGGCGATGGCGAGCGTATCGAGCGCCATCAGCTCGAAATACAAGCTGATACGCCGCAATCTCTTTTCCGCCGGTTTGGTCGCTATTACCAACCCTGGCCGCTCCATCCGATATGGGGCATTCATCGCTCGACCTCTGACTGTTTGCTTGGCCCCATAGGCATGGACGCGACACTAAGCCGACATTTACTAAAATTTACGCCGCCTCACAAGCAGATGCTGCGTTGCGGTATGATGAACAGTTTTCGTGTTTCGCCGTGACACAGAAAGAAAACAGCGTGTTGCGACAGAGCGGGTAGGGTTCTGGATCAGTCGTTACGGGCGAAAACTTACTTTTTCCCAAATATCTAGCGGATGGGCACATTTCGTGTTCGGTAATCTACGTAGTTTGTTGGTCGATCGGGTTGAGCGAGCATCCCGACAAGGATATTTCGTGACCTAAAAACCCGCTAGGCCGGTTTGCGCGCGCGAAAAATAACGTCGTCCAAAGCATGTTTCTGCTGCAGATCGGGGGCCAGATCGCGCGCGGCGACGGTATCGAGCACAAAACCTCCATTACGGATTCGTTCTGCGAAATCGGGCCCGTACTGCCGTACATGGTCCCACTGTCCGAAGCGCCTTTCGCGTTCGCGTTGCGACATGCCCATATGGCCATCTTCGGTCGGGCGATCCCACAGAGGCACGATCAGCCATGCTTCGCCACCCGGTTTGAGGGCGGTGAACATGTTCGAAAGGACGCGGGCGTCATCCTCCACATGTTCCATGACATGGCTGGCATAGATGATGTCGAACCGGTCCTTTGCATCCATCTGCATCAGGTCCATCGCCACGACGCCGGGCAGGTCGTAAACATCGGGATGCAGATCGGCGGGGACGTAGTCGCCAGCCTGCGCGGCGAAACGCGAGACGAGCCCGGCTTCATTGGGGGCGATGTGGAGCACGGATGCGCCCTTCGGCACGGTCAGTTGGCCGCTGTCCAGCAGGTAGCAGACGAGGCGCTGGCGCGGAGACGCGCCGCAGGCGGGGCAACCCCAGGTGGCGTTATCGCCATAGCGGAAGAAGCCGACAACATCGGCCTTGCAGGCCGGGCAGCTATAGCCTGCTTTGGCGCCGGTTGCCGCACGCAGCTTCAGCGTTGCGAACGATGCCCATTTGATGGCGGCTTTCGATGCCCGCTGAAACGTAATCACTTGGCTCTCCGTCGGATCGTGGCGTGGCTATAGTGGATTTGCCACATATCTCGACTGTTTTCGTGTGGCGTCAGTCGCGGGACTTTGCGGGCGCCCATGTTTGGTAGGTCTTGCCGCGCAGGGCGTCGATGACGCCCACGAACGTCGCGCCGATGGAAAGCAGGATTTCGCTGATGGGGGATAGGAGCGGGACGGTCACCGCGCGCCCGATGGTCAAGGCGATGAGTCCTGCGATCCAGAGGATGGCGGCGGCCGGGCCATAGCCGCAATGGACCAGCAATGCCGTGACGGTGAGCAATCCCAGCAACAGGAACGGCGCGCCGAACCAACGCAACAACTTGTGCGAGACATATTTGTAAATGTCGATGGCGGGGAAGGATCGGACGATGTGCGGCCAGAGGTGGCGGTGGGTGTTGTACGCGCGGCAAGCGATGCGGCGCTTGCGGCGGAACTCGTCGCGGGGATCGGTGGTGTTCTTCTCGTAAGCGATGACGTCCGGCGCGCTGATGAGGCGAAACGTCTCCAGGATGACCCATATGGAGGATGTCATGTCATCCAACAGATGGGCCGGAATTTCGGGATACAGCGCCCGCCGCGTAGCAAAAATCGAGCCGTCGGCGCCCATCATCGAGCCGCAACGCGACTCGAGCGCCTTGATGGTTTCTTCCATCCGCCAATAGAGGCCGCCGACGCTGGCGGTGACGCCATCCGTTTCGTTGATGTAGCGCAGAGTGCCGGACACACCGCCGATGGCGGGGTCGCGAAAATAATCGAGCAGCGGCGCGACCGATTCGGGGGCGAGGATGACGTTGGCGTCAGTGAAGATGCAGATGTCGCCCGTCGCCTGTGCCACCATCCTGCGCATACCCGTGGCTTTGCCGGTGCGTTCGGTCGAGGGGACGAGGGTGAGGAGGTCGGGCCGGCTCAGCAGGAGGTCGCGGGTGCCGTCCGTGCTCATGTCGGAATAGGCAATGATCTGGATATCGGGATGCAGCGCCTTGATCGCTTCGAGGTTGCGCAGCTTGGCGGGGAGCGCGCGTTCTTCATTATAGGCCGAGAACAGGAGGCTGGCGCTGGGGCGGGGGAGCTTCGGGTCTTGCACCACCGGCCGTGCGCGCATCAGGCGCAGGGTGAGCGGAAAGCTAATGTAGGGGTGCAGAAAGAGAGCGAAGCAAAGCGCGGCAACGATGAGATATACTGCTGTCATACGTCGCCCTCCCTTCGTGCTGAGCGTGTCGAAGGGCTTCCTTTGACGCAAGGACGAAGCTTCGACAAGCTCAGCCCGAACGGGGAACTGGCTTAGCGGCGGTAAGCTATCAGCGGGCCAGCAATTCCGTGGCGAAGGCCCGGATATGCGCGCCGATGTCTTCGCGTTCCAGCGCGAGCGCGAAGTTGGCTTCGATGAAACCGGCCTTCGACCCGCAATCGTAGCGGTCGCCCTTGAA
>NZ_CAKKNC010000005.1 GCF_918741285.1 Sphingobium sp. CECT 9361 | reverse complement strand
ACAGCCTCGCCGAGGCCAAAGTGCTGATCGAAGCGTGGCGGCGACATTACAACACCGTGCGCCCGCACAGCAGCCTGGGCTATCGACCACCGGCACCGGAAACGGCTTCACCGCCATATCCGGCCTCCGGTTCCGCTTCGCTCCACCTCCGCCCGGATATGGCGATGGTGAGCATAATCCACTAACAAACCAACCGGCCCACTCCGCGGGGGCAGATCAATCCCATGCGCAGGAGTGCCGCCCATATGTTACTTGATCTTTGAAACGAATGTTCGATCCACCGCCGCTAAACCGGCACCCTGATGCGGAGGCCAAGACCTCGCCCCTCATCGGCTCTTCATGTCCGCCAGACTGCACCTCATCCTGCCAATTGCGCTCTGCAACGTGCGCTAGCGTGGTGGAACTGGGGTTCGCCACACGCACCAATTTCAGCGTCGGGCTACTCGGCTAGGACTGCTTTGCCGTTACCGATCACCTTTTGCGCCCGCTCTACTGCAAACGCCTCAAACGATACGACCTCGCCATCTCGCCACATCTCAACGCGAATGGAATCGCCAGGATACACAATTCCCGTGAAGCGAACCCCAATTTGCTTGAGGGCATCGGCTGCATACCCGCAATACTCGCCTAAAACCGCGCGCTGGCAAATGCCAAAAGTACAAAGCCCGTGCAGGATCGGCTCCCGAAACCCTGCGGCGCGCGCCGAAGCGGGATCGACATGCAGCGGGTTCAGGTCGCCCGTTTGCCGATACAGAAGGGCCTGCTGCCGCGAGGTAGATAGCGTCACTATCCGGTCGGGATCCCGTTGGGGTATGGGGTGGGGCATCGGCTGCCCCTCCCTCGGTCCACCAAATCCGCCTTCCGAGCGTCCAAACGCAGTGTTCACAACCGACGCAAACGGCGCTTGCTCACCCGCCAGATACAAATCCGAATGATCCCTGAAGACCGCGCCCTTGCCAGCCCCCTTGTCCCAGGCGCCAGCGATCCTCGACTGAACCAGGGCCTCGCCCCGCGTCGGAATCGACTTGTGCAGCGTCACGGCAATCTCACCGTGGAGAACCGTCGTATAGTCGATGCCTGCGAAGGCGACCGGGCTCCGCCCAACCACGATCGTCGAAAGGAAGGTCGGCAGGACTGCGAGACGTTCCTCGTAAACATAGGCCAGTTGGCGTTCATCTACCGGGTCAGACGGCATTCCAAGTCCGAGAGCGTAGATCATGAGGTCGCGCTCGTTCCAGCTATGACTGAAATTGCGCTCCAGTTTCATTAGTTCCGGGTACGGTAAGACCATGTCGACCTCTTACGAAGGATGCGGCTCCTGCCTTGCAGCAGCCAATTGAAGATCAAACCTGAAAATACCGCGCACCAACTGTTGGATTGGGCCTACAGCCACCAACTAACCAACCCGCCGAGGTTGCTCTTCCCCCGCCAGCTCTTTCGGTCCAATTTTCAGGGCGATATGTCCTTCTATCGCGAAACATGAAGCATATCGTCTTCTTGCATACCTGCGATACCGTAAGGCGAAAAGGAAACTCCTGCGTTCCGGCAACTTCCGTCGCAAACACTGTACTGCTGTTAAACGATACAAGTATGTTGACAGTGCGAGTGGGGATGTAACACCTTCTCAACAGCGTTTTCGGAACGCGGTGCCCCCGATCATTGCGACCGAGCGGACAGCGCCCGATGGGCCGCGATCGCTAAGGGTTACACACATGCTGATGGAGACCCGGGAATGACGCAGCATGGGGGCAGGCGCGGTCCGCTGGCGGGATTGCGGTGTGTCGAATTCGCCGGAATGGGGCCAGGTCCGCACGGTGCGATGCTGCTGTCCGACCTCGGCGCCGAAGTGCTGCGGATTGAACGGCCCAATCGGCCGGCCTTCACCATCAATCCGATCACGGAGCGCGGGCGGGGCAAGCTGGTCCTCGACTTGCGCCAGCCGGAGGACGTCGCCCGCGCCCTCGACATAGCTCGGCATGCTGACGTGCTGATCAAAGGCAACCGGCCTGGGGTGATGGAGCGGCTCGGGCTCAGTCCAGAGGTAGCAATGGCGGCCAATCCGCGCCTGATCTATGCCCGCATGACTGGCTGGGGCCAGGATGGCCCCCTCGCGCTGCGGGCCGGACACGACCTCAGCTACCTCGCGATCACCGGGGCGCTCCATGCCTTTGCTCGCCCAGGTGAGTTGCCCGTGCCACCGATGAACCTCGTCGCCGATTTTGGCGGCGGCTCGATGTTCCTTGTGCTGGGCATTCTCGCCGCCTTGTGGGAGCGGGAGCGTTCGGGCCTCGGGCAGGTGGTCGATGCGGCGATTGTCGACGGGGTCGCCGCCCTGCTCGCCGGTGCGACCGGGCATGTGCCCACTGGCGGCCTTTCGTTGGCGCGCGGACATAACGTGCTGGTCGGAGCGTCTAACTACTATCGCCCCTATTTGTGCAAGGACGGCAGGGAATTCGCCGTCGCCGCGATCGAGCCGCAGTTCTACCGCATCCTGCTCCAACGGATCGGAGCGCCAGTGGAGTGGGCGGAGGACCAATACGATCCTTCGGTCTGGCCCGAAAGGTCGGCCGCAATGGCGGCGATCTTCCTCACCCGCACCCGCGACGAGTGGACGGCGATCCTCGAAGACTCTGACGCTTGCGGGGCGCCGGTGCTCGAACTGGCCGAGGTCCCGACCCATCCCCAGATCGCGGAGCGAAACGGTTATGCTCTGCACGAGGGCATCGTGCAGCAGGCACCCGCCCCGCGGTTCTCGCGCACGCCAGGCGCAATTGGTCCCGACGAATGCGGAGAGGCCATGCTGGAGCGTTGGAAGATGGGCTGACCGCCGCTATGCGCCCGGCGTTCGGATCAGAGCGGCTCGCCGAGAAACCGTCCAGCGGCCTCTGAGCAGATGCTCCGCTCGACTTCCCCCGGCAGGCCGAGCGAGCGAATCCATCGGGCCGGGTCGTTCTGCATGATCATGTAGGGATAATCCGTACCGGCAAATACCTGACCCGGCGCCATGCGAACGGCGAGGTAGGCCAGATATTCCGCGTCATAGACATTGGTGTCGTAAAAGAAGCGTTGCGCCTGCTCGATCGGGGCAAGCTGGCTTCGTCCCTCGAAACCCTTGGTCGTTGTCCAACCAAGCTGTAGCCGCCCCAACATCGCGCCAAGGGTGCCCCCGCCGTGGCTAAAGGCGATGCGAAGGCCGGGATATCTATCAAGAACGCCACCCATGATGATGGAAGCTGCGGCCATACCCGTATCAACGGGAAACAAAGCAAATCCGGTAAAGTTGATGTCAGGCTTTTCTAGACCCTTGGCGGCAACCGGATGCAGCGCATGGACGAAAACCGGCATCCCCTCTGCCTCGGCCGCTGCCCAGAAGGGATCGAACTCCGCAGAACCCAGCATCTTGCCGTTGATGTTGCTACCGATCTCTACACCCTTCAGACCAAAATCCGACTTCAGGCGCGGCAACATGCGCGCCGCTGCCTCCGGATTTTGCAGCGGCACTGACCCGAGACCGCGAAAACGGCGCGGAGCAGCGCTGACCATGCTGGCGATCAAGTGGTTGGACGCATCGCACAGGATCTGGGCGTCGGCCAGGTCTAGCCAATAGGACAGCAACTCAGGCATCGGCGACAGCACCTGCATGTCCACCGCCTCGCGATCCATGTCTTCAATCCGTCTTGCCACGTCCCATGAACGCGCATCCAGCTTCCTGAACGGCGTTTCGCCGATCATCAAAGTGCCTTCGACCGACGACTGGCACTTCATGCAGGGCCAGCGCGGTGCCACATCGGAATGCGGCGCAGAAGGGAAATTCAACGGCGAGACGTGGGAATGAACATCGATGAAGGTAGACATGCTTTGAAACCTATCCTGCTGCCGAAGGGGCGTGACCGCATGACCGCGCCCTGTCAGCCGACGGCGCACCACCAAGAGATGGATGATGTATCAAATTCGGCGACCGATCACTTCCTTCATGATTTCCGAAGTTCCACCATGGATGCGATGTATCCGCGTATCCCGCCACAGTCGCGCTATCGGATATTCGTTCATATAGCCCGCACCGCCATGCAGCTGGAGCGCCGCATCGACAATGTGCCAGACATTCTCGGAGTGCCATAATTTGGATGCCGCCGCCTCTTCAGACGTCAACAGGCCTTTCATGTGCCTCATGCGGGCCCAGTCGAGGTGCGCCCAACCTGCCTGCAGACGTGTCGCCATGTCCGCCAACGTGAAGCGCGTATTCTGGAAATCGAATATCGGCTGGCCAAAAGCCTTGCGCTCCTTCACGAACTGGACTGCTTCGTCGAAGGCGCGTTGCGCCTGCGCCTGGGCGGTTGTCGAGATCGCCAGCCGCTCCTGGCCAAGTTCGGACATCATGTAACGAAAGCCCTGCCCCTCTTCACCCAGCAGGTTCGAAATTGGCACCCGCACATCGTTGAAAAACAGCTCCGATGTATCGGCACCATGCAGGCCGATCTTGTCGAGATTGCGCCCTCTCTCGAAGCCTGGGGAATTGGCTTCGACCAAGATCAGAGACACGCCCTTTGCCCCCTCTCCGCCGGTCCGCGCCGCCAGAAATACCAGGTCCGACAGCAAGCCGTTCGAGATGTAGAGCTTGCTCCCATTGATTACATAGTAATCACCGTCGCGGCGTGCCGTCGTGCGCAGACTTTTGACATCGGAACCGCCACCCGGCTCCGTCATGCCCAGAGCCGTGATGATCTCACCGCTAATCATGCCGGGAAGGTAGCGGGCTTTTAATTCCTCCGAACCGTAGTTCAGGAGATACGGTGCAGTAATCAACGACTGCAGGCTGACCCCTACCGGGCAGTTCAAATAGTATAATTCCTCAAGAAAAACCAGATCGTAGGATATGTCGAGGCCAATGCCACCATAGATCTCTGGCATGCTGGAACAAAGCAAACCGGCATCGCCAGCCGCTTTCCAAAAATATTTGCTGGTAATCCCCTCTGCTTCCCACTTGTCGAGATAAGGCTCGGCCTCCTTGGCGAGAAACCTGCGCACCGTGTCTCTGTACTGCTCATGGCTTTCGTCAAAGCCTTGGCGGGAATTCGTATTAAGCACGACTCCATCCTCCCCTGCACTGGCAGAACCCGCCAGCATTTCGAACGGTTCTAATCCGCCACGACCCACAGGGGAACGAAAACATAAAACCATTATTCAGATCGATTGAAAGCAACACAGATATGGAAAGTCCCAGTTTGTAAGCGATATTTTTTTACTATCGATGCAGATATAGGTCGGTTGCTTTATCAGTCACAGGAATGATGATAGGAAACAGGACCGGGAGACAGAGGATGAGCGATGGACGCGGTGAAACGGTGTCGGGGCCAGGGATCGCAGCAGCCACGCTGATCCTGTATTACGAAAGTGACGGGCAAGCCGCGCGCCATCTGATGATCCAGCGCACAGCGCAAATGCGCTTTGCTCCCAATGCGCTGGTGTTCCCCGGCGGCCGGGTAGATGAAGACGACCACCGGACCGCTACAGATGCGAACCTGGTCGATGTCACACTCGGCGAACCGGTCGAGATGGCGCACCGCGTAACGGCCATTCGCGAAATGCTGGAAGAAGTTGGTATCCTGGTAGCCTTTCAGTCGTCGATGCCGGTCGATGCTGTCGCCCTGCAGACAGAGTTGAAGCGGAAAGTCCCATTCAGCACCTTGCTGGGTGACAACGGTATCAGGCTTGATCTGGCGGCGCTCCTGCCTTGGGCCCAGTGGCATCCAAAATTTCAATCGCATCGTCGCTTCGACACCCGCTTCTATATCACCCGTCACCAGGGAGATCGCACCGTTACTGCCGATGTCGACGAGGTTGGTCAGGCACGCTGGCTCCATGCCCATGAAGCCATCAATGAAGCTGAGGCTGGCACCGCCAAGATCATCTTTCCCACATTGTGCAATCTGGAACGTCTCGCTGCCTATCCGGCGTTCGAGGCCGCCAAGGAGCATCTCGGCAACATCGAGTGCATCCCCATTTCGCCTTGCATTGAGGGCGATGAACATGGTGAGTCGTGGATATGTATTCCGGAGGACCGCGGTTATCCTCTCACCCGCCGGCTGCTATCCACGCTGCAGGCGCCATGACCGGGTCGGAGGCCGATCTCGCGGTCTATTATGCTCCCAGTCCAAACGGATGGAAGATCACGATCTGCCTGGAGGAGATGGGCCTTCCCTACAGGCTTATTCCCGTCCGTTGGGGAAGTGACCCGCCCGAAGGGTTCCTGACGGCGAGCCCCAATGGCAAAATTCCCGCGCTCATCGATGCACAGGGGCGCGGTGGCGAGCCCACCACCCTATTTGAAAGCGCCGCCATCCTGCTCTATCTGGCCGATAAAACTGGCCTGTTCCTTGATCCGGAGCCGGCAGAACGATATGCCGCTATCCAGTGGCTGATCTGGCAGGTTGCTGGCCTCGGCCCTATGGCCGGGCAGAATGGCCATTTTCTGCTCTACGCCCCGGAGAAGATCCCCTACGCCATCGAGCGCTACGGCAAGGAAGTCCGTCAGCTTTATACCGTTCTCAATGCCCAATTGGCCCGCACAGGCGCATTTGTTTCTGGCAGCAGCTACTCAATCGCCGACATAGCCTGCTTTCCGTGGATCATGACCCACAAGGCGCAAGGCCTCACCCTCGACGACTATCCGGCCCTGAAGACGTGGTTCGCGCTCGTCCGCGCCCGTCCTGCCGTTCAGCGGGGGATCGCTGCGGGCGGCGGCATCGATGCCATGCGCGCCCTCCCCAGGCCAATCTTTCCATTAGCATCTTCCAAAGTTGAGGAGCGGCCATGAAACTTGAAATGTTCTTCGATTGCTCCAGTCCGTGGAGCTATCTCGGTTTCGAACGGATCATGCCGCTGGCCGAAAGCTTCGGCCTCACTGTCGAATGGCATCCGGTCCTCGTCGGCGGCATCTTCAATGCGGTCAACCCAGGCGTCGAATTCAACTTGTTCAAGGAGAAGTTCCCGCCGCGCAAGGTAGACTACCATGCAAAGGTCATGCAGGACTGGGCCGATATCACAGGGATAAAGATCAACTTCCCGCCAGCAGGTCACCCCATCAACAGCGTCAAGGCGATGCGTGCCTGTCTGGTTCTCCAGCCCATCGGTCATCTCATCCCGTTCGCCCGTGCTTGCTATCAGGCCTATTTTAGGGACGAGCTTCCCCTTTCGGAAGACTCGGTCCTTCTCGATATCTGTCGGGAAGTAGGTGTCGACGGAGAATGGCTGCTCGGGCAGATCACCCAGCAGGATGCCAAGGATGCGCTGCGTGCAAAAGTGGACGAAGCTATTGCGCGGGGTGCCTTCGGTGTTCCCACGACTTTCCTGGGTGGCACCGACATGTATTTCGGTGTCGACTCGCTACAATTGGTGAGCGCCCGGTTAGAGCAATGGCGGGCGACGGAAGCAGTTGGCAGCTCCGGCTGACGCCAGAATCCAGAAATCAAATAAACATAATATGTCTTGGAGAGCAGTTGTGCCGAGAAACCCCATCAACACAATCAACGAACAAGACGCTGCAATCTTGCCGCCCGCCGGTGTCAGCAACAGGCAAGCCTGGTACACCGTCTGGTTGCTTGCGGCTCTCTATGTCGTTTCATGGCTCGACCGCGGCATTCTGGCTCTGCTGGCCCAACCGCTTGCGGCTTCCCTCGGCCTTGACGACCGGCAATTGGCTCTGTTGTTAGGCTTGGGCTTCGCATTGGTTTACGCCATCGGAGGCGTAGCTCTGGGTCATTTTGTCGACACCCGCAATCGGCGGACTGTCGTGACTATCGGCGTAATCATTTGGAGCCTAGCGACCATATTGAGCGCTTTCTCAACGAATTTCGAGATGATATTCCTGCTAAGATGCGGTGTGGCGTTGGGCGAAGCCGTCCTCATGCCCGCAGCCATTTCTCTGATTGCCGATTTGTTCAAACCGGCACAACGTGGCCTGCCGGTTGCGTTCTTCACTTCCATCGGCAGCTTCATGACAATCGGTGCTTATGCGCTCGGAGCGGCCGCGATAGGGCTCGCCGAAGCGGTCAGCAGCGACATTGGGCTGACGACATGGAGGACAACGCTAATCATAGTCGGGCTACCCGGATTATTGCTGGCCCTGATATTCGCCTTCACCGCAAAGATACCGACACGAAGCATCTCCGAGGCGCTTCCAGCGGCCGAAGTAAGCATGGCTGCGCTAATCCAATATTTGAAGAAGCGCATGCGCTTCATGGGACCGCTGCTGTCCCTCACCGGCATAAATTGCATCTATAGCCTGGCAATCATAATCTGGCTTCCAACGGTGCTGATCCGCGAACATGGCATGAACGCATCTGAAGCAGGTTATCTTCTGGGTCTCGTAGGCGTTCCCGCCGCACTGGTCGGAAACTTTTTCTGGCAGTGGCGCGGATTGCGATTGTATCATCGTGATCCAGAGAAAGGCATTCTGCGCACCTTCGTCCTTCCATCACTTTGTGCAGCACCTTGCTATGCTGCGGGACTGCTCTCAGACCGCATTGTTCTCCAGCTTTCCGGGTTCGCCGTTGGTATGTTCATGGGATCGGCATTCAATGTCATGACGCCCATCGCAATTCAGTCATACACTCCCACTCGAATGAGAGCCCGTATTGTCAGCCTCAATTTCCTTATCATCTCCGTTCTCGGCTATGGACTGGGGCCACTGGCTGCGGTCGAGATTGGAACGTGGGTTGCAGGAGAGGGGCAAGGCATTCGCACAGGCCTCATCACGCTTTCATTAATCAGCTGGCCGCTACTTGTGATCACAACTCTGGCTATGGTTCGCAATGCAGGCAAACCGAACGAACTGTAGGAGCGCTCTAGCTAACGCTCAGCTTGAAGCCCACGATGGGCAATGACGTCAGAGAGGGAGAGCGACTACGCGCCACCTCCGTCGATCGTAAGGATCGCCCCGGACGTGTAGGCCGATAGCGGCGAGGCCAAAAACGCCACGGCCTGGGCGATCTCTTGTGGCTCCGCCATGCGTCCAAACGGCATGTTCGCCACCAGCTCCGGCCAGCGTTCGGCATCCCCCAGTTTGCGCTCCGCCTGATTACGCAGCATCAGCTTGATCCGCTCCGTCCGTACGGGCCCCGGGTTGATGCCGACGACGCGCACCCCGTCAACCGCAGCCCCCTTCGCCATGCCTTTGGTAAAAGCCATCAGCGCGCTGTTACCGGCTGCACCGGCAATATAGGACGGATCAGGCCGTTCACCCGCCGTTCCGATGATGTTGACCACCACGCCCCGACTAACTGTGAGCAGCGTATAAAGGCTGCGGGTCAGGTCAATATAACCATACACCTTGAGATCCCAGGCGGCACGCCATCGCTCGGATGAAATATCCAATAATCCACCCGGCGGTATCGCACCGGCATTGTTGACCAGGATGTCCAGAGACGTCACTTCCTTCGCCAATTCGTCAATCGCGCCGGGTTGAGACAGGTCAGCGACGATCAACCGCGGCACGGCGTGCGCTACGGCGGCGATCTGGTCAGCGGCATTCTGGAGACTTGTCCGGTTCCGCGCCACTAGGGTTAGGTCGCACCCCTCCTCCGCCAGCAGCGTCGCAACGGCGAGTCCGATCCCTTGCGAAGCGCCGGTCACGACAGCATGCTTCCCGCGTAATTGGAGGTCCATTTCTACTCTCCTGCCAAGTATTGTCGCCCCTTAGGGCACATCTATTCGGACCACCCAAAATAAGAATGACGATCACGCTAGACCCAATCATTCTGCTTGTTAATAGATCATATTGCATCGATAGGCTGCATTATTGCAGGAAGGGGTGCGATGATACATTGGGATGATCTCCGCTATTTTCTGGCGGTCGAACGCGGACGGACGCTGGCGACGGCGGCGGCCCGGCTGGGGGTGGATGCAACCACGGTCGGCCGCAGGATTGATCGGCTGGCGGCGTCTCTCAACACCAGCCTGTTCGAAGTCGGGCCGCGCGGGCATGCACTCACACCGAGCGGAAAAAAGCTGCTTGCCCATGCCGAGGAAATGGAACGATCGCTGCTGTCGGCCAGTGGCGATCTTTCTGGAGAGCGCAGTCGTTATGCCGGAACGGTGCGGATTAGCATGTCAGAAGGGTTTGCGACGTGGGTAGTCGCCCCCCAATTGTCACAGTTCCACGAGCGTCATCCCGACATATCGCTCGAAATCGTGACGACAAACGGTTTTCTCAATCCCTCGAAGCGCGAGGCGGATATGGCAGTCATGCTCGCTCGCCCCTCCCGCGGGGCGCTGCTGTCGCGCAAACTCGCGGACTATCGGCTCGGCCTGTATGCCTCGCGAGACTATATCCGTGATCATGGCGCAGTGCAGGATATCGAGGACCTGCGAAGCCGCACATTGATCGGCTACATCCCTGATTTCATTTATGCTGACGAGCTGCGCTATCTGCATGAGGTTGACGTGCAACTCTCGCCGAATTTCGCAAGCTCCAGCATAAATGTGCAGCATGCGATGGTACGTGGCGGGATTGGAGTAGCAATCCTGCCCAATTTTATCGGCTTGAACGATCCGGTGCTGGTACCGCAGCTTGCAGACGCAGTCATGGTCCAGCGCAGCTTCTGGGTCGTCGTACATCACGAACTGCGACGGCTGGCGCGGGTTTCGGCAGTAATGGAATGGCTGCAGCAAGCGGTTCAGGAAGTGGCCGGGCCACCGCACTGATTTATGAACCACGCAGGACGAAGCCGATCAAAGCTGTCGTGCTACGCTCTTCGAGATTGAAGCGACTTGTCTCAGTGCGCCGTTGCTGGCTACGAATGTGTCGATTGGGTTGAAGCGCTCAATGGATCACCCCCATAGCGCTTAGCTGACTCGGGATGTCCTACTTACCACATCCATGAAATCATCTCCCCGCCTCCCGTTCATGCATCCAAATACTTGCCGAGCGGGATTGGGAAGCTTTAAGCAAGATGCTCGAAACCGTACTGTAAAACACCCTTTGCCGTGCCTGATACACATGAGGAATGCGCCTCCCTCTATGTAGGCTTAGCCTGTTCTCCGGCTAGCTATGTACCTGTATTTGCGGTGCGAACATGGTGCAGAATACGGACCTCAGCAGGATTATATAAAAAGATTGAAAGGAAGCCACTCGATGAAGATTATCGTGCCCGTAAAGCGGGTGATAGATTACAACGTGAAGCCACGGGTGAAGGCGGACGGAACGGGTGTCGACCTGGCCAATGTGAAGATGTCGATGAACCCTTTTGACGAGATCGCGGTGGAAGAAGCGCTACGTCTCAAGGAGAAGGGTGCTGCCACGGAAGTGGTGGTGGTTTCGATCGGACCGGCCAAGGCACAGGAGACGCTGCGCACGGCGCTGGCCATGGGCGCGGACCGGGCGATCCTGATCGAAGCTGAGGATGTGGAGCCGCTGGGCGTGGCCAAGCTGCTCGCCAAGGTGCAGGAAGAAGAGCTGGCTGGCCTGATCATCCTGGGAAAGCAGGCGATCGACAATGACTGCAACCAGACCGGCCAGATGCTCGCCGCGCTGCTGGGCCGTCCGCAGGGTACGTTCGCCAGCAAGGTCGAGGTCGAGGGCGACAGCGTCTCGGTGACGCGCGAAGTCGACGGCGGCCTGGAGACGGTGAAGCTCACCCTTCCCGCGATCGTCACCACCGACCTGCGTTTGAACGAGCCGCGCTATGCCTCGCTGCCCAACATCATGAAGGCCAAGTCAAAGCCGCTCGCGCAGAAGACCCCCGCCGACTATGGCGTCGACATCAGCCCCCGGCTCGAAACGCTCAAGGTTGTCGAACCGCCGGTGCGTCAGGCCGGGATCAAGGTCGCCGACGTTGATGAACTGGTCGCCAAACTCAAAGCCATGGGAGTAGCCGCATGAAGACGCTCGTTTGGGTCGAACATGACAATGCGTCGGTCAAGGATGCAACGCTGGCTGCTGTCACTGCCGCCAGCAAACTGGGTGAAGTGCATCTGCTCGTCGCAGGTTCCGGCTGCGCTGCTGCAGCGAGCGCCGCCGCGCAGATCGCTGGCGTGGGCAAGGTCCATGTCGCCGATGACGCCGCCTTTGCGAATGCGCTGCCGGAAAATGTCGCGCCGCTGATCGTGGAGCTTATGAGCCACCATGATGCGTTCATCGCGCCCGCCACCTCCAACGGCAAGAACATCGCCCCGCGCGTAGCTGCGCTGCTCGACGTGATGCAGATCAGCGACATCCTCTCGGTCGAGAGCGAGGATACCTTCACGCGCCCCACCTATGCGGGCAACGCAATTGCCACGGTCAAGAGCAAGGACGCCAAGAAGGTGATCACCGTGCGCGGCACGGCCTTTGAGAAGGCAGACGCCACCGGCGGATCCGGCACCGTCGAGGCGGTATCCTCTACGGGGGACAAGGGACTCTCCAGCTTCATCGGCTCGGAGATCGCCAAGATGGAGCGCCCCGAACTGACCAGCGCGAAGATCATCGTCTCGGGCGGTCGCGCGCTCAAGGATGGCGACACGTTCAAGGCTAACATCTTCCCGCTCGCCGACAAGCTTGGCGCAGCCGTGGGCGCCAGCCGTGCTGCGGTCGATGCGGGCTATGTCCCCAACGACTATCAGGTCGGCCAGACCGGCAAGATCGTCGCACCCGAAGTCTATGTCGCCATCGGCATCTCGGGCGCGATCCAGCATCTCGCCGGCATGAAGGACTCAAAGACCATCATCGCCATCAACAAGGACGAGGACGCCCCCATCTTCCAAGTCGCCGACATCGGCTTGGTCGGCGACCTCTTCAAGATCGTGCCGGAACTCACCGAGAAGCTGTAAGCTACTTTATAGGCACGCACATGTCCCCGGCGTCCCAGCGGCGCCGGGGATAGTCCGGCGAGGATCGCCACCCAGGCAGATTACGGCAAACTTTCTCGGCAAACGATCTGATGAGCCAGGCGTTGGAGCGCGACTTTTTATCATACGGGTCGAGATGTCATCGGTACGGAACAGATGACATCTCGACGATTGGACAGTAGCGTTCAATCTGCCCAAAAGGCATGCGGCCGGAAGCCTATAATCATATCGCGACCAATGGCTCTGCGTTGGTGCGTTGGCCATCGTAGAGGAATTCCGGGCCATCGAGGTCGATGTTCGGTAACTCGTGACGCTCGGCCCAGTAGTCCTGATTGTGGCGCCATTCTGGCTGGTCGCCGCGGCGGGGCAGATCCTTGAGGCCGCGCATCAGGTACCCAGGATTGAAATTGTCTTCCTCGATCCAGTCCGCCAGAGCCATGCTTTCGTCCCGTGGCCGGTAGGTCACCTCGACCCGCTTTGCCTTGCGCTCGCTCATGCTGTTAAGCAGCTTGCAGACGAACTCGCTGATCATTTCAACCCGCAGTGTCCAGGACGCGCGGAAATAGCCCATGACCCAGACCATATTGGGCACTCCGGTGAACATTGCGCCACGGTAGGTAACGGTCTCGTGCCAATCGATTGGCTTGCCGTCGACCGTGAACGGAATGCCGCCCATCACCAGCAAGTTGAAGCCGGTGCAGGCGACGATGATGTCCGCCTCGATCTCCTCGCCCGAAGCAGTGCGCACGCCCTTTTCGGTGAACCTGTCGATGGTGTCGGTTACCACGGAGACCTTGCCAGCAGCCGCCGCCTGGAACAGGTCGCCGTTCGGACAGAATGCGATGCGCTGCTGCCAGACCTTGTACTTCGGCACGAAGTGCGGCTCGATCGGGAAATCCTCACCCGCAAACGCGCGGATATTGGTCTTGAGTTCCTCGAATACTTCGTTCGAGTCGGCATTGCAGCGATTGATGAAGTTCAGCTGATCGTGGAGAATCTGAGTACGCGCCACCCTGTGGATGGTCGGCTCGTCCATGCCGATTTCGCGCAAGCGGTCGGCCAGGTCGTTCTGGTTCGGTCGGCAGAGGAAATAGGTTGGTGAGCGCTGCAGCATCACGACATGCGCCGCCTTTTCGGCAAATGCCGGAACCACCGTTGCCGCAGTCGCGCCCGAACCGATCACCAGCACCCGCTTGCCGGTGTAGTCGGTCGCGGGATCCCATTTCTGGGCGTGAACGAATAGACCCTTATAGTCGGCCATGCCCGCCCAATCGGGGATGTGAGGGGTTTCGTGATCATAATATCCTTGGCACATCCACAGGAAGTTGCATGTGAAGACCAGCTTCGCTCCATCGGACTTGCGGGTGGCTTCGACCGTCCAGAGGTCGGTTTCGCGGGAAAAGGAACAGGACGTGATCCAATGTCCATAACGGATGCGTGGTCCGATCCCGTTCTCTTCGATCACCGTGCCCATATAGGCCAGAATATCCTCGGCACTCGCGATCGGGTTGCCAAGCCATGGCCGGAAGCTGTAGCCGAAAGTGTAGAGATCGGAATCCGAGCGCACGCCGGGATATTTGTGGGTTTCCCAGGTTCCGCCGAAAGTATCTTTGCCCTCGAGCACCAGATAGGTTTTCTCCGGGCAGTCCTGCTGCAAGCGATAGGCCGAGCCGACTCCGGAAATTCCGGCGCCGACGATGATCACGTCGACATGCTCTGCTGCGGTTGTATATCCTCGAGTTTCCATTGCTATCACATCCTCCAATTTATGCCCCGCCAGCTTAGGCCAGTGGCCAATGTCGCGACTTTGCGTAAGATCAATAAAACTGGATCACGCATATCTGGAATCTGGCCTCCAGTTTCTCAGCAATTGCCGCAAGTGAAGATGGCAATGTGCATGGTGCTGGCCTGGGAGCTGTCGAATACGATGGACGCTGGATTCTGTGTCGCGGCGCTGGAGGGGGCACTGGCCCGCTTCGGCAAGCCAGAGATCTTCAATGCCGATCAGGGCAGCCAATGTACGTCGCAAGCCTTCACCAGCGTGCTGCTTGACGCCGATATTGGTATCAGCATGGAAAGCCGGGGCCGATGGATGGACAATGTCTGTATTGAACCCATCTGGCGATCCCTGAAGTACGAGTGTGTGTACCTCCATGCCTTCGAAACCGGCTCGGAACTGCGGGTCGGCCTTGGCCGGTGGATCACCTATTACAACACGCAGCGTCGGCACTCGGGCCTGGCCGGGAGAACCCCGGTCGAGGCCTACCGTCGGAACAGGCAATCAGGTCATGGGGGGGGGGCATAAACTACATCAGGGATTAGCTTAACTTAGCCGCCAAACCGACCATGAAGGCGAGACCGCTTCAGATTTCGCCTTTCCTATACTCCGCGACAGAATGCCCACAGCGAATTCGTCTGGATGTTCAAGACCCCCGGGCGCATGCGGACGCGAAGCAGCCACGTCTACACTTTTTGGTATTTTGGAAAAATGCGGAAGCGTCTGGAAGCTTCCGGATTTGCAAATGGTGGGCGCGGCAAGGATTGAACTTGCGACCCCACCCGTGTGAAGGGTGTGCTCTACCACTGAGCTACGCGCCCCCGAAGGGAGCCGCGCATTGGCATTGTGCTGCGGGGCTGTCAAGCGTGCGGCGCACCGCTCATTCAATCGCGTCGGCTATTTCCTCCAGCGAATCGACATCCATCACGCGGATCTTGCCGTGCTCCAGTTCGACGATACCGCCCTGTGCCCACAGCGCGAGTTGCCGGTTGATATTCTCACGGCTGATGCCGGCAAACATCGCCAATTCGGTCTGGCTAAGGCTGATGACGCCGGTTTCGCTGTTCTTGAGCAATCGAAGGAGGAACCGCGCGAGACGCGGTGCGGCCCCATAGGCCCGGTCCGTTTCGATGGTCTCATTGGCGAGCCGCAACCGCATCGCCAGCTCCCGCATCAGGCGGAGCGCAATGCGGTGATTGGCGGCAATCACGCGCTCGAACACCGCGCGCGGCAAGGTCAGGTAGCGAACAGGACCAAGGGCGATGACGCTGGCTGTGCGCAAGCCGCCGTCGATCAGCGCGATTTCGCCCAGCACTGTGCCAGCCTCGACATATTCCAGCACGATTTCCCGCCCATTGGCGGAATAGACCGTCACGCGCGCGCGCCCCTCCATGAGGATCAGCAGGAAATCCCCCGGATCGCCCTGCTGCAGAAGGACCGCGCCTTTTTTCGCCTTATGCTCGCGCGCATCGGTCAGCAGATAAGCCAGATCGTCCGGCCCCAATGACCGAAGCAAGCTATGTTCCGGCAGCTTTGCGTAAAGTGCTGTAATGTCCATGAGGCCCCCTCGCCGCCGTTATGCGGCGAGGCGCGCGCGAATCCAAGCCCCTCTTAGACGAGGCGGCTTTGCTTCAGCGCTGCACCGATGAAGCTGGCAAATAGCGGATGCGGATCGAAAGGCTTGGATTTCAATTCCGGGTGGAACTGCACTCCGACGAACCAGGGATGATCGGGCCGCTCGACGATTTCGGGCAAAGTGCCATCCGGGGACATGCCCGAGAAGATGAGGCCGCCCTTTTCCAGCGGTTCGCGATAGCCTGCGTTCACCTCATATCGGTGACGATGCCGCTCACTGATTTCATCGGTCTCATAAATGCCAGCGACGACGCTGTTGCCGCTCAGCTTGGCCGGATACGCGCCGAGCCGCATGGTGCCGCCCAGATCGCCGCCTTCCTGCCGCTTCTGCAGGCCTGCCGATCCCATCCATTCGGTAATCAGGCCGACGACCGGCTCGCTCGTTTCACCAAATTCGGTCGTGGACGCATCGGCAATGCCCGCCGTGTTCCGCGCCCCTTCGATGCAGGCCATCTGCATACCCAGACAAATGCCGAAGAACGGCACGTTCCGCTCACGCGCAAAACGGACGCTCGCGATCTTGCCTTCGCTTCCGCGCACACCGAAGCCACCGGGCACCAGAATGCCGTGCAGCGGTTCAAGCGCAGCAGTGATGCTGTCATCGTCCTTCTCGAACAATTCCGCATCGATCCAGCGGATATGCACCTTCACCCGGTTATGCAGGCCGCCATGCACCAGCGCCTCATGGAGCGACTTGTAGGCGTCAGGCAGGCCGACATATTTGCCGACAACGCCGATAGTCACTTCGCCTTCGGGATTGGCATGACGGTCCATGATGTCGATCCAGCGATCGAGCACCGGCTCCTTGGCCCCCTCGATACCGAAGGCACGCAGCACTTCGTCATCCAGTCCCTCGGCATGATATTGCGTCGGCACCGAATAGATGCTCGGCGCGTCGAGCGCGGGAATCACCGCTTCCTTGCGTACGTTGCAGAACAGCGCGATCTTCGCGCGTTCGCTGTCAGGCAAGGGTTGCTCGCACCGGCACAGCAGGATGTGCGGCTGTATGCCCAGCGACGTCAGTTCGCGCACGCTGTGCTGGGTGGGCTTTGTCTTCAGTTCACCCGCTGCCGCAATGTACGGCACCAGCGTCACATGGACGAAGATCGACTGCAAACGGCCGAGGTCGTTGTGCAACTGGCGGATCGCCTCCATGAACGGAAGGCTTTCGATATCGCCCACCGTGCCGCCGATCTCGCACAGCACGAAATCGATGCCATCGGTGTCAGCCGTCGCGAACGCCTTGATCTCATCGGTGACGTGCGGAATGACTTGCACCGTCGCGCCCAGATAATCGCCGCGCCGTTCCTTGGTAATGATCGTCTGATAGACGCGACCCTGCGTCACATTGTCCGACTGCCGACTGGGGACGCCGGTAAAGCGCTCATAATGACCGAGGTCGAGATCGGTCTCCGCCCCGTCGTCGGTCACATAAACTTCGCCATGCTGATACGGCGACATCGTGCCGGGATCGACGTTGAGATAAGGATCGAACTTCCGGATTCGCACGCGATATCCTCGTGCCTGCAGCAATGCTGCAAGACTGGCGGCCATAAGGCCCTTGCCAAGCGAGGAGACCACGCCGCCGGTTATGAATATATACCGCGCCATGGGATGAGAGGCTTAGCCTTTTACGAACGTGTTGGGCAAGCGCGCGAATCCGCACGCTCGCAAAAATAGTTTCGAGCGAAGAAGTTTTACGTCGAAACGCGAAGGTTAGTTGGCGAGCGGAACGCTCTCGTTGGTTGCGGGCGCTGCGCTATTGCCGACGGACTGCGCCGCCCCGGCAAGCGGATCGCCACCCGCCAGCGGCGCGGCGTTGTTTGCAGGGGCTGCCGGAGCCGTCTTGGCCAGCGACGTATCAATGCTGCTCGGCGCATGCTGAACCGATGCGATAACCGCCAGAACGACGCTGAGGCTGACAAACATGGTCGCAAGAATCGTCGTCGCACGCGTCAGAAAGTTTGCCGCACCGCGCGCCGACATCAGCCCCGAAGGACTGCCGCCAACGCCCAAGCCGCCGCCTTCCGACTGCTGCATCAGGATAACGGTGACCAAGGCGGCTGCGATGATCGCCTGAACGACGAGAAGAAACGTGAAAATCATGCGACTATGCTGTCCGGATAATATCTGTTGCCGCGCACATAGCGAGGTTGTCCTTTCGGTTCAACCTCGCGCTGGCGTATCGTTACGCTGCCGCAGCTTCGATGATCGGTCCGAAGCTGTCGACTTTCAGGCTTGCGCCGCCCACCAGACCGCCGTCGACATCTGCCACGGCAAAGACTTCGGCGGCGTTGGCGGCATTGACCGACCCGCCATACAGGATGCGCATCGCGTTGCCGTCTTCCCCGATCCGCTTGACCAGAGCGCCGCGAATGGCGCTGTGCATTTCGGCGATCTGCTCCATGGTCGGAATGCGGCCCGTACCAATGCACCACACTGGCTCATAGGCAATTGACAGCCACTGTGCTGCTGCCCCTTCCGGTAGGGAAGCTTCCAGTTGCGCCAGCACAAAGGGAACGGCCTCCCCACTGTCGCGTATTTCGAGGCTTTCGCCGACGCACAGGATCACCTTCAGTCCCTGCGCATGGCCAGCCAACGCTTTCCCAGCCACATCGGCATCCGTTTCGCCTTGGTCGGCGCGGCGTTCGCTGTGGCCGACGATCACCCAAGTCGCTCCTGCTTCCCTGAGCATTTCGGCGGACAGGCATCCGGTATGCGCGCCCGTAGCCTTGACGTGGCAATCCTGCCCGCCGATGAAGGCACCGCCTCGCGCTTCGTTCGCCATGCCGATCAGCGTCGCGGGCACACACAGGCCTACTTCGACTGCGCCATGAGCGCTGGCTTCCGCGCCAATCGCTGCCACCTGCGGCAGATGCGCGCGCAGTCCGTTCATTTTCCAGTTGCCGACAACCAGCTTACGTCTTGTCATTACCCCTGATCTCCTGCACGAAATGGGATGTTGCGGCGCAGCGATAGCGGCTCATGCCATATTGTCCACCCCCGCCGCCCGATCTCGTCGCCCGCACTCGACAGCAGCCGGATTCGACCCTAAAGCGGCGGTCGACTTGTCTTTGGCCCTCAGTTCCGGACCCTTATGCTCAGTTTTTTTCGTCGTTTTCTCGGTTCCAAAGTCGGCGCATTCATTGCGCTGGCATTTTTGGGCGTCATTGCTTTTGCTTTTGCGGCTGGCGATATCACCAACACCGGCGGTCTCGGCAATCTTGGCGGAGGCGGTGGCACAGCGGCGAAAGTCGGTGGAGAGAAGCTTTCCGTCACGGAGCTACAGTCGCGTGTGCAGCGGGCGTTCGAGCAGGAGCGCAAGCAAAACCCCGGGCTGCAGATTGGCGAGTTCATCGCCAAGGGAGCCGTCGAGCAAATCTATGACCAGATGGTGGCAGGCCTGACCGTCAGCGCCTATGCCGACGATCAGGGCATGAGCGTGTCGAAGCGTATGGTCGATGGCCAGATCGCCGGCATTCCTGCTTTTCAGGATGCGTCGGGCAAATTCAGCCAGGATTTGTTCCGTCAGCTTCTGGCACGTGAAGGGATCAGCGAGCAGGCGTTGCGCGATGACATGTCTCGCGACCTGATCGGCAAGCAGCTTGTCGGTCCTGCCAGCCTTGGCGTGCGATTGGGCGACAGCCTCGTGCTTCCCTATGCGTCGCTGCTTCTGGAAGCACGCGCTGGCCGCATCGCCGCGATCCCGGCGGCGGCGTTCGCGCCAAAAACCGCACCCACCGATGCGCAGTTACAGAACTTCTACACGAAGAACGCGGATCGCTATTCGATCCCGGAACAGCGCAAGTTGCGTTATGCGGTGATCGACGCCGCCCGCTTCGCCGGTGCCGCCAATCCTACCGATGCGGAAATTGCTGCGGCCTATAATCAGAACAAAGTAAGCTACGCCGCCACTCAGACACGCAATTTCGACCGCCTCGTTTTGCCGACCGAAGCAGCCGCGAAGACGATTGCCGCCGATGTGAAGGCCGGTAAGTCAATGGCGGACGCCGCGCGCGCAGCCGGACTGGCTGTCGCCACGCTGACCAAGCAGACCAAGGCGATGCTGGCGAAGGACGGCAACGATGCCGTTGTGCAAGCCGCCTTTGCTGCACCTAAGGATGGCGTCGTCGGCCCCATTCGTACCGGGCTGGGCTGGCAAGTGTTGCGTGTCACCGCAATCGACACGGTAGCAGAACGTACGCTGGCACAGGTTCGCCCGGAATTGATCGCAACACTTAAGGGGCAGAAGACGGCCCAGCTCATAAGCGATTTCACTGGCAGGATTGAAGATCAGGTAGCCGAAGGCGCAACATTCGATGAAGTTGCAAAGGACAACGGCCTTGCCATCGAAACCTCGCCAGCGGTTATCTCCACCGGTCAGGCTGTGCAGGATAGCATTTTCAAACCAAGCGCCGATCTGCAGGCGCTTTTGAAGCCCGGTTTCGACATGACGGCAGACGACGACGGCCAGCTTGTGCCGATCATTCCCAATCAGCGCTATGCCCTGCTGGATGTGAGCGAAATCATCCCCGCTGCTCCGCCCCCGCTGGCGAAGGTCCGGGACATCGTTGCCAGGCAGTATCAGCTCAATCAGGGTGCGATCAAAGCCAAGGCCGTTGCCGAGGAATTACGGACGAAGATTGCCAAGGGCATGTCGCTCGACGATGCGATCAAGTCTGTCGGCGCTCCCCTTCCTGCGCCACAAAAGGTTGCCGGTCGCCGCGCCGATCTGATGCGCGGTCAGGAACGCCCGCCCGAGGAAATCGCGCTGCTCTTTGCCATGGCACCCAAAAGCGTCAAGACATTGGCCATTCCGAACGATCAAGGCACCTTCATCGTCCAGCTTGACGCCATTCAGCGCGCCGACGCAGCCAAGCAACCTGCATTGGTCGAGAATGTCCGCGGGCAGCTTTCGCAGGTCGCGGGCAGCGAATATGCCGATCAGTTTGAACGCGCGATGGAAAAGCAACTTGGTGTGAAGCGCGATGCCGCTGCGCTCGCAACCGTGAAGCAGGCTTTGCGCGCCGCCAACGGTGTGACCCCCTGATCCTATGACGACGGAGCTGGAAGGGAACGCTTCGGCACGGCAAGCGCTGGCGGAGGGCCGGTCGGCACTCATCTGGCGTCGCCAGATTGCCGATACCGACACGCCGATTTCCGCTGCGCTGAAACTGTTCGAGCCGGATCGCGGCGACTTCCTGCTGGAGTCCGTCGAGGGCGGCGCGGTGCGTGGGCGCTACAGTCTTATCGGCCTCGCGCCCGACCTTGTGTTCCGCGCTGTCGGTGACAAAGCGGAAATCAACCGGAATTGGCAGACCGATCGCGATGCGTTCGTGCCGACCGACCATGGCGCACTTGCCGCGCTTCGTGCCCTGGTTGAAGAATGCAAGGCAGATATGGACCCCGCGCTGCCTTCGGCGCTGGCCTGTCTCGTCGGCTATTTCGGCTATGAAACCATCGGGCTGGTCGAAAAGCTGCCTCGCCCTTCGGCCAATCCTATCGACGTGCCGGACATGCTGTTCGTCCGTCCGACCGTCATTCTGATCTTCGACCGATTGGCCGATGCGCTTTTTCTCGTTGCGCCTGTCTGGAAGGGCAGCTTCACCGAACCGGACAAAGCCATAGGCGCCGCGCATGATCGCATCGATGCTGCAGCGGCGCGTCTCGCCGGGCCAATACCCGACGCCGCGCCATCTATCGAGCTGCCTGACGTCGTCGTCACACCGATCCTGCCCGATGGCCGCTATGGCGAAATGGTGAACGCGGCAAAGGACTATATCGTCGCGGGCGATATCTTTCAGGTCGTGCTGGCCCAACGCTTCACCAGCCCATTTACACTCCCGCCGATCGCGCTTTATCGCGCGCTGCGCCGGATCAATCCGTCGCCCTTCCTCTATTATCTCGATCTCCCCGGCTTTGCGCTGATCGGGTCCAGCCCGGAAATCCTCGTCCGCGCACGTGACGGCGAAGTCACTATTCGCCCCATCGCCGGCACCCGACCGCGCGGCAAAACGGCAACCGAGGACGCAGCCAATCGCGACAGCCTGCTCGCCGATCCCAAGGAACGCGCCGAGCATCTGATGCTGCTGGACCTTGGTCGCAACGATGTCGGCCGCGTTGCCAGCGCAGGCACGGTCACCGTGACCGACAGCTATGGCGTGGAATTTTACAGCCACGTCATGCACGTCGTCTCCAACGTCGTGGGTCAGCTTGCATCGGGCAAAGACGCCCTCGACGCGCTGTTCGCGGGCTTCCCCGCAGGTACCGTCAGCGGCGCGCCAAAGGTGCGCGCGTGCGAGATCATCGCCGAACTGGAACCGGAAACGCGCGGCGCTTATGCTGGCGGCGTCGGCTACTTCAGCCCGGACGGCAATATGGATAGCTGCATCGTCCTGCGCACCGCAGTCCTCAAAGACGGCGTGATGCACGTTCAGGCAGGGGCAGGCATCGTCGCAGACAGCGTGCCCGAATATGAACAGCGCGAATGCGAAGCCAAGAGTGGGGCACTTCTTGCCGCAGCGCGCGAAGCGGTCGCGATTGCACGCTCCGCTGGTTTCGGGCAGTAATACGGTCATGATCCTTGTCATCGACAACTACGACAGCTTCACCTGGAACCTCGTCCATTATCTCATGGAACTGGGCGCCGAAGTGGAAGTCGTCCGCAATGATGCCATGTCTGCCGGACAGGCCATGTCCTCCGGCGCAGAGGCGTTCCTGCTCTCGCCGGGTCCCTGTACCCCCAATGAAGCCGGGATCAGCCTCGACATCGTGAGTGCCTGCGCCGATGCGCGCAAGCCGTTGCTGGGCGTATGTCTGGGCCATCAGTCCATCGGACAATATTTCGGCGGGCGCGTGGTGCGCGGCGGCCTGATGCACGGCAAGACATCGCCGATCACCCATGACGGCACCGGGCTTTTCGTTGGTCTCCCTTCGCCCTTTACCGCGACGCGCTATCACTCGCTCATCGTCGAGGATATTCCCGACTGCCTGCTCGTCAACGCCACCAGCGATGACGGATCGGTCATGGGCTTTCGCCATCGCGACTTGCCCATCCACAGCGTCCAGTTCCATCCCGAAAGCATTGCCACCGAGCATGGCCACGCAATGCTCGCCAATTTCATGACGGCTGCAGGCATGAAGGTCAAAGAGCGCGCCTGAGATTGAGCGGTTTATCGCTCGACAGGATTCGCGCGCTGTGGCTAAGGGAGCAACCATGTCCGCGCTTCCCGATCCGTCCCTGCCCCTAGATCCGGTTACCGCCGCGCAGGCTTTCGCAACCATGCTCGACGGCGGCTCGTCGGACGAAGACATCGCCCATTTCCTGATCGTCATGAGCGATAGGGGGGAAACCTCCATTGAGATCGCTGCCGCTGCCGAGGCAATGCGCGACCGGATGATCCCTATCTCCGCACCTGCAAATGCCATCGATGTGTGTGGAACCGGCGGCGACGGGCACCACACGCTCAACGTGTCCACCGCGGTAGCCTTGGTCGTGGCCGCCTGCGATGTGCCAGTCGCTAAACATGGCAACCGCGCCGCTTCGTCCAAATCCGGTGCCGCTGATACGCTCGAAGCCCTCGGCCTCGATCTCACCCGCGCCGCAGAACTTGCCGAACGCTCTCTGGCCGATCTGGGCATCTGCTTCCTGTTCGCGCAAAATCACCATCCTGCCCTCAAACGCCTTGGTCCGATCCGTAAGGCTCTGGCCCGCCGCACCATCTTCAACCTCATGGGTCCGCTCGCCAATCCGGCCAAAGTGCGTCGCCAACTTATCGGCATAGCGCGCCCTGCCTATGTGCCGATCTATGCCGAAGCGCTCGCGATGCTGGGCGCGGACCGGGCGATGGTGGTTTCGGGCGACGAAGGACTGGACGAGCTTTCCGTGGTGGGCGGCAATGACATCGCCGATGTCACCGGCAGCGGTATCGTTTCCATGCGCCGCTGGTCGCCTGCCGATGCGGGCCTTCCCAGCCATTCGATAGACGCCATCCGTGGCGGCGATGCCACCCACAACGCCGCTGCCCTGCGCGCACTGTTACAGGGCGAACCCGGTGCCTATCGCGATGCCGTCCTCTTCAACGCCGCCGCAGCGCTGATGGTCGCGGGCGCCGTGCCGGACTTGCCCACGGGCGTCGAAGAAGCTGCCGAAGCCATCGACAAAGGGCTGGCCAATGCCCTGCTGAACTGCTGGATAGCGTACACATGACCAACAAACTCACCGAAATCTGCGCAACCAAGCGCGAGGAAGTCGCCGCGCGCCGCAGCGCCATCACCGTTGCAGACCTGCATGACCGGGCGCTGCACCAGACGCCACCGCGCGGCTTCCGTCAGGCGCTCGACCGCAAGGCCGCCACCGGCTACGGCCTCATCGCCGAAGTCAAGAAAGCCAGCCCCTCCAAAGGCCTGATCCGCGCCGATTTCGACCCAGCCTCCCACGCCGCCGCATATCAAGCGGGCGGTGCGGCCTGTCTCTCGGTCCTGACAGACGCGCCCTATTTTCAGGGGCATGAGGATTATCTCATCGCCGCCCGCGCGGCCTGCACGCTCCCCGTCCTGCGGAAAGACTTCATGGTCGATCCCTGGCAAGTGCTGGAAAGCCGCGCCATCGGTGCCGACGCGATCCTCATCATCGCCGCCGCGCTCGACGATGCACAGATGGCCGATATCGAAGATGCCGCCCTCGCGCTCGGCATGGACGCACTGGTCGAGGTCCACGACGCTACCGAACTGGAACGCGCCCTCAAACTCAAATCACGGCTCATCGGCGTCAACAATCGCGACCTGCGCGATTTCTCCGTCGATTTCGCCCGCACCTACGAACTGGTCGATCGCGCCCCGGAAGGCTGCACCTTCGTCGCCGAAAGCGGCCTCACGACACGCGCCGATCTCGACGCCATGGCGGAGCGCGGCGTCCGCTGCTTCCTCATTGGCGAAGCGCTGATGCGCCAGCCCGATGTCGAAGCCGCCACCCGCGAATTGCTCGGCGCATGACAGGCCTCACCCATCTCGACGCCGAAGGCGCCGCTCGCATGGTCGATGTCTCGGCCAAGGCGACCACCGTGCGCGAAGCCGTCGCCACTGGCCGTATCGACATGATCCCCGAAGCTGCCGAGGCCATCGCGCAGGGGCTGGTGAAAAAGGGCGATGTCCTCGCCGTCGCGCGCGTCGCCGGGATCATGGCCGCGAAGAAGACCGCCGATCTCATCCCCCTGTGCCACCCGCTCCCGCTCAGCGCCGTGACGGTAGACTTCGACCTCGACGACACCGGCGTCTCCGCAAAGGCCACCGCCCGCACCGCCGCGCAAACGGGCGTGGAAATGGAAGCGCTCACCGCTGTCTCGGTCGCCCTGCTTACCGTATACGACATGGCAAAGGCGCTCGATAAGGGCATGACAATCCACAGCATCGCCCTGCTATCCAAAACCGGCGGCAAGTCGGGCGATTGGCACGCAGCACGATGAGCCTGCTCCCCGTAGCGGACGCACAGGCGCGACTGTTCGCGCTGGCCAGTCCGCTACCCCACGAGGACGCGCCCCTCGCCCATTGCACCAACCGCTGGCTCGCATCCGACATAGCGTCCCTACGCGATCAACCCTTCGCTGACCTGTCCGCGATGGACGGATATGCGCTCGCGGCGGGCGATGGCCCCTGGCATGTCACGCAGGAAAGCTGCGCAGGCGGCCCGCTCCCCCGACCGCTCGGCGCAGGCGAAGCCGCGCGCATCTTCACAGGCGCCGCCGTTCCGTTCTGCGCGGACGCCATACTCATCCAGGAAAATGCAACACGTGAGGGCGACACCCTTACCCGCGCGACCGACGACCCCCTGCCCCCCGGCCTCCACATCCGTCCGCGCGGATCGGACTTTGCCAGCGGCGATCTGCTCTTCCCCGCTGGAACCCGCCTAGGCCCCGCACAACTCAGCCTCACCGCACTCGGCGGATACGGCGCTCTCCCCGTCCACAGACGCCCCCGCATAGCCATCTTGTCCACCGGCAACGAACTCGTGGCCCCCGGCGCGCCTATTCCGGCGGGCAAGCTGCCCTCCTCCAACGCCATACTCCTCGCCGCCATGCTCGCCGCGTTCCCCTGCGATGTCGACGATATGGGCATAATTCCCGATGATCTTGCCGCCATGACGTCAGCCTTCGATGCCTGCCGCCACGCCGATATCATCGTATCGACTGGCGGCGCGTCGGTGGGCGATCACGACCTCGTCCGCCCTGCCTTCGCAGCGGCAGGCGGTACGCTCGACTTCTGGAAGATCCGGATGCGCCCCGGCAAGCCGTTGATCGCCGGAACGCTGGGCAGCGCGACCTTCCTAGGCCTTCCCGGCAATCCGGTATCTGCCTTCGTCACCGCAACCTTGTTCCTGCTCCCGCTCGCCCGTCATCTGTCCGGCGATCCCACGCCCTTGCCGCGCCTCACCACGGCACCGCTAGCCACCGATCTGGGCGCCACCGGCACCCGCGACGAATATCTGCGCGCCCGGATGACGCAGGAAGGGGCAGTCGCCCTCACCGCGCAGGACAGCGCCGCCACCCGCGCCCTCGCCGCCGCCGATTGCCTGATCGTCCGCCCCGCAGGCGCCGCCATTGCCGGAAAAGGCACCCCGGTCACGATCCTGCCGATATAATCGGCAATCGCGACGCGCTCGTAGGAAGCCGTTCCCCCGCGAAAGCAGGGGTCTAGGGTCTCACGCGCAGTGCTTTGTTGCCCTCTGGCCCCCTGCTTTCGCAGGGGAACGGCATCTTGCATGTCCTAACGCGCATAATCGCCAAACGCTTGACGTGACCCCATGCGTTTCCTATACGTTCCCCGTCCGTTCCAAAGGATGAGGTCTGATATGCTAACGCCCAAGCAGCAAGAATTGCTCACGTTCATCCACAATCGCCTTGAGGAAGGCGGTGTTTCCCCGTCGTTCGAGGAGATGAAGGAAGCGCTCGACTTGCGTTCCAAGTCCGGCATCCATCGCCTCATCAACGCGCTGGAGGAACGTGGCTTCATCCGCCGCCTGCCCAACCGCGCCCGTGCGCTCGAAGTGCTGAAATTGCCCGAAGGACTGGAACGCGCGCGAAAGGCTGCTGCGCTGCTGGCCGCGACCCCTGCGGTCATTCCGCCCAAAGTGTCCGTGCCGCATATTCCCATCGCCGCCAACGACGTGATCGAAATCCCGCTGCACGGTCGCATCGCCGCCGGTGTTCCCATCGAAGCGATGGAGGGGCAGAACATGCTGTCCGTCCCTGCGGCCCTGCTCGGTTCAGGCGAACATTATGCGCTGGAAGTCTCCGGCGACTCCATGATGGAAGCCGGCATCCTCGACGGTGACTTCGCACTCATCCAGCGTACCGAAGTTGCGCGCGACGGCCAGATCGTCGTCGCTCTCATCGACGATGCCGAAGCCACCCTAAAATATTTCCGCAAAGACGGCCCCCGCGTCCGCCTGGACCCCGCCAACAGCGCTTACGAACCGCAGATCTACAACGCGCAACAGGTCCGCATCCAGGGCAAACTGGCGGGGCTTTTGCGGCGATATAACTGATGGGTTGGCGAGATGCTGCTATTTCAGTTACTGCAGTTTAGCGTGCCTAACATCGAACCGCGCTAAAGCATGCTCGGAAACAAACCAAGGTACGCCACAAACGATAGCGCTTAAGTATCCTACGACTATTGTGTCTGCCGCTAATACTATCCATCGTATTACGTGGTGTCCGTTCATTGCGACCATCATCAATGCGTAATGCATTGTCATTATAGGCAGCAATGCAATTAGATTGAACGCTAACGCCCAAAGAAATATTGGTGCGACCTTTCGGGCTGAACGGACCGGACCGCCGCTCTGACCTATTGAAGCTGCTCGGCTCCAATCGGAAAAGAGCAGACTAAGAACAAATGAGATGATGCTAAGAATCATGACAGGTCTACCGAGCGAGGGCGCAAAAACGGGTAGCCAGATCGTTGGAAAGGTGATTGCAGCTTCGAAAATCAGCCAAGGCGTGAATGTCGCAATGCTTCGACCATCAAAACCGAAAGTTCGTTTGCCATCGCCCCATTCTAACCAGCGAATAACCCAATAGCGCGCTATCACCACCGACAATATTTTCACGGTGCCGAACGCCATCCTGAGCATGCTATGCTCGTTTGCCTTGGCGCTGGCGAGATCGGCATAAAAGCCTTGGCTATACTCAGCGACGTGCTGCATCGCTTCGGTCACGATCGGTAAGCTGAATAGCACAGGGCAAGCAAAAGCATAGCGCCAGCAACGCACATAGACGCTCCGTAACGACCATAGCATGGCGTTCACTCCAGCTCGAAACTCAGCAAATCTCCCGGTTGGCAGCCAAGCTCCCGACAGATCGCTTCCAATGTTGAAAAACGGATAGCCTTGGCCTTGCCTGTCTTTAGGATCGAGAGGTTTGCCAGCGTGATGCCGACGCGATCTGCAAGGTCAGTGAGCGTCATGCGCCGCTGCCAGAGAAGATCGTCAAGTTGCACTCTGACAGGCATCAAACTGTACCCTCCAGTTCATCCTGCATAGCTGCTCCCTGTGTAAAAACATGGGCTAGAACAAAAAGAAGCAGTATCGCAATCCATCCGGTTGCAGACGGTCCCCAACCAAAAGGCGCGTGATTAACGAGATGGTTGATTGTGCGAATTGCAAAAGCGAAGCCGGTGTCAAGAATCTGAATTACTAATAAATACCACGCCATAGCTCGGAGCCGTGAGCCATTTGCCGACACAAACGGCTGACCTGCTACGACAGAATCAAGGATGCACAGAATTTGGCGGAAAATTCGATCTACGGCTACGCTGGTCGTAATGCCTATCAGTAGGATGGTCACAACAATCTGCTTAAGGGTGTCAGCGTTGCCCGGCAAAGCAACCCGTTTCACGCGATCTGCAGCAAGCGGAACGTCCAGCAGCACGCAAAGGACGGTTAAGGTGAAGAACGCAATTGCCACCCAATTGGCGAAGGTCAACACCACAATCGAAAGCCGAGTCGCACGCAGCATGACAATCCCGATCCCTGAAATTATTGAATATCGATATATCATGAATTGATAAACGGCAACCTCAGATATTCCCCTGTCCTACACACACCCCACTCCGCTAACCCCCCCCCGTGCTTAGCCCGTTGCCCTGCACGAAGTCCTTGTTCGCGTATCCCCTCTCGCCTCTGCGCTCATGACGCAAAGGCACGACAGCCAGGCGGCAATTTGACTTCACTATGTGCATTCTGGCGACATTCGTGCGGCCGAATAGGACCGCAGCGCCTCATGCTGCAACAACACTAAGTCTCTCAGGCGGGGAGCCTGTGGCTGGCCTGAGCCTGTGCGGCGAGGGAGAAATGCAATGATGGCATTAGACGGTGCTGACCACATGATCCATCCCGTTCCCCGGCGAAGGCCGGGGAACAACCTAGAACCACAGTCCACCATGTTCCTGCGCAGACAGGAACATGGAAGCGCGCGCGTCGGGCTTCGGGGAGTTTCATCCGGAATCTAACCCCGGACAGCCTCAATGGGTGGTGACGTAGTGGGGCCTTTGAGGCTTTTCGCGAAAATCTCCGCCCGCCGCCCCTCCCTATGACACGCCCACGGGGAGGTAACATAGTGTCACCTTTGCAACCTTCCGAGCATCGACAGCCCTCAAAACGAAGCCGCGCGCAACCGACCGACGCGCTTACCCGCGCCCGATCAGCTTCTGCGCCATCGCATCGGCGACATCGGCCGCCGGTCGGCCGCTGGCGGCGCTTTCGGTCCAGATCGCGCGCAGCCGGTCGGGAATCATCTCGATCCGCCCGTTCACTTCATCGCGGTCGCCCTGCCCCAGATATTCAAGGGCGACGTTGATGATCCCGCCTGCGTTGATGACATAATCCGGCGCATACAAGATACCGCGCCCATGGAGCCGCGCTGCATCCGCAGGGGTCGCAAGCTGGTTGTTGGCGCCGCCCGCGACGATTCCCGTCTTAAGCAAAGGAATACTATATTCATTCAGGATCGCACCCAACGCATTGGGGCTGAACACATCCGCTTCCACGCCGATGATTGCCTCCGCTTCAACGGCCTCGCCACCCAGCTCCGCCGCCAGCGCCTTGGCCCGGTCGCTGTTCACATCGGCCAGCGTCAGCTTCGCGCCATCCTTGGCGAGATAGCGGGCAAGACCGCCGCCTACGCTGCCAACGCCCTGAATGGCGACATGCACACCCGCCATGTCGCTTTTGCCCACGGCGTGCCCGACCGCAGCCTTGACGCCCAGATAGATGCCATAGGCGGTAAACGGCCCCGGATCGCCGCCCGCATCACCGGCCGCGACCGGCAAGCCGGAGACGTGCCGTGTCCCCTTGGATATCGTAATCATGTCGGTTTCGGAAATGCCGACATCCTCCGCCGTCACGTAACGACCGCCAAGCGAATCGACCGCGCGCCCGAACGCTTCGAGCATTGCAGGCGTTTTTGTTTTCGCCGCATCTGCCAGGATCACGCCCTTGGCCCCACCCATGGGAAGGCCCGCCATGGCGTTTTTATAACTCATGCCGCGCGACAGCCGCAGCGCGTCGGTGATTGCGTCGGTCCGGTCGGCATAATGCCAGAACCGCGTGCCACCGGCACCCGCACCCAAAGTCGTGGAATGAATAGCGATGACGGCCGTCAGACCGCTAGCCCGGTCACGAAACAGGTGGACACCCTCATGGTCGTCAAAGTCCGGCAGATCCCAAGCAGCGGTCATATGGTCCTCGTAATAAAATTACTGAACCACGCAATAATGCGCCGATGCGGGAAAAGCCACCCGAAAACGCGATGTGCCGCGCGCTTTAGCGCAGCGGCGTCATGCGCAAAAATAAAAATAATGGGGCGACCGATGGGTCTTGAACCCACGACCTCCGGTACCACAAACCGGCGCTCTAACCAACTGAGCTACGATCGCCACACCCGCGAATTGCGGGGAAGACGGCCCATAGGGCGCAGCGGACCCAACCGTCAAGTACGCATTTGCGGCCAATGCACGGCTTGTGCCGTCGAAGGGCCGAAAACGGAAAAAGCGGGGCGCTGTGCCCCGCTTTTCTCCAGCCCTAGCCACACATGCCAACAGTTCGGCGAGATTATCGCCGACCGCTCATCACTACGGCTGAGAGATGTTGCGCCTGTCGCCTTTCGCGGCAGCGGTCGTTTAGTTGACGGCGTCCTTAAGACCTTTGCCTGCCTTAAACTTGGGCTGGGTCGATGCCTTGATCGTCATGGTCTCGCCCGTACGCGGGTTACGTCCGGTCGACGCTTTGCGCTTGGTGACCGAAAATGTTCCAAAGCCTACCAACCGGACTTCGTCGCCCTTCTTCAATGCACCGGTCACAGCTTCGAACATGCCTTCGACTGCCTTGATCGCGTCGCTTTTGGAAAGGCCGCTACTGTCCGCTACTGCGCTAATGAGATCCTGTTTATTCATGTTCTGGGAACCCCTTGTTGGTTTGATCGTCGGGAATCGCGGGCTAGGCAGGCAATAAAGGCGCAGGATTTTGCCGCTGTCAAAGAGAAAGCGACAAAATCCTGCGCCTGGGAAGTTTCAAAGCTTCAAAATGCCCCTTTTCGAGACAATAGCCCGAAAAACCGGCCTTTAATGCCGCACTGCAACATCATTTTCCCCATTTCCAAGGGGACGTGGCTGCGCCGCGAGATCGTCTTCTTCAGTCCAGGTGATCGCTTCCAACGGCGTTACCAAAGCCCGCGCCAGCACTTCATCCACGTGGCTCACAGGAATAATCTCGAGCCCGTTAAGGATGTTCGCAGGAATCTCCGCGAGATCTTTTTCGTTCTCAGCCGGTATCAATACCGTTTTGATGTCCCCGCGCAGCGCCGCCAGAAGCTTTTCCTTGAGGCCACCTATCGGCAACACTCGACCCCGCAACGTAACCTCGCCGGTCATAGCGACGTCCTTGTGCACCGCGATGCCGGTCAGGGTACTGACGATGGAGGTAACCATACCTATCCCGGCAGATGGGCCGTCCTTGGGAACAGCGCCTTCGGGAAGATGGATATGGATATCCTTGCGCGTAAATATGCTGGGCTTGATGCCATAACCCGGCGAACGCGCCTTCACATAGGAGAACGCGGCCTGGATCGACTCGGTCATCACATCGCCGAGCTTACCGGTGGTCCGGATTGCGCCCTTGCCCGGCACAGTCACGGATTCGATGGTAAGCAACTCGCCGCCTACTTCGGTCCATGCCAGCCCCGTCACGGCGCCGATCTGGTTTTCTTCTTCACCCATGCCATGGCGAAACTTCCGTACACCGGCATAGTCCGCCAGATTGTCCGGCGTAATGACGACTTGGCTGTATTCACCTTCAAGGATCTTCCGCAGCGCCTTTCGCGCCAGTCGGGCAATTTCCCTTTCGAGCGTGCGAACGCCCGCTTCCCGCGTGTAGTAACGAATAAGGTCGCGAACGGCGGCTTCAGTGACTTCGAATTCGCCATCTTTCAGGCCATGCGCTTCGACCTGCTTAGCGATCAGATGGCGCTGGGCGATCTCAACCTTTTCGTCCTCGGTATACCCTTCCAGCCGGATGATCTCCATACGGTCGAGCAAAGCTTGAGGCAGGTTAAGGCTGTTAGCCGTCGTGACAAACATCACGTCGGACAGATCGACATCGATTTCCAGATAGTGATCCTGGAACTTACCGTTCTGTTCGGGATCAAGCACTTCGAGCAAAGCCGACGCAGGATCTCCACGGAAGTCCTGACCCAGCTTGTCTATTTCATCGAGCAGGAACAGCGGGTTCATCGTTCCCGCTTTCTTCAGGTTCGTGACGATCTTGCCTGGCAGCGACCCGATATAGGTACGGCGATGGCCGCGAATTTCGGCTTCATCGCGCACACCGCCCAACGACTGGCGCACAAATTCGCGGCCTGTCGCCTTGGCAATCGATCGACCGAGCGACGTCTTGCCAACGCCCGGGGGTCCGACAAGGCACAGAATCGGCCCCTTCAGCTTGTTGGTCCGTGCCTGAACCGCCAGATATTCGACGATCCGGTCCTTCACCTTTTCCAGGGCGAAATGATCGGCATCCAGAATTTCCTGCGCCTGCCGCAAGTCGTTCTTCACCTTGCCGCGCTTGCCCCAAGGCAGACCGAGCAACACGTCGAGATAATTGCGAACGACCGTGGCTTCCGCGGACATCGGCTGCATCGTCTTGAGCTTCTTCAGCTCCGCCGTCGCCTTTGTCCGCGCTTCCTTGCTCAGCTTGGTCTTGGCGATCTTCTGCGCAAGTTCGGCCAACTCGTCGGCATCTTCACCTTCGCCATTGCCGAGTTCGCGCTGGATCGCCTTCAACTGCTCGTTGAGGTAATATTCGCGCTGAGTCTTTTCCATCTGCCGTTTTACGCGGCCACGAATTTTCTTTTCGACCTGCAAGACGCCAAGTTCACCTTCCATGAAGGCAAACACCATTTCCAGCCGCTTGACGGGATCGGCTTCCACCAGCAACGATTGCTTGTCAGCGACCTTCACATTGATGTTGGCGGACACCGCATCGGCAAGTCGACCAGCATCTTCGATCTCGCGCAACTGCACAGGCGTTTCTGCCGGCAGCTTCTTATTGAGTTTGGCGTAGTTTTCGAACTGCTCCGCAACGGAGCGCATAAGCGCAGACGCTTCCGGCGTGTCCGCAACGATATCGTCGATTACGACTACGCTCGCGGTTAGGTGGTCCGACAGGGTAACCAATTCGTCCAAACGCGCACGCTGTTTGCCTTCTACCAGAACGCGAACGGTGCCGTCTGGCAGCTTCAACAATTGCAGGACGGTCGCAATTACCCCAGTGTCGTACAAGGCATCGCGATCCGGATCGTCCTCCGCAGGATCAAGCTGCGACACAAGGAAAATTTCCTTGTCGGCTTCCATCGCCTTTTCGAGCGCCACGACGCTTTTGTCACGTCCGACGAACAACGGAACGATCATCTGCGGGAATACGACTATGTCGCGCAACGGCAACAACGGGTAATTGGTAGTCATGCTATCTCCGTGGCACGCAACATGGCGCCTTCCCTATTATATGGGCGTTCGGCGGAAGTGGTTCAATCGGTCGATGGTATGAAAAGCCGACACGTCAAAACCTACTCAGAACGGCAGCTTGAAACCGGGCGGCAACGGGATACCGCTGGTCAATTTGCCCATTTCAGCGTTGCTGACCTCATCGGCTTTTTTGCGTGCGTCGTTCAACGCGGCGGCAATCAAATCCTCCAGGATCTGCTTTTCCGATGGTACCAGCAGGCTTTCATCGATACTTACCCCGATGATGCGGCCCTTTGCCGACGCGCGCACCTTTACGACGCCCCCGCCAGACACGCCTTCAACTTCGATATGATCCAGGTTTTCTTGGGCCTTGGTCAATTCTTCCTGCACACGGCTCGCCATGCCCAGGATTTCATTCAAGTCTTTCATGCGCTCACGCTCCATTTTTCGGTGTCTTCGGTATTCAGCAGTTCGGCATCGGGGAAAGCCGCCATCGCCGCACTGACAATCGGCGTCGCCAATATCGCCTGTCGCGCCGCGTCCTCGGCGGCCTGCTCCTGTTCCCAAAGGGTTGGCTCGACCGGTCCATCGCCGATCATCACTTGCCACTGTTGCCCCGTTATATCACCCAACCGCTTTGACAGGTCCTGAACGAAACCAGCCTCCAACGCGCGGCGAGGACGAAAGACCAGTTCCGGCGGTGCAAAGCGCACCAGACCAACCTCATCATGCAGTGTCACAGCCATACTGGCGCTGCCGGAGCTACGGTCGCCACGCAGCATCTCGATAAGTCCCGAGAAGCTGTCAGGCATTGGCTTTCCCGCCGGCGATGGCGAGGAAGCGATAGCCTGAGGGGCGATTGGCATGCCACCTCCCTCGCGCAGCATCCGGGCCAGTTCGCCTGGATCGGGCAAAGTCGCCGCATGAACCGTGCGCAGTAGTGCCATCTCGCACGCTTCCAGCGGGAGAATGGCGCTGGCAACTTCATCATGCCCCTTGAGCAACAACTGCCACAGCCGATGCAACGCCGCGAAGTTGAGTGCGGATGCCCATTCGGCCAGCGCATCGCGCTCCTCGGCCGATTGCGCGGGGTCGTCTCCGCCCCGGCCGGCCTTGGTTACAGTTACCGCATGTACGATCTCAAGCAGTCCGCGTATCAATGCCAGCGGTTCTACGCCCAGATCATGCTGTTCTCGCACAGCCTCCAGCATCGGCGCAGCTTCCCCGCCTAGCATCAGGCCCAGAAGACGACGCACGGACCCACGATCGGACAGGCCAAGCATATCGCGCACCTGCGCAGCCGTTACCAGCGGGCCGCCATCATCCATATCCGCATGCGCGATGGCCTGATCGAGTATCGAGAGGCCGTCGCGCGCAGAACCTTCCGCAGCTTGCGCAATCAGAGCCAGCGCAGCCGGTTCGGCACGCACGCCCTCGGCATCGGTAACACACATGAAGTGCGCCGTGAGCTTTTCCGCGGAGATACGCCGCAAATCGAAACGCTGGCAGCGCGACAGCACCGTGATCGGTACTTTATTTACTTCGGTGGTCGCGAACAGGAACTTTACGTGTTCCGGCGGCTCTTCCAACGTCTTGAGCAATGCGTTGAAGGCGTTCTTCGACAGCATGTGCACTTCGTCGATGATATAAACCTTGTATCGTGCTGACACGGCGGAATAGCGGACAGCCTCGATGATCTCACGGACGTCATCGACGCCGGTATGGCTGGCGGCGTCCATTTCAATGACGTCGATATGGCGACCTTCCGCAATGGCGGTGCACGGCTCACATACACCACATGGATCGATGGTGGGGCCGCCCTGCCCATCCGGGCCGATGCAATTCAACGCCTTTGCAATGAGGCGGGCCGTCGAGGTTTTACCAACACCGCGCACACCGGTCATCAGGAAGGCATGGGCAAGGCGGCCACGCTTGATTGCGTTACCCAGCGTTTGCACCATGGCATCCTGACCGATCAGTTCGCGGAAATTGCCTGGTCGATATTTGCGAGCAAGTACGCGGTAAGGCTGAGAGGAATCGGTCATCGACTGGATGTAGCGGGTTGGATGGATATTGTCGAAGGCTTGGCGCGAGTAAACCACGCATCATCATGAAACGAACGGTGCGCCGTCACATGGATTAAAGGTGGGAGCCGGAACGACCCGCAGCGAAATCGTTGTGGCTGCTTCCGTCAGGACCTGACCCGGTTGGCGACGACCACGTCCGCCCGACTCCCGTCGCGCATATGGCGGCTTTACCCGCGCTGCGCAAGTATCGAGATGCGCACCATATTTGCAGACTGGGCGCCATGCGGCCAATGACAAGCGAGCATGTTTTGCCTAGGGTCATGGCATGACATTGACATCGTTCCGCCTTCCCATTGCATGGCTAACCGTAGCCGCCGTAATGTTCGCCCCTGCCATAAAGCCGATGGATATGTCGCCGGTCATAGCATTCGGCCTGTTCATCTGGCTGCTTGGAGTAATTTTCTGGGCGGCCTTTGGCGTCGTTCATGAAGCTGAAGAATTGGCCGAAGCGCTGGGTGAGCCACTGGGCACATTGGTGCTGACCTTATCCATCGTGATCATCGAAGTTGCGCTGATTTCCGCCGTGATGCTCAGCGCCAAAGACGTGCCGACGTTAGGGCGGGATACGATGTACGCGGTGCTCATGATCGTGCTCAACGGCGTAGTCGGGCTGGGCCTTCTCGTGGGGGGGCTACGACACGGTCAGCAAAGCTTCAATCTCCAGGGAGCCAGTGCATATCTGGCATTGACGATCCCGTTGGCGATGATTGCGCTTGTGCTGCCGAATTTCACAACCTCGACTGGGGCAGGCACGTTATCGCCAGTGCAATCAGCATTGTTTTCCATACTGACTATCACGCTTTATGGTCTTTTCCTTTGGCTGCAAACGGGACGGCACAAGAGTTTCTTTATGGCTGCAGGAGCGGCTAACGATACGCCCGGCGCGACACCCTTGCCTCATGCCAACCCAAATTCCGCACCAGTCAGTCGGCATGTCATCCTTTTGCTAGCCAACATCCTGCCTATCGTCATTCTGTCGAAAAGCCTTGCGAAATTGCTGGATGCAGGGATCGGCCAACTCGGCGCGCCTACTGCGTTAAGTGGCATCATCATCGCCATGATCGTCTTCACACCCGAAGGCATTTCCGCCTTACGCGCGGTGGCGGCGAACGAGTTGACCCGCGCCATAAACCTGTGCCTTGGCGCGGCAACTTCGACCCTTGGGCTGACCGTGCCTGCCGTTCTCCTGATCGGCTTGCTTACAGACCAACCCGTCGTTCTGGGTCTTTCTGCGGCCAACATGGTGCTGTTGGCGATTACCCTGGTGCTTAACACGCTGACATTTTCAGGAACGAGGACCACTACGCTGGAGGGCGCAGTGCACCTCACCTTGTTTGCAGTGTTTCTTATTCTGGTATTCAGCCCGTGATCACTGCGCTGCGCGCTTTTCGATCTCAGTGAGGATCGTTACAGCGGCGCGCGCCGTACTCGCGATGGCTGCATCAGCATTTTCTGCGTCCACCGTCGGACGGTCGAGATAGATCGCCAGCACGTAATCCTTGCCTCCAGGCGATTTCAACACCGCGACGTCGTTATAAGCCGTGCCGCAAGAGCCGGTCTTGTCCCCTACCTGCCACCCTTTGGGCAGACCGGCGCGGATACGGGCTTTGCCGGTCGTACTGCTTTCCAGCCATCCGCGAAGCTGCTGCGCAGCGGACGTCGGCATATCCTCGAACAAAAGCCGCGCCATCACCGTTGCCATCGACGCCGGACTGGTCGTATCCCGTTCATCGCCTTGGGCATTTTCGTTAAGCGTGGGTTCGGTGCGGTCCAGACGTGTCACGACGTCGCCATGAGCCCGCAAAAAACGGGTAAAGCCTTCCGGACCACCCACCAGCGGCAGAAGTAGGTTGGCCGCGCTGTTGTCGCTGACTTCAACGGCCGCCTTCGCTAGTTCCGAAATTGGCATACGGCCCTTTTTCAAATTGGCCGCCACCACGGGCGCGTAGTCGAGCAAATCGGATTGCGCGACAGGAAGGGTGCCATCCATGCCATAGCGACCCTGTTCCGCGCCCATCAGCACTGCTGCTGCGAGCGGCGCCTTGAATGTGGAACACATCGCAAAGCGCTCTTCGCGATTGAAGCCAAGGAGCAGTTTTCCTTCGGCATCCACCAGAGCGATGCCCAGGCGCCCGCCAATAGATTCCTCGATCTGACGTGGATTCGCCACTGCCACCGGTTTGGCGGCTTGCTCTAAACTTTCGAGCTTAAAACGGCCTACATCGGATTGGGCGTGCGACGGCGCGCCGGTCGTCGCGGCCATGGCTGCCAGCACGAAAACGTACCGCATATCCCTTACATTCCCTGCATGTTGTGGCTTTCCGGCGGAATTTGCACGGTCAGGCTGGCAATCGCATCGGTCAGCAATATCTGACACGCAAGGCGGCTATTGCGCGTGGCCGATGCAGCGAGATCCAGCATGTCCTCTTCCGCCTCGCTGGCGCGGGGGAGTTGGGCAAAATCTTCCGGCGTGACAATCACATGGCATGTCGAACACGCCATCTGCCCTTCGCATGTTCCTTCCAGCGGCTGTCCGGCGGCTTGAGCAATATCCAGCAAATTGGTGCCGGTGGGTGCATCCACCTCTTGCCGCTGCCTGCCGTCGGCGCTGATGAATGTGACTTTCGTCATGACCCGTGCGCTCCATTGGCGACCGATAGCTGACGCTCGGCCGCTTGCGTGATCGCCTTCGCTGCACCCTCCAGTTCGTCGATAGTCGTGTACCGGCCAAAGCCGATCCGAACCGATCCCCGGGCTTCTTTGTCGGATAGACCGATAGCTTGCAAGACATGACTGGGACGACCCGATCCACTGGCACAGGCGGACCCCAGCGAAAAGGCAATGTCGCGGCATTCGGACAGCAACCGCGCGCCGTCTATTCCGTCACGGCGGATATTCAAATTGCCGTGATAACGCGCACCCATGCTGCCGTTTATCGTCCAGTCGTCGAACAGGCGCAATGCGGCTTGCCACAGCATTTCGGTATGTTGGGTGTCACTGTCCCGAAGGCGATGCATGAGGTCCGCGGCCACACCAAAGCCCGCACACAAAGCTGGCGAGAGCGTGCCGGATCTTAGGCCGCCCTCCTGACCGCCGCCATGAAGCAGCGGGGGGATTGTGATGCCATCGCACAGCCAAAGCGCGCCGACGCCCTTTGGGCCGTGGACCTTGTGCGCGCTGATCGTGAGCGCATCGGCCTGCTGGGGGAGCGGGACACGCCCGAAGCCCTGTACGGCGTCGCAAAGAAAGACCGCGCCCGCTGCGTGGGCTAGGTCACATAGCGCATCGACAGGTTGAATGACGCCAATCTCGTTATTCACCAGCATAGCCGTAACTAGCGCAGTGTCGGACGTGATGGCAGAGCGCGCTGTTTCCAGATTGACCAAGCCGTCCGGTCCAACAGGCAGCAGGATCGTTTCATAGCCGTCCATCGCCAGCACGGTATCGCGAACAGCGGCATGCTCGGTAGCGAGCGTCACGATCCGGCGGCGGGCAGGCGGTGCCGAGCGTAATAAGCCGATGAGCGAAATGTTGATTGCTTCGGTTGCGCCGGAGGTAAACACGAGCTTTCCTAGTGGCATAGCCATCGCCATCAGGATTCGGTCGCGGGCGAGTTCGACTTGCGCAGCCGCCTGCCGCCCGGCGCGATGGGTGCTGTGCGGATTGCCGAATTGATCACGAAGCAACGGCACCATCGCTTCGAACGCTTCTGGCGCGAGGGGCGTCGTCGCCTGATAATCGAGATAGATCACGACGCGATGGTCCGCCATGTAGCGACGAAGCGATCGATATCAGCAGCGCTGGTTTGCGGACCGAAGCTGACGCGGATTACTTCGCCTGCCGCCGTTTCGTCCCAGCCCATTGCGGTCAGAACGTGGCTGGCTTTTAACGTGCCCGAAGAGCAGGCGCTGCCTGCGGATACCGAGATGCCTGCCATGTCAAAGCGGATAAGCTGCGCGCGGGCCGAGACGCCCGGCATACGATAGCTTGCGATGGTTGGTATGCGGGGCGACGCTCCGGCCACCACATCGCCCCCAGCGTCGGCTATGGCGCTGTCGAGCTGCATTCTAAGGTTTGCGGCGACCTTGAGCCATTCGCGTGGCGCTTCGAGCGCTGCGGCCATGGCCATGATTGCGGGCAGGTTCTCTGTGCCAGCGCGATAGCCTTGTTCCTGCCCGCCGCTGGGATGGATGGCCGTGAGGTCTCGGATCAGGAGCGCACCGATACCTGGCGGACCACCGAATTTATGCGCGCTGATCGCGATCATGTCGGCGTTCGGAAGTGAAAGCTTTCCTGCTGTTTGGGCGCAATCGGCGAAGAGATGAGGAATGTCATCGAGAGGCTGAACGACTCCGGTTTCGTTGTTGGCGTGTTGGATGGCCCTCAGTCCTTCCTTTCCAACATTCGAGGGCAGGATGACTAAGCCATCAGCCCCTACCGCCAACCGCTTGCTCCCGGGCGTGACACGTAACACGGCGTCGTGCTCGACCGGTGAAGTTACGATTGCTTCCGCTTTTGCGCGGGTTAGCGCAATGGCGATCGCTTCGCTGGCGCCGGATGTAAAAAGGATGTGGCTCGGCCAGTCCAGCGCTTTTGCTATCCGGGCGCGGGTATGCTCCAGCTTCGCTCTGGCTGCGCGCCCATCGGCGTGGGGGCTGGAAGGGTTGGCCCAGCTTTGCATGGCGTCGACCATCGCAGCGACCGCCTCAGGCAGCATCGGCGTCGTGGCGGCGTGATCCAGATAGAGACGATCCAAGGGGAAGATACACTCATTGATTGCGAAAAAGGGCGCGACATCTATATAGGCGGCAAACCCGCCATAGCCACAGGCGAAAGCAGACCGCATCCGCGCCTGCCGTCCGCCCCGGCCCAAAACATAGAGCAAGTCCCATGCCTGACGTGATTTTCACTGGCCCCGAAGGTCGTCTCGAAGGGCGCTTCAGCCCGCCGCCCCGCCCCCGTGCGCCCGTGGCGATGATCCTGCACCCACATCCGCAGGGCGGCGGCACGATGAACGACCGCATTACGCAGGCGCTGTATAAGACATTCGTGAAGCGTGGCTTTGCGGTGCTTCGCTTCAACTTCCGCGGCGTTGGCCGCAGCCAGGGCACGTTCGACAACGGGATCGGCGAACTGTCCGATGCCGCGTCGGCGCTCGATTGGGTCCAAAGCTTTCATCCCGAAGCGCAGACCACCTGGATTGCCGGTTTCTCCTTCGGCGCATGGATTTCCATGCAGTTGCTGATGCGTCGCCCAGAAATTCGCGGCTTCATCTCGGTGGCCCCACCTGCCAATATGTATGATTTCAGCTTTCTGGCGCCTTGCCCCTCATCGGGCATCATTGTGCAGGGGACCAATGATGAAGTTGTCACGGCCAGCGCCGTTCAGAAGCTGGTAGACAAGCTACGCACCCAGAAGGGCATTACGATCCACCATGACGAAATTCGTGGCGCAAACCACTTTTTCGAACATGAACTCGACCAGTTGATGAAGTCGGTCGACAATTATCTCGATATGCGTCTTTCGCCAGACTCACCCATCCGGTGAACGTGACGCCTCCCCACCAGGGGAGGCATCACATCGGCACCGCCCATATCGCTACATTGCCCAGCATCACAACACCGGCGGCAAGCATCAACAATGCTTGCTTCCGGTCACGCTTCTTGAAGAGCAGATATGTTCCGCCTCCCAGCAAGGCCAGCCCGGCGAGCATAAGTAGCGACAGGATCGTCCCGCTCATACGGGAACGCTATATTTGACGTGGAAATGACGCACGTAAGACTGAGTTATAGATACCATGGACCCGTCATACCTATGCACGGGAGATAGGGAAAGAGCGTCAGTTTTCGATCAACGGTCAAAGCCTTTACATTGAACCGGGTGACGCTTCGCCACGGCCTTTTTAAAACGGGAAGGTCACAGAACCAAGATCCGCCCCCGCAAGCAAGGCGTCTCTGGCCTTTTTGGCTTTTGCAATGACGGCTTCAGGCTCATTGCGGACGATTGTCGGGAAAGACTGGCCATCACGCAGCACCTGATCCGCATCCGCCCAAGCAATCGCGGGGTCGGGGGCGAACAATATCGGTTCGCCGTCTGCATGAGGTGTTACACAGTGCAGCAAATCCCGCGATAGAACGACTGAGTGAAGAACAAAAACATCGCCTCGCTTCCACCAGCCGGGCACCACCTTGGATTCGCCCGTAGGGTCAGCCTTCGCATAGGTATGAACATTGTTATGGCACTGCTGCGGAAGCATGCTCATTTGCTCCAAAGTTTCTTGGGGTAAGCGAGCGACACTATAGAAAGTCAGCGAGCGAATATCATCCTGCAACGAATTCTCAGCCAAGGACGCGGGAACCATGCAACGCTCAAGCTCCAGAATGACACTGCTTCTGCTCAAACTTCGATCGACCATTAAATAATCACATTTCTTTCAATTCATTCGCGGAAAGAACGCCCTTGCCCGATTATCGATCCGAAATCAGGTAAAAAATGCATACTGTTCAAATAGTTATGATGTCCTGCAAATGGGATGAACCGAAGCGGGAGTTCATCGCATGGTCAGGTTCGACGCCTGAAACAATCAGGCAAGACGGATGTGCCGCCTGCAAACAGATCTGTCTCAGCCATCCAAAACGGCAGTCCCAAAATCGTAACATGGCCAAATGCCGTGATCGGCACTAGAGAGACGGCATCCGAATCATAGCCGCCGTAGGATCGCCCATCCCATGCGTATCGTCATCGCGTCCGATCATGCCGCCGTTGAGTTAAAAGCATTGCTTGCCGACTGGTTGCGGGAGAGTGGGTACAAGGTCGATGACCTTGGCCCGATGACGGCCGACCGCGTGGATTATCCCGATTATGGCTACAAGCTGGCCGCTGCCATTGCCAGTGGTAGTGCCGAGCGGGGCATTGCTTTGTGCGGATCGGGCATCGGCATTTCGATTGCCGTCAATCGCAACCCTGCCTGCCGCGCGGCGCTGGTGTCCGAGCCATTGTCGGCGGCGCTGTCACGCGAGCATAACGACGCCAATGTGTTGGCCATGGGTGCGCGACTGACCGGCCCCGATATGGCCAAGGCCTGCGTTGAAGCATTTCTCTCTACTGACTTCGGTGGCGGACGCCACGCCGATCGCGTGGCCAAGCTTTCTTCCCCGGCTTCCTAATCTCTGGCGCTCTGAAAGGAATTTTTCGCATGAGCAGCACTGCAACCCTTGCTTCCGCTCCCGACGCCTCGATCGACGACGTCGATGCCATCCGAGCAGAAGGCTTCTTCACGCGCACGGTCGCGCAAACCGATCCCGCCATCGCAGCCGCCATCGCCGATGAACTAAAACGCGAGCAGGGCCAGATCGAACTGATCGCATCGGAAAACATCGTCTCGCGCGCCGTTCTGGAAGCGCAGGGTTCGGTCTTCACGAACAAATATGCCGAGGGTTATCCAGGTAAGCGGTACTATCAGGGTTGTGCGCCTTCAGATGCCGTCGAGCAGCTCGCCATCGACCGGGCCAAGCAACTGTTCGGTTGCGGTTTCGTCAACGTGCAGCCGCATTCGGGCGCGCAGGCGAACGGCGCGGTAATGCTGGCACTGACCAAGCCGGGTGACACGATCATGGGTCTCTCGCTCGATGCCGGCGGTCACCTGACCCATGGCGCGAAGCCAGCGCTTTCCGGCAAATGGTATAACGCTGTGCAATATGGCGTCGATGAGACGACACACCTGATCGATTACGATGCCGTCGAAGCATTGGCCATCGAGAATAAGCCGACACTCATCATTGCGGGCGGATCGGCTTATCCGCGCGAAATCGACTTCGCACGGTTCCGCGCGATTGCTGACAAGGTGGGCGCGATCTTCATGGTCGACATGGCCCATTTCGCTGGACTGGTGGCGGGTGGCGTTCATCCCACGCCGTTCGGGCATGCCCACGTCGTGACGACCACCACGCACAAAACACTGCGCGGCCCGCGCGGCGGCATGATCATGACCGACGACGAAGCCATCGCGAAGAAGATCAATTCGGCCGTGTTCCCTGGCTTGCAGGGTGGACCGCTCATGCATGTGATTGCGGCGAAGGCAGTTGCATTTGGCGAAGCTCTGACGCCAGAGTTCAAGGCGTATTCTGCAGCCGTTGTGGCGAATGCCAAGGCGCTGGCAGCGCGGCTCAAGGCCCGTGGACTCGACGTAATTTCGGGCGGCACCGATACGCATCTCGCGCTGATCGACCTGCGCCCCTATGGCATTAGCGGCAAGGATGCGGACGAAGCGCTGGAACGCAGCCACATCACTTGCAACAAGAACGGCGTACCGGGCGACCCTCTGCCCCCCACCAAGACCAGCGGTATCCGCGTAGGTTCGCCTGCGGGCACAACGCGCGGCTTTGGGATCGCGGAGTTTGAAGCCATTGGCGATATGATCGCTGATGTGCTCGCCGCACTGCGCGACAATGGAGAAGCGGGCGATCCGGCAGTGGAAGCCGATGTGCGCAAGCGCGTGTCGGCTTTGTGCGCGCGTTTCCCGATCTACGAGGGCTGAGACTTGCGTTGCCCCTTTTGCGGTCATGACGATAGCCAGGTAAAGGACAGCCGCCCCACCGAGGACAACGGTGCGATCCGGCGGCGGCGGCAGTGTGAAGCGTGCGGCGCGCGCTTCACGACTTTCGAGCGTATTCAATTACGCGAGGTCTGGGTGCTGAAAAGCGAGGGGCGGCGCGAGCCATTCGAGCGTGACAAGCTGGCACGATCCATCGGCATCGCATGCCGCAAGCGGCCTATCGATGCGGGACGGATGGAAAAGCTCGTGTCGGGTATTCAGCGCCAACTCGAAACCAGCGGCGAGACGGAAGTCGAAGCCAAGATCATCGGTGAGATGGTGATGGAGGGGCTGAAAGGCCTCGACAGTGTGGCCTATATTCGGTTTGCCAGTGTTTATAAGGACTTCGGCGAAGCGCGGGATTTTGAGGATTTCGCAAGCACGGTAAAGGAAGTCGGGGGTGAGTGAGGGGCGGCGACCGATGTCATTCCCATGCCTTGTCTCCCATTCGATTCGAGCTTGTCGAGAACCGTCCACGAAATGAGCTTCTGGATTTACATTTTACGTTGCTCGGACGGCACTTATTATACCGGCCACACAGACGATCTTGAGCGTCGCGTGGCGCAGCATGAGTCGGGCACATTCCCCGGCTACACCCACGACCGTCGTCCGGTCGAACTGGTGTTCAGCGAAACCTTTGCCGATCAGATCGATGCACTGGAGCGAGAGCGTCAGGTCAAGGACTGGTCACGGAAGAAAAAAGAGGCGCTAATACGTGGCGATTGGACTGCCGTTTATTCGGCAGCCCATTCCCGACCCCGCGTCTCGACTTCGCTTGACGGTGGCTTGAACCGAACGGGAGAGAAAGGGTTGCTCACGCCTAATCCCGTTCGGTTCGCTCCTGTCGAGAATAACCACCCCATAATCGTCCTCGTCCGCCCGCAACTTGGCGAAAACATCGGTAAGGCCGCTCGGGCGATGCTCAATTTCGGGCTCACTGAATTGCGACTCGTTTCTCCACGCGACGGGTGGCCCAATCCTGACGCTGGGCCTGCCGCATCGGGGGCCGACATTGTGCTGGAACGCGCGCAGGTGTTCGAGACGCTATCGGAGGCCGTCGCGGATTGTCAGCATGTCTATGCAACCACGGTGCGCAAGCGCGGCGTCACCAAGCCGGTCGTGACACCGGAAGAAGCCGCGCGGGAGATTCATGCCGCAACAGGGCGGAGCGCGTTCGTGTTCGGGCCGGAGCGGTCGGGTCTGGAAACTGACGACGTGGCTGTCGCGCGCACAATATTAACGGTGCCGATCAATCCGGAATTCGGTTCGCTCAATCTGGCTCAGGCAGTCATCCTGTGCGCTTATGAATGGTCGAAGCAAGTCGACCTTGTCTCTCCAACGCTCAATGATCCGGGTGAACCGGCGCCGCAGGAGGAACTGGACGGGATGATCGGGCAACTGGAAACGATGCTGGAGGTGTCGGGTTATTTCTTTCCCCCTGATCGGACGCCAGCGACCAAGCGCGCTTTGCGCAGCGTGCTGACGAAGCCAGGCTGGAACAGTCAAGAAGTGCGGACATTGCGCGGCGTTTTGTCGGCATTGACGAAATCCCGGCCCAGAGGAATGTCTTAAAGTCTATTTCCTCAGCCGATCGAACTCGACCATTTCATAGGCAATCGAGGCTTCCACAAGCGTTTCCCAGATTTCGCCAATCGCTTCTGCAGGGATGCTCAAATTCTCTGCCTCTGCAATAGCATTGGTAATCACTTCCGCTTTGCGCGCCTCATCCCGAACATGCTCGCGTTCCGATTTGATCCGGGCAGCAGCGCGCATATAGGCAAAGCGTTCGGCGAACAGCGCGACAAGACGCCGGTCGAGCGCGTCCACGCCAGCGCGAACCTCGGTCATCGTATGGCAATCGGCGGGGAAGAGCGGTTCCGTCATGCCGCTTCCCTAAGCAAGGGGAGCGACGCTGTCGAGGGTTGACATCACCCCCCTGCCCCTTCATACGCGCGCCTTCGCAATTGGCCCTGCACCCCGGTGAAGCAGCGGCCCTGCTACGCATTTGCCGTATCGGAGCGAGTACCGGGATCGACGCTGCCTTTCAGGCGGCCAACGTTGTAGCAATTGTTAAGGAATACATATGTCGAAGCGTCAAAGCGCCAAGCACAAACTCGACCGCCGTATGGGCGAAAACATCTGGGGTCGTCCCAAGTCCCCGGTGAATAAGCGTGAATACGGTCCTGGCCAGCACGGTCAGCGCCGTAAGGGCAAAGTCTCCGACTACGGCATTCAGCTCCGCGCCAAGCAGAAGCTCAAGGGCTATTATGGCGACGTGACCGAAAAGCAGTTCAAGAAGAACTACACCGAAGCGGCCCGTATGAAGGGCGACACCGGCCAGAACATGATCGGCCTGCTGGAGCGTCGCCTTGACGCTGTCGTCTATCGCGCCAAGTTCGCGCCCACGATCTTCTCGGCACGTCAGATCGTTTCGCACGGTCACATTTATGTGAACGGCGTGAAATGCAACGTGGCATCGCGTCTGGTGAAGCCCGGCGACGAAGTGACTCTGGGCAAGAAGGCGCAGGACATGGCGCTGGTCATGGAAGCGCAAGGCCTCGCCGAGCGTGACATTCCTGACTATATCGCACCCGATGGCAGCGCCAAAGTTACGTACACGCGCATTCCGACGCTGGACGAAGTGCCTTATCCGGTGAAGATGGAACCGAACCTGGTCGTGGAATTCTATTCGCGCTGATCGTTTCGCGATCCTGGAAATGCGAAAGGGCGGTTCCTGCAGGAGCCGCCCTTTTTCGTTACCGTTATTGTCCGGCAGCTAACAGGAAGTCGCCTGCCTGCTGAAGGAGATCGGCACGTACATCGCTGTCGACAAGGCTATGCTCCAGACCTTGGTATACCACCAGTCGACTCTTCTTACCCGCGCCTTCCAGTTTGCTTTGCATGATACGCGACTGGCTTATGTCGACGTTTACGTCTTCAGTACCGTGAAACATCAAAACAGGCGCGCGTATCGATTTTGCGTTTTGCGCCGGAGATGCTGCATCAGCCTGGGAGCCAGTGCCCAGAAAGTCTCTTTGTAGTGCATATGTTGTCGACCAGCGACTGCGGCGAAGCATATCGCTGATGTCCGTAACGGGTGCGATGGCGACAATGGCCTTGAACAGATCGGGTGCGAGCACGCCTGCTTGCAGGGCTGCATATCCGCCATAGGACCAGCCCGCGATCGTAAGCTTATTCGGATCTGCAATGCCGTTTTGTATCAGCCAGCGCCCCGCGTCCGTTACATCGCCGACCGACGTGCGCCACGACCTGAAGCCATTGTTCATCAGCCACTGATCGCCGAATCCGGCCGATCCGCGAAACTGTGGCTGGATAACCGCAAAACCGCGTGCTGCGAAATATTGCGCCAGCCAATCAAATCCCCACTCATCGCGCGATTCAGGGCCGCCATGCGGCATTACAATCGCAGGCAGTCCCTTCGGGTCTTTCCCGGCCGGTAGCGTAAGATAGGCCAGCATGTCGGTTCCGTCTGCGACCTTGACGGTTACGGCCTTCATCGGAGACAGCGTAACGTTCGCCAACAAGGGGCGATTGGGCATGACCGGAGATAGTTTTTTGGCTGCTCGGTCGAAGAGATAATAGTTACCCGGATCGAGATCGCTACCCGCCCAAACAAGCATCCGATTTTCGTCCAGGCTGGTATCCGCCACATTGACGGCTCTCCCACCAAGCGCTTTGCCCAACGCCGACACTGCCGAAGCTATACCCTTGTCGAAGTACAGAGCTTCGCGATGTTCAAGCACATAGCTTACGCCTACAGTCCGTTTACGGCGACCAATCCGGATCAGGTCATCGACGTCAACCTTTGGATGGGCAAAGATAACCTCCTTTTTTTCGGTACTCCCTAAAGACGCACTAACGATGGCAAAACGGCCATCGATTTTCTCAAAGCCATATGCAACGTCCTTTGCCGGGTCCACCGCCACAGGCAAAAAGCCGGTTTTCTTGGACCAATCGTAGGTGCCAAGATCAAGCCAATCCCGACTACCCTTCAAACGAAAGAAGTATTTTGTTGTACCTTTTGCTGAGTATTCCGCTACATTTTCTTGAACGCCCATGATGCGTATGTTGCCCAACCCATCACTAATGTAGCTAGTGGCCATAGTTTTTGGCATTTCCACACGGCTTATTTGTCCCGTTCGCGTATCGACGCGATCTATGCCCAGTCCTTCGAGCTTTTTTTCGACCAGACTTCCGATTTTGGCCTCCGGAACGTAAGAGCGGGCCATCAAGATGGCGCCGTTCTCTTCGGGCAGCAGGTCAACTATGCCGCCACCACGGAAATCCGCCCATAACGAATTCGAGCTGCGCTTCTGGCTAAGGAGTTTTACATGTCCGCCTGATGCGTCAACGCCAACTACGTTACTGAAATTGTAAATTTCGCCTTCATAGTGGGTTGTGCCGTACACCTGACATGCCAGCCGATCGTTCGACACCCAATCGCAACTGCCCATGGATTCCGGCGCACCGGTTGTCGTCAGAACTGCTTTAGGCTCGGTGCCTTCCTTGGCATCAAGGATAAATAACTTGCTGGTCCTTCCGGATCCGGCGGCGATCAACGATATCTTGCTTCCATCCGGCGATATGCTGGCTGAAATGATCCCTTCCCGTGCACCGAACGCCACCGCGAGAGAATCGGGCGTAGCAGCGGCCGACGCCGAAATGAATAAAGCCGACGTGCAGCCTGTAACGAAACGAAGCACCTATTTTTCTCCCCCGAGCATATGTTGTCCTATCTTGCGAGCGCGGCCCAATATTGCAACCTGCATTGATGATGCAGGCCGACAATGAATTGCTAAAATTTGGGGCTGTCTGAACTGAGGTGATCCTGTAGAGGGCGGGCAGTCTCATATCCCGACCGGAGTTAACCGATGACCTATTACATGCCCGCCGAATGGGCTCTGCATGATTGGGTATGGATAGGTTTTCCAGGCAACGAAAAAGAATGGTCCGCTACATTGCCCGATGCGCAACGGCAGATAGCGGCATTTGCCGATGCTGTTCATGCGGGGGGCAAGGGCGAAGAGGTGCGGCTGGTCGCGGCGGACGACGCGAATGCGGCCATTGCGCGCGCATTGGTTGGAGTTGGCGTAGTCGTGCAGGTCGAAAGGCACGGGGACGTTTGGCTGCGGGACACGGGTTCGATCTGCGTTACCAATGGCGGGGCGCGCGCGCTGGTCGATTTCGGCTTCAATGGCTGGGGCGGAAAATATGTGATGGCGGGCGACGAAGACGTTGGCGCCCGTTTGGCCGCACAGACCAATCTATCGCTTACCAAGGCACCTTGGATATTCGAAGGCGGTGCCGTGGATACCGACGGGACAGGATTGTTCGTGACGACCGAGCAATGCTTGTTGAACCCCAATCGCAATCCCGCGCTGGACAAGGGCAAGATCGAGACGCTGCTGGCGGGAAGCCTGGGCCTGTCCGATATGCTCTGGCTGGGCAACGGACTGCTCAACGATCATACCGACGGCCATGTCGATAATCTGGCGCGGTTTGTGGCACCCGGTGTGCTGGCGCTCCCCGAAGCCACCGATGCCGACGATCCCAACGCGGCGATTTACGCTGACGCGCGTGCGCGGGCCAAAGCGCATGGGGTTGAGGTGGCGTCGATGCCCTCGCCCGGCCTCGTACTGGTAGATGGCGAAGCGATCCCGGCGAGTTACATGAATTTCTACATTGGCAATGCGGCTGTCGTCGTGCCGATCTACGGTCGTCCGAACGATCAGGCCGCGCTCGATGCGCTGCGTCCATTTTTTCCGGGCCGGGAGATTGTGGGATTGCGCAGCGATGCCATATTGGCGGGCGGGGGCAGCTTTCACTGCACCAGCCAGCAAATGCCGAGCGCCTGACCTTCCGGAGCCTGTATGACCAAAGTGACCGTTGCCGCCCTGCAGCTCGCCTTCACCGACGATATCGACGAGAATATTGCGCTGGTTGAAACGCACGTGCGCAAGGCTGCGGCGCGTGGCGCCAAGATCATATTGCCCCCGGAGTTGTTCGAAGGTCCATATTTCTGCCGGGTCGAGGATGAGGCGCTGTTTGCCCGCGCACAACCGCTGGAAAGCCATCCCGCCGTCCTTGCGATGCAGCGACTTGCGCAAGAGCTGGAAGTCTACATCCCCACCAGCTTTTTCGAGCGAGATGGGCAGCAATATTACAACAGCCTTGCAATGATCGACGATGCCGGCGCGATCATGGGTCTATACCGAAAAAGCCATATCCCGGATGGACCGGGATATGAGGAGAAGTACTATTTCCGCCCCGGTAATACCGGTTTCAAAGTTTGGGAAACGAAATACGGCACCATAGGAGTCGGCATATGCTGGGACCAATGGTATCCAGAATGCGCGCGCGTGATGGCGCTGATGGGCGCTGAGATGCTGTTCTATCCTACGGCCATCGGATCGGAGCCTTATGATGCCGACCTTGACACCAGTCGGATGTGGCGCCGGGCGATGCAAGGCCACGCTGTCAGCAATTGCATGCCCGTCATCGCCGCCAACCGTATCGGAACCGAAAGCGAAGACGACGGCACAGAGCAGCGCTTTTACGGCCACAGCTTCGTTAGCGATGAATGGGGCGATTTTATTGCAGAGGTTGGCGCTCACGAAAGTGGGGCGCTGGTGGCGACCGTCGATCTGGCGGCAGCGCGTACGCACCGGGCAGGCATGGGCTTCTTTCGCGATCGCAGACCCGAACTTTACGGGCGCATAGCACAGGACATCTGATGCGGAGAGTCATTGATCCGCCGCGCAATTGCGCTATTCGCACGGCATGACAAACCGCTCCCCCCTCGCTCCGGCCGCTTTTCCCGACTTGCCTGATATTGGTGGCGTGACGCTCCGTGTGGCACGGGCGCACTACAAGACGTGGGATCGTTGCGATCTCACCTATGTCGAGTTGGCGACGGGTACAGCCGTTGCTGGCGTGACGACGCAAAGCCTCTGTCCGTCGCCGGAAGTGGAATGGTGCCGTGATGCGATACCGTTGGGCAATGCGCGCGCTGTCGTAGTAAATGCGGGGAACAGTAACGCTTTTACCGGCAATCGCGGAAGGGCAGCCGTCGAAGCGATAGCGGCGCGCGTGGCCAATCATATGGATTGCCTGCCAAGCGACGTGTTCGTTTCATCGACTGGCGTCATCGGCGTGCCCTTGCCAGTGGATAAGGCCGAGGCAGGGCTGGATGCGGCTTTCGCGGCTGCACCCTGTAGTTGGGAAGATGCCGCTTCGACGATCATGACCACCGACACCTTCGCCAAGGCAGCGGTGACTCAAGCTGTAGTCGGTGACCGTACCGTCAATCTGGTCGGGATTATCAAGGGATCAGGTATGATCGCGCCAGATATGGCGACGATGCTGGGCTATATTTTCACTGACGCAGCCGTGGAAGCGTCTTTCTTGCAAGCGATGCTTAGTGCCGCCAATCGCACCAGCTTTTCGTGCATCACGGTCGATAGCGACACATCCACGTCCGACACCGTTTTGGCGTTCGCGACGGGCGCTGCGGGTAATGTGCCGTTGGCCAGTTTCGAAGATGCAGGGAGCGACGCCTTTGCAGCTGCCTTGTCCGATCTGTGTCGGCAACTGGCACATCTGGTCGTGCGCGATGGCGAAGGTGCTTCGAAGTTCATCTCCGTCACCGTCGAAGGGGCGAGTAGCGACGCGAGCGCGCATAAAGTGGCACTTTCCATCGCCAATTCGCCGCTCGTCAAGACGGCTATCGCGGGCGAGGACGCCAATTGGGGACGGATCGTGATGGCCGTCGGCAAAGCAGGCGAACCCGCCGAGCGGGACAAGCTCTCTATCCGCTTTGGCGGTGTGCAAGTTGCCAAGGATGGCCTCGCAGTGGATGGCTATAACGAAGCGCCGGTGGCCGCGCATCTCAAAGGGAACGAGATCGATATCGGCGTCGACCTTGGCCTTGGTGAAGGCCGCGCTACGGTTTGGACGTGCGACCTGACCCACGGATACATAACCATCAACGCCGACTATCGGAGTTAACGCCCATGCACCCACTTTATCGCCAGGTTGCTACGCTGATGGAAACCGTGGCCGCGGAGATCGTGCTGCCGCGCTACCAGAACCTTGCTGCCGAGGAGATCGAGGAAAAGGCTGCGGACGATTATGTGACGATCGCCGACAAGGAAAGCGAGATACGTCTGCATGAAGGTTTGTCGAAGATATTGCCCGAGGCGGGTGTCGTTGGTGAGGAAGCCGTAGCTGCCGATCCCACCGTGATGGATAATGTCGGCAACGGCCTGCAGTGGATTATTGACCCCATCGACGGCACCGGTAATTTCGCGGCCGGTCGCGCTCCTTTCGGGATCATGGTCGGTTTGGTGGACAATGGCGTCATCCAAGCGGGCTGGATACTCGATCCCCTCACTGGGCGGATGTGCCATGCGGCGTTGGGCGGCGGTGCCTATATCGATGAGGAACGGATCGCAGCGAAGGAAACCGGAGCGGACAAACCCATTGCCGCCCTTGCAGTGTATTTCCTGACCGTCGAACAACGCGCGGAAATCGCGGTGAAAGCGGAAGGAAAGCTGACGCTGGTCGATATCCCTCGTTGTGCAGCGGAACAATATCCCCGACTGGTGCTGGGCACCAACGACGTGTCCCTCTTCGAACGTTCGCACCCGTGGGACCATGCCGCCGGAGCGTTGCTGCTGAATGAATCCGGTGCCAAACTCGCACGACGGGACGGCACGCCCTACATCATTGGCGATAACAAGCGCGGATTGTTGGGCGCGTCTTCTCACCGGATGTGGGACAAGGCCGCGCAAATATTGTGCTAAATGCAGCTATCGGACGGTAATCATCGGTCCGATCGCGATGAAACCTTGACGTAAAAGCATCGAAAGTTATGGGTTTGCGTGGCGCACCCGTAGCTCAGCAGGATAGAGCATCAGATTCCTAATCTGGGGGCCATGGGTTCGAATCCCGTCGGGTGCACCACTATTTTGCTATGCGCTGGAGCGCTTATAGTTCGCCTTCGATCCAGCCTTTGAGCTGGCTCTTGGGTGCCGCGCCAACCTTCGTCGCTGCGATCTGCCCGCCTTTGAACAGGATCATGGTGGGGATGCCGCGCACACCGTATTTTGTGGGTGCATCCGGGTTTTCGTCGATGTTGATCTTTACGATATCCACCTTGTCGACCAATTCCTCGGAGATTTCTTCCAGAGCGGGACCGATCATCTTGCACGGACCGCACCATTCGGCCCAGAAATCGACGAGAACGGGTTTACCGGCCTCAATCACGTCGGACTGAAAGCTGGCGTCGGTTACTGCCTTAGTGGCCATGCGAAATCTCCTTTGATGTTGAAAAGCTATTTAGGGGGTCTGGATGCTGCTCTCAACGGCTATTCACAGCAATTTGTCCTGTGGCGGTTGGAAGCCGGGCTTGTACGCAGCGAGCATATCATCGGGCAGGACGATCAAGCGCGGGCCGGCGGTGTACAGCAAACCGGCTTCGATCCGGCGGCCCGGGAAGATAACGGACAGCACAGCGACATAGGCGGCCATCTGACGCAGATGTGGGATGGGTATGGCGGTATCGTCCTGCGGCACCCTGTTCCCTGTCTTGAAGTCCACCAACTGAACGACGTCCGGACGGACCAGAAGACGATCCACGGTTCCGCTGATGACGATGTCACCCACAACAGCAGCAATAGGCGCTTCGGCCAGTGCATCGGACGAGAACACGTCAGCGAAGTCCGGTGCGTCTATGACGGACATCGCATGATCGATTATGGTGCATCGGTCAGAATAAGTCGACACGCGAAAAATGTTTTTCAGCCAGCGATCCGCAGATTCCCGGCGTTGTTCGGGAGGCAAATCGGGTAGTCGTTCCAACAGGGCATGGAGCATCTTACCCCGCTCGGCAGCCTGTCGCTGGGCGGGCGATGGCGGGGGATAAGGTGTATCGTCCTCAACCGGCGCCGATGGGGCCAGCGGACGCGGCGGGCGCGCTTCGACTGGTGCAGGCTGGCGAAGCCACACCGGCTCTGCCGCGGCTTCGGTTACGGTGGCATCCCGTTTACTGGGCTTGGCAGCGGGCAAATCGTCTTTACCTCGCCAGATCCGACGGGCGTTCCATAGCGGATCGGCTTCCCATTCAGTGCCTAAGGCGATCAACCCGCGCTCGACAGCAGCATGCCAGCTTGCTTCGGGCACAATGCCTTTGGCCCGTGCGGACAGCGACCCGGCGATAACGAGTTTTTCTTCCGCGCGGGTCAGAGCGACATATAGAAGTCGCCAGTGTTCCTGCCTGTCGGCTGCTGCGGTCGCTTCGAACGCCTCCGCAATTGGGCCGAAGCGTTCCGCTTTACGAGGCGCCAACAGAGGCAGCTTTCCTTCGGCCAGTTCCCAATCCAGCCCATCCGTGCGGTTGCCCGCGTCCGGATCATGTGCCGCGTCCGCCAGGATCACGACCGGCGCCTGCAGCCCCTTGGCACCATGGACCGTCAGCAGGCGAACGGCGTCGCCTTGCGCGGCGGCATCTCGCACGATTTCTACATCGCCCCGGTCAAACCAATCGACGAAACGCTGAAGCGTGGGCTGGCCATCCTGTTCGAACGCGAGGGCAGCGTTGAGCAATTCCTCGATAGGATCGCGCGCCTCGACGCCAAGGCGGCGTATGAGCGCGCGACGCCCCTGCATCGGCCCGGACAGGATTTGTTCAAGGTAGCGATAGGGCGTCGTGAAGTCCGCCTGCGCCAGCAGATCGCGCAGGGGCTGGATGATCGGTTCGGGGACGGTTGCGCGCAGATGCGACCATAAGCCGACACGTCGCGCGTGCGCACGATCCAACAATTGCTCCTGCGTCCATCCGATCAGGGGGGAGACAAGAAGGTTGGCGAGGTTGAGGTCGTCTTCCGGCTGCACCGCAAAGCGCAGGGCAGCGAGGAGATCGCGCACGGCCAGCGGGGCATTGAGGCGCAGGCGATCGATCCCCGCAACCGGCACCCCGGCCTCATATAATCGCGCCACGATTAGGCGGGCCAGATCGCCACGTTTGCGCACGAGGATCATGACGTCGCCTGCCGTCATGGGGCGCCCCTTGCTTTCCAGCATCGTGGGCGCTGCGATCCAATCACGGATCTGCTTGGCTATGTTCTCGGCCAGTTTGCGGTCCTGATCCGAAAGCCAGTCTTCCTCGCCCTCTGGTTCGCTTTCGTCATCCTCCTGTAGTCCGGCAGCTACGGGTCGTAACAGTATGACTTTACCCGGAAATCGATTGGCGCTGACATGGTGCACGCTGTCCGACGCGAAGCCGAGCGCACCGGGATCGAGAGCAGCGATGGTGGCATCGACCGCTTCCAGAACGGCTGGGGTCGAGCGGAAACTACGGTCCAATGAAAGGTCGTGAAAGCTGTGGTTTGCCGACGCCGCATAGGCAGCGAAACGGCGACGGGCATATTCGAATGCCAGCGGACTGGTCCCCTGAAAACCGAAGATCGCTTGCTTGAAATCGCCGACCGTAAAGATGGTTCGGACCTTGTCGCCTTTGGCGCCTTCTCCGGCGAAAAACTCTCCAGCAAGCGCTTCAACTATTTGCCATTGCTGAACATTTGTGTCCTGCGCTTCGTCGACGAGAATGTGATCGGTCTGCTGGTCGAGCTTGTAGCGGACCCAGTCGCCCATGCCCGGTTCGCTGAGCAGAGATTGTGCGCGGGCGATGAGGTCGTCGAAATCGACCGCGCCCGCTTGCTGCTTTGCAACGGCATAGGCCTTAGCAAAAGCGTGTCCCGCGCTGAGCGCCTGTGCCAGCAGGTCTGCATAAAGGGCGCGTTCGCGAAGGGCGAGCAGATCGAGGCATTTTTGGCCCAACCGGATGGCAACCCCTGCGTAGTCGCCTTCTGCTGCAATCAGCTTTGGAGAATATTTGCGGGGCTCTCCCTGCTTGGTGCAGAAGATGCTGAGTAGCGTATCGAGGCCTGCGGCACGACCCGCCGCATCCGCAACACGCCAGGCGGCTACCTTGTCCGCATCCGCCAAGCCCGTGGCTGTGCCCCAAGCGGCATTGGCGGCAGCGATCCGCGCAAGGCCGTGCATGTCGAAGGCATCATCTGTGCATTCCGCTGCAATGGCGGCTTCGACATCGCCGGGGGGCAGATCGAGCGATTGAAACAGCCATGTTCGGATGTCTGCAGGCAATGACGTCATGACGTCATATCTGCGCGCACAGCGCATAAGGTACGCTTCGGCTGCCCCCTCTCCCAGACGTAGGCTCAGTGCCTGGAGCGCGCCCATCAGCGCTCCTTTACCGGTCGCTTCGGCATTGAGCACCATTTCAGCCAATGCCTGCCGCGCCAGTTGCGCCTGTTCGCGGGCTTCCAGCGGACGGAAGCCAGGGATCAATCCCGCTTCGACAGGGAAAGCGGACAGCAACTGCTGACAGAATGCATGAATTGTCTGAATGCGCAGGCCGCCGCCCGTTGCTTCCAGAACTTCGGCGAAAAGTCGACGCGCGTGATCCTGTGCTTCTGGCGTGTAATCTTCGGCTAGAGCGCGCAAATCGGCTGCAAGCGCGGGACCGTCCATCTGCACCCATGCCGCCAAGCGATTGTGAATGCGTTCTGCCATTTCGGCGGCGCCCGCTTTCGTAAACGTCAGGCACAGGATGTTTTCGGGCCTGACGCCACTTAACAGCAATCGGTAAACACGAGCCGTAAGCACATGCGTTTTACCGGTTCCTGCCGAAGCGGATAGCCAGACGTGGCTATCCGGCGTGGCCGCGATGGCTTGCGCCCCGTGGAGAGCCTGAAGTGCGGTCGCGGGCTTAGTCATTACGTCCGTACCACTCTTCAAGCCGCATCAACTGGTCGTAATCGGCATATGTGGGAATTTCCGGATGGAGTTTTGCAACGAAGGGGTCCGCGCCAGTCAGCCAGCGGGCAGCGGCTTCCTCAAACTGATCGAGCGCTTGTGTCGTAAAATCGGCGGTTACGATCTTTCCGCGTTTACCTGCCGCATCGGTGGGGCTTTCCCTATAGCCGAAACTGTCTCCCTTTTTGCCGAGTGACCAGTATTCGAAAGATCCGGATATGCCCGTCACATTCCGGTCCGCAAAGCCGCCATGTTCCAGTATCAATCCTAATAGCCCAAGCTGCATTGCGAAGCCCGCCTGCACTTGTTTGGCGCGAGGGGGTTTGCCGGTCTTGTAGTCGATAACGGCCCATTGGCCGTTGGGCAGACGGTCTATGCGATCCGCAGTGCCATTGAGGGTAATACCCGCGATAACTGCCTTTCCGGCGGCCTCGACCAAGCCTATATTTCGACCTTCGGCCATATCTTCAGCAACTTGCGCGGCAATCCAATGAATAGCTGCGAGAAGGCGGGGTTGCCAGAGTGCGCGCATCAGGGGATGGGCATCGGCGCGGGCGAGCATGTCCGTCGCCCGCTTTGCCAACTTCGCGGGGTCGCGGTTATCCTGTTCGGCCCAATGCTGCAGAATGCGGTGCACTTCGGTGCCGCGCCATGCGGCGCTGGGGTCTGCATCAACAGGATCGAGCACCGAAAGGCGCAATATTTTGCGCGCATAAAATGCGTAGGGATCGGCCTTCAGCCTGTCGACATCGGTAACGGCGATGGCTCGGGGACGAATATCGACGGGAGGGCAAGGCGCAGGGCGATCCGCCGGTTCATGGGTGGCCGCATGGTCGAGCGAACGGGCCAGAGCGACATAACGATCCGCCTCTTTCCAGTTCGCCCCGGCCATTGCCTTCAGGCGCAACCAGAAACGCGATGCGACGGCAGGCGCGCTGGCATCGCGCCTTGCGCGGGTGATGAGGACGCGCGGCGCACCAAGCGCGCTCGCGAAGTCATGGGCCGACAGGCCGATCCGGCGTTCCAGACCGGGAAGGCCCAGTTCCTGTCGGATGCGTGGTGCGAGCCATGGGTCCGGCGCAGGCAATGCGGGCCATGTGCCTTCGTTCAGCCCCGCCAGGATCATGAGGTCGGTCTGTTGCAACTGCGCCTCGACCAATCCAAGGATCGCGATGCGCGGATGGCCGCCCTGTGGCGGGCGGATAGCCACCTGTCCCAGCATCCTTTCGAGCAAGGCCGGAATGGACTGCGGCGAAGCGTCGAGCGGCCCTTCCGGGGCGGCAGCTTCCATGTCAGCGAAAAAGGCTGCAGCGGCATGGCCCTGATGCCCAGCCCAGACGGCGTCGTTGCTCATTATGCTAGCAGTCGTGCGCAGGGCAGCGAGGAGCGTGGCGAGGTCGCCGCCCGCAGCGAAGGCGCTCTCCAAGCGGTCGAGCAAAGCGCGGGCGTCGGGCCACCACGTTGCGACTTGCGCGCGAAGGTGGGATTGGCGGTCATCTTCCCGGGGAAGCAACAGCGCGTCAACACCCGATAGTCCCGCAGACGGGCGTGGGCCGCGCAGCAACAGGTCAAAGCGCCTCACATGCTCCAGCCATCCCAAGCGCGTTTCCCCGCGCCTGACGAGCGGATGCTTGAGCAAGTTGAGCAACGCCACGGGCGCGAACCGCTCCGCTGCCGCTTCGGCCAGTGCGATGAGCAATGTGCCGGGCAAAAGGCGCGAAAGCGGTTGCCCAGCAGAATCGTCCGCATCGATCCCCCAGCGGCGCAGGTGCGCAGCGACACGGGTAGCCAGAGCGCGGTCGGGCGTGACCAAGGCAGCGGTCCGTTCAGGCGTTTCCAGCGCTTCGCGCAGGGCGATGGCAATGGCCTGCGCTTCTTCGGCAGGGGTCGCGACTTCGAGCGCCTCTACGCCTGCCAGAGAACGCTCCGCCGTTTCCAGATCGCGCCATTTGGCAGTAAGCTGCGGCACCAGCATGGCGTGCGAGATATTGCGGCTGCGGATGGCGCGGGCGTCGTGACCCCCGCCCCATCGCCAGAGCGCGACCTCTTCGCGTGCCACGCCCATCTGATCGAGCAAGCGTTTCAGCGCATATTGCGGATGCGTTTCGTGCGGACGGCGGCTGCGCCCCGTTACCGGATCGGGCGGGAATGGACCGATGGCGTCCCATTCCTCCGCATTCATATTCTGATCGAGATCGGCGAGAACGACCTGTCCGCGCTCCATTCGGGCCACCTGCTTCAGCAGGGCCGCAACGGCGGGGGCGGTCGTGGAGATACCAGCGGCGATGACGAAACCGGGTGGTGCCGCCTCTGCCCAACGACGAGCGACATGATCCAGCAGGCGGTTGCGACGATCCGCCATGTCGATCATAGCACGATCGGCCAGCACCTGCGGCCATATATTTAGAATGATCTCAAATAGTTCGAGCGACTTCTGCCAATGCGATGATAGCTCCTGGGTCAATTCCAGATCGTGGATGCGGCGGGGATCGACTTGCTCAATCAGCAGTTGGTCCAGCGTACTCGCCAAGGCCTGCGCCAGTCTTATGGCTTCGGCTGCATCGACTGGCTGACCGCTGCGCGCGCGCGCATGCTGGACAAGGCGGGCCAGCACCATCTGCCGTTCCATCGGGGGAATGGCCGGCGGAATGTCAGCCCCTGCCCCCATCGGATCGAGCGCACTGCCAAGCGTTTCGTCCAGTTCCGGGTCGCCGATGGGGACTAAGCGAGGAAGCAGCAAGCCACCTTCGGCGCGGCGCACGAAAGCCTCTGAAATGGAACGGGCCGCGCGGTTGGTCGGGACCAGAATGATGCCGCGGGCCAGCGCCATGGGATCGCTGCCATGCTGCGCAAGAACGCCAGCGGCCAGCGCATCGGAAAATGCCCGGTGGGCGGGAATGGTGTAGACGGCTGGCCGGGTGCGCTCACCCATGAGCTAGCACGTTTTCCACTACCGGGATGGCCTGCGGCGTGCCGACATCGAACCATAGCCCCTGATGAGAAACACCATAGAGGCGCCCTGATTCTATGGCGCGGTTCCAGAAGACATTTGTGGAGAAGACGTCGCCGGGCGGGTCGATCAGGAGGCGTGGCGACATGATCTGAACACCGGTAAAGACGAACGGCGCTATATGGCCGGGTTTGCGGCGCGACAGGCGACCGGTGGTGTCCATGTGAAAGTCGCCGGGACCAGTGTGGCAATTGGCGCGGGCGTGGGGCACCATCAGGAGGAGCGCGTCCATTCTGGCGTCATCCCAATGGTCCGCCAGAAGAGCGACGCTGTTGCGCGGTCCGTCGATCCAGAGATTGTCGCTGTTGGCGCACAGAAAGGGCGCGTCACCCAACAGTGCCTTGGCGTGCATCAGGCCGCCGCCGGTTTCGAGAAGCCTAGTGCGCTCATCCGAGACCACGAGCTCCATTGAACCCTTGCGCGTCTTGAGGTGCGCCTCGACGGTACTGGCGAGATAGTGGACGTTGACGACGACCTTTTCGATGCCGCCTGCCTCCAGCCGATCAAGAGCGTGATCCATCAATGCCTTACCAGCCACCTTTACCAAAGGTTTGGGGCGAGTGGCGGTGAGCGGCCGCATCCGCTTGCCCAGACCGGCGGCCATCAGCATGGCTGTGCGGATATGCGCGCTCATTTGCCTGCAAGCGCCTGATGGCGTTTGTCAGTAGGGATGTTGGCGGCGAACCAATCAGCTACCGGCGCCAACGCAGGATGCGCTAAGTCGCGCTCCAATAATGTCCACATGCGCGGCAGGAAATCGAGATAGCGCGGTTTGCCGTCGCGCTGCCAGAGCCGTGTGAATATGCCGATGATCTTGGCATTGCGTTGCGCGCCCAGGACGGCGTAGGCGGCGTCGAAATCGCCATGAGGGGCAGCAATCGCCTTGTAATGCGCGATCATGGCTGTTTCGATTTCGGGAGACACGTCGCGACGTGCGTCCTGTAGCAGGGACACAAGATCATAGGCCGGATGACCGATCAGCGCGTCCTGAAAATCCAATAGGCCAAGCCCACGCGATTGTTCATGACCGGGAATCAGCATGATATTCTCGGCATGATAGTCCCGCAAAACCGTGACTTTCGGCGCATCGTCATTCTCGACGATCGGCAAAATGGCGTCCCAGGCCTTCGTGTATCCCGCTTCATCCGCGGTTAGGCCGACCGCCGGGCAAAACCATTCGGTCAACAGCGCAGCTTCGCGATGATAGACCGACCGATCATACGGCGGCACGGCGGCGGGAGGGAGCTTGTGCAGGTCGGCCAGCAAAGAGACGGCACGTGTATAGACGCTGTGTTCCTCATGCGGGGACGCATCGAGATATTCACGGACGCGGAGATCGCCAAAATCTTCCAGCAGGACGAGGCCGTGGTCCAGATCGCGCGCAAAAACTGTAGGTGCGGCAAAGCCTTGCGCGATGAGATGATCGGCCATCAGCAAGAACGGGCGAGGATCTTCATGCGGAGGTGGCGCATCCATCAGCACAGCTTGCCGCGAGGTATCGTGGATGCGGAAATAGCGCCGAAACGAGGCATCTCCAGCAAGCGGTAAGATCTGCGCATCGCCCCAACCTGCTCTTGCGAGGAAGGCGGGCGCAGCTGCGGGCGGAGTCATTGGGGAGGCCATCGGTCTCTCCAAGCGTCCGGGACCAATGCTGTCAAGCGGCGGGTGCCATCGGGCGTTACTTCAATCGACAAAACGAGACTGTGATCCCACAGGCGCGCGCCCAATCGCTCAGGCCATTCGATCATCAGGAGGCTATCAGTCAGGTAATCGTCCAACCCCAGTTCCTGCACATCCGCATCGTCTTCAAGGCGATAGAGATCGACATGGGCAACGGGTAGTCGCACCAGCGGCACGTCATATGGCTGAACGAGAGCGAAGCTTGGGCTAGGCGCGTCCTCCTCCAACCCAAGGGCAGAGAGCAGTCCGCGCGCCAAGGTGGTTTTACCCGCGCCGAGCCCGCCCTTCAGCGCAATAACATCGCCCGAGCGAACGACGGTGGCAAGGCGTGCGCCAAGGACGCGCATCGCGGCATCATCCACGACAATCATGTCAGGCACTCGGCGCGCTTTCGCGAGGGAGATCGATGGTGATGAGCGTCCCCTGCCCCGGCTCGGACACCAAAGTCAGCGTGCCACCATGCGCATCGACCAATTGTCGGGCGAGCGGCAAGCCGAGACCGAGCGTTTCGCCGCGCTTTGCCTGATCGGCACGACTGAAGCGATCGAACACGCGCGATTGCGCTGTGGCGTCCATGCCCGGACCATTATCCGAAACGATGAGACGCGCAGTACGAAGCTGGCCATCGCCATACACCAGCACCCTGCTGCCCGCCGGGCAATAGCGTACGGCATTGTCTAGGACACGATCCAGCGCTTGCCCCAAGCGACGCGCATCGCCCTGGATGCGGCCCAAAGACGGCTTGATATCGATCACGAAATCGAGCCCCTTTTCCTTGGCAGCATCCGCCACGCGCTTCGCACTTTCCCGAGCAACCGCCGCCAAATCGACAGAACGGCTTTCCAGCGGCAGCGCGCCAGCCTCTCCCTGGGTAAGATCCAACACATTGTCGATCAATACTGCGAGGCGCCCGGTGCTTTGCATGATGGCGTCGACATATTCCGCGGCGGCTGTGGGCAACACACCTGCGAACCCTGCCTGCATCATCTCGGCAAAGCCAGAAATCGATGTGAGCGGCGTCCTTAGTTCGTAGCTCATGTTCGAAAGGAATGCGGTCTTCAGCTTGTCGGTTTCGATGAGCGATTCATTCCGGTCGCGCAGGACCTGTTCCATGCGGCGGCTGTCCGTGACATCGAGCATCGTGAAAAGCGCGTTGCCATCGGGCAGCGGTATGGCAGCGAAATCGAATACCCGGCCATCGGCGAAGGCGACGCGCCCGCCACGCTGCTTGCGTTCTACAGTGGCAGCACGGACCAGTTCACGAACGAGGCTGGCCTGCTGCGGCTTCGAAAGGTTCTTCGCTACCTTCTGCATCAGTTCGTCGATGCGTGGATGGGAGCCGAGGAGGCTCTCCTCGACACCCCATATCTGGCGGAAGCGGCTGTTCCAAAGGTGCAAGCGCCCGTCCGAGGCGAATACCCCGATCGCCTCGAACAGATTGTCGAAGGTTGCCGTGCGGACGCGCAGGAGCGTATCTCGGGCGCTGGAAAGCTGAACCTGTTCGGTGCGATCCTCGAAAATCAGCAGCAAGCCGCCGTCGGGCAAGGGTTGCGCGAAAACGCGCAAATGCGTGCCATCGGCGAGCAGCCAGTTTTCCTCCTGCGCATCGGCGGACAAAAACCAGTCGCGGCGCTCGGCGCGCCACGCGGGAAAGTCGCGATGTTCGGGGATGCGGCCCATTTCGCGCATCCGGTCCAGTACCCGCTCGAATTCCGGCGTGTCCGCCAGATGCTCGGGCTTGAGACCAAAAAGACTGCTGAAAGGCTGGTTCCAGAATTGCAGCGATCGATCTGCACCGAACTGGGCGACGCCCGCGGACAGGCGATCGAGCAAGTCGTGCTGGGCTGTTTCAAATCGCCGATGTTCAGCGCGCGCCTGCTCAAGCTCATGCATATCGATGGCGAAGCCAGCGATACCCGCGTCTCCAAGCGGAACGTCCACAACGCGCATAACCCGACGCGCGCCATCGATGGTCGCCGGCACGAGGCGGGCCAGCGGCTCTGCGCTTTCCGCGGCCTGCGCTGCGGCTGCCATCGGGCTTTTGCCGTCCAATGCCTCGACCAGCTCGATGCCTTCACGGATGACCTGCTGCGCCGATTCGGCGTCTACCGCCGCGACATACGCGCTGTTGACGAGTGCGAGGCGCAAGTCCGGGGTGCGGTGCCACATGGGCAGTGGCGCTGCCTCGATCAGTCCGGATAGGGATTCGAGCGCCGCGCGCAATTGATCGCGATCCGCCTGAAGCCCATGGATCTCTGCCTGGGCGTCGGTCGCGTCGAATATCCAGAGGATGACGCTGCCCGGTGCGCCCATGCTCGGGCCAGCAGGCGCACCGCGCACGAGAAGCGAGCGGGCAGACCCTACCGCGCGAACGGGACGCGAGAAGCTTTTGCCTGCGCGCTGAGCCGAGGCGATGTCTGTTGCGAGCTGTGCGCCGTCTTCCGGCCGCAACCCGCCGTCTGCCGCCGTAAGTTCGGAAGCGAAGGCAGGCACACGCTCCCGCCCCAGCCAATTGGCAAGCCGCTCGGGCGTTTCGATGCGTCCGTCGGGCCGGATCATCACGGGAAGCGCAGGGGCCGATTGCAGCAGGCTACCGAGGCGATCCGCCTGCGCGCGGGCATGAGCGCCTTCGCGACGCATCTTAAGGCCGGTATGTACCGCCCACACGCCGCCCGCCAGCCACAGTGCCACCGTTACACCGATCAGAACCATGGCAATGGGGGATAGCGACAGCATCAGTGCCTATCTCCCCCTGCTCGACCGATCCTCTTCATACTCCCCGCCTATCGCAAAGATTGCACGGCGTGAAGCGGTTGCGCTCACCGATCCTGAATTCTCTGCAAACCATATGAAAAAGGCGCCGGATAACCCGACGCCTCTTTCTTAATAGCCTGCAGCCGCAGATCAGTAGCGGTAATGATCCGGCTTGAACGGGCCTTCCGTCGGGACGCCGATATAGTCGGCCTGTGCCTTGGTCAGCTTGGTGAGCTTTACGCCCAGCTTTTCCAGATGCAGCGCCGCGACCTTTTCGTCGAGGTGCTTGGGCAGGACATAAACGTCGTTCTGATAGGCCGAACGGTTGGTCCATAATTCGATCTGCGCCAGCACCTGATTGGTGAAGCTGGTCGACATCACGAAGCTGGGATGGCCGGTAGCATTGCCCAGGTTCACGAGGCGACCCTTCGACAGTACGATCAGCTTCTTGCCATCGGGGAATTCGACTTCATCGACCTGCGGCTTGATTTCGACCCACTTCATGTTGTTCAGGCCGCCGATCTGAATCTCGCTGTCGAAATGGCCGATGTTGCAAACGATCGCCATGTTCTTCATTTCGCGCATGTGATCGACGGTGATCACATCGGCATTGCCGGTGGCGGTGCAGAAGATGTCCGCACGCTTTACCGCGTCTTCCATGGTGACGACTTCAAAGCCTTCCATCGCGGCCTGAAGCGCGCAGATGGGATCGACTTCGGTCACGAGGACGCGCGCGCCACCGTTGCGAAGCGACTGGGCCGAGCCCTTGCCGACATCGCCAAAGCCGGCAACGCAGGCGACCTTGCCGGCGAGCATGACATCAGTTGCGCGGCGGATCGCGTCGACCAGCGATTCCTTGCAGCCATAAAGGTTGTCGAACTTGCTCTTGGTCACGCTGTCGTTGACGTTGATGGCGGGGAAAGGCAGCTTGCCCTTCTTCGACAGTTCATAAAGCCGATGCACGCCGGTGGTCGTTTCTTCCGAAACGCCCTTGATCGCCTGAACCGTCTTAGTCAGGAAGCCTGGCTTTTCGGTAAGCACGCGACGGAGCGTCTTTACGAAGATTTCCTCTTCTTCGTTCGAAGGCGTGAACAGGTCTTCGCCTGCTTCGACACGGGCGCCCCAGAGCGCGAACATGGTGGCATCGCCGCCATCGTCAAGGATCAGGTTGCAGGTTTCGCCATTGCCCCAATCGAAGATGCGTTCGACATAATCCCAATATTCTTCAAGGGTTTCGCCCTTGATCGCGAACACCGGCACGCCCGAGGCGGCGATGGCGGCAGCGGCGTGATCCTGCGTCGAATAAATGTTGCACGTGGCCCAACGGACCTGCGCACCCAGCGCGGTCAATGTCTCGATCAGAACGGCGGTCTGGATCGTCATGTGCAGCGAGCCGGTGATGCGCGCACCCTTGAGCGGCTGCGAAGCACCGAATTCCTTGCGCAGAGCCATCAGGCCGGGCATTTCGGTTTCAGCGATGTCCATTTCCTTGCGACCGAAGTCAGCGAGTGAAATGTCCTGAATGACGTAGTCGGCCGGGTTAAGGGCTGGGGCGGTGGCCACTGAGAAATCTCCTGATCATGGGCGCCCCCAAGTCCGACAAAGTGCGGGCATGGCGACGGATGCAGGTTCCCTACCAATCGCATCGCAACTAATCAAGGCAATATAAAGATTTCTTTATATTGGTTGGATTTCAGGCTTGTCCCGGTGCGCTTGTCAGCATCGCTGCATCGATGCCGCTGGCGGCGAAGGCGCGCGACCATCGACTGCGTGTCGGCGTATCGAACAGGAGACGGCTTTGCGCTGGCGCAAGAAACCAGCCATGCCCCGTCATTTCCGCTTCAAGCTGTCCCGCGCCCCAGCCTGCATATCCCAATGCCACCAGATACCGACTGGGGCCACGACCCTCGGCAATGGCTTTCAGAATATCGAGGGAGCCGGACAAACCCCATAGATCGTCCACCTGCACCATGTCCTGACCGCCCCAGTCCAGCGAATGGAGGACGAAACCGCGCTGCGGTTCAACGGGGCCGCCGCGAAGGACCGGTGTGTCGGGTACGTTGCTGCCGTCGAGATCGAACGTCGACAGCAATTCCCGCAGGCCGAGCCCGCCGATCTCCGAACCGACGTCGACACCCATCGCGCCATCGGCGTCATGGACACACAGCGCAATGACCGCATGGTCGAAATTCAGGTCACCCATGCCCGGCATGGCGAGCAGCAAATTTCCAACATAGTAGGGAGGCAGATCCATGCCCCGACTATAGGGACGCTTCACCGGGTCGCCAATGGCTCGGTTTAACAAGATTTACGCACAAGGCGCTCATTGGCTTTAATTGCCGCGAATGCTTGACTAACGCGCATCCAGGCACGACCTCCCGGTCACGTTTCCGCTCATCCACCAACAGGAGATTATTCGATGACCATCGCAAAAGGCGACAAACTGCCCGAAACCACCTTCGTCACGATGACCGAGAATGGTCCAGAGCCTGTCGACAGCGCAAACTATTTCGCCGGTAAGAAGGTCGCACTGTTCTCCGTTCCCGGTGCTTTTACGCCGACCTGCTCGGCCAAGCATCTGCCCGGTTTCATTGAAAAGGCCGCCGATCTGAAGGCAAAGGGCGTTGATGAAATTGCCTGCACGGCGGTGAACGATCCCTTCGTGATGGGTGCCTGGTCAAAGTCTGCCGGTGCTGACGGCACCGTTACCATGTTGGCGGATGGCAATGGCGCCTTCGCCAAGGCTGTCGGCCTGGAAATGGACGGGAGCAAATTCGGTCTGGGAACGCGGGGACAGCGCTTTTCCATGATCGTAAACGACGGCATCGTCGAAGAGTTGAACGTGGAAGCCGCCGGTGATTTCAAGGTCTCCAGCGCCGAACATATGCTCGGCCAACTGTAATCATATCTGCGCCTCTGTCCTCGTGACAGGGGCGCAGCTTACATACTCTGTTCCGTTTCGACGGGTTTCGCGGTAACAGGACGCGATGACAAGAATCATCGGCTCACCGAGCATTGGCACCGCCATCGTCGCCCAACTGGACGACATCTATCAGGCATCGATACAGTCCCTGCGCGACGCGATGCAGGAATATGCCCGGACAGGGACCGTGCCAGGGCCGCAATCCAAGGTCGATCGCCGCTTTTGCTACCCACAGCTTCGCGTACATTATCAGGGTGAAGGCGATGCGCCACCGCCCGGCAGATCCTTTGCACGTTTGTCGCATGCGGGCGACTACGCCACGACCGTTACACGCCCGGCGATGTTTGCCGATTATCTCGCCGAACAGATCGACTTGCTCGTCGCGGATTACGGGGTCGAAGTCGAAGTCGGCCTGAGCAATCAGGAAATCCCGTTTCCTTATGTTCTGGACGGTCTGGATATGAGTGCGCTGGACGGCGTACCGCCCACAGAACTGGCCCGCCATTTTCCGGCGACTGAGCTTGCAGAGATTGGCGACGAAATAGCCGATGGCTTGTTCCTGCCCGGCCTTGGCGGCGAGCGCCCCCTCGCCCTGTTCGATGGGTTGCGAACCGATTTTTCGCTTGCTCGACTGAAGCACTATACCGGAACGCCGGCCGAGCATGTGCAGCGGTATATCCTGTTCACCAACTACCATCGCTATGTCGATGAGTTCGTCGCATGGGCTTGCGCGGAATTGAAGAAGCCGGGAAGTCGCTATGTCGCCCTTTCCGGTGCCGGCGGTGTCTATGTGACATCCGAAACCGCCGATCCTGCGCGGATGATAGCGGACAGCGCCTGGCGGCGGCACCAGATGCCAGCTTATCATCTCATTGCGGACGACCGCAGTGGTATTTCGCTGGTGAACATCGGCGTTGGCCCCTCGAATGCCAAGACGATCTGCGACCATCTGGCGGTGGTGCGCCCGGAAGCATGGTTGATGATCGGCCATTGCGGAGGCCTTCGCCCCAGCCAGCGGATTGGGGATTATGTTCTCGCCCATGCATATTTGCGCGACGACCATGTTCTCGATGATGTCCTGCCCCCCGAAATACCGGTTCCGGCGATTGCCGAGGTTCAGGTGGCGATGGCCGATGCCGCTGAAATGGTGCTGGGAAGCGGCGACGATTTCAAGCGGCGCCTTCGTACCGGCACCGTTGTCACAACCGACGACCGTAACTGGGAACTGCGCTATTCGAAGTCGGCGTTGCGCTTCAGCCTGTCGCGCGCCGTCGGGATAGACATGGAGAGCGCGACGATTGCGGCTCAGGGATACCGGTTCCGCGTGCCCTATGGCACGCTGCTGTGCGTGTCCGACAAGCCAATCCATGGCGAATTGAAGCTGCCGGGGCAAGCCAACCGCTTTTATGAAGAGGCGATTGCCGGTCACCTGAGAGTGGGATTGGAAACGTGCGAATTGTTAAGACAACAGGGAGCGCGCCTTCATAGTCGCAAGCTACGCGCGTTCAACGAGCCGCCCTTCCGATAAATTTTATACGGACGCCTGGACCAGGTGCGGTTGGTTAGGGGCGTTTTGCCCCCCCTGCCAAATGGTCACCCGATTGCGGCCGCGTTGTTTGGATTCGTATAATGCGCGATCGGCGCGCGCGACCAGGTCATCCAGGCTTACGTCACCGGGCCGCAAGGCGGTCACACCGAAGCTTGCGCTGATGCTGCCCGGGGGCATTCGGTCGACGGCCAGCTTTTCAATACCCGCACGCACGCGCTCCATTACTTCGGCGGCCTCTGCCTCCGACGCATCGAGCAACAGGACGCAGAATTCGTCGCCGCCGAACCGTGCAGCAAGATCGCCCTGGCGGATTGCACCCATGAGAACCCGCGAAAAGGCGCGCAAGGCTGCATCGCCGACAATATGCCCATGACCGTCATTAACGTCCTTGAAGCTATCCATATCGCACATCACGGCGGCCAGATTGCGCTCATGCCGCTTTGCATAAGCAATGGCGCGCGCCCCGGCTTCATCGATACCCCCGCGATTCAGCAAGCCGGTTAGCTGATCGTTGCTGATCAGCATCCGAAGCTGAAGGGAAAGATCGCCGGCAATAACGACGATCGCCGTCACGCCCATTGCGACATAAATAGCGGGCAAACCGAGCGCCAGCGTATACCGATATGCCATCACCGCGGCGTCCGTGCCTTCCGGCGGCAAAGCCAGCCCCATGACTGTCACCAGACCTTCGAACAGGACGAAGACGATCAGCATCGAGAAGAATGCCTTTTCGGGGGCCGTGAACGACCTCCCTCTCGGCCATATCGCGACTGCAGCGGCAGCCATCATCACCCCCGTATAGGCGCTGATGATGCCACTTTGCATTGCCCGCGTGCCTATAGGACTATGGGCCACTGCGCAGCCGATGACAGCAAGCCCCGCCCCAACCAGAAATTGCGGCCAGCGAACAGGCATGTTTGCGCGCACGCGCGCGCCCATGACGACCAGCGAACTACTGGCCAGCACACATACGGCTGCAATGAATATCAACGGAGGGCTTTTGAGAAAGAGCCCCGATGTATTAAAAATCCACTGCACAACGGCAATGCCATAAGACAATGCCCAGAACATCACATGTCGCTGCCGCCCGAAATGTTGCCACGCCAATGTCAGCGTGAAACACATGATGGCGCTACTGAAAAACAGAACGGACAAGATGACAAGATTTGGGTTCACGGCAGTTCTGTAACTTCCCGTTATGGTGCAACGCAGCTTCGCGGACGGGTTTTACGGATTAACTGTGTAGTGTCACCATATTTCGAACGGATATTTGGTAGAAAGTTCAGGCCGTCAGAAATGCCGCCATTGTTTCTCCAAGTGCTTTTTCAGTAACACTACTCATATGCGTTCCCGGCACTTCCGCCAGCCGGGCGTTGGGCAGAAGATCGACAAGGGCTTCAGGCGAGCCATTATCCTTATCCTCGCTCCCGCAGAGAACCAGTGTCGGGACATCGACACTTCTAAGGGTATCCGGATCAACATCCCCAAAGCTGTTGAGCAAGAGCACAGCCGCAATCGGGTCGACCTTCATCGTCTTCATGAACTGGACGGATAGCCATCGCGGATCGCCATGTTTGATCGTGTCGCGATCGGCGATCACCGAAAGGAAAAAATCCCGCCGTTTGGCCCAGCCCGATAACCCTTCCAAACCCATACCCGCCAGAATGACGCGGGCAGGCCGCAACCCTTTTGCCAGCAGCAAGGCACTCGTCCGCGCGCCAAGAGAAAAGCCGCCTAAGTCGAAATCGGTCAATTCAAAATGCGCAATCAAGGCGTGGACGTCGTGGGCCAGCACGTCCTGAGGATAATCCGAAGGATCGTGCGGCGCGGCGCTTTGACCGTGAACACGAAAATCCGGCATGATGACTCGGTAGCCATGTGCGGCAATGGTCGCGGCGTGTCCGAATTTGATCCAGTTCACATGCGCATTGGAGAACAGGCCGTGCAGCAAGAGAAGCGGCCTTCCCTCTCCCATTTCATGAACGGCCAGCATCGCATCGCGATAGCCCGGCACCATATGCGTCGTGATATCAATCGGGGAACTGGCCAATGGAATCTATCCGTCTTTGAGTGGGCGGGACGATATTCTTTTCGCCGCTGCTTGGTGAGACCGCTTGTATCGATTGAGGAAACGCATCGAGCAATAGCCTAAATAGACTTCTTTGCTCTCTATTTCTTTAGCCGATTCTTACGCATTTGAGTCTGCCGCTCAAACCCCCTGCTTGCGCTCTTTAATGAGAATCCTCCTGTCGTCAGGGCAATTGTAAAAATATTTCTGAAAGTTGCTGAGCGAGTATAGAAATTTATAACTATGCTTATTATGTTGGCGCTTATGACAGAGCATCTTGGGTTCTATGTGAACGACATCGGTCGTTTAATGCGTAAGCGTTTTGACGGCGCGGCAAAGCAGTTGGGCGTCACTGGGTCGCAATGGCGCGTGTTGTTCATGCTACATCGGACTCCCGGTATAAACCAGGGTCAGATTGCCGAGCGGCTGGAAGTCGAACCGATCACGACCTGCCGTATGATCGATCGCCTCGAACAGGCCGGACTTGTCGAACGTCGGCGCGACCCGACCGACCGACGGGCGTGGCAGATTTTTCTGACGGATGCTGCCGATCCACTACTGACACAGCTCGGTTTGGTAGCAGAGGACATGCGCTCGCAGAGCCTGCAGGGCTTTTCCATTCGCGAGGTCGAGCAGTTACAGGAGATGCTCGACCGACTTCGCAACAATCTGATTGACGATTATTCCACGGATTTGGATCCCGCAGCTAAAAAGGAAGTTCTCAATGGCTGAAGCCGATCGCCCGATCCGGGAAACGGGGACTCCGGCAATGGCCGTTGAACGGGATGGTTCCGAATTGCCTGAAACAGATCCCATTCAGCGGAAGACGGCAAAACGCGGTAAGCGGCTGGCATTGATGCTATCGGTGCCGCTGCTCCTTGCCGGAGTTGGCGGCTATTTCTACGCGACGAGCGGTCGATCCGTGAGCACTGACAATGCCTATATCAAGCAGGATGTTGTTTCCGTGAGCAGCGACGTTGGGGGGCGCATCGTTTCGGTGAACGTGCGCGAGAACCAGATGGTCAAAGCGGGCGATATTCTGTTCAGGGTCGATCCCCGACCTTATGAGGTTGCCTTGGCCCAAGCCGATGCGGCAATTGCGGCGGCGCAGGTCAAAGTAACAGAATTGCAAACCGACTATAGCACCAGTGGTGTCGGCATCGCGGGCGCGCAAAGCGATGTTACGTTCACCCGCGCCGAATTGCAGCGGCAGCAGGAGTTGATGAACAAGGGTTTCACCACCCGAGCCAAGTTGCAGGCTGCTCAGAATGCCTTCCAGAACGCCCAATTGCGCGTTCAGTTGGCGCAGGTCGATGCCCAGAAAGCCAAAGCATCGCTCGCCACCGGCGCACAGGTGCCCGGCGAGAACCCGGACATCGCCGCAGCCCGTGCCCAGCGCGCCAAGGCGCAGCTTGATCTGACCCGTACCACGGTCCGTGCCCCGACATCAGGTCGTATCAGCCAGTCGGATCGCCTGCAGGTGGGTCAAATGATGGTCACAGGTCTTCCCGCGGTAAGTATCGTTGCCAGCGATCGGAGTTGGGTCGAGGCAAATTTCAAGGAAACGGACCTGGACCATATGTATCCCGGACAACCGGCCGAAGTGCGCTTAGATGCCTATCCCGATTTGAAGCTTCGCGGGCATATCGATAGCATTGGCGCGGGAACAGGCTCCGAATTTGCGGTACTCCCCGCGCAGAACGCCAATGGCAACTGGGTGAAGGTTACGCAGCGCGTTCCTGTTCGCATTGCCTTCGACGATAAATCGCCTCGTCCGATGATTGCCGGTCAGTCCGCAAAAGTGGTCGTCGACATTCGCAAAGCTGGAAAGTAGCAATGGCGGCAAGTAGCGCTGCCCCGGCAAAAGATGCTCCCAATGTCGTAGTCCGCAACAAAGCACTGCTGACCATATCGGTCATGGCAGCAATGCTGATGCAAGTGCTCGATACAACCATCGCCAACGTTGCCTTGCCACATATGCAAGCTGCGCTCGGTGCGACGCAGGACAGTATAACATGGGTGCTGACTAGCTACATCCTGGCCGCTGCAGTCGCTATTCCGCTTACCGGCTGGTTGGCGGCCCGCTACGGCGCACGGAATCTGTTTATTGCGTCAGTGGTCCTTTTCGTGGTGGCTTCGATTTTTTGCGGCATTGCCACAAGCCTGAGTGAGATGGTGGTGTTCAGACTGCTGCAGGGTGTCGGTGGCGCCTTTCTGGCGCCACTCGCTCAAACGATCATGCTGGACGTCAATCGGCCATCAGAACACGCAAAAGCCATGTCGATCTATGGAATGGGGGTCATGATCGGGCCCATCCTCGGACCCATTATAGGGGGGTGGCTGACAGAGAATTATAATTGGAGATGGGTGTTTTTCGTCAACATTCCGATCGGTCTAGCGTGCCTTGTCGGATTATGGTTTCTTTTGCCGCGCAAACCCAACACATCGCGAAAGTTCGATATGGTGGGTTGGGGCATGCTCGCCATAGGATTGGCAGGACTGCAATTGATGCTGGACCGCGGGCCGCATGTCGACTGGTTCACATCTAACGAAATCTGGATTGAAGCAGGTATCGCCGTCACCGGCCTCTGGATGTTCGCGGTACACATGGCAACGGCCCCGAAGCCCTTGTTTCCACCCGCAATGATCCAGGATCGCAATCTGGTTTCGGGCACGCTCCTTATGTTTGTTATTGGCGTCGTGATGATGGCAGCGATGGCGCTGCTCCCGCCATTGCTTCAGAACCTCTTTGGATACTCGGTACTCGATACCGGCATCATTTTATCTTCCCGTGGCGCCGGCGTCTTATTGACGACGGCATTGACTGGCCGAATTGCGGGCGTTGTTGATCAACGTCTGCTGCTTGGATTGGGCTTTGCCATCATGGCCGGATCGTTGGGGTTAATGACCGGATGGTCTCTCGAGATGGACTGGAGACCGATCGTCCTGAGCGGGTTTATCCAGGGGCTGGGGCTGGGCCTCGTGTTTGTGCCGCTTACCGTGCTGAGTTTTGCCACTCTCCCGAATGAGTATCGAACCGACGCGGCAAGCTTGCTGAACCTGTCGCGCAACCTTGGGGCAAGTGTCGGAATAGCGATCGTCACGGCACTGCTGGCACGCAATATTCAGGTGAGCCATGCCGATATCGCAGGGACCGTGACCCCCTATAATCTACCCGCGGACCCAAGCATGGTGAGCGTGCTGGGGTCTGGGGGCGATACGATCATGAGCGGACTGGATGCGATGGTGAACAAACAGGCAGCGATGATCGCCTATCTCGACGATTTTTACTTCATGATGTTCGCTACTTTGGCGGGGTTGCCGCTACTTCTGCTGCTTCGCAAGCCAAAGCGGAAGGCCGATGAAGACGACCTTCCGCATATGGCGATGGAATAGACGCTATCAGCCCTTTTTGAGGTGGCGGCGGCCCAGCAGCTCAGCGATCTGAACGGCGTTCAGTGCCGCGCCCTTACGCAGATTGTCCGATACGCACCACAGGACCAGACCGTTTTCCACGGTCGGATCTTCGCGAACGCGGCTGATGAAGGTGGCGTAATCGCCGACGCATTCGACGGGCGTGACATAGCCGCCATCTTCACGCTTATCGATCAGCATGATGCCGGGCGCTTCGCGGAGGATCGACTGGGCCTTCGTCGCCGAGATTTCATTCTCGAACTCGATGTTGATCGCTTCGCTGTGGCCGACGAACACGGGGACGCGGACACAGGTAGCGACGACCTTGATCTTGGGATCGAGGATCTTCTTGGTCTCGACGACCATCTTCCACTCTTCCTTGGTGAAACCGTCGTCGAGGAAGCTGTCGATGTGCGGGATCACGTTGAAAGCGATCTGCTTGGTGAACTTCTTGGGTTCGGCTGGATCACCGACGAAGATGTTGCGCGACTGTTCGAACAGTTCGTCCATGCCTTCCTTGCCTGCGCCGGACACGGACTGATAGGTCGAGACGACGACGCGCGTGATCTTCGCAGCATCATGCAGGGGCTTCAACGCCACGACCATCTGCGCAGTCGAGCAGTTGGGGTTCGCGATGATGTTCTTCTTCGTATAGCCGTCGATCGCTTCGGGGTTCACTTCGGGCACGATCAACGGAACGTCCGGGTCCATGCGATAGAGCGAGCTGTTGTCGATGACGATGCAGCCCGCCGCAGCCGCCTTCGGCGCGTAGATCTTGGTCGGTTCGGAACCGGCGGAAAACAGCGCGATGTCCCATCCGGTGAAGTCGAAATGCTCGACATTCTTCACCTTGAGCATTTTGCCCGTGTCGCCATATTCAATCGTGGTGCCGGTCGAGCGCGAGGATGCCAGAACCGCAATCTCGTCCGCCGGGAATTCCCGCTCGGCCAGAATGTTCAGCATTTCGCGGCCCACATTTCCGGTGGCTCCGACGACGACGACACGATAACCCATCACAGACTCCAGTACGATTGCCCCTAATATATGGCGCGTTGGCGCATAGCGCGCTGACCCTGTTTGTCCAGTGCAGCTTTGCTTTAGGGCGGGAAAGTTGCGTGCCGTTTATGAATAAGTCGACACGTAAAAACGATTCTAAAGTTTGAACAGCCGCGAGAGCGCCTTGTCCAGCATGACCAGTTGCCAAAGCAAACGGCCGTTGTCGGCTATGCCGCTGCGATGGTCGGACGCCGCCTTGCCCATGGTTTTGAGGTCGAACAGGCCAGTGCGCGCTATGGCAGAGCCGCCTGCGACAGCGCTGGCTTCACCGGCGAGAGGGCCGCGAAACCAGTCAGTGATCGGGGTTACGAAGCCCATTTTCTGGCGATAGAGGATGTCCTGCGGCAAATAGGCTTCCATCGCCTTTTTCATGAGATATTTGCCGCTGTTCCCCCGGATACGCTGGTTGACGGGGAGGCGTCCGGCAAATTCCATAAGCCGATGATCGAGTAACGGTTCTCTTGCTTCCAGACCGACAGCCATGCTCATCCGGTCGGTCTTGGTCAGGATGTCGCCGGGGAGCCAGATTTTCATATCGGCATATTGAGCGCGGTCGAGGGGTTCGCGGGCCGGGGCGTTATTCATTGCACTAACGTAACGATCTTCGGCGCGGTGGCCAGCGAGTGCGGCCCGCATATCGGCGGTGTAGAGCCGCTGGCGCATGGCGTGCGGTGTAACGCCGACCGATGCGGCATAGGCTTCGGCACCGTTCTGCGCGAGTTCCAAGAAAGTGGACTTGGCGCGTAAGGCGCGCGGTGCCCAGTCGGCTTTGGGGTAGAAGCGGCCCAAGGTGCCGAACAATGGTTGGCGGATGCTGTCGGGGATAAGGGAGCGGAAGCGTTCGCCCTGATACTGGAAGCGGTGACGGCGGTATCCGGCGAAGGCTTCGTCTGCGCCGTCGCCTGACAGCGCGACGGTGACAGTTTCGCGCGCCAGTTCGCAGACTCGGTAGGTAGGCAATGCGGACGCATCGGCGAAAGGTTCGTCGAAATGGAAGGCGAGCGTGTCGATCAGGCCATAGTCTTCCGAGGATACAATGCGGGTGCGATGATCGGTAGCGAAGCGGCGCGCGATGCGGTCGGCATAAGCCGTCTCGTCGAGCGCAGCGACATCGAAGCCTATGGTGCAGGTCTTGACCGCCTGCCCGCTCGCCTCCGCCATCAAGGCGACGACGCTGCTGCTGTCGACGCCGCCCGAAAGGAATGCGCCGAGCGGCACATCGGCAACCATCCGCGAGCGAACGGCGGCGCGCATCAGTGACGTCAGTTCCTCTTCCAGCGCCTGCGGGGTCGCGACGCTGCGGTCGGCAAAGCTGATGTCCCAGTATTTTTGCGGACGGCTGATCGGCTGGCCCCGCACGAGGCGGAGCGTCTCCCCTGCCCCGAGTTTCTTGACCCCTGCGACGAGGCAGGCATCGTCCGGGACATAGCCATAGGCCATATAGTCCTCGATAGCCGTCACATCGGGGTCACGGCGCAACAGAGGGTTAGCCAGCAAACCTTTCAATTCGGAAGAGAAAATTACACTGCCGTCAGAAACCTGCGCGTAATGCAGCGGCTTGACGCCAAGGCGGTCACGCACCAGCCACAGGGCATTGGCGTGGCGGTCAAACAGGGCGAAGGCGAACATACCGTCGAAGCGATTGACGCAGGCCTCGCCCCATTGACGATAACCGTGAAGGATGACTTCGGTGTCGCTGTCGGTACGGAAGCGATGCCCCTTCCCTTCGAGTTCGCGCCGCACCTCGGCAAAATTGTAGATTTCGCCGTTGAAGGTGACGGCGAGACTTTCGTCCGGGGTCAGCATCGGCTGCGCGCCGCCGCCAAGGTCTATGATAGACAGGCGGCGATGGCCCAGCCCGACGCCCGGCGCGGTCCATACGCCTGCGCCGTCCGGCCCGCGATGCGCGATGGCGTCGGTCATCAGCCGCACCCGCGCCGGATCGACCGGCTTTGCCGTTTCGAGATGGAAGATACCCGCTATGCCACACATATGCGGTTGCCCTAGCGGATGCCGGCGCTGGCGTCAGCCAAATCCTTCACGGGGCCAAGGTCACGCAGAAATGCCGTCATGGCGGTTTGAGCGGAATGGCCTTCGCGGTCTTCGGCGGAGACGAGGATCGCGACGGCGCGCTGATCGCGACCGAGCAGGCGCGCTTTGAGCGTGGCAAGCTTTACAGCGCCCGCGCTGCCGGTGATGGCACCGCCGACCGCATAGAATGTCATGACGTCGCGGACCACGGGACCGGGCGCGATGATGCGTTCTCCCATGCCATTGGCCGGTGCGAAGGCGGGGGACGTCCACGCCCATTTGCTATCGGGACCGACTGCGCCCTGACCGAAGCCGACCAGTTCGCGGCCTTCTTGTTGGCGGGTGTAGACGGCGATGGATAGATCGACGATTCGTCCCTGCGCATCGGCATATCGGCCTGACACGAAATGGTCCGCACTGCTGAAATGGGGAGTCCAGGGGTAGGATTGCGGCTGCGCCGTGCGTGACCAGCCGGGGATTTTGGGCAGGGAGATATGGGCCGGAACCGGCGCGCTGCTGGCCGCCATGACGGCAGACCAGACAGGTGCCAGTGCAGCGAGTGCCAGGGCGGCGGGTGCTACCCAACTCATAGGGCTGCGAAGCCCGATAGTGCCCTTCAGGGCGTCAGGATCGAACCCGGGATCGGTGGGTTTCCGGTCGAAGAAGGGCCATGCGACGGCCATCACGATCACCATGATGACGCCGAAGAATATCCAGCCGAATACGACATGATCGAACCCGACTGCGGCATCGACGGTCGTCAGATGCGCAACGAGGATCGTGAGGAAGGCGCGGACGCCGTTTGCCAGGACGGAAAGCGCCAGCGCTCCGCCGACGAACAGAATGCGCCGGGTCCAGCGGCGGAAACAGACGTTGGCGACAAGAACGGCGTAAGCGGCCATTGCGATCAGGAATTTCGCACCGGAACAGGCTTCGGCCACTTCGAAATAGCCGGTGGGCGTGGTGATGAACACGCCCTCCATATGCGCGGGGATGCCCGCCAGAGTGAGCAGCCACATCGAGAGGTGGGCGGTCAGGATTTGTAGGGTGGGGACGACTTCCTCACCGAACGGAACCATGAAAAAGGCGTAGAACAGGGGGAAGGTGAGCGCGCGCGCGACATTGGGGCCGAGCAGCGCCATGACGGCACCTTGCAGCATTACGACGAGGCCCGCGTGGCGAAACAGGGCAACGCCTGCGGCATCGCCCAGAAGCCAGGCGAAGCTGCCGAGGCCGAGCCATAAGAGGCCGGGCGCCCATGCCTGCGGGGTGAGTTGGCTCAGGCCCGGCAAGCGCTGATGCACCAGCCAGCCGATCAGGAACGGCACGAACAGGCAATGCTGAAAGGTGGACGCGTTCCACCAGATCGCGACCATATCGTGCGCGTCCCGGATGAAGAGCAGCAGGATGGCCGCAGCGACGACAGCCAGCGCCGCCAGGTGGGCGCGCCATCCCGTAAAGGATCGTGACGGCATGGTGGCGGTGGCTGCGGTCATGCCAAGGTGCCGCCCATGACGAGTTCGGGAAGCGCCGCCAAAGTGCGATCCCACTCATAACGCTCGACCATTCGCTGACGGGCGGCTTTGCCGAGCGCTTGTGCGCGGTCGGTATCGCCCAGCAGCGCGAGAACCATCGCGGCTTCTTCCGATGGGTCGGGCGCGACCAGCAGATGCGCGCCGTGCGTCGCGTCTATGCCTTCGGCGGCTTGCGGGGAGGCCACCACGGGGCGGGCCATCGCCATCGCTTCGAGCACCTTGTTCTGGATACCGCGCGCGATCCGCAGCGGCGCGACGACGACATCGGCGGCGGCGAGCCAGCCGCGCACATCGTCTACGCCGCCTGTCACGATGACGCCGGGAATCTCGGCAAGCGCCTGCACGGCGCTGGTGGGCGCGCGACCGACGATGGCGAAGCGGGCGTCGGGGCGGGACTGGCGGATGAGTGGGAGGCTTTGGCGGGCGAAGCTCTCCACCGCTTCGATGTTCGGGCGATAGTCCATCTGGCCGGTGAACACGATCAGCGGCCCCTCCCCCCTTTCCGCTAGCGTCAAGGTGGCGAAGGAGGCGGCGGGGTCGAAATAATCGAGAGCGACGCCGTTTTCCATGGCACGGACGCGGTCGATTCCCGTCCCGGTCGCGGCGCGGAACATGGCCGCTTCGGCTTCGCTTACGAAGGTGCTGACGTCCGCGCGCATGGCGACATCACGTTCGAACGCCAGCAGCTTTTGGCCTTCGCGGCGATTGATCCAGCCCATCGGGCCAGACTGTTCCGCACCGTAGGCGGCATATTTGGCGGAATCGAAGTCCACGAAGTCCATAAAGAACCGAGTGGCTGTTGGCAGGACGGGGACGAAATGGGCCATTTGCACGGAGTAGGCCACGACAGCGCGGATAGGGCGGTCGCCAAGGGTTCTGGTGACCCAGCGGTGCATGGCGGGGTTATCGAACAGGGAGACGAGCAGTGGCTGGTTTCTCGCGAGGCCGCGCAAGCCGCCTGTTACGCGCGAACCATTGCGTTGGAGGACAACTTGCGATTTTGCGATCTCGGCCAGCATAGGGGCGAATGACAGGTCGCGTGCGTCGTCGCCAAAGCACCCCACGTGCACCGGCGCTATCTCAGCGAGTTTGCGCAGGAGATGGAAGGAGCGGATCTTGTCGCCACGATCCGGGGGGAACGGGATACGATGGCACAGGAACAGGATTTCGCCCGCCACCGCATCGGCGGCGGGCGTCATCCGAGGCCTCGCGCGATATGCGGGCCGAGAAGATTGGCAATGCCGAGCGGGAGCTTCTTCCACAGCTGGACCTTGCGGCGATATTGCGGGGAGAGCGGATTGACGTCGCGGGCGTCCTGCCCTTCGGCAGAACGGACGGCGTAGGAGAGTGGCACGCCTTCCCAGCCCCAGCTTTTCTTCCATGCGGCCGGGCCTGTGCCCACCTTCGAGCGTCCAAAGTCGAATGTGTGGCAACCGCGGTTGCGCGCGTGGTTCATCAGATGAAAATAAGCGACTTCGTTCGAGCGGAGCGCTCGTGCGGCATCCGACGATCCCTGCCAATAGGGCATACATGTGCCGTTATGATAGAGCGACAGGGTGGCTGTAACGGGATCATTATTGTTTGATATCAAAATGATATCGGCATCATTGCCCATTGCATCCAGGGTCTTTTCGAACAGCGTGCGTGGAAAGACAGGCGTGCCCAGCCGGTGAACGCTGCGCGCGTACAGGCTGTAGTGCAGCGCGCTCAGTTTTTCACTGCGGCCGATCTCGACGGTCAGGCCGTTGTCCAGCCCCTTGCGCAGTTCGGCGCGGTGCTTGCGTGGAACGGCAGCCAGTTGCGCGGCGTCATCGGCCGCCAAAGATTTGGAGAAATTGAGATAGGTGTCGTTTTTGACCGACCAGCCGAGGTCGGGGAGCATTCCGCCGCGCAGTTCTGCCGTAGTGCAGCCATGACGTTCGGCCAGCGTCCAGCAGGCAGTGGCAAGAGCGTCAGCGACCGCCGGGTCGTCGGCCAATATGCCGCCGTCGACCGAGAAGCCGGTGGAGACGAGGGCTTTGCCGAACAGGAGCGACCGGATGAGCGTGAGGGGAAGCAGGCCGACGATCTTGCCGCTGGCATCGCGGGCGACGAGCATGAGCGGCGTTTGGCCTGTGCCTTCCGCAACGGCGCGGACCCATGCAGGGCGATGGAATGGCGTTGAGCGTGGGTGGGCCATGACCCAGGCATCGATGGACGCATCATCCAGCGGGGCATGTTCCACCGTGATCCGGTCGGCGGTGGTCCAGTTGTTGCTGTGCGCTGTCATGCCGCCATATCCTCAAGCCGCTGCGATTCCTGAGCCGCGATGGCATCGACTCTGGTCCAGCGGAAGTCTCGCGCCAGTCGGCGCAGCTTTGGCGCCATGACAGAGAGGTTGCTGTAGTGCCGAACCTTGGAGCGCAGCGGCGCGTTGGCGACGCGGGGTTGATCCGGGTCGATTTCCCATGGGTGGAAATAGATGATGGCGGGTCGTTGTGCGTCGCCATTTACTTGCCGGATGGCCCAGCGGGAGAAGGCGTAGGGAAGCAAGCGGAAAAAGCCGCCGCCGCCTGCCGCAAGCGTTCGTCCGGCGAAGCGGGCAGTGGTGACGGGCAGCTCGATCAGCGGATTGTCCGCGCATGGCTTCCAGGCGAAGCGGGGTGAATCTGGCCAGCCATAATGGTCGTGCTTCACCGGCGCTACGCTGCTGGAATAGGCATAGCCTTCCTCGGCGAGGATCGTATGGGCCCAAGGGGTGCGCGTGTCGATGGAGAAGCTGGGTGCACGATAGCCGGTGACAGCGGTGCCGGACGCATCCTCAAGGATCGCACGCGATTTGCGCAGGTCGGCGCGCCAGTCCTCCGGCGCGAAGGTGAAGACGCGCCGGTGGTCGTAGCCGTGGCTGGCCAGTTCATGCCCGGCGTCTACGATCCGGCGCATCAAGGCGGGGTAGCGTTCGGCGACCCAGCCCAAAGTGAAGAACGTCGCCGACACGCCAGCATCGGCGAACAGGGCCAGCACTTCGTCGGTGTTACGCTCGACACGATGCGCCAAGCCGTCCCAATCGGCGCGGTCTATCGTCTTTTCAAAGGCGCCGACTTGAAACCAGTCCTCGACGTCCACCGACAGGGCGTTCTGCATGGAATTCACTTGTCCCCATCCCACTGCCCGTCAGGCAGCCTGGCTGTGAGAAGATCCCATAGCCTGTTCGTCGCGTTCCACCCAGTCCACGAGGAGCGTCAGTACCCGGCGCAAGGCCGTGTCCTGTTCCCGCGAACGCGCATCGATGACGTCAAGACGCTTGTCGAAATAGGCAAGCACCTCGACGACTTCCTCACTATCGGGTGCACTGCCCTGCGCGGCCAGCGCTCTTTTCGCTTCGGCAAGTTCCGTGCGGAGAAGATCAAGTTCCGCATGGATCACCTTGATAGCCGAAGCGTCGGGCGCTGGAACGGAAGAAGGTTCGGCGGCACGATCCATCGGCGAAGGCGCAACGACCGCAGGTTCTTCGGTTTCCTGACCCATGTCGGCCAACACCGCAGCCACCGTATCGGCGTCGATCACGCCAAGCTGATCCATGGCACCCAGCAGCAGTAGGCGGCTGGCAATCACGTTCACCCGGCGCGGTACGCCATCGGTTGCAGCGTAGAGCGCGGCGAATGCATCCGCGGTGAATTGCGGATTGCCTTCCCAGCCAACGAGACGGAGGCGATGGAGAACATAAGGTTCGATCTCGCTTTCCAGCATCGGTTCAAGATGGTGGGTCGCAATGACACGCTGGCGAAGCTGCTCCAATTCAGGCGATTTGAGGAGGTCGCGAAATTCGGGCTGGCCCAGCAGGAAAATCTGAAGCAGCGCCTGACCGCCCAACTGAAAATTGCTGAGCATCCGCAATTCTTCGATCGCGGAAATGGCCAGGTTCTGGGCTTCGTCGACGATCAGAAGGCTGCGCTTGCCCGCACGCGCCTGCGCATGGAGGAACGCTTCGATCCTTTGCAGGAGTTGCGCCTTGGTCTGGCCTTCCGCCGACAAGCCAAAGCTCTGTGCAGCGAGACGCAGGATGTCGTCACCGCCGACCTGTGTCGAGACGATCTTGGCAGCGGTCAGGCGTGCGGGATCGACGGTGCCCATAACATGGCCGACCAGTGTCGTCTTACCCGCGCCGATGTCGCCCGTGATGACGATGAAGCCTTCGCCCTGCGCCAGACCATAACCCAGATAAGACAATGCCTTACGATGCGTTGCGCTTTCAAAATAGAAATGCGGATCGGGTGTAAGTTGGAACGGGCGACCCGACAATCCATAATATTGATCGTACATGCGCGTCTCTCCGGCCGTCAGAATTGGTAGCGCAGGCCGATCTGGCCCAGCGCGCTGATGATGCTGTCTATGCCCTGTGGATCGACGGCGTCGACACCAAGAGCGGCTGTGGCGGTCAGGCGACGACCAAAATTGCGATAATAGCTGGCGTTTGCGCCCACATTCGTGACGTCGCCAATGCCGCCTACGCCATCGCCGTTGATGCCGCTGTCGTAGTAATTCGCGTAAAGCGTGCCATCGATCCCCGATTGCGCATCGAGGCGGCGATTGGCGAACAGTTGCGCGTAATAGTTATCGTCGTGCGAGCCGTTGACGCTGGCGAAGGTGGCATTGTCGGGCGCGAGGAAGGTGCGGCGTGAATATCCGACGCCTAAGCCCCAGTTGGTACGACCGCTGGCGGTGGCGAATTGGCCGGATATGCCGCGGCGACGGAAGTTGGAGCCGCTGATCGCGCTCAACGTGTCGTTGAAGCACTGGCCGCCACCGGTGGCCGACTGGACACAGGGGTTGATATCGCCGCTGAACGGATTGCGCGAAGCGTTGAAGTCGGTGGATAGCCCTGCGATGTTGCCGTTCAGCAACCGTCCAAAGCTTTCGATGCTGTCGTAGACTGCGATGTTGACGGACGTATCGCGGCTTGGGCGCCAGGAGAAAGACCCGGTGTAGTTCATGTTGCCATAACGGCGACCGACACGTGCTTCCAGCGATGTACGGCGGCTGGGGCGCCACAACACGCCTGCATCCCAGATGATGCCGTCCGTGTCGTAGGATAACAGGCGGGGCGACGCCGGATCAGTGATCAGACGCCCTTTGTCGCTGAGGACCGGGGCGCCGCTGGCGTCCAGCAACGCGCCACGCTGGCTGATTTTCACGTCTTCATAACCGACGCCGCCGACCAAGGCGAGAGTCGGCGAAACGGGGACGGTGATGTCGCCGCGCACATATTTGTCTTCAAAGCGCTGATCAAGGACGTTGGCATCCTCACGGTTATAGCCGCCGCCGATGGACCAGCCCACGGGGAGTGGACCGGGCTGCATTCCTGCCGAGAAGGTTGCGGTATGGCTGTGGCTTTCATCGAAGCTGCCCAATGCGGGCGATCCAGGCACACCGATGCCAAAATCGTCCTCGATCTTTGTATAGCCGAAGCGATAGGCACCATTGAGGTTGAGATCACCGATGCGGGTCGTCAGCGTGGGGCCGACATAAGCGGAATAGACTTGCGTGGTGGAATCGACGTTGCCGGTCAGCAGATTGTTCGCGCCGACCAAACCATCGGTACGAATGCGGGTAGCGATGGCGCCGCCTTCCAGACTGAGCGTATCGCGGATCAGATTGACCCGACCACGCAAAAGGCCGCTGATCGCATCCTGATCGGGGATGTTGTTGCCCCAGCCAAAACGCCGCTCATAGCGGGCGTTCACGCCCACTTCTGCGCGTTGGGTGGTGATGCTGGCGTCTACGCCTGCAGCGACCGTCGTGTAGGTTAGCACTTCGTCGTTGCCGCCCTGCCAGTTGGCAATCGCGATCTGGTTTACTTCCAGATAGGGCGATACGTCTGTTTGCGTGCGTGCACTGGCCGGATGGGCCAGCGTGGCGGCGACCATCAGGCCAGCCGCGATCATGGGCAAAGTGCGGGGCATTTTCATTCCCCCTTTCCGTAATAATTGCCGAAGCGGCGGCCGCTGGCGGAGAATTTGACGCCGTTCAGCAGCAACTGCACATGTGCGCAGGCTTTGAGCAGGTTTGCGGCGTCGCGAAGGGCGTTCTCGGTGGTCTTGTCGGCGCGCACGACCATCAACGCCTGTCCCACATGCGCAGCAAGCACGGCAGCGGGGGACGCAGCAAGCAGCGGCGGCGAATCGAACAGGAGGATGCGGTTGGGATTGCCCGCCGTCAGAGCATCCAGCAGATGGCCGGTGCGCGCGGAGGCGAGATACTCGGTATCGTTGTTGGTCCGACCGCCTGCTGGCAGTACGGCAAGCGAGGGAAATTCGGTGCGGACGACGCAGTCCTCGACCGAGAGCGCGGGGTCGGCAAGCACGTCCATAAAGCCGGGACCATCGGGCAGGCCCAGTGTGGACATCACGCTGGGCTTGGCGAAATCGGCGTCGATCAGGAGGACTTCGATGTCCTTTTCCGCAGCCATCGAGAGCGCCAGATTGACGGCGCAGAAGGTCTTGCCTTCGCCGGGATGGGCCGAACAGACGAGGATGCGGTTACCGCGTGCAACGGATTCCTCGCTATCGCGCGCGCCTAGCAGAAGCTGGCGCTTTACGATGCGGAACTCTTCGCTGATGCCGCTGACGGGGCCATCGGGGAGGACGAACCCTGCAGTTTCAAGCGCATCGCGATCGATGGGATGGAGCGGACCGGACCAGCTTCGCGCCACGGGCATGGCGGTGTCTGCGGCATGTGGGACAGGTTCGATGACCTGCGGCACCACCGGCGGCATACCCGGACCGCGCAAGGCAGCACCGAAGTCGTAAAGGCTGGACGCCCGTTCCAGCAGGGAGTTGCCGGACGGCTTGGGCAGGTCGATGGGGCTATGTTTGGTCATTATTATAGTCCCTCACGCCATGCCGCGCTGAACGAATTCCACAGCGACCAGCAGCAGGCAGACGCCCGCCAGTCCGCCGCTGCCCGCCAGGAACAACTTCAGCCTTTGCTTGCGCACGACATGCTGTGCCGTGGTGAGCGTTTCGGTGATCGCGCCAATGACGGGCAGGCCCGCCGCCTTTTCGAGACGTGCGGCGGTGGGATACGTCGTTTGCACCTGCCCCATCGCAAAGGCCGTGCCGATGCCGCCGCCGATGCCGACGATCAGCACCGCGATCAACAACAGCGGGCGATTGGGCGCGGCAGGTGTGGACGGTACGGCAGGTGGATCGATGACGCGGAATTTGACGGCGCCGGTTTCGTTCTGAACGTCGCCGCGCAGGCGGACTTGTTCACGATCGGCCAGCAGCTTGTCATATTGCGTCTTGAGCGCCTCATATTCGCGGTCGAGCCGTTCCTGCTCGGACGCGACGCCGGGTTCGGAAATCTGGCGCGAGGACATCGCGTTCAGATCCGCCTGGATCTGGCTCTTGCGCGATTGCAGCGCCTGCACAGTGGCGGCGCGTTCGGCCTGCATGGATTTGAGCGACGTATAGGTGGGGTTCGGTGTGCCAGTCACGGCCGATGCCCCGCCCTGCCCTTTCAGCGCCGCAGCCTGACGGCGAAGTGCGACGATATCGGGGTGATTTTCCGTCCAGCCGCGCGCTTTGGCAGCGGCGATTTCCCCCAGCACCGATCCGAGCGCCGTCGTGCCGCCGCCCGAAGCGCCCGCTATGGTCGCAGGTGTGCCGGCGAGTTGCGAGTTCATGGCGGACAGCGCGCTTTGGGCGGCGACCAACTGGCCGTCTATAGAATTGATTTCAGTGCGCGCCGCATCCATGCGGGTGCTGATCGAGCCCGCACCGGGGAGCAGGCCCATATATTTCTCTTCAAATTCCACGCGGCGCTGATCGGCATCCTGCAACTGCTTGCCGCGCGCAGCGACTTGTGAATCGAGGAATGCGAGACTCTGGCGCGTTTCATCACGGTTGCCTGCGACATTCTCTTCTTCGAAAATGTCGATGAGCTTTTGCGTGATCTGGGCCGACAGGCGCGCATTGGCACCATCGGACAGGCTGGTGTCGGATGACGATGCCGTGATTTCGAACAGATTGTCCTGGGTCGAAACGACCTTGATGCTTGTGCGCAGCGCCGCAACCTTCGCGGCTACGTCGCGGTCACTCGAAACGGTCTGTGCGAGATCGGTGCCGCGCACCACCTTTTCGAGATTGGTAGCGCTGGCGAGGGTTTGCTTTACGCGGTCCACGCCTTGCTGCTGCTCGACCGGGGTAATGCCAATCTGCCCCGGCAGGATCGATTGCGTCTGGACGTAGACCTTCGCTTTCGATTCGTAGCTGTTGGGGATCAGCGACACGACCAGCCAGCCGACCATGCAGATGCCCCATGCGACGGCGAGCGCAAGCCAGCGGCGGTTCCAAACGCCGTGCAGCGCAATCAGGATTTCGTCGTAGAGACCAGACATATCGTTCTGTTATTCCTGATATTTCGCGTCAAAACATGCTTTCGGGGATGATGATGACATCGCCCGGCGCAAGCAGCACATTGGCGCGCGTGTCGCCCTTTTTGATGAGGTCGTTGAGGCGAACAGCAAATTCCTTCTGCTTGCCCGTCGCGCGCTCATGTCGGATCAGGCGCGCGCGGTTGCCCGCTGCAAATTCGGAAAGGCCACCTACGGAAATCATGGCATCCAGCAGCGTCATGTTCGCGCGATATGGGATCGACGCGGGCTTTTCGGTGGCGCCGACGATGCGGATCTGCTGGCTGTAAGTGCCGGAGAAGTTGTTGACGATGACCGATACCAGCGGGTTTTCGATATATTTGGTCAGCGCCTGCTTGATGTCCTCTGCAAGAACAGCCGGCGTTTTGCCGACGGCTGGCAGGTCTGTAATCAGCGGTGTGGTGATGCGACCGTCGGGACGCACCTGAACCTTGGCGCCGAGTTCCGGGTTACGCCAGACAAAGATGGTGAGTTCATCGAGGGGGCCGATGACATATTCCTCGCCCGGCCCTTCGTCCGTGCCGACAAAGGAGGCCGTCGGCAGAGTCGGTGCGTCCCGCGTGGTTGCGCAGCCAGACAGCGTCACTGCCGCCAACGAAACACCCAGCAAAACACGGCCAAATGCACCAGATACCATGATCGTCTCACCTCTTTACCCGCGATGCGCGTCGCAGTGCCCAAGAGGTGAGGCAGCCGCGAAGCACGCATGGCTTCAGCCGTCTTTTTGGCTGCAAAGGGTAAAGATAGCGTTAGGCGTGGAGGATTTCGGCCCTTTTTGGATCAGTCTGTGGCTTAGCCGACGACCATTTCCCGCGGCGCTGGGTGACCGAGGAAGGCAGCAGGGCTGGCGGTTGCGCCATACGCACCCGCCATGAAGACAGCGATGAGATCGCCCACTTCGATACTGGGTAGCGCAACTTTGTCGCCCAATCGGTCCAGCGGGGTGCACAGGCAACCGACGACGCTGACGGGATCGGCTAATGAAGCGTGGTCGAATTTGTTGGCGATGGCTATGGGATAATTCCGGCGAACGACGGTGCCGAAATTACCGCTGGCAGCCAGTTGGTGGTGCATGCCGCCATCCACTATGGCGAAGCGTTCGCCTTGGCTGTCCTTCACATCGATGACGCGCGTAAGGTACACGCCTGCCTCGCCCACCAGCCAGCGGCCCAATTCAAGGGCGAAGCGCGTATCAGCGAGAATTGCTGGGCGACTTTCCAATGCCTCTGCCAGCGCCACGCCAATGGGGCGGATGTCGAGGCGCACATCGCCGGGGAAATAGGGGATGCCAAAGCCGCCACCCAGATTGACGAGCGGCGGGGTAACGCCGACCTGTTCGGATAATCGTGCGGCCAGAGCGATGGTGGCGGCCTGCGTTTCGATGAGCGCCATCGGGTCCAGTGCCTGACTGCCCGCAAAGATATGCCAGCCGCGCCAGTTTGCGCCTGCGTCGATCACCGTGCGCGCCAGTGCCGCGGCGCGATCGGCATCAACGCCAAAGGGCTTGGCGCCACCACCCATCCGCATACCTGAGCCGCGCAAGTCGAAATCTGGGTTCACGCGCACGGCCAGATTAGGCTTGCGCCCAAGGCGCTCGGCGATTTGCAGGGCGCGCGCCGCCTCTCCCTCCGATTCCAGATTGAGGGTGACGCCTGCGCGTATCGCGGCAGCAAGTTCGTCGTCGCGCTTGCCTGGGCCGGCAAAGCTGATGTGATCGGGCGACTGCCCCGCAGCCAGCGCCATATCCAGCTCGCCGCCCGACGCGATATCGAACCCATCGACTAGCCCGACCATATGGGCCAGCAACGGTAAATAAGGGTTGGCCTTGATCGCATAGTGGATCGACAAATCCGGCGGCATGACGTCACGCAGATGCCGGATCTGGGCTTCGATTATTCCAAGATCGTAGACGAACAAAGGCGTATCGCCTGCCTCGTCGACCAGCGAAGCCGCACCGCAGCCGCCGATGAGGAGCATAGCTTCTTCACTGGCGAACCACGCCGGGATTGGGCCCATGGGCTTCATTCGCCATGCTCCCGTGCCACAGCAACACGGTCGATTTTCCCATTCGCATTGGCCGGGAAAGCATCCACAAAGCGGATGTCGCGGGGCTGCATGAAATTGGGTAGATCCTGCTTCAGGTGACCGCGCACGTCATTCTCCAGTAGCGTCGGATCGACGCCCGGCTTGCCCCTTAGCAACAGGCGCACTGCTGCGCCAAGCCGTGGGTCGGGAACGCCTAGCGCTATCGCTTCCAGGACGCCGGGGACGGTCATCGCTGACTCTTCTACTTCCGTAGGGCTGATGCGGTTGCCGGCGGACTTTATCATCGCATCATCGCGGCCGACGAAATAGAGTAGCCCTTCCGCATCGCGGCGGACGGTATCGCCAGACCATACTGCCATGCCGCCATAAGCTGACACTTCCGGTGCGGGACGGAAGCGCTCTGCCGTGCGCGCCCTATCATTCCAGTAGCCTTGGGCGACGAGCGGGCCGCAATGGACGAGTTCGCCGGGTTCATTGTCGTCGGTCAGCGTGCCATCGGGGCGTACGACCAGTATCTCCGCGAAGGGGATTGCTCTCCCCATGCTGTCGGGATGACTGTCCACCAAGGCAGGCGGGAGATAGGTCGAGCGAAAGGCTTCGGTCAGGCCGTACATGGGATAAAGATCGGCATTAGGAAATAACGCCCGCAATCGCGCGACGAGTGTGGGCGTCAAGGCGCCGCCGCTGTTTGTTAGCCGTCGCAGTTGCGCAGCCACTTCGGCGGGCCAGTCCAGTTCGGTAAGTTGTACCCATAGCGGCGGCACCCCGGCAAGCGTGGTAACCTGACGCCGTTCTATGGATTTGATGACGTCACGCGGAGTGAGATAGTCCAGTGGCACCACACAGCCGCCCGCATACCATGTAGAGAACAACTGGTTCTGCCCGTAGTCGAAGCTGAAGGGCAGGACGCAGAGTGTTCTGTCCTGTGGTGTAATCTTGAGATAATCTGCAACGGCGACGGCGCCCAACCAGAGGTTGGCATGGCTTAGCATCACGCCCTTTGGTTTCCCTGTCGAACCGCTGGTGTAAAGAATGGCGGCGAGCGTATCGGGTTCTGCGTCGGAGGGTGGCAAGGTGGGGCCGCCTGTCATCGCGCAAGCTGTGTCGCTCTCGCTATGTGTCTGGCAATCGGGCGGCACATCGCCTCCCTCCAGCGTATCGAGCCGCGCCTGCGTCCCGATCAACAGGCGCGTACCGCTATCCGACAGGATATGGGCGGCTTGCGCGCGTTTCAGCAGTGGATTGATGGGCACATGCACTAGCCCGGCGCGGGTTGCCGCCATGGGCATTAGCGCGGCCACCGGCCCTTTTGCGACCCAGCTTGCCACGCGCTCTCCGGGGGGAAGACCGAATCCCTGAAGCCATGCCGCCAGATGACCCAAAGTACTCTCAAGTTCGGCAAAATCGAGATGCCCCGAACGCCCGTCCAATGCCGGACGAGTCGGTTCCCCGCGCAGCAGAATGTGGTCGATGGGCCGCGTTTTGGGTTTTTGATCCACGGACGCCGTGCTTAACTTCATGTCCAGACTTCCCCGCTACGACGCATTCTCATGGCGGGAGATAGTCCTTTGCAGGGGCGATGGGAATATCGCAGCTTTGTCGAAGCCTGGTGCCATGGGGCCGGGTCGCCGGATATCGTGTGCGACCGACCGCTGTTCGACCGGTTCGGATGGCTCGAACTGCTCCATCGGTTTTGCTTTTCCGACCGGAATGCCGACATCGTCCGTGTGGCTGAAAGCGACGCGCAAGCCTGGCTGTTTCTGACGGAAACGGGCGCGCGTCGGCGTAGCGCGTTGGCAAATTGGTACAGTTTCGCTTTTCGACCTGTTTTCGACAACGCCAGCGATCCCGCCATAAAAGCGCGTTTGCTTGCCGCCATGACGCACAGTGTGGCGAAGCGCGTGGCCCATATCGACCTTTATCCCATAACGGAAGACGACGGGACATTGGCTCTAATGATGACAGCGTTACACGATAGCGGATGGAGTGCCGTGTCGCGTCAAATGGGCATCAACCATTTTCTCGATCTGAACGGGCGAGACTTCGACGCCTATTGGGCGACGCGCCCAGGCCCACTTCGTACCCTCGTTCAGCGCAAGGGGCGTGGCGCGCCTTTCGATTTTACCATTTACCATGACGTCACCGATAGTCTTTGGGCCGACTATCTGACGGTTTACGGCAAGAGCTGGAAGCCATCCGAGCCGCATTTCCCGTTTCTGCGCGCCCTGGCGCAACAGCAAGCGGACGCCGGAACGCTCCGCCTTGGCTTCGCGCGCATGGATGGGGTGCCTGTCGCTGCGCAGCTATGGACGGTGCAGAACAATGTCGCGCTGATCCATAAGCTCGCGCACGATATCGCATATGACGCACAATCGCCCGGCACCTTGCTCAGCCACCATATGTTCCGCGCCGCGATCGAGGAAGATCTAGTGATGCAAATCGACTATGGCACGGGCAACAATCGGTATAAGATGGACTGGATGGAAGCGCAACGCCCGCTTTACAGGATCGACGCTTACAATCTCCACTTCCCCGTTGCATGGCTGCCGGCCTTGCGCGCGCGGATTTCCAGCCTTGTCGCGGGAAGGTTGACGCGATAGGGCGGCTGCCATCATGAAAGCTGATCCGCTCAACTCGCCCCAGCCGTCACACGACAGCGTCGACATGCTCCTGCGCGCGATCCTTCGCGACGTACTGTCGCTGAGCCAGGATCGCGTGGAAGGATTCGATGCGGACACGCCCTTGTTCGGCGCTTTGCCCGAACTCGATTCCATGGCGGTGGCTGGGTTACTGACGGAAATGGAAGACCGCCTCCACATCATCATCGAGGATGACGATGTGGATGGCGAGACCTTCGAAACGTTCGGCAGTCTGCTTGGGTTCGCCCGGATGAAAACCGGCCGCTAATTCATCGGGTTATTCGGCAGCTTTCGCTACCGATTCGAAGTCCGCTTCCCCCAGGAATTTCTCTGCGTCCAAAGCCGCCATGCAGCCCATGCCCGCAGCCGTAACGGCCTGCCGATAGATTTTATCGGTTACGTCGCCAGCGGCGAATACACCGGGGATATTGGTGTGGCTGGTGCCTTTGTCGACGACGAGATACCCATCGTCCATCGGCAACAGTCCCTCGAACAACGCCGTTGCAGGCTGGTGCCCGATGGCAACGAAAGCGCCGTCGGTGGGGATATGCGACTTCTCGCCTGTCACCGTATCGATAAGGTCAACGCCAACCAGACCTTCGGGATCGCCGCCGCCGACAAAGCGCTCGACAGCCTTGTTCCAGACCACGGAAATGCGCGGATTGGCAAACAGTCGATCCTGAAGAATCTTTTCCGCCCGGAACGAATCGCGGCGGTGGATGAGCGTGACATCATGGCTGTGGTTGGTAAGGTACAGCGCTTCCTCGACTGCCGTATTGCCGCCGCCGATGACCACTACTTTCTTACCGCGATAGAAGAAGCCATCGCAAGTGGCACATGCCGACACGCCTTTGCCGCTGAGTTGCTGTTCGCCTTCGACGCCGAGCCACTTTGCCTGCGCGCCCGTCGCGATGACAAGTGTGTCACCCGAATAGACGGTGCCGCCGTCGCCGATCAGACGGAAGGGGCGCTGGCTCAGGTCGACGCTGACGATCTGGTCATACATCATCTGCGCGCCGACATGCTCGGCCTGCGCCTGCATTTCTTCCATGAGCCATGGCCCCTGGACCACATCGCGAAAGCCCGGATAGTTTTCGACGTCGGTCGTAATCGTCAACTGACCGCCCGGCTGCATTCCCTGCACGACGATCGGTGCCATCCCAGCGCGCGCACCATAGATCGCCGCCGACAAGCCGGCCGGGCCAGAGCCGAGAATCAGCATACGAGTGGAATGTGTCGCGGTCATAAAAAGCCTTCGATCAGTGAATTATGTGAACAAGGAAATAGGCATTTGGCAGTCAGTTGCAAGCCGACCCGCGCCGTACGTAATCAATCGAGGACGGAAGGCAAATCCTCAAAGCCTCGGCGCAGTGCCGCCGACCATGCGCGCGATATGGCCGCGAACTGCTCGTCCTCCGGCTCGATCCTGAAACGTGTACGGAAGGCATATTGATCGCGCTGAATGATCGTGAGGTCCAGCGGCATCCCGACGGAAAGATTGGACCGCAAGGTCGAGTCCATCGACACGCACACCGCCTTGGTGGCTTCCTCCAATGGCGTGTCCGGTTCGATAATCCTGTCGAGAATCGGCTTTCCATATTTGTGGTCGCCGATCTGGAAGAAGGGCGTTTCCGCCGTGGCTTCGATAAAATTGCCCGCGCTATACACCAGATACAGGCGCGGTTTGCCGCCACGACGTTGCCCTGCCACCAGAATCGACGCATCCGCCGCCGCGCCCTGCATCTCGATCGTGTCACGATAACGCTTTTGCATGGATCGCATGGCGTCACCCACCAACTGGGCCGCGCGGTGCATCGTCGCGCAATTCAGGATAGTTTCAATGGCGGGATCTTCCGCCGACTCCTTAATCGCGCGGGACAGGCAGCTTTTGACTTCCTGCGTAATCGACAGGTTGCCCGAACACATGATCGCCAAAGCCCGTTCGCCGGGCACTTCATAGGTAAAAGTCTTACGAAAGCGGGCGATGTTGTCCATGCCCGCATTGGTCCGCGTGTCGGACAGCATGACCAGTCCGTCATTCACCCGTACCGCAACACAATAGGTCATCGCCCCCCGGCTCCCCCGTTCATCCTCACCGACGCTCCATCATATTGCCACTGCTGCTGTTGCTGCTTCTGCAATTGTTGTTCGCGTTCGTCTTCGCTGGCCTGCGCTATGCGAACGTCTGCGTCAATCCAGATCGACCCTGCCGCCGTTACAGAACCACGTACGGGAGCCGCATCGTCAGCATCAAGTCCGGATGCCACACGGATGTAATTTTCCGTCACGCATATCTGGTTGGAGGGATCGAAGCCGACCCAGCCGAGGCCCGGCACAAGCGCTTCGGTCCAGGCATGCGTTTCATGCAAGGCGTCTTCTCCCTGCGCGAGAAGATAGCCGGTGACGTAGCGCGCCGGGACGCCGATGCTTCGCGCGGCGCCGATGAATATCTGCGCATGATCCTGACAGACGCCTGCCCCCAAAGCGAACGACTCCGCAGCGCTGGTCGTGGTTTTGGTGACGCCAGTCCGATAAGTCACGCGATCGATCACGGCCGCCGACAAGGCGTGCAGCCGTCCCAAAGGATCCTGATCCGCAATAGAGGCTGCCATGTTGCGCATGTCCGTCGAAGCGAGCGTAAGTGGCGTATCGCGCAGATAGATGCGCGGATCGAACCGTTCCTGCAGTCCGCCGATGATACCGTGGGTGTCAGACGTTTCGACCAGACCTGTGGCAAGGATAGTCGCGCTATCCGTTCGGTCGTGCCGTATCCACAGAGCTTCCAACTCACCGTAACCATTGGGCGCGAAATCCGTAATAGGCTGATCGTTGACAAAAACGCCCCATTCGAGAACCTTCTGCCCATGATGATCGCGTGGCTTGAGCTTCAGCATCATCGCGACGCGGCTCGACCCCGCTTCGTAATTATAGATGGTCTGATGGCGGACGAGCAATTTCATGACGCTTTAGCCCCGACCCCTTGCACTCGGCTAATCCAACTCATCCGAAGTGGTAATCTTCCGCTATTTCCATCGCAAGGCGGTCGGTCGACGCTATTCCCGTTTGAACGGTCTCGTGCAAGCCACGACGGAAGATTTCGCCGCTATCGATGTTTTCGAATCCGACGACCATTTGCTGGACCGTATCATGCGCTTTGCCCCGCGTATCGTGCCATCCCGATAGCCTGTTCAGCCGATACGCCAACTGATCGTAGCAATAGGCTACACTGCGCGGGAACAACCGGTTCAGCATGATGAAGTCGGTGATCTGCCACGGCGTATACGCGCCGCCATAAACGTGGTGGTAGGCGCGGCTGCCCGACAGCGCATGGAGCACCGATGTCCATTGATAGTGATCGCGGTTGCCGCCGATTACCTCTGTTTCGGGCAACAGAACGTAATATTTGACGTCCAGCAAGCGCAGCGTCATCTGCGCCCGTTCCAGCGCGGCACCAGTGCGAAGGAAATCATGGCCTTCGTTCCGCAGTTGTCCGCTGTCAGCCGCGCCACGGAAGGTCATGGCGCGGGTTTTCACCCAATCGATGAGACCGGGCAATTGCTGGCGCGCCTCCGCCACGTCGTAACTGTCGAGTTTGCGCCACCCTTCATTCAGCGCTTCCCACATGTCCTGTGTCAGCATGGTGCGTGCCGACTTGCCGTTGGCGCGCGCGCGCGAGGCAGGAGCGGATCGACGAGGGGTTTTCCGGGTCGAGCATCAGATAGGCGACGACATCGGTTTCGCGGACATGCGCGTCGGGCGGGAAATTTTCCTCGCATCCGGTAGCACGAACGACCGAGCGCCATTCGTCGCGATGATGCGCACCCGGGAGGATCGCCATGCGCTGCCCCATGGTGAGCAATCGTGCGGTGGACTCGGCACGCTCCATGTAGCGCGCCATCCAGTAGAGATTTTCTGCGGTCCGGCTCAGCATTGCATCAATCCTGCAGGACCCAGGTGTCTTTCACCCCGCCCCCCTGGCTGGAGTTAACGACCAAAGACCCTTCGGTAAGCGCCACGCGGGTAAGCCCGCCCGGCACCAGCCGGAGCTGCTTGCCAACAAGGCAATAGGGCCGGAAATCGGCATGGCGTTCGACGACACTTGCCGGACCCAGCGTAGGCACCGTCGAAAGATCGAGCGTCGGTTGAGCAATGAACTCAGAGGGATTGGCGCGGATACGATCCGCATAAGCCGACACCTCCTCCTTCGTCGATTTGGGGCCGATCAACATGCCATATCCCCCCGAACCGTGCACTTCCTTTGCCACCAGCTCGTGCAGATGTTCCAGCACATAGGCACATTCATCGGGCTTGGCGCACTGCCATGTCTGAATGTTGGCCAGTATCGGCTCTTCACCCAGATAAAAGCGGATCATTTCCGGCACATAGGTATACACGGCCTTATCGTCAGCGATGCCGGCACCGGGGGCGGAGCATAAGGTCACACCGCCGTTGCGATACACATTGAAAATACCGGGGATACCCAAAAGGCTGTCCGGATTGAACGCGAGGGGATCGAGATATTCGTCATCTATCCTTCGATAGATGACATCGACCGCAGTCGGTCCGCCGGTCGTTTTCATCCACACGCGGCCATCCTGTACGAACAAGTCCATGGGCTCGACCAGTTCGACGCCCATCAGATCGGCAAGGAAGCTGTGCTCATAGTAAGCGCTGTTGAGCGATCCCGGCGTGAGCACGACGACCACTGGATCGCCCTTACAGGCTGGCGGAGCGACTTCTTTCAGACTTTTGAGAAGTTCGGCGGGGTAATCGTCCACCGGAGCGACGATACCCTTGGCAAACAAGTCCGGGAACATGCGTGTCATGATATCGCGGTTCTCAAGCATGTACGATACGCCCGAAGGTGTACGGCAGTTGTCCTCGAGCACTTCGAACCGGTCCGGCCCGGTGCGAACGATGTCGATGCCGACGATATGGCTGTAGACTTTGCCAGGCGGTGAAAAGCCGACCATTTCGGGTTTGTAGGCGCTATTCCCATAGATGATCTCACCGGGAATGATGCCTGCGCGGATGATTTCACCGCGATGATATACGTCATGCAGGAAGGCGTTAAGTGCGCGCGTCCGCTGGCGAATGCCGCGATCGAGGATGCGCCATTCCTGCGCAGTAAAGATACGGGGCAACAGATCGAACGGGATCAGCCGTTCCGGGTCGCCGCCCTCCCCATATACCGCAAAAGTGATACCGATCCTTCGGAAGATCGCTTCGGCTTCTTCCAGCCGGCGATTGAGGCCCGCAATGCCCGTCCGCTCGACCCAGTTCTGCACCTCCGCATAACATTGGCGAACGGCATTCTGGCTATCCAGCATTTCATAGAAGGGCAACCGCATCTCCTTCCGCTCAGCATAGCCGACATGGCATTCTTGTGCGTCGCAACATTACTGCAACGCGCCAACCATAATGCAAGTATAAAATGGCTGGGGCGGCAGGATTCGAACCTGCGCATGGCGGCATCAAAAGCCGCTGCCTTACCGCTTGGCGACGCCCCAGTATGATGATCAGGGTCATAGCCCTGTCGGTCGGCGGACGTATAGGCCCGCAAATGCGTAAAGCAAGTCCCTGTGATGCGCAGTTATGCTACGGGCTTGACCCAGCCATGGGGATCGGGTGCAGTACCACGCTGAATGGACGTCAACGCCGTGCGCATCCGCTCGGTCATTTGGCCGGGGCTGCCGCTGCCAATCACGAAGTCGCCCTCTGCCGAGCGCACCGTTCCCACGGACGTCACAACGGCTGCAGTCCCACAGGCGAACGTTTCGACAAGGCGACCGCTTTGGGCATCGGCACGCCAGTCGGCGAAGCTGTAGGGCGCTTCGCGCACAGTCAGCCCCTGATCCCGCGCAAGCGTCAGAATCGAGTCGCGCGTTATGCCCGGCAGGATCGTGCCGCCAAGCGGCGGCGTCAGCATGGTGCCATCGTCGAAAACGAAGAACAGGTTCATCCCGCCCAGCTCCTCCACCCAGCGCCGTTCGGCGGCATCCAGAAACGCGACCTGATCGCAGCCCTTTTCGATAGCCTGCGCCTGCGCGACAAGACTGGCCGCATAATTGCCGCCACATTTGGCTGCGCCTGTGCCGCCCGGAGCTGCCCGGCTGTAATCCTGGGAAACCCAGATGGAGATCGCCTTGGCACCACCCTTGAAATACGCGCCGACCGATGAGGCGATAACGATATAGAGATATTCATGCGAGGGCCGGACGCCGAGGAATACTTCGCTGGCAAACATGAATGGCCGCAAATATAGCGCGCCGCCCTCACCTGCCGGAATCCACGCGCGGTCTATGTCGACGAGCAAGCGGACCGATTCGAGAAACACATCTTCAGGCAATTGCGGCATCGCCAAGCGGACGGCGGATTCGCGAAAGCGCTGCGCATTGGCTTCAGGCCGGAACAGTGCCGTTCCACCATCGGCCAGCTTATAGGCTTTCATCCCTTCGAAGATTTCCTGCGCATAATGCAGAACCGACGCTGCGGGATCCATCGGGATTGGCTGACGCGCGCCGACAACCGCATCATGCCACCCTTTGTCGATGGAATATCGTACGGTTACCATATGGTCGGTGAAGACGCGCCCGAACCCGGGGTCGGCAAGCAGACCTTCGCGTACATCAGGAGAAACCGGATTGGCATTCGGCTCTATCCAGAAATCCAGCGTCGCATTCGTCATTATTCAGCCTGCCTTTTGTTCGCTTTTCGACCGCTCGCCTAGCGTTCCACGAGGAGCGACCGGAGAGTTGCGGGAAACTAGTCGTATGGTCTATATACGTCAATATGGCTGTCCCATCTCCTCCAGCGTCACCGCTGTTTCTTCGTGAAGATGAAATTCGACGCGGCGTCGAGCTTCTCTATTTCGGCTATAGCAACCTCACCAACTCCATTGACGCGGGATTGGCAACGCTGGGGCTCGGGCGGGCGCATCACCGCGCCCTCTATTTCATATCGCGGCAACCCGACCTCACCGTGAGCGAACTGTTGAAGCTGCTGGCCATTACCAAGCAGTCGCTGGGACGTGTGCTGACGGAACTTATCGAGCGGGAATATATCGAGACGCGGCCCGGTCAACGCGATCGGCGGCAGAAATTACTGCGGCTGACAGCAAGCGGCGCAGCGTTGGAAGCGGAGCTGTTTCGTGCGTTGCGAGAGAAAATGGCTGCTGCTTATGCGCAAGCGGGGCAAGGGTCCGTCACCGGATTCTGGCGCGTGCTGGAGGGATTGATTCCCGTTGAAGATCTTTCAATGGTCGCCGGGTTGCGCTCAGGCGGGTGAAACAATCGTGCGAGACGAATGAAACTTATCTTCCTCTCGACGATTACTGCCAAACACTCGCACGGAATTAGGGAGCGGACATGCGTAAAATTCTCATCACCAGCCTAGGCGCCATTGCCGTCATGGGTCTTTCGGCATGTTCCGAAAAGGCACAGGACCAGGTCGAGCAGGCCGGTGACGCCGTAGGCAACGATATCGAGCGCGGTATCAACAATGCCGACGACAAGGCCGCCGCCGGTGCCGACAAAATGGGTGCCGCTGTAGATAACGCGGGCCACGAAATCGGCACTGCCGCCGACGAAGCAGGCGCAAAGATCGAAGCAGGCGCTGCGGATGCCAAGCATGACATTGGCAGCTCTGTTGAAAAGGCTGGCAAGGATATCAAGGACTAACAGCCTTGTTTTCACGTCCGCGCCGTCAGCACTCTTGACGGCGCGGACGACTAGTTCAAGGGGCGTGGCCTATGTCCATCGCCTCGCCCTCTCCTAGCGCACCGCCTGTTCAGCCGGTCTTACTATTCGGCAAGGCTGAAGCTGCGCTAATTGGCGTCACCATGCTTTGGGGCGCGACTTTCCTCATCGTACAGACGGCATTGCACGATAGCGACCCGCTATTCTTCGTGGGGCTTCGCTTCGGCACCGCTGCGCTTTTGACATTGATCCTCACGCGGAAAGTTCTGCGGGGCTTCACGCGGACCGAAATGGTCGCGGGGTCGGCCATCGGCATCGGCATATTCCTGGGCTACACGCTGCAGACATGGGGGTTGCAATATATTCCCAGCAGCACGTCGGCATTCATCACCGCAGCCTACGTCCCGCTGGTGCCTGTGTTCCAGTGGCTGATCCTGCATAAGCGTCCGCATATCATGAGCTGGATCGGCGTGGCGCTTGCTTTTAGCGGATTGATGCTGCTGGCGGGGCCGCAGCCGGGTCTGGGCTTTGGGCTGGGCGAAACGCTGACGCTGATCAGCACTCTGGCAATCGCATTGGAGATCGTGCTGATCAGCCTGTGGGCAGGTAAGGTCAACGTTCTGCGAGTTACGGTTGTGCAGTTGGCAGTCACTTCGATATTGGCCTTCTGCGCGATGGTGCCGATGGGGGAGCCTGTTCCCGGCTTCTCGTGGTTGTTGATCGTGTGCGCCTGCGGTTTGGGGATAATGAGCGCTGTCATTCAACTGGTGATGAATTGGGCGCAGCGGACGGTCTCGGCGACGCGGGCCACTCTGATCTACGCCGGTGAGCCGGTGTGGGCTGGCATCGTCGGGCGGCTGGCGGGTGAGCGGTTGCCTGCTGCGGCGTTACTGGGCGCAGTGCTGATCGTGGCTGGCGTGATCGTCAGTGAGATACGGTTCAAGTCCAAGGGTGGCGCTAAGCCTATTTGAGCGCGGCCATTTCGATGCCGCGATCCCGAGCAGCGCGCAGGGTTTCAGTCAGTAGCGATAGCAGAGCGGTATCCTGGTCGAGGACGTCCATGCCCTTGCGGGTCATGCCGCCGGGGCTGGCGACGCGGTCCGCCAGCATGCCGGGACTATCGGGCGATTGCGCCGCCAGTGTCGCCGCGCCTTGCACTGTTGCGAGCGCGAGGCGTGCTGCCTGACCTTCCTGCAAGCCAAGCGCCTGTCCCGCCGCAGCCAGCGCATCGGTGAATCGGAAAAGATAAGCGGGGCCGCAGCCGGAGAGCGCGGTGACCAGATTGAACTGCGTTTCGTCGTCGATCCATTCCACCAGCCCTAGAGGCTGCATCAGCCCGTCCACAGCGTGGCGTGCAGTGTCTGGCGTCTTGGGGTCGGAGTAGAGGGCGCAGACGCCCAGCCCGACCGATACAGGCGTGTTGGGCATTACGCGGATGGCCGCTTCGGGTCGCGGGAAGTGGGTGCGCAAGCTGTCTAGCGTTGTGCCAGCAAGGATCGAGATCAGGACAGTGTCGGCGTGGAGCAAGGGCGCAAGGTCGATAGCAACAGCGGCGATCTGTTGCGGCTTCATGCCTAGCAAGACTGTCGCACCCTTCGGCAGAGTAGCGGGGATCGCCGTTATGACGTGCACGCCATCGGCGACGGCCTTGCCGCTGGGGCGCAGGACGGTGACGCAGGCGGGATCGAGGCCGGAGGCGAGCCAGCGGGTGAGCATGGCGCCTGCCATATTGCCGCAGCCGACCATGAAGAGATGTGCGGGCCAGGAAATTGTCATCTGCGTAACTTCTCTAACATCGCCCATAGGAAGGGGCTGGCCTGTTGGATTATGCCGCTCGATTTTTTAGGCCTCGCCGCGGGTTTCGATGAGGCTCGCGCTGATTGCTTCGGTTGGGCTTTTGCCGCCCCACAGCACGAACTGAAACACCGGATAGAAGCGTTCGCATTCGTCCAGCGCGGTTTCCACCAGAATCTGCGCCTGATCGAGCGTCATGCCTTCGCCCTGCCCCAGCAATGCGCCGTGACGGAAAAGGACGATCCCGCTGGACGACCACATTTCGAAATGGCCGAGCCAGAGTTGCTCGTTGATGAGCCCAATTGTCTCGTAGATCGCGGAACGCTTGTCATCGGCGACCTTGATATCGGGGAGCGCGAGCATTTGAAGAACCTGATCTTCCTCACGCCAGATCGCGCGCAGTTCGTACTGCGCCCAGCTTCCCTGCGTAGTGGCCGCAATCTCATCTTCGCCGGCATGTTCGAACGACCAGCCATGCGCCTCGAAATAGGCCGCGAGCATATCGATCGGCGCAGCCTCATGTTCACCCTGTTCGTATTCGTTGCTATCCATCATGTCACTTATGTCAGTTCGCTACGCGCGGAAACGCAGCCCTAGCATCCATCGATGCCAATGGACAGGGAAGCCCGGTATCAGTCGCGATACTGTGCAGGATGTTGTGGACGACCTGTGGATAAGTGATCGTCGGAGCGATCAGATGTCGCCTGTGGGCGGCGTCTTCTTCGTTGCGACCTTTGCTTTCACGACCGGAGCCGTTTTTCCTTCCAGTGCGTCTAGGCGCGCCTTCAACAATTCGACTTCTTCACGCGCAGTAGATGCCAGCGCCTTTACCGCGTCAAATTCTTCGCGGGAAACGACGTCGATGCCGCCGACCCATTCCTTTGCCTTTTCACGCGCATTGGCTTCGAATTCACGACCCACCCCAGCGATAGTACCGGCAGCGCCGTTGATCAGCTTTGAAAGATCGTCGAAAAACCGGTTTTCACTTTGCATAGGTCACCTGTATCGGTTGATAGGCGCGTGGCTTACGCCACCAATACGCTATATTTGGGTACGCAGCGTCGGCGCGACAAGTGTCTCTGCGTCGGGGTTGAGGCGGCGGATTTCGTAATTGAGGCCGCAGGCTATGCCCAGCCAGCACAGATAAGGCACCATCAGCCACGCCGCAATGCGCCTGATCCGTCCGAATGCCAGGGTCGTCGCCGTCGCCAGAATGAGCATGAGGATGATGAGATACAGCGCCGCCGTGACTTTGTGCGACGCGAAGAACAATGGCGACCATGCAAGGTTGCAAGCGAGTTGGGCGAGGAACAGCAGGACGGCCACCCCCCGTCCTTTCGCCCCGCGCGCGTCCAGCACAACGCACAGTGCCAAACCCATGAGGACGTACAATATCGACCACACGATAGGAAAAGCGAGGCCCGGTGGCATGATCGAGGGCTTTACCAGCGTATCGAACCAGAGGTTACCGAAACCCGCATTGGATATGCGGCTCATCAGGAAGCCAAGGAAGACGATGGCAGGCACCACGAACAGCGCCCATCGCAGGTAGGAGAGCCGCAACTGACCCTTCGACGCGATTTCATTCATCCGCAGGCATTCCCCTGTCAAAGACCGCCAGAACAGGTGGCCGATATGTCATTCGGCAGGATGCGGCGAATCCGGCACAGGCGAATCCTTGAGAGCCGAATCCAGCCGTCTCGACACGGTTTGCGGTGAAACGGTGCGCCCTGCAACCCGTGAATAGAGCAGAGGTATGAGAAACAGCGTGATTGCGGTGGCGAAGGATACGCCAAAGACGATGACCACGCCGATGCTGCCACGCGCGCCTGCCCCTGCCCCGCTGGCCAGCACCAACGGCACCGCTCCCATGACGGTCGCGATGGACGTCATGAGGATGGGGCGCAAGCGGCGGGTTGCGGCCTGCCGAATAGCATCGGCCACGGACAGGCCTTCGTCGCGCAACTGGTTGGCAAACTCCACGATCAGGATGCCGTTCTTGGCGGCCAGACCGACAAGCATGACGATGCCGATCTGACTATAGAGATTGATCGATCCGCCAGTCAGCGCCAGCCCAATGATGCCCCCTGCCACCGCCAGCGGGACAGTTGCGATGATGACGGTGGGATGGATGAAACTTTCGAACTGCGCGGCCAGCAGCAGGAAGACGAGGACGATGGTGAGCGCGAAGACGAGCCAGATCGAACTGCCTGTTTCGCGGAGCGACTGGCTTTCGCCGCGATAGCCGATGGCGACAACTTCGGGCGATTGCATCGCCTGCGTCTCAAGGAAGCTGAGCGCATCGCCGAGTGAATAGCCGGGCGCGATGCCGCCCGTGAGGGTGATGGCGCGCAGTTTGTTGTAGCGGTTGAGTTGACGCGCGCCGGCGACGTGATTGGTCGTTACCAAGGAGGACAGCGGCACCAAAGTACCATCGCGCGCCCGTACATTGACACGGGAAAGGTCAGCCGTGTTAGAGCGACCATCGCGGTCCGCCTGAACGATAACACGATATTCTTCTCCCCGATCCACATAAGTGGAGACACGGCGGGAGCCCAGCATGGTTTGCAGCGCCTGGCTGACGTCGTTGACCGAGACGCCCAAATCGCCTGCGCGGCGGGTATCTACCACGATCCGCATCTGCGGCTTCGTTTCCTTGTAATCGCTGTCGATGTTGACGATGCCGGGATAGGATGCCGCCGCCGCCACGATCCGGTTGCGCGCAGCGACCAGCCCTTCGTAAGTCGATCCCGCCAGCACCAGATTGACCGGCTGTCCGCGCCCACGGCTGAGACCCGAGCGGGGCTGCGCATTGCCGCGGATACCGGGTTGTTCGGCAAGGATTTTGGTGACCCGATTGGCGAGTTCTGCTGTGGTAACGCTCCGTTGTTCCCACGGACGCAGATAGATATTGGCTACGCCGCCGTTGAAATCGTCGCTCTGGCCAAAGCCGCCGGGCGCGCGGACGAGCACGGTCGCGACGGTGCCTTCGTCGCGCAGCGGGAGCAACTGCTTCTCCAGCGTCCCCATATAGCCGACCATCTTGTCAAAGCCGGTGCCTTCAGCCGCTGACACGTTGGTTTCGACAACGCCCGTGTCTTCGGCGGGCGCGAGTTCGGTGCTGAGGGTGAGGAACAGTCCGCCGCTAGCGCAGAGAAAGCCGATAACCAATATGGTCGCCACCAGCGGCTTACGGATGACGGTATCGACCAGCCGACTGTAGCGCGTCTCGATCCACTGGAACCGGGCATCGACCCATGTCGCGAGCCTCCCGCGCTTACTGTGCTTCAAAAGTTTGGAGCACATCATCGGTGCGAGGCTCAAGGAAATGAAGCCGGAGAAGGCGATGGCCGCGATCATGGTGATCGCCAGTTCGCGGAACAACAGCCCGGTCTGTCCGGCAAGGAACATGACGGGCACGAACACCGCGCAGACGACCAATGTCGTAGAGATGATCGCAAAGCCGACCTGCCGCGTGCCGACGAAGGCCGCGACGAGTGGGTCTTCGCCCTGTTCGATACGATGATAGACGTTTTCGAGCACCACGATGGCGTCATCGACGACCAATCCGATGGCGAGAACGAAGGCCAGCAGCGTCAGCAGGTTGATTGACAGACCGAGCAGCCACATCGTCGCGCAGGTAGCGAGCAGGCAGATGGGGACGGTAACCGCGGGAATGATGGTCGCGCGGATCGAGCCCAGAAACAGGAAGATGACCAGAATGACGAGCGCCGCCGCTTCCGCCAGCGTGTGATACACATTTTCGATGGCGCGGCTGATGAACTGCGATTCATCCAGACCAACTGTGAAGGTCATGCCGGGGGGCAAGGTGGCGCGCATTTCCTCTGCCACGGCCTTGGCGCGTTCCGCGACCTCCAGCGTGTTGGCACCCGATTGGCGGACGAGGCCTACGCCCAGCCCGGTGGCGCCATTGGCATGGAAGGAACTGTAGGGATTTTCCGCGCTCATTTCGATGCGGGCGACATCGCCCAACGTCAGCTGATATCCGTTGGCACCGCGCCCCACGATCAGCCCCGCAAACTGCGCGGGCGTGCCAAAGGGACGATCAACACGCAGTGTGAGGTTCTGATCTTTCGATTCGATGCGACCGGCAGGCAGTTCGACATTCTGGGTGCGCAGGGCCGTTTCGACATCTGCGGGGGTCAGGCCGAACGCGGTCAGACGCTCCGGGTTGAGCCATATGCGCGTGGAAGGACGGGCCTCACCGAAAATCGTGATGCGAGCGACGCCATTGATCGCCGAAAAACGGTCGACGATGTTGCGATCCACATAGTCGCTGATCTGTACCTGCGACCAGCCGGGGCGACTGAACAGGAAGATCAGGACGGGGCGCGCGTCGGCATCGACCTTGCGGATTTCAGGGGCGATGATGTCTTCCGGAAGATCTTCGGTGACTGACCCCACGCGATCGCGCACGTCATTGGCGGCGGAGTCGATGTCGCGGGTCGGATCGAATTCGATGTTGATGTTCGACTGGCCGTCGCGAGAGTCCGAGGTGATCGTCTGGATGCCCTGCACCCCGGCGATGGCGTCCTCGATAACCTGCGTGATGCGGGTTTCGATGACGGAGGCCGCCGCGCCCGTATAGGCCGTCTGCACCGATACGACGGGCGGGTCTGTGTCGGGATATTCGCGGACAGACAGGCTGAAATAGCCCACCACGCCAACGATGCAGAGGAGGACCGCGACAACCGCCGCGAAGACCGGACGACGCACCGAAATGTCGGAAAGCTGCACTCCGCCGGCCCCTTAGCGTGCTTTGCCGACGCCACCGGCGCCCGCTGCACCGGAGGATTTACCCTTTTCCCCCGCCAGCCGGATGGGCGAACCGTCCGCAAGTTTGACGACGCCTTCGGTGACGACTTTTTGACCCGGCGCAAGACCGCTCAATATCTCCACGCGACCGTCCTGCCGTGTGCCAGTGGCGACCTTGATGCGTTTGGCTTTGCCGTCGTCAGCGACATAGACATATTGCTCCAGCCCTTCGCCGACGATGGCGAGTTCGGGAACGGAAAGCGCCTGACGCTGGCGGGACAGCACCTTGACCGTGAGCAGCATGCCGGGCTTGAGGGCTTTGTCGCCATTGGGCAGGATGGCACGGACCGCTACGGCGCGGGTGGCAGGATCGACGACCGGGTCGATGGTCGCCACGGTGCCGGTAAAGGTGCGACCGGGATAAGCCGACGCGGTGATGATGAGCGATTGGCCCTTCGACAGCGCGGTCAGTTGCGTTTCGGGGACGTTGAAGTCGAGCTTTATGCGGGAGATGTCGCTGACCGTGGCGATGGGCGTGCCTGCCGCGACGATCGCGCCGGGGGATACAGTGCGCAGACCCAGATAACCCGAAAAGGGCGCGCGGATGATGCGATCGCTGATTGCGGCGCGCACTTGCTCGGCGGTGGCGGCGGCAGCATTGGCGGTGGCGGTCTGCAAATCGAGGCTGGAGCCGGTAGCAAAACCACGCTGGCGCAATTGCTTGATGCGGTCGAGCTGTTGCGTGGCTTCGCGGGCGCGGGCCTGTGCGCCTGCGAGTTCGGCAACTTCCTGCGACTGGGCCAGGCGCGCGATGACTTCGCCGCGCCGGATATAGCCGCCGTCGCTATAGTTCAGGGTGACGATCCGCTCGGTAACGGGGGAAGACAGCACGACCTGTTCATTGGCGATGGCCGAGCCGACGGCTTCGATGGTGTCAGCGAAGGGTTGAGCGGCGACCGGTTGCACTTCGACGAGCGAAGGCGGGCGCTTGGGCTTTTCCGCTGTACCACCACAGGCCGCAAGCAGGAGCACCGCCGCGTAGGAAACCGATAAATGTCGCATGGGTTGAGGCTATACGTCCTTCTTATTGCGAGACAACTACGGCATTCGGTTATGGTGCCTCACGTTACCGTAACAACGGGTGACGTGCGGGAAGCCGCCATGAGAAATTCCACATTCCCTTCCGGCCCCGTGATCGGACTGGGGACGATGCCGACGAGGTGCCATCCAGCGCCCTCTATCCATGCGGCGGCAGCATCGCAAACGCGCTGGTGAATGGCGGGATCGCGGATGACGCCGCCCTTGCCCACTTCCTCCCGCCCTGCCTCGAACTGCGGCTTGATAAGGGCGACAAGACGCGCTTCGGGGGATGCGAAAGTCAGCGGGCGTTCGAGTACCTTTGCCAGCGCGATGAAGCTGGCGTCGCAGACGAACAGGTCGATGGGTTCGGGGATATGCGCAGGGGTGAGGATCCGGGCGCTGGTCTGTTCGTGGACGACGACGCGAGGATCGTTGCGGATTTTCCAGGCGAGCTGATTGGTGCCGCTGTCCACCGCATACACGCGGGTGGCGCCGTTGGTGAGAAGGACATCGGTAAATCCGCCGGTCGAGCTGCCCACGTCCATCGCGACCACGCTCGTCACCTCCCACGCGAAATGGGTGAGCGCATGAGCGAGTTTTATGCCACCGCGCGAGACCCAGGGATGGTCGCGTCCGCGCACGTCGAGGGGGGCGTCTTCGGGCAGCTGCTGTCCGGCCTTCTCCACTTTCCGGTCGCCGGTGAAGACGATGCCTGCGAGGATCAACGCCTGCGCGCGGGATCGGCTTTCTACCAGCCCGCGGTCGACGAGCATCTGATCGGCGCGCTGCTTGGCCATTAGTTGACGAGAGCCGTGAGAGTGTTGGGGGTCAGCACTTGGGGCAAGGTCTGCGCCTCCTTGCCTGCGGGGTAGAAGAGATAGAGGGGGACGCCCGAGCGCCCCTGCCCTTCGAGGAAGCGACCGATGACGGGATCGCTGTTGGTCCAGTCGCCGACCATCGTGACAACCCCGGCTTTGGTGAACGCTTCGGAGACTTCGGTGCGGTCGATGGCGGCGTTTTCGTTGACCTTGCAAGTCAGGCACCAGTCGGCGGTGAAGTAGAGGAACACGGGTTTGCCCTGCGCCCGCAATTGCGCAAGACGAGCTTCATCGAAGGCGACGGCATTGCCTTCCGTCTTGGCTTCGCGTGCTTCGCCGGTGCGGGGAAGCGTAGCGATGGCACCTGCCAGCACCACGGCGAGGGCAACGGACGCAATCCAGACGCCACCCGATCCAGCACGTTGCCGTCCGCCAAGCCACCAGAGCAACAGCGCGGTGGCCATTGCGGCCGCTATCCCGATAGTCATGCCGCCGGTGCCGACCTGCTGCCCCAGAAGCCATGCCAGCGCGAGCGCGGTGAGGAACATGGGGATGGAAAGGATGCGCTGAAAACGCTGCATCCACGGGCCGGGCTTGGGCATCCGCGCGCGGATTGCGGGGATGAAGGCGATGGCAAGGAACGGCAGCGCCAACCCCAAGCCCAACCCCGCAAAGATCGCCAGCGCCGCACCGAGCGGCAGGATCAGTGCAGCGCCCAAGGCTGCACCCATGAACGGGCCAGTGCAGGGCGTGGCCACGAACGCGACCAGCGCGCCGGTCCAGAAGCTGCCTTGCACGCCACCCTTACTGGCAAGTGCGCCGCCCGCGTCGATGGCGCGCAGTTCGAACAATCCGGCGAGGTTGAAGGCAATAGCGGTAACCAGCAGCAGCAGGACGAGGATGATGCGCGGGTCCTGCAACTGGAACGCCCAGCCGACCGATGCGCCCCCTGCCCTTAACGCCAGCAAAGCGCCGCCCAAGGCAAGGCACGTCACGACGACGCCAAGTGCGTAGGCCACCGCTTCGCGCCGCGCCGCGCGGGGGTCGCCACCTGCCTTGGCTAAGCCCAATGCCTTCAGGCTGAGGATCGGGAAGACGCAGGGCATGATATTGAGCAGGATGCCACCAAGCAAAGCGCCGCCGAGCGCAAGGAGGATCGCGGTGGCGCCGCTGCCCGAGGCTTGCGATCCGGCAGATGGCACTGCGCCGGGTCTGCCCCGGATCGCGAAGCCGACATGATCGCCGGTGCGCAATATCCCTTCGACGGTGGCGGGAGCGGATGTTCCGGCGGCCTTGGCTTCGATGATGAGGGTATCGCCATTACGGCTGACCTTTTGCGGGCTGGCATAGGCAAGCGCGCCATCCTTCGACGGGAAGAAATAGGCGTCGGCAATCGGGGACGCTGCAGGATAGGGAATGGCGAGGCGGAACTGGCCGTTCTGGATCGCGTAGCGCGCTTCGCTGCCCAAGGCGCGCGGCAGGCGGGCGCGATAGCCATCGAACGCCGCGCGACTGGCCGGGGCAATGTTGCCGTCGCCGACCACCAGGTCGAGCGACAGATCGCCGCCGCCGGGTACGCAGATTTCGCGCGTGCAAGCGAGCCAGTCGCCGCGCGCGCGGATCGGGAGCAGATCGCCCGGCTTCATGGTCGCGGGAATATTCAACGTTACGAGGATGGCATAACGCCCCTCATAAACATAATTCATCAGGCCGGAGATGATCAGCGTTTCGGGAACGGGATGGCGCAAGGGACCGGCGGTGACACCGGACGGGAGCGTCCATTTGACGGTCATCCCGATGCCTGCGTCGCCGGGATTTTCCCAATAGCCGTGCCAGCCCGGTTTTGGCGTCATGACGAAGGCGATGGTCAGCGTTTTGCCCGGCGCGGGCGTTGCGCTCTCCGCCTCCAGCCTGGCGGCGATGTTAGGTTCGCTTCCGCCGAACGCGCCGATCTGCGCCGTGGCGGGGATGGTGACGAATAAGGTCGCCAGCGTCATCAACAGGACATAAATGATTCGCATGGGAGCCTTCATACGCGGTGTGGCGACAGGTGCCGATCCTCCTGTCATCCGGCGCTACTGAGTGCGCTTTACTGATGTTACGGGCATAAAAGAAGGGACTTTGGCATTGTCCCTGTTTAGGTTCGGCACGATCGATCGAGGAGTTTCCATTTTGCGCCGTTTCACTCTCGCTTCCACTGCTGCCCTGACGTTTGCTCTGGCCGCTGCGCCCGCACCTGCGCAAGAGGTCGCCTCTGCGCCAAAGCTGATCGTTGCGATTTCGATGGACCAGTTTTCGGGCGACCTGTTCGAAGAATATCGCCAGCATTTCACGGGCGGTCTCAAGCGGATGGAGCAAGGCGTCGTGTTCCCGCGCGGCTATCAAAGCCATGCCGCGACCGAGACCTGCCCCGGCCATAGCACGATCCTGACCGGCAGCCGCCCTTCGCGCACGGGCATCATCGCCAATACCTATTTCGACCTGTCGATCGCGCGCGACGACAAGGCTGTCTATTGCGCGGAAGACGAGACGCAGCCGGGTAGCAGCAGCGGCGATTATGTCGCTTCGCCCAAGCATTTGCTGGTGCCCACGCTGGGCGGACGGATGAAGAAGGCCAATCCGGCGACGCGGGTGGTGTCGGTGGCGGGCAAGGATCGCGCGGCGATCATGATGGGTGGGCCGACCACGGACCAGATCTGGTGGTGGGGCGGCAAGAGTTATGTGAGCTACAAAGGCGTAGCCGAAACGCCGCTGGTGGCGCAGGTGAATGCGGGCATCGCAAAACTGGTCGCGCAGGACCGTCCGGCGATGGAGCTGCCCGATTTCTGCAAGCCCAAGGACGTGGCGGTTAGCATTGGCGGCGGCAAATCGGTCGGCACGGGACATTTCGCGCGCATTGCTGGCGATACCAAGGCGTTTCGTGCATCGCCCGAGCAGGATGCAGCGACGCTGGTGCTTGCCGCTGCGCTGATCGAGAATATGGAGCTGGGCAAGCAGGCGCAGACCGATATCATCTCCATCGGGCTGTCGGCGACCGACTATGTGGGGCATACTTACGGGACCGAAGGCGCCGAAATGTGCCTGCAGCTTGCGACCGTGGACCGTGAGTTGGGCGCGTTTTTTGAACGGCTGGACAAGAGCGGCGTGGATTACGAAGTGGTGCTCACCGCCGATCATGGCGGGCATGACCTGCCGGAGCGTAATCGGGAGCATGGCATTCCCGATGCGCAGCGCGTGGATGCGGCGTTAGGTCCTAAAGCATTAAGCGATGCGATCGGTGCCAAGCTGGGGCTGACCGGGCAAGTGCTGTATGGCGACGGCGCGGCGGGCGATTTCTATGTGTCGAAGACGCTGACGCCCGCACAGCGCGCAAAGGTGCAGACCGAAGCGCTCGCGATGATCCGCGCCAATCCGCAGGTCGAGGTAGTGTTCACCAAGGATCAGATCGCAGCCACCCCTTCGCCTTCGGGTCCGCCCGAACGCTGGTCGCTGATTCAGGAAGCGCGGGCGAGTTTCTATGCGCCGCGCTCGGGCGATTTCCTTGTGATGCTGAAGCCGCGCGTTACGCCGATCCCCGATCCGACCAAGGGCTATGTCGCGACGCATGGCAGCCCGTGGGATTATGACCGCCGCGTGCCGATCCTGTTCTGGCGCAAGGGCATCGTGCCGTTCGAACAGCCACTGGGCGTGGAGACGGTCGATATCCTGCCGACATTGGCAGCGCAGATCGGGCTGGCTGTGCCGAAGGGCGAGATCGATGGGCGGTGCCTGGATATCGATGCCAGCGCGGCGGATAGCTGCGCGGCGAAGTAAGGTCAGCGGCGGTCGGTGATTTTCACGCCGGCCGCCAGCTTGTTCTGGCCGATGCGTACCGCATCATCGGTCCAGTTGGCGACGAAGGTGCTCTGGCGCTGGATGCCTAGTGCGAAGGATGCGCTGTTGCCGCTGACTGACAGGGCGGAGGAGTCGCGCTCGCGGCCTTCCGGGGCGACAGTGATGAAGGCGGACCAGTTGTCCTTGTCCTTGCCCTGCACCATTTCATTGCCGGTGATCGCGCCTGCCGATCCGTTGGACAGGTCGATCATGTAGTTGGTGAGGCGGCCCTTACTGTCGTCGAAGCTGTTGTCGTCGATCTTCACCCTGTTGGCGCGGCTTTTGACATAGTGGCCGCCATTGCCCGCTTCGAAACGGGAGCGGGTTACGGTCAGGCTGCCGTAATGGCCGACATAGATGCTGTGGGCGCAGCTTAAATCGCGGTCGCAGCGGCCCAGGCGCTGGAACGTAGATTGGTCGATGCGGATGGCGTGGGCGGGATCGTCATGGGTGAGGATGCCTTCCTCACTGTTGCGGAACATGGCGTTGGTGACGTCGAGGTCGCCCTGTTCGAGGCGGATGCCGGAGCCGTTGCCATCGGGGACGCGCATGTTCTGGAACACGATGCCTTCGACGCGGGCGGCGCGGCCACGCAAGACGAGAGCGGCCTTTTCCTCGCAGATGCCGCCATCAAAGACGGCGGTGCCGGGGGTCGCGGCGCGATAGGTGATCGTGCCGCCCAGTTGGACGGCGCAATCGCGGTAGGTGCCGGGGGCGATGACGATGGTCCCAGTGCCTGCGCCGATAGCGTTGACCGCATCGGCCAGACTGCCATATCCGGCGCCGCTTTCCGCAATCGTGAACGGGCCACTGCGTTGCTGCGCAAGGGCAGTCGATCCGAGGGCGACCAAGACGGTCAAGGCGATTGCGGGCATTTTCATGACCGCCGCCATAGCGCAGGAGGCTATGACGCCGCCAACGGCTTAACCATCATTCTATCAGTCGAGATTGGGGCGCAGCCAGCGTTCCGCCGTGGCAATGTCGACACCACGCCGCTCGGCATATTCCTCAAGCTGATCGCGGCCCACACGAGCGACGCCGAAATATTCCGATTGGGGGTGCCCGAAGTAGAACCCGCTGACGGCGGCGGTCGGCAACATGGCGAAGCTGTCGGTCAGGGTGATGCCGGTGTTGTGGACCGCGTCCAGCATCTTGAAGAGGATCGGTTTGTGGCTGTGATCAGGACAGGCCGGGTAGCCGGGTGCCGGGCGGATGCCGCGATATTGTTCGCGCACCAGTGCTTCGTTGTCGAGCTGCTCGCCTGCCGCATAGCCCCACAGGTCGGTGCGGACATGTTTGTGGAGACGCTCGGCAAAGGCTTCGGCGAGGCGGTCGGCCAGTGCTTTCAGTAGGATGTCCGAATAATCGTCATAGCCCGCCTTGAACCGCGCCAGATGCGGGTTGATGCCATGGCCTGTCGTCACTGCGAAACCGCCGATCCAGTCGCCGTCATGGCTGATGAAGTCGGCAAGGCACATGTTGGCGCGCCCTTCCCGCTTGGCGATCTGCTGACGCAGGAACGGCATGCGGATATGCTTTTCGTCCTCGACATGGATGATGACGTCATCGCCTTCGCGGCGGCAGGGCCAGAGCGCGGCGACACCCTTTGCCACCAGCCATTTTTCCGCGATGATGGTGTCGAGCATCTTCTGCGCATCGGCGAACAGGCTGCTCGCGCTTTCGCCGACGACGGGGTCGGTCAGGATCGCGGGATAGTTGCCCGCAAGCTCCCACGCGCGGAAGAACGGCGTCCAGTCGATATACTCGCGCAGGTCGGCCAGATCCCAGTCGGGGAACGCATGGATGCCGGGTTTCAGCGGAGCAGGTGGTTTCAGCCGTTCATCGATTTCGAAGGCGTTATCGCGTGCGTCCTGAATGCTGATAAGCGCGCTTTGCCCTTTGCCCGCGCGGGCAATGCGGACATGTTCATATTCGTCGGCGACCTTCGCGACGAAATCGTCGCGCTGCGTTTCGCTGACGAGCGCTGTAGCAACGCCGACGGCGCGGCTGGCATCGAGGACGTGAACGACCGGGCCTTCATAGGCTGGCGCGATACGCAATGCCGTGTGGACTTTCGACGTGGTCGCGCCGCCGATCAGCAACGGCATGGTCATGCCCAGGCGCTTCATTTCCTCGGCGACGGTGACCATTTCGTCGAGCGATGGGGTGATGAGACCGGACAGGCCGATCATGTCCGCGTTGTTCTCATTCGCGGCCTGCAGGATCGTCGTCCACGGCACCATGACGCCAAGATCGACGACATCGAAGCCATTGCACTGCAGCACCACGCCGACGATGTTCTTGCCGATATCATGCACGTCGCCCTTTACGGTCGCCATGATGATCTTGCCCTTACCCTTCGCGCCGGGTTCCTTCGCGGCCTCGATATAAGGGAGCAGATGGGCGACGGCCTTTTTCATGACGCGCGCGGATTTCACGACCTGCGGCAGGAACATCTTGCCCGATCCGAACAGATCGCCGACAACGTTCATGCCGTCCATCAGCGGGCCTTCGATGACTTCGATGGGCTTTACCGTTTTGAGGCGGCATTCCTCTGTATCTTCGACAACATACATGTCGATGCCCTTGACCAGCGCATGTTCGAGCCGCTTTTCGACGGCCCAACCACGCCATTCCTCGGCGGCTTTTTCCGCGACGGCATCGGTGCCGCGAAACTTTTCCGCCAGTTCGACGAGGCGCTCGGTCGGCGTGACATCGGGATTGCGTTGCGGGCGGTTGAGGATGACGTCTTCGCAGGCTTCGCGCAGTTCCGGGTCGATAGTGTCGTACACATCGAGCTGCCCGGCGTTGACGATGCCCATGTCCATGCCCGCGGGGATGGCGTGGTAGAGGAAGATCGAGTGCATCGCCCGGCGCACCGGCTCGTTGCCACGAAAGCTGAAGGAGAGGTTCGACAGGCCGCCGGAAATATGCACGTGCGGGCAGCGGGCCTTGATCTCCTTACAGGCTTCGATGAAATCGACGCCGTAATTATTATGCTCCTCAATGCCGGTGGCGACCGCGAAGATATTGGGATCGAAGATGATGTCCTCGGGCGGGAAGCCTATTTCCATGAGCAATTCATAGGCACGGCTGCAGATTTCGACCTTGCGCTCTCGCGTATCGGCCTGGCCGACTTCGTCGAACGCCATGACCACGACGGCTGCGCCATAGGCCATGCAGAGGCGTGCATGATGGAGGAACGCATCCACGCCTTCCTTCATGCTGATCGAGTTGACGATGGGCTTGCCGGACACGCATTTGAGGCCTGCCTCGATGACGCTCCATTTCGAGCTGTCGACCATCAGCGGCACGCGCGCGATATCCGGTTCGGCGGCGATCAGCTTGAGGAAGGTCGTCATCGCGAACTCTGCGTCGAGCAGACCTTCGTCCATGTTGACGTCGACGATCTGCGCGCCGCTTTCCACCTGCTGCCGGGCGATCTCGATAGCCGCCGTATAGTCGCCCGCCATGATCAGTTTCTTGAACTTGGCAGAGCCGGTGACGTTGGTGCGTTCACCGATGTTGACGAACTGGGCAGTAGTGGGCTGGTTCATGTGTTTCTCACTCCCCTCCCACTTGTGGGAGGGGTCGGGGGAGGGAATGTCAGTTCTTTGGGAGCGCACATGCCCTCCCCTAGCCCCTCCCACAAGTGGGAGGGGAATATGTTAGGCGGCTATGTACATGGGTTCCAACCCGGCCAGCGCCGTGCGGATTGGCGGCGTGGGGATTGTCCGGGGTGGGAGGTTGCCGACGGCTTTCGCGATGGCGGCGATGTGCGCGGGCGTGGAGCCGCAACAGCCGCCCAGGATGTTCACCTGCCCGTCGACTGCCCATTGACGCACCAGCGCGGCGGTTTCTTCGGGCAGTTCGTCATAGGCGCCCAGTTCATTGGGCAGGCCCGCATTGGGATAAACCATGATGAGCGTGTCGCAGATGGCCGACAGCGTCTTGACATGCGGGCGAAGCTGTTCGGCACCGAAGGAACAGTTAAGCCCGATAGTGACGGGCTTTGCGTGGCGCACGGCGTACCAGAAGGCCTCGACCGTGTGGCCCGACAGATTGCGGCCCGAAAGGTCGGTGAGAGTCATCGACAGCATGATCGGCACATCCTTGCCCGCAGCTTCGGCCGCCTGCATCGCGGCCATGATCCCGGCCTTGGCATTGAGCGTGTCGAACACAGTTTCGATCAGGATGAGATCGACGCCGCCGACGATCAGCGCGTCGCACTGTTCGCGATAGACGGCGGTCAGTTCATCGAAGTCGATTTCGCGGAAGCCCGGATCGTTGACGTCAGGGGAGAGCGAAAGCGTCTTGTTCGTGGGGCCGATGGCGCCAGCTACGAAGCGGGGCTTGCCGTCCTTTGCTGCGGCGGCATCGGCGAGGCGGCGGGCGATCTGCGCAGAGGCGATGTTGATTTCCGCGACCAGATGCTCAGCGGCGTAATCGGCCTGGCTGATACGGTTCGCGCTGAACGTATTCGTCGAGACCATGTCCGACCCGGCGTCGAGATAATCCTGCGTGATCTTCTCGGGCACTTCCGGCTTGGTCAGCGCGAGGATGTCGTTATTGCCCTTCTGATCCTTCGCAAGAGCGAGCGTGCCGGCATAGTCCGCTTCGGTCAGCTTCCAGTTCTGGATTTCGGTGCCGAATGCGCCGTCCGTCATCAGGATGCGTTCCTGAGCGGTGGCGAGGAATGTTTCGCGGATGGTCATGATAATGTGCTCGATCCAGTAACATTGTCGTTCCCACGAAGGCGGGAATCCATCTCCGGCGCTGTCGACAGATGCAAGGTTGGGAGATGGGTTCCCGCCTTCGCAGGAACGACGACATAGGGGGTCATGCTACCAGTTCTTTCGAAGCAGCGGCGGCTGTGGGCCTCAATCCGAGCAGGTGGCATATCGCATAGCTGAGTTCCGCGCGGTTAAGCGTGTAGAAGTGGAAATGCCGCACGCCGCCTGCATACAGCTTCCGGCACAGTTCCGACGCGATGGTCGCAGCGACAAGTTGCCGGGTGGCGGGATGATCGTCCAGCCCTTCGAACAGGCGGTCCATCCATGCAGGAATAGCAGCGCCGCATAGTGCCGCAAATTTGCGGGTCTGCTGCACGTTGGAGACAGGCAGGATTCCGGGAACGATTTCTGCGTCGATTCCCGCTGCCGCGGCAGCATCACGGAAACGGAAATAGGCGTCAGCGGAAAAGAAGAACTGACTGATGGCACGGTTCGCGCCTGCGTCGATCTTCCGCTTGAGGTTGTCGAGGTCGCTTTGCGCATCGATGGCATCAGGATGCGTTTCGGGATAAGCAGCGACCGAAATGTCGAAGGGATGCAGCCTTTTAAGGCCCGACACGAGATCGGCAGCACTGGCATAGCCTTGCGGATGGGGCGCAAAAGCCTGCCCTTCGACCGGCGGATCGCCTCGCAGCGCGACGATGTGGCGCACGCCGGCCTGCCAGTAGGCATCGGCGACTTCGGCTATTTCATCCTTGCTCGCACCGACGCAAGTCAGATGCGCGGCGGCAGACAGGCCGGTTTCCTTGGCAATACGAGCAACGGTAGCGTGGGTACGTTCCCGCGTGGAGCCGCCTGCGCCATAGGTCACCGACACGAAACGCGGCCCAAGCGGCGCCAGCGTCTCGATGCTGCTCCACAATTGCTGTTCCATCTTCTCGCTTTTGGGCGGGAAGAATTCAAAACTCACCTGTGCGTCGCCCGACAGGTCGGCGAAGAGCGGCACGTCGAGCGCGAGGCGCGCCTCTTCCATTTGAGCCAGCGAGAATGTCATGCCGTTCGTCCTTCCAGGGCGCGCTGGTCGATAGACACGACTTTCGCCGTGCGCCTGCGCCCCAACCATAATTTTACCGTAAGTTCCCCGCCGGGCAGTGTGCATTCCGATTCCATCTCGATACCTGCCGCCGCAAACCAGCCCTGCATCTGCGCATCGGAAAAGCCAAGTCGCGCGTGCTGATCGCGAAGGCGCAGTTCCTCGCGCTGATGCGGGGCGAAATCGGCGATGAGCAAACGGCCATCCCTACCCAGAACGCGCGCCGCTTCTGCAATGACGGTTTCGGGTGCCTGCGCATAATGCAGCACCTGATGGAAAATCACCGTGTCGGCGGCGCCATTCTCCAGCGGAAGCGCCGTAAAGTCGCCCATGAGGAGGCGATATTTGTCGGCGGCATCATCCGGCAGCTTCGCGCGGGCCAGACGGAGCATGTCCGGGCTGCGATCGATGGCCGTTACTTGCGCTGCATCGGGACCGAAAAGCTGGATCATCCGGCCCGTGCCGGTGCCGATATCGACCAGATGGCCTATCGTGCGGTCCGCCAGCATAGCTTGCATCGCCGCTTCGACCTCATCCTCCGCAATGTGCAGCGACCGTATCGCGTCCCATTCGTCAGCGTGTTGCGCAAAATATTCGTCGGCAGCGCGCGCCCGGTCGTTACGGACGGCGGCCAGGCGCGCGAGATCGGCAGCTTGCCACAAAGTTTCGCTATCGGAATAGGATACGGCATCGAACAGGTCGAAAAGCGGAGCGAGGCTTTCCGCTCGATTGAGCGCGAGAAACACCCAGTTTCCTTCCTTCCTCCGCTCGACCAGCCCCGCCTCCACCAAGATGCGGACGTGGCGTGACACGCGCGGCTGGCTTTGCCCGACAACTTGCGCGATTTCCCCCACGGCAAGCTCCATCGCGCGCAACAAATGCACGATACGCAGGCGAGTCGAGTCACCCAATGCGTGAAAAAGGTCCAAAAGTGCCATAAAACGTGTATATAAAGTTTTCTTTATATACGTCAATCCGTAATCCCGCGGCCTCGAAGCCGTTGGCAGCGGGGTGCAGCGCGATTATATTGTGCAGTGCAGGATAGGGATTGCGTTACTATCGCCAAGGCAGTAGATATCGCGATTGCAGGCTTCGGGGGGTGAGCTTTACCATTTAGCGGGTCTGCACGGTTTTTTCTTTAGAGGGGTTTGCCCATGTCCAAGTCTATTTCTTTGTCGCTCGTTCTTGCCGCTTCGCTCGGTCTTGCCGCTTGCTCCGGTGGCGCTGAAAACACGACCAACAACGCTGCTGAAAACGTAGCTGTTGAAAACGCGACCAACGCAGCCGAGAACGCCATGAATGCGGCTGAGAACGCGACCAACGCAGCAGCAAACGTCACGAACGCGGTAAACGCTTCGAACGCGATGTAATTCGCAGTCGTCCGGTAACGGATGACGGAAAAAAAGAGTCACCTCGACAACGGGGTGGCTCTTTTTTTGTTATAGCGGTCCGTGAATTGGTGAGGAACGAGACGATATGCGCGCAGGATTTCTTCTGACTATCGCATTGCCGCTGGCGCTCGCGGCTTGCGGAGAAGGCGCATCGGGCGACGGCGTGGGCGGGGTGTCGGCCAGCGAAGCGCGCGCGCTGAACCAAGCGGCCGAAATGCTGGACAACAGGCCGGCGTCGCCCGCCGCGCAGAATGCGACGGCGGCGACGAAGTAAAGCGCGGCCTAGGGCTGCGTTGCCAGTAGATAGGTTTGACGCAGCGTATCTATAGGCTTGAGGCCCTCGCTCGTTTCATGGTGCCAGAAGGTCCAGCCATTGCACGATGGCGCCTTTTGCAGTGTGGCGCCGATCTTGTGGATCGACCCGGTGTCGGTTCCGATTGCCAGCGATCCGTCGGCCCTGACCGTTGCCTGCCACCGGCGCTTTGCGTCAGTCAGGATGGCGCCGGGCGTAAGATAGCCTGTTTCGACCAGTGTACCGAAGGCGACCTTGGGCGCTTGCCGTGAGGATTGCATGATGCTGAGTGAGGATTCATCGAGCGGAAGGGCTTCCTCGATCCGCTGCAATGCGACTTCGATATAGCTGTCCTCGCGCTCGATCCCGATCCACTTGCGGCCCAGACGTTTTGCCACCGCGCCGGTGGTGCCCGTGCCGAAGAAGGGATCGAGCACGATATCGCCCGGTTTCGTACAGGCGAGCATCACGCGATAGAGCAAGGCCTCGGGCTTCTGCGTCGGATGCGCCTTCGTCCCGTTGCGTTTCAAGCGTTCCTGCCCGCCGCAGATCGGCAGCACCCAGTCGGAGCGCATCTGCAACTCGTCGTTGAGGGTCTTCATCGCCTTGTAGTTGAAGGTGTAGCGCGCATCTTCTCCCTGGCTGGCCCAGATCAGCGTTTCGTGCGCATTGGTGAAACGTGTGCCCTTGAAATTGGGCATCGGGTTCGCCTTGCGCCAGATGATGTCGTTGAGAATCCAGAAGCCCTGATCCTGCAACGTCGCGCCGACGCGAAAGATGTTGTGATAGCTGCCGATGACCCAGATCGTGCCATCGGGTTTCAGGATGCGGCGCGCCTCCGCCAGCCAGAGCGCGGTAAAGCGGTCGTAGGCTGCCAACGTGTCGAATTTGTCCCAGTCGTTGTCGACGGCATCCACGCGCCCGCCTTCGGGCCGGAAAAGATCGCCTCCAAGTTGGAGATTATAGGGCGGATCGGCGAAAATCATGTCGACGCTCGCGTCGGGCAGTTTCGCCATTTCGGCAATGCAATCCCCACGGATCAGGCGATCGGCTTCGATCGGCGCGGCGGCAGGTGCCTTAGCAGTTACAGCCTTTTTAGGTCGCGAAATTACGCGGTCCATGACGCCCATTTGATAGTTCCCCCGTTCGTTGGAACCGGGATGAGTCTTTCCGTGGAATCCGTCAAGTTCAAAAACTTATGGCGCGACTCGGCGATTTATAGCGAGCGCATGAGAACGAAAAGGGTAGCCACGACATGTTGAGTCCCGACGAGTCGCGGGGACTCCATATGTCGTGGTGTGGCGCGAAAGACTCATCGCCAAGCGCAACGATATTTTTATCGTCTAGAGCAGCAGCAACTGGGCGACCGGCGCAAAACTGCGACGATGGAGCGGTGTCGGGCCGTGTTCTCGCAACGCGGACAGGTGCAAGGCACTGCCATAGCCCTTGTTGCTGTGCCACCCATAATGAGGGTGCGCTTGGGCGGCGGCGATCATGATCCGGTCGCGCTCTTCCTTGGCAAGAATTGAGGCAGCGGCGATGGAGAGGCAGCGGGCGTCCCCGCCGACGACGGCGGTGGAGGCATGACGCCACTGGGGGCAGCGGTTGCCATCGACAAGCACATGCACGCAGTTGTGCGAGAGCGCATCAACGGCGCGCGTCATCGCCAGCATGGTAGCCCACAAGATATTAAGGCTGTCGATTTCCTCGACGCTGGCTGAGCCGATGCCAAAGCAAATGGCCTTTTCGCGGATCGCAATGTTGAGCGCGGCGCGGCGGGGGGCGGAAAGCTTCTTGCTGTCGTCGAGACCGGGCGGGCAGTTATCTGGGTCGAGGACGACCGCCGCCGCAACCACAGGACCGGCGAGTGGCCCCCTGCCCGCTTCATCCACGCCCGCGACATATCCCTGATGCTGCATTTCGAACGTGAAGTCAGGCACGGTCGTCCCATTGCGCAGCGAGGGCAGTGGCATCGAAGCCCTGTTCATTCACGGACGCCAACGTGTGATAGAATGGCGTGGTGCCCATCGCGTGGCCCATCGGACCGTGACCACCACCGAATTGGGGCGCATTGAACAGTGCACCGGCGACGAATGCCTCCGCGCGATCGACGGCATTTTCCATCGTAAGGCCGCGTCCAATGCCTGTCGCGACGGCACTGGCGAGGGTGCAGCCTGTGCCGTGGCTGTGGCGAGTTTCGATGCGCGGCATCCGATATTCCGATACGCCCGACGCGCGGATGAGCAAGTCCTGAACGCTCGGTGCGTCATCCTGCGGCTGATCGCCCAGATGCCCGCCCTTGGCCAGCACTGCGCAGCCATAGCGGCGGGCGAGGATATTGCCTGCAGCCTCCAGCGCATCGATATCTTCGATTGGGGTGCCGGTCAGCATCGCCAGTTCGGGGACGTTGGGGGTTATCAGGAGTGCCATGCCCATCAACCGCTCGAACGCAGCGACGGTGGCCTTGTCGGCCAAAAGCGCGCCGCTTGTGGCAACCATGACGGGGTCGAAGATGATAGGCATGTCGCGCAGACCGGCGAGGTGATCCGCGACGGCATGGGCCGTTTGAGGTGATCCGATCATGCCGATCTTGATCGCGTCCACGCCGAGATCGGAGAGAACGCTTTCGATCTGTTCGATCACCACGGCCGTCGGGATGGGATGGACGCCCTGCACGCCGAGCGTATTTTGCGCCGTGATGGCCGTGATGGCGGTCATTGCGTGACCGCCCAGCATCGTCACGGTCTTGATATCCGCCTGAATGCCCGCGCCGCCGCCGCTGTCGGACCCGGCGATAATCAGGATGCGCGGGGTCACCCCTTGAACATCCGGGTCGTGGACGCCGGGTTTTTGGCGAGCGCAGGGCCGAAGCGGGTCGGGCGATCCATCAGTTCGCCACCACAATTGGGGCAACGATCGTCGAGCGCCTCGGCGCAGGGCGCGCAATAGGTGCATTCGAACGAGCAGATGAACGCGCCGGGCGCGTCGGCCGGAAGGTCCGTGCCGCAGCGTTCGCAATCGGGGCGCATTTCAAGCATGTCAGGCGGCCGCCTTTTCCACAGCGGCGCAGATGCGGTCGACCACATCCCTGACCTGCGTTTCGCTGTCGCCTTCGGCCATTACGCGGATGACAGGTTCGGTGCCTGACGGACGAATGACGAGACGGCCCGTCCCTTTCAATTCCGCTTCGGCCTGCGCGATGGTGCGTTGCACGTCGCTATGCTCGAGCGGCTTGCCGCCGGAAAACCGCACGTTCTTGAGTAATTGCGGCACGGGATCGAACTGATGGAGTAGCTCACTGGCAGGCTTGCCGCTGCGGATGAGTGCGGCCAGCACCTGCAGCGCGGCGATGGTGCCGTCGCCGGTGGTGGCGTAATCGGACAGGATCATGTGGCCGGATTGCTCGCCGCCGACGTTGAAGCCGCCCTCGCGCATCCGTTCCAGTACGTAACGGTCGCCAACCTTGGTCCGTTCCAGCGTGATCCCCTGCCCGCTTAGAAAGCGTTCGAGGCCGAGATTGGACATGACCGTGGTGACGAGGCCGCCACCGCGCAGCGTGCCTTCGCGTGCCCAATTGGCGGCGATGAGCGCCATGATCTGATCGCCGTCGACGATCTTGCCTTGTTCATCGACGACGATAAGCCGATCCGCGTCACCATCCAGCGCGATGCCGATATCCGCGCCCGACGACAGTACGGTTTCCTGCAACAAGAGCGGCGCAGTCGATCCGCAGCCATCGTTGATGTTGATGCCGTTGGGGGTGACTCCCACCGCGATCACTTCCGCACCCAGTTCCCACAAAGCGGAGGGCGCAACCTGATAGGCGGCGCCATTGGCGCAATCGACGACGATGCGCAGGCCGTCGAGCCGCAACTCCGCCGGGAAGCTGGATTTGACCGCGTGGATATAGCGACCGCGTGCGTCCTCGACGCGGCGGGCGCGACCGATATCGGCCGAGGGCGCAAGGGCTATCTCGCCTTGCAGCAAGGCTTCGATCTTCAGTTCGTCTTCGTCAGACAATTTGTAACCATCGGGACCGAACAGCTTGATACCGTTATCGAAATAGGGGTTGTGGCTGGCCGATATCATCACGCCCAGATCGGCGCGCATCGAATGAGCAAGCATCGCCACCGCAGGCGTCGGGATCGGGCCGAATTGCACCACATCCATGCCGACCGCGGTGAACCCGGCAACAAGCGCGTTTTCGACCATGTAGCCCGACAGGCGCGTATCCTTGCCGATCACGACGCGATGGCGATGGCTGCCGCGCAGGAAATGCGTACCCGCCGCCATGCCGACTTTCATCGCCAGTTCTGGCGTCATCGGCCATGCGTTGGTGCGGCCACGAATACCGTCTGTGCCGAAATATTGCCTGCTCATGGACGCTCCGCAAAAATGTGTCGTCGGATCAAGGTGACAGCCTATAGCGAAATCGGATCGACAATCCACCACTGCGCCGCCATTCAAGGCGCATGGAATCGTTCAACCGCGCCGTAGACGCGCTCTCCGCCGCTGTATTCTTCAAGATACCTGTGCTGGGCGTGCAGATCGAGTTGATCGTGCTGTACCTCGCGCTGCCGATGTTGTTCTTCACGGTGTGGCTGGGTTTTCCCAATTTACGCGCGGTGGGTCATGCTTTCCATGTGTTGCGCACGCAGCCACGTGAAGGCGAAGCGAAGGGCGACGTCAGCCAGTTTGCGGCGCTCACGACGGCGCTGGCGGGGACCATCGGCCTTGGCAATATTGCTGGCGTCGCAGTGGCGCTGACGATGGGCGGGCCGGGCGCGATCCTCTGGATGTTCGTGATCGGCTGGTTCGCGATGACGGTGAAGATGGCCGAGGTGACGCTGGGCCTCAAATATCGGGTGATGGATGAGTGGGGCCATGCGCATGGCGGGCCGATGTATGTTCTGAAAGCCGTATTGGCGCGCAAAGGATGGCCGCGTTTCGGTTTCGCGATTGGCGCACTTTATGCCTTCTTCGCATTGTTCGGCGCTATCCCGATGGTGCAGGTGAACCAGAGCTATGCGGCGGTCTCTGCGGTTACAGGTTTTACCAATGGTTGGGTGTATGGGATCGGGCTTGCGCTGGCGGTTTCGCTGGTGACTCTGGGCGGCGCGGCGTGGCTGGGCCGCGTGGCGAGCCGACTGACGCCGATCAAGGTTGCCGTCTTTCTGATTGGCGTGTTCGCGATCCTTATCCTGAATGCCAGTGCGATACCGGGGGCACTAGCGCAGATATGGGATGGGGCGTGGAACGGCACGGCGGCTGCTGGGGGTGCCGTTGGCGCGTTCGTGGCGGGGATGCGGCGCGCGGTGTTCGCCAGTGAGGCGGGCGTCGGATCTGCGGTGATGGCGCACAGCCTTGCCCGCACCGATGAGCCGGTGTCCGAGGGGATGGTGGCGTTGCTGGAACCGTTGCTCGGCACGATGATCGTGTGTGCGTTCGGCGGGTTGGCGCTGGTTGTTGCGGGAACGTGGAACACGGGGTTGGAAGGGATCAACATCACGACCGCCGCTTTTGCGGGAGTCGCAGGGTGGTTTCCCTATGTGCTGGCGGTAGCAGTGGTGCTGTTTGCCTATTCGACTTTGGTGGCGTGGGGCTTTTACGGGTTGCAGGCCTGGGGGTATCTGTTCGGGCATAAGCCGCGCACGCAGATGACTTACAAGATCCTCTACATCGTCGCTTTGCCGCCCGCTGCCGTCATTGACCTTGGCCGGGTCATCAGCATCGTCGATTGCAGCTTTTTCCTGATGGCGATCCCCAATGTGATCGCGCTGTATCTGTGCGCTGGCGAATTGCGGCGCGACGTGCGGGCCTATTGGCTGCGGGTGGGCGACGTGGCGGCGTAGTCAGGCTACGCCGCCGTCCGTCGTTTAGCGATCGTAGGCTTTGGGCAAGGCGCCCGGCGTGGGCGTCGCATATCGGTCGCGCAGCTTGGTCTGGCGGTTTTCCAGCGGCTGTTGCTTGCCGTCGATGAAGACGGCGGTTGGCGCGGACATGAGTTCCAGCGGGTCGCCGTCCCAAATCACCACATCGCCTGCGCGGCCGGGCTTGAGCGAACCGATGCGGTCGCCCATGCCCATCACTTCGGCGGGCGCGGAGCTGATAGCCCGGAGTGCCTGTCCCCAGCTTAGCCCGGTGGCGCCGGGGATCTTCTGCAGCGCGACCATGTTGCCTGCCTGTTGCATGGCCCAGCGGAGCTGGACGGCGTCGTTGCCGTCCGTCAGGCCGAGGGCGACGAGAACGCCTGCCTCCACCATGCGACCGACATTGGATTGCGTGGCGGCGAGGGTTTCGAAGCTGGCAGGCAGATCGGTGAGACCGGCGGTGATGACCGGGATCTTGGCCGCGGCGATTTCCCGCGCAACGCGCCAGCCCTCGGCCGCGCCGACCAGCACGATCTTGAGCATCGGAAATTCCTTGCGCAGCGCGATGACGCCAAGGATGTCGGGACCGCGTTCGACATGAACGAGCAGGGGCACCTTCCCCTGAATGACGGGCAGCAGCGCCTTTGCATCGACGCGCAGCAGGAGATTGTCCTTCGAGCGTCCGTCATAGGCCGCAGGATTGCGCGTATAGTCCTGCGCTTCTTCCAGCAATGTGCGGAACATGAGTTGCGCGGCGGGGCGGCTGCCCCCGGCCTTGGCCGCGCCGGTTTCGCCCAGTTCGACATATTGGAAGGCGCGCGGCTGGGTGACATCGTCCATGTCGTTGCTGAGGTCGATGACCGCCCCCTGCCCCGCAAAGATGCTGTTGCCTGCCGACGGGACGACGACGGCGCGGGTGACACCGCTGGTGCGGCTGATCGCGATGGGATTGGCGAGCGGATTGATCGCGGTGGACACATCGATGGCGGCAGAGAAAGGCGACTTGTTCGCTTCGGTGTCGTTAGTGGATTCGACGGCTTCGACTTCCACTAAGCCGACACGCGAAAAGCCCGATACGATGCCCGGCGTCACCCATTGTCCTGTCGCATCAATGCGTTGCGCGCCCGCCGGGATCGCGACATTGGCGCCTGCCGCGGTGACTTTGCCGTTTACGATGACGACGGTGCCGTTCTCGATCGCTTCGGAGCCGTCACCGATGGCGAGTTTGCCGCCGGTGATGGCGATGGTCTGCGCGATGGCGGGGGTAGCGAAGGCTGCGAGGGCCGCGGCCCCGGCCAGTGCGGAAAGAAACTTACGGTTCATTTCGTGTCTCCCGCGCCGATCTGGCCCAGTTCGAAGTCGCTGACGGGGCGACGTTTGGGGTCGTTGGCATCGTACATCAGCGCGCCGTCGATCCAGACCCGTTCGGGCCGGGTGTAGATGCTGAACGGGTTGCCGTTCCACAGGACGACATCGGCCATCTTGCCCACCTTGAGACTGCCGGTCTGGTCCGCGATGCCCATTGCCTTGGCAGGGTTATAGCTTAGCCATTCCCACGCAATTTCTTCGGGTATGTTGATGCCCATGCGCTTGCCAGCGGCGATGGCCTTGGCGGCTTCCTGATTGAGACGCTGGATGCCGTTTTCATCGTCACTGTGGACAATGGCGCACGCGCCTGCATTCTGGATCAGCGCAATGTTCTCACGGATGCCGTCATAGCTTTCCATCTTGAAGCCGTACCAGTCTGCCCACATCGCCGAGCAGATGTTGTTGGCTTTAAGCAGATCGGCGATCTTGTAGCTTTCGACGGCATGGTGGAACGCGGTGACCTTGTACCCGAATTCCTTGCTCATATCAATGACGTTGGCCATTTCGTCGGCGCGGTAGCAGTGGTTCTGGACAAGGATTTTGCCTTCCAGCACATCGGCTAGCGTTTCCATCGACAGATCGCGGGTCTGTTCCTTGTTGGCGGCGCGCTTCTTCTGATATTCACGCGCCTTGATCCACGTCTGACGATCAACGGCGATGTTGCCCATGCGGGTGCTGGGCTGGCGGCCTTTGCTGCCGTAGACCCGTTTAGGGTTTTCGCCGCAGGCCATTTTGAGGCTGTAGGGCGCACCGGGGAACTTCATCCCTTGCTGGGTGCGGGCATAGACGTTCTTAAGCGTGACGCCGCGACCGCCAAAGAGGTTGGCCGAACCGGGTAGGATTTGCAGGGCTGTGACGCCGCCATTGGCAAGCGCGCGGGAGAATCCCGGGTCTTGTGGCCAGACGCTGTGTTCGGCCCAGACATCGGCGGTGACGGGGCCGGTGGCTTCGTTACCGTCGCTTAGCGCCTGCACCGAAGGAGACGGATAGTCGCCCAAATGGCTGTGAATATCGATGACGCCGGGCGTCACATATTTGCCGGTGCCGTCGAATACCGTCACGTCCGCAGGGATCGGGGTGTCCGGTCCGCCGACTGCCGTGATCTTGCCTCCCGAAAGGAACACGACGCCATTTTCGATTTTGCCGCCTTCGCCATCGAGGATCGTGGCGCCCCTGATGACCGTGGGCACGCCGGGATAGGCTGTGTAGGTCGAGGGGAAGGGATTTTCGGGCGCGGTCGAGGGTCCGGGGGTGTTGCTGCTCGCGGTTTTGGGCGCTTCAGTCGTGCCGGTGCAGGCGGTCAGCGCCAGCGCCGCTGTCAGACCGAGATATGCGATACGCATCATAGTGTCTCCTTGCCGGTGGCGAGCCCTGCTGCCCCCGGTTCTCCGATTTCTTTCTGACCCGCGAGCGGCCCGGTGTCGGTCAACGCATCAAGGTGCATCATCCGCTTGATGATGGGCGATACAAGTATCACCAATATGCCCACGACGATCACCGCCCAGCCGAGGCGGGTATAGACTTCCAGCACCTTTTCCGGCCCCGCGCCTTCGCCGCCGGTTGCCCGCGCGATTAGGCCCGCCACGAAATTGCCCGCCGCTGTTGCCAGGAACCACGTGCCCATCATCAGACCGGCGATGCCGCCGACGCTGAGGCGCGTCATGGCCGATAAGCCGACGGGTGAAAAGCAAAGCTCGCCCATGGTGTGCAGCAGGTAGATGCCGAAGATGAAGATGACCGGGGTCAGATCCGCCCCTGCCGCGACTGCGCCGCCGACCAAGACGAGAAAGCCAAAGCCGATGAGCAGCAAACCGATGCCGAATTTGGCAGCGGTATTGGGCTCCATCCTGCGCTTTGCCAACCAGGTCCACAGGACGGCGAACAGGGGCGCGAGCAGGATTATGAAGGTCGAGTTCACGGACTGGAATACCGACGCGGGCACATCCCAGCCGAAGATATGGCGATCGACATTACGATCGGTGAAGATGCTGAGCGAGGAGCCTGCCTGTTCGAACAAGCCCCAGAACAGCGGATTGAGCGCGATCAGGAACAGCGCCGCGAGGATTCGGTCGCGATCGATCCATTCGAAGGTCGTGAAGATTCGATAGAGGATATAGGCGACGGTCGCGAAGGCGAAGACCAGCAGGGCGTAGCCAACGACATCCTGATACTGGATCAGCCCCCATATGCCGATGACCGCAATCGCCGAAGCGGCGTAGATCGTCCATTCCTTGCTGAGCCCAAGCGATGAGCGCTCCGCCAGCACGACCGGATTACGCGGCTCACCGGCCCCCTTGAGCGTCGGCTTGCACAGCACGAATACGACGAGGCCAAGCAGCATACCGACCCCGGCTGCACCGAAGCCCCATGCCCAGCCGAGCGTTTCACCCAGCACGCCACAGATGATCGGTCCCAGCATTCCACCGACATTGATGCCCATGTAGAATATCGAATAAGCCGGATCGCGGCGAATATCGTCGCGGGGGTAAAGCTCCCCCACCATCACGGAGATATTGGCCTTGAGAAAGCCGGTGCCAATGATGATGAACGACAGCGCGAGGAAAAAGCCATTGAGATGATAGCCGCTCTGGCCCGATGGTCCTTCGGTGATAGCGATCAGGAAATGGCCGATGGCGATGAATATTCCGCCGCACAACACGGCCTTTCGCGCGCCCAGATAGCGATCCGCCAGATATCCGCCGATAACAGGCGTGATATAGACCAGCGACGTATAGGCACCGTAGATCAGATAGGCTTTGTCGTCACCGAACAGAAAATGCTTGGTGAGGTAGAAGATCAGCAGCGCGCGCATGCCATAATAGGAAAACCGTTCCCACATTTCAGCGAAGAACAGGACGAACAAACCGTGGGGATGCCCCAGCAACGTCCCCTTTTTATCGTCAGTAAGGTTATACTGCGTTGCCATGCGGTTAGACCCTCTTTGTATTCGATAGCAGCCAGCTCGAACGGCGGCCTGTCATAGCAGAAGCCTAGCGCAAAAAATTCGCGTGTCAAAAAAGTTACCGAATTGAGGAATAAAATTCCAACATCGTTTCGTTAAGGAACGCGCTGGAGGCTTGCGTCGCGAGGATTGACCAGCCATTTAGCAGCGATGTTCAACGATATATCCTCCCCCATGACGCTGCTGCAAACGCGGCGATCAGGCAAGCCGCGCGACATGATCGTGCCCGGACCGAATGCGGAGCAATTGCGCGCCATATTGGAAGTCGCGGCGCGGACGCCGGATCATGGCAAGCTGGCGCCGTGGCGCTTCGTCATCGTGCGCGAGGATCAGCGCGATGCGCTGGCGGCGCTGCTGGAGCGTGCATATCGCGCGGATAAACCGCAGGCCGGGCGGCTGGAGATCGAAGCGATGCATCAGTTCGCGCATCAGGCACCGACACTGGTCGTCGCATTGTCCAGCCCGAAGGCGGAGAGCAAGATTCCGCTGTGGGAGCAGGAGTTGTCGGTCGGTGCGGCGATAATGAACTTGCTCAACGCCACTCATGCGAGCGGCTTTGTGGGCGGTTGGCTCACCGGCTGGCCATCCTATAGCGATATGGTGCGCGACAGCTTTGGAACGGCAGAGGAGCGGATCGCCGGGTTTATATTCATAGGCACGCCGGGACGTCCGCAAGACGAGCGACCGCGGCCAGAATATAACAATGTTGTTATGAATTGGGACATATAATGACACATTCAGACATGTCTTTGGAGCGATCATTGCCTTGACGTGACGGGCTGTATTATGGCACTGCATCAGTCATGGCCGATGATTCAAAACCCGTCTACCTTCGCTTGCGCGACATCATTTCCGCATCGATACTGGACGGCGAATATGGCGATGGCGACATGTTGCCGTCCGTCCGCGCCTTTGCCGCGCAACAGGGTGCCAATCCACTGACGGTGGCCAAAGCCTATCAGAGTTTTCAGGACGACGGGCTGATCATGGTCAAGCGCGGCGTCGGCATGTTCGTTGCCGAAGGGGCTTCGCGTAAGCTGCGGCGCGCCGAACGTACGCATTTCCTGGAGAATGTCTGGCCGCCCGTGGCCGCGCAGATGCGGCGGATCGGGGTATCGCTGAACGATCTGTCGGTCGGGGAAGACGCCTAGCTTTTCTTAGGTAGTGCCGCTTGGGCGGTACGCAAATGACCGCGAAGCAAGGCATTGCCCGGCGCGAGCGCGACAGCTTTTTCTAGCAGATCGACGCTGGCGCGATTTGGTCCGCGCACCTTGTACAGCAACCAGCCATAGGCATCGGTCGTCACAGGCCCAGAAGGGAACAACCGATAGGCGTGGGCCGCATAAGTGAGCGCGCGTGGGGCGTCACCCTGCCCCAGATTTGCCCAAGCCAGATCGGTGAGCAGATACGCATCGTTGTTCCCTATCCGCGCGCGAACCGCCTCCAGCGCAATAGCCGCACGCTTCCAGTCATTGGCGCGCATCCAAGCGGTCGCGGCGAGGCGATTGGCATCGACACTGTTGGGATTCTGGCTGAGATAGAGCGATAAGGCCTGTTCGGCGCGTGCAGGTTCCCCTGCCCGGTTCCATGCCATTGCAAGGCGCAGGGCGACGTCGCCGGTATATTTGAGATCAGCAGCGGTGCCATAGCTTTGTGCGGCCTGATCCCAGCGACCAGCCTGCGCCAGCGCATCGCCCAGCGCCACATGCGCTTCGGGTGCGCCACGATTGGCGTTACGCAGGATCGTCGCGCGGGCGATGGCCGTGTTCGTGTCGCCTTTCGCAAGGAGCACGCGTACATAGGAAATGTTGGGGCCGGCTACCCGAGGGTCGGCGTTGGCCAGCGCGCTTAGTGCCGGGATATCGGGATCGAGCGGCAACAGGGATGGCTGTTCGCGATCCGGGCGAGTGGCGCGGGCCAGCAAGGCTTCGGCAGCGACTTTATCGCCCCGCGCTTCGCGAACGCGCGCGGCAAGCAGCACGGTATAAGTGTCGGCATCGGTGCGCGCTGCGAGCGGGCCGAGGATCGCGTCTGCTTCGGCGGGCTGGCCTACTTCAAACAGAGCACGACCGTACAGGAGACGCGCCTGGAAATTGAACGGCTGCAGGTCTACAAGCGCGCCAAGCTGGTCCGACGCAAGTTGGGCATTGCCGCTTTCCAGATGGAGGATGCCGCGCAGGAGCATCGTCGCGGGCTGGCCGTCGAGCCGGTCGCCGACCTTTGCCAGCATTCTGCGTGAAAGATTCATGTCCCCGGCACGGGCGGCCATCACGGCCTGCATGAAGAAAGCGCGCGAGTTGTTGCCATCCAACGCGATGATACGACGGGTGAGCGACAGCATCCGCTGCGCCTGCCCCATGTCGGCCAGCGTGGCGGCATATTCGGTAAGGGCGGGCAGATAGTTTGCGTCAATGGCCAGCGCTTGGTCGAACCAGGGGATCGCAGCCGCGGGGCCATATTGATCGCGGATAAGTTCGGCGCGCAAAGTGATGGCGGCCGGGTTGCGCGGAGCCAGTGCAATCGCCCGGTCGCTGGCGATCAGTGCGTTCGCGCGATCACCCGTGGCGATCCTAAAGCGGCTGAGGTCGATCCATGTCGCAGCGTCCTTTGGCGCAAGTTCGAGTGAGCGGTCGAACGCAGCCAAGGCTTCGGCCGCTTTGTCCTGCGCCTGCAGCGCACATCCGGCGATGCGCGCGGCATAGGCGGCATATGCCGCAGGCACATCCGCCGCCTGTGCTTCGGTGAGGGCAAGCACTGGGTCACCGCTGAGCAGCAGAGCATGCGCCATAAGGTGACGGGTGGTAGCGGACGAAGCGCCTAGCGCGCGGGCGCGATCAAGTTGACCCTTCGCTCCCAGCCCGTCCCCCAGCGCTAGCAGAACGCGCGCCTGTGCGACGCGCGCGGTTGCCCAATTGGGATCGGCCCGGATGGCATTCATCAGTTCGACACGGGCAGCGCGGGGGTCGCCCTTGTCCAGCGCGGCGAGCGCGCGTTCCAGCATTGGGCGGGCGTCGTCCCGGCTGCCCGCGCTCAGTCCGTGGATCGGCGCGACCAGAGCCGCCGTCGCCGCCAGTCCGATGCTGAGCGACAGTGCGAGACGCTTTGCCTTCACGCCTGCATCTCATATTGCTTGAGAAGATCGTACAACGTCGGCCGGCTGATACCGAGCAGCTTGGCGGCGCTGGAGATATTCCCTTCGGACCGGGCAATCGCACGGCGGATGGCGCGCCGGTCTGCGATCTCGCGGGCAGCGCGCAAATTGATGAGTTCAACGCCTTCGTCGTCTCCGGGCAGTAAGTCCAGATCCGCCGCCGTCACCAGCTTGCCGTCGGCCATGATGACCGCGCGCTTCATGCGATTTTCCAGTTCGCGGACGTTGCCCGGCCACCCCCATGCGTCGAGCGCGGCCAATGCATCGGGGGCCAGTCCCTTGACGCTAGGATTCATATCCTTGGCGAAGCGCGTCAGGAAATGTTTGGCGAGCAAGACCGCATCGCCGGAGCGTTCCTTGAGCGTGGGGATTGCGATGACGATTTCGGCGAGGCGGTAATAGAGGTCTTCGCGAAATGTGCCGGCGGCGATCATCGTTTCGAGGTTCTGGTGAGTGGCGCAAACGATGCGGGTGTCGACGGCTATCGGATCGCGTCCGCCGACGCGCTCGATCACCCGTTCCTGCAGGAAACGGAGGAGCTTGACCTGTATGGGCAACGGAATGTCGCCGACTTCGTCGAGGAAGAGCGTGCCGCCCTGCGCCATTTCGATCTTGCCGGGTGTCGTCTTTACCGCGCCGGTGAACGCGCCCTTTTCATGGCCGAACAGTTCGGATTCCAGCAGAGTGTCGGGAATGGCCGCGCAGTTGATGGCAACAAACGGCTTAGCGCTTCTGGTGCTGGCGTCGTGCAGGCCATGCGCGAGCAGTTCCTTGCCGGTGCCGCTCGCGCCAAGCAGCATGACAGAGATGTTCGTGGTGGCGACGCGCTCTATCGTCCGGGCGACCTTGAGCATTTCCGGCGCGGCAGTGATGAGGCGGCCTAATATGCGGTTGTCGAGTGCAGGCTGTTCCACCAGACGCGCATTCTCCCGCTCCAGCGCATGGACGTGAAAGGCGCGGCTGACGATCAGGCCGAGTTCGTCGATGTCGATCGGCTTTTGATAAAAGTCGTATGCGCCGCCCGATATGGCGTTCAGCGCACTTTCGCGCGCGCCGTGGCCGGACGCGACGATGACCTTCGTGTCAGGCTTGATCCGAAGGATTTCCGCGAGCGTCGCGAACCCCTCGGTCGTGCCGTCGGGGTCTGGCGGCAAGCCAAGATCGAGCGTGACGACATCGGGCGCTTCGGTGCGTATGAACTCAATGGCTTCCTCCCGGTCACCTGCGATGAAAACGCGATAGTCGTCATAGGCCCAGCGCAATTGCCGCTGCAGGCCGGAATCGTCTTCCACGATGAGGAGCTTGGGACGCATGTCCGCCATTTAGGCTGCCCTTTCCTGCGGGGTGCTATGGTAGTTCGATCGGGCGCGAGGGAGCGTTAGCGTGAAGCAGCTCCCCTCGCCTACCCGGCTTTCCACGTCGATCCTGCCGTCCATGCTGCGCGCCAGCTCGCGCGCTTCGAATGCGCCGATCCCGAATCCGTCCGCCTTGCTCGACGAAAAAGGCTTGAAAAGGTCGCGGCGGATGAAATCGGCACTCATGCCTGTGCCACGGTCGATGACCTGTATGGTAACGCCGTCGCCGTCGGTGCCCAGATGCAGAATGACCGGCGCGTCCGGCGCGCTGGCGTCGATAGCGTTCTGAACAAGGTGGACCAGTATCTGTTCGAGCCGTTGCGGATCGGCCATCGCGTCCGACGCGCTGCCGGTTACCTTGACGAGGCGCTGGCGCGCTCGCGCGGTGGCGACAGCGTTGGCGACGGTGCGGACGTCGACGGCGCGCGGTTCGTCCTGCCGCCCTTTGTTATGCTGAGACAGGCGAGCGAGCAGATCGTTCATCTTACCCACCGAATCGCGCAGTGTGAGGATCATGTCGGCGCGAAAATCGGGATTGTCTGCGTGGCGTTCGGCGTTGCGCGACAGCAGCGAAAGCTGACTGACGAGATTTTTCACGTCATGAATGATGAAGGCGAAGCGGCGATTGAATTCGTCGAACCGCCGCGCATCTTCCAGCGCCTGCTGCCCCTGCGCTTCGCTGATATAGCTTGCGACTTGGCGCCCGGCCGTGCGGAGCATATCGAAATCCTCCCAGTCCAGCCGCCGGTCGACGCGCGGGCGTCCAAGCAGGATGGCCCCGATCAGGCGGTCGAAATGGATCAGGGGGACCAGCGCCCAGACGGCACTGTCGGACATCATCCACGGGGCAACATCGCGCGACCCGCCACCGCTACGCAACTCGTCGAAGTCGATGATGAAGCCAGTGCGTTTGAGCCCTGCTGCGTCGGCGGCGTTCATCGCCTTGGTGGGAACGGTGGTGGCCGGCCAGTTCCACACACATTCAACCGTCAATGCGCCGCTCTCATCGGGGAGCAGCAGCAGAGCGGACGAAGACTCCGTTATGTCCGCAACAGCCTTGACCACGCGCTCGTATATGGGGGCGGCATCCACGTCCGGCGCGCCGATGGTGTCGACAAAGCGCATCCATTCGCTCCGATAGTCATAGCGATGCTGGAAGAAATGTTTCGATATCAGCACCTTCACCAGGCTGCGAAAGCGCGGGGATGGGAGCAGGACCAAGGCCGCGACCAATCCTGAAAAGGTCGCGGCAACTTCGATCAGTCGGGCATAGGGGCCAGCCAGCCATTCGATGGCAACGATGACGATGGCAAGCACGACGAGGTACAACCCGACAGCCACCAGCGAAAGCGACCGAAACGCGACAGTGCGTGACAGCCGCAGGCGCCATTCACCGCCCCCGCGCATCCCCACGCCCATTACAAGCGCAAGGATAGCCATCCCCATGCCCCTCAACGCATAAATTTCAGACGCATCGGTGTGGGATAGGGCAGCGATGCCATACAGGTTGAGATCATAGGTCCACATTGCAGCAAGCGCAGCCATGACCAGGGCGATACGCGCCCGTCCCTCGGGTGCGGAGATCGTAAAGAGATTGTGGACCAGGACCAACGCACCAATTGCAAACATCATACGCAGCAGCAAGCTGAGGACGACCAGCGATTGGAAGGAAGCTGTCATCGAGAGGTCGGGGAGCAGATCGGCAACGGTCTGCATGGCGAGCACGCCGCCCAGAACGCCGTAGATAAAGGTAATCGAAATCGGGTGCCGGGTTGTGCTTCCTTCGCCATGACGCAGCATGACGAACATGAAAAGCAGCCAAAGGCCGTTACGCAGGCTTTCGGACAAACCCGAAAGCGGTTCGGTCACACTACTGAAGGCGGTGTGCAACGCCCAAAGCGACGTAGCCACCACCGCAGCGAACAACAGGTTGCGTTCCAGCTTCGCTTCATGGCCGCGCAGGATGTAGATCGCCAAGGCTGCGTACAAAGCCGCAGCCAGAGCATGACCCCCGTCCCCGATGAGTTGCAGCAGGCTGTTCATCGCGGCCTCAGCGCGCGCCTTCGGGCCACAGGATGACCCGCAACGTCTGAATAAGGATCAGGAAATCGAGGAACGGCGTATAGTTCTTCGCGTAATAGAGATCATATTCCAGCTTGTTACGGCTGTCCTCGACCGATGCGCCATAAGGATAGTTGATCTGTGCCCAGCCGGTGATCCCCGGCTTCACCATATGGCGTTCGGCATAATAGCGCAGATGCTGTTCCAGATCCTCGACGAACTGGCGGCGTTCGGGACGCGGGCCGACGAAGCTCATTTCGCCTTTGAGCACGGTCCAGGTCTGCGGCAATTCATCGATGCGCAGTTTGCGCAGCCAATAGCCAAGGCGGGTTATCCGCGGATCGTCTTTTTCCGCCCATTGGGCCTGTCCGTTGACTTCGGCGTCCAGTCGCATGGTGCGCAGCTTCACGATCCAGAACTCCTGACCGTACAAGCCGACACGCTTTTGCCGGTAGAAGGCGGGTCCTTTGCTATCCAGCTTCACAGCCATGGCAGCGACAAGGATAACGGGGCCGGTGAGCAGGAGCAGCGCGGCGCTGGCGATCATATCGAACAAGCGCTTTGCCATCGACGAAAGGCGGCGACCGGCGGAGAAGCCATCGGAAAAGATCAGCCAGCTTGGGTTGACGCTATCGAGGTCGACGCGGCCCGTTTCGCGTTCGAGGAACGTCGAGAGATCGTTGACGTGAACCCCGGTCGTCTTGATCCGCAACAGATCGGACATGGGAACGGCATTGCGGCGTTCTTCAAGGGCAAGGACGACTTCGGTCGCCGCCAGACGGACAACGAAGTCCGCGAGATTATAGATCGCACTGCGGTTGATGGCTTCGGCAATCACCTGAGGCCCGTCGTTCATGCCGATATAGCCAACGACGAGGAACCCGGCGCCCCTGCGCTGTTCCAACTGACGGATGCGTTCCGCGCGATTGCCTGCGCCGAGCACGACAAGCCGACGCTTAAACCCTTCGCCGCCCAGCATCGAACCCAGCAACATGCGCAGGACCATGAGGAAGAGGAAGGAAAAGCCCATCGCATACAGCGAATTGGACCGCCACAGCGTCATCGCAGGCAGCAGGAAATGCATGACCGACAGGAAGATCACGCCGAGCGAAATCGCGACGATGAGGCGCGCCATGGCGAAACGCAGCGACTGCAATGCCTCCGTCCCATACACGCCAACGGCGATCATGCCGACCTGAAGCGCAATGGCAAAGCTCATGAGAGGCGCAATGCGGGTGCCGATGTAATCGACATCCATGCCGATCTGATGCGCGCGCAAAAGCCAGCCGGTTTCGGCAGCGCTTAACAGCATCACAAAATCGAGGAAGCCCAGCAGCAACACTGCGTGCGGGACATAATGTTTGAACAACCGAACCATGCGACGCGCGCTTCCCTGCTTGCCTCGCTCCCGGCATCAGAAAGCCGACAACGAAAGGCGGGAACATGACAGACGCTGCACCTTACAGCCGACTGTCAATATTCCCGACATAGCAAGCAGTGTCGCGCAAAATCACAAAGATTTGCTGAATGCCCGGAAAATCCGGCCGAAACGCGGGGTTATTCGTCTTTGAGCTTGTTGGCTGCGTCCTTAGCAGCATCCCCTACGCTGCTCGCGGCATCGTCCACGGACTTGGCGGCACCGATTACGGCATCGCTTTTTGCGTCTTCACGATTGTTGGATTCCATGAAGAAATATCCAACCGCCAACAGCAGTGCGAGACCGATGATCGCCAATATGACCATGCCTCCGCCGCTGCTGCGCTTTTCGATTATCGTGGTGGTGTGGAGGGGCGCATCGGGTGCGCGCGGTTCGGAACGGTTGTCGGTCATTATTGTCTCCTGCTACCCTGGAGAGAAGGTAACGATGGAGCGAAGCGGTCGTTCCGTCGGGTGCCCTGCGGCGTCAGTCGCCTGAGAAAGAAAAGGGAGAAAGCCCGCGCTCCCGGTCGCTGAAACGCAGTGCCCGCCCTCTGGGTGGCGCGCTGCGTTGTGCGCAAAGTTCGCGCGTGCAGGCCGAACAGCCCGGCCCCACAGGTTGCGCCTCTCCGCCTTGCAAATCGATGCCTCGTGCCGACAGCAAGGGGGCGGCGAACTCCGCCTTCAGCCCCAAAGCGATGGCAAACATCGCGCCGCCGCCCTGCAACGCTGCGCCCTGAGCAGCAACGGTTCGGGCCATGGTGAACCAGCGCTCGCCATCTTCCAGTGCCACGACTTGCCGTACGATTTCGCCGGGGCGGGCGAAGGCGGCGTGGATATCCCACAAGGGACAGCGCCCCTCCGCTTCGACGAGCAGCGATGCGCTGGCTCCGGCGTAGCGTTTCGATACTTGCCCCGCACGGTCGATGCGGAGCATGAAGAAAGGCAAGCCGCGCGCGCCCACACGCTGCAACGTGGTGAGGCGATGAGACACTTGCTCGAACCCCGCGTTGAAACGGCGCTGGAGCAAGAGAAGGTCATAGCCGCTGCCCTCGCACGCCCGCAGGAAGCGCGCATAAGGCATCATCAGGGCGGCAGCGAAATAGCCAGTGAGGTGACGCCGGAACAGCCGTTCGGCAGTGCGATCTGCCAAGGCCGCGCCCGTCACCAACGCATTGATTTCAGCAATCGCTTCGAGGTCGGCGAGCAGATAGGCCACCTGAAAACAGCGTGATGCGCCATCGAGCATTTCGGAAATCTGAAGCTGGCGGGCATGAAGGTCGAGGCGGCGGACGCGGTCCGGCATCACGTTGGCGGGCAGGATGCGGATAGCGAATTGATGTTTGACGCGAAGGCGCTCCGCAATGGCGCCGTACAGATCGCCGGAACTCAGCCGCAACTCGTCCGCCAGGCCTTCGGCCTGCGCATCCAGATCGGCGAAGTGATTGCGCCAGCGTTCTATCTCACGGCGAACGAGCGCAATCGGCGCCGCTTCCTCACCCACGGCCCGTGTGCCGCCTTCCGCAGCGCGGTCGAAGGCGCGCGCGAAAGCTTCGGCGCCGCCGGGCGCTGCGGCCAGCCATTCCTCTATTTCCGTCCGGTCGATGTTGAGGTCCGCGAACATCGGATCGGAAAGGCGGCGACGCAGACCATCCATGCCGCCGCCCGGCTCGTCGGCACCCAAGGCGCGCGGATCGAAATCGAACCGTTCGGCCAGCCGAAGCATCAGACCGGCCGATAAAGGTCGCTGGTTACGTTCGATGAGGTTGAGATAGCTTGGCGATATGTCGAGCGCCGCTGCAAGGGCAACTTGCGTCAAGCCCGCCCCGCGCCGCAACCGACGCACTGCATGTCCTGCCAATAGTTTTCCAGCCATCCAGGAGCAATGTCACAAACTTTACAGAATGACAACATGGAGAACGCATTCTTCGACGGTCTGACTTCAATTTTTTACAACTTCTGTCGCCTTCATGCTCCATGGGACGTAATCAGGGTGCAACGCCGCAGACTGCTGCCGCGCCCCATTGACGACTGATTGCAGAGCCAAGGAGAAAGACGATGACCGAACCCACCCGTTCACGCGCGGTCTTTTCGACCGAAGACTTTTCGCTGATGAAAGAAGCGATCGGCGACTACATCAAAAAAATTCAGGACAAGCCGGAATCGGCAAAGTTCAGCAATTTGTATCACCGGCTCGGCCGCCTCGGCTGAACATAGCCCACGATCTTCCTGGGGAGGAAGCGAACCCGTCGCATGGCCGTTTGGTCAGGCGGCGGGTTTCGTATGTGCGCTCCGCCATTGAGGCCAGAATACCGCGGTGACGGTTTATTCACCATCTTGCGGCTAAGGTACGCGCCATATTGCACCGGATCGCAGGCTGTTATGTACAAGAAATTCGCTATCGTCGTTCTGTTGCTGGCGCCGGTACTTACGATGGTCGCCAGCCGCTACACCCCGTCCAAACATATCGACGCACAGACGGCATCCGATATGGCGCCAATGACCGAAAACACGCCGGAGCAAATCGCTCTACAGCCGATCGAGATGGCGCAGCCCGTTGTCGAAGAGCCGTCCAACGCAGTAGCGATTGCGAGCGCCCCGTCGGCGGGCATGCCGATGCTCGACCCAAAAGGGATCGATCCGACGCCCGCGCTCTTTCCCGGCGGCGCGGCGCCGCCACCGCCGCGGGTGGAGGACGTTACGCCCGACGCACCGCCCAGCGTAAGCCCGCATGACGAGGTGGACACCGACCGACCACCCGGCGTGTAGCGCCCTATTTCTTCTTCAGGATATTGAGTGCAGCGACCGTCAACGCCTCAGCGGCCGTCGGCACAACTTTTTCTGCTTCAGGTGCCCAGAACGGGCTGTGCAAGGAGGGTAATGAGACTTCGCCTTTTGCTGCCTTCGCCATGATCGGCGCGGGAACGCCGCCCACCCAGAAGATGAAGCTCTTGATTGTCTTGTCCTCGCGATAGAAGCGGCTGAAATCTTCGCCGCCCATGACCGCAGGTGCCTGAACGACGCGATTGGCGCCGAAATGCCCCTTGAACAGTGTGGCGATTTCCTGCGCGAATTGGGGCGGATTATAGGTCGCGGGCGTAAATTCGTCCTTGATCGTCACTACCGGCATCCGGTCTTCCGGGATGCCCGATGCGATGGCCTCGCCTCGCGCAATCCGCTTGATGCCGTCAAGCAATTGCGCGCGAGTTTCATCGGAATAGCTTCGCACCGTTAGCAACAGCGTTGCTTCGTCAGGGATGATGTTGTGCTTGGCCCCGGCACGGAAGCTGCCGACCGTAACGACAGCGGGGTCCTGCGGATCGCGTTCGCGACTGACAAGCGTCTGCAGCGCCATCACGATCTTCGACCCCAGAACGATAGGGTCGCGCGTAGTATGCGGATAGGCGCCGTGGCCGCCCACGCCCTTTACTACTATGTCGACGCTGTCGACATTGGCAAGGGCGAAACCGGGGGTCCAGGCGATCTTGCCCGCTTCGAAATTGGCCGCGTCGTGAAAGGCGATGGCGTGCGTCGGCTTTGGAAAACGCTTGTACAGTCCATCCTCCAGCATCATCCGGGCGCCTTTGCCAGTTTCCTCGGCAGGCTGCAGGATCATGACCAGCGTGCCGGCCCATTGCGCCTTTCTGCCCGACAGCAGCTTGGCCGTTTCGATCCACGCCGTCATATGTGTGTCATGGCCGCAGGCGTGCATGACTCCGCTTTCGATACCGTCACCCGTCGTCGCGCGCACTTTCGATGCGTAGGGCATACCCGTCTGCTCGATCACGGGGAGGCCATCCATATCGGCACGGATCAGCAGGACCGGGCCGGTGCCGTTCTTCATCACGGCCACCACGCCGGTCCCGCCGACCTTTTCGGTCACAGTGAAGCCCATCGCCTTGACCTGCGCTGCCAGTTTGGCCGCAGTTTTCACTTCCTGACCGCTGAGTTCCGGGCTGGCATGCAGGTCGCGATACAGCGTCATCATCTCAGGCATATCAGCCTTGATCTGAGCAGAAACATCCTGCGCGATGGCGGGCGTAGCAAATAACAGCGGTATTGCGGCCAGAACGACCGGGGCGGTGCGCATGATTTTTCGTCTCCCTTGACTTGGCAGCCAGCATAAGGAGAAAATTCGGCGCGAATAGATGAGAAACGTTAATGGGCAAGATGGGTTGTTATCTGCTCCGCCCTCCCCATTATGAGCGGTATGGCCGACATTGACAGACTCCCTCCCCTGCCCGTTCCGCCATTGGCGTTGATGAAGGGAGCCAGCCTGTTTCTCGATTTCGACGGGACGCTGGTGCCGCTGACGGACGTGCCCGAAGCCGTGGAGGTCGATCCGGCCCTCCATGCTCTCCTGCGACGGCTCCACGTGGCCCTCGATGGAAGGCTGGCGATTGTCAGTGGACGGTCTGTCGCGGTGTTGCGCAATCTGTTTGGCCTGCGCGGCTTTACGCTCGCGGGTAGTCACGGGCTGGAATTTGCGCAGCCCGATGCGCCGCCCCACGCACCGCAACGGCTTGAAGCAGTCGATGAGGCGCAAGCAAAGCTGTTAGCCTTCGCAGCGGACAAGCCCGGCCTGTTGATCGAACGGAAGACGTTGAGCGTGGGCCTGCATTTCCGTCAGGCACCGCAATGGGCGGAATCCTGTCGCGAACTGGCCGAACGACTGGCACGCGAAACTGGCCTTTTCCTGCAGATCGGCAAGATGCTGTATGAACTGCGCCCCGGTGGCGCGGACAAGGGTAGCGCCATCCGGCATCTGATGAGGGAAGCGCCGATGTCAGATGGGATTCCCGTATTCCTGGGCGACGATGTCACTGACGAGGACGGCTTTGCCGCTGCCGTATCTTTGAGGGGCAACGGGATATTGATCGGACCCGAGCGCGCCACAAAAGCACAGTGGCGGTTGGAACATGTTGATGCCGTCAGGCATTACCTTAATGAGAGTGTCGCGCATTTGACCTCTTAAGGTCGGTCTACGCCTGCCACTCTTCGGCTTATTGCGCGGCCCTGTCCCAAGGATTTGCTTGGATAAAGGGGAACCATGAACGACCGCGATCTCAATCTTTGGCCTATCGGCAATTGTCAGGCGTCTGCGCTGGTGGACAAAGCCGGACGATTTATCTGGGCCTGCGTTCCGCGTGTTGACGGTGACCCGGTTTTTTCCGCTCTTCTGGACGATGCTGATTTCGAGGCGGCTGATGCGCGCGGCTTCTGGGCCATTGAACTGGAAGGCTGTGTTTCGGTCGAGCAGTCCTATGTCCGCAATACGCCCATCCTGCTGACGCGTCAGACCGACGCTGCCGGGAACGCCATAGAAACCTACGATTTTAGCCCGCGGTACAAGCATCAGGGCCGCATGTACCGCCCCGTGGCGTTCGCACGCGTCGTTCGGCCCGTCGCAGGATCTCCACGGATACGTGTGCGGCTGCGTCCCACAACCGCTTGGAACAGCGAAGTTGTGCCAATGAACTATGGGTCGAACCATATTCGCATGGTGCTGTCCTATATGGCGATGCGGCTTACGACGGATGCGCCCATCGGCCTGATTTCCCAGGAAAGCTGGTTCCGTCTGGAAAGCGACGCCCATTTCTTTCTGGGGCCGGACGAGAGTTTTTCCGATGCCTTGCGTCCCGCCGTACAGCGGATGATGGACGATACTATCATGGAATGGCGGATGTGGGTGCGCGGTCTCGCGATCCCGCCCGAGTGGCAGGAAGCCGTTATCCGATCGGCCATCACGCTCAAGCTTTGCCAGCATGAGGAGACCGGCGCGATTGTCGCGGCACTGACCACATCCATTCCCGAACATGCCGATAGCGGGCGGAATTGGGATTATCGCTATTGCTGGGTGCGTGACGCTTATTATACCGTCGAAGCGCTCAACCGGCTTGGTGCGCTTGACGTGCTTGAAAGCTATCTGGCGTATCTCCGAAACATCGTGGATGGCGCGAAGGGTGGGCATATTCAGCCGCTCTATGACGTGCGCGGTAACGCCCGGCTCGACGAGTGGGAAGCGGAATCGCTGCCCGGCTATCGCGGTATGGGGCCAGTGCGTGTCGGCAATGCCGCCTATTCGCAGGTTCAGCACGACGCTTATGGGCAGATCGTCCTCTCCTCCGTTCAGGGGTTCATCGACCATCGGCTGCTGCGAATGGCTGGCCCGGCCGATTTCGAGGCCTTGGAGGCGGTTGGGGAACGTGCGTGGGCGGTGCACGACAAGCCCGACGCGGGTCTGTGGGAACTGCGCAACCGCACCCATGTCCACAGCTATAGTGCGGTCATGTGCTGGGCCGCCTGCGACCGGCTTGCCCATGCAGCCGAGGCGCTGGGGCTGGAAGCGCGGGTCAATCATTGGGCGGAACGCGCCGCCAACATGAAGCGCGATATCCTGAAAGCGGCATGGCGACCGGAAAGCGATTCGCTTTCCGCCAATTTTGAGGACGATGCGCGCGATGCATCGTTACTCCAGTTGCTCGATTTGCGGTTCCTGTCTGCCGACGATCCACGTTTCATTGGGACACTCAATGCACTAGAGGCAGATTTGCGTCGTGGGTCGAACATGCTCAGGTACAGCACCGCCGATGATTTCGGCGAGCCGGTAACAGCGTTCAACGTCTGCACATTTTGGCTGATCGAGGCGTTGTTCCGTACCGGGCGGCGCGAAGAAGCAAGGACATTGTTCGAGGAAATGCTGGCGCGGTGCACGCCGGCTGGACTGCTTTCCGAGGATATCGATCCCGAAAGCGGCGAGTTGTGGGGCAACTATCCGCAAACCTATTCACTGGTCGGCATTATCAACTGTGCCGTTCTTCTAAGTAAACCCTGGAGTGAATGCAGATGAGCCGCCTGATAGTAATTTCCAACCGCGTCAGTCGCCCCAGCAAGGGCGGCGAGCAAGGCGGTCTGGCGGTTGCCTTGGCTGCAGCCCTGCGCCAGAGTCGCGGCATATGGGTCGGCTGGTCCGGGGAAACGACGGACAAGTTCACCGGCCAGATTGCGTTCAACGAGGACGATGGCGTCAAGACGGCAACCATCGACTTGGAAGAACAAGACGTCGACGAATATTACAACGGCTATGCGAACAAAACGCTGTGGCCCCTGTTTCACTTCCGCATCGACATCGCCGAATATGCGCGCGATTTCGAAGGCGGCTATAATCGTGTGAATCAGCGCTTTGCCGATACCGCCAGTCCCTTGATTGAGCCCGACGATGTCGTGTGGGTACATGATTATCACATGATCCCGCTGGGTCAGATGCTGCGGAAAAAGGGCCTGAAGAACCGCATTGGCTTCTTCCTGCACATCCCCTGGCCGCCCACGCGCCTGCTGGTCTCCCTCCCCCATCATACCAAGCTGGTCGAAGCGCTGTTCGCGTATGACGTGGTGGGTTTTCATACCGAAGAGTGGCTCGAATCCTTCCGCCATTATGTCGAAAAGGAAATGGGCGGCACGGTCAACGGCGATTTCGTGACCATGGGTGGCCGGACGATACAGGCCATCGCCTGCCCGATCGGTATCGATGCGCCTGAATTTATTGAAGCGAGCCGTGGCGAAGCGGCAGCGGAAATGCAGGAGGAAGTGCGCAAATCGCTGCAGGACCGGGCGATGATCGTCGGAGTCGATCGGCTGGATTATAGTAAGGGGCTGGAGGAACGATTCACTGGCTATGCGCGCTTCCTGAAAGACAATCCCGATTATAGCCGTAAGGTGGTGCTGGTACAGATCGCACCGCCATCGCGCGGTGACGTCGAAAGCTACCAGGAGATACGCGCCACTTTGGATTCGCTGGCGGGGCGTATCAACGGGGAATATAGCGACGTTGACTGGACCCCGATCCGATATGTGAATCAGGGCTATCCGCGTGACAAACTGGCTGGCATTTATCGAGCCGCGCGTATCGGGTTAGTGACCCCGCTGCGTGACGGGATGAACCTGGTCGCGAAGGAATATGTGGCTGCGCAGGATCCAGAAGATCCCGGCGTACTGATCCTGTCGCGCTTTGCCGGGGCGGCGGCGCAATTGAAGGACGCGCTTCTCATCAACCCCTATTCCCCTGAGGATATGTCTGATGCCATTGGAAAGGCGTTACGGATGCCTTTGCAAGAACGTCAGCGCCGGTGGCGGTCCATGATGACATGCGTCGAGGAACAGGACGTCTCATGGTGGCGCGCGACCTTCGCCCTCCGGCTGGAAGATGCCGGAAAAATCAAAGAGCCCGCCACAGTCGACTAACCCCGACAAACATGCGGAGCGCTTATTTTACAGGCTCTCCGTATGTCTTCGCCAGATAGGTAGAGATGATGTCTGCATCCGCAGGCTCGATGGGCGCTCCGTAGACTGCGACCATCTTGTGCACTTCATCTTTCCAGAATTGTGCGCCTTTGCCACGCGGTTGCGTGCGGATATAGTCGAGCGAGTGACAGGCCGCGCAATTTGCCACGGTCACATCCGATCCCTCTCCCTCAGGCAGGGTGAAATCCTCCGTGCCTTCGGGCAGTGTATAAGTGACCACCTTGGCCGGTGCGGCGACCGCAAATATTATCGCGGCAACCGGGAGGCAAAGCACCATCATCGACCGCCTCATGACACGCGCACTTTGACGGTTTCGACGACGTTGCGCAGATAGCCTGCCGGATTCCATGACGGCTCCATCGGTTGGGTTTCGCCGCTTCGGGCGGTGGCACGGGCCATCAATACGTGATCGCCGCTGGCCAGATCCAGCGAGGACGTCCACGGGCGGAAGGAATATTTGCCAAGGTCTTCCCCGAGTGTCGCTTCTCTCCAGTGAGCGCCCCCGTCAGTGGACAATTCCACTTTTGCGATACCGCTGCCGCCATCGAACGCGATGCCCGAAACGGCAACCCCCTTCCCACGCGCGATCCTGGTGCCGTCGACATGGCTGGTGATGAAGGAGCGGATCGCAAATTTGCCGATCGGTCGCGTACTCGTGGGTTTCGTGCCTACCGGGACGCACTGGCAATCATTGTCGGGCACGCGATAGGCTGTCTTCATCCAATAGCCGTCAAAGGGCTTATCCAGCACCGTAATCTCATTCAAATGTTTGACCCAGTAGGTTCCGAAATAACCCGGCACCACGAGCCGCAGGGGGAAGCCATTGAGGAACGGCAGATCCTGCCCGTTCATGGCCCAGGCAAGCATTACTTCGCCATCGGCGGCATGATCGACCGCCAACGCCTTTACGAAATCCGCTATGTCCGGCGCAGGGGGATTATCGAGGCCGTTGAACGTCACCTGTTGCGCGCCCGCCTTCAAACCCGCGCGTTCCAGCACCGTTTTCAGTGGAACGCCGGTCCAGCGGGCGTTGCCCATCGCACCATGGGCAAGTTGACCGCCAGCAACGCGCGGCTCGAAAAAGCCGCGGCCGTTGCCCGAACATTGGTTCACGGCAACGATCTCGGTCGGCTTGAACATCCGCTTGAGTTCCGGCAGCGACAGGGACAGCGGCCTGTCCACATGCCCGCCAACGTTCAATCGGTAACTGTCCATGTCGATCGAGAGTGGAATATCGGACATATGATAGCGCACGAAAAATGCATCGTTGGGCGTCAGCACGCCTTCTCCAAACACGCTGAACGGCGTTTCGAGTTGCGGCGGACGCGCGGTAAGGCCGATCATCGGCCGCTTGCCCGGAAAGCGAACCATTGGACGCTCGCCATTGGCGAACGGCAAGGTAATCGTTTCCGCCCCGGCCTTCCCGGCAAGCATAATCGATGCCCCCATGCCCATAAGCAGCTGCCGTCGTTCCAACATGATGACCCTTGTCTTTGTTTTGATGCGTGATGCACCTCTAGCGGCTCCGGTCGAAGCTGCGCAACTGCAATGCAGTTTAGCATATGCCGCGACATAATTTATCCATGCGATGGATAGAAATTCAGCGTGCTACGTTTGACTGGTTTACCACAGCATGAATGGGGGAGATCAGCGTGACCGAAAGAACCGGAAACGTATCGCGCAGGGCTGTGCTGGGTGGCAGTGCGGCTATTTGTGCTACACCTGCCTTTGCTGCTCAAACCGGCAATCGCCAATCAGTCGAGACCCGAATGACTATGACTCCCACCACGCTCAAGGTGAACGGCAAAGACGTCCGAATGACGCTCGACCCACGCACCACATTGCTCGACGCGCTGCGCGAGCATCTCCACCTGACCGGAACCAAAAAGGGTTGCGATCACGGACAATGCGGCGCCTGCACCGTGATCGTGGAAGGTCGGCGTATCAATAGCTGCCTGACGTTAGCGCTCATGCACGATGGCGATGAGATCGCCACCATCGAAGGACTGGGTTCCGCCGATAAAATGCACCCGATGCAGCAGGCGTTCGTCACGCATGACGGATACCAGTGCGGATATTGTACGCCCGGGCAAATTTGTTCTGCCGTCGCAGTGCTCGAAGAAATCGAGGCGGGAATTCCCAGCCATGTGACTGAAGATTTGAACAAGGTGGCTTATTCAGACGCGGAAGTTCGTGAACGGATGAGTGGAAATATCTGCCGTTGTGCCGCCTACCCCAACATCATCGCCGCGATCCGGGACGTGGCCGAGGGAGATAAGGCATGAAGGCCTTTACCTACGAACGTGCAGCCAGTCCCGCCAAGGCGGCAGAGGCGGCCGTGGCGAATCCAGGCGCGAAATTCATCGCGGGCGGCACCAACCTGCTCGACCTGATGAAGCTGCAGATCGAGACGCCCACGCATCTGATCGACGTCAACCGGTTGGGTCTGGATGAGATAGCTGCGACCAGAGACGGTGGCCTGCGCATTGGGGCTTTGGTCCGTAACACCGACCTGGCTGCGCACAAGGCGGTGCGCCGCGACTATGGCGTGTTGAGCCGTGCGCTGTTGTCCGGTGCCTCGGGGCAGTTGCGCAACAAGGCCACGACCGCAGGTAACCTGCTTCAGCGTACCCGCTGCCCTTATTTTTACGACACGACCAAGCCGTGTAACAAGCGCAAGCCGGGAACGGGCTGTGCCGCGTTGAACGGGTTCAACCGCAACATGGCGATAATGGGCACGAGCGCTGACTGCATCGCGACGCATCCTTCGGACATGGCGGTGGCTATGCGGTTACTGGATGCGACCGTAGAGACGATAACGTCCGATGGCACCAAGCGTGCGATACCGATGGCGGATTTTCATCGCCTGCCGGGCAATACGCCGGACATCGAAACAGCACTGGCACCGGGTGAGTTCATCACCTCCGTTGTTCTGCCTAAGCCTCTGGGCGGCACGCATATCTATCGCAAGGTTCGGGACCGTACTTCCTATGCCTTTGCCGTTCTGTCCGTTGCCGCGGTATTCGACAAGCAAGGTGAAACACGCTTTGCCTTTGGCGGTTTGGCGCACAAGCCGTGGCGCGTCGAGGCCGCCGATGCCTTGGGATCGCGCGGCGCAGCCGCCGTGGCGGAAGCCGCCTTGGCTGGTGCAAAGACGACTGAGCAAAACGCCTTTAAGATCGACCTGACGCAGCGCACGCTCGCGGCGGTCTTCGCCCAGAAGGAGGCTTAGGCCATGAAATTCGATCAACCCGCCACGCTCAATCCCATCGACCGTGCGCGCGTCGTCGGCAAACCCGTCGACCGTATCGACGGTCCTCTGAAGGTCGCCGGCGCGGCGCCCTATGCTTACGAGCGACATGATGTAGCGCCCAACCCTGCCTATGGCTGGATGATCGGCTCGGCCATCGCCAAAGGCACGATCAACAGCATCGACACGACTGAAGCCGAAGCAGCTCCAGGCGTTCTTGCTGTCCTTACGCACGCCAATGCAGGTGCATTGGGCAAGGGGAACATGAACACCGCGCGCCTGCTGGGCGGACCGGACATTCAACATTACGATCAAGCTGTCGCACTGGTCGTTGCCGAGACTTTCGAACAAGCCCGCGATGCTGCCAAGCTGGTGCGTGTGGACTATACGCAAGGTCAGGGTAAATTTGACCTGCTGGTGGGTGTGAAGACAGCGCAGCCGCCCAAAAGCGTGCAAGGCAGCCCCGCAGATACATCTGTCGGGGATTTCGACGGAGCTTTCAAAAGTGCCGCCGTCAAAGTCGATCAGACCTATACTACCCCCGATCAGAGCCACGCGATGATGGAGCCTCATGCCACGACTGCTGCATGGGCAGGCGACAAGCTGACAGTGTGGACATCGAACCAGATGGTGACATGGGCGGTCAAGGAAATGGCCAAAACGCTAAAGATTGCGCCTGAAAATGTGCAGGTCGTCTCCCCCTATATTGGCGGCGGCTTTGGATCGAAACTGTTCCTGCGCGCAGATGCCCTTCTCGCGGCATTAGGTGCGCGGGCGGTCGGCAGGCCGGTCAAGGTGGCGTTGGCGCGACCGCAAATTCCAAACAACACCACCCATCGCCCCGCTACGATCCAGCGCTTGCGGATCGGCGCCACGAAGGATGGCGTCATTCAGGCGATCGGCCATGACGTATGGGCCGGCGACCTTCCCGGAGGCGACGTGGAGAGCGCCGGGCTGCAAACGCGCCTGCTTTATGCGGGAAAGAATCGCAAAACGACCCACCGTCTGGCTGAATTGGATTTGCCGGAAGGCAATGCCATGCGTGCGCCCGGCGAGGCGGTCGGCCTGCTGGCGCTGGAAGTCGCGATGGACGAACTGGCGGAAGCCTGCGGCGTCGATCCTGTCGAACTGCGCATCAAGAACGATATTCAATATGATCCGGAGGCTGGCCCGAAGCGGCCTTTCTCCAGCCGCAAACTCATTGAATGTCTCCAGCAGGGCGCTGAGCGGTTCGGCTGGTCAAAGCGCAACCCCAAACCCGGGCAGGTGCGCGAGGGCGATTTCCTTATCGGCATGGGCGTCGCAGCGGCGTTCCGCAACAACATGGCCATGCCGTCCGGCGCGCGTGTCGCGATCGATGGCAAAGGCCGGATCACTGTGTCGACGGACATGACGGATATCGGCACCGGCACCTACACGATCATCGCGCAGACCGCCGCCGAATTGCTGGGCGTGAATGTCAGTGACGTGACCGTGAAGCTTGGCGACAGCAGCTTCCCGGCATCGGCAGGCTCCGGCGGCCAATGGGGCGCCAACAGTTCAACGGCGGGCGTTTACGCGACCTGTATGACGTTGCGCGGCATGCTGGCCCAAAAGGCCGGCTTCAATGCCGAAGACGCGCTCTTTGAAGACGGCATGATCAAAGCGGCAGGTAAGGCCATCCCATTGCGCGACGCTGTCGGTCGCGAGGGCATCAGCGTGGACGACAAGATCGAGTTCGGGGATCTTACCGAGCGCTATGCTCAGGCGACTTTCGGCGCACATTTCTGCGAAGTGGCCGTTGATCGCTTTACCGGCGAAGTTCACGTGCGACGGATGGGCGGCGCATTCGCTGCCGGGCGCATACTCAACCCCAAAACCGCGCGCAGTCAGGTGATCGGCGCCATGACGATGGGCGTCGGCGCAGCGTTGATGGAGGAACTGGTCGTCGACAAGCGCTTTGGCTATTTCGTCAATCACGACATGGCCGAGTATCATGTCCCCGTGCACGCCGACATACCCGAGCAGGACGTGCTGTTCCTCGACGAACTGGACGACAAATCCTCCCCCATGAAAGCCAAGGGCGTGGGAGAGTTGGGCATATGCGGCGCTGGGGCGGCTGTTGCGAACGCAATTTATAACGCAACGGGTGTCCGCCTGCGCGACTATCCCATGACACTCGACAAGGTCATTGGCGGCCTGGCCAAGGCGTAACTCAACCTAGCCGCGCAATCAGCGATTGCGCGGCAGCAGGCGCACGTATCTTCGCCCCACTGATGACATAGACGAATGCATCGCCGGTCTTCGCCCATCCCCTCGCCCGCTCCGCCCAGCCATCCAGCGCGTCGGGTGCATATCCTGCAGGCTCGTCTTCAACAGACTGCATCAGGCGGGCGTAAGTAAAGTCCGCTGTATCTGCCTCGATCAGCGGATATTCGTCATGATCGGCGCGCACGATGGCAGCCCCCGCTGCCTTTGCCAGAGCTATAAAAGCCGGATCGCGATAACTCTCGTGGCGTACTTCCAGAGCATGCCGCAAACGCACACCGTCCACGGATTTCGGCAAAAGGTCGAGAAACGCCGCCATATCTTCGGCGTCAAACACCTTGGTTGGAGCAAATTGCCAAAGGACCGGGCCAAGCTTGTCCCCTAACTCCGCAAGCCCTTGTTTCACGAATTTATCGACGGACTCCCCCGCTTCGCCAAGTATCTTCCTGTTCGTGCAGTAGCGTGACGCCTTGACCGCATAGGCGAACCCCTCAGGCGCGGCCTTGGCCCACTCGGCAAAACTTTTCGGGCTCTGCAAACGGTAATAGGTGCCGTTGATCTCTATACTGGTCAGGTGCGATGCAGCATAATTCAGTTCATCCTTCTGCCGCAGACCTTCGGGATAAAAGGTGCCCCGCCACGGCTCGAACGTCCAGCCACCGATACCGACCCGGATAATGCCCATTTAGCTCTCCATCATTCGCTCATCTATTAGCGCAAAGCCGATGCGGCCAACAGCGGGAAGAGCGTTGGCACCTCCGCCGAAACATAGGAAACGCGCAACCACGCGGGTATAGCTCAATGGCAGAGCAGACGCTTCCCAAGCTCCCCTCTCCGCCGGGGATCGTCCGAACCTTACGCAAGCTGCCACTATATTACTCGTAAAGCCATATCCGATAAGGACGTCGCAGTTATAGCCGTGCCACGTCAGCTTGTGATTTGATCCTGGGAAATAAGCCTCATATTCCGTTGCCACTAAGGCTTCTGATTTCGCTCCGTGCCTTACGTCGGCAATAGAACACTCACAACGAAACCGCCGCTTGTCCGATTGGCAAAGGTAACATTTCCGCCTTGCGCAGCAACCAGCGCGCGAACGATCGCGAGACCCAGTCCCGCCCCTCCGTTAGAGCGATCTCGTGAAGGGTCGATCCGACCAAAGGGCTCACCGAGTTTCTCCAGCATTGCCGCAGGCACGCCTGGTCCGTCATCTTCCACTCTCAACAACCAGCAGACATCCGCTGCGCGCAGAGAAAGACGAGCGCTGCTGCCGTGATACAGAGCATTGTCGACAAGATTTCCGAGAATGCGCCGGAGGGCAAGCGAATCGACGATAACCCATGCCGCGTCATCCGGAAGCGAAAGCGCGACTACCTGGCCCATTTCCTCGCGGAGCGCCACGAACCGCTGCAGTTCGTCGACCAGATCCAGTCGATGGTTGCGATTGAGCGCTGGAGTAGCCGATTGTGCCAAAAGCAGTGTATCGTCGAGCAGCATCGCCATCTCATCGAGATCCCGCACCGCCCGCTCCAGTTGTTCGGGATCGCCAATAAACTCGGCCCGCAGCCGGAACCGGGTGATATAAGTGCGCATGTCGTGCGCGATTGCGGCCAGGATGCGCGTCCGTTCGGCGATCAGCTCAGCAATCCGTGCTTTCATTTCGTTATAGGCACTAGCCAGATCACGTATTTCGCGCGAACCGGAAATTTGCAGGTCAGGCGTGTCGGGTCGCCCTGCAAAATGCCGAATATCTTCCGCCAGCCGCACGATTGGGCGCGTCGTCGCGCGTACTGCCAGCGTCAGGGCAATCAACGCGACGACACCGCCCAGCCCCAGCATGAACGCACGCTGCCGCAGCAAGCTTCGCACCGGAGGCGACGGGCGGCTTTCGATTGCCAGCGCACCGCCATACCCCAACTTTACGTGCAATGTTAACGGCTTGCCAAGCCAGCCCGGCCAGGGATTGAGCCGTGTGATCGCTGGAAAGCGCGGCTCGCGGCCGGTCATGGCGATTGCATGCGTGGGCAATGTCGCGCGATAGGGTGCGACCATCGCCGATTGTCGCGCACCGGTTGGCATGCGCGGTTCAAGTTCTACATGATACAACGCCCCATCGAACGCGCTGACGATGAACGGTCTGCGCTCCGGCAGAGTCGTATCGATCGCCTCCACCATCGCGCGAACCTGAGCGGGTGCCGGCAGGTTCGCGCTCCGTCGGTCAGGGTTGCTTTGCGTTCCGCCAGCAACCGCAAAAACGGCGATCTGCAAAGCGACGAAGCTGATAACCAGAATCAGGGTAATACGGAAGGAAAGCGTGCCGTGATGCATCGCGCCTACTCGCGATCGACGCTGGCAGCCAGGCAATAGCCGCCGCCGCGTACCGTCTTGAGAATTGGAGCACCATTCGGATGCAGCGCCAGTTTGCGTCGCAGCTTGCCGACCTGGACGTCGATGGCGCGGTCGAAAGGTTGCGCATCGCGACCGCGCGTCCAGTCGAGCAACTGGTCGCGCGATAGCACGCGACGCGGATGGCGAACGAAAGCCACCAACAGATCGAATTCGCCACCGGTGAGTTCCACCTCGACCGCGTCGGGGTCGAGCAGCGTGCGCGTGGAAAGATCGATCGCGAAGCCGGCAAAGCGCCATCGCTCGGCCAGTTGCGCGGGCGGCACCTGATGCTTGTCACGCGTGCGGCGCAGGATCGCGCGCACCCGCGCCACCAGTTCGCGGGGGTTGAACGGCTTGGGCAGATAATCGTCGGCGCCAATCTCCAGCCCGACGATCCGGTCGACATCGTCGCCGCGCGCCGTCACCATCAGGACCGGCACCTCGCCCTCTGCCCGCAGTCGGCGGCAGATCGACAGTCCGTCCTCGCCAGGCAGCATGAGATCGAGCACTGCCAGATCGATGCGCCTGCGCGCCCGCAGTCGGTCGAACGCCTCACCGTTCGTGCAAAGCTCCGTATCGAACCCCTCTCGCTGGAGCAATCCGGCAACGAGCGGCCCGATCTCCGGATCATCCTCTACGATGGCGATGACGGTATTGCTGTTCATGAATGGCATCATGCACCGCCAGGAGCGCGCGGAAAAGCATGACGCGCGGGCGATTACATTTCTTCACACTCGCTCACTCGCCGCTCGCATCCGGCTTACGTCCGTCGGTCAGATTGCACGGCATCGGACAGTTTCCGTTCGACGCAGAAAAGAGGAGCAGAATATGAAAACGAAAATGATGACCGCTATCGCCGTCGGCGCCGTGCTCGCAGCAACTATCTCCGCGGTTCCGGCCGAAGCGCAGCGCCGTCATGGTGGCTCGGTCTCGGTCCAGGGGTCGGGCGGGCGTGGTGGAATAGCTTCGCGCAGCACGACCGGCACGGTCGGCAACGGTACGGTGACACGCGGCGTTCAGACGAACGCTGGCTATGGTTCCACCACAACGCGCGCCAGCAGCACGTCGAACGGAACTTACAACGGCAGCACCACCCATACGCTGAACAACGGCAAGACCTTCGGCCGCTCGACCACCGCCACGAACAATGGCGACGGCACTGGCAGCTATTCATCGACGGTTACCGGCCCCAATGGCCAGTCCGGCACCGTGTCGGGTACTGTGAGCACCAGCCCCGAGAACTGAGCGCACGCCGACACGCGGCCCGGTCGTTTACCCGCCCCCCAAGCGACCGGGCCATTTCCTCTCAGGAAGTTGCACATGAATAACCGCTTTTATGTCTTTGCCGCGTTCCCCTTGTCTATCATGGCCGCTACGATGGCGATGGCGCAGGACATAACGTCCGCTGACGTTAATCGCGACGGCAGGATCACTCGCGCCGAGTTCGCATCTGCGCGGCTCGCCAATTTCAACCGCCTCGACCGCAATGGCGACGGCGTCGTCAGTCAGGCTGACATCGGCCGGATCGCCCGCGTCCGCCCACGCGCCGGACAGGCACTGCAACAGCTCATCGCGGCTGCGGACGCCAATCACAACGGCCAGGTGACGCGGGACGAAATGGCAAAGGCGCCAATACCCGTATTCGATCGTGCCGATATCAACCATGATGGCGTTATCGACCGCAACGAGATGGCTGGCTTCCGTACCACGCTCGCGCAGATGAGAGGGCAGTGAGATGGACACGCTCCTCGCCAAATCGCCTTTGTGGTTGGCTGTAGTCTTGGCGCTCGTGCTTGTCGAACTGACCTGGCGCGTTCGCGGGGGGCGTGGCTATGACAAGGGCACAGCGCTGACGACGCTCGGCCTTATCGCAGGCAATGTGCCTGCGGCGGCACTCAACGCCATCGTGCTGGGCGGACTCTTCTCCGCTACCTGGGCCATCGCGCCGGTCCATCTACCGCTCGATAACTGGAAAACCTGGGCGGCGGGTTTCATCGCTGTCGAGTTTGCCTATTACGGCTTTCATCGCGCCAGCCACCGCGTCCGCTGGCTATGGGCGAGTCACGCCGTACATCATTCCGCCGAGCAAATGACCCTCCTGTCTTCGTTGCGGCTTGGCTGGACGAACCTCCTCTCCGCAGGCTGGGTCTTTTACGTTCCACTGATTCTGATTGGCTTCGATCCGAAGCTGGTGGTGCTGCTGCTCGCATTCAACCTGCGCTATCAGTTCTTCCTCCATACCGAGGCGAAGATTTCGCTCGCACCGCTCGAATGGCTGCTCAATTCACCGTCGCATCACAGGGTCCATCATGGACGCAACGAGGCGTACCTCGATCGCAATTATGGCGGCGTTCTGATTGTGTTCGACCGGCTGTTCGGAACCTTCCGTGCGGAGCGGTCGGACGAACCAGTCGAGTTTGGGCTCAAGGGCCGCGCACCAGAGGCCAATCCGCTTCGGCTGGTGTGGCGCGAATGGTCCGACGTCTTTGCCACAATGCGAACGGCCGGCAGTGTGTGCAGCGCAGTACGCGTGGCTTTGTCTCCGCCCGGCGAGGAATCGCCTCCCCGCCCCCTCTGGCTATCGTCAACTAAAGCACGACGAGGCGCTGAAGACTCGCCTACAAGGCGCGCCAGATAGCCCAGCACAAGACGTCGGCCTTTTGCTTCAATTCACCAACGTCGGTTGCTATCGGAAACCTATGTTCAAGGGTCCACACGGGAATGACGGGTTTGTCCCACGACCCCACGTTTACTTCCCGCAGCTGTCGACCAACTCTCCTCATTCCCCGACCAGCGCGTGAACGGCCGATCCTGACAGAATTTGCTATTGCCGTTCCATCGAGTCGTCGAAAAATAGAGCTAATCGCCGTCGGCGCCACCTATCTGCTGCGTAAAGCTTAACCCGCCGGATACGGGGTTGCCATGCTCTGGTTATAATCGACGCTGATTGCCCGGCCGATCGCTGGAAAGGCGCGCTGGGGACATGCAGGGCGCTCGCATATCTTGCAACCGGCGCCGATCGGCGTTGCCGCCATATGGTCGGTCAGGTCCAGCCCCTTGGAATAGATGAGCCGTCCTGCATGCCGGATGTCGCAGCCCAGGCCGACGGCGAAGGTCTTGCCAATCTCGCCGAAGCCCGGGTTACTGCGTCCCACGGTTCGCGCGATCCACAAATAGGTGCGGCCATCGGGCATTTGCGCCACCTGCGTTAGCACCCGTCCGGGCTGGGCGAATGCTTCGTAGACATTCCACAACGGGCAAGAGCCGCCGACGCGCGAAAAGTGGAAATCGGTCGCCGACTGCCGCTTGGAAATATTGCCTGCCCGATCAACCCGAATGAAGAAGAAGGGCACGCCCCGCGCTTCGGGGCGCTGTAACGTCGAAAGGCGATGACAGATCGTCTCGAAACCCACGCCAAATCGACGGCTGAGCCGTTCAATATCATAGGCTTCCGCTTCGGCCGCCGCGAGAAATGGACGGTAGGGAAGGATTAGCGCACCCGCGAAATAATTGGCGAGGCCGACCCGTGCCAGCTTACGTGCCTCTTCTCCTGACAGGGCCCGGTCATCAACCAGATGATCGATCTCCGGCTCCAGTTCGAGAAAGGCCAGCTGGGTTGCCATCTGGAACGCCTGCTGCCCTTGTCTGAGGCTCGCTGATATATGGAGAATGCAGCTCTGTGCATCGAAGCGTCGTTGGACCCGATGATCCTCGTCAAAGGCGACAGAAATGCCATGCTGCTGCCGCAGCCAGGCGGCAAGACCGGCATGCACCGTGCGCGGGGTCAGGTTTGCGCTGTGATACAGTTGCTCGGCCGCTTCATCGAGCAGGGCGACATGATTATGCTGAGTGTAGAAGAAATCGCGCACTTGCTCGAAGGGCATGCGCGGCGGACCACCTGCGATCCAGTCGTCACCCAATTGCGCGGCCATCGCCTGATTGCTTTCCAGCGAGTCGCGATATCGCCGGTGGAGCGACACCAAAGTTCGCCCGACGGCGGGCATGCCTGTGGCAATTTCGCGAATTTCAGCCAGCGACACTGTCTCCTGTACATCCTCTGAGAAGAGTTCGCGCAGTTCCGTAATCAGTCGCCCTTCTTCATCCTCGGAAAACAGCTGAACATCTACACCAAATGCGGCGTTGAGCTTGAGCAGTACCGGAACGGTAAGCGGGCGCTGATTCTGTTCGAGCTGGTTGAGATAGCTGGGCGAGATGCCAAGTGCGTTGGCGAGTTCGACTTGCTTGAGGCTCCGCTCCTCGCGCAGGCGGCGAAGCCGCATCCCCATATAGGCCTTTCGCATACCACATCTCTTTCTTCGCAACATTTGCAAACTTGCAGGATGACCTTCGCAAAACTCAGCATTTTCAGTCATTCTCTTCTGCTAACCATTTGCGGATATTGCGGTCATGTTGTCAAACACTCATGATCCTGGTCGGGCCATCCTCGATCGCCTCGCCGATGCGGCAGCGATTAAGGCTGGCGATCTATTGGGGCGCGATCTCACCCTGAGCCGCTGCGAAATCTTGGAAATTCGGGCGGTCGACCCCGGGTGCGAGGGACAGGTCGAGACCTGGTTCGGCCGGACCGTCTCCGGGCAGACGGAAGTCATCGCCTTCCTGATCCTGGATCATGCTGTGCGTGGACAGCGCATGGCGGCGCATGGCCGCTTCACATTCACGATCCTCCCACCATCGCAAAGAGATTTATGCCCATGAAACTTCACGACGTTCGCACCTACAAGTCTGTCGAACCGCTGGCGCGGGAAGATCAACTGGCATGGAAACTGGCGGCGGTGGCTACCGACCTGGTGCCCGTCGATGCCGATGTGATCGATATGCTCGGCAACCGGATCATTGACAACGCCTCGGTCGCCGCAGCTTCGATCGCGCGCGGACCGATCCGCTCGGCACGCGCACAGGCGCTTGGACACTGTTCCGATAAGGGCGCACCGCTATTTGGTATTGCACCGGACGTGAAGGTCAGCCCGGAATGGGCGGCCTGGGCCAATGGCGTAGCAGTGCGAGAGCTTGATTTCCACGACACCTTCCTCTCGGCGGAGTATAGCCATCCGGGCGATAATATTCCGCCAATTCTCGCTGTCGCACAGGCCAAGGGCCTTGATGGCGCGGCGCTGGTGCGCGGACTTGCCGCCGGCTATGAGATCCAGGTCGATCTGGTGAAGGGCATCTGCCTGCACGAACACAAGATCGACCATATCGCCCATCTGGGTCCAAGTGCCGCTGGCGGCATCGGCGCGCTGCTCGGCCTGTCGACCGACATTACCTTTCAGGCGATCCAGCAGGCGCTGCACACCACCACCACCACCCGCCAGTCGCGCAAGGGCGAGATTTCGACCTGGAAGGCCTATGCTCCAGCCTTTGCCAGCAAGATGGCGATCGAGGCAGTCGATCGCGCGATGCGCGGCGAAGGTGCGCCGTCCCCCGCATATGAAGGGGAAGATGGCTTCATCGCCTGGCTGCTCTCTGGTCCGAACCATATCTATCAGGTGCCGCTGCCTGCGCCGGGCGAGCCGAAGCGTGCGATCCTCGACACCTATACCAAGGAATATTCGGCGGAATATCAAAGCCAGGCGCTGATAGACTTGGCCAAGCGGATGAGCCCGAAGGTCGGCGACCTGTCGCAGATCGAAAGCATCCTGATCAGGACCAGCCACCACACGCATTATGTGATCGGCACCGGCGCCAACGATCCGCAGAAGATGGATCCCAAGGCAAGCCGTGAAACCCTCGATCACTCGATCATGTATATCTTCGCCGTCGCGCTGGAGGATGGCGGTTGGCACCATGAAAAGAGCTATGCGCCAGAACGTACCCAGCGTCCGGGCACGGTAGACCTCTGGCACAAGATCACCACCGAGGAGGACCCCGCCTGGACCGCGCGTTACCACGCCACGGGCTCAGGCAAGGCCTTCGGTGGAAAGGTCATCATCACGCTGAAGAATGGCAAGTCGATCATCGATGAACTGGGCGTTGCAGATGCCCATCCAAACGGCGCACGACCGTTCGCACGGCCCAATTATGTCGAGAAGTTCCGCACACTGGCCGATGGCATCGTCGCGACGACTGAGCAGGATCGCTTCCTCGCTCTGATTGATCGGCTGCCGACCCTGACCGGCGCGGAAGTCACCCAGCTCAATTTCATCGTGTCCTCCGCTCAACTCGGACCCGACGCGCCCGCAGGCATCTTCTGATGGAAAGGCAAGTCATGGACATTCCCTTCAAGCCCAAGAAGTCGGTGGCTCTCTCAGGCGTCACCGCTGGCAATACCGCGCTCTGCACAGTCGGCAAAACCGGCAATGATCTGCATTATCGGGGCTATGACATTCTCGATCTCGCTGAGACTAGCGAGTTCGAGGAGATCGCCCACCTGCTCGTCCACGGGGAACTGCCCTCCCAGGTCCAGCTTGCGTCCTATAAGGAGAAGCTCAAGGGCCTGCGCGGCCTGCCACAGTCGGTGAAGGAAACGCTGGAGGCTATTCCGGCTGCGGCGCATCCCATGGACGTGATGCGCTCGGGCGTTTCGGCGCTCGGCTGCGTACTGCCTGAGACCCATGATCACAACCTACCAGATGCGCGCGACGTTGCCGATCGGCTGATGGCATCTCTAGGTTCGATCCTGCTTTACTGGTATCACTTCGCCCATCACGGTCGTCGGATCGAAGTCGAGACCGATGATGACAGCATAGGCGGGCATTTCCTGCATCTCCTGCACGGTAAAATGCCGTCGCCAAGCTTTGTGCGGGCCATGCACACATCGCTCATTCTCTATGCCGAGCATGAGTTCAACGCCTCGACTTTCACCGCGCGAGTGATCGCCGGCACCGGGTCTGACATGTATTCGAGCATTGCTGGCGCCATTGGCGCGCTGCGTGGCCCGAAGCACGGCGGCGCCAATGAAGTCGCGTTCGAGATACAAAAACGTTACGCTACTCCCGCCGATGCCGAAGCCGATATTCGGCGCCGTGTCGACGCCAAGGAAGTGGTCATCGGCTTCGGGCATCCCGTTTATACGGTATCCGATCCCCGCAACGTCGTCATCAAGCGTGTGGCCAAGGCGCTGGCGGACGAGGCAGGCGCGCAACGGCAATATGCCGTCGCCGAGCGCATTGAGCAGGTGATGTGGGACGCGAAAGCCATGTTTCCCAATCTCGATTGGTTTAGCGCCGTGTCCTACAACCTGATGGGCGTGCCGACGGCGATGTTCACCCCATTGTTCGTCATTGCCCGCACCTCCGGGTGGGCGGCGCATGTCATCGAGCAGCGGCAGGACAACAAGATTATTCGCCCGTCGGCCCATTATACTGGCCCCGAAAATCTCGCCTTCGTGCCGCTGGCGCAGCGCACTGAAGCAGCGGCTGTTTAAGGAGACACATATTGCCCTATCTTGTCGCAGACGAATTGCCTGTTCAAAGCGCAGGCGCCCGTTTCAGGGCACTGCTCGACCGACCGAACATACTCCAACTTCCCGGCGCGCATAATGGCCATGCCGCGCTGCAGGCCAAGGCAGCCGGGTTCAACGGACTTTATCTCTCCGGCGCAGCGATGACCGCCAGCATGGGATTGCCTGACCTGGGTATCATCACCGTAGATGAAGTCGCCTTCTTCATCCGTCAGATCGCTCGCGCGTCCGGCCTGCCGCTGTTGGTCGATGGCGATACCGGCTATGGTGAGGCGCTGAACGTCATGCATATGGTCCGCACCTTCGAGGAGGCGGGCGCTGGCGCCGTCCATCTGGAAGATCAGATATTGCCCAAGAAATGCGGACATCTGAACGGCAAGAAGCTGGCCGACGCCCACGACATGGCGACCAAGGTGGCTGCCGCGAAGAAGGCAAGCCGCGATATCGTCATCATCGCGCGGACCGATGCCGCTGGTGTGGAAGGGTTCGACGCCGCAGTGTCCCGTGCAAAACTCTATGTCGAAGCCGGCGCGGACGCCATCTTCCCAGAGGCACTGGTTACCCGCGGAATGTTCACTGCCTTCGCTCAGGCCATGCCGGGGGTAAAGCTGCTCGCCAACATGACCGAGTTCGGCAAGACGCCCTTCTTCACCGCCCAGGAGTTCGAGGCGATGGGATACCGAATGGTGATCTGGCCGGTATCTTCGCTCCGCGTCGCCAACAAGGCGCAAGCCAAGCTGTATGCCGCCATCAAAGAGGACGGTGGCACCCACAATATGGTGGGGGAGATGCAGACCCGCGCCGAACTTTACGACACCATCGGTCTGCACGATTATGAGTCATTGGACGCCTCTATCGTGCAGACGGTCCTGCCGGTTGTGACCGTCGAGGGCTGATGGATTTCCGGCCCTCTAGGCCAAAATGCGGGGCATGGCGATTGGGGAATTGCGATGCCTCATCGCCTTGCAGGGTATATAAAGATATCTTTATATACCTCTTGACGCTCGTGGAAAACTCTTGTTTAAACAGGCTGTCGAGGTTCTCCACAGCAGGCATGATGTGGAGCTAAGACGGGAAGCCGGTGACGTTCTCCGTGAACGGAATCCGGCGCTGCCCCCGCAACTGTAAGCGGTGAGCTGCGGTTCCATTTTGTGTCACTGAGCCTTCGCAAGAGGCTCGGGAAGGCCGGGACCGACGCATTGACCCGTGAGCCAGGAGACCTGCCTCCGACGCGATAATGTTCCTCGGACGGGGGTTCCTCCGGTGGATCGCGCCTGATGCTAGGCCGGGGCTTGAGTGCCTTCGGGCTTGTCCGTCTTGTGCGTTTCCTTCGGTCCTCTCGCCCGGCAAACCTAGGTGATCGGTCGATGGCTACGCATTCCTCCTTTGAGTTCTCCATCAATCACATTGATTTCGATGAGAATTATCGGCCCGCGGACAATACCCGCATCACGACGAACTTCGCCAATCTGGCACGGGGCGATAGTCGCCGTGAGAATTTGCGCAACACCCTGCGGATGATCGACAATCGCTTCAACGCTCTCGCGCGTTGGGATAATCCCAAGGGGGATCGGTACACTGTCGAACTCAAAATAATTTCAGTCGAGATGCGTATCGATGCCGCAGGGAATAACGACGTGTTCCCGCTGATTGAAATCCTTAAGACGGCTATTTTCGACAGAAAGACCGACCAACGCATTGACGGTATCGTCGGCAATAATTTCTCGTCTTATGTTCGCGACTATGACTTCAGCGTTCTGCTGTCGGAGCATATGAAGAAACACCCGAATTCCGGCGCTCCGGAAGGCTTTGGTGACCTGCATGGCAACCTGTTCAAGCACTTTTTGAATTCGGGTGCCTATAGGGAAAACTTCAACAAACCGCCCGTCATCTGCCTGAGCGTATCGAGCAGCAAGACCTACCGGCGGACTGCAAATGAGCACCCGGTCCTGGGTTTCGAATATCATAATGATGACGTTTCGGCGACCGACGAGTATTTTGCCAAAATGGGCATGAAGGTCCGCTATTTCATGCCGCCCAATAGCGTCGCTCCATTTGCCTTTTACCATCTTGGCGATTTGCTCGGCGATTATACGAGCCTTGAACTGGTCAGCACCATCAGCGTGATGGAGACTTTTCAGAAAATCTATCGACCCGAAATATACAATGCCAATTCGGCGGCAGCAGAGCTGTATCAGCCAAGCCTCAAATATCAGGACTATTCCCTCACTCGCATCGTCTACGACCGCGAAGAACGCAGCCGGCTGGCTGTCGAACAGGGCAAGTTTGCTGAAGAGCGTTTCATCAAGCCATATCGGGCCGTGCTGGAGCAATGGTCTGCCAGTCACGCGCGCTGATCCATCAGAAAATAAGGCCGTTTCTCATGAACATATTATTGCCTACTTCGACCGCCGGGAGCTTGCCCAAGCCCTCCTGGCTTGCACAATCTGAAACGCTTTGGTCGCCATGGAAGTTAGAGGGAGAAGAACTGGTCGAGGGCAAGCAAGATGCTTTGCGCCTGTCTCTGGACGATCAGCGGCAGGCGGGGATCGATATCGTCAGCGATGGTGAGCAGACGCGCCAGCATTTCGTTACGACATTTATCGAGCATCTCAGCGGAGTTGATTTCGAGACGCGCAAGACCGTCAGAATCCGCGATCGCTACGACGCGAGCGTGCCCACGGTCGTAGGCGCGGTTGAACGCCGCAAGCCGGTTTTTGTCGAAGACGCCAAGTTCCTGCGTCAGCAAACCAATCAGCCGATCAAATGGGCCCTGCCCGGGCCAATGACGATGATCGATACGCTCTATGATGCCCATTATAAAAGCCGCGAGAAGCTGGCCTGGGGATTCGCCAAGATCCTCAATCAGGAAGCCAGGGAACTCGAGGCCGCCGGCGTCGACATAATCCAGTTCGACGAACCGGCGTTCAACGTGTTCTTCGACGAAGTGAATGAATGGGGCATCGCGACCTTGGAAAAGGCAGCTGAAGGGCTAAAGTGCGAGACTGCCGTTCACATCTGCTACGGCTATGGCATCAAGGCCAACACCGATTGGAAGAAGACGCTCGGATCAGAGTGGCGGCAATATGAGAGAGCCTTTCCCAAGCTGAAAGGCTCCAGCATCGACATTATCTCGTTGGAATGCCAGAATTCCCGGGTTCCGATGGACCTGATCGAACTCATTCGGGGAAAGAAGGTGATGGTAGGCGCTATCGACGTGGCGAGCGACATCATCGAAACGCCCGAGCAAGTCGCCGATACGCTGCGAAAAGCGCTGCAGTTTGTGGATGTCGACAAACTCTATCCGTCGACCAACTGTGGCATGGCGCCGCTGTCTCGCCGCGTAGCGAAAGGCAAGCTTGCTGCTTTGGGCGCCGGCGCCGCAATCATTCGGAGAGAGCTTTCGGCCTGACGGGGCGGTGGAGGATAAAGCGCGTCCGGTGGCAAACACCGAACGCCGATCCGGTTGATATCGAAGGGGAGTGTCCATCCTCCTGTGCAACAAGACAGGGTGGCTCATTACGCGCAGACCCGGATTGCTCGGAGCGAACATAGCCGGTGAACCATTTTTTATGTTGAATGCCGTTGAATGGCCAAGATCTCGAACGGCGGCTTTGTCCCAACCTGGGCCTTGCAACGCGCCGAGCGTTCGGAGAATGTAGGATGGCTTTCGACGGGATTTCGAGTGTTAAGAACGACCACTTTGTTCACAGCAGCAGTATGCTCAATCTGCCGACACGATCGAATATTCAAGTCGCACATCGTCTAGAAGTCGCTCGATCGCGGCGCGCTGGGCATCGGTACCGTTTGGCCTAACCTCCCAATTGCAATGGGCATGCGTTGCGATGTCTCGCACAATGACCTTGCCCAGCACCCGTCGCCATGTCTGCGATGTGCCGCCGCTCTCGCGGATCAGACGGGCAATAAGCAGAAGTTGTAGGTCAGAGGCGGTCATTTCCCCCGCTTAGCTGCTGTGGGTTGGAAATTGCTAGAGCTAGCTCGACGAGGTATTAAGGCTCTGCAAATGCGTAGCCCCCAAGCGAACCCTATTTACGCTTCGAACCCGATTTACGGGAAGGGAATGGGGTCACTCCATGGGGTCTATTTTTTGCTGCAGTGCAGCAATTGATGTAATTACAATTTGTTAGCGATGCCTGGCGATTCCCTTCACCGCTCCAAGCCCTCCCAAACCGTACAAAACACGCAAATCCGCTACAAATCCAGATAGACGTTTGCGAGCATAGCGGTCGATTATTTTAGCCGCGGTCCGCGCGCGCGTCGTCATGTGCAGGTCGGGCCCCCAGTTTGACCTTGGCTTGTGCAATCGGCGTGTGCCACGCGCTCACAGGCACACCAGCACTTGTATCACACGTCCAACTGTCACCCTTGTCGGCGAATGTAGCACTAACGGGGATCGTTGCTGCCATATCGGTGATGGCTGCCGGATCGGAATCTCCATTTCACGCTTCCGCAAACAGGGCACGAAGGCGCTCTATCATGGGCGGCATTGTCGGATTGTAGACCATCATGATGAGATCCGACCGTCCTTCGACCGCAAACGTCGAGAATTCCAGGTCCACGGGCCCGAGTGAACGGTGGTGAAGGCGCTTGATGCCTTCGCCGTGACCCATGACTTCATTGTCATTCCACAGCGTCCTGAATTCTGCGCTGGAGGCCGACAGCTCATCGACGAGTTGCCGGATTTCCAGGCTGGCCCCGGCGCGGGCGGCATCGGCGCGGAAGGTGCCGACGACATAGCGTGCAACGCTGCGCCAATCGTCCTGCGCGCCGCGGACACGTTCGTCATCGAAGATCAGCCGCAGAATGTTGCGCCGCTCGCGCGGTAGCTCCGCATAGTTGGCCAGGATCAGGGTCGCCGCCTTGTTCCAGGCGACGACATCCCAGGTCGCTGTTCTGATGATGGCGGGACTGTATGGCAGGGCGTCCAGCACGCGCTGCAGGCGCGGCGTGATACCTTCCGGGTGGCGATAGCGCGCTTCCGGAGGATGGCCGAACGCGAGAATATGGAGATGATCGCGCTCCAACTCGGTGAGCATTATGCCAGTCGCGATCCGGTCCAACACATCGGCTGATGGCGCTCCGCCGCGGCCCTGCTCCAGCCAGGTGTACCAGGTGGCACTGATGTTTGCGCGCTGGGCAACTTCCTCCCGGCGCAGACCGGGGGTGCGACGGCGCCCCGGCTGAAAACCGAAGGTCGCCGGGTCGAGGCGCATGCGCCGGTCGCGCAGGAAGGTGCCGAGCTGATTCTCACAAGGCGGGGGCATCAGTATCCTGTCGATGATTATACTATGATAAAGTCACTACTTTAACAGGATCGCTTTCTCACCGAATGGGGTGCACGTCAATCTGGAGTAGTTCCCCATGCGTGTCTTTCTCACTGGCGCCACCGGTTTCGTGGGTTCGCAAATCCTTCGCGAACTTCTGGGCGCAGGCCATGAGGTGATCGGCCTCACGCGCTCGATAGCTGGAGCGCGCGCGCTGACCGACGCAGGCGCGCAGCCCCATGTTGGCAACCTGGAGGATCTTGCCAGCCTCCGCGCAGGCGCGGAATGCGCCGATGCCGTCATCCACACCGCATTCGACCATGACTTCTCGAAATATGCCGCAAGCTGCGCACAGGATCGCCACGTAATCGAAGCGCTTGGTGTCGTGCTGGCGGGCTCTGATCGGCCACTGCTCATCACTTCGGCTGCGATTATGGGCGCACCGGACGATGGTGGCCCCGCCGTCGAGCAACTGTTCACCGTCCGCCACCACCCCCGGTCCAGTTCCGAACTGGCTGGCGAGGCACTGCTGGAAAAGGGTGTGAACCTGTCGGTCGTGCGCCTTCCGCAAGTCCACGACACCGTTAAGCAGGGCCTGATCACCCCTTATGTGGCGCTGGCGCGGGAGAAAGGCGTGGCTGCTTATGTCGGCGAAGGCAAAAACCGCTGGTCGGCCGCGCATGTTCTCGACGTGGCGCGACTCTATCGCCTAGCGGTGGAACGAGCCGAACAGGGCGCGCGCTACCACGCGGTCGCCGAGCATGGTGTCGCCTTCCACGAGATTGCCGCGACTGTGGCTGCAGGTCTCGACCTTCCGCTCATCTCGCTGTCTCCTGAACAAGCGCCTCTCCATTTCGGCTGGTTCGCGATGTTCGCGGCCGTCGATATGTCGGCATCCAGCGCGTGGACACGGGTGCATCTGGGATGGACGCCGGAGGGTCCGAGCCTGATCGCTGACCTTGAGCGGATGGACTATTCACAGGAAGACTAGCCTCCTCGGAAGATGCTATCGGGTTCTCTAACGAAATCTGACCGAGGTAAATGGCAGGATCGCGCTACGGCGCATGCCAACATATGGACCTACGGCGGCTTTCACCCAGCCCCCCGATGCCCTGAAACTCCGCCGTGCTAGTACAATCGGGGAACAGAGATGCCTCGATTTTTAGTGGGACCGACCTAAAGGAAGAGATCAGGTTGCAGCAGTCGCTGAGGCTTGCTCCTCGCGCAGTCTGGCTGCAACTCCCCGCAACTGGCGCTCGAATTCCTCCGGAGGCTGGCCTCCGGAAATCAGGTAGCGGCCTTCGATGACTACGGCAGGCACGCTATTGATGCCACGTTCGCGCCAAAGAGCCTCCTCCGAACGAACCTGTTCGGCATAGCGATCAGAAGCGAGAACCTCTCGCGCTTCGGTGGCATTCAGGCCTGCGGCGTGGGCAGCGTTGGCCAGCGCATCGGGGTCGCCAGGATCCTCTTGTTGTGTGAAATACAGCGCGAAAACGTGCTGCTTCATCGCGAGCTGACGGCCCTTCTCACCGGCCCAAGCGATCAGACGATGTGCATCGAAAGTGTTGTAAATGCGGCTTGCGTCCGACGTGTTGATCGTGAAGCCAACCTCCGCCGCACGATGGCAGATCGTTGCGCGGTTCTCCCGGACCCGGTCAAAGGACATGCCGTATTTTCCGGCGATGTGCTCAAGGCCGTTCTTGCCTCCGGACGGCAGGTCAGGATTGAGCTCAAACGGATGAAAGGCGATGTCGGCGTCGATTTCGCCCGCCACATTGTCGAGCGCCTTTTCCAGACCCAACAGACCGATAACACACCAGGGGCAGGCAACGTCGGAGACGAAATCGATCTTCAGTTTCTGGGTCACAGCATGGGTTTCCGTAGTCGAGCGAGGATAGGCTACGTTCCAGATCGGGGCGCAGCCGCAGTTGTACAAGGCTTTGGACGATTACCGACTAAACCCGCCCCGGCTTTCAAGCGTATTCGCGAAAATGAATATATTGTGTGCTGAACGCCCCTCCGCAGCTCAAATAGGCATCCCGAGCAATGGCAATAACCGTTATATATCTTTTGCGCCAAATTGAGACCGAATTGCGCGCGCTTACAAAACGCGGGCAAAAGCTGCCACGCCGTCGGCTGGCGTCAACTGGAAAGCTGGCTTGGCCGTTGGCGGCACTAAAGCGCTGCCAACGCCAGCGAACATCGCTTCTATGTTGCGGACGCAGAGCGCTACATTATCGTCTGCCAGCATATACCAAACCTGCTTGGCTTCCTTGCGCGTCTGAACCAGGTCGGCTCGGCGCAGTTCGGCAAGCTGCTGGCTAAGCGCAGGCTGACCGATCCCGGTCACATCGGCGATCTCGCCGACATTGCGTTCGCCACGCAACAGACAGGACAGGATCATCAACCGCTGGGGCTGGCCGAAAATCTTGATCTTTTCAGCGGCGACCGCCGCAGCGTCGCGATCCTCGTAGAGCGCGCTCATGGCTGAGCCTCTAGTCGGCAGAACCAGTCAGGTGCAGCGTCAGGGCTTTCGGCTGCGGGCAGCAATGTGGGCTGTCCGGGTGACCAGCCCTCCGGCGTCAGCCCTCCCCCATCATCTACTCGTTGCAGCGCGCACAACAGGCGCAGCATTTCGTCGACCGATCGACCGACATTATGGGGATAGGCCGTCGTCGCGCGGATGATGCCTTTCGGGTCAATGAAGAAAGTGGAGCGCATCGTCATGCTGTCCGCCGCCTCATCGTCAATCATGCCATAGGCGCGGCCGACCGCCATGCTGGGATCCTCTATGATCGGAAAGCCGATCTGCACGTCGAACAGGTCGCGCAGCGCCCGGACCCAAGCGATGTGCGCGTAGAGACTGTCCACTGATAGGCCAACCAGCCGACAGTCGAGCGCGTCGAAATCAGCCTGGTGCCGCGCCAGTGCGACAAATTCCGTGCTGCAGACCGGCGTGAAGTCAGCGGGGTGAGAAAAAAAGATCACCCAGTGCCCACGTAGCGTCGACAATTGGAAATCGCCCATGGTGGATCGGGCCCGGAAATCCGGGGCCACGGAACCGATGCGTAGGGGCGTCAAGGGGATGGTCATCGCGTCATTCATCTGTCTTTCCTGCAGTCGCCAAGGCGCCGTGGCAAGTCCTTGACGATCACGAATTATACACATACATATATCATGTAAATATGAAATTAAAGGAGAGTCGCATGGCCGACGCCGCACTTGAAAAAGCCTATGCCCAAGTCACTGTCGCCAGAAGCGGCGTGCCGGTGGTGCGCGCCTTCTTCGACGCGCCGACCTTCACCGTGACCTATGTCGTGCATGATGCGGAAACCCTCCGTGCGGCAGTGATCGACAGCGTACTGACCTTTGATCCCGCCGCCGGACGCACCGGACACGAGGCGATCGACCCGGTCATCGCCTATATCGACGAGCAGGGTTTGAGCGTGGACTGGCATCTGGAAACCCATGCCCATGCCGATCATTTGTCGGCCGCGCCCTATCTTCAGCAGAAGCTGGGCGGTCAGATTGCAATCGGCGCACATATTTGTGAAGTGCAGCAGACATTCGGTTCGCTGTTCAATGCGGGCGCAGATTTTAGGCGTGACGGATCCGACTTCGACCATCTCTGGTCTGATGGCGATCAGTTCATGATCGGGAATCTGGCCGTGACGGTGCTGCACGTCCCAGGCCACACACCCGCCTGCGTCGCCTATGTGATCGGCGATGCCGTCTTCGTGGGCGACACCATGTTCATGCCCGACTACGGCACTGCCCGCGCAGACTTTCCCGGGGGTGATGCGCGCACCCTGTTCCGGTCCCTGCGCCGCCTGCTGGAGCTGCCGCCCGAAACCCGCCTGTTCCTGTGCCACGATTATCTGCCAGCAGGTCGCGACCGTTATATGTGGGAAACGACGGTTGGCGATCAGCGCCGGACCAACATCCATGCGCATGACGGCGTGAGCGAGGATGAATTTGTCGCAATGCGCGAGGCGCGAGATGCCACACTCGCAATGCCCCGCCTGATCCTGCCGTCGGTGCAGGTCAATATGCGCGCAGGCCATATGCCACCGCCCGATGACAATGGCGTCTCCTACCTCAAGATTCCCATTAACCAGCTATGATCCCCGGTTTCCCCGAGGCGCAGCCGGTTGCCGGTCTGATCGGCGGGCTGATGATCGGCCTGGCGGCAGCTATCATGCTGCTGGGGTTGGGGCGGATCGCCGGGGTTAGCGGGTTGGCGGCGCGGGCCACGGGCCTGGCGACCAGCGGCGCACCGCGCGCGGTGGCGGTGGCCTTCATCGTCGGACTGCCCTTGGGCGCGCTGGTCGTGGCGTTCCTGTCGAACGATGTTCCCGCGCGATTTCCCGCACCAGGATTTCTGATCGTCGGCGGCTTGATCGTAGGGTTTGGCACACGACTAGGATCCGGTTGCACAAGCGGACACGGTGTATGTGGCGTGTCTCGCCTGTCGCGTCGCTCGATCGTAGCGACGACTTTGTTCATTAGCAGCGGCTTTGTCACCGTGGCGCTGATGCGTCTGGCAGGCGCTTTGTGATGCGGATCATTTTGGCATTGCTCTCAGGCGCGCTGTTCGGTGCGGGGTTGGCCTTTTCGGGCATGGCCGATCCGATGCGCGTACGCGCGTTCCTCGATCTGTTCGGCGTATGGGACCCAACGCTTGCGTTCGTCATGGGCGGGGCGATGATCCCGATGGCGCTGGCTTGGGCGATACAGAGACGGATAGAACGCCCGCTCGCCGACACGGCCTTCACGCTGCCTGATACCCGCGGGATCGACGGTAAGCTGGCACTCGGCGCAATCTTGTTCGGCATAGGCTGGGGTATTGGTGGCTTGTGCCCCGGCCCAGCGATTGCCAGCCTGTCACTTGCTCCGGGGGACGTCGCCCCGTTCGTGCTGGCCATGCTGGGCGGCATGGCAATTCATCGCATCATAATAAGATCATAACCGGCACCTGTCGGAACGAGGAGGTTTACCATGGCTATCAAGCAACTGGCTCCGACGCTCAGCGTCGCTCCGCAAATCATGCCTGCCGATGTGGAGGATCTAAGCGCCATGGGTTTCCGCTCGATCCTGTGTAACCGCCCCGATGGCGAAGGCGCAGACCAGCCTATGGCGGCACAGATCGAGGCTGCAGCGCGAGCGGCCGGGCTTGGCTTTGCCTATGTTCCGGCGGTGGCGGGCGCGCTGACGGACGCGGATGCTGCAGCAATGCGCCGGGCGCTAGACAGCCTGCCGGGTCCGGTGCTGGCCTATTGCCGATCGGGCGCGCGAGCGGAAAAGCTGGCGGAGATGGCGGACATGGTGTGCGTTCGGAATGCAGGCCACTATGACGTGCTGATCGTGGGCGGCGGCAGTGCGGGAATTGCTACGGCTGCGAGCATCCTCAAACGGCGGCGCGGGATTCACCTCGCCATCGTCGAGCCCAGTAACGCCCATTATTACCAGCCCGGCTGGACGATGGTGGGCGCGGGCGTATTCGAAAGTGGCTTTACGCGGCGCGACGAAGCCGGACTGATCCCGCGCGGCGTCGAATGGATCAAGGCGTCCGCAAGCACTTTCCTGCCTGACGAGAAGCAAGTGGTGCTGAACGACGGTCGGCGGGTCAGCTACATTGTGCTGGTCGTATGCCCCGGCATCGTGCTGGACTGGAACGCCATCCCCGGCCTTTCGGATGCGCTCGGGCATGACGGCGTGACGTCGAACTATCGCTACGATCTTGCTCCCTACACCAACCGGCTGGTCAAGCAGTTTAAGGGCGGGCGCGCGCTGTTCACCCAGCCGCCCATGCCGATCAAATGTGCGGGCGCGCCGCAAAAGGCGATGTATCTGTCCTGCCACCGTTGGGAAAAGTCGGGTGTGCTAGGCAGCAGCGACGTGCAGTTCCATACGGCGGGCGCCGTCCTGTTCGGCGTCCCCGCCTATGTCCCTGCGCTAATGGACTATGTCGATCGCTATGACATCAACCTGAACTTCGGCTCGAAGCTAGTCGAAATAGACAGCGCTTCCAAAACCGCAATCTTCGAGCAAGCGGATGGCGATGGAGTGAAGCGCGTGGCCGAGCGGTACGACATGATCCATGTCGTGCCGCCGCAGGTCGCGCCGGACTTCGTCCGCACCAGTCCCCTGGCGGCTGCGTCGGGCTTTGTCGAGGTGGACGAAGCCACGTTGCGCCACCCGCGCTATCCCGACATTTTCGCGCTGGGCGACGCCTGTTCGGCATCCAACGCCAAGACGATGGCGGCGGCGCGCAAACAGGCCCCGGTGGTCGCAGTCAATGTGCTGGCGGCACTGGACGGCAAGCCGCCGGTCGCGACCTATGACGGCTATGGCAGTTGCCCGCTCACGGTGGAGGCGGGCAAGATCGTCTTGGCCGAATTCGGCTATGGCGGCACGCTGATGCCCAGCTTCCCGAATTGGCTGATCGATGGCACCCGGCCCTCACGCCTCTCCTGGCTGCTAAAGGACACGATCCTTCCGCCTGTCTACTGGCATGGTATGCTCAAGGGGCGCGAGTGGATGGTCAAGCCCCACATGATTGGCGCATGACAATGATGACCACCGCGCAATATCTGTTGGGTGGACTATCCGGCGGATTGGTCGGCTTCGTGCTGGGGCTGGTCGGCGGGGGCGGTTCGATTCTCGCGGTGCCCTTGATGGTCTATCTGGTCGGCGTGCCCAACGCCCATGTCGCGATTGGAACAAGTGCACTCGCGGTCGCGGCCAATGCAGCGGCGGGCCTCGCCAGTCATGCCCGCGCGCATCATGTCAAATGGCGTTGCGGCGGCATTTATGCTGCGGCTGGAATCATCGGTGCGCTCGCAGGTTCGACCTTCGGCAAGATGGTCGATGGCGACAAGCTGTTGTTCTTTTTTGCACTGGTAATGGTGTTGGTCGGCGCATTGATGCTGAAGGGGCGCGGCAATCCCGGCAATCCCGGGGCAGAATGCAATCGGGAAAAAGCCCCCAAGGTCGTCGCCTATGGGCTGGGGTCGGGATTATTTTCGGGCTTTTTCGGCATCGGCGGTGGCTTTCTGATTGTACCGGGGTTGGTGGCATCGACGGACATGCCGATGCTGATGGCGGTGGGCACATCTCTTGTTGCGGTAACGGCCTTCGGCTTGACGACGGCGGCCAATTACGCCTTCTCCGGGCTGATCGACTGGCCACTAGCTGCCGTTTTCGTGGTAGGCGGTGTTGCCGGGAGTATAGGCGGCACGCGGATGGCTCAAACGCTGGGCGGACATACCGGGCGGCTGACCACGGTCTTTGCCGGACTTATCTTCGTCGTCGCTTGCTACATGCTCTGGCGCAGCGCCGCTGCCTTCCTGCCGGGTATGACAATCTGACCCATCCCCATCCCTCTGCCTACCTGCTACATAGTGGGCGAAAGGACATTTTATATGTTCGACTCGATTGACGCCTTGCTTCTCGCCCGCGCGCAATTTGCCTTTACCGTCAGCTTCCACTTCCTGTTCCCGGCCTTTTCCATCGGCCTTGCCAGCTACCTGATGGTGCTGGAGGGGTTGTGGCTTGCGACCGGTAAAGGCGTCTATGCCAATCTCTTCCGCTACTGGCTTAAGATCTTCGCGGTCGTGTTTGCTATGGGCGTGGTGTCCGGTATCGTTATGTCCTACCAGTTCGGCACCAACTGGTCGGTATTTTCCGACAAGGCCGGGCCGGTCATCGGTCCACTCATGGCCTATGAAGTACTGACTGCGTTCTTCCTGGAGGCTGGCTTTCTGGGCGTCATGCTGTTCGGCATTAACAAGGTGGGGCGAAAGCTGCACTTCACTGCGACCTGCGCGGTAGCTATCGGCACCTTCATTTCGGCCTTCTGGATTCTCTCGGTCAATAGCTGGATGCAGACGCCGACCGGCTATGAGATCGGCGCGAACGGCCAGTTCCTGCCCGGCCCAAGCTGGATGGCGATCATCTTCAACCCCAGCTTTCCCTATCGGCTGGTCCATACCGTGCTGGCCGCCTATCTGACGACAGCCTTTGCGGTCGGCGGCGTCGGAGCATGGCATCTGCTTAGAGACCGGACAAATCCGGGCGCTCGCACGATGTTCTCCATGGCGATGTGGATGGCGGCCATCGTCGCTCCGATCCAGATTTTTGCAGGCGACATGCACGGCCTCAACACGCTGGAGCATCAGCCGGTCAAGGTGATGGCGATGGAAGGCCATTATGATAGCCATCCCAACGGCGCGCCGCTGATTCTCTTCGGTATCCCCGACAGCGGCAACAAGCGGGTCGATTATGCCATCTCCATTCCCAAAGCATCCTCGCTGATCCTCAAACATGATCTGAATGCGCCGATGAAGGGGCTCGATAGCGTGCCCGATGCCGACAAACCGCCGGTCGGCGTCGTGTTCTGGGCGTTTCGCATCATGGTCGGCATCGGCTTTGCGATGCTGGGGCTTGGCCTGTGGAGTCTGATCGCGCGCTGGCGCGGCAAGCTGCATGAGTGGTCATGGCTGCACCGCGCTGCGGTGTTGCTGGGACCGGCTGGCTTCATCGCCGTGCTGGCGGGCTGGATCGTGACCGAGGTCGGACGGCAGCCTTTCACCATCTACGGACTGCTGCGCACCGCAAACAGTGCGTCGCCCTTAGATGCACCCGCGGTGGCCGCATCGCTGCTGGCATTCGCGCTGGTCTATTTCAGCGTGTTCGGCATGGGCATCTGGTATCTATTGCACTTAATGAAAAAGCCACCGCAAGCGCACGAAAGCACGCTGGACGGCGCGCCGATCCGCACCGCCGGTATTACCCCTGCCCCCGCCATCGAAGGAAGCGAAGGATGATCGACCTGACAGTCATCTGGGCCGGGATCATCGGCTTTGCCATCGTTGCGTATGTCGTCATGGACGGGTTTGATCTAGGCATCGGTATCCTTTTCCCGCTGTTCAAGGTGGGCAAGGATCGAGACACGGCGATGAACAGCATCGCGCCGGTGTGGGACGGCAACGAAACCTGGCTTGTGCTGGGAGGCGGAGGGCTGCTCGCGGCCTTTCCGCTGGCCTATGCCATCATCCTGCCCGCGCTGTATGCGCCTTTAATCGCGATGCTGCTCGGCCTTGTCCTGCGCGGTGTGGCGTTTGAGTTCCGTTGGCGCGACCCGGCGCATCGTGCTTGGTGGGACCGTGCGTTTACAGGTGGATCGGCAGTGGCGAGCTTTGCGCAAGGGGTCGCGCTGGGGGCCTTGCTTCAGGGCATCAGCGTGGAAGGACGCGCCTATTCCGGCGGCTGGTGGGAATGGCTCTCGCCCTTTTCGCTGCTGACTGGCGTGGGGCTGATGGTCGGTTATGCGTTGCTGGGGGCCTGCTGGCTCAATTGGAAAACCGAAGGCGGCTTGCAGCGTCAGGTGGTGACCTATGCTGGCAGGCTGGGTATTGCGCTGCTGATCCTGATAGGTGCGGTCAGCCTCTCCACCCTAACGCTGGAGGCCAGCTACGCGAGCCGCTGGCTCGCATGGCCCGGCGTGCTTGCCACGGCGCAGGTGCCACTGGCCACTGTTATCGTCACCGCGCTTTTCTATCGCAGCCTTTCGCAACGCAAGGATGCGCAGCCCTTCCTGTGGGCGCTTGCGCTGTTCGGGCTATGCCTGCTGGGGCTGGGCATATCGATCTGGCCCTATGTCATCCCGGCGCGGGTTACCATCTGGGAAGCTGCTGCCCCCTATCGCAGCCAACTGTTCATGCTGGTAGGCGGTGGCGTTCTCGTGCCGGTGATCCTCGCTTATACCGCTTGGGCCTATTGGGTGTTCAGAGGCAAGGTAGGCAGCGAGGGATATCACTGATGCGTCGGCGCATGCGCCGACTAGGCTGGTTCGTGGGGATATGGACCGCGAGTGTAGGCGCCCTGTTGCTGGTGTCGATGGGACTACGCTATTGGCTGGTATGATAGCTGTTCCGCGCCGTCTTCAGCTATCACCGTTCGCGCTATTCTCTTCACCGCGCGCGCATAAATCCAACGGTGCGATTGAATAGATCGACCCTATGCCGCCCTCCGGTTGCTTTTCCGTTCCCCGGAAGCGGACATAGAATAGCGCGCGTAGGCGATGGAACGCCGTTTATCCTGCCTTGCGCTTCATCAGACCGTGCATGTCTAGCCACCGCGCGAAAGCGTCGAACCAGCCGGTGCTGGTGGTCGTCTTCTGATACATGCCAAAGCCATGACCGCCCCGTTCATACAGGTGGAACTCCACCGGGCGACCGGCCGTACGCCAAGCGTCGATCAGTTTGAAATCACGATTGCCGAACAGCGGATCGTCCGCCGCGATGACCGCGAACATTGGTGGCGCATCCTGCGGGACGGTCATGGCACCCAGTGGGCCGTAGACGTTGCCTATGAAGGCGGGCTTGGCGTCGCTGGACAGGGTCGTCGCCATAGTCAGCATCGCGCCCGCCGAAAAGCCGATCATGCCGATCCGGTCGGGATCGACATGCCATTGCGCCGCCCGTGCCCGGATCAGCCGAAAGGCTGCAGTGGAATCCGCAAGCTGCGGCGCAAGGTCCGCGGCTGCGTTACCGGGTGCAGGCTGCGGAGCGCGCGTGACGCCCGCGACCATTTCCTGCATCGACTTTTCAAAGCCCGCCATGTCTGCGGGGGTCTGACGCAGGCGGTATTTCAGTACGAAAGCCGCGACGCCCCTTGCAGCGAGTGCGCGCGCCACATCGAACCCTTCATTATCCATCGACAAGGTCCGGAATCCACCGCCTGGCGCAACGACAACCGCTGCGCCTGACGCTTTGGCCGGATCTGGAAGGAACGGGGTAAGGGTCGCGACCGTGACATTGCGGGCAAAGCGGCTGCCATACTGACTATGCCAGGATTCCGTCGCCTTTGCGGCTGGTAGTGGCCCAGTGCCAAGTTCGATTGCGTCCGGCTGGGCGGGGATGGCGATCGGAGTCATCTTGTCGTCTTGTGCCCAGCTTTGCACTGACGCGGACAAGGTGACGGCGGCCAGCCCAATCGCGACGAACCGCGCCACGGCGGAACAACGTTCACCACCCATTATTGTTGTCATACGCTTCATGTCATCCATCTCCTCTGCTGACTTCTCGTCAGCTTTTCCATGCCGCGACAAGAGTCCGCGCCCGCGCGCCGACGGTCGCATCGTCGTCACCCGGCTTGTAAAGCGATCCGCCTACGCCCACCCCCGCTGCCCCGCGTGCGCGCCATTCGGCAAGATTAGCAGCGCCTACTCCACCGACGACCCAAAGTCCGACATCACCCGGCACAACATCGCGTAGCGCCGATAGATAGTCAGGCTTGAAGACCGATCCGGGGAACAGCTTCAATCGGCGCGCACCAGCACCGATTGCCGTGAACGCTTCGGTCGGTGTCAGAAACCCCGGCACAGCTTCGATCCCGCACACGATGGCATGCGCGATGACGACAGGATCGCTGTTGGGCGACACCATGAAACGACCACCTGCAGCAGCCAAGCGGTCGACCATTTCGACCGTCAGGATCGTCCCGCCGCCGATGGCTGCCTCTGTCCCAAGCGCATCGGCCATCGCCGCAATGCTGACGCCCGGTTCCGGCGAATTGAACGGCACTTCGATCAGGCGGATGCCAGCTTCGACCAGCGCGCGGCCAATCACGACCGCTTCGTCGGGGCGGACGCCGCGCAGGATCGCCATGATTGGCGGCGCACCTGCATCCAGCGCCTCATCGATCGTCATGCCGCCTCTCCTTTCGCTAGCTCAAGCCCGGCGAGCACGGCGGCGTCGCCGTCCACCTGTCGCGCCGAACACCCAGCGTTAATCAAAGCGGTCACATAGCGCTCACACAGCGTAGGATCGCCGATCAGCACGATCCGCGCATCCTTGGTCGCTTCGGCTTCCACTTCGCCACCGATCAACAGCCCTGAAAGAAAACCCTTTGCCCAATCGGGTGAACGGCCATCGACCAGTTGCGCCGCCCGTGCCTCGAACAGTGCAGCGAGTGTCCGTTCGCCAACTCGCGCCAGCCCGCGCGCAAAACCTTGCGCGTCATCGCCTTCGCAGGACTTGCCAGCCGCAACCAAGGTGGAATGCGCGGTCAGCAAAGTATAAAGTTCGCCGGTCGGATAGGTACGAAAGCCCAAGACGACCCCGTCCACCACTAACACCCATTTGCAATGCGTTCCCGGCAGCACGAATGTCCATGCGCCCTCGGCAAGCGTCTCATCCAACGCAATCGCACCGAAAATCTGTGTTTCCTCGCCCCGCATAACGTCGGGCACCCCTTCGCCATTGCGACACCGCAAGCCCGGCAACACACGAACGGCAAGGCCGTCGAGCATCAGCGAAGTCGAATGCTGCTGCCATTGGGCGAGGCTGACGGGACATGCCAGATAGCCCGCCTCCACAAGTCCTCCGCGGGCGCCCGCCATGCCGCACAGCGTCACGCTTCCAATCGGCCCATCGTTACGCCACGGCTCGAGCGCCTGCGTCAGTACCTTGGTTGCTGGCGCTTCGAGCGCTCCGATCCCCGGCCCATCGGCCCGTCCGTTTTCCTTACCGTCCGAAAAACGGAATAGCCGCAGCCGTGACGTGCCCCAATCTCCCAAGATCGTCGTACGCGTCACGGCCTCGACGCTCATTGCAGTTCGAGCATGACGACAGATTTAGGCGGCAAGGTTACCGTCAGCGTCCCGCCGGCCACTTGCGCGCCCGTGAAAGCGACCGGTGCAACGGCATTCGGCGCGTCGAAGCTGTTGAGGGAGTTCATCTCAGGGGCCGTCAGTATACGTCCCGACACACCGCTCGCCGTTATGCCCGCCAGCGTCGTCGTAACAGTGACCGCCTTGTTGGGATCAAGATTGGAAAGTCCGACATGCACCTTCCCGGCTCTGTCACGGACCGCCGATGCGCTGACCGACGGCATCGCCCACTTGTCCTTGTTGTACCAAGGCGACTTCACCTCGATAGGTAGAACCGTCGCGTCCATATACGGCTTGTACATCTCGAACACATGATAGGTCGGCGTCAGCACCATCTTCTTGCCGTCTGTCAGGATCATCGCCTGCAGCACGTTCACCATCTGCGCGATCGCGGACATCTTCACCCGATCGGCATGTCGTGCGAAAATGTCGAGATGGATCGAGGCGACCAGCGCGTCGCGCAGCGTATTCTGCTGACGAAGGAAGCCGGGATTGGTGCCGGGGTCGCCCGCATACCAGGTGCCCCATTCATCGACCGCCAGCCAGACTTTCTTGGCCGGATCATATTTATCCATGATGGCACTGTGCTTGGTGATCAGTTCATCTATGCGTAACGCTTCGGACAGTGTCTCAGCCCAACCCGCCTCGTCGAAGACCGTTGCGGAAGCGCGTGGCGGCCACCCCCCTGGAACGGTGTAGTAATGCAGCGATAGCGCATCGACCTGTTCGGTCACCTGCTGCATCATCGTCTCGGTCCATTTATAGTCCGCAACGTTAGCGCCCGCAGCGATCTTCAGGATTTTGGTATCCTTCGGCGCCTTGATGAAGGTCGCGTAGCGGCGCGTCAGGTCGGCGGCATATTCGGGCCGCATATTACCGCCGCAACCCCATAACTCATTGCCGACACCGAAATAAGGCACCTTCCACGGCTCTTTGTGGCCGTTCTTTGCGCGCTCGTCGGCCAGACTTCCGGCAGGCGAGGTCATATATTCGATCCACTCCGCCATTTCCTGCGGCGTGCCGTTGCCGACGTTACCAGCAACATAGGCTTCCGCGCCAAGCTGACGGGTAAGTTCGAAAAACTCATGTGTGCCGACGGTGTTGGGCTCGGTGACGCCGCCCCAATGGGTGTTGATCTTAACAGGCCGCTTGGCCCGTACACCTACGCCTTCGCGCCAATGATATTCGTCGGCAAAGCAGCCGCCGGGCCATCGCACGACGGGCACGCTTAGGTTGCGAAGCGCGCCGATCACATCGTTACGAAAGCCATTGGTGTTGGGAATACTGCGGTCGTTGCCCACCCACAGGCCGCCATATATGCCATTGCCCAGATGTTCGGCGAACTGCGTGAAGATGCGACGGTCGTAGACCGGACCTGGCGTGTCCGCGTGAACCGTCGCGGTTGCCGTGGGTGCAGGCACCTGCGCAGTCGCACCGGTTGCCGCCGCAGTGGAAAGCAGTAGCGCCAAAGCCCCCCGGCGTAAGGATTTCAGCATCATTCTCTCCTGATTTAATCGTTGAATGCTTCGGTTATTTCACGGCGTCCGCGTAAAAATGCATCCGCCACCAACCGGAGTGGATCGGTGTCGACATCGCTCCGTCCGCCGCGGATCAGCGCAGCAAATCGCCCGTAGAGTTCGGCATATTCATGATTCTCGCCATGCTGGGTGCCACTCGGCAGTGACAACACCGCTCCACCACTGGACAGTTTGAGGGTGCCTGCATCGGTCTCGACGACTATGCCCCAAGTCTGCGGGCCAGTCTGACGCCAGTCGAGATCCATCGTTATCGGTGCGCCCGTCGTGTCGCGAAACTCCATGTCCGCAGCTATCGGCGCAGCGCGATTGGACGGCAGAGTCAATGTCGCAGCCTTTAGAAAGAACGGTCGCGGCAGGATATGGGTCACGATCGAGAGCGCGTTTATGCCGGGATCGAAAACGCCCAGTCCGCCCGGTTCCCAAATCCAGACCTGCCCCGGATGCCATACACGCACATCCTCGCGCCATGTAATCGCCACCTTGTCGATGCGACGCTCGGCCAGCCATGCCCGTGCAGGCGCTACGCCGACAGCGAAGCGTGAATGCCAGGCCGCAAAAAGCGTCGATTCGACCTTGTCAGCGCGCGCGCTCAGTGCCGCCACTTCCGCCAGTGTTGCGCCGGGCGGCTTTTCCAGCAAGACGTGGATACCACGATTGAGCGCCTGCACCGCCAGATCGTATCGCACCTGCGGCGGTGTGCAGAGGGCCACGGCATCGACTGCAGGCCCCTCGGCCAGAAGCACCTCCAGACTCTTGTGATGGGCTATGCCTGCCACGCCGGGATCATGTGGGCTGACCGTCGCCGCCAGACTGAAAGCGGCGTTTCCGGCAATGGCGGGCAAATGCTGGTCGCGGGCAATCTTGCCCATGCCAATGACCGCAATGCGAATGGGGTCCATGGCCTACAGCGCCCTGACGACGACGGCCTGATCGGCGGCGCGAGCGAGGGGATTGCGCAGCGGCAGAGTAAAGGGCGCCGCCTCTATTTGGAACACATCATCGACCTGCGTCTGGATGCCATCCGTGAAGGACAAGGTCGCAGTACCAAAAAAATGCACATGGATGTCACCCGGCCGCCGAAACAGTCCATATTTGAAGTGATGCTCTTCCAGATTGGCCAGCGTATGCGACATGTTGGCCTCGCCGGAGAGGAACGGCTTTTCCCACAACGTCTCGCCATCGCGCAGGATGCGGCTAACGCCTTCGACATGGTCGGGTGGCGTTCCGACCAACAGCTCGGGACCGAGTGCCGCCTGCCGCAGCTTGGAATGTGCCAGCCACAGATAATTGTGCCGCTCGGTCACATGATCGCTGAACTCATTGGCGAGGCACAGGCCAAGGCGGAACGGCGTCCCATCCGGACCGATCAGGTAGATGCCTGCCAGCTCGGGTTCCTCGCCGCCATCCTTGGCGAAATGCGGCATGGTGAGCGCTTCACCCGGCCCAACCAGTTGCGAACCATCACCTTTGTAGAACCATTCGGGCTGCTGCCCGGTCTGGCCCGGTGCGGGCTTTCCGCCCTCGACGCCTTCCAGGAACATCCGCATCGAATCGGTCTTGGTCTGTGCGGCAGCCGCATCGCGATGCATCTTGTCGCGCCCTTCGGCCGAACCCAGATGCGTCAGCCCCGTACCCGCCAGCACCAGATGCGCCGGATCGGCATGGTCGATCGGCGCAATCAAGCGTCCCGCAGCCAATTCAGCCGCCAGGTCGACATCTGCGCCTTTGCCGCAAGCAGCAACCGCTTCAGTCAGGCTAACCCCGCCTGTAATCGCCCGCGCCGCCAGTGCGCGAATACTGTCAAACCCGACCAGAAACGCAGCGCCGTCATCCGTCGCCGCGATGACCGACCGCGTTCCATCGGCTGCACGATGCTGCAGCAGGCGTAATGCCATGTAACCTCTCCCTGGAAAATCGAACGCCGCCGTTGCGGCCGTAAATGTCAGTTTACGGTGAGCTTACCGTCAATCAGCCGCGGTGCACCGTCGTTGCTTGCATCATCGCGAAGTTCGGGCGGCAACAACCCCTGCGCAAGGTTCTGGTACGACACTGGTCGCAGGAAACGATCGATTGCCAAGCTGCCAACCGAAGTCGTGCGCGCGTCCGACGTCGCAGGGTAAGGTCCGCCATGCACCATTGCGTGCGTGACCTCGACGCCCGTCGGCCAACCGTTTGCGAGAATGCGCCCCACCTTGCGCTCCAGCACGGGCAGCAGCTTGGCGGCCATGCCTTCGTCCTCGGCGTCCATATGCAACGTCGCTGTCAATTGCCCCTCGGCCGCTTCCAGAATGTCGCGCAGCTCCGCTTCATCCTTGCAGCGCACCAATATGGCCGATGCGCCGAACACTTCGTGTCCCAGCGCTTTGTCGGCAATGAACGCTTGCGCCGTGGTCGAGAAAATAATCGCCTGCCCGCGCGTCAGCCCATTGCCTTCCTTACCGGCCGCCAGCGTCTCGACATGCTGATGATCTGCAAGCGCCTTGGTGCCCTTCTCGTAGGCCGCGTGGATACCGGTCGTCAGCATCGTGCCCGAATCCGCCTCAGCGACCGCGCCAGTGGCGGCAGCGACGAACGCATCCAACCCTTCGCCCTCGATTGCCAGCAGCAGGCCGGGGTTGGTACAGAACTGCCCGGCGCCCATCGTCAGCGATCCCACGAAAGCCGTACCCAGCACCGTACCGCGCGCCTTCAATGCGGCAGGCATCAATAGCACAGGATTGATGCTCGACATCTCGGCATAGACGGGAATCGGAACCGGGCGCGCCTGCGCCAGCTTGAGCAGCGCAAGCCCGCCGCCCCGCGATCCGGTAAACCCTACCGCGGCGATACGGGGATCCTGCACCAACGCGCTACCCAGATCATTACCCGGCCCGACCAGATGCGAGAACACGCCTTCGGGCAAGGCACTCGCCGCTACTGCGCGGTGGATCGCCTCGGCGACCAGCGCGCCGGTCTGCGGATGCGCGGGATGTCCCTTTACAACCACCGGGCAACCTGCGGCCAGTGCAGAGGCAGTGTCGCCGCCCGCCGTGGAGAAGGCGAGCGGGAAATTGGACGCGCCGAACACCGCAACGGGACCAAGCGGCACCATGCGCAGCCGCAGATCGGGACGCGGCAACGGCGAGCGATCAGGCAGCGCCGGGTCGATTCGCAGGCCCAGCCAGCCACCTGCCCGCACTACCCCGGCGAACAACTTTAGTTGCCCGACGGTACGTCCACGCTCGCCTTCCAGACGCGCCCGCGGCAAGCCGCTTTCACGCATGGCCGCGACGATCAGGTCATCACCGATGGCCATGATTTCTTCGCCGATTCGCTCCAGAAACAGCGCGCGCGTCTCGCGATCCGTGCTGCGATAGGTGTCGAACGCAGCGGCTGCGGCAGCGCATGCAATATCGACGTCGGCAAGCCCATGCACTGCAAAGGCCTCGCCCACCGGCTCGCCGGTTTCTGCTGCGATGGATCGGAACCCACCTTCGTTTGTGCGGCTCATCGAAAGGGCTTGGTCGGTCATGGGTTACTCCTTATTACTCCGACATAATGCGACACGACGCGGAAGGCAATGTTTGTCGTTTCGTGATTTGGTCACGCCTGTTAGGAGTCAGGACGGAGGTCGACGTTCATGACGAATGCCAAGGCAATTGAAGTAAAGACCGACGGCGAGGCGAAAGCCAAGAGCGCGCCACGCGGTCCAGGCCGCCGCTTACATGGTTCCCTTGTCCACAAGCTGGGTCTGGCGATCCTGTCGGGCCAATATGCCCCCGGCGACATTCTGTCGGGCGAAGTCGCTTTTGCAGAAGAACTGGAAGTATCGCGCAGCGCCTATCGCGAGGCCGTTCAGGTACTGACCGCAAAGGGCTTGGTCGAAAGCCGTCCGAAGGCTGGCACCCGCATCTTGCCGCGCAATCGTTGGAACCTGCTCGATCCCGACGTTCTTGCATGGGCATTCGCAGGTGAACCCGATATCGAATTCGTCCGTAGCCTGTTCGAGTTGCGCGCGATCGTTGAGCCTGCCGCTGCGCGGCTCGCCGCCGAACGTCGCGATCGCAACGACCTGAAAATCATGAAGGACGCGCTCGCTGCCATGCGCCGCCATACGCTCGCGACCGAAGCCGGCCGCGCCGCCGACCGCGATTTCCACAACGCAATCCTGCAGGCGACCCGCAACGAGGCCCTGCTTGTTTTGAACGCCAGCATTGGCGCCGCGGTCAATTGGACCACTCAATTCAAGCAACGTTCGCGCGCCCTGCCCCGCAACCCAATTCCCGACCATGTCCGCGTCTATGATGCTATCGCCGCCAGCGATGGCGCAGCAGCGAGCGAGGCGATGAGTGAGCTAGTCCACCTGGCGCTTGAAGATACCCGCAGCGCCATGAAAGGCTAGGCAATTACTCGGGATGCTGCTCCGGCAGTGCCTCTGTAATGCGTGAGCCCCATAACGCGTAGAACAGCACATAAAGCTCGCACGCAGCCGTCAGCAGGAACGACCATTGCAAACCGAACATGTCGGCAAGCTTGCCCTGCACCACGACCAGCGCACCACCGGCAATCGCCATGATCAGCAAGCCCGACCCTTCCTCGGTCAGCGGCCCAAGACCCTTGATGCCAAGCGTGAAGATGGTCGGGAACATGATCGAATGGAACAGGCCAACCAGTATCAGCGACCACATCGCAACCGGGCCCGTAGTGAACACCGTCACGAGCATGACGATGAACGCGCCGATCGAGAAGACCGCTAACACGGTTTCGGCTGCAATTTTCTGCATGATTGCGGAACCCGCAAAACGGCCAATCATCATGCCCCCCCACAGGAAGGTCAGATATCGCCCGGCCTGTTCGGCAGTCAGATTGGCGATTTCCGGCTGGCTCACAAAATTCACGAACAGGTTGGCGACACCGATCTCGGCAATCAGGTAGATGAAGATGGCCGGTACGCCGAACACCAGATTGCGATGCTTCCACAGCGAATGCTGCTTGCGCTCCTGCTTGGCCATGCGCTTGGTCGCAGCTCCCATGGCAGGCAGTGGGAAGCGGGCGATGACTGCAGCCAGTATCACGAGCACGATCGCCACCAGCACATAGGGTAGGATGACCGACTGCGCGTCCGCCAGGCGCTCCGCCTGCGTCAGTACCGTGCCCGCTTGCGACGTGCCACCCTTAGACCTGCCAAGGATCAGATACGCGCCGAATAGCGGCGCCAGCATCGTGCCAGCGGAATTGAGTGCCTGAACCAGGTTAAGGCGAGACGATGCCGTTTCGGGCGAACCGATCACCGCGACATAAGGGTTGGCGGCCACTTGCAACAGCGTGATTCCGCTGGCGATCACGAACAGCATGACGAGCGTCACGCCATAGGACGGAAGGCTGGCCGCCAACACCATGCCCAATGCTCCCGCTGCCATGATGAGCAGGCCTACGACAAGCGACATCTGATATCCGATCCGCTCGATCAGTTTGGCCGCCGGAATCGAAGCCACGAAATAGGCGATGAACCACACCGATTCAATCAGCGTGGTCTGCGTATAATTCAGGTCGAACACGCTGCGCAGATGCGGCAGCAGCGTGTTATTAATGACGGTAATGAACCCCCACATAAAGAACAAGCTGGCGAGCAGCGTCAGCGCCGGCCCATAGCTGGTGCGTGCCTCGCCGGGTGCGACAGCCCCGGTAACGGAAGACGAAATCGGTGTAGCCATGTCACCCTTCTCCAGAGGTTTCACCGGTCGTGGCTCAGCTTCATTGATCGGCCGTCCCGACACGGGTTGCGCTTTTTTAATTAGTCGGACTATATATGCAAGTAGATAGCGTCTGCAGGTAGCGAAAATGAGAAAGGCGAGGAATGCAAAAGGGACATCGGACACATGGAGCGGTCAATTGTTTAGGCGCGGTCTGTTTCATATTGGCAATAGCAGTAGGCTGTCCAGCCATGGCTACTGAGGCAACACGCACGCCGGCAGGAACGCTCGCGGATGGCACGAACATCGAAACGATCACGCTTTCGAACGGTCATGGCGTTTCCGCGAAAATCCTCACCTATGGCGCAACGCTGCAAGCGCTCATCGCGCCGGACAAAAACGGCAAGCTTGCCGATGTGACGCTGGGCTATGACGACCTCTCGTCCTACGTAGATCGGCCCAATTATTTCGGCGTCACCGTTGGCCGCTATGCCAATCGCATTGCTGGTGGCAGCTTCACGCTCGACGGCAAGAGCTATCAATTGCCGCTCAACGACAAGACCAATTCGCTCCATGGCGGCGCCAAGGGCTTCGACAAGGTCGCCTGGACTGTGACGTCGATCAAGAGGGGTCCCACCGCCAGCGTCATCCTGTCGTATAGCAGCCCGGACGGCGATTCGGGCTACCCTGGCAAGCTGGACACCACGGTAACCTATTCTTTGGATGAAGCAGGTGCGCTGACGATCGCCTTCGACGCGAAGGCGAGCAAGTCGACGGTCGTCAACATGACCAATCACGCGATCTTCAATCTCGCAGGCGAAGGATCGTCGGACGGCGCGACCGGCCATCTGCTGACGATCCCGGCAAAAGCCTACACCCCGGTCAATGCCAACCTGATCCCGACCGGCGAACTACGCTCCGTAGAAGGTACGGTGTTCGATTTCCGCAGCGGTCGTCGTGTCGCTGATGGCATACGCGATGGCCGCGACGAACAGATTCGCTTCGGGCAGGGTTACGACCACAATTTCGCGCTCGACAAGGGTCTCACCAAGGCTCCTGAGCTTGCTGCGAAGCTGGAAGACCCGGTTTCTGGCCGCGTTCTGGAAGTGCTCACGACCGAACCGGGGGTTCAGTTCTACACCGGCAATTTCCTGGACGGGTCGTATATCGGCAAGCACGGTCACCTCTATCGCATGGGCGATGGCATCGCATTGGAGCCGCAGAAATTCCCTGACGCCCCGAACAAGCCCGCTTTCATTTCCGCCCGCGTCGATCCCGGCAAGCCTTACCGGCATGTCATGGTCTATCGCCTGTCCACTCACCCCTGACGGGACCTCTCATGACCGACACATCTTCACCCGCTTCGGATCGCAAACTCCGCTCGCGCGCCTGGTTCGACAATCCGGACAATATCGACATGACGGCGCTTTATCTGGAGCGTTATCTCAACTTCGGCCTTAGCCTTGAGGAATTACAATCGGGCAAGCCGATCATTGGCATCGCCCAGTCGGGTTCTGACCTGTCGCCGTGCAACCGGCATCATCTGGTACTGGCAGAGCGCGTGCGCGAGGGCATTCGCGATATGGGCGGCATAGCGCTGGAATTCCCGGTTCATCCGATCCAGGAAACCGGCAAGCGCCCCACCGCCGGGCTTGATCGCAACCTGTCCTATCTGGGCCTGGTGGAACTGCTTTATGGCTATCCGCTGGATGGCGTGGTGTTAACCACGGGTTGCGACAAGACGACGCCTGCCATGTTGATGGCCGCCGCTACGGTGAACATCCCGGCCATCGCACTTTCGGTCGGCCCCATGCTGAACGGTTGGTTCAAGGGCGAACGTACTGGGTCCGGCACCATCGTGTGGAAGGCGCGCGAAATGCTGGCCGCCGGTGAAATTGACGACGCCGGCTTTATCAAGCTTGTGGCCTCTTCGGCCCCCTCTACCGGCTATTGCAACACCATGGGTACGGCCTCGACGATGAACTCGCTCGCCGAAGCGCTGGGCATGATGCTCCCCGGTTCGGCGGTTATCCCAGCCCCCTATCGCGACCGCGCTGAAGCCGCTTGGCGCACTGGCAAGCGGATCGTCGAAATGGTGCATGAGGATCTCAAACCCTCCGACATCATGACGCGCGACGCCTTTTTGAACGCCATCGCCGTCAATTCGGCAATCGGCGGGTCGACCAACGCGCCGATCCACTTGGCTGCTATCGCCCGCCATATGGGGACCGATCTGGCGTTGCAGGACTGGCAGACACACGGGCACAAGGTTCCGCTGCTTGTGAACCTGCAACCCGCGGGCGAATATCTGGGTGAGGATTATTATCACGCCGGTGGCGTTCCCGCCGTGGTCAGCCAGTTGATGCGCCAAGGTTTGATTCAGGAAGGCGCTATGACCGTCAATGGCCGCACGATGGGCGATAATTGCCGGGGCGTCGAAATAGAGGACGAACGAGTCATCCGCCCGTTCGACCAACCGCTCGTGACCGACGCCGGTTTCATTGTGCTGTCGGGAAACCTCTTCGATGCCGCGATCATGAAGACCAGCGTCATTTCGAACGAATTCCGCGCTCGCTATCTCGACAATCCTAACGATCCTAATGCGTTCGAAGGGCCGGCGATAGTGTTCGACGGACCCGAAGATTATCATCACAAGATCGACGATCCGGCGATGAACATAACGACGGAAACGCTGATGTTCATGCGGGGCGCGGGGCCGGTGGGCTATCCGGGTGCCGCAGAAGTGGTGAATATGCGCCCGCCCGCCTATCTGATCCGCGAAGGTGTGCATGCCCTGCCCTGCATCGGCGACGGGCGCCAGTCGGGCACCTCGGGTTCGCCATCGATTCTCAACGCATCACCGGAAGCTGCAGCGATGGGAGGACTTGCGCTGCTCAGGACTGGGGATCGGGTCCGCATCGACCTTAACACCTGCACGGTCAACGTTCTGATCGACGACGCACAACTGGCCGCAAGGCGGCAGGCGCTGGTGGATGCCGGGGGCTATCCTTATCCCGCCTCCCAGACCCCATGGCAAAAGATGCAGCGTGAGGTGGTAGGCCAGATGAACACCGGTGCCATTCTGGAAGGCGCGGAGAAATTCCAGCGCATCGCCCAAACGATGGGGCTTCCGCGCGACAATCACTAGGGTGACGGGGGACCGCCTGGCCATGAGCACGCACGAACAGGCGGCCCCCCAGTTTTCGGCATGGGTGCGCCGAAGCCATCCGTTACGCGCCTCGCTCTCGCGCGAGATGCATGCGCGTAAAATGACTCCCCTTTCTGCACCCACGCAGGCGTTGCAGTTCGTATTCCTGGTCGATCAGGAAGAAGCACGGGATGCTGCTGAAAGTCTGGCCCGCTTGCTGGCGGCCCATGATATTGCATTTGCAGAGTCCGACCGGTTCATGACCTGCCGGTTGGGGGCGCTCAGTCTGTCGTGGGAGCGGCATACCGAGTTTGTGACGTACAGCTTTATTTCGGAAATATCCGACGGCCCCCTGTTCGACCTGGGACTCTTCGAGGCTGTAGCCAACTGGATAGATGCCCTTCCGGGGCGCATAATCCGGTCAAGCCACATCAGCCTGATCGCTGAAAGTCCGACGGACGATGCCATCGAAGACAATTTCGCTATGGACGACCTGATCATATCCGATGTCGCTCATGGACGCGCCAGGATCTGGAGCGATTTCAGGTTGCATCAAGACGGCTTTGGACGGCTGCTTATTCAGGACAAGGGGCTGGAGGGCGCGGAAACCTCCCAACTCGTCCAGCGGTTGCTGGAACTTGGCAATTATCGAAAAATGGCGCTTCTGGGCCTGCCGACGGCGCAGGCCGCCACACCAACCCTGACCGCTCTCGAACAGCGGCTTACTGTGCTTACCGCCCGCCTGGCGGAGAAGGACGCCGATGCCGACACGGCACTGGAGGATCTGTCCTCGCTAAGCGCGACGCTGGCGCAGATCATTGCCGAAACGCGCTATCGAATGAGCGCAACGCAGGCCTATGCCGAATTGTGCCTCGATCGGATCCGGCGCCTGTCGGTGGTGCCGGTGCGCGGTTACAGGTCGCTGGACGATTTTACCGAGCGCAGGCTGCTGCCGGCCATGCGCACTTGCGATGCCTTCACCCGTCGGCTCAATGACCTGTCGCAGCGCGTGGCATGGACTAGCGCGTTGCTACGCACATTGGTCGACACGGCGCTTGCACGGCGCAATCGCGATCTGCTGGCGTCGATGGATCGCCGGACAGGGCTGCAGCTACGCCTGCAGCATACGGTGGAGGGGCTGTCGGTTGTCGCAGTCAGCTACTATGCCGTCGGCCTGTGGCATTACCTGAAAGACGCGCTGGATCATCAAGGTGCGCATATACCCGCCTCGATCGACATTGCCGTAATACCGGTGACGATCCTGATCGTGTGGCTGGCTATTCGTGCTATCCGAAAAGTGAAGCGGCGCTAACGACAGCTTCGCTCACCCAACCCGCTCGGCATAGTGGAAATAATCGAAGTCAGCTACGATCCCCTGCCCCGCCATATCCTGGCAGGCGACACCGACGAACGCGCCGGTGAAGTTGGGAAGATAGGGCAGCGTCGCTTCATCCGACAGGATACTCGCGTCAAAATCGCCGGGCACCGCCGTCCACGCATCGTCCGTAGCCATGCGATAGAAAAAGCGCATCGCCGCGTGATCGACGTCCAGCCGCAGGTGGATGGGGCCAACCCCGATAGCAATGGGAGCGGTACAAGCACTGGCGCGACTTTCGTCCGGCAAAACAGACAGGACTTGCAAAATCGGGCTGCCGTGGTCGTCGGTGGTTACATGCAGATAGTGAAACTTGGTGCTGTTGTAATAATGGATGAGCCCCGCCGATTGCTGAAAGCTGTTCGGGGTGAAATCCATTACCGTTTCGGCGGTGAACCGCCATTCGCCTTGCCTCCGGGCCACAAGCGACTGGGTGAACTGGCTACCGACGGACTCGCGCCCGAACAGGCGCAGATGTCCCGGCCGCTGGGCCACCGAAAAAATTTGCTCCGGAAAGGGCGTTCGTAGCCATTGGAAAACGGGCGGCAACACGTCCGCGTCGAAATCCTCCCGATCATCGACAGGTGGACACGGCTCACGGTCTTTTGCTTGGTCGCCAATGGCTTCCACCGGCGCGCCGCTGCCGTCCACCGTACGTAGCCAGCCATCATCGCACCAGCGCATCGGCTGAATGGCCGTCTCCCGCCCCAATATACAGCAGTCAGCCACAGGCAGCGGGCGTCCACATAGATAGACCATCCACGGGTCGCCCTCCGGCGTTTCCACCACGTCGCCATGACCCGCGCGCGTCAGGACCGAAGTCGGGCTATCGCGCGCGGTGAGTACCGGTCCGTCGGGGTGCAGGTCATAGGGACCGAACAGCGACCGTGACCGAGCCATCACCACGGCATGACCACGCCCTGTTCCGCCCTCAGCCACCAGCATATGATACCAGCCATCCCGCTTGTACAAATGCGGCCCTTCGGTGAAGCCCAGGTCGCTACCGTCGAAAATCTTGCGGCGCTCCCCGATGAGGCGGCCAGTGCGCAAGTCCATTTCCTGTATAACGATGCCGCCAAAGCGCCGATGGCCCGGGCGGTGATCCCACAGCATGTTGAGCAGCCAGCTACGCCCGTCATCATCGTGAAACAGCGCTGGATCAAACCCGCTGCTGTTGAGATGGACGGGGTCGGACCAGTCCCCGTCGATTGTGTCGCTCCAGACCCAATAATTATGGAAGTCCCGCAATGACACTTCGGACCGGTCCCGCTGGGTCGTGCGACCATAGCGTTTGACGTCGGTATAGATCAGGTGGAACCGACCGCCCGCATGGCTAATGTCTGGCGCCCATACGCCGCAGGAGTCAGGATTGCCGCGCATGTCGAGCTGCGACGCACGACGCAGCGGGCGCGTGACCAGCCGCCAGTTCTTCAAATCGCGCGAATGGTGAATCTGAACGCCCGGATACCATTCGAATGTCGAGGTCGCGACATAATAGTCGGCGCCGACGCGCACTATCGACGGGTCAGGATTGAAACCGCGCAAAATGGGATTGAGAATCGGGGTCATGCAGTCTTTCGCACCAAGGTCCAAAGTATGGCCGCGCCGACAAAGTCGAGCAGCCCGAGCAGGATGAAAAAGGGCCCGTAGCCGACCTGATCGACCAAGCTGCCCAGCAGAAGGGTGAAGATGAGAACGCCCAGATTAGCGGCCATGCCAGCGATCCCGGTCGCCGTGCCCACTTCATTTTGTGGGAACAGGTCCGCCGCCATGGTGATGACCGTGACCGACAGCGTCTGGTGCGCGAACCCGGCGACGCATAGGAGCGCGATGGCGACCATGGCGCTTTCCACCATACCGACGAACATCATGCTGCCCATCAGCAGCGCACCTAGGGTGAACGCCCAACGCCGCGCATCGATCAGGTGAACACCGCGCCGCTGAAGCCATGCGACGACCGCAGGCCCTGCCAAACACCCCAGGTCCGCCGCCAGAAAAGGCAGCCAGGCGAACAGCGCAATCTGCTGTATGTCGAAATGGCGTACCTGCACCAGATAGAGCGGCATCCAGAGCGACAGCATCCCCCAAACCGGGTCCGCCAGAAAACGCGGCAGCGCTATGCCCCACATATCGCGGCGGCCGAGCATGGAACGAAGCTTGGGGCGCCCGAAGCTGCGGGTCAACCGGGTTTCCTGCCCATCGGCTATCATGTCCCGCTCCTGCCCGGATATGGCCCGGTGCCGTGTCGGCGATTGATACCAGAACAGCCAGAGCAGCAGCCAGAACAACCCCAATCCGCCCGCGACGAAAAAGGCCGCGCGCCAGCTGTGGTTGAGTACGGCCCACGCCACCAGCGGCGGTGCGGCGACCGCTCCCAGCGATGCACCAATCTGGTATAATCCGCCAGCCGTGCCTCGCTCGCGCGCGGGAAACCACTGCGAGACCAGTTTCATACCCGCCGGTTGCGCCCCGCCTTCAACCACGCCCAGCGCACCGCGCAGCGCCATGAAGCCCAGCCATCCACTCACCAGCCCGTGCGCCATAGTAATGAGCGACCAAGCGACGACGAGGAAGCTGAAGCCATAGCGTATCCCGGTGATGTCGAGCAGATAGCCCGCCACCGGTTGGAACATGATGCCGATCTGGAACGCGCCGGTAATCCAGGAATATTGTTCGGAGGTGATCCCCTGCTCCGCCATCATCGTCGGCGCTGCGACGCCCAATACGCTGCGTGTCAGATAATTTATCGTCATCGCCATTGCGAACAGGCCGATGATGGTCCAGCGGATATGGCGAAATTTACTCAATGACCGAACCTAAAGTTAACGCTATCATTGGCTTCTAGGCTGGCAAGTCGACGTGAAGCAAGGGCAATTGTCGATGGGCCGCACGGGGCATGGTGAGCGTGTCGCAGCTTTGGGTTGACGTCGGCGGCTATTTGCCGGGAAATGGACCGCAACGGTTCGAAAGGAAGATTTTGAAGCCTCCCCATCAGCATAAGCGCAGTGCGACCGTCATCGATGTGGCCAAGCGCGCAGGCGTGTCCGCCATGACGGTGTCGCGCGTGATCAACGCCACGGGCAATGTCCGCGAAAAGACCCGGCTTGCCGTCGCTGCCGCGATCGAGGAACTCGACTATACGCCCAATGTCGCCGCCCGTGCGCTCGTCACTGCGCGCGAAATCCGCATCGGTGTCATCTATTCCAACCCCAGCGCGGCGTTCATGCATGATTTCCTCATCGGCGTGTTCGAAGAAGCGTCGGTCATGGGCGCGCAATTGACCCTGCTCGGCGGGCAGGACGGTCGCCCGCCCCCGCCCGAAGCAATCCACCGCATGATCGGGTCGGGTGTTCGGGGCGTCATCATCGCGCCCCCGCTTGGAGAATCGCGCGTAGTGCGCGATCCCATCCGTTTGGCGCAATTGCCCATGGCAGTCGTAGGCGGGATCGCACGCGATGCGATCTGCGTACGCATCGACGACCGGGCGGCAGCCTATGACATGACGCAGCATCTGATCGCACTCGGCCATCGGCGTATCGGTTTCATCATCGGCAATCCGGGCCAGTCCGCCAGCGATGACCGGCTTGCCGGGTTCGACGCCGCCGTCAGCGAAGCTCAGGATATCGAGACCATCTTGGTTCAAGGCGATTTTTCCTACACATCCGGGTTGGTCGCAGGTCAGCAGCTTCTGAACATCGACCATCCGCCAACCGCCATATTCGCCAGCAATGACGATATGGCCGCCGCCGTGGTTTCGGTCGCTCACCGCCGCCACCTCGTCGTGCCGGACGATCTGACCGTGGTGGGCTTCGACGACACGACTGCGGCTGTCACCCTGTGGCCGCCCTTGACCACAATCCACCAGCCGGTTCGGAAGTTGGCGGCGGAGGCATTGCGGTTGCTGACCCAGGAAATCACCAGTGCCCGCAAGGGCCGCCATCATAAATGCGTGCTTGGCCACCAGTTGATCGAACGTCAGTCCACGGCCGCCATCGTTTCATAGACGATGGCGGCCATTCCCGGTCAGCGGAGACTAGGGGAGGAGCGCCCCCGCTGACCGATCCGCATCTTCAGAACTTGAACCGTACGCCGGCACGGAACATGCGACCGACGACATCATAGAGATTGGGGTTGGCGAAATAAGGAGACTTTGCCGGTGCACGGTCGAACAGATTATCGACCTTCACATAAGCGGTGATATCCTTTGTCACGTTATAGGTGCCCCCGATGTCCATATAGAAGGCGCCAGGCATGAAATTATTATCGATGGTCGGGTTGTTATTGGTCGATGCCGGGCAGCTTCCAGGGGCGCACTGCACATAATTGTGACCCAGCACACCGTCAGAGAACCAGCGTTCCTGAAGGTAGAGGGAGAACTGGTCGGTCGCATAGGTCTGGACGGCAAGCCATTTCCAGTCGGGCGTATTGCCAAGGTTCGATCCGGCGGAGTCGAGAGGGACAGAACCGAAGAGTCCGTTGTCGGTTACGAACTTACGGATGTGCGTGGCCAGCGCGCGCAGCGTCAACGTTCCCTCAAGGCCCAACGGGCGCTGCCAAACATAACTAGCCTCGATATCCACGCCCTCGGTTTCGATCGACGCCAGGTTGAACGCCTGAACATTGATGAAGTTCGGGCCGTTCTGGTTGTTGAGGTTGAAGGCGTTGCAGGCATCGGGCAATATATTGCGGAAGCAGAGGTTGACGATATCGGCGGCACCCAGACTGGAAATCAGGTCTGTAACCTTGATCTTGTAGTAGTCCACCGACAGGCCGAAGCCCGGGAGCCATGGCGCGTTGGCAAGCGCGATACCTACCGTCGTATTGCGGGCGATCTCCGGCGTGAGCGCCGTGTTGCCAATCTGGTTCTGGATCGCCAGCACGTTTACATTTCGGAACGGATCGAAGAAGTTCGGCAGCGTCGTGGTAACGGGTGCCGCGAACAGTTCCGAAAGGTTGGGCGCGCGCACGTCCTTCGACGTTACGCCTCTCACACGCAGGCCTTCGATTGGCAGATCCCAGGTTCCACCGACTTTCCACGTCCACACCGTGCCCGAAGTGCTATAATCGGTAATGCGCGCCGCGGCATTGATATTGGCCCGGCCCACGGCATCACTGCTGAACAGAGGCAGGTCGACTTCGAGATAGGCCTCCTTGACGCTGTAGGCGCCCTGGCCGTTCTTGTAATTACCCGCATACCAGTTGTTTCCGTCGACCAGCAAAGCGGGGTCCGCCGGATAATTGCCGCCACTAGGCGAGATGTCGGAGATGCCTGCACCATAAGGGTCGGCGCGAACCTTGTAATATTCGTGCCGATACTCGGCGCCAAACGCGATTGAGAGCGGTCCGGCCCACAGGTCGACGGGCGATCCCGACACATTCACGCTGACGACGTCCTGCGTCTGCCGCGTCTTCTGGTACGGGCCATTTTTCGGCATGATGTAGGACAAGGCGGCAGCGGACGGCGGCGCACCGCCGATGATGTTGAGCGGGACACAACCATTGGCACGCGCTACCGGATCGGCGCAAACTATGGCGCCGTTCAAGGTCGTCGCCTGGATCGCCTGGTTGAAGCGGCGCGACAACATGATGTTGGTCACATCGACATCGGTGTAATTGATGCCATGCTCGTAATAAGTGTCATAATTCCAGTCTGTACCGAACAGCGGAACCTTGCCCTGGGCGCCTGCGACATAACGATACTGGCGGCGGTCGGTATAAACCTGGGTATTGCCCAGCGCCGCATTGCTCGTACCAAAGGCGAAACTCGTTATGCCCGCTGTCGCGCAAGCCAGTTGCACTGAGGCAGGCACATAGGGATTGCTGCACTGTATCGTCAGGTTAGGCCGGTTCATGCCGCCGACCGGTTGATTGTTGGTCTTCACCTGAGCGACGTTGACCGTCACGTAGATTTCATTGTCCGGGGCGAAGTCGAACCCGACGCGGCCATAGGTATTGAGCCGCTGGATACTCGACTGGAGCGAGCGGCCCGCATCGACATTGCCTGAAAGGTCGCCACCAATACAGAAACCGGGATAGCATCCGTTGATCGTGCCCGCTGCGTTACCAGACGGCGTACCGTTCGAGCCATATTGGAATTGGAACGGGTTGCCCGCCTGATCGAAGGCAATGCCCTGCAAGGGTCCGGCGGTGATCAGTCCATATTTGGTGTAGTTATAGGGCTGCGCATAATCGAGCAGCAGATATTGCGGGGACCCGTCGTTCAATATGTTGCGGTTGATCAACGTCGTCTGCTTGAACCAGTCGCGCCCACCAGCAAGTCCGATACCAAATTCTCCGCCGCCGACGCCGGCCTCGTCGCCATATTCTGCACTGAGAACGACATGCAGCCGGTCGTTGAGCAAGCTCTTGCCGGCCGCCAACTGGACCAGATATTGCTCATCGTCGCCATAGGTGGAGATACCACCCTGAACATTGCCCTTGATCCCTTCAAAGCGGGTATCGGTGATGAAGTTTACCACACCGCCCACGGCGTCCGATCCGTACGATGACGAGGCGCCGCCATTGACGATATCGACGCGCTTGATAAGCAATTGTGGGAACAGACTGACGTCGGGGACGCCCGTCACATTCGCGCCGACCACACGCTGGCCGTCCAGCAGCGTCAGCGTGCGGATGGCACCAAGCCCACGCAGCGAGAAGGAGGAGAGCCCCTGCTGGCCGCTGGAGGTACTGAAAGTGTTGACGGTCGAGCCAGTCGAACCCTGCAAGGAGGGGACCTGCGCGACGGTGTTGAAGATGTTGGGTTGAGCGTTAGCCTCAATCTGCGCTTCACCGATCATCGTGGTGGGCGTGGGCGCCTTGAAGCCCGACGAGGTGATACGCGACCCGGTAACGACGATATCCTGATCCACAGGGTCGGCCGAAGCGGGATTGGGCAGGGCAACATCCTGCCGGGCAGCCTCAGGTAGCGCCTGAGCCTGCGCTGCAACCGACACGGTCAGCGCCGTTGCGAGCGCCAATACAGACGTTACTGCTCCGGCAAGACCGGGCATTTGCAACCGTGCATAAGGAACCGCCTTCATCATCTCCAACTCCCTGTTATTCTGCTTGTTTTGGACCGCCGGCTACGCCGGTCGAACTGCATTCTTTCGAGTTTTTCGCCTCTTACCTGCCACGTTACCTGTCAAATGAACGGAACGGACACAGCCTTTCTCACTGCCGAGACATAAATGGTAACGTTAACTTTACATATTTGGATGGTAGCAGCCTGTCAACATCTACGTCAGAAAATTGCAGGAACCAAACTACGAACCCTGTATTTCCGCCGTAAATTCCCAATATACTTGCCCAACGCCCACCTCTACAGTGTCCTTGCGACGGACTCTAAGGCGTTCGAGAGAGGGCGATCAGGATAAGCACAGCTCGTCCGAATGACAGAGATTGCGATATTTATGTTATCGTTATCGTTTAGCGGAGGAGCGCCGCTTCGCCCCAAGAAACCGGAACGGAATCCCGACCGCTTTCCGACGATCGGGTGACCAGTTCGAGCAACGCCACGCCATCAACCGCAACATTTAGGGACGCTGCACCGTCACCACGGCTGAGCGGCTTGCTCGTTGCCAGCAACTTGCCGTCCCCATACAGCATGAAGGTCACGTCGACTGATGGGTCCGCCGCAGAATCATCGACGCCGACCATGGCGGAAAAGCGCCGATAGCCTTTGTTGCGCACCTCCAACCGGGAATTGGCCAATATACCGATGCCTGAAGTGAATTTCTGCCCGCCAACTCGCAATGTTGCACCATAGGGTGCGGTATCGGCCTGCGCCCCGCCCCACCCGGCGTAGATAGGCCGCTCGCCCGGTCCATGCGTGCCCGCCCAGCCGAACGCAGATTTGTGCAGCGTCGGATCGGGCTGTGGCGAAACCACGCCATCGACAGCGGGATTCACATTCCCCGGCTGTTCGGAAAGATAAAGACCGTCACTCAGCATACGGCCGCCACGCACCCGAAAAATGAGCGTTTCGTGCCCCGCCAGACGTAGCTTGGTCTCCTTGCGGAAAGACGATGTCTTTTTGGTCCATAGATCGACCATCTCCACATCCGCATCGTCGCGATATTTTAGCTGCGCGGCGGCTAGTGAAAATTCCAGCGGCGCCATGCCTCGATTGACGATCGCGACGGCCTTCTCGCCGGTGCTCAGCGTCTTGACGAGGGCCTGAACGTCACCGCTGTCATAAGCGACCACCGCTTGATGCCCCGCCGGATCCTGATTGACAGCGATCACGTCGGTATTGCCCAATATGTCCAGCAGCGACTGCGGCGCCTGACGCATATCCATGCCGATCAGCAGCGGCGCATTGATGATCGCCCAGAGCGAAAAATGCGACCGCGCTTCGACCAGATGGTCCGCACCGAAATCGCCCTTGCCGATGAACAGCATGTCTGGATCGTTCCAGGCACCGGGATGTGCATAAAAGGCGCGCTTGGCCGCGCTGTCGAAATTGGTCAGCATCCGGCTCCAGGTCGGATTGATATCATCGCTGGTGCGCGAGACATTGCCGAAATCCTTGCCCCACGCCCGGACGTTGCCAGTGCCCCAGATGCACAGCGATAGCAGGAAATCGCCGTCGGGATTGGACTTCACCAGCGCCTTGTCTATCTCGCGAAACAGAGACTGAACTGCAGGAATATCTGACCGGCTGACCGAGTCCATGTCCAACAGGGGCGCAAGCGCACGATACTGGCCCGACTTGACCTTCTCGCTCTCCTCGCCATAGGCGCGAACGCCACAGCCATCGACCTTGATATAGTCGAAGCCCCAATCCTTGAAGTAAAGCGCGATATCCTGATCGATGTGGCCATAAAGGCCGACCTCTCTCTCCAGCACGGTGCCTTTTGGCAGGTTCGTTTCATCAGGCGAATACATCTGCGAACAGGTATTGCGACCAAGATCGGAATAGATGCCTGCCTTCAGGCCCATGGCGTGCAGCCGGTTAGTATAGCCGCGAAAGGACGGCGATCCTTTTCCGCTCAACGACGAGGGAAATCGATCCGATCGAATGATCATCCGTCCGCTTTTGGCGTCGCGGCGCAGCGCCCATCCATCATCGATGTTGACATAGCGATAGCCTTTGCGCGCGAGGCCGCTGTCCACCAGCGTCCGCGCTGCGCCCATGATCTTGTCCTCGTCGATATTGATCTCGAACGCATTCCAGCTGCTCCACCCCATCGGTGGCAGATCCGCCCGTCCGGACGTATAGGCCGACCATTGCCCGGTTGGAGCGAGAGGATCGACGGACTGAGCTTGGGCCGGAAAGCAGTTCCACGCCGCCAGGGCAATCGCTATGGCCATCGGACTGGTTTTCACGGTGCGTCATTCCTTTTTTTCGTGGTTGAGGGCTGCTGCAGGTACTCAAGGCGCCAGCGGCGATAGTGTGAATCTGTCGATATCGAGGTAGCCACCGCCCATGGTCGGATTGTAACAGGACAGTGCGAGTTGCTCGCCCTGGAAGGTGCCAGTCTGCCAAGCGAATTCGAGGGGGAAGGTGCCGCCGATATCGCGCCAGACCTTGCCGTCGAGACTGTAGCCGACCGAGCCGATATCCTTGCCGAAATCGGTATCCGCGCGCAGCCAGAGCGTTCTGGCCCGGATCGGCACCGCCGCCGCACGCACATCCGTCTTCGGCCCCTCGTTCGTCGATTCGACCAGCCGCATGGTCAGGCTGTTGCGGCCGTCTTTCCCTCCAACCACTGCCAGTTGCGCGCTGTACTTGCCGAAGGTGCCAAAACCGCAGACGTCGCCCGGCCTGATCCCGGCCAAATCCAGCTTCACCGTCCCGCGAGCGCGCGGCCCTTGAGCCTTCTGCACCAGCGTGTTCCGCGCCGTCCAAAGATCGGAGGCGGTCGTTGCGTGTAACCGTAAGTAGCCGGGGCGTTCCGAGAGCGACCAGCGGCGATCCACCGGGTTATGATTCCATTGCCATTGCCGCCCCAGCGTCGCCCCGGAAAAATCATCGTAACTTGGCGGCTCTCCGAAGGGCTGACCCTGGATCGGCTTCACAGCGCGCGCAGGCACGCGCCCCGGTGCCTCCGGCGTCCCCCACACCGGCCAGTCGTCCTGCCAGAAGATCGGGCTGATGTTGGTCACGCGGCCGATGGACCCTGCATCCAACATGACGAAGCCGTAGTAATCGCCATTGGGCAGATCCACCAGGGCACCCTGATGGCCGCCGGTAGTGTCGTCGATCTGGTTACGCGTCTCCCATGGACCGAACAGGCTGCGCGCGCGCGATACCGTCAGCCCCAGGCGGTTGGGAATGGAATTGAACAGATAGTAGAAGCCTTTGCGCTTGAGGATTTTGGACCCTTCCGCGCCCTTATTGAAGTAAATGACTTTCGAGCTTTCGATGCGGGTCGCATCCCGGTCGAGCATATGCAGCGTGATCGTGCCGTCGCTGCCGACCGCGCTCGCCAGATAAGCAGACCCGTCATCGTCGAAGAACAGTGCGGGATCGAAGGCCTCCTTGTTCAACTCTACATGTGTCCACGGCCCTTTGGGATCGCGCGCGCTGTAGATGCGCGTATTCTGATCCACCGGCGTTACCGCAACGTAGAAGACACCGTCCCTGTAGCGCAGGCTGGGCGCATAGATTCCCTTGCGATACGCTCCGCCCTTCGCCAGATCGTAGAGCGGCAGGTCGTCCAGCTTCGGCACCAGATGCGACAGGATGTCCCAGTTCACCAGATCCTTTGACGTCAGCAGGGTAAGCCCCGGCACATTGGCGAAGGTAGTACTGGCGAAGTAGAAATTCTCTCCGACGCGGATGATATCGGGATCGGGATAATCGGCATTGAGCGGTGGATTGACATAGCTGCCATCCCCCTGGTCCGACCGCCAGACCTGCGCGCCCGCACTGCTGGCGAGCACGACTGCCGTTGCCAGCCCAAGCACCGCCCTGCGCATCACTGCACCCATGCGTATGGACCGACTATCGTCCCGGTGAAACCGCCTGCAGTCTTCGTGCTGAGGAAGCGCGCATCGATGCCCCTCTTCAAACTAACCTTGCGACCGCCGGCCGTATAATCGAACGCCATGGTCCCGCCATCCTGCCGGATCGCCAACGTCACAGGACCTCTTGCCGCAAGCGGCGCGGACGCCAAGAGCGTTTCAGTCCCCTTGTCCCGGTTGAAGAGAGCGACCACCGGCTTGCCGCCTAGCCGCGTAATCCCGAAGAACAAATAGCTCTCATCGCTCTGGATGGCGGCTAGGCCGGCGCGGTCGCCTTCCGTTTCGGGTACGAACCGCACAGTCGTACTCATCGCTGCGACATGATGCTGCTGCCGTCGCCCGATGAAGCCAGGCACGCCAGCCTGGTCGCCCAACCGCGCGCCGCTGGACAGGATCAGTTCCCCCTTGTCCAGCCGATAAAGCGGCTGTTTCGGAGTGCGAACGCCAATCCAGCTCATCGCCAGCCGATCTCCATCAAAGCTGTCGACATAAGAAAAATCGCCGCTGATCGGCACGGCGGGCGGCTTGCCTCTCGGCAATTTAGGCGCATCGCCGACAAACGGAATAGCCTGGCCCTTGGGCAGAATGATCGGCCAGCCATCCTTCCACGTCACCGGCAACAGAAAAGTTTCCCGCCCGATATTGTAGAAGTCGCCTTCATAGGGCCGCACCGCCAAAAAGGTCGCCCACCAGTCGCCATTTTGCGTCTGCACAAGTTGCGCATGCCCGGCGGACGTAACGGGATTGGCCCGGTTCGCGGAGAGATTGCGCTGGGTCAGGATCGGATTGCCGACGTAAGGCACATACGGCCCTTTCAAATCGCGCGACCGCAACACCACCTGCGAATGATTGACGCTGGTGCCGCCCTCCGCCGCCGTCAGATAATAATAGCCATCTTTGCGGAATATATGCGGCCCTTCGATCCATACCGGCTTCTTGGTTATGTCGACCCCGCCATTGACCAGTTGCGTGCTATCGCCGACCATTTTACCCGCCCGCCAGTCATATTCCTGGATCCAGATGGCGCGATGGCCATCATAGCGGGGCGGCTCATTGGGCGCGCGGTTGTTGATGATATACGCCCGGTCGCCTTCCCAATAGATCGACGGGTCGATCCCTTCGAACGGCAACCAGATCGGGTCGGACCAAGGTCCGGCGGGGTTTTTCGCTGTGATGATGAAATTGCCCCGGCACTCAACGCAAGTCGTGATGAGATAGAATAGGCCGTCATGGTAAGAGAGCGCGGGCGCGTAGATGCCGCGCGAAAGATTTAGCCCGCCGAAGTCCACCTGGGTCGGTCGGTCCAGCGCATTGGCGATCTGCGTCCAGTTGACCAGATCCTTCGAATGGAAGATCGGCAGGCCGGGGAAGTTCACAAAAGATGACAGTGCCAGGTAATAATCGTCGCCCACCCGCAGCACAGACGGATCGGGATAATAGCCCGACAGAATGGGGTTGCGATATTGCCCAGCCCCCGGCTTGGCGACTTCCTGCGACCGTCCCTCGTACCGGAAATCGCTAAATCGCGGCAATTCACCCGCCCACGCGCTGCCAGATGTGAAAACAAGAAGCAGGCCTGCGGCAAACATGCGGTTCATTGATCTTCCTTGTTGAAACAATGGACAATTCTCTGCCATCAAGTACGGGCACAATGCGCTGCGTACGTCCGCAGACCCCGAACTGTGAACGCTATCATTCAGATTTTTCAGGGTCAATAGTCGGAGTTAATGCCGCCATTCCAATTCGGCTTCGCACCATGGGTATGGTGAGGGCCGTACTCGCGAGCGCCATCAGCAACAGAGCCGTGAACATGCCGCTGCTGATAATGTCGCGGTCCAGAAGGATATTGGCAAAGATGATCATGATCAGCGCCTTTGTCTGCAACAGCCAACCGATTAGCGACGCTTCTCCCCGCTTCCAGCCCAACCAACGCCCCGCCACCGCAACCCCCGCCATCTTGCCGCAGACCGACGCGACCAGCAGGATCGCGGCGACCGCAAACACCTCCGCCCCGCCGAGCGTCCATTGCGTACGAAGGCCCGTGCTGAGAAAAAAGACCGGCATGATCGTCATCAAAAGATGATCGCGCAGCAGATCGAAGGATTTCTGGTCGAACCAGTCCCGGTCCATTATCGCCCCTGCGAGAAAGGCACCCACCATGAAGTGGAGACCCGCCCAGTCCGCCGCGAAACCCAGCAGCGCGACACATAATATCGCGACGTAAAGTCGGTCCTGCCCGCCTAGCCTAGTCATGATCCTACGCAGCGCCCACGCCGCCAAGGGAAAGATCAGGACGAACGCCAACTGCCGTTCCAGTCGACCCCAGTCGAGCAGAATGATCGCCAGCACGCTCCATAGGGCGATATCATCCAGACTGGCGTAGCGCAGCACCCTCTGCCCTAGTGGCTGACGCAGGATTGTCAGTCGGTCCATAAACAGGACGAGGATGGGGAGCGCCGTGACCGCACACGCCATGCCGATTCCCAGCGCCGCCTGCCAGTGTGCCCCATGTCCGCCGATCCAGCCGGGGCGTTGGACGATGAACCAGGCTGCAAAGCTTCCCAATATCAGCGGCGCGATCAGTGCAAGCGCCGCGGTAATCCAGCTATCCCGGCGTGATCGCCACGCCTGCGCCACGTCGAGTTCCACGCCCGCGATCCAGACAAACAGCATCACTGCCCACCAGGCGATGCCATTGAGCGCGGCCATGACTGGCTGCGGGAAAAGCGCAGCGTGCACCGTCGGGGCGATGGCACCGAATATGCCCGGCCCCATCACCACGCCCAAGCCGATCTGGATCACGACCAGCGGCACATATGTGTCGGTTCGACCGACCCGCCAGATCAGCCAGGGCAGCCCCAGAATCAAGCTGAGCGCTAGCAGGAATGTCTCGGTAGTCGTCATGCCTGCCACCCCTTGAGCCGCTTCGGCTCCGATCAATGCTGCGGTGTGACCGCGATCTCGAAAGGGCCTATCGGAAGCGACATACCATCGTACAGGTTTACCACCGGATAGTCCGCCCAGGCATAGCGAACCCGCGTAGTCGGCGCGCCGTCGCCTGCCAGGACAAGTCTATCGCCGTCCAGCCGGGCGCTGGCATAGCGGCAGGAACCTGGCTGCGTCCCGCACAGTTCGAAACCGATGGCGACATTGCTGCTGCGCAGATGCAGACCGCCTGTCACGCCCGTGAAGCGCAACGATATGGCGCCCGCGCTATCGCTGGTCGCCGACACTATCTGCGGGCCGAGTGCCGCCCCCCTGTCGCCCTCGACAGCGCCGCGCATGGCCCGCGCCAGTCGCCGTCCCACTTCCTGCTTTTCACCCGGATGGATGTCATAGGGATCGCCCAGATCTATGGCGGTCGCCAAGCCTGCATGGCCATCCGTCAGGGACGCGCGGTAAGCGTCGTACCGCACATTAGCCCAGCCGCTTTCGGACGGGACGGTCGCAGGTCGGTCATATCCCGCCAACTGGACGGCAACGAAGGCGAGGTCCGGCGTCGCGAACTGACGCCGCCAATCGGCCATCAGCGCCGTCATGCGCCCCGCATAGCCGGGAATGCCGGTGTCGGACTCGCCCTGATACCAGGCGACACCCTTCAATCCGATCTCACCCAGCGGCGCGATCATGGCGTTATACATCGTGCCGGCGCCTGCCAGGTCGCTCCACGGCACGCGCGGCGCGCTCGATTGGGTCGCAGCGGCCATGGCGTAGGTCCAGCCATCGGCCATCGGCACAGATCCGCCATCGGCAAAGACGATATTTATCGCATCCGCGGGCCCCAGCATCCCCCCGGTTTGATAGCCGTCCGACACATTGAGGGTAAGGCTGTTGCGCCCGGCGCGCAGCACCCCGGCGGGGATGGCAAAGCTATTGGGTTTCCAAGCCTGCGCGCTCATGCCTACGCCTGTACCGTTGATCCACAGCCGCCCGACATCGTCCAGCGTCCCCAGATTTACGGTTGCGCCCTGCGCTGCCTGCTGCGCTGTCAGTACGATATCCCGCCGGAACCACAGCATGCCGTTATAGTCCGCTAATATCGGCCCCCCCCAGCTCTCCCACGGACCGACACGCGGGACCGGCACCCATGCCACGGTGCTGCCCTGCTGCCAGGGTTCGCGCCCCGCCTTGTCTCCGGTTTCGTCCCGCCACCACTTTTCCCAAGCAGCGCTCGCGGCCTGTTCCCCGGCCGCCACGTCGCGGGCATGTAGGGCAAGTAGGGCCGATTGATCGGCACGCCCCACTGTGGCCTGCGCCTTTTCGCCCATCCACGGGCTGATCTGCGATCCACCCCAACTGCTGGCGATGGCCCCGACCGGCACCTTCGCCGACGCCCGCCATTCGCGCGCCATGTAATAGCAGGACGCCGAGAAATTCTGGACCGCATCCCGACTGGCCACCGCCCAGGATGGCGACGTAGCAAAGCGAATTTGCGGCGCATCGGCTATCCGCTTTTCGATAGTCATCAGGCGCAACTGATCGTCTGCCGGAACGCCCGCCGCCCCGCTGTTCTGGGCCAATTTGACTTCCATCTCCATGTTGGACTGGCCCGAACACAGAAACACATCCCCCACCAGCGTATCGCGCGCCACCGTGCGTCCATCCGCATTTTCAACCGAAAGACTGACTGGCCCCGGCGTAGCGATTGGGGAGAACCGCGCGGAAAAACGGCCCTGCCTGTCGGCGGTCACAGCCTTGCGTTCCTGGCCGAGCGTAACGGTCACGGCATCCCCCGCCCCCGCATCGCCACTCACCACGACGGGGCGGTCGCGCTGGATTACGGCATAGTCACTCAGGGCCGGGTCCAGTCGAGGCGGAGCGCCGCTAGCTACTGCGGAGAAACTTAACAAGCCGAATCCGAAAAAGGCTGCCAGTGGACAGGAAAGTTGAGGTTTCATGCACATTCCTCGTGAGTCATCGGAAGCTGCTGGGCGACAGCGTGATTGCACCCTCTGCGCCAATCTCGACCTGTCGCACCGTCGCGCCCCAGCGCACCGTCCGCATCGTTTTGGGCGGCGCCCGCAATCGCGCTGATTGTAAGCCCCCATCCTGCCAGGCGACATCGATCGTGCAATCGCCCCGGGTTCGAAGGCCTGTGACGGCCCCGTTGGGCCAAGCGTCCGGCAAGGCTGGCAAAAGATGGATAGTGTCGCCGTAATTTTGCAGCAGCATCTCCACGATGCCCGCGGTGCCGCCGAAATTACCGTCGATCTGGAAAGGCGGATGTGCGTCGAACAGGTTCGGATAGGTTCGCTCCGGCCCGAGCAGGAAGTTCAATATGCCGTGCGCCCGGTTGCCCTCGCGCAGCCGCGCCCAAAGGTTGATGCGCCAGGCCGTGGCCCAGCCCGTCGCCTTGTCACCCCGGATCTCCAGCGACCGCCGCGCGGCCCTCGCCAGATCGGGCGTCCGGTCGACGTCGATCAGCCGGGACGGGTAGAGACCGTAGAGATGCGAAACATGACGGTGCTGCTGGTCAGGGGCATCGGCGTCCCAATCCTGCGGCCATTCCTGCAACTGCCCCTGCCGACCAACCTGCATCGGCAATAGCCGCGCGCGCGCCGCAACAACTTCGTCTGCAAATGGTTTGTCGCCGTCGAGCAGCCCCGCCGCCGCAACAGTCGCGTCGAACAGGTCGGCCAATATCTGCATGTCCATGGTCGGGGCATAGTCCAACGTTCCCCCATGGCCGTGCGGGTTTTCGGGTGACATGGACGGATTAGTGACGAGATGCCCCGTCCTAGGATCGACCTGAAGCGTATCGAGGAAAAACAGCGCCGCGCCCTTCAGCAGCGGATAGATCGACACCAGATAGGCCGCGTCTGGCCTATATTCATAGTGATCCCACAAATGCCCGCACAACCACGCGCCACCCATCGGCCAAAGGCCGAACTGCGCCCCGTCGATCGGAGCCGTTGCGCGCCACAGGTCGACATTGTGATGCGCCACCCATCCCCGTGCGCCGTACATGGTGCGCGCCGTCCGGGCCCCCGTCACCGCCATCTCCCGCACCATCTGGATCAGCGGTTCGACGCATTCCGGCAAGGCCGTGGTTTCCGCCGGCCAGTAATTCATCTGGGTATTGATGTTGATCGTATATTTGCTGCCCCAGGGCGGCGACGCGCTGTCGTTCCATATCCCCTGAAGATTGGCAGGCTGACTTCCAGGCCGTGACGAAGCAATGAGCAAATAGCGTCCAAAATCGAAGTAGAGCGCGGCCAGCGCCGGATCGTCGCCCGCGCCCGATCTCCGCACCCGCTCGTCGGTGGGCAGCTCCGCCGCTGCACTTGTACCCAGATCGATCGACACACGCCGGAACAGGCGGCGGTGCTCATCCCGCGCCTGCACCGCAACCTGAGCGAAGCTCTGGGTCTGTGCGGCGGCAATCTGCGCCGCCGTAACCGCCGCGGGATCACCCGACACGTCGTCAAACCACTTATAGCTGGTTGCCATCGCAATCAGCAGCGTCATCTCATCGCCGCCGCTTACGACCAGCCCCTCCCCATCCCGCACAACCTGCCCGCCCGGACACACTGCCTTGCACCGCATGTCGAAGCGCAGGGCACCCTTGATCGGCCCATGATCGCCATTCCTGCCCGACAGGCGCAGCGTATCGCCCGCCGTCGCATCCACCGACCAGTCTGCGCCCACCTGATCCCAAGCCAGGCGACAGTTAATCATCCCTCCCCGGCTGGCGCTTAGATGCACCGCGATCACTTGGTTGACGGGGCAGGCGACCACGCGCCGCCGATAGGTGACGCCCGCTATGGTGAACAGCGTTTCGGCCAGCCCCGTGTCGAGATCGAGCGACCTTTCATACCCTGTGGGGTCGCCCTTCGCGCCGGACATCTCGATCAGCAGGCTGCCCAGTGTCTGATAGGCCGCTTGGCTCAACGGCTGAGCCATTACCTTCGCATCGGCCAGCGCCTCGGCACCAGCGATATCGCCCGCAAAGATTCGTCGGCGCATCTCGGCCATGGCACCCAGCGCCTGCGGGTTGACTGGATCGTAAGGGGCTCCCGACCAGAAGCTGTCCTCATTCAGTTGCAATCGCTCCTGGCCGATGCCGCCAAAGATCATCGCGCCAATCCGCCCGTTGCCGACGGGCAGCGCCTCAGTCCATGCGCTGGCCGGCGCCCTGTACCACAGACGCTGCCTGGGGCGCTGCGCAGGGCGCGCACGAACGACGCCAGCCACCAAACCCGCTGGCAATAGCGCCAACAGGCCCCGGCGCGTCAGGGCCATGATGCCTCTGCCCGTCATCCGACGGGGGGGAAGGTCAGGTGCTGGCTGAAGAAGGGTAGGACATGGTCCTGAAACCGCGACGCGACATGATTGGTGTGGTCGCCGTCATAGATTTCAAAGCTGTTTGCAATGCCATACTCGTCCAGCCGCTCGTGCAGAGTGCGGGCGTCGTCCTTTAAGCCGTCCTTGTCGCCAACATCGATGGCAATCGCCTTATAGCGCCGAAGATCGCCGATATACTGGTCTACGAAGGCCAAGGGCGCATTGGCCGCCCATTTGGCCAGGACCGCATCCCTATGTTCGCTGCTTCCATCGGGCAGATCCAGATAAAGCGGCGGCTTTTTGGGATTGGGTGACCAAGCCGCAGCCGTCGCAAGTTGCGCACGCGCCAGGAAAGGGAGGGATGCGGAGTCAGCCGGTGTCTTGACCGCATCCAGCAATGTGGCCGTAGCCGGATCGAGTTGCGCTGCCGCTCTGGGCGAGAGACAGCAGGGACTCATCATATAGAGCGCGCCGAATATGTCCGCATGTTTCATGCCGATACGGGTCGTCCCATATCCGCCCATGCTGTGCCCGGCGAGACCCCTGCTCTTCCGATCGGCAATCGTACGATAATGGCTGTCGATGTACCGGATCAGATCATGCGCAATGAACCGCTCGAAATCGCCCGTCGTGACGGAACTGGAATACATGGAGCCGTTATGGATGGTCTTGGCATCGGGCATGACCACGATCATGTCTCTGGCGCCCTTTGCAAAGGCACCCTCCACTGTCTGGGGTACATGGATTTCCTTGGCCCATTGCTCCGCCCCAATCGAATAGCCGTGTAGCGCGTAGACCACGGGATAGCGGCGCTTGAGATCAGTGCCATAGCTGGGAGGAAGGATGACCAGCACAGCCCGTTCAGCGCTTTCGCCCTCCAGATTGCCAGCGATTGACGGGGCATGGACCGTGATTTGCGTGACCGTGGCTGGCACAGCGCCGGGTACGACCGCGGGCGCGCTTGTCGCCACCTGCGCGAGGACCGGCGGAACGCAGGCCAGCATGGTTGCCACAGCCATGCTCCATACACTGACACAGCGCTTCATCGCCCTCGCCCTCCCTATAGGTCAGCATATCGCTGCCACGGGTCGACAGCCGCCCGCCGCGCCATTGGTAGCGCAACCAAAACGTCAGTCAAGTGGCTGTCGGTCTACACATCCCGCAGCAGTCGCATCACCAGCGCGCGTATCCGCCCGTAATTTCCTGACGCCATCCTGCCGAGCACCCCGTGTTTTTCTGGCGGAAGATGGGCCAGAGGATGTCCGTCCGGTCGAAACACATAATGGTCGAAATAGGCGCGCCACGCCGCCCTCTCCGCCTCCGGCCGTTCGGCGATTGCGATCATCGACAACAGCATCGCAGTGTACGGCGCGTCCGGGCCGATGCTGAAATTGTCCCACCAGTAGTTCACCAATATGTTGAAGGGAGACGTCGCCTCGACCTGGTGCCACCACAATTTGGGCAGATACAGCGCGTCCCCGGCGTCAAGGTCTACCACTAAAGCTCGGTCGCGCGCAGCGGCGAAACGCGGATATCGGGCATCCCCCTCTCCCGCGTTCGCGGCCAGGCTGACGGGCTGCCCCGCCATAGTATGGTCGATTGGCCCAACATACAGATCGCCAATCGCATCAGGCGGATACAGGGTAAACCGGCGGCGTCCGGCCACGACGCAAGCCAGATTGTCATATGTGTCGTAATGACAGGCGATGACGGAGGCGTTGCCGATCCAAATTCGCGGGGCGACCGAAGGCGGCATAGCAGGAACCATATTATGCCGCGTAAATCCGGGCAGGTGGATGTCGATTGGCAATGATCCCAGATAACGAGTGGCGGCCTCACGATCCGTTGCGCTGACGACGATCTGCCGGATATGTTCGCTTATTCCTGCCGAATCTCGAACGAAGTTGAAGCCGTCCACCTTGTCGCCATAATGAAAGCGGCCCGCCAGATCGGCACTTCCGACAAAGGCCTCCGCCGTGGTTCCGGCATCGAACTGCCCAACATAAGCCGCGCCATGCTCTACCGACGCTGCTGCCGCATGCACGGCTGGCCAATCCGCACACAGCCCACGAATGACGACCGGCCGACAAGCAGAGACCATAGCAGCGAGGGATTGGACATCGCGAAGATCTCCTGCGTCCCACGTATCAACGATGTCGGCATGTGTCGCCATTGCGCCTACAATGTTCCTGTCAGTCGGTCGTTACGACGGCGAGCCAGAATCCCAACTTGCTGCAATGATCCGATCATCGTGTAGGCAAGTTGGAGATGGCCCGCCCGGAACAGCGCCAGGACGGATGCATCGTCAAGACGCCGTAACCTGTCCAGACTAACCGTGAACAGGCCCTGCAACGATAGCTTTTCGCCATCGTCAAAGCTCAACGATATGTCGAGCGGCTCGATCAACCGGTGCGCCAGCAAGGCGGCGATGAATTGTTCCGCCTCCTGCGTGCCAACCACCAGCGCGCAAAGCGCGGACTGGATACGGCGGAGCGCCGGAGCAGGTGCGCCGTCAGGCTCGAAAAGGCGGTGACCATCCTCTGCAGCGAATCGTGAATGCGCGGCGTCGATCGATATGTTGTCGTCCGTGGCGAAAAACCCTTCCCGAACCGATTCGAGCGATTCGAATGCGGCCTTGCCATCGGGGCGGTCGACGAGCAGTTCGCCGGGACGCAGCCCAAGCGCAGCGCCCGGATAAAACGCGCCCGTTTCCCTATGCTTGGAAAAGAAGATTGGGCAGGCGACCGCCGCTGCCGCAAACTCGCTCGGGACAATACGCACGAAGTGATTCGACAACGGAAAATCGCGCCGCAGCCGCAGTTCGCCGTGAATTTGCGGGTTCAGAATTTCTAGCGAATCCAAGCCATCCTCCTCTCAATTATTCCATCTGCATACGTCTTACCGGTTGCCCAAGGACAGCCTGCAACGCTGCATTTCTGGCTTCTTATGCCCTCAAAATGCGTTGAAAGAATACTCCTACAATAGATGTTGATCTACACATTAGATAGCGCTACCATAATCGCAAGCTGGGAGGTTCGGGATACCATCGCTGTCATAGCAGCAGGTGTTTCGATCCTCCGTTATAAGCTGTCATACCGGACGAAAACGATCCGTATGAACGCATTCCGTAGAGGATGAAGGGGAGGATAATGAATAACTTGCATACTAATCGCGCTCTGTCGGCTGTGAAACCATCGGTGAACATGAGAAAAAGACTGATGGCGGGTGCCGTCAGTCTGGCAGCATTGTCGGTCACGATGTCCGCCCATGCACAGCAGGCGGCTGATCAAGCTGCCGATCAAGCCAGCGCTGCGGAACTGCCTGCCGGCGATACCGATATCATCGTTACCGGCATCCGTGGATCGCTCCAGCGCAATCTCGACATCAAACGGTCTTCTGCCGGCGTCGTCGATGTCATCTCGTCGGAAGACATCGGCAAATTCCCTGACTCGAACGTCGCAGCCTCGCTGCAGCGCCTTCCCGGCGTATCTATCAACCGCTCAGGCTCTCGCGGTGAGCCGGACGGTATCACGGTGCGTGGCTTCGGCGGCGACTTCAATGAAACACTGATTGACGGTCGCCGTATCTCGACCGCCACGGGCGGTCGCTCCGTCGATTTCTCCTCGGTCGGTGCCGATTTCGTCGGCCAGCTTGCCGTATTGAAAACACCGGACGTATCGCTGTCGAGCAGTTCGATTGGCGCCACTGTCAACATTTCCTATCCCAAGCCCTTCGACAGCCCCGGCACACGCGTCGCGTTCAGTGCCTCGGGATCGGTCCAGGACGATGCGGGTAAAATCGTGCCGACCGTCGGTGCCCTGTTCAGCAAGACCTTCGCAGACGATACGCTCGGCATTTTGGTCGACGGCATCTACACCCGCCGCGACACACAAGTGAACCGTGTCTACGTCTCAGGTTGGCAGGGCGGCCTGTTCGCACCGTGCCAGCTGGCAGGCAGTGCAGCGGCAACCTGCGCACCATCGGATGATGTCGCATCGACCCCGTCTAACAGGAAAAGCGTTGTTGGCTGGTACGGCCAGCAATATGGTGCCGATCAGCGCTATACCAAAGATGAGCGTATCGATGGCCGCATCGCGCTGCAGTGGGCACCCTCCGACGACGTAGTCCTCACGTTGGACGACAATTATTCGCGGCAGAAGATTGTCACGGACATCTCCGGCTTCGGCGTCTGGTTCAACCAAGGGTCGATGCGCAATGTCGAACAGGATGAAAACGGCACCACTGTCGACTTCATCCAGCAAGGTTCGCCGACCGACTTCACTGCCGGCACCGACACGCGCGTTTTGGAAACCAACCAGGTCGGTTTCAACGTCAAGTGGGACGCGACAGCCAATCTGAAGATCGAAGCGGACGCCAGCTACTCCAAGAGCCGTCAAAATCCCGGCGGCGAGATCACCAGTGAAAATGGCGATATCGGCTATGGCGGCCTTCTCGGCACCACCAACGGCATCCGTGTCTCCGGTAACAGCAGCAAGGCGTTCCCGGAACTGACGGCCTTTGGTCCCAACGGTGACGCATCGCGCTGGACTGACCCAAGCATCATCGGATCGCACGTCACCGTGCGTCAGCAGCAGCTTAACAGCGACGAGATCAAGCAATTCCGTTTGGGTGCGACTTGGGAACAGGATAACCTGACCATCAAGTTCGGCGGTCGCTATATGGAGGATCGCTTCAAGCTCCAGAACAGCAGCACCTTCACCAATAATTTCTGGCAAGCCTATGCCGGTTACGGTGGGCCGTCCGGACAGGGTAGCGGCGTGCTGATCCCCGCAAGTCTCGTCAAGGGCACGATTGGCACCGATAACTTCATCCCCGGTTTTTCCGGCGTTCTGCCCCCCGGTCTGTTGCGCTATGATGCGAAAGAATATCAGCGTCTGTTGGAAGGCTTGGGCAATCCATATGCGCAAAACGTGCCGGGCTTTAACTATCCCGGTCCGACTGACACGACCAATGGCCTGCTTGGTTATCGTGGCATGTTTGATCTGCTCCTTGATCCGGGCAGTGTTCAGGACGTGCGTGAAAAAACATGGTCGGCCTATGTCCGGGTCAATTTCGAAGCCGAAGTTGCCGGTATGCCGTTCCATTTCAATGCCGGTGCGCGAGAAGAAATCACCAAGCTGGTGTCGGCAGGCGTTGGGCGATTGCCAACGTCGATCACGGGCAGCACGGCTGATCCCACGTTGCTGACAATCGGCTTCGGTCCCACCCAGCCGCTATCGACGAAAAGCAGCTATTCCTACTTCCTGCCGAGCATCGACATGAAGCTGGAGCTGACCGACAGCCTGCATCTGCGGTTCGATGCGTCGCGCACGTTGACGCGCCCTGCCCTCAACACGCTGACTCCCGTTCTCAACGTGGGTGTCGGCCAGCGCGTCGGCGCACTCACGGCGACGGGTGGCAATCCAAGCCTGCAGCCCTATCTCGCCGACAATTTCGATCTCGCGGCGGAATGGTATTACCAGCGCAACTCCTATGCATCCGTCAACTTCTTCATCAAGGATGTGTCGAACTTCGTTGTCGCCGGTACTCAGCGCCAGACGATCAACGGCGTAGTCGATCCGACGACAGGTGCTCCAGCGGTCTTCACCGTCTCGCAACGGGTCAACGGTCCGTCCGCCACGATCAAGGGGGTCGAACTGGCGTGGCAACATGTCTTTGGTGACAGCGGCTTCGGCTTCAACGCCAACGCCACCTTCGTCAAGACGAACAAGCCCTATGACGAGACCGATCTCTCCCAGAGCGGATTTGCTGTCACGGGCCTGGCCAACTCTGCCAACCTTGTTGCTTTCTATGACAAGAGCGGCTTCCAGTTCCGTACTGCAGTCAACTGGCGCGACAAATATCTGCGCGAGTTCGGTCAGGTGCAGAACAACTCGGCCTTCGGTGCGGAGCCGACGTTCGTAAACTCCAGCCTTCAGGTCGATCTTAGCAGCAGCTATCAAATCAACGAGCGCATCAGCGTGTTTGGCGAAGCGCTGAACATCACCAATGAAACGATCAGCACCCACGGGCGCTTCTCGAACCAGTTGCTGGACGTTTACGCTTATGGCCGTCGCTTCACGCTGGGCGCACGCTACCGCTTCTGACGGACCCCTCCTGCTGGGGGATGTCGACCTTGCGTTGACATCCCCCATCTTTTCATGGTGGCTGGTCGCATGATTAATCCCGTCAAAAATATCGTGATCGTAGGCGGCGGAACGGCCGGATGGCTCACCGCCGGTGTCATCGCCGCGCATCACCAAAGCCGTATGCCCGGCGGCTTCTCCGTTACGCTGATCGAATCCCCCAATGTTCCGATCATCGGCGTTGGCGAAGGCACCTGGCCCACGCTGCGCACTACGCTATCGCGCATGGGCGTTTCGGAAACCGATTTCTTCCGAGAATGCGACGCCGCCTTCAAACAGGGCGCACGCTTCAACCGCTGGACTACGGGCGCGGCGAACGACGGCTATTATCACCCCCTCATGCTTCCGCAGAGTTTCGGCCAGGTCAATCTGGCCCCGCACTGGATGGCAGGCGAAAGCGCCCGCAGTTTCTGTGATGCCGTCACGCCGCAGGGTTCGATCTGTGACGATGGCCTTGCGCCGAAGACAATCGCGACCGCGGAATATGACGCGATCGCCAACTATGCCTATCATCTGGACGCAGGCAAATTCGCTCCCTTCCTGCAACGGCATTGCTGCACGAAGCTGGGCGTCCGTCACGTGCTGGCCGATGTCGAGCGTGTCAACATGGCCGAAAATGGCGACATCGCCAGCGTCACTACGACGCAGGCTGGCGATATCGAAGGCGACCTGTTCATCGACTGCACCGGTTTCAAGGCGCTGCTGATCGGCGAGGCGATGGGCGTGCCCTTCAAACAGTGCAGCGACATATTATTCTGCGACACCGCAATCGCCATGCAGGTGCCCTATGACAGCCCGGACAGCCCGATTGCATCCCACACCATCTCGACTGCTCAGAGCGCGGGCTGGATATGGGACATCGGCGTACCGACCCGGCGGGGCACCGGCCATGTCTATTCCAGCAGCCATATCTCGCACGATGAAGCAGAGCGGGAACTGCGCGCCTATATCGGGCCTGCCGCAGATGGCCTGAACGCGCGCAAGATCCCGATCCGGTCAGGCCATCGCGAAACATTCTGGAAGGGCAATTGCGTGGCAGTTGGCCTCGCCGCCGGTTTTCTGGAACCGCTCGAAGCTTCGGCCATCGTCCTGATCGAATTGTCCGCCAAGATCATCGCCGAGCGTATGCCCGCTTGCCGCGAGGTAATGGACGTCGTCGCCTCGCGCTTCAACGCTACGACCCTTTATCGCTGGGGCCGCATTATCGATTTCCTGAAGTTGCACTATGTCCTGACCCAGCGCACCGACAGCGACTTCTGGCGCGACAACGTTCGGCCCGACAGCATCCCGGATCGATTGCAGGAACTGCTCCTGCTGTGGCGTTATCATTCGCCCTGGTTTCACGATGAGTTCGACCGTGCCGAGGAAGTCTTCCCCGCAGCCAGCTATCAATATGTCCTGTACGGCATGGGCTTTCGTACCGAAGTCGAGATTGAAGCGCTTGCCCGCGACGACGCCTTGGCGGAACAGGCGATGCGGGAGAATGCCCGCCAGACCGAGCGCCTGCGCGCCGGGCTGCCGCGTCACCGCGATCTTATCGACAAGATCGTCGCGCACGGCCTGCAACCCGTCTGAGGGGCTGCAGGCCGCCATAGCGATCAGGGTTTACTGAGCCTATCGGCCGCATTGGCCAGATCGATCCACGCCGCGCCTTCTGGAATGACATATTCATTCTCGCCCCAAAAGAACGGCCAGTCCTCGTGGTTCTCCGGAAAGTCCGGCTTCACCACCAGCACGCCGGGTACTACGCCACCAGCGATAAAGGAAAAGTCGGCCCGGTTATTACCATAGGCGACTTCCTTTGACCGCGTCCCTACCGCCGAAACGAAGGAGATATCCGACCCGGGATGATGCCCCGTCATGAAGGCAATGCCGCGATAGACTGCATCGCTCGATACGATGTCAGGAAACGCGCGGTGCAGCGCCGCGCTGGTAAGCGCATAACCCATCACCGTACCCGACCCTGCCCAGCCGCCAGTCGTGATCGGCACGCCAAAGGGATTGGCGCGCGCCGCTACCTCACTTTCCTTCACCCATTGCCGCACAACAGGTTCCATCGCTGCACGATAGGATGCGGGCATATAGGGAATGGCAGCAGCCGCCGTCATTGCATTGCCGCGAAAATTCTTCGCGATATCGGGCCACAACGCCATCACACGCTCTGCATAAACGGGTTTGCGCGTGGCGCGCAGCAGTTCGACCGCAGCAGCGAAGGATTCCGCATCAAGCGGCCCGCCGGTCGTATTGCCATGGCTGAACAGGTCCGGCGCATGAGTTTGCTCCCCCGTCCAGGCTTTTTCCGCAGTCGCCAAAGCCCGATCCGCCAGACTGTCATCCTGCCCCTTCAACACCCGCGCCGCCGCCGCCAGTCCAGCAATCGCACCGTAGTTGAGCGCGGAGGATTTGCTGGTGAAGACCCAGCGATCGTCCGGCGTCCCGCTGCGTCCATTGCGCACTTCGTGGGGCTTGAGCCCAGCATCATAAGGAAGACCGTCGGTTTTGTTCACCGCGTCGCCCAGATGCGTATATTGCGCCACGTCGGGCTCGACGATGCCGTGAATGGCATGGCCGACTGCATCGAACTGCGCCAGTAGTTGGATGGTGCCGTGTGCGACCTGCTGCACGATGTCGGGCTTACCGTCGGGGACGTGGATCTCGACATGTCGTCGTGCCGGATCGACGCTGACCGTATCGCGGTTCAGCCCGTACAGTTCGCGGCTTTCCACCAGCGATCTTATAACCTCATATTGCGACTGGGTGCGGATGTCGAAATCCCCCGCATCATACCAGCCGCCGACATTGAGGCCGGGTATCGTTTCTCCCGGCTTGTAGGGTGTGTCGGTCGTCGGTCCCTGTCGATAGAGGTCGATATGTTCGTGGTTCAGCGGCGCCTGACGGCCATCGTCACGATGGGAATCCCCATGCCAGACGCGATAGGCTTCATTGACCGTCATATGGTCCATCGCGACCGGGAAATAGACGTCGTTGGTCGGATGCCAGGCATCGGCATAGACATCCTGCGCGATCCGGAACGGCGCAGTGCGCACATCCCCATATTCCAGCATGTAGAGGCCCGACTGCGTCACAGCGCTGAAATCCAGTTGCAGATAATGATAGCGCAGATAATCGCCCCATTCCCGCGCAGGCCCGGTCGCAACCGGCGTCTGCGCGCCGTTGTCCCCGATCCGCAGCAGGCGAAGCGGCGGGCGACGTTTGTCGTTGCGATCCAGCTCCACCGTCGCCACCTTGGTGCCACCTGGGGCATAGCCCAGTTGGGAGTGCGCAATCACCGGCGGGCCCAACCATACCGGCACCGCATTAACGTCCACGGTCCATTGCAGCACCGTCCCGCTCTTCCCTTCAGGCAACAGCGACCGCAGCACGAACCACCCATTTTGTGCCTGATTGCGCCCGTCATACAGCATGATTGGCGCATTGCCGCTCACGGTAATGCGGCGTGCCGGGTCTTCGGGCGCCAGCACGAAGCGCGAGGCGCTGGCGATCGGCAGAGGGTCCGCCCCTGGCCCTTCGCTGCGCCCGCTCGCGGCGTTGCGCTCTGCGGTCAGGGTCATTTCGCTGGCGGGATAGCGCGGGAATATGCCCGTCGCGGCGTCGGCCACATAGCTGTGATGAAAATAAGCCGACGGCAGGAATTCCATGTTGAAACCGGCCTTGCCAGACAGCGCTTTCGGCAGCGGCTTGTCCAGCACCACGCTGATGACCACGGCCCCGCCCTTGCGCTCAGCCCGAACGACATAGTCCCATTTCAACTCCGCATAGCGCAGCCTCGTTTCGACCACCCCCGTCCGGCGATCCACCTTGCGGCTAACGACGGCAGCAGCCGGATCCCATTGGCCCGGCGTCGGGGACAGGCGCACGTCGCCATTGGTGGCGCTGCGAAGTCCCTGCTGAATGATCTCTATGCCACCGATCTTGGAATCGGCGAACAGTCCGTCATAGGTATTGGAAAAGACGAGGACATTGACACCTGCCCCCTCGAAATAGCCTGCTTCATTTAAATCGACGGCCGCTGCGGATTGCGCGAGCGCTGATCCACTCGTCAGCAGTCCGATAGCCAGCGCACAGCCTCTCAAATGTCGCAACATGCCTCTCATCTCCTTTTATGGTTGCGCTATCATTGACCGGTGATAGGCAATTTTGCAAGGTAAAGCAGTGGGAGTTGTGTGATTGTAATGATATCGCTATCGTGCTCGATATAAGCCGGAGAGGAACACCCTATGAAAATGAATATCGGCGGCGGACGCCCCCTTTTGCTTGTGCTGCTGGCGCTGACCGCAGCCTGTCAGAAGGATCCCGGTGCAGTATCTGGCGATAATGCAGCGGCTGGCACGTCGAAAAAATATCTGTCGCAGCCGCTGGTGAAGGACATCTACACTGCGGATCCATCCGCCCATGTGTGGAACGGCAAGATCTATGTCTATCCCAGCCACGATATCGATGGCCCGACGCCCGAGGACGATCTGGGTGCGCATTTCGAAATGCGCGATTACCGTATCCTGTCGATGGACAAGATCGGCGGCCCGGTCACCGTTGGCCCCGTCGCACTGGATGTGAAGGATGTGCCCTGGGCCGACAAGCAGATGTGGGCACCGGACGCAGCCTTCAAGAACGGCACCTATTATCTCTACTTCCCCGCCAAGGATAAGCAGGGTGCGTTCCGTATCGGCGTTGCCACGTCCAAAGACCCGATGGGTCCGTTCAAAGCCAGACCGCAGCCGATCAAGGGTAGCTATTCGATCGACCCCGCCGTCTTCACCGACGACGATGGCAGCAGCTATATGTATTTCGGCGGCATCTGGGGCGGCCAGCTTCAGCGGAATGTGACCGGCACATATGATCCCAACGGATCGAAAACCGACTTGGGCGCAGACGACAAGCCCGCCCTGATGCCTCAGATCGCTAAAATGTCCGGCGACATGACCGAATTCGCCGAAAAGCCGCGTTCCGTTCAGATCGTGGATGACAAGGGTAAGCCGCTGTTGGGCGGCGACCATGACCGACGCTTTTTCGAAGCGTCGTGGATGCACAAATATAAGGGCAAATATTATTTCAGCTATTCCACCGGCGACACCCATTATCTCGCTTATGGCATAGGCGATTCCCCTTACGGCCCCTTCACCTACAAAGGCCGCATCCTGGAGCCGGTTGACGGATGGACGACGCATCATTCCATCGTCGAATGGAACGGTCGCTGGTGGCTCTTTTATGCCGACACGCAGCTTTCGGGGCAGACTCGCTTGCGCAACGTGAAGGTCACGGAATTGTTCTATAATCCGGATGGCACCATCCGCACCATCGATCCGATGCTGAAGTAAGCTCCTTGCGGCCTCCTGCGTTCACGCGGGAGGCCGCTTGCCAAGACAGAATACCAAAATGGCACCGACAGCGGTCACGTCATTATTGTTTCGCCTTGCCCGTCGCAGCTACTATAGGAAATTGGCAATGCTAATCTGATATTGCTTTCCTTCCCAACTGCGCGAGAAACCATGACAACTTCGCGAACTTCCCGACGGCAACATAACGCGCCCACGATCAACGACGTTGCAAAGCATGCCGGCGTGTCGCCAATGACCGTATCGCGGGTTATCAATGACGAGCAGACTGTCCGCCCCACAACGCGGGAGAAGGTTAAGGCGTCGATCGCCGCGCTGAATTATTCGCCCAGCGTTGCCGCGCGCAGCCTGGCCGTTGGGGAAGAAACGCGGATCGGCCTGCTCTATTCCAACCCCTCCTCCTCCTATCTTTCCGAATTTCTGATGGGCAGCCTGGATCAGGCGGCGCGCAGCGGCGTGCATCTCGTGGTGGAAAAATTCGGTGACGACATGTCAGTCGCCGCCGTGATGCAGCAGTTGAAGAGCGGACGGATCAGCGGCATTATCCTGCCGCCGCCGCTATGCGATTCCCAGGAAATGCTGGATGCGCTGGCCAAGGCGGCAATCCCGGCCGTCGCGGTTGCCACTGGGCGCGCGCCAAGCGACATGCTGGCTGTGAGCATCGACGATTTTCAGGCTGCCTATGAAATGACACAGCACCTCATCACATTGGGGCACAGCCGGATCGGTTTCATCAAGGGCAATCCCAATCTGAGCGCCAGCGACCGCCGGTTCGAAGGCTATCGCGCCGCCCTGACCGAAGCGGGAATAGCCGATGACCCGTCCCTGTGCGCGCAAGGCTATTTCACCTATCGATCGGGGCTGGACGCTGCCGAAACGATCCTGGACCTGCCCAACCGGCCCAGCGCCATCTTCGCAAGCAATGACGATATGGCGGCTGCTACGGTTGCCGTGGCGCATAGGCGAGGCATGGATGTGCCCAGCGACCTGACTGTCTGTGGCTTCGACGATACACCGCTGGCGACGACCATCTGGCCCGAACTGACCACGATCCACCAGCCTATCGGAGAGATGTCGCGGGTGGCGGTGGAGATGCTGGTTCGCGAAATGCGCGGACGCCCAAAACCCGGTGCCGACACGGCGGAAACGCATGTGATGCTGGATTATAGTCTGGTCCGGCGGCAGTCCGACGCCGCCCCCAGAATGCGGCCCAAGGCCTGATCAGCAGCGACATAGGCGCGCCGCTTCCGGATCGGAAACGGCGCGCATAGTTTATCAGCCCTGCATGTCTTCCAGTTCCCGCCCCTTGGTTTCATGAACCATAGCGCGGACGAAGAAGAAGCTGATGAATGCAAAGACGGCGTAGCCCAGATAGGTAATCGCCAGACCCGGCGACGCTGCGAGCGCCGGGAAGCTGACCGATATCGCCGCGTTCGCAATCCATTGGGCAAATCCTGCGACCGCCAGGCCCGATCCACGGATCTGGTTGGGGAACATTTCGCCCAGCATGACCCACATGATCGGACCCCAACTGAGGTTGAAGAAGATCACGTAAAGGTTCGCTGCGATCAGCGCGATCAGACCGTTGCTGCCCGGCAAGCTCACGCCACCGTCCGCTCCGGTTATCGCCGTGGAAAAGGCCCAAGCGACAACGCCCAGCGTCGCGGCCATGCCTGCCGAACCGGTCAGCAGCAACGGCTTGCGCCCCACCCGATCCACCAGTGTCATAGTGGCGAGACACGCACCGATCGACAACACGCCCGAAAGGATGTTGATCTGCAGCGCATTATCTTCTGAAAAGCCGACAGCTTCCCACAAGGTCGCGCCATAATAAAACACGACATTGATACCCACCAACTGCTGGAAGATCGCCAGGCCGATGCCCGCCCAGACGATAGGCCGCACCTTGCCGCTGACCTTGTCGATCAGATCGGACAGCTTCGGACGATGATGATCCGCCGCCAGGCTACCCCGGATTTCCACGACCTTCCGCGCCGCCTCCTGAGCGCCAAACAGGCGCGTCAGTACCACTTCGGCATCGGCATCCCGTCCCCGGGCCACCAGATAGCGGGGGCTTTCCGGGATCGCCAGCAGCGCCAGCAAGTAAATGGCCGCTGGAATCGCTTGCAGCCAGAACATCCATCGCCAGGCCGGATAATCCAGCCATAGCGTTGCCGTGGAGCCGCCCGCATAGCGGGCCAGCGCGAAATTGGCGACAAACGCGCCAGTCAGGCCGGTGATGATCATGACCTGCTGGATACTCGACAAGCGGCCACGCACAGCGGCGGGGGTGACTTCCGAGATATACACCGGCGAAATAACGCTGGCAGCACCTACGCCCAAACCGCCGATAATCCGCGCAATGATGAACAGCGCCGAGGAACCGGCTGCCCCTGCGAGCAAAGCGCTACCAAGAAACAATATGGCTGACGCCATCATCACGCCGCGTCGGCCGATGATGTCGGCCAAGCGCCCGGCACCGAACGCGCCGATGGACGATCCGACCAGAATCGCACCGACGTTGATGCCGATGCCCAGCTTGCCCAAATCGAAGGCCGATTCCAGCCCCTTCTGGGTGCCGTTGATGACCCCGGAATCATAACCAAACATGAATCCGCCAATGGTAGCTACCGCCACGATTGCAGCGATAAAGGCCATATTGACCTTCTCCGCGCTCCCCTCCTGCTCCATCATCCTTATCCTTCCTATATTTTATAGTTTTGCGAGAATTCCAGGTACGCCGCACACCCCCGGATCGAAAGCGAACAGATCGCCCGCCAGTGGTTGCGCTCGACGCTCGGCCAGAGACAATCCCTTGGCCGCCGTGGTGGCATAGGCCGTCGCCAGCCCGTCGCCACCAAAGGCCACTTTGGTGACATTCGCCACGGGAAAGGCAACGCTTGCCATCAGCTTTCCGGCCGGATCATAGCGCCGCACGCCCCATCCGCCGAACAGGCCGATCCACAAGCAGCCTTCCGCGTCGATGGTCGGCCCATCGGGATATCCGGCGCCTTCCTCAATCTGGGCGAACACGCGAGTGTCATGCACGCCGCTGCCGTCTATCACGCTCCGCCAGATGGTGCGGCCGATCGTATCGACATGGTAAAGGATATCGCCATTGCGGGAGACCGCGGGACCGTTGGTGATGCTGACGGCGTCCAGTCCGCTGGCGACGCAGCCGGACCGATCCATGCGATAGAAAACACCGCTGATTGCCGTTTCGGAATCGTCCATCGATCCGAACCAGAGCGCACCGTCCGGGTGAACCGTCGCGTCGTTCAAGCGGTTACCGGGCAGATGCAATTCCGGCGCATGGACCAGCGAAAAGTCGCCATCGACTGGATCGAAGCGATGGATGCCGGTCTGAAGCCCCACCAGAAAGCGACCGTCGCTGTCCGGCAATATCCAGCCGATCTGCGCTGGAGCGGTCCAGCTTCGCACCGCCTCCAGCGCGGGATCGAAACGATGGATGGATGGCGCCTTGATGTCAACGAACCACAAAGCCGCGTCGTGGGCGACCCATATCGGGCCTTCGCCCAATGTCGCGCCCAGGCTCAGGACGGACCGGACTTCGCCTGCCATCTTTTCAGCGCCAGCCTGCATCGACGAAATAGTCATGACCGGTACACATCCTTGCATCGTCCGACGCCAGAAACAAAACCAGCGCCGCGACATCTGCAGGCAAAATCCGGCCGTCCAGACATTGTGCGGCGACGATCTCCGCCTCTCCCTCGGGCGTATACCATTGCATCTGTCGCGGCGTCTTCACATTACCGGGTACAATCGTATTTACGCGAACATTCTCTCGGCCCAGATCCCGCGCCATTGCGCGAGTCATGCCCTCGATCGCGGCCTTGGCGGTCTGATAGAGGATGAGGTCCGCCATTCCCAGATGCCAACTGATCGACCCGAAATTCAGGATGACGCCACCCCCTGCACGTCGGAACGCAGGCAGCACGGCCTGCGCCGTGAAGAACAGATGGCGCAGGTTGACGGCCATCCGCTCCTCCCAATATTCCGGCGTGACCTCCTGGATGCTGTGCCGGTCGTCATTGGCCGCATTGTTTATCAGTATATCCACGCCACCCAGCGCCGTTTCCACCTCGGCCAGCATCGCCTGCACCGCCGCAATATCGCGCAGATCGCACTGGCGAAAGATCGGCGCATGGGCTGCGCCGGGCGTTAGGCGATCGGCAACATGCTGCCCTGCATCTGCCACGATATCGCAAAAGGCCACGCGGGCACCCTGAGCGACGAAACCCTCCACAAGCCCTTCGCCGATGCCACTTGCGCCGCCGCTAATGAATACGCGCTTGCCCGACAGGCTGGGATAATGAGCACGATCTATCATGCCACGTTGCTTTTCAACAGGCCGCGCTTGGCGAGGTTGAACATGAAATCCGCCAGCCCCCCGGTCCAGGGCGCTGCATCCTTGGATGTCACAACTTCATTGGTCAGCCGACCCAGACGCGTCGTGGCGATAGTTACCACGTCGCCCACCTTGTGCGTAAAGCCCCTGCCCGGATCGTCACGGTCCTGCACCGGCGCAAACAATGTCCCAAGGAACAACGCGAACCCATCGGGATATTGATGCTCGCTCAACGTCTGGCGGACCAGTTCGAGCGGGTCGCGACTAATCTGGTTCATGCTACTCGTACCCTCCAGCCGATAGCCTTCCGGTCCATCTATCGTCAGGGCGACTTCGGCATTGCGTACGTCGTCAATCGTAAAATCGGCGTCGAACAGGCGGATCAACGGCCCCAGCGCGCAGGACGCATTATTGTCCTTTGCTTTGCCTAGCAGCAGCGCCGACCGCCCCTCGAAATCCCGCAGGTTGACGTCATTGCCCAGCGTAGCGCCGACGGCCTCGCCGGATGCGTTGACGATCAACACGATTTCGGGTTCCGGATTGTTCCAGGTGGAATCCGACCGGATGCCAATTTGCGCGCCTGCGCCTACGGTCGCCAGGACTGGCGCCTTGGTGAACACCTCCGCATCTGGGCCGATGGCGACTTCCAGATATTGCGACCATAGTCCGTCCTCGATCAGAGCCGCCTTTAACGCGGCGGCCTCTGGCGAGCCGGGATTAACTGCTCGGATGGAACCGCCCACCCGCCCTTCAAGCCGCCCACGTATCTCGGCGGCGGCTGTGGAATCGCCGCGCGCGCGCTCCTCAATGACTCGCTCGATTGCGGACAAGGCGAAGGTCACCCCACATGCCTTCACGCATTGCAGGTCGACAGGACTGAGCAACGGAAGGTCGAGCGCGTCGAGAGCGCCCAACCACTCGCCCTGCGCCGGATCCAACGGCAGACGGTCCATCAGCAAGGATATGGTGGGAGCGACCCGCGCCATGTCATAGGCCATACCATCTACGACCAGAATGGGCGTCGGCCCGGCGGGAGTCATCACCCGCCCCACGAAACGTCCCGCCCGCCAGTCCGACGGCAGAATATCCGCCACGGAACCATTGCCCCTCATCCTCAACTCCCGAATTTGTAAAACTGGTAGCGCTACCGACACGGAACTGGCATGTGTGTCAAGAGGTCTCGTGCATCGACGTCGCCGACGCCCATCTTTACGCGCATTTTGTTACCGAAGATGTCGCCTTTGGAACTCGTCGATCATCACCCATTGTTCAGCCGACGACCTATTTCGCAGGCTTGACATGCGAAGTGTTAGCGCTACCCATTCGTAATATCCGGATGAAGCCGGCTTAAAAACTCTGGGAGGAACGATGATGCGCAACCATGTCAATCGCCGCGAAGCGATATTGGATACGGCTCGTCCGGGTTGCGTTCCTGCGAAAGTTCTGCGCGAAACAGCCAAGGGCAAGGCCCGCCCATTCCGCGCGTCGAGCGCGCTTTTTATGCTGCTCGCCTCCACTTCGACAGCCCTTGCGCAGCCTTCGCCCGCGCGCGACGCGGCTGACGAGAAGGCCCGCCAAATCGTCAATGCGCTGACGCTCGACGAAAAGGTCCCTCAGTTGCTCAATGTCGCGCCCGCCATCCCGCGGCTGGGCATTCCCGCCTATAACTGGTGGACCGAATCGCTGCACGGCGCGATTGGCGCGGTGCCGACCACCAATTTCCCGGAGCCGATCGGTCTCGCCGCCACTTTCGACGCCCCCCTTATCAAGAACGTCGCCGCGACGATCAGCACGGAAGTGCGCGCGCTCCACAGCCTTGGCCGCGCAACCGGGCATCTGGGCCGCATCGGCACCGGTCTCGACACATGGTCGCCCAATATCAATATTTTCCGCGATCCGCGCTGGGGCCGTGGACAGGAAACCTATGGAGAAGATCCCTTCCTGACCGCCAGGATCGGCGTCGCCTTCATCCAGGGCATGCAAGGTGACAATCCGGACCTGCCCGATGTCGTCGCCACGCCCAAACATTATGCCGTCCACAGCGGCCCGGAACCCACCCGCCACACCGACAATATCTTCGCAACCAAGCGCGACCTTGAGGACACCTATTTGCCCGCATTCCGCGCCGCAATCGTGGAGGGCAAGGCCGGGTCGATCATGTGCGCCTATAACCGGGTCGACGGTCAGCCAGCCTGCGCGAGCGACATGCTGCTCAAAGAGTATCTGCGCGGAGCATGGGGCTTTACTGGCTATGTCGTGTCTGACTGCGACGCCGTGGTCGATATCTACGAACATCATAAATATGCCCCCGACGTCTCTACCGGCGTCGCCACGTCACTGAAATCCGGCGTGGACAGCGAATGCCATAACGGCACCGTTGCAGGACGGACGGACCTTGGGGACCGGTACAAGGAATCGCTCAAACGCGGTTATATCGGCATGGGCGACATAGATACCGCACTGGTCCGTCTCTTTTCCGCACGCTATCGCAATGGCGACTTGCCCGGCCTGACGGCCCGCCGCCCCAATGCCACACCGGTCAGCGCGATCGGCACGCAGGAGCATCAGGCGCTGGCGCTGACAACCGCCGAAAAAAGTATGGTCCTGCTCAAGAATGACGGTGTCCTGCCGCTGCGTCCCGGCGTAAAAATCGCGGTTGTCGGCCCACTGGCCGATGCCACACGTGTGTTGCGCGGCAATTATTCCTCATCCAAATCGGCCCCACCCATCTCCGTCGCAGACGGTCTGCGGCAGGCGATGCCCGGTTCTGCAATCACCGTGATCCCGTTCAGTCCCTCGATAACCGATGGCGACCTTGTCCCGGGATCGGCATTGCAGACCCCCGATGGCAAGCCCGGACTGCGCGCCCAATATTATAACGCAGTTGGCGACAAGAATTATGCCGCAAAGCCCGTGTTGACGCGCGTGGAGGACAGCCTCCTATCCCGTGCCTCGGAATTCAAACAGATTTCGAACAAGCACAAAATCGTCTGGAGCGGCTATCTGATTGCTCCAGAAACTGGCCTCTATCGCCTCGCGCTGACGGGCGTGAAAGGCAGCGTATCGCTCAATGGGAAGCCGGTGGTTTCGGCCACCGACTATTCCCGCTGGGCCGAACCGCTCAAACTGAGCGAAGTGCCGATGCGCAAGGGCGATCGCTACGCCATCAGCCTCGAGGGCGAAAGCAGCGTCTCGGCCAGTCCCGCGATCTTCTGGAAACGCATCAGCGACAACACCGAACGCGATCTGGCAGCCGGAACGAAGGATGCAGACGTCGTGGTCGCGGTTGTCGGCCTAACCTCCGATCTGGAGGGCGAGGAAATGCCGGTCAAGGTCGAAGGGTTCGACGGCGGCGACAAGACCACGCTCGACCTGCCCGCCGACCAGCGCGCCTTTCTTGAAAAGGCCAAGGCACTGGGCAAGCCGCTGGTGGTGATCGTCATGAACGGCAGCGCGGTCGACCTGTCCTGGGCAAAAGACAACGCCTCTGCAATATTGGAGGCATGGTATCCGGGGCAGTCAGGCGGCCTCGCCGCCGGCAACATTCTGTCGGGCAGGGTCAATCCCGCCGGTCGCCTGCCGGTTACCTTCTACCGCAGCGTCGCCGATCTGCCGCCTTTTACCGACTATGGCATGGACGGTCGCACCTATCGCTATTTCAAGGGCAAGCCGGTTTATCCGTTCGGCTATGGCCTCAGCTACACCAGCTTTGCCTATGGGCCGCTGCGGATCGAACCCGTGAACGGCGCATTGGAAAACGGCCTGACCGTCGTCACGGACATAACCAATACCGGCGCGCGAGAAGGCGAAGAAGTGTCGCAGCTCTATATTTCCCCCCCGGGGTTCGAAGGCGCTCCACGCACGGCACTACGCGGGTTCCAGCGTGCCTCGCTCCAGCCCGGTGAACGGCGCACCATCCGCTTCACGCTCTCCGCACGCGACATGAGCTTCGTGACGAACGAGGGCGAGCGGCAGTTGATCCCGGGCAGCTACCGTCTCAGCATCGGGCCGGGCCAACCGGACAGTGGCGTTCCGACGCAAAGCACGACCTATGCCATCGCCAAAACTGTAGACCTTCCTAAATAAATGCGTGCGCCGGCGCTCGCCCTGCTGCTGCTTGCCCCGATGGTCATGGCGCAGGGTCGGCCTGCAATCCCCCTCTCGCCACAGGTCGACAATAGCCGACCTGACTGGGAGAACCCGGACGTGTTCGAACGCGGCAAGGAGCCTGCCCGCGCCACTGGCTTCCCGTTCGAGGATCGACAGCGTGCCTTGGCCGGAGACCGCGCGGCATCGCGCCGCTTCCTTTCGCTCAACGGTTCATGGCGATTCTTCTTTTCGCCCAACGTCGATGGCGCACCGGCGGATTTCTTCCGCGATGAGTTCGACGTGTCGGGGTGGAAGACCATTCGCGTCCCCGCCGACTGGCAAGCCGAAGGGTACGATCAGGCGCGCTACAACAATATTACCTACCCCTTCCCCGCCAATCGCCCGCTTATCCCGCATGATCGCAACCCGGTGGGATCGTACCGGCGCGACGTGGACATTCCCGCCAATTGGGCCGGGCAGGATGTGCTGCTGCACATCGGCGCAGCGGGATCGGCCTACTATGTGTGGGTCAACGGGGTGCAGGTCGGCTACAGCGAGGACAGCAAACTTCCATCCGAATTCAACGTGACCCGGTATCTGCGGCCGGGTCGGAACAGTGTGTCGATCCGCATCTATCGCTGGTCGGACGGCTCCTATCTTGAGGATCAGGATTTCTGGCGCGTATCAGGGATCGAGCGGGAGGTGTTCCTGATGGCCGCGCCAAAGACGCGGATACGTGATTTTGCGATACGGGCGGGGTTGGTCAATGACTGGCGCGACGGCACGCTGGACGTCATCGCGAAAATCTCGCCCAGCGCGAAGCCAGTGTCACTGCGTGCCACCCTGGTCGACGGTGACCAGACGCTCTCGGCACGCACCATGCCCGTGCAACCGGGCAAGACCGAACAGGCCATCCGCATGGCCGACCGGGTGCCCCGGATACGCGCCTGGTCAGCGGAAGCGCCCAATCTCTACGCGCTGCTGCTGGAGCTATTGGACGACAAGGGCGCAGTCATACAGGCGACCGCGCAACGCATCGGCTTTCGCGACGTCGCGATCCGCAACGGACAACTGGCGGTAAACGGTCGCCCGATCACGATCCGCGGCGTCAACCGGCACGAGCATGATCCCGAGACATTTCATGTCATTTCGCTGGACTCCATGCGCCGCGACATTGAGATGATGAAGCGCAACAACGTCAACGCCGTGCGCACGTCTCACTATCCCAACGATCCGCGCTGGTACGATCTGGCGGACGAATATGGCCTCTACGTCATGGATGAGGCCAACATAGAATCCCACGCCTATATGGAGATGGGCTGGACCGGCGACGCGGAGCGTAAGCTCTATCAGCTTGGTTATGACAAAGCATGGGATGCCGCCCATATCTCCCGCGTCGCGAATATGGTGGAGCGGGACAAGAACCATCCCTCGATCATCTTCTGGTCGCTCGGCAATGAGGCTGGGATCGGCCCCGTGTTTGAAAAGGCGGCGACCGAGGCGCGTCGGCGCGATCCAACACGCCTCATCAGCTATCTTGGCTGGGGCACGCTTACCGACCCAAAACCGAACGCCTATGCCGACATCTTCGCGCCCATGTATTACAGCGTCGACCAGACCATCGCCTATGCTCGCGACCCCCGCTACACCCAGCCGCTGATCCAGTGCGAATATTCGCATATGCAGGGCAACAGCGGCGGCAACATGGCCGACTATTGGGAGGCGATCTACGCCCACCGCAAATTGCAGGGCGGCTTCATCTGGGACTGGGTGGATCAGTCCATGTATGCGCGGGACGAGAATGGCGAACCCTATTGGGGCACCGGCGGGATCTATGGGCCCAATCCCGGTGGCGACATCGAATTTGGCGATGGCCTGATCCAGCCCGACCGCACCCCCAATCCGCACCTGTTCGAAATGCGCAAGGTCTATCAGCCGATTGCCTTCCGCGCCGAAGATGTGGCGCGCGGCACGTTCACCGTCATCAACCGCCATGACTTCCGCACCCTGTCGGATTTCGATCTTGGCTGGTTGTTACTGGAAGACGGGATCGAAGTGGCGCGCGGCGACCTGCACACGATGACCGTCCCCGCGCGGACCGAAGCGCCAGTCGCGCTGGCACTGCCTGACATCCGCAAGCCCGGCCATGAATATGTCGTCACGCTCACTGCCCGGGCGCGAGGCGGTGCCGTGTCGCTAGTGCCTGCAGGTCATCTCATAGCGTGGGAACAGTTCGTGCTGCCGGTCATACCGACTGCACCCGCACCTGCAGTAACGGGTCCGGTCGTGCTGACCGAAGCGGATAACCGGATCACGCTATCGGCGGCGGGCACAGACCTGACGATAGACCGCGCGACCGGACTGATCGACTATCGCAAGGATGGCCGCGCGATTCTGGCGGGCGGAACCCCCAACTTCACCCGGGCGCTGACCGATAACGATATCGGGACGAAACTGGAGCGCACCCACGCACTATGGAAAAGAGCTTCCGAAACCCGCACGACAGAGGCGACGATCGCAGAACGCAGCGCGGACGGCAGTGTCGGCATCCGCGTACGCTTCGCGGTAGGTGACGATGCGGCACGTTTCGAAAACCGCTATGTCATGCGCGGCGATGGAACCGTTACGGTCGACGCCCAATTCACTCCGACCGCTGCAAATCTCCCTGACCCACTGCGGATCGGCCTGGCCTTCATCATGCCCACCGCCTTCGACAGAGTTGAATGGTATGGCAAAGGACCGCATGAAAGCTACTGGGACCGACAGGCCGGCGCAGCGCTGGGCCGCTGGACGGGCGCAATCGCCGACCAGAACCACGGTTATATGCGGCCACAGGAAACCGGCAACAAAGTCGGCGTGCGGTGGCTGAAGATCAGCGGCGCGAACCTGCCTTCATTCATGGTTACGGGGGAGCAGCCGCTTTCCACCAATGTCCTTGCCTTTCCTTATGACGACTTGGCAAAGCGACCACCCGGAACGCGGCGGAGCAGCGATATCCGGCCGCACGGCACGGTCACCCTGCTGATCGACAAAATCCAAAGCGGTCTGGGCGGCACCGATAGCTGGAGTTCGCTGGGTCGTCCGCTGGAACGCTATCGCATACCGGTCGCACCCCAGCGTTATGGCTTCACCCTGTCTGTTGCGGCCGAAACGGCTGCGAGCAAGGGCGCGTTACCCGCCACGGCATCCGGTACACCCATTGCCTTCTGACGATCGAATATTCGCGATCAGGGTTGGTTTACCCACCATCATCGTTTATCATTACTCCGACAATTAAGAGAGGCAATGACTGTGGAACATGTGCGCACAAAAAGCAGAAGTTCGCGCCGCCAGTTTTTCGCGACGGTCGGCACCGGAGCGCTGCTTGCAGGCTGGACGGCAATAGCACCACGCCGCGCGTCCGCCCAACCGTTGCAACAATTCACTCCCCCGCTCGTGCCAACGAATCTCCAACCGTTCGACATGGCTGACGTGACGCTGAGCGAAGGCCCCTTCCTGCATGCGCAGCGGATGACCGAGGCCTATCTGCTCAAGCTCCAGCCAGATCGCCTGCTCCATAACTTCCGCGTGAACGCTGGCCTCAAGCCCAAGGCGGCTGTCTATGGCGGATGGGAATCCGAAGCGACATGGGACGATATCAACTGTCATGGCCACACGCTGGGCCATTATCTGTCCGGATGCGCCCTCGCCTATCGCTCCACCAGCGACAAGCGCTTTAAAGACCGGATCGACTATATCGCGGGGGAACTCGCTGCGTGTCAGCAGGCGTCAGGATCTGGCCTTGTCTGCGCCTTCCCCAAGGGACCGCAGCTCATGGCTGCGCATATTCGCGGGGACAAAATCACCGGCGTCCCCTGGTATACTTTGCATAAGGTCTATGCCGGACTGAGGGACGCAGCGCTCCTGACCGACAGCAGCGTATCGCGCGACGTCCTGTTAAAGCTGGCCGACTGGGGCGTAGCTGCGACACAGAGCCTGTCCGACGCCGATTTCGAAACGATGCTAGCGACCGAACATGGCGGCATGAATGAAATCTACGCCGACTTGTATTTCATGACCGGCAAGCCAGACTATCGCACCTTGGCGAAGCGCTTCTCGCATAAGGCGATTATGGAGCCGCTAGCGCGAAGTCGCGACGAACTGGACGGGCTGCACGCGAACACGCAAGTGCCCAAGATCGTGGGCTTCCAACGGGTCTACGAAGCCACCGGCGATGAGACTTATCGGGACGCGGCGGCATTCTTCTGGAAGACGGTCGCCCTGACCCGCTCCTTCGCCAGCGGTGGCCATGGCGATAACGAACATTTCTTCGCCATGGCAGACTTCGATAGCCATGTGTTCTCGGCGAAGGGATCGGAAACCTGCTGCCAGCATAACATGCTGAAGCTGACGCGCGCGTTGTTCCTGCACGACCCGCGCGCCAGCTACGCCGATTATTATGAGCGCACACTCTATAATGGCATCCTTGCGTCTCAGGATCCCGACACGGGCATGGCAACCTATTTCCAGGGGGCCCGGCCCGGCTATATGAAGCTGTATCACACGCCTGAAGATTCCTTCTGGTGCTGCACCGGCACGGGCATGGAAAACCATGTCAAATATCGCGATTCCATCTATTTTCACGATGACCGGGCGCTTTACGTCAACCTCTTCATCCCCTCATCCGTGACGTGGAAGGCAAAGGGCGCGGTCCTGACCCAAAGCACCGCCTTCCCCGAAGAGCCCGCCACCACGCTGCGCTGGACGCTCCAGCAGCCGACAGAGATTGCTTTGCGCCTGCGCCATCCCCGCTGGAGCCGGACGGCCACTGTCCTGATCAACGGCCAGCAGGCCGCGCAGTCGGACGATCCGGGCAGCTATGTCGAACTCTTGCGCACATGGAAGAACGGCGATCGCGTCGAACTCCGCCTGGTCATGGAAGTTGCGGCCGAAAGCGCTCCTGCCGCGCCCAGCATCGTTGCATTCACCTACGGCCCATTGCTCTTGGCAGGCGCATTGGGGAAGGCGGGACTGGCTCCCGGTTCCGACATTGTCGTAAATGAGCGCAAATATGGCGATTATAACAATGCGCCCTTCACGCCCCCGACACTGGCGGGGGAACCCCAGGAGCTTGCCAACGCTCTTCGCCGTCAGGACCGCCCGCTCGAATTCACGATCGTTTCAAAAGACGGTAGTCCAGTGCGCCTCATCCCCTATCATCGCATAGCGCATGAACGCTACGCGACCTATTGGCCCATCACTTAAGACAATAGCTGCCCCCAGCGCGGCTTCTGGTCATGCCATCGACTCCCGGAGGATCGACAGGCTCGATCGGGCAGTCCTGAGAGAACAGGTCTCGCGTACCCGTTCGCGGAGGAGACCGAGTGGGTATTAGGGGGCCGGGCCCCGGTTGGCCAAACCATCCGTCTCGGGCGAAGATCTACGGCAACTCACAATCGGTCGGTGGACGTTTGTTCCGGATCTGATCCTGAGCCCGATATTTTCGTCACACGGTCAGGCCTGACACAATGGAACAGCACTTGGCGTGGTGGAGGACCACAGTCGGCCTAGTGCGGCCTTGCCTATTTCGCCACCCAATTTCTCTGCGGTTCCGCACAAGCGCTAGGCAGAGACGAGAACTCGTCGACCGATCAACTCCACCGATAAGTCGCTAAAAAACGTCCGCTTTTACAATGCTTAAACCAATGTGGAAGGACAGGAAATTGGCGGAGAGGCAGGGATTAATAACCTGAGGCAATCGAGCCCGGATTTCCTGCAATTTGCTCCATCCATACGTAGCTATCCCACATTCGATACCACAAACATCCCCACAGGCATCGAAAGTCCGTGGTACGGTGCCATTGTGACGAGAACAAAGGTTGATGTCCAGCAGCCAAATAACCTGCCCAAGCACGCTCCTAGAAATCACGATCTGGCCGACTTCTGCCAGTCCGGTTTTGGGCTGAAAATTGGGAAATCTGGCATTTGGTCGAGCCGATGGATTGGTCAGATGCCCCTAACATCGCCGACGTTGAAGGTGCGACACAGACCCTTGGATAGCTGCTGGTCAATCATCGGACTTTTATCGGCAGCGTCTCATTTTTACACGGTCGCTTCTGTTGGCCGCCCCGCCCGGCTTGCGATGGGATCAAACATAGGACAGTCGAAAGAGCGAGCAGCGCGCTAAAGAAAAGAAATTCAGCTATGAAGGCAATCAGGTTGCGGTGCTTACCGGCGAACAAATGGTCAGGATAAGCGCCCAGATCACTGCAGCGCAGACGGTTCTCGTGACCGGCGCGCTCGGCAGCGTGGGTCGGGCAGCCGTTCATGGGGCTAACAAGCTTGGTGCGCGCGTCATCGCGGGCGTGCGCGCCCGACAGTTGAGCGGGGCAGCGGGCCTCCAGGTCGCGAGCACGATCGCGATCGATGGCGAGGAGGCATTGGCTCGCTCCAGCAAGTTCGACGCGGTTGCGGACACGATCGGTCGCGCCTTGGCGGAGCCTTTAATGGCAATGATCCGGCCAGGCGGCCGATATGCCTATACGTCCGCGATACCTGACGGGGCGGCGGAAAGGCATTAGGGCGTGTCGTAGGTGACCCGGGTCTTCGCCCAACCGGACCCCGACACATTGCGTAGCTTCGCCGAAGACATCCGCGATAGCCGTTGTTTAAGCCAACTGGATGCCTCCCTACAAATTAACCCCTATTCAGCTACGATAGCGCCATCGCGACCGACCACAATTGGCCGGTGCTGACCGATCGCTTGCTGGAGACGTACTTGGAAAGTCGCATGTCTTAATTTGGGCATAGCCGACCGTCAGCCACCGCCAAATTCAACCGGGGTAGTAGCCAACCCCAACGACATGATCGCCAACCAGTTCGATGAGCGACATCTTATGTTCGATGCGATTGTCGGCGCGGTTAAGCCAGACATTGTTGATCCGGCCATGGCCCGATGTTTTCGCGATCTCGATCATATCCCGGACAATGGGTCTGCCTTCGGCGTCTTTGAGGTCGCTGACATCAGTGCCAACGAGGCCCGGATGCGCACCATATGCTTCGTAGACACCCTTGAGATTGAACACGAAAACGTAAAGTTCTCCGGTGTTGAACGGTCCTGCGCTTTGGTTGAACTCTGCCAGCGCTTTGTCGGCACCTACATCATTAAGTCGCTTAACCGCTCGTTCGAGCATGGCGCGCGCATCGGCCGCGGAAGCGTGGGCTGCCGCCATGGCAGGCGATGTTTGCAACGAAACGGCCGAAGCACCCATAAGCAGCAGGTAAGCAAGTATCTTCATTGTCATACTCCCAAATTGGCGGTACGCCTAACGCAGCTGTCCAAGCGAAAAGGATTTTTGGCTCAATCGTGGTTGGCACTTGTTCCCGGTAAGAGACGACTGCGCCCGGCTGCCTCCCGTTTCTTTGAGGGAGATCAAAACGACCTTTAGGATGACGAGGCCTTAAGGGTTCGCGTCGCGGCGCAGCGGCCCATTCCAACGGCCATCGCGTAGAAGGCAGCGCTTATTTTGGCAGCAGGAACAGACGAGGCAGCTTTATCATGCAACGCTGGGACCATCGCCTGTATTGCCGCGCATGCACACCGGTTTAAGCGGCTGGTGCTCAAACAGCCGAACCAACCAAGCTTTGGCCAAACCTTCGGCAAACGGTGATCCACGGCCCCGGCGCTCCCAGCATCAGTTGTGTAACCAATATGCTAAAGCGAGAGACGTCAGCAGAGGCCGAGGCCGAAGATCCAGAAGCTGTCGGTCGGCAATCAGGAGCGGAAAACGAGCGGCTCAAACAGCTGAGAAGGGTCGACAGCCCCCAACCATTTCTGCCATTCAGCGGACGAAACGGGCGCGTTCAAAGCGGCCTTTCGTTCCAGAACACGTAAGAATTGTACCCTCTCGGAACCGGTGTGGATCACTGTGTTTTCTGCTTTGCTGCCTTTGCCACAGGCTTCAGTCTGATTTGGACATGCCCTGACTCCGTTCGCCGGGCTTCGAAAGCACCGGCCTTCTCGACCAGGTCGCTTAGCTTGGCCTGACCATAGGTGCGCGGATCGAAGTCCGAGGCGAGCTCGGCTAGACTCTGGCCCACGCGGCCAAGGGGCACCCAACCGCCATCATCATCGAGCTGGGCGATTGCCTTGCAGAGCAATGGCACGGATGCGCTCGGCGCCTGCTTCGCCGCCGCGGGGAGCAAATCGGCGCGTTCGGGTTCTTCTGTTGTTGGCGCCTCGGGCAACAGGTTCTCGGTGTAAATAAACCGCCGGCAAGCTTGACGAAAGCTTTCCGGCGTCTTCTGCTCACCGAAGCCGTAAACGTCGATGCCCTGTTCCCGTATGCGAGCTGCTAGGCCGGTGAAATCGCTGTCTGAAGACACGAGCCAGAACCCATCGAACCTGCCGGTATGCAGGAGGTGCATTGCGTCGATCACAAGCGCGATGTCCGACGCATTCTTTCCAGTGGTGTAGGCAAAGTTCTGCTGCGCCCTAATCGCGTGGGTCGACAGTACCTCAGCCCAGGACTTGAGGCGTGTACCGGAAAAGTCGCCATAGATGCGACGGACACTGGCTTCGCCGATTTTGGCAATTTCCTCAAACAATCGGACGGAAATGCGGGCGGATGCGTTATCGGCATCGATCAGGACCGCTAGCCGCGGAGCGCGTGGTTCATTTGACATTATGCACTATGCCATGCCGCGGTTAAGCCCCTACCCTAAATCAGCTCAATCAAGCGGGTTGGAGACGCGGGTGTGGTAATACCGACTTCATCCGTTATGAAGCGGCCACCGCAAGCTCAGGCAATTAAGGCAGACCAATGGCCCGCAAACATTCGAAGCACGGTTCTTATGAGGACTTACATCAGGAAGAAGAGGCTCCCGAGGCTGTGGTACTCTGCTGGCTTTGTGGCCGACCGACCGGCAAGACCATTGTCTGGCACCACCCCGTGCCTAAGAGCCGGGGCGGGCGTGATGTGGTTCCCATGCACCCCATTTGTCAGCAGACGCTGATTTCCAATTTCACCAATTCCGAACTGCAGCGCCACGGGATGGACGTAGAGGAGGGCCTGCTCGGCAACCCAGCTGTGCGCAAATTCGTCGATTGGGTAGCGAACAAGGACCCCGATTTCACGGCTACCATTGCCAAGAAGAAGCGCTGATCCGACTGCGCTTTCGGCATCCGCCAACATTTCGGTCATTCGGACCGTCACCTGTGAGCTTTTAAATCTTCCCTTCATTTAGCGTGGTTTTAGACGAAATCCTCGACTCGCTTGGGGTCGATGACCGCTGAAACGAGATAACAACCAATTCGTCCATGAACGAGGGAGGCGGTGTCCAGGTGCCGGGCATACCCGAGCCATAGATCGGCCGCGGGCTGGGTGATGCCTGCTTGTTGGTGTTCAGCCTCTCGAAAGCCGACATCGTAGCCCCGCGGTCTTCGCACCCACTATTGCGGCTCGCCACCCGGAGGCTCCACCGTGATCACCTCTGCGCCCGCCTTCGCCATCAAAAATGTAGCTTAAGGACCCTGATAGACCCGCCTGAGATCAATCAGCCGAATCCGGGCCAACGGCAAATTCGGGTCACCCGCTCCCCCTATGAACGCCGCTTAACAGTTTCTGCTATACGGGTATGCGTTCGGCATATGTGACTGCTCTGCCCTGGGCAACTACCCTTCGGCCTGCGATCCGATGGCCGGGCTCAATCCGAGGGCGGTGAAAATGAAGAGAGTCATTCGTTGTCGCCAAAACACCTACACGCCATATATTATGTTGCAATGTGGGATATCGAACCACATATCAGAATAAGTACTCCTGAAACGTGTGCCGACGATTGTCACCATCTGGAGCTGGCATCATGATCGCAATGGGAATACGGTCCACAGCTGAGCGGACGCGGCGCATTCAGGTTCACTCCCCCGAATTGCATGGCATCAAGTCCGAATGGATGATCAGCGATGAGGATCCGTCGCTCTCGCCGACCATTTTTCTTGTTGAGCAGCCGGCTGGAATGGTTCTGCCCGCCCATTTTCATCGCAACAACCAGTTTCAACTGGTCGTGGCCGGCACTGGTAAGATCGGGCCGACGAAGCTGGAACCGGTGACGATTCATTATGCGGGAGCTTACACCGCTTATGGCCCGCTCTTGGCAGGGCCGGAGGGGCTGAAGTACTTCACCATCCGCCCGGTCCATGAAAGTGGCATGCAGGTGGTTGCGGAAACCCCGCAGCACGCTTGGCCCAAGGGCCCCCGCTGCCATGCCACCAGCAAGCAGGTCGCTGTTCTTTCCGACCATGAGCTGGCGCAGGCCACCCACCTGCTTACCGCCAACGCGATCGCCGGCGATGGCGGTATGCGTGCCGACGTCTGTACCCTTCCACCCGGCTCCGAATTGGATCTCTTTTGGCACGAGGAAACGGAAGGTCTGTTCATTTTCGTTCTTGCGGGTTCGGTGGAGGTTGAGGCCGTAACGCTAGGTCTTTGGGAAAGCGTGTTTCTCTCCTCCGATGAATTGACAACGCCAATCAGAGCCGGAGCGGGTGGGGCTCAGGTTGCCATCCTTGCTCCTCCAGCACTCGCCCCTGCCTACCGCACCTGATTGCGACTGCCGAGTTAGAGAGACTTAGTCCTGAGGCCAGCTTTCGGCTCGATGTCGTGGTAAACAATGCTGGTATCGGATTGCCGGAACGGTTGAGGACCTCGACCTCGCGCTGTGGGAGAAGATCCAAGCCGTCAATCATACCGGTGTGTTTCTCGGCAACAAGTAAGAGATCATCGCTATGAAGAAGGCTGGCAACGGCGGACCAATCATCATCATGTCAGCGGTCAAGGCGATTGTCGGATCGCCCGAATACGCTGGCTACGACGCATCAAAAGGCGACGTCCGCTCACTGACAAAGGCAGTTGCGCTCCACTGCGCCGAGCAGAACAACGGCATCCGCGTTAACTCGATCCATCCGGGCTACATGATGACCGACGCTGGCCAATCGACCGGGGCAACAAGCGCCGAGGCAGTGAAAGAGATGATGGACATAGACTGCGCCGATGGTCAACGTGTCGGCCTTCTGGGGTGCCAGGTTCTTCGTGACACTGCCCTATTCGAGGCGAAGGTCAGGTTCTTGACGCCGCTGTCGCGCACCGCGTCGAGCAGCCGCTCCGGAATGCCGCAAAGGCAAAAGCCGCCGCAAGCAAGCAGGCGCCCGTCCTTGAGTAGAACGTCAAGCGCAACCCGAGCGTCGGAATATACCTTGTTCAAGGCATTACTCCTTTGATCTTTCCGGCAACCGAAAATGATGTGAGACGGGAATTGTTTAAATTTTAGGGGTTTATGGATTTGCGGCCATCGTCAAACGCATCGTCTCCCGCCTGCCCTACTGCACTATTTGCTTGCTGCAAAGATCGGATCGGCCCGACCCATTCCTCCAGGCTCGGCGTGACCGCCACGAGCGTGAAGCTTACGGTTCCGTCGGCAACCTCCACAAGGTTACCGCGCGCTTCTACTTGCGGATCTTGCCCTATTTCCCTCGCGTCATGGACTAGGCCCATCACGATGTCGTGCTCGATCGCGAGTTGCATGAGTTCGTCGGCAGTGTAGTTCCTGGCCCAATCTCCCATCAGCTTGTTGACTTCTGGTCCGTGGACACGGCGGGCTGCCATCGTGGCGAAGCGCGGATCCTGGAGCATGACATCGCCGCCAATGAGGCGAAGCAAGTTGGCGACGATCTTGTCGCCGACCGCGGAGACAGAAATGTATTTTCCGTCGCGCGAGCGGCACAACGAGCCAACCCCCATGTTCAGAGGCAGGCTATTGCCTTGCCGCTGGGCTGGATAGCCTAGCAACGATGCAGCCGGGCACTGCCATTCGATCATGCGACTCAGGGCTCGATGCATCGGCTCTTCGATGATGAGCCCGCGGGCAGTACCTCGCCAGAGCGCTGCAGCGACCTGCAGCGCTGCGAGGGCCCCTGCGCAATAATCGGCAAGAGGTACTTCGGGTTGTACGGGAGGGCCATTCTCCCAGCCGGTAATCGTCATCAACCCGCTAGCTGCTGCGGAAAGCGCAGGATGCGTGCTCCACGGCCATAAATCCGGACGATCCGCACCGGGGGGAAAGATGGAGACGACGGTCGGGGCATTCGCCCTGTCACAGATGCCTGCGAGCAACTGGTGATCCGCCCAGGACCGGCGTGGCACGTCAGTGCAAACGATGTCGGCGCGGGCCAGCAACGCCTCGACAGCGTCCTTGTCCCGCACGGAATCGATTTCGACGGAGTGCTTGTTCCGCGACAGCGCAGTGCGAAGCGCAGGGGATAGAACATTGGAGTTCGAGGAGGCGGCCCCAGGCTCGATTATGTACGTGGTGGCGCCGTAATCAGCGAACAAGGTTGCAGCAAAACACGCCGCCGGCGTTTCGCTGATCTCGACGACCACCAAGTCTTCAAACAGGCTCTGGCAGTGAGCATCCGCCGTTCCCCCAGATGCGCGAGGTGGTGCGCGCCAATCGACTCCTTCAGGATCAGCGAGTTCGGCCCAATGAAACCGCGAGGCCGCGCGCGCCATCACCGGATCGATGTGCCCCGGCACGGTCACATGGCCGATAGTTGCGTCGATCGCGTCGAGCACGTCGCCCCTCGCTTGCATATATGGCTCTCGGGCCAAGCTTTGTCCGTCAAAGACAGGTGCTGCCTCGAGCCCAATCGAAGCAAGCTCGCAATGCACCGCATTGGGCGTTCGTGTGGCTGTCCACGTCCGCAGAGCGGTATCAACGGCTTCGGGAAGCGGTTGGCCATCGGAATTTTCGAGGTTCGATCTGCCGAGAAACCGACTAGCCGCGTCCTCATCTATCACAAGAACGGCGATCCACTCGCCATCCCTCGCCCGGGTGGTCACGATGCGTGGCCAGTGGGAGTTGCGTCCTCCACCATAAGGATAATTGGTGCCCCTGCGAACGGGGGAGCAGTCCATGTCCCGGGCATCGATGAATTGCGCTTCTGTGATCCGCAGCAGAACGTCGTAAAGCGCGATGTCGACCGCCCCCCCCGCACCACCGTTACGGTCGCGTGCATAAAGAGAAAGGATGCCGCCGAGAGCTGCGAACAGCCCAGTGGTTGTATCCCCCAGCGAGAACCCACAATACAGCGGGGACTCGTCCGGTCGACCGGTCAAGTTGACGATTCCGGACATCCCCTCGGCGATCTTGCCGAAGCCAGGCCAGGAGCTTTTCGGGCCGGGGAAGCCATATCCGCTGATGGTGACGTGGACGAGCTTGGGGTTCAGCATCGCCAGCTCCGCTGGCCCGAGCCCAAGCCGAGACAGCGCGCCTGGACGGTAGTTCGAAACCAGAATGTCGGCATCGCGCAACAAGCGCCGAATGTGAGCGGAGCCGTCCGGCGACTTGAGATCGAGCCCAATACACCGCTTGTTGCGGCTGCTGACGCCCCACAAGGCGGTCACTCCGTCGCGTGCCGGACCCACGCGCCGGAGGACATCCCCCTGCCCCGCAGGCTCAACCTTGATAACGTCCGCACCGAGATCGGCCAGCAGGGACGCGGCAAACGGCCCGGCCACAACTGTGCCCAACTCGACCACCCGCAGTCCGTCTAGCAGCGCACTTTCCATTGTCGATCCTTGCGAGGGCGCGGCTACTTGCCCTGGAAATTGGGCTGGCGCTTCTCCGCGACGGTTTCAGGTCCTTCCGCCGGCCTCAGAGAGAAATCGATGGACATGAATTACTCCAGTTCGAGAAGTTTTGGCCGCCGCTGGGGCCAAAGGCTGAGTTGCGGTCGAAGCCGATCGGGCCCACGGCGTCGGGCAGGTGGGACAGATCGGCTCCGGGAAACGCGTGGTCGCAATCAGAAGCCCACGTTATCGCCGCCCTTCGTCTCAAGCATGGCCCGCGCTTCTTCCGGTGTGGCCAGGTCGAGACCCAGTTCTTCGAGGATACGACGGCTCTTGGCGACCTGTTCCGCATTTGAAGT
>NZ_CAKKNC010000004.1 GCF_918741285.1 Sphingobium sp. CECT 9361 | reverse complement strand
CGCGAGCCTCCAAACACCCGCTCGACAAGCAGCTCTACGCCCAGCGCCATCTCGTCGAATGCTGCTTCTCCAAACTCAAGCAGTTCCGCCGCGTTGCCACCCGCTTCGAAAAAAACCGCCCGAAACTATCGAGCCGTCGTCACTCTCGCCGCCATCGTGCTATGGCTACGATAAGTGTCCACACCACCTAAAGCATTTTTGGCTTATCGGGGAAAGGTGCGGGCAAATCCCTAAACCTCTTGGCCGATAGTGTCTTATCCGCAGCAAGGAAGTCCGCAGCATGCGCCAAGGGCGCAACAGGCCGCAGAGACCACTGCAGGGGTTGAGGCAAATGCGGTTCCTGCGGTGAGGAGTAGGACACCGGCGATGATTCTGGCAAAAGACTTCATAGGAAATTCTCCGGCAAATAAAATGTTGGTAAGTTGGATTCGCTTCATGGTGAAGACCTCACCTTCGTTATCGTCACGGCGGCTAAAGCCTGATTGATCGTCGACAATAAGTCTCCAAGACCTTGGGAATAGCGCGCCAAGCCGGGGAAGCGGGTGGTGCCGTTGCCCAATTTCCATAACAGCGCGGGATAGCATTCAGGCAACCGACCGAATGATCGGCACCAGAAGTGCCCGGCATGATGCAATTGTCCGCAGCAGCGACGTATGCGGCTGCGGAAACCGGCAATGCCAAGCAAGACAATGAAGCTGAGGAATAGCAGTCGCCGCATGCAAGTGACTTCGGTGAAAACCGGGAATCCGTTACATTAAGGTGGCGCTCTTATGCAAAAAAAAACCAGTGCTGCGGTTAGGGTCAGGACCTGTCAGCCATGCCAGTTGCGAATGCGGTTTGCGTTACGCCACCCGCCACAACGATCAGGGTGCACTTGGCGCGTTTTGTCTTCTGGGCGCTGCTGGCGAGAACGTTCAGGCAAGACCGGCCAGAGCAAGAACTGCTTCCATACCGGGCGCTACGATAGAGGGGCCGGGCTCGATAGGTTCGCGGGGAACGCCGAGACGGTTCACCCAGGCCGTCCGGTAGCCGAACCATGCGGCGCCTGCGGCATCCCAGCCGCCGAAGGCCGCGAAGCCAATCCGGTCCTTGGGCAGACCAAAGGCGTCGATTGCCATCGCATAGGCTGCCGGGGCTGGCTTGAACTTCCGCACCCGATCCGTGCTCAGGACATGGGCGAAAGCGGAAGCGATTCCGTTCCGGGCCATGTTGGTGCGCAGTGCTTCCTTGCCGAGGTTCGACAGGAATGCGAGCTGTATCCCAGCTGAGTTCAATTTTTGGAGCGCGGGTTTGACATCGGGCCAGATGTTGAGCTGCGAATAAGCGCCGACCAGTCTTCCGCGGGCTGCGGCGCTTAGCGCCAGTCCAAGCGCATCGGCCGAAAAACGCAGCGCCTCGTCAGCGACGACGTCGAAGGGCACATAGCGATCCGCAGAGGTGTAAAGCCAAGTATAGCCAAAAAGCTTGTTGCTCCACGCCTGCGCAAGCGCTCCGCCGCGGTCTGGAATGAGCGATTGTACCATGGCTCCAACCGAACGCGGATCGAAGATAGGAAAGCCATCGAACGCAATAGCGTCGACCGGCCTCCGATCTGTCGTGGCCGCTCGCCCCACTGCGGGTAAAAGCACCGCTCCCACTGCAAACGCGTTGACGACGTCGCGGCGGGAAAGTGTCAACGAAGGTGATTTTCTCACAAGCTGCTCCAAACACATACGGCACATATGAAAAGCAATTATCTTAGATCGAACGGGTTTCGCCGCCGTCCATTCGCAACGTGCTGCCGGTCATCCAGCGCGCGCCCGGCGAAAGCAGGAATGCGACCAACTCGGCGATGTCTTCCGGCTGCCCATAGCGTGCGATACCGGATTCGTGCGCATAGACGTCGATGGCATCGGCAATCGAATACGCGTTTTGCTGCGCGAAACGTTCGATGATTGCCAACCGGCGGTCCGTCATGACGGCTCCAAGCTGAATGGAATTGACCTGTACGCCATCCGTCAGCCCCTGCTCTGCGAATGCTTTGGCCAAGGCCAGGATGGCGGCGTTGATCGTCGACACGCCGGCGAGCGATGCCTTCGGCATCAGCGCGGTTGCGCCGGACATGAATAAAAGCGAGCCACGGGTGGCGACGAGATGCGGCCAGGCGGCCAGCGCGAGGCGACGCGCACCATGGAGTTTCAGCGCAAGTCCCTCATCCCATTGTTCGTCGGTCATAGACATCGGGCCAGCCTGGGGTACGGCGCCGGCTATGTTGACGACGGCGTCGATCCGACCTGCAGTCTCAAGCGTTCGAGCAACAATCTCAGCACATGCGCCTTGCGTTCGCAGATCAATCGCAACCGGCACTGCGACCGCCCCTGCTGCGCGTACTTCTGACGCGCTCTGGTCAAGCGTGACCGGGTTGCGGGCAACCAATGTTACAAGATCGAACGCGCATGCAAGTCGCACTGCCGTCGCACGGCCAATACCACGGCCGGCACCGGTGACGATGACTGTCCGCTGCTTGCGCGCCGACAAATCGGAATGCTCATGCATGTGAGGCTACTTCCTGTGACTGCAACGTCACATTGGCCAACCGCCTAGCGAAATACGGCGGTTGGCATGATCAATAACTACGGATTTGGCCGCTGGCAGGTTACGGGGGGAAGGAAAATCCGCCAGCGGCCCATCGCCCGCTATTGCGGGGCGAAGCCCGATCGACGCCAATAGGCGCAGTTACTGTGCAGCAAAGCTTGCCTTGATCTCTTCGGCGACGCGCGGCGTATTCTCGTCGAGCACGAAGTGCCCGGCCTCAAGCCAGACAAGTCTGGCGTTCGGTAGATCTGCCTTGAAGGCTTCAGCGCCCGCCGGAATGAAGAAAGGATCGGCCTTACCCCAGACGATCAGCGTCTTTGGCTGATATTTCCGGAATGCGGCATGCCAACTGTCGTAGAGAGCGACATTGGTCTTGTAGTTTTCGAGCAGGTCGAGCTGGTAGGCATCGGTGCCTGGGCGATCGAGCAGAGACTGGTCATGCACCCAGTTGTCGGGGCTGATCGCTTCGGGATTCTTGGCCCCGACCATATATTGGAACTGCGTGGTTTCTGCTTTCAGGAACCCGCGCGCGGCAGTCTCTGTGGCTGCATCGCGCTTGTTCCAAAGCGGCAGGAACACTTGCTTGGGCTTGTCGCCCACGCCTTCGAGATAGGCGTTGGCATTCTGAATCACGAAACCCTTTACGCGATCCGGATGCGCCGTGAACAGGCGGAAACCGATCGGCCCACCATAGTCCTGCATATACAGGATATAAGACGTCAGATGCAGATGGTTGAGCAGACCGTCTACGTGGGCGGTCAGATTGTCGAAACTATAGGTGAACGCGGTATGGGACGGCGCATCCGACTGACCGAAGCCGACGTAGTCCGGCGCGATAACGTGAAATTTGTCGGCCAGCGCCGGGATCAGATCGCGATACATGTGCGACGAGGTGGGGAAGCCATGCAGCAGCACGATTGTCGGTGCTGCTCGATCGCCCGCTTCGCGATAGAATATCTTTCGGCCTTCCACCGATGCTGTCCGATAAAGCGTCTCCACGGCGCTGTGGGATGGCGCATTGGCGGGAGCCGCCGCAGCGGGTAAAGGCGTGGCCGCGAGCAAGCTGGCAGCGGACGTTGCCAGCAGGCTGGCTGCCGTGGAACGGAACGAATGTGTCATATACGAATCTCCATGTAACCGATGAAATGTGCTATTAATGGTGTCTCTTTACAAATAACCTGTCAAGTGTCATTTTATCGGTTACGTAGTTTTGTCCGTAGGAGGTTGGACCAGTCGCATGCCCAAGATGCAGCACCAGTTCGTCGGCGAGTTCAGGGAAGGCATGCCGTTCCTTGGCGGCTTCTTGTGGATCGATTTTGTAAACACGACGCCGGTCATCAACGGCGTTGTGCAGGATCTGATCGGTACAAAACCGGCGGTTGAGCAATGGGCGCGGCAAGCCAATATCGCGATGGATGAAAGTGCGGCCATCGATCCGCCTTCAGCGCTAAACGCGCTTCGAGAGCAACTTGCCGAAGCTTTTGATTGCCTTGCAGCATCGGAGCCGCTGCCCGATACCCTTATCGCCACGGTCAACGGTCTGATAGCAAGCTCCGGCATCCGCTTATATCTTTCAACCGGTGATAGCGCCATCCGCGTCGACGAGCGGCTCCAGCTTGTCGGTCCGCCTGTTGCCACCGCCGTCGCGTGGGATTTTGCTCGTTTCCTTGCCGATTTCGACCACCGCCGGATGCGGCATTGCGACAATCCGGCCTGCGTCATGCAGTTTTATGATGTCGGCAAGAACAACCGGCGCCGTTGGTGCACCATGTCCCTGTGCGGCAATCGCGACAAGGTGGCCCAATATCGAGAACGTAAGGCCACCGCCAGGTCAGCGTGACGCCCATGCACGACTACGATCTTTGCCGGAACCTTGACACTATGTTTGCAAGCGCCGGTCGCAGGGAAGGATCAACAAAGCCGAACGCAAACGGATCCGGCTCGCGGCGCGGTCAAGGTACGAGGATCAGCTTGCCTATGGTGTTGCGCGCTTCAAGCGCGCGATGCGCATCGGCGGCGTCAGCCAGGGGATAGACCCCTCCGATCGTCACCGTCAGAAGGCCCTGTGCTGCGTCGTCGAACAGCGCACCTAATTCTCGCTTCAAGCTGCCGGGGGTCAGCAGCGGGACTAGGGCGAAACCCGTGATCGACTGGTTCTTGAAAATGAGGCCAAGCAGATCGGGAACGCCAAGCGCAAACTGCTGAATGTTGAGTGCGCCGTAGATGACCATTTGCCCTAACGGCGCCAGGGCGGCGAGCCCATCCATCGTTATCGTGCCTCCGACCGACTCATAGATGATATCCGGTCCGGCGCCGCCAAGTGCTGCGTTCAATGAGACCGTCCAGTGGGGGTCGGTATAATCGATGCCGACATCCGCGCCGAGGGACCGCGTGAATGCCAGCTTTTGCTCGCTACTTGCCGCCGCGACAATGTGGCGTGCCCCGGCCTGCCGTGCGAGCTGGACAAGAAACGAACCGACGCCGCCAGCAGCGCCGGTCGCCAACACTGTCTTGCCAGCCGGCGGCACCTGTTTGATGAGATAGGCCGCCGTGAGCCCCTGAACCATCAGTGCGGTCGCCTGATCAAAGGACAGATTGTCGGGTAAAGGGACGATATAGTCGACAGGGACCACCACAAATTCGGCGTAGCCGCCTAAAGAAATGTTTGCAGCAAACAGGGGGGCTGCGACACGGGTTCCAATCGCAATGGTATTCGCATCCACATCGACCCCTAGCGCTGCGATCGTTCCTGCAACTTCTGACCCGAGGATAGCTGATAACGGCGGGGTTATGGCGTAACGGTCCTGTCGCATCAGCGTATCGGCGAAATTGACGCCCGCAGCATGAACTTGGACAAGCACCTCTCCGGGGCCGGGAACGGGGGTTGGAACATCAATATAGTCCAGGACGTCTGGGTTGCCGAAACGGCGCAACTGGATGGCTTTCATGACGAATCTCGCTTGGATGTGTAACGAGATTCCTCTGTGGCCGTATAACAGCGTGAGAAACTACACACTCTTTCGTGGCATACACACCGGGAGGTAACTATGGCCGATCCCATCAAGCGCTTACCACTGCTGCCAGCCGAACGTGCCCTCAAGGTGATTGCCGGGCGTTGGAAACCCATCATTCTCTACCATTTGTTCGGCGGCGCGCTGCGACTGTCGAAACTCCATCGCTGCATGCCGACAATCAGTCAGAAGGTGCTGATCCAGCAGTTGCGCGAGATGGAGGAGCACGGCATCGTTCATCGCGAGATATTCCGGCAGGTGCCCCCTCGCGTCGACTATAGTGCGACGCCGCTCGGCCTAAGTCTCGGGCCGGTCCTGTTGGCGCTATGCGACTGGGGAAGGCGTCACGCGCAAGAGCTGGACGAAATCGATCGGGTGATTGAGTGTCCAGCACCGCCGACAGTCCATTCGATGGCGGCACAGCATACTCTGTCTGTCTGAGCAGAGGTCATGACCTTGGCGACCGAGACAGGGCGCACGGCTTGGCGGAAACTACCTTTGTCGTGACGAAATCACGGACGATTGATGTAAAACACGCTGGCGCCGTGAGCAGCACGTAATGCGGCGCGCCGACGATCTTCTGCAGGCCAACCGTGCCGGCGGATTGAAGCCGTGCAACATGAGCGAGGGCACCTTCGAAGGGCGTTTTGGGGTCCATGTCGCCCTGCAGAACCAGGGTGGGCGGAAGCGAAACGGGAAGGCGACCGAACGCTGCGTCATGCGTATAAGTCGGCAGGCCCGGGTCGACCAGCAAGGCGGGCAGGTTGCTGGTGAAGAGCAGGGATTGCGACTCGGTGGCCACCTGTTTGCGGGTCAGGCCCGGTCGGGCATTATTCTCCGACCCGCTGATGATCGCGACCAGGGGGACCGAAATCGGCGATTGGGGGTAGCGATTGAAGAGAGCGCCCAGCGCCGATTGCTGTTCCTTCACCTGCGTCAGTGCCGTGTTGTCTTCCCGAACAAGCCCGTCAACAATGTCAGGGATGCGCCTGCGCAGGTCAGGGATATCCAGCAGGGACCCGAAAAATTGCTTCGGATCGCCACCGACAAGCTTCGCAGTGGCAGGGTCGTCCACTAACCTACGGAGCACGGTTTCGATGGGTTCGGCAAACTTTGCGTTACAGCGCCGTACACGGCCACAGGCGAGCAGGGCACGCCGGCCGACCGCATCGACGATAAAGGAGCGATGGCTCAGATCCCATTTGTCTGTGTCTTCCGGTGGCACGAGGGAATCGAGTATCACCCCGCGGATGGGTGTCATCGGCGGCGTTTGCAGCATCCGCAATACCAGTTGAGTGCCATAGGAAACGCCGTAAACCCAGGTCGGCGAGGCCGACCTGTACCGATCGATCATCAAACGCAGATCATTAGCGGCATTGCTGATCGAAAAAGCCCGTGCTCGTTGCGGCGCGGCATTGAGCGCACCAAAGCAGCTACCCCATTCCGCTCCGTCGAGCGCCGCCCCGCCAGCGCTGCTGGCGGCTTCTTCGGTGGGGCATAGTCGGTCCGAAAATCCCGTTCCGCGATGGTCGGGAATAAGCAGGTCCAAATCGGCAAAGCTATCGCGCAACGTCGCCAGGAGCGGATAGAAGGATGCCCCCGATTCCCCTGGCCCTCCCGCAACCAGCCACACCTGACCCCGCGAGCGACCGCGCGCCGGAAACTTGCGCACGAACAGGTCGATTTTGTCGCCGCCCGGTTGCCCCCGATCGAGGGGCGCCGTGAAATGGGCGCACAGGGTTCCCGCAAGCGCAGCATCGCTCTCCTCATCCGGGCAGGCTGCGAACGTGTCTCGGGGCGTTCGTTCGTTGGCGGACGGTGCGGCCATGGAAGGCGAAACGATCACCATGACCATTGAACAGGATAACAGGAACCGCCGCATGACGAAAACGGCTCGAGACATATCGAATGAAGCCATTTCCAGTCGCAATGCTGCAGTCACCGCGGCTTGACGATGATCTTGCCGGTCATGTGCGGATGAAGGGAACAGAAATAGGCATAGTCGCCCGCCTTGGTGAAGGTGAACGAGTATCTGTCTTGGGTATCGAGCGCACGGGACCGGAAGCCTTTGTCGTTGGCCACGACGCTGTGTGGGTCTTCATCGACATTGGTCCATGTGACTGTCGTTCCCGGTGCAACGGTCACGATGGCCGGGACGAAGGCAAAATTCTTGATCTGAACGACCTGCACGCTGGCCACTACTGCGGCAGGTGAGGTGGCATTGGCGGGATGGCATATCGCTACGGCAAGGCTCACGGCAAATGCCAACGTGAGCCAAGCGGCATGCGTGGGGCGGGATAACAAAGCGAACATGGAAAACCCCCTGGGGATAGTTGTTGCGGTGATGTTCAGCCAAGCGCAGCGTCGATAAGAGCAATAGGCTCGCGGCCCGGCACGACGGTCGCCGTCCGGATGCCGAGCATGCCGTGCAGGCTCTCGGTGGCGACTCTAAGAGGCCCCGGTGAAGCAGCCGCACCCGGCGCGGGCTGCGGATACGCGGTCGAACGGGCGCTGTGAAAGCTGATATTGCCTTCCACCTTCTGGATGATCTGGTGGATATGGCCGTTGAGTATCGTGACCGAGCCAAAGCGTCGCAGTAGCGACAAGGCCTGCGTGCTGTCGTCGGTGCCCCAGCCCCAATCGGCGTAAACGGTCCAGAGCGGGATATGGGCGAAAACAACAATCGGCGTACTGGCAGATCGTCCTGCCAGGTCTTTAGCAAGCCAGGTCAGTTGCTCGTCTCCGAGATGGCCCATCCCGCCGGGCTGGAGGTTTGCAACGTTGACGAGCGCTACGAAATGGACGCCATCGTGATCGAAGCTGTACCAGCCTGCACCCAGCGTATCCTTGCCATAACGCGCAAGATAGGCCTTGCCGCCACCTTCATCGAGCATGTCATGCTCGCCGGGGACATGAAATACGGGTATGCCGGCCTCGCTGATGATCGCGTCCGCATCCGCAAATTCGGCATCCTTCGACAAATGACTGATGTCACCGGTATGCAGAATGAAGGAGGGTTTCACTGGCAACAGCTTCGCCTTAGCCACGGCCTCCCGGAGTGTCGCGCGCGCATCCGGGTTCGCGGGCTTGTCGAAACCGACATGACTGTCACTGATCTGGAGGAAGCTGAAGGAGCCGACCGGAGCCAGCCTCGCACCGGGACGCGTTGCTGCCAGCGCTGCATCCAGGGTGACCGATGAGGCGATACCGCCGCTCATCATGTAGAGCGCGCCCGTGCCAGCCCAACCCATGCATTGCAGCATCCCACGCCGATCGATACGGTCGCTTGTCCGCTCGTCCATTCTTGCATCTCCAATGATCTGATATCTTCACGGGAGGAGACCGGAAGCCCCGATCATTTTTTCCCATGTGGGTGAAAAAAACTGGACGGTGGCCGGATGCCGTCACGGAAAGGTGGCGTTCGGCACGCAGCTCAGTCGAGCCGCAGCAGACGATCCATTGCCCATGTCCCGCCGCCACGGGCGATGAGAGGCAAAAGCAGCGCGGCCCAGCTCAGATGTGTGGGCCATGCATCTGGATAGACAAATATCTCGATCACCAATGTCATGCCCAGTAGCGCCGCTGCGGCGGGCCGAGTCAGTAAGCCCAGTACGAGCAGGATCGGGAAAAGATGCTCGCTATAGGTCGCGGCGTGAGCGGCGATGTCTGAGGGGATCAGCGGCAAATGATATTCGGTGTCGAAAAGATCATAGGTGGAAGGCGTGATGGTGAGCACGCCTTCCACCTTGGTGCGACCCGAAAGGAAGAAGATGGCGGCGATGCTTACGCGCGCAATCAGCAGCAGCAGACTTTCCGGTATGCTTCGGGTCAACCAGGCCGATGCTTCACCATAACGGCGCGCAAGAGATGTCATCGCTCTTCTCCTTGGGGATGGTCATGGAACCGCCGGTCCAGCAGGTTCCAGATAGCGGTCAGGCCTTGGGCGTGAGCGAACCGAAGCCTTTGGGCGTCTTGATCTTGGTGCAGGTGCCTGCCTTGACCAGCTTCCAGGCATCGCCCTGATACGCGACCTTCGACGTGCCGGCGCAGCTTGTGCCCGCCCCTGCCTTGCAGTCATTCTTACCGGCCTGCGAAACGCCGTAGCATTTCTCCATCTGTGGTTTGGCTGCGGCGTGGGCAGAGCCTGCCGTCAGGGCAAGTGCGAAAGTGGCGGCCAATATGGCTGGTGTGGATGTCATCGTTCGTCTCCGTTGAATAGCTGGCGGCCTCACGTGCGACGGAACTATCGGGGACAATCCCGCCGCACGGCGACCCTGGGAGGCCTAGCGGGCCGGGTCACAAAAGCTTCTTCGCGGGATGCGCGACATTCGTTACACGGAAGCCTCGGCAGGGGGACTGCTCCTGTTTCGACATGCTGCTGTAACTATTCGTCCTGTTGGCTCGAATGGGATTTCGGGAGTGCACATGCGGGCGAGCGAAGATCAGCTTAGGATATGGATGATCGGCGGCCTTGACGGTGACGCCGATGCTCATACCGCATTGCTCCGTGCGCTCGTTCCCATGCTGCGATCCTTTTTCGGACGCCGCCTTCGCGGCGCCAACGACGATGTCGAGGATCTTGTGCAGGAAACATTGATGGCCATTCACAGCCGACGCGCGACCTATGATCGCGATCGGCCCTTTGTCGCCTGGGCCTATGCGGTGGCGCGCTACAAAATGATCGACCATTTTCGTCGCTCCCGACAGACGCAGACCATTGACGGGCTCGAGGACATACTGATTGCCGAAGGTTTTGAAGATGCCTGCTCCGCCCGCATCGATATCGATCGACTTCTGGGCGGCATTTCGGCCAAGCAGGCAAAGGCGATCCGCGATACCAAAGTCGAAGGCCTCAGCATCGCCGAGGCCGCGCAATCGCAAGGCCTGAGCGAAACCGACATCAAGGTGTCGGTGCATCGCGGGCTGAAGGCGCTGGCGGCGCGAATGAGGGGAGCGGACTAATGCAGACCGACGATCTCATCCGTGCTCTGGCTGGCGATATTGCGCCGGTGTCTCGTTCGGTTGTCGAACGCAGGGTCCTGCTCGGGATAATGAGCGGCAGCGTCATCACAATGGGCTGGATCGCCTTTATTCTGGGCTTTCGGCCCGACCTTGGCCAGGCGATGCACGGTTTTTCATTCTGGATGAAGTGGGCCTACACCGGGTCGCTGGGCCTATGTGCGGTCATGGCGACCCTGCACCTTTCGCGACCGGAGGCCGGTCGGGCCGAATGGCTTTGGTTGCTCGTGATTCCGATTGGATTGCTCGCTGCTGTTTCGGTTGGCGAGTTGGTGCGAACCCCGCCGCATGATTGGCTTTCCCTTTGGCTCGGACAGAGCTGGAAGCGGTGCGCGATCTATGTGCTGCTCAGCGCGCTTCCGATTTTCGTCGGTCTGCTCTGGGCCTTCCGAAAGCTTGCCCCGACATTGTTGCGTTTGGCTGGCGCTTCGGCCGGCCTTGCGTCGGGAGCCTGCGCCGCAACTCTCTATGGCCTGCATTGCCCCGAGGCGTCTGCGACCTTTGTGCTTACATGGTACAGTCTGGGCATCGGCCTCGCCGCGCTTTTGGGCGCATGTGTTGGTCCGCGGTTCATGCGGTGGTGAAGCGCGTGTAACCAACCGGCCGATGGCTTCGAAGAAGCTATTGCCATCACGGCAATGACCAACTCTTCGAAAGGCATCTTCCATGATCACCATGAAGTCCGGCGTCAGCATCGCCACGACCGCAGCTCTCCTCGCTATCGCCGGCATAGGTGCCAGCTCCCCGGTTTTCGCTGCGGGCGGTGCCAAGGCGGTTCACTGCTATGGCGTGAACAGTTGCAAGGGCACCTCCGATTGCAAGACGGCCAAGAATGAATGCAAGGGGCTGAACGACTGCAAGGGGCAGGGCTTCAAGGCATTGTCGAGCAAAGCTTGCGCCGCGGCCGGCGGTAGCCTGACCGAACCCAAATAATTTTCCCCCTTCGGTCACGTTCGCCCCCCGTGCGTGACCGACCCTCCGAGGCCCGGCTGCCCCCGGCCGGGCCTCACCCATCCGGAGCACGCTCAATGACCGGCACGTCCAGCGCACCCTTCGATGGTTTTGGCCTCGGCCTGCGCACCCCCCACTATCAGCAATTCCTTTCGGACAACGTCCCTGTCGATTTCGTCGAGGTGATCTCCGAGAACTTCATGGTTGACGGCGGGCGCCCCCGCTACACTCTGGATCGAATTCGCGAACGGCATCCGGTCGCTCTCCACGGCGTGTCGATGTCGGTTGGATCAGCCGATGGGCTGGATCGGGATTACCTCTGCCGGCTCAAAATGCTGGTCGATCATGTCGATCCTCTTTTCGTGTCCGACCATCTTTGCTGGACGCGGATCGAGGGTTTCAATTCCCATGATCTGCTGCCGCTACCCTATACGACAGAAGCTCTCGATCTGGTCTGTGCGAACATCGGCCAAGCGCAGGACGTGCTGCAGCGGCAGATGCTGATCGAAAATCCATCGACCTATCTGCAGTTCATGGGCGACAGCATGACCGAATGGCAGTTTCTGGACGCGCTATGCGACCGTACCGGTTGTGCGCTCCTGCTGGACGTCAACAATATCTTCGTTAGCGCGGTCAATCACGGTTTCGATCCGATCGCCTATCTTGACGGTATCCCCGCGGACCGCGTGCGACAGATTCATCTGGCCGGGCACAGCCAGGGACGGGATCGTCTGATCGATACCCATGATCAGCCCGTGCCGCCGTCAGTGTGGGCGCTCTATGCGACCGCGCGCCACCGGATCCCTGCGGTGGCGACGATGATTGAGCGGGACGATGACATTCCGCCACTGGCCGACCTGTTAGCGGAGCTGGATATCGCGCGCGAAATCGCTGGCAGCGATGAAAGGCAGGCAGCATGAGCCTCGCTGCCTTGCAACGGGATTTCCGTGACTGGCTTACCGACGTTCCGGTTGCGATGGATGATTGGGTCGATGGCCATGCGCGCGCTGGCCTCGACATCTATCACAACGCCTATCGCGTCCAGCTCGTCGAGTGCTTGAAGGATACGTTCGCAAAGACGTTTCTCTGGCTCGGGGAAGATGCCTTCATCGACGCCGCGCGCGTCCATATCGAGCGGACGCCGCCATCGGGCTGGACGCTGGGCGCTTATGGCGTGAGGTTCGACGAGACACTTGCGGACCTTTATCCCGACGATGCCGAAGTTGCCGAACTCGCCTGGCTCGACTGGGCGCTAAGCCGGGCCTTCGAAGGCCCGGATGCGGCGACAATCGCGGCCGACACATTGGCCCAGATCGACTGGGATCGCGCAATCCTGCATTTGATTCCGTCGGTTCGCATCGGGCGGGCGTGTACCAATGCGGGAGCGATCTGGTCGGCCTTGGAGGCGCAGGATGCGCCGCCTGCTGCCGTCTTGCTGCCAAATGCTGGCGCCATGCTCGTCTGGCGCCAGGATTTCACACCCTGTTTTCGCACGATCGAAGCGATCGAACAGCGCGCCCTCAAAATAGTCGGTTCGGGAAGTTCCTTCACCGCTCTGTGCACGATCCTGATCGAACAATTGGGTGAGGAAGCTGGAATTGCTCACGCGGGGTCGATGCTCGCCGAATGGATCGACCACGGCCTCATCCTTGCCATCAACGAACCGAAGGAATGACGATGCGCCATCTTCTGTCAGCAGTTTTGCTCGCCAGCTCCGCTGCTGCTCCCGCCGCCCCCGCGCCGGACAGCCCAGCCGTCGTCGTCGAGCTCTTTCAGAGTCAGGGCTGTTCGTCCTGTCCCCCTGCAGACATGGTGTTGAACGAGCTGGCCGGGCGACCCGACGTCATTGCCCTGAATTTTGCAGTGACCTATTGGGATTATCTCCGCTGGAAGGACAGTTTTGCACAGCCCGCTTTCACGCAGCGCCAGTGGGATTATGCCAAAGCCGGCGGTCGAAACAATGTCGCCACTCCCCAGATGATCGTGAACGGGCGCGTTGCTCTCCTCGGCAGCCGTCGCGGCGAAGTGGATCTGGCGATCAATCGCTCGCGAAGTCTGAAACCAGAACCCGTTATCCGCGTCTCGGGCAGCAGGATCGACATCGGCGCCGGCAAGCCTGATACGGTGGCGACCTTGTGGCTCGTCCGCTACGATCCTCGGGCGATTGCCGTCCCTATCAAGGCTGGCGAAAATGGCGGGCGGACAATCGTGCACAAGAATGTAGTGCGGGAGCTGACAGCGCTGGGGTCCTGGAACGGCAGTGGTGCCCACTATATCGTGCCCAAGGGTAACGCGGGGCTGGAGAGAGCCTTGATCCTTCAGGCTGGACGGGGCGGACCGGTGATCGCCGCCCGCCGGATATGACCGCCTCGGGGGCATTCTATGGATTAAAGCGCATCGCCACACCACTTATGCAATAACGCAGGCCGGTGGCGCAGAATGACCGTGGCGCCCATCGTAATAGCGTGGGTCATCTGGGGGGATTGCCCGCAGTGATGATCTCGTCACAATTGAGTGCACGGTTGCTAAGGCTATAGCTTAGGCTTCGCAACCGCACGCTCGTTCGGTCAAGTCCCGATGCCAGCAGGGCCTCATCGTCAGAACGCGAAATCGCTCAAACCCGGATGGTCATCGGGCCGACGACCTAGTGGCCAGTGAAACTTGCGATCCGTGACCGTAATCGGGTGTTCATTGATGCTCGCGATCCGCTGCCGCATAAGCCCATCGGCGCCGAAGTCCCAGTTCTCATTACCGTAGGCCCGAAACCACTGGCCGCTGTCATCATGGAATTCATAAGCGAAGCGAACCGCGATGCGATTTCCGGTATGCGCCCAGATTTCCTTGATAAGTCTGTAGTCGAGTTCTCTGACCCATTTCCGGGTCAGTAGCGCTTCGATCTCGGAACGACCGCTAACAAACTCGCAACGATTGCGCCACGTACAATCGACCGTATAGGCCAGTGCCACCTTTGCTGGATCGCGGCTGTTCCATGCATCCTCGGCCATGCGCACTTTCTGCACGGCAGTTTCGTCGGTAAATGGCGGGAAGGGTGGTCGGCTCATGTGGAATTCCCAGTCTGTTTCGGGTTGGTTGTGCACCGGTCAGCCGCCATCGGTCGAACCGACGGCGGCTACCCTCGCAACGCGGCGTCAGGCCGCGATTGCGTCCACGACAGGGAAATCGATTTCCGTACCCAGCACCTCGTTGATGTAGTTCGTCAGCGTGTTGAGCGCGACATGCGCGATGATCTCAACGATTTCGGCGTCGCTGTAGCCCGCTTCCCGCACCGCGGCGACCTCTGCCTCGCCAACGGCGCCGCGGGCCATGGCGATATTTGCTGCGAAGTGTACCGCGACGCCCGCTTTTGCATCGGTCGACATTCCATTGCGGTTGGCAGTGATCTCAACCTCGTCGAGCTTCGCGAGATTCTTGCCCAGATAGCTGTGCGCGGCAAGGCAATACCCACAGCCATTGACCTGGGCTATCGCAAGCGCGATCCTTTCGCGCGTTGCAGCAGGCAGCTTGCCTTGGGCCAGCGCGCTATTCAGGCCCAGATAGCCTTCGAGTGCCGCTGGGCTCGTGCCGACGATGCGAAACAGATTGGGAACTACGCCGAACTGCTTCTTGACGGCTTCAAGCAGCGGACGCGACTCCTCTGGTGAGGTTTCGATCGAGGTGGGGGTGGGGATGCGTGACATGAAGAGTCTCCTGATTATCGCAGGCTATCGGCACCAAGCCCGCCCGCACATTGGTTATCATCGCATCTTTGGATCATAGGAATATTGAAATTTGAGAACAGATTATTCCAAAAAATGGAATAACGGTGCCTCGATTTTGGTCCGCCCTTCTTGTATCTCGGGCGCGTCGATTGCGAGCCTTGTGAAGGGCGTCACAACATGCGCTAGCTTTGATAACGCGCTAGTTCCGCTTCTAGTTCGGCAATACGCGCATCTCGGTCCGCCAGGGCGGCGCACACATCTTCAGCGGCCAGCATTTGCGGGATGTGCTGTGGACAATTCGCGTCCCAGGCGGTCAGGGTGAAAAGTATCACTTGTTCGGCGCGGGCGCGGTAGCCTTTGGGCAGGACCGTCGAAGTCAGAGCCGGATCGTCGTCAATGACCTGCACGGTGCCCCAGATCTTGATCCGACGGCGGTGCGCATAGTCCATCAGAAAGATGAATGCCTTGGAATTTTCACTGAAATTCCCGGTCGAAATATACTGCCTGTTGCCGTGAAAATCGGCAAAGCCCAAGGTGCGTTCGTCCAAAACCTGCAAAAATCCAGGCGGCCCTCCGCGATGCTGGATGTAAGGCTGCCCGTCGGCGCTGGCACTGGCCAGATAGAAGCTGGTCCGCATAGCAATGAAGGCTGCAAGCCTTTCATCGACGATGTTGCCCATCTCAAGCCTTTCGCAGGCATCGCGGGAGCCTTTTTTCTCCTGAACGCGCTGTACGGCCGGGGTAAACGCGACATCGATCGGACGGGTGGGGTCAGGCATGGCACAAGCCTTCTATAGGGTCTCGCAATCGCCCACGGTGCCTCTCGAACCCTGAGCGAGCGTTGCCTTAATGTGTTGCCTGCTTTCATGCCCGGAACAATCGTTGTAATGAGCAATAGATTATTCCGAAATTGGGAATGCGCGATGGCACGATTGCAGGCAATGCAGGTTTTTGCGAAAGTTGCTGAAACGGGGAGCTTTGCCGAAGCTGCGCGCCAGCTTCACATGAGTCCGCCGGCCGTCACCCGGGCCGTTGCGTCCCTGGAGGACCTCATCGGCACGCGGCTGTTGATCCGTACGACACGTTCGGTCAAACTCACGGAAGCCGGCGGTCGCTATTTTGAGGATTGCCGTAGAATTCTTGCCGAAATCAGCGAAGCGGAGGCCGCCGCTGCCGGCAGCTACGCCACCCCGACGGGTATGCTGAGTATCACGGCCTCTGTTGTGTTTGGCGAGATCTACATCCTGCCGATTCTCATGGCGTTTCTTGATCTTTACCCCGCCGTCACCGCGCGCGCTTTGTTTCTCGACCGGGTCACCAACATCGTGGACGAAGGCATAGATATCGCAATCCGTATCGGCCACCTCCCCGATTCCAGCTTCGCAGCCGTTCGTGTCGGCACGGTACGGCGTGTTGTCTGTGGCTCTCCCGCCTATTTCGAAGCGCATGGAATGCCGAGAAGCCCGACAGATCTGGCGAACCATCGGATCATCGCGGCGACGAGCGCCTTCTCTGCGCTCGATTGGCGGTTCGACAAGGACGAAAAGACTGCCGTTACGGTCAGCCCTCGGCTGTATTGCAGCACCTATGAAGGCGTTGTCGCCGCAGCGATGCAGGGCTGGGGTTTGGCCCGACCGCTATCCTACCAGATCGGCCCAGCGTTGCTCGCCGGCGACCTGTTGACGGTTCTGTCCGACCATGAACCTGAACCGCTGCCGATTCATATCATCCACCCTGAAGGTCGGCGTGCATCGGCGAAGGTTCGGGCTTTCGTGGACTTCGCTGCCGATCGACTTCGCGCGAACACATTGATCAACTGAGCGGTGGCCGCTCGCGGCGACTTCTCCCGCGACGAGATACTGGCCAGCGCACATGTCGGCATGGCCCGCGACGGTCAAGAACGGCCTACGCCTTTGGACCAAAGCCGCGATAGAGAAGCGGTCGTTCACCGGCGTGCGGCCATGTCAGGCATCGGCATCCCCGCTTTGCCCAACATCTCGCCTGCGATCCTATGGAGCCGGTTTAGCGTACGTTCGGCGATGCTCGCGGCTTACGGTAAGCCTCGTACGCGCATCACCTGCGCTCACACCGCCGAAGCGTTCGACGCAGGTACATCCGCCGCGTTCAGCGATTAGATTGGAGGTGCCGGGGGCGGCCAATGCGACATCAAGATTGTCGCGCGACCCGACACCCCGCGCTCACCCAGCCAGTGGAACCTATCCCGGCGGTTTCCGGTCACTCGCTTGTCCGCGTGCCGCCCCAGACTTTACAGGCCATCAGGAGTGAAATCATGAGCCATGCCCCCGAAATTGATCTTTCCATCCATCACCCGCCCCATGGCGCTTCCGATCGCTTCGCGCTGGGCGTGACGAGGCTGCTGCGGTTCTTCGCCGACACTTTCTTTGCCAAACGCTATGGCCATCGCGCCATCGTGCTGGAAACGGCGGCGGCGGTGCCCGGCATGGTCGGTGCCACACTCACCCATCTACGATGCCTGCGGCAGATGAAGTCCGATCGGGGCTGGATTCGCATCCTCATGGAAGAGGCCGAGAACGAGCGCATGCACCTCATGACTTTCCTGGAGGTGTGCAAGCCGACGCTGTTCGAGCGGCTCATCGTGCTGATCGTGCAGTGGTTCTTCTATCTTGGCTTCTTTGCCCTCTACCTGATCAGCCCGAAGACTGCGCACCGGCTGGTCGGCTATTTCGAGGAAGAAGCGGTGATCAGCTACACCCACTATCTCGCCGAAATCGATGCGGGGCGCAGCGCCAACGTGCCCGCACCGGAGATCGCCCGCCGCTATTGGGGCCTGCCCGACAGCGCCACGCTGCGCGACGTGGTGCTGGTGGTGCGCGCCGACGAAGCGCATCACCGGGACGTGAATCACGCCTTCGCTGCCGATCTGGAGGGCAAGACGCCCGGTGCAGTCTCGCCCTATCCGTGGCACGCTGCGGAGCTGGACGACCCCGCCCGGTAGAAGCCAGGGCTTCCGGTCGCCCCAGCGCCGCAGGGGGGGAGGCAGGCGGCATAAGAACCGTCAGGGGGGCTGGCTATTTTGACACCGTGTGTCTGCAGCCCCCGGCCCAACGGGTGGCCGCGCGTATATCGTGCGAAGCCGCAGGGTGCCGTAAGGCCATATCGACGATACGCAGTCTGCCCTGATATCGGGCCCTCTCGTTCCCGAACAATGGCAGGCGAACGCTAATGCGCGGGCAACGCTCGGCTCGCGCATAGAAAGCCCTTAGGCTGTTGCTCGAAAGCGCGTTTCCGGACGATGGGCTCAGTCTGGCTGTCGTTCCCTTGACCAAGGCCCGGGCTAGCGGACACCTACGCGTCGAGATAGTCGTATACGACCTTGCCGAGTCCGAGCGTGAGGTCGGCAACGAAATGGGTCGTCGACACGAGTTCGCGTATCGGCAGATCAGCCACCGGGGCCAGCGCATGGGGGACCAGCGACAAGGCCCCGGGGCCCGTCCAGACCCCCTTCAAATGAACGTCCTCCAAATGATACTCGACGAGCTCGCAGATGCGCGCTGTTCCGTCCACGTGCGGAATGATCTTCAGAAGGAAGTTGGGCGCGGCTAGCGAGCGCAACGTCGCTTCCGCGTCCCCCTCCTTGTACTTGTAGCCCATGGTCCCTGTCGCGACGCGGACCGGGCCGTAGTCCAGCGTGCCGACCAGCGTGTCGGTTTCGGTCTGGAGGCTGGGGCCGGCGAGCTTCTTGGGAAAACCCCATATCTCCCGCCCGCCCGCGATCGGCGGGTGGTCGTTCAGGAACATATTGAGCGTGTAATTCCCGTTCACGCCCCGGAAGCGCACGGGGATGACCTGGCCGGCTTCCGTGTAATTGCCGAAGCCGGTCGAGTCCGGCATGCGGATGAACTCGAATTTCACCAAGTCTGACGTCACTTCGAGCGGTTCGGGAACGATGGCGCGCAGTTTATCGGGATCGGTGCGGTAGGTGAGGATCAGAAACTCGCGGTCGCAGAACCGATACGGCCCCGGCGGGTAAGCGGGTTGTGTAAGTGGCATCGCGAACGCGCGCTTGCGAACGTCGGAAATGTTCATGAAAGCCTCCCATCGGCGGCGATGTCGAAGGTGAAGACGCCATCGGCGCTGGTCGGCCGCTGAAGCACTTCGGGATGGCGCAGCGTCCGGATCGTGTCCGAAAGTCCCGCAGCCCAATGGTCTTCCATGCTGCGCGCCGAAAATTCGAAGTCCTTGGAATCTCCCTCGGTGCGATGCGCCTGATAGATGAGCTGGATGATGTTGTAGACCTTGCGGTCGGATTCCGGCGCCAGCAGCGCATATTCGGGCGTGTCGCGCAGATGATCGGGCAGTTTCGAAATGAGTTCGGTCAAGGCGCTGCGGAGCTGTTGCTCCTTTCTGAACTGATCGGATCTTGCGCGCGTGCGGCTGGAATACTGGATTTCCTTCTGGCGGGTCATCACTTCGGGCATGGTGCGGGGGATGGCGCCGCGCGCGCTCCACAAATCGACCTGGAAGGCGAGCGTATCCTCACGCTCTGCGCCATCGACGACCCATTGGAGCGGCGTGTTCGAGACCACGCCGCCATCCCAATAATATTCGCCTTCGATCTCGACCGGGGCAAAGGCAGGCGGGAGCGCGCCGCTGGCCATGATGTGCTCGGGCCGGATCGTGTGCGTCCGGTTGTCGAAATAGATCAGGTTGCCCGTCGCCACGTTCACCGCGCCGACGCTGAAGCGCATTTCGCCCGAATTGATCCTGTCGAAATCGACCAGCCGCTCGAGCGTCGTCTTGAGCGACGAAGTATCGTAGAAGCTGATCGCGTCGAGTGTGCCCGTGGGCGCGAAATAGGCGGGGACCCGCCGCGGCGCAAAAAAGCCTTCGGCACCGCGCAATACAGCGTCGGCGGCATGCCACTGGTTTGCCCAGTGGCGGACAAGGTCTCCGCCGAATTGGCTGGGCGTGCCGACCCACTCCGACCAGGGATCGGCGGTCACGGTCTTCCAGAAGGCACGCAACTTCTCGACGCGCACCTCCGGCGCGTTCCCAGCGATCAGCGCCGCGTTGATCGCGCCGATCGAAATGCCCGCGACCCAGTTCGGGTGCAGCGACGCTTCGGCCAACGCTTCGTACACGCCGGCTTGATAGGCGCCAAGGGCACCGCCCCCTTGCAAAACAAGCGCGACGCAATCGAAGGGGGCTGGTTGCTGCACGCGCCCGGCCCGCCCAAATGGTTCAGATTTCAATGCGACATTCATTGGATCGCCCCCTTGGCTATTGCATCGCCCAGCCGTGGCTGACCACGATCGACTGACCGGTGAGTGCGTTTGAAGGAAAGGCCGCGAGAAAAGCCGCACACCGCGCGACGTCATCGAGCGTCGTGAACTGCCCGTCGACGGTCTCCTTGAGCATGATGTCGCGGATCACCTGGTCTTCGGTGATGCCGAGTTCTTTCGCTTGCTGCGGGATTTGCTTTTCGACCAGCGGCGTCCGCACAAAGCCCGGGCAGACGACATTGGCGCGAACGCCGTGGTCGGCACCTTCCTTCGCGACGACCTTCGCGAGGCCGAGCAGCCCGTGTTTGGCCGCAACGTAGGGCGCCTTAAGCTTGGACGCTTCTTTGGAGTGCGCCGAGCCGATGTATATGATCGAGCCGCCCCGCTGCTGTGCATACATCCGCTGCAGGCAAGCGCGGGTGGTGAGGAACGCGCCGTCCAGATGGATCGCAAGCATCTTCTTCCAGTCTGCGAAAGCGAACTGGTCGACGGGCGAGACGATCTGGATACCTGCGTTGGAAACGAGGATGTCGATTCCGCCGAACCGGTCGCATACCGCGCGTACGCCGGCATCGACCGCGATCTCGTCCGCTACGTCCATCTCCACGGCGAAGCTTGCGCCGCCGCTGGCATCGAGTGCGTCGGCAGTTGCACGTGCAGCGTCAATGTTGAGATCGGCTACGGCTACTCTTGCACCCTGACGGATGAACTCGCGTGCGATCTCCTTGCCGATCCCGCTGGCGGCACCCGTGACGATCGCGGTTTTGTTTCTCAACTCCATTCGAGCCTCCATTGTGTCTGGCACCAGATTCTCTGACCGAGGCGGGAACCCAAGGGGTCCGAGCGCTTCGGGCTACGCCGAGCCATTCGTCGCGCTGCATGTCTAAAGACTCTTTCATCGCGGTCCGGAGGTGAGTGATCGTTAGTGCAGTGGATCTACCGACATTGCCCCAACGCGACCGTTATTAAGCGGGCTGATTCCTCCACTTCGCGGCGGCCTCGCGTGGTCGACTGCGCGGAAATAGCATTATTCCGACCGGCTTAGGATGAGACTTACACGCTGGTTGCGCTGGCGATTGACCGGGTTGTTATTCGATACGATCGGGTCCGACGCGGCACGTGCTTCGGTGCTCAGCCTGTTCGACGAAATGCGACCATCGCGAAGCATGTTCAGCACAACGTCTGCCCGCGCCTGAGAAAGTGCGCGATCGGCCGCTTCGTCACCCGACGGGTCGGTATGGCCGACGATGACGACTTTGACGTCGGGGTTGGCACGGAGCATCGCGATGAGATGCGGGATGCGCCCGCGTGACTCGGTTGTAAGTTCAGCGGTTCGTCCGACAAATTCCTGACCGCCAAGTTCGAAGGCCTTCTGCCCCGGTTCGCGTCGGGCAAGCCAGTCTACAAGGTCGCGTCCCACGGTGCCACGGGGAGCAACCATTGTCGAGCCATCGGTCAGCGCAACGATGACGGACGGATCGCCACGCACTTCTGTGGGTTCTGGCGAAGATTCCTCGCTGCACCGCTTCAAAGCCAGTGAACCGGAGACGACCAGCGCTATGAAAACGAAAAGCAAGATTATTTGCGCCACGGATCATTCCTCCCCCTGTTCTCAAGGCTGCCAACCGCCCCCAAATGCCTGAAAGAGAGCGGTCGATGCGAGCAGGCGGTCGCCGCGCGCCTGCACGAGTGACAGCTGGGAAGACAAGAGGCTGCGCTCGGCGTCGAGCTGTTCGAGATAGGGAGAATAGCCCTCGCGATAGCGGCGCGACGCAAGCTGTTGGACCCGGAGGAGCGCGGCCTGCTGGCGCGTCAGCACTGCCTCCTGCTCTCCGTACCGTTCGACCGACGCCATCCCGTCTTCAACTTCGCGGAATGCGGTCAGCGCAGCCTTCCGATACGCGAAGGCTGCCTGGTCGCGGCGCGCGGTCGCGCCATCGGCCTGGGCGCGTATCCTCCCGCCGTTGAAGATCGGCGCCAGGATGCTCCCGCCCAGCGAGAAGATCGAAAGCGGATCGTCCGGGAGCAGCGAGGAAGCGACGAAGCCGCCGGATGCCGCCAGCTTGATGTCGGGCAGGAACGCGGCCCGTGCTGCGTCCAGCGCGCGGTCTGCGGCGACGATCTGCTGCTCGGCCGCGGCAATATCGGGACGCTGTCGAAGTACCCGCGCCGGCAGCTGTGTCGGGATCGTGGGGATGGTCAGCGCCGTGATCGCCGATCCGCGCGCGATGGGGCCCGGCGCGCGATCGAGCAGGATGCTGAGGCCGTTCTCCAGCTTAGCGATCGCAAGGTCGACCGTCGGGAGGACTTGGGCCGCCGCCTGATACTCCGCTTCGGCCTGCGCCAGGTCGAGCTGCGAGCCATATCCCGCTTCGGCGCGGCGCCGGATGAGCTTCAGCGTGCCCGCGCGCGCATCGAGGGTGCGGTGCAGGATCGCCTGTCGTTCATCGAATGTGCGGAGTTGGACATAGCCGCTGACTACCCCTGCAGCGACGGCGAGCCGGACGGTTGCGCGGCTATCGTCGCTGGCCAGAAGCTGCGCTTTGGCGGCGGCGGCGCTGCTGCGCAGACGACCGAACAGGTCGAGGTCGAACGACGCCTGCACTTCGCCCTGCCCCGCCCATTGCTCGACATCGATCCCGAACGCGTCGACGCTGCGGGTGCGACCGCCCGTGCCGACGGCTTGGACCTGCGGCATCCGGGCACCGCGTGCGGCGGCAAACTGCGCACGCGCTTCTTCAACGCGCGCGGCGGCAATTGCGATATCCGCATTGTGCGTAAGCGCCGCTTCGACGAGGCCGTCCAGCGTGGCATCGCCAAAGCTACGCCACCAGTGCGCGTCTAAGGCGACGTCCGATCCGGCTCCGGCATCGCGCCACTGGGGCGGCGGCGCCACCTCGGCTGCGGGCGGTATCGCCGGTCGGGGGCCGGCGCAGGCCGACAGCAGGAGGGCAAGGCTGCCAGCAGCGAGCCGCCCCGTCATGGCCGGGCGCTCGTGTCGATCCGGACCTCCACCGACATGCCCGGACGCAGGTTCTTCGCTTCCGCCGCGCCGGGATCGACTGCGATCCGCACGCCGATCCGCTGCGGAATCTTCACGAAATTGCCCGTCGCATTGTCCGGCTTGAGGACCGCGAACTCCGATCCGGCCGCTGGCGACAGGCGCTCGACACGGCCCGCCAGCCGAGCACCGTTCAGGGCATCGACCGTTACGCTGGCCGACTGACCGGGGCGAATCCGCCCCGTCTGGGTTTCCTTGAAGTTGGCGAGGATCCAGCGATCCGGCGGCACGATCGCGAGCAGCTGCGATCCGTTGGTGACGTAGGAGCCCACCCGGATGCCGACTTCGCCGAGAACGCCGCCTTCCGGCGCGCGGATCACGGTGTGCTCGAGATCGATTTCGGCGGCGTGCACCTGCGCGCGCGCGGCTTCGACCTGCGCTTCCAGGCCGCCACGGCCGACTTCGACCGTTCGTATATCCTGGCGGCCGATCTCGGTTCCGGCCAGCGCCTGGCGCAGTTGTGCCTGTGCCTGGGCGAGCGCGGCGAGCGTTTGGTCCCGTTCGCGCATTGAGATCGAGCCGTCACGGGCAAGATCCGTGGCGCGCGCCATGTCGGCCCGCGCCCTGGCGAGCTGTGCGCGTGCGCCTTCGACGCCCGCTACCTGACCCTGCAGACCGGCGGATCGGGATGCCCGGGCCTGGGTAGAATTGGCGAGCGCGGCCTCGGCTGCCGAGAGATTGGCGCGCGCCTGCTCGACGCGGGCGCGGTAGACGCGGTCATCGATCCGCACCAATATCTGGCCGGGCTTTACGACGTCATAGTCGTGCACCAGCACCTGCAGGACATAGCCGCTTACCTGCGGGGCGATGACCGTAACCCGGCCGCGCACATAGGCATTGTCGGTCGCCTCATATCGCCCCGCAAATGGCGGCAGGCCCCAGGCGGCAAGAACGAGCAGGACGCCGGCAAGCGCCAGCGCCACCGTGGCGACGATCCGTATCGGGCGCTTGGCGGCGGGGCGCCACTGCGGCGCCGCGTTCTCCGGCGGTGGGGCGTCTTCAGTTGCGGTCATTGGTCTTCTCTCGGGTGCGCGCGACGAGGATGTTCGCGAAAATGAAGGTTGCTGTGGTCAGTGCGAGAATGGCCACGAAGCGGAAGGTATCGTTGAAGGCGATCACCGCGGCTTCGCGCGCCATTGCCTGCCCCAGCAGGCCCGCACCCTGTGCGGCGCGTTGGGCGGGATCGACGAGCACGGACGCCAGCGATGCACCGCCTCCACCGATCCGCGCGGCGACCTGCGGATCGCTCGCCAGCATGTCGGCCGCAAGCGCGGTGCTTGCGTTGCGCGCCCAGATCGTCTGCATCGAGCCAAGCAGCGCCGATCCCATCAGGCCGCCGACATTCTGCGTGATGCTGAACGTGACGACGAAACTGACGAGGTGATCGCCGCCCCGCTGGATCATGCGCAGGAAGCCATAAAGCAGTGTCGGTCCGACGAACAAGGTGGTGCCGAAGCCGATTAGGGCCTGGCTCAGGATCAATTGCGCAGGGCGAGTCAGCGTGGTCGCGTCGCTGTCCAGCCACGCGCCGGCGGCGATGATCAGAGCGGCGACGAGAACCTGCCAGGGCAAGCGGCGCTCGGACAGCGTGAGCGCGGCGGCAACAATGCCGAGCAGCATCGCCATCGCGACCACGACGAAGAGGGTGCCTAGCTGGTCATTATTGAGTCCGCCGAGCGTTAGCAGGCCGACAGCGCCGTAAGTTTGCTCGGCAAGCGCCAGGCGCATGACCAGCGCCACGGCGGCGAACCGCAAAATCCCCCATGTGCCGATCCACTCAAAATGCACCAGCGGATCGCGTCGGCCCGTCTCGTTCAGAAAGGCGGCGGCGAGCAAAGCGATGGAGGCCGCAAGCGCCACGCCGAGCCAGGGCGTGTCGGACCACCAGAGGGTACGGCCCTGACCGATGACTTGGCAGAGCAGCAACAATCCGGCGGTCGCCAAGAGGATCGTCAGGAAATCGCGCGGCACGAAAGCGGGGCTCTTCTCGCTGGGCGGCAATGGCAGCGCGAGAATGAGCGCAAGCGAAACCAGCGCCAGCGCGACTTCGATCGCGTGCAGACCCCAGAGCCCGTTGTCGACCAGAACCTCCACGGGAATGAGACGGGCCAGCGGCGTACCGAGCTGAGAAAGCCCCATGCCGATCACGGCCCCGAGCGGCTTCGCCTTGGGTGGAAAGGCCTGCATCAGATAGTAGACGCCGAGGGTGATCAGCGCGGCTGCCGCCATTCCGCTGGCCGCGCGCACGAACACGGCGGCCCAGAAGCTGGCGAACCCGAAATGGACCAGCCCCGCGAGCGCGTAGAGAACGAGGAAAAAGCCGGTCACCTGCGGGATGCCGAATTGCGCGCGTGCCTTCACGAGCGAAAGATTGGCGCTCGCGTTGATCGCGACATAAATGGCAGGCAGGGCAGCCGCCTCGGCCGCGTACAGGCCGAGAGGGCCGGCGACGCTTCCCGTGTTGACTGTCGTCAGTGCGTTGCCGAAAGTCGAGGTCGCGCTGATAAACATGCCTATGGCAAAATAGCCGATGCGACGGCTCGCAGGATGCGCAGGCGAAAACGGCGACCCTGCGAAGAGCGGTCTCTCCTCGGGCCTGAAAGCATGCGCCTCGCTCATGAGGCTTTGGACGGTATCGCTTCGACGACAACGTCCGTGCGCGCCGCCGACGCAATGGTCATGCGGACGTGCCGATGGCCTGTGAGAAGATATGAATGCACGTGTCGGACCTTCTGGCTGCGCCGAGATTTCGCCGCGCTGCACGCTCTTAGACCCTTATACCCCAAGCCGGACGCGAGTGACTGTTAGCGCGGCTGGAGCCTCAGGGGCCGTCGTCGACTAACCTGTCGATGTCGAGGCCGGCTTCAGGCAACTTCCAGCATGCCCGTTAGCGCAACGCATCCCGCGGAAGTCGTTCGAGGATCGCCTCCGCCATGCGTTCCTGAACGTCCAGATCGCCCTCGCCAACGATGTCGATGCGATCCGACCACAGGATCTGCCCCCAGCGGCTGGAGAGCTCCACGCATACGCGGTACACCGCCTGGACCCGTCGGATCGTGCCATGCAGCACCAGATCCGAAGCGGCATGCGCGGCAACTTCGTCGAGCGAATAGCGGCCCTCGCGAAACTGGAACATGATTGCCCGCGGTGCGACGCGGAGGTGCGCGTCCCGTTCCGCTGCGTAGATGATCTCATCCGTCACGCCCGCCGCAAAGGCCTTTTGGTAGATGCAGATCGCCGTGAACGGCAGCACCGCCAGCATGGGCGGCTCCAGTTCTACGCCTGCAGCATTGGCGGCGATGCACCGTGCATCCTGCCGCAAACGAAAGCTCGGCGCGTAGCCGCCCGTTGGGATTGAAACGATCACCTCGTCGTCACGCCCCGGCCCGGCATAATAAGCCGCAAGCTTGCGCCGCAGTCGGCGCGCCTCGACTCGCACGGCAGAATCGATGCGCGGGTCATAATCGACAACGCCGCCATAGAGTTCGATGCCGATCACCAGCTCCTTCAGCGTGGCCGCGCGGCCGGCAAGCGATTCCTCCACGACAAAGCGCAGAAAGCCGTACAGCTTTTCTGAGCCTATGAACGCATGGGCGCGAAGGCGTTCGAGCTGCGCGCGCACGTCCTCTGGTGTTGGCCGATGAATGGTTTCCCCTGAGCCGGCGTCGACCGGTGCAACAAACTCTGCGAGGCGCATGCACTATCTCCCGGAACGGTAATCGACGTCGAGCAAACCTCGGTCTCCGTCTCTGGCTGCCCACATAAAGTAACTGCCCAACAACTCCGACTAAACAGGTGCCAAACGCTGCTAATTCGCGCATATAACGGGCGCTAACGTGTCTGGGGGGACGTAAGTGGATCGGGTAGGCGACATACGATCATGAGCGACCGGCGTATCCTGTTCGGATCGTTCGAGCTTCGCCCGGAACGGGGGCAATTGCTGAACGGCGGCGTACGCGTCGGCTTGGGGTCGCGCGCGCTCGCGATTCTGGCGCTGCTTGCCGAGCGAGCCGGCAAGGTCGTTTCTGTGCAGGAAATCACCGATCGGGTCTGGCCGAATATCTTCGTCCAGGACAATAATCTGCGCGTGCACATTACCGCCATCCGCCGCGCGTTGCGGGCCGGGGCGGATGACGATGTCAAGATCGACAACGTCCCCGGCCGTGGCTATCGGCTGAATGCCGACGTGACCATCGAGACGGCAGGCGAGGACGCGGCCGAGGCGCCGATGTCCGGGCACATCCGTCCGCTTCCGCTTCCATTGCAGATTCACCATCTTATCGGTCGCGAGGCCTGCGTGGCGGAGGTGGTGGAAAGCCTCGCACGGCATCGGCTCGTCACGATTGTCGGTCCGGGCGGTATCGGCAAGACGAGCGTCGCGCTGGCGGCGCTGACACAACTACGTGCCGGTACCGCCGTCTGCTTTGTCGATCTGACTAACTGCACGTCACTTGCGCATGTGGCCACCGCCACGGCGGCGGCGCTCCAAAGTCCGATGGGCCAGGACACTATGCCCGCCGGGTTGGTGGAACACCTGCGCGCAGCCGAACTCGTCCTCCTGATGGACAACTGCGAGCATCTCATTGACACCGCAGCCAGGGCCGCAGAGGCGCTGCTCCAATCCTGCCCACGGGTGACGCTGCTCGCGACCAGCCGCGAACCGCTGCGAGTGGGGGGGGAAGTGCAGGTGCATCTCCAGCCGCTGCCGGTGCCGACCGCGTCGGATACAGTGGAGACGATCGCCAGCACCCCTTCGGTCGCGCTGTTCGTAGAGCGTGCGGCGGCAGCGAGTGGCGGATTCCGGCTGACTCAGGACAATACCCGGCAGGTGGCGGCTGTGTGTCGCTCGCTGGACGGGCTGCCGCTCGCGCTCGAACTGGCGGCGGCGGCGATGCCCATGGTTGGGCTTGAGGGGCTGTCCAGCGGACTGGCAGGGCGCCTGTCGCCGCTCGCCTTTGGTCGCCGCACACTCGCGCGTCACGAAACGCTCGAAGCGATGCTGGACTGGAGCTTCGAACTGCTCGCGCCCGACGAGCGGCTGGTATTCGGCTGTCTCAGCCTGTTTCGCTCCACATTCGATCTTGCCGCCGCCGTGCAGGTCGCGGCGGCGAATATGGCGGAGGATGGGCACACCGAACAGGCGGTTCTGCAACTGGCTGCCAAGTCGCTGCTCTTCATCGAGCCGTCCCAACAGGGAGTCGCCTATCGCCTGCTGGAGACGACCAAGGCCTATGCCCGGTGCAAGCTTGAGGACTCCGGCCAAGCGGAAATCGCGGCGCGTCGACATGCCGAATGGGTCGGTACGCTGCTGGATCGCGCCCAGGCCGATTGGCTGCGGATGGATCGCGCGACCTGGTGGGAGCGATACGGCAACGCAATCGACGACGTGCGCGCGGCGCTGGTGTGGTCCCTCGGCGACGCTGGCGACAAGCACCTGGGCATCCGCCTCATCCTTGCCTCTGCGCCGGTGTGGCTCGGCATGTCGCAATTCGCCGAATATCATCGCTGGCTGGAGCAAGCGCTTGCCACGCTGGACGGGCTTGGCCAGCGGGGCGGGGCCGAGGAGATCAAGCTCCAGATCGGCCTGTGCGTACTGCTGTTCAACGCCGACCGGCCCGGCGAACGGTTCGTCCGCGCGGCGACGCAGGTGCTGCGCATCGCCAAGAAGATCGGCGATCCCACGGCCAGGGCGACGGCGCTGTGGATGCTTTCCGGTCAACGCGGAATCATGGGCGATCATCCGGCGTCGCTCGCCCTCGCGCGGCAGATGCTGGCGCCGGAGAGCACGGACGTCGATCGCGACCTGCGGAATTTCGCACGACGGGTGACCGCGATAATGACCTTCCGCGTGGGGCGGATGGAAGAATCCGCGGCGATCGGGGAGGAACTGGTCACCCGATGCAGCGACCGCACTGCCTATGGCGCGGTGCTCCGGTACGATCATTCGACGATGGTGCGGGGCAACCACAGCCTGACGCTGGCGGTGCAGGGCCGACTGGAAAGTGCCAGGGCGATGATCATGGAAACGGTGATCGAGAGCCGGCGGCTGCGCAATCCGAGTTCGCTCTGCTATTTGTTGAGCAGCGCGGCCTGTCCGGTCGCGCTGTGGCTGGGCGACGACGAACTGGCCCGGCATTATGCCGATCTGCTCGGCTGCGTGGCGGATGAAAACCGCTTCACCTACATGGCCGAACTCGCCGCATGGTTTTCGCGGATCGCCGACCTGCGCATGGGAAAGCCGCCACAGCCGTTTCCGCTCGACCGAATCCGCCCCCCCTTGCCGCACGACAAGGACGTCTTCATTACCAGCTACGGGGCGCTCTGCGATGCGGAGGCGACCGCACGGGCAGAAGCCTGCGACACCCACTGGGCGACTGCCGAAATCCTGCGGGCCAGTGGCGAGAACAGGCTACGAGCCGGCGAGGTGGCGGCGGGGCGGGCGCTGTTCGAGCGGGCGTTGGCCATCGCCGAGGCGCAGGGCGCCGGGCTCTGGGCGCTGCGGGCTGCGACATCGCTGGCCCGCCTGATGCCCCAGGACGAGGCTGCGCGCATCCTGATGCCCGTACTTGCGCGTATCGAAGGCGATGAACAATATCCGGATGTATGCGCAGCGCGCGTCTTGTTGCCGGAGTTGGCCAGCTAACGCCCGGTCGCGTCCTCTGTGAGACATGGGGGAGCTATGCAGTCTGCCCGCTCATAAAAGGGGAAGAGGCTGGCCTTTGTTCCCCTGAGCCATGCGCACGCGCATCGGATGTGAGGTTTGCAACGGCCTGCAGCGCCGGATGGGTTTGGCAATGTGCCAAACCCTTCAATAATCCAATGAAAACAAAGGATTGGTGCGGTCGAGAAGACTCGAACTTCCACGGGCTTTCGCCCACAACGACCTCAACGTTGCGCGTCTACCAATTCCGCCACGACCGCACTGTTCATGATAGAGCCGGACGGACCGGCAACTGGCAGGCGGTGGCCATTAGCAAAGGCGCACTGGCCATGCAAGCGGCGAAAGTGCTTTGTCGCGGTACGGGGAAAATAGCGGTTGATCGCACAGCGCGCGCGTATCAGCGGCCCTTGTCGACAAAGCCCAGGGAGAGATTTTCGGCATTCTTGGGAATGTCGAGGCGGCTTTCGCTGATCGATGCTTCTTCACCGGGTTTCAGCCGCATCTTGTCCGCCTTCGTGGTCCAACTGAACACGAGCCGATTCTGCTTGTCGCGCAGTTCGACCAGCACCGGAGGAACCGGCTGGCTGGTTTCGCCGCTGTTGACGATGCGGGCGCTGAACGCGAAATATTCCTCACCCGTCGGCAATTTGCGGCGTTCTGCCGGCTTGGCGAGATAGAAGAGCAGATCCGGCTCCTCACTGTCCGCTACCAGGCCCAGATTGACTGCCCAGCCCGGCACGCCGAACATATAGACTGCCGCGCCTGCCGCACTGACGACCACGCAGAAAAGCGCAGCCGCGATCAGCCACAGCTTCGCGGGGTTGCGACGCGGACGGAAGGGCGGCTCTGCGGCGAAGCTGTCGAACACATCGGGCGCTGGCTCCGTCACCGGGGCGACATAGCTTTCCTGCAGAGCAGGTGCAGCGGCGGGCGGCGCATCGAGGGTCTCGGCAACCGGAACCTCTTCGATCCCGACATCCTGCGACGGCGGTGCTGGAACTTCCTCCGCAACTGGCGCGACGGGAGGGGGCGGCGGCGGCACGGCGGCAGGCGCAGCAACCGGGCTTTCGGGCGCTGCGGGACGCAGGGGCAGCGCTGTCCCTTCCTGAAACCAGCTATGCTTGCACGAAGCACAGCGGACTTGGCGTCCGTTGGGCCCAATGGCGCTGTCGGGCACGATGTAGCGCGTTGCGCAATTGGGACAATTAAGGATCATTACGCTTCATAAACACCGCAGGGACTCTAGAGCAAGCGGGGAACGCACGGGTGGTAACCCCATCATATCGCATATGGACGTTTACCACATTGTCGGCCGCACTTTACGGCCCTTGCCCACTGTGCGATGGCTGACCGTCCATCAGGGGCGAGGGGTCGGCAGCGGGATCAGCATGTCCAGCATCGTGCAGTTTGAAAATGTCGGTCTGCGCTATGGGCTGGGCAGCGAGACGCTGAGCGACGTCAGCTTTTCCTTGCATGCGGGTGGTTTCTATTTCCTCACCGGCGCGTCGGGCGCGGGCAAGACGTCGCTGCTCAAGCTGCTTTATCTGGCGCAGCGCCCCAGCCGCGGCGTGATCCGCCTCTTCAACGAAGACGTCGTCACTTTGCCGCGTAAGCGCTTGCCGGGGTTCCGCCGCCGGATCGGCGTGGTGTTTCAGGATTTCCGTCTCGTCCCGCATCTGTCGACCTATGACAATATCGCGCTGCCGTTGCGCGTCGCCGGGATGGAGGAAAACGAAGTCGCGGCGCCCGTGGCCGAAATGCTCGCCTGGGTGGGGCTGGCCGACCGCGCCGATGCACGCCCCGCGACATTGTCGGGCGGGGAGCAGCAGCGCGTTGCCATCGCCCGTGCGGTCATCGGTCGCCCCGAAATATTGATCGCCGACGAACCGACCGGCAACGTCGACCCGGAAATGGCGCAGCGGCTGCTCACCTTGTTCGAGGCATTGAACAAGCTGGGCACCACGCTGGTTGTCGCCACCCACGATATCCCGCTCATCGGCAAGGTCGCGGGCGCCCATATGATGCGGCTGGATCGGGGGCGGCTGTCCGACCCTACCGGATCGCTGCGCTATCCCCCCAACCGGCAGACCGCGCAATGACGTGGCTGTTCGGTAAAGGGCGCTTCAGGAAAGGGCAGCGCAGTGGCAACGCCGCCTCCACCGCAGCGCGCAATCGCCTGCTGCCTGAAGGGCGCGTCGCCGGGCCGATGCCGTGGGTCATTGCCATCATGATGTTCCTCACGGTGCTGACGGCAGCGGCGGGGCTGGGGCTGTTTCAGGCATCGCGCGCCCTGGGGCAGGATCTGTCGGGCCGCGTCACTATCCAGTTGATCGAAGCCGATGCGGCCACCCGTCGCGAAGGCGTGGCGCGTCTGGTGCAAAGCCTGCGTCGCTTGCCCGGCGTTACCGATGTGCAGCCCGTGCCGGAAGAAACCCTGGCCGAACAGCTTCGTCCCTGGCTCGGCGCGGATATGACCGCCATCGACGTGCCGATCCCCGCGCTGATCGACGTGCAACTGTCGCAGGCGGACGGCGATACGCTTGCCACCCTGCGGCGCGCCGTCGCGACCGCAGCGCCCAAGGCGCGGGTCGAACCGCATGCCGCTTTCCTCGCGCCGCTCTCCGGCCTGATGACGTCGATGGCATGGCTTGCGACCGCGCTCGTGCTGCTGATGGCGCTTGCGACCGGCGCAGTCGTGGTGCTGGCCGCCCGCGGGGCGCATGACAGCCATCGCGGGACCATCGACGTGCTGCATCTGATGGGTGCAACCGATGTGCAGATCGCCCGCCTGTTCCAGCGACGGATCGCGCTCGACGCGCTGTTCGGCGGTCTGCTCGGCTTCACTTCCGCCGCTGCGATCATCCTCATCATCGGGCAAAGGCTCGGCGCGACCGGATCGGACATGCTGCAAAGCATTTCGCTGCCTGCGCCAGCATGGTTGCTGCTTGCCGCGTTGCCGCTCGCAGGGGTGGCGCTGGCCATGCTCACGGCGCGGATGACGGTCATCTCCGCATTGACGCGGCAATTATGATCGTCCGCATCGCTTCCTTCGGCCTCATCGCCTGGATATTGGGGTTCGCTTGGTTCGGTGCCTTCCTGCCGCAGCCGCTGGACGGACGCACCACCGATGCCATCGTCGTGCTGACGGGCGGCGGCGGGCGGATCGACCGGGGACTGGCCTTGCTGAAGGGCAATGCGGCCAAGCGGATGCTGATTTCCGGCGTCGACCGCTCCGTGCGCCCCGTCGAACTGGCGGAACGGTACAAGACGCCGATGCGCCTGTTCGATTGCTGCGTCACGCTGGGCCGCGAAGCCATCGACACCCGCTCCAACGCGCTGGAAACCGCGCGCTGGCTAAAGCGTCGCGACTTTCGCACCGTGCGGCTGATCACGACCGACTGGCACATGCGCCGCGCCGCACTCGAACTGCGGCAGGTGCTGCCCCGCGACGTGATTCTGGTATATGATGCCGTACCCAGCCGCCCCAGCCTGACGATGCTGTTCAAGGAATATAACAAATATCTCCTGCGCCGCGTCGTGGCGCTGATCGGGATTTAAGGACCGTTTACCCCCATGATCGTGCTTCGTTCGCTGGCCTTTTCGGTCGTTTTTTATGGCCTCTCGCTCTTCTGGGTGCTGTGGACCATCGCTGCCGTGCCCTTCGGCGCGCGCGCGGTACAGTTCGCCGCCACGAAATGGAGCCAGTTTCATCGTGGCTGCGCACGCATCATCCTGGGGCAGAAGGTCGAGGTGGTCGGCACTCTGTCCTCCGAACCGATGCTCTATGTCTTCAAGCATGAATCGATGTTCGAGGCGATCGACATGCTCTGCCTGTTCGACGCCCCTTTGGTCGCCGCGAAAAAGGAGCTGACCGACATGCCGCTCTGGGGCTGGGCCGCGCGGCTCTATGGCCTGATCCCGGTGGAGCGCACGGCAGGTCCAGCAGCAATGCGCGCGCTGCGCAAGGCGGCGCTGGATGGACTGGCGACGGGCCGCCCGCTGTGCCTGTTCCCCGAAGGCACCCGCGTCCCCCATGGCGAATCGCCCGATCTGCGCGCAGGCTTTGCCGGACTCTATATGCTGCTCAAGGTGCCCGTGGTCCCGGTCGCCGTGAACAGCGGCATCGTCGCCCCGCGCAAAAGCTGGCTGAAACGCCCCGGCACCATCACCTATCTGGTGGGCGAGACGATCCCCGCAGGCCTTCCCCGCGCCGAAGCCGAAGCCCGCGCCCACGCCGCCATCAATGCGCTCAACCGCTAAGCCCTAAAGCGTCGGACCCTGCACCGCGCTGTTTGCGGGCTTGGCCGGTTTCGCTGCAGCCAGCGCATCGCTCAACCCTGCGGCGCGTCCTTCGCGCTCGGCATAATCGCGGGCGGTCATACCGGCGATGCTGTCCTTCTTGTCCGGGTTAGCGCCCTGCGTCACCAGAAAGCGCACCATGGCCAGGTCGCGGAGCTGCACTGCCCGAATCAACGGCGTTTCGCCATTATCGTTGGGCTTGTCGATGCTGGCCCCGTTCGCCAGCAGCACGCGTGCGCCATCGATCCAGCGCAATTGCGTTGCCGCCATTAACGGCGTGTCGCCCATTGCATTGGTCAGGTCAGGCTTGCCGCCCTTCGCCAGCAAAAACTGGAGCCAGGTCTCATCGCGGCGTGCGACCACGATGTGCAACGCTGTCTCGCCATTCTTGATATCGCGCGTGTTGACCACAGTGCCGCCCGGCTTTTCCAGAAGTTCGGTTGCCTTGGCACCATCGCGGTCGCGCACGGCTTTGAGAAAGTTATAGCTGTTGGAAAACTGTGCTTGCGCCACGCCCGGCATCAATAAAGCGGCTGCGGGCAGGCCCAGCATCATGCTGCGCCCTGCAACCGAAAGTGCCGTGCGAAGGAACGTCCGTTTCATGTCTCTGCCCTGTTCTTAATTGCTAAATGCAACCTAGCAGGGCATGGCTGGCTACGCCATGAACAAAGCAACTCTCCTGATCGCCTGCCTCGCTTTTGCAGGGCTTTCCGCTTGCTCCGCCGGGGGCAACAACGCCCAGCAAGGGCCGCTTGCCGGCGCGCGTATCGGCGCGCCCTTCGCCCTCACGAATCAGGATGGCAAGGCCGTGACGTGGGATAGCTTCAAGGGCAAATATCGCCTCGTCTATTTCGGCTACACCTATTGCCCCGATGTCTGCCCGGTCGACCTGCAGAAAATCACGCAGGCGTTCACTGCCTTTGAAAAACAGGACCCCAAGCGCGCCGCAAGGATTCAGCCGATCTTCATCACGCTCGATCCGCAGCGGGACACCGTGCCCGTCATCAAGAATTACGTCGCGGCTTTCCACCCCCGCCTCATCGGCCTTACCGGCACGCCCGATCAGATTGCGAAGGTCGCCAAGGATTTTGCCGTCGTCTACACCAGGGAAGGCACCGGCAAGGACTATCTCGTCAGTCACAGCCGCACCCCTTATCTCTTCGGCCCGACCGGCGATCCCATCGCGCTGATCCCGGTGGGCGAAGGCGCGGACAGCACGCCGGACGCCATCGTCAAAACGCTCGACCAATGGGTGAAATAGCCTTCTGGGAAAAGCCGCTTGCCGCCCTCGACCGGGCCGAATGGGAAGCGCTCTGCGATGGCTGCGGCAAATGCTGTCTGCACAAGGTGGAGGATGAGGACACGGGGAACATCTACCCCACCAACGTCGCTTGTCGTCTGCTCGACCGGGACAGCGGCCAGTGCAGCAATTATCGCGGTCGGCGCGCCTTCGTCCCCGATTGCGTGCGGCTGACAGAGAAGCTGGTCGACGAAATCTCCTGGCTCCCCCGCACGTGCGCCTATCGCCTGCGCGGCGACGGGCAGCCGCTGCCCGACTGGCACTATCTTATCAGCGGCGACCGGGAAGCGGTGCATCGTGCAGGCGAATCGGTGCGCGGTTGGACCGTGGCAGAGGTGGAGGCAGGCGATCTGGAAAACCATATTGTCGATCGGGACATCTGATCCCGCGATCACCGTGGACGGTATGCGCGTCGCGGTCCGCATCCGCCGCTCCGCCCGCGCCCGCAATTACCGCCTGACGCTCGACGCGACCCGGGGCGAGCTGCGCCTCTCGGTCCCCGCGCGCGCCAGCATCCGCAAGGCGCTGGGCTGGGCGCAGGGCCACGAAGCCTGGGTCCGCGACCAGATGGCCCGCGCCCCGCAGACGGTGCCGCTGGCCGATGGCGTCACCTTCCTGCTGGAAGGGCGCGACACCCTGATCGTCTGGGATGCCAAGGCCCCCCGCCGCGTCGTGCGACAGAACGACCGCCTGATCGTCGGCGGCCCACCCGATGCCGTCGGCGCGCGCGTATTGCGCTGGCTCCGCGCAGAGGCAAAGCGCGTGCTGGAAGACGAAACCCGCGCACTGGCACAGGCGCACGGCCTGCACGTCGCCACCGTCGGCATCGGCGACCCCAAATCCCGCTGGGGCAGTTGCGCCTCCTCCGGCGCGATCCGCTACAACTGGCGCCTGATCCTCACCCCCCCCGAAGTCCGCCGTGCCACTGTCGCCCACGAAGTCGCCCACCTCCTCCACATGGACCACAGCGCAGCCTTCCACGCCGCCCACACGCGGCTGCTGGGTGAAGACCCAAGGCCGGCGCGGGCGTGGCTGAAAGCGCATGGCGCGGGGTTGCATGGGGTGGGGGTTTAGGGGGGGGCGTAGCTAGCGTTTGGGAACTCGTTATTCCAAGCCAGAGTATGCGCGCCGTACATCTGTTCCTTTGGGCATCTCAACAAAACGCCTTAATTCGCCTATTTCTTTCCAATCGCGACCATTGAAGACCTGAATTGTCTCGGAAACTGCTTGGCTACCGCAATCTGGGCATTCCAAAACGCGCGTTTCCATGTTGATAGTACCTTTTTCAGCTTTGCCTGCTGAATACTCGGTCCCAACATGTCGTGCGAACTCGGCACTGCCTATTGGATGAGCAAATTCATTGTCATAATACTCGGCAAAAGACTCTTGGTCGCCAAAGCTGTCCTTCTTCTTCACAAGCGGCTTTAGATATTTATTGCATGGTTCACATGTTGGCTCCTGAAGAAGCGTAAAATAGACAAAGCCCCCACCAACCAAAAATCCCAAAAAGTCCAAAGCCGCGAGCCAATAGCCACCTTCGCCCACCGCACCGCCATCAATATGTGCGCCACGTCCAAATTTCAGGTGCTGGGTGGTTAGCGATATATCCATATACTGGCCAAACGGCATGAAGTCGGCAACATGGATGCCTTCAACCACAAGGGTTTGATATTCGAGCCAATAAATAAGAAATTGGGTGATCGCTGCGATGACGATCATTTGAAAAAGCAAAACTTTATTAGGTCGAATATGGAAAAACTTAGCTGCGAAATAGTAACCGTAGGCTGCTGCAAATCCACATAGGAGAGCACCTGCGGGCACTATAACAAAGAATGAAAGGCTAAAAAGATTAAATCCAGTAAACCAATGGATTAAGGTGTTCCCCGCCGCGGTTAAGATCGAAGTCACAAGGCCAGCGCCCGCTACGGCACTGATCTGCATGGTCCTATTCATATCTACATCCCCCCGGCGTTTTGCCCAGTTCCGTCAATACCGAAATCCCAAGAAATCGCTAGATTTTCTTGCAAATCCCACCCCAAATTCCCCTGTCCTACACCCCACCGCTAAACCCCCGCACGCGCCCAGCCTGACGCCCTGCACGAAATATAAGGCAACATCCCCTCCGCCCCGTTTCGCGCTACGCGGGATTAAGGGCGGACAGCCGAACAGCCGTACGATTTCACCTGTGCATTTTGGCGACATTCGGTGTGGCGCAACCGGGACTGCAGCACCCCAATGCTGCACCTATATCCGCTTCGGGCGGGGCGCGTTCGGCTGGCCTGAATGTGTGTCGATGAGGGAAGGGACGGGGGTCATGACTATTGCCGACATCGGTGTTCCTGCGAAGGCAGGAACCCAGGGCGCTTCGCGATGCTGGTGCCAGACACCTTGGACACCTGCGTTCGCAGGAGAACGGGAAGGCATATTTCTTGCTCCGCAATACAGCGTAACGCGCACCGCAAATCACCCGGGGAAATGCCCAATGGGTGGTGACGTAGTGGGGCTTTTGAGGCTTTCCGCGCCAACAAGGACCAAACGGCCCCCTCAATTTGGCGGAGGCTGCCCATTCCTCGGGCGTTCCCGCGCCGGACGTTCCCGGCCCAGCACATTGTCGATCCAGTTCTGGTCCATCTTCTGCGGCGCGACTACGTCCTGCGTGCTATCATCCACGGGCGGTTCGGGATCGACGGGCGCTTCGGTGCGGCCGCGTTCCACGGGCATGCCGTTTTCGTCGACATACATGCCGTTGTCCGGCTCCCCGAAATAGGATTCCTCGTCCGGCTCCAACTGCCATTCGGGCAAGGTCACTTCGGTCTCGAACTGTTCGACCGGGCGCTTGGCGACCGCGACCTTCATATATTGGGCAAAGGCTTGCGCAGGCGCGCGCCCGCCCTGCAATCCGCCGACCGCGCGGGCATTGTCGCGGCCCATCCACACGCCGGTGGTGATGCCGCTGGAAAAGCCCATGAACCAGCCATCCTTGTTGCTGTTCGTTGTGCCGGTCTTCCCCGCGACCGGGCGACCGATCTGCGCGGCCTTGCCGGTGCCGGTGTTGACGGCGGTCTGCAACAGGTCGGTGATCCCGGCGGCCACCCACGGCGCGACCAATACGCGGCTGGTGTCGTCCTCATGCTCATAGAGCATACGCCCGTCAGCGGTCGTCACCTTGGTAATGCCATAGGGCGTCACCGCCACGCCCTTGCGCGCGACAGAGGCAAAGGCCCGCGTCATGTCGATCAGGCGCACGTCGGACGTGCCCAGCACCATGGAGGGATGCGTGTTCACTGGCGTCGATATGCCAAAGCGGCGGGCCATGTCGGCAATCGTCGCAAAGCCCACTTCCATGCCCAGCTTCGCCGCGACAGTATTGATCGAATAGGCAAAGGCAGTGCGGATATCCATGTCGCCCGAATAACGGCCGGAGCTGTTGCGCGGCTGCCATCCGTCGATGTCCACCGGCTCGTCCTTGACCGCGGTGTCGGGGGTATAGCCTGCCTCCAGCGCCGCCATATAGACGAACAGCTTGAACGCGGAACCCGGCTGGCGCACCGCCTGCGTCGCGCGATTATAGTTGGAGGTGACATAATCATTGCCCCCCACCATCGCGCGGACCGCGCCGTCGCGGTCCACCGACACCAGAGCGCCTTGCGTTCCTGCCGGGGTGTTGTCCTTGATCGCGGCTGTCGCGGCGCGCTGCATATTGAGGTCGATGGTCGTCCACACTTCCAGCGGCTCGGCAGGCTCGTCGATCAGCGTATCGAGCTGCGGCAGCGCCCAGTCGGTGAAGTAACGCACACTGTTCTGCGGCGCTTCCGGCGCAAGCTTTACGCCCGCAAGGTTCGCGTCGGCGCGCTGCACGGCGGTAATTGCGCCATTCTCCCGCATCACGTCCAGCACCACGCCCGCGCGCCCGATGGCGGCTTCCGCGTCGGCGGTGGGGGAATAGCTCGACGGCGCTTTCACCAGCCCCGCGATGATTGCCGCTTCGGGCAGCGACAGCTCGGTGCCGGGATGGCCGAAGAATTTGCGGCTGGCGGCATCCACGCCATAGGCTCCGCCGCCGAAATACACTTTGTTGAGATACAGCTCCAATATCTGCCGCTTGGAGAATTTGCGCTCCAGCGCCATCGCCAGGATCATCTCGCGGACCTTCCGGCCCCAGGTGTAGCTGTTGTTGAGGAAGATGTTGCGCGTCACCTGCTGCGTGATCGTGGACGCGCCCTGCAAGCGCCGCTTCGTGCCGCGATTCTCCACCGCAAACCACGCCGCGCGCGCCAGCCCGATGGGGTCGACGCCCGGATGGCTATAAAACCGCTTGTCCTCGACCGAGACCATCGCATCGGTCATCACCGCCGGTATCTGATCGAACGACAGCCAGCGCCCGAAACTCGGCCCCAGCGACACGATCACGCTGCCATCGGCGGCATGGACGCGGATCATCTGGCCATTGGGCGAGGATTTGAGCGCTTCGTAATTGGGCAGCGACTGCATCGCCACGATGACCGCGATCACCAAGGCGATCAGCCCCGCGACCGACGCGAGCGCGCCGACCTTCAGCCCACGAATGAGCCATCGCTTCACGTTTGCGGACGTCCCGCCGGAGGATGCTGTGCTCTTGCCCGCTCGTGCCATGTTCTTCGCCGGATACGCATTAACTGCGTGTCCTACAAGCGGTTGGCACGTTTATGAGGGCTGAACGCAGTTATTCTGACGTTTCATCGCGCGGTTTGAAATCCAGCGACGCACTGTTCATGCAATAGCGCATGCCGGTGACGCCGGGACCGTCGGGAAATACATGCCCCAGATGCCCGTCGCATTTCGCGCAGCGTATTTCGACACGGCGCATACCGTGGCTGGTGTCGACCATTTCCTCGACCGCGTCGGCATCGACCGGCGCGGTAAAGCTGGGCCAGCCTGACCCGCTGTCATATTTTTCGCCTGCATCGAACAATTCGGTGCCGCACCCGGCGCAATAATAGACGCCATCGACCTTGTTGGCGTTGAGCGGCCCGGTAAACGCCCGCTCGGTGCCGCCTTCGCGCAGCACATGATAGCGTTCGGGGGAGAGGCGCTGGCGCCATTCGGCGTCGGTGAGATGCAGTTTTTCCATGGGTGGAATATGGGAGACATACGTGACCGGATCAAGTCACACCCGCGTCAGCCGCGCGACGATCTGCGCCGCACCCGGCAAGGCCAGCAGCGCGCGGGCGAGGGCAGGGCGGCTGCCCAGCCCTTTGACCAGACCCGCCAGCGCCACGGGCCGCGCGACATGGCGAGCAAAAGCGCGCTGATGCGGATGCGCACCCTTGGCTCCGTCCGAGAGCCAGTGGGCAACGGCACTCTGCGCACTCGCCAGCGCAATGCCGACGCCTTCCCCCGCGACCGAGGGAATCACCGCCGCCTGATCGCCCAGCCGGAACAGGCCTGTCCGTGTATCGGTCGCGCGCCAGCCATAGGGGACGTTGCCGATGGCATCGATCTGCGGATCGGCGGGCATATCGGCCAGGCGATCCGCCAGCGCAGGCATTTCGTCCGCCAGCCGAGCAAACAGGCGCGCAGGCGTCCCGCCCGCATCGGCCAGCCGACTCTTTCGCACCGCCATGCACGCATTGACGCTGCCATCCTCCTGCATGACGAGGCCGATATAGCCCCGGTCGAACAGATGCAGCTCGATCCGCCCGCCGACCATCCGCGTCAAAGCAGGCGAAGGCGCAAGACGCAGGCGCAACCCCAGTTCCGGGTCACCCCCCGTCCCACCACGAGGGCGCGATACCCCGCGCAGGTCGGACTTGCCGGTCGCAAGGAACAGGCTGTCCCACGGCACGATATTTCCATCCGCCAATGTCAGATCGGCATCGCCCAGCGCACGCACTGTCTGCCCGCGCCGCACATCGACCCCGCGCCCCTGCGCCGCATCCAGCAGGATGCTATCGAGCCGCTGCCGCGACACGCCCAGCGCCGGGGCGGGCAGGGTCGCACCCTGCTCCTTGCCCCCGACATACAGCGCGACGTCGCTCACGCGATGACCGCCCAGACTATCCGGATCGATCCCCAGCGCCGCAATCCGCTCCACCGTCCGCCAGCTTAGAAACCCGCCGCAGATCGTGTCTCCGGGCACATCGAGCCGTTCGAGCAGCACGGCCCGCACCCCGGCTTGCAACAGCGCGATCCCTGCCGCCGCCCCAGCAGGACCGCCGCCGACGATCACTGGTGCGACGGTTACTGGTGGCCGACTCACTTGTGCCGCTCTACGCACAGCCGGAAGGGAAAGACCCGCTTGACCTGCGCCACGTCGCCAAGCCCCGCCGTCGCCAGCATCGCCTCCCATTCGGCAGGGCGAAAACTCCGCGCGATCGACAATTGCCCATCCTCGCGCACGATCCGATGCACGCCCAGCAATCGCGCCAGCAGGGGATAGCCATGATAGGCAAAGCCATGCCGGTGCAGGTCGTTCACGAACCACCCGCGCCGTGCAACCCGCTCCATGAATGTCAGGAAATCGACGCGCTGCGCGTCGCTCATATGATGCGTGACTAGGCTGGAGACGATGAAATCCCACGGCTCGTCCGCCAGCGCCGCATAGTCGCCCGTGCGATATGCGATTCGCGCACCCGCCGGATGCCGCACCTGCGCCACTGCTTCGCTACGCGGGTTGAGGTCGATGCCGACCAGTTCGCATTCGATTCCATGCTTGCGCGCCCAATGCCAGATCGTGCGCAACATGCCGCCATCGCCATAGCCGACATCCAGCAACCGAAACGGCTTGCGCCCCGCCCGGTCGAGAAACGCCAGCGTAGGCCGCGCCGCCATCGTCGCCACATTCACCCGCGCCAATCCCGCCAGCACCTGCGCATAGACCGCAGGCGACAGCGTCTCGGCGTCCATCTGCTCCTCTTCCTGGGCGCGGACGGACAGGTCGCGTGTCACGGCTGTACGCCGGTAAAGGGGAACCCCTCGGCAGCCAGCCCTGGCCCGAAAGCGAGCGCCAGCCCCTGCGTCGGCGGCGGTCCGTCGAGAATGCGGGCAAGCACGAACATCAATGTCGCCGAGGACATATTGCCATTGGCGTCCAGCACCGCACGGCTGTCGTCCAGCGCATCGTGGGACAGATGCAGCGCATGGGTAACGGCATCCAATATCGAACGCCCGCCCGCATGCACCGCCCAGCTATCGACCGTTTCGGGCGCAACCGGCAGCATCGCCGGGTCGGCCAGTGCCGCACCGATGGCGCCGGGGACTTCACCCGACAGATGCATGGCAAATCCATGATCGCCCAGATCCCAGCGGATCAGATCGCCGCTCGCCGGCAGGTTGGTGGAAAAAGGCTGCCCGATGGCAAGCCCGCTCGGATCAGACGTGACCAGCGCCGCCGCAGCGCCATCCCCGAATTGCAGCATGGCAAGCAGCGGCTCCAGTTCGCTGTCCGCCTGCAAATGCAATGTGCTCAGTTCCACGCACACCACCAGCACCCGCGCATCGGCCTGCGACCGCACGATATGCCGCGCAGACCGCAACGCCGCCACCGCTGCATAGCACCCCATATAGCCCACCAGCAGCCGCTCGACCGAAGGCGAAAGATCAAGGCGCTGCGCCAATATCTGATCGACACCGGGCGCGGTGAAGCCCGTGCAACTTGCCAGCACCAGATGCGTGATGCCGTCCAGCGACACCTTCGCCGCCAGCGCATCCACCGCCTGCGCCGCCAGATCGGGCGCGGCGCGACCGTAAATCGCCATACGCTGCGCCGTGGTCGGCCAGCTATCGGCATAGAAGCCTTCCGGATCGACCGGCGACCCGGTCACCTGCGGCAAGACCGACCAGCGATGTGTGATGCAGCTGCGCTGCGCCATCCGGTCGAACAGCTTGGCCTGTCGCGGATCGCGCAATTGCGCCCGCGCCCAGCCGATAAAGGCCTGATGAATATCCTGATCGGGAACGGCGGTGCCGATGGCATTGATATGAGCAGTCACGGAAATGGGCGACACCTTGGGGTGATTTATCGGCGACACTACGCCACAATGTTCGGCGCTCCAACGGATCAGTTGAGGCGGGGGTTCCGCTTCAGCCTGCGCGTTCTCGGGCCGCCTGCCGCGCGATGGTCAGCAATTCGTGCGTGACCATGATGTCGCCAGCGTTGCGGCTGGACCGGCTGGCGCGTTCGGCCGCGCCCAGCCGCTGGATGACGCGCGCTATACCATTGGCATCCCACAGCTTTACCTGCCGCGTGATCGTGGCCTTGTCTTTCCAGAACACGGATTTGCCCGCGCTTTCGACCGCCGCGTCCAGCCGCCCCGATGCGTCGAATTCCGAACGGATCACCGCCAGCAGGATCGCCCGGTTCTGCAACGGACGCAATATGCTGCCCATATTCGTGCCGATCACGCGCAAGCTCGCCAGTTCGCTATGCATGGCCTTGAGGTCACCGCCCAGCACGGCATTCACCAGCGGTCCGATGTCCTCTTCGACCGATTCGGCGGAAAGCGCGTTCAACGCTTCGGCGGTCGCTTCGACGGGATGGTCGGGCGCAGCATCCAGAAACAGCGCCAGCTTCTCGATCTCGCCTGCCATCAGCGCGCGGTCGCCCCCGGTCAGGTCGCTTATCCGCCGCGCCAGGTCTTGCGGCAGTCGCAAGCCCAGATCGCGGGCGATGCCGATGGCAATCTGGTCGGCATCGCGCCCTTCCGGCACATAGCTGATGCACGCCATCACCGCCTTGTTATCGAGCGCCAGCTTGACCAGCTTCGACGTGTTCTTGAGCGCCCCGGCAATCGCGACCACGGGATTGCCGGTATGCGGCGCCTGCAACAATGCTTCGATGGCGGGCAGCGCTTCGTCGCCCAGCGGCGTCACGCGCACCCATTGCTTGTCACCGAACATGGACATGGACGCAGCTTCATCGGCCAGTCGTGCCGGATCGGCTTTCAGCGTCGCACCGTCCAGATCGATACGCTCGGCCCCCGGACCCATGGCGCGTTCCAGCCGCTTGGCCAGCGCAATGCTCCCCGACTCGTCGGGACCGTAGAGAAAGAAGAGGCGGATATCGGCGGGCGGCGCATCCAGCGCCCGCTCGATCTGCCCCTTATTGGCCTTCACGGGCCGAAGCGGCTTGGATCGCCTTCTGGTTTTCCACCGCGAACAGGGCCAGCCGCGAAATGATCTGATCGGCGATGGTCTGCGACAGGCGTTCCAGCGCGGTGTCTTCCGCCGCGATGGTGGCATATTCGCTGGATGTCACATCGATGCCTGCATCCGATCCGGCGGAGGCATCGACCATCTGCGTACCCGTCGCTTCATCGACCAGTTGATAGCGCGCGCGCAACGTCCGCCGTTCGCGAGTGATCGCGTCATCGGCGCGCACGCCAAAGCCTTCGATGCTGTCGTCCAGCTTCACCACCAGGCGATAATGCGGACCGCTCCCGCCGTGGATCAGGCGATCCTGCAACGCATTGCGCACCAGCCATCCTGCCTTGCCTTCGATCGGCGCGACTTCGACATTGGCCAGCGCCTGCGCCACCGGACCCGTGCTGCCCCCGCTATAGAGCGGGCGCAGCCCGCAGGCGGAGAGCAGGGCCGTTGCGGCGAGAAGGAGAACTATGCGCTTCATCACAAACTCTCTAGCCGTTCGCCCTGAGCTTGTCGAAGGGCAGTTCTTTCTTTGGTCGAAAGTGCGGGGCTTCGACAGGCTCAGCCCGAACGGAAATCAGATAACCAGATTGACCAAACGATCCGGCACCACAATCACTTTCTTCGGCGTCGCCCCGTCCAGCGTGCGGATCACATTGGGCGCAGCCATGGCCAGCCGCTCCAACTCGTCCTTGGGCGTACCCTTCGCGACCGTGATCGTGTCGCGCAGCTTGCCCATAACCTGACAGGCGATGGTCACTTCATCCTCGACCAGCAGGGCGGGATCGACGGCAGGCCATGCGGCGTCCGCAATCAGGCCTTCGCCGTTCATGTCCGCCCACGCTTCCTCCGCCAGATGCGGCGTCATCGGCGCGACGAGCAGTGCCAGCGTGCGGATCGCGGTCGAACGCGATGCCGATGGCGCAGCCTTTTCGACGGCGTTGGTCAGTTCATAGATCTTGGCCACCGCCTTGTTGAACGACAGTGCCTCGATATCGCGCGCCACGCCGTCGATGCTCTGGTGCAGCTTGCGATCCAGTGCCTTGTCTTGCCCTTCGGCAGCGGCATCGATCTGCCCGAACAAACGCCACAGGCGATTGACGAAGCGCCACGATCCTTCGATCCCGCTGTCCGTCCACGGCAAATCGCGCTCCGGCGGACTGTCGGACAGCATGAACCAGCGCACGGCATCCGCGCCATATTGCTCGATGATGTCATCGGGATCGACGACATTCTTCTTCGACTTCGACATCTTGATGACGCGGCCCTGAGTCACTTGTTGACCAGTGGCAATTTCAAAAACGCCCTCTGAACGCTTTTCTACTTCAGATGGCGAAAGGTAGATCGTTTTAATCTGAACAGGTTCATCTGCTTTTTGGATGCCTTGGAAGACAAATTCATTCTTCTCGTACGTCTCATGCGTCACCATCCCCTGCGTAAACAGGCCAGTGAACGGCTCGGCAATGTCCAGCGCACCAATATGCTTGAGCGCCCGCGTCCAGAATCGCGCATAGAGCAGATGCAAAATCGCATGTTCCACGCCGCCGATATACTGGCCGACGGGCAGCCAACGTTCGGCCTCCGCCTTGTCGAACGGCTTGTCCTTGGGCTGGCTGGCAAAGCGAATGAAGTACCAGCTTGAATCGACAAAAGTGTCGAGCGTGTCAGTTTCGCGCCGCGCGGGCTTGCCGCATTTGGGACAATCGACATGCTTCCACGTCGGATGCCGGTCCAGCGGATTGCCGGGAATGTCGAAGGTGATGTCTTCGGGCAGGACGATCGGCAACTGATCCTTGGGCACGCCAACCGGTCCGCAATCCTCGCAATGGATGATCGGGATCGGCGTTCCCCAGTAACGCTGGCGCGACACGCCCCAGTCGCGCAGCCGCCAGACGGTCGTGCCTTTGCCCCAGCCGCCGTCTTCGGCGCGGGCGATGACAGCCGCCTTGGCGTCCTCGATCCCCATGCCGTCCAGGAAGCGGCTGTTCACCAGCGCGCCCGGACCCGTATAGGCTTCGTCGTGAATAGGTTCGTTCGCGTCACCGACAACGCGCGGAACCGGCAGCATATATTTCCGCGCGAAATCCAGATCGCGCTGGTCATGCGCCGGCACGCCCATCACTGCGCCCGTGCCATAATCCATCAGCACGAAATTCGCGACGAACAGCGGCAACGTGATCGCCGGGTCGAGCGGATGCACCACCGAAATTCCGGTGTCGAAGCCCAGCTTCTCCTGCGTCTCGATATCCGCCGCCGCCGTGCCGGACTTGCGGCACTGATCGGCGAACGCGGCCAGATTCGCGTCGTCTTTCGCCAGCGCCAGCGCGATCGGATGATCGGCGGCAATCGCGGCAAAGCTCGCGCCGAAGATCGTGTCGGGCCGGGTGGAGAACACCTCCAGCCGCTCGATCCCCGCCACGGCTTTGTCGAGCGCGAAGCTGAATTGCAGGCCGACCGACTTGCCGATCCAGTTTTCCTGCATCAACCGCACCTTGTCGGGCCACTGGTCCAGCGTCCCCAAACCATCGAGCAGTTCATCGGCAAAGTCGGTGATCTTCAGGAACCATTGGCTGAGCTTCCGCTTCTCGACCGGTGCGCCGGATCGCCAGCCCTTGCCGTCGATCACCTGCTCGTTCGCCAGCACGGTCATGTCGACCGGATCCCAGTTTACGGCGCTTTCCTTGCGATAGACCAGACCGGCTGCATAGAGGTCGAGGAACAGCGCTTGCTCATGCCCGTAATAATCGGGTTCGCATGTCGCCAGTTCACGGCTCCAGTCGAGCGCAAAGCCCAGCTTCTTCAACTGTGCGCGCATCGCGGCGATATTGGACCGCGTCCAGTCACCCGGATGCACCTTCTTTTCCATCGCGGCGTTTTCGGCGGGCATACCGAAAGCGTCCCAGCCCATAGGGTGCAGCACTTCATGCCCCGTCATCCGGCGGAAACGCGCCAGCACGTCGCCCATCGAATAATTGCGCACATGGCCGATATGGATACGGCCGGAGGGATAGGGGAACATCTCCAGCACATAGCTGCGCGGCTTTGTGGACGTGTCGTCCGCGCGGAAACTCTGCCGTTCGTCCCAGACGGCCTGCCAGCGGGCATCCGCCTCAAGCGGGTTGAAGCGTCTTTGCATTGTCAGCTCCTGCGGCGGGCGGCCTTTGGCGCGTCCGTCGGATGGGGGTTATTGGCTGGTGATCGCCATGCGGCGAAGATCGCGGGCCTTGGTGAGGATGATTTCCTCCAGCTTCTGGACCGTGGCAGCCTGCAACGGCGCATCGACCCATTGTCCGCCCTGATTGACCTGACGGCTACCCGCGACGCGCAGGGCATCGGCGCGCAGATCCTGATCCAGAATCGTGACGGTCAGCTTCATGCGTTCGCTCGGCGAATTGGGGTTAGCGTACCAGTCGGTCACGATCACGCCGCCATTCGAATCGGTCTGCACCAGCGGCATGAACGACAGCGTTTCCAGGCTCGCACGCCACAAATAGCTGTTGACGCCAATGGTGGTGATCTTGGCGGCGGCCAGATCGGCCTTCGGGCGATCCTTCGATCCACCGCCACAGGCGGCCAGCGGCAGCGCCGCCATCAACACAATAGCCGTTGCACGCAAGCGGGCCGAAAGAGGGCGCATAAGCCTTGTCCTGTATAAATTCTGGAGCATTCGCGGCATCTATAGGGAAGATAGGGCGTGGAGCAAGCCTCCGTTTGTGTGTCGACCGCCAAAGGAATAGGGCGGTTCGATTGCTGCGGTGGCTCTAAGAAACGGGAATCTGTGTGAACTGTGCAACAGCAGGGTATAAAACGACTCCCGACCCTAGCCATTTCCGTTTCTGAAGTGTTATGTCGGTATTCAAGAATTTCTCGGGGCGGAAGAGTCGTTTAGGGTCATGGTGAGCAAGGGTGGATATCTGGGTTGGATGGGCGCAGCGGTCGCTGGCGTCACCATTGCCCTGTCCCCTGCGATGGGCGCGGCATCCGATCTGATCGCTGCGCGCAACCTTAACCCTGTGTCCCTGGGCAGCCTGGGTAGCATCGGTTCCTTTACCCCCGCCACCAAAGACCCGCGCTTGTCAGCCGCTTATGCCAGCGCCGTGATGAACGGCAGCGGCAAGAGCTTCCGTTTCACGCCGTCCAGCGGTTCGATGAGCGGTCGCCGCTCCATCACCGTATTGGTGCGCGCTGATGACGATCTGCCGGTACGGACCGACCGTACCTTGCCGTCGGTTGGCATTACACCTGTTGCGTTCAATCTGAACGTGTCGCGCGGCTGGCGCAAGTTTGCGTTGCCCGACTCGGTCGGTCGCAAGGCGCTCGATCCCATTCCGATGGAAACGCCGTCTGCAGCGCGCAACTTCTCGCTCGATCAGGGTAAGAAGAAGCAGCGGTTCAGCACCAATGTATTGATCGACGACAAGAACGAAGTCGGCACGACGGCTGTGACGCTGGGCGCGGAAAAGAACTACTCCGTCGATGTCGGCAGCTCCTACTCCCTGTCGCGCAACGTGAATGTGACCGCGGGCGTTCGGTATAACGGGCGCGCAAATCGCTTGGCACCGGTCACGGACGACCGTCAGGATGCGCAGGCCTTGTATCTCGGCACGATCTTCAAATTCTGATCTGTCCGACCTAATTCTACCATCGAAAATTTAATAGCCGCCTTGATACAGGTCAAAGCTGGCCTTGTTTTTGCGTGATATATTCCTCGGCGAATCCTGATAGGAGACACGTCGTGGCCAGTGATGCCGATCTTCAATATTATCAACGTCGCGCGATCGAAGAGCAGAAGCGCGCGGAAACCGCCGCCGATATCTGCGTCGCGCTCGTCCATCGTTCGCTTCAACGCGCCTATGAACGGAAAATGGCGGGCCAGAACATAATGTCTGCGATATAATTCGCACGATATTCGGTCTTAAAATGCCTTTAGTAGGCGCAGAACATTAAATAATTTCTTTGTTGCGATGCAACATGAAACTTTGCTTCCATACGGTCGTTGTGACATTGTGCAGATGCGGCTTTCGACAGCTCTGCACCCCCTTTTTTGAGGACGGCCGATGAACGAGATGTCATTCGACGCGCGTTTCGCGCGCGCGACGCCGACGCATGTGGCGCTTATTGGTAATGCGATGCCGCGCCGTTGTGGAATGGCCACCTTCACGAATCATTGTCGCGATGCCTTGTTCGGGCAGTTTCCGGATATCAAGATAGATCATTACGCCATGGATGACGGCCGGGCAGAGGTCGAATATCCCGATGACATCTACCTCATCGATGACAAGGATTCCCGGTCCTACGCCCGCGCCGCCCTGCATATCGAGGAAAGCGGCGCGGAGGCGATCTGGCTCCAGCATGAATTTGGTATTTTCGGCGGATCGGCGGGAGAGCTGATCCTGCATCTATTGGCGCGCACGCGGTTGCCGCTCGTCACGACTTTTCACACGATCCTTAAAAATCCGAACGCTGATGAGCGGCGCGTCATGGATCAGTTGCTGGCGCGCTCGCGTGACATCGTCGTGATGTCGGAACTGGGCCGGACGCTGTTGCAGCGCGTTTATGGCGTCGCCGATCATCGCATCAGTGTGATCCCGCATGGTGTGCCGGATCGCCCGCGCGTCGATGCAGACAGCATGAAGCCGCAGTTCGGCTGGGCCGGTCGTCAGGTCATCCTGACTTTCGGCCTGCTCGCGCCCGACAAAGGCATTCAGCACATGATCGAGGCGATGCCCGCCATTGTCGCGCAATGCCCCGGGGCACTGTATGTGGTCGTCGGCGCGACTCACCCCAACCTCATTCGGGAACAGGGCGAAAAGCTGCGCGAAGACCTTATTGCGCTGACACACAGCCTCGGCGTGGCGGACCATGTGCAATGGGTGGATGCTTATCAGGAGCAAGAAGAGCTTCTCGATCAGTTGCAGGCTGCCGACGTCTATGTGACGCCTTACACTAACCCTGCGCAGGTCACATCTGGCACGTTGAGCTATGCAGTAAGCATGGGCAAAGCGGTCGTTTCGACCCCCTATGTCCACGCCACCGAGATACTCGATGCGGATCATGGTATCCTCGTGCCGTTCCGCGACAGCGCCGCGATGGCGGAGGCGATCATTGGCCTGCTCACCGACGACGCGGCTCGCGAAGCTTATGGTCAGCGGGCCTATGCGCGGGGACGCAACATGTTGTGGCGCGAACTGGCCCGTCGCGTCGGCGATCTGCTGGTCGGGTCGGACGCCACGGCACCCGCCAAGCTGCCTATGCGGCGCAAGCAAGTGATATTGGAACCCGATCTTTCGGCGGTCCTGCGCATGAGCGACAGCACCGGCATTTTCCAGCACGGCATCCTCTCGGTGCCCGACCGTCGCCACGGCTATTGCATCGACGATAATGCCCGCGCGCTGTTGTTGATGACCCAAGTGCCTGCGATGGACGAGGAACTGCGCGACCGCTGGATCAGCACCTACGCAGCCTTCGTGCAGCATGCCTGGAATCCCGATAAGGGCCGTTTCCGCAACTTCATGGCCTTCGACCGGAGCTGGTGCGAAGACGAAGGCTCGGAAGACAGCAGTGGACGGGCAATGTGGGCGCTGGGCGTCACTGCCCGCGATGCCCCGCTCCCCAAGCATCGCGAATGGGCGCGGCATCTGTTCAACACTGCGATTGTCCCCATGCGCAGCGTCACGTCGCCGCGCGCGCAGGCCTTCGTGATGCTCGGTGCCAGTGCCATGCTGGAAGTCGAAGCCGATCATGTCGAAGCGAAGGGCGCGCTGGAAGATTTCGGCAACCATTTGCTCTTGCTGATTGCCGAAGCGCGTCGCCCTGCCTGGGTATGGTTCGAAACAGTCCTTGCGTATGACAATCCCCGCTTGCCCGAGGCCTTGCTCCGTGCGGGTGCCATGTTGGACAACGCGGCTTTCATTCAGTGCGGTCTCGACACGCTGGATTGGATCACGAAGCAGCAAACGGCACCGGCGGGTCACTTCCGTGCTGTCGGTTCGGAAAGCTTCGGCACGCCCTATGCGCCGCCCTTGCCCTTCGACCAGCAACCGCTGGAGGCGCAGGCGATGATCGACGCGGCAGACGCTGCGTTCGCTATCGATCCCGATAGCCGCTGGCTGGAATATGCGCAGATGGCCTATCGCTGGTATCTGGGCGACAACGACCTGTCCTTACCCTTGGCTACACGCAGCGACGGCGGTTGCTATGACGGCTTGACCCCCACGGGCGTCAACCGGAACCAGGGCGCGGAATCGCTGCTTGCGCTGCAATTGTCCTCCTGCGCGATGAACAGGATTTCCCAACGACAGGCAAACATGGCAATAGGGGCGGCCTTTGGGGATGAGATCATCCCCGCCTGACAATGGATGATCTCTTTTGCTCGAATGTCATACTTTGCCGCTGCGTCTTTATGCGGACGCCACCCGTGTTGTTGTGCGGCCGTTTCATCTGGGTTGGCAAAGCACCAAGGGTGGGCCTAGCCGTTCCCAGCGCATAGCGACCGAAGTCATCGGTTTCAGCGAAGAAACCGTTACCGAGCAACTGGCGCACGTTCTGCGCGATTTCGAAGCGCGGCATTGGCAGACGCGCCGGGTGTTTCGGACCCGCTACGAAGAAATTCGCGCGCAACTCGATCTGGACGACAGCGCCTTGTCCGAAGAACGGCGATTGCTGATCGGGGCTTATTTCTGCCACGAATATAGCTACGCCGCTGCCGCATTGATGAACCCCAGCGTGGTGTTGCACTACGATCAGAGCGGCATGGCCAAGGGAAGCTGCCGCATCATATTATCGCTGCGCGCCGTAGGCGAAGGGCACATCAGTTCCGTGGCGTTCCGGGAGGGCGTCATTACCACCGATGGCGAACTGCAACTCGCGCATCAACCGCCTTTCGCCACCGCCGCCGACGCTTATGGTGCCGAGGATGTGAAGCAGGAAGGGGTGGTGTCCGTATTCCGCCATCCCGACAGTACGGTATCCGGCACGGTGCTGTTCCCGATCACCGCTGCGCAGGCCAACGGTTTGGAGGATCTCCGCCTGGTGCAGTTCCATCATGACGACGGCATGGTCGAATGGCTGGGCACCTATACCGCGTATAACGGCCATGTGATCCAGTCCGAAATGCTGCGCACCCGCGACTTCCGGCGCTTCGACATGGTCCCGCTCACCGGCAGCGCCGCGCGCAACAAGGGCATGGCGCTTTTCCCGCGTAAGGTCGGCGGGAAATATATGATGATCGGACGACAGGATGGGGAGAATCTCTATCTCATCAAGTCCGATACGCTGACCCACTGGGACGAAGGCGAAAAGATACTCACCCCCCTCTATCCCTGGGAACTGGTGCAGATCGGCAATTGCGGCGCGCCTATCGAACTGGACGAAGGCTGGCTGCTGTTGACGCATGGCGTCGGCGCGATGCGCGAATATGCCATCGGCGCCGTGCTGCTGGACAAGGAAGACCCCTCCATCGTCCTGCGCCGCACACGGGCGCCGATATTGGGTGCAGGGGAAGGCGAACGCGAAGGCTACGTGCCCAACGTCGTCTACACCTGCGGCGCGATGAAGCATGGCGGCAATATCTTCATGCCCTATGGCGTCGCGGACAGCTCGGTGGCGTTCGCGTTCGTGCCGGTGCCGGAACTTCTGGCGCTGATGGATTAGGGGGAGGATCGTGCCGGTCCTCCTTCCGCGATAGCCAAGTGGGCAGGGAAGCCGGTCCGTCGATCCATCTCACCGATGTGACATTGCGCTTCGGCGATGTTCTGGCGCTGGACGATGTGCGCGTCACAATCGACGGCGGCAGCTTCGTTGCCTTGGTCGGCGCATCGGGTTCGGGCAAGTCCACCTTGCTGCGGTCGATCAACCGGCTGGTCCAACCAGACAGCGGCGTCGTTCAGTTGGACGGCCGATCCGTGTTGGAAGGTTCCGCTGTCGAACTGCGCCGAAAAATAGGCTATGTATTTCAAAATATTGGTCTTTTTCCGCATATGACGGTCGCCCAGAACATCGGCATCGGCTTGCGGATCGCCGGTGAATCGTTTTTCGCGTGTCGACTTATTGAACTGCTGACCCTCGTCGACTTGCCCGAAGACATCGGATCGCGGATGCCCGATCAGCTTTCGGGCGGACAGCGGCAGCGCGTCGGCGTGGCCCGCGCTCTGGCGACCGAACCGCATGTCCTGTTGATGGACGAACCCTTCGGCGCCCTCGATCCAGTGACCCGTGACGCCTTGGGCAAGCAGGTCCGCGCCCTGCACGACCGGCTGCGCCTCACCACCGTCATGGTGACGCATGACATGGCCGAAGCGCTGCTGCTCGCCGACCGCATCATGGTGATGGAGGCGGGCCGGATCGTCGCCGATGGCACACCCGCCGACCTGCTGGCCGGGAGGGGCGGAGCCGCCGCCGACGCGCTATTGGCCGTGCCGCGCGATCATGCCCGGCGACTGGCGGCGCTGGGCGCATGACCGATCTGCTCGCGCCTTTGGCAGCGCATGTGCAACTCGCCGCCGCCGCCTTGCTGCTCGGCCTGCTGATCGCCTTGCCGCTCACCCTCTGGGCGTCGCGCAACGCCCGCGTCGCGCAAATCGCTCTGGGTGCTGCCAGTCTGGTGCAGACCATCCCCGCGCTGGCGCTGCTGGCGTTGTTTTATCCGATCCTGCTCTGGCTGTCGGGATGGGTCGGCGGCGGTATCCCGGCGCTCGGCTTTCTGCCCGCCCTGCTGGCCCTCGCCCTCTACGCTGTCCTCCCGATCCTGCGGAACGGTGTGACGGGGCTGGCGAACCTCGATCCCGCCGTGCTGGAGGCTGCCGATGGCGTCGGCATGTCGGCGGGGCAAAAGCTGCGCTTGGTCGAACTGCCACTGGTCGCACCAGTGCTGATGGCGGGGATCAGGACAGCGGCCGTCTGGACCATCGGCGCGGCGACACTGTCCACCACCGTCGGCCAACCCAGCCTCGGCGATCCGATCTTCGCAGGGTTGCAGACGCAGAACTGGGCGCTGGTGCTGAAAGGCTGCGCCGCCGCCGCCGGACTGGCGCTCGTCACCGATATGCTACTCGCCTGGGCCGAACGCGGCATCCGCCAGCGCAAGCCTCGCCAGAGCTGGCTGGCCCTCGCAATTGTGTTTTCAGGTGTCGGCTTATCCTGCCTGCCCCTCCTGCACGCCGCCCCCCGACAAGTCGTGACCATCGGCGCCAAGAACTTCTCCGAGCAGTATATCCTTGCGCGCTTGATCGGATCGCGGCTGGAGGCAGCGGGCTACACCGTGCGCTATCGCGAAGGGCTTGGCTCCGCGGTCATCTACCGGTCGCTGGCGAGCGGCGATATCGACGTCTATGTCGATTATGCCGGAACGCTCTGGGCCAATGAAATGAAGCGAACCGACATCCTCCCACCCGCCAAAATGATCCCGGCCATCGACACATGGATGCAACGGACCAGTGGCGCGCATGTCCTCGGATCGTTGGGTTTCGAAAATGCCTATGTCTTCGCCATGCGCAGTACCGATGCGAAGGCGCGCCGGATCGCAACGCTGGCCGACTTGGCCCAAGCCTCCCCGCAGCTTCGCCTCGGCTCCGACCTGGAATTTCTGGAGCGGCCCGAATGGAAATCGGTCAAGGCGGCTTACCCGATGGCGTTCGCCCAATCGCGCGCCTTCAGCCCGACCTTCATGTATCGCGCCCTGCAGAGCGGCACCGTCGATGTCATATCGGCCTTTTCCTCAGACGGTCGCATAGCTGCTGACAAGCTGGCAGTGCTCAGGGATCCCAAAGGCGCCATCGCCCGCTATGACGCGCTGCTCCTGCTATCTCCGCGCCGCGCCAAGGATGACACCTTCGCCAAGGCTCTCCGACCGCTCATCGACAGTATCCCGGTCGAGAAGATGCAGAACGCCAACTATACCGTGGACCGCGACTCGGACAAGTTGACCCCGCAACAGGGCGCGCAGAAACTCGACGCCGCGATCCGCCGGAAATAAAGGCTCAGGGCGCGGCACCGCTTTCAGTATAGTCGATCCGGATACGCACCCACGCCCCGACCTGTGACTTGCCCCCGATACGCGGCGGACGAACGAGAAATTGCCACGCCGCCTGCCGCACCGCCCGCGCAAAGCCGGAACCGAGCGGCGATTCCCCCAGCGACTGGCAGTTTTCGACATGGAAATTCTCCACCGTCTTGCACGCCACCAGCCCCCAACCCGTGCGCGGCGCGTTGGATGGCAGATAGGTCGCCAATTCCGCATTAGTGGGCCGTCTGTACCAGTCGGCTTCGAACAGCGGTTCGCCGCCGGGACCTTCACCGGGACCATAAGTCGAGCTGCTGGTCTTGCCGCTGCCCGCTCCGGCGGAAGCCCCGCCGCCCTGTGTCGATGGCTTGTTGCCGATGTCGGCCGCTGCGTAATCCTGTCGGCTCATCTTGATGAAGGGCAGGTCCGGCGTCGGCGGCGTCTTTTCCACCACCGCAGCGGGGGGCCGGACGGTGGCGGGCACCGGCGGCGCGTCCTCACTGCTCTTATTCTTCGACTTTACCGGATTGGGTGCGGTCTTCGGCCCCGCCTCCGGCTCCGGCATCAACGTGAACGTGACCGGCATCCGATCCTCCAGCTTTTTCCGGATCGACGCTGGCCCCAGATTGAGCAGCAGGAACAGCAGCAGGAGATGCACCAGCAGCGTCAGCGCGAGGGCCGTGATCCGGCGTCGCGTTGCGGGGGTGGTATAAGAAGTCGATGCGGGGGGCATTGCGCGACTGCCTAGCCGCCGCAAAGGCGCGCGGCAATCCAGTGGCAACGGATTAAGTGTATCAAATCGTATCTAGCTGTACGCTTTGACTTCCCGTTGCAACGACCGCGCCTGCCGATCGTTGAGCGAGCAACTATCTGTCACAGATCGGACCCGCTCATGTCATCACCCACCTTATCAGGTGCGGTCGCGCACCATCCATGGTGGGAAAGCGGCGTAATCTATCAGGTCTATCCGCGCTCGTTTCAGGACAGCGACGGGGATGGCATCGGCGACCTTGCGGGTGTTTTGGCGCGCCTCGATTACATCGCGGCGTTGGGCGTGGACGCCATCTGGCTATCGCCCGTCTTTCCCTCACCCATGGCGGATTTCGGATATGATGTGGCCGACTATTGCGGCATCGACCCGATGTTCGGTGACCTTGCCGCGTTCGACAGCCTGCTGGCCGCAGCCCATGCGCGCGGGTTGAAACTCATTCTCGACTTTGTGCCGAACCATAGCTCCGACCAGCATCCCTGGTTCCTTGCAAGCCGATCATCGCGGGACGATCCCAAGCGCGACTGGTACATCTGGCGCGATCCTGCGCCGGGCGGTGGACCGCCGAACAACTGGATCAGCGATTTTGGCGGATCGGCTTGGGAATGGGATGCCCAAACCGGCCAATATTATCTCCACGCCTTCCTGAAGGAGCAACCGGACCTCAACTGGCGCAACCCGGCGCTGCGGGCAGCCATGATGGACGTCCTCCGGTTCTGGATGGATCGCGGCGTCGATGGCTTTCGCATCGACGTGCTCTGGCACATCGTCAAGGCTGAGGGACTGCCCGACAATCCCCCGAACCTCCATTGGACGTCTGCCCAGACCGAACGTGACAAGCTGATCCAGCGTCATTCCACGGACCAGCCCGAAGCCCACGCCATTTCAGCCGACATGCGCGCGCTTGCCGACAGCTATGGCGAGCGTGTCCTGATCGGCGAGATTTTCCTCCCCAACGACCGCCATGCCCGCTGGTACGGTACGCCGGATCGTCCGCAGGTGCATCTGCCTTTCAACTTTCAGTTGATCGAGAATGACTGGAACGCCGCGACGCTGACCCGCATCATTGCCGACTATGAGGCGTCGTTGCCGCCCTTCGGCTGGCCCAACTGGGTGATCGGCAGCCACGACGCGCCCCGCATTGCCGCGCGGATCGGCGAGGCGCAGGCGCGCGTCGCGGCCATGCTTCTCCTCACATTGCGGGGCACGCCGACGCTCTATCAGGGCGATGAGATCGGCATCGGTCCCGTCGATATCCCCCCGGACCGCATCCGCGATCCCCAGCATTGGCGACAGCCCACGCTCGATATCGGGCGCGATAGGTCGCGCACGCCGATGCCGTGGGACGCGTCCGCCAACGCAGGCTTCACGGCCGGCAAGCCCTGGTTGCCGCTCAACGCCGACTGGCCGGTGCGCAATGTGGACGCGCAATTGGCCGACCCGGATTCAATGCTGGCGCTCTACCGCGCCTTGATAGCCCTGCGCCGGGTCGCGCAAGCGCTGGCAATCGGCGGCATAGCGATCGCAGTTGGTGATAGCGACGTGCTGGCCTATGAGCGCTGGCATGACGATGACCGCCTGTTGATCGCCCTCAACCTTTGTGCCGAACCCCGACAACTGCTGTTGCCCGTCGGCGTCCGCATCGCGGAGGTGCTGGCTTCCACATTACCCTCCCACCCGATGGACGGGACGCTCCACGGGGATGAAGGGCTGGTCCTGCGCCTCGAACGGGATAACTGACATGAAGATCGCAATGCTTGCGCCCATCGCCTGGCGAACACCCCCGCGCCATTATGGTCCCTGGGAACTGGTGACGAGCCTTCTGACCGAGGCACTCGTTGCGCGTGACGTAGATGTCACCTTGTTCGCGACTCAGGACAGCATCACTTCCGCAAAGCTGGATGGCGTGGTCCCCGCCCCCTATTCCGAAGATCCGGCGATCGATGCCAAGGTCTGGGAATTTCGCCATCTCGCGCATCTGTTCGAGCAGGCCGGTAAGTTCGACCTCATCCACAATCAGGCCGATTTCCCCGCCCATGCTTTTTCCGGACTTGTCGATACGCCCATCGTCACAACCATTCATGGCTTTTCGTCGGACCGCATCCTGCCGATGTATGCGCCTTTTCAGCATCGCGTTCACTATGTCGCGATCAGCGATGCGGACCGTCACCCGGACTTGCGCTACGCCGCCACGATCCACCACGGCATCCCGATCGACGATTTCACCTTCAATCCTGACGGCGGAGACGGCCTTCTGTTTTTCGGGCGCATTCATCCTGACAAGGGGGCCAAGGAAGCCATAGTGGTCGCCCAGGCGGCCAACCGATCGCTCGACCTCTATGGCATCGTTCAGGACGAAGGCTATTATGAACGGGAGATCGTCCCTTCTGTCGATGGCGACATTGTCCGTTATCATGGCGCGGTCGGAGGGGCGGCGCGCAGAGAGGCGCTCGGTTCGGCACAGGCGCTGCTTCACCTGATCAATTTCGATGAGCCTTTCGGACTATCCGTGATCGAAGCGATGGCATCGGGCACCCCCGTCATCGCGACGAACCGGGGTTCCATGCCCGAATTGATCGAGCATGGTGTCAACGGCTTCCTCGTCGATGACATCCACGGTGCGCTCCGAGCAATCGATCGTCTGGATGAGATCGACCGTGCTCAGGTCCGCAAAACCGTGGCCGACCGCTTCTCGATAGAGCGCATGGCGGACGCCTATATCGACCTGTACCGGCGCATACTCGGGGCATGACCACAGCCACACGCCCGGCGCATCTGTGTATCTGCTAAGGGATTAGGCGGGATATGGGGAGGTGGTGGGCGATGACGGGCTCGAACCGCCGACATTCTCGGTGTAAACGAGACGCTCTACCAACTGAGCTAATCGCCCCCTTTTCAGGGTGGATCGGACATCTAGGTCGTTTTGGTCAAAGGTCAAGCCACATTGACCGCTATCCGGGAACATTCCTGATAACATATGATCGACTGATTTCGTAATCCCCCTTCGAAAACAGCCTCGGCGCGCTTTGGGTGTTTAGTCCAACCCCTCGCGCGTCAGGCTGCGTGTAGTGGAATACCAACGATGTATCGCGCTTGCAGATTGGTCTGATAAAGCAATGAACACCCGCCGGCCGTCATGCGGATCCGGGCGACGTTCGACGATGCCCCGATCGGTCAGGTGGCGTATCCATCGCAGCGCGGTCGTTGGCGGAACGGCGGAGGCAATGCACAGGCTGGATACGGACACGCGCTCTCCCGACAGGCGCGCTGCCATCAGGTCCAGCATCATATCCCACGCCGGATCGGCAAACAGCTCCTCCCCGAAAAACTCATCGCGCAAACGCCGCGATCGTAACAGTGCGCGGACGGTTGCAGCGGTCAGGGTATCGTCCTGATCGCGCAGCGGCATGTTCCGCCCTGCCGATTGCAAGGGCCATTCTCGACCGGAGTGCATGGTCGCTACCGGTTTGCCGGAACGATGATGGGGTAGCGCGTCTTGTGCGCTGTCGTGCATGTCGCCGTTTTCAGCGTCTCCGCCATTGTAGCGGAGCTTGTCCAGCCTGCGCGCCAGTTGCTCCACTTCTTCGCTCAGCTTCTGGAGTTGCGCGTAATCGCGTTCCTTCCCGCTATCCTGCAAGCTGGGCGAAACACCCGTGCGATGTACCGCCTGGCCTAACGCGGACTCCCAATCCGTTTCGACCGGATCGAACATCCACTGCACGGCCGCCTCTATCGGTGTGCAGAATCCGAGGTCTGCAAAGGCGGCATCGAGCGTATGGGCGTTTGTCGCGATCACGAGTGCGGCACGGTTGTCACGAACCAGCGCCACCACCGAAGGAAGCAAACCGGGTAAGGCGCCATCGGGATGCGCGCAATCGATGGCCACTACATCCACATCGACGATGCGCGGCAACCGCACGATCGCTTCCTTTTCGGTCATGCATCCAATGCACCGCGCGCCAGCGGCTTCCGCCATGGCACGTAGCCGGGGCTGTACTGCATTGCGCCCGATGATCAGAAGGGATGGTCGCTTATCTTGCATCCAATCCGGGGCAAAGCTGGAAACGGTTGCTGCCCGATGATGTATTGCCGATGTTTCGGATGCATTTCGTTGCAATGCCATCATCTGCCGCCCCATAAACCACCTCCATGCTCACCTGCTTTATAACTCTAAGGGAAGAATCCGTTTTAGTTCCGCACGCATTCCTCGGTTTTGGAGGTAATTCAAAAAGTTGCGCACAGAGTGCCTCCCTACGCCGCAAAAGCGGCGAACTGCCATGAGCGACCACAACCGTAATGGATCATTCTCTATGAATGTTCTTTATATGTTCTGGCGCTAAGTGTCTAGTCTGGAGCTGGATGGCCCTGATTTTCTGCCTTGCATCTGAATTCGATATCCCGGCACTATCGCGACGGTCGACAGTGCGGAGGGGCAAGACGGTGCATATTCTTTCCAAGTCCATATTGGCAGTTTCCCTGTTGTGCGCCGCACCGTCCGCATTGGCGCAACAGGGGCAGGTGCGACCCGAAGCGGCTTCGCAGCGCTTGCAGTCGGTCATCGACGATCACTGGAAATGGTGGCTTTCTGCTCATCCGTTCGATGCGACGGCTTTGGGAGTGCGGGACTATGACGCGCAGGTGCCGGATATCTCTTTGGCCGCGAGAGACCGTGATGCCGCAGCGGAACAGGTGTTGCTCGACAGGTTGAACGCTATTCCAGATGCCGACCTGGCACCGTCAGAGCGTACCAACAAAGGCGTGTTGCGATTCATGCTGGCGGAGGATGTGGAAGACAATCGGCACGGCGCACGCATGATGCTGTTCACGACCTATTATGGCTGGCATCAAAGCTTTGCCGGGCTGGGCGACAATCTGCCCTTTGCCACGCGCGCGGACTATGAAAGCTATCTGGCTCGTCTGGCGCAATATCCGCAGTTCAACGATCAGGCCCTGACGATCACGCGGCAGGCAGTGCAAAAGGGCTATGTTCAGCCCTGCTCGGTACTGGGCGGCTTTGAAAAGACGATCAGCGGCGCGGTTGCCGGACCGCCGGAGGATACGCGCTTTTACGGGCCGTTCCGCCGTACCCGCCCACGCGACATGAGCGCTGCGGAGTGGACCGCCATGCAGGCCCGCGCAACGGCGCTAATCCGCGATGTACTGACGCCCGAATATGAGAAATTCCGTGCATATTTTGTGTCCGGCTATCTTCCCAAATGCCGCAAGGCCGATGGTGCAGCGGCTCTTCCGGGCGGAGCGGCCTGGTACGCTGCGCGTGTGAAGGCGCATACGACCACCGATCTGACGCCTGAGCAAATTCACCAGATCGGCCTGAAGGAAGTGGCGCGTATCCGTGCGCGCATGAACGAAACGGCAAAGGCTGCAGGCTTCCCGACCCGTGAAGCCTTCATCGCGAGCCTGCGCACCGATCCGAAATATTATGCCAAAACGCCGCAGGAATTGCTCAATGCAGCCGCATGGCAGGCGAAGGTCATCGACGGCCTGATGCCGCGCTATTTCGGGCGGCTGCCACGTTTGCCTTATGGGGTCCGCGCTATCCCTGCCGAAATCGCGGAGACCACGACGACCGCGTATTACAACCCTGGTTCGCCGCAGAGCGGGATTGCCGGCACCTATTATGTCAATACGTCGAAACTTGATCAGCGGCCGTTGTGGGAATTGCCCGCGCTGACGGCGCATGAGTCCGTGCCGGGTCACCATAATCAGATCGCGCTTCAGCAGGAACTGGATCTTGCACCGTTCCGCAAAAGCGCGGCGGGGTTCACAGCCTTCGTGGAGGGCTGGGGGCTGTATACCGAATATCTGGGTGAGGAGATGGGGCTGTACGATACGCCCGAAAAGATGATGGGGCGCTTGTCGTACGAAATGTGGCGAGCTTGCCGTCTGGTGGTGGATACTGGCCTGCATGCCAAGGGCTGGGACAAGGCGAAAGCGGTGGCGTTCATGACCGACAACACCGCGCTCAGCGCAGCGAATATCGACGCGGAGGTCAACCGTTACATCAGTTGGCCGGGGCAGGCACTTGGCTATAAGATCGGCGAGATCCGCATCCGCGAACTGCGGGAAAAGGCGGAAAAGGCGCTCGGGCCAAAGTTCGTGCTATCGCGCTTTCACGATGCCGTGCTGGCGCAGGGGGCAGTGCCATTGGATGTGCTGAACGCGCAGATTGACGAGTGGATTGCGACTGAAAAGGCGAAATAGCGTCGACGTGCTTGCGTTGAGAGCGACCCTGAACTGTGTTATGCTGCTCACACAATAAAATGAAGTGGGAGAGCAGCGATGTCGGGATTGCGGCACACTATGATGGGGCTGCTCGTTGCGGTCGCTCCTGCTGCCGCTTTGGCGCAGGTCGCTGGCACCGCCTCACTCGATCCCGCCGAGCCGCCTGCAGTCGTGCAGACGACCAACGACCCCGACAATCGCGTCAGCATCCCCATCCGCATAGACGATAAAGGGCCCTATGCGTTCATAGTCGATACCGGATCGCAGCGCACTGTCGTGTCCCGCGAGCTTGCCGATCGGCTCGCTCTTGTCGCCGACGTGCAGGTCAGGGTGTTGAGCATGACCGGCACGACCAATGTCGACACGGTAACCGTGCCGCGTCTGTCTTTCGGTACGACATATGTAAACGACATTCAGGCGCCGGTCTTTTCCGGCGAACATCTGGGTGCCGAGGGACTATTGGGGCTGGACGGGCTGCAGTCCAAACGCCTGGTCCTCAATTTCCGTACCGGCCGCATGGAAATTGGACCGACGCGGCACCGCAAGGCTAAGGACGAACCCGACGCCATTGTGGTGACTGCGCGCAGCAAGCTGGGGCAGTTGATATTGCTCGATTCCCATGCGGAAGGGCAGCGTGTGAACGTCATTCTGGACACCGGCACGGAATATAGTGTGGGGAATGCTGCCTTGCTCAAGCGTCTGACTCGCAAGCAGAAGGGCCGCTTTTCGGGTACCGCGACGATGATGAGCGTGTCGGGACATACGATCACCGGGCAATGGGGCGTGATGCGTAAATTGAAGATGGGCAATCTGACCATGACCGATGTACCGATCATGTTTGCCGATGCTGCCCCTTTTGCTGAATTGGGATTGTCGGAGAAACCCGCGCTCCTCCTCGGTATCAATGCCCTCCGCGCATTTCAGCGCGTTGCCATCGACTTCGGCGCCAAGCGCGTGGACTTTCTGCTGCCCGATCAGGGCGCGCTTTCAGGGCAGCAACTCGCCGCGCTTAACCCCTGATCGATTGCCGCAATCATGCGCTGCGCCCTCTGGAAAGGCAGCGCCGCAAGATTGGCACAGGCTATGCGTGCCAGGCTGCAACCCGTGCCCCACCGATACGCGGTCGTCGAATACGAAGCATTCGCCATGCCAGAGGCTCTGCTCCTCCGGCACTTCCTCCAGATACCGCAATATCCCGCCATTAAGGTGATATACGTCTCCTAGGCCTTGCACCCGGGCATAGGCCGTCGACTTTTCGCACCGTATGCCGCCGGTGCAGAACATGGCGATTTTCGGGCTACGCCCCTGTGCCGCCAGCTCCGCCGAAAACGCATCGAACCATGCCGGAAACTCTCGGAACGACCGCGTTCCCGGATCGACCGCGCCTTCGAATGTCCCAATCGAAACTTCATAAACATTGCGCGTATCGATCACGACCGTGTCAGGATCGGCGATCAGCGCGTTCCAGTCTTGCGGATCGACGTAGATGCCGGCCTGCCGCGCGGGGTCGAGGTTACCTTGGCGCATGGTCACGATTTCCTGCTTCACGCGCACCTTCATGCGACCGAAGGGCATAACGTCTGTCTGCGCATATTTGACGTCGAGCGCCGCACAGTCGGGCAAGCCGCGAATATGGGTCAGAACCTGTGCAATCCCGTCCTTTGGGCCGGCAATCGTGCCGTTGATGCCTTCCTTCGCCAACAGCAGCGTGCCGCGGATGCCCCCCGCTTCGCACACGGCCAGCAGCGGCTCACGCAAGGCTGTTGGATCGGAAAAGTGCGCGAACCGGTATAAGGCTGCGACGGTAAGCGGTTCAGGGTTTTGCGATGGATCGAGCATATCGGCCCTATAATCCCGCATCCCGCCAGTTGAAAGCCCATGCCGCACAGCGCATAGAGGGGCATGGTTCCCCTTTCGTTCGCCGGTCACACACTGCACGCTTTGCCTCAGGCTGCCCTGTACTGGCCTGCGCGCAAGGCGCTGCTGGTGGCCGATCTGCACTTTGAAAAGGCGAGCTGGTATGCCCGGTCGGGGCAGATGCTGCCGCCTTATGACAGCATGGCAACGCTTCATGCCGTCGAGCGACTTGTCGCCGATACCGGCGCGGAGGAGCTTTGGTGTCTGGGCGACAGCTTCCACGACAGCCATGGGCCCGCCCGTCTCCCTGCCGATGTTCGCGCACGTCTGGTCGCGCTGACATCGACACTTCGGTGGATTTGGGTGACGGGCAATCACGATGTTGCCATGACAGAGTCGGTGCACTTTGCGGCGCTGGGCGGGCAAGTCGTTACTGAAGCCATAGTGGACGGTATCGTGTTGCGGCATGAAGCCAGCAGCGAAGACCCGCGCCCGGAAATATCGGGACACTATCATCCCAAGCTGCGGATGTCATTTCGTGGACGGAACGTGGCCCGTCCCTGTTTCGTCAAAGGCGCTGGCAAGATGATCCTGCCCGCGTTCGGTGCGCTGACCGGCGGGCTTGACGCCGGGCATGCACAGATTCGGAAATTGGTCGGCGATACCGGTGAAGCGCTGGTGCCTCTGAACGGCCAATTACTGCGCTTTCCGCTGCTCTCGCCGCAGCTTTGTCGTCGCACCGCTTAAGGCACGTAAAGGTGACGGTACGGAAAGCTCAGGCTGTTGCAATGCAGCATCGCTGACTGTTGCATAAGCGCCGCATTTTCCTGAAAACACAGGGCTGTATTGCTATGCGGCCTTATAAATCCTACGATTATCCTGACGATCGACGTGGTAACATAGCCACGCAGTTAGAGAGGGTGTCCCATGAACAAAAAGCCTTGGTTGCAAACTGCGAGCGCCGTAGCGCTCATCGCCATCGCTGCGGTCCCTGCTTATGCGCAGGAAGCTGTTGCGCAAAATTCGGATGCTGCGCCCCAGGCTGAACCGACGGGTAATGAAAGCGACATCATCGTTACGGCTACGCGCCGCGCCAGCCCGTTGTCTGACGTGCCGATCGCTGTGTCGGCGGTTACGGCGCAGTCACTGCAGAACAGCGGCGCCAGCGACATCCGTCAACTCAACCAGCTTGCACCATCCTTGCTGGTGTCGTCGACCGGCTCCGAAGCCAATGGCTCGGCACGCATTCGTGGCATCGGCACCGTCGGCGATAATCCCGGTCTCGAAAGCTCGGTCGCTGTGTTCATCGACGGCGTGTATCGGTCGCGTACCGGCGCTGGCCTCAACGAACTTGGAGAGATCGAGCGGGTCGAAGTGCTGCGCGGACCGCAAGGCACGCTGTTTGGCCGCAATGCTTCTGCAGGTCTGCTCAACATCGTCAGCAAGAAGCCCGAATTCAAGCTGGGCGGCAGTGGCGAGATCACATACGGTAATTACGATTACTGGCGTCTGGCCGGCCGCATCACCGGCCCGATCACCGATACGCTGGCAGTCAGCCTCGACGGTGTCCTGTCGAAGCGTGACGGCTTTTACGATCTGATCGACAGGACGGGCAACAAGGTTGGCGATACCAACGATCGCGACCGCTATTTCCTGCGTGGGCAGATGCTGTTCGAACCCACCGATGCCCTGTCGGTGCGTTTGATCGGCGACTATACCAACCGCGACGAAAGCTGCTGCGGCGCTGCCTATATCGAAACGCGCGAACGCCGTCCCGCTTCTGGTGGAGAGACATATAGCGTTGCGCCGTTCAACAGGATCGTATCGATCCTGCAGGGACAGGGCGCCGTATTTCCCGCCGATCCCTATGATCGCGAACTCAGCATCACACCCGGCCGCGAATATGTCAGCAAGCTGAAGGATTGGGGCGTTTCAGGCGAAATCAACTATGACTTCGGCGGCGCAACGCTGACCAGCATTACGGCCTATCGCGACTATAAGAGCAAGGATTATGGCGATTACGACTACGGCACTGCCGATCTGCTCTACCGCGATCCCGGTACGTTCCGTCAGTTCAAGACGTTTACGCAGGAATTGCGTCTGCAGGGATCGGCTTTCAGCGACAAGCTCGACTGGCTTGTCGGCGGCTATTTCGCCAATGAAAAGCTGACACTGCGGGATAATATTCGCTTCGGTGCCGATTACGGGCGCTTTGCGGCCTGCCGCCTGATGGCGGGCTCAGGTGTGAACAGCAACTTCACGGCGGGACAGCTTGCGGCCTGCTCCAGCGGCGCAGCGACTACGCCGCTGATTGCCGCCACGCAGGGCAATCTGAACACCGGGCTGAACGCTGCATTCCTTAACGCGGGCCTTCCTGCAGGCACTGCGGCTGCACAGGCTGGCGCCATTTCGACGGGTTTGGGCAACGGCCTTAGGGCGTTGGCAGCTATCCCCAACGGTGCTGGCGATGTCGACAACCGCTACTATCAGAACAGCCGCAACTGGGCGCTCTTCACGCACAATATCGTGCATTTGACCGATCGGGTCGATCTGACCATCGGCGTGCGTTACACCCGTGAGCGCAAGAAGTTCTCGGCGGACCTCAATAACAACAATGCGACCTGTGCTGCGTTGCAATCCTCCAGCCTGCCTGCGGTGGCGATCAACCCGGCCCTGGGCAGTGCGCAGGCGCTTGCCGGTGGTATCCTGACGCTGGGGTGCCTGGGTAATAGCAGCACGACACTTAATGCTCTGGACCTCAACGACAGCTTCAGCGACGGTGAATTCTCGGGCACGGGCGTTCTTTCCTGGAAGCCCACCAACAACCTCCTGACCTATGCCAGCTATTCGAAGGGCTACAAGGCTGGCGGTTTTAACCTCGATCGCTTCCAGTTAGGAACGACCGGCGTAAACCCGGTTCCAGCCGTGTTCTCTCCCCGCTCCAATGCCGACGTGACGTCGCTTCGCTTCGACGCGGAGAAGGTCGATGCCTACGAACTGGGTATCAAGTTCAGCCAGCCCAAATGGAGCATCAACGTCGCGGCGTTCCGGCAGGAGTTCAAGAACTTCCAGTTGAACACGTTTAACGGCACCGGGTTCGTCGTGCAGAACATCAACGGCTGCGGCAGCGATCTGACGGCAGGATCGCCAGCAGCGGGCGGTGGCCGTTGCGATAGCGGCGATGTGAAGCCGGGCCTGATCAGCCAGGGTGTCGAACTGGAAATGACCGCTTCGCCAGCACGCAATCTGCGTTTGACGGGTGGCTTTACCTACGCGCGTGCAAAATATGCCAACCGCCTCGTCGGTAGCTCCAATGGTCAGGTGCCGCTCGACCCGGCATTGTTCCTGCTGCCCGGCAGCATCAACTCGAACGCTCCGGAACTCGTGACGACAGCGAGCGTCGCCTGGACCCCGGACATCGGCACAAGCGGTCTTTCGGCCTTGTTCTATGTCGATGGCCGCATGACCAGCGACTACAATACCGGGTCCGATCTGTTCCCCGAAAAGGGCCAGGACGGTTTTGCGATCTTCAATGCGCGTGTCGGCTTAAGGGGCAAGAATCAGGCCTGGGCCGTGGAATTCTGGGGACAGAACATCTTCAACAAGGACTATACGCAGGTTGCCTTCAGCAGCCCGCTACAGTCAAGCAGCCCTTCGACATCCAGTGTCGGTCAGTTCGGGCGGGTATCGGGCGCTGTCATGGCGAACCAGTTGATCTCCGCGTATCTCGCCGAACCGCGCACCTACGGGGTTACCCTTCGCGGGAAGTTCTAATCGTCTGATCGGTGCAAATAAAGGCCCGCTCCACCGCATGATGGGGCGGGCCTTTTACTATGCGACAGGCCGTCCGCCGAAGAGCGCCGTGCCGACACGCACATGCGTTGCGCCCAGCATGATTGCGGTCTCATAATCGCTCGACATGCCCATGGAGAGGCCAGCCAGCCCTTCCTCCTGCGCGAGCTTCGCCAGCAATGCGAAATAGGGCGCTGCTTCGACATCCGCAGGCGGCACGCACATCAGGCCGAGCAGCGGTACATCCGCGGCGCGTGCCTGCGCGATCAGTCCAGGGACTTCCCCGATCGGGCATCCACCCTTCTGGGCCTCCGCGCCGATATTGACCTGCACGAAACAGGGCACCTGCTTGCCCGCTTTATCCATCGCCTTGGCAAGTGCGGTCAGCAGGGAAGGCCGATCCAACGAATGGATCGCATCGAACAGGGCAACCGCCTCGTCGGCCTTGTTCGATTGCAACTGGCCAACGAGATGCAGGGTGATATCGGGTGTATCGGTACGCAAGGCAGGCCATTTGCCCTGTGCCTCCTGCACGCGGTTTTCTCCAAACACACGCTGTCCCGCCGCGATCAGCGGCGTGATTTCCGCCGCGTTATGGGTCTTCGACACGGCGATGAGGGTGACATCCTGCGCCGTACGTCCGGTGAGGGCTGCGGCGCGAACGATGTCGTTGCGGACAGTCGCGAGCCGCGTTGCGGCATCGACAGAAGAAGTGGCAGAGGTCATGGCGCTTGCTATAAGCCTGCCCATGCCAGCGCGTCACTGCAAAAAATCCCTGCCGACGCTTTGGTTGATGACCGACGAGCGGATTGGCACTGACGCCCTGATGAAAGCGCTGCACCATCTGCCGCGCGGTGCGGGCGTCGTGTTTCGCCACTACGGGCTGAAACGCAAATCCCGGCGCAGGCTGTTCGACAATGTACGCGCAGTTACGCGCAGGCGTCGGCTTTTATTGCTCCTGGCCGACGACGCCCGGACCGCGCGCGCATGGAAGGCTGACGGATGGCATGGGCGGTCGCAAGGCCCGGACACTCTGATCCATAGCGCCCCTGCCCATAATGTACCGGAAATGCGAAGCGCTGAGCAGTCCGGCGCGGACATCCTGTTTGTCTCGCCCGTCTTTCCAACACGCTCGCATCCCGGATCCCGCACACTGGGTCGTGTGCGTTTTGCCATGTTGGCGCGACAGGCCAATCGACCCGTCATCGCCTTGGGCGGTATGACGGCAAGTCGCTGGCGCGGATTGCACCCATCCTGCGCTAAAGGATGGGCAGCAATTGATGGGTGGCTAGAGTGCGCCGGTTAAAACGCTGCATAGTCCTCATTACCCACGAAACCCATGTGCGTGACACCAGCGCGGCGAATATCGGCCAGCACTTCGTCAACTGTGACATAGCGTGTCCGAGCATCGGGCTGGAATTGCAGTTCAGGCTCCACCGGAAGCATCATCGTCCGATTGAGATAGCGCCGCAACGTCAGCCGGTCGATCGCCGCGCCGTTCCAGCGGATCGTGTCGGTTGCATCGATAGTCAGTCGGTTCTTCAGCGTGTTGACGGGATCAAGCACCGACTCTGTAGGTTTTTGCGGTAGGTCCACGCGGATGCCATGAGTCTGCATCGGAATGGTGATGATGAACATGATCAGCAAAACCAGCATCACATCGATGAGCGGCGTAGTGTTCATGTCACTGACCGGCTCTTCGCCATGTCCAACCGCTTTTACAAACGCAGTCATCCCACCCTCCCACATAATGTTATACCATAACAATATTCCTTACTCTTGGCGGTTGGCAAGTGGATTTTAACCGTCTGCCTCTATTCCGTCCGCATTGCCTCGCGCACCAATGCCTCCGCTTCGACCAGCAAGGCATCCTCCGTCGCGCGACTCCCCACCGCCTCGCGACCCATCAGGATCAGGGTGGGTACGGCAAGCGGACTGACGCGGTCCAGCGTGATATGCAGCATCGTATCGGCCGCCCGGTCGATCAGATCGCCTAGCCGACCCACATCGGTCATGCGCGCGCGGGCATCGGCCCATGCGGCATCCATCAGCATATGGTCGGGCTCATATTTGCGGAGCACATCGTAGATAAGATCGGTCGAAAACGTCACCTGTCGCCCCGTCTTGCGTTTGCCCGGATGCTGCCGCTCGATCAGGCCACTGATGACCGCCACATCGCGGAACGCCCGCTTGAGCAGGCTCGATTGCTCCACCCACTCGACGAACTCGTCCGTCAGGATATCGCGCGTGAACAGGCTGCGTGGGTCTGTGACGGGTTTCAGGCTGTTGATCGCCAGCGCATAGTCGTTCGCCACGAAGCCGACAGGCATCAGTCCCTGCGCCTCCATACGGCGGGTCAGCAGCATTCCCAGCGATTGATGCGCATTCCATCCTTCGAAGCTGTAGCAGATGAGATATTCGCGACCTTCATGCGGGAAGGTCTCGACCAGCAATTGTCCTGGCTGGGGGAGGGCGGAGCGTAGCAGTTGCGTTTCCAGCCACTCATGAACGTCGGGCGGAAAGCGATGCCATTGGTCAGGGGAGGCCAAAAATTCACGAACCCTGTCGGCCAGCCGCGTCGACATCGCCATGCGCGTTCCACCCCAACTGGGGATGCGCGCCGGACGACTGGTCGCGCGGACGATCAGATCGGTGGTATCCATCTTCACGACTTCCAGCGCCGTTCCCGAAAAGAAGAAACAGTCGCGCGGTGCCAGTTGCGCGGCAAAGCCTTCCTCGACCGTACCCAGCGTTCGCCCGTTGGCAAAGCGCACGTTCAGTACAGGCTGATCGACGATGATGCCTGCGTTCAGCCGATGCTGCGCGATGAATTGCGGATGGGCCACGCGCCATTGCCCGTCAGGATCCTTCACCAGCCGTTTGAACCGGTCATAGGCTTTCAGCGCATATCCGCCGCCTTCGATGAAGGAGAGGACGCGCGCAAATTCCTCTGCGGTCAACGCACTATAGGGGAGGGCGGACCGTATCTCCTCCAGCATCGCTGCTTCCTGAAACGGTCCGGCACAGGCGACACCCATGATGTGCTGCGCAAGGACATCCAGCGCACCGGGGCGAAAATCGTCGGCATCGCGTTCGCCCGCTTCGACGGCGTCGAGCGCCGCACGCGCTTCGAGATATTCGAATCGATTGCCGGGGATCACGATCGCTTCGCTCGGCGTGTCGAGCCGGTGGTTGGCGCGCCCGATCCTTTGCAGCAATCGTGAGCTGCCTTTGGGGGCGCCCATCTGAATCACGCAGTCCACATCGCCCCAGTCGACACCCAGGTCCAGTGATGCTGTCGCCACAAGCGCGCGAAGTTTACCGGCGGCCATCGCATTTTCCACCTTGCGCCGTGCTTCTCGCGACAAACTGCCGTGGTGGATACCGATGGGAAGATTGTCGTCGTTGGCGGACCACAGTTCCTGAAAGATCAGTTCCGCCAATCCGCGCGTATTGCAGAATACCAGCGTCGTGCGGCGTTTCTTGATTTCCGCCATGACTTGGGTGGCGGCGTACTTCCCCGAATGACCGGACCACGGCACGCGGCCCTCGGGGATCAGTATGTCGATGACGGGGTCGGCACCTTGCTCGCCGATCACCGTTTCGACAGTGTTGATGTCGCCATCGGGTGCAAGCCAGGCGCGGTAGGCGTCGACGTCGGCCACCGTCGCGGACAAGGCGACACGCCGCAAAGCGGGATGGATGGTCTGCAGCCGCGCCATGCACAGAGCCAGCAGGTCGCCGCGCTTTTGCGTTGCGAAGGCATGGACCTCATCGACGATGACGGTTTTGAGATTGGTGAACAACAGCGCGGCGTCGGGATAGCTCAATAAAAGCGAGAGCGATTCCGGCGTGGTCAGCAATATGTGCGGTGGCCGCACCCGCTGGCGTGCCTTCCGGTCGCTGGGGGTGTCGCCCGTTCGTGTCTCGACGCGGATCGGCAAATCCATTTCGTCGATTGGCGTCAGCAAATTCCTCTGGACGTCAACAGCCAGCGCCTTGAGCGGGGATACATACAAGGTGTGCAGCCCGACATGCTGCGTTTCGATGAGATCCGCCAACACGGGCAGAAACCCGGCAAGAGTCTTGCCAGCGCCGGTGGGTGCGACAAGCAGCGCATGCTGTCCAGTCTCCGCCGCGGCCAGCATGTCACGCTGATGGCGTCGAGGGGACCATCCACGCGCAGCGAACCAGTCGTTCAAAGCGGCGGGAAGTGCGGAAGCCATCCACGGATATAGGTATCGATTGGCCAACACCACAACAGTACCATCGCCAAACAAAAAAAGGCCGCCCCGAAGGACGGCCTGAAAGTTTTAGGAGAGGATGCCTGAAAGGCCTGATCGTTGTGCATCGCAGCAAGGGTTGCTGCAAATGCGAAAAACAAAACACTGGTTGCAAAAATTGCAACTCTACAAAGACGCTAGACTTCCGTAACGGAAGGTAGCGTGCCGTCCTGTTGTTTTTAACAGGCCGATATGGCGTCTCAGGCGAAAATCAGTGTCCCGCTTGCGGGCCGCGTTCCAATCCGGACGCCGCAAGTTGCGAATCGATCTGCGCGAGCAGCTTGTCGAGTCCCGCCTGATCCTTGGCTTCTGCGCGGGCAACCAGCACATCCTGGGTGTTGGATGCACGCAACAACCACCAGCCGTCGGGCGTGTTGACGCGTGCGCCGTCAGTGTCATTCACCGTTGCGCCGGATTCCTTCAGACGTGCGAGCACTTCGTCGATGACAGCAAATTTGCGGCTTTCATCGACCTGGAACCGCATTTCGGGTGTGTTGACCATGGCGGGCATTTCGCTGCGCAATTGGGTGACGCTCTTGCCCAGCGATGTTGCCGCGCGGATCAGACGGACGGCAGCGTATAGCGCATCGTCGAAACCATAATATTCATGTTTGAAAAAGATATGACCGCTCATTTCGCCGGCCAGCGGGCTGCCGGTTTCCTTCATCTTCGACTTGATGAGGCTATGGCCCGTCTTCCACATCAAAGGCACGCCGCCCAGTTCCGCCACGCGATCGTACAGTGCCTGACTGGCCTTTACGTCCGCGATGATCGTCGCACCGGGCAGTTCCTTCAACACCGGCTCTGCATAGATCGACAGCAACTGATCGCCCCAGATCACCCGACCTTCGCCATCGATGGCGCCAATACGGTCACCATCGCCATCGAATGCCACGCCGAAGTCGAGTTTCTTGTCGGCAACCAGCGCCTTGAGATCGACGAGGTTCTTTTCCTCGGTTGGGTCGGGGTGATGATTGGGAAAATTGCCGTCAACGTCGGTAAACAGGGTGTAATGCTCACCCGGCAGCAGCTTGATGAGCTTCTCGACGATCGGCCCGGCCACGCCATTCCCGGCGTCCCAGCCAATACGATAGGCTGCACCGTCGAAGCCTTCGACCAGTCGCGCGACATACTGATCCATGATCTCGGCGCTTTCCGACCCGGCAGTGCCGTCGTCCCAATCGCCGTTTGCCGCCATCGTGCCGAGCTGCTGGATATCGGCGCCAAAGAAAGGACGGTGCTGAAACACCATCTTGAAACCGTTGTAATTGGCAGGGTTGTGGCTGCCCGTGATTTCGATTCCGCCATCCACGTCCAGCACGGCTTCGGCGTAATAGAGCATCGGGGTCGGACCTTCGCCGATCCGCACGGCATGGATGCCGCTTTCATTGAGACCTTTGACGAGAGCGGCCTCCAATATCGGCGAGCTGACGCGACCGTCATAACCTACGGCGACTTTCTTGCCGCCTGCACGCCCGATCAGCGTGCCGAAACCGCGACCGATGGCATAGGCATCGGCTTCGCCCAGCGTTTCGCCGATAATGCCACGAATGTCATATTCGCGCAGAGATGTAGGGTGAAAACTGTGCGTCATGCGTCTTCCTGTCTTTCTGAAATTGTTCGTGGCGTTACCGATCGCGGCCCGAATCTTGTTCATTGTGCATGTGCAATATCGCATAATGCTGCAATAGCACATCGCGCGCTTCGTTGATTTTTGCTGCTAGCGCCTGCGTGCCGCCTTTGTCGGGATGGACCGTGGCAATCAAACGACGATGTGCCGCCCGAATGTCTTCAGCATCAGCATTGGCCGCCAACCCCAGCAGTTCTCGCGCATCCGCGACACGGCTTTCATCCGGTGCTGCACGAACAGCTTTTGCAGGTTTGCGGATACGCATCGCCGCGTAAATGACAGAGACGATCACCGGCAACACGCCGATGAGCGGCTTGCCTTTGGCCGCCATCACCGCGCCTACGATGGCGATGCCAAGCATCAGGCCGTCCTTGGCAGTTATCCGCTGCAGTCGCCCAGTCCAGACAAGCCATCCGGCCACCCCGATGAGCAGAATGGCCAGCAACCCCATCAGGCAGCGTCCAGCGGCTCTTGGTTGTGGGCTTCGGCGGAAGCGGCTTCCTGCTCATGCACCACCGACGGCAAGGCCAGGCCGGCCACCATTTCGCGCAGCTCCTGTCGCGCCGCGATGTGGCTGACGCCCAGTTCGCCCAGATGCCCTTTGTCCAGCAAGGTCAGGCCTGACGGAAACAGCTCACGATAGATCACACGCTCGGAGAGGCCGGGAATAACACGAAAGCCGACACGTCGCGATAACTCGGTGAGCGCATCACCCACACGCTTCTTGTTGCGAGCGTCGTGATGCTGGACGCGGTTGCGCAACACGACCCAGTCGATCGACACCCCGTCGGCTTTCGCACGGCTTTTGCGCGCTTCGAAAATTAGTTCGGAATAAAAGGACAAGCGCTTGACCTTGAATGTCTCGGCATCGACTTGCCCGATCAGATCGAAATCGACGAAGCTGTCGTTCATCGGCGTTACCAGCGTATGCGCCTGCGATGCCATGGCACGGGCGAACACATCGTCACGACCGGGTGTGTCGACTATCAGGAAATCCTTGCCCTGCGCTACGGCAGCCACTTCCTCCGCCAGCGCCTCCAGCGTGTCGCCCTTGAAAACGGCGTATTCAGGCGCAGGCAGCACGATGTTGCGCCGCTTCGCTGTGTCGCCCCGATTCTCCATATAGCGCGTGACGGTCCGCTGCCGGGGATCGAGATCGATCATCCCGACTCGGTGCCCCTGCGTGGCCAGCGCTACGGCGACGTGCACCGCCGTCGTCGATTTGCCCGTGCCGCCTTTTTCATTGGCAAAGACGATGGTGTGCGCCTTGTGGCTGGTCATTGGACCTGCAGTTCCCTGTTCTGATCGTTGGTATTATCGTTTGATTCTTGACCGGCCGGGCATTGACGCCTTAGCGGAAAAGGATCGTTCAGCCCTTATCGGAGCCTCCCGCCACGTGCAAACCCTCCGTGATCTTCCTGCCCTTCGTGGCGCACTTGCAACCCTTCGTGCTGATGGAAAGCCCGTCGCGCTGGTTCCTACTATGGGGGCATTGCATGACGGACATATGGCGTTGGTCGACGAAGCCAAGCGCCAGGCCGCGCATGTCGTCGTCTCGATCTTCGTCAATCCAAAGCAATTTGGCCCTAACGAGGATCTTGCGGCCTATCCCCGCCGCGAAGCGGGCGACAGCAAGATGCTGGCCGATGCAGGCGTGGCGATACTCTGGGCACCATCCGTCGACGCCATGTACCCGTCGGGTTATTCATCGAATGTCTCCGTCTCTGGCGTCAGCGAAGGGCTGGACGGCGCGGCCCGACCGGGCCATTTCGATGGCGTCGCCACCGTGGTCTCAAAACTCTTCAATCAGGTGCGACCCGATGTCGCTGTGTTCGGCGAGAAGGATTATCAGCAGCTTGCCGTCATCCGCAGGATGGTTCTCGATCTCGATATGGACGTGCAGATCATCGGCATGCCGACGCAACGGGCCGAAGACGGCCTGGCGCTGTCCAGCCGCAATGCTTATCTCACCGAGCAGGAGCGCAGGGATGCGCTCGCCTTGCCGCGCGCTCTTGGTGAAGCGGCCCGACAGATGAAAAAGGGCATGCCCGTCCGGGATGCATTGCATGCAGCGCAGGCATTGTTGCTTGGCCATGGTTTCGGGTCGGTCGATTACGTACAGCTTTGCGATGCCGTGACGCTGGAGCCGATGGAGGTGCTGGATCGTCCCGCCAGATTGCTTGGCGCGGCGCGCATTGGGTCCACACGGCTGATCGATAATATTGCGGTCGATCTCCTCCGAGCGTGATTAACCCTGCCTTGCGATGAAAACGCTACATAATTTCATTTTCGGGCCACCGCGTCGTTAACCATTTATTATCACCGACTCGCCAAGTTGCCATTTGCGGAAGTCCATAGTGGGACCGTCCAAGAGGGGTTCGGTGAGATGGGTAACAGTATTTCGAGTGCGCGGTTTCTGATGGAAAGCCGATTGGCCGATGCGGCGCGCGGCAATGGCCATGCGCTGTATGAACTGGGCATAGCGTACAGCAGCGGCAGCGGCGACATCGAAATCGACTATATCGAGGCTCACAAGTGGTTCAATCTTGCCGCGCTGGCGGGTATCGAAGAAGCGCAGTCGCTTCGTGCCGATGTGGCTGAAGAAATGACGGCGCGCGAAATCGTCGAAGCACAGCGGCAGGCCCGCGCATGGATCGCTGCTACGACCCGCGCTGCCGCCTGAACTTTACGCCTTTTTGAAAGGCGTACGCTCTTCCAGAAATTCACGGTCAAGCACTACTGCGGCGCGCTCTTGCGTCAGAAACCCGGCGACTGCCCGGCGAAAGCCTGGGTCCGCGATGTAATGGGCCGACCAGGTCGGCTGCGGGGCATAGCCGCGCGCGAGCTTGTGCCCGCCTTGCGCACCGGCCTCCACACGCTTCAGCCTCAGCGCAATGGCAACATCGATTGCCTGATAATAACATAGCTCGAAATGCAGGAAGGGTATGTCCTCGCTGCATCCCCAATAGCGACCGAACAAAGCGTCGCTCCCGATCAGGTTGAGCGCTCCGGCGATCGGTTTGCCCGCGCGATAGGCCAGGATCAGCAACATCTTGTCGCCCATCCGTTCCCCCAGCATCGAAAACGCAACCCGCGTCAGATACGGCGTGCCCCACTTGCGCGCGCCTGTGTCCTGATAGAAGCGCCAGAATATGTCCCAGTGCTTCTCCGTCAGGTCGCTCCCGGTCAGATGGAATATCTCCAGCCCCTCGACCGCCTTCGCACGCTCCTTGCGAATGTTCTTTCGCTTGCTGCTCGACAATTCCACCAGAAATTCATCGAAGCTTGCATAGCCTCGGTTGGTGAAATGGAATTGGCTGTCCTCCCGAATCAGCCAGCCAGCCGCTTCGAACAGTGCAACCTGGCTTTCCTCCACAAAAGTGGCATGCGCCGAGGACAGATCGTTGTTCCCGACCAGCATTTCGATGCCGCCGATCAATGCCGGGGCCATCGTCGGATCGCGCAGCAGCAGGCGGGGACCGGGGACGGGGGAAAAGGGCGAAGCGATCTGGATCTTGGGATAGTAGCTTCCGCCTGCCCGCTGCCAGGCATCCGCCCATTGATGATCGAACACATATTCGCCCTGGCTATGCGTCTTGCCATAGCATGGTGCGGCTGCTGCCAGCATCCCATCAGGACCGTCGATCAGCATGGGTAGCGATTGCCAGCCCGTTCCAGGGCCAACGCTGCCGGACTCCTCCATGATGCTGAGAAAAGCATGCGAGACAAAGGGGTTGTCGGGGCCCGCGCAAGCGTCCCATTGTTCGGGTATAACCGCGCAAACGCCGCCCGGCTCCACGCGAACGGTCACTGCGTCCTGAGTGGAATCATTCATAACGTGTCGGCTTCCGGTTTCGGAAAACCGTAGTCTTGGTTTGCACCCGTCGGCTTAACCTTGCCGGACGGCGATGATTGCATCGATCTCCACCGCAGCCCCGCGCGGCAGGACAGGAACGCCGACTGCACTACGGGCATGGCGTCCCGCTTCACCGAAGATCGCGACCATCAGGTCCGATGCACCATTGGCGACAGCGGGCTGATCGGTGAAATCGTCCGTGCTGGCGATAAACGCACCCAGCTTCACGACGCGCTCGACGCGGTCCAGCGATCCCAACGCGGCCTTCATCTGCGCAACCAGCATAAGGCCGCACTTCTCGGCGGCTTTCTGCCCGAAGGCGATATCGCGATCATCACCCAGACGTCCCGTCAAGATGACATCGCCATCGAATGGCAACTGGCCGGAGATATGGAGCATGCCATTGACCTCAACGGCTGCGACATAGGATGCGATAGGTGCCGCAGGCTGGGGCAGGACGTGGCCGAGTTCGGCGATATGCGATTCAATGCTCATTGCGCTCTTCTGATCGTGGTGAGGGAAAGGGTCAAGCGGAGAACGGCGCAGCGTGCTCGCCTTGCGCAAAGCGATCCATGATCCATGCTTCGGCATCCGGCCAATGATCGATACGGGCATGAGCCGCAGGTTCAGAAGGCACCTGCCCGGCGATTTCGGGTTCGCCAATCATATGGAGGCGCCATGCCTGCGGTGCATGTTTGGCAACCGATTGATGATGAACGCCCAGATCGTCGATGAATACGGTTACACTTGGCTGTTTGCGCTCGATTATCTTTGCGAGCGGAGCGCCTTTGCCGCCCTGGTTCCAGTGGACCCGGTGCTCGATCCCTAACATGCGCAGTTGCTCCACACGCCCGGCGTGCGCGCGTTCGCCAATATTCGTCAACACCTCTATGTCGGCAACATGTGACAGCCGGGCCAGTGCATCGACGGCACCGGCGATCGGCTGCTGCCGGTGCATTTCGGTATCGAAAAAGGCACTCAGCAATGTCCAGACCAACTCGCGTTCCAGCACATCGCCGCTGTCCTTGTGTCGCAATGCGTCCGTAAACTCCTGGCCTCGCATATCGAAATGCACGCCGTGCGCTTCGTCAAGCCAGTGTCGGAAGGGTACGACCATGTGCAGCAGCACCTCATCGCAGTCGGTAACGATCAAGGGACGGTTCATGCGGTCAGTGCCTTATGCGCGTGGATCAGGGCAGTTGGTTTGCAGTCTATCGCATCGGCACAGGCGATGAGATCCGGCTCATAGTTCGCCAGATGGTCGAGAACGGCGCTGAGTATCAACGGATCGCCAATCCCCGCCCGAAGCGCGTCAGCGTCCAGCCCGGTAATTGCCAGCAGCCGATCGGCGCGCCGCGTGTCGGACAGCATCCACACCAGTGCCTGCAAAGCCAGCGTTTGCGGGTCGGGCGCGCTGTTCTTGCTTTCCATGTCGCTGGGGGGCATTTAGGTACTGCCTCGTGAGGGGTACGGGATGTCCCGTGGGTCAATGAGTTTCCGGAGCTTCTGTTGGCAAAGCGCGTGCTCGTTGTCGAGGACAACGAACTCAATCTGAAACTTTTCTGCGATCTGCTGCGCGCGCATGGTCATGACGCGCTGGCGGTGCGTGACGGGCGTGACGCGCTTGTACAGGCCCGTGCTTTTTTGCCTGAGCTTGTCATCATGGACATTCACCTGCCCCACATCAGCGGTATCGACATTATTATCGCGCTGAAGGCCGACCCGGCGCTAAGGCATGTGCCAGTAATGGCGGTGACAGCCTATGCGGGGAAGGGCGACGAAGAAAAGATCCGGGCTGCAGGGGCCCAAGCCTATGTCTCAAAGCCCATTTCGGTCATGAAGTTCATGGACGTGGTCAATGGACTGTTTCAGCCTGCACCATGAACATGCGCCCAACGACAAAGGCCCGCGCCGAAATCCGGAGCGGGCCTTTGTAGGCAAGCAACGCATTGGATCGAACCGGACGGTTCGATCTCAGCGGCTTACTTGATCTTGGCTTCCTTGAACTCGACATGCTTGCGCACGACGGGATCATATTTGCGGAAGCTGAACTTTTCCGTCTTGGTGCGCGGATTCTTCTTCGTCACGTAGAAGAAGCCGGTGTCAGCCGTGCTGACGAGTCTGATCTTGACGGTGGCTGGCTTCGCCATATCCGTATCCTTGCAAAAAAGACGGAGGATCTACCCCCGCGAATCTGTTGAAAAATAAAGGCGGCATCGCAGCCGCCCGGTTTCAGCGCCGCCCATTGCGGCAGATTCGCCTTCCTGTCAAGCGCCGGGCTGTTTTCTTGCGGCTTCCGCCAGCACTTTACGGGCCATTAACTATCGAGCGCGCATGATCGTGACAGGGACAGGCAAACAGGGAGCCGCACCCATGAAGCATGATGCAATGTCGATGATTCGGACTGACGTAATCAATCGCATCGACGCGATAGCGGCGCAACGGGGGCACATCCGCCTCACCAATATGTGCGAGGAAGTCGACCACATCCGGCATGTCGCCCGCAGCTATGGCATGGAACCGCTCGAACGCCTGGCGTCCATGCTCGAATCGGCGCTGGCGCTGGATGGACACGGTCCCATCGTTCTATCCTACCTTGATATGATGCGCGATGCCGCGGCCTGCGAAGAGGTCGGCCCGCACGTCAGCACGGCCTATATGGCGGCGATGTCCCTGCGCATGGGCGCCTGACGTCCAGCGGATATGGATGCATTGCTGTCAGCACTTCTGGCATGCGCGCTATGCGAGATGGGCGGCGGCAACCAGATGTTGTCGCTGGCCCTGGCACAGCGCTTCCAGCGCGATAGCGCGGTCCTTGTCGGCATAGCCGTTGGCGCGATGGCCAATGCCGCACTTTCTGCGGCAGGCGGCTGGCTCATCTCCACTATGATCGCGTCCGATGCGCGGACCTTATTCCTGGCGCTCGCTTTGGTGCTGGGCGGGGTAGGATTGTTCATCGCAGCCAAACACCCCGACACACTCGATAGCTGGCGCACGGGGCCAGCATTGACCGCATTTGCCGGCATCTTCATTCTGGGATTTGGCGACGGCGCACAGTTCATAATTCTCGGTTTGGCAACACGCACAGGCGATCCCGTCATGGCGGCCATTGGCGGAGCGATCGGGATATTCGTCGCCTGCGCTCCGGCGGTGTTCCTGCGCAAACCCATACTCGCGTCTGGTGGACTCCTCTGGATACGCCGCATGGGCGGCAGCATTCTGATGTCGATTGGCGCGGTTATGGCACTGTCCGCTACGTCCCTGCTTTGATCGGCTGGAACGATCACATTAGATGATTCTTTTTCCGAAAGTTTGTTGGTATCCCGTGGCACTAATTCGCTAGTCGATCATTATGTGTCCGTAACCTTTTTTGCTCGATCGGGAGAATATTCATGACAGCAGCCGAACTCAAAACCCCCACGGATCTCAAAAGCAACGCGACGAAGTCCGTAGCCGACGCACTGAATGGTGTGCTCGCCGACAGCTACGCGCTGTATCTGAAGACGAAGAATTTCCACTGGCATGTCTCGGGCCCGCATTTTCGCGATTATCACTTGATGTTCGACGATCAGGCTGCGCAGATTTTGGCCACGACCGATGCAATTGCAGAACGTGTCCGCAAGACGGGGAACACCACGCTGCGGTCTATCGGCGACATTTCCCGTCATCAGACGATCAAGGACAATGACGCGACTTTCGTAAGCGCCGAGGACATGCTGGCTGAACTGCGCCAGGACAATCTGGATTTTGTCGAAACGCTGCGCGCTGCCAAGGAAGCGGCAACCGAAGCCAAGGATAATGCAACCGAGGGCATTATCGATGACTGGACCGATCAGGCCGAAGAACGCGCATGGTTCCTGTTCGAAGCCAGCCGCAAGGGCTGATTTCAAATCTATACCGTCGCCCGGTCGTGAAAACCGGGTGGCGGCATATTGATTAGTCTAAAACAAAAGGGCCGATGCACCATCAAGTGCATCGGCCCTTTTGTGTATATTCGTTCCGTTGGGAACGACGATATTTCTATCAGTCGGACTTTGGCTGAAGGTTCACAGCCGCGTACTTGCCGCGACGATCGACTTCCAGTTCGAAATCCAGACGATCGCCTTCATTGAGCGATGCCATGCCAGCACGTTCAACGGCGCTGATATGAACAAACGCATCGGGCTGACCGTCATCGCGCTGAATGAAGCCGAAGCCTTTCATAGCGTTGAAGAACTTGACCGTGCCGCTCGAACGTTCGCCGGTAAGCTGACGCTGAGGTCCGCGATCACCTGCAGGGGCGCCACCGCCGAAACCGCCGGCGCGTGGTTCACGTGCTTCACGCGGCGGGCCGCGATCGGTCACAGGAAGGGGTTCGCCATCGATCTTCAGATCGGTCGCCGAAACCTTGCCGCCGCGATCGACCAGGGTGAAGCCCAAAGGCTGACCTTCGGCCAGACCTGTCAGGCCGGCCTGCTCGACTGCGCTGATGTGAACGAACACATCTTCGCCACCATCGTCACGCACGACAAAGCCGAAGCCCTTTTGTCCATTGAAGAACTTTACAACGCCGGTGCCTTCCCCAACGACCTGGGCAGGCATGCCGCGACCGCCGCCGCCAGCACCCGCGCCACCGCCGCGGAAACCGCCGCCGCCGCCAGCACCGCCGCCGAAGCCGCCGCCACCGCCGAAGCGATCACCGCCGCCGCCGCCGCCGCCGAAACGGTCGCCGCCACCAAAGCCGCCGCCGCCACCGCCGAAGCGATCACCGCCGCCGCCAAAACGGCCGCCACCCTGTTCTGCGTATCCGCCGAAATTCTCGTCGCCGAAACCGTCCCGCTTGTCCTTGCCGCGCCCGCGGCGACCTCTATCAAAACTCATGCCCTGTTAGTCACTTTCGCTTCGCCCATCGAACTTCGGATGAACATGCCGGACGAAGGGACATGCAGAATCCGCCGCAAAACCACGGTTTGGAATCAGTATAGACAGATTTTTTAGGTTACGCGAATGATTTTCCTGACGTTCCGTTGTCTTTACGTCTCGAAGCACTCGAAGTGCGCAAGTCGATATTCCGTTTACCAACAATTCAGATAGTCCACGTCGCAGGATCGGCGATGGCTTCCTGCTTTTGCGCCTTCAATAACGCAACAACGCTGCGCACGATTACCCAGATGCCGATAGCCAGCATGATCAGGAATCCGATGCCGATGATCAGCAATGTGAAGCCTATGACGGAGCCTGCAAATGCTATCCAGAACGTCCGGATATGAAAACGGTAATGGCTTGATTCCCAAGGCGCGCGGGCCTCACCTTTCCAGATATAGGCCAAGACAAGCCCGATGATGCCCGTCACCCCCAGCACAAAACTCGCGAGGTAAAGCAACGCAATAATGGTAGGGCCGTTAAGCGAAAAGCTGCTGGTTTGTGTGCTTCCATTGCCGTCATTCATGATCGAACATCCCCCAACTGATCAACATGCAAGGGCATCTTGTACGCAGCGCTACATTTAGGCAAGGAGTCGCCATGACCGAGATGTTCTCCATTTTCGCCGATCCCGCTGTCTGGGCTGCGCTATTTGCGCTGGTGATCATGGAGGTGGTACTCGGTATCGACAATTTAATCTTCATATCGATTCTTTCCAACAAGCTGCCGCCGGAACAGCAGGGCAAGGCGCGCAAGTTGGGGATCGGCCTTGCCCTCGGCCTCAGGCTCTTGCTCCTTTCGGGCATCGCTTGGCTTGTCGGGCTGACACAACCGGTTATCGACCTAGGCATTACGGGCACACCCGGAAGCCATGGGGAGCCGACGTTCGAAACGGCATTTTCCTGGCGTGACATCATATTGATTACCGGCGGCCTGTTTCTGGTGTGGAAGGCGACCAAGGAAATCCACCATAATCTGGACACCGAAGAATCGGGCGCCTTGCTCGATAAAAAGGGCTCGAAGGTCGTGAGCTTCGGTGCGGTGATCGTTCAGATACTGCTGCTCGACATGGTGTTTTCCATTGATTCGATCCTGACGGCCGTGGGCATGACCGATCATTTGCCGGTCATGGTGATTGCCGTGATCGTTGCGGTAACGGTGATGTTGCTGGCCGCCGATCCCCTGGCCACGTTCATCGGAAAGAACCCGACGGTCGTCATGCTGGCTTTGGGTTTCCTGCTCATGATCGGTTCCGTACTCATTGCCGACGGCTTTGGCGTGCACGTGCCGAAAGGGTATATTTATGCCGCGATGGCGTTTTCGGCCTTCGTCGAAATGCTCAACATCGCCAGCCGACGCCGTCGGATGAACAAGGCCGGGGATGACACGACCAAAACGGTTCATTGAATGGCGAGGATTCCCTCTCTAAAGGGATCGGATGACAGTCCATTTTCATGAAGAAGACTTGCCGGCAGATGTCCTTGCCGAAGGGTCCGTAGCCATCGATACCGAAACCATGGGGCTCATTACCCCGCGCGATCGCCTTTGCGTCGTGCAGATCAGCGATGGAAAGGGCGACGAACATCTTGTCCGTTTCAATCCGGGCAGCCGTTACGATGCGCCTAATCTTAAGGCCATCGTCGCCGATCCGGCACGGCTCAAGCTGTTCCATTTCGGCCGCTTCGACATTGCCGCCATGCAGCATTACCTCGGTGTGCTTGCCGCGCCAGTATATTGCACCAAGATCGCGTCGCGCCTCGTGCGGACCTATACCGATCGCCACGGCCTGAAAGAACTGGTGCGGGAATTGCTCTCGCAGGATTTGAGCAAGGTACAGCAAAGCTCCGACTGGGGTGGCCCGGTCTTGTCGGACGCGCAAAAGGATTATGCAGCGTCGGACGTCCGTTATTTGCATATGCTGAAAGAGGAACTGGACCGTCGCCTGATTCGCGAAGGGCGCATGGAATTGGCGCAGGCCTGTTTCGATTTCCTGCCGCATCGTGCGCAACTCGATCTGGCCGGCTGGCCCGAAGCCGACATTTTCGCGCATATCTAAACCGAGATGTCGCTTCAAGCCGAACAGCAACGTTCCCATCGCCAGCACTGGGCCGTGCCGGGCGGCGCACATGATCGGCTGATCGGCACGCTGAAGAACATTTTGCCGGTGATGGTCGGCGTCCTGTCGGCTTTCCTCGCGATGGCGCCGTTTACCGGGTCGGGCGATGTCAGCTTCGTTCTCGACAAGAACAAGGTCGCTGTCGCCAAGGAGCGCATGCGGGTCACCGAAGCCCTGTATCGGGGGGAAGACAGCAAGGGGCAGCGCTTTTCCCTGCGGGCCGGGTCAGCCGTCCAGAAAAGCTCGCGTGAGCCGATCGTCGATTTGCAGGACTTGTCGGCACGTATCCTGTTGTCGGATGGCCCCGCTGTGCTTGTCGCGCAGCGCGGTCGCTACGACATGGATGCCGAGCGTGTTAAGATAGACGGCGCAGTACAGTTTCAGGCGGCCGGTGGTTACCGCATGACGACTCGCGACGTCGGCATCGACCTCAAAACACGGCGAATGAAGAGCGACGGGCGCGTCGATGGACGCATGCCTATCGGTACGTTCAGCGCCGACCATCTGGAAGCGGACCTCAGCGAGCGGACAGTGACCTTGAATGGTCGCGCCCGCTTGCGTATCGACCAAAATGGCCTCAAAGGGCGGTGACTATGAACCGGCTATTGTCTTCTTCCACTCTTGCTGCGGCCATACTGGGCGCGCTGGCGTGTGCCGGGTCCGCGCATGCGCAGATCATGGCGAATCACAATAGCAACGCGCCCGTCAACTTTGCCGCCGACAGAATCGAAGTGCAGGATCGGGCGGACCGGGTTGTGGTGTCGGGCAATGTCGTCGTCGATCAGGCCGGACTGCATTTGACTGCGGCTCGTATGACCGTGGCCTATCGGCAAGTGGGCAGCGTCGAAATCGACCGGATCGACGCATCGGGCAGTGTCGTAGTGACTCGCGGCAATGAAACGGCCCGTGGGAATGTCGCGATATACGATCTCAATCGACGGCTCATCACGATGCTGGGCAATGTCCAATTGAACCAGGGCGCCAATCGGCTGACGGGTGGGCGGTTGCTGATCGACCTCGTCAGTGGTCGCTCGACTGTCGATGGCCGTTCGGCAGGCGGTCCGCCGGGATCGACCACCGGCTCTTCGGGTCGCGTTTCGGGCACGTTCACCGTACCGCAGCGGACCACCAAACCCTGATAATCCGGGCATGGTTTCGCGTGGCGGTGCAAAGCCCCTTGCCGACATCCCTCCTTCCATGCACAAAGCCTGCCAGATTGAAGGCGGGGCTGCACGAGGCTCATAAGGACAGGCCATGAACGAAGTTGCCAGCATCGACCCCGGTGTCGACCATAGCGCGTCCTCCATCGCACCGCATGACGTGAACGACGGGCTTTCGGTTGTATCCATCGCGAAAAGCTATGATCGCCGCGCGGTATTGAGCGATGTTTCGTTGACGGTCGGCAATGGCGAAGTCGTTGGTCTGCTTGGTCCCAATGGTGCGGGCAAGACGACGTGCTTCTATTCGATCATGGGGCTGGTACGCCCGGACAGCGGCCGCATCATGCTCGACGGCCATGATATCACCAGCCTTCCCATGTATCGCCGCGCCATTCTGGGCCTTGGCTATCTGCCGCAGGAAACATCCATCTTTCGAGGGATGACGGTCGAGCAGAACATCAGCGCGGTTCTGGAACTGGCAGAGCCGGACAAAGCTGCGCGGGCCGACCGGCTGGAAACGCTGTTGTCCGAATTCGGGCTGGCCCGGTTGCGCGGCGCATCGGCGATGGCGCTGTCGGGCGGCGAGCGGCGGCGCTGCGAAATCGCGCGTGCGCTGGCGGCGAACCCATCGATCGTGTTGCTGGACGAACCCTTTGCCGGGATCGATCCGCTATCGATTGCCGATATCCGCGATCTGGTGAAGCAATTGAAGACACGCGGCATCGGCGTTCTCATCACCGACCATAATGTTCGTGAGACGCTGGAAATCGTCGATCGTGCTTGCATCATCTACGACGGGAAAGTGCTGTTCGCGGGGAGCCCGACCGAACTGGTCGCCAATGCGGATGTGCGCCGTCTGTATCTGGGCGAGAGCTTCTCGCTGTGACATGACGATCCTGCCGCACATTTCTTTTTGCGGTAGGCACGGCTGATGGCGCTCGGTCCACGCCTCGATCTGCGGCAGAGCCAGTCGCTTGTCATGACGCCGCAGTTGCAGCAGGCAATTCGCTTGCTTGCGCTGTCCAATCTTGAAATCGAAAATTTCATCGCGGGCGAGCTGGAAAAGAACCCGCTGCTGGAATCCGCGCCGGGTGGCCCCGAAGACATGTCGTTGGGCGATCTGCCCGAGGCTAGCTTCGACACCCCGATACTGTCGTCTGAAACAGCGACCGCCGATTCGCTCATCGCGCAGGGCATGGGTGCATCCGACAGTCCGCTCGATGTCGATTACGGGGCAGAAACTTTTATCGACGATGGTCCCGGGGATCGTGTGGCGGAACGTGTCGCCATGTCCGATCGGAGCATCAGCAGCACGTCACAGGAAAGCAGTGTCGGCTTCGGCGAGGATGGGCCGGATTTCGACAGCTTCGCTTGCGCCGACATGGGGTTGCACGAACATCTCATGGCGCAGGCAGGTGCGCGCCTTTCGGGTACGGAACTGATCATCGCCGGCCAATTGATCGGCCAGATCGATGACGCGGGGTATCTTGAAGCCGATCTGTTGCAGACTGCCTATAATCTCAACGTACCGCTCTACACGGTCGAAGCAGTGCTGAGCGTCATTCAGTCCTTTGATCCCACCGGTGTCGGAGCGCGAACGCTGTCGGAATGTCTGGCGCTGCAGGCGAAGGAAGCGGACCGCTACGATCCGTGTATGCAGTTGCTGCTCAACAATCTCGACATTCTGGCCAAGGGCGCGCTGCCGCATCTGCGCCGTATCTGCGGCGTCGATGAAGAAGATATGGCGGATATGATCCGGGAGCTGCGTAATTACGACCCAAAGCCGGGCCTGCGATTTGGCGGCGATGCGACGCAGGCGGTGGTGCCGGACGTGTTTATAGCGCCGCGCGGAGATGGCTGGGCCATCGAAGTGAATACCGCCACCTTGCCGCGCCTGCTGGTCAACCGCAGCTATTATGTCGAGCTGTCGGGCGGCGCGCATGACAAGAATTCGAAGGCATGGCTCGCCGATTGTCTCGCCAGCGCCAACTGGCTGGTAAAGGCGCTCGATCAGCGGCAGAAGACGATCATCAAGGTCGCCAGCGAAATCGTGAAGCAGCAGGAAGCGTTTTTCCGTAAGGGTGTCGCGCATCTGCGGCCGCTGACGTTGCGGATGGTGGCCGATGCCATCGAGATGCACGAGTCGACTGTCAGCCGAGTGACATCGAACAAATATCTGTCGTGCCCGCGTGGGCTGTTCGAGATGAAATATTTCTTCACCAGCGCGATCCAGTCTTCCGATGGTGGCGATGCGGTGTCCGCTGAAGCGGTGAAAAGCCATATCAAGGCACTGATCGCGGGCGAGAACCCGCGCAAGATATTGTCGGACGACACGTTGGTCGACCTGCTTCGCGAAAAGGGCTTCGACATTGCCCGGCGTACAGTCGCCAAATATCGCGAAGCCATCGGGATCGGATCGTCGGTGCAGCGGCGGCGGCAAAAGGCTTTGGGCGGCAGCAAAGCGGCCTAACGCTGGAGCTTGATCTCGAACAGTTGCGGCCAGAATTTGCCGGTGACGAACAGCCGGTCTTTGGCAGCATCATAGGCGATGCCGTTCAATACGGCGTCGTGATCGTTCACCTGTGCCTTGGCGGCGAGAGGGGACAGGTCGATCCAGTCGATGACCGCGCCGGTCGCAGGGTCGATGCGCGCGATGCGGTTTTCGTACCAGATGTTGGCCAGCACTTCGCCTTTGACATATTCCAGTTCGTTAAGCCGATCCACCGGTTGCCCGTTCCAGGTGACCGTGACGCGCCGCTTCTCGGCCAGCGTGTCGGGGTCGAGAAAGCGTAGCTGCGCTGTGCCGTCGCTCATGATGATCTGCTTGCCATCCTGCGTCAGCGCCCAGCCTTCGCCTTCGTAACGGAAGGTGCCGGTTTGCTTGAAGTCCTTCCGGTTCCAAACGAATCCCAGTCGATGTCGCCAGGTCAGGCTGACGATCTTGTCGCCCCAGTTGACGATGCCTTCGCCGAAATACTGCCGATCCAGAGTCGTGCGGCGCAGAACTTTGCCGTCCTTCAATCGCACCTGCCGAATGTCGGACACCCCGTTCAGGCCTGTGCTCTCATACAGCCCGCCATCGGCCCACAGTAGGCCTTCGGTAAAGGCCTTGGGATCGTGCGGATAGGTTTTGACGAGCGTCCAGCGTGTATCTGCCTGAGCGACGGCGGGGATCAAGCAAAGTAGTGCGGCAATGACGAGACGGCGCATTCGGTTCAGCTTTCGACGGGCGCAGCAATGGCCTGAGCGAGCCATTCGGGCAGGTCCAGCGAACCCATATCCTCGACGCGTCGATGTTCGATCGAGAGGCCCAATTCGGGCAAGGCCAGACGCTGTCTCTTGGCATCAGCCTGCGCCAGCGGGACCGCCACCAGCCGCCGGTTGACCTTCGAACGGTAATGCATCCGCGCCGTGTTCTCCTGCCCGATATAGCAGCCCTTGGTAAAGTCGACGCCGTTCAGTTCCTCGGCATTGGCTTCAAGCCACAGCGTCTGATCTTGCCCAAGTTCTTCGACTCCTTCGAAAATCTGCAAAATAAGTCGATACGCGAAAAACGATTCACTGGCGTCGCCGTCCGTCGCCGGGGCAAGCCAGCGATGTCCAAGCGCAGGGTGGCGCGGGTCCAGCGGCTTGCCTTCCGCCACCTTTGCCCAATGCACCGCGAGGTCCGGTTCGCGGGCAATCGTCACCGGGCGGCGCAAGCGATAGAGGGACAGGCGGCGGATGAGCGCGTCGGCTTGTTCCGCTTCGCAATCGATGAGGACATCGGTGCCGTCGGCCCACAGCATGAAATCGAACAAAGCCTTGCCCTGCGGGGTCAACAGGCCGGACCAGCGCGGCTGATCGGGCAATAAGCCGATGACCTCCTGCGTTATCAAACCTTGCAGGAAGGGGCGGGCGTCCTCGCCGCCGACACGAATGACGGCGCGGTTGGAAAGGGTGGTGTTCGCTATGGTATCGGGCATGGCCTTTAGGTAGGACGGATGTAGACGTTATCCAACAGCAACTTGGCCGGTATCATGACCCAGACATATGACCTGATCCTCAAGAACGGCACCGTCCACACACCGGGCGGACCGGCGCAGGCCGATGTCGCTGTGTCGGGGGGCAAGATCTCGGCGATAGGTGTCGGCTTGTCCGGCGGCGAGACGATAGACTGTACGGGCCTCGACATCCTGCCCGGCGTTATCGACAGCCAGGTGCATTTCCGCGAGCCGGGGCTGGAGCATAAGGAAGATCTGGAAAGCGGGAGTCGCGCGGCGGTGCTGGGCGGGGTGACGGCGGTGTTCGAGATGCCGAACACCAATCCCAATACCGACACCGCCGCCCGCGTGCAGGACAAGCTGACGCGCGCGCATCACCGGATGTGGTGCGATCACGCATTTTATGTTGGAGCGACTGCCGACAATGCCGAGCAACTGGCAGAGTTGGAAAAAATCCCCGGCACGGCGGGCGTCAAAATCTTCATGGGCGCATCGACGGGCAGCTTGCTGGTCGACGACGACTCGGCTTTGTCGCGCGTGCTGGCATCGGGCAAGCGCCGCGTGGCGATCCATGCCGAGGATGAGACGCGGATGAATGCGCGCAAGCCTCTGGCGCTGGAAGGCGATCCGTCGACGCATCCGATCTGGCGCGACGATGAAAGCGCAATGATCGCGACGAAGCGGATCATCAAACTCGCGCGCGCAGCGGGGCGGCGCATCCACATTCTGCACATCACTACACCGGCGGAACTGGAATATATTGCGCAGAACAAGGATATCGCGACTTGCGAAGTCACGCCGCAGCATCTGACGCTGGCCGGCGAGGATGCCTATCCCCGCCTTGGCACTTATGCGCAGATGAACCCGCCGATCCGCTCAGGCGCGCATCGCGACGGGTTGTGGAAATGGCTCAATCAGGGCGTTCCCGATGTGCTGGGGTCGGATCATGCGCCGCACACGCTTGAGGAAAAGGCGAAGACCTATCCTGCATCGCCCAGCGGTATGCCCGGCGTGCAGACGCTGGTGCCGCTGCTGCTCGACCATGTCGCCCATGGGCGCACGACGCTCGCGCGGTTCATCGAGCTGACGAGTGCAGGGCCGCAGCGCATCTTCGGGCTGGTGGGCAAGGGCCGGATCGCGCTTGGCTATGACGCCGATTTCACCATCGTCGATTTGAAAAAGCGTTGGACGGTGGGCACCGACTGGCTCGCCTCACGTTGCGAATGGTCGCCGTTCACCGACATGGAACTGACCGGCAAGGCAATCGGCACGATCATTCGCGGGCATCGGGTTATGTGGGACGATACACTGGCGAATGCGGCCATCGGCGAGCCTGTTCGGTTCGAAGCGACGCAGTTTCCGTAAAGGGTCGCTGAGCGCTGATCGCCTGCTTTGATTTTATGTCAAAGCAAGGCGGGCCGCACGGGTGGACCGCAACAGATCGACCGTGAAGAGTATCAAGCCAGCCCAGATCAACACAAAGCTGATCATCTGACCGCGGCTGAGCGTTTCGTCGAACAGCAGGACGCCAATCAGAAACTGAATTGTCGGTGCGAGATATTGCAGCAGCCCCAGCATCGATAAAGGCATGCGCCGCGCAGCGGTCGCGAACAACAGCAACGGCACCGATGTAACGATTCCGCTAAGCGCCAGCAAGATCGAGGTTGCTACATCCTTGCCGAACGCCGCTTGCCCCTGACTGACGAGCCAGATGGCATAAGCCGCGGCTATAGGCGTGAGGATTAAAGTTTCAGCGGCAAGCCCCTGGCGAGGGCCAACCGCCGCCGTTTTGCGGATCAGGCCGTACAATGCGAAGCTGACCGCCAAGGTTATGCTGATCCATAGCGTATTTATTGCCGACACTGCCATGACCGCCACGCCTATGGCGGCGACGAGGATTGCGGCGATTTGAACCGGGCGCAGCTTTTCTTTCAGCACCAAGACGCCCAGAAGGACGTTGACCAGAGGGTTAAGAAAATAGCCCAGGCTGGCCGCAACGATATGATCGTTGGCAACGGCCCAGATATACACCAACCAATTGATGGCAATCAGCAGGGCGCTGCCGGTCATGGCAATCATCGTGCGCCGGTCGCGCAGAGTGCGGCCGAAATCGCCCAAAGCACCGGTCGCCCCCAGTATCGCAATCATCAATATCAGCGAGAACAGGATGCGGCTGGCCACAATTTCGACCGGACCGACCGTCGGCAGCAGCTTGAAATAAAGGGGTAACAGCCCCCACAGGAAATAGGCCCCGATGCCGAAGAGGAGACCGTTGGGCGGTGTGTGCGCTTCGGGATCGGGCGCTATCGATTTGACCACGGTCGCTGCAGCAGATCAGATAAGACCGCCGCCAAGCACCAGACGAAACACGCCCAACGCCGCGACGATCAGGCAGAAATTACGCCCGCCATTCCGGGAGGATACAACGCCCACCAACGCCCCGAACAGGGCGATCGGTACGATAAGCCAGTTCGCCCAGCCCAAAAACGGAATGATCGTCGGCAACATGAAGAGCAAGGCGACGAGGCCGATCAGGCCGGAAAGAATGTTCAGCATGTGTAGAAGATGGCCTTCCCCGCCTATTGCTTCAAGGACCAATGCAGCGAAAATGGCATGGCAATCCGGCGCGCACCTGTCTGTTTACCATTTCGTGATATTCGAAGGCCTTGGGAAAGGAGCCCGCCTATGATCCGCACTGTTTCGACGAAGCTGGCTTTATGCCTTGCCTCTTCTCTGCTGCTCGCAGGATGCAGCAGCGGCGGCAAGGACGACGCGCTCAACGCGCTCGATGCGGACCTGACGAACACTGTCAGCGATCCGGCTATCAGGGGTGCGCTGGAAGGGCCGATTGTCGTCGATCCCAATCTGACGGCGCAATCCAACATCAATGCCGTGCGGACCGGCGAGAAGCCCATTAGTGGCGGCGTGCCTACGCTGAAAGGTGCAGAGGCGTCGGCGCAGGCGCTCAGGCTGGTTGGCGGCAAGCTGCTCCATGCGCCCGAGGCGACCCAGGCACAGCCTTGCCCCGATTGCGGGCCGGATGGTCCTGCTACTCTGGGGGCGCTGGCCCGCGAACAGGGGAAGCGTCACGCGACCGCAGGTGGCTGCAATGCGAAACCCGATTACGGGATGCAGTGGGCATCGCGCTTGCCCGAACCTTTTGGGCTCTATCCGGGCGCTGCGCTCGTTGAAGCGGCGGGAGCGGACGGCGCGTCCTGTGCGATCCGGGCAGTCAGCTTTGTGGCAGGCGCGCCGATGCAGGATGTGATCGACTTTTACTACACGCAGGCAAAGCGCGCAGGGTATAATGCCGAGCATCAGTTGATGAATGGCGAGCATGTGCTGGGCGGGGTGCGAGGCAGCGACGATGGTGCCTATTTCATGACATTCGCGAAGGCACCGGGTGGCGGCACTGCTGTCGATATGGTTGCCAATAAAGGTCGCTAGGGGCCTTTGCCGACGCAGGGGTGACGCCGGAGGCAAAACCCTCTAGGGCGTATTCCCATGAACCAAACCTTCCTCGTCATGGCGGGCGGCGCCGTCGGGGCGGCGCTGCGCTATCAGCTCGGGCGCATATCCACGCACATGCTCGGCGCATCCTATCCCTGGGGCACGCTTGCCGCCAATCTGCTTGGCGGCCTCGCCATGGGCTTGCTCGTGGGGACATTGACCCGCACCACGCCCGCCAATGGCGAGCAGATTCGATTGCTCCTGGGTGTCGGCGTGCTGGGGGGCTTCACAACTTTTTCCGCGTTCAGCCTTGAAACGGTGCTGATGATCGAGCGTGGGCAGGGCCTTATGGCTGTCGGTTATGTTCTTGCGTCCGTGCTGGGTGCGCTGGCCGCGCTCAGCTTTGGCCTGTTTATCGTTCGGAGTGTAGCATGAAGAGTGGACCGACCGGACGTGGTCCCGGCAGACCGACCAATGGGCCGACAAAGGGGCCAACGAGTGGGGCCACGGGTCGACCGACTGGCAAGTCCGCAGCGCCCAAGGGTGCGCCCAAGCCGCCTTCGCGCGGCCGCAGTGCCGGGAAATCATTCCCCGTTGCCAAGGATGGCGCGAAGCCGGGCAAGGGCTTTGGCGCAAAATTCGGCGCCAAGAAGCCGACCGGCAAGAGCGGCCCGCCGCGCGATACGAAGGATGTTGCCAGAAAAGCACCTGCGCGCACTGCCAAGCCGAAGGTCGAAAAGGTCGCCGTCGCGCCCAAGCCGGTGAAGGACGCGGGCGTTACGCTGGACGTACGCCAGTTCCGCGTGGCGCAGGACGATGACGGTATTCGCCTGGATCGCTGGTTTCAGCGGCATCTGCCCGATGTGGGGTTCAACGTCGTATCGCGCTGGGCGCGGACCGGGCAGTTGCGCGTCGATGGCGCGCGCGCCGCGCCGGGGGATCGCGTCGCCGATGGCCAGACGATCCGGGTGCCTCCCGCTGAAGCGAAAGCGCCGCGCCCGGAAAAGCCCGCGCGGGCAAAGAAGCAGATTTTGCTGTCGGACGATGAAATCGCGTTCGCGCAGGACATGGTCATCCATCGCGACGATCAGGCGATTGTCCTCAACAAGCCGCCGGGTCTGGCGACGCAGGGCGGCACGAAGACCGATTCGCATGTCGATGGTTTGCTCGATGCGCTGATGTTTGACAGCGAACAGCGGCCCAAGCTGGTGCATCGGCTGGACAAGGATACGTCCGGCGCGTTGCTGATTGCGCGCTCGGCGCGCTCGGCAGGCTATTTCGCCAAGGCGTTTTCCAGCCGTACCGCGCGCAAGATTTACTGGGCGCTGGTCGTCGGTGTGCCCGATGTGCGCGACGGCATGATCGACTTGCCGCTTGCCAAGCAACCCGGCACCGGCGGCGAGAAGATGCATGTCGATGAGAAGGAAGGGCTGCCTGCGCGCACCCGCTATCGCATCATCGAACGCGCAGGCAATCGCGCGGCGTGGGTGGAACTACAGCCATTTTCCGGTCGCACGCATCAATTGCGCGTGCATATGGCGGCGATTGGGCACCCTATCGTGGGCGACGGCAAATATGGCGGCAAGGAATCGTTCCTGTCCGGCACGATCAGCCGGAAGATGCACCTGCATGCGCGGCGTATCCGCATCGACCATCCCGATGGCGGGCATGTCGATGTGATGGCGGAACTGCCCACCCATTTCGCCGAAAGCATGGCCGACATGGCGTTCGACATGGAACTGGGCGACATGCCGCTGGACGATGAGATCGACACCACGCCCACGCGCGACGATGAAAAGAAGTTCGCGCGCCAGCATGCCAAGGCCGTGCGCAAGGAACGGCGCGGCGAACGGCGGGGCAGAGGCACGCGCTGATGCGTCCGCTGGCGCTTTTCGACTGCGATGGGACGCTGGTCGACAGCCAGCATAGCATCTGTGCCGCCATGGCACGCGCATTCGATGCGGTTAAGCTGCCCGCGCCGGATCGACCGGCGATCCTGTCGGTCGTCGGGCTTTCGCTGCCCCATGCCATGGCGAAGCTGTTGCCAGAGGCGGACGATGCGTTTCACAACCATGTGTCGGACCAGTATCGCGAAGCCTTTCGCGCCATGCGGAGTGAGGGCGACGTCAGCGAACCGCTCTATGAAGGCATCGCCGAACTGCTCGATATATTGCTGGCGCGGGGCTGGTTGCTGGGCGTGGCGACGGGCAAATCGGATCGCGGCCTCAATCTGTGTCTGACGCAGCATGGGATACTCGATCGTTTCGTGACGCTCCAGACGGCGGATCGCCATCCGTCGAAGCCGCATCCGGGGATGTTGATGGAAGCGATGGCGGAGGCAGGCGCTGTGCCAGAAACGACCGTGATGATCGGCGATACGACATATGACATCGAAATGGGGGTCAGCGCAGGGGTGCGGGCCATCGGCGTCAACTGGGGCTATCATTTGCCCGAAGAACTGATCGAAGTCGGTGCGGTGGCCGTCGCGGTGGACAGTGTCGACCTTGGTCGCCATATCGGCACGCCATGAGCGATAGCGAACCCAACCTTCCCCCGGTCGACCCGAACAAGGCAGCGCGCGAGCGATTGCTGTTCATCAACCTGTTCCGCCTGTCGGGCGTCTTCATCCTGATGTTCGGTTTTCTCATCATGATGCAGCGCTTTTCCTGGGTGCAGGGCAAGGAAGCCAAGATCATGGGCGCGATCATCGCGACGGTCGGCATGGCGCAGACGATCGTCATCCCCCGCATGCTGCTGCGCGCATGGCGCACGCCGCCATCGGCCTGACCCCAAAAAAATGAAGCGTTTCTACAAACAGGTGGAGGCTCGTCCCGTCGAGGATGGCTGGCAGATTGCGCTGGATGGCCGCATGGTACGGACCCCGGCGCGCGCGCCTTTGCTGCTGCCGACGCAGGCGATTGCGAATGTAATCGCGGCGGAATGGGATGCACAGGGGGACGATCTGGACCCGCTGACCATGACGGCAACCGGCTTTGCGAACGCGGCAATCGACCAAGTCGGCCCTAATCATGAGAGTTTCGCCGCAGGAATCGCTCGGTACGCCGAAACCGACCTGCTCTGTTATCGTGCGGAAAACCCGCAACCGCTGATTGCGCGACAGGCCGCCGAATGGGATCCGTGGCTGGAGTGGGCGCGGCGGCGATACGATGTCGCGTTTCGGATCACCAACGGTATCGTTCATGTGGCTCAGCCTGACGAAACGGTAAGCCGATTGGCCGAAATAGTGGCGGCGCACGGTGCTTTCACGCTCGCGCCGCTATCGACCTTGGTGACCCTGACAGGCTCCCTCGTTCTCGGTCTGGCGGTGGTAAATGGCGATGCGGAACCCGACGTCATCTGGAACGCGTCAGAACTGGATTCGATCTGGCAGGCGGAGCTTTGGGGGCAGGATGCGCAGGCCCAAGCGCAAGCCGATGCCCACCGCCGTGAATTTGACGCTGCCGTTGCTTTCTGTAGGATGGTTTCTGTCTGATGATCGTCCGATTGTCAGCCCGTTTCAATTCATTACGGATGCGTGCCTGACCCCAAGCCGGTGCGCACCGCCAGTCAGGAGACTATCGCGTTGACCCGTACCGCTCTTATTGCCCTCATGTTGACTGCATCCGCCCCTGCTTTTGCGCAGGAGGCCGCTCCGGCTCAGCCAGCAGCGGCTCCCGCCCCCGCCGGACAAATGACCCCCGATCAGGTCACTGCCTTCAACAAGGCCGTTACCGATTTCACCGCCGGACAGGCTGCGCAGCAAGCTGGCGACAATGCCGGTGCATTGGCTAAATACGAGGCTGCTCTCCCCGCCATCCGCACCGCCGTACAGACGCAGCCCGCCAATATGGACAACGTCAACTTTCTGGCGAATGCGCTCTATGCTGCTGCGGCCGCCGCAGGGGCGCAGCAGCAGATCGACAAGACCCTTACGCTGTACGAGGAAAGCGTTCCCCATTGGCGCAAGCTCGTCGCTGCCAAGCCCACAGATGCGACCAGCCGCAATATTCTGGGCGGGATTTTGGTCCAACTGGGTAACGCCAAGCTGATCAAGCAGGACAAGGCAGGGGCCGATCCGTTGTATGCCGAAGGCATTACGCTGGCCCGCAAGTCGGTGGCGGAAAATGCTGCCGATCCGATTGCGAAGAACCTGCTGCTGAGCGGCTTGATCGGCGCCAGCCAAACCAGCGCCGATCCCAAGGCGAAGGAAGAAGCCACGACGATGGCGAAGGCTATGATGGCTGACGGTTCGGTCGATGCATCCAACAAGCCTGCTGCCCAGGCATTGACCGGCACTGCGGCCCCTGCGGCCCCAGCACCGGCGCAATAATTCTGAGAAAAGCGACCCCTGCCGTTATGGCAGGGGATCGTTATCCGTACGAAGCGGCGAACCGAAGCTGTTGCTGTCGGTTGTGTCGCTATATTTCGGCGCAGGTGTAACCGGGGCGGCAGCGACGGTAGCCGGTGTGTCCGTCATCAGCTTGGCCGCGATCAGGCCTGCCAACACTATCCCGACGAAATCGCTGAAGGCGAAATACAGGAAATAGCCCCAGGGCGCGTGGTTGAAGATCGGCTGTCCGACATGCATCCACAGTACCGCAGCCATGGCGAACGCCACGGTCGCACGAACGCGGGTGGCTGTGTCGCCAGCGATCAGCCTTAGCGCCAGGGCGATCAAAACGCCAACCACCAACGCCAGGATCAGGCCGCCAATCAGCGCCGAACTGTCGAGCGAGGGATAACCGCTGGTGTTGAAAAATACCTGCGCAATCGGTCCCTTGCCGTACAATATGGTGCCTTCGCTCGTCGTGGTGGAGGGGATCAGATAGACGCCCGTTCCGGTCTGCGTCAGCGTTTGCGCCAATGCCGCCTGAAGGTTCGTGCTCGCGGCAGGCTCAGCCGTAGTATAGCCGATGTTCGCCAGCGGCGTTCCCCAGAACACAAATCCCGTCAGGAACAGCGCGAGCCCGCCGAGCAGGCCGCCGAATAAAGTGCGTATCATGGACGAAGTCCCTCCTGTTGTGCCGTAAGGCTGACGCAGGAACGCCTATGTGTCCAATTTTATCCGTATCGACGCGTTAATCGGCGTCGCCGGTGGCCTTCTGCAGTTTGCGGATGAAGCCGATCAAGCCGGTCTGGCGGCTGCGCTTCATGCGTTCCGAATAGAGGATGCCGCGCACCTTTTCGAAACAGGCGTCGGCATCGTCATTGCACAGGACATAGTCGTACCCGTCCCAATGTGCGATTTCGCCTGCCGCGCGGCTCATGCGGCCTTCGATGACTTCCTCGCTATCGGTGGCGCGACCGCGCAGGCGGCGTTCGAGTTCTTCCATCGATGGCGGCAGGATGAACACGCGGACGACGTCGCCGCCCGCAATCTGGTGAAGCTGCTGCGCGCCCTGCCAGTCGATGTCGAACAGGACATCGCGCCCGGACTTCAGCATCGCTTCCACCGGCGCGCGCGGCGTGCCGTAACGATGGCCGAAGACATGGGCCCATTCGAGAAATTCGTGATCGGCCACCATCTGCCGAAACTGGGCAAGATCGACGAAGTGATAATCTTTCCCGTCCACTTCGCCCGGCCGCATGGGGCGGGTGGTTGCGGAGACCGACATGACGAGCGACGGATCGGCAGCCAGCAGCTTGCGCGCGATGGTCGACTTGCCTGCGCCCGATGGAGAAGACAGCACGAAGAGAACGCCGCGGCGCTTGAAACCGTGGGGGTCGTTGATCGGATCGATTCTGGAGGTGTCGGCCATGCCTGCTACTGCCGTGGGCGGGCCGTTGCGTCAATGTCCGCTATGCGGTTTTGCTCGCGGGCTTGCGCTTCCTGACGGCTTTTGTCGGCGCGGGTAATGCCTTTGGCGCTGTCGTCTCGTCGGTCAAAGGGGGCGTGCCGGGTTCGACAAGGCCGTCATGGACGGCGGCGCCATGCGGACCAAGGGCGTCGATTTCCCGCTTTTTTTGCAGCATCTTGTGCGCGATATAGCCGCCGCCCAGCACCAGCGCACCCAAGGGAGAGCGCGCGATGACGCGGGTGGCGAGCAGACCGGCCGCGACGCCGAGTACGCCCGATGACTTGCCGGTATCCGCAGCAATACGGGTGCCGATTACACTGGCCATGACCTTACGGAGCATACTCATCCTTTTTATCCCGCGTTCGTTCCGCATTCAGAATGTATAGCGCGCTATCGCGGTTCCTGAAAGGCGCACGTTCGCGCCATTGTTCAGACCATGTCCTGCGGTCGGACAAGACGGTCGAAGGTAGCGTCGTCGACGAGACCCAGCGCGAGGCCCGCCTCCCTGAGCGTCAAGCCATTCTGATGGGCGTGTTTGGCGATCTTGGCGGCATTGTCATAGCCGATTTCGGGGGCGAGCGCAGTCACCAGCATCAGCGAGCGGTCCACCAGTTCGGCGATACGCGCTTCATTGGCTTCCAGCCCTTCGACGCAGCGTTCCGCAAAGCTTTCCATACCGACGGCAAGCAAATGGATGGAGCGCAGGACATTGGCACCGATCAGCGGCTTGAAGACGTTAAGCTCCAGATGCCCCTGCATCCCGCCGACGGTCACGGCCTGATGATTGCCGATGACTTGCGCCGCGACCATCGTCAGCATCTCGCACTGGGTCGGGTTGACCTTGCCCGGCATGATCGAGCTGCCCGGTTCGTTGGCGGGGAGGTCCAACTCGCCGAGGCCTGAGCGCGGGCCGGAGCCGAGCAGGCGGATGTCGTTCGCGATCTTGGTCAACGCGACGGCGAGGGTGCTGAGCGTGCCGGAGAGGTGTACCAGCGGATCGTTCGATGCGAGCGCTTCGAACTTGTTGTCGGCGGTGCGGAAGGGGAGGTTGGTGAGGTCCGCGATCTCCGCCGCGATGGCCACGTCGAAGCCTTCCGGCGCATTGAGGCCGGTGCCGACAGCAGTGCCGCCCTGCGCCAGCGCCATCATGCCGTGCATCACCGCCGGCTCGATGCGGGCGCGGCATCGGTAGAGCTGATGGACGTAGCCGGAGAACTCCTGACCCAGCGTCAAGGGGGTCGCGTCCTGCAGATGGGTGCGCCCTATCTTCACTAACATCGCCCATAGGGACGCCTTGGCATCCAGCGCGTGTTGGAGACGGTCGAGGGCCGGGAAAAGCCGATCCGTAACGGCGCGGGCGACCGCGATGTGCAAGGCTGTTGGAAAACTGTCGTTGGACGACTGGCCCATATTGACGTGATCATTGGGGTGGACGGGCGTCTTGCCGCCGCGCGTTCCGGTCAGCACTTCGTTGGCGCGACCGGCGATCACTTCGTTGACGTTCATGTTGGATTGGGTGCCGCTGCCCGTTTGCCAGATGACCAGCGGAAACTGATCGTCATGGTCGCCCGCGATCACTTCGGCGGCGGCGGATTCGATGGCGTCGGCGATTGCGCCGTCCAGCCCGTGCGACCGGTTCACACGGGCTGCGGCCTGTTTCACGATGGCGAGCGCATGAACAATGCCGATGGGCATCCGTTCGGTGTCGCCGAAGGGGAAATTCTCGATGCTCCGCTGCGTCTGTGCGCCCCAATAGGCGGCGGCGGGAACGTCGATGGCGCCGATGCTGTCGGTTTCGCTGCGGGTGGGGATCGTCATGGAGGCGGATGTCCAATGTCCGTTCGCATTGAGCGTGCCGGAGAACCGTGTTTCCTTAAGAAGGAGCAGGCTTCGACAGGCTCAGCCCGAACGGGGTGAGAGGGTATCCTAATGTGGGAAGCGCGGCGCAGTTGCGCCAGCGTTATTTCTTCTTGCCGAAATCCACGGTGACGACGTTGGAGCCGTCTTCCGCCGTGATGGTCGGGCCGTCATTTTCCGCTTCTTCATGCACCGCTGGCGTGTCGCCATTGTCCTGAACCTGAAATTGCAGGGCGAAATTGACGGCGGGATCGACGAAGGCGCTGATCGCCGAAAAGGGAATGACGAGGTGCGAAGCGATCTGGTTGAAGGTCAGGCTGACTTCGAACAGGTCGGGGCTGACTTTGAGATCCCAGAACTTGTTCTGCAGCACGATCGTCATTTCATCGGGGAAACGCTCGACCAAGACGCGGGGAATATCCACGCCGGCTGCCTGCGTCTTGAACGTGATGTAGAAATGGTGCCCGCCGGGCAGCCCGCCGGAGCGTTCGACTTCGCCCAGCACACGGCCGACGACAGCGCGCAGAGCCTCCTGCACGATTTCATCGTAGGGAATCAGACTATCTGGCAGCGTGTCGCTCATCGGCCATCTTCCTAACGTCCCACGAAGTTCGGTCAAGAGGCAGGGGGCAAGGGCGTGCGTTAAGGATAGTCGCAGTGCGGAATCGTTGCACGGCGCGCGCCAAACGCTATAGGAGCGCCATGCGCACCGCCGAAATCCATCGCAAGACCGGGGAAACCTCGATCGACGTCGTCGTCAACCTCGACGGCACAGGTGTTTACACCGTGTCGACGGGCATCGGCTTTCTCGATCATATGCTCGAACAATTGTCGCGGCATTCGCTGATCGACCTCGATGTGAAGGCAGTCGGCGACCTGCATGTCGATCAGCATCACACGACCGAAGACACCGGCATCGCCATTGGCGAAGCGGTGGCCAAGGCGCTGGGCGACAAGAAGGGCATAACCCGTTTCGGTTCGGTCTATTCGCCGATGGACGAGACGCTGACGCGCGTGTCGCTCGACATTTCGGGGCGGCCCTATTTCGTGTGGAAGGCGGCCTTTACACAGGCCAACCTTGGCGAATGGGATACCGAGCTGATCGAGCACTGGTTCCACAGTTTTGCGCAATCGGCGGGGCTGACGCTGCACATCGAAAATCTCTATGGCAGCAACAACCATCATATCGTGGAAAGTTGCTACAAGGGGCTGGCCCGCGCGTTGCGGCAGGCGGTCGAGATCGACCCGCGCAAGGCAGACAGTATCCCTTCGACCAAGGGCATATTGGGCGCGGCCTGATCCGCATCGTTCCAAAGGAAAGAGGCCGAAGCCATGTTCATCGTGTCGCTGCGCTATATCGTCGATCTGCCCACCGTGGACGCGCATATGGAAGCGCATGTGGCATGGTTGAAGGACGCGCTGGCCGATGGCTGGATGCTGGTTGCGGGACGCAAGGTGCCGCGCGAAGGCGGAATACTGATCGTTCGCGGTGAGAAAGCCGACATCGAAGCGAAGGTCGCCACCGATCCTTTCGTGACGAACGGGGTGGCGGAAGTCACGATTACCGAGTTCAATCCCAGCTTCGTGGCGCCGGGACTGGAATTTCTAAAAGCATGATCGCGCTTATCGATTATGGCGCGGGCAATCTTCATTCGGTCCACAATGCGCTGCGGCAGGCCGGGGCGCAGGATGTCAGCATCACTGCCGATCCCGATGTCGTGCGCGGGGCGGACCGAATCGTCCTGCCGGGGGTGGGCGCGTTTCGGGCGTGCCGCGATGCACTGGTTGGCGTAGACGGTTTGGTGGACGCGATGGCTGAGGCCGTGCTGAAGCGCGGCGTGCCCTTTCTGGGCGTGTGCGTGGGGATGCAGTTGCTGGCCGATGCCGGTGAGGAATTCGGGCGGCATGACGGGCTGGGCTGGATCCCCGGCACGGTGCGGCACATCGAACCTGCCGATCCGAGCGCCAAGGTGCCGCATATGGGGTGGAACGATGTCGTTCCCGGCGTCGCGCATCCGCTGATCGAGCCGGGCGAAGCCTATTTCCTGCACAGCTATCATTTTGCCGCCAACGATCCGGCGCATATCGCCGCGACGAGCGATCATGCCGGTCCGCTGGTTGCCGCCGTGGCGCGCGACAATATCATCGGCACGCAGTTTCACCCGGAAAAGAGCCAGCGTTACGGCCTTTCCTTCCTCGCCCGTTTTCTGGACTGGAAACCATGAGTCTGATCGTTTTCCCCGCCATCGATTTGAAAGCCGGACAAGTGGTGCGTCTGGCCGAAGGCGATATGGATCGTGCGACCGTCTATGGCGACGATCCTGCTGCGCAGGCGATGCTGTTTGCGCAAGCGGGGGCACAGCATCTGCATGTCGTCGATCTGGATGGCGCTTTTGCGGGGCAGGCAGTCAATGCGGCGGCCGTCGAAAGCATCGTCGCGGCGTTTCCGGGGCATGTGCAACTGGGCGGCGGCATTCGTGACCGCGCGGCGGTGGAGCGCTGGTTCGATCTGGGCGTCTCGCGCGTGGTGATCGGTACGGCGGCGCTGAAAGACCCTGAGTTCGTGAAAGCGGTAGCCAAGGATTTCCCCGGTGGCATCGTCGTCGCGGTCGATGCGCGGGATGGCTTCGTCGCGACCGAAGGTTGGGCGGAAAGGTCCGACATGCCGATCGTCGACATGGCTTATCGGTTCGAGGATGCAGGTGTCGCGGCGTTGCTCTTCACCGATGTCGGGCGCGATGGGATGCTGAAAGGCTGCAATATCGAAGCGACGGTCGATCTGGCGCGGGCGACGGAGATTCCGGTGATCGCCAGCGGCGGCGTGGCCGGGATTGCGGACATCCGTATCCTGAGCCTCCATACCGAAGATGGGATCGAAGGCGTGATTACCGGACGCGCGCTGTATGACGGGCGGCTCGATCTGGCGACGGCGCTGGCATTGGCGGCGGCGGGATGAACGTGCCCGCGCTCTCCTTCGTCATTCCTGCGAAAGCAGGAATCCCGCTTTTCTGTCGGTGGGAAGAAGAGAAGCGGGATTCCTGCTTGCGCAGGAATGACGGGTGGGCAAGCGCATGACTGTCCGCACTCGCGTTATCCCTTGTCTAGACGTTGCCAATGGCCGCGTGGTCAAGGGCGTGAACTTTGTCGATCTGGCCGATGCGGGCGATCCGGTGGAGCAGGCGCGGCTGTATGATGCGGCGGGGGCGGACGAGCTTTGCTTTCTGGACATTACTGCCAGCCATGAGGCGCGGGGGACTATTCTCGACGTGGTGCGGCGCGTGGCCGAGGTGTGCTTCATGCCCGTGACCGTCGGCGGCGGGGTGCGGACGCCGGAGGATGCGCGCGCGCTGCTGCTGGCGGGGGCGGACAAGGTGGCGGTGAACAGCGCAGCGGTGGAGCGGCCCGAAGTGGTGGCGGACATTGCCGACCGCTTCGGCAGCCAGTGTGTCGTCGCCTCGGTCGATGCGCGGCGGGTCGCTGACGGGCGATGGGAAATCTTCACGCATGGCGGTCGGCGCGCGACGGGGATCGACGCGCTGGAACATGCGTTGCGGCTGGCCTCGCTGGGGGCGGGCGAGTTGCTGGTGACCTCAATGGATGGCGACGGCACGCGCGGGGGATATGATCTGGCTTTGACGCGGGCGATTGCCGATGCGGTGGCGGTGCCGGTGGTGGCGAGCGGGGGAGTCGGCACGCTCGACCATCTGGTCGATGGCGTGATCGAGGGACATGCGAGCGCGGTGCTGGCGGCGTCGATATTCCATTTCGGTCAGCATACGATTGGCGAAGCGCACGCAGCGTTGGCGGCGGCGGGCATCCCGGTGCGGCATCCGGTTTTTCCGTTGACGGCACCGGCGGGGCTGGCACTATGAGCGGCATGATCGACACTCTCGCCCGTCTGGAAGCCACAACCCGCGCGCGGCGCACCGCCGATCCCGACAGCAGCTATGTCGCGAAGCTGAGCGCCAAGGGCCGCGCCAAGATCGCGCAGAAAGTCGGCGAGGAAGCGGTGGAAACTGTGATCGCCGCGATGGCAAACGACCGGGACGGCGTAACGTCCGAGGCCGCCGACCTGTTGTTTCATCTCAGCGTGCTGCTGGCGGACATGGACCTGTCGATGCAGGATGTGTGCGCCGAACTGGACCGGCGCGAAGGCGTGTCGGGCATCGCCGAGAAAGCCGCCCGCCCGCAGGAGTGATCCCGCCCAAAGGAGTGATATCGTGCCGATCGATCCGACGCTGCCTTATGATGACGACAATATCTTCGCGCGCATCCTGCGTGGGGAAATTCCATGCAAGAAAGTGTATGAGGACGAGGGTGCGCTCGCCTTTCACGACATTAATCCGCAGGCGCCGACGCATATCCTGGTGATTCCCAAGGGCCGCTATGTGAGTTGGGACGATTTTTCGACCAAGGCGAGCGATGCGGAAATCGGCGCGTTCGTGCGCGCAGTCGGGCATGTCGCGCGGGAAGCGGGGATGGTGGAGAAGGGCTATCGCCTGCTCGCGAATATCGGGCAGGACGGGCATCAGGAAGTGCCGCATCTGCACGTGCATATCTTTGCCGGGCGTCCGCTCGGACCGATGCTGGCGGCTTAGTCAGTCCTGCGCCCAGGGTGCGCGGCGTGAAGAAGATTACCCATTTGCGCAACATGCTTGCACGACACACTTGCACAGGCGGATTTAGGCGATAGTCTCGTTACCCATATTAGGGGAGGCGCGCCGGTCGGCGTGCCGCGATACACAGGAAGACACAATTTCATGATCTTCGGGCGCATAAAGTCACTCGATGCGATCTTGGCCACCGCCGAGAAGAAGTCGCTGACCCGGTCCTTGGGGGCATTCCAGCTCACCATGCTGGGCATCGGGGCCGTGATCGGCACCGGAATTTTCGTTCTCACTGCCGAAGCCGCGCAAAAGGCGGGGCCGGGCATGATGCTCTCCTTCGTCATCGCCGGGTTCGTCTGCGCAGTAGCGGCGCTGTGTTACGCAGAGATGGCAGCGATGGTCCCGGTTTCGGGGTCGGCTTACACCTACAGCTATGCCGTGATGGGCGAATTGATCGCGTGGATGGTCGGCTGGGCGCTCATCCTCGAATATGCTGTCGCGGCGGGCGCGGTGTCGGTGGGCTGGTCGGGCTATGTGGTTGGATTGCTGGAAAACGCGCTACATATCGACATTCCCGACATGCTGGTGCGTGGTCCCTATGATGGCGGTCTGGTCAATCTGCCCGCTATGGGCATCGCCGGCCTTGTGACGTGGCTGCTGGTGATTGGCACGAAGGAAAGTGCGTCGGTGAACGCCGTGCTGGTTATGATCAAGGTTGCGGCGCTGACGTTGTTCATCGTGCTGGCCGTGCCGGTCATCAACATGGAGAATTTCACGCCCTTCTCACCGCTCGGTTTCGCAGGCGTTTCGGCGGCGGCGGCATCGATCTTCTTCGCCTATGTGGGCTTCGACGCAGTGTCCACCGCAGCGGAGGAAACCAAGAATCCGCAGCGCAATATGCCCATCGGCCTCATCGGTTCGCTGGCGATCTGCACCATCTTCTACATTCTCGTCGCCGCTGGCGTCATCGGCAGCGTCGGCGCTCAGCCGGTCAATGGCCCCAGCGGTCAGGTGCTGGCACCCGGCAGTATCGAATTGTCGCAGCAGTGCGCGGCGCTGGCTGCCACCGGCAAGGAAGCGGTCGTCTGTTCGAAGGAAGCACTGGCGTGGACCCTGCGTGAAATCGGCTGGCCGCAGGTCGGCAACCTTATCGGCCTTGCTGCCGGTCTGGCGCTGCCTTCGGTCATCCTGATGATGATGTTCGGGCAAACGCGCATCTTCTTCGTCATGAGCCGCGATGGCCTGCTCCCCGCAGTCTTCTCGAAAGTGCATCCCAGGTTCCACACCCCGCACGTCATCACGATCCTGACGGGTATATTCGTGGCGCTGTTCGCGGCGTTCTTCCCCGTGGGCAAGCTGGCGGATATCTCGAACTCCGGCACATTGTTCGCTTTTGCTGCCGTGTCGATTGCGGTGCTGATGCTCCGTCGGACCGATCCTTCGCGTCATCGTCCTTTCCGCACCCCGGCGATCATGGTGACGGCACCGATCGCAGTGGCAGGCTGCCTCTATCTGTTCTGGAGCCTCGGCTTCGAAACGAAAATGATGTTCGTCGGCTGGGCAGCAATCGGTCTGGTCGTGTATTTCGCCTATAGCTACAAGCGCAGCCATGTTGGCCTGGGCCTCAACGAAGTGCATGAAACCGATCCGGATGTGCCGCCTTCGTCGGTGCCGCCGATCAACTAGGCGCTACTGCTAACCTACGAAAAGCCCCGCCGGAGCGATCCGGCGGGGCTTTTCGTTCAACGAGGCGGTTGCGCCGCACCACTGCGAAGGGATGACAGGCCGGGTCGGGTGAACAGTTTCCACCGCTCGGCATAGGCAACGATGAGCAATGCGAGCGTGCCATAGCCGAGGAACCCGAGCGCCAAAGGCAAGGTCGTGCCGTTGAATTGCGACCCGATATAAGCGCCGAGCAAGGCGGACACGATGGTCGTCAAGCCCGCCTGAAAGGATGACGCCATGCCCGCACCACGTGCAAAAGGCTCCATCGAGATCGCGCCGAAATTAGAGCCGGTGAACGCAAAGCTGAGCATCGTGGCGGCCTGGAATCCGATGAAGCTGTACACCGTTTCCAGTCCGGCCCAGGCGTAGAGCGCATGGCCGCCCGAAATCAGTATAAGCGCGATCAGCGCCCCCTGGCTTAACCGGCGGGCACCAAAGCGCTCGACCAGATGGCTGTTCAGGAAGCTGCCTATGCCCATGAATCCCGCAATGCCCGCAAAGCTGATTGCGAAAATCTCCTCCCGATGAAAGATATCGAAGAAGATTTGCTGAACAGAGGTAATGAAGCCGAGAAGTGCCCCCATTATGACGCCGCTGGCCAGCATATAGCCAAAAGCACCACGGTGCGTGAGAACTGCCTTCAGGGTATTGCGCAGATCGTCCACCCGTATTTCCACGCGATTGGCGGGGTCGAGCGTTTCCGGCATCCGGATCAGCATCCAGACGACGATGAAGGAACCGACGATAAGCAACGCGCCGAATATCCAGCGCCACGGAGCAATCAGTAGCACTGCCTGTCCAAAGCTGGGCGCCAGGATGGGAACGATCATGAACACGATGAAGATCAACGACATGATCCGCGCCATCTCATCGCCCCGAAACCGGTCGCGCACAATGCTGACGGCGATCACCCGACTGGATGCCGCGAAGAAACCGCACGCGAAACGGCTGGCCAGCATCATCTCAAACGTCTGGGACAGCGCGCAAAAGGCAGTCGAGACCAGAAACAGGCTGAGCGCGATGGCCATTACCTTCTTCCGTCCAAAGCGGTCGGACAGCGGGCCATAGATCAGAGAACCTAGACCCAGCCCGATGAAATAGCTGGTGATGATCCATTGCCGATCATTCGGATGGGGAATGCCCAGCGTTTCGCCAATGGCGGGAAGCGCGGGCAGCATCGGGTCTATCGACAAGGCATTGACCGACATGAGAGCGGCGATCAACGCCACGAACTCTTTAAACCCCAAACCAAATTTCGGTTCGGGGGGACGGGTCTGATCATGTTGCATCGCAGCGATATGTGGTCTCAAACCCTTTTTGGCTAGTGCAAATGGCGCACCCCGTTCATGGTCGGTCGCAATTGCTGTGAAAAAAACGGGGGTATGATGCGCGCCAATCCTTATGGGGGCCCGTCGCTACGCGACATTCGGCCGGTTCACTGGTTCATCGTGCTGGGCATATTAGCGGCGACGGCGCTGTTCGAATTATCGATGGGGCGCAACGCGATCTGTACCTGCGGCTATGTCGATATGTGGCATCCGGCCCTGGATTCGGGGAACAGTCAGCATATCGCGGACTGGTATACGCTCAGCCATATCATTCATGGCTTCCTGTTTTACGGTCTTGGCTGGCTGGTAATACGTTCCCGCCCGCCGGGCGACCGGCTGGTGCTGGCGGTCGCGATCGAGGCTGCGTGGGAAATGCTGGAAAATTCGCCGATCATCATCAACCGCTATCGCGAAGCGACGATTGCGCTGGGCTATACAGGCGACAGCGTCATCAATTCCGTCGCCGATGTCGCGTGGATGGCGCTGGGCTTTGCGTTTGCGCGACGTGTGCCGGTGTGGGTAACGGTGACGGTCGGAATGGCGTTCGAACTGATCGCGCTTTGGGCGATCCGCGATAACTTGACGCTGAATGTCGTGATGCTGGCCTGGCCCATCGAAGCCATCAAAACGTGGCAGAGCGCGTTATAGGCGCCCCGCCACGTTCACAGATCACACGTCGAGATTGGCGACGTTCAGGGCGTTATCTTGAATGAACTCGCGGCGGGGTTCGACGACATCGCCCATCAGCCGGGTGAAGATTTCGTCGGCAATGTCGGCCTGATCCACTTCGACGCGCAGCAGCGAGCGGGCGTTGGGATCGAGCGTGGTTTCCCAAAGCTGTTCCGCGTTCATTTCGCCAAGACCTTTATACCGCTGGATCGATAGACCCTTGCGTCCTGCGGCAAGGATGGCGTGCAGCAAGTCGCTGGGGCGCGAAACGGTCACGCCTTTCGCGGCGGCTGCGGCGGTCGGTGCCTCTTCGCCTTCGGGGGCTTCGTCCTGCACGGTGGCGGCTTTTGCCGAGACCAGTCGGCCCGACGTCAGATAAGCCGACGCTTGCTCGGTCGCGAGCGTGTGCAGCTTGCGCGCTTCGGCGGAGCCGAGGAACGCTGCTTCGATGATGTGATGGTCGGTCACGCCACGCCAGAAACGCTGGAAGTGATAGCCGCCTTCCTCGCTGACGATGCCGGTCCATTTGCCGTCGGTGTCCGCCAGATCGAGCCAGCGCACGGCTTCGGTCAACGCGGCCTGGCGACGCGGGGTGTCGATATCGGGATCGAGCGCCCCGGCCAGCGCCAGCGCTTCGATGATCCGGGGATCGTAACGGCGCGGCATATAGCGCATCAGCGTCCGCATCCGGCGCGAATGGTCGATCAGCGCACGCAGATCTTCGCCGAAGATTTTGCCTTCGCTGGTTTCCAGCGCCATTGTCTCCACGCCATTGTCGACCAGATACTGATCGAGCGCCGCTTCGTCTTTCAGATAGACTTCGCTGCGTCCGCGCGATGCCTTGTACAGCGGCGGCTGGGCGATGAAGAGATGCCCGTTCTCAATGATCTGCGGCATCTGGCGATAGAAGAAGGTCAGCAACAACGTGCGGATATGCGCGCCGTCGACGTCTGCGTCGGTCATGATGACGATCTTGTGATAGCGCAGCTTCTCGATGTTAAACTCTTCACGGATGCCGGTGCCCATCGCCTGAATGAGCGTGCCGACTTCCTTCGATGACAGCATCCGGTCGAGGCGGGCGCGTTCCACGTTCAGGATCTTGCCCTTCAGCGGCAGGATCGCCTGATAATGGCGGTCGCGGCCCTGCTTGGCCGAGCCGCCTGCGGAGTCGCCTTCGACCAGGAAAAGCTCGGACTTGGCCGGATCGCGCTCCTGACAGTCGGCAAGCTTGCCGGGGAGCGAGGCGATGTCCATCACGCCCTTGCGCCGGGTCAGTTCGCGCGCCTTCTTGGCGGCTTCGCGGGCGGCAGCGGCATCGATCACCTTCTGGATGATCATTTTGGCATTGCCCGGATTTTCTTCGAGCCACTCAGCCATCTTGTCAGCCATCAGGCTTTCGAGTGGCTGGCGCACTTCGGAGGAGACCAGCTTGTCCTTGGTCTGCGACGAGAATTTGGGATCGGGCAGCTTGACCGAGACGATGGCGGTCAGCCCTTCGCGCATGTCATCGCCGGTGAGGCTCACCTTTTCCTTCTTCAACATGCCCGATTTGTCGGCATAATTGTTGAGGGTGCGGGTCAGCGCCGCGCGGAACGCGGCCAGATGGGTGCCGCCGTCGCGCTGCGGGATGTTGTTCGTGAAGCACAGCACGTTTTCGTAATAGCTGTCGTTCCATTCCAGCGCGACGTCGATGGTCACATCGTCGCGGGTGCCGGAAATGGCGATCGGCTCGGGCATCAGCGCGGCCTTGTTACGGTCGAGATATTTGACGAACGCTGCGATGCCGCCTTCGTAATACAATTCGACGGTCTTGCTTTCCTCGTGCCGTGCGTCCGTCAGGAACAGGCGCACACCGGAGTTGAGGAACGCCAGTTCGCGATAGCGATGCTCCAGCTTGTCGAAATCATATTCGGTGACGTTCTTGAACGTCTCGGTCGAGAACATGAAGGTGACTTTCGTACCCTTCTTTCCCGCTGGCGCATCGCCCAGCACCTTCAGAGGTGCCTCGGCATCGCCGTTGCGGAAGCGCATCCAGTGTTCCTGTCCGTCGCGCCAGATGTTGAGTTCCAGCCAGTCGGACAGCGCGTTCACCACGGACACGCCCACACCGTGCAGGCCGCCCGACACCTTGTAGGCGTTGGTGTCCGACGTGTTCTCGAACTTACCGCCTGCGTGAAGCTGCGTCATGATGACTTCGGCGGCGGACACGCCTTCTTCGGTATGAATGCCGGTCGGGATGCCGCGGCCATTGTCCATGACGCTGACCGATCCGTCAGGGTTCAACGTGATGTCGATCCGGTCGCAATGTCCGGCGAGCGCTTCGTCGATGGCGTTGTCAGAGACTTCGAACACCATATGGTGCAGGCCGGACCCATCATCGGTATCGCCGATGTACATTCCGGGCCGCTTACGGACGGCGTCCAGGCCTTTTAAAACTTTGATGCTGTCGGCGCCATAAGCGTTGGCGTTCGGGGTGGCTTGGCTGTCTTCGTTCATGGTCCATCATATAGGTTGAGATGCAGCGAAACTAAAGGAAAAACAGGTGTAGGGGCAGGGTGGATAGTCTAGGGTCGGTTCCATGAAATGTGTTCTGCTATCGATCTGCGTTCCCCTTCTCCTGACGGGCTGTTCCGACAGCCGGGAAGTGGCCGACGAATTGCCCAACAGCTCCATCGCCGGCGCCCCGCGCGAAGCGATGACCGAGACGCGGATGGAGTCCACGCTGGCGCGCGCAGTGACCATCGGCGAGGATGGGCCGCGTTTGGATGCGTGCGGCGCGCTGGGCGTGGTGCGCGGTGTGGCGAATGGAGGGACGCTGGCGATGCGCGCTGCGCCGTTCCAGGATGCGAAGGCGACGGCGCAACTGACGAACGGCGCGCGGGTGCACATCTGTTCGCGCAGTATCGATCAGCGGTGGCTGGGTGTGGTCGTCGTGCCGGTCACGCCGCCGCCGGTGCCGGGGGCGGACGGCAATGTTGTTGAGCCGGTCGCGCTCGATTGCGGGGTGTCGTCACCGGTGGATCGCAAACAGCCCTATGACGGTCCGTGCGAGAGCGGATGGGTGTCGAGCGGGTTCGTGCAGTTGATCGCGGGGTAGGGCTACACCAGCCCAAGCCGCGCCAGTTCGCTCAGCATCGCAGGCGGCATGATGTCCACGCCCACCGCGTCGCCGCCCAGATCGGCGGGCGTGTCCTTACCCTCCAGATAGCGCCAGCCTTGATGCGCGCGCTTGGGTCGTGCCTCGACCGGGATCAGTCGCGGTTCGAGGCGTATCCAGTGGCGCCCCTCCGGCGTCGGTGCAAAGCCGATGATCGGACTGCGCCCGACGATGATGTGGCTGTGTATCCAGTAGAGCGATCCGCCGGTCATCTCCGCCACCCGCTTGGGCAGGTAGCGGGTGGTCAGCCGCGCCTCGCCCTGTCCGTCATGCGATTCCAGCCATGCCCGCAACGTATCGGGGCTTTCGCTCATGAAAGCGATCTTGGTCATGTGCAGGGGCATGATGCCTATGTCGGCAATCAGTGCAGGTTGAACAAGGTCGCCAGGCCCAGAAACGCAAAGAAGCCCAGGCAATCGGTCGCCATGGTGACGAACACGGCGGAGGATATCGCCGGATCGACATCGTGCCGTTCCAGCGTGATCGGGATCAGTACCCCGGCTAGCCCCGCGACCATATTGTTGCTCAGGATCGCCAGTCCGAACACCAGCGAAAGGTTCGCGCGGCCATACAGGAAATAGGAGCCTATCCCGATAAGCACGCCCAGAGTCGCGCCATTGGTCGCCGCGATCCGAAACTCGCGCCCGATCATGCGGACGGTGTTGGAACTGGTAAGCTGATTCGTTGCAAGCGCGCGGACGACCACGGCCAGCGTTTGTGTGCCAGCGTTGCCGCCCATGCCCGACACGATGCCCATCAGCGCCGCAAGCAGGGCGAATTTGGCGATGGTGTCTTCGAATAAGCCGACCACCGAAGCCGCTATCGTGGCCGTGCCGAGGTTCACCACCAGCCATGTCAGGCGGGTGCGAACCGTCATCAGGATCGGCTGGTTGATGTCGCCTTCGCCGGCACCCGACAGGCGGAGGATATCCTCGCCCGCTTCTTCCTGAACGATGTGCAGAATGTCATCGACGGTGATCATCCCGACCAGCCGACCGTCATGATCGACCACGGCGGCGGAGATGAGCGCATATTTCTGGAAGCGGAGCGCAACTTCTTCCTGATCCATGTCGACGGGGATCAGCGTCTGTTCGCGCTTCATCAGGTCCGCCATCGGGATGCTGCGCGGGCAGGTGAGGATCCAGCTCAACTGGCAAGTGCCGATCGGCTTATGCGCGGGATCGACTACGAAAATTTCCCAGAAGTCGCTGGTCAAGTCGCCAAAGTCGCGCAGATAGTCGATGACCTGGCCCACCGTCATATGCTCCGGCACCGCGACCAGATCGCGCTGCATCAGGCGTCCGGCGGATTCCTCGGGGTAGGACAGCGCGCTTTCGATGGCGGCGCGGTCTTCGGGGTCCATCGCTTCGAGGACGGCCTGCTGGTCGGCCTCTTCCATGTCCTCGATGATGGCGACGGCATCGTCGGTATCGAGTTCGCGCGCAAATTCGGCGACCTGCTCAGGGCGCAATACGTCGATCAGGTCGTCGCGGACCCAGTCGTTGAGTTCGGAAAGCACTTCGGCACCGACGAGATCGCCCAGTGCGGCCGCCACATCCGCGCGGCGGTCGCCGGGCGTCAGTTCGAGAAGGTCGGCAATGTCCGCAGGATGGAGCGGCGATACGAGGTCACGCGCGGCGTCCGCATCGCCTTCTTCGACAGCATCCAGAACGGCACGGACGAAGCTGGGTTTCAGCCGGTCGTCCTCGTCATGCCGCGACTCAACGGCTTCGACGATCTCCGGATCGACGGTATGATCGATTGCGCCATTGTCGCTCATCGCCGCCTCCTTCGCTGTCGTCATCCTGGGTCATGGGCAGTCTTTCGCTGATGCACAATATAATTGCAAGGACTGCAAACGTGCGAACGCCGCACCTTTCATCATTCGTGCGAGCGCCTATATGGGCCTCAATTCAAACGGCATGAAAAGGATGCATGATGGCGGACGAAACCCTTACCCTTACCCTCGATACCGGCGATGTCGTCATCAAGCTGCGCCCCGATCTGGCCCCCGGCCATGTCGAGCGCATCACGACGCTGGCCAAGGAAGGCTTCTACGATGGCGTTGTGTTCCATCGCGTGATCCCCGGCTTCATGGCGCAGGGCGGCGATCCGACCGGCACCGGCATGGGCGGATCGAAGCTGCCTGACATCAAGGCGGAATTCAGCCGGGAAAAGCATGTGCGCGGCGTGTGCTCGATGGCGCGGTCGTCCAATCCGAACAGCGCGAACAGCCAGTTCTTCATCTGCTTCGACGATGCGACCTTCCTTGACGGCCAGTACACCGTCTGGGGCGAAGTGACCGAAGGCATGGACAATGTCGATGCGCTGCCCAAGGGCGAACCGCCTCGCACCCCTGGCAAGATCGTGAAGGCCAGCGTCGCCTGACCTTCACGTTCCGATCTACTACTGCGTTTTAACGGGGGCCTGTTCCATATTGGACCAGGCCCCTATGTTTTCGATATGCCAGCGGCGTTGCTCGGCGGTCGATCCCGGCACATCGTTGACGCGCTTCAGCGTAACGAGCCGCAGGGCATAATAGGGTTTGCCAGTGGCACGGACCCGCGCATAGATTTGCACCGGCACGGCAACATAGAGCGATCCTGCCGCCCCTTCAGGGTCGCCCGGCGCGCCGATATTGGCGTGAATTTCACTGAATTGATCGAACCGCCCGGCAAAGACCTTGGGGTCTTCATCGCCATGGGGCGTGCCGTCGCGCCACAGATCCTGCGCGTCGGCGAAGCGTTTTTCTTCCAGCAGCGCATAATAGCCTTGCACGAGTTGCCCCGCACCCTGCGCGCTCGCCGGATCGATTGTGCCTTCGACGATGGGCTCGGGATCGACGGGAAGGCCGCCGGGCGTGCCGGGCGCAGGCGGCTTGAGCGGTTCCATGACCGTCAGCGCCTGCTGCTCGACTTGCTCGCCAACTTCGGTCACGTTCGCGCCGTTGGCGACATCGTCCAGCGTCTTGCGTTCCTGCGGCGCGCAAGCCGCCAGTCCCACCAGAGTCAGCAGGACAACGATGCTTCCCCGCGACACAGGCATTATTCCGGCTGCGTCCGGGGGGCGGCTTCGCGGCCCTGCGCGCGCGGGCCCTGCGGTGCAGGACGCGCGCGTTCTACACGAACGCCCTGGCCGCTGCTGGCGCCCGGCGCGCCGCGCATATCCGGTCCGCGCTGGCGATAGCCGGACCGATCCGGCCCGCCGTCGGGGCGTCCATAGCGGCGACCGTCGACCGGGCGACCGGGCTGCCCATCGGGCCGACGGTCAGGCCGCGCATAGCCGCGCGGATCGGGGCGACCGTCGCCGTTTCTATCCCGCACATAATCCCGCCCGCGGTGATAGCCCGGTCCGCGCCCTGCATCGGGACGACCGTCGCCGTTGCGGTCCCGCACATAGCCGCGACCGCGATACTGCGCCCGCCGCCCTTCCCAATAGGACCTCTGGCCATCGTTCCAGCGATGGCGGCGTCCGCCACGGTCGAACACATAATAGCCTGTGCCGGGATAATAGAAATCATTGTACCAGCCGCCATAGCCGGCGTTGCCATAGCCGCCCGGACCATAGCTGGCGGGGCCATAATAATCCCCGGCATAGCCTGTGCCGACGGACATGCCGCCATAGCCGTAGCCATCGTCATAGGCGCAGCCGCCCAGCGCGAGGAGTGACGCCAGGCCAATAAACATCGAACGGGGCATCGAACGGGGCAAACGGAAAGCCATGGGCCTTCTCCTTTTTCGGGTATGTTATCTACCTTCGTAACGCCCTGCGGTTGAATTGGTCGTGAACAATATTTAATGTGCTTAACGGTCCACCGGGCGATGGACTGCGCCGAATATTTGCACATTCGATAGTGTAAAACCGTTGCCTTACGATAACAATCGGCCTCTCCGGCCAATTTCCGCGACGAGCCGAGCAACGCATCGGTGACCTGATGCATTGATCGCTTTGCCAGTGCGAAGTGCATTGCCCGATAATTATCCGGCGTCGCTTCATCGCGACAGTTCATTTATTGGACCTGTCGAGAATACTGACACAGTTCCGGACGTCTTCTTTTGGATGCGTTCGGTAATCGGTCGTCGCGACATGTCTGTCGATACGAACCGGGGTCCAGGGCGGTATGACTGCAACCGCTCTGGGCTTCCCCGGCGGTAGTGTCGCTCAACCGCTGTTGCGCAGCGCCGTGGCGATGGCATTGATCGACAATTCGATCCCTTCCTTGATCCGCGCATCGTCTTCCCCGGCACGATGCCGCTTGAGAAGCTCAATCTGCAACAGATTGAGTGGTTCGATATAAGGGAGGCGCAGACGGATCGACGTTTCGAGTGCCGGGTTATGCTCCAGCAGCCGCGACTGGCCGGTCAGGGTGAGCAAGCCGTCATGGGTCTTGGCCCAGCCATCGGCAATCCGACCGAAGATGCTGTCCGCCGCAGCCTGATCCTGCACCAGCGGGAGATAGCGACGGGCTATCCCCAAATCCGACTTGGCGAGCACCATCTCCAGATTGGCCATCGCCGATTGGAAGAACGGCCATGCCGCGGCCATGTCCGCCAGCAGCGCCTTGTCCTCGAACTCTGCGAGTGCATGACCCACGCCGTACCAGCCCGGCAGCATCACGCGCGCCTGCGCCCAACTGAATACCCAGGGGATAGCGCGCAGATCCTCGATCCGTGTGCTCTTGGTGCGGCTGGCGGGGCGCGACCCGATCTTGAGGCCGGAAATTTCCTGAATGGGCGTGAGTTCGCGGAAAAATTCCTTGAACCCGTCGGTGCCGTAGACCAGCGCGCGATAGGCGGTGAACGCGCCGTGCGAGAGCCGGTCCATCGCGGTGGTGAACCGCGCCGCATCGCGTTCCGACAAGGCTTCGGGTTCCAGGCTGGCGAGCAGCGTGGCGCTGGTCATCGCTTCCAGATTGATGGCGGCGACATCGCGGGTGCCGAATTTGGCAGCGATGATCTCGCCCTGCTCGGTCACGCGGATGCGGCCCTGCACCGTGCCTGGGGGTTGCGCGCGGATCGCGGCAAAGGCCGATCCGCCGCCGCGCCCCACTGCGCCGCCGCGTCCGTGGAACAACTGCATCGCTGTGCCTGCCTGCGCGAACACCGGCTCCAGCGCCTTGGACGCCTGATGCAGGCTCCAGGTGGAGGTTAGATACCCGCCGTCCTTGTTGCTGTCGGAATAGCCGATCATCACTTCCTGATGGCCGCGCGCTTTCACGACGCCGCCGATCTCCGGCAACCCGAAATAAGCCGTCATGATGCTGGGCGCCGCTTCAAGATCGGCGATGGTTTCGAACAATGGCACGGACATGATCGTTGCTTGCGGCGGTGCGCCGTCGATCCCGGCCTGCCACAGCCCTGCTTCCTTCAGGATGATGTTGACTTCCAGCAGGTCGGATACGCTTTCGGCCTTACTGATGATGTAGTGCGTGATGCACTGCGGCCCATAGGTCTTGAGCGCTTGTGCAGCGGCATCGACGATGGCGAGCTCGGACGCCGTTTCCTCGCTATACGTCGCGAAACGCGATCCGAGCGGGCGGTTGTTCGACAGTTCGCGGCGGAGCAGGGCGATCCGTGCAAACTCGTCGAGCGCGGCGTAATCCGCTTCGACGCCTGCCTGCTTAAGCAGTTCGGCAACGACGCGCTCATGCACGTCACTGTTCTGGCGCATGTCGAGTGTGGCGAGGTGGAAGCCGAACGTCTCCACTGCACGGATCAGCCGCCCGAGCGCGCCGCCCGTGGCCAGCGCGCCGTCGCCTTCGGCCGCCAGCCCCTGTGCGACGGTCACGAGATCGCGACGGAGCGCGGATGGCATATCATAGGGTTCTGCGGAGAGGGTCGATGCCCGCGCGGGCGCGTGGCCCGTCAGTGCCACATGCGTTGCGCACAGCCGCGCGTAAATCCCGGCTATCGCGCGCCGATAGGGTTCGTCCTTGCGGCTGGGCGCGGTATCGCCACTGGCATCGGCCAAGTCGAGAACCGCCTGCGGCACCTGCGCCAGTTCGGTGGATACCGAAAGCTCGGCGCCCAGCGCGTGGATCGCTTCGAGATAGAAGCCGATGGCAGCCTCACAGGCGCGCGACAGAGCGAAGCGAAGCTGGTCGGCCTGCACATAGGGATTGCCGTCGCGGTCGCCGCCGATCCAGTTGCCGACGCGCAGGAAACTTTGCGGACGCGCACCCAGTACCCGTTCCCATCGCGCGTACAAGGCGGGCAGGACTGGCAGGAAGATATCGCGGAAGTAGGACAGGACGTTCTCTATCTCGTCCTGCACATACAGGCGCTCCCGGCGGAGCGGGCGCGTCTGCCACAGCAAGGCGATCTGCCGCGCGATGGCTTCCTCGATCTGCTCGCCATTGTCGGTTTCGGTCCGCCCGCCGTCCATCAGCAGCATCAGGTCGGCGATGCGGTTCTTATGGTCGATCATGCTCTTGCGCCGCACTTCGGTCGGGTGGGCGGTCAGCACGGGAACGATCAGCGATCTTTCGAGCAGCGCGAGCACGGCATCCTTCGATATACCATGCCCCTCCAGTGCAGCTACGGCAGAGGCAACGTCGGCGCCCGGCTCGATGGCGACGCCCTGGCGGTCCTCGGCCAGATTGGCGAGCATCGAAAACAGCATGAACCCGCGCACGAAGGCGAGCGTGTCGTCCAGACCCAGCGCATCCAGCCCGGTATCGACCAGATCCGCCCCCGCCACGCCACGGGCGCGATCCACCGAAGCCGATCGGATATATTCGGTCTGCCGATACAGCTTCTCCCCGCCATAAGCGCGGATCACGTCACCCAGAAGGCGACCGAGAAAGCGGATGTCAGGGTTCTGGGTTATCGGTGGAAAGCTGGCCATGCCTCATGCTGCATTGCAACAGAGACGCGGTCAACAATTTTGCAGCCAAGGCGTCGGGGTTGCTCCGATAACGGGGTTCAGGCGGCCTTCAATGCATTGATGAGACGTGCGAATTCCTGCTGCAGATTTTCCGCGCGCTCCCGCACCACCGATCCATTGTGCCGTGTGCGCTGCGCTGCGGTGGCAACTTCGTCCAACGACTGCGTTATGGCTTCTACGGCCTGATCCGCGACATGCGCGTGCATGGCAACGCCATGCGAGGTCCGCTGTATGTCCGTTGCCGCGGACAGTTGCTGTTGCATGGCCGATGAGGCGCCCGCGATCGATTGGATCAGCTTGCTGAGCGTCGCATCCACCGAACCGACCAGCTCCACCGTTACCGCCGCCGCACTTTCGACGCCCGCCACGCGATCGTGAATATCGCGCGTCGTTTGCGCGGTCTGGCTCGCCAAAGCCTTCACTTCATTGGCAACAACCACGAAACCGCGACCCGCATCGCCGGCACGCGCGGCTTCTATCGTCGCATTAAGGGCCAGCAAGTTGGTTTGACCGGTGATTTCGGCGATCAGATTCGCGGCGTCATTGATGGACCCGACATGGCGCAGCAAATTGTCATTCGCGTCGCGCGCGGCGGCGGACTGGCGATTGGCACTGTCCGCCGCACTGCAAATCTGTTCGGTAGCACGGCTGATGTCGGTGATCGAATGCGTCAGTTCGTCGATGGTTGTCGCGATGGCGCGCGCGGCCTGCGTCGACTCGCGCGATCGGTCGATCACGATGTCGGCCTGCTTCTGCTGAGCGCTGATGCAGTCCATTGTCTGATCGGCATCCCGCTCCAGGTCGGTGGCGGTTTCAAGCAATTGCGTCACCAGTATCGCCATTGTTTGTTCGAGAGCGCAGGCAATATCGCGACCATGGCCGCGCAACTCTTCTTGATGCCGTTGCTGTTCCGCTGCTTGCTGTCTGGCACCATCGGCCATTTGTGTGCGGGCTGTCTCCGCCTGCAGCAACGCTGTTTCCGCGTCCGCCACGGCTGCTCTGGCTATCTCCGCCGAGGCAAGCGCTGTCGCGCTTTCCGCGCGCAGGGCGACGTTCCCCCGATAAAGCTGGCGCAACAGCCAGGCCGAAAGCAGCAGGCTGAGGAGACCGGCAGATATTGCCACCGCTGCAATATCGGACAATGCCGACCATCCAGCCTTGCGATGCGGCCACTCGATGCGCCCCAGAACCGCGCCATGCGGCCCTTTGACGTCGATATGCTGCCAGTCCGGTTGTCCCGCGCCATTGGCCCAGCGAACGGATACCAGGCCGTGAATGGCGCCCAGCTTTTCCACTACGGGCTGCTTGAGCTCTTCGATCACGATGAGATGGCGCGGCTCCTTGGGAAGCGGCATGTCGGTGCGTTTCCAGGGGATGATAGCCATGCCGGCGACCACCGCTGGACGCCCTTCGAATTTCGCCATGATGGCTTTGCCCTGCAGCATTTTCTGGGCTTCCCGCGTGCTTCGGGGCAATACCGCCAGCAGATGAGCCAGTGCGTCGGGAGCTTCCATACGCAACGGGCGTAGCGGCTGCGCGTCATTCTGCTGCTCGGATCGGCGTGACCACAATGTGTTGCCTTCCGCATCGACCACGAAGCTATGCAGGTCGTGATATACGAAATTCGTGTCGGCCCAACGGGTATCGAAGCCTTTGGGATTATAGACTGCCCGTGCCGCGTCATCCCAGCGACCGGCCGCCGATACGGAGTCGAGTGTGGAACACTGCTCCCGCTGGACCGCACCCATAACCATGCGTTCCATATATCTGGCGTTGTTGCGGTCCATCTGCCCGGTCAGCAAACCGATAACCAGAATCGCACTGGAAACCAGCACAGCGACCAGAGATATCAACGGGACAAGTGTGCTTGCCAACGGATGCCCGAGCCAGCGGGCGATCCCCGGTCGTCGCAGGATAGTGTCGGTCCAGGAATGCCAGGATGAAATTGTGCGCGTCATAGTCCAGCAAGGCATAGTGTTCAGTCGTTTAGAATTGATGAGCGGGCCCGTAACGATCTATTGCGCTCTTGCCTGTCTGGCATGGCTTGGGCCATGGCAGCGCGGTGACAGCAGGAATCGAAATCGGGACGGACAGCGCCGGGCAGAGCGTGCGCATGGATGTGGAGGAATTGCTCGCCACGCGTCTGTTGGTGCAGGGCAATTCGGGATCGGGTAAATCGCATCTCCTCCGCCGTTTGCTGGAGGAAAGCGCGCGGCTGGTGCAGCAGGTCGTGATCGACCCGGAAGGCGATTTCGTAACGCTGGCCGACAGTTTCGATCATGTCGCCATCGACGCCGGCGCCTATAATGAGCGGGAGATTGCGGCGCTGGGTGCGCGCATCCGGCAGCATCGTGCATCGGTCGTGCTGAACCTGGAATCCCTCGAAATCGACGCGCAGATGAAATGCGCGGCGATCTTCCTCAATGCCCTGTTCGATGCCCCGCGCGACTTCTGGTATCCGGTGCTGGTGGTCGTCGACGAAGCGCAGATGTTCGCACCGGCGGCAGCGGGCGATGTGTCGGAGGATGCGCGGCGGGTATCGCTGGCGGCGATGACGAACCTCATGTGTCGTGGGCGCAAGCGCGGGCTGGCGGGCGTGATCGCGACGCAGCGACTGGCGAAACTGGCGAAGAATGTGGCGGCAGAAGCCAGCAACTTCCTGATGGGCCGCACCTTTCTGGACATCGACATGGCGCGCGCCGCCGACCTGCTGGGGATGGAGCGGCGGCAGGCGGAACAGATCCGCGATCTGGAGCGCGGGCGCTTTCTGGCGCTTGGCCCGGCAATTTGTCGCCGCCCGGTATCGGTAAAAATCGGGCCGGTGCAGACCAGCACGCGCATGGGCACGCACAGCCTGCTGCCGTTGCCCGACGCTTCCACGGGCGGCGCGGTGCAGGCTATGCTGTTTGCCGAAATGGAAACCGATGCGCCGCCACCGCGCGCCGAGCCCAAACCGCAAGCCATCGCGGCGGAGGAGCTGATACGTAGCCTCTCCGGGCCGGACCTGTCGGCCCCGGCGGCAGAGCGTCCTTCCGAACCGCAGCCCGATCAGGCCGTGGCGGACGCTGCCATCATTGCCGTGCTGGAGGAAATGGTGGCCGATCCCGGCAGCGCGTTTCAATCCATGGCTGTGCTGTATCAGGATTTCACGGTGCGATGCCGGATGCACCGCCTTACCAAAGTGCCGCTCGACCTGCCGGTCTTCCGCCGTCGCTTCGCCATGGCGCGGGCGGGGATATTCGATCCCGCCGACGTGCGGTTCGAACAGGCGCTGATCGTCGCGGAACGTCTGCCGGAGGATATGCTCGCGCCGTTCCTGCTGATCGCACATGCGGCGTTGATCGGGCAACCTTGCCCCGATGACGATGCGCTGGCGCGGGCTTATGGCACCAGTTCGCCGGGGCGGGTGCGGCGGCTGATCGAATATATGGAAAAGCAGGGTGTCATCGTCGCGCGCACCGATTTTGGCGGAAGGCGGTCGATTGGGGTTCCGGAGCTGGGCCTGAGTACAGCGGCGGCTGAATAAGGCGAGGCGTGCGGCTTATTTCCCGCAGGGATAGCGTTTCTTCATCATGGCATAGAAGGCAGTTTTGACACTGGTGCGGGCCTTTTCAGCCGTCGGGAGGGATTGCAGTTCCGCCATCACATCGTCGCTGCTGATCGATGCCTTGCCCTTGGGTGGCGGACAACTATGGGGCGGTTTACCCGCCTTCTGCGCAGCGTCGATATCTGCACGATAGGCGGTCGAAACGCTTTTCATTTCGTTCCTGAGCAGCGTCAAGTCCGAGGACATCATGGCCATTACGCCCTTGGCCTTCACAGCATCGGATTTGGCCAGAAACTCGGCAACGGTCATGGCTTGCGCAGCCGGAACATAGGCTGAGATCAGCAATGCTGGGGCAATTATTCTACGCATTGCAGCCTCCCGATACGAAAAGGGCGGCGCCCGCTGGCACCGCCCTCTTTCCAGTTTCTAGAAAATCAGATCCCCTGCGGTGCCGGATCGCCGAACGGCCCCTTGCGGCGGCGCGTCTTGGGGATAGCGGTGCCGGCGGTGGGGATGCTCGACGGACGGATCGTGGTGCCGTCGTCACGGATGATCTCACCCTTGTCGAGCAGCGTCTTGATCTCGTCGCCCGAGAGCGTTTCATATTCCAGCATCGCATTGGCCAGCAGGTGAAGCTGATCCTCATGCTTGGTCAGCAATTCGCGTGCCCGGTTATAGCCTTGTTCCACCAGCGTGCGGATTTCCTTGTCGATCAGCTTGGCGGTTTCGTCCGACATGTTGACGCGCGCGCTTTGCGAATAGCCAAGGAAGGTTTCGCCCTGTTGCTCTTCATATTGCAGCGGGCCGAGCTTTTCCGACATGCCCCATTGTGTGACCATGTCGCGGGCCAGCTTGGTCGCATATTGAATGTCGCTCGACGCGCCGGACGATACCTTGTCGTGACCGAAGATCACTTCTTCCGCGACGCGGCCACCCATGGCGACGGCCATGTTCGCGTGCATCTTGTCACGGTGATAGCTGTAGCTGTCACGTTCCGGCAGGCGCATAACCATGCCCAGCGCACGACCGCGCGGAATGATCGTCGCCTTGTGGATCGGATCCGAAGCGGCTTCGTGGACCGAGACGATGGCATGACCCGCTTCGTGATAGGCGGTCATCTTCTTCTCGTCGTCAGTCATGACCATGGAGCGGCGTTCCGCGCCCATCATGACCTTGTCCTTGGCCATTTCGAACTCGTCCATCGCCACCAGACGCTTGCCGCGACGCGCCGCCATCAGCGCCGCTTCGTTGACGAGATTGGCGAGGTCCGCGCCGGAGAAGCCGGGCGTACCGCGCGCAATCGTGCGTGCATTGACGTCGGGGGCCAGCGGCACCTTCTTCATGTGCACGGCAAGAATCTTTTCGCGGCCTTCGATATCCGGACGAGGCACCACGACCTGACGGTCGAAGCGGCCCGGACGCAACAGCGCAGGATCGAGCACGTCGGGGCGGTTGGTCGCCGCGACGATGATGATGCCTTCATTGGCTTCGAAGCCGTCCATTTCGACGAGAAGCTGGTTCAGCGTCTGCTCGCGCTCGTCATTGCCATTGCCGAGGCCCGCGCCACGATGGCGACCGACCGCGTCGATTTCGTCGATGAAGACGATGCACGGTGCGTTCTTCTTCGCCTGCTCGAACATGTCGCGCACACGGCTTGCACCGACGCCGACGAACATTTCCACGAAATCCGAACCCGAGATGGTGAAGAACGGCACACCGGCTTCGCCCGCAATAGCGCGCGCCAGCAGCGTCTTGCCCGTACCCGGCGAACCGACCAGCAGCGCCCCCTTGGGGATCTTGCCGCCCAGACGTGCGAACTTGGTGGGGTCTTTCAGGAACTCGACGATTTCTTCCAGTTCTTCGCGGGCTTCATCGATGCCTGCGACGTCCTGAAACGTCACCTTGCCATGCTTTTCGGTGAGCAGCTTGGCCTTCGACTTGCCGAAACCCATCGCGCCGCCTGCGCCGCCACCCTTCTGCATCTGACGCAGAACGAAAAAGGCGATGCCGAGGATCAGCAGGAATGGCAGCGATTGATAGATGAGGATCATCCAGAAGCTGGGCTGTTCTTCGGCCTGGCCGCTATACTTCACACCATAATCGTCGAGCAGGCCGGGCAGGCTGGGATCGGCCACAGGAACGGTGGAGAAACGCTGGTCGTTGGTCAGCGTGCCGGTGATCTTGTCCGGCGCGACGGCCACTTCCTTGACCTGACCGTCCTGCACCTTTTGCCGGAATTCGGAATAGGCAATGCCGGTGCCCGATGTCGCGGCCGTGCGGCTGTCGAACAGGGACACGAAGAGCAGCAGGGCGACAATGACGCCCGCCCAAATCATCGCGCTCTTGATCCAGGGATTGCCCTGCGGTTCCTTATCGTCGTTCATGACATCTCGCTTTCATCGACCAAGATAGGGTGTGGGGAACAAATGGCAATATGACTCCGCCCCGTCGCCCGTTCCGGCTGCAAAAGAGTTAGACCAGCAGGTGTTTCACTATGGTGAACGGCGCGCGGATTGCTGTGCTGCGGGTCACTGCCCCGAATGTCTGCGGGGCGGGGCGGGGCGGAGCGTCCACGACTCGCCGCCGGACAGTATCCAGTCGCCCAGCATCGCCTTGCCGCCGACGATAAGCTGGGCCAGCGCCCCGTCGAGCGCATCGCCACGCGGCGCAGGCGCGTCGGGCGCAGCCAGCGCCAGCATATGCAGCACGAGACGCCGCTGCACTTCGCGCGGGAAATCGGTGGCCGTAAGGCGCCAGCCTTCGCCATCGGGCACAACATGCCGTGCGGCAAGATCGGCGGTCAGCCATTGCAGCGCGTCCGCCGCTTCGGCGAGCGCCGCAGCGCTGCGGGTCGCGGCCGCAGGATCGAGCCAATCGGTTTGTGCAAGACGCTGGCGCAACGCTGCCCGGTCGAAACGGTCGTCGGCGTTACTGGGATCGTTCACGAACGGCACGCCCTGTTCCCTGGCCAGCGCCAGCAGTTCCGCCTTGCGCCAGCCGAGCAGGGGCCGCAGCACCGCGCCGTTGCGCGCCCGAACGCCCGCCAGACCCGATACGCCCGAACCCCGATTAAGCCGCATCAGCAGGGTTTCGAGCTGATCGTCGGCATGATGCGCAGTCAGCAGCCAGTCGATGCCGCGCTCGCGCCGCCAATCGTCGAGCAAGGCATAACGAGCCTTGCGCGCCGCCGATTGTAAGCTGCCGGTAATGGGGCTGGCGGGGCGCAGGATGCGATGAGGGATGCCCTGTGCGGTGCAATAGTCCGCCACCATCGTCGCTTCGTCGGCGGATGCAGCGCGCAGCCCATGGTCGACGGTCGCAGCCTCCACTTGTCCGGGCAAAGCCTCATGCGCCAGCCACAGCAACGCCATGCTGTCCGGACCACCGGACACGGCAATGCCGATGCGAGCGGGCAGGGGAACCAGTCGGGCAAGGTCTTTCAGGAAACGAACCGCTAGCACCATGATCTATCACGCCAATCTATGCCGAGCCGTTCTCCTGCGAAAGCAGGAGTCCAGGAGGCTTGGCGCGGTGCCTGACGCCCTGGGTTCCTGCTTTCGCAGGAATACGATCAGCAGGTCGTTAAGCCGCGCACTTTGCCCGTTCGCGGCCCTTGGTCATCATGCCGCGCAATGTGGCACTCATCGTTGCGCCGTACATCTGCTCAAGCTCGCTATACACTTTGCACGCATCGGCAGGCTTTTTAAGCTGGATCAGCGCTTCGCCGAGATAGGTCAGGCTGTCGGCAGCGCGGTCGCCCTTGGGCCGCTTCTGATAATTTTCGTAGAACGCCACAGACGCCAGCGCGGGCTTGCCATCGTCCAGATAGGCGCGACCGAGCAAGTTGGCGGTGCGGCTGGCCAGCGGGGAGGTGCCGAATTTGTCGAGCGTTGCCTTCAACTGCGTCTGCGCCTCGGGATAGAATTTCGCATCCCACAGCCGATAGCCATAAGTGTAGGCATCCATCGGAGCATCGCCGGTGTCGGGCAATTCGATGGCCGCCACCGCTGCCTTTCGCGCGGCACTGGCAGCGGGGGTTGCGGCCGGGGTGGATTTTACGGGCGATGCTGCGCTGCTTCCGCCCTGCGTCGCGCCCATCGCGGGCGGTGCCGCATCGGCGGGTGTCAGCTTTGCGTCGGTCTCCGCCTTGTATTTCGCAAAGGCGTCCTCAAGCTGCTTGATCTTGAAGCTGTTCTGTTCGGCCTGACCGGTCAAAGTCGCAAGCTGTCCCTCCAGCGCGTCGACGCGCGCGATCAGGTCCGACACGGGCGTCGCAGCGGGGGAACCGGGCGCGATCACGGGCGTGGGTGCGCGGGTGATATCCGGCTCGATCGGGGTGCCGCCGGGAAACACCTTGCGCTGGACCGCCTTCATTTCCTTTTCCAGCCGGTCGACGCGCGTCTGCACCGATGGCGCGACGGATTGCGCCGCGACCGGCGCAGCAAAGGTGATGGCCGCCGTCAGGACGGACGCTGTAACGAGCAGGTGACGCATGAAGGATCCCCAGGCAATGAATATGCCGTCAATCATAAGAGCTTTGCAGCGGCGGTAAAGCGCCCTTCACTCCTGAACGGACGGAACGGGCGCAGGGGAGGCCGGTGCGGGTGCGGCGGGCGTTGCCGTCGCTCCGCTCGGCGAGGTGGCGGTGGGGGCCGTGGCGGGAACAGTCGAGGCAGGCCGCGCCAGCAATGCCGCCGCACTGATCGGGACATCCGAAATCGTCCGTTCCGGGGCGCCCAAGGGCGGCACGGGCCGTCCGCCGACCGTCACGGCAATGGCATTGGGTCGACCGGTCAGGATCATCGGGTTATTGGCATCGGCGGGCACCGTGAAGGTCTCGCCTTTCTTCATCTGCTTTTCCAAAAGCCGCTCGCCGGTGCCATCGTAAATGCGCAACCACACTTCATCCACGGCGGTCAGCACGACCGGCCCCTGCGTCGGCGGCAAAGTGGGTCGGGCAGCAGGTGCGCCGTTGCCGGTGGCGGGGCGGGTGGATTGGGGATCGACTTGCGCGGCGATCTGTTCTTCGCTGGGCGGGGTGAACATCTGCGTGCGCCACACGCCATAGCCGACCGCAAACAACAGCGCGATTGCCGCCGCCGTCCAAGCCAGATAGCGCGGCGGTACGCGTGCGGGATCGGCCGGTTCGAACATTTCGTAACGCGGCGCATTCATCACATCGGCATCGACCAGCTCGCGGCGGACACTTGCGGCAATCACCGTTTCGTCGGCGCCCACGGCACGCGCATAGGCGCGCGAAAAGCCGATGGCATAAGGAATGCCGGGCAATGCCGCATATTCGTGGTTTTCGACCAGCGCGAGTTGCCGCATCGGGATGCGTGTACGGGTTGCGACGTCCTGCAACGACAGTCCCTGCGCCTCGCGCGCCCGGCGTAACACGTCGCCGGGTCGATCCATGTCCAGAGACCCTTGTTCCATCTCTTCCATCTGTTCCGTATTGCCCCTCTCGCGGGGGCCGCAAATGCGACCTTGCGATGCTCTTGTCTCATTCCCGCGCGCCTGCTGTCAACGCCGCACCCTAAGGAAATGCGATCAGTTTCAGCTTGATGTCAGTTGAGGTCGATCCGTCGCTGCTGCGCCCAGGCCAGCAACGCCGCGCGCGCATTGGGTGTACCGTCCGTCAATAGCTTTGCCATTTCCTCTTTCAGAGGCGCAAGATCGAGCGACCGGATCATTGCCTTCACCGGACCGATGGAAGCAGGCGTGATGGAAAGGCGGCGGATGCCCAGCCCAAGCAGCGCCATCGCTTCCAAAGTCCGCCCGCCCATCTCGCCGCATACACCCACCGGCACCTTATGGGCCTCGCATGCTTTCACGATCCGCGAAAGGAAGCGCAGGATGGCGATACTGAGCCAGTCGTAGCGTTCGGCGAGCTTGGGATGCGCGCGGTCGGCGGCGAACAGAAACTGAGTCAGATCGTTGGTGCCGATCGACAGGAAATCGAGGCGCGGCAATAGCAGGTCCAGCACTTCGGCCAAGGCAGGCACTTCCAGCATCGCGCCATAGCGTACGGCGTTGGGCACAGCCTTACGCTGATTGACCAGCCACGCCCGCTGCTTTTCGATCAGCGCCTTGGCTTCGTCGAATTCCCACGGCTCGGAAATCAGGGGGAACATGACATATAACGTCTTGCCCGCTGCCGCTTCCAGCAACGCGCGCGCCTGCGCCTTCATCAGCCCGTCGCGTTCCAGCGCAAGGCGCAGCGCCCGCCAGCCCATTGCCGGGTTTTCCTCGGTATCCTCGCCTTGCCGCATATAGGGCAAGGCCTTGTCACCGCCGATATCGACGGTGCGGAAGATAACCGGGCGATCCCCCGCCACGTCCAGCACATCCTTGTAGAGCCGCTGCTGGCGTTCCCGCTGCGGCATGGTGGCGGACACGAGGAACTGGAACTCGGTGCGAAAAAGCCCGATGCCATCCGCGCCGGTCACGTCCAGCGCCGCGGCATCGTCACGCAGCCCGGCATTGACCATCAATTCGATGCGCTCGTTGTCCTTGGTCACCGGCGGCAGGTCGCGCGCGGCGGCAAAGGCGGCGCGGCGCTTTTGCGTGAGGTTCAGCTTGTTTTCGAACGCTTCTTCCATGTCCGGGCTGGGGCGCACGAACACGCGGTTTTCGATGACGTCCATCAGGATCAGGTCGCCTTCGTTCACCTGATGCCGGATGTCGCGCAGGCGGCCCAGCACCGGCACGCCCATGGCGCGCGCGACGATGATGACATGCGCGGTCAGCGATCCTTCTTCCAGAATCACGCCTTTCAGCCGCCGCCGGTCATATTCCAGCAGCTCGGCCGGACCCAGATTGCGCGCGATCAGTATCGCGTCCTGCCGCAAGCCCAGTTGTGCCGCCGTACCCAATTGGCCCGACACGATGCGCAGCAGCCGGTTCGCCAAATCCTCCAGATCGTGCATCCGGTCCTGCAGCAAGGGGTCCTGAATCTGCCGCATCCGCATACGGGTGCGTTGCTGCACGCGCTCAATGGCCGCTTCGGCGGTCAGGCCGCTGTCGATCGCTTCGTTGATCCGCCGCGCCCATCCTTCGTCATAGGCGAACATCTTGTAGGTTTCGAGAACCTCCTGATGCTCGCCATCGACCCCGAATTCTGATGCGCCGGCCATCCGGTCGATCTGTTCGCGCATCTTGGTGAAGGCGGAATAGACGCGCTGCCGCTCTGCCTCGGTATCTTCTGCAACGGTATGTTCGATGTGGATGCGGGGCTGGTGGAAGACCGCATGACCCCGCGCCATGCCCATCACCAGTTGCAGGCCGGTGAGCATGTTCGATCCGGTGCCGGTTACACGGTCGTCGGTCCGGGTGTCGTCGACCAGTTCGGCATTGGCGATCAGTTCGGAAAGGACCATGGCCACGGTTTGCAATGCTTCGATCTCGACCTCTTCATAGCGGCGGGGATCGACATGTTGCACGCACAATACGCCGACTGATTTCTCCCGTCGGACGATCGGAACGCCCGCGAAGCTGTGGAACAGTTCTTCACCGGTTTCAGGTAGATAGGCGAAGTCGGGATGGGCGGCGGCTTCGTCGAGGTTCAGCGTTTCGACATTGCCCGCGATGGTGCCGACCAGACCTTGCCCCAACGCCAGCTTGGCGACGTGCACCGCTTCCTGCTTCAGTCCGCGTGTCGCGTAGAGTTCCAGCAGACCCTCACGCAGCAGGTAGATGGAGCACACTTCGCTGTGCAGTTCCTCGCCGATGATCTCCACGACCTTGTTCAGCTTTTGCTGCGCAGCAGAGCGCGAAGCCATCAGCTCATGCAGGCGGCTGAGAATTTTGCGGGCAGCGGTGGTGGCTGGCGTAGTGACCATGTGGAACCGCTATCAGAAACAGGCTGCTGCTTCCAACAAGGAACTGCGCGTTTCTCATATTGCTGCAAAATGTCGGGGCGGATGGCGGGTCTGGCACGCCCATTCGTTGCGTCATTGCAGTAGAGATGTATTGTTCGGAGGGCAGCAGGATATGAGCACTGTGGGTATCGACGCGACGGCGCGAAACGACCTTCTGGATCGCGGCTATTCCCGCCGCCAGATCGGGCAGGTCGCAGCTCTTCTGGGCGCTGCGGCAAGCATTACCGCATTCAAGCCCGCCTTCGCGCAGAGTCAGGCGGCGCGCGCGGTGGCGGGCGCGGTACAGATCGGCGCGAACGAATGCTGGACCGGGCCGTTCCCGGTGGCGGCCGAAGCTGCTGCCAAGGTCGTGGCGCAAGGCAACCGCTACGATCCGGGCGATCTGCGCGGTCAGTTCATCAAGACAGTGGCGCAGGTCGAAGGCGTTGCCGAAGATCGTATCCTGCCCTGGCCCGGTTCGGGCGATCCGTTGGTCCGCTCGGTCATTGCCTTCTGTTCGCCGGAAAAGGGTCTGGTCACGCCCGATCCGACCTTCGAATCGGCGTGGCGCGCGGCGGCGTGGCTCAAGGCACCAGTCGCCAAGGTGCCAATGACACCGGGCAAAGGCGCCGACGTGAAAGCGATGCTGGCCGCCAATCCCGCTGCGGGCCTCTATTACATCGTGTCGCCCAACAACCCCACCGGCACGGTCACACCGCTTGCCGATCTGGCATGGCTGGCCGCGAACAAGCCAGCCGATTCGGTGCTGCTGATCGATGAGGCTTATCTCCATTTCTCCGAAGCGCCGAGCGCGATTGCGCTGGCCAAGGATCGCAAGGACGTGATCGTCATGCGGACCTTTTCCAAAATGTTCGGCATGGCCGGGATGCGCCTTGGGCTGACGTTCGCGGACCCAGCATTGCACAAGGCGATGATGCGCTACGATGGCTATCAGGTGACTGGCACCCTGCCGGTGACGGCGCTGGCCTGCGGTACGGCGGCTTATACCGCAGCGGACGCGATCAAGGCGCGCCGTGCGCAAATGATCGGCGTTCGGGAAGAAACGTTCGCGCATCTCGCAAAGCGCGGGATCGCGTATCACCCCGGCAGCGAAGCCAATATGTTCATGCTCGACTGGAAGACCAGGCCGGCCAAGGAAATGCAGGCGAAGCTGCTGGCGGAGAAGGTTCAGATTGGCCGGTCGTGGGAAATCTGGCCCACCGTGTCCCGCGTGACAGTGGGATCGTCCGAGGAAATGGACAAGTTCAAGATCGCGCTGGACAAGGTGTTGATGGCGTAGGCTGGACTATATAGCTGGACCCCGGCGCAGGCCGGGGTCCAGCCTCACGCGCTGAGCTGGACCCCGGCCTGCGCCGGGGAACAGCTATTGGTGCGACTAGCTTAGACCGATCGTGCGCTGAGCGCCGCTTCCGCTTCGTCCATCAGCGTGGCGAGGATGTCCGTTACCGGTTCTTCCTTCGTCACCATGCCGACCGACTGGCCTGCCATCAGGCTCCCGCCTTCGACATCGCCGTCGATCACCGCGCGGCGTAGTGCGCCTGCCCAGTAATGTTCGATCTGGAGCTGCGCTTCCATCATGTCCACCGCGCCGGTGTCGAGCAGATTGGCGACTTCGCGCTGCTTGGCGGTGAAGTTCTCCGTACCGGGATTTTTGAGCGCGCGAACGGGGATCACCGGCAGGCGCGGGTCAATCTGTACACTGGCAACGGCATCGCGGGCCGACGCGCGCAAGAAAGCCTTCTTGAAGTTAGGGTGCGCGATGCTCTCTGTCGCGCATACGAATCGCGTGCCAAGCTGCACGCCCGCCGCACCCATTTCCAGATAAGCGGCAATGGCTTCGCCCCGACCGATGCCGCCCGCGACGAACACGGGAAGCTGTGGCGCCATTTCAGGCAGGATTTCCTGCGCCAGCACGCTGGTCGATACCGGGCCGATATGACCGCCCGCTTCCATCCCTTCGACCACCAGCGCATCGACGCCCGACCGCGCCAGCTTCTTCGCCAGCGACAGCGCCGGGGCGAAGCAGATCAGCTTCGCGCCCTTTGCCTTGATCGCTTCGATGCTGCCCTTGGGTGGCAAACCGCCAGCCAGCACGACATGCGTGACGTCATGCTTCGCGCATATGTCGATCAGGTCGAAGAGCTGCGGGTGCATGGTGATGAGGTTCACGCCGAAGGGCTTGGCCGTCAGCGCCTTCGTCGCGGTGATTTCTTTGTCGAGCAGTTCGGGCGTCATCGCCCCACAGGCAATCACACCAAAGCCGCCAGCGTTGGAGATGGCGGACACCAGATTGCGCTCGCTCACCCAGCTCATCGCGCCGCACATGATGGCCGTTTCGCAGCCGAAGAATTCGGTCCCGCGTAGCATGAGGGCGGCGAGTTTGGGGTGAGTCATGCTTTTTCTCCGTCATTCCCGTGAAAGCGGGAATCCATCTCCTGCCCTCTCCCTTGGCGAAACGTCGGGAGATGGATCCCCGCCTTCGCGGGGATGACTGCGTTAGTAAAGTCCTGCCTGCGAAATTTCACGCAGCAGGCGCGTCGGCATCCAGCCCGTAGGCCGTGTGCAACACGCGCACCGCCAGTTCGGTTTCGTCCTCGTCGATCAGCACGCTGACCTTGATTTCGCTGGTCGAGATTGCTTCGATGTTGATCCCGCGATCCGCCAGCGTCTTGAACATCGTCGCCGCGACACCTGCGTGGCTGCGCATGCCGACACCCACGACGCTGATCTTCGCGACTTCGACATCGGTGATGATGCGATAGAAACCGATCTGATCCTTCAACGATTCGAGCAGGTCGACACTGCGAGCAAGATCGGCGCGCGGCACGGTGAAGGTTACGTCGGTTTCTTCCTTATCCTTGCTGTCATTCTGGATAATCATGTCGACGTTGATGCTGGCTTCGGCAAGCGGGCTGAAGATGCTGGCGACTGCGCCCGGTCTGTCGGGCACGCGCGTCAATATGATCTTGGCTTCGTTCTTGTCATGGGCGATGCCGGTGATGAGCTGACGTTCCATCTTGCTTTCCTCCAATTCTTCTTCGCTGACGATCAGCGTACCGGGCAGGTCGTCCTGTGTGGGGTCGTCGAAGGAGGACAGCACCTGAACGCGCACCCCTTCCTTCATCGCGAGGCCGACCGAGCGGGTCTGCAACACCTTCGCGCCGACCGACGCGAGTTCGAGCATTTCCTCATAGGTCACCATGTCGAGCTTGCGCGCGCGGGCAACGATGCGGGGGTCGGTGGTGTAGACGCCATCGACATCGGTGTAGATGTCGCAACGGTCTGCGCCGATCGCAGCAGCCACGGCAACGGCGGACGTGTCCGATCCGCCGCGCCCCAGCGTCGACACGCGGCCATCCTCCATCATCCCCTGAAAACCGGGGATGACCGCAACTTGACCGGATGCCATTGCGGCGAGCAGCGCGTCCGTCTCGATGCTTTCCACCCGCGCCTTGGCGTGGGATTCGATAGTGTGGATCGGCAACTGCCACCCGAGCCAGCTCCGCGCGTCCACGCCCATGGCTTTCAGCGTCATGGCCAGCAGGCCGCTGGTGATCTGCTCGCCCGCCGCAACGACGACATCATATTCCGCCGGATCGTAGAGCGCGCTGGCTTCGCGGCAGAAACCGACGAGCCGGTCGGTCTCCCCCGCCATTGCCGAAACCACGACCGCGACTTCGTTACCCTGGCTCACGACATGCTTCACACGCGCGGCAACATTGCGAATTCGCTCCATCCCCGCCATGGAGGTGCCGCCGAATTTCATCACGATGCGCGCCATATTTGCTGTCAGCCTTGCCTGTGGGTAAGATTATGTCGGAAAACGGGTCCGCGAGGGGTGCAAAAGCGGGCCTCCCTTAGTAAGTTGGAACAGATATGGCAAGCAATGTGGCCCCTGAAAGCATCACGACCATCGATCCGGCAGAGGCCGCGCATTTCGGTACGATGGCCGCCGACTGGTGGAATCCCAAGGGCAGCAGCGCGATGCTGCACAAGTTGAACCCGGTGCGCCTGTCCTATATCCGCCACGCGGTGGACGCGCATTGGCGTGGCGACGCGAAATCGCTGCGCCCGCTCACGGGGAAGCGCGCGCTGGATGTGGGCTGCGGCGCAGGCCTGCTGTGTGAACCGCTGGCGCGGATGGGCGCGCAGGTGACAGGCATCGACGCAGCGCATGAGAATATCGCTGCGGCGCAGGCCCATGCGGCGGGGCAGGGCCTCAGCATCGATTATCGCGCGGTCGGCGTGGAGTCGCTGGGCGAAACCGGCTTCGATCTGGTGACGAGCATGGAAGTGATCGAGCATGTCACCGACCCCGCGTTGTTCCTGCGCGGGCTGGCGGATGCGCTGGCGCCCGATGGGCTGCTGATACTCTCGACACCCAACCGCACGCCCTTGTCGCGGCTGGCGATGATTACGCTGGGCGAAGGCCTGGGCCAGATTCCGCGCGGCACGCACGACTGGAGCAAATTCCTGACGCCCGAAGAAATCGAACCGATGCTGGTGGCAGCGGGGCTGGAAGTGACGGGGTGGAGCGGGATCGCGCTGGACCCGGCGAAGGGATTCGTGCTGTCGGAGAAGAAGGGGTTGAATTATCTGCTGACGGCGAAGCGGGCGGGCGAGTTAAAGGATGGATGAATCACTAAATATTTACTTAAGTAAATCGTACTTATCTATTATTAGGCTTATATCTGTTTTTGTCATAATTTCAGTATTATCATTTGACGGGGTAAATGTATTCGAATTTATTGCAATAGTGATGTTGATAGCTTCTTTGATTAATAAATTACACGGCATTATTGGTTTCTTTCATCGAGAACCAATAATGACTATTAGCCGGGACGGCATTCATCTCCCCTGCGCCGAAAATGCATTCTTGCCTTATGACATTGTCAATAATTATTGGATTACTAAACACCAAATATATAATGATATTTGGAATACATTCTCTATTCAATGCTCCCCACGCCAGTCTTTAAATACTAAATTATGGTACAAGATAAATGGAATAAAAGTAGATACTCTGTTAGAAGGCGATATTGTTTTCATCGATAAACACCTTGAATGCAAATTCCAAGATATCGCTGAAACAATAGATTTATACCGTGAAATGCCAGTCTGACTATTTCTAATACCCCCGCGCCGAATCCCCATCCAGCCAGTGCGAACATCCCAGGGCCGCGCCGTCATCCACGTCGGACAATGCCGCGACCGTCCGCCAGCCTTCGCCGCGCAATGCCTTCGCCACCAGTGCATCATGCCCCAGCGGCAGGAACAGCCGCTTGACGGGCATCGCGCCGAAGCCTGCGTCGATCAGCGGGTCGGGGTAGAGGGAGAAGCCGATGGCGGGTTCTTCGCTGCCGTCGCTGCGCAGGATGGCGTAGCTGCCGCCGCGCCCGATTTCGCCGACGAACCCCTCTGCGAAAACGGAAAATCCGAACCAGCTTTGATATTCGAAGCCATGGCGTTCGGTCGGGTCGAGCGTCAGGGTAATGTCCCAGCCAATGGGCTTGGCGATGGCCCGCAACGCAGCGATGCGGCTGGCAATCGCGCCTTGCCCGGTGGCGGCGTCGATGGCTTCCAGCTTGTCCATCGCAGCATGGAACGGCCCCGCCGCTTCGATCAGCGGCAGATAGGACGCCGCGCCTGCACCCAGCGCGACGAGCGCGCCTGCATCCTTCGCGTCCAGTTCGGTCCGCACCGCTTCGCGCTCTGCGTCGCTCAGCGGCATCGGTCCGGCGGCGAGGGTGTCGATCAGGTCGGGCAAGGTGAAATCGATGGTGATCCCCGTGACGCCTGCCGCCTGCAACGCTTCGATGGCGACGTTGACGATCTCGACCGCTGCGGCGACGCTGTCCGTTCCGATCAGTTCCGCGCCGACCTGCAACTGTTCGCGCTCCGGCCGCAGCTGATTGGCGCGCAGTTTCAGCACCGGGCCGCCATAGGACAGCCGCAATGGCCGCGCGGTGGTGGCGAGACGGGTGGCGGCGATGCGCCCGACCTGCGCCGTCATGTCCGGGCGGATCGCCAGTGTCCGCTGCGACACGGGATCGACGGCGCGGAGCAAATCCTGCGCACGGGCCGATTTAAGCCGCTGCGTCAGTGTCTCCTCGAACTCCGCAATCGGCGGCATCACGCGGGCATAGCCATGCGCTGCTACGGTATCCAGCACGCTGCGCGCCAGATGCGCCGACGCCTCCGCCGCAGGGGGGAGACGGTCGGACAATCCTTCGGGCAGAAGGCCGGTGATGGCGTTGGGCTGGGTCATAGCTGGCGCTTCTAGCGGATTTTTGGGGAGAGGCGAGTCCCCCATGCCAATCCCCCTACACATTCAAACCCGGTCGGTTCGAGCAGCTTCGAGCGTAGCCGAGAAGCGCCCGTCGAGAACGAGTCGCTTGGGCCAGTTCTCGACAAGCTCGAACCGAATGAGGGCGGAGGGGGCGGGTTTCCGGTTAGTCTACTGCCTCACGCAAAGCGCAGCAGCTTCACGGTCTTCACGCCGTCGAGCTTGCAGATGTCCCACAGCAGCGGCTCGGTGACCACGCCGTCGACCGACAGCAGCAGCACCGCTTCGCCACCCTGATTGCGGCGACCCAGATGGAAGGTGCCGATGTTTACGTCCGCATGACCCAGCGTCGACCCGATACGACCGATGAAGCCGGGCGCGTCCTGGTTGACGATGTAGAGCATGTTGCCCGCCAGATCGGCTTCCACCTTGATACCGAACAGTTCGACCAGACGCGGCTGCTCCGGTCCGAACAGAGTGCCAGCGATGGAGCGTTCGCCGGTCGGCGTCTGCACCGTGACGCGCACCAGCGTCTGGTACGCACCTTCGCGATCGTGGCGCACTTCGCGCACGTCGAGGCCGCGTTCCTTGGCGAGATACGGCGCATTGACCATGTTCACCGTGTCGGAATAGGCGCGCATCAGGCCCGCCAGCACCGCTGCGGTGATCGGCTTCTGGTTCAGTTCCGCTGCATGGCCTTCGACTTCGATCGAAATGCCCTGCACCTTGTCGCCTTCAAGCTGCCCCAGCAGGCTGCCCATCTTTTCGGCGAGCGCCATGTAGGGCTTGAGCTTGGGCGCTTCTTCCGCAGACAGGCTGGGCATGTTGAGCGCGTTGGTCACGCCGCCGTCCAGCAGATAGTCGGACAGTTGCTCGGCCACCTGCAGCGCGACGTTGACCTGCGCTTCGTCCGTGGACGCGCCCAGATGCGGGGTCGAGATGAAGTTGGGGGTGCCGAACAGCGGGCTTTCCTTCGCCGGTTCGGTCACGAACACGTCGAGTGCTGCGCCGCCGATATGGCCGCTGTCCAGACAGGCCTTCAGCGCCGCTTCGTCGATCAGGCCGCCGCGCGCGCAGTTGACGATGCGCACACCCTTTTTGGTCTTGGCCAGCGCTTCGGCGGACAGGATGTTGCGGGTCTGGTCGGTCAGCGGCGTGTGCAGGGTGATGAAGTCGGCGCGGGCGAGCAACTCGTCCAGCGTGACCTTTTCCACGCCCATATCCACGGCGCGCTCGGGCGTCAGGAACGGATCGAACGCAACCACCTTCATCTTGAGGCCCAGAGCACGGTCGGCCACGATGGAGCCGATGTTACCCGCGCCGATCAGGCCCAGCACCTTGCCGGTGACTTCGACGCCCATGAAGCGGTTCTTTTCCCACTTGCCCGCCTGCGTGGACGCATCGGCTTCGGGCAGTTGGCGCGCGAGGGCAAAGATGAGGGCAATGGCATGTTCGGCGGTGGTGATCGAGTTGCCGAACGGGGTGTTCATGACGACCACACCCTTGGCGGATGCTGCGGGGATGTCGACATTGTCGACGCCGATGCCTGCGCGACCGATAACCTTCAGGTTGGTCGCGGCGTCGAGGATCGCTTTCGTCACCTTGGTCGAGGAACGGATGGCGAGGCCGTCATACTGACCGATGATCGCGATCAGCTCTTCGGGTGTCTTGCCGGTGATTTCGTCGACTTCGACGCCCCGGTCGCGGAAGATCTGAGCGGCGCGGGGGTCCATTTTATCGGAAATGAGAACTTTGGGCATGATATATACTCCTGTCATCCCAGCGAACGCTGGGATCTCCCTTGTTTTTCAAGGGAAGTGAGACCCCAGCTTTCGCTGGGGTGACGAATTACGCAGGTGTTAAGCGGCAGCCTTCGTCTGGGCGTAAGCCCAGTCGAGCCAGGGGCCGAGCGCTTCGATATCGGCGGTGTCGACGGTCGCGCCGCACCAGATGCGCAGGCCGGCAGGAGCATCGCGATAACCCGCGATGTCGTATGCCGCGCCTTCCTTCTCCAGCAGACCGGCGAAGCTCTTGATGAACGCTTCGTCGGCGCCTTCGACGGTCAGGCACACGCTGGTCTTGGAGCGCGACGCCGGGTCCGCCGCGAGATGGCCGAGCCAGTCACGATCCGCGACGATCTTGTCGAGCGCGGCGGCATTGGCGTCGCTGCGTGCGATCAGGCCAGCCGCGCCACCGATGGACTTGCCCCATTCCAGCGCGAAGATCGCGTCTTCCACTGCCAGCATGGAGGGGGTGTTGATCGTCTCGCCCTTGAACACGCCTTCGGTCAGCTTGCCCTTCGATACCAGACGGAACACCTTGGGCAGCGGCCATGCTGGGGTGTAGGTTTCGAGCCGTTCGACCGCGCGGGGGCCGAGGATCAGCACGCCATGCGCGCCTTCGCCGCCTAGCACCTTCTGCCAGGAGAATGTCGCGACGTCGATCTTCGTCCAGTCAATATCGTACGCGAACACCGCGCTGGTCGCATCGGCGAAAGTCAGGCCTTCGCGGTCATCGGGAATCCAGTCGGCATTGGGGACGCGCACGCCAGAGGTGGTGCCGTTCCAGGTGAACAGCACGTCGGTCGAGAAATCGACGGCGGAGAGATCGGGCAACTGGCCGTAATCGGCGCGCACGATTGTCGGGTCGATTTTAAGCTGCTTGGCGGCATCCGTCACCCAGCCTTCGCCAAAGCTTTCCCACGCCATCGTGGTCATCGGGCGCGCACCCAGCATCGTCCACATCGCCATTTCAAAAGCGCCCGTGTCCGACCCCGGCACGATGCCGATGCGGTGCGTTTCAGGCAGGTTGAGCAATTCGCGCATCAGGTCGATGCAATATTGCAGACGTGTCTTGCCGATCTTCGACCGGTGCGAACGACCCAGCGATTGGGTGGCGAGTTTTTCGGGGGTCCAGCCGGGCGGTTTCGCGCAAGGGCCGGAAGAAAAGAAAGGACGCGCAGGCTTAGAGCCCGGACGGGTAACTTCAGTCATGTAGTCTCTCCTCACAGAGAGCACGCGCGGCGTTGGGACCGCGTGGCCCGTCGGCGGCCCTACAGGCGGCAGCGGATTAGTCAAGTGCGATGAAGGTCGCTGGCCAGTCAGTGCGCACGGCACGACCGACTGAAACGCAAAGCCGTTGCCACAGGTTCAGCATTGACGGATATACTGGCCCCAATGAGCGGGCGAGACACTAAAGGCGGATTTTCAGGGCGTTGGGTTGCGGCCGTTGCGCTGTTGGCACTCGTCAGCGCCTGCGCCGGGCCATCGGAAAAGCGGCGCAGCGTGCGCGCACGACAGCCCGCTAGGGTCGCCCCGCCACAGGTCGATATCAAGCAATGTGTGGCCGATTTACGACGATTGGGCGTTCAGTTCTCTACCTTGCCGGACCGCAGTTTCGGCGGCGGCTGCTCGGCGGTCGGGTCGGTCAAGCTGCTGGATACCGGCGTGCCGACGACCAATCTGGGCGCCATGACCTGCCCTCTTGCGGAGAAATTTTCCGCTTGGACGCGTTACGCCGTACAGCCTGCTGCGCGGCTGTTCCTGGGGAGCGAGCTGGTGCGGATCGAGACGTTTGGCACCTATTCCTGCCGTCCCATCGCCGGATCGGGGCGATTGTCCGAACATGCGCGCAGCAATGCCGTGGATGTGTCGGCATTCGTGCTGGCGGACGGGCGCCGCATTTCGATCAAGGGCAACTGGAACGGCGACAGTCGTGAGCAGCAATTCCTGCGCACCATCCGCGGCAGTGCCTGCAAGCGTTTCCGCACCGTGCTCAGCCCCGATTACAATGCCGCGCATCAGGATCATCTGCACTTCGATCTGGGGGGCAAGGGGCTGTATTGCCGCTAAGTCTCGGGCGGTTGCGTCTTGGCAATGTCATGCCCCTTGGCTAATGGCCGTCGATGACCAAGAAAGAGATTGAAGAGCGCAAGTTCCGCCCTGCCAAGCAGGAAGCCAAGGACGCCGCCAAAAACCTGCACACCCCGCAAACCATGAGCGCCGCGTACAAGCTGGCGTTTCAGGATACCGATTTCCTGCTGCGCGAGGATTTGCGCCCCATCCGTTTTCAGCTTGAATTGCTCAAGCCCGAATTGCTGATGAACGAAGCGAAGATTGAATCGACCTTCGTATTCTATGGCTCGGCCCGCATTCCCGAACCGGATCGTGCGCAGGAGCGGATCGACGCGGCGACCACCGACAAGGAACGGGAGATCGCGCAGCGCCTCGCCGCCAAGTCGAAATATTATACCGAAGCACGCAAGCTGGCCGGGATCGCAGCGCGCTATCCCGTCGACGAACATGGGCATCAGAATTTCGTTGTGTGTTCGGGCGGCGGCCCTTCCATCATGGAAGCGGCCAATCGCGGCGCAGCCGATGCGGAAGCGCCCTCCATCGGCATGAATATCGTCCTGCCGCATGAGCAGGCGCCTAATGTCTATGTGACACCTGAATTGTCGTTCCAGTTTCACTATTTCGCACTGCGCAAGATGCACTTCCTGCTGCGCGCACGGGCGCTGGCAGTGTTCCCCGGCGGCTTTGGCACGTTCGATGAAATGTTCGAACTGTTGACCCTCGTCCAGACCGGCAAGATGAAGCCGATCCCTATCCTGCTGTTCGGCAAGGACTTCTGGACGAAGGTCGTCGATTTCGAAGCCCTTGCCGATGAAGGCGTCATTGCGCATCGCGATCTCGACCTGTTCACATGGGTAGAAACGGCGGAGGACGCATGGTCGGCCGTCTGCCATTTCTACAAGGATGACAATCTGATGGGGTGCGAATAACCCGGACGATCAGACCGTCTCCAGCCGCGCCCCGTCCAGCCGCGCCCTGACCAGCCGCAGATCGTCCAGAAAGCGTGCGCGTTCCTCCTCGGCTTTTTGGGCGTCGGGAATGCGCAGCAAATAGCTGGGATGGACGGTCACCCATAATTCCTGGCCCGTGGGCAGCGGGATCGCAGCGCCCCGCACCTTGCCAATGGTTACGGCCTTGCCCAGCACCGCACGCGCCGCCGTCGCTCCCAGCGCAAGGATCACCGGCGGGCGGATCGCGTCGATTTCGCGGCCCAGCCACCATCGGCAGGCTTCGATTTCGGGGGTTTGCGGCGTCTGGTGAATACGTCGCTTGCCGCGCAGCTCATGTTTGAAATGCTTCACGGCGTTGGTCAGATAAGTGCGCGACCGATCAATCTCGGTTTTGGCCAGCGCATCGTTCAGCACCTGCCCCGCCGGGCCGACAAAAGGCCGCCCCGCCAGATCCTCCTGATCGCCCGGCTGTTCTCCGACGATCATCAGGCGCGAATCGGCCGGACCTTCGCCGAACACGGTTTGCGTGGCGGTGCAGTGCAAGGCGCAGCGGGTGCAGGTCATCGCCTCGGCGCGTAGTTCAGTCCAATTTTCCCTCGCGCCTGGGATCGCTTCGATATTCTTACTGGGCACCGGACTGGCGGCGATCATGGCGGACTCGCGCGCTTGTGCGCCTGCGATCAAATCCGGGATCAGCGAAGCCTCCGGCAAGTTGCGCCAGTATTTCTTCGGCATCTCCGACATCATCGCACCGACCTTCAGCCGCGCCGGATTGAAGATCGCGCTGTAATAGCCTTTCCAGATATCCTCGACCGGATCTTCGGCAGGCGCGTCGCCCCGTTCGGCACCTGGCCCTTCGCGCAAAATGTTCCCGTCCCAATGGATGCTGCATTCCGGCGTCAGGATCGACCAGCACATATTGGCGAAGCGGCGGATGAAAAATCCGGCATTGGCGCGGACAATGTGATGATCCGGCTCGAACCACGCGACGAACCGGGCGGGCGCGCCATCAACCGCTTCGATTTCGCGGAAGCGGACGAAGGCATGCATCTTGTGAATGTCGCGGCGCACTGCCTTCGCCAGCATATCGACCCGGCGCAGGAGGGGGTCGGCTCGATCCTGCACGACACCGGGACCGGCCCGGACGTGCAGCAACAGCGCGTACAGCAAGGCAAAGCGTTCGGGGTCGCTGTGCAGTATCGCCGACTGCGCAAGATCCACAAAGGGCCGGGGCACGGCGAAAGAGGCGGAAGGATCGACCTGCGGTAACGCTGCACCGCCGAACAGATCGCCGCTCGATGCACCTACGTGCCAGCTAACTTCCTGCGCAGGCACCTTGGACAGCGCCAGATTGCGCGCTGCATTGCGCCACCCATCGAAATCGTCCGGCGCGTCGAGGGTTACGCAGAACATGCGCGTACACCGTCGGCAACCGCACCGCCGTCGTCTATGTTAGAAAAAAGGGCTGTTGCTAGTTGAACATGAGCCCGAACATCATCCCGACCGGTATCCAAAGGAACGGGGCGACGAGGCTGGCGGCCCAAAGCGGAATTATATCTGCGCGGAAACAGCGCGCCAATTGATCTGTATCCGACTTTTCCGAAAGAGCGATCCAGCGACTTTCCAGGCTGCGAGCCGCAATCGCAAAGCCGCCAATTGCGATGAATATGCCAAGGTGCATGACGAGCGATCCGCCCAGCTTCGCTACGACAGCGATCTGCAACACGGCGAAGATCACCAGCGCTGCTGCGACATGGCTGCTCATCCGTCGACCATAGTCGACCGACTGAACATTGTCCGCCGTGCGTGTCGGAAATATCGAAGCCATCGCAATCCCCTTTGTCGATTGAAGGCACAGCGAAGGTTTCATGAGAACGCCACAGAATCAATCGGAAAAGTGCAAAATGGGCCCAAAAAGCTGACATTTCCGCTTCACGTGCCGAATAAATCGAGTTGTCGGAGTTTGGGCGCAAGCAGCGACCGTAAATCGGCCCGATCCGCCAGCATGACGGGGCGCCAGTCCGACGCGATCAGAAACGGACGTATCTTCACGATGGATGCCGTCAAACGTGCGACATCGCTGAGCCGCAGCGTACGGAAGCGGCGCGACTGCAAGATCGCATTGACGGCTTTCACCCCCAGCCCCGGCACGCGCAATAACTTTTCCCGTGGCGCACGGTTCACATCCACAGGGAAGTCCGCGCGATGCTTGAGCGCCCAGGCCAGCTTTGGGTCGATATCCAGTGGCAGATTGCCCGTCACGCTGTCCGCCGCATCGGCAATCTCATGCGCGGCATAACCGTAAAAGCGCATCAGCCAGTCGGACTGATACAGCCGATGCTCGCGGATCAGCGGCGGGCGTTGCAACGGCAGCACCGCACTGGCCGAGGGAATGGGGGAGAACGCGCTATAATAGACGCGCCGTAGCCCGAAGTTGCCGTAAAGCCCGCTTGCCCGTGTGACGATGGCCGTATCGCTGGCGTCGTCCGCGCCCACGATCATCTGCGTCGACTGGCCGGCCGGTGCGAAACGCGGCGCGTGGCGATAGCGTTTGCGCGCGTCCTTGTTATCGATCATTTCCGTCTGCATCGACCCCATTGCGCCTTCGATGCGGTCGGTGTCTTTTTCCGGTGCCAGCCGTTTTAGCCCCGCGCGTGTCGGCAATTCGACGTTGATCGATATACGGTCGGCATGAAGCCCCGCCTGCCGGATCAGTTCCGGATCGGCATCGGGTATGGTTTTCAAATGAATATAGCCGCGAAAGTCATGATCCTCGCGCAGGCTGCGCGCCACTTCCACGACTTGCTCCATCGTATAGTCCGGCGAGCGGATGATGCCGGATGAGAGGAACAGCCCCTCGATATAATTGCGACGATAGAAGGAGAGCGTCAGGTCGACGACTTCCTGCGGCGTGAAGCGCGCGCGGCGAACATTGCTGCTCTTGCGGTTGATGCAATAATGGCAATCGAAGACGCAACTGTTGGTCAGCAGGATTTTCAGCAGCGAGATGCAGCGGCCATCGGGGGCATAAGCATGACAGATGCCCATGCCTTCGGTCGATCCGATCCCGCCCTTCGGGCCGCTGGTGCTGCTGCGTTTGGATGTTCCCGACGACGCGCAGGACGCATCGTATTTCGCCGCATCGGCAAGGATTTCAAGTTTCTGCCGAGTGTCGAGCCATGCCATATGTTCTGTCTATGTTCTTTGACAGCGCTTGCCAAGGCATTTTTATAACAGGTTTTTTTTTCGGAAGGTCGTTCAGCTCTGGTCGGCGTAGGCGATCTGCAGAATGCCCCAGTGGCGACCGCGAATATGGATCGAGGCAATAACCTGTTTCAACAGGATCACGCCGCCGCCGCTGATCGGGCGGCGATAGGCCTTGATGCAGAATGGCTGCGTAGTCTTCACTTGCTCGACCGTGTCGGGGGTATCGAAAATCTGCCCGGCCCGCGCGAACTCCGCGTTCCAGATCGGATCGTTGGGACGCTGTGGGAGCGATCTTTCGGGCATGGCGACACCGCCCCAGGATGTGCGGTCGGTGCAGGTCATGCCGAAAAAGCCCGGCAAGGCCCGCGCCTGTTCTTGCAACGGACGTGCCGCAGCCGTTATGAACGGCTGAATGGGGTGCGTAAACAGCTTGGGATCGGAGAAAGCGACCGGCGCATAAGTGCCGCTGAATGCGTCCGCCTCTGCAATCCGGCCTTCGCCGATATCGCGTTCGAGCTGCTCGGCAATGGCTTCCGCCGCGCGCAATCCGAAGTGGATATACGGCGAATCGGGTATTTCGACGCCGCTTTCGGCGAGATACTGCAACAGGATGTTGGTGTCGTCGCTGACCGTGCTGACTCGGCCTGACAGCCTTTGCAGGCCCAGGGCATTATCGGTCGAGGTGGTCGACAACGCATCGAGACCGCTGTGGATCTCGCTTACCGAACTGACCATCGAGCTGATGCGGTTCGCCACCGACGCGCTGTTTTCCGAAAGCCCCCGCATCAACGTGGCCAGTCGATCGACCAGCGCTTCGATGTCGCGCGTTCCCTTGTGCGCCGATTTGGCCTTTTCCACGCCCTTGCCGATGCGGCTGAGCATGCCGTCGGCTTCGCCCGCCAGCGCACGGATCGACACTTCGATCGTCTTGGTGGCGGCGGCGGTTTCCTGCGCCAGTTTTTTGACTTCGCTGGCCACCACGGCAAAGCCGCGCCCCGCGTCGCCCGCACGGGCCGCTTCGATGGTCGCGTTGAGCGCCAGCAGGTTGGTCTGGCTGGCAATGCCACTGATCACGCTGGTGACATGGCCGACCTTGGTCAATGCTTCGGTGAAGCCGCCCAGACTGTCATGGATGCGGCTGACCTGTTCGATCATGTCGACGACATCCACGGTCGCTTCGGAAAGCTGGCGATTGGAATCGCTGATCACGGCATGGGCAGCGGTCGCCTTCTGCTGTGCGTCATTGGCTGCATCGGACACGTTGGCGCTGTCGTGGGCCAGTTGGACCGCTTCGCTGCCAATGACGTCAATGGTTTTCGCCTGCGCGGTGACGCGACCGGCCAGTTCCGCGATGTCCGCCTGAAGGTCGAGCGTCCGCAGTCCCAGATCGCCTGACAGCTTTGCGGCCTTGGTTATCGTTTGATATATGTCAGTCGTGAGCGCGGCATGCTTCATCCTTTCCTGCGTAAACCGTTGTGGTTAAATAAGGATTAGTGACATATCCGAGGTCGAACCCCGGCCCGGCAAAAAGCGTCCGGGGGCGCGGGAGGTGCAGGGCGGTGCAAGCGATACGGTCCATGAAACGACCCTTCCCTCTATGGGTGGCAATGACCCTTTCGGCATGGGCAATTTCCCCGGCATCGACTGCCAATGCCGCCGCCGAAGTCCCCGAACCGGCATCCGCCTGGGCGCGTTTCGACGGGCGACAGGTCACGGCCAGCGGCGCACAGGGCATGGCCGACCGTAGCGCCGGTCGTTATGCAAAGGCCGACGATCCCGTCCGGATCGCATCTATCTCCAAACTGGCAACGGCGCTGGCCGTCATGCGGCTGGTGGAGCGCGGCGCCCTCGATCTGGATCGGGACGTGTCGCAGGTACTGGGCTGGCCCTTGCGCAATCCCGCCTTCCCGGATCGCCCGATCACGCTACGGTTGTTATTGTCGCATACTGCCGGAGTGCGGGACGGCGTGGAGTACGCGCTGCCTCTCGATGCGCGGCTGGACGTAGCGATGCGCGATCCCAAGGCGTGGGACAGCGCGCACGAGCCGGGTGCGTATTTCGCCTATTCCAATCTCAATTTCCCGATTGTCGCGGCGGTAATGGAGGCGGCTACCGGCGAACGTTTCGACCGCTCCATGCAGCGAGAGGTTTTCGCTCCGCTCGGCCTAGACGCCTGCTTCAACTGGACGACCTGCTCACCGCGCGCGGTGCGCCACGCCGTCGTTCTGTATAATGCCGGCGGCAGCGTGGCGCGCGACGATCTGCACGGCACGAAGCCCGATTGCCCGGTGGTTCCTGCAACTGACGGTAGCTGCGATCTCACGCGCTACCCACTGGGGCGTCACGGCGCGGCCTTCAGTCCGCAAGGTGGTATGCGGATCGGGGCACGCAGTCTGGCAACGCTCGGCATGGTCCTGACCGGCCAGCGTCCCGATTTCCTCAAAGCCGCCAGCCTTGCGGAAATGACCCGCGCGCAATGGACTTTTGATGGCAGCAATGGCGACACCGAAGGCGGCTTTCACTGCGCCTACGGATTGGCGGTGCAGATACTCGCGCTACCGGGGCGCAACGCGCAATGTCGCGACGATCCCTTTGGCGACGGGCGTACGCGGATCGGCCATGCGGGCGAAGCCTATGGCTTGCGCTCGGGCCTGTGGGTCGATCCGGTGTCGGGCAAAGGCCTGGCGTTCTTCGCCACCGCCAATGCCGCCGACGCACCAAAGGGCGGCTCCGCCTTCACCGCTGCCGAGGAAGCGATGATCGCGGCCCACCATTAGCGGTCAGGCGCGCTCCAGCAGCTTCTCCCGCTTGATCTTTTCCTGCCAGACCAGCGGCGCAAGATGGTGGACCGACTGGCCTTCGCTATCCACGGCAACCGTCACCGGCATGTCCTGCACTTCGAATTCGTAGATCGCTTCCATGCCCAGATCGGCAAAGCCCACGACCTTCGATCCCTTGATCGCTTTCGCCACCAGATAGGCCGCGCCGCCGACTGCCATCAGATAGGCGCTCTTGTGGTCGCGAATCGCGTCGATGGCCATCGGCCCGCGTTCCGCCTTGCCGACCATCGCCAGCAAGCCTTCTTCCAGCATCATGCGCGTGAACTTGTCCATGCGCGTGGCGGTGGTGGGGCCAGCGGGGCCGACCACTTCCTCACCCACCGGATCGACCGGCCCGACATAATAAATGACGCGACCCTTGAACTCCACCGGCAACGGTTCGCCCGCATCCAGCATGTCCTTGATCCGCTTGTGCGCGGCGTCGCGGCCGGTCAGCATCTTGCCATTGAGCAACAGGCGGTCGCCATGCTTCCAGCTTTGCACCACTTCCGGCGTCAACGTATCGAGATCGACGCGGATCGCGGCCTTGTCCGGCGTCCAGTTGACGTCGGGCCATTCGCTCAGCTTGGGCTGTTCGAGATAGGCGGGGCCGCTGCCGTCCAGCGTGAAGTGCGCATGGCGCGTCGCGGCGCAATTGGGGATCATCGCCACCGGCTTGCCAGCGGCGTGGCAGGGCGCGTCCATGATCTTGACGTCGAGAATGGTGGAAAGCCCGCCCAGACCCTGCGCGCCGATGCCCAGCGCGTTCACCTTGTCGAAAATCTCGATGCGCAGCGCTTCGATATCGTTCTGCGGCCCGCGTGCCTTGAGCGGTCCCATGTCGATCGGGTCCATCAGCGCTTTCTTCGCCAGCAGCACGCAATGTTCCGCCGTGCCGCCGATGCCGATGCCCAGCATCCCCGGCGGGCACCAGCCTGCGCCCATTTGCGGGATCATCTCCAAGACCCAGTCGACGATATTGTCGCTGGGGTTCATCATTTTGAACTTGGACTTGTTCTCGCTGCCGCCGCCCTTGGCCGCTACATCGACGCTGACTTTCGATCCCGGCACCATCTCGACATGCAACACGCAAGGAGTGTTATCCTTGGTATTGCGGCGGGTGAAAGCCGGGTCGGCGAGGACCGAAGCGCGTAGCTTGTTTTCCGGGTGCAGATAGGCGCGGCGCACGCCTTCGTCGATAATCTCCTGCATTGACTTTGCGGTGTCGTCCAGGCGGCAATCCATGCCCCATTTCACGAACACATTGACAATGCCGGTGTCCTGACAGATCGGGCGATGACCCTCGGCGCACATGCGGCTGTTGGTCAGGATCTGCGCGATAGCGTCCTTGGCGGCGGGCGACTGTTCCGCTTCATATGCTTCGCCCAGCGCGCGGATATAATCCATCGGGTGATAGTAGCTGATGAATTGCAGCGCGTCGGCCACGCTTTCGATCAGATCCGCTTGGGTGATGGTGACGGTCATGGCCCGGAAATCCCTGCTCTGCTGCCTGTTTTGCGGATCGCTATAGTCGCTTTGGCCCTTGTGTCCAGATTACACGAAAAGCAGCCGGTCGCTATCGCCGACGCCTTGCAGGAAGCCGACCGACCCTCCGGTCGCGATGCGTGAGTCCAGCGTGGCGGCATCCATTCCGGCAAGTGCCAAGCCGCTCTGACAGGCGATCAGGGTCACGCCCAAACCCAGTGCCTCTTCGATCAACGCGGCAAGGCGCGGCATCCCCGCAGCGACGTGGGCTGCATCGCGCGGAGCGGACGCAGCGTCAGAAAGAAGCGCCACGGCATCCATCTGAAAGAACATCTGTGCAGCGCCCCCCAATGCCGCGTGGGCCGCCGCCATCGCCAGCGCGCCGCGCAACCGCTCCGGGTCGGCGGTCAGCACAACGATCTTCATGTCACGCATGGGCCAGCGCGCAACGCGGGCAAGCGGGATCTTTCGGCACCGTCAACGTCCGGAACCGCAGCGACAGCAGGTCGGCGATCAGCAACTTGCCCGCACTGTCGTCCCCGAACGGCACCATCGCGCGGATCGCTTCCAGCGCGGCGAGGCTGCCCATCATGCCCGTCAGCGCACCCATCACGCCCTGCTCGGCGCAGCTTGCTTCGGCCCGCCCCGGATCGCCCCCGACCAGGCAGCGATAGCACGGCTTGTCCGCTTCCCACCCGCGATAGACGGCAAGCTGCCCCTCGAACTGCCCCACGGCTGCGGACACCAGCGGAATGCGCAATCGCTGCGCCGCATCCGCCACCGCCAGCCGCGTTTCGAAGCTGTCGCTACCATCGATCACGACATCCACGTCCCGCAGCATAAGTGCAGCATTGTCTGCGGTAAGACGCTGAAGAATGGCAATAACATGCACATCGGGCGTCAATCGCGCAACGGCGGCGACGGCGGCCTCCGCCTTGGGCGCATCAATGTCTGCCGTCCCGAAAAGCACCTGCCGCTGCAGGTTCGACAAAGCCACCGCATCGTCGTCGATCACCCGTAAGGTGCCGACACCCGCCGCCGCCAGATACTGGATCGCCGGACTGCCGATCCCGCCCGCACCGACCAGAGCCACATGCCCCGAAAGCAACCGCGCCTGCCCCGCCCCGCCAATTTCCTTCAGCACGATATGCCGCGCATAGCGCTCAAGCTGGGAGTCGGTCAGGCTCATTGCCCGGTCGAACCAAACCCGCCTGTGCCCCGCGCCGTGTCGTCCAGTGCGTCGACTTCGGTAAAGCGCGCCTGCTGGACTGGTGCCGCAACTATCTGTGCGATGCGGTCGCCTCTGCGGATCGGGAAGGGCGTGTCGCCATGATTGATCATGATGATTTTCAACTCGCCACGATAATCGCTGTCGATCGTGCCGGGGGTATTGGGCACGGTAACGCCATGCTTGAGCGCCAGGCCGGAGCGGGGCCGCACCTGCACTTCATAGCCTGCCGGAATGGCCATCGCAAAACCGGTGGCGACCGCATGACGCGCGCCGGGGGCAAGATCGAGTTCTTCGGCCGCCACCACGTCCATGCCCGCAGCCCCTGCGGTCGCATAAGCGGGCAGGGGCAGGTCGGCGCCATGGGACAGGCGCATTATGGCAATCTCAATCGGCGGCAAGGACATGGATGACTTTCTCGATCAGGCGGTTGGCGACGGCATCTTTTGGCAGGCGTTCCCATGTGTCGATGCCTTGCGCGGTGACGATATGCACGCTGTTCGCGTCCCCGCCCATCACATCGCCCGACACGTCATTGGCGACGATCCAGTCCGCGCCTTTGCGCGCCAGCTTGGCCTGCGCATGGTCCGCCAGCTTCTCGGTCTCCGCTGCAAAACCGATCAGCAAGCCGGGGCGCTTGGGGTGCTTGCCCAAAGTCGCGAGAATATCCGGATTCTCGATCAGCGTCAGCGGGGCAGGGCCATCGCCCGATTTCTTGATCTTCTGCGCGGCTTCATCCTGCGTACGATAATCGGCGACGGCGGCAACCATGAAGGCCACATCGGCTGGCAGCGCCGCTTCGACCGCCGCCAGCATTTCCCGCGCTGTCTCGACATCGACCCGCGTAACCCCGCGCGGCGTGGGGAGCGCAACCGGCCCGCTCACCAGCGTTACCCGCGCACCGGCATCGGCGGCGGCGCGCGCAATCGCAAACCCCTGCTTCCCCGAAGAGCGATTGGCGATGTAGCGGACCGGATCGATGGGTTCGTGCGTCGGTCCGGCGGTGACGAGGACATGCTTGCCGTGAAGAGCGCGCGAATGTCCCTCGACTTCGCTCGGGACGAACGGAGAGGGGGCGGAGAGGAGGTTTCTAATTTCCGCCGCCACGACTTCCGGCTCAGGCAGTCGCCCCTTGCCCCATTCGCCGCAGGCCATGCCGCCGCTATCCGGCTCCATGATCGTGATGCCGTCGGCGCGCAATTGCGCCAGATTGCGCTGCATCGCGGGATGGTGCCACATCCGCACATTCATCGCAGGCACCGCGAGCACCGGCGCATCGGTGGCAAGCAGGATGGTCGTGGCCAGATCGTCGGCAATGCCTGCCGCCATCTTCGCCATGATGTTGGCGGTGGCGGGACAGATCACGATCAGATCGGCTTCGCGGCTAAGCTGGATATGCCCGATCTCGCTCTCTTCCTTCAGGTCGAACATATTGCCGTACACCTGATCGCCTGTCAGCACGCCCAGCGACAGCGGCGTCACGAACTCGCGCGCACTCTCCGTCATCACCGCCCGCACCGCAATATCCTCACGCCGCAGCAACCGCACCAGCTCCAGCGCCTTGTACGCCGCGATACCGCCAGAGACGATGAGGAGGATGCGCGGGGTCTTCATATATCGAATTTCGCCAGTTCAATGATGCAGGCCCGGTGCAGCGCAGCCAGATTTTCCGTTGCCGCTATCCAGATACGCTCCGGGTCGATAGCCAGATAATTATGCGCCACGACATTGCGAAGGCCGTAAATGGCTTGCCAGGGAAGATCGTGGCGGCCCTTTATCGTTTGACTAAGTTTGTTGCACTCTTCGCCGATAACCGAAAGGCGATAGGATGTAAGGTCGATCTCGTCGCCATCGGCTACGAATTTCTCAGACGTTATCTGCGACAGCCGCCTGTCAAGCGCATCGATCAACTGAATGATGAGTTCGAGCCGACCGGCATCCCGGTCTTGGTCCTCCATCAAAACACCTGAACGGAGTCGTGGTGCATCGCTACCGCTACCCGTGGCCGCGCGCCCATCGCCTTGCGTTCCACCAGATCGACACGCGTGCCGAGCAGTTCTTCGAGTCGCTGTTGCATGGCGATGAATTCGAACAGTCCGATCTTGCGCGCGTTCGTAATGTCGCAGGCTAAATCAACGTCTGACTGCGGCCCTGCTTCGCCGCGCGCGGTGGAACCGAACAGATATAGCGCGTCCATCCCCGCCGCGCGCATTTCCTGTTCATGCGCCCTAATCCGTCCGATGGCTTCGTCGCGTGTCATGAGTCTATGATAATAGGAATGTGAGCAAAGCGCCACCGGCGGCGGCAAACACGGCCACGGCCCCATATTTCCATCCCGACCCCATCCCGATCAGCTTTATCTCGGTCAGCGGAGGCGGCAGCGGTGCGGCGCCCTTGGCCGGGTAATGTTCTTCGATCCGACGAACCAGATCGGGCAAGCGCTGCAGCGTGCGCCAGTTCTCGATCAGCGTGTCGGCGGCCTTGGCTTCCGGCCCCAGTTCGGTGCGCAGCCATTCTTTCACATAAGGGCCGCTCGTCTCCCACATGTTGATGTCGGGGTCGAGCGCGGTGGCCACGCCTTCCACCATCACCATCGTCTTTTGCAGCAGCAGCAGATGCGGCTGGGTCTGCATGTCGAAATCGCGGGTGATGGCGAACAGCCCGTCCAGCATCCCGCCCACCGACAATTCGCTGACCGGCTTGCCGCGCATCGGCTCACCCACTGCGCGCAGGGCCGTCGCGAACTCTGCGACATTGTGATGCGCGGGCACATATTGCGCTTCGAAATGGATTTCCGCGACCCGGCGATAATTGCCGGTAATGAGGCCATAGAGAATTTCGGCGAGCCACATCCGTGCCCGCCGGTCGATGCGCCCCATGATGCCGAAATCGATGGCGACGATGTCGCCATTGGCCTTCACGAACAGGTTCCCCTGATGCATGTCTGCGTGGAAGAACCCTTCGGCGATCGCTTGGCGCAGGAAGGCGTTGACCAGCCGCGCGGCAATCGCCTTGGTATCGTGGCCTGCCGCGACGATGGCGGCGCGGTCGGCGATCTTGATGCCGTCGATCCACTCCATGGTCATCACCCGGCCCGACGTGCGGTCCCAGTCGATTTCCGGAATGGTATAGCCCGGCTCGGCCTGCATCGCTTCGGCCAGTTCGGAAGACGAAGCCGCTTCGCGGCGCAGGTCCAGTTCGCGCGCCGTCCAGCGTTTGAGGTTCGCGATGACGAGGCGCGGGCGCAACCGCGCGACTTCGCCGCCCAGTTGCTCCAGATGCGCGGCGGCCCATTCATAGGTCACGATGTCGCGATTGAACTGCTCGATCACGCCGGGGCGCAGGACTTTGACGGCAACGTCGCGGCCCTGGATGGTGGTGGCGCGATGCACCTGCGCGATGGACGCGGCGCCCACCGGCACTTCGTCGAAATGGCTGTAGAGCGCTTCGAGCGGACGGCCGAAGCTTTGCTCGATCTGCTTGCGGATCAGATCGAACGGGACGGGGGGAAGCGCATCCTGCAGGCGCAGCAGATCCTTGGCCGCTTCGTCCCCGACCAGATCGGGCCGCGTTGCCAGCGTCTGCCCCAGCTTGATCGCTGCCGGACCGATGGATTCGAACGCTTCGGCATAGCGCGGCTGCTTCGGCACGCGCGCGCCGAATCGTGCAATGCGTGCCAATCGGCGCACCGCCACCGGCGTCATCGGATCGCGCTCGATACCGCGGAGCGCGCCGTGGCGCGCCAGCGTGCGCCCCCATGTCAGGAGCCGCCAGAGATGCGTCGCGTGGGATGTCATGCGGGGAAAGCCCCTCCCTTCAGGGAGGGGTTGGGGGAGGGGCTGTTCGTGATAATGCGAGGGGGGTAAGCGGCTGACATGCCCTCCCCCGACCCCTCCCTGCAGGGAGGGGAGAAAGCGATACGCATCCTCACGCCTTCCAGCCGCTGTGGATCGCGACCAGCCCGCCCAGTATCGGTTCCACCTTGGTCTGGGTGAAGCCAGCCGCGCGGATCATGCCTTCGAACTTCGCCATGTCAGGAAAGCGCCGAATCGATTCGATCAGATAGCGATAGCTTTCCTCGTCATTGGCGAGCAGTTTGCCCAGCTTGGGCACCAGATGATGCGAGTAGGCGTCGTACACATCGGCAAAGCCGGGCCAGAGCGTCGTCGAAAATTCCAGACAGAAGAACCGCCCGCCGAATTTCAGCACGCGGTGCGCTTCGGCCAGTGCCTTGTCGATATGCGTGACGTTCCGAATCCCAAAGGCAATGGTGTAGGCGTCGAACTGCCGGTCCGGGAAACTCAGCGTCTCGGCATTCTGCTCGGACCAGGCAAGGCCGGTCAGCCCCTTCTTTTCCGCGCGCTCCATGCCGACGGCCAGCATTTCGGGATTGATGTCGGACACGGTGACGTTTGCGCCCTTGGTATGCATGCGAAAGGCGATGTCGCCCGTGCCGCCCGCCATGTCGAGAATCGCTTCGCCCGGCTGCGGTTTCACCCGCTTGACGAACTGGTCCTTCCACAGCCGATGCGCCCCTGCGGACATTGCATCGTTCATCAGGTCGTATTTGCCTGCGACGTTGGAAAAGACGCCTTTGACCATGCCGGTCTTTTGCGTGGCATCGACATCGCGATAGCCAAAGGAAACTGTGTCGTTCATGACCCTCGCTCTAGCCAGAGATTGGCGCGGGTTCCAGCATAAGGTGGAAACGCGGCAGATCGCATCTACATTGGTGTTCCATGCCCGAATTACCAGAAGTCGAAACCACTGTTACCGGACTTGCCCAGGTGCTCGACGGAGAGCGCCTGACGCTGGTCGAGCCGCGCCGTGCCGATCTGCGCTGGCCGATCCCGGTCGACCTGCGTCAGCGACTCACCGGATCGACGGTGACGGGGCTATGGCGGCGCGCCAAATATGGGCTGATCGGCACGGATCGCGGCGATGCGCTGATCTTTCACCTTGGTATGTCCGGGCGTTGGCGCGTCGATCCTGAGAGCATAGGCACGCACGATCATCTGGTGCTGGAAACGGCCAGCGGGCGACGGCTGGCGCTCAACGATCCGCGGCGGTTCGGATCGCTCGATCTGGTGCGGACCGATGCGTGGGAAGTACACACGCCCTTCACCCGCATGGGGCCGGAGCCTTTGGGGCCGGATTTCACCGCAACCTATTTGCGCGGTGCGCTCGCGGGGCGGACCAGCCCGATCAAGGCCGCGCTGCTCGATCAGCGAATCGTCGCGGGGCTGGGCAACATCTATGTGTGCGAAGCGCTCAACATTGCGCGCATCGCGCCGGGGACGCTGAGCGGGCGAATCGGCGGGCCGCGGCTCGCACGTCTGGTCGAAGCGATTCGCGCAGTGCTGACATCGGCCATCGCGGCAGGTGGATCGACGCTGCGCGATTATGCGCGACCCGATGGCGAACTGGGCTATTTTTCCAAGCAATGGCGCGTCTACGGGCGCGAGGGAGAGGCCTGTCCCTGTGGCGGCACGGTTTCGCGCCGTGTGGACGGCGGGCGCTCCACCTTCTATTGCCCAACGTGCCAGCGATAATCTCGGGCGTCGCGATCGCCACAATGGTTGACGCATTGGGCGTTCCACGGTAAGGCGCGCTCCTTCACGGGCCGGCGGGCCGAATCCGCATGGCCCTTTTCTTTTTGTATATTCGGTTCGAGGACAGGCATGGCAAATACGCCACAGGCAAAGAAGCGCATTCGCCGCAACGCGGCTCGGGCAGTTGTAAACGGTAACCGCGTCGGTCGTATCCGCACGCTGGTCAAGAAGGTCGAATCGGCTCTTGCTGCCGGTGACAAGGATGCCGCCGCAACCGCATTGCAGACCGTTCAGCCTGAACTGGCGCGTGGCGTTGCCCGTGGCGTGCTTCACAAGAACACGGCATCGCGCAAATTCAGCCGTCTGACGAAGCGCGTTTCCGCTCTGGGCTAACGCCTTGCGCTTTGCGCATGTCAAATAGCTGCAATTCAAAAAACCCGCCGGGCACTGCTTGGCGGGTTTTTTGGCGTATCTGCGAGATGCTGCACCGCAGCGCTCCTTCGTCATTTTTATGTCATGAATCCGTAACTCTAGGATTTGTGCCGATTCGTGCAGTATGATTACTTAATTGGCCAAATAACTCATTGATTTATAACAGTATAAATTGAAGTCCAGTGATTCCGCGGGCTAAGCTGAGTCAACGTCTTTATTTCATTTATTTGACCCATAGCGGTCTTGATAGACTCCGGTCCTGCTGTCTAAGTCTTGTGTCTGGGTTGCGGACCGAATCGGTTCCGTAACATTGCAGTGTTTGTCAGGTGGTGAAAAGCGGGACGGTCGGGGGCGACTTTCCGCAAGTGTCTTCTGCGCGCTGCCGAAAATGGTTGGTTCGAAGGGGCGGAATGAAGACACAAGCGGAATCGGTATCGGGCCTTTCAACGGGCCACGAACAGGCGAGTGAATCCGCTGCCGACGTGACAGGTGGCTCCAGCCATTTGGAGGCCGCCTGGGCGCAATTGCGCGTGGGATTGCGCAGCGACATCGGCGCACGGATGTTCGACCAGTGGCTAAAGCCTGCGCGGCTTGGCGCTTATTGCGACATGACCGAAACGCTCGATATTCTGGTCGCGTCCGAATTTTCTGCCAACTTCGTGTCCGCGCAATTCGGTGACCGTCTGCGCCTCGCCTGGCGCAGCGCGCATGCCGGGGTCCGCGATATCCGCATCGTGCGCGCTCCCGATTCGACTGCACTGCGCGTGCTGTCCGCGCCTGCTCCCCAGGCGGCTGCGACGGCTCCGGCGGCACAGGCTGCGCCTTCCTTCCTGCCGCGTCATGATTTCGCCAGCTTCATCACGGGCGAAAGCAATCAACTTGCCTATTCCGCTGCGCAGGCAATGGCCGCGCCGGAGCAACCGCGTTTCAGCCCGCTGTTCATTCATGGCGGAACCGGGCAGGGCAAGACTCACCTGCTCCACGCGATTGCCGGGGCGTATCTCGCCCATGCTCCTGAAGCATCGGTTGTCTATATGTCCGCAGAGCGGTTCATGATGGAATTCGTGAACGCGATGCGCGCCAATGAAACGATGGCGTTCAAAGCGCGGCTGCGCGCCGTGCGGCTGCTGTTGATCGACGATATTCAGTTTATCGCAGGCAAGGGCGCAACGCAGGAGGAGTTTCTCCACACGATCAACGAACTGGTCGAAAGCGGCGCGCGAATCGTCATCAGCGCGGATCGCGCCCCGCAACAGCTCGATGCCGTCGATCCGCGGATTCTCTCGCGGCTGGCGGGCGGCCTTGTCGCTGACATTCAGCCTGCCGGTATCGATTTGCGGCTTGCCATCCTCGAAGCCAAGCGGCTGGTTGCGGGCGACCCGCCGGTGCCGGACGCCGTGATCGATTTCCTCGCGCGCTCCATCCGCAGCAATATTCGCGAACTGGAAGGGGCGTTCAACAAGCTGCTCGCTTATGGCCAGTTGACTGGACGCACCGTCGATCTGGAATTTGCGCAGGCGATGCTGGCCGATGCCGTGCGCGCCAATGCCCGCCGCATCACCGTCGATGAAATTCAGAAGGCCTGTGCCGCGCATTACCGGATCGATGCCTCGGAAATGCGCTCGAAGCGCCGCGCCCGCGCCATCGCCCGCCCGCGTCAGGTCGCCATGTATCTCGCCAAGAAGATGACGCCGCGTTCCTTACCCGAAATCGGCCGGATTTTCGGCGGGCGCGATCATTCGACGGTGATCCACGCTGTTCGCACGATCGAGGCTTTGCGCGAATCGAATCCGGATATCGATGCCGACGTCCGCGCGTTGTTGCGGCAGTTGGAAGGTTAAGCGGCCGCGCTTTTGTCGACGGTGCCTTCGGCCATGATCGTTTCGCGCAGCACTGGCCAGCCACGCAAATCCCATGCAGCGGGATCTTCCTCGCCCATGATCTGATTGGCGGTCTGGGTGTCGGAAATAATCACTTCGAAGGGATCGACGAAGCGTCCGTCGGCAATCACGTAGAACGCCTTTACCCGCACGCGGGAACCGCGCCGACCGTTGGGTAACACAACGGCCAGATGACCCGTTCCCAGACGGACCAGCATGCCTGGCGGAAACAAAGCCAGACTGCGCATGAAGCTGAACAGCAGGGCGGAATCGAAATGCCCTTCCCAGGAACGCATGGCCGTAAGCGTTTCGGCGGGCGTAAGCGGTGCCTTGTAACAACGCTGCGATGTCATCGCATCATATACGTCGCAAATCGCACCCATCCGCGCGTGCAGGCTTATTTCTTCGCCCGACAGCCCGTGGGGATAGCCGGTGCCGTCCATCTTCTCATGATGGTTGAGGCACACGTCCAGCGCGGCGGCGGGAATGGCGCTCCCTTTCTTGAGAAGGGCATGTCCGTCGACCGTGTGGCGCTGGATCTCTCCAAATTCATGGTCGGTGAGCGGACCGGGCTTGTTCAGTATCGCTTCGGCCACCACCATCTTGCCGACATCGTGCAACAGGCCGGCCATGCCCGCATCCCGCGCCGCCGCATCGTCCAGCCCGATTTCCCGCGCCAGATTGACCATCAGCGCGCACACGGCCACCGAATGAAGGTAGGTATATTCGTCCTTGGACTTGAGACGTGCGATGCCGAGCAGCAGGGAACGGTTTTGGGCGAGCGACGCGGATATATCCTCGACCACCGCGATCACGTCGGCGGATCGCACCGCTTTGCCCATTCTTATGCCATCGAATACCTGTTTGACGACTTGCTTGGCACGCAACACAGTCTGGGCTGCGGCCCGTTTGTCGGTCTGGAGGCGGGAAGGGGGCGGGAGCGCGCGGATGGCGGCCTCCCGCGCATTCTTGATTCGGTCGCCCACCGATTCGCTGATTTCGGGGGCCGGGGTGCGTTCCCGCCGGGCCGGTGCGATGGCGCTTTTCTCGTCGTCGATCCACACGGCATCGATGTCACTGTCGAGGATTTTCCGAAGGTCTTCAGCGTCGGAAAGAAGGAAACGCGCGCGCCAGAAAGGGTGCGACAGCCAGCCGCCCTCGAATTTCTGGATAAACATGCCGAGCCGAATTTGGCTTGGCGTGATGCGCCGCAACATGGATATGAATGGCCTTCTTTCTGCAGTGACAGAACACCATTGCGCTTGAGTAATTAAATTTTTGTATAGGCCGCAGAACCGGCGATGGCGGCACATTGCCAAATATAAAGAAAGCCCGACGATTCGAAGCGAACCGCCGGGCCACATTCAGGTGTGCTTGGGAGCCAACACCTAAACCATGTAACGCGCTACTTAGGCTCTGGTGCCACAGTAATCTTAACATTTTCACCGCTGCGACCCGGGAAATCTGTAAACATGGCTTCGACAAGGTTGGGAACCAGATAAGTCAGGCGATTGCTGAGCGACTGCGCCGACGCGGTGCCTTCGAACAACCGCTTGCCGCTGCCCGCTTCCTCGATCTTCAGCTCAAGCAGACTTGTATATACGGTGTAGCTGCTGACGTCGTTGAAGCCGGGGCCGAACAGGAACGGATCGTAGAAGCCATAGCCAAACCGGCGCGGGCCATAGAAACCGGCATAGCCGCCACGGCCCCAGCCGCCCCAGCCACCACCCCAGCCGCCGCCCCAACCACCGCCGGTGCTGCGGACCTTTTCACGGCCATTGTCGACATCGTACCGCATCCGCACGATCAGGTTCGCGGTCGCCGGATCGGCAGCGGGTACATAACCCAGTTGCGCCATGCGAGACGACACGACGCTCGCATATTGCGCAAATTCCAGACCGCCGGCCAAACGCGGGTCATCCGCTACCACAGCGAAGCTCTGCCCCTGCGGCGCGGGCAGTTGCTGGAAGCGCGCCACATTCGCGTTGAAATTCTGAGTGCAGCCCGCCAGCGCAACCAGCGCCAGAGCGGGGGCTGCGAGAAGGCCGATTTTCCGAAATCTAGACATAGATATGATCCTGCTTATGGCCGTTTCCGGCACTCCCCGCCTACATATGAGAGTTCGCATAGCAAAGCGCAACTGAACGGCGATTGAACGCCGATCAGAAACGTCTCATCGGGGAAAAGAGTTTTAGGAGCGGCGATCTACTCAGCGCATCAGCCCAACGGCGTCATAAGCCCCGCGCAGCGTCGGTTCTGCCGCAGCGCTCGCTTTCGCCGCGCCTTTCTGAAGAATGGCGTCCAGCGCCACGTCATCATTTTTCAGCGCTTCGAACCGCTGCCGGATGGGCCGCAGCGACTCGACCAGCACATCGGCCAGCGCAGGCTTGAGCGCGCCGAACCCCTGGCCTGCGAATCGCGCGCAGATCGCATCGGTGCTTTCACCCGTCATTGCCGAGAATATGCCCACCAGGTTCTTCGCCTCGGGCCGCTCCGCCAGATCGGCATAGGTTTCGGGCAGCACATCCGCGTCGCTCTTTGCCTTGCGCACCTTGCTCGCGATGGTGTCGTCGTCGTCGGTCAGGTTGATGCGGCTCATGTCCGACGGATCGGATTTTGACATTTTCGCGCTACCATCGCGCAGCGACATGATGCGTGCGGTTTCCTTGGGGATGATCGGCTCGGGCAGAGTGAACAGGTCCACGCCGAAATCGGTGTTGAACTTGATCGCGATATCGCGGGTCAGCTCCAGATGCTGTTTCTGATCCTCGCCCACCGGCACATGCGTCGCCTGATACAGCAGCACGTCGGCGGCCTGCAGCACGGGATAAACGAACAGGCCCACCGAAGCGCCTTCGCGATTCTTGCCTGCCTTGTCCTTGAACTGGGTCATGCGGTTGAGCCAGCCGATCCGCGCAGTGCCGTTCAGCAACCAGGCCAGCTCTGCATGGGCAGGCACCCGCGCCTGATTGAACAGCACGCTGCGATCCGGGTCGATCCCGGCGGCGATCAGCGCGGCGGCCATCTCGCGCACATTCTTCAGCCGCTGGGCGCGCTCCTCATGCACGGTGATCGAATGCATGTCGGCGAGGAAGAAGAAGCACTGGCTCCCGCTGGCCATCTCATCCTGCATCTTCACCCAGTTACGGATCGCGCCGAGATAATTGCCAAGGTGCAGATTGCCGGTGGGCTGGATGCCGGAAAGAACGCGCATGTGTTGTCTCAGTTCGTCTTGCTGGGTCGCCGAAACAGCGACCGGAGTTCGGAAAGCGCATAGGTGCGAAGGACCAGCGCCGCCACCCCATAGACCAGCCCGCCGATCCCGCACAACAGCATCAGGGCAATGACTCGCTCCGTCACGCTCTTCGCCATATAGGGGTCGAGCAACGGATTGAGGAACCACAGCGCCACGCCCATCGCGGCGCTGGCGCCGATGATCCGGATCGCCTTGCTCTTGAACCGTGCATCCATCCGCAACTGATCGCGGCGATGGAGGAGCCAGTAGAGGACCAGCACATTCACCCATGCGGCAACGGCGGTGGACACGGCGACGCCCACATGCCCCAGCGGCCAGATCAGCACCAGATTGCCGACAAGGTTGAACAGCATCGAAAACACCGCGACCCGCACCGGCGTCTTCGTGTCCTGCCGCGCGTAGAAACCCGGTGTCAGCACCTTGATCAGCACATAGGCCGGAACGCCCAATGCAAAGGCCGAGAGCGCGCCTGCCGTCCCGATGGTGTCGGCAGCAGTGAATGCGCCATGTTCCAGCAGCCCGCGGATCAGCGGCACCGCCGAAATGCACAGCGCCACGGCGGCGGGCAGCGCAAGGAACAGCGCCAGTTCCAGCGCGCGGTTTTGCGTGTGTGAGGCCGCGGCTTCATTGCCCGACCCGATCTGGCGCGAAAGCGCGGGCAGTATCGCGGTGCCCACGCCGATCCCGATCAGGCCCAGCGGCAACTGATTGAGCCGGTCGGCATAATACAGGTAACTCACCGCGCCTTGCGGCAGAAACCGTGCGGCCAGCGAAGTCGAGATCAGCAGGTTGAACTGAATAGCCCCCGCGCCCAATGCCGCCGGGCCGATCAGCGCCAGCATCCGCTTCACTTGCGGCGAGAGGCGCGGCATGCCCAGTTTCAGCACGACCCCCGCCTGCCGACACGACCACATCAGCCACAGCAATTGCGCCAGTCCGGAAATGGTGACGGCAACCGCCTGCGTATAGGCAGTCTCCACCGGTGTATCGCCCCGGAAGAAAATCACCGCGCCGATCATGCAGACATTGAGCAGCACCGGCGCGGCGGCGTTGACCCAGAATCGGTCGAGTGAATTGAGAATGCCGCCCAGCAGCGACACCAGACTGATGAGCGCGAGATACGGGAAGGTAATCCGGGTGAGGTTCACCGCCAGATCGAATTTCTCCGGCCCGCCATCGGGAAAGCCACCGGTCATCGCCCACACAACCGGCGCAGCGGCGACCATCATGATAGCCGTGAAGACCAGCACGACCGGGAACAGCACGGACAATATCTGTCCGGCAAAGGCCACGGCAGCGGCCTTGCCGCTCCCCGGATCTAATTTGTCGCCTTCGGCCATCGTGCGATTGAACATCGGCACGAACACGGCGGCGAATGCGCCTTCGGCAAAGAGCGCGCGGAACAGATTGGGCAGCCGCCAAGCGATCAGAAAGGCGTCCGACGCCAGTCCCGCGCCCAGATAGCGCGCCACGAGCATATCGCGGACCATTCCGAGGATGCGGCTGACCAGCGTCAGCCCGCCAATGGTGCCGGTGGCTCTTAACAGGCCCATATATGCACACCACCCATCAGCCGTTCGCCCTGAGCCTGTCGAAGGGCTTTTCTTCCTTGGAAAAAGGAAGGGGCTTCGACAGGCTCAGCCCGAACGGTATTAGAAGTGGTAAAGTCTTACGCATTCCCGACGGGTGCATCCACCAACTGTCCGGCGGCTTGCGCCTGCTGCAGATACAGCGCCTGGAAATCGATGGGATCGAGCAGCAGCGGCGGGAAGCCACCGTCACGCACGGCATCCGACAGGATCCGGCGGGCGAAGGGGAAGAGAAGGCGCGGCGCTTCGGCCAGCATGAACGGCTGGATCTGATCTTCGGGAACGTTGCGCATACCAAACAAACCAGCATAGACCAGTTCGACGGCAAAGGCGGTGCCGTCGTCGGTCGTTGCCTTCACTTCGATCTTCAGCGCGACTTCATGCACATCGTCGGCCACCTGATCGGCGCCGATGTTGAACTGCACGTCGATATTGGGCTGCGACTGCCACTGATACACGGCGGGCGCGTTCGGATTTTCGAACGACAGATCCTTCACATATTGGGTGATGAGCCCGATCTGGGGCGTGGTGTCCGCGCCATTGGCCAGTGCGTCGTGGGTATCGGCCTGATCCGCCATGATATCGTCCTTATTGTCCATGGTTGCCGCCACCGGAAAGCCCAGCGCACCCGGCGCGACAGTGATGCGGGCGCTTAGCAGGGGCCCGAACGCAGGGCAATGGCGACTTAAGGCGCAACTATACGGGCATGGCGTTTGTTATACCGGGTGATCGCCATTTGAATCTGCGCCCGAACATGCCTATGTTGGGGCAACTCACGCTTGCGAAGGTTGTAAAAGCACAGTGTACGTTATTGTCATACTCGCTCTCGTCGCCGGCTTTCTGGCCCTGCGGCTCTATTCCGTGCTCGGCAAGCGCACGGGGCATGAGCAGCAACCCGCGCCGTTGCAGGCGGACGACCGCGCTAAAGTCGCCGTGCTCCAGCCGCGCAATGCCGGTGAACAGGGTACGGACAACGTGCGTCTGTCCGATGGCATGCTTGCGCCGGGTGCGGACGTTGGCGTTCGCGCGCTGATCGCGGCGGATCGTCGTTTCGACGTGCCGCAATTCATCGATGGCGCAAAGACCGCCTATCGCATGGTCCTCGAAGCGTTCTGGCGCGGCGACCGCGAAGATCTGGCATGGCTGTGCGATGCCGATGTGCTGGCGTCGTTCGAAGAAGCCATTGCCGCACGCGAAGCGGCTGGCGAAACGCTGGAAAATCGCCTCGTCCGCATCGACAAGGCTATCATCACCGAAGCCGTGCTGAGCGGCCGCATCGCGCATGTCACCATGCGTTTCGATGCCGATATCGCCGCGATCACTCGTGACAAGGATGGCAACATCATTGCCGGGTCGATGACCGACGCCGTGCCGACCCACGATGTCTGGACGTTCAGCCGCGATCTGCGCGCTACCGATCCCAACTGGAAACTGACTGAAACCGACGAGGAAGCATGAGCTTCCTCCGGTCGGGTGCGGCGCTGCTCCTTGCGGCGGCGCTCTCCGCATGTGCGGGCGGCGTGATCCCGGCCAGTCCCAATCGCCCAGCGCCCGCTCGACCCTCAACCGATACTGCCGCGCGCCCAAAGCCCGCCACGCCTCGCCCGACTGTGCCAACGCCTGCCGTGCCCGTTGTCGCGGGCGACAACGCCCTTGGCGCAGGCCTCGTCGCCGGTCCGCCGATTGCGGACTTGCTCCCATCCGGCGAACGCTCGCGCTTGGCACTCCAGGCTTTCCGCATATCCTGCCCTTCGCTGCTCCGCCGCAATGACCAGAGCGGCCTGACACGCGGTGCCGACTGGCAGCAGGCGTGCAGCGCGGCGTCAAGCTGGCCCGACACGACCGCCACCGAATTCTTCTCCCGCTATTTCGAAAGCGCGCAGGTCGGCGATGGCAAGGCATTCGCCACCGGCTATTTCGAACCGGAAATCGCCGGATCGCGCACCCAGCGCGCCGGCTATGCGGTCCCCATCTACGGGCGACCCGCCGATCTGATCGATGTCGATCTGGGCCAGTTCAGTGACACGCTGAAGGGCAAGACCATTCGCGGCAAGGTCACCGGCAACACATTCGTGCCCTTCGACACGCGCGCGCAGATCGTGGAAGGCTCGCTGGCTGGTCGCGCACAGATCGTCGCCTGGGCCGCCGATCCCGTCGAATTCTTCTTCCTTCAGGTGCAGGGCAGCGGACGCCTGCGCCTGCCCGATGGCGGCATCATGCGCATCGGCTACGAAACGCAGAACGGGCGCGATTATACCGGCATCGGCAAGCTGATGAAGGATCGCGGGCTTATTCAGGCCGGGTCGATGCAAGATATCATGGCGTATTTGCGCGCCAACCCGGTCGAAGGCGCAGCGATCATGGACGAGAACAAGAGCTTCGTCTTCTTCAAGGAATTGACCGGCGCAGGGCCGCTCGGCGCGCTCGGCCTGCCGGTTACAGCCGAAGCATCGGTTGCCGCCGATCCGCGCTATATCCCGCTCGGTGCGCCGATCCTGCTGTCGATGGATCGCGCCGAGCCCAATGGCATCTGGATTGCGCAGGATACCGGCGGCGCGATCAAGGGACCGAACCGCGTCGATACTTTCTGGGGCGCTGGCGAGCGTGCCCGCGCGATAGCGGGCGGCATGGCGGCACGGGGAAGCGCCCTGCTGCTCCTGCCCATCGGCACCGTCGCACGGGTAACGGCGCAATCCACGATGATGAGTGATGGCCGGACGCCGCCTCTCCGCTGAGGAGCGCACGCTCTGGGCGCGGCTCGCACAAAGCGTGCGGCCCTATCGCACCGACGCATCCATTTCGACACCGGAGGTGGCCTCTGCGCCGCCGCCGAAAATGGCGACCCATTCGTTAACACATTCGCCTGTGCTGCCCCTGCATCCTCAACCTGCCAGACGCCCTGCCGCAGTGCTGGATGACCGCTGGGAAAAGCAGATCAAGCGCGGCGCGCTGGCACCGGAAATGGCCATCGACTTGCACGGCCACAGCCTGTCCGCTGCCCATGTCCGTCTCAATCAGGCACTGGCATCGGCGCGTGGGCAGGATGTGCGGATATTGCTTGTCGTCACCGGAAAGCCCCGCGCGAACAGGGAAAATGGCGGCTCCGGGCAGCGCGGCGCAATCCGCGCGGAGATCAATCACTGGCTCGATACCAGCCCCCATGCCGATGCGATCGCCAGCGTGCGCTCGGCCCATCCGCGCCACGGCGGGGACGGCGCGCTCTACATCATATTGCGGCGCAAAAAATAATCTGCCGATGATGCCGCCCTTGGTGGGATTTTCTTAACCAATGGGACTCATAACCGGCCCATTCCGCGCGGTATGCGGACCGATCCAACGGCAATATTTAGGGGACTGGTGCAAAGCATCACCTTCAGGAATCGCGCGGTCGCTTTTGCGGTTGGCGCTGGGGCGGTTGCCTTTATCCTGGCCTTGGTGGCGGGTGGATCGGCGCGTGGCGGCCTGCATCCGCTCGGCTATGCCCTGATCGCAGCGGTTCTGTGCGGTGTTTTGAGCTGGGCTTCGGCGCGTCGCAGCATGCTGGGCATTGCCGCATCCGTCGAAAGCGCGACCGAGCGTCTGGTCGCCGCAGCCCATGGCGATCTCCAGACGCCCGTGATTCAGGTCATCCGCCGCGATCTGCCGGATCTCGCTGTGGCGATGGACAGCCTCTTCAGCCAGGTACGCGCCAGTCTCGATAACATCCACCTGCTTGCCATGTTCGATGCCGTCACGGGCCTGCCCAATCGCATGAGCTTTTGCCGCCAGGTCGAAAGCCTGATCCTCGATCGCGCCATCGACCGTCCCGCCGCCATGTTCTTTCTGGATCTCGACGGGTTCAAGGCGGTGAACGACACCTTCGGCCATGCAACCGGCGATCAGTTGCTCGCCCGCGTCGCCGGTCGACTGCGGGAGGTGGTGGTCAGCCAGCTACAGGCCGGGGCAGGCGATGCCGTTGTCGGGCGGCTGGCGGGCGATGAGTTCACCTTGTTCTTCCCTGACATTCCCAGCCACGCCGCTGCAGAACGCATCGCGCGTGCAATCCAGTTTGCCTTGGGCGAGCCGTTCGACCTAGGCGGGCAGCAGATCGATCTGGGCGCATCTATCGGCATCGCTTATTATCCCGACCATGGCGAAACCCTGAGCGCCCTGCTGCGCTCGGCCGACATCGCCATGTATCATGCCAAGAGCATCGGCGGCGGCAAGGTCGAGACGTTCACGGCCGCACTGGCGCAGGAGGCAGCGGGCAAGGCCGAGCTGGAACGCGACTTGCGTATCGCGTTGGAGCGCGGCGAGTTCCTCCTGCAATTTCAGCCGCAGCTCGATGTCGGACAGGGGCGCGTGGTCGTTGCCGAAGCACTGGTACGCTGGGCGCATCCCGACCGCGACATGCTGATGCCCGCCACCTTCGTGCAGGTTGCGGAGGAAAGCGGCGTCATCGTGGAGCTTGGCGACTGGATCATGGATCAGGTGTGCGAGACGGCAGCCCGCTGGGCGCAGCAGGGGCTGGATCAGCGCGTCGCCATCAACATCTCGACCCGCGAACTGTCACAGGCCGATTTCTTCCTGCGCCTGCGCCACACCATGGCGCGGCACGGCACGCCCGCCGATCGGATCGAGCTGGAAATCACCGAATCGCTTGCAATGGAAATGGACGAACGACTGATCGATCAGTTGCACGCCTTGCGCGAAATCGGGGTGCGGATCGCTATCGACGATTTCGGCACGGGCTATTCCAACCTCGCGCGCCTGCGCGATCTGCCCGTGGACAGAGTGAAGATCGACCGCAGCCTTGTCCGCGATATCGCAAGCTCCGCCGAAGCGCGCACGATCTGCAGCGCCGTAATCGCGCTCATTCAGGGGCTAGGTCTCGAAGTCGTGATCGAAGGCGTCGAAAGTCAGGAGCAGGTCGATATCCTGCGCGTGGCTGGCTGCACGGTGTTTCAGGGCTATCATATCGCCCATCCCACGAATGAGTCCGCCTATCTCGGACGTTTCGGTAATAATCAGGCCGAAGCGCGCGAAGCCTGAGCCGCACGCCGCAGGATATCGGCGTAAATCGCCGTCAGCGTTTCCAGATCTTCGACAGCCACCGCTTCGTCCAGCTTGTGCATCGTCGCGTTGCACAGCCCGAATTCCACCACCGGACACAGGCGCGAGAGGAACCGCGCGTCCGACGTGCCGCCAGTGGTCGATAGCTCCGGCACGATACCCGTCGCGCTTTCGATGGCATCGCTGATGAGGGAGGAAAAGGCGCCCGGCGGTGTCAGGAACGGCTCGCCGCTGATCTTCGCCGTCAGTGTCCCGCCTTCGGCTTGCACGATGGCCTTGATCCGCTTCACCAAGCCCGCGCCGCTGTGGCAATCGTTGAACCGGATCGACAGGCGCGCGGTCGCTCGGGCGGGAATCACATTGGTCGCCGGATTGCCCACGGTGATGTCGGTAATCTCGATATTGCTCGGCTGGAACCAGTCGGTGCCGTTGTCCAGCTCCACCGCTTCGATGGCGGACAGGATGCGGATCAGCCGGGGGATGGGATTGTCGGCCAGATGCGGATAGGCGACATGCCCCTGCGCGCCCTCAACCGTGATCCACATATTGACCGAACCACGCCGCCCGATCTTCACCATGTCGCCCAGCCGGTTGACCGACGTAGGCTCGCCGACCAGACACAGGTCCGGCACGATCCCGCGCGCAGCCATCCGCTCCATCAGCGCCACTGTGCCGTGCACCGCCGGACCTTCCTCATCGCCGGTGATAATCAGGCTCACCGTTCCGGGCAGATCGGGATTGCGCGCCAGCGCCGCGACGAAGCATGCAATCGACCCCTTCATGTCCACCGCACCGCGCCCGTGGAGCAGATCGCCGCGCACCTCCGGCACGAACGGATCGCTGGCCCAGCCATTACCCGGCGGCACGACGTCCAGATGCCCGGCAAAGGCGAAATGCGCCCCCGGTCCATTTTCGCGCACCGCCAGCAAATTCTCGACTGGCCCGTCCGGCGCATCGCCCGCGACGAACCGTTCGACCGCGAAACCCAGCGGCGCCAGCATCGCTTCCATACAGTCGAACACCGCTCCGGTGGCCGGGGTGATCGAAGGGCAGGCGATCAGCCGCTCGGCAAGAGCCAAAGGATCGGGAGTGGCACTGGTCAGGGTCATGCGCGTGCGTTAGCGAAGGTGACAGCGATTGACCAGATGGAGCGCCACATGCCCAAGATCGACCTCGATGCTCTCCCGCCGGCTAACCGTACCGGCTATCCGCCCGAATTTGCCGATGCGGTGGCCGGTCGCTGGTATCGGCGGCTCGCGCCCGCCACAGGCCTGACCGAATTCGGGATGAGCCATGTGGTCCTGAAACCCGGCGCATGGTCCGCGCATCGCCACTGGCATGTCGAGGAAGACGAAGTCGTCATCATGCTGGCGGGCGCAGCCGTGCTGATCGACGACAATGGCCGAACGGACATGCGCCCCGGCGACGTGGCGGTCTTCCCGAAGAACGATGGCAACGGCCATCACCTCGTCAACGAAAGCGACAGCGACTGCACCTTCATCGCCATCGGCCGCCCCGCGGAGGGCGAATGTCACTATCCCGATATCGACATGCACATCGGCCCTGATGGACGCTATCGCCGCAAGGATGGTACGGCGTTTGAGCAGGCATCAGGCTAAAAAAGGCGCGGTGTACGTACACATCTGTACGTACAAACGATAAATTTTACGTGTCGGTTTATTCGCCGGCCATCGGCACCAGCTTGCCCGGATTCATGATCCCCTTGGGGTCGAATGCTGCCTTGATGGCGCGGAGCGACGCCAGATGGGCGGGGCTGGAAAGGCGCGCAAGTTCGGTGCGCTTCATCTGGCCGATGCCATGTTCGGCGGAGATCGATCCCCCGGACGCCACCACCGCATCGTGGACGAAAGCATTGATGGTCGCCCCTTCCGCGGCGATCCACGCCGGGCCGTCGGTCGTGCCTTTGGGTGCGCGGACATGGAAATGGACATTGCCATCCCCCAGATGCCCGAAGGACGACGCCGTCGTGCCGGGAAAGCGCGCTTCTGCTGCGGCCGCCGTGTCGATCATGAATGCGGGCATCCGCGCCACCGGTACGCTGACATCATATTGCAGCGCCGGACCCTGCGCCCGCTCGGACTCGGATAGCGACTCCCGAATCCGCCAGAAGGCTTCCGCCTGCGCTTCGTTGGCGGCGATGGCTGCATCCTTGGCAAGTCCCGTCTCCAGCCCTTCGGCCAGCGCCGCTTCCAGTTGCTCGGCGGCCGACGGCGTCTGCACATCGGGCAGATCGACTTCGATCAGCACATGCCACGGCGTCCGCGTGTCGATGGGGCAGCGGGTGGCGGGAATGTGGGAGAGAACATGGCCCAGCCCGTCGTCGGCAATCACCTCGAACCCCTCGACGATATTCCCCAACCGCATTTCCAGCAGGCGCAGCAGCGCCAGCGCATCCTGCGGGCTGTCCACCCCGATCCAGCCCACCGCCCGGTCCGCTATGGCGGGGACAAGGCGCAGCGAGGCTGCGGTCACGATGCCGATGGTTCCCTCCGCGCCGACCAGTAACTGCTTGATGTCATATCCGCGATTGTCTTTCTTCAATGCGGCCAGCCCGTCGAATATGCTTCCGTCAGGCAGGACCGCTTCGATCCCCTCGACCAGGGCCCGCATGGTTCCGTGGCGCAGCACCTGCGTCCCGCCTGCATTGGTCGACACCAGCCCGCCGATGGTCGCCGATCCCTTCGCGCCCAAACTCAACGGAAAGCGCCGACCGATCCCCTCGGCGGCATCGTGCAGCACCGACAGAATCACCCCCGCTTCGCACACCGCCAGATTATCGTCCGCCGAGAGGCTGCGAATCGCGTTCATCCGGCGCAGCGACAGGATCAGCGCGCTTCCGTCCATCGGCGGCGTCGCGCCCCCGACCATCGATGTGTTCCCCCCCTGCGGCACCAGCGCGATGTCCAATTCGGACGCCAGCGTCATGCACGCCGCGACTTCCTGCGTGTTGGCGGGCGACAGCATCGCTACGGCATGGCCATGATATCGCCCGCGCCAGTCGGTCAGCCACGGCGCGATATCGTCGGCATCGTCGGTAAAACCCTTGGGGCCAAGCAGGGCCGCAAAGCGCGAAAGGCTATCGGAAGAAATCATAGACTCGTTATGCCCCGGAATTCATCGGTTGTTCAACCGCCGCTGCGTAGGGCATGATATTCCCCAGGGGGACTATGTTGTTTCATTCTGCCATTGCCTTGTTATTGGCCCCGGTCGGTGCGCCTGTCGAATTCGCTCAGCTCAGAATCGAGCAGCGGGTGATCATTCGTGTGCCTCTCGTTCGTCAGCCGCGCGCAGGCCAACCGACTCCGCCCCCTGAGCCTCAGGAGTGGGATGAGAAGAAAGGGCCCCGCTGTGTCGCGATCAAGTCGGTACGTTCCGCGGCCTTGGGTGGGCGCAACAGCGTTGACCTGATCCTGTCGAACAATCAGCGTTTTCGCGCGCGTTTCGGCAAACAATGCCGGGCAGCGGATTTCTACGCTGGCTTCTATATCGAACCGACCGACGATGGATCGCTTTGCGCGGGGCGGGACTATATTCAGGCGCGCAGCGGCCTGACATGCGAAGTGGAGAGTTTCAAACGACTGGTCCCGGAGCGATAGAATAGCGTAGGATCGGGCGTCGCAGCCCGGATTTTCTTGACAATCGGCCACTATTTCCGCATTGGCCAGCCAGCTTTGACCGGGCCCGCACACTCGCGTGGCCCTCTTATTCCGGACATATGAATGAATTTTGCCGATCTCGGCCTATCCGATGAATTGTTAAGGGCGGTCACAGAGGCCGGCTACGACACCCCGACGCCTATTCAGGCGCAGGCTATTCCGTCCGTGCTGATGATGAAGGACATCGTCGGCATTGCCCAGACGGGCACGGGCAAGACGGCCAGCTTCGTGCTGCCGATGATCGATATCCTGGCGCATGGCCGCAGCCGCGCGCGGATGCCGCGTTCCCTGATTCTTGAGCCCACGCGCGAACTCGCTGCGCAGGTTGCCGAGAATTTTGAGAAGTACGGCAAATATCATAAGCTTTCGATGGCGCTCCTTATCGGCGGCGTGTCGATGGGCGATCAGCTTGCGGCGCTTGAAAAGGGCGTGGACGTATTGATCGCGACGCCGGGCCGCTTGATGGACCTGTTCGGTCGCGGCAAGATCATGCTCAACGGTTGCTCGCTACTCGTCATCGACGAAGCCGACCGTATGCTCGACATGGGCTTCATCCCCGATATCGAGGAAATCTGCACGAAGCTGCCCGCGCAACGCCAGACGTTGCTGTTCTCCGCAACCATGCCGCCGGTCATCAAGAAGCTGGCCGACAAGTTCCTCTCGAACCCCAAGTCGATCGAAGTGGCGCGGCCCGCGTCCGCCAGCATCAACATCACCCAGTGGCTCGTGAAGGTCGAATCGCGCAAGAAGCGCGACATGATTGCCCACATGCTCAAGGCCGAGGATGTGACCAACGCGATCATCTTCTGCAACCGCAAGACCACCGTCCGCGACCTCAACAAGACGCTACAAAAGAGCGGCGTGCGGTCGGGCGAAATTCATGGCGACATGGATCAGGGGTCCCGCATCGCCGAACTGGATCGGTTCAAGCGCGGCGACGTGAACGTCCTCGTCGCGTCGGACGTCGCTGCTCGCGGTTTGGATATCAAGGGCGTCAGCCATGTGTTCAACTATGACGCGCCCTGGCATCCCGACGATTACGTCCACCGCATCGGTCGCACCGGCCGCGCCGGCGCAACGGGCGTTGCCTACACCTTCGTCACGCCGGAAGACGCCGAGGCACTGGACAATATCCAGAAGCTGATCGGCACGAAAATCCCGATCTTCGGCGGTGAAAAAGCCGCCGCCGTTGCTGCCGAGGTCGATGGCGAAGATGCGCCTGCTGCGCCCGCCAAGAGCAGACGCGCGCGCAAGCCTGCCGCCAAGAGCGAAAAGCCCCAGGCTGCACCGAAAGCCGAGCCCAAAGCCGAACCTGTATTGGCGACGGAGTCCGAACCGGTCGTCGCTGCGCCGCGCACCGAAGCACGTCCGGCTCCCGCACCCCGCGCTGAGCCGCGCCGCGATGCGCCACCGTCGCGTCGTCGCGATACCAATCAGGATGACGGTCCGGACGACGGCTGGAACGGCCCGATGCCGGACTTCCTCGCTTTCGGGTTTAACAGCAGCGCCGCTTAAAACAGCGCTGCCGTCAAACGGTCAAAGCCTGACCAGCATCTTGCCCATGTTGGCGCCGCTGAACAGGCCCAGAAAAGCCTCCGGTGTCCGCTCCAGCCCGTCATAGACGGTCTCGTGCGACACCACCTGTCTGGCCTTTATCATCTCTCCCATGTCCGCCTGAAACGCGGGCAGGTCCGCCATATGATCGGAATAGAGAAAACCGGCGATGCGGATGCGGTTGATGATGATGAGGTTCGCGAACTTCAGCGTCAGGGGCGTGTCGCTATTATACCCGTCGATCATGCCGCAAATGGCAAAGCGCGCATCCTTGGTCGACATGGCCAGCGCCGCATCCAGATGATCGCCACCGACATTGTCGAAATACACGTCGATCCGGCCGCCCACGTCGCGGGTCGCTGCACGCAACTGGTCCAGCACCGGACCGGCGCGGTAGTCGATCATTGCGTCCGCCCCCAGTTGCTTGACCCAGGCGCATTTGTCCGGACCGCCGGCCGATCCAATGACCGTCATGCCCTTGGCCTTCGCGATCTGCACCGCCACCGATCCGACTGCGCCTGCCGCTGCCGACACGAACACCCGGTCGCCTGCCTTTGCCTGCGCGATCTTCAGCAGACCGATCCACGCCGTTGCGCCGGTCAGCCCCATGATGTGCAACCACGATTCGACTGGCAGGTCGCTCTGCGGCAGTTTCACCGGCGTCAGGCCCGCATCGACGATTGCTTCATCGCGCCAGCCGCCCATGTGCAGCACCCGGTCACCTACGGCAAAGCCGCCGTTCCGGCTCTCGATCACTTCGCCCAGCGCGCCGCCGGTCATCGGCGCATCGATTTCGAACGGCGGGACATAGCTTTTAATGTCGTTCATCCGCCCGCGCATATAGGGATCGACCGACAGCCAAAGGTTGCGGACGCGGATTTCCCCTTCGGCCAGCGCGCGGTCGTCAATCGCCTTCAGCGCGAAATTGTCCTGCGTCGGCAGACCTTGCGGGCGGCTGGTCAGGCACCATGCACGGGCCATAAACGTCTCCTTTGATCGTAACTGTGAGCGCGCTTTATCTTAGCACGACCCGGCTATTCCATTGCAGGAAAAGGGCGTTGCAACGCCGCATCGCCCCGCTTATAGCCAAACGCCTTGGGGCCGTAGCTCAGTTGGGAGAGCGCGTCGTTCGCAATGACGAGGTCAGCGGTTCGATCCCGCTCGGCTCCACCAATGCTTCTTTGTGCGAAATAAAGGCGTGAGCAATTTAGTAGGATGCTTGACTGATTTAGTCATTCTATTCTATATGTGTATTAGATTGTAAGGCTCCGCATCGTTCTAGCGCAATGTCGGCCCTTTCGATTTACGGAACAGCGCCTCAGCTAGTTGAGCCGCTACAATCCGGAAACAGATCTAGAGCAAATGCTCTTTGGACATATCGTCCTCCGTTAATCGTTGCAACGACTGCCCATTAATTGCTGGGTGCGCATCTGGCTATTCAAGGTGAATAGCCATGGATTTTAATTGCCGCGGATTCAGCTTTTCCATGAATGCCCGCTTTCTTGCGGTGCTGCTTATGGTGCTGCATCTATAGACATTGGACGGCGGGCTTTACGGCCTGCCGTCCAACTTAGCCTTACCCGCAATGTGAAGGCGACCAAAATTACTGAACAGCCGCGACGATGGCCTTGTTGAAGGCCGGGATGTCATCCGGGTTGCGGCTGGTGATGAGGTTGCCGTCGATAACCACTTCCTGATCGACGACCTGCGCGCCTGCATTGCGCAGATCGGTGCGGATCGATGGCCAGGATGTTACCTTGCGCCCATCCAGCACATCGGCTTCGGCAAGCAATGACGGCGCATGGCAGATGGCCGCTACCGTAGCATCGCGGTTGAAGAACGCCTGGATGATATCGATGGCGTCCTTTTCCATCCGCAACGTGTCCGGGTTGGCGACGCCGCCGGGCAGGACGAGCATATCGTAATCGTCCGGCTGCACGTCGGACAGCACGATGTCCGGCGTGATCGTATCGCCCTTTTCGTCATGCTCCATGCCCTGGATCGGGTCGAGCGCGACGGACGCCAGCGTAACGTCATAGCCAGCGTCGAGAAGGGCCTTGCGCGGTTCGAACAATTCGGACTGCTCGAAGCCGTCGGTCGCCATGATCAAAACCTTGGCGGGTGTCTGGTCTGTCATATCTGCTCCTGTCTTTGGATGCAGAGGTAACAGGTCGGCGGGATAGCTGTTCCAACCGGCACCGAAAAATTCAGGGCGCGGTCAGAAACTCGCCTTCAATCCGTCGATCACGAATTGCGCCGCCAGCGCCGCCAGCAACACGCCCAGCAGGCGCGTGATAACCGCTTCGATCTTCTTGCCGAGCAAGTTCATCAGCGGCCCTGCAGCCACCAGCGCGACCAGCATCATAAGCAGCACCGTGGCCAACGCACCGAGCACGACCATCCGCTCGCTCAGCCCGTTCGCCCGCGCCATCAGCAGCATGACGGTGGCGATCGATCCCGGCCCGGCGATCATCGGCATGGCCATCGGGAAGACCGACACGTCCTCGATCTCCGGCGTATCGGCGATCTTCTGCGCGCGGTCCTCACGGCGTTGGGTGCGCTTTTCGAAAACCATGTCCATTGCTATCAGGAACAGCATGATGCCGCCCGCTATACGGAAGCTGTTGAGGTCGATCCCCAGCACGCCCAGCAGTTGCTTGCCCCAGATCGCAAAGACCAGCAGGATGCCGGTCGCGATCACAACGGCGCGGATCGCCATCGACCGCCGCTGCAGGTCGCTCGCGCCGCTGGTCACGCTGGCGTAGATCGGTGCGCAACCGGGCGGATCGATCACCACGAACAGCGTGATGAAAGCGGATATGAACAATTCCATCATGATGCCGGGGCCGCCACGTCGTTGATCAAGGCCTCTTCATAGGCAGCATTGTTCATAAGGGAAATGGTGATGCGGCGCGATTTGTCGGCGCGCACTTCGGTTGTCCATTTCAGGCTGCCGTCTTCGGAGGCACCGATGCCCGGTGTCGGGACCGGTTTTACGTCGGCAGCGGGCGGTGGCGGGGGACGCATCCCGCGCGGGCAGATCGCAAGCCGCGTCGCTATGAAATCGGGGGCAGGGGGCGGCGCGGCCACGGCGTCGCCATGATCGAGCACCCATTTCCAGCGGCCCTTGTCGTCGCGCCGCCAGATCGTCGTGAAATAGCCTTGGGTGCCATCGGGCTGCTGCCAGCGTCCGGTGGTGACGCCGATGCTGCCGTCGCACGACATCAGCACCTTTTCCGGCTGCCACTTGACCGAAGCGGGCGGATCCTTGCGGCCTTTCAGCCAGGCTTGCGCGCTCACCATGTCCGGCACGAACATCACGGCATCCTTGGCGGCGGTCTCGCGAAAGGCGGTCCATTGCCCCTTGGTCTGTGCCAGCCGATTGAACGCGATCTCTGCGGCGACCACAGCGCTGGGGTTGGCGGACAGGCGCATCGGTGGCCGCGCAGCCTGCGCCCCACCCGCCATCAGCACCAGCGCCAGAGCGATACGCTTCACAAGCCTTCAGGCGCAGCCAGGCCCAGCCGCGCATGGGCCGCGACCAGCGTATTGCGCAACAGCACCGCAATAGTCATCGGCCCCACGCCACCGGGCACCGGCGTAATCGCGCGCGCGTGCAGGATGGCCTCAGCCGTCGCCACATCGCCGACGATCTTGCTCTTGCCCTCTTCGTCCGCCGGAACGCGATTGATGCCAACGTCGATCACGGTCGCGCCGGGCTTGATCCATTCGCCCTTCACCATTTCCGCGCGCCCCACGGCGGCGACTACGATATCGGCGCGATGCACCACGGAGGCGAGATCGCGCGTCTTGCTGTGTGCGATGGTGACCGTGCAGCTTTCGTTGAGCAGCAACTGCGCCATCGGCTTACCCACGATGTTCGACCGCCCGATGACCACCGCTTCCAGCCCGGAAAGATCGCCCAACTCGTCCTTCAATAGCATCAGGCAACCCAGCGGCGTGCAGGGGACCATGCCCGGTTCGCCCACCGCCAGCTTGCCGCTGTTGATGACATGAAACCCGTCGACATCCTTGTCCGGATTGATCGCCGCGATAACCGCCGCTTCGTCGATATGCTTGGGCAAGGGCAGTTGTACCAGAATGCCGTCGATCCGGTCGTCGCCGTTCAGTTCCTCGACCAGCTCCAGCAACTCGTCCGCACCGATCGTGGCGGGCCGCTTGAACTCGAAGCTCTCCATGCCCGCTTCGACGGTCATCTTGCCCTTGTTGCGAACATAGACGCTGCTTGCGGGATCTTCGCCGACCAGCACGACGGCCAGCCCCGGCTTGCGCCCCTGCGACGCCACGAAAGCCTCGACCCCCAGCGCAACCCGCGCGCGCAATTGCGCTGCAAAAGCCTTGCCGTCGATAGTCCTGCCGATCGTCATATCTCGTCCATCAGTTGAGAGAGGCGCGCGATACAGTCCGCGCCGCCGGTTATCCGCAGCCGCTTTAGACGGTTGGTGTCACCCGCTTCCAGTGAAATCGCCCCGGCGGGGATTTTGAGTGTCTTCGCCAGCAAGCCAATCAGCGCGGCATTGGCCTTTCCCTTTTCGGGCACCGCGCGCACCATTGCCTGCAACCAGACTGCGCCATGTTCGTCGGTGCGAAGGCCTTTGAAGCCCTCAGAGGCACTGCGCGGCGTCAGGCGAACGGCCAGAACAATGCCGTCACCATCCTGCCGCCAGGGGATCATCCCACGATAAGCGGGGTGAAGATCGCCGGCAAAATAACCCGCTGCAGAATATAGACGGCCAGCAACACAACCATCGGCGACAGGTCGAGCGCACCCAGATCGGGCAGTATCTTGCGGATCGGGCGATAGATCGGCTGCGTCATCCGGTCGAGCGCATAGAGCGCGTTACGCACGAAGTCGTTGTAGGTGTTGATCACGTTGAACGCGATCAGCCACGACAGGATCGCCTGAATCACGATGATCCACCACACCACGTTCAGCAGGATGTTCAGGATCTGATAGATGACGAGGGCCATGCGGTCTCCGATATGAACTTGCGTGCGCCAATCGGCGGGTTGTCTGTGGCTTTACGCGACTGCGGGTCGTGGGGGCAAGCGTGGCCCCCGATTATTCCACCAACGCCTGTTATGCGCGCACCAATGTCCCGGCGCCGCGCTTGGTAAAGATTTCGAGCAGCATCGCATGGGGCACGCGCCCGTCGAGGATGACGGCAGCGTCCACGCCCGCCTCGACCGACAGGACGCAGGTTTCCAGCTTCGGGATCATCCCCCCGGAAATCGTCCCGTCGCCTTGCAAAACCTTGATCTGCTCGGGCGTCAGGTCCGTCATCAAATCGCCTGCCTTGTCCAGCACACCCGGCACATCGGTCAGCAGGAACAGGCGCGCCGCGCCCAGCGCTGCCGCTACTGCGCCCGCCATCGTGTCCGCGTTGATGTTATATGTCGCGCCATCCTCACCGATGCCGATGGGGGCGATGACGGGGATCATCCCTGCATTGCTGATCGTGTCGAGGATCGTCGTGTCGATATGGCTGGGTTCACCCACGAAGCCGAGGTCGACCGCCTGCTCGATCAGGCTGTCGGGGTCTTTGCGCGTCCGCTGGGCCTTGGTGGCCTTCACAAAGCCGCCATCCTTGCCCGAAATACCCACTGCGCGGCCGCCCGCTTGCCCGATCCAGTTGACCAGTTCCTTGTTGATCGCGCCGGACAGCACCATTTCGGCAACCTTGGCGGTTTCCGCGTCCGTCACGCGCAGCCCGTCGACGAAGCTGCTTTCGACGCCCAGCTTCTTCAGCATCGCGCCGATCTGCGGCCCGCCGCCATGCACGACCACCGGGTTGATGCCGACCGCCTTCATCAGCACCACGTCCTCGGCAAAGTCGCGCGCCAGTTCCGGGTCGCCCATCGCATGGCCGCCATATTTCACCACGAACGTCTTGCCCGCATAACGCTGCATATAGGGCAGCGCTTCGGTCAGCGTCTCGGCTTTGGCCAGGAGTTCGGGTGCGGGATCGTGCTTGCTGCTCATGCCCGCGCGCATAGGGGAAAGGGGGGCAGGGGGCAAGGATTGAGGATGGTCCCCAAATCCACGTCATCCCCGCCCTTCGGCAAGAAGGGCGGGAATGACGATGAAGGAAAAGACTCTCAGGCAGGCGCGTCCAGCTTCCGCCCAATCCACACCACCAGCGAAATCAGTGGCGGCACCAGCACGATGGACAGGACTATCTTCGCCACCATCTGCCCTGCCATCAATTCCATGATCGGCCGCTCTCCATAAAAGGAAATGGTAATGAACAGCAGCGTGTCGATCACCTGCGATATTATGCTCGCGGTCATGCCGCGCAGCCAGACGAGCTTGCCCTTGCCCCGCGACAGCTTGGCGAAGATGAGGACGTTGAGCGTCTGCGAAATGCCATAGGATATCAGCCCCGCCAGCATCATCCGCGCGCCTTGCCCCACAACGATGGGGAAGGCGTCGACGGCAGGCGGATACATGCCCGCATCATGGGGCAGTGCGATGACAAGCTGGATCAGCAGAGCCGACATGATCAGCGGAATGAACCCCAGCCGCACCAGCCATGTCGCGACTTTCTGCCCATGCAACTCGGCCACTGCGCTGGACAGAATGACGAGTTGCAGGAACGCGAAAATCCCCGCCTCCACCGCCAGCGGCCCCAGTGCGACTTGCTTCACCCCCAATATCCCCGCCGTGCAGGTCATGCCCCCGTACAATACGGAGAAGACGAACAAGGAACGCGGGATGGAAGCGGGAGCGGTGGATGCACTGGTCATCGTCCTTCTCATATCGCCTTTTGCAAAAAGGGGAAGACGGGCTTCATCCATTGTTCCCCGGCGCAGGCCGGGGTCCAGGAGTCGCGCGCGCAGTGCTATGCCTCCCTGGACCCCGGCTTTCGCCGGGGAACAACAGCTACCGCAGCATAAGCCCCTAGCCCCCCGCCAAACCGCGTGTATAAAACACCGGTTCTCCCGCGCTTGTTTGAAAGCATCCATGACCAGATTTCTGATCGGCCTGGCCGGTATCGCCCTGATCCTCGGCATTGCCATCGCTTTTTCTTCCAACCGGCGGGCCATCCGGCTGCGTGTCGTGGGTGCCGCTTTTGCGTTGCAGACCGGCATCGCGCTGCTCGTCCTCTATGTCCCTGCGGGCAAGGCGGTGATCGCGGCCATGTCCAAAGGCGTCGCCAATCTATTGGGCTATGCGCAGGCAGGGACGGACTTCATCTTCGGCCCGTTGGCCAGACCGGACATCGGCGGGGCCAGCTTCGCCATCGCCGCGCTCCCGGTCATCATCTTCTTCGCCAGCCTCGTGTCGATCCTCTATTATATCGGCCTGATGCAGCTCATCGTCCGCTGGGTCGGCGGCGCGATTCAGAAGGTGATCGGCGTGTCGAAGGTCGAATCGCTCTGCGCGGCGGCCAATATCTTCGTCGGGCAAAGCGAAAGCCCGCTGGTGATCCGCCCCTATCTCGCTGGTCTTACCCCGGCCCAGCTTTTCACGGTGATGACATCGGGCATGGCGGGCGTCGCGGGGACGATCCTTGCGGCCTACGCCTCGATGGGGATCAAGATCGACTATCTCCTCGCGGCGAGCTTCATGGCCGCACCCGGCGGCATCCTGATGGCCAAGATCATGATGCCCGACAATCCCGAAGACCCGCAGGTCGATCCGGTGATCCTGCCCGAAGGCAGCCACGACGAGGAACGCCCCGCCAACATCATTCAGGCGGCGGCGCAGGGCGCGCAGACCGGCGTGAAGCTGGCCGTCGCAGTCGGCGCGATGGTGCTGGCGTTCGTGGCACTGGTGGCGCTCGCCAATGGGTTGCTCGGCGGGATCGGCGCATGGTTCGGCTATCCGACGCTCAGCTTTCAGCAGATACTGGGCTATCTCTTCTCGCCGATCATGTATCTCCTCAACATTCCGTGGACGGAGGCACAGGTGGCAGGTGGCCTGTTCGGGACGAAGGTCGTGCTGAACGAATTTGTCGCTTACATTCAGCTCGGCACGGTGCAGGAAACGCTGGCCCCAGCGACGGTCGCGATCATCACCTTCGCGCTTTGCGGCTTTGCGAATTTCAGCTCGATCGCCATCCAGATGGCGGTGACAGGCAACCTCGCCCCCAATCAACGCCCGATGATCGCGAAGCTGGGGCTAAAGGCGCTGGTCGCCGGCAGCCTCGCCAACCTGATGAGCGCCGCGCTGGCCGGATTGATGCTCAGCCTGCGGTGATTGCGGCAGGGTAGGATATTTCCCTGTCCTACACGGCGTCTTCCTCGCTACACCCTCGCCCGTACTCCACGCCAACGCCACGTAAGCACGTTCATGCCAGAAACCCCTCGACCCTTTCGGGTCGACCAGCCGGGCGGCACAGGACGGCATATATGCATAGGCTATTAAGCAGCGGGTATGATGAAGCGGGTTGGCAGCGCCCCAAAGCTGCACGCGACCCACGGGGGGCGGCTGGCCCGTATGGCATGGTTACTATGCACACCCCCACATTCCCTTTCAGCATCCGCCGATAAAGTCAGAAGGGCTCAACGGGGGGTGACGTAGTGAGGCTTTTGAGGCTTTCCGGTCCAACATGGACCTGGCTGGAGGGCTTATAGTAAGCGTCCTACAGCTTCCCGTACTTCGCTTCGAACCCGGCCACATCGCCCGCAGCCAGATACTTCGCCTGATCGACCCAATGATCGCGCACGGGCCGACCCTTGAAGTTGCCAAGCCGCGCATCGACCGCAGCGAGATCGGCGTCGGTCCACGCCGCGATCTGACCAAAGCGCGTCACGCCCAGTTCGTTGAGCAGCGTGACCAGCTTGGGACCGACGCCTTTCAACTGGATAAGGTTATCGGACGCTTCGCCCGCCGTAACCGGCGCAGTCGCTGCGCTGGGGACGACAGCGTCCGCAATCACCGCTTCGGGCACGGGCGTCACCGGCATGGGATCGACGACGGCGGGCGGGACGGCGGTCACGACTACCGGCGGCGGGGCCACTTCGCGCACCGGTTCGATGGGCGGCGCCGATGCCGCAGGCGCATCGCTGCCCGACTTGCGCGACAGCAGATATACGACCGCGATCAGCACCAGCAGCGCGATCACCAGCCACAGGCCATAGGTCGTCAGAAAATCGTTCATGCTTTCAGCCTCCTGTTCGCACTGGCATATGGGCACCCACCGCTTTATGCCAGCGGGCTATTACAGTCCTTCGCGTTCCACTTCGCGCCAGCCGATATCCCGCCGACAAAAACCGGTAGGGAAATCGATGGCATCGAGCGCGGCATAAGCGGCAGCCTGTGCCGCGCGGACGGTCGCGCCACTTGCGGTGACGTTCAGCACGCGCCCACCATTGGCGACGAGCGTATCGCCCGCCATCGCAGTGCCGGCATGAAACACCTTAACGCCCTGCGCCTCAGCCGCATCGATACCCGCGATCGCGCCACCCTTTTCGGGCGTGCCGGGATAGCCCTTGGCCGCGATCACGATAGTCAGCGCCGGATCGGAAGACAACGTCACCGACCCCAGTTCGGCCAATGTCCCCTGCGCTACCGCGAGCAGCAGTGTGACCAGATCGTCCTGCAACCGCATCATCAGCACCTGACACTCCGGGTCGCCGAAACGCGCATTATATTCGATCAGCTTCGGCCCCGTCGGCGTCAGCATCAACCCGGCATACAGCACGCCGCTATAGGGCATCCCCTCCGCCGCCATCGTCGCGACGGTCGGCTTAATGATCTCATCGATCACCTGCGCCTCCAGCGCAGGGGTCAGAACGCGGGCGGGGCTATACGCGCCCATGCCGCCGGTATTGGGTCCGGTGTCATTGTCGCCGACGCGCTTATGATCCTGCGCCGATCCGAACGGCAGGATGCTGGTGCCATCGGTCAGTGCAAAGAAGCTCGCTTCCTCGCCCGTCATGAACTCCTCGATCACCACTTCCGCGCCCGCTTCACCAAAGCTGCCGGAGAACATGTCCTCGATGGCCGCTTCCGCTTCGGCAAAGGTCATCGCAATGATGACGCCCTTGCCCGCCGCAAGCCCGTCCGCCTTGATGACGACCGGCAAACCGAACGGTTCCAGCGCCGCATGGGCATCGGCTTTGTTGGTGACGCGCGCATAACCCGCCGTCGGGATATTGGCCCGCGCGCACAGATCCTTGGTAAAGCCCTTCGACCCTTCCAGTTGCGCGGCCAGCTTCGACGGACCGAAGACTGGGACGTTAGCGGCGCGCAGGCTGTCGCCCAGTCCATCGACCAAGGGCGCTTCGGGTCCGATCACCACCAGCCCGATGGCATTATCGGCACAGAACGCCAGAACGGCGGGATGATCGGTCGGGTCGAGGTCGACCAGCTTTGCATGTTGCGCTATGCCGGGGTTGCCCGGTGCCGCGAACAGCGTATCGCAACGCGGCGATTGCGCCAGCTTCCACGCCAGCGCATGTTCACGCCCGCCACCGCCAAGCAAAAGGATGTTCATCGCCATCATGTCCCCGGAATATGAGTCTGCCTATGATCCGTCGGGCCGCCTGTTAGCGGAGGATGCGCCGGGCGACAACGCACCGCCGCTCTCGGTCAGCGAATTGTCCGCGCGGCTGAAGCGCACGGTCGAGGATCGCTTCGGCCATGTGAAGCTGCGCGGCGAGATTTCGGGGTTCAAACGCGCGGCGTCCGGCCATGTCTATCTGGCGCTGAAGGACGAATCGGCGGTTATCGACGGGGTGATGTGGAAGGGCGGGGCAGGGCGGCTGGCCTTCTCCCCCGCCGACGGCATCGAAGTGATCGCCACCGGCAAGCTCACCACCTATCCGGGCCGCTCGAAATATCAGATCGTGATCGAGCGTATGGAACTGGCGGGCGAAGGCGCGCTGATGCAGTTGCTGGAGAAGCTCAAGCAAAAGCTGGCAGCCGAAGGACTGTTCGCCGCAGAGCGCAAGCAACCGTTGCCCTTCCTGCCCAAAGTGATCGGGGTAGTGACATCGCCGACGGGTGCGGTGATCCGCGACATTCTTCATCGTCTCGCGGATCGCTGCCCCACCCACGTCCTCGTCTGGCCAGTGCTGGTGCAGGGGGAGGGCGCAGCAGCCCAGATCGCCAACGCCGTGCGCGGCTTCGATGCAATGCCCGCCAACGGCCCGGTGCCGCGCCCCGATCTCGTGATCGTCGCGCGGGGCGGCGGATCTATCGAGGATTTATGGTCGTTCAACGAGGAGATCGTCGTCCGCGCCGTGGCGAACTGCTCGATCCCCATCATCTCCGCCGTAGGCCATGAAACCGACACCACCCTGTGCGACTTCGCGGCCGACGTCCGCGCGCCTACGCCGACCGCTGCCGCCGAAATAGCCGTGCCGGTGCGCGCGGACCTGATCGCGCTGCTCACCGAACAGGGCCTGCGCGCGCAACGGGCTGTCCGCCGCAACGCCGCCCAGGCGCGCGAGCGGCTGGACACGCAAGTGCGCCTGCTCCCCGCGCCCGATGTGCTGCTCGCCATGCAGCGCCAGCGTGCCGACGATCTGGGTGAGCGGCTGGGTCGCGGCCTGCGCCATCGCGTCACCGACGCCCGTGCGGAGTTGGCGGGGAAGGCAGGCGCGCTACGCCCCGCGCTGTTGCGCCAGCGGATAGTCCGCGAGGGACACCGGCTGGACGGATTGCGCCTGCGCCCTGAATTGCTGACTCGCCGACTGACCGATGCGACGACCGCGCTGGACCGTATGTGGCGACTAGCCGCATCGCTCAACCCCGACTTGCCGCTGCAACGCGGCTTCGCGCGCGTCATGGCGCAGGGGCGGCTGGTCCGCAGCCGCACTGACGCCGCGCAAGCGGGCCAAGTCATATTGACCTTTGCCGATGGCCCCATCGATGCAACCGTTGGTGGGGTTGAGCCAGCGCGCGCGACGGATATACTGCCGCCAGCCCCTGCTACTCGACCTGCCCGCGCCAAACCGCGAGAGACGGGCGTAACGCAGCAGGATCTCTTCTCCTCCTGACCGGACCGAATGACCCATGTTGATGTCGAAAAGCAATCAGCCCGCACGGCTGCATTTCCTGCCCTATAGCTTTCGCGTGCTCAGCCCCGGCGATCATGTGCTGTGCGTCGTTTCCGGCAAGCGCATCGCGCTGGAAGATCTGCGCTATTGGAGCATCGCGCGCCAGGAACCCTATGCCAGCGCGGAATATTCGGTGCAGGCCGAACTTGCGGATCGAAAGTCACGCGGTATGCTTGCATGAAGATATGGGTTGCGGCGTTGTGTTGTATAGCGTCGGTGTTTCTAAGCGGTATCTCCCTGGCGCAATCGAACGTGCGCGGAAATACATCGCCCCTCGATTTCGCGCTGCAGGGAACGGTGATTCAGGGCGGAACTGCCATCGGCATAGCGCCGCAGAATGTGACTTCCCTTACACTCGATGGTCGAGCGATCCCCGTCACCTCCGACGGTCGTTTTCTGATTGCTTTCGACCGAGATGCGCCGCCGACCGCCCAGTTGGTCGCCACCCTAGCCGATGGTCGACCCCTCGCGCAGTCTCTCAACGTCTCCCCCCGCGATTGGCGCATAGAGCGCGTGAATGCGCCCCTGCGTCCCACGCGAAACAGCCAAGCCTTCATGGCGCTCCGTATGCCTGAACTCGCACGCATCGCTACGGCGCGCGCCATCCACAGCAACGCTCAGGGTTGGCGGCAGGCGTTTCTATGGCCCGTGACGGGGCGCATATCCGGCTTGTTCGGCGCTCAGCGCATCTATCGTGGAGAGCCCGGCGCATATCATGGCGGTGTCGATGTGGCTGCCGTGGCAGGCACGCCTGTCCGTGCGCCGGCCGATGGCGTCGTAACACTCGCTGCCGATCATCCCTTCACGCTGGAAGGCAATCTGCTCATGATCGATCATGGTGCGGGCCTGAACAGCGCGTTCCTCCACCTCTCCCGCATCGATGTGGCCGAAGGGCAACATGTGACCCGCGGCCAGATCATCGGAGCAGTCGGCGCCACCGGCCGCGCCACCGGGCCGCATATGCACTGGGGCATGAAATGGAACGACGCCCGCATCGACCCGCTACTGTTGGCGGGGCCGATGGGCGAATGAGCGTTTAGCCGACGCGTTTGATGCGGACGCCCCGGCCGCCAATAGTCGCCATAAAACTGCCCATCGCTGCGCGTTTGATCACGATGGGCATATCCACCTTCGGCACGCGGTTAAACAGCTCTTCGGTGGTCTGCCACAACGCGCCATCATCCAGCTTCAGAGCATATCGACCGTTACCCAAGCTCTGGACAGCAGCGATCTTCGCCTCGATCAAAGAGGATTCCGATCGTTTGCCTTCGTCACCATCTCCGCCCAGAAACGGCAAATTGGGTAGCGAAAAGCCGAACAGTGAACGACGCGTTTTGCGCAGCCCTTCCTTGTCCAGCACCACAACTTCGTCATCTTTCGCGGCCTGATCCATCGCTGCGACTTCCTTGTCATAGCACGCCAGACGTGCCGATTCCGTGGCGACCGTACGACAATCGAGCAAACGTGAGAAAATTTCCGGTTTCGGACCGTATTTCGGTGCGGCGGCTTGAACGGGGCCGATGGCCAAGCAAGTAGCAAGAGCCCCAGCACCAAAGGCAAAACGCATCATAAATACTCTCCACAGAATTGTGCTGGCCAGCATGACGAGGAACCTATTCGGAGGCAAGCCACCCTCTCAAGAGATCGACAGTCAGGTTTGTTTCAATATTCCGCGCACCACGAAAATTAACGTGCATAGCGCGACGTTCATTGGAAACATCCTAACGCTTTTAAAGATTTGATGATGAAGGAGCTATGTGGCAATTATGCTACAATCGCACCTAAAAGCACCACCTTTCCTGAACCTACGCTTTACAGGGTTTGCGCACCTGCGCAATCTAGGGGCAGCCCGTGTGAAAATCATGCTGTCGGGTAACTCTGGGCTTGGAGCTATTGGCTTCGGTCCAAAGTTGGTTTTCACACGCAAGCAATAACAGGGCAGGCGAAAATCTGCCTGAACTCCAGAGCAAGGGACTGGATAGTGACCAATATCTCGAAAATCGCGCTTTTGCGCGCAGGCGTAGCGCCGCTCATTATGGGCGCTGCACTTATTTCTATGCCTGTAAGCGCGCAAGAAGCGCCGCAGGCCGCTGACGATGCTGCGTCCACCGATGCGATCGTCGTTACGGGTTCGTTGATCCGCAACCCCAACCTGACGGCGTCCTCGCCTGTCACCGCAATCGGCGAAGCTGAAATTCAGCTCCGTCAGAGCAACACTGCAGAGACGCTGCTGCGTGACATTCCTGGCGTTGTTCCAAGCATCGGTCAGAACGTCAACAACGGTAACAACGGCTTCTCGCTGGTTAACCTGCGTGGCCTCGGCTCCAACCGTAACATCGTTCTGCTTGACGGTCAGCGCATTGCTCCTGCCAACTTCGGCGGCAGCGTCGATCTCAACAACATTCCTGTCGCTCTGGTCTCGCGCGTCGACGTGCTGACCGGTGGCGCTTCGACCACTTACGGTGCGGATGCCATCTCGGGCGTGGTGAACTTCATCACCAAGCGCGATTTTGCTGGCGTCGATCTTCAGGCGAGTGAGCAGATCACCGGCAAGGGTGACGGCAATGTGTTCCGCATGGACCTTACCGTCGGTGCCAACTTCGACGACGGTCGTGGTAACGCTGTCCTGAGCGTAGGTTATCAGGAAGCCGATCCCATCTATCAGGGTGATCGCGACGTGTCCGTTTTCGGCATCTCGTCTAGGACTGGTGTTGCATCGGGTGAATCCTTCACCTCGGTTCCGACCGGTATTTCGACCGACACTGATTTTCAGGTCAGCCCAGATGGTCAATCGCTCGTTCCATTCTATCAGGGCTTTAACTTTAACCCCTATAACATCTTCGTAACGCCGTTCGAACGCTTCAACATTTACGGCGCAGCGCGTTATGAAGTTTCCGACACGGTTGAGGTGTATTCCCGCGCGTTGTTCTCCAAGAACACCGTTGATACGATCATTGCTCCCTCGGGTCTGTTTGGCGTTCCACTCACGATTCCTGGCAACAATCCCTACTTGCCTGCTGGTATCCGCGATCAGCTTTGCGGCTTTGCGGGTATTCCAACCGGCGCAACGTGCAACACCAATGCTGCCATTCCTCTTCCTGCAGTATATCGCCGTACGGTTGAAGTTGGTCCGCGTATTAGCAGCTACGTTACGCAGATTTTCGACATCAACATCGGCACGAAGATCAAGCTGACCGACAGCCTGAGTCTCGATGTGTACGGTTCGCATGGTGAGAGCGAAAACGTTCAGACCCAGTCGGGCTATGTTCTGAACTCGCGTGTTCAGCAGGCATTGAACGCTACGAACACCGCTTCGTGCATCAACACCGCTAACGCATGTGTACCGCTCAACCTGTTCGGTACGATCTCCCCTGCTCAAGCGAACTTCCTGAATGGTCAAAGCACCATCACGAACAAGTCTTCTCTGTCGCAGGCGCATGCTTTGCTCACCGGCGATTTTGGTTTCAGTTCGCCGGCGGCTTCCGATCCGATCGCGTTTGCTGTCGGTGCGGAATATCGTAACTACAAGGCAGAGCGTATCCCTGATATTCTCGCTCTCGTTCCGGGTGAATTGGGCGGCGCAGGCGGCGCAATCCTTCCGCTGACCGGCGGCTACGATGTTCAGGAATATTTCGGTGAAATCATTGCACCCTTGGTGTCTGACAAGCCTTTCTTCCAGGAACTGACGGCTGAAGGTGGCGTTCGTTATTCGAAATACGCCGTCGATGCTGCTGGCAAGCCTTCGTTTAACGCGACTACATGGAAAGCGGGCCTCACCTGGGCGCCGGTGGACGATATCAAGTTCCGCGGCAACTATCAGCGGGCTGTGCGTGCGCCTAACATCGGTGAACTGTTCGCTCCAGTTGTGACTGGCTTGACCAACTTGCTGGTTGATCCATGTGCTGGTGCAGCGCCAACGACCGACGCCAACCTGCGTGCCATTTGTCTTGCGCAGGGTGCACCTGTTACCTCGATTGGTACAATCCAAAACCCCAGCGCCGGTCAGGCCAACGCAACAGGCGGTGGTGACCCTAACATTCGTCCGGAAAAGGCAAAGACCTTGACGGTCGGTGTAGTGTTGCAGCCGAAGAACTTTGTTAGCGGCCTGACGTTGACGGTCGATTACTACAACATCAAGGTAGACAACGCGATCACGTCGGCCACTCCAGCTGATATCATTGACGCTTGCTTTGGTAACATTACTGCTGCTTCCGCTGCGTCGGCTGCCTGCACGGGCATTCAGCGTAACCGCGCTAACGGTCGCCTGAGCGGAACATCAACGCCAACAGCGCCCATCTTGGGTCTGCCTCAGCCACTGACGAATAACGGCCGTCTGAAAACCGATGGTATTGACCTCATAGTCAACTATCAGAGTGATATGGGCTTTGCGAACCTGGCGTTGAACTTCCAGGGTAACTGGACGAACTCGTCGACGTTCCAGGCTTCGGGTACAGCGTATAATCGCGATTGCGTAGGCTACTTCAGCGCGAACTGCGCATCGATTCAGCCTGAGTTCTCGTTCAATCAGCGCACGACATTGTCGTTCGGTGACGTAGATGTCTCGCTTCTGTGGCGCTATATCCACAAGGTGAAGTATGAGGGCTCCGCCAATGATTTCGTTGCCCGCGGCTTCACCAGTGGAAACCGCACCTTGTTCAACGGCACGATCACCGGTTCGGGTCCGCTGGTAGGCAAGAGCTACAACTTCAACGAAATCAAGGCGTATCACTATTTCGACTTCACGACCCGTATCGGCGTGATGGAGAATTTTGACTTGACGTTGAACGCTTACAACATCTTCGACAAGAAGCCTCCGGTGGTTGGTAACTCGGCCGGTTCGACCGCTTACAACAGCGGCAACACCTATGCGTCGACATACGACACGGTTGGTCGTCGCTTTGCGATCTCGGGCCGTCTGAAGTTCTGATAAACTGAGCAACAAGGAAAAGGGGCGGTTCATGGAACCGCCCCTTTTTTTGTGCTCGCGGGACGCCGCTGCTTTACACGGCTCTGGTTCGTAGGAGCCGATTTGATAGAAACAGTGGGACGTCCGCCGTTGCGGCTACGGCTTGTGCCCAAACCATCACTTTATCAATTTCATCGGCATGCAGTGCTTCTCCATTTTGCTGGGTTCTCTCCCGTTGACCGGGGAGAAAGACGGTGCCGTCTTTGGCGTCACGGTTAAAGGCCTGTTCGATATTGTTTGGGTAACTTTCAGGATTAGTGGCCAAACCGAAAAAAGTTGCACAGGCTTCGACCGCTGTTATGGGGCTTGCGGTCAACTCTTCGCTACATAGAGTCATGACTCTGGACGGCCAACGCGCGGCCAACTGGCTAAACAATTTCTGCTGCGCCAGCCAACCTACCGCCGCAGCTTGCAGATCGGTGTGTCGAAGATAGTCCGGTGGCGAGAATCCCAGATCGACTAACCCGTCCTTCAACTGCAGAGACAGCAATTCTCTCACCCACAAACGCCCCCACATTCCTTTCCGCGCTATCGACGTGAGGAAAGTCCTGAGCGGTGCGTAGAGCAAGATGGCATGAGCGTTGGGTCGCAGGGTCATCATCGCAGCGGCCAAGCCATTGACGGCATTGGACGGCTTGACGATCACGGCCTCGGTGCCTTCAAATGGCCTGGCGAGTAACCCCAGCGTCGAGGTCAATACTTCTGCAATTTTGGTTGGGTCCCCGCCGCGATGGCGCCACCCGACCAGGTCGTTGAGAACGACTGGTTCTTTGAGGCCGGAAGCCGATCCTGATTGATCGAGCGCATTCACCAAAAGAGTGGAACAGCAATATGCCGAATGGAAAATGTAATGCAGCGGACGATGCATATCGATAAGCCCGGTTACATTCGATCTGGCGATAACCAGCGGTTCGGCCGCGCTGCCAATATGTTCATCTGTCAGGAACGGTACGCTTTGGCGATGGACGCGGTCGACTGACACAAACTGGAAGGCGTCGTGGATCGGATCGAAGCGATGCGCGAGCCACTGAGTGGATAACGGCGGTGTCGGTGTCAAAATTTCAGCCATTCAATCCATGTGCCGCCTTCTCAATATTGCTTCAAGTACGAGCGTTGCGCTCTTATCGTGTTTATGTTTAACAACCTCATGGTAGAGCAATCAGCTAATTTGTCCGCAATTCTGTCGGCTGCCGCAGACGCGCGACGGAGCGGCGATCGAACAGGTGAAATGCGCTGGTTGAGTCAGGCGATGCAAATGGCTCCTGACGATCCGCTGACTTTGAATGCACATGGCATCTCTGCTTTGGCCAGCGAGGCGTTTAGCAATGCAATTGCATATTTTTCTGCAGCAGCAAAAATAGACTCCAAGGAGCCAGCGCTTTGGATGAACCTTGCCGCCGCGTTTCGGGGTGCAGGGGATGATCGCGCGGAACAATCGAGCCTTGAGCATGTGCTTAGTATCGATCGTCGACATTTCATGGCTCAGCTCAGGATGGCTGAGCTAAAGCAGCGACAGGGGCAGAATGCAGCCGCCGCGCAAAGCTGGAGCAACGTCGTCCAACTGGCTACAGCCATAGAGCATAAGCCAGAGCTGGTTGCGGATGCGCTGAGTCGGGGGCAGTCCTTTCTATCTCAGCATAACAAAAGCATATCGGACAGCCTGGATCGGAGTTTGGGTGACCGCCTCGCCAGTATGAGCGAAGGAGCCAGGCGTTTCAAAGCATGCGTGGACCATAGCTTGGGACGACGCGCCATCTATACCAATCAGTGCGCAGGGGTGCAGTTTCCATTTTTACCTGCAGACGAGTTTTTTGAAGACGCGCATTTCCCTTGGTTCCCGGAAATCGAACGACACACAGATGCCATAGCGCGGGAAGCCATGGCGCTTGTAACGTCCGGGTCCGATCTGGTCCGTCCCTATGTTCGTATGCCCGACGGCTCGCCACAAACGAAATGGTCGCCATTGGACGGCTCACTGAATTGGGGTGCCTGTTTTTTATGGGAATATGGTGTTCGTAACGATCCTGTATGCGATCAGTGCCCTACAACAGCAGCTGCGCTATCGGCTATCGCTCAACCGCAAATTGCTGGAAAATCGCCATCGGCGTTCTTTTCCATTCTACAGCCGGGAGCCCATATTCCGCCGCACACTGGCGTGACAAATACCCGTGCGATCGTTCATCTGCCACTGATCATACCGAACAATTGTAGTTTCAGGGTCGGCGGCGAAACGCGGCAGTGGGTCACGGGCAAAGCATTTGCGTTCGACGATACCATTGAACACGAAGCCTGGAATCAAAGCGATCAAGCGCGACTGATATTAATTTTCGAAGTCTGGAATCCTCATTTGACTGTCGAGGAAAGACAGCTTCTCACAGAGTTCTATGCAATTACTGGAAGCATCGATTAAAATGCAGAAATATCAGCGTGCTGGCTAAGAAATTTCTCGTAATTTTTCCAACGACCTGACGACTTGTTATGGAGCGGCTGACGTACTTGCCAGTTACTGGCCGTTTTTACAGCCTTGGTCTTAGAAGGCACCATAAGGCACTGCGGTTCCCAATCAATTCCACAGAATTCGACGAGTCTTCGAATTCGATCCTCAGGATATTTAACGACCTCATCATAATCCAGATCGTAAATATCGTCGGGGTAAAGGCCCTTCCAGTGGTCCATCAATTCACGATATTGGTCGATATAATGAACTATATCGGGTATCCTAAAACCATAACTCACGCTGCTGGCGAAGTATAGAAAATATATGGAAAGAATATTATCCAGCGTGTTTCGAAATGTATGAATTATTTTTGCATTTGGAAATATTGATTTAATCAATCCTATATGTAAGAAGTTGTCAGGCCGCTTGTCGGTGAAAATGCTATCCGCTAACTGTAGTTCTTTCAGATTGTCATTATATGTCTTGGCAAAAGCTGCAAAATCGGTGTCAGTAAGTGATCGCGCAGCTTGGGGATAAGGCTGTAGTTGATCGCCTATTATTGCAGGTATGAACTCCCGTTCTCCTCCGGCCGTTACACGTGAATGACGCGACAATATCTGTTCGGCCAAGGTCGATCCTGATCGAAACATGCCACAGATAAATATGGGTGCCGGAACATCACGAATGCTGGATGCAATCCGGGTCCGGAAAGTGCATTTAATGTCTTGCACGTGCTGCTTATGCGCTTGCGGATTGTAGCGTTGGAGAGGATCGAGCATTCCGTACGCCAGGCTGTTAGCTGCACTGAAGGCTGCCCATGCCTCATCGAAGCGGCCCTGATCATCCATAGCATGCCCAAGCGCAAATTGCATTTCGGCTATGTCTTCCCGATCGTTAGCTGCGCGCGCTAGCTTCTGCTGCAGATTTTCGGCAGCCTGCGCACTCTTTCCCTCGAATATGTCGATTGCAGCAATCCGGGCGTGCGCCCGGCCATTTGCGGGATAAATAGCGAGCGCGGCTTCGTAAGCGGATCGCGCTTCGATTTGTCTGCCGCAATCCTCATGCAGATTGCCCAGATTCAGCCATGCCGTAATGTATCGGGGGTTAAGGGATAATGCCTTTTCAAGTTCAATTTGTGCATCTTCGCTACGATCCAAATGATCCATAAGAATAGCGGCACGATTGACATGCACCTCTTCTGGTTGGGACACTCCAAGTGTCAGAGCCCTCTGATATGCATCGAGCGAAGGGTGAAACTGCCGAAGGCAGCGGTGCAGATAGCCGAGATTGAACCAGTCGTCTGCGTTGTCCGGCCTTACCGCGATTAGGCGTTGAAAGGCGTCCAAAGCTTCGGCAAATTGACTTTGCTGAAGATGGCGGACGGCTACCTTCGCCAACTCCGCGATCTGCGCTATGGAACGGTCGCTTTGGCCAGCTTGCAAATTTACCTCACACTATCTTTATATCACGTCGCTCGGCGGTCATTGCCTCATCGCCAGTTGCGCGCCTACCATTGCGTACCAATTGAAAGACTACAAAAGTCGCGATAGACCATATGCACATCTTAGGGGATAATACAGATGAAAGCTTATTTGGCAGTTGCTATCGTTTGCTCCGTTTTGCCTTCCGTGGCCTTTGCTGATGCACCGCCTGCCAAGCAGAGGATAGATCGAAAGGCCCCGAACTATGTTCGTTGCGTAAGCGTTCTGGAAACGGGATCACTGGTCAAAAGGCATAAGACCTGCAAAACCAATGCCGAGTGGGACCGCGTGGACACGGGGCAGCAGCGTGAAGCCGACGACCTCATTAATAGGGCCCGTGGTGCTATTACGACCTCGGGCACGTAAGTCACCCCACCTTCAACACCAGCGCCCCGTCGCCATCCTCCACCTGCACTGTTGCGCCGTCAGGCACGTCGCCGCGCAGGATTAGGTCGGCGAGCGGATCCTGCAGATAGCGTTGCACCGCGCGCTTTAATGGTCGCGCCCCATAGACCGGATCGTAACCCACCCGGCCCAGCCACGCGCGTGCGCCATCGCTCAGGTTCAGTGTCACCTTGCGATCCTTGAGCAGTTTCTGCACGCGGCTCACCTGAATATCCACGATCGGACCCATATGGTCCGCCGCCAGACGGTGGAACAGGATGATCTCGTCCAGGCGGTTCAGGAATTCCGGACGGAAATGCGCGCGGACAATTTCCATGACCTGCGGTTCGACGTCGGCGGTCGTCTGGCCTTCGGTCATAGCCGTCAGATACTGGCTGCCCAGATTGGATGTCAGCACGATGATGCTGTTGGTGAAGTCCACCGTACGGCCCTGACCATCGGTCAGACGCCCATCGTCCAGCACCTGCAGCAGGATGTTGAAGACGTCGCCGTGCGCCTTCTCAACTTCATCAAACAGGATCACTTGATAGGGTCGCCGCCGGATCGCTTCGGTCAGCACGCCGCCTTCTTCGTAGCCGACATAGCCCGGAGGCGCACCGATCAGCCGCGCGACTGAATGCTTCTCCATGAACTCGCTCATGTCGATGCGGACCATTGCGTTGGGGTCGTCGAACAGAAATTCCGCCAATGCCTTGGTCAATTCCGTCTTGCCGACGCCCGTGGGGCCGAGGAACAGGAATGATCCGAGTGGACGGTTGGGGTCTTGCAATCCCGCGCGACTGCGCCGCACGGCGGTGGACACCGCTTTCACAGCATCGGCCTGACCGATCACGCGCTTACCGATGGTTTCCTCCATCGCCAGTAATTTTTCGCGCTCACCCGCCATCATCCGCTCGACCGGAATGCCCGTCCAGCGTGCGACGACACCAGCGATATCCTCCGACGTCACTTCCTCGCGCAACATCGCCCCTTCCGAAGCGATTGCCGCAGCGGCCAGTTGCTTTTCCAACTGTGGAATCGTGCCGTAGGACAGCTCGCTCATCTTGGCGAGATCGCCTGCACGTTGTGCTTGTTCCAGCTCAAGGCGCGCTGCTTCCAGTTGCTCCTTGATCTTCGACTCCCCGGCGATTTTGTCCTTTTCCGCTTGCCAGCGCTGGGTGAGCTCGGACGATTGCTGCTCAAGGTTCGCCAGTTCCTCGTCCAGCGCGACCAGGCGGTCGGCGCTGGCGCGGTCGGTTTCCTTCTTCAGCGCTTCACGCTCGATCTTGAGCTGGATGATACGCCGGTCGAGATTCTCGATTTCTTCCGGCTTGCTTTCCACTTCCATGCGCAGGCGCGACGCGGCTTCATCCATCAGATCGATGGCCTTGTCCGGCAAGAAGCGATCGGTGATATAGCGATTGGAGAGCGTCGCGGCGGCCACCAGCGCGCTGTCGGTGATCCGCACGCCATGATGCAGTTCGTACTTCTCCTTCAATCCGCGCAGGATCGACACCGTATCCTCGACAGTCGGTTCACCCACGAAGACGGGCTGGAAACGCCGTTGCAGCGCCGGGTCTTTCTCCACGTGCTTGCGATATTCGTCGAGCGTGGTCGCGCCGATGCAGTGCAGTTCGCCACGCGCCAAAGCAGGCTTGAGGAGGTTGGACGCATCCATCGCGCCATCGCCTTTGCCTGCACCGATCAGCGTATGCATTTCGTCTATGAACAGAACGATCTGCCCTTCGGCGCCCTTCACCTCATCGAGCACACCTTTCAGGCGCTCTTCGAATTCGCCGCGATATTTCGCACCCGCGATCAGGCTGCCCATGTCGAGCGCCATCAACGTGCGGTCCTTGAGCGTATCGGGCACGTCGCCATTGACGATACGCAGGGCCAGTCCTTCGGCAATCGCCGTCTTGCCGACGCCGGGTTCGCCGATCAAAACGGGATTGTTCTTGGTCCGGCGGGCCAGTATCTGGATCGTGCGGCGAATTTCCTCATCGCGACCGATGACAGGATCTAGCTTCCCGTCGCGCGCCGCCTGAGTCAGATCGCGCGCGAATTTCTTGAGCGCGTCGTAGCGATCCTCGGCACTTTGCGTGTCCGCAGTACGCCCCCCGCGCAACTGATTGATCGCCGCGTTCAGCGCTTCTGCGCGCACGCCCGCTGCAGCAAGCGCCTTGCCCGCAGTTGTAGTGGAGGACAGCACCAGCGCGAGCAACATGCGCTCGACGGTGACGAAGCTGTCGCCTGCCTTTTGTGCGACTTGCTCGGCCTGATCCAACACGCGAACGGCATCGTTGTCCAGACCGGGCGTCTGCTGCGCACCGCTGCCCGATACCGCCGGGACTTTCGCCAATGCCGCATCGGTTTCGCGCAAGGCAACCCCCGCATCGCCGCCCGCTGCCTTGATAAGGCCGGACGCCATGCCCTGCTCATCTTCCAGCAACGCCTTCAGCAAATGCTCCGGGCTGATCCGCTGATGGTTCATGCGGATCGCCACGGTTTGCGCCGATTGCAGGAAGCCTTTGGCGCGGTCGGTGAATTTTTCGAGGTTCATATGCTTACCCTAAGCTAACGTCTTGGGTGGATATGGTGTTGCCAAAATACAACACAAGGGGCGGATGGCAATAATATCCCTACACTCGCCCCTTTGGTTTGAGCTTGGTCAAGACTGCGTCGCAGGAAGATGGTTCGACATGCATGAACTGAACAACGGTAGGGGCATTATTACTTCTTCGCCTTGATCGCCCCCGGTGCGAACACCTCGCCGAAAAAGTCCTTTTCATACCACATGGGCGCTACGTCACCGTCCGCCATCGCTCGTGTAATGCGGTAGTTGGCTTCGGCAAAGCGGGCACCGGCTTCCCAATCGATCTTCTGCTTCATGTCGTCACCGACGTTATGGTAATTCCCAGACAGAAAACTTTCCCACGCCTTTGCGCCACCATTGGCATAGCCAGTCGCGAGGAAGACGGCGGGCACGCCCTGCTTCACAAACATATAGTGGTCGGAACGCACGAAGATGCTTTCCTGCGGCATCGGGTCGGGCGAGAGCTTAAGGTTCATCGGCGCAACGGCCTTGGCGACAATCGGCCCCAGTGTCGAATGATCTGCGCCGAAAGCAATGACATCGGTGAACGGATAGAGGAGCAGCGGCATGTCCAGATCGACATTGCCGACGATCTTGTTGCCCGGAACGCTGGGATGCCGCGCAAAATAATCGGCCCCCAGCAACCCGCGCTCTTCCGCCGTAGAGGCGAGGAAGATGATCGAACGGCGTGGCTTGATCGGTGCGCTGGCAGCGGCGCGCGCAACTTCCAGCATGGTGGCGATGCCTGCGGCATTGTCCAGCGCGCCATTGTTGATGTGGTCGGAGCCTTCGGGCTCGCCGGGTTTCGCCTTGCTGATTCCGATGTGATCGAGATGCGCCGACAGTACGACATATTCGCTGGCCAGCGTCGGGTCCGATCCAGGCAGGATGGCCGCAACATTAGGGCTGGTGATGCGCTTGCTGACGCTTTCGTTCTGGATACGGATACTGGTTTTCAGTGCAAAGCCCTTCGGGCGTCCACCGGCCTTGTCCGCTTCTTTCCGGATGGCCGTCAGGGTTTTTGGAGCGCTGACGAAGAGGGCGTCGGCGGCAGGGCCATTGAGCGAAGCACCGGCGCGGATGTTTGGTGCTTCATCAAAAGCCTTACCATCCTTGCCGACCCAGGCATAGCTGGCGCTATCGGCCATCTGCACCATCCGCGACCAGGGGCGGGCCTTCATGGATTGAAGCGTGCCGATGCTGACCATGCCGATCGCGCCGTGTTTTTGTGCGGCTTGCGCTTTGGTCGCGCCGACATGCGCGCCTTCCTCGCTCGGCATACCCTTCGGGAAGCCACGCAACGTGACGACGATCTTTCCCTTCACGTCCAGCCCGGCATAATCGTTGATGCCCAATGGCGCACTTTCGATGCCATAGCCGACGAACACCAGCGGCGCGGCAACGTCCAGCTTCGGTTCGTTCGCGCTGGTGCCGATCAGTACGTCACTGGCATGTTTCCAGCTTTTTTCGCCCGCCGGTCCGCTGATTGTGACCGTGCCGGGTGTGGCGCCCCGGTCGGTCTGCTGAAAGGTAACGGTCTGATACCACGTCCCATTTTCGCCTGCGGGTTTGAGGCCCATCGCTTCGAACCGCGTCGCGACGTAACGTGCCGCAATCTCCAGCCCCTTGCTGCCGGTGTCGCGCCCTTCGAGCAGATCGTCGGCAAGAAAATCGACATGCGCACGCACGCCCTCGGGCGTGAACACCGGAGCGTCGGCCGCCTTATCGACCTGCGCAAGTGCCGACGTGGAAAGCAGGGCAATCGCCAATGCGGCGCTGAAGGTTCGGATGGTCATGGATCGGCTTCTCTCACAAAAGAAAAAGGGCGCGTCTATGTCGCGCCCCATTGCGCACAAAACTATCGTCGTCCAAGCGCCTGTCCAGTGGAAAGCGTATTGCGTCGCTAAAACGGCTCGCTATTCTGGGCCCATTACAGTCGGCTTCTCCACTGACTTGTTGCGTCGTTGAAGGACACTCCATGCTTCCTGCTTTTGCTCCCCGCCTTGCACTGGCTTTCGCTGTTTCTCCCCTTGCGCTTGCCGCTGCGCTCACGCCTGCCATCGCGCAGACCTCTGCGGCTGCCAAGCCCGCGCCGATTGCCGACCTCGTGACGGCCGTCAAAATTCCCTATGAGCAGTTCACGCTTAAGAACGGCCTGCGCGTGATCGTGCACACCGACCGCAAGGCGCCCGTGGTCGCGACATCCATCTGGTACGATGTCGGATCGAAGCATGAACCCAAGGGCAAGACGGGGTTTGCCCATCTGTTCGAGCATTTGATGTTCAACGGATCGGAAAATTCGCCCGGCGATTTCTTTGAGCCGCTGCAGCAGGTCGGTGCCACCGATTTCAACGGCACGACATGGTTCGACCGCACAAATTATTTCCAGACAGTCCCCAAGTCTGCACTCGAAGTCGCGCTGTTCCTTGAGAGCGACCGCATGGGCCATCTGCTCGGTGCAGTGACGCAGGAGAAGCTGGATAATCAGCGGGGCGTCGTTCAGAATGAAAAGCGGCAGGGCGACAATCAGCCTTATGGGTTGGTCGAATATGCCCAGCTTGAAGGCCTGCTGCCCGCTGGCCATCCTTATGCCCATTCCACCATCGGTTCGATGGCCGATCTTGACGCCGCGAGCCTGACCGACGTCAAAAGCTGGTTCACCGATCATTACGGCCCCAACAATGCTGTGTTGGTGCTGGCGGGGGATATCGACGTTGCCACGGCCAAGCCACTTGTAGAGAAATATTTCGGCGACATTCCGGCAGGCAAAAAGGTTCAGCCAGTAAATGTACCCGTCCCGTCGCTGGCTGCGCGCAAGGACATGGTGATGAAGGATCGCGTAGCAACGACGCGCCTTTATCGCTGGTGGGCTGTGCCGGGCCTGAACGATGCGGACGAAACGCCGCTGGAGATTGGCGCGAGCGTGCTGGGTGGTCTCGCAAGCTCACGACTGGACAATGAACTGGTGCGCAAGGAGCAGGTCGCGGTCGGCGTGACGGCGTCGCTGCAGGAATTCGCGCAGCTTTCGTTCTTCGAAGTGACGGTGGATGTGAAGCCCGGCACGGACGCCAAGATGGTCGGCGACCGTCTCGATGCCTTGCTCAAGGACTATATTGCCAAGGGTCCGACCAAGGATGAAGTTGCGCGCGTAGCCACGTCGCAGATTTCCGGCACCATTGGAGGGCTTGAGTCCGTCGGCGGCTTCTCCGGAAAAGCGGTAACGCTGGCCGAAGGTGCGCTTTATTCTAACGATCCATCCTTCTACGCCAAGCAATTGAAGGAAATGGCCACCGCCACTCCGGCGCAGGTCACCGCCGCCATGCAGAAATGGCTGACGCGCCCCGTATTCGCGCTGACGGTTGAGCCGGGCGACCGCGATGCCTATCAGAATGCAGGCGGCAAAACCTCAATCCGCAGCGGTGTAGTCAGTGCGCCTGCTTATTATCGCATGCCTGCCGATGGCGGCGCACGCAATGCCACGGTCGATGTCCCGCCAGCCGCGACCAGTGCACCGCGCACCGTTGTCGACCGCAGCAAATTGCCCGAGGTCGGCGCGATCCCCAAACTGGATTTCCCGACCGTCGAAACGACGACGCTGTCCAACGGGATCAAGGTCCATTTCGCGCGTCGCGATACCGTGCCCACGCTTCGCCTGTCGGTGGTATTCGATGCAGGCAATGCCGCCGATCCGCACGACAAGCTGGGAACGCAGGCGATGATGCTGGCGATGCTGAAGGAAGGTACGCGCACCCGTACCAGCATCCAGATCGCTGAGGAGCAGGAGCGACTGGGCGCAGCCATCTCCGTTGGTGCCAGCATGGATCGCACGAGCGTCGGCATGTATGCGCTGATGCCGAACCTCGCGCCTTCGCTCGATCTGCTGGCGGATATCATCAAGAACCCGGCGTTCGACGCAAAGGAACTGGAACGGGTCCGCTCGCAGCAGTTGTCGAAGATCGCGCAGGAATTGACGCAGCCGCAGGCGCTCGCCAGCCGCACCCTCCCGCCGCTGTTATATGGCAAGGATCATCCTTACGGTGTTCCTTCTAGCGGTACTGGGGATCCGGCAGTGGTCAAGGTGTTGACTCCGAACAACCTCGCCGGTTTCCACAACAAGTGGATTCGCGGCGACAATGCGGAGATTTTCGCAGTTGGTGCGACAACGCTTGCCGACCTTAAGCCGATGCTCGAAGCACGTTTTGGGACGTGGCGGATGACGCGCGACTTGCCAGGCCAAAAGAACTTCGACGTCGCCACACCGCCCGCCCAATCGCGGATCGTGCTCGTGGATCGGCCGCAGTCGCCGCAGTCGGTGATCTATGCCGGTACGCTGCTGGATGCCAAGGGGACAGACGATCTCGTCACCTTCCTTTCCGCCAACGACATATTGGGCGGCAGTTTCCTCAGCCGCATCAACATGGACCTGCGCGAGACGAAGGGGTGGTCCTACGGCGTGTTCTCGACCATCAATCGCTTCGAGAACCAGTTGCCCTATATCATCGTTGCGCCGGTGCAGGCCGATCAGACCGGCCCTTCGATCGCTGCATTGAAAAGCCAGATAAGCGATTTCCTGACATCCAAAGGCGTAACGCCGGCGGAACTGCAACGGACGGTGAATGGCAGCACACGCGAACTGGCGGGCAGCTTCGAAACCTCCGCCGACGTGCTGGGAGAGATGCAACGTGACGTGTTGTACAAGCGGCCGTTCGATTATGTCGAAACACTGGAAGATCGTTACAAGGCCCTGACTGCGCCGCAACTCGACGCTGCTGCGCGCAAGATGATCGACCCCAGCAAGGTCACCTGGGTGGTTGTGGGCGACAAGAAGGTGGTGATGCCTCAGCTTGAGAAGCTGGCTATTCCCATCACCGTCGTTGACAGCACCAGCATAGCCACCAAATAGGCAACGGATTTTCAGGAGAGACATTATGGCGACAGTAGACGGTGCTTATGACTGCGTGACCAAAACCCCGATGGGCGATCAGTCCAGCGTGTTCACGGTCATCAGCAATGGCGACAGCTTTCACGGCACCAATGCCGGGGCGATGGGTTCACTCGACGTGAAGGACGGAAAGGTCGACGGCAATCTGTTGACGTGGAAGATGGAAATGACTGTCCCCATGCCAATGACGCTGGAGGCTGAAGCCGTTGTCGAAGGCGACACGCTGACCGGCACGATCCAGCTTGGCGCATTTGGTTCAGCAGCGATGACGGGCAAAAGGCGCGCATAACAACCTCACAGGCTGTCATCCTGAACTTTTTCAGGATGACAAGACACGAAAAAGGCCCGCCAGTCATACGACCGGCGGGCCTTTTCATTGTCCGCTAAACTGCGATCAATATTGCACGGTCACCGTAACGGCACGACGGTTCTGCGCCCATGCACTTTCATCCGAACCCAATGCAGCGGGACGTTCCTTGCCATAGCTGATCGTCGTCATGCGCGACGAATCGATACCGAGCGAAGCCAGGAAATTCTTCGCCGAATTGGCGCGCTTCTCACCGAGCGCGAGATTGTAGTCGCGGGTGCCGCGCTCGTCGGCATGGCCTTCGATGGTTACGCGGATATTGGGATTGGCCTGCAACCACTGCGCCTGACTTTGCAGAATGCCCTGGCTCTGCGCATCGACGTCGAACTTGTCCGTGCCGAACAGAATGCGATCCGACTGGACGCTCGCCACAAAGTCCTCCTGACTGCCTTTGACGACACCGCCTGTGGTGGCGCCAGTATCGGCAGGCATCGTGTTATCCACAGGTGCCGGCGGCAATTCCTTCGGCGGCTTCTTGGCACAAGCGACAAGGGATATGACGGCTGTCGCCATCAGCAGGCTGCGGGACAATGCGTTCATGATGTTCTCCTTCGTGGGGGAAAGCGAGGGTGCCGATCATTCGTCACCCGAAAACTCGGTTCAGATCGTTACGCTGTCAAGACGATTACGCTTCAACGCTTCGACAGTTCCCTCCGATCAAGGAAGCAGTGGTCCCCAGGCCGGATCGGACCCGTTCAGCGGCGTGGGGATACGACGCTCGTTCACACCTGTCAGATCGACTTGCCAAACCTGGCTACCGCCACTGCGGCCTGCACTGGTGCGGAAGAATTGCAGGACGCGGCCATTGGGCGACCATGTTGGTTGCTCATCCTGCCAACCGTTGGTCAGGATGCGCTCATTGCCACCATTGGGGCTCATGACCGCGACCTTGAAATCGCCGCTGATCTTGGTGAAGGCAATCAGGTCGCCACGGGGCGACCATTCCGGCGTTGCATAACGTCCGCCGCCATGGCTGATCCGCTGCTGGCTCGATCCATCGGCATTCATCACATAGAGCTGCTGTCCGCCGGAACGGTCGCTTTCGAATACGATCTTGCTACCATCGGGCGAATAGCTGCCACCCACGTCGATGGCGGGCGATGTCGTGAGACGAACCGGTGCACCGCCTTGTGCGGATACGCGATAAATGTCGGTGTTGCCTGCGACTGCCATCGAAAACAGGATATTCCGGCCATCGGGCGACCAGCGGGGTGCGAAGGTCGCGTTGCTGCTTTCGGTCACCAACCGTTGCTTGCCGGTGCCGATGTCATAGACATAGATGCGCACGCGATTGTTGAGGTAGCTCACATATACGATGGACTTGTAATCGGGTGAGAAACGCGGGGTCAGGGCCAGGCTCTGCCCGTTGGTGATAAAGCGATGGTTGGCGCCATCGCTATCCATGATCGCCAGCCGCTTGACGCGCTTGTCCTTCGGCCCGCTCTCCGCGATGTAGGCGATGCGGCTGTCGAAGAACGGACTTTCGCCCGACAAGCGCGCATAGATGGCATCCGCGCATTTATGTGCAGCGCGCCGCCAGTCGCCGGGGGAAACGACATAGCCCTGCCGCGTCAGTTCGGATTTCAATGCCACGTCATAAAGATAGCAGCCTACGGTGATGTCGGCATTGCCTCCGGTGGAGCGCACAAAACCCTGAACCAGCGCTTCGTAGCTGCTCCACTTATCATAGGACGGAAAAGTGACTTCCGGCACCGTCACGCCGGGCAAACCGCCCGGACCGGAAGGCTCAAACAGGCCGGATCCTTTGAGGTCGGACGCGATGACTTCGGCGATCTTGCGACCCAGTTCGTCCGTCGTGCCAGCGGGCGTCTGGACAGATTGCTGCGTCGGCAACACAGGAACCGCGATCTTCAGGCTCGACGCGCTTTCGTCGGTCACGTCCACGCTCAACTGCGCCATCGCAGGGGTGGCGAAAGCTGCGAGTGTGAGCGCCGTTGTGGTCGCCAGTTTCTTCCAATGGATCATTGCGATAGCCTCTTGTCGAATGCGATGCGGAGCGATTTCCAGCCGTCATACAGATCGGGCGGCAATTTGAACGGTGCTGCTAAACGTATGGCCTTCACCGCCAGTTCCTGATGCAGCTTGACCTGCGTACGATTGCTGGCCGTAATGCCGGTGGTGTCCACAACTTCGGGCGATCCGGAGATGGCACCGCTGGGCGTCAGTTCGACCGCGACAATAGTGCGCAACTGCTCGACATCGGCGCCGGTCGGTGCCTTCCAATGGGGTTTCAACTGCCGACGAATTTCCGAATCGAGCGCCGATTTCTGCCGCGCGCCAATTACGGCTGCGGCCGGAGCGGCGTTGCGCGGGGCGGGCGTTTCATTTTGGATGCCCTTGAGGAAATCGGGGCCAAGCTGCGATCCGCGCGGTTTGTCGGTCTTGCCCTTGCCGGTCGTCGCCGCGGCAGGCTTTGCAGGCGTCGGCCTATCCTTGCTGGGCGCGGCCTTCGCGGTCGGCTTGGCCGGAGCAGGCTTGGCTTGCTTTGCGGGCGGCGTCGGCTTCGCCTTTTCCGCTGGCGGCGTGACTTTGGCGGGCTTTGGCTTTGCGGCGGCAGGCTTTGGCGCAGGCGGTTTGGGCTTGGCGCGCTCCACGGGCCGCGTTGGCGGTGCAGGCGTCGGCTTTGGCGCAGGCTTGGGCGTCGGTGGAGGCGGTGGAGCTACGACCGGCTCACTCGGCGCAGCCACGCTGGGCGCCGGTTCCGCTGTCTCGCCAAGCTCAGGCGCGACGCTGGGCGGAGGCGGGTCGCGCGAAATCTGCGGTGCTGCCGATTGCAATGCAACTTCATCGACCAGCGAAACGTCCATCGGCGGGGAATTCAGCTTCAACGGATTGGGCGTGGTCAAAAAACCGGTTGAGAGCAGGCCAAACAACAGCACATGCCCGGCGGTCGCAACGCCAAGTCCGATTTTCTCCGTGCGCTCCATTACCGACAGTCCTTAGCGCTGCACGTCTGAACGCGCGCTGACGCTAGCATCGGTAGCACTGGTGCTGACCAACGCGACCTTGTTCAGGCCCGCCGCATTCAATTCCCCCATCACCTCCATCACACGTCCGTAATCGAGGGCGGTGTCGGCCCGGAGGAATATCTGCGGCGGGTCCATCCCGGCCGTCGCTGCGCGAATTTCCGCCAGCCGCCCAGCGAGATCCCCCATCGATATTTCGGTCTCGTCGATGAACAAACCGCCATCCCGATCGATCGAAACGACTGTCGGCTTCTGGTCCTGATCCAGCCCCTTTGCCTTGCTGTCAGGCAGGTTCACCGGCACTCCGGTCACCAGTAACGGTGCCGTTACCATGAAGATGATGAGCAGCACGAGCATCACGTCGACCAGCGGCGTCACGTTGATATCCGCCATCGGCGCACGCCGGCCACCGCGACGCGCAGAGGGAGGGCCACCCATCGCCATTAGCGCTGCGTCTCCAGTTCGCGGCTCAACGTCGCATAGAATGCATCGGAAAAGCGATTGAGGCGCGCTTCCAGCTTGTTGATGCCATGGCTGAACCGGTTGTACGCGATCACTGCCGGGATGGCCGCGAACAAGCCTATAGCGGTCGCAAACAACGCTTCGGCGATCCCCGGCGCCACGACGGCAAGGCTGCTATTCTGTTCCGCCGCTATCGACGTGAACGCGCGCATGATGCCCCAGACGGTGCCGAACAGCCCGACGAACGGCGCAACGCTGCCGACCGTCGCTAGGATGTTCAGCCGATCCGACATTCTGTCGATCTCCGCCCCTGATGCGCTGCCCATGGCGGTAGCAAGGCGGTCACGGGTGCCATCGCGGTCAATCGACTTCGCTGCGGTCGAGCGTCGCCATTCCGCAACGCCTGCCGCCATCACCTTTGCACTCGGCAAATCGGACTTCGCGCGCGTTTCATAAAAACGGTCAATATCCTCGGTTTGCCAGAAATCGCTTTCGAACTTTGCGCACCCTTTGGACGTGCGCCCTATCGAAAAGCCGAAGCTAATGATGATCGCCCACGTCCAGATGCTGGCTGCAAGCAGACCGATCATCACGCCCTTCACGACGATGTCGGCCTGAAGGAACAGCGCCAGCGGCGATATGGTGGCGGCCTGAGTGGCCAGAGTCAGCGTAGGCATGGTCATGAAGAAATATCTTCCCCTTGGGCAAGGCGCGAGAAAATGGCGATCCAGGGCTTGGGTTGCCGTTGCGGGCGGCCCTGGGGAGTCAAATAGGCAGCGGTCACATCGCCGTCGGTGACTATGTCCGCACCGCGCATGACCGTTTGATGAATGGTGCATGTCGCAGCGCCAATGGCGGTGACATGGCTCCTGACGATCAGGTCGTCGTCCAGCCGGGCAGGGCGGCGATAGGCGACAGCGACATTGGCCACGGCATAGACTCCTTCGCCGCCTTCATGGTTGCCGCGCTGATCGATCCCGGCGACCCGCAGCATGTCCGACCGGGCGCGCTCCATATAGCGCAGGTAATTGGCGTGATACACGACGCCCGACAGGTCAGTGTCCTCGAAATACACCCGCACCGGAAAATAATGCACACCGCCAACGAACCGCCCCGTTGCTGGGTGCAGATCGGCAGGCGGATTAGACAACGGGAGGGGCGCGACGCTCATGACCGCCGTTTAACCATGATCGGACTCGGGGGCAAAGGCGTAAAATGGCCATTATGCAACCATTTGGTCGGCAGGAAGGGGCAACTGGTCCGAAGAATGGGCGTCAGTCGAACAAACCCTCCTGAGCGCCCTCCGGTGGATTGAGGCCGAGATGCTTCCAGCCGCCAGCATTCAGGCATCGCCCGCGCGCTGTACGGGCGATCAGCCCCAATTGAATGAGATAGGGTTCGATGACTTCTTCTATGGTATCGCGGGGTTCGGACAGACCTGCAGCCAGCGTCTCCACGCCCACCGGCCCACCGCGATAAATGTCGGCAATCATGGTCAGGTAGCGACGATCCATCAGGTCGAGGCCCAGATGATCGACGTCGAGCCGCAACAGCGCTGCGTCGGCGATCTTCGCATCGACAGTCGCGTGGCCCGCAACATTGGCAAAGTCGCGCACCCGCCGCAGCAACCGTCCGGCGATGCGCGGTGTCCCCCGCGACCGGCGCGCGATCTCAGTCGATCCGTCGTCCGTGACGCTAAGACCCAGCAGCCCTGCTGCCCGCCGCACCACCAGTTCCAGTTCAGGCACCGTATAGAATTGCAACCGCACCGGAATGCCAAAGCGGTCCCGCAATGGTGTCGTCAGCAAGCCCTGCCGTGTGGTTGCTCCCACCAGCGTGAAGCGCGGCAGATCGATCCGCACCGATCGCGCCGATGGGCCTTCACCGATCATCAGATCAAGCGCTCGGTCCTCCATCGCGGGATAGAGAATTTCCTCCACAGCGGGCGCAAGCCGGTGGATTTCATCCACGAACAGCACATCGCCTTCGTCCAGATTGGTCAGCAGCGCAGCGAGGTCGCCGGACTTGGCGATCACCGGACCCGATGTTGCCCGAAAGCCGACCCTCATTTCCTTGGCGACGATTTGCGCCAGCGTCGTCTTGCCCAGCCCCGGCGGCCCGAAGAACAGCACATGGTCCAGCGCCTCTCCCCGCTGCCGCGCAGCCTGAATGAACACGCGCAAATTCTCGCGCGCCGTCTTCTGCCCGATAAACTCGTCCAGCGTCTTGGGCCGCAAAGCCGCGTCCGCGTCCTCCGCGCGACGGACCGGCGTGATAAGGCGTTCGGCGTCGGTCATTACGGGGCAATCCTCCGAAAATCGTCATGCTGAACTTGTTTCAGCATCCATCGTGCCTCACGATCGAGACTAAAGGCGGTAGGCCCAGCCCCACCGCTAGATCGATCCAATGTGGATTTTCGGACTGAATAAGATTGATCTTCCATTGCCGATGCCATCGCTTTAACCGCTTCTCGCGCGTAATTGCCTGCTCCATCGTCTCGCATGGCTCGAACCGGACTAGGCGATGCACGCCATATTGCGCAGTGAAACCGGGCACTGTGCCGCTCCGATGCTGCATCAGACGTCCGATCAGATTGGATGTCACGCCTATATAAAGAGTGCCGTAAGGCTGGCTCGCCAGAACATATACACACGGTTCCTTCACCCCACCGGCAACTGCGCGAGCGGCGACATGGATGCTGAAACAAGTTCAGCATGACGGGCTGAGAGGAAGGCCCTCACTTCGCCGCCTTCCGCAACGCCAGCCGCACCAACGCATCCAGCGAAGCCCCTTCGCCCAGATCTGCCTCTGCCGCTGCTACGGCGGCGCTGGCTTCACCCGGCTTGAATCCCAAATTCTGCAACGCCGACACGGCATCGGCGCCGTGGCTGCCCGCAGGCATAGGCACCATGCCTGCACCAATCGAAACACCCGCTGGCGCCACGCCGATCTTGTCCTTCAACTCGTTCACGATCCGCATGGCGAGCTTCGGCCCCACGCCATTGGCGCGCGCGACCATCGCCTTGTCGCCCATCGCAATGGCGCGATGCACTTCGGCGGGTTCCAGCGCGGACAGGATGGCCAGCGCCACCCGCGCGCCTACGCCTTGCACGGCGGTCAGCAGGCGGAACCAGTCGCGTTCCTCTGCGCTCGCAAAGCCCATCAGGCGGATGGCGTCGTCGCTCACCAGCATTTCGGTGTGGATCGTCACTGCATCGCCGACAAAGCCCAGTGCGGACAGCGTGCGAGACGATGCGCCGACGAGGTAGCCCACGCCCCCGACATCGATAATTGCATGGTCTAAACCAGTGCTGTCGAGGCGGCCTGAAAGTTTCGCGATCATGTTATGTTCTTTAGCGTCATTTCGCGGAAGGACGCAACGGGAAGTGTCAGCGGCCTATCCGCCGCGCCGTTGCGCTATGGTGGGCGTGCGTGATCGCCACCGCCAGCGCATCCGCAGCATCCGGTCCGGCAATCGCTGCACCAGGGAGTAAGCGGCTGATCATCGCATGGACCTGATCCTTGCTCGCGTTGCCAACGCCGACGACCGATTTCTTGACCAGCCGCGCGGCATATTCGCCAACCTCTATGCCAGACTTCGCAGCGTTGAGCAGGCAAATGCCCCGAGCCTGTCCCAGCTTCAACGTCGATTGCGGATTGGCGTTGACGAACACTTCCTCCACCGCCGCCGCACTCGGGCGATACTGAAGAATAAGGTCAGTCAGCGCAGCATCCAGCGCCAGCAGCCGCGCGGCGAGAGCCGCCTTGGTGTCGGTCTTGATCTGGCCGTTGGCGATATGGCTCAGCCGGTTGCCGTCGACGGCGATCAGCCCCCAGCCCGTGGTGCCAAGGCCGGGGTCGAGGCCAAGCAGGATCAGCCGAGTTTCTCCATCACCTCTTCGGAGACTTCATAATTGCCCCAGACGGTCTGCACATCGTCGTCATCGTCGAGCACATCGATCAGCTTGAAAAGCTGCTGCGCGGCATCGGCTTCCAGTTCGACGGTCGTTTGCGGACGCCATGCGAGTTTCACGCTTTCCGCTTCGCCCAGTGCAGGCTCAAGGCCTTTCGCGACTTCATGGAGCGCATCCATGGCTGTCCAGATTTCATGCTCGTCTTCAGACGACGACACGTCCTCCGCGCCTGCTTCCAGCGCCGCTTCGAACACCGTGTCGGGATCGCCGACCTTCGCCGGATAAGTGATAAGGCCCAGACGATCGAACCCGTGGCTCACCGCACCCGATGCACCCAGATTGCCGCCATTCTTAGCAAAGGCCGTGCGCACATTGGTCGCCGTGCGGTTGCGATTGTCGGTCAAGGCTTCGACGATCAAAGCCACACCCGCCGGGCCATAGCCTTCGTAGCGGATTTCTTCGTAATCGTCTCCGCCGCCCTGCGTCGCCTTGTCGATGGCGCGCTGGATATTGTCCTTGGGCATCGACTGCGCCTTGGCCGCGTTGACGGCGGCGCGCAGGCGCGGGTTCATGTTCGGATCGGGCAGGCCCATCTTGGCCGCGACGGTGATTTCGCGGCTGAGCTTGGAAAACATCGAGGAGCGCTTTTTGTCCTGCGCGCCCTTGCGATGCATGATGTTCTTGAATTTGCTATGGCCGGCCACGGCCTGCTCCTGACATATCTGGTGGAACGAAGCGCGCTGTCTAGCGGGGCGGCAAGCGGCTGGCAACCACCGCAGAAATCTTCGATGCGATGGCTGCCGACAGCGCTCATTTCCTTACGTATTTGCCGAACCAGTCGAGCGTTGCGGTCCACGCCGCCTTCGCTGCCGGTTCATTATAGCTCGGGCGATAGTCCGCCATGAATCCGTGATCGGCATCGGGATAGACAGTGATGTCGGAGGGCGGAGCCTTGCCCAGCTCCTTCAGCTTCGCTTTCATCAGGTCGAGATCGGCAACCGGAATGCCTTTGTCCTTGCCGCCATATTGGCCCAGCACCGGCGCGTTAATCTTGGCGGCTTCCTCGATTGCGCTGCTCGGCTGCAACGGCGTCGGCTTGCCGACCACGCGCCCATAAAAGGCAACCCCGCCATCCAGCGCCTTGCTGTGTGCCGCGTACAACCACACCACACGCCCGCCCCAGCAGAAGCCGGTGATCCCGCGCCGCGAAGCATCCCCACCATTCTGGGCTGCCCAGGCGTAGGTGCTGTCGATGTCTGCCATCACCTGCGCATCGGGCGCCTTCGAAACGATGGTGTCGATGAGGATTTTAAAGTCCGCTTCCTTGGTCGCGTCGCCATGCCGCGCAAAGAGATCGGGCGCGATGGCGCAATAGCCTGCCTTGGCAAAGCGGCGGCATATGTCCTTGATCCATTCGTGGACCCCGAAAATTTCGTGGACGACGATGATGACCGGGGCAGGTCTTCCACCCTTGGGCTTTGCAACGAACAGCGGCACGGCAAAGCCATCAGTGGCTTTTACGCTGGCGGTCTGTTCGGTGATGTCCTCGGCATCCGTCTGGACCGTGGTCGAAGCCACCGGTTGACAGGCCGCAGCGAAACCGGCGGCGAAGGCTCCGCCCACCAATAGCTTGCGGCGATCCATCCCGGTGGATGCAATCCAGTTGCGGTCTTCGGGAAGGCGGTCGGTTGCTTCGACGCTATCGGGTGTCTTGTCGTCACGCATGGCACTCTCCTGATGGCTTCCCCCGCGCTCAGCCTACGCCATTGGAGGCGTGTTGCAACGGGTTAGCGCTCGTCGTCGAGAAAGTCGCCGCTTTCGATCCGACGAACCCCGTCCGTCGAATAGCGGTAAACATAGGTCCATGCCGGTATCGTCGCAGTGCCCATTCTTACATCTATGACGACACGCGCATATTCATGCGGTTCGGGGTTATGCGCAGCACATTCTTCGTAGTCGTCGAGGCCAGCGAACAGAGGAGCGTCATCTGCAATCTTGAACACATCCCCCTGAACCCATCCCGCAGCCGGATCGGGTACGAAGCCAGGATAGCCCTCCAGTGCGTATAATCTGCCGCGCGCTTGTGCCGCGCCTGTCCATGACGCATGCGTCGCCAGCCAATGCGCCATAGGTGAAATGCTGCCGCACCGCAGCGTGCCATAAACAAACAGGTGATCGACAGACAGCAACGACGAATTTGGCATGCCTTGGCTTAACGGACCAACAATGCTGAATCCAGTCTGACTATTTTCCTACGAAGCGATGAATTTTCCTAACCTGTGGGGATTATTTCCGCGGCGTTGTCGACCTTTGCCTCGCTAATCCCCGTATTTTCGGGGAAAACGCAAATTGGCACGACCCCTGCAATGAAGTCTGCATCAGCCGGATCGTCCGGCCGCACGCAAACAGGGAGTACCTACAATGACCTATTCCAAGCTTCAGAACGCCGCATTCTCGCTGGTCGCCGCTTTCGTCGTCGCCACCGTTTTCGTCAGCGCAGCCGTCGGTCCGGTTGTCACGCTCGCCTGAGCCGACGGCCCCGCCACAACCTTCAAACCGCAAACCGAACATAAGGACATATATATCATGGACCGCAGCTTCACTCTCGACCGCCGCAATGGAAAGATCATGGGCGTCTGCGCCGGTCTGGCCGAGCGCACGGGTGTCGATGTCGTGATCATCCGCCTTGCACTTGTATTACTGACGCTGCTGGCATTCGGACCGATCGGCGTGGTCGGCTATCTGCTCGTGGGCTGGCTCGCCAACTGATCCGGTGGGATGTCAGATACAAAAACGCCGCCCCGGCCATAGGCCTCGGGCGGCTTTTTGTCGGTCCGCACATGGCACGGACCTAAAAAACAGCAGGTTTCGAATTAGGCGTACAGAACGCCATAGAATGCGATCATCTGAGCGCTCAAGGCCACCAGTGCTGTGACACCATATGTTGCGTAACGCATTTTTAATTACTTTCTATTGAACGATAATTGCGGGATGGCGCAACTACTCGCGGGCCTATCTTGTCACAATCGCAAAAAGTGACGATGCGATTGCACATAACGCAACTCTTGTTTCCCGATGGCCCGCTGCTCGATATCCCGCTAGGGCGCGAAAATGTTGAGCGATCCCCTATTCCTATTCACCGCTTGTTTGGCGGTGATCCTCATCGGCTTTGCCAAAGGCGGATTTTCGGGCCTCGGTTCCCTTGCTACCCCTCTGCTAGCTCTTGCATGCGGGCCAGTGCAGGCTGCGGCCATTCTGCTGCCGATCCTGATCGCCGGTGACGTGGTCAGTGTCTGGTCGTTTCGGCATAGCTGGAACAGGCGGATCGTGGCGATCATGCTGCCCGGCGCGCTGCTGGGCATCGGCATTGGCTGGGCGATGGCGGCATCCTTGCCGGTGGCGGCCATCATGGCGGCTCTTGGGATAATTTCCATCGCATTCGGCGGATGGCGTCTGTGGGTCGAGCGCGGAGGCGCGGTGCCTGCACCTGCGCAGTCCTCGCCCATCATCGGCGCGGCGTTTGGCATTGCGACCGGCTTTACCAGCCAGATCGCCCACGCGGGCGGGCCGCCGTTTCAGATGTGGGTTTCTCCGCAAAGACTGCCGCACACCGAGTTTGTGGGCACCAGTGCCGTCCTGTTTGCCATCATCAACTGGGCCAAGGTGCCCGCTTATGTTGCGCTCGGGGAATTCAGTTCGGTCAATCTCACCATCTCTGCGGCGCTCATCCCCCTCGCGTTTCTGTCGACTCTGGCGGGGGTCTGATTCATCCGCCGGATGCGCGGGGACAAGTTTTACACGTTGGTTTACATTTTGATGATTGCACTTGGCGGCAAGCTTCTCATCGACGCATTTTAGCGGGGGAGGCCCAAGCGTCCGAATTCATGCTTCATAGGAAGGCCGATCTGCTATCTTCCGCGCCCACGCATAATATATAAGGATAAGCGCCATGGCCAAAGGACAGAAAAAGACGAGCCGCGAAGCGCGCAAGCCGAAGGCTGAGAAGCCGAAAAAGCCCAATGCATCCAATCCGTCGACCAAGCCCGGTGGCCTTAGTATTGTAACCATCAAGTAAACGAAGAGCAGAATAATGGCTGAAGAAGAATTCATCTACGACGAAGCAACGGGTGAATGGATCAATCCCTCGCAAGCGGCCAGCGTAGGCAATGACGATGCGGTTGCGGTGGTCGACGCGGTGGGCAATCCACTGGCCGACGGTGACAGCGTGACGCTGATCAAGGATCTGAAGGTCAAGGGTGCCGGGCAGACGTTGAAACGCGGGACGGTGATCAAATCGATCCGCCTGACGGGCGATGCGCAGGAAATCGATTGCCGCTTCGAAGGGATAAAAGGGCTGGTGTTGCGCGCGGAATTTGTCCGCAAACGCTGATACAACGCTTTCCTTGCCTGAAAACATGGTCTTGACGATAGTGTTGCACGGCATTCTTCGATAGGGATCGTGTCGCTTATGCCGACAACGACCGCAAGCCCGCCATCCATATCGCCGCTGCGCATCCCGATTTTTCGCGCTGTGTGGCTGGCCAGTATGGCGTCGAATTTCGGCGGCCTGATCCAGTCGGTCGGCGCGTCGTGGATGATGACGTCGCTGGCTACGTCCAATACGTTGGTGGCGTTGGTGCAGGCTTCGACGACGTTACCGATCATGCTCCTGTCGCTGTTGGCAGGCGCGATGGCCGACAATCTCGACCGACGCCTGGTCATGCTGTGGGCGCAGGGTTTCATGCTGGCAGTATCGCTGGCGCTCGCCGCCTTTGCCTGGGCCGGTTGGTTGACGCCCGTGCTGTTGCTCGGGTTCACTTTTCTCATCGGTTGCGGCACGGCATTCAATGGTCCCGCATGGCAGGCATCGGTCGGCGACATGGTGCCGCGCGCGACTCTGCCGGGTGCAATTGCGCTCAACAGCATGGGTTTCAACATTGCGCGGAGTCTGGGTCCGGCGATCGGCGGCGTAATCGTGGCGGCGGCCGGGGCTGCCGCAGCCTTCGCGATCAATGCGGTCAGCTATGTGGGGTTGATAGCGGTGTTGGTCGGTTGGCGGCCTGAGCGTGTGCCAAGGGTGCTCCCCCGGGAGGATATCGGCACGGCGATGGGTGCAGGCGTGCGCTATGTCGCCATGTCCCCCAATTTGCGCATCGTGCTGGTGCGGTCTGCCTTGTTCGGCTTTGCGGCCAGCGCAATCCCGGCATTGATGCCGCTGATCGCGCGCGATCAGGTGGCAGGCGGCCCGCTCACTTATGGTTTGCTGCTCGGCGCATTCGGCGTGGGGGCGGTCGGCGGTGCATTGGGCAGCGGTCGGTTGCGCAACGCCCTGTCGACCGAGTGGATTGTCCGGATCGCGGCAACCGCCCTGACGGTAGGAGCGGCGGTAGGGGGTGTCAGCACCCTTATGCCACTCACGCTGATGGCGCTATTTCTCGCTGGGGCGGGCTGGGTGCTGGCGCTTTCGACGTTCACCGTAACGGTGCAGATGGCTGCGCCCCGCTGGGTCGTCGGTCGCGCCGTCGCGCTTTACCAAATGGCTGCATTCGGGGGCATGGCGTTGGGAAGCTGGGTATTCGGCGAAGTGGCGGACATGCACGGCGTTGCGATCGCTCTTGCCGCTGCTGCAGCCGTGCAGGCATTGAGTGTGCCTTTGGGACTGTTTCTGCCTCTGCCGCAGGGGGAAGCTTTGAACCTGGACCCCCAGAACCGCTGGAGCGAGCCGGACACGGCCGTTCCCATCGAACCCCGCAGCGGCCCCGTGGTCGTTACGATCGAATATCGCATCCTGTCGCAGCATATTCGCGATTTTCTTGCGGTCATGAATGAGCGCCGCCGTATCCGTGTGCGCGACGGTGCCAGACACTGGACGTTGCTGCGCGATCTGGGTGACGAGAACCTCTGGATTGAGCGCTATACCGTGCCAACCTGGCTGGAATATATCCGGCATAATCAGCGGCGTACCCATGCCGATACGGCGAATTCCGATCTGATCCAGGCTTTGCATCAGGGGCCGAACCTGCCGCAGGTACACCGTATGATCGAACGCCAGACGAGCCTGTTCCTGCCTTCTCGCACCGATCCGCCGCCTGCCGCCATCGATCCCCTGACCGATCCTACGCGGTCGAGTTGATGCGATCCCTTTCCTTCCACCGCCGGACACCCTAAATCATAGCAAAGGTTTCAGGGGTTTTCGCGATGCAGCGGTTTGACGTTATCATTCTGGGCGGTGGGTTGGTCGGGCTGACACTCGGCATTGCGTTAACCAGGCATGGCGTGACCTGCGCAGTCGTCGATCCCGCGAATGCAGATGCTGCCATCGCCCCCGGTTTCGATGGACGAGTCTCGGCGATTGCCAGTGCGACGTGGAACATGCTTTCTGCCATTGGGGTCGGCGCGAAGATGGAAGGGAAAGGCTGCCCCATTGAACGCATTTGGGTCAGCGATGGCCTGAAACCGGGCGCACTCGATTTCGTGACGCCCGAAGGCGATGGCGCGATGGGCATCATGTTCGAAAATCGTGAGCTTCGTATCGCCCTGCGCGACGCAGCCAAGGAAGCCGATGGCCTTACGCTGTTTCAGCCTGACCGCGCTGTCACCGTGAACCGTGATGCCGACGGCGTCACAATGACGCTGTCCAGCGGCGCGGAGCTGTCCGGCGCGCTTCTGGTGGCTGCGGAAGGTCGCAACAGCCCTACCCGCGATGCCGCTGGTATGCGCGTCGCGCGATGGTCCTATGAGCATGTTGGCATGGTAACGGCAATCGAACATGAAGTGCCGCACGCCAATACCGCCTATGAGATTTTCTATCCCGGCGGGCCTTTCGCGCTGCTGCCGATGCAGCCAGGCAACCGTTCCGCAATTGTCTGGACGGTTCCCGCCAAACATGCGCCGGCCATGCTGGCGCTGAGCGATCGCGCCTGGCTTGCCGAAGCGCAGAAGCGAATGGGTGGTTTTCTCGGGGAAATCTCCCTCGTATCGCCCCGTTCCAGCTATCCGCTTGGCTTCCACCATGCCGCATCGATCACCGATACGCGCCTCGCCCTCGTGGGGGACGCGGCGCATGGCATTCATCCGATTGCAGGGCAGGGGCTGAACCTTGGCCTGCGCGATGTGGCGACCTTGACCCAGGTTCTGGTCGAAGGAATGCGACTGGGCCTCGACCCGGGCGACGCGCAACTGCTGACCCGGTATAAACGGTGGCGCAGCCTGGATACGTTGAGCGTCGCGGTCTCCACCGATGGCCTTGTTCGATTGTTCGACATGCACGGCAAGCTGCCGTCGGCCATACGCCGCTTCGGTCTTGGCGCCGTTCAGAAGCTGACGCCGCTCAAGGATTGGTTCATGGCCGAAGCGCGCGGCGAATCGGGCGCATTGCCGAAGCTTTTGCTGGGCGAAGCCGTTTAATCGAGTGGCTGTGCCGCTCGCGCCAGCAGTATCGGTACGCCGTTTCTGACGGGGTAGGCCAGCCTTGCCGTGTCCGACTCCAACGCGGTGCGGTCCTCGCTCAGACGCAAAGGCGTCCGGCTTACCGGACACACCAGCTTTGCGATCACATCCGGCGCTATGCTCATTGGAGCGTAGCGTGACCGTCACTATCGGTGCGACCGAAAAACTGCATCAATTGGATGGTTCGCTCTGCGCGTTCGCGAAGCGACATAGCCTCCAGCAGCACTTGCTTGGACGCCGGATCGAACGGCGCTATCTGCGCAATGCCATTCACCAGCGAAGCGTCGTCCAGCCGCGATACCGCTTCCCAATCGACGATATAGCCCTGTGCCTGCGCAAAGCGTTGCGACTCCTGTTCCAGCGCCGCCCGTTCTATCGACGCCAGCACATCGTCATTCTGCACCGCCAGGCTTTCGACCTCCGCTTCGACCTGCCGAAAAGGCGTCGTGACATCCAGCTCCTTGATGATCCGAAAGCGCGCGATGCCCGTCAATATGATATTGAACCGGCCGTCCTCCAGCGCTTCGAACTCCCCGATGTGACCGACACAGCCAATCCCATAGAGCGCTGGCTTGTCGGGGTTTGTCTTCCCACTAGCCCCATCGCCACGCGGCTGAATCATGCCGATCCGCCGATCCCGCGCCATTGCATCGCGCACCAAAGCGCGATAGCGCGGCTCGAATATATGCAGTGGCAATTGCATGCCGGGAAACAGCAGCGCTCCCGTCAGCGGGAACAGCGAAATGCGCTGGGCTGGCATCGTCAGCCGAACAGGATCGCGGAAAGGCGACGGCGTTGGGCGGATACCCAGGGGTCTTCCAGGCCTACCGCCTCGAAAACCTTCAACAACTGCTGACGCGCCGCGCCCTCATTCCAGTCACGATCGCGCGCGACAATGTCCAGCAAAGCGTCTGCGGCAGCATCGCGATTGCCGTTCGCCATGTGGCCTCCGGCCAGCGCGAATCGTGCTTCATGGTCATCGGGATCGGCGGCAAGACGCGCCTCCAGACCGGACAGGTCTTCCACAGGCTTGGTATCCACGGCCAGTGACAAAGCCGCGCGCGCCCGCTCGATTGGCTGCTCCTTGGCAACATCCTCCGGCACCGCGTCCAACACGGCTTGCGCCTGCTCGGTCTCGCCCATCGTCACCAGCGCGCGGATCTGACCCGAAAGAACTTCGGCATTGTCCGGCGCCATATCGCCGATCTGGCGAAATATCGTCAATGCGCGCTCGGCTTCGCCTTGCGCCAGCGCTTCCTCACCCATGGCGATCAGCGGCGCAATTTCCTGCGCCTGTGCCTTGTCTTCCGATTCGATGGGGAGCTGCGCGAGCAACTGATCGAACATCTGCTTGAACTGGCCTTCGGTGCGCGCCTGGGTAAGGTCGGCAACGGGTTGTCCCTGGAAAATGGCATATACCGTGGGGATCGACTGCACGCGAAATTGCGCCGCGATAAAGGCATTTTCATCCACGTTGATCTTGACCAGCTTGACGCCCTTGGTGGCATATTCTGCGCACACCTTCTCGATGACTGGCGTCAGCTGTTTGCAAGGGCCGCACCATTCCGCCCAGAAATCGACGATAACCAGCGATGTACGCGATGGATCGACTACGTCACGACGAAATGCCTCGACGGCCAGCTTGTCACTTTCGCTCATCCCTAGCGTTGCCAATGATCGTCTCCTGTGCGGTAGTAGGCAGAATTACGGTCCTTATGTGGGGGATCACTGCTGCTGCGCAAGCCATGCGAACGAAAACGCCCTGCTTACAGCGATTTTGCCACTGTTTTGCAAAAGGGTCAAAAACACGCTTGCCGCATCGCGAAACCGATGCTAGTTGCCGCGCCTCACCCGCCGGAAGGACTTGTTCCCCGGCCGCCAGAGCGGGCGTAGCTCAGGGGTAGAGCACAACCTTGCCAAGGTTGGGGTCGAGGGTTCGAATCCCTTCGCCCGCTCCATTTTTCATTAAAGAAAACAGTGGATTAGCGGCCTTCGGGCGCTTTTTCGTTGGAGACAATGCTGGGCGCGGAGGCCGTTGTCTCCATAATGTCTCCAGATAATTGCCAGAAATAGGCCACCCATAGCGTTGACTAGCGAAAGTTGCGTCAATTGGCCGTGTCGCGAAGCAACCCGTCCGCTCTGCCTGATAGGCCACTGGCTGGAGACAATGGCCGATCCGGGCTGGAATCAGGCAAGTGTGGTGACAACACTTGCCTGGCGACGCCGAGCCGACAGCGAGAGTCCGCTGTCCGCTCTCTGTCCGGGTGCTTTCCCGCATCCCTCAAGCTCCTCCGCGATCGTATTACTCCCGCGAGCAATTCGTAGCTTCATAGTTTCATGAAACTATGATTTAATGTTTTCATGAAACAAGCGGAGGCTCGCAGCGATGCCGATGACGAGCATCTTCAAATTCAGGTCCCAGGGGTGACTAAGCGCGATCTTGGTCAGCGGGCGCTCGACGCCCGCGAACCGATCCGCATGATCGTACTGCGGGCGCTCCAAGCCTACGGCGTCAATGTGCCCCCGGAGGCAATCTCCGATCGCCGGAAGCGCAGCTGATGGCGGACGAGTTTGCGGCCCTGACGATCGATGACTATGCCAAACAGGCTGCTCGCACGGACCAGCGAAGCGGGAAAAGCGCACTCGGATTCTCGATGCTCGGTTTGTTCGGCGAAGCGGGAAGCCTTCTAAGCGAGGCCAAGAAGAAACAGCGCGATGCTGCCTCCTACCTCGGCTATGCTGATGCCGTTGCCGAGGAACTTGGCGATGTTCTTTGGTATCTCGCGGCCGTTGCGCGTCGCAGTGCGCTGGAGCTTAGCGACATCGCGGCGAACGCCGCGCGTGGCGACGATGAGTGGCGGGCCGGAGGCAACGGCGCCTTGAGCTTCCATGCGCTCCAGCCCGCCCATATTCCGCTGGCCAAGGCGCCCATGCCGCAGTTCGAGCACACGCTGCTCGCGCTCGCCGGCGAGGTTGGCGTCCTCGTCAATGGCTTCCAATTGGGGGCGTTGACGCGAGACAAGGCGATGCTCGCCGGTCAGCTTGTAGCGGTCATGCGCAGGCTGATCCAGGCCGCCAACGATTCCGGGGTTACGATTGAGGCCGCAGCCGTCAAAAACCTCCATAAGATCTTTGACCGCTGGCCCCGCGAGAAAGTCTATCCGGCACCAACCGATGCGACGATGGACCCCGAGGAGCAACTCCCTCGGCGGATGACGATCGACGTCTATGAGCGCACGGTTCGCGGCCAAACCTTCGTCTATCAGCGATCAAGCGGCGTCTACGTCGGTGATCGGCTCACCGACAATGCGGTCGAACCCGACGATTACCGCTTCCACGACGTCTTTCACTATGCGCATGTGGCGGTCTTGGGCTGGTCGCCTGTCATCCGTGCGTTGCTGCGCCTGAAGCGCAAGAGCGACCCCAAGCTCGATGATGCGGAGGATGGTGCGCGGGCCATCCTGATCGAGGAAGGCGTCACCTCGTGGATTTTCGGTCAGGCCCAGCAGCTTCGCTACTTCGACAAGGTAAAATCAGGCGGCCTGCCGCTGGACATGCTCAAGCATGTCCGCCAGTTCGTCGCTGGCTACGAATCCGAACGCTGTCCGTTGTGGCTCTGGGAGGAAGCGATCCTCCAGGGCTACGCGGCCTTCCGCTTCCTCCAGAAACACCGGCGCGGTCGCGTTACGATCGACTTCGCCCATCGTCGCCTGCGTATCAAGGAACTGCCGTCATGAGCCCTAAGCATTTCGTTTCCACTCTGGCGGCAACCGAGCTTCCTTCTGTTTTCAATCCCTGGCGTGACCGTTGCGCCGTTCATGACCGGCGCGACGCGGCCGCCAAACGGCGCGACAATCTGGAACGGCTACTGACCGCTGCCTTGGACGCGAAGGTGGAGACAATCTGGATTGCCCGCGACCTCGGCTATCGCGGCGGCCGGCGCACGGGCGTTCCCCTCACGGATGAGATTCATCTCGACAGGGCGGGCGCGTTGATGGGCGGCATCGCACTTCAACGTGCGACGCAAGGCCCGGCGGTCGCTGAGCGGACGGCGGCGATTGTCTGGCGCGTGCTCGAACAAATCGGACAGCCGGTCATGCTCTGGAACGTCTTCCCATTCCATCCGCATGAAGCGGGCGATCCCTTGTCGAACCGTTGTCATACCCGTGGAGAACGTGAAGCGACCTGGCCTTTGCTTCAGGCGCTGATTGCCATGCTCCAGCCCCAGCGCATTGTCGCGATCGGGCGCGATGCTCACCTAGCCCTTGGCGATGTCGGTATCCCGACGACGGCCGTCCGCCATCCGAGCTATGGCGGGCAGCGCGACTTCATCGAAGGCATGTTTGCGATGTACGGAATTGATGGCAGCGCTCTCGAAACGCCGCGCCTACCATTGGAAGCGCCTTATGCTGCGGCGAGGAGCTGCGCGCTCGCCTGATCGCAGCGCGCAAAAAGCTCCTGGAGATCACCGCGATTCCATTTGCCGGTGTCTATCTCGGCATGGGTAGAGACGATCGTCAGCGGTCCAAGCCCAACCCGCCCCTCCTTGGCGATGAACGACTGCAACCTACCCAGGCCGATCAGATTGCCCAGTAGCTTTTCGATGTAGAAATGGTTGCGGTAGAACGCCGTCATGGCGATCCGGCGTTGATCGCCTTTGCCGATCAGCTTGAGGCTTGCGAAGCTCAGACACTGCCCGCCGTAAGGCGAATCGTTCACGTCGCGGGCAGGGTCGAAAATGCTCAGCTCGAACTTGTTGAGGGCGCGCACCTTCGGATTGCGCAGGCGCTTGACGATCCCCCAAATCTGATTGATCGGCGGCCCGTCGAGTTGGGGCAACTGCATCATCCGCTCGAAATAGTAGCCCGACCAGGCTTCCTTCAACCTGACCTTCGGAAGCACATTGTCCCGGAACCGATCGAAGAAGAGCGGCGCGCCATGGCGGTGGTAGAGCGCTGCCGGAAAGATCGTGTTGGCGACCGTCTCAATCGGCTTCTTGCCCCGCCCGGCGAGAAAGGCATCTACCTCCGCGACCACGGGATCGGCGAGCGTCGCGCGCGCCGAGGGATTGGCAACGTCGATGATGACATTATAGGCTTGATGGCCGGTTGTGCCATCAACTGCCCGCACCGCCTCGCGCCACGCGGAAACGCAGTCAGGCTGCGAGGGTACTGGAAGATACATCGACTGCCTCCATCAAATTCGCTGTGGCGAAGAGCCGCGGCGCCAGGAACCTTTCCGTGAGCCATGCATGTCCGTCGAGGCCCCATCCCGTACCCCAGCTATTGCGGACGAGAATTGCGGCTGTGCCGTCGACCTTGCCGTGGCCTACGGCGATCACGGCATGGCGCTGGCTCGCCTCAGGCTGCTCGTCATTGGCCGGATCGACGACACCATCGCCTGTCGGCATGAAGAAGGAGCGCGAGAGCATCGTCAGAATCACGACTGGCCGACCCGTGTCGAGCAAGGCGATGATCGAGGCGAGATTCTTCGTCCCCGGCTGGCCATCGCGCCCATAGCGATCCCCGACCACAGCAGGCGGGTTCCACAGGCCGTGATCTTCGGGGACGGCTTCAAGATAGGGCCAGCCATGTTCTTCAGGTTGTCCGTCGCCGCGCAGCGCATCGAGCATCGCCGACAGCAGCGCGCCTTGTGCCGGCGATCGGCCCGCACGTCGCTGGGCATGATAGAAGGCAAATTCGCAGGATAGCGGCGCCCATCCATCACGCAGCCCGGCATGAGCATCGCTTGCGGCAAAGGCCAAGCAGGTAGGTCGCGCTCCCTGATCGCGCGCAGCACCCAACAAGGGCCGAAGATCGGTCGTGATCTCGATCATGGGAGCTAGGCGGCCTCAAGCAGATGCCGCCGCTCGGCGCGCGAAAGACCTTCGGGTTCGGGGCCGGTCAGGTCGAAGTCGAACGTCAAATGGGCCAACGCCGGCACCGGCTGCCATGGCCGCCGTTCCTCGATCGACATCCGACCCCGTTGTGCCGCTTCAATGGCGGCCGTGACCCGCCGAACGATCGGCCCGCCGATCCCATCAGCATCGACCGCTTCGCGGTCGTCGCGAACGATGGCAAAGCCGCTCGCGATAAGCTGGTCAAAATCCCACAGATACCCGCCACCGCTATGCTCCTTGAGCCGGAGCACGAACAGGTCGTTGCGGCTCCCGTCGATTCTCGTGCCGGCATCGCGTTCGGTTAGGAGCCAGACGTCGCCACGATAATTGGCTGGTCGATAATCCTTGAGCAGATCGACCTTCAGCGCACGCGGCTGCGTCCGCAGCAGATCGGTCATGGTCGATTGCGAGATCAGATTGTAGCGCAGCAGCGTTCGGCACGTCGCTTCGTAGCTGGCCCCCAAGCGCAGCGAGAGTTGATACACGACGTTGGGACGGCGGAAATCATCGACCTGCCAATCCTGGCGCGCGCTGTGTGACAGGATCAGCCATTTTGGCATCATGAAGGCGATAGCAAAGGCGTCCGCCTCGGTTTCCTGAAACAGCCCACCGGGCTCGGGCGAGTTCGGCATCCGCCGCAAGATGCTTTCGTCATCCAGACTGGGTTGATGTTGCATCGAGAAATGGCCCAGCTCGTGAGCGGCCGTGAAGCGCTGAATGCTCATTGGCCGCTCCGTCGTCACCAAGACGCCATGCGCCGGCGCGCTCAGATAGGCACCGAGCAGCCCCTTGAGTGGCCGGAGCAATAACGGCAGATCGACCGCGTGGATCGCGCTGAACACATCGACATTGCCGCCCTGCTGTTCAATCACTTCGCGCGTATTCAACTGCCGATGTAGCCGCCCAGCGGCCATGGCCCCGGCGCGAACCGCGCTCGCGTAGTCGAGCGCCATGGTCAGCTCTGTCCTCCGCCTGACCGCGCGCGCAGATAGTCGGCGAAGCGGCCAAGCTCTTCGCGGTCCTGCGTGGACAGATCGGCAACGCGCCGCGCCAAATGTGCGACATCTGCCGGCAGGCTGGCCGAGGCTTCGTCCTCGCCAGTGAAATAGCCTACCGACTGCCGATACAGCCGCGCGAGCCGAGTCAACTCGATCGCCTCGACGCGGCGCTGCCCGTTTTCAATATCGGTGAGTCCCGTGCGCGGGATCTTGAGATAGGCCGCTACCTCTTCTTGTTTCAGGCCCAGATATTTCCGGGCCTCGCGCAGTCGCTCCCCCAAGCGTCGCCGCTCCTCCTCGTCGTCCTCGTGACGCAATGCGAGATTGGTCATGGTTTCGATCCTTTCTTGCGAATCCATACGCGCTCGATCTTGGGGACAAGATGTTCGAGCGCAGCTTCGATCGAACTGTAGCCACCCGTGCGGACGATGCTCTCGCGCAGTTCGAAGCCGACAACAGGTTCAAGCGCACACAGCGTGTCGACGACCGACAGCGAATCCATCGGAATGGGAGCCTTGATGATCTTCGGATTATCCGGGGGAAGCGGAATGCCGCGAACCTGCGCCTCCGCCTTTGCCACTTCGATCAGCTCAGCCACGAGCGTCGCAATGACGTCGTTCGTGGGGAATGCTACCGTAACCGGCTTGGTAGGTGCAATTGTCGCCATCTACGCCTCGCACGATTTGCCTACATAGGCTATATGTAGTGTCGGATATTCCGACATGCAAGAGAGAAGTAGTGATGTGAAAGTCATGGCGCCTCCCTGCGGGACCGCCGCCCTATCTCCGCTGCGCTTCGACCGAGTCCCTGACGGGTCTCATCCCATGCGGGTGACGACCGGACTGGCGTGGGGCGCTCGTGCGCCCATGGGTCAATCCGCCATGCGGATCGGGGTTCTTCCCTCTGCGGAAATCGCGCCAGGGCGTTCGCCGGCCCGATCGCGTTGATCGTTGCACTCCCGCTATGGGATGGGCGTCGCTTCCCTTTAGGCCCGCCGCGCCGGGCCGCAACGCGCGTGGCCGCGCTTACCTTCTCTTTGTTCCAGCCCTTCGGGTGCGTCCCGGCTCCGCCGCCGGGCCTGCCGGTCGCTCTTTCGCCGCCCACCCCATTCCGGGGTGCGTGTGGTTTTGAAGGAGAAGTGTGATGAACGCTGTTACCGAAACCGCAGCCGCCGAGCCTGTGTCCGGCATCGAGATTTTCGTGCCGCTTGCCAAGCTCAAGAAGTCCCCGCGTAATGCCCGCAAGGTGCCGCATGGGGAGGCCGCCATCGCGGCGCTGGCCGCTTCCATCCAGCACAAGGGGATGATCCAGAACCTTGTCGTGGAGCCCGAGGTCAAGGCGGACGGGACGCCGACGGGCTGCTATTTCGTGACCGCTGGCGAAGGCCGCAGACAGGCGCAGTTGCTGCGCGCCAAGCGCAAGCAGATCAGGAAGTCGGAGGCCATCCGCTGCTGGTTGGACACGCAGAATGATCCGGCCGAGGTCAGCCTTGACGAGAATGTCACCCGGACGCCGATGCACCCCGCCGACCAGTTCGAGCGGTTCGCGGAGCTTTCCCGCGACAAGGGATGGGGCGCGGAAGAGATCGGCGCGCGGTTCGGGGTGTCCGCCCATGTGGTGAAGCAGCGGCTTCGCTTGGGCGCTGTCAGCCCGAAGCTGTTGCAGGTCTATCGTGAGGACGGCCTTACGCTGGACCAGCTTATGGCCTTCGCCATCACCGAGGACCACGCCCGTCAGGAGCAGGTGTTCGAGAACCTGCACCACAATCGCGAGCCGTGGATCATCCGCCGCGACATGATCGCGAGCAATGTTCCGGCGACCGACCGGCGCGCGGTGTTCGTCGGGGCCGACGCCTATATCGAGGCGGGTGGCAATATCATCCGTGACCTGTTCAGCGAGGATCGGGGCGGTTTCTTCGAGGACGTGGGCTTGCTCGACATGCTCGCCATCGAGAAGCTGCGCGAGGTTGCCGCCGAAGTGCAGGCCGAGGGCTGGAAATGGACCGAAGCGCATATCGACTATCCCCATGCACACGGGATGCGGCGCTTCTATCCGCAGACCGTCGCCCTGTCCGACGAGGACGAGGCGCGACTTGATGCCCTGTCCACCGCGCATGACGAACTGGCAGAGGGCTATTCGTCCTATGACGAGATGCCCGAGGACGTGGCGGCTAAGCTGGAGGCGATTTCCGACGAGATCGACGCGATCTCCGAGAAGCGCCACGCCTACGACGCCAACGTGATCGCGCATGGCGGGGTGTTCGTGGTGCTGACCCATGACGGCGTTCCCCGTCTCGAGCGCGGCTTTGTCCGGCCCGAGGACGAGGCGCTGGCCGACCCGCAGCCCGAGGAGGAGGGCGAAGGCGAAGCCATCGGGCGGGAAGCCGTCGAGGACGAGCAGGCCGAGGACGGCGACGAGGACGTGCAGGGGATCGAGGAAGAGGACGGGGAACCGGGCAAGCCGATTTCCGACAGCCTCACCCGCGACCTGTCCGCCCATCGGACGCTGGCCTTGCGTGTCGCCCTTGGAGAGCGCCCCGGCATGGCCTTGATCGCCCTGACCCACACGCTCACGGCGCAACTGTTCTACAGCTATGCCGAGGCCGGTTGCCTTGAGGTTCGTCCGACCGTGACGCCGCTGGGCAGCCACGCGGACGGGATCGAGGACACCCCATTGGCGGCGCGAGCGAGCGAGCAACACGAGGCTTGGGCCGAGCGGATGCCGCGTAACGTGGCCGACCTTTGGAGCTTTGTCGTCGGGATGGACGACGACGAGCGGCTGGCGCTGCTGGCGCATTGCGCGTCCCGCACCGTCAACGCCCTGCGCCTCCCGTGGGATCGCAAGCCCCCCTCGCTGCAAACGGCGGACAGGCTGGCGCGCGCGCTGGCGCTGGATGTGGCGAAGGACTGGACGCCCACCGTGGACAGCTACCTTGGCCGCGTCACCAAGGCGCATATCGTGGAGGCCGTCGCCGAAGGCGTATCGGAGGATGCCGCGCGCCGGATTGCGGACATGAAGAAGCCGGACATGGCGCAAGCCGCCGAGCAGCTTCTGGCTGGGGCCGGCTGGCTTCCCGCCGTGCTGCGGACGCCCGAGCCGGAGGTGGACCAGCCTGCGCCCGTCGAGGCCGGGGATAGCGGGACCGTGGAGCAGCCGTTCGCAGCGGAGGCCCCCGATACCGGAGCGGAGGACGGCGAAGCGTTCTATGCCGTCGCCGCCGAATAACGGCATGGGCCGGGGCCGCGCGAGCGGTCCCGGCCTTCTTTCCGTCGCCACCTCAAAAAACCGCGGCCGCGCCCTTTGCCGGGCGCGGCCGCTCGCTCATTTGAGGGTCCGCAATCTTGTGGGGAGCAGATCGCCCCGTTGCTTGAGGATCGGATAGGCCGACGCCTCGATCAGATGGCCGCTGACCCGCTTGAGATCGCGCAGCGCATCGAGATGCAGCGCGCTCGTCTCCACCGTTTCCACATTGCCCGACCGCAGCCGGTCGAAATGCGCGGCGGTCGCTTCATCCTCCAGGCGGCGGAACCCGTCCTTCTCGGCCGCCAACGCCCGCGCGGCCGTCACATCGCCGCTCAGGAACACCGCCGTCGATTGGTGGAGCGTCTCCACGAGTCGATCGACCTGCGAGATCAGATCCGCCGTCCCCTCACGGGAAAAGGCCAGGCCCCGCTTGATCCGGCGATTGGCGACGCCCAGCAGGCCGCGGTCGATCAGGTCGCCGGCCTGTTCGAGATTGATTGAGAAGGTGAGAATGCGGGCCAGCTTCTCATTGTCCGCCTCGTTCAGACGCGCCGTGTCGATCGCCAGCAGGTTTTCCTTGATCGCACGGTTGAGCCGGTCGAGCCGGTCATCCAGCGCTTTCGTCTCCTCGATCCGCCTGCGGTTGGGGTTGGCGAGCGCCTCGCGCAGGCCGGACAGCATTTCCTCCAGCACGTCGGCCATGTGCAACGCCTCGCGTGTCGCGCCGGCGAGCGCCCCCGTGACCGGGGCGCCGACCGCCACCGACTGGAGATAGCGCGGCGTGTCGGGTCCGACCTGTTCGGGCCGCGACGGCAGCAGCCGTTCGAGAAGCCGCGCATAGGGCGTAAGCAGGGGCAAGAAGATCAGCGCCAGCGCCAGATTGAAGCCGGTGTGGAAGTTCGCGATGGCCCGGCCGGGCGCGCTCTCGATGCTCGTGATTATCGGCGCGACCCACGGATAGATCGCCAACACCGCCAGCACGCCGACCACGCGGTTGAGCAGGTTGCCGATCGGCAGCCGCCGGGCGCCGGGATCGCGCGCGCCGCCCTCCAGCACCGGGTTGATCGCCGTGCCGATATTGGCGCCGAGCGCCAATGCGATCCCGGCGGGCACGGTCAGCGCGCCCTTGGTCGCGAGCGACATGGCGAGCAGCACGACCGCCACGCTCGAATGCGACGCCCAGGTCAGGACGATCCCGAGCAGGACGATGAAGACGAAATGGGTCGAGAGCATCGCAACGAAGCTCTGCGTCGCCTCCATCGCCGTGAGCGCGTCGAGCAGGCTCAGGAGTTGGTGGAGGGCGAACAGCATGAGCCCGAGGCCGATGAAGATGCGGCCCGAATCCCGCGTCCCGGCCTGTCCGCGCCGGAACAGGAGATAGCCGATCAGCACCAGGATCGGGGCGATGATCGAGATTTCGAAAGCGAGAAGCTGGACGATCAGCGTCGTGCCGACATTGGCGCCCAGCATCACGGCGAGGCCCGGCGCGAGCGCCACCAGTCCCTCGGACGCGAAGCTGGTGAGCATCAGGCCGGTGGCGGTGCTGCTCTGGAGCAGCGCGGTGACGCCGAGCCCGGCGAGGAAGGCGCTGAACTGATTGCCGAGTCGATGGGCCAGGAAGGATCGCAGCCCCGCCCCGAGCGCGCGCTGCGCGCCGGTCTGGACCATGTGGACGCCCCACAGCAGAAGCGCGACGATGCCGGCAAGATCGAGCAGGGTCAGCGTGATACTCGTCGATCATACTCCTCAATAGGCGCGACACCCGTCGATGCGGGGGCGCTATTGTCACCCGCGAGCGCGCGCCCGCGTCGAACGGCCGGCGACCAGAGCCCGTTCACGACATTCCCGGTTGCGCTGGCTATGGTCGATTTCCGACAGACGAATCGAGACGGGCGCGGAAGCGCCCTGAACGGAGGCTGCTAGTCCGACGAGAGGAAGGAACCATATGGATATACCGGACGACATCTTCACCGAACCCGATGCAGCTTCCGACACCCTTGCTAATCTCGGACCGCTCCGCCGTTTGGCCGGGATATGGGAAGGTCATCGTGGCGTCGATCTCAACCCCAAGGCCGATGGACCCGAACAGCGGGACTATTATGAGCGCATCGAGATTCAGTCGATCGACGCGCAGACCAACGGTCCACAGCTCTTCTACGGCCTGCGCTACCACGTCCACATCAACACCACGGAAGAGCAGATCGCCTTCCACGACCAGGTCGGCTACTGGCTGTGGGAGCCGGCGACCGGCCTCATCCTCCAGACCGTGGCGATCCCGCGCGGCCAGATCGCCATCGCCGCGGGACAGGCGGAGCCGGACGCCACCAAGCTGATCCTGAAGGCCGAGCGCGGCCAGACCGAATACGGGATCTGCTCGACGACCTTCCTTGAGCTGGCCTTCCGCACGGACTCCTATCAGATCGAAGTCGATTTCCACGCCGACGGCTCATGGAGCTATGTGTCCGAGACCAGCCTGCTGGTGCGTGGGCGTGACACGCCGTTCCTGCACCGCGATACGAACACCCTGACGAAGATCGCCGAGCCGGACCTGAACCCCTGGGCGCGGATCATGCGCGACACGCAGAAGCCTTCCCCTGGCGGCGGCGCCTGATCCGCCGCTCCGGTAGCGGGCGTCGGCCCCGCCTGTTGTCCCGCACGTCCGTCCTCGCGTGAGCGACTGAGGCTGGATACTCCTTCCACCGAAGCGCCCGGTGCTGCGGATTCGCCGAGCACGCCTGTCGCCACCTGAGAACTGCCGTCGCCGCGCCACACGGCCTCTCCAATGGCTTGTCTGACCGAGGCTGATCGCCTTCCCGCAAGGGCGGCGGGCGGCTTTTTTCCGCCGCCTTCGGCTTTGCATCGCGAAGCAAAAAAGCCGCCCGCCGCCCAACCTCCACTGCGTTCCAGCCGCAAGCGGTGCGGGGTCGATCGCGCCCCGACCAACGCCGAGCCATCGAGGCCGCGATGGGCGTGGCCCGAGCAAGCAGGAGATTACGACATGGCTACGATCGGCACCTTCACCGCCAACAGCAAGGGCGAGTTCAACGGCGTCATCAAGACGCTCACCCTCAGCACCAAGGCGACCCTTCGCCCGGTCGAGAAGGAAGGCGAGAAGTCCCCCGACTTCCGCATCAGCGCCGGCGACATGGACATCGGCGCCGCCTGGAAGAAGACCAGCCGCGAGGGCCGCGACTACATCTCGGTCAAGCTGGACGATCCGAGCTTCCCGGCTCCGATCTACGCCACCCTGGTCGAGACCGAGACCGCCGGCGAATACGCCCTCATCTGGTCGCGCTGAGCGGCCGACGACGCCCCGCTCCACAGAGCGGGGCGTCTTCCCCTATTGAACGCCGTCAACTTAGCGGATTGTGCGCCGCGACGATCCAGGCCGCGCCATCGATCATCACCGACCGCTCGCCGGGACGTCCGGCGAGAGCGCGCGACAGCGGGCCGACCTCGAACGCCATCTCCACCGCGTCGTCGATCGCCGCGTCCCGCGTCGCGCCCTGGCCGAACGGGATCGAGTCGTCAAAGGGCGCGATAGTGATGTCGCTATACCCGGCCGCCGTCAGGATGCGTGCGACGCGATCCCGGTCCCCGAACGAGAACGGACCAGGCGCTTCGGGGTCGGGCGGCGCAGGCGGCGGGATGATGTCACGGATGGCGCTCATCGGCAGGCGCACCCAATCGTTCTCGGCCGCACCGCGCCAGCAGACGAAGGCAAGCCGGCCGCCGGGCCTGAGCGCGCGGCGCATATGGGCGAAGGCCGGTACCGGATCATCGAAGAACATCACCCCGAAGCGCGAGAATAGAATGTCGAACGCGCTTTCGGGCAGCGGCGCGCTGCCGACGTCGGCCACCTGAAACACGACCGGCGCCTCCTTCGGCATCAGCGCGCAGGCCCGTTCGATCAGCGGCTCGGATATGTCCACGCCCAGCACTTCGCCTTTCGCGCCGACGCGAGCCGCCAAAGCCAGGCTCGACGCGCCCGCGCCGCAGCCGACGTCCAGCACGCGCTCGCCCGCCCTTGGCGCGGCGGTCTCGATTGCAGCGTCGCCGAACACCGCCAGCATGGCGTCGAGCCGCGCCTGGTTGGCGACCCAGCGCTCCCCGCTGGGGCCGTTCCAGTCGGCGACCTGATAGGTGTTCTGCGCTGACATCGCGATTCCTAATTGAGAATTATTCGCAAATAGGCTATCCGAACGGTCGAGGCAAGGGGAGCCGAACCGAGGAGAGCGACGCCATGACCGCCCGGCAGGACCGATCCATGACGACCAGCCTGCCGGCCGTGACGACGCTGCTCGTCGGCGCCGGCCGGCTGGCGTTGAGGCGGGTCTCATGATGCACGCGACCGTCGCACGCGGCGAGGCGATTCCCGCTCCCGACGAGCTGGTGACGGCCGCCGCCCGCTGCTGGCGCGCGGCGCGCGATGCGCGCGCTCCCGTTCAGCAACGCCTTTACATGACGCTGTCGCCCCACGACTGCGGGATGCTCGCGCCGGTGTTCGCCAGCCTGATGGCGCTATGCGAAGCCGCGCTTGGCCGACCGATCGCTGTGGGCGGAGTGATGCTGTCCGACGACGAACATCTGCTGATCGGTCTGCTCGACGGCTCAAAGCCCCGCCGCGCCTGCATCGACTGCGCCGACGGCGTGGCATCCGCACTCGACTGTGCCATCTGCTCGACCCGGATCATGATGGCGCTGACGATGGGCCGTCCCACCGGCTATCCCAACCACCAACTCGATCCGACGCGCATCCGCTTGACGATCCCGAGCTGAAAGGCGGGAACGTCGGGATGGGCAAATACGATGCGCTGGGCGCTTTCCTGAGACGGTGGAAAGTCCGTAACGACGCCGAGGACGTCGAACTCGGCTTCGCGCAGATCGAGAGCATCATCGGCGGCCTGCTGCCGCGTGGCGCGGCCGAGCCTGAATGGTGGTGCGCTAAGGGAGATGCGGATTGCAGCGCGCCGCAACGCCGGGCCTGGCTGGATGCCGGGTTCGAGGCCCTCGCCGAGCCCAAAACGGAGCGGGTCTATTTCCGAAAGCGAACAGCTACGGTCGTTCCCGCTAGCCGGGACCGAATGCTCTAGATCGGCGCCGCTGGCGCGGCGCGGTGCTTGGGGCGCTGCCCCTGGCGCACTTCGGATCAGCTTCCGCCCAGCTTCCTCCACGCTTCGCGTTCCGTGCAGCCGGTTCCCCGCGAAGCCGCCCCTCCGTTTGCACCCCCGGTCTCGCCGACGGGCAGGGTTTCAGCGCGGCGCTCCGCTGCGCGGAAACCCAAGCCCAAGGAAGGAACCGACCATGTATCATCAACTCGCGACCCGGTTCGGCCGCAACGCCCACCAGATCAGCGGCTATGAGGCGCTCGACAACGAGGCGCTGTATCGGCACGTCCCGTCCATCTTCGCCCGCGAGGCGCATGACAGCCGTTCGGAGCGCTATGTCTATGTTCCGACCATCGACATCGTGGAGGGGTTGCGCCGGGAAGGGTGGTTCCCGTTCTTCGCCGTCCAGTCCGTCCCCCGCGACGGCGGCCGCCACGGTCACGCCAAGCACATGCTGCGCCTGCGCCGCGATGACGGCATCGGCAAGCCGGAGGCCGCCGAGGTCATCATCGTCAACAGCCATGACGGGACCAGCGCCTATCAGATGTTCGCCGGGATGCTGCGCTTCGTCTGCACCAACAGCATGATCGCGGGCGAGCGGTTCGAGGAAGTCCGCGTCCCCCACAAGGGCAACATTCAGGACGACATCATCGAAGGCGTCTATACCGTTGCCGAGGATTTCCCGCGCCTGATCGACGCCAGCGAGGGCATGAAAGCGACGCAGCTTTCCGATGACGAGCGGCGGTTGCTCGGCGAGGTGAGCCTGGTCGCCCGCTATGGCGAGGACGAAAGCCCGCTTCGTCCCGAGCAGATCATCGAGCCGCGCCGCCGCGAGGATGTAGGCTCCAGCCTGTGGAGCACGTTCAACGTCATTCAGGAAAACGTCGTTCGTGGCGGATTGCATGGCCGCAAGCGCAATGCCGAGGGCCGCATCCGCCGCAGCCAGACCCGCGCCATCAACGGCATCGACCAGAACGTCACCCTTAATCGCGCGCTCTGGACGCTGGCCGAAGGCATGCAGCGTTTGAAGGCGGGATAACCACGCGCCGCCGCAGGGCCGGTTTCGGCCCTGCGGCTTTAGGCTTCCCGGCAGCTATGGATTTGCGCCGATCCGGCTCGACCCGGATCGGCGACGGCCGCGCGGCCGTTTTCATGAGCGCGTATATTCACATTATCCCAAGACGACTATAATAGTCGTTTTCATGGCGTACAGCGCGTTGCTTGTGGAGGTGGTCATGCATGATCACTTCCCGCCAAGTGCGGGCCGCACGCGCGCTTCTCGGTTGGACACAGGAGATGCTTGCCGACAAGGCCCTTGTTGCTCTGACCGCGCTGAAGCGCGTCGAGTCAGAGAGCGGCCTGCCCGTGCGCGAAGACACGCGGCATCAGGTGGTCAGGGCGCTGGAGGCGGCTGGCGTCGTCTTTCTCGATTCGGATCGCGGCGAAGGCCTGATGGTGGTGCGCGAGGCTCTGGAGAAGACCCGGAAGTAAACGGGCCTTGCTGTTGAGTAGATTATCCCCTCGACATGACTCGGCCATAGCCGCGTCGGGGCGATTATTTCGATCCATTATGGTGTATGTTTGGTGAATCGGCACGCGCAGGGGGCAATGGCTGAAGGCGGAGCGAGGCGATGGCGATAGCCGCTTTCGAGGACCGCGCGCCCGATGCGCCGCACGTCACCGAGTATGACGAACGCCATCATCGGACCTATTGGCGGCTGCTCGATGCCGCCGAGGAAAAAGCCGATTGGCGCGAAGCCGTGCGGATCATCTTCGGGATCGACCCGGCCGCCGAACCCGAACGCGCGCGCCTCGTCCACGACTCCCATCTCGCTCGCGCCCGGTGGATGAGCGAGACCGGCTACCGCCATTATCTGCGTCCGCCAGGGTCGTAGAATCGACCTTGGCCGCCCGCCGGCGGTTCGGAAAAGCCAGTCAAAACGCTGACTTGAATCCGCTATGCGCTCGCCCGCTCGGCAGGGCTTCTCGCCAACGGCGAGCCTGAGAACATCTTCCAACGCGCTCCCCAGAGGGCCATGCTTGGGAGGGTTACGATGCCGCCTGAGAAGGATTGGCGCGTGTCCCCGGACGAAGCCGGGGACGACGCGCTGCAATATTCCGACATCGCCATCGGCTACGTCAGCCGGAATGAACAGTATCGCACCGACTACCACCGCGCGCTCGGCCGCGTGAAGCGCGGCGCGATCACCGCAGACGAGGCGACCGCCGGTCTGGTGCGGCGCTGGGGAATCAGCTTCCACGCCGCGCCGGCTTTCGCCTTCGATCCGAAGCTGGCGGTGGCGCGGCCGGACCTGTCCCCGGCCAGCATCGTCCTGGCGCCGGCCTTGCCCGACATCGGCGCTGTCCCGGGCCTCGACATGAAAATGCTGGGCGCCGTTCGCGCGCGGACGAGAATCGGCGACTTCCTCCATCTCATCCTCGCTGACACCGATGGCGACGCGCATCTCTGGGTGTCGGGCTCGCTCGACCGGCCGCTGGCCATGATGCTGCCGATCGGGAGCGATCCCATCACCCGCCTCGCGGCCGCCGAGCGGCTGTCCCGCCGCCTGGGTGGCTTGGCGGCCGGGCCGCCGCCCTTGCGTCCGACGCCCTTCCGGCGGCGTCATCTGCTCACGCTGTTGCAAGTGCTCGACGGCCTTCAGGCCGGCGCCACCCGCAAGGAGCTGGCCGCCGCGCTGATCGACGGCGACGTCTGCGCCTACAACGCCGCCGATTGGACCGAAAGCCGCGAGCGCAAGCGCATCAGCCGATGGATCGCCGAGGCCGTGGAGCTGCGCGACGGCGGCTATATCCGCTTGCTGCGCGGCGGTTGAGGGGGACATTCCCGACCCCCTCGACTTTGTCCCTTCTTCGGCTTGGGGTCATTTCGCCACCATCGCCTCCTGTCCGCCGGCCCCGCTTTTCGGAGCCGGCCATCATCAGGAGGATCATCATGGCCGAGCCTGTCGCCGTCACGACGCCACGCTATCTCAAGACGCCCGATGCGGCGATCCATCTCGGCCTGTCGGCGCGGACGCTGGAGAAACATCGCTGCTTCGGCACCGGGCCGGTGTTCCGCCGACTCGGCGGCCGCATCGTCTACGCGATCGACGACCTCGATGCCTGGGCGGCGCTTGGCACCCGCCGCTCGACCTGTGATCCCGGCGCCGGCGTGGTTTACCCCGCCAAGCGCCTGCCCACCGATTGCGTGCGGCGCTGAGCACCCATGCCCGCCGCGTCGTCCCCGTCTGACCGGTCCAGCGTCGAGCGGACGCAGCTTGAGCTGTTCCGTTCCGTCCCCGGCGACCTCGCCGTCCGCGACGCGCAGGACTTGATGGCCTGGCCGTTCTTCAGCCTCGCCAAGACCAGGCGCGCGGCGCCGATCGACTTCCGCATGGGCGCGACCTGGATCTCGGTCGAAGCCGTGCCCGAGCACGGCATGGCGACTATTTGGGACGCCGACGTGCTGATCTGGGCGGCCAGCCAGCTCATCGAGGCGCGCGATGCCGGACGGCCAACCTCGCGCCTGATGGCGACGACGCCGCACGAGATATTGGCGTTCACCCGGCGCGGCTTCGGCAAGGCGAGCTACGAGCGCCTGAAGGCGGCGCTCGACCGTTTGCAATCCACGACGGTCGCCACTTCGATCCGGCAGGAGCATCAGCGCCGGCGCCATCGCTTTTCCTGGATCAACGAATGGCGCGAGCGGGCGGACGGCAATGGTCGCGCGCTCGGCATCGAACTGATCCTGGCGGACTGGTTCTATGCCGGCGTGCTGGATCGCGCGCTCGTCCTGACGATCGACCGCGCCTATTTCGATCTCACCGGCGGCCTGGAGCGCTGGCTTTACCGCATCGTCCGCAAGCATGGCGGCCGCCAGCACGGCGGCTGGAGCTTCGACGTTCCACACCTCCATCTGAAATCGGGTGTGCTCTCGCCGCTCCGGCGCTTCGCGTTCGAGCTGCGCGGCATCGTCGCCCGTCAACCGCTGCCCGGCTACGTCCTCGCGCTCGAACATGCGCTCGGCCGCGACCGGCTGACCTTCACCCCGATCGCGCAAGATCCGTTCGACGCCGCCGTGCGCCGCGTCGGCCTCAAGCCTGTGGATAACCGGCCATGAGGCTCGGACTATCAGGAACAGGCGGATTCGGACGATCGGGAACGCCGGACACGGACTATCGGGAACGCGCGGTCCTCGCAAACCTGCGGAAATCCTCGCGAAATCGACTCCCTTCTAACGGTGCTAATAGAAAAGAATCCTTCGGATTCTTGCTAACGGCGCGCGCGGCTGTGGACAGCCCGGCGCTGAAGGCCGCGCGCCACACGCGCGCTGCGCACCCTAATCCCGGAGACCGCCAATGAATCCCGACAGGCCCGCCGGCCCACGCGGCGGTGGCGCGCTGAGCGCGCTGGCCCACGACGGCCTCACCCATGTCGAGCTGACCTGGATCGAGAAGAAGCTGGAGCATTGGATACGCTTCGGCCGGGCCGCGCAGGATCGCATCACCACACGCCGCACGCGCGTCGCCAGCTTCCGGCCAGGCGCCGTCTTCGCGTTCGTCCGCTGGGCGTCCAACGATTTCGGCACGATCATATCGCGCATCGACGTGGTGCGCGCGGTTGCGGCGGGCGAGCCCTACACGACGCTGCCGTTCGTCAGGCCGGGCGGCGACATCCTGCTCAAGATCGAGGGCTGGCCGAAGGTCGCCCAGGTGCTCGCCGCGATCGACGCGGTGGAGGCGGCCGGCGTCGATCCCTGCGACGCCGCGCCCGATCATTGGCGACACGTCCACAACCGTATCGCCGGCGGTCATCAGCCGCGACCCTACACGATCGAGCGCCATCGCGCCTGGCTCAAGCGCCGGGAGATCGAGGGATGACGCGCCTCGGCTATGTCATCGCAACGGTGCTGGCGGGCGAGTTGTTCGCCGGAATGTTTGTCACGGTGGCGATTTTCGATCCGCGCCCGCGGCTCATCTGGAACGCCAGCGCCAGCGCGCCGATCGGGCTCTACCGGATACAGACCGACAGCGATCCGCCGGCCGGCGTGCTGGTCGCCGTGACGCCGACTCCGCCGCTGGCCCGCTGGCTGGCCGCTCGCCGCTATCTCCCCGAGGGGGTGCCGCTGCTGAAGCATGTCGCGGCGAAAGCCGGACAACGCATATGCCGGAAGGGCGGCGCGGTGAGCGTCGACGCACGGCCCGTCGCCGTCGCCCGCGCGCGGGACGGCCGCGGCCGTGCTCTGCCCGCTTGGCAGGGTTGCCGGACGCTGAAGCCAGGCGAACTGCTGCTGCTCAATCCAACCGTCCCCGACAGCATGGACGGCCGCTATTTCGGCGCGCTGCCGGCCTCGACGCTGCTCGGCCGGGCAACCCCGCTGCTGACCCGCGACACGCCGGACACGCCGCTGCGGTGGCGCGGCCTGCGGCCATGACCCCTGCAACCACCCTGCCAACGAAAGGAGTATCCCATGCAGATCGGCAGCTTCACCCGCACCCGCCACGGCTATGAGGGCCGCATCCATACGCTGACGCTCGACGCGCCGCTCTGCCTCGTGCCGGCCGACCGCCAAGACGGCGAGAACATGCCTGACTGGCGCGTCCATCTCGGCGACAGCGAGGACGGGCCGGAAGTCGGCGCGGGCTGGAATGAGACCGGCGAGCGCGCCGGCGAATATGTCTCGCTGCGCCTCGACGATCCCGCCCTCGTGCAGCCGATCCGCGCCGCCCTGTTCCAGAACGACGGCGACCAATCCTCCTGGTCGCTGCGGTGGAACCGTCCGCAGAAGCGCCGCGAGCAGGACTGAGGCCGTGCGTTCCACCGTCAGCACCGCGGTGATCGCCGTTGTTCCGGTCATCCCTTTGTTCGCGGGAAAGCCGTCTCATCCCTTTGTCCCACTCGGTCGCAGGCCGGCCGGGGCCCGCAGCGAAGGTCCAGGGCGGCCCCCGGCCGGCGCTTCGCGCGCACCCTTGGCCGCAGCGAGCACGCTGGCAGGCTGGCGTCGGAGCGAGGGCGGATTGCCTGCTTGGTTTGCGATCCTGTTGCTGCTGTCGCCCGGCGCTGCGCCGGTCGCCGCGCTGGCGCAGGACGCGCCGGCCGAGCGGGCGAGGGCGAGTCATCCCTATGCCGCACACGTCGCCGACGCCGCGCGTCGTTTCGGCATCCCGGAGGCGTGGATATGGGCGGTCATGCGCGTCGAAAGCAACGGCGATGCCCGCGCGGTCTCGACCGCTAGCGCAAGGGGTCTGATGCAGATCATGCCCGCCACCTGGGCCGGTCTGCGCGCGCGTTACGGGCTCGGGTCCGATCCCTTCAATGTGCGCGACAACATCATGGCGGGCACGGCCTACTTGCGCGAACTGCACGATCGCTATGGCGACGTGACGGCGATGCTGGCGGCCTACAATGCCGGGCCGGGTCGCACCGACGAGCATCTCTCGCATGGCCGTCCGCTGCCCGCCGAGACGCGCGCCTATCTCGCAAAGCTGGCGTCGATCACTGGCGGTTCGCCCGACACCCAGCTTGCCGCCGCACCGCCGCCTGACCCGTTCGCCTGGCGTCGCGCCGCATTGTTCACGGCACGCTCGGGCGCGGTTTCGCAGGTGCAGTCGGACGCTGAACGTGGCGTCGCCGCCGTGTCGCCAGAGCATCCGCCTGCTGATCCTGCGGCTATCGCGGTGGCCGCCGTGTCGCCGCGTCAGGCCGGCCTGTTCGTCTCCCTTTCCGGCCGAGCCGCGCAATGAGCGGCTGCGGCGCCCTCTGGCGAATTGCCTCGCAGACTTTCGCAGCGCCGGAAGGGGTGAAGGTTCTGACTTTGCAGGGGAAGGAACGAGGGCAAGATAAAGGGCGGCAATGTGCGATGCCATTTTGCCCCGGTCGGAGCCTTGATACTCAAGGCTTTTGGCCACTGCTGCGCAATGTGCGCGCGAAACGCGCAATGTGCGGCGAGCGCCGAACACCAGCAAACATCACGGTTTTCCGCACATTGCGGAGCCTCGCGCCATGAGCGGCGACGACGATTTCCGCATTCGGCTAGGTCGCATCCGTTCGCGCGGCGGCCAGCGCGCGCTGCCTATCATCGCCCAGGCGCTCGTCGCCGCCCAGCGCGCCGGCGGCCATGTCTCGCGCCGGGGCCGGATCATCGCGCCCGGCCGCTCGACCTTCGGGCGGGGCCGGGTCGCCAGCCTGCGCGCCACCCATCGGCTCGGCCACCGATCGCGCCAAGTCATCGTCAAAGCCCGCGTCGTCCGGCATGGCGGCCGCGCCTCGCTTGCGGCCCACCTCAACTATTTGCAACGCGATGGCGTCACCCGCGACGGCGAGAAGGGCGTGTTGTTCGGCGCCGAGGCCGAGGGCCTGGACCGCAACGCGTTCGCGGCACGCTGCGAGAACGACCGGCACCATTTCCGCTTCATCGTCTCGCCCGAGGACGCGGAGCAGGTGCGCGACCTCAAGGGCTTCACCCGCGAACTGATGACGCGGATGGAAAAGGATCTCGGCACGCGCCTGAACTGGCGGGCCGTCGAGCACTGGAACACCGACAATCCCCACGTCCACATCATCGTGCGCGGCGTCGGCGAGGACGGGCAGAACCTCGTCATCTCGCGCGACTATATCGGCGAGGGACTGCGAGCGCAGGCGCGCGAGATCGTCACCCGCGAGCTGGGCCTGCGCAGCGACCTCGACATCCGGCAATCGCTGGAGCGTCAGGTCGAGGCGGAACGCTGGACCGAGATCGACCGCGATCTATCACGCACCCTGCAGCGGGATGGCGTAATCAACATGGCGCCCGAGCCGGGCGTTCGGCCGGACGGCGAACACACGCTGCGGATGGGACGGCTGCGCAAGCTGGAAGGTCTCGGCCTCGCCAGCGAGATCGCGCCCGGCCAGTGGACGCTGGCGGGCGATGCGCAGGCCGGCTTGCGCGAGCTGACCGAGCGCGGCGACATCATCAAGCGGATGCACAAGGCGATGAGCGACCGCGGCATCGACCGGGGCGCCGCCAGCTACGTGCTCGACGCCGATCCCGCCCAGCCCGTCGTCGGCAGGCTGGTCGATCGCGGCCTGCATGACGAGCTGACCGGCGGCGGCTACGCGATCGTGGACGGCATCGACGGGCGCACCCACCACATCCGCTTTTCCGACATCGAGGCGACCGGCGATTGCAGGCCTGGCGCGATCGTCGAGCTGCGCCATTTCGAGGATCGTAAGGGCCGGCGGCGGGTGGCGCTGGCCGTGCGCTCGGACATGGACTTGTCGGCGCAGGTCCGCGCGCCGGGCGCCACCTGGCTCGACCGCCGCAACCTGTCGGGTGATGGCCGCGATCTTGGCGGCGGGTTCGGGACTGAGGTGCGCGCCGCGATGGAGGCGCGCGCCGAACATCTCGCCGACGAGCAGCTGGCGCGGCGGCAGGGGCAGCGGATCATCTTCGCCCGCAACTTGCTCGACACGCTCAAACGGCGCGAGCTGGACACGACCGCTAAGGACTTGTCGGCCGAGATCGGCCTGCGGCACACACCGTCCAAGGCCGGAGAGTATGTCGCCGGCACCGTGCGCCAGCGCCTGACGCTGGCCTCGGGCCGCTTCGCCATGATCGACAACGGCCTCGGCTTCCAGCTCGTGCCCTGGTCCCCCTCGCTCGACCGCCAGATCGGCAAGCACATCTCGGGCGTCATGCGCGGCGACGGCGGCGTGGACTGGTCGCTCGGGCGCGGCCGGGGGCTCGGCCTGTGAGCCGGCAAAGGAGATAGTTCATGTCCGCAACCAAGATTCTATGGGGCCAGGTCATCACCGTCTTTCTGATCGTGCTCGCCGCGGTCTGGGCGGCGACGCAGTGGACGGCCGCGGCGCTGGCCTATCAGCCGAAACTCGGCCCGCCCTGGTTCAGGCTCGGCGACTTGCCCGTCTATCCGCCGCCGGCCTTCTTTTGGTGGTGGTTTTCGTTCGACGCCTATGCGCCGGAGATATTCCAGACCGGCGCCTTCATCGCCGCCTCTGGCGGGTTCGCCGCGATCGTCGTCGCCATCGCTATGTCGGTATGGCGGGCACGCGAGCTGAAGAACGCCCAGACCTACGGCTCGGCGCGCTGGGCGGCGCGCAAGGAAGTCGGCGCAGCCGGGCTGCTCGGGCCGAACGGCGTCATGCTCGGGCGGCTCGGGCCCGACTATCTGCGGCATGATGGCCCCGAGCATGTGCTGTGCTTCGCGCCGACGCGATCAGGCAAGGGTGTCGGCCTGGTCGTGCCGACGCTGCTCACCTGGCCGGGCTCCGCCATCGTCCATGACATCAAAGGCGAGAACTGGCAGCTCACCGCCGGCTTCCGCGCACAGCACGCGCGCGTCCTGCTGTTCGATCCGACCAACGCCGCGTCGGCCGCCTACAACCCGCTGCTCGAAATCCGAAAGGGCGCCTGGGAAGTGCGCGACGTGCAGAATGTCGCCGATGTGCTGGTCGATCCCGAAGGGAGTTTGGAGAAGCGCAATCATTGGGAAAAAACCTCCCACGCGCTGCTGGTGGGCGCGATCCTCCATATCCTCTATGCGGGCGAGGACAAGACGCTGGCCGGTGTCGCCGCCTTCCTGTCGGACCCGCGCCAGCCCATCGAGTCCACGCTACATGCCATGATGACGACGCCGCACCTGGGCGAAGCCGGTGTGCATCCCGTCGTCGCCAGCGCTGCACGCGAGCTGCTGAACAAATCCGCCAACGAGCGATCCGGCGTGCTGTCCACCGCCATGTCGTTCCTGGGCCTCTACCGCGATCCCGTCGTCGCGCAGGTCACGCGGACCTGCCAGTGGCGCATAAAGGATCTGGTCGAGGACGAGCGGCCGGCGACGCTCTACCTCGTCGTGCCGCCGTCCGACATCTCGCGCACCAAGCCGCTCATCCGCCTCATCCTCAACCAGATCGGACGGCGGTTGACGGAGGATTTGCAGGCGCGGCAATCGCGCCATCGCCTGCTCTTGATGCTCGACGAGTTTCCCGCGCTGGGGCGGCTCGACTTCTTCGAGAGCGCGCTGGCGTTCATGGCCGGCTACGGCATCCAGAGCTTCCTGATCGCGCAGAGCCTCAACCAGATCGAAAAGGCTTATGGGCCGAACAACGCGATCCTCGACAACTGCCATGTGCGGGTGTCGTTCGCCACCAATGACGAGCGCACCGCCAAGCGCATATCGGACGCGCTGGGCACCGCGACCGAGATGCGGGCGATGAAGAATTACGCCGGGCATCGCCTCTCGCCCTGGCTCGGGCATTTGATGGTGTCGCGCTCCGAGACCGCCCGCCAGCTCCTGACCCCCGGCGAAGTGATGCAGCTCCCGCCCGACGACGAGATCGTCATGGTCGCGGGCATCGCGCCGATCCGGGCGAAGAAGGTCCGCTACTATAAGGACCGGCGGTTCACCGAAAGGGTGCTACCGCCGCCGGGCGTGAAGGCCGGCGCTGGCAAGCCACGTCCCGACGACTGGAGCGGCTTGTCCCCGATCGCTGCGCCGCCGGAACCCGAACAGCCGCAGCAGGACCAGCCGCACGAGACCGCCGGCGAGGATGAGGACGCGGCGAATACGGGCCTGCGCCGCCAGCCCGACATGGAACGCCATATCGACGTTGCGCCCCCGCCCAAGCCTGCGCCCGCCAACGAGTTCGAGCTGGACGAAATCGAGGCCGACACCGACACCGACGCGGCGCGGCAGGCGGCGGTGCGTCGCCAGATGCAGGGGCTCGCACAGAGGGCGTCGCTCGATCCCGGCGACGGCATCGAGCTATGAGCACCAAGACGCCGTTCTCGGTCTATCTCGACCCCGAGCTGATGAACGCGCTCGCGGCCTATGCCGACCGGCGCGGCAAATCCCGCTCCCTGGTCGCCGAGGCCGCCATCGCCTCATTCCTGTCGCCCGACGCCGACGAGCAGCGCGAAGCAGCCATCGCCAAGCGGCTCGACCGGCTGGACCGGCGCACGACCCGGCTGGAGCGTGACGTGGGGATCGGTGTCGAGATGATTGCGCTGTTCGTGCGCTTCTGGCTGTCGAACACGCCGCCGCCGCCCGAAGCGGAGCGGGCCGCCATGCGCCGCCAGGGCGGTGATCGCTACGACGCTTTCATGGAGGCGTTGGGCCGTCGACTCGCGAAAGGTCCGAGAGTCCGGCAGGAGATCAGCGAAGACTTGCCGCCTCAAGAAGAATGAGCCGCCTACGCCGCTCCCTGTCTTTCTTCGCCAGACTACGACGTCCGCATTTACTTGTTGAATCCTGGCCTTTGCTGTCTCTCTTGATGTGCCCCTGACGCCGGGCGGCGGTACGCCCGGCCCATTTCAGGGGCCTTCACTTGACCGTCCAACCGATCCGTTCCGAGGCCAGGACACGCGGCGCGCGGATGCTGCGCACGGCGCTGGGACCGTCGATCGCGGGCTGGCTCGACGATCCCGCCGTCATCGAGGTGATGCTGAACCCCGATGGTCGGCTGTGGGTCGATCGGCTTGGCAAAGGCATCAGCGACACCGGCATGACGCTAACCGCCGCGGATGGCGAGCGCATCGTGCGCCTGGTCGCGCATCATGTCGGCGTCGAGGTTCATGCTCGCAGTCCCCGTGTCTCGGCGGAGCTGCCCGAGGGGGGCGAGCGGTTCGAGGGATTGCTGCCGCCTGTTGTCGCGGCCCCGGCCTTCGCGATCCGCAAGCCCGCCGTCGCCGTCTTCACGCTCGGCGACTATGCGGCGGCCGGGATCATGTCGCCGGCTGCGGCCGAGGCGTTGCGGCACGGTGTCGAATCCCGCGCGAACATCCTCGTCGCGGGCGGCACCGGCAGCGGCAAGACCACGCTGGTCAACGCGCTGCTCGCCGAGGTCGCCAAGACCACCGACCGCATCGTCCTGATCGAGGACACGCGCGAGCTACAATGCGCCGCGCCCAACCTGGTCGCCATGCGCACGAAGGATGGCGTCGTCTCGCTGTCAGATCTCGTTCGGTCATCGCTGCGCTTGCGGCCCGACCGCATCCCCATCGGCGAGGTGCGTGGCGCCGAGGCGCTGGACCTCCTCAAAGCGTGGGGCACCGGACATCCGGGCGGCATCGGCACGATCCACGCCGGGACCGCGCTCGGGGCGCTGCGCCGTATGGAGCAGCTCATTCAGGAGGCCGTTGTGACGGTCCCGCGCGCGCTGCTGGGCGAGACCATCGACCTCATCGCCGTGCTGGTCCGCGACGGACACGGCCGCCGGCTCTCCGAGCTGGCCCGCGTCGAAGGGCTCGACCCGGCCACCGGCGACTACCGCCTCACGCCGCTTTCCACCACCCAACCGGGAGACCTGCCATGATCCATGCCTTTCGGCATGGCGCACGCCGCGCCATGCTTGCCGCCACTACGAGCGTCGTCGCGCTAACCTTCGCCGTTCCGGCCCATGCGGGCGGATCGTCGATGCCGTGGGAAGCCCCGCTCCAGTCGATCCTCGAAAGCATCGAGGGCCCGGTCGCCAAGATCATAGCGGTGCTGATTATTATCATCACCGGACTGACGCTCGCCTTCGGCGACACGTCGGGCGGCGCGCGGAAGCTTATTCAGATCGTGTTCGGCCTGTCGATCGCGTTCGCCGCGTCGAGCTTCTTCCTGTCGTTCTTCTCGTTTGGCGGCGGGGCGCTGGTCTGATGGACACAGCCGAGCCGATCGCGGGCTTTTATGCCCCCGTCCACCGGGCGCTGACCGAGCCGATCCTGCTCGGCGGCGCCCCACGCGCGCTCGCCATCGTCAACGGCACGCTGGCGGGCGCGATTGGCCTCGGCCTGCGCCTCTGGATCGCCGGCCTCGTCATCTGGGTGATCGGCCATGCGCTGTCCGTCTGGGCCGTGCGCCGCGATCCGCAATTCGTGGACGTGGCCCGCCGCCACCTCCGTTATCCGAGCTGGATGCAGCCATGATGAGCTTGCGCGAATACCGCAGCAAAGCCGCCCACCTGGCCGACTTCCTGCCTTGGGCAGCGCTGATCGCCGAGGGCGTCGTCCTCAACAAGGACGGCTCGTTCCAGCGCACGGCCCGTTTCCGCGGCCCCGATCTCGACAGCGCCACGCCCGCCGAGTTGGTCGCCACCACGGCGCGGCTCAACAATTCGCTGCGCCGCCTGGGCTCGGGCTGGGCGATCTTCGTCGAGGCGCAGCGCACGCCGGCGCGCGACTACCCGGACTCGGAGTTTCCCGATCCGGTGTCGGCGCTGGTCGATATGGAGCGGCTCGAACAGTTCCGCGAGGAAGGCGCGCATTTCGAGAGCGCCTATTATCTGACGCTGCTGTGGATGCCGCCGGCCGAGGACGCCGCGCGGGCCGAAGCCTGGCTCTACGAGGGCCGCGCGAATACGGGCGTCGATCCGTGGGAGCTGCTCAAGGGCTTCAGCGACCGCAGCGACCGGGTGCTCAACCTGGTCGAAGGCTTCGTGCCCGAGGTCCGCTGGCTCGATGACGCCGAGACCCTGACCTATCTGCACAGCACGATCTCGACCCGGCGGCAGCGCGTGCGCGTGCCGGAAACCCCGATGCACTTGGACGCGCTGCTCGCCGACGAACCGTTAACCGGCGGGCTGGAGCCCCGCCTGGGCGACCATCATCTGCGCACGCTGACCATCATCGGCTTTCCGAGCGTCACCTTTCCCGGCCTGCTCGACGAGCTGAACCGGCTGGCGTTCGAGTATCGCTGGTCCACCCGCGCGATCATGCTCGACAAGACTGACGCGACCAGGCTGCTCACCCGCATCCGTCGCGAGTGGTTCGCCAAGCGCAAGTCCGTCGCAGCGATCCTCAAGGAAGTGATGACCAACGAGGCGAGCACGCTGCTCGACAGCGACGCCTCGAACAAGGCCGCCGACGCCGACACCGCCCTGCAGGAGCTGGGCGCCGACTATGCGGGGATGGCCTATGTCACCGCGACGGTGACGGTGTGGGATCGCGATCCCGCCATCGCGGCCGAGAAGTTGCGGCTGGTCGAGAAGATCATCCAGGGCCGCGACTTCACCGTCATTCCCGAGGGGATGAACGCGATCGAGGCATGGCTGGGAAGCCTACCCGGCCACACCTACGCCAATGTCCGCCAACCCCCGGTCTCCACCGTCAATCTCGCCCACCTGATCCCCCTGTCAGCGGTATGGGCGGGGCCGGAACGGGACGAGCATTTCGGTGCGCCCCCCTTGCTCCACGGCAAGACCGAAGGCTCGACCCCGTTCCGGTTTTCCCTTCATGTCGGCGACGTCGGCCACACGCTGATCGTCGGCCCGACCGGCGCGGGCAAGTCCGTGCTGCTCGCCCTGATGGCGATGCAGTTCCGCCGCTACGAAGGCGCACAGGTCTTCGCCTTCGATTTCGGCGGAAGCATCCGCGCCGCCGCGATCGGCATGGGCGGCGACTGGCAGGACTTGGGCGGGATGCTTGCCGACGAGGCGGGCGATGGCGTGCAGCTCCAGCCGCTCGCCCATATCGACGATCCCGCCGAACGCGCCTGGGCCGCCGAATGGCTGGCGGCGATCTTCGCGTCCGAAGGCGTCGCGGTCGATCCCCAGGCCAAGGAGCATATCTGGTCGGCCCTGGGTTCACTGGCGTCGGCGCCCATGTCGGAGCGCACCCTGACGGGCCTGGCCGTGCTGCTCCAGTCGCAGCAGCTCAAGCAGGCGCTCGCGTCCTATTGCATCGGCGGGCCGTGGGGCCGGTTGCTCGACGCCGAGGCCGAGCGGCTGGGCGCAGCCGATGTGCAAGTGTTCGAGACCGAGGGCCTGGTCGGCGCCGGATCGGCCGCGGCCGTGCTGTCCTATCTGTTCCACCGGGTCGAAGGCCGGCTGGACGGACGCCCCACGCTCATTATCATCGACGAGGGCTGGCTTGTCCTCGACAGCCCGGACTTCGCCGCCCAGCTCCGCGAGTGGCTGAAGACGCTGCGCAAGAAGAACGCCAGCGTCGTGTTCGCGACACAGAGCCTCGCCGACATCGAGACCAGCAGTATCGCGCCGGCCATCATCGAGAGCTGCCCGACGCGCATCTTCCTGCCCAACGAGCGCGCGGCCGAGCCGCAGATCGCGGCGATCTACGAGCGGTTCGGACTCAACGACCGCCAGATCGAAATCCTCAGCCGGGCGACGCCCAAGCGCGATTATTACTGCCAGTCGCGGCGCGGCAACCGGCTGTTCGAGCTGGGGCTGGGCGAGGTCGCGCTGGCCTTCACCGCCGCCTCGGCCAAGGCCGACCAGCTCGCCATCGCCGAGATCATCGAAACCTACGGGACATCCGCCTTCGCCGCTGAATGGCTGCGGCATCGCGGCTGCGCCTGGGCCGTCGAGCTGCTGCCCGAACCTGTGTCCGACCGCCAGCCCGAACTCCCTCTCACGCCTGACATGGAGATTTCCTCATGAAACTGCCGCCCGCCCGCCGCGCCCTCGTGGCCAGCGTCTTCGCCGCCTTGGCCATCGCGCCGACCATCGCACCCGTGCCCGCGCACGCGCAGTTCGGGGGCATCGTCTATGACCCCACCAACTATGCGCAGAACGTGCTGACGGCCGCCCGGTCGCTCCAGCAGATCAACAACCAGATCCAGCAAATCCAGAACCAGGCGACCAGCCTCATCAACCAGGCGCGCAACCTGACCTCGCTGCCGTTCAGCTCGCTCCAGCAGTTGCAGCAGCAGGTGCAGCGCACCCAGCAGCTTCTCGGCGAAGCGCAGCGCATCGCCTACGATGTGCAGAACGTCCAGGAGGCGTTCACCGATCGCTATAAGGGCGCGGCGCTGACCGGCGATCACGCGCGGATGGTCTCCAACGCCAATGCGCGCTGGGAGGATAGCGTCGGGGCGTTCGAGGACGCGCTGCGCGTCCAGGCCGGCGTGGTCGGCAATATCGAGGGCGCGCGCACGACGATGGATGGGCTGGTCTCGGCCAGCCAGTCGGCGACCGGCGCGCTTCAGGCGACCCAGGCTGGCAACCAGCTTCTCGCCCTGCAATCGCAGCAGCTCGCCGACCTCACCGCCGCGGTCGCGGCGCAGGGCCGGGCGCAGGCGCTGCAATCCGCCCGTCAGGCCGCAGAAGAGGCCGAGGGGCGCGAGCGGTTCCGCCGCTTTATGGGCAATTGAGGCTCGTCCATGTCGCGCACGGCGAAGATCGCGGGCATTGCGGCGCTGGCCGGCATGATGATGGCGGTGGCGATCGTCGCCGTCACCCGGCCCGATGAGCCGGCGCCCGCGCCGGCTCTCGCCTTGCCGGCGGAAGAAAGCCAGCACCGGCTTGCCCGCGAGTTGGACCGCTGCGCCACGCTCACGATGCCGGACAGCGGCTGCGAGGCGGCGTGGGCCGCAAACCGCCGCCGCTTCTTCCGCCAGGACGACGTTGCCCCGGCCGTAGAGCACGACGGCGGCGCGTCGCCGTCCGAAGAAGGCTTCGTGCCATGAACGACACCGGCGTCATCGACACCTTCCTGGGCGTTTTCCAAAGCTACATCGACAGCGGTTTCGGGCTGCTCGGCGGCGAGGTCGCGTTCCTCTCGACCACGCTGATCGCTATCGACGTAACGCTGGCCGGCCTGTTCTGGGCCTGGGGCGCGGACGAGGACGTGCTTCAGCGCCTCGTCAAGAAGACGCTCTATATCGGCACCTTCGCCTTCATCATCGGCAACTTCTCGACCCTGGCCACCATCGTTTTCGAGAGCTTCGCGGGCCTCGGCCTCCAAGCCAGCGGCGGCGCGATGTCGATCGCCGATTTCATGAAGCCCGGCATGATCGCCGCGAAGGGGCTTGAAGCCGGCAAGCCGCTGATGGACGCGGCGGGCCAATTTTCCAACCTGTGGGCCGTGTTCTCGAACCTGGCGCTGATCCTCGTGCTGCTGCTCGCCTGGGTGATCGTGGTGCTCGCCTTCTTCATCATCGCGGTGCAGGTCTTCATCACGTTGATCGAGTTCAAGCTGGTGACGCTGGCCGGCTTCGTCCTGTTGCCCTTCGCCTTCTTCAACAAGACCGCCTTCATGGCCGAGCGCGTGCTGGGCCATGTCGTCTCGACCGGCATCAAGGTGCTCGTCCTCGCCGTCATCACCGGCATCGGCACCACGCTGTTCGGCCAGTTCACCGGCGCGAACCTCGGTGTCGCGCCCGACATCAATCAGGTCATGGCCATCGCGCTCGCCGCGTTATCGCTGCTGGGCCTCGCCATCTTCGGCCCCGGCATCGCCAACGGCATCGTCTCGGGCGGCCCGCAGCTCGGCGCGGGCGCGGCAGCCGGCACCGCGCTCGCGGCGGCGGGCGCCGTGGTCGGCGGCGCAGCCGCAGCACGGCTCGGCGTGGGAGCGGTTGGTTCCGCCGCCGGCGCGGCCGCCCGGATGACCGGCGCCACCGCGCGGGGTGGCGCTCAGATGGCAGGCGGCGCGACCAGCGCCTACAGCCTCGGCTCCCTGGGCAAGAGCGGCGCGGGCGCAGTCGCGGGCGGTATGTCCGCGGTCGGCCAGGCGGCGGCGGGAAGCGCGGCGAACGCAGTCCTCTCCCCCTTGCGCAAGGCGGCCGCCAAGGGCGGCGAGGCGATGAAGGCCAATTTCCGCGCGGGCGTCCGCGCCGGCTTCACCGCCAGCGGCGGCACGATCACCGGCGGGCCCGCGCCCGCCGCCGCGACCGCCGGAGCGGCGACCACTTCCTCTGCCGCCGGCGCCTCGGGTGCGCCCGCTTGGGCGGCGGCGATGAAACACCGCCAGTCGATGACCCACGGCGCGACCGTCCTCGCCCACACCATGAAGGCGGGCGACAGCCACGGTGGCGGCGGTGGTCCCGACATCAAAGAGAAGGACTGACCCATGTTCCGACGCCCCACCATCCGCTACGGCCAGACCGCCGAACCCGTCACGCCCTACCAGCGCGCCGCGCAGGTCTGGGATGACCGCATCGGCTCGGCGCGCGTGCAGGCGAAGAACTGGCGGCTCGCCTTCTTCGGTGCGCTGGCGCTTTCGGGCGGCCTCACCGGCGGCATCATCTGGCAGTCGGCCCGCGGGCATATCGTGCCTTGGGTGGTGCAGGTCGATCGGCTGGGCGAGGCGCAAGCGGTCGCGCCGGCCGACGCCGGCTACCGCCCGACCGACCCGCAGATCGCGTTCCATCTCGCCCGCTTCATCGAGCAGGTCCGCGCAATCCCCGCCGATCCGGTGATCGTCCGCCAGAACTGGCTACGCGCCTACGACTTCACGACTGATCGCGGGGCGATGGCGCTCAACGACTATGCGCGCAGCAACGACCCTTTCACGCAGGTCGGCAAGGTGCAGGTCGCGGTGGATGTATCCAGCGTCATCCGGGCCTCGCCCGACAGCTTCCGCGTCGCCTGGACCGAGCGCCGTTATCAGGACGGCAGCCTCGCGGCCACCGAACGCTGGTCCGCGATCCTCACCATCGTCGTGCAGCCGCCGCGCACGCCCGACGCGCTGCGCAAGAATCCGCTCGGCGTCTTCGTCAACGCCCTCAACTGGTCAAAGGAGCTGTCGCAATGACGCACACGCCTTTCCGTCGCTCCGCCTCGGCGGTCCTGCTGGTCTCCGCCACCGCGCTCGCCGGCTGCGCCACTACGTCGGCGAAGTCGCCCGCCATCACCTATGACGATCCGCCGGTGGAGATCGCGGCGACGCCCGCTGCAGAGCCCTCGCGTGTAGTCGAGGTCGTGACGATCCCCGAGCCGCTGCCGCTTCCCGGCCAGTTGAAGCCGGTGGTGCAAAGCGCATCACCGCCGGAGCCAGCCGATCCGCGCAGCCGCGTCGGCGCGGCGAACGCCGCCGCCCGCGTGCAGCCGGTGCGCGACGGCTTCCTCAACGCCATCCAGCAATATCCCTGGACCGACGGCGCGCTCTATCAGGTCTATGCCGCGCCCGGCCAGGTGACGGACATCGCGTTGCAGGAGGGCGAACAGCTTGTGGGCGCCGGGCCGGTCGCGGCCGGTGACACCGTGCGCTGGATCATCGGCGACACGGTGAGCGGCAGCGGCGCCACGGCCCGCGTGCATATCCTCGTGAAGCCAACGCGGTCCGACCTCGCCACCAACCTCGTCATCAACACCGACCGTCGCACCTATCATCTGGAGCTGCGCGCCACGGCCGCGACCTACATGGCGTCGGTCTCGTGGACCTATCCGCACGACGCCCTGATCGCCTTGCAGGTGCGCAACGCCGCCGCCGCATCCGCCGCGCCGGCGGCGACCGGCGTGAACGTGGCGGCGCTCAATTTCCGCTACCGGATCGAAGGCGACCGCGCGCCGTGGAAGCCTGTCCGCGCCTTCGACGATTCCGTCCAGGTGTTCATCGAGTTTCCCGCCGGGATCTCGCAGGGCGAGATGCCGCCGCTGTTCGTGACCGGCGCGGCCGGCGACGCCGAGTTGGTCAACTACCGCGTCCAGGGCCGCTATATGGTGGTGGATCGGCTGTTCGCCGCCGCCGAGCTGCGCCTGGGCGACAAGCGCAGCGAGCAGCGTGTCCGCATCGTGCGCGACCATGCACGGGGGCGGCGGCCGTGAGCGATCCCGTCGAACCGGCCGCGCCGCAAGCGGCACGATCCGATCCCCAAGCCTTCCAGCTTCGGGGCGACCCGCCCCGCGTCATGCGCCTGTCGCGCAAGGCGCTGGCCGTCATCGGCGTCGCCGCCGGCCTCGGCATAGGCGGCTCGCTGATCTATGCGCTCAAGCCTGCGGGCCAGGAGGAAGCGAAGGAACTCTACAGCACCGAGAGCCGCGCCACGGCCGAGACGATTACGTCGGGGCCGAAGGATTACGGCCAGGCGCCGCGGCTCGGTCCTCCGCTTCCCGGCGACCTCGGCCGCCCGATCGTTTCGGCCCAACAGCGGGGGGAGAATGTGCCGGTCCCGCCGGTCGGCGCTCAGGTCGACGGCCGCGCTCAGGCCGAGGAGGCCGCCCGCCAGCGCGCCCAGCAGGAGCGCGACGCCGCGCGCATGAGCGGCGTGTTCCTTGGCGGCGGGACCGCAGGGGCGGGCGCGGCCATGCCGCAGATCGCGGTTGTGCCGGAAGCGCCTGCCGCCACGCCACCCGCCGAGACGGCGCAGGGCGACCAGGCCGCCAAGCGCGCCTTCATGGCCCAGGCGTCCAGCCAGCGCACGGTGAGCGTCGAGCGGCTTACGGCTCCGGCATCGCCCAACATCGTGCAGGCCGGCAGCATCATCTCGGCCGCGCTCATCACCGGCATCCGTTCCGACCTGCCCGGCCAGATCACCGCCCAGGTGACGGCTAATGTCTATGACAGCCCCACGGGCCGCATCCTCCTCATCCCGCAGGGCGCGCGCCTGATCGGCGAATATGACAGCGAGATCGCCGCCGGGCAGACCCGCGTGCTGCTGGCCTGGGATCGGCTGATATTGCCGGACGGCCGCTCGATCGTTCTCGAGCGCCAGCCCGGCGCCGACGCGGCCGGGTTCGCCGGCTTGCAGGATCGCGTGAACCAGCATTGGGGCAATCTGCTCAAGGCTGCCGCCATCTCGACACTCCTCGGCGTTGGCACAGAGCTGGGCGCGGACGAGGACGACGACCTCACCCGCGCGCTGCGCCGCGGCTCGCAGGACACCATCAACCAGACCGGCCAGCAGATCGTGCGGCGGCAATTGAACGTGCAGCCGACGCTCACCATTCGGCCGGGCCATCCGTTGCGGGTCGTTCTGACCCGCGACCTGGTGCTCGAACCTGTTGGAGCGACACGATGACGAAGTTGAAGCTGGGGCCGCTGGCCGACGACAGGCCGGTGAAGCTCACCGTGGAGCTGCCGGCGCCGATCCACCGCGATCTTGTCGCCTATGCCGCCGCGCTCGCGGGCGAGACCGGGGGACCGCCGGTTCCGCCTGAAAAGCTGGTCGCGCCGATGCTGGCCCGGTTCATGGAAACCGACCGGGCCTTTCGCCGGCATCGCGCGCAGGGGAATTGATGGGCCGCGCGGTCCTCAGTTGCCCATGAACTTCTTGAAGCGCGCTCGGCCTTCCGCCTCGGTAACAGCGGCCTGGGCATTCGCGCATTCCTCGCCGCGCGCCGAATCATCCGCGCATTGCGCCACGACTTGCCGCGCCTCATCCAGATGCGCCGCGAAATACTGTGTTCCGCGCGCCTCGGCCGACGGTGCGGTCGGGACGGTGCCGACCGCCGTCTGACTGACGGGGCTGATGACCGGGCGCAGCACGAACCCCGCGCCGAACCCGATGATGAGCGTGACCAGCACGATGATGAGTGTCTTGCCTTGCGTCATGACGGCTCCTTTCCTGGTTGCTGATGCGAGGACGGCCGCGCAGGGATCGGCGGCAACGAATAGCGCGTGGCCACGAAATCGAGGAACCGGCGCAGCACTGCGTTCTCATTGTCCTCGCGCCAATAGCCGGAAAAGCCGATCCGCATGTGCCCGTTGGTTTCGTGGATCTCGCGGAAGACCACTCCCGGCACCTGAATGCCGAGCGCTGATTCCGCAACGATCGAAATGTGTCCGCCAAGCGCGATGGCGCTCAGCACCGTGTCACGGCCGATGTCGTCCATGTCGATCTCCGGCGTGTAGCCGGGCATCCCGAGCTTGCCCAAGAGCATGTTGCGCGTCTCCGGGCCGGGATCTCGCTCAGTCAACAGGAAGCGTGCGCCGGTCAGGTCGCTCCAGTGGATACGGTCGCGTGCGGCAAGCGAGTGGCCTTCCGGTATCGCCACCAATATGCGTTCACTCCAGAAGGAGCGGCTCATCAGCCCCGGATAAGGTGTGTCGCCAATCATGATCGCGATATCGAGCAGACCGTTTTCGATTCCTGCAAGGAGCAAGTCGCGGTCGCGCTCGAATCCGCGCACTTTCACATCGGGATAGCGTTCGCCGAACTCGCTCAAGGTGGCGCGCAGATTTCCGGCCGAGAAGGACGTGTAGAACCCCACGGCCAGCTTGCCGATTTCGCCGTTCTTTGTAGCACTGACCCAAGCGTTCAGCTCCTCAAACTCCCTCACGATACGCTGGGCCGTCCGCAGATAAGTCTTGCCGTTCGGCGTCAAGGTCGCGCCGCGCGTTCTGCGGTCGAACAGCATCATACCAAGGCGCTTCTCGACTTCGAGGACGTGCCGGCTGAGGGTGGCCTGCTTAATATTCATACTGCGCGCCGCGCGACTGAAGCTGCCCGCCTCGGCCGCCGCAATCAAGTAGCGAAGCTGGCGCAATTCAATCACCGGCTCGCTCACATGATACGAAGCGGGCCGAGATATATCGGAAATACATTGATGATGATTGATCACGCCGGTTTGGGCGTGATTTGGCTCAGCGTAGAACAGCTATTGGTGATTAACGAAGTTATCCACCAGTGCGTTGAACTCGTCGGGACGTTCCCATTGTGCCCAGTGGCCGCATTTGGAGAAGATGTGCATGTCGGCATTGGGGATGAGCTTGCGCAGGATGAACCCGGCGTCGAGCGGTAGGACGCGATCTTCGGCGCCCCAGACGATGAGGGTCGGGCTTGCGAGCCTTTCGAGCCCCTGTTTCCAGAGATGGTCCTTGGGGTGCGCCATCAAGGTGCGCAGGGGCGGATTGGCGACCGTCTCGGGCAGCGAGGCGATCCTGAGGCG
>NZ_CAKKNC010000003.1 GCF_918741285.1 Sphingobium sp. CECT 9361 | reverse complement strand
AAATGGTGGAGCCTATCGGGATCGAACCGATGACCTGATGCTTGCAAAGCAACCGCTCTCCCAGCTGAGCTAAGGCCCCCTTGAGCCCCACGAGAATGGTGGGCTTGGGTGGACTCGAACCACCGGCCTCACCCTTATCAGGGGTGTGCTCTAACCAACTGAGCTACAAGCCCACTCTCGCTGCCCAAGCGGCCATAATGGCCGCCAGGCGGCGTAAGCCAGCTCAAGACTCTCAACAGCACAATGCTGTTGGTCTCTAGGGATGAAGGGACATGAGGACGACGGCATATGTTCTTTGGAATGGAGGAAGCTCTTCCGACTACTAGAGCCGGCGCTTTCCGCCGATATCCTTAGAAAGGAGGTGATCCAGCCGCAGGTTCCCCTACGGCTACCTTGTTACGACTTCACCCCAGTCGCTAAACCCACCGTGGTCGCCTGCCTCTCTTGCGAGTTAGCGCAACGCCTTCGGGTGAATCCAACTCCCATGGTGTGACGGGCGGTGTGTACAAGGCCTGGGAACGTATTCACCGCGGCATGCTGATCCGCGATTACTAGCGATTCCGCCTTCATGCTCTCGAGTTGCAGAGAACAATCCGAACTGAGACGACTTTTGGAGATTAGCTTCCCCTCGCGGAGTTGCTGCCCACTGTAGTCGCCATTGTAGCACGTGTGTAGCCCAGCGTGTAAGGGCCATGAGGACTTGACGTCATCCCCACCTTCCTCCGGCTTATCACCGGCGGTTCCTTTAGAGTTCCCAACTAAATGATGGTAACTAAAGGCGAGGGTTGCGCTCGTTGCGGGACTTAACCCAACATCTCACGACACGAGCTGACGACAGCCATGCAGCACCTGTCACTCATCCAGCCGAACTGAAGTAATCCATCTCTGGAAAACGCGATGAGGATGTCAAACGCTGGTAAGGTTCTGCGCGTTGCTTCGAATTAAACCACATGCTCCACCGCTTGTGCAGGCCCCCGTCAATTCCTTTGAGTTTTAATCTTGCGACCGTACTCCCCAGGCGGATAACTTAATGCGTTAGCTGCGCCACCGAAGCTCCATGAGCCCCAGCAGCTAGTTATCATCGTTTACGGCGTGGACTACCAGGGTATCTAATCCTGTTTGCTCCCCACGCTTTCGCACCTCAGCGTCAATACCAGTCCAGTGAGCCGCCTTCGCCACTGGTGTTCTTCCGAATATCTACGAATTTCACCTCTACACTCGGAATTCCACTCACCTCTCCTGGATTCAAGCTATCTAGTTTCAAAGGCAGTTCCGGGGTTGAGCCCCGGGCTTTCACCTCTGACTTGAATAGCCGCCTACGTGCGCTTTACGCCCAGTAATTCCGAACAACGCTAGCTCCCCCCGTATTACCGCGGCTGCTGGCACGGAGTTAGCCGGAGCTTATTCTCCCGGTACAGTCATTATCTTCCCGGGTAAAAGAGCTTTACAACCCTAAGGCCTTCATCACTCACGCGGCATTGCTGGATCAGGCTTTCGCCCATTGTCCAATATTCCCCACTGCTGCCTCCCGTAGGAGTCTGGGCCGTGTCTCAGTCCCAGTGTGGCTGATCATCCTCTCAGACCAGCTAAGGATCGTCGCCTTGGTGAGCCTTTACCTCACCAACTAGCTAATCCTACGCGGGCTCATCCCTGGGCGATAAATCTTTGGACTTACGTCATCATCCGGTATTAGCAGTCGTTTCCAACTGTTATTCCGAACCCAAGGGCAGATTCCCACGCGTTACGCACCCGTGCGCCACTAGACCCGAAGGTCTCGTTCGACTTGCATGTGTTAGGCATGCCGCCAGCGTTCGTTCTGAGCCAGGATCAAACTCTCAAGTTTGATGCTCAACCTCCAGCGCGGCGGAATAAGCCACGTCAAAGGCTGCCATTTCATGGAGCCATTCCTGCACAAATTACATTCACTGTGGATATGTAAATTGAGACATATAGGAACGGCCTAATTTTAACTGATCTCGCACGCCATAAAACCGTACGAAACCAGAGCCGTCGCCCACATGTCCCTTCATCAAACTAACAATGTCAAAGAACCAAATTCCACCCGGATTTCCGTGACTTCTTCTAAGTAGCCAACCCTGTTTCCAGGTGCCGTAGAAGAGCGCCGCGTTGTCCGGAGGGCGCCGTCTATGCCCGTGATCGATTCGTGTCAACGACTAAAATCCAACTTTTTTCGTTCAGCCAATATTTGCTGGAAAACAGTCGGTGACACGATTTGATATTAGTCCACGAACGCCCGTTCAATCACATAGTGACCCGGCTTTGCATTCGACCCTTCGGCAAAACCATCCCGGTCGAAGCGCGCTGCAAGGTCGCGGATCATTGCCATGCTGCCGCACATCATGATCCGGTCTGTCTCAGGATCGAACCGATGCTGGCCCCCTACCCCTTCGAACAACAGGCCGCTTTCGATATGCGCGTCTATCCGCCCGGTCGTACGGAAAGGCTCCCGCGTCACGGTCGGCAAATAGCTTAGCTGCACCAGCGCCTGATCCTGCACCAACACGTCGTTGGCCAGAAGCGACTCTAGTTCCTCCCGAAATGCCAGATCCCTGACCTGCCGAACGCAATGCACCACCACGATCTGCCCGAACCGCTCGTAGATATCCGGATCGCGAATAATGCTGAGAAACGGCGCAAGGCCGGTACCAGTGGACAGCAGGAACAGTCGGCTACCCGGCAACAATGCGTCGGCCACAAGCGTACCTGTCGGCTTGCGACCGAGAAAGAGCTCGTCCCCCTCCCGAATTTCGGCAAGTCGTGACGTCAAAGGCCCGTCCGGTACCTTGATCGACAGGAATTCGAGTTCTTCCGCATAAGCGGGACTCGCGATCGAATACGCCCGAAGCAAAGGCTTGCCCTCCCCCGGCAACCCCAGCATGACGAACTCGCCCGACCGGAACCGGAAGCTAGGCGGGCGAGTGATCGAGAAGCTGAAAAGGTGGTCATTCCAATGACGTACGCTAGTGACTGTTTCGACCGTGAGGTTGGATGAAGGAGCGATAAGGGAAGGCATGGTGGAGCGGTTACTCATGTTCGCATAACGAGAAAGAAGGAGGCAAAAAATGCATGTTCGGCTCAGCCCCTACAAGAAAAGGGGGGGGAAGTGGAAGCCACTGAAGCAAATTAGGCGCCCGCTGCCTCCAATTTCATCGTTCGGAGACGCTCAAATACTCAGGATCGCGCGCCCTCCTCCGGATTTGCGCCAGGTGGCATCCAAAGCACAACCAAAGTGGGAACAGAGCCAAAAATGGCTTCTCGCTCAATCGCAAGTCACACTTGTGGATAGCGAATGCGGGCTCGGCTATAATCTCGTGCGAACTCCCATCACTGACAGCTGGACCTGCGTGCTGGCCATTCCCCCTGGGCTGCGGTAGGCGATCGTTTTGATGTTTTAGGAAATTTATGAACGGCTATGTGCTTCTGGAAACCCCCGATGGCGAACCTATTGCTGTAAATGCAGATCGCGTGAATTTTGTTCGCCGCTTCAAAGGCGGAAATGATGCGAGCGCCGTGAATTTTGAAAAGGGCAATTATGTTGTCGTGTCGGGAGATATTCAGCACATAGTAGACCTTCTGGCCAAGGGCTGAGTGTCTTTCAGGTCTACAGGTGGTAGCGCTTCCTATTCACGGTATATCACGCTCACCCCAGATCAGCCGGCGGTCACGCGGCCAAAGCCAAAAAACGCTTTGCGGTGTGTCGGCAGGTGACTGCTTTTTTGCTACAATCCGTGCAAGTCATTCTATGGGATTGGTGGGGGCAAGGTTGACTTAGGGAGGAGGCGATGGCGCGCTTATCGAAGCCGCCCTCCTACCAGATTGCTTTCTGCCCCGCTTCACCCCAACGGTTGCAAGTACATCCGCCTTCCCGGCGCGCAGTGTTGCAGTCTCGTGAGTCGGAATAGCGACTGACATCACCATCGCGTTGGAGGGCTTTTGCCGCAGCGGTGATCGGGGCCTTCAAGACTTCCGAAGGGACGTTCCTTGGACCTGCCCCTTACACGTTCTCAGGTTATCCGTTTCCCACGAAAAAGGACTCATTTCCCTCAACCAGAGACGAAACGATTCATTGCGCTTTCGTGCTCCTGCCAGTCAACGCCGCGTGCTGAGAGCCAGTCATCGTCATAATAGGTGCACCCGTACCGGTCACCGCCATCGCATAATATCGTGACGATCGAACCATGCTCGCCCTGGGCAGACATTTCTTCGATCAACTGCGCACAGGCGATGAGGTTCGTGCCGGTCGATCCCCCTACTTTCCTGCCAAGGCGCCGGGACAAGGCGCGCATCGCACCGATGCTGTGCGCGTCCTCGACTGCGATCATGCGATCGATCACCGACGGGATGAAGCTGGGTTCGACACGTGGCCGTCCGATACCCTCGATACGGCTGGCGCATCCTTCCGGCAGCGCGACGGCGGTGCGATCGGCGAAATGGCGGTGGAAGATCGAGTGGACCGGATCGGCGACGCACAGCCGGGTGGCATGGCGCTGATAGGCGATATAGCGGCCGATGGTCGCGGACGTTCCGCCAGTGCCCGCACCACAGACCACCCAGGTCGGCACGGGGTTTTCCTCCGCCGACATCTGCGCGAAGATGCTCTCCGCAATATTATTGTTGCCGCGCCAGTCGGTCGCGCGCTCGGCATAGGTGAACTGGTCGAGATAATGCCCGCCCGTCTCGCGGGCGAGACGATGCGCGACATCGTACACCGTTCGCGGATCATCCACGGCATGAATTTCGCCGCCGTGGAAACGGATCGCATCGAGCTTCGGCGCGGCGGTGGTTGCCGGCACGACCGCGATGAAACGTAGGCCCAACATCCGGGCGAAATAGGCTTCGCTGACGGCAGTCGATCCCGAGGATGCCTCGATTACGCAGGTATCGGGTCCGATCCACGCGTTGCACAGCGCATATAGGAAGAGCGAACGCGCCAGCCGATGCTTCAGGCTGCCGGTCGGATGGCTGCTCTCGTCCTTCAGATACAGCTTGATCTGCGGATAACGTGGCAGATCAAGCCGGATGAGATGGGTATCCGCCGAGCGGTTATAGTCCGCCTCGATCCGGCGAATGGCTTCCGCGCGCCAAGAGCGCGCCACCGCATTGCTGCGATCAGCAGTCATCGAAGGTCAACTCCATCAGATATTCATCCACATACTCGCCGCCGATCTTCAAGGCTCGACGTTCAAGTCCGTACTCGCGGAAACCACATTCCCGGTAGAGCCGGACGGCGGAGGTGGACGGGGTCGCGACGGCCAGCTGCAATGCCTCCATCGAGGGTCGGGCTTCACGGATAACGTGTTGGACCAAGGCGCGACCGATGCCTTTCGTCCGCCAGTCGGGCGCGACGAACAGGCCAAACAACACGCCCTTGTGAAGAAGTTTCACGCCAGCCCGCGCGAACAGTCCCACCGTTCCGACCAAGTCCCCGGTGCCGTTCCAAGCCCCGAAGATCGCATTCCGTCCGATCGCATCGACAAATTCGCTGACGTCCTTCGCCTGCTCCTCCTCAAAGAGACCTCCGAACGACGATGGCGACAGGCGCAGCGCATCCAGCCGAAGCTGGCGATAGATCAGGGCATCCGCCGCCTCCAATCTTCGGTACACGATGGCTTCGCGCGGAGTGTCTATCATAACGGGGTGCCGATTGCATCGTCCGTCAGTCCGTGCCGGATCAGCATCGCCTGCGGGTCCGCGTCACGCCCGCGAAACGCCCGGAAGCTCTCTGCCGCCGGGCGGCTGGCGCCGCGCGACAATACTTCGTCCCGGAACTTCGCCGCCGTCGGCCGGTCGACCAGCCCCGCCTCTACGAAGCGCTGGAAGCCGTCTGCGGCCAGCACCTCCGCCCAGAGATAGCTATAATAGCCCGAGGCATAGCCGCCCGCGAAAATATGGGTGAAAGCGTGCGGGAAGCGATGCCATGCGGGCGGATGCACCACGGCCACCTCGTCGCGCACCGCCTCGATCACCTCCATTGGATCGTGGCCCATCGCCCCGAGGTGCAGCAGCAGATCGAACAGCGCGAGTTCCACCTGTCGCACGATGAACATGCCTGACAGAAACTCATGGGCAGCCAACAACTTGTCGAAAAGGGCGTCCGGCAATGGCGCGCCGGTCTCGTAATGGCCGGACATGCCGCGCAGCACATCCCGATCCCAGGCAAAGTCCTCCATCAACTGGCTGGGCAGTTCGATGGCATCCCACTCGAAGCCATTGGTGCCCGCGATGCCGGGGCGATCGACCCGCGTGAACAGGTGATGCAGGCAATGGCCTGTCTCGTGCAGGAATGTCACCACTTCCCTGTGACTCAACAGCGAAGGATTGCCATCGGTCTTGGGCGCGAAGTTGCAGACCAGATAGGCGACGGGCACGCGCCGTACATTGCCGTCGTTCAGACGTGGGCGTGCCTGGGCCATCCATGCGCCGCTCCGCTTGCCGGGGCGGGAGTGGAGATCGACATAGACACCTGCGAAAATCTCGCCGGTCTCGTCCGTCACATCATAATAGCGAGCATCGGGATGATAGACGGCCACGTCTGTACGCGCCACCAAATGAATACCGAACAGGCGGTCGAGCAATTGCTGCCACCCTGTAATGACGCGCTCGACCGGGAAATATTTGCGTACTTCCTGCTCATCGACGGCATAGCGCGCCTTGCGCAGCCGCTCGGAAACGAAGGTCATATCCCACGGCTGCAGATCGTCGATTCCGAGATGTTCGGCGGCATAGGCCTTCAGAGAGGCGAATTCCTGTTCGGCCGCCGGCTTCGCACGGCCACCCAAATCACGCAGGAACGTCAGCACGTCCTGCCCACCCGGCGCCATCTTGGTGGCCAGCGACCACGCCACCGGATCGCTGAAGCCAAGCAATTCGGCGGCCTCGCGCCGCAAGGCCAGGATGGAGGCGATCCGCCCGCTATTGTCAAACTGGCCTGCGTGCGGCCCCTGATCGGACGCTCGGGTTCCGGACGCTGTGTACACGCGCTCCCGCAGTGCCCGATCCTCGGCGAAGGTCAGAATTGCGTTCACGCTCGGCATTTGCAGCGTTACGACCCAACCGTTCAGGCCACGCGCGCTGGCGGCCTCGGCGAACATCGCCTTGTCGGACTCGGAAATGCCGGCAAGCAGAGCGGCATCCTCGACATGTTCGAACCAGGCATCGGTCGCATCGAGAACGGCATTGCCGAATGCGGTGGTCAGGCTGGACAACTCCACCGTGATCGCCGCAAAGCGCGCGCGCGCCTCGGCGGCCAGCGCCACGCCTGACAGCCTGAAGTCCCGAAGCATATGCTCCACGGCCACCCGATCGGCATCTGGAAGCGTGGCAAAGTCCTGCGTCGTGGTCAGCGCAACCAGCACTTCGTACAGTGCCTCATTCTGCATCATCCGCAGATGATTCTCGACCAGTCGTGCTTGCCCGGCCACGAAGGCGGCGCGCAGTTCGGGTGTGTCGGCCACGCCGTGGAGATGTGACACCGCCGACCAGACGCCTGAGATTGCGGTATCCGCTCGCTCCAACGGCATCCATGCCTCGGCGAAGCTAAGGGGCCTGGTCTCCACCAGTGTCCGCACGACTGCCTGATGATCGGCAATCACCTGATCGAGCGCAGACTCGATCTGATCGGGCCGAATTTCGGCGAAGCGCGGCAATTCCAATGTCTTCAGCAACGGGTTCATCGTCATCCAGTCCATATTGGGCGCTGCATCCGCACAGCGCGTCAGGCCACATTCTCGCGGGTTGAGGCGGCCAGCGGCGCCTGCTCGGAAAGATCGATGACCTTCCACCCGACAGTCCGGTAAAAGTCGCCGAGTTTCCCGAACTGTTCAAGCCGTTCCCGAAATCCACGTGCCAGTTCAGGATCGTCGGCATCGAGTAAGGCCAGCACCCGGTCCAGACCTTCCAGCTCGGCCATGCGCCCATCGACCTCGGCCTGCTCCCGGATCTTGAAGACGCGGCTTTCATCTGCGTCCGTCCAGCCCATGACATCCATCATCTGCTGAATCTCCAGACGACCGCAAGCGCCCAGCGTATCGTGCAGGACAGTGCGCATCGTCGCGGGCCATGCTGCCGCTTCCACGATCAGGCCCGCCAATCGCGCCATTGCATCATCGGTGATGGTGTCGCTGGTTGCGACAGCGGCCAGACGCGCTGATTTCCATTCCTTGCGGTCGGGCGTCTCACCGGCGATCGCGCGCTGGTGCAAGGCGAGGACGGAGCATCGGCAGATCTCCAGTTCAACGTGCCGCGCCGTGAGCGTGGCGACATCCGGCCGCTCGAGAAGATAGTCAAGCACCTGCGGCACGACCCGGGAAAGGTCCGCCCCGACCGGCGTGCGCTCCAGCAAGGCGCCAACAAAATCCTGGGCAGCCGGCACGGCCCTGAAGGCGTTGACGATCATTTCCAATGCCGTCGTGAATGCGATGGGGTAACCATATTGATCGGCAAAAGCCTGCTTGTCGTCGGCTTCGACGAGCGCACCGATGACATTGGCTTTGCCGTCCTCCCATGCAGGAAAGATAACGAATGTCCCGGCAGCAACGTGGCTGCGTAGGCGGGTGAGTGCCTGCGCCTTGATCGCAGGATCACCCAGAAAAGCGATGTCGGTCATCATGCGGCTCCGACATTGGCTTCGACGAAGGCGTCGAGCCGGCTGCGCGAGAGTGTGCCGAAGGTCCGCGCCTGTTCTGCACCGTCCTTGACGACCATCAGCAGCGGAATGCCGCGCACGCCGAACCGCGTCGCGAGCGCCGGATTGGCTTCGATATCGACCTTCACGATCTCCATCTCTTCGGCATATTCCTCCGCCAGTTCATCCAGTGTCGGTGCCAATGCCTTGCATGGCCCGCACCAGGGCGCCCAGAAGTCGACCAGCACCGGCTTGTCGTTGTTCATGACGATGTCGTCAAAATCCTGTTCTGTCGCATTACGCATAATCGTTATCCTTTAGGGGGGGAAGGAGGTTCGGGAAAATCAACCGGCCTGTCCACCGACCATCATCCGGTCGATACGCAGGGTTGGCTGGCCGACGCTGACGCTAAGCGTCTGTCCCTGCTTACCGCAGGTTGCCATGCCGGTGTCGAAGGCCAGGTCGTTACCGACCATCGAGATATGGCGCAGCGCTTCATGGCCGACACCAATCAGTGTCGCACCACGCACGGGTGCTATGAGCTTGCCCTTTTCGACGAGCCAGGCTTCGATCGTGGTGAAGTTGAAGCGCCCGGTGACGATATCGACCTGCCCACCGTCGAATTCGGTCGCGTAGATGCCGCGATCGATCGAAGCGATGATGTCGGCCGGGTCGGCCTGACCGTTTGCCAGAAAGGTGTTGGTCATGCGCGGCATCGGCAGATGGGCATAGGATTGGCGACGACCGTTGCCGGTCGACCGCGCATTCATCAACCCGGCGTTGAGGCGATCCTGCATCAGGCCGGTCAGCACGCCGTCTTCGACCAGAATGGTGCGATCCGGCGCTGCGCCTTCATCATCGATCCCCAGCGAGCCCAGCCGCCCTGCGATCCCGCCATCGTCGATCACCGTGACGCCGGGCGCGGCGATCCGCTCCCCCACCTTGCCGTCGAAGGCGGAGAGATGCTTGCGATGATGGTCGCCTTCCAGCCCATGCCCGACTGCTTCGTGGAACAGCACGCCGGGATAGCCCGGCCCCAGCACCACCGGCATTTCGCCGACGGGTGCGGGGATCGCGTCGAGATTCTGGAGCGCCATGCGCACGGCGGCAGCGACCATCGTTTCGACCGATGCTGCGTCGAAACCGCTCAGTCCCGCCCGTCGCCCCAACCCTGCCTGACCGCGTGCACGCCTCCCGTCCGCTTCGGCAACGACCATGACCGCCAATATGGTCATAGGCCGAACATCGCCGGCCAGCAGTCCATCAGCATTGGCGACCAGGACAGTGGTGTCCTGCGCGCGGACGTTCGCGTCGATGCGCACGATCCGCGGATCATGAGCGTGCGCGATCTGATCGATCCGCTCCAGCAGGGCGATCCAGGCCGTCGCATCTTCCACCGCGACTGCGTCGATAACGGGGTAGAGGTTGTGGCGATCTGCATGACGGTTGAGCGCAATGCCTTGCGGATGCGCCGCCCGGTCGCCATCCCGCGCCAGAGCGCGAACCGCACGGACCGTATCCTGCAGCGCGCCTTCGCGCATGTCGGCAGAATGGGCAAAGCTCACATGGCCGCCATGCGCAGCCCGTGCGCCGACGCCCTGTCGCATGGAAAAGCCGCCATTGGTGACGCGGCCACCTTCCAGCCGCCAGGTGCGCAGGCTTGTCGTCTCGAAGAACAGATCGGCCAGATCCGCGCCGCCGCCAGCCAGATGGCCCAAGGCCCGGCTGATCGCTGCCTCATCCAGTCCGGCCGGGTCGAGCAATCGCGCGCGCGCGCGCTCCAACGCAAGGTCGCCACCGTTCATGCCGTGCCTCCCACTTGCATATCGTCGATCAGGATGGACCCGGTACGGATCGCCCCATGACGCTCGACATCACGGCCCACCGCGCGGATGCCGGTCAGCATCGCGGGCATATTGCTGGCCAGCGTCACGTCGGTGACGGCGTGGACGACGCGGCCATCCTCGACCCATAAGCCCTTGATCGCCTGCGTCCAGTTGCCACTGGCCGGGTCGGTTTTGCCGCCCTGAAATTCGGTCACGACGAGGCCGGTGCCAAGCAGCGCCAGCATATCCTGCCAGTCCCCGCTCGGCGCTGAGCTGGTCAGGCGGAGATTGTAGAAGCCATCGGCATTGCCGGTCGACGCCATGCCCAGCTTGCGCGCCGAGAAGGTCGAGAGAAACAGGCCTTCGACGACACCCTGGCGCAGGATCGCGCGCGACGATCCGGCAATTCCCTCGCTGTCGAATCCGCCGCTGGCCAATCCCAACGGTTCGAAGGGGTCTTCGCTGAGGTCGAGATGCGGTGCCGCGATGCTGCGGCCGATCGGATCGGGGAGGAAGCTCATTTTGCGATACTGGGCATGTCCAGTCAGTGCGCCGGCGAGTTCGCCGACCAATGTCGATGCCGTGTGCGGATCGAACAGCACGGCACATCGCCGGCTCCCGATGGTGCGCCCACCCAGCGCCTGACGCGCCCGGTTGGCGGCGCTTTGGACAAGAAGGGCGGGGCACAGCAGCGCATCGACCCGACGCTCCTTCGACTGGCAGAAGGCCGATGTGCTGCCGCTCTCGTCCTGCGCCAGCATCACCGCCCAGCGTGTATCGTTGGAGCGCTGAACGCTGCGGCAGAAGCCATCGCTGGTTGCCAGCGCCCAAAGGCCTTCGATTGCAACCGCGACGGATTCGCCTGCCCGCAGCCGACTGTCCGAGGCCACACTCTCGCGCGCAACCCGATCCATCGCCTGCGCCGCATCCAGCAGTACATCGGGATTCCGTGGGCTATCGGCATACAGCTCGGGCGCAGGGCCGGAAAATGCGAGCCAGTCCGCCGGCGGCAGGTCGGCGTCCGCGTCGGGCTGGACATGGCCTGCGATCAGCATCGCCTCTTCGACCACCCGCTCGATCGCCGCGCGGTCGAACCCGGCGGTCGACGCGGATCCCTGTCGGCCCTCGTGGAAAATCGTGATGCCCAGTCCCTGACTACCGCTACGCTCGGCTGTCTCGACTTCGCCATTGCGCACCGCGAGCTTGGCGACACCTTCATGATGGACCGACGCGCGCGCCTTGGCGCCGCGCCGGACGGCAAGGTCCACCGCCAGCGCGGCGGCATCGCGCAGGTCCGCCTCATTCTGCGTCAGCAGTTCGCTCATGCTTTCGTCTCGATCATTGCTGTGGTGGCCTGCCGATCCTGCAGAAGCAGGCGATGGGTGTGATAAGCGGCCAGCATTTCGTTATGGACGACGCTCACGATCGTGGTGTCAGGCATTGCCCCGCGCACGGCTTCATAGAAATGTGCGGCATTGTCGGCGTCGAGCGCGCTGGTCGCTTCGTCCAGCACGAGCAGCGTCGGGCGCTGCAGCAGGATACGCGCGAGCGCAACGCGCTGCTGCTCACCGGGCGACAGCTCGTCCTGCCACATGCGGACCTGATGAATGTCGTCGACATGCGCGCTGAGCCGGACCTTTCCGAGCAGCGCCGCGATCGCTTCATCGTCATGATCTTCGGCACGATCAGGGAAGCAGATTGCATTTTTCAGGGAGCCAAGCGGCAGGTAGAGGCGCTGTGGCACCAGCATGGCGACGCCGTGCCCCGTCATCGCGACCGATCCTGCTCCGTCGGGCCAAAGTCCGGCGATCGCGCGGAGCAAAGTGGTCTTGCCTGCCCCGGATGGGCCCTCGATCACCCATCGCTCGCCGTCGCGCACCGCCCACTCGCCAAGCGCGAGCAACGGCTCGCCATTTGGCCGACGCAGCTCCAGATTTTTGACATGGATCGAGATGCCTTCGCCCGCTTCACCAGGGTGAAAGGCAATCCCGCGCGGTCGTTCACTATCGATCGAATCGTCGAGTGCCTTGAGACGATTGATGTTGGCGATCTGCGCCGCAAGGCCGGGATAGACCTGGACGAAATAGGATAGGGACGAGCTGAACTGTGTAAACGCATCGCGTGACGCCAAGACCTGACCAAAACTGATCTGACCGGCAAAGAACTTTGGCACCGTCAGGAACAAGGGGATAACGGTCATGACCCGATCGTAGACGCTGCTTCCCGCGCTCAAGCCGATATTTGCCCACATCAGCCGATACCAATTCTGCCGGATACTGGCGAAGGACACCTTCAGTCCGTCGCGCTCCATCTCCTGCGTACGCGAAAAAGCGATCTGCTCACCATTTCTGCGAACATGAATAAGATTGCTTCGAAAGTCAGCCTCATAGTGCTGCTCACGCATCCGGCGGCGGATATAGGGCTTGCCGATCCAGGTGATGAGTACCGATCCCAAAAGAACATACAAGATCGAAAACCAGATGAGATCGCCGCCCGGAAGCGAAATCTGATAGCCTGCGATCGGTATTACCAACGGCCCTGATGTCTGGAGAAGAATGTAGCCAAAGCTGACCGCGCTGACCAAACTGCCGATCAGGCCGATCGCTATCCCAACCAGTGAATTACCCTGCGTGACCAGCGTGAAGGCCTTGATGTCTTCTGCAATCCGCTGATCGGGATTGTCGATCATGCGGAGGCGTTCGATTTCGTAAAACCGGTCGCGGGCAAACCACCGGTCCATATACCAGTTGGTCAACCAGTTTCGCCACCGGATAGACAGCGTCCAGCTCACCAGATTGTTGGCAATCATGACGGCAACCTGAAGCGCGGCAATCATCAGGAAGGAGAAGATAAGCGTCACGAACAGGCTGGATTGCCGTTGTTCGATCGAGTCGAAGAACTCACGCTGCCACCGGTTCGATAAGATGAAGGTATAGATCGCACCAAAGGAAATGGCGGCATACAGTGTCAGAAGAAACCATGCCCATTTCCAATCCTCAGACACGAAATAGCGTGTGCTCAGCCGCCAAGCGTGCGCGATGCGTTCGCGGGCGGGTTGGGTCGGCTGGAGACCCGCCTCGCGGCGGGTCTCCTCGACATTGGCGGGTGATGGCATCATGTCCTGGGCAACCTATCAGAACAGACGTTTAGTGATAGTCAGCCGCACGTTGCGCGGCTCGTCGACCGGGACATAGCTGAAGGAGGTCGTGGTGTTGTAGTTGCGCCGGTCAAAGATGTTACGGATGCCCAGATTGAGGTCGAAACCGGCAATCGAGAGGAAGCCGTTCACGTCGATCTGCCGCGCCGCCGGAACCACATAAAGATCCACAACTTCAGCGTAAGAACTGGACCGCCCATAAAGACCCGCGGACATGCCGCCCGTCACGCCATCGGCAATCTTGGTGCGGTAGTGCGAATAGATGCTGTAGGTATCCCGTGGCTGGCGCGCTACGGTGTATTGCGTTGGCGTCGTGGTCAGGAGCGCATATTTGGTCCGGGTGTAGGAACCGGTCACCGTCCATCCGGGCAGCAACTGGCCTGCGATGTTAAGATCGATGCCGCGTCCACGCTGACCCGGCCCCGACGAAAACCCTCCCAGGTTGGGGTTGAAAACAATGGTATTGTCTTGCTGGATATTGAAATAGGAGGCGTTGATCGTCGCCCGTTTGCCAAACAGGTCGAGCTTGACGCCCGCTTCCTTGTTGGTGGTGATGATGTTGGGCAGGAAGTTCCCATCGCGATCGAGATTGAACACCGCCTGTTCGCCGCGCGAATAATTGGCGAAGACCGACAGATCGTTGGTGACATCGACTATGATGCCGCCGCTGGGCGCGACACCGTCCTTCTTTTGCACCGGTTGCGGCGTAGCACCGGGGAAAAAGAACTGCGCGTTCGTCTCGAACCAGTTCTTGCGTACCCCGCCCAGCAGCTTGATCTTCCAGAATTCGATCAGGGCCTGTCCGTAGACCCCCTGCTGCTTGCCCTCGACACGAGATTGTACATTGCCCAAGGGCGAGAAAGGGACGACGGGAAGGCTGGTATTGGCCCCCAGCGGCGGGTTTCTGATGACGGTGTAAAGCGTTTCACTACGCTGGTTGGTAGAGCCCTTGCTGTAATTATAGCCGACATTGAACGTCGCCTTCACCACATCGCCCAGGCCCGTTTTGACGCGGACGAAGCTGTCTAGCGCGTCCGACTTGCCCTTCTGCTGCGATCCGCCGACGCCTAGCGTGAGAATGCCGGCCCGGTTGTAGCCGACCTGATAGACCTGCAGCGTCAGCTCGCTTTCGTCGTGCAAACCCCGCACGACAAGATCGACGCCGGACGCGATCTTGCGTGTCACATCGAAATAGAAGCGGTCGGTGTTGACGTGGATCGCCTGATCCGGCGAGTAGATCGGAACTGATGGATCGCGGTCGATGAGCTGGAAGGTCTTGTTGTCGAACAGCGTGTAGGCGCCGATGCCTGTATGCGCTTTCGAAAGACTGGCGCCGATTACGATATCGGTCAGCCGATCCTTGAACCGAAGCGATGGCGCAAGGAGATAATCCTCATTCCCCGTGTAGCCACCATAATTATGCTTCATCGTCTGCGCACTGGCGATGACGCGACCCGACAGCTTCTTGTCAGCGGTGATCGCGTTGTTGGCATCGATCACGCCACGCACCAGTCCGAAGGAGCCAGTATCGAATGAAACGGCCAACCGCTGTTCGGCACTGGGCTTTTTCGTTACGACATTGATGTTACCACCAAGATTGCCGAAGCCGGACAGCAACGCATCGGGGCCTTTAAGCACCTCGACCCGCTCGATATTCGCGACCGGCTGGTTGGCACCGGATTGCACGCCATATTGCGACCCGCCCGCCAGGCCGTTTACCAGACCGGCCGCGCTGAAGCCGCGCACCGTATAGCTGGCCCCGGTGTTGGGGTTGTTCGACTGCACCGAGACACCACCGGCATTGCGCAGGATATCCGCGATGTCGAGCGCCTGCTGGTCCTCGATCATTTTGGAGGAAATCACCTGTGTGTTGCGCGGCTGATCCCGCAGGCCGGTACCATTGCGGTCGGATGTCGACGCCTGCCGGACAAGCACGTTCGTCTCGGCCTCGTCGCGTCGCGCGGTGACGATGATATCGTTGATGATGTCGAATTTGCCGTCCGAGGATCGGTCGATCGCGAGGTTCGTGCCCTTGATCGCTTCTTGAAGCGCTTCCTGCGCGGACCCCGCCCGACGAACCGCGTGGGACATCAGCGTTTTGACCGCGTCGGGATCGAAGGTGACAGTAACGCCGGACTGCGCGCCGATTTCTTGAAGCGCCTTGGCCATGGGCATGGCGGGCACGGTTATATCGGCGGTGCGTGCAGCCTGTGCTAACACGGGCGATGGCGCAATTGCGGTCAGGATACCGATCGTGCCAAGGCTGGCGGCGCCCAACAGGCAACGTGCGTTTACAGTCATACCAAGCATAAAAATCCCCTCCTCCTGGCCACGCGCCATCCCACGTGCAGCAACGGCCGCACGTTCGATCGAACGAAACCCTGTGACTAAACGGATGCGCCTTGCGGCGCGAAAATACGGTTGCGCTCCCAAAGAGCGCTACAACCGCGACCGTCCTCCTGCTGACAGGCATTCAGGTCTTAACGCCTGTGCGTCAGCCGAATTTTCCTGTCCGGACCGAGGTTATGCGTCACCATCATGACACGCAAATTCTAACTGTTCATGCCGGGCATGAGGGATATCGATGGCTATGGGACCCACTTTGGGAGCAAGCGACCAGCCTGCTCCTGGATACGTTTGACGAACCAGGCCAGCATGGGATCGCGCCGCCGATGGTTTGCCCATTGCGCGACGAATATCGTTTCCTTCGTCGGGAAAGGCGCAGGGATAACGTTCAGCGGCATGATCGAAGCATAATATTGGAACAGCCATGCGCTGCCCGTGGCCACCAGGTCACTGCCGATCAGGATGGCCGGCAGTGTCGCCTGCGAGGTTGTCCGTACCCAGATTTTCCGGGCTTTCAGCATATGCTCACCTCGATCGTCACCGGCCAGAAGAGCCCTCACCCCGCCCTGCGGTGCGATGTGCCGCGCGGCGCGATACTGCGCCTCGCTTATCTCCCGACTGGAGCCGAACTCGGGATGGCCACTCCAGACCATGCACGAGGCATGATCGTTCAAGATCGGCAGCGTCTCCAGCCGATCGACTGCCGCACCTTCGGAGAGCAACAGCAGATCGGCGCCTTGATCGAGTGCGCCTTGTGGGGCGTCCACGTCGAGGGGAATCATTCGGACCGACAAGGTGGGAGCGTCGGCGGACAGTCCGCGCAGAACAGGGCCCAGCAGCATCTGCTCGATGGCCTCCGGCGTCGCGATAGTGATCGTCTGTGTGGCGGTGAGGGGATCAAAATCGAGCGCGTAATTGAAGGTGCCCTCCACCTCCTGCATGACGCGCCGCACTTCGGTGCGCAACGCCATGCCCAGCGGGGTCAGATGCTGATCCCCGCCGGAATGTGTGACGAGGTCGTCGCTAAAATGGTCCCGCAGGCGCCGCAGGGCATGGCTCATCGCGGACTGGCTGAGCCGAACCCGACGCCCGGCTTCGGTCAGCGTCGGGGCGTGCAGGATCGCGTGGAGTGGATAGAGCAGATTCAGGTTGAGTCGATGCATCGGCCGTTCCACGGCAAGCGAGTGCATATCGCTCTTCGTCTCCTTCGATCCCTCGGAGCTCATTGAGGCACGCCTTTCTATATTCGGCCTGCCGGACCCGCTAGCGATCTGCCTAAGCGGATGCTGGACGACACCGTGGGCAACCAAGGGAATATGGACATGTGCCGGTTTTGCACCGGTCGCCTATCCTACTATGCCACCTTGGATTCAAACGCGAGTGGGCGGATCTCCCCTAACAAAGCGGACGTCACAGGTTGGCTGCGATAGACTGTGCCGTTTCGATCACCCGTTCAATCACGGATTCACGGTTGAGCAGCGCAAAGCGGCTGTCATCTCCTAGAACGCACAAGCTTGCGACCGCTTCACGTTCACCACGTGGCAGTATCGGCGCAGCTATTCCGGTCAAGCCTTCGGTCAGTTGGCCCGTAGTGATGCAGTAGCCATCCTTGCGTATTTTCTTAGCAGCCCGCGAAAAGTCTTGCCAGGTCCAGCCATGACACGGATTGTCCGGATCGCAGACGATCTTTTCTTTAAATAGCTTCTGCAGCCTCCGGCCGTTCTGATAGGAAACAAGCACTTTCGATTGCGCGCCCCAAAAGAGCGGCATTGGCTGGCCACGACCGAAATGAAACGCAAAAGTCTCGCTGGGCTCAACGATATGCGTGTTGATGATGCGATCATCGTAAAACATACTGGAGAACACAGCCAACCTTGTTTCTTCTGCAAGCTTGAGCATGAGGTCGCGCCCGGCGATCAGAATGGGATCATATTGCCGCATCATCCAGTCCAGCTCGATAATGCGTGGGCCTAGGCTGTAGCTGCCGCTTTCAACCCTCGTCAGCAGACCGGCGTCGCACAAATCCTTCACGTGCCTGTAAACCGTAGCCTTGGACATACCCGTCCGCTCGATGATGCTTTCCGTGCTCATCTGCAATGAATCGGGGCCAAAGAAATCCAGAAGCGCGAGAGTTTTGCTCAACGTACTCATACTGCTTCCAAACCCTTTCCTGATTCCGCTGTGCGCACACGATTGCGCAACCTTTACACCCATGCATCCGCTCTACAAGCGGTCGTTATCGTCGGCCAAGCATGTTGATTGCGGAAGAAAGCACTCACTCAGCACGCTTAATGGACATGGACCTGCCTAGTCGTTTCCTGACGTAAAGCGCGTTCCAAGAGTGAGATCACGACGCAGGTTTATCTGACACAGGTCGAATAAAATCATTATATAGTCATATAATGAGAATATATGATATTTTTTGGTTGTGCGGTTGCCTTCATTTGTGCATGTTCTGCCCTGTTCCGGGTTAAAGGGTGAACGCAGCGATCAGACCATCTGGAGATGTGCGACCCGTTGCCCGGAAGGGAAAACACAAGCTGCGGCGATCAAGGCTGAAAACGGGATTGGGCGAATGTCCTCCCGTCGCTCCGCCGAGCCTGATGAAGGGGACAGGATATGATTTTGCAAACTCGGTATTTCAAACTGCTGATGCTTGGATGTGCATCCACAGGGGCGATGAGCATGCATGCTCATGCTCAGACGAACAGCCATCAGTCATCGAGCGCGGATTCGCAGGGATCCATTAGTGAGATCGTGGTTACAGCGACCCGCAGGGAACAGACGCTCAGCAAAGTACCGCTTAGTGTTGTGGCGACAGATCAGGCGGCTCTGGACAAACAGGGGATACGAACCACCGACGATCTGATGCGTTTCACGCCCAGCATCACCTTCGGGCAAAGTTCGGGTTTTTACGGCACGGGCCAATCCAATATTTCGATCCGCGGTGTACAGTCGACATCGGGCATTCCGACGGTTGGCGTGTACGTCGACGATACGCCGATTCAGACTCGCACGGGTGTGAGCCCCAGCCTGACCAACGCTTATCCGATATTGTTTGATCTCGATCGTGTGGAGGTTCTTCGCGGTCCGCAAGGCACTCTGTTCGGGACCGCGTCACTCGGCGGCGCAGTACGCTTCATCACGCCCGATCCCGTCCTGAACGGCGCGAAGATCTACGGGCGCACAGAGGTTGCGACGACCTATCGGGGTGGCCTCAGCTATGAGGCTGGCGTGGCCGGAGGAGCCGCGCTCGTCGATGATACGCTAGGCTTTCGCGCCAGTGTCTATCATCGCCATGACGGCGGTTACATTGACCGCATCGGTCGTGTCAGCCGCGAGGTCGTGGAGAAAGACATCAACAGTTCGAACAGTTTTTCGGCCCGCTTCGCCCTGGGATGGAAGCCGACGGAAAACATCACGCTGACGCCATCGCTATTTTATCAGGAATTGAAGATAGACGACAGCTCTCTGGTCGATATCAATGCGTCCAACGCAGGGCGCAATGATTTCCGGAACGGGTTGTTCTCGCGCCCGGAATCACGCACCGACCGTTTCTGGTTACCGGCGTTCAAGGCAGTGGTCGAATTTGACGGATTCTCGGTTATTTCGAACACGTCGTACATCACCCGCAAGGCCCGCACGGCGAGCGACGACGATACTCTGAATCTGGCGATCTTTGCGGATTATTATGATCCCGCCCCCCCTCCGGGATTTGAAGAGAATTTTGCTTTCACCAACAACCGGACCAGCCAAAAGGGCTTTACGCAGGAAATTCGCCTGCAGAACACCGACGATGGCCCATTCAACTGGGTCGTAGGTGGGTTCTTCTCGCGATCGGTCGTGACGGACAATTTTGGCGGAGCGAACACCAGATTGCTGGATACGATCAATTATGCAGTTGTGCAGGGCGGAGGACCACCCTTCGGTTCCGTCACGGACATTTTCGGCGTCGAGCCATATAGAGGCCTTTTTGTCGTTTATCAGGACTCGCGCTATCTCGACATCCAGAAATCGGTTTTTGCGCAGGCTGACTATGAAATCGTGCCGCGTCTGACGGTGACCGCCGGGCTGCGCTATACAGATTCCACCTTTAATCTGGACAATTTCGTCGCTGGCCCACTTTATGCAAGCGACGGCATCGATGTCTCGCTGAAGACCAAGAACAAGCCGCTGACACCGAAATTCGGCCTGTCGTTTCAGGCAGACCGTAATAATCTGTTTTATGCCAACGCCTCAAAAGGTGTCCGCGGTGGCGGCGTAGCCGAAGCGGCTGGCATTCGTTGCATAAACGACGGTATCGCCATTGGCTTCGATCCGATGGTTTTGCGAAGGATCAAACCTGACTCGCTCTGGACTTATGAAGTCGGCAGCAAGAACACCTTGGCGGGTGGTCGATTGAGCATCGACGCATCGGCTTATCACACCGACTGGAACAATCTCCAGAGCACGCTGACATTACCGGAATGCCAGGTGCATACCGTGTTCAACTTCGGCAGCGCAAAGATCGACGGCTTTGATCTGGCGGTCTCCGCGCGTCCGGTTGACGGTTTGACGCTCACGGCCTCAGCGTCTTACATCAACGCTCGATATACGTCACAGTTGAAGAATGCTGGTGGCGAGGTCATCCGCCGCAAGGGAGAACCGCTCGACGTTGCGCCCTGGTCGATGCATCTGAGCGGACAATACGAATTCCCCGTTGCTGGCAACGAGGGCTATCTGCGAGGTGACTTCACCTACTCTTCTCACGATGATACGCCGCTGGATGTGACGTCGCCGCTTGTCGACCCCGGTATTCCACGCACTCCGTCCTCGTCGCAGCTCGATCTGCGGGCCGGTGTGCGGTTCGACCAGATCGACGTCAGCCTGTTTGCCACCAATGTGCTGAACGCCCACCCGTTTCTGGGCCAGATTCACAGCACCCTGGCGGACCCGAACCTGCGGTCGGTGACCTTCCGTCCACGCACGATTGGCCTAACCGCCACCTTCCGCAGGTAAGCAAGGGTGTTCCCTGCCATCCCCTGATTCAGATACAATCGTCGGCCCGGAAAGCCAGCGCATGACGTCTGACCGGCGCGCCATCCTCAATCGGATGCGCGCGCCGGTTGGCTGGGCGGTGCCGTTGTTTCAGACGGCCTGCAACAAGCGACCGTTGCAGGAACTACGATCGTCAGTTCAGATGATGAATGCCGGTACAGCCGGGCGCCGGGGAACGCCAAGTTCGGCAAACCCGGTTGTATTGGCTTCGGACGCTGGGTGCCATAGCAGAAACCGCATGGATGCCGGACGTCGCTCCTGGGTCCAATCGTTATGGTTCCCGAATAGCTCCGAAGTAGATTGCGCCGGATAGCAAGTCCATCTGGCTCATGGGATCGGACATCAGGGTATCCGCGAATTCGGACTAGGCAATACAAAAATGCAGCGCGCTGTGGCTAAAGCGATAACCCGTGTCGATCTGACACGCTAGGTTAGCCTCATTCAGTCTGGTGTGCAGACTTCATCGCTCTGACTGATCTCTCGAGCCCTCTGATCGTTCGACCACCGCCCGAGAACTAGACCCGAAGTGGATACGCCCTGAGCGGCGAGGAGCGCGAACGGCATGTCCTAAATTTAATAGTTGCCGCCGTTTGCAGCTTGGCTTGCCCATATGCGAGAATTGCGCCGGGCAAGCCAAATTACGGGGCGCAAACACGCGTCACGGTACAGGCAAAAGACACGACCTGACCCTGTTACCACGCATTCAAAGTCGTTCCATTGGGCAATGTGATGGTCTTCAACATGCCGCCAGGCTTACCGTCACGCAACGGGTAGTAGACCAAGTTGACCTTATCGCCGGCCTTGAGCGTATTGAATTTCCATCCCGCCTTGCTCATCAGATTGACGCTATTGCATTCCATCACATATTTGGTGCCGTTGAATTCGACGACCACAAAGGAATGCGGATTGGTCCAGTGAAACCGTGCGACGGTAGCCCCCTTGATTGGCAGAAGTTTCGTCTGGTCGAACATGGCAAAAGAATGGTGTGCTATCGCCGGAGATGCCAGCGCAGTCAGGCCGGATATGATGGCAATAAGCACTCTTTTTCAGTCGTCATAGTCTCACTCCGATAAGTACTGTTTTATCCTTGCCGCATTGGACGTGCGAGGCAGCCCAACCCTGTCATTTCAGCGCCTAGCCCCCTGCCGCTCTACTTTGTGCAGGCCGACCCAGTAGGCCGCAACATTGCGGACCTTATATAAAAATATCAAAATTCTCGTATAATGATCTTTACGTAGCATTTTTCGTCATGTAAAGAAATTTTTGTGGCCAAGGTCGCAATATAGATTGCATTCCGATGACAAGATGATCGCTCAAACGAGGCGTCTAGATCAAATGGATACGAAGTGAGGATGGGATGAATCTTGAATTAAAAGGCCGCGTCGCGATCGTAACCGGTGGAAGTAGCGGCATCGGAAAGGAAGTTGCCCGAGTCTTGTCGCAAGAGGGTTGCACGGTTGCCATATGCGCTCGCCGCATGGCCAATTTGGAGGAAGTTGCACGCGAAATTAGCAGCGAGACCGGTGGAGACGTCCTGCCGCTCTTTTGCGACACCGGAGATATGGCCGCCGTGTCTGCCATGGTGGATGCCACTATATCCCTATTTGGCCGCGTCGACATTCTGGTGAATTCCGCTGCCGCGCCCTCGGGTGTCGTGCGCAATGACATAGAGCATGCTGGAGATCAGGAATTACTCGCCGATCTCGATACCAAGGTGGTCGGCTATTTCCGTTGCGCCAAAGCAGTGGCGCCCCACATGCGACGGGCAGGCTTCGGGCGCATTATCAACATAGGCGGTCTGACCGGGCGAGCCAGCAAGGTCATTTCAGGCATGCGCAATCTGGCCGTCGCCCATCTTACCAAGACCCTGTCTGACCAGCTTGGTCCAGATGGGATCACGGTCAATCTCATTCACCCCGGTGTCGTCGAAACGCCCCATATCCATGAGCTATACGAACGCGAGGCCGTGAAGCAGGGCAAGACCGCGGCGGCTGTGGAACAGGGCTATATCGATGTAACTCCCATACGCCGCATTCTTCAGGCGGAGGAAATGGGATGGCTTATTGCCTTTCTGTCGTCACCCAAATCAGGAGCGATCACGGGCGAATCGATTGGCATTGACGGTGGTTTGAGCCGGGGAATCTTCCTGTGAAAGATATTCTGCACGAACCGGGAAGTCTTTGCACAATGCCACCGATTCCCTCACGTCATCTCCTAGGATTTAAGCAATCATGAAGCCCAAGGTTCTGTGCACGCATTTGTCGTTGTTCGTTTCCAACCTTGAAGCGTCCGCGCGTTGGTATGCCGATGTTCTGGGTATGCGAGAAAGCGCGCGTAGCGAAAGCTGGATCATGATGTCGTTCGATGACCGGCTTCACGACATCGGCCTGATCCAGGCGACCGAAGGCGCTCACCAGGGCGGCCTTGGACTGCAGCATTACGGACTGGAGGTCGAAGGGGATATCGATACGCTGAAGGCCTTGCACGACATGCTCGTCGACAAGGGTGTCGAAGTGGTTCGGATAACCGATCACGAAATCGGGAATGGCGTGTATTTCAATGATCCCGACGGCAATCGGCTTGAGTTCTTCCTGCAGACGGAGCTTGATCCAATGTTGGCCCAAGAACGCTTCACGGCTACCAACGCGCCTAGCCGCGACATTGAATTCAAGCAATTGTCATAATGTACCGTTGATTGATGCGGGGGGAATTAAGGTTAAATCGTTTGATCGGGCGATGCAGCTTTATAGGCAATGCGTGAGTCGACGCCACAAGTGACCGGCGATTTACCCTGCCCCCTTCTCCTACCGAACGAGGCATCGGCACTGTGGCCTAAGGCGGAGACCCCGACATTGACGTTGTGATCATTGCAGCACGCAATTCCCTACCCCATCCCGGCTGGACCGATAGGGTCTGCCGCGCATCGCGACCATGTGGAACATATATTGCCTTGTGCACTCAAATGCTCGGCTCTTCAGCCCCTTCCTTCACCACTCTGAAACAACGGATCAAACCTTCTGTCCGCGCACCATCGGCCTGACCGCCGCCGGACATCGAGGCACTTTCCCGTAGTATCAACAGCCGCAGTCTGCGCTGCAACGTCTTCAGGTGGTAAGCCCAGATCACGCCATCTGCGGGCTTCGTTCCTTTAAGCCCAGGAGTTTTCTTGCTTCGGCTCCGCTGACCAAGGGACGCCCAACGGCCCTTGCCATTTCGATTGCGGCTTCGACAAGTTCGCTGATGCGCAGCCCCTGGTCTCCATTGTCCCAGCCGCCATCTGTCAAGACGGTCGGGGCTTCGAGCGTCTTCGCATTTTTACCCGCAAGGCCCTGAAAGCTCAGACCTTGCCCGCCTGCCGCTGCCGCAAACGGTCTTCCTTGTCATGACAGAAGTTTGGCGAGGGTCCGACACCAAGGATTCAGCTAGTGACTGCATCTCGTGGAGACCAGCCGGGCACTTATTAAGGTGGAGTTACGCTGCGCTTCTTCCGTAAAGCACTGGCCTGCGGCAATATATAGCCAACCGGAGTATTGCATGTCTAGCGGGTAGGCGCCTCCAGTAAGCACGCGCGTTTAATGCGCCGACGATAGCGAACGCGATAAAGATCGACGACCCTAAATACATTTCAATACAGAAAAATAATAACACATCATATCATAGCAATGGAGCTACAAATGGCGAGGCTGATTGGAACAAACTTAAACAATACTTTAAAGGGCACTTCTCAGGTCGACTACATTTTAGGATTGATGGGAAACGATCAAATATGGGCCGGTGCTGGCGATGATTTCATCGAAGGGAATGACGGAAATGATATTCTTCATGGTGAAGCTGGACTGGATTTTTTGAAAGGCGGCAACGGCGACGACAAAATCTGGGGAGAAGATGGCAATGATTTGCTGGACGGTGGGTCCGGCAATGACTTTTTATCCGGCGGAACAGGGAACAATATTGTGTCGGGGGGTGATGGCGCAGACCGAATAGAAGCGCTCGACGGACACGACCAGATACTCGGCGATGCTGGAAACGACACCATCTATGCGGGTGGAGGCAGAGACTATATCGACGGTGGGACCGGAGACGACATCATCTACGCCGGAGCCGGAAACGACGGTTTTTTCAATGAAATCAATCCCGCTACGGGGAAATTGACTACCCAGGCCGTGGGCGGCGGAGCGGGCAACGACTGGATTTATGGTGAGGACGGCAATGATCTGCTGAAAGGACAATCCGGCAACGATCACGTTTATGGCGGCAACGGCAACGACAACGTAGATGGCGGCGACGGCGACAACTATCTGAGCGGCGGCATCGGAGATGATATCCTGGTATCCGAATGGGGCGTTGATACGCTTTATGGCGGAGACGGCCGCGACAATCTCCAGGCCGGATCGGGCAATGATTTCCTTGATGGCGGCAACGATGTGGACTTCATGAGCGGGGAAGATGGCAATGACATCCTGTTCGCCGGCAATGGCGACGACCTGCTATATGGCGGCGCTGGCGCGGACGATCTGCACGGTGACGGCGGGTTCGACAGAATCTTCGGCGAGCAAGGTGCGGACCGGCTGTGGGGTGGCGCTGGCGCGGACTGGTTCGTGTTCAAGGGTGCCGGAGCACTCGACGGCGGCGACCGCATCCAGGATTTCCAGGATGGATCCGACCGCATCGTGCTCGAAAAGCTGGGAGTAACGAAGTTTGCGGCAGGGGGCGGTCTGGGCACGGTGTACGCATATGCCGCAGCATCCGGCGACATCATTTTGAATGTCGTCTCCTCCGCTGGAACTGAATTCAGCGTAACCATCGACAATGGAAACGGCGTTCTGCAGCCCCAGCATTTCTCTGCCGCCGACTTCATTTTTGTATGAGATGCAAACCGAAGGAGCCGCGCATAACCTGAAGCGGTACCCATGTACGGGGAGATCGACTGCGAACTACTCGCATCCATCCTATGCGATCAGGAAATAGTCAGCGGTCAGGATAGGCTTGGTACTCAAAAAGGCGATCTGCACCATGGCAGCGCTGCCCGATCCGTCCGCATCGTAGAACAGCCCGCCAGTCACGCTGTTATAGATGATCTTCTGATCGACAGTCTGGGCCGCCGCGCCAGCATAGAAGGCCGACGCCGGCAAGGCACCTACAGGCAGGGATCCGAGCGCGGTAAAGACTGACCGCGAAAAGACGAACATATCTTCGCTCAGGTTAAAATCCTTCACGGTGTCGCGATCGGCCGACACCGTCAGGGAATCGAAAATGAACTGGTCTGCTCCGGCGCCCCCGATCAGTTCGTCAAGGCCGGCCGCTCCGATCAAAAGGTCATTGCCATCTCCGCCCTGCAGGAAGTCGGCACCTTCTTGGCCATACAGTATGTCGTCACCCGCCAGCCCGACGATCAGGTCACCACCCAGACCGCCATAGAAAATGTTGTTTCCTGAGTTTCCGGTGATTGTGTTGGCAAAATCATTGCCAACCACGTTGATGTTGCTCGTCCCGGTTTGCGTGAGCTTTTCCAGATTGGCTTCCATCGTGAAATCGACGGACGCGAAGGCTGTGTCTGTGCCTTCGCCATAGGCCTCGATGATCTTGTCGCCGAGATTGTCGATGTAAAAAATGTCGTTGCCTGTTCCGCCATAGAGCGTGTCCGCTCCGCCCGCGCCATTGAGGGTATCCGCGCCTGAGCCGCCGTAAATCACATCGGCACTGGCATTGCCCGTCAATATGTCATTGCCGCCCAGCCCGTTGATCGTCCAAAAATCGTTCGTCGATGCAGTGAAACTGTTGGCCCCATTATCGCCCGTATAGCTTTTGGGTTCGGGCAGATTGTTGACCGCGATCAAGAAGATCAGATCGATGGATGCCCCACCGGCATCGGTCGCGCGCCCCGCGATTTGATGCGACGTTGCCGCCTCGTAGTTGAGCAGCGTACCATTGGCGACGTAGACTTGGCCTGTGACCGCATCAACGCTGAAGCGGCCTCCCGCCGTATTGGTCAGGCTATACGTCAGAACGTCGCCATTATCGATGTCGGTGGCGGTTAGCCTGCCTATCGACGTACCGTTAGCGGCATTTTCATCTACCGCAGCGCCAGAGAGGGTCAGCGACGTGGGCGCATCGTTCACGCCCGCAACCGTCAAGGTGACGATAGTGCTGGACTGGACAGCGGCCTGATCAGCTACCGTATATTGGAAACTGTCGGTCACGCTCTGGCCAGCCGCCAGTGACTGATAGGCGGATCCCGGCGCGTAGGTAATCGTCCCATTGGCCAATGACAGCGCAATGCCGTTGGCTGTCGTGGCAGGCAGTGGTTGCAAAGTCAGGATATCGCTTGGATCGACGTCCACATCATTGCCTAATATCGCATTGACTGAGAAGGATGATCCGTCTTCGGACACGGTCACGCTGTCGGCAATGGCGGTCGGCGCATCATTGACACCCACGACATTCACAGTGACGCGTCCGGTCGCACTTATCCCCGCGCTGTCGGTGACGAAATAGGTGAATAGCGCCGTGCCGCTGAAATTAGCGTAAGGCGTAAACACGACATTGCCGTCCACATCCAGGCTGACCTGCCCGCCGGACACAGCCGTTACACCGGTCAAAGTCAGGGGCAAGCCATCCCTGTCGATGTCGTTGGCGAGCAGGTTGGTGGCCAGTATTGTCGTGCTTCGATCTTCCTGCCCGCTGACGGTATCCGCCGTGGCAATGAGCGGTGGTGGACCGCCCTGCGCCCCGAGCGGGTCGAACATCTTATATTTGACCCCTGTCCCCAGATTGTCGCCACCCTGCCCGCTATAATCGGTCCAGATCGCTGCAAATCCGCCATCCTGTCCACCGGCGATGATGGGATCGACTTGCGCACCCAAGGACTGCGTATTGACGATGAATTCACCACCGATGCGATCCCCGTTGCCATCAAATATCTGGGCCTTGATCCCGGACGTACCCGACTCCGAAGCGACACCACTATAGTCGGCCCAACTGACTACGATATTGCCGTCCGACAGCAGGGTCAGTGTGGGCGCTAGTTGTCCGTTTAGGGTCGTCGAATTGACCAGCTTTTCACCACCCATCTTGGTCCCGCTGGCGTCGAATATCTGCAGCTTGATTCCGTAATAGCTGGCATCACCGCCGCGGGCGCTCGCATCGGCCCAGGCAATCGCAAAACCACCGGTCGAAAGGCCTATGATTGCCTGTTGCTGCTGGTTGCTGTTGGTTTCGGTATTGACGAGGAATTCGCTGCCGACCTTCGCGCCGGAACTGCTGAATATCTGTGCCTTAACCGCATCCTTGCTGGCATCACCGCCCTGAAGACTGGTATCGTGCCAACTGATCACGAAGCCGCCGCCAATCAAACCGGCGGCCACCGGGGCATCCTGCGTGTTCGCCGTGATGCTGTTAACGAGGAACTCGCCACCAACCTTGCCCCCCGACGCATCGAATATCTGCGCCTTGACGCTGGTCGCGCTGGCATCGCCACCGGTCATGCTGGAATCGGTCCAACTAATGACGAATCCCCCGGTCGCGAGCGTAGCTACAGAGGGAGCCCGCTGCGCATTGGCGGTCGACTGGTTCACCAGTATTTCGATCCCGACAGCAGCGCCGAATGCGTCGAAAATCTGCGCCTTGATGCTGGATACGGATGCGTCGCCACCGGTCAGACTGGAATCGACCCAGCTCACGACAAATCCTCCCGTGGGTAGCGCGGAAACGACAGGGTTGTCCTGGCTGTTCAATATTGCGCTGTTCACGAGGAATTCCGTGCCGATCTTCACGCCATTGGCGTCGACTATCTGCCCCTTGATGCCATAGCTGCTAATGTCGGTGCCCGATGTGCTGCCATCGCTCCACACCAGGATGTAGCGACCATCGGACAGCGCCGTCAGCGCTGCCTGCTGCTGGCTGCCCGCGATGCTTGTGTTGGCCAACTGCTCGATACCGCCGGCATAGCGCTTTTCATTCACTTCGTCGGATATCGACAGGTTGACGACCTTATCGAAGCTGTTGCCGAAGGTATCCGTCGCCCTGATAGTTACTGTTTCCGAAGTATCTGTTTCATAATCCAGCAACAGACTGTCGCGCACGACCAGCTTGTCACCCAGGATCGCGAAGGCGCCACCACTCGAATCATCCATGATCTGATAACTGTAGACCGCATTGACGGCACCATTGGCGGCCAGGCTTGCCACGGTGGTGTTGTCAACCGCTGTTTCGGATATCAAGGTATCGGACACGAGCAGGTCGGATATGCCCGTATTGGTCGGCATCAATATCCGTGCCTTGATCGAACCGTCGGTGTCTCCGTTCTGACCGCTATAATCGGTCCAACTCACCACCAGCGCCCCGGACGCCAATGCCGTGATCGCCGGCATTTCCTGATTGCCGGTCGTGATCCCGTTAACCTGGAATTCGCCGCCCAGCTTGTGACCAAATTCGTCGAAAATCTGCGTCTTTATGCCAAAGCCAGATGAATCAACGGAAAGGTTGCTGTTGTCGCGCCAGGTAACCGCAAAACCCCCATCCTTGGTCGCTGTCACTGCAGGCTGATCCTGCGAATTGAAGGTCGTGCTGTTGACCAGAAATTCGCCGCCTACAGCCGCGCCCGATGTGTTGTAGATTTGGGCCTTGATACCTGACGAGCTGCTGTCCCCCTGCCCGCTCAGGTCGCGCCAGACCACCACGAACCCGCCATTATCAAGGGTCGTGACAACGACTTGGTCCTGCGATGACAGCGTAGCCGTATTGACCAGAAACTCTCCGCCGATCTTGCCGCCAGATGCTGAGAATAACTGCGCCTTAATGGCGGGCGCTGTGCTGTCCCCGCCCACACCGCTTTGATCGACCCAAGTAGCGACAAATCCGCCCGATTTCAGCCCCGTCAACGCAGGAAACTGCTGACTGCCCGTGATCGTGCTGTTGACCAGAAATTCGCCGCCCATCTTAACGCCCGACGCGTCATATATTTGCGCGCGAACGCCTGTGCCTTTGGCGTCCGGCGCGGTGGCGCTTGCATCGACCCACGAAATGACAAACCCGCCTGATGCAAGGCTGGTCGTCACCGGCGTCGATTGGCCCATCTGGGTCGTCGTATTGACGAGAAATTCACCGCCGACCGGCAGACCGTTGGCGCCATAAATCTGCGCCTTGACGGAAGTCTTGTCGGCATCACCGCCCGAACCACTATTGTCCGTCCAGGTTACGACGAACCCACCCGATCCGAGCGCAGTGACAGAGGATTGCTCCTGAGCGTTGAGGAGGGAACTGTTGACCTGAAACTCGGCACCAACCGGGAGCCCATTTGCGCCGTAAATCTGAGCGCGAATACCCGTACCGCTGCCGTCCCCTGTCGCATCGGTCCAGGTGAGGACGAAACCGCCAGAAGCAAGGGCCATGATCGCGACATCGGTCTGCACGCCGCTCACACGGCTGTTGACCAGAAATTCGCTCATTGACCAAGCATAGGATCCCGACGCCATATCTGCCTTTCCCCCTCATGATTTGGACGGCATCGGTGAAAACCGAAAATGCTGCCGCCTGACATTAAGGCAGGCGGGTCATGGGTAGAATAGACCATTCGGGATAGCGTCGCTTCATCGGGGGGATGACGCTTCTACACCTTTCGATTTCTCCGCTGGCGCGCGCTGGCGCCATCCCTCCAGTATAACGGAATCGATCGTGTCTCCGCCCGCGATGCCCGTACACATGATTTGATAGGTGGTTGGTCTGTCCGCCTCTACCATCAGGCTGCCACTGGCCGGGACGGACTTGCCTTCCAATTTGCAATGCCGAATATGATCTCCCGACCAAACCAGCCGCATTCTCGTCGGCTGGTTGGCCCCGACAGGTTGAGCAACCATCCGTATATCCGGCGAGGGTGGCGCTTGCTTAATATCGAAGCCACAACTGGGGTCCGGATCTGATTTCGACCGGTTGGGCCGCGACTCGATATCGCCGGCAAGTTCGCCGAGATAGACTTCCAGAAAGGTATGACCATCAGGGCCGACGCGGTTACGATCCGCGGCGTCGGTAGGCGAAAGCCCATGCGCACGCTCCCAATCATCGGCCATGCCGTCATTGTCGCGATCGGGGGGAGCAACGCCGCCGGACAGGTCTGGCCACCCCCCCACGTCTGCAGGGTCGTCTATCACCCGGCCTTTGCACTGCTGCATATCGGCCATCACCCGCTGGTCGACGGAATCCCGTTGCGGCTTGATGGATCCGGCATTTGCCAGAACATCGCGATAGGCTTGCGCCGGTCCCGTGATCGCTCCCTCCTGCAACGACAGGCTGCCTAACGGCGCCGTGTGCACATATTTCCAGTCATGCGGCTCGAGCACCAGTCGCTGGTCACCTATGTTCGCCGGACGATGCACGTCGATGTTATCGCGAAGATAAATGCCGAAATCGGCAGGAAAATCCCGAAAATAATCGGCCAGATACAGGCGGGTCGTCTTGTCAGACGATGGCCCGACGATTGCCACATTGCCAACGAGATTAACGTTGAGGGCGCCGAAGCGGGTGTAAAACTCGGCATTATAGACCGCCGAGTTATAGATGACGTTGTTGATCATGTCGAACTGGCCGCGCATGTTAACCAGCGGGTTTCGGCGGACATTCCCTGCGATAAGATTGTGATGAAAGCTGACGTTTTGGGCGCCATAGCCGAAATAGGCGCCCCGGCTGTGCGGCCCGCGATTGGCCTTGTTCAGGCCCTCCGACAAGATCGACCACTGGATTGTGATGTTGCGGGTCTCACCGCATCGAAACGGCTTGTGGCCCGACCCAACGATGTTGATACCTTCATCGGTAGGCCAGGACGTCGATACATGGTCCAGGATCACGTCATGAGCGCCACCGCTGATCTGAACAGTATCGACATTATCTGAAGGACGGGTCGATGGTCCAGGCCGGATCCGGATGTGACGTACGATCACGTCATGTGCCTGGATCAAGAGGGGCGAGTTTAGCGATTGATCCACCCGCAGGGCGATGCCGCCAGGTGAGGTCTGGCCGGCAATAGTCAAATAAGGGTGCATGACCCGTATCCAGTCGGTCAGGGCGATCGTACCACTGACCCTAAAGATGCACGTGCGCGGTCCGGCAGCCTCCGCACATTCCCGCAGGGACCCTGGTCCTGAATCTTCCAGCGTGGACACCAGATAGACCCTGCCGCCCCTGCCGCCCCTCGCGAAGCGGCCAAATCCTTCAGCGGTTGCGAACGCTTTCTGCGTCGGCTTTTGGCTCTCCGCCCCATCGCAATTTATCGGGTTGAACGGCTTTACCCATTGGGTATCGACCTGTGGTTCCGTGCGGCCGAGCCACATCGCTGTGCCGGCTAGGAGAGATACCAGGGCCAGCATCGACCAATGCCTCCTACGTCTTGACGGGGTGGCGCGTATTGGATCGAACATAGGTGATCATCCCTGCCCTCTCGCCAATCTTCTCGCCATTTGGCGGTAGCGCCAATTAGCAAGCGCTCTGAGGTGCCCGCCTCCGGCGTGCATCGCTATTGCTAGGGCCAGCAGCACCGGCACAGCCCACAAACGCGCATACATGTGAGGGCTGGCCGCCGAAAATACGAGAAAGCTCATCAATACCGTCAAACCCAGCGCACCACTCAATCGGTCACGATAGAAAGCCGCGAGAACAATCGCTAGGGCGGCTGCCATCATTGCAACCCATCCAAGCAATGCGACGAACCCTCCCTCAACCCACAGCAGCAGGTACATGTTATGGACGGGTGCTCTTTCCTGGCTAACGACGCGATCCTGATCGACGCCCACACCCAGCCACATATGATCACCCACGCGCTGCCAAGCATCTTCGATCAGATTCATCCTTCCCTCATACGTACCGGCCTGCGCCAGGCTACCGCTCTCCAGAGCGGTCGCAACGCGCTTTTGAAACACCGCCGGCAAGCCCCAGCCCGAAACTTCCAGGACCAACACTATGGCGGAACTTGCAAGCAACATCATCATTGCTGCAGCACGCAACCGCCTGTCGCCGACGATCACGAACAATATGATGGTCAGGCAGGTTGTACCGAATGCGGTGACCGACGCAGTCAAGATCAACGCGAAGATCAACAAAGCGAGCGCGATGGCGGCCTGCCAGTGTCCGATACCGCCGCGGCCATGCAGATAGAAGACAAAGGGCAGCGCCATTGCGATCGTTGCGCCGTTCCAGTTGGCATCGGTAGCGAAGGCCCCCAATCGGTTGCTGCCGGAGATAAAATCGAATCCCAATAACGTCCGCGCCTGCATGAAAGAGCCGCTGAACGTGAAATAGACAAGGATTCCGATCAATTCCATGGCCACTACGCCCAGTAGGAAAAAGCGCGCTAGCCTGTGAGTATTGAAACTATCATGCCCTGAAATGAGGAAGGGCAGCACCGCCCACGCCATGCTATATTGGACCGCGACGATGGGCCAACGCGTGGGATCGCCACTGAACAGGGAACTGGCCAGCAATCCGCCCAGCATCAGGATGAAACCGCCATACCAGAGCGGAGACACGACGCTGAAGGGTTCACGCGGCACTTGGCGGCGCATCAGCATAGTGATCCCGCCTAATATCAGGCAGATGTCGCTTAACGTGAACATCACGTCGACGGACGGACGCCAAGAGAGATAGGCGGCAAAAACAATACCCAATATTAGGGTCGTCGGGATGCGCACGACGCTTTCGGCAGCATATGACGAGGGTGTCGCCATCGTCATGACGCTGCCGTTTCACGCAGGGAAGGCTCCGCGCCACGCCGTCGATAAATGCGTTGACGGAAGAAGCGTTGATAGGGCCAAAGTTCCAGGCTGATATGAACCACATGCGTTAGCGGCATCGTGAGAAGGACCACTATGCAGGTAAACAGCGCGATCGAAGCCGCGACATCGCTGGTGAACAAGCCATACCGATCAAATGCCCAGCGCGCGAGAAAATAGGTGTAGGGATGGACGAGGTAGAGGCTGTAGCTCACCGTTCCGAGATACCGCATGAGGCGATTATCGAGCGCGCGGGCGGTAAGGCTGCCCGGCATCACGGCGAAAAAGAAATAAAAGCCTGTGGACAGCATAATGGGGATGACCGCTGGATGACGGAAATCCTCCCAGCGATACTCGAAATGGCCCTGGCTCGCGAACAGGAGCATCAGCAGCAGGAAAGCAATCTCCAAAAACCGTGGGCTGATGCGTGGAGCCCATTCTGATCGGCTCGCTAGACGGATGCCCACGCCCATCAGGAAATAAACGGCGATCGGGAAGGCGACCAGAAACAACGTAGCGATCAGCACCATGACGATAGCAGCGGCCATGTTGCGCTTGTGAACCACGAAATATACTATGCTATACACCAATATATAGAACATGACTTCATAGGTCAGGCTCCACGCATTGGGCGTTAGCTGCTCCGTCCCCGTGAAGAGATTAAGGAATAGCAGACCGGCCACTACCGTTTCGACAGAGTTTATCTTTGGATAAGCGTTGGTTCCAGCATTGAGTGCTATGAATATAAGGGAGAGTGCGAAGAAGAGCGGGTACAGGCGAAAAAAGCGCCGCAATGCAAATTCCCGCGGAAGGTAACGTAGGGTACTTGGGAAGATGACAAATCCACTGATAACGAAAAACAGTTCGACGCCGAATGTACCGAGATACCAAGGTGCTTTTATACCCTCCACATAGGCCGGTACATCCGCATAGATATGCTTCGCTGTCCCTCCCAATATGTGTGCAAACAGAACCATAACCGCAGCAAGGCCGCGCAGCCCATGAGCGGCGACATTGAAATCGCTGACTTTTTTCGATCCGTTTACAGAGGGTAGCGAAGACTTCATGCGGTCCGCCTCGATGCATGCAGGCAAATCGTCCATCAACTGTCCGGTGGATTGGTGACTTTGCATGGTTTGGCTGACCTCTCTTGAAGACGGATGCTCAAGGGGCAAATCCGCTGGTGGAGGAGGGTTCTGAACGAAGCAACTTCCTCATCTTCGCTTTTTGGAAATGGCGGTAGGCGGCATATAATATGTCTCCGTCGCTCTGACTCGGCGACCATTTCATCGCGGTAGCCGTACCCGTGGTGTCCAACACATAATCGGCATCCGCGATCGCGAATTGCTCGGGATAGAGCAAAGTCATGCCCACTCTGTCCATGCCGGCCAAAACCGCCTGGACCAGCCGCGCAGGTGTGGGGACTAGTATGGATCGCGAACCGGATTGCTCGATCAACCCCTGAAGTAGCGATTTGACGGTGGGCGGCGTCGACGATCCAAGGTTAAAGGCACCGCACGGAAAATCCTGCTTCGCGGCGTGTAGCGCAGCACTTACACAGTCATCGACCGCGATCATTTGGTAACGGTTGCAGCCCGACCCGATCATGGGGACGGGCAAGCCGTGCTGGATCAGCATGAATAGTTTGGTGAGGATTCCAAGCCGCCCCGCGCCGGCAATCAAGCGCGGACGGAAAATGGTGGCGGACAGGCCCCAGTTGCAAACCGCATTATTGATCCATTGCTCCGCGGCTAGTTTGCTGTGTCCATAAGGACCGATCGGACGCTGGCAGTGGGTGTCCGGCACGGGCGATTGCGTCGGCCGGCCATACGTCATGTCGGTAGAAAAGAAGATCAGCCGGGTTGCACCGCCTTGCCGCATGCAGTCCAGGATGTTGCGTGTGCCTTGGGTATTGACCTCCGCAAACCACTCTTCCCGGTCGTGACGCGGTACGGCACCATGAAATTGCCGCGCGGCCAGATGATATACCCTGTCTTCCGAACCCAGCGCCAATCGCGCGATATCGGCCATGTTGCGCACATCCCCATGTACAAACAGTACGCCCGGGCAAGTCGGCTGGACAGTATCGAAGATAACCACATCTTCTCCCTGCGCGCGCAGGGCTGTCGCCAAGCGCTGCCCTACAAAGCCGGCCCCACCGGTTATGATGTGCCGGCTTTTCATGCCGTCCGCCCTATGACGAAAACGCCCGCGCAGATCAGTGCGATCCCGGACGCACGTTCCAGTCCAACCTGCTCGCCCAGCCAAAAAACGCCGATCACTGCAGCCAGAATATATCCCATGGATAGCATCGGATATGCGACACTGACTTCCAGGCGGCCCAATACCGCGAGCCACAGGCCTATGCTCAGGGCGTAGCAGGCCATGCCCGCCCAGAGCCAGACATTCGTGCCCAGCGCCCACGCAAATGCAAGTGAATGCTGGACCGGCGGCAATATTCCCACGGTCATCGCCTTGCGCAACACAATCTGCGCGAAGGCGTTGAAGGTTACGCTCGTCGCGACCAGTGCAAATGTCGCCATGTTCACAGGGAAAATCCTACTGCCGCGACCCAGAGGAACAGGACGATAACCGCATGAGCCCAGCTTCCGGGATCTCGAATGGCAAAAATCACCGGGTCGTCGTTCAACGTCCCGCGGTGCGCCCGCAGCCATATGCGCATCAACCACAGGCCCAGTACGGCTGGAATGAGATATAGCGGCCCAACATTGGCATAGAGCCCTGTCGGCATGGCTTCCATGAACATATAAAGCACCATGACGACCACCGACACGATGCCAGAAGCGATGCCGAGCGCCATTGTCATTGGTTCATCGCCCGGCAGATAGCCACGCCCCTTGACGACACGCAGGCTCTTTTGCGCCTGTACAAGCTCCGCGGTCCGCTTTGCCAGGGCGAGCGACAGGAAAAGGACGAGCGTGAAAGTGACCAGCCATAGTGAGACGGGGTGATTTACGATGACCATGCCCGCCGTGATCCGCAGACCGAACAGCGCCGCGATGGTTGCAACGTCAACCATCGGCTGGCTTTTTAGCCACAATGAATAGGCCAACGTCACCACGAGATAGACGGATAATATCATGCAGAAGGGGGGATGGAGTAGCCACGCCCCCACTATGCCCCCAACGAGCAGCGCTGCGGAGAGGCTGAGCGCCGTAGAAATCGAGATCAGCCCGGCTGCCACCGCGCGGAACCGCTTGGTCGGATGCTGTCGGTCGGCAGCAAGATCGCTTAGATCGTTCAGCAGATAGCTCGCGGAAGCCACCATCCCGAAAAGGCACCAGGCTAGGATTGTCCGTAAAAGCAATTCAGGCTGCGCATATTCGTGGCTCAACACAAGTGGTGCAAAGAGCAGGAAATTTTTGCTCCATTGGTGGATGCGAAGCGCCTTGATCCAATTCCGCAGCGTAGCGGAACGGCGCGGCAGGACGGTGGTTTCCACCCCTGCGCGCGACATGATGCCCGCCAGCGCCGTGCGTCCCCCCGCCACTATCGCGATCTTGCTGCGCCGCCATACCGGAATATCGGCCGAGCAATCGCCTACATAGTCGAAGCCGTCGCCGAAGCGCGCCGCCAACTGCTTCGCCTTCGCTGCCGACTTTAGATTATCGATGCCGTTGCTGCCCGTTGCGCTATCGAACAGACCAAGCGTAGCGGATACCGAGTCCGCGATGCTCTGGTCGGCGGCGGTCACCAAATGCACCTCCCCGCCCGCTTGGCGACGATCGGCGATCAAGGAAAGAACGGCTGCGTCATAGGGCAGCGAAGCGCAATGAATTTGCGCGAGATCGGCGCATTTGCGCTTCATGGCCGCACGACCATTGATGAGGCTGAACGCTATCGCAGGTAGTTTCAATGGGTGACGAAATGCGAGTTCGACGATGGTCTCATGCAACGTATCGGTGCGTATCAGCGTGTGATCGAGGTCCACGACCAGGGGCGTCGGACGTGCTTGCCTTGCCCCTTCCGTTACGGGCTCGACCGACCAGTTCAGCGATGGACTTGCCGTCATGATTTTCCCCCGCTCATGGGATCATGATGAGCCACCCGGCGTGTGGAAGTCACGCGCAACGACGGATAGTTCGATCCCTCGCGCGAGATAACCCGCTTCTACCGGTTTACTCCTTCTGCGTCAGCACAGAGTCGCTTGCATCGGCGGACCCTCCAGCCACTTGGCTTAGAGTGGGAATATTGAAGAGGGAGATGAACAGGATGATCGCGACCAGTCTGAAGCGCCGCGATTCCATCCCGAGCGGGGTGACAGCGAGTTCGCGCCGAGCGTGGCCCCACGCAGCGCTCGTTGCCACGATGGTCATGACCCTGCTTGCTCTGTTCGCCCGCCTGATGGCATTTCCCGTCAGACACGATGAACAAATGTATGTCCCGGTTGGCGCGTTGCTGATGCAAGGCGATCTGTATCGGGATTTCGGCTTCAACAATCTGCCCAACTTCCCCTTACTGCTCGGACTGATTGTCCACCTTACCGCAACCGACCATTATCTTCTCGCCGGGCGTTTCATCATCTTTGCGGGATGGCTTCTATTCCTCACCGCCATCATGATCTTCGTGCGCCGCGCGGCAGGAACGTGGGCGGCCGCAATACTCGCCACCTTGCTAGTCGCGACCAATCCGGTTCTGATCGGTCCCGCAGGTATGCTCGCCACCAATAACTTCCTGCCCCTGGCCTTTGCTATGGCGGGAACGACGCTGTTGATTGCGGGTCTCGATCGACCCAATCCACAGCCATGGGCTTTGGCGGGAGCGGGCCTTTGCATCGCCGTCGCCGCAGGGTTCAAGGCGAATTATGTCTATATGATACCCCTGTTTGCGATCACCGCGCTCTTCGTACCACTGCGCAAAGGATTACGGCGGTGCATAACCCACAGCATCGGCCCGCTGGCTATCGGGGGCCTGATCGGCAGCCTCTCGGTCCTTTATTATCTGCTTCGCGATATAGACGGCTTTTTCGTACATGTGATCCAATATCATCGGGGGCCTCATGTCGCTTATTGGGCCGCCAACCCGTCGCTGGATGGCCCGAAGATCATGACCCTGTCGGGCAAGATCGTCCTCGCGATCAAGGTCTGGCTTGGAGGCGGCTTCGCACTTGTGATCTGCGCGGTCACGCTATTGGTATGGAGTAATTTCCGGCAGGCCAAGAATTCAAAGCGCCCCCACCGGCCCCTCTGGCCGATCGCCTTGATCACAGCCATCATTGTCGGTGGCATGGCAATGTCTTTCGTGCCAACCCCTGCCTTCCCGCAATATTACATTCTACCAATTCCCTTCCTAATCGTGCTGGCGGCGCTGCTATATGGATCCCTGCCTGTGCGCCGTCGATCAGCTCTCTCTCCGCTCATGCTCATGATGGCGATCGGGACGATCGCCTGGGGCTTACCCCGCCTTGCCGTGAAGCTGCCCGATCTCGCCAAGCCCGATAAATGGGCTGGTATAGTCGTGCATCGCGCAGGCCAACGGCTGGCACAATATAGTCATACGGAAGGTGCGGACGGCCCCGTGGCGACGCTCTCCCCCCTTTATCCGCTGGAAGGCGGGCTGGCGGTTTATCCCGAACTGGCGGCGGGACCCTTGGTGTATCGCGTCGGCGACCTCATTCCATCGCGCGACTTGCGGCATTATCGAATCATATCGCCACATCTGGTCGGTAGCCTGATGAGCGCGCAGCCACCTGTTGCTATACTTGTCGGTCAGGAAGGACGACTGGACGAACCGTTCATTCGCTATGCCCGACACCATCGCTATCGTCTGGTCGATCCCGCCTTGGTGAACGATCGCTACGGCAAAGGCGCTTTATATATCCGCTCGCATTATTGAAATGTCGCGTATCCGTCAGGCTGCTCGGCTGTGTTCGCTATCAACCATCCGATCATATATGGCCATAATCGCGCGGACATGGCGCGATACGCCAAAATTGTTGAGTGCCTCGATGCGCGCCGTGCGCGCGATCAGCGCGGCAGTAGATGGGTTGCGCAACAGTGTGACGCAGGCGCTGGCCAAGGCATCGGCATCCTCTGCCGGGACCAGCAATCCCGTCGAGCGATCATGGATGGCCTCGACATTGCCGCCAGACTTCGTAGCAACAACTGGGGTCTCCACTAACATCGCCTCGATCAGCGTCCGTCCGAAGGGTTCGTCCACGGCGGGTATCATCAATATGTCGCAGCCCGCGAGCCAGAAGGCGCCAGGCGTACGGAACCCCATAATATGGATAGAGTCTCCGACGCCCTGTCGCTCGGCGTGAGCAACGACCTGTTCGTCCATTCCGTCCAGTCCTTCGCCAAACATCAGGCCATGGACGTCGAGGTCGGGCGCCTCTCGGCGTAAGGCGGCGATGGCATCCACGAAGAGGAATGGCCGCTTCCGATCGATAAAGACTCCGGAAAAGCCGACAAGGCAGGTCGTATCGTCCTTACCTATGTCGGCCAAAATTGCGTCGCGTGCCTCCGACCGATTGTAACGCATGGAAGTATCAAATGGACTGTGAACCACATCGTTGCGCGGCGCAGCGGAATAGAGGCCGGCGCGCGGGCTAGCGAAACGGGACACGGCTACGACGCGGTTGGCCAGCAGGGGAGCGAGATAGCGCAACCCCGCAGCATCTGGCGCGCCACGATGGTGCCAGAGCAGCTTGGCACCCGCCATGCGCGCGGGCAGAGCCCAGGTCGCATGCGTGCGGCCATCATTGCTATGGACGATACGCACGCCTCTCTGTCGTAAAAAGCGCGCCAGCGCCAACACCCGTCCGCCCAGAGCAATCACGTGAGACGGACCGATGGGAACGCCATGCCGCAATTCTGCTGATGCCGGCGCAGCTTCGGTCGCAATACCGGCTTCCGCGAAGAACTGGGCCAAGGCCCCGTCAGATTTCTGAACCAGAACCAGCGGTATGAAGCGATTTCGATCCAAGCCCCGGATCAGATCACGCGCGGAAAAATGGCTGCCGCCTATCAAATCACCGACGAACGGAAAGCAAACCGAGACCGGCTTATGCCGAGCTATCGCGCCCATTTTTCAGGCAGCTTAGCTTCAAGTACGAGCCACTCCACTTCCGATCCCCCGCAGGATCGATCAACGACATCCATATAGCGGCCATTGGCAGACACCTGAAACAAGGTAGCGACATGCCGACCTTTGGTCGATCGGGCGATCAACAAATAGGATCCCGGCCCGGTCATATAGGTTACGATGTTGGCAATAGCACGCTTGAGAGCCGCTTCCTCAAAATATCCTCGGTTGAGAATATTGGCAGCTCTGATGAAACCGAAACGATCATGATATCCGTGCGTATCCACAAAAATATCGTTCCGTTCGATTTGGACATAAGGATGGTTTTTTGCTCGCGGGCTGATCAACCGCACGGCATTGCCATTCCGCTCTCCCCGCTGCACGGACCGCTGCACGCGATCCCCAATCCACCGGTTGGCGGCAGCGCGGACCATGACCATGCCAGTTGCATAGTCGGCGCGTCGTCCCCAGGGTCGCAGCACACGACCCATCAGGTCATATTGCAGTGGATGCCCGGCATCGTCCGTCAACACATGCACACCGGGAAAGGCCTTAACAAGCCGCCCCTCGATCGCGATGTCGGTTCCCACGACACGTCCGGAATGCCCGGCAGCCCGCAGTCTGTCGCTCAGTGCAACGGTCGTCGACCCCGATGAGATGCCGATGTCCAGCACCTCGCCGATCGAGGCCTCTGCGTTAGCGAAGCTTTTCAGGCACAGTTCGTCCAAATCCCGAAACCGGTCGCTTGCGGTCCGCTTGAACGTGGCGTTCCGCGTACGAAGATCGGTGAAGAACTTGTCTTCCACTGAGATCGACGTCGCTTGATGTCCGGCATGGAAGAATCGTCTTGCGGTAATCGACATTGCATGTCCTCCCACCCGTTCTTACCCCGACAGACACGAACACTGGCAGGCAATTTCGGATTACGACGAGTGAAATACTGCATCCCCGCTCCGTAATCGCCATGGATTGCCAGAGTTAAGCTATCGAGGGGCGATCTGACATGGAAAGTGCGGGCAGGTCACAATCCAAACGGATGTTTGCCGCCAGTAAGTTGCGCAAGGCGATGGGCCATCGGCGCGTAAGGGCCGTGACACATCTTCTGACAGGGACTGCGGCCACATTAGCCATAACGTTACTATCGATCGCTCTGGTCGCGCGGCTTATCGATCCGACATCCTACGGGATTTTCGCGATGATCCTGACGCTGGGCCAGGCATGCGAACGCCTGTTGGGGTTCCAATCCTGGCAACCGCTCATTCGAAGCGGAGCAACCATCGATATGGAGACCGATGAAAAATCCTATTTCGCGCTGCTCAAATTTGGCTGGCTGCTCGACATAGGCGGCAGCGTCACGGCCTGGGCGGTGGCAAGCAGCTTGGCAATAGCGAGCCACTATATTCTGAATGTGGCGATCGAGCATGTCGAACTGGCACTGATGTTTCTCGTATCGCTGCTGTTCAACTTCAACGGTGTCTCAACCGCAATTTTCCGACTGACGGATCGTTATCGCACAATTGCAAGAATCCAGGTCGCGAACGCGCTGGTACGCTTCGTCATCGTCGCAGGCGCCTATGTCGCCGGTGCCGGGCTGTTCGAACTTACCCTGATCTGGGCGATAACTCAGATCACCGGTTCCCTTGCCAACTTCATCATCGCTGTTCGGTTCTTGCCCGCGCCCGGGTTTCGGCAGCTTTTGCAAGCCAGCAGCAAAGGTATCAGTAATCGTTTTCCTGGCATTTGGCGATTTGCGTTCGGCGCGAACATATCCTTGACGCTCTGGTCCAGCGCACAGCAGGTCGATACGCTCATCGTCGGCTGGCTTGCCGATCCCGCCAGCGCAGGTCTGTTTCATATCGCCAAGCGGATCAGCCGCGTGGTGCAACAAGTCGGGAGCCAGGTAGAATCGGTCGTTTATCCGGACCTCAGTCGGCTGGCCGCTTCCCATGAAAAACGCTCATTCCTTCAGATAGTCTTGCAGACGGAACTGCTGTTGGCGGTGTTTGGCACAGCGTGCTTTCTGGTCATATGGCTGATAGGGGCGCCGCTGATGGAGGCCGCGGTAGGCGCGCGCTATGCTGGAGCGGTGCCGCTTCTTACCATTCAGATCCTGGCAGTAACTCTGACCATCAGTGGCGCTGCCAGTCGCGCCGCTTTGCTCGCACTGGGAGATCAGGGCGCGGTACTGCGTACGGTAATGGTCTGCTCCCTCGCGTTTTACACGTCTGTCTTTCCCCTGATCCTGGAGTTTGGAGCAATGGGCGCCAATCTGGCGCACCTGCTCTTCGGACTGGCGTGGTTGGCAGGGCTAATGCTGCATTTGCGACGGACTGTCCGGCGCTTCCCCTGGACGCCTGACGTTTAAGAGGAGGCTGACAACCGTGCCAGCCTCCTCGCCAATGTTCAGTTGAAGTGGAGCGTTTCCGCCACGCGACGTCGACTGCGGCGCCACTTGCGGCGCAGTCGGTCAGCCCATGAGGCTCGGTCCAGATCGTCTGCATCATAATATTCCGTGAGGTTTGTCATATGATGAATGACGTCTCCATAACGCCGACGGGCATGGGCGGGATAGTCAATCATATTGATGACGGCACCCGCGATAGGGCGTTCAAATGTTTCCATCGCGACCCGGGCTGCTTCTGGATTGGTATAGCCCCAGCGCAACACCAGCAGCGTAGAATCGGCATACTCAGTCAATGTCTTGGCGTCTCTGACCGGCAGAATGGGTGGCGCATTGAGAATAACGAAGTCATAATGCTCACGCAGCGCATCGACCATTTCGGGCAAGCGCGGCGAAGCTATTAGCGAGCCGGGATCGAGTGGAATGTCACCCACGGCGATGACCGCATATTGGCCGCCATTTTGAATGACCGGCAAATCAGCCATGCCTGCTTTTCCGGAAAGATAGCTAACCACGCCTACTGACTTGCGCTCTTCCGACGCGATATTCGGTCGCCGCAGATCGAAGTCCACTACCACCGCCCGGCGTCCGACGGCGGTCGCCGCCGCTGCCAGGCTGGTGGCGATAGTGCTCTTGCCTTCCCCGTCCAGCGGCGACGTCACGACCACCACGTGAGAACCGGATCCGTGACGCGCCTCCAGTTCGATCAGCAGGTTTCGCATGGCCTCCGCAAAGCGAGATCGAGGCTTTGCCTCAACCATATCCTGAACCGGACGATAGTCGCTGTTGCGGCTCATGTCCGGGACCATTGCCAAAGTGGGAATGCCAAGAAGGCGCTTGACCTGTGCCGCAGTGCGAATGGTCGTATCCATTGTGTCGATGATGAACGCAGCGATCACACCCAACAGCAAAAATGCGAGCAGCGCGACCGCAAGGATGCGCTGCGGGATGGGATAACTTGGCACGGATGGCAAGGAGGCCCGTGAAATGATGGAAAGGTCCGGAACCACCGTCGATGATGCCGCAATTTTCGCGTTCAGCGCGCCGACCAGCGAGAGATAAAGGGCATTGCTGGCATCTCCCTGACGCTCTAGCGCACGAAGGGGCACGGCCTGTACCCCCGAAGCGAGGGCGCGCGACTGCATGTTCGCTATGGTCGCGTCAACGGCACCGCTGCGGGCTTGGCTTGCGGCTGCCTGCGTCGACATCTCGCCTTGGACGCGGTGCGCTTCTTGGGCAATGCGCGGACTTAAGGCCAGTAGTTCGGCTCTTGCCTTGACAACATCCGGATGAGCGCCGCCATAGATGGCCCCTAACTCACTCAACCGGCGCGCAACCAAGCTCTCTTGCTGACGCAACTCCGCCAGGAGCGGCGAGGAGACAGCGGTCAGACTATTCGCCTGGGCGCGGCGCGTATCGAACGCCTGATCGGCCTCCACCTGTGCCAAAAGACCTGCAGACTGGGCGACCTGCGTCGCGCCACTCGCTTCGGGAGAGGACGCAAGAATGCCGTTGCGCGCCCGGTATGCCGCTGCTGTACCATCGACCTGCCGCATTTGCGAACGGACCTGCGCAATACGATCCTCCAGTTCCTTGATGTCATTCTGGCGTGATTTCCGCCGCTCGATCATTTCGCCGTCAATATAGGTTTCCACCATCCGATTCGCGATCAGCGCCGCTTTCTGCGGATCGTAAGACGACGCAGTTATCTTGATCGTGCCCGACCGGCCGACCCGCGAAATCTCAACCTTGTCCAGCAGACGGTCTGCAACCGCTTCACTGTGCAACCGCGCCTCTTCCTGGGTGCGCAGATCAGGGTCAGGCTCACGGGACGATGGCTGTATCAGCAGACCGCGAAACCACTTCATGATTGCGCGTCGCTTTTGTGAACCATCCGCGAATTCGGGATCGTCATCCAGATCGAGACTGGTGGCAACGCTCCGGGCAAGGCGACGCGACTGAAGAATCTGAACCTTCGTCTCGATCACTGTTTCCTGATTCGGCGTCAGATCGGTTGTAGAAACAACGGTTTCAGGCAATTGAACCACGACCGTTGCCGAACTGCTGTAGACCGGCCTAATATTGGCCAGCACCAGAATTGTGGCAAGCATCCCGACCAGCGTGAAGGTGACGATCAAAATCCAACGGCGTCGCAGGATTCGAAAAAAGTCATTCAGACCGAAATATTCGGCTCTCGTCCCCGATTGCGTACCATGGAGTCCGCCAAAATCAGGCCCCCCATAGGTCAAGCTGGATGGCATCATAATGGCTTTTCCAGACGTCATGATATTACCCCTTATCCCAAGACAGATTCACCGCCTGGCCTGAAGGCATACGTGCCGTTATTTCGAACGTTGATGATATCGGATTGCCCGATCCACGGCCTATCTTATTAGCGCGCGTCAGACATGATCCGGATCGTTGTTCACGCTGCCGCGATGTATGTGCCGTTGCACTTCACCGAGGGCGGTCGCGTCCCCGTCAGCACTGGAAAAGGGAGCGCGATCTCCTCCTGCATCGACGTCTCGCTATTGCCCGACAAGCCGCGGCTCATGGCCCAGATTGCAGCCTGCGTACGATTAACCACCTGCAATTTGCGCAAAATGGATTTCACATGCACCTTGACCGTCGCTTCGGTTATATTCAGCCGCCGCGAAATCAGCTTATTCGGTTCGCCACGGATCAGGCCGCGAAGAATTTCGATTTCTCTTCCAGACATGTTGGTGTCGCTTATACGCACATCATTCTCGATCGGCCGGGAAGTTGTGTCCAATGCCGCAAGGTCGGAAATCACCCGTGATGGAATGACTTTCTCGCCAAGTTCCACTAGCTTAATCATGGCCACCAAGCCGGCGCAGGACGTGTCCTTGCTGATATAGCCGGCAACACCTAGGCGAAACGCTCGAGCAACCATCATACTGCTACACTCGTTGGCAAGCATGATTATGCGTGCTTCCGGATGCGCTTCATGAGCCATACGGCAGATATCCAACGTCATGTCGTCTACGGGAGAGCATATGAGCAAGAAGACGGAGGACATAGGCCCCTCCATATCGTCGAATGATATTTCGGAATACTTTCTGAAAACTTCGACATCTTCCACAGATCTTTCAATTAAAATCCGCCGCAGCCCCTCTCCTTCGATTTCATTTTGGTTGATGATCGAGATCTTGATTTTGTTACTCAATGGAACCTCCTAAAGACGCGGCTGCGCTTCGTGGCTGCACGACAGGCTTGACGGACCTCTGCCCGTGAAACCCTGTAAGAAACTGATCAATAAGATCTTTCGCTTCTGGCACTACGACCCTTAGAGGAGCTAAGAAGTAATTCCTTCCATGAAAAAATCAATTAAATTCAATTACTCTTAAATAGCCACCGACGATCATAAGGGGTAAACCTTTTGATCCCAAAAATTTCCGCGGCTAAAATTCTCCAAATTTTTCAATAACTCTAGCAGCATCTATCAAATCTCCAGACGGTGCAATGTGCATGCGCTGCGGCCGGGCGATCCTGACGGTGTCCCACTGCAAGGAAATTGGTGCATGGAAATCCTTGGTCGGGTTATCGGCTACATAAGTATATTTCATACCGGATAGGCCAAAGATGCTCTCAATGTGGCGAAACGCTCTTTGATTCGGTTTCCATCCTTCCCGTCCCCATCGATCCGTGCAGATGCCAAGATGGATCCCGCGTCGGTACAGGTTCAACGCCCGGATCTTGCGCTTTTGTGCATCAAGAAACCCGTCCGTGATGACCGCAAAGGCTGTTCGCGGATGCCTGCGTGCCAGAAATGCGGCAGCGTCATCGGCCAGTCGGATGTCCGGTCTGTGCTGACGATAGACGGCCAACATGCGCGTGATCAGCCGTTCTGACGGATGGAAACCCAGTTCGATCAATGCTTCGTCAAACAGGCGCGTACGATACCCGGCTTCGAACCGGTCTATCATGGCTGTGCCAAGACCGTGCAGCGCCAGATTGGCAATCGCCCAGTCACCCACCGCCTTAAGTCCGCTCAGAACATAGTCGCGTTCCAGATAGAGAGTGTCGTCCAGATCGAATACGATCACGCGATCAAACGCACCACCTGCCCACGCCTTCACCATTACACGAATACGGCATCGTCAAATCGCAGCATGAGCACGTCCGACTGCCAGTCGTCATTGCTCGTTCGGGGCAAACCCAGACATTCTTCCAGCATCCACAGGCTGAACCGCGCGCCTGCCTGATGGACTAGCGGATAGCCCCCGCCGAATCGGGCGTTGATTTCAAAGACAGAAGGATCGCCGTTCGCATCCATCCGCGCTTGAAAGCATAAGGCGCCATGGGCACCGTCCAACTCACCGGCGAGCTTTTTCGCGATGCTGCACAACTCAGAATCGCGCACGGTGACACCTTTCTCGACTTCGCCCGACCGAACGCGCAACCTTTCATGCGGCACTCCACATCTCATCTGCCCGGCCCGGTCGAGATAGATGCTTACGGTAAACTCGCGGCCCGGCAGAAACTCCTGCAGGATATACGGCTCGCCGGTATCGAGCGCCGAAATCTGGGCATGACTATGCACCATGGTTATTCCCCGGCTGGAACTGCCGTGCCTTGGCTTGCCCAAGAGCGGCAAGCGCAAATCCGTCCGCTGGGCTAAGAGATCGTCGACCGAAATTGTACGAGGGCTGTGGATGCCTGCAGCCGCCAGAAAATGGGCAGTGGCCAACTTGTCGCGCGCCATCCTTACAACTTTCGCACTGCTGACGGCGACATGACAATCGAGAGCCGTAAATTGATCCCGCGCTTCGCTATACGCAAGAAGTTCGGTGTCGATTGTCGGAACGATCAGGTCGATCTGCTCGCGCTTGCACAAGTCGAGCATGGCAGGAATGAACTCACTGCTTTCCGCTGGCGGCGCAGCGAAGGCCCTGTTGGCCTCGATACAAGCCGGACTCCATTCGGGGGTCAGATCGCAGGCAAGCATGGTAAGCTCGACACCCAAAAAATCGGCTGATTGTCGAAAGCTTCTCATCAGGCTCACGCGTCGGCCCGCGGAACTCAACATCATACGTAAGGAACGACCGATGGGAGATCGTCGTTTCGAGGCCATAACCACCTGTGCATTATCGACCGTGTTGGCAGGAAAAGGGTTCATGTCAGGCGACCTCCCTTATTAATACGAAGCCTTCAGCAGCCATTTTACTGACACAGCTTCCCCGTACCATCGCCAGAGCCCTTAGCGTTTCCAGCGATCTTTCATTGGGGAATGGACGGACCTGAGTTTGGAAACGGCCAAACGCTTCAAGTTTTCGATCAAGATGATCCGATATGTCGATAAAAATGTTGGGCTGGAATGACGGCGCGACATAGGGTGCCGCCCAATTGGTTTCGGAAACCGTTTCATAAGCTAATATCCGCCGTGGATAGCGATCCCCCAGCGGCCGGGCAGCCACCATCGCGGCGTCGAACACGAGCCGATGATCGAAGTGCAGATCCCCTGCAAACGGCACGAACAGAGTATCCGGCGCACAGTTCTTGACACTCTGCGCTACGGCGTCGTTCAGATCTGCACAGGCAATTTGATCGAGGTACGCGGCCGGGAAATCGAGGAAATGGGTTTGCGCAACACCCAACATGCGATGAGCGTCGCGCGCTTCCGCCTGTACGCGCTCGACCTGCGTAAGATCGAAACGCGGCGGCATCCCACGCGTCACGATCGCCACGTCGATGTGACATCCCAGCGACGCCAGACGCGCCATAGTGCCGCCGCATCCCAGAACTTCATCGTCCGGATGAGGTGCAATCACCATCGCCCGCCTGATGGCATCAATCATTGCTTTGCCCCCGCCCGCAGCCCCAAAATAGCGTGAACCGGCAAGGGACCTTCTCTGGCCCGCCGCCACCGCGTGACCAGCAGCCCCCGTCCATCGCCGCACTTGACAAGAAATCCATCCGTCTGCCGTTCGACGATCTGGCCAGTCATCGCTGCGCGGTATTGTGGCAGACACACCGGCCGCGCTTCCTCTATGACTATCCGCTCGCCATCCAGCATCGTCCACGCGCCGGGATAGGGCGCGCCGCAAGCCCGTATGAGACGCCCTGCCTTATCTGCCGGTTCCGACCAGTCGATGACGGCATCTTCGGGTCGTCGGCGCGTCGCATAGGTCGCATAGCGCTCATCCTGAGACTGCATGCGCGCCTTGCATTGGGCCACATCGTCGAGCACGCTGGGTAGCATGTCGTCCAGCATAGCCATATGTTTGGCATAGAGCGTGGCGGCGGTTTCATCCGGCGCGACGTGGAAATAGCGCTGGCCTAATATCGGACCGCTATCGACGCCCTCGTCGATCAAGAAGAGAGAAGAGGCCGAAATTGGCTCGTCGAGAAGGATCGTCCACGGTATCACCGCACGCCCCCGCAAACGGGGCAAAGGCGCAGGATGAAAGCCGATCAGCCCCAGCCGTGCGCTTGCCATGAACCGGGCGCCGCAAATCTGCGACCATCCAATAACGAATATATAATCCGGATCGATCGCTTTTATCTCTGCAAACGCCGCATCGGAATTGATGTTGGACAAGGTGATAAGCGGCGCCCCGGCTGCGCGCGCGTCTGCTGACAAATCTACGAAGTCGGAGTGCCGCTGCGCCAACTCGGGGGGCAAGGTGAAAATGGCGCCAAGATCCCATGCCGGTGATCGCGCCAGACATTGCAGCGCAATTCGGCTACTCTCAACCGCGCCGACGAGTATTGCTCTCATGAGCCCTCCCGATCGATACGGGGTTGAAGCGTTCGCCCCGCAGGGCCACCCACGCGGTGCGGAAGACAATGGTAAGATCCAGCAGGGCACTGCGATTGGCGATGTACCACAAATCGAGAGCAATTTTATCGCTATCGCTCAATAGGCTATTGCCATTGACCTGCGCCCAGCCGGTCAAACCAGGCGCCACTGAACAACGCCGACGGCCGCTTTCCCCGGCGTCAAGGATCGTCCCGGGCAAAAGTGGCCTTGGTCCTATCAGGGCCATGCTCCCGGTAAGTACATTCCAGAGCTGTGGCAGTTCATCGAGCCGCAATCGTCGCAATAGCCCACCCAATGCCGTAGTCCGAATCACATCGGGCAGAAGAAAGCCCTGCGCATCGCGGCCATCGTTCATTGTCCGGAACTTGATGACCTGAAATATCCGCCCGCCCTTGGTAACCCTGGCTTGGCGAAAAAATATGGGCTTTCCTTCGTCTAGCAGGAGCGCGCAGGCGATCACCGCCATCACGGGCGACAGCAGCAGCAGACCTGCTCCAGCTACCGCAATATCGACCAGTCGACTTACGCGCATCAAAGGTCCCCTGCGAAGGCGGTGGCGGTGGTGACTGGCGGATGGCTGACATTCACACCTTGCCGGTCCATGCCCATGGCACCGAGCAGCTGGGCATTGACCTGCTCGACCGAAAAACGGGATTCTACGGTTTTGCGCGCGGCTTCGCCCAAGCGAGCGGCCGTGGTGGGGTCGGCAATCACGCGTAGCATAGCGTCGACAAGAGCCTGTATGTTGCGCGGTTCGACAATATAGCCGTTCACGCCCTCGACGATAGGCTCGCGGCACCCTGGCATGTCCGTGGTTATGACACCGCGACCGACGGCCATCGCCTCCAATATGGTTCGCGGCAAGCCTTCGCGATACCAACTGGGCAACACGAAAAAGCTGGCTGCTGCAAGATAAGGCCGCACGTCCCGCGTTTCGCCTAAATAGTTGATGGCGCCCGCTGAATGCCATTGTTCGATCGTCTCACGCGAAACGGCCGATGGATTCTCGTCCAGTGGTCCGAGCAAGTGGAACTGTACATCCGGCCTAATGATCCGGACCCGCTTTGCCGCTTCGACATATTCGACCAGGCCTTTGTTTTGCAGCAACCGCGCGACCATAAGGAAAATAGGCGGGCCGTGCGGTATCGGGCGATGCGCATAATGGGACAGGTCGACACCTGAGCCTGGCACCTGAATGACTCGAGTGCCCTCGTGCAGAATAGCGTGACGGATCATCTCACCGCGATCGTCGCCGTTAAAAACGAAAACCGCTTTCGCCGTCTTCAGCGCGACCCGATAAAGCGCGGAAACGAGCGCTCGAACATAACACAATATGCTCGATCCATTCTCGCTATAAACATGCCCCAGGCCACTGACCATCGCATAGAAACGGATCCTGGCGAACATGCGACACGCGATACCGCTATAGATGATCGGTTTCTGCGTGTAGGCAAGGACGATATCCGGCTGCTCGCGCCAGAAGCACTTTACCAAACCAAACAGCGTTAAGAGATCCCCAACCGGGTTCAGACCGGTCCGTGCCATCGGTATAGCGCGATAGGTCACGCCCATCGCCTTTAACCTTGCTTCAATTTCTGGGTCCCGATCGGGCGCGCATGCCACCACTTCATAGCCATGATCGATCATGGAAGAGAGCAGGCGGCCCCGGAAATTGACCAGCGAATAGGCCAAGCTAGCGACAACAATGATCTTCATACCGCCTCGCACCGAAGATTCCGAGGTGGCCGACAGGCGGTCTCTCCTGAACCAATCAATTCATCGACCAACGCTTCGTAACGGCCCACGATCGTTCCCAAGGCAAACATATCGACGATCCGCTGCCTTGCGGCCAATCCGAGCGCGTGACGTTCGGATTCGGGAAGGCTGCACAATTCCAACAGCGCAAGGGCGAGCGCCGTTGCATTGCGTGGTGGGACGCTACGGCCCGTACGGTCGATAATCCAGGCCGTGTCGCCAACATCTGTCCCCACGCAGGGGACCGCCTGCGCCATGGCTTCGCCTATGATGTTGGAAAAACCCTCTCCCCATGCGGACGGCAGGACCAGAATATCCAACCCGCCGAGCCATGTAGCCACATCGGGACGCTGGCCCGCCAAGGTCCAGCTACCCTGCGGCAGCCGAGCAAGAGCCGCCGCGACCGAAGCCGTCGGCTTGTCCATGCCCTCACCCACCATCAGCAAGTGCGCATTGACGCGCGAGGAGCGGAGCAGCGCGAAAGCGGCAACGAGATTGGGAACATCCTTCATCGGATGCGACCGCGCGACCATGCCGATCAGGATGGCATTGTCAGGCAGTCCGAAGATCTCGCGGACGCGGCGATTTCCACCGGCCTCTGTGGTTCCCGCTGCGACGTCGAAGCCATTGGGGATGACATGTTCGCTTCTCGGATTGAAACCAATGGCTCGATATTGCTGCGCCGCCTTCCTCGAATTATATATTATAGCGGTCGGCTTGCGGGAGAGCATAGCCTGCATCCGCAGGACGGCTCGGGTAAGGCGCCTTTCATGCGTAAAGCCTTCCCCCAGGGAATGACGTACATTCCACACGACCGGGATTTTCAAGCCGGACAGCCTGACCGCCAGAGTCGCCGCCAGTTGTGCATGATGCATCCACGCCATGACGAGGTCGGGTTTGGTGCGACGGATGTGCAGCACCAGCCGGATCATAGCGATGCTGGCGGTCCAGATGCTGGTCATGCCCAAAGAGCGGACGGCGATACCCGATTCCAGCATCCTGCCCCCGACGAAACCGGGCGCCATTAGCGTGGCAACCGTTGCGGTAACATCTGGCCGCTTGGAATTAGCGATAATGCGGGCCAACATGGCTTCCGCCCCACCCACATTTAATCCTGTGATGACGTGTAAAATCCGCATCATGCACTGTCCCGTCCCGACGCTGCGAATTCCCCATTGCAGTCGCATGGCCGCAGAAGATCGGTGGAATCTAATGCAAATGCAAAATTATGTCTTAGCTATTTGGTCCCCTATCCTTGGGAGCGAATAAGGAAACATCTGCCATACTTTTGAGATGTCGATAGATATCCAGAGGGTCAGCACCCCTTATGGGCAGGGACTATACCTCTAATCGGCTTGCCCTGATGCCCGACTGCAGTCGTCGGTTAAAAGCGCATAACCTGCGCTTTAAGTGAGGAAAACCATCCGGTCAGCCGGCGCAAGGTTGCGAATGGCGATTGGTTCACCGACAAAGGGAGAAAGACATGCCCATAGCCGGCGTATCCAGCGCATTGCTTCGCAAATGGCGCAAACCAGCCTATTTTATCTATGACGCTATGGCGATCGCCGCGTCCCTATGGATCGCTCTTAGCTTGAGGATGAACGGCGATATCCCGCCGCACATGCTCTACGGGATGCTCGTCAACCTGCCGGTCTTCATCATAAGCGGAACAACCATATTATTTTTCAGCGGCACGTATAACCGTCTGTGGCGGCTGGCATCCTTCCCTGATTTCGTTCGCATGATCGAGGCGTCGGTCTTTGCGATCGCCATTCCGGTCGCCGTCATGATGCTGTCCGGCAATGGGAAGTGGATGCCGACATCGGTTCCCTTCATCCAGGCATTGGTGCTGATATCTCTTCTGGCCGGAGGAAGACTATGGCAACGAGTCCTTCGCGCCGAAATCAGTCGCTTCCTGACGTCGCGCGGACGGCATCGCCAAAATTCCGACATGGCCGTCAGCCAGCAGCGTGTCCTGCTTGCCGGACGGCCCGAATATGTCGAAAATGTTCTGCGTCATTTCGAAATGATCAATCCGCCCCCCTTCCTGCCAGTCGGAATATTGGACATCGATGGCGTGAACACGCATCTGCGGTTGCGTGGCGTACCGATCATGGGCGGCATAGACGCTGTGCAACACGCGGTGGCCACCCTTACGGCCCGTAACGAACGCCCGACGAGCATCATTCTGGCGACGGGTCCTGACGACTGGAAAGGCGGCGGGAAGCTCAAGCTGGTGACTGCTGCCCAGACACTCCATCTGTCAGTCTTGCGCGCGCCGACCGCGCCTGAGATGGACAAACCACTCCGCCTGGAAGCCATCAACATCGCAGACTTGTTGGATCGTCCTCAGGCCCATCTGGACGCGGACGTGGTCTCGCGCGCGATTCGGGGCGAAAAAGTGCTGATCACCGGCGCGGGCGGATCAATCGGGCGCGAACTCGTGGGCCAGATAGCGGGCTTCGGGCCATCGGAAATGATGCTGCTCGATTGCTGCGAATATAATCTCTACGCCATAGAGATGGAGTTGCGGGAGAATTATCCCGACATTCTGTGTCGGCCGATTCTGTGCTCCATCCGGCAACGTCAGCATGTCATGGCAGTTTTTGCGCAATTCCGCCCGGCATTCGTGTTCCACGCGGCCGCGTTGAAGCATGTCCCCATGGTAGAGATCAATATCTGCTCCGGCGTGCAGACTAATGTCATCGGCACGCGAAACGTGGCCGACGCAGCCAAACGCCACGGCGTGCGCGCCATGGTGCAGGTATCCACTGACAAGGCGGTTAATCCGGTCGGCGTGATGGGCGCGACCAAGCGACTGGGTGAACTGTACTGCCAGGCGCTTGATCTGGAGGGAGCACGGCGGCCTAATACGTCACGGTTCATGACTGTGCGCTTCGGCAATGTTCTGGGGTCCAGCGGCTCTCTTATCCCGCTTTTCCAACGCCAGTTGGACCGACGCGCACCGCTGACCGTCACGCATCCTGAAATCACCCGATACTTCATGACGGTCCATGAAGCGGTGCAGTTGATCCTGCACAGTACTGCCCGCGCCATGGAATATGGTCTCAAACGGGGGCGTATCATCGTGCTCGACATGGGCGAGCCGGTGAAGATCATCGACATCGCCCGCCGCATGATCCGTCTTGCGGGGCTGATCCCCGAACGGGACGTGCCCATCCAGATCGTCGGCTTGCGCCCAGGGGAGAAATTGTACGAGGAACTGTTCGACGAACGGGAACAGCAGTTGCCCTCCGAACTGCCCGGCGTGCTGGAGGCAGAACCCGTGCCAGCTACGATTGCCGAACTGCAGGCCGGCTTCGATATTCTCGAACGGAGCGTCCTGGCGCATAATGAGGATGCAGTGCGCAGCCAGCTCTTTTCCCTGTTGAACCAGGTCACGCGCAGGGCCAGCGCGGCAACTGTGCCTGACAATGCTGCAGACGAGCCACTGATAGCGACGCTTCAGATCGCTCACTTGGCCAAGAACGTACGATCCAGTCCAGAAGTCATTCGCCAATCGGCAGCGGGAGCGTGACCATGCTCGCAACTCACGCATCGTCGCTGGACCATCAAGCTCCCGACCCCGTCGCATCTCGCTGGCCGGTTTACGCCGCGGACGAGATTGAAGCGGCCGTGCACGTTCTGCAAAGTGGCCGGGTCAATTCCCTCCATCATGGCGATCACTGCGCGGCCCTCGAACGCGGATTCGCAAAGCTATGCAACATGCCCCGCGCCATCGCCTTGGCAAACGGAACGCTCGCGCTGGAAGTCGCGCTAAGGGCACTAGGTGTCGGGCCGGGTCACGAAGTCGTGGTCCCCGCTCGCAGCTTCATGGCAACGGCGAGTTGCGTTGTCGCCTGCGGAGCTAAGCCGGTCTTCGCAGACGTTGACCCGATCACCCAAAGCCTCACCCCCCAGACGATCGCACCCCGGATCAGTTCGAGGACGACGGCAATAATCGTGGTCCATCTCGCGGGCTATCCCGCCCCGGTCGATGAGATCGCGATCATGGCGAGCGACCTTGGCATCAAGCTGATAGAGGATTGCGCCCAGGCCCATGGCGCGACACTCGACGGACTGCCCGTCGGAGGGTTTGGCGATGCAGGTGCCTTCTCATTTTGCACCGACAAAATCATCTCCACAGGCGGCGAAGGCGGAATGCTGGTTCTAAGGGACGAGGCGGTATGGAAGCGCGCATGGGCGATCAAAGATCATGGCAAGGATCCATCCGTCGTCGCTCAGGGCGGGGATGGGATTGCGTTTCGCTGGTTGCACAATAATTTCGGCAGCAACTATCGCTTGACCGAAATGCAGGCCGCTATCGGCGTTGTCCAACTGTCAAAGCTGGAAGACTGGCTCGCTCAGCGTAGGGCGAATGCTGAGGCCTTGTTGGCAATGTTGACCGATATACCTTCATTGCGGCTGATCGAACCCGATGACCGTATCGCGCACGCTTATTATAAATTTTACGCGTTCATTCGCCCCGAACTTTTACGAGATGGCTGGACTAGGGACGACATAATCGCCCGCGCTCGGACCAGCGGCGTTCCGTGCCAATCGGGGAGTTGCCCCGAAATCTATCTCGAACGCGCTTTCATCGATGCCGGCCAAACCCCCGCCGAGCGCCTGCCCATGGCGCGCCATCTGGGGGAAACCAGCATCCTCTTACCGGTAGACCCCACCCTCAGCCCCGACCAATGCCGACATATGGGCCGGGTGCTTCGATCCATTCTGATCCGGGCAACGGTGGGCGACCATGCCTGACCGCAAGCCCGCCTTCATTATCATCGGCGCCGTAAAGGGCGCTACGACCTGGATTGCGCATCAGCTACGCTGTCATCCCGATCTGTGGCTCCCGGACGCCGAGCCACATTATTTCAGCACGGAATATGCGCGGGGCGAAAAGTGGTATGCTGCCTTGTTCGAAGAAGCGCCCGCCGATCGGATCGTTGGAGAAAAATCGGCTGACTATCTGGCGCATCCCGAAGCGGCCGCCCGGATGGCAGGTATGGTACCCGACGCTCGATTGATCGTTCAACTGCGCGATCCGGTCCAACGTGCCTATTCCGACTATTGCATGTTGTTTCGGCGCGGCATGGTGAAGGACGACCCCCGCCCATATCTTGATGGGAAGCGAGCAGCGCAGTCGCGATTTCTAGAGGGCGGCCTCTACGGCAGGCACCTGAACCGGCTCCTGCATCACTATCGTCGCGATCAACTCCATGTCATCTTTTATGAAACACTGCGCACGTCTGCCGACAAAGTCGTGGCGGAGGTTTGCGATCATATCGGTGTAAGGGTGCATATGACGCCGCAAGCACTATCGACGCGTCAGAATGACAGCGCCTCGCCGATGCTTCCGCTTGGCCTTCGCAGGTTTTTAAAGCCGATGCGCCCTGTTCTCGATCCCCTGCGTGCCAACCCACTCTTCTCGCGTTTGCGCGCATCGCTCGCGACGCCCGTGCACTACCCGCCGCTGACCGAAGAATTGCGAGCTATGCTTCGGGATTATTATCGGACGGATATGCTGGTCCTTCAGGATCTGCTGAGAACCGACCTGAGTGGGTGGCTGAGCGAGATACCACAGGGCGGCAAGGTCGAAGCGCGGGGCACGTTTGCCCGAACTGCTGAAATTGGGAGGACACCATGAAATCCTGGATAGTCGCACTGACTACGGTCGCAGCTCTATCGATCTCGGGATGCGCCAGCAGCGAGCGAGGCCTTTCGCCGCTTGTCGCGGTGGCTCCTACCCCCTATGAGCTCGGGCCGGGCGACCAGGTCCGGGTGAATGTCTACGGCCTGGACATGATGAGCGACACCTATCTCGTCTCCGACACAGGTGCCATTTCACTGCCCATGCTCGGCATCATCCCGGCGTCGGGCAAGACGGTGGAAGCTATTCAGCGGGATATCGCCGACGGCCTGCGCACGTCGAATTTGCTGATCGATCCGAAGGTTAGCGCGCAAATTGTGGCCTATCGGCCATTCTTCATCACTGGTGAAGTTCAGCGACCGGGACAATATCCCTTTGTGCCAGGCATGTCGGTCATGACCGCTGTTTCCGTAGCGGGCGGCTATACATTCCGCGCCTATACCAAGGAAGTCACCATCATGCGAGGCAAGCAAAAAGGGACAGCCTCCCCTGACAGCAGCATCATGCCCGGTGATCTGGTGCAGATTCGCGAAAGCTGGTTCTGACCGATGACACGGTTAGGGAGGGGCAAGACGGTAAGCTGCATGTCGTCGCGCTCTCTCAGACTGATCGTCGTGGCGGCGCTGGCGACTTCCCCACTCAGCGCCCAGGACATCAACCGCACGACGGCGATAGACGATCTGCCACGCCCCGGCTACGAACCTCGCACGATCCGGACGAATGGCTTCGTAATCATGCCTATGATCGAAACGGGCATCCGCTTCGACAATAATATCCTGGCCTCAGACCTGAACAAGCGATCGGACACTATTTTCCTGATCGAGCCGAGCATTGAGGCGCGTCGGGAAACGGGTGACTCCAACCTGCGCACACGCGCATATGCCAGTCTTTCGCGCTATGGTAAGAATTCGCGGGAGAACACATCCGAATTTGGAGCCTACCTCCAGTATCGCAAGGATGTCAGCCAGAAACAGTCGGTGTTCACCAAGGTCGCTTATGACCGCACATTCGAGCGACGCGGCGATCCGGAAGCGAACTTCGCCAGCGCGCGAAGGCCGGCTCTGATCGACATGACCTCAGCGGAACTGGAATATGGGCATAACGGCCCGCGCGTCGGAATTGTGGCGACGCTGGGCGTGACCAAACTCAATTATCTTTCGGTTGAGGATGCCGATCGCGATATGGTCACCTACCGCGCCGCCGTGAAAGGTAGCGTCAACCTATCCCAGCGGATCGCGGTTTTTGTTCAGCCTTTCGCCAATAGGCGGGTACCCAGGCTGAATCGGGACCGTTTCGGCGTCAACCGCACTACCACGACCTATGGTGCGACAACCGGCGTGGCGCTGCAAGTTGCAGACAGGTTGACCGGCGAAGTCGGCGTCGGCCTGTTTCACGCGGACCCCAAGGATCTCAATCTGCGTCCCTTTGACGGACTGGCAGCGAATGGCCGTGTAACCTGGCGTCCGCGCACGCGCACGGCCGTTATCTTCAACCTGTTTAGAGGGGATGTGGCGACCATTCGCAGTGGCGCGCTAGGACGCATCGATTCGCGCTTCGACCTGAATATCGATCAGGAAGCGCGCCATAACCTGATCCTGCGCGGGTCGCTGGGCGTACGTAACATTCACTATCGGGGCGGTTTTGACCAAGATCAGCGCTATTTCGACGTCGGCGTAAGCGCCCGCTATCTCGTCAACCGGCATATGTGGATCGAACCGGCTGCCAATCACAGTCGGCGCAACTCGGCAAACGCGTCCGAAGACTTCCATAAATGGAGGGTCGCACTGAAAATGGGCTTCATTTATTAACTGGATCTTGCGGCTATCTTGGGGCTTTACCGATCTGACGACAACGTGATTTTCAAGATTCGAGAGCGGATCAGGTGGTGAGGGACTCCCGCACCAAGACCTCCCACTGCGCTACGATCCGTGTGGGGGTCAGGCGCGATACCGAGCGTCTGGCCGCGCTGCCTAGACACTTTCGCAATTGCTGATCGACGATGAGGCGCTCGATCGCTCTGGCAAGGGCTGGCACGTCTCCGGGTGGAATTAATAGGCCATCGATACCCTGTATGATGAGATCAGATGGGCCAAATGGGCAATCGAAGGCTACCACTGGCAAACCGCTTGCCATGGCTTCGCCTAAGGCATTGGGAAACCCTTCAAAGCGCGACGACAAAGCCATGATGGCCGTTTCATGAACCCAACCACCGGGAATTTCGCTGGTGCCTGGCAATAATATTTGGTCGTTCAACCCTAAGGCACGTACCTGCATTTCCAGCGCAGGCCGCATCTCTCCCTCGCCCCATATCATTAACTTCCAGTCAGGATGTCTCGACGCTATGCGTGCGAACGCATCGATCAAAAGATCGAACCCCTTTTGATATGTCAGCCTGCCAACGGCAGAAACTACCCGCCGTTCCATGTTAATAAGTTGGCTCGACTGCGGCGGCAGAATTGGATTGGGAATAATGCGCGCCTTCGCCCGCACATTGGGCGGCAGACAGTCCATGCTCGCCCGTGTTTGCATCACGATAGCTTCTGCACGCCCGTAAAAGCGGGCCAGCAGAATGTTCCAGGCAGCATTTGCAGGTTGGGCCTGAGGATTGTTTCGCTCCGAAACGATAACCTTGTGCGACGTTCCTATGGTCGCCACAAGCGTCAGCAAGTTGATCTTTGTCAGCAATGATATGACGATATCGGGCTGTAACAGATTGAGTGCTCTTCGTATCGCAAGGATACGGCGCCCCTGCATAATGACGGAACGAATTTTCCCGCCGCCGCTACTTAGTCCAAGTCGCCGTATTTCCACGGCAGGATGGAAATCATGATAAATCGGATCTTCTGGTCGGTCGAACGCTAGAATGGTCACCTGCCATCCTTTCGTAATCCATGCAGTAGCGATCAGGCTGACAACTTTTTCCACGCCGCCAGCGCCTAAACCCGCAATTATAAAGACAGCATTCTGCTGACGAAGAGCATTCTCGGCAACGGGCAAGGCGGTAACTTGCGTCACTATCGTGGAATTGGACCGTCAGGTATGACGTTGCCAGCCTGCCCCATGATGCACGAAGCGGACCATCTCGGGTCGGCAGATATATGATCATATGCGAGAAGAAATCGAATCATGATGGGAGAGACTCACTAACCATCGCCTGCATAATGGATTGACTGCCGGAGCGAATAGTAGAACATGAAGTGACTGTGACCGGTGGCTATTCCGAAGATCGTTGTCTTTGATGTAGTAAGACAAAAGAGCGCTAACCTTTTCAAAAGAGTTGCTCCTGTTTCCCAGGTTCCCGGATCACACTATCGCAAACTCCGCATGCGTCATGGCGATGCCATCAGTAAGCGTGGCAAACTGCATGGCAGCGCCAGCGCCGTAGCCGCCTACATCGAATAGAGCGGCAGGTCGCGCTGCTGCTGGAGTTTCAATCGTCGGCATCAGGCCCGCCGCGACTTTCAAGAAGGCATGCGCCGATACGCCCTGTTTGCCATGCGGCAGAGGGGCAAGGTCCGTCTTAATTGTTCTCGTTATAGCAACCCGGCTGCCAAGCCCCTACCTTCTAGTCACAAAAAGAATGGACTATCTATCGAATGCTATGCGCGTAAGGCTCGGTGTTCTCATATCCCTTCGCCCACACAATCGGTGCGCGGCTTGTAGAAATCGCTGACCGCCGTAGCATCGGGCATTGCGAACATTACCTAGCGCAGCACCCAGTCGTGCGCGCTAGTGATGGTTGCAGAGGAACCGCAATGGCCAGCTACAGAGTCTCCTTTTTCAATGATATCCCGGACTCAACTGGACATGATCATCATGTCTGCCAGCGTTCGATCGAGATCACCGGTGCGGAAGACGAAGCTCAAGCGATCAGGCGCGCCATCGTCGAATTCGAGCGACTGGAAGGTGTGTCCCATTGGGATTTGCATGCAAGAACGATGGAATGTTCGCAGCTAGCGACGCCTTAGGCGATCTCGACCGCGATCGATGCTGAACAGAGCATTGATCTGACGGTTGGAAAGCCATGAGCCATGGAGCGGGAATGTTCGAGGAATTGGAACTCAAGCTGGAACTATCGCCAGAGGATGCAGCGTCGCTGGAAGCTTCCCCGCTGCTGCCGGACACTATGAACCGCGCCAAGCAGCGATCGATTTATTTCGACACACCGGATCAAAGCCTCGAGCAGGCCGGCCTGAGCCTTCGGATCAGGCGCCAGGGGCGTAAGCGGATTCAGACCGTCAAAGCGGGCAACGCCAGGTCTGCGGACATGTTCGTACGACCGGAGTGGGAGATCCCCGTCAAGAACGACACACCAATAATCGAGTGTTCTTCACCGGTTCATATGCTGATTGGCAAGGCAGTGGAGGATCTCGCGCCCGCCTTCGTGGTTTCCGTGGACCGGCATACATGGGACATCGATGAAGGCGGGGCTCACTTCGCGATCGCCCTGGATCGCGGCTTGGTCGTCGCGGGCGACCGTCGATCGTCTATCTGCGAGCTGGAACTGGAGCTCATAAGTGGCGATCCGGTTGGCCTATTCACCTTCGCACGCAAGATTGATGCGACCGCGCCGGTGCGCCTCGGTGTTCTCGCAAAGGCCGAACGTGGCTATGCGCTGCTGGGGCCCGCAGCCACCGTGTTCAAAGCCGAGCCTGTGGCCCTGTCCAAAGACATGTCGGCATCCCTGGCATTCCGGCACGTCGCCCAAACCTGTCTACGGCAGTTCCGGCTGAATGAGCGTCTGCTCGAAAATGGCTATCGAGCAGAGCCGTTACATCAGGCCCGTGTTGCCCTGCGCCGCCTTCGCGCGGCTTTTTCGATCTTCAAGGCGCTGACCGAAGGCGACGCGACCTGTGATCGGCTACGCGACGATCTGCGATGGCTTGCCGGTGAACTTGGTGAGGCGCGGAATCTGGACGTTTTGCTCGAACGCATCGATTCCGGCGTTCTTTACGAGCGGCTCGCCGTCGCTCACCGATCCGCCCTTGAGCGGGTCGCGGAGGTATTGGCGTCCGACCGCACGCGCGCGCTGATGCTCGATCTCACGGAATGGACCGTGAGGGGTCCATGGTTAAGGAACGCGCACACCGAAGCTCAACGCCAGATGCCCGCACGCGCATTTGCCGTCGGCCAGCTCGACCATCTCCGCCGCAAACTGAAAAGGGATGGCAGGCACCTGGCCGATCTTGCCGATGCCGCCCGGCACGAAGTACGGAAAGATGCCAAGAAACTGCGCTATGCGTCCGAGTTTTTCACGGCTCTTTTTGAACGAAAGCAGGGTCGGCGCAGATACAAGACATTCGTCGACATACTTGAGGACCTTCAGGACCAGCTAGGCCACCTGAACGACATTGCGACTGCGTCCGCCGTACTGGCTAAGCTCGATGCGCTTGACGTGGATGGAGCGTCGGCGGTGGTCGCGCCTAGCGGAAGGAAGAAGCTTCTCGCTGCTGCAGAAGACGCTCATGATGCTCTCGTCGATGCCAAACGCTTCTGGAGATAGCTGCAGACCCCCGCTTTCAAATCATCGGATCGTCGTCCACGGCACGGCCCCGGCACCAGACCAAAACGAGCGATTGTCAGCATGGCGCACGGGCGTGATCAGTGGCCGATCACCAGCGGCAGTTTACAGTTGGAGAGCATGCGTTTGGTGACGCCGCCAAACGCCTCCATCAGTCGACCGTGGCTGTAGGCGCCCATCAGAATGTATTCGGCGCGCCAGTGCCGGGCGGCATTTTCGATCAGAACGTCAGCGTGATGGACGCCGTCCTCAACGATCTTCACATTCGCGTGAATGCCGTGCCGTGCGAGATAGGCGGCGGCTTCCTCGGGCTCGATCTTCGCTGCGCCGTCGCGAACCATGAAGATTTCGACGTCGGAGGCGAGCTGTAGAAGGGGCACGCAGGCCCGCATCGTCGCCGCGACCGATTCCTGCCCATCCCAGGCGATGATGGCGCGACCCTTCGCGTTGAAGCTCTCGACCTCCTCGGGAACCGCCACGATCGGCTTTCGGGCATGCATGAGCACGCGACTCGTGATCGTGCGCATGTCCGGCAACGGATAGTCGTCAAGCGCGCGGTTTAGCACGATAAGGTCCGCGAGATTGGAAGCATCGATGACGCACTGGGCGAAATCGCCCGTCGCATCCTCCCAGCTCCAGGAGATATTTGCGCCTGCAACGCGTTCTTTCATCCGTGCCTTGTTCCGCGCCTCGTTCTCCCGTTCGTCATTCAAGAGGACCGAAGCACCAAGACCTCCATAAGCGTTTCCGGCATAGACTGGCGACGGGGTGACATCGATGCAGATCAAATGCCCGTCCAGGGCGCGAGTAAGGTCAATGGCAGTGTGCAGACGCGCAAACTGCCCATCATCGTCATGCACCAGCAAAAGGATGTTTTTCATGATCGCCTCCATGCCGTTGCCGCAATGTTACGCAGGCAGCGGGTGCGCCAATATGCGCAACAATACGTACGCAGCTGGTTACAGGAGCGCTGCAAATGGCAGCATTGCACAGCAAGCCACGGCACTCAGCGCCAATGCTGCCGCGGCGTCCCTGCCCTTAGTCCAGCCCGCGATGCTAACTGCAGTAGCGGCTTTGACCAGCGTATTGAGAATCATCGGCACGGCAAGAACCAAGGCGGCCGTTCGTTCATCGAGAAGGGTGGTAGGCAAACCACCGATTGTTATGATAGCCGCATCAACGTCAATAGCTCCTGAGATTGCGAGTGTGGCAGCAAGCCCTGCCTGGCCGAACTGCGCCAGCATCCAGCGCGATGTGACGGAAAACACCATTATCATGGCCATCATCCCGATTGCTGGCCACAAGTCGAAGGGGTTGCGTATCTTCACCTGATACGCACCGTCTCCCGGCTCAAGCGGCGCGGAGCGCAGCATCCAAAACGCAGCGGCACAGCTAATGATTGCAGGCGGCAAGGCCAGCAAGGCCACACCCTTTAATGCGATAGGGGCCAGCGCACCTACCATGACGAGCACCCGTAGGAACATGACGGCGGACGCCGAAGCGATAGCAGCGCTTAACATATGCTGATCGGCGTCGTTCTCCCGGAGTCGGCTCGCTAGCGCAGCGGTGACGGCGGTTGAGGAAACGAGCGCTCCTGCCCCTGCGGTCGCGAGTGTACCGTTTCGGGAGCCGAGCCGCTTGCAGGCCAAGTAGCCGACGAAGGAAAAACCGGACACGAGGACGACGACCAGCCAGAGGTTGCGCGGGTTCCATGCGTCATAGGGTCCATAGGGCCGGTCTGGGAGCAGCGGAAGGATTGCACCGGCAATGAGCGCGAACCGGGCAATCGCCCCGATCTCCAGCTCGGTCAGATGTTCAAGCCAGACGTGAAGTTGTGAGCGCAGCGCCAGGACCAGGGTCAAGAGGACGGCAATAACGCTGGCAACTTGTTGGTGGCCGGTCGTCGCCAGGTAGCCGCAGCCAAGCGTCAACAGGCCAACAATGCTAGCGGTACCGCTTACCGTTCCGTTCTTTCTGGACGTTCGGACGTATCCCAGAAGAATGAGGATCGCGCACGCCGCGACCAGAATGATCGCCAAGTTGGGGTCGATAGCATGTAGTATGCCGGCAAGACCGCCCTCTAGGCCGATTAGACCAAAGGTTCGGATCCCGGCAAAGCGAGTGCCGTCAGCGGCATTGCGCAGCGCCCAGCCGCGCTGCACACCGATGAGCAGCCCCAGCCCCAGCGCAAGAGACAGTGCCACTATTTTTGGAAAGACCGCGGGAACTGCAAGGTCAGTCACGAACCCATACAACTGGGCCTCCATGAGTGACGATGGCGCAAGCAATCGTAGGCCCTAGCTACTCCGCGCATGCGATGCATCGCGAGGCAGCTGGCAGCGCCTCCAGCCGACCGGAGGCTATGGGTTCACCGCAGACTCCGCAAAGCCCATAGGTTCCGGCCTGTAGGCGCGCGAGCGCTGCCTTGATCTGCGCAGCCTCTCCCAGAGCGGCCCGCTCAATCGCCGTGAGCGTTTCGTGGCCTTCCATCGCGACCGCCTGCTCCTCAAAGTCATCGTCTAGAAGTTCGCGCCGCTCCGCTTCGAGACGCTCGACCTCTATGTCGAGTGCGCCCAGCCGCGAGGCAAGGCGATCACGGATGCTGACAACGTCCATCGTCAGGCGACCTGATGCTCGGCAATCATCTCGGCTATCTCATCCAGCAGATGCAGTCGCTGCTTTTTAAGACCCTCGAGACGGTCGTCAGAACAAGCTTGGTTCCCGCTTTCGATCTGTCCGATCGCCTGAACAAGCTCATGGTGTTGACGTGCAAGGGAGCGGTAATGTTCGCTTTTGAGCTTGAGGCTGTGCAGCACTGCAATTTGCGCGGGAAACAACGCGTGGAGATCGTTACCAAGTTCACTCATGTACAATCCAATCCATCCATTCCTAAGCGCGATGATATGAAGTTTTGCGCCGAGCGCCCCCTATTGCCGGGTCCGTCTCTCGGTGTCGGTACGTGATGTTCCGGATGTCGGCCACGAAGGCTGCCCGTTAACATGAAATGCAGCTCACCCATGGCCAGCTGGAGGTGAGGACGCAGCTAAGCAATCCCCGCCCAATCTTCAGTCGGGCGGTATCTGATGGTTTGCCTGCGCCGCATGGTGTCGAAGCTGGCCGAGACAGATGAATCGTCTTGGTCTGGAACCCAATTAACAACGCCAGTGGGGCATACCCTGCGCAACTCTATTGTGATTCTCGCGTAGGGGTCTGCGCGCTGCCTCTACGTAACATTCCCAAAATCTTATCCCGCGCGACGCACATAAGTTCCCGTTAGATGCGAACAGGAGGAAAACCATGAGCGCGCACAAAACACCCAAGCATAGCATAATCGTTTGCCATCCCTCCCGGGACAGCTTTACCTGCACCGTGGCGAACCGTTACGCGCTCGCGGTACAGCGCGCCCGCCATGAAGTCGTTTTGCGCGACCTCTACGCCATAGGTTTCGATCCGGTGCTCAAGGACGCCGAACGGCCGTCCACTAATGGTTCAGTGCTCGCGGACGATGTGGAAAAAGAGCTCTCTCTTCTTGCCGGTTCGGACATCTTCGTTCTGATTTATCCGATCTGGTTCGGCCTGCCGCCTGCAATGCTCAAGGGCTATGTCGATCGCGTGTTCGGCGCTGGCTTCTCGCATCGCGCGGTGCGCGAGCAGATGATGCATCCGCTGATGACCGGGAAAGCTCTACTCAGCTTCACCTCGTCGGGATCGAGCCGCGCCTGGCTTGAGGAGCAGGGCGCTTACGAGTCGCTACGCACCGTCTTCGATACCTATATACGCCATGCATTTTCACTCGCGAGTGCACGCCACGTACATTTCCCGAACATCGTCGAGAACAGCAAGAAGAGCTATATCGACGAATGTCTGTTCGACGTTGAGGAAGAAGCCCGCGAGGCAGCGGCGGCTTTGCTCCTACCTTCACTCGACCGGAAATGAGGTGCGATCACACGCACATGTGATTGCGGAATGCTGTGGACGCAGCGAAAGCCCCAGAGCGGCGGCACCGTTTGCCCGCAAGCTGGCGACAGTCCCGACCGTATCGAGGCAAGTCCAGGGGTCGGAAAGCGGGACGGGGGCGTCGGTCTGTGACCGGGCCACGGTAAGATCCGCATCGGATGCTTCGGGCGGCCGCGCTTCGACGCGCGCGAACCGCTGGCGTTCATCGAGCCGCAGCCAAAGCCCATTAAAAGCGACGCCCGCTTGGCGCGCGACCTCTGCAATCCGATCACGTTCGTCATCCCGTCTGAACGTAGCGTCTGCTATCACGCTCTGCCCGGCAGCGAGTGCCTGCGTGGCTAGTCGCTCTATTTCGCGATAGACGGTTTGCGCGGTGCCTGCCGTGTAACTGCGGGGCGGTAGCCGCACCTCCGGCGCCACGCCAGCGATCCGCTTGCGTAGGACATCGCTGCGCAAGATGCGGGCCCCTGGCGCGCGCCCGATATGGCAGCCCAGTGCGCGGGCCAGCGTAGACTTGCCCGTTCCCGACAGGCCTCCGATCGCGACGAGACGCGGATCGGGGGCCGCCATCACACACTCGGCAAAATCAAGGTAGCGCAGCGCGCGCTTGGCCGCATCGCCAGCATCGCCCTCTTCCCTTGCCTGCGCCGCCTCGACATGCGCGCGCACGCACGCGCGCACGGCCAGGAACAAGGGCATGAGCCCGACAGCGGCCTCATCGAAGGCCGAAAGGTCAAGGTAGCGATTGTAAATGAGGTTTGCGGCACCCGCATACCCCTGTTCCCAAAGATCCATCAACAGGAAGGCGAGATCGTAGAGAACATCGCATGTTGCCAGCTCATCATCGAATTCGAGGCAATCGAACGGCACCAGTCGGCCATCGATCACAGCGATGTTGGCAAGATGCAGATCGCCATGACAATGGCGGACCTTACCCTCGCGACGACGTACGTTGAGGAGTTGGGAATGGTCGTCGAGGGACGCATAGAGCGTCCGGTTGACACCGGCGACACGGTCGGGTGGCAGCAGCTGCGAAAAGCGCGCCATCGCCCGGGCATTGCCGTCGATGACCGTGCGCAACCGCGTCGATCCGCATGGCACGTCGGCAATGGCTGCCCTGCGGTGGAAATCCACCAGCGCATCGGCGAGATCGCCCAGAGCCCCGTCATCGACGGCATCTCTTGCCAATGCATGCGAAAGGAGGGCATCGTCAGGGAACCGGCGCATTTCCAATACCCAGTCCCTGGCCGGCCCCTCGCCGTCAAGCGTGAGGCCGCCTTGCCCGTCATCCTGGATTGGATGGACAGCAACATATAGATCGGGCGCCGTCCTGCGATTTAGCCTAAGCTCGGCGTCCAGTGCGGCCTTGCGTTTCTCAGGCGTCGAGAAGTCGAGATAGCCAAGGTTGACCGGACGCTTGATTTTCCAGGCGCGGTCGCCGTGGAGAAAGATGCTTGCGGCATGGGTATCGATACGCTCAACCGGCCCCGGAGCGGCGAACGCCGCCCCGCAGGCCAGCCAAGTCGAGACATCGGCCCCATGGCGTTGCTCAACAGGGGCCGATGCCGCAGGCATCAATGTTCGATCATGATCTTGTGTGACCGGGCGGCTGCCTTTTCGTCCTTGGCCAACATGACCTGCAGCACACCATTTTCGAACTTTGCCCCTATCGCATTGGCATCGACGTCAGTTGGAAGCGCAATCTGGCGTGTGAACGTGCCGTAACGACGCTCGCTCATATAATAGCCACCATCCTTGCGTTCGGACTGCTCCTTCTTTTCGCCGGAGAGAATCAAGACGCCGTCGACCACTTCGAGGTGGACGTCGTCGGCAGTAAGCCCGGGCAGTTCGACGGACAGGCGATACTCCTTCTCCCCGACGGTCATTTCAAGCGCGGGAACAAGGCCGGTCGATCTGGGACCGAAGTTGAAGATGCTCGGCGCAAGACGGCCAAAATCCTCGAAAAGGCGGTCGATTTCGCTGCGGATCCATTGCATGGGCCCACCATCCGCGGGCAAGTTGCCGGCTGAGGGCGTGCGGGTCTTCACGGGGATCCTCTCATTCATGGCTAGCTCCATTCTTGGTGTGAACTCGGCAGGTCAGGCGAAGAGCCCAGGTTGATCGGCTGCGTCGAACGGCTCCGGCACGACTAGTTGGTTGTGTTCGTCGCAATGTTCGTGCGGCTTGGGGGCATGTACGAGCGCCTGAACGGCTGTCAGCCACCACTCCGAGGCGAGGAGAAAGGGCGCCTCGAGCAATTCTTCGGCTTCGCGCCAGAGCGTTTCGGGGAGCGTGTTCTTCGGGGTTGGCTGGGTAGTCATTATCGCCTCCTGTCGAGCATGACCACATTATGGCCCACCTTTGCGCAGCAATATTGGTAGTGATACTTAAGGAGCGCGCAGGCTAGGCACAAGAACCGCTGCATTCTCGATCTGACCGGCGCGAAGCGCCTAGAGCGCGTCGTTCGCTTGGTCCAGTGGATAAAGCCTGACGCTTGGTTTCAGGCCGGACCGGTCAGCGGCCTCGAGAAACGATGTGCCGTCGTCGCGGGTGAGATCGGCGACCGAGACGATTCGACGTTCGCCCCACAGAGTCGCGTAGGGAAAGGCCGAAATGTCGCTCATGTGGATGCCGGCGCAGGCGACCGTCCCGCCCTTGTCGACAGCCTGGAACGCAACGAGCACGAGCGCCCCGACCGGGGCAAAGATGAGAGCCGCATCGAGAGGAACGGGCGCTGCATCGCTGGAGCCGCCCGCCCAGATGCAGCCGAGCTACCGGGCAAAAGCCTGCCCGGCAAAGTCGCCGTCACGCGTGAAGGCAGAGACCTAACGGCCCTACCAAAGCGCAACCTGCGCCAGAATATGCGCAGTGCCGCCGAAGCCGTAGAGCACGATCTTCCGTGCGTCTCCAGCAAAGCGCAGCGCGCACCAGCCGATAAGACCTGCACACAGCAGGGGCGCAGCCTCCACGTCGGAGAAGCGCTCAGGCAGGACGAAGCAAAAATGGGCATGGGCGATGGCATGGGTCGCATAGCCGCCATCGAGGGTGGCACCGGTGAACTCTGCCTGATCGCGGCTCGCCTGCCGCTGTCCGTGAATCTACTGATTTTCCGTCAAGCCTCTTTGGCCGATCAGGCGATCGAGCGGCGGGGAATTCTCCTGAGCCGCGATCGACAGAGGCAGACATTCATTATGAAAGCGCTTGTCTATCAGGGACCGGGGGCCAAGGCGCTCGAAGACCATGCCAAACCCTGCGTCATCGAAGCCGGCGACGCAGTCGTACGGATCACCCACACCACCATTTGCGGTACCGATCTTCACATCCTCAAGGGGGACTTGCCCAGCTGCACGCCCGGTCGAATCCTCGGCCATGAGGGCGTGGGCGTGATCGAAAGCGTGGGCGTAGGGGTCACCGCTTTCAAGCCGGGCGACCATGTTTTGATATCCTGCATCACATCCTGCGGTCGCTGCGACTATTGTCGGCGCGGCATGTATTCCCATTGTGCGACCGGCGGATGGCTCCTGGGCAATATGATCGACGGGACGCAGGCGGAATATGTCCGAATTCCGCATGCGGACACCAGCTTATACCCGATTCCGCCCGGTGCCGACGAGGAAGCGCTGGTTATGCTCAGCGACATCCTCCCCACGGGCTTTGAATGCGGCGTGCTTAACGGCAAGGTGTCGCCCGGCGGCACCGTGGCCATCGTCGGCGCCGGGCCGATCGGCCTTGCCTGCCTGCTGACGGCGCAATTCTATTCGCCGGCGCAGATCATCATGGTCGATCTCGACGACAACCGGCTGGATGTCGCCAGGCGCTTCGGGGCGACCGATGTGATTAACAGCACGGCTGGCGACCCCGTCGCGGCCGTCAAGGCGCTGACGGAAGGACGCGGCGTCGATACCGCGGTGGAGGCTGTCGGCCTGCCAGCTACCTTCGCGCTTTGCCAGGACCTTGTGGCGCCCGGGGGGATCATCGCCAATGTCGGTGTGCACGGGGTCAAGGCCGATCTGCATCTCGAGCGCTTATGGTCGCAGAACATAGCAATCACGACGCGTCTGGTGGACACGGTATCGACCCCGATGCTCCTCAAGACCGTGACCGCGAAAAAGGTCGATCCAACCCAATTGATCACGCACCGCTTCTCGCTGGCCGACACCCTTGCGGCTTATGACACCTTCGGCCGCGCCGCGGAAACACATGCGCTCAAGGTGCTCATCACCCCATGACGGCGCGCATGGAAGAGATTGCCCGCGAGATCGTTCGCCTGCAGACGGAACTGGACAGGGAGATAGAGCGCAAGCGCAAGGCGCTAGGCTGGTCATTAAAGGAGCACCTTGTCCATTTTGAGCAGGGTATCGTGGCCGAACAGCGCCGCTTGCGGACGGGTGTCGCGACTTTTCTTGCACGCTCGTCCTTCACAATCATCCTCACCGCGCCCGTCATCTATTCGATGATCGTTCCGTTGGTGCTTCTCGATCTTTGGGTGAGCGCCTATCAGGCGATCTGCTTTCGGGCTTATGGAATCGTCCCGGTGCGCAGGGCGGATTATCTGGCGTTTGATCGTGGCCGGCTTGCCTATCTGAACCGGATCGAAGCGCTGAATTGCCTCTATTGCGGTTATGGCAACGGGGTCATCGCCTATGCCCGCGAGATTTCCAGCCGGACCGAGCAATATTGGTGCCCAATCAAACATGCCATCCGCATCTCCGATCCCCATCAGCGCTATTATGAGTTTCTCGAATTTGGCGATGCGCAGGGCTATAGGACACGGCTCGATGCGTTCCGCGCCGAACTGCGTCGCGCGCCTGACGATGAAGCGCCCATTGTCGGACCTCCGGTTGCCGGCTGACCATCGATCTTGATCTCAAGCCATCTGGGGCGCCCTTCACGCGAACCGGCGTGCGAATGCAAGCATCCTGTCTTGTGCGCCTCTCCGGATCATTGCGTAACGACTGGCATCGGGGCGGCCATATGCGAAGCGCTTCAGGCAATGGGCTCCCGAGTGGCGGCCACATATGCCGGAAATGCCGAACGCACCGCAGCCTTTACCACGCGAACCGGAATCAAAACCTATTCCTTCTCGGTCGCCGACCACGACGCCTGCGCCGCGGGCGTAGCTGCTGTCACCCGGGATCTCGGCCCGATCGACATACTGGTCAACAATGCCGGAATTGGCGCGATGTTCGCCAGTCGCAACCGTGCACAAGCGTAGGCCGACGACGTTCGTATCGTCGTACAGCAGTTGACCCGGGGTTGGTTTGTCGATCAGTCCCAGCATATAGAGCAATGAGGCGAGCCATCTCGCTATATCTCCCGGGCGCCGGATGTACCTATCGAGCAAGGAGATGCGGAAAGGGCTGCGCTTCCTTGACGATGCCCGCAGAACCGCTCTGGACGGCCAACGCTTTTCACCCTGTATCCGTCCCCTCCCCTAGGATCACAGGTCCTCGGACAAAGGGTGGTTGGCCACCAAGCCTCGCCAGCAATCGACTTGGATTCGCAGCGACTATTCGAAACACTCGCTCAAGCTTGGTAAGGCTAAGTCGGGAGTTCAATCCTCCCCGGCCGCACCAGCATCTGCCCCCCAGTGCACTACAGGTTCGGATATGCTTTTGCGGGTTATCCACCTGGCGATCAGCGCTGGCTTGGCGCCATGTTCGATTTCCACTACAACATCCCAATACGCCTGCCACTGTCCGGGGGCCTTTTCTTCGAGCAGGTTTAGCGCGAACCGCCCCCGTACGCGGTCGCCCGAAGGAACCGGTGACAGAAAACGAATTTTGTCGAAGCCATAGTTGAGGCTCATGCCTTCGCCTTCGACAGGCGGGACGGCATCGTAGAACATTGCCGAAAGTAGCGACAGGCTGAGGAAGCCGTGCGCGATCGTGCCGCCGAAAGGCGTAGCGACCGCTTGCTGCGGATCGACATGGATGAACTGACGATCCTCGGTCACATCGGCAAAGGCGTCAATCCGCGTTTGATCCACGATGAACCAACGCGACAAGTGAGACGCCTCCCCAGCCATTGCCATGAAAGCGTCCAGCGACATGGGTGACTGGGTCATATGAGATGCCCCTCAGTAATGGACCATGGCGCAACCGCGTCGATCGCCTGGGCGAGAGCTACGTCGCGATGTGAGAGGCCGGTGGCGTCATGTGTGGTCAGCACGATCTCTACCCGATTATAGACATTCGACCACTCAGGATGATGATCAGCCTTTTCAGCGATCAGGGCGACGGTGGCCATGAAACCGAAGGCTTCCGGGAAATTGGCGAACAGCAATGTGCGCGTTAGAGCGTCGCGGTCGGGTGTTGCTGTCCAAAGCGGCAACGCGGTAGCCAAGCCTTGCCGTTCCTCTGCCGTGAGTGCGCTGACCATAAATTCTCCTCCATAGCCTGCTTGCGCTATGCATTGTGCCGGGCTGACGACCATTGCCGTTGCAGTAGATCAGCGGTCGCGTCGCGGCATATCTCAACGGTCAGGCGGCCAGCCGGGCGCGTACCATCCGCCGGGTGCAGGATTGCGGGGCGCCATCCTGCATCCGGCGCCAGACCGAATGCGCAGCAAAGGCATTGCGCGGCTGGGGCAATTGGCACTCGCGATGGCGATGAAGCCGGCGTAAGCGGGGCTATACAGGCAACGCCGCGCTGACCGCGATCTCCAGCGCATAGGCCGGATTGGCGAGGACAGTCTGGATCGTCGTGCGCGTGGGCGCACAGCCCGGCACGATCCAGCGGTCCCAGGCCGCGTTGACGTCGGCCAGATAGGCGATATCGGCTAGATACAGGTTGGCAGTGAGCAGGCGCGACCGGTCGGTGCCCGCCTCGGCCAGCAGCGCGTCGATCCGTTCGAGTATCTCGCGCACCTGATCGGACACGGGACTGCTGCGATGGTCGATCGCGACCTGACCGGACAAGTGTACGACGCCGCCATGGACGACCGCACCGCTCATGCGCGGATTGCCCTGCAAGCGGATGATCTCAGGCATGCGCGCCACCGTTTGCCATGCGGCGATATTCGATTCGGGCGATAGCGCGGTTATGCACCTCGTCCGGCCCATCTGCGAGGCGCAGCGAACGCGCGAGCGCGTAGGCTGCGGCAAGCGGGAAATCCTGGCATACGCCACCGCCGCCGTGTGCCTGAATTGCATCATCGATGATCTTGAGCGCCAACCGGGGACCAGCGACCTTGATCATCGCGATCTCGGCCTGCGCCACTTTGTTGCCGACCTTGTCCATCATGTCGGCGGCCTTCAGGCAGAGCAGCCGGGTCATCTCGATATCGGTGCGCGCCTCGGCGACTCGCTGTTCCCAGATCGATTGGTCGGCGATCCGCTTCCCGAACGCCTCGCGCGCGAGCAACCGCGCCACCATCGCGTCGAGAGCCATTTCGGCAAGGCCTATCGCGCGCATACAATGGTGGATGCGCCCTGGGCCGAGCCGACCTTGCGCGACTTCGAACCCCCGCCCCTCGCCCAGCACGATATTGGCCGCGGGGACCCGTGTATTGTCGAACGTCACTTCACAATGGCCATGCGGCGCGTCGTCATAGCCCATCACCGTCAGCGCCCGGCCGATCGTGACGCCCGGCGTGTCGACAGGGACGAAAATCTGGCTGTGTCGCGCATGGCGCGGGGCGTCAGGATCGCTGACCCCAAGTACGATCAGCAATTGGCAGCGTGGGTCTCCCACGCCCGAAATCCACCATTTCCTGCCGTTGATCACATAATCGTCGCGCTGCCGCTCAATCCGGGTCGCGATGTTGGTTGCGTCCGAACTGGCGACCGCGGGTTCGGTCATCGCAAAGGCGGAGCGGATCGTACCGTCCATCAGCGGGCGCAGCCAGCGCGCCTTTTGTTCGGGCGTACCGTAACGGTGCAGTACCTCCATATTGCCGGTATCGGGCGCCGAACAGTTGAATATCTCCGACGCCCAGGGAATGCGCCCCATTTCCTCGGCGCAAGGTGCGTAGTCGAGATTGCTCAAGCCAGCGCCATGATAGTCGTCGCTGTCATGCGTCGACGGGGGCAGAAACAGATTCCACAGCCCTTCCGCTTTGGCTTTCTCCTTCAGCTCTTCGATCACAGGCAGCACGCGCCAACGGGTCGGCCCCTCGTCAATCTCAGCACGGTAGCGCGCCTGCGCGGGGGCGACATGCTCGGTCATGAAGGCGCGGACGCGGCCGGACCAATGGGTCTGTGTGTCCGAAAAGGAGAAATCCATGAACTGATCAGTTCCTTGTCTGTGCGAGGGCGAGCGCGGCGATGCGCTCCATCTGCTCGACTGCCTGAGCCGCCTGCGGCGAGGAGGCCGTGCCTCTGATAAGCCGCCCCTTGATGCCGTGGATGATCGCCGCCAGCCGGAACAGGCTGAACGCGACATAGAAATTGAGGCCATCGATCCCGTCACGACCTGTGCGACGGCAATAGGCAGCGATATAATCGCCCTCGCTCGGAATATTGCAGGCCCGCAGATCAAGCCCGGCAAGGCCGGTCGAATATCCCGGCGGCATACGATAGACCATCAGATGATAGCCGAAATCGGCGAGGGGATGGCCGAGTGTCGACAATTCCCAGTCGAGCACCGCGATCACACGTGGCTCAGTGGGATGGAACAGCATATTGTCACAGCGGAAGTCGCCATGGACGATGCTCGCTTCCTCGCCGGGCGGGATATTGGCGGGCAGCCATTCTATCAGTGCATCCATCGCAGGGAGGCGGCCCGCGTCGGCGTCGTCCCGATATTGCCCGGACCAACGGCCGATCTGCCGCTCGAAATAATTTCCCGGACGGCCATAGTCGTCCAGCCCGATGGCGGCGGGGTCCAAATTATGCAGACGCGCGATCGTGTCGTTCATCGCGTCGAAATAAGCGGGCCGGTCGGCGTCAGGCACTTCGGGGAAAGCGGTGTCCCAGAAATTGCGGCCTTCGACCAGTTCCATGACGTAGAAGGCGGTACCGATGATGCTGTCATCCATGCACAGGCCAAAGGTCGCGGGGACGGGAAAGCCCGCGCCGTGCAGCGCCGAGATCACCCGATACTCGCGATCGACTGCATGCGCGCCCTTCAGCAGCACACCGGGAGGCTTGCGGCGCAGCACATAGTTGCGACCCGGCGTGCCGAGCCGGTAAGTGGGATTGGACTGTCCACCCGAAAATTGTTGCACGTCGAGCGGCCCGGCAAAGCCCGGTACGGTGTCCGCCATCCAGTTGGCCAGCGCCGCCTCGTCGAAGCGCTGCGCTGCGCGGACCGGAGCAAGCGCAGCGTCAACCATGCGCGGCGACCCTGTCCTTATCGAAGGCGCGCGACATCTCGAAGTGCGGCTGTTCGAGCCCGGTGGCTGGGACAATTTCGCCGGTGCGGTCCCTGATGCGGTCAAGGCCAGCGAGCACTTGCTCCGCCGCACAGTCGCCGCCGCCGACATAGAGCCCCTGCGTCAGCGTGATATGGGCACATTCAAAACTACCCGCACCCGCGCACATGATCATGCCGTTGGGCGCATCGTCGCACACCAGTGCCAGCATCGCCGGTGCGACGAAGGCGGGATCAAGCGCGGCCAGATCTGCCTCGCTCATAACGTCCGCGGTCATGCGCGTCGCTGCCGACGGCGCGAGGCAATTGACATGGACGCCATATTTCGCCCCCTCCTGCGACAGCGTCTTCATGAAGCCGACCAATGCCAGCTTGGCTGCGCCATAGTTGGACTGGCCAAAATTGCCGTAAAGACCCGATGAGGACGTCGTCATCAGGATGCGGCCATGGCCCTGCGCGCGCATCGGTTCCCACGCCGCCTTGGTGCAATTGACCGATCCCATCAGATGCACGTCGATCACCGTGCGGAAGTCGGCAAGGTCCATTTTGGCGAAGCTGCGGTCACGCAGGATGCCGGCATTGTTGATCAGTATGTCGACCCGGCCCCACTGGTCGATTGCCTGGGTGACCATCGCCATCGCCTGTTCTGCGTCGGTAACACTGGCGCCGTTGGACAACGCTTCCCCACCTGCCGCGCGTATATCCTCCACGACCGCTTCGGCCATTGCGCTGCTGCCACCGCTGCCGTCGCGCGCTGCACCAAGGTCATTGACCAGCACCTTCGCACCGCGCTTCGCCAGAAGCAGCGCGTGGGCGCGGCCGAGACCACCGCCCGCGCCGGTCACGATCGCCACACGGCCCGTCAAGTCTATTGTCATGCTGTCTGCTCCGATGGTCAGATGAAGGAGGAAGGAAGGGTAGCGAGAAGATCGCTGCCGGATTCGACTGGCCGCAACCAAGCGTCGATCCGGGGCAATTCGCGCTCCATGAAATAGCGGCTGGCCCATAGCTTGCCGCCGCGAAAGGGATCGTCCGGGGTGCCGATGCATAGCAGTGCTCGGTCCAGCCATAGCCAGCCCGACACGCCGTGGCCGAAGGCGCGTAATACTGACGTCGCGTGGACTGCGGCCGCTTCTGGGCCGTAGGCCGCGAGAACGTCATAGGCGTCGCTAAGACGGTCCCACCAGGCGGCGAGCATGACGGCCTGTTCAGGCAAGGAGCTTTGCGCCCGACGGCAAGTATCGGCGACGCGGGCGCGCAGCAGCGCCAGCGCTGCGCCATGGTCGCGCAGCAATTTGCGACCCACAAAATCGAGGCTCTGTATGCCGGTCGTGCCCTCGTGGATCGGATTGAGCCGATTGTCGCGCCACAGCTGCTCAACGTCGAAGTCGCGGGTATAGCCGTATCCGCCATGGACCTGAATCGCGATGTCATTCGCCGCCAGCCCCCATTCCGACGCCCAAGTCTTGGCGATCGGCGTGAGCAGGCCCAGTAGCGCTTCAGCATCCTCGTCCCCGCGCGCCGCCTCGTCGCTCAGCCGCGCGCAATACAGCACCAGTGCGAGCGCGCCTTCGGCATAGCATTTGGCGGCAAGCAGCATATCCTTGACGTCGGGATGTTCGATGATCGGCGCGGCGGGGTCGGTTGCGCCGGGCGGGCGGCCCTGCACGCGCGCCTGCGCATAGCGCACCGCAAGCCGGTATCCGCGGTAGCCGAGCGCCGCCGCGCCGAGACCGACGCCGATCCGCGCTTCGTTCATCATCCGGAACATCTGCGGAAGCCCCTGCCCCGGCTCGCCAACCATCCAGCCGATCGCGCCTGCCGCGCCGCCGGGCCGGTGGACGCCCTCGCCCAAATTCATCAGGCAGTTGGTGGTGCCGCGATAGCCCATCTTGTGATTGAGACCAGCGATGGCAATGTCGTTACGGTCGCCATCGGGCAGCGCGCGCGGCACGATAAACAGCGATATGCCCTTCGTGCCGGGCACCGGCCGCCCCTGTGCGTCCGGCACCTTGGCGAGGACGAGATGGACGATATTGTCGGCGAGGTCGTGATCACCGCCCGATATCCACATTTTGTGACCAGTTAGGCGATAGCGCGCACCAAGTTCCTCACTACCATCAGGGACCGCCCGCGTGGCAATGTCGGCAAGGTTGGATCCAGCCTGCGGTTCGGACAGACACATGGTGCCGAACCAGCGGCCGGCGATCTGCGGTAGTGCGAATGTTTCGATCTGCGCCGCGCTACCAAATGTTGTAATCAGTCGCGCGTTGGCGATGGTCAGCATCGGATAAGCGGCAGTCGCGACATTAGCCGCAAGGAATTGCGCGAAGGAAGCGTTGGCAAGCAATCCTGGCAGTCCCATGCCGCCGACATCTGACGAAAAGCTCGCCGAGAAGAGGCCAAGTTCTGCATAGCGCCGCAAGGCCGCGCCGATTGCGGGCAGCGCATGTGCGCCGTCGGCGTCCATATAGGGTTCCTGCCTGTCGGACTCCTTGTAATGGGAAAGGAAAGCTTCCGCCGCGAGCCGCTCCGACAGGTCGAGTATCTCCTCCGCCATGACGCGGTCGATCCCCTCGCCCGACCCGTCGAACATATCCTCCAGCCTGAGCCAGTCCCACAGCAGGAAGTTCAGTTCGTCGCGCGATATCAGTATGTCGCTCATCATTCTCCCAACGGCGGCACTGAGCGCACTCCACGGTGTCTTCCAATCATGCGGCCATAAGAAGTGGGGGCAATGCCGTCGAATATCAAAGCCATATCGAAGGCATCGAAAAACGGCATTTGCGATACCCGCCCGTTCCCCACAGCCTGCGGCCGACACATAAGGATGAACGACGATGGTCGACAAGGGCGAAGGGAAGCTTCACCCCGATATGCAGGCGATGCTCGACCGCCGCGCGGCGCTTGGCCTGCCCGGTTTTGCCGCCGGGTCGCCCGATGACGCGCGGCGCACCTTCGCTCAGTCGCAGACGGCGTTGCCGCCCGACCGGGGCGCGCACATAGCGTTGGTCGAGGATATCGCAATTCCCGCGGCGCATGGGGCAATAGCAGCACGGCGCTATATCGCACGACCGGGGGCCGTGGGGGGCCGCATTCTGTATTTCCACGGCGGTGGATGGGTGTTCGGCACGCTCGATGGGTTCGATGCGGTCTGCCGCGATCTGGCCCAAGCCACTGGTGCCGAAATCATCAGCGTGGATTACCGTCTCGCGCCCGAGCATCGCTTTCCCGCGGCGATCGACGATGGCTGGACTGCGTTGCTGGCGTACAGCGATGCGCGTCCGCTGGCCGTGATGGGGGACAGCGCCGGCGGCAACATCGCCGCGGCGCTTGCCCTGCGCGCCCGCGACATGGGCGGGCCGAGCATTGACCTGCAAATATTGCTCTATCCGGTGTTGTCGCCTGATTTCGAGCGCGAGTCGGTGACGCGCTATGGCGGGGGCGACCATTTTATCTCGCGCGCAGACCTCGCCTGGTTCTGGGATCATTATGTGCCCGGCGATCAGCGCACCACCCCCTATGCAGCGCCGCTTGCCGCCGAAGGATTTCAGAGCCTGCCACCGGCGATCATGGTGCTGGCCGGATGCGACCCCCTACACGACGAAGGCGAAGCCTATGCGCGGGCGCTGGACGAAGCCGGGGTCACAGTCACGCTGCGCGATCATGCTGACATGGCCCACGGCTTCTTCACGTTGGTCGGACTGCTCAAGCGTGCGGACGAAGAAGTCTCGGCGGTCGGTACGCTAATCAGGACTCAGTTCGCCAGCACAGCCGTCATTCAGCCGGAGGCGCGTTGATCCGATCGGTCACGAGCGAGACGAAATGATCGATCAACGGTGAACTTCGCTGCTTTGGCCACAACATGCTGATCAGCAGCGGCAGGTCGAGATCGACGAGGTCGCGCAGCACAATACCCGGCGGTGTGCGTCGTGGATCGGCTGCAGTGATGATGCCGAGACCGATGCCGGCTGCCGCCAATTCATAAGCGATGTCGACCGCCATCACCTCTACCGCTATGTCGGGCGAAACCCCCTGTGCGTCGAACGCGGCGATCAGCCGATCATACAGGCGCGGCGATATATGGCGCGCGGGCCACAGCAAGGGTTCGCCGCCGATGTCCCGCAACGTCAGCACCGACTTTGCGGCAAGCGGATGCGTATCCGGTAAAGCTACGACAAACTTGTCATGGCCAATATACAGTGAGGAGAAATGCTCGCTGTCGGTCGCCTCGTCGATAACGAAGGCGACGTCGATCTCATCCGCCACCATTCGCGTGCGTTGGGTGTCGGAGGGGAGCGGAAAGGCACGTAGTTCTACCTCAGGATAGAGCGCGCGGAATTCGCGAAGAACGATTGGCAGCACGGGCCGCCGCAACATGGCTTCGGAAAAGGCGACGCGCAACGTGCCGAGGTCGCCCCGTGCCACGCGCCGGACGTGACGGCCTGCATCCTCAATCGAGAGCAGGATGCGCCGCACGTCTTCGGCCAGCGCCCGGCCGGCGGCGGTGATCGCGACGCCGCGTGCCTGCCGTTCGAACAGTTCGACATTCCCCAGTTCGCGTTCAAGGTCGGCAATCCGTCGCGATAGCGCGGACTGCGCGATATTCAGCCGGTCGGCGGCACGGTGGAGATTCTGCTCCTCGGCTACCGCCAGGAAATAGGGGAAGTGCTTGGCAATTCGTAGCGTTCGGAGCGTGGCGACTTCGCGAGGGACGGCAGGCTCAGACGGGGTGGACATGGCGCGGTTCAGCTTTGCTTGCGAGTGACCGGTCAGCGTCGCATCAATTTCACAGATCATGACCGGTTACGCCAGCGCAACGCGCACAACGGCGCGCAGGCAGATGATGTCCTGAGCGCGCCCCAATATCTCGACATCAGCTTGGTTGCTGCCGTCCAGATGCCGAGCAAGAACATGCCCGGCAACGGTGTCCGGCGTGAGCCCGCCGGCGGGCTGGTGCAGCGAGACGAGCGATGCCCGGGGCGAACCCGACCATTGGCGGACAAGATCGCACATGCAATCGCCGATCGCACCGGCACCATCGACTGATTGCGTCAGGCTGACGGGCTGGCCAAGACGGATATCGGAAAATCGGACGTGCGAGCGCGCCTCAATATTATGGGCAAAGCGGTTCTGGGCCAACGACATCGATGTCTCCATTTTATATCTATCTTTTATATCATAAGAGCAAGGCAACGCCAGAGTCAATCGCGTGGTTATCAGACGACTTCTGCTGTCAATCTAATGGCCGATTTTTGCGTTAGGGGGGCTCATACCTTCCTAAAAAAAGCCGCTCTTTACTATTAAAGATAGTTATAGCAGAGAGGCGACCTATCAGGAGATTTCGCATGGCAACATTGAACGAACCTTCGTCCACCAATGCACAGAGTTTCGCCGCCAGTCTTGCGGCGCGACGTTCGCCCATGCCCGATGCGCTGGTCGCGCCCGGCCCTGGCCGCGCAGAGATAGACAGCCTAGTCGAAATAGCCTTGCGCGTACCCGACCATGGCCGACTGGGACCCTGGCGACTGATTTTGATCGCGGGAGACGCCAAGAAGCGTTGGGTCGACCGGCTGATGACGCTTGCTGAGGCGCGTGAGGACACGGCCAAGGTCCGCGTCAGCACGCGCAAGCTCTCGTCCGCGCCGCTGGCGGTCGTGGTGGTGTCGGCGGCTATCGCGGGGCATAAAGTGCCCGAATGGGAGCAATGGCTTTCAGCGGGCGCGGTCTGCATGAACATCCTCAATGGCGCGCATGCAATGGGCTATGGCGGGCAGTGGCTAACCGGCTGGCATGCCTATGACCCGCAGGCGACGTCCATGCTGGGGCTGGACGAGGGGCAGAAAGTTGCCGGCGTCATCCTGATCGGCACGATCGCCGAGGCCGCGCCCGAACGCCAACGCGCAAGCGCAGATAGCGTGGCCCGCTGGCTGGACATCTGACCATGCGGATCTCCGGCATGGTCCCGTCAATGCCGCAGGGCGTCCGCCATGACAGTGGCCGCCGTGTCAAAACCGTGCCGACGCTCGTCGCCACCTGCGGTATAATGCTCACGGATCGCGCGCTCGACGCTTTGTGCGTCGCCCTCTTCGATCGCGCGATAGATGCGTTCATGTTCGCGCGCGAGGGACAGCCGCACGGAGCGGTCGGCGAACGAGCCATGCACCAACTTGCTGCGGGCAAGCACATCGACCTGAGCCGACCAGAGATTTTCGAGCGCGCCGACGACGAGGCTCATCGTCTCATTGCCGCAATTGCTGACCAGCTCGGTATGGAAAGCGCGTGCCAGACCGATGAAGGTGTTGGGATCGTCAATAGCAGCCATACAGGCGTCGATATTGGCGCGCAGCTGCGGCAGCACCGTCGTCTCTCGATCAGGACGCAACGCCGCCTGGGCCGCGCAGGCGGGTTCGAGCTGACGCATGCCATCGGACAGGTCCATCAGGCTGACCGAGCGCGCCTGAAGCACGAGTCCGAGCATGTAGGCGGCGGTGCCCGGATGGGGGACATGGATGATCGCGCCGCCGACATTGCCGCGCAACACGGTGATGAGCCCCTCAGTCTCCAGTATGCGGAAGGCTTCGCGGATGGCGGGCGGGCTGACGCCAAATTCGGTCAGCAGCTCTTCCTGCTTGGGCAGCATGTCGCCGTCCGCCAGGGCGCCCGACAGGATACGCGCGCGCAGGCTGGACGCCACAATTTCGGCCACGCGCGGCTGGCGCAGTCTTTTCTTGGGGGCCTTCATACCGCTGCCCCCCCATCGGCTGCGTGCATAACGTCCATCGATACCAATCGAAAAAGCATGAAAATTCCCTGTAGGCTCACCCCTTTGCAATAGGCCCTACTGCAATCTTTGCAAGTTCAAGCGCCCAAGACCCAAAAACCAGTCAGGAGAGACATATGACCGCCGACACGGACCGCTATCAGGTCTTCACGATTAGCATCACGCCCTTTGCTCAGGATGGGTCGATCGATGAGGTGGCGCTGCGACGGCATCTGGCGAAATTCGCCGGGTCGGGCGTCGGGGTCTATGTCGGCGGCGGGGGCAGCGGGGAAGGGTATACACTCTCGCGCGACGAGACAGCGCGGCTGCTCGCAATTGCAGTCGAGGAACTGAAGGGTAGGACGTCGATCCGCGCAATGGGTGTGGAGCCGCGGACGGCACGCCAGATGATCGACTTTCTCGACCTGGCGAAGCACGCAGGGGTCGACGCTGCGCAGGTCTATTCGCTCGACGTCGGCCATGGGCATGTGCCGACACCGCGCGAGCTTGGCGCCTATTTCGACGAAGTGCTGTCGAACAGCGACATTCCCGCAATCCTCTCGACCCACCAGTCGGTTGGCTATACGATTCCGGCGCCGGTGATCATTGACCTTTTCAATCGTTACGACCGGCTGATCGGCCTCAACATCAGTCATCAGGATCCGGGCTATCTGCGTACGCTGATCGACGCGCTGGGCGAGCGGGCCGACATCTGCGTAGGCGGGCCGCATCTCGCGCCGCTCGCGCTGGCGCTGGGCGGACATGGGTTCCTGACGTCGGAGGGCAATCTGGCGCCGCGCTTGTGCCGCAGTGTGATCGACGCGGCGCATGCCGGCGACAATGCCCTCTTCCTGGAGCGGTGGGGGAAGCTGATGCGACTGTTCATGGCGCTATACGGGAATGGCGGCATCCGCGTGACCAAGGCAGTGCTGGAGCATCAAGGACTCGCCGGTGGCTATCCCCGCTCCCCCCGCCTGCCGTCCGAACCCGAGGCACTGACCAACGCGCTGGCGGTGGTCGAGGAGATCGGCCTGGCCGAGATCGAAGGCTGGTGACGCTTTTCTTGCAGTCCGACGTAACCGACGCGCAGCGCTATTCAGCCGCGACTGCGTCGGGCTGCAAGGGCGGCGGTTCCAGAGTAGCCGATCGGTCGTCCCAATAGGCCGACTCGCGCGCCGTATCGATCGACCGCGCACCGCGCACCCCGAACTTGCGACGCGCTTCCTCCAGCGGCAGGTCCATATATTCCTCGTAGCGCGGTAGAAACAGCGCGTCAGAGTCGCGACCGACATTCATCGCATAGCTCGCCAGATCCCACATGGTCGTGAACAGCTCAGGATAATGGAGCGGTCCGCGCATGAACATGGGGATGGTGAGCAGCGTGTTCTGCACGTTGAGTAGCCCGGCCAGCTCGGGCGTGAAGTGGCGGAAGAGATTCCCATATTTAAGGAATGCGGGCATGATCTCCCCTATTCCGTCGAAACCGCCGCCACTCAATATGTGCATGATGTCGTGGATCTGCACACCGCGAAGGAAGAAATACTCGAAGCTGGAGCGTGGCTCAAAGGTCGGTATGATGTCGACCTGCATGTTGCCGCTGGACAGCCACGCATACCAGATCCCGCCCACCGAGCCTTCGGGACAGGATTTCATGTCGTCGCGCGTTATGCGCGACAGCCATCGGTCATCGAGCCAGCGATCGAATTCAGGCCAGTCGCGGCGGGCCTCGTCGAACAGGGCTTCGATGCGCGTGTGGTCCTGCACCTCGCGCACCGCCTCGATCAGAGGCGGGATGCCATAGGTGTTAGGACAATCGCGGCCGTTGCGTTTGAGGCACTGGTTCGTGACCCACTCGCGGATGCGATAGTCGTTCAGATATTTCGACGAGCTGATGAGAATGCTGCTCGGCGTCTCGATTACCTGTCGGCCGCGCTGCAGATATGGAAGATCCTCGTCCTTCATGGCGTCTCTCCTGTCATTGTAGTGCACGGCGACGATCAGGCTGCCTCGACCGCCTGCCGCTGGACAACGGGGCCGACCATCGCGCCCGGCAATGCGCCGGTGAACGCGCCGTTTTCAAAGGTCGGCACCCCGTTTACCAGCGTCAGCCGCATCGGCGCGGCGTCGCGGGTAAAGCGCCAAGTATTGCCGCCCTCACCATCGGGCACGTCGAACACGCGCTTCAACGGCTGTTCACTGATCTCATCGAGATTGAACACAGCGATGTCGGCGCGATACCCGGCCTTCAAGACGCCTCGATCAGCGAAGTTGAAATGATCGGCGACCTTGCCGGTCATCACCGCCACCGCTTCCTCCAGCGTCAGCTCCTTATTCTTGTAGAATTGCGTGAACAGCAGAATATTTTCGCCGCCGCCACACAGCATCTGGCCATGTGCGCCAGCATCGGAAATGCCGCCAACGGTCTTGGGATCCTTCAGCATCTCGACCGTCTTTTCATGCATCATTGGGTGCGGCGTACGGCTGACAATCGACTCGACGCCGTTGGCGATCACCCAGTCGGCCAGCGCATCGGCCGGATGGACGCCGCGCTGGGTAGCCAGATCCCCGAGGCTGAGCCCGGTCGGCCCCGCGCCAGTTTCGCTGTCGTTGAGTAGCATCATGTCAGGATTGGCGACGAGCGACTGCTTATAGGCCTTGTTATCCCAGCTGTCGCGGGCGCGGGCGCGGAAATCGGAATCGTTGAGCAGAGCGAGCTTCGCGTCCACGGTCGGGGCCTGAACGACTTCGTGCCAGACATATTCGTTCGCCTGCGCGAAGGATGAGGAGGAGAAGAAATTAAGCGCGGTCGTGGGGGGCACATGGCCGAAGCTGGGCCAGAAATCCAAGTCCTCGGTCTTCTGTCGTTGAGTGATCGCCCAGGTCTTTTCACGGATATCGTCCTGAAAGCGCAGCAGTGCGCCGGCGCCGGCCATCTGCACACGCACGCCGGTGCCGCGCGCAAGGCGGCCCAGCCGCTCCATCTGCTCGGGCGCTTCCAGATGGAAGAAGGTATCAAGAATGACCTGGAGCTGCGTGCCCTTATAGCGAGCGAGCACGCCGAACAGGGCGGTCCATTCGGCATCGTCAGCCATCTTACTGGGGATAGGTCGACCCTCGCTGTCGTCGTCGAGCAAGTTGGAGGACATGCCGAGTGCGCCCGCCTGCAGCGCGTCCTCCAAATAAGCGCACATCTGCTTGATCTCATCCGGCGTCGCTGCGCGATCCCAGGCGGCCATCCCCATCACGGCCAGCCGGATCGCGATATGACCGACATAACCGGCGATATTGCACGCAGTTCTGGCATTGCGATCCAGCGAATCCTTATATTCCGACCAGGTGCGCCAGTCCCAGGGCAACCGGTCGAGGAACGGCTTGATCGGCACTTCTTCGAAAAAGGTGAAGATCTTGACCATCTCCATCCGCACATCGGGATCATCCGACACTGGGGCGGCGGTGAAACCACAATTGCCGATAACCGCAGTGGTAACGCCGAAGCCAGGCAGCGGATCAAGACTGGGCTGCCACCACATCACCGCGTCCATATGGGTATGGGCCTCGATAAAGCCGGGCGTCACGATGCAATCGGTCGCGTCGACGATCCGCTCGCCGGCAGGGTCCAGGTTCTGGCCAATTTCGGCGATCAATCCATCGCGTACACGGACATCGGCCGCGTAGGACGGCGCGCCTGTGCCATCAACTACGGTGCCGTTGCGAATGAGAATATTTGTCATGAGCTCTCCTATCTCCTGATGACGCGAATAGTCCACATTATTTATAAGATTGCAATGTTAGATGTTTGGCAAGTTCCGGACTCGCTCGATCTCGATGCCATGCCCTTCCAGTCCGACGAAATTCGTGTCGCTGTTGGTCAACAGCACAATGCGGTGGATATCGAGGTCGTTGAGGATCTGGGCACCGATACCAAATTCGCGCAAGGCGACCGTCCGTCCGCCACTTTCTTCGCGGCCCTGCTGGCGCGCGCGAATGACGCAGGCGACGATGTCGGGCGCTGGCGAACTGAGGATCACGATGACCCCGCTGCCTTCCTCAGCAATCGCAGCCATCGCGCGATCCAGCATGCCGCCGCGGGCATCCTGCTCGGCGAACAGGTCGCCCATCGGGGAATGGACATGCATGCGCACCAGGGTCGGGCCAGCGGGATCGATCGCGCCCTTCACCAGCACGGCGATCTCGCCGCCCGTCACTTTGTTGCGATAGCTGATGACGCGCCATTCCCCGCCCCAGCGGCTGGAAAATGTCATCTCTTCCCCCCGTGCGACCAGATGGTCGTTGCGGCGGCGGTAGGCGATCAGGTCACGGATAGTGCCGATCTTCATAAGATGCTTCTGCGCAAACGGAATAAGGTCGTCGAGACGGGCCATCGCGCCGTCGTTTTTCATGATCTCGCAGATCACCCCGGACGGGTTGAGTCCGGCGAGGCGCGCAACATCGACCGCCGCCTCGGTATGCCCGGTGCGCACCAGTACGCCACCATTACGCGCAACCAGGGGGAACACATGGCCCGGCGTCACGATGCAGTCCGGCCCTTTCGACGCATCGATCGCAACTGAGATGGTCCGGGCGCGATCGGCGGCGCTGATTCCAGTGGTCACGCCTTCGCGGGCCTCTATCGATACGGTGAACGCGGTTTCGTGTCGCGTCTCGTTGGCCGGACTCATCAGGCCAAGGCCCAGTTGTTCAACCCGCTCCTGCGCCAGCGCCAGGCAGATCAGTCCGCGTCCGTGCGTCGCCATGAAATTGATTGCATCGGGCGTCGCCATCTGCGCCGGGATGACCAGATCGCCTTCATTCTCACGATCTTCGTCATCGACCAGGATGAACATGCGGCCATTCCGTGCCTCGTCGATGATCTCCTGCGGACTGGCGAGGAAGGAGTGCGGTAGGGCCGCTGGCAACGCGCCCATCACAGCACCTCGAACAGGCCGGCCGCGCCCATGCCGCCGCCGATGCACATCGTCACGACCACATGGCGCACACCGCGCCGCCTGCCCTCTATCAACGCGTGACCCACCATACGCGCGCCCGACATGCCGAACGGGTGGCCGATCGCGATCGCGCCGCCATCGACATTGAGCAGTTCGTCCGGAATGCCTAGCCGGTCGCGGCATGGCAGAACCTGTGCGGCAAAGGCTTCGTTGAGTTCCCATAGGCCGATGTCGCTGATCTTCAGCCCCTGCCGTTCGAGCAGGCGGGGGATCGCATAGAGCGGTCCGATCCCCATTTCTTCGGGGGGGCATCCGACCACGGCCATTCCGCGATAGACGCCCAGCGGAGACAGCCCTTCGCGCGCCGCGACACCGGCTTCCAGAAGCACACAGGCGGCCGCGCCGTCGGACAACTGGCTGGCATTGCCCGCGGTAACATATTGGCCCTGCGTAACAAGATCGCCGCCCGACCAGACTGGTTTCAGCGCAGAAAGCCCCTCGATAGCGGTGTCCGCTCGCGGCCCCTCGTCGCGATCCAATGTGATTTCGCGCTCGCTGACCGTGCCCGTCGCCTTGTCCGTCACCAGCATCCGCGTCGTTAACGGGGCGAGCTCGGCATCATAGCGCCCAGCGGCGTAGGCGGCGGCGGTGCGCTGCTGGCTTTGCAGCGCATAGGCGTCCTGAGCCTCCCGGCTCACACCATAGCGTTGCGCGACAAGCTCGGCAGTTTCGATCATTGGCACATACATATGGGGGCTATTCGCCAGCACGGCCTGCGACACCGCGCGATAGTCATTCTTGTGCGCATTCTGGGTGAGGCTGATCGATTCGACGCCTCCGCCGACGGCGACTTCCATGCCGTCATGGATAATCTGCTTCGCGGCGGTTGCGATCGCCATCAAACCCGACGCGCACTGGCGATCAAGCGACATGCCAGCGACGCTCTCCGGCAGGCCCGCCGCCGCTGCGGTCAACCGCCCGATATTGTATCCCTGCGTGCCCTGCTGCGCTGCGCAGCCCATCACCACATCCTCGACCCGCGCCGGATCGATCCCAGCGCGGCGGATCGCCTCCGCCACGGCATGACCTGACAGCAACGGCGCTTCGCTATCATTGAAAGCGCCGCGATAGGCCTTGCCGATCGGAGTGCGGGCGGTGGAGACGATGACAGCTTCGCGCATGATGTATCCTGTAATGGCGGCAGGATTGCCGCAGCTTCGCCAGCGTCTAGCGCCGCCGCCCCGCCCCCTGCCATTGCCATTGGGCGATCAGCACCGTCACAAGCCAGCATCACCATCCATGGCGATGAATGGGGCAGGTCAGGCGGCGAGGCCCGCCTTCCGCCAGCGTGCGAAGTCCACGACTTGCTGCGCCACCAATTGGGCCCGCGCGGCGACCTTTGGATCCTGGCAGATGCCGTCACCGTCAAACAGCCGCGCCGACACGTTGACGGCGAGCCCGAAGGGCGTGGGCTAGGCACGCAAAGCATGGGCGATCGATCTCATCGCGACCAATGTGGTGCCGCAAGCCTGCCAGCCGAAAGCCGTGACGATCGATCCGAATGCCCGCCCCTCCAGAGAGGGACTGTCGTCGCGCGCCATATCCTCCAGCAGGTCCAGGATGTTCTTCACCGGCCCCGACAGGCTGCCATGATAACCGGGCGACCCGACGATCACGCCATCGCACTGGCGTATCGTATCTATGAAACAGATCTCGGCATCGGTGCGCTCGGCCCGGTCCGGATTATACATCGGCAGGGCGGCAATGAACGGGCCGTCAAACAGCGCAACCTCCTTGAGCTTCAGCACGCGGGTGCGCGCCCGTGTCCCCTATGTGACACGCGCGAATGTGGTCGAGTGCCGAAGCCTGATCGGAGCGATCGGAATAGGGCAGCGGGGACGGCAAGGGAGCGATGCTCGCACGCTAACACTCCACCGCTCAAACGGCATTTGAAACAAATGGCGGCGGCGTGGACTGTCGAAACGACAAGCTACACCCTTTTTTTTTGAGAGATAGTGATGCGTTTTTCCCTGATTTTCGAGGCTCAGATCACCGACGCATCGCCGCGCGGCGAACGACAGGTATTTGACGAACTTGTCGAGCAGGCGCTGCTTGCCGAGCAACTGGGCTTCGACGTCATTTGGAGCGTGGAGCACACATCGCTCACCCATTATGCCCATATGAGCGCACCCGAAACCTTCCTGGCGTTTATCGCTGGCAAGACCTCACGCATCGGCATCGGCCATGGCGTCGTCTGCCTGATGCCGGCGATGAACCATCCGATCAAGGTCGCCGAGCGCATCGCTACGCTCGACCTGCTTTCGAAGGGACGGGTGCATTTCGGCGTGGGCAAGGGCGGTAGCCAGCAGGAAGCGGGAGCCTATGGCTATGACCTCAAGGAACTGCAGCCACTGATCGACGAAGCCATGTATCTGATCCCCAAGATGTTTGTGCAGGAGGAAGTCGAGCATAACGGCCCGCACCTGACGATCCCTGCGCGGCCAATTCACCCCAAACCTTACCAGGACCCGCATCCGCCCATGTACATGGCGTGCACCAATCTCGACACGCTCGCGCGGGCCGGGCAGCGCGGGTTGGGCGCGCTGGTGCTCGGTTTCGGCGGGCCGGAGGAAGTGGCGAAGAAGAATAAAATCTATCGCGATGCCTGGGCATCGCGCCTGCCCGAAGATCAGGTCGGATATCGCCCGATCCAGCATTTGGCCGCGCTCTGCCCGACCATCGTGCTAGACGACGCCGACCGGGCGCGCCAGATCGGCATCAAGGGCCAGCGATACTTCTACGAATCTCTCAATTACTGGTATGGCGGTGGACCCAAGCCCGAACCCGAAACCTGGGACGACAAGCTGCTGGAGGAGGGCACCGATACAATCATCACGACCAAGCTGGCGTCGGAGACGATCACGATGGACTTGCGGCCCGACGAGGACGGTCGTCGGCCGAGCGGGGGCATCCTGAGCGCGAAAAGCGCCTATGGCAACGTTGCCGACTGTATCGACTATGTCAGTCAACTCGCCGACGCAGGGGCGGACGAAATTCTGTTCATGACCAACATGGGCACCGTGCCGCAATGGGCGCAACTGGAGACGATCCGCAAAATCGGCACGCACGTCATCCCGCATTTTCGCTGAAGCCAGGGTAGGCAAGCGATGAGCATCGTGCGCGATCCCGTGAAGCTTGGCGGCCGCACGGCGGTCATCAGCGGGGCCGTGTCAGGGATCGGGCGGGCGCTGGCGCTACAGACTGCCGGTAGCGGCATGGCGGTCGCGGCGTGCGTCGGGGAAGGATTGGCCCGGCTGGGGTCATAACTGCGCGCCCGCAGGTGACCTTTTTGCGGCCGTGGTCAAGAAACTCGGCCCCGCCTGACGCGCTGCCGCATACAATCAGATGATCGACGCGCCGCCGTCCACCGCCAGGATTTGCCCGGTGATATGCGCGCCGGCGTCCGACGCAAGCAGCAATGTCGCACCCTTCAGGTCATCGTCGCAGCCAAGCTTGCCGCGCGGCGTGTCAGCAACCAGTTCGGCGCCGTGGGTGTCGATCACATAGCCGGTGAGCTTGGACGGAAAATAGCCGGGCGCGAGCGCATTGACGGTGATACCAAGCGCCCCCCATTCTGCGGCAAGCGCGCGCGTAAAATTGACGAGGCCGCCCTTGCTGGCATTGTAGGCGATGGTACCGATCATGCGAGGATGATGACCGAGCAGCCCCTCGACCGAGGCGATGTTGACGATGCGCCCCCAGGCCGCCGGGATCATATAATCGCGCGCGATTGCCTGTGCCATGAGAAACGGGCCGGTCAGGTTGACGGCCATCAGCTTGTTCCAGCCGTCGAGAGGCATTTCCTCCGTCTTGGCGCCCCAGGATGTGCCTGCATTGTTGACCAGTATGTCGATATGGTCGCCTTTCGCCTGAAGATCCGCGACGATCTGGGCCGGGGCTTGGGGATCGCCGACATCGGCGGCGATCGCCCGCGCGGTAATGCCCAAGGCCGCCAGATGCGCCGTCGCAGCGTCAAGCTCATGCTGCTTGCGCGCCGTCAGGATAATCTTTGCACCAAATTCGCCCAGCGCCTCCGCCATGGTAAGACCGAGGCCACGCGACCCTCCGGTGACGAGCGCCGTGCGGCCTGTGAGATCGAACAAGGTCTTCAACGATGTAGACATGCAAAACCCTTTTGTCGGGGCCGGATCAGCCGGCTGTGTAGCCGCCATCGACGAATACAGTCTGGCCGGTGACGAAGGCGGATGCGGGGGAGGCAAGGAACAGCAGCGCGCCCATCAGATCCTCAGTCTCACCAAGGCGACCCAGCGGCGTGCGGCGCACGATCTGTTCGTAGAGCGCGGGCTGGGTACGGACCAGTTCGCGGTTGAGATCCGTGACAATGACAGTCGCGCCCAGCGTGTTGACGGTTACGCCGTCCGCGCCGAATTCAAACGCGCAGGCTGCGCCGAGATTGGCGAGCCCCGCCTTCGATGCGCAATAGGCGGCGCGATTGGCCATTCCGCGGCCAGACAGAATCGACCCCATGTTGATTATCCGGCCATAACCGCGACCGATCATTGGCCGCACAAAGGCCCGGATGGTGTGGAAGGCTCCGACGACATTGACGTCGAGCACCTGGCGAAAATCCTCCGGCGCGATATTCAGCAAGGCCTGCGGATTGGTGATGCCCGCATTGTTGAACAATATGTCGATCCGGCCGACCGCATCGACGGCCTGCGCAGCGGCATCCTCCATCGAGGTGGCGTCGCTAGCGTCCGCTTCGACGATGCAGGCCCGGCGGCCTGTAGTGTCGATCGCTGCCGCTGCCGCGTCCAGCTTCGTGCGATTGCGACCCACAAGCACGATATCGGCTCCTGCCTCCGCCAGCGCCAGGGCACCGGCCGATCCGAGTCCGCCGCCCCCGCCAGTCACAACCGCGACCTGACCGTCTAGCGAAAAACGCTGCAGGCCGCTCAACGTCATAGCGTCATGCCCGCGAGCGACCGCAGTTCGATCAGCGCGGCGACGCGCGCATGGAGATGCGCATATTGCCCGGCCAGCAAGGCATCCTCGCTCTCCTTGAGCCTATGGGCCAGCGTCAGCATCTCCGCCAGCAGGCGGCTCTCATGGCCTTCGTCGGCCTGCGCCATATCCTTGTCCTTCATAGCCGGTATCCGTCCTGCCGCTCATCGGTCCAGCGCCGCGCCTTATAAGCGAAGCCCTGAAACTCTGAGCGCGGCACTTCGCACACGTCGACCCACATATTGCTGCGTTCCTTGATTGCGGCGCGCACCGACTGGACCAGTTGCGCGCGGTCCTCTGCGCCGAGACCCGACTGATGCTCAGCGACCGCGATCTTCACCTCGACCTCGGTCTTCCCGTCGCGCGTATAGACCCGGCCCTTATACTCGCCGACCTGCGGGTGGGCGAAAACGGCGGCGTCGAACATCGACGGCCAGATATTGTTGCCGCGGATTTTCATCATGTCGTCGAAGCGACCGATCATGCCGCATTCGATCGCATTCCAGGCTGCGCCGCCGCATTCCTGCCAGGGCACGAAGACCGCAGCGTCACCGGTGCGGAAGCGTACGGCGGGGCTGCCCTCGACCGACAGGTTCGTCACGACCATCTCGCCCTGTTCGCCGGGCCGGACAGGAGCGCCTGTTACCGGATCGACGATCTCGATCAAATGCTCCCATTCGAACAGACGGATCAGGCCGCGCGCGCCCTTGTCGCCGAACACGCCGGCCGCTGCAGTCGATCCGCCAAAACCATTGAGCTGGGTGCTACCATAGCCCTCTTGCAACCGGCAGCCCCAGTGTTCCTCGATCTTTTCCGCCCATTCGAGGGGATAGCCCTCCGCAGCAATGAACAGGCCGTGCATGTCCGGAAAGGCTTCGCGCGGGACAATACCACGTGCCAGCAGCGTTTCGGTTAGCGTGTGGAGATAATTGGTCGATGCATAGATGAAGTGAATGCCGCCCAGTTTCAGCATCAGATCGATCTTGGCGTCGGTCGACAGGTTGCCGCCGACATGAAAGGGGGTCGCGCCCAGGATACGGATCGCCTCGCCCGGCCCCCAGCCGCCCGTGGTCATGCCGCCGGCGGGCACGCAGTTGATCGCGGTGTCGCCCTTTCGCAGCCCCGCCATATACCACGGCAGCGCATGCAGATAGCCGAGCATATGCACGTCGCGCTGGGTGCGACCGTATATCTCCTGCCCCTGCCCCGATGTGCCGCTGGTCATGCTGATATGGACGACCTCGTCGCGATCGACACCCAGACGGCGGCCGAACGGCGGCGCGTCCTTCTGGTCCTCCAGGAAATCAGCCTTGGCTGAGGTAGGAAAGGCTTTCGTGTACCTATCAAGACTGTCGATGACGCCGCCTACCAGCCCCGCCTTGTCCATTCTGTCTCGATAATAGCCGCTTTTGGCGTAAAGCCGCGCGCATAGCGCCTGCACCTTGCGCAACTGATGCGCCTCCAGTTCTTCCCGCGTGACAGCGGCAAAGCGGCGCAGCAATGGGGAAGCGGCGAACGGATCGTGCAGGGCTGGTACGATCGACGGGGCGGCCATGCTTAGCCCTCCGCAGGCCGGAACGCTGGCAGCGTGATCTCCGCCGTGACCCGGTTGAACCCGATCTCTACGGGCATGCCCGCGCGCACATCCTCAGGCGCGCAATCGACCAGATTGCCGGTCATCCGGCAGCCCTCCTCAAGGTCGATCAGCGCGACGACATAGGGCACAAGATCGGCATAGATGTCGCGCGGCACCGGATGGCGCACAACGATCCAACTGAACACCGTCCCCTTGCCGCTCGCTTGCGTCCATTCGGGTCGTTCCAGCGAGCCGGGGCAGAAAGTGACGGCCGGGAACAGATATTCGCCGCTCGACGCGCAACGCTGGAGCATCAGCTTGCCCTCGCGCATCCCGTCCCAGAAAGGCGTGCTTTCCGAATCGGGGACCGGCAGGGGCTTTGCATAAGGTTTGCTGGCCATTTTTCAGTTCCTCAGGATCATGGCGCTGCCGCAGGTCATGGCGCCCGCCGTGGTGAGGGCGATCTCCGCACCCTCGATCTGGCGCGCACCCGACTGGCCGCGCAATTGCTCGACCGCTTCGATCACATGGTTGAAGCCGTGGATGTAGGCCTCGGACAAGAGGCCGCCGTGGGTGTTCACCGGCAGCGCGCCAGCGCGCGCGATCCGGCCATCCATCACGAACGGGCCGCCCTCGCCATCCTTGCAGAAGCCGAGCCCCTCCAGCGCCATCAACACGCTGTAGGTGAAGCAGTCATAGATTTCGGCGACGTCGACATCCTCGGGCTTTATGCCCGCGCTGCCCCACAAGTCGTCGGCCAGATATTTGAAGCAATTGTGGGAATGGCTGGGCCAGCGGATCGCATCGAACAGGTCGTCGCCCTGGCTGGGGCCGCCGCCATAGGCGCCGCCCATTATGTAGACCGGCTTCTGCTTGAGGTCGCGGGCATGTTCGGCGGCGGTGATGACGACCGCACAAGCGCCGTCGCTTTCCAGGCAGATGTCGTACATGCGGAAGGGATCGACGATGAAGCGCGAGTTGTAATAGTCGTCCTTCGTCATCGGCGTACGCTGCATCGCGCGCGGATTGATCACGGCATTGTCGCGGAAGGTGGTCGCGATTTCCGCCCAATGCTCTTCAGTCGTGCCGAAGTCGATCATGTGGCGGCGTGCCCACATCGCCATCGCTTGCGGATAGGTGATCCAGCCCAGCGGCGCTGTATATTGGGTGACACCATAAGCCGACATGTCGCGCCCGCCGCCCAGGCGAAATCCCGAGCGACCGTTCATGGCGCGGAAGCAGACGACGTTCTTCGCCAGTCCCGCCTCGATCGCCGCAGTCGCCGCCAGAGTGATCAGGTTCGCGCCATTGCCGCCCGCCGCATAGTCGACCGCATAGCCGGCATTCACTATGCCCATCTCCGTCGCAACGCCCATCGCCGGGGCGCTGTCGTTGAAGTTGAAACTGACGATGCCGTCGATATCGGCGACGGTGAGGCCTGCATCCTCAATCGCCTTCAGGCAAGCCTCGGTCGCGAGGCTGCGGACGGTCCGGCCGGAGAATTTGCTGTAGTCGGTCGTGCCGATCCCAGCGATCGCATATTTGTCGCGTAGCTTGAACATGGCTATCAGTCTTTCCTGGGCGCAACAGAGTGCGGCGTGCGGTTTTTCTGGCCGAAGCGTGGAGCGCGCTTCTCCTTGAAGGCCAGCAGGCCTTCGGTGGCGTCGGCTTCAGTGGTGGCGTAGCGGTGCACGAACGCGATCTCTTGCCGCAGTCCTTCTTCATAGGGCGTGTCGAGCGTCATGTTGGCGAGCCGCTTTGCCCCGGCAAGGCCAACCGCGCTCTTGGCCGCCATGGCTGTGATCCAGTCCTTCGCCGCTTCGACTAGCTCTGCATCGGGCACGACCTTCGTCACCAGGCCCCACTTCTCCGCCGCTTTTGCATCCAGCAGTTCGCCCGTCAGGATCAGATGCTTGGCGCGCAGCAGGCCAATCGCACGCGGCAGACGCTGCGACCCGCCCGCGCCCGGAAGCTGTCCGAAATTGAGATGCCCGTCGCCGATCTTCGCACTTTCCGAGGCGATTCCCATGTCGCAGGCCAGCAGCAGTTCGATGCCGCCTGCGACGCAGACGCCGTTGACTGCTGCGATCCAGATCGCCCGCGCCCTTTCGATGCTGGTTAGCATCACGTAGAAATCGTCGAGAAATGCCTGAAATTCAGCGGGCTTCTGATAAAGCCGGATATAGCCATCGAGATCGCCACCGGCCGAGAAACTGCGCCCCTCGCCCGTCAGCAGCACGAAATTGATCGCTGGCCTCGCCTCGATCTCGGCGACCGCCGCCTTCAACTCCTTGACAGTCGACCAGTCGAGCGGATTGAGCTTGTCCGGGCGCGCCAGCGTAAGATACGCGGTGCGGTCTTCATAGACGAGCGTAATGTTGTTGTACGTCATGCCGGCACAGCCCAGCGCCGCTTGGCGTCCGCAGTGAGTTCGCCCTTGGCGACCTTGCCCCCCGAAGACCGGGGCAGATCGTCCATCAACACGAGATATTCGGGAAACCACTCGCGCGATACGCCACGATCGTGGAGATGCGCGATGATAGCTTCCAGCGTCAGCGCATGATTGGCACGCGGGGATACATAGATGCACACCCGTTCGCCAAAAACCGGATCAGGGGCCGGCACGGCAGCGACCAGCGCGACGCCGGGGTGAGTCGCGACTTCGGCCTCTATAGCGGGCGCGGAGAGATTCTTACCGCCCCGGATGATGAATTCCGATGTACGGCCGACGACACGCAGATAGTCCTCGTCATCGATTTCAACGATATCGCCCATCAACATCCATCCATCTGGCGTGAATAATTTTCCGTTCGCGGCATCATCGTCCCAATAGCCAAGGCAGGTCGCCGGACCACGGCAGGCGGGCTGCCCCCGCCCAGCAACTTCCGCGCCGGTCGCAGGATCGAACAGGCGCACGTCCATCTCGGGAATGATTTTTCCCGCCGTCGTCAGCCGCCGGTCGCGGCTGTCGCTGGCTGTGGTGCGGCTGAGCGCGCCGGTCTCGTTGGATCCATAGAATTGCAGCACTACAGCACCGGTCACTTCCTCGAACTCGGCGGCGCGGCGATAGGGCACCGCTTCGCCGCCCGTGAACATCGAGCGCAGGGACGACAAATCGCGCGGTCGTTCGGCCTGTTCGTTGAGCAGCATGATGAATTGGGTGCTGACGCAGCACAGCACCGTCACCCGCTCGCGTTCGATCATGTCGAGCGCGACGCCCGCATCGAACTTCGGCAGAACCACCGTCGGGCAACCGAGGATCGCGGGCGAGAAATGTGCGGTCCACAACCCAAAACCGAACGGCGCCGGCACGGCTCCCAGAAAAATCTCGTCGGGTCCGAACCGTCCGGCCTCGGCCGCGAGCTGATGGAAATAGAACCAGCGATTTTGCGTGTGCATCACGCATTTCGGCATGCCGGTTGTCCCCGAAGTCGAGTTGATCAGGAAAAGTCCGTCGGGGTCGGACGGAGGGAAAGGCGCATGAAACGGGCGTTCGCCCGCGCTCCAGTTGCGAAAGGCGATCAGATCGGGAATCGTCAGCCAATGTTTGAGCGTCGCGCCTTGCGCCTGCACTGCTTCGACGAGCGCCTCGATCGACTGGTCGCGCATGTATTCATGGGAGATCAGAAGTTCGGCGCCGGTGTGCTTCAGAAGGTAGCTGATTTCGGCAAGGCCCGCGCGCGCGCCGATTCCGACCGCGACCATCCCTGCGCGCTCGACCGCTAGCAACGCAGCATGCACCGTCGGCCCGTCGGGCAGGATCACCGCGACCCGCGCGCCCGGCGCAAGTCCCTTGTCCGCGATCAGCGCCGCCAGCCGGTCGGCCGCGCGGTCATAGGCGCCCCAGCCGATGCGACCCTCCGGCGTAATCCACGCCGGTTCCTCTGGCTTACTTGCGGCCAGTGCGGCGACGCGTTGCGACAGGGTGCGGTCGCTCCACCAGCCAGCGGCACGATAGCGCGCCGCTTCGGCCGGATCGGCACGCATCGCGCGGGCGACATCAAGCGACTTCATGGAGCATTTCCCGTTGGCCGGCAGCGCCGAACGTGCAGTCCGGACCGAGCTTTGCAGAGAGGACATGCGCCGCGACCCGCTGGCGGTGAAAAGCGGCGGTGCCCCAAGCCTGGCTGAGCGCGGTCGCGCGCTTCAGGAGAAAATGCACGTCGACCTCCCAACTGAAGCCCATCGCGCCATGCACCTGGACGGCAGCGTGGGTGGCGATATCGGCTGCCGCCGCGGCAGCAAGGCGCGCGTGGCTGATCCGCGCACGGTTGTGTTCAGATGCGTCCGATGCGGCGGCGGCCAGCACAACCGGCCGGGCAAATTCAATCTTGATCTGGGCGTTGGCGAGCAAGTGCTTTACCGCCTGGAACCCACCGATCGATTTGCCGAACTGCTGGCGCTCCTTCGCATAAGCAGCGGCCATGTCGACCGCCCGTTGGGCGACGCCGAGCACTTGCGCACCGCCGAACAGCGCACCGCGGTCGAGCGCTTTGTCCCAAAACACTTGCACCGCCGATCCGTGCCCGATCCGCGTAGCAGCCGACGGGGTCCAGTCGACCCGGAAGAGCCGCCGGAATGGATCGAAGCTCGGCTGGCGCACCAGAGTGACGGCGTCGCGCGGTACCAGATGGATCGCCTCGCCATCAGCCAACAACAGCGCAACGGCGCTGTCGGCGTCAGCCACGAACGGATGTGTGGGATGGCCGATGGCGACAATTTCACCTGCAATCGCGCGGGTCGCCAGTGCCGCGTCCAATTCCGCCAGCATCGGCAGGACCACACCGGCCTGCTCGACTAGTGGCTCGGGCAGCAGCCAATAGCCGCAAGCGGTGGCGATGAGCGCCATTTCGGTCGCACCGAGCGCGCTGCCTCCCAAGCTTTCGGGCGCCATTACGCCGGGCAGGCCCATGGCGACGATGGCCTCCCACCGCTGCGTATCCCGTGCCGCAGATTCATCCAACATTCGTCGGAGGTCGGCGCTGCCGCAGCTTTCGCGCAGCAGTGCCTCGACCGTTTCGGCCAGCATCTCCTGCTCCTCAGTCAGACGGAAATCCATGACCGTCAGCCCCTCGGCAAGGCGAGCATACGCTCGGCGATGATGTTGCGCTGGATTTCGTTGGCCCCAGCATAGATCGGCCCGGCGAGCGAGAAGACATAGCCGTCGAGCCAGTCGCCCAGGTTCGCCGCGCGATCCGGCGCATCGGTCGTTAGTTCGGCTTCCGCCCCCAGCAGGGCGAGCGCCGTGCGATGCAGGTCGAGGTCGAGTTCCGACCAGAAAATCTTGTTGGTGCTGGTTTCCGGCCCAATCGCGCCACCCGCCATCAGTCGGCTGGCGGTGGCGTAGATCGACAGCGCATAGGCGTCGGCGTCCATCCACGCCTGCATGACCGAGGCGGCGAGCGCCGGGTCGGCCTGATTGGCGCGGCTGCGGTAAAGATCGACCAGATTCGCAGCGGCGACCTGAAAGCGGGCGGGGCTGCGTAGCATCAATCCGCGCTCGAAGCCCGCAGTCGACATGCAGACCGACCAGCCCTCGCCTTCGCCGCCCAACCGGTTTGCGACCGGCACGCGCACGTCGTCGAGGAAGATTTCGGCGAACACCGGCTTGCCGTCCATCCGCTTGATCGGCTGGACCGTGATGCCCGGCGCGTCGAGCGAGAACAGGATCAGCGAAAGCCCTTTATGCCGCTCACTGCCCGGCGCGCGGAACAAGCCAAATGCCCAGTCGGCATGCACAGCGCGTGACGACCAAATCTTGTGCCCCGACAGGATATAATCGTCGCCTTCGCGCGTGGCGGTTGCACGGACCCCGGCAAGGTCGCTGCCAGCCGTGGGTTCCGACCAGGCCTGCGCCCAAATCTCATCGCCTGCCGCCATGGCAGGCAAGAAGCGCGCCTTCTGTTCGGAGGTGCCATATTCGATGAGCGTGGGGCCGAGTAGGAAGATGCCGTTCTGATTGACGCGCAACGGCGCGCCCGCGCGATAATACTCTTCCTCGAAGATCAGCCAGCGGATGAGGTCCAGCCCGCGCCCGCCATAGGCCTGCGGCCAGGTGACCATGCTCCAGCCACCCTTATGCAGGGTCCGTTCCCATTCCCGATGTGCTTCGAAGCCATCGCTGGTGGAATCGAAATCGGGCAACGGCGCGCGCGGCACATGGCTGTCCAGCCAATCGCGCACTTCGGCGCGAAACGCTTGCTCCACCGGGGTGTAGCGAAGGTCCATCAGTATTCCGCCGCCTTACCGGTGGCGACGAAGGCGTCGCGCGCCTTTTGGCTATCCGCATGCAGGTACATTTCGAGCGTGAAGCCCTGTTCGAAACGATAGCCCTGATCGACGTCACGCGGCTCCAATCCGTTCAGCGCCTCCTTGGCGGTCGTCAACGCCTTGCGGCTCTTCGATGCGATGACCGCGCAGAAAGCGCGCGCTTCTGCGACCAAGTGATCCGGTGCAACGACTATTTCGACGGCACCCAGCCGATGGGCCTCCGCCGCGTCGATGCGGCCCGCGGTAAAGAAGGCGGCACGGACTTTTTGCAGCGGAAACATGCGCATCAGATGACTAGCTCCGCCCATCGCGCCGCGATCGACCTCCGGCAGCGAGAAGAAAGCGCCCTCTGCCGCGATTACCACATCGGAGGCGCCACAGATTCCGATTCCCGATCCGATGATGAAGCCATGGACAGCGGTCACCACCGGCACTTCGCACGCGCGAACGGCGCGGAAGGTGCGGAAATTGCCACGATTTAGCTGCACGATGCGCTCGGGATGCGCCTGCATCTCCTTGATATCAACGCCGCCGCAAAAACCCTTCCCCTCGGCGCGGATCAGTACGCAGCGGACATCGGGATTGCGGCCCATCTGTTCGACGATATCGGGCATCTCATTCCAGCCGGTGCTGTCCAGCGCATTGACCGGCGGATGATCGAGGATGATTTCGCCGATATGGTCGGCAATATGGGTACGGATCGGCATCAGACGACCTTTCGATCGCGCGTGGCGACGGGCATAATCGCCGCCAGCCGGGCCCGCGCGTCGGCCTCTATGCTTGCGAGCAAGGTAGCTACATCGGGTAGGTCGTCGATCCGGCCAGCAACCAATCCGGTCGCCATCAGGCCATTGTCCGCGTCGCCCGCGACGACGGCACGCTGAATGAGATAAGGCGCGGCGGCGGCGCGTAGTGCCTGAGACAGGCTGAGGCCGCCATGCGCCTGCATGTCACGCGCCATCCGCAGCAGTTCGGCCCAAGATGTCTCGGCATCGCGCTTGGTAGCCAGACCTGCCAGCGCCGCGCTCCAGAGCGAGCGGATCGTTCCGCTCTTGGCGTAGCGGTCGAAGGCCTGGTTGCAGATCATGCGCTGGGGCAAGCCATCGATGTTGCGCGTCACCTGGATATCGCCCGTCTGCGCTGCCAGATACGCGCGCTTGACGGCATCGGGCACCGGGCTCTCAAGCGTCATCAGAAATCGCGTGCCCATAGCGATGCCGACGGCGCCATAAGCGAGTGCAGCGGCCAATCCGCGGCCGTCGGCGAAACCGCCCGCCGCAACGACCGGGATATCCACCGCATCCAGCACCTGCGGCAACAAAATCGTCGATGCGACCGATCCGGTGTGCCCCCCGCCCTCGCCCCCCTGCACGACGATCATATCGACGCCCAGCTTCCACATTTTGCGCGCATGGTTGACCGCGCCGACGGTGGGCGCGCACAATATGCCAGCATCACGAAAGCGCGCGATCATTCGTGCATCGGGTCCACGACCGAAGCTGACGGCGCGTATCTGATCCCGGTTGGCGATGATGCTCCCGACGATCGCATCCGCGCCGGGCTGAAACATATGGAAATTAACGCCGAACGGGCGTGCCGTGAGGTTGCGCAGGTGCGCGATCTTGTCAGCCACTTCAGCGGGCTTCATGACGGCCGCGCCCAGAAAGCCGAAACCGCCTGCCTCGACCGTCGCCGCAACCAGCGCAGGTTCGGCGATCCAGCCCATTGCAGTCTGGATGATTGGCAGGCGGCACCCCAGCGCTCGGGTCAACGGTGTGTCTAGCGGATCGGTCATGACGGCTTGCCCGATCCGGCCTCAGCCTGTTTGTTCGATGCGGCGGCGCTTTTGCCGGTGACGCCGCCCAGCGCATGTCCAGTGGTAAGGTCATTCTGCGCATGGGCGAAATGATGCATGTGGAAGACAGCGTCCATCGCCGACCGCTTGCCACGCAGATCCTCGACCTGATGGATGGCCTGCTTGGTCAGCCACATGCCGAGCGACTCCTGGCCGACCAGCTTGGCGGCCATTTCTGCAACGGCCCGCTCCAGATCGGCGCGTGGCACGACTTTATTGACCATGCCGAAGCCATAGGCGCGATCGGCGCTCATTCTTTCGCCTAGCAGCAGGAATTCTTTGGCAACGCGCGGCGGCAGTTCAAAGCCATGGGCGAAATATTCGACCCCGGGAATGCCCATTATCCGACTGACCGGATCTTGGAAAAAAGCGTCATCGGATGCAACAATCAGGTCGCAGATCCAGGCGAGCATTAGCCCGCCGGCGATGCAGGCGCCCTGCACCATAGCAATGGTCGGCTTGCTTATGTCCCGCCAGCGACGGCACATACCCAGATAGACTTCTTGCTCGCGCGTGTAGAGAAATTCGGCGGCCGGCCGCCCAACATGATCGGGCAGCAAATGCGCGCGGGAGAAACTGCGGCTGACGTCGCGGCCGGGCGTACCGATGTCGTGCCCGGCGGAAAAATGCTTGCCCGCGCCAGCCAGCACGATCGCCTTGACCTCAGGATCATCAACGGCGCGGCGAAAGGCATCGTCGAGCGCATAAGTCATTTGGCTATTCTGCGCATTGTTGAAGCGTTCACGGTTCATCGTCACCCAGGCGACGCTTTCGCGCACGGCGTACAGGACAGGCGCATCCGTCTCATAGATAATATCCGGCTTTTCCGCCGATATGCCCGCCATCGCTCGTCCCGCTTCCTTCATTTATAATATCTATCTTTATAATGTTTAGCGCAGTCAACGGCGGTAATGATAGCATCCGAGCAAGCCAGCAGTGCCGTATCGGTATCGGGCGCCTGTCAAGCGATGCGCTGCGCCGATGGATTGCCCTTGATCAGCGTCGCGCGGATATCATGAGGGTCGAGTGCACGAATAATAGAGAGCGCTTCGGGCGTCGGCAGCGCAGTGACGGGCAGGACTTCACCGCTCCAGGCGAGGTCGAATCCGCAGTTGTCGCGGACCTCTTCAATCGTCACGCCGGGATGCAATGAAATCGGCCGGATCGCATGATCGCCTCCCCCGAAATCCATCACGCACAAATTGGAGATAATCCACCGCAGTTCCAGCCCCAGCGGCTTTCGGCCATTGGCCCAGCGCTTCGGGTTATAGCCGACCGAGCAAACATGATCGACTTCGCCTGCGACAAAACTGCGCCTGTTGTGCTGCGGGATGAAATAGCTGTTGGGATGGCTGGCGCTGTTACCGGGGAAGCCGCGCGCGCCGAGCAAAGCCGCCTTGGGTCGGACGTGGTCGCCGATCACGCTGATATTGGTCTGGCCGAACCGGTCGATCTGCACCGGCGCGACAAGCGCATGGCGGCGACCGCCCCACAGATTGTCAAAGGTGCGCGCGTAGGGCGCCCAGCCCTCCACAGTCGGCGACGTATCGCGCGGCCCGAGAGGCGCAGGCGTTTCAACCAGCATATTTTCCGCGTCGGTGATCATCAGGCGAGGGTTGAAGCTGAGCTTGGCAAGGCTGGCTCCCAACCGCGGGATCGGGGTGATGCCGGTTGCCAGCCATTCGGGATCGTCGCGCCATACTTCGGCGCAGGCGACAATCAGCAGTTCGGCCAGCGTGGCGGTCGTCTCTGTCACTTGGGAACCCTCAATAGACTGGCGCGGGAATGGCGCGGATCGCGTCGGTGCCACCAACCGCAGCGAGATAGGCGGCATCGTCGACTGCGACATACTTCCGGTGATAATCGGCCCAGCCCTCGCCCTCCGCCGCCGCATAGGTACGCAGATGCGGCAGATCGAGCTGATAGTCGGGCGCCGCACTGGTCGGGTGCGCCCCGAACGGCGCCTCTGCGACGCCGGTGATCAGCGACCGCTCGACCAGATGATAACGCGCATTAGAGGGCAGGCCGAGGTCTTGCGTCGCCACGATCTGCTCGGCCGTCACGAATGTATGCGCCGCCGCCCGCGCCATCAGTTCGTCGAAAAACGGGTCCGGCGACAGGGTCAATATATTGCCCTTCTCGTCCGATCGGTGGACATGGAGCAGCGCCACGTCCGGCCGGATCGCAGGCATGGCGAGCAGAGTCTCGCCATCGTCATAGGGACTGCGGATCGTGCGGAACGCCGGATGGTCCGCGATAGCCGTGCCAATGCCGACGCGGGTGGGCAGGAACGGTAGGCGCATCGCTGCAGCGCGCAAGCCCCAATGTAGCATGCCTTCGTCCAGTTCCCACACGGGGAGCCCCGCTTGACGCGCGGCCTTGAAATACGGCTCGATCGGGATGTGATCGAGCGAGACGAACGCGAAGATCAGCTTCGCGATCTTACCACTCGCGGCGAGCATACCGACATCCGGGCCGCCGTAGCTCACGATCGTCAGATCCTTGAGATCGGAGCGCGCGATCGCGCGGATTAGCGCCATCGGCTTACGCCGTGTTGCCCAGCCGCCGATGGCGATGGTCATCCCGTCGCGCAGCTGCGCCACGATGTCATCGATCGACATGCGTTTATCGAACATGATAATCCTTCGGGTGGCCGTGGGCTGCAGCATCCCAGGATCGGGTCGCCGCAGCCGACGGGCCGGTGGTCTTGGACTATTCCGCGGCGACGAGCGCCGGGCGCCCTTCTACCTTGACATCTTCGGCGACCGGGAATTTATACAGCTTCTCGGCATTGCCATGGAGAATCGCAGCCTTCACCGGCGCGGGTACGCCCGCCATGGAAGACTGGATCGTGCGCCAGCTATAGGGATAGTCGGCGCTGATATGCGGATAGTCTGTAGACCAGAGCACGCGCTCCGGATTCATCGCATTCAGATTGTTCAGGCCGAAACTGTCGGTCATGTAACCAAAGTAGAAATGCTCGTCGATATATTCGGACGGCAGCCGCTTCAGGCCGAAATGATTCACCTTTTCCAGCCGCTGATAATTATTGTCGATCTGTTCCTTCACATAGGGAACCCAGCCAAAATCAACTTCGGCAAAAGCGACCTTCAGATCAGGGTAGCGATCAAACACGCCGTTGAAGATGAACTCGATGCAGCGGTTGGGCGCGTCGAAGAAGCGGCCATAGCCTGGGAGCTTCGCCTTGTGCGGGCTGGGCTTGTAAATGCCGAGCGCGACATGGATGTTGAAGCTGACGTCCCGCTCGTGGATCGCGGCCCACAGATAGTCATGCTCGTCTGTCATGGTGGTTGTACCGGTCGGATAGGCCTGCGCCATCACCGCGCGCATCCCGGGACGGCCAAGCACGCGATCCATTTCCTCGACCGCGACCTTCACGCCCCCGCGGTTGGGTAGATAAACCAGACCGCAGAAGCGGCTGGGATCGTAAGCGACATATTCCGAAACCCAGTCATTATAGGCGCGGACCAGCGCGAGATGAAATTCCTCGTCCTCGACCAGTGCGATGGCGGCCTGGATCGACGGTGTTGGATACATAACCTCGGCGGTGACGCCGTCGCGGTCCTGCTCCTTGACGCGCTCGGCCGGATCCCAGCCACCCTTCCGCATATCGTCGAAGCGCATCCAAGCCTTCATCTCTTCAGGCTGAAGACCGGCGCAGGCGTTCCAGCCGAAATTACGCGGGCCGTCCAGGCCTTCGAAAATCCAGCCGTCGCCCTCGGGAAAGCTCTCCATGCGCGGCGCGCGGGCCTTGAACTTTTCTGCCACCCGCTTGGTAAAAAGGTCGCCGGGTTCGTTAAAGTGGCTGTCGGCCGAGATGAGTTTGGAGCTTCCTAAAGGCATATCATATCTCCTACATTGCTATCTTTTATATGATAGCAATCTTAAAAAAGAGGTCAATCGCGAATGTCAGGCATCTGCTTTTTAGCCTCTCAAATTGCGCGGGTTTTGCGGAACACCAATGTCCAGAAAGCGATGAAGGCGCCGACTAGGATCAACAGTATGCCCACGGTCACGAAAGTAGCGTGGATGCCGAGATTGAGACGCACCGGCGCCGTGAGCAGCGGGTTGAGAAAATGGCCCAGGAACAGCGCGGACGACGCGAGCCCGATCGCATAGCTACGCTGTCCGGGCGCCACCCGGTCTAGAATACGGTTCATAAAGAAAGGCATGTTGAGGCCCGCGCCGATCCCTTCGATAACTACGCAGAACAGGACGAAATTATAACTGGGGGCAAGGCCGGCGCCGACGAACCCAATGCCCATAAGGCTGGAAGAGATCACCAATGTCCATGCGCCGAGTCGGGCGTAGATGAAGCCGAAGGAAAAGGCCGCAAGGATGGAGATCGCGGCGCTGAGCGCGGGTACGCGTGATACGAGCACCGCGCTGGTGATGCCATTTTCCTTCAGGAGGAAGGGCATCTGAAAAGACGGCATGGTGTGGCCGATCGACATGACGAGCGACAGCAGCAGCAGCGGCCATATCTGCCAGACCGACGCGCGCTCCTGGTCGGGCGCAATACGTTCGCTGACGATCGGCCGGTTGAAGGCGATCAGCGAAATCAGCAGCAATACGCCGGGCAACAGGAACATGATGCCGGGCGCGCGCCAGCCGAATTTCTGCGCCAACGCGCCACCCAGGAGCATCGTCAGAACGGTGCCAATCGACGAGATGGCGTGGCGATAACCAAGCAGCTTTGATCGCAACGTGCCGGAAAATTGCGCAGCCAGGATGCTGGTCATCGCCACATCGGCGATTACCGCACTGAAGCCCAGGACGAACCGGCTGCCGAGAAGCAGATAATAATTATGCACAACCAACTGCATCAGGCCGGCAACGGTGCAGACGCCCAGGCTGAGAAAGGTCATGCCGCGCAGGTTACGGTTGGACACTAGCAGGCCAGCCAGGAGACCGGCGATGGCCATGCCGATCGGTGCCATCGTCACCACGAACTGCGCACTGAGTACGGCGTCCCGGCTCGCACTGAATTCGCGCGCAATCAACTGGAGCGCGGGGACGACGGTGGTAAGGGCCAGCGTGGTCTTGATGCCGCCGGTCAGCATAATGAGGATGATCAGCGAACGGCGCCATGCCGCAAGTTCGACCGCAGGCGACGGCGCGTTTGGAGCAATCTCGGAAATCGTCGCCATCAATCATTTCCTCTCTTACTTATCTTTATTGAGATAGCATGATTGGCGGCGTTTTCCGTTCGCCTTTTGGCATCTCCGCGGTGCTGAGCTTGCATCGTATCTTAGGCAATGGGCGAGCCGGTCCCCGGCATATTCGCATTTCAGTCTAGCGTCGCTCCGCCATCAACTCGCCATATCGCGCCAGTGACATGGCTGGCGGCGGGGCTTGCGAGAAAATGCACCACCCGCGCCACATCGTCGGGTGCGCCGATGATACCCCTTTCGTGGCGCTTCGAAGGTAAGGCCGAATCGGGCGAGGCGGACAGTCGCGCGGCCACCGCCCGAGTCCCTTCGGTGAGAATCGGACCGGCGGCCACGGCGTTGACGCGGATCGCATGCGACGACAGTTCTCGTGCCATCACACGGGTCAGCGCCTCAAGCCCAGCCTTTGACGCGGCATAAGCGGATTTTCCAGCGGTCGAGCGCTCACCCTGCACCGAACCGATATGCACGATCGCGCCGCCCCGCCCGCCGTCGCGCATTGCACGGGCGACGAGCTGGCTGATCCGCAGTGTCCCCTTAAGGTTGACGCCCAGCACGGCGTCCCAATGATCCTCTTCGAGATCCAGCAAAGGCATGCCGGGAAATATGCCCGCGGCATTGACCAATATGCCCGGGGCCGCACCGCCGAGCGCAGCCGTCAGTTTAGTCTCTATGCATAACCAGTCTGTGATATCGGCAGCCAGCGACATTCGCGTGTCGAGTTTAGCGGCCGCAGCCGCCAGCGTGTCGCCATTCTTGTCGATCAGCAGAAGCCGAGCACCAGCAGCCTGCAATTGCTGCGCTACCGCGAAACCGATCCCCGACGCGGCACCGGTCACCACCGCCAGTTGATCGTCCAGCCGCGCCAACGCCAGTAGTGACGAACGATCACTCATGATCGCGGGCGCGGACTGTCGGGTTGCCTGGCATCCTCATGCCCCTCTAGAAGTCCAGACCCAGCGCCACGCCATAATAGCGTGGACGATTATACGTGCCCGCAAGCACGGCGCCGAAGTCCGATGCGAATGTCAGGTAGCGATTGTTCGAAAGATTTTCACCGAACACTTGCGCCGTCATTTTCTTGCCCGCCAGATCGAAAGCCCAGATCAGACGCGCGCTATAGTTGGATTCCTTGCCGAAGAAAGGAACCTGCGCTGTGTTGGGCGCCTGCGACAGGATGGTGTACGTCGAGCTATTGCTCTTACCCGTGAAGTCGCCGCGCAGAGTCAGGCTGCCCACGTCCGCTGTCTCAAGTGTATACTGCGCCCCAGCGTGATAGGTCCATTTGGGGATGTTCGAGAACCTCGCCTGCGAGGCTACATTGGTTGGGACGCCGCCGACGGCCAATATATACTCCTTATAGACCGGATCGACATAGCCGACGTTACCGTCAACGCGGAACCCGCCGAATGCGACCTGGGTCTCGATCTCGAATCCACGATAACGCGCCTTACCGGCGTTGGTCAGAAGGTTGGTGTTCGTGGCGATATTATAGCCGTTGACCTGTAGATCGTCATAGTCAGTCTGATAAGCAGCGGCGTTAAAACGTAAATGCCGGTCGAACAGGTCGGCCTTGAAGCCAGCCTCATAGCTGATCGCCTTTTCCGGATCAAAGGGTGGGACGCCAACGGTCGGCGCATTGTAGCCGCCCGAGCGATAGGCCGATGCGGCGCGCGCATAGAGCAATATGTCCGGCGTCACTTTGTAGCTGATCGACCCCAGCCAGCCCACATTGTGCCACTTGTCCTTGCGCGACTGTGTCGCTCTGGTGGTGGTGATCGTCGTGGACACCGAGCTGGAATTAAGCGCCTTCTTGTCCTCAGTGTAGCGAATGCCGCCGACGATTTCGAGCTTGCCGTCTGCAAAGGATGGCTTCCACCCGGCCTGCACGAAGGCGGCATAGGATTTGGAATCGATCACGTAGGTCGTGCTGCGGTTGAGTCGGATCGCGCTGGTAGCGGAAAGCGGCGAGTTGAGGATCGTGGTAATCGTCTCATCGACAGACTCATCATAATAATAGAGGCCGACGAGATAATTGAAGTCGCCGACATCGCCCAGTAGCTGCAGTTCCTGTGTGAACTGGCGCTGCTGGCCCGGATTGGTCGGGGTGACATGAACCGACACGAACTCGACCGGCTGTCCCGCCACCGCAGGATTGGCAACCGTACCGCGCGTCGCGCCACCCCCCAGATTGCCGCGCAAATTCTGGTCGATCGTGTTGTAGGCGGTGATTGACTTGATACTGAACGCGTCGCTGACATGGTGGTCCAGCGTCAGCACGCCCCCCTTGGTTTCCACTACGGATTTGCCGCTGGTGCGCGGATCGCGATAGCTATAGTCGCGCGGCCCTACCCCAATCGGGAAAGCGATGCCGCTAGCCGTAGCTGCATTGGCGAAATAGGCGCGGCCAACAGGGGTGGCGGACAAGGCTTCCCAGCCGGTATAGGATATGATCTTGTTGTAGCGGCCCCGCAGATCGACCGTGAGGTTGCCCAGCTCACCACGAATGGCAGCGCCAAAGCCATAGCTGTCGAGCGCGCCACCCCATTGCGAGGGCGAATGATTGGGTGTTTTAACCCAGCCGTCGCGCGAGTGGCTCTGCGCGGTCAGTTTCACGCTGAAGGGCGTGTTACCGATCTTGCCAAGCTGCAGTATCGCTGAACCGATCACTTCCTCGCGCGATCCGTACGAAAAGCTGACCTTGCCGCCAAATTCCTCGGTGGGATTGCCCGTAGACAGCAGGATCGCGCCGCCGGTAGTGTTCCGGCCAAACAGAGTACCCTGCGGGCCGCGCAGTACCTCGATGCTGGAGACGTCGGGCAGATCGAACGTGTTGCCGCTGGGGCGCGGCGTATAAACACCATCGACATAGACGCCGACCGCGGGCTCGACGTAGAGCGCAGTCGACAGCGTGCCGATACCGCGAATGAAGATTGCCGGCGCGTTGCCACTGCCGCTCGCCTGAGTGATGCGCAGGCTTGGCACAAGTTGCGTGATGCCCTCGATCCGCACGATGTTTAGGTCGGTGAGTTGCTGCTGCGAAATCGCGCTTATCGAGACGGGAGTGGATTGGGCACTTTCCTCGCGCCGACGCGCCATGACGACAATATCCTGGATCAATCCCCGCGTGTCGGCTTGATCCTGCGAGATAGTCGCTTCGTCGCCTGCCTGTAATGGTGCGGCGTAAGATACTGCGGGCAAACAAGCCGCTATAAAGATGATACCGACGGCTGTGGAGCATCGTATGGTCCGCGATACCCGATCGCCCACTTCGATCCTTTGATCTCGGAACATATGCTACCACTCCATTAGTATCATTTTTTCTCCTTTTAGGACACGGTCGGAGCAGGACAAATGTGAAACGAACACGACAGCAATGCAAAGCGGGCATCTTCGGTCCAAAGTCCGCAGTAACCGTGACGAACCGGTTTATCTCATCGGGGGGGCAGATCAGGCAAAGACAAACGCCGACTGATCTCTTGCAATCTCTATGTTACCGACATCACCACGCTACATTAGATCAATACGCTGTGGGACGCCTGGAAGCTCCGGTACGCACGACGATCGAAACGCGTCTTACATCACCGCGCTATGCCCTGAAAATCGGAGCGGCTGCCGCAGTGCCATAGCGTTGGCACCGACCCACTCCGCCTTCAGCCGCGCATTTCTTCGACGAGTTCGGCAATGCGCCTGATCCCTTCCGCCGCATCCTGCACGCTGGCAAGCGAGAAGCTCAGGCGGATCGTGTTCTTTCGGGGATCGCTGGGGTAAAAGGCTGCTCCCGAAATTGTCGAAACTCCACGCTCCACCAGCGCCCTTTCGGCGAAACGGCTGCCATCCATCCCCTCGGGCAGTAGCACCCAGACATAGAGTCCGCCTTCGGGCCGCGTCCAACTCACGTCGGCAGGCATATGTCGCGCCAATGCGTCTAGCATCGACCCGCAACGCTCGGCATAGACTGCAGACATACGAACAGCCTCGCTATCTAGGTGATCGCGCACCACGTCGAGTAGCACCATCTGGTTGAGCGCGCTGGTTGCAAGATCGCTTGCCTGCTTAAGCAGGGTCAGCTTGCGTACCGCAGCCGCCGGCCCCGCGACCCATCCAACGCGAAGCGATGGCGCTATCGTCTTGGAAAAAGTTCCAGTGTACAGCACCCCGGCATTTTCGATGCTGCCGGTGCGGGCCACGCCGAGCGCGAGCAGCGATGGAATCGTCTCGCCGACGAAGCGCAGTTTTTCATAGCAACTGTCTTCGACGATCGGCGTACCCGCCGCAGCGGCCAGCGTCAGCAGGCCTTCACGCTCCGCACGAGTCAGAGTTGTGCCGGTGGGGTTGCGGAAGTCGGGGCCCGCATAGGCCAGCTTTGCGCCCGCAAGCGTCGCCCCTGTCGCAGTTGTATCCTCCGGAATCGCGATATACTGCGGCTGATAAGCATCGAACGCACGTAACGCCCCAATGAAGCTCGGCATCTCCACCGCCGCGACATCGCCGGGATCGAGCAGCATCTTGCCGATCAGATCGAGCGCCTGCTGTGAACCGTTGGTGATGACAATGTTCTCGATGCCGCACGGCACACCCAGCGATGCCATATACCCCGTCAGCCATTCGCGCAGCGGTAGGTGCCCTTCGCTCGGGGCATATTGCAGCGCCAAGCGGGCACGCGCGGGATCACCGAGAATGGCGGCGCTTGCTTCGGCCAGCAGATCGTAGGCAAAGATCGCGGGATCGGGCAGCCCGCCACCGAGATGGATCAGTGAGTGCTGGTTGATGAGGCGCATCCGTTCCCGGATTTCTGATGGCGCCACCCGCTTCATGCGGGTGGCGTAGAGACTATCCCAGTCGGGGCCTACGGCGGCCTTATCGAGTGTCATCCATTATCTCCGAAGCGGAAGCGCAGTTGTAGCCCGATCATGCGCGGCTCGTTGTAGATGCGCTGGTTGATGCCAAGGCCCGAATTGATCAGCGAAGCGCCGCCGATCTTGTAGGTCACATCGAACAGGTTGGTGACGAACAGGCTGGCATCGATGGGACTACCCAGCATCCGCTTCCATGCCAGATTGACATCCACCGTTCCCGTTTCCTTCTGGACGCTTTCGCCGTCGGGCACTGCGACACCGTTGACGTTGATGAACGGAACAAGGCCAAGGGTGATCGAAGACTTGTAGGCCCAGTTCGCGGACAGGCTGATGTCTCCGCGCTTGTCGCCGACAGGCAGTGTATAGGTGCCGCCGATGTTCAGCTTGTGCCGTGGTGTGAAAGGAAAGATGCGGCCTGTGAACAGCCCCGGCGCGTTGGTCACCGGGTCGCGCCGGTTGTAGTCCAGAAAGGCGCCATAGGTTGCTTCGGTATAGGCATAGGCGGCACTCAGGCTGAGATGCCCGTCGGGGCGCAGAACCGCTTCGGCTTCGATCCCCTTGATGCGCGCTGATGCGGCATTCACAAGCGCGCTCACCGTCGAGGTTCCTACGCTGAAGGTCTGGTTGAGCTGTGCTCCGGTGAGCTTGTCGGAATAGGCGGCGATATTGGTCCGCAGCCGCCAGTTACCGCCTAGATTCCAGTCCGCCTTCAGGCCGATCTCGACATCATTCAGGAATTCGGGCTGGTAAGTGAACAGGCTTTGGGCGTTGGGGATCGGTGGATTGGCCAGCAACACCGGCGCGGCGAGCGGGTTCAGCCCACCTGCACGATAGCCACGACGGGCCGCTATATAGGTCAAAATGGAGTCGGTGATTTTCCAGTCGAAGCCAAGAGTATAGCTGTCAGTATTGAAACTCGTGTTGAATTTCGCCGAACATTGCGGCGCATTGCCGGGGTCGGCAACAACCGTGCCCGTCGCGCCGGTGGTGCATCGCCCGCTCGCTACCTGGATCAATGTCAGGCCACGCTCATCGTGCGTCCGTCGATAGCCTGCCGTTGCCGTCAGACCCTTGACCAGCGCCGACAAATCATAGCTCAGCTGGCCATACACAGCCCGGCTGCGGTCCCGGACCCACTGATTGACATCAGTAGTACTGCCGAACACCGAAGTCTGGTGTATGTAATTGGCGGCCGGCGTCGTGGTGTTGGAGCCGAAGACCCCGACCGTATATGTCAGCACGTCGAAGGCCGTGCCTTGAACCTGGAACTCCTCGGACCATTGCTCGACATTGAGGGACCATGGCTCGGCCGGATTGGCCGGATGGCACGAGGCCGGGGTAGCGCAGATATCGAAATCGAGCAGCGTCAACGGCGTGCCATCATAATCGAACCGGTTGAGCTGCTTGATCCGACGCAAGCCGACGATGTTCTTGATCGTGAGCCCGTCGACCGGGTGCACCGTGGTGATGTTCGAGAAGCCCCAGGATCGGATCGCATCGCGACCCGGCACGCTGGAGATGGCAACATACGGCCCCAGCACGTTTTGCCTGGCCAGTTGCGCCTGAACGGCGCCGGCAAACAATCTGGGTATCGTGGCGTTGGGATCGACCGCCGTCAGGTGGTTAGAACTGCCGTTGGTCGTCGAACGGAGATAATCCGCGACAAGAATATTTTCGAAAGCATCCGAAGGCTGCCACAGGATCGATGCCCGCGCTGACCAATAGTTGCGATTATCCTGATCCTGGCCGGTGGTCTTGTTCAAGGTGAAGCCATCGCGCTCCTCCCATTTGCCGGCCACGCGGACCATCAGTGTTGGCGCGACGGGGAGATTTATCGCCCCTTCCAATCCGCGCTTGTTATAGTTTCCGATATCGCTCGCAAGGTAGCCGCCAAACGCATTGCCGGGTCGGCGCGGCTCGAACAGGATCGCGCCGCCGGTCGAATTGCGGCCAAACAGGGTGCCTTGGGGGCCTTTCAGAACCTGCACATTCTGCAGGTCATAATAACGGCCCGGACCGCCGCCATCGCCGATCGGAAGTGGTACCTGCGCCATATAAGCTGGCACGGTAACCTGCTGGCCGGAGATCGAAGCGCCCGAGCCGGATTGGGCGCGGATGACGTAGTTTTCCTCGTCGCGGCTGCTTTGCGCAGACGTCAGCGCCGGAACGATCTTGGAAAGGTCAGTCGCGTTTTCGATCCGTCGTTCGGTAAGCGTCGCGCCGTCGAACGCCTGCACCGCAATCGGCACGGCCTGAAGCGATTCTTCGCGCCTGCGGGCGGTGACGACAATTTCGTCCAACCCCGTTCGCGCTGAAGCCCCACCTTTCGGCGTCGTATTGGCGTCTTGCGCCCGTGTCGAAACCGATGTCATCAGGGCGAGCAACCCCGCGCCGCAAAGCAGCGGCAAACGTACCTTGGTCATGCTATCCTCCCTCAAAAGAGACCAGCGGATCTGCGCCCGACTTGGCCCGGTTGATTATCCGTTCATGCGTGGTGTCGTAATTCCTCCATCGATCGGTATGGCGGCGCCGGTGATGTAGGACGCGTCATCGGAGAGCAAAAAGGTGATCCCCTTGCCGAATTCCTCAAGCTGGCCGACCCGGTCGATATGCGACAGGCTGTCGAGATAGGCCTGACGATCGGGGGTCCGGGTCCAATGTGGGGGATTTCCCAGCACCACCGCATTGACGTTCACGCCCTTGCGCGCGACTTCCTTGCTGACCGAGCTGACGAGCGCGTGCAGCGCCAGCTTGCCCGATGCGTAGGCACTGCCCGATTCCTGGCCCATGACTGCCGACATCGAGCTGACGCAAACAACCTTGCCATAGCCTCGCGCAATCATCTGCGGCAGCAGCGCGCGCAGCACCATCGCCTGGCTGAAGAAATTGACCTCGAAGATCGCCCTGAAATGCGCGAGGTCGCTTTCAGCGAATTCATTCCACGGCGTCATCGGCGGTCCGCCGCCTACATTGTTCAACAGCAGATCGACCTTGCCATGTTCGGCGATCGCCGCTTCGGCCATCGCCGCGACAATCGACGCATCGGTGACGCTCCCCGCATACGTGCTGACAGTGGCGCCCAGCGCACGCAACTGTTCGGCCGAGGCCTGAAGCTTGGCATCATCGACGTCGTTCAGAACGAGCGTGGCGCCGCCCTTCGCAAGCTCGGTCGCGGTCGCAGCGCCGACCCCCTGGCCAGCGCCGGTGACAAGTGCGACCCGCCCGGCGAACCGGGCTGTCATGCCGCCTTCTTCTTGGGCGCGCCGAACATCGGGTTGGCGGCGTTGTTGGTCCAGATCAGATGCTGGACGAACTTCCAGTCGCCCTTCGCCTTGCTAAAGCTGAACAGATAGGTGCCTTCGTGGAGGCCCGAGACCCAGACGTCATCCTCCTGCCCCATCAGCGCCATCTGGTAATGGCATAGCGCCCAGGCCGACTGCCCGTCGTCGGACACGCGATTGATCAGCGTGCCGATCAGGTGGCGGATTTCCAGACCCTTGATCTTGGTCAGGTCCCGCTTTTCCATTTCGACGCCCTCGGCGCGGGGAAGCGCGGGATTCATGTGGAGCGCGATCAGCGCGTCGCGACCGCGCACGGTCTCGTCGAGCGTGCCCGACATGATGCGCTCGATGTCGTCGTCATAAATCTCGCCCAATATATCCCAGCGCCGGCTATCGCAGGCGAAGGCATATTCATGGACCAGCTCGACGATGCGCTGCTTGTCCGAAAGGAACTGCAGCTTGTCATCGATCGACATGCGCACGGCCTCGTGCATCGGCACCAGTTCGCGCCACTTGGCATAAGCATCCCAGATCATCCGAATATCTCCCAGAAATTAAAGGTCAGACGCCGCCCTTGCGGCCACCGGCGACGTTCAGCACTTCGCCGTTGATAAATTCGCCGTCGGCGCTGCACAGAAACGCGATCGTGGCGGCGATGTCGTGCGGCATGCCAATCCGACCGGCGAGCGTCATGTTCGCCATATAGGCGATCTCTTCAGGACGCCGGTTGCGCTTCATCAACGGGGTGAGGATCGGCCCCGGCGTCACGCAATTGGCGCGGATGTGCTGATCGGCATGATCGATCGCGAGCGATTTGGTGAGCGCGATGACACCGCCCTTGGCGGCGACATAGGCCGGGTTCTTCATCATACCCGTCAGCGCTGCGCCTGAGGACACGTTAATGATTGCTCCGCCGTCCGCTTCGCCGATCGCCGGGATTGCCGCCTTGCACATCAGGAAGGTCGAGGTGAGATTGAAGTCAACCCAGCGCGCCCAATCCTCAACGCTCATGTCGACGACAGTTTGCCCCGGTTTGCTACCGCCAACGACGTTGATCAGCGTCGTCAATCCGCCGAACGCTTCCTTTGCGGTGGCGACCGCCCGGCGGGCGTCGTCCCACGAAGTAGCGTCGGCCTTCAGCGCGCGAATGTCGGCGCTGCCCCCGGCGAGTTCGACGGTTTCGGCGAGACCGGCTTCATCGATATCGGTCGCGATAACCTTGGCGCCCCGTTCGATGAAAAGGCGCGCAGTTGCCTGGCCGATGCCGCCGCCAGCGGCCGTCACGATGGCGATCTGCCCGTCCAGCCGACTCACCGGTGTACCTCGGCCATCATGTCACGACTAAAATACGCAAGTCTGCCGCCGCTATCTGGCATACCTCTGCCCCCCCTAACGTGTTTGTTATCTATTATTGATATAATAGCTATGTTAGATATTAATGACGGTCAAGGCTGGCCGCGATGCTTGTTCGTGTGAATCCGAATGCAGCCAGCGCAGCGATTAGCAACGCTGCGCCGATCGCGACGAACGCGCCATGGATTCCAAGCGCCAGCCGCAAGGGCGTGACGATCAATGGGTTAAGGAAATCGGCGGCATAGAGGATCGTAAACATGAAACTGATCGCCCGCGCACGCAGATCGAGCGGTGCGCGGCCGAGTATCAGGGTCTCGATATGCGGCGCGATCATTCCCCCGCCGCCGCCGCTGATCACGGCACCAGCGGCAGTAACCAGCACCGATGCAGAAATGCCGATGATGAACAACCCGGCACCCAGCATCCCGATCACCAGGCAGGGCATCAGCCGCGTGCCCAGCCGGGCGAGGATTGGCCCATACGCGGCCCCCATCACACCCCCAGCAAGGACGCCACCCGCGATCACCAGCGATCGCTGGATCGGGCTGTCGATATGGTCTTCTGCCAGCAGAAAGGACAGCTGGATCGAGGTCATGAAATAGCCGGCGAACAGGCCAAGCGCCAAAAGGTACACCGGCCAAAGCTCGAACAGGTCGCGCACGGACCCGACCGCTTCATGTCGGCGCAGCGGAACCTGCGAACCCTTCAGCCCGAAAAGCGCAAAGACCAGGACGACAAAGGCAAGCAAGTAGATCCCGAACGGCGCTCGCCATCCCACCCTTTCGGCAAGCACGCCAGACAGCAGCAGGAAAACAAGCGCCGAAACGCCCGCCGTGCCCGCCTGGAATCCGAGAAAGCGGGCGCGAGACAGCCCGCTAAACCAGCTGCCCACGATGACGCCGATCGCAGTGGAAACATGCGCCACAGCCAAGCCGAGGATCATGCGAGCCACCAGCAAGACCGGCAAACTGTCCAGATAAAGACCGGAAGAGCCCGCTAGTCCAAAAACGACGAGCCCCGTCAACAGCACCGGCTTGGTGCCGAAACGATCAACCATTATCCCTGCCACAAGGCCCCCTGCGATCACCCCCAGCGCAGGCACGGTCATGATCATCTGCGCTGCGAACGCACCACCATTGGCGCCACCGAACTGCGCCGCGAGCAGCGGAAGAATCGGCCCGAGCGCAGCGAACATCATCGCCATGAGCGGCGATCCGGCCAGCAACACGGCAAGCGCCGTCAACGGTGGACGGAACTGGGCTGCGGCCGTTGGCGAGTTCGCCATCCGATCAGACGTTCGGATTGCGCCGCGCCACGGCATCCTCGCCGCGCGCCTTGATCCAGTCGGCAGCGTCCGAATGTGTCATGGCGTAGAACTGATTGGTCTTGATCGCATCGATGCAGATTTGCGCGGCGTCTTGCGGCGGCAGGCCGTCGTCACGCATTTTCTTCAGCATTTCGCGGAAACCCGGCGGTGCGGGATCGACCTCAAGCAGATCGGGGAGGCTCGCGGGTCGGCGCTTCTCCGAATCACCAAGCGTCGCGGGTACAGCACCGGGGCACAGTGCGGTGACATGAATATGGGATTTTGCCGCCGCCAGTTCGCGATAGAGGCTCTCGGCATAGGAAATGACCGCCGCCTTGCTTGCGCAATACGGGCCATTCCCGCCGACGCCCATGAACGAGCACACACCCGATGCCGTTATCACCACCTGCGCGTCGTTCGCCGCGACAAGCTTTGGCATGAAAGCCTGTACGGTATGGATCACGCCGAACAGATTGACGCCTAGCACCCAATTCCAGTCATTCATCGACATCATCGCCATCGGCCGGCCGACCAGCGTGACCCCCGCATTGGCAACAACCAATTGCGTGCCGCCGAATTCCTCCTGAACCTTGGTAGCCAGCGCCTGCATCGCATCCCATGACGCGACATCGGCGGCTTCGGCCATCACTTCGGTGCCATTAGCCCTCAACTCTTTGGCGATCGCATCGAGCGCGGGTCGCTCGACCTCGACATCGACCAGCACCAGCTTGCAACCCTCACCGGCCAGTCCGCGCGCGAGCGCTGCACCGATGCCGTTGGCGCCGCCCGTGATTACGGCGACGCGCCCCTCCAACCTTTCCATTGTCCCCCCAGACTTTTGTTTGTTTTTCAAATTAGAAGTTTTGACGTTCGGAACTATGCTACAGATCCTGCAACCGCCGCTCAGACCAAGGCTCAGCGGCTTGACGGTCAGAATTGGCCGATCAGGCGCACACCAAAATTGCGCGGCCGATTGAAGACGGCGGTCCCAAGCGACGTAAAGTCAGTCGCGAAAGTAATAAATCGCTGGTCCGTCAGGTTGTCGACAAAGGCTTGCGCCGTCAGGTTAAGCTTGCTGCTAACTGGAATTTTCGTCCAGATCACACGTGCGCTAAGGTTGATATCCCGACCGGATCTGATGTTCTTCACGACAGGCGAAAACTGGTCGACGCTTGCCAGGTCGGTACTGCTCTTTTGAGCGTAATCAACGCGGAAGGTGAGTGCGCCATAGTCCGTTTCGGAGGTTTTGACCTGCCCACCTATGTGGAACGTCCATTCCGGAACGTAGGAAAAATGCGCCGTGCTCTTAATATCGGTCAGTACTCCGTTCACGACGAAGAAGTACGACTTATATTCCGGATCGATATAGGAAACATTGCCATCGACCTGAAAATGCTGGCCAAGAACCGCTGTTCCTTCAACTTCAAATCCCTTGTACGCAGCCTTGGCGGCGTTGGCGATGAAGTTGGTTGAGGTCGTTCCGTTGCTGATGAACTGGTTAACCTGAAGATTGTCATAGTCTGTCTTGTAGAGCGTAGCGTTCAAGCGAACGCGACGATCAAACATATCCGTTTTCAGACCGGCTTCGTAGCTTACGGCTTTTTCGGGGCTATAAGGCTGGGCCGCGAGCGCGATGTTATTGAACCCGCCGGCCCGATAGCTCGACGCGACGCGCCCGTACAACATGACTTCGGGCGTAAACTTGAAGCTCGCCGAAAAGCTGTAGCCAAGATTGTACCAACTGTCCTTGCCGCTTTGCGTGGTGTTGGACGTCGTCGTGGTGGTCTGGATCGTATTAGAAGTCTCGCTTTTATCGTCCTTCGTATAGCGCAAGCCGGCAGTCAGTTCGAGGCGGTCGTCCAGGAATGCTGGCTTGAACCCGAGTTGACCAAATCCAGCCCATGATTTGGTGTTCTGCGAATAGGTCACGCTCCTGTTGACGCGAATGAAATTGCTGCCGACCGCCGACGCGAGAATCGTCGTCACATTTTCTTTCACGTCTTCATTGTAATAAAATAGACCCGCCAGATAGTTGAGCTGACCCAGATCACCGGTGAGTTGCAATTCCTGGCTGAACTGCGTCTGATGGCCGGGATTGTAGGGCGATGCGTGTACGCTGATGGGTTCTTTCGGGTTGCCCGGCATAGCGGGGTTGAGCACCGTGCCGATAACATAACTGCCGCCCAGATGGCCGACGAGCATTTGGTCCAGCTTGTTGTAGCTGGTGATCGATTTCAGGTTCAGCGCGTCGCTGATCAGCAAATCGAGCGTCAGCACATCGCCCCAGCCGCTGATCGTGGCATTGCCGGTCAGGCGCGGATCGCGATAGCTGAGATCGAGCGGCTTTGTGTTGACCAGGAACGGCGGCCCCGACGGATTGGCCGCAGCCGCATTCCGGTAAGCCGTCAGCGCGGCGGGCGTACCACCAATGACCTGCCAGCTCGTGAAGCTGTCGATTTCCGAATAGCGGAAGCGGTTGTCGATTGTGAGCTTGCCGATATCGCCACGCAGCGCGAAGCTGAGATTGGACGCCTTTTCGTTGCCGCCCCAGTCCGAACGGTTGAAGCCGGGCGAGTTGACCCATCCATTGCGCTTATGAAGCTGCCCGGCGAATTTGGCCTTGAAGCCGGTGTTGCCGATCTCTCCGGTCTGCAGAACCGCATTAACCAGCATCTCGCTATTCGAGCCATAGCCCAGCTCAACGCGGCCGCCTGCTTCCTCGGATGGCGCTTGGGTGGTGATCAGCACGGCGCCGCCGGTCGTGTTGCGACCGAACAACGTGCCCTGCGGGCCGCGTAGCACTTCAAGCCGCTCGACGTCGGGCAAGTCGAATGCGTTTCCGGTCGGACGTGGCATGTAGACGCCATCTACATAAAGGCCGACCGCTGGTTCGGCGTACATGGCAGTGGTTATGGTGCCGATGCCGCGGATGAAGATCACCGGCGCGTTGGCGCTGCCCGATGCCGTGGTGATCTTTATGCTCGGCGCGAGTTGCGCGATGTCGCTCAGGCGAACGCTGGCCAGATCCTTCAACTGCTGCCCACCGATCGCCGTCACTGAGACAGGGGCCCCCTGCCCGCTCTCCTCGCGACGACGCGCCGTGACTATGATGTCCTCGATGCTTGCGCGCGCCACTGGCGCGTCAGACTGATCCTCGGCCGCAGCCGCGGAAACAGGCGCCATCATCGCTACGCCAATAGCAAAGAGCGACGCCTCTGCCCCTAACGGCAACAGACCGCGTTTGTATTCGCTGCTCTTGGAAACTGCTTTCATGGTTATCCCCTCTCTCCATTTTTTGGTCGATTTTTCGACTGTTACGTCAAGATTTAGCGCTGCCCCCTCCGTCAGCCTGGCACCTCCACCAGCGTGCGAAATGCCGTCGCGGAAACTTGGGCGCCTCGTTTCAATTCGCAGAGCGCGACATCGAACCGCGCGCTTGCCTGCGATATGAACGAAGGATGCGTCAGGATCAGGAAATCGCCCTGATCGATCCCTCGAAAAGCGATGTCGGCTACCTCATCGGGCGTCATGGTTTCGGCGGATGCAGCGCGATCCGGATCGGCTTGATCAAAAATTGCGGTCGAAACAGCACCGGGCATCAGCAGCGACACTCCGATCGTCGAACCCGCCGCAGAAAGATCGTTACGTATTGCTTCGGCAATTGGCCAAAGCGCGTGTTTGGCGGCGCAATAGCCGCCGAGATCAGCATAGTTCGCCATGGAACCGGTTGAGCCGGTGATAACGATATGTGCATCCGGACCATGATCCCGCATGCGAGGCACAAAAGCTTGGACCGTCGCGATCGCACCAAAGACGTTGACGTCGAACAGCCGTTTCAGCTCGGAAATCGGCATCTTGAGCAGGCTGCCGAGCTGCAAGATTCCTGCATTGGCAAACAGCAGAGTAACCGGCGGCAAGGCCTGTTCCGTCCGTTCCGCAAAGGCATGCAAAGCTGCGGCGTCCGTGACGCTCACCCTTTCGCTCACGCACTCGGCCCCAAGCGCCCGAACCCCAGCCTCCGTGGCACGCAGGCCGTTGTCGTCGAGATCAGCCATCGCCACGGCCATGCCACGCTTCGCAGCAGCGAGCGCCAATGCCCGACCGATACCGGAAGCGGCTCCGGTAACGACAGCCGTGCGGCCAGCAAGCAAGAGCCGCGTCTGATTCATCTGAAGTGCGGAATGACGTAGGTTCCAATTTTCCGCAGCGTTTCAAGCTGCGCCCATTGCGGTACCGTGCCCATGTTGGTCATGAACAATATTTCGTCGGCACCCGCTGCAATCAGTTGTTCGACATAGTTGATACAGTCGTCGACCGTCCCGTACGCATTATCGGCACTCAGGATGCCGTTGCTGGGGCGACGCCCGCCTTCGTCGGGCTTCAGCTCCATCGTCAGCGTTTCGGACGCAAGCTGTGTCGTAATGATCCGGTTGGTCCCCTCTTCGACCAGTTCGCTCCCCCAGCTATCGGGGTCGGGGCGAGGACCGCCACCATACCAATAATTCAGCGACTCATAGAAATAGCGCTGACCACGAATGCCGATCCGGCGCGCTTCGTCGCGATCGTTTAGAACGATAGTCGGACAAAGCGCCGCAAGATGTTGAATGGGGCGATAGCCCACCTGATCGCAGAGCGCACGATTGTCCCAAGCCGTACGATAGATGTCGTTCTTGGCAGCCACTTCCGAAGGACCACCGAAACCGAGCACCAACGCCCCCAGACCGCGCTCCCCGGCGCGCGCCAGCGTTTCCAAGTTGGTACACGCCATGTACATCGGCGGATGTGGCTCCTGGTACGGCTTAGGATGGATCGGTCGGGGCGGAATCTGGAAATACGTCCCGTTGTGCTCGACCTCATCCTGCACGAACATTTTCGGGATGAGATACATGGACTCATCGATCATCGGCTGAAGGGTCTTCAGGTCATGGCCATAGGCCCCTGCTTCCTGCTGGCTGCCGCCCTTGCCGATGCCGAAATGCACGCGCCCTTTAGATAGGATGTCGAGCGTCGCGATACGCTCGGCAACTTTGATGGGATGGTTCATCGCTGGCATCAGGCAAACGACGCCATGACCGATGCCAATACGCGAGGTCTTTCCAGCAATATAGGCCAGGAACGTCTCCGGCGCGCTCATGTGGGCGTAGTGCGTGAGCGACGTGTGCTCAACGCTCCAGACAACGTCGAAACCCAAATTTTCCGCCAGGATCGCCTGCTCGACAAGCTCATCGAATACCTGCCGCTCGCCGCGCCTTGAGGCATCGACAGTCTGCGCCTCGAATATCAGTGAAAAACGCATCAATACCTCTGGTTCACAGTGTCCCCTGTAAACTCGCCCTCAACGAGGCTGGCATCAAATGCCGATTAGGTACCATAATGTTGTCATGCCAGCATCGCTTGAACCCAATCGTCAGATCGAAAGCGCAACGCGCTGCCTATCACGGAACATTTCCCGTTTTTCCCGATGGTTGCCGAAGAACAAAACCTGCACCGCGCCGCCGAACGGCTGAATATCGCCTAATCCGCGCTTCACGGCGCATTTCGGACCTTGAATGCGAACTGGGCGATGAAGCCATCGTCAGACGGTCTCTGCTACCGGTCGTTCTTCTCAGTATGATCTGGCCGCGCAGCAATACTTCGCCCATGGCTCAGCATTTCATATCGCTGGTTACCGAGATGCTGGCTTCAGCCTAGGAAGGGCGGGTGAGCTGGTCGCGGATCATGCCTTCGCGCAGACGAAGCGCTGATTTCGGCCAGCGTTCGCCATTTTCGATGTCAGCGATCCTGACTGGGTGGGTATCATTTATTGCGAAAACTGTAAGCTAGCGCAATCGCCACCCGTAATTGACGGGGGTCTATGAGGGGGCTAGCTGCATGCACGTGGATTCCGCTGAAGATTTCGTGGGTGAATACGGACCACGCACTTTTCTGAATTCCCTCGGCCTTGGTGTGCTGGCGACGGGTTCGCTGCTGATCGGCACGATGCTGACGGTCGTGATCCCGATCCTTCCCAACATTGCCAAGGAAATTCCGAGCGGCGGCAGCGTCGGCCTTCCCACGCAGATCCTCATTGCGCTGCCGATGCTCGGCCTGGTGATCGGTGGCGTGCTGTCGACGATGCTCTTTTCGCACATCCGTGCGCGAACGGTTTTTCTCGGCGCGCTGGTGCTCTACGCCATTGTCGGCGGGCTAGGCTATTTCGCCGATGTTACCACCCTGATTGTCCTGAGACTGCTGATGGGCATCATTTCTGCGTGTATCGGAGCAGCCTCGACGGCGCTTGTCGGTGAACGCGTAGCGCCCGACCGCCGCCCCCGCATCCTCGGCTTGACGATGGCCGCCGCATCCGTGATTTCAATTGTCAGCATGCTCATTTCCGGCCGCGTCGCCGACCTATTCGGCTGGAGAGCAAGTTTTCTTGTGTTTCCGGTCCTTGCCATGATCTTGTTCGCAATCGCCGCGTTCTTCACCAAGCCTTCCACAGCGCGAGTTGTTACAGCCAAGAAGACTGAGGTAAGCAACTGGCAGGCCATCTCTGCGCTGTGGCCGGTCTTCCTCTTCGTCGTCGTCATCAATCTCACGGCCTTCACCACCAATTCGCAGGCCAGTTTCGTCCTTGCTGAAGGGGGGATTACGACCTCCAGTGGCCGCGCCCAGGTGATGAGCGTCAACCAGATCATGATCGTTGTCGCAGCGCTGATGTTCCCCGCAGTGCGCGGCTGGATCGGCATGCGCTTCATGCCGGCGATGATCCTGATGGTGATGGGCTGCGGCCTCGTCCTGCTCGGCATGACGACGAGCATGGTACATGCAGCTATCGCGCTGGCGATCCTGGGGATCGGCAATGGCTGGCTCTTCCCCTATCAGTCGAGCCTGCTGCTGCAGCGCGCATCGGGCGCGGTGCGCGGTCAGGCCGCGGGGCTGATGGTGAGCAGCCAGTTCCTTGCCGATGCCGTCAATCCGATCGTGCTCGGGCCGCTGGTCCTTACGATCGGGCTGCGCAACACGATCGCGGTCGTGGGTGCTCTCTCACTGCTCGGTTTCATGGCCGCCCTCGTCGTCGGCGCACGGACTACGGAAGCGCCCAGCGGAAATCAGCAGCTCTCGGCGGGATGAAGGCCTAGAAGATTGAATCAGGCGCTCAGGCCGAGAGGAGCGCGAACAGCAATCGTTCGATCGTCTCCGACGATGCCTCGACCGCGCAGAGCGCGCCGACGGTCGCAAAACAGGCCAAAACGCGCATTTTGCAGGCATCGGGATCGAGTTCCGGACGATGTCGATGAGTCTCGCCCGACCAGCGTTCAAGCAAACGATCGCGTGCGTCCACGACGCGGTTGCGGTTGTCGGCATCAAGATCGGGCATGTGTGCGTGCAACAGGGCCAACATATCCTGCTCGGCCGCCACGCGCCCGACCATCTTCGCTACAAAGGCATTCAAACCGGATACGGCCACGCGCTCGCCCGGACCGATTGCAACATCCGCAAGAGCCGCATCCACCGCCTTCACCAGCAGTTCGACGACGATATCCTGCTTGCGGGCGAAATGCCGGTAGATGGCGGGTCCGCTGATCCCCATCCGTGCGCCGATCGCGTCGATGCTGCCGGCTTCATAACCCTGCTCGGCAAACACTTCGGTCGCAGCATCAAGGATCATTGCACGCCTGAGGTCGGGCGCCAGCCGCGTTCGCTTTGTGGACGATGAGCGATGTTCAGATGCCATCGCTGGCGTCTAGCGCATTGCATCCGGTTTCGCTAGTTAACGCTGACTAACTAGGAGCGAACAATGACCGGCACGCGAATCCAGGCCAATCCCGATTGCTTCGACCCCGATTATTTCGCGAAGCACGGTTATCCGCACGACATCTGGGCGCAGATGCGCCGCGACACGCCGGTTGCCTGGGTCGATGATGGGGTGCGCGAACCCTTCTGGGCGGTTACGCGCCATGCCGACATTTGCGAGATCGGCATGGACAGCAAGCGCTTCATCAGCGGCAAGGGCGTGACGATCATGCGCCGTGACATGCTGGAAGGCGGCGAGATACCACGGAGCGTCCCACTGATGCTGACGATGGATCCGCCAGGACACGAAAAGAACCGCACCATCCTGCGTGAACGGTTCAAGCCCAGCGTCATGCGTGCGCTTGAGGAGCATATCATCGAGCGCTGCCGCCTGATCGCGGATGAAGTGGCAGCGCAACGCGTTGCCACCGCTGCCGGCGGCGGGGGACCAATCGATTTCGTCGATGCAATCGCGATGCGGCTGCCGCTCGACGTGATCCTTGAGCTGCTTGGCGTACCGACCGACGATCGCGACCAGATGTACCTTTGGAGCAACGCCGTGATCGGCAGCGAAGATCCCGATTATGGCGATGTCGCGCTGCCGCGCGACGCGATTGTCGGCGCGCAGCAAGCGATGTTCGGCTATTTCATGAAGTTCATCACTGCCCGCCGCGCTGCGCCACGCGACGATCTGGTGAGCCTGCTGGTCGAAGCGCGCATCGATGGCGAGCCGCTTTCGGACATGCAAATCCTCGGCTTCTGCTTCCTGCTTGCAATCGCGGGCAACGAGACCACGCGCAATGCGACGAGCGGCGCGATGCTGGCGCTGATCGAGCATCGCAGCGCGATGAACGCGCTCGCCTCCAAGCCCGAACTGATGACAAGCGGGGTGGAGGAGCTGCTGCGCTGGGTCACGCCGATCATCTACATGGCGCGGACCGCAGTCGAAGATGTCGAGATCGCCGGCCAGCGCATCGCCAAGGACGAGAAGGTCGTGCTTTTCTATCCGTCGGCCAATCGCGATGAGGCTGTGTTCGAAGCGCCCTTCAGCTTCGATCTGGCGCGCAAGACCAACCGGCATTTGACGTTCGGCTTCGGTCGGCATTCGTGCCTTGGCAACAACCTGGCGCGGATCGAACTGCGTGCGGTGCTCAACGAAATCCTGACCCGCTTTCCGGCAATCGACCTGGCCGGAGCGCCGCAGCGGCTCCGGTCCAACTTCGTCGGCGGGATCAAGACGATGCCGGTGACGCTCGAATAGCTATTCCGCCGCGATTGGTTGCTCTACGCGTGGGTGGAACTGCTTGTACCATTCACGATATTTCAGGATGGGCCCATCCGCCGAACTCAGCATAGGCTCGGCGACATTTTTCTTGTGTGGCCAGATATTGCCGTCGCTCCACTGCTCCTTCTCACCATGTTCTGCGGCGAGGCTAGTGAAGCGATCGATCGCCTCGTCGGACATGGTGCAATCGTCGTCGATCAGGAACAACTGGTGGACGTAATAATGGCTGAGGCCAGCATACACCGGCGTAACCGAGACATAGTAGATGGTCATCACGCCGGGTGCGTGCGGTGTGCGGCTTTCTACGCGCGAAAGGCCACCGCCCCACACCTCCGATTCAACCGTCGATCCGATTTCGGGAGAAACGGGGCCCTCATAGTCCATCGGCAGAATGCGCACGGGGCTGTAAAAGCGCGGCCCGTCCGTGATGATCGCGCCGTCGCTGATCGCTTTGCCGGTCGAATGCACACCAGGGAAATGCGCGAAATCGACGCCGTTCTCAAACACGTCCTGCGGGTGTGCCGCACCGAAATCATCGTGCATCTTGCGGAAACCGGCGCCGGGACGCTTGCGACGCTCGTCCCACACCGGCAGTTCCCATTGCGGCGGCGCACCGTCAAGATCGTGCCAGATGAAGATCATGCCGCCGCGCTCAGCGACCGGCCAAGTACGCACGCGCGCACGCGGCGGCACCACCTTGGCGAAGGGCACGCCGACACAGCGGCCACCCGTATCGAAGCGCCAGGCATGGAATGGACAAATGATGGTCTCGCCAACGACCTTGCTGTCATAGCCCAGATGCGCACCCAGATGTGGGCAGTGCGCATCGATGACGACGGCGGTGCCGCCCTGCGTCCGGAACAGGACGAGATCGCTGTCGAAATATTTGAGCGGTCGGACATCGCCCGGCGCCAGATCATCCGCGAAGCCGACGGCGAACCAGCCGGTGGGAAAGGGGTGGAACGGATAGCGCGTTCCAAATGAGCTCAGCACAGGCATGGCATCCTCCTAGTTCGATTCAGATGATCGTCGCTCCGTCCCCATGACTTGTCTGGTCTATCTTCAAGAGCTTGGAGAGCGTCAAGCGACGCTCCGATGACATCTCGACACCGCTCGATTGCCCAACAAACATCAAAATCATGCGATCGCCGTGCCCGTGCCCGATCACAGCCGACTTCCGCCTCGGCGACTCGTCCCGATCGCCGGCGCCGCCAAAGAGCGCTAGATCGCAAAGCTTATGACGATCGCCGAAGCACGCGAAGATGCGCCCAAAGCGCGCGTGGGGCTGAAGAAGCTTTTCGGTGCCCCGCTTGTGGTTGCCGTCATCTCCTCACTGATCGCCCAGCACAACATTCCCCAATGGGAGCAGTAGCTACCGAAGGGAGCCTTGGGCATGAACCTGCTCAACGCCACCGCGGCGATGGGGTGCCCGCTCTGCAACTCGATCACGATGGTGGATATCAAGGCTGCGGACGCCCGCCCTGGCACTAACCGATGGGACAGTCTCGCTGATCCATTACTCGAAGCGCTGGTGCGCGAGGGCATGCGCGATGACGGAACCTTCATCGCTTTTCGATCTCGCTGATCGGCTGTGCCCCTCCGGCCCCCCGAGGGGGATCGTCATGCTGGCGTTTCCCAGCCTGTTACTCAACGCCCTGTCGCCCGAAATGGCCAGGCAACAATGGCTGCTCGTCCGTCAGAGGTTCGACCATGGTTCATGGAAACGACTGTTCTAGCCGGTCGATGTCGGGAGCTACGGCTTCAGCCGCGCCTCCTTATCCACCAACAAGTGCTGGAGCACACGCTTTTCGAGTACCAGCAAAGCGCCGACGTTATTGGTCCGCATGACGAGCCCCTCAGCAAACGGCTTAACATTTTGGTGTAAGATCCCAGCAAGACGCTGAAACTCAGGTCTCGCCCGACCGTCTATCCCGTGGAGCGCGCAAAGCTGGCGCCAATCATACACGAAGCTCTCAAGGGCTAACGTGAACGGCGCAGCGCGGGTCTTCGCCTCCGCAGACACCGCCGAGAGTTCGGTGCACAGATCATCGACCAGCAGCTGCACTTCGGCGGCCGGCATTATCGCCGTGCGCTTGTTGCCTTCGGTGAGCAATTGCGAACGCCTTTCCGGTTGCCAGCCCACCGTACGCCATTGCTCTCGAGGCGGGGGCTCCCCGCAGGCAAATTGCCAAAATGCTGCTGTGCCGCTGGTATCCGCGACGAGATGGATCCGCGCCGCCTGAGAGCCGTTTTCTACATGATGCCGACGCCAATTGTCGAATATCCAAGCCTCTCCCGCGGCCATGTGCACCGATTGGCCGTCGCAGTGGAAACGAACCTCCGGCTGCGTGAAAATCGGAATGTGCATCCGCACGCGCGTATGCCAGTGATAGTTGATGTCGGCATGCTCTGGTACGCGCGCGCCGGGCGCTAGGCGCATAAGCCGTGAGCGACCCCATACAACGCCAAAGCCGGCGAGGATCTGGTGCAAATAAGGCATGGTGCCAAGCCAGCGCGTCGGCAGCATTTGCCCGTGAACGTCATCCGTCTCGACGCCATCTACGCTGATCAGTCGTGACGCGCTGTTGCCCGGGACAGCATCCGGATGCGCTACCCATGCCTCGCTTGGCAAGGCGGCGACCTCGGCCTGCAAACGCACCACATCGAAGAGTATCGGAAGCTGGAAGAATGGGCGCGATAGCCGCATCAGGCCCTCCCTTCCGTCAGTGCATCGCCCAGCGCCTCTCGAAGCGGGGCCAGCCAAGGCGCATAGTGCCGCCATTGCGTCAGACCATCGCGGCCGATGGGCTGGCGCACTTGCTCAGAACTGGGCGTGCGCACGCTACGCCGCGTCCGGTGGAAAGCAAGGCACGCAGGTTCGAAGGGCAGGCCGATATGCTCCAGCATTTTCCGGGCAATGCCTTCGAGATCTTCGACTACATCCTCATACCGCACCTTCAACACTCGGCCCGGCAGTATTTCGTCCCAATGGCGCATGACATCGAGATAGGTGCGGTAGTAGCTAGCAATGTCGTTGACGCCATAAGTGAATTCCTGGTTCGTAGTCCCGAACAACTGTTTGAGATTGCTGAAACAGCAAGCCATGGGTTCGCGCCGCACGTCGATGATTGTCGAGCCTGGCAGGATTAGATGAATCAATCCGATATGCCAGAAATTGTTAGGCATCTTGTCGATGAAGAAGGGGCGGCCCAGCCTGCGATAGGTTTGCGTGTCCGAAAGAAAGCGCTCGCCGAGTGCCTTGGCATCGGCAGATGTAAGCTGCTGCACGGCCTGCGGGTCAACCGGCAGGCCGCAATAGGCATCTGCACCGCAAAGTTCGCTGACATATCGACCAATTTCGTTCAGTTCTTGCGTGCCCTCCACTTGGGTATGAGACGCCAGTATCTGCTCGATCAAGGTCGATCCCGAACGGGGCAACCCCAGGATGAAGATGGGCGCCCCCTCGTTCAAGCCCCAGCCTGCTCGAGCGGCGAAGAAATCCGCATTGAAGACCTGCTTCACTTGAAGCGCGCAAGCGGCTGCACCCTCAGGTCGATAGCGGCTGGCGTTCCTTCGAAGCGCATTGCCGCGCGCATAATAAAGCCAGGATGACGCATGATCGCCACTGTCTTCCAATGCCTTGCCGAGAGCGAAACACAGGTAGATGCGGTCCATTTCCTGCGTGCCTGTGTGAAATTCTGCAGCGCGCATGTGCTCAATGTCATCCAGGGAGAAGCGATAGACTTTAAGATTGGCAAGGCTGAACCAAGCCACGCCATAGTCTCGGCGCGCCGCAAGGGAAGCGCGATAATCGGCAATAGCGTCGTGCAGACGACCGGTAATTTTCAGCGCATTCGCTCGCCAAAGACGCAGATCGGCGACTTCGTTGGGAGAAAGGGGGCGGTGAGCCAACAGCTTTTCATAGAGATCGATTACCGGTTCATGGTCGCCCATCCCGATGCACGCCGCAGCATATTGTTTCAGATAGTCGCGATTGTCGGGTTCGTGCCGGAGCAGGTGCTCGGCCTCTCGCCGAGCCTGAACATGCTTCTGCTGTTGCATCAGCAACATGGCATAGTCGAGGCGGGCCGCGTGATAGTCCGGCGCGTGTTCCAGGACCGATATGAGCAATGCCTCCGCTTCCTCCGGCGCGTCTCGATCTTGGCAAATACGCGCCAGCAGGCGAAGGGCACCCAGATTGTCACGATCTTTATCGAGATAACTGCGGATGACCTCCTCGGCCGGTGCGAGGTCGCCATCTGCACTCAGGCTGTTCGCCATCACGATTTCGGGCGGGAGCTGTCCCAGCATAGTGAGATGCCGCTCCGCCACAGACGCCTGGACGGTATCGCCTAGCATACTATAAAGCTGGGACAACATATCCCAGCTTGCCGGCAGCGTCGGGTTGAGGCGGACAGCCTCCTGAAGGGCCTTAATCGCCGCTGGCGCATCGCCCAGCAGAACATGGCAGTGGCCGCGCTCCTGATACAGGCGACTAAACCGGGGGTGCAGCGCCTCCAGCCGGGCAAGCAGGGCCAAGGCTTCCGGTACGCACGCACGTGCGCGCAGGTCTCTGATCTCGTGCATGAGAGCATCGCGCTCGTCTGAGCGGCGCAAGCTATTCATCGTGCCGCGCTGGCGAGCAGGAACCGCTCCAACCAGGCTGGGTCAGGCTGGTCGGCATCATAATATTCAAAAATCAGGTGGATGCGGTCAGTGTCACCACCATTGCGCACCCAATGGGCAGCGAGATTATTGACCTCTACTGCTTCACCTCTCCGGAAATGGCGTTCCTCACCGCCGAAGAAGGATATTACGTCGGCATTGGTGACGAGCGGAACATGAATCTTATGTGGCCATTTCGCCGCGGGATTAGCATCGATGTGCGGGTGGATCACGCCGCCCGCCGCCATCCGGGCAAGCATGACCCGCGGGAATACACCCTGCGCATAACCGTAGGCGAAGACGGCCTGCGCCAGCACCGGCTCCAGCAGCGCGCGCCATTGGGGCCACATCGAGCGATCATGCGAGCTACGCCAATCGCGGGGACTGTCTATGAAGCGAAACACAATGTGGCGGGTCGCATCCAGCGCCTCAAACTTGTTGGGCTTAGCGGCATTTTCCGCGCACCAAACCTCCTCTGGAATCGCCAGCACCGCCGCTTGCAACGCCGCAATATCCACGCAGCCAAGCGCGCGCACTGTCGGGGTCTTTCTTGGGTTGGCAGCAGGGCTCATCGCACGCCTTCAAAACTGTAGCCGAACAAGTCCAAATCCTGCGCGTAGCGAGCAGTGACGCCGTCGATCAGGGCTTTATCATAGTAGCAGCGATAGTCGTCATGCCTGGTACCGTTGACTCGGTCGAGCGGACGCGACGCCATGCCGATATGCGCGCAGATGGCGTCAAAGGATGTTTGCATATCCTCGACGCGTCCGACGGCATCGGTGAGTAGTGTTGTGCCATTCTCATCCACGAGCAGTGACGCCTGCGGCTGAAACAGGATATGGTCGTTCTGCGGATTGCGGAACAGAAAATGGCGCATAACCTCTTGCGGCCGCAGTTGAAAATCATTGCCGCCGCGCAGCATGAAAGCACAATAGGAAATGAAGCGATCGAAGGGATTGCGTACGAAAGCGAACTTGAAATAGTCGGCAAACGCCTCCTCACCGAGGTAGGGGCGCACCTGTTGCAGCGAAAGGTGACCATGCTGGATCGCCGCCAAATCGGCCCACGGGAAGCGCCTGTTCACGAACAGGCCCACCTGTTCGACATCCTCGTCGCCCATCTGCTCGCGCAGCGCCTGTCGCACGGCATGCGTGCCGGTCTTGGGCACGGCCGCGAAAATGAAGCGGTGGCGATGCGAAACAATCATTTCTCTGTCACATGTAAAAGCGCTCCCCTCATGGGAGGGGAGCGCAGTGTGGTATAGGCGGTCGTCTCAGAACTTGAAGCTAAACCCGGCCATATAGGTCGTGCCGCTTTGGTTCTGATTGTAAAGATAGCGGTTCTGGCCCCAGAACTGCGTATCCTTCTGGTTCGTCAAGTTGATCGCATTCAATGTGAGCTGGATCTCCTTGGTGACGTTTATGAAGGCCGATGCGTCGACATAGGTCGTCCCTTCAAAACCGCGCGTATCCGCACTCATCACATCGTCATTCCGCCCCGTGTAATAGCGGGCGCGGTGGCTCAGCGAGCCACGGAGACCCCAGCGATCGGTTTCATAATAAAGCGTCGCGTTATAGCTAGTTTTGGAAATGCCTGTAATCTCCTTGGGCGCATCGACATAGGTAAAGTTCGCCACCACACCCAAGCCGTCGAAGGGCGCGGGCAAGAAGGAGAATTGCGCCTGTGCGGCCACTTCTACACCGGTGAGGCTCTTCGTCCCCGACACGTTGATCGGTACATTAAAATCCGTGACGATTGTATTGGCCGTCGCGCCGGGGATCGTGGTGAACGGGACACCGGTTTCGCTGAAGGGAATGTCGTGGAGTGTGTCAGATGAGATGAAGTTCTTGATCCACTTTTTGAACACACTTGCCGACAGCAGGCCGACCTTGCCAAAATAATATTCGGCAGAGACGTCGATCGTTGTGTCTTTGTAGGGCTTGAGGTTGGGATTGCCGCGCGACACTGTGATCTCACCATTATCGTCGTTCTTGAAGGCAGTTCCCTCAGCTGCGATCGAGCCCAGACCCGGACGGTTCAAATTCTGCGATGCGGCAAATCGTACCAGCATCTCTGGCGTAAGCTCCAACACCGCGTTCATTGCGGGCAGTACGCCTGAGTAGCTGCCTTCCACGTCCGTGGTACCCAGATAGGCATAGCTGTCGCCCTGGATCCAGCCGGTGCTGTGCGTTTTGGTATGATAGCCGCGCGCACCGACATTGCCGCGGAAGCGCATGTCGCCAAGCTGCGTGTCCCAATCCATCTGGACATAACCAGACTCGGTCTCTTCAGTTGTTGTATAGACATTCTCGATGTCCTGAAGCGCAGAACCTGAGCCGTCCTTGTTCTTCTCCAGCCGGTGATACTCGTTATATTTTGCGAAGCCCTTGGCGTAATTCCCGATCAGCCACGAACCGAACTCGTTCTTGAACACGTCTGTAATGTCGACGACGGATGTTCCCCGCGTCTTGGGCCGAGTCCCGTTGACATTGCTGTCATAGAAGAGATCCTGACCATCCTGTTTGAAGTGGTGGTAAGCGCCGCCCGCCCGAAGAGTGAGATCTTCGCTGATCTTATACTGGAGGTTAAGCACGCCCTCCTTCAACTCCGATTCATTGTTGAAGGCGCGGTAGTAAAAATCATCCATTGTGTAATTTTTCGGATCGGTCAGATCCGTACCCGGATATTCGAACGAAGCCGAACGCCCATCCATGCCATAGTCGGCGATCAGGTTGCCCTTGGCGCGCATGTAGAACTTGTCGTCATAGGGCGTCTTGTAAGTCGATTTCTGATAGCCGACATGCCCGTCGACGGTCAGCGTATCCGACACATCCCACTTGCCGGTCAGCTCGATCGACCGGAAACGGGTCTTGTTCAGCGACCGGCGGTTTTCGCTGCCGAACGTCGTGTTGGAGACGTCGGTCCTGGTTACATAGTTGCTGCTGTCCACGGTAAAATCGTTGAGGACCGAATTAGTCTTGAACAGGGCCGGCCAAGGGTTGCCAGCCGCAGTTTCCAGGGCGGTGGAGCCGAAACCTTTGATCGGTCGCGTGGCAAGGTGCAACTCGCTGCGATGGGTGGTGAGTTGGCCGTACAAGCCGTCCAGTGTGAACAGCACATCGTCTGAAGGTTGCCACTGCACCGCAGCGGTAACGCCCAGACGTTCCTGCTTCGCGTTCCAGGAGGAAATGCGGTTGCCATCGGCGAAATAGAGGTCGCCCGCAAGGAACCGTGCCTGCTGCGCAGCCGAAAGGCGGGAGATATCCAGGCCAGCATTAACCAGGTCAGGAGCATCGCCAGTTAGGACCCCATTAACAAGTTCCGACTTGCCCAATTGACTATAGTTGTAGGTGTTATGTCCCTGCTCCGTGGTCTTGCGGCGCGAATAGGCCACGGAAACCAGGACGCCGAATTTATTGTCCCAATTATGGCTGAGAAGCGCGGCAACGCGCGGCTGGGCATCCTTGGTATACTCGTTCGTGCCGAGCTTGCCTACCAGGGCGCCCTTGGTACCAGATGCGTAATCAAATGGCTTGCCGGTGAACAGACCGACCGTGCCGGCCATGCCGCCTTCCTTCTGCGCCGCCTGGAACGTCTTTTCCACTTCAACGCGCGAGAACAGTTCCGAGGCGAAGATATTGAAGTCGAACGCACGGTCGCGGGTGCGCTGGCCGCGGCTATCCTGCGCGGAGTCGACATTGCCCAGCACTTCCATGCCGTTGAGCTGAACGCGCGCGAAATCCGGGCCGAGGCCGCGCAGTGATATGCGACGACCTTCGCCCGCTTCTCTTGTGATCTGGACACCTGCGATGCGCTGTAGCGATTCAGCCAAATTGAGTTCGGGGAACTTCGCCATGTCTTCGGCGACGATCACGTCCTTCTGAATTGTAGCTTCTTTCTTGATGTCGCGCGCTTTGCTCAGCGACTCCCGATAGCCGGTAACGACGATCTCCGAAGTCGAACCATCGCTGGCCACTTGCGCGAGAGCGAGTCGTGGATTGGCGACAGTGATGACCGCGACAGTGGCCAGCAAAAAGCTTTTAAGATTTCGGTACTTGGCCGGAACGAAACAATGGGTCGTCATAAAATGCCCCCGCATAATTGGTATGGACCAGAAGCCTAAAGCAGGTTGGCAAGACATCTCCGTGACAGTGATCGTAGAACCCAGATAAAACATAGTAGGCAGCTAAATTTACGAATTCTTCACCGCATGCTACTGGGAAATCGGCGAGGATCGTAGAGCTTGGGGCGGCTCAAATAACTGGACTATACCAAAATACAGTCAGTAAGCCGCTTTTGCTAGCGCCTCGGTCTGCGCGCGACATACCGTGGGGTCTGGGGGAGGCGCATGCTCGCGTATCTTCGCCACCTCTTCGCGCGTCGCCTCCATATCGGCGCGAAACGCTGCTGAACCATGCAGGACCGCGGTAGCAGCGGCACCTGCCAGCCAACCTGCCTGGACCGCGCTAAGGCTATGCGCGCCACAAATGATGCGGCTTTCGCCGAAGGCACGTCCGCGCGCTAAAATCTCGGCCGCCCGGTCGGGCACGAGTTCGGCAAGAATTAGCGCCTCCATCCAACCATTCGCAGTGTGGCCCGACGGATAATCGCCATTGGCGGCGAGGCTTGCGGTTTTGGCCTGACAGATTGGCGCCATCGAGCCAATATAGGGGCGTGCTGTGCGATAATATTGCTTAACCGGGTCGACTAGTCCGGCGGTACCGGCCCGGTCCAAGAGACGCGCCAATGCGGGAGCCGATTGGGCGGTCAGTTTGGCTCCTAGTGCGCAGGAAAAATGCTCGAAGGGTCCTGTGTCGACGTCCGATGTCGCAACCTCCCAACGCGGCGAACCCCGCAATGCGCGAGTCTCCATGAACACATCATGGTCCAGTTGGGCCCTTGGACTAGCCGCTGCTGGCGGCGGTGGCAGTATGCGGATGCTGTCAGGTATGTTTTCCGCCGAAAGATAGGAAGTATCCGTCCGTCTCGGCGTCTCGACCGCTGTGCCGGCACATCGACGGGCTGCCCGCACCGGATTGCACAGCATCGCAGCCCCGTCGGGCAAGCGCACGTGATAGCCGTTCTTAAGCCGGGGCTCTGGCCAAATGTAATCCGTCGAGACGAATTGTGCTCCGGACGCGAGCGCCGCATCGCGCCGTATGGTGTCATTACCGCGCGCTTCGACTGTGCCCGAATCAGCGCGGGTGCGAACGATGAAGCCGGCCGCAACTGCCTTTCGAATATGCTCCGCCTCCGCGATGGGGTCGTTAAGGGTCAGATACGCGGCCGCAGGCGAACTCTCGTCGGTATTCACAAAGAATACCCGGCCTTCCAGTGACTGCCGGTTGCCGCGATAGACGGCGACCTTGGCCGGGTCCTCGTCGAGGGCGAAGAGCACTTTTCCACGCGCTTGTCCAAGGGTCGGCCAGGCGTCATGGAGCACCGCGTCTCGCAGAGTGGGATAGCGACCTTGCACATCGTCGGGCGTAATCAGCGCCTGGGGCGGAAACACCGCGCGCACTTCCTGATCCAGCGCATCGAAGGCGGCGGCATCAAAAGGTAAGGCGTCCACGCCGTCAGGGAACGGCGATCGATCGGTCTTGGCGTTGACCATCAACAGGATGGGCGCATGGTCGCGATGGGCCAGCGACCAGCGCCGGACGATGCCGAGGCAAGCCCGGAAGGTCACGCAGGCGCCGAGGACATCAATATCCTGAATGTGCATAACCTTTAAGCCCGGCTCCGTCAGCGCCGCACGCCGTGCTGGATCGAGCGTTGCGCCAACCGCTCGCAGTCCAGCGGGATAGAGATAGCGCCCTCCCTCGGGATCGCGGTAGACATCGATCTCAAGCTGACGAACGCCTGCGTCCAACTGTTCCGACAGCGGACGATGCCGATAGTCGATCTCGTCGGCGCGCTCTGCGCTGGCCGTGCGGATCATAGTCAGAAGCTTTTCAGGAATTGCGGTCTTGTAGCTGTTGTGCGTGCCGACGGTCACGACATCGTTGAGCTTCAGGTTCCTGTCCATCCAGGCGCGTTGACAATCGGTGCCGACGTGCGCCGCATCGACAGCGGAAAGATTACATTGGGGCGGCGTAGCATCCGCGCTGTTACACAGAATACCGCCAGCTAGAATCGCCGTTACTGTCTTCCACATCTTTGGTTCCTCGTAACGTAACCGCCATACCAATGGTCTAGACCACAAATGTGAGACGAAGAGATGACGGACCATATTGGCGAAGAAGTGAGGACGGAAATGGTGACGGTTCAGGATCGCCGGAGTTTCATTCGTACTATGATGGCGAGCGCGGGGGCGGCTGCGGCTTTAACCCCTGCCATAGCCCGCGCGTTGGAGATCCCTGCCGACCGTCGGACGGGAACATTGCACGATGTCGATCATTTGGTGATCCTTACGCAGGAGAACCGCTCCTTCGATCATTATTTCGGCACGATGCGCGGGGTGCGGGGCTATGGCGACCGCTTCGCCATCCCTGCTCCGCCCCTGCCATCCGCGCCGCGCCGCACCGTCCTGCTGCAACCGAACGAGCATCCCGGGGCTACCCCCCCGCTGATCGCACCGTTCCGGCTCGATACAACGACTGATTTTCGTCTCTATCGCCCTCTGGGTACGCCGCATGGTTTCACCGACAGTCAGGCGGCCTGGGACAATGGCCGGATGGGCGCATGGCCGCATTCCAAGCACAATCACGCAATGGCGCATTTCACGCGGCAGGACATACCGTTTCAATATGCCCTGGCCGAAGCCTTCACCTTGTGCGACGCCTATCATTGCGCCCTGCATCTGTGCACCAATCCCAACCGTCTCTATATATGGACGGGCACGCATGATCCGCAGGCCAGGGGCAACGGCCCCGCGATCGACAATGGCTATGACGATCTGAAGTCTGATCCGCTGCATCATGGCGGCTATCTGTGGACGACCTATCCCGAACGACTGATGGCCGCCGGGATCGGCTTCCAGATCTATCAGGACATGGCCGACAATTTCGGCGACAATTCGCTGGTCGGCTTCCAGACCTACCGCAAGGCCAAAGGATCCTCCGATGCGGCTGCGGCGCTCCTTGCGCGCCGGACGATCGCCACCCGAACGCTGGCTGATCTGAAGCAGGATGTGCTGGCCAAGCGTCTGCCGGAAGTCTCCTGGATCGTCGGACCGACTGCGTTGTCGGAACATCCAAGCGTTTCCACGCCGCTTCAGGGGGGCGATTATACGGCCCAGGTGCTGGATGCGCTCACCGCTAATCCGGAGGTCTGGGCACGTACGGTGCTCCTTATCAATTTCGACGAGAATGACGGCCTGTTTGACCATGTGCCGCCCCCCGCGCCCCCCGCCCGCACATCCGGCCGAACCATTGGCGCAACGACAGTTCCGGCTGACGATGAATATCACACTCATTCACAGGGAGCCGAAGACGCGGCCTATCTGAACCGGCCCTATGGTCTTGGTCCTCGTGTGCCGCTTTATGTCGTGTCGCCGTGGAGCAAGGGGGGGCACGTCGCTTCCGAAGTCTTCGACCATACCAGCGTCCTGCGCTTCCTCGAAGCACGCTTTGGAGTCCATGAACCCAACATCAGTGCCTGGCGACGCGCTGTGTGCGGCGATCTTACTTCCTGCTTCGATTTCCACGCACCGGATACGCGCGATTTCATCGCGGCGCTGCCTGCCACGGCGGCACTGTCTGAACGCGCGGCAGGGTTGAAGGAAATACAGCCGCCGCTCCCAGACGAAGCGCTCGCTCCCGTGCAGGAAGTCGGCTTGCGACGGCGGCGGGCAACTCCCTATGTTCTCGACGCCCGCCTACGGAAAGAAGGTGCCAGCCGCGCTTTGATCTTCGCCAACCATTCGGTCGAGCGCGCTGCGGTCTTCCATGTCTATGACGTGGACAGGCTCGACGCGGATCCCGCGCGCTATACAGTGGGTGCCGGGCGGGAACTGACCCATCAGCTCCCCGACACAGACGAAGCGGTGGATTTCTTCATCCTCGGCCCCAATGGCTTCCATCGGCGCCTGACCGGGCGCAGCGACATCTTCTCCGCCAGCATGGATGGCGCCTCGCTCAGCCTTCACAATCTGACATCCGACCCCCAGTCCATCGTCATGACGGATAGGGCCTATGGTGCAGCGGCCAGTACGATCACATTGGGGGGCGGAGAAACGCGCGCCATTCCCGTGAGCCTCAAGGATAGTCACGGCTGGTACGACCGGCAGTTCGCAGCCGCCGGTCAGAGCTTACGGCTCGCAGGTCATGTCGAGGACGGAACGGCGTCCTATTCGGACCCTGTGGCCGGTGGAGCCGGTCCCTTGCAGTTGACCTAGTCCGTCCAGAATCCACGCGATATGCGGCGGACGACAATCTTGGTAGGCGGAAGCGCAAAGGCGGTACTGATCAGACCCGCATTACGCCAATCGCGGGGTCGGTGCGGCCCGGGCGGCCATTTTCGACCTTTCCTGCATAGTGCCAGAGCGCCGCATCGTCCGATCCAAGCGTCACCGACAGATCATACCAATTGTCGCTTTTCGACAGGCGCCAGAGGTCGCCCACGGTCTTGCCGGGCGCAACCGTGACCTTGCGCATCCGCGCGGCCTGGGCGAGATAAGAGTCGGCAAGTGCAATTGTGAAGGTCAGCGGCACCGTGCCGCGATTTTCGAGTTGAAGTTCGACAGCGTCCAGCTCCGGGCGGTCGAGCAAGCGCACCTCGCGATCCCTGCCACCGCCCGCGAATCGCCGCCAGAAGCCATTGGGACCATGCAATGTCAGGTCGAGTGCGTCCACTTTCCAGAGATCCTCGATCCGCTCTCCCGCACCGATCGTATAGTGACGCGGCTCCTCTTTGCCGCGATTGTCGTGGACCGTCAGGACAGCGCCGGTCTTGCCGTTATTGGCCATCGCAATAATCATGCTTCCATCGGCGTCGATCCGACTGTCGGCAGCGGTCCGATAGGGCAACGGCCGGTGCGCACGCTGGCCGGACATCTGCATTGTCGGCACCTGTTGGGCGGGAATCGCATTAACCGTTCCGGCCGCCGACCGGGCAACACGCTCGCGGAAATCGTCCGTGCCGGGCAGTGAACGTGCCGGCATCGCTTGCGCGCCTGTGAAGTCGAAGGCGGACGTTAGGTCGCCGCAGACCGACCGGCGCCAAGCGCTGATGTTTGGCTCGCGCACTCCGAAGCGTTTTTCCATGAACTGCAGGACCGACGTGTGGTCGAACAACTCCGAGCAGACCTGACCGCCTCGGCTCCACGGCGAGACGATAACGGCTGGCACCCGGATGCCAAGGCCGATCGGGTGCTGTTCGTCCCCCGCCTCGCCCGATCCACGATAGTCCTTGGCCTCGCCATCGATGGGCACTGTGCTCTTACCGCGATAGGTGCCGACTGGCGGCACGGGCGGCGGCACATGATCGTAAAAGCCTCCGGACTCGTCGTAATTGAGGATGAAAACGGTTTTCGCGAAAACGTCTGGATTGTCGACCAGCGCCTCGATCAGCTTTGCGGTTACATGCTCGCCCTTCGACGGTTCGGCTGTGGGATGTTCGGACAGGTCGGCGGCAGTCACGATCCAACTGATCTGCGGCAGTTGTCCGCTCTCTATGTCGCGGCGGAAGGCGGCGACGAGCTGTTCGCCGTCCGACCGGGTGCGGTCCTTGCCCTGTGCCTGTTCGCTGACCCAGGACCGACCGCGGCGATAAAGTTCGCTGTCCTCCGCGCACGGCCGGAACGGCGGAAAGACCGACAGCAAATTGTCACCGAAATTGTCATATTCCTGATAAACCTTCCATGCGATGCCCGCCGCTTGCAGCCTTTCGGCATAGGTGGTCCAATTATAGGCCTTGGGATCGATGGGCTTGTCCGTCGCCATGTCGGCGCTCGGTGTCTCATCCTCGCCATAATTGTGCATCTGCGGATCGCCGCCGACACCGCCGCCGCCGTTGCACCCGGTGAACAGATGCAAGCGGTTTGGGTAAGTCTGGGTCATGGTCGAGCAATGATAGGCATCGCAGACGGTGAAGGCGTCGGCGAGGGCATAATAGAAGGGCAGGTCGCCGGGGCCGTAGTGCAGCATCCGCTTGTGCAGATCGCCGCTGTGGCCCCAGCGGTCATAGATACCGCGATTGAAAACATGCACATTCTCGATATGCGACTGGTCGGCGCCGTCGACCAGGAAGGACTGCGTCGTCTTCGAATCGCCGTGAAAGGGCATGACATAGCCGTCCGAATGCTGGCCCGAAGGCTGCGACCAGACACTGCGCCCGCCAGGCAAGCGGAGCGGTCGCGGATCACCGAAGCCACGCACGCCGTTCAACATGCCGAAATAATGATCGAAAGACCGGTTCTCCTGCATGTGGACGACGATGTGCTGGACATCCATGATCGATCCGGTACGGCGCGCTGGGGCAATGGCAAGCGCGCGGTCGAGCAAAGCGCCTGACAGCATAGCCATCGCCGATCCTGCGCCAGCGAAACGCAAGAAATCGCGCCTGTTTCGTCCGTTCATGCCGCAGCTTCCTTCACAAGAGACGACATTGACTGTCGCCAATATGACCTAAAACTGGTATAGTCCAATTCTACTACAGATTGGCGACATGCTGACAGCGGGTCGTCCCCGTGTCCGACCTCTCCTCACCGTGCGAGCATTACAGCCCTATGACGACCCAGATCATCGACGACATTTTCACACTTCTGCGCGAGTCCGGAGATCTGAGCTATGGAGAGGATGTGAGCCAGATGGCGCACATACTGCAATGCGGCCACCTCGCCCGGATCGACGGCGCGTCCGATGCGCTGGCCGCAGCCGCCTTGCTGCACGACGTCGGCCAGTTCCTGAACGATGCGGGTAATGCGGCCGAGCAAAAGGGAATCGACGCGCAGCACGAGGTGACCGGCGCCGCCTTTCTGGCGCGCTGGTTTTCTCCATCAGTGACGGAGCCGGTTCGGCTGCATGTCGAAGCGAAGCGCTATCTCTGCGCGGTGGAGCCCGGCTATGTCGAGGCGCTCAGTCGGGCCTCCGCGCTCAGCCTAAGGCTGCAGGGCGGTCCGCATGATGCGCAGGAACAGGCCGACTTCCTGGCTCTGCCAGACGCACAGGATGCGATCCGTCTGCGGCGCTACGACGATCAGGGCAAGCGGTCCGACTGGGACGTGCCGGACCTGGAGAGCTATCGCCAGCTGCTCACGTCGCTGCTGCGTCCCTGATCTTCGCCATTGACCTGGCGGGGTGCCAGCCGCCAACATAGCCCTTCCTCCCGCTGCTGGTGCCCCAATGCCTTCGAAGACCGAGCCACTCTCCTGGACGCGAACGCCCGGCACCACGTCCGACGGCCCGCAATATCTGGCGCTTCGCGACCAGATCGCCCTCAACATCGAAAAGGGCAATCTGCCGCCCGGCGCGAAACTGCCCTCCGAACGGCAATTGCAGATCGGCAGCAATGCTGCGCGCGGCACTATCCGCGAGGCGCTCTTTCAGCTTGAGGCGGAAGGGCTGATCTACCGGCGTGACCGCAGTGGATGGTATGTGTCGCCGCCCGCTGTCACTTACGATCCGATGCGCTGGGCCGGATTCATGACTTATGTGACAGAACAGGGCCGAACGCCAACGACCGAAACGCTATCGAAGAACGGCATGCCCGCCTCGTCCGCTTTGGCCGATATTTTCCGGGTCGCGCCAGGCACGACGTTGCACACCATCCGACGGCGAAGGCTGATCGACGGGCGGCCAGTGTTGGCAGAGCGGATCATCGTCGATCCAGCGCTCGCGCCCGACCTGCTCTCCCACTCGCTCGACGGATCGCTGACCCACATCCTCACGACTCATTATGGCGTAACGGTCGCGCGCAACCGCGTTGACATGCAGCCGTGCGCGCTGGTGAAGGAAGCCGCCGACGCTCTGGGCGTCAAGTCCGGCACGCCCGGCCTGCTGGTGGTACGCACCAGCCTCGACGCCTCTGGCCGGGTGGTCGAATATGACCAGGAATACTGGCGACACGACGCAATCCGCGTGCATGTCGATCTGAACGTGCGGGCTTAGTCAGCCGATCGGCAGCTTCGCCAGCGCTTCGGGCAAATCGGCTAAGGTATCAATCACCATATGCGCGCCTGCATCCTCCAACGCCGCGCGGGCCCTGGCGACGCGAGCGGCGCGCTCATCGACCGCGAGCGCGTTGAACGCCGCGAGTGACAGGCCCACGCCGTTCCCGCTCGCCGCGACGCCGATGGTCCAGACCCCCGCAGCGCGCCCTTCGGCGATGCCGACCGCTGCGTCGTCCACCTTGACGCAGGCGGTAGCGGGCCACGCGCCCAGTTCCACCAGATTTTTCCACAGCATCAGCGGTGAGGGCCGTCCGGCGGCTGTGTCGCCTGCACAAACCAGCATGTCGGGCTTATAGCCCTGCGCTTCGGCGAGCGGCAGGATATCGGCCATCATCGGCCGCGTATAGCCTGTGCACGACCCGATCTTGACGCCTGCTGCGCGAAGCCGTGCCGCGACATCGGCAGCACCCGGGATCAGTTCGGCGCATTCGCGTGCAGCCTCGCGCATCATCGGGCCGATATCGGCGAAGAGCCTTTCCACATCTACCGCGCTCGGTGCCTGACCGTGCACTGCCGTCCAGGCGTCGCGGACCCGCGGTCTGACCAGAATCGAGGCGATGTGATCGCTCTTCGCCATACCCATGTCAGCCCGCGCTTCCGCTTCGGTCAGCGGTACGCCCGCCGCCTCGAATAGATTGCACAACGCCACCACCGGCGCGCGGCTACCGAAATCGATGATCGTGCCGGCCCAGTCGAACACGACTGCCTTCAGTGCTGCATTCATGGTTATTCCCCTAACTGTCGAAAATGCCGCCGACCACATCCTCGGCCAGCGCGAAGGATGTCGACGCGCCTGTGCCGCTCGTGACCACCGTCAGAGTGACTCCCTCCGTCGGCGTCCGGACGATGCTGTGACCATCCGCGGATGCATAGGTTCCGGTCCACCGCTCGATCACGGGCGGCGCAGCGCCTAGCACCGCCTCATATTGCCGCAGCATCTCGGCATCGATCGCTTGCGTAGAAAAGGGATCTGGCGTCGCCGCATAGTCATGACTGTCGCCAACCACCAAGCTGCCATCCGCACTCTGGACCGCAATCAGATGTATGCCGTATCGCAGCGCTTCGCTCTCTTCCCGTTCCAGACGGGAACGCAAGGCGGCGGCTTCCCCCAAATCGGAATAGCCGAGATAGCGCACCATGCTAAGATCAGCCATGACTGGCGCTGGCAAGCGCCAACCGGGCGCCGCCAGCCGCAGCATCTGAAGTTTGCATCGCCGGATACCCGCCTCGGCGTAAATTTCAGGGTGGAGCGTCGCCCAGTCGTCGCCCGGACACAGGAAGATCGTATCAGCGCGATGGTCGCCATCCGTGCAATGCACCCGCCCCGTTTCGGCATGGAGGACAGCAACGCCGCGCAGGAATGCGACGCCATGAGCCTTTTCCAGCCACGCCGCTAGCAAAGGGATGGCGGTGCGCGATTCCACGCGCAAGTCGTGTGGGCTGAACAGACCTCCAGTCGCCGGGGGCGCGCCGGGAAGGCGCACTGCAACCTCGTCCGCGCTCAGCCGCTCGCACGCTTCGCCCATCTCTGTGGCGAGAAAAGCGTCGATGACGGCCGCTGCTTCCTCCCGCTGGGCAACCAGCAGAAAGCCCTCCTGTTCGATGCGGATTCCGGCTGGTCCAGCGATCTCGCGCCACGTCCGGGCGCTGCGCCGCGCCAGATCCCATACGCGCCCGCGCTCCTGGCCGGTCACGGTGACGAACCCGAAATTGCGGATCGACGCGCCATTGGATTGAGCGTCCCGATCGATCACCAGCACCCGTTTGCCGCGCCGCGCGGCAGCCAGCGCTTGGGCGAGGCCGACGATGCCTGCTCCCACGACGATCACATCATGCATGGACGGGAGCCTCCGCCGACTCTTGCCGCTGGAGGCGAAGGAAATGGAATGCCGACAAGAGCGTCATTAGGGTGACCAACGCCGCCGTCCCATAAGCGCAAGATATGAAGAAGGGCAGCCAATCGACTTTCGGCGCAGCGAGGCTGCGGTAGAGCAGCAGCGCGACGCTGCCGCAATAGCCGGAGGAATCGGCGATATAGATGAGGAACCCCGCATTGCCAGTCCGGCCAAGCGCCGCGATCATTCGGTCGAAAAGCATGGCGTTGAATGGCGTGTAGCCAAGATAGAGGCCCGCACCGGTCAGAATCATCCAGGGGAGAGGGCCCAGCAGATGCGCCTGGAAGGCCAGCGTCGATCCGCCGAGCAGCAGCGCGCCGAGAATTATGGCGCCGTGCATTGCCAGCAGTGCGCGCATGTTGTCGCGCACCAGCATGAGCGCACCCAGACCGGTCAGCGCAATCAGCGCGACCGGGAGTTCGCTTTGCGAGAAAATTGACGCAGCGCCACCGAATCCCATTGCCGTCCAAAGTTCGACCGCAAAATTGTCGCGAAAGTCACGCAACGCCGTTAGCAGCACATAGCCCGACACCAGCACCGCCATCGGCAGGCCATGTTCGCGCAGGAAGGCCCGCCGGTCGGCCTGCCGCATTGGCCCGCGGGCCGTCCGCTCTGCCTCGTCACGCGCATCGGGCGGCGGCAGCCGTTCCAGCACCCAGAGCGAAAGCAACAGTACCGGCACGAAGGCGATGCCCGTCGCTGCGGGCATCCAGCTTTCGCTGACACCCTGCTGCATGATCCAAATGGCGACCGATTTCACCACGCCAGACGAGAGTATGAAGCTGGCGCAAAGCGTCGCGCCCAGCATTTCCGAGCAGCGCCGCCCTTCGACATACGAAAAGACAAGCCCCCAGATCATGCCAAGCGGCAGGCCATTGAGCAGCAGGCAGAAGGGCCCCCAGCCCGTGGGCAGGATCGCGAACAGGACCAGCGCTAACCAGGACGCGCCGATCAGGCAAAGGATAGCCAATGCCCTGCCTCGGCGACCGAACTCGGCGATGACGCGGATCCCGATCAACTTGGACAAGGCATATCCGATCACCTGCGCGATCAGCAGCCCGGTCTTATAATCGACCCCGAACGGCAGCAGACCCATATCTTCATAGGTGCCCGCCGAAAACGGCTTGCGAAAGGCATACATGGCAAAATAGGCACCGAACGCGGCGAGCCCGCCGGCAATCATTAGCGCTCTGCCCCCGGCAGGTTTGCGCCCTACGCGCTGATGATCGGATCCACCATGAAACATTGCATGGTTGGTCTATACCAGATTAGCGACAAGTTTGTGACTGTTCCTATTGGGCGACGATCATTTTGGACGCCGCTAAGCGGCGCATTGGAAAGGCCAGATGGCAGTTGGTAGCCGACCCGATTGAAGGGGGAGAAGCCACGTTTTGCCAGTCAGGATCGCCCCATTGCACGCCCGCCCAAATTAAGCAGCGGAAGACACCCGCGGCCCGCTCGCTACGATAAGCAGCAAGGTCAGTTCGGTTAAGCTTCCAGCACAAGCAAACGAAGAATTCCTGCTCTGCGGCCCGCATCGTGCGAAGAGCTATGTCATTTCGACCCTGAGCCCGCGAAGTCGCATGGCCCTGGTGTGCAAGCCAGCAATTAAACGCTGCGTGGGATCAAACGGCTTGACCGCCACATATGGGAGAAGTGGAGCGACCATCATCGCCGCAGCCTCGTCGAACCGAAAAGCTGTCTGCGCGCGAGGATCGACCGTCTAAGGTAGAACCAAAGAAATAGCTGAGCCTGCCATGATGTCCGGCTTCGCGCTCAACCCGCCTCAGTACTTAGATAGTCCTCTATGGGGTCCGGGAAAGCCCAGTTTTCTGCAGGCTTCAGTAAATGGTGCCCAGAAGAGGACTCGAACCTCCACGCCCTTGCGAGCGCCAGCACCTGAAGCTGGTGCGTCTACCAATTCCGCCATCTGGGCACGGGGTAGGCAGCGGCGGATAGTCGGCGGGCTGGATGCTGTCAATCGCCTGTATGCGATATTTTTACGGCACGATGCCCCTCCCCCGGTTGTTTCGCGCGGCGTGCTGGGGCAAGGGAGCGCGAGACATTCCCTTTTTGCTTTGGTCACGGGGTCCATGATGCAGGACAGGCTGGTTACGATTTTCGGCGGTGGCGGCTTTCTTGGTCGCTATGTAGCGCAGGAACTTCTTTCGCGTGGTGTGCGCGTGCGCATTGCCGAGCGCAATCCGGGCAATGCTGTGCGGCTGAAGCCTTTGGGTGGGCTCGGCCAGATCCAGCTTATGTCCGCCGACATAAATAAGCCGATGAGCGTCGCACGTGCCGTGGCCGGTGCGGACGTGGTCATCAATCTGGTCGGGATATTGAACGGTGCGTTCGACGCGGTGCAACGCCAGGGCGCACAGACCCTGGCGGAAGCCGCGGCAGAGGCTGGCGTACAAGCCATGGTTCAGGTTTCCGCCATCGGCGCCGATCCGGATAGCGCGTCGGCTTATGGCCGCAGCAAGGGGCAGGGCGAAGCCGCCGTCCGGGCAGCCTTCCCGGCCGCCACGATCGTTCGTCCGTCCATCATCTTTGGGCGGGAGGACCAGTTCCTCAATCGCTTCGCACAATTGATCCGCATGGCACCGGTGGTCCCCGTCATCAGCGGCGGCACGAAATTCCAGCCCGTCTATGTGGTCGACGTAGCGAAAGCGATTGCCATCGCGGCACTGGATCCGATGACACATGGCGGCAAGACCTACGAGCTAGGCGGCCCCGAAGTACTGAGCATGGAAGCCATCAACCGCTGGATCGCCCGCGCGATTGGCCGTGACAAGCTGTTCGTGCCCGTCCCGGCGGCAGCCGCCTCGATAATCGCTATGCTACCCGGCGGCCCAATCACCGGCGATCAGCTCAAGATGCTGGCGCACGATAATGTAGTCGCACCCGGCGCGTTGGGATTCCAGACACTCGGCATCGCCCCTACCCCCATGGCCGCCGTCGCCGACACTTGGCTGGTGCAGTATCGCAGACATGGCCGTTTTGCCGGTCGCGCGGAAGCATAACCTCCAAACCGAAGGACTGTCAGCCCTGTGACAACCGACTTTCTGACGGCCACCCTGCTCGGCATTGTCGAGGGGCTGACCGAGTTTCTGCCGGTGTCCTCGACGGGCCATCTGATCCTCGCCAGCGAATTGCTGGGCTATGATGCCGAGCAATGGTCGATGTTCAACGTCGTCATTCAACTTGGCGCCATCCTGGCTGTCGTGGTGCTGTACTGGCGGACGTTCTGGGCGGTCGCCGTCGGCTTGCTTCAGAAGAACCCGGTATCCTGGCGTTTCCTGCACAATCTGGTGATCGCTTTCATCCCGGCGGCGGTAATCGGGCTGGCACTGCATAAGCAGATCGATGCGATGCTCGGTTCGCCGATGACGGTGGCAGTCGCACTGGTCGTAGGGGGCGTGGCGATCCTTGTGATCGAGCGCCTGATCCGCGACGCGCATATTGTGGGGATTGCCGACATACCCGTCGCGCGGGTGATCGGCATCGGCTTTATCCAGTGCATATCGATGATACCGGGCGTCAGCCGGTCCGGAGCGACAATTATGGGCGCGCTTGCATTGGGCGTGGAACGGCGGACCGCGGCGGAGTTCAGCTTCTTCCTCGCCATCCCCACCATGCTGGGGGCCACGACGCTGGAGCTGGTGAAGAACCGCGATGCCTTGATGTCTGGCGGGATCAACTGGCTGGAGATTGGCGTTGGCTTCATCGTAGCATTTATCGTCGCGGTGCTGGTCATCAAATGGTTCGTAGGAATCGTATCGAAGCATGGGTTTGCGCCCTTCGCTTGGTATCGAATCATTGCCGGAAGCGCCGCAATCGTCTGGCTTCTCATAAGGTAGGTCCGGAACGGCCGTTATATTTGAAATATTGTTACGGAGTGGCGTCCTTATCTGTCCCTTTCCCTCAAATATAAGTCAGTGTTGCTGACCTATATCGCAAAAAGCCCGTGACTCTGCGGCTTTCCGGCGATATGGCCGCGTCCAGCGCCATTAGGGCGGGGAGCAGAGACTATGGCCGACACGCCAATGCTGAAATTCGTCACCAAGGGGCAGCATTACCCTGAAAAGCGCGCCGCCGATGCGCGCGCTACGGATTTCAACGAAATCAGTACCAGCTTTCCGATGCCCGATGCCGAGGAGCAAGCATCCCGCTGTTCGCAATGCGGTGTCCCATATTGTTCGACGCATTGTCCGCTGCACAACCACATTCCCGACTGGTTGCGCCTGACTGCCGAGGGGCGTCTGCGCGAAGCCTATGAATTGTCCAACGCCACATCGACCATGCCTGAAATCTGCGGCCGCATCTGTCCGCAGGATCGGCTTTGCGAAGGCAATTGCGTTATCGAGTTTTCCGGTCACGGTGCCGTCACCATCGGCAGTGTGGAAAAGTTCATTACCGACACCGCCTGGAAAGAAGGCTGGGTCGAGCCGCTGATACCCGGCGCGGCGCGCGGCCAGTCGGTCGGCGTCATCGGCGCAGGACCGGCCGGTTTGACAACCGCAGAGTATTTGCGCGCATCGGGTTATGAGGTGCATGTCTATGACCGGCACGACCGTGCGGGCGGCTTGCTGACCTACGGAATCCCGGGATTCAAGCTTGAAAAAGACGTTGTCATGCGTCGGGTCAATCGCCTGAAGGACGGTGGCATCGTCTTTCACGAAGGCTTCGAAGTCGGTCGCGACGCCACGATGGAGGAGTTAAGGCAGCGCCACGACGCGATCCTGATCGCGACAGGCGTCTATAAGGCTCGCGACATCCGCGCGCCCGGCATCGGTGCGCAGGGCGTCGTGAAAGCGCTCGATTTCCTGACGGCCTCTAACCGCGCCAGCTTCGGCGATGCGGTGCCCGAGCATGAGGACGGGACGCTCTATGCCAAGGGCAAGAATGTCGTCGTCATCGGCGGCGGCGACACGGCTATGGATTGCGTCCGCACCGCGATCCGGCAAGGCGCGAAATCGGTAAAGTGCCTCTATCGTCGCGACCGGGAGAATATGCCGGGATCGCAGCGAGAGGTCGCCAATGCCGAGGAAGAAGGCGTCGAGTTTGTCTGGCTCTCCGCCCCCATTGCATTTGAAGGGACCGAGCATGTCACCGGCGTAAAAGTCACCGGCATGCGCCTGGGCCAGCCCGACGCTTCGGGCCGCCGCGCGCCGGAACCCGATCCGGGCAGCGAATATAGCATAGAGGCCGATCTGGTCATCAAGGCGCTGGGGTTCGACCCCGAAGACCTGCCAAAAATGTTCGGCGCGGAAGACCTTTCGGTCACCCGTTGGGGCACGCTTCGGGTCGACCACAAGACGATGATGACGTCGATGGATGGCGTCTTCGCAGCGGGCGACATCGTACGCGGCGCATCGCTGGTTGTCTGGGCGATCCGCGACGGTCGCGATGTGACGGACCACATGCATAAATATCTAAAGACCAAGGCCCGCGCGAAGGCGGGTGAGCGGGTGGCGGCGTGATGCGCATGACTTGGATAGCTTTAGCACTGGCGACGACGATGCCAGCCACTGCAATGGCGCAGGTGGGCCCGTCCGCACCGGCTGCAGAAACATCGGGTCTGGGAGCATCCACCCTTCCCCCTGTCGATCCCGCATTGCTGGCACAGGCACGACCCATCGCTTTGATCATCCTGCCTGACGGGACGATGGCAAGGATGATGGGTCCGATGATGCAGAAGATCATGGCACCGATGATGGACAGCTTCACAAAAATGCCCATCCGCGACCTGCTCAAAGCGGGGGGTATAGAAGCGGACAAGGCTGATGCACTCAATCCTGCTACGATTGAGGAGATCATGGCGATCTTGGATCCGAATTTCCGCAAGCGCATGGATGTCATGCTCAATACCATGATGCCTGCCCTCGGCCAGTTCATGGGCCGCTTTGAGCCTGACATGCGGGAAGGCATGGCTGAAGCCTTCGCCAGCCGTTACAATGCAGCAGAGCTGGGCGAGATTAGTGCTTTCATGAAAACGCCCACCGGCGCCAAATTTGGCTCTGGTTTCATGGAGTTGGCTGCCGACCCCCATTACATCGGCAAGGTGCAGGCGATGATGCCTGAAATGATGCGTGCCATGCCCGAGATCTTGCAGAAGTCCGTTACCGAAATGGGAACGTTGCCTAAGCCGCGGACCTACAAGGATCTCACCCCAGCCGAACGGCAGCGCTTGGAAGCGCTCATCGGCTTAGACTCGAAGAAGGTCACGCAATGATGGACCACATGGAATCCGAACGCCTCCGCCTTGCCGAAACCGGCATGTATCGTCCCGAGTTCGAGGGCGACGCCTGCGGCGTGGGCCTTGTCGCCGCGACCGATGGCAAGCCCAGCCGCCGCGTGGTCGCCTCGGCGATCGATGCGCTCAAGGCCGTGTGGCATCGCGGTGCCGTCGATGCCGATGGCAAGACCGGTGATGGCGCAGGCATCCATGTCGACCTGCCCGTCCGCTTCTTCGACGATGCGATTGCCGACAGCGGGCATAAGCCCCTGCCCAACCGCCTCGCGGTCGGCATGGTCTTCCTGCCCCGCACGGACCTGTCCGCGCAGGAGACCTGCCGCACCATCGTCGAGAGCGAACTGATCGACGCCGGGTACAAGATCTACGGCTGGCGCCAGGTGCCGGTTGACGTGTCCGTCATCGGCGACAAGGCGCAACGCACGCGCCCGGAAATCGAGCAGATCATGATCGCCGGGCCGATGCCCGAAGAGCGCGACATGGCCGAGTTCGAAAAGGATCTCTACCTTATCCGCCGCCGGGTGGAGAAGAAGGTCGTTGCTGCGCAGATCAACGATTTCTATGTTTGCTCACTGTCCTGCCGCTCGATCATCTACAAAGGATTGTTCCTCGCGGAATCGCTTTCGGTCTTCTACCCCGACTTGCAGGATGAGCGGTTCGAAAGCCGTGTCGCGATCTTCCATCAGCGCTATTCCACCAACACCTTCCCGCAGTGGTGGCTGGCCCAGCCGTTCCGCACGCTTGCCCATAATGGCGAGATCAACACGATCCGCGGCAACAAGAACTGGATGAAGAGCCACGAAATCAAGATGGCTTCGCTGGCGTTCGGCGAGCAGTCCGAAGATATCAAGCCGGTCATCCCGGCGGGCGCATCCGATACAGCCGCGCTCGATGCAGTATTCGAAGCGATCTGCCGCGCTGGACGTGACGCGCCCACCGCCAAAATCATGCTCGTACCCGAAGCATGGCAAGGCGGCGCCGACACGCCCGAATCGCATCTCAACATGTACAACTATCTCGCATCCGTCATGGAACCGTGGGATGGCCCCGCTGCGCTGGCGATGACCGATGGCCGCTGGGTCGTGGCCGGGGTAGACCGCAACGCGCTGCGCCCGCTGCGCTATACGCTTACGTCCGACAATCTGCTGATCGTGGGGTCCGAAACCGGAATGGTCGTGGTTCCGGAAACCACGGTGCTGCGCAAGGGCCGCATGGGTCCGGGCGAAATGATCGCTATCGATCTGGCCGAAGGTGAACTCTATTACGACCGTCAGATCAAGGACCGGATCGCTTCCGAGCGGCCTTATGCCGACTATGTGAAGGATTTCCTTTTCGCGAAAGACTTGCCCACCCCTGCCCCTGACGCCTTACCGTCATGGGACAAGGCGGAACTGACCCGGCGTCAAGTCGCCGCGAACATGACGCTGGAAGATCTTGAACTGATCCTGGCCCCCATGGTCGAGGATGCGAAGGAAGCCATCGGATCGATGGGCGACGATACGCCGCTTGCCGTCATTTCGGACAAACCGCGTACCATCAGCCATTTTTTCCGCCAGAACTTCAGTCAGGTTACCAATCCGCCCATCGATCCGTTGCGCGAACGGCATGTGATGAGCCTGAAGACACGCTTCTCCAACCTCGCCAACATCCTGGAGGACGACGCGCAGCAGGGCCATGTGCTGGTACTGGATGCGCCGGTCTTGACGTGCAAGGCATGGACGCAATTGAAGGCGCATTTCGGCGCCGCAGTTGCCGAAATCGACTGCACTTTCCCTGCGGCCGGCGGACAGGAGCAGTTGCGCGCTGCCATCGCTCGTATCCGTGAAGAAGCCGAGCAGGCCGTGCGCGAAGGGCACACCGAACTGTTCCTGACCGACGAGTCCGTCAGTGCGGATCGGGTGGGCATTGCGATGGTGCTGGCAGCAGCCGCAGTCCATACGCATCTGGTCCGCAAGGGGCTGCGCTCTTACGCATCCATTAACGTCCGCTCAGCCGAATGTTTGGATACGCATTATTTCGCGGTGTTGATCGGTGTCGGCGCGACGACAGTGAACGCCTATCTGGCAGAAGCCTGTATTGCAGACCGCCACGCGCGCGGTCTGTTTGGAGAAATCACACAGGACGACGCAATCGAACGCTATCGCTCCGCGATCTGCGAAGGGCTGCTCAAAATCATGTCCAAGATGGGCATTGCGGTCATCAGCTCCTATCGGGGCGGCTATAATTTTGAAGCCGTCGGCTTATCGCGCGCGCTGGTCAACGATCTGTTCCCCGGCATGCCTACCAAGATATCGGGCGAAGGCTACGCCTCGCTTCACTATAATGCGATCCTACGCCACGAAGCGGCCTATGATGCCGCGATCGTGAAATTGCCCATCGGCGGCTTCTACCGCCAGCGGAACGGCGGCGAAAGCCATGCTTACTCCGCGCAACTCATGCATCTGTTGCAAACGGCCGTCGCGACCGACAGCTATTCCAGCTATCTGCAATTCTCACGTGGCGTGCGCGACTTGCCGCCCGTCTATCTGCGCGACTTGCTGGAATTCAACTTCGCCCGCGAAGCGGTGGCCATCGACGAAGTCGAAGCCACCACGGAAATCCGCAAGCGTTTCGTAACGCCGGGCATGTCGCTTGGGGCGCTTTCACCCGAAGCGCATGAAACACTGGCCATAGCCATGAACCGGATCGGCGCGAAAGCCGTCAGCGGCGAAGGCGGCGAGGACGCCAACCGCTTCAAGCCCTATCAGAATGGCGACAACGCCAACTCGGTCATCAAACAAATCGCGTCGGGCCGCTTTGGCGTTCATGCCGAATATCTGGGCGCAGCCGAAGAGCTGGAGATCAAGGTCGCGCAAGGTGCGAAGCCCGGCGAAGGCGGCCAGTTGCCGGGTTTCAAAGTCACCGAGTTCATCGCCAAGCTGCGCCATTCGACGCCCGGCGTGACGCTGATCTCCCCACCGCCGCATCACGACATCTATTCGATCGAGGATTTGGCTCAGCTTATCTATGACCTCAAGCAGATCAACCCGCGCGCGCGCGTCTGCGTCAAGCTGGTAAGCCAGGCCGGGATTGGCACAGTCGCGGCGGGCGTGGCAAAAGCACATGCCGACGTCATCCTAATCGCGGGCCATGTCGGCGGCACCGGTGCATCCCCCCAGACCAGCATCAAATATGCTGGAACGCCTTGGGAAATGGGCCTGTCGGAAGCCAATCAGGTGCTGACCCTCAACGGCCTGCGCCACCGGGTGCGGCTGCGTACCGATGGCGGCCTCAAGACCGGGCGCGACATCGTGATCGCGGCGATATTGGGCGCGGAAGAGTTCGGAATCGGAACGCTCAGCCTCGTCGCAATGGGCTGCATCATGGTGCGCCAGTGCCACAGCAACACCTGCCCCGTGGGCGTGTGCGTACAGGATCAGCGCCTGCGCGACAAGTTTACCGGCACCCCGGAAAAGGTCATCAACCTGATGACCTTCATCGCCGAGGAAGTGCGCGAAATCCTCGCGCGGCTTGGCTTCCGCAGTCTGGACGAGGTCATCGGTCGCACCGAATTGCTCAAGCAAGTCAGTCGCGGCGCAGAGCATCTCGACGATCTCGATCTCAACCCGATCCTTGCAAAGGTCGACGCCAGCGATGAGGAACGCCGGTTCAGTCTATCGACCTATCGCAACGCCGTCCCCGACAGCCTCGACGCGCAAATGCTCAACGATGCTAAGGCCGTGTTCGAGCGTGGTGAGAAGATGCAGCTCACCTATACCGTACGGAATACGCACCGTGCGGTCGGCACGCGGCTGTCTTCGGAAGTCACAAGCAAGTTCGGCATGACCGCATTGAACGACGGCCATCTGACTGTTCGCCTGCGCGGATCGGCGGGGCAGTCGCTCGGCGCATTCTTGTGCAAGGGCATAACGCTGGAAGTCTTCGGGGACGCCAACGATTATGTCGGCAAGGGCCTGTCAGGCGGCATCATCTCTGTACGCCCGATGGTGAGTTCTCCGCTGGTGACCAAGGACAACACGATCCTTGGCAATACGGTGCTGTACGGCGCAACAGCCGGCAAGTTGTTCGCCGCAGGGCAGGCTGGCGAGCGCTTTGCTGTCCGCAACTCCGGCGCGCAGGTCGTTGTCGAAGGGTGCGGTGCCAATGGCTGTGAATACATGACAGGCGGAACGGCCGTAATCCTGGGGGCGACGGGCGCCAACTTCGGCGCAGGCATGACCGGCGGCATAGCGTTCATCCTCGACGAAGACGGCAGCTTCCCGGCGCGCGCCAATCCCGAAGGCATCGTTTGGCAACGGCTGGACAGCGCACATTGGGAAGCGGTGCTCAAGGCTCTCATCGCAGAACATGCCGTACGCACCGACAGTCGCTGGTCGCATACCATCCTCGATGATTGGGATCGCTGGCGCGGACATTTCTGGCAGGTGTGTCCCAAAGAAATGCTCAACCGCCTGCAGCACCCTTTAAGCGATGCGGAAGCCGCCGTAGCGGCGGAATGAACCTGAAAGTCGTTCGTCCGGGAGCCTCTCAGGACGAACGACTTACGGGGCAGTCTTAGTCCGCGTTCGGATCGCGGAAATTGAGGCCGCGCGTCACGGTATAATCCATCACCCCGACGAGCAGATAGCTGATCCAGCCTTTAAGCAATGTCAGCGGCCCTCGTCGCGCTCTATGGACTTCCGGCGTGATATGTTCGCTCTCCGCCTGCCGCCGGTCGATCATCGCCCGCACCTGCGCTGCAAAAGCGGCGTCTTCGATGCGCAGCATAAGTTCCAGGTTGAGGAACAGGCTGCGCATGTCGAAATTGGCGGAGCCGATATAGACGGTATTGTCGATGACAACGAGTTTCATATGAAGCTTGCAGGGCAGATATTCGTAAATGCCGATGCCTCGCTTGAGCAGCGGCCCGTATAGAAGCCTGGACGCAGCAATTGTTGCGCCGTTGTCGGACTTCGCGGGTAAAATGATACGGGCGCCATCGCGGCGCGCGAGCCGTTTGATCCGCCGCAACATGCCCTGCCCCGGCGAAAAATAGGCTTCGATCATGTCGAGGCGGCGACCAAGATCAAGATCACGCTTCAAAACTTGCGCCCATGGCGACAAGCGCCGCGTCGGGCCACCAATCAGCCATTGGAACGGCGCTTCAGGCGATGCCCCGGCCCGCAATCTCCGACGCCGCACGAGCGCGCGCAACAGACGGAAACTCTGCTTCCGACTGGCGGTCCAGCGCCACAGTTCACTGTACCATCGCACCATGTGCGCAACCTGCGGCCCTTCCAACGACAATCCCAGATCGCGCCAGCAGTCTTTCCCGTTACAAAAATAGGCGTCACCGACATTAAACCCGCCGATAAGCACCCGGGTATCGTCGGCTATGGCCAGTTTTTGATGATTGCGGATGAGGTAGCGGGTGGAACGGCGCGCACCGAACCAGCCGAAATGTCCGCCGGCCTTTACCAACGCATCGAAGAAGCCGGGGCGCGCACTGGCTCCACCAAACGCATCGACCATCAGCGTTACCTTTACGCCGCGTTCCAGCGCCGCGATCAGCCGTCCCAGCACCAATTGGCCACTCGCATCGCTTTCAAAAATATAATAACATAGCTTCAGGCTGGTATGCGCGCTCTCGATCAAATCGAGCAGAGCCGCCTGTAAATCCGGTCCGTCCTCGATAACCGCAACATGATTGCCTTCCAGCGTACATGCCGCCTGATGGTCGGCTTGGGGATTCATCCTTGCGCTTGTGGCGTCCATCGGCATTTCATGCGCTGTTTTCAGGGCCGTTGCCATAGGCTTGCCGAACTTTTGACCCCAAAGCGCAGTTTCATTGACTTGTTTGCCGGTCGCTGCTAGCGGTTCCGCCTTCCAATAAGATCAACAGATTCAGGAGGCCCGATGGCCCGCGTTACTGTCGAAGATTGCGTCGACAAGGTTACCAACCGTTTCGACCTCGTCCTGCTCGCCGCCCAGCGCGCGCGGGAAATTTCCGGCGGTGCCGAATTGACCGTCGACCGCGACCGGGACAAGAACCCCGTAGTAGCCTTGCGCGAGATCGCGGACGAGACCGTCTTGCCGCATGAATTGCATGATTCGCTGATCGGCAGCCTGCAGAAGGTTCAGATCGACGACGACGATACGCCAGACGAAATCGGTTCGCTGTCGCAATCGGCCGAGGCGTTGCGTCTCACCGCCGCTGCGCCGCCGCGTAACCAGAATATCGGCGGCGATTACGACGGCTGAACCAGCCGCGTCCAACTGCATCGGAGAGGATGCAAAAAGCCCGCCTGCGACACCGTCGCAGGCGGGCTTTTTATTGATCGGTCACGTCGCCTAGCAACAAGGTTCCGAAATCAATCTTCAGGCGCGATCGTTACTTTGAGGCCTTCCAGCGCATCTGTCAGGACAATCTGGCAGGACAAGCGACTGGTTTCGTTACGATGATCGGAACTGTCGAGCAGATCGTCTTCGTCTTCGCTCAGCGCAGGCAACGCTGCCTCAAATGCCGGATCGACATATACATGGCATGTCGCACAGGAGCAGCATCCACCGCAGAGCGCCAGCAGCTCGTCAAACCCGTTGTCGCGGATGACTTCCATCACGGACAGGCCCGTATCGCCTTCAACGGACTTCTCTTCGCCCGCACGGTTGACCACAATCAGCTTCGGCATATACGCACTCCCTAAAGTCTTGCAGCGCCTATTGCGGTTGGCAGCAAGGAAATCAAGGCTCACACGCATTTTTGATGCGCACCGGGCGAAGATTGGGAAAGTTAATCCGTGGTATCCAGCCCCGAGCAAATACGTGAAAGTCTGGACGCGCTGGCGACCATAGAACCTGGTTTTGCCGCCGCGCTCGGTCGGGTCGGATATCCGCAGCCACGCGGCCGCGAGCCGGGCTATGAAACCTTGCTGCGGACCATCGTCGGCCAGCAGGTAAGCGTCGCGGCTGCCGCGTCGGTCTGGAACAAGCTGGAGTCGGAACTGGGCGTGGGCTGCGCACCCGAAATATTGTTGTCGCGCGACTATGACGCCTTACGCGCCTGCGGAATGTCTCGCCAAAAGCAAAGCTATGCCCGCAGCTTGGCCGAACTGGTACTAGCCGGCACGCTGGACTTGAGTGCATTGCCTGAGGATGACGAGGAGGCCATTGCCCACCTGATTTTGGTGAAGGGTATCGGGCGATGGTCGGCCGAGATTTACCTGCTGTTTGCAGAGGGGCGGCCCGACATTTGGCCCGCAGGCGACCTGGCCGTACAGATTGAGATCGGGCGTATATTGGGCTGGCCCGAACGCCCGAGCGAAAAAATGGTTCGGGAGGTTGCAGAGCGCTGGCGCCCGCATCGCGGTGCGGCAGCCATCATGGCGTGGCACCACTATAACACGAAAATGGACGTGCTGGGCTGACACACCGCCCCCCTTGCCGTTCCAGCGGGACGCACCACCTTTAAGAACAAGCTAGAAACAAAAGGTGCCATGATGACTTTGCCCCCCGCCCGATACATCGTTATGAATCATGACGGCGAATGGAAGATCAATCTCGACAATCGCTATTATGGGCCGTTCAGGACGAAAGAGATCGCAGTGGAAATGGCGATCGAGACGGCAAAAAAAGCCGATGCCGCCGGTTATCCTGCTTCTGCTCTTTTGATGGCGGACGCGTCGTTCGAACCGCTGTGGGCCAGCGCCCCCAAAGCCGATGAGCAGAAGACCGATTAGCTTAAGCCAGTAGCGCATTGATCTGCTTGGCCAGATCGATGTCTCTTTGGGACAGTCCGCCCGCATCATGGGTCGTCAGCAAGATATCGACCCGATTATAGACATTCGACCATTCAGGGTGATGGTCCGCTTTTTCGGCAAGGATTGCGACGCGCGTCATGAAACCGAAGGCGTCTACAAAGCTGCCAAAGGAAATGCTGCGCGATATGCCATCAGGTTCCGCAACTGTGGTCCATTCCGGCAAGTCGTTGAGTGCAATGGCGCGTAGGGTATCGTCCAGTTTTTCGACCATATCGTAAAGCATCCTGTTTCGGGAATGCGCCCGACCCCTGTATCGAGGGATATGGCGCGAAGGGATATACTGTCCTATGTCGCAGCGATGAAGGATCAAGGTCAACAGGCTAGCTTTGCGCCCGATGCGGCGCATATAGAGACGCTTGCCCGTGCGGCCCTATCGCGCCTGCCCTCACCCTTTACCGAACATCTCTCGAACGTTGTTCTGTTTGTCGAAGATTTTGCTGATGAACAGATATTGATGGAAATGGAGATAGACGATCCTTTCGCATTGACCGGTCTATATTCCGGCCGACCGATCGGCGACGCCGAACAGACCGGCGATCTTCCCCCGGCCATTCACCTGTATCGCCGACCGTTGCTTGATGAGTGGGTGGAGACAGGTGTATCGCTGGAAGCGCTCATTGCGCACGTCGTTGTGCACGAAGTCGGACATCATTTCGGATTGTCGGATGAGGATATGCACAATCTCGAAGAGATGGTCACGGCATGAGCATCGCGGCGCTTAGCCTGTCCAACGTTGCCTGCCTGCGCGGCGGGAGAATGCTTCTGACCGGCGTGACTGTGGCTCTGGGTCCGGGGGACAGCGCCGTGTTGCGTGGCCCCAACGGCACCGGCAAGTCGAGCCTCATCCGCGCCGTAGCGGGCTTGCTGCCCGTTTTTTCGGGTACCATCAGCCATGAGGGAACGATGGCGCTCAGCGACGAATCGCTCGCGCTCGATACGCAAGCAACCTTGGCGCGTGCCTTGGCCTTCTGGGCGAAGATAGACGGCGTAGACGAGCGAGCGGTACACGACGCACTGGCTGCGCTTGACATGACACGGCTTACTGACGTCCCAGTGCATATGCTCTCCACGGGCCAGCGCAAGCGGGCAGTGCTGGCGCGCGTTGTGATCAGCGGCGCCCCCATTTGGCTGCTGGACGAACCCACCAATGGGCTGGATACCGCCTCTGTCGAAATGTTGGGCGAACTGATGGCGACACATTTGGCTGCAGGCGGGATCATCCTGGCGGCCTCACATCAGGCGCTGCCTTTGCCGGGTGCGCAAGACATCGACATTGCCGCCTATCGGCCAATCGAGACGGAGGCATGAGCGCCCTGCCCCGCCTGATTGCACGCGATACCGCGCTGGCGTGGAAATCCGGCGGGCTATGGTTGCCCGTTGCGTTTCTGCTGCTCGTCGCTGCGCTATTCCCATTTGCCGTAGGACCGAACGCGGCGGTGCTGGCCAGAACCGGTGGCGGTATGCTGTGGATTGCCGCCCTCCTAGCGAGCCTGCTCCCGGTGGACAGGCTCGTCGCGCCCGATCGTGATGGCGGCGTTCTCGATCAACTCGTCTTACGCGGCATAGGCGATGAAAGCATCGCGCTCACAAAGCTCATTGCCCACTGGATAGGCTTCGGTCCCCCGCTCATGGTCGCCGTCCTTCCTGCCGCTGCTCTGCTCAAGCTGGATGGCGCGACGATACTGACGCTGGAGGTCGGATTACTTCTCGGCACACCTGCCTTGGCCGCGTTGGGCTTGCTGGTGAGTGCCCTAACGTCCGGTCTTCGGTCCAGCGGCGCCCTTGCCGGATTGCTGGCCCTGCCGCTCGCTGTACCCTTGCTTATCTTCGGCGCGGGATCGTTAGGGGATCAAAGCGGCAGCGCGCTTAAGCTACTCGCGGCCTGCTCACTTCTGCTCGTGGGTATCACACCCTTTGCCGCCGGGGCCGCGATGCGCGCGGGGCGAGAGTGACGGCCGCCTAGAGCGACCAGCGCGCCCAAATCGCCGTAGGAAGTGCCAGTCCGCGCGCTTCTTCTCGAACGGCCAGCTCTCCTGCCTCCACCTTCCCGGGCAAATCCGAGAACGCCTGATTGAGCAATTCCTTCAGCGCCAATGCGGACATCCGAACAGCATATACCGTCAGGAACAGAAAACGGCTGTCGGCGTCGAGCAACTGGCGGCAATCAGCGATCAGCTTCGGCAAATCCTCTTCCAGACGCCAGACTTCGCCATCAGGGCCGCGTCCATATTTAGGTGGATCGAGCAGGATGCCGTCATAGCGGCGCCCGCGACGGACTTCCCGCGCCGTAAATTTGGCCGCATCGTCTACGATCCAGCGGATCGGCTTGTCCGCCATTCCCGATAGTTCGGCATTCATCCGCCCCGCCGACACGGATTTCTTGGAGGCATCGACGTGCACCATCTGCGCACCGGCTGAGGCCATGGCGAGCGTGCCTACTCCAGTATAACCGAACAGGTTCATCACCTGTGGCTCCGCTTTGTCGGCGACCCGTTCGCGCATCCACGTCCAGACCGGCGCCATGTCGGGAAAGAAGCCTAGATGCCGAAACGGGGTGCAGCTTGCCTGAAACGTCACATCGTCCCAGCTTAGCGGCCAGCCATCCTTCGGCACCGGCTTTTCATAGTACCAGCGACCGCCGCCTTCATCATCCGAGCCGGGGATGAATTCGCCATCGGCTGTCCAATCCGCAGTGGCGGGCGCCCACATTGCCTGCGGCTCCGGACGGATGAAGCGATAGCTACCGTAACGCTCAAGTTTACGCCCATCACCCGAGTCCAGCAGGCCGTAGTCGGCCCATGGCTCACCGATCAGCGTATCGAGCGTCATGCCCGTGGGGTCGCGTGGTCCGCGACATAGGCCGTGATCGCCTCGAACGTTCCGGGCAGCTTGCTATAGGCTTCCTCACGATCGAACAGGCTGCCTACACGCGCAGGCAGCGGCGGACGTGTTCCGGTGGCACGCTCGACCGCATCGCTGAACTTGGCCGGATGCGCGGTCGCCAATGTCACGACGGGGATCGTCGGATCGAGATCGTCAGCGCGTGCAGCCGCCAGACCGACCGCCGTGTGCGGATCGATGATCTGCGCCGCCCCTTCATAGGCCCAGCGCATCGCTAGCCCCATGCCTTCGGCGTCGACACGTGCGGACCGGAACAACGCCGATGCACCTTCGCGCTGCGCATTGGTGAGGCGCATGGCGCGACTCGCTTCGAAACCCGCCATTTGCTCGGCCAGCGCTACGCCGTTGCGGCCGCCTGCATCGAACAGCAACCGCTCGAAATTGGAACTGACCTGAATGTCCATGCTCGGCGTTGCGGTGGGTACGACGGTGCCTTGGCTGTAGTCGCCATCGGCAAGAGCGCGATGGAGAATGTCGTTGACATTGGTGGCGACGATGAGGCGCGCGACGGGCAAGCCCATCTTCGCTGCGGCATAGCCTGCGAACACGTCACCGAAATTGCCAGTAGGCACCGCAAAGGCAACCGGACGCTCGGGCGCACCCAGACGAACGGCGGAATAGAAATAATACACGATCTGCGCCATCAGCCGTGCCCAGTTGATGCTGTTCACCGCCGACAAATTGAAGCGGGTGGAAAACTCCGTGTCGTTGAACATCCGCTTCACCAGCGCCTGCGCATCGTCGAAGCTGCCGGAAATGGCGATATTGTGGACGTTGGGTGCTCGCACGGTCGTCATCTGGCGGCGTTGCACGTCGGACACGCGGCCTTCGGGATGGAGCATGAAGATGTCGATCTTGTCACGCCCTGCCACGGCATCGATCGCCGCGGATCCGGTATCGCCGGATGTCGCGCCGACGATGGTCAAATGATCGTCGCGACGGGACAGGAAACGCTCGAACAGTTGCCCAAGCAATTGTAGCGCCACGTCCTTGAAAGCCAGCGTGGGGCCGTGGAACAGCTCCAGCAGCCAGTGGCGATGATCCAGTTGTACCAGCGGCGTGATCGCCTGATGGCTGAAACGACCATATGCCTTTGTACAAAGGTCACGCAGTTCGTCTTCCGTCAGCGAACCCGCGACGAACGGCGCCATCACCTTCACCGCCGTTTCGACGTAGGACAGCCCGGCGAGCGCCGCGATATCGGCGTGCGAAAACTGTGGCCATGCCTCCGGCACATAGAGACCGCCATCGGACGCGAGGCCCGCCAGCGTCACATCTTCGAAACCCAGCGCTTTCGCGCGCCCCCTGGTGCTGACATATTGCATAGTGGTTGGCGCGGTAGCGGCCACAGCCCGCCAGGGCAAGGCTTTAGCCGTCGTCAGAGCGTTGCAGGCGCCAATCGCTTCCGAACTGCAATGCCATAGATGATCAGCGCGACACCCGCGAACAGGAACCATTGCACCGCATAGGCAAGATGATTGTTGGGAATATCCTCTACATGCGGTGGCACTGCTGGCTTAAGATCCGGTGCCGGCGCTCGTGCGATAAGCATCGGGCGCAGCGGCATTGAGTGACCAAAGGCGCGCGAAAGCAGCGAACGATGGTCAGGCTCTTGCGATATCCAGCCTTCGACTCGCCCTCCCGACCATTGCGGCTTGGCATCGATCTTCGGCGACACCCCGACATTGATCAAAGCCCCCGGCCCTTCGGCACCCGTCGCGCACTCGGCAATGAGGCGATAGCCGGTAGTGCCATCCGCGGCACGCCCCGCTTCCCGACGCCAGCCGACAACGCGCAGGCACTGGACCGAAGATTTGCGGAACATCAGTTCCGGATCGACCGGCGGCAGCTTGGGAAAAGCGACGGAAGGTTTTGCAGGATTGGCGCGAAGGATCGCAATCGCCGCCTCCTTCTCATCCCTGCGTTGCAATTGCCACACACCCAGGCCGATCATCGTCACAACCGCAAGGAGCACGATAATCGTGGGGATCAGAGGCAGGCGACGGATCATGGCTTGGTTTCCGCCGGGACGATTTTACCGTCGCGCGCCTTGTTACGATATTCGAGGATCAGCAGAGCGCCCTTAGCAACACGGAGCGATCCCATAACCGCTGCGATGATCAGAGGCGTCCACAAAACGAGGTGCAGCCAAAGCGGCGGATGCACCTTGAACTCCAACACAAGTGCCAGCGCCAGGATGACGCCACCGACAATCATGGTCAGAAAGGCCGCCGGACCGTCGCCCACGTTGAATTGCGCGTAATCCAGACCGCACGCTGGGCAATTCGGTGCAAAGCGGATGGGCCCAGCGAAAAGGGTCTGCGCCCCGCATTGCGGACACAGACCCTTTGCCGATTGGATCAACAGATGCGGGTCCGATGTGGGCATGGCCCGGTGTCTCCGCTTCTCTGGTTTCCGGCTCTCCCGATCACCGGGAGAGCATCTGTATCATGTTAGGCCAGCTTATCCTGCGTGGATGGGAGCACCCCAGCCACCCCAGACATATACGGCGACGAAGAGGAACAGCCACACGACGTCGACGAAGTGCCAGTACCATGCAGCCGCTTCAAACCCGAAGTGCTGACGCGGCGTGAAATCGCCCTTATATGCGCGGATCTGGCACACGATCAGGAAGATCGTACCGACCAGAACGTGGAAACCGTGGAAACCGGTCGCCATGTAGAAGCCCGAGCTATAGGGCGTTCCGCCGAAGGCAAACGGTGCATGCGCATATTCATACGCCTGAATGCTGGAGAACAGCATGCCCAAGATGATCGTTGCCCACAGACCTTTTTTCAGGCCATCGCGATCACCATGGATCAGCGAATGGTGCGCCCAGGTTACGGTCGTACCCGAACACAGCAGAATCAGCGTGTTGAGCAGCGGCAATTCGAAGGCATTCATGACTTCGATGCCCTTCGACGGGAACATTCCGTCGATCGGCGCAAGAGCCGAGGGGAACAGCGAAAAGTCGAAGAACGCCCAGAACCAGCCCACAAAGAACATGACTTCCGAGGCGATGAACAGGATCATGCCGTAACGCAGATGAAGCTGAACGACCGGCGTATGATCGCCAGCATGCGCCTCCGCGATCACTTTCGACCACCAGCTATACATCGTGTACAGCACACCGGCCAAACCCATCAGGAAAATCCAGCCACCATGTGCCGGCATCGAATCGGGGTGCATCCACGACACGGCACCGAATGCCATGACGAGTGCCGACATCGACCCGAGGAACGGCACGATGTCCGGCGGGAGAATATGGTAATCGTGGTTCTTGGCGCCTGCCATCGTATCATCTTCCCTGTTGCTTGCGGCCATGTCGGCGATGGGCTGCTTAAAAATCCCTTAGCTTGGCTTTTTCCCGTTCTCAACCGGGTAGAAGGTGTAGCTTAAGGTTATTTCCTGCACGTCCTTGTTATCGGGATCGTTCAGGATCTTCGGGTCCACATAATAGAGGACCGGCATTCGGACTTCCTGCCCCGGCTGCAGCGTTTGCTGCGTGAAACAGAAGCACTGAATTTTCGTGAAATACGCACCCGCCTGCGTCGGCGTCACGTTGAAGGTCGCTGTGCCGGTTATCGGCTTGTCCGACAGATTCTTCGCAATGAATATCTGCATGTCGCGTGCGCCGACCGTAACCGTGTCGGTCTTCTGCTCCGGATAGAATTTCCAGGGCAGACTGGGTGAAACATTGGAATCGAAGCGAATCGACATCGTGTGGCCCACGGCCTTGGTAACCGCAACGTCAGCCGAGGCGCGCTGCGTGGTGCCGCCAAAGCCCGTCCGTTCGCAGAACATCCGGTACAGAGGCACGGACGCGAAACCCAGCGTCAACATTCCAGCCGCGACGATAGCCATCACTATCATCGTGCGACGGTTGCGATCGACAAGAGTGTGATGCGGGGCCGTCGCCATTACTGCGCGCCCAGTTTCACGATGGTAATCGCGTAGAAAAGCAGGACCAGCCCACCCAAAATCAGACCTGTCACGATAGCACGCGACTTCTGTCGGGCGCGTATTTCCTTCTGTTCTTCAGGCGTCATGCGAATACCCAACGATCGACGACCAGCGCGCCGAATAAGAGGAACAGATACAGGATCGAGAATTTGAACAACCGCTTTTCAGGCAGCATCTTGGCTGGATCGCTTTCGCGGCGGTGCCCGACGTGAAACGCCATGACGGCAAAAATCGCGGTGCAAAGGAATGCGACCGTGCCGTAGATCGGTCCGGTGAGGCGCAACAGCACGGGAGCCATCGCTGCCGCAGCCATGATCGCAGTGTAAAACCAGATTTGCCGCCGCGTTGAGACTTCGCCTTCCACCACAGGCAGCATGGGGATTCCCGCATTCTGGTAATCCATCTTTACGAACAGCGCGAGCGCCCAGAAATGTGGCGGCGTCCAGAAGAAGATGAGGGCAAACAGCGCAATCGGCAAAGCGGTAACATCACCCGTCACAGCGGCCCAGCCGATAACCGGCGGGAAAGCACCTGCGGCACCACCGATCACAATATTCTGCACGGTGCGCGGCTTTAGCCAAGCGGTGTAGACGACGACATAGAACAGGATCGATCCGGCAAGAATGCCAGCAGCGAGCCAGTTGGTCGCAAGCCCCATCAGCACGACGGAGAACACCGACAAGCCAACGCCGAAATGCAAGGCCGATTGGCGGTCCATGCGTCCGGCCGGAAGCGGGCGCTTGGCGGTGCGCTTCATCATGCCGTCGATGTCGGCTTCATACCACTGGTTGAGCGCGCCTGCTGCCCCCGCTCCTACGGCGATGCACAGGATCGCCGTGAACGCGATAACCGGATGAATATTGCCCGGCGCTGCCAGCAAACCACATAGTGCAGTGAATACGACCAAGGTCATCACGCGCGGCTTGGTGAGTGCCAGAAAATCGCGCCAGTGCGCAGGCACGGCAACGCTCGAACCGATCATCGGCACTGCATTGCTACCCGTCAGGTCTATCGGCGAACTGGCCATCTGTTCCTCATACGTCACCCCGACACAAGGCCGGGGTCCAAAGTCCAGGCATTTGCCCAGACTGACGGTGCCCCAGCATTTGCCGGGACACCGTTCATTCGATCATCAAAGCCGTCAATCGATCGTCGGTACGGTTTCGAACTGATGGAAGGGCGGCGGGCTGGACAAGGTCCATTCCAGCGTCGTTGCGCCTTCGCCCCAAGGATTGTCCCCAGCCTTCTTGCCCGCAGCGAGCGACCAGATCAGGTTGACGAAGAAGAAGCCCATACCGACGACCATGATTTCATAGCCATGGCTGGCGATCTTGTTCCAATAAGCAAAGGCTTCGGGATAATCGGGGTAGCGACGCGGCATACCCGACAGGCCCAGGAAGTGCATCGGGAAGAACAGGACGTTCACGCCGATGAAGAAGACCCAGAAGTGAAGCTGACCCAGGACTTCGTTGTACATCTTCCCCGACATTTTCGGGAACCAGTAATAGAAGCCAGCGAAGAGGCCGAACACGGCGCCCAGCGACAGCACATAATGGAAGTGGGCCACGACGTAGTAGGTGTCGTGCATCACGTCATCGACGCCGCCATTGGCAAGGACCACACCGGTCACACCGCCGACGGTGAACATGAAGATGAAGCCGAGCGACCAGACCATGGGGGTCTTGAAGCTCATCGAGCCACCCCACATCGTCGCAATCCACGAGAAAATCTTGATGCCGGTCGGCACCGCAATCACCATCGTTGCGGCCGTGAAGTACATCTTGACGTTGACCGACATGCCGGTCGTGAACATGTGGTGCGCCCACACAACGAATCCGACAGCACCGATCGCGACCATGGCATAAGCCATGCCGAGATACCCGAAGACTGGCTTACGGCTGAAGGTCGAGACGATCTGGCTGACGATGCCGAAGCCGGGCAAGATCATGATGTACACTTCGGGATGGCCGAAGAACCAGAAGAGATGCTGATACAGTTCCGGATCACCACCACCGGCTGCGTCGTAGAACGTCGTACCGAAGTTACGATCGGTCAGCAGCATGGTGATTGCAGCAGCCAGAACCGGAAGTGCGAGAAGTAACAGGAATGCGGTAACCAGCACCGACCATACGAACAGCGGCATCTTGTGCAGGGTCATCCCCGGCGCGCGCATGTTGAAGATGGTTGTGATGAAGTTGATCGCACCCAGGATCGAACTGGCGCCAGCGATGTGCAGCGACAGGATCGCAAGATCGACGGCCGGACCAGCAGAACCGCTCGTGGAGAGCGGCGCATAAACCGTCCAGCCCGTGCCAGCGCCATTACCCGTGCCACCCGGAACGAAGGTCGAACCCAGAAGCAGCAGGAATGCAGGCACCAGCAGCCAGAACGAAATGTTGTTCATGCGCGGGAACGCCATGTCGGGCGCGCCGATCATGATGGGGACGAACCAGTTGCCGAAGCCACCAATCATCGCAGGCATGACCATGAAGAACACCATGATAAGGCCGTGCGCTGTGATCAGCACGTTCCAAAGATGGTAGGCCTGATCCAGCGTCGCCTGATCACCTGACATCATCGATGCCCAGCCCTGAAGATACTGAACGCCCGGCTGCGCCAGTTCTGCGCGCATCAGGCCTGAAATGGCACCGCCGATGATCCCCGCGATAATCGCGAAGATCAGGTAGAGGGTACCGATATCCTTGTGGTTGGTAGACATGAACCAGCGCGCGAAAAATGCCGGCTTGTGATCGGCATGATCGTCGTGGTGTGCGTGAGATCCGGAAAAATCATCCGGGGTTGCGGTAACGGTTGTCATGACGTGCGGACCCCTTGCATCAAATCTTGGCAGGCGCGGCTGCGGGCGCAGCGGCAGGCGCACCTTCCGGCGGCCCCGGTAGAACGCTGCCCTGCTGCGGACCCGACGCTCCTGCCGGTGCGGCGGTAGCACCGGCCAGCTTGCCGCCCTGCGACAGAACCCATTGGTCGAACTCTGCAGGTGGCAGCGCTTCTATAGCGATCGGCATGAAACCGTGGCGTGCACCGCAAAGCTCCGAGCACTGCCCGTAGTAAACACCTGGCTTATCGATGGTGAAGCTCTTCTCATTCAAACGACCCGGCACCGCATCCATCTTCACCCAAAGCGAAGGAACTGCGAAGCTGTGGATCACATCCGAACCGGTGATGATCAGCTTGATCGGGCGACCGGCGGGGAGAACGAGGCGATTATCTACCGCAAGCAAATTGGGCTCACCATTTGCCAGCGCCTTTTCAGGCGACAGGATATTCGAAACGAATTCAGGAATACCGGCATCGGGATATTCGTAACCCCAATACCACTGATATCCCGTCACCTTCACGGTCAACGCATCCTTGGGCGCTGGCTTATACTGGTCGGCAAGCAGGCCGATCGAGGGCACCGCAATTGCCAGCAGGATGACGACCGGAAGGACTGTCCACAGCACTTCGATCGTGGTGTTGTGGGCCGTTTTCGAAGGAACGGGGTTTGCCGACTGGCGATAGCGGAACATGACCCAGAGCATCAGCAACAACACGAACACCGAGATGATCACGATGATCGGAAGCAGCATGATGTCGTGGAGCCAGCGCGCCTGACGACCTGTCGAAGTGAACTGCTCTTGCAGCGTGTATTCGCCCGGCTTCGGCATACCGATGCCCAAGGTCGGCTTCATGCGCGGCGGAGCGGCAACGGTTGCTGCGGCAGGCGCAGCGTCCGTTGCGTTCGCAGCTTCGGCTGCGTTTCCGGCAGCCGCCGAATCAGCGGGCGTCGCTGCAGCAGTTGCTGCAGGCGCGGCAACCGCGTTGTCCTGAGCCAATGCCGAATGCCCCAAAACCGGCGCAAACGCCAGCAATCCTGCAAGTACGACCGATTTCACCATCTTCATAAGCGTCTCGACACCCTGTAACCCCTGACAGCCGACCACCCTCCAGACATAGGGTCCGGGAAGGTCTTGCTCGGGGCGGCTTATAGGCATGGTTATTCCACGCCTCAAGCACCTATAAGCTGATTTTCTTCGCTGTTGCAACGCGGCCTTTCGCCCCCTATCTGCCAGCGCGAGACTGAGGGGGCACAGCAGACCGGAAAAGGTCGCAGCGATAGCCCGCGCCAAAGGGACAAAGCGCAGATGACCGACGAAGAAGTGCTGGCCGAATTCAGGGCGGCAGGAGCGTTGCTGGAAGGGCATTTCGTTTTGTCCTCCGGCAAGCACAGCGGCAATTACCTTCAGTGCGCGCGGGTTCTGATGAACCCGGAACGCGCCGGCATGCTGGCGCGAGCGCTGGTGCAGACATTGCCCCGCGAGCTTCGCAACGAGATTGACGTGGTGGTGTCGCCTGCAATGGGTGGCGTGATCATCGGGCATGAAGTCGGTCGCGCGCTGGCGGTGGATGCTATGTTCCTTGAACGCCCGACTGGCACTTTCGAATTCCGGCGCGGTTTCGCACTAAAACCGGGGCAGAAGGTGCTGATGGTCGAGGATGTCGTGACGACCGGCCTTTCCTCGCGTCAGGCGATGGAAGCCGTGACGGCCGATGGCGGAGTCGTGATCGCTGAAGCTGCACTGGTCGACCGTTCGGCGGGCGCAGCCGATCTGGGCGTTCCCTTCTATCCCTTGGTCAGCATCAACTTCCCGGTATATGATGCCGACACGCTGCCGCCCGAACTGGCAGCAATCCCCACCACCAAGCCCGGCAGTCGGAAGTAGCGATAGAAGTGCGGCGCGGGCGTCTCTTGCTCCTGCTCCTTGGCTTAGGCCTCGCGCTTCCGAGAGCCGCGTCAGCGGATGTACCGATCGACAAAGCGATCAGCCGCATTGCTGCCGACGCCCAATTCGATGGCTGGGTGCTGGTCGCGGATCGCAACCGCATACTGAGCGAACAGGGCGCAGGGACGATTGGCCCCCTCGCACCGGATGAGCGTTTTACCGCCACGCAGATATGGCCGTGGGCGTCCGTCACAAAGCAAGTCGTGGCCACGATGGTCATGCAGCAAGTGGCTGAGGGCAGGATCGACCTGGATCGGAACGCTGCCGACTATCTGCCCGCCCTCGCTGGCCCCATAGCGCCGCCGACCGTGCGACAATTGCTCCAGCATCGCGCAGGGCTGCGCAATCCCGATGACTCGCCGAAGGATGCGCGGGGGACGCCGTCCTTTTACTGGGGTGGGCCCACGGGGCTGGACTGGTGCCTTGGCGGACGCGCTGCGGCGGGTGGCGATTGGCGCTATAATAATTGCGATTACATCGTGCTGGGCGCTTTGCTGGAAAAGGTGGCGGGCACGCCGTTCGATACGCTTTTCCGGCAAAAGATCGCGCGGCCTGTAAAACTGCGCAGCGCAGCCATGCTGGAGGGCAAGGCCGTGGCGGACATGGTCCCGGCGGCGCCCGCTTATGTCACGGCCCTCCCCCGCTATGGCAGCGCCGGTGCATTGGCGGGAACGGCACGCGACATGCTGGCGTTCGACCGAGCGCTTCTGAACGGCAAGCTCCTGCCTGCCAAGGCGCGCGATACGCTGTGGGCGGGCGATCCGGCCTTGGGCTATATGGCGTTGGGGCAATGGGTCTTCTCCGTTCCCGTCAAAGGGTGCAAGGTGCCGGTGCGCATCGTCGAGCGGCGCGGCGGGATCGGCGACTTCCAGGTGCGCAATCTGATTCTGCCGGATCTGGGACTGTTCGTGATCGCCTTCACGAATCGCGAGACGTTCAATTTCGGCGAGATATGGACAGGCAAAGGCTTTTCGCACGACCTGCTGCAACAGGTCGCCTGCACGGAGACACGGAAATGAGTGATTATCTGCGGCTGGGCGTCAATATCGATCATGTGGCGACCATCCGGAATGCCCGCGGCGGGGCACATCCCGATCCGGTGAAGGCTGCATTGATGGCCGTCGAGGCTGGCGCGGACGGCATTACCGCACATCTGCGCGAAGACCGGCGCCATATCCGCGATGAGGACATCAGCGCGCTGATGGCGGCGCTGACCGTGCCGCTCAATCTGGAGATGGCAGCGACGCAGGAGATGCTCGACATAGCCTTGCGCCACAAACCCCATGCCGCCTGCATCGTGCCGGAAAAGCGCGAGGAACGGACCACCGAAGGCGGGCTGGACGCTGCGGGGCAGTTCGATACGCTCGCGCCGGTCATAAATGCGCTGAACGCAGCAGGCATCCGCGTCAGCCTGTTCATCGAGGCGGACGCTGCGCAGATCGACGCCGCCATCCGGTTGAAAGCGCCGGTCGTCGAGTTCCACACCGGGCGGTACGCGCATGTCGAGGGGCAGGAGCGCGCCGACGAATTGCGCCGGATCGCCGACGCGGCTGCGCTGGCGATGAAGAACGGGATCGAACCCCATGCGGGGCATGGACTGACATATGACAATGTGGGGCCGATTGCCGCCATCCCCCAGATCGCCGAACTCAACATCGGCCATTTCCTGATCGGCGAAGCAATCTTCGATGGGCTGGCCGCCAGCATCCGCGAAATGCGGCGGCATATGGACGCTGCGCGATGATCATCGGTCTCGGCTCCGATCTCTGCAATATCGAGCGGATACAGCAGTCTATCGACCGGTTCGGCGAACGGTTCGAGCAGCGCGTGTTCACCGACATAGAACGGGCCAAGGCCGCGCGGCGTCCGTTCACCAAGGCTGGCACTCTGGCGAAGCGGTTTGCCGCGAAGGAAGCCTTCTCCAAAGCCGTTGGAACCGGGTTCAAGGCTGGCGTGTTCATGCGCGATATCGGGGTGGTCAATGGGCCGTCCGGCGCGCCTACCCTCCACCTGACGGGCGGCGCGCAGACGCGGCTCCTTTCGCTCATTCCCGACGGCCACCGGCCCGTCATTCATCTGACGCTCACGGACGATCATCCATGGGCGCAGGCGTTTGTAATTATCGAAGCCTTGCCCCAATAAGGGCGACAGACAAGACCCGCGCGACACATAGCTCAAGGGACGCAGATGACGGCAGCGCATATGGATGCGGGGAACGACTCCGGTCAGACACTGGACTTCGATCCGGCACCCAGCCACGAAGGACAGGGTTCCGGCCCCGAAGACGGCACACCAGTGCGCCATCGGGTGGACTGGTGGCAGGAGTTCAAGAGCATCTTCGTGCTGATCGCCGCGGTGCTGGCGTTCCACAGTTTCGTTGCCAAGCCTTTCTATATCCCTTCTGAGTCGATGATGCCGGTGCTGCTGACCGGCGACCGGCTGGTGGTGAGCAAATATCCCTTTGGCTGGTCCTATGTGTCGCCCAGCTTTCATCCGTTGCCTTTCATCAAGGGTCGCATTTTCGGTCGGTTACCCGAACGCGGCGACATCGTGATCGTCACGCCGCAGGCGCGCAAAGAGGACTATATCAAGCGCGTCATCGGCTTGCCCGGAGACATCCTTGAGGTGCGCGACGGCATCGTCATCCTGAACGGCATACCTGTGCCACAGAAATGGATCCCGCCGCTGCGCATCCCCGTCGATGCTAATGCCCCCTGCCCGCCCGACCAATTCCCCGGCGCACTGGTGGAGGATCGTGACGGCAAAAGCTGGTGCGAGTTGCCGGTGAAGCAGGAGACGCTGCCCAACGGCAAGACGTACAAGATCATCGACGTGGGATCGCGTTCGCTCGACTGGTATGGGCCGGTGCGTATTCCCGCCGATCATGTGTTCCTGATGGGCGACAATCGCGACAACAGCGCGGACAGCCGTGCGACTCTGGAGGAAAAGGGTCTGGGCGGTCCGGTGCCTTGGGAAGCCATTGGCGGGCGCGCGGAGTTCATCACTTTCTCGCTGGACGGCACGGCCAGTCTCAATCCCCTGAGCTGGATCACCGCCCTGCGCAGCGGGCGGGCCGGCAACAGCCTGCGTCCGGCGACCGCGACCCCCGAATAAGCCGCCGCGTTTTTCGCGGAAAGCCTCAAAGGCCTCACTACGTCACCCCCCAGTTGCATCCTTTGGCTCAGTCGATGGACGCTGCAATGGGGTGAGGAAAGTGCGCGCAGAGTAACCTGAACATACGGGCCAGCCGGTCCCCCGCGGTCGCGTGCAGCTTTGGGGCGCTGCTTCCCCGCGTTCTCATACCCGCTGCGTAATAACCTCAGCATCAATGCCGCCCTATGCCACCCGGCTGGTCGACCCGAAGGGCCGAGGGGTTTCAAGGCATGGACGTGCCTGCAGGGCGTTGGCCCGGAGTATGGGTCGGGTGTAGCGGAGACGAGGGCGTGTAGGACAGGGGAAATTGGTGGGGATGGAGATGAGGAGAGGCGAGAAGCGACCATTCTTGGTAGCTCCGCCAGATCATCCGCTTTCCTGAAACCGGTCACTCACGCCGATGGCAAGTCGAAGGGTGAATGACTTAATTTGGTAGGGAACGGTCAGTCAGCTATTGGCGTGGCGTGGGGAAGGCGGCGTTTATGCAGGCCGTCCTTCGGATCGAAGGCCATTCCCCGTGCAATATCAGTTTCGTCCTTTCGGCGACCCCACCGGATCGGCCCATCCTCGTCCTATAATGAATTGGCATGCGGTCGACACGACGCGCGATAAGGGGAACGCCGTGACGATCCATCAAGAGACCATGGAGCCTGCCGAAGCCGGTTGTATCGACGCCTCGACGGCCGCCTATCAAGCGATAGACATGATGTTGAGTATTATGTCGGACGGTCTCGACCATCCAGAGCTATGGTCTCTGGTGCCAGCAATCGTCGGCGAGAACCCGGTCGTTCCTCAAGCGCTGCAGCAACGTTCCGTAACCGAGAAAAGCGTTCGACTGCGCGTGCAAATGCTGCTTGGGCTGTCGATCGCCGCAGGTGGTTCGCCACGCGACGCGCTCGATGCCCTCATGCCACTTAGTGCCGGTGAAAGTCAGAATGTCCAAGTTCAGGGTGTACTGTTCTACCTGGAGGGGCTGGCAGACCCTACAAACCCGAAATATCAGCTGACGGGAAAGGTCTGCTTAAGGCCTTTCATTGAGCTCGACGTACTCGAAGGCACGACGCATCTTTGCTGCGCCAGCTGGCTACCCACCTCGACTGGTAATCTTGCCCATACACCTTGGCGCGACATCTGGAATGGGGATGCGGCCCAAGCCATTCGAAGCAGCATGCTCGATGGATCTTATCGCTATTGCAACAAGCGCACCTGCCCAACGATCCAGAGCAGCCAGTTCTTGTCGGTTGAGGAACTCGAAGCGGATCCCAAATGGAGTGACATCGTAACGAGCAGCGAAACGATTATGCCACGCGGTCCGGAAGTGCTGAACCTTTCCTATGACCGGACGTGCAACCTCTCCTGCCCTAGCTGTCGAAGCTCGACCTATGCCGCTGACGAACAGACGCGGATCAACTTCGACGTAATGCAGCAGAACGAGATTCTGCCCCTGCTCAAAAACGCCAAGACCGTATATGTAACCGGATCGGGCGATCCGTTCGCGAGCAAGAACTTCCGGCGCCTGATGGAGCAGTTGGACGCGAAGGAGTATCCGGACCTGAGGTTCATCATCATGACCAACGGAATGTTGCTTACGCCGCGACAGTGGGCGGCCTTCCCCAGCCTCCACAAGCGGGTGGAATCCCTTCGTATAAGTCTCGATGCCGCGACCGGTCCAACCCATGAAAGCCTCCGTCGCGGTGCGCGTTGGCCAGTTATGGAGCAGAACTTGAAGTTTGCAGGGCAATTGCTGAACGACGGACTTATCGAAGATTTCATGATCACGTTCACCGTTCAGTCCGAGAATTATCGTGAAATGGGAGATGCTGTAGATCTGGCCCATCAGGTGGGTGCGAGCCATGTCTATTTCGGCCGAATGACAAATTGGGGCACATTCACGGCCGAGCAATATAAGCAAAAGGCCGTCTTTGTTCCGGGGCATCCGGAGCACGAAGACTTCGTTGCCGCGTGTTGCGATCCTCGCCTTAAGGACTCAATCGTTTGCCCGAGCGATCTTGACGAGTTTTTCAAAAGCTCGGCCACGCATGACACGGATACCAACGCACTTGCTGCCTGAATCCAACGAAAGCTAGCCAGCAGACCTGCGGATTCCCCGACCGCAAACTACTGACTCGCCTTACACCCGGAGCGTCATTTGTGCATCGACAGGTTCCGGATTAGCGAAGTGCCAATCGCCGGTTATCTGTCCAAAAGCTGGCCGATTGAAAACCACCCATAATCGTCATTTCCGCGAAAGCTGGGGTCTCATGCGGCAGCGAGGGGACGATTGGGGAGAGGCGCAATGCACCTCCCTCAATCCACGTCGAACAATTCTCCGCCCGTCATCGGTTCCGGCACTCCCGTTGTCCCAGGAAAACTGATCGGCAGATCCTTCAGGCTGCGAACGGCCATATAGGCGAATCCTTCCGCTTCAATCGCATCGCCGTTCCACCCCAGGCCGTCGACCGATTCCACCGCCACCCCCGTCACTTCGCCCAGCATCCGCATCAGCGTGGCGTTGTGGCGACCGCCGCCTGCGACATATAACGCCGTCGGGCGTGCGGGGAGTTGGCGCAGGGCGAGTTCCACCGAATGGGCGGTAAAGGCGGTCAGCGTCGCTGCGCCGTCCGCCAGCGACAAGCCTCGCACCGGCTGCAATGTGAAATCTTCCCGGTCGATGCTCTTGGGCGGGGGCATGTCGAAAAAGGGATGATCCAGCATCGCCGTCAGCACCGTCTGATCGACGCGCCCGGCGGCGGCGGTTGCGCCATCTTCGTCGAACGGTTTGCCGCCTTCCATTTGCATCCAGTTGTCGATCAGGCCGCTCGCCATGCCGGTGTCGAACGCCACCAGCGATCCATCCGCGCCGATATAAGTGATGTTCGCCACCCCGCCCAGATTGAGCACTGCCACCGGCTTGTCGAGATCGGCGGCCAATGCGCGATGATAGACGGGCAAGAGTGGCGCGCCCTGCCCGCCTGCCTCCACATCCGCGCTGCGCAGATCAGCGACCACGGGAATCCCGAATGCCCCGGCCAGCCCGTCCGCGTCGCCGATCTGCCATGTCCAGCCCCGATCCGGCTTGTGCGCCACCGTGTGCCCATGGAAGCCGATGACATCGACGTTCTGTGCCTGCCACCCGGCGCGCGCCAGCAGGTCGGACACGGCCTCTACATGGGCCTGTGTCAATTCCGTTTCCACCGAATCGATCAGCGGCTCGAACGTCGGTTCGTCCATCGTCATCGCCCGTGCGCAGACCTCGGCCAGCCGGACGCGAAACCCTTCGCTATAGGCTGTGCCGTGAAAGGCGAGCGGCTCGACCAGCCCTTCGCCGTCGGTGCGGATCAATGCCGCGTCGATCCCGTCGCGCGACGTGCCGGACATCAGCCCAATTGCAACCATGCTACCCAAGCGCCATTCTCCATGCTAAGCGCGCCGCGCTATGAGCCAGTACACATCCGATCTTCTCCGCTTACTCGACACACGCGGTTACATCCACCAGCTAACCGATGCGTCGGGCCTCGATGCGCTTGCGGTCAAGGAAATCGTACCCGGCTATATCGGGTTCGATCCTACGGCACCGTCGCTGCATGTCGGCAGTCTGGTCCAGATCATGATGCTGCGCCGTCTACAACAGGCGGGGCACAAACCCATCGTGCTGATGGGCGGCGGCACGGGCAAGATTGGCGATCCCAGCTTCAAGGACGAAGCCCGCAAGCTGCTGACGACCGATACGATCGCGTCCAACGTCGCGAGTATCAAGCGCGTGTTCGAGAAGTTCCTGACCTTTGGCGACGGTCCGTCCGACGCCGTGATGGTGGACAATGCCGATTGGCTCGACAAGCTGGAATATATCCCGTTCCTGCGCGACATCGGTCAGCATTTCTCGGTAAACCGGATGCTCAGCTTCGATTCGGTCAAGACCCGGCTGGATCGCGAGCAGTCGCTTTCCTTCCTCGAATTTAACTACATGATCCTTCAGGCTTACGACTTTCTGGAGCTGTCGCGGCGCTCGGCGTGCCGTTTGCAGATGGGCGGATCGGATCAGTGGGGCAATATCGTCAACGGCATAGAACTGTCGCGCCGGGTTGACGGGACGCAGGTCTATGGCCTCACCACCCCGCTCATCACCACGGCGGATGGCGGCAAGATGGGCAAGACAATGAACGGCGCGGTGTGGCTGAATGCCGATGCGCTGCCTGCTTATGATTACTGGCAATTCTGGCGGAATACGCAGGATGCCGATGTCGGCCGCTTCCTGCGCCTGTTCACCGATCTGCCGCTCGATGAGATCGCGCGCCTCGAATCGCTAGAAGGCGCGGAGATCAACGACGCGAAGAAAATCCTGGCGGACGCAGCGACTACGATGGCGCACGGTTTGGAAGCAGCCGCCTCCGCCGCGCAAACCGCCCGCAAGACGTTCGAAGAAGGCGCTAGCGACGCCAACCTGCCGACCGTCGCACTGGTGGAAGGCGCGTTGACGGTCACGCAGGCCAATGTCGCGCTGGGCTTTGCCTCGTCCAACAAGGAGGCGCGTCGCAAGCTCGCCGAGGGTGCCATTCGCGTCAACGGCGATGTCGTGACCGATCCTGCGCATCCGTTGCAGCCGGGTGACAAGGTCAGCTTCGGCGCAAAAAAGCACGGCCTTGTAATCGCTTGATTTCCTAACGCGCGATTAACCACGAACATTCACATCGCGTCAGCATCGCTACCCCTATCATGCTAACAAGGCATTGAAAAAAGGGGCATAATGTGAACAGATCGCCGCGGACTGCAAAGGCGTCCGCGCCCGCCGAAGCTCGGCGGGCGCGTCGAGATCTGGTGGATTTCGGAGCCCCTGCAACCAACGCATCGGGTATTCACGACATCAGGATCGTCAACATTTCCCCGCTTGGCCTGATGGGCCGCGTCCCCACCACTCTGGTCGCTGGCGAACGGCTGATGTTCGATCTTCCCCATGTGCGGCGCGTCGAATCGGTGGTGCGCTGGGTGGAGGATGGTCGCATAGGCGTAGAATTCGTGCGGGCCATTCCGGCCGATCATTATGCCATGATGCTCGCGTTCATGCCGCAGCGTAAGACACGCTGGTAAAGTCACCGGGCCATTGACCGGACACGCCATCGGACTACAACGCGCCATGGCCAAAGCTGATCGTCTCGAACGTCTCGACACCCGCCGCGAGGAACTGGAAGCAGAGTATCGCGAAACGCTGATCGCGGCGCTTGAGAAAACTGCAGGTGGAAGCTGGGGTCTGTTCGACCACCGGCAGGACAAGGCCGCGCGTGCGGCCATCACCCCGGTCATCGAAACCCTTGATGAGATCGGGCAGACGGTGGATTCCATGCGCGAACAACTTGGCATGGCCCCGTTCACGCTGCACCGCGATTTCATGGCGGATCGTGGCCCGGTCAAATCGAGCGCCGTGGGCGAGCCCAAACAGGCGCAGGCTTGGCTGGAGAAATTGAAAGCGTCCGGCAAGTACGACGGCTAATGCTGAACCTCAGGGCGTTGGCTTCACCCTACGCGCGGTCAGGATCGTCACCACGGGACTGAGCATCTGCCCCTTCATCACGCCTTCCCCTTCGGTCGGAGAAGTGGGTGCGACCAGTATCTTCCGCACGACATCCATTCCCTCGACAACAGTTCCAAACGCGGCAAACCCGGCAATATCGCCTTCTCCGCCTGGCTGCGCATCCATCGATGGCATAGGCCCGAGCGTGATGAAGAAATCCCCGTTCGCGCTGCCAGGCGCATAGCGCGCCATAGAAATAGTGCCGACATCGTGGGTCAGACCCGTGACGTTGGTCGGTTCATGCGCGATGGGCGGCAGGACACGCTTGGGATCGTTACGCGTACCGCCCTGAACGAAGCCCAGATTGGGCCAGCCCGCCACTTTCAAAGCCCGATAAAACGCCGTCCCGTCGAGCCGCTTCTCGTCCACATAGCGCAGGAAATTGGCGGTGGTGATGGGCGCGCGGACCGCATCCAGCGCCAGTACGATGGCGCCCTCGCCCGTTTCCATGCGCACCAATTGCCGCGTTTCCACCGCAACGGGATTCGCCGATTCCACTTGCGCAGCGGCAGCCGGCGCCACCAGTAAAAAGGCCCATATACCAAGAATGAAGCGGATCATGCGCTCACCTTACCCAAAAGTAGGATAGATTGCCCTAAACTTATGTCGTTAACCTTCTGCAAAACTATCTCCATAATGGCTCTTGTGCTACCTGACGCGCGCTGTATTTTGCGCTGCAGCATTTTTATCTTGTGGGAAGCGCAAAAATGCATTTGGGGGCATGCACTGTCAGCGGCGGCATCGGCACGATGCCCTTCAGATTGTAACAGACCGACGTCACCATGCCCATTCTGCCATTCGTCCTATCGACATCTAATAAAATTGGGGTTTTGTCATGCATATCACGATGATTGGTTCAGGCTATGTGGGCCTGGTATCGGGTGCTTGTTTTGCAGACTTCGGGCATGACGTCGTCTGCGTCGACAAGGATGAGAACAAGATTGCCGCTCTCCTCGCCGGTCGGATGCCGATCTTCGAACCGGGCCTGGACGAACTCGTGGCGCGCAATGTCGCCGCCGGACGCCTGCGCTTCACCACCGATCTGACGGACGGCGTGAAGGATGCGGACGCCGTGTTCATCGCCGTGGGCACGCCTTCGCGTCGCGGTGACGGTCATGCCGACCTGTCCTATGTCTACGCCGCAGCCGAGGAAGTGGCGCACGCCATCAAGGGCTTCACCGTCATCGTCGACAAGTCCACCGTGCCCGTCGGCACCGGCGACGAAGTCGAGCGGATCATCCGCGAAGCCAATCCGGACGCCGACTTTGCTGTCGTCTCCAACCCCGAATTCCTGCGCGAAGGCGCAGCCATCGACGATTTCAAGCGGCCCGATCGTATCGTTATCGGCGGCGACAACCCACGCGGTCTGGAAGTCATGCGGCAAGTCTATCGCCCGCTATACCTCAACAAGTCGCCGCTCATCGAAATGAGCCGCCGTGGCGCCGAGCTGACCAAATATGCCGGCAACGCTTTCCTCGCGACGAAGATCACCTTCATCAACGAAATCGCCGATCTGTGCGAGAAGGTCGGCGCGGATGTGCAGGATGTCGCGCGCGGCATCGGCCTGGACAACCGCATCGGCTCCAAATTCCTCCATGCCGGTCCAGGCTATGGCGGCTCGTGCTTCCCGAAGGACACGCTGGCCCTCCTCAAGACCAGCCAGGATTATGACGCACCCCAGCGGATCGTGGAAGCCGTGGTTGCCGTCAACGACAACCGCAAGCGCGCCATGGGCCGTAAGGTCATCGCGGCGATGGGCGGCGATGTCCGTGGCAAGACCGTCGCCCTGCTGGGCCTGACGTTCAAGCCGAACACTGACGATATGCGCGACAGCCCCGCCATCGCGATCACCCAGACGCTGGAAGACGCAGGCGCCATCGTCCGCGCCTATGATCCGGAAGGCATGGAATCGGCCAAGAGCTTGCTGCCCAAGGTCGTTTATTGCACCAGCGCTTATGACGCAGCGGACAAAGCCGACGCTATCGTAATCGCGACCGAGTGGGACGCCTTCCGTGCGCTTGACCTCAACCGGATCAAGACGCTGCTGACCGAACCGATCATGGTCGATCTGCGCAATGTCTATCCGCGCGAAATGATCGAAGGTGCAGGCTTCGCCTATCATGGCGTCGGGCGGTAAAAGGTCCGCCGCCTAAACGGACGTAAAAAAGGAAAGGCCCGGCAATCCCCCCAGATTGCCGGGCCTTTCGCCCATCGGTCCTGTAATCGTGGCGCCTATCAGGCGACCTTCGCTTCCAGTTCCGTATCTTCGTCCTCGTCGCGCAGCACATAGCCGCGACCCCAGACCGTTTCGATATAGTTATCGCCACCGCAGGCCAGCGACAATTTCTTGCGCAGCTTGCAGATGAAGACGTCGATAATCTTGAGTTCCGGCTCGTCCATCCCGCCATACAGGTGGTTGAGGAACATTTCCTTGGTGAGCGTCGTGCCCTTGCGGAGCGAGAGCAGCTCCAGCATGGCATATTCTTTTCCGGTCAGGTGAACGCGATTGCCGTCCACTTCCACGGTCTTTGCGTCCAGATTGACGGCCAGCTTGCCGGTACGGATGACCGACTGGCTGTGACCTTTCGAACGGCGAACGACCGCATGAATGCGCGCCACCAGTTCGTCGCGATGGAAAGGCTTTGTCACATAATCGTCGGCACCGAAGCCGAAGCTGCGCACCTTGCTATCCATTTCGGCAATGCCGGACAGGATCAGCACCGGCGTCTGCACCTTGGCCGCCCGCAATTTCTTGAGCACATCATATCCGTGCATGTCGGGTAGATTGAGGTCGAGGCAAATGATGTCGTAGTCATACAACTTGCCCAGATCGAGGCCTTCCTCGCCCAGATCCGTCGTATAGACGTTAAAACCTTCGGTCGTCAGCATCAGCTCGATCGCCCGTGCGGTCGTCGGCTCGTCTTCAATCAACAGCACGCGCATTATGCAGCCCCTCTGTTCATGGTGTCCATCCCCTGCAAGAACGACAGCCAAGGCAATTCATTAACCACAAACTATCTGAACGCAAAAGGTTAATTTATCGCTAACCCACTCAAACATGGCGAGTCGTATTGGAAATGAATCTATTTCAGAGGCTTACGGCGCCAACGCTTGCGCCAAATAATCCAGACAGGCATCCACACGGGCGGGCCGCAAACGCGATGGGGGCGTTACCAGATGCAGGCCCACGGTCGGCGACGGCCAATCCAGCAATATCGCTTCGAGCGTTTTGTTCTGGAGGTCCTCGCCAACGATGAAGTCGGGCAAGCGCGCTATCCCGACCCCGGCCCGCAACGCCGCCAGCATGGCGTCGCCACTGTTGCTCATCATCCGCGGGCGCGGCTGCACCGCCACCGTTTCCCCTCCGGCGCGCGAAAAGCGCCACGTCTCCGGATTGGGGATGTTGGTGTAGAGAAAGCAATCGTGTTCGCTCAGTTGCGAGGGATGCGTCGGGCGTCCCTTTCGGTCCAGATATTCGGGCGACGCGACATAATGCGTCATCACGTCACACAGCCGCCGCGCGCGCAACGAGCTGTCCGGCATGGCGGCAATCCGCAATGTGGCGTCCAGTCCGCTCTCCACCAGATCGATGCGCTCGTCCGACAGGTGCAGGTCGACAATGATGGCAGGATGCAAGGCCATGAAGTCAGCCAGCACCGGCGCAATCTTCTTCAGGCCGAAGCTCATTGGCGCGCCGAGGCGTACGATCCCCGCCAGTTCCGATATCTCGTCGCGCGCGGCTTCCTCGGCGGCCACGCCTTCGCTCATGATGCGCGCGGCGTGATCGGCGAGCCGCCGTCCGCTTTCCGTCAGCGCCAGCCTGCGGCTCGTGCGACTGAACAGGCTGGTGTCGAGATGCTGCTCCAGACGGCTGATCGCTTTGGACACCGTGGCCTTGGACACGGACATGGCACGCGCGGCATCGGTGAAGCTGCGATGCTCTACTACCGCCGCAAACATCGCCCATGCTTCAAAGTCTGGCAATCGCATTAGGAAACAATCCGTTTCATCACTGTCTATTTATGAAACGATGGTGGCGCGTATATCGGAGGAAATCAAGATTGAAAGGACGGTCTCATGTCTGACATTGCAATTGCACCGCGCCTGGCCACTGTAGAACGCCGGGCCTTTTCGTCACTTGGCCATGCCAATCACGGATGGCTCAATGCGCGTCATCATTTCTCTTTCGCGGACTATCATGATCCCGCCCGCATGGGCTGGGGCAACATCCGCGTGTGGAACGACGACGAGATTGGGGCGAACAGCGGCTTTCCACCCCATCCGCACCGCGACATGGAAATCATCACCTATGTCCGCAAGGGTGCGATCACCCACAAGGACAGCATGGGCAATGAAGGCCGCACTGCCGCCGGTGACGTTCAGGTGATGAGCGCAGGAACGGGCGTGCGTCATGCCGAATATAATCTGGAGGACGAAACGACGACGCTGTTCCAGATCTGGGTGCTTCCCCGTGCAGCGGGCGGCGCGCCAAGCTGGGGCGCGAAGCCTTTTCCGCAGGGTGACCGGTCGGGCCGCTTTGCCGTCCTTGCCAGCGGATATGAAGCGGATGCCGATGCCCTGCGCATTCGTGCCGATGCACGGTTGCTGGGCGCCACGGTTCAGGCTGGCGAAACGCTGACTTACGACCTCGACGATGACCGCTTTGCCTATCTTGTTCCGGCGACGGGTCGCGTCGAAATCAACGGCCAGCCGTTCGAAGCACGCGATGGAGCCGCGATCCGTGGCGGCGGTTCGGTCGTTATAAAGGCCTTGGAGGACAGTGAGATCGTGCTGGTCGATAGCCAGTAAGATCCTGTTCTCCGCCGCCCGCCCGTCGGTCCCTCCCCCGGCCGGAGCGGGCGGCACTGTTTCTCTCCCCCCTTTTTGTGAAGGAGCCTCCCAATGGCAAAAGTTCTCGTTCTTTATTATTCCAGCTATGGCCACATCGAAACGATGGCGAATGCCATTGCCGAGGGCGCACGCGGCGCTGGCGCTACCGTCGATGTAAAGCGCGTCCCTGAGACCGTTCCCGAGGAAGTCGCCAAGGCGGGCCACTTCAAGCTCGATCAGGCGGCACCCATCGCCACCATCGACGAACTGGCCGATTATGACGCCATCATTGTCGGCACCGGCACGCGCTTTGGTCGCATGTCGAGCCAGATGGCGGCGTTCCTCGATCAGGGCGGCGGTCTATGGGCGCGTGGCGCGCTGAACGGCAAGGTCGGCGGCGCATTCACCTCCTCCGCCAGCCAGCATGGCGGGAACGAGACGACCTTGTTCTCGATCATCACCAATCTGCTGCACTTCGGCATGACCATCGTCGGGCTGGACTATGGTCATGCCGGCCAGTTGGGCCATGAGGAAGTCGTGGGTGGTGCACCCTATGGCGCGACCACCATCGCGGGCGGCGACGGTAGCCGCCAGCCGAGCGCAGCGGAACTCGACGGCGCGCGCTATCAGGGCCGCCGCGTGGCCGAAGTCGCGCTCAAGCTAAAAGCGTAAACGTTGAAGCGGCGCGGCTGTTCTACTTCCCGAGGAGCAGCCGCGCCGTGACCTTGTTGCTATCCAGCAGATAATGCGTGGCAACCGGGACGATCACGGCAATCGCCAGCAGCACCCCCTTGCCAAAATAGGGCGAGAGATAATGCACCAGCGGCACATGCAGATACATGACCGTCAGTGACGCCGCGCCCAGCCAGCGCACCGGCGCTGACCCCAGCACCGGCCAGCGTGCAATGCGAAAGATCACGAACGAAATCGCCGCCGCGCCAATGAACGACGCCACCGGCCAGCCATAATCCCCCGCCTTCATATTGAGCGGCGGCCCGAATGTCAGCACACCCGCACCAATCGGCAGCAGCAGCGCCCACATCCACGGTTGCCATGCGACGCCCCGCCACAGCCATCCCGCCCACAGCAGCACCAGCGCCATCGGCACGGTCAGCACGCCCAGCGGCGACACATCCGTCATTGCGCCCACGCCATAGGCGAACGCGGCACTGCACAGCGCAATCGCGACCCACGCCCAGCTTCGCGGATCGCCCCAGCGCATCCCGATCGCATTGCAGACGATCCGCGCGACGATCAGGCACGGCACGAACCAGAACACCGTAAACGGCCCGCGCAGTTCCGACCCACCAAAGGCGATCCGCCCGATATCCCCCGGCCAGTCATGAAAAATCGGCCGATGCCCCCGCGCGCCTTCGATCAGCACATCCGCCGCAACCAGCAACGCCAGCCACAGCACATAGCTCAAACCCTGCGTCGCCATCTGCGCGCGGACGAACGCAACCGTGGGCTTTGGTCGGAACAGATACCCCGACACCAGAAAAAACAACGGCATGTGAAACGCATAGACGGCGTCGCGCACCGCCCCGCGCGTCCACACATGACCCACGACTACGGCCAGGATCCCCAGCCCCTTGGCCGCGTCGATCCACTCCAGCCGTTCGCCCGATTTCGGCGCCGAAGCTGCTGCTCTTCCCCCGCTCATGCCAAATGCCTATAGGAACGCCAAGTTACGTCAATTGTCCCTCTGCCGGTCATTCCCGCGAAGGCGGGAATCTATCTCCCATCGATGCGTCATTCGATAGCGTCGGAGATAGATTCCCGCCTTCACGGGAATGACGAAAATGGGGGCGACATTGGCGTTAGACATTGAAGTTTGCTCTAACCATCGGAACCCGTTGTGACCCTGCTTGCCGACCGCGTCCTCTTCATCGATGGCGAAGCGATCATCCTCGACAAGCCTGCGGGCCTGCCGGTCGATCCCCCGCGCGACGGCTCGCTCAGCCTCGAAAACCATCTGGACTCGCTCAAATTCGGCTTTCAACGCTGGCCGTTGGCGGTGCACCGGCTCGACCGCGACACCTCCGGCTGCCTCCTCCTCGCCCGCAACCCAAAGGCGCACAAGCGCTTCGGGCAAGCGTTCGAGAACGGGCAGGTCGCCAAGACCTATCTCGCCGTTCTGGAGGGCGTGCCCACCGAGACGAGCGGCGAAATCGACCTGCCGCTCAAGAAGATCAGCAGCGCCGAAGAAGGCTGGCGCATGGTCCCCGACGCGAAGGGCAAGGCCGCGCTCACCCGCTGGACCCTGATCGCCACCCACGAAGGCCGCGCGCTCATCGGCTTTGCGCCGACGACGGGCCGCACGCATCAGATCCGCGTCCACGCTCTCCACGGCATCGGCTTCGGCATTGTCGGCGATCCGATCTATGGCACGCCGGACGATGGCGCGATGCTGCTGCACAGCCGCTTCCTGTCCATCGCCCGCGCAGGCAAGCCGCCGGTCGAAGCCACAGCGCCCCTGCCCCCGCACTTCATCGAAGCAGGCTTCACGCCCGACATGCTGCCTGACTGACGAGCAGCATGGTCGCCATAGCTATCACCCGCTCCATATCGATAGATAGCGATGAGCTGATAGAGAGCTACACCCGGTCGAGCGGCGCTGGCGGTCAGCATGTGAACACCACTGACAGCGCGGTGTTGTTGCGTTTCGACGTCGCCAACTCCCCCAACCTTCCCGATGCGGTCAAAAACCGTCTCGTCGCTTTGGCGGGGTCGCGCATGACGCAGAGCGGCATTCTGATCCTGCGAAGCGAAGGGTCGCGCTCGCAGCTTTTGAACAGGGAAGAAGTTCGCACAAGACTGATAAGCCTTATCGCGGAAGCGACGATCGTTCCCAAAAAGCGCCGTCCGACGCGGCCTACGAGAGCTTCGCAGACGCGCCGGGTAGATGGGAAAACGAAACGATCCGCAGTGAAGGCGGGGCGGGGAAAGGTGTCTTTCGATTAAGCTCCCTCCTGTCATTCCCGCGAAGGCGGGAATCCATCTCCCAACCTTAGTCCTTGGCGATAGCTTGGGAGATAGATTCCCGCCTTCGCGGGAATGACGATTGTGGGAGAAGATGGACGAACCCCACCCCGCTCCCTACATTCCCCCCATGTTCGATCTCAAAACCCCCAGCACCACCGACAAAGCGGCGCTCTATGCCGATCTCCTCTCCGCAGCCGACGCGCTGACTCGCGACGAGCCGGACGCCATCGCCAACATGGCCAATCTGTCGGCGCTGATCTGGCAATATCTCCCCGATCTCAATTGGGCGGGCTTTTACCGCATGATCGGCGATGAACTTGTCCTCGGCCCATTTCAGGGGAAAGCCGCCTGCATCCGCATCGCGCTGGGCAAAGGCGTGTGCGGCACGGCTGCGGCCACGCGCGAGACGCAATGCGTGGAGGATGTCCACGCCTTCCCCGGCCACATCGCCTGCGACGCGGCATCGCGATCCGAAGTGGTCGTGCCCGTCATCCACGACAATCGCGTCATCGCCGTGCTCGATCTCGACAGCCCAATCCCGGCCCGTTTCGACTCGGACGATGTGGCGGGTCTCGATGCGCTGGTTGCCCTAATTGCATCGCGCATCGCCTGACGGGTTAACCATCTTCCGAAAGAAAGCGCCGCCGCCGCGCTAATTCCGAACGCGCATTTGCATCGTTTCGATACACTCCCACACGCCTTCGCGCTTGGAAAAGCAGGGCTCGCGATGCTAAATTCCGCGTTAATTATACGCTGCGTCCGGGTAAGAATCCCCGCCCGGCGCGACAGGGAGTGTTAACGATGCGGACCTTTGTGATTCCAGCCCTTGCAGCGATGGCCGCTACGGCAACCCCTGCCATTGCGCAGACCGCAGGAACTACCATCGTGAAGACCAGCCCCGGCACCACCGCTGTCGTGCGCACCGCACCGCGTTGGGGCCAGCGCATCGACGGACGCTGGCATGGCGGCGTGCAAGCGCCCGGTGGCTACACCGCCTATCGCCGCCCCGTGCGCGGCTATGCCCTTCCGCGTTACTGGATTCAGCCCAGCTTCTACATCGGCAACTATGCGACTTACGGCCTGCCCACCCCGCCGCAGGGTTACGGCTGGTCGCGCTATTACGACGATGCCGTCATGACCGACGCTTATGGCCGCGTGTATGACAGCCGCAGCGATGTTCGGTGGGAGAATTACGAAGGCGGCTATGAACCCGATCAGCCGCGCTACGCAGAGCGCCGCGACACCGGCATCGGGGGCGCAGCCATCGGCACGGTTGCGGGCGGCGTTGCGGGCAATGTGATCGCCGGTCGCGGCAATCGCACCGTCGGCACGCTGGTCGGTGCTGCAGCCGGTGCCGCCGCCGGTCTGGCCATCGACAAGGCCGAAGATCACCCCCGCATGGCCGACAATGGTCGCTGGGAGGATGAACGCGACTTTGACCGGGTTGACCGCATAGACCATGGGCCGGATCGCGGCCCACCGCCCCCTCATCGCCGTGGCCCGCCACCGCCCCATCGCGGCGCGACCTATGCGGGTGCCTATGACGGCCACTGGACCGGCACATGGACCCGCGAAGACGGATCGACCTACACCGGGGAATATCGGGGCCGGTTCGAAGGGGATGTGGAAGGCGCTTACACCCCGCCGCACTGGAATCAGGCAAATGGCGGCTATTTCGCGAACGGCTATTATTATCCCGCGCCGACGGTGACGACCATCACCATCCAGCCGTCGCAGCCGACCTATACGGAAACCGTGTCCTACGTGACCGTGCGTCGCCCCGTTCGGCACTGGCGCAAGACAGCGCGCAGCAAGGCGAAGTGCGCCTGCTGACGGCTTATACCAATGTACATTGATAGGAACTCATAGTCAGTTGTCCCCGGCGAACGCCGGGGTCCAGTTTCGAGCGTGGAGCTGGACCCCGGCCTTCGCCGGGGAACGCCAAGACCGTTGCCATCAGTCGCGATCATCGTACTTGGCATTAGATCAAGTTGATCTTCTCATGATTGCGAACGCTGCGAAGGGACCAAACCCGACCACCCCACCAATGCGCAAACGCAAATCGTCACCGGAAAAGGCACGGTTAGCCGACGGTTTTACGATTTGCGTTGTCATTGCCCCGTCGATCCGCATATCGCGGCGGCAATGGGTTGCGCAGATACGTATACGATGTTCGAGACGCAGGGTCGTGCCTTGCCGATGCTTGTCCGCGGGGATGCACTCGATCTCCTGCGGCAGACATTTGGCGGGCCGGACGACGCGCGTGACCTGATCGCGGAAAACCGCGAAACGATCGACGCCATTGCCACCTTCCTGATCGAAGAGGCTGGCCATTGGCAATGGTCGCTTGAAATCGACCGCGACACGATGCTGCGCTGGGGCCGTCAGCGCGATCTCTGGCACTGGAAGCCGGTTTAACCATCTTTGGTCGGGCCGTTGGGGATGCGGTCTGTCGCATCTTACCGCTTCCTCCGCTCTTTCGTAGTAAACAGGCTTTTAATCCGCGCCGACGCACGTCATAAGAATCTTAACGATTCAACTGCGTCGCCGGATGGCACGCCAACACAGGACGGTGGATGCAGTGAGCGCCCCATTTCGCTTCCCCCGCTTCTTCGTAACGAACCCCAGCCCATGCCCCTATCTTCCGGGAAAGCATGAGCGGAAAGTCTTTACCGAGCTATCAGGCGACCATGCGTCGGAACTGAACGATGCGCTGGGTCGCATAGGTTTTCGCCGCAGCCAGAATGTCGCCTATCGCCCAAGCTGCGCGGATTGCTCCGCCTGCGTATCGGTGCGTGTCGTCACCGGGGAGTTTCGCCCGAACGCCACCCAGCGCAAGTTGCTACGCCGCAACGACGATCTGGTCGTTACCGCGTGCAAGCCCTGGTCGACAGAAGAACAATATAGCCTTCTCCAGCATTATCTTCAGTCGCGTCACCCCGGTGGCGGCATGGCGGAGATGGACGAGATGGACTATGCTGACATGGTCGAGCAGACGCCCGTCGACAGCCATGTCATCGAATATCGCGAACCGGGTATCGACGGTCGCCCCGGTCGGCTCGTGGGCGCATGCCTGACCGACCGACAGGCCGACGGTTTGTCGATGATCTACAGCTTCTTCGATCCGTCGCTGGAAACCCGCCCCAGCCTGGGCAATTTCATCATCATGGATCACATCCTGCGCGCGCACCGCGCCGGGCTTCCCTATGTCTATCTTGGCTATTGGGTCGCCGGATCGCAGCGGATGGAATATAAAGTCCGCTATCGCCCGCTCGAACGTCTGGGCCGCACCGGCTGGACGCGCTTCGATCCCGACGAGCAGAGCAGCGCCATCAAAGAGGTCGCCAATCGCGACGAACCGCCCCTGCCGGTTGAATTGCACGGCATTTTCCGTAAGTAGGGCGGATGCCCGATCTTTTCGCCTACAAGATCCTGACCACCGAGCAATTCGCTGCTCTGCGCAGCGATGGCCATTTCGCGGGTGCGCCTGTCGATCTTGAGGATGGCTACATCCACATGTCGACGCAGGAACAGGCCGCAGAGACAGCGGCCAAGCATTTTGCGGGGCAAGACAATCTCGTGCTCGTCATGGTCGATCTGGTGCCGCTGGGCGAGCAGGTGAAATGGGAGGAATCGCGCGGCGGTCAGCTTTTCCCACACCTCTACGCGCCGCTGCCGCTGGGCGCAGTGACCAAGCATGTGGTCCTGCGCCTCGACAGCGACGGCAAACATCAGTTTCCTGCGGGTTTCTGAACGCCGATCCAAAATTTGGCGGCGTCCTACATTTCCAACACCGCTAAGCCCCGCCTATCTCCATATGGGCGATGATAGAGAAGTTTGAACACTATGTCGCATCAGGTCCACATCATCGGCGGCGGTCTCGCCGGATCGGAAGCCGCCTGGCAACTGGCGCAGGCGGGGATCAAGGTCCGCCTGTCGGAGATGCGCGGCAGCGGCGACACCACCCCCGCGCACCAGACTGACGGACTCGCCGAAATGGTCTGCTCGAACAGCTTCCGCTCCGACGATCCGGACAAGAATGCGGTCGGCCTGCTCCATCAGGAAATGCGGACGCTCGGCTCGCTGATCCTGTCCGAAGCCGACAAGGCGAAAGTCCCCGCAGGCTCCGCCCTCGCCGTTGACCGCGACGCCTTCTCCGATGGCGTGACCCGCGCCCTGCTCGCCCATCCCAATGTGGAGATCGTCCGCGAACGCATCGACACGCTCCCCACCGACGGCCTCACCATTGTCGCTACCGGCCCGCTGACCGCAATGACGCTGGCGAAGAGCATCGGCGCGGCGACGGGCATGGACTCCCTCGCCTTCTTCGACGCCATCGCCCCCATCGTCTATCGCGACAGCATCGACATGGACATCTGCTGGATGGCGAGCCGCTGGGACAAGGGGACCGTCGATCCCGACAACCCCGAATGGGATGGCCGCGACTACATCAACTGCCCGATGGACAAGGACCAGTATCTGACCTTCGTCCAGGGACTGATCGACGCCGAAAAGACCGACTTCAAGGATTGGGAAAAGGACACGCCCTATTTCGAAGGCTGTATGCCCATCGAAGTCATGGCGGAGCGCGGCCCCGAAACGCTGCGCTACGGCCCCATGAAGGGCAAAGGGCTGGACGATCCGCGCACCGGGCGCTGGCCCTATGCCGTCGTCCAGTTGCGACAGGACAATGCGCTTGGCACGCTGTGGAACATGGTCGGCTTTCAGACGAAGATGAAGCATGGCGCGCAGGTGGAGTTGCTGCGCACCATCCCCGGCCTGCAGAACGCAGAGTTCGCGCGGCTCGGCGGCCTGCACCGCAACACCTTCATCCAGAGCCCCAAGCTGCTCGACCCGCAATTGCGCCTGAAGGCCGCGCCGCATGTGCGGTTCGCCGGACAGATCACCGGCTGCGAGGGCTATGTGGAAAGCAGCGCCGTCGGCTTGCTCGCGGGCCTGTTTGCTGCGGCGGAGATAACCGGGCGCCCGATGCCCGTGCCACCTGCGGAGACGGCTCTGGGCGCATTGCTGGGCCACATCACCGGCGGCGCGGATTCCGACAGCTATCAGCCGATGAACGTCAACTTCGGCCTCTTCCCGCCGATGAACGACACCAAGAAAAAGCAACGCAAGGAAGCCATGACCTCACGCGCCCGTGAAGCGCTCTCGTCATGGATCGCCGCGCTACCGACGCTGCAACCCGCCTAACAGCGGCAGGCGGGTTTCGGCTTGGGTTTTGGCGCAGTGGCCGCGAACTCCGGCGGCGTAACCTTGCCGTCCTTGTTCGCATCCGCCGCTGCGAACCGATCCCCGGTCGCCGCCGCCCACTCCTCGAACGACAGCAAGTTATTGCCATCGGTATCGAGCGCCTTGAACGCCTTTGTCCGGCTGGAGAGCATTTCGGGGCGCGTAATGATCCCGTCGCGATTGCGATCATAACGAGCAAAGCGCCGCTGCTCGCGACTGGCTGGTGACGCGCTGGCGGGCATGGGCGGGGCCGCCCCGAAAGCATTCTCATCACCCTCCGGCAATGTGTCGTCCACTACGGCAGCGACAGGCATGGGCCGGGGCGTCGCTTCCGCTGCCGCCTGCGTCTTGCTCTGCCACCAGAACAAGGCCGCCGCCGTCAGCAACAAGCCTGCTGCAATGCCCGCCAGATACCGTCCCATCGCCCTGCCCCCTATCGCCCCAAAGCCGCCATCCGCAGCAAACGCAGATATAGCCGTGGCGTCAACGCCTGCGGCCCGGTGTGTCCAAGCGCAATATCATGCCGCGCCAAACCCGTCGCCAGCCTGACCGGCTTTTGCCCGCGGGACGGCACGGGCAGATAGCTCTGCGCCAGTGCCACCGCCCGCTGCGCCGTCGTGGCATCGCCGATATGGCCAGACAAGTCCCACAAGGCCCAAAGCGCGCCAGCCTTTGGATCGGCACTGTGATCCAGCGCCCGAAACAGTCCGCCGCCACGCCCATCGGCAAAGCTGCGCAAGGCATCCTCATCCAGTGGCAACGGATCGAGCAACATCTCCCACCCGTCGATCATCGCCAATAAGGCATCCCGCATGGCCGAGAGGCCCGGATCGGCACGCAAGGCGTCCACCAGCGGATCGCCCCGCCCCTTTGTGCCGCTATCGTCGCTCAAAACCTCATGCCACCAGGTCAGCCGCATCTGGCCCACCATCGGCTCCCGCGTGGTCCGCACCACATCGGCCAGCCGCGCGTCATAAGCCCACACCAAACGATGCCGCGCCGCCTCGCGTCCCGCATAGCTCGCCAGAAGGCGCGGGAGTGGCGCGATGCTTAGCGGCTCATTAACCATCTCGATTGTATCGATCCTAACCAGCGCAAGCGCATGGCACATATTGGAATCAAACCCGGTGGGGATCCGGGCCTGTTGGGCATGGACGATTTATGAGCAATTGGGTGGGCAATTCAATCGGTTTTCTAGGCCGTTTGCGTAAGGATGTTCGCGGCAACACTTTGGCACTCGTTGCGGCGGGCATGCTCCCTCTGCTGGGCCTGATCGGCGGTGGCATCGACATGAGCCGCATCTACCTCGCAAAATCACGCTTGCAGCAAGCCTGCGACGCTGGCGCGCTGGCGGGACGAAAGGCGATGGGCGGCGGATCGTGGACGCAAAACAGCAGCGCCCCGAACACTGCAGCCCTCGCCATGTTCGACGCCAATTTCGTAAACGGGGCTTATGGCACCACCAGCCGCACCCGATCATTTGCCGAAAATGCCGGCACGGTCACAGGTACGACATCCGTAACGGTGCCGATGGCGATCATGAAGGTCTTTGGGCGGCAGAGCAAAGTGCTGAACATCACCTGTCAGGCTGAAATGCGCATCCCAAATTCCGATGTGATGTTCGTGCTGGATAATACAGGTTCGATGAGTTCATGCCCCGAGGGATACGAATGCAATAGCGGACCTAATTCGAAAATCGTCGGCTTGCGCGCCGCCGTGAAGTGCTTTTACGAAGCACTGGCCAAGGTTGATACGGACCAGGACTGCGGATCGACTCCTTCCACAGCGAACGGCAGCGACGTGCAACTCCGTTTTGGGTTCGTACCGTATGCCGTAAACGTCAAGGTCGGTCGTCTTCTAGAGAATGACTGGATGGTGGACCGCCACACCTATCAGTCGCGCGTACCGGTTCTGAAAGCCACCCCAAGCATTGTTGCTACGTCGAATACCGCAGTGTCAGGAACCTATTCAACGGTCGGAACATATTACGATTCTAGCAGCGTACTTTGTACAGCACGAGCCAACTCTATGGTTTCCGGTACAGATACCGCGCCAGAGAGCGACAGGTTTAACCTCAAATTTACTGGCCGTAGCGACGCATTCACATCAGATACGCTGGTCGACTTTAATGTTACAGCGCCAATGAATGGATGGTACTATAGGGTCAAAAGCTATAGCAAAAGCAATGGCCAATGTGTGATTGAACGTGCCCAAGGGCCGTTCACCCAAACACGCACGTATAGCTTTTTCGATTACTACACCTATCGCCCCGTAGAACTTGACGTCTCGGCGCTGAAGACCGGCGGAACGACCTGGTCAAATGCCGTTAGCTTGCCGTGGGGGACGCGCGGGATTTACGCCAATGCCAACTGGGATGGATGCATAGAAGAGCGGCAACCTTACGTTATCGATAACGACCCATCTAACGACTACACGCCTATTCCCGCGTCGGCTTTCGACATGGATATCGACATGGTGCCGACTGGGAACGACGCCACACGATGGAAGCCCATGCTAGATGAAGTCGTATGGGGACGAACCCACGGCGGCAACAATTCGTACGCCAACGTAGATACTACCAGTGACCTTTCGCGGAACTATTCTTATAATTGCCCTGCAGCGGCAGCACGACGCCTCCAAGAATACCCGACATCCACGGATTTTGACAATTACGTCGATAGTATGGTTCCCGGCGGCAACACCTATCATGATATCGGCCTTATATGGGGCGCTCGGCTACTCTCGCCCACTGGCCTTTTTGCTGCCGATAACGCGACCACGCCAGAAGGCGGAGAAATCCAGCGCCATTTGATCTTCATGACCGATGGCGACACGGTGACCAATAATAAAAATATAACTCCGCATGGCGTCCCTTGGTGGGACCGTCGTCAGACAAATCCGGCGAATGCGCCAAGCGACACGTTGTTGACCAATAACGTCAACGCCCGAACGCAAGCGCTGTGCACCGCGATCAAGAATATGAACATCACCCTTTGGGTTATCTCCTTCGGGAGCGGCGTCAGCAACGCGGCGCAAACGCGCTTGCAGAACTGCGCGTCTACGGGGCGGTTCTATAACGCTGCGAACAGCGCCCAGTTGATCGATCAGTTCCGCCAGATTGCGGACAATATTTCGCAACTCAGGTTGACGAACTGATGGCGCGGCGCACCTCCCTCCACTGGTTGTCCCAGGATCAGCGCGGCATGTCAGCGGTGGAGTTTGCGCTCATCGCTCCGGTGTTCCTCATGCTTTTGCTTGGCGCATTCGATATGAGCCATTCGGTTTACATGAAGAGCATCCTTCAAGGCGTGCTGCAAAAGGCAGGTCGAGATGCCACGCTGGAAACGGGTACGGAAACCGCGCGCCAGGCGGAGATCGACACGATTGTATCGTCCCAGGTGAAGTACCTCGCCAAGGGTGCCAATGTCACCATCACGCGGCGCTATTACAAGGACTTTACCAAGGCGGCCCAAGCGGTCGGCGAGCCCTTCACCGATACGAATGGCGACACACTATGCAACGCCGGGGAGCCATATCAGGACACCAACAACAACTCCGTTCGCGATGCGGATGGAGGCGATGACGGGCAAGGCGGGGCCAAGGATACGGTGATCTATACCGCGACCGTGCGCTACCCGCGCATGTTCCCGATGTACAAACTCGCCGGTTTGAACCCGAATGTAGAATTGCTCGCCACCACCGTTCTGGCCAACCAACCTTATGGCGAACAGTCGCAATATGCCGCAGCCACCGTGAGGAACTGCCCATGATAGCGGCGCAGCATAGGCACCAACTTGCCGCTGAGCTCCTCCGTTTAAAAGCGGATCGCAGCGGCATGGCTATGGTGGAATTTGCCCTGTGCCTGCCGTTCTTTATTGCCTTCACCATGGGGGGCGTAGAGCTTGCTAATTTCATCACGACAAAGATGCGCTTGAGCCAGATCAGTCTGCAAGTGGCCGACAATGCCTCTCGCATTGGGTCCGGTTCGCTGTTGTCCGCCAAGCAAATCAGCGAGACCCAGATTAACGATTTGCTGACGGGCGCGGGACTGCAGGGCGGCGCGATGAACCTTTACACCAATGGGCGCGTGATCTTGTATAGTCTGGAGCCTGTTGCCAATCCCAACACGACCGATCGCTATAAAATCCGTTGGAAACGATGCCGCGGCGCGAAGACGGCATATGTCGGCAGCTATACGCAGGGGCAGACCAACTTGACCGGGTTCGTTTCTGGAACGCAGACCATTAAAGCCCCGGCCGATGGCGCAGTCATGGTCGTGCAGCTATCCTATACCTACCGTCCGCTCATCGCTCAGGCGTTTATCCCGAAACCGGAAATTATCGAATTCGGGGCAATGACGGTCCGCGACACGCGGGATATGGTGGGACCGGCAAATGGCGTGGGCATTTACAATACTGAAAATGCCACCATTTCATCATGCTAGGTTCGCGGGGAAAGCGATCAGCTTCCCCCGCAAAAATACTTACCGGTAACACACCTTTTTTGCCGCAACGACTACGCGCGATGCGTCGATCAGTGCGGCCTTTTCCAGATTTGCAGCATAGGGCAATGGCACGTCTTCGTTGGTGACACGCAGGACAGGCGCGTCCAGATCGTCGAAGCACTGTTCCATCACCACAGCAGCAATTTCCGATGCGATGGAGCAGGTTGGCCAGCCTTCCTCGACCACCACGATGCGGTTGGTTTTCTTCAGGCTCTCCAGCACCGTTGCGGTGTCGAGCGGACGCAGGGTGCGCAAGTCGATCACTTCGGCGTCGATGCCTTCGCCTGCCAGCGTCTCTGCCGCTTCCAGCGCAAGGCCTACGCCGATGGAGTAGCTGACCAGCGTCACGTCCTTCCCTTCGCGGACGATCCGCGCCTTGCCGATCGGAAGGACATAATCGTCGATTTTGGGAATGTCGAAGGTGCGGCCATAAAGCAGTTCATTCTCAAGGAACACGACCGGGTCCGCACAGCGGATCGCTGCCTTGAGCAGTCCCTTGGCGTCAGCAGCGTCATAAGGCGCAATGACGATCAGGCCAGGCACGCTGGCGTACCAGGGCGCATAGTTCTGGCTATGCTGTGCGCCGACGCGGCTTGCCGCACCATTGGGGCCACGGAACACAATCGGGCAACGCATCTGGCCGCCGGACATGTAATTGGTCTTGGCCGCTGAGTTGATGATGTGGTCAATCGCCTGCATCGCGAAGTTGAACGTCATGAACTCGATGACCGGGCGCAAGCCGCCCATCGCTGCGCCCGTGCCGACACCTGCAAAGCCATATTCGGTGATCGGCGTATCGATCACGCGACGCGGACCGAATTCGGCCAGCAATCCCTGCGTCACCTTGTAAGCGCCCTGATATTCGGCGACTTCTTCACCCATCACGAAGACGCGATCATCGGACCGCATTTCCTCGGCCATCGCATCGCGCAGTGCTTCGCGGACGGTGATCTTCACATATTCCGTGCCTTCGGGAATGGCGGGATCGGACACCAGTGCCTTCGCCTCGGTGGCGAGCTTGGCCGTGCCGGACTCGGCTTTCTTCGGCGCCTCAGCTTCGGCATTAGCAGCGGGCTTCTCCGCCACTGGAGCAGCTTTCGCGGGCGCTTCTTCCGCGCCGTCCTCACCAGCCATCGTCGCGATGACCGTGCCGACTTTCACGCCGTCGGTGCCTTCGGCAATCATGATCTTGCCGATCTTGCCTTCGTCGACCGCTTCAAATTCCATCGTGGCCTTGTCGGTCTCGATTTCCGCCAGGATATCCCCCGACTTCACTTCGTCGCCTTCCTTGACCAGCCATTTCGACAGCGTGCCTTCTTCCATCGTGGGCGAAAGCGCCGGCATCTTGATTTCGATACCCATCAGTATTGCTCCACCAGCACGTCAGTATACAGTTCGGCCGCATCCGGCTCCGGCGAGGACTCTGCAAAGTCCGCTGCCTCACTCACGATTTTGCGGATATCCTGATCCATCTTCTTGATCTCGTCTTCGCTCACGCCTGCCTTAAGCAGATAGGCTTTCGCGCCTTCGATCGGGTCGGACTTATCGCGCATTTCCTGCACTTCTTCGCGCGAACGATATTTTGCAGGGTCGGACATGGAGTGGCCGCGATAGCGATAGGTCTTCATTTCAAGCAGGATCGGGCCTTTTCCGGCCTGCACCCACTTAAGCGCCTCTTCAGTCGCTCCGCGTACCGCGAGAACGTCCATGCCGTTGACCTGAATACCGGGAATACGGAAGCTTTCGCCGCGCCGGTATAGTTGATCTTCGGCGGATGAGCGGTTGACCGACGTACCCATCGCATATTGGTTGTTCTCGATCACGAAGATGATCGGCAGCTTCCACAGCTCAGCCATGTTGAAGCTTTCGTAGACTTGCCCCTGATTGGATGCACCGTCCCCGAAATAGGCGACACATACGCCCCCGTCGTCATTATATTTGTGGGCAAAGCCCAACCCTGCGCCAAGCGACACCTGAGCGCCGACAATGCCATGCCCGCCGTAAAATTTATGCTCGACGCTGAACATGTGCATCGAACCGCCCTTGCCGTGCGAAATGCCCGCACCGCGGCCCGTCAATTCCGCCATGATGACGTTGGGATCGATGCCATAGGCCAGCATATGCCCATGGTCGCGATAGCCCGTGATCACGCTATCCTTGCCGGGCGTCAACGCAGACTGGATGCCAACGGCCACCGCTTCCTGCCCGATATACAAATGACAGAAACCACCGATCAGGCCCAAGCCGTAAAGCTGCCCTGCCTTTTCCTCAAAGCGGCGGATGAGGACCATCTGGCGATAGAATTCAAGAAGCTCTTCCTTGCTCGCCTTATAGTCCGAAGGCGCGTCAGGGCGTTCACGATTGTGATCTGCGGGAGCAGGGGCAGATGCGGATGCCGGCGCTTTAGCGGATGCTGCGCGCGGCGAAACTGATTTTGCCAAAGGAGGAACCCTTCTTTGTCGTTCCGGGGGGAGTGAGGATGCGATATAGAGCCAGTCCCAGCCATAATGCAACGCCCACACCTTACCCAACAGGGTAGAAGCTATGGGAAAATGCTTCAGCGACCGCTATTTCGAGCCGGCTGGTTACAAGAGTTACTTAAGTGGCACGATAACTTCGTCGGGATGCCCGACATTGAGTTCCTTGCGGACCAATTCATCGACGATATCCGGATCGGCGCGGCGCGGATCGAGAAGGTGCACGCGATTCTTCAAGCGATCCCGCTCGATCTTCACCATCGCCAATTCGGCACGACTATCATGCAACTGACGCGAATAATCGCCCCAGGCAAGGATACCGCTCGATCCGAAGACCGCATAGCCAGCGAACAACAAAAGCAGCAGTATCGCGAAGGCAGGTCCCATCGCCGATAACAGCAGCATTCGTAACTTCGCGATATGAACCATAGGCTTTTGAATCACAGTCGATTCGCGCTTGCAACGGAAAAATAGTTAATCCGCGATCAACCGAACAATATTGACGAAAAAAACCTGCCGATCCCCATTCGAAGCCATGAAATGGATCGGATCGGCAGGACGGCGGGATCAATGGAAAATGGAGCGACCGGCAAAAACCGCAACGTCACCCAGTTCTTCCTCAATGCGGATCAACTGGTTGTACTTGGCCAACCGGTCCGAGCGCGCCAGCGAACCGGTTTTGATCTGACCGCAGTTCGTGGCGACGGCGAGGTCGGCGATCGTCGCATCTTCGGTTTCACCCGAGCGGTGCGACATGACCGCTGTATAACCTGCGCGTTGCGCCATCGAGACGGCAGCGAGTGTCTCGGTAAGCGTACCGATCTGGTTGACCTTCACCAGAAGCGAATTGGCCAACCCCTTTTCGATACCCATCGACAAGCGCTTGGGATTGGTCACGAACAGGTCGTCCCCAACAAGTTGGACCTTATCGCCGACCAGATCGGTGATGGCCTTCCAACCGTCAAAGTCATCTTCGCTCATCCCGTCTTCGATCGACTTGATCGGGTACCGCGCGCAAAGGTCGGCAAGATAGGCAGCCATCTCGTCGGGCGTGAGCGACTTGCCTTCGCCAACCATTTCGTATTTGCCGTTCTTGAAGAATTCGGTCGCGGCACAGTCCAGCGCCAATACGACATCGTCGCCGGGCGTGTAGCCTGCCTTTTCGATGCTCGCCATGATGAAATCCAGCGCATCGGTGGTCGAGGCGAGGTTAGGCGCGAAACCTCCTTCGTCGCCTACTGCGGTCGCCAGCCCCTTGTCATGCAGGCCTTTTTTCAGCGTATGGAAAATTTCTGCGCCGATACGCACTGCGTCAGCCAGATTTTCCGCACCGACCGGCATGATCATGAATTCCTGAAAATCTATCGGATTGTCGGCATGTTCGCCGCCATTGATGATGTTCATCATGGGAACCGGCAGGACATGCGCCGACACGCCGCCCACATAGCGGTACAGCGGCAAACCGCGTGCGTCGGCAGCAGCCTTGGCCGTAGCAAGGCTTACGCCCAGAATAGCGTTGGCGCCGAGGCGGGATTTGTTTTCAGTGCCGTCCAGCGCAATCATGGCCGCATCGACTTCGCCCTGATCTTCCGCGTCGATCCCCACCAGCGTTTCGGCGATTTCCGTGTTCACGGCTTCGATTGCTTGCAGGACGCCTTTACCTAGATACTTGCTCTTGTCGCCATCCCGCTTTTCGACGGCTTCGTAGGCTCCGGTGGACGCGCCTGAGGGGACTGCGGCCCGGCCGAAGCTGCCATCCTCCAGCATCACGTCAACTTCCACTGTGGGATTGCCCCGGCTATCGAGGATTTGTCGCGCATGGATATCGAGAATGGCAGTCATTAAGTGTCCCCTGAGGATAAAGTCCGCTTCTGGCGCTTCGCTTAGCCAGCATGACCAATATTGGCAATCGAGGATGGCCCTATAAACACATATCAGCCCGAGATATTCGTAACGAAAGCGATATGATAATGGCGCGGGATGTTGAATGTGGTAACACTTACGGAACCGTTACCGATGGTAAGCATTGAACGAGCGAAGATGCATCGCAAGGTGCGTGGCGCACAATACGCAAAAGGAACTGAGCATGGCTGATCCGCTGAACCCCCTGAACGGCAACGATGTCACCACCTCTGCCAAGCGGACCGCATCCAACACAGCAGCAGAGATTGACGGCGCGGCAACGAAGATCGCCGCAGACGCCAAGACCACTGCCCGCAAGGTTGCTGCCGACGTCGAAAGTCGGACAGCAGGCAAGAAAGGCGTGAAGGAAACCGTGAAGGCGAGTGCCGCTTCCGTCAAGGCAGCGGCGGTCAAAGCTACGGAAAATGTCGACTGGAAGGCGCATGGCGAACAGTTGAAGGATCAGGCGACCAAGACGGCGCGCAATGCCGCTGACGCGGCCAAGGAGAAGACCGGTTCGGCAATGCAGAACCTGTCTAAACTCATTTCCGATACCGCCAGCACGGTCGATGCGAAATTGGGTCCGCAATATGGCGATTACGCCCGCTACGCCGCCGAAGCGGTGGCCGGTGCGGCGAAGTCGCTGGATGAAAAGGACGTCGATCAACTGGTCGGAGACGCGCGCGATTTCGTGCGTAAGAGCCCGGCAGTTGCCATCGGTGCAGCAGCGGTTGTCGGCTTCGTGCTGATGCGTTTGGCCAAGGGTTCGGATTCTTCCGATAAAGCTTGAACGTAGCGGGTTGGTTGCAATCCGACGGAGCAAAACTGTGCGAATGAAATTATGACCGTCGAGATTACGCCGGAAGATTTGTCGTCCCATGCGGAGAACGAGTGGGTATCGCAGCCTTCGGAAAGCGATGACTCAATCGGTGTCGTATTCGCAAGGCTTGTAGATAGCGGCAAGGATTATGCTCAGGCTGAAGTCAATCGGCAGCGTTTCAAGGCAGGTGTCATTGGTTCAGCGGCACGGGATGTTGCCATTCTCCTGGGTCTTGCCATCATCCTCGTCTTCGCTTCGATCGTCTCCTTGCTCGTTGGCTTGATCATCGCTCTTTCGCCCATGCTGTCACCCATCGGTGCAACAGCGGCAGTGGTGGGCGGAGCGCTGATCGTTGCAATCCTGTTGGCCCTTGGTGCCAAATCTCGCGTTGGGAAAACAAAGCAGGCACTCAAGTCGTGAATGATCGCATGGACTATCGCGACGTTGCCGCTCTTGCTGATGCCAAAAAGGCGCGGTTTTTGGAAAATGTCGGTATCGCGCGGCTTCGGGTCAGCCCCGCGCGCCTGAAGTCCGATGCCAAGGCAGGCATCAAAAACGCAACAAATAGTGCAGTAGACAAAACCAAACGCACCGTCCGGGAGCATCCAATTGCAACAACCGTTGCAGGCTTCGGCTTATTTGCTTTTGTCTTTCGGCGTCCTCTTTGGGCCCTGATTATTTGGGTCAAAGGGCGCCGTTCCGGTGCCACAGACGACGCCGGAGCGACCGACCAGAATTTCGTACGAACACATCCCGCAACAACACAGCCTCAACCGGAGATCTCTGATGAAGAGCGATATTAACGAGAAGCTCGATCGAGCACGTGGCTATGCGGCGGACACCGCCGAAGTCGCTTCCGACAAGTTTAAAGAAGCACGCGACGTAGCCAGCGAAAAACTGGCCCGGTCGAAAGAAAAGGCCGCAGTGCTTTACAGCGATGCGCGCGACAAGTCGTATCACGCCGCCGATCGGGCAAACACCTTCGTACAGGAGCATCCCATTGCGGCCACTGCAGCCGCGGCCGTAGCAGGCGCCCTCGTCGCCGTGATCTTTCCAAAAGGTCGGGCGCTTTTGCGCTCCGCCCCTGGCGCGCTGGCGGCTATGGGTTCTCATGTGAACAAGGCAGCGCATGATGCTCTGGAAGTGATCGAACATCGTGCCGATGATGCCCGTGCAACGGCCAGCAGTGCCGCATCGGAGACACGGTCTGCAATCAGTCACGCCGGTTCGAAGGTAGCCGATGTGGCGGATGCCGCCGTCTCTCGCGCCAAAGATGCGCTCACCGCAGCCAGCAAGGCAGCCGAAAAGCTGCGCAAGTAAGGCGCTTTTTTGAGCGAATTCCGCGACTAGCAAGGCCGGGTTTCTCGTGAACCCGGCCTTTCTTTATGGTCGCTGCACTTGGAAAATCATGTGCTGGCTGCTACCGGCATGGTCTTCTCCCGGGAAGCAAGGATAAAGCCATTGAGCAAGATGCATCTGGTTATGGGCGGTCGTGTCAAAGACCCGCAGACCCTAGAATTTGAAGATTTGAGCGCCATCGATCTGGTGGGCGTGTATCCCGATTACGCCAGTGCAGAAAATGCGTGGAGAGCGGCTGCGCAGCGTACCGTGGACGATGCTGAAATGAAGTATGTCGTGGTGCACTTGCATCGGTTGCTGGAACCCGATCAGCCAAAGTAAACAGCTATCGTTTGTTCAACCCGATCGGTCCCTTGCGAAAACGCAGATGCAGGATCGGTCGGGTCAGGACGAGACCGGCAACAAATCCGCCGATATGAGCGCCAACCGCTATCTGGCCCAGTTCCGTCCCCCCGCTGCCGGAAGTGGCCAAGGCGATCATCAACTGGATGATCGTCCACCCTGCCGCCAGCCAGGCTATACGCACTACATTGGCCGAGAATGGCCCGATGGCGCACACCTTCTGATGGCTGTACATCAGCGCATATGTTCCCAGCAGAGCCGAGATAGCTCCACTCGCACCTACCATCGGGGCCATGCCGGTCGGATTGAGCGCCCATTCCGCAGCCGCCGCAGCGTACGCCCCTAAAATATACAGCAGCAATAGCAGCTTGGAGCCGAGCACATGCTCCACATACCGGCCGCAAAACATCAGCATCAACATATTGAAGCCAATATGCATCCATCCGCCGTGGACCAACGTGGCGGTAACCGGGGTCAGAAACGCCGGAACATATACCGGTCCCAATGCATGCGCGAACGCACCCGGATTACTAATGCGGGCCGGAATGAAGCCACCCACGATCGCGGCATAGTCGATCTGCCCCAGCCCCCAGGTCAGGACGAACAGGCCAACCGTAACGACTGCCAGCCAGTTCGTCATCCGGCCTGACGGGAGCTTCACGACCCTGCGCCCGGCACGATCAGATTAGCCCGCTGGTTCAAACGAACGCGATCTTATCGACCAGATAGAATTTTTCGCCAGCGGGGACGGTCACTTCGACCTCATCGCCCTTTTGCCGTCCGATCAACGCACGACCCAGCGGGCTATTGTACGAAATCATGCCCGACTTGGCATCGGCCTCCGCCTGACCGACGATCTGATAGGTCACCGGCTTATCGTCTTCATCCATCAGCGTGACCGTCGCGCCAAACACGATCTTGTCGCCCGACAAAGTCGTGGGGTCGATGATCTGCGCGCGCGAAAGCTTGTCTTCCAGATCGGCGATTGTCGCCTCAACCTGGCCCTGCCGTTCCTTGGCTGCGTGATATTCGGCATTTTCAGAAAGGTCGCCATGGGCACGCGCTTCCTCGATCGCATCGACGATCAACGGACGCTCGGCTTTCAGTTCCTTCAACTGCGCCGTCAGCTTTTCGTAGCCGATCATCAGCATCGGCATCTTTTCGGCGGTCGCCATCTACGTTCCTTTGTCAAATATTCCCTTTGGCGGCCCCTCCGTGCGATGGGCCGTCAGCAGCTTTACTGAAGTGCAGGGATTCAGGTCAGCGACCCGGAATAATAGGATTGCAAGGACCGAACTTCAAGGGGACGGGCCAGTAAAGCCTCAATCGCATCGACAGCCGCCACACTGGCCGCAGCCGTCGTAAAACTCGGAATCCTCTGTTTCAGTGCACAAGCCCGGATCGACTGACTGTCCTTTAGCGACTGCCACCCTTCGGTCGTATTGAAGATCAAATCCACACCGCCGTCGGTAATGCGGTCGACGATATGCGGACGTCCCTGCGCAACCTTATTAGCTGTTTCGACAGGAATGCCATTTTCCTCAAGGAAGCGGGCGGTTCCCCCGGTCGCTATGATGGCAAAGCCCTGCGCCACAATCTTGCGCGCGGCGGGCAGGATGACGGCCTTGTCGCTGTCCTTGACCGATATGAACACGGTGCCCGAAGTCGGGAGCATTGTCCCCGCCCCCATTTGCGCCTTGGCAAAGGCCGTCGCGAAATCGCCGTCGATGCCCATGACTTCGCCGGTCGACTTCATCTCCGGCGAGAGGATGGGATCGACACCGGGGAAGCGCGCGAAGGGAAAAACCGCTTCCTTCACGGCGACGTAATTGATCTTGTGGCGATCGATCTGCGGCAAGTCGCGCAGCATTTCGCCCGCCATCACGCGCGCCGCAATCTTGGCGATGGGGGTGCCGATGGCCTTGGCGACGAATGGCACCGTCCGGCTGGCGCGAGGGTTGACTTCGATGAGGTAGACGTCGCCATCCTTGACCGCGAACTGGATGTTCATGAGGCCGCGAACCGACAGCGCCCTTGCCAACACGTCGGCCTGACGGTCGATCTCGGCAATGATCTCCGCAGACAGGCTGTATGGGGGCAGCGAACAGGCGCTATCGCCGGAATGGACGCCCGCTTCCTCGATATGCTGAAGCACACCCGCCACGACGACATCCTCGCCATCGCACAGCGCATCGACATCGACTTCGATGGCATCGCGCAGATACTGGTCGATGAGGACCGGAGAGTCGCCCGACACCTTCACGGCGGTCGTAATATACTCCTCAAGCTGCGCCTGACCGTCGACGATTTCCATCGCCCGACCGCCCAAGACGTAGCTGGGGCGCATCAGCACCGGATAACCGATGCGATTTGCCACCGCGATGGCTTCTTCCCGGCTGCGCGCGATCCCGTTTGCAGGCTGCTTCAACTTCAACTTGTCGATCAGCGCGGCAAAACGCTCGCGATCTTCGGCCAAGTCGATGGCGTCGGGCGATGTACCCAAAATCGGGATGCCCGCGTCTTCCAGCGCCTGTGCCAGCTTGAGCGGGGTCTGCCCACCGAACTGCACGATCACGCCGACGAGCTTTCCATTGGAACGCTCGACGTCGAGGATTTCCAGAACGTCTTCTGCGGTCAGCGGCTCGAAATAGAGGCGGTCCGACGTGTCGTAATCGGTGGAAACCGTTTCCGGATTGCAGTTGACCATGATCGTCTCATAGCCCGCCTCTTCCAGCGCGAAGCAGGCATGGCAGCAGCAATAATCGAACTCGATCCCCTGCCCGATCCGGTTGGGACCGCCGCCGAGAATCACGACCTTGTTACGCTCGCTCGGCATCGCCTCATTTTCAGGCTCGCCAAAGCTGGGCGCTTCGTAAGTCGAATACATGTACGGCGTTTTCGCTTCGAACTCCGCGGCACAGGTGTCGATGCGTTTGAAGACTGGGCGCACACCCAGTTTGTGCCGCAGGGCGCGCACTTCGGCCTCGGTGATCCCGCCGGTCATCGCGACGACGGCTTCGCGGATCAAACCCGACCCGCCAGCCACCGCCCGCGACATGCCGGGGCGCAGATTGGCGGACTTGAGCGCCAGCCACGCCAACCGCTTGTCGGAAAAGCCCATCGCCTTAAGCCGACGCATGGAATCGGCATCTTGCGGCAGGCCATTGTCGAGCACTTCCTGCTCGGCATCGATGATTTCCTTGATCCGCTCCAGGAACCACGGATCATATTTGGCGATGGCGTGTATTTCCGCGACGGTCAGCCCTTCGCGCAACGCCTGCGCCGCGACCAGCAGGCGGTCAGGCGTCGGCTGAGACAAGGCCGCGATGATATCGTCTTTGGGCGCGCCGACCAGATGATCGACGATGTTGAACCCGCTCAGGCCCGTTTCCAGACCGCGCAGCGCTTTCTGCAGCGACTCATGGATCGAGCGGCCGATAGCCATCACTTCGCCCACAGACTTCATCGCGGTGCCGAGCAGCGGCGCTGCGCCCTTGAACTTCTCGAACGCGAAGCGCGGGATCTTGGTCACGACATAGTCGATGGTTGGCTCGAACGATGCAGGTGTCGCGCCGGTAATGTCGTTGGTAATTTCGTCCAGCGTGTAGCCTACGGCCAGCTTCGCTGCGACCTTGGCAATCGGGAAGCCCGTCGCCTTCGACGCCAAAGCCGATGAGCGCGACACGCGCGGGTTCATCTCGATAACGACAAGACGCCCGTCCTTCGGATTGACTGCGAACTGTACGTTCGAACCGCCTGTTTCCACACCGATTTCACGCAGCACCGCGATACTCGCGTTGCGCATGATCTGATATTCCTTGTCCGTCAGCGTCAGCGCCGGGGCGACGGTGATGCTGTCGCCGGTGTGGACGCCCATCGGGTCGATATTCTCGATGGAGCAGATGATGATGCAATTGTCCGCCTTGTCGCGGACGACCTCCATCTCATATTCTTTCCAGCCGAGCAGCGATTCCTCGATCAGCACTTCGGTCGTCGGCGAAGCGTCCAGCCCGCCGGTCACGATGGCGACGAATTCCTCGCGGTTATAGGCGATCCCGCCGCCCGTGCCGCCCATCGTGAAGCTGGGACGGATGATCGCGGGCAGGCCGGTGAACTCCAACCCTTCCAGCGCTTCCTCGACCGTATGGGCGATGCGCGAGCGGGCGCTTTCCAGCCCGATCTTGTCCATCGCGTCGCGGAACTTGATGCGGTCCTCCGCCTTGTCGATGGCTTCGGCATCGGCACCGATCATCTGACAGCCATATTTCTCCAGCGTCCCATCGTTCCACAGCGCCAGCGCCGTGTTCAGCGCCGTCTGCCCGCCCATCGTCGGCAGTACCGCGTCGGGCCGCTCTTTCTCGATGATCTTCGCGACGATCTCCGGCGTGATCGGCTCGATATAGGTCGCGTCCGCCATGTCCGGATCGGTCATGATCGTCGCGGGGTTGGAATTCACCAGAATGATCCGGTACCCCTCTTCCTTCAGCGCCTTGCACGCCTGCGTCCCCGAATAATCGAACTCACACGCTTGCCCGATAATGATCGGGCCTGCGCCGATGATGAGGATGGATTGAATATCGGTACGTTTAGGCACGGGCAGTTCCAAGGAAAAAGGCCACAAGAGCAGTGAAAAATTGGGTCAATCCAGCTATGGCGCTGGCTCGTTCGAGGTTTGCAAAAATCAGATCCGCTTGTGGATCGGGAGCCTCTGTCAAAACTAATGCCGACTGGATGTATGCGCGCGCTTGCGTAATTTCCCATCCATTACCGGCTGGCTCAATTGCTAAGCGCCTATCAGCCTCTCTGAGTAGTATCGCAAGGTCTTCTTTTCTGACCGAGTCCAACTTAAAATTGGCAGGAATTCCTGTCCAAGTAGTACTTTCAAAGGAGATACTCTGTAAATGCTTTAAGGCTCTTTCAAAGCCGGCAAATCTACATGCATCCGACAAGACTGATTTATGTTCGCTGATAAAGACGGGCATTCTGGAACCGGGCGTGTAAAAATTTAGCCCAATTTCAATATCGTAATCTATTTGCATCAGAACACCCATTTCATGGTGATCTACCGTTGCCAGGTCTAAAATATCGACATCTGGATCGATTTCATAAATTACGTCGGCTTTTGCCAGAGCGCCCAGTGAAACCCGAAATTCCTGATCAGAAATTTGAGTGTCAAAATAACGACGATAGGCCTCAACGAGACTTCGTTCGTTCACGAAGTCACTGTCGTTGAGTAATAAAGCTACAATACGCGCTTCAACAGAAGCCATTGAAGCTCCCCGTAAAATAGTAGGCACAGGCACAAATCAATGCATCGCCCCCGTCTGCGCTTCGCATCCCCAGCCGTCATATTCCACGTCGAACATGATTTCGATCTGGAGGCATTTGCGGGTCAGCGCGCGGATCGATTCCTCGTCGACGGCCTGTTCGCATTCCAGGAACAGGTAAGGCTCGCCGTCATCCTCGCCTTCTTCGCGGTCAAGTTCGACGAAACCGAACTGGCTGGCGGCTTCGGCAAGGCGTTCCAGATCCTTTTCGCTGCCCCGGAAGCTGACGTCCACGGCGCGCGGAGTCTTTGCCTTGTCGCCATTGGCGGCGAGGTTGGCGAGGACGTCCTTGTCCGCTTCCCATTCCTCTTCCAGCCGCGCAGGATCGACCTTGGGCAGTTTGATGCTCATGCGTCCGCGCCCTGGCTCTGGAGGCCTGCCACGAACCGCTCGAACAGGTAGAAGCTGTCCTGCGGCCCCGGTGAGGCTTCGGGGTGATATTGCACGCTGAACGCGCGCTTGTCGGTCAGTTCCAGCCCGCAATTGCTGCCGTCGAACAAGGATACATGTGTCGGCTTAACATTGGCGGGCAACGTGTCGGTGTCGACCGCAAAGCCGTGGTTCATGCTGGTGATTTCGACCAGACCGTCGGACAGCCGCTTGACCGGATGGTTCGCGCCGCGATGCCCCTGATGCATCTTCATCGTCTTCGCGCCTGCCGCCAGCGCCAGCAACTGATGCCCCAGACAGATGCCGAAGATCGGTACGTTGGCATCCAGCAGGCTGGCGATCACCGGCACGGCATATTGCCCCGTCGCGGCGGGATCGCCCGGACCGTTGGACAGGAACACGCCATCGGGATTGTGCGCCATCACGTCATCCAGAGACGCGGTCGCGGGCAAGACGGTAACCTTCGCACCGGCCTTTACGAGATTACGGAAGATGTTGTTCTTCGCGCCATAATCTATGGCGACGACATGGGGGCGGCTGGCGCTACCCTCTCCGTTCGTGCTGTACCCGCTGCCCAGCTTCCACTCTCCGCCGTCCCATGCGCGGCTTTCCTTGCCCGTCACTTGAATGGCGAGGTCCATGCCTTCCAGCCCCGGCCATGCCTGCGCCTTGGCGATCAGCGCGGGCAGGTCGAAAGCGCCTTCAGGATCGTGCGCGATCACGGCATTGGGCGCGCCCTTCTCGCGGATCATCCGGGTCAACGCGCGGGTATCGACGCCGGAAATACCGATGCGTCCGTTGTCCTTCATCCACTGATCGAAAGGTAACACGTTGCGGAAGTTGCTCGGCTCGGTCACGTCCTGCCGCACGACACAGCCCAGAGCGAACGGCATGTCCGCTTCCACATCGTCCAGATTGGTGCCGACGTTGCCGATATGCGGGAAGGTGAAGGTCACGATCTGCCCGGCATAGCTGGGGTCGGTCATCACTTCCTGATAGCCGGTCATCGCGGTGTTGAAGCACACTTCACCGACGGCATCGCCGACCGCGCCGAAACCGCGCCCGAAGACGCAGGTGCCGTCCGCCAATACCAATACCCCGCTCGCTCCTTTGGGCACGTTGAGGGTCTTGGCATCTGCCATTGCGAGCGGTCCTTTTTTGCTTTTGATAGGGGCCCGTCTGCGGCGGGTTAAACGGCCGGTCACCTATGCCGGTGGGACCGTTCGGTCAACTCCTGTTAAAAATCTCTTTTCTCGTTATAGCTGTTCGTTTCCGCCAGACAGGAACTATTTTTCCGATGATTCGTGACGCCATAAAAGCCGCCCAGATCGAAGCGATGAAAGCCGGAGACAAGGAACGCCTTGCCGCCGTGCGGCTGATTTCCGCGAAATTGAAGGACCGCGACATCGAACTGCGCACCGCTACGCAGGTGCCGGAGGACGATGCCATCGTCGTGGACGTGCTGCAGAAGATGGCGAAGCAGCGCCGCGAATCGATCACCATGTTCACCGATGGCGGCCGCGATGAGTTGGCTGCGAAGGAGCAGGCTGAACTGAGCGTCATCGAAAGCTTCCTGCCTGCGCAAATGAGCGAAGAGGAAACCCGCGCCGCCATCGAAGGCATCAAGGCAGAAGTCGGCGCGACGACGCCCAAGGATATGGGTAAGGTGATGGCCGTCCTGAAGGAACGCCACGGCACGGTGATCGACATGAGCAAAGCCAGCGGGCTGGTGAAGGCAGCGTTGAGCTGATCTAAACTCCCCTCCCGCTTGCGGGAGGGGTCGGGGGAGGGCATGTTCGCAACACCTGCTATGGACAAAGCCTACAACCGCCCCACCGCCCGCGCTCGCGAACTCCGCAGCAACGCAACCGACGCAGAACGCCTGCTGTGGACGCACCTTAGCGCAAGAAAAACTGGAGGAATCCGGTTCAATAGACAGGTCCCCATCGGCCCATTCATTTGCGACTTTGTGTCGCGAAGCCTTCGCTTGGTGATCGAAGTCGATGGTGGGCAGCACAGTGCGGACACCGACGCTAGCCGCACCCGGTTCCTGGAAGACAGCGGCTTCATCGTCATACGTTTCTGGAATAACGAGATATTGTCGAACATCGAAGGCGTGGTGGCTGAAATAGAGCGCGTAATTCGTGACATGCCCTCCCCCAACCCCTCCCGCCCGCGGGAGGGGAGCCTGTTGCGCAAACGCTCATGAGCCTCACCCCGCAATGGCTGGACGAACTGCGCGCTCGGACGACGCTTTCGACGCTCATCGGCAAAAGCATCAAAGTGCAGAAGGCCGGGCGCGAGTATAAGGCCTGCTGCCCGTTCCATAATGAGAAAACGCCCAGCTTCACGATCAACGACGAAAAGGGTTTCTACCACTGCTTTGGTTGCGGCGCGCATGGGGATGCGATCCGCTGGATGACGGAGCAGCGCGGCCTGCCCTTTATGGACGCCGTGAAGGAACTGGCCGCGACGGCGGGGATGGACGTCCCTGCCGCCGATCCGCAGGCAGCCAAACGGGCCGAAAAGGCGCAGACCCTCCATGACGTAATGCAGGCTGCACAGGACTGGTTCGTCGCGCAAATGGGCGGTGCCGAAGGCAATTTCGCGCGGGACTATCTCAAGACGCGGGGAATGCGCGCCGACACGATCAAGGCGTTCGGCTTCGGCTACTCGCCCGATGCGCGTGGGCGGTTGAAAGAGGCGCTCAAAACGCATGGTGAGCCGCGCCTGATCGAAGCGGGGCTGTTGATCGATCCCGAAGCGACGGGCGACGCCAAACGCGACAGCTACGACCGTTTTCGCGGCCGTTTGATGATCCCGATCCGCGATCCGCGCGGTCGGGTGATTGCTTTTGGCGGACGCATATTGGGCGTGGGCGAACCCAAATATCTCAACTCTCCCGACACGCCGTTGTTCGACAAGGGTCGCACCCTCTACAATCTCGACCGCGCGTCGCCTGCTTCGCGTCAGATGGGCCGGGTGATCGTCGTCGAAGGCTATATGGATGTGATCGCACTGGCGCAGGCCGGGTTTGCCGAATGCGTCGCGCCGCTGGGCACCGCTTTGACCGAGCATCAGATTGAGCGGCTGTGGAAAATGGTCGAAGTGCCGGTGCTATGTTTCGATGGCGACTCTGCAGGTCAGAAGGCAGCTATTCGCGCCGCCATGCGCGCCCTGCCCCTGCTGCGCCCCGGCCACAGCCTGGCGTTCGCGACCTTGCCGCAGGGGCAGGATCCTGACGATCTGGTTCGTGCTTCGGGCGCTGCGGCATTCGAAACCGTGCTGGGGGATGCCGAACCGTTGGTGGACCGCCTGTGGAATCACGCCATTGCGTCGGGTCCGCTGGATACGCCGGAACAGCGTGCCGCGCTCAAGCAAAAGCTGGCGGAATATACCGAAGCGATGACGCATGGCGACGTGCGCGCGCATTACACCCAGATTTTCCGCGAGCGGCATGACGCCCTCTTTTTCGCCCGGCGCGCTTTCACGCCTAGCGCTCCCCGCCCGCAGCGCGGCGCGATGGATCGCAAAGGCCAGTGGAAGCCACCCATCGCTCCGCCCATCAGCGAGACGCGCGCGATTCGCGCCAGCGGAACCGAGGGAATGCTTCTGTGCGGGGTCATTGCCGGACTGTTACGCTATCCTGACCGGATAAAAGAGCATCAAGAAGAACTCTCGACACTGCGAATCGCTGATTCGACCTTGGCTAAGCTTATGGAAAAGCTGTTGTCGGGCGCATTACGCGAAGAAAGTGTTGAAACAGATGGCCTCCTTACCATATTGGGGACAGGTGAATTGTATAATAGGGCGAAAGGGCTGCTCCGGGCCGACGCGCTTACGTTCACTTTTACCCGAAAGAAGGCCGATGAGATTCGCGCTCGACGCGATCTCGATGAGGCCATTCGAGTAATCGCGGCAGGACCGGAGATTGATGCGGCATTGGCTGATGCCACCCGTGCCATGGGCGAAACGCTGGATGAAGCAAGTTATCTGCATCAGCAGAAACTTCGCGAATTGAAAGCGGACCATGAGCAACGGCTGGCGGATCTGATGCAGCCCGAAGACACAGTTTAGCGGTTCCTCTGCGAACCACGGGGTTAAGGCGAGTACATGGCGAGCAAGGCTAATAAAGGCACTACCACCGAAGATACCGATACCGGCGATGCACCGCTGCTCGACCTCAACGAAGCATCCGTAAAAAAGCTGCTCTCGCGTGCCAAGAAGCGCGGCTACATCACCTATGACGAACTGAACAACGCTTTGCCGCAGGACCAGATGTCCTCCGAGCAGATCGAGGACGTGATGTCCGCGCTCAACGACATGGGCGTCAACATCGTCGAAAACGAAGAAGCGTCGGAAGACGGCGACGAAGAAAAGCAGCGTGAAGACGAGGCCGCCGACGATGAAGCCGATGACAGCGAGGACGAAGGCTCTCGCCCGGTAGCGGAAAAGAAGAAGGAAACGGTCGATCGCACCGACGATCCCGTTCGCATGTATCTGCGCGAAATGGGCGCAGTCGAACTGCTGAGCCGCGAAGGCGAAATTGCAATTGCCAAGCGGATCGAAGCCGGTCGCGACACCATGATCCTGGGCCTGTGCGAAAGCCCGACGACGTTCAACGCGATCATCGAATGGTCGACCGCTCTGAACAACGGCGAAATGCAGCTTCGTGAAATTCTCGATCTGGACGCGATGCTGTCGAAAGACCCAGCGCCGGAGAGCCTAGAAGAAGGCGCAGAGGACGACGACGGCGAAATCAGCGCCAAGACTGCCGGCCCTTCGTTCAAGGAAGAGGAAGAGCCTGAAGAGGCCTCCGCCGATGCGGACGAAGACGAAGATTCGATGACCGAACGCCGCGCGCCGCGCGTCGAGGAAGACGATGAGGAAGACAACACCCTCAGCCTCGCGCAGATGGAAGAGCAGCTCAAGCCTATCGCGCTGGAGAAGTTTGCGACCATCACCGATATCTTCCGTGCCTTTTCCAAGGCGCAGGAATCGCGCCTGAATGCGATGGCCAATGGCGACGCTTATTCGGCCAAACACGAAGCGAAGTATCAGCAACTGCGCGAAGATCTGACTGCGCAGGTCGAGAGCGTGCAGTTCCATCAGCAGAAGATCGAATATCTGGTCGATCAACTTTACGCCTATAACCGCCGCCTGACCGCGCTGGGCGGTCAGATGCTGCGTCTGGCGGAGCGCCATAAAGTGCCGCGCAAGGATTTCCTCGACCGCTATATCAACCATGAGCTGGACGAAGGCTGGATGGCCAGCGTTGCCAATCTCGACAAGAAGTGGACGGCTTTCGTCACCAACGAAGGCGCGGCGGTCGATCGCATTCGCAACGAAGTCGGCGAAATCGCTCAGGCGACCGGCATGGCGCTCAGCGAATTCCGCCGCATCGTTAACATGGTGCAAAAGGGCGAACGTGAGGCGCGTATCGCCAAGAAGGAAATGGTCGAGGCCAATCTGCGCCTCGTGATTTCCATCGCAAAGAAATATACTAATCGCGGCCTGCAGTTCCTGGATCTCATTCAGGAAGGCAATATCGGCTTGATGAAGGCAGTCGATAAGTTCGAATATCGTCGCGGCTATAAATTCTCGACCTATGCGACATGGTGGATCCGTCAGGCGATCACCCGGTCGATTGCCGATCAGGCACGGACGATCCGTATCCCTGTCCACATGATCGAAACGATCAACAAGCTGGTCCGCACCAGCCGCCAGTTCCTGCACGAGCAGGGCCGCGAACCAACGCCGGAAGAAATGGCCGAGCGTCTGTCGATGCCGCTCGAAAAGGTCCGCAAGGTGATGAAAATCGCCAAGGAGCCGATCTCTCTCGAAACGCCAATCGGTGACGAGGAAGACAGCCATCTGGGCGACTTTATTGAAGACAAAAACGCGATCATCCCCGTCGATGCTGCCATTCAGGCGAATTTGAAGGAAACCGTGACGCGCGTTCTGGCATCGCTCACGCCGCGTGAGGAACGCGTGCTACGTATGCGCTTTGGTATCGGTATGAACACGGATCACACGCTGGAAGAAGTCGGTCAGCAGTTCAGCGTGACGCGCGAACGTATTCGCCAGATCGAAGCAAAGGCGTTGCGCAAACTCAAGCACCCTTCCCGCAGCCGCAAAATGCGCAGTTTCCTCGACCAGTAAACCGGCTTGAAAATATTGCTGTTCTTTTACACCGTTTAACTTGGTCTTTACCCCCCTCTGCGTAAGTCTAGGCAGGTAATTGCCGGTCGGCAGGCGGCTATTTGTTTGCCGCCCCGTCCGACCCGGCGAATTTGGGGTTAGTAATGGGCACAGCGGTTCCGCGCAGTTCAGAGGGCGATGTCGGCAACGTAATCGCCGCGCTTGTTGCCGCAGACGGCACGGGCGCGCATGTCTATGCTCATCCGGCAAGCGCGAGCCGACTGGCGGCATCGATCGCCAATCTGGCTGATGCCGCGCACTATCTGTGCATGCTGCATGGCAGGCACCCTGGCGTAATCGATCATGCAGCGTCACGCACGGTGGATAACGCCGCACGGTCATGGTTGCTCCAGGCTTCCGATGCTTTCGCTGCGGAACGCGCATTTCTGACGCAGGTGACCGTTGCTGTCGGTCCACTGCCGAGCACGTCGGGGCAGGATCAATGCGACGCGACTGTCCTGCAACAACGTCATGCTCTCGACATGCTCGCGCAATCGGATCGCCGAGGCTGCGCCATGGGCGCTGCCATCGCACTCGTGCTGGACTGGCGCGCTGTTCGTAAAGTTCTGGAAGTGGCGGCGCTTCGCGTCGGCATCGAACCACCCCCCTCGCTTATCCCGACATCCTCTGCGACCCTCGCGGTTGCCAAGGCTCTCGGTACAGATGAAAATATTACCCGTGCCTTGCACTTCGGTGCCCGCCAGTTGCTTGGCCAGCACCGCGGACTGTGGGATTTGCTTCAGGCCCGCGCGAGCATTCGCCAGCAAAGCTAATTGCATGAGGCAAGCCCTGTGAGGCTTGCATGCTGCTGCCTCCGCCCCTAGTCCAAATGCGTTGCAATGGAGGACGGACAGATCATGCGTTTTGAAGGCACTCCCGATTATGTGGCTACGGCTGACCTAAAGGTTGCCGTTAACGCTGCCATTCTCCTTCGCCGTCCACTTCTCGTCAAAGGCGAACCGGGCACCGGCAAAACGGTATTGGCGCAGGAAATCGCGACGGCCCTCGGCGCGCCACTGATCGAGTGGAACGTGAAATCAACGACGAAGGCGCATCAGGGCCTCTACGAATATGACGCAGTTGCGCGTCTTCGCGACGGACAATTGGGCGACGAGCGCGTCCACGATATTTCCAACTATATCCGCAAAGGCAAATTGTGGGAGGCTTTCACGTCCCCCACCCTGCCCGTCCTGCTAATCGACGAAATCGACAAGGCGGACATCGAATTTCCAAACGATCTGTTGCAGGAACTCGACCGGATGGCGTTCCATGTCTATGAAACAGGCGAGACGATTGCGGCGCAGGAACGCCCAGTGGTCATCATCACGTCAAACAACGAGAAGGAACTGCCCGACGCATTCCTGCGCCGCTGTTTTTTCCACTACATCAAGTTTCCCGATCGCGAGACGATGCAGTCGATCATCGACGTTCACTTCCCCGGCATTCAGAAAATCCTGGTGAACCGCGCGATGGATATATTCTACGATATTCGCGACGTGCCGGGTTTGAAAAAGAAGCCTTCGACATCCGAACTGCTGGATTGGCTCAAGCTGCTTATGGCTGAAGATTTGCCGCTCGATACGCTCCAGTCGCAGGATAGCAGCAAGGCTATTCCCCCCTTGCACGGCGCATTGTTGAAGAATGAGCAGGATGTGATGATGTTCGAAAGACTGGCTTTCATGTCACGCCGCAAGGGGTGAGGTGACGATCATGCTCCGGTCTCGACCAAACCCAATTCTGCGGCAAGAGCGTCAAGATCCGCACCTGGCTTAACGAGCAGCCAGTCTCGGCTGGCTGCACCGTTCACAACCGTCACAGCGCCCTTGGGACAAATGCCAAGACAACCGACGTCCAATATACCGGCGTCGCCTTTTCGTCCTTTTTTTAACGACAGATGCTTCTTGAGCGCCTTGCCGAGCGGTTGATTGCCCTTGGGTCCAAAGCCACCATCGACTTTCTTGGAGCATTTGCGACACACCAGAATGGCGGTTTTCCAGTTGGACCGCACACTGGCTTTCACGCGCGGTCCCCAGCCGAAGACCCAGTGGGTTTCCACGTTCTGCGCTCCTCCGCGACGCGCAGAACATCATATGCCGCCTGAATGGCCTGAAACCGCTCGGCCGCATCTTTGTCGCCGGGGCGGACATCGGGATGGTTGACCTTGGCCAGACGCCGCCAGCTTTTGCGCACGGCCTCAAAATCGGCGTCGGTTTCAAGTTCCAGCACCGCGAGCGCCCGCATCTCGTCCCGCGACCGCGTACCATCCCCAGGGCCGCCCCAGCCGTAGAAGGCACTACCCTGAAACCCGCCGGCGTCACGCTGCTCGGCTTGCTCGCGTGATGCACGCTCTTCCGCATCCAGTCCTTGAAAATAGTCCCAGTTGCGGTTGTATTCGCCCGCATGTTCGGAACAGAAATACCAGCGCTCGGGGCTGTTGGGAGACTTGGGTGCGGGGCAGTTGCCGGGGCGGTCGCACCCATGGCGATCGCACATGCGCACCTGCTGCGCTTCCGATGCCGCACCATAGCTGCGCCATCGGGGGAAACCCCAGTCGTTCGATCGTTTTGCTCTGGACATCGCGCCAATGTAGCCGCTGCGGCACCTCAAAGAAAGGAAGTGAGCAAAAGAAACTCGTACGAAGTGCCAGGGGGCCTGTAAGCCGGGTTCTGTCCATCATCTTGCGATGACTGGGCGACCATTCCTCTAGGACCATGATCGCTCATGGCCTCAAGCAACCAACCCGGGCGGTCCAGGCCGAAAAATGCCTTGGCGATTGCTCGCCGCGCCGCCCCTATTCGGTCTTGCTCCCGGTGGGGTTTACCATGCCGTCGCCCGTTGCCGGGGACGCGGTGCGCTCTTACCGCACCCTTTCACTGTCACTGGACCGAAGTCTTAGCGACCTGCTCTCTGTTGCACTGTCCCTGAGGTTACCCTCGCCAGCCGTTAGCTGGCACCGTCTTTTCGTGGAGCCCGGACTTTCCTCGCCGTATTCCTACGCCGCGGTCGCCCGGCCCCCTGGCCGCTATGCCCCTAGCGCGGTTTTTTGTGTCAGTCATCCCCTCTTGGCTTGGGGAGCAACAGCGCCAAAAGGATGGCCCGACATTCGCCATCCACGATCCCGTCGATCAGTTCGGGCCGAAAACGTCGCTGAAACGCAACAACCGCCGCCGTTTGATCGGTGATATCATAACCAAAGCGTTCGAGTGCGAGCATAAACCCGCTGTCGGTCCAGTGCGGGTCCATCAAATTTTTGGTCGGTCGCGGCAAGGCGAGCCGCAGACGCGCGAGTGTGTGCCAGGGAAACAGTTCGCCCGGGTCTTGCTTTCGCGCAGGGGCAATATCGCTATGGCCGACGACATTGCCTCGGGTAATCCGATAGCGCTGCACGATATCGTTTACGAGCGGTACCAGAGCCTGCATCTGCGTATCGGGGAAAGGTCGATAGCCCCATTCATGGCCCGGATTGACAATTTCTATGCCGATGCTCGCCGAATTAATGTCCGACACGCCCCGCCAGTGCGACTTCCCAGCGTGCCACGCCCGCTTATCCTCGGCCACCATTCGGATGATCTTGCCATCTTCCGTGACGACATAATGCGCGGACACTTTGGATTCTGGGTTAGCGAGCCAGTTGATGGCGCTCGCGGCGTCCGGCATGCCTGTATAATGCAATACTAACAATGATATCGGTGCGCTACGCTCATCGAAGTTAGGCGATGGGGTGTCGATCATGCTGGTATCGGTCACGCCGATACCTCGATTATCTGGCCACGTTTAGCGGTACGGATCGTTAGAATTGCTACACCTATCAGCACGAACACTCCTCCCAACATCATCATCCCTGTGATCGGCGTGTCGAATATCACAGACGATACAATGATCGAGAGCAAAGGCGCAATCAAGGTATATGGCATTACGGCGCCAATTGGATGCCTCTGGACAAGCCAAGACAGTCCGCCATGACCGATCAGTGTCGATCCGATTGCTGAGAATGCTATCCACCCTAATCCAGCGATTGGAAGCGACGCCAAATTAGCCATTGCCAGTGGTTCCAATAGCATAGCCAGCGGCCCCAATATCCCGGCGCCTGCAAGTCCAAGCCAGGCGAACAGCGTTGTGATGCGTATATCGCGCATGTGGCGCGTCAATAGCGAACTGATCGCCCACATAAGCGCAGACAGCGCCATCAGCGTAAGGCCTAGCAACTCATGCAAGACCGCGGGATCGAAGCCCACGATCAAAACACCGGAAAACGCGAGGATCAGCCCGACGATGCGAGGGAGCCGTATCTGCTCCTTCAGGAAAATGACGGATAGCACCACAGCAAAGGGGGCGCCCAATTGGCTCGCAATGACCAACGCGCCCACATTATCCGAAATCGCCAATGCCACGTTGATCGGGATGTAGAAAAGCGCGCCGGTCAGTACAGCGTATAGCCCGACAAGCCGCATCCTACCAGGCACCCACCGGAGAAATGGGATACAAACCAACGCCACCAAAGCTTGACGAAGGAAGGCCGCAGTCAAGGGCGATGTCATCTCAATGGCGAACTTGACCGCGATGACGTTCAGCCTCCACGCCACGTTCATCGCAACAATAATGGCCCAGTCACGCGCTCCAAAGTTGCGAGGAGAAACGGGATTTTGAGCAGGAGGCATACGCTCTCCCTAACTCAAATGCTTCCGTAAGACAGGCTAATTCAACGCGCGCGGCGAATAGTATGTTCAGCCACCTCGCCAAGGCCGCCACGGCGTTCATAACTTCCCCGAAACTCGCGGCTGGACAGGAAATCATCGGTCTGGCCAATGACGGTCTCGCCCGCACCAAGCATGAGATAGCCACCGGGGCGACTATACTGCGCCAGTCGATCAAAAACCTTGCGCCGCATTTCCAGCGAGAAGTACAAAAGCACATTACGGCACAGGATCAGATCATAATGCCCCCCCGGTACTTTGGGCTCTAGAAGGTTATCGGTGCGGAAATCGACCATGCGACGTAAGTCTTCGTTGATCTTCCAGTCGTCACCGACCGGCTCAAAACAGGCAAGAAGGTCGGTGATCGCAAGTCCGCGCTGCACATCGATCTGCGAGAAAATACCCGATTGCGCCCGCGCGATTGCAGCGGTCGAAATATCGGTGGCCAATATGCTGATACGCCATCCGCGCCATAACTCCGCATTCTTCTGAAACTGAATTGCCAGCGAGTAAGCTTCCTGCCCAGTCGAGCATCCTGCGCACCAAACACGTAAAACCTTGTCCGGACGAGTGGCCTGAATATGGGGCAGCAGTTCACGGGAGATCATCTCGAAAGTCTGCAAGTCGCGAAAAAAGCTGCTTTCGTTGTTCAGCAACGCATTGACGACATCGTCGCTCAGTTGCCGCTCGATCCCCGATAGCAACCGAGAGACAAGTGCTTCCAGATCGGTCAGGCCATTAGCTCGCAGTATCGGCTTTAGTGCAGTTTCGATCCTCCAGATGCGGTTTTCAGACAAGATCTGCCCGGTGCGCGATTCGAGCAGGCCCGCAAGAACGCGCATTGCGCCCGTGAAGGTGGTGCAGGGGGCAGCGTCGCTCACGCCATGACCATCGAATGCTGTGCAACAAACGCCATAATTTTCTCCGGCGGTAGCAAAGCGGTGGCCAACCCCGCGCGCGCTACGGATCCGGGCATGCCCCAGACAACGCTGGTGGGTTCGTCCTGCGCGATTATCATCCCGCCGGCGTCGACGATATGACCGGCACCGACCGTCCCGTCCCTCCCCATACCCGTCAGGACCACGCCAGTGGCCGTAGAACCATAGCATCGCGCCATTGCCATAAACATAGGATCGACCGCTGGGAGCGCACTTAACGGCGTCCGGTCGGCGGAAAGCGCGACGATGATCTGCCCATTCCAACTGCGACGACATCCCAGGTTGGCCTCACCCGGCGCGATATATACCTTGTCGGGGGTCAACACCTCGCCATCCTCTGCGACCTTCACAGGCAGGTTCGTCATGCGTGCCAGTTGTTTCGCGAAGTAAGGAATGAACGTTGGCGGCAGATGCTGCGTGATCAGGATCGGAACACCCAGCGGCGCGGTCATCCCGGCGAACAATTGGCCCAGAGCGTGTATGCCTCCGGTAGACGCGCCTACGCCCAAACAGGAAATGTTGCTGTGCCCGTTATCAGCCCGTAGACGTATCGAAGCGGGAGTGTCTTCGTGTTCCGATCCTACGATCCGAACGATCCGCCCGAGCAATGCACGAGCGAACTGATCGCCAAAAGATCCGTGATCGGGCTTTGAAAGGATATCGCTCGCGCCAAGCGCAAGAGCTTCGACCGCTTTAGCGCTGCCCTCTTCGCAAATTGCCGACAATATGATGACTTTCGCTCCTCGCCCGGCCTTTAGAATAGCAGGAAGAGCAACGATCCCGCTCTGCCCTGGCATCTCTACATCCAGCAAAACAAGATCGACCGGCTCGCGGGAAAGAGCATCCAGCGCTTGTTGGGCGTTGCTGGTTTTTTGGGTTACGACAAAGCCGCCATGAGCCGCCAAGATGCGCTCCAGAACCGTTCGAGCGACCACAGAGTCGTCCACGATCAGAACGCGGTATGGCGAACCTTCCTTACTGGTCCGTGCAATCGCCGTGATATCTGAGGACATGGGTGAGAACCTTAAGACTGCGGCAACAAGCAATGCGACAAAGGCAAGTTAGATAATGCCGACGATCTGCAACTTGCTTTCCAACGTGTCTCGATCGAATGGCTTCATGACATATTCGTCTGCGCCTGCTTCAACCGCCGCCTTGATATGGCCAAGTCCGTTTTCGGTTGTGCAGAAAATCACCTTGGGCCGCGCCGCCATCTTGGTTCTGGAGAGTTCCTGGAGGAATTCCATGCCGGACATGACCGGCATGTTCCAGTCCAGCAAAACCACGTCAGGGATGGATGCTTCGCACTGGGTAAGGGCATCCCGACCGTCGCATGCTTCCGTTACGTTGATGTCGAGCGACTCCAGTATATGGCGCGCAACTTTACGGATAACCTTTGAGTCATCTACGACGAGGCATTTCTTCATGGAGCCAGACCTTTTTATGGCATTTCAATGCGTAAACAGAGGGGTAGCGTTGAAAACTGAGAGAATCGTAAACGACTTCATATCTTTCGCAGTTATGCCGCCAGGGTGAGCGCGGGATCGATGAAGCTTGCTAACGATACCAGTAGATGCGGCTCTCCTTCGTTTTCCACAATCGCTTGGGCAAACGGCATCCATGCTGGCGAAAGACGTCCACGCAGCGGCAACGGGCCTTCGGATACGGTGCAAATGTCACTGACGCCCTCGACGATCAGGCCGTAGCTATGACTGCTGATGTCAGCGATAATTGCCAGTTCGCGTTGCTCGTGGGGGGTTGGAACGCCCCTGATCAGCGCAGCGACGTCGATCATCGTCAGCACGCGGCTGCGAAGCGCTGACAAGCCCGCGATGTGAGGCGGCATGCCGGGCACGGGCGATATATCCGTCAGTTTGACGACTGCCTCTATTTCCTCGGTCCGCACCGCAATTGGAGTGCCGGCGACACAGGCGAAAAGATAAAGCTGGTTCATCATGCCACGCCCCCCCGCCGAGCGGAATCGATCGCTGCCATCACTGCGTTACGATCATAGCGGTAGATGCTGCGATCTTCATTGCTGTGCGGTTTCGTTGCCGATCGAAGTTGAACGATGGGCCGATCCGTAGACAGAGCCTTGGCAGTATCCGCGTTCACACACAGGATAACATCGTCTGGCCGAAGAGCATGGCCCTCTGGCATTCCAATCAGCACATCATATCCTGCTTGTTTTAACAGCGGCGACAGGATCTCCTTCGCCCAAACATCGTCACTTTCAGCAAGAATGCACCGCGGGACATCGATCGGCGCGACCGGTTCGTCGGGAACGCCAGCAAACAGAGTGAAAGGGTCAAGAATTTCCAGATGGGCATCGTCGATAAGCACGACCCCGCTTATCAAGCCTTCCGACAGGGCCATGTCCGGAGTAGACGGCACCTGCACAATATCGGTGACGCGAGCAACGGGGTAGCACACTTCCCGGTCGCCATCGCGCAGGCGAAGAGCCGTTACCGTTGGCTGGTCGAATGTGTGATGTCCGTTCGCAACCCGCAGCAAGCGCCCGTCGACGTGCACAAATGCCTTCCCGCCGGACAGGCCGAACAATCCAGTATCTATATCCTCTACCCGCTCGACTAACGAGAGCCGCACCAGCCGCTCCTCACCCGTCAGTTCCTCGAACCGCAGGGTGCTGAGCATTTCGATAGGACGGGCTTCGGGCTTGCCCAGATCGACGGCCTGATTCCCCCTATCTTCGTCGACATTGGAGAGATTGGCGGTATTCGCCAACCCCCCGGCATCGAGCAGCAGCATGGGTTGGCCGTTATCCGGCAGTGTCATCCCGGCATACATACCTGTCGCCATGATGAGCGGAGAGGCAGGCCGAATTACCAATTCTTCGTGATTGTCCACACTCGCCACGCTCATTGCGAACGGGACACCAGACGTTGAACGAACGACCATAACCGTGCGGGGGCCAGCCTGATAATGGCGAGGCAGGCCAAGCACATCTTCAAGATCGATCATCGAATGCCGCGTGTTACGAATGGTTGCGATACACGCCCCTCCGATCCGGGCGATCGACAATGTTGCATTGTTTTCATGGAGAATTTCGACAATCGCAGAGCGCGGAATAGCAAATTGCTGTCCGCCAGCAGTCACGATCAGGCCGGGGATGATAGTAAGGGTCAAAGGGACACGCAGAGTGATCTTCAAACCCCGGCCCGGCTGGTTCTCAAGTGCAATGACGCCGCCGATCCGCTCGACATTGGCACGGACCACATCCATCCCGACGCCACGCCCGGAAACAGCCGTCACCGACTTGGCCGTGGACAACCCGGGCAGGAATATAAGGTCGAGTTTTTCCTGCTCGGTCATGCGCGCTGCCGTGTCTGGCGTCACCGTGCCATTCTGCACCGCCTTGCGAACGAGCGCATCGGTATCGATACCTTTGCCGTCGTCGCTTATCTCAATGACGATCTGATTGCCCGATTGACGCGCCACCAGACGAAGCGTCCCATGCTCCGGCTTTCCAGATGCAGCTCGCTGAACGGGCGTCTCAATGCCATGATCGATGCTGTTACGAACGATATGCGTAAGCGGATCGAGCACCATCTCGACCATTTCGCGATCCATTTCGACATCGCCGCCCTCCAGGTCGAGGTCGATGCGCTTACCCAGTTCCCGACCCAAATCGCGCACCATCCGAGGAACAGCAGCAAACAGACGATCGACCCGTTGCATACGTGTCTTGGAAATTGCGTCCCTCATGTCGGCAACGCAGGTGGACAGTCGCTCGAATGCGCTGTCGATGTCGGGATCGGATATATGGTCACGCAACTTGCGGGAAAGCTCATTGCGCGCCAGCACCATGTCGGACACGCCATTCATCAATTGATCGATCAGCGTAAGCGGCAAGCGGATCGTGCGTAGGGAGTTGATTGAAGATCCACTTTTTTGCAGTGGCGGTGCAGGGCTTCCCACGGTGGGAACGGTCTTTCCCGCCACCGCACTATCCTGCCGCAACGCTGCAATGAGCAGGTCGTCATTCTCGGATGGCAAAGAAACGCCGGAGGCCACCGCTTCTGCCAGCTCACCGATGCGATCCATTACTGCAAGCACAGCATTGACGGTGGCCGGGTCAGGGACGCTGCGGCCGGAACGTATCTCCGAAAGCACGTCTTCGGCCGCGTGACTAAGGCGTTCGAAACGCGGCAGGTTCAGGAACCCGCAGCTTCCCTTCACGGTGTGAAAGAACCGAAATATGGAATCGAGGCGATCGCGATCCGACGGATCGGCTTCCCACTCGACAACGACCCCGGCCAACGCTTCCAGCGTTTCCTGCGTTTCCGAAATAAATTCGCCGAGTAATTCGTCCATCTACCCCGTCCGATGCATCCACTTGGGCACATCATTGGAGAAATGTAGTTAAATCAGCGTTAAAGCATTGTCAGGAAACCGGAACTGCCATCGGTAAACTCACCCCGAAAAGGAGCACCGGATCGCCGGGCTGGGACAGCATGACGTCGCCTCCCGCCCGCTCTACGAGCGTCCTTACCATCCATGCCGCAGCCGTACGTGCAGAGAGCCCTTCGCTCCCAAGCGAGCCGCCCAGAGCCGCGCGCAATTCAGGATCCAGAATGACTTTCGGGCCTTCTGCACGGACAACAATTTCCGTGATGCTGGCACGTTGTTCCGCGCCGATATCCAGTTGGCCACCCCGCACCAGTGCGTCGCCCGCGATCAGGGCGAGGTTAAGCAGTATCTTGGCGGGCAGTTTCGGCAGACTGTCCTCCGAAACCATCCAGCCGAGCTTTACCCGACCCGTCGCTGCAAACATCCCCTCGATGGCGGTTTGTGCTTCGCTGGCAGGGACGCTGTCTCCGTAACCCCCGGCAGATCCGAAGGCCAGGCGGAAGAATTTTAGCTTATTGGCCGACGTTCGCGCACTGTCGCCCAATAATTCCAGGCAACGCTGGCGCATTTCCGGGTCGGTCTCGTCGGCCATTAATTCCAGGCCGTTGTTCAGCGCACCGACGGGGCTGAGCAAATCATGGCACAATCGCGAACATAGCAGCGCAGCAAATTCAAGGCTTTGGTCGTTCGGCAGATCGGTCATGCTAAGGCTTCCGGGCGGATCGAGAAACGGGCCTGCGTATAGGCAACAGATGGGCCCTCTTGCCGGGAGGCAGCTTGCGATGCAAGCCACGATGCGGCCAAAGACGACCGTTTAGCCGGGTAATAGGATCAAATCCTCCGTCTGAAAGCAATTATGGACCCCTTGTCCCACAGCCCGCCAAAGCCGTGCATCATCGTGGCCCACTATTAGCCAGAGTAGTCCGTCCGCACCCGCATCGGCACCATCTGCCACTGACGGAGCGCTGCTGCCGTTGGGATGTGAGTGGTAGTGTCCGACGACCGGGGTACGATTCGCGCGGGCTTCGCGATGCGTCGCCAACAATATGGCCGGGTCGATTTCGAACCGGACGGAAGCATCCTCCGCTACGTTCGGAGCAGGGCGTATGTCCGTAATGTGCGTGAGGTTGCCGAGCAGCAGACCGCAAACCTCGTGCTCCGGTTCGGCGCGCGCCAGGCATATGATCCGGTCATAAAGCGACCTTGATAATTTGACGGCCATCACCACATCCTTATCCGATGCCATCGGGGGTTTCCACATTATACGCTAAGATCTCGGCGGAATGCGCCGGGACAAGGCTGGACAAGGCGCTTGCGATGCTCTTGCCGGACCTTTCGCGTGAGCGGGTAAAAGCGTTGATTTTGGAAGGATGCGTTGTCGGCTCTGCAGGACAGCGCGTATCCGATCCGGCTCTGAAAGTCGCTTTCGGCCAGACATTTTCAATAGCCGTGCCCGCCCCCACCGAATCTGCGGCCCAGGCCCAGAATATCGCCTTGAACGTGGTCTATGAAGACGCGGATCTCATCGTTGTCGACAAGCCTGCAGGAATGGTCGTCCATCCGGCAGCGGGCAATGCTGACGGTACGCTGGTGAATGCCCTGCTTCACCATTGTGCAGGGCAGCTTTCGGGGATCGGTGGCGTTGCCCGACCTGGCATTGTGCATCGCATCGATAAAGACACGTCCGGTCTTATTGTGGCCGCGAAAACCGACAAGGCGCATGAAGGGCTGTCGCGACAGTTCAAGGATCACAGCATTGAACGCCTCTACGCAGCGATAGTAGCCGGGCGCTTGATCCCTCCTACCGGCACCGTGTCGCAGTGGATCGGCCGATCTGATGGCGACCGCAAGAAGATGGCGGTGCATCCTGAAGGACGCGGCAAACACGCCGTTACCCATTACCGGACATTGGAACCATTGCACGAGGCATCGCTTGTAGAATGCAAGCTGGAAACCGGCAGAACGCACCAGGTTCGCGTACATATGGCGCATCTGGGGCATCCACTGATCGGCGATCCCGTTTACAGTAAATCAAAAAAACATTTCAAATCGATACTGGAAACGCTAGGTTTCAAACGTCAGGCATTGCACGCCAGAACGCTGGGGTTTATCCACCCGCTCAGTAGCAATGCTTTATCGTTCGAAAGCCGAATACCGGCTGACATGCAGGAACTGTTAAGCCAGCTTCGCGTACTATAATGGAAGTTGATTAGTGTCCGGATGCCTATTGGAGGGTCCGGTTCACGGAAGGGAAGAAAGTTGTCATGGCAAAGGGAAGCAATGTCCCCGCGACGATCCCCGCACTCGGCGGCGACGCGAGCCTGAACCGTTATTTGAGCGAAATCCGCAAATTTCCGATCCTGGCCCCCGAACAGGAATATATGCTCGCGAAGCGTTACGCCGAGCATCAGGATCCCGAAGCGGCAGCGCAACTCGTGACCTCCCATCTTCGTCTCGTGGCGAAGATCGCGATGGGCTATCGTGGCTATGGCCTTCCGGTCAGCGAATTGATCTCCGAAGGCAATATCGGGCTGATGCAGGGCGTGAAGAAGTTCGAGCCGGAGCGTGGTTTCCGTCTTGCAACATACGCGATGTGGTGGATCCGTGCTTCGATACAGGAATTCATTCTGCGTTCGTGGAGCCTCGTCAAGATGGGCACCACGGCATCGCAGAAGAAGCTGTTCTTCAACCTTCGTCGGATGAAGAACAACATCGAAGCGTTCGAGGACGGTGACCTGCGTCCGGAAGACGTGACGCACATTGCGACCAAACTGGGCGTGTCGGAGGATGACGTCGTCAGCATGAACCGTCGTATGGCGATGGGTGGCGACACGTCGCTGAACGTGCCGCTCCGTGAAGATGGTGAAGGTCAGTGGCAGGATTGGCTGCAGGATACCGATCCTCTGCAGGACGAACGGGTCGCCGACGCACAGGAACGCGACCTGCGCCACAGCATGCTGATTGAAGCGATGCGCGATCTCAACGAGCGCGAGAAGCATATTCTGGCGGAGCGCCGCTTGGCAGAAGAGCCCAAGACGCTCGAAGATCTCAGCCAGGTCTATGGCGTGTCGCGTGAGCGCGTTCGTCAGATCGAGGTGCGTGCCTTTGAGAAGCTGCAGAAGGCCATGATGCGGATTGCAGGCGACAAGCTGAGATTGTCCGCGATCTGATAGTCCACAGTTAATGTAAACGGATGGGCCGTCGATCGCAGGATCGGCGGCCTTTTCTTGGTGCATAGAGGACGGGTGACGGCACGGGCAGGTCACGCTAGGTTGGCGCCATGACAGAAGCCCTTCTCTCCTCCCCTACCGCAAAACCCCGCAAGCGCTTTCGTTGGAAACGGATGATCGTCAAGCTGGTGCTGGCGTTTCTGATCCTCTCGCTTCTGCCGGTGGCCTTGTTCCGTTTCGTGCCGCCGCCGGTTACGCTGACCATGCTGTTCGACCCGCGGGGCTTTACCAAGGACTGGATGAGCCTATCGACGATGGACCCGGATATGGCGCGTGCGGCGATTGCGGCGGAGGATGGAAAGTTCTGTTCGCATCACGGGTTCGATGCGCTCGCGATTGCGCAGGCGATGCGGCACAATGCCAGCGGCGGGCGGATACGCGGCGGATCGACGATCAGCCAGCAAGTCGCGAAGAACGTGTTCCTGTGGCAAGGCGGCGGCTTCGTCCGCAAGGGGCTGGAAGCGTGGTTCACGGTGCTGATCGAGACGCTGTGGGGCAAGCGGCGGATCATGGAAGTGTATCTGAACGTCGCGGAGACAGGCCTGGGCACTTATGGCGCCAATGCCGGGGCAATGCGCTACTTCGGGCATGATGCGTCCCGGCTGTCGCGGACGGAGGCAGCGCGGATCGCCGCGATCCTGCCGCTACCCAAGAAGCGCGGCGCCGTCGCGCCCAAGGGCTTTACCCGCCGCTATGGCAACAGCATCGCCGCGCGGATCGGCGTGGTGCAGCGCGATGGGCTGGATAGCTGCCTTAAGTAGCCGCGTAACTTTTCTAAGGTCGCCTATATGGCGTACCGGGCAAGGCCGATCCAACATTTCCAACAGACATGAAAAAGGGCGCATCCCGAAGGACGCGCCCCTTTTCTGTAGCGATGTCACGCGATCAGAAGCTGAAGCGAGCGCCCACGCGGATCGTGTAGAGCGACTGGCGCGAGTAGATCGTGTCGCTGGGCGTAGCATTCGGCAAGCTGTACCGATACTGCGCGCAGGTTTGCCCAGTATTGGTTGCGGGCGTTCCGGGCGTGCCCGTCGGCGTAGGAGCCTGCAAACACTGAACACGTGCAGCAGGAGCGGTGTAGGAGAACTGATATTCGCGAATTTGTCCCCAGTTCTTGTTCAACAAATTGGTGAAATTCTCGACATCTGCAAACAAGGTGATTCGCGATTTCCCAACAAACGTAGGTATTTCCTGCGAAGCGTGGAGATCAATCCGTGTAAACCACCTTGAATTGAACGCGTTACGTGGAGCAATCTTACCACGGTATTTAGCGAGGCCAGACGATTCAAAGAATGCATTCAACGTATTGGCCGTCGCCGCCGAGTCATAGGATACACGAGCGTCGTCGATCCCGGTCGGTACATATATCAGATACCGCGCACTCGAGCCGGTGGTTCCGAAAACAGCACTGCGACCGCTGGACGTGTCCTGGAATGTGTAGCTGTAAGGACGACCAATGCGCGTTTCGCCAAACAAAGCCAGTGTGGTTTTGTAATCGCCGAAGAAGGCACGCTCGAACGTCACGTCATACTTGAAGTTATACTTAACTTCATCGTTCGACACGCCATAGGCCGCGCCATTCGCGTCAAGGAACGCGCCATTGGCATAGTTCGAACCTGCAGTCGATGATGTTGCCGGCGCCTGATCCTTGACATCCTGATAGGTGAAGCTGCCACCTACATTCAGACCGAAATCCCATCCCTTACGGATGCGCGCAACAGCAATGTAGCTTCGGCCTTTCTTGGTATTGGTAAGCAGAATGTCATTCAGCGTATCGCCAAAAGTGGTCAGCGAGCGATAACGAACGCGGCCATCCGGCGTTGTCAGGTTCGTTGGCACCGAGCGAATGTCGGTGAAAAAGACCTGATTGCGGACGTCAGAGTAGAAGAAGTCAGCCCCGAATTCCCAATTGTCACCCAAGCTGCCAAAGTCGGCCTTATAATCTGCTGACAATGTAAAGCGGGCCTGAGAAGGCAGTTTGAACTTGGGATCGAGTGCGTTGGTAGCTGCTGCCGAGACGCCGCCAGCGATATAGGTGTTCGCTGCGCCAGGGATGGCAGCACCATTGACGTTCGTCAGCACCGATGCGGCATTAAAGCCAACCGGGAACGGGCTATTGCCTGTGTACGTTCCGTTGTTCTGCTGAATGATGTCGATGGTATTCGATAGAATGCCCGTGTTCGAGAAGCTGTTAGATGCATAAACATCTGGCGTACCGCCCGAGAATATGCCGAAGCCGCCGCGAAGCGAAAGGCGATTGATCGGTCGGAAATCAAAACCGATGCGCGGTTGAAATACGCCACGACCACTGATGAACGCATTGTTGGAGAAGCCATAGCGATTGGCAAACACAGGATTGGTAGCCGGGCGGCTTTTGCTGCCATACGTGTCGTATCGCGCACCATAAGCGACCGTCAGAATATCGTTGACGCGCCAAGTGTCCTGCACACCAAAGGTGTAGCTCATGTAGTTGAACTGCGCCGAGGCATCGTCGGGGTTCAGTGACGGGACAGCATTTGTGTAGCCAAAGCGTTGCGCGTTGCCGGCTTCGAAGTCAGCAATCGAGTCAAAGTAATAGGTGCCCGATGTCCCGCCACGAGGGTTGGAATTGCTCAAAAACGCATTGAAGATCTTGGTACGCTGGACATCCGCAAAAATGCGCAGATCATGATCGTTTAGCTGAAGACGAGTCTGCAACATACCGCCCCAGGTTTCGGTATTGAGCGCGTTGGTCTGGCGCGAAACGTCGGGTCCAAAAGCAACGGTCGCAAAACCGGGCGCGCACGTGACAGATGCGCTGGCGCCCGCTGCCCCGGGCGCTGTCCGGTCGGAAGTGGGTGCGGTACACACACGCATTTCCGCGAAACCGCGACCCAAAATCGGGTCCTGCAGGCGCTTGTAGTTTTTGTAGAAACCGCGTGCTTCTGTAGAAAAGCTGTCGCTCCATTCGGAGTTGAGCTGGAATACGCCGGTGTGCAAGCGGTTGCCCTGCAGATAACCGTTCGATTCCAGACCAAGCGAGGGAGCACCCGTGCCCGAACTAGTATTGTTGGTAAGCTTGATGGAGTCCTTCGCATATGTGTAGGTGATCGATGCGCGCTGAGTATCAGAAATGTTGGCGTCGATCTTTGCCACTAGGCGATCATCGCTATCGTCCGAATTGGCGATCACGCCGCCGGGGGTATAGCTGTAGCGCGATGTTGCGATGCCGGTGATGCGATCAACCTGCGCCTGCGTCAGAGTGGGAATGCCCACACCCGCGTTGTTGTCGAGCGGGCCTTCCGAGATGGGCGTTCCAGCCCTGATGCGTTCGCCAGCGACCATGAAGAACAGACGATCCTTGATGATCGGGCCGCTAAGTTCTGCGCCGTAGTTCTTGATTTCGAAGTTCGGCAGCGTCACGCGACCGGTTGTAACGCCCGGGCCAGCCTTGGTTTTTTTGCCGGTCAGTTCGTCCGACGAATAGGCATAGAAGCCCGTTCCCTGGAAATCGTTCGTGCCGGAGCGCAGGATAACGTTGACCGTGCCACCTTGGAAATTGCCTTCACGGACATCATATGGCGCAACCTTCGCCTGGAACTGGCCAATGGCATCCAGCGGGATCGGCGAACGACGCGATGGCAAGCCATCGGGGTTCAAGCCGAAGTTATCCGTGATGGGAACGCCGTCTACCGTGAAGCGATTGAAGCGCGCATTTTGTCCAGCGAACGACACTGCACGGCCGCCCCCGGGGGTGTCGTCAAGCCGCGCGAATGGGTCACGGCGCATGAGGTCGCGTACGTCGCGATTGACAGTGGCAATCCGCGCGATGTCTTCCGACGTCAATACGGTTGCCGGACCTTGCGAAACGGTGCCTGCACCCTTGATCGATGCAGCCGTGACGATGATCGCTTCGCCCTCGCTCGCCAACTCTACGGGTAATGTGAAGTCCTGAGAAACGACGGTATAGATATCCGTCACAGTGGCATCCGCATAGCCCGGCGCCTTAACCACCACCGAGTAGGGCCCGCCTGCGCGTAGTGCACCGGCGACGAACGTGCCGTTACCCGTTGTCGTCAGGATCGTCTTCGATCCCGTGCCATCGTTGGTGATTTCGACTGTTGCTCCAGCAACGGGCGTCCCGGCACTCTGCACGGTGCCGCGAATTGTGGACGTGGTTTCCTGCGCAAATGCAGGAGTCGCTATGGCTGTGGCCAAGCTGATCGACGCCGCGCTGGCGGCAAGAAATAACTTAAGGTCCCGCATTTCCCTGTTCCCTTGGCTTTGTGAGTGTCCCAACTTTCTTAGTTTGGGACATTCGAATAACTGTATGTGTGACTCGCCCGCTGCATGTGGGGGCGTATGACGTCGCCCCTGTGATGTTGTGGTTGCAGTTTTGTGACGATGCCGCGCTGCGCTGTGTCATCGTACCTGCGGTGCCAGCCGATATGGGGGCAGGCAGGGGCGTCTCCTGTGCCGTCGCTAACGCGCGAACGGCCATAAATCACGGGTTTTTGTGCGGGTGCGTAACAAGAGTGAACAACTGCGGCAATTTTGCAACGCTGCAGATAATTTGTGTTGCAAGTGCGTGAAGGGCGGAACTGCCCTATGCGCATATCACAAAAAAGGGGCCGACATTGCTGCCGACCGCTTGTTTACTTAACGATAGAGAATGTCAGGCGGCGTCGCCGGCCTTGCGCTGTTCGCTGAACACGCGGACGGGGTCTTTGCTGCCGGCGACCACATCCTTGTCGATCACGACTTCGCCCACGCCCTGCATAGAGGGCAAGTCGAACATGGTGTCGAGCAGGATCGATTCGAGGATCGAGCGGAGGCCACGTGCGCCAGTCTTGCGCTCGATGGCCTTGCGGGCAATGGCGACCAGCGCTTCGTCGGTGAAGCTGAGTTCGACATCTTCCATCTCGAACAGCTTCTTATACTGCTTTACGAGGGCATTCTTGGGCTCGCCCAGGATCTTGACCAATGCCGCGACGTCGAGGTCTTCCAGCGTCGCGATGACGGGCAGACGGCCGACGAATTCAGGGATCAGGCCGAATTTGAGCAAATCTTCCGGCTCACTCTGACGCAGCAGCTCGCCGGTGCGGCGTTCCTCGGGCGCGGCGACATGCGCGCCGAAGCCGATGGACTTGGCTTCCAGACGATCGCCGATGATCTTTTCCAGACCCGCAAACGCGCCACCGCAGATGAACAGGATGTTCGTGGTGTCGACCTGCAGAAACTCCTGCTGGGGATGCTTGCGGCCACCCTGCGGCGGGACGGACGCCGTGGTGCCTTCCATCAGCTTGAGCAGCGCCTGCTGCACGCCTTCACCCGATACGTCGCGGGTGATGGACGGGTTCTCGGCCTTGCGGCTGATCTTGTCGATTTCGTCGATATAGACGATGCCGCGCTGCGCCTTTTCGACATTATAGTCGGACGCCTGTAACAGCTTTAGGATGATGTTCTCGACATCTTCGCCGACATAGCCCGCTTCGGTGAGTGTCGTCGCGTCGGCCATTGTGAAAGGCACATCGAAGGTCTTGGCCAGCGTCTGCGCCAACAGCGTCTTGCCGCAGCCGGTGGGGCCGACGAGCAGGATGTTCGACTTGGCGAGTTCGACTTCGCCCGTCTTCGTGCCGTGGTTGAGGCGCTTGTAATGGTTGTGGACCGCGACGGAGAGGACGCGCTTGGCGCGATTCTGGCCGATCACATAATCGTCGAGCACGTCGCAGATTTCCTGCGGCGTCGGCACCCCGCCATCCTTCCGTCCGACGAGACCGCCTTTGGTCTCCTCCCGGATGATGTCGTTGCACAGTTCCACGCACTCGTCGCAGATGAACACAGTTGGCCCGGCGATGAGCTTACGCACTTCATGCTGCGACTTGCCGCAGAAGGAGCAGTAGAGCGTACTCTTGGAATCGGAGCCTTGAAGCTTTGTCATTACGGTCTTTCCTGGCCCGGCGGGGGGCGGCGGACCCACCCCGCATCGCCGGACTTTTCATGTCCACGGTCCAGTCTAGACCGCGTTACGCGCGTTTCACAAGAGACGTTTATGTGACAGCCACGTAAATACTCCCTTAGCGTCGCGGACGTCGCCAAGGATTTCATCGCATTATTCCGGCAATGCGGCCGCTGCGGGACGCTTGCCGTACACTTCATCCACCAGTCCGAAAGCCTTGGCTTCGTCCGCTTCCATGAAGGTATCGCGGTCCATAGCCTTCTCGATCTCCTCGATCGGCTTGCCCGTATACTGGGCGTAAAGACCGTTGAGACGCGCACGGATGCGCAAAATTTCTTTGGCCTGAATTTCGATGTCCGACGCCATGCCCTGCGCGCCGCCTGATGGCTGATGCACCATGATGCGCGCCTGGCTCAATGCGACTCGCATCCCCGGCTCACCGGCGGCAAGCAGGAAGCTGCCCATCGAAGCGGCCTGACCGATGCACACGGTGCCGACCTTGGGCCGGATATACTGCATCGTATCGTGGATCGCCATGCCCGCCGTGACGACACCGCCCGGCGAGTTGATGTACATATAGATGTCCTTCTTCGGATTCTCCGATTCGAGGAACAGCAACTGCGCCACGATCACCGATGCCATCTGGTCCTCGACCTGACCGGTCACGAAAATGATGCGCTCACGCAGCAGGCGCGAGAAAATGTCGAAGCTGCGTTCGCCGCGGCTCGACTGTTCGATGACGATGGGGACCATTGCTGCGAGGGTGTCGTTCAGATGCCCGGAAATCATGTCTCTCATTGTGCTCTTTCGGTGAGTGCTTTTGCCCTGCCCTACATCGGGGCAAAGCAGGACAGGTTCAAGGGGCTTAACGGTTAAGTCCGGACGGACGATTAACGGTCGCGCGCAAAATCGCTGGGGGCGCGAAATGTGAGATAGGCGAGACGGCGCACTTCACGGCGACCGCGCACCACCGTATCGAGGATGAGGCCGCACATGCCGTTCAGCACCGCGATGATCATCAGCCCGGTGATGAGGATGGCGGTGGGGAAGCGCGGGACGAGGCCGGTTTCGAGATAGGTGATGAACAGCGGTACCGCGAGGATGAGGCCCGCGAGCGCGAACAGCGCCCCGATAGCCCCGAAAAACACGACCGGCCGCTCGATCCGATAGAGCTGGGCGATGGTACGCAGGATACGCCAGCCGTCGCGATATGTGGACAGCTTGCTGACCGATCCTTCGGGGCGCGCGGCATAGGCCGTCAATTCTTCGGCCACAGGCATCGCGAGTTCGAGCGCGTGGACGCTCATTTCCGTTTCGATCTCAAACCCCGCCGAAAGGACGGGAAAGCTCTTGACGAAACGGCGGGAGAAAATGCGGTAGCCCGAGAGAATATCGGTGAAGCTGCGGCCGAAGAGGCGACGTAGCAGGCCGGTGAGGACCGCGTTGCCGAGGCGATGACCCCGGCGGTAGGCAGCCTCGACTTCGGACTTGCGCGCGCCGACGACCATGTCGAAATTGTTGGTGAGCATCGCGGCGACCATGCGAGGCGCGGCGGCGGCTTCATAGGTCGCATCGCCATCGGCCATGACGTAGATGTCGGCGTCCACATCCGCGAACATGCGGCGGACGACATGCCCCTTCCCCTGCTGGCGGACGGAACGGACGATGGCACCAGCCGACGCAGCGATGGCGCGGCTGTCGTCGGTGCTGTTGTTGTCGAAAACGTAGATGTCGGCGCCGGGCAGCGCCTGCGCAAAGTCCCGCACGGTCTGTGCGATCGCCTCTGCCTCATTGTAACAAGGCAGGAGAACGGCGATGCGGGGCTGAGATTCGCTCATAGTGACATTCCTTGCCCCGTTCGCCCTGAGCTTGTCGAAGGGCTGCACTTTTCCAAAAAGAACAAGGCTTCGACAGGCTCAGCCCGAACGGGGCAAGGTTTATTCAAAATTGAAAGCGACGATGTCAGGCGTCGGCCTTCTTCGCTTTTGGCGCTGCCTTCTTGGCGGGCGCTTTCTTTTCTTCGGCTGCCGGAGCTTCGGCCGCGTCGGCAGCAGCGGCCTTCTTGGCCGGTGCCTTCTTGGCGGGCTTGGCTTCGGCTTCTACCGTTTCGGCAGCAGGTTCAGCGGCTTTCTTGGCCGCAGCCTTCTTTGCCTTGGGCTTTTCGTCGTGATCGTGGCCGCAATCGGGACCGTGGACGTGCGGCTTCAGATCGCCGTCTTCTTCCTCGATCGCCGCTTCCAGATCGGCACGGCTGACGGTGCGGTCAGCAATTTCTGCCTTTTCGAACAGGAAGTCGACGACCTTGTCTTCATACAGCGGCGCGCGAAGCTGAGCAGCGGCCATCGGTTCCTGACGGACATATTGAATAAAACGCTCACGGTCCTGCTGGCCATACTGCTGTGCAGCCTGCATGATGAGGCGGTTCATTTCGGCGTCGCTGACCTGAACATTGTTGGCCTGACCGATTTCCGACAGCAACAGGCCGAGGCGAACGCGACGTACCGCGATGGCGCGATAATCGTCCTTGTCCTTTTCCATTTCGGCCAAGGCAGCTTCGGGGTTCTCGTCATGCCCGGCTTCATGCTCAAGCTGCGCCCAGATCTGATTGAATTCGGCTTCGACCATGCTGGGGGGAACATCGAAATCATGCGCGGCGGCAAGCTGATCGAGCAGCTTGCGCTTCATGTGGGTACGCGTCAGGCCGTTATGTTCCTGCTCGATCTGGCCCTTCAACAGCTCTTTCAGCTTGTCGAGACCTTCAAGACCCAGACCCTTGGCGAAATCTTCGTCCAGCTTGGGCTTCGACGAATCGAGGATGGACTTCACGACGATGTCGAACGTCGCGGCCTTGCCCTTCAGATTTTCGGCATTGTAGTCTTCGGGGAAAGTGACGTTCAGCACCTTTTCGTCGCCAGTCTTCACGCCGATCAACTGGTCTTCGAAACCGGGGATCAGGTTGCCCGATCCGATTTCGACCTTCATGTCTTCGCCCGTGCCGCCGTCGAATGCTACGCCATCGACCTTACCGACGAAATCGACGACGACAGTGTCGCCGGTCTTCGCCTTGTGCGTCTTGGGGAACTCTTCGAATGCGCCCTGCTGCGATGCAATCTTGCCAGCAGCTTCGTCAACCTGTTCGTCGGTCACTTCGGCGATCAGGCGTTCCAGCTTGAGGCCGTCGATGCTCGGCGCAGCGACTTCGGGCAGCACTTCGAGTGCGACCTTGATCTGCGCGTCCTTGCCGAATTCGAAACCTTCGTCGAGTTCGACCGAAGGCTGCATCGCGGGACGCAACTTGTTGTCGGACAGGATCTTCTGCACGCCTTCCTGAATCGCGGTGTTCAGCGCATCGCCCTGAAGGCGTTCGCCGTGCATCTTGCGGACGAGATTGGCAGGCACCTTGCCGGGGCGGAAACCGGGCATGCGGACCTGCGGAGCCATGGTCTTCACTTCCTGATCGACGCGGGCGTCGATGTCAGCAGGCGTGATGGTCAGGGTGTAGGCGCGCTTGAGGCCTTCGTTCAACGTCTCGACAGTCTGCATTTTTCTAACAACGCTTTCTAAAGCTGAAATCGGTGGCAACATCCATCTTAAGGACTAACCAGCAAGCACAGGCATTACTGGTGCGGGCGAAGGGACTCGAACCCCCACATCTTGCGATACCAGAACCTAAATCTGGCGCGTCTACCAGTTTCGCCACGCCCGCATCGGTCGCCGGTCGGCGGGCCATAGAACAAGGTTGCGCGAAGGGCAAGGGATAGTGGCCATAAGCCGATACATGCGGAACCTTCCTCGCCTCCGGTGCTTAATGAAGGAGCAAGGAGACGATCTCATGGCCAGCCGCCCCGACCACGACCGCGCCGAAATCCCACCGCCCGATGTGATCGAACCGCAATCGCCGCCGGAGTTGCCACAGATCGATACGCCCGACGAAACCCCCTATCGCGAACCGCCCGAAATCGCGCCGGAGACGCCGAATATCGATGAGCCGGGACGTGGGCCGGACGAGGTTTAGCTATTGGGTTGTAGCGCCAGTTGCCCGTAGACAATTTCGCCTGCGCGCAGCTTTGCCACATTCCCACGGGCGAACAGGATGTAGATGGGCGCAAGCAAAACTTTCGCAGCGTCGTCGCCCTTGCCACCCTCCCCCTTGTCCAGAAGCTCGCCGGTGAGCGGCAGTTGCCTGTCCCCTACGGCAATGTAGGTTAACTGGACTTCAAGACGACCGCGCTTCAGTCCGGCTCCTGCGTCCTTGGCTTCACGAACGATTCCAAACGCAGGCGAACCGGCTGGTATGGTTACGCCTTTCGTTTGAAACGGCTCATCCACCATCAGCTTGACGACGTCGCCCGCCTTGGCCTGGCTCGAATTGACCTCACGCAGCACCATTAATTTTATGCGTGGCGCAGCATTCACGGCCGCTGCGGCGGGAGGCGGAGAAGCGGGGCTAACATCACTCTGCGCGAGACTCTGCTGAGATAGACAAAGCACACCGACCGCAATCGTAAACCCTAAACCCACTCGTTTCATACTGCCCCCATGTACATGTCGGCGAATGTTAGATCATACCGTTGCCAATCGCAAAGCCGCGTAATAGGAATTCGCTCCTGTTTTGGAGGGGGATTCCATTGATGACTTATAAGTTCGTAAGTGCCGCCATGATTGCCGCGGCAATGACGGTTTCTAGCGGTCCGGCCACTGCCAAAGACACGCCTGCAAAACCCTATGTGGTTGTGAACGAGGATGTCGGCGTACCGGTATTTCCCAACGACATTACCGACCGTCCCTATGAAGTGATCGGGGAAGTCAAAGCTGAGGTGCGCAAAGGCACCATCTTCAGCAAGGAAGCCTCTCAGGCCAAAGTCTACAAGGAGCTTTGGGAGCGCGGCCAGAAACTTGGGGCGGATGCCGTAATCAAGGCGCAATATGGCGACGCGCGCGTGACGCTGATGAGCTGGGGCAGCGTCAAGGCAACGGGCACGGCCATTCGTTTCAAGGCGGCTGAAACGCCCGTAACGCAATAATATCCGAAAGGGCGGCCCGACGTGGGTCGCCCTTTTCGTCAGATCAGCCCAAAGCCTTCTTCAAAATCTCATTCACGACCTTCGGGTTGGCTTTCCCGCCCATCGCTTTCATCGTCTGGCCGACGAAGAAGCCGAACAGGGCTTCCTTGCCGCCGCGATACTGCTCCACCTTGTCGGCGTTGTCGGCGATGACCTTGGCGGCGGCTTCTTCGATGGCGCCGGTGTCGCTGGTCTGTTTGAGGCCTTTTTCCTCGACGATTTTGCCGGCGGCGTCGCCGGTTTCGAGCATGATTTCGAAGACCTGCTTTGCCAGCGTGCCCGACAGCGTGCCATCTGCGACGAGGGCGAGCAATTCAGCGCCCTGTGCGGGGCTGACGGGGCTGGTTTCCAGATCCTTGCCCAGACGATTGAGCGCGCCGAACAGTTCGGACAGCAGCCAGTTGGCAGCGGCCCTCGCAACGTCGCTTTCGCTCTTGCCCTGTGCGCGGGCGCTTTCGCTGACCAGAGACTCGAACCAACGGGTGGTTTCGACTTCGGCGGTCAGCGTCGCGGCGTTGTAGGCGGAGAGACCGAGTTCGGTCTCATAACGGGTGCGCTTGGCGTCGGGCAGTTCGGGGAGCGACGCGCGGCATTCGGCCAGAAACGCATCGTCCAGTTCCAGCGGCAACAGGTCGGGATCGGGGAAGTAGCGATAATCATGCGCGTCTTCCTTCGACCGCATGGACCGGGTTTCGTTCTTGTCCGGATCGTAGAGGCGGGTTTCCTGCACAATCTTGCCCCCGGCTTCGAGGACATCGACCTGCCGGTTCGCTTCATGCTCGATCACGGCCATGACGAAGCGGACGGAATTGACGTTCTTCGTTTCCGTGCGCGTCCCAAATTCCTCACCCGGCTTGCGGACGCTGACGTTCACGTCGGCACGCATGGAGCCTTCTTCCATATTGCCGTCGCACGAGCCGACATAGCGCAGAATCGATCGCAACTTACGGACATAAGCCCCTGCTTCGACAGGAGAACGCATGTCCGGCTTCGACACGATTTCCATCAGCGCGACGCCCGACCGGTTGAGATCGACATAGCTGCGCGTCGGGTGCTGGTCGTGCATCAGTTTGCCGGCGTCCTGCTCGACATGGATGCGCTCCACGCCGATGGTCTTGGTGGCGCTGTTGGGGTGTTTCTCGTCCAGCGTGACCGTGATCTGCCCTTCGCCCACAATGGGGTGATAGAGCTGGCTGATCTGATAGCCCTGCGGCAAATCGGCGTAGAAGTAGTTCTTCCGGTCGAAGCGCGAATATTTGTTGATCTGCGCTTCGATCGCCATGCCAGTGCGCACCGCCTGCCGGATGCATTCGCGGTTGGGCGCGGGGAGCATCCCCGGCATCGCGGCATCGACCAGCGACACCTGCGTATTCGGCTCCGCGCCGAACGCGGTCGCCGCGCCGGAGAACAGCTTTGCGTTGGAGGTGATCTGGGCGTGGACTTCCAGCCCGATGACGACTTCCCAATCGCCGGTGGCGCCGTGGATACGATAGGTTGATTCAGTCATGTTACCACCATTTGTCCGGGCGTGCCGTGAAGCCTGCGCGCTCTTCGATAGCCAGCGCGGCGTTGAGGACGCTTTGTTCGTCGAGCGCTTTGCCGATGATCTGCAGACCCAGCGGAAGCCCCTGCGCGTCGAGACCGCCGGGGACCGACATCGCGGGCAGACCGGCGAGCGAAGCAGGCACGGTGAAGACGTCGTTCAGGTACATCGCCAGCGGATCGGCCTGCTTCTCGCCCAGCGCGAAGGCGGCGGACGGTGCCGTGGGTGTGAGCAGCAAATCGCAGCTTTCCCAGGCGCGGTCGAAATCGCGGGAGATCAACGTGCGGACCTTCTGCGCCTGCGTATAATAGGCGTCGTAGAAACCGGCGCTCAGCACATAGGTGCCGATCATGATGCGGCGCTTCACCTCTGGCCCGAAACCGGCGGCGCGGGTGGCGGCGTACATATCCTGCAAGTTCGCGCCATCGGGCAGATCGCGCAGGCCGAAGCGCACGCCATCATAGCGCGCCAAATTGGACGACGCCTCTGCCGGGGCGATGATGTAATAGGTCGGCAACGCATATTTGGTGTGCGGGAGTGAGACCTCCATGATCTCTGCGCCCGCATCCTTCAGGAAGGCGATGCCCTTTTCCCAGAGCGCGTCGATTTCGGCGGGCATGCCGTCGACCCGATATTCCTTGGGAATACCGATGCGCTTGCCCTTGAGATTGCTCGACAATCCTGCCTCCCAAGCGGGGACAGGCAGATCGAGGGAGGTCGAATCCTTGGGATCGAAACCTGTCATCGCTTCAAGCAGGATGGCATTGTCGCGCACGGTGCGCGCCATCGGTCCCGCCTGATCGAGCGACGACGCGAACGCCACCACGCCCCAGCGCGAGCATCGGCCATAGGTGGGCTTGATGCCGCTGATGCCGACGAAGGCGGCAGGCTGACGAATAGAGCCGCCGGTATCGGTGCCGGTCGCAGCGGGGCAAAGCCGTGCCGAGATCGCCGACGCGCTGCCGCCTGACGAACCACCCGGCGCAAGCGAGGCATTGCCGCCATCGTTGCGCTTCCATGGGGAAATGACGTTGCCGAAGAAGCTGGTTTCGTTGGAGGAGCCCATGGCGAACTGATCGAGGTTCAGCTTGCCCAGCATCCCCGCGCCGGCATCCCACAGCTTGCCCGATACGGTGGATTCGTAGGTCGGAATGAAGCCTTCGAGGATGTGGCTGGCCGCCGTGGTCTGCACGCCATTGGTGCAGAACAGATCCTTCATCCCGATGGGCACGCCCGAAAGCGGCTTGAGATCGCCAGAAGCGCGCGCCGCATCGGCTGCGTCCGCCGCGGCAAGCGCATGGTCGGGCGTTTCGACGATGAAGGCGTTCAGCGCCTTGGCCGCGGCGACATTGGCGTTGAAGCCTTCGGCCACTTCGCGCGCGGTGAAATTGCCTGCGCGGAAACCGTCGCGGATTTCAGCGACGGTCAGATCGGTTACATTGCTCATTATTCGATCACCTTAGGCACCGCGAAGAAGCCCTGTTCGGCTTGCGGCGCATTGGCCAGCACCTTTTCGCGCACATTGCCGTCGGTGACGACGTCGTCGCGCAGGCGCAGCGTGTTGGGGATGACGGCGGTCATCGGCTCTACGCCGGCGACGTCGACTTCGCCCAGTTGCTCCACCCAGCCAAGGATGTTGTTGAGTTCAGGCACCAGCGCCTGCGCTTCGCCGTCGGTGACGGAAATGCGCGCGAGGCTGGCGATCTTTTTGACGGTTTGCAGGTCTATGGACATGCGCGCGGCGCTAGCATTGCGCGCCCGCTCCATCAAGCGCGATTGCCCGATTGGGCGCAACAGGATAGGCGCGGTGGTAACAAACGCATGTGGAGCGCCCGTTGGCCCGAAAGTTTCTCTATGTCATTGCAGCGCTGATCGTGTTGGCGATTGCGTCCGCCTTTGCCTATCGCATTTTCGGGCAGCAGCTCATTGACGCGACGATGGTGCCCAAGGGGGCGTTCAGCGCGCCTCCGCCCGCCCCGGCGGATGCTTATGCGAAGGCTGACCGCTGGATTGCACGACCGGACATCGTGAAGAACAATCCGACGCTCTGGCGACCCGCGGGCTATAAGGAGGCGGCGGAACCCGCACGGGCAGCAGTCTTCTTCATCCACCCCACAAGCTATCTGGCGCTGGCAACCCAAGCGCAATGGAACGCGCCACTCAGCGACCGCGAGTCGCAGGACATGGCTGCGCGGTTCGTGCGCAGTCAGGCGAGCGCTTTCAACGGCGTCGGCGCGATCTGGGCACCGCGATACCGGCAGGCGCATTATGGTGCATTCCTGACCGACAATGCCGATGGGCAGAAGGCCATCGACGCCGCCTATCGCGATGTGGCGCAGGCGTTCGAGGCGTTTCTCGCCGCCAATCCGTCCGGGCCGATCATTCTGGCCGGACATAGCCAAGGGTCGCTCCACCTGTTGCGATTGCTGCATGACAAGGTGGCGGGGACGCCCATCGCGGCGCGGATCGTGGCGGCCTATGTCGTCGGCTGGCCGGTTTCGATGGAAGCAGACATCCCGGCCCTGGGCCTTCCCGCCTGCACGATGAAGGGACAGGCCAACTGCGTGCTAAGCTGGCAGAGCTTTGCCGAACCGGCAGATCCGTCCGCCGTTCAGAAGGTGTTTGACGGCGGCACAGGCTTCACGGGCAAGCCGCGCCCGGGAACGAAGATGCTATGCACCAATCCGCTCACCGGCACCGCCGACGCCACCGCACCTGCCAGCCGCAATCTCGGTACGTTGGACGGGCGGGATAAGGAAGACAGCCCGACACTGGTGCCGGGTGCAATCCCGGCGCGATGCGGCAAGGACGGTTTCCTGCTGATCGGCGATGCGCCGGACCTTGGCCCCTATGCCCTCCCCGGCAACAATTATCATGTGTATGACTATGCGCTGTTCTGGGCAAATATCCGGGCCGACGCGCGCGAAAGGCTGACGACATTTCTGAAAAAGCCCTGATAACCGCAGACCGCAATGCCTTTCGGGATGCCTTGCCCGATGGTGGGCGGCTGATCGGCATGGACGTCGGCACCAAGACAGTGGGGCTGGCGCTGTGCGATTCCCAATGGGTGATCGCCAGCCCCGCGCACACCATCACGCGCGGCAAATTTTCCAAGGACAAGGCGACCATTGCGACGTTCATGGCGCAGCAGTTCGTGAAGGGCATCGTCATCGGCCTGCCTCTCAATCTGGATGGCAGCGCATCACCGCGCAGCCAGTCGTCGAAATCCTTCGCGCAGAATATGGGGGATATGGGCGTGCCGATCCTGCTGTGGGACGAACGCTGGTCGACGCAGGCGGTGACCCGCACGCTGATCGACGCGGACGCCAGCCGCGCGCGGCGCGACGTGCTGGTGGACAAGCTGGCGGCGAGTTACATTCTGCAGGGTGCGATTGATGCGCTGCGGGGGTGAGACGCTTGGTCCTTGGTGAAGCGTTCTCCGGCGCAGGCCGGGGTCCAGCCCCACGCTCCGAGCTGGACCCCGGCCTTCGCCGGGGAACGGCCTAACTAAGCGCTCCCCCTTCCCTCGCCCGCAAATTGGCTTTAAGGCCTCCCGTCATGCCGCAGCAGACCCGCGAGACCATACCCACCGGCCTTATCGGTCGCGAACAGTTCCCGCACAGGCATTTGCTGGCGATTTCCGCGCTGATGCCGTGGGAAATCTCCTTTCTGTTGGACGAGGCCGAGCATTGGGTCAGCGTGAACCGCGCGCACAGCCGCAAGCATGACGACCGGCTGGGCGGCCTGACGCAGATCAACGCGTTCTTCGAAAACAGCACGCGCACGCTGCTGTCGTTCGAGATTGCGGGGAAGCGGCTGGGCGCGGACGTGGTCAATATGCACGCGGCACAATCGAGCGTGAAGAAAGGCGAAACGCTGATCGACACGGCGATGACGCTGAACGCCATGCGCGCCGACGTGATCGTGATCCGTCACGGCAGTTCGGGCGCAGTGCGGCTGATCGCGGAGAAGGTCGATTGCCCCGTCCTCAATGCAGGCGATGGCTGGCATGAGCATCCGACGCAGGGATTGCTCGACGCGCTGACCATCCGGCGACGCAAGGGCGGGATATCGGGGCTGGTCGTGGCGATCTGTGGCGATGTGCTGCACAGCCGGGTCGCGCGGTCGAACATATTATGCCTTGGCGCCCTGGGCGCGCAGGTGCGCGTGATCGCACCGCCGACCCTGATGCCCGCCGCCATCGATCAGATGAGCGTGACGCCCTATACCGACATGAACGCAGGGCTGGACGGCGCGGATGTTGTCATGATGCTGCGCCTTCAGAACGAGCGGATGGATGGCGCATTCATCCCCTCCCCGCGCGAATATCATATGCTGTACGGGCTGACGCCGGAGCGGCTGGCGAAGGCCAAGCCCGATGCGCTGGTGATGCACCCCGGCCCGATGAATCGCGGCGTGGAGATCAGCAGCATCGTTGCCGATCACCCCGAACGGTCGGCGATCACCGAACAGGTCGAGATGGGCGTGGCGGTGCGGATGGCCTGTCTGGACGTGCTGACCCGACGGGCGCGCGGTGTGGAAGGTTGGGCGTGACACATTCTCTCGCCATCACCAACGCCCTGCTGGCCGATCCGGACGGACAAGCCGTCACTTCCGGCAGCATCCTGATTGAAGGCGACAGCATTATCGCGGCGGGGGACATCGCGATCCCACTTGATGCAGAGAAGGTCGATGCCAAGGGGATGCTCGTCGCCCCCGGTCTCGTCGATCTGGGCGTGTTCCGCACCGACAAGCCTGCGTTCAAATTCGGCGGCATCACGCGCGCGGCGTTGATGCCCGACCAATCCTCACCGCTGGACGATGTCGGCCTGATCCGGCACGCAACGCGCGCCGGCAAGCCCGATTTCTGGGTCCACCCCCTCGCCGCTGCGACGCGCGGGCTGCATGGGGCCGAGCTCGCGGAGATCGGCATGATGCAAGCCGCAGGCGCGCGCGCCGTCAGCACCGGGCGGCACTGGATCGCGGACTCAGGGGTGATGCTGCGCGTTTTGTCCTACGCTTCGGCTTTGGGGCTGACCGTCATTGCCCATGCCGAGGACGGTGGCCTGACCGGCAAGGCGGTCGCCACCGCAGGCGAAACGGCGACCCGGCTGGGTCTGGCAGCGGCCCCCGCCTGCGCCGAAGCGATGGCCATTGCGCGCGACATCATGCTGGCGCGAGAAACCGGCGCGGCGATCCATTTCCGGTTGGTGACGACGGCGGCGGGCTTTGCGCTGATCCGCGCGGCCAAGGCGGAAGGGTTGCGCGTTACGTGCGGCATCAGTCCGGCCTATCTGTTCCTGTCGGACATCGCCGTTACCGATTTCCGCACCTTCGCGCATCTTGCGCCGCCTTTGCGGAGCGAGGATGACCGGCAAGCCGCGATCAAGGCGGTGGCGGATGGAACGGTGGACGTCATCACCTCCAGCCACGATCCGCGCGGACCCGAGGACAAGCGCTTGCCCTTCGCCGATGCCAGCCCCGGGATGGCGGGCGCGGAGACGCTGCTGACACTGTCACTCAACCTCGTGCGGAACGGGCATCTAACGATGAACGCGCTAATGACGTTGCTGTGCGCCAATCCCGCTAAGATATTGGGTGTAAAGGCGGGGCGTTTCGCGCCGGGCTATGCCGCCGACATCATCTTCATCGATTCCGAAACGCCGTGGATCGTCGATTCGGCGCGGATGGAAGCGGCGGCAGGCAATACCCCGTTCGACAAGGTGCCGGTACAGGGCCGGGTGCGCCGAATAATGAAGGGCGGCCAGTTCCTTTAACCGGCCAAGAGTCCGTTCGCCCTGAGCCTGTCGAAGGGTCTTTCTTCTTCAAAGAAGGACAGGCTTCGACACGCTCAGCCCGAACGGACTGAGGTATAATCTTCGAATTTAGCGCGAAGCGAATTGCTGGCGCTTGGGGGTGGCCCATGCCCAGCGCATCGTCGGAGCGGCTGCACGGATGAAGCACGCGCCGCCCTGGCTGCGGACGGTCCGGCACATCTGATCGGCTGTCCCCCGATCGGCAAAGCCGCCGAGCGAGAGGCGATGATAGACGCGGCCCTGCACATTGGCGGTCGTGTACGCCACCGGGAATTTGCTCAGCGCGGCATTCTTGCGCGCCATATGCTGCCAGCGTTCCTTGGCGATGGCGGCACTGTCATATGCACCAAGCTGCACGGCCCATTTGGTCGTGGCGGAAGGCGCAATGATTTCGAATGAAGCGGCCTTGCGCATCATGGTCGTGGCCGTTGCCAGAGGCGTCGCAACCGGGACGACTGCTGTGCGAACCGGCGCTTCGGGTGCGCGGATCACCGGCGTTTCGGGTTGTTCAACCGGAGCGACGGCGATTTCAACGGGCGCCTGCTCGGGGGCTGCTTCTGGCGACGCGGCTGGCATTTCTGCTGCTGGCGCTTCGGCCTGCGCCATCTGAACCACGAGCGCAGGCGCTGGCGCAAGGGCCAGTCGCACAGGCACCCCGGCGTCGTCGGCGCGCATCTTCGTACCGATGAACGCAGCCACGCGCGCAGGTTCAGCGCCCGGCTCCGCATTCTGCGCCCAACCGATGATGCGCTGCGTAGCAGCAAGCGGATCGAGATCCTGCGCCGCCATCAAACGGGCTTCGCGCCACTGACCGGCCAGCGCATAGGCATAAGCGAGGTTCTGGCGCGTCTTGATTGTCGCATCGGGTTCCTGCGCAGCGGCAGTCAGGATGCGGATCGCTTCCTGCGGATCGCCTGCCATCGCCATCGCAAGGCCGTAATCGGCTGCAGGCACCGTATCCATATGGGTGACGAGCAGCGCGCGGGCATCGGTCGATTTGCCCAGAGCGACCTTGGCAAGCACAAGGCTGACCACCGTGCGGGTGTCGGTATTGCCCAGCGTCATCGCGTCGGAAAACGCCGTTTCGGCAGACGTGAAGCGACCGTCCGCCAGATAGGCGCGGCCTAGCAGAACGCGATAGGCGGCATTGTCGGGCTTGGCAGCAACAGCAGCCTCAGCGGATGACAAGGCAAGCGCTACATCGCGCTTTGCCAGCGCTTTTTCGGCGGTCGTGGCGGATGCACCGGCCTGCTTTTCGATGGCATTCATCTTTGCGCCCGGTTGCGCCATCATCGCGGCACCGCCGGTGCAGCCCACCATCGTCACACCGACGATCAGCAACGAGACGGCAATCTTCAAAAAGGCCTTGTTCTGCAAACTGCGTTTCATGGTCCAGTTCACCCCAATTATTTGTCGGTGCCGCGCGGACGCGGCAATTGTTCGGCCAGCGCGTCGATCTGCGGCTGGCTGTCGAGAAAGGCGTCGAGCGCCTGCGTAACGATATGTTGCGCGGACCGGTTGGCCACGGCGCAGGCAAGGCGCAGGCGCAGATGGCGTTCCGGATCGAGACGCAGCGTGAAGGCCGCTTTGCTACGCGCCGTCTGCTTCAGCGGGGCTGTCGGCAGAACAGGTGCCGCGATAGTCGGCTCAGGCGAAACGGGAGAGAGCTTTTCGGAAAGAACGCGGCGCTGTTCGATCACCACGGGCACGGGTGCGTCCTCCGGCACCGGCATCTGGTCGACGATCGGCGCAGGCGTGAACGACAGGGGCGATCCCCCCATCGGCGCGAGGCCTGCGACGGCGAGCGGATCGCTTTGCCGGACGCTGTCCTCGCCCATGTCGTTCCAGCCCAGATCGTCATGGTGCTGGGGATCGGATATGGCGGCAGCGCCCGTCATGCCATTGAGCATGACCTGGCGACGCATGGCGGGAGACGCGGCGCCCTTGCGCGCGAGCAGGCCCGAGGTCAGTGAGGCGAAAGGCTTGGGTTCGGCCATCTGTGCCACCTCTTACTGGCCGATGACGCGGCGGCCGAAGCCCCCGCCCAACGGACGGAGCGCGCCGGATTGCCCGGCTCCACTCGGCACGGAAAAGACCGTGCGGCGGAAGTTCTTTTCCAGCCGATCGGAAACATAGGACCAGAGCTGCACCACTTCCTGAGCGGAACGACTGTTGGGGTCGACTTCCATGACGGTGCGGCCGTCGATCATCGACGCAGCGTAATCGACGCGATGGTGCAAGGTGACCGGGGCAACGGTACCATGCTGCGACAAGGCAACGGCGGCTTCGGACGTGATCTTGGCTTTCGGGGTGGCCGCGTTGACCACGAAGATCAGTGGCTTGCCCGCGCGCTCGCACAGATCGACAGTGGCACCCACGGCGCGCAGGTCATGCGGGCTGGGGCGGGTCGGCACGACGATGAGTTCGGAAACGGAAATAACGCTCTGGATTGCCATGGTGATGGCAGGCGGTGTGTCGATGACGGCCAGCTTGAACCCCTGCTGACGCAGAATTTCCAGATCGGCGGCAAGGCGCGCAACGGTCGTCTGTGCAAAGGCGGGAAATTCCGCCTCTCGCTCGTTCCACCAATCGGCCAGCGACCCCTGCGGATCGATATCGATCAGAACGACTGGCCCTGCCCCGGCGCGCTGCGCCTGAACCGCCAGATGCCCTGACAGTGTCGTCTTTCCAGACCCACCCTTTTGCGATGCCAGTGCCAATACCCGCACGAATTACCCCCGAAACCATGGAATTGGTTATAGAGTTGCCACGCCCGCACCTAAGAAATGGTTAATCCGCTGGCGATCCTGTTGACGCCGTAGGGAGATAAGCGATGGCATAGCCGAATCGTGCGCAGTTGTGGTAAGGATTGATTAAGTATGTTCCGCCAGTAAGGCGCATCTATACTTGCGGGCGGAGCGACAGCATGAAGCATTTCCTGATAGGTGGAGCGGTGGCACTGGCCGCGCCAGTCGCTGCGCTGGTGCTGGATGGCGCGATGTTCTCCGGCCCGGCACAAGCCGACGTAAAGACCGGCGTCGATGCGTGGACGCAGGGCGATTACGTCAAGGCCGTGAACGACTGGCGTCCGCTGGCGAACGCAGGCGATGCCGATGCGCAGTTCAATCTGGGGCAAGCGTACAAGCTGGGTCGCGGTGTACCGATGGATGTGCCCATCGCGCTGGAGTGGTTCCGCAAGGCTTCGGAGCAAGGACATTTGCGCGCAGAGGACAATTACGGCCTGCTGCTGTTTCAACAGAACCGCCGCGAAGAGGCTTTGCCCTACATCCGCAAATCCGCAGAGCGCGGCGAAGCGCGGTCGCAATATATTCTCGGCACCGCGCTGTTCAACGGCGAGTTCGTGACCAAAGACTGGGTGCAGGCTTATGCGCTGATGACCCGCGCTTCGGCTTCCGGGCTTTCCCAGGCAACCGCCAGCCTGGAGCAGATGAACAATTACATTCCCGCCGATCAGCGCAAGAAGGGACTGGCGCTGGCGTCCGAGCTGGAAAAGAAGAACGCGATGACGCTGGCGGCAGCGACAAAAGCCCTCGACCCACCTATGCCAGTACTGCGTCCGGTACCCAAGCCGATTAAATCGGCCGCCATTCCGCCATCTGAGCCTGCGAAGCCCGTCCAGGTAGCCGCCGCGCTTGTAAAACCCAAGGTTGCGCCCGCGCCGAAACCCGCCGCTGCGACGCCATCGGGCGAATGGCGCATCCAGTTGGGCGCATTCGGCGAGGAAAGCCGCGCGACCGCTTTATGGGCAACCCTGTCGAAAAAGGTCAGCGGCCTGGCCGCCTATCAACCTTTTTACGTGAAGGGCGGCGCGGTTACTCGACTTCAGGTCGGCCCGTTGCCTTCGTCTGCAGAAGCGGAAAAGCTGTGCCAGTCGGTCAAGGCGACCGGGAATGTGTGCATCCCGAAGAAGGGATAGTCCGTCATTCCCGCACAGGCGGCAATGACGGTAGTTAGGCGTAGGTCGCTTCATATCGCTGCCCCGTGACATTACACGCGCAACACCCTATGTGCGCGGCATCATGGCAACGACATTCCCCCCCGCGCCCAAGGTCGGCATGGTTTCGCTTGGCTGCCCCAAGGCGCTCGTCGACAGCGAACGCATCCTGACGAAACTGCGCTCCGATGGCTATCAGATGTCCCCCGATTATGCGGGGACCGACGTCGTGCTGGTCAACACCTGCGGCTTTCTCGACTCCGCGAAGGAGGAATCGCTCGAAGCGATCGGTGAGGCAATCGCCGAAAACGGCCGCGTCATCGTCACCGGCTGCATGGGCAATGAAGCCGAACTGATCCGTGCACGCTTCCCCAGCGTGCTGGCAATCACCGGCGCGCATCAATATGAGGATGTGGTGAATGCGGTGCATGAAGCATCGCCCCCCGTCCCCAATGCGTTCGTCGATCTGGTCCCCGAAGGTGGTCTGAAACTCACGCCGCGCCATTACAGCTATCTCAAGATTTCCGAAGGCTGCAACCATCGCTGCGCCTTCTGCATCATTCCTTCGCTGCGCGGGGATCTCGTCTCGCGCCGGATCGACGCGGTGTTGCGCGAAGCTGAAAAGCTGGTCGCGGCAGGTACGAAGGAACTGTTGATCATCAGCCAGGACACGTCGGCTTATGGCGTCGACACCCGGCACGAAACGCGCAACTGGAAGGGCCGCGAGGTCCGCGCGCACATGACCGACATGGCCCGCGAGCTGGGCCAGCTACGCACTGCCGAGGGTCAGACTCCTTGGGTGCGCCTGCATTATGTCTATCCCTATCCGCATGTGGATCATGTGATCCCGTTGATGGCCGAAGGGTTGCTCACGCCGTATCTCGACATTCCTTTCCAGCACGCAGCGCCCAATGTGCTGAAACGCATGAAGCGCCCGGCGAATGAAGCCAAGGTGCTGGAGCGGGTCAAGAACTGGCGCACCATCTGCCCGGACATCGCCATTCGTTCGTCCTTCGTCGTTGGTTTTCCCGGCGAGACCGAAGCCGATTTCCAGTATCTTCTCGACTGGCTGGACGAAGCGCAGCTCGACCGCGTGGGCGCGTTCCGTTTTGAGCCTGTCGAGGGTGCAGCCGCCAACGCCTTGCCCGACCCGGTCCCCGAAGAGGTCAAGGAAGAACGCTACCAGCGGATCATGGAAAAAACCGCTGCCATCTCCGCCGCCAAGTTGCAGGCGAAGATCGGTCGCATCCTTCCCGTCATCGTCGATGAAGTCGGCGAACCGGACGAAGACGACGGCAGCGTCGGCGCGACCGCTCGGTCTCAGGCGGACGCACCGGAAATCGACGGCAATGTTTTCCTGCGCGATACGTCAGGTCTGCAACCCGGCGACATCGTATATACGGAAATAGAAGACGCCGATGAGCACGACCTTTTCGGCGTGCCTGTGCAAGAGTATCGCTGATATTCGAACACCCACTGTGCAGAGGGAGAATATAATTGGAAGCAGTCTATATCGTATCCGGCGTACGCACCGCGATCGGTGATTTCGGTGGGAGCCTGAAGGATCACACGCCTGCCGATCTCGGCGCGAAAGTCATTGCCGAAGCGATCACCCGCGCGGGCATCGCCGCTTCTGATGTCCAGCATGTCGTGATGGGTCAGGTAATCCAGACCGTACCGAACGATGCGTACCTCGCGCGCGTCGCTGCCGTGAATGCAGGCGTACCGATCGAAGCGCCAGCGCTTACCCTCAATCGCCTGTGCGGTTCGAGCGTTCAGGCGATCATTTCCGCCGCGCAGATGCTGACCCTTGGGGAATGCGATGTCGCCGTTGCGGGCGGTGCAGAAGTCATGAGTCGTGCCCCGCATTATGTTTCGGCGGCACGCTTTGGTCAGAAAATGGGCTCGGTCGAAATGGTCGATGCACTGATCGCCACATTGAGTGACCCGTTCGAAGGGTTCCACATGGGAATCACCGCGGAAAACATCGCTGCGGACTATGACATCAGCCGCGAAGAGCAAGACGCCACCGCCGCGCAGAGCCACGCACGCGCCGCTCTGGCACAGGCAGATGGCCGGTTCACCGATCAAATCCTGCCCATCGACATCAAGACCCGCAAGGGCGTCGTTAGTTTTGCGGCGGACGAGCATGTGCGCGGGGAAACGACCGCAGAGAGCCTAAGCGCCCTGCGCCCTGCGTTCAAGAAGGACGGCTCGGTAACGGCGGGTAACGCCAGCGGCATCAACGACGGCGCCGCAGCGGTCGTTCTCGCCTCGCAAAAGGCCGTTGACGCGCATGGGCTGAAGCCGATGGCCAAGATTCTGGGCTGGGGCTTTTCAGGCGTCGAACCTTCGCGCATGGGCATCGGCCCGGTGAAGGCGGTGCCAATCGCGCTCGAACGCGCCGGACTGACACTCGACCAGATCGACGTGATCGAAGCGAACGAAGCCTTTGCCGCGCAAGCCTGCGCCGTGTCGAAAACGCTCGGCTTCGATCCTGAAAAGGTCAATCCGAATGGATCGGGTATATCGCTTGGCCATCCGGTCGGCGCGACCGGCGCGATCATCACGGTGAAGGCGATGTATGAATTGCAGCGCACCGGGGGCCGCTATGGCCTGATCACCATGTGCATCGGTGGCGGTCAGGGCATCGCACTCGTCATCGAGCGGGTGTGATCGAACGGGTGTAAAAAACATCGTGCGGGATTTCGGTCCCGCACGGATACCTTGCGACCCTGTCACAGAGCACAGCGTTTCGCTCGCCTGTCGGCGTTGCATCGCGCATAATGTCAGGAAATGGTGGAGCCTAGCGGGATCGAACCGCTGACCTCTTGCATGCCATGCAAGCGCTCTCCCAGCTGAGCTAAGGCCCCATCTCTTCACTGCGCCAACGTGGGATTCGGCGCATCGTTCTACCAGAGTGAACCGCCCCAAAGGGCCGATCTCGCTGGCGAGGCGCTGCCCTTAAACGAGCAGCGCCCCCCTTTGCAAGTGCTTAATTGTCGTCGTCGCCTTCATCGCCGGCAGCTTCGACGCCCAGGTCGTCATCGCCACCCAGATCGACGTCGTTATCCGGCGAGTCGTCGTCCTCATCGATATCCAGATCGACGTCCAGATCGTCGTCCACAGCCTCGACCGCGCCGTCAGCCGTCTCGACGACCTTCTTGGGCACGATTTCCTCATAGGGAACCGGCTGTTTGGATTTCAGAACAGGCTCTGGATCCCAAGGATTGTTGCAGTTGATGCAGACAACCGGGTTTTCCTTGCCAAGATCGTAGAAGCGCGTTGCGCATTTCGGGCAAGTCCGTTTCGTGCCCCATTCAGGCTTCACCATGTGCCGCCGTCCATCCTTGATAAAAGTAAATAGGTAAAAGCGCGCGACAGCGGGGCTGCGCACGAAGCGACGCGGGCATTGCCATAGCAAGGCCGCACTGTCAAAAGCCGGATCGATTTTTTTGACCCTTTAATGACGTTCGGACTTTCATGCACTCCCATGACGACGCGGCGATGCCCGCGACATTCACCGCTGCGCCCCCTCTTTCGGGCACCGTTACCGTGCCGGGCGACAAGAGCATTTCGCACCGTTCGCTGATGCTTTCCGCGCTCGCCATCGGCGAAAGCCGGGTCGAAGGCTTGCTGGAGGGTGAGGACGTCCTGGCGACGGCCGCCGCAATGCGCGCAATGGGCGCCGACATAGTGCGCGACGACGATGGCGTGTGGCACATCGATGGCGTCGGCGTGGGCGGCCTGCTGCAACCGGAAACTGCACTCGACATGGGGAACAGCGGCACGTCGACCCGTCTGCTGATGGGATTGCTGGCGAGTCACGATCTCACCGCGACCTTCATCGGCGACGCTTCACTCAGCAAGCGGCCCATGGGCCGGGTCATCGAGCCGCTATCGGCCATGGGCGCAGAGTTCACGGGATCGCCCGGCGGTCGCCTGCCGCTAACCTTGCGCGGCCTGTCACCCGCCGTACCCATCGAATACCGCCTGCCGGTCGCATCGGCGCAGGTGAAGTCGGCGGTGCTGCTGGCCGGATTGAACACGCCGGGGATCACCCGCGTAATCGAGCCCATTGCCACCCGCGATCACAGTGAGCGGATGCTGAAGGGATTCGGCGCCGACCTGACGGTGGAGATCGACAGCGACGGCGCGCGCGTCATCAGCCTGGTCGGCGAAGCGGAATTGCAGCCGCAGAATATCGTTGTGCCGGGCGACCCCTCCTCCGCTGCCTTCCCGATGGTCGCAGCGTTGCTGGTGCCGGGATCGCGCGTAACGATCGGCAATGTCGGTCTTAACCCGACACGCGCGGGGCTGATCGACCTGCTGCGCGAAATGGGCGGGATTATCGAAATCGTGAATGCTCGCGATGTGGGCGGCGAACCGGTCGGTGATCTGATCGTCACCGCATCGGCGCTGAATGGCGTAGAGCCAGACCCAGCCCGCGCGCCCAGCATGATCGACGAATATCCCGTGGCCTTCGTCGCCGCTGCGATGGCGCAGGGCCGCAGCGTCTTTCGCGGGCTGGAAGAATTGCGCGTCAAGGAATCGGATCGCCTCACCGCCATGGCCAACGGCCTGCGCCTGATCGGTGCGCGCGTGGAGGAGATCGAGGACGGCCTCATCATCGACGGCACCGGCGGAGAACCGCTGACGGGCGGCGGACCGGTGGCAACGCTGCTCGATCACCGCATCGCGATGAGCTTCGCCGTAGCGGGACTGGTATCGCGTAATGGCGTGACGGTGGACGACATGCGGCCCGTGGCGACGAGCTTCCCGGGCTTCGTCGATCTGCTCCGGGCCATGGGTGCGGTGGCGTGACCGTTTTCGTGCGAACACCCTCGTCATTCCCGCGCAGGCGGGAATCCATCTCCCAGCCCCTCGCCAATTTGCTATGTCCGGAGATGGATTGCCGCCTGCGCGGGAATGACAATCTGAAGAGAGCGTATTTGCGTCGCAGGCCCACCCCATGACCCCAGTCCTCTCCCCCTTCGCCGCGAACGTCATAGGCATGATCGGCAGTGCGATGATGGTCTACGCCTATGCCTATTCCAACGTCGTGAAGACGATGAACTTCCTCTTCTTCAACCTGCTCAACTTCATCGGTTCGCTGTTCCTGATCGCGTCGTTGACGGTGCACTTCAACGTTGCGTCGATGGCTATGGAAATCGTCTGGGCCATTGTCGCCGTCTTCGGACTTATCAAGGTACTGCGAGGGGAAAAGGCATGATCGTCGCTGTGGATGGCCCCGCCGCATCGGGCAAAGGCACCATCGCCAAGGCGCTGGCCGCGCATTATGGCCTCCCCTGCCTCGACACCGGGTTGCTGTATCGCGCCGTTGGATTGGCCGTATTGCAGGCCGGCGGCGATCCGGATCTTGAAGCGGATGCACTCGCAGCCTGCGATTTTGACGACAGCATCTTGGTTGAACCCGCTCTGCGCAGCGAAGCCGTCGGCTCGCTGGCCTCACGGGTATCCGTGCACCAAAGCGTCCGCGCCGCGCTCATCTCCCGCCAGCGCGACTTCGCAACGCAGGCGGGCGGCGCTATCCTCGACGGGCGCGACATTGCCACCGTCATCGCGCCCGATGCGGATGCCAAGATTTTCGTTACTGCCAGCGTCTCTGTGCGCGCGCAAAGGCGCTTTGCCGACGCCCTCGCGCATGGCGGCCATCCCGACATGGATACGCTGATTGCCGACATCCAGGCACGCGACACTCGCGACATGAGCCGCGATCACGCCCCATTGCGGCAAGCCGACGGCGCAGACTTGCTAGATACCAGCGATTTGACTATAGACGCGGCCGTCCGTCAGGCGATTGCTTTGGTGGACGCACAACTGGACAGTCACGCAAAAGCATGACGCGCGCAGCGGCCGGGACCACCCGCCGCCCTTTTCGCATTTCCTCTATCGTGCGTCCCTCGATAGCATTTGTTTGAAAGACGCCCGGAAAACATACGGTTTTGCGGGCATTTTGGCCAAAGACCACCGGAGACAACCGGTTGGCCAGCAACGACTATGAAGGACTACATTTATGGCCTCTACGGCATTTCCGTCGCGCGACGATTTCGCAGCGATGCTCAACGATTCTCTTGGTGGCGAAGACGGCGGCTTTGAAGGCCGCGTCGTAAAAGGCACCGTTACCGCCATTGAAAACGACCTTGCCGTCATCGACGTAGGTTTGAAGAGCGAAGGCCGCGTGCCTTTGCGCGAATTTGCGATGCCCGGCCAGAAGGCTGACATCAAGGTCGGCGACGAAGTCGAAGTCTATGTCGACCGCGTCGAAAACGCCCATGGCGATGCCATGCTGTCCCGCGACCGCGCCCGCCGCGAAGCCGCTTGGGACAAGCTGGAAGCTGAATTTACCGAAAGCGCGCGCGTCGAAGGCGTCATCTTCGGTCGCGTCAAGGGCGGCTTCACTGTCGACCTGGACGGTGCCGTAGCATTCCTTCCCGGTTCGCAGGTCGATATCCGCCCCGTGCGCGATGTTACCCCGCTGATGGACATTCCGCAGCCTTTCCAGATCCTCAAGATGGATCGCCGTCGCGGCAACATCGTCGTGTCGCGTCGCGCCATTCTGGAAGAAACGCGCGCAGAACAGCGCACCGGCCTCATCCAGACGCTGGCCGAAGGTCAGATCATCGAAGGCGTGGTCAAGAACATCACCGATTACGGTGCGTTCGTCGATCTGGGCGGCATCGATGGCCTGCTGCACGTCACCGATTTGAGCTACAAGCGCATCAACCACCCCAACGAAATGATCAACATCGGCGACACCGTCCGCGTGCAGATCATCCGCATCAACCGCGACACGCAGCGCATCTCGCTCGGCATGAAGCAGCTTGAGAGCGATCCGTGGGAAGGCGCAATGGCCAAGTATCCTGTCGGCGCCAAGCTGACGGGCCGCGTAACCAACATCACCGAATATGGTGCATTCGTCGAACTGGAAGCTGGCATCGAAGGCCTGGTCCACGTTTCGGAAATGAGCTGGACCAAGAAGAACGTACATCCCGGCAAGATCGTTTCGACCAGCCAGGAAGTCGAAGTCATCGTTATCGAAGTCGACAGCGAAAAGCGTCGTATTTCGCTGGGCCTCAAGCAGGCACAGTCCAATCCCTGGGATGACTTTGCAGACAAGCACCCGGTTGGCTCCGTCGTCGAAGGCGAAGTCAAGAACGCCACCGAATTCGGTCTGTTCATCGGTCTGGACGGCGACGTCGACGGCATGGTCCACATGTCCGACATCGCATGGGGCATTTCGGGCGAAGACGCGCTGGCTCTGCATCGCAAGGGCGAAGCAGTCACGGCCATCGTTCTCGACATCGACGTCGAGAAGGAACGCATCAGCCTTGGCATGAAGCAGCTTGAAAAGGGCGCTCCTGCCGTCGGCAGCAGCGGCACCGCTTCGGCCGGATCGAACCTCAACAAGAACGCAATCGTCACCGTGACCGTCCTTGAAGTCCGCGATGGCGGCCTTGAAGTGCAGTCGGGTGAAGACGGCGCAACTGGCTTCATCAAGCGCAGCGACCTTGGTCGCGACCGTGACGAACAGCGTCCCGAACGCTTCCAGCCCGGTCAGAAGTTCGATGCGATGGTCATCGGCTTCGACCGTGCGAAGAAGCCTAACTTCTCGGTCAAGGCGATGCAGATCGCCGAAGAGAAGCAGGCCGTTGCACAGTATGGTTCGTCGAACAGCGGCGCATCGCTGGGCGACATTCTGGGCGAAGCGCTCAAGGCAAAGAACGAAGGCTGATAGCCTGATCCTGACGGATGCGCCTGCAACGGCGCATCCGATAACGGTAACAAAATGGCGTGACGGCATCCCCGTCACGCCATTTTGCATTATCGAAACATCGCCGGTGCAATCATGTTGCGCGAAAATGAGACAGTCGTTTGATTTTCCACGATAGTCTATCCCACTTACAGCGTTGTCAGCCGCCTTGCTTTTGATTAAGGCAAATTGCTGGCGGCATGTGGGGTGCAGCCTAAGTGGGGGAGAAAGCAATGATCCGCTCGGAATTGGTTCAGAAGCTTGCCGATGATAATGTGGACCTGACGTTGCAGGAAATCGAACGGATCGTCGATCTGTTCTTCCGCGAAATAATCGATCGTCTGGCATCGGGCGGTCGCGTGGAATTACGTGGCTTCGGTGCGTTTACCACCCGCGATCGTGACGCGCGCACGGGTCGCAATCCGCGCACGGGCGAAACCGTTCCGGTAACGGCAAAGCGCGTCCCCTATTTTAAGCCTGGCAAGGAAATGCGCGAGCGGCTCAACACCAAATAGTCTTTGGGCCCGATGGCGGAGGCGGCAATCGGATCGGGATTGCCGCAAAGCCGGTCTCCTTTTCGTGTGACGAACAGGAAACATTTTCAATCCACACAAATGCCGTTAAGGCACGTCCCGTCGCCCATCGGCGACGGCAGATCTCGCACGTGCGGACGTGGCGAAACCGGTAGACGCGACAGACTTAAAATCTGTTTCCTATGGAGTGCGGGTTCGAGTCCCGCCGTCCGCACCAGCATTCTGGAACAAACGCTTTCACCGCGACGTTGCATCGCCTTGAGTTACGGCTATTGCGTGCCTGCTGACGAACGCGCTGGGGGAACAGTTTCATATGGCATCGGGATTGATTGCGCTGCTCGACGATATCGCGGGGATTGCCAAGCTGGCTGCGTCGTCACTGGATGATGTCACCGGCGCTGCCGCCAAGGCCAGCAGCAAGGCCGCCGGCGTGGTGATAGACGATGCCGCGGTCACCCCCCGTTATGTGGTGGGCCTGACCCCCGACCGCGAACTGCCCATCATCTGGAAGATCGCGCTCGGGTCGCTGCGCAACAAGCTGCTGTTCCTTCTTCCCGCCGCCATCGCGATCAGCGCCTTTGCGCCATGGGCGTTGACGCCGCTGCTCATGATGGGCGGCTCCTATCTATGCTTCGAAGCGGCGGAGAAGCTGTTCGAAGCGATGAGCGGCCAGCATGACGAACCCATCGAAGACCTCGCGGAGATTGCCGATCCAGCGGCGTTGGAAGACCGTCAGGTCTCCGGCGCTATACGCACCGATTTCATCTTGTCGGGCGAGATCATGGCGATTGCTTTGTCTTCGGTATCGACTGTCCCCCTGTGGGAACAGGCTCTGGTCCTGGCGGTCGTATCCGTGCTGATTACCGCAGGCGTCTATGGCGCCGTCGCTTTTATCGTGAAGATGGACGATATCGGCCTGCACATGGCGCAACAGCCATCGTCGTTCAACCAGACGGTCGGGCGCGGTCTGGTCAATACGATGCCGGTACTGATGCGCGCACTGTCGGTCATCGGCACGGCGGCCATGCTATGGGTCGGCGGCGGGATCATCGTGCACGGGCTGGAGGTGTTCGGCCTGGCCGCGATTCCCGATACCCTCCACCATCTGGCGGCAGCAGCAGGCGCCGTAACCGGTCCACTGCACGCCGTAACCGAATGGTTGGTCACTGCGCTGGGATCGGGCATCGTAGGGCTGATCGTGGGCGGCGTCATCGTAGCGGTGCTTCACAAGTTCAAACATTAGGGACTGGCGGCTTGGCGCGGCGGGCGGCGCAGGCTAGACCGGATCACCGGCCCCCGCTTTCAGGAACCGCCTCGCTCATGTCCCGCCGTCCACGCACCGTCTTGCTGTCTTTCTCTGCTTTTCTGGCGGCGAGCGGCATGATGCTGTCCGCCTGTTCGGAAAAGCAATCCGGACCAGTGGTCGTGAGCGTTATCGGCACGCCCCGTCAGTTGGCCGATCCCATGCGCGATATCCTTAGCCCGGCGGGCAAGCTCATGCTGGAATCGACGGCGCAGGGGCTTGTGGCCTTCGACGCGCGCGGCGATATCCTGCCTGCGCTTGCCCAACGCTGGATCGTTCAGGATGACGGCCGCAGCTACATTTTTCGCCTGCGTCGTGCGCGCTGGGCTAATGGTGCGCGCATAAAAGCAGTCGATGTTGCAGCCCTGCTGAAGAACCGGATCGCTGCCAACCTCGCCCTCGACAGTCATGGCGATCTCGCGGCGATTCAGGAAGTGTCCTCGATGACCGGCGAAGTGCTGGAAATCCGCTTGTCCGTCCCCAGGCCCTATCTGCTGCAAATGCTGGCCCAGCCGCAAATGGCGATCACCCGGCGCGACGGCGGCACCGGTCCCTACCGAAAGGAAAAGCGAGGCGAAGCCTGGTTCCTGCGCCCCATTGTCGATGACAACGCGGACGACGAGGAGCCTATTGCCCCGTGGGAGAATCGCGTCCTGCGCGCCGAGCGCGGATCGATGGCCATCGCCCGCTTCAAACAAGGGCTGTCGTCCCTCGTACTGGGTGGCCGCTATAGCGACATCCCGCTTCTCAAGCGCGCGGACATCGACAATCGCGACGTACATGTCGATCCCGTACAGGGATTGTTCGGATTCGCGGTGGTCGGCCGCAGCGATTTTCTGAACGATGACCGCGTGCGCGCAGCGCTGAACATGGCCATAGATCGGACACCCTTGCCCGATGCCTTCGCCCTAAGTGGATGGGTCATCACCGACCGATTGATGACGCAACAGCTCGATCTGCCCGCTGCCCCTGCAGCGCCGTCATGGTCGGCCATGCCGATGGACGACCGTCGCAGCACCGCCCGTGCCGCCATTGCGATCTGGCGCAACGACAACGGCGCCATACCGCGCCTGCGCATTGCCATGCCGAAGGGATCGGGCTCACGCTTGCTCTACAGCCTGATCGCCGCCGATCTCAGCCGCATCGGCGTACCAAGCCAGCAGGTCGAGCGCGATGCCGATGCCGATCTGCGCCTGGTCGACGAAGTCGCTGCATATGACAGTGCGTCCTGGTATCTGGGCCGCATAAGTTGCGCGCGAAAGGTGCATTGCGATCCCGCCGCGCAAGAGCGCCTGATCGAAGCGGAAATGGCACCGACATTGGAGGTCAGTCAGGCACGGTTGGCGGAAGCCTACGACCTTATGACTGCCCATAACGGCTACATTCCGCTGTCGATGCCGGTGCGCTGGTCGCTGGCTACCCGTGCACTCAACGGGTTCGCCCCCTCCTCCCGTGCACGTCACCCATTGAACCAGTTGTTCCGCGCCACCAATTAGGGTGCAGAGGAGTAACAGTATTGCCGATTTCGCAAGACCAGTTCGACCGCATTGCGCGTGATCTTCCCGGCTTTGGCAGCGATCCCGCATCGGTGCGCCGCCGGATCGAGGCAATGGAGCAATTGCTGGAAGGCATGTTCGTCCTGCCCGGCACCAATCGCCGCGTCGGGCTGGACAGCATCGTAGGCCTCATCCCGGTGATCGGCGACATCGCGACCGCCGCAATGGGCGCGTGGATCGTGTGGGAAGCCCGCAATCTGGGCATGTCGAAATGGCAAATCACCCGAATGGCGGGCAATGTCGGTTTCGACACCTTGGTTGGCGCAATTCCGTTCGTTGGGGATGCCTTCGACTTTTTCTTCAAGTCCAACACCAAGAACTTGAAAATCATTCGAAAGCATCTGGACAAACATCACCCCGGCACGGTCACCATCGACCGCTGAGCGTCTATTGCGGCCTGATGCGCAGGCTGTCCGCAGGCTTCAGTCCACCCTGATGGGTCGGACAACGGGCATTGCGGAAGCGACGGTCAAGGCAGAGCCACACCTCGTCCAGCCACCCCTCGCGCGTCGCCGTGACGCGCATCATGTCCGCACGCAGCCCCTTGTTGGCGGCAGCAAAGGCACTGGCAAAAGCGCCCGCGGTCATCGTCCCACGCTGCGCCAGTTCCGCCATGTCGGGAAAGCGTAGCTTGCCATACATGGCTCGCGACCGGTTGAAATACGCATTCGGGCTTATTGGCTGGCCATTGGCGCGCATGCAGGTGCCGTGCTTCGCCCATTCGTGCTGGATCAGTTGTGCCGACGGCGTGACGCATAGATTGCGGGCAATCGTGGCCCTAGGCAGGATCGACGTTGCGCGACAATATTGCGGCCAGTCCTTGCCCACGCCATCGGGCCACAGCCCATGCAGCGTGAAACCGAACCGCGCATTCCGATTGCCACATTGGAAAGCATCCCGCTCCCCGCTTTTGCCATCGCAATATTGCGGCGACCATGTGATCGCGAGCGTATAACCGTCAATCGGCAACACGCGCTTTGGCTGGCTGTCCGACGGCAGATCGGGTCGCGGGCGTGGGATCGTGCTGGGCACATTGCACTGCTCGACTTGTGCGACGGCAGCAACCGGCGTGAGCATCGCGGCAGCGGCGACGATTATTCTAAACATGCGCGAAATCCAGTCCGACATCGGCGGCGGGCGCAGATTGGGTCAAACGCCCCACGCTCACATAGGTAACCCCCGTCTGCGCAATCGCGCGAATGGTGTCCAGCTTCACACCGCCAGACGCTTCCGTCGGCACACGCCCTCCGACCAGCATTACTGCGCCGCGGAGCGTCGGCGGGTCCATATTGTCCAGCAGCAGATGCGTCGCACCCGCCTCCAGCGCCGGTTCGATCTGATCGACCCGGTCCACCTCCACGATGATGCTGGCGATTCCGGCAGCCACTGCGCGCCGCACGGCTTCGCCGACCGATCCGGCCACCGCCACATGATTGTCCTTGATCATCGCGGCATCCCACAGGCCCATGCGATGATTGGTCGCTCCGCCCATATGCGTTGCATATTTCTCAAGCCGCCGAAGCCCGGGAATCGTCTTGCGGGTGTCGAGTAAGGTCGCGCCCGTGCCGACGATGGCATCGACATAGCTGCGCGTCATCGTTGCAATGCCGCTCAGATGTTGAACCGTGTTGAGCGCAGACCGCTCCGCCGTCAGCATTGCACGCGCCTTACCGCGCAGCCGCATCAGTTCGGTGCCAGCCGCCACCTGCTGCCCGTCCTCGACCAGCATGTCGATCTCGACATCCGGATCGAGCGTGCGGAAGAATGCCTCGGCAATCGGCAGCCCCGCCACCGTCACTGGATCGCGGCTATCCATCACACCCACGAACAGCGCGTCGGCGGGGATCACAGCGGTGGAGGTTATGTCCCCGCCCTCCCCCAAATCCTCGGCCAGCGTAGCGGCGACGAATGCGTCGAGGTCAAAGCCCTCCAGAACGAATGTCATCGCGCGCCCAGATCGCCCTGCCCCACCGTGCCGCTCGCCATTTCCAGCATCCGGTCGAGTGACCTGCGTGCCGCAATACGCACGCCTTCGTCCATCTCGATGCGTGGCTGCAGATCGCGCAACGCGACATAGAGCTTCTCCATCGTATTGAGCGCCATGTACGGGCAGATATTGCAGTTGCAGTTACCGTCCGCGCCCGGCGCGCCGATGAACTGCTTCTCCGGCACTGCCTTTTCCATCTGGTGGATGATATGCGGCTCCGTCGCGACGATCAGCGTATCGCCCGGCATGGTCTTGGCAAAGTCGAGGATACCGCTGGTCGATCCGACATAGTCGGCATGATCGACGATATAAGGCGGGCATTCGGGATGCGCGGCGATCGGCGCATCAGGATGTTGCGCCTTAAGTTTCAGCAATTCGGTTTCGCTGAATGCCTCGTGCACGATGCACACGCCCGGCCACAGCAGCATCTCGCGCCCCAGCTTGCGCGCCAGATAGCCGCCCAGATGCTTGTCCGGGCCGAAGATGATCTTCTGCTCCTTGGGAATCTGGCTCAATATCTTTTCAGCCGAACTGCTCGTCACGATAATGTCCGACAGCGCCTTCACTTCGGTCGAACAGTTGATGTAGCTCAGCGCCATATGATCGGGATGCGCCTCCCGGAACGCCTTGAACTGTGCGGGCGGGCAACTGTCCTCCAGACTGCATCCTGCGTCCATGTCGGGCAGGATCACGATTTTTTCGGGACTCAGTATCTTCGCCGTCTCTGCCATGAAACGCACGCCGCAAAACGCGATGACATCCGCATCGGTCTCCGCCGCCTTGCGCGACAGCTCCAGCGAATCGCCGACGAAGTCGGACAAATCCTGTATCTCCGGCGACTGGTAATAATGCCCCAGAATGACGGCGTTACGCTCCTTGCGCAGCCGCTCGATTTCGGCGCGCAGGTCCACGCCTTTCAGGCTTCCACCTATTCCACCTCTGGCGTCCATGTTCGCTGTCTCTTCCTTATTCGCCGGCGAATTTCGCCACTACGGTTGCCTTTATCCCCGCTGCGCGCAGCGGCATAGCAAAACTGCGCTCAATGGCGTTGCGCGTCGCATCGCGGGCAAGGCGCATCGGCACTTCGCCCTTCGCCTGCTTGAGCAATTCATCCTGCCCCCGCTTGCGATTGGCCGCGTCCAGCGTCGCTTCCGCATCGGTCAGCGCCATCAATATGCCCCCGCCATCATATTGGCGGATGCCCGACAGGTCGACTTCGGGACCAGAAAGAATCAGTGGGGGTAGCGCGACGCTGAGCGTGTTGTTTTCCTTGTCCCACTTCACATCGGCGGGCTTTAGCGCATTGAGGTCGACTTCGTAGCGGACAAGCCCGGGCATGATCATCGTCTGCTCGGCCTTCAGCCCGAACCGCGCCTGCTCGCTGCTCACCACTGCCACGAAACTGGCGATGAACGCCGTCAGCCGCGCCTGTTCGCGCAGCCCCTGTAAACTGGCGGTCGCAATGGTTTCGACCTTGCCATCAAGCTGCTGGTTCACCCGCTGCTGAAAGAAATATGCCCCGCCGAACGCCAGCCCGAACACGACCAGCGCCAGGACGATCCATTTGATCATGCCCTTCATGCGGCGATTGCTTCCCACTGGCCATCCTGCTCACGCGCCAGCCCGCGCGCGCGCAAATCGATCAGATGCGCCAGCACGGAACGCCCTGCCGCCGGATGCAGGCGCGGATCGACACCCTTGTACATCTCGGCCACCATATCGGGGATCGCGGACGATCCACTGGTTTGCAGATGCCGGACGATCTGCCCTTCCCGATGACGGCGGTGGCCCATCATGGATCGCGCCAGCCGCTGGGGCTTGTCCACCGGTTCGCCATGCGCAGGGTAGTAGACGACATCGTCCCGGTCGATCAGCCGCTGCATGGACCGCATATAGTCCGCCATGTCGCCATCGGGCGGCGATACCACCGTCGTCGACCAGCCCATGATATGATCGCCGGTGAACAGTGCCTGCTCCTCGATGAGCGCGAAGCACAGATGATTGGAGGTGTGTCCCGGCGTGGCTACGGCTTGCAGCGTCCATCCTGTCCCCTGCACCGTGTCACCATCGGCCAGCACATGATCAGGGGCATAATGCGGATCGAACGCCGCATCGGCGCGCGGGCCGTCATCGTCCAGTGTCAGTGGCGCACAGCCGATGATGGGCGCGCCGGTCGCCTCGGCCAGCGGGCGCGCCGCCGGACTATGATCGCGATGGGTATGCGTGCACAGGATCGCCGTGACCCGGCGGCCCGCGATGGCCGCTTCCAGCGCTGCCAGATGTAGCGGATCGGCTGGACCCGGATCGATCACAGCGATTTCCGTGGTCCCCACCAGATAGCTTTGCGTCCCGGTAAAGGTGAAAGGCGACGGATTGGGTGCCAGCACCCGTGACACCAGTGGCGACAGGGACATCGATACGCCGGTGGGCAGGCTATTCAGGTCAAAGGGTGCATCCATGACATCCCATGTGCCACCTCCCCACCGATTTTCAAGCGCGCAGACCCCGTCGCCGCGAAAAAGCGGGTTGCGTTAATCCGTCTCGCGGCGGCTTCGGGCCCTCTCCCGCGCCCCCTCAACACGTTCGCGTTCCATCTCTGCTATTTCCCGGCGTATTTCGGCGCGGGCACGGCCAAGCTCAGCTTTTGCCTGCGCACGAGCATGCGCGGACATGTACTGCGCCGATGCGACTGCGCGCTCCGCTTCCGCCAATTGCACCTTCGCTTCTGCGATTCCTGCCCGTGCTTCCTCGCGCCCCGCTTGCGCTTCGGCCATGGCCTGCCGCTGGATCGCTTCCTGGCAGATCCTCACCCGAACCTGCCTGTTACCCCAAGCATCGGTGTAGCTTTGCGTGCTCACATCTTCCCCACCATTGCACCGACGTTCGACGCGGACATTGGGCACCATCGTCGCGATTTCGGCTTTCGAAGGATAAGCAATGGCGCGGTAGGAGGTCGCGCTGTCCGCGCTCGCACTCTTCACCTGCCGCGCACCGCTCGGCACCGCCGGAGGCGTCGGGGGCGTTGGCGGAGTCGGGGCAGCCATGGCTGCAGGCGCTAGCGGCGCTTCTGGAGCCACCGGTGTCTCGGGCGCAGGATAAGGCTCCGTCATTTCGGGGCGATAGGGCGGCTCTGGCGTTTCCGGCACCGTTGCAACCTGCGGCATGAACGTTGCCAGCTTCGTCAGCTTGGCGCTGCTCAGCCGTGTGGATACACTCGCCATTTCCTTGGCAACCTGGCTGCCCGATGCAGTCAGCGCGAGCCCGGATACAGTCACGGCCGCCACGGCAGTCATGCCCCAGGTGATACGGCGCAAAGAGTCTGTGTGTGTCGAAAGCATTTTCAGCCTCCCCTTGAGAGTGTCGACAGTGTTGAGATGACAGATGCTGAAACGGTTACCCCCGTTCAGCGGCGTGGCCGTTGCGGCTTTAAGGATCGCACGGCCATAATCCTGCGCATGGATCGCGCCATGCCGCGCCAGAACCTGCGCATCGCACGCCAGTTCCTGATCCACGCGAAAGGCACGATACGCGATCCACGCAATCGGGTTGCACCATTGCAACGCCAGCAACAGCGCTGCGATCAGGTTGGCAAGCAAGTCCCCGCGCTGATGGTGCATATGTTCATGCGCCAGCGCCATCGCCTGTTCCTGCACCGAATAGCGATCGGCAAAGTCGATCGGCACCACGATATGCTTGTGCACTATGCCGAACGCCAGCGGGCCGGAGGCATGGACGCTTTCCAATGTCGTGACCTTGCCGTCGCGGCGCACAAAGGTGCCGTCCGACAGCATCAGCCGCCGAAACCGGTAATAACCAATGGCCTGCACCGCCAGAAACACCACCGCGCCTGCCATCCACAGCATCAGCGCCGCTTCAATCCACGGAAATTGCGCCACTGGCACCTGCACGGCTTCGCGCACATAGCTGATTGGCACCGGAGCATGGTGCACCGGCAGATAAGCGGAAGGGCTAGCCTCTTCCGGCAAGCGGGGCAGAATCAGTCGCAGCAGCGGTAAAGCCCATAAGGCATAGGCCGCACGCACGCCGAAATAACGCGCCACCGGACGCCGCAACAGCATCACCAGCGCCAGTAGTATCGCCGACGCCATTAGCGCCTCGACGAACCACTGCGTCACATCCTGCCCGCTCATGATTTCAGCGCCTTGAGCAGCGCTTCAAGCTCTTCGATATCTTCGCGGCTCAACTGATCCTGCTCGGCCAGATGCGCGACCAAAGGCGCGGCGCGGCCACCGAAAAGCCGATCCACGAAACGCCGAGACTCCCCGGTCACATAGGCTTCGCGCTCCACCACGGGGCGATAAAGAAACCGGCGGCCGTCCTGCTCTGCGGCAATGATGTCCTTGGCCAGCAGCCGGGAGAGCAGCGTCTTGACTGTCTGGATGCTCCAGCCGCGCGACTCTTTCACCCGTTCCGTCACGTCGGCGGCGGTCATGGGGGAAATCTCCCATAGTGCCTCCATCACGGCATATTCCGCGTCGCTGACTTTTTCCGACATGGCTCACCCCATCTGCTCTGTGACTACAGGTGTAATCGAATCGACTACATCTGTAAACAGTGAAATCCATGGGCCGAAAACGTCGGGAATTTTTACATGCTGATGACCCGATAGTATCGCCTTAACCACCAATACCCGCACAAAAGCAGGGCTGGGCCGATCTGGCACACTGCCTGCATCGCTCTCAGCCTATGTCTCTTCCCCGAGAACCGGGGGATGCGGGCGGATTGGTCTCCGCTTTCGCGTCCCCCTGACAAGCGAAATGCCAAGGCAAAGAAAAAGGCCGCAACGTTTTCACGCTGAGGCCTTGAAATTCTTTCAGAAGAAACGGTCAGCCAGCCTTGGCGACGCCCTGCTCATCCATCATGGCCTGCAACTCGCCCGCTTCGAACATCTCCATCATGATGTCGCTGCCGCCGACGAACTCGCCCTTCACATACAACTGGGGGATAGTCGGCCAGTCGGAGAAAGACTTGATGCCCTGACGGACTTCCTGATCCTGCAACACGTCGACGCTGTCGTAATCGACGCCCATATGTTCCAGAATGGCGATGGCCTTGCTGGAAAATCCACATTGCGGGAACAGCGGCGTACCCTTCATGAAGAGCACCACGTCGTGGCTGTTCACAATCTGCGCGATGCGCGTGTCGACGGCTTCGGTCATAATGTCATGCTTCCAATGCGAAAATTGCTATAGCCGCTAGTTGGGAACGGCAGTGGTGAGTTGCAAGGCATGAAGCACGCCGCCCATTTTGCCGCCTAGGGCAGCATAAACGGCCTGATGCTGTTTCACCCGGCTGACACCGCGGAAACTTTCCGACACGATCCGCGCCGAATAATGATCGCCATCCCCTGCCAGGTCGGTGATCTCCACCTGCGCATCGGGGATCGCGGCTTGTATCATCGCTGTGATGTCATCGGCGGCCATCGGCATCGCGGCGGATCTACTTCTGTTCCATGAACTGGCGACGGGCGTTGACCGCCATGTCCTCCAGCGCGGCGCGCACGGTGGGCTCGTCGGTATCGATACCAGCAGAGGTCAGATCGCCGACAATCTTGCGGATTACGTCCTCGTCACCGGCTTCCTCGAAATCAGCCTGCACCACGGCCTTGGCATAGGCGTCGGTTTCTTCCGGGGTCAAACCCATCTTCACGGCGGCCCATTCACCCAACAGGCGATTGCGGCGCGCCGTAATGCGGAACAGCATGTCCTGATCGTGCGCAAACTGATTTTCAAAAGCGCGTTCGCGATCGTCGAAAGTCGTCATGGACGGTGGCCTCACTGGCTGAAAAAAGAATGTAGCTCTGCAGATAGAACGCAGGGCGGCAATAGGCAACGATGGAGAGTTATGAAATCATCTGTTCCTGCGAAGGCAGGAACCCAGGGGTCATTCCGGAGGCAAGACTTATTGGGCAGGAATACGTGCTGCGCCGGAAGCTAGGCCGCTACCGGCACCAGCCATGGCTCCACGCCCGTTCGCCGCGTCTCGTAAGATCCGATCGCATCGCCGCGCGCCATCGTCAGGCCTACCTCGTCCAGACCGCCCATCAGGCAATCCTTGCGGAACGGATCGATCTCGAACGTCAAGCGATCCTGAAACGGCGTTGTTACCGTTTGATGCTCCAGGTCGATATGGATCGGATCGGTCTGCGCGACCTCCATCAACCGATCGATCGCTTCCTGCGGCAATACGACCGTCAATATGCCATTCTTGAACGCATTGCTGGAGAAAATATCCGAAAAGCTCGGCGCAATCACGGCCTTCACGCCCATGTCGAGCAGCGCCCATGCCGCATGTTCACGGCTCGATCCGCACCCGAAATTGTCGCCTGCGATCAGGATCGGGCTGCCGACATATTCCGGATTGTCGAACACATTATCGGGGTCGGTGCGCAACGCTTCGAATGCGCCTTTGCCCAGACCGACGCGGCTGATCGTCTTGAGCCATTTCGCGGCAATGATCATGTCGGTGTCGACATTTTTCACGCCGAACGGATAGGCGCGACCGTCGATCGTCGTCACAGGCTCCATCAGTGCGCAGCCTTTTCCTTGCTCACCGCAGCTTCGCTACGCGGCGTCGTATCTTCCGCCCGACCGATGCTTGCCGCCATCACGGCGCTGGCCAGCGCACCAAGCGCCAGCAACCAGAATGCCTTCTTCACGCGACCCGTCCCCCGAAAATCTCGTTAACCATCAATCGACTGTGGTCAGTTCGCGCACATCCGTCAACCGTCCGGTTACGGCAGCGGCGGCAGCCATGGCGGGCGAGAGGAGATGCGTGCGTGCGCCCGGCCCCTGCCGACCCATGAAATTGCGGTTCGATGTCGATGCGCAGCTTTCGCCTGCAGGCACCTTGTCCGGGTTCATGCCCAGGCATGCCGAACAGCCCGGCTCGCGCCATTCAAAGCCCGCTTCTGTGAAAATCCGGTCCAGCCCTTCGGCTTCCGCCTGCTTTTTGACCAGACCCGAACCCGGCACCACCAGCGCCTGCTTGATTCCGCTCGCGATATGCCGACCGTTCAGTACGGCGGCAGCAGCGCGCAAATCCTCGATCCGGCTATTGGTGCAGCTTCCAATAAAGATGTGCTGGATGCCGACATCCTGCATCCGCTGCCCACTCGTCAGGCCCATATATTCGAGCGCAGTCTGCGCCGCGGCACGCTTCGACGGATCATCGAAGCTATCGGGATCGGGCACGGTGCCGGTGATCGGCACCACGTCTTCCGGACTGGTCCCCCAGGTGACGTTGGGCACGATGTCGGCAGCATCCAGATAGACCGACGTATCGAACGTAGCGCCTTCGTCGCTGCGCAGTGTCCGCCAATAGGCAACCGCAGCGTCCCAATCGGCAGCGCTCGGGGCCATTGGACGCCCCTTGATATAGGCGAACGTCGCTTCGTCGGGCGCGAACAATCCCGCTCGCGCGCCGCCTTCGATCGACATATTGGAAACGGTCAGCCGCCCCTCGACACTCATCGCGTCGAAGGTGGAACCGCGATATTCGATCACATGCCCGGTGCCGCCCGCCGTGCCGATCTTGCCGATGATCGCCAGAATCACGTCCTTGGGCGTCACGCCAAAACCCAGCGTCCCTTCAACGCGCACTTCCATGCTCTTCGATTTCTTGAGCAACAGCGTCTGCGTCGCCAGCACATGCTCGACTTCGCTGGTGCCGATACCGAACGCCAGCGCGCCCAGCGCGCCATGCGCCGCGGTATGGCTGTCGCCGCACACCAATGTCATGCCGGGCAGCGTAAAGCCTTGCTCCGGCCCAACGACATGCACGATCCCCTGATTGACGTCAGTCGCCCCGATATAGCGGATGCCGAACTCCGGCGCATTACGCTCCAGCGCGGCAAGCTGCTGCGCGCTTTCGATGTCGGCGATGGGGATGCGGTTGCCCGCCGCGTCCAGGCGCGCGGTCGTCGGCAAGTTATGGTCCGGCACGGCCAGCGTCAGATCCGGGCGACGCACTTTGCGCCCCGCGATCCGCAGCGCTTCGAACGCCTGCGGGCTGGTTACTTCATGGACGAGATGCCGGTCGATATAGATAAGGGCCGTGCCATCGTCACGTTGCTCGACGACATGTGCGTCCCAGATTTTGTCATAAAGAGTGCGAGGCTGTGTCATGCCGTCCCTCTAGCGCCAACTTTGCGATGGTTAAAGAGGATGGGGCACCGCGCGTAACAATATTTCTACGCCGTCCGATAGTCCGCCGTAATCGTACCGCAAGCGGCCAACTCCGCCTCATGCCCGACCTCACGCCAGCTTTCGGCCAGTGCTTCGGCTTCCCACTGCTGCATGGCCGGATGCGCGATGATGCGGTCGACCCACGCCTGCCCCGCCGCACCCACGTCCAGCCCATAGGTCCGCACGCGGAACGCGACCGGCGCGAAGAAGGCATCGACCACCGTGAAAGCTGGACCTGCAAGCCATGGCCCACCAAAGTCGGCTAACCCCTGCCCCCACAATTCTGCGATCCGCGCAATGTCCTTCTGCAGCGCCGCCGACATCGGCTTGGGCGCGACGCGGACGCCGACATTCATCGTGCAATCGTTCCGCAAGGCTGAAAAGCCGCTGTGCATCTCGGCAACCGCAGACTGCGCCCATGCCCGCGCGCCCTCATCGGCAGGCCACACGCCGGCGTGCCGGTCCGCCAGATACAGCGCTATGCCCAGCGAATCCCACACCGTCCGCGCGCCGTCGATCAGGCACGGCACCGCCCCGGTCGGGGAAAAGACGCGAAACGCTTCGTAATTGCTATCCGCCGTGAACGGTTCGATCCGGTCGGCAAAGGGAATGTCCAGCGCCTTCATCAGCATCCACGGGCGCAGCGACCAGCTCGAATAATTCCGGTTTGCAGTAATCAGCGTATATGTCATCGGCGTCCCCCTACCGCGTTTGTACCTGCGCCACATCCTTGTCCGCCAGACCGGGCTTCAGATCCAGCCAGTCATGGAAGGGCAATCCATAGGCCATGTCGAACAATTCCGGCTGCAACCGCCACGGAATGGACGACTCACTGTTCCACAGCAGCACGATACCAGTCTTCGTCGTCGGATCGAACATCATCGCCGACCGATAGCCAGCCACCGCCCCGCTATGCCCAACAAGCCGGTGCTCCTTATAGGTAAAGCTGCGCATTCCAAGGCCATAGCCGGGGCTTTTGAGCTCGCGGCCCAAAGCCGAACTACCATAAGGGCGCGGCGTGTTGACCCGCGGCGTCTGGATCGTCGCCAGCACGTCGGAAGGCAGCATATCGCGCGCCAGACCCATTTGCGCCTGCATCCAGCGCGCCAGATCGACGATGGTCGAATTGACCCCCGCCGCCGCCGGAACGCGGTAATAATAATCGAGCACCGGCAATATCCGCCGACCCCGATGCGGCCGCGCCCAGTTTTTGGATTTGACCAGCCCATCCAGACCCACGCTCGCGCCGAACATGCCGAGCGGCTGGAACAGTCGCGTATTGGCGACGGCACCATAGGGCTTGCCCATCGACGCGCCAATCACTTCGCTGATCGTGTCATATGCGACATTCTGATAGCTGTGGCAGGTTCCCGGCGGACACATATCGGCGACCTTCGCCAGACTCTGCCGGATCGCCACCGGCTCCTGACCAGCCTCCAGCCGGTCATCATACGCATTTTTGGGCAGGCCCGTGCGCTGCGACAGCAATTGCTCCAGCGTCAGGCGGCGCTGGGCATCGCCTGGCAGGCGCAGGCTCGTCGGGAATTTCCCGACCGGATCGGACAACGAGAAAACGCCGTCCTCCGCCAGCCGCGCACTCAGCGTGCCTGCCACTCCCTTGGACAGCGACGCCCAGCGGAACGTCGTCCGCTCATCGACTGGCTCACCCGTCTCGGTGGAGGCGAGGCCATAGCCCTGCACGAAGGACAGCCGCCCGTCCTCGACCACGGCAGCGGTGAGCCCGGTCATGGACGGATCGTGCATCAAGGCCCTGATCCGGCTGTCGAGCGCGCGATAATCGATCTTGCCATGCCATTCGGATGGCTTGAGCGGCAATTTGGGTTGCGCGGCGAAGGCTTCGATCGGCCACCGCACGGCGGGAGCCATCGGCCCGCGCCACGGCCACGCCGCCAGCCCGAGGACGACGCCACCGGCCAACACCCCGGCGACAATCTTGATACGTGCGCCGGACAATATGCCCCGTTTGGGGGCCTTACGTTTGATCTTATAAGATGTAATGGGCCGTCGTCCTCGCCTTCACGTCTTCCGCCGTGATGCCCGGCGCCATCTCGATCAGCTTGAACGGGCTGTCATGGTCAGGGCGCTGGAAGACGGCAATGTCGGTGATGATCATATCCACCACATTCTTGCCTGTCAGCGGCAGTGTGCAAGCGGGAATGAACTTGGGATCGCCATTCTTGCTGCTATGTTCCATCACCACGATGATCTTCTTGACGCCCGCGACCAGATCCATCGCGCCGCCCATGCCCTTGATCATCTTGCCCGGAATCATCCAGTTGGCGATGTCGCCATTTTCCGCGACTTCCATCGCGCCAAGCACGGTCAAATCGATATGCCCGCCACGGATCATCGCAAAGCTGTCCGCGCTGGAAAAATAGGCGGTGTTGGGCAATTCGCTGATCGTCTGTTTGCCGGCATTGATCAGGTCCGCGTCTTCCTCGCCCTCGAACGGGAAAGGCCCGATGCCCAGCATGCCGTTTTCGGACTGCAACGTCACTTCGACGCCTTCAGGAATGTGATTGGCGACCAGCGTCGGAATGCCGATGCCCAGGTTTACATAGAAACCGTCCTGCAATTCCCTTGCGGCGCGCGCCGCCATTTCGTCACGGGTCCAGCTCATGCGGCAACTTCCTTCTGGCGAACGGTACGGAACTCTATCTTCTTGTCATACGGCGCGCCGATAATCATGCGCTTCACATAGACACCGGGCAGGTGAATGCCGTCCGGATCGAGGCTGCCGACCGGCACCACTTCCTCGACTTCCGCGACGCAGATTTTCGCGGCGGTCGCCATCGGCTGATTGAAATTGCGCGCCGTCTTGCGGAAAATCAGATTGCCGCTCTCGTCTGCTTTCCACGCCTTGACGATGGCCAGATCGGCGAAGATGCCGCGCTCAAGAATATAATCCTGACCGTCGAAATTCTTCACTTCCTTGCCTTCGGCCACCTGCGTACCGACGCCCGTCTTGGTGTAAAAACCGGGGATGCCCGCACCGCCAGCGCGGCAGCGTTCGGCCAAAGTGCCCTGCGGACAGAACTCCACTTCCAGCTCACCTGCCAGATACTGCCGCTCGAACTCCTTATTCTCACCGACATAGCTGGCGATCATCTTTTTCACCTGCCGCGTGCGCAGCAGCTTGCCAAGCCCTTCGCCGTCGATCCCGGCATTATTGGACGCGATGGTCAGGTCCTTCGTCCCGGCGTCGCGGATCGCATCGATCAGGCGCTCAGGGATACCGCACAGGCCAAAACCACCTGCGCAGACGTGCATGCCATCGAACAAAAGACCTTCCAGAGCAGCGGCGGCGTCAGGATACAGCTTCTTCATAGGCATGGCCCCTTTGTTCAAAGATCGCGAAGATGAAACGCCCATAAGCGGCACAAACGCGCGGGTCAATTTGGCTAATGCCGAACGCGTTGAACAGGGTCGCTATTCCGGACCAAACGACGTCCGTTTGCAGGCGTCGCGATACGGTCGCCAATAAGTCGACACGTAAAATCCGCTATGATGTACATACATTTTTGTACGTACATCTCCCGTAGGGTGAGAGCCATAGAAAAAGGGTCGCACCAGCATAGCCGGTGCGACCCTTTCCGAACGCTGCGTCAGGCGAGGATTGCTATCCTCAGACCTTGTCGCCAAGCGCGCCCTTTACAGAGCCTTTAAGGTTCTGGGCCTCGCCCTTCTTTTCCTGGGCTTTGCCTTCGGCCACCTGGCCCGGATCGTTGCGTGCGTCGCCCACGGCTTGCTTCACATTGCCAGCCGCTTCGTTCGCCAGACCCTTGGCCTTGTCGGTCAGTTCGCCCATGAGAATTCTCCTTCATGTATAGGTCGTTATCGACCTGCTGCATAAAGAATGATCGAGGTTAGGGACGGTTCCCGGCGCAGTTTTCGAAATGCGCCGAGTTGAGTGGTCGTTACGCCGCCGACTTGACCCGCGCGCGATAGGCATGGAGCAGCGGTTCGGTATAGCCGTTGGGCTGCGTCAACCCCTCGAACACCAGTGCGCGCGCCGCCTGATAGGCCAGGCTGGTCTCTGCATTGCCGGCCATTGGGCGGTACAGCAGATCGCCTGCATTCTGCGCATCGACCTTCGCCGCCATCCGCTCCAGCGCCGCGTCGGCCTGCTCCGCCGAACACACGCCATGCAGCAGCCAGTTCGCCATATGTTGCGACGAAATGCGCAGCGTTGCGCGATCTTCCATCAGGCCGATGTCGTGAATGTCCGGCACCTTGGAACAGCCAACGCCCTGATCGATCCAGCGCACGACATAACCCAATATGCCCTGCGCATTATTGTCCAGCTCGTCGCGCACGTCCTGTTCCGACCAGTTGACGCCCGCAGCAACCGGGATGGTCAGCAGCGCGTCGAGGCTGGCAACCGGCTCCGCCTTGCGCTCTTCCTGCCGCGCGAAGACGTCGACGCTGTGATAATGCGTCGCGTGCAGAGTAGCGGCGGTCGGCGAAGGCACCCATGCGGTGTTCGCGCCCGTCATCGGATGCCCGATCTTCTGCTCCAGCATGTCGGCCATCCGATCCGGTGCGGCCCACATGCCCTTGCCGATCTGCGCCTTGCCCGACAAGCCGCAAGCCAGCCCGATCTGCACATTGCGATCCTCATAGGACTTGATCCAGCTCGACGTCTTCATGTCGCCCTTGCGGATCATCGGCCCGGCCTGCATCGACGTGTGCATCTCGTCGCCGGTCCGGTCGAGGAAGCCGGTGTTGATGAAGACGATCCGGTCCTTCACGGCATGGATGCACGCGGCGAGGTTCGCCGATGTCCGCCGTTCCTCGTCCATCACGCCGACCTTGATCGTGTAACGTTCCAGCCCCAGCATATCCTCGATCGCATCGAACAGGTCGTTGGTGAACGCGACTTCCTCCGGCCCGTGCATCTTGGGCTTCACGATATAGATGCTGCCCGCGCGGCTATTCACGAAAGCGCCCGCGCGCTTCAGGTCATGCAGCGCAATCAGGCTGGTCATGATCCCATCCAGAATGCCTTCGGGCGCTTCGCTGCCATCGGCCAGTTGCACCGCAGGGTTGGTCATAAGATGCCCGACATTGCGCACGAACAGCAGGCTGCGTCCCGGCAACGTGACGGTGCTGCCATCGGCTGCCGTATAGCTGCGATCCGCGTTCAGCCGGCGCGTCATCATCGCCCCGCCCTTTTCGAACGTGTCCTCCAGATCGCCTTTCATCAGCCCCAGCCAGTTGGTGTAGGCCGCGACCTTGTCCGCCGCATCGACCGCCGCGACCGAATCCTCCAGATCGCAGATCGTCGACAGCGCGGATTCGAGGATCACGTCGGCAATGCCCGCCGGATCGGTCTTGCCGATGGGGTGCGCAGCATCGATCACAACTTCGATGTGCAGCCCATTGTTTTGCAACACGAGATTGTCGCCGTTACGCCCGACCATCTGCGCCGGATTGCGCAATGCCAGTTCCCCGCCAGTCCAGTCCGCCCATGACCCCGCCGCAAGCGGCACAGCCTTGTCCAGAAACGCCTTCGCCCACGCAATGACCTGCGCCCCGCGCGCGGCGTCATAACCCTTGCCTTCCGCCTTGCCCGGCAAAGCATCCGTCCCATACAGTGCATCGTACAGGCTGCCCCAGCGCGCATTGGCGGCATTCAGCAGAAAGCGCGCATTCAGGATGGGCACGACCAGTTGCGGCCCCGCCAGCGTCGCCAGTTCATCGTCCACCTTGGTCGAAGTAATCGCGAACGGCGCAGGCTCCGGCACCAGATAGCCGATCTCGCGCAGAAACGCCTGATACTCGGCCATGTCGAGGGGCTTGCCTGCGCGTGCCTGATGCCATGCGTCAATCTGCGCCTGCATATCATCGCGCTTGGCCAGCAAAGCCGCGTTCTTCGGCGCAAACTTGGCGAAAATATCTGACACACCCTGCCAGAAAGCCTCCGCCGCAATGCCGGTGCCCGGCAACGCCTGCGTCTCGACGAAGGTCGCCAGCTCCGTTGCGACGCCGATGCCTGCCTTCTGAACGATGCCCATGTCACACTCCTGATCTTGCACTATGCCGCCGCTATAGACCATCGCCATTACAGCCGGTAGATGATAAACATCAGCAACAGTTTTTCCTTTTATGCAATAATGGGGGCAGGCGCATGATGGACCCCGACTATGACCTGTTCATGGCGATCGTCACCGCGGGCAGCCTGTCCGCCGCAGGACGCACCCTCAACACGTCCCCAGCAATGGTATCCAAACGCCTGCTTCGTCTGGAAAATCGCCTCGGCACCCGCCTCCTCCACCGCTCCACCCGCAAGATGGCGCTCACGCCGCAAGGCCAACGCCTCCACGCCGATCTCAAGGCAATCGTTGTCGCGCTGAAGGAAGCGGAAAGCCGGGTGCAAGGCCAGACGGACGTCCCCAGCGGCGCGCTGCGCGTTTCCGCCCCCACCTCCTTCGGCCGCCTGCACCTTGCCCCGCATATCGCGGCATTCCTGCGCGTCCACCCGCGCGTCGACCTGTCGCTCGATCTGTCGGACGGCTTCGTCGATCTCTTCTCCGGCGACATCGACATCGCCATCCGAATCACCGCCGACGTTCCGCCAAGCCTGACCGCCCATCGCCTCGCCCGCAGCGCCCGCGTCCTGTGCGCCGCGCCGGACTATATTGCCGCGCATGGTACGCCTGAGACGATCCCTGACCTTGCTGCCCATCGCCTGCTCGCCGCCACCGGCCAGCTGCCCTGGCGTCTGACCGGCCCCAAGGGCACGACAAGCTGGGATGGCATCAGCCACGTGCGGACCAATTCCAGCGAAGTCGTGCGTGAACTGACCATCGGCGGAGTCGGCATAGCCTTGCGCTCCCTGTGGGACGTGAACCGCGAACTGGCCGACGGCACCTTGCAGCGCGTACTGCCGGACGTGTCGGGTTCGTCGGACATCGCCATCTACGCTGTCCATCCCCCCGTCCCCACGATCCCGCCAACCGTCGCCGCCCTCATCGGCTTTCTGCGCGAGACCTACGGCCCCGTCCCAACGTGGGAGGTCGATGCGCACTGAGTCGCATCGCCTCTTGCCTCGCCCCCTCCCCCCCGGCAAAGAGGCCCCGCATGACCGGAGCATCGACAGTATCGCAGCAACGAGGGTTTGCCCGCTGGACGCTGGGCTGGACCTTCGCCTTCGCGCTGCTCGCGGGCGGCGCGTTTCTTGCGCATGTCACCTATGCCATTGGGCACGGGATCACGGAGATCTTCTTTCTCGATCAGGATTTTCCCGCCCTGCTGATCGGCCTTGCCGTGCTCGCCCTGCTATCGCCATGGGCCAATCGCGCATCGGCTTATGCCTGGCCCGACCCTGATTGGAAGCGCATCGGCGGCCTCATCCTCCTTGCCCTGCTCGTCGCCTGGGCAGGCCGCTATCTGGTGTTTCAGAATTACAGCCTCTCCCGCGACGAGGAAATGGCCGAACTGGGCGCAGCTTATCTCGGCGCAGGCAGGCTCGCCTGGCCGATCCCGCCCGAATGGCTGGATTATCGCCGCGCGATGGTGCCGGAATTCTACTCCCCCTTCGGCGCAGCGCATTATTGGGCCGCCAACTATCTGCCCGTGAACAGTGCCATCCGCGCTGCCTTCGCGTGGATCGGCGACGCCAATCTCGCGCCGCCTGCCTTGCTCGCCATCGGCCTCGGCGCCTTGTGGCACAGCGCTCGCCGCCTGTTCCCCGACCGCCCCGATGCCGTGTGGGTCGCGATGCTGATGGGGCTCACCTCAGCGCAGCTCACCGTCACCGCGATGACGCCTTATGCGATGACAGGGCATTTCGCGTTCAACATGCTGTGGCTGGCCTTCATGCTGCGGGGCGACTGGCGGGGGCATATCACTGCCGCTGCCATCGCGCTGCTTACCGGCGGGATGCATCAATGGCATTTCATCCTGATCTTCCTCATCGGCTTTCTCATCTGGTTCGCGCTGCAGCGCCGCTGGTGGGCGCTGGCGTTCCATGCTTCGGTCTGCGTGATGATCGTCGTGGTCTGGCAGAAACTCTGGCCCAGCCTGCTGATCGACCTGTTCGGCCCCGCCAGTGACATCCGCCCGTCGGCTGGCGTGGCCGACAAGGTGTCCAGCCTCGCCGCCCGCGTCCTCAAAAAATGGTATCCGCTGGCCTATTCGGTCCGCTTCATCGTCTGGAACAATCTGTTCCTCGTGCCTCTCGCCGTCGCGGCCGTGATCGGCGCAGGCTGGCGCGGCCTGCTGCGCGGACCGACGCTCATACTGCCCCTCGCCATCGGCTGCGCGGCTGGTGCTGCGCTGATGACCAGTCAGGTCTATGGCTGGGGCTTCCGCTATATGCATGGCTATATCGGCAGCTTCTGCCTGCTTGCGGGTTATGGCTGGATCGCCGTTACGCGCAACCGCGCCGTGTCGCTCCGCCCGATACTAGTCGCCTGCGCCCTTGCGCTGTTCACCACCGGCTTCTTCGCATGGCGCGCGCATGTCTATGCCGCGCCTTATGCCCAAAGCGACCGCCTGATCCGCGCGACCGATGCCGATATAGTCCTGGTGGACCCGCGCGGCGGCGTGTTCGCGACCGATCTCGTCCGCCCGCAACACGGCGTCTTTACCCGCCCCATCGTCCTGTCGCTGCCCCTGCTGGATCCGGCGAAGCTGGATCGCCTCTGCGCCCGCTATGACGTCGCGATCTTCGACCGGACGGCCTTCCGTCCGCTTGGCATCCCGCTGGCCCGCTGGCAAAATGGCAATACGCAGGCGTCGCGAAACCATCTCGATGCCCGGCATTGCGGCCGCGTGATCGAGACAAATCAGGAATTTCAACGCCCTGCCCCGATCCGGGCGGTTTCTACCGCAGTTGCGAAATAGCAAGTCGCGGCATCGCAAATCTTGACCTAGGTACGAAATCGGCCATGCTGTCGGCATTTCAGTCGGCACATGGGCACACCCGATCGTCCTGCTCTCCATAAAAACGGACATAGTATGAAACGGATACGCAAGGCTGTTTTCCCTGTCGCCGGTCTCGGCACCCGCTTCCTTCCCGCTACCAAGGCAGTGCCCAAGGAATTGCTAGCGGTCGTCGACCGCCCCCTGATCCAATATGCCGTCGATGAAGCCATCGAAGCAGGCATCGAGCAGATGATCTTCGTCACCGGTCGCGGGAAGAATGCGATCGAGGACCATTTCGACATGGCGTTCGAACTCGAATCGACGCAGCGCGAACGCGGCAAGGATATGTCGGCGCTCGAAGGCACGCGCCTTGCTCCGGGTAACGCTGTCTTCATCCGTCAGCAGGAGCCTTTGGGCCTTGGCCACGCGATCTGGTGCGCACGCGACATCGTGGGCGACGAACCTTTCGCTATCATCCTGCCCGACGAATTCATGCACGGCAAACCCGGCTGCC
>NZ_CAKKNC010000002.1 GCF_918741285.1 Sphingobium sp. CECT 9361 | reverse complement strand
TCGCTGCTCCCGCCTCCGCCGCAGCGATGGCTTCGGCCGTGATCTGGTCGGGCGTGATCGGCAGATGGGGTGACATGGACGGAGTGTGGACCGATCCGGTTACCGCACAGGTCATGATGACTTTTTTCGTTTTACGCATTACACTCTCCTAGGCTTTCAGTTGAGTTTGGCGCGAAGGCCCACAGCGCACCTCCACCATGTGACATCGCCGCTGCCACTGCGAACAGCACGCGCTGCCGGAGCTCGCTTGCCGGTTCGGGTAAGAACTTATCCATTCCGGCGATCTCTAATTGAACATCTGCAGATCGGTGGCTCGTTCGCCCACGAACGGGTTGCGGCCATGACCGATCTGGAGGTTATCGAGTATCATCACGTCGCCTTGTTGCCACTTCCAGTAAACTGTTGCGTCATCGACGAGGCGCGCTAAGGCCAATTCCTCTTCCGGGTTGAGAGGCTCGCCGTTGCCCAGCACCATGGCGCTTGGGATTTTCTGCGAAGCCAGCAGTTGCTTGGCTTCCTCATCGTGTTCCATGTCAGCCTTGGTGCGGGCGTTGGTGTGGAGGGCGGTGCGATAGACCTCCTTTCCGGTGGTCGGGTGAACGACGAAGGCGGGCAGACGGCTGAACACGGTCAGGCTGCCGTCGTCATGCCAGTGCGGTTCCATGCCGCGGTGGCGACAGACCTCGTCGACTTCCTCCCGCGAATCTGTGTAAAACGCGAATTCCCACCCGCGGCGGTCCATCAGCCGCGTTTCGACGTTTGAGCCGCTTGGTGGGGCGAAGTTGCGGATTACCAGCACGCCGTGCTGTTCCAGCTTCTTGCGGATCGGCACGGGTAACAGGCGGGTTACCTTCGCCATGTCCGCGATGATCGTTTCCCCGCCGGTCTCCGCCACCTTTCGCGCAAAAAAGGCGATGCGCGGCGGATAGTCCCGGACGTAAAACATCTCCTGGTGGATGTAGATGGTCTGGTCGCCGGTGCGCTGCGTGGCTTCGTACACGCCCTTGTCCAGAGAACGGCGCGCCGCCGCGCCGCCCTGATAGTTGCCGTCGAAAACCGGGAACTTGGCGCCAAGCCTGCCGAAATCGGCGGAGGTCTGCAACGGAAACCCGCGCAGCACGATTACGCCGTGCTCCTCGATCAGGCGGTCGAGGGTCGGACGGTTCTCGCCAACCCAATCGGATGCGTCCTCCACGTTCGCGAATGCCCCGGGCTTCGCCTCGAGGAACAGGGGTGGCAACCCTTCCCCGGACACCAGACCCACCGCCTTCGTGGCGATGCTGGACGGCAGCGAAACAGTTCCGCGTTCTTTCACATAACTTACCAATTAGGACCTCCTCGGATTGGCCATCAAGCGTCGACTACGGCGCCAGACCGCTCGAGCATCCGCCGAACCGCCTCCCATTGCAGTTTCGCCGACGCTTCGATGACGTGGGGTGGGACCAGATTGCGAGTAGCCTGGAAGTGGGAGCTGTTTAGCACCATTGCATTTTCCGCGCCGCCCGACAGTGTATCGACCTGAATGCGGCAGGCAGTTTCCAGCCGGAAAATGTTCGAAAAGGCCTGAGCGATCGAGCTGCCGCAGACCATAAGGCCGTGGTTACGCAGGATCATCAGATCGGTGTCACCCATGTCGTCGATGATCGACTGGCGCTCGTCGAAATCGAGCGCGGGCGCCTGGAAGTCGTGATAGCTGACCTCGCCGAGAATGACCGAATGCTGCGACAGCGGGAGCAATCCGCATTTCATCGCCGAAACCGCGATGCCCGCCCTGGTATGGGTGTGAATCACCACTTCCACGTCATGACGAACGGAATGAATAGCACCGTGGATGACGTAGCCGGTGGCGTTCAGGGGGAACCCGCCTGCCGGTTCCATGATGACCTTGCCATCCATATCGATCTTGTAGAGGTTTGACGCGGTGATCTCGTCATACATCAGGCCATAGGCGTTCAGCAGCATGTGCTCCGGCTCTCCGGGTACGCGCGCGGTGATGTGGTTCGCGATGAGTTCGGTCATTCCAAAATGGTGGAGTGCCCGGTAGAGCGCGGCCAGTTCGACGCGGGTGTGCCACTCGGCTTCGCTGACTTTCTGCCGAACCCGATCCCTTGCTGATGATGCGGCACTACTCAACTTGGCCTCCTCGGGGTGAGTCCCCTCCACACACCTGGCCGGACTTTCGGTGCGCGCCGCGCACCTAGCTTTGCCGGACGGGATACCTGCACAGTTCTATCCCGTGCTTCGTTCATCGCGTCGGCTGCGCCAACGGTTCCTGAAACCGTTCCTTCGGTATGACGAAGATAAACAGGATCGCTGCCAGCGCGACCACTCCGCACAGGACGAGGAGCGCCGCCGAATAGCTTCCGGTGACGACTCTGAATCGGCCAATCGCGATCGGTGTTATCACCGACCCGAGTGCGCCCATGGAAGTCAGCAGCGCCATTCCGGCGGGCCGCAGGTTGGGGGCCATGAAGCTGGAGAATATTCCCGGCAGCAACGTGCCGCTGGAGTATGTGCACGACATGACGATCCCCGACAGCAGCACGACCAAGGTCGGGCTAGGAGGCAAGGTGGCCAGCAACAGCACGGCCGATGCGCCCACTGCAAGAGTGCCGAAGTAATGCCAGCGCCGCTCCCGGACCTTGTCCGAGTGGCGCGCAAAGAAGAACATCGCGACGATGGTGAGGAGCGGAGGCACCGCTGCCATGAATCCGATGTTGGCAACCGATTTCATCCCCGCTTCGCGCAGGAGCAGGGGTGTCCAATAAGCAGAGTTGATGAGGGCGTAGGTAGACATAATGGCGAAGGCGAGAGCGTAGAATGGCGGGTCGCGAAGGAGGCCAAGGTAGCCGCCGTGCCCGGACGATGACCGCGCCGCCTCATCGACCGAAAAGTCGTCCGCGATGGCTGCCTTCTCCGTGGGGCTCAGCCAGCGAGCGTCACACGGCCGGTCGGTGAGCACGAACATCACGGCAATGCCAAGCAGGATCGCGGGGAGCCCCTCCAGCAGGAACATCCATTGCCAACCATACAGGCCTCCGACACCTTCCATGCCGACCATGATCCCTCCGGATAGCGGAGACCCGATCGCACTGGCGGCCGGCGAGCCCATCATGAACAGCGCGGTGATGCGAGCCCGGTACCCGGATGGGAACCACATCGTGATGTATAATAGAATCCCCGGATAGAAGCCCGCTTCGAACAGCCCCAACAGAAATCGCACCGCGTAGAATTGCGCTGGAGTGGTCACGAACATGGTGGCGCAGGACATCGCACCCCATAAGGTCATGATGCGCAGCAGCGTCTTGCGCAGCCCAATCCGGGATAGCAGGAGATTGCTGGGTACTTCGGCCAGAACGTAACCGACATAGAACAGGCCAAGGCCGATGCCGAACACCTCAGCGGAGAAACCAAGGTCCTTCTCCAGCCGCAACTGCGCCATGCTGATGTTGGTGCGGTCTATTGCGTTGACGATGTAGCAAATAAGTATGAACGGCATGAGCCGCAGCGCGACACGCCGGTACAATTTCGGCCGGTCGATCAATTCGATCTGATCGGACGGAATGCCAGCGCTCGACAAAGGGTCAGTTGCAGTTGACAGCATTTTTGGTCCCTTGTGCGAACATCAGAAACTCAGCGTCGCCCCTATGGCGTAGTAGCGTCCAAGGATGTCGTACAACTGCGAATTGGTGGACCTGTAAGGGCCGGTTGTTGCAACTGGCGTGATCCGCGGCTGCTGGTTGAACAGGTTGTTCACCGTCGCGTAGAGCTTCATCCGACCGACCCCCCCGGCCACCTCCTGCGACAGGGAGATGTCGGTATACCAGGTCGCAGGGACCTTGTTGGCATCGCCCAGGACGGTGGGCGCCAAGGTCGCGTCGATCAGGCCGCTGCCAATATAACGCTCTTGCATGCCGACACTCAACCCACCGTTCGACTTGTAACTGATCGACATGTACCCCTGCCACTTGGGTGCACCCTGGACACCAAGGTCGCCGGCTCGATTGATAACCGGCGAGTTGGGAAGCTGGGTCTGGAGGTCGTGCAGGTAGCTCACGAGAGCCTTCACTTGCAGATTACCCGGTCCAACTGCCCGCGAGTAGTCGACTTCAACATCCACGCCGCTGGTGCGCAGAGAGGCCAGGTTGAGTGTCGGAGTTAGCACCGTCACCTGGTTATTGACATCCAGGCTAATCAGATCGCAGGCATACTGTGCACCCAAAGTGCACAGGTCGCCGGTCTGTGTCGCGCTCAACTGGGCCATCGCGTCCCGAACCTTGATGCGGTAGTAATCAACAGAAACCCCCAGGCCCGGCAGCCAGCTTGGGCGATAGACGACGCCCGCCGTGAGAGTGTCGGCCTTTTCTGGAAGCAAGTCCCGGTTTCCCGACCTGATTGCCAGCCCGGACCGTTGGACACCCAGATATGTTACGGAAGCCTGCAGGAGTTGCCGGCCTGAGAAAAGCTCTCCGATGTTGGCCGCCCTGATGTCTCGCGAAACCGTTCCGCGCAGCCGCAGATCAGCGAAAGGCTCGTACGTGGCGCCGGCCTTCCACGTCGTGACGGTTCCAACAGTGCTGTACCGGATCAGACGGATAGCGCCGTTCAACGAGAGCAGGTACCCGAACGGCGAGTCCTTGAAAATTGGTACGCTGGCTTCGGCGAAACCCTCTAGCACGTTATATGAGCCTTGGAAGGCGGCCGGCGCACTGAACACCCAGCCTCCCGGAAAACCGCGCGAATAATTCGCCGGCATGCCCCGCAACCCCGCCGTCGATACTACGGAAGCGCTGAGCCCATCGATCATCTGACGTGCGTCTTCCCTGCGGTATTCGACCCCTGCAGCCACATCGACCGCGCCAGCGGGTAGGGTAACGGCCGGACCGCGGACGGAGAGCGATGCGACGTCCTGCTTCAGGCGAAAGTCAAGCTCGGACGTGCCGAACGCCCATGCCCTGGCTTCCGGCGAAATCGGATTGCCCCCGAGAATGTTGAAGGGCACGCAACCGGGGTCGAAACCAGACAGGGTGGATCGGCAGACAATATTGCCGGAAACGGGGTCGCGAACGGCATCCAGCGACGCGAACAGGTTTCGAATGTTGCCCACATCGCGATTCAGAACTTTGTAGCGATTCTCGCCATGCATTCCGTAGGCCGAAACAGACCATCCACTGCCGATATCCCAATCGAAGCCACCAACGAACCGATAGGTTCGTGAGCGCGTATCGATGGTCATGAACGGCGTGCTACCGGCGATATTTGACACCGTGATGCTGCCTGCATTTCCGAACAACGCGCTCTCGATGGCTGGATTGACGTAGGGATTTCCACGAAAGATCGTTGCTGCGTTATTGAAAACCGAGGCTTGCTGGTTCGGCAGATATGGGTAACCAATGTCGGCCTGGGAGAACAAGGCTTCGCCGAAGACCTTCACGTCGCCAAGGTCGAAATCAGCATGAGTGAACGCCGAGTAGCGCTTGACGCTCGCCATCAGCGAGGATTGGAAGACGAAGCCGTCCCCACCCGCCTGCATGAGGTTGGTGCGGTTCGTGCCAAAGTTGTAAGGCGTGACCGTGCCGTCCGGCAGGAAGCGATTGCCCGCGAGCGGCCCTGTGTTGATCAACCCGCCCGCAGCTGCTGTGTAGAGCGACGGATAGACAATTGTCCTGGTCGGGCTGGCGAGTCCGGTCGGGCCCTGTCCATATGGAAAGTCCGAGATCGGCCTTCCCGTGGGATCGCGTCCCAGGCCATCCGACTGGTAGTATTCGAGGCTGGCAACGATATGGCCGCCACCGCCGAAACTGGCTCCTCCCGTAAGAGCGGCCCGAGTCGTCGCAGCATCTGCGTATTTGGACAGACCCTTCTGCACATTCAGCCTGACCCCTTTGAACTTGGTGTCCAAGCGGAAATTTACGACGCCGGCCACGGCATCCGAACCATAGGCAGCCGAGGCGCCGCCGGTGACGATGTCCACCGAGCGGATCAGATCCTGGGGGATCAAACTGATATCTGTCGCACCGCCCGACGTAGCAGCAACCATTCGGCGCCCATCGATCAGAACCAGGGTACGTTCCTTGCCAAGACCGCGCAGATTAAGAAAGGACCCGCCATTGTCCCTGCTGGATGAACCTGTCCCATTGGCGGGGCTGGATGATCCCTTGAACATAGGCAGTTGGTTCAGCGCGTCGCTCACCTGCTGAGGGCTCGCCGTCCGTAACTGATCGGCGGATACGACAACTAATGGCGTGGGAGCCGTCATACCCGAACGCAGGCGCGTACCGGTAACGACAATCTCACCATTTGCGTTGGATTGGGCCTCGGACGAAGGGATTTCCTGTTCCGTGGGTAGCGTCGCGTCAGCTTTGGTTGGCTGGAACAAGGTTTCAGCGAGGACATCGGTCGGCAGCGCAAGAAACACAAAAGCGGACACTCCGCTCAGCAGAGCATTGGAAAACCTCATACTACCTCTCCAGAGCTTTCCCATTTCCAGCTATTACTGTCCATTATTGGGAATTATGTTCTGTATATCGGGATGGTTATTAAGCGTCAATCAATTCGTTCCGGGATTGCCAGCCTCGACTGAGGGCGAGCGACCTGCGATTGTCGCGCAACGTGTAATTCTCGTAGGTCCCGCCCCGTGTCCTCTCCGCAAGCGGGAACTGTGTTGCATCAGTTAAACGGCGGCCCCCTCCGGGGGGAGATGCTCTGCTGATACCTTCTGGAGTGGGGCTGCCTAAAAGGTAAAGGCGCTAGAACGCGAAGTCCGAGACCTGCGGTAGGCCAACGAGATTCTGCGCAAGGCGTCCGCATATTTTGCGTAGGAGGAGCTCGACCGCCCGGTCGGCGATGATCGCGGTTATCGACGATCACCGGATGCCTATGGGGGCGAACCGATCTGCCGCGTCCTGCCGATCGCCCCATCTACTTACCACAAGCGCGTTAAGCCGCGACAGGGTCCGGCTCGTCTACCTTGAGCGCCGGGACTTCAGTGACGCGCAACCCAGCGCCGTACGCTACCGATAATGCCGCTTGGTGCTTCAGGCATGTAGTAGCGTTCAGCAGCTTCACCTCGTCAATGCTCAGCACCACAGGAAGCTTGCGGGCATGTCCGGTGCGCACCAGTTTGCGAGCGAGTTCCGGTCGGTCGAGTGTGTGCGTGAAAAAGAACCGCAACGCCGACACAATCATGGTCATCGTCGGCGTCGGGACCCCAACATCCTGCTGGCCGATCTGGAAACGGCGTACATCTTCAGCAGTCGCTGTAGGGGGCTAGCGCCCCAGGAATGTCGCTAAGCGTCCAACCTCGCAGATATAGTTGCGCTGCGTCTCGTGCGAAAACCGGTGCACTGTCATATCGTCAACGAGGCGTTGACGAAGCGGGCTGATTGCAACACCTGATACAAGGTTATTCATCTCAAAGCTTCTGTGTCAAAGGAACTTCAAGGCACCATGCGGGTAACAATCCCTTTGTCAGAAGTTGTCGCGCCGCAAATGCCCATAGTCGGTCGTTTGTTCGATCCCCACGCGCTCCCGAAACCGGCCGTTCAAATCGCGCCTCATTCCATCGGACTCGCCTATAATGAGGGTAACCCAATCCGGGCGTCGGCGACACAACAGTAAACAGCGCCGGTCGCCTACAACAGACTGAGCCGCCAATCTCCGTGCGACGATGTGTTAATTACGACGCGCGCGTATCGGAATTCCCTTCAACCCTTGCCGCATGAGAACATCCTTGCTTAAATCAATACGAGCGGAACAGGCTGCACTGGGTATGTACGTCCACTCGTTCGCGGGCGGCTGGCTTTCCCATCCCCTGTGGCGGTCGCGGCTTCTCATATCGTCGAACGAAGAACTCGAACGTATCCGCTCCAGCAGTTCCGAGATCGTCATCGATACGGCCAAGGGGTGCGACGTGGCGACCGCCCGACCGATCCAGACACCGATTAGCCCTCGTTCCACGCGCGCTTCCGGGCGGTTTGGCCGGGCGGATCAGGCGCGAGCGACCGAACTCGCGCAGCGATCCAAGGCCGTCGTCAACGCGATGTTTGCCGACTGCCGGCTCGGCAAGGGCGTGCCCACCAACGATATCTTGGCGGTAGTCGACGACATTGCAGACTCGCTCAACAACATAGCCGCCTTCATCAGCGTCACGCGCCTGAAAGCGCAGGACGACCAGACCTATACAAACTCCGTCGCCGTCTGTGCCTTGATGATCAGCCTTGCCCGCGAGCTCGGTTATCCTGCCGCCGCCGTGCGCGACCTCGGGATGGCGGGGTTGCTCCACGACGTCGGCAAGTCGACGATCTCCCAGGACATCTTGCTCAAGGCCGGACCGTTGAACGAGGCGGAGACGATTGAAATGCGTCGCCATCCGACTCAGGGCTACGACATTCTCGCGGCTACCACCGGGTTGCCGCCGGTGGCGCTGGACGTCTGCCTGCACCATCATGAGCGTCTCGACGGCTTAGGATATCCGTTCGGCCTGAAAGCCGAAGCAATCAGTACCGCGACACGAATGGCCAGCATTTGCGACGTCTACGATGCCATCACGTCGATCCGCCCCTATGCCCCCGGCAAATCCCCCCTGGAAGCCGTCACGGAGATGGAGACCGCGGAAGGACATTTCGATCGCGCGTTGTTGTTCCAGTTCATGGGCAGCATCGGCGTCTATCCAGCGGGCAAGCTTGTCCGAATCTTGGGTGATCGCCTCGCGGTCACGCTACCGCACAACCATAACGGCATCGGTCCGGTCTTTCGCACCTTCTATTCGACCGTCGATACGCGCTTCCTCCGCCACCAGGACGTCATACTAACTGAGGACCTTGCCGACGGAACCACGGTTATCGCAGAAGATCCGGGCAGCTGGTTTTCCGAACCTTGGGCAACCATGGCGGCGCGCATCATGGCGGGCGATCGCTCTGTATGAACAACGTGGCACGCATGCGATGTAGTGCTTCTGTAATGGGCCTTTGTCCGTCCAGTCCCGCGGAATGATTATCTCGTCCCCGGGATCATGCTTCTGTCCGTGGTCAGTTCGCGCACGCCACGGCGACCAGAGATTGAGGTGTCCGGCACCGCTGCCAAACACTCCCTCTTCATCTCATCGACCATGCTGAGCACGCGAAACCGCCTGCCTGACGCCATCTGGTCGTGAACAAAGTCCAGGCTCCAGCGCTGGTTCGGCAGCGCCACCACCGGAGCAGATGCTCTGGTCCCACAGCCCGCCTGCGACTGCGTCGCCGTCTGACTGCAAGCCCTTCCTCACGATCTTGCAAATGTCTGCGGTTTGGAATAATCAAATTCCCTTGAATAGAAATACATTCCGAATAACAGAATTATAATCCTTCGGCGGATGTTGATGGTACAGGCTGTCTCTTAAGAGTGAGCTTGATTTCAAAAGGCCAGGCTCCGGTTTGCAGGCAGATGCACGAAGCGGCAAAACTTAGAATAAAAAACACGGGAGAGGACAGACATGACTTCAGCAACAAGCAAGCGGAAGGTATTGAGCGCACTCATGCTGAGCGGCGCATGGCTGACGCCGAGCGCATATGCGCAGACGACGTCGGTCGCGTCCACCCAAAGCGAGCAAGTATCCCAAAGCGATCCTGGCGAAATCGTGGTCACCGGTTCGCGGTTGAGCACGGCGGCGTCGGCGCCATCGCCCGTGACCGAAGCGTCGGCAGAACAGCTCCAGAATGCCTCGTCAAAGCTGATCTCTGAGTCGTTGAATCAGCTTCCGGCCTTCCGCAACTCGTCCACCGGATCCTCGAACACGACGTCCCCCGCGCGCGACAATGGCGCCAGCTTCCTCAACCTGCGCGGCCTTGGCAAAGAGCGCACTCTCGTGCTGCTCGATGGCCGCCGCTTCGTCTCCTCCAGCGTTTCTGGGATACCAGACATCAATCTGATTCCCCAGGACTTGGTCCAGCGCGTCGAGGTGGTAACCGGCGGCGCATCGGCCACTTATGGTTCGGATGCAGTTGCCGGCGTAGTCAACTTCATCCTGGACAAGAAGTTCACTGGCGTCCGTGCGAGCGCGCAGGCCGGCGTGTCCGATTACGGTGACGGAGCGCTCCGCAAACTGACGCTCACTGCCGGTAGTCGCATCGGCGATAGCGGCAACATTATCGCCAGCTTTGAATACTTCAACCAGGACCCGATCGGCATTGTCTCAGGACGACGCGTGTTGGAGGAACGCTGGGCCATCGCGCCCACCGGCCTCGTTTCGCCGCGACTGACAGTCGCTGGCCCCGTGGGCATTTTCGCGTCAAACGGAGGTTCGATCGTAAGCGGGCCGCTGGCCGGCAACCGCTTTCTGCCCGGTGGTGGAGTCACCAGCTATAACTTCGGCACGAATCGGACCGCTGCTAGCCAGATCGGCGGTGACGCTGCCAACCTCGATAACGCCGTCGCCTTTGGTGTCGAGCGCAAGACCGCCTTCCTGCGTCCGCAATTCGAAATCGGTGACGTCACGGTTTATGCTGAAGGGCTGTTTGCCGAAGCGAAGTCGGATGTCCAACTTACACACTCCTTCAACGGGCTGACCCCGACCGCCTTTACCATTTTTCGTGACAACGCGTTCCTATCTCCGGCGGCCCAAGCCCTGATGGACAACGCCGGCGTCTCGTCGTTTCCGATGACGCGGGTCAGTGCCGAATTACCCCAGAGTCTTTCGACGAAGAGCACGACGTACCGAGGCATCGTGGGCGCGGACTGGAACGTCAGCGACAGGTGGAAGGTCAGCGCATACTACATGCATGGCGAGAACGACTACCGCAGCAGCACTCACACAACGCTCCGCCGAAATCTCTTCGCGGCGGTCGATGCTGTCGTCAATCCGGCCAACGGTCAGATCGTCTGCCGGTCGACCTTGGCGGGTCTCGACCCAGGCTGTGTGCCGTTGAACCTTTTCGGCGTCGGGGCCCCTTCCGCAGCCGCGGTGCAATATGTGCAGGGCGCGGCTGTTTCCACGACGAAGCTGAAGCAAGACGTTGCCTCGGTCATCGCGACCGGATCCCTGTTCACGCTTCCCGCTGGCGACGTGAAAATCGCCATGGGCGGTGAATATCGTCGCGAAGCAGGCAGCGTGATCGATGATCCGTTTCAAGACGCGACCATGAACGGCACCGGGCTGCGTGGTGTGCCTCCCAGCCTCGTCGCGCCGGGCGCGACCTCCTATTACCTGTTCAACAGCTATCCCGGCCTTCAGGGCAAGTACGACATCCGCGAGGGCTTTGGCGAACTCGAGATTCCGTTGCTGAAGGACGCCCCCCTTGCTCGTTCGCTTTCGGTCAACGGTGCGATCCGCTATGTGGATTACAGCACGGTTGGCGCGGTCACGACGTGGAAGGTCGGCGGAAGCTGGGAGCCGTTCAGCGATCTTCGTATCCGCACAACGCGGTCGCGTGATATTCGCGCCGCCAATCTGGGCGAACTCTTCACGCCCTCCTTCGAATCGATCGCCACGGTGAATTACCAGGGCGTCGTCCAGCCCGCGCGCCTGTTTCGCAGCGGCAACCCGGCGCTGAAGCCTGAAAAGGCCGACACGTTGACAGTCGGCATGGTCTATCGACCGTCGTGGCTCCGTGGATTCACGGCGACTGTCGACTACTACGACATCAAGATCAAAGACGGCATCACTCTGCCTGCCACGCAGACCCTGATCGATGCCTGCGCGGCCGGTTCCGCCACCGCATGCGCGAACGTACTCCCGCAGCCGGGTGGCGCGTCGATCATCATCAGAACGCCGTTCCTCAACCTTGCTTCGGCACGCGCACGCGGGGTCGACGCCGAAGTCAACTACCGGCACCCGGTGGGAGCCAGCGCCCTCAGTCTGAGGGCGCTCGTCAGCTATCTCGACGAAAACTCGACACAAATTCCGGGTGCGACAAAGATCGACCGGGCGGGCGACGTTGGCTTTGCCGGATTGCCACACTGGTCGGGCAACCTCCAGCTTAGTTACGACAACGATGACGTTTCGCTGTTCGTGCAGGAACGCTATATCGGAGGCGGCAAGATCGACAACACGCTTGAAGGCGCGCTCGACAACAACCGGGTCGGCAGCGTTTTCTACACTGATGTCACCGCCCGGCTCAAGGTGGCTTCGGGAAGTCGACGTTTCGAGCTCATCGCAACGGTTAACAACCTGTTCAATCGCGAACCGCCAGTCGCACCAAGCGCACCTTTCGGCATTTATTATTCGACCAACAAGGCGCTTTATGACGTGATTGGCAGGTATGTCTCTGTCGGCGTCCGTGTCCGGCTTTAATCAGGAGGTGGCAGAGCGCTTTTCGTCGCGCAGCAAGAAATCGAGGGCTGTTGATGCGGATAATGCCGTCAACCGCATGGGACGACGCATCTGCCTAACTGACGCATGTCGGATACCCGGACCCGCCTGCGTCGGCGAGATTCTAGGCCGAAGATAGTTTGGACGCTTTGGTGCCACTGACGTGACCCCCAGCTTTCCCACAGCTGGGCTTGGAGCCGAACCGCGTTGTTGCGCATGAGCGCGGTTGAAGCAATGGGCTGCATATAACCCTCGGGATTCCGAAGCTGCCTTTCCGGAGTGTCCGACTTTTCGGACGTTGAGAAAACAGCGACCGCACATTGCCCTATGTCCGCTTCCGGGGAATGGAAAAGCGACCGAGAAAGACATAAAATGGGTAGTATGCCCCGGCAGCTTCGAGATTGCAGATATTCTCGGATGGTCGCCCAATGAAGTAGGTCGCAGTCGAAAGGTCTGTGTTGACCAGAATGCAACAATCGTGGCAGTAGGCCGACGTATCGCAAGAGGCGTAAACCGGATTGTAAACCGGACTGACTTAGGCGATCTGAAATGACTGATTAAAACCAGTTCGCGGGTGTAGCTCAATGGCAGAGCAGAAGCTTCCCAAGCTTACGACGAGGGTTCGATTCCCTTCACCCGCTCCAATTCTCGATCTCAGAACATCCCCGATAGCTTTACAACCCGCGGAAATCTGCGGTATTTTAATGGTCATCCGGCTCGAGAAATCTCGCTTCATGCCATGGAAGCCCAGGCAGAAGTGGGGCCTTTTCTAAAAAAAGCGTGCCGGAAAATGCACGAGGCCCCAAGGGTGGGGGCCTCGCCATGAAAGGCCTGAACTATGTCATTGAGTGATATAGCAATTCGTCGAGCTAAGACGCGTGATAAGCCCTACAAACTCCATGATGAGCTGGGACTCTTTCTGGTGATCTCCCCATCTGGTTCCCGCGAATGAAGTTTCGTCGCAGCGGCGCGGAAAAGAAACTGAGCTTTGGCTCGTACCCGCAGGTAACCTTGCGGGACGCCCGCAAAATGCGCGATGAAGCCTGCGACCTGCTCGCGGAGGGCAAGGACTTTTGCATCAGTACTGGTCGGTGCGAGCATGTGCAGATGCTCCAACGTCAGCTTTAATCCTTCGTTTATGCTTGAGGGGCGAGCAATGCTCAAACGGACCGAGCTAGGCATTTCCTCAATCGGGTCGATCAAAACGCGGCTGTAAAGCGGATGATCGGGCGAGACTGGCACCGGCGTGTCGGGAGAATAGCGGAGTCCGAACCCGACCGCCACGAGCGGGATCTCATTCGACACATTGGAATGAGGGAAAATACCGAGCATAATAGCGAGTAAAGCTGTCATGCAATCCGCCATATTGCCAAATCGCAAACCGTCCGTTGAACAACATAATTAAAGGCGCGAAACGTCTCCTTCTAGCTCCGATCTCAAAGGCTCGAGCGTCGATTTCTGGTCGAACGCAGAATTTGAGGCTCGCGCCCGCCACTTGATCATTCGCCCCAACGCTCTGATTGGCCCATCAGCCTGACGTCAGAGCCAGTTTGAAGCGCGCGCCCTGGTTGGAGTGCGCCAAACCCAGAGTGCCACCATGCGCTTCAGCGAGGGATCGGGCAATGGACAGGCCCATACCTGTTCCGCCCTTATGGCGCTTGCTTGTGAAAAACGGTTCAAAGATCCTTGCGCGGTCCGCCTCGGAGATGCCATCGCCGTCATCCTCGAATGCTATCGTCATCTGCCCGTCCATATACCGGATGTAGATCAGTACCTTCGTCGCGCCAGCTTGTTTGCTGTTCTCGACCAGAGTGGCGGCAATCCTTTCAAGACTTATGTGGTCGATCAGGGCGCCTGAGCGGGGGCTCGCGGCCTGCACCTGTACAACGAAGGAGGGCGATCGATAGCTATCCGCGATCTTGGCCAAGACAGGCATCACATCAATACGCTCGGTGCCATTCGGCAGCTGCATATCTGCCTTGGCAAGCTCCATCATGCGGCGCACGAGCCGGGAAAGCCGATCGGCATCGACCGCCATGTTCCCCAGAAATTTCTGCCTGTCGGCGTCGGACATCGTGTCGGCATGATCCTCTAGCAATTCGATAGCACCACTTATGCTCGCCAGCGGCGTCTTGAACTCGTGACTGAGTGCCGCTGCGAAGTCGCGGAGATAGCGGGAGCGTTGCGCAATGGCTTCGGCCATTTTTTCAAAGTCGTCATAGAGTACACGGACTTCGACGACTTGCAGCGACGGTCGCTGCAGCGTGATGGCACGTCCGGTCGCCATCGTGTGTGTAGCCCGGCTGAGATTTTCAATCGGGCGAACAATGGCGCGCGCAAGGATCGCCGAAATAAGCACGAGTGTGCCGAAGATGACGATGACGCCCAGTGCGATCTTGCCACGATCCTCATACATGCCCTTGAACAACGCACGCGGAGACCGTGAGACCAGCACCGCGCCCACTACCTGTCCATTTACACGGATCGGGCGGGCATGATGGAGACGCAGACTGACGCTCGGCTTAGCCATTCGAGCGGATAGGTTTGCCGATAGCTGGCATTATCGCGAAAAACCGTTGTAGCCTTTCCACGAAGAGCTGCCGCGACTTCGGGGGCATGGATGAGACTGCCTCCCATTCCATAGCCGTTGAGGATAATGGCGTTGCGGTCGAGCAGCTGGATCGATGCCAGCGTGACAGCTTTGGTTTGGGTGATAACGGGCTTGAGCCTTTGAAGAACCCCTGCGGCACCTTGGTCGATCGGCATTCTGGCACGGACTGGCGCTGGGCGCTCCGGCAGGACCGTAGCACTCTGGAGATCGACTTCTGTGACCGGTTCCTCAAACCGAACACTACTCGGAGTCGGCTGTTCGATTGCACCGGGCCAGATGATCGAAGCGCTAGCGGCAAGCGCAGTGCTTTGCGCGATAAGCTCCGCCTCCGTTCGCCTGACCAACGCGTTCTCGTACACGCGCAGGAAGACCGCACCTAAGTCACGGCGGCTGCCGTTTTTCTGAACGTGGCAGACCCAGCTTTTTGCGCCGCTGGCTTGAATGACCAGGAAAAAGCCATCGCCATCGCCATGTCGTCCTGGCCGCGTGGCCGCCTTTACCGAGGTCGCAGAGAGCTTTCCCATCGCTCCTAATCTCCCACATTTCCCACATTTCCAATCGGTCACCGGCGGACGAGCGGGGATGGGAGCGGACGCGAATCACACTCAAAACCGCAGAAAAGCTGGCCTTTTGTGAATTGCGGTGGATGCAGGAAAACAGAGTATTGGCGGGCCGTGCCCGATGATGACGAGCACTATGTCTACGCCATAACACTCTAACGTCGCATTTCTTCCAGTGCGCACCATTTACTGGCTCGTGTAGTTGGTCACGAAATCGGGGCCTGCAGCTGCCCGGCCCCTCGGGTGACTGGGCCCATGCCAACGTTAGTGGCCCGGATGAAGGAGGTGAGCCGTCGCCCTAGGGGCAGTGGCCAGTACGCGTTCAGATCGCGATCTGGTTATGACGACGGTCCCTTTCGAGATTCTCATAGAATGCCATGAGCATGTCCCGACTGCGGACCAACCGTTCGATTTTTGCATTCATGGTGTCCATCTCCTGGCGGAGAACCCCTTGCAACTCATCGCATGGCTCGAAGGCAGAGCGGTCTTCGCGCAGGCAGGGCATCAGTTCACGTATGACCGGAAGCGTCAGGCCAGCGGCGTTCAACAGTTTGATGCGCTCGACAATATCGGCGTCCGCTGGGCCATAGTCCCGATAGCCGCTGTCCCTGCGTGCCGGGGAGAGCAGCCCTTCAGCCTCGTAGTAGCGCAGCATCCTTATACTGACGCCCGTCCGTCGTGCCAGATCACCGACCTTCATTGTTGCCTCTTGACTCTAACACCGCTGTCAGACTCTACACACTTCAGCTCCTTGAGGACATACGCACTGGAGCAACGAAATGACCGATCTCAATGGACTGACCTTGGCGCAGATTGACGGCCATCTGGCGACCGTCGCTGATCTTACGCCGCTTGCCTTTGCCGGTTTTGCCCACTTCACGGCGATGCAGGTGCGCAAGGGCCGGGTCCGAGGCCTTGACCTTCACATGCAGCGCCTGCGTCGCGCGTCGCTGGCGCTGTTTGATGCGGATATTCCGGACGATCTTGTGCGATTGCGGCTCCGCAGCGCTATCGCGGCAGCAGGCGGTGATGCGCTATCATTGACGGTGACGGTCTTCACGCAGAGCGGTGAGTTCACGCCGGCAACCGAAGCGAACGATCTGTCGCTCCTGGTCCGCACCGCGCCTGCCTCCAATGGACCGGCGGGGCCACTCAGGCTCGCCGTGGTCCAGCATGAGCGCGCGCTACCAGGCTTCAAGCACACCGGAGAGACTGCAAAGACGTATTATTTGCGCGATGCGAGGAAGCGCGGCTTTGACGACGCGATTTTTCTGGATCGGCACGGGTGCCTGAGCGAGGCGACGATCTGGAACGTCGCGTACTTGGATGGCTCAGCGGTCATCTGGCCGATTGCCGAGGTGCTGACCGGCATCACCATGGGGATCCTGCAGCGCCAGCTCAAGACGCTGGGCGTGCCACAACGGGAGCTGGCGGTTACCCCCGATATGGTCGGCGGGTTCTCTGGTGCCGTGGTGATGAACTGGACGCCGGGGGTCTCGATCGATGCAATCGCAGGGACCGCAATCCCAGCCGCTCCGCAGTTCGTGGAACTCTTGCACACAGCGTATCTGCGCGAGCCAGAAGTCGAAATCTGACAGCTCCGGCCTCTTCTTGCGACTGATGTGCTTGCGAGATAGGCTAGCCGGCTGACGAGCAAGAACTCTCCGGGCGGCTGACGCCGGTATTCGAACATGTAGCACGTGAGGTGATCGGCGGCGTTCGCGTCTCCGTCGCCCACAACATCGCGCCATAGGGCGCAATCGGCGGTGTATGGCGGAGAGGCAGGGATTCGAACCCTGGGTACCCTCGCGGGCACGCCGCATTTCGAGTGCGGTGCATTCGACCACTCTGCCACCTCTCCGCGAGGTTTCCGGAGGGACCAGCCGATGCTGTTCCCTTGCCCCGGAACGGGTCGAGGGGCGGGCATTAGCGAATGAAAAGCGCTTTGCCAAGAGCAGGTTTTGCCATTTTTCTTGTGTGACCGAAAGGTGACCCTACATAGGCTATATGAAGAACACGACTCCCCTTGGCGCCCGCGCAGCGCGCAACGCACCCCCGATCATGCATGCCCGTTTCAGCATCGGCGATGTCGTCCAGCATCGTCTGTTCGGTTTTCGCGGCGTGATATTCGATGTGGATCCGGTGTTCGCCAACACGGAGGAATGGTATGATGCCATTCCTGAGGACATCCGCCCGGATCGCGATCAGCCATTTTATCATCTTCTCGCCGAAAATGGCGAGGCGAGCTATGTTGCGTATGTCAGCCAGCAGAATATCGTTATGGACGACAGCCAAGAGCCCATCGACCATCCGGCGATCTCAGGCATTTTCGGCGATTTCGTTGCTGGTAAATATAGCCTGCGCGCGGTGCACCGGCATTAAGGCTTAGCAGCGCGGCTCAGGCTTTAAGTTTCCAACCTGTACGCAACAACCGATACGTCGCTGCGCCGAAAACGACGTTCAGCACGAGCAGAACGACGCTCCCGACCGCTATGTCCGTATCCGCCGCCGCCAGAAATCCATAGCGGAAGCCAGAGATGATATAGAAGAACGGGTTAGCGTGGCTGATGACCTGAAAAGCCGGCAACAGGCGGTCGATCGAATAGAATGTGCCCGACAGCAAAGTCAGCGGTGCGATAAGGAAATTGGTGACTGCGGCGGCATGGTCGAACTTTTCCGCCCAGATCGATGTCATAACGCCCATGAAAGCCAACAGGCTGGCGCCGAGCAACCCGAACCAGAGTATCGCCCAAAGATGCACCGGCGTGACATGGACGCCGGGCCATAGTGCCATGGCCAGCCACACCGCGAAACCCAGCATGCAGGCGCGCGTAACCGACGATGCCACCAGCGCGAACAGGAGCTCCCCCGTTGAAATAGGCGGCATCAAATAATCAATCAGCGTTCCCTGAATCTTGCCGACCAACAGGGAAAAGCTGCTGTTCGCGAAGGACGCATTCAGCATTCCCATAACGATAAGCCCCGGCGCAATGAAATCGGCGAACGGCACGCCCAGCACGGTGCGGTTGCCGCCACCCAGCGCCACCGTGAAGATCACAAGATACAGCAATGTCGTGACCGACGGCGCCCATACCGTCTGCAACTGCACCTTCATGAAGCGGCGCACCTCTTTGAGATACAGCGCTTTCGTACCCGGCCAATTGACGTTGCGAATGACGGTTATACCCGGCTCGACACGGATTGATGACGTTATGAGGGGGGCATTGGCAACGGAGTCGCCATTTTGGGACTGGTTGTTCATCGCTGGATCGCCTATCGGGTGCGGCTTGACGCCGCAAGGCCTGTTTTGGTGAATTGAAGGAAGCGCTCGCGCTCCCCATATGTTGGCCAACACGATATTATAGCAAGGAGTGTCTATTGTCCTGGACCGACGAGCGCATCGACCAACTTAAAGCGATGTGGGAAAAAGGTATGACTGCAAGCCAGATCGCCGAGGAACTCGGCGGTGTGAGCCGTAATGCGGTCATCGGGAAAGCACATCGCCTTGGCCTGCAGTCGCGGCCTTCGCCCGTCAAGGCGAACGACGCTGCGCGCAAAAAGCCGGTCGTGAAGAAGCCTGAAGTGAAGCCTGCCGAAGCACCGGTTGCGGCCGCACCTGCGGCTCCTGCCCCGGCGCCTGTCATGACGGTCAAGCCCGTTGCAGCCGAACCGGTTGAAAGCATCGAGGACGACACGCCTGCACCGCCTCCGCCGCCCCGCATCGTGTCGGTCGGCCCCGGCGGGTTCTTGCGCCAAGGCCCCGGCGATCAGCAGGCACCGATCCCGCCTGCCCCGCCCCGCCGCCTTGTTCCGGCCAAGCCCAGCGCGGAGATCGCTGATAAGACATCCTTGCTCGATTTGACCGAGCGGATTTGCAAATGGCCAATGGGTCACCCGGGTGAACCGGATTTCCACTTTTGCGGTGAAAAGGTGAACCCAGGCTTCCCTTATTGCGTCGAGCATTGCGGTCGGGCCTATCAGGCACAGCTTCCCCGTGGCACGCGCCGTCCGCCTCCGCCCCTACCGTTCGGCGGGCCTCGCGTTCGCTAAAACCTCCAACTGCAAAAAAAGACCGCCCCAAACGAGGCGGTCTTTTTTTTGGGATCGTGATGCCATGAGAAGGGGCACCGTTTCCGGCAGCCCTTCTCTATGTCCGCTATACGATCAGAAGCGGAAGCTGGCGGTTGCCTGCACGCTATGATTTTCAAAACGATCGCTGGTGCGCTGAATGTCGGTGGAACCGGCAGTCTGCGTGGGGTTCACGAACGGATTGGTGAGCGAAGGCGGCGTGCCTTGACCCGCGTTCACGGTGTAGCCGCTGTCGTTAAAGCGGGTATATTTGTAGAGGACGCCAACCGAGAAGTTCCGCGAAACCTTCTGCTCGATGCCGCCACCGGCTGTCCAACCCCAATCCTTGTCGGTACGGTTTTCTTCGGTGAAGCTGTTGAAGCCATTAGTGGTCGTAAAGCTGTTCTTGATCTTGCCATAGGCGAGACCGCCCGTGCCATAGAGCAAGGTGTTGGTCGGCAGGATGTACCCTGCACGAAGGCGCGCTGCGCCGTCCCAGTCCAGCTTGCGCGTGAACACATAGTTCGCGGGCGTCGTGCTGTAACCCGACACGCTGTTGCTGAAGTTGCTCTTGCCACCTTCGACGACCGCACCGACCAGGAAGTTCCCCATTTGCATGTCGTAACCGGCGTGGACCTTCCACGCAGTACGCTTGTCCTTGTCGCTACCGCAGCTTACCGGCAGTGAGTTGCCCGCGACGCCGCGGCAAAAGCCCGGTGAGAATGCGTTGCCACCGGTGGCCGTACGCACGGTATCGCCATAGGTGCCGTCCAGATTGGTATCGAACGCCAGGGTCTCCTGCGTGTCGCGGTCGAAATTCGGCTGCCAGCCCAATCCCAGCGACCCACCGATATACGGGCCAGTCCAGTTCCGCGCAGCATCGTCCGACTGCGCGAAGGCAGGCGTGGCCGCAGCCATGGCAAGTGCGCCAAGGGAAATGGTCATCAAAGTCTTCATAAAACTGTCCTTTTTCAGCGTTCCTTTGGGGGGTAGGAACGCGACAGATACGAATGGCGTTGATGCTTGGTTTCATTAACCTACGATAAACGGGGCAGACTGTTGCATCGCAGCAACAGACCGCTGGAACCCAGTTGATCCCGCCCCTTGCTTAGGCCAAGGCGCACGCCCTATAGATTTAGCATGGCAGATGACCTTTTCGCCGGTGGCGCACCTTCCCCCTCCGGCAGCTACGACGCTTCCGCAATCGAAGTTCTCGAAGGACTGGAGCCGGTTCGTCGTCGACCCGGCATGTATATCGGCGGCACCGACGAACGCGCCTTTCACCATCTTGCGTCCGAAGTGCTCGACAACGCCATGGACGAAGCCGTGGCGGGCTTTGCGACACGCATCGAAATCCAGCTTGAACCCGGCAACAAGCTGACGATCACGGACAACGGACGCGGCATCCCGGTCGATCCGCATCCCAAATTTCCCGGCAAGTCGGCGCTGGAAGTCATCCTGACCACGCTCCATTCGGGCGGAAAATTCAGTGACAAGGCCTATGCGACGTCCGGCGGCCTGCATGGCGTGGGCATCAGCGTCGTGAACGCGCTTTCGGTCGAAACGGTTGTTGAGGTCGCGCGCAACAAGGAACTGTTCCGGCAAACTTTCTCGCAAGGACTGGCGCAGGGGCCGCTCGAAAAGATCGGCGCAGCACCCAATCGCCGCGGCACCGCCGTCAGCTTCATTCCCGACACCGAAATTTTCGGCGAAATGAAATTCAAGCCTGCTCGCCTGCATCGGCTGGCACGGTCCAAGGCGTATCTCTTCGCGGGGGTCGAAATTCGCTGGAAATGCGACCCTTCGCTCATCACAGACGACACGCCCGCCGAAGCTGCGTTTCAATTCCCCGGCGGCTTGTCGGACCATCTGCGCGAACAGATTGGCGACCGCGAATGTGCAACGACGAGCTTCTTTACCGGCAATCAGGATTTCCCCGCCACCGCCGGCCGCGTTGAGTGGGCCATTGCCTGGCCGCTCTGGTCGGACGGCAGCTATAGCTGGTATTGCAACACTATCCCGACCCCCGATGGGGGAACGCATGAAGCAGGGCTGCGCACGGCCATCGTCAAGGGCATCCGGGCGTTCGGCGATCTGGTCGGGCAGAAAAAGGCCAAGGACATCCAGGCAGAAGACATCATGTCCTGCTGCGAAGTCATGCTTTCGGTGTTTATCCGCGATCCACAGTTTCAAAGCCAGACCAAGGACCGGCTGACATCTCCCGAAGCCGCGCGCCTCGTCGAGAACGCCGTGCGCGATCACTTCGATCATTTTCTGTCCGATCATATGGATCGCGGCAAGGCGCTCCTCGCTTATGTGCTCGATCGCATGGACGAGCGGCTGCGGCGCAAGCAGGAAAAGGACGTCAAGCGCAAGACGGCGACTTCCGCCCGTAAGCTGCGTCTGCCCGGCAAGCTGACCGACTGTTCGGCGGATTCGCCCGAAGGCACCGAAATCTTCATCGTCGAAGGCGACAGCGCCGGCGGTTCCGCCAAACAGGCGCGCGACCGCAAGACGCAGGCCATCCTGCCCATCCGTGGCAAGATTCTCAACGTGGCCTCTGCGACCAGCGCCAAGATTCTGGCCAATCAGGAAATCGCCGATCTTATTCAGGCACTGGGATGCGGCACCCGCAAGGATTGCAACCCCGACCACCTCCGGTACGACCGGATCGTCATCATGACCGACGCCGATGTGGACGGCGCGCATATCGCGACCTTGCTGATGACGTTTTTCTTCCAGGAAATGCCCGAACTCGTGCGCCGGGGTCATCTTTATCTGGCCCAGCCGCCGCTGTATCGCATCGTGTCCGGCGGAAAGAGCCTCTACGCGCGCGATGACGTGCATCGGCTGGAATTGATGGAGAAAGAATTCAAGAACAAGAAAGTTGAAATCAGCCGCTTCAAAGGGCTGGGAGAAATGAATCCGATGCAGCTTCGCGAAACGACCATGGACCCCAAGACGCGGGGTATGATCCGGATTACGCTGCCTCAGGATTATGAGGAACGTGCGGGCGTGCGCGATCTGGTGGATCGTCTGATGGGGACCAACCCCGCGCATCGGTTTGCCTTCATTCAGGAAAACGCTGCCGCCGTCGACGAGGAAGCCATCGACGCATAAGAAAGGGGCGGCCCGGAATATCCAGACCGCCCACATTCTTCGCCATGCGCCAGTTTTTCAGCCAGCTATCATGACACCTTCGCGACCGTCAGATCAGGCTGCGCCACCGCTGAGATAGCTGACCAGCTCCTCCTTGGTAATCGTACCGTTCTTGTCGGCATCCGCCGTCACGAACGCACCGTCTGCCCAAGCCGTCACTTCGGCAGGTTGAAGCGTCTTGCCCGTAGATTTCATTTCCTGATCCTTCAGGGCAACAACCCACTTGGAAAATTCTGCCTTTTCCAACTGGCCGGACTTGTCGGCGTCATAGGCCGGGAACTCGCTGTCCACGATGGCCGCAACTGTGGTTGCGCCAGCCGCAGGCTGAGCAGGCTGCGCTTCGGTCGTCGTTTGCGCAGGGTCTTGCGCAGGTGCAGGTTGTGCCTGAGCCGGTGCCGCAGGCATAGGTGCCGCTGGCGCGGCAGGAGCGGCTGGCATTGGCTGCTGCGCAGGGGTTGCAGTCTGAGCCATGGCAGGCGCTGGAATCAGCAGTGCCGTCGAGCAAAGAAGGGTACGGATCATGTCGTCTCTCCAAATTTTCAAGCGGTCTGGACGCTCCGGCGATGGCGCCGTCTAAGCATCCGACTTGCCCTGAATAAACGGGGCGATGCATCCCTTCGTTCCACTTCCGGTTGCAATGGAACTTCGACCCATCGCCGGAAATACGCGTTTCGCCCCTGACTCCCGCCCATAGTGGGACGAGCCGTGATCTAAACCTCACAGATTGCCCCTCCTGTTCACGCCTGCTAGGCGGCACGCGACCTCTCCAGACAGGATTCGCCAATGATCCCGCGTTATGCCCGCCCCGAAATGACTGCCATCTGGGAACCGGAAAGCCGTTTCCGCATATGGTTTGAGATTGAGGCGCATGCGACGGAGGCTTTGGCCGATCTGGGCGTAGTGCCCCAATCGGCGGCCAAGGCGCTGTGGGACTGGTGGGCGACCAACCCGACCATCGACGTTGCGGCCATCGACGCGATCGAAGCCGTGACCAAGCACGACGTCATCGCCTTCCTCACCTGGGTGGCGGAAAATGTGGGCGACGAAGCGCGCTTCATGCATCAGGGCATGACCTCCAGCGACGTACTCGACACCTGTCTGGCGGTACAGCTTGCCCGCGCCAGCGACATATTGATCGCGGACATCGACGCCCTGCTGGCCGTCATCAAGCGCCGCGCCTTCGAACATAAGCTGACGCCCACCATCGGCCGCAGCCATGGCATCCATGCCGAACCCGTTACTTTCGGCCTCAAGATGGCCGAAGCCTATGCCGAATTTTCCCGCTGCCGCGCGCGCCTCGTCGCCGCACGCGAGGAAATTGCCACCTGCGCGATCTCCGGCGCGGTCGGCACCTTCGCCAATATCGATCCCAAGGTCGAAGAGCATGTTGCCGCGAAGCTCGGCCTCGCCGTCGAACCCGTCTCTACGCAGGTCATACCCCGCGACCGGCACGCCATGTTCTTTGCTGTGCTGGGCGTGGTTGCGTCTTCCATCGAACGCCTTTCGATCGAAGTGCGCCATCTTCAGCGCACCGAAGTTCTGGAAGCAGAAGAATATTTCTCGCCCGGCCAGAAAGGCTCCTCGGCCATGCCGCACAAGCGCAACCCCGTGCTGACCGAAAACCTGACCGGCCTCGCGCGCATGGTCCGCGCCTACGCTCTGCCCGCTATGGAGAACGTCGCGCTCTGGCATGAGCGCGATATCAGCCACTCCTCGGTCGAACGCTACATCGCCCCCGATGCCACGATCACCCTCGATTTCGCGCTGGGTCGCTTGACCGGAGTCATCGACAAGCTGCTCGTCTACCCTGAGCGGATGATGAAGAATCTCGACAAGATGGGCGGCCTCGTTCACTCGCAGCGCGTGCTGTTGGCACTGACGCAGGCCGGAGTGAGCCGGGAGGACAGCTATCGCTATGTCCAGCGCAACGCCATGAAGGTCTGGGAATCGGACGGCGCGCTTTCGCTGCTCGAATTGCTCAAGGCCGACGCCGATGTTGCCGCTGCGCTGTCCGCGCAGGAGATCGAAGACAAGTTCAATCTCGATTATCACTTCAAGCAGGTCGACACGATCTTCACCCGCGTCTTCGGGCAAGCCTGACCGCTGCGGCGGTAGGGCTGGAACGACCATGCGAAATCCCCTAGACTGCATCGAGCAACAGCAAGAGGGCTTCCGATGCAGTTTCTGAAAACCGCGTTCTGGGTGGTGATCGCCGTCGCTATTGCCTTGTTCTGCAAGGCGAACTGGGCGTCGGTTCCCGTAAAACTCTGGGGCGATCTGGTCGCGGATATCAAGCTGCCGATCCTGATGATGGCCGCGTTCCTGCTGGGCGCGGTGCCCTTGTGGATCGCCTTGCGCGCTACGCGATGGAGCATGCGTAAACGGTTGGAATCGATGGAAAAGGCACTAGCCAACGCTACAGCCGTACCGCCCCCGCCCCCTGCCCCCATGCTTCCGCCCGAAGACATTACCATAGTACCGAACGCATCATGACCAGCCCGATCTACATAGCACTCGACACGCCCGACCTGCTCAAGGCGCAGGCCTTGGCGACCAAAGTGCGGCGCCATGTCGGCGGACTGAAGCTGGGTCTCGAATTTTTCTGCGCCAACGGTCATCATGGTGTGCACGAAATGGCGAAGATCGGCCTGCCCATCTTCCTCGACCTTAAACTGCATGACATTCCCAACACCGTCGCGAAGGCAGTGCAGGCGCTTCACGTTCTGGAACCGGCCGTCATCACCGTCCATGCCGCGGGTGGCCGCGCGATGCTGGAGAATGCGAAAGCCGCCGCCGGCCTCAACACGAAGGTCGTCGCCGTAACTGTCCTCACCAGCCTCGACGATAGCGACCTCAATGATATCGGCGTCAGTGCCCGCGCAGAGGATCAGGTCGCGCGGCTGGCGGAACTCGCCAAAAGTGCAGGCTGCGACGGCATCGTCTGTTCCGGTGCAGAGGTCGCCATCGCAAAGCGCGCATGGCACGATGGCTATTTCGTCGTCCCCGGCGTCCGCCCCGCTGGCGGCGCGATGGGCGACCAAAAGCGCGCCGTTACGCCCCGACAGGCACTGGATCGCGGCGCATCCATGTTGGTCGTGGGCCGCCCGATCACCATGGCGCAGGACCCCGATCTGGCCGCTCGCGAGATCGAAGCAACGCTCTGATATCATCCGTGATGCCCACGAAGGTGGAAATCCATCTCCAGTTGGTATGATGCGCTAACCCGTCTAAACCCGCGCCATGTCCCGAATCGCCACCAAAATCTGCGGCCTTTCCACGCCGGAAACGCTCGATGCGGCCCTGAAAGCCGGGGCCAGCCATGTCGGCTTCGTCTTTTTCCCCAAAAGCCCCCGCCACATCGATTTCGACCGCGCCGCCGGTCTCACGGCGCGCGTCCCCCCGCATGTCGTTAGTGTAGGCGTCATGGTCGATCCGGACGACGACACCATCACCCAAGCCAAGCAGGCAGGCGTCACCGCTATCCAGCTTCACGGCCACGAAAGCCCCGAAAGAACCGCCGCGATCCGCGCGCGCTTCGGCCTGCCCCTGTGGAAAGCTATTTCCGTCAAAACCCGCGCCGACCTCGACCAAGGCCGCGCTTATACGGGCGCCGCCGATTTCCTCCTCTACGACGCAAAAACCCCGGATGGTGCATCGCTTCCCGGCGGCATGGGCCTGCGATTCGACTGGACGCTGCTCGTCGGCTTCAACTCGCCGCTCCCCTGGGGCCTGTCAGGCGGCCTCGACCCCGACAATGTGGCCGAAGCAGTCACCGTCACCCGCACCCCTCTTGTGGACGTATCCTCCGGCGTAGAAAGTTCGCCAGGCATCAAGGATGTGGACAAGATCGCTGCCTTCTGCAAAGCGGTTTCCCGATCATGACCCAGCACGCACCCCTCGCCAACAGCTTCCGCGCACAACCCGACGAGAATGGTCATTTCGGCCAATTCGGTGGACGCTATGTCGCCGAAACGCTGATGCCGCTCGTCCTCGACCTCGACCGCCATTATCGCGCGGCGATGGCCGATCCGAAATTCCATGAGGAATTCGACTGGCTGATGAAGCATTATGTGGGCCGCCCCAGCCCGCTTTATTACGCCGAACGCCTGACCGAAACGCTGCGAGAAAGTGCACCGGAGGGCAAGGGCGCACAAGTCTGGTTCAAGCGCGACGAGCTGAACCACACCGGCGCGCACAAGATCAACAACTGCATCGGCCAGATCCTGCTCGCCAAGCGCATGGGCAAGACGCGGATCATCGCGGAAACCGGCGCAGGCCAGCATGGCGTGGCCACCGCGACCGTCGCAGCACGCTTCGGCTTGCCCTGCGTCATCTACATGGGCGCCCGCGATATCGAACGGCAGCAGCCCAATGTCTTCCGCATGAAGCTGCTCGGCGCCGAGGTCGTAGCGGTGCAGAGCGGCGCGCGCACGCTCAAGGACGCCATGAATGAAGCGCTCCGCGATTGGGTCGCCAACGTTCACGACACCTTCTACATCATCGGCACGGCAGCGGGTCCACATCCCTACCCCGAACTCGTCCGCGAATTTCAATCGGTCATTGGCCGTGAAGCCCGCGAACAGATTCAGGAACTGGCCGGACGGCTGCCCGACCTGCTGATCGCAGCCATCGGCGGCGGCTCCAACGCCATCGGCCTCTTCCATCCCTTCCTCGACGATCCCGATGTCGCCATGCTGGGTATCGAAGCGGCAGGTCACGGCATCGAAAGCGGCGAACATGCTGCCAGCCTTGCAGGCGGTACCCCCGGCATCCTCCACGGCAACAAGACGTTTCTGCTACAGGACGAAGACGGCCAGATCGCCGAAGCACACAGCATTTCCGCCGGTCTCGATTATCCCGGCATCGGCCCGGAGCATAGCTGGCTGAAGGATATCGGCCGCGTGCAATATGAATCGGTGACCGACAAGGAAGCGCTGGAGGGATTCCAGCTTCTCTGCCGTACCGAAGGGATCATCCCCGCTCTCGAACCCAGCCATGCCATCGCCGCTGTCGCCCGCAAGGCCCGTGAAATGGATCGTGACCAGATCATCATCGCCAATCTGTGCGGTCGCGGGGACAAGGACATCTTCACCGTGGCCGAAGCACTCGGCGTGGATATCTGACATGAACGACCGTCTCTCCACCCGCTTCGCCAAATGCCGTGCGGAAGGGCGCGCTGCGCTCATCACCTTCGTTACCGCCGGCGATCCGACACCGGGCGATACCGCGGCGATCCTCGACGCGCTCGTCGCGGGCGGCGCTGACATTATCGAACTGGGCATGCCCTTCACCGACCCGATGGCCGACGGCCAAGCCATCCAGCTTGCCAATTTGCGCAGCCTCGGCGCAGGCACGAAGACAGCCGACATCCTTGCAATCGCCACGGCCTTCCGTCAGCGTCACCCTGAAACGCCGCTGATCCTGATGGGATATGCCAACCCGATGGTCCGGCGCGGTGGCGAGTGGTTCGCGACCGCAGCGCGCAACGCCGGTGTCGATGGCGTCATCTGCGTGGATATCCCGCCCGAAGAAGACGGCGAACTTGGCCCCGCGCTCCGCAACGCCGGACTGCATCTCGTGCGCCTCGCGACGCCGACCACGGATGATGCGCGCTTGCCTACGGTTCTCAATGGCGCCAGCGGCTTCCTCTATTATGTGTCGGTCGCAGGCATAACCGGCAAGCAACAAGCGCAGCAGGCCAGCATCGAAAATGCGGTCGGCAAGCTCAAGGCTGCCACCGATATCCCAATCGCCGTAGGTTTCGGCATCCGCACGCCGGAGCAGGCCGCTGCCATCGGTCGGGTGGCCGATGGTGTGGTCGTGGGTTCGGCGATCATCGACATCGTGGGAACCCATGGCAATCAGTCTGCGGCCTACGTCACAGACTATGTCGCCTCCCTCCGCGCAGCCCTTACCGTCAAAGAGCCTGTCACATGAGCTGGATCAACCGCGTTCGCAACGTCATTCCCTTCATCGCGAAGAAGAATGAAAACACCGACACGCTCTGGCATAAGTGCGGCAATTGCGGTCAGATGATCTTCACGCGGGAGTGGGAAGAGAATCTGTCGGTCTGCCCCAAATGCGATCATCATGGCCGCATCGGTCCAAAAGCGCGCTTCAATCAGTTGCTCGATGCTGGTTTTGTCGTGCTTTCCACGCCGACCGTCCGCGAAGATCCGCTGAAATTCCGCGATTCTAAGAAATATGTCGACCGCATCAAGGCGGCGCGCACCGCAACGGGTGAAACCGACGCGCTGATCAACGCACGGGGCGCCATCGACGGCAGCACTGTCGTACTGGGCATACAGGATTTCGCCTATATGGGCGGTTCCATGGGCATGGGTGTGGGCGCAGCTTTCGTTCAGGGCGTCGAGGAAGCCATTGCCCATCGCGCGCCCTACATCATCTTCACCGCAGCAGGCGGCGCGCGGATGCAGGAGGGTATTCTTTCCCTCATGCAGATGCCGCGCGCTACGGCCGCGATCCAGAAACTCCACGCGGCGGGCCTTCCTTATATCGTCGTGCTGACCGATCCGACCACGGGTGGCGTGACCGCCAGCTATGCGATGCTGGGCGACGTACAGATTGCCGAACCCAATGCCCTCATCGGCTTTGCCGGACAGCGCGTGATCGAAAACACCATTCGCGAAAAACTGCCAGAGGGCTTCCAACGCGCCGAATATCTGCTCGATCACGGCATGATCGACATGGTCGTGCACCGCCGCGATCTGAAGGCGACGCTTGCCCAGGTGGTCGGCTATCTGACAGCTAAAGAAGCAGCCTAGTTCTTATATTTCTCCTCCCTTGAGAGGCTCGTGAGGCCTAATGCCCGATAACGCGACCTCCACCGATCCCGCCGTACAGGCTCAGCTTGATCGCCTGTGGTCATTGTCGCCCGGTGCCGACATCCTTGGCCTCGAACGCATCACGCAGATCCTGGCGCGCCTTGGCGACCCGCACCTGTCCTTGCCGCCGATCTTCCATGTCGCTGGCACAAATGGCAAAGGCTCGACCTGCGCTTTCCTGCGCGCCGCGCTGGAGGCGGATGGCAAGAGCGTCCATGTCTTCACGTCGCCGCACCTCGTCCGCTTCAACGAACGCATCCGCATAAACGGCACACTCATCACCGACGCGATGCTGGCCGAATATCTGGAATATGTGCTCGACCGATCGGCGGACATCGGCGCCAGTTTTTTCGAAGTGACTACCGCCGTGGCGTTCATGGCCTTTGCACGGCACCCTGCCGACGCCTGCATCATAGAGGTCGGATTGGGCGGGCGGTTGGACGCGACCAATGTCCTGACAACGCCCACCGTGTGCGGCATCGCGCAACTCGGCATCGATCATCAGGCTTTCCTCGGAAACAGCCTCGCGGAAATTGCAGCGGAAAAGGCAGGCATCGCCAAAGCGGATGTCCCGCTGGTGACGGCGCGCTATGCCTCATCGATAGAACCCATCATCGCAGGCGTGGCCAACGCCATTCAGGCTCCATGGCTACCCATGGGATCGGACTGGGATGCGGCGGTTTATCGCGAGCGCTTGCATTATCGCGACGCGCTCGGAAAACTGGACCTGCCGCTGCCCCGCCTCCCCGGCCCGCATCAACCCATGAATGCCGCGCTCGCAATTGCCATGCTGCGCCATCAGCATGCCGTTCCGATTAGCGAGTCGGCCCTAAAAGCCGCACCCTTATGGGCGCAATGGCCCGCCCGGTTGCAGCGTTTGGACGGCGGCCCGCTCGTCGCACCGCTCCCCACCGGCAGCTCGGTCTGGCTGGACGGGGGGCATAATGCCGACGCCGGCGAAATGCTCGGCGCGTTTTTCAGCGGGCCCAATCTGCCTGACGGGGGCTTGCACCTCATCATCGGCATGCTCTCGAACAAGGATGTGGACGCCTTTATCGCGCCGCTAAAGGGCAAGGTGGCGCATATCCACGCCCTTCCCGTTCCCGGCCATGAACATCACGGCGCGGACCGTTTCGAAGCCATCGCTGGACAATGGGACATCGGCTGCACCCCCCATAGCAACGCTGCAGAGGCCGTCGCTGTCATAGCGGCGGAAGGAAAACCGGCGTCCATACTGATCGCAGGTTCGCTCTATCTGGCGGGCGATGTACTCCGGCGAAACAACCAACTACCGGACTAATCCACCGCCTCTCATTATTGCGATTGACTCGCAATAGCTAATCTATATCGTGGGTGCTGCCGCTACAGGAGACCCCCGATCATGTCCCAGATTCCCTCGCGCCCCGCTTCGCTATCCACGCCATCGTCCGCCCCGGCCATAGCAGACAGGCCCATGCCGCATACCAGCGGCAGTCGGCTTTTCCTTTTCGCGATGCGCCGCATGGCGTCGGCAGGCGTCAACGATGCGCACGCCGCAAACGCGCTGCTGGGCAATTTCGGCAAGAGCTATCGCCGCCCGCTGATCCTGATGCGCGCGATGATGCTGGAATTCTCACGCGTGTCTAACCGCAAGATTCTGGTCGCGCCGTGCTGCTGCCATCGCATGACCGGCGACGAAGCCCGCATGATCCGCGCGATGACGACCTCCCGCAACGATCCTGCAAAGGCCTTTGAAGACTTGTCGACGCTGTTTATGGAAACCGCTGTATTGGGCGCCCTGACATGCGCGCAGGCTGTCGCACAAAGCTATGCAGACCTGGGCTGCCCGATAGACCTCTATGCCGAAGGCTGATCGGGCGCCTCGACGGTGCCCGCCGTCCCCACGCTGGCATCGATCAGACCCGCCCGCATCATCAGCCAGAACAGCAATATCCCCGGCACGGCCAGCGCCGTAGTCAGCAGATAAAAGTCCACATAGCCGAACCGCTCAATCAACGCCCCCGCGCTTGTCCCCGTCAGGAAGCGCCCAACGATACTCGCCGCCGCAGAGATCAACGCATATTGCGCGGCCGTAAAACGCAGATCGCACAAGGCGGAGAAGTAAGCGATCACCGTCACGCCCCCAATGCCGCTCGCGAAATTCTCAAAGCCGATGGCCCCGGCCATGCCCCAATTGCTGTGCCCCGCAGACGCAAGCGCCGCAAAGCTGAAATTGGACACGCCCATCAGGATCAAACTGACCAGCACTGACCGCTTCATCCCCATCCGCGCATAGAGGATGCCGCCCACGAAAATGCCGATCAGATACGCCCAGAAACCGATCCCCACATCGTAAATGGCGATCTCGTCATTGCTGTAGCCCAGATCGTCGAACAACAAACGAAACGTCAGATTGGCGAGCGTGTCGCCAATCTTGTGCAACAAGATGAACAGCAGGACCAGAAACGCGCCTTTCCGCTGAAAAAACTCCACCAGCGGGCCTGCGATAGACTGCCACAACTCACCCACCGCGCGCTTGGCCGTAGGATCGCGATGCCGCTCCGGCTCACCCATAATAAGCCCGGTCAGCATGGCGGGAAGCGCAAAGACCGCACAGGCGAGATACGCCCCTTCCCACCCGATGCGCGACGCAAGCACCAGCGCCAATGCCCCAGCGGCGACCGATCCGATGCGCCAGCCATATTGCGTCATGCCGGACCCGACACCCAGTTCCTCGGGCTTGAGCAATTCGATGCGATAGGCATCGATCACGATATCGAATGTAGCACCCGCCGCACCGACAAGCACAGCGGCATAAGCCGTCGCAAGCAGGCTCGCACGCGGATCGACCAGCGCCAGATTGGCGACCGCCGCCATCACCAGCACGCCCGCCAGCAACAACCACGACACGCGCTTGCCCATATGCCCGATCAGCGGCAACCGAACACCGTCAACCACCCAGGCCCAAAGCCATTTGAGATTATAGACCAGAAACGCCAGCGTGAACGCGGTCACCGCTTTCTTGTCGATCCCGTCCTGCGCCAGCCGCGTCGTCAGCGTCGCGCCGATCATCGCATAGGGAAAGCCAGAAGACACACCCAGAAAGAAAGCCGCCACAGGCGCAGGCTGCGTATAAGGCCGCACCATTTCCGGCACATTCCTGCGCCAGCCTGTCGTCTCGGTCGTCACTGTCATGGTCGCTGCGGTCCCCGTCTCATTGCGCGAACCCTAGCCAAAAATAGACGGCGCACCACCCCCTATTGCGGAGGATTATCCCCGACGCCCCGGAACAGGCTCAATCCACCCGGAGATCGCGGCGGCCGTTTCCCGCGGATAAGGGCATCGACAACCTTGATCGCCGCCAACAGGTCCTTCTGGGAATAGGGTTTGGCAAGGCACCCATAAGCCAGATGCCGCGCCTCGCCGGGACAAGCCCCCGTCACGAACAGCACCGGAATATCACGCTCGCCGGCCACTGCGGCAACCTCCACTCCATTGCGGTCACCGGACAGATTTACGTCAGCAATAACCAGATCGATGGCGTCGCTTTCCATATGCGCAAAGGCCGCCTCATAGCTGTCGACCGTCCCCACCACGGTATATCCGGCATGCACCAGAAAATTCTCATTATCGAAGGCAACCAGCGGCTCATCCTCCACCACCAATATGCGATGGATTGCCTGTCGCGCACTCCCAGAGACGCCCTTCCCGAAAAACATTTGCCGTCCCGCCCCATTTCCGTCATCACGCGCGCAGCATTAGCGCGTGTGGTATAACGCCCGGCATCATCCGCAAGTTGCCTGCCGGACCCGCTACACCCTATTAATCTGCCAGCATACTGGCACTGTTTATCCAATTTGTACGCCGGTCAGCCGGTAAGAGGAAATTTAGTCTGCGCCCGCCCAAGAAACCCTTCGCAACTCCCGGCCCTGCTCGCGCCACGCGACGTCCCGTCGTGGGCGCGCGCAAGACCCCGACTGCGGCCAATCCGCACCCCGCCCGCGCGCAGGCCGCCAGCGCAGGAAGCGATGAGCCGCAACGGATCGCCAAGTTGCTTGCCCGCGCCGGCGTCGCCTCGCGCCGCGAGATCGAGCGGATGATAGAGGAAGGCCGCGTCTCCCTCAACGGCACAGTGCTGACGACCCCGGCAACGTTGCTCGCCAACCTGCAAGGCGTGACTGTCGACGGCAAGTTCATCGACGCGCCAGAACCGACCCGCCTCTTCCTCTTCCACAAACCAGCGGGCTTCCTGACGACCGAGCGCGACCCGAAGGGGCGCAAGACCATCTACGACCGGCTGCCCGCCGGTCTGCCGCGTGTCATGCCCATCGGTCGCCTCGACATGAACACCGAAGGACTGCTCCTCCTCACCACCGATGGCGAGTTCAAGCGGCAGATGGAACTGCCTTCCACCGGCGTAGAGCGCAGCTACCGCGCCCGTGCGCACGGCACGGTCAGTCAGGCACAGCTTGAAGATCTGGCGATGGGCGTCGAAATCGAAGGCGTCCGCTACGGTCGCATCGACGCCAATCTGGAACGCCGCACCGGCACGAACCAGTGGATCGAAATGACGCTGACCGAAGGCAAAAACCGCGAAGTGCGCCGCGTTCTGGAATATCTCGGCGTCGAAGTGAACCGCCTCATACGTACGCGCTATGGCGTTTTCGAACTGACCGACCTGCCCGTCGGCGAAGTGTTCGAAGTGCGCCAGCATGATCTGGCGCAGTTTCGAAAGACGCTCAAGAAATGAGGATCATTGCCGGGCAATGGCGTGGCCGTCCGCTGGTCGCGCCCAAAGGCGAAGTGACTCGCCCCACCGCCGACCGCACGCGCGAAGCCCTCTTCTCGATGCTCACAAGCCGCCTCGGCAGCTTCGAAGACATAAGCGTCGCGGATCTTTTCGCCGGATCGGGCGCGCTGGGCCTCGAAGCACTGTCGCGCGGCGCGGCAAGCTGCATCTTCGTCGAACATGACAAGCCAGCCGTAGATGCCCTGCGGGCCAATGCAGAAAAGCTGGGGCTGCGCGCGGACGTCCGCCAGACATCGGCGCTGGCCTTGGGCAGCGCGCCTGTGCCGCTCGACCTCATTCTGATGGACCCACCCTACGGCACCGGTGCCGGTGCCGTGGCCCTCGACAAATTATCGCGCCTCGGCTGGATCGGTCCCGCGACCTGGGTCAGCATCGAAACCGACAAGCGCGAAACGATTGACGTAAAGGGCTTCGAAGCGGAAACTGTCCGCGACATCGGCAAAGCCCGCATCCATCTACTTAGGATGACCGGCGCCTGACGCAAAAAGAAAAGGCCGGATCAACGATCCGACCTCTTCCTCCCTCGTGACCCATAAAAGGGTCAGCAAACTTTAGCGCTTACGCTTCATTTTCCGCGCTTCCGATGGGTTCATACAACTGTCCGTCACAGTCTTGCTGCACATCGGATAATCTGTTTTCGGCGCGGGCGCTGCTTCGGTGGGCATGGGTGCTCCGGCAGCCGGCGCTCCTGGAGGTGCCGGCGGCGTCGGTGCCATCATTCCACCATTGGGCTGTGGCGCGCTTTCCGCTCCACCTGCGTTGGGATCGGCGGGCGGCATCTGGCCGCTCTGCGGCATTTGCTGGGCGCTCATATCGTTTGGCGGAGGCGGCGGCATCGGGGCATCGGGCGCTCCGGCGGGCGGCGGCGGCGGTGCCATCTGACCGGCTTCCTGCGCTATGGCGGGGGCAGCAATGGCCAAAGCAGCGGCGCTTATAAGCATCGAGAGTTTCATGGAGATCATCCTCTGTCGTTATATTCGGTAGGCGCTCAACAGGAGTGCCGCCTGCCCGTTCCCCTTCGCGCCGTGAATCGCGACCGACCGTGCTTCGCGTGACGCGAATGGATAATGCGCCTTTATCCTTGCTCCTGTGGGCGACGTTCCCTAATTGTTCGATCATGTCTCTCCCCATTTCCGATACGCCGTCTCCGAACGATCCGCCTTATCTGCGCGGCCTCAACGCCCCCCAGCGGGAGGCGGTGCTTACCACCGAAGGCCCGCTACTCGTGCTGGCAGGCGCTGGCACAGGCAAGACGGCAGCGCTGACCGCGCGCCTCGCGCACCTCATCGCCACCCGTCGCGCTTACCCTTCGGAAATCCTCGCCGTCACCTTCACCAATAAGGCGGCTCGTGAAATGAAGGAGCGCGTCGCGCGCATGATGGGCGGCCCAGAGGGTCAGATGGAGGGTCTGCCATGGCTCGGCACTTTCCACGCCATCGGCGCGAAGATGCTGCGCCGCCATGCTGAACTGGTCGGCCTGCAAAGCAACTTCACCATCCTCGATACCGACGATCAGCTCCGGCTGATGAAGCAACTCATCCAGGCTGAAGGGATCGACGAAAAGCGCTGGCCCGCGCGGCAGTTGGGCGGCCTTATCGACCGCTGGAAGAACAAGGGGCTGACCCCGCCGGATATCGATGCCGGCGAAAGCGAAGGCTATGCCAATGGCAAGGGACAGCAACTCTATGCCGCATATCAGGCGCGCCTGCTCGCGCTTAACGCCTGCGACTTCGGCGACCTGCTGCTCCACGTCCTGACCTTGCTCAAAAAAGATCGCGAGATACTGGCGCAGTATCAGCAACGCTTCCGCTACATCATGGTGGACGAATATCAGGACACCAACTCCAGCCAGTATCTCTGGCTTCGCCTGCTGGCGCAGGAGCGCAAGAATATCTGCTGCGTGGGCGATGACGACCAGAGCATCTATAGCTGGCGCGGCGCGCAAGTGGAAAACATCCTGAAGTTCGAAAAGGATTTCCCCGGCGCGAAAATCGTCAAGCTGGAACAGAATTACCGCTCCACCCCGCACATCCTCGCCGCCGCATCGGGCGTGATCGCGGAAAATGGCGGACGGCTCGGCAAGACGCTCTGGACCGACGAAGCCGAAGGCGAAAAGGTTCAGGTGCTCGGCATCTGGGACGGCCCGGAAGAGGCCCGCCGCGTCGGCGACGAAATCGAAAATCATCAGCGCGCAGGCGGCACGCTGGACGATGTCGCCATCCTCGTCCGCGCCCAGCATCAGACGCGCGAATTCGAAGACCGCTTCATTCAGATCGGGATGCCGTACAAGATCGTGGGCGGCTTCCGCTTCTACGAACGCGCCGAAATCCGCGATGCGCTCGCATACCTCCGCCTCGTCAACCAGCCCGCCGACGATCTCGCCTTCGAACGCATCGTCAATGTCCCCAAGCGCGGCCTTGGCGACAAGGCGGTCGAGAAACTTCACCGCCTCGCCCGTGCCGAAGGCGCACCGCTCACCATCGCCGCCGCCCGCATCCTCGACACCGACGAACTGACCCCACAGGCCCGCCGCGCGCTCGGCAATTTCGTCGGCGATCTCGCCCGCTGGCGCGACAAGGCGACCCAGCTCCCTCACCCCGAACTTGCGCGCCAGATCCTCGACGAAAGCGGCTACACCGCTGCGCTACAGGCCGAACGCTCGACCGAAGCTGCCGGACGCCTCGAAAACCTCACTGAACTCGTCCGTGCGATGGAAGAATATGAAACGCTCGGCGCGTTCCTCGAACATGTCAGCCTCGTCATGGACAATGAGGCCCAGGCGGACAGTCAGAAGGTCACCATCATGACCATCCACGCCGCCAAGGGGCTGGAATATGACACAGTCTTCCTCGTCGGCTGGGAAGAAGGCATTTTCCCCTCGCAACGCGCGCTCGACGAAGGCGGCCTCGCATCGCTGGAGGAAGAACGCCGCCTTGCCTACGTCGCAATCACCCGCGCGCGCCGCAAATGCGTCATCCTCCACGCAGCCAACCGCCGCATCTACGGCCAGTGGACCAGCTCCATTCCCAGCCGCTTCGTCGGCGAATTGCCAAAGGCGCACATAGCCGAGGAAAGCAGCATGACCGGCGGCGCGTCCCTATGGCGCGCCAACTGGTCGGAACGCGACGATCCCTTCTCGGACGTCGTGCGCGGCACCGGGCGCGGCCCCGGCTGGCAACGCGCATCGACTGGCGGCCAGTTCACCCGCGAACCCACTCGGCTGGTGGAAGCACGCACCTCCGCCGTTTCCATCGGCAACAAGGGCCGCAGCGATATGGAAGTCGGCCTGCGCGTGTTCCACCAGAAATTCGGCTATGGCACCGTCGCAGAAATTGAAGGCAACAAGCTGGAAATCGATTTCGAAACCGCCGGCCGCAAGCGCGTGATGGACAGTTTCGTCAGCCTAAGCTGATCCCGTTCAGTCCAGCTCGTCGAACAGGGAGATGTTCTTCGTGCCCGCCATGCGCGCAGCGTTGATCCGGGTCTGCTCGGTATAGCCCAGCGCCTTGCGCTCTTCGGGGCTTTTGGTGTCGTAATTCTGCTCCAGCGTCTTGCCATAGCTGGCCAGCGTGGCCACCGACATGCCGCTCGACAAAGCCGTGGTCAGCACGTCCCGCTCCCGCCCCTTCAGTGCCGCGCGCGCCGCTGCCTGTTCTTCCTGCGAAAACTGATGCCCTTCGTTAAGAACAATGGACGCAAGGCCACGACCGGAAATCTTCGCAAAGTCGGGCGATGTGCTGCCTGCCTTATACTGACTGTTCAATATGGCCCGCATCTCTTTGGCCAGCACGCCAAAATTCTTGGCCTGATCGGCCTTGTTCGCCTGCGCCAGCGTGGCGGCGGGCGATATCTGCACATCGCCTGTCGATGGCCTGGATTTGGCGTCCGCTTTTTCCTGGGCAGCTTGTGCGAGAACAAGGCGCGCTTGCGCCGCAGAAATAACGCTGTTGCCCGTGGCGGACGATGATCCGCTGGTAAACGTAGAGAGGATCGAAATCAGCGACATAAGCACCTTCGCAATTACACAGCGCCAAAGGTAAACAGACAGCGTTAACGATCTCTTACGATTGCCGCCTTTTCCGCCCGCAACTTTTCCTTACCTCCGCCGCCGCGCCTCGCTAGAACGCGGACGATGGAAAGCACGCCAAACGCCACGCTACTCGCCAGCGGCCTGACTGCCTTGCGCAGCGGCGATTTCGTCACAGCCAGACGGCATTTTGAAGCCATGTCCCCGCCGTCATGGCTACCGCTTGCGCAAGCCTGCAACCGTATGGGCGATAGCGCAGGCGAGGAAGCCGCGCTGAAAGGGCAACTGGCCGCTGACGCGCGGAACCTCCCGGCCCTGCTCGCAATGGCCGTCTTGAAGGAACGCACGCAGGACCATCGCGCCGCGACATCCTTCTACCGCACGGCCATCGCGCAGGCGTCGGTGATGGAGGTGCCGGCCGCCCTCCACCCGCTGCTCGACCGCGGGCAGGCCTTCCTGATGGAAGCCAACGCCGCCTTTGAAAGCCACCTGCGCAACAGCTTGTCGGCAGCGGGCCTTGCCCAGAAAAGCGCCAGAATTGCGCAGTCGATCGATCTTCTGACCGGCAAGACCACCCTCTACCAACAGCAACCCAGCATGTTCTACTTCCCCGGCCTGCCCCAGCGCCAGTTCTACGAGCGCGGAGAGTTCGACTGGCTTGCCGAAGTCGAAGCGGCAACGACCGATATGCAGGCGGAACTGCGCGATGTTCTTGCCGATGGACAGGATTTCCGACCCTATGTCGAAACCGCGCCGGATCGCCCGGCACCCAACAACCCTCTGCGGGACGATCCGGCATGGGGCGCGCATTATTTCTGGAAGAATGGCACGCACGTAACTGAAAATACAGCCCGCGCTCCGGCTACGATGACGGCGCTGGCCTCCGCGCCGTTGCCGCACATTACGGGGCGCTCGCCCATGGCCTTATGGTCGCTGCTTAAACCCGGCACGCATATCGCACCCCATTACGGGATGCTGAACACGCGGCTCATTTGCCACATCCCGCTGATCGTTCCGCCCGATTGCGCACTGCGCGTCGGGAACGAAACGCGCTCGTGGGAACCGGGCAAGGCCTTGATCTTCGATGACAGCATAGAACATGAAGCCTGGAACCGCAGCGCCGATACCCGCGTCATCCTGCTTTTCGAAATATGGCGCCCTGAAATCACCGAAGAAGAACGCGCGGCGCTGGTACATTTGTTCGAAGCCATAGACGCCTATGGCCCCCAGGATGCAGAATCAGGCGGACCGTTATAACGCGCCGCTACGGACAGAGCGGCGCATTGCTCCGATCCCGAGCGGCCCGGGCGCTGCTCACACCGCTGGCCAATCTGGGCAGATCGACGCCTTCGATAGTGCCTTTCCCGGCGCACATATCGGCGCACTTCATGTCCATCACGCCCGGCATGACCACACGGTCGCCGTCATATTGCGCCACCGCTATGCAGCGCGCGCCTTGCGAGAAATTGAGGATCAGCTTGTCATTTGTGCGCCGGGCAGTCCCGCTCCCGGCGCAATATTCGTTCGCCCCAAGCTGCACTTCCAATCCAAAGCGATACGCATTGGCCTTGCCCGGAACGATGCAGAGCAAATCCTTGCCCATGTCGCTGCGGCGCTGAAACAATCCGACCGGTGGTATCTTCGTCGCGTCGGCCACCACGCCGGTTTCTATGCCCGCGCGTTCCAACCCCGCAATGGCCGGGTTGTCCCCGGCGGGCAGGTCCTTCGACTGACAGCCGCATAGCAACATCGCGACGATCAGTACCGCTCCCCTAATCATCGACCCTTTCCAGGCCCGCAGCGGTTACCCGACGATAAAAGCAACTGACTTCCCCCGTATGGCATGCCGGACCCGCGGGGCGCGCGATTATCCATATGGCATCCTGATCGCAATCGATGCGAATATCCTCGACCGACAGGATATGCCCGGACGTCTCGCCCTTCTTCCAAAGCCGGTTGCGGCTGCGCGACCAGAAATGCGCGACGCCCGTATCGATGGTCAAACCTAGTGCTTCGGCATTCATATGCGCGAGCATCAGGACCTTGCCATCGGCGGCGTCGGTCACCACCGCCGTTATCAGGCCATCGGGTCCATATTTCGGATCGAGGATCAGGCCGGTTTCCCGCACCTTCGAAGGATTGCTGTTCATGCGACGCATATAGAATGGGCCGCGATATTTGCGAAAGAAGATTATTGCAGCGTCACGACACCGTCACTGGCCTTACGCTGCAACTGCACACCGTCGCAGTCGGTCGCACCGCATGTGCAGGCCTCAATCGCATAGCGTACGCCGCACAGGATCAGAGTGTCGGCATCGAAGGAATAGTTCGCTATTCCAGCACGTTCTATCTTTTCCTGAACTCTGGTCTTCAGCGACATGCCACGTCGTCCCTGCGAGTCGAGCCTTCGGCACGACACCGATAATTTTTATGCTGCACCGCACAAAGTCAACACGCATGAATTGATCCAGTTCCATCGCAATGTTCAATTTTGGGTCGAGATCGGTCAGCGAATGCGACACTGTCTTGCAGCAGCCGATATCCGCACCATATCCGCGATATGAGCGACAATCAGAACAGCATGCCGACATGGCATGGCACGACCATCTTATCCGTGCGCAAAAACGGCCACGTCATCGTCGTCGGCGATGGGCAGGTCAGCATGGGGCAAACCGTCATGAAGCCGAACGCCCGCAAGGTCCGCCGCTTGCATGACGGCTCCGTCATAGGCGGCTTTGCAGGCGCAACTGCGGACGCCTTCACCCTCTTCGAACGGCTGGAATCGAAGCTTGAGCGCCATAACGGCCAGTTGATGCGCGCTGCCGTCGAACTCGCCAAGGATTGGCGCACCGACAAATATCTGCGCAATCTCGAAGCCATGATGATCGTGGCGGACAAGGACGTAACGTTGATCCTGACCGGTAATGGCGACGTGCTGGAACCGGTCGGTGGCGTGGCAGCCATCGGATCGGGTGGCAACTTCGCCCTGGCCGCTGCCCGCGCCCTTGTGGACTATGAAGCCGATGCCGAAACATTGGGCCGCAAGGCCATGGCTATCGCCGCCGATTTGTGCGTCTACACCAACGATCAGTTGACCTTGGAAACGTTGGTCAGCGCCACCTAAATCTCCCTCCTCAAGAGAGCGCGAGACCAGATATGCTCGTGCGCCCTTCCCCCTTCCGTCACAGGACGGCAGAAAGACAGACATGAACGACGCCCTTACCCCTAAAGCCATTGTCGCTGCGCTCGACGCGCACATCATCGGACAGACCGACGCCAAGCGCGCGGTTGCCGTTGCCCTGCGCAACCGTTGGCGCCGCCAAAAGCTCGACGCTGCCCTTCGCGACGAAGTAACGCCGAAGAATATCCTGATGATCGGCCCCACAGGCTGCGGCAAGACCGAAATCAGCCGTCGTCTTGCCAAGCTGGCCGACGCGCCGTTCGTGAAGGTGGAAGCCACCAAGTTCACCGAAGTCGGCTATGTCGGGCGCGACGTCGAACAAATCGCGCGCGACCTTGTCGAAGAAGCCGTCCGTCTGGAGCGGGATCGCCGCCGCGAGTCCGTTCGCGAAGCCGCATCCGAAGCCGCAATGGGCCGTCTGCTCGATGCACTCACGGGCAAGGAAGCCAGCGAAGCCACGCGCCTGTCGTACCGCTCGCGGATCGAAGCCAATCAGATGAACGAGGCCGAGGTCGAAGTCGAAGTCTCTGACGCGCCCTCCATGCCGATGGAAATTCCGGGCATGGGCGGTCAGGTCGGCATGATCAACCTTTCCGACATGATGAGCAAAGCCTTTGGCCAACAACAGAAAAAGCGCCGCAAGATGCGCGTGCCCGAAGCATGGGACAAGCTGGTCGAGGAAGAACAGGACAAGCGTCTGGATCAGGACGACGTCGCGCGTGTGGCCCTCAGCAATGCCGAGCAGAACGGCATCGTCTTCCTCGATGAGATCGACAAGATCGCGGTCAGCGACGTGCGCGGCGGTTCGGTCAGCCGCGAAGGCGTCCAGCGCGATCTGCTCCCGCTGATCGAAGGCACCACCGTCGCGACCAAATACGGTCCGCTCAAGACCGACCACATCCTCTTCATCGCCTCAGGCGCCTTTCACGTCGCCAAGCCGAGCGACTTGCTACCAGAACTACAGGGCCGCTTGCCGATCCGTGTCGAACTGAAAGCACTGACCGAAGACGACTTCGTTGCGATCCTGTCCGACACCAAGGCGTCGCTTGCCGAGCAGTATAAAGCCCTGCTGGCGACCGAAGGCCTGACCATCGACCTGACCCCCGAAGGCATCCGCGCCGTGGCGAAAATCGCCGCCGAAGTGAATGAGCAGATCGAGAACATCGGCGCACGCCGTCTTCAGACCGTGATGGAAAAACTGCTGGAAGAAGTCAGCTTCGATGCGGAAGATCGCGTCGGACAAACCTTGGTGGTCGACGCCGACTATGTCGCCAAGCAACTCAACTCCATCGCCCGCGACACCGACTTGAGCAAGTATATTCTATAACAATATCAATATATTATAGAATGGTAGTTTCAAAATCCACTTTTCACGTGTCGACTTATTTTTCGGTAAAGGCACCTCGCCGACCGTTGAAACGCATTTTTACGTGTCGACTTATTTGGGCGCACGACGCGTAAATCCCGCTTTTACGTGTCGGGTTATTGACGTCCAGCGGGGTTCTGCAGGCGGATCGACCGGAGCAAATCCGGTCGATCCGCCACAGCTTATTTGCCCGCCTGCACCCCTTCGGGAAGTGCGACCGCCGACCAGCTCTTCTCCGCGACCAGGTACTTCTTGGCCAACGCCTGCAAATCGGCGGAGGTCACCGTCAGCAAGTCCCTGCCCATGTTATTCACCACATCGACATAGCGCGGATCCCGCGCCGCCCCGGCGGTCTGCTGCATCCAGAAAGCGTTGCCGGTACTGGCCCGCGACAACAATTGCCGCATAGGCGCCACCGCCCGCTGCAGTTCATCGTCGCTGACTGGCTTAGCCGCCAGATCGGCTGCCGTATCCTTGATCAGTTGGAAGAAGTAGCCGACCTTCTCCGGCTTCACCTGACTATTCACCAGGATATAGCCGCCGCTTTCCGACGAAAATGGCCAGTTGTTCTGGACATTCGGCGAGTAGGCCGCGCCATCGGTCGACCGCAGCTTCTCGAACAATCGATCGTTGAAAATCTGCGTCAGTATCACAAGCTGGCGCGCTTCCTTCGACCCTGCAAAGCCGCCCGCCGTGGGCCACGCCATCACAGCAGCAGCCTGATCCTTGTCGCCGCGGTGACGCAACACGACCGGGGTAGCGACATGCGCCGGAAAGCGCATCTGCAGATTGGCGGCAGGAACTGGCTTATTCGGTCGTGCAGGCAAAGCCCCGAAAGTAGCCGCAACCTGCGCAATCGCATCGTCCGCTTTCACCTGTCCGAAAATCTGGACCTCGATAGGCCCGGAAGCCAGAATAGGCTCCCAGGTGGCTCGAAATGCCTGCGGCGTCAGAGCCGCAATCTCCGCCCGATCCGGCGTCCGGTAACGCACGTCCTTTGCGTGGATCAGCCAGTTGAGATCGCGGCTCAACACCGCATCCGCCGAAGTGGACAGCGTATCGTACGCGGCCGTCATGCCGGCCTTCACCCGGGCAATCGGCGCGGGATCCCATCCGGGATACGCCAGCTTGGTGGCAAACAGCTTCAATTGGTCGGCATAATCCGCCGGACGAGTTACCGCTGCCATGGCGAAGGCGTCATCGTCGACGGAAAAGTCGAAACCCAGTCGACGCCCGTTGGTGAGCTCATCCAGATCGCGCTGACCCAGCTTGCCGATCCCCCCGGCAACCAGCGCATAGCTTGCCGCCCAACTGGGAACTGGCTTGGTGGGAGAAAAAGCCTGCTGCCCATGCCCGAAGCGGACGTTGATCCGGACCTTCTCCGTCTCGGCATTATTGGCAAACAATGTCAGCTTCACACCGTTGGCGAAAGTGACGGTCTCGATCCCCAATACGCCCAGCGGCGTGCGCGAAACCACCGCGCCCGGTGCGCCTAGCTTGGGGAGGTCCGCCATCGTTACGGCCTTGTCCGCCAACCGAACACCGGTCGCCGCTGTCACCGGCGTCTTGAGCGCTGCGGTAAGTTTCGCCTGTGCATCGGGTTGTACCGTTGGCAGCATCAGCAAGGCGCGAGTAACATCGGCAGTAAACAACCGGCGGGTCGACTGAAGCAACTTGTCAGGCGTCATCGCTGCCTTGCCACCACGGAATATGTCGAGCGCAGCCTGCGGGCTGACCGTTGTCTCGCGAATATCGACGGCGTTCACCAAGTCCCACGCCTGCTTCGATCCGCCCTCCGTATCGGAATTTTCGACCTGTATCGCCAACGCCGTGTCGAACTGCGCATATTCGCGCGCAATCTCTGCGGGCGTGGGCGGTGTTGTCTTGGCATCTTCTATGACGGCGCGCACATCCATCAACGCTTTGGCCCAATCCGCGCCGACCGGCATGATGCTGATGAAAGTGCCGTCCACAGAGCGAGAAACGTCTTGTTGCTCCACATTGGCCTGCAGGAAACTGCCGCCGCTGCGCGCCGCTTGCTCCAGCCGGCGATTGATGATCTGTAGCGCCAGCGCGTCTGTCAGCTTGTCCTGATTGTAGATGATCGTATCCGCCCGAGGCCGCCAAGGCCGCAAAAACGCGTAGCTCAACCCGGTCGGCACGCCTGCCTCGACAATCACCCCCGCCGCCGGCTTTGCTGGATTGGGATCACCGAAGTCCGGAACGCTTTCCGCGGCACCGGCGGCTTTCCAGGGCGTGAAATATTTCGCGATCAGTGCTTCGGCGGTTGCGGGGTCAATGTCACCAGCAATAGAAATCACAGCATTTTCGGGTCGATACCAACGCTGATGGAAAGCCTCCATCCGCGCAGCGGTCGCAGCATTCAGAGTAGCATTCGTCCCAATAGGTGAGCGCGTTTCCATCCGCTGACCGGCGAACAGAAATGCGCGGGTCGCGTCGCTGACACGGCTCCCCGGTCCCTCGCCTTCCCGCTTCTCCGCCAGAACGACGGACCGCTCGGCGCTTACCGCGCTATCCACGATGTTCGGATCGGTCATCATGCCCGAGAGGATCTTCATGCTCTCGTCCAAACCCTGCGGCGTGGCCTGCGGCAGATCGAGAGCATAGGTCGTTCCGGTCGGCGTGGTCTGTGCGTTACTATCGCTGCCGAAAGTCACCCCCAGACGCTGCCAGATCCGCTTTGACTCACCATCCGGCACATATTTCGACCCACGAAACGTCAGATGCTCCATGAAATGCGCGAAGCCCAACTCGTCGGGCTTCTCCATCAGCGATCCCGCATCGATCCGCAGACGAATAGCAACCTGACCCGGCGGCACACCATTGCGCCGGACAGCGTAGCGAACGCCATTGGGTAGCGCACCGAAATGCCATTCTGGATCGATCGGCACATCGCTGTTTTCATAGAGCCAGGGGCGCTTTTGTGCGACATCGGTGCTGGGCAGCGCCGCGGTGGATACAGCCTCCTTCGCCTGAACCGATATGGGACTGGCCGTCAGCAGGAATGCGATAACGGAAAGCGAAGTGGCTGCGCGCCGGAAGGAAATTGTCATATGGCGACAGCCTAGCGCCATTTTTATGAATGGCCACTGACAAAGCGGCAGCACGGTTCGCGCATGACATAAAAACGCCCGCCCTTGGACAACCAAGAGCGGGCGTTTTTATAAAATATAAGAGGAATTACCGTCCAGCGACCCGCTGAACCGCACCCTTATGTGCGCCTACGCCATTGCGGTTGCGCGGACGGAAGGGACGCTTCGCTGGTGCCGCGCCGTCGCCTGCCGCTCCATCGCGACCGCGATGTGCGCGATCGGGATTGCCACGACCGGGACCGCCGCGACCATTGCCGCCTTCGCTGCCCTTTTTGGGCGGCGCCGCCTTCGGCAGGTTGCGAACCGCTTCTGCAAAGTTTTCCGGAAGCACCTGCAACTCACAACGTACGCGGGTCACCTTTTCGATGGCCTTGAGATACTGCCGCTCGTCATCCGCCACGAAGCTGATGGCAATGCCTTCCGCTCCGGCACGCGCCGTACGGCCGATGCGGTGCACATATTGTTCTGCCACGTTCGGCAGTTCAAAGTTGATGACATGGCTGACACCGGAAACGTCAATGCCGCGCGCGGCGATGTCGGTTGCGACCAGCAACTTCACTTGCCCCGCACGAAACGCCTGCAAAGCGGCGGTACGCTGCCCCTGGCTCTTGTTACCATGAATAGCGGCAGCGGGGATGCCCGCACCTTCCAGAAAACGCACCACCCGGTCCGCGCCATGCTTGGTGCGCGTAAAGATGAGCGCACGCTCGATTGGCTCGTTCTTGACGGTGAGGGTCAGCAGCGCCTGCTTTTCGGCCTGATTCACATATGTCGCATATTGCTTCACACGTTCGGCAGTCGTTGACTGCGGCGCGACAGAGACATGCACCGGATCGACAAGGAACTGGCTGCCCAGATCGGCAATGGTTTTCGGCATAGTGGCAGAGAAGAACAGGCTCTGGCGCTGCTTAGGGAGCATCTTGTCGATGCGCTTAAGCGGCTGAATAAAGCCCAGATCCATCATCTGATCGGCTTCATCGAGAACGAAGATTTCTACATGCCCAAGGCTCAGTGCACGCTGTTCGATGAGGTCCAGCAAACGGCCTGGCGTCGCCACAAGAATATCGACACCGCCGCGAAGCTGATTGATCTGCTTGTTGATGGGGACGCCCCCGAAGACGGTCGTGACGGATAGCTTCATGAAGCGTGCATAGTCGCGAAAGCTGTCCGCAATCTGCGCGGCCAGTTCGCGCGTCGGCGACAGGACGAGCATGCGACAGCCCTTTTGGGGCGTCAGCTTCGGATTGTTATGAAAGTAATCCAGGCTGGGAAGCGCAAACGCTGCGGTCTTGCCGGTTCCTGTCTGGGCGATACCGCACAAATCGCGGCCTTCCATCAAAGCAGGAATAGCCTGCGCTTGGATCGGCGTCGGCACTTCATAATTCTTCGCAGCAAGCGCTTGCAGGATCGGCTCAGCAAGGCCGAGTTCTTTAAATGTAGTCAAAGTTAAATACTCACAATGGAGCGTTGCGCCGAAACGATCGCAAGACGCAATCGCGGCACAAGGCGGGTTACGAAACGACCCGCGTGAAAAGGGAAGCCTCAAGCAAAGCGCAGGTCATTGGCCGGTCCAGTCATCCACGCGGCTCTGCCAGGCGGATATAAGGACGATCACGCTACCAATCGCTACGGGGCCGAAATGGCCCGGATGCTGCGCTGCGGAGGTCTTTAGGTGTGATCGATTAAAAAAGCAACAATTTTAAGTCTTGAGAAGCCACCCACTTTCCCGACTGTCAGGAAAGTGGGTGGCAGATCGCCTTATAGTGTAACCTCGGCGTGCTTCCCCTTCATCTCGGAACGGATGTCGCCGCCGATCAGCATTTTGAAAACGCCTTTGAGGGACATGTCGGCCAACCATATTTCGGCGTCCCCCAGATCAAAACGTAGCATCAATAAATTGGGGTCCTCCCGCCCGCCCTCATACCAGGCGGCCACTTCGTTGGACCAATGCGCGTCCACTACGGCCTGATCGGTCTCCTCAACCAAAGTGCCCGAAATGCACGCAAACAGATGATGATCCTTGCCAGCAAACTGGGCCATTGCTGCGCCACCGGCTGCCAGCCTGTTGTCTCGCGAGGTGTAGAACCAGAATGCATGATTAGCATCCTTGTCCAGTTGCGCAGTCATAGGGATGCTATGCCCCGAAGCATTGTCCAGCCCCACCATTAGAAAGGGACTGTCGGAAAGCTCCTTCCAAAACCGATCCTTGATATCATGCTCCTGGGTCATTCCAACGCTCCTTTGGTGAAGTTCATTGGGGTAAAGCGCCCAAGGCCAAAGCGGGTTCCTTGTGAGGCACCAAACAAAAGCTTGCTTGATCTGCGTCAGCTAACACCCCAAATGACACATATGTTGATCGAGACCGAAACTACCCCGAACCCCGCCACTCTCAAATTCCTGCCAGGCCAGGCAGTAATGGCGTCAGGCACACGCGATTTCGCTACTGAAGAGGAAGCGGCTGCGTCACCTCTTGCAGAGACGCTCTTTTCACTGGGCGACGTAACCGGCGTATTTTTTGGCTATGATTTCGTCTCGGTAACGTTGAGCGCCGGCGTCGATTGGTCGGACGTCAAACCAGACGTAATCGCCATTCTCCTTGATCACTTCTCCGGCAATATGCCGCTATTCCACTCTGGAAGCGCGTCGGGGATATTCGTTCCTGACGACGAGGCATTCGAAGATGATCCAGCCGATGCCGAAATCGTTGCCCAGATCAGAGAATTGATCGAAACGCGCGTCCGCCCCGCTGTCGCAAACGACGGCGGTGACATCGTGTACCGTGGCTTCGACAAGGGCAAGGTCTTTTTGAAGATGCAGGGCGCTTGCGCTGGCTGCCCGTCCTCTTCTGCGACTTTGAAACAAGGTATAGAGTCCTTGCTAAAGCACTATGTGCCTGAGGTAACCGAAGTTCGCGCCGTTTAGACATCCTTTCGAAATAAATCTCATTGCTATCTGGAGTTTACGACATGGCTGACGCTCTGCCGCAGAATGCCCTTGATCAGATTTTCGTAAAGGCACGGTCCTACAACGGCTACCTCGACAAGCCTGTTGCGGAAGCAGACCTGCATGCGATTTGGGATCTTATGAAATGGGGACCCACTTCAGCAAACCAGTTGCCCGCGCGGCTGATATGGTGCGTATCCCAGGAATCGAAGGATAAGCTTGCAGCACTGTCATCGGGAACGAATGCCGAGAAGATAAGCAAGGCGCCGGTGACGGCTATCATCGGTATGGACGAAAATTTTCACGAATTTTTGCCAGAGCTTTTCCCGCCAGCAGACGCGAAGTCCTGGTTCGACGGAAACGAAGAACTGCGGAAGACCAGCGCCTTCCGCAATAGCACACTGCAAGGGGCATACTTCATTGTTGCCGCGCGTGCGCTTGGGCTCGATACCGGACCGATGTCGGGGTTTGACAATGCTGCCGTCGATGCGGCCTTCTTCGCGGATACGCCCAGTGTGAAGTCCAACTTTATCTCGACCCTTGGCTATGGCGATCCCGCCACGATTTTCGAACGTCTGCCACGTCCCGAATTTGGAAAATTCAACCGTATAGACTAGCGCCTGCGGGAGTAGTCTTTCGGGGTTGGGAATGCGCACTTTAGTTATCGATACGGCAACGCTGGCGTTGTCACTGGCATTGTTCGACGATGCCGCGTGCGTCGCCGAAGCGAGTACGCGCGTGGGGCGCGGCCACGCGGAGCGCCTGCTGCCGGCTATTGCCGCCTTACCCAACGGAGGGCTGGCCGACGCAATAGCTGTGGATGTCGGGCCAGGCAGCTTCACCGGCGTCCGCATTGGCGTCGCCGCAGCGCGCGCTTTGGCATTTGCTTGGGGCGTACCGCTCAACGGATACAGTTCGCTGTCATTGATAGCAGCGACAGTGAAGCAGCAGTTTTCGCCAGAAGGCGCTTTCCCCGTCGTCATTACGGGCGGTCATGGCGAGCTATTCTGGCAAATGTTTGCCCCCGATACGGCGTGTGCCACAACGCCATTGCGATCTACGGCGATTTCCGCATTGGCAGTCACGCTGACTAACGCAGTCGTCTATGGCAGTGGCGCAACGGCGCTGGTCGATGCCCGCGGCTTTGGCGATGCAATCGATGTGGAAATCGACACGGCCCAATACGCATTTATGAATTCGATAGACCGGACCCTGCCCGCGACTCCTCTCTACGGTCGTGGCGCAGATGCCATGCCAATGGCCGGGATGGCGGCGTCAGCATGATCCACGGGCTTGTTCTACAACGGCACGAAAAGGCCGATCGGAATGCGCAGGCCGCCGCGATGACCATCATGACGCGCGCGTTCAATCCTGTTTTTGGTGAAGCGTGGACCGCATCTCAACTCGCTGGGATGGTGGCACTACCGGGCACTTGGCTGACATTGGCGCGACTTGACGCTGCAACGCTTGGATTTGCGCTGGTACGCGCGATACTCGATGAGTCCGAATTGCTTCTGTTGGCCGTAGACCCGGGGTGGAGCGGCCGTTCCATTGGGACTGCATTGCTTCGGGACTGCCTGACCGCTGCACGATTTCGCGGCATACTCACCATGCATTTGGAAGTGCGATCAACCAATGACGCAATTCATCTCTACAAAAATATTGGCTTTAACCATATAAATACTCGTCCTAATTACTATCATGGCAGTGACGGTCAGGTTCGTGACGCTTTGACTTTCCGTATTGATCTTTAGCGCCCTATTACTATTGGCTTGAAATCTACTGAGTTCGCCCATAGTGGGTCAACAACCCTCCTAAAAATAAGTAACGGACGGGTCGCCTCAATAACCGATGTCAGGAGTGTCATAATGGACGAACAAAATGCCCAGTCAGAAATGCTCATAACGCTAACCTCCGACATCGTTGCTGCGCATGTATCCAACAATAGCGTAGCTGTTTCCGACCTGCCCGTTCTCATCAAGAATGTATATGGTGCACTTTCCAGCCTTTCGGATGCTCCTGTCGTACCTGAAGTCAAGTTGGAACCGGCTGTTTCTGTTCGATCTTCTATCAAACCGGACTACATTGTATGTTTGGAGGATGGAAAGAAGCTCAAAATGCTTAAGCGTCACCTTATGACCCATTATCAGATGACGCCGGACGATTACCGGACAAAGTGGAGCCTTCCAGCCGACTATCCAATGGTGGCCCCCAACTATGCTGAGCAACGCCGCACATTGGCGAAAAAGATTGGCCTGGGGACTAAAAGGCGCCGCCGCGTCGCTGCCAAGTGATCTGAAGATAGCGTCGGTCGTGGAAGGGATGCGTTTGATAGCAAACAGCGCAGCCCTTTCGCATCTGCGATAAATTAGATAAGCTGCAAGTCACTTTACCCGTAATGACTCGCAGAATAGGGCGCTCATGAACCGCAAGATCGACGTTGAAGCCTTATGTGCCGAAAAGGGCTTGCGCATTACCGAGCAGCGGCGGGTTATCGCTCAGGTACTATCGGACGCTGAAGATCATCCTGACGTGGAACGGCTCCACGCGCGTGCAGCGGCTATCGATCCGGGCATCTCCATTGCGACGGTTTACCGCACCGTGCGCCTGTTCGAAGAAGCGGGCATATTGGAGCGGCATGATTTCGGCGATGGTCGAGCACGGTATGAAGCCGCCCCGGAATCTCATCACGATCATCTGATCGACGTCGAAACCGGCATGGTGATCGAGTTTGTAGACCCAGAGCTGGAACAGCTACAAAAAATGATAGCCGCCAAGCTGGGTTTTCGCCTGGTCGACCACCGCATGGAACTTTACGGCGTAGCTCTAGACCCTAAAAGCTGATTTGAAGCGCTTTCCACTGGCAGACCGCATTAGACGAGCGCAGCGGCTCGCCGCGCTCCTGACAGTGTTGTTATTGTGTGTGTTGCCGCATGTGCTTTGGCGAATATTGCCATGGCGATCGCCATGGCCTCGCATATTTCTCGGTCTTGCGGCACGCGCCGTTGGCGCTCGCGTCGAAATCAGAGGAAAGCCTTTGAAACGCGATGTGTTCTTTGTGGCAAATCATCTGAGCTGGATAGATATTCTGGCCATGGGAGGAGCGACAGGAACGGCCTTCGTTTCAAAGGATGATGTGAAAGGCCTGCCGCTGGTCGGATGGCTTGCAGCACAAAACAACACGCTGTTTATCGCGCGTCACAGCCGCAATCGGGTAAGCGATCAGGTCGATGCACTAAGGCGCGCGTTGGAACAGCATCAGCCAATGACATTGTTCCCGGAAGGAACCACAGGGCATGGCGCAACTCTACTGCCGTTCAAGCCTGCTCTGTTATCCGTTATGCTTCCCCCGCCCCGCGATCTTAACGTGCAGCCTGTTTACATCGACTACGGAACGGCTGCTTCCGAGATTGCTTGGCACGAACCCAGTCTGGCAACGAACGCGCGTCGCGTTCTAACGCGCCCTGGAAATCTCTTGGTCACACTGCACTTTCTGCCTCCCTTCGATCCTAAAGACTTTCCTGATCGGAAAATGCTGGCGGCGGAATGCAGAAAAAGAATTTCAGCCTGCCTACCGCCTATCGCCACACATCCGAGCGCGGTATAGCCGATCTAATGAATCGCCCCCTTCTGCCCAACAAGCATCTTCCAGCGGCCCGCCGAGCGGGTGCGCCGACAACTTTCCAGGTCAAGTCCTTCGGCTGCCAGATGAACGTCTATGACGGCGAACGCATGGCGGAAATGCTAACTGCGCAAGGTATGAATGCCGCGGAGGAAAACGCGCAAGCCGATCTTGTCGTGCTCAACACCTGCCATATTCGGGAAAAGGCCGTTGACCGGGTTTATTCCGACATCGGCCGGATGCGCTATGAGGATGGAACCCGACCGATGATTGCGGTGGCCGGTTGCGTGGCACAGGCCGAGGGCGGAGAAATTTCGCGTCGCGCTCCTACGGTGGACATCGTGGTCGGTCCGCAAGCCTACCACCATTTACCGGAATTAATCGGCAAAGCTGTGCGTGGCGAAGCGGCACTCGATACGGATATGCCGGCGGCATCGAAATTCGGCGCACTTCCGGCGCGACCCAGGCAAGCACGGCCAACCGCTTTCCTTACGATTCAGGAAGGCTGCGACAAATTCTGCACCTATTGCGTCGTTCCTTACACGCGCGGTGCGGAAATCAGTCGCCCTTGTTCCGCAATTCTCGACGAAGCCAAAGCGCTGATCGACGGGGGAGTTAGCGAAGTCACTCTTCTCGGGCAGAATGTGAATGCCTGGACCGGAGAAGACGAGCGCGGGCGGCACATGGGTTTTGACGATCTTATCCGTGCCTTGGCCGACTTACCTGATTTATCGCGTATCCGTTACATGACCAGCCATCCCAACGACATGACCGATGGGTTGATTAGGGCGCACGCGGAAGTACCCAAGTTAATGCCCTTTTTGCACCTTCCAGTACAGGCCGGAAGCGATCGCATATTGAAGGCGATGAACCGCAACCACACGGTTGAGAGCTACCTGACGATCATTGACAAAATGCGGGCAGTCCGCCCGGATATTGCATTGTCTGGCGATTTTATCGTGGGGTTTCCGGGCGAAAGCGAAAGCGATTTCGAAGCGACCATGACCCTGCTGGATCAAGTACGCTATTTCATGGCCTACAGCTTCAAATACAGTCCTCGTCCGGGCACACCTGCCGCAGACATGAGTGACCAGATTTCGCCTGACGTAATGGACGAGCGTCTTCAACGACTCCAAGCGCGCATCAATGCGCATCAGGTTGAGTTCAACTCCGCGACTGTGGGCAAGCGTGTGCCTATTCTGTTGGAACGGGTTGGGCGATACCCCGGTCAATTGATCGGCAAGACGCCGTGGCTGCAATCCGTTCATGTGACTGCCCCCCATGCTGCGCTGGGCGATGTAATAGACGTCGATATTGTCAGCGCCGGACCTAATAGTCTGGCGGGCGAGATTGCAGGGAGGAAAGCTGCTTGAGCGAAATCACCAGGAGGGAACGATAATGGCGAAGAAGCATCATCCCAAGGCCGAACCTGGCGAACGCGTCCGGCTCGAAGTCACATTCGAAAAGCCTTACCTCCTCGGAACGCTCTTTGGTCAGTTCGACCAAAACCTCGTCGCTATCGAGAACAGGCTGGGCGTATATATCGCCGCACGCGGCAACCATCTGCAGATCGAAGGCGAGGCCGAAGCCGCCGCGCGTGCCCGTGACGTGTTGACCGGCCTCTACAATCGCATTGTCGAGGGACAGCCCATCGATTCCGGCGCCGTGGAGGCAGTGATTGCCATGTCATCGGAGCCTACTCTCGACGGCATCATTCGCCGCGATGTTGCCGAACCGCCCAAAGTGATGATCCGGACGCGCAAGAAGACAATCGTCCCCCGCTCGCCGACGCAAATTACCTATATGGAAGCGCTGGCGCGCAACGATGTCATCTTTGCCCTTGGGCCAGCAGGAACCGGCAAAACCTATCTTGCAGTAGCGCAGGCCGTAAGTCAGCTCATCTCAGGAAGCGTCGATCGCCTCATCCTGTCGCGTCCGGCCGTCGAAGCGGGTGAGCGCTTGGGTTTCCTTCCCGGCGATATGAAGGAAAAGGTCGATCCTTATCTTCGGCCGCTTTACGATGCGCTCTACGACACCTTACCTGCCGAACAGGTCGAGCGCCGCATTGCGTCCGGCGAAATTGAAATTGCGCCGCTTGCTTTCATGCGTGGCCGCACGCTCGCCAATGCCTTTATCATCCTCGATGAAGCCCAGAATACTACCATTGCGCAGATGAAGATGTTCCTCACCCGCTTCGGCGAGAATAGCCGGATGGTCATCTGCGGCGACCCCAAACAGGTTGACTTGCCGCAGCCTGGTGCCTCCGGCTTGGCAGACGCTGTCGGAAAGCTGGAGGGTATCGAAGGCATCGCGGTCGTGCCGTTCGGCATATCCGACGTCGTGCGTCATCCTGTCGTTGGTCGGATTGTTCAGGCTTACGAGGGTCCGGATGCTTGACGTTGCGCTTATCAACGAAGGCAATGAATGGCCGACGGGAGTAGACTGGGAAAGCCTGGCGGAACGCGCTGTCGTTTCAGCCATACGACACAGCCTTTATGCCGATTACGAAACGCAACCCGTGTCCTACGAAGTTGCCGTAAAGCTGACCGGCAATACGGAAGTCCAAACGCTCAACCGCGACTATCGGCAGAAAGACAAGCCGACGAATGTGCTGTCATTTCCCATGGTGCAAACCGACCTGCTCGAAACGATGGCCAACACAGACGATGGCGAAGTCCTTCTGGGCGATATCGTGCTAGCCGCTGGCGTCTGCACCTCTGAGGCTCAGGATAAAGGCATCTCCGTAGCCGATCACGCCACGCATCTGATAGTACACGGCATGTTTCACCTTTTGGGCTACGACCACATGGACGAATTAGATGCCGAGGCGATGGAAGCATTGGAAATACGCGCCCTTGCTTCTATGGGACTTGCTGACCCATATTCGAGCTGAACAACAGGCTCAACAACATAAGGAAGAGAACTTCTCATGGCTGACGACAGCCCGGCGCCTTCGAAAGACGCGGACAGTAGCAGCAATGCATCCTCGGGCGAAGGCGGCTTATGGCAAGGCCTGAAGGCTCTCATCTTCGGCGAAGACAGCGATCATAGTCTGCGCAAGGAGATCGAAGAAGCCATAGACGAATATGACGAGGACAATGAGGAAGACGGCTCTTCCCGAACCAAGGGCGATTTGTCGGCCATAGAACGGCAAATGCTTCGAAATCTCCTGCATTTCAGCGAGCATACCGTTGACGATATCGCGCTACCGCGGGCCGATATCATCGCCATCGAAGAAAAAGCGAGTTTCGACGACCTGGCAGCGTTGTTTGCCGACGCGGGCCATAGCCGCATCCCCGTTTATCGCGATACGCTCGACACTATCATCGGCATGATCCACATTCGCGATGCCTTTGCCATTCTGGCTGGAAAAGCCCCTCCCCCCGCAACGCTTGAGCCACTGATCCGCCAGCCTCTCTATGTCCCGGAGAGCATGGGCGTGCTCGATCTTCTTGCGGAAATGCGGGCGAAGCGCACCCATCTCGCCATTGTCCTGGATGAATATTCAGGCACCGAGGGGCTTCTGACCTTCGAAGACCTTGTCGAGGAAATCGTGGGCGAAGTCGAAGACGAGCATGACGACGAGCCGGAAGCGCTCCTCATTCCGTTGGAAGGTGGACTTTGGGATGCTGACGCGCGCGCGGAACTTGAGGATGTCGCGGAAGAAATCGATAAGAAGCTGGCCGATATCGAAGAAGATGTGGACACATTAGGAGGCCTGGCTTTCGTGATCGCTGGACGGGTTCCGGAAATCGGTGAAATTCTGCTGCATGAAGAAAGCGGCTGGCGTTTGGAAGTTACGGCAAGCGACAGTCGAAGGGTCAGTCGATTGCGCCTCCATCCGCCGCAGCATGACAATGGTCATGAAACGGACTAGCGGCTGGTCTTGCGCGGCTAGCGCAGCCGTTTACTGTCTTATCTAAGATTTTGAGGGGAAACGATTCGATGGATGCCGTCAACTGGAGCGCAAACGCTCAATTGCATGAGCGCGACGATGCTGGCTCCGACATGTTCGTCGAATTCAAAACCTTGAAGAGTGGGACCCTGTCAGAGCTCATTTCTTATGTGATGGCCTTGCCTTCCGATCAAAAGGCCCGGCTGATTATCGATGCGTTCGGCGTGGGGTCACTGAACATAAACGATATCACCAATTTGTCGGCGAGAGCGGATTTCCCTACAAATTAGCTAAGGGTGAAGCCAATCGCCCGCTGGCGCCATGCTTCGGCCAATTGCGGCATGGCCGCTAACGTTCGTACAGCTTCCGGATCGCGTTTGTAGCCGCCGGCTATCAGCAGGTTGAAAACGCGCTCGACGCTCCATTCGGGAAGCGGACGCTCTATCAAAGCCATTTCAGACCCCGCCTCCGCATCGCCCTCTTTGATTACGCGGAAATAAACTCCGGATCGCCCGGTTTTCACGACTGTCGCCATAACATCGCGCCTGCCAAACCGATGATCGAGCTTGGAGCATGGCTGCCGTCCATGGCTCACCTCGACCACAGCACTGCCGAATGTAAAACGATCGCCTATGCAGATTTCCGTTTCCACCAAACCGCGCGACGCGATATTTTCCCCGAATGCACCCGGTTTCTTCAATAAGAAATGGTCGGAAAGTTGCTTATTCCAAAAAGGGTAATGATCTTGGGGATACAGGTGGATGGCTTTGTCCCAACCGCCATGATGGACGGGGTCTGCAACGGCATCCCCTTCCAGTCCGAGCCAACCGATCCGTACGGGGCCTGGAACTTCCTTTTTCTCGATTGCGCTATATTCCTGATCGCGAAATAGCGCAGGCTGGCCTGTCAACAAGGCAGTGATGGTCATCTTTGGCATTCCACGTTTTCGCAGAATCTATCTAATATTTCCAGCGTTCATACAGACTGCAACTCTGAACCAAGTTTCAGCACTTGACCGCCAGCATCGGTAGAGATGAGATAAGCAGGATTACTTTGGCTGCCGTTGCGGGAGACTTTTGCGCTCTCGATGGTTCGTTCGACATGCCTCTCAAACCTGTCGGTGACTTTGCCATGTCCAACGCCAGTGCCCCAGTTCCAACGAACGCGCTGGCCCTTGCGAAAAAGCGTGGTCTGGCCCGGATCACTCATAACCGAATATCTCTCTTTCGAAGATATAAAGCGGAAGAGGCGCAGCCGGTTCCCTTGGCCTTTGCGCCGGTGTGGTTTAAGGGCGGGGAAATGGATACTACGGCCCTTCGTATCGCGCTGTTCAGCGGTAACTATAACTATGTACGAGACGGAGCTAATCAGGCCCTGAACAGGCTGGTCGGCTATTTGATACGGCAGGGCGCTCATGTGCGTATTTATGCGCCTACGGTAAAAGAGCCTGCTTTCCCTGCGACGGGCGATTTAGTCAGCGCGCCTTCCCTACCTATACCAGGGCGCGGCGAATACCGGGTACCGTTGGGTCTTTCGCCTAAACTGCGAAAAGACCTTAAGCGATTTGCGCCGAACATAGTCCATGTTGCCAGTCCCGATCCGATGGGACATCGTGCCATAAGCTGGGCACGCGCACGCAATTTACCTGCCGTAGCCTCCGTCCACACTAGGTTTGAAACCTACCCCCGTTATTATGGCCTCGCTTTTCTCGAGCCCATTATTGAAGCGGGGCTGCGCCGCTTCTATCGCCGGTGCGACGCGATCATGGCACCTTCCGATTCCATGGCACAACTGCTGCGCAACCAGCGCATGAACTATGATGTTGGCATTTGGACGCGCGGTATCGATCAAGAGATATTCAACCCTGGACGGCGCGATCTGGAATGGCGCCGCAGTCTTGGGATAGCCGACGACACCCCCGTCATCGGATTCACCGGGCGTTTGGTCATGGAAAAGGGCCTGGACGTATTTTCCGATGCGATATCGCAACTTCAGACGCGTGGCGTCCGGCATCACGTTCTGGTGCTGGGCGACGGTCCCGCAAGGGGATGGTTCGAAAACAGGTTGCCCGATGCGACCTTCGTCGGATTCCAAAGTGGTACAAATCTCGGGCGTGGTGTTGCCAGCATGGATATGCTCTTCAATCCGTCCGTGACCGAAACCTTCGGTAATGTGACGCTTGAAGCTATGGCCTGTGCACTTCCGACGGTTGCCGCCCGCGCGACAGGCAGCGATTCTCTGGTCAGTGATGGAATTACCGGGCGTTTGATCCGCCCCGGAGCCATCAACAAGTTTGCCGATGCGCTACAACAATATTGCATCGACCCTGAAAGCCGCCGTCGTGCTGGCGAGGCCGGTCGGTTGGAAGCCGAACGCTATGGTTGGGATCAAGTCAATCAGCAGTTGGTCGATACATATATTCGCGTAATCGGCCAGCGCACCCGGGGCGCGATGGCGCTTGCCAGCCCCGTTCCGTGATCTGTCATGACTGATCTCTTTGGCGATGATGATAACGCACCGGCTGAACGGGGTCAGGCTGACTCACCGCTGGCAGACCGCTTACGTCCTCGCACGCTACAGGAAGTCGTGGGTCAGGATCATCTGACCGGCCCTGAGGGGGCGATAGGGCGCATGGTTGCAGCAGGGCGCCTGTCGTCTATCCTTTTCTGGGGACCGCCCGGAACGGGAAAGACCACAATCTCCCGCCTGTTGGCCGATGCAGTCGGAATCCGTTTCGAACCCATCTCGGCTGTGTTTTCCGGCGTGGCCGATCTAAAGAAGGTCTTTGCCGCAGCACGCGATCATGCTCGTATCGGCCAGAAGACGCTGCTTTTCGTCGATGAAATTCACCGCTTCAACCGGGCCCAGCAAGACAGCTTTCTCCCCTATGTAGAAGACGGCACCGTCACTCTGGTCGGAGCTACGACGGAGAACCCCAGCTTTGAACTGAACGCTGCTCTTCTTTCGCGTACCCAGGTGCTGATCCTGCGGCGTCTCGATAGCGATGCGCTGGAAAAATTGCTGACACGGGCTGAGGAGTTAGTCCAACGCCCCCTTCCCTTAACGCTTGATGCGCGGGAAGCCTTGATCGCCAGTGCCGATGGCGATGGTCGCTTTCTGCTCAACCAAGCCGAGACATTATATTCGGTATCGATCCCTGAGCCGCTCGATCCGGCAGGCTTATCCGCTTTGCTCCACCGGCGGCTTGCTGTGTACGACAAGGATCGAGAAGGTCACTACAATCTCATCTCTGCGCTTCACAAATCCCTGCGCGGATCGGACCCGCAAGCGGCGCTCTATTATCTGGCAAGAATGCTGACGGCCGGCGAACAGCCGCTCTATGTACTGCGCCGACTTGTGCGCTTCGCAAGTGAGGACATCGGCCTCGCCGACCCACAAGCGCTGGTGCAGTGCCTAGCTGCTAAGGAAGCCTATGATTTTCTGGGCTCCCCAGAAGGTGAGCTGGCCATCGTTCAAGCTTGCCTCTATTGCGCGACAGCGCCCAAATCCAACGCGGCCTATGTTGCACAGAAAGCGGCGTTCAAGGCGGCGCGAGAGACAGGGTCGCTGATGCCCCCGCAGAATATCCTGAACGCTCCTACCAAGCTGATGAAAGATGTCGGCTACGGCAAGGGCTATGCCTATGATCATGATGCGCCGGACGGTTTCTCCGCTGCAAATTATTGGCCGGACGAATTGCCCCCACAGGCATTTTATCAACCCACAGATCGCGGCTTCGAACAGCGCATAGCCGAGCGTCTCGCATGGTGGGACGCGCGCCGCGCCGAACAACGCGACAATTGACGCTCTGCGACATCCGCTTCGATCATTTCGCCGTCATTGACTGGTCCGGGCAAGCCGTGGAACGGCCTGCCGGATTGGCACTTGCCCACGCAACTGGGGGTGACGCGGCCCCTACCCTTTTACGTCCCGAAAGGGGATGGACCCGGCCAGCCCTTGCGCAATGGCTTGCGGAGCATGGGCGTGCGGGGACGCGCATGCTGGTCGGCATGGACCTTTCTCCCGCTTTTCCCTTTCTAGATGCGGGCGGCTATTTCCCTAGCTGGGACCAATCACCCGCCGATGCTCCGGCGCTTTGGCAGTTTGTTGACGCACTAAGTGCTAACGATCCGCATCTATCCGCCAACAGCTTCCTCCTCCATCCCGAAGCCCGCCGCCATTTTAGGCAGTTAAGGGATTGCGGCGATCTGTTTCCTACGGGACGCGGACGCTTTCGGGTGTGTGAGCATGGCCAGGCGGCCATGCGTCTTTCGCCCTATAGCTGTTTCAATCTGGTGGGTGCGGCGCAAGTGGGGAAGTCCAGCCTGACCGGGATGCGGGTTCTCCATCGGTTGAGGGGGTTAGTGCCGATCTGGCCATTCGACCCGTTGCCGGATCATGGGCCAGTAATCGTTGAGATTTATACGGCGCTGGCCGCCCGTGCCGCGGGATTACGCAAAGGCTTGTCCAAAATCCGCGACGGCGCGTCTCTCGATGAAGCACTGGCGGCATTTGGCACGCGCCCTCATGCGCCGCTTGCGAGGTATGACGACCACAGTACCGACGCAATTCTCACTACAGCCTGGTTGCGGCGGGCGGTTGCGGATGCCGCACTTTGGCATCCCGAACATCTAACACCAAAAATAGCGCAAACGGAGGGGTGGACCTTTGGCGTCTACTGATAGTATGGGCGTCGCACCAACGCGGTGAGCCGGCTTAGCACAGTGGTAGTGCAGCGGTTTTGTAAACCGAAGGTCGGGGGTTCAAATCCCTCAGCCGGCACCAGCGTTCATTCCGGTCAAGGCGTTCAGGGCCCACCACCCTGGTACAGCAGCGATGCATAGGAACGTCCCAAGCGGTATGCGCATGGCGGGATCGAGGTTGCGTGTGCGCATAAGGCTTACACCTACCACAACCAAGGCGGTAAGGCTGGCCATAAGCAACACGAAGGGCAGAGCCTGCCATCCGAACCACGCGCCTATAGCGCCCAGCAGCTTGGCATCGCCCAACCCGAGGCCTTCGCGACCGCGCCAAGCCTTGTAGCCCAATGAGATCGCGACCAATGCACCGTATCCTGCGGCGGCCCCGATAACCCTGTCGACTAGGGCAATGTCAGTCGTCCACATACCCAAAGTCAGGCCAAGGAAAACCAGAGGTAATGTTATTGCATCCGGCAGCCAGAAGTGACGCCAGTCCAGCACGGCCAAGGTCAAAAGCCCCCATCCGAGCATTGCCCAGCCTGCCCCTTCCAGAGTCGGGGCGAGCATAAGCGCGATGCCACCGATCAACGCGCATCCCAATTCAACCGAAAAGTGCAATGGGTCGATTGGCTCTCCGCAGCGCCGGCAGCGCCCTCGGTACGCCAGTGCACTTAATAACGGGACCAAATCCATTGGCCCGAGGACAACACCGCAACTATCGCACGCTGATCGCCCTTGTGCCACTGAGCGTTCCTCTGGCCAGCGGAGGATGAGGGTCGCAAGGAAGCTGCCGATAATCGCACCCGCAACAGCACCCATGCCGAACGCCCACAGTGCGTTCACAACGTCCCGTCGATCCTTAGCGTATAACCATCCCCGGCCTGCTGAAATCCCATAGCGCCCAATCCCTGCCCCAAGGCGGGATCACTGCTCGTTATGCGCATTTCAGCGGTGTAATGGCCATCCGCGTTGATACGCAGGTTCAGCTTCTCCAGCCCCGATTGACTGACCAGCGGCAGCAGAATGGAAGACCCATCACATCGCACATCCCCGCTCAAACCTTGGCTCAGATTCAAACCGGGTAGTTCACCGGCAATCGAGGCTTTGACCCGCCCTTCGGCATGACCGCAGGCTCCACCCGAAAAATATGCACTCATATCGGTGAAAGTTATACTGCTGATCGGCAACGGCGCCAAGGCGGCACCGACGGGCAGATTACCCGTCACATCATCCAGACCGATACGCCCAAATCCAACGGTCAGCGCGCCTTCAATATCGTCGGGCAATCCAGCCTTGCGACCAAGATCGAGCCGCGCCCGCCCGACCAACAACTGGATCGGCGACAAACCAGCATGCACCGTGCCGACCGACACGTCGCCGACCATCAACTGGTCGATCCGGCCATACCAAAGGCTGCCCTGAACGGCGCGCGCGCTAACCCCCTGCCCTTCCAAGCCAAATAAGCCGATTGCCAAACGCAGGGGAAAGAATGCGACCAAGCCCAGAACGAAGGCACCAAGCAAACCAAGCTTTGCACGCCGTGAAAGAACGGGCCTCATCATTGGCCTGCCCTCTTCAACACGGCCCGCACGGAAATCGTCCCGGCAGTCGGGGCTGGTTGAACCGTCAGCGTTTCGACGACAATGCCTTGCGCTTCGAGCGCGGAGATCCAGCCAAACAGAGCCGTAGGACGCGCAGATGCGATGGCCAGTTCGACCCGGTCTTCTCCCTGAGCCTGCGCACGTTCGAGAGTGAAGCCCGCTTCACCTGCGCTTTGGCCGACCATCTGATCGAGCGAGCCCACAGCGGCGACAGCCTGCTGGGTTGGCAAAGCCTTCAGCGTCTTGACCTTTGCCCGTATAGAGGCGTTGCGGTCCTGTGCCTGTGCCTGCCGTTCCCGCGCGTTGGCCAATCCTGCCTCAACCGGGCGAGCGATGGCCAGCCACAGGAACACAACGAAGACCAGGACGCCCATTACCCCGACCAGCATGCGTTCGCGCTGGCTCAAGTCAGCCCACCAGTTTTTGAGAGCGCTCATGGCCGCACCGTTATGTTGGCCAGCACGCGACCGCTGGGGTCCTGCGAAGATGTCGCGGTGATCGTAAAACCCGATGCCTGCAATGCCAGCAGCACGACATTGATATCGTCGGCTTTCGGCGCCGCCAGTGTCGCTTTCAATGTCCCATCCTGACTGCGGTCGAGTAAAGTCAATCCAACCGACGGACTGCCCCGCATGGCTGCATAAAGGCCCGCCGTAGGGCCGGAGAAGCCATAAGCACCGGTGCCGCGCTTGATCAGTTGCTGATCGACTTGGGTTGCCGCATCAATGGCATCTACGGCATTGGGCGCGACCTTGCGGGCTATGGCGAGGCTTTCGGCATCGAGACGGTCGGCGTCAACGTTGAGCTTTATGATCGCTATCAAGGCAATCAGCAGGCTGACCAACGCTACGAAGCCACTCCACATGACGATCCGCGCGACTTGATCGCGGTCGACGGTCATGCGGGTCCGTTTGGCAAAATCGCCTTGGCGCAGGTTGATTGCCGGGTGCTCCAGCGCATCGATCATAGCCGTTGTAACGGCATCGGCTGGCAAATCCTGAACAACCGCGTCAGCCACCAGAAGCGAGGCAATCGGATCGTCTTCTGCCACGATGATGCCGTTGCCGCGTAGCAGCGTCGTATCGCCGACCGTCCCGCGCGCAAAGCTCTCCAACGGGTCGGGTAGCAGCAGAGCAGCCGGGATGATGACGTCGGGATCTATCCCATTATGCTGAGACCAGAGCAACCAATGCTGCAAATCGGCGCGAGCGGTGACGGCGACTAGATGGGGCTTGGCAGGATCGTTTTGCTCGTCGGTCGCCGCGGCCATGGTGTCGGCTTGCCCGATGCTGGTATCGAGCGCGGTGAGACGCGCCGCTGCCCGCCCTTGCCGCGCCGGAAGATCGGGCATCTCCACCCAATGCAGCGTAGTCGCCGCAGCAGGCGCCACCAGCATAGAGACACTATTCGTGGGCAACTCTCGGAGGCCACAAGCGGACAACCAGTCAGCGCCTTTCCCACGCTGAACAACCGTTTGGTCGATCACGCGCATCCATTCCGGCTCGGCATCAGCCTTCTGCGGGAGGACGATTATCAAAGCATCGCGGCCGCTCATGCGCTTTCGCCCCAGTAACGATACACAAGCTTGGCAGGCATAGAGGGCTGCGCGTCAATTAACGCTGTCTCGCTCAAGTCCATGCCCCCCAATTCTACCTCAATATCGACACGGAACCATCGGCTGGTCAACTTCACCTGCGCACCGACCTCGCCAGAAGGAATGATCCCTGCCCGTCCTGGAAGCGCCCAAAATGTGTTGGGGCTCCCATAGCCATCCGCCGGGCGTTGCGCCAGCCATAGTCGCGCTTGTTCGACCGTCACTTTTCCCGGCAGGAGCATGACGAACAGCGGCGCCTGCTGCGGCAAGAGGGTGTTGACATTGATGGGTGAAAGATCGCTGATCGGCAGCGCGCATATCCAGGGACGCAATATGCCATACAGCGCTGGCGTAACGCCCTGCACCGCGCGCAATTCGCTGGGATCGGTCATGATCCGGTTTGCTGCGCGATAAGGCTGCGCAAGGCCAAGATAGACTTCGTCTTCTCCCCCACCCGGTTGTGGTACGGCGTCGGTATCGATCCAGTCGGCCAGGGAGGCCGCTACAATCTGCGCCTGCCTTGGATCGATTGCCAATGCCTGCATCAGTGCCTCGAACTGGCTTACGCCGACCGGGCGGACCTTAAGATTTTCAGGGTTATCGCCAGTAACCACGCTATTAAGATTGAAGCAATTTCCGCTGTCGGTCACACGCGCTGTTGCGCTGCCGCCGGGCACCGGCAGTTGTTGCGGGGTGCCGAGCCAGTTGCCTGCAAGCGTGGTCTTGCCGGGCTGCGCCGCGACGAGATCGGCGATACGCAACTTGGCGATGTCTTCGGCAGCGTCGGCATAGGCGCGCGCCTGTGCCTGCAGCCCGGCGTTGCCTGTCAGCCGGGTTGCCAGAGTTACCCGCTCCAGCGCGGTCGCAGCAATGACGGACATCACGGCCACTAGGAGCAGCACAGTGAGGAGCGCCGCACCGAGTTCATGGTCTTTCGGCTGCTTACCCACCGGACACCGCCCCGGGCAAAGCGCGCTCTTCCGGTCCTGGGCCAACCGCAAATAGCATAGTGAGCGCGGAACCACCGCTTCGCACCAGGTTCATCTCCACAGCCCGCGGTAATAGATCGGGTTGTTGGGGTGTCCAGACATTGAGCCAATCGCCACGGGCATTACGGAATCGCAGCGTCACCGACTGGACGCCTTCCAGTAGAGCGGCAGGGTCAACCGCCACGCCGCCATCCACCTGATCGTAGGTACGCCGCTCGAGCTTCCCCTGGCGAAACCAATATTCGACCTTTTGAAGGGAAGAGCGGGGCGCATCGCTGAAGTTGCTGCGTCCGGCGCGGATGAATTGCATGATGGGTGCCGCCTCGCCTTGCGGATTGGCGAAAAATGCTGGAGCCAGTGCGCCGGTTTCCGTGCGGCTGATCCGCGATACCGCCTGCCCCAGATCGGCGGAAAGTGCGCCATCCATGCGTTCCAACGCCGCCATGTCATCGAGATGCGCCTTGATCGCACCCTGCGCCGATACGCTATTGCCAAGCAGCAACACACCCGCTCCCGCCAGCATGGCGAAGATCGTGAGGGCGACGAGCAGCTCGATCAGAGTGAAGCCATTGTTCCGCACGGTAATCACTCAACCCGTCGTACGAAGGTGAGGACGGCGGGCGCGGTGCTCACTTGGCCCTCGACCCTTACATCGACGCGCATCAGGCGTTTGTCGTCCAAGGCGGTCGCTTCACGTGTCCAACGCCAGCGTTGCCCGGCGTTCTCAACTTCACCATCGGCTTTACCCATGCTTGGCGGCTGGGGATCGGTCTGCCATCCGACCATAAGGTTGCGCGCGACAATCTGCGCCATCACCTTGCCGTCGAGATCGGCGGCAGTGCGGATGGTGACGCCCTGCAAGCGGATCAGGGCCAGCGCAGCGAGACTGAACACCGCAAGCGCTACCAGCATCTCAAGAAGGGTGAAGCCCGATTGCTGCATCGTCCGATCAACCTTCGACATCGACTTTTCCAGCCATGTCGACTCGCACGGACACCGTCTGGTCGTCGCGGGTCAGCCTTAAATTGAGAGGGTCGGCAGGGAGCCCGGTGCTATCGAACATGACTTGTACGCGCCCAGAATCGCCCACCAGCGCGGTCGTGCCTTCGCGCCAGTTCGTCGTAACGAAGGGCTTGTCTTCGACCGGCACCCATTGTCCTTCCCGGCGACGTTCGAAACCATAGCCCGATGCGGACACCCACACGGCGATAGGCTGTGCCAGCACGACGGCGTTGTCGCGGGCGGCCAGTGTCCGTGCAGCGAAGCGCTCCGCATCGTCCATGACACGCCCCCGAGGATCCGGGATAGCAAGCAGCACGGCGGCCGACGTGAGGCCGATGATCGCGATCACCACCATCAACTCTACCAGCGTAAAGCCTTGCTCTCTGGCTTTAGATCTCGCTGGAATAGATGTCGGCATTGTCACCCTCGCCGCCCGGCTGGCCGTCGGCACCCAGCGAATAGATGTCGAACGGTCCCTTTTTGCCAGGTACGGAATAGCTGTAAGGACGGCCCCAGGGATCGGCCGGCAGCTTCTTGATGTAGCCGCCACGGCGGTAGCGGGCCGGTTGGGCCAGCGTCGCAGGGGGCGACAGGAGCGCCTGCAACCCTTCGGTGCCGCTTGGATAATTGAGGTTGTCGAGGCGGTACTGATCAAGCGCCTGCTCGATCGTCGCGACGTCGGCCTTGGCCTTTTCGACGCGGGCCTTGTCGGTCGCGGGGATGACGTTGATCGCAACGATGGTCGCCAATAAGCCGATGATCACAATCACGACGAGAAGCTCGACGAGCGTGAAGCCGTGTTCGGCGGAACGGCGCGAGAACACGGAGCCGCGTTCTGCGGCGCGATGGGTGAAGGGGGACTTCATGGACTTAAACACCTGTAAGGCTTTGCAATTGCAGGATGGGAAGAAGGATGGAGAGGATGATGACGGCAACTAGGCCGCCCATCAAGATAATGATGATCGGTTCCAGCATGGCTAGCGCAGTGGACGTAAAGCTGTCGAACTCCCGTTCCAGATAATCTGCCGCGCGTTCCAGCATGGTGTCGAGCCGTCCGGCGGCTTCTCCGCTGGCTGTGAGATATACCAGCAGCGGTGGGAAGACCCCTGCACGACGCAACGCCGCTGACAGGCTGCCGCCGCCGCGAATGGCCACGACGAGGTCGTCAGAGGCACGGCGCAGGACGCGATTGTGAACGGTGTTGGCGGTCAGCGCGAGCCCTTCCATCAGGGGCAATCGGCTGGCGACCATAGTGGACAGCGTACGTGCAAGGCGGGCGGCGTGAAGATCGCGGATCAGGCGACCTATGACTGGCAGGCGCAACAAAAAGCCATCGAACCGATAGCGGATTGCGGGCTGCCGCAGGGCGTACCACCCGGCCAACCCGGCAAATAAGCCGACACCTAAAAACACATACCAGTAGTTTACCAGCATGTTGGATATGCCGATGACTATGCGCGTAAGCAACGGCAATTGTTGACCAATTGTATCAAATTGCTCGACGATTTTGGGGACGACAAACACCATCAAAGCAATCACGACAGTAACCGCGAACACCGCAAGCACGGTCGGATAGGCGACGGCTGTCGTCACCTTCGACCGGATAACCGCTTGCCGCTCCATCAGGTCGGCGAGACGTTCCATAATCGTGGGAAGGCTGCCGGAGCTTTCGCCTGCGGAGATCATCGCGCGGTAAAGCGGCGGGAAGCTGCGGGGATCGGCACCGAGCGCGTCGGACAGACGGCGGCCTTCCATTACCCCGGCATGCACCCGACCGATGACAGCGCGGACGTGATCCTGCTCACTTTGCCGAGAAATGGTACGCAGCGATTCTTCAAGCGGGCTGACCTGCACCAGCGTCGAAAGCTGACGGGTGAACAGCGTCAGTTCCTTGGGCGACAGTTTCTTGCCACGACGGGCGAGCAGAGCGCGTCCTGCCGGGGCCGTCGCGGTCAGACCCGCATCGACCTTGACGACGAAAAGCTTGCGCGCATCCAGTCGCGCCTTTGCGTCGTCGATCGTGTCGGCACGCACCTTCCCTCGCTTCTCGCGACCCGCCGGGTCGATGGCGAGATAATCGAATTCAGGCATCGGCTTTTACAGCTTCCGGCTCGGCTTCGCGGCGCGAAATCCGGATAGCTTCCTCGGCCGTAGTCTGACCGTCACGGACCAACGCTCTAGCCGCAGACCCCAGATTGGGCGCGTTGAGGAAGGCGTGACGCGCGATCAGCGATTCATCGCCGCCGTCGTTGATAAGCCGACGAATGGTGTCGTCGATGCGGATAGCTTCGAACACGCCGATGCGGCCCTTGAACCCTGTCTCGCCGCATTCCGGGCACCCCTTCGCTTTGTAGACGATGGTCCCCAGATCGAAGCCGAGCAAGGCGGAGGCGGATTTGTCTGCTTGTACCGGCTCACGGCAATGCTGGCACAAGCGTCGCACCAGCCGCTGAGCAATCACAGCGCGCAGCGTGGAGGCCAGCAGAAACGGTTCGACGCGCATGTCGCGCATCCGGGTGATGGCGCCCACGGCATCGTTGGTATGGACAGTGGACAAAACCAGATGGCCAGTGAGCGAAGCCTGTACCGCGATCTCTGCAGTCTCACGGTCACGGATTTCGCCGATCATTACCACGTCAGGATCCTGACGCAGAATCGCGCGAAGGCCCGCCGCGAACGTCAGCCCGACCTTGGGATTCACCTGCGTCTGGCCGACGCCGTCGATGGCGTATTCAACGGGATCTTCGACGGTCAGAATATTCCGGCTACCGTCGTTCAACTGGCGCAGGCCGCCGTACAGCGTCGTCGTCTTGCCCGAACCGGTCGGCCCGGTGACCAGGATGATGCCATTGGGTTCGGCCAGCGCCTCGCGGAAAATGCGGTCGGCATTGCCGGTCATCCCCAACACATCGAGCGACAATCCGGCATTTTCCTTGTCAAGAATACGCAGCACCACGCGCTCGCCAGCGCGGCTTGGCAAGGTAGAGACGCGCACGTCGAGCAGCTTGCCACCCAGCGTTAAGCCGATACGTCCATCCTGCGGCACGCGGCGTTCGGCGATGTCGAGGCGCGCCATCACCTTGACGCGGCTGACGACCACTGGCGCGACATGCGGCGGCATGCGGAGCGTTTCCCGCAATACGCCGTCGATCCGCATCCGGACAACTAGGCCCGTTTCATAGGGCTCAATATGAATATCCGACACACCCTGCCGCGCGGCTTCGGCAATGATGCCGTTGATCAGGCGGATGGCAGGAGCGTCGTCTGCGCTGTCGAGCAGATCGTCGGCGGTGGGAATGTCCCCAGCGATCAGGTCCAGTTCGTCGGCACCGACTTCCATCGACCCGGCCATCGCCGCAGCGCTGCCGTCCATCGCATAATGCTGGGACAGGTGCTTGTCGAATTGCACGTCATCCACAAAGCGCACGTCGAAGCTCTGGGCGAGGTGACGACGCACCTCAAGGAGAACACGGGGATCGCCGCGTTCGCGGAAGGCCACCGCCAGACGTGCACCTTCCTCAACACCGAGCAAAACGACCCCGAACTTGCGCGCGAAGCCGTAAGGAATGTCGATCAGACGCGGTGCGATATGCGGCGAGATAGCGAGCGGATTTTCAGATACGATCGAGTCATCGTCGGGACCGCCACGACCGATTTTCATGCGCCGCACTCCTGAAGGTGCGCGCCATCGAAATAAGTCGACACGTGCAATATCATTTCGGTGGCTCGCTTGGCGGAATGGCGACGGGGCGGACCACGCTGGTCGAGGATTTGACTTCCGGCGTCGTCACTTCTGGTGCGGTAACGCTGCCCGGAGCCGTCACATCGCCTGCCTGAACCGGTACGGGCGGCGTGGTACCCATGTAATCGCGCAGCAGCTCGTCGAGGCTCGGTTCGCTGTCGGGATTGCTAAGCAGTTGCTGGCCGCGAATATAGCCGTAACGCTGCGCAGTCAGCCGCTGAGCATCTTCCTTGCTACGCAAGATCGTTGGGCGGATGAAGACCATGAGGTTCGTTTTGGCGCGCGACCGGCTGCGCGACTTGAACAATTCGCCGAGCAAGGGAATATCGCTGAGGAAGGGAATGCGTTCGATCGTACGGCGCTCGTTGTCGTCCAGCAGACCGCCCAGTGCCAGGATTTCGCCATCGTCGACGGTGACCGTAGTTTCAATCTCGCGCTTGTTGATGATGAGGTCGCTGCTGTTGCTGGAAACAGGCCCCGCGATGCTGCTGACTTCTTGCCGCAGGAACAACTTGATGGCGCCGCCTGCGTTGATCTGAGGCTTCACCTCGAGCTGCACACCGACATTCTGACGCTGTACAGTACGGAACTGATTGTCGAAATTCTGGCTCAGCGCTTCGCCGGTCGTGACCGGAACTTCCTGCCCGACGAGGATGCTGGCCTTCTGATTGTCGAGCGTCATCACCGAAGGCGTCGACAGGATATTGCTGTCGGTGTCGCTGCGCACGGCGTTGATGATCGCACCAAACAGGCCGTTTTTACCGATGTTGGTCGCGAGCCCGCCGAATCCGCCGGTGGCGTTGAGCAGGGAGTCGACAGCGGCCTTTTGCAGCGTACTGGAAAGATCGCCGTTTTCGGTGGTGCTGGTGGTCGTGCGCGTACCGTCCGGCGCGACAACCGTCGTCGTCGTCTGGCCAAGTTTCGTGGACGCATATGCCCCGGCAAGAGTCAGAATGTTGGGATTGGCGTTGCTGTAGTTAGTCGCAGCAAAGCCGGTTTTGGTGCTACCCAACAGGAATTGCACGCCAAGCTGGCGCGCTGCGCTGTCGCCGATTTCCACGATGATCGCTTCGACCAACACCTGTTCGCGGCGTGTATCGATCTGGCGAATCGTTTCGCCCAACATGCGTTGTACATCGCTGTTAGCGGCGACGATGATGGCGTTGGCACCTTCATAACGGGTTACGATGGCCGGGCCGCGTGTGGATATGCCGCCGCCCGATGCCGGACTGCTCGATACCGAAACGGGCGCCGGGGCAGCAGCCGGGGGTGCGCCCTTCGCGCCTGACGCGCTGGACCTCGCCGCTTCGATGGCCTGTGTGCCGCCGCCCTGACCGACGAGCTGCTGCAATACGGGCAGCAGCTTTTCTGCATCGGCATGTTCGAGCCAGAATACACGAATTTCGGTGCCACTGGCCGCTTGCTTATCCAGGCTGCGCGCCATGTTGGCGAGGCGGGCGACAGTGCCCGCATCACCGCGAATGGCAATCGCGTTACTGCTGTCGATGGGTACAACGGTGGCTGCTGCCCCTGCCCCGGCCCCGCCTTCACCGCCCCCGCCATTGCCGACGAGCGCCTGCAGCGATGTTGCGATTTCACGGGCGCCTGCATTTTTCAGCATGACCATTTCAGTCGCGGCGGTATCTCGGTCGATCCGACCGATCACCTGGCGGATGCGCTGGATGTTATCAGCGTAATCGGCAACGACGATGCTGTTTCCGGCGCGATTGGCGGTAACCGATCCATCGCGGCTCACGAGCGGGCGCAGTGTTTCCAAAGCCGACGCTGCGTCAATAGAGCGCAATCGGAACACTTCCGTAACGAACTGATTGCGACTGGCGGCGCGCCCGACGCTGCTCGGCTGACCGGCAGCGCCTTCGGCGGGTTGAATGCGATAGGCACCGCCCGCTGAAGGCACGGCGACAAGGCCATTGGCGCGCAGGGTCGAAAGGAAAATTTCAAAATATTCAGAACGGCTTAACGGGCGATCCGTGACGACCGAAACCTTCCCCTGAACCCGACTGTCGATGATGAACGTTCTGCCGGTGACCCGCGCCGCGTCCTGGATGAAGGCCCGGATATCGGCGTCGCGAACGTTGAGCGTTTGCTGGGCCTGAACAGGCGTCGAGAATGGTGCAGACAGCACCAGCGCAAGAGCGGCGCCACGAAGAAAGAGCTGTGTTTTCATGAACCTTGCAATGTCAGGGCGATGGGAACGGTGCTGGCGCCGCGCTCCACGATAAGGGAAAGGCGCGCGCCGGGGGATATCTGCCCCTGAAGCACCTGAAGGTCAGACGCGCTGCTTATGGGACGACCGTTGATCTGCGTCACGATGTCACCTGCCAGAAATCCGGCGCGCTGAAAGGCCGGACCTTTTGGCGACAGGACAACGCCAGTGATACGGCCGCTTTCGCTCCGCGGGCTGAAACCGATGTCCGATTTGATCGCGGCGGCCGTAAGATCCTGCAATGCTACAGGGGACGGTACAGATTGGCCGGTTCCGCCGGATGCCGGCGGAACCGATGCAGGATCGGCCACTGGCGCTGCCTGCGACTGGTCAAGGAATACGGTTTCCTCCGCACCGCCGCGATCGATGACAATATGATCGAAGGACACAGATTTGAGCTTTACGCCGGGCAGAATTTCGTCCCCCACGGCGAAGCTGTTTTGCACGCCATCGGGCGTCGCGATTATTGCGCTGCCCAACCCCGATCCTTCGTTCACGCGGATTCCATACACGGTAATCGAAAGGGACGTGACGACCGGCGTGCCACTGGCAGCGTTCGGCGTGCGGAAAAAGGGATCGAACTGTGTGAAGAGCGTTTGCCGTTCCGCTGTCGATGGAATGACTGCCTGACGACCCTGCCAGTTGCCAAAGCTGTCCACGGGCGTGACAATTGCCCAGACGAGGCGCGCGATCTGAATCGCCAGAAGCGCGAGCATGAGCCATTCGAGTGCCGCTACGCCATTGATGCGCTGCATATCGGGTCGCGGCAAACGCCGGACCAAAGACACCGATCTGGTCCGCAGCATTTCGGTCATCGCAATCTGCATAGCTTTAGCGATCCCTTTGGCAGTAAGCGCCGACGGCGTGGTGCTAGGCGTCTATTCTTACGCTTACATGACGCAATTGCGACAGTTTTATTGCAGTGCATCAACCCGTTGGCGGCGGCAATAATTTTGTTTAGGCAAGCCACATGGCTTCTCCATCCGACCTATGGCGCGCAGACGCCGATGCCGCGCGGATCGCCGCCCATCCCGGTGCGATGCGCTTTCCCAACCGCGATCTGACGCTGTTCATCCAGCGCGACTTTCTGTCAGGCACGCAATGTGCAGAACTGATCGCGCGGATAGAGAAGGATCGCCGCCCCTCGACCATCGCCGATCCCAATGGGGACGGGTATTTTCGGACGAGCGAAACCTGCGATCTCGATCCTCTGGACCCGTTCGTTGCGAACGTCGATCGCCTGATCGCCAACTATGCCGGGATCGACCCGATCTACGGCGAGCCATTGCAGGGTCAGCGTTACGCCGTGGGACAGGAATTCAAGGCGCACACCGATTACTTCGAGCCGCATGGCACTGACTTTGCCAAATATTGCTCCGTCGCAGGCAACCGCACCTGGACGTTCATGATCTACCTGAACCTGCCCCAAGCAGGCGGCGCGACGCGGTTCACCAAAGTAGGCAAGACGGTGCAGCCGGAGTCGGGCAAGCTGCTGGCGTGGGACAATCGCAACGCGGATGGCACATTTAACCCCGCTACGATCCATCATGGAATGAAGGTCCGTAGCGGGGTCAAATATGTGATCACGAAATGGTATCGCGAACGACCCTGGGCGTGAGCCCAAGGCCGTTCTTATTGGCGATTAGAACTTGTAGCTGGCACCGAAAGTAAAGGCGCGACCCAATTTGTAGGTGTTCACGTCAATGCGGTTCGTTCCGTTGGTCTGATATTCCTGGAACTTGGTGTTGGTAAGGTTGCGGCCTTCCAGCTTCAATTCGAGTTCGCGGCCATAAAATTCAAAGCCTTCGCGCAGCACGACATCAAGTTTGATGCCGGGCTTTTCAAAGATATCCGGCTGATTTTCCGGTCCACGATTGGTCACGCGCTTGCTGGCGTAAGTCAGCAGGATCGTCTGTTGCGACAGGCGGTCGGTATCTTCGAAACCCAACTGCAAGTTGACGAGATGCTTGGATTGACCCGTGAGCGGTGCGCCGTCGTCGAAATAATCCGAGGCATTCCGCACTTCGCCAAATTCACCGAAGGGGAGAATGATCTTGTCGTTGGCCCCCACCTTGATCTCAGATTCCGAGTAGGTGTAGTTGCCGATCAGCACGAGCCGACGGCTGGCAAAAGCCTTCGAATCCGACAGTGTGTCGAGTGGCACGAACTTCTGGACTTCCAGTTCTGCACCATAGAGCGTTGCCTTCGGTGCGTTGGCGAAGCTGGCTGTCAGCGATCCCGACGGGATGAACGCGAAGGTTTCGATAGGCTTGTCAATCTTCTTATAGAATCCACCCAGGCTGAAGCGCTCGCCACGACCGAAATACCATTCGTAGCGGGCTTCTACGTTGAAGAGTTTGCTGTCCTGCAGGAACGGGTTGCCGAAGAACTGACGGTCAGCATCGACATCCTGGTACAACTGGCGTGCAAGCTCACGGAACTGCGGACGGGCGATCGTCTTCGACGCCGATGCGCGCAGTTGCATGTCTTCCTTGAAGTTCCAGGTGATCGTACCGGCGGGCAGCCAATAGCTGTTCGTGATGCGAGTGGGCTGAAGGAACGTAAGGTCGTTGCTGTTGAAGAGGTTGGTCGGCGTTACCGACTGATCGCCATCTTCATACCGAACACCGCCGGTGACCCGCAGGCCATCGACCAGTTCTGCTTCGATCTGCCCGTAACCTGCATGGACCTGAAGCGCGGCGTCGAAAGCGGCAGCCCCCGACTGGCCCGACGTTTCCGTCAGCAGGATGTTGTACGTCTGGATATTATAATCCGAAAGCAGATAGTCGGGACGTTGCTGCGCAACGGCCAGGTTAAGCGATCCCGATGGCAGGAAGCGGAAATCGCGACGCGATGAACTGCGCTTCGTGTCATTGAAAGCATAGCCGCCAGTGATCGAGACCGGGATGCTCGTGGGCAGACGATAGGACAGATCGATACCGGCGCCGAAGACATCTTCGTTGAGATCACTGAAGGAGATCCGAGCATTCTGATTGACCGAACGAAGGTCGTTCACGAAGTCGTTGATGCCGTCCTGCCGTGTGAACGCATAAGTGAAGCTCCGTTCATAGGGCGCTTCACGTTGCGAATTGGCATAAGTACCACGCAGGTCGAGACCGAGATCGCCGAACTTGAATTCACCGACCAACTGTGTGGCGATAAGCTGACGCTCATACCATGCGGTGTCCTGCTTCAGATTCTCGATATCGTCGCTGCTCGCGATTAAATCCGTACCCCGGGACAGCTTCGCCTGCTTCACGGTGTCGCGGATGTAAAGGTTGGTCCAGCGGATCTTGTTCTTGTCGAACTCAAGACCCAGACCCAGCAAGCCGTTCACCACGATCCGATTTTGCGTCAACACCGAACGATAATCATTGCCGATGGCAAGATCCGTGCTGTTCGAAAACTGCTGGATAGCATCGCGCGTCTGCCAGCCGTTACGATAGCCCGCCGAGACAATGAGCCCGAGATCCGCGCCGCCCAGATCGTAGGTATCGCCACCGGAAATTTCAGCGGAGAAATTGGCCGGGATATTTCCGTTACGCTGCACGACGCTCGTCGCGCTATTCAGAAGGCTCGTCCCGATGGTCTTGAGCTGGGCGGGCGAGAAATTAGCGCCTTCGGAAATAACATTGCCGCTGTTCAGGGCAGCCTTCAGAGGTTGCGGAATGTCACGCGCGCCGCTGTCAAAACCCGTCCAATCCGACTTGCTACCATAATAGGTGTAGCCCAGCTTCCCAGTGGTTTCGAGGTTGGCACCAACCGAGGCGCTAAGCGTTACGAAACCTTCTTCGGGTTGCGACTTGGTGGTCAGGTTGATGACACCGCCGCCGAATTCGCCCGGGTAATTGGCGGAGTAGCTTTTTTGAACCAATGCGGACGCAAGAACGCTGGTCGGGAAAATATCGAGGGGAACGACGCGCTTCAGCGGCTCCGGCGAAGGCAGCGGAAGACCGTTCAGCAATGCCAGCGAATAGCGATCGCCCAGACCACGCACATAGACATAGCCGTTGCCGACAACGCTCAAGCCCGTAACCCGGTTGAGAGCTTCGGACACGTCGCCATCGCCCGAGCGCGCGATATCCGCCGAAGACAACACGGAGATGACTTCCGCAGTTGCCCGAACTGGCTCAGGAATGAAGCGACCGGTAACGACAATATCCGCGCCGATGTCGCCGCCAGTCGTGGAAATGTCGACCTGCTCTTCTGCAGGAGGTGTGCTGTCCTGCGGACGGTCCGCCGCAGGCGGAGCAGCGGAAGTCGGCGCGGCGGGCGCGCTTCCGGCAGAGGTTTGGGCAAAGGCTGCAGGTGCAGACAATGCTGTGGTCAGGAGCAGCAGGCACCCCAGGCTGAGCGGCTTCGACATTGCTAATCCCCGAATTAGAATAAAATAGGCTTACGGGGCAGCGGCGCATCGCGTCCGCTACCCCGTTTCAGGCCGTTATGCTTAGGTGGTAGGCAGCGCGGTGCAGAGCGAGTTGCTGCCGAACGTTGCTGTCGAAGAGTCGCATGTCCAGCCACGATACCAGGTGTCGTTCGCGTCCTTCACGGCCCCGATGTACGTCGTGGTGTCGAAGAAAGTGCTGAGCGTGCGAGCGTCGAATGGCGTGACCGCCGTTTCATTGGCGCCGTTCACGAAGATGCTGGCCAACGTCGAAGTACCAGCGGCGGTGTTGCCGTTCGTGCCGGTGCCGAAGATCGTTGCGATCTGTGCTGCGGTAACGTCGGTATCGTCTTCGAACGGATTGGTGCAAGCCAGATACATGGAACGGAATACCGGCGGGCCAGCTTCGTCCGTACCCGTCGCTGCGATCGTCTGCGCATTGTCGATGTCGAAGCAGTTCGTGGCGCCCTTGATCGTGCCGTTGATGAAGCTGTAGTCAGCTCCACCATGCAGCGTGACGGCGCGGGTGCCGTTGTTACCGACCAGTGTGAAGTTGGCGAGGCGAAGGTTCTGACGCGGCAGGCGATCGACGTTACCGGTCGAGTCGATCTCGAGCAGACGGTCACCAACCGAACGCTGTACGGCGATGACATACTGGATGAACGCCTTGTAACCGACATCGGTGTCGAGGCTGTCATCTTCGTTGCCGGTGAGAACCAAGCGCTTCATGTTAGTGCGGCCACCGAACACTTCGATACCATCGTCCGAGCTGTTGTGGACCTGAATGAAGCTGATGTCCGTACCCGAACCCGTGCCGCCCAAGGTCAGACCCTGAAGCTCGCTGCCTGCCGACAGTTCGAAACCGGAGTAGCGAATCTGTACATAGCGCATCGTGCCGCTGTTATCGGCAGGCGCAGCGCCGCCGAAGCGAACGTCCGTGGTACCTTCCAGAATGCGTTCGCAAGTGGCGTTACCACCGTCGGTGTCGGGATTGGCAAGGCAGTCAGAGATAGGCGCGCGACCGAGGAGAACGACGCCACCCCACTGGCCCGAGCTGGTGTCGGTTGCGGTGCCGAGGACATTCTGACGCGACGTAAAGATGATCGGCTGCGTCGCGGTGCCGACGGCATTGATGCGGTTGCCGCGATTGACGACCAGATAATCAAGGCCACTCGATGCGAAGATCATGACGCCTGGATCGATCGTGAGGGTAACGCCGGTGGACGTGCTGGCACCGCCTGCATCCGTACCGACATTCACACGACCGGAAAGCGAGTAGATGACGCCGGGCTGTTTCGCCAGGGCAAGGCTCGTGGCCAGCGTACCGCTGAGTTCGCAGTTACGGAAGTTGCCGATCACACCGCGATCGGTGAAGGGGCCGGTCGGACAAGCCGCGGCTGCCGTCGGCGTGGGGGTCGGTGTAGGCGTGGGCGTGGGCGTGGGCGTGGGCGTGGGCGCCGGGATGACAATCGTGCCTTCGCCGGGCGAAGCAATGCTGTCCGCACCGCAGGCGCTCAATGCTGCACAGGCGCAACCTGCAAGCAAAATTGTCGAAATGCGTGAAATCTTGGACATAGTGTCTCCGCTCCGGCCCTGACCGGGATGTGAATTGGCTGCGGAGCGCCAAGGGGAATAATACGAATCAGCAAAGCCCCCTGCCGCCCTCGAAGCGGCGACTAGGCTCTGCTGATGACAGGTTGATTGTATTCACGTGTCGTTTTGGCGACAGTAATGTTACTGATTTGTGTCCGTTATGACGAAACGATGACACGCCCTGCGAATATGGGCGGATTGGAGCGCTTTAGGGGCTACCCCTTCAACGCCTCGCGATTGACGAAGAGCCCATCCATTTCGATCAAGCAGGGGAAATGCCCCTTATTATTCGCAAAGAACGCGCTGGGGGCAAAACCCTGCGCATCCATAAGGTCTATCATGTCGCGATAGCCTTTCCCTCCGCGATAGAGCGGCTGGATCGCCAACTCAGTCTGGATAGCGATCATGTCGCTCAGCAGATTGCCCGCCCCTTCGCAGACGATGCTGTCATGGCCCTGCGTATCCATCTTGAGCAGCGTGCGGGAGAAGCCATGCTTGGCCTGCAATTGCGGATATAGCCCATCCAGCCTCTGGCACTGCACATCGACGGTCTGGGCGACCTTGTTCCGCTCGACAAAGATCGGGTCCATCCGTTCGGCTGGGACTTCCAGCGAACTGAACTGATTGGCCGCCATCACATTGAATTGCGCCGTGCCGTCTGTATTCGACAAGGCGACGTTGAAGGCATGCCAGTACGGATCGCGCGCAGCGTTGCGTTCCAGTGCGGCAAATACCTGCGGGTTGGGCTCGAACGAGAGGATTGTGCCTTTGAAGCCGACATCGCGGCGTAGCATGGTGGCGTGCTGACCGGCATTGGCCCCGACGTCGATGATACAGTCGATATCGAATGCCGCGACCAGCCGCCGCAATTGCAAAACTTCGGGATATTCGTGCACCCGGCCGCGCAGCGAAAGGCGCAGGGCCAGCCAGCGGTCGCGCAGTTCACGTTTGACGCGGGGACTCATGCGTTGGCCTTCCCGCCGCGGGCGGCGATCGCCTGTGCCTGCTGATACATGTCCACCGTTGCCGATCCTGCCTTGTCCCAATTGCCGAGGCGATGCCCCAGCGCCGCTACGCGGTTGCCCATTTCGTGCCTGATGGCAGCGCTCTGGAGTATCGGCAAGAGGCTCTGCGCCAATGCGTCCGCGTTTTCGCAAGGGACAAGTGCGACCGCATCCTCGTCCCGTAGCGAAGAAAATAATCCTGTATCGGTACAGACCATCGCTTTGCCACAATGCAGCGCGGACAGGAATGCACCGCTGGAATCGATGTGCCGATACGGGAAGACCAGCAGGTCCGCGCTTTCGATCCATGCCGACAGGCGGCTTTCTTCCAGGAAGCCAAGGTCGGTGTGGAGCGATTGCGCGAAACCGGCGTCGGTGACGCTGGCCAGCATGGGGGCGATGTCCATGAACGGTTTTCCCGCAATCGCGAGTTCGAATTGTGCACCCTTCCGCCACAAGGCGAGGCAGGCTTCGATCAGCAGGTCGAGGCCTTTATAGGGCCGGATCGTGCCGAAGAAGAGTATGCGGGGTGATTGCGGTGGCGGCATGGCAGCGCGACTTGCATCGGTCGCAGGCGCAAGCTGCATGGGGGGATGCGGGATGATCGCGATACGTTCGGACGCAACACCTTTACTGACGAGCGCGTCCTTCGTGGTCTGGCCATGAACGATCAGCCGGTCGAAGTGGTCCAGAAGTTCCGCATAGCCTCTGCCCTGCAAATTCGCGTCGCCATGATAGGCGCTGGCATTATGGACAGTGTGGACGAGCGGAACGCCCGTATGGCTTAGGCGACGCAGGATATGTCTGTCGGCGGGCGCGAAGGGTAGCCATTGATAGTGCACGACATCGGCGCTCGGTTTTGCGCCGATCAAACAATCGGCGAAATACTCCGCCGCCTTGATTGCGCGGAACTGGAGGCCCTCGCCAACGAAACGGCGAGCGGTTTCACCGACGCGGAAGTAGCGCGGGCTGTAGCGATAGTTTTGCGGAAGGATCGCGTCGGTCGTTCTCAGCGGACGTCCAAGCAGCGTAACGTCATGCCCTTCCGCGCCCAATGCCGCACACAGGCTGTCGTCATAGCGCCCGGTAAACAGCGATGGATCGACCATGGCGATCTTCATGCCTTCACGCTTTGCGTAAGACGGCACAATGCGAAGGCATGGAGCATCCCGGTGCCGAGGAACGTCATAAGCAATAGAAGCGAAAAGGCCTCTGTGAAAGAGACGCCATTGCGCGCGGCGAGTGCGGCCAACGGTACGGAGAGCACCGATCCCGCCAGAAAAGGCAAAGACTGGCGCAGCAGCAATCTGAACCGTCCCAGAGCCGCCTGCACATAAACCGATACGCATGTGATACTCAGACCCAGCAACAGCAGCGCTATACCGGCCAGATCGACCCGATCAACGATCAGCTTTCCATCGAACAAGGAAAGCACCAGCACCCTGCCGAAGACGATGAGGGCAATGCCGATGGCCAACGCCATGCCGCCGCCAGCGATCACGGCCCGGAGTAGCAATTGCCTGAACCGCGCAGCATCACCACGATACCAGGCCGAAGTCAGGCGCGGCAACGCCGCCTCGATCATTGCGCGCACCAGTGCGCTGATCGAGCGGCTGACTTTGAACAGGAAATCGAACAGCAGAAGCGGGCGCGGATCGTGCGTCGCCAGTGCGATCAGGAAATACGGCGCGTTGTAGGCCACGACCTCAGAAACCGTGAGTGCGGCAGAAGCGCCGAAGTCTGCCAGATAATGCCGCCGCACATGTCCTCCCCCCACGCGAAGCGCAAACCAGTGTCCGGCCCGCAGCGCCATCCGACGATGCAGCAGCAACAAAGCCATGCCGATAGCGCTGAAACTGACCAATAGTTGGAGAAGCACCGACACGGTGAGGTTCAAGCCCACCAATGTTGCCACCAACAGCGAAAGCAGCACCAGCCGCCGCGCCATATCCAGCCCTTCCCAGAGCATATTTCGGTCCACCGCAGCCAACGCACGCTTGGCGAGCGTCGCGAACAGATTGAGGCAGGCCGTCAGGAAAAACAGCACGAACAGCCATGGGTATTGCGTCGAGATGATACCCAGCAGGATCGCGCCGATCATCGCCAGCGTCGCGGTCAGCGTCAGTCCACCAAGCAGCGCGACCAGAACGCCCAGTTCCTCCGGCCGGAAATCGCTCGCCTCCCCTTCCCCACGCGCGGCGAGCCAGTGCCGCCGCAGGCGGTTATAGGCGATGCTCGTCAGCCCCAATTCCGCCGAGACCGTAAAATTACCGAACGCCACCAGCAGCAGGAATGCCCGGAATTCCTGAATCGGCAGCAAGCGGACAAATACATAGGTGACGGCAAAGCCCCACAGCATCGCCAGCGCCACATTGGCCAGCTTGACCAGTGCGAGGATACGCGCCGACCCTTCCAGACGTGCAACAATGGACATGGGGTGGCCGGACAGTTCAGTATGCCTTGTCGTGGACCAGCACACGCAACGTCGCCAGCACGATGCGGATATCGCGCCAGATCGACCAGTTGGTCACATATTCCAGATCGGATTGCAGCCGATCGATCAGATCCTGATGCACATTGGTCGCGCCGCGATGGCCGCGCACTTGCGCCAAGCCGGTGATGCCCGGCTTGATGCAATGCCGTTGCCAATAGCGATCGTCGACTTCCCAATACAGCTTGTCGGCTGCCTTGGCCGCAGCGGCATGGGGGCGCGGTCCGACGATGCTCATGTCGCCTTTCAGGACATTGAATATCTGCGGCAGTTCATCAATGCTGGTCCGGCGCAGGAAACCGCCGATCCGCGTGACACGCGGATCGCTGCGTTGGGTAAGCTGCGCGGCGGCATGGTCCGTCATGTCGGCCCGCATCGTCCGGAACTTGTAGATCGAAAAAAGCCGTGCATCTCGCCCGAGCCGCGGCTGACGAAACAGCACTGGACCGGGACTGGTCAGCTTGATGGCGATAGCCACGGCAATAAAAATAGGGGACAGCAGGACAGTGCCCGCGCTCGCGACGATCATATCGAACAGGCGCTTGATGATGCGGTCACGATATTGCAGTGGGCCGCCCGCCACGACCAATGTCGGATGCCGCTCATATTCGTCAAGCTTGGCCGGTGCGAAACGCATCAACTCGGGCACAAGAATTTCGCCACGCGCCTCAAGCGATTTCAAGGCTATCGACCAATCGTTGATACGCGCGCTTGGACAAGCGACGATAACCCGTTCGGCATGACCAACCGCTGCGGCAAGGCGAGCTGCCATCTCGGCGTCGTGGCGCGCAGGATCTATGCCCAGTTGTGAGGCATCCAACACGCTGGTTTGCGTAATAGGAGAAAATGGGACGCCATCCACGATCATAACTGCGACCGCAGGCATTTCCCCTATCAGCGCAGGGACAACCCGCGCCAGAATAGGCCGTAGCGCGACAAGCCCAGCCATGCTGAAACCGACGCCGACGAGAAAGGTCAGGCGCGAAAGCTGCTCGGCGATCTTCCCGAAGTATATGATCACGAGCATCAGCATGATTGCCTGCATCAGCGCCCAACAGGCACGCATGGCGGTAGCGCGCGGCGTCGCCAGACTGCGCACCCCATATACGCCCGCCTGCACAGCCAGCAAGGCATAGACCGGGGCGATCATGGCGAACATGACCAGGCCGTGCGGCTTTGCAGGCTCGCCTACGAACTCGCCAATGACGAGCAGGTTGGCGAGCGCAAACGCAGCGAACAAAATGGCGATGTCCGCGATCAAGCTGATCAGATACAATCGCACACGCAACGCCGAAAGTGTCGGGCCACGCTGTTGCGTTATCATCTGATGGACAGGTGCATTCACCTGAACTTCCCTAAAATCATCATGCCGAGCAGGCTCGTAGCACTATTATCGGCGTATCGGAATATCGCTGATAATTGTTCCGGAACAGAAGCGGCTTCCGAACACAAACAACATCCACTTCCGAGAAAGAATTCGTAACACATCTTTACTCCGCGACGAGCCAGCGGCATTGCATCTGTCACGATGGCATTGATGCGCACCTCTCTTCGCTCGATAACAGCAAGCCCATGGCACCTTCTCCAGCTTGCGACAGGGGCCAAATCGTTCAAGGACAATCCGTTCATCGGATCGAAGCGCTTGAACGGCTATGGGTTGCATGTGAAGCGAATGGCGCTTGCTCACCGGGCAGCAGCCTATCGACGCCGTAAGCTTGCGCGAGGGGTTTCGGCGGAAGATCGCATTCAGTTCGATGCACTCGGTTACGTTGCTATCCCCAATTTCCTTGGCCCCGCGCAGTTCGAGACATTACGGTCCACATTGCTGGACCGCGCATATCCTGCGCGGGAGATGTTGCAGGGCGACACGATCACCCGGCGTATCGCGATCGATGCAAAGCTGATGCGTGAGGTGCCAGGCTTGGCCAAGCTCTTTACAACGCCTCGCTGGCACGGGTTGATGCAATATGTGGCAAGCTATGCCAGCGAACCGCTATATTATATTCAGACCATCCTCTCGCATCGCGCGGAAGCTCCGCCAGATCCGCAGGAACTGCTGCACGCGGATACCTTCCATCCCACGATGAAAGCCTGGTTCTTTCTGACTGACGTTGCGGAGGACGAAGGCCCATTCACATATGTTCCCGGCTCCCATCGCCTGACCCAGCAGCGTCTGGCATGGGAGAAAGCGCGCAGCATGATAGCGCCCGAAGGCGTGGATCATCTTTCCGCGCGCGGATCGATGCGCGTCGATCGGGATGAACTGCGCGCAATGGGGCTTCCGGAGCCGGTCAAACTTGCGGTCAAAGCAAATACGCTGGTGGTTGCGGACACATGTGGTTTTCATGCCCGCGGCGCTTCCGTGCGACCCACGACGCGGGTGGAGATATGGGCATATGCACGGCGCAATCCGTTTATCCCGTGGACGGGCCTTGACCCGCTATCGCTCCCGGGAATTGCGTTTCGGCGTATCTCGTTAATGTGGCTGGCCCGCGATCGACTGGCCCGCTGGATTGGCCAGCCTTGGACCGACGTCGGCGTAAAGCGGCCATCGGATGGTTGATAGCATCCCGCTAATCAAGCGATTGTCATAACAGCATATTTACTTACTCGTTATAGTTAACAAAATTGTGCAGCGCGAAAACGTGCTTGCAATACCGGCTTCCTAAACTACAAACGCGGGCGGGGCGGGATTGTAAAACATAAAGTGATTTGTGCAGGGACACCCGCGTATGAACATAGCCACTCGGATTTCATCCATCGAAAGTGGACGGCGCGTCATAGAGCAAGAAGCATCTGGCTTGAATGCCTTGAGCGTGGCTCTGGATGAGAATTTCTCAGCTGCCGTCCGGATCGTTGCCGCCACCGCTGGACGCGTAATCGTTACCGGCATCGGCAAATCAGGCCACATCGCGCGAAAGATAGCTGCGACATTGGCCTCGACAGGAACACCGGCTTTCTTCGTTCACCCCGCCGAAGCTTCGCACGGCGATCTGGGGATGCTCAAATCGGTCGATAGCCTCGTTGTTCTGTCGAACTCAGGCGCGACCGTTGAGCTACGCGCCATCGTTGGCCATGCGCGACAGATCGGGATTCCAATCGTTGCAATGGCGTCCAAGGCAGACTCGCCGATAGTGCGCCAATCCACTGTAGCCATTTGCCTGCCGCGAATGGCGGAAGCCTGCCCCGTCAAAATAGCCCCCACAACATCCACTACAATGATGCTTGCGTTGGGCGATGCGTTGGCGATCGCTGTGATGGAGATGCGCGGGACGTCGCGAACGGACCTGATGCGGCTCCACCCCGGCGGAAACATCGGGTGGAAGCTGATGCCAGTGGACACCCTGCTCCGTAGTGAAGACCCGCTTCCGCTCGTCCGCCCCACGACAGGGATGCGCGACGTCGTGCTGGAAATGACATCGACCGGCAAAGGCGCGGCGGGGGTCGTCGACGACGATGGCAATCTTATCGGCATCATTACCGATGGCGATTTGCGGCGGTCATTCGATCAGATGTTGATTGCGACGGCAGGCGATGTGATGACGCGCAATCCGATCACGGTGCCGAGCGGCACGCCGATCGAAGATGCACTGACGCTGTTGTCTGAGGCCGCCATTACGGTGGTGTTCGTGATGAGCAGCGAAAACCCCCGGCAGCCTCTGGGGTTGCTCCATATCCACAGCATGGCAATGAGCCTCTGACCGCTTCTCAGCGATTCAGAACATTCCCATGACTACGGCGATCATCATTCCTGCGCGATATGCGTCTTCGCGCTTTCCGGGAAAACCTCTGGCGCCGTTGAAGGGCGCAAGCGGCCTTTCAAAACCATTGGTCCAGCGGAGCATCGAGGCTGCGCGTACCGTTCAAGGTGTAGATCACCTGTTCGTCGCGACCGACGATGAGCGCATCGCCAACGTAGCGTTGGAATGCGGTGCACAGATCGCAATGACGCCGCCGGAATGCGCCAATGGCTCAGAACGTGTGGGGGCGGCTCTGCCTTCGCTGCCTGAAGACGTCGACGTTGTCGTCAATTTTCAGGGTGATGCGCTGCTTACCCCGCCCGATCTGGTATCTATGCTCATCGCGCATATGCACGAGCATCCGAACTGCGAAGTCGCTACAGTCGCCGTGCGCTGTTCGCCAACGGTCTATGCCCATCTGCTGAACGATCAGGCACATGGTCGAGTGGGCGGCACGACAGTGGTGTGCAATGCCAGGAACGAGGCGCTGTATTTCTCGAAGCGCGTGTTGCCGCACATTGCCGTTGGCAGCACATATGAAGACTCGCCTCCCGTGCTGTTGCATCTAGGTCTTTACGCTTATCGCCGTTCGGCTTTGGAGCGTTATGCGGCTCTTGCGACGACGGACTTGGAAGCCATTGAAGGGCTGGAGCAACTGCGGTTCCTGTTTTACGGGATCCCTGTCGCGGTGGTCGTTGCCGACCCACCGGAATGGGACGCCATCGAACTTAATAACCCATCGGATACCGGACCAATCGAGGCTATCTTGTCCGCGCGTGGGATAGTATAGGCCGATCCATGAAGATTGCGGGAAAATCGATAGGCGGTGACGCGCCTTTGTTCGTCATTGCTGGCCCCTGCGTAATCGAGTCCGAAGGTCTTGTTCTGTCCGTTGCGGAAACGTTGCGCGCGATTGCCGACCGGCTGGGCATCGTTTTGATCTTCAAAAGCAGCTTCGACAAAGCCAACCGTTCCTCCGGCGCGACCTTTCGTGGGCCGGGAATGGACGAAGGCCTGCGGATATTGGAAAAGGTTCGCACAGAAACCGGCCTGCCGGTCCTGACCGACATCCACACCCCCGAACAATGCCGCGCTGCCGCTGATGCGGTCGACATGCTCCAAACCCCGGCGTTTCTTGCTCGCCAGACAGATCTGATAGAAGCGGCATCGTCGACCGGGAAGCCCGTGAACATCAAGAAAGCCCAGTTCATGGCGCCCAGCGACATGACGCAGGTCGTCGCAAAGGGGCGCGCTGCTGCTGCCCGCGCCGGTCTCGATACCGATTGCATCGCAGTGTGTGAGCGCGGCACCACCTTTGGCTACAATAATCTGGTCGTGGATATGCGTGGCCTTGCTACGATGGCGCAAACGGGTTGTCCGGTCGTGTTCGATGCCACCCATTCCGTACAAAGGCCCGGCGGACTGGGCGACCGGTCGGGTGGCGACCGGGAGTTTGTGCCACTGCTGGCGCGCGCAGCGGTTGCTGCTGGTATAAATGGGCTTTTCATGGAAACGCATCCAAATCCGGAAAATGCGCTTTCAGACGGGCCCAATGCCTGGCCACTGGACAAGGCGGAGGCGTTGCTTAGCGATCTGCTTGCTTTGTCGCGGGTTCCCCGCTCCGTGAGCTGAAAGATGAAGGCGCGTATTTTGGCGGTGCCTTTGGCCGCTGCTTTATTGGCCGTCTCGGGATGCAGCATCGCTCGAAATGCGCTTTATGCACCGCGCACCGAACCTATCGCGATCGCCGAATGGACCAAAGCCCGGCCGGAGAGGCTCTCCGTTTCGACCCGCGATGGCTTGATACTGGAAGGGTTCTACTGGCCACCCGCCCGCGCGGATGATCGCGATATATTTATCTTTTTCCACGGTCGCGGCGCGCACCAAGGCGTAGGCGCAAAATATGCGCAGTATCTTGCAGCGGGGGGCGATGCCGTACTCGTGGCGTCTTATCGCGGCTTCGGCGGCAATCCCGGCCATCCTTCGCGCGAAGGACTACTGACAGACGCGACTGCCTTTGTCGCAAAGGCGCGGCAGCTTGCCGGGCCAGATGCGCGCTTATGGTTCGTGGGACATTCTTTAGGCGCCGCAGTGGCATTACAGGCGGCCTGCACGGACGGGCACGCGGCAGGCGTCATCGCAATCAGCGCGTTCTCGGATATCCGCGAAGCCGCCCCGCCGCTCCTGCGGTCATTTTTGCCCGACCAATGGGACAATCGTCGCACGGCGCATTGCGTTACTGCGCCACTCCTTATCCTGCAGGGTGCCGAAGACCGGATCGTTGCGCCAAGCAGTGCTGCCGTTCTTCTAAAAAGCAGCGGTGGACCGGCGACGGCCATAGCAATCGCAAACTGGGCGCATAAGCCTGTGATGCAGACAATGGGCCCGTGGGTGGCCGAAGCCATCGAGGCTCTTGCAAAGGGAGAAGGCACTCCGCTACCGCCATTGCCGGAACACTGGGCGATAGAGGGTGTGCATCGGCCATGATACCGTTGCTCCGCATCCCGCCCTTTCCCGGCAGCAAAGTCACGCAGCTAGCCCGTGCTGGTAAAGGTACGGATGAATCCGAAATCATCCTGCCGCTGCTACGGGATGCAAAAGTAGGCGGCACATTCTGGGCTGCGCAGCCCGCTATACCCGCTGGCGCTATCGTCGGGTGCCCGTGGGATACGGTCAGTGCGAGGAGCATGGTTGAACGTGCCACCATCATAGAAAAGCCGTTCGTCCTGTGGGCGAAGGATAAGACTGTCGCACAACAAGTCGATACGTCGCACATCGCGGTGGTCATCGGCGACGCTGACCCTTGGCACATGTCCGATAAAGCATCGATGTTCTGGGGCAATTTCGACGATGAGCGCTTGCTTATCGCGGTTTTGGCAGGGCGCGCAGTCGAGGGGATGGACGGAGCACCCTATCCCGATGCCATCGCAACGCTGCACGAATACTGCCAGCAATGGGTGCACATCGACCCATTCACCACCGAACCTGTCGGCATGGCCCAAACGATTGAACTATTAGCGTATTGGCGCAGCATCATTGATGCCAATCGGACGATTGCAGCGGCTGCAGGCATGGCTTTCTGGAAGCGCGAGACGGTCGAACCGCTGCTCTGGAACGGATGTTCGAACGTTCACCATATTGCGTCACTCGATGCGCTGCAGTCCTTGCCCCTGGATGCGGCGGTTGCGGTGTGGAAAGCGAAGACACCGCCCGACCTGCTAAAGGCTATAGAACAGCGCGCGGCCAATAACCCTGCCCTGCTGCACGAAGTTGAGGACGGATTCATCCGGTCGATTGGCCTTGGCGCTGACTGCGTTCCCCCTCTTTCCATCACGGTCGATTCCATAGGCGTTCATTTCGATCCGGCACAAGAAAGCGCTCTGGAGCGATTGTTGAATGATGCAGACATTATGCCGGAACAGTTGGCCAGAGCGGCGGCCATACGCGAACTGATCGTATCTTCAGGCTTGTCGAAATATGGCGTAGGCAGCGGTACGCTGGACCGGCCGGGTGGAGACAAGCGGCATCTGCTTGTGCCGGGGCAGGTTGAGGACGACCGTTCGGTATTGGCAGCGCGGGGCGATGTGCGCGGCAATCTTGATCTTTTGCGGCGTGCGCGTGCTGCGGAACCCGACGCCTACATAATCTATCGCCCGCATCCCGATGTGGATGCCGGGCATCGCAAAGGCCATGTTTCGGATGAGGCGGCGCTGGCTTACGCTGACTCTATAGATCGGGGCACGGCCATTTCGGCGCTGCTGGATATGGTCGATGCTGTGCACGTGCTATCATCGCTCGCAGGATTCGAAGCGCTGTTGCGGGGTAAGGATGTCACGTGTCACGGCACCCCATTTTATGCTGGCTGGGGCTTGACCCGTGACCTTGCAGCAACACCTACGCGCCGTAAAAGACGCATCGTCATCAATGAACTAGCGGCAGCCGTGCTGTTGCTTTATCCCCGCTATTTAGACCCGGTCACTGGCCTGCCCTGCCCCCCTGAGATACTGGTGAGGCGGCTGGTTGCAGGGGTAAAGAAGGAAAGCCGATTCATCGTGCCGCTACGCAGGCTTCAGGGAAAAGTGAATCGCTGGCGATTCCGGGCGGGTTCCGTTGAAGAAGTTTGATATTGGCAATGAGCCCACCGTCGGCTTTCGCAGCAGCCCTACGGCCAAGTCGCATCTTCGCGATGTAAGTCGCGATCTTCCGCCGGCAGCGCAGCCGTCATTAGCCGGCCGTGTATTTGTCATGCTTCAGGGACCGCCCGGCCCCTTTTTCTGCTTACTGGGTGAGCGGCTGCGCGCGTTGGGTGCCGCGGTGCATCGCATCAATTTCAATGGCGGCGACCGGATCGACTGGCCGGGCGAAGGCGCCGTCGATTTTCGCGATCGCTTCGCCAAGTGGCCTCGTTTTTTCGATCATTTCCTTCGCGACAAGGGCATTACCGATGTCATGCTCTTCGGCGATTGTCGCCCTATGCATCGCGCCGCACACGGAATGGCGAAACTGCGCGACATCAATATTCATGTGTTCGAGGAAGGCTATATTCGTCCCGACTGGGTGACAATGGAACTGGATGGCGTGAACGGTCACTCTACATTGCCGCGTGACCCGAAATGGTTTCTCGAACAGGCTCGCACCCTGCCCCCCGTCCCCGAACTGCCCCCCATAACGGCGAGCTTCGATAGGCGTATCAGAGACAGCTATCGCTATTTTCATCATGTCGTCACGCAATGCTGGCGCTTTCCCCATTATCGTTCGCACCGACCTGGATCTGTATTGATTGAAGGGGTGCGGTGGGGATGGAAGCTGGTCGTAACCAAAAGACTCGCAGAGCAACGCACAAAGCGCGCGCTCGCCCGGGTTGAAGGAAAACGTTACTTTCTTTTCCCCCTTCAGCTCAGCTCAGACTATCAGATCCGCGAACACAGCCCCTTTCCCGACATGGCAAGCGCGGTGCACTATGTGCTCGACAGTTTTGCGCACCATGCGCCCGCCGACGCCATGCTCCTTATCAAGGAGCATCCACTGGACGCCGGGACGACGATCTGGTCCAGGTTTGTTAAGCGCGAAGCCACGCGGCAAAATCTGGCCGATCGAGTGGTTCACCTTGCGGGCGGCGATTTGGCTTATTTGGCAAAACATTCCGTTGGAATGGTCACGGTCAACTCAACATCGGGTACTTTTGCGCTTGAATCCAGAATTCCCGTTACTGTTCTTGGTGATGCGATATACGATATTCAGGGTATTACGCATCAGGGAGAACTCGACCGGTTCTGGACCGATCCACAAACGCCGGACGATGCTACGTGGCGTTCTTTTCGCCAAGTGCTGCATAATGATTGCCTAGTCAGGGGCGGCTTTGCGAGCAACACCGCGGTTTCCATATTGATAGAATCCGTGTCCAGAAGAATTTTGTCGTAGAAATCTTGTGATGACAGGTATTTTCTTCTGACAGTTAGTCAAAGTTGTATCGCTTTTTTTCGGAAACAATGTGTGGCAACTGCCATTCAATATCGGCGTCAGGTGAAGTTAGAGTGCGTTCTCGTCCATTATTGCTAGACGTACGCCGCCTGATCTGGCGCATCTGGGTTGGCGGAATGCCTACGGGGGTCGACCATGTGTGCCTTGCCTATCTCAAACATTTTGCGCCCCAAGCCCAGGCAGTTGTAGAGCGCGGTCGCTTTCGGCGTATCTTGTCGCCGGAACAGTCCGACCGCCTTTTCGCGATCCTTCGTTTCGGCATAGGCGGATTTAAGCGGGACATGTCCATATTGGGGATCCGTGCGATCCTCTCGAATTTCGGTGATGCGAGCCGCGGCATGGGAAGACCATATCTCAATGTCGGCCACACCGGGCTGGACTCAAAATCGAGTGCGGCCTCTTTAGAGGTTAGCCCGATTTACCTGCTCCACGACCTGATCCCGATAACCCATCCGGAATATTGTCGCGCAGGCGAAGACGTCCGTCATACTGAACGTGTCCGAACGATCCTCAATCGCGGTCACGGTGTAATCGCCAATTCCAACGACACCGTAAAAGCACTGCAGCAGTTTGCTGGCGCGCACGATCACCCTATGCCGCCCACCTTGACTGCCTATCTTGGGACACGTTTGATGACACGTCCCGATCAGACGCCCAGCCCTATCGACCGCCCCTATTTCGTCATGCTGGGTACGATCGAAGGCCGAAAAAACCATATCCTCATGTTGAACATCTGGCGCGACATGGTTGCCGACATGGGCGAGAATGCGCCTGTTCTGGTGATCATAGGAAAACGTGGCTGGGAAAGCGAACAAGCTGTAGATCTGCTTGAAAGATGTCCGGGGCTTTCGCGCCATGTGCTGGAGCTACCGCATTGTCCGGACGAGGAAGTGGCCCGCTATTTCCATCATGCGCGCGCCTTACTGTTCCCCTCCTTCACCGAAGGTTATGGAATGCCACTGATCGAAGCGTTAGCAACAGGGCTGCCTGTTATCGCCAGCGACATCGGAGTCTTTCGGGAATTGGCCGATGATATCCCCGAATATCTTAGTCCGATCGATGGTCTCGGTTGGCGCCAAACGATTGAGGCGTATTTGCCGAAAGATAGTCCGGCGCGACACAAACAGGTGGATCGTATGGAGGGGTTTCATGCTCCCACATGGGATGAGCATTTTACCAAGGTAGATGCGTGGCTTCCAACCGTTCGGGAGAGAAACGTCCTATGAACGATCTTGTTGCTTAGCCAACGGGCTCAAGCCCCTCGTCCCGCAACCATTGCCTTTCATACGCAATCTTGAAAACCCGGTTCAACAGCGGATTACTCCAACCGCAATTGGTGCTGAAATCACGTTTCAGGGTATCGTGATGCAATTGATGCGCTGCGGGCGTCATCAGCAGTCCTGTTTGCCGCATGACCCGCACGATCCAGACATTGTCGGCGCGATGTAATGTGCCGTGGAAATATTGGGCGAAAGCGCCGCCTAGCAGTAATGCGACCATAGCTGCGATAGCCCAGCCGGGGACCGGGAACATGACGGCTGCGGCATTCATCAGTAGAGAAAGTGGCAGCGCCCCGGCAAGAACCGTCGATCCGATCAAGCGCACGACCCCGCGCCTACCCAGTGCATCGGGCCGTGGATGGTGGTTCTTGAAATCATAAACCAACCGTTCGAGCGGATTGATGCGCTTCATCGCACTGCGAAACATAGTTTGATATTCCTGCGATTCACGCGATCCGCCATAAAAATATAGCCGATCCAAACCGACGCCCGTCACGCAGGGCCGATAGTCCATATACATATGAACTGCGCCAGACAGCAAATCCGCACCATACCACCCGACGAGCATGGCGGGAAACACCCACCAACTGGGATCGCGCAGCACAAAGGCAACGTTGGCAGCCAGCGAAGCAAAGAACAGGGCGATCACGAAACGCATCAACATTCCAGCCCTTTAGCAGAGCATCGCCAGCCTTCCAATCGTCAGAATGGCAAGTCGATCAGACTTACGCTGCGCCCGCGATCCGGATGGGTTGAGTGGTGGCCATTGGCTGATCGGGCCATATGCCCCGCGTGTCGTATACGGTTTTGCTCGCCCGCTCTTCGACAGGAACGGACTTGAAGATGTCGTGATCGACAAGCACGATGAATACATCGCAGCGTTCCAACGCACTATCGATATCGATCAACTCTGCCCCCGTACCGACAAAATCCACAGGTAGGTCAGCAGCATAAGGTTCGACGAGTTTGATCCGCCGACCATAGCGTCGCGCCAATCGGGCTGCGACCTTGACCGCAGGGCTTTCACGGAAGTCGTCGATGTTGGCTTTGAACGCCAGGCCGAGGCACGCAATTTCCGCACCCGGATGGGTGTCGATCAGGTCTGAAGCCTTCGCAACGACATAATCGGTTTTCGCGTCGTTCACTTCCCGTGCCGTGCGGATGATCTTCGCATTTTCAGGGTCGCCATGCACAATGAACCACGGATCGACGGCAATGCAATGACCGCCCACACCAGGACCGGGCGACAATATGTTCACACGTGGATGACGATTGGCCAGACGTATCACTTCCCAAACGTCAATCCCCATGCCCTCGGCAATGACCGACAGTTCGTTGGCGAACGCAATGTTTACGTCACGGAAGCTGTTCTCAACTAGCTTAACCATCTCAGCCGCCCGCGCAGTCGTAGTGATACATTGCCCGCGAACGAACTGGCGATAGAAGCCCAGCGCCTTTCGTGCGCAACGCGGCGTTATGCCCCCGATGCATCGGTCGTTGTCGATTAACTCGACCAGAATGCGGCCCGGAAGAACCCGTTCCGGGCAATAGGCGATGGAGACGTCCGGCACCCCGCCCTGCCCCGGCATCTTGAGATCGCCGCGCAGCGTCCCCAGCAAATCGCGCATGGCTTCAGTAGTGCCAACCGGCGAGGTCGATTCCAGAATGACTGTGTCGCCCGCTTTCAACACCGGCGCGATCGTTCTCGCTGCCGACAGGACAAAGCTGATGTCGGGCGCATGATCTTCCGAAACAGGGGTCGGCACTGCGATCACGAATACATCGCTCGGCTCGACTTGGGTGGATGCGCGCAGCAATCCACGCGCGACTACGCCCTGTACCAGCCCGTCCAAATCGACTTCTTCGATATGCACTCGGCCATTGTTGACCGTATCCACAACGGTCTGCGACACGTCTATGCCCAGGACCTTTGCCCCGGACCGTGCAATCAATGCAGCGGTTGGCAGCCCGATATAGCCAAGACCGATAACGGAAACCTGTTGTTCGATGTCGACCGGCATGAAATGCAAATTCCCGTGGTAGGTGGATTTGCGGACATTCCTGCCTTGAAAAGCTGAATATTTCGGTAATGGGCCAGCATCGGATTTGCCCATCGGAAGGTCAGCGTCAGGCGGCGATGTTATCCCCTTGGGCACTTTGGTGCGCATTCGTTCCGATCACGCCAGCTATCCGCCCGCTCGCCTCTCCATCCCCGAACGGATTATGCGCCCGTGCCATTTCGGCATAAGCCGCATCGTCGTCCAGTAAGGCGAAAACCTCTGCCACGATCCTGTGACGATCCGTTCCGACCAACTTCGCCGTTCCCGCTGCAACCCCTTCTGGTCGCTCGGTCGTCTCCCGCATGACGAGCACCGGCTTGCCCAGCGAAGGCGCTTCTTCCTGTACGCCGCCGCTATCGGTCAGGACGATGTGGCACATGTCGAGAAGGCGGACGAAATGCGGATAGTCCAGCGGATCGATCATGGCGACATTCGCCAGCCCGTCCAGCTCCGCATCCATCACCTTCCGCACGTTGGGATTGGGATGCACCGGGAAGATGATGGCGACATCCGGTCGCGCTGCAATGTCCCGGACGGCCTTGGCAATCGCTTCCATGCCTCCGCCGAAATTCTCCCGCCGGTGACTTGTGACGGCGATGATGCGCTTGCCCGCAAAGCGTGTCGCCAAGTCGTCAAGGCCGCCGGCTAGCGCAGGCTCCAGAGATATGCGCGCCTTTGTCGCGAGCAATGCGTCAATCACGGTGTTGCCCGTCACATAGATGCCAGCAGGATCGCGCCCTTCCGCCAATAGAGCGTCGGCCGCCGTCTGCGTTGGCGCGAAGTTCATATCCGCGATGCAGGCTACCACACGCCGGTTCACTTCCTCAGGCCAGGGGTGATGAATATCGCCGCTGCGAAGCCCCGCTTCGACATGCGCCACCGGGATTTTGCGATAATAGGCCGCAAGACTGGCCACCATCGTCGTCAACGTATCGCCATGTACCAGCACCCGGTCGGGCTTTTCACTGTCAAATGCCTTGCCCAGTTCCACAATGAGTCGCGCCGTAAGCCCATCGAGCGTCTGGTCCGGCGTCATGACGTCCAAATCTATATCCGGCAAGATTCCTGCGGTCTCCAATACCTGGTCGAGTAACCCCCGGTGCTGCGCAGTGACGCAAACACGAACGTCAACGCCGGGTGCATCGCGCAGCGCATGGATTACCGGGAACAGCTTGATCGCTTCGGGACGGGTTCCGAATACGCACAATATCTTCATCGAAACCCCTGATGTGTAACTAATAGCGTTTCCCGCCGTTATGGCCTAAATTCCTTCACAGCCCTTTAATCGCGGCTTCTTAGATTATGCTGCACATGCTAAGGGGTCGCCACTTTCGAAAAGGCAGGACTACTCTTCATGACGGCATCTGTTGTTCCGGTTATCCTTTCTGGTGGGTCAGGAACGCGCCTTTGGCCTGTTTCACGCCCTGAACGACCCAAGCAATTGCTGGCCTTGACCGCGGCTGAGACCATGCTGCAACTGACCGCTCGTCGTACCGATGCGACTGCTGCGTCCTACATTTCCTTCGGCGCTCCGATTCTCGTGGCCAATGCCAATCATGCCGACGTGATCGAGGAGCAACTGGCGGAAATCGGTATTACCGATAGCCAGATCCTGCTTGAACCCTTTGGCCGCAACACGGCGCCCGCCATCGCCCTCGCCGCATTGGTGGCGGACAATCCTGCGGACGCTTTGCTGGTCATGCCGAGCGATCACGTCATTCTCGATCTTCCCGCCTTTCACGCCGCCATCGCGCAAGCGCTGCCGCTTGTTTCGGAAGGCTGGCTGGTAACATTCGGTATCACGCCCGACGCTCCCGAAACCGGCTATGGCTACATTCAGATGGGCGATGCCGTGCAGGGGACCGTCAAGGCAGTTACCCGCTTCGTGGAAAAGCCCGATGCAGTGCGCGCGGCGGACATGCTTGCCGAAGGAGGCTATGCCTGGAACGCGGGGATATTCCTGTTCCGGGCTGACGCTTACCTTGCCGCTCTCGAAGAGTTTCAGCCAGACATGCTCGTCGCTGCGAAGGCATCGCTGGAAAAAGGTCGCAAGGACGGACAGCGCTTCTATCCCGATGCGACCTCTTTCGAGGCCTGCCCCTCGGACTCAATCGACTACGCCGTCATGGAAAAGGCAGCGAAGGTCGCGTGCGTTCCCGTAGACATGGGATGGTCGGACGTCGGAAGCTGGGACTCCCTCCACGCCATCAGCGATAAGGACGACAATGGTAATGCCGTCCGTGGCGACGTGCTGACGCTCGATACGGCACGCTGTCTCGTCCATAGCGATGGACCGCGCGTGGCGATGGTCGGTGTCGAGGATCTGATCGTCGTCGTCGCGCATGGCGACATCATGATCCTGCGTCGTGGACAGTCGCAGAATGTGAAGAAGGTGACAGAAGCGCTGAAGAACCGCTGATCGGATGACACGCGCGCACCGGCCAACCTTGAAGCATTGGGCCTATGCGCTCCTGCTGCTTTGGGCAACGCAGATCGTCGTGCCGTTCTTCGCCCAATTCATCTGATTTGGGCCATCCCTCCGTTTACCCTCTTAACAAACTCCAACATCGTCGCTATATGGCGCTCAAGAGTTATCGGCCTGCTTCCGCCTCTCCGGTGGAAATGGGCCAACCTTCCAACTACCCGGGACCCGGTTCGATTTGCGCTCGAACCGAGACGAATAGGGCAGAAATCGGAAGGTAATGCCAGACGCTGACAGTGCGGATCGGACAGCCCCGACCCGCACTTTTTTGCGTCTCATGGCTGCGCGAATCGGCTGAACTTTCGCTGCAATGCGAAAATAAATCGTGATTAAAGGCAGGACCAAGCATGGCGACCAAAGCAGCTCCCCCCGCAAGCACCATGACGGGCGCAAAGAAGCGCATCCGCAAGGTTTTCGGCAACATCCACGAAGTCGTGCAGATGCCGAACCTCATCGAAGTGCAGCGTGAGAGCTATGAACAGTTCCTCCGCTCCGACCCCTCGATCGGCTATGTCTCGGGCCTGGAAAAGACGTTGCGCAGCGTTTTCCCGATCCGCGATTTCGCTGGCACGGCGGAAATGGATTTCGTCCAGTATGTGCTGGAAGATCCCAAGTACGATACCGAGGAATGCCGTCAGCGCGGGATCACCTACGCGGCGCCGATGCGCGTTACCCTTCGCCTGATCGTGTTCGAAGTCGATCAGGACACCGACACCCGCTCGGTCCTCGATATCAAGGAGCAGGACGTCTACATGGGCGACATGCCCCTGATGACGGGCAACGGCACCTTCATTATCAACGGCACAGAGCGCGTCATCGTCAGCCAGATGCACCGTTCGCCGGGCGTCCTGTTCGACCATGACCGTGGCAAGACCCACGCATCGGGCAAGTATCTCTTCGCTGCCCGCGTCATTCCGTATCGCGGTTCCTGGCTCGATTTCGAATTCGACGCCAAGGACATCGTCAACGTCCGTATCGACCGCAAGCGCAAGTTGCCGGTCACGGCGCTGCTGTTCGCGCTCGGCCTCAATGCCGAAGACATTCTGGGTGAATTCTACAGCAAGGTCACCTTCGTCCGCGGTCAGGGCGGCTGGCAGATCCCTTTCACGCCCGAAGCATGGCGCGGTCAGAAGCCTGCGTTCGACATCGTTGACGCAAAGTCCGGCGAAGTCGTGTTCCCCGCCGCTGCGAAAATCTCGCCGCGCGCCGCGAACAAGGCACAGAAGGACGGCCTCGAAACACTGCTGATCCCGACCGAAGAAATCTTCGGCCGCTACAGCGCTTATGATCTCGTCAACGATGCAACCGGCGAAATCTACGTTGAAGCTGGCGATGAAATCAGCCCTGAGAACCTCGAAAAGCTCGACAAGGCTGGCATCGAAACGCTCGAACTGCTCGACATCGATCATGTCACGACCGGTCCGTGGATCCGCAATACGCTGAAGGCCGACAAGGCCGAAGATCGCGACCACGCCCTGTCCGACATCTACCGCGTCATGCGCCCCGGCGAACCGCCGACGCGCGAAACCGCAGAGTCGCTGTTCGACGGCCTGTTCTTCGATCCGGAGCGCTATGACCTCTCGGCTGTTGGCCGCGTGAAGCTCAACATGCGCCTCGAACTCGATGCTGAAGACACGGTCACCACCCTGCGCCGCGAAGACATCCTCGCGGTCGTCAAGGAACTGGTGAACCTGAAGGACGGCAAGGGCGAAATCGACGATATCGACAACCTCGGCAACCGTCGTGTGCGTTCGGTCGGTGAGCTTCTGGAAAACCAGTATCGCGTCGGTCTTCTTCGCATGGAGCGCGCCGTAAAGGAGCGTATGTCCTCGGTCGACGTATCGACGGTCATGCCCAACGACCTCATCAACGCGAAGCCCGCCGTGGCTGCCGTGCGTGAGTTCTTCGGCTCCTCGCAGCTTTCGCAGTTCATGGATCAGACCAACCCGCTGTCGGAAGTCACTCATAAGCGCCGCGTATCGGCCTTGGGCCCGGGCGGTCTTACCCGTGAGCGCGCAGGCTTCGAAGTCCGCGACGTTCACCCGACCCACTATGGCCGTATCTGCCCGATTGAAACGCCGGAAGGCCCGAACATCGGTCTGATCAACAGCCTCGCGACCTTCAGCCGCGTGAATAAATACGGCTTCATCGAAACGCCGTACCGCAAGGTTGTCGACCACAAGGTAACCGACGACGTCGTTTACCTGTCGGCAATGGAGGAAGCCAAGCACACCATCGCGCAGGCTAACGCCGACACCGATGGCGAAGGTCAGTTCATCGAAGACCTCGTGTCCTCGCGTGAAGCCGGTGAATTCCTGATGGCCCCGCGCGATCAGATCACCTTGATGGACGTCAGCCCCAAGCAGCTCGTGTCGGTCGCCGCATCGCTCATTCCGTTCCTGGAAAACGATGACGCCAACCGCGCACTCATGGGATCGAACATGCAGCGTCAGGCCGTGCCTCTGGTACGTGCCGAAGCGCCGTTCGTCGGCACTGGCATGGAAGAAACCGTCGCACGTGACTCCGGCGCGGCCATCTCGGCCAAGCGTTCGGGCGTCGTCGATCAGGTGGACGCCACCCGCATCGTGATCCGCGCTACGGATGACGTCGAACCCGGCAAGTCGGGCGTCGATATCTACACGTTGCAGAAGTTCCAGCGGTCCAACCAGGACACCTGCATCAACCAGCGTCCGCTGGTGAAGGTCGGCGATCTGATCAACGGTGGCGACGTGATTGCCGATGGTCCTTCGACCGAATTCGGTGAACTGGCGCTGGGTCGCAACACCCTCGTCGCGTTCATGCCGTGGAATGGCTACAACTACGAAGATAGTATCCTGATCTCCGAGCGGATCGTTAAGGACGACGTCTTCACCTCGATCCATATCGAGGAATTCGAAGTCATGGCCCGCGATACGAAGCTGGGTCCGGAAGACATCACCCGCGACATTCCCAACGTCGGTGAAGAAGCTCTTCGCAACCTCGACGAAGCAGGCATCGTCTACATCGGCGCCGAAGTGGAGCCGGGCGATATCCTGTGCGGCAAGATCACCCCCAAGGGTGAATCGCCAATGACGCCGGAAGAAAAGCTCCTCCGCGCGATCTTCGGTGAAAAGGCTTCGGACGTGCGCGATACCTCGCTGCGTCTGCCGCCGGGCGTTGCCGGTACGGTCGTTGAAGTGCGCGTGTTCAATCGCCACGGCATCGACAAGGATGAGCGTGCGATGGCTATCGAACGCGAAGAAATCGACCGTCTTGCAAAGGATCGCGAAGACGAACGCGGCATTCTCAACCGTGCGACCTTCAATCGCCTTAAGGAACAGCTTCTCGGCCAGACCGCGACCGCTGCGCCCAAGGGCATTAAGAAGGGCATCGTCATCGACGACGCACTTCTCGATGAAGTCGAACGTCATGAATGGTGGAAGTTCGCGGTTGCGGACGACAGCGTTCAGGTATCGCTCGAAGCCATCAAGGGCCAGTATGACGAAGCGGTGAAGACCATCGTCGACCGGTTCGAAGATCGCGTAGAGAAGCTGCAGCGCGGCGATGAGCTGCCCCCGGGCGTGCTCAAGATGGTCAAGGTGTTCGTGGCTGTGAAGCGCAAGCTGCAGCCGGGTGACAAGATGGCCGGTCGTCACGGAAACAAGGGTGTCATCTCGCGCATCCTGCCGATCGAAGACATGCCGTTCCTTGCGGACGGTACGCATGTCGACATCGTGCTGAACCCGCTGGGCGTGCCTTCGCGCATGAACGTCGGTCAGATCTTCGAAACGCATCTGGGCTGGGCCGCACGCGGTCTGGGTCAGCAGATCAAGGCAGCGCTGGAAGATTGGCGTGAAGCGAACCCCAACCCTGAGAGCGCAGCGCCGCCCGAAGCGGTCAAGGAACGCCTCAAGACAGTCTATGGCGAAAAGTATCATGACGAGATCGAAGCACGCAGCGCCGATCAGATCATCGAGCTTGCCTCCAACCTGACGCATGGCGTGCCGATGGCTACCCCCGTGTTCGACGGTGCCCGCGAAGCCGACGTATCGGCAATGCTGGAACTGGCCGGTCTGGACACGTCGGGTCAGAGCGATCTGTTCGATGGCCGTACGGGCGACAAGTTCGACCGTAAGGTTACCGTGGGCTACATCTACATGCTCAAGCTGCATCACCTTGTCGACGACAAGATCCATGCCCGCTCGATCGGTCCCTACTCGCTCGTCACGCAGCAGCCGCTGGGTGGTAAGGCGCAGTTCGGTGGCCAGCGCTTCGGGGAAATGGAAGTCTGGGCGCTCCAGGCTTATGGTGCCGCCTATACGCTGCAGGAAATGCTGACCGTGAAGTCGGACGACGTTGTCGGCCGTACCAAGGTTTACGAAGCGATCGTCAAGGGCGACGACACCTTCGAAGCCGGTATCCCGGAAAGCTTCAACGTGCTCGTCAAGGAAATGCGCTCGCTGGGTCTGAACGTCGAACTGACGTCGATCGATGAGCTCACCGAAGACGACAGCCCGGCTCTGGCGGCGGAATAAGCTCTCTCCCCTCCCGCATGCGGGAGGGGTCGGGGGAGGGCCTGTAAGCAGGTCTGATCTCGGAACCGAATATCCCCTCCCCTACCCCCTCCCGCAAGCGGGAGGGGAACTGGAGAACTAGAATGAACGAACTGACCAACTTCGCAAACCCGGTCGTAAAGCCGGAAACCTTCGACCAGATCCAGATCGGTCTCGCTTCGCCCGAACGCATCCGTTCGTGGTCCTTCGGTGAGATCAAGAAGCCGGAAACCATCAACTACCGCACGTTCAAGCCTGAGCGCGACGGCCTGTTCTGTGCGCGCATCTTCGGTCCGATCAAGGATTACGAATGCCTGTGCGGCAAGTACAAGCGCATGAAGTACAAGGGCATCGTCTGCGAAAAGTGCGGCGTTGAAGTTACCGTGTCGAAGGTCCGCCGTGAGCGCATGGGCCATATCGAACTGGCCGCGCCGGTCGCGCACATCTGGTTCCTCAAATCGCTGCCTTCGCGTATCGGCTTATTGCTCGACATGCAGCTCAAGCAGCTTGAGCGCGTCCTCTATTTCGAAAGCTATATCGTTATCGAACCGGGCCTGACCCCGCTCGATAAATATCAGCTTCTGAACGAAGACGAACTGCTCGACGCGCAGGACGAGTATGGCGAAGACGCCTTCTCGGCCGGCATCGGCGCAGAAGCCGTCAAGCAGATGCTGATGGACCTCGATCTGGAAGGCGAAAAGAAGGTTCTTCTCGAAGAACTGGCCGTCACCAAGTCGGAACTGAAGCCCAAGAAGATCATCAAGCGCCTGAAGGTCGTCGAAAGCTTCCTGGAATCGGGCAACCGCCCCGAATGGATGATCTTGGACGTCGTCCCGGTCATTCCCCCAGAACTGCGCCCGCTGGTTCCGCTAGACGGCGGTCGTTTCGCGACGTCGGATCTCAACGATCTGTATCGCCGCGTCATCAACCGTAACAACCGCTTGAAGCGCCTGATGGAACTGCGCGCGCCGGACATCATCGTCCGCAACGAAAAGCGCATGTTGCAGGAAGCCGTCGACGCCCTGTTCGACAACGGTCGCCGCGGTCGCGTCATCACCGGCGCGAACAAGCGTCCATTGAAGTCGCTGTCCGACATGCTCAAGGGCAAGCAGGGCCGCTTCCGTCAGAACCTGCTCGGCAAGCGCGTCGACTATTCGGGTCGTTCCGTGATCGTGACCGGTCCGGAATTGAAGCTGCATCAGTGCGGCCTGCCGAAGAAGATGGCGCTCGAACTGTTCAAGCCGTTCATCTACGCGCGCCTTGATGCCAAGGGTCTGTCCATGACCTTGAAGCAGGCGAAGAAGTGGGTCGAGAAGGAACGCAAGGAAGTCTGGGACATTCTGGACGAAGTGATCCGCGAGCATCCAGTCATGCTGAACCGCGCGCCTACGCTTCACCGTCTTGGCATTCAGGCGTTCGAGCCTGTGCTGATCGAAGGCAAGGCGATCCAGCTTCACCCGCTCGTCTGCTCGGCTTTCAACGCCGACTTCGATGGCGATCAGATGGCCGTCCACGTTCCGCTTTCGCTGGAAGCCCAGCTCGAAGCACGCGTGCTGATGATGTCCACCAACAACATCCTGTCGCCCGCGAACGGCAAGCCGATCATCGTGCCGTCGCAGGACATGGTCCTGGGTATCTATTATCTTTCGATGGAACGCGAAGGCGAACCGGGCGAAGGCATGATGCTGTCCGACATGCAGGAAGTGCATCAGGCACTGTTCGCAAAGGCCGTGACGCTTCACTCGAAGATCATCACCCGCGTACCGCAGACCGACGAAGCCGGTAAGCAGTATATGAAGCGCTTTGAAACGACCCCCGGTCGTATGCTGCTGGGCGAAACGCTGCCCAAGAGCTTCAAGGTGCCTTTCGACGTCATCAACCGCCTTCTCACCAAGAAGGAAATCGGCGACGTGATCGATCAGGTCTATCGCCACACCGGTCAGAAGGACACCGTGCTGTTCGCCGACGCCATCATGGCGCTGGGCTTCCGCCACGCATTCCAGGCCGGCATCTCCTTCGGCAAGGATGACATGGTCATTCCGGACTCGAAGGTCGGCACGGTCGATGAAACCAAGGCGATGGTTGCTGACTATGAGCAGCAGTATCAGGACGGTCTCATCACCCAGCAGGAAAAGTACAACAAGGTGATCGACGCCTGGTCACGTTGCGGTGACGTTGTCGCCAACGCGATGATGGACGAGATTCGCGCCCAGCCTAAGGACGCGAATGGCCGCATGGCCCCGATCAACTCCATCTACATGATGGCGCATTCGGGTGCTCGTGGTAGCCAAGCGCAGATGAAGCAGCTTGCCGGTATGCGTGGCCTCATGGCCAAGCCGTCGGGCGAGATCATCGAAACGCCGATCATCTCGAACTTCAAAGAAGGTCTGACCGTCCTTGAATACTTCAACTCCACCCACGGCGCCCGTAAGGGTCTGGCCGACACCGCGCTCAAGACGGCAAACTCGGGTTACCTGACCCGCCGTCTGGTCGACGTGTCGCAGGATTGCACGATCGTCGAGGAAGATTGCGGCACCAACCGCGCTCTGGAAATGAAGGCAATCGTTCAGGGCGGTACGGTCATCGCGTCGCTGGGTGAGCGTATCCTGGGTCGTACGACCGCAGAGGATATCGTCGATCCCAAGGACAACAGCATCGCGATCCCCGAAGGCACCTTGCTTGACGAAGCCCTGATCACGCAGATCGAAGGCATCGGCACGCAGGCCGTGAAAATCCGCAGCCCGCTGATCTGCGAAAGCAAGATGGGCGTCTGCGGCAAGTGCTACGGTCGTGACCTCGCCCGTGGTACGCCGGTTAACATCGGTGAAGCCGTCGGCGTCATCGCGGCACAGTCCATCGGTGAACCGGGTACGCAGCTTACCATGCGTACCTTCCACATCGGCGGCGCAGCGCAGCTCAACGAAACGTCCAACCTCGAAGCGGTTGCCGACGGTACGCTGGAACTGCGTGACATGCCCACGATCACGGACAGCCGTGGCCGTCGCCTGTCGCTCGCGCGCAACGGCGAACTGGCGATCATCGATCAGGAAGGCCGCGAACGTGCGGTCCATCGTCTGCCTTATGGTGCGACGATCCTGTTCGAGAACAATGCCAAGGTGAAGCTGGGCGATCGTATCGCCGAGTGGGATCCGTTCACCATGCCGGTGATCACGGAACGTCCGGGTATCGTGAAGTATGTCGACCTGATCGACGGCAAGACGCTGACCGAGCAGACCGACGAAGCAACGGGTATCGCCCAGCGCGTCGTCACGGAGCATCGTGGTTCGGCCCGTACGAAGGAGGATCTGCGTCCGCGCCTGACCCTGCTGGACGACGGTTCGGGTGAAGCGGCACGCTACATGCTCGCCATCGGTGCCACCCTGTCGGTCGAAGATGGCCAGCAGGTTGCGGCTGGTGACGTTCTGGCACGTGTGTCTCGCGAAGCTGCCAAGACCCGCGACATTACCGGTGGTCTGCCGCGCGTTGCCGAATTGTTCGAAGCGCGTAAGCCCAAGGACAATGCGATCATCGCGAAGATCAGCGGTCGCGTCGAATTCCTCAAGGACTATAAGGCGAAGCGCAAGATCGCCATTCGTCCCGAGGATGGCGGTGAGCCAGTCGAGTATCTGATCCCCAAGAGCAAGGTGATCGACGTTCAGGAAGGCGACTTCGTGAAGCGCGGCGATAACCTGATCGGCGGCTCGCCTGATCCGCACGATATTCTCGAAGTGCTCGGCATCGAGCCGCTGGCTGAATATCTCGTGTCGGAAATTCAGGAAGTCTATCGTCTGCAGGGCGTGAAGATCAACGACAAGCACATCGAAACGATCGTTCGTCAGATGCTGCAGAAGGTTGAGATCACCGATGGCGGCGAGACCACGTTGCTGGCTGGCGAACAGGTCGATGCCGAAGAGATGCATGAAATCAATGCGAAGCTTTCCGCAGGGCAGCAGCCCGCTATCGGCAAGCCCGTGTTGCTCGGCATCACCAAGGCTTCGCTGCAAACCCGCAGCTTCATCTCGGCAGCGTCTTTCCAGGAAACCACCCGCGTCCTTACCGAAGCGGCGGTTCAGGGGAAGAAGGACACGCTGATCGGTCTGAAGGAAAACGTCATTGTGGGTCGTCTGATCCCCGCCGGTACGGGTGCAGGCATGAACCGTCTGCGCGTGGCAGCCTCCAGCCGCGACGCCGCCCTGCGCGCACAGATCAAGGGGCTTCAGGCCCACCTTATCGCGCCGCAGACCGCCGCCGAAGAACATGCTGCCGAATTGCAGCAGGGTCCGGAAGCCGCGATTGGCGACGATCCGCTGGGTGCCGTTCAAGGTGAAGAATTCACCACGAGCGACATGGAGTGATAGGATAGCGACCACGCTCCTCAAGGCGCGCAGTCGGTAAAATGAACAAGCCGCCGGGTGAGAACTCGGCGGCTTTTTCGTGTCTGTCGCGGATTGGAACATCGCGGCGCGTGTCGGGTTATTGTGGTTGGTCCATCCCAAGGAGACACGAATTGAACAGCAAACTTGCTATCTTCGCTGCCTCCTTCATCGCGGTCGGGTCTATTTCGGGCATCGCTCTGGGCCGATACGCGACGACGCCGCATAGCTCGGGCGCAATCAAGGAAGCGGACGTGAGCGATACTGCGGACAGTTTCGACAGTGTGCAAAACTCACCCATCGGTACGACAGCAGAGATGCTAGCCCCCTATCATATTCCGGTCTGCAGAAAGGGGTGCGGCCCCACTTTGGACGAACGTAAAAACGCCAGCTATTATGGCGACGAATATAGCCGCCAACTCAATGCGATTTATCGCGACGATCAAGAGTATGCGGCCAGCGATACAATGATCGCCCAGCCTACGGACATCATGCCGCAATCCGCGCATCGGGATGCGGCCGTTCCGCCTTCCATGGACCCGCCCGAAGCGGTCCCGACATTAGACTCGCCGCATCATGCAGCAGACATATCATCTGAGCACCATGCGGCGAGCGAGGAACTGGCCCTCTAAAACAGACTTATTCGGCAGCCTCAGCAACGGCAGCGGCGGGCTCCGTCCAGACCAACACAGGCTTGCGCGCTGCAAGGGTCTCATCCAGACGGCGACGCGGCGCGAAATAAGGCGCACCCTTCAACGCTTCGTCTCCCACCTTGGCACGCTCCGCAACCGACCGGAACGCTGTTATGAACTGGTCGAGCGCCGCTTTGCTTTCGGTTTCGGTAGGCTCCACCAGCATGGCGCCATGCACCACCAGCGGGAAATACACCGTCATCGGGTGAAAGCCTTCGTCGATGAGGCCTTTCGCGATATCCAGCGTGGTGAAGCCCTCGGCCATGCCCTTGTCGCTGAAAAGCGCTTCATGCATACACGGCCCCGATCCAGCGAACGGCGCGTCCAATGCGCCTTCCAGACTGCGCAGGATGTAGTTGGCGTTCAACACCGCATCGCCACTCACCTGCCGCAGCCCGTCAGACCCGTGGCTCATGATGTAAGTCAGCGCGCGTGTGAACATGCCCATCTGGCCATGAAACGCGACCATGCGTCCGAAGCTGCCTGCATGATGTTCGCCAGCCGTTTCCTCTTCGACCAACACATAGCCGTCATCCGTTTTCTCAACGAATGGCAACGGTGCGAACGGCGCCAATGCCGCGCTGAACACAACCGGCCCACTGCCCGGCCCGCCACCGCCATGCGGGGTGGAGAAGGTCTTGTGCAGGTTGATATGCATGGCATCGACGCCCAGGTCGCCCGGACGCACGCGCCCGACGATGGCGTTGAAATTCGCGCCGTCGCAATACACAAATCCACCAATCCCATGAACGGCATCGGCGATCTTCTTGAGATCGCGCTCGAACAGTCCGCACGTATTGGGGTTGGTAATCATCACGGCAGCCACATCTGGCCCCAGCCGCGCCTCAAGCGCAGCCAGATCAACGCGCCCTTCCGGCGTTGCGGGAATATCCTCCACCGCATAGCCGCAGAACGCCGCCGTAGCGGGATTGGTGCCATGCGCGCTTTCCGGCACCAGTACGACCGAACGCGCATCGCCGCGCGCCTCCAAAGCTGCCCGAATGGCCAGCAGACCGCATAGCTCCCCATGCGCGCCAGCCTTGGGGCTCATCGCCACCGCCGCCATGCCCGTCAGCGTCTTGAGCCATTCGGCCAGTTCATGGATCACACCCAGTGCGCCCTGCACAGTCGCTACCGGAGCGAGCGGATGAATATCCGCAAATCCGGGCATCCGCGCCACCTTCTCATTCAGGCGCGGGTTATGCTTCATGGTGCAGGAGCCGAGCGGAAAGAAGCCCAGATCGATCCCGTAATTCTGCCGCGACAGCCGCGTATAATGCCGCACGGTCTCCGGCTCGGACAGCCCCGGCAATGCCAAGGCTTTGCGCCGTTCGAGACCGCCCAAGCGGCTCTTAACTTCAGGTGCCGGGGCAATATCGACGCCAGTCGTGTCATGCGACCCGATCTCGAAGATCAGCGCCTCTTCCAGCATCAACGCCTTGTTGCCTGTGGTCGTGGGCCGACCCTCGTGCGCTACGGCTACCGGCCGCGTCGGGCGACCTTCCTTGAGCATGGTCATGCCAGTATCTCCTTGAGCGCCGCGCACAGAGCGTCGATGTCTTCCTCGGTCGTCGTCTCGGTCACCCCGACGATCAGGCCATTTGCCAAATCCGCAGCTTCCGGGAACAGGCGTCCCAGCGACACGCCGCCCAGTATCCCGCAATCCGCCAAAGTCCGCGCTACTTCACGCGCATCCTTGTTCAGCGTCACGGTAAATTCATTGAAGAAGCTGTCGTTCACCACAGTGACACCGGGCACCTGCTCCAGCGCTTCTGCCGCCTGAACGGCACGCCCATGGTTGAGCGCAGCCAGATCGGTCAGCCCCTTCTCCCCCAGCAACGTCATGTGGATCGAGAAGGCCAGAGCGCACAGCCCGGAATTGGTGCAAATGTTCGACGTCGCCTTCTCCCGGCGAATATGCTGCTCGCGCGTCGAAAGCGTCAGCACAAAGCCGCGCTTGCCCTCCGCATCGACAGTCTCGCCGCACAAGCGTCCCGGCATCTGCCGCACATATTTCTGCTTGCACGCGAACAGGCCCAGATACGGCCCACCGAATTGAAGGCCGACGCCAATCGACTGGCCCTCGCCCACAACGATGTCCGCGCCCATATCGCCCGGCGGCGTGATTGCGCCCAACGCGACCGGCTCGGTCACCACCGCAACCAGCAACGCGCCGACCTCATGCACCTTGTCCGCCAGAGCCGACAGATCGGCAATGCGCCCCAGAATGTCAGGATACTGCACAACGACGCAGCTCGTGTCCCGGTCAATCCCGGCAATCAGCGTTTCAATGTCCGCCGCGGCTTCCGCCGTGGGCGTATCGTACACCAACTGATCGCCGGTAAATTTCGCCATCGTCTTAGCGACCGACACATAATGCGGGTGCAGACCCGACGACAGCAGCGCCTTGCCGCGCTTGGTAATCCGCCGCGCCATGCCAATCGCTTCCCAGCAGGCGGTCGAACCGTCGTACATCGAAGCATTCGCCACGTCGCACCCGAACAGCCGCGCGACCTGCGTCTGGAACTCGAACAGGACCTGCAACGTCCCCTGCGCGATTTCCGGCTGATAGGGAGTATAGGCCGTCAGGAACTCGCCGCGCTGGATCAGGTGATCGACGCTGGCGGGGACATGATGGCGATACGCCCCTGCCCCCAGGAAGAAAGGCACGTCGCCCGCGACCATATTTTGCCGCGCCAGCTTCCCCATGTGCCGCTCCACCGAAAGCTCGCTGGCGTGGTCCGGCAAATCGGCGATCTTGGCCGTCAGTCGCGCCTCGGCAGGCACATCCACAAACAGGTCGTCGATCGAGGACACACCGATGACATTCAGCATTTCGCTGCGGTCGGCATCGGTCAGGGGAAGATAACGCATTCTAATTCCTTATGCGTAAATTACAGGCCAGCGATGAACTTGCGATAATCGGCTTCGTTCATCAGCCCTTCGAACTCGCTGCTGTCCGCGACCCGCAGTTTGAAGAACCAGCCATCCTCTTCCGGATCGCTGTTCACCAGCGCAGGTTCTTCTTCCAAAGCGCCATTGGCTTCGACGACTTCGCCGGAGATTGGCGCATAGACATCGGACGCCGCCTTGACGGACTCGACCACAGCCGCATCATCGCCCTTGTCGAACTTCGCGCCTTCAGCGGGCAACTCGACGAACACGATGTCGCCCAGTTGTTCCTGCGCATATTCGGTGATGCCGACAGTGGCGATGTCGCCATCGACATCGATCCATTCATGCTCTTCGGTAAAATAACGGCTCATTTTCAGGCTCCCGGTTTAAGACGGCGATAATTGTGAGGGACGAATGGCATGGGCGCGACCTTGGCCGCAAGGCGCTTGCCGCGGACTTCGATTTCCAGCGCAGTGCCGATGGCGCAATGCGGGGTCGCAACCCAACCCATCGCGATGGGCGCGCCAACAGTAGGGGCGAAACCACCGGAGGTGACCATGCCAACCTGCGCATCGCCAACAAAAATGAGCGAACCTTCACGAGCGGGCAAACGCCCGTCGATCGAAAGGCCGACGCGGCGAGACGGCACACCATCGGTCAGTTCCTTGGCTATACGCCCATGACCGATAAAACCGCCCTGCTCCCGGCGCCGCTTCGAAATCGCAAAGCCCAGATCGGCGGCGATGGGGCTGACCTTCGTATCGATGTCATGCCCGTACAGCGGCAAGCCTGCCTCAAGCCGCAAGGAATCGCGTGCGCCAAGGCCGATGGGTTTCACCTGCGGCAAAGCGCACAACGCATCGGCCAAAGCCTCTACACCCTCGGCGGGAACACTTATCTCAAACCCGTCCTCACCCGTATAACCGGACCGGGAAATCCAAAGATCGTGGCCACCAAAGGTGAACGCATTGCACTGCATGAAATACAGGTCGGCGGTCTCAGGGATAAGCTCCGCCAGCGCGGCGCCAGCCTCCGGCCCCTGCAGCGCCAGCAGCGCGTGGTCTTCCATATGGTTCATGGTGATGTTGTCAGGCAGATGTTCGCGCAGCCACCCGATATCCTCGAACTTCATCGCGCCATTGACGACCATGTAGAAGTCATCAGGGCGACGGCTCACCATCAGGTCATCCAATATGCCGCCATTCTCATCGAGCAGCAGCGAATATTTCTGGCAGAATGTCTTGAGACCCAGAATATCGCCCGGCAGCACCGTTTCGAGAGCAGCATCCACATCGTCGCCGCTGAAGGCCAACTGCCCCATATGGCTCACATCGAACAGACCGGCATGGGTGCGTGTCCAGGCATGTTCCGCCATGATCCCTTCATACTGGATCGGCATTTCATAGCTGGCAAATTCGACCATCCGTCCGCCGCGCGAACGATGCCATGCATCCAGCGGCAGGCGTTCGGGACTCGCCGTTTCGGGCGCTGAGTCGTCCAGAATTTCACTGGGTTGGGTGGTCATCCTGGTCTCCGACAAAACAATAGGGTCCATGTAATGGCATAACGAACCAACACGCGTGGCCCATCATGTCACTACCCCCTCTGTCGCGGAACCTGAGAGATTTGACCACATCGACCCCAAACTCAGGGTATCCAGCGGCTTACACCTTCGGTGGAGCGGATTTACGCCGCTCGCTTTCCAGAGTGTCTGAACATGAGACGGTCCTTGTCGCCTGAGAGATTCCGGGGCGGTTGCTCCTTCGGCGGTCGCTCCGGCTTTTACCCCGCAGCGACACTCTCCCGTATCATGCCCGCACCGAATCCGGCGCGGAGACGATTCGTCCTTTCCCCAATTCCGTCAGCGCGTCAATCCATCAGAAGTGGTACGCGCCGCCCGAATAACGCTTGGTAACAGTTTTCTGCATAACGGTCGGTCATGCCGGCAATGAAGTCGGCGATATGGCGGCTGCGTTCCGGCTCATGCGCGCCACAGTCCTCGGACCATCCATCCGCCATTCGCGTCGGGTCTTCCCGATAGGCGGCAAACAGACCGGTGACGATAGCGCGAGCGCGCTCGGCGGCGGCGAGCTGTTCTGGATGATGATAAAGCTCTGCATACATGAAACGCTTCAATGCCCGTTCCTCGGCGGCCATTTCCGGCGAAAAGCCGATGAGCGCACATCCCGCTGCGCGTACATCCGCAACACTTGTCACGCCCGCCGAAGCAATGGCGGCCCTGCTCGTTTCCAGCACATCGTTCACCATCAGGCCGATCTGGTCGCGCACCAGTTCACGGAGCAATCGCGCCTCAGCGACATCGGGATGCCGCGTCCGTACCCGTTCCCAGCATCGCGCAACCATCGGCACTTCGAGCAACTGGTCGAGCGTCAGCAATCCGGCGCGCAGGCCATCATCAATATCATGATTGTCATAGGCGATGTCGTCTGCAATCGCGGCAACCTGCGCCTCCAGCGATGGCCAGCTATGCAGGTCGAGAGGCATCATCGCATCGATTTCCGCCATCGCCCAACTGGGCCGATCGATGGGGCCGTTATGCTTGGCCAGCCCCTCCAGCATGTCCCAACTCAGGTTCAGTCCGGCAAAACGCGGATAGGGGCTTTCCAACAGCATCAGCGTGCGCAGCGTATGGGCGTTGTGGTCGAACCCACCCTGCTCCGCCAGGGCTTCCTCCAGCGCATCTTCCCCCGCATGACCGAACGGCGGATGGCCGATATCATGGGCAAGGCACAATGCCTCGGTCAGATCTTCGTTGAGGCCCAGCACCCGCGCAATAGTCCGCCCGATCTGCGCGACTTCCAGACTGTGGGTCAGTCTTACGCGATAATGGTCGCCATCCGGCGCCACGAACACCTGCGTCTTGTGGCGCAGGCGGCGGAAGGAAATCGAATGGATGATCCGGTCCCGGTCGCGCTGAAACATGTCGCGCGGCCCGCGCGTCTCGCCGCCGGGTTCGGGGTGAAGTCGTCCACCGCTGTCATCGGGCTTTGCGGCATAGGGAGCGGGCATCGTCATGCGCGCGATGTAGCCGACCGGAGCGACCGTGCAAATGCCGATATCCTGCGATCAGCACTCCACGACATTGACGGCCAGCCCGCCAAGGCTCGTTTCCTTGTACCGGCTCGCCATGTCCTCGCCCGTCTGGCGCATCGTTTCGATGACCGCATCCAGACTGACGATGTGCCGACCGTCGCCTTGCAGCGCGAGATAGGCCGCATTGATTGCCTTCACTGCGCCCATCGTGTTCCGTTCGATACAGGGTATCTGCACCAGCCCGCCAATGGGATCGCAGGTCAGCCCCAGATTATGCTCCATGCCGATTTCGGCAGCGTTCTCGACTTGCTGATTGGTGCCGCCCAGCACCGCCGCCAGACCTGCCGCCGCCATGGAGCAGGCAACGCCCACTTCGCCCTGACATCCCATCTCCGCCGCCGAAATGGAGGCGCGCTTCTTGTACAGAAAGCCGATGGCCGCCGCGGTCAGCAAAAGCTGGCGCTCGCCTTCACGATCCGCACCCGGCACGAACTTGCGATAGTAACGCAGTACCGCAGGAATGACCCCCGCTGCGCCATTGGTCGGCGCGGTAACAACTCTGCCCCCCGCAGCGTTCTCCTCATTCACCGCCAGAGCGAACAGGCTCACCCACTCAAATACCGCCGCAGGCTGCATACCTTCCTGCCCCGCGCGCAGCCGTGCATGGATCGCCTTTGCCCGACGCCGAACCTTAAGACCGCCGGGTAGCATCCCTTCCTGCTTCATACCCCGATCGATCGACGCATTCATGGCGTCGATCACATCGTCCAGAAACGCCTCGGTCTCCGCTTGCGGACGCCATGCCGCTTCGTTGCGCATCACCAAAGTCGCGATGCACAGTCCCGTTTCTTCCCCTTGGGAAAGCATCTCGGCTCCGGACGAAAAGGGCAGCGGCTGAACGAGATTATGCCCGATCTTCCCTCCGCCCGAAGACGCATCGGCGATGGCATCCCCGCCCAACACCGCACCACCGCCGACGGAGAAATATTCGCGAACGATTTCGCTGCCGTCGGCCATCTGTGCAGTGAAGCGCATACCGTTGCTGTGCTGCTCCAGAAACACGCCCTTGTGGAACAGCAGATCGCGGTCTTCCACGAAAGGGACCGACCAGTCGCCAAAGCGAATGACCTGTGCCTTGCGGATTTCGGCGATCTGTGGGGCTATCGTTTCGGGATCGGCTGTCTCCGGCCGCTCCCCGGATAGTCCCAGCAAGATGGCGGTGTCAGTCGCGTGGCCATGCCCCGTCAGCGCGAGCGACCCGAACAGTTCGCACGTCACATTTTTGGGCTGTTCCGGCAGCACCTCCATGAACATCAGTGCCGCCCGCATCGGACCTACAGTATGCGAACTGGACGGCCCTATGCCGATGGTGAACAGATCGACCACGCTGATCGCCGCGCTGCTATCGATGCGCGACCGTTGCCGGGGCCGCGCTTCAGCAAGCACGGAATCTGCATCGGTAGTGGTCACATCAATAGTCCTTCGATACGCGAACATTGGCGCTTTGCCGTCCGATGGTGGAAACGCTCGACAGCAGAGATAACCACCGTGTTACCTGATATTCTATGCGCGTTGCCGAATAGCCCTGCCCATCGGTGATCAACTCGACATAAGTCTTCCGGGTGAGATATTTGCCAGCCGCAACGGACGTTCCCTGACCGATGGTCGGATCGGCGGGCAGGATGCGCAGGCGATCGAGGCCCGCTGCTTTGCGCACGGCGTTGATGGGGTCGAGACCACCGCCCCCGCCCCGCAACGATGTAACCGCCGTCGCCAGTTGCAGCGCTTCGGGCGCAGACAAATTGGTGATCGACGTTCCGAACAGCAGGCGAGACAACAGTTCGTCCTCCGGCAGCGCCGGTATGCTGGTGAAGTTGATGACGGGTTTCAGGCTGCTCCCCGTCACCCGGATCGTCGCATTGATCCCATTAAGGCTTGCTGCCGCTTCGATATCCAGCGTCGGGTCAGCAGGCGTCGACCCATCGAACCGGATGCGCCCTTCGCTCAGGTCAAAGCGGCGACCGGCAAATTCATATCCACCCCGCACCAGATCGACCGTCCCCTGAATAGCCGGCGCAGTAACCGTGCCGCCAATGTCGAGATTGGCGCGCCATTCGCTGCTGAGGCCCAGCCCCGTCACGGTCAGCCGATTGCGTGCGTTCGCTTTGATATCGAGTTTCCAAGGCGCACTTGCCGTCGCCTTCTCGAACTCCTCACCGCGCCGGTTGACTTCTATCACCCGTAATTCCGGAATGGCCGCCACCGCAGCAGCCTGCCCCAATGTAAAGCGGCTACGGATCAGATCGACATTGCCAGCAATGGTGCCGCCCACGCCGTCCGACGTAATCGTGATCGGCCCGGTCACCGTCGCGCCAATATCGTCGCGCTCCAGCAACGCCGCATTGGTCGCCTGCATCGACAGATCCATCGCGACGCCCTTGCCCCCTGCAAAGTCGAAGCGTCCGGTGCCGGTGACACTCCCGCCGCCGCGCGCATTGCCGGAGAAGCTGGAGATGACCAGTTGCGATCCGCCAAAACGACCGCGCGCTTTCACGCCCGACAGCCGCATACCCGTAATTGGGCTGTCGATGGTCGCATTGTCGCTCGCGAGCGTTCCGTTGATGACCGGATTGTCCAGCGTACCGCGCACGTCCGCAGCCACCGCCGCCGGACCGGTCAGATCGATAATCTCGATCCCCGTAAGACGCCACAACGTATCCGCCGTGCCATTATACCGCATCTGCGCGAACAACGGCGCAGCATGAAGCCGCTGCATCAGATCGCCCGACCCCAGCGGCGTCAGCAGCGCCTGCGCGCGCCCAATCGTCTTGCCATCGGCATTGATCGTCGCGCGCGCGGCCAGCCGGGTCGCGGACAGGACCGCATTGACGCCCACATCCACCGGACGGGACGTCAACGCCAGCCCGGACCGTGTCAGCCCCCGTATCCGCAAATTAGCCGTTCCCGTCGGCACGCCCCCACGCGGTTTCACATAGCTCAGCGTCCCCGTCGCGGCCCCGCCGAGACCCAGCGTATCATAAGCAATGTCCAGCAAGGCCAGCGGCAGCTTGTTGAGCCGCGCCTCGATCTCCGTCGACTCACCGCCCAGACGCCCCGCGAATTGGGACGTGCCGCCGCGATAGTTGATCGTTGTGGGCGCCAACCGCCAGCCGTCGTCGGTCTTCGTCAGCACCGCAGCGCGCGTCAGGGTGATCGGTCGCCGGTCCAGCGTCCCCGCCGCCATGACGGACACCCGATCCGGCGTAACATCCGCATCGAACTTCAGATCGAACAACCTCCCGCGCTGCCCCACAACGCTGGCAGTCACCTTGCCGCTCCCATCCACCAGCTTGGCGTTTCCATCGAGCCGGTTGATCCGCATGGGCCCCACTTGCAGCCCGCGCGCCGTAACCGTCGCGTCGATAGTTGTGCCGGTCGGCTCCAGCAGAGCCGTCGCAGTTAACTTCCCGCGACGAACCCGGATGCTGGTTGGCCCATCGAAAGTTGCATCGGTCGCCGTCAACTCGGTCTTGATCTGTTGATCGCCGTTCACAGGTGCCAGGGCCACGAATCCCGCCAGAGCGCCGCTAACATCCAGCCTTCCGTCTAGTCCGCCAGTCACCGGCAGGATACGTCCCCGCGCAACCGATCCGGCCACGGCCAGCCGGTCGACGAATATCACGCTCTGCGCACCCTTCGGCAGCGAAATGGTCCCATTGCCCGTGAACATGCCAAGGGTCGACATGCCCTCGGTCGTGAAAGCATAGCCAAGGACGTTGGGGTCGAGGTGCACCTTCACATTGGCCAGCCCCGCCGAATCCATCGGCCGCGCCAGCAGCACATCCACCGTCGGCCGGTCGATTATCCCGTCGATCACAAGTTTGACCGGCCCGTACGTCTTGTGAGACCCGCCCCCTTCGAAATGGAACGTCTTGTCGGGCCGCCTGTAGCCATTGGCCGACAGCGACAATCGCGGCGTATCCAGCTTCAAACCGCTCAGGATCAATCGACCATCCGGCCCCAGCGACAAGCCGGATCGCAGACGCGGCAACCCGCCTCCCAATGTCCGGAAGAAGCTGTTGTCCAGCCGCCGCATCGTCGCCAGCGCCTGCCCTTTCAGCGTAAATGCGCCATTGGCTCCGGGCACCGCCTGCACCTTCGACCGCACATCCACAATGCCCAGGCCAGGGATCAGCAATCCGTTAATGTCACCCGTCAGCCCGATATCATACCGCCCGGTCTTCAGGTCCGCGATAACGATAAGCGCGCCCTTCAACTTGTCGGATCGCACCTGCAGCGGGGTGGACGTGATCTTCTGTCCATTGATCTGCAGCGCACCCGCCAGCGAAAAATTACGGACGATGCCCGCCACCAGATCGCCTTGCCCATCAAGCTGACGCGCGGACAATTTGATGGGCACGATTGCCGGACCGCCCTTCGCGCGCCGCCCCTCACCCTGCGCCCGCACATCGCGCAATATCGTCTTGCCGAACGCCAGTTGCTTGGCGGACAGCAGATATTCGAAACCCACCGTCGATATCGGCCCATCCAGCCGCACCCGCGCAACCACGTCGCGCCCCGTCATCGTCTTGAGCAACGCCTGCGGCCGTGCCAGCTTCGCATCGATCCGCATATTGTCGAGACTGCTGTTGCGCAGATCGAAGGCGCCGTCCGCCGTCAGATCGATGGCCGCAGAGCGCAACTTCATGGTGCCGTCCAGCACCCGGTTCTCCAACGTCCCGGTCGCGGTCAGATCGAGCCGGGGGGCCGAGAGACGCTGGATCAGGCCGTTGCCCGCTATGGCTTGCCCCTCAACATCGCCGGTCAGTTGATACTGCCCCTTCGTCGCCGCCAGCCGCAGCGAAACGGCGGGCACCTTATCCAGCGAAGCAATCGCCGTCCCGTTCCATTTCGCCCAGGTGCCATCCCCCTGCACGCGAACATTGGCGTCCTGTTTCAACCCGGCCATCATCGCCAGCACGCCACCCTTGGGCGCATTGACGGTGACGTCTACATCGAACCTGTTGTCGTCAGGACGGCTATCCAGCGACAGAATGACGGCATCGGACCCGCCCAGCACACGCGCTTGCAAGTCGATCACGGCACGGCCGGAACGGATGTCGGCATCCCCACCCAGGGTAGCGACCTGCTCCCGCCCCGTGACCTTTTGGGCGAGCGTCAACCGCTCCACCTTGAACTGCATCAGCCGGATGTCGAAATCGGGCAGAATCGGCCCCTGCACCTTGGTCGGCCGCAATTTGGGCAACTGATGCAGCGTTGCGCGCGGTATAAACAGGCGATCGATGTCCAGCCGGTTCGATATCCACGCGACCGGCCACCAGTCGAGCTGAACATCCGGCGCAGAAAAGAACAGCCCGTTGGGATCGTACAGGCGCAGATCGCGCAACCGAGCCTTGCTATAGATACTGCCGTCTATCCCGCCGACCTTGATCCGCAAACCGGATTGCGGCGCGACGCGCTCTATGCGGCTGATGACGAAACGATGGCCTGCACCGGTGTCGAGCCAGACGACCGCCCCCACAACCGCGACGGCCAGCGTCAATAATACGCCCAGCACCCACCGCTGCCATCGCCCGCGCTTCGCTTTGCGCGCGACTGGCTGGACCTCAGCTTCGGGTGTAGGCTCGTCCATCAGAAGGCCTGCCCAAGCGAAACATACACCGCAATCTTCGAATCGCCGCGCTGCGGATTGATGGGCGTGCCTACGTCGATGCGGATCGGACCGAAATTGCTGTAATAGCGCACACCGACACCCGCACCGATGCGCAGATCGTTGAAACGCGGCAGCGCCGCCGTCGAGATGTTGCCCGCATCCACAAACGGCACAACGCCGAAATTACCGAACCGTACGCGAGCCTCCAGCGAAAATTCCGCCAGGCTCTTGCCGCCGATAGGATCGTTGTTCGCGTCACGCGGCCCGATGGCCTGATAACCATAACCGCGCACCGATCCGCCACCGCCCGCATAAAAGCGCCGGGACGGTGCAATCCGGCTGACGGTCGAACCGAAAATCGTGCCCAGCCGCGCGCGTCCTGCCAGTGTGATCCGATCGGACATGGGCTGATATATGCTGCCGTCGATCTGCGCACGGATGTATCCGAAAGTGCTGTTCTGGAAAGACAGCTCAGGGCTCAGGCGACCACCCAGTCGGAACCCTGTGGTGGGGTTCAGAAGGTCATCACTGCCGTCATAGGTCAAGCCTGTCGGCAATGCACCGATGAAGAAGGTGCGCCGCCCTCCGCGTAACTGACTGAAGCTGTCACGTTCGTCGGACGCCACCAACTCCCCGCCGACACTCCAAACCCACTTCTTCTGGAATATGATATTGGTCTGGCGTTCCAATGTGCCGGACAACTGCACGGTCCGCGCGTCAAAAGCGTTGCGGTTGATGTTACTTACAGACAGCAGGCCCGTCAGAACCTGATCGCGCTTTCTGAAGTTATTGCGACGGTAAGTGACCGATCCGGTCTGCTCCTGCGTTCCGGCTACCCCGCGCACTGTCAGCGCGCCTTCGGGCGGGAAGAAATTGCGATGCTGCCAGCTTGCTTCGATGCGATAGCCTTCGCCCGTGCCATAGCCGATTTCACCGGCAATGGTCCGCGGCGGCGCGGCAGTCACATCGACCGCGAGATCGACATGCTCGCCATCGCCTGCGTCCTTGGGCGTCAATTTGACCGAGGATACTAGCCCCGTAGCGACTAGCGCCCGCCGAAGATCCTCCACATCGGACGCCGTATAGGTGTCGCCTGGACGAAAGCGTGCAATCCGCTGGACATGACGCGCGCTGAACAAGTCGTCATCGGGCAGCACGATCCGCCCGAAGGTACGATATCCGCCGGTCGCGATGATCATATCGAGATCGCCCTTGTCGGCTTCATGATCGACCCGCACGACCGGCTCTTCGACCTTGGCAAAGGGAAAGCCGTTGTTGCCAAGCGCCGCTGTCAACGCCGTCTGCGCACCGACAATCTTGTCCGCATCGATCGGATCGCCGACCTTCACCGAAAAGGCGTCACGCAATACCGGCTCTTTGGGACCAGTATCCTGCAATCCTTCCAGATCGACGGACGCGAGTACATATAGCGGCCCCGGCACGACATCCAGACTGACCTGCAAACGCTGGTCGGCCGCTGTCGGTGCGGACACCGATCCGCGAATGCGCGCGTCGTAATAGCCTTTGGCACGCATCAGCCGGTCAAGCAGCGCAGTGTCTTCTTTGATCCGCCGGTTGATCTGCGCCAGATTGGCGGGCTTGCCATCGCCCTGCTTCAGCACGGACAGTTCATCGAACCGGGTGGCGAAAACAGTATCGGAGATATTCTCCAACCCCGCCAGCGTCACGCGATACCGGCGCTCGGCACCGGCGTCGAACTCAACGTCCTGTTCAGGCGGCGGGTCGGCGGGCGTAGCGGCAGCATCGACTGTGACGGTCGGAGTGTCCGCTTCGGACGTGGCAACAGGTGCCTGTGCATCCGGCACTTCCGCCATTAGCGGTGCCATAGTGTCCGGCGCGTCCATGTCGGGCCAGTCAACGCCCAGATCCGGCATCGGCGCCAAGGTGGCGTTCGGGTCGATATCCAGCGTGCTTCGCACGGGCGGCGGTGCGTATATTTGGGCGGGCATAACCGCGCGCGGGCGCGCGACCGTCTCTTGCGCCCATGCCCCCACGGGCAGCAACGCCAGCGTGACAAGCGTAAGCCAGGCGGAGTGCGGACAGAGTAGTTCAGATGTATTGGGCAACGTGCCGTGCGACATTGTCTCGCTCTAGCCGATGTTCTTGGCCCCGCGCCAGTCAAGATACTTAGGAACAACGCTTTTACAATTCGCGCGCGCAGATCGCGTCACAACGAGCGCACCAGCCTGTCGATCAGGTCCTGGGCGGGACTTTGTCGGCCGTCATGGGCACTATTGCGCCCGGCAATCATTTGCGCTTCGAAACGCGCAACGCGATCGTAGAGGTCCGTGCTTCCTTCGATCAGCGCCTTGGCTGCAAACGGAAAGGCGGCAATGCTCTCTCCATCCGTCGCCGCCGCGTCGCCCAAACGAAAACGCTCGTCCGCCAGAGCCTCGGAATCGATTTCGCCGCGCTGCCAGGCCCTCTGTGCCAGCAACCACGCGATCACATGCATCAGCCGCGTCGTCACTTTTAGCGACTCGCAGGAAAACAGGATGCGCTGCATCGGCTCCAGATTTTCCCGATCGACGGCGCCCAGCTTGTCGAAATAGCCGCGCGCTTCGTCCGCCATGACCATAGCTTCGACATACAAGCTATCGACCAGCCGACGGTGGAGTCCGGCATCCAGAACGTAGGGAGCATTGCGCATCGCTTCCTGTGTCACAGGCACTCAGGCTTGTCAGGGGCGTTAACCCTAAATTTCAATACGATGCGTCGGCTGTATCAATCCGGATCATGCGATGATGTCGGGTATCAGGCTGTCCTCAAGTATCGCGATTTCGTCGCGCAGCCGCAGCTTGCGTTTCTTCAGCCGCGCGAGTTGCAACTGATCGCCCGTTCCGCTGACGATTAAGGCCCCTATAGCCATGTCCATATCGCGGTGCTCGAGTCGGAGCAGTTCCAGCCTGCGCATGGTGTCTTCAGCGGTCATTTGCCCATCATCGCCGATCGGTTCTTTCCACGCAATGCATCTTGCGCCCCGACATGCCAAATGCAGATCGTCGCAAAAGAAAAGGCTTCGGTCGCAGCGCACAAAATCGTGCGAGACAGGCGCCGCGAATCATGATCTATTCCGTCATCCGGCACATGAAGTGAAGGAGACCAATATGGAAAATAGCCACATCTCTGCCCTGCAAGCCAAGCATGCGGGAATCGAAGCGCGTATTAAGGCGGAAACCAGCCGCCCCATGCCCGATCCAGTGCTGTTAGCCACGCTCAAAAAGCGGAAACTACGAGTGAAAGAAGAGATTTCCTCGTCTCACTAGACACCATCGTCATATTGCCGTCGCGACATGGCTGGCCCCAGTTATGGGGTCAGTCATAAGTCGTCGTGAATATAGAACTTATTTGCGCGACAATGTTATCGTCGGACGCAGATAACCGGGCAGTGTGCTTTGCGGTGCAGCAACAGCGCGCCGTGCCAGTTTCGGATCTATCGGCGCGTCGAAACTCACGCCGACCCGGTCGTCTTTTACCCAAGTGATTTTGCCGGTAACCTCGCCGACGCCGCGCAACTTCGTTGAAATGCGGTCACCCACCGAAAAGGGCTTTTCGCAGTCAGCCATGAGCCCCGTCGCGGACAGGTTCCGCACTCGTGCGCTGCCCATCGCGCGACCATCGGGATCGCTTATCACCGTCAACAGGAAGAGGCTATCGCGCCGCGCACCGCGAGCGGGGCCACGGTCATCAGCGTCTTCTACATTTATGGTCATGATATGCAGGCATCCAGATCGAAAAAACGTCGGTCTGGCAGCCTTAACCCCATAAAGTAGACGAACAGTTAATCGTCGCGCGAAACCTTTTCCTGACGCTCATGCCGTTCCTGCGCTTCGACAGTCATCGTTGCGATGGGACGGGCTTCTAGTCGGCCAAGGGAAATCGGTTCGCCCGTAACTTCGCAATAGCCATATTCGCCATCGTCGATCCGACGCAGCGCCGCATCGATCTTGGAAATCAGCTTGCGTTGCCGGTCGCGCGTGCGCAGTTCGATGGACCAGTCGGTCTCGCTGGACGCACGATCGTTGAGATCGGGTTCGCGCAACGGCTCGTTTTGCAGAACCGCAAGCGTACCTTCCGCTTCCGCCAATATCTGCTTTTTCCAATCGAGCAAACGCTGACGGAAATATTCCAGTTGTTGCGGATTCATGAAATCTTCGTCCGCCGAAGGGCGGTAATCTGCCGGAAGTGGAACGGCGGCTTTTGCAGAGTCGCCGTCGTCTTTTCCGGAATTCAGGACCAATGCCATTGGGCTCTCCGACAGGATGGCTGATCGGGGCGGGAACCCGACCGCCTGATAAAGTTTGAGCGGGCGTATAGCCAGCGGGCAAGGCGGACACAAGCGCCATTCCTCGCTCGCCATGTGCGTTTGAAATCGACGAATCCCCCCTGCCCTGCCGTAGCGTCAACATGCCCCAACTGAGGTCATGCACATGTATCGTGAGGCGGATCGGGCCAGCCTTTACCTAAAACACTGTATCGAATTGGGACGTTAACCAGCTTCGTTCATTCCCCGTTTACGTTTTTCTTGCTTACGGACAGACAAACGGGGTTAACAGCGTTGCAGTTAACGCTTTCTTTTGCGTTTATTCACATACCGACTGCCGCCTCGCTTGTTCGTGATTAGCGAACGGGGCGATCGGCAAGAAACAAAAAGAGTGTTACGCTATGTCCGTTCGTATGGCCCTCGCCAAACTCTGCGCCTGCGCTTGCGGCGGAGCCATAATAGGTGGTGGCGCCGTGCATGTAGCGGAAAAGCCGCGCCCTGCGACCGTTCAAAGCCTCAAGATGGTCAAGCACGCTAAGCCGCGGCAGCACTATGCACAGCGCCCGGTTAAAAAGCGTGTTGTGCGTACCGCTGCCAATTGTGCCCCGCAGACCGTCACCGTCACCACCCAGAACCCGCCCATCCCCATGCCGATGGCCATGGCTTCCGATCCAGGCTTCGTTTCTGGCGGCGGAGGCGGCGCGCCCGTGATTATCGGCGGCAGCGGCGGCTTTGGCGGCAGCGGCGGCGGTTTCTTCGGTGGGTTCTTCGGCGGCAGCGGCGGGGGGGGCGGCAGCGTCGTTGTCTCGTCCACCACCAGCGGCGGCTCCACATCGACCAGCGGCGGTTCCAGCTCCACCAGCTCAGGCGGATCGAGCAGCTCCACAGGGGGTGTCAGCTCCACGTCTGGCGGCTCCTCGACTTCGACCGGCGGGGTCAGCTCCACGTCGGGCGGGGTCAGCTCTACCTCTTCGACATCCACTGGCGGCGTGAGTTCGACTTCATCCACGTCCACTGGCGGCGTCAGCTCGACCTCCTCTTCATCGGGCAATGTAAGCTCGTCCTCTTCGGGCAATGTGTCGTCCTCGACTTCCTCGTCCAGCTTCGGCGCGACCAGCAGCAGTTCGTCATCCTCATCGTCCAGCTCCAGCTCGTCGTCGTCATCCTCGTCAAGCAGCAGCGGCGGAACGTCGAGCAGCAGCGGCGGGACCGACGTTCCCGCGCCGCCGATGGTTCTTCTGTTCGGCGCAGCAGCGGCAGCCCTTGTCGCCCGTCGGCGCTTTGCAAAGAAGGCGGACGAAGAGGCTCAAGAGGCAGTCTGATCAAGTTTCCGTGGGGGAAAGTTCAAGGGCGAGCCTGTGTTACAGGTCCGCCCTTTTTCCATGAACCGCGCCGCAGGCGCGAACCGCTCTTGCACGCCTCATCGCCCGGCGGCATAGGGTCACCCCATGCATGATATTCGCGCCATACGGGACAATCCCGCCACCTTCGACGCCGCCCTCGCCAAGCGCGGACTGGCGCCGCTCTCCGCCGAGATTGTTCAAGCGGATGAGAAGCGGCGCGCGATTGCGACCGAGCTGCAAGTCAATCAGGCGAGCCGCAACGAAGCCAGCAAGGCCATCGGCCAGGCCATGGCTGCCAAGGACAGCGCCCGCGCAGACGCGATCAAGGCGGAAGTCGCCGCGCTGAAAGAGCGCCTGCCGGAAATGGAACAGGAGGAGCGGGACACGACCGCCGCAGTCGAGGCGATGCTGTTGGCAATCCCCAACCTGCCCGCCGACGATGTGCCACAGGGTGCCGACGAAGCCGACAATGTCGAAGTCGCCCGCTGGGGTAAGCCGCGTGACTTCGATTTTACGCCGCGCGATCATGCCGATTTCGGACCGGCTATCGGCCTTGATTTTGAAGGTGCCGCCAAAATGGCCGGTGCGCGCTTCGCAGCGCTTCGCGGTCCGATAGCGCGACTGCACCGCGCACTGGCGCAGTTCATGCTGGACACGCAAACCGGCACCAATGCCTATGAGGAAGTCAATCCGCCACTGCTGGTGCGCGACGAGGCGCTGTATGGCACAGGTCAGCTACCCAAATTCGCCGAAGATCTTTTCCACACCACCGACGGTCGCTGGCTGATCCCGACAGCCGAAGTCAGTCTTACCAATCTCGTCCGCGAGCAGATCGTCCCGCTCGACACCCTGCCGTTGCGCTTCACGGCGCTCACTCCCTGCTTCCGTTCCGAAGCCGGGTCGGCGGGGCGCGACACGCGCGGCTATATCCGCCAGCATCAGTTCGAAAAGGTTGAGTTGGTTGCGATCTGCCCGCCCGACCAATCGGAAGCCGAGCATGAACGCATGGTCGCCGCCGCCGAAGGCATATTGCAGGCGCTGGACCTCCCCTATCGCAAGATGCTGCTCTGCACCGGCGACATGGGGTTCTCTGCGCGCAAGACCTTCGATCTGGAAGTCTGGTTGCCCAGCCAACAGACCTATCGCGAAATATCCAGCATCTCCAACTGCGGCGATTTTCAGGCGCGTCGCATGAACGCGCGCTTCAAGCCCGAAGGCGAAAAGGCGACGCGCTTCCTGCACACCCTCAACGGTTCCGGCCTTGCCGTGGGCCGGACGCTGGTGGCCGTGCTGGAAAACTATCAGCAAGCCGACGGCAGCGTCGTCATCCCAGAGGTGCTTGCGCGCTATATGGGTGGCGTGACCAAGCTGGAACCGCGTTAGTCCATTCGCCGACATTCCATTCGCTGCTCGAAAGTTTCCAATGCGCATCCTCCTGACCAATGACGACGGCGTCCACGCCCCCGGCCTCAAGGTGCTGGAGGCTATCGCCCGCACCTTGTCCGACGACATCTGGATCGTCGCGCCTTCGGAAGAACAGTCCGGCGCAGGCCACAGCCTCACGCTGTCGCGCCCGCTCCGCATTCGCAAACATGCCGATAAACATTACAGCGTCACCGGAACGCCTACCGACGCGGTGATGATGGCGGTGGGTCAATTGATGAAAGACTGCCCGCCGAACCTCATCCTCTCCGGCGTCAATCGCGGCGCAAATCTGGCCGAGGACGTGACCTATAGCGGCACGGTGGCAGCAGCCATGGAAGGCGCGATTTCGGGGATTCGCTCCATCGCGCTCAGCCAGGTCTATTCTCGCGAAGGCATGGGGGACAGCGTTCCCTTTGCCTGTGCAGAGGCATGGGGTGAAAAGGTACTCCGCCCCCTGATCGCCATGCCTGCGGGCAAGCGTATGCTGCTGAACGTCAATTTCCCTGCCATCGAACCGGCCGAAGTCAAAGGCGTCCGGGTTGTTCGTCAGGGCTTCCATGATGTCGATCGCACGCGCATCATCGAAGGCACCGACCCACGCGGCTATCGCTATTACTGGTTCGGCCTGGGCAATAGCGACGCTGTGCCTGCGGGGACCGATCTGGAAGCCATTTCGCAAGGCTATATCACTGTCACCCCCCTCCACTACGACCTGACCCATGACGGGTCGATGGACGCCGTTGCAGCGGCCTTTTCAAATACGTTGCATGATGGCACGGGGCTGCTATCATAGCTGACATGGCCTTGGGTTCTTCAAAGATATCGGCTCCTTGATGCGTCTTGACCGTCGCCCGGTCGGTCCCGGCGTCGCGCATTTCCTGCGCCGCCGCTCCTCGCTTCCGGCATGGATGGATCTTGCGTGGCGGGTCGGAGCGATCTTCGTCCTGATCACCATCGTCCTTGCGATCCACTGGATCGACCGCGACGGCCTGAAGGACAATCTCGACAATCACATCAGCTTTATCGACGTGCTGTATTTCACGACGGTCACGGTAACCACCGTCGGCTATGGCGATATCGTGCCGGTCAGCCCGCAGACGCGCCTGTTCGAAACATTCATCGTCACGCCCATTCGGCTGTTCGTGTGGCTGATTTTTCTCGGCACGGCCTATAACTTCTTCCTTCGCAACACATTCTACAGGTGGCGTATGGCCCGCATTCAAAAAGCGCTCGACAAGCACATCGTCGTTGCCGGGTTCGGCACGAGCAATAGCGAGGCCGTGCGGGAACTCATCGCGCGCGGCCACGATCCGCATTCCATCGTCGTCATCGACGGCAACGAAACCGCGCTGGCCGAAGCAGAGGCGCTGGGCTGCAACATCCTCTGTGGCGACGCGACGCGGGACAAGACACTTGCCGATGTGCGAATAGATCGTGCCTGTTCGCTGATCGTGTCCGCAGGGCGCGACGACTCCTCCATCCTCATCACGCTGACCGCCCGCCATCTGGCCCCGGATGTCCCGATCAGCATCGTTGTTCGCAATGAAGACAATGAGTTACCCGCTCGTCAGGCAGGCGCAACCACCGTCATCAACCCCGTCAGCTTTGCGGGCTTGTTGCTGGCAGGAAGCTGCTCAGGGCATCACATCGCCGACTATATGGCCGACCTCGCGGCAGCAGGCGGCGGCGTAAAACTATCCGAACGCGCGGTCCTCCCGGACGAAATCGGCAAGCCGCTGCAAAGCGTCACAACCGGCATCGCTCTGCGGATTTACCGCAACGAATCCCCCATCGGTTATTGGGAAGAGGCCGCAAAAATCCTACAGGCCGGGGACCAGATCGTGGAGATCGTTCCGGGCGCCAACGGAAAGCCACACGCGCGACCTTAGAGAAGTTATACCCAATCGCTCCGCCCAATCCCCTGCGCATACAGCAGCACGCTCAGGTCGCCATAGACGATCTCCGCATCCGCCGCCGCCCGCGCTTTCGCCTTAGCGTGATAGGCGACGCCCAGCCCTGCAGCCTCGATCATCGGAATGTCGTTCGCCCCGTCTCCCACGGCCAACGTAGCCTCCCGTGGCAATCGGTGCTGCGCCATTGCGGCTCCCAGCTCGAACCGCTTGCGCGCTGCATCGACAATGGGATCGCATACCGTTCCCGTCAGCTTGCCATCGACAATATCCAGAACATTCGCGACCGCCGTATCGAAGCCAATCTCCGCCGCCACTGGCCCGGTGAACCGCGTGAACCCACCAGACACCAATATCGCACGCGCGCCCCGGGAGCGCATAGTGCCGATCAGCGCCTTCGCGCCGGGCATGATCTTGACCCGCTCAAGGCGGCATTGATCGATCACCGCATCGTCCAGCCCCTTGAGCAATGCCACGCGCGCCCGCAACGCTTCGGCAAAGTCCAGCTCGCCTTGCATCGCCCGCTCAGTGATCTCCGCGATCTGATCCTTGATCCCTGCGTAATCGGCAAGCTCATCGATGCATTCGACCGTGATCATCGTCGAATCCATATCCGCTACGATCAGCTTCTTTTCCCGCGAAGCCACTGGCTGCACGATAACGTCGATGCCCTGCCCTATCCCGGCAAGAGCCGCACGCGCCGACACTGCATCATCCACGAAGAAGATATCTGCGGCCTTATCCTGATCGATCCAGCGCCATTCGCCCGCCGCACAACTCGCCGCGTTCAGGCGGTCGCGCGCTTCTGCAATATCCCCCTGCCCGATGGCCTCACTTGCCACTAAGGTTGCAACGAACATGGATACTCCTGAAACAGATCGAGGCGAATCCCGCCCGCCGCTCGCGCTTATTGCCGGGCCGACCGCCAGCGGCAAGAGTGCGCTTGCCATCGCCTTGGCCGAAGAGACCGGCGGCATCGTCATCAATGCCGACGCCAGCCAAGTGTACCGAGATCTCTCGATCCTGTCCGCGCGCCCATCACCCGACGATATGGCCCGCGCGCCTCACCGCCTGTTCGGCCATATCGACGGTGCGGAGGCCTGTTCCGCACCACGCTGGGCCGCCGAAGCCCGCGCCGAAATCGCGGCTGCCCATGCCAGCGGGAAACTCCCCATCCTCGTCGGCGGCACAGGCCTCTACATCCGCACGCTTCTGGATGGCATCGCGCCCGTTCCGGAAATCGACGCGGCGGTGCGTGCTCATGTCCGCGCCCTTCCCGTCGCCGATGCCCACGCTGCCCTTGCTAAAGAAGATCCCGCAGCAGCGTTGCGCCTGGCACCCGCAGACACGACGCGCGTTGCCCGCGCTCTCGAAGTCGTCCGCGCAACGGGTCGTCCGCTGGCCGAATGGCAGGCCCATAAGGAAGGCGGCATAGGCGATCGGATATCTCTACGTCCACTCATCCTTCTACCCCCGCGAGACTGGCTTATCGCGCGCTGCGACACCCGTTTTGACCTGATGGTGGAACAAGGCGCTATCGAGGAGGTACGCACGCTGGTCGCACGTAATCTCGCCCCCCTCCTGCCAGTCATGCGCGCCATAGGCGTGCGCGAAATCGCGGCATGGGAAGCCGGAGAGATAGAACGAACCGAGATGCTCGAACGCGGTCGGCTCGCCACCCGGCAATATGCAAAGCGCCAATATACATGGTTTTCGAACCAGCCGCCCGCAACATGGCCGCGCCATCGCGATATTATCCATAACAATAATGCCGATGATATCGTAACATTATTGCGATAGATTGGGTTGACACGGCATATTATAACACATAGAGCGCACCTCCTAGACCGGACTTGTCATCCGCGTGGGAGTGGCCCATTGCGCGCTGACAGGCAGACAGGAGATTTATCGTGGCCGACTCTCAGGCCGTTACGCAGGGGAACGCTGGCGCGGGCAATCGCCCGAAGACCACCCATAAAGAACGTAGCGGTGCCGACATCTTGTGCGAATGCCTGGTCGACCTGGGCGTTGAAGTGGTGTTCGGCTATCCCGGCGGCGCGGTGCTCCCCATTTACGATGCGCTCTACGCGCATCCCAGGATCAAGCATATTCTGGTTCGGCATGAACAGGCTGCCACCCATGCTGCGGAAGGCTATGCGCGCTCTACGGGCAAACCCGGCGTCGTTCTTGTCACGTCCGGTCCCGGCGCAACCAATGCAATCACCGGCATCACCGATGCGCTGATGGACTCGATCCCGATGGTCGTCATCACCGGCCAGGTTGCCACGCATCTGATCGGCACCGACGCATTTCAGGAAGCCGACACAGTTGGCCTGACGCGCCACTGCACCAAGCATAATTATCTGGTGAAATCGCCGACCAAACTCGCGCATGTCATCCATGAGGCGTTTCATATCGCAACATCAGGTCGTCCCGGCCCGGTCGTCATCGACATTCCCAAGGACGTTCAGGTCGCCACCGCGCCTTATGCTCGCCCGGAACCGATCGATCATCCGAGCTACCGCCCGCAGGTCAAAGCTGATCCGCGCCTGATCGAATCCGCCGTCGAAATGCTGATGGCTGCCGAACGCCCCATTCTCTACACCGGCGGCGGCATCATCAACTCGGGGCCGGAAGCCAGCACGTTGTTGCGGGAACTGGCCGAGATGACGGGTGCACCTGTCACCTCGACGCTGATGGGTCTTGGATCTTACCCCGCGTCAGGCGGTCAATGGCTTGGCATGCTGGGTATGCACGGCACCTACGAAGCCAATTTCGCTATGAATAAGGCGGACTTGATCCTCTGCCTCGGCGCGCGCTTCGACGATCGCGTTACCGGACGGCTCGACGCCTTCTCGCCCAACAGCAAAAAGATTCACGTCGATATCGATCGCAGTTCGGTGAACAAGAACGTGCTGGTCGACCTGCCCGTCATCGGTGACGTTGGCAGCGTCATGGCGGACATGATCGCTATGCTGAAGAAGCGCGGCTATGCCAAGCCCGATTTTTCGGAATGGTGGGCGCGCATCGACGGATGGCGCGCCCGTCGCAGCCTCGACTATGTCGAAGGCGGCGAGGAGATCATGCCGCAGCGCGCAATTGCCGACCTGTTCACCGCGACGCGGGGCAAGAACGTCATCATCACGACCGAAGTCGGCCAGCATCAGATGTGGGCGGCACAGCACTTCCATTTCGATGATCCCAACAAATGGCTCACCTCCGGCGGTCTTGGAACCATGGGCTATGGCCTTCCGGCTGCTATCGGCGCGCAATTGGGCAACCCCGACGCGCTGGTCATCGACATTGCCGGTGATGCTTCCATCCAGATGAATATTCAGGAACTCGGCACCGCAACGCAGTATCGGCTGCCGGTCAAGATTTTCATCCTGAACAATGAATATATGGGCATGGTCCGGCAATGGCAGGAATTGACCTACGAGAGCCGTTATTCGGAAAGCTACAGCGACAGTCTTCCCGACTTCGTGAAGCTGGCTGAAGCCTATGGCTGGACAGCCATTCGAATTGAAAGTCATGCAGATCTGGCATCGGGTATTCAGCGTATGATCGATACGCCCGGCCCCGTTCTGGTCGACTGCCGTGTGGCAAAACTGTCCAACTGTTTCCCGATGATACCATCGGGCGCGGCGCATACCGATATGTTGCTTGACCCCAGCATGGTGTCAGGCACGATGGACGACGAAGCGAAAGCCCTGGTCTGACCGCAAAAGCGGCAGCATGGGTCGTCCATAAGGAGAGTATCGTGACCACTCATCTAAAGCTGCGCATCCACGTCACGGAGCCGTGGGATTTTGAGCGCATCACAGGCGTGGACGAGCTTACCGGATGGACTATCGATCATGCGTCGGATGGTACCGATGACAACAACCAGGAGTGGGAAGTGACGTTAGACGAAGGCTTTGACTATAATGGGCGACGTTTCGCACGCCTGCTGGTCAGCGCCCGCTACGTTGGGGAACATCTGGAGAGGATTTTCGACGCGGTCGTGGGTTTCCCCGTCCGTATAGCGCATCGCAGCGGCGATGGCGGCTGGCATTATGCGTATGCCGGCATGCTGTCCGTTCGCCGCGACACCGAAGACAAGGCCAAGGAAGAGACGCCATCCTGATGCATATCACCGAAGAACAAAGCGAACGGCACGTCCTTTCGCTGACCGTTGCTAACGAAGCGGGCATCCTTGCGCGTATCGCAGGCATGTTTACGGCGCGCGGCTATAATATCGAAAGCCTGACCGTGGCTGACATCACGCAGGATCATTCGATCAGCCGTATCACGATCGTGACCAACGGCCCGCCCCGGGTAATCGATCAGATCATTGCCCAACTTGACCGGTTGGTACCCGTCCATCGGGTTGTCGACCTGACGGAAGCCGGGCCATATGTCGAACGCGAACTCGCACTGGTGAAGGTGGCTGGCACCGGCGATCACCGGATCGAAGCCTTGCGTCTTGCTGAGGTTTTCCGGGCCAAGGTGGTCGACACGACCATTGAGAGCTTTATCTTCGAAATTACCGGCACGACCGAAAAGATCGACACATTCGTCGGATTGATGCGTCAGATCGGCCTCGTGGAAATCGGACGCACGGGCGTAGTCGGCTTGATCCGCGGCAAAGATCCGATCTGAATTTCCGCCCATTCGGGCATCCATTTCAACTCCAAGTACGATACAGAGGGAAGACACTTATCATGCGCGTTTATTATGATCGTGATGCGGACATCGGCCTGATCAAGGGCAAGAAGATCGCTATCGTCGGCTATGGCAGCCAGGGCCATGCCCATGCCCAGAACCTGCGCGACAGCGGCGTGACCGAAGTCGCGATTGCCCTGCGTCCCGGTTCGGCCACCGCGAAGAAAGCCGAAGGCGCAGGCTTCAAGGTTCTCAGCAACGCCGAAGCGGCGGCATGGGCCGATATCGTCATGATCCTGGCGCCCGATGAGCATCAGGCTGCCATTTACGCCGATGATCTGCACGCCAACATGAAGCAGGGTGCCGCGCTGGCATTTGCACATGGTCTCAACGTCCATTTCGGCCTGATCGAGCCTCGCGCCGATCTCGATGTATTCATGATCGCACCCAAAGGTCCGGGCCACACCGTACGCAGCGAATATGTGCGCGGCGGCGGCGTTCCCTGCCTGATCGCTATCGCTCAGGATTCGACCGGCAATGCACATGACGTGGCGCTGTCCTATGCATCGGCTGTGGGTGGCGGTCGTTCGGGCGTCATCGAAACGACGTTCCGCGAAGAGTGCGAAACCGATCTGTTCGGTGAGCAAGCCGTGCTCTGCGGTGGTCTGACCCACCTTATCCAGGCGGGTTTCGAAACACTGACCGAAGCAGGTTATGCCCCGGAAATGGCCTATTTCGAATGTCTGCATGAAGTGAAGCTGATCGTCGACCTGATGTATGAAGGCGGCATCGCCAACATGCGCTATTCAATCAGCAACACCGCCGAATATGGCGACATCCACACCGGTCCGCGCATCATCACCGATGAAACGAAGAAGGAAATGAAGCGCGTTCTGGAAGACATTCAGGCTGGCCGCTTCGTCAAGCGCTTCATCCTCGACAACCGCGCCGGTCAGCCGGAACTGAAGGCAGCGCGCAAGCTTGCTGCCGCCCATCCCATCGAAAAGACGGGTGCCGAACTCCGCGCCATGATGCCATGGATTGGCAAAAACGCGCTGGTGGACAAGGAAAAGAACTGACCGACGCTTAAATGCGGAACGATCCGTTTCGCATTAGCATCTGGCATGTTTGGGGGACGTCGCCTATTCTGGCGGCGTCCCTTTTTATTGCCCTGACTGGAGATAGCCGATGTACAAGACTCTGCTCCCCGCCGCTGCCGTGCTTGCACTGCTCGGTAGCGCCGCCGTCGTCGCCCAAAACGCTCCTGCAAAGCCGGGTTCTCCCAACCCCGCGTTGGTGACCGGTGGCAACTACACGGTCGAATCGAGCCACACGCAAATTCTGTTTGCCTATGACCATATGGGCTTCAGCAACAATATGGGGCTGATTTCAGCGCCGACGGGCACATTGTCGCTCGATCCGAAGAACCCGGCAGCGGCCAAGCTCTCTGTGACCATTCCCATCGCTAATCTGACGACTGGCATTCCCAAGCTGGACGAGCATCTGATGAAGGCCGACTTCTTCGACAGCGCGAAATTCCCGACGGCCACTTTCGTATCTACCGCAGTGAAGGTCGATGGCACGACTGCCGACATCAGCGGCAATTTGACGATCAAGGGCATTACAAAGCCAGTGGTGCTGGAAGCCGCATTTTATGGCGCAGGCAAAGGCCCCGCGCAAATGGGCGGCAAGGAAAATGTCGGTTTCAACGCCACCACCGCCATCAAGCGTAGCGATTTCGGCATGGGCTATGCTGTGCCGATGGTAGGCGACGAAATCGAACTGAAGATGACCGTCGCATTCCAGAAAGACTAAGTTGACCTTGGGGGAGAGAGGGTTTCTCTCCCCCCTTTCGATGAAAATGCTGGACGTTCTCTGTCGTTTGCCGTTACAAGCGCCGCATCATGCAGCGCGCGCTACCTTTCCTGCTACGACTTACACGCCCTTAGGCGTGGTTTTTGTGCTGCCTTGCGCGGTCGCACATTTCGCCTAAGGGCATAATCGCAAATAGTCGTGACACCCGGATGCCAAATATGTGCGTCCGATCGCCAGGAATGCCGTTCCCATGATGCTGAAAGATCCTTCTCAGAAATACCGCCCCTTCCCTCAGGTCGATTTGCCCGACCGTCAGTGGCCGGGCCGCACGATCACCCACGCGCCCCGCTGGCTTTCAACCGACTTGCGCGATGGCAATCAGGCCCTGATCGATCCGATGAATGCGGAGAAGAAACAGCGTTTCTTTGACCTGCTCCTGCGTGTCGGCGTCAAGGAAATCGAAGTCGGCTTTCCCTCCGCAGGCGCGACCGAATTCGATTTCATCAGCGGACTGGTGAAGTCCGGCACGATCCCCGACGATGTCACCATTCAGGTGCTGACGCAGGCCCGCCACGACCTCATCGAAAAGACCTTCGAAAGCCTTCAGGGCGCGCGATCGGCCATCGTCCACGTGTATAATGCAGTCTCCCCTGCCTGGCGCCGCATCGTGTTTGGCATGGAACGCAGCCAAGTGAAGCAGATCGCCATCGATGCTGCAAAAATTCTGCGCGACGAAGCTGCTAAGCAGCCGAATACCGATTGGCGCTTCGAATACAGCCCGGAAACCTTCTCAACCGCCGAGCTCGATTTCAGCCTGGAATGTTGCGAGGCGGTGATGGACATTCTTCAGCCCACCGCTGACAAGCCATTGATCCTGAACCTCCCTGCTACGGTTGAGGCAGCAACCGCCAATATCTATGCCGATCAGATCGAATGGATGTGCAAGCATATCAGCAAGCGCGATCATGTCGTCATCTCCCTCCACCCGCATAACGATCGCGGCACGGGCGTCGCGGCCGCCGAACTCGGATTGATGGCGGGCGCGGATCGCGTCGAAGGCTGCCTGTTCGGCAATGGCGAGCGGACCGGCAATGTCGATCTGGTGACCTTGGGCCTCAATCTCTATACGCAGGGCGTGAACCCTGATCTCGACTTCTCGGATATCGACGATGTCATTCAGACGGTCGAATATTGCAATCAACTGCCCGTTCACCCGCGTCATCCCTATGCAGGCGAACTGGTGTTCACGGCCTTTTCCGGCAGCCATCAGGATGCCATCAAGAAGGGCTTTGCCGCACAGGAAGTGCGGAATGACGAATTCTGGGACGTGCCCTATCTCCCGATCGACCCCGCCGATCTGGGTCGGAGCTACGAAGCGGTCATTCGCGTCAATTCGCAGTCAGGCAAGGGCGGTGTCGCCTGGGTTCTGCAACAGGACAAGGGGCTGAAGCTTCCCAAACGGATGCAGGCCGATTTCAGTCGCGTCGTTCAGAATGTCGCAGACAGCACGAGCCGCGAACTGGTCGCCGCGGACATCTGGGAAGCGTTCGAGAAGCACTACGCATTGGGATCGGATCAGCCCTATAAGCTGCTCGATTACCACGAGACCGGCGCATCGGGTGACCGCGTGTTCGTAGGCAAGATCGGTCACGAAGGCGGCGAGCGCAGCATTTCCGGTCGCGGCAACGGGCTCATTTCCGGCGTCCTCGCGGCGTTGCGCGATGAACTCGGGATTGAACTCGACGTCGTCGACTATAACGAACACGCCATCGGCGCAGGCTCGAACGTCAATGCAGCCGCCTATGTCGAATGTCGCACGCCAGACGGCGTGACGGTGTTTGGGGTCGGAATGGACGCCGACGTCGCCACTGCATCGGTGCAGGCTGTTCTGTCCGCCGCAAACGGCTTGGCCGCACGCAAAGGATAAAATCGCCACTACGGTTCGTCACCCAGCAAAACTGGGTGGCGAACCGGGGACTAGATTTCGACCTGACTACCAAGTTCGACAACCCGGTTGGTAGGCAAGCGGAAAAACTCCATCGCGCTTTCCGCGTTGCGCAGCATCCATGCGAAAATCTTTTCACGCCAGATCGGCATGCCTGGGCGAGCCGATGGCAGCAGAGTCTGACGTGCCAGGAAGAAGCTGGTTTCCATCATCTTGAACGCCTGACCGCATTGCGTAACGTTCTTGAGAGCCAGAGGCACGTCAGGTTCCTGCATGAAACCATAATGCAGCACGAGGCGGAAGAACCCACGTCCCAAATCCTCAAGCTTCGCGCGGCTTTCCTCGGCGACGACCGGCACACCTACAATCTTGACCGTCAACAGAACCACACGCTCATGCAGCACCTTGTTGTGCTTGAGATTGTGCAGCAGAGCATGGGGAACGCCGTCGGGCGTCGATGTCATGAACACTGCGGTACCCGGCACACGCACCGCGCTGTTTGCAGCGGACGCAATAAACACCGGGATAGGCATTGCAGACTCCCGCATACGCTCGATCATCAGCTTGCGGCCCCGCGACCAGGTCGTCAGCAGGGTGAAGATGATGAAGCCGATCAACAGCGGGAACCATCCACCATCGGGGATCTTGGTCAGATTCGCCGCCAGATAGGCGCCATCGACAATGTAGAACACGGACAGCAGCATGACTGCCCAAATCCGGTTCCACTTCCAAAGACGGAATATCAGAACCGTGAGTAGGACATTGTCGATGAACATCGCTCCTGTCACCGCGATGCCATAGGCAGATGTAAGGCTGGATGAGGTGCGGAAGCTGAGCACCAGCAGGATTACCATCACCATCAGCCCCCAGTTGACGAGGGGAATGTAGATCTGGCCCGCAGTCGAAGCGCTGGTGTGTGCGATACGCAACCGTGGCATGAAGCCCAACTGGATGGCCTGTTGCGTCACAGAGAAAGCGCCGGAAATAACGGCTTGGGAAGCGATGATCGCAGCCAGTGTAGCAATGCCGATCAGGGGCAACTGAAACCACTGCGGCGCAAGATTATAGAATGGGCTGGCCAGCGCATCGTGCCCTTCGCGGAACAGCAAGGCGCCCTGCCCCATATAGTTGAGCATCAGGGCCGGCAGCACGAAGAAGAGCCAGGATATCCGGATAGGATTCCGCCCGAAATGCCCCATGTCGGCATAAAGCGCTTCGGCACCCGTCACTGCGAGGACCACAGAGCCCAATGCCAGGAACGCCGGCAGCGGGTCCGTCACAAAGAACATCACTGCCCAATAAGGGTTGAAAGCGACCAAAATGCCCGGAGTCTGCCAAATGCTCAGCACCCCCAATGTGGAAATGACCACAAAATAAAGCAGCATAATAGGACCGAAAAGCGCGGCAACGCGGTTGGTGCCTGCACTTTGTATCCAGAAAAGGCCCACCAGGATAATAACTGCGCATGGCAAGATCAGGGGAGCAAGAGCATGGTTATAAACGGCCAGACCCTCGACCGCCGACAATACGGACACCGCCGGGGTAATCATCGAATCGCCATAGAACAAAGCGGTCGCAAAGACCCCCAGCAGCACAATCCCGGAAGACCACCGGCGCGTTTTCGTCTGGCCGCTGATGAGTGCGAGCAAGGCAAGGCTGCCGCCCTCTCCCTTGTTATCCGCGCGCATAATGATCGAAACATATTTGAGCGTAACGACGAGCATCATCGACCAGAACATCAGGCTGACGACACTGAGAATATGATCGGGATCCAGCGTCAGCTTGTGATGACCGGCGAAGGTTTCCCGAAACGCATAGAGCGGGCTGGTGCCGATGTCGCCAAAGACGATGCCAATCGCGCCAACGACGAGCTTTACGGTCGCGCTTTCGTGCCCATGACCGACATGCGCGTCAAGGTCGTGCGATCCGCCATTGGAAGCGGCAGGTTCAGCTCCGGTATCAGTCATGAAACACAGCGACAAAAGTCATGATAGTGATTGCCCGACCCCGGAAACAGCGCCAACGGAATGATCCCGGACTGTTGGAGGTGCGCCTATCACGCACTGTCATGCAGCGCAATATAACGAATATAGTGCGCAGACGTTACGATCCACCAAGACGCTGATCGATCATCGAGAGATTCTGCTCCAACTCCGTGCGCAATTTGCTGCCTTCCGGCAACCGCGCCGCCAAAGGTGCCCAGATCTTGCGCGCCCCATCCAGTTGGCCCGATTGTGCGAGGGCCAGTCCGTAGAAATAGGGTGCCGCAAAACCTGCCGGATCGATGGCCATGGCCTTTCGGAAAGCGAATTCTGCCGATGGCGAAAGCAAACCCTCGCCGTGCGCTACCAATGCGTTACCAAGTCCGAGCCAAAGATTGGGATCCTTTGGATCTTGTCGAACAGCCGCAACCAGCACATTGGCGGCTTCCTGTGTCTTGCCTTGCCGCCCCAATCCGTCGGACAACACCAACCACTGCCCGGCCTTCCCGAATCGCTCGCCCAATGCCCGACGTTGTGAAGCGATCTCTTCATCGAACTCGGCAGGCTTGTCCTTTACGAAGCGAGGGGACCCAGCCAATCCGGGGGAACCCTGCCACGCATAGCCAGCAATGCCGAACAGGACCGCCGCCCCCAGCAGCTCCCATGTCGGTCGAGGTGCACGCCCCAGCCAGAGCAGCGCCCCCATAGTCAGGATCGCAAGCAGCCCCGCGATTATCCATCCCGTCATGACGATGCCTTCCGCCGTCGGATGCGCCCCCGCATCAACCAAAATCCTAGCGCGAGTAGTATCACCGGCGCAGCCCACAGAGGCCAAAGGATAGGCGACGCGGTCGGTTCGTAGCTCACCCAATCTCCATAGCGCTCTATCAGCCAGGATCGGATGGCTTCGGGATCTTCCCCGGCGGCAATCCTTTCCCGAATCTGGGACCGCATATCCCCCGCCATGCTGGCGTTGCTGTCTGCAATAGACTGGCTTTGGCAGGTCAGGCACCGAATGGTCATCATCAAGTCACGCGCCTTTGCTTCCAACCGCGGATCGTCGAGTTGTCGGTCGGCATAGGGCGCAGGCGGCAGTGCAGACTGCGCCAGTACTGGCGCTGCAAACAGCATCAGGATCAGCGCGATGAGGGTTCTCATCGGCCTGCTTCCTTCAGCTTTTCCAGGATCGTAGGCACGTCTTCGGCACGGATATCGCCGATGTGCTGGTGCACGATTGTCCCTTTGCCGTCGATCACGAAGGTCTCCGGAACGCCCGACGACCCCATCGCAATCTGCAAGCTGCTGCGCGCATCCAGCCCGATACGGGCATAAGGATTGCCCCATCGCCCGAGGAACTGATCGACATCGGCACGCGCATCGCGAATGGCAACGGCATCGATTTCCGCGCCCGCCTGCTTGAGCGCCATCAACTGCGGCGCTTCGGCAGCGCATGGCACGCACCAACTGGCAAAGATGTTGAGAAGGCGCGGCTTGCCCGTTGCCAAATCGGCGCTGGATAAAGCGGGCCTGTCGCTCGCGGCAGCAGGCAAGGTGAACGCAGGGATCGGCTTTCCGACCATTTTCGACGCGATTACCCTATCGTCAGGCTTCAACAGCCCGCTCGCGAACAAAGCGAAAAAGGCCAGAAACAACCCCAGCGGCAACCAGATCGCCCAACGGCTCATGCGGCCGCCACCGCAGAACGACGCCGCAGCTTTTGCAGCCAACCCCGCCGCTCGCGACCAAGCAACGATAACGTGCCGCCCAGAGCGATCATCATCCCACCCAACCAGATGAGCGTTACGAACGGCTTCCACCAGATCCTTACTTGCCACCGGCCATCATCGGCCTCTTGACCCAGAACAACATAGAGCTGGCCATCCCAGCGTGTCAGCAGGGCCGCTTCAGTCGTATTGGTCGGCGGGGCGGTAAAGAACCGTGCTTGCGGATGGATATCGATTGGGCTCCCACTGCCACGAGACGCGGTCATGTCACCCTGCAACGCCGTCCAATTGTCCCCGGCAATGGGCGTGATGGCATCGAAGCGCACCTTCCATCCGGCCGTTTCGATGACACCCCCTGGACGCGCAGCGACCAGTTTCTCCACCGTGAAAGCAGAGTCCGCCGCCATGCCCGCCAGACTGACGGCACAACCAAGATGCGCGATCACCATGCCGTAGGTGAACAATGGCGTACGGCGCAGATTGCGTTTCCACAGCGGGGCAACACTACCAACAGCAACGCCGGCCGCTATTACCAGCCCCAAGAACGGCAAAACACCGATACGGCCCCATGCCAGCACCGAAACCACTGCAAAAGCCAGCAGTAAAACGATGGCTGGCACCAGCAGTCTTCCCGCAACAGCCCGCGCCTGATCTTTCCGCCAGCGAGTCAGCGGCCCTGCCGCCATTGCAATCACCAGTGCCAGCGCAACGGGTCCGGCAATCCGATCGAAATAGGGCGGTCCGACCGATACCTTATGCCCGAAAGCCTCGGTCATCAGCGGATATAGCGTACCGATCAGCACTAGGCCCAGAATAACGGAAAGTAGCAGGTTGTTGACCACCAGCATCGTCTCACGACTCACCAGTTCGAACTGCGCCCCTTCGCGCACGGTGCCAATCCGCCACCCGAATAGCGCAAGCGCACCACCGATATACAAAGCCAACAGCCCGAGGATGAATGTCCCACGCTCAGGATCGACCGCGAAGGCATGCACGCTCGTCAGGATGCCGGACCGAACCAGGAAGGTGCCGACCATAGACATCGAGAAGGCCACCACCGCCAGCATGATGGTCCATGCCCGCAGCGCATCGCGCGTCGCCAGCACTGTAACGCTATGCAGCAAAGCCGTTGCGGCCAGCCAAGGCATCAGCGAGGCATTTTCGACCGGATCCCAGAACCACCAGCCGCCCCAGCCGAGTTCATAATAGGCCCAGTAACTCCCCGCCGTAATGCCCAGCGTCAGTAATATCCACGCCGCCAATATCCACGGTCGCATGGCGCGCGCAAACACTGCATCGACATTGCGCGTCAACAACGCCCCGACAGCAAAGGAGAATGCCACCGAGAGACCCACATAACCGAGATACAGCGTCGGCGGATGGAACGCCAAGCCGGGGTCTTGCAGCAGCGGATTAAGCCCCTGCCCATCCGGCGGCGCAGGATTGACGCGGGCAAACGGATTGGAAGAGAACAGCAGAAACGCATAAAAGCCGAGGCTGATCATCGCCTGCGCCCCCAGCGTGGCCATATGCGTATCCCGACGCAAGGCGCGCTCGAACAGCGCCACGGCCATGCCGGCTATGCCCATTACCATGACCCACAACAGCATGGAGCCTTCATGATTGCCCCATGTTCCGGCGAACTTGTACAGCCAGGGCTTGGCCGAGTGGCTATTCGTCGCCACCAGCGCGACCGACATATCGGATCGCAGAAACAAGGTAACCAGAAGAGCAAACGACAGGGCCGTAAGCACCCCCTGCGCCACGGCAACCGGGCGCACGCTGGCAAGCAGCTCAGGCTTGTCCGTGGTCAGACCGAACCATACCAGCCCCAGTTGCAAAAAGGCCAGCGCAGCAGCCAGCCACAGAGCCGCAAGTCCTGCCTCTGCGATCATGGCTGTGCAACGGGCGAAGAATTGGCGGTCAACTTACGTGACTTTTCATCATATTTCATGCCTTTGAGTTCCGGAGGCATGTACCGCTCGTCATGCTTGGCAAGCAGGTTGGTTGCCACAAACGTACCTTGTGGGTTGAAAGACCCTTCAGCCACCACGCCGGTACCTTCCTTGAACAGATCCGGCGCGATACCGTTGAATGTCGCAGGGACAACAGCCTTGTTGTCCGTAACATCGAAATTGATCGTCACGCCATCGGGGGCACGCTTGAGGCTGCCCTTCACGACCATCCCGCCTAGCCGGATGGCCTTCCCCGGCTCGATATGCTTCGTCTTGGCATCCTGCGGCGTGTAGAAATAGGCTGCCTCGTCGCGCAAAGCCGATGCAGCCAGCAAGCCCGCGCCGATCAACGCCGCGAGGGCAACCAGCGCAAGGACAAGCCGTTGATGCTTGGCTTTCATGACTACGGCCATTGTTTCAGCGATCCCGTTTCAACGTGTCGGCACGCCGTTCGGCGGCGGTCATCGCACGCCAGCTTGCTATGGACAACCCAAGCGTTCCGACAGCCGTCAATACATAAGCACCGATCACGAAGGGCCAGGGATTCATCCGCGCGCCAGCCTTTGCATACGGGCTTCGACCTTTGTTTCGGCCAGAATGGCGCGCATGCGCATAAGCACGATCGCGGCGAACCAGAGCGAAAAGCCGATGAGCGTAAACGCCAGTGGCCAGAGAATGGAGCCATCGATGGTGGATCCACGCAGGGTGATGCTCGGCCCTTGGTGCAGGCTGTTCCACCACACTACGGATCGGTTGATGATCGGGATATTGACCGCGCCGACCAATCCGAAAATTGCCGCAACCCGGCTGACGCCACCGGCGCCATTATTGCCCGCGCTTGCGTTGGCGAGCGCGATATAGCCCAGGTACAGGAAGAACAGCACAAGCATCGATGTCATGCGGCCATCCCATTCCCACCAGGTGCCCCATGTCGGTCGACCCCATATGGATCCCGTAATCAGGCAAATTGCTGTAAATAACGCGCCGGGCGCAGCGACGGCGCGACCGGCGATCGCAGCCAGTGGATGCCGCCAAACAAGTTGCATGATCGCTGCAATCGCAATCCCGCTCCACCCCGCCATGCCGAGCCACGCCGCCGGGACATGGATGTAAAGAATGCGAACGGTCTCACCCTGAAGATAATCGGCGGGTGTCAGAATCAATCCGAATACGCAGCCTGCGATCAACAGAGCCAACCCGATCCAAAAGAGCCAAGGCGTCAACGGCCGAGCGATGGAAAGGAAGCGGGTAGGATTCGCGAATGCGTGCATGTTGCGATGTCTTTAGCCGCGCCTGCAGATCAAGGCCAGTGGGCTTAGAGAACGAGAAAGCAAATTTGATAGACAGTTTCCCTGTCAGGTTAACAAGACACCGCACAGCCACTTTCTGGCGGGTTGGATGACGATTTTTGTTACAGGGAGGCGACAAACCGGACTCGACACCCTATATGCCGCCCCAGCAGATGCCCCGCGGGGGTGTCCACAGCATTGGCAGCGGACCCAATAGCACATGCTTACAACGAACCCTTTCGATGACGACAAGTTGCGGGAGGAATGCGGTATTTTCGGCATTTCGGGCGCAGACACAGCTTCGGCCATCGTTGCCCTTGGCCTCCATGCGCTCCAGCATCGGGGGCAGGAAGCAGCCGGAATCACTAGCTGGGACGGACATGATTTCCATACCCATCGGGCCATGGGGCATGTGGCCGGGAATTTTGACCGCGATGAGGTGATTCGTGCATTGCCCGGCGATGCAGCCTGCGGTCATGTGCGATATTCGACTACCGGAGAAACCTCGCTCCGCAATGTTCAGCCGCTCTATGCCGAACTGGCGTCGGGTGGGTTCGCCATTGCGCATAACGGCAATATCTCGAACGCGGGCAAGCTGCGCCGCGAACTGGTGCGGCGCGGGTCGATCTTCCAGTCGACATCCGACACCGAAGTGATCATTCATCTGGTCGCGACATCGACCTACCGGACGCTGCTCGACAAGTTCATCGATGCGTTGAAGCAAGTCGAAGGCGCCTACTCCCTGATTTGCATGACGCCGGAAGGCATGATTGCGTGTCGCGATCCACTGGGCATTCGCCCTCTTGTCATGGGCATGATGGGCGAGTCGCCTATCTTCGCATCGGAAACCGTCGCGCTAGATGTCGTGGGCGCAGACTATGTCCGCTCCATCGATCCGGGTGAGCTGGTGATCGTAACCGGCACGGGTGAAGTACGCAGCCATCGCCCCTTCGGTGAAGTATCTCCCCGCCCCTGCATCTTCGAGCATGTCTATTTCTCCCGTCCCGACTCCATTGTGGACGGCAACAGCGTCTATTCGGTACGCAAGGCCATCGGCGCGCAGCTTGCTGTCGAGAACCCGGTCGATGCCGACTATGTCATTCCTGTTCCCGACAGCGGTGTGCCTGCGGCCATCGGATACGCGCAGCAATCGGGCATACCGTTCGAACTGGGAATCATCCGGTCGCACTATGTCGGGCGGACGTTCATCCAGCCTAGCGACAAGGTTCGCCATCTGGGTGTGAAGCTGAAGCATAACGCCAATCGCGCGTTGATCGCAGGCAAGCGGATCGTACTGATCGACGATTCCATCGTACGCGGCACGACGTCGCTCAAGATTGTCCAGATGATGCGCGAAGCCGGTGCCGCCGAAGTGCATATGCGGATCGCCAGCCCTCCAACCAAGCATAGCTGCTATTATGGTGTCGACACGCCGGAACGTACCAAGCTGCTCGCCCACAAGCTGGACGTGCCGGGGATGCAGGATTTCATCCACGCCGACAGCCTTTCGTTCCTGTCGATAGACGGTCTGTACAAGGCGCTGGGCGAAGCCAAGCGCGCTGATATTCGCCCGCAATATTGCGACGCATGTTTCACCGGGGATTATCCTACGAAACTCACCGATCAAGATGAAGCGGTTGTCCGCGATCAGTTCGAGCTTTTGGCAGAACGGGTGGTTTGACCCTTTTTTAATACTGCCCGCCTTTCAGATGGGCACTTAGGCAAGAGCTTTGCAAACGGACATGGAAATGACTTCTCTCCCCCTCGCCGGCAAGCTCGCGCTCGTCACCGGAGCAAGCCGCGGCATTGGCGCCGCCACTGCCGAAGCTTTGGGTAAAGCGGGGGCGCATGTCGTGCTTACGGCGCGCACCACTGGCGGATTGGAAGAGGTCGAGGATCGTATTCATCAGGCGGGCGGAAGCGCGACTATCGCCCCGCTCGACCTGACCGATGGCGATAGCATCGGACGCCTTGCATCAGCGATTGCCGGCCGATGGAAGGCGCTGGACTATCTCGTTCTCAACGCCGCGACTTTGGGCAGTCTGGCTGCCGTTCAGTCAATCGATCCCAAGGAATTTGCCAAACTGCTGACTCTGAACGTCGGCGCACAACAGGCGCTGATCGCGGCATTCGACGCAATGCTTCGGGCCAGTGGCGACGCGCGCGTTTTGGCAATCACCAGTTCCGTGGGAACGGTCGCCCGCCCTTATTGGGGCGCTTATGGGGCTTCGAAGGCGGCGGTCGAGGTTCTCGTGACGGCTTATGGTGAGGAAGTGAAGAACATTTCCAATATTCGGACGCATATCGTCGATCCTGGCGCGACCCGCACTGCCATGCGCGCGCGCGCCTATCCCGGGGAAGACCCCGCGACGCTTAAAGGCCCGGAAACCGTGGCCGACGCCATATTGGCGCTCGTACAGGAAGACGCCCCGACCGGGCATCGTATTCGGGTGGGATAAGCTGAAGCTGGCTTGATCTAGTCGGTCTGACGGCGGTCGCCGCTGCGGCGTTCGTCTTGACGACGCTCCGGTCCAGCATAGCGGGGATCCGCGCCCTGCCTGCGATCCGCTATTCGGCGATCTTCCACGCGCCGCTCTGTATTTGTCTCTCGATCCACGGTTCGTCCTCTCTCGTTAGTCGGCTATCATTCAACTCCTCGCCAAATACCGGCGGATTCAGCACAATTATTTCGAGATACGAGAATTATCTTAAAAAAATGCGAAGGTGGAATATGCGGCCGTCTTCGCGAGAGGTCCGCAGTCCGCTGTCATCCGCTGCGCAGCAATCCCACCGCAGCATCCCGCTCGAACAGATAAAGGCACGCGCGCGCCGCTTGCCCGCGGGCAGAATCCAGACCGCCATCCCTCTCGATCAGCAGGCGGGCATCATCCCGCGCCGAGTCTATCAGGTCGGCCAGATGCTCGGGCGTCGCCAATCGCAATTGCGCTTCGCCAGACTGCCGAGTGCCCAGCAACTCCCCTGCCCCGCGTAACCGCAAGTCTTCTTCGGCAATCCGAAAGCCGTCATTCGTTTCCCGCATCAGTGCCAGCCGAGCCCGCGATGTCTCGGACAAGGCATTGCCGCGCAGCAGAAGACATATCGATGCCTTGTCCCCCCGCCCCACGCGCCCGCGCAACTGATGCAACTGGGCCAGACCGAAGCGGTCCGCGCCTTCGATGATCATCAGCGTCGCATTTGGCACGTCGACGCCAACTTCGATCACCGTCGTCGCAACCAGCACTTTGGTAAGGTTGCGAGAAAAGCCGTCCATCACCGCGTCTTTTTCCGGCCCCTTCATACGACCGTGGACCAATGCGACCGCATCGCCAAAACGCATCCGAAGCGTCTCGGCCCGCACTTCCGCTGCCGTCTGATCGCTGAGTTCGCTTTCCTCGACCAGTGGACAGACCCAATAGGCCTGTCCCCCAGCCGCAATATGACGCCCCAACGCCTCGATCACTTCGTCCACCCGCTCGGCCGACAGCACGCGCGTTTCGATAGGCTGGCGACCCGGCGGCATCTCATCCAGCCGCGAAACGTCCATCTCGCCGTAATAGGTGAGCGTCAGCGTGCGCGGGATCGGCGTCGCCGTCATCACCAGCAAATGCGGTGTACGCTCGGCTTTCGCCGCCAGCATCATGCGCTGCGCAACACCGAAACGATGCTGCTCGTCGATCACCGCCAGTGCCAGCGCCTTATACTGCACCGCCTCCTGAAAAATGGCATGGGTGCCGACCAATATGTCGATGCTCCCATCCGCCAATCCCATCAGCGTCGATTCTCGCGCGCGGCCCTTTTCGCGCCCGGTCAGGATCGCAATCGTCACCGGCAAGCCGACGAGCATCTTCTGCAATGTCGCGAAATGCTGCCGCGCTAATATCTCGGTGGGCGCGAGCATCGCCCCCTGCTTCCCCGCCTCGACCGCATTGAGCAACGCCATCAGCGCCACCAGCGTCTTGCCCGACCCCACATCCCCCTGCAGCAGCCGGAGCATCGGCGTCGCCTGCGCCATATCCCCTTCGATCTCGCCGATGCTCCGCCGTTGCGCACCTGTCGGCGCAAAGGGCAGCTTCAACGCATCGCGCAAATGTCCGTCACCATGGATCGGCACGCCCCGCCGCCTGCGAGACGACGCGCGCACCAGCATCAGCGCCAGTTGCCCCGCGAATATCTCATCATAGGCCAGCCGCTCCCGCGCCTTTGCCGCATCAGGCGCGCGATGCACATCGCTCAACGCTACGCGCCAGCCCGGCCACGCCCGCTGCGCCAGCAGGCTCGGCTCGATCCATTCCGAAAGGTCCGGCGCGCGATCCAGCGCTTGCCCAACGAAATCGCGCATCCGGTTGTTCGACAGCCCTTCGGACAAGCGATAGACCGGCTCGCGTTCCGGCAGCGTCCCGGCTTCCTCCAGCGGCAGCACATGGTCTGGATGGACCATCTGCAATTCCTGCCCGTACAACTCCAGTCTGCCAGACACGAATTTCGGCTCACCCAGCGGCAGCATCTTGCGCGGCCAGCCGCTATTCCTGCCGAAGTAAATCAGCGACACGTAGTTCCCGCGACTATCCGTCGCATGCACCCGGAACGGCGCGCGCATCCCGCCCCCGGCCTTGTAGTCCACCGGGGTCAGCACCGTCCCCACGATCCGCCCGGATTGGCTCATATCCAGCTCATCGACGATAAGCCGATCGACCCAAGCCACCGGCAGATGAAACGCGACATCGACCGCACGCGCCAGCCCCAGCCGTTCGAGCGGACGGGCGAGCGCAGCGCCAATGCCTTTCAATGCCGATATTTCGGCAAACAGCGGATTGAGAATATCGGGTCGCATGACTATCTGCGGTCCACTATCGCAGCGGAGGGGGTTGATGCAAACACCCCGTCCGCTATTCGCATTTGTGCCACCGCCGTTTTATCGGAAATAGTATCGCCATGCATGAAGACCCTCGCCTGCGCCGTCTGAGTTTCCGTGCATCGCATCGCGGCACCAAGGAAGCCGATTTGATGATCGGCGGTTTCTTCGACACCTATGGCGCTACCTGGAGCGAGGATCAGCTCGTCTGGTTCGAAGCGCTGCTGGAGGAGCAGGATGTCGATATCATGGCATGGGCGCTCGGCACCCAGCCAATCCCGCCGCAGTATCAAAGCCCGATGATGGATGCGATGCGCAAGCTTGATTTCGTACCCATCGCCAAGTGAGACCTTTCCCCACATTGTGACCGACCTACAGAAAATCCTCCGTGCCAAATCGCCGTTGACGCTTTCGGGCGTTCCGGCAGGGTTCCAGCCATGGCTGCTGGCCGACATGGCCCGCGCCGCATCGACCCGCGCCGTCTTCATCGCGCCGGACGAACAACTGATGCAGGCGGTGGCCGACACCGCGCATTATTTCGCGCCGGAGCTGGAGATCATCCGCATCCCGGCGTGGGATTGCCTGCCCTATGACCGCGCATCGCCGTCGCTGCGGACGGCATCGGAACGGCTCGCGGGGCTACACGCCCTGCAAGCCAAGCCAAAGGCCGCGCAGCTTGTCCTCACGACAATCAATGCCGTCACCCAACGCACGTTGACGCCGTTCCGCGTGCGTCAGTTGGTCGCGCGGCTCGCACCGGGCGAGCGGATCGCGATATCGAAGCTCGCCGAACTGCTCCAATCCAACGGCTATGTCCGCACCGACACCGTGCATGACGCAGGCGAATTTGCGATCCGGGGCGGCATCGTCGATCTGTATCCCGGCGGCGAAGCCCAGCCCCTGCGGCTCGACTTCTTCGGCGATGAGATAGAAACGCTCCGCCGGTTCGATCCGGGCGATCAGCGGACGACCGGGCCGGTGGAGGGCTTCACCCTCCTCCCCGCCTCCGAAACCTTGCTGGACGAAGACACGATAAAGCGCTTTCGCGGTCGCTATCGCGAAACCTTCGGCGCGACTGCAACCGGCGATCCGCTCTATCAGGCGGTGAGCGACGGGCGGCGTCTGGCGGGCATGGAACATTGGCTGCCGCTGTTCGAGGAACGGCTGGTGCCGATGTTCGAGCATTTGGGCGAGGACGCGGTCTTCATACAGGATCACGGCGTCACCGCCGCCGCCGAATCGCGGCTGGAGGCGATCCGCGATTACCACGCCAATCGCATCGAAGCGCGATCGAGTGATCCCGGTTCTTATCGCCCCCTCGACCCGGCACAGCTTTACCTCAAAGCCGACGAGTGGACGCAGGCCATTGCCGATCGTGCGATCCATATCACCAGCCCCTTCCACGAGCCGGAAAGCGCTAACGTCGTAGACTTCGGCGTCGATGGCCCCCGCGATTTCGCACCCGAACGCGCGCAGAACGCGAATGTCTACGAAGCGGTCGGCAAGCACGTCGCCAAACTGGGCAAGAACCGCAAGGTCGTGATCGCCAGCTATTCGGTCGGCGCGCGCGAGCGGCTGTCGGGCCTGCTGGCCGATCATGGCGTCAAGCGCATCGCGATGGCCGATGGCTGGCAGGAAGCGCTGGGACTGGCCGCAACCGGCGCGGTGGCCCTGACAGTCCTGCCGCTCGACCACGGCTTTGCGGCACCCGATGTCGCGGTACTGACCGAACAGGACATGCTCGGCGACCGTCTCGTACGGCGGGCCAAGCGCAAGAAGAGCGCCGACGCCTTCCTCTCCGAACTGGCAACGCTGACACCCGGCGATCTGGTGGTTCATGCCGATCACGGCATTGGGCGCTATGACGGCCTCACCTCGATCCCGGTCGGCAATGCCCCGCATGATTGCGTAGCTTTGGGCTATGCAGGCGGCGACAAGCTATATGTGCCCGTCGAGAATCTCGACGTCCTCTCGCGCTATGGGTCGGAGACAGACGGCGTACCGCTCGACCGCCTCGGTGGCGAAGCATGGCAGCGGCGCAAGGCCAAGATGCGCGAACGCATCCGGGAAATCGCAGGCGAATTGCTCAAGACCGCAGCGGCCCGGGCGCTGCGCCCCGCCGATATCGCCGAACCCGATGCTGCGGGCTACCCCGCATTCGTTGACCGCTTCCCCTATCAGGAAACCGACGATCAGGACAAAGCCATCGCCGATGTGCTCGCCGATCTGGCGGCGGGAACGCCTATGGATCGCCTCGTCTGCGGCGACGTGGGCTTCGGGAAGACCGAAGTCGCCTTGCGCGCCGCATTCGTCGCCGCCATGGCAGGAATGCAGGTCGCGCTCATCGGTCCGACGACCTTGCTTGCCCGGCAACATTACAACAATTTCGAGGAACGCTTCCGTGGCTTCCCCCTGAAAGTCGGACGGCTCTCCCGCCTAGTCCCCGCCGCCGAGGCCAAAGCGACCAAGGCTGCGCTGGCCGACGGAACAATGGATATCGTCGTCGGCACCCATGCGCTGCTGACCAAGGGGCTGGAGTTCAAGCGGCTAGGCCTCGTCATCGTCGATGAGGAACAACGGTTCGGCGTCGTCCACAAGGAACGCCTCAAACAACTCAAAGCCGACGTGCATGTGCTGACGCTGACCGCCACACCCATTCCGCGCACGCTGCAGATGGCGATGTCCGGCCTGCGTGAATTGTCAGTTATCCAGACCCCCCCAGTCGACCGCCTTGCGGTTCGCACTTACATCATGCCGTGGGACGGCGTGGTGATCCGCGAGGCGCTGCTGCGGGAGCATTATCGCGGCGGCCAGAGCTTCTTCGTGGTCCCGCGCATCTCCGACCTGACCGAAATCGAAGAATTTCTGCGCGAGGAAGTGCCCGAAGTCCGCGCAGTAGTCGCGCATGGCCAAATGGCGCCAACCGAAGTCGAAGAGCGCATGTCCGCCTTCTACGACAAACGTTACGACGTCCTCCTCTCGACCACCATCGTCGAAAGCGGCCTCGATATCCCGAGCGCCAACACGCTCATCATCCATCGCGCCGACCGTTTCGGGCTGGCGCAGCTTTACCAGTTGCGTGGCCGCGTCGGGCGTTCGAAGACCCGCGCCTATGCCTATATGACGACGCCGGCCGACCGGATCATTACCGAAACCGCCGAAAAGCGGCTCAAGGTCTTGTCCGATCTCGACACGCTCGGCGCAGGGTTTCAGTTGGCCAGCCACGATCTCGACATTCGCGGCGCAGGCAATCTTGTGGGCGACGAACAGTCCGGGCATATCCGTGAAGTCGGCTTCGAACTTTATCAGTCGATGCTGGAGGAAGCGATCCTTGACGCCAAGGCAGGCGGCATCGCCGCGGAAAAGGCGCGCGACAGCTTCTCGCCCCAGATCACCATCGATGCGCCGATCATGATCCCGGAAGACTATGTGCCGGATCTCGACCTGCGCATGGGGCTGTATCGCCGCATCAACGAACTGGAAGACCGCAACGGCATCGAGGCGTTTGCCGCCGAACTCATCGACCGTTTCGGCAAGCTACCCGCACCAACACAAAACCTGCTCAAGCTCATAGAGATCAAGCAGAATTGCGTGAAAGCCAACATCGCGAAAATGGATGTCGGCAGCAAAGGCGCGCTGGTCAGCTTCCACGGTGACAGCTTCCCCAATCTCACCGGGCTGCTGGCTTATGTGCAGCGACTGGACGGGACCGCAAAGCTGCGGCCCGACAGCAAACTGGTCATCACGCGCACATGGGCTGATCCGGCGGCGCGGCTTAACGCAGCGGTGCAACTCTCCAAGGGACTGGCGAAGGTCGCAGGATAAGTACGACCAGCCAAAAGCCGGAAACCCTGCAGGGCTTCCGGCTTGTAACTTAGACCTCGATATAGGGTATTCGGCAATCAGGTAGTTGCGGGACGAAATCCGCGACGCTGTGACATGCTGGCCTTGCCGAAATCATAAGTCACCGATTGACGACGATCATTCTGCGTTTGAGCGGCGACGGCTTCAACCGATGCGGCGCTGGTGCTGGGCGCGTGTTCCTGGCGAAGCAGGAAATGGGCGCGGCGCAGGCGGTTCTTCCGGGTCAGGAAAGGATTTTCCCGACTGGGCGATTCCTCGGCCATCGATTCCAGCGAACCATGTGTCGCATTGCTTTTACGGACCGTGGATGAAGCCATTGTTGGCGTAAGTGCCAAAGTGGGCTGTCGTTCAGGCACGTAAGCCACTTGATCATCTGCTCGAACAAGGGGCTGTGTCGATCTTACCGGATCGCTCAGCATGGCCGTGCCATCCTTACGACGGCGGCGACGCATCGCCATCAGGCCTACCCCTGCCACGAGCACTAGCGCGCCTCCGGCAAGGCCCCATTCCAGGCCGTCGCCTGTCTCTGCCGACGCTGGCAGTACTGGTGCGGTATCAACGGGAGCGGTGTCCCGAACAGGCTCGACCGATACGATAGATGTAGGCGGGGTTGCCTGAGTCGGCGTAACTTCAGCAGAGGGCGCTGCAACCGATTGCGGCGCTACCACGGCACGCGACGCTGCTGGCGCTGCACGTGTTGGCGCTTGACGCTCAGCGCGGGGCTGTGGCGCTTCAGGCGCCGCTTCCGCAATCACAGGTGCAGGCGCTGACTGGACGACCGGAGCGGGTGCGGCCATAACCGGCGCAGGAGCGGCGGTCGGCGCCACCGCTGGCGGCGCTGCGACCACAGGCGGCGGCGCTGTCTGCGTCACTGTAACGGGCGGCGGACCAGCGGGAGCCAATTCCTGCGCCAGCAAGCTGGTTGGAGCAAATGCGAGAACAGCGGCAATCGCGGCCCTCGCCGGGCGAACGGTAGGTTGTTTCATCATTGCAACCAACCAACGCTGCATAGTCAGATTTAGTCGTACTGCACCGCAGCAATCGCGGCAGGACGTTCCGGCGCGAGGGCGAAATGTCTACATTGCACCGTCGTTCACCTGACGTTTATGTGCGACAGGTGTTCCCTACTTGGAGTTTGCCTATGACCGATCCCGGGGTGCCTCCCTCCGTTCTTGGCGCCATATTGGCCGGTGGCCGCGCTAAGCGTTTCGGATCGGACAAGGCGGAAGCGTCTCTGAACGGGCAAACCCTGCTGTCGCATGTCATTGCCGCGCTCGAAGCACAAACGGCATGTGTCGTCATATGCGGACGGGAATGGGCGCAAGGAATCGCCCTACCCGACCGGCCGGATCGGGATATGGGTCCGCTGGGGGGATTGAACGCTGCCTTGCACTACGCGCAGCATAACGGTTTCGATGCCGTCGTGACGGCAGGCTGCGACACACCATTGCTGCCAACCAACCTTGTCGCACAGCTTGGCGCCCTGCCAGGCGCGGCCATTGTCGCGAACATCCCCATCATCGGCTATTGGCCAGTCGCCTTGGCAAATCGCCTAGACGCGCACTTGGCCGCTGGCGGCAATCGTTCGGTCATGCGCTGGGCCGATGTCGTCGGTGCACGGCGGATTGCTCTGGATAGCGTCATACCCAACATCAATACGCCGGACGATCTGGACCGCGTTATTCGCTCGCGAGATGCCGGGCAATCATAGCGCAGACTATCAACTGTATCTGATGAAACAGCATCAGCGGCAGGATCAACAGGCCGACTTGTGACGCGGGAAACAGCGCGCCCGCCATTGGCACACCCGACGCCAGACTTTTCTTCGATCCGCAGAATAACAGTACGATCCGGTCCTCGCGCGACAGACCCAGTGTCCGCCCCGCCCGCCAGCTAAGCACCAGCACCACGCCGAGCAAAAGGATGCAGATGCCCATGATCGCGAATATGGTGAGCAGCGAAAGACGCTGCCACAATCCCTCTACCACAGCAGCGCTGAAAGCCGTGTAGACGATGAGCAGGATCGCACCGCGATCCACACGCCCGACCATCGTTTTATGTCGCGCCACAAACGCGCCCACCAGCGGTCTGGATAAATGACCGACGACAAAGGGAAGCAACAGATGGAGGGCAATGGTCTGCGCCGAAGCCCAGATATCCCCCTGCCCCGCCGCAGAAAGATGCATCAGAACGCCGACAAGAAGGGGCGTCAATATGATGCCTACAATGTTGGAAATGGATGCCGCGCAGACTGCACCCGCCACATTGCCGCCAGCGATCGACGTGAATGCAATCGACGATTGCACGGTCGAGGGCAATAAGGTCATAAACAATATGCCGCTTGCCAGCATAGGGTCGCCAAGTTGCGTAAGGTTCATCGCTTGCGACAAGCCGAACCCGAACAGCGGGAACAGCGCAAAAGTAATCGCCAGCGTTGCAGTCTGCAGCCGCCAGTTTGCGGCCCCTGCGATGATCGCTTCGCGCGACAGCTTGGCTCCGTGAAGAAAGAACAGCAGGATAATCCCGGCGTCCGCTATGCCATCGGCGATCCGTGCAGCCTCTCCCTGTACCGGAAAAACGGAGGCGAGCGCCACCATCGCCAGCAATAGCAGGACAAACGGATCGAGCAGGGATTTAAGTGCTTTCAACGGTCGACCTTTGTCGGTCGGCCATGCGTTTCTTCCATCGCCAGCGCAGCGGCATCTATCCGGCGCAGCGTCGCGACGAACAGCGCCATGTCTTCCGGGTCGAACTCTGCGAACAACGCCTTTTCCAGCGCCTGCGCGCGTGGCGCCACCTCCGCATAAAGCGATTGCCCAGCGTCTGTGAGCACCAACATATGCGAGCGCTTGTCTGCAGGGTTGGGTTTGCGGTCGAGCAAGCCCCTTTCGGCAAGCGCGATGGCGGCACGACTGACCGTCACTTTGTCCATCCGCGTTCGCGCACTGATCTGCTGCTGGGTTACACCATCATGTTCGGCGACGACCGCGATCATCCGCCATTCGGGTATCTTGAGTCCGAACAGCGCGTCATAGCTGTGCGCCACGACATCGCTGACCAGATTGGATGTATAAGACAACCGGTACGGAAGGAAATTATCGAGCGTCAGCGCAGTAGGCATGGCGCATTCCTAACAGTAGTCGCGATTGGAGCAAGTGCGGAAAAACGCAAAGTTTAACACGCCTGACGTTAGGGCATCCTGATGTGCACACCGCACCGCCAAAATCATTGCCGATACCGTTGTTGTCTTGGCTTCGATCCTGTGTTTTGAGGGACCGGATACATACCAAGGAGTGGCCGTTTTGACCTACATCGCCCCCACGACCGAGCAAAAATTCGTCCTGAAGCACATCGCCGGTCTCGAAGCGCTGGCGGAACACCCGCGCTATGCCGCAGCCGATGCCGATATGGTCGATGCCATCGTAGAGGGGATCGCCCAATTCGCTGAATCCGAATATGCGCCGCTGGCGAAGATCGGCGACACCGTAGGGGCGCAGTGGCAGGATGGCGTAGTGACCATGCCAGCGGGCTTTCGCGAAGCCTATCGGGCGTTCGTGGCCAATGGGTGGGGCACCATCGACGGTCCGACAGCGTTTGGCGGACAGGGTCTACCCTTCGCGTTGACCACCGTGGTCATGGAAGATCTGGGCAGCGCCAACATGGGCTTCTCGCTCATAAACATGCTGTCGATGGGCGCCATCGAAGCGCTCGACCATCATGGCACGCCGGAACAGCAAGCTTTATGGCTGCCACGGATCATTACGGGCGAATGGCCTGCCACGATGAACCTGACCGAGCCGCAAGCCGGGTCCGATGTCGGGGCGCTGCGCACGAGCGCAACCCCGGTCGGCGATGGCACTTATCGGATCAAGGGTCAGAAGATATATATAACCTTCGGTGAGCATGACCTTTCCGACAATATCGTCCACCTTGTGCTCGCACGAACACCCGGCGCGCCCGCAGGGACAAAGGGCATATCGCTCTTTCTCGTACCGAAATTCAGGCTGGATGCCGACGGGAAGCCGGGCACCACAAATGACGTACGCTGCGTTTCCATCGAGCATAAGCTGGGCATCCACGCTTCGCCAACATGCGTTCTGTCCTTCGGCGACAATGACGATTGCATAGGCGAACTGGTCGGCCCGGAAATGGGCGGAATGCGCGGCATGTTTACGATGATGAACAACGCGCGGCTGAATGTCGGCAGCCAGGGTGTGCAGATCGGCGAAGCCGCGACGCAGATGGCGCTGGCTTATGCCCGCGACCGCATCCAGACGCCCCGTGCCGACGGTAGTTCGGGTGGATCGCCCGTCCCGATCATCGAACATCCCGATGTGCGTCGGATGCTTCTGCGTATGATGGCGCAGACTCAGGCGGCGCGAGCCTTGATCTACTACGCGGCCGGACAGGTCGACCTCGCCCGCACGGGCGACCCCGCGGCGAAAACCCGGCTCGATCTCGTCACGCCGTTGGCCAAGGCCCATGGCACGGACATCGGCTGCGAAGTCTCGTCACTGGGCATACAGGTGCACGGCGGCATGGGCTTCATCGAAGAAACCGGGGCGGCGCGATATTATCGCGATGCACGCATCGCACCGATATACGAAGGCACGAACGGCATCCAGGCCGCCGATCTGGTTGGCCGCAAGCTGAGCGGCGATGGCGGCACCGGGCTGCGCAGCTTGCTTGCCGATATACGGGCGGAATCAAAGGATGGCGTACTGCTATCGCTCGTCGATGCGGTGGAAAGCGTAGCGTCATGGATGCTGGCCGATGCGTCGGTCAACGACCGACTGGCGGGCAGCTATCCTTTCCTGACCATGCTCTCGACGGCAACCTGCGGCTGGCTGATGGAACGGCAAGGACGAATTGCTGCCGAGGTGCTGGCGTCGGGCGAAGGCGATCCGGCTTTTCTAAAAGCCAAACAAACGACCGCCGCCTATTATCTTGGCCATGTCGTACCCGAAGCGCTTGGGCTGCGAGCCGCGGCAGTCGCCGGAGCCGACTTGCTCTACGCGGCCGATTTCGGCTGACGGATCAGAGGCTCAGGTTCCCCGACACCGGGTCGGGGAACCATGGATTGCGCCTTAAAGTGTCGGGTTTGTCGTGACGGGAGTACCGAGCGAAGCTGTCCGTTGCGCCTGCTGATTGACCCACACGGTCCAGAAATTTGCCACCGTCGCCCAGTTGCCGCTGGTTTGCGCCAGCACAGCTTTGGCGCCCGGCAAATCGCCGGAACGCGCAAGCGCTACCCCCAGACGGCTATTGACCCGTGCTGCGTCGACCCCGCCCTTGCTCAGCGCCAATTGATATTGCGCCACGGCAAGCGGGAACTGGCTGAGCGAGAAATAGGCATCACCAGCCGAGGCCGCTGCACTGCCATCCTTCGCCGTAGTCGCTTTCTTCACCTGGGCGGGAAGCGCGGCAATGTCCTTCTTCGCTTTGACGCTGATCGACTTCAGTAGCGCTGAGGTCACACCCTCGGTTGCCGTCAGCTTTCCATTGGAGCGCGCCGCTTCGATCACGGACATTGCTTCCGCTTCATAGCCGCTCTTTGCGGCGAGGGCGGCATAAGCCTGCACGTCGCGTTCGCTGGCAATTGCGCCTGTCGCGGACTGCAGCCGATAAAGGTCCAGTTGTGCCTGAGGATCAAGCCCCGGAGCCGCCTGAAAATTGATCAGGCCAGAGCGCCAGTTACCTGCCGTCGGATACAATGCCAGCTTCTGCTGGGTCCACTTCGCGACATCCGCCCATTTCTTGTTCTGATAGGAAAGAGATATCGCCCGGTCGAACCATGCTTCAGGAACCGCCTGCCCGCTCGCCTGCTGCTGGGCGACGGCCTGTTCAAGAAATTCCAGCCCCTCGGCCTGCTTCTTCTTTTTGATATTTGCATCGGCCAGAATGATTGTCGTCTCGACCGGGGTATAACCCAACTGGCGTGCATAATTGACCTGCGCGATCGCGTCGTTATGTTCGCCCAGATAATAGGAATAATATCCTGCCAGGTAACGCAGATAGGGAACCTGCGCTTCGGGGGCAGCGCCGCTCTCCAGCATATCGGTCAACGCGCGGCGGATCGCCTGTGGATCGTTGCGACGTTCGGCATACTGAAACTTCAGAGACGCCGTGACGTATTTTTCGAGCGCGTTGGTGGGCTGCAGCCCCACGATCTGGGAATTGGCGGTGGACATATCGCCAGACGCAAGGGCCGACTTGGCAGCATTTGCCGTAGACCGGAAAGCGTCGGCCATGGCGACCTCGGATTCCTTGTCCTTGATCTTCTTCGCGGCTTGCGCCGGCGTTGCCGAGATGGCCACCGCAGCGAGGGCGACACAAATTGCTGCAATATTACGTCCGTAACCCATGCGACCGATCCGCATATACTCTCCTTAACCCCGCGCAGCATAAGCCGATACGCGAATGGTGCAGTGCTAGTCCTTCACCCCAGCGGGCACAAGTGGTTGTCGATCAGTCGCTTACCCTCCGCAAGACAAAAAAAGGGCGCGACATCATATCCGATGCCGCGCCTTTTTTTACGTTCGCAATCAGGCAGCCGATTTCTTGCTCAGCCACAACAACCAGAATTGCGCGATTTCCTTCCGCGTACCGGTCGTCACCTGTTCGAAGGCGGACTTGGCGCCAGCCAGATCACCAGACATCGCCAGTGCTATGCCCAGACGCGTGTTCACTTCACCGGCATCGACCGATCCCTTCTGAAGGGCCAGCTTGTACAGTTCAGCAGCCTTGGCGTAATCGCCATAGCCCTGATAAGCACCCGCGGTGAAAGCCGCCGTGCGGCCATTCGCAGCCTTCGCCGCTTCGGCAGCCGCAGACGGTAGCGAAGCCTTATCGGATGCGATTTTCGCGGTAGCCTGCGTATAGAAATCACTCAGCTTGCCAGCAGGCAGCTTTCCGCTTGAGCGCCCCTGATCGATGACCGATTTGACTTCACCGAACAGCGCCAGTTTGGACGCCGTATCGGCATATTCGGCGTAGTCATATTCGCTTTCCAGCGCGCTAGTCTGCGACATCAAGCGCAATACATCGAGATTTTCACCCGATGTCATAGAGCGGTTGCGATCCTGGAAGGTGCGCAACAACTGACGCCAGTTCTTGCCCGATGGATCGCCGTCCACCTGATACAGCGCCCATTGGGGTGCGTCTGGCGAACCGCTGGTGTACGCCATGGTGAACCCACGGTTGTACCAGCCTGCCGGAACAGCAGCGCCTGCAGCCTTTTCGATTTCAATCGCCTTCTTCAGATGCGGCAAGCCCTGAGCCGCGATCGGCTTTGCTGCCGGGGGCAACTGGCCATTGGGCGTTGCTTGTGAAGCAGCCTTTTGAAAATATGCCTCAGCCAGCATGAGATGCGGATTGCTGCCAGGATAGTTCAGTTCAACCGCTTTCTGGAAATGGGCGATTGAAGCGTCGTAATCCTTGGCCTTCATCGCAAAATCGCCTGCGAAGAACTCGTACTTCGGCAACTCCTCTGCCGGCGCACCGCCGCTGGCGAGCATGCCCTCGATAGCCTGTCGCTGAACGGCAGCGTCCTTTGCGCCCAGTCCAATGTTCAGACGAATGACATTCAAGTTGAACAACTCATCCGGCGTTTTGGCGAATGGCTCGGCCTCAGCGATCTTCGCCTTTGCACCTTCAAAATTGCCCGCCTTGACCAGATCCTGCGCGGCGACTGCGGGAGCAGCGAACTCCTTGCTCATCTTCGGGGCGGGCGCTGCCTTTTCCTTCTTTGCCTTTTGAGCGAACGCAGGAGCGGCGGTCATCGCGAGACCGGCCACGCCAAGCATCAGACCTGCGGTCAATTTGGAAACAGAACCCATAAGACTACTCTCCTCAAGAACAACGACGCATAGAATCGGTTTTAAACCTCAAAGGGAAAACCCCGCGCGCCTTGCCATGTTCCCTTGGGAATTAGGCAGGCGCGCGTGAATACCCGTTGAACGGCGATATAGAGCGCAGAAAGCGCTCTGTCATGGGTGATGCTGCGATCTGGCGGCACAAATTACCCACTCATCGCGCCTATGGCGGTCCCACCGCATGATTCCGCGCGCGTACGCGCGTGCGCGAGGGGTGACAGGGCGTTTGCGCTACGCTAGGGTCGGAACGACATAGAAATGTAATCCACCACCCAAAAAAGAGAATCGCATTGACCGACGAGACCCTCCTCGCCGACCCATCGGACATCAGCCCGATCAGCATCGTCGACGAGATGAAGACCAGCTACCTCGACTACGCCATGTCGGTAATCGTGAGCCGTGCGCTGCCCGACGTGCGCGACGGCCTGAAGCCTGTTCACCGCCGCATCCTCTACGCTGCGCATGAAGCAGGCTATGTCGCTGGACGCCCCTATCGCAAGTGCAGCCGTATTGTCGGCGACGTAATGGGTAAATATCACCCGCATGGCGACAGCGCGATCTACATGGCGTTGGCCCGTCTGGCGCAGGACTGGTCGATGCGCGTCATGCTCATCGACGGCCAGGGCAATTTCGGGTCGATGGACCCGGACATGCCCGCAGCCATGCGTTACACCGAAGCGCGACTGGCCAAGGTATCGAACAGCCTGCTCGAAGATCTCGATAAGGATACCGTCGACTTCACGCCGAACTACGACGCATCGGAAAGCGAGCCGCAGGTGTTGCCGGCGCGCTTCCCCAACCTGCTGGTCAACGGCGCGGGCGGCATTGCCGTCGGCATGGCCACCAATATCCCGCCGCATAACCTCGGCGAGGTCATCAACGCCTGCCTTGCCTATATCGATAACGGTGGCATCACTATCGATGAGCTGATCGAGATCGTTCCCGGCCCCGACTTCCCGACCGGTGCGCTGATTCTGGGCCAGTCGGGTGCGCGCCGCGCCTATCATGAAGGGCGCGGATCGATCATCATGCGCTCGCGCCATGTGATCGAGGAAGGCCGCAACGACCGTCAGTCGATCATTCTGACGGAAATCCCCTATCAGACCGGCAAGAACGGTCTGGTCGAGAAGATCGCCGAAGCTGCCAAGGACAAGCGGATCGAAGGCGTCAGCGACATTCGCGACGAATCGAGCCGTCTGGGCGTACGCATCGTCATCGAGCTTAAGCGCGATGCCACAGCGGAAGTCGTGCTCAATCAGTTGTGGCGTCACACGCCTGCGCAGGCGAGCTTCCCCGCCAACATGCTCGCGATTCGCGGTGGTCGCCCTGAAACGCTGAACCTGCGCGACATCATCGAAGCCTTCGTGAAGTTCCGCGAGGAGGTCATCACCCGCCGCACCAAGTTCGAACTGAACAAGGCACGCGAGCGCGCGCATCTTTTGCTCGGCCTCGTCGTTGCGGTGACCAATCTCGACGAAGTCGTGCGGATGATCCGCGCATCGTCCAGCCCTGCCGAAGCCCGCGAAAAGCTGCTGACACGCGAATGGCCCGCCGAACAGGTTGCGCCCTATATTCGTCTGGTCGAAGCCATCGAGACGGAGATTTCGGGCGACATCTATCGCCTGTCGGAATTGCAGGTTCGCGCTATTCTCGACTTGCGTCTCCATCGCCTGACCGCACTGGGTCGCGATGAAATCGGCAATGAACTGGCTGGCTTGGCGACCAACATCGCCGAATATCTCTCGATCCTGGAAGACCGCGCGAAACTCTACGCCGTCATGCGCGATGAGCTTGTCGCCGTGCGCGACGAATTCGCCACGCCGCGCCGTTCGACGATCACTGCCGCCGCCGATGGCATCGACGACGAAGACCTGATCGAACGCGAAGAGATGGTCGTGACCGTCACGCATCAGGGCTATATCAAGCGCACCCCGCTCGACAGCTTCCGCGCGCAGAACAAGGGCGGCAAGGGCCGCTCTGGCATGGCGACCAAGGATGAGGACGCCGTCACCAACCTGTTCGTCACCTCGACCCACACGCCGGTGCTGTTCTTCTCCACCCATGGCAAGGTGTACCGCATGAAAGTGTGGCGTCTGCCCGAAGGTGGCCCCGCAACACGCGGGCGACCGATGATCAACCTGTTGCCGTTGGCGACTGGCGAAACGATCCGCACCGTCCTGCCGCTGCCTGAAGACGAGGAAAGCTGGAAAGACCTGTCGGTCGTATTCGCGACTGCGCACGGCAATGTTCGCCGCAACAGCATGGATGCGTTCGCGAATATCCCGAGCAACGGTAAATTCGCGATGCGTTTCGACGAAGATGCCACGGATCGGCTTATAGGCGTCGCGCTGCTGGCAGAAAACGATGACGCGCTGCTCGCTACGCGTCAAGGCAAGGCGATTCGTTTCGCTTCCACCGACGTGCGTGAGTTCCAGAGCCGCACATCGACCGGCGTGCGCGGCATGGTGCTGAAGGATGGCGACGAAGTGATTTCGCTTTCGATCCTGCACCGTTCCGGCGCGACACAGGAAGATCGTGAGGAATATCTGCGCTTCGCACCTTGGAAGCCCGAAAAAGAAGGCGAAATGCGCGATCAGGAACGCTTCAATATGATGCGTGAACATGAACAATTCATCCTGACGGTCTGCGCCAACGGCTATGGCAAGCTATCCTCGGCCTATGACTATCGCCGCACCAATCGCGGCGGTCAGGGCATTACCAACATCGACAATATCGGCCGCAACGGACCGGTCGTCGCCAGCTTTGCGGTCGTCCATGACGATCATCTGATGCTGGTCACCGATCAGGCAAAGCTGATCCGCATGGGCCTTTCCACGATGCGCGTGATCGGCCGCAATTCGGCGGGCGTGCGCCTGTTCAACGTGGCGGACAACGAGCATGTCGTCAGCGCTGCGCGGATCGAAGATAATGACGAGGATGAGGCGGAGGGTGCGACGACCGAAGCGTCAGAGTGACGCTGAAGTCTCAATCCGTTCGCCCTGAGCTTGTCGAAGGGTTCTACTGAAAGACAGTGAAGCATGTGCTTCGCTTGCGCTAAGCAGAAGGCTTCGACAGGCTCAGCCCGAACGGGTTAGAGGTTAACTGCCCCGCACCAAGGTGACCTGCGCCACATCGATCCCGCCGCCGCGGAACCCGCCTTCGCAATACATCAGATAGTATCGCCACAGGTTCACGAACTCCGCGTCGAAGCTGCAGGGAAGCTGCCCCGCGTCCACCGCCACATCGAACCGTTCGCGCCAGATGCGCAGCGTTTCGGCATAGTCCTGCCCAAAGTTACGCTGCTCCTGCCACGCAAACCCCTGCGCCTCCGCCAGCGCCCGAAACCGGCTTTCCGACAACAGCAGCCCGCCGGGGAAGACATAGGCCTGAATGAAATCGATGCTGCTCGCATATCGATCGAACAAGGCATCATCGATGCAGATATACTGGATCGCCGCCCGCCCGCCCGGTTTCAGCAACCGATGGATCGCAGCAAGATAATCGGGCCAATAGCGTTGCCCGACCGCTTCCACCATTTCGACACTCGCAACCGCGTCATAGGCACCCTTGGCGTCCCGATAGTCGGTCAGATGCACCTGCGCCTTGTCGCCAAAGCCTGCATCGGCCAGCCGATCCTTGGCGAATACCTGCTGCTCCGACGATAAGGTCAGCCCGTCATACCGGATGTCCGCCGTCTCCAGCGCCGCCTGCGCCAACGCGCCCCATCCGCAACCGATTTCCAGCAGCGCGTCACCATCCTTGAGCGTCAGTCGGTCCAGAATGGCGCGCGCTTTGCGCTGCTGCGCCATCTCCAATGTATCGGCAGGATCATCGAACAACCCACTGGAATAATGCAACTCTTTGTCGAGCCACAACCGATAGAAGTCATTACCCAAGTCATAGTGAAAGGCGATATTACGCCGCGACCCGGTAAGGTTGTTCCGCCGCAGGAACTGGACCGCTTTACCGATCCACCGGTTGATCCCACGCGCCCGCGCCGTTGTTCCCAACGTCCGGCCATTCGCCATGAACAATGCAAACAACGGCACCGGATCGGGGCTGCTCCATTCCCCCAGCGTCCAGGCGCGATACCATCCGACCGATCCACCCAGACCCAGCCTAACCAGCGCACGCCAATCGCGCAGATGGACGATACAATATGGCCCATCGGCGCGACCGCCCAATATCCGCGTAGTGCCATCAGGCAGATACGCCTCCAGCGATCCCGTAACCAATCCCGCATCGATCCGGTCGAGCACGCCCTGAAACCGTCCGGCGATCGTCCGCGCAAACGGGCCACCGCCGGGCAAAATGGCGCCGCCGGCCGTGACCATATGGCGGCCGCGCTTGGGGGGCTGTGCGTTCATGATGGCTCTCTAGCGCCGGGTGAGGGTCGGGATCAATCAGGCTTTGACATGGGCATGCGCGGCAAGCGCTCTTTCGCGCGCTTCGCGATGGCCGATGATCTTCTGGGGATAGGCGGAAGGTCGGCTACCACGCTCCTCAGGATCGTGCACCGCGTCTCCGCTTACGCCCGCAAGCTCTGGAACCCATTGGCGAATATAGTCGCCAGCGTCGAATTTTGGCGACTGGGTCAGCGGCGCCATGATCCGCACGAACATATTCGCGTCGACACCGCTACCCGCCACCCATTGCCAGTTCGTGGCGTTGCTGCCGTAATCGGCATCGACCAGCGTATCCCAGAACCATTGCTCGCCATGTCGCCAATCGATCAGCAGATGCTTGATGAGGAAGCTCGCGGTAATCATCCGCACGCGGTTGTGCATCCAGCCGGTCGCCCAAAGCTGCCGCATCCCGGCATCGACGATGGGATAGCCTGTGCGCCCTTCCGTCCACGCCTTGAAGTCGGCCCCAGCCTCCCTCAGATCGCGCCACGGCATAGCGTCAAATTGCGGACGGCCATTGTCCTTGCCATAGGTCGGTAGCTGCAAGATCACGTTCTGCGCATAATCGCGCCAGACGATTTCTTTCAGATATGTCTCGGGGTTACCGCGCACCTTGGATATCGTGTGCCACACCGCCGCAGGTGATATTTCCCCGAAATGCAGATGCGGCGACAGACGCGAAGTCCCTTCCTGCGACGGCAAATTGCGCGCCTCGTCATAGGCCACCGCCTCAGGCGCAAAGTCCTCCAAACGGCGCGCTGCGTCCGCTTCCCCGGGGGACCATTCATCGGCAAAGCCCTTCGCCCAATCCGGCTTGCTCGACAGCAACGCCCAGTCCTTAAGCACATCGCTCTCCGGCCACTTCGCCGGCGCAGGGATTGCCTTGGGCGCAGCGCGCGGCTCGGGCGGCGGCATGTGCTGACTAAGTGCCCGCCAGAACGGCGTATAGATCTTGAACAGCCCCCCGCTCCCCGTCCGCACCGTTCCGGGCGGCAGTAGGTAATTGCCGTCATGCAGGCACAGGTAGAGCGCTTCGCCCACCTGCTTTTCCGCGTTGATCCACCACGGCTCGTAATGACGCAAGGCATGTACGCGGGTTGCGCCAGTCTCTTCGGCGAGCGCCGCCAGAACCTCGACGCTATTGCCCTGCCGCAGGATCAGCCGCGACCCCTTCTCCCGCAACGATGCATCCAGACTTTCGAGGCTATGGTGCAGCCGCCAGCGCGAGGCACCGCCCATCTTGCGATGCTTGGGCGTATCGTCGTCCAGTATGTAAACCGGGATAACCGGCCCCTCCTCCACCGCCGCCAGCAAAGCGGCCTGATCGGAAAGGCGCAGATCGCGGCGGAACCATAGCAACACAGGAGTCGTCATCCACCGCCCAATGCCCGGATGCGGCGCTACGTTCCACCTCTATCGGAGATTTCGGCCCTAAGCCTTCGCCACGGTCCAGGTCTGACCCTGCGACACCAGTTTCTGAATGTCCGGCACCTTCCCCTTCGCTGCCATCGCGTTCTGCGCGATCACAGCGCTTTCGAAGGTCGGCGCGGGATCGTCATACAGGACGCCCAGCGCCATCGGGAACAGGCCGAACGGCATTTCTACCAGCATGTGCGCGAGCGAACGGTTCGTGACATCATGGACGATCACGTCCGCCGCCTGCCAGTCGCCATCCACCACATCGACGACCTTGAGCGTCAGCTTCTGCCGGTCCAGCGCAATCCCCTTCGTACTGCCGACCTTCATATTGCCGAACAGCATCGGCTTGCCATTCTCCAGCCAAAGCTGCCCTTCGTCCGCATTCTTCTTCTCGGTGAAGTCAGCGAAGACGTCCTTGTTATAAACGATGCAGTTCTGGAAGATTTCCACGAACGCCGCGCCTTTATGGGCGTGGGCGGCTTTGAGGACATCGGGCAGCTTCTTCGACACGTCGAAGCCCCGCGCCACGAACCGCGCGCCGCTACCCAGTGCGAACGCTGCCGGCTTAGCGGGGTGGTCGACCGATCCGAAGGGCGTTGAAGGGCTCCTGGTGCCTTCGCGGCTGGTGGGCGAGTATTGCCCCTTGGTCAGGCCGTAGATCTCATTGTTGAAAAGCAGGATTTGGCAATCGAGGTTGCGACGCAGGATGTGCATCATGTGATTGCCGCCGATGGATAGCCCGTCGCCGTCGCCGGTGACAATCCATACGTCGAGGCTAGGGTTCGCCAGCTTTACGCCCGTAGCAAAAGCAGGGGCACGCCCGTGAATGGTGTGGAAGCCGTAGCTTTCGATGTAGTAGGGAAAGCGCGAGGAGCAACCAATACCGCTGACGAACACAGTGTTCGCGGGCGTCGCACCGATCTCCGGCAAGGTGCGCTGCACGGCCTTGAGGATTGCGTAATCGCCGCAACCGGGACACCAGCGCACTTCCTGATCGGTTTCCCAATCCTTGGGCGTCAGCGTGATGGGCGTCATGTCGTTCATGGCAAACTTCCCTAAGGTCGCGCATATGCACGGGGTTCGGTCAGGCGAGCGCGGCGTCGATAGCGGCCTCTATTTCGGCGATGCGGAAGGGTTGGCCGGACACTTTGTTGAGCGGCCTGGCGTCGACCAGATACTGGTCGCGCAGCACCGTCTTCAATTGTCCAGTGTTCATTTCCGGCACGAGGATCGTATCGTAAGACTTTAGAAGATCGCCCAAATTTTTCGGCATGGGCCATATGTAGCGCAGGTGGATATGGCTGACGTCCAACCCTTTGGCCCGCGCGCGGCGCACCGCCTGATAGATCGGCCCGAAAGTCGATCCCCAGCCAACGATGGCGAGCTTCCCGCCTGCCTGCCCGATTTCCACCGCCTGATCGGGAATGTCGTTCGCAATGCCCAAGACCTTGTCCCGGCGGAGTTCGGTCATCGCCTGATGGTTTGCGGGGGAATATTCGATATGGCCGGTATCGACCTGCTTTTCGATGCCGCCAATGCGGTGCATCAGACCCGGCGTTCCTGGCTTCACCCAGGGACGCGCCAGCTTTTCGTCGCGGCCATAGGGCAGGAATCCGCTTTCCTGCGGCTCTTCCATGAACGTCACGGGAAACGGCGTATAGCTGGCCATGTCCGGCACTTTCCACGGCTCGGCCGCATTGGCGATATAACCGTCGGTCAGCAGCATGACCGGCGTCATGTAGCGCGTGGCGATCCGCACCGCTTCGATGGCGCAATCGAACGCATCGGCCGGCGAGCGCGCGGCAATGACAGGCATCGGCGCATCGCCATTGCGGCCGTACACTGCCTGATACAGATCGGACTGCTCGGTCTTGGTGGGAAGCCCGGTCGACGGCCCACCGCGCTGCGAATTGACGATCACCAGCGGCAGCTCGGTCATGATCGCCAAACCCATCGCTTCGCCTTTCAGCGCGATGCCCGGCCCCGATGACGAGGTGACGCCCAGTTGCCCGGCATAGCTTGCGCCAATGGCCGACGAGATGGCCGCAATCTCATCTTCGGCCTGGAAGGTGGTGACCCCATATTCCTTGAGCCGCGAAAGGTGGTGCAGGATTGCCGACGCTGGCGTGATCGGATAGCCGCCAAAGAACATCGGCAGGCTGGCAAGTTGCGTCCCCGCAACCAAGCCCAGCGAAATCGCTTCCGCGCCCGTGACGGTGCGATACAGGCCAGCAGGCGCAGGCGCCGCGGCCACATGAAGCTGCTTGAGATCGAGCCCCCCGCCGCCGATTTCCGCCGTTTCGCCATAGGCGTGACCCGCATTCAGCGCGGCGATGTTGGCGTCTGCCAGTACGGGGCTTTTGGCGAACTTGCTCGTGAGCCAGTCGACGATTGGCTGGCGGTCGCGATCGAACATCCAGAGGGCGAGCCCCAGCGTCCACATGTTCTTGCAGCGCAACGCTTCCTTGTTGCCCAGACCGAAGGGTTTCACGCTTTCCAGCGTACGCTGAGAAATGTCGAACGAGAGCAACTGCCATTTGGCAAGGCTTCCATCTTCCAGCGGGTTGGCCGTATACTTTGCCTTGGCCAGATTGCGGTCGTTGAACTCTCCCGTATCGGCAATGATCAAGCCGCCCGGCTTCAGGTCGATCACATTGGTCTTGAGCGCCGCAGGGTTCATCGCCACCAGCACATCGGGTGCATCGCCCGCAGTGGTAATGTCGGTCGATCCGAAATTGATCTGAAACGCCGAGACGCCGAACAGCGTCCCTTGCGGCGCGCGGATTTCCGCCGGAAAATCGGGAAAGGTCGACAAGTCGTTCCCGGCCAGCGCCGTCGAAAGCGTGAATTGTCCCCCGGTCAGTTGCATCCCGTCACCGGAGTCGCCGGCAAAGCGGACAACGACCGCGTCGGGCGCGATGGGGGCCATCGGCATAATGTCGGGCGTGATCTGTGCGACGGTCGCCATAAACGCGGTCCTGTGCTCGATGTCCGGCCATCCGGTATGGCTTTCCTACGCCCGACGGACGGCCTCTACAAAATAGTTTTCGTGGGCACGGCCCATGGGGAAGTTTCCAGCACGTGCCGTCATCGATAATAGCTCATCGCCAGCACACGCATGGCGTCGGCATGCCGGCGCGCCACGGCGTGCTGGTCGAGGCCATAGCCACCCCCCAATGCCGACGCGAGCGGGATGCCGCGCCGCCTTGCTTCCCCACCGACGAAACTGTCACGCGCGGTCAAACCGACATCCGTCAGAGCAAGCCGCCCCAGCCGGTCGTCTTCATGGGCATCCACACCCGCCTGATACAGAATGATATCGGGACGGCATCGGTCGATCAGGCGCGGCAGCGCGTCTTCCAGCGCATCGAGATAGGCGTCATCCTCCGTGCCATCGGGCAATTCCAGATCGAGCGTCGATTGCGCCTTGCGCGCCGGGAAGTTCTTCTCCGCATGCATGGAGAAGGTCGTGACGTCATGCCGTCCGGCTAACAACGATGCCGTTCCATCGCCCTGATGCACGTCGAGATCGACGATCAGGACATGCCGCACCTGCTTTTCCGTCAGCAATCGGTGCGCGGCAATCGCCAGATCGTTGAAAATGCAATAGCCCGCGCCGGTATCGTACAGCGCATGATGGCTACCCCCCGCCCCGTTCGCCGCATAGCCGCGCTCAAGCGCCAGCCGTGCCGCCATCCATGTCCCCCCGCTGGTACGTAATGCACGGCGGGCAAGGGACAGCGTGATCGGAAAGCCGATACGCCGCGCCTTTTCCGGCGGAACAGCGGCACTCAGCACTTCTCCGACATAGCTGGAATCATGCACCGCCTCGACCCATCCCTGCGATATCAGCGGCGCCTCATGCTCCGTCGGCGGGTCGGGATCGGCCCGAAGGATGTCGCGCACCAGCGTATATTTGTCCCACGGAAAGCGGATTGCACGCGACGGATCGGCATCCTGCCGCAAACTGTAATCCTGATGATGGACGAGCGGGAACATGCAGCCTATCTACCCAGCAACAGGAGGGCATTGGTGTTTGCGCCGATTCCCTCCGTTCGTCCAACATTTATCCATCGGCCCGGTGGCACACCGATTTGGCCGATCCGACAGAGACATCAGGACTTATGCCTAAGAAAACCGACCTTCCCTATCGGCCCTGCGTGGGGATCATGCTGGTCAACATGCACGGGCATGTGTTCGTGGGCCAGCGGATCGACAACAGGGTGGAAGCCTGGCAGATGCCGCAGGGCGGGATCGACCCCGGCGAGGAACCTCGCGAGACCGCACTGCGTGAGTTGAACGAGGAAACCGGTATTGACGCGGCGCACGTCAACATCATCGCCCAATCGAAAGAAGACTATTTCTACGATCTGCCCGACGAGTTGGTCGGAAAGATATGGGGCGGGAAATATCGTGGTCAGCGGCAAGTGTGGTATCTCGCACGCTTCGGCGGGAGCGATGACGACGTCAATATTCAGACGGCCCATCCCGAATTTCGGGCTTGGCAGTGGACGCCGCCTGAAACGCTTCCCGAACTGATCGTGCCGTTCAAGAAGAAGCTGTATCGCGACCTGCTGAAAGAGTTCGGCCACCTTATCTGATCGCCGTCTTTGCGCTGGAATGGTCGTTCCAGCCGACCAAGTGGGTTCAAATATCGGCAGAAAACTGTACTAAGCCGCAATGCATCATGGTTTTCGCGTTCCCGTACTGCTTTGTGCTGCCTTACTGACGGCGCCTGCCGTTAACGCGGAAACGGTTGACGGCCCGCCCCCAGCCGCAAAGACCCCTGCCCCGCCGCCCCTCCCCGAAGCGGTGCGCAAAATGCTGGAAACGGCGATTGCGAGCGGCAATGAAGGCGACATCTCCGCCGTTTCGAAAATCGCGCAGCAGACCAACCCCGAAGCCAGCGCTGAAATTGCCGCAATGGTGAACGCGCATCGTGCGACCGTTGCGACCGCCCGCCAGGAAAAGCTGAGCGATCCCAATATGCTGGCTTTATGGGACGGACGCGGAGAACTGGGCGGGTTCCTGTCCACCGGCAGCGCGGAGGAAGTGGGCATCAGCGCCGGGATCAGCATCCAGCGGCAAGGGCTCAAATGGCTCCATAAAATTCAGGGCAGCGCCGACTATCGCCGCGCCAATGGCGCGACATCGCGCGAACGCTTCGTGGGTTCCTATGAAACCCGCTATCAGTTCGATCCCAAGGGCTATACTTATGGGCTGGGTCAGTTCGAACGCGATCCCTTCCTCGGCTATGAAAGCCGCTACACGGCATCCTTCGGCGTCGGTTACCGCGTGGTGCAGAACAAATCCCTCGATCTGTCGATGAACCTTGGCCCATCCGTGCGCTTCGTGGACTACACGCTCGATGAGACGGAAAGTAAGGTCGGTGCCCGATCTTCCTACGATCTGGCATGGAAGCTGACCCCGGCGGTGACCTTCCGCCAGAATGGGTCCGCCTATCTTGAGGATGAATTGAAAAGCGCGACTTTGCTCACATCATTAGATGCGCGCCTCATTTCGCGTGTTACCGCGCGGCTGTCATATAACGTGCAACGCGAAGCGGAAACGCTGCTGACCGACGGTCGAACCGATACACTCAGCAAAGTGACGCTCGTCTACGATTTCTGACAATTGACGGGGGTGGAGGCGCACGCTCCCCTCTGTTAGAGTGTTGCCGATGAGCGCAATATCCTTATCCGAGCAGATCGTGATTGACGCTGCCGCCGCCGCGCCGATGCTGGCGCAGGTCGAACAGTGGTCGGCAGTGAACACCGGGTCGCGCAATCTGGCTGGACTGGCGACGATGGCCGGGCTGCTGGCCGATGTGTTTGCCATTCTGCCCGGCGATCTCGCGCTGGTCGATCCAGCCCCGGTGGATGCCGTGGCTGCCGATGGGCAGGTCGTGCCCCTGCTTCATGGCCAGCATCTGCATCTGAAGGTCCGCCCCGATGCGCCCGTGCAAGTACTGCTGACCGGGCATATGGATACGGTCTTTGCCGCCTCTGACAGTTTTCAGGGATTGCGATGGCTGGAGTCGGGGGTGCTGAACGGCCCCGGTGTCGCGGACATGAAAAGCGGGATCGCGATTATGCTGGCGGCGCTGACCGCGCTGGAACGCAGCCCGACTGCGGCTAGCATCGGCTATGAAGTCATCATCAACAGCGACGAGGAAGTGGGAAGCCCTGCCTCCGCCGCGTTGATCGCCCGCGCGGCGCGGGGAAAGGTTGCGGCGCTGACCTATGAGCCATCCGCTTTGCCCGACGGTACGCTGGCCGGTGCGCGGGCCGGTAGCGGCAATTTCTCGATCATCGTTTTCGGGCGCAGCGCCCATGCGGGCCGCAATCCGGAGGATGGCCGTAATGCCCTGATCGCCGCAGCCGACATTGCCCTGCGCCTGAAGGCCGCAAGTGGCGTGACGCCCGATGGGCGCGGCTTTTCCTGCAACCCCGCGAAGATCGACGGCGGTGGGCCGAATAACGTCGTGCCCGATCAGGCGGTGCTGCGCGTCAATTTCCGCCCCCGCACCCCGGCTGACGAAGTGGCAGCGAACGCACTCATTGACCGCGTGATCGCCGACGTCGCTCTGGAGCATGACGTCCTCATTCAGCGCCATGGCGGCTTCGGTCGTCCGCCCAAGCCGATGGACGACAAAGCGGAACGGCTCTTCGGCCTGGTGAAGCGATGCGGCGCGGATCTTGGCTTGCCGATTGCGTGGCGCGATACCGGCGGCGTGTGCGACGGCAACAACATCGCGGCCTGCGGCGTGCCAGTCGTCGATACGATGGGCGCGCGCGGCGGCAGCATCCACAGCCATGACGAATTTCTGATAACCGACAGCCTGCCCGAACGCGCACGACTTTCTGCGCTGACGCTGATGCGGATCGCGGCGGGGCAATTCGATAATAACGGGGGGATAAAGTGACATTCTTCATGCGACCGGCGCGACCGGACGATCTTCAGACATTGTACGAAATGGCGAAGCTAACCGGTGGCGGTTTCACGAATCTGCCGCCCGATCGCAAGTCCCTCTCGGCCAAGCTGGAGCGGACGGCAGAGGCGCTTGCCCGCCCCGACGACAGCATGACCGATGAGATGATCGTCCTCGTGCTGGAAAACAGCGAGACGGGCCAAGTACGCGGCACCTGCCAGCTCTTCAGCGAAGTCGGGCAGAAGCACCCCTTCTATTCCTACCGCCTCGGCACCCTGACCCAGCACAGCCGGGAACTGGGTCGCACATTCCGCGCCGAAATGCTCACCCTCACGACCGATCTGGAAGGATCGACCGAAGTCGGCGGCCTGTTCCTCCACCCGCGCGAACGCGCCGAAGGGCTGGGCCTGTTGCTGGCTCGCAGCCGCTATCTCTACATCCGCCAGCATCGCGCCCGCTTTGGCGACCGCGTAATCGCCGAATTGCGCGGCGTCATCGACGAAGCGGGCGGCTCGCCCTTCTGGGACGGTCTCGCCGGTCGCTTTTTCGGCATGAGCTTTCAGGAAGCCGATGAGTTCAATGCCATCAACGGCTATCAGTTCATTGCCGACCTGATGCCCAAGACGCCGATCTACACCGCGATGCTGACCGATCACGCGCGTTCGGTCATCGGCCTGCCCCACCCCAATGGCCGCGCCGCGATGCGGATGCTGGAGGCGGAAGGATTCAAGAACGCTGGCTATGTCGACATTTTCGATGGCGGCCCGACGATGGTGGGGCAGATCGACAGCCTGCGCACCGTAGCCGAAGCGCGCAACGTCACTCTGTCCGGCACGCATACGGAGCGCGGCGACAAGGTGCTGATCGCCCGCGGCAAACGCGCTGACTATCGCTGCGCCTACGGTCAGGTGGTCGAGGGGGAAGACGGCACCGCCGCGCTCGACGCCGCCAGCATAGCGCTGCTCGGCCTTTCGCCGGGCGACAGCTTCTCGATGGTGGGGCGCTGATCTTATGGCAGTCACTGAAATCAATTTCGACGGCATCATCGGCCCCAGCCACAATTATGCCGGCCTCAGCCTCGGCAATCTCGCTTCCGCCAACAATGCCGGCGCGCCCTCCTTCCCGCGCCGTGCCGCACTCGAAGGCATCGCCAAGATGCGCGCCAACATCGCGCTTGGCCTGCGCCAGGGCATCTTCCTGCCGCAGCGCCGCCCCGACCACCTATGGCTTGCCAGCCTCGGCACCGACATGGCGAGTGCTGAGCCGCATATGCGCGCCGCCGCCTTCTCCGCTTCGTCGATGTGGGCCGCCAACGCCGCGACTGTTTCCCCCGCCACCGACACCGGCGACGGCCGATGCCACCTGACCGTCGCCAACCTCGTCACCATGCCCCACCGCAGCCACGAATGGCCGCAGACGCTGGCGCAATTGCGCGTCGCCTTCCGCTCGGATCGGTTCGCTGTCCACGCCCCCGTCCCCGCACCCTTCGGCGACGAAGGCGCAGCGAATCACATGCGCCTGTGCGATACCCACGCTGCCCCCGGCGTCGAAGTCTTCGTCTACGGTCGCGCAGGCGGTGCCTTCCCCGCGCGTCAGCATGTCGAGGCCAGCAAGGCCGTCGCCCGCATGCACGGCCTGGACCTCGCCCGCACCCTCTTCGTCGAACAGTCCGAAGAAGCCATCGCTGCAGGCGCCTTCCACAACGATGTTGTGGCCGTAGCCAACGAGCGGGTGCTGTTCGCCCACGAACGCGCCTTTGCCGACAAGCACAGCTTTTTCACCGACCTGCGCCGCCTGCTCCCCTCAGTTGAGATCGTCGAAGTGCCCGACAGCGCGGTCAGCCTGTCCGATGCGATCAAAAGCTACCTCTTCAACGCGCAGCTCGTGACCCTGCCCGATGGCGCGGGCATGGCCCTGATCGTACCCACCGAAGCGCAGGCGACCCCCGCCGTATGGCAATGGCTCGAAACGCTGCTGACCGGCAACGGCCCGATCCGGCAGGTGATCCCCGTCGATGTGCGGCAATCCATGGCCAATGGCGGCGGCCCCGCCTGCCTGCGCCTTCGCGTCGTTGCCGATCCGCTGGACATCGACGAGCGGCTCCTCGTCACTGACGCAAAACTGGACGGCATAGCCGCCGTTATCGCAGACCATTGGCCCGAACAGATTGCCCCCGCAGACCTTTCCGACCCTCATCTGATCGCAAAAGTCGAACAATCGTGGTTAACCCTTGTTGACCATTTGCAGCTTTCCCGCGACCTATGTGTTGAGGCTGAGACGGACTGATCGGGCGGCGGCAATCGCTCTCCATCGTCCGCTTGTCTTGCCGGACACGGGGTCGCCATGCACAAGATCAAACGCCTTTTCACGATCAAGACCAAGTTCGAAGCGTTCCTCGTGATCTACGCACTCGCGCTGGGCGCGACGGAACGCGGGATGGTGTATATGGACCAGTATCCCGGCGTCGGTGGGCAGTTGCTGGCGCTCTGCTGCACGGGCGCAGTGTTCATGGCAGGCGGCAAGGTTCTGGACGCAGTGGACATGCAGCGGCGGTGGCAGTTCTAAAGCATGGGTTGACCTTCGGGCGTCGGCAAAAGTCGGGCGTCAAGGTCGACGATGCCCCCTCACGAAACCCGCTTTCGTCAACCCGCTATCTCGTCTTCGCCAGGCCCGAGTAAGGGAGCTAATGCACCCCAACGTCACCTTGAGAGATACAACAGGCTCATCGCTGTCTTGATCTTTGTCAGGCGATATTAGCTGCCCGACCAGAGCACTGGCGGGCAGCTAACCATGAAACGCAGGATTACTTAGGGAGATAGATTCCGCAAAGCTTGTTGCCATCCGGATCGCGGAAATAGGCGAGGTTGATCGTACCCATAGACGCTGTTTCGCGCGGACCGGGCGCTGCCTCAATCGACGCGCCGCCATTGGCGACTGCGGCATCGTGGAACTGCTTCACCTGCTCTGGCGAGTTGCAGGAGAAAGCAACGGTGCTGCCGTTCGCGACGGTTGCCGGTTCGTCGTTGATCGGCTGGGTAACAATGAAATTCGCGCCATTCCCACTGTTGTAGATCAGGCGCGTGTGGCCACTGTCGGCTACGTTAACGATCGCTTCCCCAACTCCAAGGGTGCCAAGTACCGCGTCGTAAAAGCGCTTTGCCCGTTCGATGTCGTTCGATCCCACCATCGTGTGAAAAAGCATGCATCTTCTCCTACTCGGGCCATGTCATGATTGAACGGCGCCCGCGTTCGGGCAATAGCAGAATCGAAAGCACAGTCACGCTCGGATCAGGTCGACCTTGGCGTGTTCGAGCATAGTGGCGAGGATATTGCCTTGGGGATGGCGCATGCTGGACGCGGGTGCTTGATGGCCAGCGAAGGCGATCTGTCGATGGAACCGAACGCCCTGAAACTGTGTCAGGAGCATCATCGCGGAAATTCTGCCATCCGCCCGTCATCGTCATCCCGGCCGTCAGATGTGGTCGAGATGATCGGAAATGGATTCCCGCTTTTGCGGGAATGACGAGGGTGGAGGGTCGCTGCCGCCCCCATCCAGCTCACACATTACCCTGTCCTACACCCCACCTGCTCCGCTAAACCCCCGAGCGTGCCCAACCTGACGCACTGCACCGAAGTCCATGCCGCGCTCCCCTTCCGCCCTTGGGGCAGGACAGCCGAGCGGTAGTTCGATTTCACTATGTGTACTGGCGATGACGAAGCGGCACCAGCGGGACCGCAGCGCCTGATGCTGCACCACTATGTTTGTTTCAGGCGGGGAGCCTGTCGGCTGGTCTGAATTTTTTCGGAGAAGGAAGAGTGGAAGTATGGGCACTTATTTCACCGTTTCCCGGCGAAACCCAACTCTCCACGGTGCTCCTGCGCAGGCAGGAGCCCAGGGCATATCGCGAAGGTTGTGCCCAACACTCTGTACTCCTGCTTTCGCAGGAGAACTGCAGCCCACATTCCCCAAGGAAAACGCAAATGGGTGGTGACGTAGTGAGGCTTTTGAGGCTTTTCGCAAAATCTGCGGCCCTAAACCGGCACCGCGCACGCCCGCCGAACACCACGCCCGAACACCTATGGGTGCTAACGTAGTGTCACCTGTGTCACCTTCCGACCCCCTACGCCCCTAAATCTCATACTCCGGCAGAAACTGCAGCGGAGGCATTTCGGCGCGGCTGGCGCGTTCGCTACGCGGCTGCATCTCGCCATACAGGTTGCGGACGGTCGTGCTGCCGGTCTTGACGAAGAAAGCAGGGAGCAGCCCGTGGATCATGCACGCGACGCCCCCGATCACCATCCGCACGCCGAACGATCCGGCGGTATGCGCATGGCCCCAATAGGTCTCGCCGACCCGGCGTGGATGATCGAGGAAAAACGTCTGGAACATGGTCCGGCTCTGGCCCCTTGCGGTGGATGGGATGCACGCAAACATAGAGCAAGCCCCCGCGAAGGGCCAGAGCCGAAGGCCAAATCGTCAGTTTTTCGCGGATTCGATCGATTTTGCGCTCTGCCCGAACAGAATCTTGCGTTCTTCCTCCGTGCGGATGCCCGGCGGGTTGGGATTGATCTCCGGCCCGCGCGCATAGGCGCGTGTTGTCGCAGGCCGCGCCGCGATTGCATCGAACCAGCGATGCACATTGGGGAACTCTGCGAGATCCTGTCCCTGCGCTTCAAACGGAACGATCCACGGATAGATCGCCATGTCGGCAATCGAATACGCCTCGCCTGCAACGAACGCCCGATCCGCGAGGCGCTTGTTCAAAACGCCGTACAAGCGATTGGTTTCGTTGACGTAGCGATCAACGGCGTAGGGGATTTTCTCCGGCGCATAGTTACGGAAATGATGGGTCTGCCCAGCCATCGGGCCAAGTCCGCCGACTTGCCAGAACAGCCATTGCAGCACTTCATTGCGACCGTGCGCGTCGGTGGGCAGGAACTGACCGGTCTTTTCCGCCAGATACAGCAGGATCGCACCCGATTCGAATAGCGCAACAGATCCGCTGCCCTCCTTCGGCGCGTTGTCGACTATCGCGGGCATCTTGTTGTTGGGGGAGATCGCCAGAAACTCGGGTGTGAACTGCTCGCCCTTGCCGATGTTGATGCCGTGGAGGGTGTAGGGAATGCCCGCTTCCTCCAGGAAAAGAGTCACCTTATGCCCATTGGGGGTGGGCCAGTAATACAGATCGATCATCGCGGGGAGGCTCCTTCGATACGCGGCGGTGGGCCACGCTGTCCCGACATAGCTAGGACGCAGGTGTAACGGTTCAACGGGGCACAGCGATTTTTATCGAAGGAGGCTGCGACATTTGCGTCGATCATACGTTCTGCTACGCCGCCAGTTCTGCCACTGCCAAGAGGTGCTCGTGACCGTCGTTGCTGCCTATCTGTACCGTGACGGGCGTCAGGTACGTCCCATTGCCATCGATGAGATCAACCCCTGCCACGGCGGCGCGTCCGAATTCGTCTGGATCGGGCTTGTCGAACCGTCCGAAGGCGAATTGCGCACACTCCAGACGCAGTTCAGGCTCCACCCGTTGGCGGTCGAGGATGCGTTGAAGGCGCATCAGCTTCCCAAGGTGGACATCTACGGCGAACAGTTGTTCGTCGTCGCCCGCACTGCGCATCTGGAGGGGGAGACGATCCATTATGGCGAAACGTCGATCTTCGTTGGCACGAACCACATCATATCGGTGCGTCATGGCTCCGCCCGCGCGCATACGGAACTGCGCAGCCATCTGGAGGCGGCCCCCGCATTGCTGGCGCATGGGGTGGATTATGTGCTGCACGCGATCCTGGACTTCATCGTCGACGGCTATCTGCCTATCGTCGAGTCGATCGAGGAGGAAGTCCTGCAGATCGAACAGCGGGCGATGGATGCTTTTCTGGTTCGGGAAGACGTGACCCGCATCTTCAACCTGCGGCGGGAATTGATCCGGTTCCAGCGCATATTGGGGCCCATGGGCGAGCTATGCAGCAAGCTGGTCAATCTGGAGATGCCGTGCGTCGACATAGAGACGCGGCCCTATTTCCGCGACGTGCTGGACCATGTGCGGCGGGTAGAGAACATGACCGGCGGCTTACGCGATGTGCTGACATCCGTATTCGAAGTCAGCACCTTGCTGGAGCAGCAGCGACAGGGCGCTATTACCCGGCAGTTGGCAGCGTGGGCGGCCATCCTGGCGGTGCCTACGGCGATTGCGGGCATATACGGCATGAATTTCGAGCATATGCCCGAATTAAAGAGCGTCTATGGCTATCCCGCCGTGCTGATAGTCATCGCGGCGATTTGCACCGCCTTGTACGTCAGGTTCAAGCGAGTCGGATGGCTATAGCGATCAGAGGATCGCGACGATCCCAACGGCGATCCCCGCCCACAGTATGAGCGAGGCCCCGACGATGACGGGGATGCCATAGGCCATGCGGCGGGCGTCCGGCGCATCCTGATCGAACGCATTGCCCGGTGCAACGACAAGATCGTCGGCAGGCGTCGGCTCGCTTTTCAGGAGGGCGGCGCTGACCATGGCTTCGGTGATGGGAGTCAGGAACTGACAACCTGCAAGCGCGCCGCTGCTCCACGTTACGCGGGCTTCAGTAGCGGCGCCGCGCGGCAGCGTGATCGTGATCGGGTCGCCAACAGCGAGCGGTCGCGACGCGCGAAGCAATGCACCACCCACGGAAATATCCATGATAACTGCCGTATCCGGACCCGAATCGGCGATACGCAGGAACAGCGGTTTACGCGCTTGCCGCCGTGGCTGCTGGCCCGGCGTGCCTTCTGGCAGAGAATAAGACGGTTCGACCACGTGTTTGCTCCGGCGATTACTCCAAAGCCTTAGCACCGCGATGGTTGCCAAAGCGTTTAGAAACCTGCGCCTTCAAATGCAGCTACTTACGCCGCGTATAGAGCAACGCTGCCACGATCGCCGCCGAGCCAATGCCGACCGCTGCACCAATCGCGACATTCTTCTTGGTCGAGCCCTTGTTGGCCTCTGTGGAGGCTGGCGCAGGTGTGGCAGGAACGTCTTTATCAGTGGTCATACATCTTCTCCAGATCTGTATGTCGCCTAACGCATCGCGCGACGCAAGGATGCGTACGAGGCCGCTGGCCCGCTTAAGCAAAAGGGCCGACCTTTCGGTCAGCCCCTGCTCCGCTTGCGCGGTATAAGTTCCCTGGTGCACCCGGAGCGATTCGAACGCCCGGCCCTCAGATTCGTAGTCTGATGCTCTATCCAGCTGAGCTACGGGTGCGTCAGGGAAGTGCGCAGATAGAAGGGGGATGGGTTTCTGGCAACCCCCTTTTACCGTTTTGCGCGCTTTATTTATCCAACCCTTATCCGCGCGCCTTCAATGCCGCCTGCGCAGCCGCCAAACGGGCGATTGGCACGCGGTATGGCGATGCCGATACGTAATCGAGACCCGTGGCTTCACAGAAGGCAATGGAGGCAGGATCGCCGCCATGCTCACCGCAAATGCCCAGCTTGATGTCCGAGCGGGTCTTGCGACCGCGCTCCGCAGCGATCTGGATCAGTTCACCCACACCTTCGACATCAATGCTGACGAACGGGTCGCGCGGGAAGATGCCCTTATCGACATACGTACCCAGGAACCGGCTGGCGTCATCACGGCTGATGCCAATTGTGGTCTGCGTCAGATCGTTGGTGCCGAAGGAAAAGAATTCGGCGGCCACCGCGATTTCCCCTGCCTTGAGCGCTGCGCGTGGCAGTTCGATCATGGTGCCGACCAGATATTCGATGGTCTTGCCACGCTCGGCGAACACAAGCTGTGCCTGTGCATCGACGATCGCCTTCATCAGTTCCAGCTCCTTCGCCGTGGCGACGAGCGGTATCATGACTTCAGGAATCGGGGCAGCGCCGCTATGCTCGGCAACGTCGATTGCTGCCTCGAATATGGCACGCGCCTGCATTTCGTAGATCTCAGGATAGGTGACGCCCAGACGACAACCGCGATGGCCCAGCATCGGGTTGAACTCATGCAGTTCCGAAGCCCGACGCTTCAACACGTCGATGCCGACGCCTGCTGCCTTGGCCACTTCCTCGAACTCAGCTTCCTCATGCGGCAGGAATTCGTGCAGCGGCGGATCGAGCAAGCGGATCGTGACAGGCAGGCCTGCCATCACCAGGAAAATCTCGGTGAAATCGCTACGCTGTTCGGGAAGCAGCTTTTCGAGCGCTTCGCGGCGGCCCTTTTCGCTGTCGGCCAGAATCATCTGACGTACAGCGGTAATGCGGGCCGCATCGAAGAACATATGTTCGGTACGGCATAAGCCGACACCTTCCGCACCGAATTCACGCGCCGTCTTGCAGTCGAGCGGAGTTTCGGCGTTAGCGCGAACCTTCAAGCGGCGGACCTTATCGGCCCAGACCATCAGCGTACCGAAGTCGCCCGCCAGTTCAGGCTGTACGGTTGGCACCGCGCCGGACATGACTTCGCCGGTGGAGCCGTCGATGGTGACGATGTCGCCTTCGACCAGTTCACGACCGGCGACGCGCAGAATCTTGGCCTTCGCATCGATCGAAATGCTGCCAGCGCCGGAAACGCAGGGACGCCCCATGCCGCGCGCTACCACGGCAGCGTGCGACGTCATGCCACCACGCGCCGTCAGGATGCCCTTGGCCGCGTGCATGCCGTGAATGTCTTCAGGGCTGGTTTCGGTGCGGACGAGGATGACCGCGTCGCCCATTTCGTTGCGACGCTCCGCCGTGTCGGCATCAAACACAACCATGCCGGACGCGGCACCCGGAGAGGCCGGAAGCCCCTTGGTCAGCACATCGCGGACGGCTTTAGGATCAAGCGTGGGGTGCAGCAACTGGTCCAGCGCCGAAGGATCGACGCGGGCAACGGCTTCCTCTTCCGTGATGAGGCCTTCGCCCGCCATGTCTACCGCCATTTTCAGCGCAGCCTTTGCGGTACGCTTGCCCGAGCGCGTCTGCAGCATCCAGAGCTTGCCCTGCTGCACCGTAAATTCGATGTCCTGCATGTCGCGATAATGCTTTTCCAATATCTGGAACACGCGCGCCAGTTCTGCATAGGTTTCGGGCATCGCTTCTTCCATCGAAGAAGCCTTGGCCCCTGCCCGCTCCCGTGCGGCGAGCGTCAGATATTGCGGGGTACGGATGCCCGCGACGACATCCTCTCCCTGCGCGTTGATCAGAAATTCGCCGTAATACACGTTCTCGCCGGTCGAGGGATCGCGGGTGAAAGCGACGCCGGTGGCGGACGTGTCGCCCATATTGCCGAACACCATCGCCTGCACATTCACCGCCGTGCCCCAGTCACCGGGGATGTCGTTCAGGCGACGATAGACCTTCGCGCGGTCCGCCTGCCACGATCCGAACACTGCGCTGATCGCGCCCCAAAGCTGATCGTGCACATCCTGCGGGAAAGGCTTTTTCCACTGATCGACCACGATCTTCTTATATTCGGTGACCAGCGCCTTCCAGTCGTCAGCGCTCAGTTCGGTATCGAGCGTGTAGCCATGATCTTCCTTGGCGATTTCGAGGGCTTCCTCGAACGCGCCATGATCGAGTTCCAGCACCACGTCGGAATACATCTGAATGAAGCGGCGATAGCTGTCCCACGCGAACCGCGCATCGCCCGATGTGTTGGCCAACCCCTCGACCGTTTCGTCATTGAGGCCAAGGTTCAGCACGGTGTCCATCATGCCCGGCATCGACACGCGCGCGCCCGAACGGACCGATACGAGCAGCGGATCGGCCGCATTGCCGAAGATCTTGCCCGTCACGCCTTCGATATGGGCGATGCCGTTGGCAACTTCGACGCGCAGGCTGTCGGGGAATTTCTGCCCATCGACATAATAGCGGGTGCACATTTCGGTGGTGATGGTGAAGCCCGGCGGGACCGGCAGCCCGATAGAGGCCATGCCATCCAGATTGGCGCCCTTGCCGCCCAGCAGGTTCTTGTTACCCTTGCCGCCATCGTCCACGCCGCCGCCGAAGCGATAGACATAGCGGGCATCGCCCGTGCCGGAAGTGTCGGTGGTCTTGTCGATAACGGTAGCCATGGTCGTCCCTCTGCACTGGGCAATTATGTCTTATCACGTTCGCGCATTGTGCGCTGCAACACAGATTCGTTCAAGGCAGGAGTTGGCGCGTTTTGCAACCCGTATCGTATCGGGTCACCCCATTCGCTTGCCATTCCCTCGCATTTCGCGAAATATTATTACAAATCAACCTTCGATGCGCGAGAAATCGGCAACGCCATGCACCGCGTCGCGCATCCGCGTCAGCAGCGCGAGGCGGGCAGCGCGCTTATCGGGATCGGCGTCGTTCACAGTGACGCTTTCGAAGAACGCATCGATGGGTTCGCGCAAGGTAGCCAGAGCGGCCATTGCGGCGGCGAAGTCTTCGCTGGCAATGGCGGCTGTGGCACGCGGTTCGGCGGCATCTAGTGCGGCGATGAGGGCAGCTTCTGCGGGTTCGGGGGTGTAGGCCGTTGCCGTCATGCCGGCGTGGGCTGGCATCTCATTCGGAAGCGCGCCATCGCCTGAGACCCCAGCCTGCGCTGGGGTGACGGCTGTGGGGGAAGGCGCTTCTTTCTTGAGGATATTCGCCGCGCGCTTGTATCCCGCGAGGAGATTGGTGCCGTCGGGCGTTTCGACGAACGCCTGCAATGCTTTCACGCGAGCAAGGAGGCGGACGAGATCGTCCTCACCGCCGAGCGCAAACACCGCGTCGATCAGGTCGTGACGGACACCGGCTTCGCGCTGCTGGACTTTTAGCCGGTCTGCGAAAAAGTCGAGGAGAGAATGCTCTGATGAATAATAACTGAACCACAATCCATAGGCAGTAGGGCTCTCTACATCCTTCAAGCGCTGACGCATCCTATCGGCAGCCTTCGGCCCCAGTAGATTAGACATTGCTTCAATGGCAACATCGAGCGCTGCACTATCGATTGCTTCTGTACGCTGTTCTGCCAGTTGTTCAGTTGCAACCAGTATCAAGCTCTGCAACCGCAGACGCAACTGTAAGGTTGTTAAAGTCGCTATAACTCCGTTTGCGCTCCGACGAAGTGCATATGGGTCTTTTGAACCCGTTGGCTTTTCATCAGAGGCAAAGAATCCCACCAGTGTATCCAGCTTATCCGCCAAACTCACCGCCACCGTAACCGGCGCAGTCGGCACATCATCGCCTTGCCCAACCGGCTTGTAATGATCGCGGATGGCGTCGGCTACGGCGTCAGGGAGGCCTTCGGCGCGGGCGTAGTAGCCGCCCATGATGCCTTGCAGTTCAGGGAATTCGCCGACCATTTCGGTGACGAGATCGGCTTTGCACAGGCGGGCGGCCTGTTCGGCCATGTCCGCCAACTCACTCTTCGTCATGCCAGCGTAGGCTGGCATCTCAGGCGTTGACGCGCCTTCGCTTGAGACCCCAGCCTCCGCTGGGGTGACGGTTTGGGTTGTGGGAGAGGATTTTACTATGCCCTCTTCAACCAGCCAGCGCGCCAGCTTCGCCACCCGCTCGACCTTATCGGCCACGGTGCCCAGCTTTTCGTGGAAGGTGATGCGTTCCAGCTTCTTGGCGTGATCCTCAAGCCGCGTCTTCTTATCCTGTTCCCAGAAGAAGCGCGCATCGCTCAGGCGGGCGGCGAGGACTTTGCGGTTGCCGGCGACGATCGCAGCGCCGCCGTCTATGGCGTCGATATTGGCGGTGCAGATGAAGGCAGGCGCCAACTTACCCGACGCATCGCGCAGCACGAAATATTTCTGGTTGGTGCGCAGGGTTAGCTGAATGACTTCAGGCGGCACCTCAAGGAAATCGGGATCGAAATCGCCTAGCAGCGGCACGGGCCATTCGGTTAATCCGGCATTCTCGGCGACCAGTCCCTTGTCCTCGACCAGCGTCAGGCCGCGGGCGGTGGCGGCTTCCTGCGCCTTAGCCTCGATCAGCGCCATGCGTTCGGCATGATCGACGATCACGTGGCAAGCGCGCAGCTTTTCGACATAGTCGTTCGCGCCGCCGATGGTGATTGGATCGGGGTGGTGAAAGCGATGGCCGCGCGTGGCGAAACCGGAACGGACGCCTTCGACCTCGATATCGACCAAATCTTCGCCCAGGATCGCGACGATGCCTTGCAGCGGGCGGACCCAGCGCAGGCCTTCGGTCGTCTGGCTGGCCGCGCCCCAGCGCATCGACTTGGGCCAGGGAAAAGCGCGGACGATGGCGGGAATCGCTTCGGCGAGCACGTCGGCGGTGGCGCGGCCCGGCTTTTCGATGATCGCGAACAGGATGGCGTTGCCCTTGGCGTCGGGCCGCTCGACCAGTTGTTCGCGGGTAAGGCCTGTTTTGCCCAGAAACCCGGCGAGCGCCTGTGGCGGCGCATCGGCGCGCGGGCCTTTAAGTTCCTCGTTCACCGCTTCGGTCTGAAGCGGGAGGCCGCGTGCGATCAGCGCGAGGCGGCGGGGCGTGACGAAGGACTGGATGCTGTCGGGTTTCAGTCCGGCTTCGGCCAGTTTCTCCGAGAACAGGCGCGCAAGGTCTTCGGATGCCTTGATCTGCATCCGTGCGGGAATTTCTTCGCACAGGAGTTCGAGCAGGAAATCGGTCATCACGCGGCCCATCCGTTGGTCTTCATCCACGCTTCGCAGCTTCCCTTGGCCATGTCGCGGACGCGGCCCATGTAGCTGGCGCGTTCCTGTACAGAGATGACGCCGCGTGCCTGCAGCAGGTTGAACACGTGGCTGGCCTTGATCGCCTGATCGTAGGCCGCGAGGGGAACGTCGGCGGCGATGCTGGCCTGGCATTCGGCCTCGGCATCCTTGAACCAGCGGAACAGCTTTTCGGTGTCGGCGATCTCGAAATTCCATTTCGACATCTGCTTCTCGTTCTCAAGGAACACGTCGCCATAGGTGACACCCGCGTCGTTGAAACGCAGGTCATAGACGCTGTCGACGCCCTGAATATACATGGCGAGGCGTTCGAGGCCGTAGGTCAGTTCTCCCGCAACCGGCTTGCAATCATAGCCGCCCATCTGCTGGAAATAGGTGAACTGCGTGACTTCCATGCCATCGCACCACACTTCCCAGCCCAGCCCCCATGCGCCGAGCGTCGGGCTTTCCCAGTCATCCTCGACAAAGCGGATATCGTGGAGCAGCGGGTCGATCCCGATTTCGCGCAGGCTGTTGAGATACAAGTCCTGAAGGTCGGGCGGCGACGGCTTCATGATGACCTGATACTGGTAATAATGCTGGAGCCGGTTAGGGTTTTCGCCGTAGCGCCCATCGGTCGGACGACGCGACGGCTGCACATAGGCAGCGTTCCATGGCTTGGGGCCGAGCGCGCGGAGCGTGGTCGCGGGATGGAACGTCCCTGCCCCCACTTCCATGTCATAAGGTTGCAGGATCACGCAGCCTTGCTTGCTCCAATAAGCATGGAGAGTCAGGATCAAGTCCTGAAAGCTGAGCGTATCGGGCTTTGCGGCCATGTTTCCTCTGTATTTCCTTGGCGCACCTGCGCTGAAATTCGCGTGGCGGTGCCTTGGCGCATGGGCGCTTATGGGTCAAGTCGATGCAGCGCCATGAAGATGGTAAAAGCTCTTGTCCCAGCGGATGCGCCACCGCATCTATGCAGCAACATTCCCAGCCGGAAAGATCCCCTACGTGCACCTTCGTTTCAAACGGTCGCTCTCGACCCTGCTTTCCTCTGTGCTGCTGACGCTCTCGGCGCCCGTCGCGGCGCAGACGCCCGAACCAAGCGCCGATCCTGCCCTTTGGGTGGTGAAGGACGCGGACACCACCATCTATCTGTTCGGCAGCGTGCATGTGTTGAAGCCGGGTACGGTTTGGTTCGACGACGAAGTGAAGGCTGCGTTCGACAAAGCCGACACGCTCGTACTCGAAATGGTCGAGCCGGATCAGGCGACGATGATGCAGAAGGTCACAACGCTGGGCATAGACCCCGATGGGCCGCCGCTCAGTGAAAAGCTGGCGGCGGACAAGCGCGCCGCTTACGTCGCCGCGATGACCGCCAACGGCATTCCTTGGCAGGCGCTGGAGCAGTTTTATCCCTGGATGGCGGGCGTTACACTGGCCGTTGCGCCGCTGAGCAAACTGGGCTTCGCCGCCGATCAGGGCGTGGAAAAGATACTGACTGCGGCTGCGAAGCAGGCAGGCAAGCCGGTCGAGGGGCTGGAGACGGTCGATCAGCAGCTTGGCTATTTCGCGGGCCTGCCAGAAGAACAGCAGGTGGCGTTCCTGAATGCGACCGTCGCGGAATTGCCCGACATGCAGAAGACATTCGACCAGATGATCGCAAGCTGGAAGAAGGGCGAGACCGAAGCGCTGGGGCGCGAGATGAATGCCTCGCTGGAGACCACGCCAGAGCTGGCGCAGGTGCTGCTGTTCAATCGCAATGCCAATTGGGCAAAGTGGATCAAGGCACGGCTGGACAATCCGGGCACCGTGTTTATCGCGGTCGGTGCGGGACATCTGGCGGGGCCGAAGGATGTGCAGGATCAGCTCGAAACGCTGGGCATAAAGACGCAGCGGGTGACCAAAGCCGATTTCGGATTGAAGTGATCCGCTCTTGATCCGCAAGCAGTTCATTACCGTCATCGGGCTAGTCCTGCTCCTGCTGGGAGCATGTAAAGCCGATGAGCGCGAAGCCAGTCGACAGACCGGACCGGCCCTTTGGAAAATCGAGAAGGACGGACAGAAGGGCTTTATATTTGGGACGATCCATGTTCTCCCGCGAGATACAGACTGGCAAACGCAGGCGCTGCGGCAGGCAATGGCATCGTCCGACAGACTGGTTCTGGAAGCATCGGGACTGGACGACGTAGCGAAAACACAGAAGATTTTCGACGAGATGGGTTTGAGCGCTGGCTTGCCCCCGCTTGCGGCCCGTGTTCCGGCGTCCGACAGGCCTGCGCTGGAAGCGTTGGCCGAGCGTGGGGGGATGCGAACCGACGATCTGTCCCGTTACGAAAGCTGGGCTGCAGCATTGCGGCTGGCCACGGTGGGGCAGAGCGACAGCGGTGTTTCGGGTGACGATGGCGTGGAGCCGACGCTGACCAAGGCATTCAAGGCGGAAGACAAACCGATCTTGGGATTGGAAACGGTCGAGGACCAGTTCGCGCTGTTCGACCGCCTGCCCGAAGAGGTGCAGCGACGGCTTTTGCGGGACACTGTGGAACAGGGGAATGCGGGCAAGGACGATTACGCCCAGATGCTGCGCGCATGGCTGGCCGGCGACATGAAGGTGATTGCGCGCGATTTCGTGGCCGACCTTGCGCCGGAGCCGGAACTGGCGGGACCGCTGCTGACGGATCGCAACCGGAAATGGGCGGCGCGTATCCCGTTGCTGCCCGGACGTCCCTTCATAGCGGTGGGTGCCGCGCATCTGGCTGGGCCGGACAATCTCCTGACCCTGCTGGAGCAGCAAGGGTACAAGGTGACGAAGATACAGTAGGCGCGCGGCGTCGACACGCACCCTTGCCTTTCGCGCGATTTCTGCTAATGGCCCCGCTCCCGTTATGGTCATCCCTGGAGGCGTGACGGGAATATTGTAACCACTTACCAGTTTTGGAGACACGCAATGAGCGATCAGCTTACGCTGTCGGCCGAGGCACGCGATCGGGCAGGCAAGGGAGCCTCCCGCGCTCTCCGCCGCGAGGGCCGCGTACCCGCCGTCATATACGGAATGAACGAAGAACCTGTTTTGGTTCATGTTGAAGAAAAGGCGCTGAACAAGCTGCTGGGCACCGGCCACTTCATGAACAGCGTCATCATGGTCGAAGCAAACGGCAAGAAAGTCCGCACGCTTCCCAAGGACGTCGCATTCCATCCCGTCAGCGATCGCCCGCTGCATGTCGATTTCCTGCGCGTTTCCGAACATGCAGAAGTGCATGTGAACGTGCCTGTCCGCTTCGAAAACGAAGAAGCAGCACCTGGCCTGAAGCGTGGCGGCGTTCTTAACGTCGTCCGTCATGAGCTGGAACTGATCGTTGATGCGTCGGACATCCCTGACGATATCGTTGTCGACCTGACCGGCTTTGAAGTGGGCGATTCGATCCACATCAGCGCCGTGAAGCTGCCCAAGGGCGCGAAGTCGGCCATTGACGACCGTGACTTCACGATCGCCACGATCGTTGCTCCCTCCGCGCTGAAGAGCAGCGATGGCGAAGCAGCCGAGGGCGAAGAAGGCGAAGCAGCGGCATAAGCTGTTTGTCTTTTGTGACGCTAACCCAGCCCCGTTCGTTCCTTGGAGAACGGGCGGGGTTTGTGTTTTGGAGCGAATGAACCAATGCAGCTCTGGGTCGGCCTCGGCAATCCTGGTCCGCAATATGCACTTAACCGGCATAATGTGGGCTTCATGGCGGCGGACATCATTGCCGAGTTGCACAACTTCACCGCCCCATCGCGCAAGTTTCAGGGTTGGGCCAGCGAAGGCCGGATTGGCAGCGAAAAGCTGCTGCTGTTAAAGCCCGCGACGTTCATGAACGAAAGCGGCCGCGCTGTTGGCGAAGCGATGCGCTTCTACAAGCTGGAGCCACAGGACGTCACCGTGTTCCACGACGAGCTGGACCTGGCGCCTTTCAAGGTGAAGGTGAAGCGCGGCGGCGGGACGGCGGGGCATAATGGCCTTCGGTCGATGGATGCGCATATCGGGCCGGAGTTTCGCCGGGTGCGGATCGGCATCGGACATCCGGGGCACAAAGACCGGGTCCATGGCTATGTGCTGGGCAATTATGCGAAGGCGGAAATGGACCCGCTTTCGGATATGCTGGGGGCCATCGGCGCAGAATCGCACTGGCTGGCAGAAGGCGACGATGTGCGGTTCATGAATGACGTCGCCGTTCGGCTGGCGGATTGATTTTTCAAGTAAGGCGGGACCAGAAATATGGGTTTCAAATGCGGTATCGTCGGACTGCCCAATGTCGGCAAGTCCACTTTGTTCAACGCGCTGACGGAGACGCAGGCGGCGCAGGCGGCCAATTATCCGTTCTGCACGATCGAGCCGAATGTCGGCAACGTCGCAGTCCCCGACCCGCGGCTCGACCAGATCGCCAAGATCGGCGGCAGCGGGAAGATCATCGAGACGCAGTTGGCGTTCGTCGACATTGCGGGCCTCGTGCGTGGCGCATCGAAGGGCGAAGGTCTGGGCAACCAGTTCCTCGCCAATATCCGCGAAGTCGATGCCATCGTTCACGTGCTGCGCTGCTTCGAGGATGACGACATTACGCATGTCGAAGGCAAGATCGACCCGATCGCCGACGCGGAGACAGTCGAGACCGAGTTGATGCTGTCCGATCTTGAGAGCCTGGAAAAGCGGGTTCCGGCGCTGCTCAAGAAGGGCCAGCAAGGCGACAAGGAAGCCAAGGCCGCAGCAGCCGTTCTGGGACAGGCACTCGACCTGCTGCGCGAAGGCAAGCCTGCGCGCCTCACCAAGCCTCGGGACGAAGAAGAAGAGCGCCTGTTCGCGCAGGCGCAGTTGTTGACCAGCAAGCCGGTTCTGTATGTCTGCAACGTCGATGAAGCCAGCGCGGCGGAAGGCAATGCTTTCAGCGCGCGGGTGTTCGAAAAGGCGCACAGCGAAGGCGCGAGTGCGGTCATCGTCTCGGCGGCCATCGAAGCGGAACTGATCACCATGCCGGTCGAGGAACGTGGCGAGTATCTTGAGGCGCTGGGGCTGGCAGAGGCCGGTCTCGCGCGGATCATCCGGGCGGGATATGAGTTGCTGGGCCTCATCACCTTCTTCACGGTTGGACCTAAGGAAGCGCGTGCCTGGACCGTCGACAAGGGATCGAAGGCACCGCAGGCGGCAGGCGCGATCCATAGCGACTTCGAGAAGGGCTTCATCCGGGCGGAGACCATGGCGTTTGACGACTACGTCAAGTTCGGCGGTGAAGCGGGCGCCAAGGAAGCGGGCAAGTGGCGGTCCGAAGGCAAGGAATATGTAACGCAAGATGGCGACATCATGATGTTTCGGTTCAACGTGTAACGCGAGGCGGGTTGACGCGCACGGAAAGCGCACATAGACCCGCCCAATAACGTTGCAGGTTGAAACTGATATGGCCCATTATTTCGAAGACATCGCAATTGGCGAAGTCGAACGCTTCGGCAGTTACACCGTCGGGCGCGACGAGGTGATCGACTTTGCGGGAAAATATGACCCGCAACCCTTCCACTTGTCCGACGAAGCCGCTGCGCGCACTCATTTCCAGCGTATCGCGGCCAGCGGATGGCACACCGCTAGCATGTTCATGGCGATGTTCGTCGCGCATATTCAGCAACAGCCGGAGCGGCAGGAAGCCAGCCTGGGTGCATTGGGCGTGGATGAACTGCGGTGGCTGCGCCCCTGTTACCCCGGCGATGTCCTGCGCTGCGAAGCGGAAGTGGTCGAAAAGACGCCGTCGCGGCGCCGCCCGGAAATGGGTATCGTCAAGTCGAAGATCACGGTGTTCAATCAGGATGACGAGCCGGTGATGACGTTGATGCCCATCGCGATGTGGCGGACACGCCCGATCTGAGGGGCTGGAGCGTCGCGTTGGGTGAAGGTGTCCTAACGGTGGGTGGCCGCATCGAATGCAACGCCGGGCGTAGCTCGATTATCCGCGCGCCAATATCCAGTCCGGCGAGCGGTGCGTTGATAGTGCTATAGGCGATTTTCTACAGGTCGGCCGATGCGGATAGGGCCATGCACATGTCCCTATCCGCTATAGGTCCCCCGTCTAGATATCGTAGCAATCATTAGGTGCGCCGAATGCCATGGCGCCAAAATTACGTGCATAGGGGTAGGGATTGTTCGCGACGTGGGCGCGGGCGCAGTGGATGTCGAGGAACGCACGTTGGACGACGTTGCCCCGATAGATCGCCTTGCCACCGCTGAATTGCATCAGCAGGTCGATCGCCTTCACGCATCGGCTCACCATGGTGGTAGTCGACAAGCCCAGCGCCGCGCGCCGCTCATCGCTCCAGTCGTCGCGCGCCGCTCGATCGGATAATTCCGCCAAATCGCGCGCCAGTCGTAGTTCCATATCGTCCAGCGTCAACACGACTTCGGCGACCGCTTCCTGGATGGTGCTGTCGCTGGCCAGTTTAAGTCCGGTATAGGTCGCGCGCTTGGTGCGCATGCCTTCGATAAATACATCCAGGGCGCGCTTGAGACTGCCCAATGACGTGGTCGATACCGTGCGGTTGAACAGTTGGGCAAAAGGAATTTTATAGAGGCTTGCTTGATGCACCGCATGCCCCGGGCAGTTCAATTCGAACATGTCCATTTCGCGGATAATGCGATGATCGGGTACGAATGCGTCTTCAACGACGATGTCGTTGCTGCCGGTACCGCGCAGACCCATGACGTCCCAGGTGTCGATAATGGTATAATCGCTTCGAGGCACCAGGAAATTGCAGGGATCGGGTGCGCCGCCATCGGGCGAGGGGATGTGGACGCCCAGAATGACCCAGTCACAATGCGCCGATCCACTGGAGAAGGCCCAGCGACCGCTCAGTCGATAGCCACCCTCAACGCGCACGACCTTGCCGCATGGCATGTAAGAAGAACTGATGCGGACATCGCTATCGGTTCCCCAGACATCCTCTGCCGCTCGCGCGTCGAACAGGGCGAGTTGCCAATTATGGACCGCGACCACGCCATAGACCCATGCGCTGCTCATGCAGCCTTCAGCCAATATGCGACTGATACTGCAATAAAGATCCGGTGCCATCTCGTAGCCGCCAAACCGAGCGGGCTGGAGGACGCGGAAAAAGCCAGCGTCGGTGAAATCCTGTATCGTCTGAGCGGATACTTGTCCCGCATCACAAGTCGCTGCTTCGCGTTCACGGAGAACCGGGACAAGCGCGAGCGCGCGTTTAATCAGCGTGTCCGGCGTCGGTATCCCGACGGGCTCCACGGCAGCCATTGCGACCTTCTCTGGCATAAACCCTCCCTATTTCATCAGCGATTGTTCAGCCTTATACGCCGTGCACTATATCGTGACAATACATCAATATACACCTTATTGTTCCCAATAATAAACCTTCGATCATCAGCAATTCTTGTAAATTATCTCTTAAAATCAATGCTATAATGCAATATATTGAGGCCCAAAATTAGTTTAAGCATGAAATTGTTTGGCTGCAACGTGTTGAATGATTTTCGTTGTTCGTATGCAACAATAATAGTAATACCATCTTCATCGTTTGATTTAGTAGACCTCAAAAGAGGCAATCGGGCGATGCAGGAAGGAACGGAGCAAAGCAGCCTCTTTGGCTATCGTTCAATAAATGGGGAGATAAATATGACAGGGTTTGATCATGCCAAGGTGAGCCTCTTGGCTTTGGCTCTGGGTAGTGTCGCATTGGCGAGCGCGGCACCAGCCCGGGCGCAGTCCACCGAGTCGCCACCGTCGCAGGACACCACCGAGACGCAGAGCAGCAGCATGCTGGGTGAGATTGTCGTTACCGCGACGAAGCGTGGTGAAAGTCTTCAAAAGGTGCCGATTTCCATCAGCGCTTTTTCGGGAGAGCAGATCCAGCGTCTCGGCATCCGCGAAACCACGCAGATCACTCAACAGATCCCGGCCCTGCATTTCAACGCCTGGTCGCCCAACCTGACCATCTTTAGCCTGCGCGGCATTTCGCAGAACAACTTCACTGACAATCTGGAAGCGCCTGTCGCAGTTTATCAGGACAACGCCTATGTGGCGTCGATGAATGCGCTGTCGGGGCAGCTTTTTGATATCAAGCGGGTGGAAGTGTTGCGTGGGCCGCAAGGCACGCTGTTTGGTCGCAATGCCACGGGTGGCCTCATCCATTATCTTAGCAACGACGCCAGCGAGAATGAATTCAATGGCTATGCTCAGGGCGACTATGGCCGCTACAATGCGTGGTCGCTGGAAGGCGGTATCGGTGGCGCAATAGCGCCCGGTCTGCGCGTGCGCGCCGCAGGCCGGATCGAAAAAGCCGATGGCTATATCAAATCGCGCGACACGGCCCTCGCCGACGGAACGATATTGAACGGCAGCGGCCAGGATTTGGGCGGTCGCAACGGCTGGGCTGCCCGCATCAACCTCCAATATGACGTATCCCCCGATGCCACGATCAGCCTCTGGTACAAACATGCGGAAGACAATCACGTCGCCACTGGGGGCTATGTCTTTGAAAATTGCGATTTCGAAGCCAATGGCTATTGTCACACTAATGCTGCTGGTCTCAGCGATGGCACTGGCGGCGTCGTCAATGGCATTACCGGCACACGCGCTTCCCCTTGGGAGCATTTCGGTGAGCGCAAGGGTAATCTCGATCGCGTAGTGAACAGCTATCAGGGCGAACTGAACTGGAAACTGTCTGACTCGCTGTCGCTGACGTCCATCACCAACTATCTGACGCTCAACAAAGATTATGACGAGGATGGCGATGGTACGCCTTTCCTGACCGCCAATGTGGATACCGGCATCCGCTTTCATCAGTTTTCTCAGGAAGTTCGACTGTCCGGCGACTTGCCCGGTCTGAAATGGCAGGTTGGCGGCTATTACCTCAACATGCTCTATAACGGGCATCATCAGGTGACCGGCGCGCCGGTTATCGATCTGGCCATCGCTGCGAATGGGGCTTTCAATTCACCCAGCGTAGATCAGCCCTACAGAACGCCGTCGCGCAACTGGTCGCTGTTTGCACAGGGCGATGTGACGATGACGGACAAGCTGACGCTGACGGTGGGTGGTCGCTATTCCGTCGATCACAAATCGATCAACTATGCCGCGATATTGCTCGATCCGGCGATTAATCCCAATCCGGTGACCCTGATTACGGACGAGGCGTTGGCCCAGGTCGTGCCCGGCGTTAATCGGGAAGTGTACAGGGATTGGGCCGCGCGCGTATCGCTCAATTACCAGGCAACATCCGATACGCTCCTGTTCGCCTCCTGGAATCGCGGTATCAAGGGCGGAAACTGGTCCTTGTCGTCCAACATCAACCCTGCCGATTTCAAACATCGTCCTGAAACCCTCAACAGCCTGGAAGCGGGATTCAAGACAGCGATGTTGGGTCGAACCCTGCGGCTTAACGGCACGTTGTTCCACTATATGTACGATGACTACCAGGCCTTCTCGCTGGCAGGCGGCGTACCCCATATCTACAATAGTGACGCGACGTCCACGGGCGCGGAGTTGGAGAGCTTCTGGTCACCATCGCCCCGTTTCGATGCGGTCGTGGGTGCGACTTGGCAAGTGTCGAAGGTCAAGAGCGTGCCGGCCACCGGCACACAGATCGGACCGGAGTTCTTCCCCGGTGCCCCTGACACCCAATATTGCAAGAACCAGGGCGGCTTCTTCCTGTGCGATTTTCCGCAAAAGACGATCGACAATGCGAAATTCCCGAATGCACCGCGGTTCAGCCTGAATTACCTGCTGCGTTACAATGTCGATATGGGTGCCGGGAATGTCGCGGCGCAGGTCGACGGCGTCTGGTATGATGATCAGTATCTGGAAGTGACCAACGGCCCATCATCGCTGCAAAAAGCATACAACGTTACCAACGCATCTCTGACCTACACCGACAAGCGGACCGGGATCGCCTTAACGGCCTGGGGCAAAAATGTCTTCAACAAGGCGTTTCGTGCTTATGCTCTGAACCTCGGCATTTTGGGCACCACGTCGATCTATGCGCCACCGGCCACCTACGGCGCTACGCTGCGGGTGCCTTTTGGCCGCCAATAACCGAGCTGACGGATCGTCGTTTCGGCGATGATCCGTCGTAGGAGTACTCAGGGCACGGAACACGGCGATCGTTGTTCCGGGCTCTGAGATTGCAAGAAAACCCGAAATCTTGCTGTACACGACGACTTGGTGCGCATTAGGGCTAAAAGAACGCTCATCGCGTTGCATTCGCGGACGCATTAACTTTCGCCAGTCCGCGCATTTGATAGGGGTTCTCACCAACACAATCCTCGCTGAAGCGAGATCATTTAAATTGCCTTGCTGGCAACAAAGATTACCATATCTTAATGATAGTTCGACAATTGCAACAGTGCTTCCCGACCTGCTATAAGGTGGGACCGTCATTCTTCATCCTTGGCCTTTCCCGATGAGCAGGTGCCATTGGAAGGTTGGCCGGCAGACGCGCTGCCATTTCGTTATGGTCGTCATGGGAATGGGGATCGTTTACCCGGCATGCGCCGAAACGCCGCGGATGCCCAATATCTCTTTGGTGCCGCAAAGCGGCCTGTTGCCGCTGTCGTCCGCACTCCGCACCGGCACCGAGCACGCTAATCTTGAAGACGCCCATTATGTTGAAGAGGAATATTATCTTTCCGGGCTTGCGCCAGCGATCAATGCGGAGGGGACTATTGTGGTCGATGCCCCTTACGTGACGCGGTTTTTAATTCGCAAACCTAAGGATGCGACACGTTTCAATGGCACGGTTATAATCGAGCCGTTTAGTTGGTTCGGCGAGCGCGCCGCAGGATGGATTCTCACGCGGGACTATCTGCTGCGCCGGGGCTACGCCTTCGTGGGCTACACGCTTAATATCAACGGCCTAGCCGATGACCCCAAATTTCCGCCAACACCCGTCAATCCCAAGCAACAAGAGGATAGTATTCGCCAATACGGCGGAATCGTAAATTTCGATTTTATGCGCCGGTTCGACTATGCGCGCTATGCGCCGCTCGGCAGCTATTACGACGCGAAACGCTTTCAACGCGGCGGCGCGCCAGACCCGTTCGCGCCGCAGTCGCAAGCGATTGGGGCGCAACTGGCGCTGGTGCTTAAATCCAATCTGCCCGACGGACCTGCCAGAGGACTACGGGTCCAGCGCGTCTATGTGAACAGTTCGGCGGTCACCGCGCAGGTCTGGCTCGATTATCTTGACCAGGGGCGCCACCAGCAGTGGCGAATGCCCGATGGCAGACCCTTGATCGACGCCTATATGACGGGAAAGCTAGCTTATGGCGAGGTAGCGGGAGACCCGATCAGGGTTCCTGCGCATATGCCGGACGATGCCCCTTTCGTTACGGTGTACAGCCAGTCCGAGACGTTGCACGACGCCATTGAAGGCATCACTCTCCCAAGCGATACCGACAGGCCGCTCCTGCGTTATTATGAGGTTATGGGCACGCCGCACCTTCGCGAAGCCGACCTGGGTACAGGTGAGATCGAGGCGTGGCCTAATGAAGCCGGCAAACCGGACGATCCGCGATGCCAGTTCATTTATGACGAGCCGTCTGAACTGCCCTTTTCGGCCATTCTGGATGCCATGGATCGCGCGGTCCGCCTTAACGTCCCCATGCCCAAAGCCAATCGGGTTCAGCGCCTGAATAAAGGCGTTCAACGTGATACGAGGACCGGGAACATCGACGGTGGTGTGCGTCCGCCGTGGATACAAGTTCCTGCCGCTGAATACTGGACCGATTATGAAACAGGCTGCGGTGTCATCTACGACAGCAAAAGGCCTTATTCCGCCGTGCGCTTGCGCCAACTATACGGCAGCTACGATAATTATGCGCGCCAGTTTGAAGAAGCGAAACGTCAGTCGGTGGCAGAAGGCTATCTGCTGGAGGAGGATGCAGCCGGACTGAAACCTGTTGCATCTCCCCTGGACTTTGCACGCGATGTTCCTTTGCCCCATCATTGAGGATTCTCCGAATTCTGCGGGCCGGAGGAGGCCTTGTGCGATCGGTCAGCGGCGGTTCAGTTTTACTGGGTGCTCGGCCAGAATTCGGGCATAAAAAGGGTAACCAGTAGGCTCCCCGATAGCTTCGCCGCTGCGAGCGATAATGATCCGGATTGCTACCTGCCAACTATAGACGGGGATACGACGTTCCCCCGCATCGAACCTCACCGATCCCGGGATTGAGGGGAACCCAAAATCATCCGCATTTCCCGTTAATCCGCGGCCAACAAAATGGGCATCACTTTAGGATCGGCTCTGGATTTGTCGCGAACGGGCAGCCCGCGAAGGGAAGCATGTCCTCCAGGCCTATAAGGACGCGGCAATCTCCTCATGCCAGCGAATGCTGGCATCTCTGACAGAGGCGCACGACGGCGGAGATTGGCGCTTTGCTAAAGCCTAATTCCCCCACGGGATGAGCCCCCCGCGTTAGCTAAAGTGTCGGTGCTGAAGGGCCGATGGTAGGATTCTGCCCAATCACTTCCGCCCGAACAGCTTCTCGATATCGCCATGCCCCAGTTTCACCCAGGTCGGGCGGCCGTGGTTGCATTGGCCGCTATGGGGGGTGATTTCCATTTCGCGGAGGAGCGCGTTCATTTCCGCGACGGAGAGCACCCGCCCTGCCCGCACCGATCCGTGGCAGGCCATGGTCGCGGCGACGAGATCGAGGCGGGCCTTGAGCGACAAGGCGCTGTCATAGGCGGCGAGGTCGTCGGCCAGATCGGTGACGAGGCCGTGCACGTCCCCTGCCCCCAGCATCGCAGGTGTCGAGCGGACGAGCATGGCGGAGGGGCCGAAGCGTTCGAGGTCCAGGCCAAATTCGGAGAGTTCCGCGATGCGCGCTTCCAGCCGGTCGCAGGCAGGTTCGTCCAGTTCGACGACTTCGGGCAGGAGAAGAGCCTGCGACGCGACCCCGGCCCCGTCCAGTGCGCGGCGCATCCGTTCCAGCACGAGGCGTTCGTGGGCGGCGTGCTGATCGACGATGACGAGGCCGTCTTCGGCTTCAGCGACGATATAGGTTTTCGCGACTTGGCCACGCGCGACGCCCAGCGGGAAGCTGTGCACTTGGGGCGGTGCCTGCGCCGCCGGTTCGGCGCGGGCCATGGGCGGCGGGGTGAGGAAGGACGCGCGGCGGTCGCCCAGACTGGGTGCGTAGGTGGTGGGCGGCAGATCGCCTGCCGCCTCGAAGATCGGCATTGCGCCGATGGGCGTGGGCGAGACCGGTTCCTGCTGCCACGCGGCGAAGGCAGAAGGGTCGGCGCGCTGGACCGAGCGGAAGCCCGCTTCATCGAGCGCGCGCTTGAGGCCGCTGACGATCATGCCGCGGATCATCGCGGGCTCGCGAAAGCGCACTTCGGTCTTGGCGGGGTGGACGTTCACGTCGACTTCGCCCGGCGGCAGATCCAGAAACAGGGCGACCACGGGATGCCTGTCTCGCGCAAGCAGATCGGCATAAGCGCCGCGCACAGCGCCGACCAGCAAGCGGTCGCGCACGGGGCGGCCGTTGACGAAGAGGAACTGATGATCGGCCACGCCGCGATGATAAGTCGGCAACCCGGCTACGCCCGCGAGCCTGATCCCTTCCCGCTCCAGCGCGATGACGACGTGATTGTCGGCAAGGGCGCGGTCGGTGAGCGCGGCGACGCGATCCTCGCGGCTTTCGTCTTCCTGCACGGATATGGCGCGGCGTCCGTCATGCTCCAGCGTGAAGGCAATGTCGGGCCGCGCCATGGCGAGGCGGCGGATCACATCGAGGCAGGCGGCATATTCCGACCGCGCCGAGCGCAGGAACTTGCGGCGGGCAGGCACCTTCCCGAAAAGCTGCTCGACACGAATCCGGGTGCCGGGGGGAATCGCCGCCGGGCCTTCCGACTGTAGCGCGCCATTGTCGATGATCCGTTGCCAGCCGTCGCCTTTTCGGGTGCGGCTTTCGATGGTGACGGTCGCTACGCTGGCAATAGAGGGCAACGCTTCGCCGCGAAAACCGAGCGTTGCGACGTTCTCTATCGCGTCATCCGGCAGCTTCGACGTGGCGTGACGCTCCAGCGCGAGGGCCATATCGTCGCGCGACATGCCGCATCCGTCGTCCAGCACCTCGATCCGGTCCAGACCGCCAGCCGCCAAGCGTATGTGAATGCGGCGTGATCCGGCATCGACGGCGTTCTCCACCAGTTCCTTGAGCGCGCTCGCCGGTCTTTCGACGACTTCGCCCGCAGCGATGCGATTGACCAGATGTTCGGGGAGGCGGCGTATTGACATTGGTTAGTGAGTAGCCCAAGCGAACGCCTTCCGCGACCCGCAGCCTGACATTTTTTCCATATCGAAGGGCGACCGGGCGCTGGCGGGGACACAGATATTTCGCGGCTGCCTGTCCGATTGCGGGTGGGTCGTCAGGACTAGGGAAAAGCATGTCGATCTTTTCGCGTTTATTCAAATTTTCCTCGCAGGATATGGCCATCGATCTGGGGACCGCCAATACGGTGGTGTATGTCCGTGGGCGCGGCATCGTGCTGAATGAACCTTCGGTCGTGGCGGTCGAAACGCTGAATGGCATCAAGCGGGTGAAGGCGGTCGGTGACGACGCGAAGCTGATGATGGGCAAAACCCCCGACAGCATCGAAGCGATTCGTCCCCTGCGCGACGGTGTGATCGCCGACATCGATGTCGCCGAGCAGATGATCAAGCATTTCATTACCAAGGTGCATGGCGGCAAAGCACGCCCATGGCGCTTCCCCGAAATCGTGATCTGCGTGCCCAGCGGCTCCACCAAGGTCGAGCGGCGCGCCATTCGCGACGCGGCCAGCAATGCCGGTGCCTCTCAGGTTTTCCTGATCGAAGAGCCGATGGCAGCCGCGATCGGTGCCGACATGCCGGTGACCGAGCCGATCGGTTCGATGGTTGTCGATATCGGCGGCGGCACGACCGAAGTCGCGGTGCTTTCGCTGCGCGGTCTGGCCTATACGACGTCGGTGCGTGTCGGCGGGGACAAGATGGACGAAGCCATAGTTTCCTATGTGCGTCGTCACCACAACCTGCTGATCGGTGAAGCCACCGCGGAGCGGATCAAGAAGGAATATGGCGTGGCGCAGTCGCCCGCCGATGGCGTGGGCGAGACGATCCACATCAAGGGTCGCGATCTGGTGAACGGCGTGCCCAAGGAAATCTCGATCAATCAGGGCCAGATCGCCGATGCGCTGGCCGAGCCGATCAGCACCATCGTCGAAGGTGTGCGTATCGCGCTGGAAAACACTGCGCCTGAACTGGCCGCCGATATCGTGGATCAGGGCATCGTCCTGACTGGCGGCGGCGCGCTGCTCAAAGGTCTGGACGACGAATTGCGCGACGAAACCGGCCTGCCCGTCACCATCGCGGAAGATCCCCTTACCTGCGTTGCGATCGGCACCGGTCGCGCGATGGAAGATCCGATGTTCCGGGGCGTGCTGCAAACCGGCTGATTGGAGAATTGAGCGATGGCGCGGCCACCCAGCCGGCGCCCCGGCTATGACCGGAAAGCGCAATATGGCTTGTTCGCCGGCTATGTCGTAGCGGTGTCGGGGGCAGCGGTCGGCCTGTTGCTGATCGTCGTTGCCATGTTCGACCCGACGGGGTTTGCCGCGATCCGGTCCACTGCGGGCGAAATCACCCGACCCATTTCTGCCACGATGCGTCAGTTGGTCAGCGGAGTGGGCACCGTGGACGAACAGATCGTCGCCTATTTCCGTGCAGGATCGCAGAATGTCGGTTTGCGGCGGCAAGTCGATGCCAATCGCACGCGTCTGATCGAAGCAGCGGCCATCGAGCAAGAGAACCTGCGCCTCAAAAAGTTGCTCAAGCTGGTGGAGGACGAGGACGGCGAAGTCGTTGCCGCGCGTCTCATCAGTTCCTCGTCCAGCAGTTCGCGACGGATGGCGCGGCTGAATGCCGGCAAATCGCAAGGTGCCTATGCCGGGATGCCGGTGCGTGCGCCCGAAGGGCTGATCGGGCGTATCCAGACGGCTGGGCCGAACACTGCCGAGGTGCTGTTGCTGACCGACAGCCAGAGCATCGTGCCGGTGCGGCGGGCGAAGGACAATATTGCGGCGATCTGCACAGGTTTGGACGATGGATCGCTGGAGATCCGCTCGCTCAATGCCGGGAACAACCCGTTCAAACCAGGTGACATCATGGTGACGTCCGGCACGGGTGGATTGTATCGCCCCAATATTCCGGTCGCGATCATCGTGCGGGTGGAAGGCGACAAGTCCATTGCCGCGCCGCTGGCCAACCCTGCGCGCGTCGAGGCTGTCATCGTGCAGCGCCCCTTCGAAGCGACGGTGACGCGGCCGGCTGCTCCAGCCCCGGCGGATGAGGCCGCACCTGCCGCCCCGGTAGCGCCATGATCCCCGAGGGACCGCGGCTGGGCGGGAACCCATCACGCTTCCGGTTGAAGGCGACGCCGCTCATCACGGTCATGCTGGGGTCCATGCTGACGGCGCTGCCGATCATTGCACAGTCGCCGGTGCTGCCGCCTGTCGGCTTGCTGTTGCTGCTGTCATGGCGGTTGTTGCGGCCGGAGCTGTGGCCTGCGTGGATCGCCCTCCCCCTCGGTTTCTTCGATGACATGATGAGCGGGCAGCCGCTGGGCAGCGCAATGTGCCTGTGGACGCTGACGATGATCGCCATCGATTTTTCCGAACGCCGGCTTATCTGGCGCGATTACTGGCAGGACTGGCTAATTGCAGGAATTGCGGTTATTTTCTGCATCAGCGGCGGCTTATGGTTCGCGCGGCTGACTGGCGGTGGCGGCACCATTGCGCTGGTTGCGCCGCAAATCCTGTGGTCCGTCCTTCTGTATCCCTTCGTCGCGCGACAATGCGCGTGGCTCGACCGCTGGCGCATCATGGCATGAAGTTTCAAAAGCCGACCCGCAAGACCGTTACCGAAGCCAGCCAGTCCTTTTCGTTCACGCGCCGCGCGATGGTGCTGGGGGGCATACAGGGCGGTATAGGCCTGTTGCTGGCCACCCGGATGGCGTGGATCAGCGTTGCCGAGAACGAGAAATATCAGCTTCTGTCAGAGAGCAATCGCGTCAACCTGACGCTGATTCCGCCGCGCCGGGGCTGGATCATCGACCGGCATGGCCGCCCGCTGGCCAATAATCGCACCGATTTCCGTGTCGATATCATTCCCGACCGGCTGCGTGACCCCAGGGGCACCGTCGCGACGCTGGCGCGCCTGCTCGACCTGCCCGCCGACGAAGTCGAGCGGATCGAAGGCGACCTTGGCAAAGCGCATGGGTTTCAGCCTGTGCAGGTTGCCGAAAGCCTGACCTACGACCAGTTCGCGGCTATCAGCGTGCGCTTGCCGGAGATGCCCGGTGTAGCGCCCACGCAGGGCTTCTCGCGCTTCTATCCGGGCGGCGCGACCGTGGGGCATCTGTTGGGCTATGTCGGCACTGCCTCGGCCAAGGATTATGAGGAAAACAAGAATCCGCTACTCATCACGCCCGGCTATAAGTTGGGCAAGGACGGACTGGAGAAATCCTTCGACCGGCAACTGACCGGCAAGCCCGGCGCAAAGCGTGTCGAAGTAACGGCGCGCGGCAAGGTGGTGCGCGAACTGACCACGCGACCTGATGAGCCCGGCCACACCGTGCAACTGACGATCGACGCCGGGTTGCAGGAATATGCGGGGCGTCGTCTTGCCACCCAGTCCGGATCGGTAGTGGTGATCGACTGCAAAAATGGCGATGTGCTGGCGATGGCATCCATGCCCAGCTTCGATCCCAACAGTTTTTCCGACGGGATCAGCCAGTTGGAATGGGACATGCTGTCGCAGGACGACCATGTGCCGCTCCGCAACAAGACGCTGAAAGGACTGTATCCGCCCGGTTCGACAGTAAAGCCGATGGTGGCGCTCGCCCTGCTGGAAACGGGCATCAGCCCCAATGACAGCGTGAATTGTTCCGGCGCGATCCGGGTCGGCAACACATTGTTCCACTGCCATAAGCGGCGTGGCCACGGCAGCGTCAACATGGAACGCGCCATCGCCCAAAGCTGCGACATCTATTTCTATCAAATGGCGCAGCGTGTCGGCATGGATGTGATCGCGGATATGGCGCGGCGGCTGGGCATGGGGCAGAAATTCGAAATGCCCTTCCCCAGTCAAAGCTATGGCACGGTGCCAGACCCAGCATGGAAGCTGAAGAAATATAAGGAAAAGTGGCAGGTATACGACACGGTCAACGCGACCATCGGGCAGGGGTACATGCTCATCAACCCGATCCAGATGGCCGTGATGGCCGCTCGCCTTGCCTCCGGCAAGATGCTGACGCCGCACTTCATCATGGACAAAAAGCGTCCCGACGCTCCTTCCATTCAAGTGCGTCCCGATCATCTGACGATCATCCACGAAGCTATGAGCGCAGTGGTAAACGGCGGCGGCACAGGCGGCGCCGCGCGGATGCAGGTGCCCGACGTGCTGCTGGCCGGCAAGACTGGCACGGCGCAGGTCAGGCGCATCACCATGGCGGAGCGTGCAGGCGGTGTCCGCAGGGACGCTTCGCTGCCGTTCAAATTGCGCGACCACTCGCTGTTTCAGGGCTTTGCTCCCTATGACAATCCCCGCTACGCCGTTGCCTGCATCCTAGAGCATGGTGGGCATTTGATCCGCGCGCAGGATGCTGGGCCGATTGCCAGCGACACGCTCTCGTTCCTGTTCGATCCCAAGAAAGCGATGGAAAAGCTTGAAACGCTCGAAGCGGAATGGGGCGGCACCCCCACACAGCGCATGGCCGCGCAAATGGCGGCTTTCCGAGCGTCGAAGGGGCTGGAAACCACGTTGACCCCCGAGGAAATGGACGCGGCCAATGCGACAGTCGCCACCGTGGCCAATGTGATGGCGCAGACCGATAATGCGGCAGCGGAGCAACCCGATTGAGCATAGTCCCCGCCCCCATCTCCGCCTTGCCATGGCGCGTCATCGGATTGCTGACGGCCATCGCATTCTTCGGCTGCGTCGTTCTGTACAGCTCTGCCGGGGGCAGCATCACGCCCTGGGCAATCAATCAGGCGGTGCGCTTCGCAATCTTCATGGCAATGGCGCTGACGATTGCTCGCATACCCGTGCAACTTATGAGCACGCTGGCCTTTCCGGCCTATATCGCCGTCCTGGTATCGCTGGTGCTGGTCGAGCTTATCGGCGGTGTCGCGGGGGGGAGCCAGCGGTGGATCAATCTCGGCTTCATGCAGTTGCAACCTTCCGAATTCATGAAGCCGGTGATCGTGCTGGCCGTGGCGCAATTCTATGCGCGGCTTCCAGTGGGTGAATTGCGCCGCTGGAGCGCGATATGGCCTGCGCTGGTGCTCATCGGCCTGCCATGGGCGTTGGTGCTCGTACAGCCCGATTTGGGCACCGCTACGATGATTCTGGCGGGTGGTGTAACGGTCATGTTTCTTGCCGGACTGCCGCTGCGCCTGTTCATTGGAACGGGCATCGCGGGCGCAGCGATCATTCCAGTCGCGTTTAGCTTTCTGCATGAATATCAACAGAAGCGCGTCCTTATTTTCATGGACCCAGAAAGCGATCCGCTCGGGGCGGGCTATCATATCAGCCAGTCGAAGATCGCCATCGGATCGGGCGGTATTTTCGGCAAAGGCTTCCTGAACGGCACACAGAGCCATCTCGATTACCTGCCCGAAGGCCATACTGACTTCGTCTTTGCCACCATGGCCGAGGAATGGGGCCTGGTGGGCGGAATATGCCTGATCGCCGCGTTCATGCTCGTGTTCCGCTGGGGCATCCGCGTGGCGCTGCGCACGGAGGACAAGTTTGCGCGGCTGGCGGCGGCGGGCCTGACGACGACGATATTCTTCTATCTCGCGATCAACCTGATGATGGTGATGGGATTGGCACCGGTCGTGGGCATCCCCCTGCCCTTCATGTCCTATGGCGGATCGTCTATGCTGACCGTGATGTTGTGCATCGGCATGATAATGGCGATCGACCGTTCGCGCCGCCAGACCCGCAGTAACTGGGGTTGAGAGGCGCGCATCTCCAAAAAGTGCGGACCATAGCGATTTGATGCTTGCAAACCCCGCCCATGATGGTAATTGCCGCGCCCTGACCAACGGAACCGCCGGTCTGCGGCGGACTTTCCAGGCAATGTGGACGCATAGCTCAGTTGGTAGAGCAGCTGACTCTTAATCAGCGGGTCCTAGGTTCGAGCCCTAGTGCGTCCACCAAATTCTCCATATATTTGAATATATTAGATGACCGCGAGGGCGGCCGCATTTCCGCTCGCAGATCGCCAGGTAGCTCTCTAGGTAGCAGCGGTCGGGTGGTGGTTGATTACGCCAGGACGAGAAAGAAACTTGGTTCATTGGGTGTTTGAGCATGTCTTGCGAGACCTGCACGTGGTGCTCAGAGCCCCGGATTGAGAATCGCGGCGTTTTTCCGCAGCGCTTCGACCACCGCATCGGTCACCGCTCGGACTCTCGGCATGTGGCGCATATCGACATGGACACCGATCCAGATGTCGCGAATTAGATCGGGCTTGTCGGGGAACAGGCGAACAAGCCCCGCCTCCCCATCAGCGCGATAGCGGGCCAGCGCCGCAACCCCGGCTCCGGCAAGAGTTGCATGAACCTGCACCTCGCGGCTGTTGGAGCAAAAGCCGATCGTCGCATCGGGAAAGGTATCCCGCAGCCATTTGGCCTCCGGCAGGTGCGACTGATCGTCGAGTACGGTCACGAGGCGGGGTTGATCCTGCCCGAGGCGCTCGGCACAGTCCGGAGATGCAAACAGTCCCATGGCGAGCGCACCGACGCGGCGCGCCGCCACCTCGTGCCCCTCAAAGCGTGACATGCGCAGCGCGATATCGGCCTCGCGCTTGGATAGACTCAGGGAGCGTGTATCGGGAACAAGTTCGACAACGATACCCGGATGCTTGGCTTGCAGGGCGACGAGCGCCGGGGTGACGATCCGCGCTGCAAGCGTGTCGACCGTGGTCAGCCTGACCAGGCCTTCCAGCGCGACATCCTTGCCGGTGATGGTGCGTTCGGCGGCCAGTACCTCTGCTTCCACGCGTTCGGCGTTGCCCAGCACAGTCTCCCCAAGGGGAGTCAACGTATAGCCACCGGGCAGGCGCTGCAGCAACCGCGCACCCGTCCGTGATTCCATCGCAGTGAGCCGGCGCCCCATCGTCGGCTGCGTCACTCCGAGCGCACGTGCCGCAGCAGACAGTGTCCCGTGCCGGGCAATGGCGAGGAATGTGCGAAGATCGTCCCAGTCCATGCAATTTCATACGAAAACGCATGGCGACTAGTCAATCTTCGCGAATGACATGCAGCTTCGCAAGCGCGTATCTGAGGGTCAACGAGACAAAGGACGATTGACCATGACCCAGACAGCTTCGACTTCGCAAGGAATTGCCCTGCTCCGCGTGACCAGCGGCGGCCTTCTCCTCACCCATGGGCTGATCAAGGTCCTGGTTTTCACGCCCGCCGGAACGGCTGGCTTCTTCGAAAGTATCGGCTTTCCGGGCATCCTGGCCTATCCGGTCATGGCTGGCGAAATTGGGCTTGGCCTTGCATTGATCCTCGGCTTCATGACGCGCTGGGCCGCACTGGCGGCGCTGCCGATCATGATCGGGGCGATCGTGCCGCATGCCGGCAACGGCTTCACATTTTCCAATACCGGCGGTGGTTGGGAATATCCTGTGTTCTGGGCCATCGCTCTGGCTGTCCAGGCGATGCTCGGCGACGGCGCCTATGCCATTGGCAACCCCCTGAAGCAGAAGGACTGAATTACATGATCCGCCCGCTGTTCCTCTCGCACGGCGCGCCGACGCTCCCCTTCGAGGATGTCGCCGCCCGCGACTTCCTCAAGGGACTTCCGACCGCCCTGACGCGGCCCCGCGCGATCCTGGTGGTTTCCGCGCACTGGGAAACGCCCATCCCTAGCGTCAACGCAGTCGAGCGCAACCGGACGATCCACGACTTTGCGGGCTTTCCGGAGGCGCTCTATCAGCTGACCTATCCCGCGCCGGGTGACCCGCAGCTTGCCGACCGGATCGTGGATCTCCTCGCCGAGGCGGGACTTCCCTCGGCCACGGATACCGCAAGGGGTCTCGATCACGGGGCCTGGGTGCCGTTGATGCTCGCCTGGCCGGACGCCGACATCCCGGTGGTGCAACTGTCCGTGCAAAGCCAGCTCGGTCCCGGCCACCACCTGGAAGTCGGCCGAGCAATCGCGCCGCTTGCTGAGGAAGGCGTGCTGATCGTCGCCAGCGGCAGCTTCACGCACGACCTGTCGAGCTGGCGCGGCCAGGCAGGCATGGCAGAGCCCGAATGGGTTACGGAGTTTGCAGACTGGTTCGACGCAGCGCTGGGTGAAGGACGCACCTGCGATCTGCTGGCCTATCGCCGCCTCGCCCCGCACGCGCAGCGTAACCATCCAACCGAGGAGCATCTCCTGCCCCTGTTCGTTGCACTGGGTGCGGCGGGAGCCGGCGGCCCCGTGCAACGGCTCCACACCAGCAACACCTACGGCGTCCTTCGGATGGATGCCTACGCCTTCGGCGCCTCAACTATTTCGACCCAACAAGAAGGAAAGCAGCCATGAGCAAAGTTCTCGTCCTCTATTATTCGACCTATGGCCATATCGAGACGATGGCGCAGGCCATCGCGGAAGGCGCGCGAGAAGCAGGCGCGACTGTCGATGTCAAACGTGTGCCGGAAACCGTTCCCGAGGAGGTGGCGCGGGCCAGCCATTTCAAACTCGACCAGGCTGCTCCGGTCGCGACCGTGGCCGAGCTTGAGAACTATGACGCCATCGTCATCGGGACAGGCACGCGCTTCGGAAGGATCTCGTCGCAGATGGCCGCCTTTCTCGATCAGGCCGGCGGGCTGTGGGCGCGCGGCGCGCTCAACGGCAAGGTCGGCGCGGCCTTCACATCAACGGCCACCCAGCATGGCGGGCAGGAAACGACACTGTTTTCGCTCATCACCAACATGCTCCATTTCGGCATGACCATCGTCGGGCTCGATTACGGCTTCGCCGGACAGTCAGGCCATGACAAGGTCCGTGGCGGCGCGCCCTACGGCGCCACGACCATTGCCGGCGGCGATGGCAGCCGCCAGCCCGATGAGGATGAACTCGCCGGGGCCCGCTATCTCGGTGCGCGCGTCGCAAGAACTGCTGCCAAGCTGTTCGGCTGATCTCGAGCGGCAGGGCGCCGTCACACGATGGTGCCCTGCCCGTCAACGCACACCAAAACCGACTGCACGGTCAGGCCAGTGGCACAGAGAGACGAGGGGATAGCATGTTCGAGAGCACCGTGACTTTCCTCGACTGGGTCGGGATTGTGGTTTTCTCGCTCACTGGCGCGCTGGTCGCATCACGAAAGCAGATGGATGTCGTCGGATTCGTCCTACCATTGGGGTGAGGTCTTCACCGAATGGCTACGGCGCTGCAGCCTCTGCGGCCAGATAACCGTGAAGCGGAACTGATCGACGAACTGACAGGCGAACTCGAAGTGCTTGATGTTCTCGATGTCGGTTGCGAGGATGGCACCCTCCTGGCCAGTTTTTGCGGCAGGGGTGTAAGGGTTACGGGCGTCGATCTTGATACCGCCATTTTGGCAGCAGCCTTGCAACGTGCCGACGCTATGCGACTGCCCTTCACGAAGTCGCTCGCATCTAATGCGACGACTAATGCTATGCGTATACGCTGCTGCGTGCGGCCCCGAAGGCAATGACGCTATACCGCTGCGCGCGAACACCCGGCACCTCCATGCCCGCCATCCGATGGGCATTCCCGCAACTGCAAGCCCACAAACACCTTTCTGGCGGCTCGCCAGTACGCGGTTCATGTCCGCAATAGGAACGTGTCCCTCGAAGGCGATCCCGTCCACGATCGCGGTGTGGCATGACACCAGGTTTGCGGGAAGACCACCTGCCGTTGGAACGCGGTACGGTTCGCGTCATCGACGATTCGCAGATTTCTGCCGAAGGCCTGCCGAACCCGCGCAGCCCATTGTTCGCAGCACCCACACCCCGGATCGCGATGCATCAGGATGTCGCCTGCCGCTAGCGCGGGCGTCGAAAACAACGCCAGTGCCAAAACGAGCTTTCGCATGTGTGATCTCCTTATCCGCGGGTGGCCGCCTAACCGCCCCGGTGTAAACTAAGGTCCAGTCCGCATTTGCCGGTAGTCACATGGCAACGCGCGGAGGGTGGCGGACCGCCCTCCGCGCACCTTGACTTACTTGTGGTCCATGCCGCTCATGTCGTGACCAGCATGCTCACCAGCCTGCTCGCCATGTTCCTTGCAGCAGGCCATCTGGCCGTGCTCGTCCTTCTTACAGCAACAGCACGGCTTTTCTGGCGTCGGTGCAGGCTCTGCTGCAAACACGGCGGTAGAAAGCGAGACCGCGAGGGCGCCCGGCAGATACTTGGATTTCATGTGTATTCTCCAGATAAGTTTGAAATGGATCGAGGAAGCACTTGGCGCGGGGGCGGTGTCGGCGGTTCAAGCGTCAACCCGGACAGGCTTTGCGGAGCCCGGACCTCAGGACTGATCCAATGCCATCCAGTGGCATTCAGATTGGTGCCGATAGCGGGTGCCGGAAAGATGCACGAATGGCAGGCCCGCGCCACGTCTGGTGTGTCATGACGATGTGAGCGGTCGCCGCTACCCGGCATGTCGCAGCATTCCATGCTAACCGTCTGAACCGGAGCCTGTGCCGTCGCGGCTCAAAGCGGGCCTGAGCCGAACACCGATGCAAGCGCAACAATGAGAGCGACGGCCGAGTTCACAGGATCAAGTCTTGCTCCGGCGCGACCGATAGGTCCAGACCAAGTCTTTGCCCGTTGCCATCAGAACTAGACCCTGAGCCCGGCCACGAAACTGACTGCTTCGGGATCTTCCCCGGCAAGCCGCGCCAATCGCGCAGTCTCGCCAGTCTTTTTGCTCCATTCCACGCCAACGTAGGGCGCGAATTCCCGCCGTATCTCGTAGCGCAGGCGCGCGCCCAGTTCGAAGTCCGTGAGACCTGATCCTGCCCCGATCGCCGGCATGTCCTGAGCGGAGATGTTGAACTCCGCCCGAGGCTGGAGGATCAGGCGCTGGGTAATGCGCTCATCGTAACTTCCCTCAAGTCGCGCGCGCAGGTCGCCCTTGTCCGAAAGAAACATCTGTCCGGTCAGATGGAACCAGTACGGCGCGATCCCTTCGACGCCGACAACGGCATAAGTCCGCGAGGGATTGGGGACTATATCGTGCCGCACGCCGACATGGGCATTCCAGAATGGCGAGATCGCGCGCGAATAGAGCGCCTGAATCTCCAGGTCCTCGACTGGTTCGCCGAAAGTGCCCTCGCCTTCCGTCTTGATCAGGAGGCGATCGATGTCGCCGCCAAACCATGCTTCGCCTGCCCAGCGATAGCCGTCCCTGCCCTTTCGGGCCTGGAATTCGGCAAGGTCGAAGAGCACCATCGATCCTTAGAACGCCCCGTTCTCTCGCCGCAGCGCCTCTCTCGCCCGCGCCATTTCGGCAGGATCGAACACAGCATCGGCGGCATGATCACTTGGCGGCGCCGGGGCGGGCGCAGTCCCGATCACCGGACCGTCCTCAGACATGCCCGCCATAGCATTCATGTCGTGGCCGGAATGATCCACGGCTTCGACCTGTGGCGCACTGGCCGCCTTCGGCTCCGCAGCGTGTCCGGCATGGGGATCGGCCGCGGCAGGCGCGGAAACTGCGGACTTTGGCGGACCATGGCCGGAATGATCTGCCGCAGCCGGCGCGGCTGGACCTTGTTGAACTGACGCCGGCACATCCTTCTTGCCATGTCTGACATGGAGGACTGGGCCGCCGCGATGCCAGGCGCTGCCAGCAGGACCGCAGCACTGATGAGAAGGGTCGTCTTCATGCCGCGTCCTCCTCATGGCGCACGGTCACGACCCGGAACATCCCCGACATCATATGCAGCAGCATGTGACAGTGGAATGCCCAGTCGCCGAGCTCATCGGCAGTCAGATCGAACGAGACCCTGCCGCCAGGCAGGACGTCGACCGTGTGTTTCAGCGGATGATGGCCGGGATTCCCAGTATCCAGTTCGAAGAAGTGTCCGTGCAAGTGAATCGGATGGGGCATCATGGTGTCGTTAATGAGATTGATGCGCACCCGCTCCATGTGGCGGAACGGGATTGGCTCGGTATTTTCGCTGAACTTCTCGCCGTCGAAGGACCACATGTAGCGCTCCATGTTGGCGGTCAGGTGCAGATCGATCTCGCGCGACGGCGTGCGCTTGTCTGGATTGGGCGCGAGCGATTTGAGGTCGCGGTAGGTCAGCACCCGGTGCTCGACCTTCTCAAGACCGGTCGGACGTTCTCCCGTGCGGTCCACGGGCATCGGCGAGAGCGTTGCGACGCCAGGCCCCAGCTTGACCTGCGGCGCGACCGAGGGATCGCGCATTTTCATCGAACCATGATCCGCCCCGGGCATGTCGTGGCCCATGGCTGCGTGGTCTGCTCCGCTTGTATCGCCGTCGGACGCAGCCATATCGCCCATGCCCATGTCCTTCATGGTGAGCAGCGGACGTTCGCGGATTGGCGGAATCGGCGCGGCCATGCCGAAGCGCGGAGCAAGCGTCGCGCGCACCTGACCGGAGCGATCGATGGCCTCGGCAATGAAGCCATAGGCCTCGTCGGCCCTGGGTTCGACGATCACGTCATAGGTCTCCGCGATGCCGATCTGGAATTCGTCGGTCTCGACCGGCTGCACGTTTTGCCCATCGGCGGCGACCACCGTCATCGCGAGACCCGGAATCCGGACATTGAAATTCGTCATGGCGGCTGCATTGATGATGCGCAGGCGCACCCGCTCGCCGGGTGCGAACAGTCCGGTCCAGTTCGCGGTACTGTCATGACCGTTGACCATGAAATGATAGGTTGCGCCGGTGACGTCGGAAATGTCGGTCGGGTCCATCCGCATCCCGGCCCACATGCGGCGTTCGGAGGCCGACTGGTCCTTGCCCGCGAGCAGGCCGGAGAGAGTCTGCTTCTGCATGTTGAAGTAGCCAGGCTGCGCCTTCAGCTTCCGCAGTTGGGTATGCGGATGCATGAAGCTCCAGTCGGCGAGCATGATTACATGTTCACGGTCATAGGCGACCGGATCGGGCGCGGCGGGATCGATGACGATCGCGCCATACATGCCCATCGCTTCCTGCATGCCGGAGTGACTATGATACCAATAGGTGCCAGACTGCTTGACGGGGAACTCGTACACGAAGGTCTGGCCGGCCTTGATCCCCGGAAAGCTCACCCCCGGCACGCCGTCCATCTGGAAGGGCACGAGCAGCCCGTGCCAATGGATCGAGGTTTCCTCGTTCAGCGTGTTGTTTACCGCGAGGCGAACGTTCTGGCCCTCCTTTAACCGGATGACCGGGCCAGGTGTCGCACCGTTGATGCCGATGGCATGCCCGTCACGTCCGCCGACCCGGAGCGAGGCATGACCGATGGATAGTGCGATTTGCTCCCCGGACACCACGGACATCGGGCCTGCGAGGCCAGGAGTTCCACTGCGCGCCCACGCGGGGAGCGCTGCCGAAAGCGCGAGGCCCCCGCCCCCCAAAGCAGCCGAACGAATGAGGGTACGGCGATCGAGCGCAACGGCAAGGGCCGAGATCGCAATGACCGGCATGCCGGGTATGGCAAGCCATGCGCCGATGCCGATCACGGGTTTCACCGCCCGGCTTGGCAATGACAGGAAATCGATGACTTTGCTGCTCCGTCGGCCGCTTGCCAGCGGGACTTACCGCGTGACCTGGAGCGCGGCCGGAGCCGACACGCATCGCATGGGCGGCGACTTCAGCTTCACCGTACGCTGAAGACTTGGACAACCTGCCTGTCATCGCCATCCGGTTCGCGCTTTACGCCGACCTGATGGTGCTGGCAGGTGTGACAGCCTTCTCGCTTTACGCGCTGAAACCCGAGGAGCGAGGCACTGCCTTGCTGCCGCTGGCCAAACCTGCCCTCCTCCTTTCGCTGCTCGGACTGCTGCTGTCCGGCTCCGGCATGATCGCACTTGTCGCAGCCATGACCGGGACCAGCCTCTGGGAAGTCGATGGCTCGGCCTTCAGGGAAATCGTTACACAGAGCGCCATCGGCAGCGCCTGGGTCGTGCGCATGGTGGCAGTCTCAATTGCCCTGCTTGCCGCACTGGCGCTTGGCCGAAGCCCACGCCTTGCAAGATACTGTCTGCTTGCCTCGGCTGTGCTTGCCATCGCCACGCCGGTCTGGACTGGCCATGCCGGTGCAACCGGAGGGTGGACTGGATCGCTCCACCGGCTGAGCGACATCGTCTGCATGCTGGCGGCGGCTATATGGATCGGCGGAATTGCCGCGTTCTCCTGGCTGCTTTTTCAGCCATTGGCGCACCAATCCGATGCGCAGATCAGGATCGCGCATCGGGCGCTTGAACAATTCTCGCGGGTTGGGACGCTTGCGGTCGCGTTGATCGTTCTCACGGGCATCATCAACAGCCTGAGCCTGATGGGCTTGCCGCATCCATACGGCTTGTTCGCTTCGCGCTACGGCCAACTCCTGCTTATCAAGCTCGCCCTGTTTGCTGCAATGCTGATGCTGGCGGGTGTCAACCGCTGGCGGCTGACACCCGCTCTTGGTGCAGCCATCGCCAACGGCAATCCGGTCCCCGCGTTACGTGGTCTTCGGCAAAGCCTGGTTCTGGAAACGTCCACAGTGCTTACGATCCTCGCCGTGGTGGCCTGGCTGGGTACGCTGGAGCCGATCATGGCGAACGGGTGAATTACCCCTTGACCCTGACATAATGTCAAGGTTGATGAGTGTTGCGACCAGAGGAGTACGAAGTATGACCGAATCGCATCATGACCATGCGAAATGCGCGCATTCCGGATCGAAGGCTCCAGGGACGGTGATTGACCCCGTCTGCGGAATGAGCGTCGATTCTGCGACGACCACGCATGTCGCGACCCATGACGGCGTCCATCACTACTTTTGCAGCGCTGCCTGTCTAACCAAGTTCAAGGCCGATCCATCACGTTATATGAGCGATGCGCCGCGACCGGCAGAGCCGGTGCCAGACGGCGCGACCTGGACCTGCCCGATGCATCCGGAGGTCCAGCAGTCGGGGCCGGGAAGCTGCCCGATCTGCGGCATGGCCTTGGAACCGATGACGCCGACGCTCAACGATGGACCGTCGCCCGAATATGCCGACATGAAGCGGCGCTTTGCATTCGGCCTCATCCTCTCCTTGCCGGTGGTTGCGCTCGAAATGGGCGGGCATTTGACCGGACTGCGCCATTATCTGGATGGAAACATCGCCAACCTGGTCCAGATGGTTCTGGCGACGCCGGTGGTCCTGTGGGCGGGCTGGCCCTTTTTTGAACGCGGCTGGGCCTCGGTGAAAAGCCGCCACCTCAACATGTTCACCCTGATTGCGATGGGAACGGGCGTTGCCTGGATCTACAGCATGGCGGCGGCGCTTGCGCCCGGTATCTTCCCACCCGCGTTTCGCGCAATGGACGGCTCAGTCGCGGTCTATTTCGAGGCGGCGGCGGTCATTACCGTGCTGGTCTTGCTTGGCCAACTGCTTGAACTGCGTGCCCGGGAAACAACCAGCGGTGCGATCCGCGCATTGCTCGACCTTTCGCCCAAGCTCGCCCGCCGGGTTCGTCCCGATGGTAGTGACGAGGAGATCACACTCCACCAGGTTCTGGTCGGCGACACGCTCCGCGTTCGCCCAGGCGAGAAGGTTCCGGTTGATGGCGTGGTGCTGGAGGGCCGCGGCACGGTCGATGAATCGATGGTGACTGGCGAGTCCATGCCGGTGACCAAGGAGGCTGCGTCAAAGCTGATCGGTGGCACGATAAACCAGACCGGCGGCATTGTGATGCGCGCCGAGAAGATCGGGCGCGACACCATGCTGGCGCGCATCGTCCAGATGGTAGCAGAAGCCCAGCGCAGTCGTGCGCCCATACAGCGGCTTGCCGACACAGTGTCGGGCTGGTTCGTGCCGGCGGTGATCGCCGTCGCAGCGATCGCGTTCGTCATCTGGTCCCTAGTCGGCCCATCGCCTGCAATGGGCTATGGCCTGATCGCAGCGGTGGCCGTGCTGATCATCGCCTGCCCCTGTGCGCTTGGCCTCGCGACCCCGATGTCGATCATGGTGGGGGTCGGACGCGGTGCCCAGGCCGGTATACTCATCAAGAACGCCGAGGCTCTCGAACGCATGGAGAAGGTCGATACGCTTGTCGTCGACAAGACCGGCACGCTCACCGAAGGCAAGCCTGCGGTGGTTGCGATCGAGACGGCCGAAGGGTTCGACAGTCAAGAGGTTCTGCGCCTTGCCGCGAGCCTCGAACGCAGCAGCGAGCATCCGCTAGCCCTGGCAATTGTCAGAGATGCAGAAGCCAAGAGGATCGCAATCAGCGAACCGGGCGACGTCGATCAGCCAGTCGGCAAGGGCATAACCGGCATCGTCGATGGACATCGGCTTGTTGCTGGAAATGCCCGCTTTCTTCAGGAACAAGGGGTCTCGACTGCCCCCCTGGCGCAACGTGCTGACGCCCTGCGCGCTGACGGGGCGACCGCAATTTTTCTTGGCATAGATGGCAAGGTTGCGGGTGCCATCGGCATTGCCGATCCGGTAAAGCAGACTACGCCTGCCGCGCTCAAGGCGCTGGCCGAAGCGGGTATCCATGTCATCATGTTGACCGGGGACAATCGCGTCACGGCTGAGGCCATCGCGCGGCGGCTCGGCATCGACGACATCGAAGCCGATGTGTTGCCAGACCAAAAGAGCGCGATCGTCAAGCGCTTGAGGGACGAAGGCAGGATCGTGGCGATGGCAGGCGACGGTGTGAACGACGCCCCTGCGCTTGCCGCTGCCGATGTCGGCATCGCCATGGGCACCGGCACAGACGTTGCGATTGAAAGCGCAGGCATCACACTGCTCAAGGGCGATTTGACGGGGATAGCGCGTGCCCGGCACCTCAGCCACGCAACCATGACCAACATCCGGCAGAACCTGTTCTTTGCCTTTGCCTACAACGTCGCTGGTATCCCGGTGGCTGCGGGCGCGATCTACCCGCTGTTCGGCATCATGCTTTCACCGATCATCGCAGCGGCGGCGATGGCGCTTTCCTCGGTCAGCGTCATCGGTAATTCGCTGCGTCTCAGGAGGATTACGCTATGAACCTTGCCAGCAAGCGCGCGTGGCTGCTGGCCGCGGCATCGGGCGCGCTGATCGCCGCTTTCCTGCTCTATCCGGAACACCGGCAGCACTTCTTCGGGCTGATCCCTTACGCATTCCTGCTCGCCTACCCGCTGCTGCACTTCTTCCATGGCGGCCACCACCAAGGACGCTACCCGAAGTTCGGCGAACAGCGGCCATGAACATCGGACAGGCATCGAAGACCACTGGCGTGTCGGAGCGGATGATCCGGTACTATGAGCGCGTAGGGTTGATGCCGCCCACTGACCGACGCGACAATGGTTACAGGGATTATTCGCCGCAATCGATCGAGCGCCTGCGCTTCATTGCCAACGCCCGCGGCCTTGGCTTCTCGCTTGAGGAGATCGCCACTCTCCTCGGCCTATGGGACAACCGCGAGCGGACGAGCAGTGAAGTGAAGGCCGTTGCCCTGGCACATGCCGATGATCTTGGTCGCAAGGCCGCAGCACTTGAAGCCATGCGTCGCGCCTTGCTGGAACTGGCCGAAGGGTGCAGCGGCGACAGCAGACCCGATTGTCCGATCCTCGACGGGATCGCAGTCAGTTGACCAGATCCTCTGGACACCTGCACATCGATGCGGTCGCACGCGAACACATCCGGACGGAAAGATTGCTCTTAATCAGCGGGTCCTAGGTTCGAGCCCTAGTGCGTCCACCACTTTCCCCCTACTTTTCAATCAGATACTAATGTCGCCGGATCGGGCGATTGAGAGCATTTTTGTGCTAGGTAGCTCTCTAGGTAGCAGCGCGCTAATTCGGCACTGCGGCTGCTCAGCCTCCGCACATCAGCGTTCACGGTGAAAGATTCATGGCCTGCGCTTTGTCCGACTGCGCTTGTGCGAGTCGTCGTTTCACCTCCCAGCCAGCGCGACTGCTACCCATCTTGCTCCGCGCCAGCATCGCACGCTGGGATGGCCGCTTAGAGCCTCAGGCAGCGCGGTGTCATAATGACAGCTAGGGTCAGGATCTGTAATTGTAGAGCTAGGCGGTGTGATCCCTTGAGGGTTTCATGGATCTGTCCGCACTGACCGGACAGAGTTAGCGTCCGCGCTCGTGGTGTAATTTCCGGTGTAGGCGATGGTGTATTCCGGGGTGGGGCATGCCCCACCCCGGAATGCGGCGTCGCTGGTGGCCACCGGGTTCATCGTTATGGTGGAGTTTGCACACTTCAACCGTGACGAAGAGGAGTTCCCGATGACCGAGGACAGATTACTGATCGAAGAGCTGGCTGCAAAGGGCGACCAACCGGATTTTTTGCGCACCATCGCCGAGAACGTGCTGCAGCTGATCATGGAGGCCGACGTTGATGGCCTGATCGGCGCGGGTCGCCACGAACGCAGCAGCGAGCGCGCGACCTGGCGCAACGGCTATCGCGACCGTTCGCTGGATACCCGGGTAGGCACGCTGAACCTGAAAATCCCCAAGCTGCGTGCTGGGTCCTATTTTCCGGGCTTCCTTGAGCCCCGCAAGATGGTCGAGAAAGCGCTGGTTGCGGTGATCCAGGAAGCGTGGATCGGTGGGGTCAGCACCCGGCGGGTCGATGAACTCGTCCAGGCCATGGGCATGACCGGCATCTCCAAGTCCACCGTCTCCAAGCTTTGCAAGGACATTGACGAGCGCGTCCATGCCTTTCTGAAACGCCCGCTCACCGGCGAATGGCCGTATCTCTGGCTCGATGCCACCTATCTCAAGGTACGCGAAGGCGGGCGGATCATCAGCGTTGCCGCAATAATCGCCATGGCCGTCAACACCGAGGGCCGGCGCGAGATCGTCGGCCTGCATATCGGCCCCTCGGAAGCGGAGGTCTTCTGGTCCGACTTCCTGAAGGACCTTGTTCGGCGCGGTCTTACCGGCGTGAAGCTGGTCATCTCCGATGCTCACGAGGGCCTCAAGGGCGCGATCACCCGCGTCATGGGCGCCACCTGGCAGCGCTGCCGGGTGCACTTCATGCGCAATGCCCTGTCCTATGTGCCCAAGGGCCAGAACACTGTCGTCGCCGCCGCGATCCGCCAGGTCTTCCTGCAGCCCGATCAGAAAAGCGCAACGCAGGTCTGGCGACAGGTCGCCGACCAGTTGCGCACCCGTTGGCCCAAGCTCGGCGCCTGCATGGACGAGGCCGAAACCGACGTGCTCGCCTACACCGGCTTCCCCACCCAGCACCGCACGAAGTTACACTCAACCAATCCGCTCGAGCGGCTCAACAAGGAGGTCAAGCGCCGCGCCGACGTCGTCGGAATCTTCCCGAACGAAGACAGCATCATCCGCCTCGTCGGGGCTGTGCTGATGGAGCAGAACGACGAGTGGCAGCTCCAGCACCGATACATGCAGATCGAAGGCATGGCCGAACTCAACCAACCCATGATCGAGGAGGAAAATCAGCCCCTACACATCACCGCCAAAGCCGCCTGACGATGGCCCACGGCCACAGCCGAAATTACACCACCTTGACGGACGCGACCCCGGACAGATGCCTGGCCGTGCTGTATCGGGTCTCACGGAGGCGAACGTTGCATTGACTCGAAGCGGGCTTGCGGGCCCATCCGGTAACCTTCGCAGATCGTCCGTCCCTGCGTTCCCTCTCGGGACACCGCCCTCGGATCAGCGTTGACGCTTCACCGCTGGCAAACAGATTCTATCCTACCTCACGCTTGGAACAAAGTGCCATCGCGCAGCATGGCGTGCATGATGACAGCAAGGCGGCGGGCGAGCGCGACGCGAGCCTTCTTGAGACCTCGGCGCTTGGCGATCTTCGTGGCCCATGTCTTCAAGGCAAAGGTCTCCCGGCTCCGGGTGAGGATCGAGTTGGCAGCTTCATACAGCAGCTTGCGTACTGTGCCGTCGCCCTGTTTGGTGATCCTGCCGGTCCAGTCGATCTCGCCCGACTGATGGCGTCGGGGCACCAGGCCGAAGTACGCGCCGGCATTGCGCGATTGTCGGAAGCGCCCGGCTTCATCGACTGCAGCGGCGAAGGCGGCCGACGTCTGCACGCCGACGCCCGGTATGGTCATCAGGATTTCGCAGGCCTGTGACTGGCTGGCAATGATGCGCAGGCGGCGGTCCATTTCCTTGATCTGCTCGACCAGCTCGGCGCGCACGGACAGCAATGACGTGATGGCATCGCCCAAGCCGGGAATGTGGGCAGCCTGCATGATCCGCTCAAGGAATGCTCTCCCTTGTCCGGGACCAGGGCGGTAGCCGAACGTGGCGCAAAGGCCGCGGATCATGTTGTCGAGCCGGACACGTGCTTCCACCAGGTGGCCACGCGCGGTTATCACGCTGCGCACCCCATGCGCTGCCGGAGATTTGACGTGCACCTCCTTGTAGAAGCCCGTCCGCGCCAGTTGCGCGAGACCGGCGGCATCGTGCGGATCAGTCTTGTTCGCCTTCATCGCCTTCAGGCTCTGGTGCGCCTGGCGGGCATCGATACACACAACCGGAACGCCCAGTTCGCGCAGGCCAAGGCAGATCGCCGGCGACATTCGCCCTGTTTCGATCACCGCTCGCTCGATAGGACCACATCGCTCAAGCAGCCCGGCGATCGCCTCGGGGGAACTCTCGACCTTCTCCGAGACCAGCTTTCGGCCATTTTCGTCAACGATGCAGACCTGCGTGGTTTCCATCGACAGGTCCAATCCGGCATAATGCTTCATGGCTGCTTCCTTCCTTCAGGATTCGACAACCAGAAGTGTGCGCCTCTACCAAGGTCCGAGGGAAGCAGCCGCAATTACACGATGACTCATTGATCAGAGCCAGAAGCAGAAGGTTGCAGCGATGGTGATGGCGGACATGAATGTGTGCGCGCAGCGGTCGTAGCGGGTGGCGATGCGTCGCCAGTCTTTGAGACGGGCAAACAGGTTCTCGATCTTGTGACGCTGGCGATAGAGCTGCTTGTCATAGGCGTGCTGGACCTTGCGATTGGCCGTTGGCGGGATGCATGGGGTGATGCCGCGGCTGGCAAGGGCGTGGCGGAACCAGTCGCTGTCATAGCCCTTGTCAGCCAGCAGTTCCTTGGCTTGGGGCAGCCGCGAAAACAGCAGAACTGCGCCTTTGTGATCGCTCATCTGCCCTTCGGTGAGTAGCATGACGATCGGCCGACCCTGCCCATCGCAGACCGTGTGCAGCTTCGAGTTCAGCCCGCCCTTGGTGCGCCCGATACATCGGGAAAGAGCCCCCCTTTTAGGAGGCTGGATGCCGTGCGGTGCGCCTTGAGATGCGTCGCGTCGATCATGATCCGGTCGGGTTCGCCGGCGGCGCCAGCCAGTTCGGCGAAGATGCGGTTAAAGACCCCGAGCCGGCTCCAGCGCACGAACCGGTTGTAGATCGTCTTGTGCGGACCGTACCCCTTCGGAGCATCGCGCCACATCAGACCGTGCTTGATGACATAGACGATGCCCGAGATAATCCGACGGTCGTCCACCCGTGGAATGCCATGCGACAGCGGAAAAAACGGTTCGATCCGGCGCATTTGCGCCTCGCTCAGCAGAAACGGAACATCCACGACCAGCGCCTCCTCGACGCTGACCTTGAATCAACCAATCACCCCCTGTGCAAGCAATTCAATGGGTCCTGACCCTAGGTCACCCGAGCTCCGATCCAGATCACCCGGCCGACAATATCGACGCCCTTGCGCTGGATGCCCTGCCAGCTCGGATATGCAGGGTGGTCAGTAAGAACGGTCAGACGGTTCTTCGTTGGGTCGATCGCTATTCGCCTTACGAAGATTTCAGAAGACCCACGGATGGCGTAAAGGCCTTCACGCACGCTCTCCTGGAAGCGAACTCGGCTAATCATAACCTCGTCGCCATTGCAGAGGGTCGGCTCCATCGCCTCACCAACGATTGGCAAGATTGCGACACTGGCGGGCTGATCACACAGCCGACCGAGCCAAGCCGCATCAACCAGCCGCCATTGTGAGCGTGAATCGTTACCTGTCCCGTTCAGCAAGGGGACTTTGACTATCGAACGCTGCCCGACCGTCGGCCCCTCCTTTCCACCGAGCTTCTCTACGGGCACGTCAAAATGCAATGCCAGCAGCGCTATATCGCTTTGGTCAAGGCGGACTGGAGAACCTCGTTTAATGAACTGCTGGATGTATGCCGAGTTTCTCCCGAGGAGGCGCGAAATTGATGCGTAGGTCTCTCCTCGCTCGCTGATTAGGCCATCCAACGCCTCCCGCGGCCCCATCCTATCATCTCCTTCGATTTCCTACCTCACTATCACATGCCGGAGGACGAATCCTAGTCGGACAGCCCCGACAAGGTCAGTAGGGCAAGCGAAAGAAACAAACGTCGTACGGGAGCACAATGCCACGGCACCTGCGCTACTGGGTCGGCCTCGACGCCGGCCACTTGGAGACTGCGGTCTGCCTCGTCGATGTCGAAGGACACGTTTTCTTCGAGGCAATGACTGAGACCCGCGCTGCTCCGATAAGAGATATCCTTCGACGGTTCGGCGTTGAGCCTGTCCAGTCTATTACGATCGAGGCCGGTGTCGGCACTCAAATGGTTCGGGATCTCCGTTCATTCGGGTTTCCCGTTCAAGTCGTCGACGTTCGCAAATCAAGCAAATTCCTGGCGATCCGACGTCAAAAGACTGATGCGAATGATGCCAAAGGTCTCGCTGAGCTTGGCCGACTGGCGCAGTCCTTCGGTCCCCATGTTTTCATCAAACCGGTGGAGCACCAGGACATCCGGATAATGATCAACATCCGTCGAACCCTGCTAAAGCATCGAGCCAGGACGGATGCGCTGCTCCAGTCCATATTCAGATTGCACGGTGCCAGTATCAAGCTCCTGAATGGGCGAGGATCGCTCGCAGCTGAAGTCGCGAATCAACTCAGGCTTTTGAGGACCAACGGCGTGACGATCCGCGTCGATTTGGATCCCCTGGTCAGGATGGGAGAAGAACTGCGCTCTCATATTTGGGATATGGATCGAAAGATGCGCACAATGGCCGCCAGCATCCCGGTTTGCGCCAGATTTCAGACGATTCCTGGCGTTGGGACAATTACAGCGCTGTCATTTTACAGCGCCGTCGGAGACCCGTACCGCTTTAGAAGCAATCGAGATGTCGGGCCTTATCTCGGCCTAACGCCCAATCTGTATCAATCCGGCGCCACCGCGCGCCGCGGCCGGATCAGCCGTTACGGAAACAAGCTGACCAGGTCGCACCTAATCACGGCAGCCACCGTGCTGCTTCGCACAATCAAAACCGAAAGTTCATTGCGTACTTGGGGCCTCCGGCTGGCAACAAAGATCGGATTTCTCAAGGCTCGCGTTGCCGTCGCAAGGAAGCTCGCTGTGATCATGATGGCAATGTGGAAGACGGGCGCCTCGTTTGATCCAGACAAATCGAAACCGCGGTTCCTCCAGCCGGAGGAGGCAGGCTTGGACCCCGCACGTATTTCTGGGACCAAGATCCCGTTGTAGGTAATTGGGCCAAGCCTGCCGTCTGATCCCGCTGCCGGGGGCCTTCTGTAAAGGGTCAAACCTGACGCATTATCCGCTAATTCACCGATAGGGCATCAAGCATGACACATTATGTGCCCATGGGCAGCAATGCGGGCCGAACAGCAACGCCGCCGATCGCTGCCATGTATCGGCCGCGACGTTAGTTTGAGAGCGCGACTGCCGGGAACGCCAGATTACGCGCGAGATTCTCAATTTTGTCGCGCCATGCCAGCTTTTCTAGCCATGATCGGCGGATCGACGATGCGCCGTAAATTGCGCCAGCCAACTGCCCGGCAATTGCGGCAGTAGTGTCGGCATCCTCACCGAGGTTGGCTGCCAACAGCACTGCGTCGTCGAAGCTCGTCGTGTTTGCCACGGACCAGATCGCTGCTTCGAGGCTGTGCGCGACGAATCCGCTGCTCGCAATCTGATCGCGTGCTTTCCCGCGCCAGCTACCGGCCATGATTGGACCGACCTCCGGTCCATATTCGCCCGAGGGAACCGCCAGTGCTTCCTCAAAGTCGGCACCTAGGATAGCCGCCCGCAAGACCAGTGCATACGCTTCACAGGCCTCGAGGCACGCATCTGCAGCGTGCGTGGTCATGCTCTGTAGGCGGGCTACTCGTGTCACTACTGCGGGATCTTGCTGTATCCCCCAGATCGCGACTGGCGCGAGCCTCATTAGTGAGCCGTTGCCTGCTGAGTACGGATCGGTCGAGCCGGCAATCGGGTCGCCCGTTTCCTCGAACCGAGAAAGGGCCTGCCGGGTTGCGATCCCGATATCAAAACAACTGCCCGTGGGACTGAAGGCGCCGTTCCTCCACCAATCGACAAAGCGCCGTTGTGCTTCTCCCGGCTCAAACGCCGAGCCCTTGGCCGCGCTGGCGAGCAGAGCTTCTCCCAGCGCAAGGGCCATGGAGGTGTCATCGGTCCAGGTCCCGGCATCCAAGCCGAATGGCCCTCCCCCGACCATGTCCGTGATGTGGGCATAGCTGTCGCGCGGCTTGAACTCGAGCGTCGCCCCCACAGCATCTCCGACCGCCAGTCCAACCAAACAGCCATATGAGCAATCATAGATACGCTCGATCTCTCGCAAGTGATCTTCTTGTGCCTTCGTCTCAATGGCGCCAGGCCTGACGCCACGAACGTGAGCGATTGCACCACTAGCGTCAGCAAGGCCAAGTTCGATGAGCAGTCTCGCCGCCACTGTGCCGGCTCGGCCCAGCCCTCCCCGGCAATGGATAAAGACGCTTTTCCCGTCGGTGAGTAGACTGCGCAGCCGGGCTCCGGCCGTGTGCCATCGTTGCTCGAATTCCTCGCCAGGAGCGGTGACGTCGGGGATTGGGAGATGAAACCATTCCATCCCACGCGCAGCAACCGCAGTCTCCAGGTCTGCGACCCCCAGCAGCTCCATCTCGTGCTTCTCAATCAGAGAGACGACAGCGGCAGCCCCCCACCCACGCACCGCGTCTAGATCGGTCGCAAGATCACGCTTCCAGGTAAAGCCAGCGAGCGCAGGCCCTTGTTTTCCTGGACAGAAGGATATGCCGATGCGTCCTGATGCGGCCGGAAGTGTAGGGATCTGGATCGGATCAGTGGTGCTTGTTCGAATATTTCTGCTCATCGCGCTTTGATATGACCCATGTACGACATTATCGGTCGCATGCCCCAAAGGCGTCAGAAAAGGTATTGGTTAGCGCAAGGAGGCAGCCGGGCTTTCATCCGGCTGTTGCCTTTTGGGGTTTAGGTTGGCCCGTCTTCCCAGACGGAGAGACCCGGATTTGCAAATGTCCGGTCTCCGTTCTGCGTGAGTCAAAGCCGCCGGCCTTCTCGACCAGGTCGCTCAGCTTGCTTTCACCATAAGTTCGGGGGTCAAAGTCTGAGGCGAGCGCTGCGAGGCGTTGGCCCACCCGCCCTAGAGGCACCCAGCCCCCTTCATCATCGAGCTGTGAGATGGCAGTTCGGATCAAGGGTGCGGCAGCAGTGGGCGACTTCTTTACGCTAGCCGGACGGGTATCCAGTCGGCCAAGTTCATCTGACGTTGGCGCCTCCGGCAGCAGGTTCTCGGTGTAGATGAAACGGCGACAGGCTTGTCGGAAGCTCTCGGGAGTTTTCTGCTCTCCGAAGCCGTAGACATCGATCCCCTGCTCACGGATACGCGAGGCCAGCCCGGTAAAATCACTGTCGGAAGAGACAAGGCAAAACCCGTCGAACCGACCGGTATGCAAAAGATCCATCGCGTCGATGACCAAAGCGATATCCGAAGCATTCTTGCCGCTGGTGTACGCAAAGTTCTGGTGCGCCTTGATCGCATGCGTGGCGAGAACGTCGGCCCAGGATTTAAGCCTAGTCCCGGAGAAATCGCCGTAAATGCGGCGAACACTTGCCTCACCGATCTTGGCAATCTCTTCAAAAAGGCGCGGTGCGATCCGGGAGGATGCATTATCTGCGTCAATCAAGACAGCAAGCCGTGGGGTGCGAGGTTCATTAGCCATTTTGCACCATTGCCTTGATATCCATTAATCAGCCGATAAAACTTGCAAGGCGGCGGCTGACAATGGCCTGATCTTGATGGGTCCTGAGCAGGCGCTTGGCCCTATCGTGCGCGAATTCATCCACATTGAGAACGACTAAACTGTAGCCATGCCTCGGCAGCAAGTCGGCGCGGCGCTCATCATATCGTCGGCGCTGTTCGCCCCGAGGTACCCCGGAAACCATTGGCTTATCGTCGAAGAATCCGACACGTTCGCGGTGTTGGCGCTCATGATATTCCACGACGAGGCCAAGAGCAGGATAGAATCCGTCGACAGGCAGCGGCTTTCGGTAACCACGCCGATCTAGATCGCCGGTAAGAAACTCAAAGCAGTGCTGCCGGACGGCCTTCAGCCCGAGAACTGCGTCGCAGAGGTCGAGTACGTACTGCTCGTCGCGAATTGCGACTTCGGACGTGCCATTTGCAGCCTGTGACGTCGATCGCAGCCTGACACTTGCTCCGCCTAGCTGCGCCATGACCCGTTCCATGTCTTGGTGCTCATCGCTCCCTCGCACGACCTGCCAACGTCCGTTGTTCGGATGCCAAGCAAGACTTGCGGCTCGTAGGGCAGCTCGAAAGCGCTTCGGATCCATTCCACTCGCAATGGCCATATCGACAGCGGTGATTAGCTGGCCTTGAAACCTCACGCCGGATGCTCCTTCATCCAGATCCTCGCATCATTCATTCCGCGCCCCCGTCAAAGTCGATGAAGGTCCGCTACCAGACGCTCAAGCAAACCGGCCTTTAGAGGGTTGATCGAGATAGTAGCATTCTCACACTCTCTTTTGGCGGTTCGCCAGCGGAGGTGGCGCGAAGGTAGGCGTTGCAGCTCTGATCTTGTCAAACAGTGCCTGTCGCTCTGGTTCCGATGCATCAACCTGAGCCTCTGATATGATATCGCCGTTAAGCTGTGCGCGCATGCTATCCCATCTGCGCTTGAGTATGGACCAATGATGGTCATCATAGGAACCAGATATAATGACCGGACGAATGATAATTTTTGGTGGTGGGCTCGAAGTATTTTCTGTGCCCAAATAGGCATCCGCTTCGCGTGCCCATTTACTGTCGATCCGGTCGACACGGCCAATTTGCTGCTCGACGTGGGCCGGGTTCCACTCAAGGTGAAGTAGCACAACCATTCGGCACGCCTGGTGGAGATTGAGGCCCTCTCGTCCTACGAGTGATTGCGCCACGAGAACTTGCGGCCAGCTTCCTGCGCGATTGAACGCTGCCTGCAAGAGCCGCCGCGTTTGTGGTGCTGTATCGCCATACATTAAACGGGCGAAGTGTCCTTCGCGGCCCGCGAAGTCTAACAGATGCTCCGCCAGCCGCGCCTTCACGTTAATGTCAGAATCGTCCACCTGGTCCGCAATCGTAACTTCTCCAACGAGGGAGCGAAAAGCCGCCAACAAAGCGTCTTTGCTCCAAGGTTGATGTCGCTCGGAGAAGCTGCGCTGATCTTCAAGCGCAGCTAGGAGCGCAGAGTTGCCATCGCGTCGTCCAGCGTCTGCAAGCCAGAACTCTCTGAGGTCGGCCGCTGCCGGGTCGCCAACAAGTTCTCGGCGCATGGCTTCGAGATTGGCTCGGCGCGCTGCCTCAAAGCGGCTGGCGCGCTCGCGAAGGCGCTCATCCACGGCCTTGCGATCGAGCCCGCGCGTGTTCACGGCTGGGTCGCTCAGCGCAACCTTCAGCGCAGCTTCTCGTTCACTGTCGAGCTCGCCAAGCGCAGCCTGAGGCCATCTGTTTTCTACTTTGTCTTCGGCACAGAGGCGTCGAACCATCTCACGCGCGTCGAGCAAGAACGTGAGCGCGCGCATCGGTTTGATGAACCTGCCAAATACGAGAACCTTGTGCCCGGCGCGTACGGCATGCTCGATTTCCTCAGCCGTACGTATTACCGCCGGATGATCAAACAGACTGATGCCCTCCTCACCAAGCAGTTCGCGGCTAAGGCGTTGCCAGGGACCGATCGGGTCGCCTGGCGAATCATCCTGCATTATCTCGTCGTCAAATGCCTGCAATCGAGCCATTTCCTCAGCCACGTCACGCAGATAGCGCCCGCTGGGCAACGACAGCCGCATCCGCCGATCTTGAGGACTCAAGCGCTCTTCGTGCAGTTGGGAGAGCGCTTCGCTGGCGAGGAAGATCCGCCGCCATGCGAGGGGCATTTTCGAGATCGGCACTTCAATGGGAACAATCTCGCGATGCGAGCCACAAACTTTCCCGAAACGCTGGAGCAGGTGGTCCTCTCGCTTGTCTCGCCGCAACACCCACGGCGCAAGTGCAGCATATAAAATGCGGGAAGCTTCAGCATATCGGTTGACCAAATCCGAAGTAAGGGCCTCGTCAGCCTGAATGTTCTGGACCTCGCGATCGTAACGCTGGATCGCATCAGCCATTTCCGTCAGATGTTCGCTTCGAACACTCATAGGCAAGTGTCGCCTGTTCGATCACATGATCGAGATCGTCGAAACCAGGAAACTTTGTGCTGAATGTGCCGGCGCGCGGGTCGAGTTTGTGATCGAGGCCGCAAACGACCACGACCGGCCACTCCCGCCCCTTCGATGCGTGCCAGGTTACAATCTCGATGCCATCGGCCTCCGCGCCAGCGGGATTCGGACGGAGATCCTCACCCTTCAAGCCGACCTTGTTCTCGAGCCACCCAAGGAAAACGTTGGCACTCTGGCCATAGAAACCGGAGGCTTCGCGCATATCCCGGTGTGCATCCATGAATGCCGCCGCTTCAGCCTCGAAGCGAAGAAGGTCCGCTCTCATTTGGGCGGGGTCGTCGAGCCGGTCGCACCAGTCGCGTAGCCCGGCAACCTGGATCACCTGATGCACCAGTCTGTCCACCGGCGTCGCAAGCGAGTCAGGCCAAAGTCCCTGCAATGCCATGAGTTCTGGTGTCTCGATCCGGCCGTCGCGGGCCAGAGCGCCAAGAGCATCGCCGAGCGGCGTTGCGCCCGGGCCGAGCGTTGCGGTGCAGATCGCTGCATGGTTGTCTGCCGGATCGACGGCGAAACGAAGCGCGAAGCATGCTGCCTGAACGATTTTGCTTTGCCACCAGCCTCCTTCCGCAACGCGGACCGGCAAGCCCAGGGCCCGCAGCGCGGCGGCATAGCTCGCGCAGTGGCTGTGCGTCGGGCACAGGATGGCAACATCCCGGGGCTCCAAATCGCGCAAGGCCTTGGAATGCCTGTCCACGATGGTCACCCGATCATCCGTCAGCAGGGACAGGAGACGATCAGCGATGAAATGCTGGGGCTTTCCGCCGGAGCGGGCACCGCGCTTGTTGGCCAGCTCGATGACCTCCAGAGCGGTGTCGTGTCCCGAGGCATTCTGCGCGGCAAGCGCCGTATAGTCCTCACCGAAGAGGCACGGCCCCAGTGCGTTCACAAAATCCATGATGCGCGGATCAGAGCGCCAGTTCCGGTCGAGCGGGCTGGTTTCAAATTGCTGTGTAAGGGCGACAGTCAGACGCGGATCCGCGCCCTGGAAGCCCATGATCGCCTGCTTGGTGTCGCCGACGATCAATGCGCATTTGGCCTTGCGGGCCAGCGCCCACAGAAAGGTGAATTGGATCGGATTGGTGTCCTGGAACTCGTCGACAATGACGCAGTCGACCTCGTCCATGATGGCGCCAAGCACGGCGGGCTTTTCATCGAGTATCCGCGCAGCGTTGGTCACCATGTCGCTAAAGTCGATGACGCCGAGCTCGCGTTTTCGGGTCTCGTAGTCCGTCATCGCCGACTGTGCGCCTTCGACGAGAGCGCGCGCATGCGAAACCGCATCCTCGAGCGGTCCGGGGTGAAAAACCAGGGCGTCAGCCGCCAGCATGACCGCAGATGCAAGATCGTCGTAGCCGTCAGGGGTCGGACTGCCGCGCATCGACATACGCAGGGCCCGCAGCTTCTGCCACAGCCGCCAGTCTGTACCGCTGGATGCGAGCAGCTGCTGAGCCTGCTTCAGAGCGCGGAAGTTCTCGCGGAATGCTGTCTTGGCGGTGGCACTACCAGCATCGTCAGCGAGAGAGCGAGGAAAGGCCTGAAGCAAGGCATCGACAGTCTTCTGGAGCGCTGCAGCCAAAGTCTCAAATTTGCCGATCGGTGCACCGTATCCGGTCCGGATGGATGCCTCGACAAAGTCGGCCATCGCCGGATCGCTGCCTCGCGGACCGAGCGTTCGCAGCAAGGCGATGACGCCGAGCAACTTCTTGCGGAAGCTGTCCTCTGCGGTTTCGTCCGAGGAGAAGCTTCCTTGATAGCCAAGGGCGGCGAGGTTTCGGGAAAGCTCGCTCAATGCAGGATTTTCTTCGATCGAGCGACGGATCAGCAAGTCCTGCTCGTCTTCAGCGATCAGACGCTGCTGCGGAGATGAACCCGATGCGAAGGCGTGCTCGATCAGCAATCGGCGCCCCAGCCCGTGAATGGTGGAGACATAAGCTCTCTCGACAGCCAACGCTGCCGACAGATTGCTGTCCGCAATCAGAGCGCCCCGGATCCGCTGCCGCAACTCCCCGGCGGCGGCTTCTGTGAAGGTGACCGCGAGGATCTTCTCTGGGCGAACCCTGCCGTCCCTGACCCATTGGGTGAGGGTTTCCTGGATATGGTGCGTTTTGCCAGCTCCGGCGCCTGCGGGCACAATCGAAAGTTCAGTCATCGAGTTCGTCCGGGAGGGTTACAGAAGGAGCGGTATCGTCACGCATGAATGCGGTGATCAACGGACTGTCTTCGAGAGCGTAAGTGCCAAGTGCGGCGGCTTTCTGGAAGAATTTGGCGTCTGCCGTGGTGTTCGTTTCGAGCCGGCCAGCCTTGAGGGCGTCGAATCTCGCCGAAATCAGAGCAAGTGCATTCACGGCGATGTCACCTGCGACGAGTTCGACATCAGTGCTGTCAAACACCTCGATGCCATTGAGAAGGACGTTGCCGTCGTTTAGCGTGTGATAGGCAACCGCCGGCTGTTTGGACCAGCCGTTCAAGGTCTCGCCAATGCGAACGACAGCTTCGTGACTGCGCTCATCGATCCGAACGGTCATGCGCCGATAGAGATCGACCTGCAGGTCCCAGCCCTTCTGCAAGCGCTGTCTGCGGGTTCCGGAGCTGCTCTTTTTGTAATCGACGACGATCGGCTGCCCATCGGGAAGGCGCAGCAGGCAATCCGCTTTGCCATGTACGGGATGCACAAACAGGGTCCCCGAGAGCCAGAATTCGTTGCCCACGATCTCGGCGTTGAGGGATTTCAGTACCATCGACCAGTGCTTGGCGGACTTGGTGATTTCCGCCTCCAGCGTGTTGCGTTCGACAGCCCAGGCCGACGTCTGCAGGAACGGCGCAATTGCACGAATGCGTTCCAGAAGAAGCTCGGGCACCTTTTCTTCGATCACTTCGTCGGACGGGTGGTCCTTGCCCGGCGGGAAGAGGCGTTCGAACACCTCGTGGGCGAGAGAGCCGCGCAGCATGACGTCAAGCGCTTCCGGCTGCCAAGAGACGTGCTCGGCGCCGAGTTCAGCCAGGACCCAGGCCAGCGGGCTGATGAGGAGCTTTTCAAGCCGGCTCGGGCTCTGCGCTCTCGGGGTGCCATCATCCTTCTTGCGCAGGCTCAGGAGATCGAGATCAAACTCATAGTGCGTTGGCACTTCGATGGGCTCGAGGGGGTCGACCACTGGCCGCGGCTTCCAGGCCACCAGCCTGTCCCAGATCGTACCTTCACTATGCGTGAGCGGTACGACCAAAGATTCAGGATCATCCATGCCAGTGATGAGCCGGGAGATGAGTGGCAAACTTGACGAGGCGGAGAGAAAGCTGCCGCTGCGATCGCGTTCTGACAGGAGGAATATGACCTGGTCACTTGCGGCTCCAATCTGCCGCGCGAAAAGGTCGAGCGATGCAGCGAGCTGCTTGGCCTGGGACGGGAGCTGCAAGCCGATGGTGTTTGAGATCGCCTCAACCTCGCTGTCGAGGAAGAACGGATTCCCCGAAGGTGGGGGCGGATAGGCACCGTCGTTGAAGCCGAGGATGAGAAGTCTGCGAAACTGCCGCTTAGGCATTTCATGCGCCAACATGACCGAGATACCGCCCAGGTAGTAAGGTCCACGTGGGCAAGGCGGTGCCTGGTATGCTGCGGCCAATTGGATGGCCTTTTCCAGTTCCGCTTCGGCGGCATCATTGCCATTGCCGAGCGTGGCCAATAGGCGCGAAGCCAGCTGCTTCGCCTCAGCTACATCGGACGCAAGCAACTCGTCCTCACTGAGCAATCTCAGGTAGGAACGAATTTGCTCCTTGAGTTGACCGTTCGTCGCAGGTGACGCTGACCGGATCAGCGAGAAGAGCGCAGCCTGCTTTCCGTTCAAGTCTTGCACCAACATCGGGTGAAAATCGCCGGCCATGACGGCATTTGCCAAGGCCGATCCAACATCCGGGGACCAGCACAGAACGGGGGAACAGTATAGCGAGGCGAGCGCCATGGCGGGGGCAGGCCGCCGCCTGCACTGCAGGAAATGCAGGAGCGCTTCACCCCCAACATTTCTGCGATCCGGCGCAGCAGGGAGCGATGATGCCGTAAGGCCCGCATTCGCGAAGGCTTCCGACAGGTAATGCGTATACTCCGGCCCCGATGGCAGGATGATGCCGATCTCGCTCGCCGACAAAGTTCGATCCTCGGCAAGCCAGCGCTGGATGATGGCGGCGGCGGCTTCGCATTCCGTGAGTGCATCGCGGACGGAACAAACCGCGAGGCTGTCGTCCATGGGTACCGTTGGCGCCGAGGGATCAAGCAGATGCCTTTGGACATGCCCGGCGAGGATCGATTCAGGCGCTCGGCACACCTTGGGGGCCGAGACCAGGCGGACGTAATCAATATCGTCCTCGTCCAGCTTGCCGTGGTGACATTCGAGATGCTCGAGCACAGCGCGCTCGAGAGATGTCAGCTGGGTGCTATTCCGATCCCAGATCACCTGAAGCGACTGCAACGCATCGCCTGCCTCACAGGCGAGGAATGCCTTCAATATCGCCAGTTCGGACGGAACGATTGCTGGATTGCCAAGCCAAAGATCCCGTAGCGCCTCGATATGGGTGCGCGCCCTCCCGCCAGTTGCCAGGGCGGCGGTCGCAATGGATCCAGGCTCGAGGTCCCGCGTGGCCATCATCAGATGGCGCAGCATTGCGGCAACAGCCGTCGCTGTCTGTTCGGGGGCGACAGTAAAGCTCTCCGCCCATGGGGCGTCCTTACTCTGCGCTTCAAGAACCTCGCGCAGCGGCATCTCGGCACAATGAGGCAAGGCATAGAGGCTCGCCAGGAGCTGCGGACTGAGCGGCATGCAGCTCGCAAATGGCGCGTGGCCGATCCGCAGATGGCAGTTCTCAAACATTCAAATTAATCCCCCGACGACTGTCACACCGCGCCCAACACGTTCTCTGCCCATCAGCTACGACAATTTCGGTCGCAACATTTCCTGAGCCGCCGCGAGCCGCTGCTCCATCGTGTCCTGCAATGCCGCTGGCCCTTCGATCACCAAGTCACCCGCCCATCCGAACAGGTGATTGGCGAGCTCAAAGAGCCCTCCGGACCGAAATCGCACCAGCAGCTCCTCGCCATCATCTTCGAATTGCTGATGCGGGTGGAACCGCCATGCCCGCGCTCGCTCGACCGCATGCGGGCGGACCCGCAGCACAATATCGTGATCTTCCTCTTGCCAGATGCCGAAGCTGCGGGACATCCAGGCGTCGAGATCCCAATCATCCGGTGGGCAGCCGACGATCCCGCTGTGTCGAACGTTGCTCATGCGATCGAGCCGAAAGGTGAATGGGGGATCATCCCGGTCAGGCATTTTGCCAAGCAGATAGGTGATGGGGCCATGGATCAGGCCGTATGGGACGACCCGCCGCCATGCTGGCGTAGCAGCCCAATCGGGCTGATAATCGAAATCCACACAATGGGCGGCAAGGATCGCTGACTGAATCGTTGTCAGATCCTCGGGCGAAGCGATGACGGCTGGCCCTGCTGCAACGCGGGATCGCTGCAACCGGGTGAGCAGATCGAGGTCATTGTCCAGCCGGCGCCGCTCAGCGCTGTCAAAGGCGATCTTGATCTTTGAGAGCAGCTTCTCAAGCGCTTCGGTGTTGGCTGTGCCCTCAATCCGCCCGGCTTCGACCACTGCCTGGAGCGCGGCGACTTCGGCAGCGTTTGGCCTAGCATAGGCCCGGCCCGGGCTATCCTTGATCCTGAATCGTTTGATGCGCCCATCGATGGTTTCGTCGAGGTCGAAATGAATGAGTATGACGTTGCGAAGTCGCTCAACAGTTCGGCGGTTCACCCCAAGCAATGCAGCCATCTCATCAAGCGACAAGCCTTCGATGCTTTGCGTCAACGCATGCACGAGTTTGAGTGTACGATCGAGGTTACTGAGGCGCTTTGTCATTACAGCCACTGCTAACTGTCTGTCCTGCAAGCGCAAGGCGCATCACGCACAACCCCCAAGTTATACGACCATATTTGTCGCACCTCTGTGTTTGAAATCTCCACATGGAACCAGAACTCAGGGAGATTGCGCGCAAGATGGCACGTCAAAGGGCAGCACAGGCGGAATTCAGCCAGAGCGAGCAGGGTGAAGCAACGCATTTCGCTCACGCTGCTGCGCGGGTTTTGCAGGCGTTGAGTGTCAATCAGGTCAAGCGGTGCGGCGAGGATCTGATCGACTTGATTGACCGCGAGGTGCCTGTTGCTGCGTTACATAAGCTCACCAATCGGGAAAAGCCTTCAGTGGCGGAAATGCGGGCTGTCGCTCGGCAATTGGCAGCGAAGCGCGCCGTGCCAACCCAGTTGGACAGCGTGTTTGCATGGGTCGGCGAGCTGTTCGGCCTCGATTCCGCTGAGGTCACCATCCTCAGCATCTTTGCCCGCTGGGGAAAATTTGACTGCTGGCGAGAGCTCGTGCGCCGGGCACCCATCTCATGCAGCAACCTCACCCCGAGTGCTGTCGCCCAACTCTCCGGTCTCGCCGGCAACACCGTCGACCGAAAACTGATGCCCGGTGCACCGCTGTTTTCCTCGCGCTTGCTGCATGACGACCGCGACGGAGAATACAGCCTGAGCCCCCTGCTCAGGCGCCTCATTCGGGTCCACGCGGAAAGCCGAGACGAGATGCTGCGCTGGCTCATGCCCGAACCGGAGCGAGGGGGATTGCTCTGGCATGACTTCGAGCACCTCGATCCATTGCGGAGTATCGCTCTCAAAGTCCTCACGAGCAAAGAGCCTGTCAGCATCTTGCTGTTCGGGGAGCCGGGCACCGGCAAAACCGAGTTTGCGCGCACCCTTGCCACAGAGGCCGGAAGCGGCGCGATCTTCGCCGGTTTGAGCGACGATTTCGGCAACGAGCCCGATCGTTCTGAGCGCCTCGATCATCTGATGATCTTGCGGGCGATGTGCCGTCATCACCGCGACAGGGTCATCGTCGTCGATGAAGCCGACGATGTCCTGATGATGAGCGAGCGCAAAGGCAGTTCCAAGCAATGGATTAACCGTCTCGTCGAAGCACCGCAGGTTCCCACGCTCTGGATCGTCAACCAGCGTTCGCGATTGGACCCCGCCGTCCTGCGACGCATGACCCTTGCGATCGGCTTCGATCGCCCGCGCCTGGCTGTGCGAGAGCGAGTAGCCCAAAGGTCCGCTGAAACCGCATCGGTTGACCTCAGCGATGCTGAACTGCGTGATATTGCTTGCCTGAAAGCGCCCCCTGCCGTGGTGGCTGCAGGTATGAAGGCTGCCCATCTTGCCAATGGCGGGGCAGATGTCGCGAAGACTGCGATCCATAGCGTCATGCGCGTTCTGGGACAGTCCTGCACACCGGAAGCGTCCGTCTGCTCAGTCTACGACCCCAATCTGTCGCGTGCGGACACAGATTTGTCTCGCCTTGCTGAGCGCCTTGCCGCCACCCCAGACCGCGGTTGGAGCCTGCTGCTGTCTGGGCCTTCAGGTACTGGCAAATCCGCTTTTGCAAGGCATCTCGCCCAGGTCATGGGATTGGAGATCGAAGAGCGGCGGTGCTCGGACCTCATGAGCCCCTATGTAGGTGAGACCGAACAGAACATCGCCGAAGCCTTCGCCAGGGCTGCAGAGCGCGGCGCACTGCTGTTGATCGACGAGGTCGACAGCTTCCTGTATCGCCGCGAGGCGGGTCAGAGGAGTTGGGAGGTCAGCCAGGTCAACGAGATGCTGGTGCAGCTCGAACACCTCCGCACTCCCTTCGTCGCGACGACCAATCTGGCCGATAACCTTGATCCGGCGACACAGCGCCGCTTCACGATCCGTGCCACGTTCAATGCCATGACACCCGCTCAGGCCAGCCAGCTTTTCAAAGCCAAATTCGGAATCGACTGGCCTTTGGAGTGGCCCATCCACCATGGCCAAACCCCGGGCGACTTTGCCGTTGTTGCGCACCGCGCAAATCTGTTGGCGGAACGAGATCCTGCTGTCCTGGTGCGCTGGCTGCGTGACGAGATTGACGCACGCGGCGACCACGCAAGGGGCACGATGGGGTTTCACATCCACTCGGACACTGCACCACCCCGACGAGCAGAGCGGTTGGACGAAGCAGCATGAAACCGAGAGAATCGACCTGCGTCAGTCGACCAGAGGATAGTTCGGCATCGGCCACCTGTGTTCCGGGTTATCCATCATCAGATCGATGAAGATTGGCAGCAGGCAACCCAGAATTGAGGCACCATCCCTCACTTGATCGCGATTGACATCGCTGTTCCAGGTTGCGCCGCCATGTACCAATTGGTTCCTCAGGACATAGAGCCGATCGAACAAGATCGAGAGGATCCGAGCGGTGTCATGATCGCGCAAGGCATGCTTGATCGCGGTTCGGCTGCGTTCAAGCTTCTGCTCCCAATCCGCATGGCCAGCGGCCCCATTCTGGTGCTGCCAGAACGGGTGATAGACATAGCGATTGTCCAGCAACAGCCGTATTTCCTGACTGAACCGCTGCCAAACAGCATCGTAGACCCGGTGGCGCGCGTCGAACTTTACCAAGGTCGAGAAGAAGGCCTGGAACAGTCCGCGTTCGCCTTCCGGTGCAGAGCTACTGGCTGAAGCCTCAACATCACCGGCATAGGCCGCGTTGAACCCGATCCAGAGAAGAATGAAGCGGACGTCATGGTCCTGATCCTCAGCTTCCGCACGCCGAAGCCAGGATAGCGCGCGATGAACGCGCAGTGCCAAGGGGGTCTGAAAGCCTTCGCGCAGCGAGCGCTGCTTCTCTTTCAAGGCTTCGGGATGGAGAGAATTGCCAAGGGCGTAACGGTAAACCATTGGCACAGCTTAGCGCTGGAAATCCTAACCGAATAGATCACAGCGACATCAGCTTGGAATTTGGGAGACGGCGCGGATCCATTCATCGATCTCGGCTTCAACCCAAACTGCGCATTTCGGCCCCAGCGATCGCGATCTCGGGAACCGCCCCTCGCTCATACGCTGATAGATGGCGGAGCGGCGCAGTCCGACGCGGGCGATCACTTCCGGCAGGCGCAAAAGCCTCGCCGGCGGCGCTGCTTCGGGCGGTTGCGGCATGTGCATTTCATCTTGTGTTGCATGCGGCATTGTTGATCTCATTTGCTTGGGTTCGGTCCCCTCCGAACTCTCAGGCTACCGCGACAGTGACATCGTGATGTCTCGGCCCACGAAATCATCGATGTGCTTGGCAAGCATTCGTGCCACGAGCTGTGAGGTGCCGTTGGCCCACCGAGGCCGCAGATCCTCAATCCGCCGCCCCAGGGTCCGCTGAAGATGGACTGGGAGGCTGGTGAAGAACTCTTCGAGAAATTCGCCCATCTCGCCATGCATCCACTCGCAAGCGAGCTCTTCTTGCCCGGCAAGAGCAAGGATAATGGTCGCGCGGGGGTGCGCTCCACAGGCGGCGAGCACTAGTGCCGCTTCGTCGAGCCCGATAGGCCGCTCGCCACGCGCTACGCGAAGCAGGGTCTCGCGGTGCATCCCGCATTCACTGGCAATCCTGTGGCGGGGTTTGCCGCCGGCATCGATCGCATGGGCGAGCACGCGAGCCAGACTTTGATTAGCCGGTCTGGCAACGGTGGTTGGATGGTGCATGGCTGTCTCCTTGCGTCTGCACTAATGCGATTCGCAGGCATATCGCGAAGCATCCCATGTAGGAAAATGAAAAGAACATACATGGAACATCGCGTTTAGAGGCGAATCAGTTCCTCTATCCGAGTCGTCGCCAAATCCCGGCTGCCGAGACGGCGTTCACCGACACAAAAAGACTGACTTTACGTCCTTATCGTCGATTTTATGCGTTGAGCGGGAAAAGATGCGTCCGCATCCTTCCACCTCCAGACGGTATTGCCGCTGAACACTTTCCTACGAACATTTCCTAGATGCATGTGGAACACACAGCGAACGCAAGAACGCTGTGACCACCCCTCCAACCGGAGCTTCACATGCAGTCTCTCACCCTCCCCCGGCGCGCCAGCGTCAAGGGTCTCGGCAAGACCCTCAACATTGCCATCGCGGTCGCAATCGCGGCGCTTGCGGCGAGCGCCGCCTATGCCGGCGCTGACACGACCTTCACCCCTGCCCTCACGAAGTTCACGGACTTTCTGGAAGGCTCGGGCGGCAAGATCATCACGGTTCTCAGCCTCGCTGGCGGCCTGATCGGTCTGGCATCCGGGCGTTTTTCGCTCGGCCAGGTCGCCGTTCCGGTGGGTGTCGGCATCGGTGTCGGCACGGGTGTTCCGATCGTCACCTCGGTTGTGACTGCGGTCATCTGAGCGCGGCAAGGGAAGGCGGCGTCGCCATGGCAGACCCATACATCATTCCTCGACGGCTCGATGACCCGGAGCTTATCGGCTTCTGGACCATCGACGAGTTCGCGGGAATGCTGGCCCCCTTCACCTGGGGGATCCTCACCCAGCATATCTTTATCGGCATTATAGTCGCCTTCGGCGCCTGGTTCGCATTGCGAAAGGCAAAAGCAGGACGCGCCAGCTCCTGGGTAGCCCACGCCGCATACTGGCATCTGCCTGCAGGATTTCTGGGCCTAAAGGCAACGCCGCCTTCCCACTGCCGACTACTCGCCGGTTGAGGGGCACTTCCATGTATTCCGACATATCCCACGAACGGCAGCAATCGCTGCTGCGCCAGCGGAACCTCTTTGCGCTCACCAGCGCCGGCCTTGGCCTTGCACTGGTCGTCGCCGGGAGCCTTGCCGCCACCCGCGACCGCGAAGTGGTGCTGGTTCCGACTGTTCCCAAAGCGCTCACCGTGAGCAGTGCCGGGGTCGAGGCCGATTATCTCGAGCTCGTCACCCGCGATGCGGCCCTTGTTCTTCTCAATCGCAGTCCGGAAGGCCTCGATTACTGGATGAACGAAATCCTGAAGCTGGCAGATCCCGCAAGCTATGGCCGCCTCAAGGCCGAGCTCGTCCGGATCGTCGAAGAGCAGCGGGGCTCGGATGTCACCCAGGCATTCGTGATCCGGTCGATGACGGTCGATCCCAAGGGTCTGACATCGGATGTGACCGGCACGCTCAAGACCTTCGTCGGCGCGCAGGTGATTGCCAGCGACGAGCGCCGTTTCCGCTTCAGCTGGACTTACCGCGGCCTGCGCCTGGCGCTCGCCGGGTTTGCCCAGCTCCCCCCGCAGGACAAATCGAAGGAGGCCCAGTGATGGCTTACCGAAAAGGGACCCATACACGGGGTCTATTTCTGAGCGCGGCCGCTCTGCTCACCGCAGCATCCCCCGCTCATGCCGCCGACCAGTTCAAGCAAACGGCTGACGGCGCCGGAATCGAGTGCAGCGTTTCAGCGCGCGAGCTGACCCGCTTCGCATTGGTCGACGACCAGTTCGCCAGCGTCTCGAAGATCTCGACCGGCACGCCCTACAACGACTTTGCAGTGACCAACGAGCCGGTGCGCGGCGACATCTATGTGTCGGTGCCGGAAACTTACGCGGCGCGGTCGATCAGCTTCTTCACCACCACCAAGAAGGGCTTCGTCTACAAGGTCGCGTGCCGGGTTGAGCAAATTCCGGCGACCCAGGTCTTCATCACCAACCCCGTCATCGCGAAGAACCGGGCGGCGGATTGGGAAAGCCAGACCCCGATCGAGACCAGCGCCGTCAGGCTCATCCAGGCGATGGCCAATGACCGGACGGTCGACGGTTTCGAGGTCCGCCAATCGACTGCCATACCCGCACGGGTCGGCGATCTCGAAGTCCAGCTCATCGCTGATTATCGCGGCGCCAGCCTCACTGGGAAGGTCGTCCGCATCCACAATCGCGGAACGAAGAGCGTGACGCTCGCCGAACGCGATCTCGCACCGCGCGACACGCTCGCCGTCTCGATCGCCGATCCGAAGCTTGAGCCCGGGGCCAGCACAACCGCCTTTGTTGTCGGCGCAAGCGGGGAGACCGGCAATGACTGATGCAACCCATACGCCAAGCACTGCCCCTTTGCAGGCCGAGAGCGCGGCATCGTCCGAACTTTCCGGGCTCAACGCCCGCACCGCGCGCCGTCAGAAGCTGCTGCTGGGGTCGCTGGGAGCACTCGCCCTCATCGGCGGAAGCTGGTTCATCCTTGGCGGCGACGACAAGGCCAAGACCGGCGATCCCAATGCGGCGCAGACGATCGACACGGCAGGCCTGGTCAACCGCGACCTGTCCCAGCGCGAGTTCGTCGCGACCTACGGCAACAGGCTCGATGCGGTCACCCGCGAGCAGAAGGCGCTGAAGGATGGGAGCGTCCCGCGGACGGAGATCGAGGCGCAGCTGGCGGCTCTCAAAGCCGAGAACCAGGCCATGCGTGTCGATGGACAAGCTGCGATCGATGCTATCTCGGCAGAGAACGCCGAGCTCAAGACCCGGCTTGCCGCGCAGCCTGCATCACCGGCACCGGCTGTACCGCCACCGGCTTATGGGCCGCAGGCAGGCGGCTATGACGCAAGGGCCCGGTCACCTCAGACCAGTACCGGCGCCGCAGCAGGCGATCCGCAGGGCGGCATGATCCCTTCGCCTGGCGAGGTGAAGCTGATGAGCTTCAGCTCCGACAAGGCAGCGACCAATGGCCTCCGTGTGGGCCGGCCCGATGCGCCACCGGTCGTCGTCGAGGATTCGCCCGATTATCTGCCGCCCAACTCCTACGCTCCGGCACGCGTAATCGTCGGCGTCGATGCCTCGGCAGGTGTCGCCAGCCAGACCGATCCGCTGCCTGTGGTGCTTCGGATTACCGGCCCTGCTCGTTCGGTCATGCAGAACGGAAGGGTTCTGACCACCCGGATCCAGGGCTGCGTTGTCAACGGCGCGGCACGCGGGGATCTCAGCAGTGAGAAGGTCTACGTGAAGCTCGCCCGCATGACCTGCGATCAGCCTGGCGGCAGGGTCGCAGTGAGCGAGGTCAAAGGCTTCATCAGCTTCGCTGGCAAGTCCGGGGTCCGCGGCCGCGTCGTCAGCCGCGAAGGTAGCCTCGTCAGCCAGGCCCTGCTGGCCGGGATCGTCGGCGGCTTCGGGCGCGGCTTCTCGGCCAATGCCAACAGTGTCTTTTCCGGCGTCACGACCAACCCCAACGGCAGTCGCTCCAAGCTCTCGGCCGGCGACATTCTCGGCGGCGGGCTTGGCCAGGGTGCCGCCGATGCGGCCGACACGGTCAGCAAATACCTGATCGAGCGCGCCGAACAGTACCAACCCGTCGTCGAGATGCCGACCGGCATCGATGTCGAGATCGTGTTCCTCGACGGCGTCTACGTGAGGAACTCCCAATGATCGAAAATACTCTCCTCGAGCAGGACAATCGTCGGCGCCGCTGGTTGCGCACGGCGGCCGGACTGGCGGCCATCATAGCCGTGTCGGCTGCGACGGGATGGGGTGTGGCAAGCCTTGCTGCCCCCGCTGCCGCTCCGGACACGGCAAAGGTTCGAGAGGCGCTCAAGCTGCGCCTGCCCAAGACGCCGATCGACGCAATCAATTGCAAGGGCCTTGGCGGCCTGTGCGAGGTCGCGTCCAAGTCGACGCTCTTCTACGTCGACCGGGCCGCAAAATATCTGGTGATCGGCCGGGTCTACGACATGGAAGCCCGTCAGGATCTGACGGCTGCCCGCTTGCTTGCCCTTAATCCGGACTTGTTGGCAGCGGGGGCAGCGCGGCGCAGCAATCCTGAAGCACAAGCGGGAGGCGGCCCGAGCGCAGCCGCAGCGTCAGCCCGGAACACCCCGCCGCGCCATGTCCCGCTCGGCAATCTTCCCGCCAAAGGCGCGATCACCTGGGGTCCTGCCAACGGTCCGCGTGTCGTCGTCTTTTCAGACTTCCACTGCGGCTATTGCAAGAAGCTCGAGGCCGAATTGAAGGCGATCGGAGCGCGGGTCGAAGAGCGGCCGATCTCGATCTTCGGGGCGGAAAGCCGGCGCGATGCCGAACGGGTGCTGTGCTCGCCGCGGCCTGAGCTGGCGCTGCATATGGCCTATTCGGGTCTGGCGCTCGCCAATCCCAAACCCTGCGACACGAGCGGGCTCGATACCAACGAGGCCTTCGCGCGGGCCCACGGTTTTGGCGGCACGCCTGTGATCGTGCGCCCCGCCGATGGCGCCGTTCTCGAAGGCTTCCGGCCTGCCGCTGTGCTCCGGGACTTCCTGCGCACTGACCCCTCCCTGGCCACCACCCCTGCTCCCAAAGGATAGACCCATGCGTTTTCCGACACGTCTCCTTGCCTGCGCCTGTCTGGCCGGCCTTGCCAGTGGCTGCGCCACGTTCGGCACCAACGTCGAGGGCGATTTCACCTGCCGCGCGCCGAAGGGCGACTGCGCACCGGCTCACGTCATCGATGCCAAGGCGACGGACAATCTGTCGAACGGCACGCTGCTCCATGCTGACGCGCGGCAGAGGTCAGGCGTCGTGGATGCCGACACCAGCCGCACGGCGGAACGCACCTTGCGCGTCGTCTTCCCCGCTCATGTCGATGAAGCTGGAACGCTGCATGACGAAGCGGTCGCCTGGACCGTCGTCGAAAATCCACGCTGGGCCACCGAGCTGCGCCGCAAGGCGGGTGAGGACCAGGGCGGATCCCTGATGCGCCAGGTCCGTCGGCAGCTGAAAGCCGCTCGGAGAGCCCCTGCACCGGACGGCGCGGAGGGAGACCCGAACGTACCTGACGAGGCGTCGCCCTTCTCGTCTGCACGCGACGACGCGGGTCAGGCTGGCGGCATCTCGGGCGCCGATGCCCCCAGTCCCTTCAACGAAACTTCAGATGCCTCGCCGCTGGTCCTCCCCTCCACGGCGCGCGAGGCCGTTGCCGGTGCCAAGGCACCGGCGGTCGAGGGGTTCGACACGTCGCCTCCCCCGCGTGATCGAGCCCCTCGGCCTGAGGCGGGGCAGAGCGCTCCGGTGTTCCCGAGCGCAGCGGCGATTGAAGCCGCAAAGGCCGCAATCCGCCCGTCAGTCAGAACCGGCGAACAGCCGATCGTCAGCACCTCGCAGCCCAAGGAACCCAAGTGATGGCCGAACAACTCAAGACCGTCGTCGATCGGCTGCTCAGCGGATTGCTGGGTGATGCCGAACACGCCGACAAAGCCCGTCCGCAGCTCATGGTCGATATGCTCTCCGACTGGCTCCCCTACCGGGTCTATGATCCGGCAACCCGCCTTTACTTCAACGCACGATCGAAGGGCTTTGTCCTCTCGGTTACGCCGCTGATCGGAGCCGACGAGCGCACCGGGGAAATCCTGGGACAGTTCTTCTCGGAAGGACTGCCAGCAGGCGCCTGCCTTCAGGTACTCCACCTTGCAAGCCCGCGCATCAGCAGGATCATCGCCCCGTGGTTCGCCCCACGCTACATCCAGGGCGGCGTGTACGAGGCAATTGCCCGGCACCGTGCGCGGCGGCTCTATTCGCTCGTATGGGAGTCCGGCTCGCCGGACGCGCCCTTCCATGCGCGGCATCACCAGGTGATCGTCTCGGTCGGAGTGCCGACCTCCAAGTCGGTCAGCAATGAGGATCTCAAGCAGACCCGCGACGGCCTGGTGGCGATGCTCAAGTCGCTCAATCTCGGCGTGGTCGAAGTCGGGCCGGAAGCGCTCATCGCTGTCATCGATGATCTGACTTCGCCCACCACCGCCCCGCAGGACGATGCGGTGCCCTACAACCCGAATGATCCAATCGCCGCCCAGGCGATCCGCCACGACATCGAACTGGTGGTGGCTGAAGATCGCATGCGGCTCGTGACCGAGCGTTTCCGTCCCACTGGCAAGGTCAATGACGGCGTGCCCGAGATCGGGACCGTCTATCCCGATGCCTTCGATGTCCGGCATTTTGCCGTACGCAACATGCCATCGCGCTGGGCCCCGTGGGAATGCGCGCGGTTGATCGGCGACCTGTTCACCGACAAGCTGCGCTTCCCCTGCCCCGCCGCCACCATGCTGTGTCTCGTCTATCCGGATCAGGAGGCTGCATCGGCGAAGGCCGGATTCAAGTTCATGCGGACGACCAGCCTCGCCGGAACCCGCAGCGCGCGGTTCCTGCCTCGGATCGGCGAACAGGCCGCCGAGTGGCAGCATGTTCAGGCCGAGCTCCAGGAAGGCCGCCGTCTCGTGCGGGTCTTCTACGGTGTCACGACCTATTCACCGCTGGGCCAGGGAGATCGCCACGAACGCGCGATCAAATCGATCTACAAGGCGGCGGGCTGGGACCTTACCGACGAGCGCTACCTCCAGATCCAGGGATTGCTCGCCGCGATGCCGCTCACCCTGGCTGACGGGCTCGGCACCGACATGGAACGGCTAAAGCGGTTCAAGACCGTGTTGTCGACGACCGCCGCCAATATCGCGCCCATGCAGGGCGAGTATCTCGGCAGCGCCCTCCCCCACCTGCTGTTCGTCGGGCGGCGCGGCCAGCCCTTCTTCTGGTCCCCGTTCGAGAACGAGGCCGGCAACCACAATGTCGCGATCTGCGGCAAGTCGGGATCGGGGAAGTCAGTACTGCTCCAGGAGATGTGCGCCGCGCTGCGCGGTGCCGGCGCACAGGTGGTCGTGATCGACGATGGCCGCAGCTTCGAGCACTCGGTCAAGCTGCAGGGCGGCCGCTTTGTCGAGTTCACGATTGCAGCGGGCTTCTGCCTCAACCCGTTCTCGATGATCGATGCGACCCGCGCCGCCGAAGACGAGGACTACCGCCTCGACTGCTTCGGGATGATCAAGGCCATCGTCGGGCAAATGGCTCGCCACAGCGCGAAGCTGACGGATACCGAGCGCGGATTGATTGACCGGGCGGTCAACCTCGTCTGGGCGCAGCACGGCGCGGCTGCCACGGTCACGACCGTCGGCGAGATGCTGGCCGGTCTCGGCCATGACACTGCCGCTGACATCGCAACCGCGCTTGCCCCCTACATGGCGGGCGGAACTTACGGTGCCTTCTTCGAAGGCCAGGCAAGCCTCGACCTCGATGCGGACTTCACGGTCTTCGAGATGTCCGACCTCGCGAGCCGGGAGGATCTGCGCAGCGTCGTGCTCTCAGCCATCATGTTCATGACCAGCCAGGCCATGACGCGAAGCCCGAGGTCACTGCGCAAGCTTCTGCTGATCGATGAAGCCTGGTCGATGCTCAAGGGCGGTTCGATGGGTGAATTCGTCGAAACCTACGCCCGCACCTGCCGCAAGTATGGCGGCGCGCTGGCGACCGCTACCCAGTCGCTCAACGACTACTACAAGTCGGACGGGGCGACGGCGGCGCTCGAGAACAGCGACTGGATGCTGATCCTGCAGCAGAAGCCGGAGACGATCGCCGATTTCAAGGCGAGCAAGCGCCTCGATATGGACGATCGCACCGAGACGCTGATCCGCAGTCTCAAGCGCTCCGGGAGCGACTATTCCGAGGTGTTCATCAAGGGGCCGGAGACCGAGGCGATCGGGCGGCTCGTGCTCGATGACTATTCGGCAACGCTCTTCTCGAGTTCGCCCCAGACCTTTGCCGCCATCGATGCCGAGATCGCGCGCGGGCACCAGCTCGCCGATGCCATCGAGCGCATCGCTCATCCCACCCGCTGACACCCCATCACCAAAGGATCCCTGTCTCCATGCCTCTCCACCTCGTCACCCCCTTCGACCGGACCGACCCGTCCGAAGACGAACAGCCCGTCAGCCAGCCAGTCCACACCTTGCGCTCGCGCATGGCCGATGGCTGCTACATTCTGCTTCGCGGCTGCCTGTTTCTCGGCTCATCCTACCTGATGGCGCTGGGCCTGCCGCTGCTGTTCTTCCTGCTGTTGTCGGGCGGCAATCCCGATGCCTTCTTCGCCCATGTCGCCAATCTCGGTGACCGCTTCCTGGCGGCCGACCTCGCACGGCGCGTGACCTTCCTCGGCCAGTGCAAGTTCGTTCTGATCGGTCTCGCGACGCTCGTCGTCGTGTGGCGCATGCCGCGCTTCATCCGCGACCTCGACCGCGAACTCTCGGGAGAAAAGCTGTGAAGAACATTCTGGCAACATCGCGCCTGCGCTGGCGACTTACATCGATCAATCTCACCGCCGTCGTGGTCGGCGCGGGCATGATCGGTCAGGTTCTGTGGGGTGTCTGGGCGACGGACAAGCTGCTTGAGCTGGAAAAGCGCGAGGTCGTCACGGTTCAGCTGAGCCGGATCATGGGCGACTTCATCGAGGCTGAAGCGCGTGCCGGTCGGCCGCCGGAAGAAACCAGATTGCGCGTCCAGGCCTACCTCAAGGCCGTAGAAGCCTCGGTGCAGAAGCTCGGACGCAAAGGCCGGACAGTTCTGGTTGCCGAAGCAGTGGTCGCCGGGAGCACACCGGACCTGACCGGGTCTGTGCGTGCCGACGTCGTGCGCCGCATGGGAGCCACGCCCAATGCAGCCCGCTGATCTCTTTATCCGCTCAACTTCGGCGCGCCGGCTCGTGCTTTGGGGCGGGCTCGGCGCCGGGGCACTGGCGCTCTCCTCGCTTGCCGCCTTCGCGCAGGGCCATGCGCTTATGATCAATGTGAGCCCCAGCCTGCCCTACTGGGCCATCTGGGTCACGCGGGGGGCACCCGTGCATCGCGGGGACATCATCCTGTTCGACCCACCCGTCTCGCCTTTGTTGGTCAAGCATTTCGGGGCGAAGCCCAAGCCGTTCGGCAAGCGGGTGAGCGGTGTTCCGGGCGACATCATCACCGAGCAAAACCGCATCTACTTCGTCAACGGTGAGGCCGTGGCCAAGGCCAAGCTTGAGAGCCGCCTCGGCGAACCGCTGGCGCTTGGGCCTACGGGGCGCGTTCCGAAAGGCTGCTACTTTGTCACCAGCGAACACAAGGATGGCTTTGACAGCCGCTATGCCGCGATCGGTTGGATCTGTGGGCCGCGCATACTCGGGGTCGGGGGGCCGATCCTGTGAGGCTCCTCACTCTGCCGGTTTGCACCACTGCTCTGGCGCTGGCCATCGCACCACAGGCAATGGCTCGCGATTACGGCCAGCACGGTGCGGTATGGCCGGTCATCGAACCGGACCTGCTTCAGCAGATCCATGCCAGGCTCACCCAGCTTGAGAAGACCGGCGAAACGGCCCGTCTCAACGAAGAGCTGAAGCGGCGGACAATCGCCCGGGTCAACCGGCCAGAGCCGGTCGCTGGCGTTACCCTCGCCGCGGCGCTGCGCAGCTGGCGCTTCGATCCGACGATCACCGCCCCGCGCGACATCGCCGACGACAAGGGCCGGGTCATCATTGCCGCAGGCACGCGGGTCAATCCGCTCGATACCGTGCCGCTGCGCGCACCTCTCGTCTTTCTCGATGGGGACGACCCGGCACAACTCGCCTGGGCCACCCGCCGCTATGCCAGCACAAAAGCCAAGCTGGTCCTCGTGCGGGGTGCGCCGCTCGAACTCATGAAGGCCCGCCAGCGGCGCTTCTACTTCGATCAGGGCGGCAGCCTGGTGAAGCACTTCGGCATTCGCGCGGTGCCCGCAACCGTCGAGCAGCAGGGCCGCGCGCTCCTCATCACCGAGCAGCCCGTGCCTCTCAAGGAGCGTGCGCCGTCATGAGTAAGAAACATCGCCTTCTGTCATGGCTTTGCGGAGCACTTCTGCTCGCCAGCATGAATATCATCTCAGCCGCTCCGGCCCAGGCTGCGGCCGGCCCTGGGCGCTGCACCGGCAAGTTCGTCAATCCGATCACGGACATCTGCTGGTCATGCCTGTTCCCGATCTCGATCGGTGGCCTGAAGATCTGGCCGTCGAGCCGACCCGATACGAGCAACCCAGCTCTCCCCGTTTGCCTCTGCGGTTTGCGACCGGGCATCGCCATGGGGTTCTGGGAGCCGGTCCGGCTCGCCGACGTCAGCATGAAGCCATGGTGTTTCGTGAATCTCGGCGGGATGAAGCTCGATCCGGGGTTCGACATCGGCTTCAAGTCGATGGCGGGGCCATCGGCGGTCGGTGGCGCCACCCAGTACAACTCGCAGTGGCATGTCCACTGGTATGCCTATCCGCTGGTCTACTGGATGGAGATCGTTGCCGACTTCCTGTGCCTCGAGTCCGGCTCGATCGACATCCTCTACATCACCGAGATCGATCCGCTCTGGCAGGACAGCGAACTCACTGCGATCATCAATCCCGAGGCTGTCCTCTTCGCCAATCCTTTGGCGCTTGCCGCCTGTGCAGCGGACTGCGTGGCGGCAACGGCCAAGCTGCCGACCGATGAACTGTTCTGGTGCGCGGGCTGCCAGGGCACGATGTATCCGCTCAACGGCAATGTCTCGGCAACGATTGGCCATGTGCAGGCGTCGCGGCTCGCGCTCGCTCGCTTCTCCTACAAGCTCCACCGCGAGCTCGTCGCTTGGGGGACGATGGGCAGCAAAGGGCTTTGCGGCAAGTACCTGATGCCGGTGATGCGCAAGCAGCAGTACCGCTTCCAGGCCACCAATCCCAATCCGCAGACCAAGGGCCGCTACGCCTGCGCGCCCATTGGTGCCTCTACCACCTTCATGTCGGCAGGCCAGGTCTATCCCGCCATTGGCGAGGACATGGGCTACCTGGTCTGGCGCAAGCGGAATTGCTGTGCGCTATGAACAAACTTCCTCATCTTTTTGTAGTCACGTCGCTTTCCAGCCTTGCCGCTTTGGCTGGCGCCTCGGCGCAGACTGCCGAACCGGACCTCGATCTGGCCGCTATCCGGGCGCGGGCCAGTGCTGGTGCCCCCGATGCCGACGCGCTGTCCGCCAATGCCCGCGCCAGAGCCGAAGCACTCGCGCGGGAGGCGAGGACCAGCTCCGACGAGGCCGAGGCGCACGCTCGCCGCTACACGCGTGAGGCCGCCGCAAGCACGAAGCCTGGTGAGGCCAGCGCATTCGATTTTGACCGGATGGTGGCCGATGCCGGCGCCATGACCAGCGAAGGCATGGGCGAGGCGCCGAGGTTCATCGCCTTTGCTTCGCTATCGATGCCGTCTGCAGCGCTGCGTGCGATGATCGACGACGTGACCAAGGCTGGCGGTGTTATTGCCTTGCGCGGGCTGCCCGGCAACAGCGTCAAGGCTCTCACCACGGCATTGGCCAAAGTTGCCAAGCCCGGCGAGCAGCTGGACGGCGTCGGCATCGACCCGCGGCTGTTCCGCGCCTTCGGGATCGAGTCGGTTCCCACCTACGTCGTCACCAGCAGCGACTTCGATCTGTGCGACGGGTTCGACTGCCGGACGCAAGTTCCGCCGCACGACCGGATGAGCGGCAATGTCAGCGCAGCTTACGCGCTGGAGACCTTCGCGCGCGGCGGCGGCCCCGGCGCTTTGCTCGCCGCCCAGCACCTCGCCCGTCTTGAAAGGCAGGTTCCATGAAACGACCAGCCCTCTCTCTCGCTGGCGTGGGCGCGCTTCTGCTCGCCCTCGCCGGCCCGCTCCACGCCCAAACCACAACCGATGCTGCCAAGGCCGACGGCAAGGCTTTCGGGCGGGACAAGGCAGCCTCGGCGCAAAGCGCGGCAACGACGAACCCGGATGCAAGCCGCATCCCCAATTTCGGCGGCACGCCGAGCCAGTCGGGTTACTTCGACGATCCTGACCGGATGAGCCGCGAAGCGGCGAGCCAGGCGACGACCAACACCGGCTACAAGGCCATGCGGGATTCGATGGACCGGCGCGCCCGATTTGCGCCGCAGGATCTCGATGCAACGATCGCGCGCAGCAATGTGATCAGCGATGACCCGCTCGCCTATACGAGCGGAATGGCCATCGGCGGCTCGCAGGGACGCTGCGTACCCTTGCCGCCGGCCAGCGGAACCGCGGCGCGCTACATGGCGACCTGCAATGTTGGCTATACCGCAACACAGGAAACACGGACCTGCCCCGTGACGTTGACCGCGCGTGTCGAGCAGCGGCAGGTCTACGGCTACTACTGTGTTGGTGGTAGCGGGGTCGACCCGGCTTCGGTCTACAACTGCAACCGCTACCCCGCTCCGCAATGCACGGTCACGCAGTCCTATCCGATCAATCTGTGCGACCCCTATTTCGGGATCTACTGGGGCTGTAACTCGGGCAATCTAAGGGTCGATCTCGTTAGTTGCACGGTGCCGGTCGATGGCGCGACGCCCCACACGGTGACAGGCGAGAACGTCGTCACGACCACGCGCGATGAAAGCCAGTGTGCTGGTCTCGCGGCTGATACCTCGTGCCAGCAAGACACCGAGACGTGCACGGACAGCGATCCGGTGACCCGCATCGTCGATGGCATCGCCGTGACGCAGCCGTGCTGGGCGTGGAGCCGCAATTACAGCTGCGCGCAGTTCACTGAGGCCCAGGACTGCCAGACACTTGAAGCCACTTCAGGCTGCAAGCTGGTGCGCGAAGACTGCCTCGCGGGGGAGCCCTGCCGCACCTGGGAGCGGGTCTATGATTGCCCGGTTCCAGACCAGCCTGCAACGACCGGCCAGTTCATCTGCGACGGCGATGTCTACTGCATCGATGGCTCGTGCGAGACCATCCAGCGCGAGGCCAACGACGAGTTCAAGGACGCGGCCGTCGCCTTGAACGCGATGAACCAGGCGCGCCGCGAATTCGATCCGGACAACCTCACCCTGTTCAAGGGGACCCGGGAAAGCTGCTCGTCCAAGGTTTTCGGCGTGCTCAACTGCTGCAAGGGCAAGGGTTTCCCACTTATTCCGGGCATCCAGCTGCTCGTGGCGCTGGGCTGCAGCCGCGAGGAGACGCTGCTGCATCAGAAGGATGCACAGGGTCTGTGCGCCTACGTCGGCACCTATTGCTCGTCGTCGTTCCTTGGCGTGTGCCTGACCAAGCGCAAGGTCTACTGCTGCTTTGAATCCAAGCTCTCGCGGATCCTGCAGGAGCAGGGCCGCCAGCAGCTGAACAAGCCCTGGGGCAGCCCCAAGACCGAGCAATGTCAGGGCTTCACCATCGACGAGTTTGCCCGACTCGACCTCTCGAAAATGGATTTCAGCGAGGTCTATTCCGAGTTCACCGACGCCGCCCGCCTGCCTGACGAGCTGCAGGCCACTCAGGACATCCAACAGAAGATCGAGGACTACTATGCCCGCGCCCGCCAGTAAGGCCGCGTGGCGGCTGCTTGCCGCCTGCGCGATTACCAATTCCGTTTGCCAATTGTCTCCGGCGACCGCCCAGTCGGTCGCAAGCCGGACCGATGCGCCGCCCAGCGCACAATCGGCCGAGCGCCAGGATAGCTTCTATTGCGAGGAGCGGCGGCTCGGATACTGGTTCTACTGCGAGCGGCCCAAGACGCCGGAGCAGAATTCGCCCTCGCCAGCGCCTGCGGCCAGCGCGACCAGCCAACTTGATGCGATCACGGCGACTTTGCGCGAACTGAAGGCCAAGGCGATCCTCGAGCCGACGCCGGCGAATGTGACGGCCTATATCCGCTTCCAGCGCGCCCAGCTCGACCGCGCGTCGCTCTTCAGCGACGTCTGGCAGCGGGCGATCTGGCAGGATCCTGAGCTCGACTACACGCTGCAGCGCCCGGTCTCGACGCTTGGCAAGCGCCAATGGCAGGATTCGCGAAGCGCGGAACGGAACGCCGCGATGGCTCAGCTCTCCGAGCGCTACGGGCTGTTCTACTTCTTCGCTCAGAGCTGCGGCGCCTGCGAAGTCATGTCGCCAATCGTGCAGAGCGTTGCCTCGACCTGGCATATCGCTGTGCGCGCGATTTCGACCGACGGCGGCCCGTCGCGGCATTTCCCGAACTACACGGTCGAGACCAACCAGCGCAGCCGCATGGGGCTCGAGCCCAAGATCACGCCAGCGGTCGTGCTCTGGGACGCGCAGACCGGCCGCCCCATCCCGATCGGCTACGGCGTCATGAGCGCCGACGAACTGCAGGACCGGATTTACCTCCTCACATCGAAGGAAGCTGGACGTGACTACTAGGATGAAAAGAGCCGCCGCTGCGCTCCTTGCAGCCGCCATCCCCCTCACCCTCCCGCTGTCTGGCGCATCGGCCGATGTCGGCAGTTCGATGGACTCGTTTCTGAACGACGTCGGGGGCGCTGCCAACGTCAACGGGCCGACCGCGTTCCAGGGGCAGTCTGCCGGCTATTACAGCCTCGGCAATGTCTGGACACGCTTCCCGCAGAAGACCACCAACATCGCCAATCTGCAGCTGCCGCGCGCCCGCGCCGGTTGCGGCGGCATCGACATCTTCGCCGGGTCCTTCAGCTTCATCAACGCGAGCGAGATCGTCGCGATGCTGAAGGCAGTCGCGAACAATGCGGTCGGCTTCGCCTTCAGCCTGGCGATCGACACGGTCTGCCCTGAATGCTCGAAGATCATGCAGGAGTTCAGCCAGAAGGCTCAGCTCATGAACAACCTCAACATCAACTCCTGCGAGATGGCCCAGGGTCTGGTGGGCGGAATTTGGCCGAAGGGCGATCTTGCCGACAAGGCGATCTGCGAAGCGATCGGCAACTCCGAAGGGATCTTCACCGACTATGCCGCAGCTAAGCATGGGTGCGGCACCAGAGGGCAGCGCTCGAGCACAACCGCGCAGGGGTCGGGCAAATATGACGACGTCAATCCCGGCGTGCCGCGCAACTACACCTGGACGATCCTCAAGAAGTCGGCGTTCTTCTCGCCAGGCGGCCGGTTCGACGAAGAGCTCGCCGAATATGCGATGACGCTGCTGGGCACGATCATCTACGTGCCGCCCAAGGACGATGAGCCGGGCAAGTTCGTGCCGATCGTCGGCGAAGCTTCGTCCACTCTTGTGACTTCGCTGCTGGATGGCACGGCGAATGGCAATGTCCTCATTTTCGACTGCGACGAAACGGAAAAGTGCCTCAACCCGGGCTTCAAGTCCTTGAGCCTGCCGGCATCGAAAGCGCTGCGGCCGCGCGTGGCTGCGCTCATCGGCAGTATGGTTCAGGCCATCCGCGACGACACCGCGATCAGCGAAGAGCAAAAGGAACTGCTGCAAGTCGCGTCTATCCCGCTCTACAAGATCCTGACCGTCCAGGCGGCCTATGGCCGGGGCATGCCGACCGACGACCGGGAGACCCTGGCCGAGATCGCCAGTGTCGACCTGTTGTTTGCCGTGCTCGACCGGATCGTGAGCGAGGCGGGCCGCTCGATGTCGAGTTTCATCGGGGCCGACGAAGCCAAGATCGCGATGTGGCAGAATCAGGTCAATGTCGTGCGTCAGGCTCTCGCTGACCGGCAGGCCAACACGCACCTCAAGGTCAATGCAGTGCTGCAGATCATCGAGAAGACGGCGTTCATCGAGAACGTGCTGGCCGCCTCGATGTCGCCCGGAATGGCCGCATCGCTGGACTGGTCGCGCGGCGTCCAGAACCGCGCCCTCACCCACTGACCGAACCAACCACATCCAGGCGGGACAACAGACATGGTCGAGATTTTCACGGTCGGCGGCGGGGACTATCTGGTCAACGTCTTCCAGGCGGTCGCCGCCTGGACCGGCAACGGGGGCTACAAGAGCCTGCTCCAGGTGGTGATGGTAATGGGGCTGGGCCTGTCCGCTCTGACCCTTGCGTTCAATCAGGACTGGCGTGCCTGGATCAACTGGTTCCTCGGCGCAACGCTCATCTACTCCTGCCTCATGGTGCCGCGGCTCGATGTCCATGTGACCGACCGGCTCAACCCAAGCCTTGCGCCGGCCAATGTCAGCAACGTGCCGCTGGGCCTGGCCTTGATGGCGAGCTTTACCAGCCAGGTCGGCGACTACCTGACGGGCTCGGCTGAAGTGGTGTTCGGCCTGCCCGGTGATCTCAACTATTCTAAGAACGGCATGATCTACGGCGCCCGGCTCTACGATGCGACCCGGTCCTTGCGGATTTCCGATCCGGAGTTTGCTGCCAATCTCGACGAGCATTTTCGGCAATGCGTGTTCTACGACGTGCTGCTCGGCCGCTACTCGATGAAGGAGCTCGCGGAAACTGGCGACATCTGGGCGACGGTCGCGCCGGGGAGCCAGGCGCGCGCGCAACGCTTCCTGACTCGGGATGCCACTTCAGGCCAGGTGAGCTCGAACATTGTCACCTGCCGCGAGGCCTACGACACGCTCAATGCGCAATGGACCGGGCTGGTCGACGCGATGGGATCTGTGTTCGGCCGTCAGCTTTACCCCAACCAGACAGCCGCGCTCGCCAAGGCGAAGCTCTTTGCTGACCTGCCGGTAGCCTATCAGTACCTGACCGGCGTCTCGGCCAACGCGACCGAGATTTTCAAGCAGACGCTGACCATCAACGCGATGAGCCAGGCCATGCACTCGATGTCCGGCAGCAGCGGCACGGGCAATGTCGACGTCTACGCCCAGACCCGCGCCGACATTCAGACCGAACGGACCTATGGCTCAATCGCGAGCAACGCGATGAAGTGGGTTCCGCTCCTGAACGTCGTGCTGACCGTGCTGTTCTACGCGCTGTTCCCGGTGCTCTTCTCGCTCTTCCTGCTCCCCAAGACGGGACCTGTCGCACTCAAGGGCTATGTGACAGGCTTCTTCTATCTCGCGGCCTGGGGGCCGCTGTTCGTGATCCTCCACATGATGCTGATGTACAAGGGCGCGGCCGACATGAGCGCGGTCACGGGCAGCAACGGCCTCAGCCTGGCGAGCTTTACCGGAATGGCCGACGTCAACAGCGATATCGGTCTGCTGGCCGGCTATCTCATCGCATCGGTGCCGTTCCTGGCAGGCGGTGTGGCCAAGGGCGCCATGGCGATTTCACACCACGCCACGAGCTACCTCAACCCGAGCCAGAACGCGGCCGAGGAAGCGGCCCGCGAGGCGAGTACCGGCAACGTCTCGCTCGGCAACACGAGCTTCGAAAACTCGAGCGTTCTCACTCGTCAGTTTGCACAAGGCACGATTGCGCCGAGCTTCACTTACGGCGCGCCGCAGACGCGGACCTTTAGCGACACGGGCTCAATGACCACGAGCTTTCCTGACGGCAGCTACGACCAGATCCCGACCTCGAGCTATCCCTTCACGCCGACGCTGGGCCAGGAGTTCGCGGCGCGCCTTTCGACGATGGCATCGCAGGCCCGCGCCAACAGCGAGACTTATGCTAATGTCGCAACGGAATCGACCGCCAGCGCTGTCACGAAGTTCCGCGAGCTGAGAAACCAGTTCAGCCGCGGCGCGTCCTTTGAGAGCGCAACCGGCACCTCGAACTCCGACAGTATCCAGACCGCCTTCAGCGAGGTCGATCAGGCATCGACCAATCTGCAGCGGCAGTTCGGGCTGTCGCGCAGGGCCGCCGATGACATCTCTACCGCCTGGTTCCTGGGTGGCGAAGCGGGCGCCAAAGCGGGCATTTCAAATGGAGTAGCTTCGGCCAACGTCGGCCTGAAGGGCGGTGGGACACGCACATGGACAGACAGCGACATCGGCATCGCGTCCGAAGACCGTTCCCGGATCTTTGGGAGCCTGTCCCAGATGTCTGACAGCCGCAATTGGTCGAGCACCCGCGATGGGTTCGTTCGCTCAGTCAGTACCTCATCAAGCTCGTCGATCTCGAGCACCGCGAGCGGCATGAACGCATCTCTGACAGAAGCCCAGAGCTTCACAATCGAGGCTCGTCGGGCCGAGGAGCTTGCCAATCGTCTCGAGAGCCAGGCGTCTTTCTTCGAAGGAAACAGCGCTGCAGGCAGCCTCAATTTGTCCCAAGCCTACCGCGAATGGGGTCTCGCCGAGATCGAAAGCAACCGCGATTTCTATGGCAATGCGCGGTTCGACGATGTCACTTTCCAGCTCAGCCCGGAAGGCCAAGCATTGCAGGCAAAGTTCATCGAAAGCTATGCCGAGCAGCTTCGCGACGGGATCGACGATCGTCTCGTACTCGCCCCCGGACTGCCCGTATCCCGACCGGATATCTCAAGCGCAGGCTCAGTGCGCGGCCGGGCACAAACCGGCGGCGGAGGTTCCGGTTCAGTGCCACGGGTGGGGGGCGGCGATCTCCGTGAAGAGGTGCAAAGGGCTCAGGCGGCCGGTCGCCAGAAGATTACCGGCTCTAGAGGACGTCTGGACGCGATCACCAAGGGAGCTCAAGGTGCCAGTGCAGAAGCAGCGGATGATGTGAAGGAGTGGTGACCTGCAACGGTCACCACAGTCCAAAAGACGCGCCAGCCAAGTACGAAAAACCAGCCGCAATGACGACTAGGACCGCTATCGTCAGACTGCGTGCTGATTCCGACGATCGCGCGCAGGCATTCCAATCTGATGCCGCGCAGCGTTCCGATTTGATCGCGCGCAGTTGAAGCGGCTGATCGTTGGTTGTCGATGTCACCTATGTTGTTGGCTTGGTCAAGCGGCGGATGGTGTTGCTGGCCGGCGCATGGACTCGCCTTCGAGCTCGAGGCGGTGAGCGTTGTGCACGAGGCGATCCAGGATCGCGTCGGCATAGGTTGGATCATTAATCGTCTGATGCCAGCGGGCCACCGGGAGCTGACTGGTGACGAGCGTGGAGCGTTGGCCGTAGCGGTCTTCCAGGATCTCAAGCAGATGGTGTCGGGCGTTCCCGTCGAGCGGCTGAAGGCCCCAGTCGTCCAAGATGAGTAGCTCGACCCTCGCGAGGCTCTTCATGCGGGCGGCAATACGGTCATCACCTTTGGCCACCGTCAGTTCGTCGATGAGCCGCGGCAGGCGCGTGTAGAGGACCGAACGGTTGTCGCGGCATGCCTTGTGACCGATCGCGCATGCAAGCCAGCTTTTGCCGATGCCGGTTGGACCAATGATGGCGCAGTTTTCGTGACGGGCGATCCAGTCGCCTTTGAGCAGCATGTCGAGCAGCCGGCGGTCAAGACCACGAGGAGCCCGGTGGTCGATGTCCTCAGGGACGGCGCGGTGGCGCAGCTTGGCGTGCCGCAGACGCAGGAGCAGGCGCCGATCGTTCCGGTATGTCGCCTCATGATCGAGGAGCAACGCCAACCATTCGGCGTGGCTTAGGTTGGTGGCCTCGTCGTTGGCTGCCAGGTCGGTAAAGGCCTTGGCCATGCCGTCCAGGCCAAGCTGGCTCAGCAGGTCGAGTGTGGGGTGCTTCAGCATTGATGCTCCTTCAGTTGTAGTAGCTCGAGCCGCGGATGTTGGAGTGGATGATCGGCTCTTGCTCGGGGGATTGGGGGACAGGCACCTGGTCCAGGCCCTTCTCGAGGATCGACTTGATCGAAGGATAATTGCGGGCCTGGATCTCCAGGGCACGTAGCGCTGCGGCCTCCAGGCGCTCGGCGCCAAAGCGCTTCTCGAGCCCAATGATGCCCAGGCACGAGCGGTAGCCCTGCTCGGGATGGGGCTTTGCCTCGATGACCTTCTCGACCAGCAGGGACAGCATCGGCCCGATCCGCTGTGCCTCTTGGCGGATCTTTGCCGGTGTCCACTCGCCATAGCGACGATGGCTGGAAGGCATATGCTCCGGCACAGTGGTGTGCCGGCCATTGCCGCTGCCGCGCATGTGCACAGCAATGCGCTCGCCATTCAGGAAGATCTCGACCGTACGGGCGGTGAACCTGGCTTCAACTTCGCGGCGGGCGAAGCGATGTGGCACCGAGTAATGATGCCGCTCGATCGCAACGTGGTAATCGAGCCCGACGCGGCAACGCCGCCATTCAGCGTGGATCCAAGGCTCTGACGGCAATGGCTTGAGATTGGGGACGTCGATCTCTTCGAACAGCTGTCGGCGCGTCTTGCCAAACTGACGCAGCACTCGTCGGGCATGCCGTAGATCGGCGAGGATTTGTCGGTGCGTGCCGCCGGGTTGACGACATCGTTGGCCCCGATGACCAGCGCGACATCGGTGTTGGCAAACTCGGCGTTGATATCTTCCATATCGAAGATGATGTCATAGGGCACGCCGGCTTCGGCGAGCAGCACGTTCATGTGACCGGGCATGCGCCCCGCAACCGGATGGATCGCGAACTTCACGCCGACGCCTGCGGCCTGGAGCAGCTTCACGCGAACTCGTTCATCTCGGCATACTCGGCCGCTCTTGACCCGGCCATCGGCAACCGCACCGCCATAATCGACGGCCATATAACCGCCTGAATGACCGCCCGGATAGAACTCGGTACCTGGACTGCGCCATGCTGTGCCCCTCCTCTCTGGAGGCGAGTAAGGCCTCAAATTACGTATTTGTCCCAGCTCGCATAATGTTCGGGGCTGCGCTTGCCGCGCGGCAGGCTGAGCCCGATGAGCGCGATTCCCACGACCACCGACACGATCGCCCCAAGGGGGCCGGCCCCTGTCAGCAGGAACGGGGCAGCGACGAGCCATGCCCCGAACGCGACATTGATGAAGCGGAGAGCGCGGGCCACCTCTGCGGTGGCAATGATCGCGACTGTGATCACGAGGGCGCCGACGACATGGTCGCTGTTCGCCATCTCGCCTTCGTTCCCCAGGATCACCCGCGTCAGCATCAGGAAGGCGCCGAGCACGATACTGGCCGCCAGCGTCCACGGCAGCGTCAGCCCGCGCTTCGCATCCGCCCAGAAGGTAGAAGGCGAGGCCATCACGTCGGATGCGTCCTCGGCCCCCGCCTCGACCGCGTCGCCCTGGAAGAAGGTGCGGATCAGCGGCTTGCCGCGGCGCTTCGCCCAGGCGAGGAACTGGCCCATGGCAATGACCTCGTCCAATGCGAACGGGATCATGATCAGCATGGCGAGCGCGGCGATCAGCGCCAGCGTGCTCCACGTGCCGATGACGATCGGCTGGCTGATGATGAAATAGATGCTGACGACGCCGAGCGGAATGACGAGAATGCCGAAGAAGGTCACCATCCACGGCATGGTCCGCCAGCGGTCGCGGGTGCCCATCACCGCCATAAGAATTTCGAGCACGTAGCTGACTGTACCAAGACCGCCGTCGGGGATCGGCCAAGCCTTCGACATGTCGGATGTAATGATCTCCTCGGTCCCATTACGCGGGTCGGCCAGCGATCCAGCAAAGAACGGCTCCCACACAGTATCGATGTGGCCTAACTGGTAGGCCGTCAGGATACGCGAGGTCAGAAGCCCAATCAGCGCCATGGCGACGATCGGCAGCCGCTGCGCGTCCGTCGATGGCGAATAGGTCCAGCCAGGCGGGATGTTCTTGGGGTCCATCATGCCCGCCATGCTCATGCCCGGCATCATTGGCACGAGCACCGACAGGGCGATCACGGCCGAGCCGATGAGCAGGTTGTTGTTGTACTGCGCGGCGCTCGGGCTCCAGAAGATCAGCGGCGCGAAGAACAGCCAGATGCCGATGAACGCGACAGCCCACTGCGCCCATGTCTTGGTGCGCGGGGCGAGCGACAGCGCGCCGAACAGCGCGATGGCGAGCCCGCTGACGACATCGCTGATAGCCAGTGCGCTGGCCCGCCATTCGATCGAAGGCAGCCCGCGATCGACGGTTACGAAACGCGCGGCTTCGCCGACGCTCTGCGTGGTCATGGAGTCATAGATGAGCGGGCTGGAGGCGAGCCACAGACCGAGACCAATGTTGGCGTAAAGCGCCCAGCGTGCGCGGCGCTCATCGCGGTCCATCAAGGCCATGTGATCGCCGTGCCCGCCGTGGTCCGACATGGCCGCGACCGCGGCGCCGGGCCCGTGCCCCATCGCCGCGTGGTCCATTTTGCTGTGATCCATCCCGCCGTGATCTATGCCGCCCGTTCCGGCGGCCGCTGCGGGCTGGTGGTGGCCAGACCCCGCAAGCTCGGCCTCTGGCTCTTCATCCCACGCGACCAGGTTCTCGTTGAGCTTGTTGTTCCGGTACCAGGCCCGCGGATGCCGCTTGAGCGCAGCGACGATCGCCGGGAGCGTGTCGCGAAGGCTGTGCTTCGGTTCCCACCCGAGCAGCGACCGTGCGCGCGAGATGTCGAGGATATAGTGGTCGTTGCTGCTGTCGATCATCCAGGGCTGGATAAAGTCGTCGCCGCCGAGCGCTTCGTTCTGCAGGATGATCCCGGCCTTCGCGAGCGGCTGCGGGATGCGGATCGTCTTCCAGCCCTCGCCGTGGAGCGCCTCCCCGATGATGTCCTGGATCTCGGCATAGCCGGGCGGGTCGGGTTCGCCGACGAGCAGCGGCAGTTCTGACGGCAATTCGTGCCGCCGATCGACCAGGCGCAACACGGCGTCGGCCAAGTCCTCGCGGTGCACCGATGACTGTGCCGCGCACAGCATGCCGGGATAGAAATGCGAGATCAGGCGGTGCTCGTAGATCTGCGATATCTGCTGCGCGAGAAACGCCGAGCGCCCGTCGTCGTCATAAACTCCGGCGGCGCGGAGGAAGACAACGGGGATCTTCCCGCGCCGCGCGTGCAGCAGTGCTTCCGTATCGACTTTGGACTGCGGATACGCCCAAGGCGCGCCGATGGGCGACTTCTCGCTGATGCGCTCCTCGGGAGTGGCGGTCGGCTTATGGACCAGCATTGTGCTTGCGAAGACGAACTGCTCGACCTCGAACGATTGCAAGCCGTCGATCAGCCGTCGGGTCCCTTGCACGGTGATTTTGTCGTAAAGCGGGTTGGGCTCGCCCGTGATGTCATAATAGGCGGCGAGGTGGATCACCGAGGCGATACGGTTGCCATAGCGGGCACGGACCTCATTCAGCGCGGCGCGGACCGCTTCGTCCGATCCGAGGTCTATGTCGATCGCCGCCGCGGGCGGCGGCGGGTCCGGCGGACCGGCGCGATCGAGGCCGACAACCGTGTAGCGTTCGCCAAGCCTAGCGATCAGCGCGGCGGCTATAAAACCGCTCGCACCGGTGATGAGGACCAGTTCGCGCGCGTCCTTGTCGCTCACGGACCCGCTGCGTTCGATGTCGGTCATGACGCTGCCACCCTCATTCATTTGTGCTGCGGAACGTGGACAGGCCCGCTGCACTTATGATCGCGAGGCGGGCACGTGCGGATCACCGCACAATCCCTTTACGCGCCCGCCCCGCAAAGCCCTCAGATAAAATCGGGTTTATTGCGTCACCACAAAGCCGGCCTTCTCGATGGCCTGCTTGAGTTGCTGTACATCGGCTGCCGAGCTTACCGACACCGTCTTGCTCGCCAGGTCGACGTTGACGACGGCATCCGCATCGACGCGTTGAAGCGCGTTCGTCACACCCCGCACGCAACCGCCGCAGGTCATTCCCTGTACCTTGAAATCGATCATCTTCGTTCTCCCATGAGGTGAATGAAGCAAATGTGGGGTTTGACACTGTGTCAGGGTCAAGGGGTAAGTTTTCGTTGTTGACCTTGACACGATGTCAGGGACGATAAGCTCGTCGACTCGATATTGGAGACGACCATGAACGCACCGGCACGACTGCAGGCGACAGCGCACGCGGGAAGAGAAGAGATGCTGTCGCTGCCCATCGAAGGCATGACCTGCGCGACGTGCGTTGGTCGGGTCGAGCGTGCTATCGCCGGGGTGCCCGGCGTCGTCGTCGCCTCGGTCAATCTCGCGACGGAGCGCGCGAACGTCGAGTTCGTCGATGGACGATCCGATGTCGCTGCCGTAGCCGATGCGGTGCTCGCGGCGGGCTACACGCCGGTGACGCAAACGACCGAGCTGACGATCACCGGCATGACCTGCGCGACGTGCGTCGGTCGGGTAGAAAAGGCGCTGCTGAAAGTGCCCGGCGTCCGCTCCGCGAGTGTCAACTTGGCGGCCGAAACGGCGAGGATCGAAGCGGTAGGGGACGTCCCCGCGTATGTCCTGATCGAGGCCGTCGAAAGCGCCGGTTACACCGCATCCGCGCGCACCGGCTCGGCGGAGACGGAGCGGGGCATCGAGGACGCCCGCCGCAACGCCGCCGCGACAAGAGAACTCCGCCATGTGCTGATCGCCGCGGCGCTGTCGCTGCCGCTGGTCGTGCCGATGCTGCTGGCCCCGTTCGGTATCGAGGTGGCGGTGCCAGGCTGGATCCAGCTACTGCTCGCGACACCCGTGCAGTTCTGGCTGGGCGCGCGCTTCTACCGCGCGGGTTGGAAGGCCGCGCGTGCCCGCACCGGCAGTATGGACCTCCTGGTCGCGATCGGCACATCGGCCGCCTATGGACTCAGCCTCTACCAGCTGCTGTTCGCGCCGATGCACGGCATGGACGCGCATTACTACTTCGAGGCTTCGGCCGTCGTCATCACGCTCATCCTGCTTGGCAAGTGGCTCGAAGGCCGCGCCAAGCGCCAGACCGGCGAGGCGATCCGCGCGCTGATGGCGCTGCGACCCGACCAGGCGCGCGTCGTCGGCGCCGACGGTGCCGAACGAGAGGTCGCCCTCTCCGAGGTGCGTAACGGCGACCGGGTGCGCGTCCGGCCCGGCGAGCGCATCCCGGTCGACGGGCTGTTGATCGACGGGGCTACCCATGTCGACGAGTCGATGCTCACGGGAGAAAGCCTGCCGGTGCCCAAAGCCGCCGGAGACAAGGTGACCGGCGGGTCGATCAATGCGGACGGGCTCATCCTGGTCGAGACGACAGCCGTGGGCGCCGAGACCACCCTCGCTCGCATCGTGCGCCTTGTCGAAAGCGCGCAGGGCGCCAAGGCTCCGATCCAGCGGCTCGTCGACCGGGTCAGCGCCGTGTTCGTGCCAATCGTCCTCGTCATAGCCGCGCTGACCCTCGCCGGCTGGCTGATCGCCGGCGCCGGAGTGGAAGTCGCGATCCTGAACGCGGTCGCGGTGCTCGTCATCGCCTGTCCGTGCGCGCTCGGCCTGGCCACGCCGACCGCGATCATGGCCGGCACGGGCGTTGCCGCGCGGGCCGGTGTCCTCATCAAGGACGCGGAGGCGCTGGAGACCGCGCACCGCATCAACATCGTCGCGTTCGACAAGACCGGCACGCTGACCGAGGGCAAGCCCTCGCTGCTGGCCGCACTGCCGGCCGAGGGGGCCGAACGCGCCGAGCTGATCGCGCTCGCCGCGGCGCTTCAGGCTGGAAGCGAGCATCCGCTCGCCCGGGCCGTCTTGGCGTGGGCCAGCTCGGAAGGCGTCGAACCCGCCCGCGCCAACGGGATGCGCGGCCTGCCCGGCCGCGGGGTTGCTGCAGACGTCAACGGCCGCAACCTGATCCTCGGCAGCACGCGCTTGATGGACGACGAAGCTATCGTGATGACACCGCTGGCGAGTGAGGCGGCCAGGCTGGAAGTCGAGGGACGGACGGTCTCCTGGGTCGCGGAACGCGCGCCCGAACGCCGCCTTCTCGGCCTCCTCGCGTTCGGTGACGAGGTCAAGGCTTCCGCCGCTGCTGCCGTGGCGGCGCTGCATGGCCGTGGCATACGCAGCGTGATGCTGACCGGAGACAATGCGGGAAGCGCCCGCGCAGCGGCGGCCAAGCTCGGCATCGACGATTTCGTTGCCAATGTCCTGCCGGAAGGAAAGTCGGATGCGGTGGCAGCCTTGCGAGGAGAGGACCGCACGGTCGCCATGGTCGGCGACGGGGTCAACGACGCCCCTGCCCTCGCGGCAGCCGATGTCGGCATCGCCATGTCGACGGGAACGGACGTCGCCATGCACGCGGCCGGCATCACGCTGATGCGCGGCGACCCGCGCCTGGTCGCGGATGCGATCGACATCTCGAAGCGGACCTATGCCAAAATCCGCCAAGGGCTGTTCTGGGCGTTCATCTACAATCTTGTCGGCATTCCGTTGGCGGCCTTAGGTTATCTGAGCCCGGTGATCGCCGGCGCGGCCATGGCGCTGTCGAGCGTCAGCGTCGTCGCCAACGCTCTGACGCTTCGCCGTTGGCGCCCAACCGCGGCTTGAGGAGAGGACAAGTGAACATAGGACAGGCCGCGAAAGCCTCAGGGGTCAGCCAGCGAATGATCCGCCACTATGAGGCGATCGGCCTCATTCCGAAGGCCGCACGGCGTGATTCCGGCTACCGTGACTATGGCGACCGCGAGGTTCACATGCTGCGCTTCATCCGACGCGCGCGCGATCTCGGCTTTCCCATTCCCGAGATCGCGCAGCTCGTCGCGCTCTGGCAGGACGGTGACCGGTCGAGCGGCGAGGTCAAGGCACTCGCGCTCGCACGGGCACGGGAAATGGAGCGCAAGGAGCGGGAGCTCCGCACGATGCGCAAGTCGCTCGAAGATCTGGCTCGTCGTTGCGCTGGTGGAAATCGGCCGGACTGCCCGATCCTGGACGATCTTGCGATCGGGACGGCCTAACCACCTCCGACGCTCAGTGCAGGCAGATCCAGCGGGAGGGCTCGCCGTCGAACCATTCACTATGCCGCAATTCGCCCGCGCCAACGTTATCAGCCCTTTTGCGGTGCGATCGACTGAGGTGAGGGCGAGCCCTTGAAGAGGGCAAAAGGATTGGTTTGCCTCAGGCGCTTCGGTTGGCGCCACACACCGCCGATACAGGCGTGGCCGCTGGATCGACATTGAATGTTGTGCGGGCGCCGCCGCTCGAGCGCGTTCGCTAGTCTAGACTTGGTAGACAGCCGTGACGCGCGTTCGCGCTGTTGCTGCTCAGCGGATGCCGCGTCGAACGCTGACCCGCAATGAGCAGCCCAGAGGATCTTGGTATATGACAGATGTGGCGGTCAGGATCCCTTGGGGCGGCGGCCGCTATTGTGCATGCTGACGATTTTCCACGTGCCGCCGACCTTCTTGAGCACGCTCGTCGCGACACCGATCCGCTCCGCGACATCTCCAGTCTTGGGCTCGATCCGGTAGCGATAGGTTTCGGTGGCGAGCGCAATCGGCCCTTCGAACCGCACGTCGACCTTGTAGTCTGAGAATTTGAAAGACTTGAAGGCAGCGAGCTCCGGCCGGAGGTGATGGCTGAGGTAGTTGGCGTAGGTTCCTTCCGAGCCGCCAGTTTCGAATATCCGCGAATCCGGCGTGAACAGCCGCTCGGTCCCCGCCCCGTCAAGTTTCTCGATCGCCGCTTTATATTGCGACAGAACTGCCTGCACGGCGAGCGTGTCGGTGGCATGGTTCGAAGGCTGCGCGGTTGCTGCGGTAGGCAGTAGCAGCGACGCCACCAATATCTTCTGCAAACGGAAAGCCATATCTTCACCCACGATTTCAGAATGCCAGATGGTTCAAGCCGCCGTGCATGAACGTTCCTCCAAGAAAGCCTTGAACCGAGATCGCTAGCGTCATCAAGCCGAGCAGGACCAGGTAGAGCTTGCGTGATCGCTCCGGCGCGCGGCGATGACCTGCCGCCAAGTAGACCAGCACCAGCCCGACACCGGCAATGGCGGTTCCAAGCCAGCGGTGCGTCATTAGAATCGGATTGCGGTCGGTTAGGTAGAAGCCGCCTGCGAACCAGCCCAGGAACGCTGCGACGATCGCACCCAATTCGCGACCATGTTCGCTGACTTCGCGCGTGATCGCAGCCAGGTAGCGAGTTCGTTGCAAGCCGAGGTCCGCCGGCTCGGTGGAACCCCCGAAGATGACTCCAGCTTGCTCGCCGCAGCGCATCGTCGTTTCATGGATCTCAAGCAGGCGCTTACCGGCAAGATCGACAAGGCGATCATCCAGGAGGCCGAACGCGGCGAGGACTACATCAAAGCCAAGTTCCAAGAAGCGTTGAAGGATACCGAATTGCAGACATCCACCGCAGCGATAATTCGTGATGGCTTCGCCTCGGTCCAGGCTGGTCACGACCGCGCAAGCGCGCTCAAGCATAGTATAGCGTAGCTGTCCGTTAGACGCCCGGCGGCAACGCTGGGCGCACGTTCGCCGAGACGATGGCGATGGCTCAGCTCATGGGAGCGTAGGGAGGAGGATCAGGGCTGAAAGCAGATAAGTCGCTGCGGTCCCCTTTCCTTTTGTTGGCTGGAGCGCCACCGGGACGCAACTGCAAGATTCGGCTCAGGCTTGAAGGCAAATCAAGGCAATCGCCCACAGCTTGTCCTAGCCTTGACGCTGCCGACGCTCCCATGCCGCTGGTGGCGGCGCGGACGCTCGACCTGCCCATGTGGCCGGGCGGCAGTTGATGGCAGCGCCGCACGAGTGGACTTCCGGGCGAATGTCACCGGCGGCCTAGCCCTGTTCCGCACGTGCCGAGAGCGCGATTTCGTTCAAAACCCTGATCGAGCGCGTCGTTGGCAGATCAATGACGCCGGCGCTTCTCAATCTTGTCATCTGTCGGCTGACCGTCTCGATCGTAAGTCCGAGCACGTCGGCGATCTGAGCCCGGCTGAGCGGTAGGACGAACTCATCCAGCGGCGACCGGGCGCAACCGCCACGGCCGATCCGGCGCGCCATCTGGACGAGAAAGCTCGCCACCTTCTCTTCCGCCGTCTTGCGGCCGAGCAGGAGCATCCACTCGCGGCTATGGTCTAGCTCATCCAGCGTGCGCTGGAGCAGCAACCGCTTCAACTTGTCGTAGGTCCTGAGCGCCTGCTCGAAGTGCTTTCGTGAAAACACGCACAGCTCAGCGTCCGTCAGCGCCACCACGTTGTAGCGTGTTGAGGACGCGTAAGGTCTGCCGATGAAATCGGCTGGGTACATCAGGCCCACAATCTGCTCACGCCCATCCGCCGTGGAGGCATTAAGCTTGAGAACGCCCGAGACGACGTTCGCGAAGATCATGTTTTCGTCGCCCGCCCAGATAACGGGCTCCCCCTTTGCAAAACGTCGTCGACGCTTCAGGGCGCTGAGCGGCGCCAGTTCCGCATCGCTGAGGCCGGCGCATAGCGCCCGATCACGTATTTCGCAGCCGGGACAAGCTACTCTCACACCTCGTTACCCACGCCCGAATCACTGCTCTGGTCTGCCAGGGCATCCAAGCCTGGGGCGAAGTTGCCGATGATTGACTGATCATGGTCCACGCGAGACCGATAGCCCTTGGACCATAGTCCAAGGTCAACCCAGAAATTCCGGAGAAATTCCGCAGTAAACGCTGTAGACCACAGCGCGGGGTGACGCTGAGAGGCGGGATTTCACGATCTCTTTGGCTCCTATAGAAGCCCATTGTACACGGCAGCCATCCGAGTTTGGCTGCCAGCGGCCAGGCCATCGACGCCGCGCCCGAACTTTCGCGATCCTTAAGGAAAAAGGTACCCGGCCGCCACCGCTGGCGGCCGGGGTCAGGTGACGCCATCACCGTGACGAACGGCGGTAGCGCCGTAGGCCGACCTATTTTGCTCTAGGTACCGACCCGCCGCACGGTCAGGACCGGGGCGTTTTCGCCTTTTCCGTTCGCCCGATTCGTACGCATTCATGTGGCTTGATACCTGCCGCGAGCGCCCGCCTTGTCGCTTCGCCTGCAATGTACCGCTTTGATCTGCGTCAATGACGCGAACTGCGACCGCGCGCAGGGCTAGCAGCAGTACGCTTAACCTGATTTCCTGGGCGAGCGGAGAAAACTTACCGATTAATTGAGCCCACGCTTTGACTTCGATGAAAAGGATTTTACATGAACGTTTCGATATCACGCGCCCAGATGGGCCTAATCTTCTCAGCACTGCTGCTAAGTTCGGGCATCGCACTTGCTCAAGACCGCGCGGCACCACCGGCGAAGCCGATGGGCGGCGGCATGATGGGCCATGACAACATGATGCCGGGGATGAAGGACGGCAAGATGAAGGGCAACATGCCTGCCTCGTCGTGTATGTCGAAAGCTGGCATGCAGAAAATGGGCATGAGCCAGAAAAAGATGGCCGAAATGGGTGCCAAGTGTCGCGCGGAGAAGAAGCGCGGTACCGGGGCCGTCGACGCCAAGCCCAAACCCGACGCGATGAAGCCGATGCCTATGGAACACGATATGTGAGAAAGTCGGCGGGGACGGCTAAACCTGAGCGATGAGCAGTGTCTGCGCCGCGCTGATGCGCGCGCGGCGGGCGAGTTTCTGGCTTGGCGCGAGGCGGGCGGTGGCGTCGAGCGCGGACGTCCAGCCGCTGCGCGGCGGTGCCTGGATCGAGGCGCTAGCGCGAAAGGTGAGCGCGCCCACGGTCAAGCAGCGCTCGCCGGCGTGCGGCACCTGTTCGATTGATTGGTGACCGGCCAGGTGGTGCCGGCGAACCCGGCAGCGTCGGTGCGGGCGGGCGCATAACGTCAGGCGCGGCAAGACCCCGTGCTGGCACTCGACGGGGCGCGGCTGCTGCTCGACGCGATCGACTGACGACCCCAGTCGGCTTGCGCGACGATCGTATGGGGCCGCTGTTCCGCACGATCGCGCGCGGGACTTAGGGACGAGGCGACACCCCCTGCCCCAGGCCAATGCGTTCCAGATGGTCACCGACGTGCGGGCGCGGGCGGGATCAGACGGCGAGTGGCACCTACTCGTTCCGGTCAACCGGCATCGCCGCCCATCTGAATACGGTGGCACGCTTGAACCCGCCGCGAGGATGGCGAACCAAAGGCAAGTGCCACGACGCGGACTTGCGTTCCTTCGCCGAAGACGGCGCCAGCCCTCATTGGCTGGTCGCCCTGCCAGGTTCATCGCGTCGCATCCCGATTTTGGATGATCGATTATGACGCATATTCCAGGTGAGAGGAGCAGAGGGAGCCGCCTTTGCGGAGATCATGCGTCGTCATCGAGAGCCGATCTATCGGATGATCCGCGGTCATATCGGGGACCCCGAAGAGGCGCTCGATCTGACCCAGGACTGCTTTTTGGCCGCTTTCCAGCATCTCGGCGGTTATGACGGGAACCGCCCGTTGCGCGCTTGGCTAACCAGCGTCGCAATCAACAAGAGCCGCGACTGGATGCGGCGTAGGCGGGTGCGGCAAATCCTGACGTTCGCATCGGCGCTACCGTTTGATACGATCGAGAACGTGCAGGATCAGACGCCAGCCGTGGATGTGGCGACCGGGGACCGGGCGGAACTCGCGCGCTTGTGGCAAGCGGTGGCACGGTTACCTGCCGCGCTCAAGGAAACTCTTCTGCTCCGCACGGTGGAGGGATTGTCTCAGTCCGAAACGGCGGCAGCGCTGGCGATCAGTGAGAAGGCGGTCGAGACCCGCCTCTACCGGGCCCGGGCCCGCTTGGGCGAAATACTGGAAATAATCTGAGGGCTTTGGCGGGCCCGTGCGTAATCGAGTGTGAGGGCGGTCGGGCAAGAAGGCGCAGCCCTATTCGGTGATGGCATTCGGGACAGGTGGACGGAGGATCTTTTCACGACACGGCTGAGTGCGTCACGCGAAGCATGGGTGTGCAAAGTCAAGCGGATGCTGGATCAAACCGCTGAGAGGCTGACTCAGAAGTTCATGTTATTTGGCAATGGCTTGCGATGAGGCGGGTGAGACGACGGATATGGGCTATGGTGGTCCACGCGGTGGAACTCTCGATGGTTCTTTCCCAGTCCTTTGCGAGGCGCCGGCATCTTCCGAGCCAAGCGAAGGTGCGCTCGACCACCCAGCGGCGGGGGAGCAGAACGAAGCCCTTGGCGGTGTCGCAGCGGCGGACAATCTCAAGCGTCCATTGCCCGTGCCCCTGCAGCGCGCCGATGAGCTTGTCGCCCGCATAGCCCCCGTCGGCGAACAGGTGGCGCAGCCATGGGAAGCGGTAGCGGACCGCCTTGATGAGATCGACAGCCCCGTCACGATCCTGAATGCTGGCAGCGTGGATGGTGACAAACAGCATCAGACCGAGCGTATCGGTGATGATGTGGCGTTTGCGGCCCATGATCTTCTTACCGGCATCGTAGCCCCGTGGGCCGCCGCTCTCGGTCGTCTTGGCGCTCTGACTATCGATCACCCCGGCACTTGGGCTGGCCTCGCGCCCTTCGATCTGGCGCGCAGCCATCACCAGCAGGTGATTGATCGTCTGCCACAGGCCACTGTCGCGCCAGGCGTAGAAATAGCGCTGAACCGTCGAGAGCGGAGGGAAATCCTTGGGCAGCATCCGCCATTGGCAACCACTTGTTGCCATGTAGAGGATCGCGTTCATAACCTCGCGCAGGTCGGTGCAGCGCGGCCTGCCGCCAGGCTTCGCGGGCGGCAGCAGAGGCTCGATCAGTGCCCACTCGCTTGTCCGCAAATCGCTTGGACAACGCAGTTCCGAACGGCTATGCTGCCGCCGGGAGGTATCGGTCCACATCGCTGAATACTCGGTCGTTTCTGGCGAAACCCCGGAATCAGCGATCAGCAAGCGCGTCAAGCGCAACCGGCTGATATCTCCCAACTTCTTTTGAGGACAGGCTCTGAGATGCCGATGAGGAGCCTGAAGAGCCGACACTGTATGGAAGGCGAAAGAAGTCATGAGACGAGCCTGTTCGGAGTGTGGCGTGCGCGATCAAGCGCTATGCGCGAGTCTGACTGACGATCAACTGGCGGTGTTGAGCCGGTCGGGGCGTCGTAGGTACGTGGCCAAGGGAGAGTCGGTGATATGGGCTGGTGACGAGAACATGATCTGCGCCAATGTCGTCGCAGGTGTATTCAAGCTGAGCACCTCGACCGCCGACGGACGCGAGCAGATCGTCGGCCTCCTCTACCCGGCCGACTTTCTTGGTCGGCCCTATGCGCCGTCATCGAACTATACCGTAGACGCTCTCACCGACGCCGAGCTCTGCGTGTTTCCTCGCAAGCACTTTGAGCAGGCTCTTCATGACTATGAGGAACTGGAGCGGCTCCTGCTGCAGCGTACGCTGGACGAGCTGGACAACACGCGTGAATGGATGCTGCTGCTGGGACGCAAGACCGCTGAGGAGAAGGTGGCAAGCTTCATCGTCCAGACGAGCCGGCGACTGGCCAAGGGGCGCTGTGGAGCGTCGACCGGGGAAGAGTTCCTCCTCCCGCTGAGCCGCACCCAGGTCGCCGACGTGCTCGGGCTGACGATCGAGACGGTGAGCCGCCAGATGACACGCCTCAAAAGCGCCGGTGTCATCGATCTTCCTACAACGCGGTCGATCCGCGTCTTGGATAGGCCTGCGCTATCGGCGCGCGCTGAGCATGCGTGACGGAGCGTCACCTGCCCGTTTCTTCCACGTCGCCTAATCTCTCGCCGACGCGGGAGAGCGCACCCACGGTGAAATGCCCGCGGCCCCTGGAAAAGACAATATACTCGTTAAACAACATCGCACGCCGCCCGTTGATGAAAAAGCAACGCAACATATACCCCAGAGTGTTGGGCGTGAGGCAGGCGCATCTGCCGTCAGGATGAAGCGCATCAACAATGTCACCGAGTAGTCCCTCGTCTTCATGTTGCTGCTCGATCACCCGCTTCAGCAGGGGCGAATCCCCACCCGTCCGGGGGCAAGGTGGGAGGACGCACCTGAGCAACTCCCGTGCCCACCGGTGTTGCTCCGGCAGAAATGTCTCAAGCCGTTGCAGGACGGCGGAGTGAATGGAAGCACTCGGCATCGCCGGGAGGCAGTCGGCGAGCTCCTCCAGCGCATCGTAGAGGCAAGCGAGCTCGACATGATCCTTGAGCATGCCGGCCAACTGAGCGTCGGGATGGGGACGATTCGCAGCATCGTCCGCGAACGATGTGCCGTCGATGCTGCTTTCCTTGAGCGATTGATCAGACACACTGGGCTCCTACCTGCCGCGACGGTAGAGCCGCCGGCGCTAGAGACACATTGACGCACGTCAAAGTGCATGCGCGAGGAATGATCAATGCGAGCTGAATGACACGCCGGCGACCTAGAGCCCACGAGCGATGATTGATTCTTAGTTCCTGCCAAGGTTCTAGCAGGTCGTCGAGGATCGAACGTCCGGCGATCCCCTGAGACACGGAGATATTGTGCCGCAGCTTGTCATCGCCAGCATCATGGTCGCGCTGACCGTCGTCATGCACCTGGTTGGACTTGGATTGCTTGTCGCGCTCATGCGCCGACACCAGCGCCGGCTTCAGGTCCGTCGCACTCGGCTTCACCAGCTCATTGTCATCTTTGGCGCCGCGTTCGGGCTGTTCGCCCTCCACACCATCGAGATCTGGACCTATGCGATTCTGTACGCGGCGGTCGGGGCGCTCCCGACCTTTGACGACGCGCTCTATTTCTCGACCACGACCTACTCCACTCTCGGATATGGCGACGTCGTTCTCCCGAGAGCCTGGCGGTTGGTGGGCGCCATCGAAGGCGCCAACGGAATCATCCTGCTTGGATGGTCGACCGCGTTCTTCGTCTCCGTCATCAACCGGATCAGGCTTTTCGAGGAGGAGGATGCCGAAGAACGCTGATGCGAAGCTCATCGGACCGAAGGCGGCGAGCGCCGCTTACCGCCGCTGCCCCCTGCCAGGCCCGCCGTCAACTCTCGCGTCGCGGTCGCTATCACAAGCTCCTCATTGGCCGGTATGACGAAGACCTTCACGCGTGCTGTCTCCGCGCTGATGCGCGGCAGGCCCTGCTCATTCCGGGCTGGATCAAGGATAACGTCAGCCCAACGAAGCCGTTCGCAGATGGCGGCACGAAGGGCCCCAGAGTTTTCGCCGATGCCCCCGGTAAATACGAGGAGGTCCAAGCCGCCGACCGCCGCCATCAACGAGCCAATCTCGCGCGCTGCTCGATACGCGAAGAGGTCGAGCGCCTCGGCGGCGGAGGGATCCGGGCTCTGCGCCAAGATGCGAACGTCATCGCTTAGTCCTGACACGCCGAGAAGACCGGAGCGGCTGTTCAAAAGGTCGCCAACGGCTTCTACCGTCATGCCGCGGTCGCGCATCAGATAGAGGATTAGCCCGGGATCAATCGACCCCGAGCGGGTTCCCATCATCAGCCCCTCGAGAGAGGTGAACCCCATCGTCGTGGCGACGCTCTGTCGATTCCGCATCGCGCAAAGGCTCGCACCGTGCCCGAGATGCGCCGCGATCACGCGGCTATTGGCGTGATCAGGGGCCACTTCGACAAGTGCCTGTGCGACATGCTCGTAGGAGAGTCCGTGAAAGCCGAACCGCAGCAATCCCTCGTCGCTGAGCGCCCGCGGCAGCGGATAGAGCTGCGCCACCCGCGGTTGGGTGCGATGAAACGCCGTGTCGAAGCAGGCAATCTGGGGCAACTTCGGCGCGATCGCCGTTACGGCGGCGATCGCCGCGATATTGTGCGGCTGGTGAGCCGGCGCGAGCGGAATGAACCCCGCCAGTTCGTCGAGCATGGCTGCGTCCACGATGGCCGGTTCTGCAAACGTTGCGCCGCCGTGGACCACTCGGTGTCCCACCGCCACCAGCGGCCCGTTGACAAACGTCGTTGCGGCGGTCCTCAGCAACCATTCGATTTGGGCCGGCAAGGTTGCCCCTGCGGCTACCGGCAGAGCAGCGAAGGCGGGTGCATTGGGGCCGCTCGTTCTTACCTGGAATCCAGCGCCCCGATCTTCGATCACACCCCGACACAAGAGATCAAGTCCGGCACTGTCGAAGAGCGCGAACTTCAGCGTAGATGAGCCGACATTGAGCACGAGGATGGTGGATGTCATACGGCACGCGACAAGCGGCTGCGAATGAAGATCTGCGCCAGCGCGCAGGACGCGACCCGTGCCAACGCGCCATCGGCACGGCTGGTCAGCATGATCGGCACGCGGGCGCCGAGGACCAGGCCCGCGGCATCGGCCCCGGCGAGATAGATCAGCTGCTTGGCGATCATATTGCCCGACTCCAAGTCTGGCGCGAGAAGAATATCGGCATCGCCGGCCACGGACGATGCGATGTGCTTTGCTGCCGCTGCCTCCTTTGAGATGGCGTTGTCGAACGCGAGCGGCCCGTCCAGCAAGCCGCCGGTAATCTGCCCGCGCTCGGCCATCTTGCACAGCGCGGCCGCCTCCACAGTAGAGCTGATCTTGGCATGGACCATCTCTGTCGCTGAGAGGATGGCGACCTTCGGTGCGTCGATCCCGAGCGCGACACACAGGTCGATCGCGTTTTGGACAATGTCCCGCTTGTCGTCGAGCGTCGGGTAGATGTTGATCGCAGCATCGGTGATGAACAGCGGCTTGTGGTAGCTCGGGACATCCAGCGCGAAGATGTGGCTTATCCGCCGCTCGGTCTTGAGACCGCTGCCACTGGCCACGACCGCGCCCATGAGCTCGTCGGTATGGAGCGCCCCCTTCATGAGGGCCTCCACCTGCCCTTCGCGGACCAGTGCCACGGACTTTTCCGCAGCAGCATGACTATGGGGAACGTCGATCAGCTCGAATGCGCCCAGGGGAAGCCCAGCCGCCTCTGCCGCTTGCGCGATCCGGGCGGCGGGGCCGACCAGGATTGGCACGATCAGCCCAGCATCAGCCGCTTCGACCGCCCCGCGAAGCGAAGCTTCGTCAACTGAATGCACGACCGCGGTTCTGATCGGGGGCAGGCCTTGCGCCTTCTCCAGCGCCGCCCGATAGCGGGCACCCGGGGTGTGGAGCTTTACGGAAGAGGACACGCTCGCCGCGCGCCGCAGCTTTTCGCGCGGGGCGACGACCTCGGCCCAGCCATGCACCAGGATTGCTCCCGATGGATCCGAGCATTGAAAATCGAGCACGACATGACCGTCAGTGCGCTTTTCGCGGACCGCGAGGGTGGCCGTGATCGCGCCGCTTGGCGTATCCGGGCGCCCATAGGTCAGCGTCTGAGTGAGGATGATCGTGCCGAGCCCCGGCAGCTGCGTTTCGATGAGGTGCGAGAGGAGCAGGCCGGCCCAGGCGCTCGCGCCGGGCTGCAGCTCGAGGATGTCGTTCTTGAGGCCAGAGGTCCCAAGACGCTCCAGCTCGCGCATAAGCGCGGCTGTCTCGCCGATCGTCAGCTCATCATAGGTGCGATTCTCGAGCGCTTGCATGCAGTGCAGTCCTGAGCGGCCTGGCAGTGAGCCCGCCGTCACTCGCCTCACTTGTCGCCTTGAGCGCGGCGTGCAGCTTTGATCTGCGTCAATGACGCGCCGCGGGTGGCACTCAATGATCCGCCAGATCATAAAGCAGGATGAGAAAATGATCGTCGACGAGCAGGACGACAGAGCGCAGAGGGGATGTAGCGGCGCGCGTTCGTCTGCAACAGGCTTTCGCCACAGTGCGTCGCTTGACCAATCGCGACGCACCCTGCTCGGACATACATTCCCTGGACGGGCGCGCGTTCGCGCTCCCCAGTCACTTAGAGGGCCGGGAGCTGCCTGGCCATGACCCAGAGCGATGTGCCCGCCTATGGCTTATGGGGAGTCGCGGCCGTGAATGCCGCCGTCTTCATCCTCTTCGCCTTCAGCTTTTTCAAACCACATACACCGCGTGACTGGCGAAGTTTCGGCGTGTTCAGCGGCTTCCTCGTAGCCTTGTTCGCGGAAATGTACGGTTTTCCGCTGACGATCTACCTTCTCTCAGGCTGGCTCCAATCCCGGTTTCCGGGGGTCAATTGGCTCTCGCACGATGCCGGACATTTGCTTGAGATGATGTTCGGCTGGAGGACCAATCCTCATTTCGGCCCATTCCACATTGCGAGCTTCGTGCTAATCAGCGGTGGTTTCATGCTCATCTCGGTGGCATGGAAAGCGTTGCACACCGCCCAACAAGAGCACAAACTAGCTACAGGCGGCATCTATTCGCGAATTCGGCATCCGCAATATGTCGGGTTCATCCTGGTGATGTTCGGTTTCCTGCTGCAGTGGCCGACCCTGCTCACGCTCGCCATGTTTCCCGTGCTGGTCCTGATGTATGTCCGTCTCGCACGCCATGAGGAGCGGGATGCGCTTCGCGAGTTCGGAGAAGACTACCGTCGATACGCGACGCAGGTACCTCCCTTCATTCCCCGAATTTGGCGCCGCGCCGAGACGACGACCCGGCGGGTAAAACCAGAAGATGCCGGCTGATGGCGTCAGGCACCGGAGGCTTGTTGGCCAGCCGTTTGGTTCGCTTCTCATCTGGGGCGGGCGCTGCCAGTTCGTGCGCGGGCACAGTCGGATGCGTTCATGAACTCTTTTCCACCACGCCTGCTGGGGTCCACCCAGATGAGCTGAAAAACAGCCTTGACTCTGGACTATGGTCCAGCCGCGACAAGGGCTCATGGTTGTCGGCGAGGCCTGCCTGGCGCTTGGTCGGTCGTTTGACCGTCTGCCATCAAGTGATGAGCTGTCGTGCGACGAGCGTCCCCCCGGATGCGAGCGCGCGTAAGCTCAGATGCACGCCCTTCCAAGATCATTTTAGATGTCTGAGGTGTTCCAATGAAAGACGCACGCAAGATCCCTTCTTTAAAGCGTGTTGCTTTAATTGGAACCTGCGTCCCGCGGCATTGCGGCATCGCGACTTTCACCGATGACATGCAACGCGCGCTCACCAGCCACGATCCGAACCTGTCCTGCATGACGGTCGCCGTCACCGATACTGGCGGGAACTATGCCTATCCTGATTTTGTGCCGCTTGAGATCGATCACGGCGATCCTGCATCCTACGCCGTCGCTGCTGATTTCCTGAACGTCGCCGACATCGACGTCGTCTCCCTACAGCACGAGTTCGGGATCTTCGGCGGTGAAGCTGGTGAGTATGTGCTCGAACTGCTGCGAAGGCTACACGCGCCCGTGGTCACGACACTGCACACTGTCCTGGCGGCGCCCAATCCCGCTCAACGCCGGGTCATGGATGAAATTATTGCCCGCTCCGCGCGATTGGTCGCCATGGCGGACAAGGGCCAACAGATACTGCAGGACGTCTATGGCGTTCCGTCCGAGCGGATCAGCGTGATTCCGCACGGCGTTCCTGATCGCCCATTTCTCGACCCGGCGATGGCGCAACACGATCTGGGGCTTGCGGATCGAACATTGCTGATGACTTTCGGTCTGCTCGGGCCCGGCAAAGGAATCGAAACAGCGATCGGCGCAATGCCCGCGCTGGTTCGCGACCACCCCAAGATCCTCTACATGATCGTCGGTGCGACGCATCCGGGTCTCCTCCGTCACGAGGGCGAGCGCTATCGTGCAAGCCTCGTCGCTCTCGCAGGCGAACTGGGGGTGACTGACCACATCCACTTTGTCGACCGATACCTATCACTGGACGAGCTTCTGGACCATCTTGCGGCCTGCGACATCTATTTGTCCCCATATCCGAATGAGGCGCAGATCGTCTCGGGTACGCTGGCCTATGCTGTAGCGTTGGGTAAGGCTGTGGTCTCGACGCCCTTCTGGTATGCGCAGGAACTTCTCGCCGACAATTGCGGCGTCCTGGTCCCGTTCGGCGCACCGAATGCGCTGGCTGGCGCAGTCAGCCAGTTGATAGACGACGATAGATCGCGCAGCGCAATCCGGACGCAGGCTTACGCGCTGGGTAGGACGATGACATGGTCGAATGTCGCGCGACAGTATTTGGAGGTCTTTTCCGACGTAAGGCTTGAAAGACGGTCCCCCAAAGCTGAGGTCATTCCCTTCGCTCCAGGGGGAGCACGAAGGAATGAATTGCCTCCGCTCGCGACGGTGCACCTTGCTGCATTGACCGATAACGTCGGATTGATCCAGCATACTCAGTTTGCAGTTCCCGACCGCAGACACGGATACTGCCTCGACGACAACGCACGCGCGCTGCTGCTCATGGCCGAAATCGCCCGACTGCGACCCCTTTCTCCAGAGGAGGAACGGCTCGCTCTCACCTACGCCGCGTTCGTCGAACATGCTTGGTGTCCCGCCGAAAGTGGAGTCCATAATTTCATGGGTTTCGATCGCGAATGGCTCGATGAACCCGGCGCCGACGATGCCCATGGCCGGGCAGTCTGGGCACTCGGTGCCGTTGCGCGGCACCAAGATCCGCGCCGTCTCGATAGCTGGGCCGCTGCGCGATTGCTCGATTTCGCACCGCCCTTGAACGAGACCTCCTCACCGCGCGCATGGGCATACGGCCTCCTTGGCATCGAAAGTTTTCTGGGACGTTTTCCAGGCCACCGCGGCTTCGAGCGGCTGAGGGACGACCTCGCCGATCGCTTGTTTCAGCGTTGGTCGGACGCTGCTGCTGCGGACTGGAACTGGTTCGAGGATCGGCTAGGCTACGACAACGCCAAGCTATGCGAAGCCCTCCTCGTGACTGGCCATGCGCGATCCAATTCTCGCCATATCCAGGTCGGTCTCGACACACTGCGTTGGTTGATGAAGTTGCAGACCGCCGAGGCGGGCCACTTCCGGCCCATTGGCACCGACACCTTCGGTACCGATCGCCGCCATCCAGAGCCGTTCGATCAGCAGCCGTTAGAAGCGTGTTCGGCCGTCAGCGCTTGCCTTATTGCGGCGAATGTCAGTGGGGATCATCGGTGGAGGCAAGAAGCTCGGCGGGCGTTCAGCTGGTTTCTCGGAGACAATGACCTGCGCATCCCCGTCGCCGATGCCGCTGCGGGAGCGTGCTTTGACGGCCTTCACCCCGATCGGCGCAACGCCAACCAAGGCGCGGAGTCGACGCTTGCCTACCTCGCAGCGCTCACCGACATGCTACTCGCAAACGATCATCAGTTTGTTACGCCGCTAAAACCTGCGGCTGTCGATGCGGGCCATGCCATTCCTGCGCGCCAAGACACCGGCGCGAGCCTACTGCCGGGCACCATGGACGCAAAGGCGATATGAATTCTCGACCTCCTGCATCCATTGCAGGTCTGAGCGGTTTGGGGGTGCCGTCAGGCCGGGTTAGGCAAGCCGGCCTTCAATACCAAGCCAAGCAGGCGCGAGCACAATTCAGAGGTCGCGCAAGTCGCCGTGAAAGCCGCCGTAGCGGAGATTTGTGGCTCATCCGTGCGTCTGCCGGTTTCGTAGCGGCCCACCTTCATCGAAAAAGTCTACCGTACGCCGACGATGATGGCATGTTCAAACTCATGCATGAGATGCTCGTGGGGATCACCACCGCGCCTGCGTTCATCCGCCCGACGCAAACCGTTTCGCCGCGCAATCTGGTCGCGACGCGCTTTGGTTCAGGCGTTGACATATTGGCGCTGGAAGTGGCCGATCCCTTGCGCGGTCAACGCGTCCGGACCGCAGCGTTAGTCAATCAGACGTCATCCACAAGGTCATCCGCAAGCGGCTGTCTCGATTGGCATTTCTGTTTTGACAACAAGGACCTAGTATGACCGAACGTGCAAAGCTCAACTTCTACGATCGCGTGCTTCGCCCCGATCCATCGCGCACCGTCGTCCGGCCGTTCGAGCCGGGCTATCCCAAAGGTTTCGACGCCGGCACGTCCCGCACCCAGGAGACTGTCGACCTGATCGTGGCGCTCGACGAGGCTGAGTTGGCGCGCCAGCTGGAAGGCGTCACCCTGTCACTGGACGAGAATCACCGCGACGTCGATGCGATGCTGCTTCGCCGGTTCGACGAGATCGCCGGCCGGATTGAGGGCGTCGATCGTATCAACGCCGAGCAGCGGCGGTTGATCGGGGCCTACTGCAGCGAAGAATATGCCTATGAGGCTGCGGCCTTGTTCAACCCGAGCGTGGTGCTCCATCCCGACCAGTCTGGTCTCCCTGAGGGCACCATCCGTTTCGTGATGTCGCTGCGAGGCATCGGCGAGGGACATGTGTCGTCGGTGACATTCCGCACGGGCACTTGGACACCGGGCGGCGAACTCGTAGTCGACGATCCCAGCCCCACATCGGTGCCGCCACTCATCGAGACCTGTGCGAAGGGGGGGGACGTGGCAGTGCGCCTGTGTTGCGCGGGCAGTCGAACGATATCGGAGATCGTGCTTTTTCCGGTGCTCCCGAGCCAGCGCCAAGGTATCGAGGATATGCGCCTCGTCCGCTTCTGCGACGATGATGGCAGCATAATCTATCACGGAACTTACACTGCGTTCAGCGGTGCCGAGGTGCTCTCGGAATTGCTGAGCAGCACCGATTTCAAGTCGTTTGATATGCGCGTTCTGACCGGCGAAGCGGCCAGAGGGAAGGGAATGGCACTGTTCCCCCGGCGTATCGCGGGCAATTACGCAATGCTCGGACGCCAGGATAACAAAAACATCTGGCTGCACTATTCTGACGACATACTCCACTGGGAAGGCGGCGCGAAAATCATCGCGCCGCAATTCCCTTGGGAGTTCGTCCAGATGGGCAACTGCGGGTCGCCGATCGAGATCGCCGAAGGCTGGCTAGTCATGGTGCACGGCGTCGGGACGGTGCGCAACTATTGCATTGGCGCATGCCTGCTCGACAAGGATGACCCATCAAAACTGCTTGCGCGGACGCCGCGGCCGGTCCTAGCCCCCAGTCCGCATGAACGGGACGGGTACGTGCCCAACGTCGTCTATAGCTGTGGTTCGATCGTCCAGGGTCGGACGATGCTCCTGCCATATGCGGTAGCTGATAGCTTTACAGCCTTTGCTACGGCCTCAATCGACAACCTGTTAAGTGTCATGGAGTAGGCGGCTTCACCTGATCTCGATCCATTGCACGGCTACGTTGATGCGCGGAGCCTTCCACCGCATCAAATCATTCGTGACAGCTCACTGTTGTTCTCCCCTAAAGGCCGGACAGGTTCTCTCCGATCGAGCGTTCGATAAACTCGCGAAGCGCCCGGTAGGCGAGTGCGCGATGCGAATGCCCGCGATTGCAGTGATCGAGCCAGGCGGGCAGCCGCCCGATGACGCCGGCGACGCCGGGACGCAGGATGACCTGGGCGTAGCCACGCTTGAGCGTGCGGACGAAAGCCCCAGCAATGGCCGTTTCTCTGCGGGCTTTCGACGGGCGTGGTCCGTGTGAGCAAGATGTCGCGGACGAAGCGCCTGGTATCGTGCGCGGTGTAGCAGCTGCATTGTCGGTCGGCCATCCGATGGTGTGCGGCAGCTTGTTCACCCGTTGCCTCGCCCGCAATGTCACGCTTTGATCTGCGTCAATGACGCGACCTGTCGCCACGCCAATCTTCGGCAGGCGCAGCGAGCGTCCTTCGGATGGAGTCGTGCTGTGCACGTGCGTCGAACAAAGGGATCGCGAGGAGGTATATGCCCGGTACAACGGCGTCGGCACAGCCATCGCATGAGGACGGATCGAGGGAAAGACTCGCGATCGACACCATCCGCACGCTGGCGATGGATGCCGTGCAGAAGGCCAATTCGGGCCATCCAGGCACGCCGATGGGGCTCGCGCCGGTGGTCTATACGCTGTGGCGAGACTTCATGCGCTATGATCCGGACACCCCAAATTGGCCGAACCGCGATTGCTTCCTTCTTTCGGTCGGCCACGCCTCGATGCTGCTCTATGCCGTACTGCATCTGGCGGGGGTGAAGGAGATCGATGCTGACGGAAAGCTGACGGGTAAGCCCGCGGTCAGTCTCGACGACATCAAGCAGTTCCGGCAATTGGGATCGAAGACCCCTGGCCATCCCGAGTATCGCATGACCAGCGGGGTCGAAACGACTACCGGCCCGCTCGGTCAGGGTTGTGGCAATTCGGTCGGCATGGCGATTGCCGAGCGTGTGCTCGCCTCCCGCTTCAATCGCGACGGCTTCGACCTATTCGATCACGACATCTATGTGCTGTGCGGCGATGGCGACATGATGGAAGGCGTTTCGGGCGAGGCAGCGTCAGTCGCCGGCCACCTCGCGCTCTCCAACCTGTGCTGGATCTACGACAACAACCACATCTCGATCGAGGGATCGACCAAGCTCGCCTTCACCGAAGATGTCGGCCAGCGGTTCGAGGGCTATGGCTGGAACGTCATCCACGTCGACGACGCGAACGACACCGCCGTCTTCGCGGAGGCACTGAAGACATTCCGCGCGACGGAGGACCGGCCGACCTTCATCGTCGTCAATTCGGTCATCGGCTGGGGCAGCCCCAGGGCCGGCAGCGAGAAGGCGCACGGCGAGCCGCTGGGCGTGGAGAATGTCCGCGCGACCAAGCGAGCCTATGGCTGGCCGGAGGATGCGCAGTTCTTCGTGCCGGATGGCGTGGCGGAGGACTTCAACGCCGCCGTGTCCAGCCGGGGCAAGCCGGCGCGCGAGGCGTGGGAGGCGATGTTCGCCCGCTACCGCGAGAGCTTCCCCGCCGAAGCCGCCGAATTGGCCCTACTGCTCCAGGGCAAGCTGCCGGATGGCTGGGATTCCGACATCCCGAGCTTCCCGGCCGATCCCAAGGGCCTTGCCTCGCGCGACAGCGGTGGCACGGTCCTCAACGCCATCGCCCCGCGTATACCGCTGCTGATCGGCGGCTCGGCCGATCTCGCCCCCTCGACCAAGACGAACCTCACCTTCCAGGGTGCGGGCACCTTTGAGCGAGACGATTATTCCGGCCGCAACATGCATTTCGGCGTGCGCGAACATGCGATGGGATCGATCGCGAACGGCATGGCGCTGCGTTACCTGCGTTCGTACACCGGCACCTTCCTGGTCTTCGCCGATTATATGCGCGCGCCGATCCGGCTGGCGGCGATCATGGAATTGCCGGTGGTGTTCGTTTTCACCCACGACAGCATCGGCGTGGGCGAGGATGGGCCGACCCACCAGCCGATCGAGCATCTGGCAACGCTGCGGGCGATCCCGGGGCTCGACACAATCCGGCCGGGCGATGCCAACGAGGTGGCGATGGCGTGGAAAGTCGCGCTATCACATACCCGCGAACCGACCGCGCTGATTTTCTCCCGCCAGGCGATCCAGACGCTCGACCGCGAGAAATATGCGTCCGCCAACGGGCTGGAGCGGGGCGGCTATATCCTCGCGGATGTGGAGGACGGCGATCCCGACGTGATTTTGATCGGCACCGGCAGCGAGCTGCCGATGGTGGTCGCCGCGCACGAGAAGCTGGTCGCCGAGGGGCTTAAGTCCCGCGTGGTATCGCTGCCGAGCTGGTACCTGTTCGAGAAGCAGGACCATGCCTATCGTGAGACGGTGTTACCCAATGCGGTGCGCGCGCGCCTCGCGGTGGAGCAGGCCGGTTCCATGGGGTGGGATCGCTATGTCGGCCATGATGGCGGCACGATCACGATGAAGACGTTTGGCGCCTCCGCCCCGCTTGCCAAGCTGCAGGAGAAATACGGCTTCAACGTCGACAATATCTGCGCCGTGGCGCGCGACCTGATCGAGAAGAACAGATGACCAGCCGGTTGAAGCAACTCAGCGAAGCGGGTCAGGCCGTCTGGCTCGATTTTGTCGATCGCAAGTTTTTGAGCCAAGGCGGGCTGCGCAAGCTCATCGAGGAGGATGGGCTCACCGGCGTCACCTCCAACCCTTCGATCTTCGAGAAGGCGATGGGCCATGGCGACGCCTATGACGCCGGCTTCACCGAATTCCTCGGCAAGGCCGATGCGAGCGTGGCGGACACCTATGAAAGCCAGGCGATCGCCGACATCAAGGCGGCGGCGGCCGATCTGCGGACGGTCTATGATCGCCTCGAGGGCAAGGACGGCTATGTCAGCCTCGAGGTCTCGCCTTATCTCGCCAACAGCACCGATGCGACGATCGAGGAGGCGGAGCGCCTGTGGGCGGCCGTCGGTGAGCCGAACCTGATGGTGAAGGTGCCTGCCACAAAGGCCGGCATCCCCGCGATCTGCCGACTGATCGCGGAGGGCATCAACATCAACGTCACGCTGCTGTTCTCGCTCGGGGCCTATCAGGCGGTGGCCGAGGCGTATCTGGCGGGGCTCGAGGCGCGGGCGAAGGCGGGCAAGCCGATCGACCGGATCGCCAGCGTCGCCAGCTTCTTCGTCAGCCGCATCGACGCGCAGATTGACAAGGCGATCGACGAGCGGGTGAAGGCGGGCGATGCCGAGGCAGAGGCGCTGAAAGAGCTCCGCGGCAAGGTGGCGATCGCGAACGCCAAGGTCGCCTACGCCTGGTATCAGGAGATGATCGCGTCCGACCGCTGGCACGCGCTCGCCGCCAAGGGCGCGATGCCGCAGCGCCTGCTGTGGGCGTCGACCGGCACGAAGGATCCCGCCTATCCCGACACGCTCTACATCGACACGCTGATCGGGCCGGATACGGTCAACACTATGCCGCCCAAGACGATGGACGCGTTTCGCGACCGCGGCACTCCGCATCAGACGCTGACCGAAGATGTCGAGGCTGCGCGCCACCTGCTGGTGGAGGCCGAGCGGCTGGGGCTTAAGCTGGGCGACGTGACGGCGGGACTGGTGACGAATGGCGTGCGCCTGTTCGCGGACGCGGCGGACTCGCTGCTTGGCGCCGTGGCCGGCAAGCGCGAGGCGTTCCTGGGCAATCAGCAGAACCGCATGACGGCTGCCCTCCCCGAGGGATTGGAAAAGGCGGTCGAGGCGCGGCTGGAGACGGCGCGCGCGGCTGGCTGGGGCCGGCGCTTCTGGCAGGGCGACGCGACGCTGTGGACCGGCAAGGACGAGGCTAAGTGGCTCGGCTGGCTCTCCGCGGCGCACGGGCAGCAGGTCGATCCGGATCAGCTGATGCAGCTGACCGACAAGGCGAAATCGTACAAGGACGCGGTGCTGCTGGGCATGGGCGGATCGAGCCTCGGGCCCGAGGTGCTGTCGCTGATCCTGGGTTGCAAACCCGGTAGTTCGAAGCTGCACGTGCTCGACACGACCGACCCAGGACAGATCGCGACCGTCACCGCGGCGATCGATCCCACGAATACCTTGTTCATCGTCTCGTCGAAGTCGGGCTCGACGATGGAGCCCGAGCTGCTGCGCGCCTTTTTCTGGGATCTGTCGGGCGAGGATGGCGATCGCTTCGTCGCGGTCACCGATCCGGGCTCGAAGTTGGAGACTTCGGCCAAGGCGGACCGTTTCGCGATGATCGTGCCCGGCGATCCGGCGATCGGTGGGCGCTATTCGGTGCTGTCGGCGTTCGGGATGGTGCCGGCGGCGGTGATGGGAATTGACACCCACGCTTTCTTCGAGTCGACCGCGGCGATGGTGTTTGCCTGCGGGGCCGATGTGCCGCCCGCCCTCAACCCGGGCTTCCGGCTGGGCGCGATCATCGGCGAGGCGGCGGTGGCGGGGCGCGACAAGCTCACTATTCTGCCGTCCAAGGGCCTGGAGCCGTTCGGCGCGTGGCTGGAGCAGTTGCTGGCAGAATCGACCGGTAAGCGGGGCAAGGGCGTCGTGCCGGTGGACCTGGAACCGGTCGGCGCTCCGGCAAGCTACGGGAGCGACCGGCTGTTCGTCCATTTCCACCTGGAAGGCGACAGCGACGCAGGCCTGGAAGCGCAGTTGAAGGCGCTAAGCGATGCCGGACAGCCGCTGGTGACCATTTATGTGGCTAGCCGGGAACTGATCGGGCAGGAATTCTTCCGCTGGGAGATAGCCACCGCGATCGCGGGGGCGGTGATCGGCGTCGATCCGTTCGACCAGCCGGACGTGGAGGATGCCAAGATCGCCACGCGCAAGCTGGTGGATGCCTATGAGGCGTCGGGCGCGCTGGAGCCCGAGACCGCCGCGGCGGAGGATAATGACTTCGCCATCTTTACCGCAGACGACAGCGGCTTTGGTTCAGCCCAACCGGCAGCGCTGCTGCGGATGCACTTCGCAGGCCTGGCGCCTGGCGATTATGCCGGGTTCCTTGGCTATGTGGAGCGCGACGAGACGAACGCGGCGGCAATCGCGGCGATGCGGGTAGCGGTACGCGATGCCAAGGCGGTGGCGACGGTCGCGGGCTTCGGGCCGCGCTTCCTCCATTCGACGGGGCAGGCCTATAAAGGCGGCCCGGCGAGCGGCGCGTTTCTGACGATTACGCGCGATCCCGATCCCGATCTCGCGATTCCTGGCAGGAAGGCCAGCTTCGGCACCGTCCAGATCGCGCAGGCGCGCGGCGACATGGACGTTCTGGCCGCGCGCGGCCGGCGCGTTCTGCGCGTCCACCTGAAGAAGGGCGGCGGCGGAATGGAAGCCTTGCGCGCGGCGGTCGTCGCGGCAGCCCAGAATTAAGGATACAGCGCATGCGTCTCGCGATGATCGGCCTGGGCAGGATGGGAGCCAATATAGCGCGCCGGCTGATGCGCGGCGGTCACGAGATCGTCGCCTTCGATCGGAACGCTCCGGCGGTGGAAAAGCTGGCGAGCGAAGGCGCAACCGCCGCCGCCTCGCTTGAGGAGGTCGCCGACAAGCTCGAGAGCCCGCGAATCTTCTGGGTTATGCTGCCGGCGGGGCCGCCTACGGAGAGCACGATCGCGACACTGATGGGCTTGGCCGCTCCAGGCGACATCATCATCGACGGCGGCAACAGCTTTTACAAGGACGACATCCGCCGGGCGAAGCTGTGCGCGATGAAAGGACTCCACTATGTCGATGTGGGCACCTCAGGCGGTGTGTGGGGCCTCGAGCGCGGCTATTGCATGATGATCGGCGGCGATGTCGCGACTCTCGACAGCCTTGATCCCCTCTTCGAGGCACTGGCACCAGGCCAGGGCACGATCCCACGCACGCCGGAGCGCGGCGACCCCAACGAGGACCCACGCGCCGAAAAAGGCTATATACACACCGGTCCCGCGGGTTCGGGCCACTTCGTCAAGATGGTCCACAACGGCATCGAATATGGCCTGATGCAGGCCTATGCTGAGGGGTTCGACATCCTGAAGGGCAAATCCTCCTACAAACTACCGGAAGACGAGCGCTTCGATCTCAACCTCACCGACATCGCCGAAGTCTGGCGCCGCGGTAGCGTCATTTCATCCTGGCTGCTCGACTTGTCGGCCGCGGCGCTCGCGAAAGACCAGATGCTTGAGCAATTCTCCGGCCAAGTCGCGGATTCGGGCGAGGGTCACTGGACGATTGAGGCGGCAATGGAGGAAGCGGTCCCCGCCTACGTCCTCTCCGCGGCGCTGTTCGCGCGCTACCGCAGCCGGGTCGACACGACCTTCGGCGACAAGCTCCTCTCGGCGATGCGGTTCGGCTTCGGCGGACATGTCGAGGTGCCACAATGAGCAATGCTCCGGCTGCACCCCCTGCAACCTTCGTCATCTTCGGGGCACGAGGGGACCTCACCCGCCGGTTGCTGGTACCCGCGCTCGTCAACCTCGTCCGGGCCGGGTTGCTCGCCGATGACATGACGCTTCTCGGCATCAGCCATCACGACGGCGACGACGAACATCTGCGCCAGGCGCTCGACGATTTCGTGGAGGACGATGCCGCTTGGCGGAAGCTCCGCGACCGTATCCGCTATCTGAAAGGCGATTTCGCCGACACCGCCACGTACCAGGCGCTCGGCACCCAACTCACCGGCAACGCGGTCTTCTACCTCGCCACCGCACCGAACTTCTTCGGGACCGTCGTCGATCAGCTCGGCGAAGCGGGGCTGCTCAACGAGACTAATGGCTTCCGCCGCATCGTGATCGAAAAGCCGTTCGGCACCGACCTTGCCTCGGCGCATGCGCTCAACAGCCGGATCCTGGCCCGAGCGAGCGAGGATCAGATCTACCGGATCGATCATTTCCTGGGAAAGGAGACCGTGCAGAACATCATGGTCGCACGCTTCGGCAACACCATGATCGAAGCCGTCTGGAACAACCGCTACGTCGATCATGTCCAGATCACCGCCGCCGAGGCAGTGACTGTCGGTACGCGCGGCAAATTCTACGACGGCACCGGCGCATTGCGCGACATGGTGCCCAATCACCTCTTTCAGCTGCTGGCGATGATCGGGATGGAGCCGCCGATCAGCTTCGATGCCGAGGCAATCCGTATCGAGAAGGGGAAGGTCATCGCCGCGATCCGTCCGATCGATCCGGCAGAGGCAATTCGCGGCCGCTATGCAGCCGGCAGCGTAGCCGGCGTGGCAGTACCCGCTTACCTCGCCGAACCGGACGTCGATCCCGCCAGCCGCACCGAGACCTTCGCCGCGCTCAAGGTGCACGTGGAGACCTGGCGATGGTCGGGCGTGCCTTTTTATCTACGCACCGGTAAGGCGATGCCGACACGCGATACCGAGATCGTGGTCCAGTTCCGTGACGTGCCACTGGCGCTGTTCCGAGAGACGGTGGTGGATCGACTGCCCCCCAACCGCCTCGTCATGCAAATCCAACCGGATGAGGGCATCAGCCTTGAGTTTGTGGTCAAGCGGCCGGGGCCCGTCGTGAACACCGCGCCCGTCACCATGGACTTCCGCTACAAGGACCATTTCGAGGTCGGCCACCAGACTGGTTATGAGACCTTGCTCTACGACGTGCTAACCGGCGACCAGACGCTGTTCCAGCGGGCCGGCGAGATCGAAGGTGGCTGGCGCGCGGTGCAGCCGCTCCTCGATGTGTGGGCTCAGGGCACTCCGGAGGAATATGCTGCGGGCAGCGCCGGCCCCGAAAGTGCGGACGCGCTGATGCACCGCTCGCACCGACGCTGGCATCGCCTCGGATGAGCGGGCGCATCCGGCTACTCGTGTCCGATATCGACGGCACGCTCGTCCGCCGCGACAAGAGCCTCTCCGAAGGCGTGATCTCAGCGTTCAGGCGAGTCAAGGCGGCCGGCATAGAGGTGAGCCTTATCAGCGCCCGCCCGCCCAGCGGCATGCTGTGGATCGCGGAACGGCTGGAGCTCGCTGGCGTCATCGGCGCATTCAATGGAGGCACGATCGTCCAGCCCGACGGGACTGTCGTCTCGGCCGACCGGCTCGAGCCCGAATGCGCCGCGCGGGCGCTTGCGCTGCTGGATCACCCGGCCGTCACGCCGTGGTTGTTCGCAGGCGGCCTCTGGTATGCCCGCGCAACCGACAACGAGTATGTTCCGCGCGAGCGACGCGCGGCCAACATCGAGCCAATCATCAGGGGCGACTTCGCTGGACTGCTCGCCCAACCCGACAAGATCGTCGGCGTCAGCGACGATCATGCACTGCTCGCCCGACTTGACGGAGAGATCGCGGCGGCACTCGGGCGGGACGCGACCGTCGGACGTTCCCAGCCCTACTATCTCGACATCACCGCCCCCCGCGCCAACAAGGGCGATGGCGTCGCCGCACTAGCTGCCGCGATCGGCGTGCCGCTCGCCAACGTCGCCGTGCTCGGCGATGAGCGCAATGACCTGCCAATGTTCGCGCGCGCAGGTCTCTCGATTGCAATGGGACAGGGTCCCGATGCCGTCCGGGCCGCCGCTGACCGGGTAACTCGGTCGAACGAGGAGGACGGCGTTGCCCATGCGATAGACGAGATCATCCTGCCGGAAGCGGCTCCATGAGCGAGGCGATTTCAACGATCCGCCGGACGACGGCATCATGAGTGGAGCTTGCCGATGAAGCGACTTATCGCTTTCGACTTGGACGGCACCCTGGCCGAGAGCAAACAGCCGATCGACCAAGCGACGGCCGAGTTGCTTGCCGAGCTTCTCGATCTCCTCCGCGTTGCGGTGATCTCCGGGGGCGACTGGCCACAGTTCGAGACACAAGTCGTGTCGCGGCTGCCCAGGAAAGCCAACCTCCGTCAGCTGTTCATCATGCCGACCACGGGTACCAAGCTCTACCGTTTCGATGAGGGCTGGCAGGTCGTGTACGCCGACGTCTTCTCGCAAGAAGAGCGCAGCCGCATCCTCGATGCGTTAACCAGGGCAGCCGACGAGAGTGGGCTCCGCGAGACCCAGATATGGGGCGAACGAGTGGAGGATCGCGGCAGCCAGATCACGTTTTCCGGGCTCGGGCAGCTCGCTCCCCTCGACGCAAAGACCGCGTGGGATCCAGACTTCGCCAAGCGCAAACGCCTCCAGGCGGCCCTCCGAACGACGCTCCACGATCTCTCGGTCAACATTGGCGGATCAACCTCGATCGACATCACTCGTCATGGCATCGACAAAGCTTACGGAATGCGCAAGCTAGCCAAGCATGCCGGCGTTCCCTTCGCCGAAATGCTCTTCCTCGGCGACGCGATCTACCCGGGGGGCAACGACAACCCTGTTCGTGAGGCGGGGATTGATACGATCGCAGTCCGGGACGTCGCCGAGACCAGGACCGCGATCTCGGCGATCATCGCTTGCCTGAGGCCTTCACAGGCAAATGGTCGAGGGGATCCAGTGCCCTGAACAAAGGCTTCCCGAACAAGCGCACCGAGATTCTATCCGACCGGCGGACGAAGCCGCGAGACAACAGCAATGGAGCTCATCATGTCGAAGGCTGATTTTGTGACCCGCCTGCCTGTGTTGCTTCGGTCCGATCCAGCGCGCGTGGTCATTCGGCCTTACACCCCAGCGGCGGATCCGAAGGGGTTCGACCAGGGAGATCGTCCGCGCGCACAACGCATCGCAGATCGGGTGCTTGCGCTCGATGAAGCCGAGTTGCGCGAAGAATTGCGACGCCTCCTGACCGACTTCTCAGGTCGTCACCGGGACGTGGAGTCAGTCTTCCTTCGGCGGTTTCAAGAGGTGAACGGATTGATTATATGCAAATGCGAAGTCAGCCGCGACCGCGCAATCTTGATTGGGGCTTACTTCAGCAATGAATATTCCTACGAGGCCGCGGCTTTGTTCAACCCGAGCATTGTCCCTCACCCCGACCAGTCCGGCGTCGCAGCCGATGCCATCCGCTTCGTTCTTTCGCTGCGAGCGGTCGGCGAAGGACATGTTTCATCGGTCGCCTTCCGCACGGGCGTGTGCGGAGCGAACGGTGTCGTCGCGATCGATCCCTCCAGTCCAAGGCCGGTCGTGCTGCAGATGGAAAACATGCCCGGCGACGGGACGAGCGAGCCGGGCGTGCGTATCATCTGCGATGGGAGTCATGATCTGTCGGAAATCGTATTGTTTCCAATGACGCCCAGCCAGCGCAACGGCATCGAAGACCTCCGTCTCGTTCGTTTTGTCGATGATGACGGGAGCGCAACTTACCTCGGCACTTACACCGCTTTCAATGGTCAAGCGATCCGACAGGAGTTGCTCCGCACCACTGATTTTAGAACCTTCGAACTCAAAGCCCTCCACGGAGACGCCACGAGCAGCAAGGGGATGGCGCTGTTCCCGCGTCGTATCGACGGGCAATACGCAATACTCGGTCGGCAGGACAACGAGAACATCTTGTTCCTGACGTCGGACGATCTATACGACTGGAACGGCGGCGTGAAAACGGTCTCGCCGCGCTGGCCTTGGGAATTCGTTCAGATCGGCAATTGCGGGTCGCCCATCGAGATCGATGAGGGCTGGCTGCTGATCACGCATGGCGTCGGTTCAGTGCGAAACTATTGCATCGGGGCATGCCTCCTGGACCGCAACGATCCGTCGAAACTGCTGGCGCGCGTGACTCAACCGCTGCTCCGATCAGATGCCGAAGAACGCGAAGGCTATGTTCCGAACGTGGCTTACAGTTGCGGCGCGATGGTCCACAATCGCGTGCTGGTGCTGCCCTATGCCGTTGCCGACAGCTTCACCACCTTCGCGACGGTGCCACTCGACCAGCTTCTGGCGGCGATGGCGTAGGAAACATCTTGGGAGCCTGACGGAGTGACGGAGTAGGGTGACCGGGAATAAATGTGGCAAACATGCTGCTTCCTCCCGGCGCATGCTTAGCTCGCAGGTAGCCGCCCTCGCTTTCCAATGAGGCTTTGGTGATGCACGAGGTCGAGTGGCTGGAATTCGACGACCGAGCCGCAATGGTGTGGCAGGTCGTCAACGATGTTGAGATCGCGGTAGAATGCGCGGTCGACGCGCGCGGGTGCGCGTTGCTTGCAGTGCCGGGCGGCAAGACGCCAGTGCCGATATTCCGCGCGTTGGCCGCTCGCTCACTGAACTGGCCGAAGGTCATGCTGCTGCCGACTGATGAAAGGTTGGTCGCGGAGGATGATCCGCTCAGCAATGCCGGCTTGATTCGCGCTCATTTCGGCACCACGGGCGCTACCATAATGCCGCTGTGCGAGCGCGTGGATATCGACCCAGGGGCGGCGGGCCGCGCCGCGGATCGGCGCCTGCGGGTGCTGCAATGGCCATTCGACCTTGTCTGGCTCGGGATGGGTGAGGATGGCCATACCGCCTCGATCCTGCCGGGGCCGGATTTTGAGGCGGCGTTGAGCGCTCCGTTATCACGCCGCGCCTGCGGCGTCGTTCCCGACCCACCACCAAAGGAGGCACCGGTCGCGCGCGTTACCCTCACTCGAGCGGCGCTTGTGGCGACACGGACGCTGATGTTGACGATCAGCGGTGACAAGAACCGCGCGGTTGCGAGGCAGGCAATCGAAGACGGCCCGCGGTCAGCAACCGCGATTGGGCGCGTGCTGGCCGAGTGCAGCGCACCGATTAAAGTCGTTTGGTGCAAGTGAAGCGCGTACCGTCCGGGGATTTCCTGCGTTGGCGATGATGTTCGCTGTGATCGGCCTCGTAGTGGGCGTTAGGATATCTTGTGCGACCGAGCCCAATGACCGGCAAGTCGGCTGAAAACAAAGGAACGAAAGTGATGATGAAACCTACTCACCATAATCGGCGGTCATTCATTTCTGGTAGTGTTGCGCTTGCGGCGGCGGGGACGGTCATTTCCGCCGCCGAGGCGCAGCAAAGCAGGGGGATGGCGAGTATGAAACGGGGAATGACGTTATCGGACTGTGTACAGGATTGTCTCGAATCACATAAGATGTGCCTGGAAACTGCCCGTTACTGCATGGACAAAGGCGGAAAACACGTTAGCACCAAGCATCTTTCACTCCTGCTTGACTGCGCGGAGATATGCCAGACGACAGCTAACTCTTTATTGCGGCGCTCTTCGCAGCATGCAGTGATTTGCGAGGCCTGCGCTCGGGTTTGCGAAGCCTGCGCGCGCGACTGCGACAGCTTTGCCGCAGACGCTCAGATGCGACAGTGTGCTTTAACCTGTCGGACATGTGCCCAAAGCTGTCGCGATATGGTCGGGATGGCCATCTGACGCGGACTTTTTTTGGTAGCGGCGGGCCCGAAGAATGCGCCGCATCTCTGTGCGGCGTGGCAGATCTTCCCGGCTGAGAGCTCTCGAGCGGAACGGACGATGACGGCTGCATCATCTCGCGCGGGGTCATTGGTTCGGAGCGCCCCTCCCATTTCCCTCACCTCAGCTTTTGACCCGAATCAAAACACCGGCCTTGGCTCGGGACTATAGTCGAAGCGCGACAGGGGCCTCGGAGGTAGATGATGCTGGTTTCCGATCAGCCGATATGCCGTTAGACACAGGAGACGATGATGTTTACCGAGCTTCTGCAGCTCGCCGCCGACAAGAAGCTGATCGTGGGCATGTGCGTCTATCCTCCAGGAGCTTCCGGGTATCACGTGCAAATCTGGACCGGCCCTAGCATGGGTGAGCGTACAGAATGGTGGGAGCGATTTCCGTGCGATATTCCGCACCGGGAGGCGCTTGATCGAGTCGCCGGAATCGCCGGGCGCGCCCTGGCACAAACGTGGCGCCGTGAGGCAGCCTCGAGTGCATTTTTCCAGCCCGCGCCTCGCCATGACCTGATCGAGCCGAACGTGAACCAGGCGGCAGACGAACCCGACAGGCGACGCCTCCGCATCCTGCACGGAGAGAGCGTCGGGAACCCTACGACTCCCCAGTGATGCACGAATGGATCGCGTGGTCATAGGTTCGCGACTACTGGGCGTCGCGTGACGAAGGAACCCGCTTCATGGCCGCCATCCGCCTGACCACCAAGCGAGTCGAGAAACCCTGGGGGCGGACCAACCTGTGGCCGGGCTTCGGCAGCGTGGCGCCAGGCGGTGAGCCCGTCGGAGAGATTTGGTTCGAGGCACCCGGCGATCCCGAGCTGCTCATAAAATATCTATTCACCAGCGAGAAGCTGTCGATCCAGGTTCACCCCGACGACACGGTGGCGCAGGCGCACGGCTATCCGCGCGGAAAGGACGAGGCGTGGGTGGTACTCGCCGCGGAGCCGCGTGCAACAATCGCGATTGGCACGGTGGCCCCAATGACCCAGGACGAACTTCGCCGCGCCGCGCTTGATGGCACGATCGAGAAGCTCGTCGACTGGAAGGCGGTCAAGGCGGGCGACGTCTATTATTCGCCCGCGCGCACCGTCCATGCGATCGGGCCGGGGCTGACGCTGGTCGAGGTGCAGCAGAATGTCGACCTGACATACCGCCTCTACGATTATGGCCGGCCGCGAGAGCTGCATCTCGACGAAGGCGTCGCAGCGAGCAATCCCGTCCCGTACGTCGCACCGTATGTAGCCAAGGAGGTCGCGCCAGGTCGTACCATCCTCTCCGATCGCGCTGCCTTCGTGCTCGAGCGTTGGACGCGCTCGGGCGAGGCGACGCTTGCCAGTGACGGTCGGCCGATCTGGCTAGTGCCGCTCCAGGGCGGCGGCGCGATCGACAACGACGGCTTCGAGGCGTGCGGGGTGTGGCTCGCCGAGGGTGAAACCACGCTCCGCGTGGATCCAGGCACCGAACTGCTCGTCGTCTATCCCGGCGTGGGCGTGATCGACCGACTATGGGAGCCCGACGTGTGACATCCACCCTCCTCGCGGTTCAGCCGCGGTGACGGAGCCACTCTGGCGCCCGAGCAACAACGAGCGGCACAGCCAGGTGCCGAACTTCGTCTATAGTCTCAGGATACAGGCGCCTGATCGGGCTGACGGCGTACTACCGAAATGCCTTGATCACCGCGTTGAGGTTTACCATCGCCGACTTATCGTGATGTATTATTGATGGAATCACCGCATCGATCCCAAGCAGTTGATAAACCGCCATTTGCGCGACCCTCACAGAGTATTCGACGGTGAAGACTACATCTTCGGGTATTTCGACGAATTGACTGACGAAGGCGAGGTTCTTCGAGTTCTTTGGGACCGGCAGCGGACGGTCTTCGCTCGCACGCGGCATGAACATGCTGGTGATATAGGGCATTCGGCAAGGAATGCAGTTCGCCGTTTCGAATACCGTCAGGTCGAGGTTGAGGTGACCAGAAAGCTCGATCAATATCTCCTGACCGGTGCACTCCGACATTGGCTTCGCTACAAAGTCGCCCACCCGGTCGGGGTGCAACGCATAGCCCCAGAAAACGCGGGTCCCGGCAGGCTGGTCGGGGAAATGCGGTTGATGTGCCAGCACTACCGACATGAACCAATTGGAGTCCTTGAACGTAACGAGGCCGCCCGTGCCTGCCTCGTTGCCCGTAAAAGCCTGCATATGATCGAAGAAGGCGGTATTCTGCTGGGTGACAGTGAACGACAGCCAGTAGGACTCAGGGATCGAGGAATTAAACACGGCAGGATTGCCAAACTCGGGCCGCCCCTCGGCTAACTTCTCCCACAGAGCCCACCCGGCGCTGTCATCCTTCGTCAGACGTTCGGGTGCTCGTGTCATCGATCCAAGGCTAGACGCGTCCGTCATCGAGCCGTTCTGAAAAAAGACAAGGTCGTCATCGCCGACGTTGACGGATCCGTTTCCACCAGCGTCGCTTATCTCGATGCTCGTGACTGCTATCTTTCCGTTCATTGTCGACAGACCAAAGTCTGTTACCCGACAGTCGTTGACGAAATGAACACCCCTCTCCCTCAGCCAGCTCGCCAGTGGCCGAACCAATGAGTCGTACTGGTTGTAGATCGTGCGCTTCACGCCCGCGAGCGTTTCGATGCGTGAGAATTCTTTCATGAAGCGATGCAGGTAGCGTTTAAATTCGACCGCGCTATGCCAAGGCTGAAAAGCAAAAGTCGTCGCCCACATATACCAGAACTTGGTCTCGAAGAACGTTGGCGACAGCCACTCGGTAATTCGACTTGAGCCCAGCGTTTCCTCGCTTGCCCCGGCGAGCTTCAGCAACTCGACGCGATCCTTCATTGAAAAACCCATCGCGGTGACGTCGAGGATGGCGCAGTTGCGGTCCACGAGGCGCGCTTTGGAATGCGATTTCACACGCTCGTTGAACGCGACCGTCTCCTCAAACACAGTCCTGCCAGGCTGTTCGAGCGAGGGGATCGTCTTGAACAAGCCCCAGGTACATTCATAATTGTCCGTTGTCAGCATCCGCCCTCCCCGCATCGAATAGCCCTCCGCCGGGTTGCCGGCGCCATCCAGACTCCCGCCCAGGACCGGCAGGGTCTCATAGACAGTGATGTTCTTGCCCCGCATGCCGCCATCGCGGATCATGAAGGCTGCTGCCGCCAGGGAGCCGATGCCTCCACCAACTAAGTGCGCTCTTCTGTCGTTTGCCATTTTGTTCTCCGGCGGACACCGCGTGCTTCCCTTGCGAATGTAGAGGAATCCCGTCCCTTAGCCGTTGACTCAGGTCAAAGGCTGACGTTCCGGAGCTCGGGTTTAGGTGGGGATGAAGCGCCCGCGAGCGGATGGCGCGCTGCCAAACGCTAGCGCCTACCACGCGCTCGACATTGTTCTTGAGTATGGCAGGCGGTGTGTCGAACCATATCAGGCAAATCAGGAAGAACCCTGCGGCCCCCACGATCACCGCAACCTCACGAGCGACATCTCGGGTAGTCCGCTGCTCGAGCAGTCTCGCCTTGAGCCTTGAGCAGCCGACGCTACGCAGCACACTTCGACGGGCGGTTCAATCGCCTGCGTCGGACGCAGCCCGGTAAGGCCAACTCCACTCGCGAATCCCGGGCATGTCCTCACCATAGGCCGTTATATATTGTTTGTGCTCGATCAGCCGGTCGCGAAACGCTTGCTTGGCGTGCGCGGTGGTGTCGGCAAGGCCCGGCACACGGTCGATCACATCCATTGCCAGATGGAACCGATCAAGATCGTTGCGCACGACCATGTCGAACGGTGTTGTGGTCGTCCCCTCCTCCTTGAAGCCGCGGACATGAAGATTGGCGTGGTTGGCTCGCCGGTAGGTCAGCCGGTGAATGAGGTACGGATAGCCATGGAAGGCAAAGACGATCGGCTTGTTTCGAGTGAACAGGCTGTCGAAGTCGTTGTCACTGAGGCCGTGTGGATGTTCGCTTCTTGGCTGAAGCGTCATCAAGTCGACGACGTTCACCACCCGGATCTTCAGTTCGGGAATGTGCTGACGAAGGAGGTCGACGGCCGCAAGCGTCTCGAGCGTCGGCACGTCGCCGGCGCAAGCCATGACGACATCCGGCTCCCTGCCGTCGCGATCGGTGCCCGCCCAGTCCCATATGCCCACCCCCGCAGCGCAATGCGTCTCCGCCTCGTCGGCGGTCAGCCATTGAGGTGCCGGTTGCTTGCCGGCCACGATCACGTTGATCCGGTCGTGGGTGCCCAGGCAGTGGTCAGCCACGCGCAGCAGGCAGTTGGCATCCGGTGGCAGATATACCCTGACCACATCGGCCTTTTTATTGACAACCAGATCGATGAAACCCGGATCCTGATGGCTGAAGCCGTTGTGGTCCTGCCGCCAGACATGACTGGTCAGCAGATAGTTGAACGAGGCGATCGGCCGACGCCAGTCCAGTCCGCGCGAGACCTTCAGCCATTTGGCATGCTGGTTGAACATCGAGTCGACGATGTGGACGAACGCCTCGTAGCAGTTGAACAGTCCGTGCCGTCCGGTCAGCAGATAGCCTTCAAGCCAGCCCTGGCAGAGATGCTCGGACAGTATTTCCATGACCCGCCCGCCGCGGGCAAGGTGCTCGTCATAAGGCTCGATCCGCTGCATCCAGGCGCGGTCGGTCACCTCGAACACCGCGTCCAGGCGGTTCGACGCGGTCTCGTCTGGTCCCATGACACGGAAGTTGCGGGCGTCCGCATTCAGTCGGAGCACGTCGGCGAGATACTTGCCCAGTTCCCGCGTCGCCTCGCCGATCGCGCCGCCGGATCTCGGGACCGCCACCGCATGGTCGCGCCAGTCGGGGCGCCTGAGTGCGCGACGCAGCCGGCCGCCATTGGCATAAGGTGTGGATCCCATCCGCTTGTCACCGGCGGGAGCCAGCGCGCGTAGCTCGGGCAAAAGCCGGCCGGCCGCATCAAACAGCTCCTCGGGACGATAGCTTTGCATCCATTCCTCGAGCAGCCGGCGGTGGGCGGCATTCTCCCGCGCCTCGGCGATCGGCACTTGATGCGCCCGCCAGAAGCCTTCGACCCTCTTGCCGTCGACGTCCTTGGGACCAGTCCAGCCCTTCGGACTGCGCAACACGATCATGGGCCAACCGATCGTGCCAGGAGCCTCCCCGGCGCGGGCGGCGTGCTGAATTTCCGCGATCCGGTCGAAGACGCGGTCCAACGTCGCCGCCATCTGCCGGTGCATGTCCATCGGATCGCTGCCCTCAACGAAGAAGGGCTCGTGACCATAGCCCTCGAGGAGCTGGCGCAGTACCGTGTCGTCCGACCGCCCCAGAATGGTGGGACCTGCGATTTTGTAGCCGTTAAGGTGCAGAATCGGCAGCACCACGCCGTCATGCACAGGATCGAGGAACTTGTTGCTGTGCCAGGAAGCGGCGAGCGGGCCGGTCTCGGCCTCACCGTCGCCGATCACGCAGGCGACCACCAAACCGGGATTGTCGAATGCCGCGCCATAGGCGTGGACGAGCGCATAGCCGAGCTCCCCACCCTCGTGGATGGAGCCCGGGGTTTCTGGCGCGGCGTGGCTCGGGATGCCGCCGGGGAAGGAGAATTGACGGAAGAGCTGACGCATGCCCTCCTCGTCGTCGCTGATCGCCGGATAGATCTCGCTGTAGGTACCTTCGAGCCAGGTGTTGGCGACCATTCCCGGCCCGCCATGACCCGGCCCACAAACGTAGAGGAGATCGGTATCGCGGGCGCGGATGATGCGGTTGAGATGGGCGTAGATGAAGTTCAGCCCCGGCGTCGTCCCCCAATGGCCGAGCAACCGCGGCTTGACGTGTTCGGGCGTCAGCGGCGCTCGAAGGAGCGGGTTGTCGAGCAGGTAAATCTGCCCGACAGAGAGATAATTCGCCGCGCGCCAATAACGGTCGATCAGCATCGCCTGCGTGTCCGAGAGACCGCTTATCGCCGGACTATTGTCTGCATGATCGGTCAAGCTCAATCTCCTCGACGTGAACAGCTTGTGCCCGACCCACTTGCTTTTCGTCCGACCTGCACTGGCAGGCTTTGATCTGCGTCAAAGACGTGACGCGATCGAGCCGAATGATCGGGTGAACCAATCGCAGGCAGCAACCACAGCATGGCCGCTGACGACCAGAAAAATCGACCGGGCGGCGCGCGAGGCAGGGCCCGAGCTACCGCCGTCGTGATCGCCGCTCGCGGCGACGCCTTTAGCACCGTCGGGCTGCCGGGCATCAACGACGAGCTTGACGTGCAGTCGGAACCACCAACCGCCTCGATGGTCGAGGTACGACGCCCCCTTGGCCCTTTTTTCTATCCCGATCTCGGACCTTGGATTTTTGACCTCGGTCAAAAGAACGGCCTTGACCCTGGACTATGATCCAAGCGCGATAGGGGTGGCGGAGGTAATTCATGGCTGGCTTGACCATTGGCGCTTTCGCGAAGGCAGTTGGCGTCCGGCCCGACACCATTCGCTATTATGAGCGCAACGGTCTCCTGCCGCACCCCGCACGCTCGTCGGCGGGTTACCGCTTGTACGCGGAGAGCGACCTCGAGCGAGTGCGCTTCATCCGCAAGGCGCAACAGCTTGGCTTTACGCTCGCCGAAATCGGTCTGCTTCTCACGTTGCAGGCTTCGGACACCGCTCGCGCCGCGGACGTTCTGGACATTACGGAGAGGAAGATCGCGGAGTCCACTTCCCGGATCATCGATCTCAATCGCATCAAGGATGCACTCGAGGGGCTCGCCGCCGAGTGCCCGGTGGATGCTCCGGTTTCTGACTGTCCGATTCTTGCGCACCTCGCGAACACAAGCGCCCCTGCTTTCGGCGCCAGCGGGGCGACGGCATGAGATTTGGCCCCCTACCCCAATGTGACCCGCGCGGAGGCAGCGGAGCTGGCGATCCGCGCGCTGCGACTAACTGCCGGCGGTCTCTACCCGCAAATCGATCGGACAGAAGAACGGGCCATTTGAGCTCGGGAGAGGGACTGCGGGGCATACAACCGAACAGAGAAAGGTAACATCATGAAACTTCTTATGGCAGCAACCGCGTCGCTCTCCCTGGTTCCGCTTGCGGGGTGCGCGACGATGAGGGACGCAACTCCCGAACAGCGGGCTAGTTGCGAGCGCATGGAACAAACCATGGGCACCAACACGACGCACGACCACAACGAGATGAAGGGCATGGGCATGAACCCGATGAATCTCAGCCACGCACGGTGCCAGCAGATCCTCGCACAATAGTCGCGCGACCTGAGTCGCTCGTCGAGTCGCCATAGAGTCTCTGCGTCGGGCAACCGACTGCTTTACTTGTAGCGACTTGGCGAGCGACGAGGGTGACAGCATCTCTCCGCTGCCAGGAATTACGCTGCGGAGACAGTACAGAGTTTCAACCGTTGAAAGGAGTAAGACTATGAAGAACCTAAGAAGGAGTATCCGCCGACCGGTTTTCGCCTCCACAGCCGCCATGTTAGCGCTCTTGAGCGTGACAGCGTGCGACGGTTCAAAAGACGCACCGGCCAATATCACGGCTGGTGACGAGAACGTCGCGCTGCCGGAAGACGAAAGCAGGGAAGAGCACCACGAGCAGGGAGTGGCGGCCGAGATGCACAATCGGATGTCCACTCAGCAAGGCAACCAGATGGGTGCAGGCCAGGGCGGAATGGCGGACGATCAGATGGGGGCCGGCGGCATGATGGATGATAAGATGCCGATGGGCAACTCCACGGCCAAGCCGGATACCGGCAAGGATAAGGCCATGCCGAAGGATAAGGCCATGCCGATGGAAGACGACGAGCCCATGCCGATGAAAGACGACATGTAGCGTGAAACTCTCGCCCGCGGGGAATTTGGCAATGGTGGTTCAACAATGGCTCTTTGGACGGTGAGCGGCGCGACAACGATCGTCGATGCTTGCCTGGAACGGGTGGCGTGGGTTCAGGCTCCAGTGCTCGCGCCCCTGATCTCGATGTCGTCGGCGCAGCGCCCCCCCCCCCGGCCCTGCGCCGGCGGCACTGCTCGCGACACTTGTCGCATGACGAATAACTCGATAAGTCACCCATCAACTGCGGAAATTTCAGCACAAAGAGGCCGCAACTCGTGCCTGAGGGAGCGGCACCAGCGCCGCTCCGCCGGCAGTCCAAGCTGTCGATTGCCAAGCCGGCGCCGATGCCGGCCGCGGCCCAACCGATGCCGATGAAGGATGACAAGTAAGGAATCCTGATGTGAAGTACGGTCCTGCCCAGATCATCTCGCGCCGTACGTGGACGACGATGAAAATCGTTCGGCTGGGATTCGCGGCGCCAATGGCGCTCTTCGGATCCTCAGCGGCGCTGGCGCAGGCGTCGCCCTCCGAGCACGCTTCGCATCATCCGGGCGCCGCTGCCGCACCGGCGAACGCAATGCCGGCAGCCGACACAAAGGTGGCAGCCCCGCAGGGCGCACCCGCCCCTCCCCCCGCGGGCGGAATGACGGGCATGATGAAGGGGATGATGTCGCCATCCCCAGGTGGCGGGGAAGCAGCTGGAGCCGAAGCAGGCTGCTGCGGGATCGTAGGCGGCAAGCCGTTCTACCCGGCCATGATGAACTTCCCAGCGCTGACGGACAAGACGCGCGCAGCCATCAGGACCGAAGCGATCGCGCGCCTCGGATCGGGCGCGGCGGCCGTCACGGCCGGGCAGGTCGAACTCCATCGCGCCCAATCGTCGAACGACCCGGTGGCTGCGCAGGCAGCCATCGGCCTGGTGCGCGATGGGGTGTCGCTCGCGGAAAGCGGCAACAGTGCGTTGCAAGGCCTGAACCAAAATCAGCCGCCGCCACGCATCGCGCTCGCCTGGTTCAAGCGCGAGATGAGCGTGACACCGGAAAGCGACATGATCATGGACGGCGGCTTTCGTGACCTGTCCTGGCTTCACGTCGCCGCCATGCTGCTGCTTGCAGCCGCGCTCGTTGCGGCATTCCTGCTACGCCGGGCGCGGCTACAGCGTATCGGCGCCCTGGCGCAGCGGCTGACTCCCGGGGGTCAGCCGCCCGGCACCGCGCCTGCGGCGGCGGCCACACCGAAGCCGCCGGGGCCCGTCGCGGGCGCTCCGGTTGCTGCGGCCGCCCCGGTCAAACGGCCCTGGAAGGGCGTCCTGCGGATCAAGGCGATCTTCGACGAGACGCCGACGGTCAAGACTTTCCGGCTGATGGAACCCAATCTAGAGTCGATCCCCTTTACGTTCCTGCCGGGACAATATGCGTCGATCACCTCCGAGATTGACGGTCAAAAAGTGCGGCGCTCCTACACGATCTCTTCTTCGCCCACCCAGCACGACTATATCGAGCTTACCGTAAAGCGCGAGGAGCATGGCCTAGAGTCCCGCCACCTCCACGATCATGCACAGACTGGCGATCTGCTCGAGATCACCGCGCCGGCCGGAAATTTCTTCTTCACCGGCAAGGAAGCCGACGGCATCGTCCTGATCGCCGGGGGTGTGGGCATCACGCCGATGATGAGTGTTTTGCGCTACCTTACTGATCGATCGTACCCGTATGAAATCCACCTTATCTACGGTGTTCGTACTCCCGCTGACCTGATTTTCCGCGAGGAATGCGCGTATCTCGCCAGTCGGCACCCGAACGTCACCATCCTGTCGATCGTCTCGTCCGCGGAAGGCACCGACTGGAAGGGCCCGGTCGGCTTCATCACGGCGGACTTCATCGCCGGCTGTGTCGACGATATCGTGAAACGCCGCATTCATCTTTGCGGCCCGCCGCCGATGATGGACGCGGTCAAAGCGGCGCTGGAGGAACTCCACGTCCCGTCGGATCAGGTCAAGACCGAGGACTTCGCGCCGCCCAAAGGCGGTCCCGTTCCCGATAAGGAGCCCGACGACGAGCCCCCGGCTCCGCCGGCGGATGCGGCTGGCGGCGGTGCGGCGCCACCTTCGGCTCAGGCGACCGTCAACTTTTCCAAGTCCGGGAAGTCAGGAAACCTGGCGCCGGACCAATCCGTGCTCGAGGCTGCCGAAGCGATCGGCGTTGTGATCGACTTCGAATGCCGGGTCGGGATCTGCGGGCGCTGCAAGGTGCCGCTTAGCGAAGGTACGGTGACGATGGAGGTTGAGGACGCGCTCTCGGCCGACGAGAAGGCGGGCGGCATGATCCTCGCATGCCAAGCAAAATCTGCGAGCAACCTGGTCGTGGACGCCTGACGTGACCGAAAGCGAGAAGGTCACCGTTGGCGGCATGCTCAGCGCTCTCGTCCTGATCGTGCCCGCGTTCCTGGTGCACGTCGCGCCTCGCTTTCCCGGCAGCCTGACAGGCTCATTGTTCGGCATCGCCGCGGCAGTGCTCTTCCTGCTGCTGCTGTCCTATTCGGCCGTGAAGCGGCTGCCGTGGGTAAAGGAGCGCACGAAAGAGCATGTCTCGATCGGCGCTGTTCTGACCTTTCACGTCTATGCTGGCGCAGTCGGGGCGCTGCTCGGCATCATTCACTCGGGACACAAGTTCCAGAGCCCGCTCGGAATTGCACTGACCCTGTCCATGCTCACGGTCGTGGCAAGCGGGTTCGTTGGTCGATACTACCTCGCTCACATCGGCCAGGACTTGCGCGACCAGCAGAAGGAGCTCGGTGTCTTGCGCACTCGCTACGACAGTCTCGCGCTGGCCGCGGCGGGGCTCAAGGATCAGGCCGTGGTCGACCCTAACGGTGTCCCGCTCGGGCAACTGCTCGGAGCGATGTCGGATCTCGAATTCGCGATCACCGCACGCGAGACGCTCAAGCGCACGCTGGCACGCTGGGTCGTCCTGCACATCGCCGCCTCGATCGTGATGTATGCGTTGCTGGTGCTGCACATCTGGAGCGGGATCTATTACGGGTTGAGGTGGCTTGGATGAAATTTTCGGCCGCATCCCTGCTGATCCTGGTGGCAGCGGCGATCCTCGCGGCGATCGCCGTGCCGATCTCGATCTATCGCTCCGGCAGCGACGCGATACCGGGCTGGAGTGCGGCCGTCCGTCCTGGGCCGTTGTCCAAGGCTCACGCATTCCTCGGAGATAAATGTGCGAGCTGTCATACGCCCAACGAGGGCGTCACTGTCGACAAGTGCGTTGCCTGCCACGTGCCGGCCAAGGAACTGCTGTCGAAGCCCTCGACGGTGTTCCACGCCAATGTGACGACCTGCAGTGGTTGTCATGTGGAGCACCAAGGGCGCGACAAACGCCCCATCAAGATGGACCACGCCGTTCTCGAGAAGCTCGCGATCCGCCAAGCGGGCAAGCCCGTCGCGCTCGATTGCAAGGGGTGCCACGTCTTCAAGGACAAGCACCAGGAATTCTTCGGGCCAAAATGTGCGACTTGCCATGCCACCGACACGTGGAAAATCGTCGGCTTCCTTCACCCAAGCCCGAAATCGAAGGAATGCGCGCAGTGCCACAAGCCGCCGCCGAGCCATCTGATGATGCATTTCGAGATGATGGACAGGTCGATCACCGGCCAACGAAACGCAACCGTCAACCAGTGCTTCGCCTGTCACCAGACCGATTCGTTCAACAACATCAAAGGGGTAGGTCGGGTCGATATGCACTGAAACGCTAGTAACGGGGAACTGAAGTTTCACCGCGAAAGGCCAAAGCTCGACACTTTCTCACCGAATGCAATGTGGCCGCCGCACAGCGCTGACGCTGGACCGGATCCTCGACGCAATGCGACACCTTCGCCCATGCGGCCGGCACGCAAGCCCAAGGTGATCATCGCGGCTTGGTCGCATTCGTCCACAGCACCGACGCGCGCACGAGCTGGATGGGAAACGGGCAACCCAGTCCTTTTTTGTCGTTGTCGCTTTTGACTAAGGTCAAAAGAACGGCCTTGACCCTGGACTATGATCCAGGCGCGATAGAGCGATTGGAGGTCAGTGATGGGTGATTTCACAACTGGCGTATTTGCAGAGGCCGTTAGCCTCCGGACCGATTCATCCGCTCTTGTAAGCGTCACGATGTTCGACACGCGCTGCGCAGCGACAGCCGCTCTGTCAAAATGAGAAGAGCCGAAATCGAACGATATTTTGCGTGGGGTTGGCGAGCAGACCCCCCAGGCGCGATCCGGATGGAGACGAGACGATGACCTACCAGAGCATCAACCCCTACGACGGCAAACTCCTGCAAAGCTTCGACGATCTTACCGAGGAGAGCCTTGAGACAAAGATTGCGACGGCCGCCGCGTGCTTCGAGAGCTGGCGGCAGACGACGTTCGCGCAGCGGGCGGCCATCGCCGCGAAAGCCGCCGCCATCATGCGGGCCCGCGCCGACGAGTTCGCGCGGCCGGTAACGCTCGAAATGGGCAAGCGCATCGCCGAAGCGCGGGGCGAAGTGGCGCTCAGCGCGGACATCATCGATTACTACGCGCAGAACGCCGAACGCTTCCTCGCGCCCGAACGCCTCCATCCGAGTTCAGGCGAAGCGGAGATCGAAAGCACCCCCCTCGGCGTACTCTTCGGAGTTCAACCATGGAACTTTCCCTATTATCAGCTCGCGCGCTTCGCAGCGCCCAACCTGATGGCGGGCAACGTCGTGATGGTGAAGCACGCCGGGAACGTTCCGCAATGCGCCATCGCGTTCGAAGAGCTGTGGCTGGAGGCCGGGGCACCAAAGGGCGCCTACACCAACCTGCTGATCTCCCACGACCAGGTGAACCGCGTCATCGACGACCCGCGGATCAAGGGCGTGGCGCTGACGGGCAGCGTCGAAGCCGGAAAATCCGTCGCTGCGCGGGCGGGGCAGAACCTGAAGAAATCGACGATGGAGCTTGGCGGCAGCGATGCCTTCATCGTCCTTGATGACGCCGATCTGGAAAAGACCGTCGAGTGGGCGGTCTGGGCCAAGATGAACAATACGGGCCAGTGCTGCGTGGCGGGCAAGCGCTACATCGTCGTCGAGGAGTTGGCCGATCGGTTCCTCGACAAGTTCCGCACCGCGCTCGCGAAGCTGGAACCCGGGGACCCGATGGACGAGGCGACAACGCTCGGTCCGTTGTCCACCGAAGGCGCCCTGGTGAACCTCCTGGACCAGGTCGATCGGGCGGTCGGCGACTGCGCCACGGTCGTGATGGGCGGCAAGAGGATCGACCGTCCGGGCTCCTTCATGCAGCCCACGATCCTGGCCGATATCGCGCCCGATAGCGCCGCATTCCGGGAGGAGTTCTTCGGGCCGGTCGCGCTCTTCTTCCGGGTCAAGGATGAAGACGAAGCGGTGGCGCTCGCCAACGACTCGGCTTTCGGGCTTGGCGGCTCGGTCTTCACCGGCGACGTCGCGCGCGGCAAACGCGTCGCGAGCCGCATCGATACGGGCACGATGTTCGTCAATCACCCAACTTGGACGACGCCCGACCTGCCGTTCGGTGGGGTCAAGGACTCAGGCTACGGCCGCGAGCTTTCGAACATGGGCATCCAGGAATTCGTCAACAAGAAACTGGTTCGCGTCGAGGCGATCGACGCGCCAGCCTAGATCGCAAGGCGCGGATTTCGAACCAGCGCGGCGTCAACAGCGCGCCTTCGACTGACTTAAAAAGGAAAACAGCCATGGCTTCTACAATGCAGGCCGCAGTGGTCGAAACGTTCGGCCAGCCGTTGGTCCTTCGCGAATGGGACATGCCCACGCCCGGCCCAGGTCAGATCGTCGTGAAAACCGAAGCGTGCGGCGTGTGCCACACCGATCTTCATGCCGCGAACGGCGATTGGCCGGTGAAGCCAACGCTCCCGTTCATTCCGGGTCACGAGGCCATCGGTCCGGTCGTCGCGGTCGGAGCCGGCGTTACGATCGTCAAGGAAGGCGACTGGGTCGGGGTGCCCTGGCTACACTCGGCATGCGGTCATTGCGAATATTGCCTGAAGGCCTGGGAAACGGTTTGCGCCCAGGCGCAGTTCGGCGGCTACACGAAGAACGGCGGTTTCGCCGAATACGTTCTGGCCGACCCCAATTACGTCGCCCACATCCCCGACGGCCTCGCGGCGGCCGAGGCTGCCCCGCTCGTCTGTGCCGGCATCACCACCTACAAGGGCATCAAGGAAACCGGAGCCAAGCCCGGCGAATGGATCGCCGTTTCGGGCGCCGGAGGCCTCGGCCATCTGGCCATCCAGTATGCCAAGGCCATGGGACTGTCCGTCGCGGCGATCGACATCGACGACACAAAGCTCGAACATGCCAAGCGCCTCGGTGCCGATCTCGCGATCAACGCCAAGGCGAGTGACCCGGCGGAAGCCTTGAAGAAAGCGACGGGCGGCGGTGCTCACGGCGTCCTGATCACGGCGCCCTCCCTCCCCGCGTTCAAGCAGGGAGTCGCCATGACCCGCAAGCGCGGAACCTGCGTGCTGGTCGGGCTGCCGCCCGGCGAGTTTCCGGTCTCGCTCTTCGATGTAGTCGTTGACTGCATCACCATTCGCGGATCGTTCGTCGGCACACGCCAGGACATGGCCGAAGCCCTCGCATTTGCCGCCGAGGGCAAGGTCAAGGCGAATATCGAACTGCAGCCGCTGTCGGCGATCAACGAGGTTCTGGGCCGGCTGCAACGTGGCGATGTGGCCGCGCGCGTCGTCCTCGATTTCGCGGGCAGCTGATCGTTATGACACGGCTCTCGATCGCATCGGCCGGCGCGAGATATGGCGGGCGCCGGCCTGCTTGGCCTGTCGGCGGTTTTCGCGCGCTCAACGTGAAAGATTGTCGGGTTTTACACCCAAGTCCTCGGTCAACCACTTGTTCTCAGTACCACAAGGCACCGCCGAGCCACTATATGGTGCACTTTGAAATGATGGATAAGTCGATTACGGGTCAGAGAGCCGCGGGTGGATCAGTTCTTTGCGTGCCACCGGACCGACTCGTTCAATAACATCAAGGGCGTTGGCATGGTCAAAGTAACACTGACCTCAGCAAGTCCCGGCGTTACCATGGCTATCTGGCAAATCCGCAGTTAAACCGGTCTCATTATGCTAGACATTGACATTGGCCATCCTTCATCGCTGGACAGCGTCACGCATATAATTCAGGTCGCGTTGACACCTATATTCCTGCTCTCAGGTATCGCGGCGCTCCTCAACGTGTTCTCGACTCGCCTCGCCCGTGTGGCCGACCGGGTGGATCAGCTTGCGCTAGCGCTCGAGAGAGCCAATGCAGCGGACGGCTTACTCCTTTCGGTCCAGCTAGCCTATCAGCGGAGGCGATCGCTGGTGCTTGATGCGGCCGTCGTGCTCGGCGCTCTCGCCGGAGGAGCGACCAGCAGCGCAACGCTTGTGCTCTTTCTCGGCGCTTTGCGCAATAACACGGTCGTCTCGGCGTTGTTCATACTTTTTGGTTTGGCAATTGTGTTCACCATCGGCGCACTCGCGGCGTTCGTGACGGAAATGCTGATGGCGAGTCGCGGTTTGCGGAGCACGGTCGCTGAACACTGCCGATCGGACCCGTGCACCAACGGCCCACAAGACGGTTGAGTTCAAAGGCTCTCGCCCTAGCCGCCGCCACGAGCCTTCTCCTTTTTGATCAGGGTCAAAAGAACGACCTTGACCCTGGACTATGATCCAAGCGCGATAGAGCGATTGAGGTCAGTGATGGGCGGTTTCACAATTGGCGAATTTCCAGTGGCCGTAGGCCTCCGGACCAAGCCATCCGCTGCTGCAAGCGATTCGATGTCCGGCGCGCGCTGCATAGCGGCAGCCGCTCTGCCGAAATGAGAAAGGCCAAGGATGATCAGCCCCTCTGAGGTAATCGACCGGCGAAGAGTGCTGACGAATGGCGGCCTGCTTGGTCTCGCCGCGGTGCTTGCGCGCGGAGCGCCGGCCTATGCCTGGACACAGGACAGCCAGGCATTGGCGGTTTCGAACCCCGCCGCGGCAGGCGTGCGCAGCTACGATCTGGAGATCGACGACTACCGACTGATGGTCGACGGACGTCCCGGCAAGGCGATGGCGATCAACGGAACCGTGCCGGGGCCGCTCCTGCGTTTCCGCGAGGGCGAGGAGGCCGTCATACGGGTTACGAACCGCTTGAAGGAGATCGCCTCGATCCACTGGCACGGGATCCTCCTGCCCCCGGGCATGGACGGGGTTCCCGGCGTGAGCTTCGCCGGCATCGCGCCCGGCGAGACGTTCACCTACCGCTTTCCGCTGCTTCAGAGCGGCACCTACTGGTGCCACAGCCATTCGGGCGGGCAGGAGCTGCTCGGCGTTTACGCGCCCTTCGTCATCGATCCGGCCGGTCCCGATCCCGTCGCCTTCGACCGGGACTATGTCGTGTTGATGTCCGACTGGAGCTTCGAGGCCCCAGAAAAAATTATCGCCAATCTCAAGAAGCAGTCCGGATATTACAATTATCAGAAGCGCACGCTGGCCGATCTCGTCCGCGATGTCGGCGCGAACGGCTGGTCGGCGACGCTCACGGAACGGCTCAGCTGGTCCAAGATGCGCATGGACCCGACCGACTTCGCCGACGTCACCGGATACACCTACACTTACCTCATCAACGGACTGACGAGTGACGCCAATTGGACCGGGCTGTTCCGGCCGGGCGAGCGCGTGCGCCTGCGCTTCATCGCGGCTGGCGCAATGACCTATTTCGACATCCGCATCCCCGGGCTCAAGATGACCGTGGTGCAGGCGGACGGGCTGAACGTCCAGCCGGTTGAGGTCGATGAGTTCCGGATCGCGCCCGGCGAAACGTTCGACGTGATCGTCGTGCCTGAGGACCGCGCCTACACGCTGATGGCGGAGACGATGGACCGGAGCGGGTTCGCGCGCGGCACCCTCGCCCCGCGCGCGGGCATGACCGCCCCGATCCCGCCGCGTCGGCCGCGGCCGATCCGGACGATGGCCGACATGGGCATGGACATGGGCGGCATGGACATGGGCGGCATGGACATGGGCGCGGGCAAGGCCGGGATGGGGAGCATGTCCGGGATGCCGGGCGCCGTCGCTCCCTCGTCACCGCCAGTCATGGACATGAGCGGTCACCAGATGCAGAACATGGGCGCGGCCGAGCGGGTTCGCGCGGACGCCGCCGAAAAACTGAAGACGGCGCACCAATCGGGCATGGCCGACATGCCGACGACCGGCGGCGCGATGGGCGCCATGGGTGCGATGCCGGGCATGAGCGGCGAAGGCGCCGCGGCCAAAGATCAGCGCTTCGCTCACGGCCCCGACACACACGGGGTCGGCAATTCCTCGATCGCCATGGTCGCGAAGAACCGTCTCGGCGAACCGGGCTCGGGGTTCGACACCGAGAATTCGCGCGTCCTGGTCTACGCCGATCTTCGCAGCGTGATCCCGCAAACCGATCTGCGTGCGCCCGAGCGCGAGATCGAACTGCACATCACGGGCAACATGGACCGCTACAGCTGGTCCTTCGACGGCAAGAAATACTCCGAAGCGCGCACCCCGATCGCGTTCAGATATGGCGAACGGCTGCGCATGGTGTTCGTCAACGACACCATGATGGAACATCCGATCCACCTTCACGGCATGTGGATGGAGCTCGAGAACGGCGGCGGAGCGAACCAGCCGCGCAAGCATACGGTCAGCGTCAAACCCGCCGAGCGCCTGACGGTGGCTGTGACCGCCGACGCACCTGGGCAATGGGCGATGCACTGCCACCTGTTGCTCCACATGGAGATGGGCATGTTCCGCGTCGTCGAAGTCTCCTCCCCCGCCTGACCGGAGAAAGCCGTTGCGCTTCACACCTTCATTGTTGCCCGTCCTGTTCGTGCTGCCGACCGGTCTTCAAGCACAGGAGACGGGCGTGCAGGGAGCTGGCGAACCGATGGCTATGCCGATGCCGGCTCCCGGCAAAACTTCGCAAGCCGAACCGGTTGCTGCACCTGCCCCGACAGGCCAGGAGACAGCAACGCTGCCCAACCTTGCGGAGCGTTCGGGATGGCCGGAGCCGACCGCCGACAGCGCGAACTACAGCTACTTGGTGACAGAATTGCTTGAGTATCGCGAAAGTCGCGCCGCGGGAGCAATCCGATGGGATATTTACGGCTGGTACGGCGGCGACGTAAACCGGCTTTGGGTCAAGACCGAAGGGCTGCAAGACGTATCGGGGCCAGGCGGAGGCGAGCAGGAGGGGCAGCTTCTCTACGGCCGATTGATCTCGCCCTTCTTCGACTTTCAGGCCGGCGTCCGTTTTGCGCACCGCTCGGGGCCAGGCCCCAATCAATCGCGAACCTATGCCGCGATCGGCGTGCAGGGCCTCGCTCCTTACCGCTACTCGCTCGAATCGACGCTGTTCATCAGCCAAGATGGTAAGGTCTCCATGCGGGCGACCGCCACCTATGATCAGCAGTTGACCCAGCGGCTCATCCTGCAACCGCGCTTCGAGTTCGACGCCGCAGTTCAGAAGGATCGGTCGTTCGGCGTCGGTTCCGGGCTGAACAAGACCGAACTCGGTCTCAGGCTGCGTTACGAAGTCAAGCGCGAGTTCGCTCCCTATGTGGGTGTCTCGTGGACACAGAGCTACGGGAGCACGAAACGACTGGCGCGCGCGGAAGGTGAAGACACCAGCCTCGTCTCCGTCGTCGCGGGAGTCCGGATGTGGTTCTGAGAATGGCTCGCGTCTCGATTGAGCTGAACCAGTCTCGCCCGGCAGTCGAGGTGTCAAGATGTTTGACGGAAATGGAGCGTCGATATGAGTAATTCCATACAGAGCTTGGCACAACGGCTCCGAGCGCACCCCCTGACTTCGGTTATCTCCGGCATTCTCGTCATTGTGGCACTATATCTGGTGTACGAGCACCGCACCTCCCCACTTGCGACGCTCCCCTACCTCCTCCTGCTCGCTTGTCCGCTGATGCATCTTTTCATGCATGGTGGTCATCGCCGGCACACCAGCAAACATGCGGAGAACCCGGGAGGTTCAACGGGGGCAATCGGCAACCGCCTTGTTAGCCGCGAAGCAGAGGGTGGGCAGTGATATGCCGCTGCGGAGCGCCCATTGGCTCCGCGCGATTGCTCTGATGGCATTTGCCGCCGGTGCTTCCACGACGAGCGTCTCGCAAGCAGCGATCGCCCAGGCGGAGGCGAGCCTTGTCGGAACTTGGTCGTTCGACGGCCGCCAAGCCTGCAAGTCCGGACCAGCCTGGGTCTTCAGCCCCGACGGTTCGTATTCGGAGGTGATGCTCCCCGAGAGAACGCCGCGCGGGACCGGCGGGTGGCGTGAGCAGGACGGAAGCATCTTCTATTCGCTGGCCGTTCCGGCTTCGAGAACGCAGCGCCAGCCCCGGCTTGAACGCCGCATGACCATCATCGAGCGCTCACCGGACCGGATTGTTGCGGTGACACAGCGGCGGGTTCGGCATGTGATGCACCGGTGCCGGTAAGAACTTCGTGCTCGTGCCGCCCTGGCGGCTGGCGGGACGCTTATCCCGCCCAAACGGTGCAAGGGCGCCGGGTTCACACGCAGCGGGTCAGAGGGAAGATGGCGAGCGCGGCGATCACGGTGTCCGTCGTCAGAACATTTGGCACAACTCGCGGCGTAGATCAGCGGAGTGTGGGCCTCGTCTCGGATTGATGTTTAGGCGGCGAGCTTGCAGTGTTGCAAGCGCCGATGTTCGAGTGTCTTTCGCTTGATCCTTTCTCTTCGTTTGATGATGGCGGCAGCCCTGCCGAAGTAGGCATCGGCGGGTGTCACATTGTCCAGGCTCTCGTGGTAGCGCTGGTGGTTATAGTGCTCGACGAATGTCCGTCGTCAGAACATTCGGCACAGATCGCGGCTTAGATTAGCGGAGGGCGGACCTCGTCTGGGGTTGGGTTTTATGCGGCGAGCTTGCGGTGTTGCAAGCGCCGATGTTCGATGGTCTGTCGT
>NZ_CAKKNC010000001.1 GCF_918741285.1 Sphingobium sp. CECT 9361 | reverse complement strand
GCCTTGGCGGGCAATTTTTTCAAGGAGGGTTGGGGCTTCATCTTCGTTCCTTCGTCACTACGACGAAGCCCCAACCCTCCTTAAATCACAACCTCAAATCTGTGCCATTGGTGCTGACGGGGAACAACCGACTTCGAGCCGCTTTGGCCGGAGCGCATAATCATCATAGCCATCGGAGTTGACCGGCAGCAGATCGCGATCTTCGGCATAAAGCAGGAACAGCAACCGATAGAGCAGGACCAGCGAGGCGTCGCGCACTTCCTCCAGCGGCGTCTGCGGCGAGGCCCCCGCAACCGCAGTGGTCAGTGCCGGGAAGATTTCGTCGAAAACGAGCTTGGACAGCGACTTGGCAACGCGCTCTTCATAGAACGCAGCTTCAGCCCGTGCGCGTTCGTGGAAGGAGCGGCCATCGGCACCGGTCTTGGCGAACGCGGTGCGCGAGAACACTGCCGCGAAGACGCGCAGGGCATGGTCGCGCGCAATGTTATCGATACTTGTTTGGTCGCGGACATCGAGCGCAAGTGCGCCAGCGAGATCGACCTCCAGAAACTCTTCACTGACTGAACGCGCGCCCGCCCAGTAAAGCCGCCAGCGTGAGCCATTGGTGAGGATGCCCCAACGCAAACCATGCTCGCTGTTGTCACCGATGCGACGGAGATAGCGCAGCATCTGGGTGGAGGGCGCGACCGCATCTTCGCGTCCCACCGCACGATCCAGCGGCCTTGCCCAGCGCTTGCTCTCGACAACCGCAGCGCCATGTTCGTAGCGACGCCATTCCTCTGGCTGGGCGTTGGCGCGATCCTTGGCGCCATCGTCAATGAACAACAGACCATCGGGAACGTCGAGTCTGCCACCAGCAGAGAGATTCTGTTGTCTCAGGCTCTCCGACCAACCCAATTCGGCAAGAATTGGCCAGATGAAATCATCTTCCGTCTGGCTTTCGTTCGGCGATGATTCTCGCGGGAACCGGTCCGCGATGGCGATCAGGGCAGATCGAAGCGCACCAACATCAACCGCCCGGTATTCGGTCGATTGCCGGATGGCTTCTTCAAGATAATCAGTCGTTAGGAACGATCCGGCGAACAATTGCATTGGTATCGACTAGCAGCCAATTTCGTGTGGTTCCACGAAAGGTTTTCCACCAGTGCGCCTATGAGCTGCTTTCGGCTTCGAACGCCCGCTTGCCCTTGCGCTTCCACAGCACCAGCGCCTGCTCCCGTTCCTCGCCACGCAGCTTGGCAGCAACCGTGAGGAACGCGCCGTAGATCGTGGCTCGATCATCGTCGGCGAGTTCGACCAGCCCGGCCTTCACCACCAGGCCGCCCAGTTCGATCAGTTGTCGCGTGCGTTCGCGTCGTTTGACTTGCCATTCGCGCATATCGGTTCGCGCCCTTCGTGCCTCAAGCCGATGCCGAGCCGCCGTCAAGCGGGAGAGCGCCATTCGGCTGGCCTTGAGTTCCGTCGCCACGCTTGCGCGCCTTGCCCTGAAAGAAGGCCGTGCCCCGCTTGCGCCACGCCTCCTTCCTTTGAGCGTCACTGGTTTCAGCAATGACCAGCAGCGCACCGGCCAGCGTTTCCGCGTCGGTGGCATCGGCTCCCGTGGCGATCACCAGTTCGCCGAGTTGCTGCACGCGGCGTTCCTTCAGTTGCTTAGCCTTGTCGGCAAGCGCCTTCAGCTCCGAATCAAAGTCACGTGGTTTACGCATCGAAGTTCTCCATTGAGAGGTGATGCGCTGATGATAATATCGATGCTCTCCCAATGCTGTAGAGTCGTCGAGACGGCCTGATACTGGATAGTCCCGAGCAGGATTTTATCATGGGAGGGCGCGCTTATACGTCGTGCCGACGTGGCGCTCATGGCGTAGATGGATTGCCGTCATGGCGATCTTCCACCTTTCCGTTAAAGTCATCAGCCGGTCGAGCGGGCGCAGCGCCGTGGCCGCAGCAGCTTATCGCGGAGCCGAGCGTTTGCACGACGAACGGCTCGACCGCGACCATGACTTCACCAACAAGGACGGCGTCGTCCATTCCGAAGTGCTGCTGCCGGAAGGCGCGCCGGAGGAATTCGCCGACCGCGAAAAGCTCTGGAACACGGTCGAGGCCGCCGAGAAGCGCAAGGACGCGCAGCTTGCCCGCGAGGTTGAATTCGCCATTCCGCGGGAGCTGACCAGGGAACAGGGCATCGAGTTGGCGCGCGAATTCGCCGAGGCCGAATTTGTCGAAAAGGGCATGATCGCCGACCTCAATGTCCATTGGGACATTGGCGCGGACGGCCAGCCAAAGCCGCACGCCCATGTCATGCTCACCATGCGCGAGGTTGGCAAAGACGGGTTCGGCGCGAAGGTGCGCGAGTGGAACAAGGCCGAACTGGTCGAGCAATGGCGCGAACGCTGGGCCGAGCATGTGAACCAGCGCCTGGCAGAACTCGATATCGACGCGCGGATCGATCATCGCAGCCTTGAGGCACAAGGCATTGCGCTGGAGCCGCAGGACAAGATTGGCCCCGCCGCATCACGCATGGGCGTGCGCGGACTTGAGGCCGAACGGATCAAAGAACATCGCGCTGTCGCGCAGCGCAATGGCGAGCGGATCATCGCCAATCCCGCTGTAGCGCTCGACGCGATCACCCACACCCAGGCCACGTTCACGAACCGCGACCTTGCCATGTTCGTGCACCGTCACAGCGACGGAAAGGAGCAGTTCGATCTGGCCATGAGCGCGGTTCGCGGATCATCCGACCTTGTCGCACTGGGCAAGGACGGACACGGCGAAGAGCGGTTCACATCGCGCCAGATGATTGAGACCGAGCAGCGGCTTGGCCGCGCTTCGGAATTGCTGGCAGAGCACGAGCGACATGGCGTCAAAGGCAATGGCAAGGAAGGAGCGCTGGCGCGGGCAGCGGAGCGCGGCCTTGCGCTTTCCGGCGAGCAACGCGCAGCATTCGAGCATGTCACCGATGGGCGCGGCCTCAGTGTCATTGTCGGCTATGCCGGGACCGGCAAGAGTGCGATGCTGGGCGTCGCGCGCGAGGCTTGGGAAAGCGCTGGCTATACCGTTCGCGGTGTCGCCCTTTCCGGCATTGCCGCCGAGGGGCTGGAGCATGGTTCAGGCATTGCATCGCGCACCATCGCGAGCCTTGAACACCAGTGGGGCCAAGGCCGCGAATTGCTCACGTCGCGCGACGTGCTGGTCATCGACGAGGCAGGCATGGTCGGCACGCGCCAGATGGAGCGCGTGCTCTCCCATGCCGCCGATGCAGGCGCGAAGGTTGTCCTGGTTGGCGACCCGCAGCAGCTTCAGGCCATCGAAGCCGGAGCGGCCTTTCGTGCGATCCACGAACGGCGCGGCGGCGTCGAAATCAGCGAGGTACGCCGCCAGCACGAAGGCTGGCAGAAGGATGCCACCCGGCATCTCGCTACCGGGCGCACAGGCCTTGCCATTCAGGCCTATGGCGAACGGGGTATGGTCAACGCCGCCGAGACGCGGGAGGATGCACGCGGCGAACTGATCGAGCGTTGGGACCGCGACCGGCAGGCCAACCCTGACGATACGCGCATCATCCTCACCCACACCAATGACGAGGTGCGCGAACTCAATGACGCCGCGCGCGGAAAACTGCGCGCCAGTGGCGAGCTGGGCGACGACGTGACCATCCGCGCCGAACGGGGCGAGCGTCAGTTCGCCAGCGGCGACCGCATCATGTTCCTGCGCAATGAGCGGGGTCTGGGCGTCAAGAATGGCACCCTTGGCACCGTCGAACAGGTGACGCCGCAACGCATGGCCGTGCGCACCGACGATGGTCGCAGTGTCGCCTTCGACACCAAGGATTATGCGAACATCGATCACGGCTACGCCGCAACGATCCACAAGGCGCAGGGCATGACCGTGGACCGCGCCCATGTGCTGGCGACGCCGGGCATGGACAGCCATAGTGCCTATGTCGCGATGTCTCGCCACCGTGACGGCCTTGCCCTGCATTATGGCCGCGACGACTTCGCCGATCAGTCGAAACTTGTCCGCACTCTGAGCCGCGAGCGCGGCAAGGATATGGCCAGCGACTACAAGCCAGAGCAGCGGTTCGCCGAGCGGCGCGGCATTACCTTCCGCGAACGTATCGTGGAAATGGCCCGTCAGTTGCCGGAGCGCGCTAAGTCGATCTTCGACGGTTTCCGCCCGCAGGCCAACCGGCTCGAAGCGCTGCCGACCGATCAGGCTGGCCTTCCAAATCAGCGCCGCGCCGTCGAACGCTATGCCCGTGCCGCCGCAGACATCGGGCAGATGCGCGAACAGGGATTGCCGGTCCTGCCCCACCAGCGCGACGCGCTGGAGAAGGCCGGGAAGGCACTCGACGCGATCCGGCCCCATGGTACAGCCGACCTTGCCAGCGCCTTGCAGCGCCACCCCTCGCTCGCCCGAGATGCCGCCGATGGTCGCAGTCAGGGAGCGATGCGGGCGATGCAGCTTGAAGCAGAAATCCGCGTCGATCCCGCGCAGCGCGCCGACCGCTTTGTCAGCGACTGGCAGCGGCTGGGGCAAGCACGGCAAGCGATGCAGCGCGATGGCGACACCAATGGCGCGCAGAGGCTCACCAACCGCATGACGGACATGGCGAAGGGGCTGGAGCGCGACGCGCAGGTCGAATCCCTGCTGCGCGGTCGCACCCGCGAGCTTGGCATCAAGACAGAACTCGGTCGCGATCTGGCCCGCGACCTTGCCGCTTCCATCTCGATGGAGCGGAGCCGGTCAATCGGCATGGGCCTGTAGGAGAAGCGTAATGGATACCGATGATGATGACGTAGAATTGACCTTGGACCTTGAGCCGGAGCCGGACCCCGTTCCCGACGCGCCCGTTCCGGAGGCCGCAGGCGACCCCGCCGCCGAGGCGTTTGCCCGCCTTGAAGGTGAATTGGCTTTGATGCGCCGTGCGGTTCAGCACCTTGCCGCCGAGCGCGCCGACATTGTTATTCCCGACTACGGCGCGACTCTCACCGACATGGCCAAGCGAATGGGCGCGATCAGCGAGAGCCTGAAGGGCATGGCGCGCCATCCCGCATTGCAGATGACCCCTGACAGCATTGGCAATCAGATCGCCGCCGCAGCCGAAGCCGCGCGACGCAGCGATCAGGACAGGATAAGCCAGGCTCGGAGCGACTTGAACCAAGCTACGCAGGAAATGCGCAACGTCACGGCTCATGCGCGCACTGCCGCCGAGCAGCGGCAGCAGCTCTACCAGGTGGCAGGCGGAGCCTTGCTTGCAGGCATCCTGCTTTGGTCCTTTCTTCCTGGCACCATTGCCCGTGTCATGCCGGAAAGCTGGCACTGGCCCGAGCGCATGGCAGCGCGGATGGTTGGCGCATCCTCCCGCTGGGACGCGGGTGCACAGCTGATGCAGAGCGACAGCCCCGAGGCATGGAATGCGCTGGTACGGGCCGCTGACATCCAGCGCGACAACCGCGATGCCATTGACGCTTGCCGGAAGACCGCTGCAACGTCGCAACAGCCAGTGCGATGCACCGTCAAGATTCGTCAAAGCAGTCAAGAAGGGGAAACAGCCGCAACGCAGGTGGAGGCCGCGACACGATCCCAGAAAGGGGCATAACAGCCCATTCCGACCTGCACAAAATGTGGGAACGAATGTGGTTTCGATTTTCCGGAAAAGTCATTTTATCGTTTGAAAACAAAGCAATAAATGACTTGAATGGTAGCGGAGGAGGGACTTGAACCCCCGACACGCGGATTATGATTCCGCTGCTCTAACCAGCTGAGCTACTCCGCCCCGAAATCCGCTTAAAAAGCAGGCCGCGATGGGCAACCGGGCCGCCATTGGCGTCACGGTGAGGCGGCGCTATACGCAGCCTTGTGATGGCGGTCAACCGCTCGTGTAAACATGTCGTGTCACCCCTTAAAGATCGCCGGGACTTGCCTTGCGCATTCTGGCGCGCCAAGGACGGCAGCAACTTGAAAATCACAGGGGCATAGGTGACGGATGAGCTATTATGACGTTCTGATCGTAGGCGCGGGCCATGCGGGCGCACAGGCCGCAATCCAGCTTCGCCAGATGGGGTTCGAAGGCTCCGTCGGCATGCTGGGCGATGAGCATGAGCCGCCCTATGAACGCCCCCCCTTGTCCAAGGAATATCTGGCAGGCGACAAGCCGTTCGAGCGCATTCTTATCCGCCCGCACAGCTTCTGGGGCGAGCGCAATATCGACCTGCTCCTTGGCCAGCGCGTCAAGAAAGTCGATGCCATGGCAAAGATCGTCACCGTCGGCGACGACAGCGAATTTTCCTATGGGCAGATGATCTGGGCGACCGGCGGCACCCCTCGCCTCCTGTCCTGCGCAGGCAGCGATGCCAGCGGCATCCATTGCGTGCGCCGCCGCGACGATGTTGATGCGATCATGGCCCGCCTGCCCGACGTCAATCATGTCGTCGTCATCGGTGGCGGCTATATCGGGCTGGAAGCAGCCGCCGTGCTGACCAAGCTGGGCAAGTCCGTCACATTGCTCGAAGCCCTGGACCGCGTGCTGGCACGTGTCGCCGGCGAAGAACTCTCCCGCTTTTACGAAGCCGAACATCGCGCGCATGGCGTCGATCTGCGCACGAGCACGATGGTCGATTGCATCGAAACCGATGGCGGGCGCGCAACGGGCGTGAAGCTGGCCGATGGCACGATCATCGCGGCGGACATGGTGATCGTCGGCATCGGCATCATTCCGGAAACCGGCCCGCTGATCGCAGCGGGTGCGACCGGTGGCAATGGCGTGGACGTCGATGCGTTCTGCCGCACCAGCCTGCCTGATATCTATGCCGTGGGCGATTGCGCCTCGCACGCCAATGGCTTTGCCAGCGGCGCGCAGATCCGCCTCGAATCGGTTCAGAACGCCAACGATCAGGCAAAGGTCGCCGTGCAGCACATCATGGGTCAGGAAAATGCCTATGACGCCGTGCCGTGGTTCTGGTCCAACCAATATGATCTCAAGCTGCAGACGGTGGGCCTGTCCACCGGCTATGACAGCACCATCCTGCGCGGCGATCCGGCGACACGCAGCTTCTCGGTTCTGTATCTGAAGGCTGGCAAGCTGATCGCGCTCGATTGCGTCAACATGGTGAAGGATTATGTGCAGGGCCGCGCCCATGTCGTGTCCGGCGCGGTGCTGGATCAAGCGCAACTGGCCGACGCCAGTGTGCCGCTGAAGGAAGTCGGGCTGGCCTGAGACGGGTCAGCCGCGAAAACGGTAAGCGCGGATGGCCTCCCACGGGCCACCGCGATACCACCACGCGGCCAGCCCGCTGATAGCGAAAGGCCGGGGCTGAAACGCAGCCTTCAGCGCAATGAACAGCGCACGCGAGTCCTCCGGCGACACCTTGTTCTGGATCGTGACGTGCAAGCGTGGCGGCGCGCTGTCCTGCGGCGTCAGCAGCCCGTGAAACGCCTCCGCCAGATCGCGCCGCATCTCCGCCAGCGCCGGACATTCGATCCGATAGGCCACCCCCCGCCCCAGATGCAGCACATCCGATAAAGTCGCGCTCGGCGGCGGCCCCGCACAAAGCATCTTCAACCGCTCACACAATTCCCCCTCCACCGACGGCGGCAAATGGTGGAACAGCGTGATATGCGCAGACAAAACATTACGCTCCGGCGGGAAATGCGCGCGCCGCAATCCATCGACCCATGCAAAGTCCGCGTCCCCCATCGTCGCTGTCACGATGATCGGCGCAGCCTGCGCCATCAGGCGCTTGACCCTTTTTTCAGCGCCTCCGCCAGCGATACCGTCGCACTCCCGCGCCGCGCGGGCTTGGGCTGCGTCGCATCGGGCTTCCAACCCGAAAGATAGGCTATCGCGAAACGCTCGGTCGTCTTGCCATCAGGATCGGCGGCCTGCGCGAATATCTCGGCCGCCCGCCCCAGCACCGCACGGCTCAACATCGGCGGGCGAGAGCGCAGCATGTTGGACGCCCCCATCCCGCGCAGATCGCCCAGCAACCCAAACAGGCTACCATAACGCACGTTCAGCACATCCCCGTCGGCGACCGGCATCGCCAACCCCGCACGGCTCAACAGGTCGCCCGCCGCCCGCACATCGATCTGCGGATGGATATGCTGCCCCACCCGGTCGCCTTCCGCCGCCAGCAAAGTCGCGCGCAACACGGGCAACGACCCCGCTCCCGCAAATGCCGCCAGCAGCAGCCCGTCCGGCCGCAATATCCGGCGCATCAGCACCAGCGCACCGGGCAAGTCGTTCACACTGTCCAGCGTCCCACACGCCACGATCAGGTCGAAACTATCGTCAGCAAACGGCAATGCGTCCTCATCCGCCTGCACCCCGCCGCAGGCCGCTGCATTGACATAGCCCGGATCGGTGCAGACCACCCGCTTGCCCATCGCCGACAATTGCGCCGCCAGATAAGGCGAAGGACAGCCGACCACCAGCACATCGGCCAGATCGCGCTTCACGTCCGCCAGCCGGTCGATCAGTTCGTCCGCCATGTGCCGATAGAGGAAATCATGCGCGGCAAAATCCCGCGCTGCCCGGTCCCGCCGGATCGCGCGCAGGCGATGGTCGAAAATCTCCGGGGCTTGGGGCGAGTCGGACATAGCTTTTAGAATACCGTAGAAAAAGGAGGCGGCGCGCCTTGTGCTACGCGCCACGTCGGGGAACAAGGGGCTATGCGCGCGCTGTTCCGTTTCGTCCCTTCCCCCGTCCGGCACCTGACGCGCATCGCCGTCGATTATGCGCTGCCCCCGCGCTGCCCCGGTTGCGGCGTCATCGTGGAGGACGATCATCGGTTCTGCCTTTCCTGTTGGCAGGGGATGACCTTCCTCGGCTCGCCCTGCTGCGACTGCTGCGGCATCCCCTTCCCCTTCGACATGGGGCCGGATGCGCTCTGCGGTGCCTGCCTTGCCGATCCACCGGAAATCGACCGCGCCCGTGCCGTGCTGGCTTATGGCGACGTTGCCCGCACCATCGCGCTCAAACTCAAATATGGGCGGCGCATCGGCCTTGCGCGTCTGATCGCGGCGCAGATGGTGCGCCATGTGCCGGAGGGGGATCGGGACACTATGCTTATCGTCCCCGTGCCGCTGCATCGCTGGCGCCTGTGGTGGCGCGGCTTCAACCAGTCGGCGATCATCGCGGACCATCTCGCCCGGTTGAGCGGCATTGCGGTGGACAACGAAATCCTCATCCGCACCCGCCGCACACCCCCGTTGCGCGGCATGGGACCAAAAGCGCGGCGGAAGGCGGTGCGCGGTGCGTTTCGTTTGTCGGGCGCAAACCCCAACCCGCTGAAGGGCCGCAACGTCATCCTGATCGACGATATCCACACCAGCGGTGCAACCGCCGATGCCTGCGCAGCGGCATTGCGGAAAGGCGGCGCGCTATCCGTTACCCTTTTATGCTGGGCGCGCGTTATGCCCGAAACAACGGAGCAGGCCGATTGACAAACGACGCTCCGCTGCCAATCTCTACACAAAGGAGTTTCCCGTTTAATGGCGCACGTTGAAATTTATACAAAGGCGTTCTGCGGCTATTGCGCGCGCGCGAAGTCATTGCTGAATGACAAGGGTGTGGCGTTCGAGGAATTTGACATCACCATGGGCGGGCCAAAGCGGGCCGAAATGCTGGAACGGAGCAATGGCGGCGTAACTGTGCCGCAGATTTTCATCGACGGTAGCCATATCGGCGGCAGCGACGATCTGGGACGCCTCAACCGCGAAGGCAAGCTGGACGCGCTGCTGGGCCTTTGACCGTCATGCGCGCTGCGCTTTTTCAGATGACCAGCGGGATCGATCCGTCGGCCAATGCCGACGCGATCGTCGATGCGGTGTGGCGCGCCAAGGCGCTGGGCGCAGACATGCTGTTCACGCCCGAAATGGCGGGCTATCTCGACCGGGATCGCAAGCGCGCGGCGGATCGTGTCACCAACGAAGTCAACAATCTGGTGCTGACGCGTGTCCGCGAAGCCGCGGCCAAATCGGGCATCTGGGTCCATCTGGGATCGCTGGCCTGTTCCGACGAACGCGAAGATGGCCGGTGGAGCAATCGCTCCTTCATGATCGACGACAGCGGTATGATCCGCGCGCGCTATGACAAGATGCACCTGTTCGACGTCGATCTTCCAACAGGAGAAAGTTGGCGAGAATCAAGTACTTATGCCCCAGGCGAGACCGTGGTAGCCGTCGATACGCCATTTGCGCGTGTCGGCTTATCGGTCTGCTACGACCTGCGCTTCCCGGACCTCTACCGCGCCCTGACCAATGCCGGGGCCACTATCCTGCTCGTCCCCGCCGCCTTCACCGTCCCCACCGGCGAAGCGCACTGGCACACCCTCCTGCGCGCCCGCGCCATCGAAGCCGGCGCCTTCGTCATCGCCTGCGCGCAGGTCGGCCAGCACGCAGATGGACGCACGACCTACGGCCACAGTCTGGTCGTCGACCCGTGGGGCACGACCCTGCTCGATATGGGCGATGTTAGAGAAGTTACGGTCGTCGACATCGACCTTGATCAGGTCGCCGCCGTCCGCGCCCGCATCCCCGCCATCGCCAACCGCCGCCCCGTTCCTCCGGTAGTGACCATCACATGATCGTATTCGACCTCAAATGCAGCCGCCACGGCCACCCCTTCGAAGCATGGTTCGGCTCCAGCGCCGATTATGAGGATCAGCGCACCCGTGGCTTGCTAACCTGCCCTATCTGTGGCGACCCGGACATCGACAAGGCGCTGATGGCGCCCGCCATCCCCGCCAAGTCAAACCGCCGCAGCGATACACCCGCCCTCTCTTCCGTCGCCATGGCGCAAGGCCCGCAAGCTGTGGAGGCCGCCAAGGCCCGCGCCGTCATCGAACAGCTCGCCAAGGCGCAAAGCGAAGCGCTCAAGGATTCGCAATGGGTCGGTCGCCAATTCGCCGATGTGGCGCGCGCCATGCACTATGGTGAGCAGGATCACGCCAGCGTCCACGGCGAAGTCGCCCCTGAAGAAGCCAAGGCGCTGATGGAAGAAGGCGTCCCCGTCGCCCCCCTGCCCTTCCCGGTCATCCCGCCCAAGGCGCAGAACTGACCACCCTGCCTCCCGCCCTGTAAACGTAACAAATTGTTACCTCGCCGTTATAAAGTATAGCGGCGCCGGCTTACCGCATCCAAAACTGTTTTTCGGTGTTATGCGTCCGCCATCTCGGGAGATAAGAGTGATAGTCGATGCCGTTCCACGCATCAGCCATATCGTGCGCGATGTCTGGAAACCCCTGCTGGTTCTCGCGATCTGGGATGTCGCGGTGACCGTCGTTTATTACGTCCTGCCGTTCAAGGCACCTGCACTGCCGCTCACCATCTTCGGTACGGCGCTCGCACTGTTCCTGGGTTTTCGCGACAATTCCGCCTATCAGCGCTGGTGGGAAGGGCGCGTGCTGTGGGGCGCGATGATCAATGCCTCGCGCAGCCTCGCCCGCGCCGCCAACAACTTCCTGCATCGGGAAGAAGCAACCAGCCTGCGCCGCTCCATCGTGCTGCGTCAGGTTGCCTATGTGAACGCCCTGCGCTGTCAGTTGCGCCGCCAACCATGCGATGAGGAAGTGTTGCGCTTTCTGTCGAGAGGCGAAGCGGAGCCTACCCTGGCCCGCGCCAATCCCTCCAACGGCCTGCTCGACGGCACCGGCCATCGCATATCGGAGGCACAGCGCGCCGGGTGGATCGACACCATTCAGCAGACGCAGATGGAACAGGTACTGATCGACATCGCCAATGCACAGGGCGGGATGGAGCGGCTGAAGAACACCCCGCTACCCAATCAATATCGTTTCTTTCCCTATTTCTTCACTCACCTGTTCTGCATCCTGCTGCCCATCGGTCTGGTGGAGACGCTGGGCTTTGCGACGCCGCTCGGCTCGACCGTCGCAGGCCTCATGTTTCTGGCGGTGCTGCGGATCGGCGACGATCTGGTCGATCCCTTCGCCAACACTGTGCACGACGTACCCTTGAGCGCGATGTGCCGCACGATCGAGATCGACTTGCTGCAGGGCATCGGCGAAACCCCGCTTGCCCCAGTCAAACCTGTTAATGGCGTGCTGTGGTAGATGATCCCGCACAGCACACTGTCCTACGCCCCCTTCACCCCTTAAAGGAGATTATTATGCCCACTTCCGGCCAGCCCACCCCTGACGAAGCCCTGCAACGCCTCAAGGACGGCAACGCTGCTTTCATGGCGGACAAGCCTGTCGAAGCGGACGTGTCCCGTGATCGCCGCCTCGAATTGGCGCAGGGTCAGCAGCCTTTCGCCACGCTCGTCGGCTGCTCGGATTCGCGCGTCGGCCCGGAACAGCTTTTCGGCGCAGGTCTGGGCGAACTCTTCATCGTCCGCACCGCAGGTAACAACGTCGACACTGCCGGTATGGGCTCGATCGAATATTCGGTCATGGCGCTCGGCGTGCCGCTGATCGTCGTGCTGGGTCATGAAAAATGCGGCGCGGTTGCCGCCGCGACTGACATCGTGACGAAAGACGCGCGTTTCCCCGGCAGCATCGGCCGCATGGTCGAACCTATCCTCCCAGCCGTCATGGCCGCCCAGCGTGCCCATCCCGACGGCGACCTCGTCGAGCACGCGGTTGAGGAAAACGTCCGCCGCATGGTAGAACGGCTGCAGGAATATTCCGAACCGATGCTGCTGGAACCGCAACAACGCGGTGAACTCAAAGTCGTCGGCGCCGTCTACAGCCTCTCCACCGGCGAAGTCCGCTGGCTGTAACTAAACGAATGGGGCGGCGGGTCGGGTTAAGCATCTGACCCGCCACTCGGTCAGAGCAGGAAGTCCGATGCACTCAAAGTCGGTTTGTTAGACAGCAGCGCAATCTGGATCTGCGCCTCACCGCCAACGCCATCGGGATCATAATAGAGTATCCCGGTCGCCTTGTTATAAATGACATGATGATCCGCCGTCGCCGCCTTCGTCCCCGCGTTGAAATATGCGGCAGGCAACCTTGTGGGAAATTCTACGTCGCCAAGGCCAGTGAAAACCTCATGTGGCAGGAACATTTGATCTCCGCCTACCCCGAAATCGGTGATCGTATCCCGCTCCGCCGATGATTGCAGGGCTTCGAAGTAAAATGTGTCGAAGCCATTGCCGCCAGTAAGCGTATCAGCATCCTCGCCACCAAATATCGTATCGTGCCCATCGCCACCTGAAATATTATCGCGCCCGGTATATCCAAACAGCAAGTTCGATCCTGCATTGCCAACGATCATATTGGCGAGACCATTGCCGGCTCCGGAAATGTCGTCAGCGCCCGTCAGCCGAAGGATCTCAAGGTTGTAGAATAGAAACGTACCGACGCTGGCGAAAACCGTATCCGTGCCTTCCCCATCTTCTTCGATCAGCGATGTGGGGTTAGTATCGATATCAACAAAATAATGGTCGTTACCCGCGCCGCCATGCAACTCGTCGTTACCTAAAGACGCATACAGCTTGTCCTGGCCCTCGCCCCCGAACAGCCGGTCGTTGCCGATCCCGCCTTTCAGGATGTCGCTGCCGCTGGTGCCGATTAACGTGAAATCCTCGAAACCGCTGAACTGGCCGGTTCCCAGTTTGAGCGACCCATCAGCGCCCCATACGACTTTGGCGGAGGCTCCGGCACTCATCTGGAGCGTCAAACGGTCGTTCCCCTCGCCCCCCAGCATGGTCAAGACCGTGCCCGTGAACAAAGGTGCCGTATCGACCGAAACGAAGTCGTCGGACTTACTGAGGGTCAGATACAGTTTTTCGATATTGCGTACGCCATTGCCGCCTACTCTGCCCTGCAACCCGCCCAGACCGTCCGCAACCAGATCGCTGTAACGATCGGCATACACTCCGCTCAGGTTGACGCTGGCAAAGTCGATGCCCGCGCCGCCATCGATCGACATGCCCCGTGGCCGGGTGAGGCGGAACACATCCGCGCCTGCCCCGGAATTGATCGCACCGTTCCACCCTTCGTTCATAGTGATCGTGTCCGCGCCCGATCCCAGCACGGCGTTCACGACTTCAACATTCTTTGCCGTCACCACGCCCGCAATGGACGCAGTGGCTTTCAAGCGGTCATGCACCAGCGCATAGGACGCGATGCTACCGCCCATTTCGATAGACAGCGTGTCCCAATCGTCGCCCCCGTCCACGATATCCTGTCCGCCATGCACGATGATGGTGTCGTTGTGCGCGCCGGTTGCGATGGCGCTTGTTCCCACGCCGACGGACACGATGTCAGATCGCGCACCGGTCGTGATCGTATTGATACCGCCACCGACATACAGCTGAAACGCTTCGAAATTGGTCAGCGTCAGACCAAGATTTTGCGTAACCGCGCCGGTCGCATCCACCTTGAAAGACACGTTGTCGAACGTGGGAGCGTCGAACTTGAAGCTGTCGATACCCAATCCGCCGTCGACAGAAACGACCTTTCCGTTAAACGGCTTCAGGGCCGTAAACTCGAATTGGTTGGTGCCGTTATCCAGCCGCAAATCCAGTGCTTCGATCCGTCGAAAACTGACGAAATCACTGGCCAACGGAAAACCGATGGTGCCGCTCAACGCATCGTCCATCGTGATCCAGGAATAGGATGTCGGCCGCAGTGCGGAATAATCGACGATCAGCTTGTCGTAACCGCCTGCGCCATCCACCTCGTCCGAAAAGCCGGTCAGCGCGTTGAGTATGTCGTCCTGCTCGGTTCCGACAAGTCTGTCGCTGCGTATAGTCCCGGTAATGATGGCCATGACAATCCCCCCTGATCGCGTATCGTCTAGCAACGGCCCGGTGATTGTAAAAGCCTGATTAACCGCCTTTTTCGGAAGGGAGGGAAAATTGCCGGACGCACGATCTGTCGCACGTCCGGCCCGCCATTATTCCGCAGGCATCCGGTGGAGCGCACACAGCTTGTTCCCGGCAGGATCGCGCAGATACGCCAGGTAGAGCTTGCCCATCGAGCCTTCGCGCACCCCCGGCGGATCTTCGCAGGCGGTGCCGCCATTTGCCACGCCTGCCGCGTGCCATGCATCGGCCTGTTCGGGGGACTCCATCGCAAAGCCGATGGTGGCTCCGTTGCCGTAACAGGCCGGTTCCCCGTTGATGGGCTTGGTTACCATAAAGACGCCCGTCGGGGTCATCCAGATTAACCGACCCTTGGGGTCTTGTTGACCGGATTTGGCGCCCAGCACGCCCAGTGTCGCGTCATAAAACCTCTTGGATGCGTCCAGATCGTCCGAACCCAGCATGATATGGCTAAACATAGATTTTTCCTACTTTCGCTTTGTGAATTACAGGACCAACTCAGGCTGCGTTGCCATCGCTTCGATCAGGGGTCTTTCCTCCTCCAGGACCGATGCGAACGCCGGCCGAGTCTTCAGCATATTCAACCACCGGCACAGTCGCGGATGAGTCGCGCTATCCATCGGCGGACAGCAATAGGCCAGGTTGATCAGGGGCGAGGCGACGGCAATGTCCGCAAGGGTCAGCCGGTCCTCGATCAGAAAGCCGCTGTCTGGCAGCACGCCCTCGATATAATCGAGCAGGCGCGGCAACTCGTTGCGCTCGGCTGCGTCGGCGGCAGCCAGATCGCCCGAAATCTTCATAAACTTGGGGGCCACTATCCTGTTGAAGAATATCTTTCCGCCTGTCGCAAACAATACCGTATCCGCGAATTCATCGAACCAGACCGCCCGCGCTCGCGCCTTTGCTTCCGTCGGGATCAGGTTCGGCTCAGGATACAGCGTTTCAAGATAATGGACGATCGCACTGCTGTCGCTGATCGAAAAATCGCCATCGACCAGTGCGGGAAACTTGCCGAAGGGAGACGCCTTGGCGAATTCTTCGCCGCCAATACCCAACCCGGCGGGTCGCAGCTCAAAATCGATGCCCTTTTCCTCTAAATAGAACAGCACCTTGCGTACGAACGGCGACGGCCGCATGCCATAAAGGATCATCGTCTCTCTCCCTGAGATTCCCTGGTCGGATGGTGCAATTCTATTCATTGCGTTGCAAAACACAACCAATATTGCCGGTGAAACGATCGCCGCCATCCGCGACAGACACAAAAAAGGGGGCGGCAAGGGACCGCCCCCTTTTCTAAAGATCAGTTACGCAGGCGCTGTCAGAAACCTACGCGCAACTGAACCCGTGCCGAACGTGGTGCCTGGAAAACCAGTGGCGAACGGTAATTTGGGTTGACGTTGCCGCCGTCGTCTTCGCCGAATTCGTCGAAGTCGAGCGCCGACTTGGAATTGAACACGTTGAACACATCGAAGCGAATGCTGGCGTCGAAATCACCCGGCACCTGGAACGCGGCGGTCAGGTTGACCTCCTTGCGCCAGTCGCTCTTGAACACGGTACCGCGTGGCACCAGAGCACCCCCGCAGAAGTTACCGGCTGCGCCATAATCCGCCGCAAACTGATCGACCGATGTCGGCACGACGCCGATGCAGCCGAACTTCTTGGGCGACTGGATGAACGCATTCACACCCAACGTAACAATGTCGTTCACCTGATAAGACCCATAGACCTTGAACGAGTGACGACGATGGCCCGGCAGATAGCCGTAGGAGCCAAGCGTCAGGCCCGGCTGGTCGAAGTCCTGCGTGGCGCCGGTATCGGCCTGCCCCACATCGGATTTTGCGCCCCCTTCGTAGTTACCCTTCAGGCTCGCCCAGGTATAGGAGCCCGACAGACTCCACTTGCCGTCGAACTCCCGATCGAAGGTGAAGGTAACTGCCTTGTACGTGCGCTTCGCCTTGGGATAGCCGAGTTGCTCGGCGGTGAAGTCCACTACCGGCGTCGTGCCATCGGGCAGGCCCAGCAACTGGATGCTGGCATCCTTGCCGGGATTGACGAGCACATACTGGCTGAAGCCGGTATAGATCTGCCCGCAATCGTCGGCGCTGAAACCCTGCGACGTGCAATAGGCCAGAGCCGCCTGGTCGATCGCGACGTCTTCCAGCACTTCGCCCAGCTTGCGATAGGTGAAGTTGAGGCCCAGCTTGATCCGCGGCCCGAACCGCCTTTCCACGCCGAAGCTGTATTCATCCAGCGATTGCGGCTTCAGGCCTTGAGCGATGAAGGCCGTGGGATCGGTAATTTCCCCGTTGCCAGTGACCACACAGTTGGCAACACCTGTATCTGGACATGGGCGCGCATTGGCGACGCTCAGCACCGGTGCGCCCAGTATCGGCGTGCCATCCGCGTTCACACCGTCGAGCACGTTAAACCGCGTGTAGTCCAGTTCGCGCCCTGCCCCGCGAATATTGGTGTTGGCGGCGATGGGTACGAAATACCGGGAGAAGGTGCCGAATATCTTGGTCCGTCCGTCACCTGCCGGATCGAAGGTAAAGCCCAGACGCGGTCCCCACTGATCACCCGACTCGTAGAACGCGTTGCCGGCGGCGTCCTTGTTGGTGAACCGGTCGTTGCGGATACCCAGTTGCAGCGTCAGTCGGTCGTCGAACAAGGACCAGCTATCCTGCAGATAGAAGGCTTCGTTGCGGGTGCCGAAAGACCCGCCATTCTCGAACGTCCGGGTCTGAACATACTCGGTGCCTACGGGCAGGCCAGTACGGTCCGTCGCACTGGTGACACGCAAATAGGTCGATGTGCCACCGCCGAGACTTGCCGAAATCTGCTTCGCCGTCAGGTCTTCGCGGTCATAGCCACCGCGAATATGGTGCGACCCGAACAGGTTGAAGTACAGATCGACGTCCGCACGATAGAATTCGCGCTTGTCGTCATTGGTCACGACCGACCCAACCGGATTGCCGATTTCGCTCGCGGTGCCGCTGCGCTGATCGATGATCCGCGGATTGACGGTATCGAGCGGCAGCGTGCCTGCACGGTTCTTGTTGACGCCATAGGCAGCCGACAGCGTGACCCAGGGGGCAAAGGTGCCGGTGTAGCGACCGACATAGTTCTCGCCACCCGCACGGATACGGCTGCCGCCTACGGAAGCGCCCCGCTCATTCGTGTCGGAATTATAGATGGTCGTGTTGGTGTTGGTGATCTGGGTCGTATTGAAATAGGTGCCTTCCAGGCGATGCCCATCGGTTATGATCGCGTCGATCTTGCCGCCGTAAAACGGGCTGGTCGTCCGCTGCCGCGTGGACCGGTTGCCCGCCGCGAACAGGTTGCCGTCATCATCGACGGCGCCGGTCGTCCCGTTTTCGACGGTCGAATCGCGGAAATTGTACAGGCCATAGAAGAACAAACGATCCTTGATGATCGGGCCGCTCAACTGGAATACCGTGTCCGTGCGATTGGTGTAGTCGCCGTCATTGTCCGCCTGATAACTGTTGGGCGCATCGTCTGTCAGCGAATTGGGTTCCCAGTTGAAGAGGACGCTGCCGTGAAACTCGTTGGTGCCGCGCTTGGTGGTTGCGTTGACTACACCGCCGGTCGCCCGACCGAATTCCGCCTGGAAGCCGCCGGTCTTCACTTCGACCGTTTCGTAGAAATCGAACGGCACCGACACCGGCGCAAATCCCTGCCGGAATTCAGTGATGTTGAGGCCGTTCACATAATAGGCGTTTTCGGTGAAGGACGAGCCGCTGATGCTCGACTGATTGGCAAAGGCGCTGTTCGACCCTGAACTGCCCTGTGTCGTGCCCGGTGCGAGCAGGATGACCTGATTAAGCGAGCGAGAGACTGGAATCCGTTTCGACAATTCTCCCAGATCGATCACTGCGCCAGTTGTGGTCCGATCGAAATCGGCAACCTGGACGCGTGCGCCCGTCACAACGATGGCATCGCCTCCATCAGCGGCCGCAGCATTGCCCGCCGGGCCATTAAGGCGGAAAGTGTTGCCGCCGCCGCCTGCCGATAAGGTGACGGCCGGATCGGTGAAAGGTGCTTGGCCGGGAGCAGTAATCGTGAAGCTATAGCTGCCCGGCGGCAGAGCCGGAATGCGGTAAGACCCGGTATCGTCCGTGGTTGCCGTGCGCTTGAAACCTTGCGCATTCGACGTGATTTCGACCGTCGCGCCACCGATGCCATTGCCCTGTGCGTCGACCACGCGGCCCGACGCGGACACGTTGGTATAATCCTGCGCAAATGCCGCCGTCGGCATCGTGGTGGACAGCAGGGTGCCGCCGCCCAACACCATCATCGCCTGAAGCACCGAACCGGTGCGCAGGAGGTTGCGGCGCATGTTGTGAATTTTCGTCATTGTCCCTCGCATGAAATGCGGGGTGGCCTTTGCGACCAACCCTGTTGTTTCAGTGTTCAGGAAGGGGCCGACACCCCGCATATTCCCGAACGCCATGCGCAGGACCGTCGCGATAAAGCGTTCGAGGGAAATGATATTACGGTAAATGTTACGCCGGGTTTTGCGCAACATGTTGCTTATTTATGACAGGTGAAATCGCTTGGAAACATTCCAGCGCAGGCCAGAATATCCGGACGACTGCGCATCAACCTTCAACCATTGCTAATCATCGGCGTAGCTTTGCATCGTCGGCCGACCGTCTAAAAACCGAGGAACATAGAACGCGGCTTTAACGTCTTATTGGGGTCGGAGGTCGTGATGCCCTGCCTCCGACCCCTTGCCTCGTTTCAGGTCAGACGGATCGTCAATTCGACTTCGTCGCCAAACGGAATGGACATATATCCGCTCTGGGGCGCCCTCACGCGCTCCAGATAGGCAGGGCAGTGATCGGCATTATCGGCCACGATCAGGGCGCCGGGGCGCAGCCGGACCTCCACCCGGTCGAGTATGTCGGAATATAGCGCTTTCGCCCCGTCAAGCAGAAGTAGGTCTATGCTCTCGGGCAGATCGGTAGCAAGGGTCTCCAGCGCATCGCCCTCTCGAAACTCGACGAGGTCGTCCAGCCCGGCGGCGATGAGATTGTCCCTGGCGCGTGCCAGCTTTTCGGGTTCGAATTCGCTCGTGATGAGCCGCCCGCCACCATTGTCACGCAGGGCTGCCGCAAGATGGATGGTGGAGATGCCGAACGATGTCCCGAACTCGACGATTGAGCTGGCACCTGCAATGCGGGCGAGCATGTAGAGGAGCCTCCCTGTTTCCCGCGACACGGGAAGCGCGAAGTCCTTAAGCGCGCCATAAAAGGCGCGATATTCGGTGCGGCTCTGCATTAGCCGCGCGCTTTCCTCCGCAGAGACATTCGCGAACGCGAGACTGGTCTGGGGACTGGTCGCATCGGCTTCTTCGAAAAGCCGGTCGAGGAGGGGGACGACGGGGATTTCGGTCAGGGTGGACATAGACAACTCCATTTAAGGTGCGGCGTTCTTGCGCGGCTCCAGAAATACGAATAGTTCGTCATATTTGCTATTCGCATTGGCGGGAGCAAGCATGACAGAAGCCCGAAAACCCCTGATTTCCTCACGCAAACAGCCCAAGCAGGCGCGCTCTTCAGGGCTGGTCACTGCGGTTCTCGAAGCGGCTGTTCAGGTTTTGATGAAGGAAGGCGCACAGCGATTTACGATGGCTCGGGTCGCGGAGCGAGCCGGGGTGAGCGTGGGTTCGCTCTATCAATATTTCCCGAACAAGGCGGCTATCCTCTTCCGCCTGCAAAGCGACGAATGGCGTCAGACTAGCAACCTGCTGCGGGCCATTCTCGAAGACAAGCAAAGGCCGCCACGGGAAAGGCTGCGCATTCTGACGCACGCTTTCTTGCGGTCAGAGTGTGAAGAGGCAGCGGTACGCGGCGCGCTGAACGATGCGGCCCCTCTCTATCGCGACGCGCCAGAAGCGATAGCAGCAAAAACGTCCGCCCACGCGGCAATTTCGCAGTTTATGGAGGAAGTATTGCCACACAGATCAGATGCTCAACGGGCGCTGGTCGCCGATCTTTTGAAGACGACATTGAGCCAGGTGGGAAAGCACTTTTCCGAAACGCCGCGCGCCGACGCCGAAATCGACGCCTATTCGGATGCAATGGCGGATATGTTGAGCGCCTATCTGACGGTATTGTGCTGATAAGTCGCACACGGTATGCGGCTCACCCCTGCGCCGGGCCCGATGGCAGCACGGGCGAAGCGACAGCCTCTCGCTGTCGCCACGCCCCCTCAAAATTGCGCCCATGCCACGCAAAAATCGCATGGGCACGCAGGAAGAATGGTGACAGCGCTATCGCAGCCACCGGCTATGCTGGCCCGACAGCGCGTATTACAGCGCAAACCCTACGCCGATGGTAACGCGAGCGTCATCGTTGCCGCGGCCCCAACGGCCACGGCCAGACACGTAACCCGAAACCGGGCCGTCGCCCATCGCAATGCGTAGTTCGGCGAAGGCCGTATCGCGCTCGGTATCGCCCAAAGAGAGCAATGCCGAACCCATGCTGTGCTCCGCACTGGCAAGGCGCACCGCTGCGCTTTTGTCGCCACTTTCCTGTTCGAAGCTATAGCCGCCGCGGATCGCCGGGTGGATCGCGCCGATATCGACGCTCAGTTCGCCGCCCATGCTGATCGTAGCTTTCTTGAAGCTGCGATCGGCGTAAACGATGTTGGAAACCGACGCGCCGCTTTCGGTGTAGCCGTCCAGGTCGAGGTCGGTGTAATCCACAGCGGCAAATGGCGTGACGCCGACACGGCCCACGGGAAAACGCCAACCGATTTCTCCGCTCACGGCCCAGCCTTCACCCTTGGTCTTGCCAGTTGCCGTTTGACCGTAGGCCGAGGCACGCCCGATCTCCCTGAACTTCACGTCGCCGAGCCACGCCGCCGAGATTTGCGCATAGATGCCCATCGGCAACGACGCGCCAGCATAAGCGCCGACCGTCCATGCATCCGCGTCCAGTGGTGCGCCATAGGCCAGTTTGCCGTCCATTTTGCGGTAGCCGCCCATGACGCCAACACGGACGCCAGTGCCCAGCGGCACATCTAAACCCAGCGTAGTCCCCATGGTATCGACGTCGAGTCCCGTCAGCGGGCTGGCACCAGCACCGATCTTGCTCCAGTCCCCGTCCATCCAGAGCTGCGCCCGGGGGCGGACCCCCTCCGGCGCCCCTACGCTGCGCTGTGCATTGAGAAAGCGCATTGCTGGCTGCGTCGCGGTCATGCCCAGGCCGTTCATCGCCATGCGCGTGCCATAGAGGACGTCCGGCGCCATCGCGTTCATCGCTGCAAGCGCCTGCGGATCTACATAGGTAGGCAGCGTCAGCCGATAGACCAGCAGGATGCTGTCATTGTTCCCCGTGCCATCCAGCGCACCGGAAGCGGAGGACACGCCGTTGAAGCGGATGTTGGTCCCCTGGAAGTCATTGTCATTGCCAACGAACAGAAAGAAGTCCTGCGGCGCATTTTCTTCCAGCACGGGCGCCAGCGCCATCGCTTCCCACTTTTCGCCGATCGTGGTCGCATTGGTACGGGGGAGCCGAGTTATATTCATGCCGACGCGCGCAAGCTGCGTCGGGTTCAACATGTTGACCAGTTCGACTTGCTGAACCGGCACGATGGCGGGGATCAGAACGCCGTTACTGGCTATCGGGGTGGTGCCGGTTTCATATGGCGTTCCGGCGAGGTTGGTGGCCCCGGTCGTATCGACCAGGAGGACGCTCTTGAACAGCGGCGTGGTGCTCGTGCTCGCGTTGGCGGCGACACCGCGGCCCAGACTGTCGCGGGCAAGCACAAGAAACTGGTTATCATTCAGCGCCAGCATTTCCGATTGAGCAGCCGTACGATCGGGTGCGCCGCCCGACCCGTTGTTGTTCAGAACCGGCAATTGCAGCACATAATGTCCGACCGGGTTGGTCGGGATGGCGTTTGCGCTGATATCGTAAACCAGAATGCGCGTATTGCTGCGTGTCTGCTGATTGGCGCCATTGGTATCCTGCACCGTCGCCGACTGCAGGATGGTCACCAACTTCTTGTTGTCCGGCGTGATCGCCATCGCCTCCAGGCCCTGGTTATTGCGGCGGCCGGTCTGGCCAGGCGTGGTGCTGTTGAAGTTGATCGCCCCGTTAGTGCGCGGCAACAGCGCAGGTACCGTTTGAATGGCGCCGATCTGCTTCCCGGTCGCGTCGAAATAATAGAGCCCCGCTGCATATTCATCGGAAACGTAGAAAGTCCCGTCCGGCCGGAAAGCAATGGCCTCTGCGTCCAGGCTGATGTGGCCGGCAGCCGTGCCATCTGTCGCGCTGGGATAGACGATGCCCGCCCGGGTAACGGTTTTCGCACCGGGATCGCGGCCGGTCATTTCGATCCCGTCCGTGTCCTTTAAGGTGAAGCCGCCGGTCGGGGTGATCGTCAATTGGCTTTGCGACGAAGGCAATTGCGGCAGGATCGCGGTGCCGTTCAGCGGCGTAAAGGCAATATCATGGGTGTGAACGCGATTGCGATAATCGATCGCGCCATCGAACGGGCCGCGGTCGGGCAAGGTTGCGATGCTGCTCGTATAGCTCCCGTTGGAATTACGCCGCCAGGTCGACAGGTTCATGGCCATGCCCGAAAAGCTGCCAAGGGTTTCATTGCGGAAGTCGAGCGCATTCGCGTCCAGCCGACCGGCACCGGTCAGCCCCTTGTTGGTGAATGTCTTCCCACCGAGCGTGACGCTGCTTGCGCCTTCCACATTCGTGACGTTGGCCGTTCGGATTTGCGCAGACTGCGCAAAAGCTTGGCTCGCTGTAAACAGCATACCGGTCGCTACCGCCGCACCACATACGGTCGAATAAAAGCCCCAAATCTTCATGATACCCCCCACCACGAAACGTGATGGACGTGCTGCTAAGTGACGGATGTTACGGTTTCAGGGCAGTATGATGAAAGTTCGATGATGATGCTCTGCCTTCGAACAGGCATGAAAATCATAGCAGGCGAAATCAACGGCCTAGGCGAATTTATAAATCAACTTGCGAACGTGGCCAAATCGATAAGGACAGGTCGAGAAGAGGCTTAAGACGCGCGCTATCCCATGTGACGTCCTCTTCCTCAGTCCGCGAACCTCAAAGCGCTCAACGTGGGGCTGGAACAGCACTGCTGGGCATTGTGGACTTGGGAATTGGCCTGATCGCGTTGATCCGTATCAGTCGTCCGACACGGTGCTCGTCAAGATCGAGGCCGACCGCTGGGCTTGATAGGGCGCGCCCCCTCAAAGGGCGATTTATCCCTCCGCCGCCATCTTGTATTTCAATCCCAAAGCCTGCGACAAATTCTTCAGCCGCCGTTCCACCGCTTCGCCGTACAGGTCCGCGTGTCGCGCAGGCAGAACCAGGGTCAGCGTTTCGCTATCCGCGTCCAGCCGACCGCCCAGTAGCGGCCCTTCGACCCCACCCGAAAGCCGCTGACCCAGCCTGATAGCCATGCCCCACAACGCCGCCCGCCGTAGCGCGTCCGGCGCCGCCAGCCGCGTCAGTTCTTCCGGCACCTGCGTCCCGCCGCCGAAATTGCTGTGGAGCGCCTGCGCCAGCATTGCCCGACCTTCGACATCGATACCGACCCAGTTGCCATGCAGCGCGATTTCCACGCCCCGCTGCGACCGGAAATCGGGGTTTGCGCGCCATCCGACATCGGCCAGCAGGCACGCCGCGCGCCGTATTCGCCGCCACTTCGCGCCATCCTCCAGAAACAATGGTGCGATCCAATTTTCGATCAGGTCGCCATGCCCCGTAAAGCGCCCCTGCGCTTCGCCCTCGGCTTCAACCGCGACCAGCAGCGGGTCTTCGTCGCGCACAGCCTTGGGCAGTTTCTCGAAAAGCAGGCCTTCGCGCAGCCCATAGGCTGACACTACCAACGTGCTGCTCTTTAACTGCCGCACCATCACGGACAGCAACGCCGCTGCTCCCGGCAAAGTGGGAATGCGCGTCCCGGTCAGTCCCGGTATGTCCTTCAGCGTCTCGCGCTGCATATGGCTCACTACGCGCACCAGACGCGCTGCCCGATCCGCGGGCATCTCATAATGGTGGATCACCGGCAGCGCGAATTGGTTGAGGTGCATGTCCAGCCGTGCCAGCGACCGCCATGATCCGCCCACGAGGTAGAAGGGTAGACCCGGCTCGATCTTGTCCCACCCGGATTTCTTCAGCAGCTTTTTAACGTAACGATCCAGCGCGCCCTGCCCCTTGGCCCGCACTTCTGGCAAGCGCAGCACACCCAGCGGCAGCGAAGTAATCTCATGCACTTCGCCATCGCGAATGCGTACCAGCTCCAGACTTCCGCCGCCCAGATCGCCGACGATACCATTGGCGCCAGGGATGGCCGACAACACGCCATAGCCGGAAGCCGCACCTTCCTGCGCACCGCTCAGCAGTTCGACCTTCAGGCCCAACGCAGAAGCCCGACGGATCAGTTCCCCGCCATTGTCCGCATCACGCACCGCCGCGGTTGCAACGCATCGCAAAGACGCAACGCCCATTTCCTCGCACAGATGCCGGTACCGGGCCAGCGCAGCCAGACTGCGCTTCATGGCACCCGGCTCGATCATGCCGGTCTTGCCCAGCGAGGCCCCCAGCCCCGCCATGACCTTCTCGTTAAACAGGATAAACGGAATGCGCCGCGGGCCATCGTACACCACAAGGCGCACGCTGTTCGATCCGATGTCGATAATCGCCGACCGCGTTTCGATCGACGTGGCCGTATCTCCGCGCGTCGCGGCCGCACGGATCAGGTTAAGCATCGATGCCATGGATCAGCTACGCCGACGCAAGCTGAGGGTTGGAACCGCATCGCTGCTCTGCATGGCAGCACCGCGCCCGGACAGCGAAGGATTGGTCATGAAATAGCGATGCAGGTTGAATGGACGTTCGCCCGGCTCCAGCCTGTGATAGCGTCCATCGCTATCCAGTTCCCAGCTTTGTTCATTGTCGATCAGGTTCGCGACCATCACCTGATCGAGAATCTGATCGTGCACCGTCTCATTCTCCAACGGCAGCATATACTCGACACGCCGATCAAAATTGCGCGGCATCCAGTCCGCCGAGCTGATGAATACCCGTGCGCCGTTATTGGGCAGCGGCTTGCCGTTACCGAACACCGTGATGCGGCTATGTTCCAGGAAGCGCCCGACGACCGACTTAACGCGAATATTCTCCGACAGTCCGGGCACACCGGGGCGCAGGCAACATATGCCGCGCACGACGAGTTCCACCTGCACGCCTGCATTGCTGGCGGCGTAGAGCTTCTCAATAATCGCAGGATCGACGAGAGAGTTCATCTTCGCCCATATCGTACCCGGACGCCCTTCGCGTACATGCACGATTTCCGCGTCGATCAGATCGCACAACTTTCCGCGCAGATCGCGCGGCGACATGATGAGACGCTCCAGATGCTGCGGCTCGACATAGCCGGTGATGTAATTGAACAGCGACGCTGCATCGCGCCCCACCCGCGGGTCGGCGGTGAAGAAGCTGAGGTCGGTATAAATCCGCGCAGTTACCGGATGATAATTGCCCGTGCCGAAATGGCAGTAGGTACGGAACTGCTCGCCTTCGCGCCGCACGACCATCGAAATCTTGGCATGCGTCTTCCAATCGATGAAGCCGTAGACGACCTGCACTCCAGCCCGTTCCAGCGCGCTGGCCCACAACAGGTTCTGCTCCTCATCGAATCGCGCCTTCAATTCGACGACGGCCGTGACGGACTTTCCCGCTTCTGCAGCGTCGATCAGCGCACGGATGACAGCGGATTGCTTGCCCGCGCGATACAGTGTCTGCTTGATCGCCACGACATCGGGATCATCCGCTGCTTGTTTCAGGAACGCGACCACCACGTCGAAACTCTCATAGGGGTGGTGGATGACGATGTCCTTGGCCCGAATCGCGGCAAAGCAATCCCCGCCATATTCACGGATTCGCTCCGGGAAGCGCGGCGCATAAGGCTCGAACTTCAGATCGGGGCGATCTTCGTCCACGATCCCCGAAAGATCGCCGATCCCCACGAACCCGTCGATCTCCGCGATGATCGATTCGTGCCCCTGCAACATATCCTGCAGCATGTCCTCGACCGCCGCAGGAATGCCTGCCTCGACTTCCAGCCGTATCACGCGACCGCGACGACGCCTTTTGATAGCGCTGCGGAAATAGCGGACGAGGTCTTCGGCTTCTTCCTCGATCTCGATGTCGCTGTCGCGGATGATGCGGAAGACACCGCTATGCTTCACGCGATAGCCAGGGAACAACTTGTCGCAGAAGCGACGAATCACCGCCTCCAGCGCCATGTACCGCGCCGGTTCGCCAGGCACGCGCACAAACCGCGCGAGCGTCGCCGGTATCATCACCAGTTCGCGGATCGGCTGTTTGTCCGAAAGGCGCACCAGATCGAAAACGATCGACAAACCCTGATTGGGGATGAACGGAAAGGGATGCGCAGGGTCCAGCGCCTGCGGGGTCAGAATCGGGAAAATTTGCGTGAGGAAATGGTTGGACAGCCAGCTATCGGCCTTTTCGCCCAAGCTGACATCGCTTGCCGCGACTTCGATCCCGACAGCCGACAATTCTTCATGCAGTATATGCCAGACGCGCTGCTGCGCGGTCATCAGGCGATCTGTCTCCTGCGCGATTGCCGTCAGTTGCTGCGCGGGTGTCAGGCCGTCCGCAGAGCGCAGATCGACATCCTGCAGCTGCTGCCCCTTCAAGCCGGCAACGCGAACGGAGAAGAACTCATCCAGATTCGCACCCGAAATCGACAGGAACCGCAACCGCTCCAGCAGAGGATGCGCGGGGTTCATGGCCTCTTCCAGGACTCGCTGGTTGAAGCTGAGCCAGCTCAATTCACGGTTAAAGTATCTCTCTGGCGCTGCGGCCAAAGTTGCGGACGGATCGACTTCGGCCAAGGAGGCTTCCTTTTGGGTCACTGCGATATCTGGTTTCACGAGGCTCTCCGCAACTATGGTTCCGGGTCGGACCAGACTATAGGCAGAAAACCTGCGCTTTGCAGGGTCTCTTTAGCGAATGGCACGGAAATCTTTCGTCCGTGTGAAAGGGACGCAGCATGAAGGCACGCGATCACTTCGGTAATGGCAGCATAGCTGCGCTCAATCCGACGATGCAGCCAGTCGGGCAGATCCGGCGACCACAAGGCGGCACCACGCGCAAGCCCACTCTCGATCAACGCACGGACAAGGGCATCGTCGGGCTCCTCGATCCGTACATGCGGCACGGCGGCCAGACGAGAGCGCAAGTCCGGCAAAGCCACCGTCCATCGCTGCGGAGCAGCATCGGCAATCATCAGCAAGGGCCGTCGATCCAGTTGCGCCCGGTTCCAGGCGTGGAATAAAATCTCGTCCCCTGCCCTTTCCGCGTCATCGATCACATTGCCGCCGGACAGCCGCACAAACTGCCGTCCCAGCGTCGATCGACCGGATCGGGGCGGGCCGGAAAGCACACTCACCTGCACAGGCCAGTCGTGCCATCCCTCCAGATGACGCACCGCACGCGCGTTTGCGTCGCTCACGATAAAGCCATCATCCGCCGAAGCGTTCTGGTCACTCCAATCGAAAGGCAGGCTGATCTGGCTCATTGCCCCGTAGCCGGGGCCGCTCCCCGACGGCTGATCCGCAACGTATTGCCCGACGCGGACACCGTGTATCCACGCGACTGAAGCGCCGCGCGAAGGGCGTCTGCCGTGCCATCATATGTCACCGCCATGACGGACGTCCCGCCAAGCGCAAGGCTGGTGGTCGCTGCCGAACGGACGCCGGGGATACCGCGCAGTGCGGTCTCGCTCTGACTTACGGAAGTGGCACTCGGCGTGTCGTACTGGATCGAGAAACTCGCGGTCGTTGCAGTCGTCGCCGGAACGTCGATCACATCCACCGGCGCATCGCTGGCATTCTCGATGGCCAGAGCGTCCTCGTCTACCGGCTCCTCAATGATCAGCGACGGATCGGGTCGCAACGTGCCTTCCAGCAACGCTTGCGTATAAAGGCCATCGATCCGCTGGATGGCCTGATCGATCATCTGCGGGACCGCCGCTTCGTTCGAGGCGCGCAGAGAAAAGCCGCCGATCAGCGCATTGTCCGGCCCGTAGCGCGCAGTAAACCGCCCGGTGACTGGCCCGCCCGGCCATGCCCGTTCCAGCCGCGCAATGGGCACGACGACATCCGCCGCGCCATATTGATCCAGCAATACACGCCACCAGTTACGGCTGCGACGTCCGGCCTGCGCAGCGTTCAGCAGCAACGGATCGGCGGCATTGCCCGCAACGCGCACATAATCGATGGCACTGTCGCCCGTGCGAAAACGTGCCCAGCCCTTCTGCCATTCGTTAATCGTCTCATAGGAGGTCGCCGTGCCGCCTTCCCAAAGGATGGGAATCACCAACAACGGCGGGGAACGCATGGAGCGGCTCTGCACGCCCAGTATCTGCCCGGTCCGCGCACGGTCGAACAGCACGCCCAGCGTCGCGACATAGCGGGTCGGGCCAGCCTGTTCTGACTGTATCTCGATACCCGACACAATGGCTTCAAGCTGAGAATCGGAAAGCCCCGGTGCCGTTGTCCCGCCATTGGTGCGGTTCCACAGCATCTTCCACGCCAACCGCTGCGCCTGCCGCCAGCCAGCATAGCGTGCCGCTTCGGCATTGGCGGCAGCAACGTCGACCTTCACGCCACTCACTTCGAAATCGCCGCCGCTGGCGATGGGCGGAACGCCTCTCTCGCCTTCGATTTGCGCGACCAATATCGCTGCGGCGAGCCCAAGCAGCAGCAGGATTACGATATGCAATGGGCGAATTTGGGGCATGGTCAGGGTCACGGCGCCCTTTTGACGGCATTTGCCGACGAAGCCAAGAGCCAAGTCCCTTGATAAAATCGCCCAAATGACTAGGCGCTTGTCCACATGAGCGACGACACATCCTATAGCTATGCCCAGGCGGGCGTCGATATTGCCGCTGGCAATGCCCTTGTCCGCGCAATCGCGCCGCTGGCCAAGGCGACACGCCGCCCCGGCGCAGATGCCGAGCTTGGCGGGTTTGGCGGTTTCTTCGACCTTAAGGCCGCGGGCTATACCGATCCGCTGTTGGTCGCAGCCAATGATGGGGTCGGCACGAAGCTGAAACTCGCCATCGATCATAATCGCCACGACGGCGTAGGCATCGATCTCGTCGCCATGTGCGCCAACGATCTGATTGTGCAAGGCGCCGAGCCGCTGTTCTTTCTGGATTATTACGCCACCGGCAAGCTGGAAAGCGGCGTTGCCGAGCGCGTCATTGCAGGCATCGCGGAAGGCTGCCGGATTGCAGGCTGCGCGCTGATTGGCGGCGAAACGGCTGAAATGCCCGGCATGTATGCACCGGGCGATTATGATCTGGCAGGGTTCTGCGTTGGCGCAGTGGAACGGTCGCAGGCGCTTACCGGATCGCGGGTCGCTCCCGGCAACGTTCTGCTAGGCCTGGCGTCGTCCGGCGTTCATTCCAACGGTTTCTCCCTCGTCCGCCGCCTCGCCGCTGACAAGGGGTGGAAGCTGGATCGTCCGTCGCTGTTCGACAATGAAGTGCTGTTGATCGACGCGCTGATGGCGCCGACCCGCATCTACGTCAAATCCTTGCTGCCTTTGGTGCGCAGCGGAAAAATCCATGCGCTTGCCCATATTACCGGCGGCGGCCTTCTGGAAAACATCCCCCGCGTTCTGCCCGAAGGCAGCCATGCCGTTGTCGATGCCGATGCGTGGGAACAGCCGCGGTTGATGGCCTATCTGCAGGCCCAGGGGCATATCGAGCCGGAAGAGATGGCGCGCACGTTCAACTGCGGCATCGGTATGGTGCTGGCAGTCGACGAATCGGAAGTTGCCGGGGTGACCGCAGCGCTGACCGAAGCGGGCGAAACCGTGTACCGCATCGGGCAAGTCGAAGCAGGCGAAAAGGGCTGCACTGTTCGGGGTTCTGTAGAAACATGGAGCGCCAAAACGGCATGGGTCGCAACGCATAAGGGATGATGACTGTCCGCCCGCATGCCGTATGTTGGTGAAGTCATGAGAGGCGTTTCCCGGATGACCAAAGCCAAAGTCGCCATTCTGATTTCCGGTCGCGGATCGAACATGATGGCGCTGCTCTATGCCGCCAAATTGCCGGACTGTCCGTACGAAGTCGTCCTCGTGGCATCAAACGATCCGGACGCCCCTGGCCTTGCGCTGGCCGCTGCGGAAGGCGTCCCGACCTTCGGACGTAGTCACAAGGGGCTGGATCGCACCAGCTTTGACGCAATCATCGATGCACAACTCAAAGAGTCCGGAGCCGACTATGTCGCGCTCGCAGGCTACATGCGTATCCTGTCCACCGAGTTTGTTCAGAAGTGGGAAGGTCGGATGCTCAACATTCACCCTTCCTTGCTGCCGAAATACAAGGGGCTAGATACGCATGCGCGCGCTATCGCTGCAGGGGACAGCCACGGCGGCTGTTCCGTCCATCTCGTCACCGCCGAATTGGACGATGGCCCGGTCCTCGGCCAGTTGCGCATCGCCATTCTGCCGGAAGAAACCGCAGAAAACCTCGCAAATCGCGTGGTCTTTGCCGAACATCAACTTTACGCCCGCGTTCTGGCCGACTTCGTAAGTCGCGAACGCAACCCCGAATGGCTATTGGGCAAAGTGCGGGAACTGGCGCTTGCCCTACCCGAAGCGAACGAAAAAACTTCGCATGGCAGCCCCGGCTTCTTCGTCGAGGGCGGCAAGTTCTTCGCATACTTCAGCTACGACCATCATCATGACGGCATTATCGGATTGCTCGTCAAATCGAGCGGGGTGGAAGAGCAGGCCATGCTGATCGAGCGCGATCCCGATCTCTATTATCGCCCTGCCTATCTTGGCCCATCCGGCTGGATCGGCATCGATCTGGGGAGTGGCAGTATGGATTGGGAGCATATCGGCGAATGGCTGCGCAAAAGCTGGCGCTTGTCAGCGCCCAAGCGCTTGACCAAAATGCTGGATATCGCCGACCAATTCTAAGCCAAAGGCCGCGCCATCACCTTGTCGTAAAAGGTTTGGGCACCAACCGTAAATCGCCGGTCGCCAATCATGTCGAAACCCATCTTGCGGTAGAACGCGATGGCGCGGTGGTTTTCACCATATACACCCAGCAACATGCGCTGCTTTCCCATCGCTGTCGCGGCTTCAACAGCACGTCCGACCATCTGTTTAGCCAAACCACCGCCATGATAGCGTGAGAAGATATAGATGCGCTTGAGTTCGACATCCCCCGCAACCGCAAGGTCGATGTCAGGCGTCGTCAATACCTGATAACCGATTGGCGCCTGGGTGCCGGGCAATTCCGCCAGCCAGCATCGCGTATCAGGATCGCCGAGCAGCGTTTCATAATAAGCGACGCCATGCGGCCCCTGCGCATGCGCAAGGAGATTCGCAGCATCGATGCTGTCACCGAATGTCTCAAGAAAAGTAGCGCCGCCGATGAGCGAGAGAATCGCGGCATCGGCGGCGTCACATGCCCTTATGCAGGGCGCAGTTTCGACTACGTCGCGCAAATCAGCCGACGATTTCTTCCGGCTTGAAGAAATACGCGATTTCGGTCGCGGCATTTTCTTCGCTGTCCGAACCGTGGACGGAATTGGCTTCGATCGATTCGGCCAGTTCCTTGCGGATCGTGCCCGCATCGGCATTGGCAGGGTTGGTTGCGCCCATGATGTCGCGGTTGCGCTTCACGGCGTCTTCGCCTTCCAGAACCTGTACGACCACAGGACCGGAAATCATGAAGGACACCAGATCGGCGAAGAAAGGACGTTCGCTGTGAACGGCATAGAAGCCTTCAGCCTGTTCCTTGGTCATCTGGATGCGCTTTGACGCGACGACGCGCAAACCGGCGTCTTCCAGCATCTTGGTGACGGCACCGGTCAGGTTGCGGCGCGTTGCGTCCGGCTTGATGATCGAGAAAGTGCGGGTCGCGGCCATGGCGATAAAACTCCGAAGATATATGGGGATTGGGTGGGCGCGCTTTAGCGGCGCAATGCGAATGTCGCAAGGTTGTTAAACGTCATGCATCCTGCAACCATTTGCCGCCCTCCTGCCGGAAGAAACGCGCTTCCACGCCTTCCCGCCCACGAAGCGCACGCCAGCTTTGCCGTGCACCGTCGATGGTCAAATGATCGAAGAAGTAAAAAGCACGGTCGAAGCCCAGAACTTCCTCGCGCCAGGTTCCGTCAGCCAGCGCAACAAAGCGCGCCTGATTGGTTGGTTCGCAGATCTCGGAAAGCAGGATTGGCTGTAGCGCGTCATTGCTTTCGTCGGCTTCAGCATGCGCTAGGAAGCTCGCCGGATCTGCTCTCCAAAGCCCTTGCGAGATTGCTTCCCTTCGCTCAGCCTCTGCCGCAACCACCAGCAGCCGTTCACCGGTGGCAAGCACCTTCGCCGCAATCGCGGGAAGCACCTTGTCCACCGGATCGCGGCTCAACTGATAGAAGTCGACTTGCATTACATCTCGAACTTGTCGGCCACCAGACGATCCAGCAGGCGCACCCCATAGCCGGTCGCGCCCTTGTCGCACACCGGGCCGGGCTTGTCCGCCCACACCATCCCGGCAATGTCGAGATGCGCCCATTTCACGCCTTCGTCCACAAAGCGCTTGATGAACTGCGCCGCGGTGATGGACCCGGCAAAACGCGGTCCGATATTCTTCATGTCGGCAATCGGGCTGTCGATCAGCTTGTTGTAAGCATCGGACAACGGGAAGCGCCAGAGCGTCTCGCCTGCGGCTTTGCCTGCCGCGATCAGATCGTCGGCCAGACCGTCGTCATTGGCAAACAGCCCGCCGTTCTGATCGCCCAGCGCGATCATCATTGCACCCGTCAGCGTGGCGAGATCCACGATGACATCGGGCGCGAACTGCTTCTGGGTCCAGGTGATCACATCGCAAAGGACCAAACGTCCTTCTGCGTCCGTATTCAGAACTTCGATGGTCTGCCCCGACATAGATGTGACGATGTCACCGGGCCGCTGCGCGTTACCGTCGGGCATATTCTCCACAAGACCGCAGATCCCGACCACATGCGCCTTCGCCTTGCGGCCCGCCAGAGCCTTCATCGCACCCGCAACAGCGCCAGCGCCGCCCATGTCCCATTTCATGTCTTCCATGCCGGGGCCAGGCTTGATGGAGATACCGCCGGAGTCGAACGTCACGCCCTTGCCGACGAAAGCAACCGGCTTGGCTTGTGCGCCGTTCGTCCCGTCCCAGCGCATGGCGATGATGCGCGGCTTGCGCGCCGACCCCTGCGCTACGCCCAGCAGGGAACCCATGCCCAGTTCGGTCATCTGCGCTTCGTCCAGCACCGTGATCTCGACGCCCAGCTCGGTCAGATGCTGGCATCGTTCCACGAAGCTTTCGGGATAAAGGATATTGGCCGGTTCCGACACCAACTCGCGCGTGAAGGCCACGCCATCGGCCACGGCGGACAGTGCCGCCCATTCCGCTTCGCCAACGCCGTTCACGACGGTGATCGCCGTAAGAGTAGGCTTGGCCTTTTCCGGAAGGCGCGTGCGGTAGGTGTCGATCCGCCACCCGCGCAAGCGCGCACCGAAAGCCAAACGTGATGCTGCGGCAGCGCTGGCGGCCATCGGGAATTCTACTGCCGCATGCGTCGCGCCCGAAGTGGCCAGTCGCGCCGTCAACGCGCCACCCGCCTTCTCGATGTCAGCATCGCTGCCATTGCCGGTGCCAAGAAGGACAACCCGGACAGTCTGGCCCGCCTCTTCGACGAAACTCTCGAAGGTTGTCCCCGCATCGCCTGAAAACCGTGCAGCACGCGCGCCATCGACCAGCGTCCGCGATGCCGCAACGCCTACAGAGGTAAGCCCGTCCTTGGGAACGGCAAACACCAGCGTGTCGGCATTTGTGGGGCGGGACGGGCTGATCTTGATGTCCATCAGGGTCATTCTTTCCATGAGCAAACAGGGGTGCCAACAACCCGATATGGGATATTCTGGCAAAGGGATAGGATGGTGAGATAGTGCGCGCCGGTCGCTGTGGCAAAGCGCTTCATGTAATTTTCCGTTTCTCGATAGTCGTCATGACGATTGCGGGCGGCGCGAAGCAATGCAATAGGCGTCAGTGCATCACACTGAAAGTGCGTCCGTACCCTTCATGAACAGCCGTAATCGCCTCTCCGGTCCGTCAGTAGCGACGCATAGTGTGACCTGGGCTCTGGCCCTTCCCACCTTATTCTTGGCTGTCGGCGCGACGCCTGCGGCAGGGCAGATATTGAACGAGCCTCCCAAATCACTGGCTGCCGCCGACACGCCGACGCCTGCAACGGATGAGGAAATCGCATTTTCGGCAGACAAGCTGGAATATGATTCCGACGCGGACATCGTTACCGCCAGCGGCAATGTGCAGATGGTGCGGCAAGGCAACCGCCTGCGCGCCGATGGCGTGACATGGGAACGCAAAAGCGGCAAGGTCGTCGCCAATGGCAATGTGTCGATCACCGATCCCGAAGGCAACATCGCCTATGGCGACAAGGTCGATGTAACCGACACGCTTAAGGACGGCCTCGTCGAGAACATGCTGCTGGTGCTGGACAGCGGCGGGCGGCTTGCCGCAGCCAAAGCGTCACGGGTGAATGGCGTCTACACCCTAAACCGCGCAGCCTATACCGGTTGCTCCGTCGAAGACAGCGCGGGCTGCCCGAAAGAGCCGACGTGGCAGATCAAAGCGGTCAAGGTGGTCTATGATCCCGTCCGTCAGCGTGTTTCCTATACCAATGCAAAGATCGAACTGTTCGGCTTGCCGCTGATCCCGTTGCCCGGGCTTTCCCACCCAGTCGGCGAAGGCGGCGGCAATGGATTGCTTGTCCCGGACCTGCGCTACGATCGGGTCAACGGCTTGGAAGCCGCCATTCCCTATTATATTCGCATCGCGCCGAATCGCGACCTCACAATCACCCCGCGTGTGTTTTCCGAAGCGCTTCCAATGGTGGCAGCCAATTATCGCGCACTGCTGGACAATGGCGCGTATCAGATCACCGGATATGCCACCTATGGCTCGCGCCTGCCAGCGTCGAACACAGATCCTACGGTAAATTCCCAAAAGGGTTTCCGTGGCTATCTGGACGCCAGCGGTCGGCTGCAACTGGACCCCGAATGGAGCGTCAGCGGATCGATCCGTACTGCTACCGACCGTACCTTCCTGCGGCGCTACGACATCAGCCGCGACGATCGTCTACGCTCGACCCTTCAGGCCGAGCGCATTGATGCGAACAGCTATTTCTCGCTGTCAGGCTGGGCGACACAAACGCTGCGCGCCAACGACGATCAGGGCCAGGTTCCGGTCGCCTTGCCGATTGTCGACTATCGCCTGCGTCTGACCGACCCGGTTCTGGGTGGGCGTATTCAACTGCAAGCCAATTCCCTCGCAATAACACGGACCGAGGGGCAGGATACACAACGCGCATTCGTCGGGGCAGAGTGGAGTTTGCGCAAGCTCAGCGGGCTGGGTCAGGAAGTGACTTTCACCGGTTACTTGCGTGGCGACGTCTATCACAGCGATCAAAATAATCTTACCGAGACGGTCAGCTATCGCGGCAATAGTGGCTGGGAAACGCGCGGCATTGCTGCGGCAGCCGTCGACATCCGCTGGCCCTTCATCGGCGCGGCGTTTGGCGGCACGCAGCGCATTACACCTCGCGTCCAAATCGTGGCCGCGCCACGTCTCGCCAATCTGTCTGTCCCGAACGAGGATGCACGCGCCGTCGATCTGGAAGACAGCAATCTTTTCTCGCTCAATCGTTTCCCCGGATACGATCGGTTCGAGGATTCCACGCGAATCACTTACGGCTTCGAATATCAGCTCGACAGGAAGAACCTCTCGATCAGCACTGTGATAGGCCAGAGCTACCGCCTGGATCGTCGGCCTAATCTCTTCCCCGATGGCACCGGCCTATCGGAGCGCGTCTCGGACGTAGTCGGCCGCACGACGGTAAAGTTCACCGATTTCGTTCGCTTCGTTCATCGCTATCGACTGGATAAGGACAGTCTGGGCATTCGCCGAAACGAACTGGACGCCACAGTCGGCACGGACAAGACCTATGCGACCGTCGGATACCTCCGCCTTAACCGCAATGCGTCCGCCGCGCTTGAAGATTTGCAGGATCGCGAGGAAGTCCGTTTAGGTGGCAGGGTACAGGTGACTCGCTTCTGGTCGCTATTCGGATCGACTGTGATCGATCTAACGGATGCGCGGGAGGATCCCATTTCGATTTCGGATGGGTATCAGCCGCTGCGGCATAGGGTCGGCGTTTCTTATGCCGACGACTGTCTGGAGTTCGGCCTGACCTGGCGCCGCGACTATCGCACGACCGGCGACGCGAAGCAGGGCAACACTTTCCTCCTGCGGCTGGCTTTTCGCAATCTTGGGATATAAAGGGTTGAGGTGAATTTTGCGCGATGGGCATATCCTGTCCGTCAGCGATTTCGCTCAGGCCGGGTTAAGACGTAGATTGTCATAAGGTGCATCCCGGCATCTGCGGGTACGAGTTGGAGAGTATATTTCGCCGATGATAGGTTCTATTTCTGCCGCGCGTCGGCCCCGATTTGCCGCTCTACGGGCTTCCTTGCTAGCGATGGCCATGCTGTCCGTGGGGGTGTCTTCATTGGCACAGACGGTTCCCGATGAAGGTAGCGCGCCTTCCTCCGCCCTCGACCTGCCGAAGAACATGACGATTTTCGGCAAGGGCGACCCGAACGTCCGTAAGGCGACTGCAATCGTCAACGGTTCGATTATCACAGGAACCGATATCGATCAGCGCCTCGCGCTTATAATCACCGCTAACGGCGGAAAGGTTGCGGACGAGGAAAAAGAACGTCTTCGCGTGCAGGTTCTGCGCAACCTTATCGACGAAACGCTGCAGATCCAAGAAGCCGCTGCCAACAGCATCAAGGTCGATCCGGCTGAAGTCGAACAAAGCTACGAGCGCGTGGCTGCCAATTTCCGCAAAAGCCCGAAAGACTTCGAAGCCTATCTGCGTCAACAGGGCAGTTCGTCCGCGAGCATCAAGCGCCAGATTGAAGGCGAATTGGCCTGGAACCGCCTGCTGCGACGCAATGTGCAGCCGTTCGTCAACGTTGGCGAGGACGAAGTGAAATCCGTCGTTGACCGGCTAAATGCGGCAAAGGGTACGGACGAATTCCGGATCGGCGAAATCTACCTGTCTGCCACACCGGAAAATGCCGCGCAGATCTCAGCCAACGCACGCAACATCATCGATCAGATTCGTAAGGGCGGCTCCTTCGCTGCCTATGCGCGCCAGTTTTCCGAAGCCTCCACGGCGGCGGTAGGCGGCGATCTGGGTTGGGTCCGCCCTGCGCAGTTGCCCGACGAACTTGCCACGGCTGCAACCGAGATGGAAGTGGGGCAAATCGCCGGACCTATCTCCGTGCCGGGCGGCGTATCGCTGTTGTACGTCATGGACAAGCGCAAGGTTCTGACCGCCGATCCAAGAGATGCGCTATTGAGCCTCAAGCAGCTCTCAATCGCATTTCCGAAGGGAACGACGAAGGAGCAGGCCACGGATCGTGCAGCCAGCTTTGCGTCTCAGACCAAGGCAATTCAGGGTTGCGGTGCGGCCAATGACGTTGGCGCAAAACTGGGCGCCGATGTCGTGGACAACGACAATGTCAAAATCCGCGATTTGCCTGGGCCGCTGCAGGAAATGCTGCTGGGCTTGCAGATCGGCCAGTCCACGCCGCCCTTCGGTTCGGTAGAAGACGGCGTGCGCGTTCTCGTGCTGTGCGGTCGCGACGACGCAGCCGCTGCTGGTGCTCCTTCTTCTGAACAAATTCAGGCTCAGATGGAGGAAGAGCGCGTGAATAAGCGCGCGCGTATCTATCTGCGCGATCTTCGCCGCGATGCGGTGATCGACTATAACTGATGAGTGAGGGCGAGGCACTGTCCGACCTTTCGTCCTCACCGATTGCCCCCTTTGCCATTTCGCTGGGCGACCCGGCGGGCATTGGGGCGGAAATAGTCGCTAAGGCATGGGGCATGCGCGAAGCGCGGAACCTGTCGTGCTTCTTCGCCGTCGGCGATCCTGCGGCAATAAAAGCCGTTTGGGGCGGCCCGATGCGCGAAATCGAGGGGCCGGAGGAAGCGCATGCGGCCTTCCCCAACGCGCTGCCATGTTTGCGCGTAGCCAACGCAGGTTCCATCGTGCCGGGTGAAGCCAGCTCCGATGGCGCCCGCGCTGCTCTACAGGCGCTCGAATGTGCTGTCGGCCTTGCCCGTTCAGGGTCTGCGGCTGGAATAATCACGGCCCCCGTCGGCAAGACGCAACTTTATGGTGTCGGCTTTTCGCATCCCGGCCAGACAGAATTCATCGCCGAACGCTGTGGCGTATCGCATGACAATGCGGTGATGATGCTCGCAGGACCATCGTTGCGGGTGGTGCCGATAACCATTCACCTGGCATTAGCCGACGTACCACGCGCACTGACAATCGATCTCATCCGTGCGCGCACCATCGCCACCGCGAAGGGTCTGCAGCGCAATTTCGGCATAGCCAAGCCCCGCCTCGTAATGACCGGCCTCAACCCGCATGCCGGAGAAAACGGCGCATTGGGGCGGGAAGAGATCGATGTGATCGCCCCGGCCATCGCCTCGCTGCGGGCGGATGGGATCGATGTGACCGGCCCCCATGCTGCCGATGCCCTGTTTCACAGCCGCGCGCGCAAGACCTATGACGTGTGCATGTGCATGTATCACGATCAGGCACTTATCCCGGTCAAGACGCTGCATTTCGACGAAGGCGTAAACATGACGCTGGGCCTGCCGATCATCCGGACATCGCCCGATCATGGCACGGCATTCGGTATTGCCGGAACCAACAGCGCCAATCCCGGCGCGATGATCGCCGCGATCCGCATGGCGGGGGAAGCGGCAAACCATCGTCGCGCCGCCGATTCCGCCGCTCTTGCCTCTGCTGAGGCCTGATGTCCCTGCCGAAGCTACCGCCTCTGCGGGAAGTTATTGCCGCGCACGGGCTTCAGGCAAGCAAAGCGCTCGGGCAGAACTTTCTGCTCGACGAGCAATTGCTCGACCGCATAGCTGCTATTCCTGGACCGCTGCAGAACGCGACGGCCTATGAAGTCGGCCCCGGCCCCGGCGGCCTAACCCGCGCCTTGTTACGCACGGGCGCGCGCGTGGTTGCAGTAGAGCGCGACCGCAGATGCCTGCCGGCCCTGGCCGAACTGGACGCCGCTTTTCCCGATCGGCTTACCGTAATCGAAGGCGATGCCATGGCCGTGGACGCGCGTAGCGTGGCGGGCGAAGGCGCGCATATCGTGGCCAACCTTCCCTATAATGTCGGCACGGCATTGCTTGTCGGCTGGCTATCGGCGGACTGGCAACCGTGGTGGGCATCGCTGACGCTCATGTTTCAGCACGAGGTTGCCGAGCGGATCGTGGCTCAGCCCAACAGCGATCATTACGGTCGTCTTGCGGTCCTCAGCCAATGGCGGTCGACGCCGCGCATTGCGATGAAGGTGCACCGCAGTGCCTTCACGCCTCCGCCCAAGGTGATGTCCGCGGTCGTTCACATCGAACCTGCCCCGCAGCCGGAGGGAGTCGATTTCAAACATCTGGAGCGCCTGACCGCTGCGGCGTTCGGTCAGCGTCGCAAGATGTTGCGGCAAAGCCTGAAAGGACTTCCGGGCGGTCTTGCCGCGCTGGAATCCGCAGGGATCGACTCGCAACGTCGGGCCGAGACATTGACGATTGCAGAATTTGTAACGGTTGCGCGCATTTTAAGCCAGTAAGCGAACGCACGCTCACTGCCCCAGGCAGGATTTTAGGGTTGCTTGGTTGGAACGACCGTCGGTGTCGGCACAACATCCTTGGCCGTCAGCACCGTCGGCGGCACACCTTTGTCGATGGTAGCCGCAAGCTGCGTTGCCGCTGCGCAGCCATCTTTACAGAGGTTTTTCACCTGCGCCAGATTTTCGCGCGCCTTGGCTATGGCACCCTTTTCCACCATCGCCTGCCCCTGCCCCGCAAGGGCATGAACATCGGTCGGATCGAGCAGCAATGCCTCGCGATAATAGCGGATCGCCTTCCCCTGCAGACCTTGCGCACGCGCGACCTTCCCCAGACCTAAATAGGCACCACGGTTACGGGGATCGATAGCGAGTGCTGTTTCCATTGCATCGGTAGCACCGGAAAGATCGCCTGCCTGCTGCGCGGCCTCCCCCTTTTTCAGCCATTCAAGCGACACGGGGTCGATCTGCGCATCCGGCCGCTGGCTGATCCCGACACTCGACACAGTGGCGAGCAGGACAGCAAGGGCAACAGTGGCAGGGGTGAAACGCATGATAGTCTCCAGCATCGATTCCGCCGGATTTTCACCGTTTCGCGCGTGTTTGTCCATTAAGACTTTTCCAGCACCGCCAGGAAAAAACCATCCGTGCCATCATGATGCGGCGTTAGCAACTGTCCCATGCCCCAGACCCGCCCGACCGCGCCGCCAACCGGCACGGCCGTCCATCCGGGATGCCGCTTCAAAAAGGCATCCACCTGATTGCGGCCTTCGCGATCGGTAAGAGCGCACACAGCGTACACGAGACGACCGCCGTCGCGCACCAGCGGCGCAGCGATATCGAGAATGCGGGCCTGCTCCACCGTCAGCCGCGTCAGCCGGTCGGGCGTCAGGCGCCAGCGCGCTTCGGGATTGCGCCGCCATGTGCCTGTGCCGGAACATGGCGCATCCACGAGCACGATGTCCGCCTTGCCCTCATAGCTGCCCAGCGCAGCGCCTTCACGTCCCTGATCGAGCAGCAGGGTTTCGATGAAGCCCGCCCCCGCCCGTTCGGCGCGCGGTGTCAGGCGCTGAAGCCGCGACCGCACCGTATCGGCCGCTATCAGTGTGCCCTGCCCCTCCATCGCGGCGGCAAGGGCCAAGGTCTTGCCCCCCGCACCCGCGCATAGATCGATGACAGTCATGCCCGGCTGCGCACCGCAGGTCGCGGCAATGATCTGGCTACCGGCGTCCTGTACTTCGACCAGACCCTGATCCCATGCATCGCTTTTTTCGAGCGGGTAGCCTTCCGGCAGACGCAGTGCGTCGGGCAGCGAATCGATGACAGTCGCATCGGACAGCATCCCCGCCACCTCGTCGCGCGTCGCCTTCAGCCTGTTCACGCGCACATCGAGCGGAGCGCGTGCCAACAGCGCCGTGCGCTCCCGCGCATCGATCAAGTCAGACAGCAGCGGCGCGATCCAACGTGGGACGAGGCGACCGTTCGTCGGCTTTTCGCCTTCGACAATGGCGGCAGGGCCGTGAGGCGATCCGTCGAAATGCGCGGCAAGATCGGGTTGATCCTGCAAGAGACCCAGCATCGCCGCACGCCCGCTTTCGGGGCGCTCGCCCGCACGACGAATGGCATCGTACACCAGATCGCGGACAGCGCGCCGGTCCTTCGACCCGGCATAGCGCCGCGTCTTGAAATATCGGGCTATCAGCGTGTCGGCGGCGGGACCGCCATCGCGAGCGGACAGCACCACTTCGTCGAGCAGGTCGATTGCGGCCTGCACCCGCGCTGCGGGAATCATTTACCGCGTCGGATAATTGGGGGCTTCGCGTGTGATGGTAACGTCATGAACATGGCTTTCGGAAAGGCCCGCATTGGTAATCTGCACGAAGCGGGCGCGCTCGCGAAGATCGGGAAGAGTCCGGCTGCCGGTATAGCCCATCGCTGCCTTTACCCCGCCGACAAGCTGGTGAATGACATCCTTGGCCGGTCCCTTGAACGGCACCTGACCTTCGATACCTTCGGGCACCAGCTTCATCTGGTCCTTGATATCCTGCTGGAAATAGCGGTCGGCGCTGCCACGCGCCATCGCGCCGACGCTGCCCATCCCGCGATAGCTCTTGTACGCACGGCCCTGATACAGGAATGTCTCGCCAGGCGCTTCCTCGGTCCCGGCCAGCAGCGAACCGACCATGACGCAGCTTGCTCCCGCCGCCAGCGCCTTGGCCAAGTCGCCGCTGGTACGCAGACCGCCGTCGGCGATGACCGGAATACCCGATTTGAACGCCTCTTCAGCAGAGTCCATGACCGCGGTGAGCTGGGGCACGCCCACGCCGGCAACGACACGCGTCGTACAAATCGACCCCGGCCCGATACCCACCTTCACACAATCCGCGCCCGCATCGATCAGTGCGCGCGTCGCTTCGGCCGTAGCTACGTTGCCCGCCACGACCTGCACCGAATTGGAAAGGCGCTTGATGCGTTCGACAGCAGCGGACACTTGCTTGCTATGGCCATGCGCCGTGTCCAGCACGATCAGATCGCATTCCGCGTCGATCAATGCTTCGGTGCGTTCAAAGCCCGTATCCCCCACAGTGGTTGCGGCGGCAACACGCAGCCGACCCGTGCCATCCTTGGTCGCTTGGGGATAATTGACAGCCTTTTCCATATCCTTGACGGTAATCAGACCCACACAGTGATAGGCCTCATCCACGACAAGCAGCTTTTCGATACGGCGCTGATGTAACAGCCGCCGCGCATCGTCCTGCGTCACGCCAGCAGGCACTACCGCCAGATTATCCTTGGTCATCAGTTCGCTGACCGGCTGCTTGGGATTTTCCGCAAAGCGCGTGTCGCGATGGGTCAGGATACCGACCAGCTTGCCGGACGCTTCCACCACGGGAATCCCGGAAATCCGGTGGCGTGTCATCAGCATCTGCGCATCAGCCAGGGTCGCATCGGGCGTGATCGTGATCGGATTGACGACCATCCCGCTTTCGAAGCGCTTCACCGCGCGCACTGCCGACGCCTGCTGCTCCACCGTCAGGTTGCGATGGAGAACGCCGATGCCGCCAAGTTGCGCCATGACAATCGCCATATCGGCTTCGGTGACGGTATCCATAGCGGACGACAGCACCGGAATGTTCAGCTTGATGCTCTTGGTGATGTGCGTGCTGGTATCGACCTGGCTCGGCATGACGTCCGATTCCCCTGGCTGCAGGAGAACGTCGTCGAATGTCAGACCAAGGCGAATGTCCATGGGTTAAGCCACTTTCTGTGCGGGCGCTCGGCAGACAGGGCCGTACGCAGGGGGATCATGTGGCGGTCCATGTAACCATTATGGCTCGTGTGGGCTAGTGCACCGCGACATTTTGTTGGAGCAGGCGCAATCGTCGCTCTGTTGCGCCGCAGCAACACCTGACAAACTCCGCAACATAGTGTCACGAATCAGACATAAAGGAAGGTTAGCGCCGCGCCATCAGGGGAGTCAGTCAACGACGAGCAAGATTGCCGTCGTTACCAGCCAACCATCTTCCATAGGGGAATATCTCGTGTCGCACTCCAAATATGGCCGGTCGGCCTTGCTGCTTACCGCAGCGTTCAGCGCACTTTCCATGGGCACAGTCGCGCGCGCGCAGGATGCCACGGCGCCCGCTGCCGACGAGTCGCAGCTTGGCGACATCGTCGTCACTGCGGAGCGTCGCTCCGAAAATCTGCAGAAGGTGCCGTTGTCTGTCGGCGTGGTCGCCGGCGACAAGCTGCGCGACTTCCAGAGCGGCGGTGACGATATCCTCGCCTTGTCTGGCCGCGTACCTGGCCTGTATGCCGAAACGACCACGGGGCGCATTTTCCCACGCTTTTACATTCGCGGCCTTGGCAATATAGACTTTTACCTGGGGGCGTCGCAGCCCGTTTCGATCATTCAGGACGACGTCGTGCTGGAGCATGTCGTGCTCAAATCGAACCCCGTGTTCGACATGAGCCAGGTCGAAGTGCTGCGCGGTCCGCAAGGATCGCTCTTCGGTCGCAATACGACCGCAGGCATCATCAAGTTCGACAGCATCAAGCCGAACCTGACGACATATGAAGGCCGCGCGTCGGCCAGCTATGGTAGCTACAATACGGTAACCTTCGACGGTGGCGTTGGCGGCCCGCTTATCCAGGACAAGCTCGCTTTCCGCGTTTCCGCACTGTACCAGCATCGCGACGACTGGGTCGACAACGTCTATGCCGGGCCGAGCGCCGATGGCACCGTGTCACCGAAAAAGGACGCTATGGGCGGCTATAACGAACGCGATGTCCGCGTTCAGCTGCTCGCCACGCCGAACGAACAGACATCGATCCTCCTGTCCGGCCATGCGCGCAGCTATGACGGCACGTCCACTATCTTCCACCGTGCTGCTATCAAAAAGGGTTCGAATGATGTGTCGAACGAACCGCGCACCGTCATTGCGCTGGACGAGGGACGTAACAACCCGCAGGCCTACGACACTTATGGCAGCTCGCTGAAGGCTACCTATGATTTTGGCCCAGTCACGCTGACGTCTATCACAGCCTACGAAACCACATCGGGATACAGTCGCGGCGACACCGATGGTGGCGCAGCTGCCAATTTCCCGGTCAACGGCGTGGCCAACGGCTTTGGCCAGAGCCAGGGCCAGATCCGCGATCTGGACCAGTGGACACAGGAAGTGCGCTTGTCCAGCAACGGAGATTCAGGCCTGAAATATCAGTTCGGCGGCATGTATTTCGATTCGCGTGACACGACCGATTTTTATCAACGCGCCTATTTTCTGACGACAGCAGCAGGAAACCCCAACAACTGGGTGCGACTGCACAACATCAATACGTCCTGGGCGTTGTTCGGCCAGTTGAGCTACGAAATCCTCCCCAACTTGACGCTGACCGGCGGTGGCCGCATCACTCGCGATACCAAGAGCACACGTTTGCTTAAGACAGCAGACTCAGCGGCTGGTGTCAGCAGCTACCGGGGTCGCCGCTATGTCCGGCTGTCCGACAGCAAGCCAAGCTGGGATGCAAGCGCGCTATATGAAGTCAGCCCCGACTTTAGCCTGTATGCCCGTGTCGCGAAGGGTTTCCGCGGTCCCACCATTCAGGGTCGTTCGGCAGTATTCAATTCCGACTTCACAACGGCCGATTCTGAAACGATCCTGTCTTGGGAAGCCGGTTTCAAGAGCCAGATCAGCAATACCCTGCGCTTCAATGCCAGCGCCTTCACCTATACGGTCAAGGACATCCAGTTGAACGGCAACGACAGCAACGGCAACGGTGTGCTCTTCAACGCAGACAAGGCGAAAGCCTATGGTATGGAAGCAGAACTGGACTGGGCTCCCATCGAGAACCTCTCGATTTCCGCTGGGCTCAGCCTGTTGCATAGCGAAATCAAAGACAAGCGCGTGTACGCGCAGGTCTGTGCATTAAATGGTGTGGTGGTCTGCACGGTCGGCAACCCCACGATTACTGTTCCCGTATTCGGCCAGCCTGCCGTTTTCGCGCAGATCGACGGGGAACCTCTTCCGAACGCGCCAGAATACAATCTTAATCTTACGGCACGGTATGACATCCCCCTGGGTAACGGCGGCAAGGTTTTTGCGGCTACCGATTGGAACATGCAGGGTAAGACCAGCTTTGTTCTATACGATACCAAGGAATTTACGTCGAAGAACAGCTTCGAAGGCGGCTTGAAGATCGGCTATGCCGCTCCTGACAACGCTTATGAATTCGCGGTATTTGCCCGGAACATAACCAATGAAAAGAACCTGAAGGGCGTCATTGAAAACTACATGGCCGCCGTTTTCAACGATCCCCGTGTCATCGGCGTATCGCTCAGCGGCAAGTTCTGATCATCGCTGCGACAGGTCGCGTCCGTCCTTCCCAAAGGGTGCGACCTGTCCTTCAGACTGCTTTTGCACGTCCTGCAATGTCGCCACCCAAATGGATGACCTTTACCGCCGTGCCGGGGGAAGAATCGGAAACACTGATCGTCGCGCCCAGTTGCTTGGCCAAAGCCTGCACGATGGTCGTGCCTAGCCCTGCCTTCGGCGAGTCAGTCTCGCGCGACATCCCAACTCCGTCGTCCGTTACGGACAGCGTCCATCCTGCGCCTTTGGGACTATAATCGACCGATATCTGCCCCTTCCTGTCGTCGGGAAACGCATGTTTCAGCGCGTTAATCACCAATTCGGTCACGATCAGGCCCAGACTCACGGACATATTGCTACTACTCGTGACATCGTCGCAACGGACCTTGAGCGTGATGCGTTCAGGATCATGGATCATCGAAGCGCCTATACTCCTGCACAGGTCAGTCAGGTAGGGACGCAAAGAAACGTTCGCCGAAGGCGCTATGGCAAGATGGCGTTGCAATGCCGCAATCGACATCACACGATTGTGCGCATCGGAAAGGTGCATCCGGCTCTCTTCGGAATTGACCCGACGAGCGCTTTGCATGAGTACGCTGGCGATAATCTGAAGGCTGTTGGCGACCCGATGCTGAATTTCCTGCAGCAGCACGCCCTTTTCGGCGATCAGGGCATCTTTGGCACGCTCGGCATTTTCAGCATCGGTCACATCGATGATCGTTACTATCAGTCGCACATCCCCGCCGCCCCGATAATCCAACTTGCGCGCCTGGATGACCAGCGACCGGACGTCCTGACCGTTCCGCTTAAGGTCCATATGGTAACCGTCGATATTGGCTGAACCCGATGCTGTGGCGTGCAGCAAAGCCCCCAATTGCGGAACCGCCCACTCTCCCGCTCCAATCTGACTCAGTCGTCGGCCGACCGCCTGGTCATGATCGATGGCGAAATCGTCGCAAAACGAAGCGCTGACAGCCAGTATGCGCAGTTCGACATCCAGCAACAGCAAAGGAGCGCTGGACGAGGCAACAATTGCAAAACTGAGGCTCTGGGCATCCTCCGAAGACGCGCGAATTTTATCGGGCATGCAAAGCTCCCTGTGCCGGAGGCTCGCAATGCGAAAGCCCTTCATCGGTCGGAGCACTGCAGTTTAGATAGTGGAAAGCGCAGTATCAGTGCCTGCAGCCTTCATAGCACGTCCCGACTCAATCAAAGACTTGTTTGTGCGCCCGATCGAACGCAGGCACTAAGGTAAACATCATTTTAAGGAACGCTTGCTAGGAGACTGCATGCGTTCGTTATTCTGGCTCATCCTCGTCACCGCAGTCGTGATGGCTCCGAATCTTATTTTCGGCCAAGGCTACACGCATTCAGGGACGTACAACTATATTTGGACCAGCCAGTTCTCGGAAGCAATTCGTGCCGGCACTCTGTACCCTCGCTGGCTGCCACACAGCTTCGAGGGGTTGGGAAGTCCCACCTTTTACTTCTATCCGCCCCTTGCCTATTGGCTGAGCGGCGGGATCGGGGCCATCGGCTTTACGACATTGCAGGCCATTACCGCCGCAGAGTTCATCGTCCTATTGGCATCTGGCGTGACGATGCACCTTTGGCTCAAAGGTCGCAGCGCTTACCCGCTACTAGGAGCGATATGCTACATCGTCGCGCCCTACCATCTGCTCGATTTGGGCGTCCGGGGCGCCTTGGCCGAGCTTACGGCGTTTTTGTGGTTCCCACTGATCGCATTGGCGATAGAGCGGTTACCGACGCGCAATGGCATCTTCCTTCTGACCGGAAGCTTTGCGGGATTGCTCCTCACCCATTTGCCGATGGCCGTGCTGACGGGCATCTTCATGATAGCGCCGCTGGTTTTTTGGCGCGCGAAAGAAGACAAATCCCTTTGGATTCCTGCCGCGATTTCTGGAGCGTTAGCCATAGGGTTGGTGGCATTCTACCTGCTACCCGCGTTGACGTTGCAGGGTCATATTACGACAAAGCTGTTATGGTCCCCTTATTATCAACCTGCCAACTGGATCATCTTTGACCGGCCTGACCCCACGCTTGGCAATGTCCAGCTCATTGGCTTGGGTATGTTGCTTATATCCTTGTCGACCCGCTCGATATGGACCGGAATTGCTGTTGTAACCGGGATCGCTGCGATCGGATTGCTGCCGCCCCTTTGGCTCATTCCGCCACTGGACAAGGTGCAATTTCCGTGGCGATTGCTAGGCGTTACGGAATTCGTCGCAATCACCGCTGTATTCACGGCGGGTAAACCGCTCCGTCTTCTTTTCGTCCTGCCGGGACTTGGCTGTCTGATAATACCTTATGTCCTGCTGATGAAGCAGGTGCACAAGCACTATGAAGTGCCGCAGCATTACGAGGCTCTGACACCCCGACTACCCGATGCGATCGAATATTTGCCTAATGGCTTTCCGTATCAGGGCACCATCGACAACAAGCGTGCCCCTGACCTGACAGCGTACAAATCGCTTTCGAGAGCGTCGGTTATCGAAGTACCAAAAGCCGGCGCGGTTACGCTGGGCCGTGCAGCTTTTCCGATCTGGCGCGTAGAGCGCGACGGGAAGGTCGTGCCGTCGACAGGTCCGCTCATTCGCTTTCAGGCAACGCCCGGAACCTATCGCATCGTCCGCGTCAGGATCTGGCAGGAGATCGCTGGCGCCATCGTGAGCCTGATCACATTACTGGCTGCATTGCTCTTTTGGTACGCGCGCAGGCCCAGGAATACCGCTTAAGCCCTCAAGGCCTCGGCGCGAGCGATAAGTGCGCGCGCGGCATCGACGTGCATCGCTTCGATCATTGCGCCTTCAAAGCGCTCGGCACCCCCGGTCGCAGCATCGATGAGGCGATGCGCATCGGCAATCGCGACCGCGTCCGGGCCATAAATGCCGTTGGCGATTTCCACCTGGCCGGGATGGATCAGCGTCTTGCCGTCAAACCCGAAATTGCGACCTTCGCGGCATTCCGCCGCCAGACCATCAGGATCGTCCAGCCGGTTATAGACGCCATCGAACACGGCTTTGCCCGACGCGCGCGCGGCCAGAACCACCGTCTGCAAAGCCAGCGATAATCCCTGCCGGTCCGTGCCGCTCGGGATACCCAAGTCCTTACGCAGATCATTGACCCCAATGAACAAGGCCGCAGTACCGGATTGCGCCGCTATGTCCCGCGCCGCCAGCAAGCCCAGCGCGCTTTCGATCATCGCGATGACCGGCTTTTCGCACACGCTTCGCACGTCATGCACCTGCGAGGCCTTTTCGACTTTCGGCACCACGACATAGTCCGCCGCGCTGGCTTTCACGGCCATCATATCTACCCCATGCCACGGTGTTCCCACCATGTTGATGCGAATTCCCATTAGTTTTTCAGGGTATCCCATCTGCGTGGCCGCCACTGCAGCATCCCGCGCGGCATCCTTTTGCGCATCCGGAACAGCGTCCTCCAGGTCGAGGATCACCATATCGCACATCAACCCACGCGCCTTTTCCACTGCGCGCGCATTGGACGCAGGCAGGAACAGCAAGGATCGCGCGAAAGACAGTTGCATCGAATTTTCCCTCAAATGACTTTTCCCATTAACCCTTTGCCTGCATAGTCACCACTATCGGTATTGCCGGGAGGGATCCATTCCATGCTTACGACATTCGCACTTGCGGCGGCATTGCTCGTCTTCATCTATCTCGCGGCCAGTATCAAGATCGTTCGGCAGGGGTATCAATACACCATCGAACGCTTTGGACGATTTACCGAAGTGGCACGGCCTGGCCTGAACTTCTATCCTGCCTTCTTTTACAATGTCGGTCGCAAGATCAACATGATGGAACAGGTGGTCGATATTCCCGGCCAGGAAATCATCACCAAGGACAACGCCATGGTGTCGGTGGACGGCGTGGTGTTTTTTCAGGTGTTGGACGCAGCCAAGGCTGCATATGAAGTGTCCGAACTCTATGTCGCGATCATGCAATTGGCGACGACCAACCTGCGCACCGTCATGGGTTCGATGGATCTCGATGAAACATTATCGAAGCGTGACGAAATAAATGCCCGGCTGCTTTCGGTTGTCGATCATGCGACGGGAAGCTGGGGCGTGAAGATCACGCGCGTCGAATTGAAGGACATTCGTCCGCCTGCCGATATCGTCAACGCGATGGGCCGGCAGATGAAAGCCGAGCGTGAGAAGCGTGCCAACATTCTGGACGCAGAAGGGATGCGGGCTTCCGAAATCTTGCGCGCGGAGGGCGAGAAGCAAGGCCAGATCTTGCAAGCGGAAGGGCGGCGAGAAGCGGCGTTTCGCGATGCTGAGGCGCGCGAACGCGAAGCCGAGGCGGAAGCCAAAGCGACACAGATGGTCTCCGACGCAATTTCGGCGGGCAATCCGCAGGCCCTCAATTACTTCATCGCCCAGAAATATGTCGAGGCTATCAGCGGTTTCGCGACATCGCCAAATGCCAAAACGATCCTGTTCCCGGTCGAAGCGACGCAGCTTATCGGCACTTTGGGCGGGATCGGTGAACTGGCGCGCGAGACATTCGGCAGCACCGCCCCCACCGTCACCGATCCCACACCGACACCCCGCCGCCGCGGACCACTTGAACAGAGCGGATCATGATCGATCTGACAGCGCTTGATTCCTATTGGATCTGGCTGATCCTTGCAGCCGTGTTCGGCATCGGGGAAATCATCATTCCCGGTGTGTTCCTGCTGTGGATTGCGATCGCCGCCGCGCTGACCGGCGGGATCGCGATGCTGACAGGTATCAGCTTGCCGGTGCAGATCATTCTGTTCGCGATCCTTTCGATCATCGCCACTTATGGCGGTCGGCGCTGGTATGCGAACAATCCCGTCGCGTCGCAGGACCCCCTTCTCAACGATCGCGCCGCACGCTTGATCGGTGAAACAGTTACCGTCGTTGAAGCAATCCGGGGCGGGCATGGCCGCGTGAAGGTAGGCGACGGCGTCTGGTCCTGCCGCGGCGCGGACACCGCAGAAGGCACGCTGATGCGCGTCGCCGGTGTGTCCGGCAACGAGCTGATCGTCGAAGCGCTTTAAGAGCTAGCCGAACAACCCTTTGGCAAGGCCGCTCAGTTCGTTCAGAGGATTTCCGTCGCCATCGCGATCCAGAAAGCTGGTCAGCTTGCCCATGATCGCTTCCGGACCGCCTGCGGCCGCGAGCATCTCTTCCAGCTTGGCAACGGGCAGCCCATATTCGTTGGCCGTCTGCGTCAACGCCGATGCGTAGTCGGCACCGCCGCCGATCTTCGCACCCAGCATGTCGCTAATGCCCTTCACCTGTTCGGGCGGCAGTCCAATCTTGGCGGCAATGGGCTCAAGATTACCCAGAATTGCGTCGAACATGGCGTGCCTCCCTCGTTGAATGAGCCGGGACGTACATAACATTCATCGCCGCCGGGCTGAAACGAAAACGGACGACACAATCCTCCGATGCGCCGTCCGTTTTTCGATAGTCTGGATCAGGCGGCGGTCAGGGCAGCTTCCCGTACCGATGCATCGACATGATCTTCGAACTGGGCAAAATTATCGACGAATTGCTTCACCAGCTTGGCTGCGGTTTCGTCAAATTCTTCGCCATTGGCCCAGGTCTGACGCGGATCGAGTATCTTGGCATCCACACCGGCCACAGCGACCGGCACTTCGAAGCCGAAATTCGGATCGGTGCGGAACGCGACGCTGTTAAGGCTGCCGTCAAGCGCTGCATTCAGCAGCGCGCGAGTGACGCGGATCGGCATCCGGTTCCCGACGCCATATTTGCCGCCCGTCCAGCCCGTGTTGACCAACCAGCAAGTCACGCCGCCCTTGGCAATGCGTTCTTTCAGCAGATTGCCGTAGATCGAAGGATGGCGCGGCATGAAGGGCGCGCCAAAGCAGGTCGAGAACGTCGCCGTCGGCTCGGTCACGCCAATTTCGGTGCCTGCCACGCGAGCGGTGTAGCCCGAAAGGAAGTGGTACATTGCCTGCTCAGGCGTCAACCGCGAAATCGGCGGAAGAACGCCATAGGCATCGGCTGTCAGGAAAATGATCGTCTTGGGCACAGGCCCCAGATTTTCCTTGGACGCATTGGGAATGAAGTCGATCGGATAGGAACCACGGCTGTTTTCAGCGAGCGTGTTGTCGTTGAAGTCCAGTTCGCGCGTTTCCTTGTCGATCACGACATTTTCCAGAACCGTACCGAAACGCTTGGTCGTCGCAAAAATTTCCGGCTCCGCTTCAGGCGACAGGTTGATCATCTTGGCATAGCAGCCGCCTTCGAAATTGAAGACCGCCGTGTCGGACCAGCCATGCTCGTCGTCACCGATCAGCGTGCGGCTGGCGTCCGCCGACAAGGTGGTCTTGCCCGTGCCGGACAGGCCGAAGAATACGGCCGTGTCGCCATTCGGACCGATGTTTGCCGAACAGTGCATAGGCATCACGCCCTGCACAGGGAGCAGGTAATTCAGGATGCCGAACACCGACTTCTTCATTTCGCCGGCATAGGCGGTGCCGCCGATAAGGATCAGCTTTTCGGTAAAGTTGACCGCTACCACTGTTTCGCTGCGGCAACCGTGGCGCGCGGGATCGGCGCGGAAGCTCGGCAAGTCGATGATGGTGTATTCCGGCGTGAAATCAGCCAGTTCGTCCGATGTGGGACGGACCAGCAACGTGCGGATGAACAGATTGTGCCAGGCAAGCTCGTTAATGACGCGCACATTCACGCGATATTCCGGCTGCGATCCCCCAAAGAGGTCCGCGACGTACAGCGTTTCCTTCTCACCCAGCGCAGCGATGAAATCTGCCTTGAGCGCAGCGAAATGTTCGGGAGTCATGGAAACATTGGTGCTGCCCCACCACACCGTGTTTTCGGTTTCTGCATCGCGGACAATGAACTTGTCCTTGGCGGAACGACCGGTGTGCTTGCCGGTCTCGACGACCAGCGGGCCATCCTTCGCCAGAATGCCTTCGCCATTGGCCAACGCATCTTCGACCAGAGGAGCGGTGCCAAGGTTCCAGTGTTGGGTTGCACGAGTATGGATGCCCTGGGTTTCCAGAGTAACAGAGGATATCGCCTGCACGCGCTTGCTCCTAAAACAATGTAGTGGCAGCCTGAAAGGCCGTTAAGGCAGGACGCGCGGCTCCATGCATGGCGGCGCTTACCCTGCTTACGCGAATCCGCATAAGCCTTTGACCCTTACCCGTCAAATCGGGCCAATTGTGATTGATGTAAGTTGATACATGGCGATACCCGCGCCACGACGGGGAACATGCAGACATCCTTGCTCCTCGCGACGCCATCGTCTAGTCCCTGCGCGTGAACCAGCAACCGGACCGCATGCAATGAGCGCAACAATCGCGTTGGTTGACGACGACCGCAATATTTTGACGTCCGTATCCATAGCGTTGCAGGCGGAAGGGTTCATCACGCGCCTGTATTCCGATTCTGAGGCCGCGCTGAAGGCGCTGACAGACAGCCCGGCGGATCTGGCGGTATTCGATATCAAGATGCCCAAGCTGGATGGGATCGAGCTGCTTCGTCGCCTGCGTGAGAAGAGCGCAATGCCGGTCATCTTCCTGACCAGCAAGAATGACGAGCTGGACGAAGCACTGGGACTGGCCATGGGAGCGGACGATTACATCTCCAAACCCTTCTCCCAGCGTTTATTGATCGCCCGCATCCGCGCAATCCTGCGCCGCGCGGAGTTTGCTCGCCCTTCTACGGAGAGCAGCGAACCTGCCGCCGAACCTATCGTGCGCGGTCGGTTGGAAATGGACCCGGCACGCCATCGCGTAAAGTGGAAGGGGAATGACGTCACCCTGACCGTCACTGAATTCCTGATTCTCGAAACGCTCGCGGCCCGCCCCGGCGTCGTCAAAAATCGCAATCAGTTGATGGATGCCGCCTATCAGGATGATGTCTATGTCGACGATCGCACCATAGACAGCCATATCAAACGCCTGCGCCGGAAATTCCGGGAAGCGGATTCCGATTTCAACGCTATCGATACATTATATGGCGCCGGATACAGATTCTCAGAAGAATGAGCATAGCGACATGGCGCTCCGCTGGTCGGGGCAACTGTCGCTGACGCGCCGCATTCTGGCGGTCAATATCTTTGCGCTCGCGCTTTTGGCAGGCGGCTTTTTCTATCTCGACAGCTACCGTTCCCGTGTCGTGGACGAGCGTTTGCAGCGGTCGCTAAGCGAACTGCAACTGCTTGGGACCGCGCTGGAAAGCACGCCGGACGCACAACATGACGGTCTGATCAATGCCTTTGCCAGCAAAAACGACGGTCGCATCCGTCAATATAGCGCTGACGGCAGGCTGGAAACGGACAGCTTCAAACTGGCGCCACCACGCTATGTATTACGGGACCCGGCAAGTGAAGATTGGCAGCGTCATGTGGCACGGTTCCTCGATAAAGTCGTGGATCGCATAGTCTTTGCGCCGCGCACGCCCTATTTCACCGAACCTGCGATCGACCGTGCAGACGCATGGCCTGAACTTGTAGCGGCGCGCAGTTCTGGTCAGGGGCAGGCGATGAACCGCTACGCGCCCGATCGCACGCCAATGGTGTCTGCGGCAGTGGTCATGCGAAATGGCGAAGCATTGTTGGCTACCGAAAACGCCCGCGACATCACGCGCGTCGTACGCGCAGAACGCCTGCGCCTCGGCTTTGTTTTAGCAACGGCCTTGCTTGGATCGACGTTACTTTCGCTCTTTCTTGCCCGCACTATAGTTCTCCCCTTGCGCAGGCTGGCGCGGGCTGCCGTGCGCGTACGCCTTGGCCGTGCGCGCGAAGTGACGGTACCGCGTCTGCCCGACAGGCGCGATGAAATAGGCCTCCTCGCTCGCGCGCTGTCGGACATGAGCCACGCGTTGCGCAAACGGATCGATGCCACGGACGCCTTTGCTGCCGATGTCAGCCATGAGCTGAAAAACCCCATCGCTTCACTGCGCTCTGCCCTCGACGGATTGAGTACGATCGATAGACCAGACTTGCGGGCGCAGTTGCTGGCCATTGCAAAGGATGACGTCCGACGGCTCGACCGATTGGTCACCGATATAGCCGAGGCGTCCCGTGTGGATGCACAACTGTCGCGCACCCGTTTTGAACCTGTGGATCTGGGCAAGATGATCGAAGAGCTCATCCTCGCCCGCGAAACGCGCGGGATAGAACGCGATGTGCGCATTGCGTTTGCACGCCCCCGCGTCGATGTTGCTGTTGTCATGGGCGAAGAACAGCGGCTGGCCCGTGTGCTGGAAAACCTGCTGGATAACGCGATTTCCTTTTCGCCCGATGGCGGCCTTGTCCAGATCGTCGCGACCGTCGCCAATGACGAAGTGCTGGTGAGCGTCGAAGACGAAGGTCCGGGTGTACCGCTCAGCGAGCGCGAAACAGTGTTCCGCCGCTTTCACAGCGTCCGGCCCGAAGGCGAGCAGTTCGGCAAGCATAGCGGCCTGGGTCTGGCCATTGCGCGCAGCATCGTGGACGGCCATCAGGGCCGCATCAGCATCGGCGATCGCGACGATGCGCAGCAGGGCGCGAGCTTCATCGTGCATCTGCCGATGGCGCAAGCCGCCGACCCCGGCATGGCATCGGAATGAGCGACGGCCCAAGCCAAACGCTGCACGCCACTACAGTTGCCATAAACGGTCGTGCGATCCTGCTGACGGGGCCAAGCGGCAGCGGAAAATCGGACCTTGCCCTACGGCTGATAAGTGGCGGCGCCGTTCTGGTGAGCGATGACTACACTGTCGTCACCCGCGATGAGACGACTCTCATCGCCACGCCTCCGGCCTCGATTGCCGGCAAAATGGAGGTGCGCGGTATCGGCATCGTGGATTTCGACTATTGTCGAAGCGCTCCGGTGGCGCTTATTCTGGATTTAACTGCTCCGGTGGAACGTCTACCCCAGGCATGTGAAAGCAAAGAGATAGCCGGGATATCCATCCCCATGTGCGCTATCGCCCCCTTCGAGGCCAGCGCGCCAGCTAAAGTCGCGCTTGCACTCAAGGCCTTTGGGCTGGCAACAGGGGCAAATGGTGGCGCGGCAAAATCCTAAGAACATATTGCTGGTGTCCGGTCTGTCCGGCGCGGGGAAGACCACGACTCTCAAGACGCTGGAGGATATGGGCTGGGAAGTGGTGGACAATCTGCCGCTGCTCCTCCTGGACAGTTTGCTCCAAACCCCCCTCCCCGAGGGGCATGTCGCCGAAGATCGTCCGCTGGCCATCGGGATAGACGCCCGCACGCGCGGCTTCGATGCCAATGGCATCGTGCAACGCATCAAGGCTCTTCGAGGGAAGCACGATCACGACATAGAGACCCTGTTCCTCGATTGCAGCGGTGCCGAACTGGAACGCCGCTTTTCCGAAACGCGCAGGCGGCACCCTCTGGCGCAAGACCGGGTCGCCGCCGATGGCATCGCACGCGAACGCGAATTGCTCGAACCGCTACGCCGTTGGTCGACCAACGTCCTCGATACGACGACCCTCAACAGTAACAGCCTGCAACAGGAAATCCGCAATCGCTACAGCCGGGAGCGGCTCTCCGATCCGGTGCTCACCATCCTTTCCTTCGGCTTCTCCCGCGGACTCCCCCGCAATGCCGACCTGGTTTTCGACATGCGGTTTCTGCGCAACCCACATTGGGATAACAACCTGCGCGCGAAGACCGGCCAGAATGCGGATGTTGCCGCCTATATTGCCCAAGACCCCGCCTATGAGACTGCGGTTTCCCAGATAGAGGCACTGCTCAAGACCTTGCTTCCGCGCTATAGCGAAGAAGGCAAGGCTTATGTTACCGTGGCGTTTGGCTGTACCGGGGGGAGACATCGTTCGGTTCATGTGGCGGAACGTGTCGCCTCAGCCTTGCGTCAGGCGGGATTTTCCCCCACGGTCTCGCACCGCAACATGGAATCGGCACCCCAGGACGCCCTGGAGAAGCGCCGACCGGGGGCGTCGGACCAAACATAATGACGCAAATGGGCTGCAATATTCTATGATCGGACTGGTTCTGGTAACGCATGGTCGGCTGGCGGCGGAATTCGTCGTAGCGATGGAGCATGTGGTCGGCCCACAGCAGGCGATCGAAACGATCTGCATCGGCCCGGATGACGACATGGAATTGCGCCGTGCCGACATCGCTTCGGCCGTCGAGCGCGTCAACGACGGCAACGGCGTCATTCTCCTGACAGACCTGTTCGGCGGCACCCCCTCCAACCTCGCTATTTCGCTGCTGAAGGCTGGTGAAATAGAAGTGATCGCCGGGGTCAACCTCCCCATGCTGATCCGGTTGGAGAGCGCACGCAAGGCTATGGACGTGCGCATGGCCGTGGCGGCAGCGCGCGAAGCGGGCCAGAAATACATCAGCGTAGCGTCCGAGTTGCTGGGCAGTGCATCATGAGCGGGTTCAGCCGCGAAGTCCTGATCACCAACCGCCGGGGATTGCATGCGCGCGCGAGCGCCAAGTTCGTCACTATCGCTAGCGCCCTGCCCGCGCAGATCACCGTCGCCAAAGACGGTTCCGAAGTCACCGGCACGTCGATCATGGGCCTCATGATGCTGGGCGCGGCAATGGGCGACAGCATCGTGATCAGCGCCGCAGGGGATGAAGCCGAAGAGTCGCTGGGCAAACTCGTCAGCCTCGTCGAGGACAAGTTCGGCGAAGAGTGACCTTGCGTGGCGCGTGAAATCACCGGTTTTTCAAACCCGCTGGTAAAGCGGGTACGCAGCCTGCGGGAAAAGAAGTTCCGCAAGGCGGAAGGTCTGTTCCTGGCAGAAGGCCTTCGTATCCTGACAGAAGCGCGCGATGCGGGCGTCCTGCCCGAAATGCTGTTCCATGCAGGATCGGACCATCCGCTCGCACAGGATCTAATTGCGGCGATGGAGGCGGCCGGTGGCGATGTGATCGAAACATCGCCCGACATTCTCGCGAAAATCAGCGGGAAGGACAATCCGCAGGCAGTCGTTGGCGTATATCGCGATCGATTGACGCCGCTGGATGCAATCGACCGCACCACCGCCGATATCTGGATTGTCGCGCAATCGCTCCGCGATCCCGGCAATCTTGGCACGATCTTGCGCACAGGCGATGCCGTGGGCGCAGGTGGACTGATATTGGTCGACGATTGCGTCGATCCCTTTTCCGTCGAAGCGGTGCGCGCCAGCATGGGCGCGCTCTTCACCCAGCTTATCGTGACGGCGCGATGGGAAGAGTTCGTCCCTTGGCTGCGGCAAGGTCCGGGACAACTGGTCGGCACCAGCCTCAATACGACGCATGACTATCAGGGTCCGACTTACCAAGCGCCCGTCTTCCTGCTGGTCGGCAATGAAGCGCAGGGTTTGCCCGAAAGCTACGAAGCGCAATGCGACCTGCTGGTAAAAATGCCGATGCTGGGCAAGGCCGACAGCCTGAATGTCGCCGTCGCCACAGCCGTCATGGCCTATGAAGTGCTGAACCAGAAGCGGGGCCGGGCATGAGCGGCATAGCTGCGATGCTGCGTCACAAGCGCGTGCTTGGGGCGAGCCTGATCGGCACGGCAGTCGAATTTTACGATTTCTATATCTACGCTACGGCCGCCAGTTTGGTCTTCGGCCCCTTGTTCTTTCCCGCGACTTCTCCATCGGCACAGCTTCTGGCCGCCTATGCGAGCTTCGCGCTGGCGTTCATCGCCCGCCCTCTGGGGGCAGCGGTATTCGGGCATTATGGCGACCGGATCGGGCGCAAGTCGACGCTGGTCTATTCCCTGATGTTGATGGGCGGATCGACGTTGCTCATCGCCTTTCTGCCGACCTATCAGTCCATCGGCTGGGTCGCGCCTTTGCTGCTTTGCATCTTGCGTTTCGGTCAGGGTTTCGGTCTTGGCGGCGAATGGGGCGGCGCGGCATTGCTGGCGGTGGAGAATGCCCCGCCGGGATGGCGCGCCCGGTTCGGGATGTTCCCGCAACTGGGTGCGCCTGTCGGCTTTATCGCCGCCAATGGCCTGTTCCTGCTTCTCGGCGCGTTTCTAACCGAAGATCAGTTTCTGGCCTGGGGTTGGCGCTTGCCGTTCCTCGCCAGCGCCATTCTGGTCATATTGGGCCTCTGGGTTCGACTGAAACTGACTGAAACGCCTGAGTTTGCAGATGCGATGGCGGAAGCACCGCCCCCTGCCCTGCCCCTCGCGACGCTTCTGCGCGATCACCTGCGCGCCGCCATTGCCGGTACATTCGCTGTTGTCGCTTGCTTCGCCATTTTCTACATCGCGACGGCCTTTGCGTTGGGTTTTGGCACCGCGACGCTCAAGATCGGGCGAGAGACGTTCCTCGGCCTGCAACTCGGCGCGATCCTGTTCATGGCGCTCGGCATCATCCTTGCCGGATGGTGGGCGGACAAGACCAGCCCGCGCCGGGTTCTCATCATCGGATGCCTCGGCACGATCCCGATGGGCATACTCTTCGGCGCAGCGATGGGCAGCGGATCGCTGCTCGCTATCTTCTCTATCCTCGCGCTTGCGCTCTTCCTCATGGGTTTCGTCTATGGCCCGCTCGGCGCGTTCCTGCCGGCACTGTTTCCCATACAATTGCGCTACACCGGCGCCTCGTTCGGATTCAATCTGGGCGGCATCATCGGCGGCGCACTGGCCCCCATCGTCGCGCAATATCTCGTTGCGACACAGGGTATCGCGTTCGTCGGCCTATATATGTCGGCAGCGGCAGCCATCAGCCTGATGGCCCTCTGGCGTCCCGGCGGAACAACTGCGCCCGCCGCCTGACTCTCTTGCCCGCCGTCCACTACGCGATACAGTGCGCTCCTCATGACAAGGGGATTACCGTGAAGGCATATTATTTGGGCGTCGCCGCTCTGGCCATGTCGCTGCCCGTACAGGCGCAAATGCCGTTAAGCATGACCGAGGCGCGCAATCCCACGGTCCCCCCGGTCTTGCCTCTGCGCGATCAAGCCGCGTTGCGCGATGCCTGGCTGGCGGAGCGACTGGACAGCGTCGTTCCCAAATTGATGCGCGAACACGGCATCGACATGTGGGTGCTCGTCGCGCGGGAATATATGGAGGACACCGTCGTCGCGACGATGCTGGACGCTGAATCCATGCATGCCCGTCGGCGCACGATCCTGGTGTTCTACGATCCCGGCAACGGCAAACCTATCGAGCGGCTGACGGTCAGTCGCTATGGCCTCGGCACGCTTTTCGCCGCAGCATGGACGCCGGAGACGCAGCCCGACCAATGGAAGCGCCTTGCGCAGTTGATCGCCGAGCGAAACCCCAAGAAAATCGGCCTCAACATCTCCCCGCGCACGGCATTCGGCGATGGCCTGACGCATGGGCAGTATCAGGATCTGGTTGCGGCCCTGACGCCCGATCAACGCGCGCGGATCGTGTCCGCCGAACCGCTGGCGGTCGGCTGGCTCGAAACACGCATCCCCGCCGAGATGAAGATGTATCCGCAAATCGTCCGCACAGCACATGCCATCATCGCCGAAGGGCTATCCAATGCGGTCATCACCCCCGGCAAGACGACCGCCGACGATGTTGTATGGTGGTATCGCGAACGGATTGCAGGACTGAAACTCGACACATGGTTCCAGCCATCCGTGCATATCTTCCGCAAGGGCGAAGCGAACGACATTTCAGGAGACGTCGTGATCCAGCCCGGCGACATGCTGTGGACCGATTTCGGCATCACCTATCTGGGGCTGAACACCGACACGCAGCATCTGGCCTATGTGCTGAAAGCCGATGAGCGCGATGCGCCCGCTGGTCTGCGCGCGGGAATGGCGGCGGGCAATGCAGTGATGAACGCACTGACGTCCAGCTTCAAAACCGGCCTGACGGGTAATGAGATGCTGGCCGCAGCGCGTAGCAAGGCGAGCGCCGCCGGACTTAACCCGACGATCTATTCGCATCCTATCGGCTATCATGGCCATGCGGCTGGCAGCGCCATCGGCTTCTGGGACAATCAGCAACCGGGCCCTTCCGGCAATCATCCATTACGCGCCGATACCGCCTGGTCGATTGAATTGTCAGCAACCGTAAAAGTGCCCGAATGGGACGATCAAAGCGTGGTGTTCCGCCGGGAAGAGGACGCTTTCTTCGACGGCAAGACAGTACAGTATCTCGACGGACGGCAGACGGAATTTCACCTGATCGCCAACAAGCCGTGAAGATTACGCTTTGGTGGTCGTCGCGCCGCTGACGTCCATCATTTTCCCATCGGTGATGATGACGCGGTCGCCCAGCTTCGCTTGCTGGAACAACAGCTTCGCGAACGCGGTCGGCACACCGATGCAGCCATGCGTCGCATTACCCCATTGCACGTCGCTGCCGTGGATCGCGACGCCGTCATTGGTGAGCCGGAGCATATAGGGCATCGGCGCATCGTACAGGTTGGACACATGATCGGCGTCCTTCTCTGAGATCGGGAAGGTGCCAACAGGCGATTCCTTGTCCGTCGCACCATAGACGATCACCGCCGCGCCAATTTCATACCCGCCACGGAATACCGACATCGTCTGCGCTTTGAGGTCCACGGTAATGACCAGCGGACCAGCAGGCACACCTTTATCGTCCCACTTGTAATCGCCATGCCGGAACGGCCCATCAATGGTCAGTACGCGCTTTACGACAAAAGGACTTTCCACAGGTGCCGCGACGGGCTTGACCGTAGATTGCGCCACTACGGCAGGCTTGACCGTGATAAGCGGCGCCACGGCTTGCGGCTTATCCGTGGGGCGGCTGGGCTTGCTCGTCACCTGAATGGCGGTTGCCACCAAAGCGATACCCAATCCTGCCCGGATGACATCACGAGCCTTGATCGCTTTGATTTTGCTAATGATATTCATGCAAGGGGTACTCCAGACCTTGTCCTTAGCCGATCTGGAAAAGAAGGCGAGAGGCCGATTTCCGCTGTGCCGCTTCGGGACGACGACACAGCCATTCGTTAATTCGCAAATGGATGGGAAAATATGCTTATCGGCTTGACCCAAAGAAGAATGTACCAAAGGGAGGCGCTGTCTTAACGCGAAGAGAGACGCCTCGTCTCAGGATTGAGATCGGAGCGCTGAAGGAACCACAATGCGTCGCGCCTGCCTGATCATATCATCTGCTCTGTTTTGCACACCGACCATGGCGCAGGAGGCAGTGCAATCAATCGTGGTGACGGGGCAAGGCTTGCCTTCCCCGCCCGGGACGCCCGCCTATGGATCGGTCGTGATAACGCGGGAGCGGTTGACTTCGGTGGCTTCGGGACGGCTGGAAACCGTGTTGGGCGACGTCGCTGGCTTTCAGCAGTTTCGCCGGTCGGACAGTCGGTCGGCCAATCCATCGGCACAGGGCACAACCCTGCGCGCGCTGGGCGGCAACGCATCCAGCCGTGCCTTGGTCTTGCTCGACGGCGTACCGATGGCCGATCCGTTTTTCGGCTATATTCCGTTCAGCGCGATTGTCCCGGATCGGCTGGGTGCCATCCGCGTGACGCGAGGGGGCGGAGCCGGGGCTTTCGGGGCAGGCGCCGTGGCCGGAACCATCGAAATGGAAAGCGCCCCACGCAGCGATTTACCCCTGTTCAGCGGCAACGCCCTGTATGGCAGCCGCGATTCCACCGAACTGTCAGGCACCGTCACGCCGAACCTGGGTGCAGGCTATGTCTCGGTGTCCGGACGATGGGACCGCGGCGACGGTTTTTACACCACGCCGCGCACACAACGCACCATCGCCGATGTCCCTGCGCGCTATGACGGCTGGTCCTCCAGCATCCGCGCCGTCGCACCGATCAGCGACACGCTGGAAATTCAGGCCCGCGCGTTGATATTCAACGATGACCGGACTCTCCGTTTCAACGGCGCAGACAGCCATAGCGAAGGACAGGACGCCAGCCTTCGCATCGTGTCACGCGGCGCATGGCAGATCGATGCGCTGGCCTATGTCCAGGCCCGCAATTTCAGCAACGTGGTCATCAGTTCCAGCAGCTTCCGCAAAACGCTGGATCAGCGCAACACGCCCTCCACCGGCATCGGCGGCAAGATAGAATTGCGCCCGCCTGTCGGCCCCGATCACGTCCTGCGCATCGGCGCGGATACCCGCTATGCCAGCGGCAATATGTTCGAAGATGCGTACAACGCCAACACAGGCGTCGTAACCGCTCGCCGCCACGCATTCGGCCGCCAAAGCACGTCAGGCATATTTGTTGAGGACGACTGGACGATAGGGCAGCTCATCCTCACCGGAGGAGCCCGCGCCGACCGGTGGACCATTACGGACGGTCAGTTCGAAACCCGTAACGCGGCGGGCACCCTTACCGGCGACACGCTCTATCCCGACCGGGACGGCTGGAAATTCAGCGGGCGGGCCGGCGCGCTGTTCCGGCCCAATGAAGCCATCGCCTTGCGCGCTGCCGGATATACCGGGTTCCGCCTTCCAACGCTGAACGAACTGTATCGGCCCTTCGCGGTGTTCCCCGTGACGACGCAGGCCAATGCCGCACTTGGCCTTGAAAAACTGAAAGGCGCGGAGATCGGTGCGGACCTGACACCGCTCCCGGGTGTCGCGCTGGGCATCACCGGCTTCTACAACCGCTTGGGCAATGCCGTCGCCAATGTCACGATCGGCACCAATCAGCGTCAGCGGCAAAATGTCGATGCCATCGTAGCGAAGGGCGTTGAGTTGACCGCGAGCGCACGGAGCGGCGACATGTCGCTGATCGCATCCTACGCCTACAGCCATGCGACGGTGAAAGCGCCCTTAAAGCCATTCGACGGCCTCGTACCCGCACAAAGCCCACGCCATGCGACCAGCGCTACATTGGCATGGGCACCCGCCAATGGACCGTCGCTATCCACCACGCTGCGCTATGTGTCACGCCAATATGAAGACGATCTCCAGACAGATGCTCTGCCCGGTGCCATCACGCTGGATGCCTTCGCGCGATTGCCGATTGGTCGACATCTCGCCATTGTCGGGCGGGCCGAGAATATTTTCGACAAGGCTGTCGTAACCCGCAACGCTGGCGGATCGATGGACCTTGGTACGCCCCGGACACTATGGATCGGTTTCCGGGTCGAAGGTTGAATGGAATAAGACGAAGAGGATGACGACTATGCCGCAAGACCTTTTCCCGGTGTCAGCCGAATGGGCCACCAAAGCCCTTCGCAATGCAGAAAGCCGTGCGGCGGAACATGCCCGCTCGCTGGCGGAACCCGAGTCCTATTGGCTCGAACAAGCGCAGCGCCTCGATTGGATCACGCCGCCAACAGTCGCAGATGAGAGCAGCTTTGACGAAAACGCGTTCGGCGTACGCTGGTTCGGCGACGGCGTCCTTAATGTGTCGGCCAACTGTATCGACCGCCATCTGGCGGAACGCGCGGACGCCGTCGCGATCATCTGGGAATCGGACGATCCGAAGGAAGAGCCTCGCCGCTACACCTACGCGCAATTGCATGAAGAAGTGTGCCGCTTCGCCAATGTGCTGAAAGCCGCCGGTGCCAAAAAAAGCAGCCGGGTCACGGTCTATATGCCCATGATCCCGGAAGCGGCCTTTGCCCTTCTTGCCTGCGCGCGCATCGGCGCAATCCATAGCGTCGTCTTCGGCGGCTTCTCGCCAGAGGCGCTCGCGGGCCGGATTACCGATTGCGATTCCACCCTCGTCATCACCGCCGACGAGGGGCGACGCGGCGGCAAGATCGTCGCGCTGAAGGACAATGTCGACAAAGCGCTGGCGCTCAGCCATTGCGTAGATCACGTTGTTGTCGTGAAAGCCACTGGCGGCGAGATCGCGATGCAGGACGGTCGGGACATCTGGTATCATGAGGCCGCTGCCAGCGCGTCAGTCGATTGCGCGCCGGAACCGATGAATGCGGAAGATCCGCTTTTCCTCCTCTACACATCGGGCTCGACGGGGAAGCCTAAGGGCGTTCTGCACACCACAGGGGGCTACCTGCTGTGGGCAAGCCTGACGCATGAGTTGTGCTTCGATTATCGTCCGGGCGAAATCTACTGGTGCGCCGCGGACATCGGTTGGGTCACCGGACATAGCTACATTGTCTATGGCCCGCTCGCCAATGGCGGAACGACGCTGATGTATGAGGGGCTGCCCAACTGGCCCACACCCAGCCGTATCTGGGAAGTGGTGGACCGCCATAAGGTGCAGACGATTTTTACAGCGCCCACCGTGCTGCGCGCGCTGATGAAGGAAGGCGACGGCTATGTCACGTCGACCAGCCGCGCGTCCCTGCGCATATTGGGCACCGTAGGTGAGCCGATCAATCCGGAGGCATGGCGCTGGTATCACAGCGTCGTGGGCGAAGGCCGCTGCCCGATCGTGGACACATGGTGGCAGACCGAAACGGGCGCAGCGATGATCGCTCCCATGCCGGGCGCCACCGATTTGAAACCGGGATCGGCCACTCTGCCTATGCCGGGCGTAGAACCGCAGATCGTGGATGCAGAAGGCACTGTTCTGGAGGGCGCAGCCGAAGGCAATCTCCTCATCGCCCGATCCTGGCCCGGCCAGATGCGGACCGTGTGGGGCGATCATGAGCGTTTCTTCCAGACTTACTTCACCATGTATCCCGGCAAATATACCACTGGCGACGGCGCACGCCGCGACGAGGATGGCTATTACTGGATCACCGGACGTGTCGACGATGTCATCAACGTATCGGGCCATCGCATGGGTACCGCCGAAGTCGAAAGCGCGCTCGTCCTGCATGCCAAGGTTGCAGAAGCCGCCGTTGTCGGCATGCCGCACGATATCAAGGGGCAAGGCATATACGCTTATGTCACGCTAAACGCAGGCGAAGAGCCTTCCGACGATCTCCGCAAGGATCTCGTCAAATGGGTCCGCACTGAAATCGGCCCCATCGCCACACCCGACGCCATTCAGTTCGCACCCGGTCTTCCAAAGACCCGCTCGGGCAAGATCATGCGCCGTATCCTGCGCAAAATTGCGGAGGGGGAGGTTTCCTCTCAGGCGCTGGGCGACACGTCCACGCTGGCCGATCCATCGGTCGTGGACAATCTGGTCGCGAACCGCGTAAGCTGACGATATGGCAAGTATCCCCCTTCATCCGCAATCACGCTACGACAGCGTGGCCCGCCTTCTCCATTGGGTCATCGCCACTCTCGTGATCCTGAACATCATCGGCGGGCTCGCGCACGATGCGCTGGAAGGGATCGTCAATGTCATGCCCCTGCACAAATCGACCGGCATTACGGTGTTTTTCCTGACGGTTCTTCGGATCGTCTGGCGACTGGTGAATCCGCCGCCACCGCTACCCTCCAACATGGCCAGTTGGGAAAAGGCTGCATCGCACGCTACGCATGCCTCCTTTTATCTGCTCATGGTGCTGGTGCCGCTGACGGGCTGGATCATGGTATCGGCCGGAACGCGGCCGCTCGACTGGTTCGGCTTATTCCCGATATCGAAATTCGGGGTGACCAAGGGCGACGCCATTGTCGACATTTCGGGCGAAGGGCATGAAATCCTCGCCATCCTGTTCGGCGTCCTGGCGCTCATTCACATCGCAGCGGCGCTGCGCCATCATTTTCTGCTGAAGGACACCATCCTTCGCCGTATGGCGGGCTGATCGCAGCCCACCATCAGGCGAAGGTTTCCGGGTCTGCCTCAGTGCCCTTCATGCTCTGCACCGGCAGGCGCAGCAGAGCCCGTCTTTTGGACAATGGCGTCGACGATGATCCGGTCGCCATTGGAAAACAGGAACGTCAGCGGAACCTTCCCCTGCTGAACCGCTTCGGGATTGACGCCCCACAGCATCAAATGCTTGCCGCCCGGTGCGAACGCGACCTGCGTCTTGGCGGGGACCGGCACGGCAGTGACCGGCGTCATCGTCATCTTGCCACCCATGTTCATCGTTTCATGCATTTCCACGCGCAGCGCGCGGTCGGTCATCACGCCCCGCAGCTCGACCGGCGTCTCCCCGCCGTGGACGACAAAATAGCCTGCCGAGGGCATGTCCTTGTTGGGGCTGACCCGAATCCACGCCTGATCCACGAACAAGGGTGCGGGATCGGCGCAGGCCGCCAGCAGCATCGGCGCCGTCAGCAAACCGATAGTAGCAAGCATCCGTGAAAATGACGGCATCATGGCTGTATCCTTTCTGTCCCGTTTCCGGTCGAACATAATATTGCATCGTCCCTAATCGCCGTAGCTTCTTGTGCCAAGCAAAAGCCCCCCTATATCGACATTCGAGACGGTACTTGTGCTGGCATGATGTGCAGGGCAAGGCCGCTAACCGCTGAACGTCTTGGGGTTAAAGAGGACATACATGGCTAAAGTTATCGGAATCGATCTGGGCACCACCAATAGCTGCGTTGCAGTTATGGACGGCGGCAAGCCGAAGGTAATCGAAAATTCGGAAGGCGCGCGCACGACGCCGTCGATCGTTGCATTTACAAAGGATGGCGAGCGCCTGATCGGTCAGCCGGCCAAGCGCCAGGCCGTCACCAATCCGGAAAACACCATTTTCGCAGTCAAGCGTCTGATCGGTCGTCGGTTCGACGATCCGCTGACCAAGAAGGATATGGAACTGGTCCCCTATGCGATTGCCAGCGGTGGCAATGGCGATGCGTGGGTCAAGGCCGGTGGCGAAGAATATTCGCCGTCGCAGATTTCCGCCTTCACGCTGCAGAAGATGAAGGAAACCGCCGAGAGCTATCTTGGCGAAACCGTGACGCAGGCAGTCATCACCGTTCCGGCCTATTTCAACGACGCCCAGCGTCAGGCCACCAAGGACGCGGGCCGGATCGCCGGTCTTGAAGTGCTGCGCATCATCAACGAACCGACCGCAGCCGCTCTGGCTTACGGCCTCGACAAGCAGGACGGCAAGACCATCGCCGTTTATGACCTTGGCGGCGGCACCTTCGACATTTCCGTGCTGGAAATCGGCGATGGCGTGTTCGAAGTGAAGTCGACCAACGGCGACACCTTCCTGGGTGGCGAAGATTTCGACGCAAAGATCGTCGAATATCTGGCCGACGAGTTCAAGAAGCAGGAAGGCATCGACCTGCGCGGCGACAAGCTGGCGCTGCAGCGTCTGCGTGAAGCAGCCGAAAAGGCGAAGATCGAACTGTCTTCGGCGGCAAGCACCGAAGTCAACCTGCCCTTCATCACTGCCGACCAGAACGGTCCGAAGCATCTGGTGAAGACGATCACGCGTTCGGATCTGGAAAAGCTGGTTGCCGATTTGATCAAGCGCACGCTGGAGCCTTGCAAGAAGGCACTGGCCGACGCAGGCGTTACCGCCAGCGACATCAGCGAAGTCGTTCTCGTCGGCGGCATGACCCGTATGCCGCGCGTCCGCGAAATCGTGAAGGAATTCTTCGGCAAGGAACCGCACACCGGTGTGAACCCTGACGAAGTCGTCGCGATGGGCGCTGCCATTCAGGCAGGCGTTCTGCAGGGCGACGTCAAGGACGTGCTGCTGCTCGACGTTACCCCGCTCTCGCTGGGTATCGAGACCCTCGGCGGCGTGTTCACGCGCATGATCGATCGCAACACCACTATCCCTGCCAAGAAGTCTCAGGTCTATTCGACTGCCGACGACAATCAGCAGGCCGTGACGATCCGCGTGTTCCAGGGCGAACGTGAAATGGCGGCGGATAACAAGCTGCTGGGTCAGTTCGACCTCGTCGGCATTCCGCCGGCACCGCGTGGCGTACCGCAGATCGAGGTTATCTTCGACATCGACGCCAACGGTCTCGTCAACGTGTCCGCCAAGGACAAGGGTACCGGCAAGGAGCAGCAGATCAAGATCCAGGCTTCGGGCGGTCTGTCCGACTCCGACATCGATCAGATGGTCCGCGATGCCGAGCAGTTTGCCGAAGAAGACAAGAAGCGTCGTGAATCCGCCGAAGCGAAGAATAACGCGGAAAGCCTGATCCACACGACCGAGCGTCAGCTTGAAGAGCATGGCGACAAGGTCGATGCGTCGCTCAAGTCGGAAATCGAAACTGCCGTTGCTGCGACCAAGTCAGCTGTCGAAAGCGGCGACATCGAAGCGATGAAGGCAAAGGCACAGGAACTGGCGACGATTGCCATGAAGCTGGGTCAAGCGATCTACGAGAAGGAGCAGGCCGCCGGTGCCTCGCCGGGTGCCGAAACGGCAGCCAAGGCAGATGACGGCGTGGTCGATGCCGAATTCTCCGAAGTAGACGAAGACAGCAAAGCGTAAGGAAAAACTCCCCCCTCTCCCCTTCAGGGGAGAGGGTCGGGGAGAGGGGGATGGAAGTCGGTGGCTAAAGCGTGAGCATGGCAAACATGGGCGTGCGCAGCCTTCCCTTCCAACTCTCTCCCTTGAAGGGGTGAGGGCACTATGAGCACCGAAGTTGATTTTTACGAGCTGTTGGAAGTCGATCGCACGGCTGACGGCGCGACTCTAAAGAGCGCCTATCGCAAGCTGGCGATGAAATATCACCCCGACAAGAACGGGGGATGCGCGGATAGCGAAGCCAAGTTCAAGGCGGTCAGCGAAGCCTATGCTGTGCTGAACGATCCGCAGAAGCGTGCAGCCTATGATCGCTTCGGCCATGCTGCTTTCCAGAATGGCGGACCGGGTGGCGGGAGCGGCTTTGGCGGCGGCGCAGGCGGATTCTCCGACTTAGGCGATATCTTCGAAACGATTTTCGGCCAGTCGGGTTTCGGGGGCGGCGGACGTCAGGCCAGCCGCCGCGGCGCAGACTTGCGCTACGATCTCGAAATCGGTCTGGAAGATGCCTATCATGGCAAGCAAACAGCGATCGACGTGGAAGTTTCCGCGCCGTGCGATAGGTGTGACGGATCGGGTGCAAAGCCTGGCACTGGCGTTAAAAGCTGTGGCACCTGCAACGGTCATGGGAAGGTCCGCGCTCAGCAAGGCTTTTTCGTGGTCGAACGCACCTGCCCATCCTGTCACGGCGCAGGCAAGGTCATCGAAAGCCCCTGCGGCACATGTCGCGGCGAAGGCCGAGTGGACAAGAAGAAGACGCTTTCGGTCAACATTCCCGCGGGCGTCGACGAAGGTACACGTATCCGCCTGACCGGCGAAGGCGAAGCCGGACCGCGCGGCGCACCCTCAGGCGATCTCTACATTTTCCTGCACGTGGAGCGGCACAGCATCTTTGAGCGCGAAGGCACGACCTTGTTCTGCCGCGCGCCTGTCAGCTTCACGACTGCATCCTTGGGCGGAACAATCGAAGTCCCCGGCCTCGACCGCGAGCGCCATGAAATCCGCATCCCGGCGGGAATACAGTCCGGCAAGCAACTGCGTCAGCGCGGCGCAGGCATGCCGGTTCTCAACGGTCGTGGTCATGGCGACATGGTCGTACAGATCGACGTAGAGACTCCTACACGCCTTACGCCCAAGCAGAAAGAACTGCTCGAAGCCTTCCGTGAAACGGAAACCGGCGAGGAATGTCCGCAATCGACTGGATTTTTCAGCAAGCTGAAGGATATGCTGGGATAATCACCCGGTGAACGCGGGGGCGGCCACGTGCCGCCCCCGCGACCAGTATTATTCCGGCGACGGCGGGGTTTCGATCTGGTCTGCATATTCGTGAAGCGCCGACATCACCTCGGCGTCCTTGCGATAGCGTTTGCGCAAGTCCGCGAGCTTGACGTCGCTGCCGGTGCATAGCGTACGAATGTTGTCCTCCAGAAAGACGCGACGCTCCTCGTCATAGGGCTCCTCGCCCCGAAAATGGTCGCATCCGTCGCGGGCGACCATGAAATCCGTGACTTCATCGGGGAAGGGCATGGCGTCTTGCGTGCTGTTGGCGATCGTCTCGTCTTGCGGCAAATCCGGCACCGGAGTCGTTGCAATCTTCGCAACCACCGCCGGAGCTTCGGGCGCCTCCTCCGTGCGAGCGGACTCGACTGCCGGCTTAGGAGCTTCCGCCAATGCAGGTGTCTCGTTCTGCACCGTATCTTCGGCGGGCGAACGGGAGCAGGCGGATGTCAGCAGCATCAGCACCGCTATCGCCCTTCCCGACCCTGGCTTCACCCAATTTCCCTCCGCAGGCTCGCGATCAAATCCGACACCAGACTCAGCCGCTTTTCTTCCTCATCCAATATCGCATGGAACGCTGCTTTTCTGTAGCGGGTGACGGTGTCGGCAGGAAGCGTGATACCTACAGGCAGTGTCGAAAGCACGATGTCTATCAGCCGCTCGGCTCCATGCAGCCGCCCCCACAGGTAATCGTTCTCGCGATAGGCCCGACTGAAAAAGGCGCCAAAGTTGTTGAATTCCATCCCCCGCAACGTCGCCGCCGCATTGGCAGGGCGGATCGCCGAGCAATCCTCCGGCGAAATACGGTCGACTTTTACCGGATCATATTCGTCCAGCCCTTCCCCCTGCAGCAGCGGGAGCGTCGCGATATCGTAAAAGGGGAAACCCAGATAAGCGAGCAGTAGCAGGCGGCGCTCCGCCTTGGGCAGTTCGGACAGCGCATCGGACAGCAGCAACTCTGCCGCCTCGTCGCACGCGCGCAAATCGCGTGCCGCCGCCAAAGCGGTCAGCACGCTCCCCGGATCGGCGCGCACGCGTCCAGCAGCATCGGCAAGCGCATCGCCATAATATTCGGCGGATTCGCGTTCCAGATACACAGCCAACCCGCCATAGATCGCATCATGCATGGCAGTCAGCGCATCTGCGCTTGCCTCGCTTTCCACTTCCAGCGTTTCCGCCAACCGCCGCGCCATAAAGCGCAGGCGACGCACCCGAAAACTCAGGTCATGATCGCGAAAGAACTGCACCGTCTCCGGGCTCGCACTGTCGCGTCGATCGCCGCCTAGCTGGTCGATCCCCGCCGCACGTACATGTCCCCAGATGGCCTGCCGTGTCGCGTCCCGCTGCCCGGCATTATCGTCCGCTCCCAACTGGAACAACAGGTCGGCAATGTCATCGACGATGCCCGACAGTTTCAAATGGCCGTAAGCGGGATAGGCAAAGCCCGCTGCGCCCGCCGCCCGCATCTGAGCTTTCGCCCGCCAGCCTGCCAGTCGCGCCGGTGTCGGGCGGTTGAGAAACAATGTCCCGCCGAAACTGCTTTCCACGTCATGCTCGATCTGCGGACGCAGCGCGTCGATGATCTGCCGCATCCGCAGGATGCGCCGCGACCGCCTCTCGATGGCATCCAGATTGTCGCGGATGGGCTGTTCGCGCGGAATATCGCTGAGCGCGCCGAAGATTGTACGGAAAAAGCCGGGCAGCGGCGCCACTTCCCCCTCGGCCAATTCGTGCGCCTCCCCGCTACGCGTCAGCTTTATGCTGCGGCTATGCGGCTTGGGATCGATGTAGACAAAGCGCCTGTCGACTTCCCGACGCGAGGGGCGATTGCGCAGCGCGCCGATAGCCTGCGCAAACGGGGCATTGGCAAGGATAGACCCATCGATGAGCACTGCGTCTTCGGCTTTGCCCAGCGCGCTGTGGCGGGGCAACACCCGTTTAAGAAACGCTTCCCTCCCCGGCCAGTGCCGCTGCCGCTCTTGCAGTACGCCGTCCAGTTCGCGCACCGTGAAAGGCGGAAAGGCCCCCGGAAAGCTGGCCGTGGCGCGCGCCGCAAAGGCCAATTCGATGGGATCGGCAAAATTTCGTTCATCGCGCGACCGGCCGCGCGCGCAAAAGCCCAAAGACAACCTATGCTCGGTCTCGATCACATGCGGCGGGCTATGCAGTTCCAGACTCTCGGGATAGCCTTCGAAATCGGTGACCGTCACGAACAGATCGAGCGGATGCCCCGGCGGCAATAGCGGCGTACCGGCAGGCTCCCTCGCCATCGCATCGAAGGCGTCGAGCAGCATGTTGCTGAACCCCGCCCCGCCAAAGGGCGGCTCGAACCAGCGGGACCGGATAAAGCGCGATAGCTTCATCCGCACTTCTTCCCGTGTCTCGGGCGCGACCGTTCGCTCCACAGCGTCACCCGGCCGCCGCGCCGCCATCCACACCAGCGGAGAGGCCCAGAATTTCGTGACCTTCGCCGCCGGACGCGCATCGGGGTCGAGCAGCCGGTCTATATCGGCATATTCCATCCACAACGCCGTCAGCGGATCGAGCGACTGGCCTGTCTCTATGGCTTGCGCCAGGAATATGCCGTTGATCCCGCCCGCACTCGCCCCCGCAATGATGTCCGGCAGGATACGCAGTCTGGTGCCAGTCTCCGCTTCGATGTCCGCAATCAGATCGCGATAGACGGTGCGCGAGCTACCATGCGGATCATCCTTTGCAATGCCGTCATGAAAATCCCGGCTGGCCCGTGCCAGATGCCAGATTTCCTTGGTGATCCCGTGCATGTAAATGGCGAGACTGATCCCGCCATAACATACCAGCGCCAGCCGAAGCTCCTTCTCCCTCATATGCGACGCATCGCAAATGCAGGGAGGAATGTCACGATTTTAAGCCAGCGCGAATTCAGCCCAGATCGGCAAGTGATCCGACGCCTTGCGCGACGCTGCGCTTTCATGGACGCCGCAAGCACTCAATGTCAGCCGGTCACAATACATAATCCTGTCCAGCCGCGCGACAGGCCGCCGTGCATGAAAGCTGCGTCCGCACGGCGCAAAGCGGTAGTGCCGCGCGAAATCGGCCAGGCATCCCCGGTCGGCGCTCCATTCGTTGAGATCGCCCATCAAGACCGTCGGCATCGCATCGCGCGCGTCGGCGGCATGGATGACCGCGGCGGCCTGCCGACGGCGCCACAATCCCGACAGGTCGAGGTGCATCCCGAACAGCCGTACCGGGCTAACCGGCGTCGTCACTTCAGCCATGATCGCACCGCGCGGTTCCAGGCAGGGGAGATGGACGATATCATGCGCAGGAACATCCATGTCCTTGCGCACCAATATGGCATTGCCATGCCAGCCCATACTTTCCACCCGTACATCCAGCGGCACGGCGCGGTAAGGACTGTGGCTCTCCAGCAAGCGCGCCGGAATGGCGGCAAGGCGCGGGCCGAAACGCCGGTCTGCCTCCTGCAACGCCACGACATCGGCATCCAGTTCGGCCAGCACGTCCAGGATACGCTCCGGACTGCGACGGCGATCCGTCCCTATGGCTTTACGGATATTGTAGGTGGCGACACGAAAGGTGGTTTGTCCCATCATCGCCCAATGCCTCAATGTCCGCTATGTTTCCACCCATCAGCGCAAACAGGACTAGTGTTCCGCATATGTTCTGATATGAAGGACGGGATTTAGCGGGATTTGGGAATGGCCAAGGCAAAACGTAAATTCGTGTGTCAGCAATGCGGATCCATCGCCCCGCGCTGGCAGGGGCAGTGCGACGACTGCGGCGAATGGAACAGCCTGTACGAAGAAGCGGGCGACACCGTCTTTGCGGCCAAGCACGACCTTCAGACCGGCGGACGCGCATTGCAGATGATCGGCCTCGACAGCGCCATTGCCCTGCCGCCTCGCGCCAGCACTGGCATCGCGGAATTCGACCGCGCTTTGGGCGGCGGCCTCGTATCGGGATCGGCGACATTGATCGGTGGCGATCCCGGCATCGGCAAGTCGACGCTGCTGTTGCAGGCAGCAGCACGGATGGCCATGCGCGGTCTGTCGGTCGCCTATATCAGCGGTGAGGAAGCGGCCGATCAGGTGCGTCTCCGCGCGCAACGGCTCGGCCTCGGCAGTGCGCCTGTGCAACTGGCCAGTGCGACGTCCGTGCGCGACATCCTGACCACCTTGGGCGAAAGCCAGCCCCCTGCCCTGCTCGTCATCGATTCGATCCAGACGATGCACAGCGACCTGATCGAAGGCGCACCGGGCACTGTCAGTCAGGTCCGCGCCTCTGCGCAGGAATTGATCCGCTTCGCCAAACAGCGGGGCACCGCCGTCGTTCTGGTCGGCCATGTGACGAAGGACGGCAGCATCGCCGGTCCCCGCGTGCTGGAACATATGGTCGATACGGTGCTGAGTTTCGAAGGCGAGCGCAGCCATCAATATCGCATCCTGCGCGCGATCAAGAACCGCTTTGGCGGCACCGATGAAATCGGGGTGTTTTCTATGGCGGAGGAAGGGCTAGCCGAAGTCAGCAATCCTTCCGCCCTGTTCCTCACCCATCGCGACGAATCGGTAACGGGCGCGACGGTCTTTCCGGCTCTGGAAGGCACCCGCCCTGTCCTCATAGAAATACAGGCGCTCACCGTCCGCCTCGCCAGCGGCGCAACGCCGCGCCGCGCGGTCGTGGGATGGGACAGCGGACGCCTCGCCATGATCCTCGCGGTGCTGGAGGCGCGCTGCGGGCTCAGCTTCTCGACCTGCGAGGTCTATCTCAATATCGCGGGCGGATACCGCATATCCGATCCTGCCGCCGATCTGGCTGTGGCCGGTGCCTTGATCTCCGCCCTTGCAGAAAAGCCGATACCTGCCGATGCCGTTCTCTTCGGCGAAGTCGCGCTTTCCGGGGAAATTCGCCCCGTCGCGCACGCACCCATGCGCTTGCGCGAAGCCGCCAAACTGGGCTTCGAGCGTGCGCTGGTCCCCGCTTCGGTGGCAGATGGCGCAAAGGGCATCACGCTCAGCGGCTACCGCACCTTGGCACAATTCGTCGATCATATGCTTGGAAGAGGATGATATAGGGGATGACAGAGTTGCCTCTTCCCTCCCCGCCTCTAACCTTCTAAGTCCACGGCCATGACCGCGCTCGACATTTTCGTTCTGCTTATCGTCGGTGGCGGCGCAGTGATGGGGCTGTTCCGCGGCTTCGTGATGGAAACGCTGTCGCTGATCGCATGGGTGCTGGCGGTGTTCGCCATCCGCCTGTTCCATGCGCCGGTGTCGGCGATCCTCACCGAATATGTCGGAACGGAAAGCGGCGCGGCTGCGCTTGCCTTTGTGCTCGTATTTGGCGCGACCTTCGCCATCGGCAAATTCATCGCCAGCGCTTTGGGCGCACGCACACGCAAATCGATCCTCGGCCCTGTCGACCGGGTTTTGGGTGGCGGCTTCGGCGCAATCAAAGGCTTGATCGGCGTAACATTACTGTTCCTTGCTTTCACATTGGTGCACGACACCATCTATGGCGGCGGGTCGCAGCGTCCCGATTGGCTCAAATCCTCGCGCACTTTCCCGCTCCTCGATGCCAGCGGGCGCGCGATCAGCGAATTTCTGGAAGAGCGCCGCACGGGTAAAGCCGACGCGCAATAATCACGCGACGCCTTCTATCCGACATCAATGTCGCCTACATGGGCGGAGATGAGTGCTCCCTTATACAATACCGACATATTGCGGCTTGCCACCAGCATTCCGCACCACGAGCGTCTTGCCGATCCCGACGCCAGCGTTGAGCGCCGCTCCGCCACATGCGGCAGCCGCGTGACCGTGGACGTGCGGATGGACGAGGCCGGAAACATCGCAGACCTTGGTCTGGAAGTGCGCGCCTGCGCGCTTGGGCAGGCCTCCGCCTCCCTGATGGCCGCCAATGCCGTGGGCCAAAATGTCGATGCGCTATTGCAGGCCCGCGATAAGCTGGCCGCTTATCTTGCCGGAACGGACGACGACCTCGCCTTCTGGCCGGGCCTGTCCGTCCTTGCCCCGGCGCGAGACTATCCCGCCCGCCACGCCTCGATCCGCCTCAGCTTCGACGCCGTCGCACAGGCTGCGGCGGACGCCGTAAAGGCCGACGTCTGATGGCTGTTGCAGAGGCCGTCAGCGCCACGGATATACTCCTGTCCGAAGGCGTAATCCTGCTCGGTGCAGGCGTTGCTTTTGTCATCCTCTTCCGTCGCTTCGGTCTCGGTGCTGTCCTGGGTTACCTCGTCGCGGGTGCTATCGTCGGTCCGCAGGGACTGGCTCTGGTCGGCGGCGGGCAATCGAAACTCGCCATCGCCGAAATCGGCATCGTCCTGCTGCTGTTTCTGGTCGGTCTCGAACTCAATCCCGCCCGTCTTTGGCGGCTAAAACGCGACATCTTCGGGCTGGGCCTGTTGCAGGTCATCGCGTGCGGCCTCGCGCTTACCGGCGTCATCTTCCTGTTCACTGGCTTTAGCTGGGGCGCAGCGCTGGCCCTCGGCCTGCCTCTCGGCCTGTCGTCGACCGCGCAGGTTCTGCCAGGCCTGAAAAGCAGCGGCCGGATCAACTCGCCCTTCGGTGAAAAGGCATTCTCGATCCTGCTGTTTCAGGATCTCTCGATCGTCCCGCTCATCACCATCATCGCGGCGCTCTCCCGCAATCCCGCCGACGCCGCTGGGCCTCCGGGGTGGCAGATGGCGCTTTATACCGTGGGCGCCATAATCGGACTGGTGCTGGCCGGTCGCTTCATCCTTAGCCCGCTGCTCCGCCTTGTCGGCAATCTGGGCGAGCGTGAACTGTTTGTGGCCGTCGGCTTATTTACCGTACTGGCCAGCGCTGCGCTGATGCACAGCCTGCATCTTTCGACCGCGCTGGGCGCATTCGTCGCAGGCGTGATGCTAGCGGATTCGCCCTATCGCCATGAAATCGAAGCCGATGTGGAGCCGTTCCGCACGATCCTGCTCGGCCTGTTCTTTCTCGCGGTCGGCATGGTGCTGGACATCCATGCCGTTCTGGCCAATCCGATTTTCGTCATCAGCCTCGCCATCGTGCTGGTTGCCGTAAAGGCGGCCATCATTACCGGTCTCGCCCGCGCCTTCGGGATAGACTGGCGACAGGGTCTCGCTTTGGGCCTGTTGCTCAGTCAGGGCGGCGAATTTGGCTTTGTCCTGTTCGCTCAGGCACAAAATGCTCTCCTGATCGCGCCCGAAGCAGCGAGCCTGTTCAGCGCCATTGTCACGCTGTCCATGGCAACCACACCTTTCCTGATGCTGTTTGCAAGCAGGCTGGAATTCGCCACGCCTAAGGACGGTTCCGATATGGACGGTCCCGAACTTGCCGAACAAGGCACGGCGCTTGTCATCGGCTACGGGCGCTTCGGTCAGACGGTTGCGCAAATGCTCATGGCCAGCGGCTGCGCGGTCACGATGATCGACAAGAAACCCGCGCAGATCGAAGTGTCGGGCCGCTTCGACGTGAAGGTCTACTACGGCGACGGCACGCGCATCGACCTGTTGCGCCGCGCCGGAGCAGAAGATGCACGGATCATTGCGTTCTGCCACGACGATCCGAATTTCGACCGAAAGCTGCTCGAACCTATCATGGAGGCCTTTCCGCAAGCGGCGATATTCGTGCGTGCGTTCGACCGGCGACAGTTGATGGAATTGAGCGAACTCGACATCACCGGCACGGTTCGCGAAGTCTATGAATCGGCTGTGTGCATGGGTTGGCAGGCGATGCAAGCGCTCGGCATGTCGGACGAAGCCATTGCCAACGTCGAACGGCAATATCGCGATACCGACCGGGAACGCCTCGACCGGCAGATTGCGGCGGGCGGCGACATTTATGCGGGCCGGGGCATGATGTACAACGCGCAGCATCGCGCAGACCCGCTTCTCATCGTAAACACCGTGGAGGAAGGCGCATGATCGCTATGCTCGCTGCATTGTCTGCTGCTCTTGCCGTAGGGGCTGGCGCCTTCGGTGCGCACGGTGCATCCTCTCCCCAAGCCGCCGAGTGGCTGCGTACCGGCGGCATGTATCAGCTCGTTCATGCCGTCGCAGCCCTTGCGATCATGAGTATCGCGCGCGGTCCCGCGACGCTGTTGCTGGCGGGCGGCGCAATCTTCGGGGGCACGCTTTACATCATGGCTTTGGGTGGCCCGCGCTGGCTGGGCGCCGTGACGCCGATTGGCGGCAGCTTGCTGATCGCCGGATGGCTATGGCTCGCGTGGATCTACTTTCGCAGCTGACTTGGCGGCGCCCCGGCATTTGTCGGAACAATAGAGAACATTCTCCCAATCCCGCGCCCATTTCTTTCGCCAGACGAAGGGACGATTGCAGATCGGGCATATTTTAGACGGCAAGTTCGCTTTCGCGACGCCATTGGGCATCAACCGCGTTCTTCGTCCAGAAAGGCCGCGACGTCGGCCAGATCGACATCCTTCGCCAGAAATGTCTGCCCGATGCCCCGCGCCAAGAGGAACGGCAGCTTCCCGCCCGCCATCTTCTTGTCATGCAGCATATGCGCCACCAGTTCCGCGCCGGATGCCTTAACATGGGCGCTCGCCAGATCATGCGGCAATCCGACAGTCTGCAGATGCGCAGTCACCCGAGCGGCATCCGCCGGATCGCACAGTCCCTGCCGCGCCGAAAAGCGGAAGGCCAGCGCCATGCCCGCCGCCACGCCTTCGCCATGCAACAGCGTGTCGGAAAAGCCTGTATCGGCTTCCAGCGCATGACCGAACGTATGGCCAAGGTTCAGCAGAGCGCGCCGTCCGGTCGTTTCCCGCTCGTCATCCGCTACGATGGCAGCCTTCGCGCGCACGCTCTTTTCGATGGCATAGAGCTGCGCGGCCCGATCCCCGGCAATCAGCGCAGGGCCATTTGCCTCGCACCAGTCGAAGAACGCGGCATCGTCGATCAGCCCATATTTCACGACTTCGGCATAACCCGCCGCCACTTCGCGAGAGGGCAAGGTGTCGAGCGTCGAAGGGTCGATCAGCACAAAGGCCGGCTGATGAAACGCGCCGACCAGATTCTTGCCCGCTGCGCTGTTGATGGCCGTTTTCCCACCGACCGAGCTATCGACTTGCGCCAGCAAGGTCGTCGGCACCTGGACGAAATTGCATCCGCGCTTCAGGATGGAGGCCGCAAAGCCAACCAGATCGCCGATCACGCCGCCGCCCAGTGCGACAATGTGGTCGCTGCGCTCGACTTCCAACGCGAGCAATCGATCAAGCAGCGTTTCCAGATAGCGCCAGCTTTTCGTGCCTTCGCCAGACGGCAGGACGATAGGCTCAATCGCCACACCCCCTGCGGCAAGCGACTCTTCCAGACGGGTCAATTGCGCGGCGGCAACGTCATCGTCCGTAACCACGACCAGACGCCCGCCCCGCGCAAAGCGGGCCAGATGGGTAGCAGCCTGATCGAGCGCACCTTCGGCAATCAGGATATCATAGCTGCGGCTACCCAAGGTCACCGGAACGGTCGTCATAATGCCAGAGCTTTCACGATATTTTCGACGGCAGTTTCATGCGGCGCGACTACGCTTCGCACATGGATCGGGGCCAGCGCATAGACCGGGTTACGGATGGCAGCCAGCTCGGTCAGCACGGCGCGCGGATCGCGCCCCTTCAGCAAGGGCCGCCCCTCCCGCCGCGACACCCGATCCACCAGAACGTCGATATCCGCATCCAGCCACACGGCTTTCGCGGCCGACAGGATCAGCGCGCGTGTCTCGTCCTGCATGAATGCACCGCCGCCCGTTGCAATGACCTTGGGCGCGCCATCGATCAGCCGCGCAATAACCCGACGCTCGCCATCGCGAAAATGCGCTTCGCCATAGCGTTCGAACATCTCCGGAATGGTCATGCCCGCCGCTTCTTCGATTGCCTCGTCCGCATCGACGAAGGGCAGGCCCAGTCGGGCGGCCAACCGCCGCCCCACGGTGGATTTCCCGACACCCATCATGCCGACAAGAACGATCGGCCCCTGCTTTTGGAGGGCACTGCTGGCCGGAGCCGCCGCCGGAGACGGATCGTCAGGGGATTTGCTGTTTCGCTGCATCGCGAGCGGGGCTATACAGCCACCCGCTCATAAGGGCAAAAGCCGATTTCGTGGCGAAACGATGCGCGACCAGCGCCATTTTGCTGGCCAAGGCCCCGTCATTCGCCCTAAGAAAGTGCCATGAAGATTAAACGCCAGACCAACAGTTTCGAAAGCCGCCCCCGCAGGCGCAGCGCCTTGCCCATCATTCCCATCGTCCTGCTTATCCTGCTGATCGGCCTGTTCTGGCTGATGTGGGCGCGCGGCGGTGAACAGCCGCAGGTTCCGGTGGAAAAGGCGATTCCCGCCGAAAAGCTGGGCAAGTAGGACAAGGCATTGCAGCGCCGTAGCATCCTGTTGATGGCGGGCCTGCTCGCGGGCGGCGCCGCGTTGGCGCTGACCGTGCCGGTGATCGACGCGGGCTTTGCCCAGCGTGCGCCCGAATCGTTGCTGCCTCCCGGTTTCGGTGATCCGCCGGCGGCGGAACCGCCTCGTTCCAATGAGCCGCGCGCACCCGCGCCCGCAACGGGTCAGCCCCCCGCGACCATCCAGCCCTTGCCGCTCGATTCTGGCGTACCAGCCGACGTGCAGGACAATGCGGCCGAAGAAATCGCGCTGTCGGAAGAAGAACTTGCGGCGCAGGCGGCGAAATACGACCTTCCCGACACCGCGCGACGCTCTCTCGACCGGGTGGGACCGCTGACCCCGGAAACGCGCGGCCTGCCTGCCAATGCTTTCGGACGGCAATCCGGCCAGTATCTTGCGATATTGATGAAGCAGAGCCATGCGCCCTTTGCGTCGCGCTGGGCCTCCATCCTCATTCGACGAGCGTTGCTGTCGGCCATCGACACTCCGCGTGACATCGATGGCGCGGATCTGGTCGCAGAACGCGCGTGGCTGTTGCTGCGTATGGGCGAAGCTGACTCCGCGCGCCTGCTGGTCCAGAGCGTGGACCCCGACAAGTTTACGCCCCGCCTGTACGCCGTCGCCATGCAAACCTATCTGGCGACTGCCGATCCGGCGGGTTTATGTCCGCTGTCCGCGGGCGCGCTGCGTACCAGCGATGAACCGGGCTGGCAGCTTTCCAAAGCGATTTGCGCGTCTTTTTCGGGCGATCAGGGCAGTGCCAGCGGCGCGCTCAATCAGGCGGAACGGCGTGGCACTGCGCGCGGCGTCGATTATCGCCTCGCCGAGAAGGTGGTCGGGGCCGGTTTCAATGCCCGCCGTTCGGTCAAGATCGAATGGGAAGGCGTCGACAGCCTCACCGCATGGCGGTTCGGCATGGCCACCGCGACCAACGTCCCGATTCCCGATACTTTATGGGCCACCGCCGGGTCGCATGTCCGGGCTTGGGAAGCACGCGCACCTACGCTATCGCCCTTCCGGCGCTGGACGGGTGCCAATGTCGCGGCGCGTCTGGGTGTATTTTCCAATGCGGCTCTCGTCGGCTTTTATACGGAGGCCGCCGCCGATCCTGATGCGACCGACGCCATAAAGGACCGCGTCGAGGCGCTGCGCAATGCCTATACCGGCGGCACCGTCGACACCCGGATCGGGGCCATGCGCAAGCTGTGGCAGACCGAAGACGATGGCGTGGACTATGTCGGCCTGATCGCAGTGGCCCGCGCCGCTGCTGCCCTGCCCGTCACGTCCGCCGCCAGCGAGGACATTGCGCATCTGATCGCGGCCATGCTGAGCGCAGGCTATGACCGCAGCGCGGCGCGCTGGGCAAGTGCGCTGGGGCAACTCGATGGGGACGGAGGAGAGGATAGCTGGGCACTGTTGGCACTTGGCGCACCAACGCCGGTCGTCGAAATTTCGAGTAATCGCGTGTCGGCTTATTTAGATTCCGCAGGACCGCAAAAGGGCCGGATGCTGCTCGCAGGACTAGCCGGTCTCAACCGTCTTTCCGCTGGCGATGCAACGACGCTGGCCAACGATAACGGCATGTCCCTCGCCCCCAACAGCCGCTGGGCACGCGCCATCGGTGCGGCTGCGCAACGGGGTGAAACCGGCACAGTCGCTTTGCTGGCCGGGGTCGGGATGCAAGTTGCCGACTGGCACCGCCTGCCTCCCGCGCACCTCTATCACATCGTCGCGGCGCTGCATCGCGTAGGACTTGACCCCGAAGCGCGCATGATAGCCGCCGAGGCAATTGCGCGGTTGTAGCCGCTCTCTCTCCTTCAGCGGAGGAGCAATCATATCCTGTGACCATGCAAGAAGCCGTTCTCCCGCGAAAGCGGGAGCCCAGGGCGACAAAGCGCTGCGTGTTGGGCCCTGGACCCCTGCTTTCGCAGGGGAACAGTGGGGGACAGGCCCGATGGATATAAGAGTCAGGAAGAGAGGGAGATGTTAGCATGACGACAGACGCCCCGCTGATCGACCGTTTCCTCGAAATGATGGCCGCAGAGCGCGGCGCGGCGCGCAATACCTTGCTTGCCTATCGCACCGACTTGCTTGCCGCATCGGAGGCAATCGGCGGCCTTGAGAAAGCGGATAACGCCGCGCTCGAAACGCTCGCTGGCCTGTGGTCCCAGCTTTCCGGCTCAACCGTCGCGCGCAAGGCATCGGCCCTTCGCGGCTTCTACGCCTTCCTGCAGGAAGAAGGATTCCGCGCGGACAACCCCGCCGCATCCCTTCCCCGCCCCGCCCTGCAACGCCCGCTGCCCAAAATCCTGAGCGCTGCCGACATCGACCGCATCTTCGCCGTCATTGAGGAGCGTCTCGCGGTGGAGCACCCCTCGCTGCAGGACATGCGCCTGTCCGCGATGATCGAGCTGCTCTATGGCTCCGGCCTGCGCGCGACCGAACTGGTGTCGCTGCCCCGCCGCGCGCTGGCGAGTGACCGTCCGTTCCTTATCCTACGCGGCAAGGGCGGGAAGGAACGCATGGTGCCGATATCGGATCGTGCACGCGCTGCCGTCGCGACATGGTCGGCCTTCGTCCCGAACGATGCGCTCTGGCTCTTCCCCTCGGGCAAAAGCCATTTGAGCCGCATTCGTCTCTATCAAATGGTGAAAGCGCTCGCCGCCGCAGCCGGCATATCGCCCGATCGCGTCAGCCCGCACGTCCTGCGCCATGCTTTCGCCACGCACCTGCTGGAAGGCGGCGCAGACCTGCGCGCGCTTCAAACGATGCTGGGCCACGCCGACATCGGTACGACGCAGATCTACACCCATGTCGAGAGTTCGCGGCTGGTCGCGCTGGTCAACAGCCGTCATCCGCTCGTTGACCTCAAGCCGCGCTCGTCCTAACGGCTGCTGCATGGTCAGTTTTCTGGATTTCGAAAAGCCGATTGCTGCGCTCGAAGCGCGCATTGCCGAACTACGCGAAACCGCGCGCGATGGCGACTTGTCCATCGACGGCGAAATCGACAAGCTGCAGCAGCGCGCGCAGAAAATGCTGGCGGACACCTATGCCCGTCTGACGCCGTGGCAGAAGACGCAGGTCGCCCGCCATCCCGACCGCCCGCACTTCAAACATTATGTGGCAGGCATTTTCGACGAGTTCATCCCCCTTGCGGGCGACCGTGCCTTTGGCGACGATCAGGCGATCCTTGGTGGTTTTGCGAAGCTGGATGGCCGCAAGGTCATGGTCATCGGCCATGAAAAGGGCGACGACACCACCAGCCGCCTCAAACATAATTTCGGCATGGGCAAACCTGAAGGCTATCGCAAAGCGATCCGCCTGATGCAGCTTGCCGACCGTTTCGGCCTTCCCGTGGTGACGCTGGTGGATACCTCCGGCGCGTTCCCCGGCGTTCAGGCCGAAGAGCGTGGGCAGGCCGAAGCCATTGCCCGCTCCACCGAACAATGCCTTGCGCTGGGCGTGCCGATGGTTGCCGCGGTCGTGGGTGAAGGCGGATCGGGCGGCGCCGTTGCGCTCGCCGCCGCCAACCGCGTGCTGATGTTCGAACATGCAGTCTACGCCGTGATCTCACCCGAAGGCTGCGCGTCGATCCTGTGGCGTACTGCGGAAAAGGCCAGCGAAGCGGCCACCGCTATGCAAGTCACCGCCCAGCACCTCAAGGCTTTGGGCGTAATAGACGCCATCGTCCCTGAGCCAGTGGGCGGCGCACATCGCGCCCCGGCTGAAGCCATTGCTTCGCTGCGCGCCGCGCTTGGCACGCAACTCGATCAGCTCGGCACCATGAACGCCACGGCGCTGCGTATCGATCGTGCGGACAAGTTCCTCGCGATGGGAACCTGACGCCGTCAAAGGGTTTTCCTCCCCCACATCCTGCCCTAACGTGGCGGCAATAGGGAGACACACATGCGTAGGGTTTATTGGGCAACAGGTTGCGGCGTTCTGCTGGCAGGCACCGTTCTCGCGTTACCGGCTGCGACCGGGAAGCAGCGGCAGATATCCACCGCAACGTCGATCAGCGCGCAGGACAGAGCCGAAGGTGCGAAGGCCCATCCGCAATTGCTCCAGGAATTTGGCGGTGCCTATGCCGGCCCCCAATCGGCTTATGTGACGACTGTCGGGCGCAAGATCGCAGTGCAATCGGGCCTGTCCAATGCGCAAAGCGATTTCACCGTTACCTTGCTCAACTCCCCGGTGAACAACGCCTTCGCGATTCCCGGCGGCTATGTCTATGTCACGCGGCAGTTGCTGGCCTTGATGAACGACGAAGCCGAGTTGGCCGGGGTTCTGGGCCATGAAGTCGGCCACGTTGCCGCATTGCACGGGCAGCGCCGCCAGAAAGCCGCGAGCCGCAATGCGATTGGCGGCACATTGCTGCAAGTTCTTGCAGGCGCGGTCTTGGGCGATTCGGGCTTAGGCAGCATCCTCCAGAAGGGGATCGGCACCGCCAGTCAGGCGCTGACGTTGAAGTTCTCCCGCTCACAGGAATATGAGGCTGACGACCTGGGCATCCGGTATCTCGCCAATGCAGGCTATGACCCTAAGGCGCTCTCCTCGACGCTCGCGTCGCTCGCGGCTCAAAACGCCATAGATCAGCGGGTTACGGGCAACAGCCGGACCGTTCCCGAATGGGCCAGCACCCACCCCGACCCCGAAGCCCGCGTTTCACGCGCTTTGCAACGGGCAAAGGCAACCGGCGCCACCAGCACCTTGCGCAATCGCGACAGCTTCCTCGCTGCCATCGACGGCACCTTGTACGGTGACGATCCCAAGCAAGGCGTGATCGAAGGCAATCGCTTCCGCCACCCGGACCTGCGCCTCGCTTTCGCGATTCCCACGGGATACACGATGGAGAATGGCGCCGCTGCCGTCAGCATTACGGGGGCGAACGGCCAAGCGCAGTTCACCGGCGCAAGCTATAACGGCAACATGACCGACTACATCAGCGCGGCCTTTTCCAGCATCGCAAAGAATGCGTCGATTTCCCCCGATGCCGTCCGCACCACAACGATCAACGGCATTCCGGCAAGCTATGCCAGCGCGCGCGCCAACGCGCAGTCCGGGCCTGTCGACGTCACGGTGTTCGCGTATCAATTCGGTCCGAAAACGGCCTATCACTTCCTGATGATCGCCCCCGCTGGACGGGGCATCGGTCCTTTCGAACCCATGATCCAGTCCGTCCAGCGCCTGAGCGCGCAGGATGCCGCCGCGATCAAGGCACGTCGCGTCAATGTGATAACGGTAAAGCCCGGCGACACCGTTGCGTCGCTATCGGCAAAGATGGCCTATCCCGATTATCGCGAAGACCGCTTCCGGGTCATAAATGCCCTGCCCGGCGCGGCAACCGTGCGTCCCGGACAAAAGGTGAAAATCGTAAGCTACTGATCACGTGAACGATAAAAAAAAGGCGGCGGGAATATCCCGCCGCCCTTCTTTTGAACATAATGCCAACAGCATTACGTCAGGTTTTTTGCAACCTTGTCGAAGGTGTTCGTCAGGTTACCACCAAGGCTCTTCATTGCGGTGATGGCAGCAACTGCGATCAGAGCAGCGATCAGGCCATATTCGATAGCCGTCGCGCCCTTGTTGTTGCGGATCATTTTACGGATATGCATCATGTCGTCTTCCCTTCTTAGAAATAGCGGCAGAGGGGTCAAATCTCTACCTTCGCAAAATCGAGCAAACTTAGTTCATGCTGTTCGATACTTTAGTGAATATATTATTCAGTTGGCCGCCTAAGGTTCTCATCGCACCAAGAACGGCCACGGCAATCAAGCAACCATCAGACCGTATGCAATGGGAGTTTCACTATGTTGTTTTTGATCATCTTGCGAATAAACAACATTTGTAACCCCCAAATATATAGTCTCGAAAGCGACCTTACTTGCCGGTAATCTTCAGCAAGTGATATTCGATCTAGACCGGAGAGGTTTCCAAAACATTAAACGGGCGGTATTAATTGTCAGATATCTATAGTTAATTTTCGGTTACTTTAGCAGAAATATTATTCCACATCGCATTGGACTTGGTTGCGACTTCATGAAGAGCTGCGAGCATCGCCAGAACGATCATGGCGCAGATCAATCCATATTCGACCGCAGTGGCACCGCGCTGAGAGCGAATCAGCACGCTATGCGTGAAATATCGAATAATATTGCGCACGAAGCACCCCGCCCTTTCTGCTATCAGGCGCAACTGTAAGGCATTGTGCGTTAATGGATTGTTATAATGGCAAGTGAATTACCCGCGAGCACCCCTCTTTTGCATGTTGTCGCGGCAGCGCTGGTAGACGCCGACGGTCGTGTCCTGCTGCAGCAACGGCCGCTAAACGGATCGTTGGCCGGTCTGTGGGAATTTCCCGGCGGCAAAATCGAACCCGGCGAAACACCCGAAGCCGCGCTGATCCGCGAACTGGAAGAGGAACTGGGTATTGCGACGCACGCCAGTTGCCTGGCCCCGGCAGCATTTGCCAGCGAGCCTCTGGACGACAAGCATCTCGTGATGCTGCTCTATATCTGCCGCAAATGGAAAGGCACGCCAGAGGCACATCATGCCACCGGCCTGAAGTGGCTGCGACCCGCACAGATGTACGGCGTGCCCATGCCCAAAGCGGACCTTCCGCTCATCGGCTTGTTGGACGCACTGATCTAGGCGGGCACTCCGCTTTGGCTGGAATGTACCGTCATCGCGGGGGTCAAATGCCGACGTAGCGGCAGCGAAAAGAGGTGCCACCTGCTGAGTAACAACGCGGATTTCTTAGAGAAGCCATGGTGAAAATGCGTTTACCACGAAGTGCAACGCTCCTTTGATTCTGAGGCTCTATTCTTCCGCCTCATCGCAACGAGGGGTAATGTAGATGAAACGCTTTGTACTGGCAGCTTTGGCCGCAGCCGTGACCGTATCGCCAGCACAGGCGGACACCTACTATTGGCCAGCTCCAGCCAGCCCCATCAACGCCGAGGGCGTACGATATGTCCTGCCAACCGGTACGCCGCTAATGATGCGGACGCTTACGCAGATCTCCTCCAAGGAAAACAAGCCGGGCGATCGCGTGTATCTGGAGGTGGCGGAAAATGTGTCCTATCGTGGACAGGTGGTTATCCCCGCCGGGTCACCGGTCGTTGCCGAAGTCGCCGGGATGCAGCGCAATGGCCATTTGGGTAAAAAGGGCAAGATCGAAATACGTCTGATCGAAGTACAGACGCCCAGCGGCCCAGTCCGCATCATGGGCCGTGCCGCCGATGAAGGCAAAAGCGGCACCGCAGCATCGATTGCTACGATGTTTTTCGTCTCTGCACTGGGGGGCTTTCTTATCCACGGCACGAGCGCACTTATCCCCAACGGCACAGCTGTCCAGGGGCAGTTGGCCAACGATCTGAAGTTCACCTGGTATCGAAATGCATCGGAACAGACGGCGCGCGCCGATGTCACGGATGCAGGCGTATCCAACTTCAATTTCTGACGGTCAAACGGACTGCCCTGTCCGACCATGACCGCAAGCTTGCCGGTCCATCCAATCAGGTCAGATGGACCCGCCCCATATCGCCCTGTCCTACATATAACCACATAGGTTATTTATAGTGCTTCAAGACAGGAGCATGGGCATGGATATAGATATATTGATCGACGAAGTGATTGCGCGCGAAGGGGGCTATAGCAACCATCCGGCGGATCGCGGCGGGCCGACTCGATGGGGGATTACGCAGGCGGTGGCGCGGGCGCATGGGTTTGCGGGCAGCATGTGCGATTTTCCGCGGGCGGACGCTGTCGCAATCTATCGCGCGCGCTATTGGGACGGGCCGAAATTCGCGTTCGTCGCGGAACTGGCACCGCGCATTGCTGCAGAATTGTTCGATACCGGTGTGAATATGGGACCAGCGGTCGCCACCGGCTTTCTGCAACGCGCACTCAATGCGCTTAATCGCAACGGACGGGACTTCGCCGATCTGGCGGTGGATCGGCGGATCGGCCCGCGCACGCTTGCGACGCTCGGTGAATTTATAGAATCGCGTGGCCGGAACGGCGAGACCGTGTTGCTGAAGGCAATGGAGGCGTTGCAGGGCGCGCGTTACATCGACCTGGCCGAAAGCCGTCCCGCCAACGAAGCCTTTCTCTACGGCTGGCTTGCAAACCGCATCGGTTAAGGGGGAGCACTATCATGGGACTATTAAACGGCATCATCGGCCCGGTCGCCCAATTGATCGACAAGGTCATTCCCGACCCGGAAGCCCGCGACCGCGCGAAGCTCGAACTGCTCAAGCTGGAAACCAGCCGCGAAATCGACAGCATACAGGCACAATTGTCCGCGATCCTGGCCGAAGCGCAATCGACCGACCCCTGGACCAGCCGCGCACGCCCGGCGTTTCTGTACGTCATGTATGCGCTATTATTGTGGGCGATCCCTATGGGGATGATTGCAGGGATACGCCCGGAGCTGGCCGAAGCCATTGCGCGGGGAATCACCGCCTATCTCAACGGCCTGCCCGAACCGCTCTATGCGCTCTTCGGCACCGGCTATCTGGGATACACGGCCGCACGGACTTGGGGGAAAGTGAAGGGCGTCGATCGGTAGCCCGTTACATACCGGGGGAGAAGGGCTTTACGCCTACTCCCCCACTCTCGCGGCCAGTTTCGCGACCTCAGGCTCCGGCAAAGCCCTCAAGCCTTCCTCTGTCGTCGGCTCCCGCGCCAGCACATCCAGCGGATCGAGCATTTCGATTTCCTTGCCACCCGTCTCGATATCCAGATCGCGGAAGCGCCGCCCGGACGACAGCACCCGCGTTTCGAAGCTGCCGATGAAACCGTTGTAATTCGCGACCGCACTGTTCAGCCCGCTGCCCAACCGCTTGAGATGCGTCGCCGCCACCGCGAGCCGCTCGTACAATTCCTTGCCCAGCGCGCCCACCTGCTTGGCCTGATCCTGCATTTTGGCCTGTCGCCAATGCCCCGCCAGTGTCCGCGCGAGTGGCAGGAACGTCGCCGGACCGCAGATAATCACCCGATTCTTCGCCGCGCGTTCCCACAGGTCCATGTCGGCTTCCAGCGCGGCGGTGACGAAATTGTCGCCCGGCACATACATGATGACGAAATCAGGCGCCTTGTCGAACTGCTCCCAATAGGCCTTGCGCCCCAGCGCATCGGCATGGGTGCGCAACGCGCGGGCATGGTCGGCGAAATAGCGCTCACGCGGCACATTCTCGGTCTGCTCGACCGCATTGAGATAGGCTTCCAGTGAACATTTGACGTCAACCACCAACTGCTGATCGCCTGGCAGGCGGATGATGAAATCGGGGCGCAACCGCCCGTCGTCGGTGTTGACCGACACTTCCTCGGTAAAATCGACAAAGGCCGACAGCCCCGCCGTTTCGATGAGGTTCTTGAACTGCTGCTCGCCCCACCGCCCGCGCGTCTTGGGCGCGCCGCGCAGGGCGTTGACCAACTTGGCGGTTTCGTCACGCACTTGCCCCTGCCCCAGCTTCACTTGCTCGACAGCTTCGCGCAATTCGTGATAGCTGCCGACGCGGTCCTTCTCGACGCGCTGCAACCCTTCCTCATAGCGCTTGAGCGTGGTTTCGACTGGCTGCAGCAACCCCTTGAGTTGCGCTTCGCTCTTCTCATTGGCCTGCGCAAAACGCTGATCGGCGCGGTCGAGGAAGGTCTTTTGCGCCTGCTCCAATATCTTGCCGCCGATCTCACTGAACTGCGCGGAAAGCTGTTCCTTGGCCTCGGTCAGCGCCTTGATCTGCGCCTCGAACGCTTCGGTGCGCGCCAGTTGTTCGGACCGGAACGCCGCCAGATCGCGCAACGCCGATTCGCGCTCCGCCTGCACCGCATCCAGCCGCGCAGACACCGCCGCCGCCTGATCCGCCCGCTCCCGCGCCACTGCCAGGTCGCGTTCGGCACTATCGCGCTGCGCAACGGCAGCGTCGAGGCGCGCCGACAACGCCGCCATTCCCTGCCCGCGCGCAACCCATCCGGCAACGAGGCCAGCGAGCAAAGCGGCAATGATGAGAGCGACGGCGAGAAGGTCCATGGGCACTTTCCGTAAGAGAACGAAAAGGGAACTTACTGGACGTTACGCAGAGTGGCAAGTGGGTCGTCGCCCAACACCGCAATCGTCACCCCAGCGAAGGCTGGGGTGTCATGCGGCAGCGCGCCATCGCCTGAGATCCCAGCCTGCGCTGGGACGACGAGGACTAAGCCGCCTTGGCTTCCTTGCGCTGCTTGGCCAGCTTCTTCAGCACCATCTCGCGCTTCAGCCGCGACAGATGATCGATGAACAGCACCCCTTCAAGGTGATCCATCTCATGCTGCAAACAGGTCGCCAGCAAGCCTTCCAGTTGCTCTTCACGGATGCGGCCATCGCGGTCCATCCAGCTTGCACGGATGCTCGCAGGGCGCTCCACATCGGCATATTGGTCGGGGACCGACAGGCACCCTTCCTGATAGATCGAAATATCGTCCGACCCTTCGAGTATCTGCGGATTGATGAACACCATCGGCCGCTTGACGGGTTCGCCGCCTTCTTCCTCCGGCTCCTGCAAGTCCATCACCAGAACGCGCTTGGGCACGCCCACCTGAATGGCGGCAAGGCCAATGCCCGGCGCGTCGTACATCGTTTCGAACATGTCATCCATCAGCCGTTGCAGATCGGCGTCGATCAACTCGACGGGCGTGGAAATAGTGCGCAATCGCGGATCGGGCGTTTCGATGATGGGAAGAATGGCCATGACGTTAAAATATGGCGACAACGCAATAAGATCAAGTCACCCTACGGGTCGGCGCGCCCTTAATGCCTGCGCCAGCGTTCCTTCGTCCAGATAGTCCAGCTCCCCCCCGACCGGCAGGCCATGCGCAAGCTGCGTAAGCCGTATGGGAAAACGCTCCAGCCGTTCGATGATGTAATGCGCGGTCGTCTGCCCCTCCAGCGTGGCATTCATCGCCAGCACAACTTCGTCGATGCCGCCCGCCGCCACCCGGCCGACCAGCGCATCTATCGACAGATCCTCCGGCCGCACCCCTTCCAGCGCGGACAATCGCCCGCCCAGCACATGAAAACGCCCCGGAAACAGACGCGACTTGTCGAGCGCCCACAGGTCCGACACATCCTCCACCACGCACAATGCGCGGTCGTCGCGGCGCGGATCGGTGCAGATGCCGCAGGGATCGACCGTATCGACATTGCCGCACAGCGCGCAGGTGGACAGGTTCTGCTCCACTGCCTCCAGCGCACGGCGCAGCGGCCCCAGCGCCAGTTCGCGTTTCTTGAGAAGATGCAACACCGCGCGCCGCGCCGATCGCGGCCCCAGACCGGGAAGGCGGGAGAGCGCCTGCGTCAACGCTTCGATTTCGGGAGAGGCCATATCGCGCAACATAGGGGCTTGCGCTCCCGCCCGACAAGGGCTTGAGAGAAGACCATGCGTATAGTCTACATGGGAACGCCCGATTTTGCGGTGCCGGGGCTGGAAAAGCTGGTTGCTGCGGGGCACGATATCGTTGCGGTATACAGCCAGCCGCCCCGTCCGGCGGGTCGCGGCAAGGCGCTGCGTCCCTCCCCCGTTCAGGCGCGGGCGGAGGCTTTGGGGTTGCCGGTGCATGTGCCGGTAAGCCTGAAGGATGCCGATGCGCAGGCGGGGTTTGTGTCGCATGATGCCGATGTTGCGGTGGTTGCCGCTTATGGCCTGATCCTGCCGCGCGCCGTGCTGGATGCGCCCAAGCGCGGTTGCCTCAACATCCACGCCTCGCTCCTGCCGCGCTGGCGCGGGGCTGCGCCGATCCAGCGGGCGATCCTTGCAGGCGATCACGTTACCGGTGTGACGATCATGGATATGGAAGCGGGCCTCGACACCGGGCCGATGCGGGCGAAACATGTAACGCCCGTGGAATATAAGACCGCCGGGGAGTTGACGACCGAACTGGCCGAGGCAGGCGCGGTGCTGATGGCGCAGGTGCTGGAAGACCTCGACGCTTTCCCACCCGTGCCGCAACCGGACGAAGGCGTCACTTACGCAGCAAAGATCGACAAGGCCGAAGCGAAGATCGATTTCACCGCCGATGCGCACGCCGTCGAGCGCCAGATTCGCGCGTTCAATCCGGCCCCCGGCGCATTCTTCAGCTATGGCGGCGAACGCTTCCGCATCCATGCCGCGCATGTCGAAACGCGGAGCGGCGCAGCGGGCGAATTGCTCGACGACAGCCTGCTCATCGGCTGCGGCAAAGGCAGCATCCGCCCCACGCTGATCCAGCGCGCGGGGAAGTCAGCTATGCTACCGGGCGAATTGCTGCGCGGGTTCGATATGGCGGCGGGGACGCGGGTGGATGATTGAGCGGGCCTACCTCCTTCTTACGTCACCCCCGCTCCTTCTTACGTCACCCCAGCGTAGGCTGGGGTCTCAGGCGACAGGATGCTACCTGGAGGCCTACGACCCCAGCCTACGCTGGGGTGACGGTTCACTCGCATGACTCGCTTCGCCTTCACCATAGAATTTGATGGCCGCCCCTTCATGGGCTGGCAGCGGCAACCGCATGGCCCCACTGTCCAGCAGGCCGTGGAGGACGCCATCGCCGCCATCACCGGCGAAACGGTCGGCGTCCACGCGGCGGGGCGCACCGATACCGGCGTCCACGGCATCGCCATGCGCGCCCATGCCGACATCGCCAAGCCCTTCACCCCCTTCCGCCTGAGCGAAGCGCTCAACGCGAAAATGCGGCAGCAACCCGTGGCGATCACCGACTGCGAGATCGTAGCGGATGACTGGCACGCGCGTTTTTCCTGCCTCGGTCGTTCCTATGTCTATCGCATCGCCAATCGCCGCGCGCCGCTGACCTGGGAAAAAGGCCTCGCATGGCGGATCACCCAGGCACTGGACAGCGACGCCATGCACGAAGCCGCACAGGCGCTCATCGGCCTGCATGATTTCACCACCTTCCGATCGGTGCATTGCCAGTCGGCCAGCCCCGTCAAGACGCTCGACCGGCTGGACGTGATCCGCACCGGCGACCGCATAAACATTCACGCGGCGGCACGCTCTTTCCTGCACCATCAGGTCCGCTCAATGGTGGGCTGCCTCGCGCTGGTCGGCACCGGCAAATGGACGGTCGAAGACATGCGCGCCGCGCTGGAGGCAAAGGACCGCGCCGCGCTGGGCCTCAACGCCCCGCCCGATGGGCTGTATTTCGTGGGGGCGGTGTACCCCTGATCTAAAATTCATCATCCCTGCAATGCGAAGGGAAACCCAAACCAGCCGCTCCCCCATTTGCACCGCTCCCCACTTTGGTCTATTGGCCCCCACTACAGCCCCGGCGACCGCTGATCCTTAACGATTCGCGTTTGCCGGGGCGCATTGTTTTACAAGCAGGGATATGCCGATGGCCCGTCGCCGCCAGATTTACGAAGGCAAAGCCAAGATCCTCTATGAGGGTCCAGAACCCGGCACGCTGATCCAGTATTTCAAGGATGATGCGACTGCCTTCAACGCGCAGAAAAAGGGTACGATTTCCGGCAAGGGCGTACTCAACAACCGCATTTCGGAGCATATCTTCACGCTCCTCGCGCAGATCGGCGTGCCCACGCACTTCATTCGTCGCCTCAACATGCGTGAGCAGTTGATTCGTCAGGTCGAAATCATCCCGATCGAAGTGATCGTGCGCAATGTCGCCGCCGGATCGCTCAGCAAGAAACTGGGCATTGAGGAAGGCACGCAGCTTCCCCGCACGCTCATCGAATATTGCTACAAGGACGATGCGCTGGGCGATCCGATGATTTCGGACGAGCACATTGCCTGCTTCGGCTGGGCCAGCCAGGAAGAAATGCACGACATCGCCGATATGGCGATCCGGGTGAACGATTTCATGTGCGGCCTGTTCGCTGGCATCGGCATCCGCCTGATCGACTTCAAGCTGGAATTCGGTCGCATCTGGGACGGTGAATTCAGCCGCGTCATTCTGGCCGACGAAATCAGCCCTGACGGCTGCCGCCTGTGGGACGCCGTCACCAACGAAAAGCTCGACAAGGACCGCTTCCGTCGCGACCTTGGCGGCGAAGTCGAGGCCTATCAGGAAGTCGCCCGTCGCCTTGGCCTGCTGCCCGAAGGCGCCGAAAACGCGATCCTCGACATGGAAACGCACCGGAAAAAGCGCGGGATATAAGTTCGCTCGACACTGTCGTGTTCCTGCGCAGGCAGGAACCCAGTAATAGTGCAACGTTTGCGCGTGATGAGATTACTGGGTTCCTGCATCCGCAGGAACACTTTACCCTATTGTTTCGGAACCCGCTTCATATCGGCGCGCATTTGGTCTAGGGGGTCCGCAACTTACCCCATTCAGGAGTCCCGCCCCATGAAAGCCCGCATTTTCGTGACCCTCAAGGGCGGTGTGCTCGATCCGCAGGGCAAGGCGATCCATCATGCGCTGAGCGGTCTGGGCTTCGAAGGCGTGAACGACGTCCGCGCGGGCAAGCTGCTCGAACTCGATCTCGCCGATGGCACGAGCGATGCGGACATCGACGCCATGTGCCAGAAGCTGCTGGCCAATACCGTCATCGAAAATTACCGCATCGAAAAGGTCGCTTAAGATGAAGAGCGCCGTCATCGTCTTTCCCGGCAGCAATTGCGACCGCGATCTGGCCGTGGCCTTCGAACAGATCACCGGCACTGCGCCCGCGATGGTCTGGCATGGCGACAGCGCATTGCCCGAAGGGATCGACCTGATCGGCGTACCCGGCGGCTTTTCCTATGGCGACTATCTGCGCTCCGGCGCGATGGCGGCCCGTTCGCCGGTGATGCAGGCGGTGGCGCAAGCTGCGGCGCGCGGCACCTTCGTTTTCGGGGTGTGCAACGGCTTTCAGGTTCTGACCGAAACCGGCCTGCTCCCCGGCGCGCTGATGCGCAATGCTGGCATCCATTTCGTGTGCCGCGACGTGAAGCTGACGGTGGACAACACCCAGTCCGCCTTCACCGCCAAATATGAAGCGGGCGAGACGATCACCATCCCCGTCGCTCACCATGACGGCAACTATTTCGCCGACGACGCGACGCTCGACCGGCTGGAAGGCGAAGGCCGCGTGGCGTTCCGCTATGCCGAAAACGTCAACGGATCGGCGCGCAACATCGCGGGCATCCTGAACGACGCGGGCAATGTGCTGGGCATGATGCCGCATCCCGAACGCATGATCGAACCCGCGCATGGCGGCACCGACGGCCGCCGCCTGTTCGAAGGCCTCGTCGAAGGACTGCTTACCCGCGCTTAGCTGGGTGGCGGGTTCACCCCTGCCTGTGGCTGGGGCGATGGCGTAACATCCGTGTCGGCTGGCAAATCCGTGGGTAGCGGCGCAGTCCCACCAGCCGGCGGCACGTCGCTGACCTCATCTTCAGGCACCCATTTGCCATTGCCTATACCATGCAAGGCGTCGATTTCCGCCTGACGGCTCTTCAGATAATATTCGCGCGACATGGCATAGGGATCGTCGGCTGACTTGATCTTGCGGATTTGCCCATCGAACTCGACGCGGCTGTTGAGCAGCCCCAGCACCGTTGCCGGAATGACATAGGCCGGTTGGCTGAACGGCTTGCCGACTGCAAAGGGCAGGAACATCCCGTCGATCGTATAGCCGATAAGGTCGCGCACCGTCGTCGGCCCCATCAGCGGTACGTACAGGAACGGTCCCGGCTTGATCCCATAATAGCCCATCGTGTTCGCAAAGCCGTTCGGGCGATAGGGCAGATGGAAGGGCTTCTTCTTCGCCGCATCGACCAACCCCGCGATGCCGACGGTGGTGTTGATCGCGAAACGGCCAGCGGTTTCGGCGGCCTTGCCGGGCTTTAGCTGCAACATGTAATTGATGAACACGACCGGCTCGAACAGATTGCGCAGGAAATTGCGCATCCCCTTCCGGATCGGGCTCGGCACCGAGTCCTGATACGCCATCGCCACCGGACCGACGACGGCGTCGTCCACCTTCTGCGTCACGCCAAACGCTTCCGCGTTCACCTGTTCCAGCGGATCGCCCGGCGCGGCCTGCGCCTTGCCGCTCACGATAATTGCATTGGCATCGTCCGCACTCTCCGGCGCGGTCGTCGGCAAAGTCGGCGGCAAGGTAGGCACGGTCGGCGGAACGGATGTCCTGATATCCCGGTCCTGCACAGCCGTTGCGACTGGTACGCTGGGAACATCGCCTTGTCCCGCTGGCGTACCCACCATCATCATTGCTGCGGTAATTGCCGGTAAACCCATCTATTCGCCCTTTAAGAAATCCGCCCCAAAACCAGATTCTGATAGGGACAGTGCGCCAGCGACATTGGACGCGGCGGTCGATTTGGCAATAGCTGAAGCAAATTTACATTTGTGTTACAGCGTTTTCGTGGGCGTCCGTGTCGGTCAGCCCCAGCTTCCGACCTTCTCGAACCGCTTAATCCGGGCGTAGAGCATTATCATCGTCGGCAGGAACATCGTGTTCAGAATATCATGCTGCGAAGCGGGCCAGTTGTTTTCCACACTGCCCTGCACCTGATTGAGATCGATGAACTCGTTGCAGCATTCGATCACGAAAAGGCCCAGCCACGGTGCCCAGTGATCCATGCGCTTGCGAGTCACTAGAGCGATCGACAGCAGTATCAGGACGCCGACATGGATATGCATCGCGTCAGGGCTGAGGCCCACCGCAATTTCGATGTCATGTTTCCAGTTGCCCCAAACCGTGGACACTTCTTCCAATGTCATCCGCAATCAGATCCGCGTCTTGAAGGGCGTGAAATCGGTCTGGCTGTCATAGATATCCAGCCCTTCGGCGCGTTTCAGGCCATTGACGACCTTGTATGTCACCGGCGTCAGCAGCACTTCCCAGGCGACCTTCAACGCCCAGTTCGACACCATCACCGCCAGCACCTGCTCCGTGGACCAGACGCCCAGAAAGGCGATAGGATAGAATATCAGGCTGTCCACAGCCTGCCCGAACACCGTCGATCCGATGGTCCGGGTCCACAGCAACCGCCCCTGCGTCAGCAGCTTCATGCGCGACAGGACGAATGCGTTGACGAACTCCCCGCCCCAGAACCCGGCGATGGACGCGCCGACGATCCGCAATGTCTGCACCCCCAAAGTGCCGAACACGCCTTCATACGCGGCCTGCCCTTCCCAGCCCGGCGCAGGCGGCATGGCGACCACCACCACCGTCATCACCGCCAGAAAGATCAGCGCCCAGAACCCCGCCCAGATGCAACGACGCGCCCGCGCATAGCCATAGACTTCGGTCAGCACGTCGCCGATCACATAGCTGATCGGAAAGAACAGGATGCCCGCGCCGAAAATGAAAGGCTGCCCGAACAGCGTTACCGACGCCAGCTTCGCCGCGCCGATCACATTGGACAGCACCAGCACGACGACGAACGCGGCCATGACGAAATCGAAATGGCGCAACGGACGCGCGCCGAGGGTGGAAGCGTCAATTTTCTCGATTGTTGCGGCTGGCGAACTATCCATACACTGTCCTGCATATCCAGCTTGCGCTGCATTGCAATGCGCCGCGTGCTGCATTGCACTATTTTGCAGCGCCGGATTTGCATCGCCCTCGCCCCGCCGCTATTGGAAGCCCAGCGCGCCCGTAGCTCAGTTGGATAGAGCACCCGCCTTCTAAGCGGGTGGTCGCTGGTTCGAATCCAGCCGGGCGCACCAATTTTTTGGCCTCAGGCCCCGGCGCGGGCATTCGCCCACCTGGCTGTCCTCGCATAAGCTCGGGCGGCCGTTCGGCCTTGCGACGCCTGACGGGCTCGATTGCCCAAGCCATAGGGAATGCGGAGCGATCGAACCTCTTTGCGCTACAGCTCGAACCATACTAACCTGCCTGCAATCCCGCTCCGCCTCGGCATCATAACGCGAGCATCATCGCATCATGCGAAATTGCCGGGAAACGGCTCCCCTTCCTCTTTGATATTTTCTTCGTCCTGCTCGGCATCATGAAGCGGCGCGTCGTCCTTTTCCTTTGGGTCGGTTTCCGTCTTCTTGGGATCGTCATGGGTGGTCATACAGGTCTCCTCCATGCTCGAACGCATGAGGCGCAAAGGAGTATCCGTAGCTATCTGGCGCGGCGCGGTATGACGCGCCCCGTCACCCTGCGCGCGAAACCAGCCCCAGCCGTTCGCGCATTGCCCAGCGCGCCGTGATCAGCACCGCCACCACGCCCAGCCCGCTGGCCAGCCCCCACCAGATGCCGACACCGCCCATCCGCAGTTGGAACGCCAGCAGCACGCCGACACCGATGCCGATCACCCAGTAACCGACTGCCGCGATCATCATCGGCACGCGCGTATCCTGCAGCCCGCGCAACACACCCGCGCCCACCGCCTGCGCGCAATCGACGATCTGGAACAACGCCGCCACCGCAAGGAACGACACCGCCAGCGTCACCACCTGACGATTGGCCGGATCGGCGACATCGATGAAGATCGCGATCAATGGCAACGGCACAGCAATCAGCACCGCACCCGCCACCAGCGCAAACGCCGTGCCGATGCCGATTGCCAGCCAGCCCGCGCGCCCGATGGCCGCCGCATCGCGCCGCCCGAAGGCCACGCCCACACGCACCGTCGCGGCCTGCCCGATGCCCAGCGGCACCATGAAAGAAAGCGCTGCGATCTGGATCGCGATGGCGTGCGCCGCCAGCGATGCCCGGTCGATCAGGCCCATCAGGAACACGGCGGCGTTGAACACGGTCACTTCCAGCCCCAGCGTAATCGCAATCGGCAACCCGATCCGCCACACCGTCGCAAAGCGCGGCCAGTCCGCCACCCAGAAGCGCCCGAACAGGCGATAGCGCCGAAAGCGCCGATCCAGCATGACCACCGCGACCATCCCCAGCAGCATGAACAGCGAAGACGCGCTCCCCGCCAGCCCCGCACCGAACATCCCAAGCGCAGGCAGCCCAAGATGCCCGAAGATCAGCGCCCAGCCGATGCCCAGATTGAACGGGATCGCCAGTATCACCACGATCACGCCCCACATGGGCCGCTCCAGCGCGGAAATGTAATTGCGCAACGTCAGAAAGCCGAGATAGGGCAGCAATGCCCATTGCAGCCCGCGCATCAATTCGCCTGCGCCCTGCGCCAGTGCGCGGTCCTGCCCCATCGCGATCAGCAACGCTTCGCACTGCCACAGCAGCAGCCAGGCCGGGATGCACAGCAGAATTGCGGCCCACAATGTCTGCCGCACCGTCCGCCGTATGTCCCGCACCGAATGCAACCGCGCGCCGCGCTCCGCCGCGATCATCGGCGAAGCAGCGGTGACCAGCCCCATGCCGAACACCAGCAAGGCAGTGTAGAGATTGATGCCCAATGCCCCGCTGGCCACGGCATCCGGCCCCAGACGACCGAGCAGCAACAGGTCCGTCGCTGCGATCCCCGACCAGGCGACATTCACCACGATCATGGGCAGCGCCAGTACGATCAGGGCGCGCGCCTCGATTCGCCACGGTCCGGCGGCGGGGGTAGCGGGGGCGGAGGAGGTGCGCGACATGGTCCGCGCGTTAGGCTGTAAGAGCGTATAATGGCAAGCGGGCTTGTCGGGAAATACCGCCCCTCAGCGTGCCACCTCTTCCGCCACGGGCAGCAGGATGGTGATCGTTGTCCCCTTGCCCACGATGCTGGCGATATCCAGTCGCCCGCGATGCCGCTCCACGATATGCTTCACGATGGCAAGGCCAAGGCCGGTGCCGCCCATCGCCCGGCTGCGTCCCGAATCCACGCGATAGAATCGCTCCGTCAAGCGCGGCAGATGATCCGGGCCGATCCCTTCGCCTTCGTCCGCCACCGACAGCCGCACCATGCCGCTTGCCCCCGGCGTCAGCGTCACGACGATCGGTGTGCCGGGTCGCGCATATTTCGCCGAATTGCCCACCAGATTGTGGAGCACCTGCGATAGTTGCGCGCGGTCGCCTTGCACCGCGGCCGTATCGCCATCGATATGCGCCACCACTTCCTGCCCCCGCGCGCCGTGGCTGTCGCGGAACACCGCGACCACTTCGGCCACCAGTTCGCGCAGGTCGATGCTGTCGTCGGGCGTGCGATATTTCTCCGCTTCGATCCGTGAGAGCGACATGAGGTCATCGACCAGCCGCTGCATGCGCCGCGCCTCGCCGTCCATGATTTTCAGGAACCGTCCCCGCGTTTCCGTCTCCGCGCCCGCCGTCGGATCGGTCAGCGTTTCGATAAAGCCCAGGATCGCGGCCAGCGGCGTGCGCAGTTCGTGGCTGGCATTGGCGACGAAATCCACGCGCATCCGCTCGGCGGCATAGCTGCCCGTCCGGTCCATCAGATGCACGATCCGCCGGTTCTCGCCGACCCCTTCGTGCCCGTCGGGTGAGCTTAACGGCGCGATCCGCATTTCCCAGCGTTGCTCGCGCGTACCCAGCCCTACCAGATTGATCGACACCGGCTCCGACATCAGGCCGGGACTGGCCAGCCGCTCCGCCGCTGCCGGATGCCGAATGGCGATCCTCGCATCCTCCCCCACGATATGCGCGCCCAGCAGGCGCAGCGCAGGCCGGTTCGCGCGCACCACCTTGCCGCGCGCCGCCACCAGCACCGGCTCGGAAATCCCCTCCAGCAAAGCATTGAAATCGGGGTTGTCGAGAATGTCCGCGCCTTCGCCCGGTGCGGGATCTTCCATGGTCACGGCGGTGGGCGGGGGCGCGCGGTCGGTCAGGATGAACAGCGCCAATCCCCCTGCGGCTGCCGATATCGCCGCTGTCTCCCACTGTCCGGCGAGCAGCCACGTTGCGATGGCCCCCGCGACGATCACGGCAGAGGCGACGAGGATCTGGATCATGCTGGTGCGATTCATGGTTACTGGCCTAGATTATTCGCGCGATTGCTGCGATGAATAATCGCAATGCGCAACGAAGAAGCAACGCCCGAAGCCACGCCGCCGTCCGATCCTGTGACCGGCGCACCGCTTCCCGTGCCTTCGCGGCGGCAATTGCTGATCGGCGGCGCCGTCGCGGCCTCCGCCATCGTGTCGATCCGCCCTGCGCTGGCGCAGACGGCCGCCTCGGTCCTGAACTGCCAGATTCCCGTTCCCGATCCGGGCCGCGCGGGCAATCACGTCGCGGCCAACGGCACGCTCGTTCCCGCCGGAACCAAGGGCGCCTTCCCCGGCCCCCGCCGCCCGTTCTCCGGCGAAGAAGTAAAGGCCGCGATGCGTGGCCGCACCTTGCCCGGCACCAGCTACGAACAGAGCCAGGCTTATCTCAACTACATCCGCCGTCTGCAATCGGGCACCAGCGGCTTCACTTGCTACGCCTCGCTGCAGATGCCGCGCTAGAATTTCCGGATACTAATGAAATCCGTTCACCCTGAGCGTGTCGAAGGGTTCACTTCTAAGGAAGTAAAAGGTTCCGACAGGCTCAGCCCGAACGGAACTTATCTCTCCCTAAAAAACGAATATGCTGGTTCGCCGCGCTTTTTTAACCCGCGCACGCTACGCTCCCCGGCGCGATGACAGTCCCCACCCGCTACCGCGCCGCCCCGGCCACCGACCTGATCGTCCGCGCGCTCGACGACATCACCCTCATCTACCATCGTCCCTCCAGCCAGACCCACATGGTCGCCAGCCCCGTGCCGGAAATATTGGACGCGCTCCGCACCACTCCTCTTACTGCTCCCCTCCCTGAAAGGGAGGGGCCGGGGGTGGGTAGCGAGCGCAGCGAGCCTCCCGCCCATGCCACCCAAACCCCCGCCCAAATCCTCACCACCCTATCCACCCATTTCGACCTGGGCGACCCCGCCACTGCGCGCCCGGTCATCGCCGCGCATCTCGAAGAAATGGTCGCCCTCGGCCTCATCCACCGCGCATGAGGCACAGCATCGCCCTCACTATCGGCCCCGCCAGCTTCCGCATCGGCTCGGCATGGCCCGCCCCCATCGCGCAGCTCGCGCATCTCTATCGCGCCTATCCCACGCCACCCGAAGGCATTGCCGACTTCACCGTCCGCCTCGAACCATCGAAGCCGTGGCGCCGACATATCCGCCCGTCGATCCACATCACCGGCGATCACGGCCTTGCCGACGCCGCCCCGATGGCGCTCGCCCACGGATTGCTCGCCGCCGAGATGGGGATGAACCTGCAAATGGCGCTCGGCTGGCGGCGGCACCTGCTGCTCCACGCCTCCTGCGTAGAGAAAGACGGTCGCGCCCTCGTGATGACCGGCGAGTCCGGCTCCGGCAAATCCACCCTCGCGGCGCAACTGGGCGAGCGCGGCTGGCGGCTGATGGGCGACGAATTCGCGCTGCTCGATCTGCACAGCGGCCAGATTTTCGCCTTCCCCCGCCTCATATCCCTGAAAAACGCAGCGATTTCCGTCATGGAAGCCGAAGCCGCGCCCGACCGCTTCGGCCCGCTCCTCCGCGCCACGGCCAAGGGCGACATCCGCCACCTCTCCCCCCGCGCAGATGCCGTCGCGCGCATGGCGGAAGGCGCGATGCCCGCGCTGCTCCTCTTCCCCCGCTACGGCTTCGCGCCCGAAATCCGCACCGTCGGCCAAGGCGAAGTCTTCATGCGCCTCACCCAGGCCTCGACCAACTACACCGCGCTCGGCGAACCCGGCTTCACCGCCCTCACCCGCTTCGTCCAGACCGTCCCCGCCCACGCCATAGACTTCCCCAGCGGAGAGGACGCCATCGCCCTGGTCGAGCAACTCTGGGCAGAGGCGCGATGACGCGCACCCCATCCCCCACCGTCATCCCGGCGAAAGCCGGGATCCCACTTTCTTCTTCGCAACCGTCCGCCGGGGCAGCGCGCCCATGACCGCCACGCTCCTCGTCCAGACCCTCCGCGACCCCGCCTCCGCCGCGCGCCTCTCCGCGCCGGACTGGAACGCCCTCATCGCCGCCGCCCGCGCAGAGCGCCTGATCGGCACCCTCGCCTACCGCCTGGAACACGCCGAAGTTCCCGCCCCCGTCCGCCCGATCCTTGCCGACGCCCGCACGGAGGCCGTCCGCGAAGCCCGCCAAGCCCTCTGGGAAGCCGACCGCGCCCGCGCCGCCCTCGCGCCCTTGAATATCCCGGTCGTCCTCCTCAAAGGCACCGCCTATGCCGCCGCGCATCTTTCCCCCGCGCAGGGCCGCTTCATCGGCGATCTCGACATTCTCGTCCCCCGCGCCGCGCTCGACGCCGTGGAGGCCGCACTCATCGCCGCAGGCTGGGAATGGGTAAAGCCCGATCCCTATGACGACGCCTATTACCGCCAGTGGATGCACGAACTCCCCCCGCTCATCCACCGCGACCGCGACCGGATGATCGACGTCCACCACAGTATCCTGCCGCTCACCGCCCGCCCAAAGCCAGACGCTGCCGCCCTCCTGACCGACAGCATCCCGATTTCCGAAGGCTCACTAAAAGGCCTGCGCATCCTCTCCCCCACCGACCGCATCTGCCACGCCGCCGCACACATGCTGGCCGATGGCGACCTGTCGGGCGGCTTGCGCAACCTGTGGGACATTCACTGCCTGCTGACGGATCTCGCCCCCAGCGAAGACCTCCCCACCAGAACCGCCCACCACGGCCTAACCGCGCCAGTAGCGCAAGCCCAACGCCTAGCCCGCCACCTCTACGCCCCACACGAAAAGCCAGCCCCCCTACCCCTCCAAGACCGCCTGATCGCCAAACGCCTCCTAGCCACCAACGCCTGGGGCCAGGAAACCCAAAAACCCCTCCGCATGGGATACTACCTCCGCTCCCACGCCTTAAGGATGCCGCCCATGATGCTGGCACGGCATCTGGTGACGAAGTGGCGGAAGGGGCATCGGGGGTGAAAGGAAATGCCAATGAGTGACGCAAAAGATCGTAACAAGCATATCCGCGAATACCTTCGCTATTACTTAAGTCTCACCAACTCACCGGGCTACGCCGTAATGATCTGTGGGCCTTGGGGCATTGGCAAGACCTTCCTGATTCGGCAAATTCTTGCTGATCACTTCACCAACGAAAAGGACTATATTTACGTCAGCCTTTATGGCGTGGCTCAACCGGAGGAGATCGATGCCGCGATACTGGCGGCAATGTACCCGATCCTCGGTACAAAGGTCGCGAAGATAACCGGACGGCTGCTCAATACTGCATCCAAATACTTTAACGTAGAGGGCGCCATCACCCTCAAGGACGTGATCGACCAAACGACAGCGGCGACCTATGTGTTCGACGATATCGAACGCTCGTCAATGACAGCCGATGCAATCTTTGGCTATATTAACCAATTCGTCGAACATGCTGGCTTCCGAGTTATCCTCGTGGCCAACGAAACCGAATTAGATAAAACGGACGGCTATCGAACAAAGCGCGAAAAGCTGGTAGGCCAGACATTGGAGGCCAAGTCAGCGGTGGAGGGCGCGCTTGAAGCGTTTCTTGAGAACATTGCATCGACTGAGGCTCGTAACTACCTAAAGTCAGTCAAAAGCCACATCGTTGACCTGTATGAGCAAGGTGAGGTCAACAATTTGCGTGTCCTTAAACAGACCCTCTGGGATTTCGAGCGCCTCTATACAGCGATCGAACTACACCACCGGCAACATTTGCGGGCGATGCTGCACATCCTTCGAGTACTCTTCGCACTTTCTTTCGATATCAAGCTAGGTCGGATCAAAGCTGAGGATATCCGAGGCCGGGTAAACTACTGGATCGCAGCGGCGATGGATAGGGGTACTGAATCCGCAATTAAGAGTTCATTCGACCGCTACAGCGGCATTGACCTGAGCGACACCACGTTGTCCGATGAACTCCTTATCGAACTGCTGGTACGCGGAGTAGTAGATGAGGTTTTGATCAAGCGAGACTTGGATGCAAGCTCTTGGTTTTTCGAACCGAACGACGAGCCATCATGGCGAACAATATGGCATCGGTTCGAACGGGAAGAAGATGCAATTGCAAAAGCAATTTTGGCGCTCGAGTCCGAAGTAGCTGAATTCCATTACCGCGAGCCTGGTGAAATTTTGCATGTGTTTGGTATCATGTTGACGATGAGTGATGCACAACTGCTCCCTATGGATCGGGATAGCATTGTTAAGAATGCCAAGGCTTACATCTCAACGCTGAGAGAACGTGGAGATTTGCCCCCGATAGAGCCTAACTCATTTCTTGAGTATATCCGAAATGGGGCATGGGGCGGCCTTGGTTTTTCAGAGGCAGGCACCCCCCACTTCAGAGAAATCTATGGATTCCTAAGCGAACAGCGTGCGCAAGCGCGCATTGAACGACTTCCTGCACTTGCAGAACGACTGATGAGAGAACTCAACGAGGACGCTGATTTGTTCTGTCGGCGTCTTGTAGGGGTCGGTGGCGAACACTCCGATCTCATCGATGGCCCGGTTCTCAAAGAAATCGATCCAAACGCATTCTTGGACGCCATTCTTCACCAACCCGCGCCGGTCCAGTCTCAGGCTTTCCAGTGCCTACTTTCGCGGCATGGGCATGGAGCATTTGGTCGCGGCCTTGAAGACGAGCGCCCTTGGGTAAAAACTCTTCATGAAGCGATGCTCTGCCTCGCGAATAGGTCAGAACCGATCCGCAGAAACAAATTGATGATATTCGCTGGGTGGGTCGGGCAGAACGTACAGGATGCCGTAGAAGGCGATGATGTAAGCACTGCGCCAGCCGATTAGGAAAGAAGTAATTAAACTGGCACCCACCCCCCCCTCAAAACCGCCGATGCTCATCCCCATCGATCAAATCGCACGTCCCGCGAAAGCCATAGGGGTCCAGCCCCCGGATCGTGATCTGCCCGCTGCGCCGGTTGATCGTGATCGTCGGCTTGTTCATGCCATTCAGGCGATATTTCGCGCGGATCAGGTCCGGTCCCGCTTCCACGTCGTACAAGTCCCACCACCCATCGCTACCGCGTGAATGCAGCGGCGGGATGAGCTTCTTGGGCAGGCTGATCCGCCCGCCCCCGTCCCACACTTGAACCATCACCGAAGCATCGAACTGCTGCGACGTCATCTCCGTGCGATTGCCATAGTCATAGCGGTCGCGCTTGCTGTTCCACGACCATCCATAAGTCGTCGCCACGCCGGGCCGCTGGCCATCGCCAAAGCACACCAGCCCCAGATCGACGGCATTGCCGCTCACCTGAACAGACCCGCGCTCCCCGGCATAGCTGGGCGATTCACGCCGCGCGTCGGGTCGTTGAAACCCCCTGTCGCGATACTCCGGTGCGTTCACGCGCTGGTTGCAATCCGGCGCGGGGCTGGTGGTGATGGAGTCATATCGCCCATCCATCGTCGCGACAGTCACGCACTGGCGCGCTCTCGCATTCCACCAATAGCTATATTTGCGGTCGTCGCCCGTCCGCGTCTTTACGAACATATAGCCCCGCGCCTGCATGGCGGTCTCCGCCCCGGCGGCGCGCGCGCCCACCAGATCGCGAATGTCGCCCGGTGCCTGCGCCTGAACTGCGCTTGAAGATGCCGCCATCGCGGCCAAGGTGAATGCAACGGCTTTCATGCTGTCCTCCCTGTATTATGGACGACTCATAGCATGAATTATGACATTAACACAGAGTGTTAAGCTGCGGGCCGCATGGCTATTGCTTCACACAATAAGCCAGCACAGCACCACGAACATCACCATCGCCAGAAACGTCGCCAGCACCGCCTGCCCAAATCCCGCCAGCCGCGATACCTTCAGTTTCTGCGAAAACCACAAAGTCTGCACGCCCACATACCACGCGATCGCCCCGACGATCAGCGCCGTGCCCCCCGTCCGCCAATGGCCATGCGGCACTGCGGTCATCAGCGTGCCGATGCCGATCATCAGGGTGAAGGGCGCGGCGGTAAAGCACTGGCCGTAAAAGGGCCGCCGCAAGCTGCTATGGGTCAGCCGCGCGCCCTGCCGCCGCAGCAATCGCACCGCCATCATCAGCGCGAACAGGCTGAACAGCACCATGCGCAACGCCAGCAACGCCAGATCGGAATCCACCAGCGCCGCCAGCCCATGCCGGTCCGCCAGCAACGGGTTCTGGCCCTGCATCGCAATCTCTATTCCGTGCGAAATCAGCAGCGTCAGGAACAGGAACAGCGGCGGCCGGATCGCGTCGTCATACTGATCCTGGGGCCGGTCCGACACTTCCCGGTCGGCATAGGCCATGATCCGCAACGGCTGCACCAAGGCCCGCCACAATGTCAGCGGATAGAATACCAGCCACCCCATCACGGTGTAGAGCGCCTCGTCGAGGGACTCGATGATCTTCATGAAATCCATGACGACACCGTCCACATATCCCACTGAATTGTCGAGCTATTCTGCGCAGGAAAACCTGCCCCTGCCGCCGCTATCGGCCTTCCCCCTTCACCCCCTCCAGCGCCGCGCCGACCACGCGCGCCGAATGCGCAAAGGATGCCCGTTCCCCTTCGTCCAGATCCGGCTCCAACACATGTTCCACGCCCTCCGCGCCCAGCACGCAAGGCAGGCTCAGGCACAAGTCGCCAATCCCGAACTGCCCCGTCAGCACGGTCGAGACCGGCAGAATGACATGCTCGTTCCGAACGATCGCCTCACAAATCCGCACGATCGCCGTCGCAATGCCGAACGACGTGTATCCCTTGCCCTCCACGATGCGATACGCCGCCTGCCGCACGGCATCGGTCAGCGACGCCGCGTCGATATCCGCCCCCTCCGGCGCCATTCGGGTGAGCGCCATGCCGCCCGCCCGTGCGATGGAGAGCGCCGCGAACGACGTATCGCCATGCTCCCCCAACATCATCGCATCGACGGACGCTGGCGCGATATTCAGTCGCCGCGCCAGCATCGTGCGCAGGCGATTGCTATCCAGCAACGTCCCCGTCCCGATCACCTGCGCATCGGGCAACCCGCTTTCATCCCGCGCCACCCACGTCATCAGGTCGACCGGATTGGCCGCGACCACTATGATGCCGTCGAACCCCGCCGCCATCAGCTCGCGCGCGCAGCCGCGCACGATCTCCGCGCTTTTCCCCGCGACGGCCAGACGGCTTTCATCGCCATGCGTGGCCGCGCCGGCGGTCAGTATGGCGATCCGCGCGGACGCGGCATCCGCATAGTCGCCTGCCCGCACAGTCGCAGGCCGCGTCAGCCCGCCCGCATCGGCAATATCCGCCGCTTCGGCAGCGGCCAGCGCGGTGTCGCGGTCGATCAGGACGATCTCCCGGAACAACGCCCGCAGCATCAGCGCATAGGCGGTCGTCGCACCCACATGCCCCGCCCCGATTATCGCGACGCGCCCTTGATCCTGTGCCATGGTCATTCCCGTTCTGAGGTTGCGGCAAAGCGCCGTTCGTTGACTAGCCTAACCCTGCACCGGAACGAAAGTTGCTGGCGAAGTCCGTCGCGCTATTTCAGAACCGTCATCGCATCCACCAGCCGCACGTCGTGCATCTGGTCGAGATACGCTTCATAATAGCCCTTGTGCGACGCCCCCACGATGGCCAGCATCCGCGTCCCCGGCTTCCGGCCCAGCACATCGCGGATATTCGCCACCATGCGCAGGTTGCGCGTCTCCCAATAGGCCAGATAACGCCGACCGAAGGCCTGTGGCGAAGGCTCCACGAACGCCGCGCCGAAGTCCGACCGGTACACCAACTGCGCCGCGCCGGGCGCATTATAGGCGCGCAATATCGCCAGCAATCCGTCAGGCGCTGAAAGGCCAGCGTGCAACTGCGCATCCTGAGCTGTCCGCTGCGCTGACGCAGGATTGTCCCACGCGCGCATCATGGCGGCGCCTGCCGCCTCCTGTTCCGCCCCATCGTCACTGTCTGCCGTATGATCGTCGACGCTCCACACCCGTTCCAGCCCCAGCTTCGCCGCCAGAGGTGCCGCGATCAGTGTCGTTTCGTTCCGTCGGCTTTTCAGCTTTTCCAACGCTGCAACCAGGGCGTCGTTCAGGCCGTCGCCCGCATGCCGTTCGCCTTCCGGCAACCGCAGCCATTGCACCAAGGCCGATGCCCGCTCGCCCGCCGCCAGAAAGATCGCAGCCAGATGCCGTCGCTCGGCTGCCGCAGGTGTGGCGGGCCATGCCGCCAGCAATCGCTCCGCTTCGGCATTGGCGGCTGGCACGTCCAGCCCCGTCGCCAGACCGGCCGCCGTGGGATCCGCGCAATAATCCTTTACCGTCGCGGCATATCGCATCGGATAGCGGCGCAGGCTGTCGCATTGCAAGCCGGACAGGTCTTCGGTCGCAATGGCTGTCGGTCGCCATGCAGCCAGCCGCGCCACGACCGGCACAGCCATCTCCGGCTTGAACGATTCCGGTAGCCCGGACAGATGCGCCGTACCCAGCACCAACACGTCGTTGGGCGCACCGGGCGGCGGTCCCTTGAGCGTCTCGGGGTGGAATGAAGGGCGAAATGCGTCGTCCTTGGCCGCAGGCGCCCCGCTTCCCAACGCCATCGAAAGAACGGGAAGGGCGAGCAGATAAAGGCCACGTAGCAGGTGAGTCATCGACGGTCCTATCGCAAGATTCGTCGCGATCCTACCAACCGTGTATTATACATGCAATACAGTTGTCGGACACCGCATCCCCGGCATATATCCCGAGGAACCACACCCATAAGAAAAGGGGCCGGTCTTGCGACCGGCCCCCTCTTTTGCATCAGCCCCGAAGGGTTGATGGCAATTCTTACATGCCCGAACCGGGACCGTAGGTGATTTCCACGCGACGGTTCTGCAGTTCGCGAACGCCATCGGCGGTTTCGACGCGGGGACGGCTTTCACCGAACGCTTCGGTCGAGATAACGCCGTCAGGAATACCCTTCGAAGTGAGGTATGCCTTGACGCTGTCGTTGCGACGCTGCGACAGACCGACGTTGTACGAAGCAGAACCCGACTTGTCGGCGTGACCGGCAAGCATGACCTGAGCCGAACCGCAGTTGCTGTAGGCCGAGATCGCGTTGTCGAGGATGGTTGCGGCATCGGGAGTGATGTTCGACTTATCCCATTCAAAGAACACGATGTACGGTCCAGGCGTGCATTCCACTGCCGGAGGCGGCGGAGGCGGCGGGGGCGGAGGAGGCGGCGGCGGGGGCGGCGGAGGAGGCGGCGGCGGTGCTGCCGGCTCACCGAAGTTGTAGCTCAGGCCAACCAGAACGCTGTGCGTACGCAGACGGGCATCGACGTCCGAACCAGCGGCATTGAAGCGCGGATCAGGACGATTGCTCGTTACGAGGCCCATGTCGGGGTGGTTGTAGAAGCGATACTTCAGCGACGCGTCCAGCTTGTCGGTCAGCGGGAAGCGAACGCCGGCAATTGCCTGCCATGCGAAGCCCGTGTCCGAATCGTCGGTCGTCAGCGTGTAGAGGTAGGTGCGAGCAACGCCGACACCACCGCCAACGAAGCCCTGGATGCCGTCATCGGCACCGAAGTCGAGCATGCCGTTGACCATGAAGCTCAGCGAACGGACGTTGCCGCGCGTGCTCTGAACGCCATTGGTGTAGCTGTTTACGTCGGTGTAAGCGCGCTTGAACGCGACTTCCGATTCAAGGCGGAAACCGCCGAAATCGTAACCGATTACGCCATCGACGTCGTAGCCGGTGTTGTAGTTGACGGTTGAAACTGGCGTCACGATGGTGAGGGTGGTATCCTCAACGATCATGGCACCGGCATCGGCACCGATGTACCATGCATTGTCACGAGCCATGGCGGGGGTCGCCAAGGCTGTGGTAGCGAGCGCTGCTGCGAGGGCAAGCTTCCGCATATAATTCCCCTTTCAAAATGGTCACGAAGGACTGCGGTAATGCTCTAGCTTGCCGAAAGTTTCATGGCAAGTGCGCAAATGCCGGAACTGTTGCCCAAAAGCCTCAGTTTTGCGGATAATGAACGGCGGCATTATGACCGCATTTCCAGCGTTTACTGGCGACAACCGCCCAAGCATTTTTTTTGTTGGCTTTGCGGAACGGTGCTGGAAAGTCGCGCTTTCGATCAGCTTTCAGCTATCATACCGTGCAACCGCAGCATGACCAGTATCGCATCTATCGCGGCCCGGCTTTCTGCGTCCACGAGTCCGCCGCCAGATGGTGACATTATCGCCCCACCCTGCGCGCCAACCACCCGGATGCCGCCCTGATACAGCCCGTCGGCGCGCACCTCCGCGTCGATCCATGCGCTTCCGCTCCAGCGCATTGCATGTCCCCTGTCGACGACCCACACCGCCATGCCGATAACCGGCGTAACGAAGCGCCAGCCGCCTGCCGTCCATCCCGCGATTGCGCCGCCTTGCCCGGCCCACGCGCCGCTCGCCCCCGCCGCCACGATCCAGCACTGCCCTGCCACCGGCGCGGAGGGCGGCACGGACACATCCGCACTGACCGCAGCCCCATGGCTCAGCATATCCAGCCGCACCAGCGCTTCGTTATGCGTCACTTCCTTCTGCGCCTGTCCCGCCTGCAACAGCGGCAAGGCAAAACGATCCGTCAGCTCATCGGCCATCCGTTAAACTCCCAATCAGATTAAACAGGTCAACGTCAGAGCGCCACCACAGCCACCCGTCCCAACCCGTAAGTCCCCACTTGCCGCACAGCGACCGACAGCGACCCCACCGCCCCGTCCGCCGCGATCATCGCCGCATCATAGGTCCACTCCGGCACCCGCACCTCCGCCGAGCGCACCACATCCGCGCCATCCAGCAGCTCGACCCGATAGCGCTCCGCTTCCTCGCCCAGCGGCACTTCCACGCCATCGCTCCACGCCGAGCCCGCACGGCTGCGCCGGACCCAGCGCACCGTCACGCCGCCCGCCCCGTCGCTCTCGACCGAAAGATGCACCGGCGACAAAGGCACCAGAGCCTCCCCCGATACCGTCACCTCCGCCTCGGCAGGCACCGCATCGCCAATCCCGATCCCGATCACCCGGCACAGCATCCCCGGCTGCGCCGCACTGGAGGGCACCGTCGCCAGCCGCTCCGCCTCCAGCATTAGGAAATTCTCGCCCGCGATATGCCCCGCCATCGCCCACTCGGTCCCGCACCGCCCACGCAGCAAGTGCCGCAACCGGAACAGCCCCGGCCCGATCACGCTCACCGCACCGAACTGGATCAGCTCCCGCCCCACCAGACACAGGTTCGCCCCGCGCAACAACGCCGCATCGTCTGCGCCCGCCAAAGACGCCCCCGGCGACACCAACTGCACATCCACAAATCCCGCCAGATCGAACAGCGCGGCCGATCCCGCACCCGGCGCCGTCACGACAGTCCCCATCGTCGCAGCAGGCGCCGTCCGCCCCATCGGCACCGCCGTCCCGCTCCCCGGCTCGACGGTGAACAGCGCTGCCCGCTTCCATCCGGCAGAGGCTCCCGCCGCCGCCACGACCACGCTCGGCGCCACCGCAGCGCCATCGCCCCGCCCCGGCAGGTCCGCGATCATCAGGCGCGTAGCCCCATGCGGCGCGTCCGGCTCGCGCACCACGCTGCCCGAAGACGCCGCACCCGCCACCCCCGGCCCACGCCGCCACCCGCGCAGCGTCAACGTCACGCCCATCGCTTCCCATTCCAGCGCGACCACGCGCCAAAGCCCCGCAACCCCTTCCACGGTCACGACGCTTCCCGGCCGCACCGCCAAAGCCTCCCAACCGCACAGCAGCTCCAGCCGCGACCGCCCGGACCAGGCCTCCGCCAGCCGTGCCGCCGCCAGCGCCTTCGCTTCGCCCGCAGCAACCGCCGCCGGCATCTCGACCGACTGCAACGTCCGCCCGACACCGGGCCGCACCGCCGTCTGCACGCCCGCCTGATAATCCCGCGCCGGATCATAATGCCGCACCGCCAGCCGCAACGGCACATCGCCTGCCGGATCGCGCCCCGCCTTCACCGGCACCTGCGCCGCCCCATTGATCCGCGCCGCCAGCATCCCCCGCGCCACGACACCATCCTCTTCGGGCACATCCAGCAGGGCATCACGCAACACCAATCCCTGCGCCTCGACCAGAGGCTGCAACGCCGCCGCCACATCGTCCCCGCTCGCCGCATAGCCGCCGACCGATCCCCCGGCCCCGCCCACAACACCCGCCGTCAGGGCAGAAGCCATTGCCCCCGTCGTCACCGGCGCATCGTCCGCAAATATCTCGAAAGTCAGCGACGGTATCCGGTTGCCATAGTCCGCCAGCGCCAAATCCTCGAACACCGCATAGGCCATCCCGCGATGCGCCGGTGTCACGCCAATCCCCTCCGCCGCCGCGATCAGCGGATCGACCGCCTGATCCGCATCACCCTTATGCAGCCGGAACGCCCCCAGTTCGGTCTTGAAATCCCCCGCAACTCCGCGCAGCAAATTCCCGTCCGCCCAGATACGCCCAATCGACCGCACCCCGCGCGCCGACAATGCCACCGCAAAGCTGGCGGAATAGCTGTACGTCGTAACGCTCGGCTGCCCCTTGCCCCCGCCGCTACGGTCGCTGCTTTCTTTAAGATCGGTCGCCCAGATCACCGTCCCGGCCACCCGCATAACCCCGAAAATCTTCGGTATCTGCGTGCCATAAGTCGATGTCTGCACCTGCAAATCCTGCAGCCGCGGCCCGCGCCGTCCCCTGGGCTTGAACAGCACCGCCTGATCCAAAGCCCGCCCCGCGAGCGCCCCGATCGCACCCCCGATCGGCCCGCCCAGCACCGTCCCCACCGCCCCAAGCACCAACGTCGCCATGCCAAATCCTAACCTGAAAGCCCGCGCCCCGTGTTCCTGCGAAGGCAGGAACCCAGTGTCGCCTGGTAATCACCCAGCTCCCTGGACTCCTGCCTCCGCAAGAGAACAAAATCGCGCAGAGCCGCAGAGACGCGGAGCAGTCGCCCCAAGGCACCCCCCCTCCGCGTCTCCGCGCCTCCGCGCGCACAAACCTACCGCCCCCACCGCCAAACACTGACCACAGGCCAGAGCGCCTCCCCCGGCATCTCCACCACCCGCCGCAAGCCAGCATGGGCATGGACGAACCCGCGCGGCACGCGCAGCATCACGTGAAACTGCGCCACCCCCGCGCGCACCAGCACCACATCGCCGGCTTTCAGTATCCGCACCCGCCGCAACCCGGCGCTACGCAACCACCCGGAAAACCGCACCGGATCGCCCCCGCGCAAGCCATAGCCCCCCGGCACAGCCCCCCGATGCCCCGCCGCCGCCAGCGCACAGGCAACCAGCCCCACACAATCCAAACCCGCGTCAGCATCCCGCCCCTGCAACCGAAACGGCACCCCCACCAACGCCCGCGCCCCGGCAACAATCCTCTCCGCTCTTTTCATGCACCCACCCCCAAACCCGTTCCCCGGCGAACGCCGGGGTCCAGAGTCGCCGGGTCTAAACCCAGCCCCCTGGACTCCTGCTTTCGCAAGAGAACAAAATCGCGCGGAGCCCCAGAGACGCGGAGCAGTCGCACCAAGGCACCACCCCCTCCGCGCCTCCGCGTCTCCGCGCGACCCAAAAAATCACCCCCCCGGATAGCGCGTCAGCAAATCATTCCCCGGCAGATACGGCTCCCCCCGAAAATTCACCGCATTCCCGAACCGCGCCGAACAGGTCGCCATCCGCCGATCGCACCCCTGCGTCAGCACCGCCAAAGCCCCCTCGACCACCGCAGACGCAGGCGCATCCGCCAAAGTCACCCCCGCCGCATCGTTCGCCACGACAGCCTGCGCCAACCCGGCATTCGCGCCCGTCAACCATCGCAAAGACCCAAAGGCATAAGCCCCCGCCTCAATCCCCCCGACGACAGCCACATCCTCGCCATCCACTGCGCCGACCCGCACCACCCGCCGATAGCGCGTCAGATCCACCCGGCAGTCCACGTCCCCCAACACCGCGCGACAATCGGGCGACGTCTCCGGCGCGACCGGCCCCGCCAGCACTGCGCCCGCACCGACAAGCTCCGCAGTAAACGCCTCCCCCTCGCGCTCCACCGTGCCAATCTCGCCCGCCGCGAGGCCCAGCCACAGCGCCCCCGGATCGGTCCATTCCGTCAGGAACAGCGCCACCGCCGCCCCGTCCCATCGCCCCGCCTCCAGATCACGCGCGGTGATCGCATCGCTCGACAGCGCGCCCTGCACATCCATGCTGTCGACATCCAGCGAAGACCCCTGCCGCACCGCCGATGGCACCAGCCCCGGCGCCGCGCGATACACCACGCCGCCAATGCGCAAATCGCGATCATGGCTCGTCAGCCCGATGGTCACCCCATCGCCCCGCTCCAGCCGCCAGCAAAATGCCAATGCCGCCAGCTCCTGCCCCAGCGTCTCAGCCACACTCACGCCCGCAACTCCACCAACGGCACCGAAGGCACATCCCCCGCAGCAAAGGTCGCACGGCTCACGTCCAGCCGATCCTCGGCAAAACGCACCGGCACATCGAACCGAAACCCCGCCGTCAGAGCCGCACCCACCGCAGGCGCAACATCGAAAGCAATCACCCCCAGCCCCACATGCGCCCAGCCGGACAGCGCCTCGACCCCATCCACCGCCACCCGGATCGTCCCCGCCACCGGCCGCGTGACGATCCGCTGCTGCGCGTCCGCACCCTCCCCATAATATTTGCAGAGTTGAAAGCTGCTCGTCGCCCCGTCCCCGGTGCCCAGAAACTGATCCAGCGCCCCGCCATCCCCCGACGCAAAATCGAACGGATCGGCAAAGCGGAACCCCCGTGCTGCCCCCCGCCGCGCCCGGAAAAACGCAATCAGTTCCATCACATCCGATTCAGACCTGACACCGGGTCCCACATCGAACGACAATCGCGCATCCGCCCAGTCGCTGCTCCGCCGCTCATGCCCGGACAGGCTCTCCACCGTCTGCGTCGAAAAGGCCGGGGACACGCTTGCCTCCCGCCCGATGCTCAGCGGAAACACCACATCGTCAAAGGCTTGCATCGCATCCTCCCCATCGATCCTGAAAAGCGTGAACCCATCCCGCGCCACCTGCGGCAATGCCCAGACAAACGTCGCCGCGCTCCCCCGCGCCACCGAAGCCCCCGCCGCGTCCGCAATCCGCGCCCACTGCACCGCCGCATCCTCGGCCCGCAGAACAAACCCCGCAAAATACTGCTGCTCCGCCACCGGATAACCCAGCCGCGCCGCAGCCTCCGCCACACCCCGCGCCGTCAAGGCGGAACGCCCCTCCGTCACCCAGTCATAATCCTCAAGCTGCAGCACATCGAACGCCGGACTTGCCCAGCCCAGCGGCATATTCGCCCGCTTCGCTTCGGGAGCCTCCGGGTCGAGTATCGTCGGCAAATAGGCCAGCAAATGCGTCACCGCCCCCGGTGCCACCTCCCGCACCGCCGCACACAACGCCGCCGTAGACGCCGCCAGCACCGCCCCCGCCGCATCCAGCAAATCCCTCTGCGCCGCACTCAATGCCCCCCGCACATCGGGAATAGACACCGGCGCCCCACCAAAAGCCGCCCGCGCCGCGTCATCATACAAACAGATCCGCCCATCTTCGGGCATCACCCACCACCAAGGCTCCCCCACCTGAAACCGCACCGGCAATCCCGCCGCCACCGCAATGCCGACAAACGCCCGCGCCACATCCTGCAAAAACCCCATCGCCGCCGCATTGGCAGGCGACAGCAAAGTCGAAGGCGGCACCCACGCCGTCAGCGCCGGATCACCATTCTCCGCTCGCTGCTTCCAGCCCGCCGGACAATGCGCATCGAGCAATTCATAAGACAGCGACCAGATCACCCCGAAATCCAGCGCCAACGCCCGCGCCGCAAAATCCCGATGCCACGCCCCACACGCCGCGTTCAGCGCCCCGGTCGCCAGCCACTCCCCGCCGACCCGCTCCAGCGCGAAATAATGGCTCATCCCCACATAATGGTTGATCGCCCCGCGATACCCCAAGCCCAGCACCTGCCGCAGCACCCGCTCCGGCGTCTGGTTGAAGCAATCGTCATATCCCGTCGCGATGCACAGCCCATGCTCTGGCACCATCACATCGCCCACCGCCAGCACAGACCCCGCCCCGTCGTAGGCAATATCGCTTATCTCGACCCACCCCTCCACAGGCACGGCAAAGGCCGTATCCCCCGCATCGTAACCCGGCGGCACGACCGAGATGAACATCCGGTCCACATCCCCCGCCCACACCGGATCGGCTTCCCCCGGCAGCGTAAAGCCGCCATCCAGCGCCGCAAAATCCAGCGTAATTTCCGCATCTTCCGGCACACCGCTGGCATAGTTCCACAACCGCACATACCAGCTCCGCGGAGACCCGGACGCATCCCGCCCCTCGATCGTCAGCGTAGGCCCATGCGTCTCATCCAGCCGCCGCACCCCGGAACTCCGCCACCGAAACCGCAACACGCACTCCCGAAAATCCCGGTCGGTCGCATAGCTGAGCAACGGATGATCCCACCGATCCTCCGCGTCCCAGATCACCCCCGCCAGATCCCCCGACCCATGAAAAACGGTATCCACCCGCAAAGCGTCGGGCGCGGTGGTGGTAACACTCGCCACAGCCGGCCGCGCAAAATTCACCGTCCAAAAAGGCGCCGCAAACCGCTTAACCACGCCAACGTCCTGCCCCGCCCGAGCATCCGCCAACCAATACTGCATGATGTTCCCTTTTCTAAACTCCCCTCCCTGGAAGGGAGGGGCTGGGGGTGGGTAGGCGCGTAAAGCGCGCCTCGCTAAGCTGGCGCAAATGCGCCGCATCCCCGAACATATGACTCGCAATGCCCGAGCCTTACGCAACGGCCAGACCGACGCAGAGCGCATGGTCTGGCACCGCATTGCTCGCTACCGGCCGCGCTTCACACGGCAATTAGTGGTCGGACCGTATATCGTCGATCTTGCATGCCGCACGGCGCGACTGGCCATCGAATTCGATGGTTCGCAGCACGGCGATGCTGCCGCCTATGACGCATCCCGCACCGAATTTTTGGAACAGGAAGGCTGGACCGTGTTGCGATTCTGGAACAGCGAAGTCTTTGAAAATCTGGACGGCGTAGTGGAGGCGATTTTGAAAAAGACCGCCGAGTGCCTCGGCGGAACCCACCCCTCGACAAGAGTCACGTGCCTCTTGTCGACCCTCCCTTTAAGGGAGGGGAGAAGAAAGGAATAAACCCTACTCCAAAGCCCCCTGCACCGCCCGAGCCACCTGCCGCGCACTCCGCGCCAGGGCCTTGGGAGCATCCCCGCCCCCGCCCGCGACATTCACGACAACCCGCACCTCCCGCACACCACCAGAGCCGCCAGCTACCACCTGCCCACTCGACGTCGGGACAAACACCTCCGGCCCTCGCTCCCCCACGATATAGCCACGCCCCGGCGCCACCGGCCCGCCTGTAGCCCGCCCCGGCAGCCCCAGCGCCGACCCCAGCAAAGAAGCCCCGATCCCCAGCAACCCGCCCGATCCGCCCCCGCCGCCAATCGCCCCGATCCCCGCCTGCAAAGCACTCCGCGCAATCTGGTCCAGCACCGACGAAGCCACCCGCTGCAAATCCTCGAACCCGAATTTCCCCGTCTTCACCGCGCGCAGCAGCCCGCTTTCGATGGCCCGCCCCGCCCGGTCCCCCGCACTCGCCAGCGGCCCCTCAAGCCCGCTGCGCATAGCATCCACATCCCGCGCAAAGCCCTGCACATCGGCCCGCACGCTCACGACCAACCGTTCGATCTCTTCATCCATCCGGATACATCTCCCTCAACCGCGCCAGCGTCCCCGCATCCGGCGGCGCACCCGCCTCGCCATCCCCCGTCGCCGCGCCAAATATCGCCGCCAGTTCCTCCGGCGTCGCCCGCCAGAACACCTCCGGCGTCCACCCCAAAGCCCACGCCGTCACGCCTGACATGCGCACAGCCATGTCTGTGAATGTCATCTAAAACTCCTCCCCATTCGGTGGAGGATACGGAGACTTAGCCGCAGGCTTAGTCGCAGTTGGAGAGGGGTTTCGCCCTATCGCTTGCACATAGCCTCTCCCACTGAAGAACAAAATACACGCGGAGCCGCAGAGACACGGAGCCGTCGCCCCAAGGCACCACCCCCTCCGCGCCTCCGCGTCTCCGCGCGCCCAAAACTATCCCGCCCCCACCAGAACCTGCCGCAACACCACGCGCAACACCGGCATCGCCGCATGCAATCCACCCGCCACGACAGCCTCGCCCAACACCTCCCGCGTCAGCCCTTCAGGCCGCGCCTCCAGACAATGCCAGAACAACCCCGCCATCTCCGACAGGCGCAATTCCCCCGCCGCCGCCCGCTCCACCAGCGCGAACAGCGGCCCCAGTTCCGCCTCCGCCGCCACCAGCGCCGCAAACGAAGGCCGCAATGTCAGCACCGCCCCCGCCACAACCAAAGCCGCCTCGCCCCGCGCCGCGTTGGGCGCCGCGTTAGCCACCGTCATCACACCCTACCCCCCGTTCGTGTCGAGCGAAGTCGAGACACCCCGCGCCACCCACCGCCCCCACTCACAAACTCACCACCGGCCCGCTGCTCTCCAGGCTCAGCGTATAATTCCGCTCCCCGTTATAATCCCCGGCATAGTCCAGCCGCGTAATCAGGAACCGCCCGCGCATCCGCTCGCCACTTTCAAAACTCAGCTCGAAATCGTCGATCGTCCCCGACAAGGCATGGTTGCGTATCCGCACCTCAGCCGCCGATCCCGTGAACAGCCCCGCCGCCGACACGCTCACCGCGCGCACGCCCGCACCCGACAGCAGCTCGCGCCACCCGCCGCTATCCTTGCTGGTGATGTTCACCGCTTCGCCGCTCACCGACATCTGCGTCGTGCGCAAACCCGCCACCGTCGCATAGCCAATCGGCGACCCGCCATCCCCCACCTTCAGCAAGAAAGCACTTCCCTTTTCCACCGCCATATCGCACTCTCCGTTCACAAAATGTCACGTTCAGACATCGACCGAACACACAGGAGGGAACCCCATGCTCGCTATTTCCACCGCTCTGATGCTGATGCTCGCCGGCACGCCGGATGAAGACATGGGCATGGCGCGCAAAGCCTACGCCAAATGCCTGTCGGACTTCACGGCAGACGCCCGCTCGCGCCAGGTGTCCGCCGCCGATTACAAGGCCGGCCTGCAACCCAAATGCGCCGACCAGGAAGCCGCCCTGCGCACCGCCATCCTCGCCGCCGACAAAGCCGACGGCCTAAAACCCGCCGCCGCCCAGGCTGACGCCGACGATCAGGTGAAGGAATATCTCGAAAAGTTCACCGCCGACTACGAAGGGTAAGAGGGGAGCGCACAAAGCCCACCCCAAAACCCCCGTCATCCCCGCGAAAGCGGGGATCCATCTCCCAACATCGCCGCACGCGCTGCTGCCAACCCCTCCCCCGTTCGGTTCGAGCAGCTTCGAGCGAAGCCGAGAAGCGCCCGTCGAGAACCCAGTGGCACCGCATTAAGGAACGATAACTTGCGAAACATGCGCGTTCTTCAGCGAACCGTTATCGCTTTGTTTTTGTTTTCCGCCGGGCAATCCACTCTCACGGCGTCGGAACCCATCTCAGAAGATGTACGCTGTCCAATTGGTGGAGAAATCTTCGAATATGTACATGTTGGTAACTCCAACATTGACAGGCGTCCCGATGGAAAAACCTATGGCTTCCCCAATGCCCCATTAAATCTGCCGGAATGTCCGGAAAACGGACTCGTTCTCTTCGACGATTTCACCCCATCCGAAATCGCGAAACTGGAACCTTTGATACAATCGGCAGCTTACAAGTCGCTGAGAAAATCCGATACGCAATATTACCGCGCCTACTGGTTGGCAGCGCAGCTCGGACGCGACAAAATCCTGATCGACAACCTGCTAGCACAGGCCATCTGGGAAGCCGACGACAACCCGTCGCAACGTCTCCGATATCTCCGGCTCTATGCCGACACGGCGCAGAAACCTCAAAACGATGCCTCCGAAAATGCCCTGTGGTCCACCCTACGACTGGCCAATGCGCACCGTGAGTTAGGCGACTTTGCCACTGCTAAGGCTGTGCTTGCTGCCATCATCTTGCCCCCAGAACCCAATGCGGAGCCAAAAGACGAGTGGGTCCATGAACAATGGAAGCAATCGATCACCTACGTTCAAAAGTTCGCCACGGTAATCGAGCGTGGAGACACATCGTCCGAACCGCTCGATATGCTGCCCCAAAGGATCGCAGCCGAAAAATGCTGGGACATGAGAAATGGCTACTCAGATTTCGCCAAGGCATTTTGCGGACAACCGAACATAGTGAAAGAAATGGAATGGTTCTCTCCAGAGGCTCAAGCCGAGAGGGTGGCCGCCGCAGACGCAGCGATGGATGCAGCGGAAAACGCAGTGAACGGCGCCCGCGCGTCCATCGCCGCTGACAACGCTATGGCTGCGGCAGCAAATGCAACTGCCGCCACCGATACAACCATACCCCAATAACCGGCCAAACCTCACCCCAAAACCCGCACCCGATACTCCACCACAGCGCGCCACCCTTCATCCCGCGCGCGCAGCACCCGCGACCGCAGCAACGCCACCGCACCCATCTCGCACCCCGGCACGGTCACCCGCCGCACCGCCGCATCCACCAGCGCCAGCAGTGCCGCCAGCCCGTCCGCACTCTCGCGCTTGTCCTGCACGATCATCGCCACGCGCACTTCGCGCCCCGCGCGGTCCTTCGTGCCCCAGTCGCTACCGATACACTCGCCCAGCACGACATAAGGCGCGCTCGCCTTCACCGGCGGGCCGTCCCACACGCCGTTCAGCATCGCCGCCAGCGCCGCATCTCCGCGCAAAGCCTCCAGCACCGCCCCGCGCACCGCCATCTCATCGCCCATCCGCCCCTCCCCAAAAACATGCGCGCGGAGACGCGGAGCCGCAGAGAAGGCACAACTCCTCCGCGCCTCCGCCTCTCCGCGCGCACCAAAAGCTCACCCCATCACCCGATACCGCAACCCCACATCCTCGACCCAGCGCGCCACCAAAGCCCGCCCCTCGATCACCACCGCATCGCCTTCCTCACGCACCGTCACCCCCGGCACCTCGCGCGCCTCCGCCAGCACAAGCGCCCGCCGCCGATCCGCCGCCGCCTCACCCAAGGCGACACCCCGCGCCAACAGCCCCCTCACGACAACCGCATCCGACGCCAGGGCCGCCACAACGCCACCACGGCCGCAGGCGGCACCACCGCTTCGCCATCGCGCTGCACATGCATTTCGGCGGCCATCCGCACGATCCCCTGCCGCACCCCCTGCGGCACAGCGTCCGCATCGGCCGCCAGTCCCGCGCGATACCGCACCCGCACGCGCCCCGCCGCGCCGGGCGTCATCACCTTCACCCAGCCGTCGCCATTGCGATCGATATCCACCGCGTAACTCTCCACCGGCAGCGCAAATTCCGCGCCCTCCGCCGGCACACCCATCACGCTTTCGATCGCCACCACCGGCCGTGCAGACAGCCGCTGCCACGCGCCCGTCACCGGCATCACCTCCTCGGCCTCGCGCTGCATCAGGCCCTGCCCGACGAACCGCTCGCACAGGTCCGTCGCCACCCGGATCAACCGCGTCAGCAGCGCATCTTCCGCCGCCAACTCGATCCGCAAATATCCCTTGAGGTCCGCCAGCGACACCGCCAGCGCCCCCTCCTCGACAAACGCCATCGAAGCCCCCCTTCACGAAAAAGCCGCCCAATGCGCACAGCACCGGACGGCCCATTCCCCCTCTTCCGTCACCCCATGCGGGCCGACCACCCACCCCCTCCCGTTCGTCCCGAGCGAAGTCGAGGGACCAGCGCGCGGTGTCTCGACTTCGCTCGACACGAACGGAGGTTGTGAGACAGCCTCAGCTCACAGCAAACTTCATCACCTTGATCGCCTCGCTATTCGCCACCGCGCCGCCGATCCGCTTCACGGCATAGAAATGCACGAACGGCTTGTTGCTATACGGATCGCGCAGGATGCTCGTCTCGTTCCGCTCCGCCACCACATAGCCGGACGCGAAATTACCGAACGCAATCGCCAGCGCATCGGCGGCGATGTCGGGCATGTCCTCCGCCTCGACCACCGGATAGCCCAGCAGCGTCGCGGGCGCGGCCCCCGCCAGCCCCGGCTGCCACAGGAACTGCCCGTCGCTCGTCTTCAGCTTGCGGATCCCGGCAAGCGTCTTGCTGTTCATCACGAACGAAGCCCCCTGCCGATAGGGCGCCTTCACCGCCTGCACCAGATCAATCAGGCGATCAGCGGCGCCCGACGAAGCAAACGCCCCCGCCGCCCCGCTCGCCACATATTGCAACGTACCAAACGCGCGCACCCCGTCCGCCTCCGCCGTCACCGGATAGGTCAGGAACCCCTTGGGCCGGTTGGTGCCATTGCCGTTCACGAACGCCGCGCCCTCCGCCGCGGCAAATTCGCTCGCGATTTCCCGCGCCAGCCAGCTTTCGACATCGAATGCCGCATCGTCCAGCATAGCCTGGCTCGCGGCGGGATTGGCGAACAGCTCGCCCGATGGCGGCGCGATTTCGGCAAAGCTCGGCGTCGCCGTCTCGCCCCGCGCCCCCGTTTCGGATGCCCAGCCGGACGCCACGCCCCCCGTCGTCACCAGCTTGCGATATCCCGCCGTGCCGGTCTTCACCACATTGGCGATGGCGCGGATCGGCGACATGGCTTTCAGCACCCGCTCGATCTCCGCATCGATCTCACGCGGCACCGCATAGCCGCCGACCGCCCCCGAAGCCCCCGAAAAGCTCTTCAGCTCCACCCCCGCTTCCTGCCCCCGGCGCAGATAGCGATCGACAAACGCCGCCCGCTGCGGATCCAGATCGACCCCCTTCACCCCATCCAGCGCCGGCCGCTGCGCCTCAACGGCCCGCGCGGCCATCACCCCCTTAAGCCCCGCAATATCCGCTTCCAGAGCGGCAATCTTCTCCCCCTGCAGCACGGCCTCAAAAGCCCCCTCCAGCGCATCGCCCTTAACTTCCAACATATGCTTCTCCCATTTTGAACAGGCACAAAAAAACCCTCGCCCCTTGAGGGAGAGGGATACGAAGACTTGGCAGCCTGCTGCCTAGTCGAAGTTGGGTGAGGGGTGCTCCGCCCTAGCGGTCAGTCACCCCATTTCCTCCCCAGTGGGGGACGATACGAAGACTTGGCGCACTAGCGCCTAGTCGAAGTTGGTGAGGGGTTCAGCCCCTCGAACCGAAGACGCAAACCACATCATAGGGAGGATGCCCATTCTTGCTAGCCAAGCCATGATATGTCTCAAATGATCTCATTGCTTCAGATATAATATGGTTCGTTTGGTCTTCGTCTTCGCCGGGCAAGCACGCATTCCATATCAGATGCCATTTGATGATATTATTGGCATTGGCGCTTAGTGACGAACGGCGTCTATTTCTGGATTGTTCTACAATCCAGTCGCCATAAAAGCGAATACTGCCAATGGGATTGGTCATCTCGAAATGAATGAACTCTGCACCGCCCCGAACGACCTTGAGTTCAAGCCCCCGGTCAGCATCCCAAGTCCGCTCGCCGTCGCTAACAAAAGCCATGCCTGCTCCCCAACGATATCTGCACGGCTATAGGTACTTTGGCTTTCCGTCCAGTCACCCCTCCACCGCAACCACCCGCGCCAAGGGCTGCATAGGCACCGCCACCAAACTCACTTTCACCCCTCCACCGCCACCAGTTCGCGCGGACGGTTACCCGATGCTGTCACAGCGCCGAAACCCTACCGAACCCGCTGGAATGGCTGGGTATTTAATCCCCAGCCGCTTTCCAAGGCCCCGTTTCAAGACTCTTGAACGTAAATTGCCCGGTGGAACAACTTGCCGATGCTCGCAAGGCCCCGTCGACCTTGAACGGCAACGTCCGCTCAACGCCTGCAAATGTCACCTTGGCGGTGCCCTTGCCATCGGTAACAATCTCGAACGGCACGTCCGTATTCATTGGCATTTTACCGAACGGCTCATTCTTGCCATTTTTTTCCTCTGGCCAGAACATCAGAAAAACGTCGCCGTCCGTAACCTCTGTCGATGGTCTTGATGTCACCATCCGAATTCCGACGCTCTGTTTGCCATCCACGCTTCCAATCCGCGCGTTGGCGACTGGCGCATAGGTTTTTCCCGGAAGCAGAACTTTGGCACTGATCGTCCCCCGGAACATATAGGTCGGCCCGGATTGTTCAATCTTTATGTCTGAATAGTGGCCGACAGGGGTATCGCAGTCGTACTCGATGGCACCGGCGTGGGCATGATCCGTCGTTGCGACGCCAACCAGAACCGCAACAATTGAAAGATGAAAACGTCCGATCATAATCTACTCCCCAGCCGCAGCGGTCACTAGCATACTCCGCGATTCGAGCAATCTCACCCCTCCACCGCCACCACCCGCGCCAGTGGCTGCATAGGCACAGCCACCAAACTCACCTCCACCAGATCTAGCGCCACCAGTTCGCGCGGCCTTTCCCCCCGCGCCACCTTCACACGATACCCAAAGGACAGCCCGTCCAGCGCCCCGGCGCGCAGCATTGCCGCGGCCTCGCGCCCTGCCGCCGTCCGCTGCGACACGCGCGCGATCACGCGCAGCCCGCGCGCATCCTCGGCCAGCGTCTCGACTAGACCCACGGGTCGGTCCACCCGATGCTGCCACAACAAAGGCACCTGCTTGCCCGCCAGCGCCCCGAACGCCCCCGCCCGCACCACATCCCCGCCCCGATCCACCGCATCAAACACCGCCGCATACCCCGCAAACCGAAGTTCCCCGCGCGACAAACTCCCCTCCCTTCCAGGGAGGGGTTGGGGGTGGGTGGCGAGCGCAGCGAGCCCTTCAGCAACCACACTCACGACTTCACCAGCCCAAACAACCCCAACTTCACCGCCATCCCAATCAGCACCAGCGCCAGCACCCCGCGCACCGTCCACCCGATCACCGCCTTCCACGCCGATGTCTTCGCGTCGCGCCACGCGCGCAGCAATTCGCGCAATTCGGCGACATCCTTCTCTGCCCCGCGATCCGCCAGCCCGAGCCGCTCCAGCGCCCGCCCCGCGCCCAGATCGCTCGCTTCCTCCACCAGCGCCCGGATCATCACCAGGTCGCCGCCATCTCCCTCAGCTTGGCTCACCAGCCGCGCCAGCATGTCCGTGTCTTCCATGAAATCTCTCCCATCCGTCCTGCTCCCGCATCCGCAGGAAAAATCATGTCGCGCGGAGCCGCAGAGACGCTGAGACGCCGAACCCGGACGCACCCTCTCCGCGCCTCCGCGTCTCCGCGCGCACCAGAAATCCGGCGCGCGTGGACCACCCATTTCCTCTCACCCGAAACACCCTCACCCCCGTTCGCCCTGAGCTTGTCGAAGGGCCCTTCCTTTTAAGAAAGGGTAGGCTTCGACAAGCTCAGCCCGAACGGGGGATGGGTAGCGCCGGAAGCGCAACATCCTCCCCGCCAATCCCCAGCATCCCCCGCTTCTCCTCCGCCGTCAGGAAATCCGCCGCCGCCACCCGCTCCCACAGCGCCACGCGCTCGTCTGCCAGAGCCAGTACCCGGTCCTGATCCACCGCCAGCCCGATCCCCGGCCACCACCCGTTCAGCCCCTGCGCCACTGCGCCCAGGATCATGTCCGCCAAGGGCAGCACCGTCTGCCGCCACAGCGCCTTGTTCGCCTCGCGATAATTGGCATAGGCCGCGTCCCCCGGCAGGCCGATCAGCATCGGCGGCACCCCGAAGGCCAGCGCAATCTCCCGCGCCGCCGCACTTTTCAGCCCCACGAAATCCATATCCGCCGGGGTCAAACTCATCGCCTGCCACTTGAGGCCACCTTCCAGCAGCATCGGCCGCCCCGCATTGCTCGCCCCGGCAAAGGCGCTTTCCAGCTCCCCCTTCAACCGCTCGAACTGATCGGGCGAAAGCGCCGCGCCTTCCTCCCCCGGATCATAGACCAAGGCGCCCGAAGGCCGCGCCGCATTGTCCAGCAGCGCCTTGTTCCACACCGTCGCCGCATTGTGGATCGCCACCGCCCCCGCAGCAGCCCCCACGCAGCCCAGCCCATAATGATCGTCCAGCGGATGCGCGGATTTGATATGGATCACCGCCGTCCGCCCAACCGCATCTTCGGACGCCAGCCGCGTCACATGCGCGCCGACGCGATAGAGATACGCCATCGGCCACCCCCGCGCATCCGCCTCCACGCTCACCCGCTCGGGCCGCAGCGCGAACAGCTCGGCGGGCGCGCCCTCCGCATCGCACGCAATCTGCACATAGCCATTGCCGTGCAGCAACACATGCATCGCCAAAGTCTCAATGAGCCGCTGCCCGCCCGACCGCTTCTCCACCAGCGCCAGCGCCACCGCCCGCTGCTCCGGCGTACCCCCGGACGCAGAAACCGCCGCCCCGCCCGCACTATCCGTCACCAACCGAAACGCCCGCTGCGCCACCGGGTTGCCCATCACCCCACTGCGCACCTGCGCCTCATAAGACGCAGGCCACTCCCCCAACGGCGTGACATTCCCCCCACCCAAAGGCCGCGAAAAGAAAGGCCGCGCAGTCGCCTGCGCAGCCTTGAAGCCGAACCATTTCATAAATCGCTCCTACGCTTTTCTCGTGAAAAACACCCCTCCCCAACCCGTCGGCTTTCCGCTATATTTGCGACGCAACTTCCCGTGGGGGGGACTTATGGCAACGCTTGCACATACTGCATCTGGCGCATCGGTGCGCGCCGAACGCTTCTGGACGATCTCCGCCGGCATCATGATGGCCGTGCTCGTCCTGGGCTTTTCCGTACAACTGGCGATGGGCCGTTCGACTTTCGCCGTACCGCTCTTTGTGCACATTCACGCGCTGGTCTTCTTCGGCTGGGCGGCGCTGTACCTGCTGCAGAACCTGCTGGTCGGCATGGGCAACACGGCGCTGCACAAGCGCCTTGGCTGGCTGTCGGTCGTCTGGATACCCACCATGGTCGTCATGGGCCTGATCGTGACGGTGGCGATCGTGCGACGCGGCCAGACGCCGTTCTTCTTTCAGCCGCTCTATTTCCTCATCATGGACCCGATGACGCTGTTCACCTTTGCCGGTCTCGCCATCGCTGCCATCCGCCTGCGCCGCAAAACCCAATGGCACCGCCGCCTGATGTTCTGCGGCATGTCCATCCTGCTCGGGCCGGGGATCGGTCGACTGATACCGCTGCCCCTGATGATCCCTTATGCAGGCTGGGCCGTGTTTGCGTTCGTCATGCTGTTCCCGATTGCGGGCATCGTCCGCGATCTGCGCCGCGACGGCCGCGTCCATCCGGCCTGGCTCTGGGGTCTGGGCAGCATCGTCGTCATGCAGATCGCGATCGACCTGATGGCGTTCAGCGCGCCCGGCCAGTGGCTCTATACTGCCGTTACGCAGGGCAGCCCCGGCGCCGCCGTCGCGCCGCTCGCTTTCCCGCCTTTCCCGCCCGTCGCCTAAAAGGAAAAGGTGAGCGCGCCGTTCACCGGCAACTGGGTCCATTCCTCCGTCAGCGTATCGATCCGCGCGCGGATGGCGGCAATATCGTCAGGCGACACCGGGATCGTGCCATGGCCGCGCGCTGCGCACGCATGGCGGAACGTCGCCAGCACGTCGTCCGCGCTCACGCGCCCGCCCCACATTTCCGCCTGAAACGTCTCGACCAGCCGCTCGATCGCTTCCTCGCTATCGCCTGACAGGACCACGCGCGGCCCCGCCGTCTGCCCTTCCGCGACCAGCGTCAGGAAGCCGCGATGCGCCAATATGCTTTCCACGGCATAATGCACCATGTCGTGCGGAATGATGCCTTGCTTGGGGCAAGCGACTGTCTCCACGCTGCCATCGCGCGCGATGTGCAGGTCGTCATACTTGCCGCTACGTTTTGTGAAGGTCAGGCGCATGGGGAAAGTATATGGCAATCTTTCCAGACGCAAAAGGCAACGACCTGCAGAAATATCTGGCCAAAATCAACGAATAGCGGCAATGATGCGATGCAGCATCCGCCGCCACAATCCATCGATAGTTCCGGGATTTCATGTTTCACGCATCTTACGACCGTGGCACCAATTGCCTGAATATCGTTGTCAAAGGCTTCTTCCAGCCCGAAGACGTTGCCGCTCTGGCAAAAACCGTCGGCAATGCTGCGCAGACGGCCAAATCCGCGCGCGACGACTTCAACGTGCTGGTCGAATCCCTCGAATTTCCCGTTCAGGCGAACGATGTCGCGGACTTGCTGACCGGCATCATGCGCACCGGCATGGCGCTTACCACGGGTCGCGCTGCGGTCGTGGTCGGCAGTCAGCTTAACAAGGCACAGGCCGAACGCACATTGGTGCACGACCGCGTGCGCGTGTTCATGACTATGGACTCCGCCCGCGCGTGGCTAGCGCAGGCGGCCTAAGCCCCTATCGGTTGCGCGCCAACACCCGGTCGCAGGTCGAATTCGTCCCTTCGCTCTTGCCGATCACCCGACCCGCCACAGCACCCGCCGCACCGGCCAGCAGGCTCTCGCCCAGATTGCCGCCAGCCAGCGCGCCTACACCGGCACCACCGGCGGCACCGATCACCGTGCCCTTGTCGCGGCCCTTTTTCCCCTGGATCAGGCAATAGCGCACATCGTCGCGATCCCGCGGTGCCGCCCGCGCGATCCGCGCCCGGTCCTTGCTGTTCAGCGATTGCGCCATCACCGGCCCCGCGATCAGCGAAGCGCCTACGGCTGCTGCGATCATCATGGTCGTCTTCATGTCCATACTCCGATGTAAAATAGGTTCTCAAACAGAACGACTACCCCCGCCGCCGGTTCCCGGAAAGGCGCTTCGTCCTTTTCCCAACGCCGGTTATCCCTATGTCCGTCATCCTGAACTCGTTTCAGGATCCATCGCGCCCCACAAACTGCACCAAGTGCCCCATACACCCCATAGGACCACAAATGGATGCTGAAACCATCTCAGCATGACGACGGTGTGAAAGTCCCTCACACCCCCCTTACCCGCACCACGCCCCCACGCCCCTTGCCCAGCATCAGCGCCGTCAGCGCCCACACGCACGCATCGGCCCGGTCCGGCGAGCGCCCCGGCCCTGCATAGCCGCCCCCGATCAGCATCCCGCACAATTGATCCTCCAGCGCCGGGAAAGCCCCGCGATGCGCCACCCTGCCCGCTTCATACAAAGCCGCCACCGGCTCCGCCCGCGCAGATTTCCCGCGCGACGCATGGACCAGCCGCACCGGCAGGCTATCGTCCACCGCGCGCAGCACGCTTTCGATCATCGCGCCGCCATTATTCGCTTCGGCGATCACCCGGTCGGCACCATGCGCAAAGGCCGCGCCTGCCACTGCCCGCGCCCAGCCTTCCGGCCCGCGCCCCTCGACGCTCGCGTCCGCCACCACATAAGCGCGCCCATCCATGCCGACGCCCGCCACCACGATCCCGCACGCATCGCCATCCCCGGAGCCAGCCGGCGGATCGACACCCACCACCACGCGGGACAGCGCAGCGCCTTCCCCCGCCGCCACCGCCGGCACATGCCGCACCCGGCACCGCTCGATCAGGTCGCGCGTCCACAAGGCGCCTTCCACATCCTCCATCATCGCGCCGTCCAGCTCCTGCCGCCCCAGCCGCGTGCCGCCGAACTGCGCCGTCACGGCCTCGATAAAGCCGGGGGCCAGATGCCCGCGATTGTCCTCCGTCCGCCCGGTCGTACACACCACGCCGCCCGCGTCCCCGCGCGCCAGCAACCCGCGCAGCAACGCCACCGGGCGCGGCGTCGTCGTCGCCAGCACCCGCGGCCAGTCGCCCAGCCGCAACGCCAGCTCCAGATTGTCCCACGCCGCCTGTCCCATCGGCCATTTGGCGATTTCGTCGGCCCAGGCATGGCTGAACTGCGGCCCGCGCAGCGCCTCCGGGTCGGACGCACCGATCGTAAACGCCTGCGCCCCCGAAGCCCATTCCAGCCGCCGCAGCGCCGGATACCATAGCGGCCGCATTCCCCGCAGCCGCGCCACCGCCAGCAAGCCGCTCTCGCCTTCCACCATCACGCTGCGCGCTTCGGCAGGGCTGGCCCCGACCAGAGCGATCCGCGCGCCGCCATCGCGCATCGCGATGCCCTGCACCCATTCCGCCCCCGCCCGCGTCTTGCCAAAGCCGCGCCCCGCCATCATCAACCACACGCGCCAGTCGCCCTCGGGCGGCTTCTGCCCGGTGTGGCCCATTGCCTCCCAGCTATTTTCCAAAGCCGCAGCCGTGGCGTCGTCCATGCGCCGGAACAGATCGTCCCGCGCGGCCGATGGCAATTGCGCCAACTCCGTCAACACACTCACCATTCCTAATCGCCTCCCCCCACCACCGTTCGGGCTGAGCTTGTCGAAGCCTCTTTCTTCTTAGGAAGAATGGCCCTTCGACAAGCTCAGGGTGAACGGTGCTAATGGTTACGCACCACCTTCACCCGCCGCATCCAGCTTCGCCCGCACCCGCTCCACTTCCGCCCGGACCCGATCCACCGCCGTCTGCGCATCGGGCCGCGCAGCCACCTCCGCAGCCTTGCGCGCAGCCTCCGCCCGTTCCTCCTCGACTGCCTCCTGCACCCGCACCTGCATCGCCGTCATCCGATGCGCCGCGATCGCGCGCAAAGCCTGCGCCGGGGCATAGGTGCGGATCGTCTTGCGCTGCGTCACCGGCGCGTCGGCGCCATTGCCGGTGCGCGTCACTTCCTCCCGCTCCGTCCCGAACTTCGCCTGACGCAGCAATTCCAGCTCCAGGTCCATGACCGCGCGGTTGATCGCCTGCATCCATTCCCGGCAGAAGGACGGATCGCGCGCCCGCAGGTCATAGGCGCCGCTGACATGCATCCCCACGCGCTGCGCGGATTCCTTGACGTCGCACGTCTCCTCCAGCGCGCGGCAGAACGCAAAGCGCTTTTCCGCCGTCCACCCATCGCTCCGCGTCTTGCGCGGCTTGGCCGCCGGAGCGTCATGCGCCTTCTGTGCCGCATCGCCCCGCTTTTCCCCCGAACTCCCCACCATAGCGCTCCTCCTCCCGCCCACGCACGACACAAAAAAGGCCAGCCCTTCCGGACCAGCCTCTGCATCGCGCCGCCGCAGCGACTCAGTTTTCCCAATATCTACTCATGTGCCAGATGAGCGTTACGCTGTCAAGGTGTTTGTGCCTATTTGGTTATATTCGGACGATTATGAATGTTACAAACGCTTTGCATTAAATGGCGTTGTTCGCTTATGACGAATGTATGGGGTGGCTTGAAATTACACTCATCGCGATCGCAGCGGTTTTCATGGCTGTGAACCAAGCGGTGGAGGATGCTACAGATCTAAAAGAAAGCTTCCCGTCGCTGCGCTTTCCGGGTTGGGCTAACTATGCCCCTTTAGCGCTGATCGTGGCTGCCGGATGCATCCATTTAGCGAAACTTGTGATTCCTAATAACGGCTTGCCCGCCTCTTCTTCGCCGCAATCCTCTCCCCAACCCGCCTCGCCAGAGAAAATTGCACCCTCGTCAGTTTCGATTACCGGATTATCTGCCGAGCGTGTGATGGGATTCCACGAAGGACGGACCAATGCCGAGGCGCAGCGTTTGATTGCGCCATTTGTGGGGGCAGTTGCTGAAGTCACAGGTAGCGTTAAAGATGTATATGAAGCCTATGGTGGTTTCGTTAGTGTGAGTTTGGGGGTGATAATTCCTACCCAAGCACCAATCTGCTATTTGAGCCTAAGTTCTCAGCCGCCATCTTGCGTCTGCAACTAGGTGACTCTGTGACAGCCAAATGCATTTTTAAGGGTGACGCCTCGGCGGTCTCTATTGACTTTAAGGACTGCCAGCTGATCCGACCGGTTTATGCTTCACCGCCGCCTTCGAGCAACCGGTTGTAGATCGCCGACCGGCTTACTTCGCTCGCCTTCGCCACCTCACTCGCGCCGCGCGCGCGCACGATCGTACCCAGCGCTGCTGCGATCACGGAAGGGTCACCGCTTTGCAGCGCATCGTCGAAATACAGCGCCGCCTCTTCGTCCGTACGGATATAGGCTGCGGGATCGAACGGGGTCGTCGCATCTTTAGGCATGTGGATTAAAATACACAGACTTGAACGCGTAGCCACCCCCAAAATCCAACAAATCCAACACACCCCCCTTTCCACGTATCGACTTATTTCCCCCACGCCCACCGCCCGCCATTAACCCATATCAACCCTTTCCCGTTGAACTTCCCGCGCCTTTGCGGGTTTGGTCGGCATGGTTACAGCGTATTTCGACAACGACCATCCGCTCGCGGATCGGTTCAGAACCCATATCCGCTCTGCGTCTTTCCCCTGTGTCGGGGCCAAGTCCGCCCTTGCCAGCGGGCAGATGGACTTCGTCATTGCCCGCGACATCGCGTCGGCATGGGATGACCTGCGCGTCCTCCCGGCCCTTGGCGAGACGGTCAGCCGCTACCGCAGCGACCGGGCCTTGTTCCGCACCCTCGTCGTCCTGTTCGAAGGGCCGGACGATCTGGACGAGCCGACCTTCGAAGGCTTGCTGTGGGAGCGAATCCAGTCGCTGTCCGACAAGGATAGCTGGCTGGGCTATGCCCCCGATCCCACGATCAGCACCGATCCGGACGATCCCCATTTCTCGCTCAGCTTTGCCGGTGAAGCCTTTTTCGTCGTCGGTATCCATCCCGGTGCCAGCCGACCGGCGCGGCGCTTCCCCATCCCCGGCCTCATCTTCAACTTGCACGATCAGTTCACCGTTCTGCGCGAACAGGGCCGCTATGAGAAGATCCGCAGTGCCATCCTGTCCCGCGACGAAGCGCTCGCAGGGGACATCAACCCCATGCTTGCCCGCCATGGCGAAGCCAGCGAAGCCCGCCAATATAGCGGTCGGGCGGTCTCGAACGACTGGGCCTGCCCCTTCCAGCGAAAGGAAACATCGACCTTTGCCTGACAGCCTCAACTCGGACACCCTGACCATCCCGCCGCGCACCGGCACGGCCTTCGTCGTAAAGGCCGGGCAGACGCTCACCGTCATCGACCCCACCGGCGGCCAGGTCGCCGATCTGCTGGCCTATAGTCAGGAGGATATTGGCGAAGTGCTGTCGTCAGGCCGCACGCTGGATTATGCCAGCCGCCTTTACCTCACCACCGGCGATCCGCTCTATTCCAACCGCAGCCGGGTGATGCTGGATATCGTTGCGGACACGGTGGGGCGACACGACTTCCTGCTCACGCCCTGCTCGAAGGATACCTTCCGCATCATCTATGGCGACACCGATCCGCATCGCGGCTGCTTCGGCAATCTGGCGGAGGCGCTCGCCCCTTATGGCATCGTGCCGGACGCGATCCCGACCGCGTTTAACTGTTTCATGAACGTGCCCGTCGACGGCGCAACCGGCACCTTCACTGTAGAACCGCCGCTGAGCAAGGCGGGAGACCGGATATCGTTCCTCGCAAAGATGGACCTGATCGTCGGCCTCACCGCCTGCTCCGCGCTCCAATCGAACGGAGGCAGCTTCAAACCGATTAGCTATTGCATTGAAGGATAATAGCCGCTTGGGTGCGGTCTGTACGCACTGACCGCACCCTCGGTCGAAACCGCAACTTCACAGGCCGCCCTCAGTTCAGCGGCTTGTCCCATCGGGTCACCATTTCGGGCGATGCCAGGAAACTGGATGGCCGCGGCGACACTGGCGGCGGGTCGCACACCCCTTCCTCCAGGTAACGCATGGCCAGCATCAGGCCGCTACGGCTGAAGGGTTTGGGAATGACGCCATAGGCACCGCAGAAGTCCACGGGGATCTTCCCCGGATTGGCGGTGACGAAAACCACCGCCGTACTCGCCCATTTCTCATGGATATAGGTGCATACGTCCAGCCCGTTGGAGTCCTCGGCCAACTGGATATCGACGAAAGCGACATGGGGCGCTTTGGCCAGCGTCATCGCCCGCACCTCGCGCAGCGACGCCGCTTCACCGACGACGCGATGACCGGCATCCACGATCATGGCTTCGATATCCATCGCAAGAAGGGCTTCATCCTCCACGATCAGGACATTTAACGGGGCGACGCACTGCGACATCGATGAAAATCCTAGGTTACGTAGCGTTTGTGGGGAAAATGACGGAAACATGCGTACCGCTGGCGTCGCTATGCCACTGCGTGTCCGCCTTGATCTGCCGCGAAAGACGCCGGACGAGCGACTGCCCGATGGACGTATTGTTCGACACGTTGACATCGAAGCCCGGCCCATCGTCCCGCAATGAAATTGTGATCAGGCCATCGGCTTCCTTGACGGCCAGCGACAACGTCCCCGGGCGGCCATCGGCAAAGGCGTGCTTCACGCAGTTGGTGATAAGCTCGTTCAAAATCAGGCCCGTCGCCGATGCCTTGCTGGACGGGATAATCACCGATTCGACGTCGCTCTCCAGCACGATATTGCTGCGCCCCGACGTCCCCAGAACGTCCGCCGCCAGGTTGGAAGCGAACTGACCGATATCGAACTTCGAAATATCTTCCGACTGATACAATCGCCGATGGACAATCGCCAATGCGTCGATCCGCTCCAGCATGTTCTCCAACGTGCGCTGCAACTGCGGATCGCCCAGCGAGCGGGACTGCAACCGCAACAGCGATCCGATCATCGTCAGGTTGTTCTTCACCCGGTGATCGACTTCGTGCAGCAATATGGTCTTTTCTTCCAGCGCCGACTGCAGGTCCGCCGTCCGTGCCCTGACCTGTTCTTCCACGGCTGCCTTCTGCTCGGCGATCTGCTTCTGCGCGTCGATCCGGTCCGACACGTCGAGTTGCGAGGCAAAGAAGAACTGAAGGCTCCCGTCCTCGCCGCGCACCGGGCTAATGTAGAGCGCGTTCCAGAAGGTCGACCCGTCCTTCTTGTAATTCAACAGGTCGATGCTGATCGCTTCTTCGGCATGCAGGGCGTCGCGTATCTTCTCCAGCGCCTCGGGGGCGGTATCCGGCCCTTGCAGGAAACGGCAATTCCGACCCACAATCTCTTCGACATCATATCCACACAGCTTCTGGAACGCTTCGTTCACGAACACGATGGGGTTGTCGTCCTGCCGCGGGTCGGTGATGACCATCGGCATGCGTGTGCCCCGGATGGCCGCCGCGAAGGGATCGCCGCGGCCCTGTTCATGCATGACCCGTTCCGTAAGATGCCAATCGTCTCGTTGCTTCATTCCATGCTCCGCTCAGCGAGGGAGCAGGAGCGCTCCGGCTTGAACTTGTTGGACACAAAGCGCGTCAGTTACCTGTCTGGTTCCTCCCAAAATGACAAAGCCATAAGACGACAGGATAAAATCTACCGTCCTTACGCCGCGGCGGCCTCATCCATACCCGCCGCCGCCTCGGCACTTTCCGGTGCCAGACGGATCAGATAATCGAATGCCGACAGGCCCGCTTTCGATCCTTCGCCCATGGCGATGATGATCTGCTTGAACGGCGTCGTCGTCGCATCGCCCGCCGCGAAAATGCCCGGTATGGACGTCGCGCCGCGATGGTCGACTTCGATTTCGCCCCGCGACGACAGCGCCACGGTATCGCCAAGGAACTCGGTGTTCGGCACCAGCCCGATCTGCACGAATATGCCCTGCAGGTCGACGACATGCGCGGCATCGCTGTTGCGATCCTTATAGGTCAGTCCGATGACCTTGTTGCCGTCGCCCAGCACTTCGGTCGTCAGCGCCGATGTGATGACCTTGACATTGGGCAGGCTGAACAGCTTGCGCTGCAGCACTGCGTCCGCCCGCAACTGGCTGTCGAACTCGATCAGCGTGACATGGCCGACGATACCCGCCAGGTCGATGGCCGCTTCGACGCCGCTATTGCCGCCGCCGATGACTGCCACGTCCTTGCCCTTGAACAGCGGCCCGTCGCAATGCGGGCAATAGGCCACGCCCTTGTTGCGATATTCGTCTTCGCCCGGCACGTTCATGTGCCTCCAGCGCGCGCCTGTGGACAGGATCACCGACCGCGCCTTCAACGACGCGCCGCTCGCCAGCACGACTTCATGAAACCCGCCTTCGCTCTTCGCAGGGATCAGCTTTTCGACCCGCTGCAGGTTCATGATGTCGACATCATATTCCTTCACATGCTGCTCAAGCTGCGCGACCAGTTTCGGGCCTTCGGTGTGGGATACCGAAATGAAGTTCTCGATCCCCATCGTGTCCAGCACCTGCCCGCCAAAGCGTTCCGCGACGATACCCGTCCGAATGCCTTTGCGTGCGGTATAGATGGCCGACGCAGCGCCAGCGGGGCCGCCACCGACGATCAGCACTTCAAATGCTTCCTTCGCCTTCAGCTTCTCGGCAGCCCGCGCAACAGCGCCGCTGTCCAGCTTCGCAACGATCTGCTCCAGCTCCATACGGCCCTGACCGAAGGGCTCACCGTTCAGGAAGATGGTCGGCACGGCCATGACCTTGCGGGCATCCACTTCCGACTGGAACAGCGCGCCGTCGATCGCCGTGTGGCTGATCCGCGGGTTGAGCACGGCCATCAGGTTCAGCGCCTGCACCACATCCGGGCAGTTCTGGCACGACAGCGAGAAGTAGGTTTCGAAGGCATAATCCCCTTCGAGGTTCTTGACCTGTTCGATCACATCCTGCGCAGCCTTCGACGGGTGACCGCCGACCTGCAGCAGAGCGAGAACAAGGGAGGTGAATTCATGCCCCATGGGCAGACCCGCGAACCGGACACCGATGTCCGTACCCGCACGGCGGATCATGAAGCTGGGGGTGCGCTTGTCGTCATCCTTGCGGATCAACGTGGCCTTGTCGGTCAGGCTGACGATATCCTCCAGCAATCCGAGCATCTCGCGCGATTTGGCGCCATCGTCCAGCGACGCCACCAGCTCGATCGGCTGCGTGATGTTCACGAGATAGCTTTTCAACTGGGCTTTAACATTGGCGTCCAACATGGCGTAGGCTCCGATATATTAGAGGCGCGGCGGTGCAATCCGGAGAAGCACGGAATGTGCCTCTCCGGAGAGCGTTGCGACCCTTAGGGTATTAGTGTGACTTTAGATCTTGCCGACGAGGTCGAAGGACGGCGCCAATGTGGTTTCGCCTTCTTCCCACTTTGCGGGGCAAACTTCGCCGGGATGGCTCTGCCAATATTGCGCAGCCTTGATCTTGCGCAGCAGTTCGGCCGCGTTGCGACCCACGCCTTCAGGCGTGATTTCGACGAGTTGGATCTTGCCTTCCGGATCGACCACGAAGGTCGCACGGTCCGCCAGGCCAACGCCTTCGCGCAGCACGCCGAAGTTGTTGCTGATGTCGTGGTTCTGGTCGCCCAGCATGTAATAGTTGATCTTGCCGATGGCGGGCGACGTGTCGTGCCAGGCCTTGTGGCTGAAATGCGTGTCGGTCGATACCGAGTACACTTCAACGCCCATGCCCTGCAGCGTGGGGTAGATGTCGGCCAGATCTTCCAATTCGGTCGGGCAAACGAAAGTGAAGTCAGCGGGGTAGAAGAAGAATACGGCCCACTTGCCCTTCACATCGCCATCGGTGACGTCGACGAACGCCCCTTCTTTATACGCCGTAGCCGTAAAAGGCTTCAGTTCGCTGCCAATGATCGCCATGATATCTCCAGTTCCTTAGAGGTCTTCGATTGAGGATGCAGACATAGTGCGCCGCGATCGATTTAGGAAATTGGATTTCTTGCTTCGAATGATCGAGAAAAACGATCAGTTCCTACCAACGTGAGACTCGATACACCCCCGCGCCAGCGCATATGCTTCCTCGACCGTGAAAGTGGCAGGGTCGAGACATAATTCAAGCCACAAGCCGTCCACCAGTGCGGCAATTCCGATTGCTGCCAGCCGGATGCCCGCCGCATCCTTTTCGGGTCTCACCGCGGCAAGATGTTCGGATAGATCGTTGCGGTACTGGGTATACATTTCGGCATGCGCCTGCGCCATGTCGGATCGACCGTGCACCAGGCTCCAGAAGGCAACCCATGTCACGAGCAATTTGGGATCGAGCACCGGCGGCGCGAAACTTGCGAGCACGAAGGCCTCTAGCCTTGCGCGTGGATCGGAGCCGGCAGCCTCCACCGCCCGGTCGGTCGCAAGGCTGACACGTTTGCCAAGGTCGCGATAGGTTGCAAGGATAAGAGAATCTATACCGTCGAAATAATGGGTAAGAAGACCCGAAGATACGCCAGCCAGCTTGGAGATGGCTCGTACGGATGTTCCGGTTACGCCGCGCTCTGCCAGACATTGGGCAGTCGCATCGATTAGACTTTGCCGTCGCACATCGGCCGATTCGCGCACGAAACTCGCTCTTCTCAAGATCACCCTCTACCCTGTGCGATCCCCCCTAGGGATGCCTTTCATCGACATTAGCTATTGCAACGCCGTAGGCAAGCCTTTGTCATAAACGCGGACGCCGCGCCGAATACCGTACAAAATCCAACGTAAATTCAACATGGTGTGTCGTTGTATAAGGTTCATGCAACCTTGCCCATAAGGCAGTGGTTCAAGGCTCGAAGTTAAAACAGGAAGGAGCACTTCATATGCGTACATTCATGCTTTCATTGGCAGCGGCGTCGATCGCGATCCCCGCCTCCATGGCGCTTCCCACCGACCAGGCAGAAGCGCGGCGCGATCACCGCTACAAGGAATGGCGCGGTCGCGACGGACGCACCTATTGCCGCAAGAGCAATGGCACGACCGGACTGATCGTCGGCGGCGTTGGCGGTGCTTTGGCCGGTCGCGCGATCGACACTCGCGGCGACCGCACCACCGGCACGGTTCTGGGCGCAGCGGCTGGTGCATTGCTGGGCAAGGAAATCGACAGCAAGCGCCGCTGCCGCTAAAATTCCTCGGCATCAGCTTCAACGAGAAAGGGCGGCCCCGCAAGGAGCCGCCCTTTTCGATAGTTGCGGAAAGAGGATGTCTACCGCAGCTTACTTCTTTTCGGCGACCGCGCCGCGTGCCTCGGCCACGTTGAACGCGACCTTGGTACCGCCCGACGTGCCGCTCACTTTGTCGCCAGCCACCTTGAGCTGGAACGCCGTTGCACCCGGATAGCGTGTGCCAGAGATGAGCTTGCCGTCCTTGATGGACTTCACCTGATAGACATAGGTGTAGCCTTCATGAACGAAACGCTCCTTGGCGGCGTCTTCGGCAAGGGCAGGCGCAGCCATGGAAAGGACCAGCGCGGAAAGAACAATTTTGGACAGCATTCGCATCGAATTTCTCCTTTGGAATGCCCGACAAACACCTCTTACGCTCTGTTTTGTTATGTTGGGCGCGTTATTGCTGCATCGCAATATGCTCGCAATCGCAAAGGGCGCAGAAGCAATTGCGCTTCATGCAATCGCTGTATGCGCCCTATTCGCCTGCCATCTTCAAGATATGTCTGAATTCTTGCGCAGAAACCGGGGATACTGAGAGGCGTGACTGGCGGATCATCGCCATGCCCGCCAGTGCAGGGTCCGCCTTGATCGCTTTGAGAGTAACGCCCTGCGGCAATTTGCGCACCGGTGCGACATGCACGGCGATCCACTTGCCGGTGTCGTCGGTACTGTCGGGCGCGGCTTCCTCGACGATTTCCATGATGCCGACCGCTTCCAGCCCGATATTGCTGTGATAGAACAGCGCCTGGTCACCTTTACGCATCGCCTTCATATGCGCCTGCGCCTGATGATTGCGCACACCATCCCACTCCGCCTTTTTCTTGGCGACGAGATCGTCCCAGGAAAACACATCGGGTTCGGATTTCATCAGCCAATACTGCATCGGGTTTCCGCTTCTGGGTTGAACGAGGGTTCGCTCCCCTTGCGACAGCAAGGCCGCTGGAATCAAGCCGGGATCGGATGACAGCCGCACTCTCTTTGGCTAAACCGAGGGGATATAAGGAGTCCTATCGTGTTGCAGTCCGTACTTGATGCCATTCCCGTTCTTTCGCTGAAAGACGGCGCCTCCGCCGATTTCGCGAGGGACTTCGGCGCTTCTTTTCAGCGCTTCGGCTTTGCGATGGTGCGCGATCACGGGATGGACGCGGCGCTGGTGGCGGACGCATGGGCCAATGCAAAGGCGTTCTTCGCATTGCCCGAAGCGACCAAGCGCGCATATCTCGTGCCCGGTGGCGGCGGGCAGCGAGGCTATACGGCCTATGGCACCGAGATCGCCAAAGGTGCGAGCGAGAACGATCTGAAAGAGTTCTGGCACGTGGGCCGCGATCTTCCCGAAGGCAGCCCACTGGCGGGCACGATGCCGCCCAATATCTGGCCGAGCGAAATAGACGGCTTTCGTAGCACCTATACCCGTTTGTTTGCCGAGTTCGATCGCGTCGGATTGCAGTTGCTGTCGGCCATTGCACTCTATCTGGGTCTGGAAAAGGACTGGTTTGCCGATCCCGTGCGCGACGGCAATTCGATCATCCGCCTGCTTCATTATCCACCCGTGTCGCCCGACGCCCCCGGCGTGCGCGCAGGGGCGCATGAGGATATCAACCTCATCACCATGCTGCTGGGCGCAGAGGAAGGCGGGCTGCAATTACTGGACCGCGATGGCAACTGGCTGCCAGTGACGCCCCCTGAGGGCGCGCTCGTCATCAATGTGGGTGACATGCTGCAACGGCTGACCAATCATGTGCTGCCGTCGACCAGCCATCGGGTCGTCAATCCACCGCCCGAACGTCGCTGCGTTTCGCGTTACTCCATGCCCTTCTTCCTGCATCTGCGGCCCGACTTCATGATCGAAGCCTTGCCGCAATGCGTGACGACGGAAAATCCGGTACGCGAAGCCCCGATTTCAGCGCATGACTATCTACACGAGCGGCTGGTCGAAATCGGGCTGGTAAAAGCAGGGTAGAAACGATGCGTGTCATTGTACTGGTGAAGGCGACCGAAGACAGCGAAGCCGGTCTTTCCCCTGAACCGTGGACTACGCAGATGATGGAAGCGATGGGTCGGTTCAACGCGGAACTGGTTGCTGCGGGCATCATGGAAGAAGGCGGCGGCGATGGTCTTTTGCCGTCATCGTACGCCAAGCGCATTGCGTTCGACGGGCCGGATCGCGCCGTGATCGACGGACCATTTGCCAACCCCGGCGAACTGGTTACCGGTTTCTGGCTGTGGACCGTCAAGGACATGGACGAAGCCGTCGCCTGGGCCAAGCGTTGCCCCAATCCTATGCCGGGTCCAAGTGAGATCGAAATTAGACCGCTATATTGAGCCGAGAGTAGACCGCCTATTTGCGCCAGCGGCCCATGGTGATGCCAATCGACTCGCCGCGTTCGCTCAGCGCCAGCTTGACGATCTTCACCTGCACATGCCTGACCATGTCGTCCTGCAGGAACACCGTCTCGATGATATGTTCGGCAATCGCTTCGATCAGGGTGAAATGTTGTCCCTGCGGCAGCGCGGTCGTCGCCGCATGTTTGAGGTCCATGTAATTCTTGGACGCAGTCAGCGGCGTATCCGGCGCATAATGGTCGGCCATTTTCAACAGCGCGCGCACCGAAATGCGCAGGGGCTGCGGCAAATGCGTCTCTTCCGAATAAATGCCGGTCAGCACATCGAAGTCGAGGTCATCCACCTCCAGCGTCAGATAGTCGTTCGTGGGAAAGTCCATATGTCCTGCGCTGTGCAATTCGTGCTTTTCATTTGACGGTCAGTCGGTAAGACGCCCGCGCTCGTGGGCGCTCATGCCCCTTTGCGAAACGAACGGCAAGACGTGACCCATATTCTCCCTCTCGACAGCCAAAGCGACAGCGCGATCGACGCGCTTCTGGATGCGGCGTTCGGCATGGATCGACGGGGACGCACGGCCTATACGATCCGCGCGGGGATGCACTGGGTGCCGGAACTGAGCTACGCCGTTCTTGACGATGACGGCGTGCTGGCAGGCACATTGCAAAGCTGGCCGGTGGCGTTGCATGGTCCGGATGGCGCCACATCTCCGCTGGTCATGGTTGGCCCGGTCGCGGTTCGGCCGGATCATCAAAGCAGTGGCCTGGGCCGCGCAATGATGGATGCTGTCGTGCGGGATGCACGCGCGCAGGCCACCCCGCCGCTGATGATGATCGGCGATCCGGAATATTATGGCCGCTTCTGGGGGTTTTCCGCCGCTGGAACCGGCGGATGGGACGCCCCCGGCCCATTCGAGGCGCGGCGACTGTTGGCGCTGATCGTCGATGGCGGCGCGCTCCCGGACGTCGGCATGCTAGGACCGCGCGTTTCCCGAAGAGTGGCGTAGCAGGGCGTTTCTTCTTTGCATCGGACGCGGGCGTCCCTATCTCCACCTTATGCCTATGCCGCCCCTGCCCGATCTGGCCTCCCTGTCGCTTGCCGAGATCGTGCGGCTGATGGAGGAAAAGAAACTGCCCCCGGTGGCGCAGTGGAACCCGACGCATTGCGGCGACAGCGAAATGCGGATCGCGCGCGACGGGACATGGTTTCATCAAGGCTCCCCCATCGGTCGCGAAGCCATGGTGCGCCTGTTTTCCACGATCCTGCGTCGCGAGTCGGATGGCAGCTATGTGCTGGTCACGCCGGTCGAGAAGCTCTCGATCGAGGTGGAGGACGCACCCTTCACGGCGGTCGAGGTGAAGAGCGATGGTGTAGGGCAAAACCGCTCGCTGGCGTTTCGGCTGAACACCGGGGAAATCGTGGTCGCCGATGCCGATCATGCGATAGAAATCCGCAGGACCGATGAAGGCCCGCGTCCCTATCTGCATGTGCGCGGCGGGATGGATGCGCTGATCGCTCGCGCGGTATATTATGAGCTGGTCAATCTGGCGCTGGAAGACGAGGCAGAGGATGCGCAGCCCGGCGTCTGGAGTGGCGGCACGTTCTTCTCCGTGGGCCTGCCCGAATGACGCTGGCCAGAAGGCTGCGGGCGGCACTGGAGGAAGGACACAGGCGCACCGATACACCCGACTGGATCCAGACCGTCGATCCCCGTATCGAAGGAAGCGTTGTGCTCGCGCCTGCCGCCGTGCTGGTGGCGATCACGGACAGGGCGAACCCGGGACTGATTCTGACCCAGCGATCTTCGCGCCTGCGCAAACATGCCGGGCAAGTCGCCTTTCCGGGCGGCAAGGTCGACGACAGCGATGCCGACGAAATCGCGGCAGCCCTGCGCGAAGCGGAGGAAGAAATAGGTCTGGCCCCGCATCATGCGCAGATCATCGGCACCAGTGATCGGTACAGCACTTTCACGGGGTTCGATATCATACCGGTGCTCGCGGTAATTCCCCCTGACCTTCCCTTACAGGCGCAGCTCGATGAAGTGGACGACTGGTTCGAAGTCCCGCTTGCCTTCGCCCTTGACCCCGCCAACCGCACGCGCAAGGAACTCGAATGGGATGGCGCGGCACGACATTATTACGAGATCGACTGGCAGAAGCGGCGCATCTGGGGGATCACCGCGGCGATCCTTGCCAATCTTTCGTGGAGGCTGGGCTATGATCGCAGCCCTGCCTGATGCTGAGTGGCGGCACCGTGCGAGGCTGAGCGATTTGCTGGATGCACTCGATGCGTCACAGGGTAGTGCGCGCTTCGTGGGCGGCGCGGTGCGCGATACGCTGTTGGGGCATGTCGTTGCCGACGTGGACATTGCGACGGTGCATAGCCCGCAGGACGTGGTCCGGCGACTGACCGACGCGGCGATCAAGGCCGTACCGACGGGCATCGATCATGGCACGATTACCGCCGTGCTGGACGGTTGGCCGGTGGAAATCACGACCTTGCGCCGTGACGTAGCGACCGATGGGCGTCGCGCGACAATTGCCTATACCGACGACTGGCGCGAGGATGCGGCACGGCGCGACTTCACGATCAACGCCTTGCTGGCCGATCCGGTGACGGGCGAGATTACCGATTATTTCGGCGGTCTGGCGGATCTGGAAGCCGGAACGGTGCGCTTCATCGGCGACCCCGAAGCGCGGATTGCGGAAGATCATCTGCGTATATTGCGGTTCTTTCGTTTTTACGCGCGCTTCGGCAAAGGCGCGCCCGATGCGGCGGCCTATGCTGCCTGTATAGCGCAGTCCAACAGCCTGATGGCTTTGTCCCGCGAACGCATCGCCGATGAGTTGCTAAAGTTGCTGGCCCTGCCCGATCCCGTGCCTGCCCTGCGCCTGATGGCGGAAGGCAAAATTCTCCTGCCGGTGCTGCCGGAGATAGATGGTGCGGGAGTTGGCCGTCTCGAAACTCTGACCCAGAGGGAGAGCGCTGCGCGTGTCGGCTTTTCTCCGCTACGACGCCTTTGCGCCTTGCTGCCTAGCGATCCGACCGTAGGGGATTCTGTGGCGGCGCGGCTCAAGCTTTCGAACAAGGCGCGCAAGCGGATCGTCAGCGCTCTTTCCCCCCATGCTGCAAAAGCCCAAGCGAAGCAGCTTGCCTATTGGCTGGGGACGGAAAGTGCGATCGACCAATTATTGCTGGACGACACAGTCACGCCGGATAGCATCGCATCGTTGCGGGAATGGACCCCGCCTGCTCTACCGATCACCGGTGGCGCGCTGATCGCACGGGGATTGCCCGCCGGGCCGGATGTTGCCCGGGCGCTCAAGGATGTCGAACTGGCCTGGGTAGAAAGCGGCTTTGCGGACGGAGAACCGATGGACGCGATTATCGATCAGACGCTTTCGAAGTTCCAGCGTGCGCGCCAATAATCGAAGGCGTCGGCTTCGGGCAGTGCCCGGGAGAAATGATAGCCCTGCCCCTGCCAGCAACCCAGCTTTTGCAGCGCCAGTGCAAGCTCCTGCGTCTCGATACCTTCGGCCGTGACGTGGAGGTTGAGCGATTCTGCCAGCGAAAGAATGGTGCGCACGATCGCGTTCTTGTCGCGGTCGGTAATCATGCCCGACACGAAACTCCGGTCGATCTTCAACAGATCGATGGGCAGGCTCTGCAAGCTGGCGAGGTTGGAATAGCCTGTTCCGAAATCGTCCATCGCAATGGACGCGTCCAGACTTTTAAGCGCGGCCAGCACCTGCCGCGCCTTGTCCGGATCGGCAATGATGGCGCTTTCGGTTAATTCGATCGTGAGGCGATGCCCAGCTATCCCGGCATAGCGCAAGGATTCCTCGACCACCGACGGCACGTCATCCCGACCCATCTGGATGGGGGAAAGGTTGACGCTGATTCCCAGCGGCAACACCTGGCCTTGTTGGCGGTCCCACTTCGCCAGCGTCTGGGTGGCTTCGTACAAGGCCCATCGTCCCAGCGGAACGATCAGACCGGATTCTTCGGCCACCGGGATAAACTCGGCGGGAGACACCTCCCCCAATTCCTCGTCGTCCCAGCGCGCAAGGGCTTCGAATCCCGTGACTTCGCCCGACTGGAGATGCACGAGCGGTTGGTAAGCGAGGTGAAGCTTCCCATTGGCCAACGCTTCGCGCAGACGACTTTCCAGGGTGAATCGCCGATGTGCTTCCTTCAGAACACCTGGACGATAGATTTCGAGCTTTCCACTTCGCTTGGCAATCTTGACCGCGGCCTGCGACTGACGAACGACGTCATCAGCATCGTCCGAAACGCCGGACGATAGCGCGCAACCGATGGCGCAATCGACGCTGATCTGCAAATTGGTCAGCCGTACTGGCGACGCCAGCGCGTCGTTGATCCGCTGAACGATGTATAAAGCATCCGACAGCCCATTGTTGAGACGCGCGAATACGGCGAATTCATTGCCCCCGATACGGGCCAATACGTCGCCTTGGCGCAGACTGGACTTAAGGCGTTTGGCGACGGTGATGATGAGTTCATCCCCCGCCAGCGGCCCCAGCGATTCGTTGACGCGGCTGAAACGGATAAGATCGATCGCCAGAACGGCAAAGCTGCCGCCGTCCGTCAGCGGGCTGAGCTTCAGCCGGTCGTCGATCTCTTCGCCAAAGCCGGTACGATTGGGTAATGTGGTAAGGCTGTCGGAAAGCAATTCCCGACGCAGGTTCTTTTCCATCACCCGTTCGTTGGTGCGATCGATAGCCGTGAACAAGAGGCGAGTCGGCCCCTGATCGTCGCGCTCCAGTCGACCTATCGTACAGGCAAGGAATTCAGCGCCCAATCGGCCTTCCCTGCATATTTCGAAACTATCGGAAACACGGCCGGACGCGTAGAATTTTTCCACCCGTGCCGTCCAATCCAGCCCACTGTCCGCCTGGGTGCAGACGAAGCCATCATGACCTTCGGGAAAGGTGTCGGCGAATACGCCATTGGTCAGTTCTACCGCGAGCGCATCACCTTTTACTGCAAGTATGGCGGCAGCCTGCGGCAGAGCATGTAGCCATCCTGCCTCGCTTTTTGGCGCGCATACACGTTCGCTATGACCGGTCGACGCACAAATGCGTTCCAGCTCTTCAGCAATCGTAAAGCGCGCAGTTTCAGCGTCCATATGTCCCGAATACGGACATTAAGTAAATTATTTGAAAACCGAAACGAAAAACTGCGTTTGTGTAGCCACTTAGCCGAAGCGATTGTCGCGCGGGAATCCAGTGGGCGGCATTCTGCCCGCTGCGCCGCGGGTGACGCGCCATGGCGTCATGTCGCTCTCCGTCCGGGTACGCCCGGTATCGCCGCCCATCGCCCAACTGAGACCGTTGGCAAGCGTGAAACTGATCGCGTCCGACAAACCACCGTCGCGATAGCGCTGCATCTGGACGCCTTGGCCCCGCGCCATCTCCGGCAGTTCGGTAAGGGGAAAGACGAGAAGCTTTCGATTGTCGCCGATAACGGCAACACTGTCCGCGCCCGCTTCGATCTGCCGAACGATGGACAGGCGTGCGCCGGGGCGGACATTGACGACTTGCCGACCCTTTCGGGTTTCGGCGATGATGTCGTCGGTGACAGCCAGAAAGCCGCGCCCGTCGGTTGCTGCGAGCAACAGCTTGCCGCCCATTTTGTTGGCCATCATCGCAACGATCTCCGTCGCATTGTCGAGGTCGATCATCAGGCGCACGGGTTCGCCAAAACCTCGCCCGCCGGGGAGTTTGTCGGCGCCCAATGTGTAGAATCGACCATTGGCGCAGGCGATCAACAGCTTGTCGGTCGTCTGCATATGGACCGGCGCGCCCCAAGGACCGTCGCCTTCCTTATATTTGACGCCTGCGATGGTGGCATCGTCGACATGGCCCTTCATCGCGCGAATCCAGCCGCGTTGAGACAGGATGACGGTGATCGGCTCCCGGTCGATCATTGCTTCGAGCGGAATTTCACGCGCAGGACCAGCTTCGGCGATCAGTGTGCGGCGCTTGCCCAGCAGCGTTTCGGGGCCATAGCGCTTGCGCAGCGCGGTCAGGTCACGCTTTAGCTGCGTTCGTTGACGGGCGGGGCTTTCGACCAGCTTCTCTAGCTCCTCGCGCTCCTTGACGAGTTCGGCATGTTCGCGGCGGAGTTCCATTTCCTCCAGCTTACGCAAGGAGCGCAGGCGCATGTTGAGAATGGCTTCGGCCTGCCGGTCGTTGAGGCCGAATTCGGCCATCATGACTTCTTTGGGTTCATCCTCGGTGCGGATGATCGCGATCACCCGGTCGAGGTTGAGATAGGCGATGATGTAGCCATCGAGCAGTTCGAGGCGAGCGGCGATCTTTTCCAGCCGGTGCTGGGCACGGCGGACCAGCACCTCGATCTGGTGCTTGAGCCATTCGACGAGGACTTCGCGCAGACCCATGACGCGCGGCGTATGGCTGGCGTCCAGCACATTGAGGTTGAGACTGAACCGATTTTCGAGGTCGGTCAGGCGATACAGGCTGTCCATCAGCACGTCGGGGTCGACCGTGCGGCTGCGCGGTTCGATGACGATGCGGATTTCCGCGTCGGACTCGTCGCGAATGTCAGCGAGAATCGGCAGCTTCTTGTCGTTGATAAGCGCCGCGATCTGCTCGATCAGCTTCGACTTGGGAACCTGATAGGGGATTTCGGAGATGATAAGCTGCCAGGTGCCATTGGCCAGCTTTTCCGGCTTTACCACCCACTTGCCGTCCACCATTTCTCCGGCGAAGCGCGCGCGGGTTCGGAAGGAACCGCGGCCGGTGGCGTAGGATTCCGAAATGCTGGCGGGGCTTTCCACGACGATGCCGCCGGTGGGGAAATCGGGGCCAGTGACGATCTGCATCAGGGCCGCATGGTCGGCATCCGGCTGGTCGATCAGGAGCAACGCCGCGTCGATCAGTTCATGGACGTTATGCGGCGGGATGCTGGTCGCCATGCCGACCGCGATGCCCGACGCGCCATTGGCGAGGAGATTGGGGAACAGGCCGGGGAATACCTCCGGCTCTTCGTCTTCGCCATTATAGGTGGGGCGGTAATCGACGGTTCCTTCGTCCAGCCCCGCCATCAGGTCCGACGCCGCCTGCGTCAGCCGCGCTTCGGTGTAGCGCATGGCGGCCGCGTTATCGCCATCGATATTGCCGAAATTGCCCTGTCCATCGACGAGCGGCGTGCGCAGCGAGAAGTCCTGCGCGAGACGGACCATCGCGTCATAAACCGACGTGTCGCCATGCGGGTGATATTTGCCGATGACGTCGCCGACGACGCGGGCGCATTTCTTGTAGCTGGTCGTGTTGCGCACCGGATCGGGATTGCTGGGTTCCAGCTTGAGCAGCCGCATCGCCCAAAGCAGGCGGCGATGCACGGGCTTCAGACCATCGCGCAGGTCCGGAAGCGAACGCGCGGTGATCGTGGACAGGGCATAGACAAGATAACGTTCGGACAGCGCGGCGTCGAAAGGATGGTCCTTGATGCTGTCGAACGGGTCGCGGAAATCACTCATCGCGGGGTGAATAGCAGGGCGTGCGCGTTGAGGCGAGAGGGGAGTGAGGCCCCAGGCCCACTATCCTGCCCGTCATTCCGGCACAGGCCAGGGAACAACCAAATAAGTCGACACGCAAAAAGGGCCGCCCGGTCTGTACCGGGCGGCCCTTTTGTCTCGCGAGAGAAGAGGCTTACGCTTCTTCCTGCGTTTCTTCGACGTCGTCCGTGGGTTCCGAAGCGATTTCGCCCGGTTCCGCGTTCGGATCGTATGCTTCGGTGAAGCCGGCTTCGTCCTTTTCGAACATGCTGGCCATCACGTCGACGCCGTCCTTCTGAAGCTCGGCTTCTTCCGGCGAACGGGCTACGTTCACCTGAATGTTCACGGCGACTTCGGGGTGCAGCGAAACCTTGACGTCGAACAGGCCCAGGGTCTTGATCGGGCGTTCCAGCACGATCATTGCCTTGGTCACATTCGTCACGCCATCGGCCTGCAGCGCTTCGATGATGTCGCGAACCGACACCGAACCGTACAGCGCACCGGCGTTGGACGACTGACGAATCAGCACGACCTGCTTACCGTCGACGTCGCTCGACGATGCCTTGGCGGCTTCGCGACGGGCATCGTTGTCGGCTTCGATCTTCGCGCGGTTAGCTTCGAAGACCTTCTTGTTGGCATTGTTGGAGCGCAGCGCCTTCTTGTTGGGAAGAAGGAAGTTGCGGGCGTAGCCGTCCTTCACGGTGACGATGTCACCGATCGCGCCGAGCTTCTCGATCCGTTCGAGCAGAATGATTTCCATGAGATCTATTCCCTCACTTCACGATGTAGGGCAGCAGGCCGAGATGGCGTGCGCGCTTGATGGCCGTTGCCAGCTCGCGCTGCTTCTTGGCGGAGACTGCCGTGATACGGCTCGGAACGATCTTGCCACGTTCGGACACGAAGCCCTGAAGCAGACGAACGTCCTTATAGTCGATCTTTGGTGCGTCCTTCGCAGCGAAGGGGCAGCTCTTGCGGCGGCGGAAAAATGGGCGTGCCATGGTCTAGTTCTCCTTATTCGCCAGCTTCGTCGCGGTCGCGACGGGGACGGTCACCACGATCTTCGCGGGGACCACGATCGCCACGCTCACCGCGTTCACCACGGCCACCGCCGCGTGCATCGCGTTCCTGCTTGCGCATCATCACCGAAGGACCAGCTTCCAGCTCATCGACCTTGATGGTCATGTAGCGGATGATGTCTTCGTTGATCTGCGTCTGGCGCTCCAGCTCTGCCACGACGCCTGCGGGGGCATCGATGTTGAGCATGACGTAGTGCGCCTTGCGGTTCTTCGCGATCTTGTAAGCGAGGCTGCGAAGGCCCCAGGTTTCGGTCTTGATGACCTTGCCCTTGTTGTCTTCGACAATCTTGGTGGCGATTTCCGCCAGCGTGTCTACCTGCGCCTGTGCCAGATCCTGGCGCGCAAGAAACACATGCTCATAAAGAGCCATGAGTCTTCCTTTATCTTGGCCGATCGCTGACGCCGCCCCATGCGAACGCCCCTCCGGCTATCGTCTATGCATTCTTCCCAAATACAGATGGAGTCGCCTCGCCGCGTTTGGGAAGCGGGCGCTATGGTCGAAAGCCCGGAAAATAGCAAGCGGCGATGACGGCCACAAAAGACAAGAGGCGCACCTTGCGATGCGCCTCCTGCCCTTGTCGAACTATCGGTCAGCGACAGCGCTGGATCGTCGTCCATTCCCCGGCGTAATCATCGTAATAACGATCGGTGGAGCAACTGCGGTATCCGCGATAGCCGCCGCGATAGGGACGGTAGTTGTCGCGATAGTAACCGCGGTCATAATAGCCGTCGCGATAATAGCCTCTGCGATTGTAGCCACGGTAACCCCGGTCGTAATAGCGATCGCGCGCACTGGAAGCGATGGCCGCGCCCAGTGCGAGACCGACTATGCCGCCTGCAACTGCCGCACCGGCACCGTTGTTATGGTGGCGATAGCCGCGATATCCGTAACGCTGCGCCTCCGCCGGTGCCGCGCTGATCGCCAGAGTGGCGCACGTGGCAATGGCAAGAGCGCCCTTTTTCCATTTGTTCATGATCATGGTCCTTCAGCTTTCAAGCCATTGACCGGACGCACCGGGATCAAGGGCGATGAGAGACTTAACCATCCGGTCGTTGAATGGATGCTGAAGGTGGCTGTAAACAGACGTTAATATGCCCCCTCTCCCTTTAGGAAGAGGGGGCAGGAGATTTACCGGATCGCGTTGCCGATCACGGCGCCGATGATGCCACTGGTAAGGGCGATCATCACTGCGTCATTGCCCGACCGAACCCACTGATAACCGCGCGGCGGCGTGTTCAGGCGGTAATTGCGATAGTCGTTGATCACGCGATAATTGGTTGCCTGACGACGGTCGAAACGCTGACCCTTGGCCCAACGATGGTTCTTGTAACCCCGATTGTCGAACTTGCGCACGACCTGCTTCTGCTTGACGACGGTGCGGCCGTTCGCCTTGTGCTTTACGGTCGTCTTGACGACCTGCTGGCGGTTCGGCTGAGCCTGTGCCTGAGTTGCAAGGATAGGGCTTGCGACCATCGTGGTAGCGGCCAGAGCCATTAGAAACTTCTTCATGATCCGTATCCTTTTCATGTCCGGCGCCAATCGCGGCGTCTGACTATGAAATAGGAAGCGGGTGTATCGCGGATGTGTCAGGCGATGGGCTTAAGTGTCTGAAAATGTATCAGACACTTAAGCCGTCATTCGTGTCGCAATGCGTCGATAGGATTGAGGGAAGCAGCGCGGCGGGCCGGAAAATAGCCGAAGACAACACCGATGGCCGCCGAGAACAGGAAGGCGAGCACATTGATCTTCAGGTCGAAAATGAAAGGCACCTGCATCAACGGCGCAATGGCAAGGGATGCGACCAGCGCAAGGCCAAGACCGATCAGGCCGCCGAGGCACGATAGCACGATGGCCTCGACCAAGAATTGCAGCAGAACTTCCTGCGCTACAGCGCCGATGGCGAGGCGGATGCCGATTTCGCGGGTGCGCTCGGTCACCGAGACCAGCATGATGTTCATGATGCCGATCCCACCGACCAGCAGCGATATCGCGGCCACTGCACCGACGATCTGCGTCAATATGGTCGTGGTGCCAGTCAGCGTATCGGAAATCTGCTTGGTGTCGAAGACGTTGAAATTGTCCGCCGAGCCGGGCTTTACCTTGCGCCGCTCGCGCATGAGCTGTTCGAGGCTGTCCTGAACGGTGCCGCTGTCATACGCATCGTCGACCGCGACCATGATGAGGCCGATATCCCGATTGCCGGTGAAGCGGCGTTGCACGAATTTTATCGGCATCACGACGACATCGTCCTGATCGTTGCCGAACCCGCCCTGCCCGCGCGTCGCCAATAAGCCGATGACCTGACAGCTTACGCCCTTGATACGGAAGCGCTTGCCGATGGGGTCAGCTTGCCGGAACAGGTTGTTACGCAGCGTCGATCCGATGATGCAGACGGGCTTTCCGGCTTCTTCCTCCTCCGGCATGAACAGCCGTCCGCTGTCGAGTTTCCACTGCTGCGCTTCGAAATAGGCGGCGGTGGTGCCGTTGACGGTCGTGTTCCAGTTGGACCCCTCGTAGATGGCGATGCCGCTGGTCGATGCTTGCGGTGCGACGGCGCGGACGCCGGTAAGCTGATTGGCGATGGCGGTCACGTCATCCGGTTCGAAGTCCGGTGGCTTGGGACCGCCGCCGCCGCGCCCAAAGCCCTGCCCCGGTCGCAATTGCAGGATATTGGCGCCAAGGCTGCTGATCTGTTCCCGCACGGCTGCAGTCGCGCCATTGCCCAGCGTCGTCATGGTGACGACCGCGGCCACGCCGATGATGATACCCAGTGTCGTGAGGAAGGAGCGCAGCTTGTGCCGCGCGATGGCGCGGAAGGCGAGCGTGACAGTAGTGCCGATGATCACGCTGCCTGCCCCTTTTCGATGCGTTCGACCAGACCGTCCTTGAAATGGACGATGGTGCGGGCGAAGGCAGCCATGTCGGGTTCGTGGGTCACCATCAGGACGGTGATGCCGCTGTTGCGGTTGAGATCGGTCAGCAGTTCCATGATCTCCACCGACCGTTCCGAATCGAGATTGCCGGTCGGTTCGTCGGCTAGCAGAACATCGGGCGACGTGACGATGGCGCGGGCGATGGCGACGCGCTGCTGCTGTCCGCCGGACAGTTCGGCAGGCGTGTGATCCCACCAGGGTTTCAGGCCGACCTTGTCGAGCGCGGCCATGCCGAGGTCATAGCGTGTCTTTTTATCCTCACCGCGATACAGCAAGGGCAGCTCTACATTTTCGAGCGCGGTGGTGCGCGAGAGCAGATTGAACCCCTGAAACACGAAACCCAGATAGCGGCGACGCAGCAAGGCGCGCTGATCCCGGTCGAGCGTTTCGACATGATGATTGCGGAACAGGAATGTCCCGGCGGTCGGTACATCGAGGCAGCCCAAGATGTTCATCGTGGTCGATTTGCCCGAACCCGATGGACCCATCACCGCGACGAAATCGCCGCGTTCGATGTCGAGGTCTATGCCCTTGAGCGCCTGAAACAAGGTCGCGCCGCTGCCATAATCCTTGGTAACGCCCCGCAAGCGGATGATCGGATCATTCGCCATTGGCGTCTCGTTGTGCGCGGCGCGCTTCGCGGCGGGCGCGCATTTCTTCGCGCTGTTCGGGCGTGAGGCTGTCCATAAAGGCGCGGCGTTGTTCGGGGGTCATGTCGCGCAGGCGTGGGCGGTCGGCTGTCATAGTTGTCGGCGCAGATGTGGCGTCTTTACGCGGCGCGGGCGTCGCGGCGGCAGGTGCGCTGCTGTTGCCGGCGGGCATGGCTGGCGCGGCGGGCGGCGGCGTTGCGGGTCCACCCTCGCGCTTACGTCCGCCTTGGCCACGGTCTGCAGCATCGCGTTCGGGCGGTTGTTCCTGTCCGGCGGCAAGCTGTCCGGTGATGACGCGGGCGCCTTCCTTCAGGTTGCCGCTCTGGATGACAGTGCGGGTGCCATCGCTTTCGCCGACGATGACGTTCACGGCTTGCGGCTTGCCATCTTCGCCGACGACGTAGACGGTCTGGCTGCTGCCTGCACCGAAGTTCACTTGCTGCGTGGCGCGATTGCCGCGACGGGGGCGCGCGACCAACTGGCTGGTGATCCCGCCCCCACTCTTGCCGCCCGCGTCCGGTTTGAAGCGCAAGGCGGCGTTGGGGACGAGCAGCACGTCCTTAAGCTGCTTTGCGACGATGTCGGCGGTTGCGGTCATGCCGGGGCGCAATGTTTCGTCGCTGTTGTTGACGGAAAGCACCGCCGTATACGCCACGACGGTATTGGTGGTCGCTGCCGCCGTAGTGGACGACGATGAGGACGTGGTGCTGGCATTGGACCCCACGTTCACGCGATTAACGCGAGCAGGGAACGTGCGGCCGGGAAACGCATCGACGGTGAAGGAGGCGTCCTGACCATTGGCCACCTGCCCCACATCGGCTTCGTCCACGGCCACTTCGACTTCCATCTGCTGCAGGTCTTCGGCGATGGTGAACAGCACCGGCGCGTTGAAGGATGCCGCAACGGTCTGCCCCGGCTCGATGGAGCGCGACAGGACCACGCCGGTTACGGGCGATATGATCTGCGCAATGTCGAGATTGGTCTGGGCGCTGGACAATTGCGCCTGTGCCACTGCAATCTGCGCCTGCGCAGAGCGTACCTGCGCCTGTGCCTGCGCATAGGTGGCGCGTGCGGAGTCGAGTTCGGTCTTGGCAGGGACGCGACCGCCCGAAAGCTGGAACACGTTCAATTGCCGATCCAGTGTCGCTTTTGCTAGCGCGGCGGCGGCGCTCGCCTGCGCGACGCTTGCCTCGGCGGAGGCAACCTGCGAGCGGTTCTGAATGACCGCATCCTTAAGTCGACGCGTGTCGAGCTCAGCAAGGCGCTGTCCCTTGGTGACGCGATCGTTCACGTCGACGTAAACCTGCGTAATCTTGCCCGACTGTTCGGAACCCACATCCACCTGATTAATGGGTTTGAGATTGCCGGTCGCTGATACGGTAACGGTCAGGTCGCCCCGGCGCACTTCGCGGGTCGAGTAATTGGGCTGATCCTCACCAGCAAAGCAGCGCGACAGGAGCAGGAGGAGCAGCAATAAGCCGACACCTGAAACACCCCATTTGATCCACTTCTTCCACGGCTTTTCCGGCTTAACGCCCAGAAAATCATCCAGATTATCCTGCGGTGCGGGTGTCAAATCTTGCGTCATTCGGGGAGTCCGTTCGGGGCGTTCGGGGTATGGGTGTCAGGGGTCGGGCCGTTCGTGGTTTGCCAGCCGCCGCCCAGCGCGCTGTAAAGCTGTGCCACGGCCTGCACCTGATCGGCGCGCGCAGTGGCCAGTCCGTCGCGGGCGGACAGGAGCGATTGTTCTGCAGTAAGGAGCGTCTGGAAGTCGGTGAGGCCTGCCTGATACTGGCTGCGCGCGAGGATGGCGCTGTTGTTGGCCGCATCATAGGCGATCAGCAGTTGCGTCACGCGCTGACGCGCATTGCGGTCAGCGACCAGCGCGTTCTCCACATCCTCCAGTGCGACGAGCACAGTCGATTTATAGGCGGAGAAGGCCCCGCGCGCTGCCGCTTCCTGCGCGCGCACGCGGGAGGCCGTTGCGCCGCCGTCGAAGATGAGTTGCGCCAGATTGCCGAACAGGCTGCCGGTGATGATGTCGCCCAGACTGCCCAGCGACAGCGCACTCGTGCCGACATTGCCGCTGATGCTGAGTTGCGGATAGAGCGCCGATTCCGCGACGCCGATCCGCGCCGTTGCGGCGGCAAGCGCGCGTTCCGCCTGTCGCACATCGGGCCGCTGGCGGAGCGTGTCGGCGGGGATGCCGGTCGCAATATCGGTGGGTGCGGTTGGGACCGGCGCAGGCGTTTCGAGGGCGCGGGTCGCTGCGCCCGGTGCCTGCCCCGTCAGCACGGCGATGCGGTTGAGCGCATTGGCGAGGCCGGTTTCGATTTGCGGAATGGCCGCCGTTTGCTGTGCGAGTTGAGCGCGGGCCTGTTCCTGATCGAGCGACGATACCAACCCCGCCTCGACCCGCCAGCGGGCGATATCGAAATTGTCCTGCGCGGTGGCAAGTTGCTCCCGCGCGATCTTCAGCCGTTCCTGTGCCAGACGGGCGCTGATATAGGTGCGGACGGTTTCGGCGATGATGGAAGTGCGGACGCTGGCGAGGCTATAACCCGACGCTTCCAAGTCCGCGCGCGACGCTTCGACGGTGCGACCGATGCGCCCAAACAGGTCGATTTCCCAGCTTGCGCGCAGGCTGCCGGAATATTGGTTGGAACTGCCGCCGCCGGAGGAGTTGCCGACGACATTGCCGTTGGAATCGAGGATGGCACCGGACGTGCCCTGCCGGAAGTTGCGGCCACCGCTGCCCGATGCACTGAGCGATGGCACATAGCTTGCGCCTGCCTGCCGCAGCGCTTCGTTGGCCTGATCCAGTCGCGCGACGCCCTGAGCGATGTCGAGGTTGTTGGAAATTGCCTGCTGGATCAGCCCATCCAACACCGGATCGTCGAAGCTGCGCCACCAGTCCGCCAGCGCGGCGTCACTGAGCGCAGCACCCTGCCGCGTGGTGTAGGCATCGGGGACGCCCAGCGACGCGGTGACAGGTGCGCGATACTCCGGTCCAACGGCACATGCCGACAGCGACAGCGTCGTTCCGATCAGCAGGACAACAGGATAGCGCACGGATTTCCTTTGATTGGGCCGGTGATGGGCCGGGAAAATGGCGACGCACCCACCCAGTGCTTGCGCCGGGCTGAATGCGTATCTAGTTCCTGCCCAATTCGCGACGGAGGCTCAACGGCTTTTGTGTCGTAAAGTGTAACAGGTGCGAAACGGTCGCTGGATTTGGCCGGTTCGCAAGGTGGAGGATGTATGCGGGCGTTTCTGTTTCCCGGTCAGGGTAGTCAATCGGTCGGCATGGGCAAAGCCCTGTCGGATGCCAGTCCGGCAGCGCGCGAGCTGTTTCAGGAAGTCGACGATGCGCTGTCGCAGAAGCTGTTTCGCATCATGGTGGAGGGGCCGGAAAGCGACCTGACGCTAACCGAAAACGCGCAGCCTGCGATCATGGCCAATGCTCTGGCGACATTGCGGGTGATGGAAAAGGAAGGCGGGCTGCGGCTGGCCGAGAAAGCCGATTTCGTCGCAGGGCATAGTCTGGGCGAATATAGCGCCTTGTGTGCGGCGGGTGCGTTCGATGTGGCGACGACGGCGCGGCTGTTGAAGCTGCGCGGGCAAGCGATGCAGGCAGCGGTGCCGGTGGGCGAAGGCGCGATGGCGGCATTGCTGGGCGCGGATATCGAGAAGGCGCAGGCGCTGGCCGATGCCGCAGCAGAGGGTGAAGTCTGCACGGTCGCGAACGACAACGATCCGTCGCAGGTGGTGATTTCCGGGCATCGCGGTGCGATCGAGCGGGCGATTGCGCTGGTGAAGGAGCATGGGATCAAGCGCGGTGTGCTGCTGCCCGTTTCCGCGCCTTTCCATTGCCCGCTGATGCAGCCAGCCGCCGATGCGATGGCGGTAGCGCTGGCCGAGGCGGCGCTGCGTGCGCCGGTGGTGCCAGTCTATGCCAATGTGCTGGCCGCGCCGATTGCGGCGCCGGACGACATTCGGGCGCGGCTGGTGGAGCAAGTCACGGGCCGGGTCCGCTGGCGCGAATCCGTGAGCGCGATGTGGGAGGCCGGGGTCGCGGACTTCGTGGAACTGGGCGGCAAGGTACTCGGCCCGATGGTGAAACGCATCGCCCCGGACGCGACCGTGACGAGCATCGTGACGATGGACGATATCGAGGCGGCGCTGGCGAAGTTGTAGGATTTTTCGCGCGGAGACGCTGAGACGCGGAGACGCGGAGGGTTTGTGACCGATATCGATCGTATTAGCGGAGATGTTCTGGATACGGCCTTGCGCATTCACCGTGAACTTGGCCCGGGTCTGCTGGAAAGTGTTTATGAAATAGTGCTTGCGGGAAAACTCGTTTCCATGGGCTATTCGGTGGCGCGCCAGCGGCCCATCGATATAGAATTTGAAGGGATGCGATTTGACGCAGCCTTCCGCATAGACCTTTTGGTGGAAGAACGGTTGCTCGTGGAAATAAAATCTGTGGAACGCATCAATGCCGCGCATTCAAAACAGCTTTTGACCTATTTGCGCCTGACCGGGCAGCCGGTCGGGCTTCTCATCAACTTTGGCGGTGCCACGCTGAAAGAAGGCGTCCGCCGCCTCGTAAATGACTATCACCCCTCTGCGTCTCCGCGTCTCCGCGTGAACCAAATCTAATGGAGCTTTCTATGTTCGACCTCACAGGAATGACCGCCCTTGTTACGGGGGCATCGGGCGGGATTGGGTCCGCTATTGCCAGTGCGTTGGTGGCGCAGGGCGCGCGGGTGGCGTTTTCGGGGTCCAATGCGGAAAAGCTGACGGCGTTTGCCAGCCAGTTTTCGGGCGATCATGTTACCCTGCCCTGCAACCTGTCCGATGGTGCCGCCGTCGATGCGCTGGTGCCTCAGGCTGTCGAGGCGCTGGGCGGGAAGCTCGATATACTCGTTAACAATGCAGGCGTGACGCGCGACAATCTGGCGATGCGGATGAAGGATGAAGAGTGGGATCAGGTGATCCGTATCAATCTGGAAGCGGCGTTTCGTCTGTGCCGTGCCGCAGCCAAGCCGATGATGAAAGCGCGCTTTGGCCGGATCATTTCGATTACATCCGTTGTGGGCGTAACGGGCAATCCGGGTCAGGCCAATTATGCCGCATCGAAGGCAGGGCTGATCGGTATGTCAAAGGCATTGGGGCAGGAACTGGCAACACGCGGCATAACCGTTAATTGCGTTGCGCCGGGATTCATCCGGTCGGCGATGACCGACGCGCTGAACGACGCGCAAAAGGAAGCGATTACAGGCAAGATCCCGGCGGGCAAGCTGGGCGAAGGCGACGATATCGGCGCCGCTGTGGCCTATCTGGCGAGCCGCGAAGCAGGCTATGTGACCGGCCAGACGCTGCATGTGAACGGTGGAATGGCCATGATCTGATGCGCCGGACCGATCCAAAGCACAGGTGGCGGCGCATTTGTTGCCTCTTGCCTAGCGCTTCCCTTGCCACTAGGGCGGGCTGAACAGATATTCATGTCCCAATCGCACTACCCAGAAAGAAGGACCACCCATGAGTGAGACCGCAGATCGCGTTAAGAAAATCGTCGTCGAGCATCTGGGCGTCGAAGCCGAGAAGGTTACGGAAGACGCAAGCTTCATCGACGATCTGGGCGCAGACAGCCTCGACATCGTTGAGCTGGTGATGGCGTTCGAAGAAGAATTCGGTGTCGAAATCCCTGACGATGCGGCTGAAAAGATCGGCACCGTCAAGGATGCGATCGATTACATCGACAGCAAGCAGTAAAGACGGACTTCGCTCGCAGCGGGCATAAACACCCCGCCGTGAGACGAGCCGACACAAGGTTGAGCGGCTCTCCGTCCCCGGTATCCGGTGGAAGGGGGGCCGTTTCCTTTTATTTTCTTATTTACGCCGGTCGGTCTTTGCCCGACGGGTGACAAGTCTGATTTTGACGGAGCGGGATTATGCGTCGTGTTGTCGTAACGGGTCTGGGAATGGTCACGCCGCTGGGTGCAGACGTTGAGACGGCGTGGAAGAACATCATCGCGTCGAAATCCGGCGCGGCGACGATCACCCGCTTCGATGCCACCGATTATGCGTGCCGCATCGCCTGCGAAGTGAAGCCGGCCGATCATGAATATGGGTTCGACCCCAATCTGCGCGTCGATCACAAGGTTCAGCGGCAAGTCGATCCGTTCATCATCTATGGCATCGATGCCGCCGGACAGGCGCTGGAAGATGCGGGCCTGACGGATGCTTCCGAAGAGGAGCGTTACCGCATGGGCGTGTCGATCGGATCAGGCATCGGCGGCCTGCCCGGTATCGCCAGCGAATCGATTGTGCTGCACGAAAAGGGGCCACGCCGCGTGTCGCCGCATTTCGTGCATGGACGGCTTATCAACCTGATCTCCGGTCAGGTGTCGATCAAATATGGTCTGATGGGTCCGAATCATGCTGTCGTGACGGCCTGCTCGACGGGCGCGCATTCGATTGGCGACGCTGCACGGATGATCGCGATGGACGATGCCGACGTGATGCTGGCGGGCGGCGCGGAAGGCGCGATCTGCCCCATCGGCATTGCCGGTTTCGCGCAGGCGCGCGCGCTGTCGACCAATTTCAACGACACCCCCGAAAAGGGATCGCGCCCCTATGACAAGGATCGCGACGGTTTCGTGATGGGCGAAGGCGCAGGCGTCGTCTGTCTGGAAGAATATGAACATGCCAAGGCGCGCGGTGCGAAAATCTATGCCGAAGTGATCGGCTATGGGCTTTCGGGCGATGCCTATCATGTGACGGCACCGCATCCCGAAGGTTCGGGCGCGTTCCGATCGATGGAAATGGCGATGCGCAAGTCGGGTCTGGCGCTGTCCGACATCGATTATATCAACGCACATGGCACCTCCACGCCGATGGGCGACGAGCTGGAACTGGGCGCGGTACGCCGCCTGTTCGGCAGCGACATCGGCGCGCTGTCCATGTCGTCGACCAAGTCGGCCATCGGCCATTTGCTGGGCGGCGCGGGCGCAGTCGAAGCGATTTTCTGCATTCTTGCGATGCGCGACCAGATCGTGCCGCCGACGCTGAACCTCGACAATCCGTCGGATGGCTGCGCGGGCGTCGATCTCGTGCCGCATGTCGCCAAGGAGCGGAAGGTGAAGGCCGTGCTGAACAACAGCTTCGGCTTTGGCGGGACCAATGCCAGCCTCGTCATGAAGGCGCTGTAAGGGCCGTTCGATGCGCCGTGTTGGATGCCTGATCCTGCTGGTCTGCGTGGCGGCACTGGCGTTCGTGGCGTTTCAGTTCGTGCATGGCTGGACGCAGGACGGGCCATCTAAGAGTGCCAAGACGGTCGTGATCGCCGATGGCGCGACGCTGACCAGCGCGGCGGTGCAGTTGAAGCGCGAAGGGCTGATCCTGTCCGCCGACGCGTTCCTGACACGGGCCAAGGTGTTCGGGTCGGGCAAGGCAATCAAGGCGGGCGAATATGCGATTCCCAAGGGCGCGAGCAATTCGGAAATACTGACGATCCTGCAGGGCGGCAAAGCCGTCACGCGGCTGATCACCATTCCCGAAGGTATGCCGTCGATCCTGGTGTATGAGCGGTTGAAGGCCGTGGATGACCTGACGGGTGAACTCGACGTGCCCGCCGAGGGCAGCGTGTTGCCGGACAGCTATGCCTATGAAAAGGGTGAGCCGCGCGCCGCCGTGCTCAAGCGGATGCAGGCGGCGATGACCAAGGCGCTGGCGACGATGTGGGCGGAGCGTAGTGAGGACGCGGTCGTCACATCGCCGCGCGAGGCGATCATTCTGGCGAGCATCGTGGAGAAGGAAACTTCCGTCGCGACGGAGCGGCCCACTGTGGCGGGCGTCTATGGCAACCGGCTGCGCAAGGCGATGATGTTGCAGGCGGACCCGACGATCATCTACCCGATTACCAAGGGGAAGCCGCTGGGCCGCCGTATCCGCAAATCGGAAATCGCAGCGGTGAACGATTATAATACATATGCGATGACGGGCCTGCCCAAGGGGCCGATTGCCAATCCGGGGCGGCTGTCGATTGTCGCGGTGTTGAACCCTGCGCCGACCAAGGCCCTGTATTTCGTGGCCGATGGCAAGGGTGGGCATATCTTCGCCGATACGCTGGAACAGCATAACGAGAATGTGCGTCGCTGGTTCGAGATCCGGCGCCAGCGTGGCGAGCTATAGGGCGCGACACTGCGCGCCCATCGCCTGTGTCAGCAGGGGGACTTGGCCCCCTACCCCCTTACTTCGTGGCGTAGTCGCCGGTGACAGCGCCGAAGACTTCGCGTGCGTGCACCTTGGCAGCGGTCGCGGTCTTGAAGGTTTCGGGCTGCAGCGTGGAGGTGACCAGCGGATAACCCTGCGAATTGTAGCGGGTTTCGCGAACGGTCAGGCGGAAAAGGCCATCTTCATCCTTATTGACCAAAAACGGGCGGACAGCACTGGACGACATGGGTTCTTCTCCATCACATGCCCGGCAAAGGGCGTAAAAAGGCAGGCAAAGCAGCACGCGCAGCCTGTTTCATCGACATCCGAATAATCCGGGCGCTTCGATGACCGGCCGCGGCGTTCGTGCAAAGTGCAACCAGTGACGAGCAATCGTCCCGCACGCGACATTTGCTGCATAGCGGCATAGTCACAAAATAGCAACGCCAAGGGGGCACCTGTGGAGTCTGCGCGTTGCCGGAGGAAGAAGACACGCCACACAACAGCTTGTTAACTATATTCCCATAGACCCGGTTTTCAGAGTGAAATCAGGTAGATGGCATGTCGTCCTGACGGTTCACCGCTTCGCAACCGGAACGAATTTTATGTCACCTCGATCGCTATCGCTGCCTCTCCTCACTGTGCTGCTGGCGTCCTGCGGCGGGGGCGGCGGGACAAGCGCCACGCCTGCCTCTGCCACACCGCCCGTCACGATTCCCACGTCGCCCTCCCCCGGAAGCGGGAGCGCGATGCCAACGCCGACGCCTGCGCCCACGGCGGCGAAGGTGGCGTTCGGCTATACGCTGGCACCGGCCGCGCGACCGTCGAAGGGCAACGCCCTGCCGCTGGGCAAATGCGTGAACATGGGCGGGATGCTGGAGCGCGAGATCGAAGGCGATATTTTCGGACGCCCGATCCGCGATGACGATTTCCGCACCATCCGTGCCGCCGGGTTCGATACCGTGCGCCTGCCGGTCAAATATTCCGCGCACACGGCGGCGACCCCACCCTATGCCATTGAGGCCGCACTGATGGCGCGCGTGCGGCACGTGGTCGACCTGGCCGTAGCCGCGGACCTCAACATCATCATCGATCTGCATCACTATATAGACGTGCAGCAGTCCCCCGTTGCCGAGCGGGAGCGTTTCCTAGCGATCTGGCGGCAGATTGCCGAAGCGCATCGCAGCGATGGGCCGAAGGTGTGGTTCGAGTTGCTAAATGAGCCGAGCCATGAATTCTGGAGCAAGGTCAGCACCTGGGACATATTCACGCCCGCGATCCAAGAGATCCGGAAGACAAACCCGACACGACCGATCGTCGTGGCCGGCAATTATGGCAGCAAGGTCGAATCGCTGGCGACATTCGATATTCCCTTGGACGATCCCAACCTGATCCCCACCTTCCACTTTTACGAGCCGAAGGAATTCACGCATCAGGGCGCGAAATGGACGACGCTGGACTATCCCATGGGTCGCGCGTTGCAGGACAGCGATCGGGCGGCGATCGATACAGCAGTCACGCGCGTCAAAGAGTATATGAACCGCACCGGGCGCGTGCCGTTTCTTGGCGAATATGGCGCCTATGATATTGACGGCATCGCCGTTGCCGACCGCATACAATATTACGGGCTGGTGAGTTCCGCCTTTGCCTCCATCGGCGTGCAGAGTTGTGCTTGGTCCTTCACCAACGGCTTTTCGCTATATAATAAGACGGGGTGGATACCGGGGATGCTGGATGCGGTGCAGACCACTACGACGGTGACGCCCAACTAGGCGGTTGGCCCCTCCGCCCAATTTGGCGCTAAACATATGGCCGCGATGAACAGGCAATTCGATGCCAAAGAGTCCCCGCCTTCTGCTTGCGCCTCCGCTCCAGCCGCTCTAGCCTCCTGTAAAACCTACAGGAGTCTCCCCCATGACCACTGCTCTGCAAGACATTCCGCTCAAGACGATCCGCGATGGCGATGCCAGCCTGGCCGACTATGCCGGGAAGGTGGTGCTGGTCGTCAACGTCGCGTCCAAATGTGGGCTGACGCCGCAATATGAAGGGCTGGAGAAGCTCTATTCGGACTATAAGGATCAGGGGCTGGTCGTGGCCGGCTTTCCGGCGAATGATTTTGCGGGACAAGAGCCGGGGACGAACGAGGACATCGCGACGTTCTGCACCACCAATTTCGCAGTGGATTTCCCGATGTTCGCCAAGCTGGTGGCGACCGGGCCGGACAAGCATCCGCTTTATGCGGCGCTGACCGAGGCCGCGCCCAAGGCGTCGGGCGATGGCGATGCGTTTCGTGAAAAGCTGCGCGGATATGGCATGACGCCGAATCCGGAGCCGGAAGTGCTGTGGAATTTCGAGAAGTTCCTGATCGCAAAGGACGGCACGGTTGCTGGGCGGTTTGCGCCGACGACCGCTCCGGACGATACGGAACTGGTCGCTGCCATCGAAGCGGAACTGGCGAAGTAGATTTCGGGGCGCAATCCGCTTTCGCCACCACATTCATAAAACAGGGAACATCATGCGCGCACATTTGCTGGCGTGGACCGCCATATTGCCGCTGGCCATTGCCACTTTATCTCCCGCTCGCGCACAGACGCCTGCGCCACTGACCGCCGATCAGGCGGCGTTTCGCGATCTGTTCAAGGAACTGGTGGAAACCAACACGACGGTGTCTTCGGGCAGTTGCACGGCGGCGGCGGAGAAGATGGCGGTGCGGTTGAAGGCGGCGGGGTATAAGGACGATCAGCTTACGCTGTTTTCCGTGCCGGAGTTCCCCAAGGATGGCGGGCTGGTCGCGGTGCTGCCGGGGACGAGCAGGACGTTGAAGCCCATGCTCCTCCTTGGTCATTTGGATGTGGTGGAAGCCAAGCGGGAAGACTGGACCCGCGATCCGTTCACGATGGTCGAGGAAAACGGATATTATTACGCGCGTGGCGCATCCGACATGAAGGGGATGGTCGCCGCGTGGGTCGACATCATGGCGCGGCTGAAGAAAGACGGCCCTGCCCCCAAGCGCACGATCAAGCTGGCGCTGACCTGTGGTGAGGAAACGGGCGGGCGTTTTAATGGCGCGAAGTGGCTGGCCGAAACCAAGCCAGACCTGATCGCCGCGGAGTTCGCTTTGAACGAAGGCGGCGGCGGACGGACCGATGGCAAGGGCAAGGTCGTCGTCCAGTCGATGCAGATCGGCGAGAAATCGAACCGCAATTTCAGGATCGAAGCGACCAATCCGGGCGGGCATAGTTCCATCCCCGTGCGGGAGAATGCGATCTACGATCTGGGCGATGCGTTGGCCAAGGTGCGGGATTACGGGTTTCCGGTGACGCTGAACGACACGACGCGGGCTTTCTTTGCGCAGGCTGGCGCATCGCGTGGCGACGATATGGGTCGGGCGATGGTGGCATTGTCGAAGAACCCGAATGATGCCAGCGCATTGGCGATGGTGACGTCCGATCGCGGGTATAACAGCACGTTGCGCACCACTTGCGTCGCGACGACCATCGCGGGGGGCCATGCGGAAAATGCGTTGCCGCAGCGGGCCTCGGCCAACGTGAATTGCCGCATCTTCCCCGGCGAAACCGCCGAGACGACGCAGGCAGCGTTGGTGAAGGCGATCAACAACCCCGCGATTACGGTGACACTGGTTGGACGCATCCGGCCAATTGCGGTGCCGCCGCCGCTCGATCCGCGCATCATGGGTCCGGCGGAAAAGCTGGTCGCGAAATATTTCCCCGGCGTGCCGCTGGTGCCGAGCATGTCGACGGGCGCAACCGACGCGACGTATCTGGGGGTGATCGGCATTCCGACTTATGGTGTGCCGGGTGGCTGGGGCGATCCGGATGGCAATGGCGCACATGGATTGAACGAACGCCGCGAAATTACGTCGCTGATGGTCGGGCGCGATTTTCTCTATGATCTCGTCACGGCTTACGCCAGCAAATGAGGCTGCATTCCATGAACCTTCGTTCCACCGTCGCCTTGATGGCGATGAGCCTTGCCCTGCCCGCCCATGCGGCGTTGTCGCCTGCCGAAACGGCGATGAGCCGCACGGTGGATGCTGAATATGAGCGGTCGATTGCGCTGCTCGAAAAGCTGGTGAACCAGAACAGCGGGTCGCTGAACCTTGCTGGCGTCGAGGCGGTCGGCAAGATGGTGACACCAGAGTTGAAAGCGCTGGGCTTTGCGGTCGAGTGGAAGCCGATGCTGGCGGCGAAGCGCGCGGGGCATATCGTTGCCACACACAAGGGGAAGCCGGGGACGACGAAGATGCTGCTGATCGGGCATCTCGACACCGTGTTTGAGCCGGATTCGCCATTCCAGACATTCGCGCGGGCGGGCGACAAGGCCAAGGGTCCGGGCGTAGCCGATGACAAGGGCGGGATGGTCGTGATGCTGTCTGCGCTGCGGGCGATGCAAGCGGCGGGGACGCTGAAAAACGCGAACATCGAAATCGTTCTGACGGGCGACGAGGAAGATAGCGGCGAGCCGCTGGACGTGGCGCGCGCGGACCTGATCGCGGCGGGCAAGCGAGCCGATGTGGCACTGGATTTCGAAGGGCTGTCAGTCGTGGACGGCGTGGACATGGGGTCGATTGCGCGGCGATCCTCCAATAGCTGGACGCTGACGGCGACCGGGAAATCGGGGCATAGCTCCGGCATCTTCTCAGCATCGGCGGGCGAAGGCGCGATATATGAGCTGACGCGGATCATTGCGACGTTTCGCAAGGAACTGCCCGAGCCGAATCTGACGTTCAACGTCGGCATCATCGGCGGCGGGCAGAGTGCGGAACTCGACAAGGACGGTGTGCGGATCGCGGCGACGGGGAAGACCAACATCATCCCGTCCATCGCCATCGCGCGGGGTGACTTCCGCACACTGAGTCAGGATCAAACGGACCGCGTGATCGCGAAGATGAAGGCCATCGTCGAGGCGCATGCGCCGGGGACGAGCGCGACGATCCTGATCGACCAAGGCTATCCGCCGATGGCCCCGACGCAAGGCAATCGCGGGCTGCTGACCAAGCTGAATGGCATCAACGCGGATCTGAAATTGCCGCAGATGCCTGCGCTCGATCCGTTGAAGCGGGGCGCAGGGGATATTTCCTTCGTCGCGGCGGATACCGATGGGCTGGTCGGTTTCGGTGTAACCAGCGAAGGCGATCATACGCCCGAAGAAACCGCCGATCTGGACAGCATCAAACGGCAGGCCAAGCGGGCGGCGATATTAATGACGCGGCTCAGCATGGAGCCGGGGCGCAAGAAGTAAAGCCGCCGCGCCATCGATCTTGCGTTTATTGCATCCGTGGAACGGATGAAGGGCTGCCCCGTTGGGGGTCGATGGCAAACCCACGATTATACCCGCTGCTGGCGCGTCCGAATATCGGGCTGGCTGGCCCCGTCGATTATAATATGTACGGATTTTTCCGGCAGGCGCTGATTTCCGCGCCGAAGACCGGGCCGCTGGTGATTTCGCTCACCACGATGGGCGGCGATCCGGAAGTGGCGCGCGCGATGGGCGACGATGTGCGCATCATGCAGGAGCATGAGGGGCGCGAGTTGCTGTTCCTGGGGCAAGCGGCCGTCTATTCGGCGGGGGCAACCTTCATGAGCTATTTTGCGCGGGACAAACGCTTTCTGACGCGCGGGACGCGAGTGATGATCCATGAGCGGCAGATTACCAAGACCATCAATCTGTCTGGTCCGCTGCGGATGTGCGTCGCGACGTTGAAGGCTACGCTCAACGAGATCGAGCATAGCATCAACATCGAGGAAGAAGGCTTCCGCGCGCTGATCGAAGGCAGCAATATCGGCTTCGACGAAGTGCATCACAAGGCGCCGGAGAACTGGTATATCGACGCCGAGGATGCCCGCGACATGGGGCTGGTGCTGGACGTTATCTAACTAGTCCGGCAGCCTCAAACCCCTTTGAACGTATCGCATTGCGCCGGGTCGCCGGTGCTTAGCCCTTTGCGCAGCCATTCCATGCGCTGGGCCGCGGTGCCGTGGGTGAAGCTTTCGGGCACGGGGCGGCGACCGGCGGCCTTTTGCAAGGTGTCGTCGCCAATGGCTTGGGCAGCGCGCATCCCCTCTTCCAGATCGCCTGCTTCCATCAGGTTGGTGTCGCGGGCGGCCCAGACGCCAGCATAGCAATCGGCCTGCAACTCCATCGCGACTTGCAAGGCATTGCCTTCGGCTTCCGAAGCGCTTTTTTGTGCCGTGCGGACTTTGTTGGCGATGCCGGTGATCGTCTGGATATGATGGCCCACTTCATGCGCGATGATGTAGCCGATGGGGAAATCCCCCGGCGCGTTGAAGCGGGTTTCCATTTCGTTGAAGAAATCGGTGTCGAGGTAGATCTTCTGGTCGGCGGGGCAATAGAACGGTCCCATGGCCGATTGCGCCGCGCCGCACCCCGACTGGCCGTTCTGGCTGTAGAAGACCAGCGTCGGCGGCGGATATTGCTGGCCTTCTGCCTTGAAGATGTCGGTCCAGCGACGTTCGGTGGAACCGAGCACCTTGAGCGAAGTGCGCTGTACCGGGGTCAGTTCCTGAAAGCCGGGCTTTTCGGTCTGGACCTGCGGCGCGCCGCCCCCGCCGCCGCCCAGCAGGCTGAGCGGATTGACGCCCATGATGAGCGCGCCGACGATGAGAATACCGATGCCGAATATGCCGAAGCGGCTGCCCAGCAACATCCCGATGAGACCCAGCCCGCCGCCGCCGAAACCACCGCCCCCGCCGCGACCGCTTTGAATCTCAAAGTTGCTGCTTTCATTCTCGTCGTCGAGCCGCATCGGGCACCCCTCTTCTTCGCCTTGGCATAACCGTAGGGCAAACTATTGGCCAAGGAAACGGTTCAACGGGTGTGCGGGCTGGCCAAGATGAAATCTTTGTAATCAAGGAACGATAGCAAGGGTGCGACGCTATGATGTATTGCAGCGCAATATGACACAGAGCCCCACGAATCGACCCCGCCGATCGGCGCCCCCCATGCCCTTGCCGGACCATGTCGCCTTGCTGTTGCAGGGCGGCGGTGCGCTGGGTTCCTTTCAGGCGGGGGTGTATGAAAAGCTGCAGGACTTGGCGATCGAAGTCGATTGGGTCGCGGGCATTTCGATAGGCGCAGTCAACGCTGCGATCATCGCCGGGAACCCGCCCGAACGCCGCATGGAAATGCTCAACCGCTTTTGGGAGAAGGTGAGCGGCGGGATGCCGAACCTGTGGATTCCCGAAAACGACCATATTCGGGAGGCCGCGCATCTGGCCGCGGCAGGCGCCGTGGCGATGTTCGGCGTCCCCGGTTTCTTCCGCCCGCACATGATCCCCAATGCGCTGATGCCAAAGGGTACGGCGGGCGCGATCAGCTATTACGACACGACGCCGCTGATCGCCACGTTGGACACATTAATCGACTGGGATTTGTTGAACGACGGTCCGGTCCGGATTTCCGTGGGCGCCGTGGATGTGGAAAGCGGCAATTTCGCCTATTTCGACAATCGCGGACCCGATGGCATCAGCCGATCCAATATGCGGATCGACGCGCGGCACATCATGGCGTCCGGCGCGCTGCCGCCCGGACTGCCGCCGGTCGAGATCGACGGACGGCATTATTGGGATGGCGGGCTCGTTTCCAATACCCCGCTCAGCCATGTTCTGGACCATCAGCACGGCGACATGCTGGTGTTTCAGGTCGACCTGTTCCCAGCAGAGGGGCCGATGCCCAAGCAGATGACCGACGTATGGTCGCGGCAGAAGGACATCCAATATTCCAGCCGCAACCGGCAAGTGACCGACCAGTATCTGCGGCTACGGCGGGAACATAAGGCCATTCGGGCGGTGCTGAACCATCTGCCCGCCGAGATGTGCGACGATCCAGAAGTGCAGCAGGTCCGTGCCCTGCTGGACGATGGTGCGGTGAATATCGTCCACCTGATCTATCGCAGCCGTGCGTGGGAAGGCGGGGCGCGGGACTTCGAATTTTCACGCCCGACGATGCTCGACCATTGGGCGCAAGGCCGCGAAGCGGTCGAAGGCGTGATGCACAAAGGCGATCTGATCGCCCGCAACATATTGGATGGCACCAGCGCCGCGTTCGATCTGGACCAACCCAATCATCTGAAGGAGAAACAAGCATGACCCTGCAAGGTAAAACCGCGCTGATCACGGGTTCGACGTCCGGTATCGGCCTGGCCTACGCCAAGACATTGGCGGGCCAAGGCGCGAATATCGTCATCAATGGATTTGGCGACAAGGATGCCATCGAGAAGGAACGTGTGGCGCTGGAGCAGGCGAGCGGTGCGAAGGCGCTGTATAGCGGCCATGATCTGACCAAAGTCGATCAGATCGAAGCGATGATGGCGGAAGCGGCGAAGGCATTCGGCGGCGTGGATATCCTGATCAACAATGCCGGGATGCAGCATGTCGCGCCGGTCGAGACGTTTCCGGTCGACAAGTGGGATCTCATCATCGCGCTGAACCTGACCGCCGCGTTCCACACGACGCGCCTCGCCGTGCCCTATATGAAGGAGAAGAAGTGGGGGCGGATCATTCAGACGGCCTCAGCACACTCCAAGGCGGCATCGCCCTTCAAGTCAGCCTATGTCACCGCGAAGCATGGCCTTGCCGGTTTCACCAAGACGGTGGCGCTGGAAGTGGCGACGTTCGGCGTGACGGCCAACTGCATCAGCCCCGGCTATGTATGGACGCCGCTGGTCGAGAACCAGATTCCCGACACGATGAAAGCCCGCAACATGACGCGCGATCAGGTTATCAACGACGTGTTGCTGGCAGGTCAGCCGACCAAGGAGTTCGTCACACCGGAGCAGGTCGCCGCGATTGCGCTGTTCCTGTGCGGCGATGCGGCCAGCCAGATTACCGGCGCGAACCTGTCGGTCGATGGTGGATGGACGGCACAATAAGTCGACACGTAAAAACTGTCCGCGCGATCATAAGTGCATGAAATCACGGGGGTAGCTCTGCATATGAGCGCCCCCGTCGACGTAAAGAACCTGCCCCGTCACTGCGGTCGCACCCGCCAGATAGGTCACGGCGTCGGCGATCTGTGAAGGTTGCGGGAGACAGTCGAGCGGCATCGCTCCGGACAGGCGCTCCATCTGGTCATCGGAATAATCGGCGGTTGCGATGGTGAGGCCGGGGGCGACGGCATTGACGCGTACGCGCGGGGCGAGTTCGCGCGCAGTAAGCTGCGTCAGACCGGCCAGCGCCATCTTCGACAAGGTGTAGGCAAGCTGATCGCCATGGGGATGGTCGATCCGCTGATCCAGAATGTTGACGATGCTGCGATCCGTCGATCCGGCAGGGACCATTGCGAAAGCCTTGGTCAGCAGGACCGGCGCGGCGCAATTGACCGCATAATGGCGCATCAGATCGTCCGACGTGACGTTTTCGAGGCGGTCCTGACCGAAAATTGCCGCGCCGTTTACGAGAAGATCAGGTGGACGACCGAAAGTTGCGGCGACGCGGGCGATCAGTTCCTCGGCGGCTTCGGGATCGGCGAAGTCTGCGACGAAACCGTCCCACTCGGTGGCTTGCGCTTCCAATGTCAGCGCGAGCGAGGATTCCAGCCGCACGTCATGGCTGCCGTGAATGGCGAGAGCGTAACCGGCGCGGGCGAGCGCGGCGCTGATTTCCGCGCCCAGCCGGCGGTGGCCGCCCGTTACCAGCGCCAGCCTCTTGCCCGAAATGGGCAATGGCCCCGCCCGTTCGCGCACCGTCGAATCGTCGGCGGGCCGGGAGAGCGACCGGAAGCCCGTCGCCGAAACCGCGCTGGAGTCTTCGGGCGTCTCGCTCATATGCCCATCAGTTTGAGCACTTCCTTGCGGCTCTTTTCATCGTCGCGGAACACGCCCATCATCCGGCTGGTGGTCATCGAGACGCCGTGGGTGCGCACGCCGCGCCCGGACATGCAACCGTGGCTGCCTTCGATCACGACCGCGACGCCCAGGGGCTTGAGATTTTCCCAGATGCAGTCGGCGATCTGCGCGGTCATCCGTTCCTGCACCTGCAAGCGGCGGGCGAAGGCATTGAGGACACGGGCGAGCTTTGAAATGCCAACAACCCACTGGTCCGGCAGATAGGCGATGTGCGCCTTCCCCACGATGGGCGCCATGTGATGTTCGCAGTGCGACTGAAACGGGATATCCTTCAGCAGCACGATTTCATCATAGCCGCCGACTTCGTGGAAAATGCGGCTGAGGTGATAGGCCGGGTCTTCCTGATAGCCTTCGCAATATTCCTTCCACGCGCGCGCGACGCGCTTGGGCGTGTCAAGCAAGCCTTCGCGGGTCGGGTCGTCGCCGGACCAGCGCAGCAAGGTGCGGATCGCCTCCTGAACGTCTTCGGGCACATCCATCTTTTTCGGACGCAAAAGACCCTGGCCGATTTCCCCTTGTTCTGCGTCCACGCCGATCCCCTCAATTGAACTTTCTCCAAGGATATGGCGATAGCGCATGCGAATTGCCAGCCCGTAGATGTCGATCCGCGCGGCTGGACAGGCCGCAGAACCAATGGCAGTGTCGATCCTATGGACGATATCAGTAACTTGATTGCCAAGGCACAGGATTGGGCCCCGGCCCGCATGGCGATTGCCACGGTCGTCCAGACATGGGGATCCGCCCCGCGACCGCGGGGATCGCACATGCTGGTGCATGAGGATGGCCGGTTCGAAGGATCGGTATCGGGCGGCTGCGTGGAGAACGCCATATTGGCGAGCGCGGAAAGCGTTATCATCTCTGGGATATCGAAATTGCATCGCTTTGGCGTCAGCGATGGCGATGCCTGGGAAGCAGGATTGCCCTGTGGCGGCGAAATTGCGGTGATGGTGCAGCCGTTGACGGAAGACGGATTCGCCCCTGCCCTGCTGACCCAGATTGCCCAAGCGCGCGCGCGCGGTGAAACATTGGCCGTGTCCAGCGATACGGACAGCGGCAAGAGCGTGGCGGGGGAACATGCGGGGCAGTTCATCAACCGCTATCGCCCGCCCCGCCGTTTGATCATCACCGGCGCGGTGCAGATTGCACAGGGGCTGGCGGGACTGGCGCGCGAGCTTGGCATCGCGACCACCATCGTCGATCCGCGCGGACGCTTTTTGACGCGGGAGCGCTTTCCCGATGCCGTGCTGGACGACCGCTGGCCCGACGAAGCAGTTGCTGCCTTGCGCCCCGATCCGGCAACGGCGGTGGTGACGTTGAGCCATGATCCCAAGATCGACGATCCTGCGCTGATCGCGGCATTGCGCGGATCGACCGGCTACATCGCTGCGCTGGGGTCGCGCAAGAGCCATGCGGCGCGGCTCGAACGGCTGACCGCTGAGGGTTATGCGGCGCACGATCTGGACCGAATCGACGGACCGGCGGGAATCGACATCGGCGCGCTCGGCCCCGGCGAAATTGCACTTTCCATCGCAGCCGGTATGATACAGGCGTTCAATCGGGTCGAAGCCCATATAATGGAAGCCGCCTGAACCCATGCGCCCTGAACAAGTTGCCGCCGTATTGCTGGCCGCCGGAAACTCGACACGCTTTGGCGAAGAAGACAAGTTGATGGCCGATCATAACGGGAAGCCGTTGATCGTCCATGCGATGGAATGTGTCGCATCGATTCCGTTCAAATATCATATCGCAGTGGTGCGTCGGCATGAGCTGGCCCCGATCATCCACCGCAAGCTGGATCGGCGCGGATTTACGCTGATCGTCAATGAGAATCCCGATGACGGGCTGTCGAGTAGTATCCGGCTGGCGGCGGATTATGTGTCCGAACTGCGCTGTAACGGGATGCTGATGTGCCTGGCGGATATGCCGCAAGTGCCGCAGAGCCATTTGATGCGCCTGGTAAGGACCGCCGAGGATATTCGGTCGGTCGTGGGCAGCACCGATGGCTTCACGCCGGGGCCGCCCGCCTTTTTCGGACGGCGGCATTTTGCCGAGTTGCAGGCGCTGAAAGGCGATCTGGGCGCGCGGGCGCTGATCAGCCAGAACTTGCTGATCGAGACGGGCAGCGCGCTGTTGTACGATGTCGACACGCCGGAGGATATTCGCCCGCGTCCGGAAGTGAGCGCAGTGCCGGACGTGCCGACAGCCTCCTAGGGCGCTTTGCCCGTTGCGTCGAAGCGGAAGGTGACGGCCACGCTGGCGTCAAGTCCACCGCTGCTGTCGCCATTGCCGACATCGAAGGTCTTGCGGGCAATCGTGGCGGTGCCGCTGACGGTGCGTTTGAGACCTGTGCCCTTCAATGTGAAGCGGATGGTTTGCGGGGCGGTTGCGCCCTTGAGGGACAGCGTGCCGCGCGCGGTATAGCTGTTGGGTCCGGTCGCCGTCGCGCCCTTCGCCGTGAAGGTCGCGCGGGGATGCGCGGCGACACCGAAAAATTCGTCGCCGGGGAGCATCTGGCTTTGGGTCGGATCGCCGGTGCTGGCGCTGCTCATGTCGATGTCGACACGGATGTCCGCCGTTTCGGGACGGTCGGGGTCCATGGTGATCTTCGCGGTCCAGCGGGAGAAGCCGCCGCTGATGTTTTCGCCGCTGTTCCCTACGGAAAAGCCGATGCTGCCGCCCGGTTTTACGGTCCAGACCGGGGGCGGTCCGGCTTCCTCGACGGGGGGCGTGCTGTTTTCGACTGCGGCGGCGGCGTTGTCGGCTGGCGGGACGACGGCGTTGGCGATGGTGGTATTTTCGGGTGCGGCTTCTTCCTCAACGGGGGCTGGCGCTTTTTCCGCAGGTGTTCCGAACATCGCCTGCCGCGCAAGCAATCCCCCGGTAACGAACGCGCCGGGTACGAGCAGGATCAGGAGCGTCATGAGAGCGGGGGAGCGCCCCGGCACCATCCGCCATACAAGGCCATCGCGCAGGAGAAGGTGATGGCGGATCGCGCCCGCCACGTGCAGTGCGAACAGCGCTACGCCGATCCATGCGAGCAATCCGTGGCCGTTTTCGGCGATTTCATGCGCGGCCCGTGGCAAAGGCAGATGCGGCAAGGGGATGGTGCCGAACAAGAGCGTCGGCACCTTGATCTTCGCGGTCGATACCAGCGCCCAGCCGGTGAGCGGCGCGAGGAGCATGAACGCATAGAGGCCGAGATGCACGAGGTTGGCCAGCGCGCCTTCCCAGCCGCCTTCAGTCGGCGCGGGGCGCGGTTTGGTGAGCCGGGTCGTAACGCGCAGGATCGTGAGGGCGAGGATCAGCATCCCGACCGATTTGTGCAGTTGGTACAGCGCAAAGCCCTTCGGCCCGAGGCTTTCCAGCGACCAGCCCACGGCAAGCTGAAAGGCCAGAGCGGCGGCAATCGCCCAGTGCAGGACCATGGCGGTGCGGCTGTATTTCTGCATGGACGATGCCTCCGGATGTCTGCGGCGATTCTATGGCCAAGAGCGCGTTTGCGCTATCCCCGCTGTTGGAAACGGTTCGTTCGCCCGATTGCCATAAAAATTTTGTACGGGGTCGATACGCCGATAACCCTACGGCACCCTTTGTTCTGCCCGTTGGCGGGTGAGAGGGTGCTTTACGTGAACGTAAACTTCACTTGCACTTTTGTGCAGGAAGGTCACATTACACGGGTCGAGAGCGCCAATGGCGCGAGTCCAGAGAGAGGACGCATTATGGAAGCCTATATTTACGACGCTGTCCGCACCCCGCGTGGGCGCGGCAAGGCGGACGGATCGCTGCACGAAATCACCCCGATGCAGCTTGCCACACAAACCTTGCAAGCGCTGCGCGACCGCACACAGATCGATACAGCCGATGTCGACGATGTCATCCTGGGCTGTGTGACCCCGGTAGGCGAGCAAGGCGCGGACATTGCGCGCGTGGCGGTGCTGAACGCCGACTATGCGCAGACGACGGCAGGCGTGCAGGTCAATCGGTTCTGCGCCTCCGGCCTTGAAGCGGTGAACATCGCAGCGGCCAAGGTGCATGCGGGCGAAGCGGACTTCGCCATCGGTGGCGGCGTGGAGCATATGAGCCGCGTACCGATGGGATCGGACGGCGGCGCCATGGCGTTCGACCCCGCCGTGGCGTGGCACACCTATTTCGCGCCGCAGGGCATCGGGGCGGACCTGATCGCCACCAAGTTCGGCTTTTCGCGTACCGATTGCGACGCTTATGCCGTTGAGAGCCAGAAGCGCGCGGCGCAAGCGTGGAAAGAAGGGCGCTTTGCCAAGACCATCGTGCCGGTGAAGGACGTGATCGGTCAGGTCGTGCTGGACCATGACGAACATATGCGCCCCGAAGCCGACATGCAGTCGCTGGGCGCCCTGAAGCCGAGCTTCACCGCGATGGGCGAGGAAATGCCAGGCTTCGATGCCGTGGCATTGCTGAAATATCCCGAGCTGGAACGGATCAACCATGTGCACCATGCCGGTAACAGTTCCGGCATCTGCGACGGTGCTGCTGCGGTGCTGGTGGGCAGCAAGGCGATGGGCGAGAAATACGGGCTGAAGCCGCGCGCAAGGATCAGGGCGATGGCCTCGATCGGGTCCGAACCGACGATCATGCTGACCGGGCCGGAATTCATCGCGGGCAAGCTGCTGAAGAAAAGCGGCATGTCGAAGAATGACATCGACCTTTGGGAGCTGAACGAAGCGTTCGCCAGCGTCGTGTTGCGCTATATGCAGGCGCTGGACCTCGACCATAGCACCGTCAACGTGAACGGCGGCGCGATTGCGTTCGGCCATCCGCTGGGTGCGACCGGAGCCATGGTGCTGGGCATCGCGCTCGACGAACTGGAACGCTCCGGCAAGGGCACTGCGCTCGTCAACCTGTGCATCGGCGCAGGTATGGGCACCGGCACCATTATCGAGCGCATTTGAGCCACGGCGTCATTCCCGCACGGGCGGGACCCCCTCTCCCACCCACGCGACACGATCTGCGTTCGGGAGAAGGATCCCCGCCTTCGCGGGGATGACGACGGGACAATATCAAAGACTCATTCCTCCAGGAGAGTGACATGACAACGATCCAATTCGATACCGATGCAGACGGCATCGCCACCCTGACCATCGACGTTCCCGGCCAGTCGATGAACGTCATCGGCCCGGACTTCATCGCCGATCTGTCGGCGGCCATCGACCGCATCAAAAGCGAGGACGCCATCAAGGGCGCGGTCATCTGTTCGGGCAAGGCCAGCGGCTTCATGGGCGGCATGGACCTTAAGAACATGCAATCGATGCTTCCTGAGGGCAGCGAAGGCAACATGACCGCGCTGTTCGAAAAGACATTCGTGCTGAACGATCTGTTCCGGCGGCTGGAAACCTGCGGCAAGCCGATTGCCTGCGCCATCGAAGGCACATGTGTCGGCGGCGGTTTCGAGCTGGCGCTGGCGTGCCATCGCCGGATCGTGGCGGACGACAGCAAGGTGCAGCTTGGCCTGCCCGAAATCCTCGTCGGATTGTTCCCCGGCGGCGGCGGCAGCCAGCGTTTCCCGCGCATCACCGGCGTACAGACGGCGCTGATGTATATCCTGCAAGGCAAATTGTTCCGCCCGCAGGAAGCACTGGGCCTTAAGGTAGTGGACGAACTCGTCCCCTCTGGTAATACGGTGGCGGCCGCCAAAACTTGGTTGAAGGCCAATCCGGCCGCCAGTGTTCAGCCATGGGATCAGAAAGGTTACCGTTTTCCCGGGGGCGCTGGCGGCTTTAATCCCGCTTTCGTGCAGACTTTCATCGGCGCAACTGCGATGACGATGAAGCAGACGCAGCGCAACCTGAACGGTCCGCTGGCGCTGCTGTCCGCCGTATATGAAGGCGTGACGCTGCCGATGGACCGCGCGATTCGCGTGGAAAGCAAATATTTCGCGAAGGTCATAGCCGATCCGCAGGCGCGCAACATGGTCCGCACGCTGTTCGTCAGCAAGCAGGCCGCCGAGCGCGGGGCGCGTCGTCCCAAGGATCTGCCCAAGGCACCGACCAAGAAGCTGGCGATGCTGGGCGCAGGCATGATGGGTGCAGGCGTGGCGACGGTTTCCGCGCAGGCGGGGATCGACGTGGTGCTGCTCGACCGCGATCAGGCCTATGCAGAGAAGGGCAAGGAGCATGCGCGCGGCGTCCTGTCCAAGCGGCTGGGCAAGGGCATGACGCCGGAGAAGCTGGAAGCCACCCTCGCCCGCATTACGCCGACGACCGATTTCGCGATGCTGGAAGGCTGCGACTTCGTAATCGAAGCGGTGTTCGAGGATACCGCGATCAAGGCCGAAGTGACCAAGAAGGTCGAGGCAGTGCTGGGCGCGGACACCATCTTTGGCTCCAACACGTCGACATTGCCGATCACGGGCCTGGCCCATGCGTGGAGCAAGCCGGAGAATTTCATCGGCGTGCATTTCTTCTCGCCGGTCGAGAAGATGCCGCTGGTCGAAATCATCGTCGGCGAGAAGACCGGGCCGGAAGCGATTGCCAAGGCGCTGGATTATGTGGCGCAGATCAAGAAGACGCCCATCGTCGTCAACGATTCGCGGGGCTTCTACACATCGCGTTGCTTCGGCACCTATGTGCAGGAAGGCGCGGAATTGCTGGCCGAGGGCGTTAGCGCGCCGCTGATCGAGAATGTGGGCAAGCAGCTTGGCATGCCAGTGGGTCCGCTCGCCGTGTCGGACGAAGTGTCGATCGAGCTGGGTTACAAGGTCATGACGGCAGCGAAGAAGGAACTGGGCGATGCCTATGTCCATAGCGCCGCCGACGACGTGATGACGAAGATGGTCGAAATGGACCGCATGGGCCGCAAGAACGCCAAGGGTTATTATGACTATCCCGAAGGCGGCAAGAAAGCCTTGTGGCCGGGTCTGGCAGAGACCTTCCCGCTCGCCGCTGAGCAGCCCTCGCCCGAAGCGGTGCGCGAGCGGTTGCTGTATCGGCAGTTGATCGAGTGCGCGCGCTGCTTTGCCGAAGGTGTGCTGGAAACGCCGGAAGATGGCGACATCGGCGCGATCTTCGGATGGGGCTTTGCGCCGTGGACCGGCGGGCCGTTCAGCCACATGGACACGGTGGGCCTGAGCAAGGTCGTCGAAACGCTGGATGCCTTGACAGCTAAGCACGGGCCGCGCTTTGCGCCGACTGCGCAAATGCGCGAGATGGCAGCCAGCGGGGCGACATTCTACCCGAAAGCCGAAGCGAAGAAGGCAGCTTAATCGCGCGCTAACCCTTGCCATGCCATGTCCGCGTGCCTATCGCCCCGGACATGGCATGGAGTGACGAGATGACGGACAAGCCCACAATATTGGTGACCGGCGGCGCAGGCTATATCGGCAGCCATGCCGTGCTGGCGCTGCGCGATGCGGGATGGCCCGTAGCGGTCATCGACAATCTGGTGACGGGTTTCCGCTGGGCCGTGCCGGAAGATGTGCACTTCACCCAGGGCGATATCGAAGATCAGCCGCTGGTCGAAGCGTTGCTGCGTGAGCAGAATATCGGCGCGATCATGCATTTTGCCGGGTCGGTCGTGGTGCCGGAATCGGTGTTCGATCCGCTGAAATATTATCACAACAACACCGTCAAAAGCCGCGCGCTCATCGAAAGCGCCGTGCGGTGCGGTGTGCCGCATTTCATCTTCTCCTCCACCGCCGCGACATATGGCACGCCGGAAGAAAGCCCCGTGCGGGAGGACACGCCGCAGCGGCCGATCAATCCCTATGGCATGTCGAAGCTGATGACCGAGGCGATGCTAACCGATGTCGCTGCCGCGCATCCGATGAATTATTGCGCGCTACGATACTTCAACGTGGCAGGCGCCGATCCGCGCGCGCGGACGGGCCAGTCGACGGCAGGCGCGACGCATCTGATCAAGGTCGCGGTCGAGGCAGCACTGGGCAAGCGCGACCATGTAAGCATCTTCGGCACGGATTTCGACACGCCCGATGGCACGGGCGTGCGCGATTATATCCACGTCAGCGATCTGGCGGCGGCGCATGTGCTGGCGCTGGAAGCGTTGCGCTCCGACCCCAAGACGAGCCATCGGCTGAACTGCGGCTATGGCAAGGGCTTTTCGGTGATGGAAGTGCTCGATGCCGTGGACCGTGCGACCAACCTCAAGATCGACCGTAGGATGGAGGGCCGCCGCGCGGGCGATCCCGCTGCGCTGATTTCCGACAACAGCGCCATTCTCGCGCGCTTCCCGTGGAAGCCGCAGCATGCCGATCTGGATCAGATCGTGACGCATGCCTTGGCGTGGGAGCGCAAGCTGAGCGAGCGCGAGAGCGCCGGTTAGAATTTCGTCATTGCGATGGTTGCGACTGATGGGAACAGTCCTGTTGTTCCCCGGCGAAAGCCGGGGAACAACAGGCTGTAGGTTCCTGCCACTGCAATTTGCTATTAGAGCGAAGCCATCACCCCAAGTTTCGACTATTTATCGCCCTGCGGCGGGACACGAACCGGGTCCGGTGCGCCTTCCCAGCCGCCGCCCAGCGCCTTGAACAGTGCCACCTGCGCCTCGGCCCTTGCGGCTTGCGCATCGGCGAGTGCAGCGCGGGCGTCGGCGCGGCTACGTTGGGCATCCAGCAACTGCAGGAAGCTGTCCGCGCCGGAGCCGAAGCGTTTCTCGGCGATGAAGGCGGCACTGTCGCTGGCCTTCATCGCGCGGGACAGCGATGCTTCGCGGTCGATGGCGCCTTTCAGCCGGGCGAGGGCCTGCTCGGTTTCCTGTAGTGCGGTCAGAACCGCCTTGTCGAACGAGCCGAGCGACCCTTCGGCAGTCGCCTTGCTTTGACGAACGCGGGCGCGGGCCGCGCCGCTGAACGGGAAATTCCAGCTTATCAGCGGCCCGATGGAATAGCCGAACGAGTCCGATGTGCCGATATCGCTGGGTTTCAGACCTGTGCTCGACAGGCCACCCAATATGGAGATCGAAGGATAGAGCGAGGCTGTCGCCACACCTATGCGCGCAGTATCGGCGGCCAGTTGCCGCTCGGCCTGACGGACATCCGGGCGGCGGGCGAGCATCGCCTGACCGTCGCCAATCGCGATGGGCTTACGCACCTGAGGGGGCGTGATGCAGGCCGCAGCGTCAGTGTCGAATGACGATGGCGGATCGCCGGTCAGCACCGCCAGCGCATAGAGCGAGGCGCGCCGTTCCGCTTCGAAACTGGCCGCTTGCGCGCGGGCCTGTTCGACCAGAACCACTGACTGATCGACGTCGCGCTGGGTATTGCGACCGCCGGACAGCAGTCGCTGCGTCAGCGTGAGCGTCTTTTCCTGCAGCGCCACGGTTTCACGCGCGACTTGCGCCTGTGCGCCGGTGGAGCAGGCATTGGCGTAGGTGAGTGCGGTTTCCGCCGCGATGGACACGCGCGCTGCATCCAGCCCGGCAGCAGCCACTTCGATCTCGCCGCGCGAAGCCTCGATGGAGCGCCGGACGCCGCCGAAGAGATCCAGTTCGTAATTGGCGTCGAAGCCGAGCTTGAAACTGTCCTGCGTGAAGCCGGTCAGCCCCTGCCCGAAGTTCACGACGCTGCGTGACCGCGTATATTGGCCGGATGTCGTCGTGGTCGGCAAAGCAGCGGCGCGTGCTTCGGACAGCGCACCGCGCGCCCGGCGCAAGTTCGCCGCAGCGATGCGGACGTCGGTATTATGTTCCAGCGCGCGGATGACGAGGCGGTCCAGCACCGGATCGTCGAACAGATGCCACCACTGGCTTTCGACCGGAGCGGACGTGACGGCAGTGTTGGTCGCTGTCTCGATCAGGCTCGTCTGCGCGGGCGGCAACGGCGCGGGCGTTTTATAGTTGGGACCCACGGCGCAAGCGGACAGCGCCAGCAGCGCGAGAGTGGAGGTCAACGTCTTCATGCGCCTGCCTCCCCCGGCTCGACATGCGGCGCAACGGGCTTTTTGCGACGGGCGGCGAACCATGCCGATGTCTTTTCCCCCAGCATCCGGCTGATGACATAGAAAGCGGGCGTGAACATCAGGCCGAATATGGTGACGCCGAGCATCCCGAAGAACACGGCGATGCCCAGTGCCTGCCGCATTTCGGCACCCGGCCCGCTGGCCAGGACCAGAGGCAGCACGCCCAGAATGAACGCGATGGACGTCATCAGGATCGGACGGAGACGCTGATGCGCCGCCTGTTCTGCGGCAGCGCGCGGGTCCAGCCCTTCATCTTCGCCTTGCCGCGCAAATTCGACGATGAGGATGGCGTTCTTGGCCGCGAGGCCGATCAGCACCACCAGCCCGATCTGCGTCAGGATGTTGTTATCCCCGCCCATCAGGTTCACGCCAAGAATGGCCGCAAGCAGACACATCGGCACGATCAGAATGACGGCGAGTGGCAGCACGAGGCTTTCATATTGGGCCGCGAGCAGCAGGAATACGAACACCACCGCCAGACCGAAGGCAATGATGCCGGTGTTGCCTGCCTGCTTCTGTTCGAAGGCGATTTCGGTCCATTCGTAGGAGAAGCCGGGAGGCAGTATCTTTGCCGCGAGTTGTTCCATGCTGGCGAGCGACTGGCCGCTGGAATAGCCGCGCACAGTGTCCCCCTGAAGTTCCGCAGCCGGATACAGGTTGTAACGGACGACACGATAAGGCCCGCTGTCGTTCCGCAAGGTCATGACAGCGTCCAGAGGCACCATCGCACCGCTGGCCGAGCGCGTTTTCAACCGACCCACATCGTCGGCATCGTCGCGATACGGCGCATCGGCGGAGGCCGTGACGCGGAACGTCCGCCCCAGATAGTTGAAGTCGTTGACGTAGGACGAGCCGAGATACGTGCCGAGCGTCGCGAAGATATTCTCGACCGGAACACCCATCTGCTCCGCCCGTTGCCGGTCGATGTCGGCAAAGAGGCGTGGCGTACGCGTGTTGAAGGTCGTGAAGACCGATGTCAGACCGGGCGTCTGGTTCGCCGCCATCATCATGCCGAAGGCGGCACCTTCAAGCGCCTTGTACCCGGCTCCACCGCGATCCTCGATCATCATCTTGAAACCGCCGCCGGTGCCAAGCCCGCGAATCGGGGGCGGAGCGATGAAGAACACGCTGCCCGAAGTGATATTGGAAACGGAGCCCATCAGCTCCTTGGTAATCTCATCGGCCGATTTGCGGTCGGCATGCGGCTTCAGGCGCACGAACATGGTGCCGCCGCTGGGCGAATTGGTGAAGGTCGCGCCATCGAAGCCGGAAAAGGCAATGCTGCCCGACACGCCTTCGTTTCTGCTTGTGATCCCAACCAGTTGTCTAACCGTTTCATCGGTACGCTGAAGGGCAGTGCCGGGGGGCATCTGCACCACACCGATCAGATAGCCCTGGTCCTGCGCCGGAACGAAACCGGAGGGTGTTTGCATGAAGCGCCAGCCGGCCAGTGCCAGCAGCAGAGCATAGGCCACGCCGACAATCACGAGCATGCGCAAGGCTTTGGCCGTGATGCGACCGTAGCGCGCACTCAATTTTTCGAAACCACGGTTGAAGCCGTTGGCGAAACGGCTTGGGTAGCCGCGCCAGCCCGTCGGGGTATCGTGATTCGTCTTGGGCTTGAGGATCAGCGCACCCAGGGCAGGCGAAAGGGTGAGCGACACGAACGCCGAAATGGCGGTCGCGCCAACGATGGTGAGCGCGAATTGCTTATAGAATGCGCCCGAAATGCCCGGAATGAACGCCGTGGGAATGAAGACGCCGCACAGAACGAGCGCAATGGCGATCAACGCGCCGGACACTTCGTCCATCGTCTTGTGCGCAGCCTGAACAGGCGACAAGCCTTCTTCATGCATCAGGCGTTCGATATTCTCGACCACGACAATGGCATCGTCGACGACGATGCCGATGGCCAGCACCAGCCCGAACAGCGAGAGGTTGTTGAGCGAGAAACCGAACAGCGCCATCATTGCGAAGCTGCCGATCAGCGACACGGGAATGGCGATGATCGGAATGATTGCCGCCCGCCAGCTTTGCAGGAAGAGCAGCACGACGATGCTGACCAGCACGATGGCCTCGATCAGAGTGTGCTGGACCGCTTCGATCGATGCCGTGATATATTCGGTAGGGTTATAGGGGATCGAATAGGACAAACCGGGCGGGAACGTCTTGGCCAGCGATTCCATTTCCGCTTTTACGGCATCGGCCGTCTGCAGCGCGTTGGAGCCGGGAAGCTGCGTTATCGGAAAGGCGATGCCCGATTTGCCGTCGAGATAGCCCTCGGTCCCATAATCGAGAGCGCCCAGTTCGATGCGGGCGACATCGGCAAGACGTGTGAGGCGCCCTTGTTCGTCGCGTTTGACGATGATCTGCCCGAATTCGTCGGGCGATGTCAGACGCCCCTGCGCCTGAATGTTAAGCTGAAACGCCGTGCCGCTCTGGTTGAACGGGGGCTCTCCGACGGAACCCGCAGCGACCTGCGTATTCTGGGCACGAATGGCATTGGTGATTTCGTCGACGGTCAGGTTACGGACCGACGCGCGTTCCGGATCGATCCATATGCGCATGTTGTAATCGCGCGCGCCAAAAGCGAGCACGCCGCCCACACCGGGAATACGCGCGATACGGTCCTTAACCTGCAACGTCGCGTAGTTGGATATATACTGGCTCGACAAGCTGCCATCCGGCGACGAGAGCACCATGACCAACAGCAAATCGGGTGAGTTCTTGCGCACGGTCACGCCGATCTGACGCACCTGTTCCGGCAAGCGCGGTTCCGCCGATGACACGCGATTCTGCACCAGCACCTGCGCCTGATCGACATCGGTGCCCTGTTTGAAGGTAACGGTCACTGCCACCTGACCGGAGGCAGTGGACGAGGAGGACATATAAATCATGTCCTCGACCCCGTTGATCGATTCCTCCAGCGGCGCGGCAACGGTCTCTGCCAGAGTTTCGGCAGAAGCGCCCGGGAACGTCGCGTTTACAACAACGGTGGGCGGCGCGATTTCAGGATATTGCCCGACCGGCAAGGTGGGATAGGCGATGACCCCCATGATGATGATGAGGATCGACATGACCGCCGCGAAGATCGGGCGGTCTATGAAAAAATGGGGCAAACGCATTAGCGCGCCGCCCCGGAAGCCGGAGCCTTTTTATCCTGGGACGCCTGGGAAGGCTGTGCGGCGTTGGGCGCAGGCGGGGCAGCAGGACGCGAATCCTGCGCGTCGGCGCGCGGGGCGATGGTGCCTTTGCGCGTCTTTACCGGCATCCCCGGCTGAAGGCGTGCGAGGCCGTCGATGACGATCTGCTCATTCGGCTTCAATCCGCTGCGGACGACCCGGAGCCCTTCGACCATCGGTCCGGTTTCGACCGGGCGCGGTACAGTCTTGCCATCCTTGCCGACCAGATAGACGAGCTTGCGCGTCTGATCGGTCAGGATCGCTTCGTCGGGCACCAGCATGGCGCGATAGGTGCCCGAGCCGAGCAGCCGCGCCCGACCGAACATGCCGGGGACGAGGAAGCCGTTCGGATTCTGGATTTCCGCATGGGCGCGAATCGTGCCCGAATTGGTGTCGATGGCGTTGTCGACGAAGATCATGCGGCCGCGCCATTTGTACCCGCTCTCATCGGCAAGCTGGACCTCGACCGGATTGGCGGCATAGCGCGACGAGGCCCGTTCGCCCTTCGCGGCCTGACGGATATATTTGAGATAGAGGCTTTCGGCCCCTTCGAAACTGAACCAGATCGGATTCACGGTGACCACCGTGGTCAGCAGCGTTTGTCCCGATGTGACATAGTCGCCGATCGCAACCCGCTTGTCCGACACGCGACCGGTTATCGGCGATCGCACCGAGGTAAATTCAACATCCAGAGCGCGCGCCTGCACCGCGGCACGGGCAGCGGTCACATCCGCATCGGCGGAGCGAAGCGTCGCCAGCTTCGTTTCATATTCTTCCTGGCTTACAGCCTGAAACTTGCGGAGCTCTTCGGCGCGTTTCAGTTCGGTGCGCGCGTTGGCCTGCGCCGCTTGCGCCCGCACGACTTGCGCACGTGCCTGCTCAAGCTGGGCGCGATAGGGGCGCGGATCGATCTGGAACAGCAGGTGCCCCTTGCTGACCTCAACGCCTGCACGGAACCCGATCTGGGTGATCTGGCCGGATACACGGGGCAGCACCTGCACATCTTCGACCGCTTCGAATCGGCCGACATAATCGTCCCAATCGGTTACGTCCCGTGCCAGCGGCGTGGCCAAGGTGACAGTCGGCGGTGGCGGAGCCTGTGGCGGTTTGGCGCCGCAAGCGGCGAGCACCGCGATCAGGGGAAGGGCGACGGAAGCGGAGAGGAAATAGCGCATGGGTGCTATTTGCTGCAACGCAAGATGAATTTCAAGTCGCAACTGAAATTGGTTCGCAAGAAAAGTTGCGCGATATTGTTGATGTGCATCAGTTGCCCCGGAAAACTGGTTCGACCGATAGTCCATGTAGCCAGACCCAACGCCCCGTTCGGTCAGCCCACGCCGGTCACCCTGCTATATTGCCGGTATATTTCAATTTGCCGTCAGTTTTCAATGGCCATCGAACGCCATGATGGCGTGGGTCGCGACGCCACCGGCGTTCAAAGCTGCGATCCCGCCGAGTTCCGGCAAGTCGATGGCGAACAGCGCCAGTGCGACGAGGGCATTCTGGTCGCGCAGCAATTGTGTCGCCGCGAGCGCCGTGCCGCCTGTGGCAATCAGATCGTCGACGAGCAGGACACGCGCATTGGCGGGTATCTGTCCTTCGTGCAGTTCCAGCCGGTCGGTGCCATATTCGAGGGCATAGTCGATGCCGACCGTGCGTCCGGGAAGCTTGCCCGGCTTTCGCACGGCCACGAACCCCGTACCCAGCGCCGCAGCCACGGTAGCGCCCAGAATGAAGCCACGGGCCTCGATGCCGACGACATAGTCGATGGCATGGGGACGGGCGACGTCGCTCATCACGTCCACGAGGGCACGGAACCCCTTCGGATCGGCGAGCAAGGTCGTAATATCGCGAAACTGGATGCCGGGCTTTGGAAAGTCGGGGACAGTGCGCACCATGGCCTTGAGATCGTGCAACATCATGGGGTCTTCACCTTAGCCCTTCGCCAAAAAAAGAGGCACGGCGCCTGAACGGTGCCGTGCCTCTCCATGCTATCCTCGGCCAGACGGCAGTGCCGTCGCGGCCATTCCTCAATGCTTCTTGTCTGCCCAGATATTCCGGTAGGACATATAGGCCAGACCCGTTGCGATCAGCAGGAAGAACACCACGGCCAGACCGGCACTGCGGCGATTTTCCAGCTTGGGCTCGGCCGTCCAGGTCAGGAATGCAGCAACGTCCTGCGACATCTGATCGACCGTGGCCTTTGTGCCGTCGCCATAAGTCACCTGACCGTCGGCCACCAACGGGGGTGCCATCGCCAGGTTGAGGTTGGCGAAATACGGGTTGTAATGCAGGCCTTCGGGCGTCTTGGAGTCCGGGAACTTCTTGAGCAGGGCAGCCGGCTGTGCCTGGAACCCGGTCAGCAGCGAATAGACATAGGCGCTGCCTTCATGGCGGGCCTTCGTCATCAGCGACAAATCTGGCGGGATGGCGTTGTTGTTCGCTGCGGCAGCCGCGACGTTGTTCGCAAACGGCTTGGGGAAGTGATCGGCAGGAACCGGATCGCGCGACGACATTTCACCGGTGGCGGGATCGACGTCAGGCGTCTTGATCGCCCACTGCTTGGCAATCGCCTTCACTTCCGCTTCGTTGTAGCCGATCTGCTGCAGGTCGCGGAATGCGACGAACTTCAGACTGTGGCAGGCCGAGCAGACTTCCTTGAAGACCTGAAAGCCGCGCTGAAGCTGCTGACGGTCATAATGGCCGAGCGCGCCGTTGAAGGAGAATTCCACTTCCTTGGGATGGAGGTGAAATTCCTTTTCCGCAGTCGCGGCTGGCGGATCGCCAAGATAGGCGACTGCACCGGACCCGAAGGAATACAGCAACATCAGCGTGAAAAACGCACCGATCGCAATGAGAGCTGGGCGAAGCATGTTCTGATATTCCCCTTATTCGGCCGGGACTGCGGAGGGTGCGAGACCCTGCGAACCGGTAACGCTTTCACCATGCTTTGCGAGCACCGCTTCGGTGATCGAATTGGGCAACGGCAGCGGCTTTTCAAAATAGGCGATGGCCGGAAGAATGATGAGGAAGTGCGCGAAGTAGTAAGCTGCGGCGAACTGGCTCAGCATCACATAGGGCTCTTCCGCCGGGGCACCGCCGCAATATCCCAGAATGAGAACGCAGGGGATCAAGCCGAACCAGAAGAACTTCTTGAACATCGGGCGATAGTTGCCCGACCGCACTGGCGAGTTATCCAGCCAGGGCAGGAAGAACAACAGCAGGATCGATGCGAACATCGCCAACACACCCAGCAGCTTTGCCGGCACGAAGAAGAAGTCGAAGGTGAAGGCGCGTAGGATGGCGTAGAACGGCCAGAAATACCATTCCGGCACAATGTGCGCAGGCGTCGAAAGCGGGTTCGCTTCGATATAGTTGTCCGGATGGCCCAGGAAGTTCGGCGCGAAGAACAGCAACGCGGTGAACAGGATCATGAACACGCCCAGTCCGAAGCCGTCCTTCGCCGTGTAATAAGGGTGGAACGGGACAGTGTCCTGCGGTCCCTTCACATCGACGCCAGTCGGGTTGTTCGAACCGGGGATATGCAGCGCCCAGATATGCAGGATGATGACGCCTGCAATGACGAAGGGCAGCAGATAGTGGAGCGAGAAGAAGCGGTTGAGCGCAGCGTTACCGGGGGCGAAACCACCCAGCAGCCAGGTCTGGATCGGTTCGCCGACGAGCGGAATGGCGCCGAACAGGCCGGTAATGACCTTCGCACCCCAATAGCTCATCTGACCCCAGGGCAGGACGTAGCCCATGAACGCGGTGGCCATCATCAACAGGAAGATGACGAGACCCAGCAACCAGACCATTTCGCGGGGCGCCTTGTAGGATCCGTAGAAAAGGCCGCGGAAGATGTGGAGATAGACCACGATGAAGAAGAAGCTCGCGCCATTGGCGTGTGCGTAGCGGATCATCCAGCCTGCATTGACGTCGCGCATGATGTGCTCGGTCGTGCCGAAGGCGACCAGCTCGTTAGCGGCATAATGCATGCCCAGAACGATACCGGTTACGATCTGAATCATCAGGGCGACGCCCGAAAGCACGCCGAAGTTCCAGAAATAGTTGAGGTTGCGCGGCACCGGATAGCCGGCACCGACAGCACTGTAGACCAGGCGAGGAAGCGGCAAGCGCTCATCGATCCACTTCATCAGTGGCGCCTTGGGGGTGTAATGCTCTGCCCAGGGGAAACTCATGGTTCTTTTCCTCAGCCTACGAGAATTGCGGTGTCGGACGTATAGCTATACTCCGGAACCATCAGGTTTTTGGGTGCGGGGCCCTTGCGAATGCGGGCAGCCGTGTCGTAGCTCGAACCGTGGCAGGGGCAGAAATAGCCGCCATACTCACCCTTGTTCTCACCTTCACCGGCGCCCAGCGGCACACAACCCAGATGGGTGCAGACCCCCATGGTGACGAGCCACTGCTTTTTGCCATCGACGGTGCGTTCTTCCAGCGTCTGCGGATCGCGCAGCGTCGATGCGTCGACGGCATCGGCCTTCGCGATTTCTTCCGGCGTCAGGTGACGGACGAACAGCGGCTGCGCGCGGAACGTCGTCTTGATCGCCATGCCCGGCTGAATACCGGACAGATCGACTTCAGTCGAAGCCTGCGCCAGCACGTCCGCGCTGGGGTTCATCTGATTCACCAGCGGCAATACGACAGCGACCGCACCTACGCCCGCGAAACTGACCGCCGCGATGTTGATGAAGTCGCGGCGGCGCACACCTTCACCCGCCTGCGGCACCGCCGTTTCGATGTGCTCAACCGTCGCCATGCACTAACATCCTTGCAAATTATGGCCCCTGCCCACGCCTTGCTTGATCACACAGAGCAATCAAGAGAATCGAAGGGACACGCACACGCATAATCCCGCCCATTCCCGGCGCGGTTCGCGGGCCTGATAGCGTCCAAACATCGCATTTGCCAACAGGCAATTTCATGATGGCTGTTACATTCCGCAGGACTGCGATAACGAGCCTGCATGCGTATTGCCCTTTACCAGCCGGAGATCGCCGGAAATGTCGGCGCGATCCTTCGGCTTTCCGCCTGTTTCGGCGTCCCTGTCGACATCGTCATGCCCTGCGGATTCGCCTTTTCCGACGCGAAACTGAAGCGGGCGGCGATGGATTACGGACGATCCGCCGATGTGACGAAACATGCCAGCTTCGATGATTTTGCCGAAGCCTGCCGCGCGAACGGACGGCGGATCATGCTGATGTCCAGCCATGCCGCGACCCGTTTGCCGCAAGTCAGCTTCGCCCCCGACGACGTGCTGTTGATGGGATCGGAAAGCGCCGGCGTGCCGGACATAGTGCGCGATAGCGTCGACGCGCGCATCCGGATTCCCATGGCACCGGGATTTCGGTCCTTGAATATTGCGGTGTCGGCAGGCATCGCATTGAGTGAAGCGTTAAGGCAGACGGGGCAGTATCCGGAATGAGTGAAACGACAGCATTGGTGTTGGACGCACAGCAGCAGGCCGCGCGTACCTGGTTCGAATCCCTGCGCAACCGGATTTGCGCCGAGTTCGAGAGCATCGAGCGGGAAGCGGGCAGCGACGCCGCCTTCGAATATACCGCATGGGACCGGGAAGCCGACGGCCTTGCCCCCGGCGAAGGTGGCGGCGGCGTGCGCGGCGTGATGAAAGGCAAGGTGTTCGAGAAGGTCGGCGTCAACGTTTCGACCGTCGGTGGATCATTCGCGCCCGAGTTCGCCAAGTCGATTCACGGCGCAGGCGACAATCCGCAGTTTTTCGCGACGGGCATCAGCCTGGTCGCGCATATGACCAACCCGCATGTGCCCGCTGTCCATATGAATACGCGCTTTCTGGTAACGACGAAGCGATGGTTCGGGGGTGGCGCGGATCTTAATCCGCCGTTGCCCTATGCCGAGGATACCGAGCAGTTTCATGCCGTCTTCAAGGATGCCTGCGACGCCCACGATCCGGCGCTTTATCCCGAGTTCAAGAAATGGGCCGATGACTATTTCTATATCCCGCATCGCGGCGTGCATCGCGGGGTCGGCGGCATTTTCTACGATCATCGCGATGGCGACTTCGATGCGAATTTCGCGCTGACGCAGTCTGTGGGCGATGCGTTCTTAAATGCTTATCCGCCGATCGTGCGCAAGCGGATGGACATGCCCTTCACCGCAGCGGATGAGCATCAGATGCTGGAATGGCGCGGGCGCTATGCGGAGTTCAATCTGGTGCATGATCGCGGGACGCTCTTTGGCCTCAAGACCGGCGGCAATATCGACGCGATCCTGATGAGCCTGCCGCCGCGCGCCACCTGGAGCTGATCGCATGGCGTTGACGGATGTGGATCCGCGTCAGGTGGCAGCGGTGGTCACGCATCTGGAGATGCGGACGAAGCCGAAACCTGCCCCCCTGCCCCCGTCCACGCTGCGCCTCGTGCGATGGAAAGCGCCTTCGGTCGAGAAATATCGCGGCCTGTTTCGACGGGTTGGGGAGCCTTGGCTGTGGTTCTCCCGCCTCGTGCAGCCTGACGCGGTAGTGGAAGCGGTGATTCACGATCCGGCGGTCGAAATCTATGCAGTGTGCGATCCGCAGGGAATCGAGATCGGGATATTAGAGCTGGATTTCCGGGCGCTGCCCGATTGCGAATTGTCCTTTTTCGGACTGGTGCCGGAGCTGGCCGGACAAGGCCATGGCCGCTGGCTGATGGGTCAGGCGAAGATACTGGCGTGGCGCAAGGGCGTCGAGCGATTCTGGGTGCACACCTGCACGCTCGACCATCCTTCGGCGCTGGGCTTCTACATCAAATCAGGATTCGTGCCCTTTGGGCGTGCGGTCGAGACATTCGACGATCCGCGCGCCTTTGGCGTGCTGCCGCGCGACGCCGCGCCGCATGTGCCACTGCTGGCTTAGGCAGCGGCTTCCAACTGGCGATAGATGCGCGCCGTCATCACGAGAAAATAGACCTGAATGATGGCGGAAAGCGCAGCGGTGGCGAGGCCTGCCGCCAGCACGGCGATCTCCGCCCCGCCGATCAAAGCGCCTAATACGCCGAAGATCGATTGCACCGCCGCCTGCGTGACGACACCCAATATGATGACAATCGCAAGGAAGGCGAACAGGCGGCCGAACTGCCCCTGTGTCAGTCGCCAGCTTTGCCGGATCGCGTCGACCGCGCCGATCGGGCGGTCTATGGCGACGGCGTTCAACAGCAACAGGCGCGCCGCCACGAACATCATGGTGCCGAACAGCGCTGCCATAACAAGTGCCGTGACCGAGCGAGACCCGCCCAGGACACTGAATAGCGCGACAACCAGCGTGAGAGCGATGATCGCAATCATCGTTCCCGCCGCAACCAGAAGGCCCGCCGTCATCAACACGGGTATGCGTTGCAACCCCAGCCGCATAGCCTCGCCGACGCTTATCCCCGGCCGCAGCGCGAGAGCATAAAGCGTCAGCGCGCCGATCAGGCCGATGACCATCGTAACCAGAAAACCGATCCAGAAACTGGCAGGAAGCTGCGGCACGGCCGCCGCCCCTCCGGCGCTCTGCGCCTTCATGACTTCGGCCAGCAATTCAGGCGGAACGATCTGCTGAAAGATCACGACCGGCAGCGCCATGAAAAGAAAGGCGACCGGAAAAAGCAAACTGCCTTCGCGTTTGACGAAGGCCGTGGTTTCTTCCCATGCCTTGCCGATAGAGAGAGGCTTCATCGTTCCGCTAAATCCCTGTGATGGTGTCGCAACCCTTGATCGCGGCGCGATGGCAAGTCAAGGAAGTGGCTATGGATCATGCTTCCGACATCGAATGGCGACGCAGCGACGCCCCCGTCGCGTATCCCGACGCCCTGCAGGACATGGAGGCGCGCGCCGCCGCCGTGGCATCGGGGGAGGCAGGCGAGCGCATATGGCTGCTCGAACATCCGCCGCTGTATACTGCGGGGACGAGCGCCAACATCGCCGAACTGCTCGACCCGCGTTTCCCGGTGTACGATGCGGGACGCGGCGGGCGCTATACCTATCACGGGCCGGGGCAGCGGGTAGGGTATCTGACCATCGACCTGAGCAAACGCGGCAAGGATATCCGCAATTTCGTCCATAGTCTGGAAGGCTGGGTGATCGACACGCTGGGCGACTTCGGCGTGGCGGCACGGCGGGCCGAGGGACGCATCGGCATCTGGACCGATGATCGCAATGGGCAGGAAGCCAAGATCGGCGCCATCGGCGTGCGTGTGCGCAAATGGGTCACGATCCATGGATTTTCGGTGAACATCGCACCCGACCTGTCGCATTTCGGAGGCATCGTGCCCTGCGGTATCGCGGAGTTTCCGGTCACCAGCCTTGCCGCATTGGGCAAGCCGGTCGCCATGGCAGACTTCGACACGGCATTGCAGGCGCGGTTTGCCGAGTTTCTGGGGCGGCTGGGACGGTGCGGCTCGCGTAACTGACCTTAACGTAAGGGGCTGGCTTGACGAAGGCTGTCCGCCCGCTAAGGTCTGCGCCAAGAGACAGGTCGCAGGAGCCAGGAATGCCGTCATTGCCGTTCGTCCGTTGTGTGATTTTCGTATCGGCTTTTGCACTTCCCCTCACTGCTTGCGGTTCCAACAAGAGCGAAACGACCAGCACCATCGCGATGAACAATCTGGATGTGGTGGACGGCACCACCACCGACGCGATGACCGATCTGGACGGGGTAAAGTCCGAAGGCACGGCAATGGTCCCCGGCAGTGCGGGCAACACGGCCACCACGACCAGCAGCGCGCCCAAGGCCGCCGCCAATGCGAGCGACCCGGCGGAGCAGGCCGACACCGAAGTCATCGCGGATCAATAAGGCTTTTTCGCTCGGTTCATCGCGTAACTGCAAAGTCTGACTGACAGGCGGATTCGGTTGCGCTAGGAAACCGCAAAGTCGTGAAATCAAAGGAATAGCGAAGAGTGATGCGCCCCTCCGTCCGTCCTGCCCTGTTGGCCGTAACTTTGGCGGCGGCACTGGCCGCGCAGCCTGCACAGGCGCAGTTTTTCTGGTCGCCGCCCGATCTTTCCAGCCCGCCGGTGACAGGCGCGGAACCCAGCCTGGGCATCAATATGCCCGGTGCCACGCCGGAAGAACTGAACGCCGGCCTGGTATGGAACCTGCGCGCGGCATTGAACGTCGCAGCCTTGCAGTGCGATTTCGAACCGACGCTGCTGACGGTATCCAATTACAATGCGATGATCGCGCATCACAGCAAGGAATTGCAGCAGTCGTTCGACATGCTGGGCAAATATTTTCAGCGGACCGTGGGCAAGGGCAAGCCGGGTCAATCGGCGCTCGACCAATATGGTACGCGCATCTATTCGGGCTATTCGACGGTGCAGGCGCAGCGCAATTTCTGTCAGACGTCGGGATCGATCGGGCGCGATGCGATTTTCACCGACCGCGGCAAGCTTTTCGAAGTGGCGCGCAAGCGGATGGGAGAGCTGAAAAAGTCCCTGACGCTGACGGGCGACCGCTATTTCGGGTCGCCCGGCTATGACTACGCGGCCGCCATCCCGCCGCTGGAAGATGCGTGCTGGAAAAAGGGCAAGCTGATGAACAGTTGCAAGGTGCGCTGGGAAACCGAAGCCAACAAGAAGCGGACCGGACGGTAACGAAGGCCATCCCCGGCGCTTGCCGGGGATATTAATTCAGCGCAATCCCAATGCCTTATGCGTCTGGAGCGAGAGCCGCCATTGCGGCCGCTCCATGACGAAGGCGATGGCGGCCTCGACATTGCGCACGGCGTCCGGGTCGTCGAGCGGCTGGATCAGCCAGTGGTCGAAGGTCCAGCCTTCCATGGTTTCATAATCGCTGCCAGCCTGCGGCCAGATCAGCTTCAATTCATTGCCGGACGTTTGCACGACCTCGCTGCCCGCCTTCGGGCTGACGCAGACCCAGTCGATGCCGGGATGCACGGGCAAGGTGCCGTTGGTTTCAATCGCGATTTCAAATCCGGCCACGTGCAACGCATCGACGAGGCTGTCGTCCACCTGCAACATGGGTTCACCCCCGGTCAGGACGATGTAGCGGCCCGCTTCACCCGGCCCCCAGAAGCCGCTGACCGCTGCGACGATGGCGTCGGCATCGGCAAACTTGCCGCCCCCTGCCCCATCGGTGCCGACGAAGTCCGTATCGCAAAAGCGGCAGATAGCGGACGCGCGATCCACTTCGCGGCCCGACCATAAATTGCACCCGGCAAAGCGCAGGAAGACGGCGCGTCGCCCCGCCTGCATCCCTTCCCCCTGCAACGTAAGGAACATTTCCTTTACGGCGTAGCTCATCGACTTAAGGCTTTACCGCGTAGCGGGTGGGGTCCGGCAAACCGGCTTCCTCGAAGCCCTTGGACCGCAGGCGGCAACTGTCGCACAGGCCGCAGTGCAGTCCTTCCGGCGTGGGATCGTAGCAGGACCAGCTCATGCCAGCGTCGATACCCAGGCGATGCGCTTCGCGCACGATATCGGCCTTTGTCATGTGCTGGAGCGGGGCGTTGATGGTCACCGGGCGTCCTTCGACCCCCGCCTTCGTCGCCAGCGCAGCCATCGCCTGAAACGCTGCGATAAATTCCGGGCGGCAATCGGGGTAACCCGAATAGTCCAGCGCATTGACGCCGATGTAGATGTCGTTCGACCCGGTGACTTCGGCAAAGCCCAGGGTCAGCGACAGGAAAATAGTGTTGCGCGCCGGAACATAGGTGACCGGGATATCGTCCCCCACCCCACCCTTCGGCACGGCAATATCGGCCGTCAGCGCCGATCCGCCGAACGCCGACAGATCGAGCGGCAGCGTGATATGCGACATGACATTCAGCGCCTTGGCAACGCGCGTGGCCGCCTGCAACTCCACGCGATGCCGCTGATTATAATCGATGGTCAGCGCGAACAGGCGATGACCGGCCTCTCGCGCCAGCGCTCCTGCGACCATCGAATCGAGACCGCCCGACAGCAGGACGACGGCAAAACTATTGGAAGACATAGACATTGCCGTCCGCTACTCCGCCCTGACGCAGGGCGCAAGGTCCGGACAGGTGGAGTATACTATCGGCAGGCGCCGACGCGGCGACCCTCGATCATGCGCGCGAACGGCGCGCCATCGGCAATGCCCTGCGACTGAAGCTGAAACAGGCGCGGGGTTTCTATACGAATGTCGGTGCGTTCGTTCCCCGCTGCCCCGCAATCGTTGGTGACGCTGACGCGACCCTTTTCATCGGTCACGACAAAGCGGGTGCAGCTATCGCGATTGTGCCGGATCTTGAGAAGCTGGCGGGTGTCGCCCAGACATATCCGCTGGATATCCTCCCCGGTTTCCCGGTCTTTCAGCATCCATTCGCCATGTTCGAGCATCGCCAGGGCTTTTGGCGCGGGTTCTGCAGCGGGCAGCCGAGCCGCTCCGCCAAGATTCAGACAGACTATGGCACACGCGAAAGACCGCGCCAAAATGGCAGAACGCATGGTTACTCCAAACCCCCACGGCGATGGCCGCTCGATAGCGGGACATGCCACTTGCAACCCCTTGCGCTATCGTAATGACACAGGAATGTGGCAACTTCAAAGCGGCAAACGGACAGCCGTGCCGCAATGTCATGCGGTCAATTGTCGAAGCTGACCAGCGCGATGGGAAAGACGCGGGAACAGAAAGCGCAATCGACTTTGATCTGTCCGGCCTCATCCGCCATGTCCGCGCGCTCGTCCGCCGGAAAGCGGGAGATGACGTCGCGAATGTGATCGATATTGCAGCGGCACCCCTTGGCGATCATTGCCGGATCGGTGACGCGCACTTCGTCTTCCTCATGGAAGAGGCGCCAGATGATGTCCGACAGCGGCAGCGTATCGTCGGTCAGTTCATCGTCCTTCAGCGTGGCGGCCAGCGCCTGGACATGTTCCCATTCGGGATGGTCGTGACGCACATGCAGCCGTTCGCGCCCCACTTCGCCTTCGGGCATGTGCTGGAGCAGGACGCCCGCCGCCATGCAGCGCCCGTCGGCATCGTGCCGCGTCGCGATCTGAACGAAGCTGGGAATCTGTTCGGACTGGCTGAAGTAATGCTCCGCCGCTTTGCCCAGCGACGTGCCTTCCAGCGGCACGATGCCCTGATAGCGGCTGACTCCGCCATTTTCAGCAGGCGCGGACTGATCGAAGGTGATCGCCAGATAGCCTTTGCCGAACAGGCCGAACAAGGTCGGATCGGTGCCGAGTTCCGCCAGACGATCCGCATCGAACTGCACATAGCCGCGCACCGCGCCGCCCTGATAATCGGCGACGAGCAGCTTGACGACGCCGTTCTCGGTCTGCGCCTGCATGGTGAGTTGCCCGTCGACATGCTTGAGCGTGGACCCAAGCAGCGCGGCCATCACCAGCGCTTGCGCCAGCAAGCGTTCGATCGGCGGGGGATAGGCGTGCGCGGCCAGCACGTCGTTCAGCACCGGGCCGAGCCGCACGAGGCGACCGCGGACGTGGCGGGCGGGGATGTTGAAGCCGATGGCCTGGTCGAGATCGATGGAGGTAGTCAACGGACGTCTCTCTCCCCTCCCTGAAAGGGAGGGGTTGGGGGTGGGTCCGCCGCGACAGCGGCGGCGACAGCTAAAGGCGCTCGCTACGCTCGCGACCCACCCCTAGCCCCTCCCTTTCAGGGAGGGGAACACAGGATATAGTACCGCTCTACAGCTTTCCAAGCGCCCAGAGCAGGACCGACTTCTGCGCGTGGAGCCGGTTTTCCGCTTCGGGCCAGATCAACGATTGCGGGCCGTCGATGATGTCCGCCGTCACTTCTTCGCCGCGATGCGCGGGGAGGCAGTGCAGGAATTTCGCGTTCGGCTTGGCAAGCGCCATCAGGGCGGCATCGACCTGATAGGGCATCATGGCCGCGAGTTTGTTATGCGCGTGCTCCTGCCCCATCGATATCCAGGTGTCGGTGACGACGATGTCCGCGCCCTTGGCCACCTCTGCGGCATCGCGCGATACGGTGATCTGTGCGCCCCGCGCCTGCGCCTCTTCAGCGAAGCGGGGATCGGGCTCATAGCCCTGCGGCACGCCAATGCGGACGTTGAACTTCATCAGGCCCGCCGCTTCGATGATCGAATGCAGCACATTATTGCCGTCGCCCAGCCAGGCCCACTCACTGCCGGGCAGCGCCACACCATGTTCGATCACGGTCAGCAGGTCCGCCATGATCTGGCACGGGTGCGACATGTCCGTCAGGCCATTGATGACGGGGATGGTGGCATAATGCGCCATTTCCTCGATCTTGGCATGGTCGTCGGTGCGGATCATGATCGCGTCGCAGAAGCCTGACAGGATGCGGGCCGTATCGGCAACCGTTTCGCCGCGACCCAATTGCATGGAGCCGGATTCCATCACGATGCTGGTGCCGCCCAACTGACGAATGGCCATGTCGAAGGATACGCGGGTGCGAGTCGAGTTCTTCTCGAAAATCATCGCCAGCGTGTGACCGGCCAGCGGCGCGTCGGCATCCGCCTTGCCCTTGGGCCAGCCGGCGCGCGCAGCCTTGCGGTCGATGGCGTCGGCGATCATCGCGGCGATGGCGTCTCCGCCAGCATCGGAAAGGTTCAGGAAATGTCTGGTCATCGGAAGGGTACTCCGTTCCTTGGTCGCGTTAAACGCTGCTCAAAACATCCATGTCACCCCCGCCAAAAGCGAGGGTCCATCTCCTGAACCTTATCCTTGGCGCCAGGTTGGACGATGGATTCCCGCCTGCGTGGGAATGACGGAGATGAGCAAGATTACGCCGCTGCTGGCACTGCGAAACTCCGGGCGCCTGCGGACAGGCGTTCGACGCATTCGCTGATGTGGCTTTCCTCGATCACGAGCGGCGGCAGGATGCGGACGACATTCTGACCGGCGGCTACCGTCAGCAACCCGTGATTGTCGCGCAGATGCGCCACGAAACCGCGTGCCTCGAAACCGTCCTTCAGCTTGAGGCCGAGCATCAGGCCCATGCCGCGCACTTCCTCGAACATCTCGTCATGGTTCGGAATCATCTGTTCCAGCGCGGAGCGCAGGCGGCTGCCCATCGCCTTTACATGTTCGAGAAATGCCGGTTCCATCACGACGTCGAGGACGGCGCTGCCTGCGGCCATCGCCAGCGGGTTGCCGCCATAAGTCGATCCATGCGTGCCGATGACCATGCCCTTGGCTGCTTCTTCGGTCGCCAGACAGGCGCCCATCGGGAAGCCGCCGCCAATGCCCTTCGCCACGGCCATGATGTCGGGCGTCAGGCCATATTGCTCATGCGCGAAGAAGGTGCCGGTGCGACCGTAGCCGCATTGCACTTCGTCGAGGATCAGCAGCAAGCCATGTTCGTCGCACAGCGCGCGCAAGCCTTTCAGAAACTCCTGCGTCGCAGCCGTCACGCCGCCTTCGCCCTGAATCGGTTCCAGCAGGAAACCGGCGGTGTTGTCGTCGATCTGCGCCTTTGCAGCGTCCAGATCGTTGAACGGCACCACAGTGAAACCGGGCAGAAGAGGCTCAAACCCGTCGCGCATCTTCGGCTGGCTCGTGGCGCTGATCGTGCCCAGCGTGCGTCCGTGGAACGCATTGTCGAAGCTGATGATCTTGTGCTTGTGCGGATTGCCGTTGCTGTAGTGATAGCGACGCGCCGTCTTGATCGCGCATTCGACCGCTTCGGCACCCGAATTGGTGAAGAACATCGTGTCTGCGAACGTCGTATCGACAAGCCGCTTGGCGAAAGCCTCACCCTGCGGACTGCCGTAGAGATTCGATACGTGCATCAGCGTCGCAGCCTGATCGGCAATGGCCTTGGTCAGCACCGGGTGCCCGTGACCCAGCAAGTTCACCGCAATGCCGCTGGCGAAGTCCAGATAACGCTCCCCGCGTTCGCCGATGAGGTAGCAGCCTTCCCCTCGGACCGGCCGTACATCGCACCGGGGGTAAACGGGCATGAGCGGCGTAATCGACATGAGCGTACCTTTCAGTCAACGATGCGGGGAAGTGGAAGGGCGGCAAAGGTGCCTGAAACCAAAAAGGCGGCCCCCGCCGGGCCGCCCATTTGCGAGAAACGTCTATACAGCCACCCAAGGCGGAGCGTCAACACCGCGAAATATCACGGCGTGACACTTTACAAGCTGTCATCAATAGGAAATAGTTGCACCTCAGTATCAATATTTGAGATTGCGCCCGCGGGGCGATCCACTTTCAGAAGCAGCTTTAATTGTACGGGGAACGACAAGTGGCGATCACACTCAACGTCAACGGTACGTCGCGTCAGGTCGATGTGGATCCAGAAACGCCTCTGCTGTGGGTCTTGCGGGACGATCTGCGCCTGACAGGCACCAAGTACGGATGCGGCGTGGCCCAATGCGGCGCGTGTACGGTGCATCTCGATGGCGCCCCTACCCGCTCCTGCTCCATCCCCGTGTCGGCGGCAACAGGCGCAATCACGACGATCGAAGGGGCAGACGGACCGGAAGCGAAGGCGGTGCAAAATGCCTGGGTCGCGCTGGACGTACCGCAATGCGGCTATTGCCAGTCGGGCCAGATCATGAGCGCGGTCAGCCTGTTGAAAGACAACAAGACGCCGACCGACGATGACATCGATGCCGCGATGAACGGCAATCTGTGCCGCTGTGCCACCTATATGCGTATCCGCGCAGCGATCCATCAAGCGGCCAAGAGCCTCAGCACGAAGGAGATGGCAGCATGAACGCCATCCTGCCGACAACCCGCTTTTCCCGCCGCGATGCTCTGGTAACCGGCGGCGCCCTCGTCATCGGCATGACGTTGCCGGTCGGCGGCGCGCTGCGCGCACAGGGTGCGCCGCAGATGCCCCCGGTCAGCCCCAATGCCTTCATCCGCATTGCGCCGGACAGCACCGTTACCGTGCTGATCAAGCATATCGAATTCGGCCAGGGGCCCAATACGGGTCTTGCAACGCTTGTCGCCGAGGAACTGGACGCCGACTGGGCACAGATGCGCGCGATCAGCGCACCGGGCGACGACAAGCTGTACGCCAATCTGTCCATGGGCACGCAATTGACGGGCGGTTCGTCGGCCATGGCCAACAGCTATACCCAGATGCGGACCGCAGGCGCGATGGCGCGCAACATGCTGGTTGCCGCGGCCGCGCGCAAATGGGGCGTACCTGCGGCGGAGGTGACAGTCACCAAAGGCGTTATCGCGCATGCCGCTTCGGGCAAATCGGGCCGTTTCGGGGACTTTGCCGCCGACGCAGCAACCCTGACGCCGCCGACGACCGTGCGGCTGAAAGAAGCCAAGGCATTCACGCTGATCGGCCGCGACGGTGTGGGCGGACATTTGCGCCGGGTGGATACAGTTGCCAAGACCAACGGCACCGCGCAGTTCGGCATCGACGTCTACGAGCCGGACATGCTGACGGTACTGGTTACCCGGACACCCCGCTTTGGCGGGAAGCTGAAGAGTTTCGATGCCGCCGCTGCCCTGAAAGTAAAGGGCGTCGTGGCCGTCAAGCAAGTGCCGACAGGCGTTGCCGTCTATGGCAAGGGCATGTGGGCGGCGATGCAGGGGCGCAATGCCCTTACCGTCGAGTGGGATGACAGCGCCGCAGAGACACGCAGCACCGCCGAAATGACTGCGCAATATCTGGAAAAGGCAAAATCGCCCGGCACTCTGGCCGGTAAAAAGGGTGACGTGGACGCCGCCTTTGCAGGCGCCAAGCTGATCGAAGCGACCTACGCCTTTCCTTATCTGGCGCACGCCCCAATGGAACCGCTGACGGGCTTTATTGCGTGGGACGGCAAGAAAGCCGAGACCCGTTTCGGGTCGCAGGGTCCGGGCATGGACAAAGCGGCACTGGCGCCTGCTCTGGGTATTTCGCCGGACGCGATAGCCATCGATGTCATGCTGGCCGGGGGCAGCTTCGGTCGCCGAGGGCAGGCGGACTCGCATTTTGCCGCCGAATTGGGCGCAGTGGCCAAGGCATTCGGCCCCGGCAAGTTCAAGCTGATATGGACGCGGGAAGACGACATTCAGGGCGGCTATTACCGTCCGCTTACGGTCCATGCGATGCGCGGCGCGGTCAAGGACGGCAAGGTCGTCGGCTGGTCGAATACGATCTGCGGCCAGTCCTTTGCATTCGGATCGCCGCTGGCTGACATGATGGTGCAGAACGGCGTCGATGCCGCGATGGTCGAAGGCGCATCCAACTTGCCTTACGCTTTGCCGGCGGCGCGCTGCGACGTGCATGTCGACCCGTCGCCGGTGTCGACATTGTGGTGGCGGTCGGTCGGCCACACGCACACGGGCTATGCAGTGGAATGTTTCATCGATCAGTTGCTGGTCGCCGCCGGGCAGGACCCGATCGAAGGGCGCATCGCGTTGCTGGGCGACAAGCCCCGCATGGTGGGCGTGCTGAAGGCCGTGGCCAAGCTTGCCAACTGGTCCTTCACAAAGCCCTTAAAGGGGCGTGCGCGCGGGGTGGCCGTAGTCGAAAGTTTCAGCAGCTATGTCGCGCAAATCGCCGAAGTCTCTCTGAACGAAGACGGTTCTCCGCGCGTTCACAAGGTGTGGTGTGCGGTCGATTGCGGCGTGGCGGTCAATCCCGACGTGATCCGCGCACAGATGGAAGGCGGCATCGGCTTTGGTCTGGGCCATGCGCTGTATGCGGAAATCCCGCTGAAAAAGGGCGCGCCGACCGTTACCAATTTCGATGGCTACCGATCGCTCAGGATCACCGAGATGCCGCAGGTCGAGGTCATGATCGTCTCGTCGACCGAAGCGCCTACCGGCGTGGGTGAACCGGGCGTTCCGCCTATCGCCCCTGCCGTCGCCAATGCACTGGCAGCCTTGGGCAAAGCGCGTCCGGCGACATTGCCGATGGTGGCGACTGCCTGACGAAAGACTGGCTGGCGAAAGACTGGCTGGCGACAGGCTGGACGGAAGCATGTTCTGACGTTTATCGGGGGGCATGAGCCATTCCGACACGCCGCATTTCGCCTCCATCAGTCATCGGCAATTTGCCGACGGCATTGCGCTGCTTGCGGCTCAGTTGGCCGCCGATGACTGGAAACCCGACTATCTGATCGGGGTCGGACGCGGCGGCCTGGTGCCGGGCGCATATCTCAGCCACGCGAGCGGCCATGCGCTTTTATCGGTGGATCTGAGTGCGCAGGAGTTTGGATTTTCAGGGGCGCTGCTTGAACGTCTGGCGGAAAAGACGCGCGCGGGCGAACGCTTGCTGATCGTCGACGATATCAACGATTCAGGATCGACCATTACCTTTCTGCGCGACGCCATCGGCAAAGCGGGCGGTATCGGCGATCACGTTCGCGTCGCGGTGTTCCTGCACAATATGCGCTCCACCGCGGTGTCGGATTATGCAGCCGAAACCATCGACCGGGCGACAGACAAGCGATGGTTCATTTTCCCCTGGGAAGCGATGGCACCGCAGGCGACGATAGCCGCGGACGCCCATGCCGTGCCGGAACGCCTTGCCTGATCAGCCGATCTGGTTCCAGGCATCGGCGATTTCTAAGATCATGGCGCGCGCTTTTTCCAGCGGTGCAATCGTGCGGGCGCGGACGCCTTCGAGAAGCAAGCGGCGCGATTCACGATAGATTTGCGCAAGCGATACGGCCACGTCCCCGCCGCGTTCGAAATCGAGGCTCGATTCCAGCGCATGCAGGATCGACATGGCGCGGGCCTGCTTATCGGCGGCCTTGGCGCTTTCTTCCTGCTGTTCGGCGAGAACGGCAGCGTCCAGTGCGAAGACGAGTTCGTCGAACAGGATCTTGACCAGGCTGTGCGGCGTCGCCCCTTCGATGCGGCTGCCGGCGTGGATCGCGGCATAGGCTTTGCTGGCGCTGGTTGCCCGTGCCGTTGCGCCGATGCCTGCATATCCCTGACTGTAGAACATGATTGGTCCGTTCCCTTTTGAAGTGATCGTAAAATTTCAGATTGTTGGCGATCAGCTATTGCTGTTCGTCCACACCTTGACCTGCTGCTCGATATAGCTCTGCGTGGCTTTCAGGGCCGCGAGCTTGGTGTCCATCGCGGCGAACGCTGCGGAAGTCCGCGCTTCATAAGCGTCCATGTCCTTGTCGAGCTTTTCGAGCTGGGCGGCGTAGGATTTTTTCAGCGCATCATATTTCGACGTCGCGCTTTTCAGCGCGCCCGTGTCGGACAGGAGCGTGTCGCTCACTTTCTTGACCGCGCCGGCAATGCCTGGATTTTCATCGGTCGCAACGGCAGGGTTGAGCATTTGAGTCACAGCCGTCGGGTCAGCCGCGATGGCGGCGTCGAGACGCGCCATATCGAGTTTCAGCGTGCCGTCGCGGTTGGTCGCGACGCCCAGATCGCCCAAGGTGCGATAGGGGCCGGATGTGGTAAGCGTCGTGGACGTAAGACGCGACAATTGACGCTGCATCTCGCGAATACCCGTGTCGCCGTTCAGCGCACCCGATTGCGATGGGTCGGTGGCCGTCGCCGTGGCGGTGTTGAGGGCCGAGCGCAACGAATTATACGCCGTCACGAACTCGGTCACCAGATCGCGCATGGTGTTCGCCGGTTCGGTGCTGGCCAAGGTTACCTTCGTACCGGGCGCCGCCTTGTTCAGATCGATGCGAACATAGGGGATCGCGGTGTCGATGGTATTCGTGTTGTTGCGCATCTCGATACCGTCGATGTAGATGATGCTGTCGAGCGCAGCGGTCTTTTGCACCATTGCGCCGGGTGCGCCGCTCGTGGCGAAACGCTGAAGGTTGGCGTCCGCCGTGCCGGCCGTGATCGAGAAGCCATTGGTTTCGCCCGTGGGGCCTTTCATCACGAGGCGCGCGCCGCGATTATCGGTGACGACCGAAGCGGAGACACCCGATCCGGTGGCATTCACGGCAGCGGCGAGGCCTTCCAGCGTGTTGTTCCCTGCGGTGATATCGATCGTGTAATTCGTGCCACCCTTGGTGAGCGTGAGTGTGCCGAGACCCACTTCCGAGGTCTTGCTCGCCAGCATTGCCGATTCCATGGTCTGCGCCGAAGCCAGCCGCTGGACTTCGATCTGGGCAGGCAGGCCGGTCGGCACTCCGCCGGGCAACAGGCTGACGCCCGCAATGGTCGGATCGTTGGATGCTGGCTGCCCGGAAAAGCCCGTTCCACCCAGCAGGTCGGTCAGGGCTTTCGAGAAAGTGGTGAGCGAGCTGGTCGCCGAAGCGAGACCGGAAATACGCGCGTTATTGAGGGAAATGCGATTGTTGATCGCCTTTGCCTTCGGATCGCGCGCAGCCGCCGTCAGGTCAGCAACGATCTGAGCGGAATCGATACCCGATCCTATACCCAGTGAATTGGCGATGCTGCTACTGATGGAAGACATGAAATGCGGTCCTTTCAATGGAAAAGAACGGCACGGCGCAGAAGATGTTTAGGGAATTGTTTTGACGGACGGGGAGCCGCCCGGCAGATTGTCAGGCGACCTGCGACAATATCTGGTCGACTGTTCCCGGCATGATATGCGCCTGAGCCGCACGGGCCAGCAGTGCATCATCCAGCATCCGTTGCGCGACGCGCGCGGCTTGCTCGATCATGTTCTGGCTGGCCGGAAACATGGGGACGATGACGATAGGCGTCGGGATCAGAGGATCGGTGCCGTCGGTGCTGCCGACAGTCATCTCGTTACTTTCGCCAGCGAGGCGAACCGACGCCAGCATGTCGACAACCTTCGCGTGGATACGGGCGTATTCCGCTGCACTGGCCAGTTGCGCTTCGCTGTCTGCATCGATGTCGGCGCCCTCACCATGGTCTACGGGCGATATCGGCAGCGCAGGCGCGCGCGCATCGACCTCCGGGCCGCTATTGTCGCCGGGGCGAACGGCGACAACCGGCGCGACGGGACGCGGGGCGACCCGGTCCACCGGCGATATCTCGTTACGCTGCACATAGTCGTTCATGACGCATATCCTAAAGCGTCCCCGTGAACATAATACGGACGAACACGGATAAACTTTAATTTACCCTGTGGCGCGGTCTTTAAGGCGCTATTCGACCTTCTTGCCGTCTGCATTGAAGCGCAGACCGTCCGGCACCGTGATGAACGGCCGATCCATTTCGCTCGCCATCCGGTTTTCCATGCGGAACACGAATGCGAGGACGGTCGCCACTGCCATGTAGAGCGCCTCGTCGACGATCTGTCCGGTGCGCGAAGTGAAATATATGGCGCGTGCCAGCTCAGGATATTGCAGCACCGGCACGTTGTTCATGTCGGCCAGTTCGCGGATTGCCGCTGCGATCGCGTTGCTGCCCCGCGCCACCACAACCGGCGCGCCATCCTTGCCCGGATGATAGCGCAATGCGACGGCAAAATGGGTGGGGTTGGTGATGATGACATTCGCCTCGGCAACGGCCTGACGCGCCGATCCGCTCATCATCTCGAACTGTCTGCGGCGGATCATGCCCTTGAGTTCAGGCGAGCCTTCGCTTTCCTTATGCTCGTCCTTCACTTCCTGCTTGGTCATGGCGAGGCGCTTGCCGCGTTGCAGGATTTGCGCGGGCACGTCGATCCCCGCGACGACGAACAGCGCCCCGGCCATGGCGAGGCAGGCCAGGATGAAAATGCTGCCCAGTTCCATCAGTGCAGGTTCGAGCCGCGCACTGCCCATGCCGACGATGGCTTCAAGATGATCCCATATCAGCCAGAAGCCGATGCCGCCCATCAGGACGACTTTCGCCAGCGATTTCACAAGCTCGATCAGACCCTGCGGGCCGAACATGCGCTTGAGGCCGCTGGCCGGGTTGAGCTTCGAGGCCTTGGGCGCAAAGGCGCTCGCACGGAACCCTAGCGAACCTAATATGGCGGGCGCCGCAATGGCCGCCACCAGCGTTGCCAGCAATATCGTGCCGACGGGCAAGGCAATGCTCTGCAGCAGTTCGGAGCCGCGCTCTGCAGGTGAGAAATCGACGACGTCGCCGCGGTCGAAGCGGAGCGCGCGGCGCATCATGTCGCCCAGCGCGGAAAACAGCATCGGGCCAGTGACGGCCATGCAACCGACACCGGCCATCACCACCATCGCGGTGCCCAGTTCCTTTGACTGGAGAATATCGCCATTTTTGGCAGCATCGGCCAGTTTCTTGGCCGTTGGCTTCTCCGTCTTTTCGCCGCCGCCGCCGGGTTTGTCCGCCATCGCCTATTGCCCCGTCGCAATCGCTTCGGCCTGTTCCAGACCGGCGCGCAAGGAGGCCATGATCCCCTGCGCCATGATCGGCGCGGCCATCGCCATCAGGACGAGGCCCGCGAGCAAGGTGACCGGCAAGCCGACCGAGAACAGGTTGAGCGCAGGGGCGGACCGCGCAAGCATCGCCATGACCAGTTGCACGAGGATGAGCGCGAAGCCGACCGGCAGCGCTACCGTCAGCCCCGCGCCCAGCAAGGTGCCGCCGAACATGACAAGATTATAGGCCGTCTGCCCCGACAGCATCGGCCCGCCGGGCGGCAGCGCCTTATAGCTTTCCACGACATAGCTGATGAGCATCAGATGCCCGTCCATCGCCAGCAGCGTGAAGGTAGCGACGATGGAGAGATACTGGCCGACAGCCTGCGTCGATTGCCCCGATTGCGGATCGACCATGGCGGCGAAGCCCAGACCCATGGTGTTGCCGATGGTCTCGCCTGCGACGAACGCAGCGGCGTAACCGATCTGCAGCGCAAATCCCATGGCAAGGCCAGCCAGCACTTCGCCGATCACCATCGAGAAGCCTGCGAAACTGGCGATGCCGCCATCGGGCAAGGTGATCGTCACGGTATTGAGCGCGGCGATGCCGAGCGCGAGGCTGAGGATCAGGCGGAGTTGCACCGGCACAGCATTCGCGCCGAATATCGGGGCCGCCAGAAACGCAGCGCCGGGACGGATCATGGCAATGAGCCAGACCCACAATTGCGCTTCGACACCGACAAAGCCCGGCGCGATCATTTGAGGATGTCCGGTATGCGCTCGAATATCTCACGGGTGAAGTCCGCGATCAGCAGCAGGATCGAGCCGCCGACCAGTGCCAGCGTGGCCGCAACGATAATGAGCTTGGGCACGAAGCTGACGGTCTGCTCATTGATCGAGGTCGCCGCCTGAATCATGCCGATGATGACGCCGCCGATCAGCGCAGGCAGCAATATGGGACCAGCGGCCAGCGCCGTGATCCACAAGGCCTGCTGCGCGAGGCCCATGAAGAAATCGGCGTTATCCATTGGACGTTACCGCCCGTTCGTCCCGAGCGCAGTCGAGGGACATGCGCCTTGGTCCCTCGACTTCGCTCGGGACGAACGGAATTGGGTGGGAGGGACCAAGCGTCACGTCGCGAATGACCCGGCCAGCGACCCCATCGTCAGCGCCCAGCCATCGACAAGCACGAACAGCAACAGCTTGAACGGCATGGAGATGATCGTGGGCGACAGCATCATCATACCGAGCGCCATCAGGGTGGACGCCACCACAAGATCGATGATGAGGAACGGCAGGAAGATCATGAAGCCGATCTGAAATGCGGTCTTTAGTTCGCTGGTCACGAAGGCCGGGAGCAGGATCGTGAAGGGCACATCGGCAATGGTGCGATAGGGGGGCGCTTCGGCAAGGCCCGCAAACAGCTTGAGATCGCTTTCGCGGGTCTGCTTGGCCATGAAGCCGTGGAGCACCTTGCCGCCGCGCCCGACGGCTTCCTCGATGGAAATCTGACCCTTGCCATAAGGGTCGAAGGCCTGACCGTTGATCTGGTCGATGGCGGGCCGCATCACGAACAGGGACAGGAACAGCGCGAGACCGACAAGCACCTGATTGGGCGGCGTCTGTTGCAGGCCGAGCGCCTGACGCAGCAGCGACAGGACGATGATGATGCGCGTGAAACTTGTCATCATCAGCACCAGCGACGGCAGCACCGTCAGCAGGCTCATGAGGATCAGGATCTGCAGCGAAAGCGAAAGCGGGCGGCCTTCGCCCGATACTTCGTTCAGCGCGCGCGTGAGGCCACCGGATGCAGCGGCGGGGCCAGCGGGTGCCGCCGGGGCGGCCTGGGCGAAAGCGGGGTCGATGAGGAGGAACGCGAGCAGGAGGACGATCAGCGTTGCGAGAACAAAATTGGTCATTCCCGCCTTCGCGGGGATGACAAGATTGGTTGTTGCTTTGAAGGCAGGCTTAGCGAACACGCCCGATGCCCCCGGCAACACCCGACAGGCTTGCCGGAACAGCCTTCCCCTCGGCCAGTTTCTCAATGCGGCCGCGGGTGATGGCGATCAGCAGGCGTTGCCCATCAAATTCGACGATGGCGAGCTTGCCGAAAGTGCCCATGGGCAGCGCTTCGACGATCTTGAGCGCGCGGTCGCCCTGCCCGCCGATCATGCCGGGCTGATATTTCTTCCACAGCCACAACGCACCAAAAGCCATGCCGCCGACAAGCGGCACCATGATCAGTAACCTGACGATATATTCAAACATGCAGTCCCGCGCCCCCGATCAACAGACCGACCAGCGGTCAGCCGCGTCGTTCGACGCCGGCCATCCGCGTTTCGGTGTTGGCGACTTCGACGATACGGATGCCATAACGCCCGTTTACCGTCACCACTTCGCCTTTGGCGATCAGCGCACCATTAACCATAATGTCAAGCAATTCATCGGCCTGACGATCAAGTTCAACGATGCTGCCTTCGGCCAGGTCCATGACTTCGGCCAGTTTCAGCGAGGTCGAGCCGACTTCGACCGAAAGGCGGACGGGAATATCGGCCAGCAACCGGAACTGCCGGTTGTCGGTGTAGCGATCGAGCTGGCCCAACTGGACGTTTTCGATTCTGGGCGCTTCGGTCATGTCACTCATCTGTTGGTCCTCAATTCAATTTTTCGATCATGAACGCAGCGCGTCCGTCCTGCTCGCCGATCGAGCCTTGGGCGACGATACGGTCGCCCACGATCAGCGGCAGGCTGCGGTTGATATGTACGGGGATGACGTCGCCGGGCTGAAGCTGGATCAGTTCGGTAAGCGTGAGGCTAGGGCGCGCCAGCACGGTGCGGGTGGGCAAGCGGATATGGGCCATCTGGCGCTGCATCTGCGTCTGCCAGGCGACATCGACCGTTATCTGCTCGTCATGCACCTTCGATCCCGTCAGAGCTTCCACGGCGCGCAAAGCGGCCAGCGGGAAGACGATGTCGATGGGCCATTGTTCGTTACGAATAAGGGATATGGTGAAGCGCTGCACAACCATCTGATCGCTGGCAGGCGTAGCGGACGCGAAGCCCACGCCAATCTCCCGCGCGGTCATCGTGACATCGAGCGGCAGTACGTCCGCCCAGCAGGCCGCAAGCTGTTCCACGATGGATTGCGAGAGGCGCGCGATCAGGCGATCTTCGGTAGGGGTGAATTCCGGGCGGGATGGCATGGTGCGGTTGCCGACACCGCCATAGAAGCAATCGACCAGCGTCGAGATCATGCCGGCGTCGAGGCGCAGCAGCATGTTGCCCTTCAGCGGCAGCACGCGATAGACGCTGATGCTCGCGGAACTGGCCACGCCCTGCGACCACTCGCCAAAGTCGATGACCGAGACGGGCTGCGGCTCTATTTCCGGGCGCGATCCGACGAGCGGTTCCATGACGGCGCGCAGGCGACGCCCCAGCTTTTCACCCAGCCGGTCGAGGCCGGACAGCATCACCGGCGCCTGCGTATCGCCCTTGCCGAATGCGAAAGATTTAACGTCGTCCATTACACATCAGTCCCCGGCCGATACCAAGGGACTGACCCGGCATCGGACAGTGCTACTGAATAACGAAATTGGTAAAATAAACGTTATCAATGCCGCCATAGCCAGTCTTCTGTTTTAGTACATCGTTGATAATGCTCTTTAATTTCTTCTGCAGTGCAGACTTGCCTTGCGGCGTCATCAACGACATCTGCTCCTGCTCGGCCAGTTCCATTAACACTGCCGAACGGATCGCCATCTCATGCGTAGTCATCGCCTGCGTCACCCGTGCGTCGTAATAGGTGCTGACCGCCAGCGCGATCTGGGCAAAGGCATCGCTGTCCGCCATGTTCGATGTGAAAGGCTGCTGGACCTGAAAATAGGTCGCCTGATATCGGGACGCATCGGCAGGCGTGGGCAGATCGATGCCCTTGTCCGCAGCAGCGCCATGCCCCTTGCCCGGTGCAGATTCATGGGCCGAACTGGCGACGCTGGCGCCGCCTTCTCCATGGCCCCCTTCGGGTGCGCCATGCGCCTTGGCGATTTCTTCGGGGTCTTCACCCTTGAGCACCAGTACGGGCTTGTTCGGATCGATCTTCGGCCCGGTTTCCTCCTTGGAGAAGAAACCCGCAGCGTACAGACCACCAGCGGCACCGGCACCGCCCAACAAAGCAATCACGCCCAGCAGCAGGATCATCTTCATCCCCTTGCCTTTGGCCTTTTTCGGCTTGGCGTCGTCACTCATTGGTCAGTCCCCTTTGTCTTGGCACGCAGTTGGTCGGTCAGTCGGCCTCTGAACGACCCGTGCAACGGGTGCGATCAGGCGTAGCGCGCGCGATGGGCGGCGTCGGGTGTACCCCGGCTGCCCATGTCGCGTGGCTCCGCCTGACTAGATACGGTCTGCTCCGGGAAAACTTTACGGTTACCCGCGTGGTTTCCATTTTGTCCCGACTGGCCTTGGCCCTGCGCCAGAGCTGCGCCGTTGCCGGTGTTGCCCGATTGCCCCTGTGAGGCTGTCTGGCTCTGGCTATGGCCGCCATTGCCTTGCCCGGTGGCCGTGTCGGCGCGGGTTGGCTCCTGCACGTTGGCTACACGCTCGACGGTCACTTCACCGATCCTGACGGCGGCGAGTTGCGCATCGGCTTTCAATGTTGCGCGGTCCTGCATCAGCATCGATTCCGCCGCTTTGGTCTCCACCGTCAACGTCACGTTTGCGCCCTGCTCACCGGGGCGAATATCGACGCGCATCGGCCCAAGATGTTCGGGGGACAGGCGGAAGCTGCCATGGCCTTCGCTTTTGCTGAGCGTCGCGATCTCGCGCGCCAGTCCATCGATCCACTGACCGTCGGACCCCATGTCGATGACTTGCTGACCGAGAGACGCGGCAAGATCGACGGTGGGTGTGCCGCTTGCCGGCTGAACGACAGCGGTCGACGGAGATGGGGCGCCGACCGGGGCGGCAGGTGCATCCGTATCGGGCGCCGGTACAGCGCGGCCTTCCACCGGCGCGACGCTATCGACGGGCGCGCGCCTGGCGACGACCGGCGCATCCGGTTGCGTGAGCCGTGGCATCGCGTTTGCGATTTGCGATCCTTCGGGCGTTGCGGCTTTCTTCGCGGCCTTTGGCTCGGTCTGGCCCATCGCCTCGCTCAAGACCATCTGCGCGAGACCGGGTGGCAGCGCGGCCTGCCTGGCATCCGGCGCTGTGGTCTGCTTTGCGGGGGGCGGCGATATTTCGGACGGCTGGAGCTGAACGACATTCGTTGTGCCCCGCGCTTTTACGGGGGTTTCCGGTGCGGTTTTCGCGGCGGCGGTGGGCTGAATGTTGAGTGCTACAGGTATCGTGGCAACGACAGCTTGCGTGTCGATAGGGCTATGGGCGATGACATCAGTGGATGTTGGGCGCGATGTAGCGTGTTCCGAAGGTTCGTCCGATAGCGAATCGGCATCGGACACGGGAATGGTCGATGCTTCAGCGAGCTTCGGCTCCTCACGTCCCTTTGCAGTGGCAGGCTTCCCAAGGATTGCAATTTTCGGGCCTAGGGCCGGCTTTGCCTCTGCGTTCTGGGGTAGCGTTTTCGGTACAACCGTCTCCTCAACCACAGGCTGCGACAGGTCGGTCAGCGGCAGATCCGCGAGCGAAAGCGCCGGGGTTGCGGCCGCATCGGCGACCGGCGCGGTCACGGCCGGCAGTTCGATTGTTTTGCCGGCCGAAGGCGTAGCCATCTGCATCAGCAATGCCGAGAATGGCGGGGTTGCACCCTCGCCTGCGCCTGCCTTGCCGCCAAGCTTCGCATTCGTGGCCGATGGCGTCAGCAATTGCGATACGCCGTTACCCATGTTGCCCATGATAAGGTTCATCCCTCTGCCCTTTGTACCTTGCGATAGCGGGGTAGCGCCGCGAGTTTTGCTTCCATCCGCTCTTCCATGATGGCGCGTGTCTGATCCCTCAGCCGCGCGGCAATTTCCTTTTCGCGCGTCGCTTCGATGCGCTTGCCCTGCTTTTCCTCGACCTTGCGATTGGCGTCGTAGAGCGCACCATCCAGTTGCCGACTGGCACGTTCCAGCCGGTCGGCCAGTTCGCGGTAGGCTGCGAAGGATGCGCCGCTCGACAGGCTGTCCGTTTCGAACAACTGTCCACGCACACGTTTGAGGCGGTCAGCGTTGCTGGCGATCGAATTGGCTTCGTCCTGCGCCCGCACGGTTTCGGCCACGGCCAGCGCATGCTGGACATGGCGCGCACGGAGTACGCGATGGCGACGGGCGAGCAGTCCTTTCACGCGCCGAACTCAGCCACCAGCGCAGCCGCGCTGCTATCGAGGTCGATGCGGCTCTTTACATCCTGCCGCAGGAAATCGAGCACTTCCTGCCGCCGTGCGACGGCTTCGTCGATGACCGGATCGTTGCCGGGGCGATAGGCACCCATCAGGATGAGGTCGCGATTTTCTTCATAAGCGGCCCACAGCCGACGATAGGCCGAAGCCGCCGCCAGATGTTCGTCATCGACCACGTCGGCCATCACGCGCGAGAGCGACTTGCCGATGTCGATGGCAGGGAAGATCGCCTGTTCGGACAAATGCCGGGACAGGATGAAATGGCCGTCCACGATGGCACGGGCGGCGTCTACGATGGGATCATCGGTGTCGTCGCCATCGGCCAGCACGGTATAGAGCGCCGTGATCGAACCGCCGGTGCGGATGTCCACCCCTGCCCGCTCCACGAGCTTGGGAATCAGCGACAGGGCCGAAGGGGGATAGCCTTTCATCGCGGGCGGTTCGCCCAGCGCGAGGCCGATTTCGCGTTGCGCATGGGCGCAACGGGTAAGACTGTCGATGAGCAGCAGCACTTTTTTGCCGCGTGCCCGGAAATATTCGGCGATGGCCGTTGCCCGTGCCGCAGCGCGCAGGCGCAGCACCGGGGGATGATCGGCGGGTACGGCGACGACGACGCTCTTGCGCATCATGCCCCCGGAAAGTTTGGTTTCGAGAAAGTCGGCGACTTCGCGACCGCGTTCGCCGATCAGGCCCGCGACGACGATATCGGCTTCCGCGCCTGCGATCATCTGCCCCATCAGCACCGATTTACCAACGCCCGAGCCTGCGATGATGGCGATGCGCTGACCGCGCCCGGCAGTGAGCAAGGCGTTGACGGCGCGCACGCCCAGATCGAAGGGTTCGGTAACGCGCCCCCGGTCGAGCACATTGCCGCGCACGCCGTTAAGCGGCCAGATGCCGCCTGCGATGATCGGACCTTTGCGGTCGAGCGGCTGGCCCATTGCGTCGATGACGCGACCGATCAGGCCTTCCCCGACCTGCACCATGTTTGCGGCGCTGTCCGGTTCTACCCGTGCGCCATTTTCGACTGGTGCGTCGGTGTCGAGCGGCACCAGCAAGGTGCGGTTGCCGCGAAAGCCGACGACTTCCGCGCGTGCGGTCGTGCCATCGCTGGCTGTCACGCGCGCACCGGCACCGATGGGGCGACGGAAGCCAGTGACTTCCAGCATCCCGGCATCGTGGCTGACCAGACGCCCGACATGGCGCGGCGCATTATTCTGCACCTGCAGATGGTCGAACAGCGTTTCCGCCTGACGGATGGCCGCCTGAATCACAGCTTGCCTTCCATATCGTCCAGCATCGCCTTCAGGCGCGAGAGGCGCACGTCCGGGCCATCCTCGATCCAGCCGTCAGCCGTATCCAGACGTACCGAACCGCGCCGCAATCCAGCGTCGGCCACCACCGGCACGCCGATGTGGGAGCTTTCGATCAGGGGCAGGTCTTCGGGATGGACATGCAGCGCATGTTTGCCGTCACTATCCTCGATAAATGCCGCAACGGTTTCGCAGCGTTGCAGCAACAGCGCGCTGTCGATTTCGACTTCGCCGACAATCTGCCCGACCAGCCGGAGGACGGCGGCGGACAATATAGTGGAGAGTGTGCCGCTGGATGCAGGCGCAAGCTGTTCAAGGGCATCGGCCAGCCGCTGACAGGCGTCCTGATCGACGTCGATCGATTCCTGCGTGACGCGGCAACCTTCCTCGAAACCCATGGTGAAGGCTTCGATCCGGGCCTGTTCCATCGGATCTTCCTGCACCTGCGGTTCGGGTGCGGGACGGCGGGAATAATTGCTGTTCGGGCGAGCGTCCTGACGGTCGCCATAGAACGCCTTGAACCCGGAGCGCGGCTGAGAAATGATGCCGCCGATATTGCCGATGCCGACGGCCACTGCGTCGGCACCGTGGCCGTCGCGCCAGAAATTAGACAAAGTCGTTCCCCTTGCCGCTTAGCATGATGGTGCCTGCTTCGGCCATCTTGCGTGCGGTCGCGATGATGAGCTTTTGCGCTTCGATAACATCGGCAAGGCGCATCGGTCCGCGTTCGGCCAGTTCGTCCGCGATGGACGATGCCGCGCGCGCCGACATACAGCCGAAAATGCGGCCCTTGAGCATGTCGTTCGCGCCCTTCAGCGCCACGACCAGCACATCGTTGTCGATGGTCCGCATGAGCGCACCCAGATTCTTTTCATCCATGTCGATCAGGTTGTCGAAGACGAACATCTCCTCCTCGATGGACTGGGCGATGATCTTGTCGCGCTTGGCCAGTGCCTTGATGATGCGGACTTCGTTTTCCTTGCGGACGTTGTTCATGATCGCTGCGGCTTCCAGAGTGCCGCCGCGCTGCGAGCTGTTGCCCGGCTTGCTGGACGGCGAACCGCGCATCAGCAATTGCTCCAGATCGTCCAGCGCATCGGTGCTGACCGGGCCGAGCGTTGCCACACGATAGATGACCTCTTCCTGAAATTCGGCGGGCAGCAATTGCAGCACCTCGGCAGCGACCGGATGATCGAGATGCGCAAGCACGATGGCCATGATCTGCGGATGTTCCGCTTCGATCAGGGCCGCAATTTCCTTTGCTTCCAGCCATTTGAGGACGGCAAGTTTGTTCGATCGCGTCGGCGGGGTGATGCGCGCGAGCATGTTGTCGGCACGGTCCTGACCCAAAGCCTTGGTCATCGCGCCGCGAATATGCTGGCTCGCGCCATAGCCGATGGTCGTGCGCTTCTTCGCCTTGTTGACGAAATGGTCGAGCGCTTCGTTGACTTCGTCGATCTCGACATCCGCCACATCATACATGGCATAGCCAAGCTGACGCACTTCATCGGGTTCGAGGCGCGAGAGGATTTCGGCGGCTTCATCCTCGTCGAACAGCATCAGCAGTACGGCGGCGGCGGCGCTCCCCTGCAATTTGGGAGCGGTCAGGGCGTCAGGCATTTTCCTTCTTCCCTTCCTTCAGCAAGTCGCGGACGACCAGTGCAGCACGATCAGGATCCTGCTTGACGAAATTCTTGATGAGGCTCGCGCGCTGGGCATAGTCCGGCGTGGAGGAAATCATATCGAGGGTGATCGGACGGGCCGGATCGTTCTGCGCCGTGCGGGTGATTTCGGTCGCAATTTCCTGACCGAGTTTCTGACCCTGCACCTTGTTGACGGCGGCGAACTCTTCCCTGGCAGCGGCGCGACGCTTCATCAGCGGGCGACCGATGCCGAAGATCAGGACCAATGTGACTGCCAGAGCCGACAAGTTGCGCGTCAGCATGGAGACCCAGCTTGCGTCATACCAGGGGGTTTCCTCGACCGTTTCCTTGATGAAGCCGCGTGAGGACAGCGCCACGGTATCGCCGCGTGTCTGATCGAAACCGACTGCGCCCTTTACCAGTGCTTCGAGTGCGGCGATTTCTTCCTTCGAGCGGGGCTTGCCCTTGGCATCGGTGTCGAGGGCCACAGCGACCGACACGCGCTTGACGGTGCCCACGGCGTCGCGGGTGACGGACACTTCGCGACCAAGCTCGAAGCTGCGGTTGAAGGTCTCGGCAGTCTTCATGGCGGGTTCGGCAGGCGTTCCGGGCGTCGTGGCTGTCGTTCCGGCGGCGGCGGCAGGCGCTACCGGCGGTGTCGGCGTGGCGACGGGCGGCGGCGGTGCCTGATCGGAAAGCGCGCCGGGGATGCCGGTCGCTTCGCCATTGGCGCTCTTGTCCGCCTGCCAACTTCCCTGTTCGGCGCGCAGGCGGGCTTCGTCCTGCGGATAGGTTTCGCGGGTGGCCTGGCGTTCGGCGAAGTTGACTTCGGCATGGACCTCGGCAGAGAATTTGTCTGCGCCAAGGATCGGCGTCAGCAAGGCAACGACGGCCTGACGATAGCGTTCCTCGATCTTCGCCTGCACGTCGATCTGCTTGTCGGAGCTGCCGTCCCCGCCATTGTCGGACAACAGGCGGCCATTCTGATCGACGACCGAAATCGCGTCCGGCGACAGTTGCGGCACCGACGACGCGACGAGATGGACGATTGCCTGCACCTGCTGATCGCCCAGCTTGCGGCCATTGGAGAGGCGCAGCATAACCGATGCGGCAGGCTTCACCCGGTCGCGCAGGAAGATGCTGGGCGGTTCGACGGCCAGATGGACGCGCGCGCTTTCGACAGAGTCGATGGCTTCGATGGTGCGCGCGAGATCCATTTCGCGGGCGGAGCGCAGCTTTTCGCCTTCGACCGCGCGGCTGGCGCCCATCGGCAGGCTGTCGATCATGCTGTTGCCGTCGGGCGCGCTTTTGGGCAGGCCTTCGGAGGCGAGCATCATCTTGGCTTTGAAATAATCGTCTTCGCTGACGGTGAGCGCGCCACTGCTGTCGAAATCATAGGAGATGGCGTTCTTGTCCAGCACTTCGCTGATCGCGGCCTTATCGCTGTCGGGCAGGCCGCGGAACAAGTCGCGCTGCGGCGGTTCGCGCAAGGCGAGCCATGCGGCCCCCGCCAACGCGACGACAAGCAGCAAGCCCAGCATCGGCAGGCTTTTCTGCACCGCCGCCTGACCCATGAAGCCGGAAAAGCGGGCGCGCGCTGAGTCCAGGGCACCTGCCCCGCCCATGCCGCCGGAAATCGCCGGGAGACCGGCAGGCGCGCCAGAAGCGCGATCGAGTGTGAGGTTTGCGTCGCTCATGGTTTATACCGGCATGCTCATGATGTCCTTGTAAGCGGACAGAAGTTTGTTCCGGACCTGAAGCGTGGCTTCAAACCCGATCGAAGCTTGCTGCTTGGCCAGCATGACCGCAGCGATATCGGTGGTTTCGCCACGCTCGAAGGCTTCGGCGGCTTGCCCCGCCTTGTTCTGAAGGCCATCGACCTGCTCCAGCGCGGATTTGAGGGCCGAGGTGAAGTCGCCCGGTTTGGCGCCGCCGACGCCACCGGCACCCGCCGCGCCACCGTTGACCGGTGCGGCAACGTCACGCAGCGCCGCGTTTTTCTGAAGGATGGCGTTGCGGATCGCCATCACGCCGTCAGTGGATATGCCCGACATCGGTCAGCCTCCCCTTACGCTGCCGCCAGCTCACGCATTTCGGCGAGCCGATAGCGGAGCGTGCGTTCAGAGATACCCAGCTTGCGCGCCGCCAGAGCGCGATGCCCGTCGGTTTCGCGCAGGGCGAGGCGAATGGCGTCCATCTTCGACATGCGCGCCACTTCCTGAAGGCGGACGGGCGGCGTGCTTTCGGTGCGGACCGGCGCTGCGCCGGTGATGTGGAGATCGTCGGCTTCGATCCGGTCGCCTTCGCGCAGCACCATCGCGCGTTGCAGGACGTTGCCCAGTTCGCGCGCGTTGCCCGGCCAGTTATGCGCGACCAGCTTGTCGATGGCAGCGGGCGTCGGCCAGGGGAAAGCATCGGTCGCGCCAAGCTGACCCATCTGCTTGTGCTGACGCAGCAGCAGCGCGGCGGCGATGGCGGCAATGTCGTTGCGGCGCTGTGCCAGCGGGCACAGTTCCAGCGGCATGACATTTAGGCGCCAGTAAAGATCGTTGCGAAACCGGCCCAGTTCACATTCGGCGGCCAGATCGCGGTTGCAGGCTGCGATGACGCGGACGTTGACGGGAACGGGATGCGTCGCGCCGACCGGAAGGATTTCGCCTTCCTGCAGAGCGCGAAGCAGCTTGGCCTGCAGCGCGAGCGGCAGTTCGGCGATTTCGTCGAGGAACAGCGTGCCACCATCGGCCGCGAGGAACAGACCGTCGGATGCGGCGGCTGCGCCGGTGAAGCTGCCCTTGCGATGACCGAAGAGCATGGCTTCCATCATCGTTTCGGGAAGCGCCGCGCAATTGACTGCGATGAAGTCTTTGTCCGAGCGATTGCTGTGGGCGTGGAGGAAGCGCGCCATGCCTTCCTTGCCGGTGCCGGTGTCGCCCTGAACCAGAACGGTCGCATCGCTGCGAGCCATCCGGGTGGCGAGGCGCATCAGCTTTGCACTGCCGACGTCGCCGACAGCGGGCATTCCAGTGGGGCGGGCCAGTTCGGCGATCAACGCCATGGCAAGGCCCATGTCTTCAAGAGCAAAGGCGACGCGCGCAGGCATGCCGGATGCGGCAGGCTGATACAGCGGCGCGCCGTCGCGCAGGTCGATCAATATGTCGCGATGGGTGGCGTGAGCAATTTCGCTGGCCAGCAGGATACGCCCCGCACCCTTTTCACGCGGGCTGGCGGCGTCGATCCGATTGACGGTGTAGAAGGCATTTTCGAGCCAGACCTGCAACCCCGGAAGGAGCGCGCAGACGTTCAGGCTCATGTCCAGTACCGACATGCGTATTTGGTCCCCACTTTACGGTCGATTGGCACCCCCGTGCCGCACCACCTCATTCGATGACCCAATTTCGCTTCGAGACATTATGATATGGTTAACGGATCGCAAGAATTGCCGGAAAGCGGCAAGAAATTTCCGGGGGCGGCAATATGGTGCAGGTGGCGATCTTAGCCGCAAGGCTGCTGACGACCCGCCGCCTGCGCATAAGCAGCCAGCCGGGGGAAATGGATTCCTGCCTTCGCGGCGATGACTGAAGTACAAAAGCACCTGATTATCTTATGAAATCCTGCGTGCGCGTGAGGCGGCGAAAAAAAATCGCCTGTCGATTTAAGGTCTGCGCGCAGCCGCCGTTATCCCCTTTCGAGGCCGCAACCGCCACGAGGGCAAGCGACCTGAGTTGAAGCGGGAAAAGGGAATTATATCATGAGTGTTATCGGAACCAACGTAGCCGCAATGCGCGCCACCAATGCTTCTGCCAAGGCCGACAAGGGCTTGCAGGTTTCGCTGGAACGCCTGTCCACCGGCAAGCGCATCAACAGCGCCAAGGACGACGCAGCCGGCCTTGCTATCTCCACCAAGATGACCGCCGAAATCCGCGGCCTGACGCAAGCCAGCCGCAACGCCAACGACGGCATTTCGCTGGTGCAGACCGCAGAAAGCGCCATGGGCCAGGTCGCCAACATCGTGCAGCGTATGCGTGAACTGGCCGTTCAGTCGGCCAACGGCACGCTGGGCACGGCAGACCGCACCGCAATCGGTTCGGAAGTTACCGAATTGACGAACCAGATCACGAACATCGTTTCGACGACCAAGTTCAACGGCGTGTCGCTCCTCGGCGCAGCAGCCGGTGCCACCACCGACGTCGACATCCAGACCGGCACGCAGGCCGCTGACAAGGTTACCGTCAAGATCGCCGGCATGGGCAACGTTGCTCTGGGTCTTCCGGCCACCGGCCCTGACCTGAGCACCGCAGCAAACGCTGCAACCGCGCTTACGGCTCTGGACTCTGCGATCACCACGATCTCCTCGTCACGTGCCCAGTTGGGTGGCAGCCAGAACCGTCTGGAAGCGACGATTTCGAACCTGACCTCGACCGTCACCAACCTGTCGGAATCACGGTCGCGCATCGAAGACGCCGACTTTGCCGAAGAAAGCACCGCACTCGCCAAGTCGCAGATCCTCTCGCAGGCTTCGACCGCGATGCTCGCTCAGGCCAATCAGAGCCAGCAGGGCGTATTGAGCCTCATCCGCTAATAGCGGGAACCCAATTGACTGGCGTGGTCTTGGTCCATCGCGCCAGTCGATAGGCCCCCGGCACTCAACGGTCCCCACCGTGCCGGGGGTCCACCTTTCGATCACGGATCATCCGAAACCCTCGTCCCCCCGGGCGAGGGTTTCCTCGTTTTGGGGAGCGTCGCGCAATAAGCCGATACGCAAAAATCATGTGATGTACGTACATTTTTGTAGGTACATTTTTCGCCCGCCCGGAACGTTGGTCGCGGCGACAGGGCGTTTCGCGGGCGTAACATCCAAGACCGCTTGATAATTTTGCGCAGCGATACGAAGTGACCCGCATGACAGAATGGAACCGACGTGAAATGGTCGCCGCAACGGGCGCGGCGCTGATGATGGCGGGCAGCACATCGGCGCGCGCGGCAGGGACATCCGGACGTTTCGACTGGCAGGTGCTGGTCAATCGGGCCAAGGCGCTGGCCCGATCCGCCTACGTCAATGTTCCGCCGCATCCCGGTGCGCAGGCCGTCGATTACGATGCCTTGCACCAGGTCCGCTTTCGCGACGAGCGCACGATCTGGAACGATCGGAACGATGCGACCGGCGTCCGGCTGTTCCCGCTGAGCAGGAATGCCAATCAGCCAGTGTTCCTGCATCTGGTGGACAAGGGGCAGGCAACGCCGCTGGCCTATGATCCGGCCTATTTCGACATGCCGTCGAACAGCCCGGTCGCGGCGCTTGGCCCCGATGCCGGTTTTGCAGGCTTTCGCATCATGACCAAGGCGCGCGATGCCGACTGGCTGGTGTTCATGGGTGCCAGCTATTTCCGGGCGTCGGGCGCGCGCAAGCAATATGGCCTGTCCGCGCGAGCGATCGCCATCGACACCAGCGCGGGCAAGGAAGAATTTCCGCGCTTTACGCATTTCTGGCTGGAGCATGACGGGCCGAATGCGCTGACAGTCTACGCGCTGCTCGACGGGCCGGGCATCACGGGCGCCTATCGCCTGCGCAACAGTATCGACGAGACCGGGGTGCATCAGGATATCGACGCGGCGCTGTTTCCCCGCCGCGCAATCGGCGAACTGGGCCTGATGCCGATGACGAGCATGTTCTGGTACGATCAGGCGCATCGCAAACAGGCGACCGACTGGCGGCCGGAAATTCACGATTCCGATACGCTGCTCGTGCGGTCGGCCAATGGAGCCGCGCAGGCCAGACCGCTGATCAATCCCGGCGCGCCGCATATCAGCAGCTTTACCGAACCGGATGCGCGCGGCTTTGGCCTGTTGCAGCGGGACAGGAATTTCGATCATTATCAGGATGATGGCGTATTTTACGACCGCCGCCCCTCGCTGTTCGCCACACCGCGCAAGCCCTTGGGCAAAGGACAGGTGCGCTTATATGCGTTTCCGACCGACAGCGAATATGAGGACAATGTCGCCGCTTACTGGGTGCCCACCTCCCCCGTCACGCCCGGTCGCAGGCTGGACATATCCTATCGCCTCGACTGGCAGGACGACGCGCCGCAGATGGCGGGGTCGCCAATGCCGCTGGTCGACCTGTTCCGGGGGACAGTGGACGAGAAAACGCTGCGCATCGTGCTCGATTTCGGCGATGGACCTGCGCAGAAGGACGGCATTGCCGTGTGGAGCGAAGCGATTCACGGGCGCGTGGTGAAAAGCGCCGTCTACCCTGTATTGGGTCAGGCGGGGCGGTGGCGCGTGGTGCTGGACGTCGCGCCAGACCCCGGTCTGGGTGCCGAGATTCGCGCGCAATTGCGGCGCGGCGACAGCCCCCTGTCCGAAATGGTCCATTATCCTGTTAACGCCTGACGGAACTTCGGCGCACATGTGCGGTTAATCCGAACATAATTACAGGCGGGGTCGCCGGAATGGCCGGACACCCGCGAAGGGCGACACAAGGGCGGAAAGCGCAATGGATAGTTTATTGCCCGGCAGTAGCCGTGCCATGATGGAAAAGGGACGTGTCCTGCGGGGCACGCGACTGGCCATGCCTTCGCCCGATGCCACCGGCGCGTCGCTTCCCCCCGAAGCGCCCATCGCCATGCCGGTGCAGGATTTCGACGTCGCGCCCCCGCGTTCACGCCCCTCTCCCCCCATTGCTCCGGGCCTGTCGCGCGTCGGCGCGCTCTTCCTGCTGTCGATCGGCGCAGCATTCATCGGCATTTCGATGATGCTGGACGGGTTGCAGCCCCATGGATTTTCCGCGTGGGAGATTGCCTATGTCATGCTGGCCGCGCCGCTGTTCACATGGATTGCCTTCGGCTTTGCCAACAGTATCATCGGATTCGTGCTGATCCTTGCCCGCGATGTGCACAACAGTCGGGGTTATCAGCGATCCACTACCCGCATACCGGAAGGACGCGCCGCCGTTCTGCTGCCAGTGTGCAACGAAGATTTCCTGACGATCATTGGGCGGCTGTCCATAATGGAACGGTCGATGGAAACGCTGCCGGGTCGCGATCAGTTCGACTTTTTCATTCTGTCGGATTCCAATGCCGAGAACGGCAAGCTGGAAGAAGATGCCTATGATTGCGTGCGCAATGCCTTTGTGCGCCCGGTCTATTATCGGCGCCGCACCGTGAACACCGGTCGCAAGCCGGGCAATGTCGCCGAATGGGTGCAGCGTTTCGGTGCCGCTTATGAATATATGATCGTGCTGGACGCCGACAGCGTGATGAGCGGCAAGACGATGAGCCAGATGGCCGCGCAGATGGATCGCGAGTCCAACGTCGCGCTGATCCAGACAATCCCGGCGGTCGTGGGTGCGCAGACACTGTTCGCGCGCTGGCAGCAGTTTTCCAGCCGATTATACGGTCCGATGTCAGCCATCGGTGCGATCTGGTGGTCGGATCGTCAGGCGACCTTCTGGGGCCATAACGCGATCATCCGCGTGTCGGCGTTTGCCGAAAGCTGCGGCTTGCCCGAACTGAAAGGGCGCGCGCCCTTTGGTGGGCATATCATGAGCCACGACATGGTCGAAGCGGCGCTGCTGCGGCGGCGCGGCTGGGCCGTGCGTATGGTGATGGCCGACGACAGCTTTGAAGAATTTCCGCCGTCGATGCCCGATCTGGCCATTCGCGACCGCCGCTGGTGTCAGGGGAATATCCAGCATGTGCCGCTGATCGCCCGGATTGCTGGCCTGCACGTCGTCAATCGCTTTCAACTGCTGGTGGGTGCATCGGCTTATGTGACGTCGCCCATGTGGCTGGCGCTGATCCTGCTGGTGATCGGCGGGGAGTTTGCGGGCGCATGGCGCGCCAATGCGCTGTTGCCATCGGGCGCCTTGCTGGCACTGACGGTCGTGCTGCTGTTCGGTCCGAAGGTGATGGCGATCATCCTGACGATGCGGGACGAGGAACGCCGTGTGGCCTTTGGCGGTACGCTGCGCCTGTGGGTGGGCGCGATCATGGAGACGGTTCTGTCGATCCTGGCCGCACCGATCCAGATGCTGACGCACAGCATCAACCTGGTCAGCATATTGTCGGGTCGCAAGAGCGCATGGAACGGGCAGAGCCGCGATTGCGACGGCATACCGCTGGCCGAAGCGTTCCGCACCTTCCGCTATCATGTCGCGTTGGGCGCGATCATAGTGGTCGGCGGGCTGGCTTCGGGCATTACGATGCTGTGGCTGATGCCCATTGTGCTGGGCCTGCTGGGCGCACCATTGCTGGCGTCTTTTTCGGCACGCAAGGATGCGGCGAGGGCGCTTGAGACACGCGGCCTGATGGCTGTGCCCAAGGCATGGTGGCAGCTTAGCAGCTATCGCCCCTTGCGGACTCGTCTGTCGGTGGGCCGGTCCAATTCGGTGTGGACTGCGCCGATCAGCGTGGCGAACGATACCTGATCGGCGGCTTAATCCCAGTCGCTGAGCATGCCGCGTAGCTTGTCGAGTGCCGCTTTCTTGATCTGGCACACGCGCGCCGCGCCAATGTCCAGCGTCAGGCCGATTTCCTCAAGGTTCATTTCCTCGACGAAATAGAGCTGCAGGACCATCGCTTCTCGCTGGGGCAGCTTACCGATGCCTTGCGCAATGGCTTTTTTCAGGCCTTCGCGTTCCAGGGCTTCGTCGGCGCGCTCTTCGACATCGGCGAACCACATCGACTGATCGGAATAGGTTTCGTCGATGCTGGTGTGCTGCACCATCTCCGCGCTGTCGGCGGCAATGCGATAGTCGGCGGGCGGCATGTCGAGATGCGCGGACATTTCCGCTTCGGTCGGCAGGCGGCCGAGCTTCTGTTCCAGTTCATTGCGCGCCTTGCCCAGTTTCTTGCGCGTCGCCATGGCGGAGCGGCACAAGGTCGCGTGGCGACGCAGATGGTCGATCATCGCGCCCCGCACGCGCATCTGCGCATAAGTCGCAAAGCCGTGGCCGCGATCCTCAAAGCTGTTGGCGGCTTCGACCAGCGACAGCATCCCGATCTGCAGCAGATCCTCGATCTCTATGGCGCTCGATACCCGACCGTGGACGTGCCAGGCGATCTTGCGGACCAGCGGCATATATTGTTTCGACAGATGCGCAGGGCTCATCGGTCCGGCATTGCGCCCGTAGGTATTACCGTCGGCAGCCGTGATCTTCTTCATGTACATCGGCGGCGTTCCCTCAAGCGACTCGTTCGCGCGGCGGGGCCATCAGCCCGGGCAACGGATCATGGCGCGGCGCAGGCCGTTGCGATTCGCCCCCCACCACGGCCACCACTTCCACAGGTTTCCCATCGGGAATCTCCAGGAAGGACAGCACCGGCGTTTCTGGCAGATGAGGCTTAAAAAGTCGTGCAAGCGCGCGGCGGGCCATCGGCGATGTGACGATGGCGAAGTTGCGGGCCTGACCCATGATCGGGCGCGCAGCCGTCGTAACCGCTTCGACGATGCGACCGGCAAGCGCGGGTTCGATGGGATGACGGGCATCGCCCGCGACGCGCATGGCCTGTGCCAGCAATGCTTCGAGGTCGCCGTCCAGCGTGATGACGGAGAGCGGCATCTTGACCGGGACCAGCCCCTGAATGATGAGCGAACCGATCCGCTGGCGCACTGCCTCGACAAGTTGTTCGTGGCTGTAATCGGGGCGCGCCGCGTCGATCATCGCTTCGCAGATGCGGCGGAAATCCTTGAGCGCGATGCCTTCCATCAGCAGCGAGCGGCAGACAGCGGAAATCTGCGCGAGGCTGAGCAATGCGGGGGTCAGGCCATCGACCAGTTGCGGCGCGCTGTCCTTCAGCGCGTCGAGCAGCTTGCGGGCTTCATCGAGGCCGAACATCTCTGCCGCGTTCATGGCGATGAGCTGATTGAGGTGCGTCGCGACGACGGTGGCCGGATCGACCACGGTGTAACCGCAGACGACGGCTTCGCTGCGCTTTTCCTGACCGATCCAGACCGCGTCGAGACCGAAGGTCGGATCCTTGCACGCACGACCGTCAACTTCGCCTTCCAGTGCGCCGCTGTCGAGCGCAAGGAGGTCTTCGGGCCAGATTTCGTCTTCGCCGACAACGACGCCGGCAATGGTGATGCGATAGGCATTGGGTTCGAGCGCGAGGTTGTCCTTCACACGGACCATCGGCACGACAAAGCCAAGCTCACGGCTCAACTGGCGACGGATGCCGGTGATGCGGGCCATGAGCGGCGCGCCCTTGCGTTCATCGACCATGCCGATGAGGCCATAGCCGATTTCGAGGCCGAGGACCGCGCCGTCCGACACATCGTCCCATTCGATATGCGCGGGGTTGGGCGCTTCCTCGACGGGGGCCGGTGCGTTCGCCTTGGTCTTGGCGGTCTTGTTGAGTTTCCACGCAAGGAAAGCGGTGAAGGCTGCGGCGGGCAGGATGATCATGTGCGGCATACCGGGCAGGATGCCGAGGAAGCCGAGGATCGCGGCGACCGGCACCCAGGCCTTGCCTGCGCCGAACTGGCTGGCGATCTGGCCCGAAAGGTCCATTTCCGATTTCACGCGGGTGACGATGGAGGCCGCAGCAATCGACAGCAGCAGCGCAGGCACCTGCGCCACCAGCGCGTCGCCGATGGCGAGGATGATGTAAGTGGAGGCCGCTTCGCTGAGCGACAGGCCGTGGCTGACCGTGCCGAGCACGATGCCGCCGACGATGTTGATGACGAGGATGAGGATGCCGGCGACGGCATCGCCCTTCACGAATTTGGAGGCACCGTCCATCGAGCCGTAGAAGTCGGCTTCGGTCGCGATTTCGGCGCGGCGCAGCTTGGCTTCTTCGGGGGTCATCAGACCGGCGTTGAGATCGGCGTCGATCGCCATCTGCTTGCCGGGCATCGCGTCGAGGGTGAAGCGCGCGGACACTTCCGACACGCGGCCTGCGCCCTTGGTAATGACGACGAGGTTGATGATCATCAAAATCGCAAAGACGAAGATGCCGACGATATAATCGCCGCCGATCAGCAGATGGCCGAACGCTTCGATAACATGGCCCGCTGCGTCCGAACCTGTGTGGCCGCTCACCAGCACGACGCGCGTCGACGCGACGTTGAGCGCGAGGCGGAGCAGCGTTGCGAAAAGGAGGACGGTCGGGAAGCTAGAAAAGTCGAGCGGCTTGGCAGCGTTCAGCGCGACCATCAGCACCGCAAGGCTGATCATGATATTGGTGATGAACCCGATGTCGAGCATCAGCGACGGGACGGGCACCATCATGAACAGAACGACCATGAGCGTCGCCATCGGGAGCACGGCCCCCTTGGCGGCGCTCATCCATACTTTTCCGTTAGCCTGACTGCGTGTCATATTCCGGTGTTACCTTCCGAAGGTCGCGAGCATGAGATAGGCGAGCCGCGCCGTTGCCGGCTGCGGCTTGTTGGTGTCGATTTCGCCCTGCGCAGCGAGGCGCTGGGTTTCGATGCGGACATAGTCTGCCGGTTGAACGGCCTTGCTGCCTTCCGGCAACGACCAGTCCGAGGGGGTCTGCACATTGGCGTACTGGACGCTGGCACCTTGCGAGTTCTGATCGAGCTTTGCCGCGAACTTGGCGCGGATATCGGCGAAGCTGCGCGGGCTGCCCTGACGGTCGAAGAACACCGAGCGGTTGGCGCGTGCTGCAGCGGGGAACAGCGAAGCGGCGGCTGCACCCGGCGTCGCCTCGTTCGCGGCGAGAAATTTCGCCGCGCCGCCGACGCCTAGAAAATGCGCGAGATACAGATCGGTGGGCTCCGCTTCGCGACCCAGACGCCGTTCCAGATACGCCTTGTTATCGGCAGCATGTTCGGCGGCCATGACGGATGCGGTTTCGGGATGCTTGCGCAGGTCGAGGATTTGCTGGCGCAATTCCGGGTCGGCCACATAATAGCGGCCGTTGGTGCCCTTGCTGATGGCGTCCGATGCCCAGCTCAGGCCATATTCGGCGCCATGATCGTTGACCACGGCGAGCCAGCTCTGGTCGATGAATTGATATAGGCCGGTGGCGGACGATGTCGTCGCCCGCGCAGTCGGGTTGAGGCTGCTTTCGATTTTCGCCTGACCCAGCAGATAGCCAAAGTCGATACCTGTGCGACGGCTGGCCATGGCGATAGCGTTGTTCACGCGACCGCCGATGCCGTTCGATCCTGCAATGTTCATGTCAGCAAAGGCAGACACTGAATAACCCCTATTACCTACGGGGCTATTTAAGCAATTAGCGTGCCAGTTTTGGTGTGGTGGGTGATGCGGATTACCGGGCGCTACCGACGCGCAATTATCGTCACCCCGGACTTGATCCGGGGTCCCGCTGCCTGTCTGGTGCGGAGGAAGAAGTGAGATCCCGGGTCAAGCCCGGGATGACGCCGGGACGTTAGCGACGATAGGTGAGCGGCGCGTGGCCTGCTCCGTGCGCGGCCAGCAGATCCATCCGCTGGCGGGCATTATCCGTAAGGACGTTGGTGCGAACGCGGGCCGCATCGATGATCGGCATCAGGCTGTTCAGCTTTTCCCGTACCGCAGGCTCGTCGCGCCATGCGCCCTGCGCGCGGACTTGCGCCGTTGCTTCGCGAACGCGGGCTGTCGCTGCATCCACCTGCGCCATATCATCGCCATCGAGCGCATTGCGCAGATCGGCAAAGGCGTCGCGCAGGGCATCGAGGGCGGATAAGGTCATGGCTTTCGTCAGTCCTGCGGAAGATCGAGATCGAGCATTTTCTGCGCGATGGCTTCGGCATCCACGGGATAGTTGCCCGAGGCGATGGCGGCCTTGATCGCGGCGATCTTGTCCGTATCGACCGGCGCACCTTGTGCAGCCATGCGCGCTGCCGGGCTGGGCGACAGGCGTGCGGTCTGTGCGCTAGAACCCGGCACGCTGCCCTTGGGCGCGCTCTTGCCGCTTTCGCGCAGCTTGGAAGTGTCAATGGCGGAGCCAAGCCCCAATCCAATGGAATTAATCATGGTCACGTCCTTCTTGCGTCCGGGCCATTGCAGACCCCGAAGACATACTCGTCGCTGTTATAAACGGCACCATCTAGTTTTCCTTAAATCCCGGAATACGCACCATGCCCATTTCCACGACCTGAGCCAGTACCGGCGGGGCTTTTTTATCTTCGCCGCGCACCCGGATCATGCCGCCAATGGGTCCATCCTCGTCCGCCACCATCAGGCGCGTGACGCTGAAAGCTGCGCCGCCCGCCACCAGTTGCACGGGATCGCCGCGCTTTACGACGATTTCCCGTGACGGCGCAGGCGCGCGTTGCGGAGCGGCCCGCTGGGTAGGAACGGTGACGTTCGCCTGCACCCCGCCATTGGCCAGAGGCACGCGAATGCGCCATCCGACTGCATCGCATTTGACTATCGCAGCCCCGAAAACCGGGCCATCTATGCTGGGCGTGCCGGGGCAAGGGATCAGTTTGAGGCGGCGATCGATCGGCGCAACGGGACCGCCGGGTTCGCCCAGATTGGCGCCCACGGTCATCGCGACAAGGCTGTCCAGCCGGTCCAGATTTTCAAACTTTTGCTGTGCAGCCGCCGGGCTGGATACAGCCAAAGCCACCGCCAAAATCGAAATACCACGCAAAACCTGTCTCCTGACATTCATTGCGTACATATAAGCAATAACTGTGCCAGCCGACGATCAGGGCGTTTTGGCAGGACCGGGAGCGAGGCGAATGACTTGCCCCTGCCCGCGATCCATGCGTTGATCAAGCCCCCGGATTATCAGGGATTTTTCGCTGATGCCGCTATCCTTGAGCGCGCGGGCGACAGCCCCCAGCCGCGCAGCAGCGAGATCCCAGCTATCGAAGCGTTCGGTGGCTTTGTCCTGCCCGGACGAGGCCAGTTCGACCGAACCGCCGCGTGTCACGAAACGTGCCGCAGACGCGCGAATCTTGCGCAGGCCCGCGTCGGTGAGAATGGCTTCCCCCGGCACGAACAGCGCGGAGGCGCGCCACTCGTCAGCCTTGACCATCGGTCGCGCCCCGAATTGCGCGCCGACGCCCGACAGCACCTGCGCACTGCGGGTGCCGCTTGCCTGCAAAAGCACGAAAAATCCCAGCAAAAGCAAAGCGAGATCGGCAAAGCTGATCGCCCAGCGGGCGCTGCGCGCGCGGTTCATGCGACTTCGCGGATTGACGCCCGACGCACCGGCGCATGTTCACGGCGGGCCACCACCAACATCCGATCGCACAGTGCCCGCTGCCACGCGAGTTCGCGCATCGAAAGATCGGCAAGGCGTCCGGCAATCGGGGCCGCGATCAGGTTGGCGATGACCAGGCCGTAGAGGGTCGTCAGGAGCGCCAGGGCCATGGAAGGACCGATGGCCGCAGGATCGTTCATCGCGCCGAACATGCCGATCAGGCCGATGATGGTTCCGGCCATACCCAGCGCAGGGGCCGTATCGGCAATCGACAGCCACATGTTGTGGACCGTGCGATGGCGTTCTTCGCGGTCGGCAAGCTGCTGCTCTGCCCAGATTTCGAACTGATCGATGCGTTCGCTGTGCGAAAGCTTGCGGACCGCCTCTCCCAGAAAGGGATGCGCGGTACGCATACGGTCTGTGCAGACGCGATCGGTGCAGGCAAGCCCGCGCAGTTGGGCCAGGTGATCGACCTGCAGCATCGCCGCGCGGGCGGCATCGCGATCCCGGTCGGGCTTAGCGGTCAGAAGCGGGTGCAAGGCGCGGAACCCGCGCGCAAATGCGGCCGGTCCGTTCTGCAGCATGGCAATCGCCAGTACGCCGGAAATCATCAGCGCCAGCGTCAGCGGGTCAAGGATATGCGTTAAAAAGCCCATCGTGCCGTCCCCTTAGTCCAACCCTGCCACACACAGGGTTAAGCAACGGCAAATGCGCGCCGCCGACCGGCAAAAAATTGCCGCCCTTGCCGCCCTGCCCCGGCAAACCCGCAGAAATGCGTGATCCGACAGCGGCAGACGGTTCCCCACCGTGAATTGGCACGGCCTTTGCAGATATGTGACGGGATAGGCCCGCCATCATGCTCCACAGGGACAAGGACGGCAGGCCGAACACGAACTTTAATGGGGACGAGCAGAAAAATGAGTGTGGAAGACAGTCTGTTTGGAGTGCATGGGAAAGCGCTTGCGCTGCGCTCGCAGCGTCTGAGCCTGCTCGCCTCCAACATCGCGAATGCATCGACGCCCAATTACAAGGCGCGCGATATCGATTTCGAAGCGGCGTTGAAAACCGCGACCGACGCAGGCCAAAGCGCAAGCAACGCCGCCAAGGGCGCGATGGGATATCGCGTACCGCTGCAGCCCAGCATGGACGGCAACACCGTCGAGCTTTCGACCGAGCAGACTCTGTTTGCCGAGAACGCCGTCAAGTACCGCACCACGCTGTCCTTTCTGGAAGGGCGCATCGGCACCATCAACCGCGCGCTTCGGGGAGAATGACGATGGCCGGTGAACCCATGAATGTCTTCGACATTGCCGGTCGGGCAATGTCCGCACAGCTCGTCCGCCTGAATGCCACCGCATCCAACATGGCGAACGCAGGCAATGTGACCGGCAGCGAGAAGACCGCCTATCGCGCGATCCGTCCGGTCTTTTCCTCGGACACGGAAAAGCCCGGCGTGTCGACCGTGCGCGTGGACAAGGTGGTGACGACCGATGCCAAGCCATCGAAGCGCCACGACCCCAATCACCCCCTCGCGGACGCCAATGGCGACGTGTGGGAAGCCGCCGTCGATAGCAGTGCCGAACTGGTCGACATGCTGGAGTCGGCGCGGATGTATCAGAACAACGTGCAGGTCCTTCAGACCGCAAAGTCCCTCATGCTGGAAACCATAAGGATGGGCAAATGACCGCAGCCGTAGTCGATAAAGCAGGCCTGACGACGCAGCAGGCCACCGCCACGAAAGCCGCCACGCAATCGCAGATGGGCCAGGCCGACTTTCTGCGCCTGCTGACGGCGCAGATGCAGACGCAGGACCCGTTCGAGCCGATGGATAACAGCCAGATGGTTGCGCAGATGGCGACCATCACCAATTCCAGCGGCATCGCGGAAATGAATGTGTCGCTGCGCGAGATCAAGGATCAACTGAGCGGCTCGCGCCTTGGCGATGCGGCAAGCTGGATCGGGAAGTCGATGCTGGTGAAGAGCAATCTCGCCGCGCCGGACGTCGCCGGACAATATGCCGGGCAGATGACCCTGAAAGCCGCGACGGAATCGCTGAGCGTCGATCTGGTCGATGGCACGGGCAAGGTCGTAAAGACACTCGACCTGGGCGCGCATGAAGCCGGCGACGTGTCCTTCTATTGGGATGGCAAGGATGCCGACGGCAAAAATATCGGCACGCAGACGCTGCAGGTCAAAGTGCGCGGCGCAACGCCGACGCAGGTAGCCACCTGGGCCAGCATCGCCGCGGTCCAGTCGCCCGCCGATGGCACGACATCGAAACTCATCACGCCGCTTGGCACCTTCAACCCGTCCGACGCCCTGAAGCTCGGCTGAACGCAATTTCTAAGGAGTAACAATCATGTCCTTCTACACTTCGCTTTCCGGCCTCAAAGCTTCGCAGGCTGACCTTTCGACGATCTCCAACAACGTCGCGAACGTCAACACGACGGCTTTCAAGAAGAGCAAGACGAGCTTTGGCGACATCTTCGCTTCCGCCCCGACGCAGAACACGCGCCAGATCGCCGGTCAGGGCGTCCGCGTGCTGGGCATCAACCAGCAGTTCGTGCAGGGCACCATCGAGACCACCGACAAGACACTCGATCTGGCCGTCACCGGCGAAGGCTTCTTCACGGTGAAGACGCTGGGCACGGGTGGCACGACCGCCTATACCCGCAACGGCGCGTTCACGATGGACAAGAGCCGCTTCGTGGTCGACACGACCGGCGCACGCCTGCAGGTCTTGCCAGTCGATCCGGCAACGGGCGCGATTACCGGCACGGCGCTCACCGACCTGCAGATTCCTTCGGTCAAGCCCAGCACGACCATCGAACTGGCCAGCGTCTCGATTTCCGAAAAGGGCGTTATTGCCGCGACCTACGCTGACGGCACCACCGAAGCGATCGGATCGATCGCGATGGCCAACTTCGCCAGCCAGGACGGCCTTCGCCAGAAGGGCGACGCCCATTGGGAAGCGTCGATCAACAGCGGCAACGCGATTTACGGGGGTGCCGGGCAAGGCATGTTCGGGTCGGTACGCTCCGGCGCGCTGGAACGATCCAATGTCGACATCACCGAAGAACTGGTCGGCCTGATCTCCGCACAGCGCAATTTTCAGGCGAATGCCAAGGCCATCGAAACGAGCACGGCGATCACCCAGACCATCGTCAACCTGCGTACCTAAGACCGCACAGCACACTGAGGATCGATCATGGATCGCCTGGTTCACACTTCGCTTACGGCAATGCGCGGCGCAATGGCGCGGCAGACAGCGATCGCCAACAATCTGGCGAACGCCAACACTGTCGGCTTTCGCGGCGAAATCGCCAATGCGTCGACGCAATATATCGACGGCCAAACCTTCAAGACCCGCGCACAGCAGGCCGAGCAGGTGGTCGCCGCCGATATGAACCAGGGCGCCGTGACCGCCACGGGCAATCCACTGGACGTCGCCATGAACGGCGATAGCTGGCTGGCAGTGCAGGCGACCGACGGCAGTGAAGCCTATACCCGCCGGGGCGACCTGAAGCTCAATGAAAGCGGCTTGCTGACCACCGGCGACGGCAATCCGGTCATTGGCGAAGGCGGGCCGATCACTTTGCCCGCCGCCGACAGCATCACCATCGCCAAGGATGGCAGCATCTGGATCGTCCCGCAGGGCGGCGAAGCCAGCCAGCCGCAACGAGTCGATGCACTCAAGCTCGCCAGTGCGCAGGGCATGAGCGTCAAAAAGGGTCTGGACGGCCTGTTCCGCGAAACCAATGGCGGCATCCTGCCGCAGGATGCGCTGGGCAGCGTCACGTCGGGATCGGTCGAAGGATCGAACGTGAATGCGACGCAGGCTCTGGTCCAGATGATCGAAGCCAGCCGCGCCTGGGAAACCCAGATCAAGATGATCACCACCGCCAAGGAAATCGACGACGGCGGCGCATCTCTCATGCGCCTTGATGCCTGATCGAACTTAGGAAGGATTGAACGATGAGCAACGCCGCCCTCCACGTCGCCCGCACTGGCCTCGACGCGCAGAACACCAAGATGCGCGTGATCGCCAATAACCTGGCGAACGTGAACACCACCGGGTTCAAGCGCGACCGCGCGGATTTCGAAACGCTGGCCTATCAGCAGATGATCGCGGCGGGGTCCGCATCGGACAGTGAGAACAAATATGCCACTGGCCTGTCGCTCGGGTCGGGTGTGGCGCTGACCGGCACCAGCAAGATCGACACGCAGGGCACGCTCAACCAGACCGGCAACGCACTGGACATCGCCATCGAAGGCGCTGGCTATTTCCAGTTGCAGAAGCCCGACGGCACCATCGCCTACAGCCGGGCAGGCAATTTCAGCCTGACAGGGGAAGGCACGGTCGTCAGTTCCGAAGGCCTGCCGCTGATCCCGCAGATCCAGATTCCCGAAGGCGCCACGAATGTCAGCATCGGCAATGACGGCACCGTATCGGCCACCATTCAGGGCGAAGCGGCCGCGACCGAAGTCGGCAAGATCGAAACCGCGCGCTTCGTCAATCCCGCAGGGTTGCAGTCAATTGGCGCCAACCTGCTGGTCGAGACGGCCGCTTCCGGCACGCCGCAGGTCGGTGTTCCGGGGCTGGAAGGCCGCGGATCGGTCCGCTCCGGCTCGCTGGAAGGATCGAACGTCAATGTCGTCGAGGAACTGGTCGACATGATCGAGACGCAGCGTGCCTATGAAGTCAATTCCAAGATGATCAAGGCGACCGACGAAATGCTGCAATATGTGAACCAGCAACTGTGAGGATGATGACCGCCATGCGTCCCGTTCTTACACCGCTGGCCATCGTCGCCGTCGCGCTGATCGCGCAGCCCGCCGACGCACGGCGCAAGGTCGAAAAGGTCGTCTATGCGCCGACCTATTCGGAGCCTGCGCCGGTGCCTGCGCAGCCCAATGGATCGATATTCCAGATCGCATCGGGCTATTCCCCGCTCACCAGCGGCGCGCGTGCCTCCACCATCGGCGATATCATCACGATCACCCTCGTCGAACGGACGCAGGCGACCAAGAGCAACAGCGCCGATACCAGCCGCAATGGCTCCATCGGTCTGACGCCGCCGACGACCGGCCCATTCTCGCTGTTCAACCCCAGCGACGTAAGCGCCGGTGGGAACAACGCATTCAAGGGCAGCGGCACGGCCGCGCAGTCCAATGCGCTGTCGGGGGAAATCACGGTCACGATTGCCAAGGTCTATCCCAATGGCACCATGCTGGTGCGTGGGGAAAAGGCGCTAACGCTCAATCGCGGCGACGAGTTCATCCAGATTTCCGGGCTGATCCGTCAGGCCGATGTCAGCCCCGACAACCGTGTGCTTTCGACGCGCGTTGCCGATGCCAAGATCATTTACACGGGCAAGGGTGAGATCGCCCGCGCCAGCCGTCAGGGCTGGTTGCAGCGGTTCTTCACCATGCTCAGCCCCTTTTGATGCGGAAAGCCATAGCCATGAGCCCGACATCCTCCTTCGCGATCAAGATCGTCAGCGTTGCCGTCTGGCTGCTGGCGGCCATCGCGTTCCTGCCGCCTGCCCATGCGGAGCGGATCAAGGATCTGGGCACGTTTCAAGGGGTCCGGCCCAACCAGCTTACCGGCTATGGCATCGTCGTGGGCCTTGCAGGCACAGGCGACGACAGCCTGAACTATTCGACCGAAGGCATGAAGGGCATCGCTGCCCGCTTCGGCCTGACCCTGCCGCAGGGCGTGAACCCCGCGTTGAAAAACGCAGCGGCTGTGCTGATCACCGCCGACCTTCCGGCATTTGCGAAGCCGGGTCAGCGTCTGGACGTGACCGTGTCCGCGATGGGCAAGGCGAAATCGCTGCGCGGCGGTACGCTGATCCTCTCGCCATTGCGCGGTGCGGATGGGCAGATTTACGCGATGGCGCAGGGTAACCTTGCCGTTGGCGGTCTGGGCGTATCGGGCGCCGATGGCAGCCAGGTGTCGGTCAACATTCCCTCCGCCGGTCGCATTCCGGGCGGCGCGACCATCGAACAGGCCGTGGCCACCGGGTTCGACACGACCCCTACCCTCACCTTCAATCTGGCCGAAGCTGACCTTACCACCGCATTGCGTGTCGCAGACGGCATCAACCGCGCCTTTGGCGACCGCCGTGCGCGCGCCATGGATGCGGTGTCGGTCACCATCGACGCCGAACAGGGTGCCGAACAGCGCATCCTGATGATGGGAATGATCGAGAATATCGAAGTAAAGCCTGCTGAGGCTCCCGCCAAGGTGATCGTCAACGCACGCACCGGCACGGTTGTCATCAACGGCGCGGTCCGGATCGCCCCTGCCGCCGTCGCGCATGGCAAACTGACCGTCAGCGTCAAGGAAACCCCGACCGTCGTGCAGCCCGCGCCTTTCTCTCAGGGACAGACCGCCACTGAGCAGAATAGCGCGATCAGCATCGAGGAAGAGAAGCGCCCGGTAATAGATTTTAAAGGTGGCGCGTCTTTGGCCGATATAATCAAAGCCGTGAATGCCATCGGCGCTTCCCCGTCCGACCTTGTCGAGATTTTGGAAGCGCTCAAGCAAGCCGGCGCGATGAAAGCAGAATTGGTGGTGCTGTAATGACGCAAGTTGCAATGACGACGACCGCGACCGGCACCAGCCAGACGGCTGCGCAACCGAGCGCGCAATTGCAGAAAACGGCCAAGGCCTTCGAAGCCATTTTCCTGCGGCAGATGATCGCCACCATGCGCTCGTCGAGCCTGGGCGAAGGGCTGACCGACAGCGACGCAACCGCGCAATTTCGCGATATGTCGGACTCGCGCACCGCCGATAACATGGCGGAGACCGGACGCTTCGGCATCGCGGACCTGCTGATAAAACAGCTTGGCGCGAAGATGGCGACCGATCCCAATGCAAAACCCGTTGCTGAAGAGCCGCCGAAATGAGCGGCGACCTTTTCGTCATCGGCGCGTCGGGCACCAAAGCCTATCGCACCATGCTGGGCGCGATATCGGAGAATATCTCCAACGCGAATACGCCCAATTACAATCGGCGATCCATTACGACGCGGGAATCCCTCGCATCGGCATCGACCATGCTGATCTATGCGCCGCAGACGAATTTCGGCGGTGTCGACGTGTTGCGCGTCAACCGCGACAACGACCCCTATCTGGATGCCACGGTCCGTCTGACCGGTACGGCGCTGGGCAGTGCGACATCGCGTCTGCGCTGGCTGAGCGACATGGAAACCGCGCTGGATGACAGCGACACCGGCGTCGGACATCTGCTGTCGGACATGTTCGGCGGCGTTGAAAAGCTGGCCGCCAATCCCGCCGACAGATCGTTACGCACGACGCTGATCTATGGGATGCAGCGCGTCGTCGATGCATTCCACCAGACGGCGGACGGCATCAAGGAAGCGCAGGCAGGCATTGCCACGGATGCCAGCAGCGACATCAACACGGTGAACAACGCGCTGGCCGAGTTGGCGCGCGTCAACATCAACTTGCTGCGTGCGCAGGACGGCACGGCCAATCACGCGCAATTGCTGGACAGTCGCGACGCTGCGCTGGCCCAGATCACGCAGCGCATGGATATCACGATATCCTTTGGCGCGAACGGCACGACCGCGCTCAGCTATGGCGGCACGACCATTTTGGACGGTGCTGTCCCCACCAACTTTGCCGTCTCGCAAAATGCCAACGGCACGCTGGCGCTGAGCGTTGCGGGTGCGGCGGTCGCATCGCCGGGGGCCGGATCGCTGGGCGGACTGTTCCAGAGCGCCGTCACTGCCAAGGACCGGCTGGCTACGATCGATACGCTGGCTCAGCAATTTGCGGCCGACATGAACAGTTGGCACAGTCAGGGTCTGACCGATGCGGGTACGGCGGGCGGTGCGTTGTTCTCGGTCGGCACCAGCGCATCCAGCCTTGCGCTGGTCATCAGCAACAGCGCGGATGTCGCGGCGAAGTCTGCGGACGGTCGGCTGAACGGCAACCTGCTCAACATTTCTTCCGTGCGCGGCACGGGAAGCGTCGAACAAGGGTGGACCGGACTGATCGCCGCCCATGCGAATATCCTGAACGCCACGACGTCGGAGCATAGCGCCGCGCAGAAGCGCGACGAACAGGCCCGCAGCGCCCGCGAAAATGTGAGCGGCGTCGATCTGGATGTCGAGGCAGCGGAATTGCTGCGTGTCCAGCAAGCCTATTCGGGGTGCGCGAAGATCATCCAGGTGGCGCGCGAAACCGTCGACGCCATTCTGTCGATAATGTGATCAAGATTTTAAAAGGGAATTATAGGCCATGGTAGCCATCACCGCACAGACGCTGGCCGACGAAATCCGCCGCCAGAAAGCGTTGTCGCAAAGCATCATGGCCGATCAGACCGCCGTGTCCAGCGGCACGCGGCTGACCAAGGCGTCGCAGGACCCGCTGGCGTGGGTGCAGGTGTCCGACCTTGCCCGTCAGCAGTCGCAGCAGGCGGCATGGTCGCACAACGTGTCCTATGCGCAATCGCGTTCGGCCAAGGCCAGTTCCAATCTTGAGGAATTGTATAACCTGTTCAATCGCGGCCAGGAATTGATGGTTACAGCCACGACCGCATCCACCAACGACAGCGGTCGGGCCGCGATCACGGCGGAGCTTAGCAATATCCGCATCGTCGCCAACGAACTGATCAACGAAACCGATTTTCAGGGCACGCCCGTGTTCGACGTCGGCACCAGCACAGCGATCCCCGTCTCGCGCGGCATCAATCTTCAGGTTGTCGGCACGCGCGAACAGGTTTCGACCGGGATCAATGTGGGCGGCACCGTCATGTCGATCGACGACATCCTGGCCAATGCCATCGCCGCTGTTTCGACCGGGACAGACGCCCAGCGCAGCGCCGCGCTCGATGGACTGCGCAAGGGTCTGGATCACGTCATCAACCAGCAGACGTCGCAGGGGGTGCGCGGTGACCGGCTGGATACGGCAAAGGATCGTCTGGTCGAAGTCAACCTGACGCTCAGCGAACGGCGTAGCGTTCTGGAAGATACGGACCTGACCGAAACGCTGGCCAGCGTTCAGTCGAAGCTGACGACGTTGCAGGCCGCGCAGGCCGTGTTCGCAAAGATCAACCAGCAGACGCTGTTCGACCTGATTCGATAATATTCCGATGTGGCGGCCAACGCTAAAAAAAGCGCCGACTGCGATAATTTAATCGCACTAATCAGAATAACCTAAACCCCACGGTAACCAAACCGTCCTTACAATCAAACGGTATCGCGGTGCGCAGCCACGCGATGGGTTTCACGTGGGGAACAGCATGTTCGCAGTCATTGGTATCGTCGTTCTGGTCGGCATGGTCTTCGGGGGGTTCGCCTTTACCGGAGGCGATCTTGGCCCGGTACTGCACGCACTTCCGCACGAAATGCTCATCATCGGCGGCGCCGCCGTCGGCTCCCTTATCATCGGCAACAGCGGCGCGGACCTCAAGGCGCTGGGCGGCGGTTTCGCCAAGGTATTCAAGGGCGCAACGTACAAGAAACAGGATTTCCTCGATTGCATCTTCCTCGTCAGCAAGCTGATGAAGATGCTGCGCGTCGAAGGGCCGGTGGCGCTGGAACCCCATATCGAAGATCCGGCATCTTCGGCTGTGTTCAGCGAATATCCCCGCCTGTTGAAGGACAAGACGCTCATCCATCTGATCAGCGATACGCTGCGGCTGGTGGTCGTATCGTCCGGCACGCTCGACCCACATGCCGTCGAGGACGTGATGGACAACACGCTCAAGACGCATCACCACGAAGCGATCAAGCCTGCCGAAAACCTGCAGGGACTTGCCGATGCGCTTCCCGCACTCGGCATCGTCGCGGCGGTTCTGGGCGTGGTCAAGACGATGGGTTCGATCGATCAGCCGCCGGCCATTCTGGGTGCGATGATCGGTTCGGCGCTCGTCGGCACGTTCCTGGGTATTTTGCTGGCTTATGGTCTGGTCGGTCCGTTCGCGACACGCTGCAAATCGGTGATCGAAGCCGATGGCGCTATCTATCATGTCGTGAAGCAGATCATCATCGCATCGCTGCACGGTCACCCGCAGCCGCTGGTCATCGAAGCCGCGCGCTCCAGCCTGACTCACGCCAACCAGCCTGCCTTCGCCGAAGTGTTCGACGGCATGCGGGGCAAATAAGCGATGGCCGCCGATAGCAAGAAGCGCGGGAACGAACCGGAACCGCGCCCGATCATCGTAAAGAAGATCATCGTGGAGGCCCATGCCGGTCACCATGGCGGCGCGTGGAAAGTCGCCTATGCCGACTTCGTGACGGCGATGATGGCGTTCTTTCTCCTTATGTGGCTGCTCGGGGCAACGACCGAAAAGCAACGCAAGGCGCTCGCCGACTATTTCACGCCGACGATGGTCACCATGAAAGCCGGGAGCGCAGGCGCGACCGGCCTGTTGGGTGGCGACAGCATCACCGGCAAGGAAAATTACCCGACGACCGGCGGCCAGGGCAATATGGCGATCACCATCCCGCGCGATGCATCCGGCACGAAGGACGAAGGCGGCAAGATGAAGCGCGCCGCCGACCGCCAGAAGTTCGAGAAGATCAAGCAGCAGATCGAACAGCGCATGGCCGCCAACAAGCTGATGGCCAAGATGCGCAAGAACATCCGCTTTACCGAGACCCACGAAGGGTTGCGGATCGACCTGATCGACGAAGCCGACTTTGCGATGTTCGCCATGGCAACCGACCGTTTACTCCCGCAAGCGCGCTCGCTGATCGGTGAAGTGTCCAAGGTGCTGCAGGACATGCCAAACGATGTCATCGTGCGCGGGCACACCGATGGTTTGCCCTATGCAACCGGGCGAACGATGAACAATTGGCTGCTGTCGTCCGCCCGCGCCGAAGCCACGCGCAAGGCTTTGGCAGACTCAGGCCTCAGCAACGAACGATTTGCCAAGATCGAAGGCGTCGCCGACCGTGAGCCGTTCATCGAAGGCAATATCTACGATCCGCGCAACCGGCGCATGTCCATCGTGCTTGGCTGGTCAAAGGGTGGCCGGTCCAATGCCAGTGAACTGGCAGGCATGGATGCCGAGACGCGCGCCGCGATCCGCGAACGCGACAATCCGCAACGCAAGGCGCGGGAGGAAGCCACTGCGCTCGACATGGGCGGCACCGGGCTTCCGACCGGGGCAGTGATCGTCAATCCCAATGCGAAAGCCGGTGGAGCGAAACCCGGCAAGCATTAAGCCATCGGCAAAACGAGGCTGGCCTCCAAACCGCCGTCCGGGCGGTTGGCGAGGCGGAGCGCGCCGCCATGTTCGGCCATGATGGCGCGCACCAAGGCAAGGCCAAGGCCCGCGCCGCCGGTTTCGCGGTTCCGCGATCCTTCCAGGCGGGTGAACGGCTCCATCATTTCGTCCATGCGCTCTTCCGCGATGCCCGGCCCTTCGTCGGCCACGCAAATGCGGATCGCGGCGGCATCCTGCACGACGGAAACATGCGCGCGATGCCCGTACACCACTGCGTTTTCGATCAGATTGCGCAGGGCCCGGCGAATGAGTTGCGGCCGGACCGGGGCCACCGCACGCGCGCTGTCCACCATATCGACAGGCGAACCCAGTTCGATGAAATCCTCCACCACGGCATCGGCGAGGGCGGACAGATCGACCTTTATGACCGGCTCCATGCTGCGCCCCGCCCGCGCGAGCGAGAGGATGTCTTCCAGCATCCGGTTCATTTCCTCGATCGTGTCGGACATGCGCGCGCGCTCGCCTTCATCTTCGACCGATTCGGTACGGACCCGCAGCGACGCCAGCGGCGTGCGCAGATCGTGACCGATGGCGCCCAGCATCCGGTCCTTTTCATCCAGCATCGCCCGCAGGCGGGATCGCATGGCGTTGAAAGCCGTGGTCAGATCGCGGACATCGCCCGGCCCGCGCTCCTCGACCGGATCGGCCGACCCGGTCGCAGCGAACTGGCGCGCGGAGGCGGTAAGGTCTTTCAGGGGACGGGCAAGGCGGCGCCCCACCCACAATAAAGGCAGCAGGACGATCACATAGAGAATGAGAGTCTGCCCCAGCAGCCAGCCATTCAATCGCGGCATGCCCTTGCTCATCCGCGATTGCGTGGTGACCCAGCGACCGGGTTGATATTCCACGGCGATAGTCAGCAGATGGACTTCGCGCGGGCGGTGCGGCTCGATGCGGTCACGCAATCGCGACCGACGGCCCGTGCGAAGCTGCGCCACGCCTTCATAGGCTTCGACAGAAAGGACCGTGAAGCCGACATCTGCAAACATGTCGGTCGCGCGATGTTCCGCATCGACTCTGCGATGCCCGGAGAAGGCTGGCTTTGCGTCGAAGAAGGTGACGCGTCCCGGACCGTCCCGCCCGCCCAGACGGCGCTCTTCCTGCCGGTCCAGACCATCGACGATGCGCGCGACGGCAGGTGCAGTGGCCGCCGTCAGCAGCATCCGGTTGCGCTCCCGCATCAGAAACGCGAAGTTGATCGCCTGCGCCACGAACAGCGCCAGCGCGACAACCAGAATGACCTGGCCGATCAGGCTTTTGGGAAGGACGCGGCGTAAAGGCTGAATCACAATTTCCGCACTTCTGCCGCCAGAGTGTAGCCGCCGCCCCACACCGTTTTGATAAGGGCGGGATTTTTCGGATCGTCCTCTATCTTCTTGCGCAGTCGGCTGATCTGATTGTCGATGGCACGGTCGAACGCATTGGCTTCGCGGCCCTGTGTGATGTCGAGCAACTGATCGCGGCTCAGCACATGATTGGGCCGCGTCACGAAGGCGAGCATCAGATTATATTCGGCGGTCGAAAGCGGGAGGGATACGCCTTCGCTGTCCACCAGTGTCCGCTCCTGCGACCGAAGGACCCAGCCGGCAAAAGCGTAGCTAGCGCCGTCAGCGGTGCTGACCCGCTGACCGCCGGTGGCCACCCGCCGGAAAATCACCTTGATCCGCGCGACGAGCTCACGGGGAGAAAAGGGTTTGAGGACATAATCGTCCGCACCCATTTCCAGACCGACGATACGGTCCGTTTCCTCCGACTTCGCGGTCAGCAATATGACCGGCGTGTCGCTGGTTTCGCGGATATGGCGGCACAGGCTGAGGCCGTCCTCGCCGGGCATCATGATATCCAGAATGACGAGATCGATGGCATTGGCCGCCAGCCGCATCCGCGCCTCGCTGGCATTCTCGACGGCAGTCACACGAAATCCGTTGCGCTGCAGATATTGCGCGAGCGGCTCCCGAATGGAGCGTTCATCGTCGACGAGCAGGAGATGCGGGCGTTCGTTCATGTGCGTGTCTTGTCATGGGAGGAAACGAGAAGAAAGAGCGAAGCCATGCAGAAGACATGCCCCGATGCCGGTTATAAAGCATCGGGGCATGTCTGGTCTTACTTAGTTCTGCGGCGCAGGCGGCGGCGGGGGAGCCATGCGACCCTTACCGCGTTCGCCGCGCCCCGGCATCGCAGCCTTCATTTCCTCAGCCGTGACAACGCCATCCTTGTTGGCGTCCGCACGGTCGAACATGGCCATCGGGCGTGCCATGAATTCGGCGCGGGTCACAGTGCCATCCTTGTCGGCATCCTTACCCCACATGCCGCCCATCTTGCCGCGGTGGTGCATCCGGCCCATGCGCTGGCCATCGGGCCCGCCCTTGCCAGCGCGCCATTCGGCCATCTTTTCCTGGCGAGCATCGTGCTGCGCCTGAAATTCGGCCTTGCTGATCTGGCCGTTGCCGTCGGTGTCCATCTTGGCAAAGCGATCGTCGAAGCGCTTCTGGCGGAGCGTGTCGCGTTCTTCCTTGGTGATCTTGCCGTCGCCGTTCAGGTCCATCTTGGCAAAGGCAGCTTCGCTTGCGGCAGTGACTTCCGCCTTGGTGAGCTTACCATCCTTGTTGGCGTCGGCCATCATCGGGCCGCGCATGCCCATTTTCGGGCCGGGGCCGTTGGACTGTGCAACGGCAACGCCGCCCGCGACGAGCATGCTGCCAAGAGCGACGGAGATCAGTAACTTTCTCATGAGGGTGTCCTTTACTTCACTAACTGTGATGCCCTTATCGGGGCCACTTGTCCCACAGATGTGTCAGCGCGCGCCCTCAATTGTCGCAATGTGTCGCAGCGCCTTTTCGCCATCATCACAGCAAAAGGGGCGGGAACCGCATGGTCCCCGCCCCTTTCGTCAGGCAAGTTTCAGAGAAAATCGCGGATCAGAACGCAGCGGTGACCGAGAAGAGGATCGTCGCATCGGCGATCGAACCCGTGCCGTCCTGGCCTTTGCTGAAGCTGGGCTGCAGATAAGCCGACTCGCCCTTCGAGATGTCGGTATCGACATAGGCCACGCCGAGCGTGACCGGGCCGAGCGCATAATCGGCACCGACCATCCAGTCCCAATATTCGCCGGTCGGCGCAACCGAAGTCGCGAACGGGCCAAGGCCGCTGTTACCGTTCGAATAGCCAATATGGCCCTTCACGGTCAGGCCGGTGTTGGGAACGCCGGCCGACGCATCGCCCCACAGATAGAGGTTGTCGTTCTTGTCGCCGGGAACATCATACACACCCGCAGCAGCGGAAGTGCCGTTCAGATACCAGTTGCCCAATGCTTCCTGCTTGGGCGCATAAGCGACACCTGCCAGCAGGTTCAGCGGGCCGGCGGTGCCGGAAAGCTTTACATAAGGTTCGATGAAGTCGGTGTTATCGAAGCCGCCCGGATACATGTACCAAGTGGCACCGATGTCCAGCGCGCCGCCCGCCAGTGGCATTTTGTAACCGGCGACCAGATCCAGCTCCATGTTGGAACCGCCGAACGTGCCCCAGCCGGAAAGATTGGAACCCCAGGTCGCTACGTACAGGCCGCTTTCGTGCGACACGGTAAATCCGCCCTGAATTGCCAGCTTTTCGTCGCTCTGTGAAACGCCCCGGAAACGATAGTCGGAAACGATACCGACACTGCCGGAAACCGTTATCGGACTCGTCGGCTCTTCCTGAGCCATGGCGGGCGAGGCCGCGAGTACACTGAAAGCCGCGCAAGCAAGAATATAGCGCATGAACATCCCCTTTTTGAAAAGACATGTTCCGACCTGCGTCCTTGTCGTCCGTACATCTCACACGGTGTTCGCGGTGTACGGATCGATCCGGATGCCCAATCTGTATCTCTCTGCTCTCGGAGAACAAAACGACAATTGTGCAAAGCAGCAATTTTGCGAAAATCAGTGCTTAACAAGCAACAGTTCATGTCTGTTTAGTTTACAGATTGTTTCTGATTATTTCTAAAAGCCATAAATGTGCTTTTTTATGGGATGATATTTCCCAATATTACCTTAGTGCCGCCCTGCATTACGCGATTGCGCAACACCCCCGTCGCCGCGAGGCAGGGAAATAGTAACGCACAGACCGCCGGAGTCCCGATTGGCAAGATGGATAGTGCCATCCTCCATCTCCACCGCGCGCACGGCTATCGCGAGCCCGAGGCCCAGCCCCTGCGTATCGCGACCGCGCGCATCGTCCAGCCGGACGAACGGTCGCAGCACATCCTCCAGCCGCTCGGGGTCGATGCCGGGTCCGTCATCTTCGACCTGTATGGTGACATGGTCCTGATCCGCGTTCACCGTCACCTGCACCATGTCGCCATATTTGGCAGCATTCTCGACCACGTTGCGCAGCGCGCGCTTGAAGCCCAGCGGGCGCAAATGATGCGTCAGATGATCGGGACCGGCATAGCTTGCATCCCGTCCCTGATCGACGATGTCGTCGACCAGCGTCGCCGCCATCACCGCCAGATCGACAGCCTGCGGATTCTCAGGGTCATCGTCGCCGCCCAGATAGGCCAGCAGCGAGGAAACCATTCCCGCCATTTCCCGCACATCGGCCCCGATAGATTCGCGCAGTTGATCGTCGCCAATGCCTTCCGCTCGCAACTGAAGACGGGCAAGCGGTGTACGCAGATCATGGCCCACCGCAGCCAGAGCCTCCACCCGGTCCGCAATCAGCGAGTGTATCCGCCCCTGCATTTCATTGAACGCGCGGATAAGGTCGCGCACTTCGCTGATGCCGGTTTCGGCGATCTGCTCCTGCTCGCCATGGCCGATGCGTGCGGCCGCGACGGCCAGCCTGCGCACGGGCTGCAATGTCGTGCGGATCATCAGACCGGCGATCAGGCTGAGGCCGATGGCCACCACGATCATCATCGCGATCCAGGCGATCCGGAACTTGCCCTCATCCACCAGTTGCGGCGCGTTGAAGGTAAGCCAGGTCCCGTCATCCAGAGCGAGGCTCCCCACGACCACCGTTCTGCGTCCCGGTTCCCGAAGATAGAGGCGCAGCATATGGTGGTCCAACACCGGCTCCCGCGCCACGATCTGATCGCGCATTTCGAAGAGATCGGCGGACATCGGTGGCGGCGGCGGCAAGGTCCGGTGCCAGGTCACAGTGAAGTTGGCGCTCGACAAGCGGCTGGCCATCGCCGGACGCTCCGAAGGGTCGCGCTGGATCATTACGCGGCTGGCGGCGGCGATATGCTCCGCCATGCGATTGGCTTCGTCTTCGCGCACGCGCAGGCTGCTGGCGCGATCGTATAATATGGTCCCGGCGCAAAATTCGATGAGGATCGTCAGCAGGACGATGATGAGAACCCGTCCGATCAACCCCAGCGAAGGATGCAGCAGGTTCCTCAAACGCGCTCGACTTCTGCGCTGAACATATAGCCGACGCCGCGCACGGTCACGATGGGCGTCTTTCCGCCTTCGCTGGACAGTTTCCGGCGCAGGCGGCTGATCAGCACATCGACGCTACGGTCCGAAGAATCGCCCAGCCGTGCGCGCGACAGTTCGATCAGCCGTTCGCGGGCAACCACCCGTTGCGGATTGTCGATAAATGCCGCGAGCAAGTCGAACTCCGCCCCTGTCAGATCGACCACCGCGCCATCGGGAGCGCTGACTTCGCGGCGGGGGAAGTTCACGGTCCAGCCGTCGAAGCGCGCTTCACGACGCCCTGCCCCTTCATGCTGGCGGTCCATCCGGCCACGACGCAGCACGGCGCGGATGCGCGCGATAAGCTCGCGCGTGTCGAATGGCTTGGCCAGATAATCGTCCGCGCCCAACTCCAGCCCGATGACACGGTCGACTTCAGTGCCCTTGGCACTCACGAAGATCAGCGGCACATCGCTTTGCTGGCGGATCTGGCGACACAGGTCGAGCCCGTGCGTGCCCGGCAGCATGATGTCGAGGATGATGACGTCCACCGGCGATTCCGCCATGATGTTCCACATTTCCGGCGCCGAGCCTGCCGGGCGGACGTTGAATCCGTTCTGCTGCAACGCGCGCATGACCAATGTGCGCAGCGCCGGATCGTCTTCCACGATGAGAACATTGGGCGCGGTCATCGCGTAGGGCGTTCGTTGAGCATCATAAGACTTGGTTTCGGCCGGAGGTATATCGCGTACAAAATTACCCATGCTCTATGCCAATCCTTCATCTGGCGAAACACTGCTACACACCACATTATTGCAAATGTGGAATGCCCTGCAGGATCATCGCGTGCGGAACGCATCATGAGTTAATGACCGAGCATGTCCGAGACATTGTGGTAATGTAACAAAACATTGCTGGAACCGTTCCGTAGAACGAAATTTCTTTTACCTCCGCTTTGCCGGGTTGCCATCAGGGCAATTGCGCCTTGGCGAAGCCTTCCCAGCATGCGTCGTAGTCAGGCTGGAGCAGGGGGCTTTCCATCGCCTGCCGTGTCGGCTGGATCGGCAAGCAACTTTCGAACATGAAGGCCATGGTATCGGCGATATAGTGCGGCGCGAGCGTCGCATCGGTCGCGGCGCGCGTCGATGCCACATCGGGGCCATGCGCGTTCATGCAATTGTGCAGCGACGCCCCGCCAGGGGCAAAACCGCCCGCTTTCGCATCATAAGCGCCGTGGATCAGCCCCATGAATTCGCTCATGATGTTGCGGTGGAACCACGGGGGACGGAAGGTGTCTTCGGCCACCATCCAGCGCGGCGGGAATATCACGAAATCGCAATTGGCCGTGCCGGTACGGTCCGTGGGCGAGGTAAGCACCGTGAAGATGCTGGGATCGGGATGATCGAAGCTGACGGTGCCAATCGTGTTGAACCGCGCCAGATCGTACAGGCACGGCGCAAGATTACCGTGCCAGGCCACGACGTCCAGCGGGCTGTGGGCAAGCGTCGCCGTCCATAAGGCTCCCGCGAATTTCTGGACCACCTCCGTCGGGCGCTCGACATCTTCGAAAGCGGCGACGGGCGTCAGGAAATCGCGGGCATTGGCAAGGCCGTTCGATCCGATCGGTCCCAGATCGGGCAGCCGGAAAGGCGCGCCGTAATTCTCGCACACATAGCCGCGCGCCTGACCGTCAGGCAGCCCCACCCGAAAGCGCATGCCGCGCGGGATCAGCACGATATGATTGGGCTCCGCATGAATGCGCCCGCACTCGGTGAATATATCGAGACCGCCCATCTGCGGCACGATCAGCAATTCGCCGTCCGCGCAGAAGAATACCCGGTCGACCATCGATCGGTTGGCGACATAGCCATGAATGCCGATGCCCGTCTGCGCCGTGGCGTCGCCATTGGCCGCATAAGTGAACAGTCCGTCGACCCAATCGACGGGGCAGTCGCCCAGAGCCAGCGGATCCCATCGAAGACGGTTTGGACTGAACGGTCCGTTGTCCGACAAAGGCGCGGAAAGAAGCGCGGGATTTCCGCGATACGGCTGAAAGGCCGGGTGCTGCGCGCTCGGGCGCAGACGGTAGAGCCAACTGCGCCGGTTCTCTGACCGTGGCGCAGTGAAGGCCGTTCCCGACATCTGCTCTGCATATAATCCGAAGGGTGGCTTTTGCGGACTGTTGCGCCCCATCGGCATGGCCCCCGGCACCGCTTCGCTTTCGAAGCTGTTGCCGAACCCTGACATCATCGCAAAATCGGTAGGCATGGACGGTATCCTCTCCCGTCCATGTGGTATCATATGTTACTATATAGTCAATGCCGGGCGGTCAGCCATGCAGACCCTTCATGACCATGGTGTAGCTGACGAACAGCAAATAGACGCCGAAGCTGATCCTGAGCGCGCGCGGATTGAGCCTGTGCGCCACCGCGACGCCATAAGGCGCGGTAATTACCGATGTCGACGTGATAGCCACCGCCGCCGGGACGTTGACAAATCCCAGCGATCCAAGCGGCAGGCCGGGCTGACCCAGGCCTATGATTGCAAAGCCGATCATGCCGGGCACTGCGATCAGCGTGCCGACGCCTGCAGCGGTCGCAATGGCGCGATGGATGGGCCTGCCGCAAAGGGTCATCACGATGATGACGATCACGCCGCCACCGATACCCAATAATGAAGAGAATGCGCCGAGGCCGCTGGCAATACCGGCGCGCACATACCCATCGGGCAGTTCACTCCAGTAGACCTTGCCCGAAAAGGCCGGGAGCAGGAAATTGAGCGCCATCAGGAACACGCCGCCGCCGAAGATCAGCGCCAATCCCTGATTGCCGATATGATTGGCCAGCAGCACCCCGCCGCCCACACCCAGCACCATCCATGGCGCCCAGCTTCGCAGCAACTCGAAATCGACGGCACCGCGCCGCGCATGGGCCTGCACCGATCGGATCGACGTGACGACGATGGTGGCAAGCGACGTGCCGATGGCCACATGCGCAAGCTGCGCAGGATCGCCCCCCAGCAACGGCAGGACGAGGAAAAGGACCGGGACGACGACGAACCCGCCCCCGATGCCGAACATGCCCGCGGCAAATCCGGCGACCAGCCCCGCGCCCAGCATCGCCACGACCGGCACCAGCCACTGCGAAAGATCGGCCAGCGCCATCAGTATCGCGCCCGTTCGGTTCGGCGTGGATGGCAACTGGCCGGTCGCCCCGCATCGTCCATGAAAATAAGCATCCTATCGATTGGTCAATCGCATGGATCGACGGTCGCATCGCTGGGGGAGACGCCCCGCCATCATCAAACGAGCAGGAGCGGCATATCCACCAGCGCGACACCGCAAGTTTGCTTGAAAACACGCGCCACAAAGCCCATTATACAGGCGCTCCTATCTTTTCAGGAGCGATGAAGAGAGGATTGGTCAAAGACCGACCTCGCCAGGAGGATGCCCATGTCTAACCCCCGTATATTCGGGCGCGCCATCGCTGCGCTCGCGATTCCCGCCAGTTTGGCGATTGCCGCGCCTGCCATGGCGGGCTCCGACATTGTCGTTTCTTATTCCGACAATGGCGCAGCAGTGACGCAGGCCAAGCCCGTCGACATATCCGACCTGCGCCTGTCTTCCGCCCAAGGCCGATACCTCGCCAAGCAGCGTATCATGGCCGCCGTCAAAACGGTGTGCAGCCAGGACAAGGCCGTCGGTGTCTCGGGGCAGAGCGACTATCAGCGCTGCGTCAATGCTGCGCAGTCCAAAGCCATGGCCGATGCTGGCCTGACCCGCACGCGCATCGCGTCACGCTGAAGAGCGCGAGTCTTACCCGTCCGATAAAAAGAAACCCGGCGACATCCCATGTTCGCCGGGTTTCTTATATGCCGTCATCGCTGTGAGGCCGGATCAGATGCCGCCCTGCGTTACCGGACGGCCCTGTTCATCCAAAGCGTCGGTCAACTGCGCGATGCAGGCATCCAGCGCATCCTGATCCGTCGACCGCACGACGAAATTGGCCCCTACCCTGCCTTCGCGGAAAAACGGATAGCTGCCGATCTGGCAGCCATCATGCGCCTTTTCCGTGGCGCGCAGCAGGTCCGCCACTTCGCTTTCGGCGACCCAGCAACCGATCTGGCGCGATAGCAGCGGCAGTCCGCCTTCCAGCGTGCCGGTCAGGCTTTCCAGCATACCGGCGGTGATGTGCGGCACCCCCGCCATGATGAAGATATTGCCATGGCGGATACCCGGCGCGCCCGACATGCGGTTTTCGATGAGTTCCGCGCCATCGGGCACGCGCGCCATGCGCAGCCGCGCGTCGGTCAGCCCGCCGCGTTCCTCATAATAGTCCTGTAGCACGGCGCGCGCGCGCGGATGCACGACCACCCCGACACCCAGCGCTACGGCAATCGCATCGACGGTGATGTCGTCATGCGTGGGGCCGATGCCCCCGGTCGTGAACAGATAATCGTTGCGGGCGCGCAGGATGTTGACTGCCTCCACAATGGCGTCCTCATCGTCCGCGACGACGCGCACTTCCTTCAGGCGGATGCCCTGCACGTTCAGCCAAGCGGCGATCTGCGCAATGTTTTTGTCCTGCGTACGCCCGGAAAGAATTTCATCGCCAATGATGGCGAGAGCGGCTGTCCAGATGCGTGTCGGGCTGTTCATGTCATCGCCCATAGCGCGATGGGCCGTTCCGGCAAAGCACCCTCTCGCAAAAGATGATGCTTCACCCTATAAAGTGACGATGACCGAATATATGACGATGACCGCCGACGCGCCCGTGTCCCGCTCCACCGCGATCAAGCTGTACGATGAGGCAGGCTTTGCCGGCATGCGCAAGGCCGGACGGCTGGCCGCCGAGATACTCGACGCGCTGGTGCCGCATGTGGTGCCGGGCGTCACGACCGGAGAGATCGACGACATCGTGCGGCGCATGACGCTGGACGGCGGCGGGGTGCCTGCGACGTTGGGCTATCGCGGCTATACGCATAGCTGCTGCACGTCGATCAACAACGTCATCTGCCACGGCATCCCCGGCGAAACGAAGCTGAAGGATGGCGACATCGTCAATATCGACGTCACCCCGATCATCGACGGGTGGCATGGCGACACCAGCCGCATGTACATAGCGGGCGATGCGCCGATCAAGGCGAAGCGGCTGGTCGAAGTCACCTATGAATGTCTGATGCTGGGCATCGAGCACGCCAAGCCCGGTAACAGGCTGGGCGATATCGGCCACGCAATTCAGCGCCATGCGGAAAAGCACCGCTTTGGCGTGGTCCGCGATTTTTGCGGCCACGGCCTGGGCCGCGTCTTTCACGACAGCCCCGAAGTCGTCCATCTGGGCCGCCCCGGCACCGGCCCGGAACTACGCCCCGGCATGTTCTTCACCATCGAGCCGATGATCAACATCGGCAAGGGCGACATAAAGATGCTGAACGACGGCTGGACCGCCGTAACCCGCGACCGCACCCTGTCCGCGCAGTTCGAACACTCCATCGGTATCACCGAAACCGGCTGCGAGATATTCACGCAAAGCCCCAAGGGCTTGAACGCGCCGCCTTATTTGGGGTGATGGGGTTCCAGTCACTGACGTCACCCCGGACTTGATCCGGGGTCCCGCTTCACGAAACACCAGATCGAAAGCAGGATCCCGGGTCAAGCCCGGGATGACTGTAAAAGGATTGCCGGAAGCGACCATAATGTGTCACTCAACACCAAATCCTCCTGTCCAAATGTGGACGGACTGCTATTCAAGTTTGTTGAACCAATTCCAGACTTTTAGAGGTAAGTAATAAACCTCCGCGACGTTCTAACACGGATAATTAGCCTGAGAGAGGCCAGGGCGTGCCGCCGAACCACCGGCGTGCCGATGGAGTCAAGTGTCCAGGGCAGAAGAATGAAGGCTTAACCTGTCCAGCCTATACAGGTAGCAAGCCTACGCAAGCAAGAGTCACGAAAAGGTGAATAGGAGCATGTTGCAAAGCACATTCGATCCGTTACGGAGACGACTGCACATCAAATATACTGGCTTCTGGTCTCCGGCGGATGCGGACGCTGCCCTGAGCGACTTTCAACAAGCATTATCGGGCGCGGGCGCGGCGGGCCGACCTTTCACGCTGCTGGACGACCTGCGCGAATGGTCTCCGCAGTCACCGAAGATTGTCGATGGCAACGCCGCATTTACTCGAATCTTTCAGCAATATCCAATTTCTCGTAATGCTATGATAATCCCTTCAGCGCTGATCCGGCGACAGGTGGCGCGTGCTCTCGATAATGATGACGCATGGCGTACATTCGACACATTCGACGAAGCCGACAACTGGCTGGCGGAGGTGGAAAAGAGCTGGCCCCTGATGTCATAAGATGGCGACGTTTGAAATAGAGCAACGGATCGGCAGGCCAGCGATACGGACATGTTTTACCCCCGACCTCCCTAATGTAGTCACCCAGCGTTCGCTGCGGTGATGCGAATATTTACGTCGGCTCTATTGTAAATCTGCGCTGGAAGCTGACCATCCGCAAATTACCCAAGACCGCCATCCCAAACACTACCGCATGTAAGAAAAACCACCCGCCCAAATTCCAACAAGCGGTCGCCCCTGCCTGTCGCATATGGGCGACCTTTAGAGAAGTTAGAGCCCCGCGCATCAGCTTCCAGCCGACCTATCCCCACCCCCACAAACCCCTGCCCAATAATTAGGCACCCTCCCCGCAATTTGCCCGAAAACCGGGCGCAATGGACAAATCATGCTGCATCGCAGAAGCTATTCTGGCGATTCGGTAATTGGCACGGTAATTGTTTGTTTACGGATGCGACATGCGCGCAGGGGGCGTGCATAACGGGTTCGTGAACACGGTGGCGGGGCATTTACGCATCGCTGCATGCATGTTGCCAAAAAGGGGCTGGGACAAAAGCTGATGAAGAAAATCGAAGCCATCATCAAACCGTTCAAGCTGGACGAGGTGAAAGAGGCACTGCACGAAGTCGGCGTGTCCGGCATTACCGTGACCGAAGCCAAGGGTTTTGGGCGGCAGAAGGGCCATACCGAGCTGTATCGCGGCGCGGAATATGTCGTCGACTTCCTGCCCAAGGTGAAGCTGGAAGTGGTCGTCGAGGACGGCCTGGCGCAGCGCGTGGTGGAAGCGATTGCTGCAGCCGCGCAGACCGGCCGCATCGGTGACGGCAAGATCTTTGTCTATGCCGTAGAATCCGCGTTGCGCATCCGCACGGGAGAGCGGGACGACGACGCAATCTGACCCAAGGCATCATCTCAATCGGGCCGCGGCCCGACGCGAAAACATTTTTACTTTTATGACTAACGCCCGCGGGGGCACCATATGGAAGGGTAAGCAACGATGGCGAATAAGCCAAAAGACATCCTGAAAATGATCGAAGAAAAGGAAATCGAATGGGTCGATGTCCGCTTCACCGATCCCAAGGGCATCTGGCACCACCTGACCATGTGCGCAGGCGTGATCGGCGAAGATGAACTGACCGACGGCCTGATGTTCGACGGTTCGTCGATCGAAGGCTGGAAGGCGATCAACGAATCCGACATGATCCTGAAGCCCGATCTGGACGCCGTGTATATCGATCCGTTCAGCGCGACGCCGATGATGATCCTGGTGTGCGACATCGTCGAGCCGTCTGACGGTTCGCTCTATGCCCGCGACCCGCGCTCGACCGCCAAGCGTGCCGAAGCCTTCCTGCAATCCACCGGCCTGGGCGACACCGTCTACATCGGCCCGGAACCCGAATTCTTCATGTTCGACGATGTGAAGTTCGATAACACCTACAACTCGTCCTACTACAAGCTGGACGATGTCGAATTACCGACCAACACCGGCACGACCTACGAAAGCGGCAACATGGGTCACCGCCCGCGTGCCAAGGGCGGCTACTTCCCTGTCGGCCCGGTCGACACCACCACCGACATCCGCGCCGAAATGGTGACGACGCTGCTCGAAATGGGCCTGCCCATGGACAAGCATCACCATGAAGTCGCGGGCAGCCAGCATGAGCTGGGCCTGACCTTCGGCAAGCTCGTCGAAACCTGCGACCGTATCCAGATCTATAAGTATGTCGTGAAGATGGTGGCTCATGCCTATGGCAAGACCGCGACCTTCATGCCGAAGCCGATCAAGGCGGACAACGGTTCGGGTATGCACACGCATATCTCGATCTGGAACAAGGGCAAGAACACCTTCGCGGGCGACGGCTATGCCGGTCTGTCCGAAACCTGCCTGTTCTTCATCGGTGGCGTCATCAAGCATGCCAAGGCACTGAACGCCTTCACCAACCCGACCACCAACAGCTACAAGCGTCTGGTGCCGGGTTACGAAGCGCCTGTGTTGCTCGCTTATTCCGCGCGCAACCGTTCGGCATCGTGCCGCATCCCTTATGGCGCAGGCACCAAGGCGAAGCGCGTCGAATTCCGCTTCCCCGATCCGCTGGCGAACTCCTACCTGTCGACCGCAGCGTTGCTGATGGCCGGCATCGACGGCATCCAGAACAAGATCCACCCGGGCGACCCGATGGACAAGAACCTGTACGACCTGCCGCCCGAAGAACTTTCGCTCGTCCCCACCGTGTGCGGATCACTGCGCGAAGCCCTCGACAGCCTGGAAGCCGATCACGACTTCCTGCTGAAAGGCGGCGTGTTCACCAAGGATCAGATCGACGCCTATGCCGAACTGAAGTGGGAAGAAGTCGCGCGTTGGGAAATGTCCCCGTCGCCGGTCGAATTCGACATGTACTACAGCGGCTAAGCCGCCCGCTGACGAATGCTACAGGGGGCTGTTTCCTTTCCAGCCCCCTGCCAATGGAGACCCGGTTGTGCGAGGCAACCGGGTCTTTTTTCATATCGAGCGATACGCGTGACATGGAGATCGACTGGGCTGTGACAAATACCCCTGGTCACCGCTACCTAAAGGTCAGATATTCCACATAGTTTCCCACAAATCTTTCGCACGGAGATGCCGGATGTGGTTAATGGCATGAATTGATCCGAAATGGAGAAATTGATGAGCGATGTCACCATCTCCGGCAGCGTCACGACGCGCCAGACTGTACGCTCCGGCGACACCCTGACCATCGATGCCAATGGCTTTCTCCATACGCCGGAAACTGCCGTTGAATGGGATTTGAGCGGCACGTCCGGTCTGGTCCGATTATATGTCGAAGGGGCTGTTCGCGCCAGCAGCGGCGTGGCGATCGACACGGCTGGGACGGCCGACACGAGCCAAAACCTCCTGATCGATACGCAGGCGGGTTCTTCCATCCGCGCGCAAGACGATGTCCTGCGTATAGGGTCGCCATTGAACGGCGGGTCGATCGCAGTCGACAATCGAGGGTTGCTAAAATCCTATGGAGGATCGGTGATCGACGCTGTCGTTTCAGGGACGCCGTCGGGTTCTGGCCTCAGCCCTTTCTACCTTCTCAACTATGCCAGCGGCACGATACAGAGCGACTCCGGCATCGCTATTCGCCTATCCAGCGCCCCGTCGATCCCGCAATTCGATGGCTATATGTATATCAATAATCTCGGCACGATCCTGAGTAACGGGAAAGGCGCCAATGCCGGGAGTGCAATTGATACCGTCGATTTAGGCGCGTCATTTCCGCAGCAACTCCGCATTATAAACGGCAACGCCGGGTCGATCATCGCGGTAGACGCCGACGCGATCCACCCCGGAGACTATACCGAAATCACGAACCTGGGCGGTCTCATTCGTGCGGGCGGCAGTCTGGGCAATGACGGTATCGACATCGGCAGCGCAATTGGGGTCAGTATTCGGAACGACGCAGGCGGCGAAATTCGCGGTGTCAGCAGCGGCATCTCCGGCAACAATGCCGCCACTATCGAAAATTCCGGCCAGATCCTTGGGCGTCTGGGCGCGGGCATAGACCTGGATACGGCACCCACCGCGATCACCACCATCGTCAATCACGCGACGGGCGTGATCCGTAGCTACGGCGAAGGTGAGAGCATACATGTTTCCGGGCTCATCGCCCTCACCAATGACGGTGTCCTGCGCAAAGCACCCTCGTCGGCGACCGTCCTGTCCATCGGCGGCGGGACGATAGAAAATGCTGGTTCGATAACGGGGTACAACAAAACCATATTGGTCAGTGACGGGCATGGCGGCGCGGGCCATGGCGCCCTAACGCTGCATAATAGCGGCACCATAACGATCGACACGTCGCTGATCTACGCGGGATCGGCGATCGATATCATCGGAAATTCCAACGACACTATCGTCAATACCGGGACGATCTTCGGCGACATTCGTTTGGGCGGCGGAAATGACAATGTCGTCAGCGGTGCGGGGCAGTTGACCGGCACCGTCCATGGCGAGGATGGCGACGATATCATCGATGTGGGCTTAACCGGCGCACGTGTATGGGGCGGCGACGGTAACGACACCCTTACCGGCAGAGGATCGCTATATGGCGATGGCGGCAACGATCATATCGTCGGCCTTGTGGGAGGCTCCGGATACGGAAAGAACATCTTCGGCGGCGACGGCAACGACATCATAGAAACCCCCGGAGATCACAGGATCGATGGCGGCAGCGGTTACGATACGGTCATTTTGCACGCAGAGAATCGGGCGTCAGGTGTGAATTTTCAGCGCGGAACGGGGAGCTATATTGGCGACGTCCGCAATGTCGAAGCGCTCCACATCATCGGAACCCAATTTGACGACATCATACTGATCGACAAGGGCGGCACGATGGACAACAAAATCTACGGCGGAGATGGCAACGACAGCCTTTCCGCCGGGGGGGGGATCAACCTGTTGAACGGTGGGGCAGGCGACGATCACTATCTGGTCGAAAGCACGACCACGAAAATAGTCGATGAGAGCGGCGATGACTTCGTTGCTACCAAGGTAGACTATAGGATCGATGTTGGAATTGAGACGGTATCGGCGACATTGCCCGACCTGACCATCACCGGTAACTGGCAGAGCAACCGCATCTGGGGCAGCGATGGGTCCGACACGCTTTACGGCATGGCCGGGTACGACTTGATCGGCGGCAATGCAGGCGACGACACCATCGATGGCGGTGCGGGCACTGATACGCTCTATGGCAATGACGGCAACGACACGCTGATCGGCGACGGCGGCCGGGATTATCTTAGTGGAGGCGCGGGTAATGACCGCTTGAACGGCGGCGTTGAGTTCGACCATCTCATCGGCGGCGAAGGCTCCGACGTTTTTGAGTTTGGTGCGGTGACGGACAGCAGCGCGAGTGAAGCCGACCTCATTCTGGATTTCAGTCAGACTCAAGGCGACGTAATCGATATCGGCCGGATCGATGCGGCTGCAACGAGTGCGACCGATGACGCATTCCTATGGTTAGGCACAGGAGCGTTCACCGGACAGGAAGGCGAACTGCGATATGAAGCGGTTGGAGGCAATGCCAGGGTGGAAGGCGATGTCGACGGGGATGGAAACGCCGATTTCGCCATTCTATTGCGCGGCATCGACATGCTGAGCGGGGGTGAGTTTTTGCTTTAGCGCGTATTGCCTTCCACAGCCTACACCCCCTCCCTCGCCGTCGCCCCTGCGCTTCCTCCCATCAGGGCGCGTATTGGCAGCCTCACATCCTCCCGGACGTCGAACATAGCCCGTTCTGTGCGGGCGCGGTGGGCGGGTAGCGCGACGAACAGAATTTGCAAACCAAACCACCATTTTATTTATTTTAACGGGCGTACAATGCTCCCGCAAAATGCAACTATTTGCTAACCGCGATTGCACTAAAGCGGACTATGCTTCGTCGGATCGCCCCTGCTTTTTCAAGCTTTTCCAAAGCAAATCGTGCTGAGCAGACTTTGCCTGTTTCGCGCGCGGACCGGCTCGTGTCCGTATATGAGGAACAATCGGCAGGCTGGTTCTGGGAAACGGACGCAGCCGGGCAGATCACCTATTTGTCCCCACAGATTTGTGCCATATTGGTCGCGCACGGTCTCGACCCCATCGGTGCAAAGTTCGTCGCCATATTTCATCCCGACGCCAGTGCGCAGGATGTGCAGCGTAGCCTGAGTTACAATCTGACGACCAAGACGGCGTTTACCGGTTTCCCCATTCGTATCGTATCCGATACGACGAATTTTCTATGGGCGATCTCGGGACGCCCTTATTTCGATGCAGCCGGAGTCTATCGGGGCTTTATGGGGTCGGCCGCCGACCTGATGGACAAGCGCAACTCGCAAACGGAAATTCGGCGCCTCGCCTACTCGGACGGCCTGACCGGACTGGCCAATCGCGCCATGCTCAATTCCTGGCTCGAACAGTCTTTGCTCAGCCGTTCGAGCGGATTCAATCCGACCGCGTTGATGTTGATGGACCTCGACAAGTTCAAATACGTCAATGATACGCTGGGGCATCAGACAGGCGATGCGCTGCTGCAACAGGTGGCCGGTCGCCTGCAGCGACTGACTTCGGACACCGCTTTGCTCGGCAGGCTTGGGGGTGACGAGTTTCAGATCATCGTTCCGCAGGATTCCTCGCGTGCCGAGGCATCGGGGCTGGCGCGGTCCATCATCGCTTCACTGTCGCAACCCTATGATATCGACGGCATGGCGATCCAGATCGGGTGCTCGATAGGAATCGCGATCGCGCCGGAGCATGGCGGTACGCCCGACGAGTTGGTCCGCAACGCCGATCTTGCCCTATATGCGGCGAAGGATGCCGGCCGGGGCGTACATCGCGTCTTCACCGACAATCTCCTGATCGCCGCGCAAAGCCGTCGACAGATGGAGGACGACCTCCGAGATGCACTCGCAAAGGGCGAGATGCACCTCGCCTACCAGCCGATCGTGTCCACCCAATCCACGAAAATTGTCGGTTACGAAGCGCTATTGCGATGGAAACACAGCAAGTTTGGATTGATCGGCCCGGATCAGTTTATTCCCGTGGCGGAAGAATGCGGTCTGATCGAAGCGTTAGGCGAGTGGGTTTTGCGCACTGCGGCCAACGATGCAGCGCATTGGCCGGACACCGTCCGCGTCGCCGTGAATGTTTCGCCCATTCAATTTTCCAACCCACAATTTCCCAAGATCGTAGCGAGCGCGCTGGCCACGTCGCGCATCCTGCCGGATCGGCTGGAGCTGGAGATAACGGAAGGCGTTTTTCTCAATACCGATGCGCATTCGAGCCAGATGTTCAAAGCCCTGAAGAACATCGGCGTGCGCCTTGCCCTCGACGATTTCGGCACGGGCTATTCATCCTTGGGCTATCTGCAAAATGCGCCGTTCGACAAGATCAAGATCGACAAGAGCTTCGTGCGCGGCGCAATGTCCTCCGATAGCAAGAACGCGCTGATCATCGCGGCAATCGTTTCACTGGCCGATGCTCTGGGGATGGAAACGACGGCGGAGGGCGTGGAGGCACAAGACGAAATCACGCTCATCCGCAAGCTGGGTTGCAGCCATATTCAAGGCTTCGTCTATGGTCGGCCCATGCCGCTGGAGTCCGTGATGACCAGCATGGGCGACCCATCGCTGGTGCAACCGATCGGTTACAGCATCAGCCGCGATCCTCGCGTGAAAGTGTTCCGGTCGGCCAAGCTTCTTCTTTCCACCCGCGAAACAGAAATTCAAATACGCAACATCTCCAGGCACGGCCTGATGATCGAAGGAGCGACACTCCATCCCGATGACATCGGCAAAGAGGTTTTTGTCGAACTTCTAGAAGGCCAGCGCTGGAGCGGGAATATTCGCTGGGCGCACAAGGGCAAGGCGGGCGTCTATTTCGAGATCAGCCTGCCCAATGTATTTCCCGAAAGCACACGGTGACGATATTGTGCGTTGGGGCCTGAGACTGGCGACCGACCCTAAACCGCCACCGCCTCCAACGCTTCGCTCGCCGCCATCCACTGGGCTTCCGCTGTTTCCATCTGCTTTTCGATCTCGCCACGCTTGCGCATCAGGTCGCCCATCGTCAGCTTGGCTTCTTCGGGCGCGGCGGTGGAGGGATCGAACATGGCGCGTTCTATGCGGGCGCGGTGAGCGGTGAGCGCGGCTAGTGCCTTTTCCGCTTTGGTGACGGCTTCGCGGAGCGCCTTGCCCTGTTCGCGGGCGGCGGCCTGTGCCTGTTTCTGGGCCTTGCGGTCGCCCTTCGACATTTTCTCGCCGCTGTCGGACACGCCGCCGCTCTTGCCGAGAATGAAGTCGGTATAGTCTTCCAGCGTGCCGCCATATTCCTTGGCCGTGCCGCTATCCACCAGCACGAGGCGGTCGGCGACCAGTTCGATCATGTGGCGGTCATGGCTGACGACCACCACAGCGCCCTGATAATCGTTGAGCGCCTGCACCAGTGCCTCACGGCTATCGACGTCCAGATGGTTCGTCGGTTCGTCGAGGATGAGCATGTTGGGCGCTTCCCGCGTGATAAGCGCGAGGGCGAGGCGGGCGCGCTCGCCACCGGACAGGCTGCCGACTTTCTGAATCGCGCGGTCGCCCGTAAAGCCGAAGCGGCCAAGCTGCGCGCGCACTGCGCCGGGGGTCGCGCCCTTCATCTGGCGCGCCATATGTTCCAGCGGGGTGTCGGTCGTGTCGAGTTCCTCCACCTGATATTGGGTGAAGTATCCGACTTTCATCTTGTTGGAGCTGGTCATTTCCCCTTCCATCGCGGGAAGTTGCGCGGCGATCAGGCGGGCGAGCGTGGTCTTGCCATTGCCGTTTCGACCGAGCAGCGCGATGCGGTCGTCCGGATCGATGCGCAGGTTGACGCGGCGCAGGATCGGCGTGTCGTCATAGCCGACCGAGGCCATGTCGAGCGTGACCAGCGGCGGGCGCAGTTCGGGGGGGCTGGGGAAAACGAAGGAGAGGCTGGGATCTTCCATCGCGGCGGCAATGGGCTGCATCCGGGCGAGCGCCTTTTGCCGCGATTGCGCCTGTTTTGCGGTGCTGGCGCGAGCGCTGTTGCGGGCGACATAGTCCTGCAGCTTGGCACGCTGGGCGTCCTGCTTTTCCTTGGCCGCCTGCAGTTGCGCGAGGCGTTCGGCGCGTTGCCGCTCGAATGCGTCATAGCCGCCGGGGTAAAGGGTGATCTTCCCCCCTTCGAGATGCAAAATATGATCCACGACATTGTTGAGCAGATCGCGTTCATGGCTGATGACGATAATCGTCGCCTGATAGGATTTCAGGAAGTTTTCCAGCCACAACGTCGCTTCGAGATCGAGATGGTTCGACGGTTCGTCGAGCAGCAGGAGGTCCGGTTGCGAGAACAGCAGCGCGGCGAGCGCGACGCGCATCTTCCAGCCGCCCGAAAAGCTGTCGAGCGGGCGGCCCTGCATTTCCTCGTCGAAACCCAGACCGACAAGGATACGGGCGGCGCGTGCGGGCGCGGTGTAGGCGTCGATGGCGTTCAGCCGCTCATAGAGTTCACCCAGGCGATCCGGGTCTTCGCAGGTTTCGCTTTCGATGAGCAGCGCGTCACGCTCCAGATCGGCGGCAAGGACGGTTTCGAACGGAGTCTGCGTTCCGCTGGGGGCGTCCTGCCGCAGATAGCCGACGCGGGTGCCGCGCGGGCTGTCGATTTCGCCTTCGTCCGGGTCGATCTGCCCAATCATCGCTTTCATCAGCGTGGACTTGCCCGCGCCGTTGCGACCGATGAGGCCGACGCGACTGCGCGGGGGCAACATCGCAGTTGCTCGATCAAGAATGACGCGCCCACCCAGGCGCACCGTGACATTGTTTACGTTCAGCATGGCTGGGCCGATAGCACATGTTGCGGCGCAGCGTGAGGGGTGGCAGCGAATTACTTGGGTCGGCTAATCCCGGTGGCGGCGGAAGCGCAGTTTGCGGACCATATACCACCCGCGGAAAAGGCCACGCTTGGTGCGACTGTCCCCGGCGAAACCTTCGAAGATGGATTCCGGGCCTTCGGGGTCGAGCACTTCATTGTCGGCGAGCCATTTTTCGACGTCGTTGAGATCGGGCACTTCATAGGGGATGAGGCTGCGCCCCTGCCCCCGCAGCTTTTCGATCGTAGCGATCATAGAACCGGATGCCGCATATTCCCTCGCGACGGTTTCCGGCGAGACGCCCAAATGCTCGGCGATAAGGTCGTCGCGGATATCGACGATGGTCTGCGCCTGTTCCGCATTGTCCGCCACATCGAGCGCAACGTCGCATTCGGTGTCCAGCCGCAGCGAGCGATTGTTGAAGTTCGAGGAACCGACACGCAGCACGCGGTCATCGATCACAGTCACCTTGGCATGGACGTAGATCGGATTCCCCTGCGCCGTCTGGGGATGGTAAATGCGCAGGCGATTGTGCGTATCGAGATGTTTGAGCGCACTCACCAACCGGGCGCGTGCGGTATCCATCGCAATGGGTTCCAGCCAACCGTCAGCGGTCAGGGGATTGACGACAACGATTTCCGGACCGTCGGGCTCCTGCAGCCGCTTGCCAATGGCAATGGCGATGCGGCGCGAGGCGAAATACTGGCTTTCGGCGTAGATGAGCGTCTTGGCTTCCGCAATCAGCGTCTCGTACAGCCGCTCGATCTCTAGGACAGCGGGGCGCTTTTTCATCTCCGGATAGCTCCGGGCGATGGCCAGATTTACCTTTTCGAGTGTCGGCTTAACCGATGCAGGCCATTGCGACGTGATGGTGTCGAGCGGCTTCAGCGTCTGCCCGCAGGCTGCCTTCCAGCGCTCCCGTGTCAGTTCGCCGATTGCGGCGGCGGCCTTGCCATCGAACAGGCTGGTGGCGTCGTGCCAGGGTTTGTACGGCGTCTTGCTGCCCGGCAAAGTGCGGTCAGGATTATCGTCGGCGTGATCGCGCGTGTCCCAGCGTTCGCTGGTCATGTCGATGCCGCCGCAAAAGGCCAGGCTGTCGTCGATCGACACGACTTTCTGATGATGCGACGCGGCGAAAGGGTGCACGCTGTCGATCCGCGCCGTGATCCGTTTGTGCGCTTTCCAACGAAGAAGTGTCGCCAGCGTGTTGCCTCTAAAAACGGCCTTCACCATGCCCACGTCCCAGCGGAGAAGATAGATTTGCAGGTCCGGGTTGCGGTCCACAAGCCAGATGATGAAGTCCGACAATTGTGTCGGCCCTTCATCCGTCTCGCCGGGATGGCACAGGTTGATCCGTGCGTCGAAATCCCAGCCGATCAGCATGATGCGTTTTTTTGCGCCGAGCATCGCCTGACGCGCGGCGGCAAAATAGTCGTCGGCATCGACGATCAGTGAAAAATGGTCGGCTGGCTCGATCCGCCAGCAATTGTCGCCGGGGGTCAGCAATTGCGTGGTCGCGAAGGCGCCTGCCCGTCCGTCGTTCGCCCGCGTCATCACACCCCCAAAATCGAACCTTCTGCGTAACGACCGGATGGCCCGTTCGTTCCGTATTGTCCCATCGCCGTGAATGACAAATAGGGATAGCGGATTGCGATAGACTCAACCGTTCCCCAGAGCGACTGAACAATTGGAGATGGGCAAATGGCAGCGGTCATGGCGGCAGAGCGAAGCAACAGAGCGCGGATACGCAGATTATGTGGCGTAGCGTTGATTGCGCTGGCGTTTTCCAGTGCCGCCCCCTCCCCCCTTTCGGCTGCGCCCGGTGCAGCGGCAACGGCCCCTGCGGCTCGGATGGACGGGTTCATTCCCTTCACCTTCGAGGCGGCGCGCGGGAAAGTGTTGATGGAAATCTCCGCCTTCGACACCGATGTGCTGTATTATGTGTCTGCGGCGACGGGCGGCGGTTCGGTCGAGCTCCCGCTCGATCGGGGAGTGCTGGACAGCGCCGTCATCCATTTTCAGCGGGCGGGCGGCAAGGTTCTGGTCGTCGAACAGAACCTCAAATACCGGTCGCTCAATGGTGACGACGCCCATAAACAGGGCGTTGCGGATTCCTTCCCCACTTCGGTGCTTGCGGCATTGCCGGTGGAGTCCAGCACCGGGGGTCGAGTAGTTGTCGACGCGACATCCTTGTTCATGCGGGATGCGGCGAACATCGAAGCGGCGATGAAGCGCGCCAATCAGGGCAGCTTCAAATTCGATGCGGCCCGCAGCAGCTTTTATCCCGCGCGCATGAAAGCGTTCCCGGAAAACACCGAGATCGAGACGGTGGCAACCTTTGCCGCCGATGCGCCCGGCAATCTGGTGCGCAATGTCACGCCCGACCCGCGCAGTTTCACGATCCGTATCCATCACAGTTTCCTGAAAGCACCGACCGGTTACGTCCCGCGCGAGTCCGATCCGCGGATCGGGATATTCGGCCCCAGCTTCCACGACTACTCCAAACCGATCAGCGAAGGACCGGAAGAACGCTGGATATCGCGCTGGCGGCTGGAGAAAAAAGACCCGTCCGCCGCGATGAGTGAGCCGATCAAACCCATCGTTTATTATTTCGACCCCGCGATCCCCGCCGACACCCGGCAGGCGATGAAGGAAGGACTGTTGTGGTGGAACAAGGCGTTCGAAGCCGCTGGTTTCATTAACGCTATACAGGCGAAAGACGCGCCGCCGGACATGGACCCGATGGACATCCGCTACGCCTATGTCCTGTGGATCAATCGCGACGAGCGCGGCTTTTCCAGCAGCGGCAACTACAGCGATCCGCGCACCGGCGAAGTGCTGGGGTCGAAGACGCATATGGACACGCACCGTATCCGCAGCATCGGCAATTACTGGGATGCCTATAGCGGCGGGCTGCCAGAGGACGGCAGCGGGATAACGGTTGCGGACCCCAATTTGCTGACGCCCGATGGCATGGCCAATATGCCGAAGGGCCAGCGTGACATGGCGCTGTTGCGGCAGGCATTGCTGACGGCGCATGAACTGGGTCACACTCTGGGCTTTGGACATAATTTCGCGTCCAGCCTGAACGATCGCGCGTCGGTGATGGAATATCCCACGCCGCGCGTGAAAGTGACCAACGGCAAACTGGACCTGTCGGAATCCTTCCAGAAGGCCATCGGTGCGTATGATGTCTACATGACACGCTATTCCTACACGCCATTGCCAGCCGCGCAGGAGAAGCAGGGGCTCGATGCGATCATCGCCAATATGCGTGCGGATGGTATAATTTATGTGCCGGACAGCGACCCCCGCTGGACATGGTATGACGACCGCGCGACCCCGGTCGAAAACCTGACAGAGAGCATGGCCGCGCGAAAAATCATGCTCGCCAATTACGGGCCGCAAATGTTGCAGCCGGGCGAAGCCATCGGATCGTTGCGCAATATCCGGTTGTGGATGGCCTATCTGCATCAGCGTTACGCCATAGAATCGGCGGTCAAATATATTGGCGGGCAATTCCAGAACATCGTGGTGAAGGGCGAAACGCTTCCCCCAACGCAGTTCATTCCCGGCAAGGAGCAGCGCGATGTCCTGCGGCTGTTGATGGAAGCCATCGAGCCGGACAATCTGGCCCTGCCGGAAACGCTGCTGGCACAACTGACGCCCGATCCGGGCGACAATCTGGAAGACCTGTCCAACGACGATATGTTCGACCAATTGCGTGCGGCGCGAATTTTGGCGGCGCTGGTTATCGAGCCGCTGTTCGCGCCGGATCGCGGCGCGCGGCTGGTATCGCTTGGCGTTCGTCAGGCCGATGCCGTGACCTTGCCGGAAATGGTCGATGCCGTGATGGCGCATACGTGGAATGCATCGGGAGACGGCAGTGCTTCGTCTCGCGCGTTGCGTCGCGTGACGCAGAAAGTCGCACTCGATTCGATGATGGTGCTGGGGGCCAGTACCGAAACGGCGCCTGAAGCACGCGCCTATATCCTTGATCGGCTTGCTCTTCTGGCCGATGCACTGAAGGGACGGAAGGACAGCGATCCGCTGACCGCCGCGCACTACCGCCAGTCGGCACGTGACATCGCGCACTATCTGGACGATCCGGAAAAGAACGCGCCCAAGGCCGTGTCGCCCGGCTGGGGCAAGGGGCCGCGGTCACGCTTCCCCATGCCGCCGGGGCCGCCATTGGGGTGATATAAGCGCGATAATTCACAGGCTCTGCACCCTGCATCTGTGCTAAGCCTATCGAATGAAGTGCTTTCATGGGCGATTGGCTAAGCGTGGGCTATGGGCCGGATGAAGGCGACTGCTATGGTGCCGCTGTCGGCTATAGCGGTGGTTGCATCGTTGCTATCGCTTTCGGCATTACTGGCGAAGGGCGACACGCCCTTCGCACCGTTGGCGGCCTCCCCTCGCGCCGATTCACCTGTTGCGGGTGAACGGTATCGCTGGCGTCCGGTCGCTGTCGGTGGCGGGGGATTTATCACTGGCCTGTCGAGCGACGACCGCGGCCTGATGCGCGTGATCCGCACGGACGTCTATGGGGCGTATCGCTGGGACGCAGCGGAGGATCGCTGGGTGCAACTGGTGACGGCGCAGGCCATGCCAAAGGGTGCGCGCGTGCAGGATGGCATGGCCGAAGGCGTGTACGAAATTGTTGTCGCGCCATCCGATCCGCAACGTCTGTACATGGCGATCCGGGGTGCGGTCTATCGATCGCATGATGGTAGCAAAAGCTGGCAGGGGCCGGATGTCGGTGCGCCCTTATTTCAGTTCGACGCCAATTCCGAATTTCGCTTTCATGGGCCTTTCATGGCTGTCAGCCCAACCGACCCGGATCATGTGCTGTTCGGAACGGCGGCGCAGGGTCTTTGGCAATCGCACGATGGCGGGGGGACATGGGCAGTCGTTCCGTCCGTTCCGAAGCCCGCAGACATGCGCCCTGCACCGGGGCAGCAATCGCCGGGCGTCATGATCTGGTTTCAGCCGCAGGCAAAGGGCGCGCGCATCTGGGCAGTGTCGCCGGGGCACGGCATGTTGGTGTCGGACGATGGCGGCGCGACGTTCCGCCCCCTGCCCAACCGCCAGACCACCGGGCCTGTATTCATTACGCAGGGCAGCTTTGCGCACGATGGCAGTTTCATCGCCACCGATTCGGAAAAGCAGACGATGTGGCGTTATAGCGATGGGGGCTGGACGAACCTGAACGTGGCGGGCGCCATCGGCAAGGCGCCCTTTGTCGGCGTTGCGACCAGTCCGCAGGACGGGCGCATCGTGGCGATGAGCCAGGCAGGCCAAAGCTGGTGCTCGACCGACAATGGCCGTCGCTGGCAGGCCATGACGCGCAACGTGTCGGCCGGTAAAGGCGATGTGCCTTGGTTGCGCGTCGCCAATCAGAATTTCTTTGCGTCAGGCCCAATCCGGTTCGACGCGGCGAAACCAGGGCGGCTTTGGCTGGCACAAGGTCAGGGGCCGTTTTTCGCCGATCTGGGCAAAGGTTGCGGACGGGCCGACTGGCAAGGGCAAGCGCGCGGGGTCGAGGAAATCGTCACCACCGATATCGTTCAGGCACCGGGGCAGGCACCGCTGTTCGCGGGGTTCGATTTCGGCATCCATGTGAAACCCGATCTCAATGCCTATTCGACGACTTACGGTCCCAAAGAGCGCGTCATCATTGCCGCTCCGCAAGTGGCGTGGACTCCAGCCAGAGCAGGTTTCTACGTCACTAACGCATCGGACACGCGCGATTGCTGCGCGGAGGATGGCGATGCGGTCCTCGCGGGATACAGCATGGATGGCGGGAAAAGCTGGAGCAAATTTGCCACCCTACCCCAACCGCCCGGTACAAAAGCCGATGATCCCTGGCGCATGTCCTTTGGCACCATTGCCGTGGCCGCCGACACCATCGACAACATCATATGGGCACCGGCGTATAACCGGGCGCCCTTCTACACACTGGATCGAGGGAAAAGCTGGCGGCGGGTCGTGTTGAAAGGCGAAAAGCTGCCGCATACCGGATCCTATGCGCAGAAATGGACGCAGCGGAAGACACTGGCCGCCGACAGGGTAAGGGCTGGCACATTCTATCTGGTGCATAGCGGCGAAGGCGATAACGCCGCGCTGGTCGGATTGTGGCGCACGAGCGATGGTGGAAGAAGCTGGACGCGGCGGTTCCGCGGGGAAATTGCGCCCGCCAGCCAATATTCTGCAAAATTACGGGCCGTTCCGGGCAAGGCAGGGCAACTTTTCTTCACCAGCGGCGTATCTGGTGACGGCGATACTGCATTGCGGCGGTCGACCGACGGGGGAGACCATTGGCAAGTGTTACGGCATATTAACAGGGTAGACGATATAGCGTTCGGCAAGGCTGCGCGCGGGCAAAGCTATCCGGCGATATACATCTCCGGCCGCGTTGACGGTCGATACGGTCTTTGGCGGTCGGTCGACAATGCCACGCACTGGCAACGGTTGGTCGACTTTCCGCTGGGGCGACTGGATCAGGTGACAGCGATCGAAGCGGACAAGGATGTGTTCGGCAGAGTCTATGCCGGTTACAAGGGATCAGGCTGGATTTATGGAGAACCCGGTGCATGCACAGCCAAGGCAAGCCACGCCACCTGCAGCGCTGTTGACTGAACTATGAACACACACGGCGTTAGCCTGTCCGCTGCTGTCGCGCCTGAAACGTCAGCGCCCTTTTTCGATTATGCTCTCGCACGGTCCCTGTTGCCGATCGTCGTTCCGATCGGCCTGGCGTCCGGCTTGCTATTCCGTGGCTTCGACAGCGCACAGGGGGCTGCGGCCTGCTCCATCATCAATGGGATGATGGTGATGGCAATGTTGCTGTTGCGCCCCCCGATATTGTCGTTCTGGACAGGCGTAGCGCCGATCCTGACGCTGGCCGGCGGTGCGGCCTTGTGGCTGATCCTCATTCAAGTCGGGATTCCGGTCGTTCCCTTCGCCGACCGCCCCGTTGCCTTCGCACCGGATATGTTTGCGCCGGAATTTGCCGGGTGGATGGCCGGGCTCTATGCATTCATGATCGGTGCGTTGATGGCCGCCAATCGTCGCGACGCGCGTTGGGCGATGAACACAGTGCTGTTCGCCATGTGCGGCATCCTGTTGATCGGCCTGATCGTGCGGAGCGTTGGCGGACAGGGTGCGCTCGATTATTGGTCGTTGTCGCGGCAGGGGCGCTTTGCGGGTACGATAGGCAATGCGAATGTGACCGCGGTGGTTGCCGGGATGGTCGCGCTGCTGGCGACGGGCCGCTTGTTGAGCCTGATGCGCCGCGAACCGGGGAAAAAACCCGATACACGGACGACCGTCAACATGCTGTGCCATGCAGGCGCATGGCTGATCGCGGTGGTGGCGCTGGCGTCCACGGCATCCCGTGTGCCGATCATCCTGACAACTGCGCTGGTCCTGTTGCTGACGGCGCGCACGCTGAGCCGGGGCAGGATAAACTGGACCCGATTGGCGGTATATGCCGCGCCCGCCATCATCTTGGTGATCGTCATCGCACAGGCTGAGCTTTTTCAGGCGCGGCTCGACGGCACATCATATGAATGGGGCGCGCGGCTCGGGTTATGGAGCCAGTATTGGGATATTGCGATGACCTCACCCGTCTACGGTTATGGCCTGGGTGGATTTCAGAGCATCAACGTGTTTGCCATGTCGGGCGTGCGCTTTGCCGAAGGGGCGTGGATCGTCAATTCGGCGCACAGCTTACTGCTGCAGATACTGCTGGTGGGCGGTGTACCTTATCTGCTGTTGATGACTGCGCTGGGGTGGCGCGTGGCGCGCGATATCGTGCGCGACTATGCGGGGTCGCCCTGGTCGACCCGGCGCTGGTCAGTCGCACTGGCGATCCTGCTGATAGTGCTTTGCGCAATGGTCGACATTGTAATGGACGTGCCATCGACAATTACGCTGGCGCTGTTTCTGACAGGGTTGTTGTGGGGTCGTGGGGTGTTCGTAGAGCACTAAGGGAAAGCGAGACTGCTTCTGCCATTGGCGAGATAGTTGCCGTCGGCCAGACGCAATTCACGCCAGCGCAGAACCAGAGGCTCATAGGCTCGCGTCGCGCGCGCCGCTCCGAAGATAGCGCGGCGTACATCCGGATCGACGCGCGACAGCCATAGGGCTTCCTCGATCACGCGGTTACGTACGAAGCCATCCAACGACTCCCACTGGGCCATGCCGTATGTCACTCGCCAACCCGATGCATCGCGCAGAAACGGAGCATCGCTGTACGATCGTGACAACGCAGCCAGCGACGCCTGAAGATGGCTGGAGCGGGGGCGTAAGGATTCGATGTAGGCCTTTACAACCCAAGCCTGCGCCCAATGAGGACGTGCATCGATCGCCAGGTCGACCTGACGCGAAAGCGACGCGAGGTCATTATCTCGCCCCATAACTCCTGTCGACTGGATGGCGCGCGCCCGGTAGATCGCATCGCTCAGCAGCAATCGGGGCTGAGACCCCGCATCGACTGCAATGGACGAACGTTCCGTCACACTGTCGCCTCGGGCAAGCGCAAGTTCCTGCGTTTTCAAGCCCGCATCGGCGGTTGCAACCGCATGCTCCCGCATCCACAGGCCGAGGGAAAGCAGCGTCGACAGCCCCAGAAAAATGACGGCAATCACCGTCAGATGTCGGGCGCGGTGGACGGGATCGTTGGATCGGCGCGCCATAGCTAACTCTGGATGCGTAAAGCGGTCGTCGGGTGAAGCCGACGACCCTTAGGCTCAGTTCGGCTGCTGATAATAAGCGGAATATTTCTTCGAATAATAAAGGCCGCCAATCGCCTCCGCCGAGGAATCGACCATAGTGTAGATCGCCCCGACAGGGTTGGCGCCGTCGGACTTGAGCCAGCCCAAAGCGGAGACTGCCGCGGCGGCGGGCGTATCGTTCCAACGAACGATCAACACGGTCACGTCAGCGAGCACCGAAAGGAAACGGCCATCGGCCAGGCCCACCAGCGGCGGCAAATCGAGTACGATATGATCGTACCGCGTACGCAGCTTATCCAGCAGGTTCTTCATGTTATCCGCGCCGAACAGATCTTCCGAACTGAAATAGGGCGCGCGGACGAGAAGATGATCCAAGCCCGGAACATCCCCCGGAACGATGACTTCTTCTGCCGTAGCCTTGCCGTGAAGGATTTCCACGATGCCCGGTCCCGTGGGCGGATTCGAAACCAGCGCGCGCATTGCAGCACGACGCACGTCGCATTCCAGCAGAAGCGTTCTGGAGTTGTTGGAAGCAAGGGTGCGCGCGAACGACAAGGATGTCGTGGTCTTGCCTTCGCTCGGCAGTGCGGAGGTAAAGGCAATCACCTTTGGCGGCGTGCTGGAGCGCACGCCCAGAATACCCGCCCGCGCGATGCGGAGCGATTCGGCAAAGAGCGACGTGGGCTTTTCCAACAGGAGGTCCGCCGGGTTGACCGACTTGGGCACCTTGGGAATGGCGGCGAGAACGGGAATACCAAGCTGGTTTTCCAATTCTTCGACCGTTTGCATGCCCGTCACCAGCATTTCCTGGACGGCAATGGTGCCCGCGCCCGCAGCGAATGCGGCAACCAGCGCCAGTGCAAGGATCAACGGCTTGTTAGGCGACGTGGGCTTCGAAGGCGGCTGCGCGCGATCCACGATCACGGCCTGCGAAATGCGATTCTGGGCAGCCTGTGTGCTTTCCAACGCAAGTTGCGAGGCGCGGTCGAAGGCGGCACGCTTTGCCACGGCTTCGCGTTCCAGGCTTTCGGCCATGACCGAAGCCTGCGTGTTGGACGCACGTTCCACTTCGAGACGGCCCATCGAGCCGCGCAAGCTGGCCGCGCGTGCATCTGCGGCCGTCGCATTGGCGCGGAGCGAACCGATCACGCGGAGCGCTTCATCCTTGATTTGCTGATCGATGGAAGAAAGCTGATCGCGGACGCGCGCATATTCGGGATGCTTTTCGCCATAGCGCGCCTGAACTTCACCGACTGCGCGCAATACCAAGGCGCGCTGACGACGCAGTTCTGCGACCACTTCGGAGCTGCGCACTTCGGCAACGGCATCCAGACCGCCACAGGCAACTTGACCTTCCGCAGCAGCGAGACTGGCGCGAGCGGCGGCAGCTTCCGATTCTGCCGTGGCGAGCTGGTTCGAAAGCGGTGCTACCTGCTGATCGACGATCGTACCGCCGCTGCCATTACCATCGCCGCTGACTGTCAATCCAGCGCGTGCGCGATACGCAGCCACGGCGGCGTCAGCACTGCGCACTTCCGCACCGAGCTCTGCGGCCTGTCGCTTAAGTTGCTCGGACTGCTTCTCAGCCGCACCGGCATTGGTGCCGACACGGGTGTCGAGATAAGTTTCAGCAAAAGTGTTCGCGATGCGGGCCGATTTTACAGGATCGCGCGATGTGAAGCTCACTGCGAGAAGATATGTAAGCTTGTCGCGCTCAACCGAGAGATTGGCAAGCAACGCCTGCGCAACCGCTGTCTCCCGGTCTGTCTGACCAAGTGTGGCGGCGTCGGGGCGATTGGCCAGACCGGCGGTGAACTCCGGATCATTCGTCAGCTTCAGCCGACTCACGACTTCGCGTGCGAGGTCGAGGGAGTTAAGGACCGCCACTTCGGTTTCGATGGCTTCGGGGTTGAGGGCTGTGCTGCCCCCGCTGTTCTGCGCCACGCTTTGCGCGGGATCGATGCGGATACGAGCGGTCGTTTCATATTTCGGCGTCATCATGAACATCAGCACGACGCCCAACGCCAATACAGCGGCCGCCACCAGCACCAGCGTCAGCCAGCGCCGCCGGATTACATCACGAACAGTCTGCAGCAAGTCCGATAACTGGCCGTCATAGTCAGTCATCTGCTTCGAAATTTCCATGATGTAATCCGTATTTAGAGATTGAACTTCACACGGCCCGCAGGCGTAATTCAGAGATTACCTCAGCGCTGGACAACCAGCGTAAGTTGCCCGCGGAACTCGTCGAATGTCTGGCCCAGATCTTCGCCTGTCGTGTCGCGCTTGATGTACGACATTTGCAGTTGAAGCCCGAGCAGCCGGTTGATGAAATATCGTGCGCCGCCCGATCCCCGATAGAAGGTCGTCTTGCGCGCACTGCCGATGAAATCCTGCTGCGCATATTCACCGATTGCGTTGAGAACCAGATTGCGGAGCAGTTCGTGATCGACGCGAAGCGAAAAGCGATTGTCGAAATAGGCATTGATATTGCCGATATTCGAATCCTCGATCACGCGGCGGGCATTGACGCCCAACGTCGTCAGTTCCGTCGGGAAATATTCGACCTTGGCCTCGACCGACAGGCCGTCGACATCCTTATACAACGGGCTGTTGAAGTTCCGCTTGGCATAGCCGACGCCCAGCGTACCACGGACCAATCCCGACAGATCGAAGTTCGTCCCTGCGATCGCACGATAGCTGTCCGAATCGCGATTGGCGATGCCGGGCAGAAAATTCGTGTCGTAATTGGTGTCGGTGTAATTGACCTGACCGTAGAATGACACGCTAGGCGTCACCGCATATTCGGCCTGTCCCGTGACGCGATGCAAGGTCCGATCGCGGTTTTCCTGATCGATAACCGTGCCGCTCGGCAGCTTGATGGGATCGAAGGAGAAATGGCTGCGATCCGCCGCCAGAATCAGGCGCCCCTGACCGACGCCATATTGCCCGCGAAGCGACAGGAAATCACGTTCATATTGCGAGAGCACGGCCAGGTTGGAGGCCACGTCGCCCGTGATCGGTGTTTCGAACTGCTGCGCATATTGCGCTTCGCCGGTGACAGAGAGGGCATTGCCCACATCCAGTCGTCCCAACGCGCCAAGGTTGAACGCGTCTTCGTTACGGACCGAGTTGTTGAAGAAGCGCCGGAACGCGCCCGCTGCCTGCAACTGCACCTGATGCCGATCCCATTCGGACCGCAAGCGCGCCGAAGGATTGAAGACGGCGAAACCGTCCCCTTCCTTATTACCGTTGGTCAGATAGACGTTGTCGCTATAGCCGACGCCGGTTTCAACCTTCGGAAACAGCTTGAACCCGCCAAGGTTGACACCGAGCGGATCATATTCCGGGCGGGGCCGTTCGGTAACGCTGACATTGCGCCCCTTGTCGAAACCGTCAGGAAGAAACGCAGGCACCAGCGGACTTGCTTCGATCTGCGCGTGCGCCATGGTCGGCACCGTCGCGATGCAACCCAACAACAGGCCGGACAGCAAGCGCTTGGCGGATTTGCCCTTAACGGCGGACGGACGCTTAAGCAGCAGCGTGCTGCGCGAGAACCTAGTTACCATAGTTCGCGCCTCCGCCACCGATGGCAATTACCGGAGCGGAGAATCCGCTGCCGCCGCCATCGCCAGCGCCGCCGGGGATAGCCGCCGTACCGCGACGGAACTTGCGACGCAGGGCAAGACGCACGTTAGCGATGGCTTTCTTCAGCGTAGGGGTAACATTCGGCCCCGCTTCCACGACATCGAGCGCCGCTTCCATTGTTTCGAGCGAATATTCGCCCTGACCAAGAACGAACATCATGGATGCTTCCATGTCTTCGACTGACGCCGTCGGAGCCAGCTTCGACAAATCCGCCTGCAGAGCGGCAGCGATCATACCGACCTGTTCGGGATCCACCGGGGCCGGTGCGGCGGCTACTTCAGCCTCCTGAGGCGCGACAAGCGCGAAAGAACTGGTCGTCATCGCCAGAACCGCCAGCAGCGGGGCCGCGAATAGGCGACTGAAACGCACTGAAGCGATCGGCATCGATTGAGCGTTCAAAGCAATATTGTCCCTGTTAACATTTATCATTTTTCAGCATCCTCATGTATTTCGCGGCACTAAGGCCGTTAAAAATAGCGTTCCCCGACCCGAATGGTATCGCCGGGACGGACGCTGAGATCGGGGGTAAGCCGATAGGTTTCTTCGGCGGTCGAGCCCGACCGACGTATGTAGACGACCTTACGGCTCGCGCGCGGCGTGAACCCCTGCGCTGTTGCCACGGCGTTCAGCACAGTCAGTCCGCTGGCATAAGGATATTGGCCGGGTGCGGTAACTTCACCAAGGATGAAGAACGGTCGATAAGCCGTCACCTCCACGCTGACCTTCGGCTCGCGAATGTAGCCATCCGACAAGCGCGTCTGCACGATCTTGGCGATTTCGACGGGCGACTTGCCCACGGCCTGAACGTCGCCCAGCAACGGCAGGGACAGCGCACCGTCGGCGCTGACCGAGAATTCGCCGGACAAGGTAGGCTCATTGAAGACCGTCATGCGGACCTTGTCGCCTGCGCCAAGCTTGTAATCCTCAACGGCGACGGATTGCGACATATAACGATCGCCTGCTTCAACCATCGGCGTCGACGACGATGTCGCACAGCCATGCAGGAAGATGCTTGCCAGGAGGCACAGCAAAAATCTCAAATTCACGCGCAAAACCACAACATCGAAAGATTAGATACAGCTCCAGATTAGTCCTGTTTCGCGGATGCAGCAAGAGCGGTAACCAATTAACGCGCTAAAGTAGAATAAGTTGTATAGCGTTTCATGATTTATTGATGAGATTTTTGCGTTATAGCTATATTACGCTTTTGTATTTGCGTTATCGCACTTTCTTTTGCCCTTATTTCCCCGATTTTCAATTTACGATGCCAGATTCTCAATATGCATTTTTGCACATAATAAAATTTACACCTTGTCTTGAGACCTTGAAACATATGCCCCCAAGCGCTGGCAGGCGATTTCCGCCCCTGGAACCCTTCCCGTCACGCGCGAGTCCACGAGAAATGATGGTTAATGCTGCAATGGCGAACCTGCGCGCGACCATCAAAAAAGTTCTCGCAGCCATGTCGATTAAATAGTTTCATTTACGAACGTATCTAGTGCATGGGGCAATTGTTCGGCGCGGCAAACAGAGTTAATTCCGCGCCGAACGGAGGGATCGCGGCGATTTAAGAGTAACCCTTTTGATATTTACTTTGAAAATGATGCCGATTTTATAGAATGCAGTTCGTAAAGATCATCAATAATTTTGATGTAATATAATATTACTTAGAATATTATATAGTTAATTATCACTTTCACCAGATATCTTAGAATTATTCATGTGTTCATCGAGGAAAGGCGATGTGCTGCGCTGCAAAATTTAACGATTTTTTCTACGGTTTAACAAATATATATTGTCAACACCCCTTCAAACCATTAGATATATTAGCGGTAAGAACATAAAAATATCGAATGAGAGAGATGCAAATGACATGCGCGCAGGGGGCGTTCATGTGAACGTTGTTTCAAGGGCGCAGAAAATGAATTATTCCACCATGCAAGATATGACGTCGCCACGGGACATGACGTGGAACGAATCGCGTGCAGAAAACCTGATCAGCACCGTTTCCCGCATATCGGGCGTCTTTGTGATGGCGATCAGCGTTCTCGGACTGGCGCTGTGGATCGTCACCTGATCCTGTAAACGCCGCACCGTTCCCACGGTGCGACAATTACATCTCAGGCGAGTTCGACCGGGGACACTTCATAACCCGCATCCGCAATAGCGGCGAGCAATCGATCGAGATGGGCAGCGTCTCGCGTTTCGCATTCGACGTCCAGGCTTAAGCCCTTTGCCGGGAGATTGGTGAAGATACGCTGGTGCGATAGCTCCAGGATATTCACGCCCACTTGATCGAAGATGCGCGCCACGGCGAAGAGCGTGCCGGGCCGATCCTGTAAAATGATGCGCAGGCGCGCGAGCCGACCCGAGCGGGCCAGATCGCGGAGCAATACGTTAGCCAGCAGCCGCGTATCAATGTTACCGCCACACAATACCAGCCCAACGGTCCGCCCGGCAAACTTATCCTTGTGCGATAGCAATGCGGCAAGGCCAGCAGCCCCCGCGCCTTCCACCACAGTCTTTTCGATTTGCAGCAGCAGGCTGACGGCTTGCTCAAGTGTGCGTTCGCTCACCAGGACGATATCGTCCGCCAGTCGCTCAACGAAGCGGCGCGTAAGCATACCCGGCTGCTTGACGGCGATGCCCTCGGCAAGTGTGTCGCCATCGCATGCCAGATCGGCATTGTTCATCAGGCTATACATCGAAGGATAGAGTTCGGCCTGCACGCCGATCAGCCGCATATCGGGCTTCATGGCCCGTGCCGCCGTGCCCATGCCCGAGAACAAGCCGCCCCCGCCGATGGGTATGACCAACGTATCGATGTCCGGCGCATCCTCCAGCATTTCCAGCGCGATCGTACCCTGCCCGGCGATGATGTCGGGTTCGTCGAAAGGATGGACGAAGGTCAGCCCGCGCTCCTGCTCCAGCGTGCGGGCGTGCGCATAGGCGTCGTCGAACTTTTCACCATAGAGGACAACGGTCGCGCCATGGCCTTCGGTCTGCATAACCTTCACGGTAGGCGTGGTCGTCGGCATCACGATGGTAACGGGAACACCTAGCCGCGCGCCGTGATAGGCCAGCCCCTGCGCATGATTGCCTGCGGATGCGGCAATGACGCCCTTGGCCCGCGCTGCATCGTCCAGCAGCAGCAAACGATTGAGCGCACCGCGCTCCTTATAGGCTGCCGTGAACTGCAGATTTTCGAACTTCAGATAGACGGTCGCGCCGACCATGTTCGACAAGGTGCGGCTGATCAACGTGGGCGTTCGCACGATCGATCCGGAAATGCGGGCGCGCGCGGCCAGTATGTCGTCCACGGTTACGGGCAGCGGCAGCGCGCCCTCGATCTTGGTCAGCGTGTTCATGGCGCTCGCCCCTACCCTATCGGCGCTCAAGAAGAAACTGGCTCTTGCCCAAATCTGCCCTTATGCCGGACCGAACCTTCAATCAGCCTTTTTCTAAAGCGGGTGCAATGGCAAATATAGCGTTTATCGGCCTGGGCGTGATGGGCGGCCCTGTGGCAGGACATCTGGCCCGCGCAGGGCATCAGCTCCATGTGTTCAATCGGTCCATTGGCAAGGCGAAGGCGTGGGCGGAGGCCTATGGCGGCACGGTGGCGGTCAGTCCGATGCAGGCTGCGCAAGACGCCGATGTCGTCATCACCTGCGTCGGCAATGACGACGATCTGGCCGCGGTAACACTGGGTCGCGATGGCGCATTCCGATCGATGAAGAAGGGCAGCCTGTTCATCGACCATACGACCGTATCGGCCCGGATTGCGCGGCAATTGTTCGTGGAGGGCGAAAGCAAGTCCATCCATTGCGTCGATGCGCCAGTATCGGGCGGGCAGGCAGGCGCGGAGAATGGCAAGCTGTCGATCATGTGCGGCGGGACCGGCCCGGCGGTCGAGGCGGCGCGGATCGTGATGCAAAGCTATGCCGCGCGCATTGTCCATGTCGGCGTCGCGGGCGCTGGACAGACGACGAAGATGGTGAACCAAATCTGCATTGCAGGCGTTCTGGAAGGCCTATCGGAAGCGCTTCGTTTCGCGCAGGCAGCCGATCTCGATCTCGACAAGGTGTTCGAGGCGATTTCAGGCGGTGCTGCGCAAAGCTGGCAAATGGAAAATCGCTGGAAGACTATGGCGCAAGACAGTTTCGATTTCGGCTTTGCAGTCGACTGGATGCGCAAGGATCTGGGGCTGACGCTGGAGGAAGCGCGATCCAATGGCGCAACCTTGCCGATGACGGCGCAGGTCGACCAATTTTTTGCCGACATTCAGGCGATGGGCGGCGGGCGGCAGGATACCAGCGCACTGGTGCGTCGGATCACGCGCGTATGAAGGGTCGGATCGGGTTTACGGTCGCACTGCTCGGAGCATCCCTATCACTTCCGGCCTTTGCATCTTCCCTCGTCGATAACGTGAATGGCGTTGCGTTGGATGACAAGGGCAAGCTGATTTCGTTCGACGGAATGATCGTCGGCGACGATGGCAAGGTCGAGAAGCTCCTGCAGAGCATGGACAAGCGGCCCGAGCGACCGACGTTCAAGTTGGATGGCAGGGGCCGGACGATGATCCCCGGCATGATCGACGGTCACGGGCATGTCATGGGGCTGGGCATGGCGCTGCTGACACTCGACTTGTCGGACACCCGATCGCTCGCGGAGGCGCAGGCGAAGATACAGGCCTATGCCCGCGAAAATGCCGGCCGGAAATGGATATTGGGGACGGGCTGGAATCAGGAGCTTTGGGGTCTGGGCCGCTTTCCGACTGCGGCGGAACTCGACGCTGCCGTTGCCGACATTCCGGTGTGGCTGGAACGGGTCGATGGCCATGCGGGCTGGGCCAATAGTGCTGCGCTGAAGGCTGCGGGTATTACTGCTGCGACCAAGGCACCCCCTGGTGGCCGCATCGAAATGGCGGCTGGCAAGCCGTCAGGCGTTTTCGTCGATGCTGCCAAGAGCCTCGTTGAGCGGGTAGTGCCGCCGCCCGCGCCGAAAGACCGGGATCTGGCCTTTGCCAAGGCACAGGAAAAGCTGCTGTCGGTCGGCATAACGGCCATCGCCGACATGGGCACGACCATGGACGACTGGCAGACGTTCCGCCGTGCGGGGGATCGCGACACATTGCGCGTCCGGATCATGTCCTATGCATCGGGTATCGACCAGATGATCGCCATCGCTGGGCCGGGACCGACGCCGTGGCTGTATGGCGACCGACTGCGCATGGGCGGGGTCAAACTGTATCTGGACGGAGCGCTGGGATCGCGCGGGGCGTGGCTGAAGGCGGATTATAGCGACGCAGCGGGACAGCGCGGTTTGCCGCTGACGGGGTCGACGCAGTTGCGCAATCAGATGAGCCGCGCCGCGATGGATAATTTCCAGATTGCCGTCCACGCCATCGGCGATCAGGCCAATGCCGAAGTTCTCGATGCCATTGATGAGCTATCGGACACCTATAAGGGCGACCGTCGCTGGCGCGTCGAACATGCGCAAATTGTCGATCCTGTCGACCTGCCCCGCTTTGCCGCGCATGGCACGATTGCGTCGATGCAGCCGGTCCATGAATCCTCAGATTGGCGGATGGCGACGACCCGTATGGGCGAGGCGAGGCTGAAAGGCGCATATGCCTGGCGCACAATGTTAAACAACAAAGTGCCGCTGGCGTTCGGTTCCGATGTGCCGGTGGAATCGCCCAATCCCTTCCCCAGCATTGCGGTTGCGATGACGCGCGAAGATGCCAAGGGGGAACCGTTCGGCGGATGGCTGCCGCAGGAACGGGTCAAGTTGGAGGAAGCTCTGATGGCCTTCACGCAAGGCGCAGCCTATGCCGGTTTTGCCGAAAAGCGGTTTGGCACCTTGGCGCCGGGTCAGCAGGCCGATTTTTTACTGATCGACCGCGACATTACACTGTCACGTCCCGCCGATATTCGTGACACGCAGGTGCTGGAAACATGGGTCGGCGGCAAGCGCGTATATGTTAAGGGAAGCGTTGAGAAATGACGACTGTGCAGAAGACGGGTGCCATCCAGTTGACGCAAAAGACCGTGGAAAAACCTTGGGGCCGCTACGATCTGCCTGCCATCTTTCCCAATCCCGATGGCCAGAAGATCGGGGAAATCTGGTTCGATGGACCGGAGGGCCGTCATCCGCCGTTGCTGGTCAAATATATCTTCACCAGCGAGAAGCTGTCGATTCAGGTGCATCCCAATGACAGCGAAGCCGCCGAGCGCGGCCTTGCGGGTGGGAAGTCCGAATGCTGGTATGTGCTGGATGCGGAACCCGATGCGCGGCTTGGCATCGGCACGACGCAGCCTTTGGATGCCGATGCATTGCGCGCCGCCGCGCTGGACGGATCGATCGAAGCGTTGATGGACTGGAAAGCTGTTCACCCGGGCAGCTTCTTCTATATTCCTGCCGGGACCGTTCATGCCATCGGCGCTGGCATAACGCTCGTCGAAATTCAGCAGAACAACGATGTGACCTATCGCCTGTTCGATTATGGGCGGCCGCGTGAATTGCATCTCGATGACGGCGTTACAGTGAGCAAGGCGAAGCCATTTCCCGTCGGTGACCGTGTTTTACCCCTTGGTACGGAAACGCGGGTGGTGGATGGAACGGACGCCCCGTTCACCATGGATATGATCGCATGGAAAGCAGGGGACAGCCCCGTGCTGCCAGACAGCCTGCCCTGCTGGTTCGTCCCGATCACGGGATCGGGAACGATCGATGGCAAGAATTGGTCGGCCAACGAGTGCTGGTTGATCGATAGTGCAGTGAACCTGTCCGTAGCGCAGGACACCACAGGCTTCGTCGCCTTCCAGTAACGCCCAATTGCATGGAACAAATCGGGCGGCTGGCACAGATTAGCGCCGCCGCCCTATGAGAAACCTATGCGAACGCGCGCTTATCGGGAAGCGTATGTCGTGCGCGGCAGTCGGCTCATGGCTTCGCGCGCGATGGCGCGAGAGGACTTGATCGACCCATCGGCCAGCATCAGGTCGACCGGCATCGCTTTGATGGCCGAACGGTACGCAGCGTCCGCATCGGTAATACGCCCCATACCGGCATAGGCATTCCCAAGATTGATAAGGCGGGCGGGATCGCCGACTGTGGCGCCGTCCAAGCTGGTGAGGCGTGACGCAGCTGCGTCATAATCGCCTTGCATCAGCGCTGCCACGCCAAGCGCACCGGGCGTATAACCTATTTCTGCCTGTGGCGCCGCCACAGCGGATGTCGAAACGCCCGCCGCCAGAAGCGCCGCGCCCAATATCATGACAGACCGCTTGATCATCACATCCTCCAAAAAATCTTCTTACTATAACGATGAGTATTTCACTTTTATGACGTTACAGCAATATAGATGGACGATGCGGCTATAAGATTTATTCGTTTGTAATCAGTGGCCTACAAAGACCCTTTGGCGAGCGTGCTATTATGACAGATTTTGTCATTAAACTGCAACAAACATCTCTCGCCAAAATGGAAAGATGATTCGCGCCAAAAAGAGGGCGGGCGCCAAATGCCCACGCGGACTGACGCGCAGCTCAAGATTTGAGAGAGGGGGGAAGGGTCCGGGAGATTCTGTTGCCCGGCTCTCCCGGAAGCCGCTGTGACCCTTCTGTTGCCCGGTGGGTTCGACCGCGTTCTTTTAGAATAATCTCAGCCGTGAGGCCTTAATTATGCTGCGAGAGCGAGTGCTTCGTTATCGTTGGCACTTATGGTTGTTGAACAGTTTCACGGCTTACTCGGGCCGGGCAAAAATACCGTCTTTTAACACACGTCGATCCTGGTTCGGCCCCGTCAGGCAACCCATGGCCTGAAAGGCTATGGGGCATCTGGTGGAGCCGGCGGGTACTGCCCCCGCGTCCGCTGCGTCTATTACACGGCACAATTTATCGCCATAGTCGGGCGAACCCGACAATTTGCATATAGGCGCTATTGCCTGAATTAAAAGTGACTAACCGCGGATCGACGGCGAGAACTGCCCGGACGCATGAAAAAGGGAGCCGAACCTTGCGGTGCGGCTCCCCATTCATGTTCGACATAGGTCGAACATCCAAGATTACATCTTGTTTTCGACCGCATCGCCAGCGGCTTCGCCTGCTTCGCGGGTCGCATCGGCCTTTTCTTCAAGCGCATCGGCCTTGTTTTCACCAGCGACTTCAGCGTTGTCAGCCATGTTTTCCGTGCTGTCCCTTACCGCGTCAGCCTGGTTCTCCAGAGCATCGGCCTGGTTTTCGTAAGCATTTTCAACTTTGTTTTCCTGCTTGGAATCGCAAGCGGCAAGGCTGACAAGGCTGACAAGGCCGAGCACTTTGACAAAGGTTTTCACGGATCATTCTCCTGTTGGGCCCCCAGGGGCAGATATGCACATTTGGGCAATCGCGCGGAATGTGCGGCAATCATCCAAGTCGCTTCAACCGGTTTCCACCGCGAAGGTTCCACCGCTCGTCGCATCCGAAACTTTACACCCGCACTTTTTACAGGGGCTTGGTGCCGCCTTTCTGGAGGGAATCGCGAATTTCACGCAGGAGAACGATGTCTTCCGGCGTGGGAGCGGCTGCCGCTTCGGCTGGCTTTTCAGCGACCAAAAGCCTGTTCACGCCCTTCATCAGCAGAAAAATGATGAACGCCAGGATCAGGAAATTGACGACGACCGTAAGGAAAGCTCCCCATCCGAGCATCGCGACTCCTGCGGTTTTCAAGTCGGCATAGCTCTCGGGCGACCCTTTGAAGCCTTCGGGTATCGCACCGAGCCGGATGAAGTAGCTCGAAAAATCGACACCGCCGAACAGCCAGCCAACCACAGGCATGATGAGATCGTCCGTCACGGACTTGGTTATCGTGGCAAAGGCGCCGCCGATGATCACGCCGATCGCCAGATCCAGCACATTGCCTCGCGCCACGAAAGCCTTGAATTCAGAAACTATCGTCATCTCTCATCCCCATGTCGTCCAGTTCAACTGCGTCGTAACGATGCAGAAGGATAAAGATGTTGTCCAGTTGCGGAGGACCGTCGGACCCCTTACTTGTGCGCTAACCTGTTCCTTGGGGAGAGTTTCGATGTTGCCTAAGACGATACGCCGTTTGGCCCCCGCCCTGTTCACGATGGTTGCCGCGCTGACGCTGGCGTCCTGCGGCATCAACAGTGTGCCGGCGGCAGAAGAAGTTGCAAAGGCGAAGTGGGCCGACGTTCAGACCCAATATCAGCGCCGGTCGAACCTGATCGGCAATCTCGTCGCCACCGTGAAGGCGGCTGGCAAGCAAGAGCAGGATACACTCGTCCGCGTAACCGAAGCCCGCGCCAAGGCGACGTCGGTTCAGGTGAGCGCCGACGATCTGTCCGATCCGGCCAAGGTGGCCCAGTTCCAGCAGGCGCAGGGTCAGCTTTCGCAGGGCCTTGGCCGTTTGCTTGCCAATGTCGAAGCCTATCCGGACCTGAAGACCAACGCCAACTTCCTCGAACTGCAATCGCAGCTTGAAGGGACGGAAAACCGCATTGCCGTCGCGACGCGCGATTATAACGAAGCGGTGCGGGCCTATAACACACGCATCCGCACGTTCCCTGACGCCATTGGTGCGAAGCTGATCCACGGCGCAAAGCCGATGACTCCGTATCAGGCGACGACACCGGGAGCCGAAGAAGCGCCCAAGGTCGATTTCGGCAACTGATATCCCAACCGTGAAAACAGTCCTGCGCCTCTGCCTGCTCTGGGTGCTGATAGCACTCGCCCCGAGCGCATGGGCGCAGGAGTTTCCCAAGCTGACGGGTCGTGTGGTCGATGCGGCCAATCTGCTCGATCCGGCCCGTGAGAAGGCGCTGACCGACAAGCTCGCTGCGCTGGAACAGCAGAGCGGACGGCAACTGGTGGTCGTCACGATCCCCAGCCTGCAGGATTATGACATTGCCGATTATGGATACCAGCTCGGCCGCAACTGGGGCATCGGCGAAAAGGACAAGAATACCGGCGCATTGCTGATCGTCGCGCCCAATGAACGGAAGGTGCGGATCGAAGTTGGCTACGGTCTGGAAGGCATTCTGACCGATGCCCTTTCTTCGCGCATCATTCGCGAGAACGTAGTGCCGTACTTCAAAGCGAACGACTATCCCGGCGGGATAGAGGCAGGCGCGAGTGCAATCGCGACCCTCCTGACATTGCCGCCCGAGGAAGCGCGGGCGCAGGCCGTTGCTGCTGAGCAGGGACAGAAGAGCGACCGCGACAGCGGCGGCGGCTTCATGGTGATTTTCTGGATCGTCATTCTGCTGTTCTTCGTACTGCCTGCGATATTCGGACGGCGCGGGGGGAAACGGCATCGTCGCAGTGGGATGCCTATCGTGATCTGGGGACCAAGCGTCGGCGGTTCGAGTTGGGGCGATAGTGGAGGTTCCGGCTGGGGTGGCGGCGGATTTGGCGGCGGTGGTGGCTTTTCGGGCGGCGGCGGCAGCTTTGGCGGCGGTGGCGCATCGGGGGACTGGTGATGGTGAGTTTCAAGCGCCTTTCCGAAGCCGATCATGACCTCGTGACGGGCGCCGTCGGGCGCGCGGAAGCGAGCAGCGATGGCGAAATCGTGACGATCGTGGCGCGCCGATCCGACAGTTATCACGATGCTGGCCTGCATTGGGCGGTGGCGGCTATGCTGCTGACGGTATCGTTGGTCGCAGCGTTCCCGAAATGGTTCGAACATGTCGTGCTGACCCTGCTGGGCAGTTGGGAGCATGAACTGGCCGACTGGAAATTCCTGACGGCTTTACTCTGCCTGCTGATCGTCAAGTTACTGGCTGTCCGTTACCTGCTGGCGATCATGCCGTTACGGATGATGCTGACGCCGAAGTCCACCAAGGCGCGACGGGTAAGGCGGCGCGCGATCACCCTGTTCCGTGCCGCTGTCGAAGCGCGCACGCGGGCCAAGACCGGCGTGCTGATCTACCTCTCGCTGGACGAGCACCGTTCCGAAATCGTGGCCGACGCTGCCATCAATGACAAGGTTGCGCCTGAAGTGTGGGGCGACGCGATGGCAGCGCTGATCGCCGAGGTGCGCGCAGGCCATCCGGGCAAAGGTATGGCATTGGCCGTCGAACAAGTCGGCGTCGTACTGGCTCAACATTTCCCGCGCAGCGCGGACGACCGCAATGAATTACCGGACCGACTGATCGAACTATGACCCTGCCCATTCCCGACGACATGCAGCAGCCTGAAGAGACTATGTGGCAAGGCCGCTTCATCACGGCCAAGCGGCGCGGAAAGTGGGAATATGTCGGGCGGGCGCGCGGCATTCAGGCAGCGGTGATCGTGGCAGTGGATGACGGCCATATCCTGCTGGTCGATCAATATCGCGTGCCTTTGGCGCGGCGGTGCATCGAATTGCCCGCTGGCCTTGTGGGCGATGGCGATGCGCCCGACGAAGACAATGCCGTCGCCGCCAGCCGTGAGCTGGAAGAAGAGACAGGCTATCGTGCCGAAACCATGACGAAGCTGGGGGAGTTTTTCAGTTCGCCGGGCATGGTATCGGAAAGCTTCACGCTGTTCCGTGCAAACGGACTGACTAAGGTCAGCGAAGGCGGCGGGGTGGAAGGCGAGGACATTATCGTCCACCGTGTCCCCCTCGATACCCTGCCGCGCTATGTCGAGGATCTGCGCGCCAGGGGTTACGCCATCGACGTCAAGATGCTGTTGTTGCTCGGCGGCAGCTTTCTAAAAGCCGACACGTAAAACTTAGCGGAAGTTATCCGCATAAGCCTGGAGCTTCAGCGTCTTGGGCGGTGTGATGACGACGGTGTAGTCGATGCCTTCGCGTTCGGCATAGGCCTTTGCCGCGTCCTGCGAAGGGAACTTCAGGATCACCTGTTCCTCGGTGTAACCCGAGCCAGCCCAGCCCGTCAGCGGATCGGGCAGCTTGGGTTCGGTCGGCTTGAATTCCAGCACCCAGATGCCGGTCTTCGCCTTGCCCGATTGCATCGCATTTTTGGGCGTCTGATAAATACGTGCCGTCACGATGGTCTCCGGGAGTCGATGTGCGGTTTGGCCTTGCCCCGAAAAGCGCCGGTCCGTCAAGATTTCCCGCGTGCGTTGGCGCGTTTCGTGCGGAGCGTGGCGGCTGCGGCGGCAGGATCGTCGGGCCAGGGGTGGCGCGGATAGCGGCCGCGCATTTCCTTGGCCACCGCAGACCAGCTTCCTGCCCAGAACCCCGGCAGATCGCGCGTCGTCTGAATGGGGCGTCCGGGCGGCGATGTAAGGCTGAATACCAGCGGCACCTGCATGTCGCCGACGCAGGGGTGCGTCGCCAGCCCGAACAGCGCCTGCACGCGCAATTCGACGCGCGGGCCGCCCTCCGCCATGTAATCGATGGCGTGGCGGCTGCCTGCGGGCGAGACGAAATCGGGCGGGGCAAGGCGCTCGATCCGCTGCTTGCCGTCCCAGCCGATGATGTTTTCCAGCGTTTGGGAGAGCGCGGAGCGGTCGACATCGGACAAGCGGCGGCGTCCGATCAGAAGCGGCGGGAGCCAGTCGTCGAGCGTTTCCAGCAATGCCGCATCCGAGAGGGCGTCCACCCCGGCAAAGGCCGCGCGCATCCGCAGCGACTGTGCAGCCTCCGACCATGGTAATAAGTCGACACCTCCAGCACGGACTCCGTCCAGCAAAGCGGTGGCGACCGCCTGCGGATCGGGCTTGTCATCCGAACCCGATGTCAGTCGCAGTGCGCCCAGTCGGCGTTCACGCAAGGCTTCGATGCCGCCCGTCTCCGCCTTAAAGCGCACTGTGCGATGTTCGGCCACGCGGTCGCCGAACAGCGCCAGCACATCGGCTTCGGTTATCGGTGCGGCGGAGAGGATGCGGGCACCGGCGGCGTTGCCCTGCACTTCGCCAATTGCCAGCCATTCCTCGCGTGCCAGCGGGTTGAGCGGATCGAGCTTGAAAGCGCGACCGCCTACGCTTGCCCATTGCGCGCCATCGGCGGAGCGACGCTTTGCCACGCGGTCGGGGAAGGCCAGCGCGAGGCATAAGCCGACGGCATCGCCATCACTGCGGCCCGGTTTGCCTCCCACTAAGCCGATCCATCGTTTGACGAGCTTGCGACCTGCCTCTGCGCGCGGTCCACCTTCGCGGCGCCACCGCATAAGTCGATGCGCGACATCCGTATCCGTGCCGCCCAGCCCGCGCTCACCCAGCAGCAGCGCGATCTCAGCCGCGGTCTGCGCAAGGTCGCGTTCCGCTGCGCGGACCAGCATATGGGCGATGCGCGGGGCGAGCGGCAGCGTGGCGATCTGACGCCCATGCGGCGTGATCCGCCCGTCGGCATCGAGGGCATCGAGCGCCTGTAAGCGTATGCGCGCTTCGGACAGCGCCGCGGCGGGTGGCGTGTCGATCCAACGCATCGTCGCGGGATCGCTCACGCCCCACAGTGCGCAGTCGAGGAGCAAGGCGGACAAGTCGCTTTCGAGTATCTCGGGCGGATCGAAAGGGGGCATCCCCGCCATCGCTGCCGCTTCCCAAAGCCGATACGCGACGCCGGGTGTCTGTCGCGCGGCGCGGCCTGCACGTTGGGTTGCGGAGGCCTGACTGGCCTTTTCCGTCACGAGCCGCGTGACGCCTGCCGCTCGGTCATAGCGCGGGCGGCGCGCGAGGCCGCTGTCGATGACGATGCGGACGCCGTCGATGGTCAGGCTGGTCTCCGCAATGCTGGTGGCGAGGATGACCTTGCGCTCCCCTGCCCCGGCCGGTTTGAGCGCCGCGCGTTGCTGCGCCGGTTCGAGCGATCCGTGCAGGCGATGCACGCGGATGGCGTCCGACAATCCGGCCAACCGCTCTGCCGTGCGTTCGATTTCCATGACGCCGGGCAGGAAGGCCAAGATGTCGCCTTGCGCTTCCTCGGTCAGTGCGCGTTTCACCGCCGCCGCCATTTCGTCCTCGATCCGTTTTTCGGTGGCGCGGCCGATGTGGCGCAGGTCGAGCGGGAACATCCGCCCTTCGCTCTCGATCACCGGGCAACCGTCCATCAGCGCCGCGAAACGCGCGCCATCCAGCGTGGCCGACATCGCCAGCAGCCGCAGATCGGGGCGCAATGCCTCTTGCGCATCCAGCGCGAGGGCGAGGCCGAAATCGCTGTCCAGACTGCGCTCATGCACTTCGTCGAACAGCACGGCGGAGACGCCGGAAAGCTCCGGGTCGTCCTGTATCCGGTTGCGGAAGATGCCTTCTGTCAGGACAAGCAAGCGGGTGCGGGCCGACTGGCGACTGTCCATACGCGTCGCATAGCCGACGATGCCGCCGGGTGCCTCGCCCAGCATTTCCGAGATACGCTCCGCTGCGGCGCGGGCTGCCAAACGGCGGGGGGAGAGGAGCAGGATTTGGCCAGTGCACCACGGTTCAGTGAGCAATGCAGGGGCGACTGCTGTCGTTTTGCCTGCGCCGGGAGGGGCGACCAGCACGGCGTTGCTGCCGTTGCGCAAGGTAGCGAGAAGGTCCGGTAGGACGACTTGGATCGGAAGTATCACCCGAAAAGCCGTACTGGTGACACCTCATGCAAACAAGGAAGAACCGCCTATGACACTGGGCAGCTTGTCATCACCGACCCCGCGTAAGGCTGCATTCCGGCATAACGAATATCCATGCGCAGCTTTCCGCCATCTTTGAAGAAAGACGTCAACCCGCGGCCAGCGACGCAGACGCTGTTGAGCATCAGGCGGTCCATTTCTGCTTCATTTAGAGAAGATGAGGGCGCGTAAGGCAACGCCACTTCGAAGACCAGGATGTCGCCTTCGGACCTTGGCGCCTGAACTGTCACACCGCCTTCCAGCGTCTTGGGGAGCACACCTGTATAGATTTTCGCCATGCGCGCAGCGGCTGACTCAGTTGGTTTGAAATGAGAAGTTGGCCAATTGAAAATCGCGATACCGAGTGCGATGGGCGCGCCAATCAACTTCGGAATGTCTGACATGATAGCTCCCAGCATATTATGGCCAAGCTAGGTCGCCAAACCTAATTATATGTTAAACTCAAGTAACTTGCATCGCCTGCTTAATATGCCCGCGCAATCGCGAATTCGACGGCTTCGGTAAGAGCGGCTTTCGCCTGACCGTTGGAGAAGGGGCCGAGGGCGTCGATGGCGCGTTGGCCGTAGTGACGGGCGCGGGCCATGGTGTCGGCGATCGCACCGGTTGTGCGTAGCAGACCCGTCGCGTGGGCAAGATCTTCGTCGGATATGCGATGGCCCGCGATAGCGGCTTTCCAGAAGGCGCGGGCTTCTGCATCGCCGCGTGCGTAAGCGAGGATGACGGGCAGCGTGACTTTACCGTCGCGGAAGTCGTCGCCTGCGTCCTTGCCCATGGTCGCGCCATCCGATTCGTAATCGATCGCGTCGTCGACCAACTGGAACGCAATGCCCAGATTACGACCATAGGCGTCGAGCGCCATTTCCTGCGCTTCGTCACGTTCCGCCACGACCGCGGAAATGCGGCAGGCAGCGGCGAACAGCGCCGCCGTCTTTGCGCCGATGATATCGAGATAGTGATTCTCGTCGGTTTCGATCCTGCGCTGCGCGGTCAACTGGCTGACTTCGCCTTCCGCGATGACGGCGGAGGCGTTGGACAGAATCTTCAATACCTTGAGCGAGCCATCCTCGACCATCAGTTCGAAGGAACGGCTGAAAAGGAAGTCGCCGACAAGCACGCTGGCGCTGTTGCCCCAGATAATGTTCGCGGTGCGACGGCCCCGGCGCAAACCCGATCCGTCGACGACGTCGTCATGCAGCAATGTCGCCGTGTGGATAAACTCCACCGCTGCCGCCAGCTTGTGATGGCGCGTGCCGGGATATTGCAGCAATTCAGCACAGGCCAAAGTCAGCATCGGGCGCATCCGCTTGCCGCCGCCCGCGATCAGATGTCCGGCCAGTTCGGGAATCAGCGGAATGCGCGATTGCATACGGTCCAGAATAACGCTGTTGACGCTATTCATGCCATTGGCGACCAGCGCCATGATGGGGTCCAGCGAAGGGGCGCTCTCGCGGCCCAATCGCACTACATTTCCGGGGGTCGTTGCGGTCATGACAGGGCGTAAGTGGCGATCCGCAATGCATTACGCAACAGCTAAATGGTCCGATTGCCTTCCTTTCGCGCTGGCGGGGCTTGCCTTGGCAGAGCGATCCGGCAAAAAGCGCGCCTGAACTTGGGAGATAAGCATGGACGAGACGCTGCAACGCTATCGGCAAAGCATCGACAATATCGACGCGGCGCTGGTGTTCATGCTGGCCGAGCGGTTCAAGGTGACGCAGGCCGTGGGCGAACACAAGGCGCGCAACAGCCTGCCCCCCGCAGATCCGGGCCGCGAGGAGCGTCAGGTGGCGCGGCTGCGCCAGCTTGCCATCGACGCCAACCTCGACCCCGATTTCACCGAGAAGTTTCTGCGCTTCATCATCGACGAAGTCATCCGCCATCACGAGCGCGCGCGGGACCAGTGATCGCCTTGCGCGCCCTGGCTGCCCGTCTGTGGCAGCAACCTTATCTGTTGTTGAGCATCACGATCCTGACATGGGCGGGAAACAGCATCGTGGGACGCGCCGTCCGCGACAGCATTCCGCCCATGACGCTGACCGCGTGTCGATGGGTGGGCGCGAGCCTGGTGGTGATGCCCTTTGCGATGCACCATATCCGCAGGGATTGGCCCGTGCTGAAAGCGCATTGGCGCATGGTGCTGCTGCTGGGCCTGCTGGGTGTCGCGGCCTTTAATACCTTCCTCTATCTGGGCGTGCATTACACGACCGCCAGCAACGCCCTGCTGATTCAGGCTTCGACACCGCCGCTGATCCTGATCATAGGATGGATGCTCAACGGCGAACGCACGACAACGCAGCGCCTGTTCGGCACCCTATTATCGATGGCCGGTGTTGGCGTGGTCGTTGCGCAGGGCAGCCTGCAGACGTTGCTGCACATGAAGCTCAACATGGGCGACATCCTTGTCCTGATCGCGTCGATTGCCTGGGCGAGCTATACAGTATTGCTGCCGCGCCGCCCGGATGTGCATCCCCTCGCCTTCCTGACGGTGACGTTCCTGATTGCAGCGGCGTGCGTCGCGCCGCTCGCCGCGTGGGAGATTGCCGAAGGCGCACGGATCGTCTGGAGCCCGGGCGCAGTGGGGGCGATAGCCTATGTGGCGCTGGTCCCCTCGGTGATCGGCTACATCTGCTACACGCGCGGCGTGGCGCTGGTGGGGAGCGCGGTTTCCGGGCAGTTCATCAATGCCATGCCGCTGGTCGGCGCGTTTCTTGCGGTGCTACTGCTGGGCGAGAAACTGGCGCTGTATCATTTTATCGGGATGGCGATGATCCTTGCCGGGATCGTATGGTTCACGCGGGGGCGCTAATCCGCAGCCACGCGGTTATCCGGCGCAATGGACGTGTGCGGGGCAGGTAAATACCATGGGAAGTCGAAGCGTGAGGATAGGGGATGCGTGCGTTAGCGGAACGACCGGGCTGTAGGACAGGGGAAATGCAAGGCCACCGGACGCGACAGGCGAACGGTCGGGAAATTGCCTCCCCCGCCTTCCAGCCAGATGGCGTTACGCGCCGCCCGTCTGAACAGGCTGGGCTGTATCCTCGGGCCGCTTCGTGTCCCCGCCCCGCCATTCTTTCTTCAGAATCGCGAACTGAAGTGTGTCGACATAGATCGGCGCCCCTGCCTCATCCGCTTCAAATGAAATGAACTCTCTAAACAGGCCTTCCTGCCTCATGCCGAGACGCACGCAGAGGCGTTGCGAAGCAAGGTTGTCAGTCTCGACATACGCATAGATGCGACGGATACCGTGCCTCTCGAACAGGTCATCGATTACCGCTCGGGCTGCCTCCAAGGCGAAGCCCTGGCGCGCGAAATCCGTGTTCACCTGCCACGCGATGGAGAATGTATCTGGCGGCTCAAGGTGGCCGAATACCTCCCCGATAACGCGACCGCTCTGGCGATGCTCGATTGCAAAAACGTCATCGGAAACTGCACGCTTAATGGCCTCGGCACGGGCCGCCGCGAGGGTCTCAAGCTTCATCGACAGGAAGCAACTCGCACCGGGATGATGGAGGAAGGCGAAGAGATCCTCCGCATCGCCTTCGCGGAAGCCTCTTAGAATAAGCCGATCGGTCTCGATCGTGATCATGCAGGACTCCTGTCGATTGTCCGCCTGCCTCTAGTGCCGCAGGATGGAAGCTCCAAGAGGGCTAATGCCGAAGCCGCCGATAGCGCCATCGTTCAGGCGCAAAAGTCGATCCGTCGAAAGCCAACTGACATTCATGCCCTTCGAATCGCATGCGTTGGCCATCCCGCTAGACCGCTGCAGGTAACCTCAGGCGCACCAGAAGCCCACCCAGATCCTCGCTCTCTTCCAGAGTGACGGTGCCGCCGTAGATTTCCGCTACGTCGCGGACGATGGCGAGGCCGAGGCCGGTGCCGGGTTTGCCGGAATCGAGGCGGACGCCTCTGTCGAAGATGCGTTCGCGGTCGGCTTCGGCGATGCCGCGACCGTCGTCTTCCACCAATATGTCGACGGTATCCATGTTGCGTTCGACCGTGGCGAAGACGCTGCCGCCGCCATATTTGGCGGCGTTCTCTATGAGGTTGCCGAGCAGTTCGTCGAGATCCTGCCGCTCGACGCGCACCGCCGCCGTCTTGTCGCCATCCATGTCGATGCGGACATAGGGGTAAAGGCGCGCGACGGCGCGTTCGACGGCTTGCAGGCTGGCCCAGACTTCGGCGCGGCTTTGCGCGGAGCCGCGACGGCCCACGGCGCGGGCGCGGGCGAGGTGGTGATCGACTTGCCGCCGCATGGTGGTGGCTTCGCGGATCACGGTGTCGCCAAGATCGGGCGCTTTGGCGGTGGCGGCGTTCATGATGACGGTGAGTGGCGTCTTGAGCGCGTGGGCGAGGTTGCCGGCATGGGTGCGCGCTTCCTCCGCCTGACGCTCGTTATGGGCCAGCAGCGCATTGAGTTCCTCGACCATGGGGCGGACTTCGGCGGGCATGGCGGCGGTAACGCGGCTTTTTTCTCCAGCGCGCATGGCGATGATTTCCAGCCGCACCCGGCGCAGCGGCAACAGGCCGTAGAACGTTTGAAGCGCGACCATGATGATCAGGCCCATGCCCAGCAGCGCGAAGCTCTTTATCAGGGTGGAGCGCAGCGTCTTGATCTGCGCGTCGAGGCCGGATCGCGCCTGCGCCACCATGAACATCCAGCGGACATTGGAGCCGGGCAGGACCACGCCCCGTTCCATGACGCGCAGATCCTCGCCGGGAAACTGCTTGCTGTTGTACACATGGAAGTCCCGATCGCCATGCGTCAGATCGACCGCGAGCGCGCGATCCCACAGCGAGCGCGACCGCCAGTCTTCGCGGTCCGGCGCGCTGATCTGGTAATAAAGGCCGCTATTGGGTTCGAGAAACCGCTGATCGGCGAGCGGCCGGTTGAACAGCACTTCGCCATCGGGACCGATTTCCGCCGAGGCGATCATCGCGGTCAGCACATAATTCATGCCGTCGTCGAAATTGCGCGTGACGGCGTCCGCCAGCACCCGATCCAGCGCGACGCCCCCGCCCAAGAGCAGAACCACGATCCACAGGGACGCAATGCCGATGATTCGGCGGCTGAGCGAGCCGGTGGATCGGGTCCCGAGAAGCTTCACGAAACGTACACGCGAATTTCAGTCATTCCCGCGAAGGCGGGAATCCAGCTCCGGACCGTGCGTCAAGGACGGATGGTGGGAGAGGGATTCCCGCCTGCGCGGCAATGACGAAAACAGGATAAATCACCGCACGCGATTGGGCGGGGATGTCCTCACGCAACCGGCTCATCCAGACTGTAGCCCAGGCCGCGGATCGTGGTGATGACGTCGGCGCCCAGTTTCTTGCGGATGCGGGTGACGAACACTTCGATAGTATTGGAGTCGCGGTCGAAATCCTGATCGTAGATATGCTCGATCAGTTCGGTGCGGCTGACGACCTTCCCCTTGTGGTGGATAAGGTAGGACAGCAGCTTATATTCCTGCGCAGTGAGCTTCACCGGCTCTCCGTTCAGCGTGACCTTGCCCGAGCGGGTGTCGAGGCGGACGTCACCGGCGATCAGTTCGCTGGAGGCATTACCCGATGCACGGCGGATGAGCGCGCGCAGGCGGGCGATCAGTTCTTCGCTCTGGAACGGCTTGGCGAGATAATCGTCGGCACCGGCATCGAGCCCGGCCACCTTGTCCGACCAGCTATCGCGCGCCGTCAGCACCAGCACCGGGAAAGTCTTGCCATCCTTGCGCCAGCGGTCGAGCACCGTCAGTCCGTCGATCTCTGGCAAGCCCAAGTCGAGGACGATGGCGTCATAGGCTTCGGTCGAACCAAGGAAATGGCCGTCCTCACCATCGGTGGCAAGGTCGACGGCATAGCCTGCGCCTTCCAGCGTATTCTTGAGTTGCTGGCCCAGGCTGGGCTCATCCTCAACGATCAACAGACGCATAAAGCCCCTTTTCTTGTCTTGCGGCAGGTGCCGGTAAAATTATCGTGCCCAGCCGCGTATATCGCCGGTCCTGCCATCGACGTCCACCCAGACGACCTTGCCGTCCTTCACATATTTCAGACGATAGATGTTCGAACCCGGATTGAATTCCGACCCCAGATAGGTCGCATCGCCCATTTCGGCTTCGACCCGGCGCTTGATAATCGAGAAGGGCATGACATGCCCGTCCAGCATCGCGCGGCGTGCCGCGTCCTGTTCGTCTCGACGCCCCATGGCGTCAACGGTCGGCACGGAAAAGGTGACGAAGGTGGCGGCGAGCGCGAGGGACAGGAACGACTTGGCAAGCATGGACATGGGTCATGGCATAGCAGCCACGCATTGAACAGGTGGTGAATAAGGCGCGATATGTGGAACTTCTCTAAGGTCGCCCATATCGCGCCTATTCGCTTACCGCTCCAGCGCGTACTGGACCGTCAGGCTTACGGAAGCGGAAACCTGACCTGGCTCGATCGGTGTAGGCGCCGCTTTCGCGACCATCATGCGGTCCATCATCGGCATGGGCTGACCGCCGCCGCTGTTACTTTCGCTGATCGAGACCAGCCGCGCGGTGCGGAAACCGGCCTGTTGCGCGTAAAAATCAGCCTGGGTCTTGGCGGATTTCAGCGCTGCGCCGCGCGCCTGCACCAGCAAGGGCTTAGGATCGGCAATCGAAAATGTCGGGCCGCTGATGCTGTTTGCACCCGCCGCGACCATCCGGTCGAGCAGATCGCCGACCTTCGCCACGTCGCGCAGGGTGACGCTCAACTGATTGGCGGCTTCGTAGCCGACGAATTTTGCCGGTGCCTGCGACCCGTCGGGATTGCGCGCGCTGTAATCATATTGAGCGCTCAAGCGGAGGCCGCTGGTCTGAATATCCTTTTTGGCGATTCCCGCTTTGGAAAGCGCGGCGATCAGATTCGTCATCTGCGCGGCGTTGTCGGCCATGGCCTGCTTTGCGGTAGGCGCGCGGGTTTCGACGCCGGTGCCGACCATGGCGATGTCAGGCGAAGCCTCGACCGCTTCGGAGACGTTCAGCGTCACCACTGGCGCGGTTTCGGTGATGTTCACCTGCGTCTGGGCGAAAGCGGATGTGGAGAGGAGCAATGCGGGAAGCATCAGGGCGGCGATTTTCATGGGGGGTCTCTCCGAAATAAAGTCTGACCGCTAACGCAGGGGGATCGTAGCGGTTCCGAAACCACATATGACGAAGCGTGCTGAACGGGGGATGAGCGGCATCAGCCCTTGAACAATGATATACTGTTACATAGATGGAGCGCTCCTCCATGAAAGCCTGTGCAATGCGCGATTCCTCTGCCCCAGCCCCCGTGTCGCGTCTCGATCGACTGGGGTTTGCCCTTTCCGGGCTGTGCCTGATCCATTGCCTGCTGTTACCGATAATCATTGCGATATTGCCGGTGATGAGCAGCATCATACCCGAGCATGAGGTGGTGCATTTCGTGATGATCGCGATCGCAATCCCCATCAGCGGAACGGCAATATTCAAGGGCTATCTCCACCATCGTGTCGCCGCGATACCGTTGATCGGGGCCACGGGGCTGCTGTTCCTGCTGATCGGCGCGCTTCTGGGCGGTGCCTTCGACGTGCCGGTGACCGTCACGGGCAGCCTGTTGCTGGCGACAGCGCATCTGCGCAACTGGCGTCATATGCACTGACGCTCGCCCCTTGCCTCGCGGCTGTCCAACGCCTAGCTGCACCGGCATGGCGGCACCTATTCTCAGCTTCGAAAATCTCGGCATCAATCAGGGCAGCGACTGGCTGTTCAAGGGACTGGACATTCAGGTCGGCCAGCGCGACCGGCTTGCGCTGATCGGGCGCAATGGCGCGGGCAAGACGACGCTGCTCAAATTGCTGGCGGGCAGCATCGAAGCGGATCAGGGCATAAGGTCCATCGCGCCGGGCAAACATATCGTGATGCTGGAGCAAGATCCGGACGTCAGCGCCTTTGCGACGCTGCATGATTTCGCCTTGTCGGGGGACCGTTCACCCGAACCGCATGAAGTCGAAGCGATTGCCGACCAACTGGGCGTGGACCTGTCGCGCGAGGCGAAGACCGCGAGTGGCGGTGAGCGGCGGCGGGCGGCGATCTGTCGCGCATTGGCGAGCGAGCCGGACCTGCTGTTGCTGGACGAACCGACCAACCATCTGGACATTTCGGCGATCGACTGGCTGGAAAGCTGGCTCAATCGATACAATGGCGCGTTCGTGGTCATTAGCCATGACCGCGCGTTCCTGACCAAATTGACCAAGCAGACGCTGTGGCTGGATCGCGGCAATATCCGCCGGGCCGAGATCGGCTTTGGCGGATTCGATGCGTGGATGGAGCAAATCTACGCCGAGGAAACCCGCGCGGCGGAAAAACTGGACGCGAAGCTGAAGATCGAAGCGCACTGGCTGGAACGCGGCGTGACGGCGCGGCGCAAGCGCAATCAGGGGCGCTTGTCCAAGCTGTATGAAATGCGCGAACAGCGCGCGGCGATGGTGGGGCCGCAGGGGATAGCGAAGCTGGCGATGGCCAGCGACGGCAGCAAGACCAAGAGCGTCATCACGACATCGCATGCGACCAAGAACTTTGGCGAGCGGACCATCATCAAGGATTTTTCGATCCGCATCCAGCGCGGCGACCGGATCGGCATCGTGGGCGGCAATGGCGCGGGGAAGACGACGCTGCTCAAGCTGCTGACCGGCGAAATGGAGCCGGATAGCGGCACAGTGACGCTGTCGAAGACGCTCGACATGATCTTCATCGATCAGCAGCGCAGTTTGATGGCGCCCGAAAAGCGCGTGCGCGAAGTGCTGGCCGAAGGGGGCGACTGGATCGATGTGCGCGGGGTGCGCAAGCATGTGCATGGCTATCTGAAGGAGTTTCTGTTCGATCCGTCGCTGGCGGAAGCGAAGGTGGGGACGCTCTCAGGGGGCGAGCGGTCGCGGCTGTTGCTGGCGCGGGAATTTGCGCGCGAATCGAATCTGCTGGTGCTCGACGAGCCGACCAACGACCTCGATCTGGAAACCATGGACCTGTTGCAGGAAGTGATCGCCGATTATGATGGCACCGTCCTGATCGTCAGCCATGACCGTGACTTTCTCGACAAGACCGTGACGCTGACGCTGGGTCTCGACGGGACAGGCGAGATCGACATCGTCGTGGGCGGCTATCAGGACTGGGTGAAGCAGCGCAAGGCGCGGATGGCGCCCAAGGCTTTCAAGAAAGCCGAAGCCTCGCGCACCCCCGATGCGCCGCCTCCGCCAGTGAAGGCCGTGAAGCTGTCGTATAAGGATCAGCGGGATTATGAATTGCTGCCGCGGCGGATCGAGGAAATCGAAGCGGCGATTGCGCGGGACGAAGCGTTGCTCGCGGACCCGGAACTGTATGTGAAGCATCCGAAGAAGTTCGCGGCTTTGACGAAAGCCATCGATCTGGCGCGGGCGGAGAAGGATGCGGCGGAAGAGCGGTGGCTGGAACTGGCGGAGAAGGCCGAGGGGTTGGGGTAGAATTTCCTCTCTCCTTTAGGGGAGAGGACGGCGAGCGTAGCGATGCCAGGAGAGGGGGACTCACGGGAAGGTTCCAGTGACTCCCCCTCTCCCCGGCCCTCTCCCCTGAAGGGGAGAGGGAGGGTTAGGCGTTCCACTCGTCCTTCAGCAATCCGAAGATCAGGCTGTCCCGCACACCCAGATGCGTTTCCCATTCGCCGCGCAGGCGGCCTTCTTCGCGGAAGCCAAGGCGGCGGAGCAAGCCGATGGAGAGGACATTGTCGGGATCGACATCGGCGAAGATGCGGCGGGCGTCCTTTTCCGCGAACAGATGATCGACGATGCCGGACACGGCTTCGCGGGCATAGCCCCTGCCCCACAGATCGCGGCGCAGGAGATAGCCGATTTCCCATACGTTGGCGCGACGCATCCCCGCACCGACGCGGCCCAGTGCTTCGCCGCCGCGCAGCGTGATTGCCCAGGCGAACCAGTCTTCTGCATAACCGCCATCGGGGGCGATATAGGCGCGGGTTTCCTCGACGCTGGCATGGGGACCGCTGGACCACCAGGTCATCAATTCGGGATCGGAGAAAGCCGGAAACAATGCTTCCGCATCGCTGGCCAACAAAGGGCGGAGCGTCAGGCGATCGGTCGCGACAAGCTCCGGCGCGATCATGTCGGGTTGCCGCCCTTGAGCGCTTCCACCAGCGCCTTCACCTTCTTCTGCCGCCACTGGGGCAGCGGCGCGACGAGCCAGTAGCCGCGCGCGGAGTCGACAGGCTCGCCGATCTGGCGGACGCGGCCATCGGCCAGATCGCGCTGGGCCAGCAGCAGCGGCACGGTGGCGCGGCCGAAACCATTGGCTGCCGCTTCGATCGCAAGACCGGCATCGGCGACGCGCATCAGCGCATCCCCGCCTTCGGTTTCCATCGGGCAACCCGGCCAATCGATCAGATGATCGTTCCCGTTCTGCGGCCCATTTTGCGGTGCAGTGACAGTAACGAACGCCGCATCGCCGACCCGCACTCCTTCATGGTCGCCGGGGCCGTCGGTGAGGCGCAAGGCGATGTCGAGATTGGCTTCGGTGAAGTCGAGCGTATCGTCGGCGGCGACCAGCGCGAAATGCAGATCGGGCTGATTGGCGGCATAGAGCGCAAGCTGACGCTGCAGCCATTTCGCGGTGATGTCGCGCGGGGCGGCGATGGTGAGCGACTGGCTCGATTGGCCGACCTGCATCGCGCGGACCGATTCCTCGAACATCAGGAAGCCGGACCGCAGCGCGTCGAGACCCGCTTCGGTCTCCGGCGTCAGTTCCAGCCCCTTGGGCGTGCGGCGGAACAGGACGACGCCCAGCATATCCTCCAGCGCGCGGATCTGCTGACCCACGGCAGCCGGCGTCACCGCCAGCTCATCCGCGGCGCGCGTGAAGCTCAGGTGCCGCGCGGCGGCGTCCAGCACGCGCAGGCCGTTCAAAGGCAGATGCGTGCGTTTCATTCGGCGATGGCAGGCGCGATCAGGGGAAATTCGGGAATGGCGATGTCGAACATCTCACCATCCGCGCCGAGCATGTGATAGCTACCCTTCATCGCGCCCGTGGGCGTCTGCAGCGGGCAGCCGGAGACATAGTCATAGGACTTGCCTGGGTGCAGCACCGGCTGCTCGCCGACGACGCCCTCGCCCTCGACATGATGCTGCGCGCCGCGCCCGTCGGTGATGAGCCAGCGGCGCGTGAGCAACTGGACCGGAGCGGCACCCTCATTCTCCAGGCGGATGTGATAGGCCCAGAACCAGCGACCCCGATCCGGCTCAGACTGTTCAGGCAGAAAGCTGACCGAGACGCGCACGGTGATATCCCGCGTAGTCAAGGCAAAGGGGAAAAGCGATTTCACGCGGCCAAAATCACCCAGCGGCCCCGGACAGTCAACGGCCAATCGACGAAAGCGCCTGATCGAGATCGGCGATCAGGTCTTCGGGGTCTTCCAGACCCACATTGATACGCAGCATATCCTCGGTAATGCCGACTTCCAGCCGCGCTTCCTCCGCCATGCCGAAATGGGTGGTGGAGGCCGGATGCGTCATCAGGCTGCGCGAATCGCCGATGTTGTTGCTGATGTCGATGAGGCCGAGGCCGTTGAGCAGGCCGTGCGCCTCCGCCCGACCGCCGCCGACATAGAGCGAGAAGATCGGACCGGCCATCGCCATCTGCCGCATGGCAAGGTCGTGCTGCGGATGGCTGGGGATGCCGGGATAGACGACGCGCGCGACGCGGCTTTCGAGGAAATTGGCGACCAGAATCGCATTCTCGCTCTGGCGGCGGATGCGCAGGTCGAGCGTTTCCAGGCCTTTGAGCACGACCCAGGCGTTGAAGGCGCTGAGCGTCGGGCCGGTGTTGCGGTGGAAGGGGAGCAGCGTGTTGACGATGAAATCCTCGGTGCCGCAGATCGCACCGGCAAGGACGCGGCCCTGCCCGTCCATCATCTTGGTCGCGCTGTAGGCGACGACATCCGCGCCGAAATCCATCGGGCGTTGCAGCGCAGGCGTGGCGAAGGCGTTGTCGACGACCGAAACGATATCATGCGCCTTGGCCAGACCGCACACGGCGGCGAGATCGACCACGTCCATCGTCGGGTTGGCGGGGGTTTCGAAGAAGAAGACCTTCGTATTGGGGCGGATCGCGGCTTCCCATGCGGACAGGTCGCGGGCGTCCACGGTGGTCGTCTCGATCCCGAATTTGGGGAGCAGCGTATCGGTGAGCCAGCGGCACGAACCGAACAGCGCCTTGCCGGCGACGACATGATCGCCCGCCGAAAGCTGACACAGCAGCGCGGCGGTCATGGCCGCCATGCCGGTGGCAGTGGCGCGGCAGGCCTCTGCCCCTTCCAGCAGCGCGATACGCTTTTCGAGCATTTCGACCGTGGGGTTTTGCAGGCGGCTGTAAGTCATGCCCTGCTGATCGCCTGCAAAACGCGCAGCCGCGTCTTCGGCACGGTCGTAGCAATAGCCAGACGTCAGGAAGAGCGCTTCGGACGTTTCGCCAAATTCCGAGCGTGCCGTCCCGCCGCGCACGGCGAGAGTCGCGGGGCGCCAGTTGGCGGTGATGCTGGGGTCTTGCCCGGTCTTTCTCTTCATACGCTCTATGCCCTTGTCGCCGTCGCTGGACGTTGCATGTGCCAATACCGCGCATACGCAGAACCGCAAGCTGGATGCGCATGTATCGCGCGATCACGATGAAGGATAGAACCAGCCTGCGCCAATTGGCCCTATGATGGCAGAGGAAGCGTCGCGGGGCGCTTCAGGCCGCTTCGACCGTAGCCACAGCGAGCGGGTGGAGCGTCGTTTCCTCCCACTCCAGCCGTTCGTTCAGTTGCCGTTGCAGGCTAAGAACGGCAGTGCGATAGCCTGGCCAATCGCCCGCGATGCGGTCGGGCGTCCACACCTTGATATGCGCGTTATATTGCAGGAAAAGATCGCGTGTCCCGTCCGCATGGGCGCGCAACGTGTTTTCGACCTGCACAGATGTTGTCTTTAGGCGTACGGTGGCGACAAGTTCCTGCTTCCGTATCAGATACTGCCGAAAAAGCTGCGAAAAGGCGATACGGCGGCGGGATATGTCCGCCATATCGGGATTGGCAGCATTCATCGCGCGCGCAAATTCGCGGGTTAACCGCCGTAAATCGTCATGGTCTTGATTTAGTTGCATTTGGTACGCCCGCTGATGTGCATTTTTTGCAAACCACGCCTACGATGCATCCGTTAACGAGCGGTTCTCGGATGTTACATTTCCGGTTCCGCGCGTTACATTTACAGCGCGGCGAGTACCGCATCCCCGATCTGCACCGTCGACATGCTGCCGCCCAGATCGGCACCGCGCGCGCCACCCGCCAACGCCTTGGCCACCGCCGCTTCGATCCGGTCCGCCTGGGCAGGCAGGTTCAACGAATAGCGCAGCATCATCGCGGCGGAGAGAATCGTGGCGAGCGGATTAGCCTTGTTCTGTCCGGCGATATCCGGCGCACTGCCGTGGATCGGTTCGTACAGACCCTTGCCGTTGCTATCGAGCGAAGCGGACGCCAGCATCCCGATGGAGCCCACGCACATGCTCGCCTGATCGGACAGGATGTCACCGAAGAGATTGCCGGTGACGATGACGTCGAACTGGCCGGGATTGCGGACAAGCTGCATTGCGGCGTTGTCGACATACATGTGAGTCAGGGTAACGTCAGGATATTCGGCAGCGGTTTCGATCACCACGTCGCGCCACAGTTGCGAGGTTTCGAGGACGTTGGCCTTGTCCACCGAGCAGAGTTTGCCCCCCCCTCCGTTTTTGGCGCGCGCTTGGGCCGTGCGGAAGGCGACATGCGCGATGCGACGCACTTCGCTTTCGCTGTAGCACATGACGTCATAGCCTTCGCGCTGACCGTCGGCGGTCTTGCGCATGCCTTTTTCGCCGAAATAGACGTCGCCGGTCAACTCGCGCACAATCATCAGGTCGATGGCAGCAGCGACTTCGGGACGGAGGGTGGAAGCGTCCGCCAGTTCGGGGAACATCTTGGCCGGGCGCAGATTGGCGAAGAGCGTGAGTTCCTTGCGGAGACCCAGGATCGCCTGTTCGGGACGGAGGTGGCGTTCGAGCGCGTCGCAATCCGGGTCGCCAACTGCGCCGAACAGAATCGCGTCCGCGCGGCGGGCGATGTCGAGCGTTTCGGCAGGGAGCGGATGGCCGACCGCTTTATAGGCTGCGCCGCCGACCAAGCCTTCTTCATAAACGAGGCCGTCGATGGCGAGTGCGTCCAGCACGCGGCGTGCCTGCGCGATGACTTCCGGCCCGATCCCGTCCCCCGGCAACAGCGCGATAAGCATAGTCAGTATCCCCAATAGACGGAAAATGTGGGCGACGCTTATGGGGATGGCTTCCGTTACGCAACCGCTCTTTTCAGCCGATCCACCAGTCGTTCCCGCGCGGCTAGCACATCGCGGCGGCGGTCGGTGAGGATCGAGCGTTCGAGGAAGTGACCGGTGAGGCGCAGGCCGTCGATAATGTCCGGCCACCCCGCCTCCCCGCCCGTCACAAGGAAGGACGGCAACGGGAGCAGCCGCGTTTCATAGCCGGTGGCAGCCGCCGTGCTGACGGCAGCCGCGCTTTTGGGGCTGACATAATGGAGATCCTCGCGCGATCCGGTGACGGCGCACTGGTCGAGATCGAGGCCGAACCCCAGCTCGTTCAATAGCAACAACTCGTAGCGCACCAGCGCCACTGCCCATCCCCGCGCCGCCGGTGCCGCCTCCACCGCCGCCAGCACCGCGTCGAGCGCCTGATGGAGAACGGGATAGCCATTCTCCTCCGGCAGTGCAGCGGCGGTCAGCGCGCAGGTCCAGTCGATCGCGGCGGCGGGCAATGGCTCGGCAAGGAGCGGCGCGCGGCTGTGGATCATCTCGACCGTCAGGCTGGCGAGTTGGTCCTGCGTCCGCGCCCGAAACTCGGCCTGCACGATGTTGCCGGGTTGCAGGATAGGCCGCACCTGCCGCGAACGCCCACCCCGCACATAGCCGGAGACGAGGCCGTCGTTGGGCGTCATCGCTCGCACGATGGCGCCATGTTCGCCATGATGGCGCACGGCGCAGATTATCGCGGGGGTGGTGAGGTGCGGCATTGTGGGTGGGGTGTAGCGCAGTTGCGGGGTGCGGGTAATGGGGTGGGATAGACGGAGCGGTATTTCCGGCTTCATCCCGCCCGCGCCGGAGGCCCCAGCCTTCGCTGGGGCGACGATCTTAGCCATCGTCATGCCAGCGAACCCTGAGCCACCTTTGTCGTAACAATGGCGGTGTGTTGAGGGGTGTCCTTTGCAAAGTCGAGGATGCCCATCAGAGCACCCTGTAGCGTGGCATGCATTTCGCCGCGCTTTTCGCCGGGATGCAGGACAATCCGGTGAATGAGCGAACGAATGGCGTCGAAGGCGTCGAGCCGGGTTTCGGAGTCTTCGAGTGCTTGTGTGAACCGCTCCATTTGGCGTCGGTAGATTTCGGCGATACCGGGATGAACATCCGAACCGAATGTTCGAGCACCACACCCTGGTTTGAAGGGTTGACGAATTGCGCACGCGACTTGCAGTTGCGGGTTTATGCTGATTTGCTTCCGCGCCGCTAGTCGTTTCCGCAACTTGCAAAGGGTGATTTTTGTTTGCCTTGCGGCCTTTAGCACACCGACCGTTCATGGCGAGAGTCCGCTCGAAGATAGCCTGAAAGCCCTGCGCATTGCCGATATCCGCGTCGCCAGCGTGGGGGAGCGCCTCGCCATGGCCAATGTACGGTTGTGCAGCCAGACGCTCGCCCGCACCGGGCTGGTTCTGCACGATATCCGGCAATACTCCGCCCGAGGGCAAATGGCCGCTCGCTCCGCGTTTCGGTTCGAGCGCGAAATCTCAGTGGAAGGTGTGGTGCCCGGTAGCCCCGCAGATCGTGCTGGGATTAGAGCAGACAGCGCGCTTCTCGCTCTGGATGGGGTCGCAGTAAATTCACTGCCCGTAACCAGATCTGAAAATTCGTTCGGACGCATGGCCGCCATACTTGATGAAGAAGAACGCAAGGCCGCAGACGGCTTGCTGATCGTCGATGTGTTGGAAGACGGGGTCGAGCACAGGCGGAAAATTGCCGCCGAGAGCGGCTGCAGCGGACGCTTTCAAATTGTCCTTGAAGGTTCGCGAAACGCCTTCTCCGATGGGAAATATGCTCAGATCGACGGCAGCATGATGGACTTCGTTCGCAACGACGAGGAACTATCGGCCGTACTCGCACACGAGTTGGCTCATGTTATCCTCGATCATCGCCAGAGATTGTATCTTGCGTCCAATGGACGGAAAGTCATACGGCCCAGCCGGGCGATGATCCGCGCCAGTGAGAATGAGGCAGACAGGCTCTCGCTCTACCTGATGGCAAATGCCGGGTACGATCCCACTGTTGCGCCGCGGTTTTGGGATCGCCTCGAAAAGGCAGTGGGACCAAGCATATTCGCGGACGGAACACATGCAGGCCGAAAGGTACGCGTTGCGCAAATGAAAGAAGAACTAGGAAATCTCGCTCGCCTCCGGGAAGAGACCGGCCCTGGAATGCCGCTATTTCCTACTTTGGCCCGCCGGCCTTTTCGGGCGTTGCCTTGAGATACCTGACGGACGTGTTCAATCGCGACCGCGTCTGAACCGTTGGCTCACCAAGATCGGCAAGACTCATGGTCATTACCCATTATGCGAAGCGCTGCGCCACAGCGGTTGTGCGCTCCGAAAGCGCAAACAAGCGGGATTTCCATGGTAAACGTCAGGCGAGACTTTGTGCTCCGATCCGTGGTCTGGAGCATTGATTGAAGACAAACTTCACCTAATTAAGTGGAATTTTGGAACGATCATCTGGCGTTAATACACATAAGGTTAATTCGCCAAGCATTATACAAATATAATGGAATTTTACCTAATTTTTAGGTAGTTACAATTTACCTAAAACGGTCTCACGGCGGCAATCAGGGCTACGCCGGAACAGGGACTGCGCATGGCAACATTGACCAGAAATGCAGTGAAATCAGGGCACTTAGGCGCTGATTTTGACGATGCCGCCGAAGCGCCGATCGACGGCATCGCCCATGTTCGCGCGTTCATTAGAATGGAGAATTATTTCCATGTTGTAACAGCCTACGGCCAAATAGTTGCCGATGAGTTGCTGAAGGAGGTCTATGCTTCTTTCAATGCGTCGTTGGGAGGCGAGATCGGCGCCATTCCTGGCAGCGGCAGTAGCGGGTTCGCGGTGAATCTGATTCGTGCCGCCGGCGAAAGCGCCCATTCACTCGGCAAGCATTTTGCCACGCTGCTGCAAACGCTCTGCGTGACGACCATGAGCCAATCGTTCAATTGTGCGGACGAGTTGGTGCATCCGATACTTTCCTGCTCCCGCGTAGCAGTGAATGGCAAACGCTGCTCCGCTGATGACCAACTGTTACGCTTCGACGGCGAGGCGCCACGGCAAGGCGCCACATGGGCAATCGGCTATCATAATGACATGGCTGCCGCCACCGGGTTGCTGGCAGAACTTGCCGAAAACCGTCTGTGCGTTCGCTGGCAACCAATTGCTCCTACAGACGAGAGCGGTGGCTTTCTCTTTCAGGAAGCATCCATCTGTTCGGTAGACTTGCTCCATGAGCGCGTTTCGCAGCAGGCCGAGATCGAAGCGGCGGAGCGTGTCGGCCTTAGCAGAATAATCGACCGATGGTCGGTTGAGCAGGTATTGGAATCGCTCCGTTCCCGACCCTTCGCACAATTGGGCGTGCGCATCTCGGCGCCAAGTGCTGTGGTCGATGGCTGGTGGTCGGATATCTTCGACCATCTGGGCCGAAATGTCGACCACGCTCAGCGGCTCACCTTCGTCGTCTCGGGGGCCACGCCTTTTACCACCATCAGCGTTACTCAAGCCTTCATTCAGCGAGTACGTAGCCTAGGTTGCAGGATCGCGCTGGACAATTTCGGCGTGGGCTTCGCATCACTTCGCCACCTGATCAGTTTATCGCCCGATGTGGTCAAGATCGACTGCCTTTTCGTTCATTGGGCGGAGCAGTCGGATCGTGGCGCCTCCATTCTCGAGCATGGGATCAAGCTAGCCGGGGCAACGGGCGCTGCGGTGGTGGTTAACGGCATTTCTGCGGAGCGCCAACGCGCCCTGGCGGTTCGCGCCGGTGCGCAGTGGGTGCAGGGGGATCTCATCGCCGAAGCGAGATTTGGCCTGTCCTGTGCCTCCGAAACAAATGTGCGGTCACCTGCCGCGGGGCAGCGTCACGCGGATTATCGACATATGCATGGAGGTATATCGCTGTGAGAAAGATCGGCCAATATGACGTGCATGGCACTGAATTTATGCGAGGTCTTCTTTGGGCTTCAGCAATAAGTCTTGGCGGATATGCCGGCATAGCAGCGCTCATTCTTGTCATTTACTAAAAAAAGATAATCATCTTCATGGCCTGGAAATGATGGTGAGCGCCCACAACTAAGGAGAATCGAAATGATCAATAGATCATCTATTTTAACGATCGGAAGTATTGCTTCCATAGCCTCATTATTACTCGTCTCCCCTAGCATGGCTGCCGCGAAGTCGTCTGAACAAGCCGGTGCACGTATCGGCAACAATGTCGGCTTGCGAACTGGCGCAGCTTCCGTGAAGCGGAGCAAGGCCATCGGAGGAGCCCCGCTAGCACTGATATTACTGACGGCCGCTTCCGTTACCACGGCTGTCGCCGTCGCAGCGGCCGATGACCATGATGGACCCGCAAGCCCGGCATCCTGACACTTAGATCTGCTGGGCTGCAAGTTGACCCTTTACTCTGACGTGGATGTCAACTTCGGGCCGATGCGCAGGCGGCCGACATTTTTCTGGAGAACCAGCGTGCCAGTTCCAAATGCTGAACTCGCCCTCGCGACCACGGGGGTGACCGTCCTCGATCGCCCCGAGCTTCCGAACTACATCGCGCGGGGACATCGACGCCTGCGGGCGCATATGCAGCTCCGTTTGATCGATATTCTGGGCATGACAGGCGGGTATGCGCTCACCCTGCTGCTGCCTGCGGACACCTCTCCGCAAGCGCTGGACGCTGGGGTCCTTCTGGGACTGATGACCATGTATCTTGTCATAGCGAGCCATTTTGGCGCCTATGCGGTGGATGCATTCCAGGGCAGCAAGGCAGGGATCGGGCGAGCCATATTGTCGTTTCTGATCCCGCTTAACCTAGCAGGTCTTCTGGCGATGCACCTCGGCGCGGATTCCCAGCCTATCGAAGTCCTTCTCCTTCGCGTTTCCCCCGCAGTATGCCTGGGACTGGCCACGGCGCGCGTGCTCTTTGCTATTCATGCCAACAGCCGGGGCGACCTCGACAACTGGCCCGTAACGCTGGTTTTGAAAGACGGCGCGGACGATGTGGAGATGCCGCATGGAGCGACGGTGATCGATGCAAAAAGATATGACCTGAGGCCCGACATAACGGACCCTGATGCGCTGGATGCCCTCGGCACCATCGTGAACCGGGCAGACCGCGTGATCGTCGCCTGCCCGGCCGACCGCCGCGAAAGCTGGGCGGTCGCGCTGAAGGGTGCCAATGTGGATGCGGAAATAATTACGGCGGAGATTGCGACACTTGGGCCGATCGGCGCGGGTAACTTCTTTGGCCACACAACTATCAAGGTATCGACCGGCCCGCTTGCCCTTCGGGATCGCGCACTCAAGCGACTGTTCGATATTGTCGTCGGGACGGCAGCTATCCTGTGCCTCTTCCCGATCATGCTGGTGACGGCGATTGCCGTCCGGCTCGACAGCCCCGGTCCGATTATATTCAAACAGAAAAGGATCGGCCGGGGTAATCGCATTTTTTACATGCAGAAGTTCCGCAGCATGCATGTCGCAAAACAGGATGCAGACGGAAGCCGCCTTACGACCGGCAAGGACGATGATCGTATAACGCGTGTGGGACGCTTTATTCGGGCGACCAGCATCGACGAACTTCCGCAGCTCTTCGATGTCATCCGCGGCGAAATGAGCATTGTCGGCCCCCGTCCCCATGCACTCGGAGCAAAGGCCGGGGACACGCTCTACTGGCATGTGGACCCCCGCTATTGGCATCGCCATGCCGTAAAGCCCGGGATGACGGGCCTGGCGCAGGTCCGGGGCTTTCGCGGAACAACCTTCACCCATTCTGACCTTACAGATCGGTTACAAGCCGACCTTGAATATCTCTCGGGTTGGACGCTCCTGCGCGACATCTTGATCACTGCGCTGACAGTGAAGGTGCTCGTGGGGAGCAAGACTTTCTAACACACGCAGCCCCCTGGGAAAGCGCATAGGCCGCCCCCTTCCTCGCGCTCCCGCCCCTTTTTCCTGGCCTACCGCCCACGTGCTCAAATGCGCGCCGGTCGTCTGCGGCCTAAATTTTTTGAGGTGCACATCATGCAGATCGCCATTTTCGGACTTGGTTATGTTGGACTTACCGCTGCCGCCTGCCTTGCAAAAACCGGCCACAAAGTGATCGGCATAGAAGTCAGCGAGGCGAAGGTCGCGGAGTTGAAAGCGGGAGGCTGCCCGATCAGCGAGCCGGGCCTCCACGAACTTCTCCGGGAAGGCATAGCGAACGAACGCTTCGATGTGATGCAAAGCGCGGGCGGCATCATCAACGAGTGCGACATGGCCATCGTCTGTGTCGGCACGCCAAGCGGTCCGGACGGATCGCACAATATGACATATATCAGCGAGGTCAGTCGCCAGATTGCCGCTGCCATCAGCACCAACCGGCCGCATCCGCTTACCGTCGTATATCGCTCGACGATCCGCCCCGGAACCATCGAAGGCCTCGTGACGCCGATCTTCAAGGCGGAACTGAACGGCCGGTTCTCCGATGCGGTCGAACTGGTCTACAATCCCGAATTCCTGCGCGAGGCCACGGCCATCGCCGATTATTTCATGCCGCCGAAGATCGTCATCGGAACGGCAAACGGCGAACCATCGCGCAATATGGACCTTCTGTACGAGGGTATCGATGCGCCCATCTTCTACACGCCCTATCGCGAGTCCGAGTTCACGAAGTTCGTTGATAATACCTGGCACGCCGTGAAGGTCGCCTTTGCGAACGAGATCGGCCGCACGTCGGTCAAGCTCGGTATCAGCGCACGCAAGGTGCATGAGATATTCGTCTCCGATACCAAGCTCAACATATCCCCCTATTACATGAGGCCTGGCGGAGCATTTGGCGGGTCTTGCCTGCCGAAGGACGTCCGCGCCCTTCAGTATATCGCCGCCGATGTCGGGGCCCATACCGTATTGGTGGACTCGCTCCTGCGGTCTAACGACAGCCACAAGCATTTCCTGCTGGAGCATGTCACTCAAGGCATAGCACCCGGTGCCCGCGTGCTGATGGCGGGCCTGTCTTTCAAAGCGAACAGCGACGACCTTCGCGAGAGCGCTAATGTGGACCTTGCCCGCAAGCTGCTGGAAGCCGGCTACCGCCTGTCGGTCTACGACCCAAGCCTCGTGCCGTCCAAGCTGATCGGCGCCAATCTGGGCTATGCCTATACGCAGCTTCCCGCGCTCAATCAGCTCTTCGTGACGCGGGACGTGGCGGAGGAGGAGACCTGGGATCTCGCGGTCGACTCCATCGGCATCCTCGACACCCTCAACATCAAGGCGGACCGCAAGGTCAGCACCAACGCGCTTCCCTGACAAGCAGCCGTCTCCGCCCGTTTCGTCAACAGAGCCTGGAACCAGCCTTGACCAAAGCCGCCCATGACTTGCCCAAACGGATGGACTGCGCCCCCGCGGAACGCCAGCTGCGGATCGCGCTGGTCTACAGCCGCCTGCCCTTTCCCATGATGCGCGGTGACCAGTTGACCGTCGCGCATTTGCTAAGCTTTTTCGCCGCGAGGGGCCATGAGGTGGACTTCTACACACTCGACATGCAGGGCGCGCTGACTCCGGTGCAGCGGGAATGGCTGAATGAGGCCTGTAACGAAGTGCGCATCTACAGCCAGGGTTGGTGGAACCGGCTGACTGGACTGGCGCGAGGTTTGCTGAAAGGGCAACCCCTGCAGGTCGGCCTGTTCCAAAACGCACGGCTATCGCGCGATTTGCTCCGGGCAACGCAAGCCGGTGCATATGACGTGGTCTACAGCTACTATATGCGTAGCGCGCCGGCCATCCCGACGCATCTTGGGCGCGTGCGAAAGCAGAGAGCGTCGAGGCATGTAAACGCGCCCGCCACATTCGTGGCGCTTCAACTCTCCCAGTCCCTGAACACCCGGCGGATATGGAAGAACGAGAAAAATCGCATCAAGCGATTATTTTATCGCATCGAGACGCGGCTTTGCGAGAATTTCGAAGCCACAGTGTGGCAGAGTTTTACCAGATCCGTCCTTATCGGGCCAGCAGACGTCGCGGCAATCAAGGCTGTTTGCGCCATCCGTGACCAACCGGCCATCGACAACTGGGTCTATGGCGCGCACGGCACCGACATCGGCCGCTATCCGCCTGCGATGGAACAGGAAATTGTGCCTGGTCGGGTCGTTTTTTCCGGCTCCATGCTTTACCAGCCCAATGTCCAGGCCGTGCATTGGTTCGTCGACAATTGCTGGCCGAGAGTTCGTGCGTGCTTTCCCGACGCAGAGCTTTTCATCCAGGGCCGCGATCCGCTTGCCTCGATACATGCGCTGGACGGCGTGAACGGTATCACCGTTACCGGCACCGTACCTGATATCGGGGCAATCGTTCGCTCGGCCGCCGTCTGCATCAACCCCATGGGCGCAGCGGGTGGAATGCAAAACAAACTCATCGAATATATGGCAAACGCCAAGGCTGTGGTCGCGACGGACATCGCCAATGAAGGGATCATGGCGCCCTCTGAAACGTTGCGCCTTGCCGCCGATGCTCCGACATTTGCAGCCGCCGTCATCGACCTGCTTGAGAACCCGGACGAAGCCTTGGCGCTGGGCCGCAAAGCGCGGGACTATGTCGTCGAGCACTGGACCTGGGAAGCGCATTTCCTGAAGCTGGAAGCGGCGTTTCTCGAAGCCCTGGGCCACGTCGATCAGTCCCGCCCGCTTGTGTTGACAGGTGCAGATTGAAGGGCATGGCAAAACTCTCAGGCCCGGTCGTGGCGGTCGGTTTGCGCTATACGGCGATCGCAATCCAGTTCCTTATCCTCAGCCTTATCGCCCATCATTTCTCCCGACACGACTATGGGCTCTACATTCTCGCGCTGAGCGCAGTGCTCCCCGTTTTCCCACTGCTGGGGCTCGGCGCGAGCGAGTATGTCGTGCGGGAGATGCCGCGGCTAGACGCGATTCATGACCGCCACGCGCGACAGGACATGGCGGGCACGATGCTTGGGGTCATGATACTGAGTGTCGGCATCGCTCTGGGAGCGGCCCTGCTGGCCGCCGCGATCCTCCCCTTGGACAACCAGCAAAGAACGATGCTGTGGTTTGCCACAGGCTTCTTCATCGCAAACGGCGTTATGTTCAACTGTGCGCAGCTGCTGCTGGCGCTGGATCGCCACGGCCTTGGCGCATTTTTCAACTATCCGGCAATCAATATCGGACTCATTGCCGTCTCCGCGCCCTATATGTTGCTGACGTCGGCCCCGAATTTCACTGGACTGGCTGCCGCAACTGTCAGCGGTGCTTCCGCGATGGCTTTGTGGGCGCTGGTCCTGACACTTCGTTCTGGCGGTCGCCCGCGTTTCAGGCTCTCACCCGCACTCCGCCAAGTGGCCATAGGTATCCGGCTCGCTATCGCGCGGACGTTGTACGGCGTCGGCCTTTGGCTTCCTACCTTTTTAGCTGGCATCCTCCTCAATCCAGCCGATGCAGGCATATTGGGTACGGCAGGTCGGCTCTCGGTTGCCGTATCGGCCGCCATGGCCGCAGTCCGCTTTTCGATCCGCCCAGCGATCGTGCGCGCGGCGCAGCGCGATGACATGGACGCGATTGCGGCGCTGTGCGGCCGACTTGGCACTATCAGCCTCGCGCTTTGCATTGTTGCGATGACAGCGACATTGCTGGTCGGACGCCCGGCAATCGCCTTAGCGTTCGGCCCCGGCTTCGATGCCGTCGTCCCGGTCCTGGCAATCCTCCTTCTCGCCGTGGCCATCGAATGTTTCGGCGGCCCGGTGGACGAAGTGCTCAAGATGACCGGTACGCAGGACGGGGCACTGGCAATATTGGCTGCCGGCATCGTCTTACTGACTTGCGCCTCATGGTTGCTGTCCACATCAGGCCTTTTCGCGCTGGCCAGCGCGCAAGTACTCTATTCACTCTTCGTCTTTGGGCTAATGCTGCTGCTAGCACGCAAGCGCCTGGGCATTTGGCTGAGGCCGCGCCTTACATCGCTCGCTGCGGTATCCAACCCTGGAAGTCGCGGAAATGCGTGAGGCAAGCTGGCGGGAAGCCCGCCACCCAATTACGGCGCAGGCAGTCGATAATTCCGCATCGGTTGGACTGCTGACGATCGCAGCGCTGTTATGCTGTCTGCCTTATCTCGTCTTTGGACCTCTGGCTGCGCCATCACAGGTGCAGCCTTGGGCGGCGCTCGTCTGCTGGCTGTTCCTGGCTCAGCGATTGCTGACGCAGGATCTGCGCATCAACCGCTTGCAGATGATACTCGCCGCGTTTGCGTTCTGGTTCATGGTTTATGTCTATCGCCCGGATCAGGTGAGCCTGGACTATTATTTTCGCCGATCGGCGTCCTTCCTCTTGTCGTGGGGCATCGTCATGGCGATGCAGTATCTCTCGCCCGCCCTCCTTTGGCGGCTGTTGAAGATCACCTTGCCGCTATGGACCGCCTTCGGCATCCTCGGCTACGTCAGCACGTCGCTTTACTTCAAGATCACGGCGCCGCTGGTGCCCACCATCGTGGGCGTTGCGGGCGGTCGGGGCACGACGAGCCTCGCCCCCGAAGCGACGGATTTCGGCTTCACCATGGCGTTCATGCTGCTGCTGTGCATGGTAACGCGCAGCGCCTTGAGAAACAGGGGCGCGACGGTCGAACGGTGGCCGCTCTGGCTCGCCGTTTTCAACATCGCGCTTTCCCAGTCCGGTTCGGGTTTCTTCGCTGCCGTCGCGATCGGCATCCTGTATGCCCTCGTAAGCCAGACCGGCGCGGGGCGAGCACCGGTCATGCGGTATCTGGGGGTTGGTGCTTTCGCCGCCGTAATGCTGATAGGCCTCTCGGCCTTAGCCGTTCTGCCTGAAACCGGCATTCGCGGCATCGACCTTATGGCCACGGCGCTCAAGTCGCCTGAGGCGCTGTTCAACACTACCTTCTCCTATCGCGTCGTACATAATTATGTCGGCATCTTGGGGATCATCGATTCCCGCTTCGCCGGGTTCGGCGCAGGTGCGTTTATCGCGGAAGGCCCGCGACTGTATGCCGAATATGGACTCGGGCGACTATTCGGTCTGACCGGCTGGTACGCGACCAATGTTCCCGCGACACTCAGCGTATCGCCCACTGCCTTCTTTCCGGTGATCCTGCTCGAATATGGGATTGTCGGGCTTATCTATATCGTCGTCCTGTTCCGCGGCGTTGGCATTTCGCGCATTCCATACAAGCCGATCTGCATCGCCATGATGTTCATGACTTGGGCACAGAGCTTCCCCGCGGCTTACCCACCCTTTTGGCTGCTCGTAGGCCTGGCGATGAACCCCAGCTTTCGCGACGCTCGGAAAACAGCGGCCAGCCCTCCCTATCCCTTGCCACAAAACCGGAGACTTGCCGCATGACGGCGGAGCAAAATCAGACAACAGCCGCTTTCGGCTATGTCAGCGGTCTCGACGGGCTGCGTCTGGCTGCGGTCGCAATCGTGATCGTTCGCCATTATGAAATCGTGCCCATGCTGCCGGGGGGCTTTGGCGTTTCACTGTTCTTCTTCATCAGCGGCTTCCTCATTAGCCGCCTGCTCATTGCCGAAGAGAAGCGGAACGGAGCCATCGCCCTTGGCAAATTCTACATCCGTCGCTTCATCCGGCTGCTGCCCCCGTTGCTGCTGATGGGGATCGTGGCAGTGCCCCTGCTCTATCTGATTGAGCCCGAGAACTTCTCGCCCGCACAAATCGCGCTATCCTTCCTCTATCTAGGCAACATCGTAAAATTCGGAGCGCCAATCTTCGGCTGGAAGGAAGGCTATCAAGCCATCGAACCGCTTTGGAGCCTTGCTGTCGAAGAGCATTTCTATCTGTTGCTTCCCCCGCTGCTGTTCCTGCTGCGCAGCCAGAGCTCCCGCATTTGGCTGATGGTTGCCGCCATCGTCGGCGCGCTGCTGTTGCGGATGTTCGTTGCATGGGCGGACCCGGCAAATGCGGACCAGATCAACTATCATTTCACCTTCACGCGCCTGGATGCAATGGCCTGGGGTGTACTGCTTACCCTGCTCCTCGATGCAGGACGGATCACGCAATCCGCAATCGACCGGGTCGGACATCTGCTCGTCTGGATCGGCGGGATCGCGATGCTTGCGTCAATGATCCACTGGACACCCTATTACGAAGAAGTTCTGAAATATACGCCGCAAAGCCTGGCGATCGGCATCTTCTTTACTGGGGTAATCTTTGCCGACCAATATTCAGCAGTGCGCCGTATCGCTGAGTTCCCGCTCATCTCGCACCTTGGTCGGATCAGCTATGAACTCTATCTCTGGCACTTCCCAATCTTGGCAGCAGTCTCGCATTTCGTAGTCGGGTTTGTTCCTGCGGTCACGCTCTCCCTCATTCTTACGCTGCTAGTCGCAGACGTCGCCTACCGCCTCACCACAAAGCGGCTGGGAGCGATGCGAAGGAAGTTTGGCGGACACCCGGTATGATCCGCGATCCTGCATCTTACTGTCTTATTTAGTCAGGGAAATTCCATGTCCTTCTCCAATTTCTCCCTTCACGCGGCAAAGAGCACGGTCCGCTTCACGCCGGCCTTGCTCGCATCGAGTCTCTGCCTCGTCGGATGTGCAACTGCCGATCTCCCGCGTGGGCAGGAAGCCTATTCCGTCATTCCCCCAGCCACCGTGGGTGTCGATGGCGACGGTATACTTGGCCCATCAGACGTCATCAGCCTCACGGTGTTAGGAGAACCGGAACTCAGTCTGAAAGAAGTCCAGATCACCAGTGACGGCAATATTTCAATGCCCCTTGTTGGCAGCGTCAGGGCTGCGGGGCTGACGGCCGATGCACTGGCAAGGGCAATCGCCACGCGGTTGGCCGCCAATATGCTGATCGACCCGGATGTCTCGGTAAACGTCAACAGCGCGACATCTCAGAAAGTGACCGTCGAAGGCTCCGTGACCAAACCGGGCATCTATCAGCTTGCCGGTCCCACCACGCTGTTGGGCGCGCTGGCAATGGCGGAGGGAACCACCAGAGTCTCCGCTTTGAGCGAAGTGGTGATTTTTCGCACCATAAACGGGCAACCCATGGGTGCGGTCTTCGACGTTGGGATGATCCGCCGGGGCGAACTGCCCGATCCTCAGATTCACGGCAGCGACACGGTCGTCGTCGGCTTTTCCGCCCTCAAGGGCGGTTGGCGAGACGTACTGAGTCTCGCGCCGATCATCGCCGCGTTTCGCGCTTACCGGTGATGCAGTGCATTCCCCCGATCTTGCTCAGGCTCTTTTTATGAAAACATCACCTGCATCGCCGCCGACCCTCAACTCCTATATCGAGCCGTCGGCAGAATTACAGGGCAATGAGAGCTGGGCATTTACCAGTTCGCAGATCGACCTCGCCACGTTGCGCCGTATTGTGCATCGCAACGGCTGGATCATTCTTGCGATCTGTGGCGTCGGGCTGGCGCTGGGTCTGACGATCACGCTGCTGATCACGCCAACCTATCGCGCCCAATCCAGCATTCAGATCGAGCAACAGGCATCGCGCGTCCTCGACGCCCCCGATATCCAGCCTGCCGAAGCGATCCAGGATGCGGATCGCTTTCTCCAGACCCAGCTTGAGATAATGCAAAGTCGCTCCCTCGCTACCCGTGTCGGGGAAGCCCTGCGGCTGTTTTCCGGCGATACATTCTTCAAGGCGATGCGCGTAAAGCCTGACGAAAAGCCGACCGGGGCGCAATCATTACAGGAAGTTCGGCGCGAACAGACTATCGCCTTGTTGCAGGACAATCTGAAGGTCAGCCTCACACAAAACTCGCGCATCGTCCAAATTACCTTTGACAGTCCGGACCCTACGCTGGCGGCGCGGATCGCGAATGCCTTTGCGGACAACATGATAGGCAGCAATCTCAGCCGTAAATTCGACACGTCCTCCTACGCACGCCGCTTCCTTCAGGAACAACTGACCGAAACAAAAGAACGGCTGGAAAATTCGGAGCGCGCGATGAACGTCTACGCCCGTTCCAGTGGAATTATCGACACCAGTTCGGGGATGCCGGCGCAGACGGGTTCGTCCAGCGGTAACTCGCTGACCGTCTCCAGCCTCGTTCAGGCGAACGATGCCCTCGTCGCCGCGATCGCCCGCCGCATCGATGCCGAACAGCTTTGGAACAACGCACGCAGCTCAAAATTGGACAGCCTTCCCGAAGTCCTTTCGAACCCTGCCGTGCAGATGATGCAACATCAGCGCGCGACGCTCGAAGCCAAGCTTGCCGAACAGCAGGAGCGGCGACAGGCCGATCATCCAGAGGTCCGCCGCACCAACAGCGAAATTGCGGCCATAGACCGCCAGATCGAAGGCATAGCTGCAGATGCGCGCCGCTCAGTCCTCAATCGGTATCAAGTTGCAAAACAGCAGGAAGCACAACTCGAAGCGGTGGTAAGCAGCCTCAAGAACGAGACGCTTACAGAGCAGGATCGCCGGGTCGGCTACAATATCCTGCGCCGAGAAGTGAATACCAACCGTGAACTCTACGACGGGCTGCTCCAACGCTTCAAGGAAGTCAGCGCGGCGGCAGGCATGAGCAACAACAACATCTCCATCATAGATGTCGCGCGTGTGCCGGGAAAACCAGTATCCCCCAATTTGCTGGTCAATCTTGGCCTTGCCCTGCTTATCAGCTTCATGGCGGCGACAGGCTGCGTCTATGCGAGGGAGCAACTCGACGATGTCGTGCGCACGCCTGACGAGGCAGAGCGCAAGCTCGGTCTTCCGGCCATTGGGATGGTGCCGGCGCTCACTAAAAGTACCACACCCACTGACGCACTGGACCAACCGAAATCGGCATTCAACGAAGCATTCCATGCACTTCGGTCTGCATTGGAACTGTCCCAGGCCGGAGGCGCTCCCGCCTCGTTGCTCATCACCAGCAGCCGGAAGGCAGAAGGCAAATCGACCATAGCGCACGCCATCGCGCGCGATTTCGCGCGCTCGGGCGGACGTCGCGTACTCCTTGTCGATGCCGATCTGCGTCGCCCGAGTCTGCACCATATACTGAGCATGTCCAACGTGCCGGGTCTGACCAGTCTGCTGGTCCGCAAATGTGCGATGGATCAAGCGATCCAACGCACATCCATCGATGGGCTGGACTTTATAGGAAGCGGCCCAACCGCGCCCAATCCGGGGGAGTTGCTTGGCTCCCCCATACTTCCGGAGTTGATCGCCCAGTTTACCGCCCACTATGATCTTGTGATCATCGACGCCCCACCGGTCGTTGGGCTGGCGGACGCACCCAGCATCGCCGCACACATGGATGCGACGCTGTTCGTGGTAAGCGCCAACGGCTCACACAGAGGTGTTGTGAAGGCCGCTATTCGCCGCTTGCGTCTGGCGCGGGCGCGGTTGCTGGGCGTCGTTCTCAACCGTGTCGATATTCTTTCGCTCGGCTATGGCTACGAGCAGTATTATACTTACGGCGATCAAGACACCCGGTCCGAAAAGATCGAGAGCTGAAGGTGATCGAGACTGCCTCCATCCGTCGAGCATCGCCACGCCGGGTCGTGGGAACGGCCGCGCTCATGGCGATACTCAGTTGGGCGGTCGTAGTCTCGTACCCCGGGAACGTGTCGCCGTTCGGGGTTTCCGTTTTGGACAGCAGGCAGTTGCGGAACCGGGCGCTTCGCGCACGACAGGACGGGCGCGCCGATGCGGCAAACCTGGTCCATCTGTCTGCGCGCCTTGGGTGGCGGGACAGCCAAATCCAATATTGGCTGCTGGAAGAAGCGTTGCAGAAGCAGGACTATCGGAGCGCCGTCGAGCGGATCGACGCGGTACTCCGCCGCAAGCCCGTACAGGCCGCACGGCTGTTCCCGATCTTGCATGCTCTGGTCATGGACGCAGAGGGACGCGACGCCCTGCTCGGCCGCTTCCGTGATGCGCCACCTTGGCGCCTCGCCTTCTTGCAGGACGTGACGAAGCTGGATGGCAACGCCGCGAACGGACATGAGGCATTGCTGGACGGAATGATCGTCGGCGGGATCGCCTCAGCACGCGATGAAGTGCTTCCCTATGTGCGGAGACTGCTCGTCCTAGGAGAATATGGGCACGCTAAAGACCTCTGGTCTCGCGCAATTCGAGACCGCTCCACTCCGGACAATCTCGCCGGAACACTTGCCGAAATCGACACCTCGCTGTCGGATGATCGCATTTCTCCTTTTGAGTGGCGTGCGCGCCGTGTGGCTGGCGCAGAACTTCGGGCGGAAGCCGTCGGGGTGCGGATTATCATGGACGGGAGCACCTTCGGTACGCTGGCGGAGCGAACGCTTGTGCTCAAACCCGGCACCTATCGGATCAGCGTCGGTAATTCCAACAGGAGCGCCTTTCGCGATGGCCGGATCGGCTGGTCGCTGTCCTGCCTACCCGGCCGGGGAAAATTGCCACTCAGGTCAATGGATGGGCAATTTGCCATTCCGACATCGTCTTGCCCGGCACAACAAATTTCGCTCAATGCCCGACGCGCTGTCCAAAGTGCCCCTGCGGATATTATCCTGTCATCGGTGCGGATAGTGCCCGTCGCTATGTCGCCGATGAGCCCATCCAAATGAAGGCTAATGCGACATTCAGTCGGTCCGCCGTGATGAAGACTGCGCCATCTGGCCTGCTCCTCATTCTGTGCTGCTTCCTGAGCGGGGGAGGCAGCGACTATGCCATGAACGAGGCGGTTCTGAAGCTGGCCGCCTTACTGGTCGCAGGCTATTATTGTGCAGGTTTCTCCCGCGCGATACCTGATCGCACGGCATGGCAGCCTCTTGCTCTACTCGCACTGGCGTGTGCCATTCCCTTGATCCAGCTCGTGCCCTTGCCGCCGACCATATGGCGCGCCCTGCCCGGCCGAGACCTAGCATCAGATATCCTTGATGCACTCGGGCAAGGAAGCCGCGCTGCGCCGCAAAGCCTGGATCCGACGGCCACATTAAGATGGCTAACAGGCCTCCTTCCCGGTGCAGCTATGCTGATCGCGGTGCTGCACCTTCGTCAGGAGGACAGATTTCTCCTCCTTCACCTGGCCGTTTTGCTCGCGCTCGCAAGTTTGGCCGTGGCCGCCGTGCAATCGGTGACGGGCGGGCATTGGGGAGTCATCTACCCTTCCGCCCATAGGGGATATCCCACGGGCGTCTTCGCCAATCGCAATCATCAGGCGGCGCTTTTGCTGCTGGCCATTCCGATGGCAGCAGCCTGCGCGAAAACCCACGCTGAAGGATCGCTGGCACGCTGGCTGATACCTGTGCTGTCCCTCCCCTTCGCGGCGGGGGTACTAGCTACTACCTCCCGCATGGGGCTCATTCTGCTGCCGGTCAGCTTCGGCGGAGCTGCGCTCCTGCTCTTGGGCGGTGTACGCCCCAACATGAAGTGGACGACGATTGCTGCACTGATAGTTGCTACAGCGGGCATGACGATCGTTCTAAGCGGAAACCGCGTAGCAGCCTATGCGATCGACAGGCTGACAACCGGCAATGTAGACCGCCTGGCTTTCTGGCAAGGAACGGTGCGGGCCATTGCCGAATATTGGCCCGTAGGTTCGGGCATGGGGACATTCGTTCCCGTGTTCCGCAGCGCCGAGCAGCTCGCGGACATAAGCCCCTATTATCCAAACCACGCGCACAACGACTTCCTTGAGTATATACTTGAGGGCGGGGCTCCGGCGGCCCTGGTAGTCCTGCTTGGGCTTGTGTGGTTCGGCCGAACGGTGTTCGGGCTGTCGAAACGCGTGGCTGCGGAAAAACACTCAGACTGGACCGCGGTATGCGGCATCCTCCTGCTGATACTGCATTCCTGCGTCGATTATCCGGCCCGCATCCTTTTCCTGGAGGCATTGGGCGGAATGTTCGTGGGATTGCTCGTGCCTCCGCCTCTAATGCAGAGGAGGGACGGTGCAACGCGGTGGGGGCGGCGGAGTCGACGCGACGGAACCCGCCGGTCCGAGCCGGACCGACATATTCGAATAGGCAACGCGGATCACGCCGCGATCCTGCACTCGATAAATGCCAAACTGCCAGTACGGCCCGCGGGGATCGTTATAGCCGAGCGGCATGGTGGAATCGATGATAGCAATTCCGTTTCGCCAGACCCGAAGATGACCGGCGACTGGATCGGGCGTGACTTCCCATATCCAGTGGACCCAGCGTCCCAAGGTCGCTGGTGCGGACCATCTTATCATGGACTTGGGCGATGCCAGCGCGAACCGCTCGCGCACCGAATGCGTAAGAATGCGCTGAACGCCGCCATTCATTTCCATGGCGATAATGGCAGGCAGGGGCCGCTCGCTCGCCTCAGCCGAATTGTGAACCTGTCCGATGATTGCCGGCAGGCTCGCAGTGCTTCCGGGTGCAATATATTGGAAATACGTGATGGTCGCCGGGCGGCCGAAAGGCAGCGCGATACGGCTAAGCAATTCCGCGCGCTCGAAAGGCCGGTTCCGGGCACGATCGTAGCTCGCACGATCACCCGGCCTCACGGTCATCGTGACGCAGGAAGAGCGACGGTCGATCCGAAATGCGTGGCGAGAAGATGCAGCATAGACATACTCCGCATCGCCAATGATTTGAACTGTCTGTTCAACAGAATCCATGATCGTTTCCTGTGCAATTCCATGACACTCATATCTATATTCATAATTTATCGACATGTGTCGAACAATATTTCGGCGATACACAGATGAGCTTATCCATTACATTAAAAGCACTTTCACGAATTTCATTCCAGATGTTGCGACATCAGGTGCGCCGCCAGTTGCGTAATCGGTTGGTTCCCCTCGCCCCAAAAATCTACGCGGGATATTTGGCCCGAAAGAACAGGCTCCTCCCAGCCCTGCCGGACTCATTGGCGATCTCCGTCAGCCTTGCTGGCTTCATTGCGGCCTATTACGAGGCCTCCTCCCAAGCCCTCGCCGATGCCTCCTGCGGGCGGTTCACATTGTTGGGGGAAACCGTCGATTTCGGTGCGATCGAAAACATCGACTGGTATTTTCGGCTTCCGCAGGAGAACGATCATCATCTTTGGCGGATGAAGCTCAGTCAGTGCGAAGTACTGCATTCGCTAATTGCAAGCGGCCACCCGGCGCATCAGTTGACTGTTCTTGCGTTGCTGGATTCCTTTGAGCACGCCGCCACCATCGATCGCCCTGACGCCTTTAAGAACATTTGGTCCCCTTATGGAGCATCGCATCGGCTGTTGGCGATGCTGAGCGGCCTCGCCCTTGCAAAGCTCGGCGCACTTTCCGCCGAAGTTGGCGCCCGCCTGCGCGCCTTTATCCGCCGCGACGCCGCCTTCGTGCTTGCCAATGTGGAGCATGACCTGTGCAACAATCATACGGAGCGAAACCTTGCTGCGCTCTGCCTGTACGGGATCGCCAGCGACGGCCTGCCCTCGCGCCTTTGTGCGAAGCTGGATCGCGCTGTATCGGCCATCATTCGTGCGACGGTGCTGCCCGACGGAATGCAGGTCGAGCGCTCCGCCATGTATCAGGGGCTGACGGTGATGTCCTTGCGCATCTTTGCCGACGCCTACTTCCTGCGGCCATCGACACGGAAAATGGCCGCGGAAAAGGCAATAGCGGCAGGCCGGGCGTGGGCGTTCATGACACATGATGACGGGGAAATCGCTCTGTTCAATGACAGCTGGACCGAAGAAGTGCCGCCCGTGAGCCATATCATGGGCACTTCGGTTATGACCGAGCCATTACCCGGCATTCTGGCCGATGCGGGCTATGCGCGCTTGCGTACCGACCGCTTCTCGCTCTGGATGGATGCAGGTGAGATCGGCCCTCCCTGGAACCCTGGTCACGGTCACGCCGATTTCCTATCCGTGGAACTGGACGTCGACGGCAAGCGGCTGATCGTCGATCCGGGGACGGCGCAATATTCCACTGGGCAGGAGCGCAGCTTCGAGCGGTCGGCGGCCAGCCACAACGGCCCCCGGTTCATTGATAGCGAGCCGGTCGAGTATCTGGGCTGCTTCAAGGTCGGGCGGATGAACAGCGCACGGCTGATCCCTCCAGCAGAACTGGCGGTGTTGGACTTCCCGGCAGTCGGTGGCTTCATTCCGATGCGCGAAGGCACCGTTTGCCGGATTGCCGCGCACATACCCAGCGGACTCCTGATCGCCGATCATTGGACGGACGCGACCCCCGGCGCCGTCCGCCTGCTTATCCCCGCCGAATGGAACCTGCTGGATGCTGGCCCCACCGCGATCCGGCTCGTTCTGGATGATACACAGATCACGATCCGCGCCTTACGGGGAGGTTTCGCCGCCGCGTCCGCAGGTCAGTGGTGCAGGCGGTACATGCGTCCCGAAGGCGCGCATGTCCTTACGCTGGAACCTGAACGCACGGGCGATGTGCAAAATGCACTGCTCCTCGTCGGCGATGGCACGACCCGCCCTCGCTCGCAGGATGTGGAAAAAGTTGCTGGACTGTGCGCGCGCCGGGCAGTCCTCGGGAGATGAACCTGCACATCATCGCGCTTGGCTGGAGCCAGATGAAAATGGAGGTGGAGCACATCGTCGGCTTCAGTTCCGACGCGCTTCATGCGCAGGTGGGGATGCTGGTCTTCATCGCCTGCCAATATGTGCTGCGCGGGAGATCGTCGCTGCTCGTGCCTTGGCTATTGCTGTTCGGGATCGAACTGACCAACGAAGCCCTCGACATGTCGCGTCCCCCCGGAAGCGTTGAGAACGACCTTGGCTCTTCGCTGCACGATCTGATCAACACCATGCTCGTGCCGACGGTGATGGTCTTGCTTTGGCGGCCACCGGTCCAGTCCACCGCTGGCGATGCCGAGATGTCCACGGTATCCGAATCCAGACGCGAATTACCTGCGACCGCCACGAAATGGAGAGACGGATATGACGGATAAGCCCACAGTTTTGGTGACCGGCGGGGCTGGCTATATCGGCAGTCATGCGGTTCTGGCGCTGCGTGATGCCGGCTGGCGGGTCGCGGTTATCGACAATCTGGTGACCGGCTTCCGCTGGGCCGTTCCGCAGGACGTGCATTTTACCCGCGGCGATATCGCGGATCAGCCGTTGGTCGAAGCGTTGCTGCGTGAGCAGAATATCGGCGCGATCATGCATTTTGCCGGGTCGGTCGTGGTGCCGGAATCGGTGTCCGATCCGCTGAAATATTATCACAACAATACAGTCAAGAGCCGCGCTCTGATCGAGAGCGCCGTCCGCTGCGGCGTGCCGCATTTCATTTTCTCTTCGACGGCCGCCACTTATGGCACGCCGGAGGAAATCCCGGTGCGGGAGGATGCGCCGCAGCGACCGATCAATCCCTATGGCATGTCGAAGCTGATGACCGAGGCGATGCTGGCGGACGTCGCGGCTGCGCATCCGATGAACTACTGCGCGCTACGCTATTTCAACGTGGCGGGTGCCGATCCGCACGCGCGTACCGGCCAATCGACCGCAGGCGCTACGCATCTCATCAAGGTGGCGGTTGAGGCAGCGCTCGGCAAGCGCGCGCATGTGAGCGTGTTCGGGACCGACTTCGATACGCCGGACGGCACGGGCGTGCGCGACTATATCCATGTGTCGGATCTGGCGGCGGCGCACGTCCTGGCGCTGGAGGCGCTACTGGCGGATCCGTCGACAAGCCACCAGTTGAATTGCGGCTATGGCCGAGGTTATTCGGTTCTCGAAGTACTCGACGCAGTCGATAGGGTGACAAACATAAAGATCGAGCGGCAGTTGGAAGGACGCCGTCCGGGTGATCCGGCGGCGCTTATCTCTGACAACCTGGCGATTATGAGCCACTTTCCCTGGAAGTCACAATATGCCAACCTCGACCAGATCGTTACCCACGCCCTCGCCTGGGAACGCAAACTGAGCGAGATGCAGGAGCGTTAGGCGCATGACTGTATAAGATGTACGACAGAGTTTGCGGCTGAAGCGGCGCGTCTTGCGCGCAAGAGCGACTGGACGCGGCGAGAGACGGCCAAAAATCTGGACGTTGGCCTGTTCACACTGACACGGTGGTCTCGCGGAGCCGTGATCATGAGATCGATGCTTCTAATCCCGCACGATCGGAGGATATGGCAATCGAGATCAAACGGCCCCGCCGGGGAGTACGAGATCTTCCACCAGGAACGTCACATCCCTAAGAGATCTGCGCCCACCCGCTGAGTGGCCCAGACACTAACAGTCTGGACCACGATCGAATCTCTTCTGGCTGGCGGTCCCGAGGAATTATAATACAAGTAGCGGTCTTAGCCCAAATCTGGCCGCGCAGACTCCAAACGGAGGGCCATCCTAGCAAGGGGAGAGAGCGGCAGTGCTTCCTCTGCGCGATATTTCGGGCTTCATCCCCTGACGCCGGAGACCCCAGCCTTCGCTGGGGTGACGGGTTTGAGAGGGGGGAGCGGATTTTGGGTGGTGAGCCGAAGCCCCCCACCGTCATGCCAGCGAAGGCTGGCATCTCAGGCGGAGGCGGGCAACAGTCGGGCATGGCGCGAGGCGCGGTTCGCATTATGGCAGCGCGTGGGCAGTCTTCATTCTGCTCCTGCCTGAGACCCCAGCCTTCGCCGGGGCGACGACAAGGACTCAGGCCCCTACCAAAGCTTCCCCACCAGCATCGCCCAGAACGATTTCTCCTCGCCCGCCGCCACTGGCTGCGGTGCGCCGTAGCCGCGGCATTCCAGGCAGGCGGCTTTCATGGCGCCGCCGGTTACCAGCCCCTGTGCATCGGCTACGGCCTGCATCGCCCATTGGCGCTGGATCCATGCCTGCCGTCCCAGCAGGTCGGTCGGGATCGCGGCTTCCTCCGCGCCGTCGCTCATCCAGTTTTCGATGAATTGCGCGAATTTGTCGGGGGCTTTTTCGATGTAATAGGGTTTGGCGGTGGCGGGATCGAGCTTGGCGAGTTTTGCCGCGGCGGCGATGGCGTCTTCCAGTCCGCCGAACTGATCGACCAGGCCGATCTGCCGCGCGGTGCCGCCATCCCAGACTCGGCCCTGCGCGATGCCGTCGATCTGTGCTGGCGTCCGCCCGCGCGCCTTGGCCACCAGCCCGACGAAGCGGGTGTAGACTTGCTCCACGCCTGCCTGCGCGATGGCATCGAATTGTGGGCTGACGCCACCGGCCAGATCGGGTTCGCCCGATAGCGGGGTGGTCTTCGATCCGTCGGTGGTGACGCCGATTTTCGCCAACGTCCCTTCGAAGCTCGGCAGGATGCCGAACACGCCGATGGAGCCGGTGATTGTCCCCGGCTCGGCAAAGATGCGGTCGGCGGGGGTGGACACCCAATAGCCGCCGCTCGCCGCGACATTGCCCATCGACACCACGACCGGCAGGCCGCGCCGCTTCGCCTCCATGATAGCGCCGCGAATTTTCTCCGACGCCAGCACCGACCCGCCGGGCGAATCGACGCGGATCACCAGTGCCTTGAGCGACTTTTCGGTGAGCGCCGTATATAGCAGGTCGGACAGCGTATCGCCCGCCGCCGTGCCGGGACCGGCTTCGCCATCGACGATTTCGCCCGCGATGGTCAGCACGCCGATCTGGCCGTTATTGGCCGGCGTGTTCGCCTTCACATAGCGCGCATAATCGATGGCCGCGAAGGTGCCGGGTTTCTTGTCATTGCTTGGCCCGACCAATGCCGCGACGCGCGCGGCGAAAGCCGATTCCTCACCCAATTTGTCGATCAGTCCGGCATTCACGGCGGCCTTGGGCAGATCGCCTCGCACGGCCTGCGCCGCTGCCAGCGGATCGGCGACATAGGCGGCCAGCTTTGCCTTGGGCCGTGCCTTGCCGACTTCATCCAGCCAGTTCTGCCACAGCGCACCGGCCAGCGCCTGATCCGCCTGCTTCGCTTCGGGCGACTGATCGGCGCGAATATAGGGTTCGACGAAGCTCTTGTAGGTGCCCACGCGATAGACATGCGTGGTCACGCCCAGCTTGTCGATCAGCCCCTTGTAATAGAGCCGCGATCCGCCCGGTCCGGCCAGCACGACCTGACCGAAGGGATTGAGCCACACTTCGCTGGCATGGGCGGCCAGTTGATAGCCATCGGCGCTGTAGAGCGTGGCATACGCCAGCACCGGCTTTTTCGCGGCGCGCACGTCATCGAGTGCCTTGCCGATGCGCGACAAAGCGACTTGCCCGCCGCCAAGGAATCCGTCGAGGTTGAGAACCACGGCCTTGACGTTGCCGTCGGTCTTTGCCGCGTCCAGCGCCGTGACGACATCGCGCAGGCGATATTCCTTCATCTGCGGCGCGCGGCCCGGCAGCGACGCCAGTGGATTGATGTCCTGCGGTTGCTCAACCACCACGCCTTCCAGATCGAGCACGAGCGCACCGCTCGACACGCTGGCGACCGGCGCTGGGGAATAAGACAGCGCGGTGTAGAGCAAGCCGAAGAACAACAGCAGGAACAACAGCACCAGCGCGTCCTTGATGCCGACCAATATGCGCCATGCGCTGCGTACAAATGCCAAGGGGTGCTGCCTTCCGTTCCGAACCTGCTGCTCAACTAATGCTTTGCGATGGTCGCTTCAATGCCCGCGCATCATGCGACCTGCCTCACCTACCCCCTCAAACCGTCACATTTTTCTTTTAAGAGGTCTTGACCAGGAATAGCGCAGAACCATATCTGCGGCGCTGGCACTCTTCACTGGAGAGTGCTAACAAACAGAAGTTCACTGGGAGCGGGAGAGAGTCGGACCATCGATTGTGGAGCCAAGGGCATGACAATCATGTCCCGTTCGCATCGAGGCCGCTGTCGTTCGTTCCCTTCTCGAAGGGAAAGGCAAATTTATGGCATTCCGTCCGTTGCATGACCGCGTACTGGTCCGTCGCATCGAAGCCGAAGCGAAAACCGCTGGCGGCATCATCATCCCCGACACCGCCAAGGAAAAGCCGCAGGAAGGCGAAGTCGTCTCCGTCGGCACCGGCACCAAGGCCGAAGATGGCAAGGTTACGCCGCTCGACGTCAAGGCTGGCGACAAGATTCTGTTCGGCAAATGGTCGGGCACCGAAGTGAAGGTCGAAGGCGAAGACCTGATCATCATGAAGGAATCGGACATCCTCGGGATCGTTGGCTAACGCCTTGCTTCGTCATCCCAGCGAAAGCGGGGATCCCTCTTCTTGAGGGACGTACGAAGCAGAAAGAATTGAGATCCCAGCTTTCGCTGGGATGACAGTTGAACAATAGCAGAGGTAATTTCTCATGGCTGCAAAAGACGTAAAATTCTCCCGCGACGCGCGTGAGCGCATTCTGCGTGGTGTCGATATCCTGGCCGACGCGGTCAAGGTAACGCTGGGCCCCAAAGGCCGTAACGTGGTCATCGACAAGAGCTTCGGTGCGCCCCGCATCACCAAGGACGGCGTTACCGTCGCCAAGGAAATCGAACTGAAAGACAAGTTCGAGAACATGGGCGCGCAGATGGTCCGCGAAGTCGCTTCGAAGACCAACGACATCGCTGGCGACGGCACGACCACTGCGACCGTATTGGCGCAGGCAATCGTCCGTGAAGGCATGAAGTCGGTTGCTGCCGGCATCAACCCGATGGACCTGAAGCGCGGCATCGATCTGGCCGTTCTCAAGGTTGTCGAAGACCTCAAGGCACGTTCCAAGCCGGTTTCGGGTTCTTCCGAAGTCGCTCAGGTTGGCATCATTTCGGCAAATGGCGACACCATCGTCGGCGAAAAGATTGCCGAAGCCATGGAGCGCGTCGGCAAGGAAGGCGTCATCACCGTTGAAGAAGCCAAGGGCCTCGACTTCGAACTGGACGTCGTGGAAGGTATGCAGTTCGACCGCGGTTACCTGTCGCCTTACTTCATCACGAACCCGGAAAAGATGCTCGTCGAGCTTCAGGATCCTTACATCCTGATCCACGAAAAGAAGCTGTCGAACCTGCAGGCGATCCTTCCCATTCTGGAAGCCGTCGTTCAGTCGGGCCGTCCGCTCCTGATCATCGCCGAAGACATCGAAGGCGAAGCACTGGCGACCCTGGTCGTCAACAAGCTGCGCGGTGGCCTGAAGGTTGCAGCAGTCAAGGCGCCTGGCTTTGGCGATCGTCGCAAGGCGATGCTGGAAGACATCGCGATCCTGACGAAGGGCGAGATGATTTCCGAAGACCTCGGCATCAAGCTCGAAAACGTCACGATCGGTATGCTCGGCACCGCCAAGCGCGTCACGATCGACAAGGACAACACCACCATCGTTGATGGCGCCGGCGATGCCGATGCGATCAAGGGCCGCGTGGAAGCCATCCGTGCGCAGATCGAGAACACGACCAGCGACTACGACAAGGAAAAGCTGCAGGAACGTCTTGCCAAGCTTGCTGGCGGCGTTGCCGTCATCAAGGTCGGCGGTTCGACCGAAGTGGAAGTGAAGGAACGCAAGGATCGCGTCGACGACGCTCTCCACGCTACCCGCGCTGCCGTTGAAGAAGGCATCGTTCCCGGCGGCGGTACGGCTCTGCTGTACGCAACCAAGGCTCTCGAAGGCCTCAAGGGCGCGAACGACGACCAGACCCGCGGTATCGACATCATCCGCAAGGCAATCACTGCACCTGTCAAGCAGATCGCCCAGAACGCAGGCGTCGATGGCGCCGTCGTTGCAGGCAACCTGCTGCGCGAAAATGACGAAACCCGTGGCTACAACGCTTCGACCGACGTCTATGAAAACCTCGTCGCTGCTGGCGTGATCGACCCGACCAAGGTCGTTCGTACCGCTCTGCAGGACGCGGCATCGGTTGCTGGCCTGTTGATCACCACGGAAGCGGCGATCAGCGACAGCCCGAGCGACGACAAGGCCGGTGGCGGCATGCCCGGTGGCATGGGCGGCATGGGTGGCATGGGCGGCATGGACTTCTAAGTCCTGCGGTCACGCACTACGAATTGGGGCCGGGAGAGCGATTTCCCGGCCCTTTTCTTGTGTGGGGGGTGTTGTGGGTGAGACGGCGCGCCTTACGGTCATCCGTCATCCTGAACTTGTTTCAGGATCCATTCCTCCTCTTGGCGCTACGCCTGGGGCACGATGGATCCTGAAACAAGTTCAGGATGACGAGGGTTTATTGGCCTGACGAATGACGGGCGTCGCCATCAATCCCGTCGATACCCCGCCCCACCTCCAAAGGCTGACAATTCCTCCCGCAATCGTTACGCTCCCCGCTCGTTAGAACCGCACCGGAACCCCTGCTTGCCTCCCTCACCCGTTACCCATCCCCGCAACGACGCCATCGGCATTGCCCGCGTCCTCTGTATTCTCGGCGTCGTTTATGTGCATGCCTGGACCGGACGTACGGGGGAGGAACTGGCGCAATTGGTCGGGTCCGGGCAGGAAATGCTGCGCTGGACGCTGATGGAGGGGCTGGGCAAAAGCGCGGTTCCGTTGCTTGGCATGATATCGGGCTATCTGGTCGCCGGATCGCGCCGCGTGCTGGACTGGCGGCAGCATGTCGCCGGGAAGGCACGTACGATCCTGCTGCCGATGCTGCTTTGGAACGCCATTGCGATCCTGTGCGTATCGGGCGCGGCGGCGGCTGGCTGGATACTCGCGCCCACCCCGCACAGCGTGGGCTGGGTAGTCGAGGAAATGCTGGCCCTCACGCGCGCGCCGGACATAAATGTACAGATGCCGTTCCTGCGCGACCTGTTCATCTGCATGATCGTCGCGCCTTTGCTCGTACGCCTTCCGGTGCGCGGCATGGCGCTGCTGGCATTGGCCGTTGCGGCGCTGGCCATCGGGGGATGGCCGCAACCGATATTGCTGCGGCCGATCATCCTGTTCTTCTTCCTGTCGGGGATGATCGCGCGGCGTCTTTCGCTGGCCGAGCGGACTGCTGCGCTCCCGGCTCTGCTGGCGCTGCTGCCCTTCGCGATCCTCGTTCCGGTGAAGGTGGCGCTGTCGCTACCCCCCGCGCCTTTCCCGACAACTCAGCCGCATGCCATGGCGGCGCTGGATCTGGTAACGCGGATCGCGGCTGCACTGTTTTTCTGGCGGATGGCCAATGCGCTGGCGACTTCGAGGATGCGCGATGCATTGCTGGCGATAGAGCCTTATGCGTTCTTCCTCTTCTGCTGCCACCTGATCCTGATCTGGCTTGGTGGACCGTTCATCGGCCAGTGGACCGGGCCTGTGGGATCGCCGCTGTACCCCGCCTTCCTGATTCTCCATCCGCTGCTGGTGCTCGGCGCTTCGATTGTCGTGGCGCAGATCATCCTGCGCATATCGCCTGCCTTTGCCCGGACATTGAGCGGAGGGCGCCTTGCGCCATTACCGAAATCCCCGCCAAAACGCAGCGAACGATTAGAGAAACCGCGCGTCGCGTAACATATTGTCGTTTCGATCAATTTTCGACGAAATGCATGGACAGCAGACGAACGACATCCCCAATATCGTCGCAAATCGACACGAGAGGGACGTCCATGAAAAAATCGATCAGGTTCGCAACCGCCACCGCGCTGGTATTCGCGATGCAGTATCCGGCCCTTGCGCAGCCCGCCAAGACAAGCACGACCACACCCGCATCGACGACCGCGAAGCCGCAACTTGGCACCTATGGCTTCGACACGGCGGGGATGGACCCAACGGTCAAACCGGGCGATGAATTTTACGATCATGCCAATGGCGGCTGGGCACGCAGCCATCCGATCCCGGCGGATAAATCGAGCTTCGGCATGTTCACCGTCCTCGACGACCTTTCCAAGACACGCACCCGCGAAATTCTGGATGCGGCCAAGGGCGATCCGCAAAGCAAGGTCGGCGCAGCCTATGCCAGCTATCTGGACGCAGCGACGGTCGAGGCCAAAGGGCTGGCACCCATCAAGCCGTGGCTGAACGACATCAAGGCTTTGAAGGATCGCAAGGGCTATGCCGCGCTGGTCGCCAAGGCCGCGCGTAACGGCGTAAAGGGTCCGTTCGCGCTCTATGTCGGTCAGGACGACAAGGCCCCCGACACTTACATCGCGCAGATGACCCAGTCCGGCCTCGGCATGCCCGACCGCGATTATTATCTGACCGATAGCGAGAAGATGAAGGCGGATCGCGCCGCCTATGTTGCGCATCTTACCAAGATGCTGGAACTGGCAGGCGAGAACAATGCCGCCGCGCGCGCCACGGCGCTGATGGTGCTGGAAACCGACATCGCCAAAGTGCACTGGACGCGCGTCGACAGCCGCGATGCGGACAAGACCTATAACAAGATGACGCTGACGGAGCTTGCCAAGGCCGCACCGGGTTTCGACTTTGCAGCGTTCCTCAAAGCCAATGGCATTGCTTCGACCGACCTGCTGATTGCTCAGCCCACCGCCTTTACCGGCACCGCCGCGATTCTGGCCAAGGCGCCTATCGACGTTCTGAAAGACGCGCTGCTGATCCGCAGCCTCGAAGCCTATGCCGACGTTCTGCCCGACGCGATCGGCGCACAGAATTTCGCGTTCTATGGCACCACCCTGTCCGGCACGCCGCAGCGCGAGGACCGCTGGAAGCGGGGCATCAACTTCATGAAAGCCAATCTGGGCGAGGAAGTCGGCAAGGTCTACGTCGCCAAATATTTCCCGCCGGAAACGAAGGCCGCCGCCGACGCGCTTGTGAAGAATGTGCTGCTCGCATGGGGTCGCCGCATCGACGGCTTGTCCTGGATGAGTGCGGAGGCCAAGGCGCGCGCACACAAGAAGCTCGCGGCCTTCACGCCCAAGATCGGCTATCCCGACCAGTGGCGCGATTATGCCGGGCTGCAGATCAAGGCAGACGACCTGTTCGGCAATGCCCTGCGCGCCAAGCAATTCGACTTTGCCTATAGCGTCGGCAAGCTGGGCAAGCCCATCTACCGCTGGGAATGGGGCATGACGCCGATGGAAATCAACGCCTATGCCAATTTCGGCATGGTGGAGATCGTCTTCCCCGCCGCTATCCTGCAGCCGCCCTTCTTCGATCCCAATGCCGATCCGGCGGTCAACTATGGCGGCATCGGTGCCGTGATCGGCCATGAACTGAGCCATCATTTCGACGATCAGGGATCGAAATATGACGAAACCGGCAAGCTGGTGCAGTGGTGGACCGATCAGGACGTCGCCAATTTCAAGGCGCTGACCGGCAAGCTCGTGTCGCAATATGACGCCTATGAGCCGTTTCCGGGCGAGCATGTGAAAGGCGCGCTGACGCTGGGTGAGAATATCGGCGATCTGGGTGGTCTGGCCGTGGCGCTGGATGCGTATCACGCTTCGCTAGGCGGCAAGGCTGCGCCGGTGATCGACGGCACGACCGGCGATCAGCGCTTTTTCCTGGGCTGGGCGCAGGTGTGGCGGCGCAACGACCGCGAGGCACGGTTGCGTCAGTTGCTGGTCATCGACCCGCACTCGCCGTCACGCTATCGCACCGACATCGTGCGCAATTTCGATGCGTGGTACGATGCGTTCAAGCCTGCCGCCGATGGCAAGTTGGTGCTGAAGCCTGAGGATCGCGTGAAGATCTGGTAAGCGCTTACGCGGCTTCCAGAGCGCCAATCTGTTCCGCAGCCTCCATCGCAATCGCGATGGAGCGCTTGCGGGCGGCGGGATCGAATATCGCGCCACTGACCATCACTTCGTCGACGCCGGTACGCTTGACGAAGGCAGCAAGGTCGCGCGCCACATCGTCGCGGTCGCCGATGGCGGAGCAGGACAGCACATTGTTCAGCATCGCCTGCGCCTGCGGGGGCAGATTTTCCCGATAGCCTGCAACCGGCGGCTGCATCTTGCCGGGGGTGCCGGTGCGCAGCGCGACGAAGCTTTGCATCATAGAGGTTGCCAGAAATTCCCCTTCCTCGCGCGTATCGGCAGCGAAGATGTTGAAACCGGCCATGGCATAGGGGCGATCAAGCTGCGCCGAAGGGCGGAAATCGCGGCGATAGATGGCCAGCGCGTCATCCAGTGCGTCGGGCGCGAAATGCGAGGCGAAAGCGTAAGGGAGGCCCAATGCTGCCGCGAGTTGCGCGCCGTAGAGGCTGGACCCTAAAATCCACAGTGGAATATCCGCGCCTGCACCGGGCGTCGCGGTGAAGCCAAGGCGGTCGTCGCCTGCGAAATAGGCCTGCAATTCCATGATATCGCGCGGGAACTGATCCGCCCCGCCCGCCAACGTACGCCGCATCGCTTGCGCAACGCGCTGGTCCGATCCGGGTGCGCGACCCAGACCCAGATCGACGCGGCCGGGATACAGTGCCTCCAGCGTGCCGAACTGCTCGGCGATCGCCAGCGGCGCGTGATTGGGCAGCATGATGCCGCCCGCCCCGATGCGAATCGTGGACGTGGCCGCGCCAATATGCGCCAGCACGACAGACGTTGCCGCCGACGCGATCCCGGCCATGCCATGATGCTCGGCTGTCCAATACCGCCGATAGCCCAACGCTTCTGCGGTGCGGGCATAATCGGCGGCATTGGCCAGTGCGGTGGACACGTCGCTCCCCTGCGTAACGGGAACGAGATCGAGGATGGATAAAATGGTCATGCCCCCGATATAGGGCATGATCCGTTGCATTTCACTACCTGAATTGCAAACTATCCTTCGAGCGTTGCGTCGAGCGTGATTTCCGCCTTGAACAGCTTGGATACCGGGCAGTTCGCCTTGGCCTTTGCCGCCAGTTCCTGGAACGTCGCGTCGTCGGTGCCGGGGATGCTGGCCGTCAACGTCAGCGCGATTGCAGTAATCGCGAAACCGCCGTCGGCCTGTTCCAGCGTCACGACGGCCTTGGTCTCCATCTTATCAGCGGTTAGGCCAGCTTCGCCCAGGATCATCGACAACGCCATGGTAAAGCACCCGGCGTGGGCCGCGCCGATCAGTTCTTCCGGATTGGTCCCGGCAACGCCTTCAAACCGCGCGGCAAAGCCATAAGGATGCGCATCGAGTGCGCCGCTCTGCGTCGAAATCGCACCTTTGCCGTCCTTGAGGCCACCGCTCCATACGGCCGATCCGCTACGATTGATTTTCATGACACTGTCTCCTTCGGGTGAACGATCGGTAGGCTATGCCTGCTGCATGACAGGCCAACGACGGGTCGAACGAGCGGGAGGGCGGAAGGCTCCGCGATTTTGGCAGCTGCGGAAAGAGCATTGCACATGCGCAAAGTCTGCGTAAGAATATGCCATCCGATTATCACTTTATTTCAGGGCCTTGCATGACCGCCATTCACACTGCCATCACCGCCGCCATTGCCTTGCTCGCCGCGTCCACGCCCGCTTTCGCGCAGAAGGAAGGCAGCGCGAAAAGCGCCACCGAAGCCAAGGCGGCCAAGACCGCGGAAGATGTCGCAGCAAACTGGACCACAGCGCCGGTCATCGAAGCGAAGACATCGCGCGCGGGCAAGGTGACGGTCGGCGGACGGACCATCGGCTTTACCGAGACCGCAGGAACGCTGACGCTGCGCGACATGAATGGCAAGCCGACCGGCAGCATATTCTACACCGCCTACACCGCGCCCTCCACCAACGGAAAGCGCCGTCCGGTAACGTTCCTCTATAATGGCGGTCCCGGCTCCTCGACGGTTTGGCTGCGGATGGGATCGTTCGCGCCGATGCGTGTCCAGACCAACGAACCGCAGGCCGTGGCCCCTGCCCCCTTCCCCGTTACGGCCAATGAAGACACGCTGATCGGCAGCACCGACATGGTGTTCCTCGACGCGATGGGCGCAGGCTATTCGCGGCCTCTGGGCGATACGCCCGCGTCGGATTTCTATGGCTTCGACAAGGATGTGGATGCCTTTGCGAAGGCAATCACCCGCTATGTCACCGTCAACAAGCGCTGGGGCGATCCCAAATATATCTTCGGCGAGAGCTATGGCACGCCGCGCTCGGCGGCGCTGGCGTACAAGCTGGAGGATCAGGGCATGGCGCTGAACGGGGTCATCCTGTTGTCGTCGATCATGAATTACGGCGTGCGGCAACCGGGGCTGGATGTGGATTTCATTGGCCTCTTCCCCAGCTACGCCGCGACGGCATGGTATCACAACCGGATCGCCGACCGCCCCGCCGATGTCGCCACCATCGTCGAGCAGGCGCGCCAGTTCGCCAACGGCCCCTATAGCGCGGCACTCGCCAAGGGATCGGACATCACCCCTGCCGAGTTGGACAGCGTCGCGCAGCAGATGAGCCGCCTCACCGGCCTGTCGCCCGAGTTCATCAAGCGCGCCAATCTGCGCATCAGCCTCAGCCGTTTCCGCAAGGAGCTGCTGCGCGACAATCGCACGACCATCGGGCGGCTCGATTCGCGCTACACCGGCATGGATGACGATGCGGCAGGCGACCGGCCGGAATATGATGCGTCGAGTACGGGGATCACGGGCCTGTATGTCGGCAGCTTCCTGCAGCGGCTGGGCGACATGGGCTATGACACCGACCTTACCTATCGCCTGAGCGCGCGGGATGGTGCGGACTGGAAGTGGGAACTGTCGCACAAGGCACCCGACGGGTCGACGCAAAGTGTCGTCGATTCCACGGCCGATCTATCCGCCGTGATGCGGATCAACCCCCATCTGCGCGTGCTGTCGCTCAATGGCTATTACGACATGGCGACGCCGTTCTTCGCGACGGAGCAGAGCCTGAAGCACATGATGCTGGACCCGTCGCTACAGAAGAACCTGCAGTTCAAATACTATGAATCGGGCCACATGATCTATCTGAACCCGCAATCGCTCCACCAGATGCGGTTAGACATGGAGCGTTATTATGCGGAGGGCGTGCGCTAGGCGTTACGCCGCCTCGTCGTGAAACTGCAGCCGCGCGAGCTTCGCATAGAGGCCACCCTGCGCGTTGAGCGTGGCGTGGCTGCCCTGTTCGACGATCCGGCCCTGATCCATCACAACGATGCGGTCGGCGGCGCGGATCGTGGCGAGCCTGTGCGCGATGACGATGGTAGTGCGTCCGCGCATCAGCGTGTCTAGCGCGTCCTGCACCAGCCGTTCTGACTGGGCATCCAGCGCGGACGTCGCTTCGTCCAGCAACAGGATCGGCGCATCGCGGAGCAGCGCGCGGGCAATCGCGATACGTTGACGCTGCCCACCCGACAGGCGCGTGCCTGCTTCGCCCATGAAGCTGTCCAGCCCCTGCGGCAGCGCGCGCAGGAAATCCTCGGCATGGGCGGCACGGGCCGCTTCCCACAGCCGGTCGTCGGTCGCGTCCCAATTGCCGTAGCGCAGATTGTCGCGCGCGGACGCCGCGAAGATCACGCTTTCTTGCGGCACCAGCGCCATCATCGCGCGGATATCCGACGGATCGGCATCGCGCAGATCGACATCGTTCAGACGAACAGACCCGCCCTGCGGGTCGTAGAAGCGCTGCGCCAACTGGATCAGCGTCGATTTGCCGGCCCCCGACGGACCGACGACTGCCACTGTTTCGCCGGGTTCGACGGTCAGCGTGAAATCGTCCAGCGCCTTGGCATCGGGTCGGGTCGGGTAAAGGAATGTCACATGGTCGAACGCCAGCTTTGCCCGTTCGATCCGCGGAACAGCGATGGGCTGCGCAGGCGGCGCGATGTCCGGCACTGCAGTCATCAACTCGTTCAGTCGCTCAGCCGCACCCGCACCGCGCAACAAATCGCCCCACGTCTCCGTCAGCGATCCGAATGCACCTGCCACGAGTCCGCTGGTCAGGACAAAGGCGGCAATAGCACCGCCCGACAGCTTGCCGCTCGCCACGTCGATGGCACCCTGCCACATGATCATCGTGACCGCGCCGAAGATCAGGCAGATCACCACGCCAGTCATGATCGCGCGCAAGCGGATGCGGCGGCGCGCAGTTTCGAAACCAAATTCGACTGCGCCCTTGAACCGCGCCGCTTCGCGCTCTTCCTGCCCGAAGGACTGCACGATCCGCATCGCGCCCAACACTTCGGACGTCATGCTGCCGACATCGGCCAGACGATCCTGACTGTTGCGCGAAAGAACGCGCACTTTGCGGCCCATGAAGACGATGGGCAGAATGACGAGCGGTATGCCCAGCAGCATCATGCCCGCCAGCTTGGGCGCCAGCGCAATCATATAGCCGATGCCCAGAACGCCCGTGACGGCATTGCGCAAAGCGACAGAAACCGTCGTTCCCACGACCTGTTCGATGACAGCCGTGTCCGATGTCATGCGCGAGGCAATTTCGGACGGACGATTTTCCTCGAAGAAACGCGGGGCCATCCGCAACAGGTTGCGCTGCACCGCGGCACGGATGTCCGAAACGACGCGCTCACCAAGCCAGGAGACGAAATAATAGCGGCAAGCCGTGGCGATACCCAGCGATATGACAATCAGCAGCAGATACTGGAACCAGCGGCCGATATCGCCGCCCGACCCCCCGCCGGAAAAGCCGCGATCGATGACCAGTTTGAACCCGCTGGGAATCGCCAGCGTAGCCGCCGATGCAAACAGCAGCGCCGTCAGTGCGCTGGCGATGCGGCCCGGATAATTCCGGGCGAAAAGCCACAACATGCCGAGGCTGGCGAGCTTTTTACCGCGCGGCGCCTCCGCCTTGTCCACGATGCCGTTTTGCGTGTCGGGGGTCGTTGCCCCGCTGTTGTCCCTGCTCATGGAAAGTGACCTAGCAGCCCACGCAGGCCCCCTCAATCGCTATTGCTGGTGAAGGACGGTGACCGAGATATTCGTTTCGGTGTTGGCGCATATCGGCACATGCATGCAACGCAATCGATTTATTTACGTTGCAGTGCGATACGAAACAGGCTTTGATGTCAGATCGCTCCTGGAGCGATCCTAGAAGGAATGCAGGTTTATCATGCTTTACAGCGCCTATGAGTTTCAGCGCAACCTCCTCGCCGGGGCAAGCGCGTTTGCCAATGCCGGTGCGGAATTGCTGAACAATCCGGCCAATCCCTTTTCCTATTTTGGCGGCGGGCCGATGCTGGCCTCTGCGCTCGATGTGTTCGCGCACGCCTCTGCACCGCGCGGCAAGCCTGCGTTCGGCCTGCCCACCACCGAAATCGGTGGCAAGACCGTTGCGATCGCCGAAGTCATCGAGGCGCGCAAGCCTTTCGGTCAACTGCGCCATTTCACTCGTGACGGCGTTAAGGCCGGCGATCCCAAATTGCTGATCGTGGCACCGATGTCCGGCCATTTTGCCACGCTGCTGCGCGGCACGGTCGAGCGGATGCTGCCCGGTCATGACGTGTGGATCACCGACTGGCGCGACGCGCGCAACGTCCCGATGTCCGAGGGTACGTTCGATCTGGACGACTATGTCGATTATCTGGTCGGCTGGCTGGAGCATATCGGCCCGGGCGCGCATATGCTGGCGGTCTGTCAGCCGTCTGTGCCGAGCTATGCTGCCGCGTGCCTGATGGCGGCGGACAAGCACCCTGCCCGCCCACGGACGCTGACAATGATGGGCGGACCGATCGACACGCGCGCAGCGCCTACGGCGGTCAATACGCTGGCCACCGAACGGCCCATCGGCTGGTTCGAACAGAATGTCGTGGCGACGGTGCCCTTCAACTATCCCGGCAACGGTCGCCGCGTCTATCCCGGCTTCATGCAGCTTGCCGGGTTCATGACGATGAATCTGGGCGATCACCTCGTCAGCCACTGGGAGATGTTCAAGCATCTGGTCGATGGTGACGATGACAGCGCCGACGCCACCAAGAAATTCTATGAGGAATATCGCTCCGTCTGCGACATGACGGCGGAATTCTACCTCCAGACCGTCAGCGAAGTGTTCCAGAAGCACAGCCTGCCCAAGGGTGAACTGATGCATCGCGGTCGACTGGTCGATCCCGCTGCGCTCAAGGATATAGGCATCCTGGCGATCGAAGGAGAGCGCGACGATATTTCGGGCCTGGGTCAGACCAAGGCGGCGCTGACCATCGCCACCAACCTGCCCGATAGTCACAAGAAATATTATATGGCCGAAAGCGTCGGCCACTATGGCATTTTCAACGGCAGCAAGTGGCGGACGAAGATCGCCCCCGTCGTCGAAGAGTGGATCGCCACGCACAACGGCCAAGTCCAAGACGGCTAAGTCAGAAACATCATTCCGGGCGGCTGAACGCGCGTTCGCCGCCCGTGATTGCGATCAGCTCTCCTGCGGCTTTCGCGCCAGCAACGCGGCCAGCTCCAGCGCACGGCTGGGCGATATCGTCCCGGTCAGCGCCAACGCCTGATCGCCTTCTTCCCAATAGGCAATGTTCTCATTCTCGCGCTTGGTGACCAGCGGCTTTCCCTCGGCAGGGGTTTCCGCCCGACCGGTCAGCAGCGTAACCGACTCGCCCTGGGGCGTCGTCAGCGACAGGGCCACGGCGGACGTGCCCTCGGTCGGGTAAAGCTGCACATCGCGCACTTTCCATCCGGCGGGCAGGGTCGGCAAGCGCAGGCCAGTCGAACGCGCGATCTCTCCGCTGTCCAGATGCGTGCTTTCCACCTGCGACACCATCGCCTGCCGCAACAGGCCCGTGCGGTGCGATGCAGCGGCTTCATCGATGAAACGTGTGTCCGCTGCGCGCGCGGGTTGAGGAAACTCGCCGAGCACGCCATGTCCAATCCAGCCAGTCGCAATCAGCGCAGCGATACCCGCCGCGCGCACCATATGGCGCGTCGGTGTGCCCCGGTCATTGGCGGGTGCAGGCGGCACGCCCACGGCGCGCTTCACGCCGACCAGCGTTCCCTTCGTCCCGTCATGCAATAGGGAAAAATCGATATCCGGCCACCGCTTGCGCCAGCGCCGCGCCACCAGCCGCTCGCCGGGACGCGCCGCATCGTCCAGCAGGATCACGCCGCCGGGTGCCAACCGCCGGAACAGGCTATCCGCCGCACCGCGTACGAGCGGATGAATGCTCCAGGGCGGTCCGTCGATGATGATGAGGTCGATCCGCTCGGGCAGGCGATCCACGCTGTACCAGCGCCCCGGCCAGCCATCGACTTCGGCCTCCAGCGGGGCGTGGCGTATATCGACCGACAAGCCATTGTCCTTCAGCCAGTTGCGCGTCCCTTCGACGAAACCGGCATGCTGATCGAAACTGATCAGCGATCCCCCGCCATGCAGCGCCATCGCCTTGGCCGCAACCAGAGTCGATGCGCCAGCCCCCAGTTCCACCGTCACGGCAGGGCGTAACCGCGCGATGTTCATCACGATATGGCGCAGGAATCCCGTATCGGCTTTCCAGCTTCCCAGATGGGGCAGCGAATCGGGTGCAAGGCCCAGCGCGTTCATTAATGCCCGCTTATCTGCCTTGCTGCCGCCATGCAGGCTCCTCAGCAGCCACGGCCAGCCGATCGCTCCGAAGCTGAGCCGCCATATCCAGTCATTTGCCTTGCGCAAAAAAGGCTGCGCAGAATCGCCCTGAGCAAGGGGCAGCAAGCCGGTAAGCTCTCGTGATGTCACGGTTTGTTTATCCTGGGTTCGGGGGCTCGCTCGTCTCTGTACCGCGCAACCGACGCGCGGGAAAGCCCGCATGGGGTTTGCGCTGCTCGCCAAGCCGCCTAAAGCAATCCGATGGTCGAAATAGTTTCAGCAACAGTCGAACGCTGGCCGGTCGATGGCGCCTTCATCATCAGTCGCGGCGCGAAGACGCATGTCGATGTCATCGTCTGCACCGTAGGTGACGGCACCCATGTCGGGCGCGGCGAAGGCACCGCCATATATTATGAAGGCGAAACGGCGGAGGATTGCGCAGTCGCCATCACTGCGTATCGCGGACCGATGGACCGGGACAGCGTCAACCGGGGCATGGACAGCGGTGCGGCGCGCAACGCGCTCGACTGCGCCCTGTGGGATTATGAAGCGAAACGCACGGGCGTCCCCGTCTGGCAGCGTGCAGGATTGCATGCTCCGGTCGCGGTGCCGACCGCCTTCACGATCAGCCTGAACGATCCCGCACAGATGGAAAAGGATGCACAGACCGCCGCCACGCGCGGCTTTGCCCTGCTGAAATGCAAGCTGACCGGAGAAGGCGACCGTGACCGGATTGCGGCGGTGCGCCGGGGCGCACCCCATGTCCGCCTGATCGTCGACGCCAACGAAAGCTGGGCCGAGATGGATGTGGCGGCGGAAGCAGCCGCGCTGGCCGCGCTGGGCGTTGAGCTGATCGAGCAACCCATCCCGCACGGGCATGAGGAGATGCTGAGGGGGGTGCAATCGCCAGTGCCGTTCTGCGCGGACGAAAGCGTTCATACGCGCGACGATCTGAACAAGCTTACTGGCTTTTCGGCAGTGAACGTCAAGCTCGACAAGGCCGGTGGCCTGACCGAAGCGCTGGCCCTGACCGCAGCGGCGCGCGCGCGCGGGCTGCGCATCATGCTGGGCTGCATGCTCGGCACATCGCTGGGCATTGCGCCCGCATTCCTTGCGGCACAGGGCGCGGATTGGGTCGATCTGGACGGTGCGCTATTGCTCGCCAAGGACCGCGCGGGTGCCTTGGCAATGCGCGACGGCATGCTGTTGCCGGGGAATTTGTGGGGTTAAACCCGTCTGAGCACCGTTGCCGTAATCGACTGATGCACCGCAAAACCGAGCGACTGGTACAAGGCGATGGCAGCCGCATTCGTCGCGTAGCTGTGAAGAAACGGCTTTTCGTTGCGCGCCAATATGCGCGATGCCACGACGCGCATCAGAAAACCGGCATAGCCCCGGCCACGACAGTCCGGCTGTGTGCACACGCCGCTGATTTCCGTAAAGGGCCCGGGCTTCATCCGCTCCCCGGCCATGGCGAGCAGCCGTCCATTTTCGCGAATGCCGACGAAGCCGCCTAGCCGATGCGTCTTTTCGGCAAAAGGTCCGGGTGCGGTGAGCGTCGCCAACGCCAGCATGTCGGCTGCGTCGGCATCGTCCAGATCCTGAACATCGAAACTCCCGGTTGGGGGCGTGACCGATGTCGCGACCATTTGGACGCACAAGGCGCTGCGGACGACTACGATACCGCGCAAAGCGTAGCGCCTTAGCTCCGCCGATGGCGAGGGCCGATTGGCGCCCGGTCAGTGCAGACCAGACCGGGCGATCCAGCACTCGGTCCGGGTCCGTCAATCCCGCATCCGCCATCTGCAGCCTCCGCCGGGAATTACATGTGGATGGGCTTGCCCTGCACGGCCATCGACGCTTCCTTGAACGCTTCGGCGTGGGTGGGATGCGCGTGGCAGGTGTAGGCGATGTCTTCGGACGATGCACCGAATTCCATGGCCTGCGCCGCTTGGGCAATCATGTCGCCGGCGGGCGACGCGATGATCCAGACGCCCAGCACCTTGTCGGTATCCGCGTCGGCAATGACCTTCACGAAGCCTTCAGTGTCGCGGATCGCCTTGGCACGGCTGTTCGCCATCATCGGGAACTTGCCGACCTTGACCGCGCCGCGTTCCTTCGCGGCCTCTTCGGTCAGGCCGACGCCTGCGATTTCGGGATGGGTGTAGACGACCGAGGGAATGACATCGTGGTTTACGATGCCCGTCAGCCCTGCGATGTTTTCCGCCACGGCAACGCCTTCGTCCTCCGCCTTATGCGCGAGCATCGGGCCGGGGATCACGTCGCCGATAGCCCAAACGCCGGCAACCTTGGTGCCGAACTCATGGTCGGTTTCGATCTGGCCGCGCTTGTTGAGCTCCAGCCCGATCTTGTCGAGACCCAGCCCGTCGGTATTGGGCTTGCGACCGATGGCGACCAGCACCACGTCCGCTTCGATAGCCGTCGCGTCGCCGCCAGCGGCAGGCTCGACCGACACGGTGGCTTTCTTGCCCTTCACCGACACGCCGGTCACCTTGGTGCCGGTCTTGATGTCGAAGCCTTGCTTCTTGAAGATCTTGGCCGCTTCCTTGCGCACGTCGCCGTCCATGCCGGGCAGGATCTGGTCGAGATATTCGACAACCGTGACCTTCGCACCCAGACGCCGCCAGACCGAGCCAAGCTCCAGCCCGATCACGCCGCCACCGATGACGACCATATGCTCAGGCACCTTGGGCAGCGCCAGCGCGCCGGTCGAATCGACGACGATACCCTTGGCATTGTCGACTTCGACACCCGGCAATGGCGTTACCGAGGAACCCGTTGCGATGACGATGTTCTTCGCCGTCACGGTCTTGCCCGCAACGTCTACGCTATGCGCATCCTTGAACGTAGCCAGACCCTTGATCCAGTCGACCTTGTTCTTCTTGAACAGGAATTCGATACCGCCCGTCAGGCTCTTTACCGCATCATCCTTGTCGGCCAGCATCGCGGGCAGATCCAATTCGACATTGCCGATCTTGATACCATGCTTGAGCAACGCGCCCGAGGCGGCCGCGTCAAAATGATGCGAAGCGTTGAGCAGCGCCTTCGACGGGATGCAGCCAACGTTTAGGCACGTGCCGCCCAGCGTCGAACCCGACTCGACACAGGCCGTCTTCAGACCAAGCTGCGCCGCGCGGATCGCCGCCACATAACCACCCGGCCCCGCGCCGATCACCAGCACATCATAATCAAATTCGGCCATTCTTCACCTCGCTTATGTGTTCCTGCGAAGGCAGGAACCCAGTAATGGTGCAACGCTTGCGCGCCTGGACATTTCCCGCTCCCGCCTGCGCAAGAGCACCTAACTTGCTATTTCATCGAACAGATCGCGCCAATCAGGATTTGCGTCCTCGATCAGATTGATTTTCCATTCGCGCTTCCATTTCTTCATTTGCAATTCGCGTTGTCTGGCTTCCTGCAAATCATCATGACATTCAAACCAAACCAGTCGGTAGCAGCGATATTGTTTGCTGAACCCATCGCCCAGACCGTTGCGATGCTGCCATGCCCGCTGGGCCAAATCGCTGGTCACGCCCAGATACAGCGTGCCATTCTTATTGCTGGCCATCAGGTAGACGAAACCGCGCTTCGTAGACTGTCTCCATTATCAAACGTGTTCCAGAGCAGTGCAGATCCCAGTAATCGGATGAAGCACTCAGGCGGTGCTATTTACTGGGTTCCTGCCTGCGCAGGAACACGGTTGTTATGGGTGGCTCACAAATCGATCAGCAACCGCGTCGGATCTTCGATCGCGTTCTTCACCGCGACCAGGAACGTCACGGCTTCGCGACCGTCGATCAGGCGGTGGTCGTAGCTCAATGCCATGTACATCATCGGGCGGATTACGATCTGACCGTCGCGGACGACGGCGCGGTCTTCGATGCGGTGCAGGCCCAGCACGGCGCTTTGCGGGGTGTTGATGATCGGCGTGGACATCAGCGATCCGAATACACCGCCGTTGGAGATGGTGAAGGTGCCGCCCTTCATGTCTTCCATGGTCATCGTGCCGTCCTTGGCCTTCTTGCCGAAGTCGCCGATGGTCTTTTCGACTTCCGCGACACTCATGCTTTCGGCGTTGCGGATCACGGGCACGACCAGACCGTTGGGCGCGCTAACCGCGACCGAGATGTCGGCATAATCGTGGTAGACGATTTCATCGCCGTCGATCTGCGCATTGACGCCGGGGATGTCGCGCAGGGCCATCGTCACCGCCTTGGTGAAGAAGCCCATGAAGCCGAGGCGTACGCCATGCTTCTTTTCGAACAGATCCTTGTACTTCGCGCGCGCTTCGATGACGGCGGTCATGTCCACGTCGTTGAAGGTGGTGAGCAGCGCAGCGGTTTCCTGCGCGGTCTTGAGACGCTTGGCGACAGTCTGGCGCAGGCGCGTCATGCGCACACGCTCCTCGCCGCGACCGGGCGCGGACGGCGCAGCGGCAGCAGCAGGCGCTGCGCTGGCGGCGGAAGCGACAGCGGCTTTCGCTGTGCCGTCAGCAACGGCGGCGGCGACGTCGTCCTTGGTCAGACGACCGTCCTTGCCGGTGCCCTTGATCTTGCTCGGGTCGAGACCATGTTCCAGCACCATGCGGCGCACGGCGGGCGACAGCGTCAGATTGCCGCCTTCGCTGTCGTCGTCCTCCGCAGGCGCCGAGGCTGCAGGTGCAGGCGCCGCCGATTCTGCCTTGGCAGCCGGTGTGGGGGCCGGTGCAGCGGCGGCAGCGGGCGCAGGCGCGGCAGCAGCACCGCCCGCTTCAATGACCGCGATTACCGCGCCAACATTGACGGTATCGCCTTCCTTGACGAGTTGCTGGCCCAGCACACCCGCGACGGGCGACGGCACATCGACTGCGACCTTATCGGTTTCAAGGCTGCAAATAGCCTCATCGAGCGCCACCGCATCGCCGGGCTTTTTCAGCCATGCGCCAACGGTTGCTTCGGTTACGGATTCGCCCAGCGTGGGGACTTTGACTTCGGTTGCCATGATGCTGATTTAGCCCTTCTTCTGGCGACGGATTTCTTCGCGCACACTGTGGCCGAGTGCATCGGCTACCAGCGCGCCCTGTTCGGCGATGTGACGTTTGGCGAGGCCGGTGGCGGGCGATGCCGATGCCTTGCGGCCCGCATAGCGCGCCCGCATCGGTGCCTTGCCTGCGTCGTGCAGGCTCTGCTCGATGAACGGCTCGACAAAGAACCAGCCGCCATTGTTGCGCGGCTCTTCCTGACACCAGACGACTTCTTCAAGGTTCGTCATCCGCTTGATGCGAATGGCGAGCGCTTCGGTCGGGAACGGATAGAGTTGCTCCACGCGGACGATCTGCGTGTTCTTGTCGCCAGCGGCATCGCGTGCTTCGATCAGGTCATAGGCGACCTTGCCGCTGCACAGGACAAGACGCTTGGTGTCCTTGTCGGATGCCGGATTGGTATCCGACAGCAAGCGCATGAAGTGCGTATCGCCCTGGAAATCCTCCGCCTTGCTCACCGCCAGCTTGTGCCGCAGCAGCGACTTGGGCGTCATGATGATCAGCGGCTTGCGGAACGACCGCAGCATCTGGCGACGCAGGATGTGGAAGTAGTTCGCAGGCGTCGTGCAGTTGGCGACCTGAATATTGCCTTCCGCGCAAAGCTGCAGATAGCGTTCCAGACGCGCAGAGCTATGTTCCGGCCCCTGCCCTTCATAGCCATGCGGCAACAGCATCACGAGGCCGTTGGCGCGCAGCCACTTGGATTCGGACGACGCGATATACTGATCGATGATGATCTGCGCGCCGTTCGAAAAGTCGCCGAACTGCGCTTCCCACAGCACGAGGCACTTCGGATCGGCCAGCGCATAGCCATATTCGAAACCGAGCACACCATATTCGGACAGCGGCGAATCCAGCACTTCGAAATGGCCATGCGGCACGGTCGACAGCGGAATATATTTCGCTTCGGTGTCCTGATCGACCCATACCGAATGCCGCTGACTGAACGTCCCGCGACCCGAATCCTGACCCGAGAGGCGCACGCCATAGCCTTCAGACAACAGCGAACCGAAGGCCAGTGCCTCGCCAGTCGCCCAGTCGAAGTTCGCGCCGGTTTTGAACATCTCCGCCTTGGCGTCGAGGATACGGCGCAGCGTCTTGTGGATGTTGTGCGTTGCCGGAACGGTGGTCAACGTCCGGCCCAGGCTGTCGAACAGCTTGGACGATATCGCTGAATCGATGCTCTTGCGGTCGGTTTCGATGTCCGCAGGCTGCGACAGGCCAGACCAGCGTCCGGCAAACCAGTCCGCCTTGTTGGCCTTGTAGCTCTTGGCCGCTTCGAATTCGCCTTCCAGATGGTCGACAAATTCCTTGGTGGTCGCGGCGATGAACGTATCGTCGATCACGCCCTGCGCCTTCAGCCGTTCGGCGTACACGTCACTGACCGGCGGATGCTGGCGGATCTTCGCGTACATCAGCGGTTGCGTGAAACTGGGCTCGTCGCCTTCGTTATGGCCGAAGCGGCGATAGCACCACATGTCGATCACGATGTCGCGGTGGAAGGTCTGGCGATATTCGATGGCCAGCTTGCACGCGAAGGTCACGGCCTCGGGATCGTCGCCATTGACGTGCAGAATCGGCGCCATGATCCCCTTCGCCACGTCGCTGGGATAAGGCGAGGAGCGCGCGAATTGCGGGCTGGTGGTGAAGCCCACCTGATTGTTGATGACGAAGTGGATGCAGCCGCCGGTATTGTACCCGCGAATGCCGGAGAAGCCGAGGCATTCCCAGACGATCCCCTGCCCTGCAAAGGCTGCGTCGCCATGGATCAGCACCGGCAACACCTGCGCATGTTCGGCCAGATCGTCGCGGAACACCTGCTGCGCGCGGACTTTGCCCAGCACCACCGGATCGACGGTTTCCAGATGCGAGGGGTTGGGAACCAGGCTCATGTGGACCTTCGTCCCGCCGAATTCGCGGTCGGTGGAGGTGCCAAGATGGTATTTAACATCGCCCGATCCGCCGACATCTTCGGGATTGGCCGTGCCACCCGAGAATTCGTGGAAGATCACGCGGAAACCCTTGGCCATCACATTGGCCAGCACGTTCAGGCGACCGCGGTGGGCCATGCCGTACACGATTTCCTTCACGCCCTGCGCGCCACCATATTTGATGACAGCTTCGAGCGCCGGGATCATGGATTCGCCGCCGTCCAGACCGAAACGCTTGGTGCCGACATATTTGCGGCCCAGGAATTTTTCGTACTGCTCGCCGTGGATGACCTTGGTCAGGATCGCCTTCTTGCCTTCGGGCGTGAATTCGATTTCCTTGTCCTTGCCTTCCATGCGTTCTTGCAGGAAGCGACGCTCTTCGACGTCGGCAATGTGCATATACTCAAGGCCGACATTGCCGCAGTAGTTCGCGCGCAGGATGTCGACCATTTCACGCACGGTCGCATATTCCAGGCCGAGTGCGCCGCCCAGATAGACTTTCTTATCGAGCGCACTGCCCGAAAAACCGTGATATTCCGGCGTCAGATCGGCCGGCAGCTCACGCTGCGACAGGCCCAGCGGATCGAGATTCGCGGCCAGATGCCCGCGCACGCGATAGGTGCGGATCAGCATCATGGCGCGGATCGAATCGCCCGCTGCTTCGGCCACATCCTTATCGGACACTGCCTTGCCGGACGCAGCGGCCTTCGCCTTGATCTCGACCGCCATCTGCGTGGGGTCGAGGGCAGCCGTCAGTGCGTCGGTATCCTGTGGGGGCCAGTTGGGCTTGGCCCAGCTTGGACCCTGCTCGACTTCAAATTCCTGACCTTCGTAACCCATATTCCGTCCAATCTTGCGCATCCCCGCGTGCAGTCGCGGAACGCCAGCGCAAACCGGGGGTGCAGCCCCGGTTCGCGTTCGGGCCAGATTAGCCCTTCAGTACTTGTAGCAAAGTTGTGCCGAGTTCGGACGGACTGGGCGAAACACGGATGCCCGCTGCCTCCATCGCTGCGATCTTGCTTTCCGCGTCACCCTTGCCGCCAGACACGATTGCACCGGCATGGCCCATGCGACGGCCCGGAGGCGCCGTGCGGCCCGCGATGAAGCCAGCCATCGGCTTTTTGCGACCGCGCTTGGCTTCGTCGATGAGGAACTGAGCCGCCTGCTCTTCCGCATCGCCGCCGATTTCACCGATCATGATGATCGATTCGGTGGCGTCGTCGGCCAGGAACAGTTCCAGCACGTCGATGAAGTTGGTGCCGTTCACCGGATCGCCGCCGATGCCGACAGCCGTCGTCTGGCCAAGGCCCGCGTTCGACGTCTGGAACACCGCTTCATAAGTGAGCGTGCCGGAGCGCGAGACTACGCCGACGCTGCCCTTCTTGAAGATGGAACCGGGCATGATGCCGATCTTGCATTCACCAGGCGTCAGCACGCCGGGGCAGTTCGGGCCGATCAGGCGTGACTTGCTGCCGGAAAGCGCACGCTTCACGCGCACCATGTCGAGCACGGGAATGCCTTCGGTGATGCAGACGATCAGCGGGATTTCCGCGTCGATGGCTTCCAGAATGGAGTCAGCCGCGAATGGCGGCGGAACGTACACGACCGAAGCATCTGCGCCGGTTGCCGTCTTGGCCTCCAGCACGGTGTCGTACATCGGCAGGCCGATGTGAGTCTGACCGCCCTTGCCGGGGGTCACACCCGCAACCATCTGCGTGCCGTAGGCCAGCGCTTGTTCGGTATGGAAGGTGCCGGTCGCGCCGGTCATCCCTTGCGTGATGACTTTGGTATTCTTGTTGACGAGGATAGACATGCTTGCCCCTTCGTGGAGGTGAGTGGCATTTTCATCCTAATCGACCGGCCCCGGGCTGCACACTTTTCCTGGGGAGGTCGGTGCAGCTCGTATCAGTTCAGCGAGGGATCGATACCCTTGCACGCAACCAGCAGTTCCTTCACCGCGTCCACCGACACGGTCAGGTTCGCCTTGGCTTCGTCGGTCAGCGCGATTTCGATGACTTCCTCGACACCGCCTGCGCCGATCACGACGGGCACGCCGACATACAGGCCGTCAACGCCATATTTGCCTTCGACATAAGCGGCGCAGGGCAGGACGCGCTTTTCGTCGCCTAGATAGGCTTGCGCCATGGCGATGCCGCTGGTGGCGGGCGCGTAGAATGCCGAGCCGGTCTTGAGCAGCGCGACGATCTCGCCGCCACCCGAACGGGTGCGTGCGACGATGGCGTCGATGCGCTCCTGCGTGGAACGGCCCATTTTGATGAGGTCGGGAATGGGGATGCCTGAAACGGTCGAATATTCGATCACCGGCACCATGGTATCGCCATGACCGCCCAGCACGAAGCTGGTCACGTCCTTGATCGACACCTTGAACTCGTCGGCCAGAAAGTGGCTGAAACGCGAGCTGTCGAGGACGCCCGCCATGCCGACGACCTTGTTATGCGGCAGGCCGGAGAATTCGCGCAGCGCCCACACCATCGCGTCGAGCGGGTTGGTGATGCAGATGACGAATGCGTCAGGCGCGTTGGCCTTGATGCCTTCGCCCACGGCCTTCATGACCTTGAGGTTGATACCCAGCAAGTCGTCGCGGCTCATGCCGGGCTTGCGAGCAACACCGGCGGTGACGATGATGACGTCCGCGCCCGCGATATCGGCATAATCGTTGCTGCCGGTAATCTGCGAGTCGAATCCTTCGACCGGGCCGCACTGCGACAGGTCGAGCGCCTTGCCCTGGGGAACGCCCTCAACCACATCGAAGAGGACGATGTCGCCCAGGCCCTTCAATGCCGCGAGATGCGCGAGCGTACCGCCGATATTGCCAGCGCCGATCAGCGCGATCTTCTTACGGGCCATTGTCATCCTCCAAAGGTTACGAACTTGGAATTGGAGGACCGCTTAAGCCGAATAAGTTAAGGTTTCAACTGCGCAAAGTGACCAGGTTGCAATTATCTTTGCAATTCATTCGCAATTGCATTAGTGCAGCGTACAGCTGTTTCCCCCTCGCCTCCACCCCAAGGCGAATCTCCCTGAGACAGCGCTCAACTGGCGAGGTGCTCCCCCTGCGGAGCGCCTCGCCTATTTTTCACCATGGCCCAAAGCGAGATATTCGTCCGACTGCATCTCCATCAGGCGGGACACGGTGCGCTCGAACTCGAAGGCGCCATCGCCCGTGGGATAGAGGGCAGTCGGCACAGCATCGGCGGACGCCAGCAACTTCACCTTATATTCGTACAGCGCATCGATCAGCGTGACGAACCGTGCTGCCTCATTGCGGTTTTCCGGGCCGAGCACCGGAATCCCGACGATGATGACAGCATGATACCGCCGCGCGATCGCCAGATAATCGCTCGCCCCGCGCGCTTCGGCACAGAGCCGCTTGAACGAAAAGGCCGCCAAGCCTTTCAGGCTCTTGGGCACATGCAGTGTCCGCCCGCCGCCCACCGGCAGTTCTTCGGTCGGGACATGCGCCCGGTCGCTTGGCGGATAGTCGGTCAGGCGAAAGAATGCCGCGCTCAGCGCCGCAGTCGCTTCCGGTCCATTCGGCACATGCCACAAGGTCGCATCGCCCAGCCGGTCGCGGCGATAATCGGTCGGCCCGTTGAGACCCAGCACATCCAGGCGATCCTTGATGAGGTCGATAAACGGCAGGAACAACTGACGGTTCAGCCCATCCTTGTAGAGATCGTCGGGCGGGCGGTTGGACGTGGTGACGATGGTCACGCGCGCCGCGATCAGCCCCGCGAACAGCCGCGACATGATCGCCGCATCGGCCATATTGTTGACGACCATTTCGTCGAAGCACAGCAACTGCGCCTCATCCTTCAGCGCTTCGACAACCGGAGGAATGGGATCGCCTGTCTCGCTCTTGCGCGCTTCGGCCAGCCGCGCATGGACGTCGATCATGAATTCGTGGAAATGCACCCGCCGCTTGAGCCGCACCTGCACACAATCATGGAACAGGTCCATCAGCATGGACTTCCCGCGCCCGACGCCGCCCCACATATAAACGCCGCGTGGCGGTTCCGGCAGCTTGCGCAGCATCCGCCACAGCGTCGATCCGCGCGGTGGCACAGCCTCCAGCTCCTGCTGCAGCGCATCCAGCCGGTGCGCCGCGGCTTCCTGATCGGGATCGGCCCGCAATTCGCCAGCCGCGATCAGCGCATGATAGCGAGCCAGAACGCCGGTCATCGGGCCGTTACCTTCCGCAGCACGCCCGTTCCGTGCACCAGAACGGCATCGCCTTGCCGCAGGACGATTCGCAGAAACTGCATCCGGCCCGTTTCGCGCATCAATCCGACTTCACCGTCGATGGGCGCGCCGACATGGCCGCTATCGGGATAATCTATCGCCATGGAAACGGTCACGCAATCGGGCCGCCCGGTCGCAGCATAGAACAGGATGCCCAGACAATTTTCGGCAAGGCCGGCCAGAAATGCGCCATGCAGGCCACCCAGCTTATTGCCTGCCATCGCGGGCGGATCGACGCGAAAATGCGCAAAGTCCGGCCGCTCGGTGCGAAAAAGGACGGCGGGCCACAGCTCTGGCCATGTTCCCGTCCCCGTAAAATCGAACGACCGCCAGACGGACTCGTCTGCCTTACTATCGGGAGCCTCGGTCACACAATCAAAGCGCGCGTTCGACCATCATCTTCTTGGTCTCGGCAATCGCCTTCGCCGGGCTGAGACCCTTGGGGCAGACATTGGCGCAGTTCATGATGGTGTGGCAGCGATACAGGCGGAAGGGGTCTTCCAGCTCGTCGAGACGCTCGCCAGTATATTCGTCGCGGCTATCCGCCAGCCAGCGATAAGCCTGCAACAAGATCGCGGGGCCGAGGAACTTGTCGCTGTTCCACCAGTAGGATGGGCAGGATGTCGAGCAGCAGGCGCACAGGATGCACTCGTACAGACCGTCCAGCTTTTCGCGATCTTCAGGGGACTGGAGGCGTTCCTTGCCCGATGGCGGCGGCGTCACGGTTTGCAGCCACGGCTTGATCGAGCTGTACTGCGCGTAGAAATGCGTGAAGTCAGGCACCAGATCCTTGATCACGTCCATATGCGGCAGCGGCGTGATCTTCACTTCGCCCGCGCAATCCTCGATCGCGGTGGTGCAGGCGAGGCCGTTCTTGCCGTTGATGTTCATCGAGCACGACCCGCAAATGCCTTCGCGGCACGAGCGGCGGAAGGTCAGCGTCGGATCCTGCTCGCTCTTCATCTTGATGAGCGCGTCGAGTACCATCGGGCCGCAGCTATCGAGATCGATTTCGAACGTGTCGTAACGGGGGTTCTCACCGCTATCGGGATCGTAGCGATAGACCTTGAACTTTTTGACGTTGGAGGCGCCTTCAGCCTTGTATGTCGTTGCGCCCTTGCCGTTGATGCGGCTGTTCGCAGGCAGTCTGAATTCGGCCATGATCGTCGTGTCCCGTATGAGTCCCGATGCGGACCCCTCAACAATATGGGGACGGCTTAGTCAAGGTACCACAGGCGATGACAGTAATCGAAACTGTTGCAGTGCGGCATTTAGCGATTAGGAAACGCCATGCACATCGCCATTTACGACATGGACCGCACGATCACGCGCAAGGGCACCTTCACGCCTTTCCTGATTTTCGCCGCCCGCCGACGCGCACCGTGGCGGCTTGTCGCATTGCCGCTCTGGGTGCTGGCGATGGCATCGCACAAGGCGGGGATGGTGGCGCGCAAGCCGCTCAAGCAATTCGGCTTTCGCCTGTTTCTAGGCCGCACGATTTCCACCGACACCGCGCAAGAGCTGGCTGATGCCTATGCTGCCCATACCCTTGCGCAGAATATCCTGCCCGGTGCGATCCCCCGGGTCGAAGCGGATCGTGCCGCGGGACGTATGCTGGTCATGGCGACCGCCGCGCCGGACTTCTATGCCCGCGCAATCGGCACTGCGCTGGGCTTCGATGCGGTGATCGCGACGCGCCATGACCGCACGGGCGGCGGCGTATCGCACCGGATCGTCGGGGAAAATTGTTATGGGCCGCAAAAGCTGGCGAGGATCCGCGCATGGCTGACCGATAACGCCCTCACCGCCGACAGCACTCGCTTTTACAGCGACGACCTTTCCGACGCGCCAACGCTCGACTGGGCAGGCGAGTCCTACGTCGTGAACGCGGACGCCAAGCTGGCGCAAATTGCGCAGGATCGCGGGTGGACCACCCTTAGTCTGCGCTGAACGCCGCACGCTCACCCCGTAACAAAAAGTCCGCGACACGCCCGTGTCGCTTCACTATTAGCCGACCCATGATGACGCAGACGCTTCGCACCATTGGCTCCAACGACACGCCAATCTGGGGGATGTCCAACGCCGAGAGGCTGCGCCGGATGATCGCCAGCGCCGCAAAGACCGGGCAGCAAGCCGCCGAAGGGCATGTCGTCACCGCCAATCTGGCCTATGTATTCGATCCGCTGCTGCTGCGCCTTGCTCTCGAAAAACCCGGCACGGTGTTTCGCTACGGCAACGACCTGATCCTCGCCCATGCACCCGAAGGCATCGATCCACTCGATGCCGCCAGCGCGTCCGGCCTGCACATTATCGACCTTTCACTGGGCGAGAAATTCTACAACCGGCAGTTGCGCAAGCTGGAAGTGCCGTTTGTCCGCAAGCTCGACCCTTCGTCGCGCAAGGCCATCGAACGGCAAAGCTATTTCGGCGCGTACAAAGGCGTCACCGATGCGCTGACCAAATATCTGTGGCCCGAATTCGCGCTGTTCCTCACGCGCATCGCCGCGCAGTTGAAGATGACGCCGAACATGGTCACGGCCATCGGCGCGACCGGCTGCGTCATCGCCACCTTCCTGTTCGCGGCGGGCCATTACTGGAGCGGGCTTGCTATCGGCTTTTTGTTCATGGTCCTCGATACCGTGGACGGAAAGCTGGCACGCTGCACCATCACCGCCTCGAAATGGGGCAATATCTTCGATCATGGCGTGGACCTGATCCATCCGCCCTTCTGGTGGTATGCGTGGGGCGTCGGGCTTGCGGCGCATGGCATGGCACTGGAACCGCGCAGCTTCATGCTGATCATGGTCGCGGTGGTTGTCGGCTATGTCCTGCAACGGCTGATCGAAGGCGCGTTTATCAAGGATTTCGGCATGGACATCCATGTCTGGCGCCCCTTCGATTCGCAGTTCCGCTTGGTCACTGCCCGCCGCAATCCCAATATGGCGATTCTGGTCGCTTCGGTCGTTGTGGGGCGCCCCGATCTCGGCCTGATCGCGCTGGCATGGTGGACGGTGATTTCGCTTATCGTCCATGCCGTACGACTGGCGCAGGCCTATGCCGTGCGCAAACGCGGCGGCGCGATCACGAGCTGGCTGGAACAGCCCGCTTAGGACTTCGCCAACAACGCGATGATCGCCTGCGCGCTGCGGCGGGGCGCGTCATTGCCAGCATGGCCCAGCGCTTCGATGGCAAAAGCCGATTGCACATCGCGATACAGAGGATGTTGTTCTTCCGCTGCCATGATTGCGGGCCAGAGGTCGCCCAAAGACCGAACGACCGCGCCGCAGCGCCGGTAATCGTCCGGCTGCCAAGCCATTTCCGGCGTATCGAGCGTCACGCAAGGCCGGGGACGTGCGAGATATTCGATGACCTGGCTGGAGCTGTCGCCCAGATACAGGCCCGCCATCTGCGTATAACTGCCATCCACCATCGCGAAGCTGCCGCTGTCGACATGAACATGCGGCAGGTCGGCAAAGCGATTCAGATAGGCCAGCGCCTCTTCGTCCCGCTCGAACAAGCGCTGATGCGGCGCGAGGACGACATTATAGCGATCCTGCGCGGCCAGCATCTCCACAATGGCGTGACCCCATTCCCACCAGGACGACCGATACCGTTGCCAATGCGGGGCATAGAGCAGCACGGGGCGCGTATCGGGGAACAGATCGGCGGCAGTAACCGAAGGTCGAAAGGCAGATTTGACATAGCCCGTCACCGCTATCGCATCGCGCGATATGCCATGTGCGACATGATCTGCCGTCAGGTAGTCGCTCGGCACAAACAGCCGACTGGCGTGGCGCAAACGTCCGTCGCGATTATAGTTGAGCGGTCCCGCCCCATGCACCGTGAAGACGAAGCGCGACCGCATCGGCAGGACACGCGGCAACCACAGGCTCGTCTGTTCGGCACAGACCGTCACCGGCACATTCCACAGCGCAGGCGCGAGCCGCAACAGCATCGGCAGCTTCGCAGGCAACGGCGGATTCTGGCCTTTGCCCAAAGTCGCGTGTTGCAAAAAACCGGGCGCGCGGCGCAGACGGACACGCGCAGGGGTCAGCGGCGCCATCCATTCGCCCAGCAATTCCTCATGCGCCGATGTGCTGATCCACACATCGATCGTCAGATCGGGCCGCGCCTGCGCCAGTGCCTCAACGATAGGCCACAGATGCGGCACCAGCAGCATCTCGCCAAGGAACAGGAACGCGACATCCGCCCGGTCCGATTTACGCATAGGGTCGGTTCATGCGCGTCTGTCGTGCCATGCGGCGATATCTTCGGGCCGGTCGATCTCTATCCAGTCGTCGCGATCCACGACGATGGCGTGCACGCCATCCTGCCGCGCGATCTCTGCAACGATGGCGTGATGGAAATTCAATATGCCGCCTTCGCGCGAAATGACGGTGTCGAGTGCCGCCCGATACAGCCCCTTGTCCTCCCGCCCGACGATGATGCCCAGCGAGCGATAGCGCGCCTGCGCAGGCGAAAGCGTCTTGCCCACATCGCGCACCATGCCATCCTCAACCTCGACGAGCATGTCGTCCAGTTCCGCTTCCGCAATGGGCTGAACGAACAGATTGAGCCCCGGCTTGCACGCGGCAAAGCCCTTTGCCAGCAAGTCGGCGGCATATACCGTATCGCCATTGAGCAAGGCGAAATCTCCGTCGAGCAGATCCCGCGCGGCCCACACGCTACTGATGCTGCTGGCCGCAAGCCAGAAGGGATTCAGCCGGACACTCGTGCCGTCGCCCCGCGCCGCGACATGCGCCGCCAGCTTTTCGAACCGATAGCCGCCCACGACGACAGTATGATCGACGCCCGCCGCTTTCAGCGCATCGAGTTGATGATCGAGGATCGCCTTGCCGTCGATCTTGATGAGGCATTTGGGCATGTTCGCCGTCAGCGGCAGCAGGCGTGACCCCTGCCCTGCACTCAGGATGATGGCTTTGTCGATCGTCATGCCCCGCGCTTAGCCAATTCCCGCACCATCGACAATCGCTGCGCCGACGCCTAGATATTCGGCGCGCTGCTAACAGGGACCGCTCGACATCGTGCACAAGAAGGACAGGGCCGCCAAGCCAGCGCAGGCAAGCGATGCTGCCTTTTCGCGGGTGATCGCCAATACGGCATGGTTGCTCGGCGGCAAGGGCATCGGCGCGATCCTCAGCCTGTTCTACCTCGCCATCGTCACCCGCACGCTGGGCGTAGCCGATTTCGGGCGCTTCGCCCTGATCCTCAGCACCGCGCAAGCCATCAGCGTCATGGTGACATTCGAATCCTGGCAGATCGTCGTCCGCTTCGGGCAGAAGCATCTGCACGGCGGCGATCCCCATGCGCTCAACCGGCTGGTGCGGTTCTGTATGTTGATCGACATCGCCTCGGCGCTGGCGGGGTGCTTGCTGGCGGCGGCAGTGGCGTTCCTGCTCGGCCCGTTTTTCGGCTGGTCGCCCGATCTGGCGGGTCAGGCGCTGATCTTCTGCGCCGCGATGCTGCTCGGCATCCGATCGACCCCCACCGGCCTGCTGCGCCTGTTCGATCGTTTCGATACCGGAACGATTGCCGAAACCATGATCCCCATCGGTCGGATGGTCGGTGCGCTGGTGGTCATGGCGTTTACCCCGTCGATCACCGCATTCCTCATCGTCTGGGCCTGCGCAGAACTGTTTTGCGCATCGACTTATTGGACGCTCGCCCTCCGCGCCGCGCGGGGGCGGATAGGCTCGTGGCGCTCCGGCAACCCCCTTGCCGCCCGCGCAGAGAACCCCGGACTCATCGGCTTCCTCACCGCCACCAACCTCTCTACGACGCTGTCCTCGGTCGGCAAGCAGGTCGCCGTGCTCATCATCGGCGTGTTCGTCGGCCCCACCGGCGCAGGCTTCTACCGCCTCGCCAATCAGCTTAGTCAGGCACTGACCAAGGTGTCCGGCATGCTCTCCCGCACCATCTTCGCCGAACTCGCGCGCGCCAGCGCCAGCGAAGGTGCGGAGCAGGTCCGCGCGCTCTTCCGCCGCATGAATCGCCTCGCGCTCATCACCGGCGCAGCGATCATCACGCTCATCATCGTCGCGGGAAAACCGCTGCTGGTCCTCGTTGCGGGGGAAGCTTTCGCAGGCGCCTATCCCCTCCTGCTGCTGCTCGGCATCGCCGCCTCGATCGATCTGGTGGGTGTCAGTTTCAGCCCGCTGTTGATGGCGACGGGCCGCGCCGGGTTGTCGCTGCGGATCGTCTTCATCAATACGCTGGTGCTGCTGGGAATGCTCACGATCTTGCTTCCGCGCTACGGCACCATTGGCGCCGCCTACTCCAGCATAGCTGCCGCGCTCATCGGCTTTTTATTGATGGGATGGGCCAGCCGCCGCGCCATGCGAGAACCGCAGGTGTCGGCTTAACCGCGCGCCTTCAGGATCGCCTCGGCCTGTATCAGGTCATCGGGTTTGTCGACATCGATGCACGCTTCCGCCTGCGGCATGGCCACCACCCGCGCCGTCAGGCCAAAGCGCCGCCCAAGCCGCGCCACCGCCTGATGAATCGTCAGCACCCGCAACAGTGCCCCGATCAACAGCAGCGGCCCGAACGCGCCGACGATCTTCATCCCCTTCTTGCGGTCCTGCTCCACCGCCTGCCACCGGTCGAGCAAGGGCCGCGCCTTGTCGCTACCGATCCAGAACAGGTTCGCGCCGGACCACCAGCCGCTGCGGAATTTAAGCCATGTGCGTCGACTTGAGGGATAGCCCGCCAGCAATATCGCGCGCTCGACCATCCCGACCGCAATGTCGCTGCCCTGCGCACCCGCCACGAACGCATCGATCATTGCGCCGGTCAGCAGCACATTGTCCGCCGTCGTCAGCAACACCGGCGGCGGCGCAACATCGTCCAGCACGGCAATCACCGACGCACTGATGCCATTGCCGCTTTGCGCAAAGCGGACGGCGGGATTGTCGCGATACCCCGCAAGCCCCGGATCGCCAACCAGGCCATCCACATCCTGCGCCAGCACCACGATCCGCGCGATGGCCGCATGGCCGACCAACGCATCGAGGACATGGGCAAGCATCGGCTTATTGGCGACCGGCAACAACGCCTTGGTCGTTACCCCGCTGCCATCCAGCAGCGGATCGGGACCGGGACGGCTGCCCGCAAGTACGATGGCAGTCACGCCGGAGGAGCCTGAAGAACGAAGCATGCGCCGCCTTTAGCCGAACAATCGCATCGCGCCCATATCGCAACGCGGAAAGAATCGCGATCTGGTGCGTTCGGGAGCGTAATGAAAAAACTCTGGCTCATCTCGAACAGCAACAGTGGCAGTTACGATGCGGCCATGTGCGCCCGCATCGGCGAAACCGTGGTGGCGCATGGCGGCCTATTCGACCGCTGCATCACCTTGCCCGATGACGATCTGCCAACAATTGCCGAAGTCGAAGCGGCTGGCGTGGAGATCGTCGCGATCTTCACCGGAGACGGCACCATCAACGCCAGCACCCGCAAGCTGGAAGGCTGGGGCGGGCAAGTGCTGATCCTGCCCGGCGGCACGATGAACCTGCTGTCCAAACAACTGCATGGCGATGTCGAAGCGACCGACATCGTGGCCCGCGCGCTTTCGCCGCAAGCGGTCGACACCGACCTGCCCGTCGTGGTCGGATGCGGTCAGCGGGCGTTGGTCGGTATCATCGCGGGACCGACCGCGGCGTGGGTCGATGTGCGCGAGGACATGCGCGCGCTCGACCTGTTGAGCCTTGCGGCAACAGTCCCCGGTGCCATCGCCCAGACGTTCAATGGCGACATGGTGCGGCTGGCCGGCGAAACTGAGGAATATCAGGCGATCTATATCCAGCCGCAAGGCGACACGCTCGAAGCCATCGGTATCCGTGCCAAGAATCCTGCCGAACTTGTCCAGCACGGTATCGCCTGGCTCTCCGGCGACTTCCGCAAGGGACCGGCCGATGTTCTGGAAACCGGCACATCGGTGACGGTCGAATGCGATAGCGCCATCGGCCTACTCATCGATGGCGAGAAGCGCGACGGCACCCACCCCTGCACCTTCACGCTGGAAAAGAGCAGCCTGCGCTTCATCAAGACGCTGACCGACGCGCCCGCATCCTGACATGACGCTGCTGTTCCACGCCAGCGATCTTCATTTCGGACGAGAGGATCGGGATGCGCTCGACTGGTTCGTGGCGGAAGCGACCGACGCAAAGCCGGACGCCATCGTCATCACCGGCGACCTTACGATGCGCGCGCGCAGTGCCGAATTTGCCGCCGCGCACCGCTGGCTGGAAGCATTGCCAGCCCCCGTATCGGTCGAAGTCGGTAACCACGACTTGCCCTATTTCGATGTCTTTGCGCGGTTCTTCCGCCCCTATCGGCGTTACGATGCGCTGGAGCGCCTGATCGAGCGTCCGCTGGCCCTGCCCCACGTCACCATCGTCCCGTTGCGCACCACGGCGCGGGCGCAGTGGCGGTTCAACTGGTCCAAGGGGATCGTCACCGGCGACCGGCTCGACGACACGCTGGAATTATTGGGCGAGGTAGATACGCATCACCGCCTGATCGCATGCCATCACCCGCTGATCGAAGCAGGCACCAGCGGCACCGCCTCCACGCGCGGCGGACGGGCCGCCCTGCGTGCGCTGGCGGCGCAAGGCGCGACTGCCGTGCTGTCCGGCCATGTCCACGATCCCTTCGACCGAACCGAGCAGATCGATGGCCAGTCCGTCCGCCTGATCGGCGCTGGCACCCTGTCCGAACGGCTGCGCGATACCCGCCCCAGTTACAACGCCATCCACATTTCCCCCACCGACCACAGCATGGATGTTCGGCACGTTCATATGGCGTGATTGACAGGCCTAAGCCTTACGTTACGCTGCCACAGCATGAACCGCACCCTCCTCCTTGCGCTCGCCCTGCTTCCCCTCCCCGCCATCGCTGCTACGCCGCTCGCTGACCCCTATGCGGCGCGCGTGGCCAAGGTGCTGGCGCAGACGCCGCTGATCGACGGGCATAACGACTGGCCCGAAGCGTTGCTCGATCACGCAAAGGACGACCGCTGGGCCGTTGCGCTCGATCGTTTGCCGGTAAAGGATTACGACACCGACATCGAAAGGCTGCGGCAGGGCAAGGTCGGCGGGCAGTTCTGGTCGGTCTATGTGTCTGCCAACCTGCCCGGTCTCGAACAGGTGAAGGCCACGCTCGAACAGATCGACCTCGTCCATCAGTTCGCGGCCCGCTACCCCGACACCTTCCAGCTCGCGACCACCGCTGCACAGGCCCGCGCGGCGTTCAAGGCAGGCCGGATCGCGTCGATGATCGGCGTCGAAGGCGGCGGGCAGATCGACGGCAGCTTTGCCGTGCTGCGCCAGTACAAGGCGCTGGGCGCGGGCTACCTCACCCTCACCCATTCGCGCACGATCCCCTGGGCCGACAGTGCCACGGACGACCCGCAGCATGGCGGCCTCACCAAATTCGGCGAAGCGGTGGTGACCGAACTCAACCGCCTGGGCATGTTGGTGGACCTCAGCCATGTGAGCGAGGACACGATGCTGGACGCGCTGCGAGTCAGCAAGGCCCCGATCATCTTCTCGCATTCCAGCGCCCGCGCGATTTGCAATCATCCCCGCAATGTGTCCGACGCCGTGCTGAAACAGGTCGCGGCCAATGGCGGCATCGTCATGGTGAACTTTGCGCCGAACTACGTCAATGAAGCGCGTCGCGTGTGGGGCGCGGCGCGAGGCGCAGAGCAAGCACGCTATAATCTGCCCCCCTTCGGCGGCCTTTATATCGGCGACCCGGAAAAGGCGAAGGCTGCGCTGGCGGAATGGGAAAAGGCGAATCCTGAACCCATCGTCACCATGGGACAGGTTGCGGACCATATCGATCACATCGCCAAAGTCGCTGGCGTCGATCATGTCGGTCTGGGCGGCGACTATGACGGGCTGCCTGCCTTGCCGCAGGGGATGGACGGGGTGGAGACGTATCCCAAGCTGATGGCCGAACTCATGAAGCGCGGCTGGTCGGACGCGGACGTCGCGAAACTGGCGGGCGGCAACATCCTGCGGGTCATGGAAGCGGCAGAGAAAGTTGCTGCCTCAATGGCGAAAATGCCTGCTGCCAGTGGCACAATTACGAGCCTCGACGGAACAAAATAGCCTCTTTTGCCTTGCATGATAAGGGAAATGGGGGCAGGCGCTCCCCTCCCCCATTCAAAACGGACAGGCTTTCAGACTCATGGCGACGTATCGAGACCCCGCTTTTCAAGATCGCCTCGCGCTCGCCGCGCAGGCGAAGCAGAAGGCGCTCGACAAGTTGAAGGCCAAACCGCCGCTCGATCCGGCAGTGGTCGCAGAGCGCAAAGCCGCCGCCGAAGCCAAAGCCGCTGCCGAAGCGGAAAAGCGCGCCGCCAAGCTGGCTGAAAAGAAAGCCGCGCAGGAAGCCGCCGCCGCTGCAAAAGCTGCCCGCCGCGAAGCCGAGCTTGCCGCTCAGCCGAAGGTGAAGGAAAAGGTGCAGCTTACGCCGGAAGAGAAGAAGGCCATTCGCGACGCAAAGTACGCCGCGCGTAAGGCACGGAAATAAAAGGCCAATTTTCGGGACAGGCGCCTGTGACCAGACGCTGCCCCATAGTTTTTTGATGTAACGACCCCTCAATTCGACCGGCCTGTCTCGCAATTGCGAGAAAGAGGTTCCGTTCCCCCCGCGCTCGTGACAGAGGGCGGCTGTCGATATTAACCATCTTACGCTCTATAATGTGTCCGGGGGGACGAATATCCATGTACGATACAGGGCCGCAGGCTCCAGCTATCATCGCGCCGGTTCACACGGAAAATGGCGGAAGCCAGAGCGTCGGCGCACCGCCTTTTGTGCGCCAATGGCGCCGGGCGTTGCGCACTTACCAGCAGGATATAGATCCGTCCGACAAAGGCGACACAGTCAAGCGCCTCTTGCCTGACCGGCGCTACACCGCGCCCGGCTTACAGAAGTTCATCTCGATCGGGCCGCTACCGCTCAAAGGGTGGAATGTGCAGTTCGAACCCTATTTCGGCGAACCGGGTTGGGTCAGGCTGGAATGCCGCAGCGGGGAACGCGCCCGCAACGATCCGACCTCGGTCAACCGTGTCGGACTGGATGGGTACACCGACCTGTTTCCGATAAAGCAGCGCGTCAATGAGCAGTTCTCCTTCGTCCCCGGAAAGAATGCGCGGGCCGTTAAGGTCGGCCAGTGGCTCAATTTCCACGAAATTCATGCGACCACCTTACCCGGCGATATCGAGCAAGCCGGGCCGCTGGGCTTTTTCCTCGAATGGTCGTCCGGTCTGAAACGCAATGTCTTCCGAATCGTGCGCAACGTTCCGATCCGCAAGGGCACTGCCGTCGTCGGCAAGAAACCCTATATCCTGTATCAAGGCGATCTGACCGAAGGACAGCGGTACAATTTCGCTGTCGATTTCTACGAGCATCCCACGGCGGGTTACGTCAGAATCTGGCAAAGCAACAAGCAGATCGTGGATTACCGCGGCCCGTTCGGCTATGGCGGCGGACGGCAGAATTACCCGCAGTTCCGGATCTATCGCGGCCAGCGCACCGAAACCGCAGTGACATACACGAAGATCACATCGATACGGACGATTACACCCTGAGCGTTTCAGGCTGCGGCTGCGTCGACTTTGCGAAAGACCTCCAGCGCCAACGCGCTGTAGGTGGCACAGGCAAGCGCCAAGGGATATGGCGGGCCGATAGCGGCGCGGACAGGCTCGAACGCCAGCCGATTCTGCGCGGCGCGTAACTGCACAAGCGCCGTCCGGCTGGCTTCCGTCAGTCCCATGGCTGGCCCTGCCCGCCGCCATGCTTCCGCCGCGCAATAGACACGTCGCGTGCGTCGCGCTCCCGCGGCCAGCGCGACGATGTCGACCAGGAAGATATCGAGTTCGCGCAACCCATTGCCCATGACCCGGCGCGGCATGGGCTTCTCACCCCGCACTGCTGCCGGGTCGCCTGCCAGAAAAGCCGATGCGCGCAACAACTGCGCGACCTGCGCCTGAAGCAATAGTGCCGCAGGTGGCGTCACCGCAGCTTGGCGATCTTGATCCCGTCTGTCTTCGCGCGATCCTTCACCGATTCCTCGCTGCGGGTCAGCGCCTTGGCGATGGCTTTCATCGCCATGCCCTTCGCTGCCAGCGTGCGCAGCTTGGCCAGTTCTTCGGAAGTCCAGGGTTGCTTGTGACGTTCGAACCGTTCGCCCATATCGATTCCTCAAATGAAAAAGGGCGATCCCGTAAGGACCGCCCTTCTTGAGTTTGGTATATTCCCGAAATCAGCGCTTCGAGAACTGGAAGCTCTTGCGGGCTTTCGCCTTGCCGTACTTCTTACGTTCAACCGTACGGCTATCGCGGGTCAGGAAGCCTTCGGCCTTGACCGCGCCGCGCAGGGCAGGCTCGTACTTGGTCAGCGCCTGGCTGATGCCATGCTTGACTGCACCGGCCTGACCGGAAAGGCCGCCACCCTTGACGGTAGCGATAACGTCGTAAGAACCGACGCGATCGGTGACGGTGAAGGGCTGGTTCAGAACCAGACGCAGGGTCGGACGAGCGAAATAGATTTCCTGATCGCGACCGTTGATCGTGACCTTGCCCGAACCGGGCTTGATCCACACGCGGGCCACGGCGTCCTTACGACGACCGGTGGCATAAGCGCGACCCAGACCGTCGATTTCCTGCTCGCGCAGCGGCATCGTCGGCGCAGCGGGCTGAACCGGCGCAGCGTTTTCGACCGGTGCGGAAGCGTCGGCGGAAACCGTCGCAGCGACAGGCGCGGCGGAGGTCAGATCGGCGAGATCGGACAGGGACTGGCGGTTATCGGACATTATGCACCCACCTTGTTCTTGCGGTTGCGCGACCCAAGGTCGATCACTTCGGGGTTCTGCGCTTCATGCGGATGTTCGCTACCGGCGAAAACGCGCAGGTTGCGCATCTGCTGACGACCCAGCGGGCCGCGCGGAATCATGCGCTCGATTGCCTTTTCCAGCACGCGCTCAGGGAAACGACCGTCCAGGATCTTGGCAGGCGTGGTTTCCTTGATGCCACCGGCGTAACCGGTGTGCTTGTAATAGACCTTGTCGGTCATCTTCTTGCCGGTAAAGCGCACTTTGCCCGCGTTGATGATGATGACATTGTCGCCGCAATCGACGTGCGGGGTATAGCTCGGCTTGTGCTTGCCGCGCAGAATATTGGCGATAATCGAAGCCGCACGGCCCACAACCAGGCCTTCCGCGTCGATCAGCACCCACTTCTTGTCGACCGTGGCGGCGTTGGCCGACTTGGTCGTCTTCATCAGCGCCTTCATGGGCCGAATCTCCTGTTGAATAAGTCCCGACGACACAACAGGCGTCAGGGGATGCGCGCTAATGACGGCCAACCGTCCAGAAGTCAAGGGAAAGCGGGGGTTTCCTGACGGGTATCAGAATACCATGCCCTTTTCAGCGTCGCCGGGCACCCGTCGCATGGGCTGCCCAGGCGGTGCTGGCGACCACAATTGCGCCGACCGCCTGATGCAGAACGGCCAGCGGCAGGGCGATCCCGCTCATGACTGTGGCAATACCCAGCAGCACCTGCGTCCCCACCGAAGCATTGAGCGCGATGGAGGCGCCGCGCGACCCGGCCCGCTTGGCCCGCCGCGCCAGCACGATCAGGACCACCGCCGCCACAAATGCCCACCAGCGATGGATGAAATGCACCAGATACGGATCGTCGGTGACCGTTGCCCAGAACGATCCAAGCCATTGCACGCCAGCGGGGTAGAAGCGGTCGTTCATCAGCGGCCAGGTGTTGGCGACATAGCCTGCATCCATGCCCGCCACGAATGCGCCGAACAGCAGTTGCACGAACAGCACCAGCGCGGCGGCGACCGCGAATCCCGTCAACCGCGCCGTCCGCGCGCGCGTATCCGCCGCTTGCGTCAGCAGATCGAGCGCGGTCCACACCAGCCCCGCCAGTACGAACAGCGCGGTAATAAGGTGCACCGCCAGACGGTAGTGGCTCACATCGGTGCGCACCGACAGGCCGGACGCCACCATCCACCAGCCGATCGCACCCTGCAACCCGCCCAGCATCAGCAGCGCGAACAGACGAATACCATATCCCGCAGGGATGGCGCGCTTCCATGCGAACCACGCCAGCGGCAAAGCAAAGGCCAGCCCGATCACGCGGCCCAGCAGCCGATGCGCCCATTCCCAAAAGAAGATGAACTGGAAATCGGAAAGGCTCATGCCATTGTTGATCTCCCGATATTCGGGGATCTGCTTGTATTTGTCGAACGCCTCCATCCAGTCGGCATGGGACAACGGCGGCAATGCGCCCGTAATCGGCTTCCATTCCGTAATCGAAAGCCCCGATTCGGTCAGTCGGGTAATGCCGCCGATGACGACCATCGCGAACACGAGAATGGCGACGCAAAACAGCCACAGGGCAATACTGCGCGGACGGGGCGATGAGCGGCGCGAAAACGCCGACTGACTATGCGACGCGGACATAGCGGCGCTATTGCGCCTGCACCGCGCCGGTTTCAAGCGGGATATGCGGCCCCGCGTTCATACCAGCCGCGCGACCGCTTAACGATCGCCACAACGGACAGCATGACAGGCACTTCGACGAGGACACCCACGACCGTCGCCAGTGCCGCGCCAGAGCCAAGACCGAACAAAGCTATCGCCGTCGCGACCGCCAATTCGAAAAAATTGGAGGCCCCTATCAACGCTGACGGTGCCGCTACGCACCACGCCACGCCGAAACGACGGCTGAGCCAATAGGCCAGCCCCGCGTTGAAATAGACTTGAATGAGGATCGGCACCGCGAGCAACGCAATGACCAAAGGACGCGCGATGATCTGCGGTCCCTGAAATCCGAACAGCAGCACCAGCGTCGCCAGCAACGCCCCCAGCGATACAGGCCCAAGCTGTTTCAGCAATCCGTCCAACGTCCCGCGCCGAAGGGCCGACCGCCGAAGCCATTGCGCCATGGCGACCGGTACGACGATATAGATCATGACGGAGAGCAGCAATGTATCCCAAGGCACCGTAATCGACGCGACACCCAGCAGCAGCCCGACGATCGGCGCGAAGGCAACCACCATGATAAGGTCGTTCAGCGCCACCTGCCCCAGCGTATAGGCAGGATCGCCATCACACAGATTTGACCAGACGAAGACCATCGCGGTGCAAGGCGCTGCCGCCAGCAGGATCAGCCCGGCAATATAGGATGGCCCCTGCCCCGCCGGAAGCAACGGCGCAAACAGCCAGCCGATGAATATGCTGGCCAGCAGCGCCATCGAAAAGGGTTTTACGGCCCAATTGATGAACAGGGTAACTCCCACGCCTTTCCAATGTCGTCTGATGCTCGCCAATCCGGCAAAATCGACCTTGAGCAACATCGGAATGATCATCAGCCACACCAAAGCAGCCACGATCAAGTTGACGCGCGCCACTTCGGCGGCGGCAATCAGAGCGAACAGCGCCGGAAAAGCGGCACCGGCGGCAATCCCCACAACGATACAAAGCGCAACCCACAATGTCAGATACCGTTCGAACAGGGTCATCGCGCAATCCCCTGCCCGCTGGCCTTCTGTCCGTTGGCCCTCTGTCCATGGGCATCGACGACCTGTTCGCCATCTTCCTTCGTAAACGCTTCCCGTTGGGGCAGCGGCAATATGTCCAGCACCGTTTCGGAAGGGCGGCACAACCGGACGCCCAGCGGTGTCACGACCAATGGACGATTGATCAGCAGGGGATCGGCCATCATAGCCTCGATCAGCGCATCGTCCGGCAACGCGGGATCGCCAAGACCCCGGTCAGCGAAGGACGTCCCCTTTTCCCGCAACAATTCTCGCGGCGACAGGAGCGCGCGGTTCATCAAGCTGACAAGCATAGTCCGCGACGGTGGGTTGGTACGATAATCGATAATGTGCGGCTCTATGCCCGCGTTACGGATCAGCGCGAGCGTGTTCCGCGACGTGCCGCAATCCGGGTTGTGATAGATAATGACGTCGACTGGCTTAGCCGACCCTTCTTGCTCGGTCATCGGATCGCTCCTTCAGCAGCAGGATAATTCGGCAATGATGGGATCGCACAGCGCAGCATCTCCGCCGCAACAGTCCTTCAACAAATACACGGCGAGTGCCTGAACCCGGTCGAGATCGGCATGATAGCGGATCGATCGCCCTTCGCGTTGCGCCTTTATCAGTCCGGCCCGTGTCAGAATCGCCAGATGAGTGGACATCGTATTTTGCGGCACGGCGGATAGCCGCGCCACCTCGCCTGCGGGCAGGCCATCGGGTGCATGACGGATCAGCAAGCGAAATACATCGAGCCGCGTGGATTGGGCCAGGGCACCAAAAACGAGTAAGACAGAATCAGTATCCATATATCGAGATTATTCGATATTTTGACGTCTGTCACTAGTCGCTTCGACGAGACAGCAAAAGATGCGTTGCGCCGCAATGTAATGTTGTATCTTCTCCGTGAAACGCCTATGTGACACGCATCATGTTACTGACTTTCCGTTCTGCACTGGCCAAAGGCACGTTCGACCGCATGGCGATGGCCTTGTCCGGCCTGTGTGCGGCGCATTGCGTGGCAACGGCCGTCATTCTTGGCCTGCTGGCCACGGCTGGCGGCTTTCTGTCCAACCCGCTGTTCCACGAAACCGGGCTTACCATCGCTATCGTGCTCGGCGCTGTCGCCCTCGGCTATGGCGCGATCCAGCATGGCTACATGATGCCCGCCGCGATCGGCGCGCTGGGATTGGGAGTCATGGCTGGCGCAATGACGCTGGACCATGGGTTCGAGGAAAGCGTGTATACGGTCATCGGCGTCGCGATATTGGCGCTGGGCCACGACCTCAATCACCGCGCCGGGCGATAGGCACTTCGCCTTAAAGCACTTTGCCGTTCCTATGCCTTGCCTATAGGCGCGCGCATCGTCATGGTCAGGGACCTTACAAGAGGAGCCCCCCATGCGAATCCCCCCGATACTGACTGGCACAGTCGTTCTAGGTTTAGCCGCTCTGGCCGTACCATTGGCCATGGCACAACACACGATGGACCATTCAAAAATGGACCACGGCAATATGGCTGACGACAAGATGGCTGGCGGCAAGATGGACCATGCCGCGCATCAGGCCATCATGGCCGCCGTTGCCGCGCCCAGCCGGACTCCGGCAAACGTGACGCGCGACACATATCGTCACCCCGTCGAAACGCTCTCCTTCTTTGGCGTGACCCCCACGCAGACCGTGGTCGAATATTCCCCCGGCGGTGGCTGGTACACTGAAATCCTGGCGCCACTGCTGAAGGACAATGGCACATTCTACGCCGTGCAGTCACCGGGCAAAGGCTTCGACGGTCTGAAAGCGAAAATGAGCGCAGCGACCGGTGTCTATGGCAAAGCGAAGCTCGTTCCCTGGCCCGAAACCGGCATTCCCGCCGGAACCGTCGATACGCTCCTCACCTTCCGCAATGTGCACAATATGGTGATGGGCGGCACTGAGGCTGCCACGTTCAAGGCGTTCTACGCCATGCTCAAACCGGGCGGCACGCTCGGCATCGTCGATCACCGACTTCCCGAAGCACGCGACACAGCAATGGAGAAGTCATCGGGTTATCTGAAGGTCTCGACCGTACGCCGCCTCGCCGAAGCGGCCGGTTTCAAATATGTCGGATCGTCGGAAGTGAACGCAAACCCCAAGGATAGCACCGATTGGGCCAAGGGCGTGTGGACCCTTCCTCCGGTGCTGGCCAACGGCGATACCGACAAGGCCAAATATGTGGCCATCGGCGAAAGCGACCGGATGACTCTGAAATTCGTAAAACCTGCCAAGTAAGACACCTCGGCGGCCATCCCCCAAGTGCGGGATGGCCGCCGACACATGTGATTGCGCGGTGCAGCAAAGCCGCTAAAGCGGTTTCGTGCCGACCCCTGCCCCTACCACGCATACACCACCCACAGTGGCGACGCCCACGATTCGCGAGGAACGGGTGTTTTTCGCTATTGGGCTCAGGCTGGCGGCCATGCTCACCCTCGCCATGATGTTCGCTCTGGTAAAATTGGTCAACGCGCGCGGCGTGCATTTGGGGGAAGCGCTCTTCTATCGTCAGGCTTTCGCGCTTCCGATCGTATTTGCGTGGATCTGCATGACGCAAGGCGCAAAGTCGGTGCGGACCGGCCGGATCGGTCTGCATCTCAGCCGCACGGCACTCGGCTTGCTGGGCATGATATTCAATTTTGGGTCGTTCATCCTTCTGCCGCTGACGGAAGCCACGACCATCGGCTTTTCCATGCCGATTTTCGCAACGATCCTCTCCGCTATATTGCTGAAAGAGGCCACGGGCATTCACCGTTGGGCTGCAGTGCTCATCGGCTTTCTGGGCGTGTTGGTGATGGTGCGTCCCGACGCCAGTCATTTTCCCCTGCTGGGCGTGGCAGTGGCGCTTGTCGCCGCGATCCTGACGGCCAGCATCAGCCTGCTTTTACGCACTTTGGGACGCACCGAAGGCGCGGCGGTCACCGTTTTCTGGTTCACCGTGCTGTCCATGCCGCCGCTCGGCATCACGATGCTGTTTGTTGGACAATCGCACGATCCGCTGACCTGGGGGCTGCTCGCGCTGATGGGCATAACCGGCGGCATCGCGCAATTATTCATGACGGGCGCGTTACGCTGGGCGCCTGTGTCCGTCGTGCTGCCAATGGACTACAGTTCGATCTTGTGGGCGACGGTGTTTGGTTGGCTGGTCTGGAACGACTGGCCGGTTGTCAGCACCTGGATAGGCGCTGCGCTGATCGTCTCCAGCGGCCTTTATATCGCCTGGCGCGAACATGTCCGGTTGAGGACAAATCGGGAAGTGGTCATCCAGTAAAGCGTTTTTACGTGTCGACTTATTTGCCCGAAACGAGGTTCAATTCTTCGCCCGCATCGCTTTTCCAGGCGAATGCATCCGCGCCGCCCTTTTTCAAACTGGCTTCGAAATCCTTGGCCTTTTCAAAGGATGGGAACGGGCCGACCACCAGCCGATTGGTACGGCCCCAGCTTGCCGTGAAAGCATCCTTGCTGGACAGGCTACCATGCTTTTTGCGTAAGCCCTTCAGCGTAAAGCCAAGTGCGGAAACGCTCTGTCCTGTGCCGATCTGAACCCAGTTGCGCGACGGGTTCTTTGCAAGTTTGGCTTTTTCTGCCGCCAGAACCTTGGCCTTCGCGTCGGCTTCCGCCTTTGCCTTGGCAGCGGCGTCTCGCTTCACTTTGTCCGCCGCAGCCCGCGCGGCTTCACGCTTGCGCGTCTGCATCGCCGCTATTTCCGCAAGGTCGACAGCAGCGACCTGATTCTTGCTTTCGCTCTCCGGTACGTCGAGTTCGCGGATAATATCCGCCAACGTGCGCGTGGCTACGGGGCTAGGGGACGGTGCGGTGGCGGCGTTAACTGACGGCTGAACAGGCGCATCGGCCGACGTTTGTGTTGCAGGAACGGACGACGAGCCAAACGCAGGTTGCCGGACGGGTGCCGGGTCCACAGGTCCCTGGACCATAGGTCGCGCCGGGGTCGGTGTGGGTGTTGGCATAGGGGTTGGTGTGGGCTGCACTGTGCTCGGTTTCGGCGCGGGCGCATCTGCAGGCGCGGCCGGGGTCGGCGACGGCGACGGCGACGGCAAGGCCGTGGTCTTAACGGGTTGGCGGATCTGCGGCTCGGTATTGGACTTTGCCGGGGCGTTTACCACTACCCTCTGCCTAGCCCGCGAAGCGGACGATGGCGTTGCAGTGGAGGGCATGGTCGGCGCAGGCGAGGGCGTAACGATGCGGGGAGCCGCAGCCGTATTGGCCGCCATCCGCACACCGCTATTGGTCGGGAAACTACCAAAATGCACTGCGGCTGCGCGTTGTGCGGGGGTCAGTGCGGCCATGCGCTCCATATAGGGCTGGATCGCGTCTGCCAGCGGCTTGGGCATGACCTTTTGCGTGATATCGCGCGCCTGCTGCTCACGCCCGTTCATCGCCAGGACAAAGGCCCGATTACGCCATGCCGCACGGTCATTCTTATACAGGAGCGGCTCGATCATCTTCTCCGACGCATCGACCTGACCGGAGATGCCCAGCGACACTGCATAGCGACGGATCAATTCCGGGTCGTTGGGCCTGGCTTGCAATGCTGCCTGATAGTCGCGCTGCGCGCCTGCCTGATCGCCGCTCAGATCCTTTGCAAGACCGCGGTCTGAGAGAAAGCTGTTGTTCGGATATCGTAGCCGCTCGGCCTGATCGAATAGCCGCAGGGCTTCGGTCGGATTCTGTAATTGGAGCATGGCACGGCCGAGACCGGCCTTTACGCGACCATTGCCGCTCGAAATCTCATCGGCGCGGGCGAAAAATCCAGTTGCCGCGCGCGGATCGTCCAGATCGAGCGCAGCCTCTCCCGCCCCGATCAGAGCACTGACATCGCGCGGGTTTTCGCCCAAACGTGCCAGATGGCTGTTCAGATTGGCAGCGGCATCGGGTGGACGAACATCGAGTTGCGAAAAGCCGGGGCTGCTTTGGGCGAGCAAGGGCGAGGCCACAATAGCCGACAGGGCTACCGTTGAACCAAACAATAAGCGGAAGGAAGAACGCAGGGTCACGACACTGGTCCTAGCCTGATGGTCAGTGAACAGGAAATGTATTGCACCAGGCTTTGCGACGGAACGCCTGCCTGCACGGATCATCCGTGCAGGCAGGCTATCGGCTTACTGGTTGTTCTGACGGTTGAGGAAACGGGGGATGTCGATGCCTCCCGGTTTGCCTTCCCCATCGGCATCGGCAGCCTTATCCGTACCGCGCGAAAGACCCGACATACGCTCAAACAACGTACCGCCACCGGTGGCTACCCGGGGAGCCGCACGAACCGGCTCAGGTTCCGGTGCTGCCGTTTCGGCGCTGAGGATCAGTTCTTCCTCTTCGGTCAAATCGGAAATAACCACCGGCGCCTTAGGCGCCGCGAAAGGCGCAGCAAGCGGAGCGGGTTCGACAGGCACTTCGACGTTTGAAAGCTCGAGCGGTTCTTCCTGCGGTTCCTCGACGGCCGTAACTTCGACCGGCGCGGGGGGCGCTAGTGGAGCGGCGGCAGCCGGGGTCGATACCGCAGGGCGATTGGCAAAGCTGAAAGGCTGCGACGCGGGCGCAGCGGCGTTCGATGCTTCATGATCTATACCGGTCGCCACGACGGAGACGCGGATACGGCCATTCAAGCTGTCGTTGAATGCCGAGCCCCAGATGATGTTCGCATCGGGATCGACCAGTTCGCGAATGTGGTTGGCAGCTTCGTCGACTTCCATCAGGCGCATGTCTTCGCCACCGACGATCGACACGATGACGCCCTTTGCGCCCTTCATGCTGACGCCATCCAGCAGCGGGTTGGCAATTGCCTTTTCAGCGGCCTGCAGCGCGCGGCCATCGCCTTCGGCTTCGCCGGTGCCCATCATCGCCTTGCCCATTTCGCCCATGACGGAACGAACGTCAGCAAAGTCGAGGTTGATGAGGCCAGGCATGACCATCAGGTCGGTGATGCCACGCACACCCTGCTGCAGTACTTCGTCGGCCATCTGGAACGCTTCCTTGAAGGTCGTGTTCGGATTGGCGACGAGGAAGAGGTTCTGGTTGGGAATGACGATCAGCGTGTCGACATGCTTCTGCAACTCTTCGATGCCTGCTTCGGCAGAGCGTGCACGGCGCGCGCCTTCGAAAGTGAAGGGCTTCGTCACGACACCGACGGTCAGGATACCGCGATCCCGCGCAGCCTTGGCAATTACGGGTGCTGCACCAGTGCCAGTGCCGCCGCCCATGCCGGCTGCGATGAAGCACATATGCGCGCCGTTCAGCGCTTCTTCGACCGCAGCGATGGTTTCTTCGGCAGCCGCGCGACCGATTTCAGGGCGCGATCCTGCACCGAGACCTTCGGTGATCCGGGGACCAAGCTGAATGCGGCGCTCGGCTGGCGAAGCATTGAGTGCTTGCGCATCGGTATTGGCGACGATGAAATCCACGCCTTCGACCGACGCAGCGATCATGTTCGCAATGGCATTGCCGCCTGCCCCGCCCACGCCAATGACGGCGATGCGTGGCTTCAGCTCATCCACCTGCGGCGGGCCGATTTCAATGCTCATATTCTTAAGGCTCCCTCAGTCTCGCCCGACAAAGCAAAACGTAATATTTTCTTCATGCACCAGTTGAAAAGGCAATTCATCACCTTTTTTACTATTGGTGAGTCACAAACGATTATTCATCTTTAGTAATTGGCTTTCAGTGCACCCATCATGCGTTGCCACCACCCCGTTGCACCCATGCGATGCACGGTTTGGGGCGCAGCCGTCATGCTCCGCAAGTCTACCGGATTGGACGCACCGTAAAGCGCCAATCCGGCAAGCGTGGCAAAAGCGGGACCGCTGTGCGCTTCGGGAAGTGCCGCGAGACCGCGCGGGCGACCGATACGCACCGCACGGCCCAAGGCGCTTTGCGCATAGTCGGCAATGCCCTTCATCTCTGCGCCGCCGCCCGTCAGCACGACCTGACGCCCGACCGGAGAATTGAAACCCATGCCTTTGAGAGAGGCATTTACCTCTGCCATCAACTGATTGAGGCGTTCGCAGATGACACCGACCAGCGCGGCGCGTGTGATCTTGCCGCCGTCTCCCGCCGCAACGTCACCGGAAATCGGTGCGATCTCGATCATTTCGCGGAAGTCGCGGCGCGACTGCATGGCTGAGCCGTAGAAGCATTTCATCCGCTCCGCCTGACTGCGGCGGATACCGAAAGCCGACGCGATATCGTCGGTGATGTCTGCTGCGCCGATGGGAATGGAATGCAAGCCGACGAGCATCCCGCCGACATAGAGCGAGACGTTGGTGACGCCTGCACCCAGCTCCACCAGCGCCACGCCGAGGTCGCGTTCTTCTTCCGACAGACAGGCAAGCCCAGTGGCGATGGGCGACGCGACGATCGCGTTCACATCCAGATACGCGCCACGCACGCACATTTCCATGTTGGCCAGTGGCGCGCCATCGGCCAGCACGACATGGATGTCGACGCCGAGTTTGTCGGCGTGCATCCCGAGCGGGCGCTTGACGCCTTCGGTGCCGTTCAGCGTGAAGCAGGTCGGCTGCGCGTGCAGCACGATGCGGCCGTCGGGGTCGATGCTTTGGCGGCCGGTGGTCAGGAGGTCGTCGATGTCGGACTGCTCGACGCGATAGCCGCCAAGGCCGCGCTCGACCGTAACCACATCGCTGACCAGGCTGCCGCCGGAGAAAGAGACCCACACGTCTTCGATATTGAGGCCTGCGACACGCTCGGCCTGTTCGACCGTTTCGCGGACCGCCATTTCGGTGCGTTCCATGTCGGCAATGTAGCCGCGACGCACGCCCCGGCTTTCGCGCTGACCCGTACCCAGGATCGCCAGTTCGCCCGTATCGGTTCTGCCCGCGATCAGCGCGGAGACTTTCCACGACCCGATATCGACGGCGGTTATGAGCTTTTCGACTTTCGGCGGTGCCATGATCTCAGACTTCCCCCTCACCGCTGGTTGCGGCGACCTTCACGTCTTTCGGCGTTTCGCCCTTAGCGTCATCGCCCTTTGCGGCGCGATCCTTGGGCATACGCAGCACGAACTTATCGGGATCGCGCATGTCGAAGCGGATAATGCCACGGCCCAGCAGGCGGTTTACCCCATCCATCCGCGCGAAATTCACAAGCGCCGATGCCGCCTGAGGCTCGCCTTCGGGGAGAGAAAGCGTCTCGCCCGATTGGAACCGCAAATCCCAGCGACGATCGCCGATCCATGTCGCGCCAGCCAGCATCGGCTTGAGCGCGGGGGCGGCATCGAGCAACTGGTTCAGCCGCGCGGTTTGACGATTGGCGTTGGGTCCGACGACCAGCGGCAGATCGGGCATGTTGGACAGCGAGACCGTTTGCAGCACGGCACCCGACACGTCGATCAGCCGCAACTGACCTGCATTCTGCCATACAGCCACCGGCTGACGCTCGACGATATCGACCACCAGCGTATCGGGTAGGCGACGGGATACGCGCGCGTCCTTCACCCAGCCCAATGTCATCAGGTCGCTGCGCAGCTTGGGTAGATCGACATTGACCATCGAGCGATCCACCTGTCCCAAAGCGATGTTATAGACCGCAAGTTCGTCCATCCGCTCGACGCCATGCACTTCGACCTTGGCGACTTCGAAGCCTGCTTTGGCGGTGGCACTGGCAAATTCCATCTTTGCCATGGCGGGAAGGCCGAGGAACATTGCGGTGCCGACAGCCGCGCTGCCCACTAAGCCGATGATCGCAAAAGTCGCGAGCCGCTGAACCGTCGCATCGCTGATGGGCAATGCGGCAATAAGTCGATCCATGCGCGACTGTTTTTTGAGGGCGCGGCGGCCACGGGTGCCGGTGGCGTTGCGTGGCGGGGGGCGGCTGGTTCCGCCGCGCCTGATGCGTGCATCACTGCTCATGTTTTTGCCCCCCCGGCAGCCAAAGCATCCTCGACGATCCGCTCGACCAGCTCCGCATATGCGATGCCCAGCTTGGCAGCCTGTTCCGGCACGAGGCTGAGTGGCGTCATGCCCGGTTGCGTATTCACTTCGAGGAGGAAGAGGCCGTCGATGCCATGCGTATCGTCCCAACGGAAATCGGAGCGCGATGCACCGCGACAGCCCAAAAGCCGATGCGCGCGCAGGGCAATTGCCTTGCACTGCTCAGCGACATCGTCGGGGATGTCAGCGGGGCAGATATGGTCGGTCATGCCATCGGTATATTTGGCGTCGAAGTCATAGAAGCCGCTTTTGGGCTTCAATTCGGTCACCAGCAGCGCTTCATCGCCCAGCACGGCGGTCGTGAGTTCGCGGCCCCGGATATAGGGTTCGGCAAGCAGTTCGGTGAAATGCTGCCACGGCCCTTCGACATCGCGACCGATGGGATCGCCGAAATTGCTTTCGTCAGTGACGATGGCGACGCCCACAGAGGAGCCTTCGTTAACGGGCTTTACGACATAGGGCCGCGGGATCGGGTCACGTTCGAACAGGGTCGCGCTTTCCACGACTTGGCCGCCGGGCATGGGGATGCCGTGGGGGACCAGCGCCTGCTTGGTCAGTTGCTTGTCGATGGCGATCACCGACGTGGCGAGGCCGGAATGGGTGTAGGTGAGGCCCATAAGGTCCATCATGCCCTGCACTGTGCCGTCTTCACCTGGTACGCCATGCAGCGCGTTGAACACCACATCGGGCTTTGCTTCATGCAGGCGCACGGCGACGTCGCGGTCCATGTCGATCCGGGTAACCCGATGACCGCGAGACTCAAGCGCCTTGGCGATCCCCTCACCGGAGGAGAGCGAGACGGAACGCTCGGCGGACCAGCCGCCCATCAGGACTGCTACATGCCAGGGGCCACGGGTCATCAACTAAGTCGCTCTTCATATAAGGCGGGCTGCAAAGCTATTACGCCGGCATCGCAGCCGTCATCCCAAGGGAACAGGCCATCGACGGCCCCTGGCCACACTATCTGGACAACATCAGTCAAGCGCTGGCCGGTTCTCACCTTGTGGTACCACAGCGCGGAATTCACAAACTCTTCAGCTATCTGGCTGGGATGAACGATCCGAGCGATGCACTTGTGACCTTCCAGTAGGCCTTCGATGACGGCACCATCGGTTAGAACGAGACCTTCCCTACATTCACGAAGTGTCTGATTGACCATAAATTTCATCATTTCGATAGGTAAGCCGAATGTGATCACTTCTGGCTGATCCACCGTCTCTTTAAAGCCAATAGAGTAGGCAAAGTTCGGCTGTTCGCCGTCCGGATCGAATACCGCGTTTACCTGACAACCATGCTCGCGCACATTCTCGATGATGCCGCGCTCGAAATCATCGCGGGGCACAATGTTTGTCACTTCGCCAACCCCACCCGCTGAATTTCCCACTCAAGCTCCACGCCGCTGTCTGCTTTCACCTTGTCCCGCACGTCTTCGCCCAATGCCTCAATATCCGCGCTGGTTGCTCCGCCGAGGTTGAGCAGGAAGTTGCAATGTTTTTCCGACACTTGCGCATCACCCCGGCGCAGGCCGCGACAGCCTGCCTTGTCGATCAGCGCCCAGGCCTTGTGACCGTCGGGGTTCTTGAAGGTCGAACCGCCGGTGCGGCTGCGCAACGGCTGGCTGGCTTCGCGTTCGGCGGCGATGCGATCCATCTCTGCGCCGATGACGGCGGGATCGCCGGGCGTGCCTTCGAACAAGGCTTCGATGACGACCGCGCCGACGGGGAGGTCGCTATGCCGATAGGTGTAGCCCAGCTTTGCAGCGGGCCATGTCTCGACGCTGCCGTCGCGCAGGACGAGCGTGACTTCGATCAGAATGTCGCTGGTGTCGCGCCCATAGGCGCCCGCGTTCATGCGGACGGCGCCGCCCACCGTGCCGGGGATGCCGCGCAGAAATTCGAGGCCAGCAATGCCCGCATCGCGCGCGGCGCTTGCCACGGAGATGCCCATGGCTGCGCCACCGGCACGCACGCGATCGCCGGGTTCGACAACGACTTTCTGCATGGATTTGGGCAGGCGCACCACTACACCCGGAACGCCGCCGTCTCGGACGATCAGGTTGGAGCCAACACCCACCGGAAGCACCGGCATCGCGGGATCGAGCGCAGCAAGGAAGCGCGACAAGTCCGCCACATCGCGCGGGCGCACCAGATATTCGGCCGGACCGCCGGTGCGGAACCAGATGAAATCGGCAAGGCTGCCGCCCGGTTCTATCGTGCCGTCGAGAGGGGGAAGCGGAGCGAGCGCGGTCGTCATTTCCGCCCTGTCCACAGCGCGATCCAGCGTTCCCACGCGGCGATGTTCGCTTTGCCGGTGTCGTTCAGTGCCTGCTGCATGGCAATCGGCGCATCCGCTCCCGTCAACGTGTTACGGGCAGCTTCCAGGCTCTTTTCATGCGCTTCAATGACGCGCTTTTGCATGTCGATGCACAGGTCGACAAACTCGATCATCCCGCCGTCTCCGGCAGGCTGGCGGCGATGCCCGTCGCGAGACCGGCGGCCCATTTGGTGATGTCACCCGCACCGAGGCAGATGACCATGTCGTTGGGCTGAAGATCGGCAGCGAGGGCAGCGGTCAGCGCTTCGGGACCGTCGATCACGCTGGCGGCGCGATGGCCGCGCCGCTTGAGACCCGCGACAAGTGCGGCGCTGTCAGTGCCTTCTATCGGTTGTTCGCCAGCAGGATAGACAGGCGCGGCGTAGACAACATCGGCATCGTTGAATGCCTGCTGAAAGTCATCCATCAGATCGCGCAAGCGCGTGAAGCGGTGCGGCTGAACCACGGCAATAACCCGACCCCTCGCGCCTTCGCGCGCTGCAGCGAGAACTGCGCGGATTTCGACCGGGTGATGGCCGTAATCGTCGATGATCGTTGCGCTGCCGCCGGGGAGCGCGACTTCGCCGACCTTGGTAAACCGACGTTTGACGCCACCGAACTTGGCAAAGCCGGTTTGGATGGTCGCGTCGTCGATGCCCATTTGCAGGGCGACGCCGATGGCCGCCATAGCGTTGAGGACATTGTGGCGACCGGGCATCGGCATTTCGATGCCTTCGATCTTGCGCGTGGCGCCGTCCCGCTCGCGCACCTGCACGTCGAAGCGGTTGCCGCCGGGGAAGGAGACGACATTATCGCCGCGAATATCGGCCTGCGCACTGAAGCCGTAGGTCACCACGCGACGATCCTGCACGCGCGGCAAGATGGCCTGCACTTCGGGATGATCGAGGCAGACGATGGCCGCGCCGTAGAAGGGCACATTCTCGATGAAGTCGACGAAGGCATCCTTCACGGCGTCGAAGCTGCCGTAATGATCGAGATGTTCGGGATCGATGTTCGTCACCACGGCAATCGTGCCGTCCAGGCGGAGGAAGCTGCCGTCGCTCTCATCGGCTTCAACCACCATCCAGTCGGACGCGCCGAGACGCGCGTTGGAGCCGTAGCTGTTGATAATGCCGCCATTGATGACGGTCGGATCGACGCCGCCTGCATCGAGGAGCGCGGCGACCATCGAGGTGGTCGTGGTCTTGCCGTGGGTTCCGGCCACAGCGACGGTGGACTTGAGCCGCATCAGTTCGGCCAGCATTTCGGCGCGGCGTACCACGGGAATGCGATTTTCGAGCGCCAGTTCGACTTCGGGATTGCCGCGCTTGATCGCCGTGGAGGTTACCACCACCGCAGCGTCGCCCAGATTTTCCGCCTTATGCCCGATGGCGACGGCGATGCCCTTCTTGCGCAATCCTTCGATCACATAGCCTTCGGCAACGTCGCTGCCCTGCACCTTGTAACCCAGATTGTGCATGACTTCGGCGATGCCCGACATGCCGATGCCGCCGATGCCGATGAAATGGATCGTGCCGATATCCGTGGCGACACCCTTCATGCCGGGATACCCTGCAAAGTGAGGCTGGAGGGTGCGGGGGGTGTGGTCCGCAGGGGGTCGTTCATGATCGGGGCTTTTCCAATGCTTTCCAGTAAATCGGCCATGTCGCGCGCCGCATAGGGACGCCCGCAGGCACGGGCGCGCTTGGCCGCATTGGCGAGCGCGCCAGGTTCCATCGCCATCTTCTGCATCTGCTTGGCGAGTTCGACGGGGGTGAATTGCGATTGTGGAATGGACCGCGCGCCGCCCGCGTCGACCATCTCACGGACGTTGGCGGTCTGATGATCGTCCATCGCCGTGGGCAGTGGGATCAGGATCGCGGGGCGACCGGCGGTGGTCAGTTCGGCGATAGTCGATGCGCCCGCGCGCGCGATGACCAGATGCGCCCAGCTCAGCTTTTCCGCCATATCCTCGATATAAGTCGACAGGTCGGCCGGGATTTCCATTTCAGCGTAAGTCTGGCGAACCTTTTCGATGTCTTCGGCGCGGCATTGCTGCGTGACTTGCAGACGGCGGCGCAGGCCGACCGGGAGCAAAGCGAGGCCATTGGGAACGACGCTGGATAACACCGTCGCGCCCTGGCTGCCGCCGGTAACGAGAAGGCGGAATACGCTTTCATCCGTCAGCGCGGGAAATTCCTCCTCGCGCAATGCCATGACTTCGGCGCGAACGGGGTTGCCGATCAGATGGACCTTGTTTGCATGTTTGTCGGCCAGCCGTTCGACAATGGGATAAGCGGTGGCGATGGCGTCTACCTTGCGCGCCATCAGGCGGTTGACGCGGCCCAGCACGGCGTTTTGCTCGTGCAGCGCGGTGGCAATGCCCATTTTCTGCGCCGCGAGTACCGCGGGCAGCGCGGGATAGCCGCCAAAGCCGACGACCGCCGTAGGTTGAAAGGTTTCGTAGAGGCGCATCGCCATCGCGCGGCCTGCGAGGATTGCCTTGCCGCCGCGCAGCCAGCCGATCGGCCCGCCCTGCATACGGCCTGCGGGCAGGACGTGGACCTGCATATCCTCGAATATGCCGGGAATCTTCGCGCCGCGATCGTCAGTGACCAGCGCGACATGGTGGCCACGCGCGGTCAGTTCCTTTGCCACCGCATAAGCGGGGATCATATGCCCCCCGGTCCCGCCGGCTGCGAGGACGAAGTGACGGGAAATGCTCATCGACCGCTCCATTTCACGACATAGGGGCTGCGGTCCATGAAGGGATTGCGGCGCGTGAACGCCAGCAACAGGCCGACCCCGATGCAAAGTGCGATCATAGAGGAGCCGCCGTAGCTGATAAAGGGCAGCGTCATACCCTTCGACGGAAATATATGCGCGTTCACGCCCATGTTGATAATCGCCTGCAACCCGAACTCAGTCGTGAGGCCAGCGGCGGCCAGAATGATGAAGCTGTCCTCCTCGTCCAGCAGACGCAGGAGAACGCGCACGACGATGGCCAGATAGACGATGGCGATGCCGATGCACGCGAGCAGGCCGAATTCTTCGCCAATGACGGAGAAGATGTAATCGGTGTGCGCTTCAGGCAGGTTGAACTTCGCCTGCCCGCCGCCCGGACCCACACCCGTAAAGCCGCCATTGGTGATCGTCTTATGCGCAAGATCGACTTGATCCGGGCCGGTGTCGGTTGCGACGTTGAAGCCCAGAAAGTCGTTGATGCGATTGCGGCCGTTTTCGTAGAAAATATAGGTGAGAACGAACAGGCCCATGGCCCCGGCCACCAGCCCACCAATAGCGCGCATCGATACGCCCGACAGCAACAGAAGCGCACCCCAGACGGCGCAGAAGATAACCGTTTGCCCAAGATCCGGCTGACGCATCAGGAGCAACGCGACGATGGCCGTCAGCAATCCGCTCAACGGGATGACCGGCAGATTGGCGTCCTTGCCACGCAGGGACAGCAGCCACGCCAGCGTGACGACGAACGCAGGTTTCAGAAATTCCGATGGCTGAAAACGCATGCCGGGTAAGTCGATCCAGCGCTTGGCGCCGTTGATCGTATTGCCAAGGATGGGAACGAGCAACAGCATGAGCAGGAAGAAGGCCGTCATGCCCAGCGCAAGCCGCCGCGCCTGCGTTCGGGGGAGCATAGATATAACCAGCATGACCGGTAAGCCGATGCCCACCCACATGAGCTGACGATAGAAATAGATCAGCGGGTTGACGGCAATCTCACTGGTCGAACGATCAATGGCTGCGACAGGCGACGCCGCCGCCACGGCAACAAGCCCTATGGCGATGAGCACCGCGATCAGCGATAGCAGTACCCTGTCGATTTCCCAGAACCATATGGCCAGTGCAGTGCGCTCACGCGGTACCGTCTTGCCGCGGAAGCCTTTGACAAGACGACCCGGTTTGAAGCTGCCGCTAGCCATCGGTGCAGGCTCCTATCGCATGCACCGCTGCCACAAAGGCATCGCCGCGCGCTTCGAAATCGCGGAACTGATCGAACGAGGCGCAGGCGGGGGACAGCAGTACCACGTCGCCGGGTTGCGCGACGCGGGCAGTGCGGCGCACGGCGGTCAGCAGCATCTCGCTGTCGTCGACGTCCATATGAGGGCGGAGGATATCGGCAAACATGTGGCCGGATTCGCCGATGGTGTAGGCGTGGGCGACGTTGCCATAAAAGGGGACGCACTCGTCGAGATTGTCGGTCTTCGCGATGCCGCCGAGTATCCAGTGGATGCGGGGTTTGCCGTTGATGGGGGGATAGGCCGCGAGTGCCGGTGCAGTGGAGGCGGCGTTGGTGGCCTTGCTGTCGTTGACGTAGAGGACGCCGTTGACTTCGGCGACACGTTGCATGCGGTGGGGCAAGCTGGAGAAGGTTTTCAGCGACGACTGGATGACGGTCTCATCTATGCCAAGGGCGCGCGCTACGGCGATAGCAACCACCGCGTTTTGCGCATTGTGTGGGCCTTGCAAGGAGGGCCACATGGATTGCGCAGCGGTGTCCACGTCGTTGGCGCTTACCCGCTGTACGCCGTTCTCCTGCGAAGGCTGGAGTCCAGGCTGAGTGGCACCGAGCTTCCCTAGGCTCCTGCTTTCGCAGGAGCACAAGTTATCGGCGATGCGGCGTGTCGTATCATCATCGACTGCTATTACTGCAGGATGGCCGACTGTCTGCATCGCGAACAGACGCTCTTTCGAGGCGACATAGCCTTCAAACCCATCATAGCGGTCGAGATGGTCTGGGGTGATGTTGAGCAACACCGCCACGTCGCAATCGAGGCTGTAGGTCAGATCGATCTGATAGCTCGATAGTTCGAGGACGTAGATGCCGCCTTCGGGCAAGGGTTCTTCGCCAAGGACCGGCAGGCCGATATTGCCGCCCATCGACGTGGCAATGCCCGCACTTTCGATGATGTGGTGGATGAGCGCGGTTGTAGTCGACTTGCCGTTGGTGCCGGTGATGGCGACCACGCGATGTGGGGGCAAGGTCGGCCGAGCGAGCGCGAATAGTTCGATATCGCCGATGACCGGGACGCCTGCTTCCCGTGCCTTTTCCGCAATCGGGTGACGGTTGAGCGGGACGCCCGGCGATACGACGATGCCGTCGAAACCGGTGAGGTCGATGGTCAGCGGATCGGCGATTTCTGCCTTGTCCGCAACGAGCGCCTGCGCTTCCTCGCGGGTGTCCCACGCCACGACGCGCGCGCCGCTGGCGACCAGCGTGGCGACGGTCGCGAGGCCGCTGCGCGCCAATCCGAGTACGGCGTAGGTCTTCCCCGCAAAGGCGCTGCTGACGATCACCGCAGCTTCAACGTCGCAAGACCGGCGAGGGCGAGAACGAAAGCGATGATCCAGAAGCGGATGACGACAGTGGCTTCGGCCCAGCCGAGCTGTTCGAAATGATGGTGGATCGGCGCCATTTTGAACACGCGTCGACCGGTGCGTTTGTAGAAGAACACCTGAATGATCACCGACATTGCTTCGACGACGAACAGACCGCCGATGATGCCGAGCACGATTTCATGATGCGCGCTGACGGCGATAACACCGATGGTTCCGCCCAAGGCGAGGCTGCCGGTGTCGCCCATGAACACCGCGGCCGGCGGCGCATTGAACCAGAGGAAGGCCAGCCCTGCCCCCACGATCGCGCCGCACAGGATCGTCAGATCGCCAGCACCCGGCACATGCGGGATACCCAGATACTCAGCGAAATCGGCGCGGCCGACCAGATAGACGATCAGCATGAAGGCGAGGCTCGCGATGATGACCGGCATGGTGGCGAGGCCGTCTAGTCCGTCCGTCAGGTTCACGGCATTGCCGAATGCCACGATAACGAAGGCCGCGAACACATAGTAGAACGGCCCAAGGTTGAGCGCGGGGCCATTCCAGAACGGGACGTAGAGCGCGGTGCCGTTATGGCCGACGATCAGCCATGCCGCGAAACCGGCTATCGCAAATTCGCACAGGAGACGGAACTTGCCGGACAGCCCCTTATGGCTGGCCTTCGTCACCTTGTCGTAGTCGTCCATGAAGCCGATGGCTCCAAAGCCCAGCGTCACGAAGATGCAGGCCCAGACGTACACCGACGAAAGGTTCATCCACAGCAGGACCGAAACGATCATGGCGGTGAGGATCATCAGGCCGCCCATGGTTGGCGTTCCGCGCTTGGCGAGGTGGCTTTGGGGGCCGTCTTCGCGGATCGGCTGCCCCTTCCCCTGACGGACGCGGAGCCACCCGATGAACCGCGGGCCGATGATTAAGCCGATGACCAAAGCGGTCGCAATCGCCGCGCCGGTCCGGAAGCTCAAATAGCGGATGAGGTTGAAAACCCCCTGAAAGTCTAGCGTCTGCGCCAGCCAGTACAACATTATGCTTTATCCCCATCGGCCAACGCCGCGACCACGCGCGATAAGCCGACACTGTTCGATCCTTTGACCAATATCGCGTCACCAGCCTGCACCCGTGACAGGATGAGGCTTTTGGCGGCATTGGCGTCGGGCACATGCGCGAAAGCGACCTGTCCTTCAAGCCGCTGCGCGAGCGGGGCCATGTCTTCGCCGACAAGGATCGCATAATCGACACGGCTGGTCGTGATCGGATCGGCGAGACCGGCGTGGAGTTCCGCGCTGCGGTCGCCCAGTTCCTTCATCGCGCCCAGGACTACGACCCGGCGCGCCGCCTTTTCGCGCCCGAGCTGGCGTAGGGTCGCGGCCATGGAAAGCGGATTGGCGTTGTAGCTTTCGTCGATCAGCAGCGCCTCCCGGCCATCGACATGCAGTGTGGTGCGTGCGCCGCGACCGGCAAGGCCTGGCAACTCCGCAAGCGCGAGACCGGCGGCAGCGATGTCACCCCCCAGCGCTTCGACTGCGCCGAGGACGGCCAGCGCATTGGTCACCCAATGATCGCCCGGTGCGCCGATGGTGAAGCACAACTCCGCCTTGGGGAATTTTGCCGTGACGAGCGTGCCGCCCTGTTCGGCTGGTACGGCCTCAACGGCCCGAATATCCGCGCCTTTGCCGATGCCGAAAGTCAGTATGTGAGCCGCGAAGCGTTCGGCGTGCGCGCGCAGCCCGTCGATATGCGGGCTGTCGAAGGGGATGATGGCAGTGCCGCCGGGTTCGAGACCTTCGAATATCTCCGCCTTCGCATCGGCGATGGCGGCTTCCGAGGCGAAAAATTCAATGTGGGCGGGAGCGATGGCAGTGACGATAGCAACGTTGGGCCGCACCAGCCGCGTGAGCGCTGACAGCTCGCCGGCATGGTTCATGCCCATTTCGAACACGCCATAGGCGCTGTCGGCAGGCATGCGCGACAGGCTGAGCGGGACGCCGACATGGTTGTTGTAGCTTTTGACCGAGCGATGCACCTTGCCGGGGTTGGCGCGGTCGAGCGCCTGGAAGAGCGCTTCCTTCGTTCCTGTCTTGCCGACCGATCCGGTAACACCGATGATTCCCGCCGACGTGCGAGCGCGAGCGGCGCGGCCCATCGCCTGCAATGCGGCAAAGCTGTCATTGACCAGCACATGCGGCACGGCAACGGGGGTACTGACGAGAACGCCCGACGCGCCGGACGCGATGGCGGTATCGACATAGTTATGGCCGTCGGTCGCTTCGCCTTTGAGCGCGACGAACAGATCGCCCGGTCCGACTTCGCGGCTATCGAAAGCAACGCCCGAAACGGCAAAAGCGGCGGACGCCGTTCCGCCCACCGCCGCTGCGATTTCGTCTGAGGTCCAGAGCGCACTCATCGCATTACTCCGCGCACTCCCGTGCGACAGTCACATCGTCGAAGGGCAAGACGCGGTCGCCGATGATCTGGCCCTGTTCGTGGCCCTTGCCCGCGAGCAGGACGATATCGTCGGGGCCCGCCAAAGCGATGGCGGCGGCGATGGCAGCGCGGCGCCCGCCGATTTCGGTTGCGCCGGGTGCGCCCGCCATGATGGCCGCCCGGATGGACGAAGGTTCTTCAGAGCGCGGATTGTCATCCGTCACTATGACGACGTCGGACAGGTCGGTGGCGACCTTGCCCATTTGCGGACGTTTGCCTGCGTCGCGGTCTCCACCTGCGCCGAACAGGGTTACCAGCTTGCCGCGCGTGTGCGGGCGCAACGCTTCGATAGCAGCGCGCAGGCCGTCCGGTGTATGGGCGTAATCGACATAGACCGGCGCGCCGGTGTGCGTGATGACGGCACGTTCCAGACGACCGCGCACGGGCTGGACACGGGCGAGAAATTCCAGAACTTTGGTCGTGTCGCCGCCGGTGGCAATCACTAGTCCGGCGGACACCAGCGCGTTGGCGGCTTGGTAAGCGCCGATCAGCGGCAAGTTGATCTTGTGGGTTTTGCCTTCGGCTTCAACCAGCAATGTTTGTCCGAGATGCGTCGGCGTGCGCTCAACGAGTTTGAGGGCTTCACCCTGAACGCCAACGGAGAGGATGCGCAGGCCGCGTGCTTGGGCGCGGGCGATGACATCAGCGGACTTGGGATCGTCGGCCCAGATGACCGCTGCACCGCCGGGTGCGACCACTTCGTCGAACAGGCGCATCTTGGCATGGAAATAGCTGTCCATATCGCCATGATAATCGAGATGATCGCGGCTGAGGTTGGTGAACGCGCCAGCCTGCACCGGCAAACCTTCGGTGCGGAACTGGTCGAGGCCGTGGCTGGACGCTTCGAACGCAGCATGGGTGATGCCTTCGCGGCGGAGGCCCGACATGTTCGACAGGAAGGTAACGATGTCGGGCGTGGTGAGGCCGGTCGATACCTGATCGACTGCCGTCGTCACGCCCAAGGTGCCGATGGAAGCCGACTTCTCGCCCATCAGCCGCCAGATCTGGCGCGTCAATTCGACTGTCGAGGTCTTGCCGTTGGTGCCGGTCACAGCGACGGTCGTTGCCGGGAAGGGCGCGAAAAATTTGGCGGCCAAGGACGCGAAAAGCCGACGCGGCTCGGCATCGGACAGATGCACCGCGCCATTCACGACCGCTTCGGGACGCGCTACGATGGCGACGGCACCAGCGGCTATCGCATCGGCAATGAAATCCTCGCCATTGAAGCGCGCGCCGGGGAACGCGCCGAAGACGGTGCCGGGCGCAACCTTGCGATGATCGATTGCAAAGCCGATGACCGCAACATCACCTTCGGTCGGATTCAGTCCTTCAATCAGTGCGTCCAGCCGCATTATTCCTCGCCCTTCGGATTCCATAGCAGCGGCATCAGTTCGGAAATATCCACGTCGCGCCGCTCATCGGGAATGATGCCTAGCATAGGGCCGACCCGTTCCACCACGCGCTTTACCACAGGCGATGCCGTCCAGGCTGCGGTGCGCAGACCGAATGTCTCAGCATTGCCCTTCGGCTCGTCCATCATCGCGAGTACGACATATTTGGGATTGTCCATCGGGAAGGCCGCGGCAAAGGTAGTGACGAGCGAGTGATGCGCATAGCCACCCTCGAACGGCTTTTCCGCAGAACCGGTCTTGCCGCCTACGCGATAGCCCTTGGCATCCGCGCTGCGGCCTGTCCCAGCGGCGACGATCATGCGCAAAAGCTGCCGCATCCGTGCGCTGGTCGCAGCGGAGAAAACCCGACGACCGTGCGGCACATCATTGGCCGACAGACGCCGCAACGTGGCCGGGCGCCAGATGCCGCCGTTAACGAGCGCGGCATATGCGCTGGCCAGATGCAGCGGCGTAACCGCGATCCCATGGCCATAGGAGGTGGTCATCGTGGTGATGCGTCCCCAATTGACGGGCCAGAGCGTACCGGCGCGCTCCTTTAACTCGATGCTGGGGCGGCTATCGAATTCGAGCGACCGGAACACCGCCTGCAATGGAGCAGCGCCCATTTCGTCGGCTATCCGCGCGGTGGCGATGTTGGAACTATGTACCAGCGTTTCCGGGACATTGATCCAGCGGCCCAGCGGATGGTCGTCCTTGATGTGAAAGCCGCCAATCGGTAGCGATGCGGTCGCGTCATAGCGCTTCGACATCGACTTGACCGTGCCATGATCCATGGCGGCGGCTATCGATATGGGTTTGAAGGTTGACCCCAGTTCGTAGCGCGATTGCACCATATCGTTGCAGCGTGCGGAATCGTTGCAGCTTGTGGCGGTATCCGCCACAAGCTTGTTCGGGTCGAACACGGGGAGCGACGCCATGGCGATGATTTCGCCGGTATTGGCGTCCATGATGATCCCACCTGCGCCCTTGGCCTGCTGCGAGATCATTTGCGCATACAGCTCACTTTCCAAGGCCGCCTGAACGCGCGTGTCAATCGACAGCATGAATGGCTTACCGGTGGCGCCGTGCCTGGTCAGTTCATCGTTGAAGGCGAGTTCCACACCCATCCCGCCTGCCCCATCGGTCGGCGGGAAGCCCAGCACATGCGCCGCAAGCGTGCGTTGCGGATAAACGCGCTCCTTTTCGCGCGGAAATTCGATGCCGACTTCGCCCAATGCGTTCACGGCCGCCACCTGTTCGGGCATGGCGCGCTTGCGCAGATAGGCCCAGCCTTTGCCTGTCAACTTCTTGTAGAAGTCGGCGGCACTTTGGTCCGGAAAAATCTCATTAAGCTTGCGCGCCAGTTCGGCCGGATCGCCGATAAGCCGATCCGGTCGCACCGAAATCGAATAGCCGTCCATCGTGCGGACCAGCGGCTCGCCATTGCGATCCACGATATCGGCACGCGGCAGGATGCCCGAAGCAATGCTGCTGCGCGCGCCACTGCCGGAGAACACGCCCATCCACATCAGCCTTAAGGCAATGAGGCCCGTGATCGCGATGAAGAGGACGAGCAAAAGCATCAGCCGCTGATGCGCCAGCGCGGTCAGGTTGATGCGGTCCGTGCCGGTGCGAGGCCGGTCCGGGCGGACGACCAGCGTGGCCATCAGTGGTTGCCCTTGCGTTTTTCGCTGGCGGCGCGCTTGCTGAGGTCGCCCAAGGTGCTGTCATCCAGCAGCTTGGCATCGAGCATCGCCATGCGTTCGGCATTGCGCGCTACGGGGCCGGGGCGGCTCCGTTCGGATTTGTCAGACGAAGCCGCAGCCTTGGCGGGACGCGCCAGCTTTTCGACATTGTCGGCAGCCTGCGCCGTTCGAATGATCGCAATGTCGCTGCGAATCTGGGTAGCGGCAGGGCTGGCCTGCGCCACTTGCGTCGCGGCGGGAAGGTCTGCGGGCGTTTGCACCATCGCCGCCATTACCGGCGGCGCGACATAGGCAGGACCGTTGGGCTGCACCCCGTCAAGGCTGGCCAAAGCGCGTTCGCCGCTCAGATATTGTCCAACGGTGGGCGTGGAATAGCGGAAATCCTCTGCATTCCAGCGCTCAAGCTGACGCAGACTGGCCCGCGCGCTAAACTCCGTTTCGAGATAGCGGATGTCGCCACGGGTTTGCGCAATCTGGGCGCGGACCTTGTTCAATTCGTTGCGCTCGGTCGCCGCGCGCAGCGAGACCAGATAAGCGGACAGCGCGCCAAGAGTGACAAGCAATACCCAGAACAGACTTTGCAAACGCTTGACGGCGATCATGACCGGACCCCCATTGCGACGGATGAAAGAGCAGGCGCAGCCGTGCGGACGGCACTGCGCAAGGTGGCCGAGCGGGCGCGCGGATTGGCGGCGAGTTCGGACGGACCGGCGCGCACGGCCTTGGCAGGCTTGGCGAAAGTCGGTGCATCGGCCTTCGTCTGCATCGGCATATGGCGCGAACCGGCACCTTCGCCTCCGCTGCGGCGGCGCAGGAATTGCTTTACGATCCGGTCTTCAAGACTGTGGAAGGTGACGATGGCGAGACGACCGCCCGGCTGCAGCACAGCTTCGGCTGCTTCGAGACCGCGTTCCAGCTCTTCCAGTTCCTGATTGAGATGGATGCGGATCGCCTGAAACACGCGGGTCGCGGGATCTTTCTTGTCATGCGGCTTGTGACCCAGTGCGCGGCGCACGACAGCGGCCAGTTCGCCGGTGCGCGACAAAGGCCGCGCCTCGACGATGAAGCGCGCGATCCGGCGCGACTTGGGCTCCTCGCCATAGCGATAGATGACGTCGGCGATGGCGTCTTCGGGCGCAGTGTTGAGGAAATCGGCGGCGCTAGTCCCGGACTGGCTCATTCGCATGTCGAGCGGACCGTCGGACTGGAAGGAGAAACCACGATCCGCCCGGTCGAGCTGCATCGAGGACACGCCGATGTCGAGCGTGATACCCGCCACCTGATCGACGCCTGCATCCGCGAGCAAGGCCTGCATCCGCGAAAATTCGCCTTCGATCAGCGTGATGCCAGCCGCGTCGGCAACAGCCTGCCCTTCGCGGATAGCGTCGGGATCGCGATCAAACGCAATGACGCGCGCGCCCCGCCCTGCCATGGCGCGGCTGTAGCCGCCTGCGCCGAATGTGCCATCGACATGCGTTTCGCCAGGGGCAATGACGAGTGCGTCGAGAACTTCATCGAGCAGGACCGGAATATGCGGCGCGTCGGTATGGAGAGCAGCGGTCGTCATTTGCCTGACGCCTCCCGTCCGGCAAGGAACTCACGGCACTTTGCCTTCAGAATGGCATGGCCGGACTCGCTGGCTTCGTAAGACGCGGGGTTCCACATCTGGATATAGCGGCTGACGCCGACGAAGAAGATTGCGTCGGTAATGCCGCTGGCGCGTTTCAGGTCGTCAGGCAGGAAGAAGCGACCGCCATCGTCGAAGTTGATGTCGTCCATCAGCGGGAACAGCTTTTCGCGCTCCGCATCCTCATCGTAATCGTCGCCACGGTTCATCGCCGCGAGGGCGCGAGCGGCAATGGAGTCTTCCTGTTGCTGGCGAAAGATGGTGCCGAAACCGGTGGCGCAAGGGTGTTTGTCGTGAAACGACGTCACCAGCCGGTTTTCGTTGCTGCTGCCCAGCTTGACCTGTTTGCGCATTTCGAGAGGCAGGACGAAGCGTCCCTTGCCATCGGCGAGGCTGAAGGCGTTACCCGAGAAGAGTATGTTGCTCGTCACGAGAAAACCGCCTTGCCCCTTTCTTCAGGGGCCGCAGCTCTCCCGCCGCGAAAAGCAGATGCGCAAAGCCTTTCGCCGTCACAGGAATCACAAAGCCTGAACAGCCCCTATGGACACCTAAGTATCAAGGGTTAGGTCGGGAATAAAGGGGAAAATCTGGGTCATGATGGGAATCTACTGTTCGGAGATGGTTTTTCACCGTCGAACAACCCTTTGAAAGCGCGTTGTTCTACACTTGTTCTTTCCTGTTTCTCCAATTGTCCGGGCGTGACTGCGTTCCTTCCAAATGCAGGATCAGCATAGCGCCCAGAATCGCCCAGAGCGCGCCAGCGAGTAACGCCCAACGGAGGCCCGCCACCACCGCCCGATTGCTTTGCGTCCAGATCGGTGCCCCGGACCAGTTCTGTACGGAAGCCAGAGGCTTGCGCAGCCATTGATCGATCAGGGCCATGTTGTCGCCGATCAGCACGCCGCCATCGGGCGCCTGCCATGTCCTTTCGTTCAGCATGTCGGCATCCGCGATAAGGCGCACCTTGCCTTTGCCGATACGGCAGGTGACCGACCATCCGTTGCCGACCTTCTGGCAACGCGCAAAGTTACTGTGTCGAAGCGCGAACCGGGACGCGGCAGACATTATCAGCAGGCGTCCGTTATCGACGAATTGGCGCTGCGCTGCCGTATCCAATGCAGGCTCCAGCGTGAGACCCCAATGCGCCAGCAAGGGATCGAGCAGGCTGGTCACAGGAGGACGACGCCGGTCGCCGGACGCCAGATCGGTGGGCCAGACGAGCAGCGGATCGGCAAGGATGACCGCGCGCCCTCCATCGCGGACCCACTGGTCCAGAGCAACCAGTTCCTCGGGTTTCAGCAAGCGCGGCTGTGCCAGCAACAGGCGGTCGTGCATCTCCAGATTCTGAGGCGATAGCAGATCAAGGCGGTCTATCTCAAATGCCTTGTCGAGCGTGGCCAGCGTGCGGCTTTGCCCCCAATACAGGTCGAGCGCGGTGTGGATCGCGAGCGGTTCGCGTGGCCCTGCGGGCGGAGCGCTTGCCGTCGCAGCCCGAAAGGCAGGCATGGCACCTGCGGCGACACAGCATAATATCAGCGCGCTGAGCAAACCGCCTAGCAAGGTCCACAGGGCGACGAGCACGATTCCCCGCCGCTTCCCCAACATCCACCCGACACCGCTCGCCAATGCCGCGGCGATCAGGATGAACGGCACCCAGGATGCCAGCGCGACCTGTCCGCTACGCAATATCGGCCCATAATATAGTCCGCCGATCAACGCGCCGACGATGGGGAGCAGCATCATCGCCGCGGCGCCAAGCAGGCGGCGCACTACCGCAATCGTCGACAAGTTATTGCGGCTCGCTGTCCATAGGCTTGCTGAGTGCCGGGTCCGGCTGCAAGTCGGGGACGACCTGGCCGGATTGTTCGGCAGACGGCGTTACCCCGAGTTCCGCCAAAGGTTCACGCGGCGCGACAGCGTTTTCAGCGCCTGCGTTCAGCGTCGGCACGACCGGCGGCGGCATGGTCCGCTCATCCAGTTGCGCCTTGTCGATCACGATGTTGGCGAGGCCCACCAGCAGAATGACACCCGCCAATCCCGTCAGCCCGATCTGTACCCGGTGCAGGCCATCCTGCCGCCGATCGCTGCCCTTGCTTTCGCGTTCGGGCATTCTGGTCCTGGACTGTTCCGGGGACGAAGGGCTCACGCCGAAGCCGCCGCTGCAATATGTGATGTGCGTGCCATAGCTGGCATTGACCCTCTTATCCCGCTGCGGATCAATCCTGCGCCAGCCAAGGGAACACCGTCAACCCCTTCGATTCGAGCCACTGGCGATTGTAGAGCGTCGAGAGATAGCGGAATCCGGTGTCGCACAGGATCGTGGCGATGCGATGCCCCGGCCCCAATTGCCGTGCCAGCGCCACCGCGCCCGCCACGTTGATGCCGGAGGACAGACCGAGGCACAGTCCCTCTTCGCTGAGCAGACGGCGGACCCAATCGATCCCTTCAGCATCGGAAATGCGGAACTGGGTGTCGATCGGCGCGCCTTCCAGATTGGCGGTGATGCGGCCCTGCCCGATGCCTTCGGCAACCGAACTGCCCTCCGCCTTCAACTCGCCATGTGCATAATAGTTGAACAAGGCCGCGCCGTGCGGATCGCTGAGCGCGATGGTGATCTTCTCGTCCTTAGCCTTGAGGCCAAGGCCGACGCCTGCAATCGTGCCGCCGGTCCCTGCCGCACAAGTGAAACCGTCGATGCGGCCTTCCATCTGCGTCCAGATTTCTTCGGCGGTGCCAAGAATATGCGCCTTGCGGTTGGCGATGTTGTCGAATTGATTGGCCCAGATCGCGCCTTCGGTTTCCTCGGCAATGCGGCGCGAGGTGTGCACGAAGTGGCCCGGATTGGAATAAGCGGCAGCGGGCACCGTTACCAGTTCCGCCCCAAGGGCGCGGAGCGTGTCCATTTTTTCGCGGCTTTGCGTTTCGGGGATGACGATGATCGTCTTGTACCCCTTGGCATTGGCGACCAGCGCGAGGCCGATGCCGGTGTTGCCTGCGGTCCCTTCTACGATCGTGCCGCCGGGCTTGAGCAAGCCCTTCTCCTCGGCATCCTGTACGATGTAGAGCGCGGCGCGATCCTTTACCGATGCGCCGGGATTGGCAAATTCGCATTTGCCGTAAATGTCGCAGCCTGTCTCTTGCGAGGGGCCGGTAAGGCGCACGAGCGGCGTATTGCCGATCAGCGAAAGTGTCGTGTCGTAAACATGCATGGCGTCCTGATAGCCGAGCCGTGCGCGTTGTGCCAGTGAGGCAGGCTTTGCGACCGACAATAGCGGCTTTTAACGTCAGCCACGGTTAATGTCCCGAACGGGTACAGCGCTGTTTGGGGGGCAGAATAGTAAGGAAAAGGCCGGTATAGGCGCCAGATGCGCCCCACATCGGCATCTTTCGGTACAAAAGCGAAAAGCGTCATGCGGCACCGCGCCACATGGATCGGTTGCGCCATGCTGGCCATCGTCGCCCCGCATCTGTTGCCGGCCGCGACGATGGGGGCGCTGGATCTGTTGCGCGGACCGACGGCGTTTATCGACCCGAGCGAAATGGCGCAGGACAATTTCCCTGGATCGGCATTCTTCTATGCGGAGGGAGCGTTCGATCCCGCGCCGGGGACGACGGTTGCGCAGAGCAGCAAGGTTCTGGCGCTGAGCAACGGTCCCGCCGCCATAGCCGCGCCGTTTCGGGGGCTGACGGCGGTCGACCAGTATCGGGCGACCAACTGCCTGACCTCCGCCATATATTACGAAGCGGGGAACGAGCCGGACGATGGCCAGCGGGCGGTGGCGCAGGTCGTGCTGAACCGGGTGCGTCATCCGGCCTGGCCGAACAGCGTGTGCGGCGTGGTGTATCAGGGGTCGGAACGGGCCGATACCAAGTGCCAGTTCACCTTTAGCTGCGACGGGGCGATGGCGCGGATGCCCAATAGCGCGAGTTGGGCAAGGGCGCGGCGAATCGCGACCGAGGCGCTGGCCGGGGCGGTCTACGCCCCCGTCGGGCTGGCGACGCATTATCATACGCTGGCGGTGCATCCGGCCTGGGCCAGCAGCCTGACCCCGGTGGCCGTGGTCGGCGCGCATATCTTTTATCGGTGGCAGGGGATGAACGGCACCGCCCGCGCTTTTTCGGTCCGGTATAGCGGTCGGGAGTTGCAGGCAGGTCCCTCGCCGCGGATCTTCGTGCCGACGCAGGGTGTCGTGCCGCCGATTGCACCGATCATTGCCCTGCCTTCGCCATTCAGCTCTCCGGCGATGCAAGAAGCCGCCCCGGCCGAGGCGCTCCCGCAGTCTACAATCCGGCCCGAGTTCCGCAATAGTGGGCGACCTTTGCCAGATAAGTCGACACGTAAAATATAGTTTCTGTAATAATATTGTTTATTATCAGTTACTTATAAAATGCGTGTTGGAATTCGCCGAAAATTTTTGGCGAAGTTGAATTTGTCGGGAACTCCAGTTGACATTGCGGGTTCTTACTTTCGGATAGCAAATCTTTTGCCCCCCCGCTCTTGCTATCCACACACATGGACCCGGACGCAACTCTCCCCCCCGATTGCGTTCCGGGTCCAATTTCGTTGGGGCACCCTTCTTCGCTTTCGACAAACAAATCTGGAACGCTTTGCGAACAAGGGGGTTCTGCTGTTGCAGCCTTCGGGCGCACGACGCGCCAAGCGTTCGCTTTCTTAAAAGGAGACTTCCTATGTCGAAGAAGATTATCGCAGCGATGCTGCTTTCGAGCGCACTGGTTCTGAGCGCATGCAACACCGTCGAAGGTGCCGGCAAGGACGTACAGAGCGCAGGTCAGGCCGTCGAAAAGGCTGCTGACTGATTTTTTCTCTGAAAAGAAGGCTGCCGATCGACGCAGCCTCGATATCTTCTATGCCGGGTCCGCCCCGGCATTTTTTTCGTCCTGCGCAGCAACCTTTGCCTGGTGCCGATCGGTAAACCAGATGGCGATGATCGTGATTTCGTAGAGCAGGATGAGCGGGATCGCGAGCATGAGCTGCGATACGACGTCCGGCGGGGTAAGCACCGCAGCGGCGATGAACGCGCCAACGATCATATAACGGCGCAACGCGATAAGCTGGGCGCGCGTGACGAATCCCGCGCGATTGAGCAGCATCAGCAGCACGGGCATCAGGAAGCTGATGCCGAACGCCAATATGAATTGCATGACGAGCGACAGATAGGCGTCCGCGCTTGGCAATGCCTCCACGTTCAGGCCACCGGCGTTGCCCTGAAACGTCAGGAAGAAGTGAAACGCCGTCGGCATGACAATGTAATAAGCGAGCGCCGCGCCCATCGTGAACAGCACTGGCGTTGCAATGATGAACGGCAGCAGCGCACGCTTTTCCTTCGCATACAGGCCGGGGGCCACGAACGCCCAGAGTTGATTGGCGATCACCGGGAACGACAGGCAGAATGCGCCGAACATCGCAATCTTCACCTGAACGAAGAACGCTTCGTACAGCTTGGTATAGACAAGTTGCCCCTTCCCTTCGCCAAAAGCTTCGCGCAGCGGCTGAATAAGGAAGGCAAAGAGCTTGTCGGAAAAATAGAAGCAGATGACGCCGCAGATGACGAGCGCGTACACGCATTTGAGCAGCCGCCCGCGCAGCTCGATCAAATGGTCGAGCAGCGGTGCCTTGCTGTCATCGATATCCTGAGTCATGCAGCCGTATCGTTCTTTGCGCTTGCTGGCTGCACGGGTTCCTCAGCAGAGGCGGTAGCGGCCAGCGGGGTCATCGGCGTATCGGACAAATCGAGCTGAGGCTGCGCATCCGACGCATGCAAGGGCGGAGGTGGCGGGAGATCGGCCTCGCCCATCTGGGTGCTGTCGATGGCTGGCGCGACAGCAGGGGGTTCGACAGTTTCAGGCGGATGTTCTTCCATGATCCGCTTGTTCTGTTCGGCCCACTTCTTTTCCAGTTCCTGCAATTCCACTTCGCGGACCATCGCGTCGATGCCCGTGCGGAAATGTCGGGCCATGCCGCGGGCTTTCCCCACGATCTGCCCGACCTTGTAAAGCGCGCGCGGCAAGTCCTTCGGGCCGATCACGACGATGGCCACGATGACGATGAGCAAAAGCTCCGTCGATCCGATGTCGAACATAATGCTGTCTGAAACTTAGGTTTTTATCAGACCTGCTTATGCTCTTCGGTCTTGGGCACGCTCGGCTCCGGCGCGCGCTGTCCTTCGATCTTGGCCGCAGGACGCGCGGTGGGCAGATCGTCGGAATCGTCTTCCATGCCCTTTTTGAAAGTCTTGATACCCTTGGCCACGTCGCCCATCAGGCTGGAGATACGTCCGCTGCCGAACAGCAACATGACCACCAGCAGGACGATCACCCAGTGCATCAATGAAAACGAACCCATCACAATTCTCCAAAAGCTACGACACTATCTAGGCGTCTTCATCACCCATTTCCACCACGGATTGGCCGTCTTCCTCCGCAGCGCCTGCCGCCATCGCGCTTTCCATCGCGAGATCGACAGGATCGAGCAGCCCGGCAGCACGCAAATCGTCGATGCCGGGCAGATCGCGGCGACTCGTAAGCCCGAAATGCGTCAGAAATTCGGGCGTCGTTGCGAAAATCAGCGGGCGACCCGGCACTTCACGCCGTCCGGCGGGGCGCACCCAGCCTGCTTCCATCAGCACATCCAGCGTCCCCTTACCGACCTGAACGCCCCGGATCGCTTCGATCTCGGCACGGCTGACCGGCTCATGATAGCCGATGATCGCCAATGTTTCCATGGCAGCGCGCGACAACCGCCGCGTCTCTTCCTTCTCCCGCCGCAAAATATGCGCCAGATCGGCGGCCGTCTGAAAATGCCAGAGCCCGCCCCGTTCGACCAGATTGATGCCGCGCCCGGCATAGTTGGCCTGTAGCTTGTGCAGAGTGGCGGACAGATCGCCGGAGGTGCCGACGTGGAGGCGCAGGTCTGCGGTCGACATCGGCTGTTCCGATGCGAACAGAGTCGCTTCGACGGCACGAGTGAAATCGTCGGGTTCGGTGGTCATGCGCGTGCGCCTGTCTGTGGTGCGCGGAGATAGAGGGGGGCGAAAATGCCTTCCTGCCGGATTTCCACTTTGCCCTGCTTTGCCAGTTCCAGCGCGGCGACGAAGCTGCTGGCCAGCGCGGACCGACCCAATGCGCCGCTCACCCCTTGCGGCAGAAAGGATTCGAGCGTCGCCCAGTCGATCCGCGTGCCGATCAGCGCGCCGACGCGGACGATCGCCTCGTCCAGTGTCATGACCGGGCGGCGGGAAACGACGTGGACGGCAGGTTGGGTGCGGGCGCGGATCTGGCCATAGGCCTGGATGAGTTCGAACAGGCTGGCGGACCATGCAGCCTTCCGCACGGTGCGCAATCCTTCGGGTGCGGGGCGGACGAAGACGTCGCGCCCCACCCGGTCGCGCGCCATCAAGCGCGCCGCCGCTTCGCGCATCGCGTGGAGTCGTTGCAGGCGGAGTTGGAGGCGGAGCGCGAGTTCTTCGGGCGACGGATCGACCTGTTCATCGCGGGGAAGCAGCAGGCCGGATTTGAGATAAGCGAGCCACGCCGCCATCACGAGATAATCGGCGGCAAGTTCAAGCTTCAGTTCGCGCGCGCCGTCAATGAAGCCCAGATATTGTTCGACCAGCCCGAGGATCGAGATTTCGCGGAGGTCGACTTTCTGCGTGCGGGCGAGCGCAAGGAGCAGGTCGAGCGGCCCTTCCCATGCGTCGAAGCTGACGGTCAGCGTTTCAGGGCCGGTTGGGCGATCGGTAGGAAGGAAGAGATCGTCCATCGGCGGCGGAACCTCAGGCCAGCGCCAGAAAGCTGTCGCGCTTGGCGAGCAGCACGTCGAGCGGCGCGTCGTCGGTGGGCGTGGCGGCATAGGACATGGCGGCGTCCAGCCGTTCGCGGGCGCGTGGGGTGATGTCGGGGAGTGCGTCCGCGATGCCGATCATCTCGTCCATCCGCGCCCAGCAGTTGAGCGCAAGATCGCATCCCGCCGCGACGACGCCCGCCGCCAGTTCCGGCACGCTGCCGCTTAACGCCTTCATATCGAGATCGTCGGACATGAGCAGACCATCGAAGCCGATGCGGTCGCGAATGATATTCTGGAGGACCGTGGGCGACAGGCTGGCGGGAAGCGTGTTGTCCCATGCCGCATAGACGATGTGCGCAGTCATGCCGATGGGTGCCCAGTTGAGCGTGCGGAACGGTTCCAGATCGATGGCGAGTGCCGCTTCGTCGGCATCGACATGGGGGAGTTCGAGGTGGCTGTCGACAAGCGCGCGGCCGTGGCCCGGCATATGCTTGACGATGCCGGTGACGCCGCCCCGTTTGAGGCCGTCCAGCACCGCCCGTCCGAGCGCCGCGACGCGCATCGGGTCGCTGCCGAAGGTGCGGTCGCCCATGATGTCGCTGGCGCCGGGTTGGCGCACGTCGAGCAAGGGCAGCGCATCGACGGTGATGCCACATTCGCGCAAGGTGGTGGCGATGGCTTGGGCATTGGTGCGTGCCGCCTCGATAGCGGAAGCGGGGGCGATTTCGTACAGTGCGTCGAACGCGGAGCCGGGCGGGAAGGCAGGCCAGACGGGCGGGCGCATCCGGGCGACGCGGCCACCCTCCTGATCGATCATGATGAGGAGATCGTCGCGGCCGTGGAGGGCGCGCAGCGAATCGGTCAGCGCGCGGACCTGCGCGATGTCCGCGATATTGCGGGCGAAGAGGATATAGCCTGCCGGATCGGCATCGCGAAAGAACGCGGCCTCGTCGGGCGTCAGGGACAGTCCCGACATGCCGAATATGACGGGCTTCATGAAGCAGGCTCGATTGTCATGTCCGCTGTCTAGCGTTTAGGCCCGCCGCTGTCGAAGGGTCAGTTAACGACGCCTTAGTTTACTACCAGGCAGCTTTCCCCGGCAACGCGCAACTTGCCGCACAGCGCGCTGGCCTGGCTGGCGCTCCCGGCGCTGGCGCGCAGGCGGTAGAGCGTGGTGTCGCCGACCTTCACCGATTCGACGGATGTGCCGAGCGCGGCAAGATAATCGAAGCGTTTGGACAGGCGGCCCCATGCGTCTTTCGCGCTGGACTGGCTGCCATAAGCGCCAAGCTGGATCATCGCGCCGCTGCCTTTGGTTCCGGCGGCGGGCTGTGCGTTGGCGGGGCGGCGGGTTTCGTCGGCGACGGGCGCGCTGAAACGGGCGGCGGGCTTCGCTCCGGTGACCTTGGCGGTCTGTGCGGGCGCGGGAGTCGGACCGCCGGTGACGGGCGCTTCAGGAACGCGGCTGGGGTCGATCTTGCCAGCGCGCTCAACGCCTTCGCTCGCCGCGAACGACGCATCGCCTTCGCCAGCAAATTTCTTGGCGTCCGCTTCATTGGCGGGGACTTTATAATCGCCTGGAGGTGCAGCGATGAGTTGCGCATCGCCTGCGGCTGCGGCGATATTGCGGCTTTGCACCCAGTAGACGATGCCCACGATCGCGCCGAGCGCAATCAGCCCCGTCAGGATGAACGCCAGCAGCTTGAGCGGCGAAACGCCGTCATTATCCTCTTCACGATCGGCGGGCTCCAGCCATGGAAGGCGGTCGTCGTCCTCCAGATTGAGGCTGCCACGCCCATAATCGCCCATCATTGCATCTCCGTAAGCGCCTCGACCCCCATGAGGGCGAGACCGTTACGGATTATCTGCCCGATTCCCTGACTTAAGAAAAGCCTTGCCGATGTCGTCGCCGGATCGGTCGCGACGATCACGCGCAGTTCCGGATTGTCGTTGCCCTGATTCCACCAGCCGTGGAACGATGCCGCCAAGTCATTGAGATAAAAGGCAATACGGTGCGGTTCGCGGTTCTGCGCAGCGGCCTCCACAATGCGCGGAAACTGGGCGGCGCGCTTCACCAGCTCCAGCTCACCCGTCCCAAGGCGGGACAGGTCAGGCGCAGGAAGTGCGATACCTGCCTCCGCCGCGCGCCGATCCAGCGAGGAAATGCGCGCGTGGGCATATTGCACGTAGAAGACGGGGTTGTCCTTCGACGCTTCCACCACCTTGGCGAAGTCGAAATCCATCTGCGCGTCGGCCTTGCGCGTGAGCATGGTGAAGCGGACCACGTCCTTGCCCACTTCCTGCACCACGTCGGCCAGCGTCACGAAATTGCCCGAGCGTTTCGACATCTTCACCGGCTCGCCATCGCGGAGCAGGCGGACCATCTGGACGAGCTTCACGTCGAAGCGCGTCTTGCCGCCGGTGAGCGCGGCAACCGCCGCCTGAATGCGCTTCACGGTCCCGGCATGGTCGGCGCCCCAGATGTCGATCAACTGATCGGCAGCCTGCGCCTTTTGATAGTGATAGGCCATGTCCGCGCCGAAATAGGTCCAGCTTCCGTTGGACTTTTTGATCGGGCGATCCTGATCGTCGCCAAATTTGGTCGAGCGGAACAGCGGCAGTTCGACCGGTTCCCAATCGTCAGAGGCTTCGCCCTTGGGCGCTTCGAGCACGCCGTCATAGACGAGATCGTGTGCGCGCAGCCATGCTTCGGCTTCCTCGGGCTTGCCCGCTGCCTGCAATTCGGCTTCCGACGAGAAGAGATCGTGATGGATGCCGAGCAGCGCGAGATCGTCGCGGATCATGTCCATCATCGCGGCAACCGCCTGCCGCCGGAAAGGCACGAGCCATGTGCTCTCAGGCGCGGAGACCATCGCATCGCCATATTCGGCAGCGAGTTTCTGGCCCACGGGAATCAGATAGTCGCCGGGATACAGCCCTTCGGGGATGGCGCCGACATCTTCGCCCAGCGCTTCGCGATAACGGACATGCGCCGAGCGGGCGAGAACGTCGACCTGACCGCCTGCGTCATTGATATAATATTCGCGAGTAACCTTATGCCCTGCATATTGGAGCAGCGTCGCCAGTGCATCGCCGACGACAGCGCCGCGGCAATGGCCCATGTGCATGGGGCCGGTGGGGTTGGCGGAGACATATTCGATGTTGACGTGCACACCCTGCCCCATGTCGGAGCGACCGTAATCGGCGCCTTCGGCATGAATCGCGGCCAGCTCCGCCCGCCATGTGGAATCGGTGAGGCGCATGTTGAGGAAGCCGGGACCGGCGACCGACACTTCGGCCACTTCCTCCAGCGCCTGCAATCCCGCCGCGATCCTTTCCGCCAGTGCGCGCGGGTTGGTGCCCGCTGGCTTGGCAAGGACCATCGCGGCGTTGGTGGCAAGATCGCCATGGCTGGGATCGCGTGGCGGTTCGACCGTCACGCCCTTGCGATCCAGCCCTTCGGGCAGATCGCCAGCCGCGACCATCCGGTCGAGAACGGTATCGAGATAAGTCGCGAAACGCGCGTAGAGAGTCACTGCCATTGTCCTTGAATCTGTCGCTTAGGCCGTTCGACCTTTCGACAGGCTCAGGACGAACGGGATTGCAGCATCATATTTATGCGGATCAGCGCGTTACATTATACTGCAACTGATCCTGCGTCAGGTTGAAGCCGACGAGCAGCTCAAAGCTGGTTCGCTGCAACGCGGCCTTCACTTCCGGCGCGGAGAACGGATCGAGCGCAGCGTCGGCATCGCCTGCCTTGCGCTTTTGCGTGATACGCTGCTGAATGTCGGCTGGCAGGGTGGCGACATCCTTGTCCACGTAGGACGCTGCCTTCGCCGAAGCGGTTGCGCGATATTCGCCCGGTGCGAAGCGCAGGACCACTTGCCCGACGCGCTTGGCAATCACGCTGTTGCCGCCGCGCACGACCGACGCGAAATAGGGCAAGGTCACTTCGCGCGCCGCGGTCGCATCGCTGCGGCGGGCCTGAACGTCGAAGGTCGCTTCGGTATAAAGCTGCGTGCCGTCGGCGCAGGTGGCGCGAACATTGGTGATGCTGGCCACCACGTCGATGGCGGCTGCGTCGCGGCTGTTTGCAGGATTGAACAGCGTCACATCGCCGGTGTAGGCGGGAATCGCCGCCGTCGGGCAAGCCGAGCGAACCGTGGTGATGCCGCCGGTCGGATCGATTTCCCCGCTACGCGAACAGCCCGCAAGAGCGACGAGAGCGAGGCTGACAAGGGCGGTTCTGGCAATGGTCACGGGAATTCCCTGAAAAATAAGACTGACCGGCTTCTTATCCATCCACCCCCCGCGAAGCAACACGGATCAGGAAGCGCCTTCCCACGCGCCGCTCCATCGCTTAAAGGCGGAAGCCATGATCGAGCCTGTATCCCAAACCGCCAAAGCCCCCTTGCTGCTGCTGATCGCTGCCCCGCGCGGCTTTTGCGCCGGGGTCGACCGCGCCATCATCATCGTGGAGCGGGCGCTCGAAAAATATGGTGCGCCGGTCTATGTCCGCCATGAAATCGTCCACAATCGCTTTGTCGTCGACGGATTGAAGGCCAAGGGCGCCGTGTTCGTCGAGGAACTGGACGAAGTGCCCGATGGCCTGCCCGTCGTCTTTTCCGCGCATGGCGTGCCGAAGTCCGTTCCAGCCAACGCGGAAGAGCGTGGCCTGTCCTATCTGGACGCGACATGCCCGCTGGTGTCGAAGGTGCATCGGCAGGCGGAGCGGCAGGTGGAAGCCGGGCGGCACATTATTTTCATCGGTCATCGGGGCCATCCCGAAGTCATCGGCACATTCGGTCAGGTGCCCGAAGGGACGATGACTTTGGTGGAAACGGTAGAGGATGCCGAATCATTCGCGACCGACGAACCCCAGAACCTGTCCTTTCTGACGCAGACGACGCTGTCGGTGGATGACACGGCGGCCATCATGGACGTGTTGCAGCGCCGCTTTCCCGATATCGTCGGGCCGAAGGGCGAGGATATCTGTTACGCGACATCGAACCGCCAGAATGCGGTCAAGGCCATCGGGCAATCATGCGATGCCATGTATGTCATCGGCGCGCCCAACAGTTCCAATTCGCTGCGCCTGGTTGAAGTGGCCGAGCGGCAGGGGACGCGGGCGCGATTGATCCAGCGGGCCGACGAAATCGATTTCGCCTGGCTGGAAGGCGTGACGACGCTGGGCATTACGGCAGGGGCGTCCGCGCCCGAAGTGCTGGTGCGCGAAGTCGTCGAAAAACTGGCCGAGCGGTTCGAGATCGAGGAACGGCAAGTCGAGACCGTGCGGGAAAACATATCGTTCAAATTGCCACGCGGCCTCGAAGCGGCCTGACAGCATATGGCCGTTTATACGCATGTGCCCGCCGAAGACATGGCGGTCTTCCTGACGCGCTACGATGTTGGCAGCCTGGTTTCCGCCAAGGGGATCGCCGAGGGAGTCGAGAACAGCAATTACCTGATCGAGACGACCAGGGACCGCTATATATTGACGCTGTATGAAAAGCGGGTCGATGAAAGCGACCTGCCTTTCTTCATGGACCTGCTCGATCATCTGGGCGCGCGGGGGTGCAAGGTGCCGCGCTTCATCGGCGACCGTAGCGGACGGAAGTTGCAGCAGCTTGGCGGACGACCGGCCTGCCTTATCGAATTTCTGACCGGCGTTTCCGTGACCGAACCGACAGCGGCGCAGACGCGCGGCGCAGGCGTGGCGCTGGGGGAACTGCACCGGGCAGCAGCGGATTTCGGCGGGTCGCGGCCCAATGCGCTGGATCGGCAAGGCTGGCACGATCTGGCGGAGAAATGCGGCGACGATTTCGACACCATCGCACCGGGGCTTGGCGCGCGGGTGGCCGATGAACTGGCGTGGCTCGACGCGCACTGGCCCACGGACCTGCCCCGCGCGGTGATCCATGCGGACCTGTTCCCCGACAATGTGCTGATGCTGGGCGACGATGTCACCGGCCTCATCGACTTCTATTTCAGTTGCACCGATATTCGCGCCTATGATCTGGCAGTGACGCATACGGCGTGGTGTTTTGCCAATGATGGCAGCGTCTATCATCCCGAGCGGGGGGCAGCGCTGGTGGCGGGATATGATGCCGCTTTCGGGCTGTCGGATGCGGAGCGTGCGGCGTTTCCGGCGCTGTGCCGGGGGGCTGCCCTGCGCTTTTTGCTGACGCGGGCCTATGACTGGATCAACACGCCGCCCGATGCGATGGTGACGCGCAAGGATCCGCTGGCGTTTCAGCGGCGGCTCGATTTCTACGCTGCTGCGGAATCGGGCGAGTTACCGGGCGCATGAGCGAGGCAACGAAAGTCCAGATTTTCACCGATGGCGCGTGCAAGGGCAATCCCGGTCCCGGCGGCTGGGGCGCCGTCATCCGGTCGGGCGCGCATGAGAAGGATCTGTCGGGGGGCGAGAAACTCACCACCAACAACCGCATGGAACTGATGGCGGCTATCGAAGCGCTGAATGCGCTCAAGCGCCCGTGCCATGTCGTGCTGACCACCGACAGCAATTATGTGAAGGACGGCATCACCAAATGGGTGTTCGGCTGGCAGAAGAACGGCTGGAAAACGGCGGACAGGAAGCCAGTGAAGAATGCCGAATTGTGGCAGGCGCTGGTCGAGGCGACGCGCCGTCACCAGATCGACTGGCGCTGGGTCAAGGGCCATGCCGGGCATCCCGACAATGAGCGCGCCGACCGGCTGGCCAGCGATGCCGCCGATGCGATGCGGGCGAAAGCATAAGGCGTGGAAAAGGGCGCCATGGCCATTGCCTTGGCCATGGCGTTCGGTAAGTCTGAAGCGTGGGAAAAGGCGAGGCGGGACCGTCATGACGCAGCATAAAATGGTGAGCCAGTGGAGCCGCAGGAAGAAGAGTCTGGTGGCGCTTGCGCTGGCCACTCTGGGCGTGAGCGGCACGGTGTGGGCGTGTGCGGATTCCTCCTGCTATCCGACATGGCAACTGGCTGCGCCTTCCTATGACTGTGCGGGGCGCGGCGTCCTCAATCCGGGGAACGATACGCGCATCAATCTGGTGCTGCTGATGCGCAGCCTGTCGCCTGTCGCGGATGCCGGGGCGCGTCCCGCCGGCGATGAGGACAACCGGCAGTTCGGGCAGACGTTCATGAGCTGGGTGGGGCTGAAACAGACATTCTGGCCAAAGGCGACGCCTGATCCCGAGCCGAGTTACGATCCCGCGCCTGCCTGTTCCGTGTCGCCCGATGTCGCTTCGGATTTCAATGCTGCGTTGTCCGCCGAGCAGCGGCTGTCGCCCGCCGAGCGCACCGCATTGGGCAAGATCCGCGCGCAGGTCGGCTGTGGCGAGGTGGCGTGGGACGATGCCGCTGTGACGAGCGCGCAGGGGCGCGATTATCTGGCGTATCTCAAGGCAGCGGATGCTTTCTACAAGGAGGATTGGGCAGGCGCGCGTCAGCGTTTCGCGTCGCTGAGCCGCGCGAAAAGCCGGTGGGTGGCGGAAACCGCAACCTATATGCCGATCCGTATCGGCCTGCGGTCCGCGATTGCAAAAGCGGTCAACGAATATGGCGATTTTGCGGGGCCGGATAAAGTCGATCCGGCAGCCGTGGCGGAGGCGCGGAGCGGCATCGCGGCCTATCTCAAGGCCTATCCCAAAGGGCGCTATGCGGCATCCGCCGAGGGGCTGAAGCGGCGCGTGGCGTGGTTGACGGGCGATACCGCCGCGCTTGCCCGCGCCTATGAAAAGCTGATTACGACAACATCGGGCGGCGACGAGGCAGCCGCCTATCTGGCCGAGGAAATCGACATCAAGCTGCTGGAGCGCGAGGACGCGACCGCAGCGATTGCAAAAGCAGGCGACACGCCGCTGCTGCTCGCCATTGCCGACCTCAAGCAGATGCGTGCCGAGGAAAGCGAACCCGCGGCCTTTGCCGCTGCCGATCTGGCGAAGCAGAAGGCACAGTTCAGCCGCTATGGCGACCTGTATGGATTGCTGCAGGCGACGCGCGCTTATTATGCGGGGGAAGAGCCCGGCGCGATCCTGGCTTTGCTGCCGGATGCGGCGCGCGCCAAAAGCTATACGCCGCTGGCGTTTAGCCGTCAGGTCATGCGCGGCATGGCGCTGGGGCGGAAGAACGATCCGAATGAAGCGGCATTCTGGCGCGATCTGCTGAGCGGGGCGAGCGCCGTGTATCAGAAGTCGCTGGCGGAGATGGGGCTTGCCGTGCGGTGGCAGCGCGACGGGCGGCTGGACACAGTTTTCGCGCAAGGATCGCCTGTCGTCGATCCCTCGATCCGCGAAGTGCTGTTGCAAACGATGGCGTCCCCCGCGATCCTGCGGAACACCGCCAGAGACAACGCGCGCCCGGCGCATGAGCGCGATGTCGCGCGTTTTACGCTGTTGTTCAAAGACCTGCGCCGGGGTGCTTATGGCGATTTCGGGGCGGATATGGCGCTGGTGCCTGCCGATGCCAATATCGATGCGGGATTATGGGCGTTTGCGCAGCAGGAGAACATTCCGGTCGGCTTGTTCCGCAGCGCCACATGGTCCGATGGCTTCCCCTGCCCCTCCATAGCACAGACGGCGCAAACGCTGGCGCGGACGCCGAAGGATCACAAGGCGCTGTTGTGCCTGGGCGATTTCTATCGGCTCAACGGCTTCGATGGGTTCGGGCTTTATACATCGGGCGAAGGCAAGGACGTGCTGGGCAGCGGCCCTGACAGCTTCCCCGGCAAGCCGCTGCTACGGTCCGATATTTACAGCGCGATCATCGCCGACCGCAGCGCGTCGCCGGACAACCGCGCCTACGCTCTCTATCGCGCGGTGATGTGCTATGCGCCGTCGGGCTATAATGGATGCAGCGGACCTTTCACCACCAGCGCAGCCATGGACGCGGCGCAGGTGCCCGTATCCCAGCGCAAGGCGTGGTTCACCGAACTGAAGACGCGCTATCCGGCGAGCAACTGGGCCAAGACGTTGCGTTTTTATTGGTGACCCGACGGGTTTGCCGATGGGCGATGGCAATGCTGGCATCATCGATGCTGTCGGCGTGTCAGCAGCCTGCCGCCCCGGATGCTTCCGAGGTGACAGATGATCCCAAGGCGACAGTAAACGCGCGCGATTACGATGCCTTTTACGTCTGGCCGGGGGTTCGCCCCGCCGAGGGCTTGCGGGAAAAGACGCTCTATCTGCTGGATGGCGAAGTAAGGCGCAACGGGCCGCCGCAACTGGTGCGCGTGCGAATGGGTGTACCGCGCTTGCCGGGCAGGACGGTGTGGCTGGTAGTCCGCACCGATCGGCTCGATTGGGACGAAGCCACTTACGCCACGGTGCTTTCGGACATGGGAAAGTGGCAGGAGGCGGGGAACGCCATTGCGGGGCTGCAAATCGATTTCGATGCGGCGACGCGCGGGATCGATCGGTATGGCGAATTTCTGTCCGACTTGCGTCGCCGATTGCCGCAGCGATGGCGGCTGTCCGTGACCGGGCTGATGGACTGGAGCGCGCATGGCGATCCGAAGGCTCTGGTCAAGCTGGCGCAGACAATCGACGAAGTGGTCGTGCAAACCTATCAGGGGCGCACCACCATTCCGGGGTACGAAGCCTATTTTCGACAGATGGACAGCTTTCCCATTCCCTTCCGCGTGGCGCTTGTCGATGGGGGTGCATGGGAAGCACCGGCCATGCTGGCGCGGCATCCGCAATTTCGGGGCTATGTCGTGTTTCTGCTCAACGCCCGTGACAAACCGTAAACTTATACCGCTGTACCGACCAGCTTGCCGATGCCAGCCGTCAGGCCCATCGCCAGCGCGCCCCAGAAGGTGACGCGCACTACGGCGCGCCAGATATGCGCGCCGCCCGCGCGTGCCCCGATACCGCCGAGCAAGGCAAGAAACGCGAGCGATGCGACCGCAACGGTCGGAACCAGTGCGCGAGTTGGAACGAACAGCACAAGCGCGAGCGGCAAGGCGGCGCCGGTCGTAAACGTGGCCGCAGACGTCAACGCCGCCTGTATCGGACGCGCGGTCGTGGTTTCCGATATGCCCAGTTCGTCGCGGGCGTGCGCGCCCAAGGCATCATGGGCCATAAGCTGTCGCGCGACTTCAGTGGCGGTGTCGGGCGCGAGACCGCGGTTGATGTAGATTCCCGCAAGCTCTGCGCGCTCGCTCTCAATATCCTGCGCCAGTTCGGTGCGTTCCCGCGCGAGATCGGCCTGTTCGGTATCGGACTGGGAGCTGACCGAAACATATTCGCCCGCCGCCATCGACATCGCGCCAGCGACCAATGCCGCAGCCCCGGCGATCAGCACCGCGCCGGACGCCGGCGTGGCCGCAGCGACCCCGATGATCAGGCTGGCCGTCGACACGATACCGTCATTGGCACCGAGGACGGCAGCACGAAGCCAGCCGATACGCGACACCAGATGCCGTTCCCGATGGATATATTGGCGTGCCATGATGAGTCCCCCGCAAAGATGTTGTCGAGGAATGACAGGCGGACGGAATTGCACAATACGCATTATGCCCGCGATTATCCCGATCCCCGGTTGGCAGGATGCCATTGCCATAGTATCGCCCCTCGGGTTCACTTACAGAAAGTCACGCATGGCCCAGGATAGCGACACGATTTCGATGCAGATGCGCGGTGGATTGCGCCGACTGGCCAAGGCCGTTGTCGTTATCACGACCAAGAAGGACGGTCAGCGCCACGCCATGGCCGCGACCGCCGTCAGCGAACTGAGCATGGACCCACCCTCCATGCTGATCTGCGTCAATCAGTCTGCATCCCTGCATCCCATATTAGAGTCCGGCGCGGATTTCTGCATCAACATCCTCGACGCGGCGCATGTGCATATTTCGGCGGCGTGCAGCGGCAAGGTGAAGGGTGAGGCGCGGTTCGAAATCGGAAGCTGGGCTGACAGCAGCATCGACATTCCCCGGCTGGAAGACGCGCAGGCAAGTTTCGTGTGCCGCCAGACCAAGCAGGTGCCTTATGGATCGCACTCGATCTTCATCGGCGATGTCGTCGAAGTGTTCAGCAGCGAAGCCGTCGATCCGCTGGTCTATGTCGATGGGCGCTACACGCGGGTCGGCGAGGACGTAGCGGCGACCGCCTAAAGCTCTCGCAATGCCCGTGCGGGCCGTGCGGCCAGCGCGGGCAATGAACCGATAAGACCCAGCACCAGCGTCAGCAGCGCGCCGCCCGCCAGTGTCAGCAGCACGACTGTCCAGTCGGGCGCCCATTGCAGGCCCAGAGTCTGCGTGGCGAGATACCAACCTGCGCCCGCAGCCACGGCCAGCGCTATGCCCGAGACGATCAGCGCCAGCAGCGTATATTCCATCGCCTGCACCGCCAGCACCTGACGCCGGGTCGCGCCGAGCAGCTTGAGCAGGACGGCGTCATAGGTGCGTGAGGCACGGGCGGCAGCGATAGCGCCGACCAGCACGGCGATGCCCGCTGCAATCGCCACCGATGCTGCGACCCGCACCGCCGCCGACAACTGACCGAGCAAGTCGCCGAGCGAAGCGATCACTTCCTTGACGCGGATCAGCGAAGCCGACGGGAAAGCGCGGATGACATCCCGGTTGATCGCCTTTTCCTGCGCCGCCCCTGCCCCGCCGGGCAAGGCGATGGTGGCGAGATAGCTATGCGGTGCGCCCTCCAGCGCGTTGGGGGAGAAGATCATGCCGAAGTTGAGGCCCATCGAATCCCAGTCGATTTCGCGAAAGCTGGCGATGCGGGCAGGGATTTCGACACCCAATACGGCGACAGTCAGCATGTCGCCGATCTTGAGATCGAGCGCCTTTGCCGCGCGGATGTCGACGGAAACGAGCGGTTCGCCGGTATAGTTTTTCGGCCACCATTTGCCGTCGACGATGCTGTTTCCCTTGGGCAGCGTATCAGCATAAGTCAGACCACGGTCGCCGCGCAGGATCCATGCGTCTTCGGGAATGTCCTTCATATCCGACACGCGCTGATCGCGGATGGCGACGACGGGGCCGCGCAATGAAGGCACGGTGACGATATCGGCAGCGGGTGCCTGACGCTTTACGATAGTGCGGAACTGGGCGACGCCGTCGGACGGGATGTCGAGCGCGAAGAAGCTGGGCGCGGTTGCGGGAATGCTGCTGGCCATCTGGCCCGAGAGGTTGGTTTCGACGACCGCCAGCGTGGTGAATAATGAGAGGCCTAGGCCGAGGGCGACGATAAGGCGGCCGGTTTGCGCTCCGGGTCGGTGCAGGTTGGCGAGCGCGAGTCGGGCGAGTGGGTGGCTGGGGCGCGGGAGGCGCGCGGCGATCCACTGAACGAGCGCGCCGAGGACCGACAGCAGGCCGAGCAGGACGACGGCTGCGACGAGGAAGATCGATGCGAGTTTGGGCTCGCGCGCGGTGGCGATGGCGAGCACTGCTATGAGAGCGGCTGTCACCAGCACGGCGATCCATACGCCGCGCCCGGTCTTGCCCCCCTGCCCCAGTCCGCCACGGAACAGCGTGGCGGCGGCGACATGGCGCGCGCGGACGAGCGGGACGAGCGCGAACAGCAGGGCCGTGAGGAGGCCATAAGCGGCGCTGGTAGCCAAGGGAACCGGATAGAGGCCGAGGCGCGGCGGGACCGGGAGCAAGTCCCCGGCCAGCACCGTAACGAGCCTGGGCAGCAGCGCGCCGACGACCAATCCGGCCAATAAGCCGATGAGCGAAACAAGAATGATCTGAAACAGGTAAGTCAGGAATATCGTGTAACTTGAAGCGCCTAGTGCCTTTAGCGTCGCAATGCCGGGGCGCTTTCCGTCGAGATAGCTGGCGACACCGTTGCCTACGCCGATCCCGGCGACGACGAGCGCGGTCAGGCCGACGAGCGCCAGAAACTGCCCCATGCGGTCGATGAAGCGGCGGGTGCCGGGCGATCCGTTGGAGCGGTCGCGGGTTTCCCAGCCTGCTTGGGGGGCATCGGCATTCGCGCGGGCTATCGCTGCCTGCGGATCGACACCGGCGGGTAGGCGGACGCGATAGTGGGTTTCGTAAATGCTGCCGGGTTGCAGCAGGCCGGTCGCGGGGAGGCTGTCGGCAGCGACGATGGCAGTGGGGCCGAAGGTGAAGCCGGAACCGAGACGGTCGGGTTCCTCAGCGATGATGCCCGACACGCGGAAGAGTGTGTCGCCGATCCGGACCTGCCCGCCGCGCTTGACGCCCAGCCGGTCGGCGAGAGTATCGGCCAGCGCGACTTCGCCGATGTCGGGGCGTGCGCCGCCGGGGGTGAGGGTGAAGGTGCCGTACAGCGGCCAGACGGCGTCGACGGCCTTGAGTTCGCTCAGCACCGCGTCGGCACCGTCGGCGCGGGCGACCATCGCGCGCATGCGGGTGATTTGCGTGACCTCCCCCTGCTTTTCGAGGGTGGCGCGTTCGTCAGGGGTTGCGCTGCGCTGGTTGAGATCGAAGGCAATGTCGCCGCCAAGGATCGTCTGCCCCTGTTCGGAGAGGGCCGCGTTGATCGACGCGGTCAGGCTGCCGATTCCCGCCAGCGCGGCGACGCCCAGAAACAGGCAGACGACCAGCAGCCGCAGCCCGGTGAGGCCACCCCGCAAATCCCGCAGTGCGAACCGCAGCGCCAGCTTCACGCGATGCGCCCGTCGCGCATGGTGACGATCCGGTCGCAGCGGTGGCTGAGCGCGATGTCGTGGGTGATCATCACCAGCGTCGCGCCGGTTTCCTTCTGCCGCGCGAACAGCATGTCCATGATCGTTTCGCCGGTCGCCGCGTCCAGATTGCCGGTCGGTTCGTCGGCGAAGAGCAAGGCGGGGCGCGGCGCGATGGCGCGGGCGATGGCGACACGCTGTTGCTCACCGCCCGACAGTTGCGCGGGATAATGGGTGAGGCGATGACCGAGGCCAACCGAGACGAGTTCCGCTTCGGCACGGGCGAAGGCATCGGGTGCGCCCTCCAACTCCAGCGGGACGGCGACATTTTCGATGGCGGTCATGGTGGGGAGCAAGTGAAATGCCTGCAGCACGATGCCGATGCGGCCGCGACGGGCGAGCGCGAGGCCGTCTTCATCGAGCGTGCCGAAATCCGCGCCCGCGACATGGATCGATCCGCCGCTGGCCCGCTCCAGACCGGACAGCACCGCCATCAGCGAGGACTTGCCCGACCCCGACGGACCGAGCAGCGCCACGCTCTCCCCCGCCGCGACCGACAGGCTGACGCCGCGCAAAATATCGACGCGCGCCGCATCCTTGCCGAGCGAGAGGGTGACATCGCGGGCTTCGATCACGATATGGGGGTCAGTCATGGACGATGGAGACTTTCAGATGCAGGCGGACCGAGATGCGGCCAGGAAACTATATGGTGCGTTGCGGCATCTTGTCCAAGCCATTGCATTGTTTTGTAGTGTTGCTGCGGTGCCTGCTTATGCTGCCGAGAAACTGGTGCTGGCGTTCGGGGACAGTTTGACGGCGGGCTATGGCCTGAAACCAAATGAAAGCTTTCCCGTGCAACTTGAAGCGGCGCTGCGCAAAGGCGGGCAGCCGGTGCGGGTGCGCAATGCCGGGGTGTCAGGCGATACCACGGCGCAGGGGAAGGCGCGGCTCAACTGGGTGCTGAAATCGCTGGGCCGCAAGCCCGATCTGGTGATCGTGCAACTGGGCGGCAACGACATGCTGCGCGGGATCGACCCGGCGCAGACGCGCGCGAACCTGAACGGCATACTGGCGGAATTGAAGCGGCAGAAGATCAAGGTGCTGCTGGCGGGCATGCTGGCTCCGCCGAATATGGGGAGCGCGTATCGCGCGAAATTCGATGCGCTGTATCCGGCGCTGGCCAAGCAATATGGCGTGGGGCTGTACCCGTTTTTCCTGAAAGGCGTGACGGGGAACCGGGCGTTGTTGCTGAAGGACAATCTGCATCCTACGGCGCAAGGTGTGGGTGTGGTTGTGCGGGGGGTAGCGCCGGTGGTGTGGGGGATGCTTTAGGGGATGTGTCGCGACGGCATGAGGGTGGTTTGCGCCACCTCCCGCTTCGTCATGCCAGCGCAGGCTGGCATCTCAGGCGATGGCGCGCGACATTAGACGGGGTGTGGCGCGGCGGGTGGTGCTGCCCCGTCGAAGCGTTATGGGCAACCCTCATCTCGCCATCGCATGAGACCCCAGCTTTCGCTGGGGTGACGGGTATTGGTGGCAAGCCGCCATTAAGTTGTTGCGAGCCGAACCTCACTAACTCGCCAATCCGACACGTCGCCTTCCACTACTAACTCCCCCGTGCGGACCAATTTAGCCAATTCGGCGGCTACAAGATCATAGCTTGCTTCATCGTCTGGAAGCACCAAATCTCTGTGTGCGAGCCAGACCACGCGAGCAGTTTTGAGCCAAGTAGAGCGGCAGTTTGCTAATATGGTTTCTCGTATTTGCGTCATGCTTCCAGCTAAACGGCTTCACCAACCCGCGCAATGTCTGCAGTTGGGGCATTATCTGCCCCGCCTACATTCCTGCATAGCGCACCCAATCAATTCACCGGCGCGCGTCTTCGGTAACTTAGCGCCTCAGCAATATGCACGCGGCCTATGTTTTCGCTACCGGACAGGTCGGCGATGGTGCGGGCGACGCGGAGGACGCGGGTGTAGCCGCGGGCGGACATGCGCATTGCGCCTGCCGCTTGTGCCAGAAGCTGTCGACCCGGTTCGTCGGGGGTGGCGACGGTTTCGAGGAGATCGCCGTCGACTTCGGCATTGGTGCGGATCGCGTGGTCAGCGTAGCGCGCGGTCTGGATCGCGCGGGCGGCGGCGACGCGGGCGGCGACTTGTTCCGATCCTTCGGCGGGGGGTGGCAGGACGAGATCGGCGGCGGTGACGGCGTTGACGTCTACGTGCAGGTCGATCCGGTCGAGCAGCGGCCCCGATACCTTGGCCTGATAATCCGATGCGCAGCGCGGGGCGCGGGCGCAGGCCAAGGCGGGATCGCCCAGATGGCCGCAGCGGCAGGGGTTCATCGCGGCGATAAGCTGAACGCGGGCGGGGAATGTGACGTGCGCGTTGGCGCGGGCGACGCTGACGGTGCCGGTTTCGAGCGGCTGGCGCAGCGAATCGAGGACGGCGCGCTGAAATTCGGGGAGTTCGTCGAGGAACAGCACGCCCAGATGCGCGAGGCTGACTTCGCCCGGTTTGACGCGCAGGCCGCCGCCGACGAGCGCCGCCATCGAGGCGCTGTGATGCGGCGCGCGGAAGGGGCGCGCGCGGCTGATGCGCCCACCGTCGAGCGTACCCGCGACGCTGGCGACCATCGAAACTTCGAGGGCTTCGGCGGGGCTGAGTTCGGGCAGGATGCCGGGCAGGCAACTGGCCATCAGGGATTTGCCTGCGCCGGGAGGACCGGCCATCAGCATGTTATGCCCGCCCGCTGCCGCGATTTCGAGCGCGCGCTTGGCGGTTTCCTGCCCCTTCACCTGCCGCAGATCGGCGGTGCGCACCGGTGCTTCGACTTCGCCGGGGTACGGGGCGGAGAGCATGGCGGTGCCCTTGAAATGATTAAGCAAGGGCAAAAGGCCGGGTGCGGCGACGACTTCGACATGCCCTGCCCATGCCGCTTCGCTGCCTTGCGCGGCGGGGCAGATCAGGCCCAGCCCCTGCTCGCCCGCATGGAGCGCGGCGAGCAGCACGCCGGGCGACGGCGCGATTCGCCCGTCCAGTCCCAGTTCGCCGACCACGACATAGCCGCTCAGCGTCTCCGCATCGATGACGCCCATTGCGCCCAGCAAGGCGAGCGCGATGGGCAGATCGTAATGCGATCCTTCCTTCGGCAAGTCCGCAGGGGATAGGTTGACGGTGATCCGCTTGGGGGGCAGCGACAGACCGATGGCGGCAATCGCGTTGCGCACCCGCTCCTTGCTTTCGGTGACGGCCTTGTCACCCAGACCCACGACGATGAAGTTGGGGAGGCCGGGAACTAGTTGGCACTGCACCTCAACCCGGCGCGCCTCCAGCCCCAGATAGGCCACCGTCGATACTGTTGCGACCAAGCCGTTGCCCCTCAATCTGTGCCGCTTTTGTTCGCGCCTCTTCTGGCGAGGGTGCGGCAAAAAGTCGAGCGGTTTATCGGGGCGCGCTGAGGTCCGGCGCAGTGGGCGGCAGGGGGAACAGGGACAGGAAGCGTTCGAGCAGCTTGCGGTCTCCGGTGACGGCTAACTGGTCCGCCACGTTGGCTAAAGGGACTTTGCCGTAGAGGCACGCGACGAAGGCGTTGTGGTCTCCGGAGAAAAGGATGTCGACATCATCGATCTCGCCACGGTCCACGGCGATCGTACCGTTGCGGATTTCGGCCAGATAGGTTTCCAGCCCGAAAAATAAGCCGACACGTAAAAACAGGTCTTTCGCCTGTTCGGCGCAGAACATGGTGCGCATCGACAGGACGATGGAGACGGGGCTCATGGGACCGGCTTCCTTGTGCGGGGACCGCGCGGCCCAGCGGCCCATGACCTTGAGCAGTTCCTCGGCTTCCAGCCCCCAGGGCGTGAGTTCATAGACTTGTACGGATGCAGGCGGCGGCAGTTTGCGGCGCTGGACGATGCTGTTGCGCTCCAGTTCCTCCAGCCGCTGCGTCAGGACATTGGCGCTAAGGCCCGGCAGAGCGGCGCGCATGTCGGAAAAGCGGCGCGGCCCCAGCATCATTTCCCGCATAACGGGCAGCGCCCAGCGATCCCCCACAAGATCAAGGGCATGCGCGGCTGCGCAGCCATCGGAATAGACTCTCTTCTTCAAATCGGACCCCAAAAACAAACATTAGTTATTTTTTATAACTTTGCTGTTGCCTTAAATAATCATCTTGGCATGATTGTTCAACATAGCGACTCAGAGGCCTGCGCCGTTCGAACGCGCGTTGGCGGATTTCACACCGAGGTGCACGAAGGAGTAGCAGCATGAGCTATATCGACGGATTCCTGGTTCCTGTGCCGGATGGCAATAAGGAAGCCTATCGAACGATGGCGGCGAAGGCAGCGCCGATATTCATCGAACATGGCGCATTGCGTGTCGTCGAAGCGTGGGACGATGACATCAAGACCGGAAAGACGAATGATTTTCGGACCGCGATCATTGCCGAAGAAGGCGAGAAAGTCGTCTTTTCCTGGATCGAATGGCCATCGAAGGCTGTCCGCGATGTCGGGATGCAAAAGGTCATGGTGGATGAACGCATGAAGCCCGATGGCGACCTGCCGTTCAGTGGGCCGCGTATGATCTATGGCGGGTTCGCGACAATCGTCGACGAAGCCGCGTGAGGGAGGGTGCAATGGCCAGTGTAGCTGAAGGCGGCAATCCGTTCGTCTGGTATGAACTGATAACCAAGGACGTTGCGAGCGCCAAGGCGTTCTATGCGCAGGTGACCGGGTGGACCTATACCGACATGGAGGGCAATGGCGCGCCCTATACCGTTTTTCTGGCCGATGGTCAGGCCGTCGGCGGCATCATGGCGGCTCCGGTGCCCGATGCGCCGATAGGTTGGTTAGGGTATATCTCCGTTCCCGATGCTGCAGCGGCGCTGGCCGAGATGGTGGAGGATGGCGCCACGGCGCAGATGCCCGTTACCTATATTCCGCAGGTGGGGCACATCGCCATGCTGGCCGACCCGCATGGCGCGACATTCTATATCATCCAGCCGGAAGGCGAAGGAGAGATAGCGCCATTTTCGGCCATGCCCTGCCCCGGCAAGTTCGGGTGGAACGAGTTGCTGGCAGCGGACGCGAAGGAAGCACTGGCATTCTATGGCCGTCACGCCGGGTGGGAAGAAAAAGGCGCGATGGATATGGGGCCGATGGGGCAATATCATTTCTTTGGTCTGCCCGGTGGCGCGACCTTGGGTGGCCTGATGACCGCGACCGAAGACATGCTGCCGCCCAAATGGAAACATTATATCTGGGTCGCGGATATCGACGCAGCGCATGCGCGCGTGACAGCGGCAGGCGGCGAAGTGCGCTCCGGTCCGCATGAAGTCCCCGGCCCGCTGTTCATCCTGGAAGCGGTCGACCCGCAGGGCGCGACATTCTCCCTGGTCGGCCATCGCAATGACGTGGAGAAAGCATGATGAGCGACCCGTCCGAAACCTGCGAACTGTCGATCGAACGGCATATCGACGCTTTGCCCGCGCATGTGTGGGAGATCATGACCGAGCGGATGGCGGAATGGTGGTGCCCCAAGCCGTGGACGGTCGAGCTGGTGGAGATGGATCGTCGGCCCGGCGGCCGATCCGCCATGATCATGCGCGGTCCCAATGGCGAGGCAATGCCGCAGGAGGGAATCTACCTCGCCTATGAGCCAGGCCGCCGATTCGCGTTTACCGATGCGGTGACGGCGGACCTGAAGCCTGCGAAGCCATTCATGATCGGGATATTCGAGATCGAAGCGGATGGCGACGGCACGCTGTACCGTGCCTGTGCCCGACACTGGACCGAGGAGGCCATGAAACAACATGCGGAAATGGGCTTTGAACAGGGCTGGGGCGCAGTCGCCGATCAATTGAAGGCGTTGTGCGAAGCTTAGCCGATAGCGCCCTTTTCGTTGCGCGCCCGGTTGACTTGCAGCGCCCTTTTGCCTATCGGACCCGCTCGACACGCGGCTGCCGGATTGGCGGCCCTTTTTTGTCTTGCCGATTTTAGACTAGTATTTTGAGGAATGAGCGATGAAGCGCACCTTTCAACCGAGCAACATCGTCCGCAAGCGGCGGCACGGGTTCCGGGCACGGATGGCAACGGTCGGCGGCCGCAACATCCTGCGCGCACGCCGCAGCCGCGGCCGGAAGAGCCTGAGCGCCTGATCGTTCCGTCCGGAAAAGACGGCGCCATCGCGATCCTCGCGAAGCGCGCCGATTTTCTGGCAGCGAATCGGGGACGCAGGCAGCCGATGCCCGGTTTCGTGCTTTTGGTGCGGGACCGACAGGATGGCGATCCATCCAAGCGAATCGGCTTTACCGTGACCAAGAAGATTGGCGGCGCTGTCGTCCGGAATCGGATGAAGCGCCGTTTTCGCGTTCTCGCGCGGGAGCTGTTGCCCGAGCTGGGGATCGCCGGTGCGGACCATGTGCTGATCGGTCGCGCGGGCGGTGTCGAGCGTGACTTTGCGCAGCTTCGGGCGGAAATGGTGAAGGCTTTGCGGAAGCTGTCGTCCAAGGATGGCGCGCCTTCGCAGCGACGGGATCACAGAAAAGCAGCACCGCCGCGCGGGGATGATGTTACTGGGTTCCTGCCTGCGCAGGACCATGTAGAGCGTGGGCGGTGATCGCGCGGTTCCTCACTTTGATTGCGCGCGGTTGGCAGCTTGGCCCTTCGCGCATTTTGCCACCCACTTGCCGCTATGCCCCCAGTTGTTCGGAATATGCGATCGATGCGCTCCAAAAATATGGTGCGGTCAAGGGTAGCTGGCTGGCGACGAAGCGGCTAATGCGATGCCATCCCTGGGGCGGGTCGGGTTACGACCCGGTTCCCTAAAACCCCTTCAACATAGACTTTCATCGGCGGGAGCCAATCTGACGTGGACGACAAGCGGAACATCATTCTCGCGGTAGTGCTGAGCGCACTGATCCTGTTCGGATGGCCCTATCTGCAGGCCCGGTTCTTCCCGGTGGCCAATCCGCCCGCGACCAAGATCGTCGGCGGCAAGACCATTCCGGTGGCCGCGCCCAATGCCGACCCCGCCGCCGACAACCCTGCAGCGACCATGGATCGCACAGTGGCGTTGAAGGCCGGACCGCGTGTCGCCATCGAAACGCCCAAGCTGCTGGGTTCGATCAACCTCAAAGGCGCGCGGATCGACGATATCGTGCTGCCGACCTATCGCGAGACCATCGCGAAGGATTCGCCGGCGATCCGGCTCTATTCGCCCGCCGGGACCAAGGATGCCTATTTCGCAGGCTTCGGCTGGTCGGGCGAAGGGCTGAAAGGCCCGGATGCCAATACCGTCTGGGCGGCGTCCGCGCCGAAGCTGACGCCGACATCGCCGGTTACCCTGTCGTGGAACAATGGCGCGGGTCAGCTTTTCGAGATCGGCTTGTCGGTGGACAAGGATTTCATGTTCACCGTGAACCAGAAGGTGACCAACACCGCGGCTGCCGCCGTGGGCGTGCGGCCTTATGGCTATATCAGCCGCGACGGACATTCGAAGGATCCGACGAGCTGGACGATCCACACTGGCCCCATCGGCGTGTTCAACGGTGCGACCAATTATGATGTGGATTTCAAGGATCTGGACAAGGACGGCAATCAGTCCTTTCCCAGCACCGGCGGCTGGATCGGCTTTACCGACAAATATTGGCTTTCCGCTCTGGTCCCCGATCAGCGCACGGCCTTTACCGGGCAATTCCGCAAAGGTGCAGGCATACAGTATCAGGCCGATTATAGCCTGAACCCCACTCTTCTGGCCCCCGGCAAGTCCATCACGCAATCCTCACGCCTGTTCGTCGGCGCGAAGGAAGTGCGGACGCTCGAAGCCTATCAGGATGCGCCCGCGCCGCAGGGCATTGCCCTGTTCGACCGGGCGATCGACTGGGGCTGGTTCTACTGGTTCGAAAAGCCGATCTTCTCGCTGCTGCACTGGTTGTTCACGCAGATCGGCAATTTCGGCGTGGCGATCATCTGCCTCACGCTGGTCGTGCGTGCGTTGATGTTCCCGGTGGCGCAGAAGCAGTTCGGCAGCATGGCGGCGATGCGCGCCGTGCAGCCCAAGCTGAAGGCGCTGCAGGAGAAGTACAAGGACGACAAGCCCAAGCTCCAGCAGGAAATGATGGAGCTGTACAAGCGTGAGAAGGTCAATCCGCTGGCAGGTTGTCTGCCGATCTTCATTCAGATTCCGATTTTCTTCGCGCTGTACAAGGTGCTGCAGCTTACCATCGAAATGCGGCATCAGCCGTTCGTGCTGTGGATCAAGGATCTGTCCGCGCCCGATCCGCTGCATGTGCTCAACCTGTTCGGCTTGCTCGATTTCCAGCCGCCTGCCTTCTTGGCGATTGGTGTGCTGGCGATCCTGCTCGGTATCTCGATGTGGTTGCAGTTCAAGCTGAACCCCGCACAGATGGACCCGATGCAGCAGCAGATATTCTCGCTGATGCCGTGGATGATGATGTTCGTGATGGCGCCGTTTGCTGCAGGTCTGCTGGTATACTGGATCACCAACAACCTGCTGTCGATGACGCAGCAATGGTGGCTGTATAAGCGGCATCCTGTGCTGAGCACGCCGGTGGTTGTGGGCAAGTAACACTCTCAACAATCCGTTCGGGCTGAGCTTGTCGAAGCCCTGCTCTTTCGCGAAGAAAAGTATGGCCCTTCGACAGGCTCAGGGCGAACGGAATTGAAGGCTTTCCCATGAACGACATGACAGATGACGACCGCACCGAACTGATCGAAACCGCGCGCAAGATTTTCGCGGGGCCGATCAGCTTCCTCAAGTCCGCACCGGATTTGAAGTTTCTGCCCGACGCCGCGTTTAACGAAGTGGCGTTTGCGGGGCGGTCCAATGTGGGCAAATCCACGCTGCTGAATGCGCTGACCAACCGCAACGGGCTGGCGCGCACGTCCAATACGCCGGGGCGGACGCAGGAGCTGAACTTCTTCGACGTGGGCGAACCCACGACCTTCCGCCTCGTCGACATGCCGGGCTATGGCTATGCCAAGGCGCCCAAGGATGTCGTGCGCAAATGGCGGTTCCTGGTGAACGATTATCTGCGCGGGCGCGCGGTGCTGAAGCGGACGCTGGTGCTGATCGATAGCCGCCACGGCATCAAGGATGTCGACCGCGATATCATGCAGATGCTGGACGATGCCGCCGTCAGCTATCGCATCGTCATGACCAAGGCCGACAAGGTGAAGGCGACCGAACTGACCGCCGTGGTCGCGCGCACCGCCGAAGAGATCAAGAAGCGGCCCGCTGCGCATCCCGATATCATTGCGACGTCGAGCGAAGGCGGCATGGGCATAGCGGAACTGCGCGCCGCCGTGCTGGAAGCCGTTACCGGGTAAGTGCATCCAAAGAGGTGGCAGTATGTTGAAACTGATCATCGGCAATAAAGCCTATTCCAGTTGGTCGTTGCGCGGCTGGCTGGCGGTCAAGCAGTCGGGTCTGCCGTTCGAGGAAGTGGTCGTGCCGCTGTACGACGACGCCTGGGCTACGCGGAAGCAGCAGAACGATCTTGCCCCGTCAGCGGGCAAGGTGCCGACGCTGTGGAACGATCAGACGCCCGTGTGGGACAGTCTGGCGATCATCGACTATCTCAACGACCTGACCGGCGGCACGCGATTCTGGCCGCAGGATCTGGCCGCGCGCGGCATGGCACGGTCGATGGCGGCGGAAATGCACGCGGGATTTGTCTCCCTGCGCCGCGCCTGCCCCATGAATACGCGGCGGATATTCGATCCCGTTACGCCCAACGAAGCCATTGCAGCCGATCTGCATCGTATCCAGCAGCTTTGGGCGCAGGCCCGGGCCAGCTATGGCAGCCAGGGCGATTTCCTGTTCGGGCGGTTCGGCGCCGCCGACATCATGTTCGCTCCCGTCGTCAGCCGCATGGTCAGCTATCAGCTACCGCTGGAGCGCTTTGCCCGACACTATGTCGATGCGCTGATGGCGCATCCGTGGATGCAGGATTGGATCGCGGCCGCGCAGGACGAAGACTGGGTGCTCGATCAGTATGAGCAGCAGCCGGTACTGGACGCCTGACCCTTATAGCGGTGCTTCGGCGGCCAGATATACCCGGTTGCGGCCATGTTCCTTGGCCAGATACAGGGCGCGATCCGCGGCCTTCAGCGCTGCGCGCGGGTCTTCATAGGCCAGTACGTTGGCAACGCCGGCGGAGAATGTAACGCGCTCCATCCGTGTACCGGTCGACCTGTTCACGAGACTACGCGTAGCCAGATCGGCGCGCGCCGCATCGACCATTGCACACGCCTCTGCTGCGGTTTTACCCCGGAACAACATCACGAATTCTTCGCCACCGTGGCGCGCGACGTGGCATTTGTCGTTCGACACCTTGGCCAGCAATCCGCTGACGAATTTCAGAACGCGATCGCCGGTTTCGTGGCCATGCGTGTCGTTGACCACCTTGAAATGATCGATGTCGCAGAATGCGACGCTGATCGGTTCATTGGCGGCCTGCGCGGCGAGCGTTTCCGCGGCGAGCGTCGTTTCGAAAGCACGGCGATTCGGCAAGCCAGTCAGATGATCCTGTTCGGCGGCACGGCGCGCGCTTTCCAGACTTTGCTGAAGCGCTCTGGTCTGCTTGGCGCTGTCGCGCATCTGGTTTTCCACCAGCCGGGTCTTTTCGACCATGGAACGGGTCAGGCTGATTAACTTCGCAAGGACAGGCTCTGCTTTTGCTTCGTCCGAAAGGTCACGCACCTGCTCCTGCAAAGCAACGCCGTAATCCTTGGCAGAGTTGCGCGATTCATCCACCAGTCCAGTGAATTGCGAAAGGTTCTCTTCCACCTTTTCCAGCATCTCGTGCAGCGATTCCGGCGTCACATCCTTATTGGTGGCGCTGGCAACGACCGATTCGACCCAACCGTTGGTAATCTTCCCGCGCTCTGCCAGCACGGCAGCCACAGCCTTTTCAATGCCATGATCGTTGCCGGTCAGATAATCATGCGCGACCCCGAAATTGAGCGGCGTCAGATCCAGATCATGGGCAAACAGGAAAGACCCGATATCCTGATAAAGCTGTCGACGACGGTCGACTTCGCGACTGAACGTCTGGCCGGGGGGCGTGCGGACAGGGGCAGCGTCTTCGCCTTCATCCTCGCCCTTTACGCCCAGACGACTGGCCCAGCGGGCTATCCTGTCGGTGAGGCCGGCTTGCACGGCGATGGCTGGTGAATGTGTGGCTGTGTCCCTCATGCCCACCATAACGACAGGAGCGAAACGACATTTAGGTTAAAGCCGCGAAAATCATATGTCCACGCCGACCAACCAGTCGTGGAAAATCCTAACCGCCCGATTTTGCAGCGCTTTAGGGCGACATACAAAAAAGTACCGATAGGGACTTTCCACATGCTGATCGAACAGGCGCATCAGGCGGGGATCATGCGCGTCGTTGTAATGGCTGGCGTGCATGACCGCGACGCCCAGCCCCTGCGCCGCCGCTTCGAGCATCAAGGGACCGGAATCATAATTGTCGATGGCTGCGGGGGTTAATTCCGGAAGCCCGATGGCCTCTTTCCAAGCGTCGAAGCTGGCGGACATTTCGCGGTGGAGCAAAATGGTATGGCGCGAAAGCTGTTGCGGGGCAGTAATCGAACCTGGACCTTCCACCAATGCCCGGCTGGCGATGAGATAGACTTCATCGCGATCCAACTCATGTGCGTACAGCGCGGGGTCGATGTCCTTTGCCAGCACGATGGCCGCGTCCAGCCCCTCCCCCAGTCGCGTGACAGCATAAGGGGTGGTTTCGACATCCAGATGCAAGGTGGGATGCAAGCGACGCAATTCACCGAGGCGCGGAAACAGCCGCTGACTGGCGAACAGCGGCAGCACCGCCAGACGAAAGCGCAATTGATTGCCGCCGCTTTGGATATTCTCAATCGCCGTGGACATCGCGTCCAGCGCAGGCGCTATGTCATCGAGCAGGCGCTGACCGTCGGTGTTGATTTCCATCGACTGGTGTTTGCGATCGAACAGGGATTTGCCGATGAACCGCTCAAGCGCCTGAACGCGGCGGCTTAGCGCAGGCGTGGACAGCGCGAGTTCCTCCGCAGCCGCCTTTACCGAACCCAGGCGTGCGACCTGTACGAAAGCCTCCAAGGCCGTAAGAGGCGGCAATCGACGCATTTACCTTTAATCGGACCCCACCCTTGTTGCATCGCACCATAGCGACATATGCCGTCGTTGATCAACGGCGACAAGCATCCTTCAAGCAAGAAGCCAGAAACGACACGCATGTGCAAGATGCAAATTTTGCAATTACAACATCGCCCTTCGCACTTGCGGTAGAACAATTGGAAAGCCATAGAGAAGGTGCCTTTCAGGCATCCTCTCCTAAAACTTTTCAGGCTGGTCTTCGGACCGGCCTTTTTTTTGCCTTGCAGCAGCGCGAAGGGCTGGTGGACCTGTCGGATGAACCAGTCGTGCCGCCGCGCGTTGATGATGCGCTCCGGCATGGCGCTTGCAATCAGATGACAATTTTGCGACGCCATGCCGATAACGACAACGGCAGGAACCGAATGGCGACCGTACAACTGAAGAAGCTGCAAAAGGCGCACGGCCCCGTGGCCCGAGCGCTTCGCACCTTACGTCCCTGGGCAACATTCTTTCGCCAGTTCGTAAAACACCCGGCGATGATCGGGTCGATTATCCCGTCATCGAATGCCCTGGTGCAGTCCATGCTGGCCCCCGTCGATTGGTCGACGACCCGGCTCTTTGTGGAATATGGGCCGGGTGTCGGCACGTTTACCCGTCCGATACTGGAAAAGATGCGCCCCGATGCGATGCTGGTGGCAATCGACACAAACGCCGATTTCGTACGATATCTAAACGGGGATATCGCGGATCACCGGTTTCGCGCCGTGCATGGGTCGGCCGTCGATGTTCGCAGCATCATAGCCGATTATGGGTTTTCCGAAGCGGACTATATCCTTTCAGGCCTGCCCTTCTCGACATTGCCCGAAGGCGTCGGCCCGCAAATTGCCGAAGAAACCCACGCCGCGCTGCGCCCCGGCGGCACATTTCTGGTCTATCAATATTCCCGGTTCGTGCAGGCTGTGCTGTCCCCCAGCTTCTCCAAGATCGACACAGCGCTCGAATGGATCAACATTCCGCCGTGCCGGATGTTCTGGGCCACAAAGGAAGCACCCTTGGCGCAAGCAGCGTAGCGGAAAAGGGCGGCAATTTACGTTTGATCATAAGATTGCCGCCAGATGCGGGCTGCCATCAATCCGTAGCCGACAGGGCATAGATCAAGATCGACGGCCCAGGTAAGCATAGGCCAACCGGGCGTGGGGGATTGCGTATGACGGCCTTATCTCAGCAGCAGGCAAAGGCCCCCGACTGGTGGCGCGGAGCGGTCATCTATCAGATTTATCCGCGCAGCTTTGCCGATTCCAACGGCGATGGCATAGGCGATCTGCCGGGGATCACCGGCAAGCTGGACTATGTTGCGTCACTGGGCGTCGATGCGATCTGGCTATCCCCTTTCTTCCCGTCGCCGATGAAGGATTTCGGTTACGACGTGTCCGATTACTGCGGGGTCGATCCGATCTTCGGGACGCTGGACGATTTCGATGCGCTGATCGCGCGCGCGCATGCGCTGAACCTGAAGGTGATCATCGATCAGGTCTACGCGCACACGTCCGATCAACATGCCTGGTTCGAAGAGAGCCGGTCGGGCCGTAAGAACCCCAAGGCCGACTGGTATGTATGGGCGGATGCCAAAGCCGATGGTTCGCCGCCGACAAACTGGCAGTCGGTCTTTGGCGGTCCCGCGTGGACATGGGACGGACGGCGGCGACAATATTATCTGCACAATTTCCTGTCGTCGCAGCCGCAATTGAATGTCCATGCCGAGGCGGTGCAGCAGGCATTGCTAAGCGCAGCGCAATTCTGGCTGGATCGCGGCGTCGACGGGTTTCGGGTCGATGCGATCAACTTCGCGATGCACGACCTGGAGATGCGCGACAATCCCCCCGCCCCGGACACCGGCGCGATCCGCACGCGGCCGTTCGATTATCAGTTGAAGATCTATAATCAGAGCCATGCGGATATTCCGCGCTTCATCGAACGGCTACGCGCACTGACAGACCGTTATGGCGCGAAATTCACCGTCGCCGAAGTGGGCGGCGACGATGCCGAGCGGGAAATGAAGCTGTTCACGCAGGACGACACCCGGTTCAACAGTGCTTATGGATTCGACTTTCTTTACGCGCCTGCGTTGAAACCGCAGGTCGTTGCCGAGGTGATGGCTGGCTGGCCCGATACACCGGGCATGGGTTGGCCAAGCTGGGCGTTTGAAAATCACGATGCCCCGCGCGCCATTTCGCGATGGTCGGCGCCGGAGGAACGAGAGGCCTTCGGCATGGTGAAGATGCTGCTGTTGACCTGTCTGCGCGGCAACATCTTTCTATATTATGGCGAGGAACTGGGGCTGACGCAGGTCGATATTCCGTTCGACAAGCTGCAGGACCCCGAAGCCATCGCCAACTGGCCGTTGACGCTGAGCCGCGATGGTGCGCGGACACCGATGCCGTGGGCGGCCGATGCGCCTTCGCTGGGGTTCGGCGCGGCAGAGCCGTGGTTGCCAGTGGGAGACGATCATGCCGCGCTGGCCGTGGACCGGCAGGAAGCGGACGGCGCATCCATGCTCGCCGTCACCCGCAGATTGCTGGCGCTGCGCAAGGCGACCCCGGCGTTAAGATGGGGCAGTCTGGAGATAGTGGAGGCGACCGGCGATTTGCTGGTGCTTCGGCGCGTTCACGGCGAGCAAGCGATGCTCTGTGCATTCAATCTGGGGAGCGCGGCGATGCAATGGACAGCGACGCACCCCGAGAGCTTGCGTGTGGTGGAGAGCGTGAACGGAGCGACTCTCGATGGGCTGCCGGGATATGGGGGCATCGTTATCGAGGAACCGCGCCCGGAAACACGCGCGGAAATATAGTATCATTTGACACCATATCCCCGATAGCCGATAAGAAGGGAAATGCCTTTATCGGAGAGTGATGCCACCATGACCGACATTCACGAGAACCCTCTGGGTCTCGACGGGTTCGAATTCGTCGAATTCACAAGCCCCGAACCGGAGGCTCTGGCCAATCTGTTCGTTGCCATGGGCTTTACCCATCTGGCCAATCATCGGTCCAAGAATGTGCGGCGCTATGCGCAGGGCGACATCAATTTCATCCTGAACATGGAAACCCAGGGACAAGCCGCCGAATTCCGCAATGCCCATGGCCCGTCCGCCAATGCGATGGCGTTCCGCGTCCATGATGCCCCCGCCGCGTTCGACGAAGCCGTGCGTCGCGGCGCGACGCCGATATTGGGGCCGGTCGGTCCGATGGAACTCAACATCCCCGCGATCGAAGGCATAGGGGGATCGAACCTGTATCTGGTCGACCGCTATGGCGCGCAGGAAATCTACGATGTCGATTTCGTCGCAGTCCCGGGTGCGGAACGCGACGCCACCGCCGCCGGTCTGCACACGCTCGATCACCTGACGCACAACGTCAACCGTGGGCGCATGAACCACTGGGCGGACTTCTACGAACGCATCTTCAACTTCCGCGAAATCCGCTATTTCGATATCGAAGGGCAAGCAACGGCGTTGCTGAGCAAGGCCATGACTGCCCCGGACGATAAGATCCGCATTCCGCTGAACGAGAGCCAGGACGAGCATAGCCAGATCGAGGAGTTTCTGCGCGCCTACAAGGGTGAAGGCATCCAGCATATCGCGCTGGCCACCGACGATATTTTCGCGACCGTCGATCAACTCCGCGCGAACGGCATACGGTTTCAGGATAGCCCGGACAGCTATTTCGACATGATCGACAATCGCTTGCCCGGCCATGGCCATGACGTCGAGGAAATGCGCAAACGGCGTATCCTGATCGACGGTGCGCCGGAAACCGGCGGCGGCCTGCTGCTGCAGATATTCACCGAGAATATGGTGGGGCCGATCTTCTTCGAAATCATTCAGCGCAAAGGCAATGACGGCTTTGGCGAAGGGAATTTCAAGGCGCTGTTCGAATCCATTGAGTTGGATCAGATCAGGCGAGGCGTGATAACAGTCGATGGTTGATTTGCAGACGACATTGCCGGGGGTCGATGCGACGCATGACCCCGCGCGGACAAGCTGGGTCGACAGTGCCAATGGACATCGGGAGTTTCCGATCCAGAATTTGCCGCTGGGTGTGTTCAGTCCGGCGGGATCGGATCGTCCGCGTATCGGCGTCGCGATTGGGGATAGTATACTCGATCTCACTGCGCTGGCGGCGGCAGGATTTGTGCCGGAAAGCTGTGTTGCGCCATTGGCTCAGTCGGTACTGAACGGCGTGTTCGGCTTGCCCAAGGCGGAGCGCGTTGCGCTGCGGCAGCGGATCAGCGCGCTATTGTCGGATGCGGCGCAGCGGGATGCATTGCAGTCCATGCTCCATCTGCAGGCGGATTGCGCGATGCACCTGCCTGCCGCCATTGGCGACTATACCGATTTCTATGTGGGCATTCACCACGCCAACAATGTGGGACGGCTGTTTCGACCCGATGCGCCGTTGTTGCCCAACTATAAGCATATTCCGATTGGCTATCATGGTCGGGCGTCGTCGATACGCCCCTCCGGCGTACCGGTCACGCGGCCCAATGGGCAGCGCAAGGCACCCGATAGCGACGCGCCGGTATTCGGCCCGTCGGCGCGCCTGGATTACGAATTGGAGCTAGGCATCTGGATCGGGCCGGGGAACGCATTGGGCGAGCCAATCGATATTGCGAATGCTGCCGACCATATTGCAGGCTATTGCCTGCTCAACGACTGGTCTGCGCGAGACCTGCAAGCGTGGGAATATCAGCCGCTTGGGCCATTTCTGGCCAAGAATTTTCATTCGACCATCTCGCCTTGGGTCGTAACGGCCGAAGCGCTGGCGCCGTTCTATGCCCCACAGCCGGAGCGGCCGGCGGGCGATCCGGCACCGATGCCGTATCTTTGGGATGAGGGAGATCAGGCCGCGGGCGCGCTGCAGATCGCGCTTTCGGTCGCGCTGGCATCCGCGGCTATGCGCGCATCGGATACGCCCCCTGCCGTTCTGGGGTCCGGGCCTGCGTCGAACATGTATTGGACCGCTGCGCAAATCGTGACGCATCATGCTTCCAACGGATGCAATCTGCTGCCCGGCGATCTGCTGGGGACAGGGACGATCTCAACGCCGGACGACAGTGGGCTGGGCAGCTTGCTGGAGCTTACGCGCGGCGGCAGTCATCCCGTGCATTTGCCCAATGGCGAAAGCCGGACATTCCTGGCCGACGGCGACGTGGTGGTGATGCAGGCGCATGCCTCAGCCGATGGATATGTGTCGATAGGTTTCGGCGAATGCCGGGCTGAGGTTGTGCCGGCCAGGACGGTCGCGCGATAAAAGCACCGCGTGATGCGTAGAGCGATGAACTTTGCGCCGCATTGTTCATCGCGGGCGCAGGGGACAATTAAGGCTAGAGCGGTTTGGAGCCCTTATGGGCGCTCGCGCGCACGTTCTCATTGCGGACGATGTGATCGAAAATGGCCGGATGGAGCGGCCGTTCGAAATTGCAGCCGCCTTCATGGTCGCGTACCCACATCACGGTCGCCTTACGACCTTCGAAGCCCGGAAGCATGACCCACAATTCCATGCCGACGGTCAGTTTGACGAAAGTCTGTACGCGGAACCCCGTTGCGGACAGATCGGCAATCCGGCTCGAGAACCAGGTCTCGCCGGGACGACGCAACTTCACGTCGATCAGCACGTTGCGGCGACCAGCTATCCGCCCCGTATCCAACCCGATGTTATGCTTTGCGACCATGCTCTGTTACGCTTGTACCTGAACCACCCCTCTATATTAGACGGCAATCATAACAAATCTGTTAACTTATTGGTTCAACGCAAAAAAAAGGGCCGCTAAATGCGGCCCTTTTCAATGAGATAGCTCTGATCCGACAGAAAACTATGCGTCAGAACGAACCATATTGTTCGTTGCCGACGAAGCCCAGCTTCGTGACGTTGGCCCGCTTGATTTCAGCCAGAACCTGATCGACGACGACATAGCGCGTCTGTGAATCAGGCTGAAACTGCAGTTCCGGTTCGACCGGCATTGCCAGCGACTGCTTCAGATAGAGACGCAGCGTCAGCAAATCGATCGGCGAACCGTTCCACGTGATCGTCCCGGCAGCGTCGATAGCGACCTTGTTCTTCACAGGATCGACGGGGCTGTCCGTGGGGGGCGCGTTTTGCGGCAAGTCGATCTTAACCGCGTGGGTCTGGATCGGGATGGTGATGATGAACATGATGAGGAGAACGAGCATGACGTCGATCAACGGCGTCGTGTTCATTTCCATCATCGGCTCACCATCTTCAGAGGCTGCAGCCATCGCCATAATCTATAACTCCTGTCTGGTCTCTCAGAGACGCTGGATCGTGAGCGACGAGGGATCGGGCTCGGAAATGAAGCCAACCTTCGGGAAGCCCGCGCGCTGCATGGTGTAGATCGTACCGCCGATGCAACGATACGGCGTGTTGATGTCGCCGCGTATATGCACTTCGGGGAGATCTTCCGGCGTCATATTTTCGATGCCGCCAACCTTCTTGATATCCGCTTCCAGCTTGGCAACGGCGCGGTTCAACAGGTCTGTCGAATCGACCTTGGTCATGTTCCAGTAGACTGCGCAGCTACCGTCCTTTTCCGTGGTAACCGACAGGGAAACATTTTCCGGCTTCGTCGTCGTTACTTCGAATGCGACCTTGGGCAGTTCCAGATCGACAGTCTGGATAACAACCGGAACCGCGATAAGAAAGATGATGAGCAGCACGAGCATGACGTCCACGAGCGGCGTCGTGTTGATCGTGTTAATCGGCTGGTCTTCGCCGCCGCCTCCAACACTCATTGCCATGTATCAATATCCTAACATGTTGTCTTTGGCTCTAGGCCAGGGCCGGAGCCAAGGGGCCGGACGGAACGCAGCCCGTCCTGTCCGGCTTCCCTATCGCAATCAGGCCTTGGTGGGCGTTGCAGCAACCGGCTTTGCAACCGGAGCGGCAGGTGCCGACGAAACGGTCGGCTTCACGGCGCCGTTGGACACCATGTAACCCAGAAGGTCGGTCGAGAACGAGCTCAGGTCTTCAGCAATCGCCTTGTTACGGCGCTGCAGGAAGTTGTAAGCAAGCACGGCAGGAACAGCGACGACCAGACCCAGAGCGGTCATGATAAGCGCTTCACCGACCGGACCGGCAACGGCGTCGATCGATGCCTGACCCGATGCACCGATCTTGATCAGTGCGCGGTAGATACCGATAACCGTACCGAACAGACCGACGAACGGCGAAGTCGAACCCACGGTTGCAAGGAAGGCGAGACCGCCGCCGAGCTTCCAGTTGATGGCATTTTCCGAACGTGCCAGCGAACCGTGCAGCCAGTCATGGGCTTCGACGGGATCGGTCAGCTTGCCATGCTGTTCCTGAGCGGCGATACCGTCATCGACAAGCTGCTTGTAAGCCGAGTTCTTTTCGAGCTTGGCCGAGCCTTCCTTAAGGCTGTTCGAACGCCAGAACGTGGTGCGCACCTTCTTATACTGATTGATCACCTTCTGCTGTTCGATCAGCTTGGTGAACAGGATGAAGAAGGTTCCGACGGACATGCCGACGAGAATGATGAAAACGGTCCAGGCAATGACACCGCCCTGTTCGAGCGCTTCCATAAGACCATAAGGGTTGGCTGCGGCCTTTGGGGCGGCGGCGGCTGCGATAGACATCAACATGTTCGTGACTTCCCTCTCAATGGGTTCGGTAAATAGGGGCGATCCTGCGCTGTGCGGCTGGACCGCCCCAAATTGTTAACGCATTAACATTACTGCGGCAGTTTCCAGACGATACGGCTGCTGAAACTATCTGCCATCGGCTGGCCATCCGATCCCACCGCTGCCTTAAAGCGCGCACGGCGAGGGAGAAGCCGACAGGTTTCAGCATCGAGATCGGCATGGCCGCTGGACGATGTAACCGTGCAGTTGGTAACCCGACCGTCGGGACCGATTTCCAGCCGGAATCCTGTAGTACCCGAGCGTTCTTCACGCTGCGCACGGCTGGGATAATCGGCATCCGTCACCCAGCTTCCCGGCGAACCGCGGGGCGATGCCTTTGTGGCAGCGACCTTCGGCGCAGGGGGAGGCGGCGGCGGCGCAGCGACCGGCACCGGATTGAATACCGGCGGAGGCGTACGAACCGTCTGGATCGGCGGCGCAGGCGCCGGCGTCTGGACGATTGGCGGAGGCGCAACGACCGGCGGCGGTTCGATCGGCTGATCTGGCGGCGGTGGCGGCGGTTCCTCGTCTGGTGGTGGCGGCTCTTCCTTAACGTCGATGACGTTCAGTTGCTCCGCCGCCTTTTTGACATATTGCATGCCAAGACCGGACACGAACGCGTAACCGAGAACAGCATGAATCAGGGCAACGATGACGATCGAGACCGTGCGACTCGAACCCTCTGAGTGGTCAGCATAAGCCATTCAGCAACGACACTCCTTAACTCGGCTTCTTGAAAAATGACGACCTATGGCCAACATGAGCCCCAAGGTGAGCGGTTCCCCGTTCATCTTTAAGGCCCTTGTCCGCTTGTTTGCTATCGCCGTAACTCCTATCGCGGGCAATCGCATGACGCAAACGCTTTATCAGACCAGCAAGATCCATTTCCTAAAAACTGACAAAAACACTTGCCTGTGACAACATCGCCACGGCTAGCAGGAGGTCAAACGAACATGCAACGGGTATCCTCCAAAAATCTCCTCGGAAAATCGGCGGCGGCGTGCCTTTTTTTTGCCTTAAATACAGCGTTTCCGCTGGTTTGTTCAACCGGATGGGCGCAAAATGGGGTTAACGCGCCCCCTTCTGCGGACGCCTCCGGCAACGCGCTTGCCTATGCCGATCTGGCCGATCTGGCATCGGCCGCGCCGCTCATCATCAATGCGGAAATTTCACGGGCGATTTCTCTGAAACCCGAGCAATCCGCCGGTGTCCCCGCCGGATTTCGCCGCGCCTACATCACCGCGAAGACCGAAGGGCTGATTCGGGGGGATGGCGGAGTCGCGCCCAACCTCTCCTATCTGTACGATGTCGCGGTCAACGCGCGTGGGAAGATGCCGAAGCTGAAAAAGCAGCGCGTCCTGCTGTTTGCGCGCGCGGGAACCCGGCCGGGGGAAATCCAGCTTGTTGCGCCAGACGCGCAGATTCCTGCGACCCCTTCGAACGAATCGACCGTGCGCAGCATCGTGGCGGAACTGCTATCGGCCAAGGCAGCGCCTAAGATCATCGGGCTGGGCGATGCATTCTATGTGGCTGGCACGGTTGAGGGCGAAGGCGAAACGCAGATTTTCCTGCGGACCGACAGCGGCGACCCGGTATCGCTCTCTATCGTCCGGCGTCCCGGTGTGGAGCCCCGCTGGGCCGTCGCATTGGGCGAAATCGTCGACGAGGCGGCCGCCACGCCCAAGCCGGGTACGTTGCTTTGGTATCGCCTGGCCTGCGCATTGCCCCCTGCCCTGACGCCGCAGTCCGTGCGCACGCTTTCCGTACCGGATGCCGAAGCCGCGCGCGCCGACTATAAGATAGTGCTCGCCGGTCTTGGTCCCTGTGGACGAACACGCACCGTCCGCTGATTCGCGTATCGATAGCCCTTGGAAAACGCTGTCCCCCCGTCTATCAGCGCCGCCAATCGTTACAGACCGGCGTTTGAGGGACGGGAAACAGTATGACGGATCAACGGTCAAATGGGCTGAAACCGCTGCGCGTGGCCATAGTCGGCCTCGGCACGGTAGGCGGCGGCGTGATCCGGTTGCTGGAGACCAACGGCGCACTAATTGCCCGACGGTCGGGACGACCGATTCAGATCGTGGCGATTTCGGCGCGCGACAGGACCAAGGATCGGGGTATCGATCTGTCCGCCTATGAATGGGTGGACGATATGACGAGTCTGGTCCAGCGGGCCGATGTCGATGCCGTAGTCGAGCTGATCGGCGGGGCAGACGGTCCGGCGCTCACATTGGCGCGGCAATGTCTGGCGGCAGGCAAGCCTTTCGTCACCGCGAACAAGGCGATGATCGCGCATCACGGACTGGCGCTGGCGGGCGCTGCCGAAACCGCAGGCGTTGCCCTGAAATATGAAGCGGCAGTTGCAGGCGGCATTCCGGTCATCAAGGGACTGCGCGAAGGCGCTGCGGCGAATGAGATCGGCCGCGTCTATGGCATCCTGAACGGCACCTGCAATTACATCCTGACGACTATGGAAAAGGCCCAGGAAGCAGGCAATCCACGCGACTTTACCGAAGTGCTGAAGGACGCGCAGGCATTGGGCTATGCCGAAGCCGACCCCAGTTTCGACATAGATGGCGTCGATGCGGCCCATAAGCTGTCGATTCTGGCCAGTCTGGCGTTCGGCACGCGGCTCGACTTCGGCGGTGTCGACATCACCGGGATTCGCCATGTGATCGCTGCGGATATTGCGGAAGCGGCTGCGCTTGGGTTCCGAATCCGTCTGGTCGGCATGGCGCAGAACGGTGCGGAAGGCCTGTTCCAGCGGGTGCACCCGATGCTGGTGCCACTCAACCATCCGCTGGCGCATGTCGATGGATCGCTGAATGCGGTCGTGGCGGAAGGCAATTTCGTCGGTCGCCTGTTCTTTCAAGGCGCGGGCGCAGGCGATGGCCCGACTGCCTCAGCCGTGGTCGCAGACCTTATCGACGTGGCGCGGGACGAATATGGCGATGCGTTCGCGATGCCCGTCGCGTCGCTGGCGGATCAGACCAAGGCCGATGCAGGTGCGCGAATCGGGCGCAGCTATCTGCGCTTCCAGGTTGCGGATCGTCCGGGCGTGCTGGCGGAGATCGCCGCAGCGACGCGCGACGCAGGCGTTTCCATCGAAAGCATGATCCAGCGCGGGACCGCCGCGGCCAATGACGGCGGCGTCCTCGTCGCCATAGTCACCCATGCAGGGCAGGAACGCTGCATCGCCGACACGCTGGCGCGGCTGGCGGGGTCGGACAGTCTGCTCGATCAGCCTATGGTGATGCACATATTGGATTGAGGTCAGGGGGGCGTTGCGCCTTCGAACTGCTTCGGCAAAGCGGGCGGCGCGGCGAGGTCGGCGTCCGGATCGGCCAGCGCGGTGATCCCTTTTACGAGGCCATCCAGCATTTTTGCGCCAGACCATCCGCCCGTGCACGTTGTATAGGCGTTTATCGTAATCCCGCAGGCGCCTTCGCGGACTTTAGCTGCCGATGCCCGCGGTGCCTCATTCCGGACGATACCGCTCTGCGCCGCGTCGCGTTCTTCGGGTAGCGGGATTCGTTCACGGGCGTTGCGTTCCGCTCTGCTACCGCAGACGACGATGCTGCCCGGATCGCGTCGGCAGGGGCGGACGATTTGGGTTTTGTCGCGATAGGCAGCCATGATGGCATCGTCCGACGCACTCTGCGCAAAGCCGACGCCCGGAACGATGGCCGCGAGGAATGGCGCTCCTGCCATCGCTATGTGTGCGACACTGCGTTTTTCCACCATTTCGTCGTTTTGCCGCTGGTTCATGGCAGCAATATGACGCACATCATGCCACATCTTATCGAATCCCGTTCTCGACAAGGATGGACGCACCGCCTATCGGCTTACCCACGTGCAGCAACGATTACAGACAGTTTAAAGGGGCTTAGGATATGCAGGCTAGTTCGATCCTGGATCGCGTATTGGTGCTTGAAATGGTGCGAGTCACCGAAGCAGCGGCCATCGCCGCATCCAAGCTAATCGGCCGCGGCGACGAAAAGGCCGCCGATGCCGCCGCCGTCGAAGCGATGCGAATCGCCTTCAACGACCTTTACATGGACGGCACTGTCGTCATCGGCGAAGGCGAGCGCGACGAAGCCCCGATGCTCTACATCGGTGAAAAGGTCGGCAATGCCATCGGCACCGGCCCGAAGATCGACATCGCGCTCGACCCGCTGGAAGGCACGACGATCACCGCGAAGGCCGGTCCCAACGCGCTGGCCGTGCTGGCAATCTCCGAAGAAGGCGGTCTTTTGAACGCGCCGGACGTCTATATGGAAAAGCTGGCTGTCGGCCCCGGCTATCCCGAAGGCATCATCGACATGAACAAGTCGGTGCGTGAGAATGTCGAAGCCGTCGCCGCGCACAAGGGTGTTGAGCCGGGCGATATCATCGTCTGCGTGCTGGACCGTCCGCGCCACGAAAAGCTGATCGGTGAACTGCGCGCCATCGGCTGCGGCATCATGCTGATCCCGGACGGCGACGTTGCCGGTGTGATCGCGACCACCAATCCGGAAACGACCATCGATATGTATATGGGTTCGGGCGGCGCACCCGAAGGCGTGCTGGCCTGCGCAGCGCTGCGTTGCGTCGGTGGGCAGTTCAAGGGTCGCCTGTTGTTCCGCAACGATGACGAGCGTGGCCGCGCTCGCAAATGGGGCATCACCGACCTCGACAAGATCTACGACCTGAAGGAACTGGCAATCGGCGATTGCATCTTTGCCGCAACTGGCGTGACCGACGGCTCGCTGCTGGCCGGCGTGAAGCGTCTGCCGGGTGGCAAGATGACGACCGAAAGCGTCGTGATGCGCGCCAGCTCCGGTACGGTACGCTGGGTGAAGGGCGAGCATCGCTCCGCCTGACGCGATCTCCGATCATCAAAATTCGCGGCGCTCTCCCCCCGGGAGGGCGCCGTTACTTTTTGAGCCGATAGCCCGTGTTGAACATCCATGTGATGATCGCGAGGCAGAGGACGAGCATGGCGGCAACGATCCCCATGCTCCAGCCGATGCTGACGTCGCCCTTATCGAAGAAGGTCCAGCGGAACCCGCTGATCAGGTACACAACCGGATTGAACAGGGTGATCGTCCGCCATGGCTCCGGCAGCATCTGGATCGAATAGAAGGCACCGCCCAGGAACGTCATCGGGGTGACGACGAGGAGCGGAATCACCTGAAGCTGCTCGAAACTCTGCGCCCATATCCCCAGAATGAAGCCGAACAGGCAGAAGGTGACGGCGATCAGCACGAGAAAGCAGACCATCAGCACAGGGTGCGCGATAGGCAGGGCAACGAAGAGATGCGCCGTCGCGAAAATGATGAGGCCAAGAATCAGGGATTTGGTCGCGGCCGCCCCGACATACGCGACGACCGTTTCCAGCGCCGATACGGGCGCGGATAGCAGCTCGTATATCGTGCCAGTAAACTTGGGCATGTAGATACCAAAGCTGGAGTTGAAGATGCTTTCGGTGAACATCGACAGCATGATCAGGCCGGGAACGATGAACGCACCATAAGGGATGCCGTCGATCTCCTTCATCTGGCTGCCGATCGCGGAGCCGAAGACGATGAAGTACAGTGAGGTCGTGATGACCGGCGTCGCAAGGCTGGTGAGGATGGTGCGCCCGAAGCGTGCGAGTTCGAACGTGTAAATCGCGCGAACGGAATTAAAGCTGAAGTGGATCATGCTGCCGCCCCCTCTGCCGGTGCATGGACAAGGCCCACGAAAATATCCTCCAGGCTGCTCTGCCGCGTGTTCAGGTCCTTGTACGCGATGCCGAGATCGCCCAGCCGCCGCAGGAGAGAGGAAACGCCGGTGCGCTCAGCATGGGTATCGAAGAGATATTCCAGTTCATGGCCCTCCGCCTTCAATGCCACATCCCATTCGGCAAGGTCCGATGGAATGGACGCAAGCGGTTCGGCGAGCATGATGGTCAGCGTCTTCTTCCCCAGCTTTTGCATCAGCGTGGCTTTTTCTTCGACGAGGATAAGCTGGCCGCGATTGATGACGCCCACGCGGTCGGCCATTTCCTCGGCTTCCTCAATATAATGCGTCGTCAGGATGATGGTGACGCCGGTTTCCCGCAGTTGCCGGACCAGTGCCCACATATCGCGCCGCAACTCCACGTCTACGCCCGCCGTCGGCTCATCGAGGAACAGCACGCGCGGTTCGTGGGACAATGCCTTTGCGATCATGACCCGCCGCTTCATCCCGCCGGACAATTCCATGATTTTCGAATCGCGCTTGTCCCACAGGGACAGGTCGCGCAGGATTTTCTCGATCAGCGCATCGTTGCGGGGCTTGCCGAACAGGCCCCGGCTGAACCGCACCGTCGAAATGACTTTTTCGAACTGATCGGTGTGCAATTCCTGCGGCACCAGCCCGATGGCAGACCGCGCCCCGCGATAATCCCGGACAGTGTCGTGTCCCGCCACGGTGACCGTGCCTTCGCTGCCGTTCACATTGCCGCAAATGATCGAGATAAGCGTCGTCTTACCCGCGCCATTGGGACCGAGCAGTGCGAATATCTCGCCCTCCTCAATCTCCAGATCGACACCGTGCAGCGCGACGTGTCCCGAAGCGTAGCGCTTCGTTAAGCCGGATATGTGTATGATGGATGCCATGCTGTGGCGAATGCCCCTTGTATGAGGGTCCAAAAATAAGGCGAAGGTAGCGATTTACAACCCATCGTGCCGCATAAAGCCAGCTAGCCCAAAGGCGCCGCTCTTGCGGAAACGCCCGAAACATTGAACAGCGACAGAAACCAATATGCGGACGATCATCTTATGAAGCGCCTTTCAGTCCTGCTGCCACCCAGCTTGCTGCTTCTCTTGTCCGCTTGCGCCACCCACCTGCCCCCGCCTGACCCCGCTGCATGGGTGAAGGATTGCGTGGCGACGCCAATCCCTGCCCCGACGACGGATCAAGGCACGGGGCCATTGCTGTTCGCCACGACGCGCCTGCCCGACTGTCGCACCGGAACGTTCGATATGTCCACCGAACGGGCCAACACGATCCGTCTGGGCTGGTACGACGCATCCGAAGCGGTAAAGCCGGGCGATCCGGTCGTGCCGAATATGGCGGCAGAGGGCGATTGGTGGGATACGCTGGGCCAGCAGCTCGTCCGGGGCAATGGCCGCGTGCTCCTGTTTGTGCATGGATATAACAACAACTTCGCATCCCCTGCTGCGCGGCTTCGGATGATGCGGGTGGCAGGGGAGTTCAAGGGACCGGCGATCCTCTTCACATGGCCGTCGCAGAACGCCGCCCTCCGCTATCTGTGGGACGAAACCAATATCGACTGGTCGCAAGCCTATCTGAACGTGATGATTCGGCGGCTGGCGGCGGACGCGGCGGTAAGAGAGATCGTTCTGGTCGGCCATTCGATGGGCGCGCGCAGCGTGATCGATGCAATGGAAATGCTGGATGCCGCAGGCCTGGCGAAAGTGAAGACGGTGATCCTGGCGTCGCCGGACGTTGACCGCGAACGCTTTGGCCAGATCATACAGGGTATTCCCGGTCGCCCCGGCATTGCCAGCGGCCAACGCCATTATACAGTGTATATGTCCGGCAAGGACGGCGCGATCCGGGTGTCGCGCGGTCTGCACCATTATCCCCGCCTTGGCAGCCCGTTCTGCCTGACCAAGGACAAATATCAGCGTTGTTACCCCAAACCCTCCCCCGTTGTGGATGTCATCGACACGACAGCCGTGAGCCGGAAGGGCATCGGCCATAACGACTTCCTCGATAGCCCCGAGGCAGCAGAGGATCTCAAGCTGGCCTTGCAAGGCAAGGGTGGCGCGCAGCCGGGGCGTTTGCCTGCCGTTAGTGGCATTGAAGAAACGCCGGTCGGCGAAGGGATCTGGCGGTTGTGCCCCTCAAAAGGCTGCAAGCCGATCAGGAAGAAACTAAAAAACTAAGGGCGCTATCGCCCACGCTTCATTTTCACGATGGCTTCGTCGAGCGACTGAAGGAAGCGGGAGCGATCCGTTTTGCCGAAGGGTGGCGGCCCGCCGATAGCGGTGCCGTCTGCGCGCAGATCGGCCATGATCGCACGGGTAGCGATGGCCGCACCGATGGAGCTCAGCGTGAAAGGCTTGCCGTTGTTGCCGATGACGGTGGCACCTACTTTGAGGCAGCGGTCGGCGAGCAGGATGTCTGCCGTGATGACGATGGCGTCAGCCGCTGCCTTCTCCGCGATCCAGTCATCCGCTGCGTCAAAGCCATCGCTTACTACGATGCGGTCGATGAGCGGATGGGCGGGAACGCGGATCGGGCTGTTGCTGACGATCGTCACGGCGACCTCGTGGCGATAGGCCACGCGGTAGATTTCGTCTTTTACCGGGCAGGCGTCTGCATCGACGAGGATGCGCGGCATACGGAAACCTCAGATGTCGTCATCCCCACACAGGCGGGGATGACGTGTTATTGGGAACAGGTCTGGTTAGCCCGGACGACCGCCGCGTGGCTTGCCTGCGAAGGGCTTGCCACCGCCGCCGGGCTTGCCGCGGAATGTCGGACGACCGCCGCCGGGGCCGCCGGGTCCACCCGAACCGCCGGGACGACCGCCAAATGGCTTGCCGCCGCCACCATTGCCGCTGGGGCGTGTGCCGAGTTGCTTGCGCTCGGTCGGCGCAGCGTCATAGCGACGCGGCGGCGGACCGTCGTTGCGACGATTGCTGCGCGCTTCATCGCGCGGCGTACCGCCCTTCACTTCCTCGATCAGCACTGCGCCTTCGCCATCTGGATCGTCGCCTGCCGTCCGGTTGACTGCGGTCATGAAGCGCCCGGCGACAGGGCGCGGGATTTCGAACAGGGTTTCGCTGGCGGCGAGACGGATCGCGCCGATTTCACCGCGCGTGATATGTCCGCGGCGACAGAGCAGCGGCAAGATCCAGCGCGGATCGGCATTGTCCTTGCGCCCGATGTTCATGCGGAACCAGACAGTATCCTCAAAGCCAGGACGCGGGCCGTCGTTGCGCTGGGGCGACTGCGCACCGTCCAGCAGTTCTTCGGGTGCAGGCATACGGGCGCGATGGACACGCACGAGAGCGGCGGCGATATCCTCCGCACTGCGTTCGGCCAGCACGCGCTTTGCCAGTTCGCGATCTTCCTCGTCGATTTCCACCGGTTCAAGCAGTGTGGCTATCAGGCGTTCGCGGTCGTTGCGGCGAATGTCCTCAGGCGTCGGTGCGCCGATCCATTCTGCATTGATCTTTGCGCCGCGCAGCATCGATTCGACACGCTTGCGGCGGGGATAAGGGACCAGCAGCACGGCGGTCCCCTTCTTGCCTGCACGACCCGTACGGCCCGAGCGATGCTGGAGCGTTTCGGCGTCGCGGGGGAGTTCGACATGGACGACGAGGCTGAGCGTGGGCAAATCGATCCCGCGCGCGGCAACGTCGGTCGCGACGCAGACGCGAGCGCGACGATCACGCAGGGCCTGCAGCGCAGCGTTACGCTCGTTCTGGCTATGCTCACCGGACAAGGCGACCACGGCGAAGCCACGCTCGGTCAGACCGGCGTGAAGGTGGCGGACATTGTCGCGCGTGGCGCAGAACAGCATCGCCGTTTCCGCTTCATGGAAACGGAGAAGATTGACGCAGGCGTTTTCGATGTCGGCAGGCGCGACGGTCACAGCCTGATAGCTGATGTCGCCATGACCGCGATCTTCACCCACGGTCGAGATGCGCAGTGCATCCTTCTGATAGCGCTTGGCCAGCGCCACAATCGGCTTGGGCATGGTGGCCGAGAACAGCAGCGTGCGGCGGCCTTCGGGGGTGGCGTCGAGGATCTGTTCGAGATCTTCACGGAAACCCATGTCGAGCATTTCGTCGGCTTCGTCGAGCACGGCGGCGCGCAGTTGAGCAAGGTCGAGCGCGCCACGCTCAAGGTGATCGCGCAGACGGCCCGGCGTACCGACGACGATCTGAGCGCCTTGGCTGAGGTTACGACGCTCTTTCGAAGCATCCATGCCGCCGACACAGGTCGCGATGCGCGCGCCGGTGGGGCCATAGAGCCAGATCAACTCACGGCTGACCTGCAGGGCCAGTTCGCGGGTCGGCGCGATGATGAGCGCGAGTGGCTTTTGCGTTGGCATCGCGAAGCCTTCGGCATTCAGCAGATCGCCTGCCATCGCGAGACCGAAAGCGACGGTCTTGCCGGAGCCGGTCTGCGCGGAGACGACGAGGTCGCGACCGAGCGCTTCGGGTTCGAGGACTGCGGCCTGAACCGGGGTAGGCTCAGCATAGCCACGGGAAGAGAGAGCCTCTGAAAGAAGCTTGGGCAGAGTCGTGAAGGGCATTACATACTCGAATCAGTTTGGCACGCCGCAACGGCTGGAATTATGACATGTGACGTCGGAACGGCCGGTCCCCCATTTTTCTTATGTTTTACAGCATGTTCCGTATCGTCAGGGCTTTATACCCGACGGGAAAATGCTTCTCCGGCCTGAAATCACTCCGGGGCAGCGTGCGCTAAAGAGCCTGCCCGGCTGCCCACCCACTAGCCCATGCCCACTGAAAATTATAGCCCCCTAACCAACCTGTTACGTCAACGGCTTCTCCGATGGCGTAAAGGCCAGGATTTTTGCGGGATTCCATGGTCTGCGACGACAGATCGGCGGTGCTGATTCCGCCCAGGGTGACTTCGGCCTTGGCAAAGCCTTCGGTGCCGTTGGGGTGGAATTGCCATGCGGACAGGCGCTGCGCCGCCGCCGTCAATGCCTTGTCGGTCTGGCTGGCCAGATCGCCGGACAGCGCCAGCCGTTCCGCCAGAGTTTCGGCGAGGCGGTCGGGCAAGGCCGACGCCAGCGCGGACCGCACCGTTGCGCGCGGTTTGGTACGCTTCGCTTCCACCAGCCATTCGGTGCCGTTGGCGGGCAGGAAGTCGATGGCGACAGGTTCGCCATGCCGCCAATAGGACGATATTTGCAGGATCGCGGGGCCAGATAGCCCCCTGTGCGTGAAAAGCGCCGCTTCGCGGAACCCCACCTTGCCGCAACGCGCCACGACATCGGCGGAGACGCCCGACAGATCGCGGAACAGGGTTTCATCGCCCCCCAGCGTAAACGGCACCAGCGCCGGACGCGGCTCGACCACTTTCATGCCAAATTGGCGGGCGAGGTCGTAGGCGAAGCCTGTGGCGCCCATTTTGGGGATGGACGGTCCGCCTGTCGCGATGACGAGGGCAGGCGCGGACACGGTGCGTGCGCCGAAGGTCACGCGATAATGCGCGTCGGCATGGGTTACTTCGGTGATGGCGTCGCCCAAAGCGATCTCCACCCGGCCCTTCGCGCATTCCTCCAGCAGCATGGCGACGATCTGCCGTGCAGAACCGTCGCAGAAGAGTTGCCCCAACGCCTTTTCGTGGAAGGCGATGCCGTATTTCTCGACCAGCGCGATGAAGTCTGCCGGAGAATAGCGACCCAGCGCAGACTTCACGAAATGCGGATTGGCTGACAGATACCGGTCCGCCACCGTGTTGACGTTGGTGAAGTTACAGCGACCGCCGCCGGAAATCAGGATTTTCTTGCCCGGCGCATCGGCATGATCGATTACCAGCACCCGCTTGCCACGCTGCCCCGCAACGGCGGCGCACATCAGCCCGGCGCCGCCTGCGCCGAGTATGATCACATCATAATAGTCGCTCATTCGCCGCGACGGACGAAGCGAAATACCGTGGCGGGCGGGAAATTACGGACGGTCTGGCCAACGCGCACGACGTCCAGATCGAGCGCATCCAGCACCGATTGCGAAACGGGCGGACGCAGGGAGTAGGTAAACTGCACGAAGCTGCCGCCCGGTCGCAGCATGGCGAAGGCTTCGGACAGGATTGCAACATGCGCGCTCTTGTCCATCGCCAGAAGGGGCAGGCCGCTCACCACCATCTGATAAGAGCCACGCTCCCCCGCCGCATGTGCCGCGACATTCTGTGCCGGCACTTCCAAAATCGACGTCTGCGGGAAATGGCGTTTCAGGCTGCGCGCGAAGCCGGGGTTGATTTCCACGACCTCAAGCTGATCGGCGGGAAGGCCGGTGAACAGGATGGCGCGGGTAAACACGCCAGTGCCACCGCCAAGTTCCAGCACGCGCCCCCCGGCCGGGTCCAGTCCGCGCACCATCATGCGCGCAAGATAGCGGCTGCTCGGCACCACCGACGCCGTCTGGCGCGGCTTTTTCACCCAAGCGGCGATGAAATTCAGATATTCGGTTGCTACCGTCCGGCCATCGTGAAGCGCGATGGCGCGAAATCGTTTGGGCTTGGAATGGATTGGCAAGTTGCAAACGCTCCGTGGCGACCCTGTTATGTGTTCCATTATCGTGGCGCAGGCGGAACGCCAAGCGTCGTAACACGCTGATGTAGCCATTGCGCCACTGCGGCGATCCGCGCAAGGCTCCTCAAGTCCTCATGTGTGCCCAACCGGAAACGGCGCACGATTTCGATCCGGTCGCGCATGAGCCGAACGAGGCGCGGATCGCGGTTGCGTCGATGCCGAGCAGTCGCGCGGCTGGCGCGATCTTGCACGCACGCGACGGCGAGGAATATGCGCAGATCGCCCCAGTCGAACCTCGAACACTCGCCCCATTATTTCAGGATCGGAAACCTGCATAATTGCAGCGCAGCGCTGCATATCTGCGCCATTGCATGCAATTACGCAATGGCGCAAAAACACTCCATAAGTTTCCGAGTCGAGAGGATGACGAGAAATGCGCGAGATTACGCACAAGCTGGCCCCGTCGGTCGTATTGCCCACCGCCACCGGACCCGCGCGCTACAGCGATGTTTTCGATCCCAATAATGGCGGCGTGCAGGCGCGCGTCGAGCTGGGCGATCGCGCCGTGCTGGATGCTGTCGTGGCCGTCGCCAAGAAGGCGCAACCGGGCTGGGCCGCTACCAACCCGCAGCGTCGCGCGCGTGTCATGTTCAACTTCAAGGCGCTGGTCGAGAAGAACATGGACGAGCTGGCGCATATGCTCTCGTCCGAACATGGCAAGGTCATTGCTGACTCCAAGGGCGACATTCAGCGCGGTCTGGAAGTCATCGAATTCTGCTGCGGCATTCCGCATGTATTGAAGGGCGAATATACGCAGGGCGCAGGACCGGGCATCGACGTCTATTCCTTCCGCCAGCCACTCGGCATCGGTGCAGGCATCACGCCGTTCAACTTCCCCGGCATGATCCCGCTGTGGATGTCCGGCGTTGCCATCGCGACTGGCAATGCATTCATCCTGAAGCCTTCGGAGCGTGATCCTTCGGTGCCTGTGCGCCTGGCCGAACTGTTCAGCGAAGCCGGCCTGCCGGATGGCATTCTGCAGGTGCTGCAAGGCGACAAGGAAATGGTCGACGCGATCCTCGACCATCCGGACATCAAGGCGGTCAGCTTCGTCGGCTCCTCCGACATCGCGCATTATGTGTACAAGCGCGGCGTCGATGCGGGCAAGCGCGTGCAGGCGATGGGCGGCGCCAAGAACCACGGCATCGTCCTGCCTGACGCGGATCTCGATCAGGTGGTCAACGATCTGTCCGGTGCTGCCTTCGGCTCGGCAGGCGAACGCTGCATGGCGCTTCCGGTCGTCACCCCGGTGGGCGAGAAGACGGCGATTGCGCTGCGAGAAAAGCTGATCCCCGCGATCAATGCACTGCGTGTCGGCATTTCGACCGACAACGAAGCCCATTACGGCCCTGTCGTGACGGCCGCCCACAAGGCGAAGGTCGAAGCATGGATCACCAAGGGCGTCGAGGAAGGCGCGGAACTGGTCATCGACGGTCGCGGCTTCAGCCTGCAAGGACATGAAGAAGGCTTCTTCGTCGGCCCGACATTGTTCGACCATGTGAAGCCGACGATGGAAGCCTATAAGGAAGAAATCTTCGGCCCCGTGCTGCAGATCGTCCGCGCCGACAGCTTTGAGGAAGCCCTCGCGCTGCCCAGCCAGCATCAATATGGCAATGGCGTCGCGATCTTCACGCGCAACGGTCACGCCGCGCGCGAATTCGCCAGCCGCGTCGATGTGGGCATGGTCGGCATCAACGTGCCGATCCCGGTGCCGGTCGCCTACCACACCTTTGGTGGTTGGAAACGCTCGGCATTTGGCGACACCAACCAGCACGGCATGGAAGGCGTAAAGTTCTGGACCAAGGTGAAGACCATCACCCAACGCTGGCCCGATGGCAGCGCCGATGGTAGCAATGCGTTCGTCATCCCCACAATGGGGTGACAGGTGAGCCGGACCGTCATGGTCCGGCCTTACCCTTTGGAGAACGCCGTAATGAGACTTCGCACTTTTTCCAGCCTGTTGCTGACAACCGCTGCGACTTTGGCATTGGCGGCGTGTCAGAAGCCAGCCGACGCGCCGGTGAGCGAGAATGGAGCCGGTGCGGTCAATGGTGTCGACAGCGTCGAAACTATCGGCGAACCCGACGCCAATATCGCGCCCCCAGCGAACAGTGTCAGCCCGGCGATCAAGGAAATTCCTACGGCGTTCCTTGGCCGGTGGGGCATGGCCCGGAACGATTGCGATCCGAGCCGGGACGACGCAAAAGGATTGGTCACTGTCACGCCCGACGCGCTCAAATTCTACGAATCCATGGGGCGTCTTGAAAGCATCGAAGGCGTGTCGCCGACTGAAGTGAAAGCCACCTTCGCCTTTACCGGTGAGGGACAAAGCTGGACCAAGACGATGACGCTGGCACTGGATGAAGGTGGCACAACGCTGGTACGGACCGAGCAAGACCCATCCGGGACATATCGTCACCAAAAGTGCGACTGATCGCCCTTCCCTTCCGCAGGACAACCGACTTACCATGACCCAATTCGACCTAACCGACGATCAGCGCGAAATACAGGAACTGGCCCGGCGGTTCACCGCTGACGCCATCACGCCCTTCGCCGCCGAATGGGACGAAAAGCATATCTTCCCGCGCGACGCGATCAAGGCTGCGGCCGAGCTGGGCTTTGGCGCGATTTACGTGTCTGAGGAATCCGGCGGCATTGGGCTGGGGCGGCTGGAATCGGCGCTCATAATGGAAGCCATGGCCTATGGCTGTCCTTCAACCAGCGCGTTTATCTCTATCCACAATATGGCCGCGTGGATGATCGACCGGTTCGGCGCGCAGGCAGTGAAGGACAAATATCTGCCTGCCATGGTGTCGATGGACACGCTGGGCAGCTATTGCCTCACCGAAGCGGGGTCTGGCTCCGATGCGGCTGCGCTGAAGACCAAGGCAGTGCGGGATGGCGATCACTATGTCGTCACCGGGTCCAAGCAGTTCATTTCTGGTGGCGGTCAGAATGAAATCTATGTCGTCATGGTCCGCACGGGTGAGGACGGGCCCAAGGGCATCAGTTGCCTTGTCATCGAAAAGGACATGGAGGGCGTCAGCTTCGGCGCGAACGAGCGCAAGCTGGGCTGGCACTCGCAACCCACTGCGCAGGTGAATTTCGATGCTGTGCGCGTCCCGGTCGAGAACCGCGTCGGCGGCGAAGGCGAAGGCTTTCGGATTGCGATGATGGGTCTCGACGGCGGGCGTCTGAACATTGGCGCCTGCTCGCTGGGCGGGGGGCAACGATGCCTCGACGAAGCGATTGCCTATACCAAGGATCGCAAGCAATTTGGGCAGGCCATTGCCGACTTCCAGAATACGCAATTCACACTGGCGGACATGGAGACCGAATTGCAGGCTGCACGGACGCTGCTCTACGCAGCAGCAGTGAAAGTGACGGAGAACGCGCCGGACAAGACGCGCTTTGCTGCCATGGCCAAGCGGCTGGCCACCGATACGGGATCGTCCGTCGTCGATCGCGCGCTGCAGTTGCATGGCGGCTATGGCTATTTGCAGGACTACCCCATCGAACGCTTCTGGCGCGACTTGCGCGTCCATTCGATCCTTGAGGGCACCAATCAGGTCATGCGGATGATTATCGGCCGCGAGTTGGTGCGCCAGTGAGCGACGCCGTTCTTCCCGATGTCCTGACGTTCATTGAAGGCAGCGTCGGACGTATCCGCCTCAATCGGCCCAAGGCCATTCATGCGCTGACGCCGGGGATGGTCGACATCATCACGCGAGCGCTGCTCGCGTGGCGGAATGACGATGCCGTAGTAGCCGTAATGATCGACCATGCCGCCGCACCCGATGGCGATCCTAAACTGTCCCGCGGCTTTTGCGCGGGCGGCGATATTGCGTTGATTGCGAACAGTGCGAAGACCGACTGTGTCGAAGCCGAAGCCTTTTTGTTCCACGAATATCGGATGAATCATCTGCTGTTCGTTTACGATAAGCCGACACTCGTGTTCATGGATGGCATCACCATGGGCGGCGGCGTCGGCATTGCTGCACCGTGCCGCTATCGAGTCGCGACCGATCGGACGATGTTCGCGATGCCCGAAACAGGTATCGGCTTATTTCCCGATGTAGGCGGTGGATGGTTCCTGCCGCGGCTGCCCGGACGTGTCGGCTTTTGGCTGGCGGCGACCGGGGCGCGGATCGACGGGGCGGATGCTTTGGCCATCGGCCTGGCATCGCATTACATGCCGAGCGATACGCTGGATGCGGTAAAAGCGCAGATCGTCGCTCATCCTGAGAACCTGCTGGCGATTCTGGATGCCGCGCACCAGACGCCGCCCCCCGCGAAACTTGACGGGCAGCGCGCGTACATCGACCGGCTGTTCGCTTCGGACCGCTATGAGGATATTCTCGCCGCGCTTGCAGCGGACGGATCGGAATGGGCGAACAAGCAAATCGCCGTGCTCGCGACCAAATCCCCGCAAACGGTGAAAGTCGCGCTTCGCCAATTAGCGGAAGGTGCGCAGTTCACGGACTTTGCCGACAATATGCGCAATGAATATCGGATCGGCCATCACGTCATTCGCCGTCCAGACTTTGTCGAGGGCGTGCGCGCCGTTATCTTCGACAAGGACAATGCGCCGAAATGGACCCCGGCCACTCCCGAAGAAGTGACCGACGACCTGATCGACTCGCTCTTCGCGCCATTGCCGCCGGAGAAGGAGTGGACACCTTTGCCTGAACTTGGAGCCAGAACCGCATGAGCTACGAAACCATCCTCGTCGAACAGCATGACGCGGTGACGCTGATTACGTTGAACCGGCCGCAGGCGTTGAATGCCCTTAACGGTCAGGTGCTGAAGGATTTGATTGCGGCCTTTGCCGCTTACGATGCCGATCCGTCGCAGCGTTGCGCCGTCCTGACCGGCAGCGAGAAGGCATTCGCGGCGGGCGCAGACATCAAGGAAATGGCCGACAAGCCTGCGGCCGACTTCTTCCTTGAAGATTTCTTCTCCGAATGGACGTCAAAGGTCGTCGCGACGCGCAAGCCGTGGATCGCAGCAGTCGCCGGTTTCGCACTGGGCGGCGGGTGCGAGCTGGCGATGATGGCGGACTTCATCATCGCGGCGGACACCGCTAAATTCGGTCAGCCGGAGATCAAGCTGGGTGTGGCACCGGGCATGGGCGGATCGCAGCGGCTGACCCGCGCGGTGGGCAAGGCGAAGGCCATGGACATGTGCCTCACGGGCCGGATGATGGACGCCGCAGAAGCGGAACGTGCCAGCCTGGTGTCCCGCGTCGTTCCCGCCGCCGATCTGGTCGCCGAAGCACTGAAGACGGCAGCGGCGATTGCCGCGATGCCGATGATGGCCACCATGGTGAACAAGGAAATGGTCAACATCGCGTTTGAAACCGGCCTTAATCAGGGCCTGCTTACCGAACGCCGCCTGTTCCAGATTCTGACCGCCACAGAGGACAAGAGCGAAGGCATGGCAGCATTCGTCGAAAAGCGTCCGGGTGTGTGGAAGGGGCGGTAATCGCCGATCCATATTGGGCTGGCGTGACGTAGCTTCGCGCCGGCCTTCGAAATAACGCCCTGCGATACGCATGGGGCAAATGGTTGAGAGGGAATATCCATGACGCAGACAATTGCTATCATCGGCCTGGGCAATATGGGCGGCGGCATGGCGGCCAATCTCGTCAAGAACGGCTATGTCGTGCGGGCGTTCGATTTGTCGGAAGAGGCGCTTGCTAAGGCGGAAGCCGCGGGATGCGCCCGTGCCAGCAGCGCAGCGGAAGCCACCAGTGGCGCGGACGCCGTGGTCACGATGCTGCCTGCCGGCAAGCATGTCGAATCTGTCTATACCGGCGAAGTCTTCGGCGCGGCCAAGCCCGGTGCGCTTTTCCTCGATTGTTCGACCATCGACGTGGCGACGGCGCGTCGGGTTATCGAAGCCGCCACGGCCAAAGGTTTTGCCATGGTGGACGCCCCCGTCTCGGGCGGGATCGCGGCGGCAGCGGGCGGTACGCTGACCTTCATGGTCGGGGGCACTGATGAAGCCTTTGCGCGGGCTCAGCCGATCCTGTCGGCCATGGGCAAGGCCGTGATCCATGCTGGCGGCGCAGGTACGGGCCAGGGCGCGAAAATCTGCAACAACATGCTGCTCGGCGCGACGATGGTGGCCACCTGCGAAGCCTTCGCGATGGCGCAAAAGCTGGGTCTCGATCCGCAGACGTTTTACGATATCTCCAGCGTCTCGTCGGGTCAGAGCTGGTCGATGACAAGCTATTGCCCTCTTCCCGGTGTGGGGCCGACGACTCCGGCTGACAACGACTATCAGGGCGGCTTTGCCGTGGCACTGATGCTGAAGGATCTGAAGCTGGCAACGCAGGCTGCGCAAGCGGTCGATGCAAGTGTGCCGATGGGCAATGCGGCAGAAGCCTTGTATCAGGCATTGGCCAACGCCGGACAGGGCGGCAAGGATTTCTCATCCATTATCAAAATGTTGGGATAAGGCAGCGGGGCGTCGTTGTCCTGACGCCCCCCCTTAAGCAACATCAGACGATCGCACCACGCCACCCCAAGAACGAATCGCAAACATTGGCGTGTGCATGTAGGATAGCCTTCAGCGGTTACCCGCCAGCCATGATGAAACGGCAAATCCCAAGCGTTTGCGATTCATCTGCTAATCCCAACGAGAAGCCCGACTCCTGCGGTCGCATGGTGGATTTCGTCGTCAATGGCGATATCACGCAAAATAGCTGCGCATATTTCTTCGTTCTTGGAGCTTTGCATCCGCTAAAGCGGCACACATGTATGAAAATTAGCATGAAGGCGATGGACAGCTATTAAAATCCATGATTGAATTGCCCTCATAAGATAATACTCCCGGAGAGGCTCGTAATAACTAGAGCAACGCACAGGGGGCTAGTGTGGATCGGGTTCGCGCAAAACTGGAATGGTTCAAAACCACCTTGCTGCCGCATGAAACGGCGCTTCGCGGACGGTTGAGGCGGATATTGCCGCCGACGCAGGAACTGGAGGACACTGTCGCGGAAGTGCTCGCGCGGGCCTATGCCACCGACAACTGGCAGGCGGTGACGGCGGGCCGTGCCTATCTCTTCACCATTGCGCGCAATCTGGTCATCGACAATGCGCGGCGCAACAAGATCGTCAGCTTCGAAGCGATTGCCGACCTCGAAATGCTGCAGTCCGAAACAGCGCTGGAAGGTCAGTTGCATGCTCGCGATGCGCTGCGTCAGGTCGAGGCGATCGTCGCTGCCTTGCCGGCCCAATGTCGCCGCGTTTTCGTGTTGCGGCGCGTGCACGATAAATCCATGGGTGAGATAGCGGAGGAAATGTGCTTATCCGTTTCTACTGTTGAGAAACATCTGGCCAAAGCCATTGCGCTTGTTATGCGCGCATGGTCACAACGCGAAGAAACGGATCTGGAACGTGCAGGGGTCGGATTGCGGCAATCGGCAGGAGATCGAAGAGCAAGCCGCCCGGTTGCTTGTTCGGTATAATTGCGATCCCGACGAGGCCGAAAAGTCTGAAATTTGCAGATGGATCGATGCCCACCCCGCCCATGCCGTAGCATTCGCCCGTGCCGAAGCGGCATGGGAACGATCTGAGAGCCTCAAAGGGACGGCCCAAAAGGCGTCTATGAACGTCGTTGAAATGGAGCCGATATCATTCACGCAGAGACGCAATATCGTCTAAATGTGGATGATGGATGTCATCGCCACAGCATTCGGCTGACCCGCCCACGTGCTGTGGAAGCCTTACCATCGGCGTGTATGGGCCAGTGGGCAGTTATCCGCTGTGCGCATAGGTCCATGAACGACTAGACATATCGTCTATCACGGTACGCCAGCGGATTCCTGCATACGGCGTTCGGCAAACCATTGCCTGAGCATGGCAGCCGTACATCCGGTGGCGCCATAGCTGCCATTTACCGAGCAACTGCCGGGGATTGTTTGCCGCCCGATGGCTTCCATATTGGCAACCTGACTGCCCCAACCTGGCCCGCCGGACACCGCAGGCTTATCCCTCAACGTCTTGGGAATGCGGTAGCGTTCGGCTTCGGGCTTTCTGGCGCAGACGACAATGTCATCGCCTTCCGCCTTTGGGCAGGCTTCATCGCCATACACCACGAGGGCGAATATCTTCTGCGGTGGGTCCGCAGCCAGCGCGGGCGAACTCACGATAGCGGCACAAGCCAGAAGAACTGATGCAACCCGATGTGTCATTCGCCAATCATCTGCTTACGCAAGTGAATGGCGCATGTATGGAACGGCCAATCCGTTAGCGTTCACTTCGGAGCGTCAGGTGCCGGTGCAGGCGTTTGCTTGGCCTTTGCAGCTTCTTCGGCTTTCACGCGCGCTTCGATTGCGTCCGAATCGGCGTCGATAGTGGACAAACGCTTTGCCCGTTCTGCAGCGACCAGATCGCCCCAGGAGGCACTGCCCATTTGCTTGCGCTCTTCCTTGGCATTGCGCGCAAGCTGGTTGAAGCAACCGGTAAAGCCACCGATGCCGGATGGCGAGCAGCTATCGATGCCGGACTTGCCGACATATTCCAGAGCCTTGTACTGCTGACCCCATGCCTGATTGGCAGGTGCATTGGGATCGCCACGCAAGGGTTCCGGAATGCGGTAGCGTTCTTTCTCTTCCTTGCGGCCGCAAACGATCAATTCATCGCCAGTTGCCTGCGGACAAGGGTCGTCGCCATAGACGATGACAAGATTGATCTTCTCGTTATCCGGCCCAGCCACCGTCTGCGATGTTTGCGCCAGCGCAGGCGTTGCCAGCATGAGGATTGCCATTGCTGCGAAAGGCAGGGTTTTCATCATTCGGTCCTTCAAATACGCGCCGAGAGTTTGATCGCCGCACGGCAGCCCAAGCGGATAACGCCCGCCAACAGGGAATAGGCCATCGCCTTTTCCGCACCGTTCGCGAGTGCAGTGTCGCGATGTTCGACTTCCTCAGCCTGAAAATCCGCGATGGTGTCGGATAGTTCCGGATCGGCGTCACCAAGCTGCTCCCGCTGCTCGGCATAGTGCCTGTCGATTTCGGTTTCTATCGCTGCGGTGCAGGCCATTGCCGCTTCCGGACCTATAGCGGCCGTCACGGCACCGAGGGCATAGCCCGCGACATTCCAGAATGGCTGCAATATGGTGGGGCGGACGCCCCGTTCGATCATCATACGATCGAAGGTACGGCGATGGTGCTCCTCCTGCGCGGCCATACCCGCAATCAGGCGGCTCATGGGATGCCGGTCGCCCATGACGGCGAGTTGCCCGGCATAGATACGGGTGGCCCCATATTCGCCAGCCTGATCGACGCGCATCATCGATGCAGTGTCGGGCTTGTGACCTGGCTTTGGATAGTCCCTGAGTGCAGTCATGCGGCCCTCCGTGCCTTTGCCAACAGTGCCAAAGTGGCGATGGCAGCGGCCACCGACAAGAGCGCATTGTACCCTGCCAACGATATGCCGAACAGCGACCACGGCGCAACGTCGCAACGCACCAGCGGGGTTGCCATGATGCTGTCGAGAATATCGGCAGCGCTGCCGCCAACCGGCGTCGTAGAACATGCGGTCAAGCCGACCCACCAGCCATATTCAACCCCCGCATGGAAAGCGCCGATACCGCCGCTGATCGCGATCGCAATCGCTGCGAATGCCGTACTGGTCGATCGTTGCGTCCGCGTGACAATGGCCACGAGTGCCAGTGCGATTGCAGCAAGGTGCGGCCAACGTTGCCACATGCACATTTCGCACGGGTGCAGGCCGAAGACATATTGGGAGATCAATGCACCGCCCAGCAGTGCCGTGGGGGCAAGAATCGCAATGAGGCGAGCTTTGGATAGCGGCGTCATGACAAAGGCTCGTCATTCCCGCAAAGGCCGGAAATGCGGATGACCACGAAGGCGAACATTCAGCGTGAAGCGGGCTTGCGAGCGGGAGGCGTCGCCCGCGCTACCAGTGTCGGCTTCATACCGCCCGAACGCCCGATGGTCTGCATCGCGTAGTAGAGCTGGAAGTCTTCGATACCCTTTTTCTTCAGCTCTTCAGCCGACATGGTGAAGCGCGGATCGTCCTTCGTGTCTTCTTCCAGCGTATTGTTATCGACCTTCATTTCGTTGATGAGGTGGCGGCGCAGATCGCTTTCGCGGAATTTCGGACGCGCCTTGTAATCCGGATCGGATATCTGCGGGACACGGATGTCAGGTTCGATCCCGCCTTCCTGCACCGAACGGCCCGATGGGGTGTAATAGCGCGCCGTCGTCAGCCGCAGCGCTGTCGTCTGGCTGAGCGGCAGCAGGGTCTGCACGCTGCCCTTGCCGAAGCTGCGTTCGCCCATGACCAGCGCGCGATGCTGATCCTGCAAGGCGCCGGCGACGATTTCCGACGCGGAAGCCGAGCCGCTGTCGACCAGCACGATGACCGGCAATCCCTTCGCGTCATCGCCCGGCTTGGCATAGTAACGCTCGACATCGCCCTTCGCACGGCCACGCTGCGACACGATCTCACCACGTTCAAGGAACACGTCGCTGACCGAGACGGCTTCATCCAGCAGGCCGCCCGGATTGGACCGCAGGTCGAGGACATAGCCAGTCGGCTTGTGGCCAAGCGACTTGTCGATGCTGCGGACGGCGGAACGCACGTCTGCGCCGGTGTTGGCCGAGAAGCTGACGATGTTGATGATGCCGATATTGTCTTTCACTTCCCACTTCACCGGCTTCAGCTCGATGATCTCGCGGGTGAGCGAAAGGTCGATGGGCTTGTCGCGGCCGGGACGCACGATGGTCAGCTTGACCGCCGTACCGGGCGCACCGCGCATCTTGTCGACGGCTTCGTCCAGGGTACCACCGTAGATAAGCTGGCCGTCGAGGTGAGTGATATAATCGCCGGCCTTGATACCTGCGCGGAATGCCGGCGTATCCTCGGTCGGCGCGATCACTTTGACGGCACCATCCTCCATCGTGACCGACAGGCCAAGACCGCCATAATTGCCCTCGGTCTGCGTACGCAGATTGGCGAAGTCGCGCGCATCGAGGAAACCGCTGTGCGGATCGAGGCTGGCCAGCATCCCTTCGATTGCGCCCTTGATCAGCTTTTCATCGTCGACCTTTTCCACATAGTCGCTGCGGACCTTCTGGAACACGTCCATGAACTCGTCGAGCGCCTTGTAGCTATTCCCTTCCGCCTCGGCGAGAGCGGCAGTCGTAGCGGGAATAAGGGCAAGCGCGCTGAGAGCGGCGGCGCTTTTCAGGAAGGCGGATTTCATCGGGTCGTGGAGTCCTGACTGGAGGTTCTGCAGTAATATAGGCGTAATCTGACCGAGGCGCAAAGCCGCGCTCGACCAACGTCGCACAAAGTCGATGAGCGTGGCGTTAATGCGATAGCATAGCCCTCAGCTTGCCGCCAACGCTGCCTTCGTCCGCTCTTCAATGCGCCGTTCCAGAATGGACAGCGGCATCCGTCCGTCCTTCAGCACATCGTGAAACTGCTTCACATCGAATTTGGCACCCATGGCCGCCTGCGCCTTGTCGCGCGCGCGCAGCCATGCGGCATGGCCGACCTTGTAGCTGCAGGCCTGACCCGGTTGCGTGCAATAGCGTTCGACTTCGCGCTGCGAACGTGGCTGCGCGAAGCCCGTTTTTTCGACCAGATAGGCCGTCGCTTTTTCACGGCTCCACTGCTTGGTGTGGATGCCGGTATCGACGACGAGGCGAGCCGCGCGGAACAGGAAGGATTGAAGATAGCCTGCCCGTTCCAGCGGATTGGCATAACCGCCCAGGGTTTCGGCGACCTGCTCGGCATACAGCGCCCAGCCTTCACCATAGGCGCTGTACCCGCCCATCGAGCGCAGGCGGGGGAGATTACCCGCGAACGAGGCGATGCTGTTTTGAAGATGATGGCCCGGCACGCCCTCATGATAGGTGAGCGAGGGCAAGGTGTATTTCGGCCAGTCTCCCACATCCTTAAGGTTGATGAAGTAGAGCGCAGGGCGCGACTGATCGAGCGGCGCGCGGCGGTAATAGCCGTTGGAAGCGCCGTCCTGAATTTCGACCGGGACCGCGCGAATTTCCAACGCGATGTCGGGCACGCTGGAGAAGGCTTTCGGGAGCTTTGCTTTCATCGCGAGGTAGCTGCTGTTGAGGTCCGCAATCAGCGCTTCGCGACCGGCGGGGGTGTCGGGATAGAGTTGCGCGGGGTCGGCATTGAGTTGCGCAAGGCGCGCACCGACCGATCCCTTGGTCAGCCCCTGCCCTTTCAGGATCGTGTCGAGTTGCGCGCTGATATCGGCAACCTGTGCCAGCCCCATCTCGTGGACCTGCTGCGGCGTAAAGTCGGTGGTGGTCGCCTGATTGAGCGCAGCGGCGTAGATTTCCTGTCCGCGCGGTACGCGCCACAAGCCATCGCCCGCTTTGGTCGTGCCGCGCAATTGCTTGAGCAAGGCAATCTGACGATCAAGCGCAGGATAGATCTTGCCATCGAGTATGGCGCTGGCCTGCGATTGCCAGTTGCCTGCGACATTGGCGGCGGCAGCACGCTTTACGAGCGAGTGAACCAAGGTGCTTTGGGCGGACGGCTGCCCACGCAATTTGGCAAGCTGCCCCAAGGTCAGGTCAAGCGACCAGCCGGGGGCAAGATAACCGCGTGCAGCCTCCGCCTTTTGCACTTCGCTGTCATTGTCGAGGTTCGTTGCAAAGGCATCGAGGCGCGCCAGATAGGCATCGCAATCGGCTTTATTCGCGATGCTGTGCGCGGTGTTGAGGAAGTCGGGCGTGTTGAAGTAGCTGCCGCCCTGCTGAAAGATACGGTAGGGGCGGATGACCGATGAGAGGCCGAATTTTTCCGGTGCAGTAGTGTCCTGGTCGAGCGTGTAGAGCACCACTTCCAGATTGAGCGCCGCAGCGTCCGAAAGCTTGGCAGACTTGAAGGGCGCAAGCTGTTCCAGCGCAGCGCGAGTCAGTGCCAGATCGTCTTTCATACCCTGCGCACTGTTGTCGCCAAGCTGGCTCTTGGCCCCTGCCCGCGCGCCTTTATCGAGGCCGAGTGAGGTCACCATCGTGGGCGAATGGTCGAGATAGCGTTCGAAGATAGCATCGAACGCAGCATTCAACTGCGCGTCGGTCGTTCCTGATTGCGCCATGACGCGGTCGGCGGCGGTGGCAAGGGCAACGGCACCGCTGGTCAGCAGAAAAGCGCGACGATCCATGAGCATCTTCTCCAAGATATTGATCACGCTACCTTAATCACAGTTGCACGGACGTCCAGCAGGCATTTTGGATGCGGGCTTATTCGCGCGCTAACAAGGGGACGATATCGATCGGGCGGCTGTTGCGGCGCAACTCGACAGTGACGGTCGTCGCGACGGGGCCTGCGATGGCGAGCGGCGTTCCCTGACGCACCGAATCGCCTACACTGACCGACAGGCGGTGGAGGTTGGTGATGAGTGTCGTCCATCCCTGCCCGTGATCGATAATCAGGATCTGGCCGAAGCCGCGATAGTAACCGGCGAAAACGATCCTGCCTGCGGTCGGTGCCACGACCTGCGCATTGGGCTGTGTCGCCAGCGTCAGTCCACGCGAGCGCACCCCGCCTTCCGACACTTCGCCAAAGCCGGTGACAAGCTGTCCGACGACCGGCATGCGGTAGGCCGGCAGGCGGTTTTGGGTTGCTATGGCCACCACCTGTGGCGAGGCGGTCTGGCCCGGTTGATTAGGCCGCAATGTCGGGCCGGGCAAGCTGGCCAGCCGTTCCCGAACGGCACCCGCCTCCTCCAGCCGGTCCATCAGATCGACGATGTCACGGGCGCGCTCTCCCAGAGCAATGGCGCGATCAGCCTCCACATTCGCGCTGGACCGATAGTCACGCGACGCAATGCGCTTTTCGGTTTCCAGGCGGCGCAGTTCGCCTTGACGGGTTGCAAGCTGGGCCTGGCTGAGCTCAAGGGCTTTGGCGGCCTGTTCGGCAACACCCCGCAGTTTTCGGCTGCGTACCAGCTCTGCGCGGAGTCCCGCCGTTCGCGCCCGGATTACGGGCAACACGGCGTCGAGGACGAGGCGCATATGCACCGCATCGCTGATCGATCCGGGCTGCGCGATGGCAAGCGCAACAGGACGACGCGCGAGCATTTGCAATGCCGCCGTCAGTTTCACAATCGGTTGCTGGCGTTCCGCAAGCCTGTGCGCCTGAGCACGTTGCAGGCGCGTGATGATGGCGATCCGCGCCTGTGCCGCCTGAATATCGGCTTCGGATTCCTGAATGCGCGCAGCGACAGCGGCGGCGCGGCGACTGGCGCGGTCCGCATCCTGCGTAGCCTGATTGGCCTGTGTTTCGAGGAGCCGGGATCGACGCGCGGCGGCCTGCGCCTGCTTGCGCGCGGAGGTCAGGGCTTGCTGTTCCGACGCCAGACTGGTCGGGCCGGTGCCGGGAAGAACGACATCCTGCGCCAGCGCCGCATAGCCCAGCAGCGCGGCGACGCCCGCTGCCGCTATGCCTGCACTGATCCGCCCCCTGCCCATAACATCACCCTTCGCGATGATAGGGGTGATTGGCAAGGATGCTCGTTGCGCGCCACAATTGTTCGGCAAGCATCGCCCGCGCCATCATGTGCGGCCATGTCATCGCGCCGAAGGCGATCAACAGGTCCGCATCGGCGCGCGCAGCATCGTCAAAGCCATCCGCCGCGCCGATCAGGAAGCGACATTCGCGGGTGCCGTTGTCGCGCCAGCCTTCGATCCGGCGGGCGAAGACCATCGACGAAAGCTGCTGCCCCTTTTCATCCAGCATCACGGTCACGGTACCGGGAAGGACGGGCGGCAGCTTACCGCCACGGTCAGGCATCTCGGTCACTTTGGTCGGCAGCGTGACACGCTTGAGATAGCGGTCGACAAGGTCCGCTTCGGGCGAGCGGCCGATCTTGCCACGCGCGATGATGTGCAGGAGCAAGTGACGGTCTCCCGATGTAGCGCTTTACTGCACCCCGTTCGGTTCTAGCTGATCGAGAACGCAGCTTGACGTTCTCGACAAGCTCAAACCGAACAGAGGTGGTTTGAGGTCTTAGTAGGCGGCGTTAAGCCGTGCCAGCGACCGGCGCATCGACAAAGCCCCACATCCGTTCCAGATTGTAGAAGCTGCGTACTTCCGGCCGAAACAGGTGGACGATGATGTCGCCTGCGTCGATGAGTACCCAGTCGGCAACCGGGAGCCCTTCGATACGCGCGCTGCGTCCGGTGGAATGCTTCACGCGCTCGGCCAGCTTCTGTGCCATGGTAGCGACCTGACGCGACGAACGACCGCTTGCGATCACCATATAGTCGGCGATGCTGCTTTTGCCTTCGAGCGGGATCGAGATGATGTCCTGCGCCTGGTCGTCGTCAAGCGACTGCATGACAAGGGCGTGCAGGGCGGCCACGGATTCGGTGTCGGCATAAGGACGATCTTCGATCTCTTCATGCTGCGCCGTATCGTTGGCGGGGGTCGGTCTGGGCAATTCTACTCCTTCATACAATCATTGCGCGCGTGAGCGGATCGCGCACGCGCAAATTCTTAAACTCACGATGCCAGAGGGGGTCCGCCTGCCGCAGCAGGGTCGCCGATCTTGGATCAGGGCGAAAGCGCAACAGCACAAGCGCTGGCGGTCTCCAGTCCGTCCAGTGTCTGCTCTGGCGCGCGGGCCGGACGAAGCGCCGCAGCCACGCCATGGCGAACGTGCCATGAGCCTGTCCCTCATAGCCCGGACGCGCGATTACGGCAATGGGCATGATTCGCGCGATACCGCGCCAGTTCTTCCATTGGCCGAACTGAATCAGATTGTCCGCGCCCATCAACCAGATGAAGTCATGCGCGGGGTAGCGCCTTGTCAGCTTTCGGAGCGTATCGACGGTATAGCGCGTACCCAGTTGCCGTTCGATTGCGGTCGGGCGGATAGGCGCGCGGCGCGCCTGATGCCGGGCGCTGGCCAAGCGGGCGGGCAGCGATGCCATGCCCTTGGCCGGTTTCAGCGGATTGCCCGGGGAAACGAGCCACCACACTTCATCCAGCCCCAGCGCCTTGAGCGCGAAGAGCGAAATGGCGCGATGGCCGCCATGCGCGGGATTGAAGGAGCCACCCAATATGCCGATCCGGGCCATGGTCCCGCTTTGGCAGACTGGGACGCGGGCGGCAATCTATGGCTTGCGACGATAATGGGTACGCTTGCAAAGAAATAGCGCGAGCGGCACTGTTTACGGGCGCGTCTGCCCCGTGCCGCGCACCAACCATTTGTAAGTCGTCAGCCCTTCCAGCGCGACAGGGCCGCGCGCGTGGAGGCGTCCGGTCGAAATGCCGATTTCCGCGCCCAGGCCAAATTCGCCCCCATCGGCGAACTGGGTGGAAGCGTTCCACATAACGATAGCGCTGTCGACGGCGTTGAGGAACTGCTCAGCAGTTGCGGCATCTTCGGTGATAATGGCATCGGTATGATGGCTGCCATGCGCAGCGATATGGGCAATGGCGTCCTCCGGCCCATCGACCATTCGCACCGACACGATGGCGTCGAGATATTCTGTGTCCCAATCGTCATCGGCCGCGGGCGTAGCGCGCGTGTCCAGCGCCTGCACGTCGCCATCCCCCCGCACCGCGCATTTCGCGTCGAGAAGCGCTTGGACGAGTCGGTCTGCACCGACGAAATTACGATCGATCAGGACCGTTTCCGTGGCGCCGCAGACGCCGGTCCGCCGCATCTTGGCATTGACCACCAACGCGCATGCCATGTCAGGATCGGCCGCAGCATGGACGTAGCTGTGGTTGATGCCGTCGAGATGCGCGAGGACGGGAACGCGCGCTTCCTCTTGCACGCGCGCGACAAGGCTTTTGCCGCCGCGCGGGATGATGAGGTCGACAAATTCGGATGCCTTGAGCAAGGCCCCGACGGCAGCGCGGTCTGTGGTCGGCACGATCTGAACGACGTCAGCAGGCAGGCCTGCTGCCACAATGCCGGACAGCATGGCGGCGTGGATGGCGCGGTTGCTTTCGACCGCTTCGCTGCCGCCGCGCAGGATGACGGCATTGCCGGCACGCAGACACAGTGCAGCGGCATCGGCGGTGACATTGGGGCGGCTTTCGTAGATGATCCCGATCACGCCCAGCGGCACGCGGACACGCTGCAGGACAAGACCATTAGGCCGTTCGCTGCTGTCGATGATCGCACCCAGCGGATTGGGGAGTGTGGCGACCGCTTCCACACCGTCTGCCGTGGCGGCAATGCGCCCCGCGTCCAGACGCAAGCGATCGAGCATCGCTGGCGACAATCCGTTGGCTGCGGCGTTTTCCATATCGCGGGCATTGGCGGCTGCGATGGCCGGTGCCGCATCGCGCAGAGCCTGCGCAGCAAGTTTGAGCGCCTGCGCCTTTTGTTCGTCCGTGGCCTGCGCCAGAATCGCTGCCGCCTTGCGCGCGCGCGCGCCGAGCATGGCGATGAGCATTTCGGGTGTTTGAGTCATGTCGTTCATGGGCGCGTCACTACCATGATTTGCTGGTGTAGGAAACGCACCCATGCAGCCGCGATGAGCAGTTGCCAAGAGAAGCGCGCATGATAGGATCGACGCCATGACGGGGGAAATCGAAGCAGCGGGCGATGCCCTGACAGGCGGCATGATCGCGCGCGCTGTCGAACCGGCCCATGGTGCGGCTGCGCATGACGTACATGGCCCCTGCGCCAATTGTGGCGCGGCGTTGACCGGCCCCTATTGTGCGCAATGCGGACAGGCCGGGCATATTCACCGCAGCCTGGGATCGCTGGGTCATGACATATTGCACGGCGTATTCCATTTCGAAGGGAAAGTGTGGCGCACGTTGCCGGAGCTTGCGTTCCACCCCGGCAGGCTGACGCGGCGATTCATCGATGGCCAGCGGGCCAGATTCGTGTCGCCGATGGCGTTGTTCCTCTTCACGGTGTTCCTGACCTTTGCCGTCTTCGGCTTTACCGGCGGCGCGCTGCTGGGTGGCAATCAGAACGTCAACATCGGTGGCAAGGATGTGCCGGTCGGGGATTGGCGCGCGGGCATCAAGGAGGAATATGCCCGAACGCAGAAAGAGATCGACACGTTACAGAAGGTGCGGCTGGATCCCAAGCTTAGTGCCGCCGAAAAGGCCAGACTGGATACGCAGATTGCCAACAAGATCGACGATCGCGACGGCATGGCGGCGGTAGCAACGGGTGACTGGTCGAAGCTTGCAGAACTGGACAAGCGCACTTCGAGCAAGGCGAACACTGGCGGCAAGAGCGATCGTTTTGACGCCAACACAGGCTGGACGGCGCTGGATCACGCGATCGAGAAGGCGCAGGATAACCCCTCGTTGCTGATCTACAAACTCAAGACCAACGGGTATAAATATAGCTGGATGCTGATCCCGCTGAGCATCCCGTTCCTGTGGATCATGTATTTCTGGCGGCGGGACATTCACCTGTACGACCATGCCATTTTCGCGACCTATTCGATCAGCTTCATGCTGTTGTTGCTGATCGTTTTGAGCATCGCGGCGTCATTGGGGGTCGGCATCGCCATCTGGGGCGTGGCATTGATGATCATTCCGCCGATCCACATGTATAAGCAGTTGCGCGGTGCCTATGGCAGCTCGCGGGTGGGCAGTGCGTTGCGGCTGATGGTGCTGATGATGTCGACCGTCATCGTGCTGCTCCTGTTTGCGATAGTCCTGCTGCTGCTCGGGGTGCTGGAATAACGATCAGTAGGGCGGCGCTTTGGCGGCCCGCTGTGTCTTTGCCGCTTGTGCCCACCATGACAGATCGTCGGCAAAGCGCGGGAAGGCGCGGTCGAGCGATTTGCCCGCGTCGCCGGTGGTCTTGCCCTGTTCGTCGAGAGTCTGGGCAATCGGTCCGACGGTCAGGGTGCTGGAAATGACGACCATGCCCATCTCGCTGAGCGTAGGATGCCACATGCTGTTGGCGCGTGCCCCGGCAAGCCGACCCGCCGAATAGCTGGCGATGGCGGCGGGACGCCAGAACCATTCTTCGAGAAAATGGTCGGTCAGGTTTTTGAGGCCCGGCTGCATCCCCCAATTATATTCGCCGGTGACGAAGACGAAAGCATCCGCGTCACGGATTGTTTCGGCCAGCTTTTCCATCGCCGGTGGCGCTTCGCCCTTGGGATATTCCTTGTACATGCGGTCGAGCATCGGCAAGTCGATAGCCTTTGCGTCGATCAATTCTGGTTTGTCGCCACGCGCCGCAAGGCCCGCGACAATATAGTCCGCGAGGCGGATGCCCATCCGGTCGGAGCGATAGGAGCCATAGAAAACCGGGATCGAGAGGGACATGGCGTGGCTCCTATAGTTGTCAGTCCGCGAAGGGGTCGCGCACCAGAATCGTGTCGTCGCGTTGGGGCGAAGTCGATACCAGAGTGACCGGGCAGCCGATCAGTTCCTCGATCCGGCGGATATATTTGATGGCCTGTGCAGGCAGGTCGGCCCAACTGCGTGCGCCCGCAGTGGTGTCGGGCCAGCCTTCGATGGTTTCGTAGACGGGCTGTGCGCGGGCCTGATCCTGCGTATGGGCAGGCAGATAATCGTAAGTCTTGTCACCGATGGTGTAGCCGACGCAGATTTTCAGTTCCTCGAACCCGTCGAGCACGTCCAGCTTTGTGAGCGCAATGCCGGTGACGCCCGACACGGCAACCGACTGCCGCACGAGCACGGCATCGAACCAGCCACAGCGACGCTTGCGGCCGGTGACGGTGCCGAATTCATGGCCGCGTTCGCCGAGGCGCTGGCCGGTTTCGTCCTCCAGTTCGGTCGGAAACGGGCCGGAGCCGACGCGGGTGGTGTAGGCCTTTACAATGCCCAGCACGAACCCGGCGGCCGAGGGGCCGAGGCCCGATCCGCCTGCTGCCGTTCCCGCAATGGTGTTCGACGAGGTGACGAAGGGATAGGTGCCATGATCGACATCGAGCAGGACGCCCTGCGCGCCTTCGAACAGGATGCGCTTGCCCTGCGCCTTGGCCGTGTTGAGCGTGAGCCAGACGGGCTTGGCATAAGGCAGGATGAAGTCGGCGACTTCGCGCAGTTCCGCCATCAGGGCGTCGCGGTCAATCGGCGGTTCGCCGAAACCGGCGCGCAGAGCGTCGTGATGCGCGGTCAGACGGTCGATCTGCGGCCCCAGATCGTCGAGATGGGCGAGGTCGCAGACGCGGATGGCGCGACGGCCGACCTTGTCTTCATAAGCCGGGCCGATGCCGCGACGGGTAGTGCCGATCTTGCCCGCGCCGCTGGCATCTTCGCGCAGTCCGTCGAGATCGCGATGGAACGGCAGGATCAGCGGGCAGGTTTCGGCGATCTGAAGATTTTCGGGCGTGATGATGACCCCCTGCCCCGCCAGCTTCGCGACTTCATCGCGGAAGTGCCACGGATCGAGCACGACGCCGTTGCCGATGACCGAAAGCGTGCCGCGCACGATGCCCGAAGGGAGCAGAGACAGCTTGTAGACATTTTCACCGACGACCAGCGTGTGCCCGGCATTATGACCGCCCTGAAAGCGGACGACGACGTCGGCACGTTCGGCCAGCCAGTCGACGATCTTGCCCTTGCCCTCATCGCCCCACTGGGCACCGATCACGGTCACATTGGCCACTTGGTAATCCTTGCGCTGGGAATCCTGCCGCAGCAGGAAAAGTCCCGGCCCCTCTAAGGATCAAAGACCAACATCGCAAGGCTTGCACAAGCCTTTGCGTATTGTCGTGCAAGCTGGAATATCGCGGCCCCGCAATCGAGGATTACTGCATGATTCCCGTCGCCTTGCTTATCGGATCGAACGTGATGATGACGATTGCGTGGTATTGGCACCTGAAAGGCGGGATGAGCAAACCGCTGTTCGCGGTGATCCTGATAAGCTGGGGCATTGCGCTGTTCGAATATTGTCTGGCCGTACCCGCCAACCGGATCGGCTATGCGCATGGATGGAGCGGCGCGCAGCTCAAGATCACGCAGGAGGCCATTACGCTGATCGTGTTCGGCGCGTTCATGGTGCTGGTGCTGGGCGAGCCGCTAAGCTGGCGGCACTTTGCGGCGTTCATGTGTATTATGGGTGCGGTGGCGTTTCTGTTCGTCGGGAAATAGCCAGTCAGGCGTCGCGGCGGGCAGCGAGTGCGCGGACGCGGTTGGGATCGGGCATGCCGCGGATCGCGATTTCGGCATAGTCGCCTGCGCTGAAAATCTCGATATTGCCGACGCCTAGCATCCGCTGAAAGACGCTCTGGCTGATGCGGACGGTGCGGACGCTGGAGAGGGCGAGTTGCGTGCGTTGCTTGGAGAGGAGGCCGCGCTCCATCAGGATTTCGCTGTCGCTGACGGCGAGGCGTTCCCCCTTGCACTTGATCCACCATATGCCGAGGCCGACGATGCCGACGACGGAGATGAGCAGCAGGATGAAGAGCAGCGGGTTGCTGCGGAACATGGCGGGGTGCGCGTCGTAGAGCCAGTTTTCGGTCATGTCGTTTCACTCACAGCCTTGGATGGTGTCTCATCCGATGCCGGGCTGCGATGGTCAAGCGCTGCGTTATAGATAGCGATTGGGGCGAGCGAAACTGTGTCCGCCCGCCCCATAGCCTTTGCCTTAGCGGCAGGTGGTGCCGCCGCGATCGATTTCGCGACCGACCAGTCCGCCGCCGCCTGCACCGATCAGCGTGCCGAGCAGGCCGGAGCCGCCATTGTCGATGCGGTTGCCCAGCAAGCCGCCGATGGCCGCGCCGACGATCAGGCCAGTCGTGCCGTCATTGCGGCGGCAGTAATAGCGACCGTCGCCACCGCGATAAACGCGGGTGTTGCGCGTCACACGCTGCGGCTGATAATAGCGGCCATCGCGATAATAGCGCTGTGCGTCGTAGCGCTGGCCGCGTTCGGGGCGGTTCCAGTCGTAATTGCGATACTGGCGATAATCGCGCACTTCCCGACGATGGTCGCGGCGGTCATCGCGCCGGTCGGCACGGCGATCCTGACGGTCGTCGCGACGATCGTCCCGGCGGTCCTGACGCTCTTCGCGACGGTCTTCGCGCTGATCCTGACGCCAGCCTTGTCCGGGTTGCTCCGCCATGGCGGGGGCGGCGGTGATGGCCATCGATGCGATGGACAGGCTGAGCAAGAACTTCTTCATGGCGTGTTCCCTTGTGTCTTTAGTGAGGGCAGAACGAGGGGCGCTGCAAAGTAGTTGCATGAACGGAACATAACCGCGTGGACGGGTGGGGTTCAGCTTTCCGTCGGAGCTCGGAACGGGCGGGAGGGGCGCGGCGTTATCCCGGCAGCTTGCTCTTTTGCATGAAGGATATGCCATGACCGCCCAGACCCCCAACACACCCCCCTTCCCCGACGCCGACCCCGACAATAGCGAGCAAGCCGATAGCGGTCAGGCGCAGGACGTCGCCGCCGATGCGCGGCGCCATGGCACCGAAGTCAATGAAGAAAGCGAGCGCGGCGGCAAGCCGGACCGCACACAGATCATCCCCGACGATGTCCCCGACCTGGTCGATACGATGAACGCGATGGTTTCCAGCGGGCATATCGACAATGGCGCCTATGCCGGTGAGCCGAAGATGGACGATGAGGAAGACATCATGGGCGAGACGGACCGCGACGAGGACGAATAGCCCCTTCCCAACCCGCGCCGCCGCCTGCTGCCTCGTATAGACGGGCTCAGGCGGCGGGGGCGTCGGCCCTTTCGGCGGCGAGGTTGATCATGCCCTGCGCCATATGGCCCATCTTCTCCGCCATGCGCTCGGCAAGGTCGGCGTTCAGAGCGGGCGTTTCCGTGCGATAGGCGATTATGGCGCGGCCCATTGCGTCCGACCATTGGGTGGCGATGGCGGGGGTGATCGGGAAAGCGCGGTGCATCGACATGATGCACGTTCCCCGGTCGAACCAGTCCCGCGGTCCGCCGAGCCAGCCCGTCAGGAACCGCTCCAGCGAATGGCGCACCGGGCCGAGATCGGCAGCATGAAGCGCCCTTAATGCCGCATATTCGGGCTCTTTTTCCACCAGATCGTAGAAATGACCGACGATGGCGACCACGGCTTCGTCGCCGCCGATCATGTCGTAAGGCGTGACGGGGGATGCGGCGTTCATAAGCTAAGCCTTTGTCAAAGCGCCAAAAGGCACGGAAATGCTAAGTGTGATGGGGGCCGGGAGGGCGCGCATTGATATGGGTCAATCCGCGGCAGGCCGCGATGCGAATGGCCCATGCGTTCCAACAGGGATTTTGGCGCGGAAAGCCTCAAAGGTCACACTACGTCACTACCCATTGGGGGCGGTTGCGGTGTTGGTGGTGTTGGATTTTGGCGGCGTTGGGGGGCGCCTGCGACAGCAGGGGTATCGGGCATGGCTTGCACATAGATCCTGCCGCGCCGCCGCTGCGCGGGCAGGAGAAGGTTTCCTTCGGGACGACGATCGGGGCAGTGGCGCAAAGTCCGCGTTCTCAAATGACCCATCGCCGCGCTGGCCGGCCCGAAGGCGCAATCGGCAAGCGCGCGGTCGATGCGGCTACCGCTGGCGGCGCACTCTTTCCGCGTATCGAGGAGCGGGAGGCGCAGCGGCGACGGATCGACTTTGGAGGTTACATCAGAGAGTCAGACGCGCGGCACCACCGATATATCGGGTTGAAGGAGCGGCGGTGTTAGCGGATTGGGGGGCGTGTAGGACAGGGGGGATTAGTTACCGGTTTCGTGAGCTAATTTTCGCGCGCCCTTGCGATCGATTTCAAATTCGATACCGTTCGTACCAATTCGCGCCTTGGCAGTCGCATCAAACAACGCAGCGAACGCGTCGAGTGATCGATAATCCTCAACGGCTTTGCTAGATCTTACAAACAGATCTCTACACGCATTTTCCAACCATTCTCTTGGCACTTCGGCTTGCTCGGCTGCGTTCATTTGTAAGATCGTTTCAACTATCCAACTCGCGCGATCCATGTCGAAAGCATATCTTTGTACAGCCTGTTCATGTTCACGAGCCGCAATAGTAGACGATTTTAGACCGGATAGCCCCGCCCATGTGAAAGCTGCACCTGCGACGCCTGCAACCAAACTTTTTGCAGCATTCACCCAAAATGCAGCTGATCCAGAGACTTCTAAATTACTAAAAATCGTTAGACTAAACGACAGAATCAGAAAAACAGCTCCAGCCGCAATGTAAAAATAGTATGAGCGCCTTTCCGTAACTCCTGTAACTATAGGAGGGTTAATGATCGTCTGCTGCAACCGTTCTGTAAGATGCTCACGCAATCTCCTTCGTTCGTGTTGCGGCTCTCGATCATTGATTTCTTTTCGCAAGTTCGATAATTCTATCTCTTGCTCTTTCAACAAAGATTTTCGTGCTTCAAACTCTTTATCGAGTTTTTCAGTTTTTTTAGCTAAATCCGTATCTATATTAGCGCGAGCTTTAGCCAAACCTGAAGTCATCTCCAGATTAAGTTGCCGGAGGTCAGCAATTTGCGCGGCAACCATCTGATGTAGATTTTCTTTAGCCGAGTCATCGGCTAGCAATCCTTCGACTGACTTGCCGTTGATAAGGGAGATAACCGAAAATATTACCTCTTTCGGCAGCTTATCATGTTGTTGCTGTTGCCCATATGAATTTCGTTCAGGTTCTAGGAAACCAATCTCATCAAAATATGCATGTGGCTGGCTACGCGCGAACCCGTTAATATTCGGATGCTGGCGCCAAAAATCAGGTTCGACTACCCCCCTATGGAAGCAGACCACCTCTTGAACTGACCCTCCAAATCCAAACTTCATATCTAATATAATTCTGTTTTTGTCTTGCAGCTGAGTATCGCTCAATTTTGAGTCAGAGTTTATACGTACTATGTGACCTATAGGGTAATTTATTACAGCTTCTCCCGTGGGGTCACAATTCAACAAAGATTTTACGAGCGCAAGTATCTCACCGTCTGTCAGCTTAGCTGTTCGCACAACTGCACTAACCATCCCCCTTACTCCGCCGCGATCCCCGCCTGCTTGAACATGTCGTCGCCCGTTTCGTCCTCGACCGTATCGTTCGCCTTGAGCTTCTTGCGGCGATCGAAGCTGTCCCACACTTCGTTCCAGTTGCCGCGGGTGGCGCCCTTTGAGTATTCGGTGGCGCGGGTTTCGAAGAAGTTGGCGTGCTCCACGCCGTTCAGCAGCGGGGCGAGCCATGGCAGGGGGTGTTCCTCGATCATGTAGATCGGCTGGAAACCCAGTTGCCCCAGACGCCAGTCGGCGATGAAGCGGATGTACTTCTTGATCTCCTTGGCAGTCATGCCGGGGACCGGACCCATTTCGAACGCCAGATCGATGAAGGCATCTTCCAGCCGCACGGTCTTCTGGCAGCAATCGATGATGTCTTCGCGCACAGCCTTGGTCAGGCAGCCGCGTTCCTTGACGAAGGTGTGGAACATCTTGACGATGCCTTCGCAATGGAGGGTTTCGTCGCGGATCGACCAGGTGACGATCTGGCCCATGCCCTTCATCTTGTTGAAGCGGGGGAAGTTCATCAGCATCGCGAAGCTGGCGAAGAGTTGCAGCCCTTCGGTAAAGCCGCCGAACATGGCCAGCGTGCGGGCGATATCCTCGTCACTGTCGACGCCGAATTGCTGCATATAATCATGCTTGTCGCGCATTTCCTGATATTCCAGGAACGCGCCATATTCGCTTTCGGGCATGCCGATGGTGTCGAGCAGATGGCTGTAGGCGGCGATATGGATGGTTTCCATATTGCTGAACGCAGTGAGCATCATCTTGACTTCGGTCGGCTTGAACACGCGGCCATATTTGTCGTGGTAGCAATCCTGCACCTCGACATCGGCCTGTGTGAAGAAGCGGAAAATCTGCGTGAGCAGGTTGCGCTCATGATCGGAGAGCTTTTGCGCCCAGTCGCGGCAATCCTCACCCAAAGGCACTTCCTCAGGCATCCAGTGGATCTGCTGCTGACGCTTCCAGAAGTCGAAGGCCCAGGGATATTCGAAGGGCTTGTACTGCTTGGACGCTTGAAGAAGGGACATGGGATTACTCCGGACGTGCAGTGAATGCGGTGAAAAGTTGCGGGCGGCTGGCCCCATGCCACGCGGCGGTGCGTTCAAACGTCACCACCCCCGGTACAGGAGCAATATCATGGTCGATACGAGCACTATCAAGGAACATGCCGACGTGATCGGCGCGGACGGCGTGCATGTCGGCACCGTGGACCACATGCAGGGCGACCGCATCAAGCTGACCAAGGCGGACAGTGGCGAAGGCAGTCATAAGGGCCACCACCACTTCATCGGCAAAGGCCTGATCGCCGCAGTCGAGGACGACGGCAAGACAGTGCGGCTGTCCGCCAATGGCGACGTGGCCGTGACGTTCGAAGAAGAAGAGAACGAAGCGTAAAAGCGCTGGCGCGGTGACGGATGTTGCCGCGCCGCTGCCTTTGGCGGGCAGGCCCGGGTCGAATCGGGCATGCGTGCGAAATGTCGCATAAGTAACCTCCTCTTCCCTATCCAAAAACCCAGCACAGCGCATGGAATGGCGCACTAGCGCCGCTTCCCCCGGCCTCGCCCCCGAAGCCGACCCGAATGTTACTCCATAGTCAAAAAAGCGCCACAGAATTTTTGCGCGATTGGGCGCAAATATTTGTTCGCGCCACCAATGCTAGGGGTTGACGCGGTGCGTTAAGCACAAGCTGTAGTGGCCGGATGACGCAGCCCGTAGCGCGTTCGCGGCGCGGAAATGGCGGATTTCCGCGGGATTCCGGTCGTGAACAAAAGGGGGACAGAGGCACATGTTGTGCCCCTGTCCCCCTTTGTTTTCAGGCCCTGACGGGCTGGTCATCTGGAACGGACATTGGGCGTGTAATTATCCGTGCTATGTACCCATTGTTCCCCCGCGAAAGCAGGGGAACGGCGGGCTGGATCAGAACAGATAGCCGAAGCGGATGCCGAAGCGGTGGTTGGCGAGGCGCTCCCCCGACAGCGTGTTCGAATTGACGTCGTTCAATTGATAGATGAGGCCGGCATACCATTGGCGGCGGAAGGTCGCGCCCGCTTCCACGTCGGCCGTGATCCGCTCGTCATGGCGATCGAACCCGGCGAAGCGGCGGTAGTCGATGAACTGATAGCCCGGCTCCACCGAGACAGTGTAGCCGACGGTGTCGCGATCCCCCCATTCGTAGGAATAGGCAAGGCTGGCACCGTAGCGCCAGGTATCGAGCGCGGGATTGTCCACATCGCGGCGCAGGATGACCGCTTCGCCGCGCAGAGTCTGGCCGAGGCCGACGGTATCGCGCAGCCACAGGCGACCGTTGTGCGACGTGCCGTCCAGCCCGGCGCGACGGTCGCTGCGCTTGGTCAGTTCATAGGCAGCGCCCAGCACCATCTGTCCGGCGAGACGCTTTTCAAGGTTGATGCCGCCGCCGAAGTTGGACTGCACGAAATCGCCCGAGCGCCATTCGCCCGCAGCAATCGCCACGATGCCCAGCGTCAGGCGCGCGGCGGGCAAGTTGAAATAGGGGCCTGTCTCGACGTCCAGCACGCTGCGGTTGATGCGGTCCAGTTTGAACTGCGCGGTTTGCAGGCCAGTGAAGCGCGTGCGCCATTGGTCGCCATTTTCGTTGAGGCGCACCCGGTGATCGATCTGTGCGCGGACCAGTGCGCTGGTGTCGTCGAACCGCTGATTATTGGGATAGCCGTCATCGTCGACTTCGGTACGGAGCGAATTGACCAGCGCGGGGGCGTTGGTGTCATAGGATATGCCCGTGACGATCGACCCGTGCAGCGACTGCTTGGGATTGTCCGCTTCGATCCGGGCGAGGACGGCGTTGGCGCGCTCGGTGAGGCGCTCGTTCTGTGGGGCGGCGGTGACGGTCTGGACGATGCTGCGCGCCTTCACATAGAAACGCTCGCGGCGCAGGATGTCGGCTTGCGTGAGTTGCGCGGACTGGATGACGGCAGGGGACGGCGCGGGCTGCTGCGCGATGACGGCGTCGAGCATCGCGAGGCTTTCGGTGGGATGGGTGCGCGATCCGGTCTGCGCAACGTCGATGCGACCGCGCGCGGTGTAGTCGATCTCGCGCTGGGCGAGTTGGGCGAATTTCTGATCGACGCGGGGCATCTGTTCAGGCGTGGCGAGGGACTTGGCGGTGTCGAGTTCGGCGCGGGCAGCGGCGAAATTGCCGCGATCGGTCGCGATGTTTGACAGGCCGAAATGCGCGCTGATGAGGCGGCTGACGGACGGCGGCGGTGTCATGGCCAGCACCTGACGATAGCGCGCCTCGGCACCGACGGTATCGGCGGGATCGGCATCGGCCAGCGCATCGCCTTCGCGGATCAGCAACGAGGCATCGATATCGCGCTCTGCCTGCGCCGCGCGCTCCCGGATGCGGGTGGTGCGAGCGGGATCGGCAAGGCCGGTCGCTTCGCGCGCCGCATCGCCAAGGCTGGCGCGCGCACCGTCGACATCGCCCGATTCCGCTTTCACATCGGCAATCTGAAGATGGATGCGCGCGTGATAATCCTCCGCATAGGGGCAAGGCGCGGCGAGCAGCGCATCGTAAGCAGGCAGCAACTCTGCGGCAGGTTCCCCGGCCATACGGCGCGCCGACACGGCATCATAGGCCGCACCGCGCGCAGCGACAGTCTGCGCATAGTCGATGCGCTTGACGAGATAGGCCGCTTGCGCCGCGATATCGGCATTGGCGCCCTTTGCCGCTGCCCGGGCGGCAAAATCGCGCGCCACGGCATAATCATCGCGCGTGAGAGCCGATTGCGACAGCCGCAGAGCGGCACGCCGCGCCGTCTGGCGACGGTCGGCAGGCGTGTTGAGCAGGCGCGTATAGATGGTGTCGGCTTCCTCCCGCCTGCCCGCGCGGCGCATGATGTCGGCATCGTAGAAAGCGCGGGCCGCCGGTTCCACGGGCGGCTTGCTCTTCCCGGTCGGTGCCGGAGCAGCACGCTCGCTGACCGGGGCCGGGCAGGCCGCGGCCAGCGCCGCCGTGGGCAGGCAGAAGCCAGTCGTAGCCAGCAAAAGAACGCGGGTAGAGCGGGATAATGTCATGGGCTTAGCTCCAAAAGGACTTGAACCAAGCCGCCAGGCGGCTGAACAAGGTCGGTGTTGCGGGATTGGGATCGATAGGATCGACGGCCGGACAAAGCTGCGTGCGCAGCGTGCCGGACAACGGGTCATTGCTGCGCACCGCGATGTCGGACAGGAGCGCGCGGTCGTCTGGCAGGATGAAGGTATAGTTCGCCGCCATGTCGGGGGCGGCGCGGCTATCCATGTCGACGGTATCCTGACGCCCGTCGACATAGTTCAGGAAGACAGTGAAGCGCTTGAAAGCGGCATTGTCGCTTTTGACGGTCATCTGGATCGGTGCGCCTTCCGGGGCGGCGTTCGCAATGTCCTCCCCGGTGGCAAGGGCGCTGAGGCCTGCGCCCAATGCTGCGCTGGTCGCTGGCGTGTTGGCCGGGCATGCCGTTCGCAGCACACCCCCAAGCTGGCTGGCGAAACCGGCATCGGACATCATGGACGGCGAAAATTCCCAGATGAGATATTTGGGCTTGTCCGTCTTGAACCGTTCGGACGCAGCATATTGCCGGAACGCCGTCAGCGGCCCGCCGCCAGCGACGGCCAGGTTCTGCGTAGCCATGCCGGAATAGGCCTGAACGAATGGTGCGAACCCGTAGCGATGGGTGAGCGCCGAAAAGCTGGTGCCGACCAAGATGATGTCCGCGCGGTTCTGCGTAGCGGGCGTAGCAGGGAGAGTGAAAGCACGGACCGTCTGCCCCCGCCCCGGCGTGCGGCACAGGGTATCGAGCGTGGTGCGATAGGACTCCGCCCCCACCAGCGACGCCGTTCCCATCAGTGGAGGAACGCCGCCTTTCAGCTTTTGCGGGGCAATCTGGCGCGTGACGGCAAGCGACGTGACCCATGCCCCGGTCGTGGACCAGTGCATGTCCGAAGGGCTGGTCAGACGATCCAACGAAACGCCATTCCGATTGGCCTCCGCCAATATATCCGGCACCATCGGCCCGGCCCGGCGAATATGATCGACGAAGGACTGGTATGCCCGGAGGCGGGCGTCATATGGCGTCGCCATGGTCCCGCGCGCCTGCGGCGGCAAATGGCTGTACGCGAGCAAGCCGCGCGGCGGCGGCACCACCACCACCAGTTTGGTCCCGCGCTGTGCCAGCGTCCGCGTCAGGCGCGTGAAATCGTCCAGCAGATCGGGCGTTATCGACGGATTCGAATCGAGTTCATCGGCATGGAAGAACCAGCCCGTGTCGCCTTCGAACACTTGCTTCGATGGCAGCGCGTAACTCTTCGTCCGCAGCGACGCGCGGCAGAAGGCGTAACGGGTCGGGGCCGGGTCGATAAAGCCGTCGCTTGGCTGGAAAGCGCGTAACGGACCGTGCACCGCCGCGACCGGAGAACCGCTGCGCATGTTTTGCGCGACGGCCAATCCATGCGTTAATGCAACAGCAATCGCAAATATGCTAGCGGTCGCACCGCGAACGCAATACGAAGAGTTCGAACCGTTATTCATCCTGCCCTCAAATCTGTGGAGGCTCTATGCATCGCATGGCCATCAAGACCGTATCTTGCCTGCTTGTATCGTCCGCCTTCACGGGCTGCGCGGCGCGCGCCTGGGAGCCAGCGACGCTGTATCCTGCGCTGGTGACGATGGCCCCGTCGACCGATAGCGAAGCGTTCGAATGCCCGACCGCCCCCATTGCCGTCGTCGACATTCAGACCGTCAGCAAATATGGAGAAAAGGCCGGAAAGCTCAACAATTCCACGATTGTCGACAAGGAATCCGAAGCGGAATACACAGCGGATATCGCGCCCATCAAAGCCTATGTGAAGTTCATCGTGAAGCGCGCCGACAACTATGTGGAAGGCAATACGACAGCCAATGCCGAAGCGCGCTGCGCGCTCGACTGGCTGGATGCCTGGGCAAAAGGTGGCGCGTTCCTGGGGCAGATCAACCGGCAGGGGCAATCGGTGCGCAAATGGGAACTGGGCAGCTTTGCCACCACCTATCTGAAGGTTCAGTCCGCGTCCGACGACGCAGCGAAGAAAGCCCGAATCCGCAAATGGATTAGCGATATTGCATATAAAGCCAAAGAGGATTTTTCCACGCACACGGAGATGAAGAGCCGGCAGAACAATCACCTGTACTGGGCGGCATGGGGTGTGCTGTCCGCTGGCCTCGCCACCGGCGACAAGACCTTGTTCGATTGGGGCATCGACCGGTATCGATTTGCCGTCGGCCAGATCCGCGACGATGGCTCGCTCGACCTGGAAATGGCGCGACGCACCAAGGCTGCAAGCTATCACATGTTCGCTTTGCTCCCGCTGGTCATGATCGCCGAAGCGGGCGAAACCAACGGCATCAAAATGTATGCCGAGCGCGGCAATCGTCTGCAGAAACTGATCGACCTCAATCTGGCCGCGCTGGACGATCCCGACGTGATCGGCCGCAAGGCCGGATATGAGCAGGAGGACCTGTACAACGAGTCCTCGCTCGCATGGATTGAACCCTATTATGCGCGCTTCCACGACAAACGCGTGGTCAAATGGCTGGAGAAATATCGCCCCATGGGATCGAGCCGCATCGGCGGAAACATGACCGCGCTGTACGGCACCGGCGAACCGGCGATAGGCGCGGTCGTCAAGCAACAGAAGTAGCTTTCGCAGGGGCCGGTGACGCCGGGCGGCGGCGGGCGATGCGCCGTGCAAATTCGATGAGCAGGACGAACGGCCCCGCCATTGCAATGGCAATCAGCCACATCAGCGGCAGGACATATTGCTCCTCCGCCCGACGCCAGTCGCCCGGATAGAGCAGCGCCCACAGCACCACGGGCGCGACGGCGAGCAGCGCCGTCATCAGCGGTTCGAGCCGCCCCGCCCTGGGATGGAGCGGCTCCACCGCGGCGTAGATCATCAGCCCGAACAAAACGGTAAACAGCAGATCGAACGCGCCAAGCGGCCCCAGCAGATTTTCACCGCTCAGCCATTTGTAGGTGCCGGTGGCACCCGCAATGAAATCGCCGATGCGCCCGGCTTCGCGGGTATCCATCAGTTGATCGCGCAGGACCAGAGCTGCATAGTTCCAGCCGCTCGTCACGCCCACCAGCGCTGCGTAAGTGAACCAGCACAGCAGGACCGTGAGCATGTAGAGCACCGCCGTGCGCAGCACGACCGGGCGATCCGCCGCCGTTGGCCCGACCATCCGGGCAAGCAGCATCATGCAGCCCAGCCCCACCGGGACGCTGCCGCCCGCAGGATCCAGAGAGACCAGAGCCGCCGCCATGAACGGAGCGGCGACATACAGAGAGTCAGGCGCGGCCCCGTGCTTTCGCAGCGCGATCAGGATGCCCACGAGGCTGACGACGAGCAGCGCGATCGTCGGTATGGCAGTCAACGATCCGGGAATGGCGAGGATGAAAGCCGCAGCGCCCATCATGCAGGCAGTTGCCGCAATCCGATCCCGTCGTCCGCCCATCGCAGGCGCCGTGCAGATGAACCACAGTCCGCAGGCAGTCGCCCCCAGCAGAATCGAGGCACTGGCCCACCGGGTAGCCGCAACGCCCAGCATCGCCATCGCAGGCAAGGTCAGACTGCCCGCCGTGTGAAAACCGTCGCGGCGCGACACCTCCCGCATGTTGCCGGACAGACGTTTGCGCTCGACGGCGCTGGCGAGCAGCACGCAGGCATTCACCTTGCGATCCGCCAGCGCGAACTGCGGGCGGGCGATGGCGGCACCGACGGTCAGATTGCCAGAAACCAGTGGCATCAGTTGCTGGCAATCGAGTTGCGCTCTGGCGACGAGCCACCAGGGCGCCAGGTCCACAGGCGTGATCGTTTCGAGCGCGCCGCTGGCAAACCCATCCTGAATCGCTGTGCCGTTGCTGGCACGCGTTGCCGTGAAGTTGATTGCTATGCTGCCCAAGGCGAACGCCAGCAGTGCAGCCAGGATATGGCGCCAATGGCGCGGATGACGGCGTTGGGCCGATGTCAGTTCCAAAGGTGCGTCGGTCATCCTTTTGCTCCCGCAAGCAGGAGGTTTTCACGCCGCTGCTGGTCGATTTTCTGCTGCTGGCGCGGGTCGAACTGGTTCATGCTGCGCAAGACGGCGCGAGCCGGGCCATAGCCCCGCTGCGCCGCGCTGGTCAGGATGCGGATTGCCTCCGCCTCGGACCCCGGCGCTTCGCCCTTCAGCATCAGGATCGCCGTCTGGAAATCGACGTCGTTATTGCCGCGCCCGAACACGCTGACGATCAGGGCATTGCCCCGCGCAGGCTGAGGCCGGGCACCGCATCCATCGATATAGCATCCGGCCAGAAGGATGATCGCCTTGAGATCGCCAAGCGCAGCGCCACGCTCATAATAAGAGATCGCCCGGCGAATATCCTTGGGCACGCCGAAGCCCGCCGCATAGGCGACCCCCATGCCGCGGAAACCCGAAGCCGTGCCGCGACTGGCCGCCAGCTTGTAATATTGGAAGCTGAGTTCAGGATTGACCGGAACCCCATTGCCCGAAGCATAGATCGACGCGAGAGACGCAAGCGCTTCGCCATTGCCGCTGGCCGCTGCCTGCTTGAACAGCTCCATCGCCTGCGCCGCGCTTTGGGGGTCGCCGATGGACAGGAGCAGACCGCCCAGCTTGGTGCGCGCCTCTACGCTGCCCCCTGCTATCGCCAGATTGAGCAGTTCCTTGGCGCGGCTGAGTTCGGCAGGGCTGATGCCGCCCACCACCACGGCCTGCGCAGCGATGATGCGCAGATTGTTGTTCGTGCTGCCTGCATTGACGGCGCGCAGGGCCCATTCGTTCGACTGTTCGATATCGCGATCGACGATTTGCCCGACACGATAGATTTCGGCCAGTTGCGACATCGCCCGGATGCTGCCGCGCTTGGCCGCTGCGGTATAATATTCGACGGCCTTGGCATTGTCCTGCGGCATCGTGCCGCCCGGCATGTAGGCCTGCGCCAGTCGGGCATAGGCCGATGCACTGCCAGCCGCAGCGGCGCCGTTGTACCAGGCGAAGGCCTTTTGCGGGTCGGGTGTACCGACTGTCCCCTGCGCCTCGAAATCGCCCAGTCGCACTTGTGCGCCCGCGCTGCCACCGCGCGCCGCCACCTGATAATAGGCGTAGGCCTTGCGATTATCGACCGGCACACCGCGGCCGAGCCGATAGTTTTCCGCCATGATATAGGAGGCCTGCGACGATCCCCTTTTGGCCGCATTCTGCAAAAGGTCAAACGCGCGCCGCGCCTCCGCCGGAGTGAAGCCGGGGCTGAGAAGCAAGTCGGCAAGCCGCACCATGGCGCGCACGGAGCCTGCCGCATTGGCCTGCTCATAAAATTCGCGCGCCTGCCGGATATCCTGCGCCCGACCGCGTTCGCGCAGCAAATCGCCCAGGCTGACCATCGATGTCGTGTTGCCGGAAGAGGCTTCGCGCCGCATGAGGCGCTCCGCCACGCGGCGGTAATCGCGCGATTCATAGGTGCTGAGCGTCAATTTCGGCTGAAAGCTGAGAAACTCTGCGGTCTTGAGCGCCGCTTGCGAACGCTTCATCGCGATGGAGCGCCATAGCGGACCCACCTCGCCCCGGCGCAGGTTGATGCTTTCCAGGCTTTCCGCCAGCAGCGCAATCGCAGCGGCGTCGCCCGTTGCCGCCATACGCTGCAACGTCGCTATGCCGCGCGATGCCGTGGCAGCGGTCAGGGCCAGTTCGAACGCATATTGGCGTTCCGCCTCGTCGCGCGTCTCTGGATATTTCAGTGTCGCCAGCCGTGCCGCAGTCTTTGCGTCGGCAATCTGCTCCGGCGGCAAGGGCAGAACCGTCTTGCCGACATTCTCATAGCGCCGCAGCGAAGCCAGCGCGGGAGACAGTGCCTCCAGCCGCTTGAGATTTGCCGCGAAGGCGAGGCGATCGTCCTGCGCAACCGCAAGCCGGACGGCGTCATCGGCCTGAACGATGGGATTGGGAGGCGCAACCTTGAAGATGTAGGCGCCCAGCGCCATCGTCCCCAGCCAGAGCAGGACGACGCCGGAGATCAGGACCGACCTTTTCATAGCGAACGCCTCTTTCTAGGGGCCGCCGGGGGAAGCAAATCAGCAGAGTCCTCGACATCGTCCTCACGCGCACGATCCGGGGCAAAGCCGGCAGCGCCCTGTTGGGTCGCGGCGTTGACGATGGTGTTGCCCGGACAGGACGGGAAAGGGCGACCGACCGACGGTGCAGCCGCCAGCTCACCCGACAGATAGTTTTGCTGCACGAACGGGCAGGCATAGGGCCGCTTGGGACGCGGGCAGGCGCCCGACACCATCACACCGTCGGCCTGCCGCGAACCGAGGCCGTTTTCCGCGCGTTTCAGATCGTTGAGGAACAGACGCTTGGACGAACCGATCAGCGTATTGTCCTCCAGCAGCATCGCCCCCATGCCCGTCATGCCCAAAGCGCCCTGCCCGTTATTCTTCACACGGTTGGAAACCGCAGCGGCGGACAGGAATTGCTCATAGGGATCGAGCAGAAGGTTACGCGACGGAGCCCCCGGCTTCGTCACGAACTCGACGGCATAGCCCTCGATACCCAGATTGCGGTTGTCGCGGATCGTATTGCGGAAAATGCCCACGTCCCAGCTGTTGCGTACCGTGATGCCGGAGCGGCCATTGTTGAACACGCTGTTCGAAGCGATGATGTTGCACGGGCTTTCGTAGATCGAAATGCCGTTCGAATGATTGTCGAAGGCCGTGTTGGCATACATGATGTTGCGACCGGCATAGCGGTCCATCATCATGCCCGACCCCTTGTTGTCGAACGTCAGATTGCCGATGTACCAGCTATCCTCGACGTTGCGCGAGCCGATGATGCCGTGCTTCTTGAGCGAACCGTAGACGGTGTTGTAGGCGAACAGCAGCTTGTGCGAGCGATCGTGCGGATCGATGCCATATACGATATTATCGCGATATTCGTTGCCCACGACCTGCACGTCATTGGCTTCGTAACTGTAGAAACCGTAGAGCATATTCTGGAAGCTGTTCTCAACCAGCGTGCCGGTCGGCGGACGCACCTGTTCGACGTTACGCTGCAGCAGGGAGACCGGACCGTAGGTCAGCGTCATCCCGTACGCCTTACCCGCCGCATATCCCAGATTGAGAAACTGGGTGCCGACTGCCCGCGTCGCCGAATTGCTCCAGGCGATGTAGAAAGGTCGGAAATCGTGGCGGGTATCGTAGGTCATCGGCGTCGGCGCACCGGTGCTTTCGGTCCAGCCGACCAGCGTGACGTCCGCAATCCGCATGTCCCCGGCGTTCACGATGAAGCTGGCGCGCTCCGTAGACAGTCGCAATGCCTTCACATCGCTGCCCGATACGGTCAGAGTCGCGCCATCGCTGACGAACAGCGGCGCGCGCAAGGTGTAGGTGCGGCCGTTGCGCAGCAGAAATTGCCCCTGCCCCCGAAGCGTCAGTTGTTCCCAGAGCTGCGGAATATCGAGGCGTCCGCGGCTCAAGTGCAGATAGACCGGATGGCGGCTCGATTGCGCCGCCATGACGATAGTCGCGCCAACCAGCGTCCAGTCATCCTGTACAGAGCGGGCCGTCAGGAATTTCTTGTTATAATCGTTGTTCACCAGCGGAATGATGTCGAGATGACCGCTATTGTCATTGTGCGGCAAAGCGCTTCGCACGGTCGATCCGTCGACGGCATCGCTGTTGGGAAGACGGGGCAGATAATCCCCCAGTTTCTGCTGCCTAACATCAAAGGTGGCATAGAAATCGCGCTCAAACTCCGGCACCGGAACCGTCTGACGACCCGTATCGGGTATCAGGGGCTGCTCCTGTCCCTGAAGCGCCGAAAAATGATCGAGGCGATTGGCCTGAAGCCCTGCGATAGTCCGGAAGGTGCGAACGCGCTTATCCACGTCCATCATGGACCTTGCGGTATACGCGGCGGCACGGATCGCACCGATCTTGCCAAGCTCCACAGCCAGATCGGCCCTGAAGGCATCGGCATTCGCCGTATCCATCGCCGGAAAATTGCGCTGCAAGGCTATCGCGCCTCTATAATCGCCCTTGCGTAGCAGCGCGACGCCCAGGCTACGGGCCACCTCGCCCCGCAGGGCGAGGTCGGTTATCATCGGCAATCCGCGAGAGGACAGAGCGTAATTGCCCTGCGCAATTGCGAGGGCCGCATCGGCATAGGCCTGATCGACTTCACCTTTGGGGTCGGTGGTCGGCATCGCCGCCAGACGCGACCGGGCATTGGCGACCCACGGCTTTGCCGTGTAGCCTGCCATCGCCAGCCGCGCTGCCGCGTGAAGCCACGCATTATCGTCGGGTGCCTGCGCAACCAGCCGTTCGGCCAGCGCAAAATCGCCCGACCGATAGGCGATGGCCGCAGCCCGGCCGATCAGGTCTCCCGCCGGTCCGCCTGTCGTCCAATCGGCGAGATCCGCAAGGCTCTTGGCGTCCTTCACGCGGATGTAGTGGTCGGCGATGCGTATCAACGCAGCGTCAGTGAGTGGCGTATTGCGACCCGCCAGACTCAATAGTTCCATCGCGCCATCCAGATCGTCCGCCTCGGCCAAGGCGCGCGCGCCATAAGCCGCAGCAGCCTGTCGGGCGCCAGCGTTCTTCATTGCGGAGACAGCGGGCAACGCGCCTGCCAGATAAGGCTGTGCCTGCGTCTGATATCCCGGCCTGACGAGGGCCAGACCGATCAGCATGTTTGCCATCGTCTGCCGGTCTGTGTCCTCGATCCGGAATTGCGCAACTTGCGCCTCGTGCATGTAACCGCGGCCGCTGCCGACATTGACGACGCGAAGCAGGGCCGCATCGCGCAAGGCCGGATCGGCAATCGCCAGAGCTGCGTCCAGCCCGTCCAGAACATTGCCGTCCGTGAGCAGCCGGTCGGCCACCATACGCAACATGCCGTCGCGGTTCTTGCCCGAGCGCACCGAAAGCGCGGCGGCGGCGGCCACGGCGGTCTTGCCCTGTTTGACCAGCAGCGCCGCATTGGCAGCATCGATTAGCCCGCCGTCGGTCCGATTGCCCAAAGTCGGGCGCATCATCAACGTCCCGATTTCGCGATAGGTCTGCACGCGCATCGGCGCATTGCCGATCCGCCGGGCGAGCAGGAATGCCGATTGCTGTGCGTCCGCGCTGATAGTGGCATGCGCCGCGAAATAGAGCGCAAAGTCGCGCATCAGCGCGTCGCAGCCCTGCGTAGCGGCCGGGCAGGAGCGGTCCGCCAAGGCCAAGGTGCGGAACAGCCGATCCAGCCGGTCCGGCGCCATAAACGGGCCCTGCATCGTAAACAGCGCCAGACGGCGCGCCGCTAGCTGCCGCACCTCAGCACTGTCGATAAGGCCGAAAGCCTGTTCCGCGGATTCATAGGCTGCATTGCCATCGCCCCGCAAAAATTCGCCCCTGGTGACGGCAATAAATCGCATCAGATGCCGGTCGAGCGCGATTCCGGAGCGGCCCTTCACCAGCTTTAGCGTCGAAAGCAGTTTGAGATGGTCGTCCGCACGTTCGGCAAATCCTGGCGTGCCGGGTTTCAGCGCCGCAAGGCGGTGATCGAGATTGGCGATATCCGGTGCGCTCAGTGTCGACGTGTCGCGCGCGGCGCCGATGCTCCATGAGCGGTGCCCGTTGCTGTCGACCTCTGTATACAGCAAAAGGACAATCAGGAGCAGGACGACCAGCCCCGTCACGATAGCCGCAGATTCAGGCCGATGGGCACTTACCCAGGAGACGCCGCGCCGAAGGGCGCTGCCCCGTTCAGGGGGCATGGCAATATCGGAGGGGGTGGTAGGCATATCCATGGCCGCGTTCACGATCTCAGCGATATTGCGGGGACGCGGAGACGGGGCTCCCGCACGTCATGCGACAGGAGCGACGGCAGGGCCGCATCGGCGATCCTGCCACGGGGTAGCCGATCGACTGTTCGAGGCGGGAATACTGCATAGGGTGTCCTCAAGCGCCCGCGTTACAGGCCGAACCGCAGGGTACGGACGCGACCCGACACCGGCTGACCGATGCGCGCAGCATTGATCGGCGTATCGAACGCGACGACGACCGAGCCCGCCAGATCGGGCACGCGCAGGCCGGTGCGCTCAAGCGTTTCAGGGTCGGTCAGACCCGGCAGCAGGATGCTCTTCACCCGGCCCATCGCTTCGGTATCGTCGTTGAAGAAGTTGATCGCCACGCGGTCGCCCACACTGACCTTGCGCAGATCCTTCAGGCGTACGACGAGCGTGGATTCCACTTTGCCCCGCAATGGCGCGAGGCTGATGATCGGCGCAGCGCGCGACAGCGGCGTGCCGAGCTGAGCCAGACGTTCCCCCACCACGCAGCGGCAATTGCTGACCACATTGAGGATCGACCCGTCGATGCGTTCCATCGATGCGAGGATCTGGTTGGGTTCGACCTTGTCCCCCGGCTTGACGGCGAAGGATGTAACGGTCGCGCTGGAAGGCGAGCGCAGCACGGTGCCCGACGGGCTGGTGACTGCCCCTTCCGCCGCCACGACGAAGGTGCGCGTATAGAGGTTGACGGCGACATAGGCGCACAAGGTGGCCGCCGCGACGACGAACAGCAGCAGCCCGAAATTCTTGCTGAGTGCATCGAACAGCGCGCGACGGGGCGTCTTTTCTTCTTCCGGCACGCTGCTGGAGCGGACGCGGGCGCTATTGTCGCGCTGAATGACGTGGAGCATGTCCCCGGCGTCGACCACTTCGCCGCTCAGATAAGCGTCGCGGACATAATGGAGCAGCGAAAGCTGCTGCCAGCTCATCTGGGAGAATGCGCCGCCGATGGTCTTGCCGTCGGCGCTGATGTGGCGGACGGCCAGTTCGACGTCGATGGTCATGTCGAACCCATCGAAATTGAAGCGGATTTGCGGGAGCAGGATGTCGCCGACCGCGATGCTCTCATCATAATCCTTGATGCACACGCCGCCCACGGACCAGTCGAATGTAGGATAGACCTTGCCATCGATGATCGCCTCCGCAGCGACCTTCATGCGGGTATGCTGACGCTGGCTAGCCGCCTCATGGCTAATCGTTGCGGCTGTGCTCATAAATCCTCCTGAATCACTATTCGCTAAACATCAGATCGACATTCTCCACACTGTCGACAGTCAAGGCTCTCATGAAATTCCCGACGAATACGATGAGCGCAAGAATGGCGAAAGAATGAACGAAGAATGAGGATGCCGAGATATATCGTTGTCTGAACAGGGACGTGACGCCCTTGTTCGTCGTATTTTGACGGGTCCATTTCTGCCGGTCGAGCCGGAAGAATATGTATGTCTTTACAATCGATCCGTAGATCTGATTGTAGTAAAGCAGGAACGGATAGGTCCAGTTGACTTCCTGCCGCACGGTCAGCAGCGCGATGGTCTGCAGCAGGCGAGTCAGCGCGACCCAATAGAGATACCCAAGGATCAGGGTCGGCTCGATGAAGATGCTCGCCAGGATCGCCGCGACGAGGCCCGTGAGCGACGTCCACATCGAAATGCGCTGATCGAAGATCGACCACCATGTCCACCAGGTGATCTTCTTTGGCCCAAGCTTCAGCGCGCGTCCGTTGGTGCGCAGCATGTTGCCGAACCAGCGGACCATCAATTGCGTGGAGCCGATCAGGAAGCTGTTGTGCGGCGGATGCTCGATGGTGACGATCCGGACGTCGGGGATGTAAAGCATCTGCCAGCCGCGACGCAGCAGGAAGAACCAGCTCGACTTGTCGTCCCCGGTCAGGAATTTGAGACGGCCAAGGCGCCAGTGGTCGATCCAGTCGACTTCGATCTGCCGCACGAAATCGGGATCGGTAACGAGATCGGCGCGGAACGCCGACATGCGACCGGTCAGCGTCAGAACGCGCCGGGCGAGACCATGCGACGACATCAGAATCTGCCGCTGGGCAAAACGCATCGAATACCACTGACGGAAGATTTCGCGGCCTTCGACCTTGCAGACTTCGTCGGTGGTGAAGGCGCCTGCTCGGGGGTAAACCGACAGGAAGGGCAGGCTGCGCCGCAGGGCGCCGTCTTCCAATATCGAATCGCCATCGATGACACAGGCCACCGCACCGGGCGGCGGCTCTTCACGGGCAATGAGGCGGAAGCCTTCGGCCAGCGCATCGCGCTTGCCGGTGCCGGCGATGCGCACGAATTTGAGATCGACCAGATCGGTCTCCCCCGCCATCAGCCGCAATTGCTTGACCAGTCGCTGATCGCCCATTTCCACAAGCGACGCGACGACCGTGCAGCGCAGGCCCGATTCAACCGCCTCCTTGAAGACCGAATGATAAACCTTGCGCGTCGTTTCGGTGTCGATGCGGAAGCTGGTGACGAGCAGATAGACGTGGGACGGCATCGCCGCTTCGCCCGCTGCCTCCACCTTGCGGCGCATGCGGGGGAAGACGATGTGCAGATACAGCATGGCGCGCACGATGTGGATCGCGGCCCAGCCATAACGCCAGATCCCGATCGTGCCGATCAGCGCCAGATAATAAGGCGACAACGGGTCCAGCCAGCTCTCGTCGAGTTGGTAGACGAGAGCAGCCAGAATCAGGGCATAGAGGATTAAACCGCGCATGGGGTTCGCCGCGTTCGCTATGCGTCGTTTACCAGCTCAGCCCTTCATAATTGCTCTTGGTGCGCAGCGTGCGGTCGATGCGAACGAGATCCACGACCGTCTTGCCGGTCGGGATATTGCCGGGCAGTGCGCGGAAACGTTGGTCGCCATTGCCGATCACGATGGTGTCGCCATGCGAGACCACTTCCTCGACATCCTCGACCAGCAATTCGGCCAGATGCGGAATGTGCGAGCGGATGAAATGAAGGTTCGCGCCGACCAGCTTCGAATAGCTGACATTGGCATCGAAAATCTTGAGGTCGTAACCTTTGCCGTACAGCTTCTCCGCAACGCTGACGAGCGGGCTTTCGCGCAGATCGTCGGTTTCGGATTTGAAGCTGAGGCCCAGCATACCGATACGGCGGCTGGTGGCGCGCGAGGCGATCAGATCGAACGCGCGATCGACTTGCAATTCGTTCGATTGCTGCACCGCTTCGAGCATCGGAACGCGCACATCCATCGACGCCGCCTTGTACCGGAGCGCGCGCAGATCCTTGGGCAGGCACGAACCGCCAAAGGCCATGCCCGGCTTCATATAGGCAGGCGAGATGTTCAGGCGCTTGTCCGAGCAGAGCACTTCCATGACTTCATGGCCGTCGACATCGGCGGCCTTGCAGATGTTGCCCATTTCGTTAGCGAACACGATCTTCGTCGCGTGCCAGCAGTTGTTGGCATATTTGATCGCTTCGGCGGTGCCGACTTCGACCACGCGGACTTCGCCGACGATGCCTTCGTTGAGTTCGCGCAGACGCTCTACCGTCAGATCGTCCATCTTGCCGATGACGATGACTTCGGGTTCGAGATAGTCGGCAATCGCAGTGCTTTCGCGGAGAAATTCGGGATAGATCGCCACACCGAAGTCCTTGCCCGCTTCCATGCCCGAAGAGCGGGAGAGCGAGGGAATGACCGTGCCCGACATCGAGCCGGGAAGCATCGTGGAGCGCATGACGACGGAGTGGAACATGTCCTTCTTCGCCAGTGCGACGCCGATTTCCTCACAGACGGTGACGACATAGTTCAGATCGAGATTGCCGTTCGGCAGGCTGGGCGTGCCGACGCAGACGATGGATAATTCGGTGTTGGCGATGGCATCGGCGACATTGGTGGTCGCACGCAACGCACCGCGCGCCACGGCGCCGGAGATCAGTTCGGGCAGGCCCGGTTCGACGATAGGCGCCTTCCCGGCGTTGAGCAGGTCGACCTTGGCAGCGTTGTTGTCGACGGCGATGACTTCATGCCCGCTCTTGCAGAGGCATGCCGCGGTGACCGCACCCACATAACCGATTCCAAAGACTGATACGCGCATGGAAACCCCCGACATTGATTGAACTCGCAGGCGCACAGTGATCGAATTCCCCTCCAATTCGGTGATTGGCAATCGAATCTGTGCGTTAGCGCGTCTATTACCTTCTTATATTGCTTAAATGCAAATTTCTTTTTGCGTTTGCGAACATATGCACGGATAAGCTGAGTAAGCCGTACCAAAGTGGACCAAGCGGCGAAGCATGTATTAATTCCAGTATAGTTTTGATTTACATTATTTTTATTGGCCGTTTACGGCGAATACGCCAAACCGCCCTGTCAGACATGATTCGAGATCGCACACATCGTCCGTCGGCCCTGCGGCAATAATGTAGTTAATTGCTGATTTGGGCGTTTACTTTCGATGGCAATGAAATTGCCTCCGGCAGTTCGGTGACACGATAGAATGACGGCGCCGAACACTAGAAAATACCAGGATAATTCCCACTCTCGGATCTATGGCCGATTGAAATGGGTCCAGAGATCCAGCGAGACGGCCCCAACCCATGAAAGAATATGGTTAATCGTAATCGTTAATTCTGAATTACCCACGTTCTTTGCGAAGATTGGATGGAATCACGTTGCATATATGCACCCCTGTTCACGGGCAGCATGATATTTTTCGTAGATTATCACAATATATACGGGGTTGAGCAAATGAGCATTACTGCAAGCGGATTTGAGTATTCAGAGTGGCGGATTGCGCTTCCGGTGGACGCAGCCGGCAAAACCACGGGCAATGCGGCCCAGATTGATAAGTTGGCAGGCTATGGCGGATCGGAATATTTCCGCCCATCCGATACGGCGCTGGTCTTCCGCGCTGCTGTCGATGGCGCGACAACTTCGGGCAGCAAATATGCCCGATCCGAATTGCGCGAACTCACCAACGGCAACTCGGCCGCATGGAACCTGAAACAAGGCGGCACGATGACCGCAACCTTGTCGGTGGACAGCGTGCCGACCTATTTCAACGGCACGCCGGGCAGACTGGTGATCGGCCAGATTCACGGCAAGGAAAACGAGCTGGTGCGCCTATACTGGGACAACGGCACCGTATATTTCGTCAACGATCTGGCCGGTCCTTCCAACAAGGAGCTGAAGTTCCAGCTCCTGTCGCCCAATAACGAAACGCCTTCGATCGATCTGGGCGAGGCATTCTCTTACAAGATCAACGCCGTCGGCAACACGCTGGAAGTGGTGGTCTATGCCGACGGGCAAACTTACAGCAGCACCACACAGATCAACGCGATCTGGCAGTCGGATTCGTTATATTTCAAGGCAGGCGTCTATCTGGGCGTCAATGAAACGCAGGGCACTGGCGTCGGGCAGACCAGCTTCTTCGGGCTGGATATCGCGCATACGCAGGGCGACGGCCTGGGCGGTCTGGGCGCACCGAGCGGTCCCGGCGGGCCTGACGGTTCGGGCGGGCCGGGCGATCCAGACACTCCGGTCGAGACGGGCAACGTCCTGATGGGCACCGCGGGCGACGACCAGTTCGACGTGACCGCCAGCACCGATATCATCCGCGAAGCCGCGAACGGCGGGATCGATACCGCGACGGCGCATGTGGACTACACGCTGGGCGACAATGTCGAGAACCTGATACTGGCCGATGGCGCCACCACCGGCACGGGCAATGGTCTGGCAAACGACATTACCGGAACCGACGGCAATAACAGCCTGTACGGCATGGCAGGCAATGACCGGCTTTACGGGCTGGCGGGCAATGACGTGCTGGACGGTGGCACAGGCGCCGACGTCCTGACCGGCGGCGAAGGCAATGACAGCTATTATGTCGACAATGTGGGCGATAGCGTCGTGGAAACGAGCTATCTGCATGGCACCGACACTGTCTATTCCTCGGTCCATTTCACGCTGAGCGATTTCGTCGAGAACGCCACGGCGCAGGGCACCGCCAACATCAACCTGACCGGCAACAGCAAAGCCAATGTGCTGACAGGCAATGCCGGCAACAATATACTGGACGGCGGCGCATCGACCGACACGATGATCGGCGGTGCGGGCGATGACACTTATTATGTTTCGACCAGCAAGGATGTCGTCGTCGAAGCGGCAAAGGGCGGCAACGATCTCGTCATCAGCAGTTCGGGATATACGCTTGCCGACAATGTCGAGCGGCTCCTGCTGGCAGGGACCACGAGCAGCGGCACGGGCAATAGTCTGGACAATGAGATCACCGGCAATGCTTCGGCGAACAAGCTGTCGGGCATGGCCGGGAACGACAAGATCCATGGACTGAACGGCGACGATAAAATCGACGGCGGCGATGGCAACGACTGGCTGTTCGGCGGCGCAGGCGTCGATCAACTGACGGGCGGCAGCGGCAAGGATTATTTCGTGTTCAACACCCTGACCACGTCAGCCGACAAGGACCGCGTCGTCGATTTCAAGGCCGTCGACGATACGTTCGCATTCGACAATGCCGTGTTTACCGGCCTCGGTGCGGACGGGCAGATCAACAGCGACCTGTTTGTCGTCGGCAAGGCGGCGTTGGATGCCAACGACCGGCTGATCTATGGCAGCAAGTCGGGTGTGCTGAGCTATGACGCCGACGGATCGGGCAGCGGTGCGGCGGTGCAGATCGCGACGCTCTCGTCCGGCCTGCATCTGACGAGCAGCGATTTCCTGATCATCTGATACAAGGAAGGGGCCGGTGCGGTGTCGCATCGGCCCCCTTCTCTATCGTTAGCGTATGCGCAGCCTTACTGGCAGGCGAGGCACTCGTCATAATCGGTGGTTTCGCCGGTCATCAGCTCGATCTTCTTGAGATCGGGCGTGTTGTCGGCTTCGACGCCACCGGCAAAGCCAGCGCGCTGGATCGATTTCGAGCGCAGATAATAGAGCGACTTGATGCCCAGTTCCCATGCGCGGAAGTGGAGCATCAGCAGATCCCACTTGTCGACATCCGCCGGAATGAACAGATTGAGCGACTGCGCCTGGTCGATATAGGGCGTGCGATCCGCCGCGAGTTCGAGCAGCCAGCGCTGGTCGATTTCGAAGCTGGTCTTGAACACGTCCTTTTCTTCCTGACTCAGGAAGTCGAGATGTTGGACAGAACCGCCATTTTCGAGGATCGAGTTCCAGACATTGGTGCTGTCCTTGCTCTTTTCCTGCAGAAGCTTTTCCAGATACGGATTCTTGATCGAGAAGCTGCCCGAGAGCGTCTTGTGCGTGTAGATGTTCGCCGGGATCGGCTCGATGCAGGCAGAGGTGCCGCCCGCGATGATGCTGATCGACGCGGTCGGTGCGATCGCCATCTTGCAGGAGAAACGCTCCATCACACCCATGTCGGCGGCGTCGGGGCATGGGCCGCGCTCGATGGCGAGTTGCATCGAGGCTTCGTCGACCTGGGCCTTGATCTGCTTGAAGATGCGCAGGTTCCACGACTTAGCCATCGCGCCTTCGAAGGGAATGTTGCGTGCCTGCAGGAAGCTGTGGAAGCCCATGACGCCCAGACCGACCGAGCGTTCGCGGCTGGCGCTGTATTTCGCGCGGGCCATTTCCGGCGGGGCGCGGTCGATATAATCCTGAAGCACATTGTCGAGGAACCGCATGATATCCTCGGCAAAGCTCTTCTCGTCCTTCCACTCGTCCCATGTTTCCAGGTTCATCGACGAGAGGCAGCAGACCGCCGTGCGGTCATTGCCCAGATGGTCGCGACCCGTGGGCAGCGTGATTTCCGAGCAAAGGTTCGACGTCGATACCTTGAGACCCAGATCGCGGTGATGCTTGGGCATCGAGCGGTTCACCTGATCGGCGAAGATGATGTAGGGTTCGCCCGTGGCAAGACGGGTTTCGACCAGCTTCTGGAAGAGCGAACGCGCGTCAACCGTGGCGCGGATCGACTGATCCTTCGGGCTGCGCAGGTGGAATTCGGTGCCATCGCGGACCGCTTCCATGAAGGCGTCGGTCAGCAGCACGCCGTGGTGCAGATTGAGCGCCTTGCGGTTGAAATCGCCCGATGCCTTGCGGATTTCGAGGAACTCCTCGATCTCCGGATGCGACACATCGAGATAGCAGGCCGCCGAACCGCGACGCAGCGAACCCTGGCTGATTGCCAGCGTCAGGCTGTCCATCACGCGGACGAAGGGGATGATGCCGCTGGTCTTGCCATTGAGACCGACCGGCTCACCGATGCCGCGCACGCTGCCCCAATAGGTGCCGATGCCGCCGCCGCGCGAGGCAAGCCAGACATTCTCGTTCCAGGTGTTGACGATGCCTTCCAGACTGTCGTCCACCGAATTGAGATAGCAGGAGATCGGCAGGCCGCGCCCGGTGCCGCCATTGGACAGGACGGGCGTCGCAGGCATGAACCAGAGGCGCGAGATATAGTCATAGACGCGCTGGGCATGATCCTGATCGTCGGAATAGGCCGACGCAACGCGCGCAAACAGATCCTGATAGGATTCGCCGGGCAGCAAATAGCGGTCGCGCAGCGTGTCCTTGCCGAACTCAGTCAGCAGAGCGTCGCGCGACGCATCGGTCTTGATGTCGAACCGCCGCGCCTGAATCGAGTGCGAAGACACCGGGTCCGCTTTCGGCGCGACTTCGGGTGCCGCCGTCGGGGTGGATTGGGCCGCTACAGCCTCCAAAACTTCATCCATTATCGTTGCCACGTCGCCTGCACCTGTTTCCTGGCTTTCACGAAAGTCCATTAGTTGATCGCCCTTGCATGTTCATGTTCCGTTCGATTCGGTCAAGTGCTTTGGGACGAGCGCCCGGTATAGCATGACCAGCTTCGAAATAGGGCAGCGGAAGTCCGATCTCTCCGATCGCGGGGGGCTAAACCGCCCTGCGCACCGAATCGCCCCGGCGCGTCCAACCACAATCTGTAGATAACCCCCGTTGCCCCTTACACAAGGGATAGTGCCACAGCCGTGCCGCGACGCAAGAGGGTAAATGACACTTTAGGGACTCGGTTCGTCGCTCGTGCGATTCGTTTCATCGCGACCCTGGGGCGTTCTGCCGGTGCGACGCGCGGTGTTTCCTATGCTTTTGAAAAGGCAAGAGGACGGGAGGGGAACGAAAATAAATAGATGGGGATGGAAATACGCGCCCCCTTTCAAGGGGGGGATCGATAAGAGGCGCGTGACTTTATTGAGGGTGGGTGCGATTGTACTTCTGCAATCGCTGGCGAAGCCAATTGGCGCGATGTCTGAAGGCTCGCTTCGCTCGCCACCCACCCCAACCCCTCCCTTAAAAGGGAGGGGCATATAAGTTGGTCAGCCCCGATCCCCTGCCGCTTCGAGCACGGCGGCGACGGCGCCTTCCCAGGCGCGGCAGCGGGCGGCAGCCAAGGGGTAAGGTTGCGGGTGGAAGGCAGTGGCGCCTTTGCGCATCGACGCGGCGGCAGCGAGCGTGGGGAACAGTCCTGCGCCGACGCCCGCAAGCATGGCAGCGCCCAGCGCTGTCGTCTCGATAAAGAGCGGGCGCTCGACGCACAGGTCGAGCATGTCGGCCAGATCCTGCGCCAGCCAATCGTTGCTGACCATGCCGCCGTCGATGCGCAGATCCGCCCACACTGCGCCATCGGCAGCGAAGGTGGCTTTCAGATCGAGCGACTGATGCGTGACAGCCTCCAGCGCGGCGCGGACGATATGCGCGCGGCCGGTGGAAAAGCTGAGGCCGGTGATCGCGCCGCGTGCATCGGGCCGCCAGTAGGGCGCGCCGAGGCCGGAGAGCGCAGGCACGAAGCTGACCCCGCCATTGTCGGGAACGGAGGCGGCGAGCGCGGCAGTTTCCTCTGCGCTGTCGATCAGGCCCACTTCGTCGCGCAGCCATTTGACGACGCTGCCCGCGACGAACACCGATCCTTCGAGCGCGAAGCATCGCTCTCCGCCGATCTGCGAGGCGATGGTGCCGAGCAGGCGGTTCTTGGAGCGCGGCATCTGCGCGCCGGTGTTGGTAAGGATGAACGCGCCGGTGCCGTAGGTCGCCTTGGTCTGACCGGGGGCGAGGCAGGCCTGCCCGATGGAGGCCGCCTGCTGATCGCCCGCAAGGCCGGTGACGGGGATCGGTGCGCCGAAAAGGTCGGGCTGCGTGCTGCCGAACGATCCGGCGCAATCGACGATTTCGGGGAGCAAGGCGGCAGGCACGCCGAACAGGTCGAGCAATTCGCTGTCCCAGCCGCCCTGCTCGATTGCCATCAGCGCGGTGCGCGAGGCGTTGGTGGCGTCAGTGATGTGGAGCCCGCCGGTCAGGCGATAGACCAGATAGCTTTCCACGGTGCCGACCGCGAGGTTATCGCCCAGTTCGTTCAGTTGCGGCCAGTTGGCGAGCGCCCAGCCCATCTTGCTACCGGAGAAATAGGGATCGAGGAGCAGGCCGGTGCGGTCCTGCACCATCGGTTCGTGGCCTGCGACGATGAGGTCGTGGCAGGTTTCCGCGGTCCGCCGGTCCTGCCAGACGATGGCAGGCGCGACGGATTCCCCGGTCCGGCGGTCCCAGAAGACGACGGTTTCGCGCTGGTTGGTGATGCCGATGCAGGCGATCCGGTCCGGCCCGCCTGCTTGCGTCACCATCTCCCGCGCGCATTCCAGCGTAAGCGCCCAGATTTCGTTGGCGTCATGCTCGACGCGGCCCGGCGCGGGATAATATTGCGTCAGCGGGCGCTGCGCAGTGCCCAGGCACGCGCCGTCCGGTGCGAACAGCATCGCGCGGGTGGAGGTAGTGCCTTCGTCGATGACGAGAATGGGTTTTGTCATGTGTTTATCCTCTCGTCTTCGGTCGATATTCCATCTTCCCACTCTCCCGCCTTATTCCCCGTTCGGTTCGAGTAGCTGTCGAGCTTGTCGAGACGGCGTATCGAGACCAGTTCTCGACAAGCTCGAACCGAACGGTGTTGGGGAGGAACGGTGTGGGGAGGATCGGGGTGATTAAAGAACCAGCGGCCCATGCTCCAGCTTTGGCAACACATGCCGCGCGAAGAGGTCGCATTCGGCGGCGTGAGGATAGCCGGAGAGGATGAAGGCTTCGATCCCTTCATCCTGATAGGCGCGCAGCTTGGCCAGCACCTGATCGGGATCGCCGACGATGGCGGCACCGCAGCCCGAACGGGCACGGCCCACGCCGGTCCAGAGATTATCCTCGACATAGCCTTCCTCGCCCGCCGCCGCGCGCAGCTCCTGCTGGCGGGTGACGCCGACCGACTGGCTGTCGAGCGACTTGGCGCGGATGGCAGCGCCTGCATTGTCGTCCAGCTTGGAGAGCAAGCGAGTCGCGGCGGTGCGTGCTTCACTTTCGGTCTCGCGAACGATGACGTGGGCGCGATAGCCGAATTTGAGCGTGCGGCCATAGCTGGCGGCGCGCGCCGTCATGTCAGCGATGATTTCGCGGACCTTGTCCATCGTGTCGGGCCACATCAGGTACACGTCGCAGCCTTGTGCAGCAGCATCGCGCGCAGCGGGGCTGAGGCCGCCGAAATAGAGCGGCGGGCATTTGCCTGAGACGGTGGTGACCTTGGGCGGATCGAGGTCGAGCTTGTAGAATTCGCCCTGATGGTTGAGATGCTCGCCGTTCAGCATCGTCTTCAAAATCTGCATGACTTCGAGCGTACGGGCGTAGCGTGCATTGCTCTCCAGCGTGTCGCCAGGCAGATCGGACGAGATGATGTTGACGGTCAGCCGACCGCCCAGAATACGGTCGAGCGTCGCGATGCGGCGAGCAAGCTGGGGCGGCCAGTCCTCACCGATGCGCACGGCCATCAGCAAGCGGATGGTCTTTACCAGCGGCGCGATGGCCCCGGCGAAGATCGTCGTGTCGATGCCCAACTGATAACCCGACGGCAGCAGGATATTGTCGAACCCGCCGCTTTCCGCCTGCATCACGATATCGCGGCAATGCTCCCAGCTTGACGCGAGCATCGCGTCGGGTTGACCCAGAAATTCATAGTCATCGTCGCACAGCGCGGAAAACCAGCTTACTTCGCAAGGCTTATAATGGGCAGCATTCATGGCAGAGGTTCCTCTCTCGATGCGGTCAATACGGCGTACCAGTCGGCACGGGTCCATGTGACCTTGTAGGCGTCGGCGGCTTCGCGGATGCGTGCAGGCGTCTGCGAACCGACGATGGGGATGGGATGCGCGGGATGCGCCATGATCCAGCTAAACGCTGCGGCGGTGACCGAGACGCCGTATTGATCGGCGACCTTCTTGAGTGCGTTGGCGACGGCGCGGTCACGCTCGGCAAGCGGATTGGCGATCTTGCCACCGCCCAGCGGCGACCAGGCCATGATCGCCATGTCCATCCGCATCGCCTGATCGAATTCGCCCGACACCAGCGGGTTGAGCGTCAGCGGCGAAAATTCCGGCTGCGTCGTGGCGAGCGGCACGGTGAGGAAATGGGCCAGCGCGTCGATCTGCGCGACGGTGAAGTTCGATACGCCGATGGCGCCGATCTTTCCGGCTTTATGCGCGTCCTCCAGCGTGCGGGCCATTTCCTGCGGGTGGGTCAGGATGTCCGGGCGGTGAATCTGCCAGAGGTCGACGCGATCCACGCCCAGCCGCGTGAGCGATGCGTCGATGGCGAAGTTCAAATAATCGGCGCTGCTGTCATAGGGCGTGCCGATGACGATCCCGCCCTTGGTCGCCAGCACGACCTTGCTGCGCAGGCTTTTGTCCGCAGCGAATACGCGGCCAAGCAAGGCTTCGGACGCACCGAAGGCTTCGCCATTGTCCGGGCCGTAAATGTCGGCGGTGTCGAACAGGGTGATCCCGGCGTCGAGCGCCGCATCGACCAGCGCGCGGGCAGCGGCAAGGTCATCGCCCTTGAAGCGCCACATGCCCCAGGAGAGACCGCTGACGGTGATGCCCGACTGGCCGAGGGGGCGGGAAACGGGAGGCGTGGGGAGAGAAGCGGTGATGGTCATGAAAAGCTGTCGATCCTTCAGGGACGGGAAAGGGGAATGGCGCGAGTCGATTGCCGCTCGATCAGTTCATGCGGCAGGCGGCGATGTTCCGCCCCCGGCCCCATGCTGAACAACAGGTTGGTACCGGTCTTGCCCAACGTGCGAGTCGGCTGGCGAATGGTGGTGAGCGGCGGATAGACGACTTGCGCCAGCACCGTGTCGTCGAACCCTGCCACCGAAAGCTGATCGGGAATGACCACGCCGCGTTTATGCGCCACCGCCAGAACGCCGGCGGCCATATCGTCATTGCTGGCGAAAATCGCGCTGGGCGGATCGGGCATGGTGAGCAAGGCTTCGGCTGCCTTCACCCCGCTGGCGAAATCGAATTCGCCGGGGAAGACGATGGTGGGTTCATATTCGATACCCGCCCGGTCGAGCGCGCGGCGATAGCCGAAGAGCCGCTCGTTGCTCGCCATATGGTTGGGATGGCCCATGATGAAGCCGATGCGGCGATGGCCGTGGTTGATGAGGTAGGACGTCATGTCGTCCGCTGCCTGCACATCGTCGATGAAGACCGACGAAGTGATCGCGTGGTTGGTACCGGGCGAAATGCGGACGAAGGGGATCGAGCGACGCTCCAGTTCCTCCAGCACCGCCGCGCAATCGGTGACGGGGGAGGAGAGGATGATGCCGTCGACATGGGTTTCGTCGATCAGGCCGCCGACTTCGCGCGCGACATCGGGCGAGCCTACGTCGACGGGCTGCGCGAGCAAACGGATGCCCGCTTCCCGGCAGGCTTCCCAGACGCCTTCCTGGATCTGGTGGATATAATAGGGGCTGTGATTGTCGTAGAGTAACGCGATCTGGCCCGACTTGCGCCCCGCGAGCGCGCGGGCGGCGATGCTGGGGCTGAAGCGCAGGGAGCGGACGGCAGCCTCCACCTTAATGCGCGTATCTTCGCGCACATAGCGTTCCTTGTTGAGAACGCGGGATACCGTCTTGACCGATACGCCCGCCGCCTGCGCGACATCGCTGATCGTGGCGCGTTCGCTCACAGAGTCAGCCTCGCGCAGCGGGCAACATGGCGGGCGGCGATATCGGCGAAGAAGGCCGCTTGGGCGCTGTCGGCGCGGTAGAAAGCGGGCGTCTGGCCGATCGGGGCATCGACCTCCACCGAACCGGGCGCATAAGATGTGCCGGACCACAGATGCACCCAGTCGGTGCCGCCGGGCAGATGGCAGGTCCAGCGCGTTGCGCCTTGCGTGATGACGGGGGCGACGAGCAAGTCGCGACCGTAGAGATAGTGGGTTTGCAGGGTGTCGCTGTCCATATCCTCTTCATGATGCAGGAACAGCGGGCGTTGCAAGGGCAGTCCGCTCTCGCGCGCTTCTTCGCACAGGATACGGGTGTAGGGCGCGAGGTCGGCGTGAAGCTGCGTCATGGCCGCGAAATGGCCGAGCAGCTCGGGGGTCGAATCGACTTGCAGGTTTTCGTCGGGCCGATTGCCTTCGTGGGTGCGCATGACGGGGGTGAAGGCAGCAAGGTCGCTCCAGCGCATCAGCAGTTCTGCGGTACGGACATTACCGAGCAGACTGGTGTAACCGCCAATGTCGCTATGGCTGTAGGCGTTGCCGACCAAGCCTGCCGACAGCGCCGCTGTGATGACGGTGCCGATGCCATCATGGCGAGTGAAGTCGACCGACTGGTCCCCGGCCCAGAGCAGCGGACAATATTTGCCCACATCGGTCCCGCCTGCGCGCATGAAGAACACCGCTTCGCCCGTCTTGCCGCGCAGTTCGAGAGCGCGGGCGTTGACCTTTGCCCAGAGCGTCGGCCAGGCATTGTGCGCGAGCATCGGGTCCATGCCATCGAACAGGCGAACGTCGGTCGGGAGATATTCGCCGAAATCGGCCATCCAGCCCGACAGTCCGAAATCGAGCATTTCGCGACCGATGATCCGGTCGGCAAACCATTCGGCAGCGTCAGGATTGGTGAAATCGACGATCGCGGCGTCAAATTCGCCGAAGTCGACATGATAAGGGGCATCGCTGTCCTGCCGCAGCGCGAGATAGCCCGCCGACAAGGCTTCCTGATACAGTATGCCGTCAATGGCGAGATAAGGGTTTACGTAGCCAAGGAAGCGCACGCCCTTTTCCGCCAGCCGCGCGATGCGTTGGTCGAGATCGGGATAGCGTTCGCGGTTCCATTTCCAGTCCCAAAACAGCCGCTTGCCGAAGCTGGTGATGCGCAGACCGACCCAGTCCTCACACCAGAGGCCAGAGACGGGGACGCCCGCATCGATCATGCGTTCGAGGCGCGCGAAACTGTCCTGCCCCTGCTTCAGCCCGACGATGGTGCCGGTGGTGGCCCAATCGGGGAGCAACGGTTGCCGACCGAAGCGGAGGGAGAGCGTGGAGACGAGATCGACAATGGTCGGTGCGGTGAACAGTTCGATCGTCGCAGGGATTTCCCAGCATTCGATGGCAAAACTGTCGCTCGCGGTGAAGTCGAACGCGCAATAAGCGTGGGTATCGACATGCAGGGCGTAACCGCGCGGTGAGAGGATCGTGGGCTGCGGATAATTGGTGGTCCAGTAATCGCCACCGGCATTGCCCGCCGCATCCATTGCCTGTGTGAAGGCCGTGCTCTTATCGCGACCGACGCCCGGCTCGGAGGTCCACACGGGAAAAATGCGACCGCGCAGATCGAGATAGGACATCTGCTCGCCGAGCCCGAAGATTTTCTCTAGCGGATCGATAGAAAAACTTAACCAGCAGCGATTGACGGCGTTGTCATGGGATTTTAGGGACAGGCCGTCGGACTGGACCACCAGCGACACGGCGACCGGCGCGCCCTCCTCCATCGAAAATTCGACGCATAGCGATCCGTCAGGATCGGACTGCGGCGCGATTCGAGCATGGGACAGCGGCGTCCGCTCCACCACCTCATCCGAAAGGCGAAAATTGCCGCGAAACATCTCTACATCTGCAATGCCACGCCCCACGGCAATCATGGGTCGGGCAGCGCTATGCGTGGCGAGCAGGCAGTCGCCCAGCCACAGCGCGAAGCCGCCGTCGGTAGCTTTGAGTGTCGGCGTGGATATCGCCATGGAACCTCTCTCGAATCGCACCCTGACCGGCTGGGATCGGGTGTCACATATTTATGACAGCGATGGACAATGCCACAAGCTGTCTTTGCGATCAAGATTGACAATCCTGCCTTATCGCCCTTATTACCCCTCCAAACCTTCAGTTAAATGCAGGGTTTGTACCAAAATCATCATAACGGGAGGATCCCATGAAGCGCTCTAACTCCATTCCGCATATTCGCGCTGTTTTTCTGACAGCGCTGGCAGGCGTCAGTGCTGCAGCGCTTTGCCAGCCCGCATTCGCGCAAGAAACCGCGCCGGTTCAGGCTGCCGAGGAAGATACCGGCGGCATCGATATCGTCGTGACTGCGCAGAAGCGTGAGGAAAATCTTCAGAACGTACCGCTGTCCGTTTCGGTGATCGGCGGCGACGCGATTGCGGCTCAGGGCGGCGTGAACCTTGAAAACGCACAATATCTCGTCCCCAGCCTCAACTTCCGCAAGTCGGGCACCAGCCTCAACCAGGCGCTGTTCCTGCGCGGTGTCGGCACGATCAACTTCTCCATCGCTGCCGAGCCATCCGTCGCTGCCGTGATCGACGGCGTTGTCCTGAGCCGTGCGGGTGAAGGCTTCGGCGATCTGGTCGATATCGACCGGGTCGAAGTGCTGCGCGGACCGCAGGGCACGCTGTTCGGCAAGAACGCATCGGCTGGCGTGGTCAGCATGGTATCGAAGCGGCCGGAAGACACGCTGGGCGGCACTGCCGAAGCCAGCTATTTCGATGCAAGCGAATATCGCGCGCGTGCCACCATCAACATTCCGCTGGGCGACAATGTGCGTTCGCGCTTCACGGGCTTCTACAGCGAATATGACGGCAATCTGCGCAACATCGCGCTGGATCGCAAGGTCAACGGGTACAAGCATTACGGCGTGCGCGGCGCGATCGAAGCCGATCTGTCGGATGCGGTCACGGTCATCCTGCGCGGTGACTGGCGCAAGGCGAACGACGATTGCTGCGCCGAAGTCATCGGCACGGTGCCAACCAATGCAGCAGCAGCCGCACTGTCGGGCACCAACATCTCGGGCGATGAAACGCGCCGGGTGAACCAGAACCTGCTGACGCAGACGAAGGAAGAAAGCTGGGGCGTGTCGATGCAGATCGATGCCGAACTGGGCAACCAGATCATCACTTCGATCACTGCCTATCGCAATTGGGACAACACCGAAATCCGCGATGGTGACTGGCTGGATCGTCCCTATGTCGGTCTCAACCAGTTGCACGACATCGGGCCGCAGACGTCCAAGACATTTAGCCAGGAATTGCGCCTGTCGTCGCCGACCGGCAATTTCTTCGAATATGTCGCCGGTCTGTATTACTCGCGTGCGGAATCGCAGCGCCAGTTCACGCGTGACGTCATCACGTGCAGCGCCACGACCCCTGTGTCCGGTTTGGTGCCGTGCACGACCGGCGGCGGTTTTACCTTCACCAATCCTTTCGGCACCACCGATTACGGTTCGGTCTTCACCAACATGGCCGCCTTCGGTCAGGTCACGCTCAATGTCTCCGATCGCTTCCGCGCCATCGGCGGCATCCGCTACACGGCGGATCAGCTTGACGGCAATATCCTGCGCACCACGCGCTTGGCCGGTGCAGGCGTGAACGGCAATTTTGACGCGGGCGTCTACAATAACGGCGCAGGTGGCGGCGTTTCCAATGGTCAGCCGGTGAACCTGAAAGTCGTCAACGACAACTGGTCGGGCAAAGCGGCCCTGCAATATGACATCACCGACGATACGATGGGCTACGCCAGCTACACGCGCGGCTACAAGGGTCCGGCGTATAACCTGTTCTTCAACCTCAACACATCCGGCGCGGGTGTCATCGCACCGGAAACGGTCGACGCCTATGAAGTCGGCCTGAAGAACAGCCTGTTCGGCAATCGCCTAATCCTGAACCTCACCGGGTTCTACGCCAAATATAACAACTATCAGGCGAACAACCCGGATCTGGTTGCGGGCGTAGTCGTTACCCGCCTGACCAACGCAGGCACGGTATCGACCCGCGGCGTCGAACTCGACATGGTGTATCAGCCTTCGCGGGCTTTCACCCTGAGCGGTGGTTTGGCCTATACCGATGCGAAGGTCGATGAATTCCGCCTGCCCCCCGGCGCAACCGAATCGCAGCGCGTGCCCAATGGCACTCGCCTGTCCAATGCGCCCAAGTGGAAGGGCTCGCTGGGCGCGACGTACAAGATCGAAACGGGCGGTTTCGCCAATATCGAACTGGGTGCGCAGGGCAGCTATCAGTCGAGCCAGTTGTATGAATTGAGCCCCAATGCCGCCGTGCGCGCGGCAACGACAGTCAAGGGCTATGGCATCGTCGATGTAAGCGCGGGCCTGGTGGCGCAGGACAATGGCTGGAGCGTTCGCGCTCAGGTCAAGAACCTGCTCGACCAGAGCTTTGCCTCATCCATCGTGTCGGGCGGACCGGGCGGTTCGTACCGCTTCATCATTCCGCGCGAAGCCGACCGCTATTTCGGCGTCACCGCAAAGGTGAATTTCGGCAGCGAGAAATAAGGAACACTCTTCTCCGGGGCGCGACGCTTGTTTGTTATCACGATTTCCTGAGGAAATTATTCAGGCATGCGCCCCGGCGATACGGGCTGGCGACCACTGCACGGGTCGCCAGCCTTTTTTTTGGCCACGCCATTCGCAAAAGGTTCCACGATCAGGCATATTTTTCATTCGGTTCGCCGCAAATGGGCCAAGCGGTGAGATTGCATTAGCTTTTGCAACGTACTTAACCCTCAACCGATAGCGTTGCGGAGACTGTATGATCGAGTTTGCTGCCCTGACCTATGGCGTCCTTGCCAGCTTTGTCCTGACCTCCGCGGGCCGGAACCGGGCGAAGCAGCAGCCTCATCCACCGATGGTGCAGTATGTCGGCTATATGCTCTGCGGCGTATCCGCAGGCGCGTCGGCAATTCTGAGCGGCATCGCCATCCATCAATTGATGGCATGAAAAAGGGCGGCACAATGGCCGCCCTTTCCAAATGTAGTGCTGGAGCGTTAGATTAACGCACCGAACCGCGACGAACGAGGTTCACGACCGCCAGCAGGATGACGGCGCCGACGAACGAAACCAGCAGTGCCGCAATGTCATAATTGCCGCTGGTGATCGGCGCGATGCCGAGCAGGGGCGAGACCACGAAACCGGCGATGACCGCGCCGACGATGCCGACGACGATGTTCAGGAAAATGCCCTGCTGCCCATCGGTGCGCATGACCATGCTGGCCAGCCAACCGATGATGCCACCGACGATAATAAGAATAATAATACCCATGATCCAACTCCCTAAAACGATGCGGCCACAGGTGGCTGCTGAAAGGTAGGACGCATGGAAGGCCAGTATTGTTCCGTAGCGGTCAGGCGGTCACCGGTTCCAGTTTTGGGACAAGCAGGTGTATCCAGACCAGCGCGACCAGATAGGCCGCAGCGCAAATGGCGAACATTGGCCAATATCCAACCCCTGTCGTCAATGACCATCCGGCAAATTCGATCATCGCTGTACCGCTGAGATTGCCTGCGACCGCGCCCATGGCGATCACGCTGGCAACCCGCGCCGTGGGCACGATATCGGCGGTCATGCCGAAGATGTTGGTCGAGAAACCCTGATGCGCGAACAAGGCCATGCCGATCAGCAGCGCGGCGGTCCACGGGCTGCCCGCATAGAGCGCCAGAGGCGCGGGCAGGATCATCAGCGCAAACAGGAACATCGACAGCTTACGCGCGCCGTTGACGGAAAAGCCGCGCGACAGGAGGATCGGGAACAACGCGCCGCTGCTGATCGCGCCGATGGCCGCCAGGACGTAGATCAGCGCGATGGGATAGCCGAGCGTCCCCTGCGCCATGCCAAATTGCCGCGCGAAGAAATCGGGCATCCAGAAGAGCATGAACCACCAGACCAGGTCGGTGAACGCCTTTGCGCCAATGACGGCCCAACTGCGCCGGTCGGACAGGAGATCGCCCCAGCGGACACCCTTTACTGCGCTGGCGCTTTTTACGTTGCTCGTGACCGGTTTGAGTTTGCGTGTGCCGACGATCCAGAAGGCAAGCCAGATGAAACCCAGGCCGCCGGTCACCAGAAAAGCTGCCTGCCAACCGAAGGCGAGCGCGAAGGGCGGGATCAGCAGCGGGGTGACGATGGCGCCGATATTGGGCGCGGTGTTGATGAGGCCGATACCTAAAGAGCGCTCCTTGAGCGGCAGATAGGTCGCTGCGGCCTTGATCGCGGCGGGCGTGTTGACCGATTCCGCGACAGCCAGCGTGATGCGTGCGGCGACGAACTGCTGGACAGTCATCGCGATCGCATGGCCCATGCCCGCGAGGCTCCATAGCGCGACCGCCGCGCCATAAGCGAAGCGTACGCCGAAGCGGTCTACGAACCAGCCAACCCCCAGCAAGGCGAGGGCGGCGGAAATCTGGAACGAGGAACCAAGATGCGCGAATTGCTGATCGGACCAGCCAAATTCGGCTTCCAGCATGGGTTTCAGCAGCGCGAGCACTTGCCGATCGACATAATTGAGGGCGGTTGCAAAGAAGATCAGCGCGACGAGGCCATAGCGCAGCGTCTTGCCAGTGGCGACCTGCCCATCGTCGGTTGCGGTGCCTGCGGCTGCCGGCTCGGCCTTTTCGTGTAACATCGCCTCTCCTTCGCCAACGCCGATATGATGCTTGCCTGCATCGCTTTTTCGGTTGCAGATGGCCAGCGGCAACTATAGGCACAGGCAATATGACAGCGCAAGACAGAAACACCGTCATGGCCGCAGACCTTTATGGCGACTTGCTGGTCGACACCCGACAGCCGCCCCAGCGGTGGCAGACGCGCGTCCCCGGTCTTGCCATGGCGATCGTTGCCTCGCTCGCCGCAGCTTGGCTGAGCGACCATTATGGCGCGCCGATTGTATTGATGGGTTTGCTCATCGGCTTATCATTGAGTTTCGTCAGCGCCGAACCGAAACTGATTCCTGGCCTAACCTTCGCATCGCATACGCTGTTGCGGATCGGGATCGTGCTGGTCGGTGCGCAGATTACCTTCGCGCAGATCGGGTCGCTTGGCATCGGAGCCTTTGCAGCGCTCATCGGGATAATGGCGCTGGTGATGCTGACCGGCATCGTCGTTGCCAAGCTGTTCAAGCAGGACGTGATGTTCGGCCTGCTGGCGGGCGGTGCGACCGCGATATGCGGCGCCTCGGCGGCGCTGGCGCTGTGGAGCCTGATCGGTGAGAAGCGCATCGATCAGGCGCGTTTCACCATCGTCCTCGTCGGCATTTCGGTCGCGAGCGCACTGGCCATGTCCTTCTATCCGCCCATTGCCGAATTTCTGGGCCTGACCGACCGACAGGCAGGGTTCCTGATCGGCGCATCCATTCATGACGTGGCGCAGGCCATTGGCGGCGGCTTCTCCTTCTCCCGCACCGCCGGCGAAGTCGCGACCATCGTGAAGCTGACGCGCGTGACGCTGCTGGCGCCCGTGCTAGCCATCGTGGCCATCGCGCTGCGCAATCAGGGCATGGGCGCGGACGGCACAGCGAAGCGCATCCAGATTCCCTGGTTCGTGCTGGGCTTCCTCGTGCTCGTCGGGGTGAATACGGCGATTCCCCTGCCGCCGCAGGCAGTGGATGTATCGCATACGGTTTCCAAAGCGCTATTACTCGTTTCGGTCACGGCGACGGCGATGAAGTCGCAGATGGCAGTGTTGTTGACGCAAGGCTGGCGCAGCTTTGCGCCGGTGATCGCGGCGACGTTGGTGGCGTTTGCGCTGTCGCTCGGCGCGGCGCTGATCCTGTGAAGGTGGCAATATGATCTACGACCTGTGCGTCATCGGTGGGGGTATCAACGGGACAGGCATTGCGCGCGATGCCGCTGGGCGCGGGGCATCGGTGCTGTTGCTGGAACGCGACGATCTGGCGTCTGGCACCTCCTCCGCCTCTACCAAGCTCATCCACGGCGGGCTGCGCTATCTGGAGCATTATGAGTTCAAGCTGGTGCGCGAATCGCTGATGGAGCGGGAGCGGCTGCTGGGGATTGCGCCGCATATTGCGTGGCCGATGCGGTTCGTGCTGCCGCATCATCCCGGGTTGCGCCCGCGCTGGCTGCTGCGGCTGGGGTTGTTCCTGTACGACCATATCGGTGGGCGTAAGTTGTTGCCCGCCACACGCACGATTGATCTGCGCGCTGATCCGGCGGGCAAGCCGCTGAAGCCGGGTTATTCGACGGCGTTCGAATATTCCGATTGCTGGGTCGACGATGCGCGGCTGGTGGTGCTGAACGCGCGCGATGCGGCGGCACGCGGCGCGGAGATACGGACGCGGTGCGAAGTGACCGAGGCCCGACGCGAAGGCGATTGGTGGCACATCGAGACGCGCAATGCCGATGGCACGACGCAGGATTTCAAGGCGCGCGCGCTGGTGAATGCAGGTGGCCCGTGGGTCGTGCGGATGATCGACCGATCTCATACCGAACGGCCCGCCAATGTGCGGCTTGTGCGCGGCAGTCATATCGTGACGAAGCGGCTGTTCGACCATGACCGCAGCTATATCTTCCAGAATGCCGATGGCCGCATCATCTTTGCCATCCCCTATGAGCGCGATCTGACGCTGATCGGCACCACTGACCGCGACCATGAAAGCCCGGACATTCCGGCCAAGGCAAGCGACGAGGAAATCGCCTATCTCTGCAACGCGGCAAGCGAGTATTTTGCGAAGGCGATTACGCCCGCCGACGTAGTGTGGACCTATAGCGGCGTCCGCCCCCTGCTGGACGACGGGGCCAGCGCTGCGCAGGAAGCGACGCGCGATTATGTGCTGAAGCTGGATGCTGCGGAGGGTGCTGCGCCCTTGCTGTCGATCTTTGGTGGGAAGATTACGACTTATCGCCGGTTGGCGGAGGAAGCGATGGAGGCGCTGTCGCCGCTCATGCCTGTGTTGAAGGGCAAAAGCTGGACGGCGACCGCGGCGCTGCCCGGTGGCGATTTCCCGCTGGCGGAGCGAGGGGCGTTGACGGCGCGGATTGCGGGGCGGTATCCGTTCCTGTCATCCGATAGCGTTGCGCGAATATTGGCGACATATGGCACCTGTGCGTTCGAATGGCTGGGCGACGCGCAGACTATGGCGGCGCTGGGCGAGGATTTCGGCGGCGGGCTGACGGAAGCCGAAGTGCGCTATCTGGTGCGCGCGGAATGGGCGCGGACGGCGGACGATGTGCTGTGGCGGCGGACCAAGATGGGGCTACGCGTCGATGCGGCGGGTGCTGCGCTGTTGGATGGGTTGCTGGCGCGGCTCGTGAATGAGGGTGCAACACTCTCGTGAAGTTATAACATTGTTATAACTTTCCTCCTGTGCTATCCGTGCTCAAGGAGACAAGCCATGCAGACAGCACTTCGTAAAATGGGAAATTCGACAGGGATGATCCTGCCGCAATCGGTGCTTCGGGAAATCGGTGCGACCAGCGGTGCAAAAATGGATGTGCTTGTACAGGACGGCAAGCTGATCATTACGCCTGTTGCTCCGACCGACATTGCGCGCACGGGCTGGGCAGAATCGGCTGCAGATGTGGCAGCGCATGCGGACAGCGAAAGTGAAAGCTGGCACGCCTTTGCCAATATCGATGATGCCGATTTGACGTGGTAAAGCGGGGCGAGGTTTGGCTGGCTGCGCTGGATCCAACCGTCGGCAGCGAAATTCAGAAGACTCGCCCGTGCGTTATCGTTTCACCAGACGAGATGAACGATCATATGCGCACGGCCATCGTTTCACCCATGACGACCGGCAGTCGTCCTGCCGCTTTTCGAATCGATGTGCGATTTAAAGGCAAGACGGGATTAATCCTGCCCGACCAGATGCGGACCGTCGACAAGACACGACTGATCAAGCGTATGGGGAAAGTGGATGCAGCGACACTTGATGCGCTTCTGGGCATATTGGCGCAGATGTTCGCCAAATAGACAAACCACCGCAGCGTTATTCCGATAGCGGTTTGGAGGGATAGCGTGGCAACGGCCATGCTATCCCTTAGGCATCAATATACCCGCGCTTTCGGTTGGATGTACTCGATCTCGTCCGTCAGCGTGTAGTCGTGCACGGGGCGCGTATCGAGGGTTACCTTGCCGCCCTTGCCGCCCCAGCCGTCGAACCACGAAATGGTGTGCTTCATCCAGTTGGCGTCGTCGCGGTTGGGGAAATCCTCGTGCATGTGCGCGCCGCGGCTTTCCTTGCGGTTGAGCGCGCCTTCGATGGTGCAGCTTGCCTGGCTGATGAGGTTGTCCAGCTCCATCGTTTCGATGAGGTCGGTGTTCCAGATCAGCGAGCGGTCGGACACCTGAACGTCCTCCATGCTCTTGTAGACATTCTGCAGCTTCGTGACGCCTTCGCTCATTAGCGCATCGTCGCGGAACACGGCGGCATGCTTCTGCATGGTGCGCTGCATTTCGAGGCGGATCTTGGCGGTAGGCGTGCTGCCCTTTGCATTGCGGAAGTGATCGAGGCGCGAGAGGGCCAGATCGGCGCTGTCACTGGGCAGAGCCTTGTGGGCGCTGCCGGGCTTCACGATGTCCGAAATGCGATGACCGGTCGCGCGGCCGAAGACGACGAGATCGATCAGCGAGTTGGAACCCAGACGATTGGCGCCATGCACCGACACGCAGGCTGCTTCGCCGACCGCGAACAGGCCGGGGACGACCGCATCGGGATTGCCATCCTTCAGCGTCACGACTTCGCCATGATAGTTACAGGGGATGCCCCCCATATTATAATGGACGGTCGGCACCACCGGCAGCGGCTGACGGGTAAGATCGACGTTCGCGAATACCTTGCCGGTTTCGGTGATGCCGGGCAGGCGTTCGGCCAGAATCTTCGGGTCGATATGGTCGAGGTGAAGGAAGATGTGATCCCCTTCCTTGCCGACGCCGCGACCTTCGCGGATTTCCAGCGCCATCGAGCGTGACACGACATCGCGTGACGCCAGATCCTTGGCGGAAGGGGCATAGCGTTCCATGAAACGCTCGCCTTGCGAGTTGGTCAGATAGCCGCCTTCGCCGCGCGCGCCTTCGGTGATGAGGACGCCTGCGCCGTAGATGCCGGTGGGATGGAACTGCACGAATTCCATGTCCTGCAAAGGCAGGCCCGCGCGCAGCACCATACCGCCGCCGTCGCCGGTGCAGGTATGCGCCGACGTCGCGGAGAAGTAGCAGCGACCGTAGCCGCCGGTCGCCAGCACGACGCTATGTGCGCGGAAGCGATGGATCGAGCCGTCTTCCATGCAGATCGCGATCACGCCGCGGCATTCGCCATTTTCCATGATGAGGTCGATGGCGAAATATTCAACGTAGAAGTCCGCGTCATATTTCAGGCTCTGCTGATAGAGCGCGTGCAGCATGGCATGGCCGGTGCGGTCGGCAGCAGCCGCGGTGCGCTGAACCGGCGGGCCAGCGCCCATATTCTGCATGTGGCCGCCAAAGGGCCGCTGATAGATGGTGCCGTCCTTGTTGCGGCTGAACGGTACGCCTGCATGTTCCAGCTCATACACCGCAGCCGGTGCTTCGCGGACCATATATTCGATCGCGTCCTGATCGCCGAGCCAGTCGGACCCCTTGACGGTGTCGTACATGTGCCAGGTCCAGTGATCCGGCGTGTTGTTGCCGAGCGAGGCAGCAATGCCGCCCTGCGCCGCAACGGTGTGGCTGCGCGTCGGGAACACTTTGGTGATGCACGCGGTTTTGAGGCCGCTTTCGGCAATGCCCATGGTGGCGCGGAGGCCAGAACCCCCGGCACCCACGACGACGGCGTCGTAAGTGTGGTCGATGATCTTGTAAGCGTCGGTCGACATCAGGAAGCAGCTCCCGTGAAGGCTATTTTGGCAATGGCGAAAATGCCCAGAGCCGCGCCACCAATGGCGTAGAAGTTGAGTAGCAGGAAGGTCGCGAATTTCGTGCCGTCTTCATGCACATAATCCTCGACCACGACCTGCAGCCCGAGGCGCAGATGGTAGAAGACGCTGACGATCATCAGCATCATCGGTACGGCGACCCAGCTCTTGGCAAGCCATGTCGTTACCGCGACATAATCGAGTGCCGGGAGCTGGAGAATGCTGATGATCAGCCACAGCACCAGCAGCAGATTGCCGACGGCGGTGACCCGCTGATTGATCCAGTGATGCGTGCCCGACTTGGCACTGCCCAAGCCACGAACGCGACCGATGCCCGTTCCGCTACCCATTACAGTTTCCCCGAGAAGATGCTGAGCCAGATCGCAGCGGTGGTGAATATCGAAAGAACCGGCACGACCAGAGACCAGCTCTTGTTCGTCTTAAGCTCATAGCCCGCGCCGATATCGAGAACGAAATGGCGAAGGCCCGAAAACATGTGCTGAAAGAAAGCCCAGGTAATGCCGATCATCACGACATAGCCGTACCAGGACGTCGCCTGTTTCAGAAAGAACGCATAATATTCCGCGCCCGATGCCGCCGCGGTCAGCCACCATACGAGGCCAAGCGCACCGACGACCGCCAACCCGACGCCCGTGGCGCGGTGAAGGATCGACAAGGCCATATGCGGGCCCCATTTCCAGATAGTCAGATGCGGCGAAAGAGGCCTAGTTTGCGGTCGCGCCATGCGGTCTGCACTCCCCTGGGTCAGCATGATTCCCAGCCCCTTTAGCGCGCGCCTCTCCACTGTGCAAATGCAGCAGGCCGCAGCGCACCAAATCTTTCAAATGAAGCCGATTCAAGTGATTTATGGCAGATTTCCTATCGGATTTTTGCCCGAAGATAAGAGTTGATTAACCAACTAACCCTATGAAGAGACCTGAAGGCATCAGACTGGCTTGGGACTGCAAAGGGCACACATTTCAATGACGCTGCAAATAAAGGCCGATGTGACGATGCCGGAACGGTTGGAAGAGTTCGATCCTGCAGGGACATTGGTATCCGATGCCGCTGCCATTTTCGCGCTTCTTCCCGATCATGGCGAAGCAGCCGCTCAGGCATTTTTCGATGCTTATATGGCCAATACGTCGCTGCGGTCCGTATTGAAGCCGGAGTCGATCAGCGCGATACGTCGCGAAGTCTCTCATTATATTCGTGAAAAGCTATCGAATTTCGGAGGTGAACGTTGGGCGGATTCGGCGCGGTCCTGCGTTCGGCACGCTCGCAAGCATGGCATTTCCATCCGCACCATTCTGGTGTCGATCGTGGCCGCCAATGATGTGGTGCATGATGGAATTTGGGATGCCACGTCGCAAGGCAATGGCCCGGAAGGCCCGGCACGCGCATTGTATCGCGCCCTGACACGTATTTCCATGATCGAAGCAGAATTGATCTGTTCGGTCCTGGCGATCGACATTGCGCTGGAAGAAGAAACCGAGCGTCTGCGCAACGCAACTTTGTTCGAACAGCGCATCGTTGCCGAAATCGACGGCGCGTCGCATCTGGGCGACGGTCTGCGCGAACAGGCAAAGGATGCATCGGCAGCAACGCGCGGAATGCTGGGCAAGGCATCGGAAGTTGCCGCCGCCGCCGAGCAATCCGCGCTTGCCATGCGCGAAGCGGCCCAAACCTCCGCCGGGCTGATCCGGGCGATCGAGGATGCGCGCGCCGAAGTCGAAGGCGCTGCCGAAGTGGCGCAGCGCGCTTATGCGCAGGCCGGCGACGCGGTCACCATGTCGACCACCTTGTCCGAACATGCGCAATCCATCGAATCCATCCTTGGCCTGATCCGCGATATCGCAGGGCAGACCAACCTCCTTGCGCTGAATGCCACTATTGAAGCGGCACGCGCGGGCGATGCGGGTCGCGGCTTTGCCGTGGTGGCGCAGGAAGTGAAGAGCCTGGCCAATCAGACTGCGCGCGCCACGGACGACATCGCCAACAAGATCGGGTCCATCCAGGCATCGACGCGCCAGTCGGTCGAAACCAACCAGCGAATCCGCGAAACCGTGGACGAAGTGCAGATGTCCGCGAACCGCATCCGCAGTGCCATGGATGCGCAGGCGCAAACCGTCACGATGATCACCGCCGCCGTCGATGAAACGGCGCTGGCAGCGGATTCCATGTCGGCGACCATTTCGGCCATTCGTCAGGATACCGAAGTCGTCGCGTCGGAGATCGATCAGCTTGAGCGCGGTTTCATGAGTGTCGAAGGCAAGCTGTCTTCGCTGCGTCAGGCATCCGCAGAGTTCAGCCGCCGGGTGGCATAAGCCGACACGTCAAAAGGGCTTTTACACCTCCCGCCTTTCCTTGGCCAAGCGGCTGGGCTACCGGCAGGCATGGCCATCAATATTCTTCTGACCGGCGCGAGCCGGGGCATCGGCGCGGCCTGCGCGTCGCTTCTTGCATCGGGCGATACCCGTGTGTTTGCCGCCAGCAGCAAAGACGCCGATCTTGGCGCGGCCGGTGGCGCCGAGGCTTTGTGGGACAAGGCACTGGATGCGCTGGGCGGGCGGATCGATATCCTGATCAACAATGCAGGCATATTCGAAGCGACGCCGCTGGATAGCGACGACGCCGACTGGCTGGCGGCGTGGCAACGCACTATGACCGTCAATCTGGAAGCGTCGGCGATTTTGTGCCGCAAGGCTGTGCTGCATTGGCAAGCACGGAAATCGGGCGGGCGGATCGTCAACGTCGCAAGCCGCGCCGCGCATCGCGGCGACAGCCCGATGCACTGGCATTATGCCGCATCGAAAGGCGGGATGGTCGCGATGACCAAGACAATCGCGCGGGCCTATGCGGCGGAAGGGATTTACGCTTTTGCCGTCTGCCCGGGCTTTACCATGACGGGCATGGCGGAGGATTATCTGGCGAGCCGGGGCGGTGACAAGCTGCTCGCCGACATTCCGCTTGGCAAGGTCGCCACGCCCGACGAGATCGCGGCCATCGTGAAATTTCTGGTCACGGATGCACCGCCCTCCATGACTGGTGCTGTCCTCGACGCGAATGGAGCAAGCTATGTCCGATAAGGAAAGCTGGAAACTGACTCTTCCTTGCACCCGCGCGGAGGCCGAATCGCTGGACGGCGATATCGTGGCGTTTGCGCAGCTCGACAGTCCGCCGGTGCTGATGACCAGCGAAGCGGCCCCGGACGATGACGATGTCTGGCAGCTTGATGCCTATTTTGAAGGCAAACCCAATACGGCGCTCGTCAAGCTGGTGCAGACGCTGGTGCCGAGCGCGCGGGGGAAAAAGCCGACACTCGAAAAGCTGCCTGCGGAGGATTGGGTGACGATCAGCCAGCAAGGACTGGAGCCGGTGATCGCCGGGCGCTTTTATGTGCGGAACATGGCCGACGATGTCGTGCCGCCGGGGTACAAGGATTTCCTGATCGGTGCTGGGCGTGCGTTCGGCACGGGGCAGCATGAAACGACGTCCGGTTGTCTGGTAATGCTGGATCGCTCGCGGCGGCTGGGGCATCGGTTTGGCAATATCGCCGATGTCGGGACAGGCACAGGCTTGCTGGCATTCGCCGCGATGCATCTGTGGCCGATGGCTTATGCGACGGCGTCGGACATAGATCCGGTGTCGGTGGAAGTCACCGCCGAGAATGCCGTGGCCAATGGGGTGGCATTGGGCCGCAGTGCCGGACAGTTGACTGTGTTCGCGGCGGCGGGGGTGGATCATCCCGGCATATTGGGCCGTGCGCCCTATGATCTGCTGATCGCCAATATTCTGGCCGGGCCGCTGATCGAACTGGCGCCTTCGCTCACGGCCACGCTGGAGGATGGCGGTACGCTGATCCTCGCGGGGCTGCTGGACAGTCAGGCCGATAGTGTGATCGCGGCCTATCGCGCGCAGGGGATGCGGCTGGCCGACCGGATCGATACCGGGCAATGGCCCACGCTGCGGCTGCGCAAACGCCCCGCCGTCGGCTGGCGTCGCCCGCGTCGCTGGGCGAGCGACCGCAATGGTGAGGCGCCCGGTTACGGAAGCTGGTGAGGGAGGAGCGAAAGCCCCTCCCCCATTATTCCAATCAGAAGCCCCGACGGAGCGTGACGAAGAACTGCTGCGGCGCGCCGATCAGCAGTGTCTGGTTGTCGCCGCTGTTGCCGAAACCGTTCGAACCGATGGTGCTGACATAATCCTTGTCGAACAGATTGGTGGCCGATGCTTCGATGGCAAAGCCGGTCAGGAAGCCCATGCCTTGGGGCACCTTCACGCCGATGCTGGCATCCACCAGAACCCGACCACCGACCGACTTGTCGTTGGTGTAGGTGTAGTAGCGCTTCGACATGTAATTCGCGCCGATCCGGCCGAAGAATATGTCGCCATCATAAGCGAGTTCGCCTGAAGCGATATGCTTGGGGCTGTCGACCGTGGTCTTGCCCTTGATAAGCACGGTTGTGGTCGGGGTGACCACATTGTTGCGATAGGTCGAGTCATTATAGGAATACGACGCAGTGGTGCTGAACCCATTACCCATCGAGTAGGTGCCGGAGATTTCGCCACCGATGGAGCGAACCTTCCCAACATTCTGCAGAATGACAGGGTTTCCTGCGATCCCTGGCCCTGTAGGCAAACCTAGGATGCGGTCATTAAAATTGACGTAGTAGCCTGCAATGGACCCTTGGAAGGCACCAGCCCGCACGCGACCACCGACTTCGTAAGTCTGCGATGTTTCAGGTTTCAGATCGTCTGCCGCGACGAGGGCGTTGAAGCCCACTTGGGTCGTTGCAAATGGCCCTGTGGTTGCAGCGGAGGCGTAAGCGCGCATGTTCTCGGTGTAATTGGCGAAGACTTCTACATCATCGCTCACTTTATAAAGCGCGCCTGCCTGAGGCAGGAACCAATCCTTGGTCTGAATGCGGCCCGATGCTAGGTTGCCTGCGACGATCGGGCTTGCGCGGTTGATGACGCGCGTACCTTTCCAGCCGCCGGATAGAGTCAACTGGCCGAGTTCCAGCGTGTCCATCACATAATATTGGGCCGTTTCGGTGCTGAAATCGACGTCCCACTGCGTGAAGAAGGAGTTTGTTTGGAACTTCAGGCTGTCACGCGAGGAGCCTGCAAGTGTGTTTGCGAGCGAGTAGAAGCGGCGTGCGTTGCGGAAATCATTGCCTTCATACCAGCCGCCGACTTCAAGACGGTTACCGCCCATTTCCCAAACGATGTTACCGACCGCACCCATACGGTCCATATCATACTCGGTAGTACGGACCGAGATCGGCGCTCCGGTCGGGCTTACCAGCTGTGCGCCGGTGGCGGGATTACCAGGGAGATAAACTGACGGAATCCACCACAGACCCTGCCCCTTGTTGCTGTGATAATAACCCTGCAGCTTTGCGTGGACGTTATTGGTGATCGGCGTTTCGAAGGTGACGCCGCCCAACCAATCGCGACGAATGCCCGCTGCGTCATAATAAGCATCGTCAATCGTCTTAACCGACGTCGGCAAAGTAAGGCCGAAGGTCGGATAAGGCAGCGTGGCAGTAACTGAACCGCCCCGCACGACCTGATTGGCGGAGACGGCTGCCACGGTATAGGCGGTCCGCCAATCGGGCGCGAAATTGTCCCAGCGATTGCCGAGGCGACCGATCATTTCGGCGGACATGTCCTGATAATCGTTTTCGCGGCGATCCGAGTAGTTGAGGAAGCCGGTGATCTTGCCGTCGCCGACATCGGCCACGACCTTTGCATTGACCTGATGCTGACGCTGTTCGCCATCGCCGCGCCATTTGCCTGCGTTCAGATAGCCATAGCTGAGGTACCCGCGCACGCCGCCCAGATCGCCGCTGTCGATGCGGACGAAGCCGCGATAGGTGTCGTCGCTGCCGTAAGTGCCCGACGCCGCGATATCGAATTTCTGCGCAGGATCGCGCGACGCGAACACCAGCGTGCCGCCCAGATTGCTGGTCGATGCCGTGGCAAGATTGCCTGCGCCCTGGCTGACGGTGACGGTGCCGAGGTTTTCGGAGATGATCGCGCGGCTGATGTGCAGGCCGTTATAGTTGCCGTAGCTCATGTCGCCCAAGGGCACGCCGTCCAGCGTAAAGCCTAACTGGTTCTGGTTGAAGCCGCGCAGCGAAATGCGCGTCGACCATTCATAGGCACCGAAGGCGTCGCCCGACTGGAAGTTGACGCCGGGCAGCTTGCTGATTGCCTTGAGCGGCGAGGTGCCGGGGGTGAGTAGCTTGATATCGTCTGCGGCGACCGTCTGCACCTGGCGCGTTTCGCCAAAGCCGTAGACGACGATTTCGTCGCCGGCATTTGCGTCGGCAGCGGCAGCGGTTTCAGCAGCAGGAACGACATCCTGCGCCTCGGCAAGGGATGGCAACAGGGCAATGCTGGCAACGGAAGCCAGCAAGAGAAGATTTTGGCGGCGCATTAGGTAACTCCCCACGAGAAACGTCAGTAAACTTGCGGGCCTCTGCGCCCCGGACATGACTGTTCGGCGGCGCAGCAATTACGTTTCGATGACGAATCGAAGTCGTTGTGTGACGATGCAGGATGGCCACAGTCTTGGCAGGATTGTAGGGAAGCGGAGCTGCGCCTAGGCTGCCGTCATGCAGTGGACAGTCAGCAAGGCAAGGCGGTGGATCGGAGGCATGCTCCTATTGCCGCTCATCCTCATGCTGATGGTCGTCGGTGGATCGGCGATCCCGGCCAACCCAGCGGCACACCCGCCGCCACAGGGCGTGACCATCCATGTCTATACCAATGGCGTGCATACGGGCTTGGTGCTGCCCACGGTCAATGCTCTGCATGACTGGCGCAGTCGGGTGCCTGCGAGCGATCTGGCAGATCCGCGCCGTGCGGGGCAATGGCTGCTGTTCGGTTGGGGGCAGCGGGACTTTTATCTCAATACGCCCACATGGGATCGGGTCGACCCGACGACGGTCATCCGCGCCATATTGGGCAGCGACCGGACGCTGATGCATGTCGATCATCTGCGCCAGTTATGGCGCGGGCCGGATTTGCGGTCGGTCGTGCTCACGCCTGAGCAATATCGGGCATTGGTTGCAGCCATCGACGCCGACTTTGCGCCGGGCGAGGCGATTGCCGGATATGGCGCGGACGACGTCTTCTATCCGGGGCGAGGGCGCTATAGCGGAACCCGCACATGCAATGAATGGACGGGCGGTAAACTGCGCGGGGTTGGCGTGCGCGTGGGGATGTGGACGCCGTTGAGCTGGAGCGTGATGCGATGGTTCTGAGGTTTGGCTAGGCGCCTCGCACGATCTCCGCCCATTCCGCTTCGTCGATCACGCGGATGCCCAGTTCGGCGGCTTTTTTCAGCTTCGATCCGGCGCCGGGGCCGGCGACGATCAGGTCGGTCTTTGCACTGACCGATCCGGCGGCCTTGGCGCCCAGGGCTTCGGCCTGCGCCTTGGCTTCGTCGCGGCTCATGGTTTCGAGCTTGCCGGTGAAGACGATCGTCTGGCCCGATACGCTGCTTTCGCGGACATCCACGATATAGGGTGGGGGGGAAACTTCGCTGAGAAGGTCGTCCCAGACGTCGCGATTGTGCGCTTCGTGGAAGAAGTCGCCCAGCGCCTCGATTACCGCAGGGCCGACGCCGTCGATACCGGTGAGGTCGGCCAAGGCATCGGCGTCCCCTGCCCGCGCTTTGTCCGATGCAGCGCGCAAAGCGGATAAGGTGCCGAACGCTTTCATGAGATCGCGTGCCGTCACCGCGCCGATATGACGGATGCCGAGCGCGAAGAGCAGGCGGGCGGCATCGGGTTCGCGGCGGTCCTCGATAGCGGCGAAGAGATTGTCGACCGACTTTTCCTTCCACCCTTCGCGGGTGAGGAGGTCCGCGCGGTGGCTTTTCAGGCGGAAGATATCGGCGGGGCTTTCCAGCCAGCCGAGTTCGAAAAATTCGCGGATCGTCTTCTCGCCGAGACCATCGATGTCGAGCGCCACGCGGGAGACGAAATGCCGTAGCCGCTCGATCCGTTGCGCGGGGCAGATGAGGCCGCCGGTGCAGCGTACGTCTACTTCGCCCTCCGCCGCGACGGCTTCGGATCCGCAGGCGGGGCAGTGATCGGGGAAGACGTAGGGCGCGCGTTCGGCGTCGCGGGTCAGGTTTTCGACGACTTGCGGGATGACGTCGCCTGCGCGCTGGACGACCACGCGGTCGCCGGGGCGCACGCCGAGCCGGGCGATCTCGTCGCGATTGTGGAGCGTGACGTTGGAGACGACCACGCCGCCGACCGTTACAGGAGTGAGCCGCCCGACCGGCGTCAGCTTGCCTGTGCGGCCGACCTGAATGTCGATGGCGACAAGGTCCGTCTGTGCGCGTTCGGCGGGGAATTTGTGGGCGATGGCCCAGCGCGGTGCCTTGGCGACGAAACCTAAGCGCTCCTGCCAGTCGAGGCGATCGACTTTGTAGACGACGCCGTCGATGTCGTAGGGGAGGTCGGCGCGCAGGGCTTCGATGGCGCGATAATGGGCAAGAGCCTGCTCCAGAGTTTCTACTCGCCGCAACAGATCGCTCACCCGAAACCCAAGTGATTCAATAGCAGCCATAGCATCTGACTGTGTCTCGAACGGAAATGACGAAGTTTCACCCCAACCATGCGCAAGAAAGCAAAGCGGTCGCTTAGCGGTCACAGTGGGATCTTTTTGCCTTAAAGACCCAGCCGCCGCATTTCGCGGATTGGCGAATTGGCGAACTGTTTCCAATTGGAAAACCTCGCTCCGCGCTAACGCCAGTTGTTCTGCCTCGCGAACAAGACCAGCATTGATTTCAGCAAATGCGTGCTTCTCCATGTATACCTCACCGCGTACTTCAAATACGTCAGGTGCAACTGAAAAAGCATTACTGCCAACTCTGAGGTCGGTAACAATATCGGCGATGGTACGGGCATTTTGGGTAACATCTTCACCCATCGTACCATCGCCACGGGTCAATGCTCGGACTAATATGCCTTTTTCAAAGCGCAACGAACAAGACAAGCCGTCGATTTTTGGTTCCGCAGTCAGGGTAACGGGAACATCTTTTGACAAATTAAGAAAACGACGAACCCGTTCTACAAATTCAATTACATCAGCATCGCTGAACCCGTTCTCAAGGCTCATCATTTTGCGCGCGTGTTTCACCTTGGTCAGCGGCGAAGCTTCTACGGACGCCCCGACCTGCACATTCGGACTGTCGGCGCGGACCAGATGCGGGAACTGCGCCTCCAGAGCGTTATTCTCCCGCACCAGCGCGTCATAGTCCGCGTCGCTGATCTCCGGCGCGTCCTCGGCATGATAGCGGGCGTTGTGATGGGCGATGATTTTCGCGAGCCGCATGAGGCGGTTTGCGGCTTCGGCTTCGGTGATCATACCCCCTCCAGCAACCGCCCAGCCTGCGCGCGGGCTTCTACCGTGATTTCCGCGCCGGACAACATGCGCGCGATTTCTTCGCGGCGTTCGGTGGGGTCGAGGGGGCGGACGCCGGTGCGGGTTACGGTGCCTTCGCTCGACTTGGCGATGAGCATGTGGGCGGCACCGCGCGCGGCGACTTGCGGGGAGTGGGTGACGACGAGGAGCTGGCTGCCCTGCGCCAGCCGCGCGAGGCGGTCGCCGATGGCGCTGGCGACGGCGCCGCCGACGCCCCGGTCGATTTCGTCGAAGATCATCGTGTCGGCTCCGCCTTCCTGCGCCAGCGCAACCTTGAGCGCGAGGATGAAGCGGGAGAGTTCGCCGCCCGATGCGATCTTCACCAGCGGGGCGAAAGGCGCGCCGGGGTTGGTGGAGATTTCAAACTCGACGCGATCCGCGCCTTGCGGCCCCCATTGCGCTTCGTCGAGCGGCGCGACGGCAGTGCGGAAGCGGGCGGCGTCCAGTTTTAGCGGCGCGAGTTCGGACGCTACGGCGGTGTCCAGTCGCTTTGCCGCTGCCACGCGCTGCGCGGTGAGCGTTTGGGCGACTTGGGCGTAAGCCTGTGCTTTCGTTTTCAGGTCCGCTTCCAGAGAGGCGAGGCCTTCCTCGCCCGCGTCGATGCGTTGCAGCTTGCTTTCCATCTCCGCTTGAAACGCGGCGAGATCGTCGGGTTGCACCTGATGCTTGCGGGCCAGTGCGCGCATTTCGAACAGGCGGGTTTCGATGCTGTCGAGTCGGGCGGGATCGAAGCTGAGGGCTTCGTTGGCAGCGGTGAGGTGATCTTCCGCTTCGCTGGCTTCGATGACGGCGCGGTCGAGCGCGGCAAGGGCTTCGGCCAGCATCGGGTGTTCGACGGCGATTCGGTCGAGGCGGCGCGCTGCCTGGCGCAAGCGGGCGAGGCCGCCTTCGGACCCGTCGAGAAATTCCGCCACAGCGACCAGATCTTCGGTCAGGCGTGCGCCCTTTTGCATCGTAGCGCGGTCTTCGGCGAGCGTGGCTTCCTCGCCGGGTTCAGGCGCGAAGGTGGTGAGTTCAGCAACGGCATGTTCGAGATAGTCGCGATCGCGCGCGGCGCTTTCCACGTCGGCGCGGGCTTGTGCCAAAGCGGCTTCGGCTGCCCGCCATGCGCCGTGCGCCGTGGACACTGCCCCGGTGTCGCAGCGACCGAAGGCATCGAGCAGCGCCCTGTGGCCGCGCGGATTGAGCAGGCCGCGATCATCATGCTGGCCGTGGATTTCCACCAGCGATGCGCCGACTTCGCGCAGCAGCGCTGCCGAGCACGGCTGGTCGTTGATGAAAGCGCGGCTGCCGCCATCGGCCTTCAGCGTGCGACGAATGATGATCGGTTCGCCCGGTTCGATATCAAGGTCGTTTTGCGCCAGTGCGGCGCGGATCGGGTGATCGGCATCGGGTTCGTCGAAGGTGGCGGTGACACTGGCCTGTGCTTCGCCCTGCCGCACCAGTCCGCTGTCGGCGCGCGCACCCAGCGCAAGCCCCAGCGAGTCGAGCAGGATCGATTTGCCTGCCCCGGTCTCACCCGTCAGCACGCCCAGACCCGGCCCGAAAGCCAGATCGAGCGCTTCGATCAGTACGACATTGCGGATGGACAGGTTGGTCAGCACGGTACGGCTTTAGCCCCTTAGATACGAAAGGGGAACAGGATGCGCATCACGCCTTGGGCGGATGCTCCTGCATGAGCTTGTACGAGCGCTCATACCATTTGGACCCCGGATAGTTCGCGCCAAGGACGGCGGCTGCCTTCTTCGCTTCTTCGGGAAGGCCGAGCGAGAGATAGCTTTCGACGAGGCGTTCGAGCGCTTCGGGGGTGTGCGTCGTCGTCTGATATTCGTCGACCACCTGACGGAAGCGCAGAGTCGCGGCGAGCCACTGGCCACGGCGCTGATGGAAGCGGCCGATTTCCATTTCCTTGCCGGCCAGATGGTCGTTGACCAGATCGACCTTCAACCGCGCATCGGCGGCGTAGCGCGTGCCGGGATAGCGGCGGATGAGTTCGCCAAGCGAATCGAGCGCCTGCTTGGTGATTTTCTGATCGCGGGTCACGTCGGCGATCTGTTCGTAGTAGCACAGCGCAATCAGATAATAAGCGTAGGGCGCATCCTTGTTACCCGGATGGATCGACAGGAAGCGTTGCGCACCCTGAATCGCTTCGTTGTAATCGGTGTTCATGTAATAGCTGAACGCCGCCATGAGCTGCGCGCGGCGCGCCCAGGGGGAATAAGGATGCTGCCGCTCGACTTCGTCGAACAGCGCCGCCGCGATCTTGAACTGGCCGCGATCCAGCCGGTACTTGCCCGCATTATACAGCGTCGACACGTCGCGCGCGACGTAGAGCGTATCGGCCTTGTTCTTGGACGTGGAACAGGCGCCGAGCGTGGCAACAGCGGCAATCGCCAGCGCGAACTTTATCGAATGTTTGTGCATAGGCGTCGGGTCATAGCGGAGGAGCGCCGCGCCGCCAAGCGGCAGATTGCGAGGATGCGACAAGACAGCCGAATGTCCGTGTGCCTATGCCGATGCCGGAATAGCCAGCAGGGCGCGCGTCCCGCCATTTTCACCCGGTGCGATGCGGAAGGTGCCCCCAAGTTGCTGCGCCAATGTGACGGCGATACGCAGGCCGAGGCTGCCGCTATTCTCCAGCTTGAAATTTTCCGGCAGACCGCATCCGTCGTCCACGATCTCCATATCCAGCCCGTGGCCGCCACGAATGCCGATGCGGATACTGCCGCCCGAACCATCGGCAAAGCCGTGTTCCAGCGCATTGGCAATCGTTTCCGTCAGGATGAGCGCGAAGGGAATCGCGGCATCGGGATCGATAGTGGCATTTTCGTCGATCACCATCTCGACACGCACGTCGGTACGACCGTTTGCGTCGAGGATATCTTCGGCAAGCGTTTCAACAAACGACCGGATGGACAGCAACTGGCCGTTGGGATCGTACAGAGAGCGGCTGATCTTGCCGATCAACGCCAGACGCCGCGATGCCTCGTCCAGTGCCTTACGAGCATCGGGGTCACTGATGTCACGGCGTTGCAGCGCCATAAGCGCAGCGGCAACCTGAAGATTGTTCGATATCCGATGCTGCAGTTCGCGAAACAGCATTTCGCGGTTTTCGGCCATCGATGCGCTTCGTTCACGTTCGATAGCCAGCTTGCGATTGGACGATTGCATCCAGAGAATGAGGACAATGTCCACCACCACTACGACCAGATAGAAGAGCAGTGCGACCAAAGCCCCCGAGTTAAAAGCAAAAGAATTGCGGGGAGTGATGAAAAAATACCAGGCCAGAAGCCAGCATATCAGGCAAGCAACAATCGCAGGGCCACGACCGAACAGAAACGCGGCAATGACGACGGCTGGAAAGAAACTGACATAGGGGTACCCATTGCCCAGGGCAGGGTCCGCAAACATGCGCACGGCCCACGCCAAAGCGCACAAACCGAGCGTTGCCGCATAGGCCAGCAATGGATGCAGGTTGGCGATCGGTAATCGCTCAATAAGCCGCTCATTGTATCGTTGCATGATGCCTTTTGCGTTTTACGCTGATGAGCCCTTTAGCAGATCGTTACACCGTCGCACTAACATCGATCAAGATATGCGCAATTCAGGCAGGGCGTTCGCTCACCAGCGCGCGGACCAATGGCTGCATCTTATCGTCGAACTTGGCGAGCATGACATGTTCGTCCGCCGTATCGAAATGACTGGCGAGTCCGTAGGGAGTCCAGCGATGCAGCGCGAAGGCTGGCGGATCGGCGATGATCATCGGGCGGTTGTCCGGCTTTTCCGGGTCGATCGGCCTTAAATCCAGCGACACTTGCGGCGCAGTGGACGGGCAGATGGCAATGGTGGTGCCTTTCCACGGGGCAACGATGGCGCGGTGGAGATGGCCGCAGATCAACGCCTGTATTTGGTCATGTCCGGCAATGGTGGCGGCAAAGCGCGCGACCCACGGTTCCTCAGGGTCGGTGTTCATCCATTCGATGCCCACCTCGACCGGAGGATGGTGCATCACGATGATCGTGGGCGTATCGCGATCTTCGGCCAGTCGTGCGCCGAGCCACGCGGCCCGCGCTTCACAGAACGCGCCGCCGTGGCGATCCGGTTCCAGCGTGTCGATGACGATCAGCCGTAACCCCTCCAGCGGGACGACATATTGCACGAAGCCATCGACGACGGGAATGTGCGGGAACAAGGTAGCGAAATTGGCGCGGTCGTCATGATTGCCCATGCAGGGGTAGACGGGAAATGGGCAGATGCTGAGTGCATTGGCCAGGCGGCGATAGCTGTCGATGTCACCCCGATCCACAAGATCGCCGGTGGCCAGCAGCATGTCCGGGCGATTGGGACCGTCCATCAAGTGATTGAGCACCTGGTCCAGCCGCTTGCGGTTGAACTCGGCCGGATTGTCCGGCTCAAAGCCCAGATGAATGTCCGTGATCTGTGCGATCAGCATCGGACGAGCGCCCCTCTCTGGTTTTACCGGTTTCGTTTCGTATTGCTCGATAACCCACCCGTTGATGCTTTCGATGCCGTGGCACCGGAAAGCGCGATGACCTTTGCAACCGTTTTGTCCTGAATGCTGTTGGCCGGCACCCAAGGTGCACCATCCCCGATGTGATAACTGTGACATAAAGCACAGCCTGACGGGACATCGACTTTTGCCTTCTCTCCGCCATGGCATTGGCGGCAGTTGGCGATGCCGGGGAGCAGCAGGTCGCTCGCTTGCTTCGATTTGGGTGCCGCGTGGCAGCTTTCGCAGGTTTCGGTCTTGTGCGCGGCGTGGTCGAACCAGCCGTTCATCATGTAGCGCATCGGCTGATTCACAGGTGTGACGTGCCAACTGGCGTTGCCGCCCGCACCGGGAGGCGTGATGACGTGACAGTCGTAGCAGGCACCACCCTTTGAGAAGACGGCGCGGATCGCCGCTTCCGCATTGCCGGGGCGGGCCGAGGCGGCCTGAACATAGGCGGCGTTCACTTTCGTCGCGGCATAATCGCCCGGAAGGCGGCGGGCCATGCCACCCAGTGCGATCGGACGCGCAGGGCCGGTCGAGCGGTAATAAGCGCGCAGGTCGGCGATGACCTGTTCGGGCTGGCCGTGGCGCAAGGTGCGGACCGTGCCGCCCACGCTTTCAAAGCCAAGGCTGTGGCAGGACTGACAATCGGTTTCCATGTCGACCGGCAGGAAGCGGACGCCGTCCGCCGTCGGGCGATGGCAGTCGGCGCAGGCAAGCGCATCGCCATAGCCCTCTTGCGCTTTCAACGTCCGCGCCATGCGCGCGACGCCGCCGCTCTTGCTCAAGTGCATATCGTGCGGGAATTTAAGGCCGCTATTGTCGGTCGGTTTCTTATCCAGCGAGATGCGGTCGAAGCGCGGATATTTCATGCCGATGCCCGCAGGGGCGACCATGACCGCGGGTTCGAACTGCGGATGGCTGGTGCTGAAGTCACCGGCATTGCCGAGCTTCGTGTCCTTCAGCCGCTGGTCCATGGTCCCGTGGCAGTCGGTGCAGAATTGCTGTGCAGTCTGCTGCATCGGCGCCGCGCCTTCATGTTCGCTGTGGCAATCGACGCAGGAGCCGGCGGGCGGCTTGCCGAAAGCCGATGCAACGCTGGCGAGGAAGCGACCGCCCAGCCCCGGTGTTTCGCGCGCCATGGCGATGCGCGCAGCGGGGGCGTGTTCGTGCACGTCCTTGGGATTGTGGCAGGTCTGGCAAGCGGTGTCCTGCACCGCGACGAAGGCCTTGACGTGGCAGCTTTCGCATTTGCCTTCGAGGGCGTGGTGCGCTTTGCTGAGCGGACCGGGTGACCATGCGGCGTCACCGGTGACGGTGTCGCCTTGCGTAAGGCTCGCCTTCTGCATTTGCGCCTGCCGCTCGTCCTTCACCGCGTAGATATTGCGCGTGTCGGGTGCGGGGCGCGTAGCGTAGCTGATGATCGGGATCGCCAGAAAACCGATGAGTATCGACAGCGCAAAGGCCCATGCCATCGCCCGCCGACCGGGCAATAAGCCGATGAGCGAAAACACCCGCGCTTCGTCTTTTTCCTCCGACGCATCGGACAAGGCATCGACGCGCTGAACGGCGAGGATGATCTGATCGTCCTCGCCATGCGATACGGTGATGCGGTGCGCGCCGAAGCGCAGTTCCGCGCCTTTGACGGCGTCGATGTCGACGCGCGTGACCGTGCGACCGTCAACGTCGAAGCCCAAGGTCCCGGTGGCGCGGACGATAACCCGACGCGCGTCGACCTGTTCGATGCGGGCATGGTCGGGCGTAACCGCCAGATCCTGAAGGTGAATGTCGCTGCCGGCGGCGCGGCCGATGGATATCTGCGGCTTGGGCAGCACGGCATCGCGGACGATTTCGCGTCCGGTGGCAGTGTAGCTGATCTGGCGGATGAGAAATGTCATGCAATCACCAGTAGAAAAAGACGCTGACGATGTGGGCCGTCAAAGCTGCCAGGAGGGCGAAGGTGGCGGGCACATGGACGTACAGCCAGATTTCGAGAAGCGCACGCAGCCGCAGATGCTTGCGCAGGCGCGCGAGCATTGCCTGCTTGCGTTCCAGCAGCGCATCGACCCGTTCGAGTGGATCGTCGCCGGTATCGGGGCGCGCGCCCGTCCATTGGCGCAGCGCCGCCTGCGCGCGGGCAGTGGCGCAATTGGGGTAATTGCCGGTAAGCCGACGCCAGAGTCCGCCGCTGAAGGGGTCTTGATCCAGCGACCATTGCACCGCTTCGGCTTGTTCGTGCGGCAGGGGTTGCGCGGCGTCGTGCAGTTGCCGGTCGATGGCGCGGAGCGCGTCGAGCATCTGGCCCTGCGTCATTTCATCGCGATTGTCGCTGAGCGCGGCGGGGATACCCGCATACATGGCGACACCGAACATGCCCGAGACGATCACCAGCATCATCAGCGCCCAGGCAAGCGTGTGGACGTTCCAGCCAAGCTGAAAGCCGGTGTGCATCGTGCCGATGACGATCAGGCTGAGACCTAGATAGACATGCGCCGAGGTCCATGCCTTGAGCGACCAGCGCCCGGTAGTCATCGCCCGCTTGCGCATGCCGAGCGCGGTCAGCCAGAGGATAAGGAGGACGCCGATGGTGCCGAGCGTATAGCCATACCAGCTTCCGCCATTATGCCGCGGCGTGATGTCGATCATCAGATAGCTGGCGATGACGACAAGGCACAAAGCCGTCGCGATCTTGAGCCAGCGGAATCCCGCATGGGTAAGGAACCCGTCATGACGGGTTTCGCCCTTTACGCGGCGGGACGTCGTCGCACGTGTGGCCATATCAGCGATTGTCCCCGGTGATCCGTTCAAGGCGCGCGACGCTCAGGAAATCTTCCGGTGAGACGCGGATTGCAGCGCCCGTGGGGCAGGCGCGGACGCAGGCTGGGCCACCGTCAATCCCCGAACACATGTCGCATTTGATTGCCTTCTTCGGCTTTTCGACGCCGGCTTCGGTATTTTTGTAGCGCCACTTTTTCGATGGTTCGCCCGGCCCCGGTCCTGCGCCGAACAGCATCCAGCTTAGCAGACCCGGTTTTTTCGGCGGCACGCTCTCCATGCGGATGACGCCATAGGGGCAGTTGCGCTGACAATTACCGCAGCCGATGCAGGTATCGTCGATGAACACTTCGCCGTCAGGGCCGCGATGGATGGCGTTGGGCGGGCAATCGGCCATGCAGTGCGGATGTTCGCAATGGCGACAACTGGTCGGCACATGCAGATGCGCGTAGGTCTTGCCCGCTTCGCGATCCAGCCGCGAGAGGCCTTCATGGCTGTCGGCGCACGCCTTTTCGCAATTGTCGCAGCCGACGCACAGATGCTCATCGATCAGCAGCACGTCGGTCGCTTCGCCGATGCCGTTATCGACCAGGAATTTGGCGGTCTGCGAATACATGTCGACGACGGTCGAAAAGCTGTCCTTGCGGCTTTCGACGAAGGCGTTGATGTCCTGCCGCGCGGCCATGTCGCGGCGGGCGCGCTCCAGCAGTGCGGGCTTGGCCTCCATCAGTGCGCGGAAGGCTTCGCCTTTCAGGCGGATGACTTCGGACTTCACCGTCGCCTTGACGCTGGCGGTGCGCCGTCCGCCCGATATCAGCGCCATTTCGCCCACATAGCTGCCTGCCGGCAAGTAAGACAGGAACACCGGCTTGCCGCCGACGACTTTCTCGACAATCATCGATCCGACACGGATGACGAAGATGTCGTCGCCTTCCTCACCTTCGCGGATGATGAAGTCGCCTGCCTTCACCGTCATGATTTCGGCGGTGTCGAGCACTTCGGTCAGGTCCGCCGGGGTCAGTCCCGCGCCGAACATCTGGAGCAGTTGCCGCTCGGTCGAAATGCGGGTGACGGCGCGCTTGGCCGCCGGGACCGAGGACATGAGTTTGAGCGCGGCGGTGCGCGAGACCTCGACCATGATCGAATCTTCGCCTGCGCGGACGGTCGCGCCACGGCGGCGACCGGAAATGAGGCCGACTTCGCCGAAGATCGATCCCTGTTCGATCGGTACGCTGATGGATGGCGCTTCCGACCGGATCTCGACCAAAGCCGATCCCTGCGCGACGGCGAACAGCGAGGAACCCGGATCGTTCTTTTCGAAGATCACTTCACCCTTGCGATAGGCGCGCGCTTCGCTGTCGAGCATGAATTCGCGCATCTGGAGCGGCGACATACCTTCGAGGATCGAGACGTTGGTACGCAGCAGCTCCAGCCATTCGTCGACGCTCTTCTTACCCGGCAGATCCTTGAACTTGGCGGCGAGGATGGGTTCGTCTGCGGGCTTGAGCGAGGTGTTGCCATTGATGAATTCGACCACGTCGTGGCCCTGATTCATGCAATGCTTGATCAGCGGATAGCCCGCGAGCGCGCCGATGACGAAGATGCCGGGAGCCGTCGTTTCGAACACCGGCGAGAGCTTGGGGAAAGCCAGACGGTCGCCGCTGGTAAATTCGATGCCGCATTCTTCGACGAAACCGCGCGGCGGGGCGGAGCCCATGCGAGCGATGATCCGGTCGCAGGGCAAGCGGACTTCGCCATCGCGGGTATCGACGGTGATGAAGCCGGTTTCGACCTTCGACGTCGTGCTTTCGACGAGCAGGCTGACGCGGCCGGCGGCGCTTGCGGCCATCAGAGCCTGAACATTCGCGCCCTTGGCCGTTGAAAATTCCGCACCGCGATTGATGAGGCTGACGATGTTCCCCTGCGCTTCGTCGGCGGCGAGGCCGAGCGCGTTTTCAATGCCGGCGTCGCCGCCGCCGATGACGAAGATATGCTCGTCATTATATTCGGCAGGATCGTCGAGCTGATATTGCACATGGGGCAGATCGCCGCCGGGGCAGCGCATAAGATTTGGGTTGCCCTGCGTCCCTATGGCCAGGATCACGGCGTCGGCGATGATCTCGGTGCCGTTCGTCAGCGTGATCTTGTACGGCGGGGCATGACGCTGCTTCTCGCGCGTTTCGCTGGTGCCGTCGCGATTGCGGATGACCGTTTTCTGGACGCTGCCGGGGATCGGATCGCCGGTGCCCTCGATAGCTTTCACTTCGCTTTTATAGGCGACGTTAATGCCCTGCCCTGCGGCCTGTTCGTTCCACGTGCCGAGGATCTTTTCGCGCTTGCCAGCGTCAAAATCGAAGTCGGAACGCAGCACGAGCTGGCTGGGCGTCGCCATGACATGCTTGCCCTTCTGATACTTGTAGATCGTATCGGAAAGGTGATCGGTCTTTTCGAGAAGAACGTGAGACAGGCCAAGCCCAGCGGCGCGCGCAGCCGCACTCAGGCCCGCTGGGCCAGAACCTACAATAGCGATGCGCACGCGGTCACCCACAGCTTTCCCCCATGAATCTGTCAGACGCTCCGACCTATCCCCCGGCCGGTTGCGCGTCGTACGGGTGCGAACCGTGGCGGCACTCTACCATTTCCACCGCTTCGCGCTAGACTGCAGTTACAAGTTAGAAAGGATTTCGATGACGGAGGGGACAAAAGCACCGGGCAGGACAGGCCGGATGCTACTGATCGGGGCAGCGGGCATCGCTATATTGTCCGTGGCTTATGCTGTTACGCGCGAATCGGACGCGCCATCGGCTCCTGCCCCGGCCACCGGTCCGGCTGCCATGAAGGGTGCCGCGCCCGATCCTGCAGCGGTCATTCAGGAGCTGCAGAACCGCGTCGGCGCGAATCCCAACGATGCCGAAGGGTGGCAGATGCTGGGCTGGGCCTATTTCGAAGCGAACCGCTATGCCGATTCGGCGCGGGCGTACAAGCGCGCGACGGCGCTGGTGCCGGGCAATGCGACGTTCTGGTCCTCGCTCGGCGAAGCGCTGGTGATGGGCAGCGCGGATAACCCGATGCCTGACGATGCTGCAAAAGCATTCGAAAAGGCAATCGGCATCGATGCGAAGGAGCCGCGCGCGCGCTATTTCCTTGCCGTGCGCCGGGATTTGAAGGGCGATCATGAGGGCGCGATTGTCGACTGGCTGGCGCTGCTGAAGGATACGCCGAGCGGCGCACCGTGGGAGCAGGACTTGCGCCGGACCATCGAGCAGGTGGCGCGCATTCATAAGGTCGACGTGGCAGAGCGGCTGGCGGCTATCAAGCCCGCGGCACCGCATCCGGCGCTAGGCTCGGTGGCGACGGCAGCGATCCCCGGCCCGACGCGCGATCAGATGCAGGCAGCATCCGCCCTGCCCAAGGGTCAGCAGGACCAGATGATCGAAGGCATGATCAGCAGCCTGGAAGGCAAGCTGAAAGCCAATCCCGCCTATGTCGACGGCTGGATCATGCTGATCCGCAGCCGCATGACGTTGGGACAGACGGCGCAGGCCAACGCCGCGATGAAGAATGCCGTGGCGGCGAACCCGACACAGGCCAAGCGGATCAGGGACGAAGCGAACCTGTTGAGCGTGCCGGGGGTCTAGGCGTCCAGCGACGCCGTCATCTTGAAGATGCCCTGCGCATTGCTGCTGTCGAATTTGAGATCGAGGCGACCGCTTACGGGGTCCACGGCGCGGTCGATAAATTCGTAGAAGGAGCCGGGGACAGTGAGTGTGACTTGCGCTCCGTTGTCATCGACGAAGGGGCGCTCGACCCAGTCGGCGCGATAGGCGGTCTGGCGGACGCGGCCGCTGCCGGAGACTTCGACGCGGTCCTTCATAGCGCGTCCGGCGGCGCGCTGGGCATCGGCTACCGCTTCGACATCGGTGACGCGGTCGGTGCCGTGGTTGAAGGCATTGCCTTCGGTGGCGATCCATGCGGCTTCGGCGCTTGAGGCTTTCAAAGTTTCATAGTCGCGCAGCGCGGGCACATCGTGATGCCGGTCGAATGCGCCAACGATGGCGGGCATGGCCGCGAGCGCCTGTGCGAGCGTGACCTGTCCGTGCGCAGCGAACGTGGCAAGGGCCGCGTTGGCGCTGTCGTCCAAGGCGTCGCGGGTCGTGGCGAAGATGCGCATTGCGGCAGAGGCGAAGTCTGCGTCGAAGCGGTCGACATGCAATTCGCTGACAAAGAATTGCGCGATGCTGTCGGGGAAATCGTCATGGCACCAGGCAAAGCCGGTCATCCGGAGCCGGTCGAGCGGGTAGATGTCGGCGCGGCTATATCCCAGAGGTTGCAGGATGCGGGCGAACGCCGCTGCGCCAGCCGGGATCGCGCCGGTGGCTGCGCCATCGGGCAGGACCACGGTGCGCAGCGCGCCGTGATCGAGCATGATCGGGCGACCCGCGGCCCGGCAATCGACTGCATAAGCGGCGGCCGTCGGCACGCGGGCCAGCAGTCCCCAGTGCAGCGCGACCGTCATGGCGAGTGCGAACTCGGCGCGAGTGACGGTATCGGGGCCGCTGTCGGGGATGTCGGTCGGCACGACCAGATCGGCGATGGCGCGGGATGCGTCCTGCCCCAAAGCGGCAGCGACGAGAGCGGTGAGTTTGTCCGGTGCGATAGTCATGTGACATAGATAGCGTCTGGAACGGCTGTACACCAGTATAACTAGGCGAAGGGCGGACGAGGCGCTACGCTGGGCAGATGCAAGCTCCTTCCGATGCCATTCCTGTTCCCGATGCTCTTGCTTATGCGCGACGCCTGATCGGGAGCGATCCCACGCGGGCGCTAGCGCAAGTTCGTGAGGTGATTTCGGTAACGCCGCATGTGGGGGAAGCGCATCGGCTGGCGGCGCTGGTGCTGCGGCGGTTGGGGCGAGTTGCCGAAGCGGAGGACGCGGACCTTGAGGCAGTGCGGATGGCGGTGCACGATCCGGACATGCTGACGGCGGCGCAGGCGATGCTGGCCAACGAGCTGCACATTGCCGAGCCGATTTTGAAAGGACGATTGAAAGCCGAGCCGACCGATTGTGCGGCGATCCGGATGCTGGCGGAACTGGCCGCGCGCATCGGGCGGTTGCCGGATGCGGAACATCTGTTGCGGCGGGTGCTGGAACTGACGCCCGGTTTCGGGGCGGCGCGGGCCAATCTGGCGACGGTGCTGTACAAGCAGAACCGCTTTGCCGATGCGGTTGCCGAACTCGACAATGTGCTGACCGACGACCCTGACAATGCCGCGCACAGCAACTTGAAAGCCGCTGCATTGGGGCGGATCGGCGGCTATGACGAAGCTATCGCGCTGTATGAGGAACTGACGCAGCGCTTTCCCGATCATGCCAAGCTGCACATGAGCCATGGCCATATGCTGAAAACCGTGGGGCGACAGGAGGACAGCATCGCCGCCTATCGCGCGGCGCTGGCGGTGCAGCCGGGACTGGGCGAAGTGTGGTGGAGCCTTGCGAACCTGAAGACTGTGCGGTTCGATGAAACGGATGTGGCGGCGATGGAAGCGGCGCTGGGCGATCCGGCAATTTCGGTCGAGGATCGCTTCCACCTACATTTCGCGCTGGGCAAGGCGGCGGAGGATGCGAAGGACTGGGCCGCGTCTTTCGGGCATTATGCGCAAGGCAATGCGCAACGGAAGGCGAAGATCGATTACGATGCCGATGACATAAGTCGACACGTAAAACATGTTATCGATAGCTTCACGCCCGAATTTCTGGCGGCGCGGGCGAGCGCGGGACATGACGCACCGGACGCCATCTTCATTCTGGGGATGCCGCGCGCAGGCTCCACGCTGATCGAGCAGATATTGGCGTCGCATTCGATGATCGAAGGGACGATGGAACTGCCCGATATTCCTTCCATCGCGATGCGTGAGGGGCGGGACCATGGCGATGTACCGGGAAGCTGGGTCGCCGCGGTGCGCGATATGCCTGCAGAAAGGCTGGCGGAGCTGGGCGCAGAATATCTGGCGCGCACAAAGGTCCAGCGGAAGAGCGACAAGCCGTTCTTCATCGACAAGCTGCCGAACAACTGGCTCTATAGCGGGCTGATCCACCTGATCCTGCCGAATGCGAAAATCATCGATGCGCGGCGGCATCCGATGGATTGCTGTTTCTCCAACTTCAAACAGCATTTCGCGCAGGGGCAGGCGTTCAGCTATGCGCTGGACGATGTGGGGCGCTATTATGCCGATTATGTGCGGTTGATGCAGCATATCGACACGGTGCTGCCCGGGCGTGTGCATCGGGTTATTCATGAAGCGCTGGTGGCCGACCCCGAAGCGGAAGTACGCCGCCTGCTGGATTATCTGGGTCTGCCGTTCGAAGAAGGATGCCTTCGCTTCCACGAAAATGCACGGGCGGTGCGAACGGCGAGCAGCGAACAGGTCCGTCGCCCCATCAACCGCGACGGTATGGACCGGTGGCGGCATTATGCGCCATGGCTGGGGCCGCTGGAAACTGCGCTGGGCGATGTGCTGACGGCCTATCCACAGGTGCCGCCGCTGCGCTGATCGTGTCGATCCTGCAACAGTAGGATAAATTCGTCTGCCGCTGTTATACGTTTGTCATAATCATCTTGCGACGCGTGAAATTTCGTGAGGAAATGCCCCTGTAGATCAAATAGATCGCAAAGGGGGCCACTTCATGCAATTTTCGACAACCACCAAGCGTATTGGAACAGCGGGTTCCATTGCGCTGCTCGCATCGACGATGCTGTGCACATCGGGCATCGCCTATGCGCAGGAGCCAGCCGACACCGCCGGTAGCGATGCCATCGTGGTGACGGCGCAGCGCCGCACCGAAAATCTGCAGGACGTGCCTATCGCGATTACGGCGTTCGGCACCGAAAAGCTCGACCAGTTGCAGGTACAGAAGTTCGAGGACTATGCACGCTATCTGCCCAGCGTCTCCTATCAGACCAGCGGCCCGGGGTCGGCCAAAGTCTATTTCCGTGGCGTAGCCAGCGGCGAGAACGCGAACCATTCCGCGTCGCAGCCTTCGGTCGGCATCTATCTGGATGAGCAGCCGATCACGACGATTCAGGGTGCGCTGGACATCAATGTCTATGACATCGCGCGCGTCGAAGCGCTCGCGGGGCCGCAGGGGACGCTTTATGGCTCCTCCAGTCAGGCAGGCACGATCCGCATCATCACCAACAAGCCTGATGCGACCAAGTTCGAGGCTGGTGGCGACTTCGAACTGAACAGCGTGGCCAAGGGCGGCGAAGGCTATGTCGCGCAGGGGTTCATCAACACTCCCTTCAACGACAATATCGCGCTGCGCGTGGTCGGCTGGTACAAGAAGGACGCGGGCTATATCGATAATATCGCAGGCAGCCTGACCTTCCCGTCATCCGGCATCACGATGAACAATGCGCCCTATGTCGAGAAGGATTATAACGACGTCACGACCTATGGCGGTCGTGCCGCGCTGAAGATCGACCTCGACGATAACTGGACCGTCACGCCGCAGATCATGGGGCAGAAGCAAAAGTCCAACGGCAGCTTCGCCGTGGAAAGCGGCTTGGGCGACCTGCAGACGATGCAGTTCAACCCGGAAGGCGCGAAGGACAACTGGTATCAGGCGGCGCTGACGATCGAAGGAAAGATCGGCACGTGGGACGTGACCTATGCCGGATCGTATCTGAAGCGGAAGGTCACGACCAACAGCGACTATGCCGACTATTCGTATTTTTATGACAAGCTGGCCGGATACGGTAACTATTTTTACGACAACAACGGCGATCTGGTGAACCCGAACCAGTATATTCAGGGTATCGACCGGTTCACCAAGCAGAGCCATGAATTGCGCTTCGCTTCGCCAGCCGATGCCGTGGTGCGGTTCGTGGGTGGTGCCTTCTACCAGCGGCAGACGCATAATATCCGCCAGAACTATATCATCGACAATATTGCCGACTCGCTCACCGTGCCGGGGACCGCCAGCAATATCTGGCTGACGGAGCAATATCGCGTGGATCGCGACTATGCCGTTTTCGGCGAATTGACGGCGGACGTCACGGACAAGCTGGCGGTGACCTTCGGCACCCGCATCTACAAATATGACAACAGTCTGGTCGGCTTCTTCGGCTATTCGGCGGGATATTCCAGCAGGACCGGCGTAGCCGCCTGCTTTGCACCGACGATCGTAGCCGGTTCACCCTGTACCAACCTCGACAAGAGCACCAAGGACACAGGGTTCCTGCACAAGATCAACGCGACGTACAAGTTCACGCCCGATGCGCTGGTCTATTTCACGACATCGCGCGGCTATCGTCCCGGTGGCATCAATCGGCGCGGCGACCTGCCGCCTTACAGCGCCGATTTCATCGACAATTACGAGGCGGGCTGGAAAACAAGCTGGGCCGGAGACCGCATTCGCTTCAATGGCGCGATCTATCAGCTTAACTGGCAGGATCTGCAGATTTCGATACTCGGCGCAAACGGCCTGACGCAAATCCAGAACGCCGGCAAGGCACGCATTCGCGGGTTCGAAGCCGAATTGTGGACCCGACCTGCGGACGGTCTGACGCTGTCGTCCAGCATTTCGTATAATGATGCGAAGCTCACCAAGCCCTATTGCGGTGTCGACGATGCCACCGGCTGTCCTGATGGCGCGGTCCTGGCGCCAAAGGGCACGCGTTTGCCGGTAACCGCAAAGGTGAAGGCCAATGCCGTCGCGCGGTACGAGTTTCCCGTCGGATCGATGAACGTCCATATACAGGCAGCAGGAATTTACGAAGGGCGTCGCACGACCGACCTTCGGCCACTGCAGGGCGGTATCAAAGGTGATCTCCCCGCTTACGCCACCTTGGATACCAGCATCGGGGTTTCAAGCGGCATGTGGACTGCTGAAATCTTCGCCACCAATTTGCTCGATAAGCGAGCATTTAGCACGGTTGGCATACAGTGTCTGGAAACTGTGTGCGGCGATCCCGAGGGTCAGACGGCCATCGGTCCCAAAATCTACCGCACGCCGATCCAGCCGCGCCTGATCGGTGTGAAGGCCGGGTTCAAGTTCTGATACGCATCTGTTGCGTCCCTTTCTCCCGATGAGGAGGGGACGCAACATGGCTTGCATATTGGCGGGACTTGCTTCCTAATTCGCAGGTGACGACGCCCAACGCCCCTGCCCCTATCCCGCGCGTCGCCCGGCCGCTGGGCCTTGCCGCCTGCATCGCGCTGGTGATGGGGAATATGATCGGCAGCGGTGTGTTCCTGCTGCCCGCAGCGCTCGCGCCTTATGGCTGGAACGCAGTGGCGGGCTGGGCGATTACCATATCGGGAGCGCTGGCGCTGGCATGGGTCATCGCGCGGCTGACGGTCCGTTTGCCCGATGCCAAGGGGCCGCCCGCGATGATCGCCGCAGCCTTTGGCCCCGTCGCCGGATTTGCGCTTGGCTGGTCCTATTGGGTGTCTATCATCACCGCCAATACGACGATTGCCGTGGCAGTGGTCGCGAACCTGACCCCGATCGTCCCCCTGCTGGGGCAAGTGCCTGCCCTTGGCGTGGGCGCAACGCTGGCGATATTGTGGGCGACGACGGCGCTGAACCTGCGCGGTGCGCAGGCGGCAGGATCGCTGCAACTGGTAACGGTGATTTTGAAGCTGGTGCCGATGGTCGTGGTGGTCGTGCTGATCGTAGTGGCGTTGAGCAGTGGCAGCGCGGTGGTCGCGCCATTTCCGCGCGAAGGCCTGACCCTCCCCGCCGTCACGGCGTCCGCCGCGCTGACCCTTTGGGCGTTGCTAGGGTTCGAATCCGCGAGCGCGGCAGCGGACAAGGTGGCGGACCCCACGCGCACCATTCCGCGTGCGACGATCATCGGCACGGCAGCGACGGGCGCGATCTATCTCTTCGTGTGTTCGGGCATCGCGCTGATGCTGCCCATGGCGGAGGCCGCATCAGCATCGCCCTTTGCCGCGTTCGTGACGCGATACTGGGCACCCGGCCCCGCCAATCTGATCGCGTTGTTCGCTTCGATCAGTTGCCTGGGCGCGCTTAATGGCTGGACATTGTTGCAAGGCGAAGTGCCTCTGGCGATGGCGCGCAATGGCGAATTGCCCGTATGGCTGGGTAAGACCGACGCAAGAGGCACGCCGGTGCGCGCGCTGATCGTGTCGACTGTCTTTGCCAGCCTGCTGCTGATTGCGAACAGCCTCAATGGGCTGGTGGCGATCTTCACGGCGATGGCGCTGCTGTCCACCTCCGCGACATTGTGGCTCTATCTGGGTTGCGCCGCTGCGGCCCTGCGCTTCCGTGTCGCCATTCCCGCAGGGGTGCTGGGCGTCGCCTATGCGCTTTGGACCTTATGGGGCGCGGGACTGTCCGTCAGCGGATTGAGCCTCGTCCTTATGCTGGCGGGGTTGCCGCTATACTGGTGGGCGCGGCGGGGGGCGAAGCGTCTACCGCCCGCGCAGTTTGCCGAAGATGCTGCCGTCTGAGAGGATAGCGCGGGCGGCGTTGTGGCCGGGGGCGCCGGTGACGCCGCCGCCGGGGTGGGTGCCTGCGCCGCACATGTAGAGACCGCTCACCGGGCCGCGATAGCTGCCGTGGCCCAGAACCGGGCGGGCGGCCCAGAGTTGGTCGAGGCTCATATTGCCGTGCATGATGTCGCCGCCCGAAAGGCCGAATTTGCGTTCCAGACCCTTGGGGCTGAGGCGCGTTTGCGCGATGATCGAGGCGCGGAAGCCGGGGGCGTGTTTTTCGACGGTGTCGATGATGCAGTCGGCTGCAGCTTCTTCCTCATCGTCCCAATCGCGGCCATCGGGCAGGACAGGCGCGAATTGCTGGCAGAAGAGGCTGGCGACGTGGCATCCCGGCGGAGCGAGGCTGTCGTCCACGGTCGAGGGGATGAGCATTTCGACGATGGGTTCCTTTGACCAGCCGTGCATCTTTGCGTCCATGAAGGCGCGGTCCATGTAATCGAGCGTCGGGGCGATGATGATGCCCGACTGATGATGCTCCCCCGGTTCGGGGTGGCTGGTGAAGCGCGGCAATTCGGACAGGGCGACATTCATGCGGAAGGTGCCTGAGCCTGCCTTGAACGCTTTGGCCCGTTTCAGGAAATCGGCGGGCAGATCGGAAGGCGCCATCATCCTTTCGTAGAGCAGCTTCGGCCCGACATTGGCGATGACGCGGCTGGCCGCAATTTCCTCGCCGGAGACGAGGCGGACGCCCACGACCTTGTCGCCATCGACCAGCACTTGGTCGACGGGGCTTTCAAGGCTGATCTCGACGCCCATGTCGCGGCAGATCTTTGCCATGATCTGGGTGATGGTGCCCATGCCGCCGATGCTGTGGCCCCATGCGCCTTTCTTGCCATTCACTTCGCCGAAGACGTGGTGGAGCAGGACATAGGCGCTGCCCGGCGTATCGGGCGATGCGTAGTTACCGACGACCGCGTCGAAGCCGAAAGCCGCCTTCACCGCTTCGCTTTCGAACCAGCTATCGAGGAAAGTGCGCGCGGATTTGGTGAAGAGGTCGAGGACGTCGCGCTGCTGTTCGAGCGTGAGCTTGGAGAGCGCGCGGCCCTGCATCGCGCCGTCGTAGAGCGTGCGAAGGCCGTCGCCGACGTTTGGCGGGGCTTTGAGCGCGAGGCCGCGCAAGACTTCAGCGACATTTTCCAGCGCATCGTAATATGCGGGGAGCGCGGCGGCGTCCTTTTTGGAGAAGCGCGCGAACTCGGCCTGCGTCCGCTGGAGACCGCCGCCGAGTTTCAGGAAATCTCCATTTTCCTGTGGCAGGAAATTGGAGATAGGCCGCTCGATCACGCGATAGCCGTGATCGGCGAGCTTCATGTCCTTGATGACTTTGGGCTGCAGCAGGCTGACGGTGTAGCTGGCCACCGAATTACGGAAGCCGGGATGAAATTCCTCGGTCACGGCCGCGCCGCCCACGATATCGCGCCGCTCGACGATGCGGACTTTCATGCCTGCACGCGCGAGGTAGAAGGCGCAGACAAGGCCATTATGCCCCGCGCCGATGATCAGTGCGTCATAGGTCATGCTCGGCTCCATCCGGGGGTCGGTCGCTGTTCTTCGCGGGCCTGCGGGATCAGCGCGCGCATCTGGCGGCAGAAGGCGCGCAGGCACACTTCGCTTTGCCCCAGCGGCCCGATTGAGAAGCTGCGCGAGGCCATGCCGTCCTGCACGCGGGCGATAAGCTGGGTATCCTCTGCATTGACCTGCCGGTTGATGCGCCAGTTGAGGTAGCGCGCGGCCTTCATCTCGCGACGGTCATCGGGCAGCACATAGCTGATTTCGCGGATCAGCGTTTCAGTGGGGCTGACGGGGAGAAACTGCATGAAATCGACCTGATCGGGATAGATGTCGAACGCGACATTGGGCCATAGCTTGAAATAGAGCCAGCGTTTCTGCGCGGCCTCCGGCAAGTGCGGCACCGGCGGCAGCAGCGTCTGATACAGACGCTCGGACCAGTTGGCCGAGGGCCGCTCGATCAGGTCGCCCCACATGCGGTCGACATGCGTTTCCGCCTCCACGCCATAGCTGCGCCCGAACAGGCGGGTGAGGCCGGGATGCGCGACGGGAATGTGCAGGCCGTCGGAATAATTGTCCGCGACATTCTTCCAGTTCACCGTCCGGGGGCGAAGCGTGACGCGGCCGAGCGCAGTCAGTTCCTCGAACCGATAGGGCGCGACCTGATCCTCATAGGGGGCCATCATGTCCGCGACCGACGGGCCTTCACTGACGAGGCGCACGAAGATGAAGCCGCGCCAGATTTCCATGTCCACCGGCGTCAGGCCATGCTTGCCCGTGTCGAGACCGGGATAGTCGCTTTTCTGCGGCACGCCCGAAAGGCGCCCGTCGAGATCGTAGGTCCAGGCGTGATAGGGGCAGACCAGCTTTTTCGCGCAGCCGCTTGCGCCATCGACGATCCGCGATCCGCGATGGCGGCAGACATTGGTGAAGGCGCGGACGGCATCGTCGTCGCCGCGCACCACGATGATGCTTTCGCCCAGATATTCCAGCGTGTGCCAGTCGCCCCGCGCGGGGATATCGCTGATGTGGCAGACGACCTGCCAGCTTGGCGCGAAGACGCTTTCCTGTTCCGCCCGGAAAAAATCGGGATCGTCATAGGTCCAGGCGGGGAGGCTCCAGCCTTCGAGCGGATCAGATATAATGGTCATTGTTGTGCGAACGTAAAACAATGACCATTGGCGCGCAACCCTTGGTTATTTGGCCCTGCTTATTTGGCGATGGCTTTCAGCACGCTATCCCATTGCCCCAGTGCACCGGCGATGCCATCGACAGGCACGCGTTCGTTCAGGCCATGCGCAAAACCGTCGCTGGATTTCATGAAGAGGCTGCTGACCCCATAGCTCGGTACGCCCAGCGCGCGGAAATAGAGGCTGTCGGTGGCACCGGCGGACATGTTCGGCGTGATTTCCAGCCCGGGATAGCGCGCCTGCACCGCTTTGGTGACGGCGGCGGTCACATCCTTGCGCAGGGGTGAGGCGTCGCTGCCGGTCGGCTTGTCGATTGTCGTGATGGTGGCGCTGTCGTCGGCGATGACCTTGGTCAGTTCTGACTTTACCGAGTCGATGGCAACGCCGGGGAAGATGCGGCAGTTGACGCTGACCGTCGCGCGCTGCGGCAAGGCGTTCAGGGCGTGACCGCCGCTCAGCATTGTGGCGACGCAGGTGGTGCGGACCTGACCGATAAATTCCGGCTTGGAGGACAGGTAGGCAGCCGCCTCAGCGTCCTTCGGATTGGCAGCGTAGCGGGCCATCGCTGCGCCCGCCTCTCCGCCGATGCGACGCGATCCGGCAAGCATCGACGCCTTGGTCAGTTCGTTCGCCATCGGCGGGAATTGATAGGCACCGAGGCGGTCCAGCACCTTGGCCAGACGGTAAATGGGATTGGTCGCGGTCGGTGCGCTGCTGTGGCCGCCCGGATCGGTGATCGCGATTTCGAAATCGGCATAGGTTTTCTCACCGGCCTGCAGCAGATACATGGCGGGCTTGCCGTCCTCACCGATGACACCGCCGCCGCCGTCGCCGTTCAGGACGAGTTCGGCGCCCTTATATTTTTCGGCCAGCGCGCGCGTGGTCGCCATCTGGGTTTCTTCGTCGCCCGACAGCAGCAGAATGATAGTGCGGCGCGGCGCGAAGCCTTCGCGCTTTAACTGGGCGAGCGATGTCACCATCATGGCGACGTCATATTTGTTATCTTCCGATCCGCGTCCGAAGATGTAGCCATTTTCCTCGACCGGGACGAAGGGATCGCGTGTCCAGTCCTTCCGTTCGGCAGCGACGACATCCATGTGGCCGATCATGACAATGGGTTTGAGCTGCGGGTCGCTGCCTTTGAGAGTCGCGGCCAAGGTGGCGGTTTCGCCCATCGGCGTGATGACGATATCGGCGTCCTTGAACCCGGCGTCCTTCAGTACCGAAGCATAATAGGCTGCGAGTTTGGGAACCTGCCCCTCCCCTTCGACTGTCTTGAACGCGACGGACTTCAGCAGAACCTGCTTCGCGAGCGTCGGGTCCGCCGCTGCACGTGCAGTTGTCGTCACCGCCAGCGGTGCCAACAGAACTGCGGTTGTCATCATCGCGCGTGTAAAATTCATGAAGCCTGCCCTTGCTGGTGCGCCGAAGCGCGAATGCATGGCAAGGGTGTGGCACAGGCTTTAACCGTAGCCAACGAGGAATGCTGCCAAAGTCGCCTTAGACGACGTGCATCGTCGCCCGGCGATAGACGGCAAGGTCGATAACGGAGGAAAAACGTATCCCTGCCCGCCCGTTTCGCAGGCGAGCAACGGTGCAGATGATTTCCCCGACGCCCGGCAATCGTGCGACGAGCACATCGTCGATCCGCAGCGCCGCCGGGCAATCGATCAACATGCCCGACGTCGAAATATTGCGTACCCGGCTTCTGAACGGAGCCACCGTCGGGCCGTAAAAGTCGGCATGGCACTGCCCCTCTTCGCGGGGCGCACGCTCCACAAAGTCCGTTTTGGTTGCTATCACTGCCAGTGGGATCGTCATGTCATATCCAATGTGCCTTAACGCACCTTATTGGAAAAGACTTACCCTACTGTTAATTCAAGGAATTAATCGCATCACACCAGCACGCGTTCTGGCTTGCCCACTTCCTCCAGATTGGTTTGCGCGTCGATTTCCATCAGCGGCTTGATCAGCCCGTCGCGCATGTCATAAACCCAGCCATGCAGAGCGAGCGGCTGGCCGCTCGAAAACGCACCTTGCACCGTCTTGGTGCGTGCCAGCCTGATCAATTGGTCGCGCACGTTCACTTCGACGAAGCGATTGACCTGCGCATCCCGTTCGCCCGCACCGGCGATTTCATCGGCATGGTCTGCACGAACCTGCCGGGCATTGTCGAGCCACTCATCGACCGCACCGTCTACCTGGCCGTCCAGCGCGGCCATGATCCCGCCGCAGCCATGATGGCCGCAGATGATGATGTGCTTCACCTGAAGCACGGTGACGGCATATTGCAGCACCGACATCAGATTCAGGTCTTCGTCATTGACCAGATTGGCAATGTTGCGGTGAATGAACATGCCGCCCGGGGGCGTCATGGTCATCTGTTCGGGGTTAACGCGGCTGTCGGAACAGCCGATCCAGAGAAATTCAGGCATCTGTCCGGTAAGCTGACGCTTGAAGAAATCGGGATTTTCTTCCTTCAGTTCCATCGACCACGCCTGATTGGCGAGCAGCAGTTGCTTGTAGCTTTTCATGCGAAGCGTACCCCGGATTCTTGCGCGTTGATGAGCGGCGAGATTTTTTCAGCGATGTCAGCCCGCAGGCGTACCGAGATATTGCGATAATCAGCGCTTTTGATGAAGGCATTGATGATGCCGACATTGTCCAGATCGACATAGTTGGTCGACGACAGGTCGATCAGCACCGCGCAATCGTCAGGCACCTGCGCCAGCACCTTCTGCAATTCATATTTGTGGATGAAATACAGGTTGCGGCGGGCGCGGATGATGCACTCGGTCCCCTCTGCGTCGCACGCATAAGTGATGGCAGGGCGGAAGTTGCGCGCAATCACGAATATGAAGCCGACGACCAGACCGATCAGGATGCCGATGAGCAGATCGGTAAACAGGATCGCGACGACAGTGACGACGAAGGGAATGAACTGCGTCCAGCCCTGTTTGTAGCGTTCGATGAACAGCTTGGGCTTGGTCAGCTTGTACCCCGTAGCGATCAGCACGGCGGCAAGCGCGGACAAGGGAATGAGATTGAGCACCGTGGGGATCAGCAGCACGCTAAGCAGCAGCCAGAAGCCGTGCAGAATCGTCGACATCTTGCTTTCCGCGCCTGCATCGACGTTCGCGGAGGAGCGGACGATGACCGACGTTACCGGAATACCGCCGATCATGCCGGACAGGATGTTACCGCCGCCCTGCGCCAGCAATTCCCAGTTCTTGTCAGTCGAGCGACGGCGCGGATCGATTTCGTCGACTGCCTTGAGGCTGAGCAGCGATTCGAGGCTGGCGACAATCGCCAGCGTCAGGGCCACGGTCCAGACAGTGGGGTTGGAAATGGCAGTGAAATCGGGGGTCTGGAAGAACGAGATGAAGGCCGACAAGTCTTCAGCCACGGGCACCTGAACCAAGTGGCTCGTCCCGATATTCAAGGTCGGCGCAACTTGTCCGAACAGCAGATTGCCGAAGATACCGATCAGCACGACCACCAAGGGGCCGGGCAGGAAACGCAGCGGGCCCGTCTTCGGCCGTGCGCCATCCCACCAGAAAAGGAAGGCAAGGCTGAGGACGGCGATCAACATCGCGCCCCACAGGAAGCTGTCGCCGAGCGAATAGAGGATGGCCGAAAAAGTGTTCATGCCATCGGTCTGGGTGAAGTTGAACGTGCCTTCGTAGCTGCCGTCGTAGCCGAGCGCGTGAGGCAATTGTTTGAGGATGAGGATGAGGCCGATGGCGGCCAGCATGCCTGTAATAACCGAAGAGGGTACAAACTCGCTCAAAATGCCCGATTTGGTAAAAGCGAACGCCAATTGCATCACGCCCGCAATGACCACGGCAAGCAGAAACGCTTCGTAGGTCGGCAGGCTTTCGATGGCGGAAAATACGATGACCGTCAGGCCGGCGGCGGGGCCGCTTACCGACAAAGGCGATTTGGACAGACAGCCGACGACGATGCCACCGACGATCCCAGCAATGATACCGGAAAACAGCGGCGCACCGGAAGCAAGCGCAACACCCAGACACAATGGCAGCGCGACAAGTGCAACGACAATCGACGCGGGGACATCAGCACGCAGGTTCGCGAAAAGAGACTTGGGTTGAGACACGGCAGCTCCCTGAAGCATTGGTAGCGCGTGCGGACGTTACCCGATCGGGTACGCTGCAGTGCGCAATAGAATGCCAGATAAAGGATAATTCCATCTGCCGGACGAACGCGCTGTAACAAAATGTTTCTGGTGCACTGCAGCATAACGGTCTCGCGACGTTTTCGCTTTTCCTCGTTGGACAATCATATTTCGCGGAAAATGCAATAGCGCTGTCATTGTGCCTTTCCCCTGCGCGCTGTGGAGCCTAACACAAGGGCATGTGGCAACTTTATCAATTCCCCCTCTGCCCCTTTTCGCGCAAGGTTCGCTTGCTGCTGGGTGAAAAAGGAGTCGGCTACGATCTGGTTCGCGAATCGCCGTGGACGATGCGCGACGAGTTCCTCGACCTAAACCCTGCAGGCACCACGCCGGTCATGGTGGATCTGGACAAGGGCGTGACGCTGATCGACAGTCAGGCAATCTGCGAATATTTCGAGGAAACGGTGGACAAGTTTCCGCTGATTTCCGGAACGGCGGCGGGCCGGGCGGAAGTGCGGCGGCTGGTGACGTGGTTCGACCAGAATTTCTATGGCGATGTCGTTGCGCCGTTACTGCACGAACGGATGAAGAAGCGGATCGTCCATCGCGCCTCCCCCGATGGGGGCGTGCTGCGCGAAGCGATGAAGCGCGCGAACACCCATATGGATTACATGGACTATCTGCTCGACCATCGTAGCTGGCTGGGTGGCGGGACGATGAGCCTGGCCGATGTCGCAGCCGCCGCGCACTTGTCCGTCGCGGATTATCTGGGCGGGATCGACTGGACGGGGCATGAGCCGGTCAAGCGCTGGTACGCCGGGTTCAAATCGCGGCCCTCGTTCCGGCCGTTGCTGTCGGAACGCATGGAAATCGTGGTGCCGCCTGCGCATTATGAGAAGCCGGATTTTTAATGCTGATCAAGTCTGACGGTTACCGGAGGGACATAGCTGTCCATTGCGCGAAGCAGTAGTTTTGAGCACAAATGCCCAGTCAAAGCCTCCCTTAATGCGATTATTTGAAACTTGCGAGGGTGGTAGGCAGTGCAGCCTTTCCCTGCTAGGCGGCGGATGCCACTGGCAATATGGTAAAGGACTTTGATGAGCAGTTATTCCGAGGTGAGCGGGGGACTTGCCGCACCTTCCCCCTATGCCGAACCGCGTTCAATACAGTCCATAGATGAATGTTATTTCTATCATACAATGGACGTCCCGGGCCACGGCACCATCCAAGGCGAGTGGGATCTTCGTGGCTCCATCGACGCATATCTGGGCAATTTCGATTTCCAGGGGAAAAGAGTGCTCGATGTCGGAGCTGCCTCCGGCATCCTGAGTTTTCATATTGAAAAACAAGGCGCGGAGGTTGTGTCGTTCGATCTTTCGGAGAATTTCGATTGGGACATCGTTCCCTTTGCAGAAAACAATAACGATGCTGCTCGAAGTGCAAGACGTAGCCATCTTCGCAAGATCAACAACGGCTACTGGCTATGTCATGAAGCTTTCCAGTCGAAGGCGCGCATGGTCAATGGTGTGGTATACGACATCCCGCGTTCCATAGGACCAGTCGATGTAGCCGTATTCGGCAGCATTTTGCTTCATTTGCGCGATCCGTTTCTCGCGCTGGAAAATGCAGCGCGGCTGACACAGGAAGCTGTCATTGTTTCGGACCTGTCACCGTTCGGAAAATTCGCAAGCAAATTTAAGAAAAACCCCCACTTCATGCCACGCAGTTCCAAGCCGGACGGCATAAATGACGGATGGTTCAGACTCCCCCCGCTGCTGGTGCAGGAGTATCTCGCGATCCTGGGCTTCAAAAATTGTAGCATTTCGTGGCACGACTTTAAATATGGCGACCGCATTCGACCCATCTACACAATCGTAGCGCGCAGGTGATTTGATCAGCGTCGCTGAATTGTTGGCGGATTGGGTTAGTTAGAAAAATGACGGCGTTTTGGGGATATTCAATCACGCCACCCATCCGACAAAGCGATTGCGTCAGGCGCGCAGGATCATTACTGCGCTGGCCCATCCGACCAGTTTAGCGCGGCCTTTGCGCTTTCGATCCATGGAGAGAATTTTATGGCCACTGCGCCGAACAACGGATTGCCCATTTTCTACAACGACCTGATCCCGCTCAACAGCCAGGAGCATGGCGATTACCATATTCGCCCGTCCGATTCGGCACCGTATCTGACCAACCAGCATGCCGTGCCGCTGACCGTCGACGAGTTCATTTCGGCGCAGCGTTTTGTGCCGATCATCTTTTCCGCAGGCGAAGATCCGGTGCCACTGGCGCTGATGGGCCTGAACGAAGGCATCAACACCTTCGTCGACGATGAAGGCAAGCTGCGCGGCCCGACTTACCTGCCTGCCTATGTGCGTCGCTATCCCTGGATGCTCGCAAAACTGCGGCCCGACAGCGAAGAGCTGTCGCTGTGCTTCGATCCGACCAGCGGGCATGTCGGCGTGTTCGAAGAAGGCGAAGCCTTGCTCGCCGACGGTCAGCCGACCGAAACGACCACCAATATCCTGAAATATTGCGAAGAATTCGAGCAGGCAGCCGCCCGCACCGGCCAGTTCGTTGCCGAGTTGAAGACGATGGGCCTGCTGATGGATGGCGAAGTGTCGATCCAGACGCCGGGCAACGATCAGCCCTTCATCTATCGCGGATTCCAGATGGTGAACGAGGAAAAGCTGCGCGACATGCGCGGCGATCAACTGCGCAAGATTACCCAGAACGGCATGCTGCCGCTGATTCACGCGCACCTGTTTTCACTGCAGTTGATGCGCGAAATTTTCCAGCAGCAGATCGATCAGGGCAAGATGCCCAACGTTCCGGCACCGGAATAACCGCGTAAGAGCCTCGGTTCGGCGGGGAAATGAGAAAAAAGGTTGCCAAACCGCACCGATTTTTCGCTTCCCCGCTTGAAACTTCCGGCACTTGATCTTAATTCACTGAGATACGGCGCACCTGTCCCCCTTTCGGGTGTGCTGTATGGATGTCTCTTCGGAGACGTCTCCTCCCTGAACCTAGGCCACCCCGTGGAAACACGGGGTGGTTTTTTTGTGGGCCGCACGAAATGGGGCGGTGAACGCTACTCCGCTGCCTGGGCAAAGTCGGTTGCGGGCCATTCATCGGCCAGCGCTTGCGCGAGGTAGATCAGCAACGCCTGCATGGCTGCTACGCCCGCCGTCGGGCGGTCCAGAGCCGAATCGAGATACAGGCTGCGGTCGATCTCTATCTGAACGGCGTGTAGCCCCCGATCCGGCCTGCCGTGCCGATCGATCAGGTAATTGCCGGGATAGGGGTGGTTCTGCGCCACGCGGATGCCGCGCGCCTGCATGACATCGGCGGCGCGCGCGGTCAGGCGACTCGACGCGCTGCGCCCGAAGCGATCGCCCAGCACGATATGCGGCGTATCCTGCCCCGGCGTAGCATGCAGCGGTGGCATCGAATGCAAGTCGATGAGAATCGCATAACCATGCACGTCGCGCGCCCGCGCCATCATGGCGGCCAACGCATCGTGATAGGGGCGATGCACCTGCGCGATGCGGCATTGCGCCTCCGACCAGTCCATCGGGCCGCGCCACAGTTCATTCGCGCCCTGCAGGCGGCGCGGGAACAGCCCCAGCCCACCGCGCAGCTTGGCCGTGGAGAGCAGCGCTGTTCCGTGCGGCGCATCACGCAGCATCACGGGGTCGATTTCGCGTTCATCGCGATTGAGGTCGATCACTGCGCGGGCGGTGCGCGCAATCAGCACTTCATGTCCCAGGTCGATCAGCCCATGCGCAAGCAGATCGGAATAGCGATCCTCCAGCCGCCGCAGCGTTATTGCGGGGACACGCGCCTGTGCCAGAAGCGGTGCGGGGTATTCCCGCCCGGCGTGCGGCACCGATATGACGATGGGACTGGATACCGATCCACTGCGCCCACCGAAGCGGTCGAAAGCGGCATGGCGCTCGACAGGCGCGCAGGAGGAAGGAAAGGATGGCGAGTCGATATCGGGGTGCGACGCGCCGACCATGAATTTCCTTTCATAGAGCGCGAAACAGATCGCGCGGCTGGAAAATATTAAGCCCTTGTCGCATAAGGTGACGCTTCATGCCAAGCCCCGCGCGCCTGCGGGTGCAGCACTGTGTCCGGGCATGTCCGTGCCGGACCGGAACCGAAAGACTGATGACGACCATGGTGCGGATATTGCTGGCGGAAGATGACGATGCAATGCGGCAGTATCTGGCGCGGGCGCTGGAGAAATCGGGCTATGAAGTCGTGGCAGTCGACAGGGGTACGGCGGCGTTGCCGCTGATCCAGACCGAACGATTCGACCTGCTGCTGACCGACATCGTCATGCCGGAAATGGACGGCATCGAACTGGCGCAGCAAGCGGCGACGATCGCGCCGGACATGCGCGTCATGTTCATTACAGGCTTTGCGGCCGTGACGCTGAAAGCGGGAAAAACGATGCCGCAGGCCAAGGTATTGTCCAAGCCGTTCCACTTGCGCGACCTTGTGCTGGAGGTCGAACGGATGTTCGGGCCGCAAAGTGCAACCGGGTTAAGCTGAGGCCGAACCGGAGCGCAACAGGAACACCGCAAAGAAAGCGCGATTCCCGCTTGCACGGCCATCCAACCCTCGCTAATGGCAGCCTTCCTTCGTGGGCGTGTAGCTCAGTGGTAGAGCACTGTGTTGACATCGCAGGGGTCGCAAGTTCAATCCTTGCCACGCCCACCATCGAAAACCCCGCCAACTCGTTGAGTTTGCGGGGTTTTTGTTGCGTGGAAGGCGCGGTTGACGATGACCTGCACCGTTTGCCGACTGTATCAACTTGCGTGAGATTTGCGTGTAGAGGATATTTGCACAGCTGCTCAAGGTCCAGCCACAGCTCAGCAACACCCTGTCCGATGGTGACGAGATACCCGCGATCAAAAACCGCGTACTTGCATGTAGTCTTCTTAAGCACGCGGTGCCCCAGGGCGATTTCGAGCTTAATCAGGTCGATACGCCTGGCGGTCAAAATAGTGGCGACCGAGTGGCGAATGAGCTTTGGCCCCCATCCTGATGGAATGCCCAATTCTTTAGCCATCGTCTCCCAACCACTTTTAACGGATGCCACTGGCAGTTGCTCGATCCAGTGCGAACCATCTGGCTCAAACCGCATCAACTCGCGGCATACGAACTTGCCATCCGTTGCCTCGAGCCAGTTTGTCAGCATCGGGGGGACCGGTAGGAAGGGACGCCGCTTGCGGGTTTGGAGTCGACCGGCGGGGTTGAGGTTGAAAACACCCTCTTCCGGGCACCACTGCGCGCGAGCAGTAGCGACCGACATGTCAAGGATCGCATCCGGTCGCGCCATCGTCGAGATGGCAGCGATGAGATAACGACGAAGAGGGCTGAGCCGATCCGAACGTTCGACGGTGACCGCGTCACGCGTAAGGTGCTTAAGGGCCGGGACAGAAGCAAGTCGTTTGGAAGACGCGCGATTGAACGCTGCCTTGAGCGCGATGACACTCTCTTCGACAGTAGAAGCCATCCTCGGGCGCTCTGAGTAGGTGACCTCGCCGTTTGCACTACCCTTCTTCGTCCGAATTGGATCGGCCACCCCCCACGCCCGAAAGCGCACGATGACCTGATTGTCGATGTGTGCCGGTAGGATGGGATCAAGCACTTCCGGCGCTTCGCCACTTGCTACGAACGCCGCACCATCCACTTCGCCGGCTTTGCATTCCTCGCCGCCACCATGCTCTGGCTACGCTGTATGTCGATCCGCCCTAATGTAATTTGATTGCTTGTCAGGTTAGTTCAAAAAGGCCTGATGCCCCCATGCCACCACCTACGCACATGGAGACGACACCATAGCGCGCTTTGCGTCGTCGTCCCTCAATCATCAAATGGCCGGCCATTCGAGCGCCAGACATGCCATAGGGGTGCCCGATCGATATTGCTCCGCCGTTGACGTTCAAGAGTGCCGGATCGATGCCCAGTGTGTCGCGGCAATAGAGCGTCTGTACCGCGAAGGCCTCGTTGAGTTCCCACAGGTCAATGTCTTTCACCGTAAGGCCATGCCGCGCCAACAGCTTGGGAACAGCGAGCACCGGACCGATGCCCATCTCGTCGGGTTCGCAACCGGCGACAGCGAAACCGCGAAAGAGTCCAAGCGGCTTGAGGCCGCGCCGTTCCGCCTCTCGCACCTCCATCAACACGCAGGCGCTGGCCCCGTCCGAAAGCTGGCTAGCATTGCCAGCGGTGATCGATCCTGCGGGGCCGCTCACCGGCTTAAGCGACATAAGCGTTTCCAGTTTGGTATCCGGTCGGTTGCCTTCGTCCTTCAAGAGGGTCACGGCTTCATGTGTGCTTTCGGGTGCACCTGTCGCCGGAATTTCTCTGGCACTTTGCAGTGGCACTATTTCTTCGTCGAAACGGCCCGCCGCTTGCGCTGCAGCCGTGCGCTGCTGGCTGGAGAAGGCATATTGGTCCTGTGCTTCGCGCGAAATGCCATAGCGATTGGCAACGATCTGCGCCGTTTCTAGCATGGGCATATAGATTGTCGGAACCATGGCGGTCAGATCATGTGATTGCTTGCGCCATTCATTGGTATGAACGTTCTGCGCAAGCGAGATCGATTCCAGTCCCCCTGCAATGAAAATATCTGCTTCGCCGCTTTGAACGCGCTGCGCAGCAATCGCGATTGCTTGCAGGCCCGACGAGCACATTCGGCTGACCGTCAGGCCTGAAACCGACGGGGGGAGCCCGGCCATCAATGCGGCCTGACGCGCGATATTAGCGCCCGTGGCACCTTCGGGCCTGCCGCAGCCAAGGATCACATCCTCAACTTCCGGGCCATCTAGCCCCGCGCGCATCAAAGCATGCCGCACCACGTGGCCGCCAAGGACTGCACCGTGGGTATCGTTGAAAGCGCCCTTATAGGCCCGGCCGATGGGCGTTCGTGCCGTTGAGACGATGGCTACCTCACGCATAGTTATAGTCCCAGAACCCGTTCGGCGGTGCCATGGAAGAAACTCTCCAGAAACTCGTCCTTGAAGCCCAGCTCGTTCCATTCCCTGATCAGGCGCTGATAGGTGATGCTCGGATAATCGCTGCCGAACATCATCTTGTCGCGCAACCGCCCACGCATGTCGCGGATGATCTGTTCGGGCAGATATTTGGGCCCCCAGCCCGACATTTCCCAAAACACGTTCGCTTTGTGCAGCGCCACGACCGTCGTTTCGTCAATCCAAGGATAGCCGGGATGCGCCATGATGATCGTGAGGTCCGGGAAATCAGCCGCCAGGGTGTCGATGGCACTGGGATGCGCGTGGCGTGTCTTGGCACCCATGCCGCCGGGCATCCCCGCGCCCATACCGGTCATGCCGACATCGATCATCACCGGAGCCTTGAGCGCGCTCAGTTCCTCGAACAACGGGTAGTAGCGCATATCGTCGACGCTAAAGTGCTGCATGATGGGATGGAAGTGGAAGCCGATCATGCCGAGGTCATTGACCGCATGTTTGGCTTCGTCGATCGCGACTTGTCCCATCGCCGGTTCAACCGCGCCCCAGGCGCCGATCATGCAATCCTTGTGGCGGTCCCGCATGCCAGCAACATAATCATTCGAGCAGGGCGGGGTGTTGATCGTGGTTGAAAGATCAAGCGCGACGAGGCAGGCTTCGATGCCATTCTCGCGAAATTCCTGCGCGACCTCGTCCTCTTCCTTCCATGTCCAGTCGCGCTTCCAATATTTGGCAAGCGCGTCGACATAAGGACCCTGGCAATCGATCCAAGTCCTGGTGTTGGGATAACAGTGCAAATCGATAATGCGCATTCTTGGTCTCCTATCGCCCGGTCCATTGGGGCGCGCGTTTTTCGGCGAAGGCACGCGGGCCTTCGATGCTGTCCTGACTGGTCTTGCGGATTTCTTCGGCCGGGTAGGTTGCCGCCATTGCCTCACCGAGCGGTCGTCCAATGCCGGTCGCGACGCATTGTCTGATCGCGCGGATCGCAAGCGGCGCGCAGGCGATGATGTCTGCTGCCCAGCCTGCGACCACGCTATCGAGTTCCGTTGCTGGCACGACCTCGCTCACTAGACCTAGCGCGAAGGCACGCTGGGCGCTCATGCTGCGGCCGGTCAGCAGATATCCCATGGCAGCCTTGAGCGGTATCTGACGCGGCAGTCGGTGCACGCCTCCGGCAAACGGGATGAGACCCCGCTTCGGTTCTGGTAGAGCAAAGCTCGCATCGTCGCTTGCTATGATGATGTCGCAGGCCAGCGCCAGTTCGAACCCGCCACCCAAGGCCGTGCCCTGCACTTTGGCGATGATGGGTTTGGGATAGTCGAAGCGGTCCGTAAGCCGCTCCACACGCGCCCAGCGCGCATCTATTTCCCGCCGCTGATCGTCGCTCAGATCGGCCGACAATTCCTTGAGATCGCGCCCTGCGGAAAATGCCCTACCGCCTGCCCCGGTCAGCACGATGACGCGCACGGAGTCATCATCGGCCAGCGCATCGAGCGCCTGACTAAGAGCCAAATGGGCAGCCGAGTCCATCGCGTTCATCCGCTCGGGACGATTGATGGTAAGCGTGGCTACCGCGCCCGATATGTCGACGAGGACAGGTTCCGTCACGGCTTGGCCGCCAGTTCGCCCTTCAGTCTCGCAACAAGTTCCTGAAAGGGGGGCTGTTGGAGCGAGTGCATCTGCTCTTCAGACTCATGCTCGAATGCCGCTCGATGACTGGAAGCCGACGCAAGGGTCATAGTCCGTTTGGCGCGCTCGATAAGGTCGCGCGGCAAGCCTTCGGTGCGACGTGCGAGCGTCAGCGCCTCGGCAACCAGCGCATCTGCATCAAACACATCCTGGACCAGGCCGACGGATTTGGCTTCTTCTGCCCCCATCGATTGAAGAGGAGCATACGCGCCGCGTGCGCCCACCCGACCGCGCGTTGCAGCATCCAGCTATGCCCGCCGCCGGGGTGCAGGCCGATCTTTAGGAAGCGGCAATCGAAGAGTGCATCCGCAGACGCAAGTCGCATATCGCACGCCAGCGCGAGATTGAGGCCCGCACCGACCGCCGGCCCGTTTACCGCAGCGATGGTAGGAAGCGCGCTTTGCGCCACGTCCATGAACGAGTTGTAGACCGCGTGAAGCGTGTCCGTTTCACCCCCTGCCGCCTGTTCCAGATCGTCCAGGTTCGCGCCCGCGCAAAAGGCGGGAGGTGCGCCTGTGATGACGATGACCTTGGCGTCCGGGTCGGCATTGGCTTCGGCCACCGCCGCACTGATTGCCCGGCACAAATCGCCGGAGAGCAGGTTTCGACGCTTGGGATCGTTCAGTGTCAGCAGGCGCGCGGCTCCGTGTTTATCAACGCGCAGCATGGGTATTCCCGCTTATTTTCTCTGAAACGATGGACACCAGATCCTTCTTGGAAACCTTGCCGAAATTACTGAGCGGGAAACGTTCGAATATCTCGACCCGTTCGGGATATTTGAATTTGGCCAGTTCGAAGGGCGCGAGAAACTCGACCAGTTCGGGCAGCGTGAGGCTTGCGTTCTTCCTTAGCACCACACAAGCGCAGTTCTTCTCGCCAAGAACAGGGTCCGGCATCGGAACGCAGGCGACATTTTCAACCGCCGGGTGGCGCAGGATCAGCTCTTCGATCTCCTCTGCGCTGATTTTTTCCGCCCCGCGGTTGATGAGGTCCTTTTTCCGCCCTTCCACCATATAGTTGCCTGAAGGATGCTGCCGCATCAGATCGCCCGAACGATAGAAACCGTCCGGCGTGAAGGCGCGGGCATTATGTTCCTGCGCCTTGTAATAGCCGCGCAGCGTATAGGGACCGCGGCAACATAGCTCTCCCACTTCGCCCATCGCGACTGGCTGATCATCCTCACCCAGCAACTGGATTTCGTCATCCTCGCATATCTTGCGTCCCACGGTTTCCATGCGGACATCTTCCGGATCGTCGAGACGCACGAACATCAGCAGCCCCTCGGCCATACCGAAATTTTCCTGCACAGTGACGTTGGAAAAGACCTTCGCGGTGCGGCGACGTACCTCGGGCTGAAGGCGTTGCCCGCCGCTCTGGATCACTTTCACCGAACTCAGGTCGTATTCCGCAGCGAGCGGACTTTCCGTCCAGCGGATCAGCAGGGCGGGCACTGCATGAATATGCGTCACGCGATACTTCTCGATCAGCGGGAATACCTCCTCGGGGGAAGCGGCGGTGTGCAGAACCGTCGTCGCCCCATTGAGGAGGAACCCCTGCAAACCCGGACAGGCGAGCGGCAGATTGTGGCCGATGGGCAGGACGTCAAGCAGCACGCTGCCCTGGTCGATCATACAGACGGATGCGGCCATGCGGCTGTTATAGGCATAATCGTTGTGCGTGCGCGGAATGAGTTTGGGTATCCCGGTGGTGCCACCTGACAGCAGGAAGAGCGCCGGGTCGGTTGGGTCGATCACAATACGATCCAGCTCCGCCGCGTCCCGGCGCGCGGGCGTTTCGATCAACGTCTCAAGCGATACATAGCCTTCGGGCGCATGGCCCAGCACGATCCCCAGCTTGAGCGAGGGTAACTGCGCTTTTATGCGCTCGACCATATCGGTAAAGCTGAAATGGCGGTGGCGATCCGGCGTCACCGTAGCGACTGCTTCAGAAATTTCGGCGAAGAAGCTGATTTCCCGGAAGCGATGCGGCGGCAGTGCGAGAACAGGAATGGCGCCCACCTTCTGCAGGGCGAAGTGAAGGATAGCGAACTCGATCACATTGGGCAGCTGCACCACCAGCCGATCTCCCTTGCCGATCCCCAGATCGAGCAGGTTCAGGGCGAGGTTGGTGGACACGCTATCAAGTTGTGCAAAGGTCATGGCCCGATCGGCATCACGTAGCGCGACCCGATCGGCGAATTCGGCGCACCATGCAGCGAAAACATCCCGCAGCGGTTCGTCACGCCAATATCCTAGCGTGCGATAGCGCGCGGCGAACTCAGGTGGAAAAGGAACAACACCGTCCATATCATTCTTCCTCGTTAGCTGACGAAGCTGTAGCCGCCATCCACCACCACCGTCTGGCCGGTAGTGAACGGCAGGCAGGTGGCGAGCGTCAACACTGCCTCACCCACATCTTCAGGCGTCGCGCAGCGCTTGAGGGGAGTCTGCTTTGCCCGACGTTCCATCAGGCGGTGGTAATTGTCACCCAGCGTGCGTTCCATCCATTCACCTTCGAGCCAGCCAGGGGCAACCGCATTGACGCGGATGGCGGGACCAAGCGCCCCGGCGAACGTGCGCGTCATCGAAATGATGGCCGCCTTGCTCGACGAATAGGGAAGGGGTTGAGGCCCGGGGCGCAGGCCGACAATGCTCGCTGTGTTCACGATATTGGCTTTGCACAATGCCCGCAAAAGCGGCGTCGCGTGCTTGGTGACCAGGAAGGTGCCCCGAACATTGACGGCAAACACCCGGTCGAAGTCCTCAACCGTCATCGTGTCAAACTTGTGGGGCGGCACTTCGCTCGTGGTGCCTGCGTTATTGACCAGCAGGTCGAGGCCCGGACCAAATAATGCCTCGACGTCCTTCATCATGGCAATGACATCGGCTTCGTTGCTGACGTCGGCTTCGATGACAGCGCTGCGTTGCGCGCCTGCCTTTCGCACAAGTGCCTCTGTTTCGCGTGCTGGTCCCTCGCTGCGGCTGTAATTGATGGCAACATCGAAACCGCCCTGTGCCAGCGCCACCGCGATCGCGCGGCCAATGCCCGTAGCCGCGCCCGTGACAAGAGCCGCCGGCCTCAATCCTGCAGTCATCCTCTACTCCCATTTTTACAAAACCGATCATGATCGAAAAAACATGAGAGGCGAGGCTTGTCAAGTCCATAATACACCGATCAGTATACTATTGTCTATGGATTGCCCTCGACCTGGATAGATGCAAGATGGTGAGCGAGAAAAAGTTTGAGCGCGTTATGACCAGAGGACACGGCACCATTCGCAAGATCGCGGAAAAATCGGTTGAAACGCGAAGCGGAAAACGGACCTCCAAGAGGGTCTACCCACGCAAATCAGCCATTGTACTCGCAGCGGCCGAGGAAATTTTTCTCAGTTCCGGCTATGCGGCCACAAGCATGGATGAAGTGGCTGATAAAGCAGGCGTTTCCAAACGGACGATCTATAGCAATTTCGGAAGTAAGGATCGCCTGTTCGCCGAGGTCATTACCAAGCGCTGTTCCGACATCCTGACGGATGCACATATCGTAAAAACTGCTACGGAAAGCCCGCTCGAAGTGGGCCTGATTTTACTGGCCAAGGCTTTCCTGAACGGAATAATGGATCCGCGGCAAATCGAACTTTACCAGACAGTGGTAGCTGCCGTGCGGCGGCATCCGCAAGTTGGGCAGCTCATGTATGATAGCTCCATCGCACGAACCCACACGCTTTTCCGAGATTTTCTCGATCATCATGTGCAACTGGGTAACTTGGCCATAGCCGATGTCGACCTTGCGGCACATCAGCTAACCGCGTTACTCAAAACAGGTGTGCATCAGGAGCTTCTTTTGGGGCGACCGGTTGAAGTGACCCCGCAAATGATCGAGGCCAGCGCCACATCAAGCGTACGCCTGTTTCTAATGGGTGTGAATTCGTCCCCCCAAGGTCAGGGCTCATCAGCACCGCAGGCCTCGCACGGCGATCTTGAGAAGCCGATGAAGGCTGGATAATCCGCCGACGACATCTTCCGGGGTGGTTGCTGACCATTTTCTGACTGCAGAAGTATAAATCGCAAAAAGGGTGGCGGAAACGTCAGCCGCATCCAGTTTGTTGGAAATCGACCCTCTGCCTTGCATCGCGATCACCCAATCGCGCAATTCTGCTTGAGCGCTCGCGCGTCGTTCCACGATCCTGTCGACATAGGGATTGGCCTGGAAAAACTCCATCTGCTCCAAGACGTGGTAACTCAAGCTTGGGACTGACGCCCAGAAGGAGTAAAGATGACCGAACGCTCTGATAAGCATTTCTTCCAGCGTCTCTTCGCTTCTCATGTCATGAAACAGCGGGGGCAACGTTTCCAGCCGGTCGACGAAGATCATCGCCAGCAATCCCGCTTTATCCTGAGAATAGGCGAAAAGTGTTCCAAATCCTACGCCAGCGGTCTTGGCGATTTCACGCAAGGTCGTTGCGTCATAACCCTTTTCGAGGAAAAGTCGTTCGGCAGCGGCATGTATTGCTTTTTCTTTGGCAAGCTTGTTGGAATCGCGCTTGCCCAAAGGCTTGGACACGTCGTTGATCGCTTGCGCCTCACTCATGTTCACCGCTTCTCACCGGCTATTTTTCCGCCCTTTGCACGCTTTGGTAAAGGCTATGGCACGATCCATTGTAATATATCCCGTTCAAATGACAGCGCGAAGAAATAGCCAGCCGGCCGCAGGAATGGCGAGATTGACCCAAGGTCCAAGCGTGTTATGCATCAAAAATGTCAGCGCTATCAGAAGGACACAAACGCCGAAGCACAGCCAGCGGGCGGACGTTTCTGTGAACCTGACCATGCCTGCTCAAACCGGTTTGAGAATGGCCGTGTCGCCGGGCAGATCATTCGCGTAGCGCCCTTTCCAAGGAAAACGCGACGGTATGTAATAGGTTGCAAAGGCAGTGACCGCAATAACGACCGCTATGCCCGCGTAGAAGAAGGTCCAACTGGCCGGTCTCAACACGCCCAGCGCGACGATCAGCATAAAATTTGGGACATCGAGAAAGTGCGTTACATTCGTAACACCGGCAGCCAGTTCATCATCCAGCGCTTTGGTGGCCTCATTCGTCTTACGCGCTTCGGCAACGGCGTCGCGGATGCGGACATAATGGAGTTTCATGATGATATGACCTTCAAGAAATTCGAAGAGAAACAGGACCATCATGCCCGCCAGCCAGGGCATTTCCAGAAATCCCCACCCGTAAAAACCGAAGATCAGCGAAAATCCGCTGACGAGTGTAAGCATCGAGCTGGGTACCGTCAGTCGATAATAAAACGCAAGCAGACCGGCTATAGTGTCGGCCATAGCCTGAAAGCTTGTCGCCTTGCGCGCTTGCAATTCCATCAGGAAAATGCCGATCAGGCCCGAACCAAGACCAATGAATGCCAACACATGGAGAAATTTGAGGATTTCATATGTCACGATTAGCCTACTCAGCAGATAGGCCAGCAACAACAGACAGCCTGTAACAAGAGGCATCTTCCAGAATACCGCCATAATTGGCTCCCATGATCGTGCTCGAACCCCGCTCCTAAGGGCGGCATACCGCTTTATACAATACTATTCGGTGTAGTGTATAAGCAGAATAAGTCAATGCCTTTGGAGAGGGAGGCGTGCTTTCTACGGAGATTTCCGTTTTTTTTGGGGGTGGCTACTTTCCGGCAGGCAATGCGTCAGCCCGAACGCGAGGGAGCGCTCCACGCAGAAAAAGCTGGCTTGATGCTCTCGCCATCTGTGCAATCTGCTTTGCATCCAACTGCACCGGTTGGTTCATCAATAACTTCATGTGCACGTTGGTTTTGATCAGGCCAACGAATTCCGCAGCCGCCCATTCGATGTCAGGTACCTCGAACCGGCCCAAATCAACCTGCTGCCGAATGTAATGATCAAAGCTCTTTTGCGAAGACATGATCGGCCCGTTGAACATGATGCTGCCAATTTCGGGCCAGTTGAGCGATTCGGTAACCACGATACGATAGAGCGCAATCTGATCGGGCGAGTAGATAGCCGACAGAAACCGGACAGCCATGTCGGTGAGCACATCTTCTGGATCATGATCGGCGAGTGAAGCCAGTTCCGGCATGTCGGGGGCAACATTGGCACATCGGCGCTTGATGACTTCGCCAAACAAGACCTGCTTGCTATCATAATTATTATAGACTGTGCGTTTGGATACATTGGCTTCCGCAGCGACAATATCCATGCTGGTTCCGGCGAAACCATATTGGAGAAAGACACGCTCTGCTGCGTCAAGGACGATGTCTGCTTTGGTGGTATATACCCGCTTACGTTTGCGAGCAGGAGAGTCTCTTTTCAACGTCTGACTGGTCATCTGAACGGGGCTTCCTGTGCTGCGCCGGTGCATTCGTCCCCGAATGCACCGGCTTGCTGGAAACGGCAAGTATGTCGCAATGCCCCCGAACGTAACCGCCAATAATACGATCAGTGCTTGAACGTCAGCTGTAGAGCTATGGTTCGTGACTCCTCGGGAATGCCTATGGCGTTGCCCGGAGGAGCGAACGTGGCCGGAAAGGCGAATGCCAGCGAATAAGCATTTGTCAGATTGCGGCCTATCACCGAAAGCTGAAGTCCCGATTGGTCATTTGCCAGCGAGATGCGACCATTGACAGTGGTGAATGCGTCGCCGCGTGGAACGGCATTGGGATTGGTCTGGTGCGTGATGCTTGAACGATGGGTAATATCGCCGGCAAACGTAAGACTGGTGGTATCGTCCAACGGCATCTCATATGTTGCTGCGACTTGGCCGGAAAAACGCGGTGCGCGCGGTACTTCGTCACCAATACCGGGCAATTGGCTTAGGTTCCGGGCCTTGGCGTATGTGCCATTTGCCGACAGCGAGAATCGATTGAGCGGGGCAGCATATGCTTGAACCTCCACTCCCTGCGACTTGAGATCCAGATTCTGAATCACGAAGCGCTGGCCGTTGAATTGGTTGTTCTGAAAATCCTTAACCTTGGTACTGAAACCTGCAATATTGAGGTGCCAGGAGCGGTCTGGGCCTTCCATCTTTACCCCGGCTTCATAGGTTCTCGCGACTTCCTTCCTGTACTCAGCTTCAGAAGCCAGGGTCGTGTCGGAAAAGCCGCCACCTTTTGTGCCCTGACCCCAAGATGCATAGAGCAGGACGCGATCGATCGGACGGAACTCCATGCCCACCGAACCGTCGAACACATTCTCCCTGCGGCTTAGCGGCGTCAGCGGAAAGGCCGGATCGACGCGAGGACCTGACTCCGAGAGCGGGCGACCATAAGCGCCGGGGGTTATCTGTGTGCGAACGCTTGACCCCTTCTTTTTTTCACTGGTGTAACGAAGCCCGCCGGACAACAGCAGATTTTCGACAACTCTCAGATTCACTTGTCCGAACCCTGAATAGGTCGTTGTATCCTGCGAAAAATTCTGGCGGTACGAGCCGAAAAGCGGGAACGGAAGGTTGCTCGCTCCTACAGGATAAGCAGCGCTGTTCACCAGCGCCTGATCAAGCGCATTATCCACAAAAAGCGCGCCGACAATGAAGTTAAGCCGCTTTTTAGCCGGAGAGGTCAACCGAAGCTCTTGGCTGAACTGCCGCCCTTTGACTTCCACTTGCTCGGAAAAATAATCTCCGACAACGTAATCCCGGTCGATATTACGGGATTGGCTGAACTTCGACCAGCCGGTAACAGCGGTAAACGCATAGTCACCCAGCTGCCAGTTCAACGTGCCGTTGACGCGATGGCTGGGCTGCGTCGTTGTGGAGGGTCCGCTAAGCTTGCTCGACGCAAAGGAGCGGTTTGGTGTCACGTCATACAAGTCCGTGCGGCCCGCCAGTGTGAAAAGGTTGCGAAAGAAATTCCCGACTTCTGCTACGGGTTCGGCATTCACGCCCACCGACTTCATGTCTTCATATTGATAGCTCAACGTCGCTTCGACATCAGGGGTAGGTTCCCAACGCGCAGTAAGGCGCCCGGAAAACGCCTGATTGGCCCGTGACTGTCGACCGTCAAACCGATTGGGCATATAGCCACCCACATCTTGGATCTGCGCCGCTGCGCGAATAGCAAAACTATCGCTTAAAGGGATGTCCGCACCCCCAGATACTATGGTTGACTTATTCTCGAACTCATATTGCGCCAGCGCATTCACCGCGAACTCGAAGCCCGGCTTGCGGGTCGTCAGCAAAACGCCGCCAAGGCTAGTGTTTTTGCCGAGGACGGCCGCCTGTGTGCCCTTTACCACTTCGACCTTCTCGATGTCGAACATCGCTGCAAGAAATTCCGCCCCGCGCGGCGCATATACGCCATCAACGAACAGGCTGATCGACTGATCGAAGGACACTGGACCGGCAGCAGAGCCAAGTCCCCGCACACTGACGCTTACCGTGTTATTGGGCGGGCGCTGGATGATCAGGCTGGGAACAACGGTCTTCAGATCCTCGACCGATGCGATGCCTGAGTTGGTCAGCGCCTCTCCACCGATAACATCGATAGATGCGGCCACATCCTGAACCGAGTTCGCGCGCAAAAGCGCGGTAACGACGATTTCCTCGGCAATGGGATGGTTTTCAGAATTTGCGGTGGGCGGCGCCTCCTGAGCGCGCGTAATGGCCGTAGAGCACAGTAATGCTGCAATAATTGTGATCGATTTCATTTTCATTATCGCTCCTCCCCTCGAAGATCAAATCTTGCTTAGATGTAATAATTACCTCGCCAAAATCGGTGCCTTGATCCTCTTTGGCGGCGCGGAGCCCGAAGAATGATAGGGCGCCAAAGTAAAAAATATCAGAGCTGCGGCGACACTGAGGGCGGCCAGTAACATGAGGGCAGCATGATAATTTCCCGCAGATGTCCGCATGACACCGAGAGCTGCCGCCCCTGAAGCGCCTCCCATCTGGAACGCCGCAAAAATCAGCCCATAGAGCGATCCATAGCGGCTCAGGCCAAAGTAGCGCTTAACGACAAACCCGAGCACATCTATTTCAGCACCGAGCAGAAGACCTACGCACACAGCGGCAAGCCCGGCGATCACGCCTCCTGCACCTTGCGCGAGACAGATCAGCGCAACAGCCGACAACAATGCGTAAACTGGCATCATGAAGCGGACGTGGAACCTGTCCAGCATCCAGCCACTCAACAACCGGCCGGCAATCGTCGAGAAGCCCAGCAATGCCTGAAGTCGCAGCGTGTTTGCGGGTGACACACCATTTTCAGTCAGCACGGTCACCTGGTGGACGAGCATGGAGGTGCTAACAAAGCCGAGAAAAACGAAGCCCAGCAACAGCTTATATAAATCCGGCTGGCGAAACTCATTCCAATTCCACAGCGCAGTTTTTGGCGGCTTTGCGGCAGCAGCAACCGCGGGGTTTTCGTGTACCCAAAAATAGACAGCGGGCATCGAGATCAGAATTGCAACGAAACCAAGGGCAGCATAAGCCGTGCGCCAGTTTGCAGCATCCAGAATTGCGCCGATCAGGAGCGGCAAGGCAGCGCCGCCCAATCCAATCCCCAAGGTTGCAACGGCAACCGCCAATCCAAGCCGTCGATCAAACCAGGTCGATGTTGCCTTCGCGTAGCTCCCTGGCCACAGGCCGACAGCAAATAGCGGGATCGCCACCCAGGCGAGATAGAATTGCCAGATTGCACCGGTGAGTAGGGAAAGGCTTGCAAAACTCAGTCCGAATAGCGGAATGCTCGCCAATATCACCTTGCGGGTGCCCAGCCTGTCGACAAGCCAGCCTTGGATGGGTGCGGCAACAACGATCATTAGCGACATGATCGTAGCGCCAAAGGCCGTGGCGGTGATTCCCCAGTTAAAACTGTTGTTCAAATGGGGCACGAACACGCCGAATGTCATCATGGCGACGGTGCTCGGGCCCGCGGCCAGCGCGAGCATGGAACCTAGCGCACAGGCCCACCCTCTGTCGAGTTTTCCACAATGGGTATAAAGCGCCTCATCACTACGCTCATGGTCAACTGAAGACACCACGCCTCTCCTCTGACGCTCTCGCAGTACCGTAGTTGTACTACACCGAGCAGTGTATGTTGTGCAAGGTGTAATTTGGGCTTTGGCTAGCTTTCGATGTGATTGACTAGCCTGCCCACCGAGGTGATCCCGACTTCCACCCGATCACCAGGCTTCAGGAATAAAGGTGGTTTTCGGCCTACACCGACGCCCGCCGGGGTGCCCGTGAGCAAAATATCTCCGGGGCAAAAACTATACCAGCGCGAGAAATGTGCGATGGTGTCTGCCAGCGAGAAGATAGTATCCGAAATCGGCGATTCCTGAACCATCTGGCCATTGATGTGCGTCGTCAATTTCTGATTGCCAATGTCGCTCAATTCGTCTCGCGTAACCAGCCAGGGGCCCACTGCGGTAAAGCCAGGGAACTGCTTGCCCATGATGTTGACCTCCCACGTCAACCGGGCCTCCCAAGCTCCTTCGGCGCGCCAGGCGTCGTAAACCCAATCCCGCGCAGAGAAATCATTCGCGACGCTGTAGCCGGCGACATGATCGAGGGAGTTTTCGGCTTCCACGCAATGGCAATGCTTGCCGAATATGACGGCTAGTTCACCTTCGTAATCCATGTGTTCGGCGGCATGTGGTGGCAAACGTACGTTAGCGCCACTGCCTGTGATCGATGCCGGAATTTTGAGAAAGCCGGTTGGATGCCTTGGCGGAGGCGTTCCTGACATCTCCTTAAGATGCGAGTTATATGCCAGCCCTGCGGCAACGACCATGGTGGGGGCCGGGACAGGCGATAGCAGGCGCGTCGATTCTGGCAAGATCGCGCCCTTTTCGGCGAGCATCGATCGCTGCCGCAGGTCACTTGCTTCCGTATGTTCCACAAGGTCGCCTACCAACGCAAGGCCCGCGTCCCCGCCAGCAAGAATGCCAATCACCGAAGAGGGAATCCACTGATCAAGGCTTCCCAATCGTGCGGCCAAGCGCAGATCGATAATCTCTCCGCTTTGCAGCACTGCGCCCGGACTTCCGCCTGCCGGACCGGCTATGGTGACCAGTTTCATCAGCTTATCACACAGCTTTGATCGGACAGATCGAACTGCAACGTGATGCGGCCTTCATTGAGCTGCCAGCGTTGCATAGTATAAGTGACGGCGCCGAAAGACACGAACGGGTCGGCGTCTGCCATCGCTTCCGCTTCCTCGAAGCTTTCTGCACGAAATATGGTTACACCCGCTCCGGGCTTGCCCGCCTTGTCGGAGACAGGACCGGAAAGTAAAATCTTGTTGGCCTTTTCCAGTCCTATTACCCACCGATAATGCTGGAGCATGACCTCGGGCATGCGGGCCGGATCGAGCATCGTTCGCGTCATCATGAAATATGGCTTTTTGAGCATTAGGGCCTTGAGCCGTTCGACCTCGGCCATGTCTGCTGGGTCCGCTCTTTGATTGGTCGACTGATCATGCATGAGCATTGCCTTCCACACGCATATTTTCGATAATTTCGATTATGGCGGCGATGTCCTGATCGTGTCGCCCCTCCGATTCTGCGACCGCATAGATCGCGCTTGTCGTATTGAGCACTGGCGTGGCTGTGAGCGTGTCGTCAGCCATGGCGCGCGCCCGCGAAAGGTACCCAAACATATGACGAAATGGTCCGCGACCCTGTGCGAAATCGCGAGAGAGCATTAACGGGGCTTTGTTTACGAAGGTGGCGCTGCTTGCTGCGCTGCCGGACAGAGCATCAACGATCAATAGGGGATCAAGGCCAAGCGAGCGGCCCAACGATAGCGCCTCTGCCGCGATTAAATTGTGAGCGCACACCATGACATTGGCAATCAGTTTCATCCGTGTCGCCATGCCGAAATCGCCGAGATAGATATGGCGCTTCGCCACAGCATCGAAGTAAGGAGCCATACGCTCGATCACCGCATGCTCGCCCGACTTAAAGAGCGTTGCCTCGCGGCTCGCCACATGGGGTGGAAGGCCGCTCACTTCGCAATCGAGCATGGAAATTCCTGCCGAAGCCAGCCGGACGGCGGACGCCTTTTTAACCTCCAGCGCATAGCTACTTACGTCCACAAGGCACTGCTCACGAGGAAAGGTCAGCAAGACATCCACCGTTGCTCGCAGTGCAGTTTCGTTCGGCAAACTCTGAAAGATGACCGCTTTTTCGGGAAGCATTTCAATCAGGGCAGAGAGGCTATCAGTAAATTTCCCGCCAGCCGCAATGAAGTCCTCGTTCTGCTTGATGTCGAAACCGATTATCTCATAGCCTGCGGCCAACAAGTTGGCTGCCATGGGCTGACCTACATTGCCCAAGCCAATGAAACCCATTTTCCCCATTGCCAAAACATCCCCAGCCCAGAATTATAAGAAGCGCGCTTGCAGAAACTTGCCGAGCCCTCCGCTAGTGGCCGCCGTCGTTTTTTTGGAACTGGCCCGCACCGCTCATCGACGCTGCTGCCGCTGGAGGAGCACCTCCGGTCTGCCAGACATTCGAGACGTTCGGTCCGGGTGTCCAAGCTTTCGCCACCCATTTATCATCGGGGCCGATCTGAATAAGTTCAGCGGTATATTCGCAAACAAAGCCCGCAGGGTCTTTGAAGTAAGAGAAAACATTCCCGCCAGGCCCGTGACGGCCGGGCCCCCAGATTGGGTTTTGCCCAGCATCATGCTTAATCCGCTCGCTGTTGCGAACAACCGATTCCAGATCCTGCATTTGATAAGCGACGTGATTCAGTGTGTCCCGATCTGATTTTGCCAGCGCAATGCTGTGGTGTGCCGAGTTGCACCGCATAAAAATGAGGCCGTCTCCTTCATACCAGTCGGACACTTCGAAACCGAAATGGCGCTCGTAGAAATCGACACAGGCCCGAACATCGGCGCAATTGAGAACTATGTGGCTTGTTCCGCTGGGATCCGTTCTCGCGCCAGACCGTGGCGTTTCCAGCGCGCTGATTTCAACAAGCCGACCCGCATTATCCTTCATTGTAAAACCATAATAATCGCCGGGGCCCAAGAGGGGGGCGGGCAGGCTATCGATTTCGAGACCGTCGCCGACCAGTCGCTCCGCTAGACAATCGATATCGCCTGACGTGTCGACGCCCAAACGCAACCGAGACATCTGGGGCACTTCGCTTTGCTCCAGACCGAGCACCCAATGATCGGCACCACCACAGGTAAAATAAGCCAACCGCGACCCGGTGTAGGCAACCTCGGTCAATCCCCATACATCGCTGTAAAAACGACGTGACATCTCTACCGCCGGAGTTCCAAGAACCAGGCCCCGCACGCTTGAAACCTTCATCGCCATCGCTCCATTATATCTAATGCAAACTATAGTATACTATACGATGTAGTATTGCAATATGAGAGGGCGTGAGAAAATCGGAGTCTGCCGCACTTCATTCTGTTGTACGTAGGGCAGGTTTCTAAGCTGGAGTTGGGAGGGGCACTTATCCTCCATTATTCTTGCTTGAGTTTCCCTACGGCGACTCGTTGATCTGCCCCCCCCCCGCGCTGAGTGGCCCAGAGACTATGACAGTCTGGAACACGAAGGGGATGACGAATGCCGAGCGAGAAGCACAAGCCGGAAGGGTTTATCGGAAAGCCGCGTGAAGTTGAGATTGTGCTGGCGCGGGGCGCGAGTACTGCTGAGGCGTGCCGCGGGATTGCTGCCAGCGAGCAGACATATTGCCGTTGGCCCAAGAAATATGGGAGTCTTCAGTGATCGTTTCGCGGCGTGCTACTCAGCGGACCACTTCGGCAGGAAAAAATCCTGCAAACTTCTCGCGTGTGTTTTGCGTGCAACCAGTGGAAAAAGGCCCCATGTTCTTGTCACGTTCTACAACTTGAGCTACTATAAGTGACAGAAATCAGGTCTTTTTTAAATCATGCGCTGTGTTGCCATCGCAGGGGTCGCAAGTTCAATCCTTGCCACGCCCACCATTAAAAACCCCGCCGTGCAGCGCACTGGCGGGGTTTTTATATTCCGGCGTGAAAAACGGGATCAGCCCGGATCGACAGCGAAGACAGTGACGCCTTCATATTTCGGGTCCTTGGGATCGTAGAGCGGCATCCGGTCGAACGGGGTATTGGTAATAAGGACATCCTTAAGCCCGGCCAGCTTGAACGTGCCGAGCTTTAACTCACGGGGCGGCTGCCCTTCGCGTTCCACGGTCACGGCGTCGAGATACAGCTCGTCATGGCGTGTGTAGAGAATGTGCGGAGCCAGCATCGCGACGGTGCGATTATAGGTTGCCTGCACGCATTTGCGCAGCGCGATGGCCTCGAAAAAGATGCGGTTCGTATCCATGCGTTCAAATTGTTCGCTGAGACGCGGATGTCCAGCGCTTTTTGTGCGTCGCAGCACTGATTAGCGCATAATTCCGATCATTTTGGCGCAATGGGGGGATAGGCGACGCCGAGCTGTTCCAGATAGCTGCCATATTTCGACGGATCGTAATAAAATTGCTCCATCTTTGGGCGCATCCGCGACATGATTTCCGTATTGAGGAAGATGGCGGGCTTGTCCTCCGGCGTCAGCGCGGGATCGTATTTCTCGTCCTTGAACTGGACGGTCTGCTGATAGTCCTTTGCCTTGGCAATCAGCGCAGGCGTCGTCATCAGGTCGAGGACGGTCAGCGCGACAGCCTTTGCGCCTGCCACGGCGCCCTTGTGCGCGATGGGCGTCGCCATCGCCATTGCCGAGGTCACATGATGGCCGATGGTGTTGGGAATGTTGGACGGGAAACCGATAGTGATCGTGGGCACCGTCCACATGACATCGCCGATGTCATCCGACCCGCCAAAATTGGCGCCGCCGCGCGTTTCGGGTGTCGACAGTGGCGTGATCTGGCTATCGAGCGGCTTGAGTTTGAAATCATTTTCGGTCTGGACCATCTTGGCAAATGTCTGATCCGCGGCGCTCCATTTGGGCATGCCGACCATCTGAATATTGGCATAGGCAGCTTCGGCCAGCGGCTTGTTGCCGTAATTGGGTGCGGCATAGCCCAGCACCTTGCGGGAGACGGTGGTGCCGGTCGCCTGCGCCGCCGCTTCCGACACGGTATTGCCGGTAGCGAACAGATCTTTGATCGATTTGAAGTCTTTCTCGCGGAAATAATACCAGACCGAGGCGACGCCCGGCACGATGTTGGGCTGTCCACCGCCATTGGTGATGACATAATGCGACCGCTGGCTGAGCGGCAGATGTTCGCGCCGGAAATTCCAGGCAGCATCCATCCATTCGACAGCGTCAAGCGCGCTGCGACCATTCCAGGGCGCGGCCCCATGCGCAGTCTTGCCTTGGAAGGTATATTCGACCGAGACCATGCCGTTGAGGCCCAGATTGCCATAGCCGGTGCCGAAACCAGAACTGACATGAGTGAAGATCGAGGCATCGACCCCCTTGAACATCCCATCGCGGACATAGAACGCCTTGGTCGCCAGCAGTTCCTCTGCCACGCCGGGCCACAGCATCAGGCGGCCCTTGATGTTGTTCCTGACCATCACGTCCTTGGCCGCAAGCGCGGCAGCAATCATCAGCGGCATACCCGAATTATGCCCCTCGCCATGACCCGGCGCCCCTTCCACCTGCGGCACGATCTTTGCGGAGCCGGGGGCCTGCGATAAGCCCAGCAGCCCGTCGATGTCGCTGCCGAGCGCGATCAGCGGACCGCCCTCCCCCCATGTCGCCGTCCATGCCGTCGGGATTCCGGCAGCGCCGCGGGTGATTGTGAAGCCGTTCTTTTCAAGAATGCCGGTCAGATATTCCGACGTCTTGACCTCCTGAAACCCCGGCTCGGCGAAGCTGAACACCGAATCGACCATTTCCTGCACCAGCTTTGCGCGGGCATCGACCTCCACGATGGCTGCCTTTTTCAGCGCGGGACCGGCCTGCGCACAGGCCGTTTGCGGCGCGGTGAAGGCGCTGGCGGCGAGAAGCAGGGCGGCGCAGGAGGAAAGGGTTCTGGTCATGAGAGGCGCTTTCGGTAGATGTGGGCGGTAGCTTTGGGAAAGACAGCAAAGCCCCCGGCGAAGCGATCCGCCGGGGGTTGGTCAGTGCTTATTTGCCGGTCTTGAGGTCGGGATAGGTGATGCCGAGTTGTTCCAGATAGCTGCTGTACTTCGACGGATCGTAGTAGAACTTTTCCATCTTCGGCCGCATCTGCACCATGATATCGTGGTTGAGGTGGATGGCGGGCTGATCCTCTGCGGTCAGCACGGGATCGTATTTCTCGTCCTTGAACTGGACGGTCTGCTGATACTCCTTCGCCTTTACGATGAGCGCGGGGGTGGTCAGCAGGTCGAGCACGGTCAGCGCCACGGCCTTGGCACCGGCAACCGCGCCCTTATGCGCAATCGGCGTCGCCATCGCGAAAGCGGATTGGACATTGTGGCCGATCATGCTGGGAATGTTGGAGGGGAAGCGGATGGTGATGGTCGGCACCGTCCACATGATGTCGCCAATATCGTCCGACCCGCCGCCCATAGACGGCCCGCGCGTTTCGGGGGTGGAAAGCGGCGGGATTGTGGTGGGCAGCGGCGCAATCGGCTGATCGTTGGCGGTCTGCGCGGCCTTGGCAAAGGCCTGATCGTCCGCCGTCCATTTGGGCAGGCCGACCATCTGGATGTTCTTGTACGCGGCCTCGGCCATCGGCTTATTGCCGAAATTGGGTGCGGCGTAGCCCAGCACGCGCTTCGTTACTGTGGTGCCGGTCGCCTTGGCGGCGGCTTCGGCGATGGTGGTACCGGTTTCGTAAAGCGCACGGATCGACTTGAAATTCTGCTCGCGGAAATAATACCAGACCGAAGCGACGCCCGGCACGATATTGGGCTGTCCGCCTCCGTTGGTGATGACGTAATGCGACCGCTGCGTCAGCGGCAAATGCTCCCGCCGCATGTTCCAGGCCAGATCCATCAATTCGACGCCATCGAGCGCGCTGCGCCCGGACCAGGGTTGTCCGGCGGCGTGAGCCGTCTTGCCCTTGAACGTATATTCTACCGAGACCATGCCGTTATTGCCGCTGTCGCCATAGCCCGTGCCGAAGTTCGACCCGACATGCGTGAAGATCGACGCATCGACATCCTTGAACATGCCAGCGCGCACGAAATAAGCCTTGGTCGCCAGCAATTCTTCCGCGACGCCGGGCCACAGCATCAACCGACCCTTGATGTTGTTCTTGACCATCACATCCTTGGTCGCCAGCGCGGCGGCGACGATGAGCGGCATACCGGAGTTATGGCCTTCGCCATGACCCGGCGCACCTTCCACCATTGGCTTGACGACCGGCGATCCGGGATATTGCGACAATCCGAGCAGTCCATCGATATCGCTGCCCAGCGCAATCATTGGGCCTTCGGTGCCCCAGGTTGCCGTCCACGCTGTTGGGATGCCTGCGACGCCATGCGTGATGGTGAAGCCGTTCTTTTCGAGAATGGCAGTCAGATATTCCGAAGTCTTGAATTCCTGAAAGCCCGGTTCGGCAAAGCTGAACACGGAATCCACCATTTCCTGCACCAGCTTTGCGCGGGCATCGACGCCAGCCATCGCTTCTTTTTTCAGCTTCGGGCTGGCCTCGGCATGGGCGGACTGTAACGGCGCGGCCAATGCGGCAGTCGCCAGCAAACTGGCCATTAATGTCGTGCGTGTCAGGGTCATTGTTCATCCTCCGGGGCAGAAATCGGCCCGTTTGCCAGGCCGTTGTGAGCGACAGTTACTTTCAGGGAAATGCGGCAGAGCCGGACCGGGCGAGAAGGGGAGAGCGCCCGGTCCGCGTGCTGCCCCACATCAGATCGCCAGGCGAACGCCCATGCGGAATACGCGACCAAGCACATCATAGAGACTGCGATTGGTCTGCGGATAGGCAGGTGTGTTGTTGCCGGTCGGGCCGTTGCCGACATTGACCGGATCGGTATTGAGTATGTTGCGGATCGATATGAATGCCTGCATCTTGGCGTTGCTGACTTCAAACGAGTAGCTCGTGTTGAAATCGAGGTAGAACGCACCGGGGATCTTGTTCCGGTTGATGGTGCGATTATCCGCTGTAGAGACGGGGCAATCGGTCGAGCAGACGACATAATTGTTGTTGTAGACACCGCCGCTGACGCCGCGACCGACGAACTGGAACGCAATGCTGTCATTGTCGTAGCCAGCGGTCAGACGGTAGGTCCAGTCCGGCAGACTTCCGGTGTTCTCGCCTGCACTATCGGTATCTAGCGTCACGCCGTTCTTGGTGGTCAATTCCAACGCACGGCTGGCAAGGGCGCGGAGCGTGATGTTGCCACCGAAAGCAGGACGGCGATAGCTGGCTTCGAAATCGATACCGCGTGTCTTGACGCTGACGAAGTTGGTCGGCTTGATTTCGATGCTGGTGACGGCAAGGCCCGGTGTCGTGACGCCGCGACCGCCCGTGGTGGAAATGAACGTACAGGCCGCTGCGATGTTCTGGAGATAGCACTGATCCGTCAGAGTCTGTGCCGTCAACGATGAGATCGCATCCTTCAGCGTGATGTCGTAATAATCGACAGACAGAGCAAGACCCGGCAGGAAAGTGGGCGTTACGATGACACCCGCGCCATAAGTCTTGGCGACTTCGGGGCGCAGATTGGCATTGCCTACAGTCGACTCGTTGAACTGGTTCGCGGCGACCGTGCCGTTCGCCTGCGGCACGTTGACGGTGTTGGTGCGGCCCGTGCCCGGTGCGAACAACTCCGACAGGTTGGGCGCGCGGATATCGCGGGATACGGTGCCGCGGAACTTGATGTCGTCAATCGCCTGCCATGTCAGGCCAGCCTTCCAGGTCTTGACCGTACCCGACGTAGAATAATCGGTGATGCGGAAGGCGCCGTTGAAATCCATGCCTTTGAAGATCGGCACGATGGTTTCGACATAGGCTTCCTTCACATTGTATCGGCCCTTGGTGGGCAAATAGTTGCCGTAGATCCAGGTGCCAGTGGTTACACCGTTGGAGACGCTCGGCTGAAAGAGCGGATCGACAAAGCCCGTCACCGATTCCTTGCGATATTCGCCACCAAAGGCGATCGAGACTGGCCCAGCCCACATATCGAACAGATTGTTGGTGGAGAAGTTGAACGCCGCCACTTCCTGCTTGAGATTCTGCGTACGGAGCGGCTGTGCGCCGATGTCGTTGTACAGCACATAGTTGACCGCCGCCTGAGACGCGCCGCCCGCGCCGATACGGTTCAGCGGTATACAGCCATTGGTCGGGCTGGTCAGGGTCGAGCGGCAGACGATGGTGCCTGCTGCGATGCCCGCTGCGTTACCGGCCGGCGCGACGACGGCATCGGTGGCCAGATTCATGCGCTGGATATTCCAGGCGTTGGTCAGCAGCTCACGTGTCTTGGTCTGCCCGTATTGATAGTAAGCGTCCCAGCTCCATTCCTTTCCGAACACACCGAAATCGCCGTTGGCACCCACGACATAGCGGCCGACTTCACGCTCGTTATCGCTGCCCTGAGGCGGAATTTCGACGTTGCTGGTGCCGATCTGAATCGAGTTGAGGTTGTTCGCGACCATCGCTGCACGCACGGAGTCGGGCAGATAGGCGTTGTCGCGCTGGATCGTCACGCCGGTTGTCGGCGTCTGCTGATAGAAGCTTTTGCCGGTGTAGTAGCTGTACGACAGTTGGCCGTACAACTCGAAAGCAGGTGAAAATTCGTAGCTTACGCGGCCAAAGGCGCTGGCGCGTCTTTCCGAAGGCAGCAGCGTTGCGCTGCCGCGATGGCCTGCGGTCGTGATGTCGGTGTCGCCGCCGAGCATCCACTGCCCGCTGGTGGCGCCGAAGTTAAGTTGATTGACCGTCGCCTTGCCGGTTGCCGGATTGACGCTGCCAAAATAGGTGCCGCGCAGCGGACCGGTGCTGATGAGGCCGCCGGGCGTGAACTGGCCGGTGCCGATACCGTCTGACACGATATATTCCGGCACGCAGGGGGTGTTGAGCGATGCAGCATCGCGACAGGTTGCTGCGCTGTAGGCCGGATTATTCGCCAAGAAATAGCCGCTTTCGTTCCAGTCGCGATCAATCGCCTGGATGCCCTTTTGGGTAAAATATTCGCCGCTCAGCAGGATGTGGCCCTTGCCGTCAGCGAATTCCTTGCCGCCCGTGGCGCTGAATTTGTGGTTGGGCCCGTCGCCAAAGGTGGTGACGCCATGCTCATACTCAGCCTTGAAACCTTTGAATTCCTTGTCGAGAATGAAGTTAACGACGCCCGATACGGCGTCCGACCCATAAGCGGAGGACGCGCCGCCGGTCACCACCTCGACACGCGCAATCAGCGCCTGCGGGAAGGTGTTGACGTCGACCTGTCCCGTGGTCGTGGAGGCGACGGAACGTTGGCCATCGAACAATACCAAGGTGCGGTTGGCACCCAGGTTGCGCAAGTTGACGCTGTTGATACCGGCGGCACCGTTCGAGAGCGATCCGTTGCTGCTGGCCGCGGTGCCGCTGCCGCGTACCGCGGGAAGTGTGTTCACGAAGTCGGAAATATTGGCGGGCGCTTCGGACTTCAGTTCCTTGGTGCTGATGACGCTGACCGGTGTCGGCGCGTCATAGCCGTCGCGGACGATGCGCGATCCGGTGACGGTGATGTCCATCGATTCCGACGCAGGTTCGTCAATGTCAGGTGCTGGAGCTACATCCTGCGCATCAGCGGTTTGCGCCGCAAGGCAGAAGGCCGCCGTGCCGATAGTTGCGAGCAGGCTCAGTCTACCGCGCTGTTTGGTCTGTGCACGGCTTGTTACCGTTGAATATTGCAGAACGCCCATATTATTTTATCCCCCTGGAATAATAATGCTGGCCTTCCGACATCCTTTTCCCGTGTCGCCTGACGGCGTTATTGCGTTTCTTGTTTGCGGGCCGGGGAATATTCGCCCCCCGACATGGCGTGTTCGTCATCAGATTGAAGCTGGAAATATTGTTTCCTGATTAGCCTAACGAACTTGCCGGCTATTTCCTCCACCTGCCCGGAGACAGCGTGGAACACAGCGGCACGCGCCTTGCGCCCATTATGGTTTTGATGCAGATATTCGTAGATCGAGACCGAAATTACGCGGCTTTGGAGGAAATATTGGCGAATTCCATCGCAATAACGCTGGATACCATCGATTTTCGAATCTTGAAGGAATTGTCCCAGGACGGTCGCGCATCCGACGTGTCGGTGGGCGAACGGATCAACTTGTCGAGCAGCGCGGTGGCGCGTCGTCGCAAGCTGATGGAGGAAGCCGGTATCATCGGCGGCTATAATGTGTCGGTGAATTTGGCTGCGCTGGGGTTCAGCGGCGTCGTGTTCGTGGCCGTCGAACTCAATTCACAGGCAGAGAATGTCTTGAACGAATTCGAACAGGCCGTCGTGCAATGCCCGTCCATGTCCTATTGCGGGTTCGTTTCTGGGGACACGGATTTCATCATCATGATCCACGTCACGTCGTTCAACGATTATGACAAGATCTATCGCCAGGAGCTATCGATACTCCCGCATGTATCGAAGATACGCAGCAGCTTCGTCATGCGGGAAGTCGCGCGGCGGACAAATCCCCCGACCATATTTCAGAAGCGATAAGCCTCAGTTCGCTGCAGCGGATTTGACCTTCTTGTACGGGACAAATTCACCAAGGCCGACCGATCCACGCTCGAACCGTGCGGCAGTATCGAACAACCGAACGATGTCGACGTTACACAACTGAGAAATCGATGTGCGAGTCACAAGCGCATCGCCATCCCGCAGGCTGCTGGCGCCCGATACCGGACGGTTGACATAAACAGTGCCGTTATTCGTTTCGTACAATATCGCCGTGCCGGTGATGATGCGCGTCGAGCGAATGTCGCGGGAATTGATGCAATTGACCGGCTTGCCGGGTGTACGCCCTTCGATGGCCTTCGCCAGTTTTTGTTCGGGGGTATCGCGCGACGCCGCCTGCGCCTGCGCGCCCGCTGCCATCAGTGCCGTGGCCAAAATCATCGAAGGCAAGATACGCATGTCGTCACCTTTCCGGAACGCGAAATGATTGTCGTTCCTACCCGATAGCGCATGAACGCATGCTGACCAATTCCCGTTCAGGCTTCGCCGAGATGTAGTGACAAATGAAACTTTATTCCCCATACCGACCGCCATGAGCACAGACCTGACCCGCCCGCCCGAAGCTGCGCCCGACTGGACGATATCGCAGGACTGGGCCCGCTATACGGCGGATGAACATGCAATGTGGGACAGGCTGTTCGCGCGGCAATCCGCAATGCTGCCGGGGCGGGTAACGTCGGCGTTCATGGACGGGCTGGACGTGCTGCGCATGACAAAACCGGGGATACCGGATTTTGACGAACTGTCCGAACGATTGATGCGCAAGACCGGATGGCAGGTGGTAGCCGTGCCGGGGCTGGTGCCGGACGAGGTCTTCTTCGATCACCTGGCCAATCGGCGGTTCGTCGCGGGGCGTTTTATCCGGACGCCCGACCAGATCGATTATCTGCAAGAGCCGGATATATTCCACGACGTATTCGGGCATGTGCCGTTGCTCGCCCACCCTGCCTTTGCCGACTATATGCAAGCCTATGGACAGGGCGGATTGCGCAGTCTGGGCTTTGGCGCGCTGCACAAGCTGGCGCGGCTCTATTGGTACACGGTCGAGTTCGGCCTGATCCGCGAAGGCGGCGACCTGAAGCTTTATGGCGCGGGGATCGTGTCGTCCTACGGCGAATCGCGCTTCGCGCTGGAGGACGCATCGCCCAACCGCATCGGCTTCGACGTGATGCGGTTGATGCGAACGGACTATCGGATCGACGATTATCAGCAGAGCTATTTCGTGATCGACAGTTTCGAAGATCTGTTGCGGCAAACGATGGAGACCGACTTCGCGCCTCTATATGCTGCGCTGGAAGATGAGCCGGACCTGGCGCCCGATGCCGTGATCGACGGCGACGTGGTGCTGACGCGCGGTACGCAAGCCTACGCCAAAAACGCAGCGTCGCTGTAGCGGCGGCTCCATTTGCGCTTGCGGCTTTGGGCACGGGCGCGCTATTGACCTGCCACTAATAAAACAGGGCGTCGCGTCAGGGTCTTCGGCAGGACAAAGTCCGCCGGAGAAGTGGGAGACTTGCGGTGCAGCGCGTACGATTTTCAATGGCAGCGGGGGTCGCTGCATTTTCACTCATGCTGCCTGCATCTGTAGGCGCGCAGTCGGCCAGACCCAGCCTGATGGACAGTTTTCGCATTGGCAGCGGCGGTGGCGCACTGTGTCAGGCGCAGAACAAGATCAACGATCCCGCCGGTGGCGGCATGTTCGACCGGGCGTGGACAATTGCCTGCCGCGATTCGGCGCAGCCAGTGGGGCGGCTCTATGCCCTGCGCCTGCCAGCGAACATCAGCGATGCCGATCTGCTCGACAGGCTGGCGAAATCCCGTGGAGCGACATTAGGATGCAGCGCCGAGGGTAGCGTAACGCTCCCCGATCTGGGGCCGGTTATGCTCCGCAACTGCCGGATTGCAGGGAACGGGACCGCTTATCGCATCGCTCGCCTGACGCGCGGCAAGACGACTTATGTCGCGCAGGGTTTTGCCAGCTATGCCAGCGCACTCGATTTGGGTCTGCGCACGATCGTTGCCGACCGCGTCGTCGACGGACCGGTCGAGATCGCGACACTGGGTGGCGAGGATATGACGGCGTTTGCGCGACTGCAGGCCGCAAGCCTTGACCCGCAAACAGTGCTCGCGGAGGGATATCGCCGGAACAATTCGGGCAATTATGCCGAAGCCGCGGAGTTTTTCGACAGCCTTGAGGATCGGTTGGCCAATGCCCCCGATGCGGCAAATCTGGGTGCACCCGAACGCGCGGCGCTGGCCCACGAATATGTCATCAACCGCGCACTGCAACTCTCCAACATGGGGGAATTTGCGCAGGCCGATGCATTGTTCGGGCAAGCGCATGGAATAGCGACACGCGACCGAGTGCAGATTCGGCTGCGGCGCAACTTCGAAGCGATGCATCGGCTTAACCAGCGCGATTATGCAGGTGCGCTGGCACTGCTCGACCAGCCGCTGACCGATCCGCCGCGCGATTTGCTGGACGAGGCCGGTGGCGTTTCGGTGACGCCGATGATTGCCGCGGAGATCAACAGCGGCGTACCGACGACACAGGCGCTGGGCACCGCGCAATCGACCAAGTTGTCGCCGGAAGAACGCGCAGCCATTATCGACGCACAGACGCAGCAGTTGCGCGGCACCTTGCTGCGTGTGACCGGCAAACCGGCGGAAGCGCGGACGACGCTGAACAAGGCGCTGACCGATGCGATGGCGATCCGGCAGGGACGCGTCACATCGATCACGCGACTGCGCGCACAATTGCTGGCGGAAATCGCGCTTACCTATGAAGCGGAAAGCAATTTCGGACAGGCGGAAACGCTGCTCAATCAGGGCATTACCTTGCTCGCGGTGCAATATCCCGAGACGGTAGCGCTGAACGGCGCGCGCGCACGGCTGGGCGCGTTTCTCGTGCGGCGCGGGCGGAAGGACGATGCGATTGTCCTCTATCGCCAGATCATTGCCTCCACGACCGAGAACCACAACGCGCTGACGGGCCTGTCCAATCAGTTGCAGCCGTGGTTCGCGCTGCTGGCGCAGGAAATTCCTAACCGGCCCGAACTGACCGCCGACCTTTTCCTGGCGACGCAGACTTTGGTGCGCCCCGGCGCGGCCGATACGCTGGAAGTGCTGAGCCGTGAGCTGTCGGCAGGCACGGGGGATTCGGCGCGGTTGTTCCGGCAATCGGTCTCGCTGGCGCGCGATATCGAACGGGCGCGGATCAAGCTGGCGCAGCTGACGCTGTTGCAGGCGAGCGATCCATCGATTGCTCCGCAGATCGTTGCGCAGCAGCGGGATATCGAATCGCTGGGTGAGCAGCAGGCGACGACGCTGGCATCATTGAGCGCCTATCCGCAATATCGCGCGGTGGCGAAGGATGTGCTGACGCTGCCCGATATGCAGGCGGTGCTCAAGCCCGGCGAAGCCTATCTGAAGATGGCGCAGCTTGGCGATTCGCTTTATGCAGTGTGGGTCGATCGGCAGGGTGCAACGGGCTATCGCGTGGGTGTCGGCGCAGCGGCGCTGCAGCAGAAAGTGGCCGCGATCCGCGAGACCATTTCGACCACGGTCAATGGCGTGCAAGCCACCTATCCGCTCGATGTCGCTTTGGCACGGAGCCTGTATATCGACCTGTTCGCGCCCGTCGAGAGTCGGCTGGCCGGGGTCGAGCATCTGATTTTCGAGCCCGATGGCGCGATGCTGCAATTGCCCGTCAACCTGCTGATCGCCAGTCAGGCAGGCGTCGATGCCTATGACAAGCGCGTTGCCGCCAAGCCCGATACCGAGTTCGATTTCCGGGGTATCGACTGGCTGGGCCGCAAGCATAGCGTGAGCACGGCGCTGTCGGCACGGGCCTTCCGCGATGCGCGCAACGCACCGGCATCGGCAGCGGCGCGCGATTATATCGGCTTTGGCGAAAATGCGCCGGTATCGGCGATGCGGACCGTTGCCCTGACGCGGTCTGCGTCTCAAACCGTCGGACCCAATTGCAACTGGTCGCCCGCGGAATGGAACAAGCCCATCGCCGCGACCGAATTGCGCGAAGCGGCCAAGCAAGTCGGCCTCGACGGGTCGGAAGTGCTGACCGGCAAGGCATTTACCGACGATGCGATCATGGCGCGTACCAATCTCAACGATTTCCGCATTTTGCACTTCGCCACCCACGGTCTGGTAACGGCCCCGCGCGCGCAATGCCCGGCGCGCCCTGCCTTGCTCACCAGTTTCGGGAACAGTGCAACGTCGGACGGCTTGCTGCAGTTCAGCGAGATCTTCGACCTGAAACTGGATGCCGATCTGGTGATCCTGTCCGCCTGCGACACAGCTGGCAAGGCCAGCCGGGAAGCGACGCAGTCGGCGGGGCTGACTGGCGGCGGCGGTGCGCTCGACGGGCTGGTGCGCGCGTTCATCGGCGCAGGCGGCCGGTCGGTGATCGCCAGCCATTGGCCCGCACCGGAAGAGTTCAAGGCGACCGAGCGGCTGATCAGCGGTCTGTTTTCCGCGCCGCGCGGCATGGGCGTCGCCGATGCGTTGCGCGCTGCCGAAACCACGCTGATGGACGAAGCCGATACCTCGCATCCCTTTTACTGGTCGGGCTTTGCGATCATCGGCGATGGCGCACGTCCGCTGGTGGCCCCGGCGACCGTGGCGCAGCGCTAGGCATTCGTGGGCGAGAACCGAAAACCGGCCAAATCCTGGCTATATCGCGCAACGCGCATCCTGCAGGATGCCGGTCGGTGGCGGCTGATCGCAACGGCGGCGGTGTTGCTGGTCGCCTTGCTCTGTGCGCGATTTAGCTGGGATTACGTGCCGGTCATTCGGGATGCCGAACGGTCCCTCTATGATTTTCGCATGACGGCTTTCGCCCCGCGCGTCGATCAGGATCCGCGCGTCGTGCTGGTCGTGTATAACGACCAGACGCTGATCGCGACGCGGAAACGCTCTCCGCTGGACCGGGCGTTGTTGGCCAAGGCTTTGCGTAACCTCGACACGCTGAGGCCGAAATCCATCGGCATCGATATATTGATCGACCAGCCGCAGGATGAAGACGCCGAACTGATCGCGGCGCTGCGCGCGATGAAGACGCCGACTTATCTGGGCTATGCCGGAATAACGGACAACGTCGACCAGATTATCTACGAACAGCAGCAATATCTTGAAAGCTTCTTCAAGGCCGTAAGTACCGAAAAGGTGAAGCCATCCAGCATCCGGCTGGAGGCGGACGCAGATAATGTGATGCGAAGCTGGCCGGCGCAACTGGCGACCTTGCCCACGATATTGGTGCAGGCAATGGCCCCCTCCCCCGCCTTCACCAAATATCGCGGCAGTATCCGATACCGCTTGCCCGCCGATCCCGACCGCCCGGTCTTTGCGTCCTTCCCCATCGATCTGTTCGCCGATCCCGCCGTCGGCAGCGCCTTTGCCGATCAGATCCGCGGACGGCATGTGATGATCGGGGGCGACATCGTCGATAACGACCAGTTCGAAACGCCGATGTCGGCGCAGACCGGCAAATCCATGATCGGGCTGGAAGTGCACGCCAACATGCTGGCGCAGTCGCTGGACGGCGCGGCACTGACGCGGGTGCCCGGCTGGTTGCTGTGGGGCATCGCCTTTCTGGCGGTGCTGGCGGCAGGGTTCACCAGCCTGACCGAATTGCGCTGGTATGCGCTTGCGCCTTATCTGATCGTGCAGGCTATCCTGTTCGGCGGGCTGCCCTTCTGGTTCCAGAGCAGCGGCTGGGATACGCAAGGGGTGCCGGCCATCGGATGGGCATTGGGCTGGATACTGGCATTCGCGGCCGTGGGATCGGCGGCGCGCGCAGTGGGGTCTCAGCAGCGGCGGTTCGCGCAATCGGCGCTGGGCAAATATCTGCCCCGCGACATTGCCGCACAGATCCTGCAGGAGCCAGAGAAGCTGGCGCTGCATGGCGAGAAGCGCGCAATCTTCGTGGTGTTCACCGATTTGGAAGGCTTCACCAAGCTGTCGCACGCCATCGCGCCGGAAATGGTGGCGCAGTTGCTCAACCGCTATCTCGACAGCCTGTCCGACGTCGTGCTGGCGCATGGCGGCACCATCGACAAGTTCGTGGGCGATGCCGTCGTGGCGTTCTGGGGGGCGCCGATCTCTCGGCCCGACGATGGCATGAACGCAGCCAAGGCCGCCTATGCGATGTGGGAAGCGGGCGAAGCGTTCCGCAAGGACATTCCCGATGGCGTGCCGCCCATCGGCAAGACGCGCGTGGGCCTGCATTACGGTGAGGCGATCGTCGGCAATTTCGGCGGTGAAGGCCGCATTCAATATACCGCGCTGGGCGACAGCATGAACACCGCCGCGCGGCTGGAGGCGGCCAACAAATCGCTGCATTCCAACATGATGGCCAGCCGCGAAGCGATGGAGCGATCCGGGCTGGAATGGTGGCGACCGATGGGGCGGGTGATCTTGCGCGGGCGCGCCAAGCCGGTCGAAATATTCGAACCTGTGCCCGATTTTCCGGCCAGTGATCGCGATCACTTAACCACGATATTGAAACGGGTAGAAGAAGACAGGGCCGGTGCTCTGCAGGATTTGATCGCACTTGTGATGCGACATCCACAGGACACCGCTTTGGCACATTTGCTATATCGGATCGAGCAGACCGAGGATGGAGACGCATATGTTTTGGGGTAGAAAAACGTCACTGGGTATCGCCATGATGCTGGCGCTGGGCGCCGCAACGGCGATGCCTGCAGCAGCCGAGACAATCGTGGTCCGCGCGTCTGGGCCATCGGCCAAGGGCTATCCCCCAGGCAAGAAGCTGGCCGATAGCGGCACGCTGTCGCTCAAAGCGGGCGATGTCGTGACGCTACTCGATGGACGCGGTACGCGGACCTTGCGCGGGCCCGGCACCTTCGGATTGACGGCGCAGGCGAGCACGGGCACCGACAGCCGCAACACGCTGGCGTCGCTGCTGGAAACCAAGCGCGTTCGCCGCGCACGCACCGGGGCCGTACGCGGCGGCGTAGAGGAAGACGCGCCGGCGCCGCGCAGCCCGAACCTGTGGTATGTGGACATCAGCCAGCCGTCCACGGCCTGCGTCCCCGATCCCGCCAATGTCCAATTGTGGCGCCCGGATATCGGCAGCGCCGTGACGTTGACGATCACTTCGATCAACGGCGGTGTCAGCGCGCCAGTGACCTTTGGCGCAGGCGAAGCGGTGGCCGGTTGGCCGGCTGCATTGCCGGTCACTGAGGGCGCCAGCTATCGGCTGAACTGGGCAGGCCTGGCCAAGCCGGTGGATATCGGCTTCTCCTTACTGGGTGCCAGTGCAGGCGGGCTGGAAAACATGGCATCGACGCTGATCGCAAAGAAATGCGATGCGCAACTTGCCCTGCTGGTGGAGACAGTGGCACTGCCCGATCCGGCGCCCGACGCGCCGTGATTGGCCGAGACATATAAAGACCCAAGCGGCTCATAAAGGGACATGGTCGGATCATGCCTGCGCTTGTCAGCGACGAGGCAGGCTGATAGGCCATCGCCCTGATGAGCGCCGCCACAAGAGCGGTGCCGAGTCCCTTTACGGTCGCAGACATATCAAGACAGTCGGTGGTGCGGCCACTGTCGTCTTTCGCGCATATAAGACACTGTTTTCGCAAGCGTAACACATAGTTGCGCGCGAACGGTCGGGGGATCGTAATGGGGCTGAATTTTCGTGCAGGCTGTTTCGGATCGCGCATTCTCGCGCTCTTGACGACGTCTGCCCTGCTGCCCGGCGTGGCACTGGCGCAGGCCGTTCCACCCACAGGCGGTGCACCCACACGCGAGGAAATCGAACGCGGCACTATGCCGACAACCCAAGCCCCCGCTCCTTCCCGTCTGACCGTCGACGGTGGCGTGGAGCGCGCACCCTGCCCGCTTGCCGATCCGCAATATGCCAAGGTCATGGTGACCTTCGCCAGCGTGCAGTTCAACAACATGGCGGCAGTCGATCCGGAAAGCCTGCGCGATAGCTGGGCAGAGTTCGCCGGGCGCGAAGTGCCGATTGCGACCCTGTGCGAAGTGCGCGACCGCGCCGCGACGGCGCTCCGTGCGCGCGGCTATCTCGCCGCCGTACAGGTGCCTGCCCAACGCATCGAGAAGGGCGGCACCGTCGTCATGGACGTGCTGATGGCCAAGCTGGTCGGCGTCGAAGTGCGCGGCGACGCAGGCAATAGCGAGAAAATGATCGCCGCGCATCTTAATGCGCTGAGCAATCAGCCGGTGTTCAACGTGCACGATGCCGAACGGCACCTGCTGCTCGCGCGCGATATGCCCGGCTATGATGTGCGGCTCGCGCTGCGTCCGGCAGGGTCGGGCAAGCCGGGTGAAGTCATCGGCGAAGTGCAGGTGACGCGACGCCAGGTACAACTCGACGTCAATGTGCAAAACCTCGGGTCGCAAAGCGTGGGACGCTTCGGTGCGCTGGCCCGTTTGCAAGTGAACGACATTACCGGCATGGCTGACAGCACTGTCTTCAGCATCTTTTCCACGGCGCAGACCAGCGAGCAAACCGTCCTGCAGGTCGGGCATAGCATGGGTATCGGCAGCGATGGCGTCCGGCTGTCGGGCGATCTCACTCATGCGTGGACCAAGCCGGATATCGTCAACCGCACGCTCAAATCCAAAACGCTGATCGGCAGCCTGACGCTGAGCTATCCGCTGGTGCGGCGGCAATCGCGCAACCTAATCAGCGCGGTCGGTATCGACATCGTTGACCAGAAAGTCGAATTCAGCAATGTGCCGCTGAACCGCGACAAGCTGCGCGTGGTTTTCGCGCGGCTCGATGCCGAAGCCATCGACGCAGCCAGCCTGACGAGCACGGCGGGCTATTCCGCCGGGGAACCCAAATGGCGCGTGGGCGGATCGGTGGAGTTGCGGCAGGGGCTGGACGCGCTGGGCGCTAGCAAGCCTTGCGGTCCCGGCGGTGTAAATTGCGCAGCGCCGCGGGTTCCGCTGGGCCGTATCGAAGCCGATCCGAGCGGGTTTGCCGTGCGGCTGAACGGCTATGGCGAATATCGTCCGGTGCCCAACATCGCCTTCACATTGTCGCCGCGCGCACAATATTCGCCCGATGCGCTGCTGGCCTATGAGCAGATGAGCGCCGGCAATTATACGGTCGGGCGCGGCTATGATCCCGGCATTTTGATTGGCGACAGCGGTGTCGGCTTTGCCGCCGAAATACGCATTGGCAGCGCGATGCCACGGGGGCCGAAGGATCTGACCGTCCAGCCTTTCGCCTTTTTCGACGCGGCATGGATATGGAACAGGTCCAGCGCCTTTGACGGAATCGACCCGCAAAGGCTGTTTTCGGCGGGCGGCGGCATACGCGGCGCATTCGGCAGCCGTGCGCGATACGACCTGACCGTCGCCGCGCCGCTCAAGACCACGACTTTCGAAACACAGCGCAGCGACGTGCGCGTGCTCCTGTCGGTGACCGCCCAATTGCTGCCCTGGAGGCGATAATGCATAAGCTGAAGCAACGATTGTTCTGCACCTGCGCCACGGCGCTTGCCATGGGCGCAGTCGCTTCGATCCTGCCTGCGCAAGCGCAGCAGGGCTTTCTGGGCAATGTCACCGGCACGTTCGGCAGCGAAGGGATCGGCCCTTCGATCAGCGGATCGAACAACATCATTTCGCTGAGCGATCGCGAATCCATCATCGACTGGCAGCCTTCGGACCAGAATGGTACGGGGCCAATTGATTTTCTGCCGCAGGCAAACAGCGTCCTGTTTCAGGAGCAGGTCAGTGCGACGATTACGGACTTCACCGTCCTTAACCGCATCCAGCCCACTACGGGCGCGGGTGTGCCAGTATCGCGCGTCATCGAGTTGAATGGCACGATCCAGAGCCGCTTCAATGGCGTCGCGGGCGGATCGGTATGGTTCTATACGCCCGGCGGATTTGCGGTTGGCGCTAATAGCGTGTTCGATGTCGGCAATCTGGTTCTTACAAGCAATCAGATCGACACGACGGGCGGACTGTACGGCGCGAACAACACGATCCGCTTTCGCGGTGCCGTGGGCAGCACGGCGGGAGTCACCATCGCCTCAGGCGCGCAGATAACCGCTTCGTCAAGCAACAGCTATATCGCGCTTGTCGCGCCGCGCGTGGTGCAGGGCGGCACTGTCAGCGTCAACGGATCGACGGCCTATGTGGGGGCCGAGCAGGCGGACATTCGGATCAATGGCGGGCTGTTCGACATAGCGGTGACGGTCGGCACGACCGACGCGCATGGCGTGGAGCATACGGGGACGACGACCGGACCGGCCTCGGTCGATGCGAGCCCGACCACTCCCGATCCGCAGCGTGTTTTCATGGTGGCCGTACCGAAGAACAATGCGCTCACCATGTTGCTGTCCGGCGACATCGGCTATGCCGCTGCAGCAACCGCCCTGGAAGAGAACAGCGCGGTGGTGTTGTCATCGGGTTACGACGTTGAAAACGGTATAGTCGCGGCGGCACCCAATAGCACCGCGACAGGTGCTGCGGGTATAAGCATCGGGGCGGGGACGTTCTCATCGCAACTCAACGGATCGGCAACCGACGGTATTACCGTCAGTTCCGGGGCCGCCACGCAGTTCTCCGCCGATGCGACATTGAATGCACTGAGTTCGGTGACGCTGTTCGCTGGCGAGGATGCCTCCATTACAGCGCTGGGCAACCTCACGCTTAATGCCGGCACCGGGACCGATGGCGGCTCGATCGGTGTCAGCGCCTTTGGCGACGCCATCACTTCGGCCGCATCGGGCTTCATTAATGTCGCGGGACAGATGACGATCAACGCACGGGGCAGTGGCACGTTCGTCGCGCCCGATGCAGTGGGCGGCACTGTCACCATCAGTTCGGACGGTGGCGACATCCGCTTCGGTAGTCTGGCCGTCGACGCCACCGCCAATGCCAGTGCCGACGCAACCCGCTCCGGCAATGCCATAGGCGGCGCGATCACGTTGGAAGCGCTCAATGCCGGGACGTATACGATCGGCAGTATGACGCTGGACGCATCAGGTAACGGGTACTTCCTGTCGACGCCTCCCTCAATCGGCGGCGATGGGCAAGGCGGCACCATCCGGGTAACCGGCGCGGGCGGCACGATGGACTTTGCCGATGTCACTCTGCGCGCGCAGGCGACTGCAGGAACGTCATCGACGGGCGCAGCGGGTCTGGCCACTGCAGGCGACATCTATGTCGATATTTCCAGCGGTACGCATGACTGGACCGCCCTGTTCGCCGATGTATCCAGCGTTGCGGGCTATTCCACCAATGGCGGCACAATGGCCGGGGCCACGCCGGGCGCGAACGGCATCACCATCGACGTGCGCAATGGCGCGACGCTCAATCTGTCGCAGTCCATATCGCTCTATGGCGACGCCTATGCCTATGGTCCGGGGAGCGGTCCGTCCGAAGTGCGCGGCAGCAATATTACGACACGCGCTCGCGACGGTGGCACATTGAGCATGGTGCTGGATTATTTCGCTTCAGCACAGGCGCGTGGGGCCAATCAGGTGTTTACGCAAACCCCAACGACCGGACCGACTGCCTTCGGCGGCAACATATCGTTGAGCGCGGAAAGCGGGACCTTTTCCGCAGGCAGCATTGAACTTTATACGCGGGCCAATGCAATCAATGCCGACACGCCGGGGAACGCGACCGCCGGCAACGTCACCCTCTTTGCAAGCAGCCCCGGCGCGCAGCGGGGAAGCTTTGCCCTGACCGATTGTGTCAACGCGTTTTGCGAGATAACCGCTACCGGCTCAGGGGCCAGAGGCGTCAATGGGTCGAGCGGTCAGGGTGGCAACATACTGATATATGCCAGCGACGCCGATCTGACCTTGCCCGGCGATTTCACCGCTTATGCTTCGGCACAGGCTGGCGAATCGCGCAACGGGGATGGCATTGTGGGCATCTCCGGCACCGCAACGGCGGGTACGGTCACGGTAGAAAGCCGTGCTGGCGCGCAAAATTCCGCTGTGCTTTCCTTAGGCGCGTTCAACGTGGACGCCAAAGCAGTCGCTACGGCCCCATCCGAAGGCCCCAGCTTCGTCGCTGGCAATGGCGGCGACGCCGTTGGCGGCGGTGTCGTGTTCAATATTCTGGGTGGGCAGTTCTCCGCAGATACCCTTGAGATCACCGCCGACAGCTTTGGTGGGGCGTCTGCTGTGACCTGTCCGGGGTGTGACGGGGGCGGCGTGACGGCGTTTCAAGCGGGCACCGGTACAGGCGGTACGGCCAGTTTCCTGATGGCAGGCGGCACGGCAACGATCGGGACGTTGACCATTTCGGCACTGGGCGTGGGGGGAGACGCGGAGAGCCCCTTCAGCACCGACTCCATCGGTGCAATCGCGGGGGTCGGACGGGGCGGCGCGGCCAGTTTCGAAGCGCGGTCTGGAACGATTACCGTAGGCACCCTCACCGTCTCGGCCGGGGGCCGAGGGGGCGCCGGTGGCGCCACCCTAGATGCAAATGCCGTCGATGGCGGCGCGTCCGTTGGCGGCACAGCCAGTTTCCTGATGGATTTCGGCAGCAATGCCGTGGTCAACGTAACCAGTCTGAATGTGTCCGCCGTTGGTACTGGCGGCATGGGCGGCACGTCCGAACTGAGCGACACTGATGACGCTTACGGAGCGGGGAGCGGCGGCAGCGGGTCGGGTGGCACCGTCGATTTCGTGCTGGCGGGCGGCACGCTTACCAGTCCGTTCATCACGATCTCTGCGTTCGGCACCGGCGGCGATGGCGGACGTAACGGCAGTGACGGCGCAGGCGGCAACGCAGGCAGCGGCACTGGCGGCACCGCCCAGTTCACGCTGGCCAGCGAAGGGCATAGCCTGGGCGTAATCGGCGTCGAAGCGAACGGCAGAGGCGGTGTCGCGGGCGACGCCAAGGCGATCGTGGGCTATGATGCGTTCGGCCAGCCCATCTATGCCGTTGGCATCGGCGCGGGCGGCAGAGGCGGGTCGGGCACGGGCGGTCGCGCAAATATGGTGGTCGATGTCGATCCGATCCTCACGAACCTGACGATCAGCGCAAATGGAGCGGGCACGAGAGGCGGCATTGGCGCAACAGGTGGCAATGGCGGAGCGGGCAATGGCGGTACCAACGGCCTGGGTGCCCAGTTGACCGTCAGCTTCGGCGCATTCACCGTGACAAATCAACTGGATATCACCGCCGAAGGATTTGGCGGAGAGGGCGGCAATGGCGCGACCGGGCGCGGCGGCGATGGCGGCATCGGGACCGCCGGCGAATCGGGGTTTATCGCAACCGGCAGCAGCACGCAGGTCCAAACCAACATCCTCCAGATCCTCAGCAATGGATTAGGCGGCGATGGCGGGGAAAGCGCCGGCATCGGCGTCACAGGTGGAAGCGGCGGAGCGGCCTTTGGCGGGACGGCTGGTCTTCGCGTAGCCGACAACGCACAATTCACCGTCGGACAAAGCACGGTAATCAGCGCCGGGGCGGTTGGTGGCACCGGCAGAGGCGGCACGGCAAGCAGCGTCCCGGGCACCGGCGGTGCAGGCGGCGCGGGCGGGAGTGTAACGGGCGGCATTGCAAGGCTTGCCGTCGAAAACGCGACCTTGATCGACGGGCCCAATGGCAACGTTCAGATTTTTGCAGGCGGACTTGCCGGTGTCAGCGGCCCCGGCGCGCCGGATGGTGGGCTTAACGGACGCGGTGGCGATGCCCTGGGCGGACTGGCGCAGCTCGAAAGCGCGAGCGGCTCCATCACGTTGAATAGCGTTACCGTCGATGCCTCGGCGCTGGGCGCGCGCGATGCGCGGGGCGGCACGGCCAGCGCTGACTTCTTCAATTTCGTCGGGACCGCACTCCCCGCCCCCGGCACCGCAAATATCGCTTCACTACGACTCGATGCGAACGCCTCGGCTAGTTCTCTCGGCGGCTCCATAGGTCTGGGCGGCGCGGGCGCCAATGCCATAGGCGGCACTGCGGCAGCCACGATGGACGGCGCGGGCATAGTGACGCAACTGGGCAGCTTCAGCGCGACTGCCAGAGCCTTTGGCGGCAGCGCACGACAAGGCCTTGATGCAGGAACGGCGGGCGCAGACGGTGGAACGGCGACCGGCGGGCGCGCGCGGTTCGTCGCGACGGGCAACAGTCAGACGACGCTCGGCTCCTCGTTCAGCCTTATTGCCGACGCCACAGGCGGGGTCGGCGCAGACGGCGTGTCCGGCACGGTAGGCGGCGCTGGCGGCAATGGCGGCACGGCGCAGGCGGGCGACGCACGCTTCACCATCGACGCGGCTCAGGTGTTGGCAACCAGCGGCGACTATCTCATTTCCGCACAGGCAACGGGCGGTGCTGGCGGGGCGGGCGGCAATGGCACCAACTCCGGCGCCAGCGGCGGGATCGGCGGCAATGGCGGCGACAGCACGGGCGGCCTCGCGCTGTTCCGCGCAACCCAAAGCGACTTCGATCTACCCAATCTATCCATCTTCGCAAATGCAACGGGCGGGCTTGGCGGGATCGGCGGCTCTGGACCGGCGTTCCCCGGCAACCCTTCGGCGACCCCACCCGTACCGCCGTCCGGCCCGATCCAGTCAAGCGTGGGCCTGAGTGGTGGCGGCTCGGGCGGCATCGCGCAACTCCTGCATGCCGACACTGGTACGCTGGCATTGGGCGCGCAGCGGAGCATCGACGGGGTCACTATGCAGGCAAGCGGGATATTCCCTGCCGCCTCAACCTTTGGCGTTGGACCTACCGCGGGCCGGATCGACATTACGGACACATCGACAGCCGCAGGCGGCGGTCTGGTGATTAACGGGACGTTGTCTGGGACAAGCTTGGGCGATGGCGCCTGCGCCTGTTCGGGCATCAACGTCAGCAGCAGTGCCAACCCGATCCAGACGTTCAACACGTTGCTGTCCACCGACGGTGCAACGTCCTTTGCCTTTACCGGCGGCGGCTCTCTGCGCGCTTTGGGCGTGCTGAACGCCGATAGTGGCCCCACGATTACGATCGCGCACAGCAATCAACCCGCCACCCCGGTCGATAGTCTGTTCGGGGGAGTAGTATCGCTATCGGCACAGGGTAGCATAAATGCCGATGCTGGCAGCGCGCTGCGTGCCGCAGGCAACCTCCGCATCGTAAGCCAGCTTGGCTCGGTCCAGTTGGCGAACGCTCGTGCCGGTGCTGCAGCCGATATCCAGGCCATCGCTGGGTCGGTGCAGGGCAACATGCTATCGGGCGCAAGCATTACCGTTAGCGGCAATCAGGGCATTAACTTCTCAACGGTCAGTTCCGGTGGGACGACAAGTTTGACTGCGCCGAATGGCGCTATTCTTCTGGCGGATCTGTCGTCTGTTGGCGCAGTGACGGCAACCGGACGGTCCGTGACCATAGCTGGCACCGGTGCACTTACTTTCACCAATGGCACCGCGACCGCCGGAGACCTTTCGCTGAGCGCCGGGACGCTCAGCATTGGGGATGCGTTCGCAAGCAACTCCCTCTCGCTCATCTCGACGGGTGAACTGACGGCCGGAACGGTTACCGCCACCGATGATATGACATTGACCAGCGGTCTTTCGACAACCGTGACCGGGAACATCGATCCGCGCAGTTTGACGATCACGTCGGGGCGCGACGTCAATCTGGGCGCGGGGGTTCTGGTGACGGGGCCGCTGCGCATCACGGCACAAGGGACTGCGCGGTTCCAGGGGCAAGTCAATGCGCAGACCATCGACGTGCGATCCAGCGATATCGTGATTGGCACCGCAGGACGCCTGGGCGTGCAGGGTACGACGCAATCGCTCATCCTGAACGCCGCATTCCGGCAAGGCCGCGACTATATCGGCGGCGCGGATCAGGCCAATGCGTACAGCCTGTCGGGCGACGAAATGGCGCGGCTTTTCGCGCAGAACATAACGATCAATCCGCAGGGGCAGACCACCGTCGGCGGATTTACGCTGACGTCGGGCACGTCCGCATCGGGCGTTCCGGGAAATCTGGGTCTGAACGGAACGCTGACCATCAACTCGCCGGGACGCATGGAAATCATCGGCGCGGTGCAGTTGACCGGGTTGGGCCAACAAGGTGGACTGGCATTGCAGGCTGGCAACGGCATCGACCTGTTCACCGATACCGGATCGATCGATCTGCGCGGTAGCGGGGCGGCATTGGGCGGCGTGCTGACGATCGACAGTGTCGGCTTCTATCAGGCAACGCGCACTACGCTGGATGCGATAACAGGCATCAACATTCCGCTCGACACCCGCAGCAACCGGCTGGCGATCAACGACGGAGCCGTCAACGATCAGGGGTTCACCCGCGCCGGTACGATACGCTTTGCCACGCCGCTCAACCTGTTCATTCAAAACAGCGGCGCGGGCACGGCCTTTGCCGACCGTCGGGGTTTCACGGCCAACAGCGTGTCGATCCAGAATGCCACGGCCAATACGGAAATCGCCATCAACGGACGGCTGGTAGATGCATCCGGCGCGTTCGTCACGGGGCTGCAGGCAATCCCGCTTGTCTCGATCAATGGCGTCGGCGGGGGGCAAATTGGGTCTTTCGCGGCACGCTCGACTGCCAATGGTTGCCTGATCGGCAATGTCGCGAACTGTGGCGTGATCGCGCCGACCGTGCCGGAGGTCGAGACGCAGGACAATCGTGACAGCATCGACCGGATCGTCGATCCAGCCGTTGCCGGCGGACAGATTTTCCCGGTCATCGTCGTTGAGCTGCGCGATTTCGTGGTGGAAGGATATCCGCCACTGATCGACGAGCCAGTGACCGGCGCAGGCAATGAAGACCTGTGGGACAGCGATTGCAGCGTAAGCGGTGATAACGGATGCGGCGGTTCAGTAGCGCCTTAACGGATCAAAGGGGACATTTATGACGAAGGCTTCAGACCTGTTCATTCAATGCCTGGAAGAAGAAGGCTGCGAATATATCTTCGGGGTTCCAGGCGAAGAGAATCTCGACATGCTCGACAGTTTGAGCCGGTCGAAGTCGATCAAGCTGATCCTGACGCGCCACGAACAAGGCGCTGGCTTCATGGCCGCGACCTATGGACGGCACACCGGCAAAACCGGCGTGTGCATGGCGACATTGGGCCCGGGCGCGACCAATTTCGTAACCGCTGCCGCTTATGCTCAGCTTGGCGGCATGCCGATCCTGATGGTGACGGGGCAAAAGCCGATCAAGAAGAGCAAGCAGGGCCGGTTCCAGATCCTGGACGTGGTGTCGATGATGGGGCCGATCACCAAATATACCCATCAGCTTGCGAGCGCCGACAATATCCCGAGCCGCGTGCGCGAAGCCTATCGCCTGGCCGAAGAGGAAAAGCCCGGTGCGACGCATCTGGAATTTCCAGAGGATGTGGCGGACGAGGATACCGACAGCACGCCGATCAAGCCCAGCCTTGCGCGTCGCCCCTCCGCTGACCCCAAGGCCGTGCGCGCAGCGGTGAAGATGCTGGAGAAGGCGAAAGCGCCAATCTTGGTGATCGGTGCGGGTGCGAACCGGAAAATGACGGGCCGGATGCTCCTGCAATTCGTGGAAAAGACCGGCATTCCGTTCCTCACCACGCAGCTTGGCAAGGGCGTGATCGACGAGACCCATCCCAAGTTCCTGGGTTGCGCGGCGCTGTCCGCAGGCGATTTCGTGCATCGCGCGATTGGTGCCGCCGACCTGATCGTCAACATTGGTCATGACGTGATCGAAAAGCCGCCTTTCTTCATGAAGAACGATGGCGGCACGCCGGTCATCCACATTTCGACACGCTCGGCGGAAGTCGATCCGGTCTATTTCCCGCAAGTCGAAGTGATCGGCGATATCGCCAACGCGATCTGGCAGATGAAGGAAGACATTGTTCCGCAAGACTGGGCCAGCGAGAAAATGCTGGATTATCGCAAGGCGGAAGTCGCGCATACGGCCAGCCTGGACGGCGACGACCGCTTCCCGATTTTCCCGCCCTATCTGGTGCGGAAAGTGCGCGAGGCGATGCCCAATGACGGCATCATCTGCCTCGACAATGGCGTCTACAAAATCTGGTTCGCGCGTAATTATCCGGCGCGGCAGCAGAACACCGTGCTGCTGGACAATGCGCTGGCGACGATGGGCGCGGGGCTGCCTTCCGCAATGGCAAGCGCGATGGTCTATCCCGACCGCAAGGTGATGGCGATCTGCGGCGACGGCGGTTTCATGATGAACAGTCAGGAGATGGAAACCGCCGTCCGCCTGAAACTCAACATCACGGTGCTCATCCTGAACGATGGCAGCTATGGCATGATCCGTTGGAAGCAAGCCAATATGGGTTTTGCCGATTTCGGACTGACTTATGGCAACCCGGATTTCGTAAAATATGCCGAAGCCTATGGCGCGTTCGGGCATCGCGTGGAAAGCTCGGCGCATCTGAGCGAATTGCTCAAGCACACACTCGACACGCCCGGCGTGCATCTGATCGACTGTCCTGTGGATTACAGTGAGAACGACCAGATATTGAACAAGGACATCAAGGAACTGAGCGCAGCGCTCTGACTTCTGCTATTGCCTCCTGCCAGCGCGCAGGAGGCAGGGAGACACCATGACCAAGCTGAAATCCGTCTATCCGCTCTACCTCAACAACAAGGCGCAGCAGCCGAACACCGATCTGGAGGTGACCGACAAGTTCACCGGCGAAGTCGCGTTCCGCGTGGCACAGGCCGACAAGGCAACAATCGAGGAAGGCATTGCCGGTGCCGTTCGCGCCGCCGAGCCCATGGCGCGCATGGCCGCCTATGAACGGCAGGCGGTGCTGCAACATTGCGTCGATCGCTTCAAAGAACGGTCCGAAGAACTGGCCTATGCCCTGTGCGTGGAAGCCGGCAAGCCGATCAAGGACAGCGAAGGCGAAGTCGGTCGACTGATCGACACCTTCCGCATTGCTGCCGAAGAATCGGTGCGGATGACGGGTGAGGTCCAGCCGCTCGACATATCGCCGCGCGCGAAAGGCTATCAGGGTATATGGAAGCGGGTGCCGATCGGCCCCTGCTCGTTCATTTCGCCGTTCAATTTCCCGCTCAATTTGGCCGCGCACAAGATCGCGCCCGCCATTGCCGTCGGCTGCCCCTTCGTCATGAAGCCCGCCAGTCGCACACCGCTGGGCGCGATCATCATGGGTGAGGTGCTGGCGGAAACGAACCTGCCCGAAGGCGCGTTCTCGATCCTGCCTGCGCATCGCGAAGGTGCGGACCTGTTTACCGAGGACGACCGGCTGAAACTGTTGTCCTTCACCGGATCGCCGGGTGTCGGCTGGGATCTGAAGGCCAAGGCAGGCAAGAAGAAAGTCGTGCTGGAGCTGGGCGGTAACGCAGCGGTCATCATCGATCACGATGCGGACTTGGACGATGCACTGGAGCGCGTGATCTTCGGGGCGTTCTATCAGTCCGGGCAAAGCTGCATCGGGGTTCAGCGGATCATCATCCACGAATCGGTGTACGACCGATTCCGCGACATGCTGGTCGCCAAGACCAGGACGCTGGTTGCGGGCGACCCGAAGGACCGCAACACCTTCATCGGCCCCATGATTTCCGAAAGCGAAGCGCGACGGCTCGATGGCTGGATACAGCAAGCGGTCGAGGGGGGCGCGACATTGCTGTGTGGGGGCAAGCGCGAGGGTGCGATGCTGGAAGCGACGCTGCTCGAAAATGTCGACCGTTCGGCCGCAGCCTATCGCGAAGAAGCCTTCGGACCGCTGGCATTGCTGAGCAAATTCAGCGATTTCAATGCCGCTCTGGATGAGGTCAACGACAGCAAGTTCGGGCTGCAGGCAGGCATCTTCACCCGCGACCTGTTCAAGATGTTCGATGCATGGGATCACCTCGACGTCGGTGGCGTCGTAATCAATGACGTACCGAGCTATCGTGTGGATAATATGCCTTATGGCGGGGTGAAGGATTCGGGGCTGGGGCGCGAAGGCATCAAATTCGCGATGGAAGACATGACGGAGATAAGAAACCTCGTCATCCGTCGTAAATGAGCCGAATTCCCGATTGAAAGATGGCCCCGGTCAAGGCTAGGGTGATCTAACAAGATACAAGCGGTCGCTCGCGAATATTGGGGGCGCGTCACGGCTGAGGCCGGACGCGAATTGGGGGCGTGCAGATGACGTTTGGGGGCAGAAGCGTCCGCATTCAGGCCGTGGTGGCTAGCATGCTGCTGGGCATTTTTGCCATATTCGCGCTGGTGCTGGGTGGATTGCCCGGTGCCGGGACACCGTCCGCTGACGCCACCTCCACCGTGGCACCCGCCCCCGCATCGATTTCCACGTCCTCCGCACCCGGCGGATTTGTCGGCGTTGCATCCTGCGCAGGCACGACATGCCACGGTCGTATGGAAGCCGACGGCAAGGTCGTGCGGCAAGATGAACTGCAACGCTGGCAGGAGCCTTCGACGCAAGGTGGCGCGCATAGTCGTGCCTTTGCCGTGCTGTCCGGCACACGCAGCAAGCAAATTGCCGCCACGCTGGGGATTGGCGATCCGACCGCGGCAGGCGAGTGTCTCGGCTGCCATGCGACGCCTGCCTCCGGCGCGCGCGGTGCGCGGTTCCTGAAACAGGATGGCGTCGGATGCGAAGCGTGCCATGGTGCAGCATCGGGCTGGATCGCGTCGCATTATGCCGTGGGTGCCAGCCATGCAAGCAACGTCGCCAAGGGTCTGATCCCACTCGATCGTCCGGCGGCGCGCGCGTCGGTCTGCCTCGACTGCCATTTCGGCAGCGCGAAGCCCGGTCAGTTCGTGACGCATCGGATCATGGCGGCGGGCCATCCGCGCATCGCCTTCGAACTCGATCTTTTCTCTTCGCTGCAGGCGCATCATGACGAGGATGCGGACTATGTTCAGCGCAAGGGGCGCACCGACAGCGTGCGGATGTGGGCGGTGGGACAGGCGCTGGCACTGGAACGGTCGCTGACCCTATATGCCGGGGCGCGCGGGACCGAAGGTGTGTTCCCAGAATTCTATTTCCTCGATTGCCATAGCTGCCACCGCCGAATCTACGATCAGGACACGCGCGTAAAGACGTGGGAAGCCAATCCGGGTCGCCCGATCCCGGCAGGGATGCCGCCCTATAATGACGAAAATCTCATCATGCTGTCTGCAGCAGCGCAAGTTGCCGCGCCAGCGTTAGCCGCGCGGTTCGATGGCGACAGCCGCGCTTTCCACGCATCGATGGGTCGCGACCGGCCAAGCAGCGTAGCGGCAGCGCGCAAGCTGGCGGCGAGCGCAGCGGCGCTGGCGGCGGAATTTGCCAGCGATCGGCTGGGCGGCGATATGGGCTTTGCCATCATCGACAGGATTTCCAGCACAGCGATGGCGCCGCGCTTTACCGACTATGAGGGATCGGTGCAGGCGGTAATGGGCGTGGATACCTTGCTCAACGCACTGGTCAAATCGGGCCGTGTAACCGTGGGTGCGGCGGCGGGCATTCGGGCGGATATCAACCGGGCTTATGGGGCCGTGAAAGAGCCCAACAGCTATCGCCCAGCCGATTTCCGCAGCGCATTGGGCAGTGCCTCCCGCGCGATAGGGGCACTGCGCTGATATGAAACGTGTGTCCGCATTGCTGGCCGGTGCCGCACTGATCCTGTCGTCCTGCGGCGGTGGAGGGAGCAGCAGTGCGCCGACCCCTGCACCTTCGCCGACTCCGACGCCTACTCCCGCAGGGCTTTATGCCGTGCCCGCGCAGGAAGCGCTGACCGTCGCCGATGTCGAGACCGTCATCGCTCGCGCCGCTGCCGAAGCGACTGCGCGCAATCTGCCCGCAGTGATTGCGGTGACCGACCGGGTCGGCAATGTGCTGGCGATTTTCAACATGAACGGCGCGCGCGCGACTGCGACCACCAGCGCCGCCCCCAACGGACAGAATATTGACGCGCAGAACCTGACCGTCCCCGCCGCCGCCGGGGCAATTGCGAAAGCGATCACGGGCGCGTATCTTTCCAGCGGCGGCAATGCCTTTTCCACCCGCACCGCCAGCCAAATCGTGCAACCGCATTTCCCACCTGCACCGACCACTGTAGGATTGGAAAGCGGGCCGCTCTACGGGGTGCAGTTCAGCCAGTTGCCCTGTTCCGACCTGGCTGCGCGCTTTGCCCCCTCCGGCGCAGGCGCGCTGATCGGGCCGAAGCGTTCGCCGCTGGGACTTTCCGCTGATCCCGGTGGCTTTCCGCTCTACAAGAACGGCGTGATCGTTGGCGGGATCGGGGTGATGGCCGATGGCGTCTATGGTTTCGATCCCAACATTCTCGATGACGACAACGACCCGGAAGAGTTCATTGCGCTGGCCGGGACGGTCGGATTCGAAGCGCCCGAAGCGATCCGCGCCAATCGCATTTCCGTCGATGGCACATCGCTGCGCTATTCCGACGCCAGCTATGATCGGTTGATGGCCACCGGCACGCCAAGCTATGCCGCAACCAATCCCGCGCGCGGGACGCTGGTTGCGGTGCGCGGCTATTATGGCGATCCCGCGCCCGCAATTCTGGCGGGCACGCCCTATGGTAGCGAAATATCGGGCATCCGCGCTTCACGCACGGCAGAGTTTTCCAATCGGGATGCGTTTATCCTGACCGACGGATCGGGCAACAACCGCTTCCCGATCCGCGCAGCGACAGATGCCGGGGATGTGGCGCAACCGCTGACCGCTGCTGAAGTCACGGCGATTCTGGAAGAAGCCTTCACGGTCATGAGCCGCGCGCGCGCCCAGATCCGGCAGCCGCTCGACAGCCGCGCGCAGGTCAGCATTTCGGTGGTCGATACGCGCGGGCAGGCTTTGGGCGTCGTCCGTTCGCCCGACGCGCCGATTTTCGGGACCGACGTATCGCTGCAAAAGGCGCGGACGGCGGCGTTCTTCTCCGGCGCGCGGGCAGGCGAAGAATTGCTTCTCAATCCCAGCGCCGATGTGCGGGATTTCGTGGCAAAGGCGCGCACCTTCTTCAACGATCAGACTGCGCTCACCGGCAAATATGCCTTTACCGATCGCGCCAATGGACTGATTTCGCGCCCCTATTTTCCAGATGGTGAAGTCGGTCGCCCGAACGGCCCCTTCTCGCGTCCCATTGCGCAGTTCAATCCTTTCTCGACTGGGCTGCAGTCAGCGCTGATCCTCGGCGATCTCGCCGCGCATCTGGGCTTCGTAACCGGCGCATCGGCCACCGACACGCCGCAGCGGTGCACGTCCCTCCCCGCGCCCGCCGCCAACCAGAACCGCCTACAGAACGGCATTCAGATTTTCCCCGGTTCGGTGCCGGTCTATCGCGGCAATGTGCTGATCGGCGGCGTCGGCGTGTCGGGCGACGGCATCGATCAGGATGACATGATTAGCTTCCTCGGCCTCAACAATGGGGGCAAACGGACCAGCGGCGTCGGCAATGCGCCGGTCGCGATCCGCGCGGATCAGATCGTCGTGCAACTGAGCGGTGCCAGCGTGCGGCTGCGTTTTGTCGGTTGCCCGTTCGCGCCGTTCCTCGATACCAATGCGCAAGACGCCTGTGGCGGGCTGTAGGCGATGACGCTGGCTTCCCTCCTGCCGCTTGTCGCGGCGCTGGCCGGATCGGGCGCGCAACCCCCGGCCGAGCCTGTGCCACCGCCGCCGCCCGACAACTGGCAGCAGATCATCGACGCGCCCGAACATCAGTCGCAGGCCGATGCGGACGAACAGATTATCGACGGTCGACGCCGTCCGGGGTTCGAGCAGGAACTGCCGGACAAGGTGACACAGGACAATGTCGGCGCGCTGCGTGCGCCGCCGCCCGAAGCCTTTCCCACCGATCAGATCCCGATCCCCGACCGCTGGCGCCTGATCGAATCGCTGGGTGTGGTGAAGGAACGCTGGTTCGACCCGTATAACCAGAACACGTTGAAGGGTGACCGGCCCATAAACCGTGAAAAGGCGAAGTGGCTGCCGATCAAGGGCGACGACTGGTTCTTCATCGCCAGCGCCGTCAGCGACACCGTGCTGGAACCGCGCACCTTTCCCATTCCGGTTGGCGTGCAGACCACTGAACGCCCCGGCAGCCTCGACGTGTTCGGCAAGGATGCGAGCTTCGTCTTCTCGCAGACCTTCATCGCCAGCGCCTCGCTGGTGAAGGGATCGACGGCCTTCAAGCCGCCCGAAATCGAATATCGCGTGGCACTGGCGTTCAACGTCAATCATGTAAACGTGCCCGAACGGCGCGTATTGTTCGTCGAGCCATCGAAGCCCAGCCGCCGCACCGATCATTTCCTCGGCGTGCAGGAATTGTTCGTCGATTACCATCTGGCGAACACATCGGACCGATATGACTTCCGCTCACTGCGTGTCGGGATTCAGCCGATGCAGTCCGATTTCCGCGGCTTCCTGTTCAACGATCAGCAACTCGGCATCCGCCTGTTCGGCAATCGCGACAATAACCGTTTCCAGTTCAACCTCGCGGCTTTCTGGCGACTGGAAAAGGACACGAACAGCGGCCTCAACAGCGTCGTGCAACGCCCGCGCGACGACTTTGTCTTTCTCGCCAACGTCTATCGGCAGGACTTCCTGCTCCCCGGCCTGACCAGCCAGATCACTGCCGTGTACAACATGAACCGCGAGAAGAACGACGTCGAGATCGACGACAACGGCTTTCCGGTGCGCCCTGCCCTGCTCGGCGATCTGCGCGGGCGCGAATATGATGTCGTCTATCTGGGCTATAATGCCGACGGACGGATCGGGCGGATCAACCTGACGGCATCGCTTTACGGCGCGATGGGCGAAGACCGGAATAACTTCTTCACCAGCAAGAAAGCCGAAATTCGCGCTTTCTTCGCCGCTGCCGAAGCCAGCTACGATATCGACTGGGTACGTTTCCGACTGTCCGGGCTGTATGCAAGCGGCGATGGCGATCCCTACGACAATACCGAAAACGGCTTCGACGCGATTTTCGAGAACCCGGTGTTTGCCGGTGCCGACACCAGCTACTGGATCCGCCAGACGATCCCGTTCGCGGGCGGCGGGCGCGTCATCAGCATCAACGGCCGCAACGGAATCCTCAATTCGCTGCGCTCTTCGAAAGAACAGGGGCAGTCGAATTTCAACAATCCCGGCACGATCCTGGCCGGGGCGGGCGCAGATTTCGACATCACGCCGCAGGTTCGCCTGTCGGCCAACGCCAATCACCTGTGGTTTGAAAATACCGCCACGCTGCAGGCGCTGCGTGTCGAGGGGAGCATCCCCAAGTCGATCGGCTGGGACTTGTCCGGGGCAGCGATCTGGCGGCCCAAAGCGACCCAGAACATCGTGTTCCGCTTGTCGGGCGCGGCGCTCCTGCCTGGTGCGGGTTTCAGAGACCTTTTCGATAACCGCGACAGCCACCGCAATTATTATTCGGTGCTCGCCAACCTGATTGTCAGCTATTGATGCGCGGCTTGCTTCCCATTCTCTCACGGCTGAAAGGCTGGGCGCTTCTCCTCCTCGCCGCCTTGCTCATTCCCGTTGCCATCGTTCAGGCGAGCGACGACGAAAAGCCCGTGAAGCGCGTCTATGCCGTCGCCCCCGCCGCGCCGATGAGTCAGACCGCAGAGCAGGTCGCCGGTAAATCCGATGGTTGCTATAGCTGTCACACGAAGACCGACGAACCATCGATGCACACAACGCCTGCGGTCATGCTGGGCTGCACCGATTGTCATGGCGGCAATGCGAGCGTGCGCGGCAATCCCGAACTGGGCTTCGACGATCCCGCCTATGCCGCCGCGCGGGACAAGGCGCATGTGCTGCCGACCTATCCCGAAAGCTGGCATTATCCCTCTTCGGCCAATCCGAAACGCACCTATGCGCTGCTGAACAAGGAAGCGCCGGAATTCGTACGCTTCGTTAATCCGTCCGACTATCGCGTGGCGCGCGAAGCCTGCGGGTCGTGCCATCTGGCCACCATCGAAGCGGCAGAACGCTCAATCATGGCGTCGGGCGCGATGCTGTGGGGCGGTGCGGCGTATAATAACGGGATCGTCCCGTTCAAGAACTACATCTTCGGCGAAGCCTATACGCGCGAAGGCGAACCCGCCAAGATCGTCACACCCGGTAATCCGCCGGGCAAACTGACCGACGCGGAGAAGGCGCGCGGTGCGCTGGCCGAACTCTATCCGCTGCCGACATGGCACGTCATTCCGCCCGGCGACGTGTTCCGCGTGTTCGAGCGTGGCGGGCGCAATATCCAGACGCAGTTTGCCGAAATCGGCCTGCCCAACCCGACCGGATCGATCCAGCGGCTCGAAGAACCGGGCCGCCCGGACCTGAAGCAATCGAGCCGCGGTCCCGGCACCGGCCTGCGCGTTGCGATCCCCGCGCTCAACATTCACAAGACCCGCCTCAACGATCCGTTCATGTGGTTCATGGGGACCAACGACCAGCCGGGCGACTATCGCCATTCGGGCTGTTCGGGTTGCCATGTCGTCTATGCCAACGACCGCGAACCGCGCCACAGCCTGATCTACGCGCAATATGGCCGCGACGGGCAAAGTGCGACCGTCGATCCGACGATTGCCGCCAAAGTCGAACATGCCGAAGTGGGTCACGGCGGCCTGAAAGGTCCGCATGGCGAAACCGTCGCGTCCAATCATGACGACGCCACGCCTGAGCATCCCATCGCCGCCGCGAAGGAAAGCGGCCACCCGATCAAGCATGCTTTCACCCGCGCGATCCCTACGGCGCAGTGCATGAATTGCCACATGCATCAGCCCAACATCTTCCTGAACAGCTACCTTGGCTACACCATGTGGGACTATGAGTCCGACGCGCCGCTGATGTGGCCCAAGAAGCAGAAATATCCGACCGCCGCCGAAGTCCACGAGACACTGGAGCGCAACCCCGAAGGCGCGGCGCCCAAGGGCAACTGGTCCGATGTCGATTTCCTGCGCAATGTCTATGACCTCAATGAAAAGGCCAAGGACACGCAGTTTGCCGACTATCACGGCCATGGCTGGAATTTCCGCGGCATCTTCAAGCGCGATCGCGAAGGCAATCTGCTCGACAAGGACGGGAAGATCGTCGCGAATGACGATCCGGAAAAGTGGCGCAAAAAGGGTGAGGAGAAATTCGTCCAGCCCGGCACCAACCCCGGCAAGACCGTGCATATGATGGACATCCACGCCGAAAAGGGTCTGCAGTGCGCGGATTGCCATTTTGGGCAGGACAGTCACGGCAATGGTTACATCTATGGCGAAGTCGCCAACGCCATCGAAATCGGATGTAAGGATTGCCACGGCACTGCAGACGCATGGCCGACGCTGCTCACCTCCGGTCCCGCCGCCCCGCCGAATGGCACCAACCTCGCGTTGCTGCGCAATCCCGATGGCAAGCGTCGGTTCGAATGGTTCTACGATGCCAGCGGTCGGCGCAAGCTGATCCAACGGTCCATCGTCGATCCGACACTCGAATGGGAAGTCAGTCTCGTCAAGGACAGCGTCGACGCGACCAGCCCGCATTTCAATGCGCGGGCGGCGCGGTCTAAGCTGATGAGCAAGACCAGCGCAGAAGACGGCAGTTACGGTTTCGGGCCGGGAGTCGCCAAGGCGGACCGGGCGCATGGCGACGATCAGATGGCCTGCTTCACCTGCCATTTGAGCTGGACGACGAGCTGCGGTGGCTGCCATTTGCCCATCGAGGCGAACTGGAAGACGAAGCTCCACCATTTCGAGGGCGAGGAAACGCGGAACTTCGCGACGTACAACCCGCAGGTCGCGCGTGACGAGATGTTCCAGCTTGGCCGCCACATGACGACCAAGGGGAACGAAATCACCCCGGTTCGCTCGACCAGTGCGCTGGTGCTGTCCTCAACCAACCTCAATCGAGAGCGCATCTATATTCAGCAGCCACCGATTTCAGGCATCGGCTTTTCCTCGCAAGCGTTCGCGCCGCACTTCCCGCATACCGTGCGAACGACCGAGACAAAGACCTGCTCGGACTGCCATCTGTCGGCGAAGGACGACAACAACGCGATCATGTCGCAACTGTTGTTGCTGGGCACGAATTTCGTGAACTTCGTGGGTTTGAATGCCTGGACCGGCCTTGAAGGCGGGTTCGAAGCGGTGCGCGTCACCGAATGGGACGAACCCCAGGCGGTCATCGGCAGCTATCTTCAGAAATATGCCTATCCCGATTACTGGCGCATGCATGTCGAGGACAATAAGCGCGAGTTGAAGGATTGGGTGCGCGGCAAGGTGTTCGACGCCAAGGCGTCCGGCGAAACGCAGCCGATGGAGGAATTCAAGAACATCGTGCAAGGCACCACCGACCGGGTCGGCTGCCTGCAACTGCGCGGCGAATATATGTTCGTGGCAGAAGGCAAGGGCGGCTTCCACGTCTATGACGTTGCCTCCATCGCCAACAAGGGCTTCTCCGAACGGATCGTGAGCGCGCCCTTCTCCAAGCTGGGACAGAACACCCGCGTCAAGACAACCAATGCGACCTGCATGGCGATTGCGACCAATCAGCCGGTCAACCCGCTGCGCAACACGCCTGAACTGCGCACCATCAATCAGGAGCAGCCTTTCCTGCCGATCTATTCCTACGCCGCCGTCACCGACAGCGTCGAAGGGCTGGTGATGGTCAACATCGAGACGATGGCCGATGGCGAATTCCGCAACAATTTCCTGAAGCGCGCGGTGACATGGAACCCAGACAATGTGCTGAAGGGTGCGCGGCATATCCAGTTGGCCGGTCAAATCGCCTATATCACCGCCGATGTCGGGCTGGTGGTGGTCGATCTGTCCGATCCGCTGAAGCCGCGTCTGGCAGCGGTACGTCCGCTGAAGGATGCGCGGGCCAGTGCGATCCAGTTCCGGTATCTCTGGGTTACGGACGCCGAAGGGCTCAAGCTGTTCGACGTGACCAAGCTGACCGATCCCGTTGCCGTGCCATCGGGCACCGTGCCGCTGGCGGACGCGCGGCGCATCTACCTGGCGCGCACCTATGCCTATGTCGCGGGCAAGGCAGACGGTCTGGTAATCGTCAACATCACCAACCCGCTGCAGCCTTTGCTCTATGCCAAGGAGACGTTCGGCGGGGCGATGAACGATGTCGAGGACGTGATCGTCGCCACCACCAACGCATCCTTGTTCGCTTATGTCGCGGATGGTCGTAATGGCCTGAAGGTCATTCAGCTTACCAGCCCCGACAGCCAGCCCAATTTCTATGGCTTCTCGCCCGCACCGAAACCTGAATTGATCGCCTGGGCGAAGACCCCGTCCCCTGCGCTGGCGCTATCCAAGGGGCTGGATCGCGACCGGGCCGTCGATGAGACCGGTGGGCAGATCGCCGTGTTCGGACGTCTGGGCTCACGACCCTTTACCCGCAGCGAGATGGAGCGGCTGTTCCTCGACCGGCGCGGTATCCCATACAAGGTCAGCGACGAACCCGACATGCGCGACTGGCGACCGCCGATGAAGGTGCCCAACCGCTGAACAGGGGATTTCGCGCACCCCATTAATCGGGGAATACGGAAAGATATCAAGACGTTCACTCCGTCGGCAAATGCACGGCTGGAGAGTTGACCGACCGACAAAAGCAGCTAAGCACTAGCGATGCTCACTTTTCGGTTCGACAAGTCCATTCGCGCGCTGGTCGCCGGTTTTCTGTTTCTCGCGCTTGCCATCGGCGGGAGCATCTGGCTGTCGGTAAGGCAGGACCAGTCGATCGCAGCGATTACGCATACACAGGCCATGCAGAATCGCCTGTCAGGCATATTGTCCCGCCTTCAGGATGCCGAGACAGGTCAACGCGGGTATCTGTTGACCGGGCTTAGGACTTTTCTGGAACCCTATGAGGCAGCTTTGCGCAGCCTGCCAGCCGATTTCGCCGCACTGGAAACAGCGCTGGCCGACAATCCCGCGCAGATCCAGCGTCTCAAGAAGCTGCAGGAAATTACTGCAGGACGGCAGGAATATCTTCGTCTAGCCATCGCCAAATTCGAGCTGGGTGCACCGATAGATACGGACGAACTGTTGCGTGGCAAAATGTCCATGGATAATGCCCGTCGTGCAATTGCTGCCATGCAGCGTGAAGAGCAGAACCTGTTGTTCAAACGCGAAGCAACAGCCAGTATGCAACGCACAGCCATTGCCATTGCACTGGCGGTGAGTGGCGTGACCGTGATGCTGCTGGGCCTGTACACCATCCGCAGTGCACGCAGCCGACTGATCGACGCGGTGGCTGCCCGCGATGCAGTGGCCGACGCCAACGCGCAACTGCATGAGGAGGCCCAAAGCCGGACTGCCGTGGAGACACAGCTTCGCCAATTGCAGAAGATGGAGGCGGTCGGACAACTGACCGGCGGTATCGCTCACGACTTTAACAATATGCTTGCCGTCGTGGTCGGTTCGCTGGACATCGCACGGCGGCGGCTGAGCGAGGATGCCGACCCGAAGGCACTGCAAAATCTGGACAATGCGATGGAGGGCGCGCAGCGCGCGACTCAGCTCACGTCGCGCTTGCTTGCCTTTTCCCGTCAGCAGCCACTTGAACCGCAATCCCTCGACGCCAATAAGCTCGTGGGTGGCATGTCCGAACTGCTGCGGCGGACCATCGGCGACAACCTGCGCGTCGAAACGGTGCTTGCCGGTGGGTTGTGGACGACGTTTGTCGATCCCAATCAGCTTGAGAACGCCATTCTCAACCTGTGCGTCAACGCGCGCGATGCGATGCCGGATGGCGGCAAGCTGACGATCGAAACAAACAACGCGCATCTCGACGACGATTATGCCGCGGCGCACAACGAAGTGACTGCTGGCCAATATATCGTAGTGTCGGTGACGGACACAGGCTTTGGCATGCCGCCGGAAGTTGTCGAGCGCGCGTTCGAGCCGTTCTTCACGACAAAGGGCGTTGGACGAGGAACGGGCCTTGGCCTCAGCCAGGTGTTCGGTTTCATCAAGCAGTCGCAAGGCCATGTGAAGATTTACTCCGAGCCCGGCGACGGGACGTCGATCAAACTCTATCTGCCGCGCCACTATGGCGAGAGCGAAGGCGTTGGATCGGGTCGCAGCGTCCCGACAACCACAGACTTACCCCGCGCACGCGATGGTGAGATCATTCTGGTGGTCGAGGACGAGGATCGTGTCCGGCACGTGTCCGTCGATAGCCTTCGCGAGCTTGGCTATACGGTTGTGCAGGCGTCGGATGCCAGCCAGGCGCTGGCCGTACTGGCTATTCAGCCGCGTATCGACCTGCTGTTCACCGATGTGGTGATGCCCGACATGAACGGGCGCAAGCTAGTGGACAAGGTGCTGATCGACCGTCCCACGCTCAAGATACTCTACACTACCGGCTACACGCGCAACGCCATCGTTCACAACGGAATGCTGGACGCCGGGGTCGCGCTGCTGTCCAAGCCGTTCACCATGAGCCAGTTGGCACATAAGATACGGCAGGTTCTGGATAGCGACCCGACCGACTGAACGGCTGGTCCTCCAGCGGCGGCAGGTCATCGAAAGAGCTGTATCGAAAGCCGTTCCGCGACGTTGTGTCGCCATGTCCGAAATCTCCCTAGCCGCGCGCCGTCATCGCCGCGACCGCCGCCACGTCAGCAGAGACCTGGCACGCGAAACGCGGCAAGAGCGGGAAGATGCGTGGGCTTCGCTCGTCGCTCTGCTCCACGATAGCCGAACCTGATACATCTTCTGCGGGCATGAAAAAGGGGCCGCTCGGTACTGCCGAACGACCCCCTTTTCAACGATTGCGGCGCAGGGCCGCAGCCGATCAGTCTTGCGTCAGAAAGTCAGGCAGACCGCCAGCGTCGCTGTCCTTCGACGCTTCGCTGCTTTCGCTGCGCGGACGGTCGCCACGACCGCCACGATCGCGACGATTGCGATCGCCACCGCCGCCATCGCGACGCGGACCACGGTCACCGCGATCCCCACGGTCGCCCCTGTCACCGCGCGGTTCGCGCGCTTCACGGGGCGGACGGGTGTCTTCCAGTTCGGCGCCGGTTTCCTGATCGACAACGCGCATCGACAGGCGAACCTTGCCACGCGGATCGATTTCGAGAACCTTGACCTTTACTTCCTGGCCTTCCTTCAGGACGTCAGCCACCTTCTCGACCCGCTCATTGCGGATTTCCGAAACGTGGACCAAGCCGTCCTTGCCGCCCATGAAGTTCACGAACGCGCCGAAATCGACCATGTTGACGACCTTGCCGTCATAGACCTTGCCGACTTCCGCTTCCTGCGTGATGCCCAGGATCCACTTACGTGCTGCTTCGATCTGGTTGATGTCGGAAGAGCTGATCTTGATCAGGCCTTCGTCGTCGATGTCGACCTTCGCGCCGGTTTCCGCGACGATTTCACGAATAACCTTGCCGCCGGTGCCGATGACTTCGCGGATCTTCGACTTGTCGATCTGCAGCGTTTCGATACGCGGAGCATGTGCGGACAGTTCGGTGCGGGTGCTGTCCAGCGCCTTGGCCATTTCGCCCAGAATGTGCGCACGGCCTTCCTTGGCCTGCTCCAGCGCCTTGCGCATGATCTCTTCGGTGATGCCGGCGATCTTGATGTCCATCTGCATCGTGGTGATGCCGTCGGATGTGCCTGCAACCTTGAAATCCATGTCGCCCAGATGATCTTCGTCACCCAGAATGTCAGAAAGAACGGCGAAGTCCTTGCCTTCCAGGATCAGACCCATCGCGATGCCCGATACCGGCCGCTTGAGCGGAACGCCCGCGTCCATCATCGAAAGCGAACCGCCGCATACCGTTGCCATCGACGAGGAGCCGTTGGACTCGGTAATGTCGGACAGAACGCGGATCGTGTAAGGGAACTCGTCCTTGCTGGGCAGTACGGGGTGCAGCGCACGCCATGCCAGCTTGCCATGGCCCACTTCACGACGACCCGGCGCACCGAAGCGACCGACTTCACCGACCGAATAGGGCGGGAAGTTATAGTGCAGCATGAAGTTTTCGTACGAAAGCCCGGTTAGGCCGTCGATCATCTGCTCGCTGTCCTTGGTGCCCAGCGTGGTGGTGCAGATCGACTGCGTTTCGCCGCGCGTGAACAGCGCCGAACCATGGGTGCGAGGCAGGAAGCCAACGATGGCTTCGATCGGACGGATCTGCGTGGTCGAACGACCGTCGATGCGGGTGCCATCCTTCAGGATTGCGCCGCGAACGATTTCCGCTTCCAGCTTCTTCATCAGCTTGGAGGCTGCCATCTGATCCTGCGGGGTTGCATCGGCAAAGGCTGCCTTGGCGGCTGCGCGGGCTTCGTTGAGCGCGCCCGAACGTGCCGACTTGTCGGTCAGCTTGTAAGCGGCGGCAATGTCCTTGCCGATCAGCTTCTTCAGCTTGTCCTTGGCAGCCGACAGGTCAGCCTGGGCGGCCATTTCCCACGGGTCCTTGGCAGCCTTCTCAGCCAGCTTGATGATTGCGCCGACGATCTTCTTGCAGGCGTCATGAGCAAAGCCAACGGCGCCGAGCATGACTTCTTCGGACAGCTCCTTCGCTTCCGATTCGACCATCATCACTGCGTCATGCGTGGCGGCGACGACCAGATCGAGTTCACCGGCCTTCACATCGTCCATCGACGGGTTGAGGCTGTATTCGCCATCCTTGTAACCGACGCGCGCCGCGCCGATCGGACCCATGAAAGGTACGCCCGAAATGGTGAGCGCAGCCGATGCTGCGATCATCGCAACGATATCGGGTTCGCTTTCGCCATCGAACGAGAGCACCTGGCAAATTACGTTGATTTCGTTGTAGAAACCTTCGGGGAACAGCGGACGGACCGGACGGTCGATCAGGCGGCTGGTCAGCGTTTCCTTTTCGGTTGCGCCGCGCTCACGCTTGAAGAAGCCGCCGGGAATGCGGCCTGCTGCGGAGAATTTTTCCTGATAGTGAACGGTGAGCGGGAAGAAGTCCTGCCCTTCCTTCACGGATTTGGCGGCGGTCACGGCGCACAGCACCACGGTTTCGCCATAGGTGGCCAGAACAGCGCCGTCAGCCTGACGCGCAATACGACCCGTTTCGAGCGTGAGGGTCTTGCCGCCCAGCTCGATTTCTACTTTTTTAACGTCGAACATGTTTCATTTCCTTCGCCCGCGATGCCCTATTGCATGGCGGGGCCTTTGGTGGGTCCAGTGACCCATGGGTGGAGAGCGTTGGGCTCTCCCTTGCCGTTCATATATCGAACGGGGCGGGGGACGTCCCCCGGATCATGCCGTCGCGCCGAATTGCCCGGCGACATGTGTCAGAATCGGAAACGGCCCCGATTGGGGCCGTCCCTTCGTTTCGGCTTACTTACGCAGGCCGAGCTTTCCGATCAGGTCGGTATACCGCGCCTGATCCTTCTTCTTCAGATAATCCAGCAGGCTGCGACGCTTATTAACCAGCATCAGCAGGCCACGACGGCTGTGATTGTCCTTGTGGTGCGACTTGAAATGCTCGGTCAGGTTCGTGATCCGCTCGGTCAGGATCGAAACCTGGACTTCGGGAGAACCCGTATCGCCTTCAGCGCGGGCATATTCCTTGATGAGCACTTCCTTGCGCTCTGCCGTGATCGTCATGTATTCTCTTCCTTCGACATCAGGTTAAAACCGCGAACCACCTTGATCTCCAGTCCTGTTTCCAAGGCCAGCGCCTCAACCAATGCGACCGGGATTTCTCCCAGTATCGCCAGATGGAGGCCGGTGGTTGCAGCTACCCCGGTCAGCGTTCGGCCCACTTGAAGGGCAGCGGCCTGATCGGGACTGACAGCCAGAGCCGGGATGTCGTCCAGCCCCGCTGTCAACGGCAGCATAAGCTGCGCGATGGTGCGCGCATTAGCAGCATCGGACAATTTGTCCAGCGAAATCGCGGTGTCGCGGGTGAACGGGCCTGCCTTCGTTCGCCGCAGCATGGTAACATGGCCGACCGTGCCCAGTGCCAGCGCAATGTCCCGCGCGAGGGAGCGGATGTAGGTGCCTTTGGAGACATGCGCAGTGAGAGTGATGTCATGCACCGCGCTTTCCTCGGTGTGTTTGCGCGGAGGCGCGGAGACGCGGAGAGAATGTACGGTGACGTGACGGGTCGCCAGAATGACTTCGGCCCCCGCTCTGGCGAGATCATAAGCGCGTTCGCCATCGACTTTCAGCGCGGAGTAGGCGGGCGGCACTTGATCTATCGGGCCGGTGAACTGGGGTAGCACGGCTTCGATCTGCGCCAACGTCGGATGCACGTCGCTTTGCGCAACCGATACGCCTTCCATATCCAGCGTGTCGGTCTGCACACCGAAACCGATGGTGAAGACATAGATCTTGTCGCTGTCGAGCATCCGCCCGGCCAGCTTGGTCGCTTCGCCAATGGCTATAGGCAGCACACCTTCGGCCAGAGGATCCAGCGTCCCGCCGTGTCCGACCTTCGTCTTGGGTTCTCCGGCTGTTCGCAGTGCGCGTTTGACGGCGGACACTGCCTGGGTCGATCCCATGCCGCGCGGCTTGTCGAGAATGATCCACCCGTGCAGCATCAGCGCGGCCATTCGTCATGAAGTATGGAAAACACCACCGTATCGCGGACGAAGCCCGTCCACGTTACCCGCTGCCGCCGCAACACCCCTTCGCGCACGGCGCCCAGCTTTTCCACGGCACGAAGCGAGCGCGCATTTCGTGCGTCGACGCGAAACTCTATCCGCTGAAAGCCGCTGTCGAAGGCGCGGGCGATCAGCAGGGGTTTCAGTCGCCCATTCAATCCGGAGCCACGGACAGCGGGCATCATATAGGTGCCGCCGATCTCCAGGACGCGGCTTACCAGATCGATATTGAGAAAGCCCGATATGCCGACGAGTGTGCCATCCTCATGGATGGCGAAGGGCCGTCGATCGGGATTACCGACGATCCCATCGAACGTGGTATCGAATTGCTCGCCCGAAAGCCGGACCGGATAGATTTCCCATACCGGATCGTCTGGCGGACAGATCGCCCGCAGCGCTTCGCGATGCTCCGCACCAAGCTGCACCAGATGCAGGTTTTCGTAGTCGATAGGTGCGATCAGGCGGTCGAGGCTGGCGGAACATGTCATAGCAACGGCCTTAGCGGCGCGATGCGTCGCTGTCAGCCTTCGCGGAGCCGCGCCATGAAATGCCGTCGACATAGCGCGATGTAGCTGTCGTTGCCGCCAATCTGCGTTTGCGCGCCGTCACGCACCGCGCGGCCAGCGCTATCGACGCGCAGATTCATCGTGGCCTTGCGTCCGCAATCGCACACGGCCTTGATCTCCGAAAGCGAGTCCGCGAGCCCAAGCAGATGCGCGCTGCCTTCGAACAAGGCACCGCGAAAATCGGTGCGCAGGCCGTAACAGAGCACAGGAATGTCGCTTTCATCGCATATCCGGGCAAGTTGCAGCACCTGGGCGGCGGTCAGGAATTGCGCTTCGTCGATCAGCACGCAAGCTATCGGCGCATTTCCATGTTGCGCGAGGATGGCGGTGCGCAGATCGGTATCCGGATCGAACACATGCGCCTTCGCCTCCAGCCCGATACGCGAGGTGATATGTCCGGCGTCATAGCGGTCGTCTATCGCGGCGGTCCACAGCATCGTCGCCATGCCCCGCTCGCGATAATTAAAGCTCGATTGGAGCAGGGTCGTCGATTTCCCTGCGTTCATCGAGGAATAATAGAAATAGAGTTTGGCCATCGACGGAGAGTGTCAGTCTTCTTCGTCGTCGCTCGCCAGATCCTGCGCGACTTTCGGCGCACGGAGCAGTTTGTCGATGTGGCTGCCTTCGTCGAAGCTGTCGTCGGCGAGGAATTTGAGCTTCGCGGCGTATTTGAGGCCCATGCGGCTGGCGACTTCGCGTTGCAGATAGGCAGTGTTGGTGCGCAGCGCCTTCAGCACAGCCTCCTCATCCTTGCCCAGCAAGGGTTTGATGAACGCCGTGGCATGGCGCAGGTCAGGCGACATGCGCACTTCAGTGACACTGACGACATGCTTCGCCAGCACTGCATCATGCACGTCGCCGCGCATTAGCACTTCGGAGAGAATGTGGCGCACCTGTTCCCCCACGCGCAATACGCGGACGGACGGGCCTTCGGATGGAGTCACAGCCATAAGCAATCCTCGTCACCCCAGCGACGGCTGGGGTCTGCGGCGACAGGCACGATCAAGCGGCACGAAACCCCAGCTTTCGCTGGGGTGACGCACCACTTGTTTTACTACAGCGTCCGTGCGCGTTCCTCGACTTCGAAGGTTTCGAGGTAATCGCCTGCCTTGATGTCGGTGAAGTTCTGCGTGAACGTCACACCGCATTCCAGACCGGCACGCACTTCCGAAACATCATCCTTGAAGCGACGCAGCGATGCGATTTCGCCCTGATAGGTGATGACATCGTCGCGCGTGATACGCGCCTTGAGCGCCTTGCGGATGACACCGTCGACCACGAGCAGACCGGCTGCCTTGCCGTGCTTGCCTGCGGAGAAGACGTCGCGGATTTCCGCACGACCGACGACCGTTTCGATGCGTTCCGGCGCAAGCTGCCCGGCCATTTCGTTCTTCACTTCCTCGATGAGGTCGTAAATCACGTCATAGTAGCGCAGCGACACCTTGTCCCGCACGGCCAGCGCGCGCGCCTTCGCATTGGGACGCACGTTGAAGCCGATAAGTGGCGCACCCGATGCGGCGGCAAGCGTGACATCGCTTTCGGTGATCGCACCCACACCGCTTTGCAGCACGCGGACCTTGATCTCCTCGGTCGAGGCACGGTTGAGCGCGCTGACGATCGCTTCGACGGAACCCTGCACGTCGCCCTTCACCACCACCGGATATTCGATGACGGTTGTGTTGAGCGCAGAGAACATATGTTCAAAGCTGGTCGGTGCCGACGTCGTCCGCTTGCGCGTCTTCTGTTCGGCGCGATAGGCCGCGACTTCGCGAGCACGGGCTTCGTTTTCGACGACCGAAAGCTGATCGCCAGCCATCGGCACACCGGAAAGGCCCAGCACTTCGACAGGTGTCGAAGGACCGGCTTCCTTCACATTCTGGCCCTTGTCGTTGACCATGGCGCGCACCTTGCCGCTCTCCGCACCGACGACGAAAGTGTCGCCGACCCTGAGCGTACCCTTGCGCACCAGCACGGTTGCGACCGGACCGCGACCCTTGTCGAGCTTGGCTTCGATCACATTGCCTTCTGCGGCACGATCCGGGTTTGCGCCCAGTTCGAGGATTTCGGCCTGCAACAGGATCTTTTCGACCAGTTCGTCGAGGCCAGTCTTCTTGAGCGCAGAGACGAGTACGTCCTGCACATCGCCGCCCATATCTTCGACGACAATGTCCTCGCTCAGCAGGCGCTCACGGACCTTCTGCGGATTGGCTTCGGGCTTGTCGACCTTGTTGATCGCAACGATCATCGGCACGCCAGCGGCCTTGGTATGATTGATCGCTTCGACCGTCTGCGGCATCAGGCCGTCGTCGGCGGCCACCACCAGGATGACGATGTCCGTGACGTTGGCACCGCGAGCACGCATTTCGCTGAACGCTTCATGGCCCGGCGTATCGAGGAAGGTGATGATATCGCCGCCCTTGGTCTTCACCTGATAGGCGCCGATATGCTGCGTGATCCCGCCGCTTTCGCCAGCGACCACGTCGGTCCCGCGCAACGCGTCGAGCAGCGAGGTCTTGCCGTGATCGACATGGCCCATGATGGTGACGACCGGCGCGCGGACTTTCAACGTTTCGGGCGCATCCTGATCGCCTTCGATACCGATTTCGACGTCCGATTCCGACACGCGCTGAATGCGATGGCCGAATTCTTCCACCAGCAGTTCGGCGGTATCCTGATCGATCACTTCATTGATCGTGACGGGCGTGCCCATCTTGAACAATGCCTTCACCAGATCCGCGCCCTTTTCGGCCATGCGGTTGGCGAGTTCCTGAATCGTGATGCTTTCCGGCACGACCACATCGCGCGTCTGCTTCTCGCGTGGCTGCTGACGGCCACCGCCATGCGTACGGCGTTCCTTTTCACGGGCGCGCTTCAGCGCGGCAAGGCTGCGCGCACGGGCGCTGTCGTCATCGGCCAGTGCCTTGGTTACGGTCAGCTTGCCCGATTGGCGACGATCGTCGACGCCACGCTTCGCCTTGTCGGGCTTGACGGGTTCGGGGCGCTTGATCGGCGAAACCGGCGTGAAACGACGCGGCGGCGGCACGACAGCGGCGGTTTCTGCAGGCGTCGCAGCTTCAGCAGCAGGCTTTGCAGGGGCCGCTTCGCTTGGCGCAGCAGGTGCAGGAGCCGCAGCTTCAGGAGCCGCAGGCACTTCAGCAGGCGGAGAAACAGCGGGTGCTTCTTCCTTGACTTCAGGCGGATTGGCGAGCTGTTCGGCCCGACGTTTTTCTTCTTCGATCGCAGCCTGACGCGCAGCCTCTTCACGACGACGCGCATCTTCCTGCGCCTGCATGCGGGCTTCTTCGGCTTCACGCAGCAGCTTGGCCTGCAATTCCTGACGCGACATCAGGCTATTGCCGGGGTTCTGACGCGGCGGCGGGGGCGGCGCAACCGGAGCGGGCGCAGGCCGGGGTGCCTGCGCAACCGGTGCAGGTGCGACTTCGGGTTCCGGCGCGGCTACAGGCGCTTCACCGGGTTTGCCAATAAGGCGGCGCCGCTTCACTTCGACCACGACCGTATTCTTGCGGCCGTGGCTGAAGCTCTGCTGCACCTGGCCGGACTCGACCGTGCGCTTGATACCAAGCGGCTTGCGGCCCAAAGTCGGCTTGTCTTCCTTGCTGTCACTCATTGACTAAACTTAACCCTTCACTTGCGTCATCTGGGCGCGCGAACCATCCGGTTCGCAGGCCAATTCCTCATTCTGATCGGCCGGAACGCCCAAAGCGGCGGCGACTCCATCCTCTTTGGACGGTGCCACGCGCGAAGGCGCCGCATTAGCGCATCCGAGATAGCTTTGCCAGCGGCCAAGGGCGGTGCCCAAACGGGCAGCGGCTTTCTTGTCGGTTACGGCGATATGGACGACGTTCTCACGCCCCATTGCTTTAGATAAGGCGTCGCGGCCCACAGGCAAGACAAGGCCTGCCATTTCAGTACCTTCCGCATCCTGCCCGACGCGCAGCGCCTGATCCAGTTTGCGGCTACCATCGGGGCGCGCATCGGCAGCGTGGAACAGTTGCACGACATTGCCACGCCGGCAGGCATCTTCGATCTTTGCCGATCCGGTGAGCAGCATGGACGCTTTCGCCTCGAGCCCCAACCGGTCGAGCAGCGCATCGCGCAGTGCAGCGTCGATCCGTTCGGCCAAGTCTTCGGGAATGGCGATATCGCTGGTCTTGAAGGCGCGGATCAGCGCACCTTTCAGCTTGCTGTTCGCCAGCGCCTTTTCCAGCACCGGACGGGGCACACCGATCCATGCGCCGCGACCGGGCGCCTTGGCGCGCGGATCGACGGCGACCTGACCGTCCGGCCCAAGCGCAAGGCGCACGAAACCATCGGGATCGGCACGTTCGCCCGACAGGATGCAACGGCGTTCGGTCATAAAACCCCTCCCATGTGGGAGGGGAAGCTATGCTCTAGCGTGTCATTGGGGAGTTTCCGCAACAGCGTCCTCCCCAGAATCGGCGGCTTCGTCTTCGAACCAGTGGGCGCGGGCGGCCATGATGATTTCATTGCCCTGCTCTTCGTTCAGACCAAATTCGGCCAGAACGCCACCCTTGTCCTCGACGCTTTCCTTGCCGCGACGGCGCGTGTCGACGCGCTTCTTGGCAATGAGTTCGTCAGTGGCGAGGTCGGCCAGATCGTCGAGCGTCTTGATCCCTGCCTTACCCAGCGTGACGAGCATCGCTTCGGTCAGATGCGGGATTTCGGCCAGCGCGTCCTCGACGCCCATGCCACGACGTTCTTCGCGTGCACCCGCTTCGCGACGCTCCAGCGCTTCAGCGGCACGGCTTTGCAGTTCCGCGGCCAGATCGTCGTCGAAGCCTTCGATGCTCGCCAGTTCGTCGATGGAAATATACGCAACTTCTTCCAGTTCGCCGAAGCCTTCGGCCACCAGAAGCTGCGAGAGCGTTTCATCGACGTCCAGTTCGCTCTGGAACAGTTCGGAGCGCTGGACGAATTCCTTCTGGCGCTTCTCGCTGGCGTCCGCTTCGGTCATGATGTCGATGGCCGAACCGGTAAGCTGGCTGGCGAGACGGACATTCTGGCCGCGACGACCGATGGCCAGCGACAACTGATCGTCGGGAACGACGACTTCGATGCGGCTTTCATCTTCGTCGATGACCACGCGGCTGACGGTAGCAGGCTGCAATGCGTTGACGACGAAGGTGGCCGTGTCTTCCGACCAGGGAATGATGTCGATCTTTTCGCCCTGCATTTCCTGCACGACGGCCTGCACGCGGCTGCCCTTCATACCGACGCACGCACCGACCGGATCGATGCCCGAATCGCGGCTGATAACGCCGATCTTTGCACGGCTGCCCGGATCGCGCGCTGCTGCCTTGATCTCGATAATGCCGTCGTAAATTTCGGGAACTTCCTGCGCGAACAGCTTCTTCATGAAGTCGGGGTGCGCGCGGCTCAGGAAAATCTGCGGTCCGCGATTTTCGCGACGGACGTTGAGGATGATCGAACGGATGCGGTCGCCGGTGCGAACCACTTCACGCGGGATCTGCTGATCGCGGCGGATGACGCCTTCGGCGCGACCCAGGTTCACGACGACATGGCCGAACTCGACCGACTTCACGACGCCAGTGATGATTTCGCCGACGCGATCCTTGAACTCTTCATGCTGGCGCTCGCGCTCTGCGTCGCGGACCTTCTGGAAGATGACCTGCTTGGCGGACTGCGCATCGATGCGGCCCAGATCGATCGGAGGCAGCGGATCGACGATGAAGTCGCCCACAGCGGCATCGGCCTTCAGCTTTTGCCCAGCCTTCAGATCGACTTGCTTGAAATAATCCTCGACCACTTCGACCACTTCGACCACGCGCCACAAACGCAGATCGCCGGTATCGGGGTCCAGCTTTGCGCGGATGTCGTTTTCAGCGCCATAACGTGCGCGGGCGGCACGCTGAATCGCGTCCTCCATCGCTTCGATCACGATCGCCTTGTCGATCATCTTTTCCGATGCCACAGAATTGGCAATGGCGATCAACTCGGCCCTGTTGGCGGAAATGGCGTTGGCCATGTCGGGACTTATCCTTCCGTTTCGATTTCGTCCGCTCCGTCCGAGGACAGCGGCATTGTAGCAGAAATGAGTGCGTCGGTCAGCACCAGCTTTGCGCTGGTGATATTGGCAAAGGAAACCTCGACCCGACCGACCTTTGCGTCGATCAGATGGATCGTTTCACCCTCATGCCCTTTAAGAATACCCTTGAGCGTCTTGCGACCCTCAACGGGTTCCTCGACAGTGATGCGGGTTTCGTGTCCCTTCCAGTCGTCGAAGTCATGCAGGCGCGTGAGCGGACGGTCGATACCTGGCGAGCTGACTTCCAGACGATAGGCGTCCTCGATAGGATCAGTCTCGTCGAGCAGATCGGACAAGCGGCGGGAGATGGCGGCGCAATCCTCGATCACCAACTGGCGCGTTTCGCGCCGCTCGGCCATGATCTGCAAGGTGCGCTCATCGCCTGCGCCGAACAGCTTTACGCGCACGAGGTCGAAGCCCAGGGCTTTTACCTCCGGCTCGATCAACTGGGTAAGGGCAGCGATATCCGCCATTAAAACTCCACATGAAACACATAAGCGCTTGTCGCCGCCGACCCCGTGGGAGCCGACCCTTGCATGTCTGACGATGTAAGGAAGCAACGGCGATATAGGCAGAACACCAGCGCAAGGCAACCTTATTTGCATGCAGGCATTTGCGTAGTATCCAATGTGTCCGAACACGCCCCCAGGAGAGGATCTTTTCATGCGCCATTCGCCGCTCGCCATCGCCCTGCCTCTTGCGCTGCTGGCCTGCACCGGCGGAGAGCCTGCCAATGGTCAGGCAGCCGTCAGCACCGAAAAGCCCTTCGACGTTGCCACTATTGCCGATTTCGATGCGCCCTGGGCGATGACGTTCCTGCCCGATGGCAGGATGCTGATTACCGAAAAAACCGGCAGCCTGCTGCTGTTCGATCCCAAGAACGGAACGAAGATTCCGGTGTCGGGGATTCCCTCCGTCGACAGCGCCGATCAGGGCGGATTGATGGACGTCGTACTGCACCCGCAATTTGCAACCAATAAGCAGGTCTATGTCAGCTTTTCGGAAAAAGGCGCTGGCGGCAAAGGCGTTGCGCTGATCACCGGGACTTTCGCGCAAGCCAGCGATGGCGCGGCCACGCTATCCAATGTGAAGACCATTTTCCGCGCGACTCCCTATGTCGATGGCGGCGGACATTATTCTGGCCGCATCGCATTTTCGCCGGATGGCAAATATCTGTTCTTCACCAATGGCGAGCGGCAGAAATTCGATCCGGCACAGGATCCCAAGGCGACATTGGGCAAGGTGCTACGCCTCAATCTCGACGGCACACCGGCCGCAGACAATCCGCTCGCAGCTAAGGGCTTCAATCCCGCCATATGGTCCTATGGCCACCGTAACCTGCTGGGCATCGCCTTCGACGATAAGGGGCAGCTTTGGGAACAGGAAATGGGTCCGATGGGCGGCGACGAGATCAACCTGATCAAACCGGGCCTCAATTATGGATGGCCCAAGGCGTCGAACGGCACCCATTATGATGGCCGCGACATTCCCGACCACAAGGCGGGCGACGGCTTCGAAGCGCCCGCCGCAAGCTGGAACCCGTCCATTTCTCCCGCGGGGCTCATCTTTTACACCGGCAATCTCTTCCCCGCGTGGAAAGGCTCGCTGTTCGTCGGCGGCCTGTCCAGCCAGGCGCTGATACGTCTCAAGGTGGATGGCTCGAAAGCGACCAAAGCCGATCAGTGGGACATGGGCGCGCGCATTCGCGAGGTCGAACAGGGGCCGGACGGTGCGTTGTGGGTGCTGGAAGACGGCGCTGATGGGTCGCAGGGACGTTTGCTGAAACTGACGCCCAAGAAATAAGGAAGCCGTCAGCGGCAGGCGCGCCAGCCCATTGCTCCCCGCTCCGCTTGATCGAGGTGGAGATGGTCGGCATGGGCAGCGTTATAGTCGGGTGACAGCACCGTCGAAAACAGGTCGCATGCTCCGTCACGGACATCGCGCAGGAATTGCGCGTCTTTGCCTTCGCCCGACCAATCCTTGAGTATCCGGATCTGCCGACCGTCGCTCAGGACGAAACCGGCGATATCGATGGCATCGGCTGTCGCATGCTCGCTGAAATCGCCGCTGGATCGCCCATACATGCGCCGGCAACTGAAACTGCCGAGGTGATTGATGCGCACGACCTTCAAGCCGAATGCTTTCTGGGCGGCGGGTTGTACCACATGCCATTCCCACAGTTTGAGCGCGGCGACGACCGGACAGGATGGCGCAACGGACGCGGGTGCAAGGCTGGCGGCACCTTTGCGGGCTTGCAAGCGCACGCCGTCGCTATGCACGCACTGCCCGCTGCCCTTCGCGCCCACTGCAACAACACCGATCCCCGCGCGATCCAGCAGATCCCGGCATTGCTGCGGGTCCTGCGTCAAACCGGCGAGCTTTCTCCCGGTGAACGCGCCAATCGGCTGGGCCAGGTCGAGCGGCGTCCACGGCATGTCCTGCGGGCGTCCCTTCAAGACCGCAAAAGCGACAAGCGCCAGCCCGGCGGCAATCAGCAGCCAGATCAGCCTGCGCGTCCAGCGATAGACCGTTCGCGCCGTCATCCCCGCGAAGCGGTGTCGACCCGCTCTTCGCATACCGGATAGCCCAGATGATTCGGGATGCAGAGGAACCGACCCTGAGGTCGATCCTCGATCCACGGCACGACCTTTTCTACCGGAGTGGCCTGTGCATGGCTTTCGAGATCGGTAATCGAATCGAATTGGGCAAGGCGTTCGAGATTACGGCGTGTCGGAAAGATGATACGGCCACCCCCCGCTTCGCACCGGGCCAATGTGTCTCTCGCGGATGCCCAGAACAGATCGACATGTTCGGTATTGTCCACGGTGGGTTCCGGGCCATCCCAATCATATCTGGCGAGAAAAAATCGCGTGTCGAATACGTGCCGAAGCTTTTCAGCCGGATTGGGATGCCAGCGGGAAAAGGGCGTCAACATGCCGATTTTCAACAACAGGTCATGGGACCGGATCAGTTCGGAGAACAGCATGCCCGACGCCAACGCGGTGCGCATTTCCGCCAGAAGGCCGGGATCGCGGACATTCAGGCCCGGCGCAATGCCGCTTTCCTCCAAAGTCTCGCGGATCGCCCCGATCCGTGCCGCTGCCTCGTCAACCGGCAATCCATCGGCGAATGTCTCGGCCAGTCGGTAGTCGTCTTCATCCAGAGCGCCGCCCGGAAAGACAAGCGCGCCAGCAGCGAAAGCCATCGTCGCTGCGCGCTGTACCATCAGTATCTCGGGCGCCATGGCCGGACCGTCGCGAAGCACGATCAATGTGGCGGCGGGCCTTGAAGTCGCAGATGCGGCGGGCTCAATCATGCAGCGGACTTAAAGGAGACCCGGCGGAATTGCCATGCCGGTGTTGGGCTGCGCAAGGTGTTCAGGCTTACCGCTCCCGCGTGGCGCTGAATTTCACGTCGGGATGGCGCTCCTGCTGGTAACCGACGTCCCACGCGCTTTTGGCCATGAAAACATTGTTGCCGTCACGGTCGGTGGCGAGGTTGGAGCGGTTGAATTCGACGAAGCCTTTCACCGCAGCGTCGCTGCCGGAAATCCAGCGCGCGGTATCGAAGGGCGAAGGTTCGAGGACGGCCTCGACCTTATACTCTGCTTCCAGCCGCGAGATGAGCACTTCAAGCTGAAGCTGGCCGACGACGCCGACGATCCACTGGCTGCCAAATTCAGGATAGAACACCTGAATCACGCCTTCTTCGGACAAGTCGTCCAGCGCCTTGCGCAATTGCTTGGTCTTCGTCGGGTCTTTAAGCTGCACGCGGCGCAGGATTTCCGGCGCGAAGTTGGGCAGGCCGGTAAAGCGTACATCGGCCTTCTCGCTCAGCGTATCGCCGACGCGCAACGTACCGTGATTGGGGATGCCGATGATGTCGCCGGGATAAGCTTCATCAGCCAGCTCGCGGTCCTGCGCGAAAAACAAGATCGGCGAATGGACCGCAATCGGTTTGCCGCTGCCCGAAGGCGTCAGCTTCATACCGCGGCGGAATTTGCCGGAACAGAGCCGCATGAAGGCGATGCGGTCGCGATGTTGCGGGTCCATATTGGCCTGCACCTTGAAGATAAAACCCGTCACGTCCGGTCGCTCCGGCTCCACCGCTTCCGGTTCGGCGGGCTGCGGGCGCGGCGGCGGGGCATAGGCGCTCAGCGCATCGATCAATTCGGTTACGCCGAATTTCTTGAGCGCCGACCCGAAATAGACCGGGGTGAGATCGCCATGCCGGTACGCCGCCAGATCGAAGGCGCTGTAGCCGCCCTGCGCCAGTTCCGCTTCCTCGCGCAGCCGTGCCAAAGCGCGAGGCGAGAGGAAATCGGCGAGCCGGGGATCGTCCAGTCCGGTGAACTGATGCCGCTCGCCTTCGAACTCCTTGCTGGGACCGGTCGGCTGCATAAGTCGATGCGTGGCAAAGTCGTAAACGCCCTCGAACTCGCCGCCCATGCCTGCGGGCCAGCTCATAGGCACGACGTCGAGCGCCAGTGCGTCGGCCACTTCGTCGATAATCTCGAAGGTGTCGCGCCCTTCGCGGTCCACCTTGTTGACGAAGGTGATGATGGGGACGTTCCGCATCCGGCACACTTCGAACAGTTTACGGGTCTGCGGCTCAATACCCTTGGCGGCGTCGATGACCATGACGGCGGAGTCCACGGCGGTCAGCGTGCGATAGGTGTCTTCGGAGAAATCCTCATGCCCCGGCGTGTCGAGCAGGTTGAAGGTGATCGTCTCGCCATCGCGCGTCCGCTCGAACGTCATGACCGAGGAGGTGACGGAAATGCCGCGCTGCTGCTCGATCTTCATCCAGTCCGACCGCGCGCGCCGGTTCGCCCCGCGCGCTTTGACTTCGCCCGCCAGATGGATGGCGCCGCCTTCCAGCAGCAGCTTTTCCGTGAGTGTGGTTTTGCCGGCGTCAGGGTGGGAAATGATCGCGAAGGTGCGGCGGGAAGGGATGGTCATCGGTTTTTTCTCTTCGTCATCCCTGTATTCGCAGGGATCCCGCTATTCTGGCGGGGTGCAAGGTCAAGCGGGACCCCTGCCTTCGCAGGGGTGACGAGGCAAGGCTAATTCTCGACGAGCGTCACGTCCATCCGAAACGCACGCGTATCGCCGGGAGCCAAGCGGATCATCCCCGGCTTGTCCCACACATCACCGGTGAAGCCGACCGGATCGGCCATTCCCGCCCAGGGTTCGACACACAGATAATGCGCGCCGGGAACTTGCCACAGGCCGAGCCAGGGTGTGTCGGGAAAATCGATCTTGAGATGCGGTGTGCCGGGAGCACCCCAGGTCAGGCTGCGGCTTTCCAGATGGTCCCAGATCAAAGCGTCGCCCCGAAACATGTCGTGCGTCGGGACCAGCACCTTGCCGTCGACCGGGGAGGCTACGCTTTCCAGCGCAATCAGACCCTTTTCGTGGCCAACCTTGCGGACAGGCGCGGGTTCGGGCTTTTCGAAAATAACCCGATGCGCGTTTACGTCTGCTCCGTAAGGCAGCGGCCAAGCGAAAGCAGGATGATAGCCGAAGCTGAACGGCATGTCGGTGTCGCCACAATTGCCAACGGTCGCGGTCATCGCCAGCGTCGCGCCGGTGAGTGCGAAGGCCATGTCGAGGCGGAAGTCGAAGGGGTAATTTTCGCGCGTGGCGTCGTCCGCTTCCAGTCGGAAGAGCGCGGATGTACCGTCGCTTTCGACCGGTGCAAAGTCGCGTTTGCGGGCGAAGCCATGCTGCGGCAGCGTGTATTCCGCGCCGTTCACGCGGTAGCGATCTTCCCGCAGCCGCCCAACGAAAGGGAAAAGCAAAGGCGCGTGGCCGGTCCAGAAGGCCGGATCGGCATCGGTCATCAGTTCGCGACCGTCCGCGTCGCGGAGCGACCAGAGTTCTGCGCCCAACGAGTTAACGGTAGCGGAGAGGGTGTCGGAATGCAGTTCGATCATAAGCCTAATCCCGTCACCCCAGCGATAGCCGGGGTCGCGTGCCTCTTGGTCGTGCGCCATTGCCTGAGACCCCAGCTTTCGCTGGGGTGACGGAACAGCGTATCACCCACGCAATGCCCCGCCCAGCTTTTCCGCAGCCTTAACCACTGCCGCGCTGATCGCGCCCAGTTCTTCATCGGTGAAGCTCTTCTCGCCCGGTTGAAGGGTAATCTCCACCGCCAGCGATGTGAAACCTTCATCGACGCCCGGGCCGACGAACACGTCGAACAGGCGCACATCGACGATGCTCTTCTTGTCCGCGCCTTTCACTGCGCGGACGAGGGCATCGGCTTCTACCGCTTCCGGCACAAGGAACGCAAAGTCGCGCTTCACGGCCTGCAAGGCGGGGGGCGTGAAGGGTGCGCGCATGAAGCCGCTCTTGCGCTTGAGCGGCACGGCATCGAGGAAGATTTCCGCAACGACTACGCTGCCCGACAAGCCGAACTGCTTGGCAAGGTTGGGGTGCAGCACGCCATATTCGGCAAGCACCGTCTTCGGCCCCAATCGCAACGTGCCGGACTGGCCGGGATGATAGGCGCCGCTGGCATCCCCGAAATTCTGGAGGTTGGCAACCGGCGCACCGGCTTCCGCCAGCAACGCCAGCACTTCGGCCTTTGCGTCATGGGCAGCGAAGGCCTGCGCCTTGCCCGTCTGCCAGCCACGCGCGGTCTTCTCACCCGCCAGCACGAAGCCGACGGTAGCGCGCTCGCCATCAGCAAAGTAGCGTCGCCCGACTTCGAACAAACGCACCGATGACGCACCGCGATCCACATTCCGTCGCGTCGCCGACAGCAAGCCGGGGAGCAGCGAGGGCCGCATGACCTTCATGTCCTCCGAAATCGGGTTGGCCAGCGTCCAGTCGCCACCGCCAACGGCGGCAGCTTCCTTCTCCGACAGGAAGGACCAGGTGATCGCTTCGTTCAGCCCGCGCGCGGCCGCGGCGCGACGCACCCGGCGCTCCAGCTTCTGCTCGGGCGTGGCAGTCGGCGTCGCGACGCCGGGGGTGCGGGGCAGCGGCACCGACGGGACATTGTCGATGCCCGCGATGCGGATCACTTCCTCGACGATGTCGGCGGGTCCGTCGATATCGCGGCGCCAACTGGGTGCGGTGACGCGGAACGCCTCGAAACCTTCGTCCATCTCCACCGGATCGCCATTGCCGTCCAGCGGCTGAACGGTGAAGCCCAGGCTCTTGAGGATATCGACTTGCTGCTCTTGAGGTACGGCAAGGCCGCCCAGCGTTTCGGCGAGCGCCGGATCGTAGCCGACAACCGGGCCGACCTTCGGCGGCGTACCGCTGCGAGTCACTTCGCTGGGCGTACCCCCGCACAGCGCCAGCACCAGCCTTGTGGCGATCGCCAGCCCCTCGTCGAGGAACTCGGGATCGACGCCGCGCTCAAAGCGGGTCCGCGCATCGCTGGTCAGCAGCAGCTTCTGGCCGGTGCGGGCAATATGCTCGGGATCGAAATAGGCGCATTCGATCAGCACGTCGGTGGTGTCGTCCGAACATCCCGAATGCTCGCCACCCATGATGCCGCCGATGTCGTGCACCGCCGCATCGTCGGCGATCACGGTCATGCCGTCGGTGAGCGTATAGGTCTTGCCGTTGAGCGCCACGACGCTTTCGCTGTCCTTCGCCTTGCGCGCGACCAGCCCGCCCGAAAGCTTCGTCATGTCATAGACGTGAAGCGGGCGTCCCAGCCCGAACATTACGAAGTTGGTGATGTCGACCAGCGCGGAGATCGGCTTTTGCCCCACGGCCTTCAGCCGATGCTGGAGCCACTCCGGCGAGGGGCCGTTCTTCACGCCGCGCACGGCCTGACCGTAAAAGGCCGGGCAGCCCGCTGCATCGTCGGTCCGCACATCCGGGCCTGCGCCCTGCGGCATGATCGGGGGAAGACCCGCAACGACTTCGTCGAGCGGCTTGAGCGTGCCCAGACCCGCCGCTGCCAGATCGCGCGCGATGCCGCGCACGCCCATGCAATCCTGCCGGTTGGGCGTGATGCTGACGTCGATCACCGGATCGTCGAGCTGTGCCCATTGCGCATAGACCTGACCCACCGGCGCGTCTTCGGCCAGTTCGATGATCCCGTCATGATCCTCACCCAGTTCCAGTTCGCGGAAGCTGCACATCATGCCGTTGGATTCGACGCCGCGAATGGCCGCGACTTTCAGGACCATGCCGTTGGACGGCACCGTCGCGCCGGGCGATCCGAACACGCCGACGAGGCCCGCCCGCGCATTGGGCGCGCCGCAGACCACCTGCAATGGGCCATTGCCTGCATCGACGCTCAGCACCTGCAGCTTGTCGGCCTGCGGATGCGGGGCGGCGCTCAGCACCTTGGCGATGCGGAACGCGCCCAGCTTGTCCGCGGGGTTCTCGACGCCTTCGACTTCGAGCCCGACATTGGTCAGCGCTTCGAGGATCGCCGTCAGGTTGGCGTCGGTGTCCAGATGCTCCTTGAGCCAGCTCAGGGTGAACTTCATGCGCCGACTCCTCCGCTCAAAGTGGGTACGTCGAGCGCCGAGAAGCCGTAATGCTTGAGCCAGCGCAGATCGCCATCGAAGAAGGCGCGCAAGTCGGTCATGCCATATTTCAGCATGGCAAGTCGGTCGACGCCGGTGCCGAAGGCAAAGCCCTGCCACTCTTCGGGGTCCAGTCCGCAGGCTTCGATGACCTTGCGATGGACCATGCCGCTGCCGAGCACCTCAAGCCAGCCGTCGCTGCCGCCGATAACGCGCTGGCCATTGACCATGGTGTAGCCGACATCGACTTCGACCGAAGGCTCAGTGAACGGGAAATAGCTGGGGCGCAGGCGCAGGACGATGTCGTCGCGCTCGAAAAAAGCCTTGAGGAAGGTTTCGAGCGTCCATTTGAGATGGCCAAGCGTGATGCCGCGATCGATCACCAGCCCCTCGATCTGATGGAACATCGGCGTGTGCGTCGCGTCACTGTCCGACCGATAGACACGGCCCGGCGCGATGATGCGGATCGGCGGCTTCTGGTTCATCATCGTGCGGATCTGCACCGGAGAGGTGTGGGTGCGTAGCAACATCCGCTGCGCAGCGCCGTCCACATCGGGGAAGTAGAAGGTGTCGTGCATCGCGCGCGCAGGATGCGTTTCGGGGATGTTGAGCGCGGTGAAATTGTGCCAGTCGTCCTCGATCTCCGGCCCGGTCGCGACCGAAAAACCCAGATCGGCGAAGATTTCGGCCAGTTCGTCCATCACCTGACTGACGGGATGCACGCTGCCGACCGGGCCGATGTCCGCAGGGAGCGTCATGTCCAGCTTTTCGGACGCGAGGCGCGCGTCGAGCGCGGCCTGCTCCAGCGTGGCTTTGCGCTCTGCGATTGCGGCGGTCACCGATTCGCGCAGATCCTGAATGGCCGGGCCTTTTTCCAGCCGCTCGTCCGCGGACATACCGCCCAGCGTCTTGAGCAGCGCGGTAATCACACCCTGCTTGCCCAGAGCGCCTACGCGCAGTTCCTCGACTGCGGCCAGATTATTGGCCGCCGCGATATCGGCCAGCAGGCCGGATTTCAGTGCTGTTGTTTCGGTCATGCCGCGTCCGCTATCCTAATTGCGGGCAAAGAAAAAGGGTGCCGGAAGCATCTGCCCCGGCACCCTTTGGATTCGTTTCTCGCCTTGGCTTACGCCGCTGCGGGAAGCGCTGCCTTCGCCTGGGCGATGATGGCGCTAAACGCTGCGCCTTCGTGCATCGCGATGTCGGCCAGGACCTTCCGGTCCAGATCGACGCCTGCGAGCTTCAGGCCGTGCATGAACTGGCCATAGGTCAGGCCTTCCATACGCACGGCGGCGTTGATGCGCTGAATCCACAGGGCGCGGAAGCTGCGCTTCTTTACCTTGCGATCGCGGTAAGCGTACTGGCCTGCCTTTTCGACGGCCTGACGGGCGATACGGATCGTATTCTTGCGACGGCCATAATAGCCCTTCGCCTGTTCCAGAATCCGCTTATGCTTTGCGCGGGTGGTTACACCCCGTTTTACGCGTGCCATAGTCCTCTACTCCTTACTTCAGGCCGTAGGGTGCCCAGAGGCGGACGTGCGCGACGTCGGCCTCGGACAGCACGGAAGTGCCACGGTTCTGGCGGATATATTTCGCGTTATGCGAGATCAAACGGTGGCGCTTGCCGGCAAAGCCGTGCTTGACCTTACCGGTGGCGGTGAACTTGAAGCGCTTCTTCACACCGCTCTTCGTCTTGAGCTTGGGCATTTTCGTCTCCTTGATTTGACGATTATGGACTGACGCGGCAGCCCTACTGGCCGGTCCGTCCCATCAATTCCCGCAGGCACGAGGCCCGTGGGAACGCGCGCCTATATGCGGGAAGCCGCGCAAACGCAAGGCTGGACCGAATCCCTTGCCTATGCGTTATGACCGCCATGCCCGATTCCGCACCCCCTGCCCAGCCCATGACGGGAAGCCGCAATATGGGTTACCACGCCCGTGCCACGCGGGAACGCTGGCGGCGGCTGCCTCTGGCGGCGCGGATCGTCCTGTGGATCGTGTTCGCGCTGTTCGCGGTCTGGCTCATTCTGTTCATCACCAAGGGGCGGTTCCTGAAAAGCCCGTTCCAGAGCATCCTGTCCTCCTCGCTGCAGCGGGACGTAAAGGTCGGGGGCGATTTCCAGCTTTATTTCGCGCCGATTCGCATCAAGTTTCTGGCCGACGATTTCAGCATTTCCAATCCGGCCTGGGCGAGCAAGCCGCATCTGTTCCGCGCCGACCGGATCGACGCGCGGATACAGCCACTCAGCCTGATCTTCGGGGACAAGCGCCGGGTCGTGTCGCTCCTTCTGCAAAAGGGTGACGCGGATTTCGAATGGGACCGCGCGCACAAGACCAACACATGGACGATGGGCGATCCTGACAAGCCGGGTAAGCCCCTGGAACTGCCGGTCATCGAGCGGGCTATGATCGCAGGGACGGCGTTGCGCTATCGCGATCCGCAGATGTTCTTTTCCGCCGATCTGGCCTTCGATACGGTGCAGGCGCGCGACACGCGCTTTGCGCAGGACGTGCGCTTTACTGGCGACGGCACGATGCGCGGTAAGCCTTTCACCATGCGCGGCGGGATGCTGTCCCCCAATGAAACCGTGGTCGGCGGGCGCAATCAATTGGTGATCGATGCGGCGGCAGGCGACACCAGGCTGAACGTCGTCGGCACTTTGCCGGGGCTGACCGAGCTGGAGGGGTCCGATCTCAAGTTACTGACCACCGGACCCAATGCTGCGATCCTGTTCGAATTTCTGGGCGCCACGCTGCCCGATACGCGGCGCTTCCGCTTTACGTCCGACCTTACCAAGGCAGGCGAGGAATGGCGCTTCACGCGAATCAAGGGACGCTTTGGCGATAGCGATCTGGCAGGGCGGATGACGGTCTCGCTGCCCAAAGGACGACTATATATAAAGGCCAATATAGCGACTGACGTTCTCCACATGATCGATGTGGCCCCGTTCATGGGCTACGATCCGGCAAAGCTGGAGGCGAAGGGCGCCGACGGGATGGTCGAAACCGTGGCGGGTCGGCCGCGTCTCCTGCCCGATGCGTCGCTGAAGATCGAATCCATCCGCGCGTTCGACGCTGACGTGGTGTATAAGATCCGCAGGGTCCGGGGCGACAATTTGCCGCTGCGGAACATCGACCTGACGGTCAAGCTCGACAAGAGCTTGCTGGCGCTATCCCCGCTGAACTTCGATATGGCGGGCGGCTTCGTGTCGTCCGACATCACCATCAATGCGCGCGGTACGCCGGTTAAGACGACTTACGATATTCGCCTGTCGCCGACGCCTATGGGGAAACTGCTGGGCGGCTGGGGCGTGGAGGAATCGGGGACCACCGGCACGATCAAAGGCCGCTTGCTGCTGACCGGCGCAGGCGATTCGGTGCACGAGTCGCTGGCCAATGCCGATGGACGCATCGCAGTCATTCTGCCCGCCGGTGCGATGTGGGCGCGCAACATCCAATTGTCGGAACTCGATATCGGCACGTTCGCGCAGAAGATGTTCGAGGATAAGCTGAAGGAACCCGTGCAGATCAATTGCGGGCTGATCGCTTTTACCGTCAGGAAAGGCGTTGCCGCAGCCGATCCCATACTGATCGACACGCGCAAGAATGTGATGACCGGGCGCGGCGGTTTCAGTTTCCGGAACGAGAATATCGATCTCGCCTTCCGCGCGGACAGCAAGAAATTCAGCCTGTTTGCGGGCCAGTCGCCTGTGGGCATTGGCGGCTATTTCGCCAAGCCGTCCTACGCCGCGATCAGTCCCGAATTGCTGAGCCGCGCAGGTGTAGGATTGGGGCTTAGCCTGATCGGCACGCCCGTCGCCGGGCTGCTGGCATTTGTCGATGTGGGAGACGCCAAAAGCACCGCTTGTGGCCCGGTCCTTGCTGGTGCCAATGCCCTGTCGCAGCGCACGACCAAGGGCGAACAGCGCGATGATGTGGGGCGTGGCACCACGGCCAAATCGGAAGACGGCACGTCGAATCGCGGCGAGCGCAAGGATCAGAAGAAGAAGTTTCTAGGTATCTTCTGAGCGTCAGTGGTCGGCGTGTCCGTGCGCCAGCGCTTCCAGCACATCGTCCACTCGTGCCGCATCGCCGACTGCGATGACACGTCCGTCGCCATCCGAATCGATGGGCTCGCCTGCCCAGTCGCACATGCGCCCGCCAGCGCCCTCGACCACCGGAACAAGCGCGGCAATGTCATGCAGCTTTAACCCGGCCTCAACGACGATATCGACATGGCCGGAGGCGACCAGTCCGTAGTTATAGCAGTCGCCGCCCCACACGGTGTCCCGACATTGCCCCGCCAGCACGGCGAAATGCTCCCCTGTGCAGCCGGAGAAATATTGCGGACCCGTTGTCGCAAGGATCGCTTCGTCCAGACTGCGGCAGGTCCGTGTGGTCACGGGCTTCCCGTTGAAGGTCGTCGGCTGACCGATCATGCCCGCCCAGCGTTCCTTGGCGATGGGCTGGTCGATGATGCCGATGGTGGGCCATCCCGCTTGCGTCAGTGCGATCAGCGTTCCGAAGATCGGGCGCCCGGCGATGAAGCTCTTCGTCCCGTCGATGGGATCGAGAATCCAGATGCGCTCGGCATTTTCGCGCGTTGCGCCATATTCCTCACCGATGATGCCATCGTTCGGGCGCTCTTTTTCCAGGATCGACCGGATCGCGGCTTCGGCGGCGCGGTCGGCCTCCGTAACGGGCGACTTGTCCGCCTTGAACTCCGTGTCGTAGCGCGCCCGGAAAAAGGGCCGGATCGCTTCGCCAGCCGCATCGGCCAGACGGTGAGCGAGGGTAAGATCGTCGCGTGTGGTCATCCCTGCTCCTTCGCGCGCCGGGCCAAGGATAGCAAGACAGTTGCGCGATCCCTAAGCTTGTGACGCGCCATACCGTTCTTACGCGTTGGAAGGGACGGGCATATGGCACTCATCGGATGGATCATCAGTGCAGCGGCGCTGCTGGGCGGGTTGGCCTTGCGGCAGGACATGCCCTTTAGTCATGCTTATGAAATCGCGAATGGCTTGCTGTTCGCAGCGTTTCTGACTTGCCCCGCCTTCTGGGCCGATGCGCCTTTCGGCATTACGGCCAAGCCGCGCATCATGGCCTGCCTTGCGATGGTTCTGGCGCTGCCGCTGGTCCTGCTCAGACCGTAAACAAGCGACTGACGGCTGACGCTTAGTCGAACAGGCTGGAAACGGAGCTTTCGTCCGCGATACGCTTGATCGCTTCGCCCAAGAGCGGCGCAATCGGCAACTGGCGGATGCGGCCCGATGTCTGGACGCCTTCGGTGCCCATGATCGAATCGGTAATCACCAGTTCCTTGAGGCTCGACGCATTGACGCGGGCAACGGCGCCGCCGGACAACACGCCGTGGGTAACATAAGCCACCACGTCTTCCGCCCCTGCTTCGAGCAGCGCCGCAGCAGCGTTGCAGAGCGTGCCGCCCGAATCGACGATGTCGTCGACGAGGACGCAGAAGCGGCCCTTCACATCGCCGATGATGTTCATCACTTCGGATTCGCCTGCACGCTCACGGCGCTTGTCGACGATGGCGAGGGGTGCGTTGTCCAATCGCTTGGCCAGCGCACGTGCGCGGACCACGCCGCCCACGTCCGGGGACACGACCATGATGTTGCGGTCGCCGAACCGCGCCTGAATATCGGCCGACATGACCGGCGCGCCGAACAGATTGTCCGTCGGAATATCGAAAAAGCCCTGAATCTGGCCTGCGTGCAAGTCGACCGAGAGGACGCGATTGGCGCCTGCCACGGTGATGAGGTTCGCAACCAGCTTGGCCGAGATCGGCGTGCGCGGACCGGGTTTGCGGTCCTGGCGGGCATATCCGAAATAGGGAAGGACCGCTGTGATTCGCTTGGCCGATGCGCGTTTCAGCGCGTCGATGCAGATCAGCAGCTCCATCAGATTGTCGTTCGCCGGATAGCTGGTCGACTGAATCACGAACACGTCTTCGCCGCGAACATTCTCATGGATTTCCACGAAAACTTCTTCATCGGCAAAGCGACGGACGCTTGCGTTGGTCAGCGGGATTTCAACATAGTCTGCAATGGCGCGCGCCAAAGGCAGATTGGAATTACCCGTCATCAATTTCATGGCCGTAGGAACCCCGTGACGTTTCTGTGACGCGCTTGCTCGGCGCCCCTTTAGCGAGGAGGGGTCCGGTAGGAAAGGCGCTTTTGCGCGTTACGCCAAAATGCTCTACGGGCGCGCCATGACGAACACGCTTACGATTGCCCTCGCCCAGCTTACCCAGTCCGTCGGCGACCTCGTCGCCAATGCCGACGCCATGCTGGAATGGCGCGACCGCGCGAAGGGTGCGGACCTTATCGTGTATCCTGAACTGCAACTGATCGGCTATCCGCCCGAAGATCTGGTGCTGAAGCCTGCGCTGGTGGAGCGCGCGGGGATCGAGTTGCAGCGGTTGGCCAAGGCGACGGCGGATGGCGGGCCTGCAATGCTGGTCGGCACAGTGGTGGCAGCGCATGGCGTATTGTTCAATGTCGTCGCGATGCTGGATGGCGGCGAGATCACCGCCATTCGGCAAAAGCGCGAGCTGCCCAATTACGGCACGTTCGACGAGAAGCGCCTGTTCGCCCCCGGCCCCCTGCCCGAGCCTGTCGAGTTTCGCGGCGTAAAGCTGGGCCTGCCGATCTGCGAAGATGTGTGGTTCCCGTTCGTGACCGCGCATCTGAAGGCGCAGGGCGCGGAAATTCTGATTACCCCCAATGGCAGCCCCTATGAAATCGGCAAGGACGACCGCCGCCTGCATCAGGTGTGCGCGGCGCGGGTGCAGGAAACCGGATTACCCATAGCCTATCTCAATCGCGTCGGCGGGCAGGACGAACTGGTGTTCGACGGAGCCTCCTTCGTCATGGGCGCGGACCTGACGACGCTGCACCAGATGCCCGATTGGGAAGAAGCGTTGCTGATCACCCATTGGGAAAAGCGCGATGGCACATGGCATTGCGCGCCGGGGGATATCCATGCGCTCGATCCGCATCCTGAGGACACGTATAACGCGATGGTGCTGGGCCTGCGCGATTATGTGAACCGCAACCGCTTTCCCGGCGTCGTGCTGGGCCTGTCGGGCGGGATCGACAGCGCACTGTCGGCGGCGGTCGCTGTCGATGCACTGGGCGCAGACCGGGTGTGGTGCGTGATGATGCCGTCGCGCTTCACCAGTCAGGACAGTCTGGACGATGCCGCCGAATGCGCGCGGTTGCTAGGTGTGCGGCTCGATTCGATACCCATCGAGCCGGCGGTCGCCGCGTTCGACACGATGCTGGCGGGCGTGTTCGAAGGACGCGACCGCGATCTGGCGGAGGAGAACATCCAGTCGCGCATTCGCGGCGTCACGCTGATGGGGATCAGCAACAAATTCGGCCCCATGCTGCTGACGACCGGCAACAAGAGCGAGATGTCGGTCGGCTATGCAACCATCTATGGCGATATGGCCGGTGGTTATTCGGTGTTGAAGGACGCCTACAAGACGACGGTATTCGATCTTTCGCGCTGGCGGAACGACGCTGTGCCGTCGCTGGGCCTTGGCCCCTCCGGCCCCGTCATGCCGGAGCGAGTGATTACCAAGCCGCCAACCGCCGAGCTGCGCGACAATCAGCGCGATGACGACAGCCTGCCGCCTTATGAAGTGCTCGACCCGATCCTGCACGGACTGGTCGAGGAGGAATTGTCCGTCGATCAACTGACGGCGCGCGGTTTCGAGCGGGATACGGTCGCGCGGATCGAACGGCTGCTCTATGTCGCGGAATATAAAAGGCGTCAGGCACCCCCCGGCGTGAAGCTGGGCACCCGCAATTTCGGGCGCGACCGGCGCTATCCCATTACGAATGCGTTCCGAACATTATGACCATCACCACCCGTTTCGCGCCGTCGCCCACCGGCCACCTCCATGTCGGCAATATCCGCGCGGCGCTGCACAACTGGATGTGGGCGCGGAAGAATGGCGGGCGCTTCCTGCTGCGCCTCGACGATACCGATGCGGAACGCTCACGGGCGGAATATGTCGAGTCGATCCATGCCGATCTGGCGTGGCTCGGGCTGCACCCCGATGCCGTGGAGCGCCAGTCGGACAGGTTTGCGTTGTACGAAACGCGGCTCGCAGAGTTACGCGCATCGGGCCGGGTCTATCCCTGCTACGAAACGTCCGAGGAACTCGACCTGCGGCGCAAGGTGCTGCTGGGGCGCGGCTTGCCGCCCGTCTATGAGCGCACCGCGCTGGCGCTGACGCCGGAGCAGATTGCCGCGCTGGAAGCGGAAGGCCGCCGCCCGCACTGGCGGTTCAAGCTGGATCATGACGTACCGATTGCGTGGACCGACCTTATTCGCGGCGACCAGCATTTCGATCCCAGGCTGCTGTCGGACCCGGTGATCCGGCGGGCAGACGGGTCGTGGCTGTATATGTTGCCCTCGGTGATCGACGATATCGACATGGGCATCACCCATGTCGTGCGCGGCGAGGACCATGTGTCGAACACCGCGACGCAGCTTCAGATGTTTTCGGCACTGGGCGCGACGCCGCCCGCATTTGCGCATGAAGCGTTGCTGACGGGCGCAGAGGGCAAGCTGTCCAAGCGGTTGGGATCGCTGGGCGTATCGGCGTTTCGCGAGTCGGGGATCGAGCCGGTTACGCTGGTCGCCCTGCTGGCGCGCCTTGGCACGAGCGATCCGGTTGAGCCAGTGGCCGATCCCGCGCCGCTGATCGCGACATTCGATTTTGCGCGTTTCGGGCGTGCACCGGCGCGCTTCGACGAAGGCGAACTGGCGACGCTGAACCAGAAGGTGCTGCATCTGCTGGATTTTGCCGATGTCGCGGCGCGTCTGCCCACGGGTATGACCGAAGCGGGATGGCTGGCGATTCGTCCCAATCTGGAAACGCTGTCGCAAGCTGCCGATTGGTGGGCGGTCGTGACGGGGCCGTTCGCGCCGCCAGCGGCAGAGGCAGATGACCGGGCGTTTCTGGCGGAAGCGGCAGACAGCCTGGCGGGACTGCCCGATGACGATGCGCTGTGGCGCGGGCTGACCAATGCCCTCAAAAGCAGCACCGGTCGCAAGGGTAAGGCGTTGTTCCTGCCGCTTCGACGGGCACTGACGGGGCAGGATCATGGGCCGGACATGGGCGCTTTGCTGCCGCTGATCGGCCGTGCGCAAGCCATCGAACGGCTGCGTCAGGCCGTTTGAGCCGATACTAGAGCCAATAAGTCGACACGTAAAATTAGTTCTGTACGCGCAAATCTGTACGTACAGCCTCCTATCGGCACGCATCTCACCGCCAAAATAAAACCGCTTGCCGCTTAAATGACATGTTGTAACATTGCATTGCGGTTCAGGCCGAAAGCGGTCGGATCGATAATCCACAGGATGGAGGATGAGAGGATGCTGCTTTCCCGTAAAAGCGCCTATGCCGCGCAAGGTTACACCGGTTCCGCCCCTTCGCGGGTCGGCATTGCCGGTACGATTGCCGTTCATGCGATATTGGTCGGTGGATATTTCCTGATCCCTGCGCAGATGATCAAAACAATTCTGCCAACGCCTATTTTCATCAAGAATATCCCTTTGCCTCAGGACCCGCCCGAAGTCGTGGTGGAGCAAAAGGCAGCCACCAAGCCCCAGCCGGCGCAAGCGGATAACCGCCCGTTCGTTCCCGACCCGACATTCGATTTCAAACCCGCGATCGACAATCCCGGCACGCCAATCAAGTTCGACTCCGTCGACATCAAACCGTTCGATCCCGGCATTATCGACTCGCCGCGCAATCCGGTGCTCACCGCCGTTTCCCCCGATCCGCGGTACATGCGCGATTTTCAGCCGGACTATCCCCCCGCCATGCAGCGCGCGCAGGAGGAAGGGAAAGTCACCGTGCGCGTCACTATCGGCGCCGATGGCCGGGTGACCGATATCGAGAAAATCTTCGCCACCACCGATGCCTTCTGGGAAGCCACCCGCGCTCAGGCGATGCGCAAATGGCGGTTCCGCGCCGCGACTCGCGATGGCGTTTCGGTCGCTTCGGAAAAGGTGATGACGGTGCATTTCCAGCTAAGCTGAAAGGCGGCTCCCATAAAAAGACCCGGCGGCTTTTGACAGCCGCCGGGTCAGGTAAGACGCGCCTAGAAGGCGCCTCTCGGGTCGCAAGGCCCTTCTACGCAGGTTGCGCCGCATTACCGTGACGCGGGTCACAGATCGGACGATTTTTATGTCAGCAGACCGCATCGACACCTGCGCTTTGCATCCGGCCCGGCGATCCCTTATATTGAACAGCATGTCGATCTTTCCCAAACCTGTTTCCCCCAAGAGCGCACTGGGCGACTTCTGGTCGTATTTCGCGCAACCGCGCGCGCATAAATGGCCGCTGCTGGGGGTGGCCGCTGCAGTGACATGGGTCATCATGTGGGCGTTCGTGCTGGATGCGAAGACCAATACCGGGCCCAAACGGTACAAGATCACTTATGTGCAGAGCTGGGACGCGAACCGGTCCGACGCCGTGATTATCGCCAAGCAGAAGGCCGATCTGGCGAAGGGCGAACTGATGCTGGCGAAAAAGCAGAAGGAAATGCAGGCGCTGGCCGACATGACCGGCATCGAATGGCGCGAGGAAGCGGCACGCAACGCCGTAAAGCGGGACAAGGCGCTGAAAGAGATCAACGCGCTGCTCGATGCCCGACTCGCCAAGGCCAAGGCGCTGGAAGCTACAATGGCACCCAAAACCGTCGCGCAAAAATCGGACGCCGGGAAATCAGGCGTACAGAAATCGGGCCAGCCATAAGCCCGTTGCATATGCCCACCCCTGCCGAAGATCGCCGGTTCATGGCGGCCGCGATTGCCCTGTCGCTGCGTGGCCGAGGCCTGTCCACCCCCAACCCCAATGTCGGCTGCCTGATCGTGCGCCATGGGCATGCCGTCGGGCGCGGCTGGACACAGTCCGGCGGGCGTCCCCATGCCGAAGCGCAGGCCTTGCAGCAAGCATCCGACCGGGCGCACGGCGCGACCGCCTATGTCACGCTGGAACCCTGTTTCCACCTGTCGCCGCGCGGCCCGCGTTGCGTTGACCTGTTGATCCGATCCGGCGTGGCGCGCGTAGTGGTGGCGGCGCGCGACCCCGATCCCCGCACCGACGGGCAAAGCATCGCCCTGTTGCAGGCGCGCGATATAACCGTCGAAACCGGCGTGATGGCGACCGAAGCGCGTGATGCCATGGCGGGATTTTTCCTGCGCCAGACGACGGCGCGCCCGCATGTCACCCTCAAACTGGCGCTGTCGCTGGATGGGCGCATTGCCTTGCCCGACGGCAGCAGCCGCTGGATCACCGGACCCGCTGCCCGCGCGCATACCCATATGGAACGCGCACGCCATGACGCCATATTGGTCGGCGCTGGCACGGTTCGTGCCGACACGCCCAGGCTGGACGTGCGCCTGCCCGGTCTTGAAGCGCGCTCCCCCCGCCCGATCATGCTGGGCAGCGGCGCACCGCCCGACGGGTGGACCGCGATTCGCGATCCGCAGGATATCGCCGACCTGCCCAATGTCGATCATCTGATGGTCGAAGGGGGAGCGGCAACGGCGGCGGCATTTCTACGTGCGGATCTGGTCGATCGCCTCCTGCTCTATCGTGCGCCAATCCTGATCGGCGAAGGCCGCGCGGCAATTGGCGACATCGGGCTGGAGCGGCTGGACGCGGCGCATGGCCGCTGGCGCCTGACCGACAGCCGGATGCTGGGGCCGGATCGGCTGGAGGTTTACGCGCGCCTCCGCAACGCTTAGGGGAAAGCCATGTTTACCGGCATCATCACCGACATCGGCCACATCCGTTCCATCGAGAATCGTGGCGACATGCACCTCACCATCGGCTGCGGCTATGAGATGGAAGGCGTGGCCATCGGCGCGTCGATTGCCTGTTCGGGCGTGTGCCTGACGGTTGTCGAGAAAGGCGCGGACTGGTTCGCAGTCGATGTATCTGCGGAAACCCTCTCGCGCACCGCACCGGGACAATGGGTCGAGGGGCAACGCCTCAACCTTGAGCGGGCGCTGAAGGTTGGCGATGAACTGGGCGGTCATATCGTGACCGGGCATGTCGATGGCATCGGCACGCTGGTATCGGCGCTTCGCGAAGGCGATTCCACACGGTTGACCATTGCCGCACCGGCGGCGCTGGCGGCCAGTCTGGCAGCGAAAGGGTCGATCACGGTCGATGGCATTTCCCTGACCGTCAACACGATAGAGGATCAGCCGGACGGCAGCGTGCATTTCGGCCTGAACATCATTCCGCACACGGCGCAGCAGACCACGTTGAACGACCTGCCCGACGGTCGTAGCTTCAATCTGGAGATCGATGTGCTTGCGCGCTATCTCGACCGGATGCTGGCCGTTCGCGCAATGTGATGATGGGGGGCTTGCAATCACATTATAATGTGATTACCTGACCTGAGCGCTCTGGTCGCGCCAGCAAAGGGTCTGTTCATGAATACGAATTTGGTCGATACGCTTCGTCATCTTGTGTCCGACGGCGGCGTATCGCGCTCCGGTCTTGCCCGTGCCGCTGGCCTGCACGCGAACAGCCTGCGCCGTTTGGGTGAAAGCGACTGGAACCCGACCGCCGACACGCTGGGCAAGCTGGAAGCCTATCTGTTGCAGCGCGAAGGCGGCACTGCGCTGGCCACCCCCGAAGAAATCATCAACGAAGCGCGCAACGGCCGCATGTTCATTCTGGTCGACGATGAAGACCGGGAGAATGAAGGCGATCTGGTCATCCCCGCACAGATGGCGACGCCCGACGCAATCAATTTCATGGCAACCCACGGTCGCGGCCTGATCTGCCTCGCGCTCACCAAGACGCGCGTCGATCAACTGGGCCTCGACCTGATGAGCCGCCACAACGGCACGCGGCATGAAACGGCGTTTACCGTCTCGATCGAAGCGCGCGAAGGCGTGACCACCGGGATCAGCGCCGCCGACCGCGCGCGCACCATCGCGGTGGCCATCGACGCGGGCAAAACCTCGGCAGACATCGTGACCCCCGGCCATGTCTTCCCGCTGGTGGCGCGTCCCGGCGGCGTGCTCGTCCGCACCGGCCATACCGAAGCGGCGGTGGACGTGTCGCGTCTTGCCGGGCTTAACCCCTCGGGCGTGATCTGTGAGATCATGAAGGACGATGGCACCATGGCCCGTCTCGACGATCTCATCCCCTTTGCGCAGAAGCATCGGTTGAAGATCGGCACCATTCGTGACCTGATCGCCTATCGCCGCCGCAACGATCACCTGGTCGAAAAGCTAACTGAAGTGAATTTTACCAGTCAGTGGGGCGGCGAATGGAAGGCGATGACCTTCTTTAACAAGGCGACCGAAACCGAACAGGTCGTGCTTCAGAAAGGCAGGGTCGATCCCGACCAGCCGACATTGGTGCGCATGCACCAGCTATCGCCATTTGTGGATGCCTTTGGCGAGAACAGCCCGCGTAGCGGCTTGCTCGCCCGGTCCATGAAGATAATTGGTGACGCCGGGTCAGGGATCGTCGTCGTTCTCAATCGCAATGCGCCCGATGCATTTACGCGCATGTTCCAGATGAAAGCGGCCAATCAGGCGACATCGGCCGACATGGACGAACTGCGCGATTATGGCGTAGGCGCGCAGATCCTGGCGGAGTTGGGGGTGCACGACATGATCCTGCTGACCAACAGCCGCCACAGCCTTATCGCTCTTGACGGTTATGACCTGGCCGTCGTCGGCGAACGTCCCATCGATTAAGGAATAGCGACATGGCCAAGTTTCTTATCGTGGAAGCCCGCTTCTACGACCATCTGAACGACATGCTGATCGAAGGGGCCGTCGCCGCCCTGAAGGAAGCGGGACACAAGCATGAAGTGCTGACCGTTCCCGGCGCGCTGGAAATTCCCGGCGCGATTGGCATGGCGGCGGAAAGCGGACGCTATGACGGTTTCATTGCCATCGGCGTCGTCATTCGCGGCGAAACATACCACTTCGAAGTCGTATCGAACGAAAGCGCGCGCGGCCTGATGGCCTTGTCGATGGACGGGATCGCCATCGGCAACGGCATCATCACGGTCGAGAACGAAGCGCAGGCTCTCGCGCGTGCGCGCATGACCGAGAAGGACAAGGGCGGCGAAGCGGCCAAGGCAGCGATGGCCATGCTCGCCATCCGCGAGCGCTTCGCCTGAAGAAAAAGGATCGGGACGCCGCGAGAGGCCTCCCGATCCGTTACTGACTTATGCGTCGGTTTTCGCCAGCGCAGGATAGTCGATATAGCCTTCCGGACCCTGGCTGTACCAGGTCGCCATCGGCGACTCGGCCAGCGGAGCGTCCAGAGACAGACGCTCCGGCAGATCCGGGTTCGCGATGAACGGGCGACCGAAGGCGATGGCATCGGCCAACCCGCTGTCCAGATCCGCCTGCGCGCGCGCCTTGTCATAATCGCTGTTGAGCACCAGCGGTCCCTTGAAATGCTGACGGATCAGCGGTGACTGGCGCGGCTGATCGGTGGCGCCGAATGTCCCGTCCGGCCCCGGTTCGCGCAGTTCGAGGAACGCGATGCCGAGGGCGTCGAGGGCCTGCGCAGCGACGCCAAAGACACTTGCCGGGTTGGAATCGATCACGCCCTGCGTTTCGCCATTGGGCGACAAGCGGACTGCGGTGCGATCCGCGCCTGCTTCACCGACCACCACCTGCGTGACTTCACGCAACAGGCGCACGCGGTTTTCCGGGCTGCCGCCATATTCGTCGGTACGCAGATTGCTGCTGTCGCGCAGAAACTCGTCGATCAGATAGCCGTTGGCGGCATGAATTTGCACACCGTCGAAACCGACACGCATCGCGTTGCGCGTCGCATGGGCATAATCTTCGAGCAGGCGGGGGATTTCCGACACTTCGAGCGGGCGCGCTTCGGCATAAGGCTTCTTGCCTTCATAGGTGTGCGCCATGTCGGGCGCCGTCGTCGCGCTGGCCGAGACCGGCGGCGCGCCATTGAGGAAATCGGGATGGACGATCCGCCCCATATGCCACAACTGGATCATGATCCGGCCGCCCTTGCCGTGAACGGCATCGGTTACGGGCTTCCACGCTTCGACCATCTCGTCGGTCCAGATGCCGGGCGCGAAGGGCCAGCCGAGACCTTCCTGACTGATCCCCGTCGCTTCGGTGATGATCAGGCCGGCACTGGCGCGCTGAGCATAATAATCGATCATCATCGGCGTAGGCACATGCTGCTGCGTACCTCGACCGCGAGTCAGCGGCGCCATCAGGATGCGGTTGGGCGCGTGGATCGCTCCCAATCGGATAGGATCGAACAGGCTAGGTGACGACATACAGCTAAACTCCAACTTGGTTGCAAATTGCAACGGGACTTCCGGTTGTCTGCCAGCTAGGGACTGCGGATGACCGTTTCAATAGCCACCCCCACCGATTCCATTGCGCCCGCAACGCCGCGATTTGCATTTCTGGCACTGCTGGCCGGCAATGTCGCGCTGGCCTTCGGGCCGCTGCTTGTGCGTTTTGCAGATACCGGGCCAGTAGCTGCGGGGTTCTGGCGGCTGTTCCTGGCCATCCCCGTACTGATCGTCCTGGCGCAATGGAAAGGCAAAGGGCTGACGCGGGTCGGGCGGCAATATTGGCTTATCATCGCGCTGGGCGGCCTGTTCTTCGCTGCGGATCTGGCGAGTTGGCATGCCGGAATTGTGCAGACGAAAGTGGCCAACGCCACGCTGTTCGGCAATGTCACCAGCCTGCTGCTGCCGATCTGGGGCATTATCGTCCTGCGGCAGCGCCCTGCCCTGGTGCAGGCCATTGCCATCGTGCTGGCGATTGCAGGCACCGCCCTGCTGATGGGCAACAGCTACGAACTGTCGCCGCGTTATCTGAGGGGCGACATGCTCTGCATTGCTGCGGGCATTCTCTACACCGGCTATATCCTTTCCATCCAAAGTGCGCGGCAGGCGCTGGATAGCTGGTCGCTGCTGGCGGCATCCACGATAGCCGGGGCCGTGCCGATCCTGATTTTCGCGCTGATGCTGGGGGAAACGATCCTGCCGACCGACTGGACCCCGATCATCGCGCTGGCGATGCTGAGCCAGGTCATCGGTCAGGGGCTGATCGTCTATGCGCTGGCATGGTTTCCGCCGCTGATCATCGGGCTGACGTTGCTGGTGCAGCCGATGATCGGCGCGCTTGCCGGGTGGATCGTCTTCAACGAGACGCTGACCGTCACCGACGCCATCGGCGCCATAGCGATCGCCATTGCCTTGGTCCTTGTCCGGCTCCCCCTGCGCGCCTAGATTGGCGCAATGATCGACATACCCAACGACCCGACTCTGGATGAACTGCGCAGTGCGCTCGCACCGCTGGTCGCGCGCAACGCCGCCTTTGACGGCTGGCGCGCCGCTGCGGTCGCCAACGCGGCGGCGCAGGCGCAGGTCGATCCGGCCATAGCGCAACTGGCTTTCGGCGATGGGCCGGTCGCAATGATCGACGCATGGTTCGCCTCCGTCGACGCGGAAATGACCGCACGTTTGCCCGCCGAGACGCTGGCAGCCATGAGAATCCGCGAACGCATCGCCGCGCTGGTCGAAGCGCGTCTGGACATCCTCGCGCCGGATCGCGAATCGCTGCGCCGTGCCCTCAATATTCTGGCGATGCCGCAGAATCTGCCGCGTTCGGTAAAGCTCGGCTGGCGCGCGGCGGATGCGATGTGGCGGCTCGCAGGCGATGTGGCGACCGATTACAATCATTACAGCAAGCGCACGATCCTGGGCGGCGTCTATGCCGCCACGCTGCTGGCGTTCATCGACGACGAAAGCGAAGGCCAGATGGAGACCCGCGCGTTCCTCGCCCGACGGATCGACGGCATCATGCGCTTTGAAAAGGCAAAGGCCGGGCTGATCCCCGACAAGGATCGTCGGCTTAGCCTGTCGCGATTCATCGGACGTTTGCGCTACCCGGCTGTTTAGGCCCATCTGACAAAGCCACTGGCGCAAGCGGTCAGTTATTGATAATCAGTCGCAACCAACCGATCCTTTAAGGTCCAATCCTTGCGACTTCACCTGTTCCCCCTGCGCCAGCCCGGCTATATCGACAGTGTCGACTGGAGCGTACTGTCCGCATCAGAAGGTCAGCGTCTACGCGAATTCGGCGTGTGCGAAGGCGCCAGCATCGAAGCGTTGCATCGCGGTGGCCTGATGGGTCGCGGTCCGCTGGCGTGCAAGGTCGGGCGCATGACGATTGCGATGCGGCGCAATCATGCCGAAGCGATAGACGTACGCAGCGGGCCGGAAACACCCGCGCAATGACCGCCATCCCGCTCGTTGCGCTGGTCGGCAATCCCAATGCCGGCAAGAGCGCCCTGTTCAACGCGCTGACCGGCGCGCGGCAAAAGCTGGGCAATTATCCCGGCGTGACGGTCGAGCGGAAATCGGGGCGTATATCGCTCGACGATGGCCGCCCGGTGGAGCTGGTCGATCTGCCCGGCACCTACAGCCTCGATCCCACAAGCCCGGACGAACAGGTGACGCGCGACGTGATCCTGGGGCGGCAGGAAGGCGAACGCCTGCCCGATGCGCTGGTGATCGTGGTCGATGCGTCCAATCTGGACAACCATTTGCGTTTTGCGCTGGAACTGATCGCGCTGGGCCTGCCGACCATCGTGGCGCTGAACATGGTCGATCTGGCGACGCGCGACGGTCTTGAACTGGATGCCAATACGCTTTCTGCCGATCTGGGCGTGCCGGTGATCGCGACCGTGGCAGTGCGCAAGCGCGGCCTCGATCATTTGCGCGGCGCACTGGAGGGAATGCTGGATGGCGGACCGCGCCAGTTGCGGCCCTCCGTGCCCGATATTGGATTCGACGCACGGCGCGCAGAAGCGCGACGCATCGCGCGGGCGGCCATCGTCACCGAAACGCCATCGCGGCGGTTGACGGCGGCGGTCGACCGGGTTGCATTGCATCCGGTGATGGGCCTCGTCGTTCTGCTTTCCCTTTTGTTCGTGATGTTTCAGGCTGTCTATGCCTGGTCGCAGCCACCGATTACGATGATCGAAGGCTGGGCCGCCGCCGCCGCCGATGCAGCTTCCGCTGCGTTGCCCGATGGCTTGCTCCGCTCCTTCCTTGTCGATGGGGTGATCAACGGCGTCGGATCGGTGATCGTCTTCCTGCCGCAGATCCTGATTCTCTTCTTCTTCATCCTGATGCTGGAAGCGACGGGATATATGACGCGCGCGGCTTTCATGATGGACGGGTTGATGGCGCGTGTCGGCTTGTCGGGCCGTGCATTCATTCCCCTGCTGTCCTCCTTCGCCTGCGCCGTGCCGGGCATCATGGCGACGCGCACGATCAGCGACCCCAAGGACCGGCTGACGACGATCCTGATCGCCCCGCTGATGACATGCTCCGCGCGGTTGCCGGTCTATGCCGTCATCATCGGCGCGTTCATTCCGGCGCAGACGGTCGGACCCGGCATCGGCCTGCAGGGGCTGGTACTATTCATACTCTACGTCGCCGGGATCATCGGCGCGCTGATCGTGGCGCTGATCCTGCGCGTGACAGTGACGAAGGGGAAAAGCAGCGGTTTCCTGATGGAAATGCCGAAATATCAATTCCCCCGGATACAGGACATCCTCATCGGCCTGTGGCAGCGCGCCGTCATCTTCCTCAAGCGCGCCGGCACGATCATCTTTGCGTCCACCGTGATCCTGTGGCTGCTGCTCAGCTTCCCCAAGCCGCCGGTCGGCAGCAATGTGTCGCCAGTCGATTACAGCATCGCCGGACGGATTGCGGGCGGTCTCAACGTCGTCATGGAGCCTATCGGGTTCAATCGCGACATTTCGCTGGCGCTGATCCCCGCAATGGCCGCGCGCGAAGTGGCGGTGTCGGCGCTGGCCACTGTCTATTCGCTCGAAGCCAATGACGATGAAGCGGCATTGGAACGCTCGCTGGGCGACCGGCTCAAGGGGCGCTGGTCGCTGCCGACTGCGCTGGCCTTCCTCGCCTGGTTCGTTTTCGCGCCGCAGTGCATATCGACGATTGCCGTCACGCGCCGCGAAACCAATGGCTGGCGCTGGCCTGCGTTCATGGTCGGCTATCTTTTTGCCCTCGCATATTGCGCGGCGGGCATTACCTTCTGGATTGCTACGGCTGCGGGGTTATAAGGCCCGCTTTACGCTTTCGGAGGCATCATGGCAGGCTCGGTTAACAAGGTCATTCTCGTCGGCAATCTGGGCGCCGATCCGGAAGTCAAATCCTTCCAGAACGGCGGCAAGGTGTGCAATCTGCGCATCGCGACCTCCGAAAGCTGGAAGGATCGCAACACCGGCGAGAAGAAGGAAAAGACCGAATGGCACACGGTCGCCATTTTTTCAGAAGGTCTTGTCGGCGTCGCCGAACGCTTCCTGCGCAAAGGCAGCAAGGTCTATATCGAAGGACAGCTTCGCACCCGCAAGTGGCAGGATCAGTCGGGCAATGACCGCTATTCCACCGAAGTCGTGCTGCAGGGTCTTGGCTCGGTCCTGACCATGCTGGACGGCGCACCCGGTGGCGGCGGCGGTCAGGGCGGCGGCGGTGGCGGACGCTCCAGCGGCAACGATAGCTGGGGCGGCGGCGCAAGCAGCGGCGGCTATGACGATGACTTCGGCGGTGGCGGCGGTCGCAGCAGCAGCAGCGGCGCGCGTGGCGGCAGCAGCGCACCCAGCTTCGGCAACGATCTGGACGACGAAGTCCCGTTCTGATCAAACGGGCTGCTTACCGGTCAGTTGGTGATCGCGTAAGCCTCCTTTAACGCGCGCTTGTCCACCTTCTCGGTGCCAAGCCGCGGCAGGGGGTCGGGCACGATCCATATACGGGCGGGCCGTTTGAACGCGGCCAGTCTGGTTATCAGAAAGTCGCCCAGCTCCTGCGCGGTCGCATGCGTGCCTTGGCGCAGATGGACCACGGCGACTGGCACTTCACCCAGCCGCGCATCGCTCTGCCCGAACACCGCGCACTCCTGCACGGAGGGATGCGCGTACAGCGCCGATTCGACTTCGGGACTGGCGATATTCTCGCCCCCACGAATGATGATGTCCTTGATCCGGTCGACGATGAAGACATAGCCATCGTCGTCCATATATCCCACGTCGCCGGTCCGCACGAAGCCGTCCGGCGTGAACAACGCCGCAGTGTCTTCCGGGCGGTTCCAGTATCCCTTTATATTCGCGACGCTGCGGATGGCGATTTCACCCGTCTGGCCAATGGGCAGATGGCCGCCCGCCGGATCGACGATGGCGACTTCGGTCAGCGGCTTGGTCGCGCGCCCCGTGCTGGCGGGCTTGGCGAGATAGGCGTCGCGGAAATTGCCGCATCCCACGGCATTGGTTTCGGTCAGGCCATATCCGATGACGGGATAGGCGCCCGTCAATTCTTCCGCGATCCGTCGCACCTGCTCGGGCGGACGGGGGGCGCCGCCTGAGGCTACGTCTTTCAGCGTAGAAAGATCGTAGCTCCCGCGTTTGGGATGGGTGGCGAGTTCATAGCTCATCAGCGGGACACCGATGAAATAGGTGATCTGCTCCCGCGCGATCAGTCGCATCGCGTCTTCGGCGTCCCATTTCGCCATCATCACCAGCTTTCGCCCGATAAAGAAGCTCTGCAGCAGGACCGAAATTTCCGCCGTTACGTGGAACAGCGGGACGCAGACCAATGTCGCGGGCAGATGGGTGGGCGGGGCACCGCGCCGGGTGAAGGTGTCGAGCACGCTCACCGTCGCGCTCACGAAATTGAGCGTGCCTTGCACCACCGCGCAATGATCCGACAGCGCGCCTTTGCTGCGCCCCGTCGAACCGGAAGTGAACAAGATCGTGGCATCGTCCTGCGGCGTCACATCGGGCAAAGGCGTCGTTTCATCGCCACCGAATTCGGTGAGTTCGGCAAGGCCTTCGGACGTCGCCACGGTCTGCCGGATGCGGATCATTCGCGCGCCATGGGCGACCCCGCATTCGGCCAGCGCTGCATGGCGGCGACCGTCGGCGATAACGATGCTGCACCCCGTTTCGACCACCGCTTCGGCGAGTTCGTTGCCGCCCCACCAGCCGTTGAGCAACGTCGCGATACCGCCCGCCATGCAGATCGCCATATAGGCGATGACCCAGCCCGCACCGTTGCGCGCGGCAAGGCCAATGCGATCCCCCTTCTGCACGCCATAGCCCGCAACCAGCCCCCCGGCAGCCCGACGCGCCGCTGCGTAAGCCTGCACAAAGGTCAGCCGTTCATCGCCATCGACCAGAAATTCGCGGTCCCCATAATGCGCGCAATAGGTCGCGAACAATGCAGGCAAGGTCTGCGGCGCGGACACCACATAAGGGAGCATCACGCCGCGCTGCTCGATCGTACCGAGTTGCAACAGACCGTCGGGCGCGGCCGTCATCCGGGCAATCGCATCGTCCATTTCGCGGTCGAGCCGGGCAGAAATATCCTGCCTTTCGCTAATGTCCGCCATCCTGCTCTCTCCACTTGGTCTTGTGCTTATTCTCCTTTATGCAGGCGAAAATTTCCGGGGAAAAGCCTTGATCCACCTGATCGCCGCTAACGCTACGGCATACGTACAATTTGAAAATCTGGGGCTGGACCCCGTGGCGCTCAACCTGGGTTTCTTCACGCTCAAATGGTACAGCCTGGCCTATCTGGCCGGGATTCTGGTCGGTTACTGGTATCTGCTGAAGCTGATCGCACAGCCCGGTTCGCCGATGGCCCGCCGCCATGCCGACGACATGATTTTCTACGCAACGCTGGGCATCATCATCGGCGGGCGGTTGGCCTATGTCATCTTCTATCAGCCGGCGATCTTCGCGCATCCGCTCGATATCCTGAAATTATGGAATGGCGGCATGTCCTTCCATGGCGGGGTGCTGGGCGTGACCTGCGGGATCATCTACCTCTCGCGCAAGGAGGGGCTGAGCTGGCTGCGCGTCCATGATTTCGTGGCGTGCTGCGTTCCCTTCGGCCTGTTCTTCGGGCGGCTGGCGAATTTCGTGAACGGGGAATTGTGGGGCAAGGCAACCGATGTGCCCTGGGCAATCATCTTCCCCACCGGCGGATCCGATCCGCGCCATCCCAGCCAGTTGTACGAAGCGGTGCTGGAAGGGCCGGTGCTGTTCGCGGTCCTCGCCTATATGTTCTGGAAAACCGCTGCCCGCTATCAGCCGGGCAAGCTGGTCGGCACGTTCCTGCTGGGATACGGCCTCGCGCGTTTCTTCGTCGAATATTTCCGCGAAGCCGATGTGCAGCTTAGAGAATTTGCGCAGGAGACCGGGCTGCATATGGGCCAGTGGTTGACCTTGCCGATGATCGTCGGTGGCCTGTACCTGATCCTCACTGCCAAGGGCCGTCGCCAGCGGATCGAAGCGACGGCCGGAAGTGCCAGTGTCGCATGAGATCGCTTTCCCTGACCTGCCGCTTGCCCAAAGGCTAAAGGCGCAGATCGAGGCAGGCGGACCGATTTCGGTCGCGCACTATATGGCCGAAGCGAACGCGCATTATTATGGCACGCGCGACCCGCTGGGCGCGGCAGGCGACTTCATCACCGCGCCGGAAATCAGCCAGATGTTCGGCGAACTGGTCGGGCTGTGCCTCGCCGATGTGTGGCAGCGGTCGGGCCGGCGCGCAGCACCGCTCTATGTCGAACTGGGGCCGGGACGCGGGACGCTGGCGGTCGATGCCTTGCGCGCAATGGAAGCCGCCGCCCTCGCGCCCAAGCCGCATTTCGTCGAGACCAGTCCGGTGCTGCGCGACCGCCAGCGCGCGGTATTGCCGACGGTGGTGCATCATGACGATATCGAGACGTTGCCCGACACGGGGCCGTTGCTGATCGTCGCCAATGAATTTTTCGATGCGCTGCCGACGCGCCAGATCGTGCGGACGGACAAGGGCTGGCGGGAGCGCGTCGTTATTGCGGAGGATGGCGAGCAGTTCAGCGCGATAGCAGGCTATCGGGCAATGGATGGCGCGATATTGCCTGCGCTGGCCGACAGCCCTGTGGGTTCGATTGTCGAGATATCGCCCGCCGCCGCGACGGTTGCCTTGGCGCTCGCCAACCGCATCGCACGGCAAGGCGGAATCGCGCTGATTGTCGATTATGGCTATGTCGGACCGGCGGCGGGCGACACGCTGCAGGCGGTGCGCGACCATGAAAAGGTCGATCCCTTTGCCGACGTCGGCGAAAGCGACCTTACAACCCATGTCGATTTTAACATCATCGGCAATATGGCGCGGCAGGCAGGGTTGCAGGTATTCGGTCCGGTCGGGCAAGGCGATTTCCTGAAGGCGCTGGGCATCGATGCGCGCGCCGCACAACTGGCGCGGCAATCGCCGGAGCGCGCGGACGATGTCACCGCCGCCCGCATGCGTCTCGTCGCGCCGGAGCAGATGGGCGCTTTGTTCAAGGTGATGGCGTTCGTCCATCCTGACTGGGCCGTGCCGGAAGGATTTTTGCAATGACCGTGGACCGTTTGACTGCCGCCGCGCTGGATGGCGTGCCGCACGGGTTTCTGGGACGGCGCGGCGGCGTTTCGACCGGGCTGTATGCGGGGCTGAATGTCGGGCTGGGATCGGATGACGACCGCGCCGCGATCCTGCGCAATCGTGACATTGCCCGCGACGCAGTGCTACCGGACGCGGCGCTGGTGACGGTGCGGCAAGTCCATTCGCCCGACGTCGTCACCGTGACGCACGCCATTGCCGAAGAGGAGCGCCCGGAAGCGGACGCACTCGTCACCGATCGACCGGGCTTGCTGCTTGGAATACTGACCGCCGATTGCGTCCCCGTGCTGTTCGCAGACCGGGAGGCCGGTGTCGTCGGCGCAGCCCATGCCGGTTGGAAAGGCGCGCTTTATGGCGTGACCGACCGCACGATTGCAGCGATGGAGGCACTGGGCTCGGATCGCTCCCGCATCGCCTGCGCCATCGGACCGTGCATCGCCCGCCGCTCCTATGAAGTGGGCGACGATTTCGCGATCCGCTTCGAGGAAGCCGATGCCGCCAATGAGCGCTTTTTCGGCATGGGCAAGCCGGGGCATCGCATGTTCGACATCGAAGCCTATGTCGCCGCGCGGCTGGCGTCGGCAGGCGTCGGGCGAGTCGAAGCACTGGGTGAGGACACATGCAGCCAGCCGGATCGCTTCTTCAGCTACCGCCGCTCCTGCCTTCAGGGGGAAGGCGGCTATGGGCGGCAGATTTCGCTGATCGGCCTATCCGCCACAGCCTGATCGCGCCACGGCGCATCGCCCGGGGGATTGACTACAGGAAATAAGGTTTCAAGATAGGGTCATTAAATTACAGCGCGACAATCGCGCCGAGAGGATCGACATGACCGACGAAACCCCCAAAGCACCCACCACCGAAGCTGAAATGACCGGCGTCACCCAGCGCCGACGCCCCAAGGCCGACATCATGGAAATCGGCGGCCGCAAGCTGAAGCCTGCTACGCTGATGATGGGCCATGGCTATGACCCGGCGCTGTCCGAAGGTTCGCTCAAGCCGCCGATCTTCCTCACCTCCACCTTCGCTTTCGAAAGCGCGGCGGCGGGCAAGCGCCATTTCGAAGGCGTGACCGGCATCCGCCCCGGCGGGTCGGAAGGGCTGGTCTATTCCCGCTTCAACGGTCCCAATCAGGAAATCGCCGAAGATCGTCTGGCTGTCTGGGAAGATGCCGACGATGCGCTGCTGTTTTCCAGCGGCATGTCGGCCATCGCGACGACGATGCTGGCCCTCGTCCAGCCGGGTGACGTGATCGTCCATAGCGCGCCGCTATACGCCGCGACCGAAGGACTGATCGGGCGTATTCTCGGCAAATTCGGCGTCCATTGGCTCGATTTCCCGGCAGCAGCGACCGAGGAAGAAATCGGCGCAGTTATCGAAGCGGCCAAGGCGAAGGGCCGGGTCGCGATGATCTATCTGGAAAGCCCCGCTAACCCGACCAACGTGCTGGTCGATGTCGAAGCGGTCGTTGCACGCCGCAACGCCCTGTTCGCGGGCGACGATCATCAGCCGCCCATCGTCATCGACAACACGTTCCTGGGCCCGCTGTGGCACAAGCCGCTGGCGCATGGCGCGGATCTGGTCGTCTACAGCCTCACCAAATATGCAGGCGGGCATAGCGATCTGGTCGCGGGCGGCGCGCTGGGCAATCAGAAGCTGATCGACGCGATCCGCATGATGCGCAACACCATCGGCACCATCCTCGACCCGCACAGCGCATGGATGCTATTGCGCAGCCTCGAAACGCTCGAACTGCGTATGAGCCGCGCGGGCGAGAATGCGGCGAAGGTGTGCGCCTGGCTGCGCGATCAGCCGCAGGTGGAAAAGATCGTCTATCTCGGCTTCCCGTCCGACGCGCGGCAGCAGGATATTTACGACCGGCACTGCACCGGCGCGGGATCGACCTTCTCGCTGTATCTCAAAGGCGGCGAAGCGGAGAGCTTTGCGTTTCTCGACGCCCTCAAGATCGCCAAGCTGGCCGTCAGTCTGGGCGGCACCGAAACGCTCGCCAGCCATCCTGCAGCGATGACGCATCTGTCGGTCCCTGCCGAGCGCAAGAAGGCGCTGGATATCGGTGACAACATGGTCCGCATTTCCATCGGCTGCGAAGACGCCGACGATTTGATCGCCGACTTCAATCAGGCATTGGAAGCAATCGGTTAAACCCAGTCGACTCGCGGCCAACCCTTTTGCGCTGCCAGCACGGCCAGCGCCTTATGGGGGTTGGCCGCATGGGGTTCGTCGGCAAAGGCCAGCATCGGCGCATCGGACACATGATCGGAATAAGCGCGGATGTGCGTCTGGCTGCGCGCGATGCCCTGTGCGGCCATCCACGCTTCGATCATCCGCAGCTTGCCTTCGTCATAGCAATTCTCACCTGAAATCCGCGCCCGGACATAGTCGAGATCCTGGCTCAAATGGTCGGTCGCGATAACCGTGTCGAAGCCGAGCCGCTTGGCGATAGCCTCCACATAGAGCCGGTACGATGCCGTAGCGAGGACGAGGTGATAGCCATCCGCCCTGTCCTGCGCGACTTGCGCCAGCGCACCCCTGCGCATGTTGTGCGCCATCACCTTGTCGGCATAGCTTTCGATATGCGGCGTCAGTTTTTCCCGCCGGACCTTGTGGCCGATCATCAGCGTCTGGTTCCATTCCTTCAACCGCGAACGGTCGATCAGGCGCAGAACATAGGCCAGCATCACAAGGGGGATGAGCGGCAAAAAGATCAGCCGCCACGGCGAAATCGCCCACACAATATGCATCAGGAACCCGCTATAGGTGCCCGAAACCGTAACCGTGCGGTCCATGTCGTAAATGGCGATTTTGGAAATTGAGTGCATCGAAGATGAAACGCTGCATGTTTGCTGTGTTGCCATGTCGCTTCCGAAACTTTCATGGCTTGCCTTCGTTCTGTCTCAAAGATGGGCCATTTCGGCTTGCCGTGCAACCGATAATGGACCAGTAAACCAGCCACATGATGCAATCAGCCGACTTTCAGGAGGAAAGACGTGACGATGTCGCGATCGTCCGCCTGTCCGGTAATTTCGCAGTGGCGCATCTCGACACCTTGCCGGACCGGCTCGACGCGGTAAGCGGCCCTGTCGGACGGGTCGATATGGCCGGGGTGACGCATATCGACACTATCGGCGCGTGGATCATCCATCGGTTTGCCGCGCGCCACGGCGCACAATTGGAAGGCGCGAGCGACGACGCCGCCCGCCTGATCGCCGAAGTGGGCAAGGACGAGGATCCGGTATCGATCCGCCCCGATGCCAGTCCGCCGCTCCTGCGAGTACTGGGCGAAATCGGCGCCGCGACGCGGATTGCCGGTGAGACCATGTACGGGCTGCTGGGCTTTTTCGGCGCGACGCTGATTACCGCATGGTCGATGATCCGGCACCCCAGCCGGGTGCGGGTCCATGCGGTTGTCCAGCGGCTCGAAGTGGTGGGCGTGTCCGCGCTTGCCATCATCGGCCTGATGAGTTTCCTGATCGGTATCGTCATCGCACAGCAGGGATCGGTGCAGTTGCGCCAGTTCGGGCTGGAAGTGATGACGATCAACCTTGTCGGTCGCCTGACCTTCCGTGAGCTCGGCGTGCTGATGACCGCAATCATGGTTGCGGGACGCTCGGGTTCGGCCTTCGCGGCGCAGCTTGGCACGATGAAGCTGACCGAGGAAATCGACGCAATGCGCACAATTGGCGTCTCGCCGATGGAAGCATTGGTGATGCCGCGCGTCATTGCGGCGGTGGTGATGATGCCGCTGCTCGGCTTCTATGCCTCCATCGTGGCGATCATCGGCGGCGGCTTCCTGTGCGCCGTGGCGCTCGACATTCCGCCGGTCACCTTCGTTCAGCGTATCCGTGAAGTGGTGCCGATCACCGACGTGTATGTCGGCATGATCAAGGCACCCGTCTTCGGCCTGATCATCGCTATCACCGGCTGCTTCCAGGGATTGCAGGTCAAGGCCAACGCCGAGGAAGTGGGCAACCGCACCACCGCTGCTGTGGTGCAGGCGATCTTTATCGTCATCGTGCTCGACGCCTTTTTCGCAGTGTTCTTCACATGGGTAGGCTGGATATGACCAGCGAAGAAGAAGCGGCGCTGGAAACCGAAAAGCGGCTGGAAGAGGCCGTCAATTCGTCCGATATCGCGATCTCCGTGCGCGGGCTGCGCAACAGCTTCGGCGATCAGGTCGTGCACGAAGGGCTCGACCTCGACGTACGCAAGGGCGAGATCCTTGGCGTCGTTGGCGGATCGGGCACCGGCAAGTCGGTGCTGATGCGCTCCATCATCGGGCTGCAGATCCCTGACGAAGGCGAAGTACATGTGTTCGGCGAACCGATGATCGGTCGGCTGGACGATGAAGAAGCGCTGGCCATTCGCAAGCGCTGGGGCGTGCTGTTTCAGGGCGGCGCGCTGTTCTCGACGCTGACTGTGGCCGAAAATGTCGAAGTGCCCTTGCGCGAATATTATCCCAATATCGGCCCGCAATTGCGCGACGAAATCGCTGCGTTCAAGATCCGCATGACGGGATTGCCGTGCGAGGCGGGTCCGAAATATCCCTCCGAACTGTCGGGCGGGATGCGCAAGCGCGCCGGTCTGGCACGCGCCCTGGCGCTCGATCCCGACCTGCTGTTCCTTGACGAGCCGACAGCGGGGCTGGACCCCATCGGCGCGGCGGCGTTCGACGAACAGACGCGGCAGTTGCAGAAGACGCTGGGGCTGACGGTGTTCCTTATCACCCACGACCTCGACACGCTGTTTTCCATCTGCGACCGGGTCGCGGTGATCGCGGACAGGAAAATCATCGCGGTGGGTACGATTGACGAGTTGCTCGCGACCGATCACCCGTGGATTCAGGAATATTTCAACGGACCGCGTGGACGCGCAGCGGTCTCTGCCCAGCAGCGGCATTCAATATCGTCGGGCGGCGACGCACCGGCGGAAAGGCAGTAGGGATCATGGAAACACGTTCGAACAATGTGCTTGTCGGATCGGTGGTGCTGATATTGCTCGCCGCGATCATGATCGCTGCCTTCTGGTTCTCCCGCGTGTCGGGCGGCAACGATGTCGAATATGACATCTACTTCAAGCAATCCGTCAATGGGCTGGCCAAGGGATCGGCAGTTACCTTTGCTGGTGTGCCATCCGGCCAGATCAAGAATATCGAACTGTGGAAGCGCGATCCCGGCTTTGTGAAGGTGCGGATCACCGTGAAGGAAGGCACCCCCATCCTGCAGGGCACGACCGCGACCATTCAGGGCAGCTTTACCGGCCTCTCCGAAATCGTGCTGGACGGCGCGGTCAAGGGCGCACCGCCAATTGTCTGTCCTGAGACCAACGCGGCGTCGGCCTGCCCCGATGGCGTGCCGGTCATCCCGACCAAGCCCGGCGCATTCGGCGAATTGCTGAACAGCGCACCGCAATTGCTTCAGCGCCTGTCGACTCTCACCGAGCGTCTGACCGAAACGCTGAGCGACAAGAATCAGGAAAGCATCACCGGCATCCTGCGCAATGTCGATCGCCTGTCGGGCAACCTTGCGGACCGCGGGCCGGAGATCGCCGCAACATTGGCCGAGACCCGGTTGATGGTGCAGAAGGCAGGGCTTGCCGCCGATGAGATCGCCAAGCTGACGGCTTCGACCAACGCTCTGCTGAACGAGGAAGGGCGCCCCCTCACCGCCGACCTGCGCAAGACCGTACAATCGGCGACGAAGAGCCTTGATACGCTCGACAAGACACTAGCCGAAGCACAGCCGGGCGTCCGTGCCTTCTCGCAACAGACGATGCCCGAAGTCGGCGCGCTGGTGCACGACCTGCGCGAAATGACACGATCTTTTCGCGCGATTTCCGAAAAACTGGACCAGCAGGGGGCCGGATCGCTGATCGGATCGCCCAAGCTGCCGGACTATAAGCCATGAAGAGGATTCACCCCATGATCCGCAACGCGAAGATACTTGTTCCGGCCATTGCGGCGCTGTCGCTATCGGCCTGCGTGTCCTTCGGTGGCAATGCGCCTGCGCAGTTACTGACGCTCACGTCCGACGCGCGCGTGGCGACCGGGACAGTGCGCACCGGCGCTCCGGGGACGAGCATTACCGTGATGGACCCCGACACACCCAAGAAGCTGGATACGGTTCGTGTCCCGGTTCAGGTCGATGCCGTCTCCGTCGCCTACATCAAGGATGCGCAATGGGTGGATAGCCCGCGGCACCTCTTCCAGAAAATGCTGTCCGAGACCATCGCGGCAAGCGGCACCGCCATCGTGCTGGATTCGGGCCAGTACAGCGCCGATCCGGGCAAGCGCCTGCTGGGTGAGCTGATCGACTTTGGCGTGGATGCCCGCACCAGCATGGCGGTGGTCACTTATGATGCGACACTGGCGCCGGGCGGCGGCGCACCGGTCCTGCGCAAGCGCTTTTCGGCGAGCGTGCCGGTTAGCGCCATCCATGCAGCCAGCGTTGGAGCCCCGATCAATCAGGCCGCCAACAAGGTCGCAGCGGAAGTCGCGGCCTGGGTCAACGGCGTCTGACGGTTTAATCCAGGCTCTTCGTCACCTGCTCGGTCACGTCTTTCGACAGGCCGGGCGTACCCACGATACGCTTGAGTTGCGCGCGCATCTGTTGGCCGCGCACGCTGTCGAACCGCCGCCAGCGTCCCAGCGGCGGCACCAGCCGCGCTGCGGTTTGCGGGTTGAGCGGGTCGAGCGCGATGATTAGATCCGCGACCATTCGATAGCCTGCGCCATTGCCCTGATGGAAACCCCACTGGTTCGCCGCGAACGCACCATATAGCGACCGGACGCGGTTGGGATTGGACAAGGTGAAATCCTTGTGCCGCCCCAGTTCCTGCACGATGGCCAGCGTATCGGGATGGAACGCCAGAGCCTGCGTCTGGAACCATTTGTCCAGCACCAGCGCATCGGCGGCATAGCGATTGTAGAAGATATCGAGCGCCGCTTCGCGTTCGTCGCTGGTGCCGCTGGCAAGGACGGACAGTGCGCCTTGCCGTTCGGTCATGTTGTCCGCGCGGTCGAACTGGGAAAAGGCGATGGCGGACGCATCCGCTGCACCCGAAGCGGAAAGATAGAGCAAGGCCGTGTTGCGCAGCTTGCGCGCACCCATCGCCGCAGACGACAGCGAAAAACCGTTCGCTTCGGTGCGGGCATGAAGATCGCGCCAGACCGGTTCGAGCATCTTGCCGACCTTCGCTTGCAGCCGTTCGCGCGCGGTGTGGATCGCGTCGGGATCGACAACGGTCATCTGATCGCCGATGTAGCTTTCGCTGGGCAAGCGAATGGCCTCGGCGATGAACGCGGCGTCGAGCGCGGTATCCGTGGCCGTGTTACGGATTGCGGCAATCACCGGCGCGTCGTCCACCGCCTGACCCGACACCGTGCCAACCAGCACGTTCACCATCAACTGCTGCATTGCTTCATAGCGGGCGAAGGAATCGTCGTCATGCGCGGACAGGAACGCCAGTTCGCTTTGCGTGCGGTCGCTTTCGATGACGACCGGCGCGGAGAAACCCCGGTTGATCGACAGCACTGGCGGCGTGGCAAAGCCTTCGAACCGAAAACTCTGTTCGCTTTGCGTCAGCATCAGGACTTCGTCGCCGCGGTGCATATTGGTCGCGCGGTCGAACAGGGCAATGCGCAGCGGCATCGCCATGGGGGACTTCGTCGGCTGACCGGGAGTCGACGGCACCGTCTGCGTCAGCGTCAGTGTCGCCGTGCCAGATGCCGCATCATGCGCCAGCAGCGCGCGGATGCGGGGCGTTCCGGCCTGCTCATACCACAGGCGAAACTGGGTGAGGTCGATCTGCCCACCCTCTTCCATCGCCTTGACGAAATCCTCGCAAGTGGCGGCCTGCCCATCGTGCCGGTCGAAATAGAGGTCGCTGCCCGCGCGGAAACGATCCGCGCCCAGCATCGTGTGCATCATGCGAATGACTTCCGCGCCCTTGTTATAAATGGTCGCGGTGTAGAAATTGGCGATTTCCATATAGGATTCCGGGCGAACAGGATGCGCGAGCGGCCCGGAATCCTCCTGAAACTGTGCGGCGCGCAGGATGCGGACATCGTCGATCCGCTTGACGGCGGGCGATCCCATATCGGCGGAAAACGCCTGATCGCGGAAAACGGTGAAGCCTTCCTTCAGCGACAACTGGAACCAGTCGCGGCAGGTGACGCGATTGCCCGACCAGTTGTGGAAATATTCATGCGCGACGACCCCTTCGACGGCGTCGAAATCCATGTCGGTCGCCGTTTCCGGATCGGCCAGGATGTAGCGGGAGTTGAAGATGTTCAGCCCCTTATTCTCCATCGCGCCGAAATTGAAATCGGCGACGGCCACGATGTTGAACACGGCCAGATCATATTCGCGGCCATAGACACGCTCGTCCCACGCCATCGAGTCCTTGAGCGCCTTCATTGCGTGTGCGGTGCGCGGCAGGTCGGCTTCCTTTACCCAGATGCCGAGCGACACCTGCCGCCCCGACATCGTCGTGAAGCTGTCCGCATTGCAGGCCAGATCGCCCGCCACCAGCGCGAACAGATAGCAGGGCTTGAGAAACGGATCGTTCCACTGCGCCCAATACCTGCCCCCGTCCAGATCGCCCGAAGCAATCGGATCGCCATTGGCCAGCAGGATGGGATACAGCGCCTTGTCCGCTTCCATCCGCACGCTGTAGCGGGACAGCACATCGGGACGGTCGGGGAAGAAGGTGATCCGGCGGAACCCTTCCGCCTCGCACTGCGTGCAGAGCAGGCCGCCCGAAGCATAAAGTCCCATAAGCTGGGTATTGGCGGCCGGTGCGATCTCGACCACCGTTTCAACCTTATGCGCATTGCCCGAAAGCGGAATGACGAGCACGTCGCCCTCCATCGACCAACTGTCGGTTCCAGTCGCAACGCCGTCGATCGAGACGGACAAGGGCACAAGCCCGTCACCGTCGAGGCGCAGCGGCGTTTCGTGTTGCCCGTTGCGAACGACCGACAATGTCGCGCGCACCCGCGTAGCGGCTGCGTCGAGCGTGAAATCCAGAGCGACGTCCGGCACCAGCCACGCGGGCGGGCGGTAATCGGAACGGTGGATGATTGCGGGCGCCGCTGCGCCAGTCGTTTGAATGTCGGCCATTCCCCCTCCTATGCGGCTGCAGGGCATGGGGCAATGATCCGGCGTGACGAATGGACGTTTTTGCTCCAGCGTGTAGAAGGATGCCGATGCCACATATTCTAATTTTCGGGCTGGGTTACACGACCGCCCGCCTTGCGGCGCGCTTGCGGAACGACGGCTGGCGCGTAACGGCAACCCGCCGCAGCGCAACGGACGAAGCCATCGCATTTACCGATACGGACGCCGTCCGCGCCACCATCGCCACGGCCAGCCATATCCTGTCCTCGGTCCCGCCGGGGGACGATGGTGCCGATCCTGTCCTGGCGGCCTATGGCGCGGATATCGTAACCAGCCCGGCGCGCTGGATCGGCTATCTGTCCGCGACGGGCGTATATGGCGATACAGGCGGCGCGTGGGTGGATGAGACGGCCCCCATCGGTCATGGTCGCCGTGGCGCGCGCGCCGACGCGGACATGGCGTGGAGCAACCTGCGCGACGATGTGCGGATATTCCGGCTGCCCGGCATATACGGGCCGGGGCGCTCGGCGATCGACCGGCTGATCGACGGACGCGCGCGGCGCATCGACTTGCCCGGACAGGTGTTCAGCCGGGTGCATGTCGACGATATCGTCAGCGGCGTAATTGCCGGGTTCGATGGGCCTGCCGGTGCCTACAACCTGTCCGACGATCTGCCCTGCAGCCAGAACCGCGTGGTCGAAGCGGCCAGCGCCTTGAGTGGGCTTCCCCTGCCCCCCTTGCAATCGCTGGAAGAGGCCCAGCTCAGCCCGATGGGCCGCGCCTTTTACAGCGAGAACCGCCGGATCGCCAATGGCAAGGCCAAGCGCGTCCTGAAATGGACACCGCAGTTTCCGACTTATCGCGAGGGTTTGGCGCGCATCGCGATGACCATGCCCGCAACCGACAGCAACGCGCCGACCACCGCCAGCGTGGACCAGCGATAACCTTCGAACAGAGTCGACAGCAGCATGGCGATGACCGGCGTCAGCACCCCGGTATAGGCGGCACGTCCCGCGCCAATCTGTTGGATCAGTCGGAAATAGAGCGGGAAGGTCACGACCGATCCCGCCACCGCGAGATAGGCGATCCCCGCGATGTAACCGAGGCGCGTGTCGAACACCGGCGGCCCCGCAACGATCCACGCCAACGCCGAGTCCATCAGCCCGCCCAACAACATCGCCCAGGCGAGTACGCTGATGATCGGCAGGCGGCGCGCGATGGGCGTCCCCTGCATCACATTCGACACCGATGCCGCCATGAGGCCGCAAAAACACAGGGCGATCCCTTCCAGCACCGCGCCGGGCGCAACGTCGGCATAGCGATATTCGCGCAGGAACAGCAAAACGACGCCCGTCACTGCAATGACCGAACCGATGATGAAATTGCGGCTGACCGGCTGGCGGAAGGTCAACCACGCGAGCAAGCTGTTGGGGATCAGCAGCAGCGCATAGAACACCGCCACGACGCCCGACGTCAGCACCATTTCGGCGCGATAGACGAAGTTGAAGTTGAGCATGAACTGGCTCGCACCCAGGCAGGCGGCAAAGGCGATGCCCCGTCCCCCGATCCACAGCGACAGTCCTCGCGCTCGCGCCAGAATCGCCATCGCGACGCTGGCCAGCAGAAACCGATAGGCCACCGACCAGCTTGCCGGAACAGCGCTCACCTGATCGCGGATCACCAGCCAGGTCGATCCCCAGATCACCGTCACGATGATGAAGGGGACCAGCACCCCCGGCGTCAGCAGCGAAGGGCCATGATCCCGCGAGGTGGCCTGTGCTTCGGTCATAAGGCGGCGATGGCGTCGGCCAAAGGCTGAACGTCATCCGCTGTATGATGCCAGCTCGTGACAAGCCGCGCCGCGCCAGCACCCCAATCGTAAAAGTCGAACCCCTGCCCACGCAGGATCGCCGCTTCCTCCGCCGTTACGCGAATGAAAACTTCATTGGCTTCGACCGGATGCAGGCAGCGCCCGCCCGCCGCATTGCCGATGATCGTCGCGGCGGCATTGGCGGCGCGCGCGTTGGACAGCCACAGATCGCCTTCCAGCATCGCCAGCAACTGCGCAGCGAGATAGCGCCCCTTCGACAGCAGATGCCCCGCCCGCTTGCGACGGCGCAGCGTATCGGCGGCCAGCGTGGGATCGAAGAAGACCAGCGCCTCCGCCATCATCCCGCCATTCTTGACGAAGCCGAAGGACAAGGCATCGACACCGGCCCGCCAGGTCAGATCGGCGGGATGGCATCCCAGCGAGGCCACCGCATTGGCAAAGCGCGCGCCGTCCATGTGGAAGCCTAATTTATGCTCGCGGCACAAGGTGCCCAATGCCGCGACTTCGTCGGGCGTATAGACCCGGCCATATTCCGTCGCATTGGTGATCGTCAGCGCATGCGGCTGCACCTGATGCACATCGTTGCGAATGGTGGCGAGATGCGCGCGGAGCGCGTCCGGCGCAATCTTCGCCCCGTCGCCGGGCAACGTCATCAGCTTCGCGCCATGTGTATAGAATTCCGGCGCGCCGCCTTCATCGGTTTCGACATGCGCGTCTTGATGACACAGCACCCCGCCAAAGGGCGGGCATAAGGCCGCCAGCGCAAGGCAGTTGGCTGCCGTACCGGTCGTCACCCACAGGACCGAGACCGGCGTTTCGAACAGATCGGCAAACGCGCCGTCCAGCCGCGCACTCCACCTGTCGCCATCATAAGCGGCATCGACATGGTCGGCCTGCGCCAGTGCCGCAAGCAATTGCGGAGACACAGGGGCGGCATTGTCAGAGAAAAATCGCATGCCCGCATCCATGCGTTGTGCCGCAATCGCGGTCAACCGATTGGCGCGTCTCAGCCGCCTGCGCCGCGTCGGTCGTGGACCGATTTTTTGCCCGTTCGACCGCATCGCCGCCAAATCGTCATGAACATCGCATTAATGATGCAGCACAGCGAACACTTCACAGATTGGAGCTAATTATGGGGCATCCCCTGATTTTGGAATCCAAGCATTATGTATTATGCCGCCAATAATACCGAGTTGAAAATCAGTAATGGTGCAACCAACTGGATGCCGACTCATAAACCGGGAACAATTCTCGGCACCAAATATGCCGATGTGTTCTATGCACTGGCTGGCGACAAGATGTCAGGCGGTCTGGGCGATGACCATTATTACGTGTGGAACAGCTCCTATTCTATCACGGAATATGCAGGTCAGGGCATAGATACTGTCTACAGCTATGCCTACACCCCCATCACGTTGTCGGCGAATGTCGAAAATCTGGTGCTGGCGGGGCCAGGTTCCACCATGGGTTTCGGCAACAGCCTAAACAACATAATAACCGCGGGAACCGTCGGCGCCTATATCAATGGCGGCATCGGCAGCGATGTTCTGGTCGGCGGCAAGGGGCTCGACACCTTCGTCATCAACGCTGGCGAAGGCTCCGACGCCATCTATAGCTTCACGTCGGGCCAAGATCTAATCCGCCTGGACGGGTTCAAGATCGGCGGCTTTACCCAGCTGCTGTCCCACGCGACGCAAGAGGGCAATGCCGTCAAGTTCTCGCTGGGCAATGGCGAAACGCTCATTGTGAACGACGCCACCATCGCGTCATTCAAGGCGACGGACTTCTCTTTCCTCAACGATAGCGCGGTCGTCATCGATGCACCGAACGCCGCGCCATTGGCCGGGCAAAAGACGCTGTCGGGCACCCATGCGGGGCAAACCAACAACGGCTGGTACGCCATCAACAATGTGTGGAATGCCGACCATCTGAAATATGGCACCGATTACACCAACAGCGTTTCTTACACGAAGAACGACCTGTCGACCGGCACGACCTTCAACTGGTCGTTCCCGACGCTGGACCTGAAGCCCGGAACGGCTGGCAGCATATTGGCCTATCCCGACCTGCTCTTCGGCGCGTCGCCTTTCTCCGGCGGCACCAATCCCGGCGACACGGCGCAGGTCTTCCCGGTCCAGCTCAGCCAGTTGAACGGGCTGAAGGCGAATTTCGACGTGGGCTATGGCGGTGACACGGCAGGCTTCAACGTGGCCTTCGATATCTGGCTGACCAGCAAGCCGGGCGGCGACGCATCGACGGTCACCAACGAAATCATGGTCTGGCTGCATCAGGGCGATTTCGAAGCATTCGGCGAGCGGATCGGCACCTATGTGGATGGCAATTTCGCGGGCACCATCTACCGCGCCCCCGGAACGCACTATACCGCTATCGTCGCCAACAGCGACACGCCGGTCGGTACGCTCGATTTCGTCAAGCTGTTCGCTACGCTGACCGACCTGGGTATCGTCAATCAGAACGAATATCTCGCCATGTCTCAACTGGGTGCAGAGGTCGTGTCCGGCACGGGTTCGCTGACGATCAACCAACTGACCTATGATGTGCAGACCAAGAACGCCGACGGCACTATCGAAGTCCAGCATGTCACGGGCGCAGGCACCACGACGCAGATCATCGATCCGGTTGCGACGGTCGATGGCACCAACGGCGACGACACGCTCTATGCAACGGCGACAAAATCGGTGCTGCATGGACTGGACGGCAATGACACGCTGATCGCGATATCGGGCGACAACACACTACACGGCGGCAAGGGCCATGACAGCTATGTCCTCCATTCCGCGCAGGACAAGGTCGTCGAGCTGGCCGGTGAAGGCATGGACACCGTGAAGGCCGGGTTCAGCTACACCCTGACCGATCATGTCGAAAACCTCATGCTGACCGGCACGGCCGCCATCAACGGTATCGGCAATGCGCTCGACAACGCGATCACCGGCAACGGTGCGGCGAACGTTCTCAATGGCGGCGAGGGCGACGACCGGCTGACCGGTGGCGCAGGCGCGGACACGCTGATCGGCGGCGACGGGTTCGACTTCGCCGCTTATGGCACCGCCACGCAGGGCGTGAAGGTCGACATGATCGCCACCAGCCTGAACACTGGCGACGCCCGGGGTGACAGCTATAGCTCTGTCGAAGGCCTCATCGGTTCCGAGTTCGGCGACTGGATTGCGGCGGACCACAATGCCAACACGCTGATCGGCGGCGCGGGCGACGACTATTTGTCGGCACGCAGTGGCAACGACGTGCTGAACGGTGGCACGGGCAATGACAAGCTGAACGGCGGCTGGGGCCAGGACATCTTCCAGTTCGAGGTTGGCGGCGGTCGCGACGTGATCGAGGATTTCAACTGGGCCGGACAGCACGATACGATCAGCCTCGACAAGGCGCTGGGCGTATCCAGCTATGCCGATGTCATGGCGCACGCCAAGCAAGTCGCGCACAACACCGTCATCACCTTCGATACCGGGGATTCGCTGCTGCTCTACAACACGCAGTTGAAGACCCTTGCAGTGGACGATTTCGCCTTCTTCACCTGACCGACAGTCGTCGATGCGGCGGTAAAACGGGCTGATGCGTTGTTTTGCCGTCGCGTTGACAAGAAATATTTAGCGATTACCCTGCTATTAAGGATATTCGGTAGGCATGGGAGGACGGCCCAGCCTCATTGCGGATATACCGTTCCAGGGCACATCGTACATGTTTCAAGGACTGACAGTTGGGGCCAGTCTCGCCTCTGACCGGTTTTCGAACCTGCCTGCACTGACGGGTCTACACCCATGACGGCGCTGACGACAGCGTCGCCACCCACCGTCGAAGGCACCGGGTCGGACCTGATGACAGCCGTGCGGCGATACCGCGCCGCGTGGATCACCGTCGGTTTCTTAAGCGCCGTGCTAAGCGTCCTGCAACTGAGCGGCGCGCTCTACATGATGCTGGTCTATGACTCGGTCCTGCCCAGCCGCAGCATCCCCACCCTGATCGGCCTGCTGATCCTGTTGGTCGGCATGTATGCATTTCAGGGCGTGTTCGACACGATGCGCACCCGCATATTGGGCGACATCGCGTCGGCGATGGACCGCGAATGGTCGCCGCGCGTGCAACGGGCGATTTCCGACGCGGCGCTGCGTGGCCACGCTATGCCCGGCGACGGTCTGACGCCGATGCGCGACCTTGAAAACATCCGCACCTTCATGTCCGGTTCCGGCCCCGGCACGATCATGGACCTGCCGTGGATCCTGTTCTTCCTCGGAATCCTGTTCCTGCTGCACGTCTGGATCGGCGTCACGGCGCTGATCGGCGCGATCTTGCTGCTGGGCCTCACGGTCCTGACCGACCGCGCGATCAAGGCGCCCGCTGCCAAGCTCAGCCAGGTCGCGGCCTATCGCAATGGCATGGCCGAAACCAATCTGCGCCATGTCGAACTGCTGACAGCTCTTGGCATGCGCAGCCGGATGGAAGAACGGTGGCAGAATATCAACCGCATGTTCCTGTCCGCACAGAGCAGCCTTGCACGCTCGACCGGGGTGTTGGGCGGTCTCAGCCGTCTGGGTCGCCTGTTCCTGCAATCGGCGATCCTGACCGTTGGCGCGCTGCTGGTCATCGACGGCAAGGCCAGCGGCGGCGTGATTTTCGCGTCCTCCATCCTGTCCGCGCGCGCACTGGCGCCGATCGATCAGGCGATTGCCAACTGGCGCGCATTCGCTGCGGCAAAGATCGGCTGGCGACGGCTGTCCAGATTGCTGCACGACATCCCCGTCGAGCCGGAACGCCAGACATTGCTGCCCGCACCGACCATGCGGCTGGACGTGCAGAGCCTGTTCGTTGCCCCGCCGGGTACGCAGAAGCTGACGGTGCAGGGCGTCGATTTCACGCTGGAAGCCGGCCAGGCGCTGGCCGTCATCGGGCCAAGCGCGGCGGGAAAATCCTCGCTGGCACGCGCCCTCGTCGGCGCGTGGCGTCCTGCGCGCGGTGCCGTGCGGCTGGACGGCGCGACTCTCGATCAGTGGCCGTCCGACATATTGGGCCGGTCGATCGGCTATATGCCGCAGATGGTCGAGCTGTTCGAAGGCAGTATCGCCGACAACATCTCCCGCTTCATGCCCGGCCAGAATTCCGATGCCATCATCTCTGCGGCAAAAGCAGCGGGCGTGCATGACATGATCGTCGCCATGCCGCTGGGCTATCAGACGCCGGTGGGGCATGACGGCGCCAGCCTCTCCGCCGGACAGCGGCAACGCATTGGCCTTGCCCGTGCGCTGTACGGCGATCCGTTCCTCGTGCTGCTCGACGAACCCAATTCCAATCTGGATGGCGCAGGTGAGCGGGCGCTGAGCGCTGCCATCCTTTCCGTCCGCGCGCGGGGCGGCATCGCCATCGTCGTGGCGCATCGCCCCTCGGCGCTTGCCGCCGTCAATCTGGTGCTGGTGATGCGCGACGGTCGTGCCGACGGCTTCGGACCGCGCGACGAGATATTGGAGAAATTCGTGAAGCTGCCTTCGCCGCCCTCCCCGACCTCGCCCGATTCCTCCGCTCAGCAGCAGGCTGCCTGACATGACCGAACACGCCCTTGCCCTGTTGCCGCAGAGCGCGGCAGCCCCCTTCGAACCCGAAGCGCGCCTCAATGGCACGCTGAAAACCGCGGTCGGCCTGATGGCGGTGCTCGTCTTCGGGATCGGCGGCGCAGCGGCGCTCATTCCCATCGGCGGCGCCATTGTCGCCAGCGGGCAATTGGGCGTCGAATCGCACGTGAAGCAGATTACGCATCCGACCGGCGGCACCGTCGCGCAAATTCTGGTGCAAAATGGCCAGCATGTCCGCAAGGGCCAGTTGCTGATGCGCCTGGACGACAAGGTGCTGGGCACCGATGCGCAGCTTTCTGCGCTCTCCGTCGATCAGTTGACGGCGCAGCGCGCGCGGCTGGAGGCCGAACGGCTGGGCGATAGCGCCATTCGCTTTCCCGAAGCGCTGGCGAAACGCACCGACTTCAGCGCGAAGAGCGCCATGGCCGACGAGCAGAAGCTGTTCGCCATTCGCCGGTCGGAAGGCTCCGGCCTCTCCGCGCAACTGCAATCGCGCATCGGCCAATATGGTCAGGAAATCGCCGGATACCGCGCGCAAATCGCCGCGCTGCAAAAGCAGGCCGTGCTGATCAAGCCCGAGCTGGAGGGCGTCCGCGAACTCTATGGCAAGAAGCTGGTGACGCTCAATCGCGTCAATCAACTGGAGCGTACCTCGGTCGACCTGAGCGGCAGCGTCGGCGCGCTCAATGCGCAGATCGCCCAGACGATGGCGAAAATCGCCGAAACGCGGCAGCAGATCATCCAGATCTCAGAGACGCGCCGTTCCGACGCGGGCGTGCAGCTTGCCGAGATCAACTCCGCCCTCAATCAGCAGCAGTCGCGCAGCGTGTCGGCGATGGACGCACAAAGCCGCACGATGATCCGCGCGCCGTATTCGGGCGTAGTGGACAAGCTGTCCGCCGCCACCATCGGCGGCGTGATCCGCCCCGCCGACGTGATCATGGAAATCGTGCCCGATCAGGATCGCCTGCTGGTCGAAGGCGCCGTCAATCCTGCCGATATAGACCGCGTCCATGCCGGTCAGGTCGCGCGCATCCGCCTGACCTCGGCCAACGCCACGGCAACGCCCGAACTGCAGGGCAAGGTGGTGTTCGTCGCCGCCGAGCGGACCGTCGATCCGTCAGGACAGCGAAGCTATTTCCCGGTTCGCGTGGAAATCGACGCGCGTGAAGCCGCAAAGAACAATGGCGTGAAGATGAAGGCCGGGATGCCCGCCGAAATCTTCATGGAAAGCGGCAGCCGCACGATGCTGTCCTATCTGACCAAGCCGCTACGCGACCAGATCCAGCGCGCTTTCCGCGATAATTAATATACGGATTTAGACGTTCGCGGGATTGAAACGGCGGCCATGCTGAACGTGTTTGGCGCGTATAGCCTGTGAACCGTTCCCCCGCGAAAGCGGGGGTCCAGGGCACCAAGACGCTGCATGCCCCACACTGGACCCCTGCTTTCGCAGGGGAACGGTGGGGGGGGCATAGCTAATGGGCATAAGAGCGAAAGCCTTACTTCCCCTTCTTCATCGCCTGCACGGCGGCCAGCGTGTTCTTCACATGCGCGGCATAGCTCATTTCGCTGTGCACATAGGCAATGCGGCCCGTAGGGGCGATCACATAGGATGTCCGGTTGGACAACGTCGTGCGCTGCGGCAGGACGACGTCATAGCCTGAGATCACAGCCGGACCGGCAGACGCCACGGTGAACTTGTTACGGCATTCCTCGACCGAGAATTTGGCGAGCTTGTCGACCGGGTCCGCCGACATGCCGATCACCGTCGCCCCGGCTTTCTTGAACGCATCGGTCGCATCGGCAAATTCACGTGCTTCGGCAGTGCAGCCCGGCGTGAAGGCAGCAGGGAAGAAATAGAGTACGACCGGCCCCTTCTTCAGCTCGTCCGCCAGATGGATCTGCCGCACTTTCCCCGCCAGCGCACCGCGCGTCGTGAAGTCAGGCGCCTTGGCACCCACGGCCAGCGCGGCATTGGCGGCGGCAGGCGCGAAGGCCAGAGCAGTCGCAGCGATCAGGGATAGGCGTAGTTTCATCGGTACACTCCTACAGGGCGCGGGTCGGGGGTTCCCACAGTTCGATGGCATTGTCTTCAGGGTCATGAATACGGGCAAAACGCCCGACATCGGGATGATCCCAATCGGCATTGGTGATGATCGCAATTCCCGCCTCACGCAAGCGCGCGAGCATCCCGTCGAGGTCGGCAACACGGAAATTGATCATGAACGCCTTGTCCGCCGCGAAATAATCGGTGTCGGCCTTGAACGGCGCGAATATCATCGGTCCACCCTGAGTGATCCATGCCCATTCGTCGGCCGTCTGATCGGGATCGGTAACGCAGCCTGCACCGATGCCCAGATGCGCCTTGTACCAGGCCGACAGCGCATCGGGATCTTTCGCCCGAAAGAACAGCCCACCCATTCCCAGAACCGGCATCGTCCTTCTCCTATGGATGGCCGTAGGCGAGTCGCGCCGCCACAGCGCATGACAATCCAACCTTATCATACCCCACAAAGCCCGCTAGAGCACAGCGATGCTCAGCCGCCTCACCGTCAGCGACTTTCGCAACCATGAGGATGCCCTGATCGTCCCGGCGCATCCGTTCGTGGTGCTCACGGGGGAAAATGGCGCAGGCAAGACCAACATATTGGAGGCTATCTCGCTGCTCGCGCCGGGACGCGGCCTGCGCGGCGCGGCGTTGCGCGACATGGCGCGGCAAGGGGGCAGCGGCGGCTTCGGCATCGCGGCGCAGGTCGACGATGTCACCATCGGCACCGGAACCCTGCCCGACGCGCCCGACCGGCGCACCGTGCGGATCGGCGGCAGCCCCAGCGCTGCGACTGCGCTGGCCGAGCGTCTCTCCGTCCTATGGCTCACCCCCGCCATGGATCGCCTGTTCGCCGAAAGCCCCGGCGGACGGCGGCGGTTTCTCGACCGGCTGACGCTGGCCCTCCATCCCGGCCATGCGACGCACAGCACCCGCTACGAAGCGGCGATGCGCAGCCGCAACAGCCTGCTCGCCGACGCCCGCGCCCCCGATCCGGCATGGCTGTCCGCGCTGGAAAGCCAGATGGAGGTCCATGGCACTGCGTTGACCGAGGCCCGAAGCGACACCGTCGCGGCATTGGCGCAGACGCTGCTGACCCAGCCCGATGGCCCGTTCGCGCGGCCCCTACTCACGTTGGAAGGCTGGAGCGGAAACGACGTGCCGCTTTCCGACCAACTGCGCGAAGGACGCAGGCGCGACGCTGCCGCCGGACGCACCCTCACCGGCCCGCATCGCACCGACCTGCTCGTCATCCACGCGGCTAAGGATCAGCCCGCCGCGCTCTGCTCCACCGGCGAGCAAAAGGCGTTGCTTCTCTCGATCATATTGGCCCATGCCGCCCTGGTATCGGACCGCGCGGGTCATCCGCCGATCCTGCTGCTGGACGAAGTCGCCGCCCATCTCGACCCTTCACGCCGCCTTGCCCTGTTCGATCGGCTGGCCGCCACGGGCGGGCAAGTGTGGATGACCGGCACGGAATCCGCGCTGTTCGAAGGGCTGCCGGACGCCACCCGGCTGCATGTCGAAGCGGGCCACATAGCCCGCGTCTGAAATGTTCCCCTCAATTGAACGCAGGATGAACGGTGCACCCTGCCCTCGCAACGTTTTGCCGCAGTGCGGTAGCGGACGAACCGAGGATCGCCTTTAACCCCCTCAAGCCAAAGCGAGGGGTCGCAAAAGATAATGCAAGCTATAGTTCGGGCGCTCTTTGCGCTGGTCGTGTCGCTCGGCCTTATTTCAGCGAACACATCGGCCATGGCAGGCACCTTGCAGTGCGCACCCTATGCCCGTCAGATTTCCGGCATTCAGCTTTTCGGTCGCGCAGCAGACTGGTGGCAACAGGCAGAAGGTCAATATGATCGCGGCCAGCAGCCCCGCGTAGGCGCAGTCCTGTCCTTCTCGTCCAGCCGTTCGATGCCCGCCGGTCATGTCGCCATGGTCAGCCGCGTCGTATCCGGCCGCGAAGTCCTGCTCACCCACGCCAACTGGTCCTATCGCGGTGGCATCGAACATGATGTCCGCGCCGTCGACGTGTCGCCCAACAATGACTGGAGCGACGTGAAGGTCTGGTACGGCCCGATCGGCAACCTCGGCAAGCGGTCCAATGCCGCACGCGGTTTCATCTACCCGTCGAAATCGACGCTTTCCGAGAAGCCGGTGCAGATCGCCGCTCTCGACATCGCGCGCTCGCGCTAAGCCGCCAAACGTCCTTAACCCGTTGCTAGGCATTCGCTGCCTATACTCGTTCCCGTTCAAAGCGTTACGGATCGGGATCACAGGCATGGGACGATTTCAGGGCAAGATCGCGGCATGGCTGCTCGCTTCCGGCCTCGCCCTTTCCATAACGATGCCGCTACGCGCCGCCGACATTCTGCAATGCGTTCCCTATGCGCGTGTCGTTTCCGGCGTGTCGCTTTATGGCGACGCATGGACATGGTGGGATCAGGCCCCCGGACGCTATGATCGCGGCCACCGTCCGCGCAAGGGGGCGGTGCTGGCATTCCAGCCCTTCGGCCCGATGCAACTAGGCCATGTCGCCGTCGTCAGTGCGATCCTGTCATCCCGCGAAATTCTGATCCGCCACGCCAACTGGTCGTCCCCCGGCGCGATCGAGGAAGACGTCCGCGCCATCGACGTGTCCGAAGACGGCGACTGGAGCGAAGTCCGCGTATGGCACAGCCCGACCGGCCAGATGGGCGCGCGCATCAATCCCACCTTCGGATTCATTTATGGCGAAGGCGCGCGGCTGCATCCGTTCAACGGCATGAGCGGCACGCGTCTCACGCAAAACGTCGCTTACGATAAAGCCGATGGCGACGACATCGAAGAGGCCGCTCCCGCGCGCAAAAAGCCCCCGCGCCTCGCTTATGCCGATGTCACCCGCAGCGACGATGTCCGCACGCTGGCCGACATCATCCGCGACGTGAAACGCACCGCGAAAATCAGATAACGCTACAATCAGATAGGCGTTACTCGGCGGCGGCGTCCGCATTCTCTGCGGGATTTTCGTACCAAGCCTCGACGGGGCCGGACAGCTTGATGGTCAGCGGCTGGCCGTGGCGATCCTTGGTCTTGCCGGCGGCAACGCGAATCCAGCCTTCCGAAATGCTGTATTCTTCCACGTCATTGCGCACGCGGTCCTTGAAGCGGATGCCGATGCCGCGCTGAAGCACGTCCATGTCGAAATGCGGGCTGCGCGGATTGGTCGACAAGCGGTCGGGCGGCGTATCGCCAATCGGCGCGTCCGTTTCAGGAACTGGGGTTTCTGGCGTATCGGTCATTGTCATATCCTGCTGGAAAGCCGTGCGCCTAACCCCGGACGGGCCACGGCGTCAACCGTCACGCCCGCACTTCGCCCACCACACCGGCGCTGTTGTGCCGCAAAGCGGTCAGCACCGTATGCACGATGCCGTCCGCATCCAGCCCCGCGTCGGCATATTGCTTTTCCGGCTTGTCCTGATCCTGAAAGAGATCCGGCAGACGCAGCGTGCGGATTTTGAGGCCCGCATCGGTGAGACCCAGATCGCTCGCCAGCGTCAGCACATGCGCGCCGAGACCGCCGACCGAGCCCTCTTCCACCGTCACCGCCACATCATGCGTGGACAGCAGCTTGCGGATCATCTCCTGATCCAGCGGCTTGGCAAAGCGCAGATCGGCAACCGTGGTGGACAAGCCCTTGGCCTCCAGCGCATCCGCTGCCTTCAGCGCTTCCTCCAGCCGCGTACCGAGCGACAATATCGCAACCTTATGCCCCTGCCGCACGATCCGGCCCTTGCCGATTTCCAGCAGTTCGGGCGTTTGGGGCAGCGCAACGCCGGTGCCATTGCCGCGCGGATACCGCACTGCAATCGGCCCGCTGTCATGCTGCGCACAAGTGTGCACCATGTGCACCAGTTCGGCTTCGTCCGCCGCCGCCATCACCACGAAATTGGGGAGCGTCGCCAGATAGGTCACGTCGAAGCTGCCCGCATGGGTGCTACCGTCCGCGCCCACCAGACCGGCGCGGTCGATGGCGAAGCGCACCGGCAGATTCTGAATCGCCACATCATGCACGACCTGATCATAGGCGCGCTGCAGGAACGTCGAGTAAATCGCGCAGAAAGGCCGCATCCCCTGCGCCGCAAGACCCGCAGCAAATGTCACCGCATGTTGCTCGGCAATACCCACGTCGAATGTACGGTCGGGGAACAGTTCCTGAAACTTGTCCAGCCCCGTCCCAGCCGGCATCGCCGCCGTAATCGCGCACACCCGGCTGTCCTTCTGCGCTTCGGCAATCAGCGCCTTGGCAAATACGCCGGTATAGCTGGGCGGTCCCGGCGGGGCTTTCGCCTGCGCGCCGGTGACGACATCGAATTTCTGGACGCCGTGATATTTGTCGCTCGCCGCTTCGGCAGGGCCATAGCCTTTGCCCTTCTTGGTCACGACATGGACCAGAATCGGGCCCTCCTCGGCATCGCGGACATTTTCGAGGACGGGGATCAACTGGTCCAGATTATGCCCGTCGATGGGACCGACATAATAGAAACCCAATTCCTCGAACAGCGTACCGCCCATCGCCATGCCGCGCGCAAATTCGTCGGTCTTCTTCGCGGCTTTCTGCAGCGGCAGGGGCAATCTGCGCGCGACGCGCTTCAACGCATCGCGCACCGACAGGAATTCACGGCTCGACACGATGCGTGCCAGATAGGCCGACAGACCGCCCACCGGCGGCGCAATCGACATGTCGTTGTCGTTAAGGATCACGACCAGCCGGTTGCCTGCTTCGCGCGCGTTATTCATCGCTTCATAGGCCATGCCCGCCGACATCGCGCCGTCGCCGATCACGGCAATGCCCTTGCCCGGTGTGCCTTTCAGCTTGTTGGCAATGGCGAAGCCCAAAGCCGCGCTGATCGAAGTCGAACTGTGCGCCGCACCGAACGGATCATATTCGCTCTCTGCCCGCTTGGTGAAGCCCGACAGACCGCCGCCCGCACGCAATGTACGGATGCGATCGCGACGCCCCGTCAGCACCTTGTGCGGATAGCATTGATGCCCCACGTCCCACACCAGCCGGTCGTTGGGCGTGTCGAATACATAATGGATCGCCGTGGTCAGCTCGACCACGCCCAGTCCGGACCCCAGATGGCCACCGGTCACACCGACAGCCGAAATCACTTCCTGCCGCAACTCGTCGGCCAGTTGGGAAAGCTGTTCGGGTTCCAGTTTGCGCAGGTCGGCAGGCAGATTAACCTGATCGAGCAACGGGGTAGAGGGGCGTTCTGACATAATGAAGCGTATCTCCTGGCCCCAGCTTAGCCGGTTCCGCTTTTCCTGTCGAATGTCGTAATATTTCAGAAATACAGTTGGTCAGGCCGCACATTTGGCGCAGGTGCCCAGCACCTCGATCACCGGACGTTCGGCGATGAACCCTTCATTGGCCGCGCGTTTGCGCACATTGCCGGTCAGCGTGTCGTCATCGACATGCGTCGCTTCGCCACAGGTGCGGCACACCAGAAAGATGCAATCGTGCAGGCAGCCGGGATGCGCGTTGGCGATATAGGCATTCGCGCTTTCCACTCGCATGGCGAGGTTGGACGACACAAACAGGTCGAGAATGCGATACACGCTGTTCGGCGCCACGCGCTTGCCGCGCGCCTTCGATACGGTGTCGGCAATGTCATAGGCCGACGCCGGTTTTTCTTCCCCCGCCAGCGCCTCGAAAATGGCCGCGCGCATGGGCGTCCACTGTTCGCCGTTACGCTCCAGCGTCGCCTGCGCCTCGCTGGCCAGCGACATGCCGGTGGGTTCGTGGTGATGATGTTGCTGCGCCATCGCTCTTATCTAAGGCGGCGGCGGCATCGCGGCAATAGCCGAAGGCCGCACCCGTCAAGGATGCGGCCTTCGTCATTGTCTCGTCGATCAGGCCGAGGCGTCCGCCATCGCCTGATCGGTGGGTGCGGAGATCGAAGGATTGCGGTCCTTGATCGTGGCCCGCGCCTTGCGCACGCCCGCGCCGTAATCGGGATGCACCTGATCGAACAGCTTGCACTGACGTTCCTCGATGAAGTCCGGAATATCGCCCATCGCCGCGGCAATGTTGGCGAACAGCCGCTGCTTCTCCCCATCGTCGAACAGCTCGAACAAGGCGCGCGGCTGACCGAAATCGTCATTGCCGTCGCGATGATTGTACCGTGCCGCATCGCCCGAAATCTTGAGCGGCGGTTCGAGGAACTTGTTGTCCTCGACCGGACCGCCAAAGCTGTTCGGTTCGTAATAGGCGGCCGGATTGGGATTGTTCGGCGTGAACCGCATCGCCCCATCCTTATGGTAATGGTTCACCGGGCATTTTGGCGCATTGATCGGCAGGGCCTCATAATGCGTGCCGATGCGATGGCGATGCGCGTCGGCATAGCTGAAGATACGCGCCTGCAGCATCTTGTCGGGCGAAAAGCCGATGCCCGGCACGATGTTCGACGGGCTGAACGCTGCCTGCTCGATCTCCGAGAAATAATTGTCGGCGTTCCGGTTCAGCTCGAACTCACCGATGTCGATCGGCGGGTAATCGGCGTGCGGCCACACTTTGGTCAAGTCGAATGGGTTGTACGGCGTCTTGTCGGCATCCAGCTCGGGCATGATCTGGACCTGCATCTTCCACTTGGGGAAGTCGCCCTGCTCGATCGCTTCGAACAGATCTTCCTGAGTCGACTCGCGGGTCCGCCCGACGACGCCGGCAGCTTCCTCGTTCGTCCAGTGCTTGTGGCCCTGCATCGTCTTGAAGTGGAACTTGACCCAGAACCGCTCGCCCGCGTCGTTAAGCAGGCTGAACGTATGGCTGCCATAGCCATTGACGTTGCGGACACCCACCGGCAGGCCGCGGTCGGACATCAGGATCGTCACCTGATGCAGCGACTCCGGGGAGAGCGACCAGAAATCCCACATCGCCGTCGGCGAACGCAGATTGGTGCGCGGATGGCGCTTTTGCGTGTGGATGAAGTCGGGGAACTTCACCGGATCGCGCACGAAGAAGACCGGCGTATTGTTGCCGACCAGATCCCAGTTTCCTTCGGGCGTGTAGAATTTCAGCGAAAAGCCGCGCACGTCGCGTTCCGCGTCCGCTGCGCCCGCTTCGCCAGCCACTGTCGAAAAGCGCGCGATCATCGGCGTTTCCGCGCCGGGCTGCAGCACCTTCGCCTTGGTGTATTTGCTGATGTCGCCGGTAATCCGCAGCGTGCCATGCGCGCCCCAGCCCTTCGCATGGACGACACGCTCAGGGATACGCTCGCGGTTCTGATGCGCCAGCTTTTCGAGGAGCTGATAATCCTGCAGCAGCAGCGGACCGCGCGGACCGGCACTCAGAGAATTCTGGTTGTCGGCAATCGGCGCCCCGGCGCTCGTCGTCATCTGCGGCCCGCCGGATTTGGCTTGATCTGTCATCGCTCGTCTCCTTCAATATCTGAATCTGACCACCGGGATATACCAGCGCCATTCCATCAAAAAATTGATTAATGTGCCCATACTGATCGTTTTAGACGATATGCCTTCGCGGCTTGCACTTTTCACGTATCGGCTTATTACCCCAAACGTCATCTGGGGAGTAGCCAGCCACGGACATTCCGTGGGCCGCGCGTCAACATATTTGGTGGAGACATCATGGTGCGCGGGACAGGATCGATACGGTTCTGTCTGTCGAGACCAATGGCATCGGCTTTCCGTCCCGGTCGGGCGGGAGGGCCGGTGGCATTGCGTTTTCTTCTGCCCGACCCTGGATATTGACCCCATGGAAGCTTTTCTCACGTCCACCGCCGTGGTCGCGCTCGCCGAAATAGGCGACAAGACGCAATTGCTGGCGATCCTGCTCGCCACGCGCTTTCGCAAGCCGGTGCCCATCATCGCCGGTATATTGGCGGCCACCCTTGCCAACCACTTCCTCGCCGCACTGGTCGGCCACAGCATAGCGGGCCTGCTCGACAGCCCCGCCTTCCGCTATGCCATTGCCGCCGGGTTCATCGCCATGGCGCTGTGGACGCTCGTGCCGGACAAGATCGACGACGACATGAAGACGCCGACGCGCGCGGGCGTGTTCGTGACCACGCTGGTTGCTTTCTTCCTCGTCGAGATGGGGGACAAGACACAGATCGCGACCATCGGCCTTGGCGCGCAATTCGGCACGCATATGATCGACGTGCTCGCCGTTACGGCGGGCACCACCTTTGGCATGATGATCGCCAATGTCCCTGCGGTCTATCTGGGCGAAGCGCTCATCAAGCGTGTTCCGTTGGGCACCGTTCGCATCATCGCCGCATCGCTGTTCTTCGCGCTCGGCCTCTGGCTGCTCGCCTCGTTACAAGGATGGGTGTGACGCGCAGTTGCGATTCGCGCCCGCCCCTGTTACCGGCCCGCCAAACGTCCGCGCCTTTTCACGAAAGCCCGCATCATGTCCGATCAGATCAACCGTGTCGTCCTTGCCTTTTCCGGTGGCCTCGACACCAGCGTCATCCTGAAATGGCTGCAACAGACCTATAATTGCGAAGTCGTAACCTTCACGGCGGATCTGGGGCAAGGCGAGGAGCTGGAACCGGCACGCAAGAAGGCCGAGTTGATGGGCGTAAAGCCCGAGCATATCTTCATCGACGACCTGCGCGAAGAATTCGTGAAGGATTATGTTTTCCCGATGATGCGCGCCAATGCGCTGTATGAAGGGCTGTACCTGCTCGGCACTTCCATCGCGCGGCCGCTGATCGCCAAGCGCCAGATCGAAATCGCCAAGATGGTCAATGCCGACGCGGTCAGCCATGGCGCAACTGGTAAGGGCAACGATCAGGTCCGCTTCGAACTGGGCTATTACGCGCTCCAGCCGGACATCAAGGTCATCGCCCCGTGGCGCGAATGGGATCTGACCAGCCGTACCCGCCTGATCGCCTTTGCCGAAGAGCATCAGATTCCCATTGCGAAGGACAAGCGCGGCGAAAGCCCGTTCTCGACCGATGCGAACATGCTGCACACTTCGTCTGAAGGCAAAGTGCTGGAAGACCCGTGGGACGAAGTGCCCGACTATGTCTATTCGCGCACCGTCAATCCCGAAGACGCACCCGACCAGCCTGAAACCATCACCATCGACTTTGAACGCGGCGATGGCGTGGCGATCAACGGCGTCGGCATGTCACCCGCGACCTTGCTCGAAACGCTGAACGAATATGGCCGCAAGCATGGCATCGGTCGCCTCGATCTGGTGGAAAACCGCTTCGTCGGGATGAAGTCGCGCGGCATGTACGAAACGCCCGGCGGCACCATCTATCACCTCGCCCATCGCGGGATCGAGCAACTGACGCTGGATCGCGGCGCCGCGCATCTGAAGGACGAGCTGGCCCCGCGTTATGCCGAATTGCTTTACAACGGCTTCTGGTTCTCGCCGGAGCGCGAAATGCTTCAGGCTGCCATCGACCACAGCCAGGAAAAGGTCACCGGCACCGTCCGCCTGAAACTCTACAAGGGCAATGTCTCGGTCACCGGGCGCAAGTCGCCTTTCAGCCTCTACAGCGAAAAGGTCGTGACGTTCGAAGACGACGCCGGCGCCTACGACCAACGCGATGCTGCGGGCTTTATCAAGCTCAATGCCCTGCGTCTGCGCCTGCTGGGTCGCCGGGATATCTAATCTGGATCAGGGCGTTTCTAAACGCGCCTTTAAGGATGTTTTCAGGGTTGCGCGCATAGGCCCGTCTCATTGAGATGGAGAGACTTATGCACGGGATTCAGCCAAACATCGGCGCAGTTTGGCATGCGGTGAAGCGCAGTGCGACAGTCGCCACCTTCGACATGAAGGGGCATGTCACGGGCGCCAACGACAATTTTCTGGATCTCTTCGGCTATCGGTTCGACCAGATCGCCGGCAAGCATCATCGCATGTTCTGCACACCCGATTATGCGCAATCGGACGACTATGCCCAATTCTGGCGCAAGCTGGCCAGCGGCCGTTTCGACAGCCGCGAATATGCCCGGCTGGACAGCAAAGGTCGCGAAATCTGGATTCACGGCAGCTATAATCCCTTGCTGGACGATGACGGCCATCAGATCGGCATCGTCAAATTCGCGAACGACATCAGCAAGGAAAAGCGCGCCATCGCTGCGCAGGATGCGCTGCAACGCGACATACGCGATGCCATTGCGACGCGCGGCACCGAAGTGGAGCATGTCTTGCGTGAGGTCGCGCAGATCGTCGAATCCATCGATTCGATCGCGCGCCAGACCAATCTGCTGGCGCTGAACGCTTCGATCGAAGCGGCCCGCGCAGGCGACGCCGGTAGAGGCTTTTCCGTCGTCGCGACCGAAGTCAAGAAACTCGCTTACGATACGCAGGACGCGACGATGAAGGCGAAGCTGCTCATCGCACGCTGATCCGTCGCCCTCTTGCCTATTGACGGGAAATGCGTCTTAGCTCCGGCATGCGCAACGCTCCCTCAGCCTTCCGCCGACCGCCGATATTCCCGTGGCGGTACAGCATGTTTCTGGCGCTGCTGGTCATCGCCGGTCCGCTCCTGACGGTGATCCCCTGGCATGAGGCACTCATGGCCGCATTCGACATCGCGGCGGCGGCGTTCCTCGTCTCGGTCTACCCGCTGCTGAAGTCCGACGCAGACACCATGCGCCGCAACGCTGCGAACAACGATGCCAATCGCGAACTGATGCTGTTGCTGACCTTCATCGTCACGCTCGTCATCCTGATTGCCGTTGGCGTGGCGGTGACTGCGCACAATGCCCCCGCAGGCGGTGCCATCGTTCTGCTGCTCGTCACGCTGACGCTTGCCTGGATATTCTCCAACACCGTCTATGCCCTGCATTATGCGCATATCTGCTACATCGCGGACGGACAGGAACCGGAAAAGGGCGGCATAGACTTCCCCAATAGCGATCAGCCCAATTACTGGGATTTCATCTATTTCGCCTTCACGCTGGGCATGACCTTCCAGACGTCCGACGTCAGCATCACCAACACGGCGGTCCGCAAGACAGCGATATTCCATTGCCTCGCCGCATTCATATTCAATCTGGGCGTGATTGCGTTCACCATCAACATTCTTGGCGGCGGCTGACGGCATCATCTGCGCGAAGACAAGACGCCGCCGGGCATGTTATGATGGAACCATCGGAGGCGCTGCATGGGACTTGGGCCGACAGCCATTTGGGCGATAGACTTTGAGGACGGCATTCCCGTCCCTTGCGGGGACAGCGATCTGACGGTCATGCCGCAGGCCGGAACATTCCGCTGGTTGCACCTCAGTCTCGCCGATCAGATCAACCGCGAATGGATTCGTACCGCCGACAGCCTTCCTGCCGGGTTGCGGACCATGCTGCTCGGTGCCGAGGAGCATCAGCGCGCATTGGTGGAAGAGGGATATCTGGGATGCGTCCTGCATGACGTCGAGCGGGACTTCGATCGGCTGGATGCCGAACGCACCGGGGTGCTGCGCATGGCGCTCGGTCCGTCGCTTATGGTTACGGCACGCCACCATCCGCTGCGCTCGGCCGACATAGTCCGCCGCCATGTCGAACGGGACCGGATTCCGGTGCAATCCGCCGCCGATGCGCTGGATCTCGCGGTTTCGGCCATCGTCGAGAATATCGGCGGCGTCGCATCGGCGCAGGCGCGGCAGATCGAAGAATTCGAAGACGAACTGCTCGACCATGCCGAGCGCTTCGATCACCGCCGGTTGATAGGCATTCGGCGGCGCGTCGTGCAATTTCACCGGCTGCTTTCGGGGATGCGCAACGTGTTCAAACGCATGGAACAGGATGCGGACTTGCCTGCATTGCTTCTCCCGACCGTGGAAAAGCTGGCGCAGCAGTTGAGCGCCATCGACGATGAAATGCTTTCGATTCACAGCCAGCTTCGCCTCTTGCGCGAGGAAGCGGATTTGCAGGCTGCACAACGCACCAATCAAAATCTCTATGTGCTGTCCATCCTCTCTGCCTTGCTGCTGCCTGCCACGCTCGTCACCGGGTTTTTCGGCATGAATACAGGCGGCCTGCCCTTTGCCCACAGCGGCTACGGCACGGCATTGGCCGCATTGCTGGGCGTTGCCTCCTCGGGCGGCGTATATGCGATGCTGCGGGCGATGGGCCTGCACCGATCCTGATCGGCTCTGCTGCTCTTCACGCCTTGATTACCATTCTGCATTAGACGGGTCGGCATGCGCACGCAGTCCGATCCCTGCCCCCCTTCGGCGGTAAGCCATGGCGTCGGCATTGCCGGTCTGGTCGGCCTGATCGGCTGGACGCTGGTGGCATGGCATTACGGTATGGATGGCCCCTATGCGGGGATGGCGGCGGTGATCGCCTGCGGCATCCCGATGGTGCTCTGGTCGCTGCTCGTCGACCGCGTCCACCGCAATGCGTCCACCGGCATAGACTGGGACAACGCGCCCCGGCCTTTGCGCGACACGCTCGACATCAGCATCGTCAAGATCACTGGCCTCTGGGCGACATGGGGCGGCATTGCTGTCCTCTATTGCCTTGGACGCTGGTATTGGGACGGCGGCTATCGCTTCGCCATGGAGATATTCGGCACGGCGGCCCCGTTTCTGCTGGCGGCCTCCATCCCCTATGTCCTCTGGCTCGACCGTCGCCTGATCGAGCCGCGCGATGCGTCCTATGCCTTCGGCCAATGGGTGATCGGCGGCGCGGCAGGCAAGGCCGACCGCGCGCAAGTCGCGCATCACCTCCGCGCTTGGGCAGTGAAGGGCTTCTTCCTTGCCTTCATGCTCTCGGTCGTGCCGTCCAACTTCGCCAATCTGGTGCAGTGGAACCCGGCGGACGTGCTGGCCAACCCCATCGGTCTCGCCAATTTCCTGATCGTGCTGCTGTTCCTGATCGACGTAGCGTTCGCGACCGTGGGCTATATGCTCACCATGAAGCCGCTCGACGCGCATATCCGCACGGCCAATCCGTTATTCGCGGGATGGATCGCCGCGCTGATCTGCTATCCGCCATTCGTGCTGATGGGCAATGGCGGCCCACTCGACTATCATCACAACACCGCCGACTGGAGCCACTGGTTCGCCGGAGACACACCGATGGTCGTCGCGGTCCAGTGGCTCTACGGCAGCATCCTCGTGATCCTCACAGGCATCTACGCCTGGGCGACGGTCGCATTCGGCCTGCGCTTCTCGAACCTCACGCATCGCGGGATCGTCACGCACGGCCCCTATCGCTGGACGCGCCACCCCGCCTATCTATCGAAGAACCTGTTCTGGTGGCTGTCCAGCCTGCCCTTCCTCGTCACCACGCACAGTCTGGTCGACATGGTCCGCAACACAGCGACGATGGCGATTGTCAGCGCCATCTATTTCTGGCGCGCAAAGACCGAGGAAGCGCATCTGGGCACCGACCCCGCTTATGCGACCTATAGCGCCTGGATGCGCCGCAACGGCTGGATCGACCGGCTGGTAGCAAGGATCAAAGCGCCTCGGCCTGCACCCGCCGTTCAGCCTGCCGAGTAAGCCTTAAAAGCTTTCCTCGGCATATACGCGGCTGACATCGCCCTGCCATTCGCCATGATAGCGGTCGAGCAAACGCTCCGCCGGTGTCTTGCCGCTGGCCACGACATCCTGCAACGCGGCCAGATAGCCGGTTTCATTGTCGCCCACGCTGTTCAGACGCCCGCGCGCCGCCAGCCCGCTGCGCGAAATCTCCAGCACTTCGCCCGCGATATGCCGCAATGTCTTGCCGCCACCGATAGGCGCGTCGAGGCCGAGCCGCGGCACCGAGTCGCGCAGAGCCTGACGCTCGTCCATCGACCAGTCCTTCACCACGTCCCACGCCGCGTTCAGCGCCGTCTCGTCATACAGCAAGCCGACCCACAGCGCGGGCAGCGCACAGATCCGCCCCCACGGCCCGCCATCGGCACCGCGCATTTCAAGGAAGCTTTTCAGGCGCACTTCGGGGAAGGCGGTGGAAAGATGATCTTCCCAATCCTTTTCCGTGGGCTTTTCACCCGGCAGCACCGACAGCTTTCCTTCAAGGAAATCACGGAACGACAGGCCCGAAGCGTCGATATACTTCCCATCGCGGAACACGAAGTACATCGGCACATCGAGCGCATAGTCGGCATAGCGTTCATATCCGAAGCCATCCTCGAACACGAAGGGCAACATGCCCGTGCGGTGCGGATCGGTATCCGACCAGATATGGCTGCGATAGGACAGGAAACCGTTGGGCTTGCCTTCGGTAAAGGGCGAGTTGGCGAACAGCGCCGTCGCCAGCGGCTGCAAAGCCAGCGACGTGCGGAACATCTTCGCCATGCCTGCTTCGCTCTGATAATCCAGGTTCACCTGCACGGTGCAGGTGCGCAGCATCATGTCGAGGCCCATCGATCCCACGCGCGGCATATGGCGCAGCATGATCTCATAGCGGCCCTTGGGCATGATCGGCAGTTCGGCGCGTGTCTTGTCCGGCCACATGCCAAGGCCCAGAAAACCGACGCCCAGCATGTCGCCGACATATTTGACCTGTTCCAGATGCCGCCCGGTTTCCGCGCAGGTCTGATGCAGATTTTCCAGCGGCGCGCCGGACAGTTCAAGCTGTCCTGCCGGTTCCAGGCTGATCGTGCCATCGTCACCCGCCAGCGCGATGATGTTTTCGCCTTCGAACACCGGCTTCCAGCCATAGCGGGTCAGGCCGATGAGCAGCGTATGGATACCGCCCTTTTCCTCATAGGAGGGGGCGTGATGATCCTTCATCGAATAGACGAATTTCTCATGCTCGGTGCCGATGCGCCAGCGTTCGGGGGGCTTTTCCCCCTTGGCAAAAAGCGCAATGAGCTGATCGCGGCTTTCAATGACCGGATCGTTGCCGCCTGAATCTGTCCTTGTGCTCATGCGCCGCCCTTAGCTGTTACCCCGCACACGTCAAATAGAGCGGACGGATCGCAGATAAGCCCGACCTATCGGCGACGCAATCCCATTGCGGATCGAAACTGTTTTATTCTTTAGCCCAGTCGCCATTCAGCGTCATCCACGCTGCCGTAGCGGCAATGGCCGCTGTCTCCGCGCGCAGGATACGCGGCCCCAGCGATACTGGCACTGCAGCGGGGTGCGCCCGGATCGCCTCGCGTTCTGCCGGATCGAATCCCCCTTCCGGCCCGACCAGAAACGCCGCGGCCCCTTTATGCGCGCCCAAAGCCTCCGCAATCGGCGCGCCGCCCGTCTCATCGGCAAAGAACAGATGCCGTCCGTCGGGCCAGTCGCGCAGCAGCGCATCCAGCTTCATCATCTCGGAAAGCTCCGGCAACGCCGTTCGCCCACACTGTTCGGCAGCCTCCACCAGATGCGCACGCAACCGATCCAGATTGAGCTTGTCCACCACTGCGCGCCGGGTCAGCACCGGCTGCAACCGCGCGACGCCCAGTTCGCACGCCTTTTCCGCGATCAGGTCGATGCGTCCCTTCTTGATCGGCGCGGCGCACAGCCAGAAATCTGGCGTCGTTTCCAGCGGGCGGGTCTGTGCGACGCACTCCAGCACCAGATCGCGCTTGCGGATATCGCGCGCCTTCGCGGCCCACTCCCCCGACGCGCCATCGAACAGCAGCACGATCTCATCCGCCTTCACCCGCATCACACTGATCAGGTAATGCGCTGCATTGCCGTCCACCGCGACTGACACGCCCTCCCCCAATGCCGTTTCGACATACAAACGCGGTGCGCTTTGCGGCGGCCATGCAGGGGTTGCAGTCATCGAGAAATCCATCCATCCGTTCGGCCGAACATATCGACCCGCTTTCTTCTAAAGACCAAGAACCGCATTTCGACAAGCACAGGCGAACGGAACACAGGTGACCCAGAATATCGTCCCCGACAGCGAAGCCCGTGGCCTGATGGCGCGCCTCCCCGCCACATGGCGCAGCCTTGCCCTGCTCGCGCGCTTCGACCGGCCGATCGGATGGTGGCTGCTGTTCTGGCCCGGTGCCTGGGCGATAGCGTTGGCGGGCGGCGCAATTGCGCGGTGGGACATGATCGCATGGTTCCTGCTGGGCAGCATCGCGATGCGTGGCGCAGGCTGCGTCTATAACGACATCGTCGACCGCGATCTGGACCGGCAAGTCGCCCGCACGGCGGCACGGCCCTTGGCCAGCGGTGCCCTTTCGCTCAAAGTCGCGTGGATATGGCTGGTTGCGCTCAGCTTCTTCGGTCTCATCGTCCTGCTTCAGTTGCGCCTCTATGCGCAGGTCGTGGCCCTCGCCAGCCTTGCACTGGTCGCGGCCTACCCGTTCATGAAGCGCATCACCTGGTGGCCGCAGGCGTGGCTGGGGCTGGTCTTCAGTTGGGCCGCGCTGGTCGGGTGGAGCGAAATTGCCGGATCGCTGACCGCGCCGGGGCTGACGCTCTACGCCGGGAGCATCCTCTGGGTCATCGGTTACGACACCATCTACGCGCTGCAGGATCGGGAGGACGACTCGCTGATCGGCGTCCGGTCCAGCGCCTTGCGCATGGGAAAGCGCGTCCGTCCCGGTGTGGCGTTGTTCTACGCCGGAGCGCTGGCCTGCTGGGCCGCTGCCATCTGGCAGGTTCGCCCTGAACCGCTGGCCCTGCTGGCATTGCTCCCAATGGCCCTGCATCTTGGCTGGCAGGTCGCGACGCTGAAGGAAGACGGCGCGGACCCGCTGACCAAGTTCCGTTCCAACCGCTTCGCCGGGCTGCTGATGTTCCTCGCCTGCCTCGTGGTCGGCAGCGCGTAATCGCCCTGCCATCAAAAAGCCGTATGAAGCGGACATAAAGGATGTCGTCCTGCGTTCACGCACGACAACAGGAGCCAATCCCCGTGAAGAATGCATTTGGAATATGGGCGGATATGCTCTCGTCATGGAGCGCCGTGGCCCAATCGACTCAGCGCATGGGGACGATGGCGACCGATTCGGCTTATGTCGTCGATCACCGCACGAAGCTGATGGCCGATGCCCTGCGCAACCCGATGACCGGCGATTATGCCGAACTCTCGATGATGGTGCCGGAAAAAGTAACAGCCTTCTCGCAAGCTGGCATCGCCGGATGGAGCGCAATGGCCGCCATGCAATCCGACAGCTTCGCGATCTGGCAGCGGATGATGACGATGGCGCTGTCGGGAAAGCCGATGACCGCAGCGCAGGGCCGGGCGCTGGCCGTCCAGTCCAGCCGCGCCATCAAGCGTGCGAGCACCGCGTCCGACCGGATCATGGCCCCCGTGCAATCGGGCGCCAACGCCAATGCCAAACGCCTGAGAAGCAAGAAAGCCTGATCTATTCGGCGGCGAGCAACCGCTCAGCGCCGCCCAGATCGACCGAGACGAGGCGGCTGACGCCTTGCTCCACCATCGTCACGCCGAAAAGCCGATGCATCCGCGCCATCGTCACGGCGTTGTGGGTAACGATCAGATAGCGCGTCTTGGTATCCGCCACCATCCGGTCGAGCAGGTCGCAGAACCGCTCGACATTCGCGTCGTCCAGCGGCGCATCGACTTCATCGAGGACGCAGATCGGCGCGGGATTGGTCAGGAACAGGCCGAAGATCAGCGCCACCGCCGTCAACGCTTGCTCCCCGCCTGATAGCAATGTCAGCGCCGCCAGCTTCTTGCCCGGCGGCTGCGCCATGATTTCCAGCCCCGCCTCCAGCGGATCGTCGCTGTCGATCAGTTGCAGATGCGCTTGCCCACCATTGAACAAGGTCGTGAACAGCCGCCGGAAATGCCCGTCCACCGCCTCGAACGCTGCCAGCAACCGTTGCCGCCCCTCGCGATTGAGACTGCCGATGGAGCCGCGCAGCCGATGGATCGCCTGCGTCAGTTCCTCGCTCTCGGCACGGCTGCGCGCCTGATCGGCTTCCAGCTCGGCCAGTTCCTGCGCCGCTACCAGATTGACCGGCCCGATCCGCTCGCGCTCCGCCATCAGCCGGTCCTGCTCGGCCTGTTCGGTCTGCGCGATCCGGATCGTCGCGCTGTCGAAGCCCAGCTTTTCGGGCAGCACCGGCGGCGGACATTCGAACCGCTCGCCCGACAGCCGCCCCATTTCCCGACGCTTTTCCTGCGCCGATTCCGCCCGCGCGACCGCCCCCGCACGCGCTTCCCGCGCCTGACTGACCCCTTCGCCCATCGCCTGCGTATGCGCTTCGGCAGCGCGCAAGGTGGCTTCGGCATCGCGCTCCGCCTGTTGCGCCTGCGCCGCCGCACCGTTCAGCGCCGCCGTGTTCTGCGACAATGTCGCGATCTCGGCATCCAGCGCTTCGGGTTTCCCGATCAGCACTGCCCGATCCGCCGCAATCGCTTCTGCCCGTCCCGCCATCCCGGCAATCCGCTTGGCCGCTTCGCCTGCGCGCGAACGCCAGCTACGCGCTTCGGCGTCCGCTGCGGCCATGCGGTCTCGATCCGCTGCGATAGCACGCTCGGCCATCGCCCGATCCGCCTGCATCTGGCTGACCGACAGCCGTGCCCGGTCGCTTGCCTGCGAAAGCGCGGCCACCAGTTCGCGCATTTCCGATCCATCCGGAATATCTGCGCGCGCCGCCTGCGCCGCTTCGTGCTCAGCCTGTGCGGCGGCATAATCCCGGCCCATATCGGCAAACCGCGTTTCCAGCTCCGCCCGCCGCGCCGCCAGCCGTTCCAGCGTGCCGTTGGTCTCGTCGATGGTCCGCAGCGTAGCGCGCAACCGCTGATCCGCATCGGACAGCGCGGCCCGTCCCTGCGTCAGTGCCGCAGCAGCCCCCCGCGCCGCCTCTTCCGCCGAACCAAGCGCCCCCTGCGCCTCCCCGACAGCCTCCACCAGAGCCGGTCGTGCCGCCGCGATAGCATCCAGCCGATTGAGCCGGATCAACCGCTGCGCTGCTTCCGCCCCGCCTTCGCTCGCTACGAACCCGTCCCAACGCCGCATCTGCCCGTCCAGCGTCACCAGCCGCTGCCCAACGGCCAGCACCTGCCCGCTGTCGCCCTCCGCTACTGCAACCTGCGCGAGCCTGCGCGCCAGTTCGGGCGGGGCCGTCACATGTTCGGCCAGCGCCGCACAGCCAGCAGGCACAGCCGGATCGTCCGCCAGCGCAGCACCCCCCGCCCAGCGGCGCTTGCCGTCACCGCCAATACCCGCTTCCAGATCGTCGCCCAGCGCCGCCGCCAGCGCATGTTCATATCCCGGCGCAGCCTTCACCCGATCCAGCGCCCGCCCACTACCAGACCCCCGCTCGACTGCCTTGGTCAGCGCCGCCGCTTCGCTATCCAGCGCCGCCAGCGCCGCGCGGGCAGACGACAGCGCCGATTCCGCCGCACTGCGCGATACGCTGGCGCTCTCCCGCGCAGCCTCTGCCTCGACGATGTTCGCTTCCGCCGCCTGCCGATCCGCTTGCGCCACTGCCTGCGCCTCGGTCGCGTCCTGCCGCTTCTGCTCCAGCGGCGCAGCGTCCGGCAAGGTCCGCACTTCGCCCTCCAGCTTCCGCAGATCGCGCTCCGCCCGCTCCAACCGGCCCCGTGCCGCCACCAAAGCCGCCTCGGCCACGCGCAACTCGGCCTGCTCGCCCGCTTGCTTGGCCATCGCCCGCGCCAGTTCGACTTCAGCGTCACGCGCCGCCGTTTCCGCCTGCGCCACGCGCGCCGCCCGCTCCGGCTCCGCCGCCTGAGTCTCGGCGATCCGCACCTTCAGCGTCGCGATCTCGCCCGCCAGCCGCTCCAAGGCTTCGGCGGCATCATGCGCCAACGCCCCTTCGCGCCCGCGATCTTCCTCCAGCCGCTCGGCTTGCGCGGACAAGTCCGCCAGTCGCTGTGCCGCCGCGCTGCGTTCCGCCGTCAGCGCGGTCAGCCGATGTCCCGCTTCGTTCGCTGCATCGCGCGCCTGTTGCGCCACCGCGCGCGCCTCCGCCAGCGCATCCACTCCCGCCCGACCATGCGCCGCCGCGGCCATCTGCGCTTCCTGCGCCGCCGTCACAGCGGCTTCGGCAGCCTGCGCCTCTGCCTTCGCCGCGTCCGCCGATGCCGCCGCCTCCCGCCAGCGCGCAAAAATCGCCCGTGCCTCAGCGGTCCTTATCTGCACCGACAACAGCGTATAACGCTCCGCCGCGCGCGCCTGCCGCCGCAACGCATTGGCGCGATTGTCCATGTCGCCAAGAATATCGTCCAGCCGCGCCAGATTGGTCTCCGCCGCGCGCAGTTTCTGCTCCGCATCGCGCCGCCGCACATGCAGGCCCGCAATCCCTGCCGCTTCCTCCAGCATGGCGCGCCGTTCCTGCGGGCGCGCGGCGATCACGGCGGCGATCTTGCCCTGACTGACCAAAGCGGGACTATGCGCCCCCGTCGCCGCATCGGCGAAGATCAGCGACACGTCCTTGGCCCGCACGTCCCGGCCATTGGCGCGATAGGCGCTGCCCGCGCCGCGTTCGATCCGGCGAATGACTTCCAGCTCGCCGTCCGCGCCGACATCGACCGAGGGGAAAAGCTCGCCCTGCTCTTGAATGGTCATCAGCGAGACTTCGGCAAAGTCGCGCTGCGGGCGAGTGGCGGTGCCTGCGAAGATCACATCTTCCATGCCACCGCCGCGCATGGATTTGGCGCTCGATTCGCCCATCACCCACCGGATCGCTTCCAGCAGGTTGGACTTGCCGCAGCCATTGGGGCCAACGATGCCCGTCAGCCCCGGCTCGATCCGCAATTCGGCAGCATCGACGAAGCTTTTGAAACCGCTAAGTTTCAATCGCCTTATCTGCACGACACGCCCCAGTTACAGCAAAGGGCGCTTGTGCAGATACTCTTAAGGAAAGACCGCCCCCCGCGCGCCAATCAGACGCCTGCTTCCTTGAGCTTTTCGCGCAGCACTTCCCATGTCGTCGCATTTTCGACGACGGTGCCGTTCATGATGAAGGTCGGCGTGCCGGTAATGTTATACTTCGCCGTCGCGTCCTGCACGCCCTTGGCCAGCTTTTCCGCTTCGGCGGTGTTGGCCAGGCATTGCTTGCCCTGATCTTCGGCAATGCCGCGCTGCATCGCGAATTCCAGCAGGCCGGTGTCGTTCGCCAGCATGATGAAACGCTGCTGCGGCGGCGCGGCCATCGCGGTCTGATAGGGGCCATCGCCCATCTTCTGCACCTTTTCGAACATCGGCGCCTGATTGGCGAAAAACTGTTCGGACAGCGGGAAATAGGGGCCGGTGCCACCGCAGCGCGCCAGCAGCGCCATCGTCATGTCCAGCGGATCGCGCACATAATTGCGCGATTCAAAGCTCATCTTGCCGGTGTTCACTAGATTGCGGATTTCCTCCGACGACTTCTCGGAGAACTCCGCGCAATGGCTGCAGGTGTAGGATGCGAATTCGATGACCTTCACCTTCGCATTGGGATTGCCCATCACGAATCCGCCTTCGGGCGTGGTCGCAACCGTATCGGCCCATGTCGTTCCGGCAGGCGCAGCGACCGTGGCAACCGGCGCACCGGACGGTGCGGAAGCATTGCCCGCGTCCTTTTCGCTACAGGCGGCGAGGGAGAGGGCCAGGGCGGCAGTTGCGAGACCGGTCAGAAATTTCATGCGAAGCGTTTCCGTCATTTGGGGGCAATATCGGCGCGGGTTTAATTCACTTGGTCCCGGCGGGCAATGCAGCGCGCAGCGTGTCCCAGGTCGATGTGCTGGTGAGCAGCTTGCCGTTCACCGAAAAGCTGGGCGTGCCAGTGATCTTCAACGTTTTCCACGCTTCCTCGGTCATGCCCGTAACCTGCTTGAGCGCGGCCGGACTGGCGACGCAGGCGTCGAGCTGCTGCGGCGTAAAGCCGCGCTTGCCCATCAGCGTATACAGCCCTGTCTTCTTGCCGATCTCCTGCAGCACGGCGGCAGGCGACTGCTTCGCCGGCGGCTCCGTTTTGGCAGCGTCAAAGGCTTCCACTTCGGCTATCCACGCCCCCTGATTGGCAAACAGCGCTTCATGATTGCCATAGAAGCGCGCCGGTCCCCCGCACCGCGCCAGCAACGCCGCCGTCAGATCATAGCGGTCGCGCACCGCATTGCGCACTTCGACGCTCGCTTTGCCGGTCTTCACCCAACCGGCCTTCAGCGGCGCGGAAGCCTCCGCCACGAAATGCGCGCAATGGCTGCACGTATAGCTGATATATTCCACGATCTTGGTCGGCGCGGCGGGGTTGCCCATCATATAGCCCCCTGCCGGAGACAGCGTAACGCGCGTCGTCCAGTCCACGGCCTTCGCGGCAAAGGCGGTGGCGGGAATAAGGGCGAGCAGGCCAAGCACCGATGCGCGTTTTTTCATGAATCAATCTCGATAGGGAAGGATCAACTGATCTTGGGCAATCCGCTGGAATTGGCAAGCCCCTGCGCCAGCGATTCGAGCACTGCGCGCAATTCGGGATCGCCGATATCGCGCAGCGAGTCGCCCAGTTCGACCGGTATGGGCCGCAGATTTTTGGGCGGCGGCGTGCGCAGCGGCGTCTTCGGTTCGACATGCCCTTGCCGCATCGTCACCTTGGCAATCGCCGCGTAACCAAAGAAGCGGTTCACTCGCTCGATGATGTCGGGCAGCACATGCTGCAGCATCGTCGCATGGCCGCTGGAGACAGTCAGCGACAAGGTGCCGCCCGCTTTTTTCCCCACCGGAAACTTGATCGAGTCGGGCGCGCTGATGTCGGCATAATGCGCGCCGACGATATCGCCCCAGCGCGTCACGATGCTCGATTGCACAAAGCCGAACTTGCGGAACGCGGCGCGACCGATGTCCGGCATCAGGTCCGCAATCGCACGCGACCCGTTGATCCGCGGGCGTTCGTCCGCAGGTTTGGGTGCCGCTTTGGGGGCCGACTTCTTCGGCGCAGCTTTTTGTTTGGCCGCAGGAGGATCAGAGCGTTCCGTCATCGCGCGCTTAATGGCATAGCCCGCCCATGCCCGTCGAGAGTTCATCGGTCGCCAGCCGCCTGCTTGCCCATTATGACCGCCACGCCCGACGGTTGCCGTGGCGCGCCCCGCCCGGTGCGAACGCCGCCGATCCCTACCGCGTCTGGCTGTCCGAAGTGATGCTGCAGCAGACGACCGTCGCCGCCGTCATCCCCTATTTCGAAAAATTCACCGCGCGCTGGCCCACCGTGGCCGATCTGGCCGCTGCGCCCGATGCCGACCTGATGAGTGCATGGGCGGGCCTTGGCTATTATGCCCGCGCCCGCAACCTCCTCGCCTGCGCCCGCGCAGTGGTCAGCGATTGGGGCGGCGCTTTCCCGACAACCGAAGCCGATCTGCTGAAGCTCCCCGGCGTGGGCGCCTACACTGCCGCAGCCGTCGCCGCGATTGCCTTCGGCCAGCGCGCCGTGGTCGTGGACGCCAATGTCGAACGAGTCGTCGCGCGCCTGTTCGCGCTCGAAACCCCGCTCCCCGCCGCGCGCCCCGAAATCCGCGCCAAGGCCGACACACTCACCCCCACCACCCGCGCCGGAGACTTTGCGCAGGCGATGATGGACCTGGGTGCGACCGTCTGCACCTCCCGCAACCCCGCCTGTGGCATCTGCCCGCTGCGCGAGGATTGCGCGGCCTTTCGCACCGCCGATCCCGCCGCCTATCCCCGCAAAGCCGCGAAGAAGGCGAAACCGCAACGCAGCGGCCATGTCTGGTGGATCGTCCGCGACGATCATGTCTGGCTGGAACGGCGACCGGACAAAGGCTTGCTCGGCGGGATGCGTGGCCTGCCGACGTCGGACTGGTCCGCTGCCCCCGATCCCGCGCCGCCCGCCGACGCATGTTGGACGGCGTTGCCCGCGCCCGTCGCCCATGTCTTCACGCATTTCGCCCTGTCGCTCACCGTTCACATCGGCGCGATAGATAGCGATTGCATGGACCACCAAGACGGGGAATGGTGGCCCATAGCACGCATGGCCGATGCGGGCCTGCCGACGCTGTTCGCAAAGGTCGCCGACGCCGTATCGAAGAAAGAGGATGCCTTATGACCATGACGATTCTGGACCGCCGCAGCCTCCTGCGCGGCGCGGCCCTGCTGGGTGCGGGTGCGGCCTTCCCCTTTCCCGCCTGGGCGCGGACGCCGCAGTGGGAAGGGCTTCAGGTCCTGATCGACGGGTATATCGCGGAAAAGAAATTCCCCGGCAGCGTCATCGCCGTGGGCAAAGGCACCGCCGCCCCGGATTTCCTGACCGGCGGCACCATCGCCAGCGATTCGGCCACGCCTGCCGATGCCGATACGCTCTGGCGCATCTATTCCATGACCAAGCCGATCACCGGCATGGCCGCGATGATCCTGATCGGCGAAGGCAAGCTGAAACTGGATCAGCCGATATCCGATTTCATCCCCGGCTTCGCGTCGATGCAGGTATTGACCAGCCCTGACACCAGCCTCGACGCCGTTCCCGCAAAGACCGCGATCACCGTGCGCCATCTGATGACGCACACCGCAGGCCTTGGCTATTCGATCATCACCAAGGGGCCGTTGCTCGCCGAATATCAGCGCCTTGGCCTCTACGCCTTCATCGCGTCGCGCGCGCCGTTGCCCGGCCAGCCGCCGATGGTCCACGCGCCGTCGCTCAAGGATTTTGCCGACCGCCTCGCCACCTTGCCGCTGATCGCGGAGCCGGGCACCAAATGGAGCTATTCGGTCGGTCTCGACGTACTGGGCCGCGTGATCGAAGTTGCATCGGGCCAGCCCTTCGACCACTTTCTGCAGGACCGCCTTTTCACTCCGCTCAAAATGAACAGCACCGGATTTCAGGTCGCCCCGGAAAATGCCGGACGCCTCGCCACCAATTATTATCACGCCGGGCCGCTCACCCTGCCCGTGGACACCGGCGCGGCATCGGTATTCCTCGATCCTTCCCCCTTCCCCTTCGGCGGCGCGGGCCTGATTTCCAGCGCGCGCGATTATGACCGCTTCCTCGCCATGCTGGTGGGCGGCGGCACGCTGGACGGCGCACGGATCATGCCGCCGCAGATGGTGCAACTGGGCATGTCCAACCTCTTGCCCCCCGCCGTACCGACCAATGTACCGCTGCTGGACGGGCGCGGCTTTGGCGCGGGCGGGCGCGTGACGCTCACCGGCGTCGGTGCCGGCAGCTATGGCTGGGCAGGTGCGGCAGGCACGGTAGGCTTTGCCGATCCGGTGCGCAAAATTCGCGCAGGGGGCTTTGCCAATTACATGCCTGCCGAAACGATCCCGTGGCAGACCGGCGTTGCCGCCGCTGTATACAAGGCGATCCTGTGACGCTGCCCGGTTTCGTCGGCGGCACGCTGGACCGTGCCGACCGCGTCAGGAACGACCCGGCCTTGATCGCGGAAGCCTTCGCTGAACCCAGCGCGCGGGTGGTGGCGCTCGACGGACTCGATCCGCTGGTGGACGGTGCCAGCCTTGCGACCGGGCCGGTGCCGCCACACGCCGATGTCGAAGATTTCCTGCTGCTCGGCGTAGGTGACAATGGTCCGATGTTCGTCGCGCTCGACGCGGCGCAAGGCAATGGCGCAGCCTTCGCGCCAAAGGTCTGGAGCCTTGCCTCGCTCCTGACGCCCGACCAGTTGGCGCTCTATGGCACTGCGCGCAGCCTGATCGACTGGCACGCGCGCCACGGCTTCTGCGCCCGCTGCGGCACCCCTACTGCGCCGATCAAGGCAGGCTGGGCGCGCCGTTGCGGCGGGGCGGTCAGCGGCAGCGAAAGCGAACCGCGCGGCTGCGGCGCGGAACATTTCCCCCGCGTCGATCCGGTGACGATCATGCTCGCCGAACATGACGGCCGCGTGCTGGTGGGCCGCCAGCCCCGCTTCCCCGCCGGTCGCTACTCCGCGCTCGCCGGCTTCGTCGAACCGGGCGAAACCATCGAGGAAGCCGTCGCCCGCGAACTGTGGGAAGAAGCCGGGATCGTCGTGGACAATGTCCGCTACATCATGAGCCAGCCCTGGCCCTTCCCCTCCTCCCTCATGATCGCCTGCATCGCAGAGGCGCGGGACGACACGCTCACCATCGACGAAACCGAAATCGAACACGCCATGTGGGTGACCAAAGAAGAGGTCCGGGCAACGTTAGCCGGAGAAGCAGGCGCCCCCTTCGTCGCGCCGCCGGAAATGGCGGTGGCGCATCATCTGTTTCGGGCTTGGTTGGGGGAGTCTTGAAATGATACTAGTGTTCACCATTGCTAGTGGGATTGCATTAGCTACGCCTGCTACTCGCAGCGCGGATTGGATCAAAGACAGCGATTATCCTGTCACAGAGGTAATCCGAGACGTTCAAGGCAGCACCCGTACCATGCTAACTGTTGGACTCGACGGAACTATAAAAAATTGCTCCATAGCGATTACGAGCGGTTCGAAAATCCTTGATGATAAGGCCTGTTTAATCCTCAAAAAACGCGGACACTTTGTGCCCGCGAAAGATGAGGAGGGCAAACCGATATTTGGCAGCTTCAACTCATCGGTGAATTGGTTCATGGCTAAAGGAAGAAGCGCATATCGAAGCAATGACACAGACCTAATCTTGGTCGTGAAAAAACTACCGAAAGACGTAAAGATGCCGTCGCGCGTAATAGTCATGGCGCTTGTTGATGCAGACGGCAGGTTGGAGCGTTGCGAACCGATGGCCGAGCATCCGAATGCAAAGGTCCTTGGTCCCACAGCCTGCAGTCAGGTTCACGAACGTATTAAATTCCTTCCCCTTCTCGATAATGCAAAACCGGTTAAATCGGTTCAGGCTGTAACGGTCGGCATTAACGAAGAATTGTCCAGTCGATCTGATAAGTAAGATCACCCCCGCCCCAAAACACTCCGCTTCCGCCCATACGCAAAATACAGCGCCAGCCCGATCGCGTTCCAGATCGCACACGCCACCAGCGTCTTGGTCGGCAGGCTGGTGAATAGATACAGGCACCCCAATATCGCCCCCGGCCCGACCAGCCACGCCAGCGGCACCCGGAACGGGCGGCGTTGATCGGGCGCGCGGCGGCGCATCACCAGCATACAGGTGCCGACGGCAGCGAACGCAATCAGCGTCCCGGCATTGGCCAGCGCCGCGATCTCGTCGATGGGCAGCAACCCGGCCAGCACCGCCACCAACACGGCGGTCAATATCGTGATCCGCACCGGCGTCCCGCGCTTCGATATCCGTGCGAGACTGACGGGCAGAAACCCGTCCCGCGCCATCACCAGAAAGATGCGCGACTGCCCATAGAGAAACCCCAGCAACACCGTCGGCAACGCAATGACGGCAGCAATCGCCACGATCCGCGCCACCTGCCCCTGCCCCAGTTCGCGCAGGATCAGCGCCAGCGGCTCCGGGCTGTCGGCAAAGCGCGTGAACGGCAACGCCCCCACCGCCGCCGCCGCAACGAAGATATAGATCAGCGTACAGGCAATCATCGACCCGACGATCCCGATGGCCAGATCGCGCTCCGGCTTCTTCGTCTCCTCCGCTGCCGTCGAAATCGCGTCGAAGCCATAAAAGGCGAAGAAGATGATCGCCGCGGCCGCCATCACCCCGCGCTCGACGCCATCCGGCCCCATATGCTTGGCAAAGCCATAGGGCATGAACGGATGCAGATTGGCGGCATCGAACACCGGCAGCGTGTAGAACACGAACAGGCTAAGCGTCGCGATCTTGATGACCACCAATATCGTGTTCAGCCGCGCGCTCTCATGCGTGCCGATGCTCAGCAACAGCGCGACGACGCCAATGATGAAGATCGCAGGCAAGTTGATAATCCCGCCCAGCGCCGGACTGGCCGTCAGCGCCGCGGGGAAGCCCACCGATGTCAGCAACGGCGTCGCATAGCCTGACCAGCCCACCGCCACGGTCGACACCACCAGCGAATATTCCAGGATCAGGCACCACCCCACGATCCACGCCACCAGCTCGCCCAGCACCGCATAGCTATAGGTATAGGCGCTGCCCGCCGCGGGCATCATCGTCGCCATTTCGGCATAGGCCAGCGCCGCACAGGCACAGATCGCCCCGGCAATGGCGAAGGACAACAGCACCGATGGCCCCGCGCGATCCACGCCCACGCCGATCAGCGTCAATATCCCCGTGCCGACAATCGCGCCGATCCCCAGCGCCAACAGATGCGGCCAGGACAATGTCGGCACCAGCCGATGCCCATCTTCCTTGGCGACGAGCGTATCCAGCGGCTTGCGCCTGTTCCATGCGGCCATCGTTCACCCTTTGCGTAACGTCTTCTTTATGCCCGGCACGATAGCGCGCGATAACGGATTGGGCGAGAGCCAAGCCCAACAGTTTTCCCCCTCGCCCTATCCCGTCACCCCTGCGAAAGCAGGGGTCCCGCTTCCCCTTCTGCGCCATAGCTAACAGAAGCGGGGTGCCTGCTTTCGCACGCATGACGCAAGAGAGCGGCGCGGGGACCAGGCCATCAGCCCTTCACATCCACCCCCACCGCCACCACATTGCACCTGTCAGCCCATGTCGCTAAGGCGCAGGGCTTCCCCGAACCCCCGTGAGTCCTCCCTCGTTTATGCTCAGTCTTGAAGAAGCCCAGAAGCGCGCGGAAAATCTGGTCGATGCCGCCCGCAAGGCCGGCGCCGATGCCGCCGACGCGATCTATGTCTGCAACGCCAGCACCAATGTCTCGGTGCGGCTGGGTGCGCTGGAGGATGTCGAGCGGTCCGAAGGGGAAGAGATCGGCCTGCGCGTGTTCCTGGGTCAGCGCTCCGCGACCGTATCCGCGTCGGACATGAACCCCGCCAGCCTCGATACGCTGGTCGAACGCTGCATCGCGATGGCGGGGCAAGCGCCGGAAGACGCCTATGCCGGACTCGCCCCCGAAGACCGCCTGCTCCGCAAAAAGCCCACTGCGCTCGATTTGTGCGACAAGGGCGAGCCGGATCCCGCCACCCTCAAACTCCGCGCGATGGAAGCGGAAGATTCCGCCCGTGCCGTCCCCGGCATCACCAACAGCGAAGGCGGCGGCGCATCGTCGGGCCGCAGCCAGATCGCGCTCGCGACCAGCCACGGCTTTTCGGGCAGCTATGGCGCGACCAGCCATTCCACCTACGCCAGCGTCCTCGCGGGCGAAGGCGCAGGGATGCAGCGCGACTATGCCAGCCACACCGTCCGCCATCTCGATGACCTCGACGATGCCGAGGCCATCGGCAACAAGGCCGGGCAACGCGCCGTCGCTCGCCTCAATCCGATCAAGGTCGAAAGCGGGCAGATGCCCGTCATCTTCGATCCGCGCGTCGGCTCCAGCCTGATCGGCCATCTCGTCGGCGCCATCGTCGGCCCCTCGATTGCCCGCCGCTCCAGTTTCCTGCTCGAACGTCTGGGCGAAGCGATCTTCGATTCCAGCGTTACCATCGTCGACGATCCGCTGCGCCCACGCGGCCTGCGCTCCCGCCCCTTCGATGGCGAAGGCTTGCCGACGCAGCGCCGCGCGCTGATCGACGCAGGCGTGCTGACCGGCTGGCTGCTCGACAGCGCCTCGGCCCGCCAACTCGGCCTCGACCCCACTGGCCACGCCAGTCGCGGCACTGGCGGCGCGCCGGGCGCAGGACCGAGCAATCTCCACATGGAACCGGGCAATGCTACCCCCGGTGAGCTGATGGCGGACGTGAAGCGCGGCCTCTATATCACCGAACTGATCGGCATGGGCGTCAACGGCGTGACCGGCGATTACAGTCGCGGCGCATCGGGCTTCCTCATCGAAAACGGCGCAGTGGTTCAGGCAGTTGCGGAAATCACGATTGCCGGTAACCTGATCGACATGTTCCGCACGCTTGTCCCCGCCAACGACTTGCATTTCCGCTATGCCACCAATGTGCCTACGATCCGCGTCGACGGGATGATGGTGGCGGGCGGCTGAGCACGGGATGCACGACAGGCTCTTTCGACAGACGATAGACGCGGTCACGGAGGCCGCCGATCACGCGCTGACCCTGTGGGCAGGCGGCAAGACATTGGTGCAGCGCTGGGAAAAGACCCCCGGCGAAATCGTGTGCGATGCGGACATGGATGTGAACGCGATGCTGAAAAGCGCGCTGTTCGACCTTGCCCCCGATGCCGGCTGGCTATCGGAAGAAACTGCCGACAGCGCCCATCGCCTCGGTACCGACCGGGTCTGGGTGGTCGATCCCATCGACGGCACCCGCGATTATCTGCGCGGACGTCCCGGCTGGGCCGTATCGGTCGCGCTGATCGAAGCGGGCCTCCCCCGCTTCGGCATATTGGCCGCGCCCGCACGCAACGAACTATGGATCGCGCAGGCCGGGAAAGGCGCCACCCGCAATGGCAAAATGCTGATGGCCAGCACCCGCGACACGCTCCCCGGCGCCCGCGTCCCCGCCGATACCTTGCCCAAGGCAGATCGCGACCTGACCACCGTGGTCAAACCCAACAGCATCGCGCTGCGCATGGCGATGGTCGCGGCGGACGAAGCCGACCTCCTCGCCACCATACGCTGGGGCAATGAATGGGACATCGCCGCCGCCGCCCTGATCGCACAGGAAGCCGGCGCAGCCGTCAGCGACGCACTCGGCCGCCCCCTGGGCTTCAACCGCGCCAACCCCACCGCCTTCGGCATATTATGCTGCGCCCCGGGGATACATGGGGCGGCAGTGGAAAGGCTGGAACCGAGAGCAAGAGAGATATTGGGGCGGGAGTAAAAAACTCCCTCTCCCCTTCTGGGGTCGATGGGAGGCACGTGACTCCCATCGAGGCCGGGGAGCCACCACAACCCGTTCCCCTGCGAAGGCAGGGGTCCAGAGTCGCTTGGGATGCACCTAGAAGCCTGGACTCCTGCTTCCGCAGGAGAACATCACTTCCCCGCACTTTCCACAATAAATGCTGCAATCTCACCGATAGAAACGTCGCGGGAAATAATCGTCCCCTCCTGACCCCGTATTCTTTGAACAAGCATCGGCGGAAACCGATCCTCAGTATGAAGTAATTTGGCCAGATCGACCCTATACCGCTTTTCAATGTCCGGTAGGAAATCAAAGCACCAATCGTCATCATCGAGGCCCAAGCCTTTGACGATCGGTGCGGCATAATCCAACGGTTTACGCAGGCCATATTCAGCTAGCAGCGCTTCTATTTCGCGCGCAATCCTGTCCTGCTCTGTCAACTCCAGCGAGTACCGCTCCCTAGTCCACAACCCTTCCCTAGCCACATCCCCCGGCCACTTCCGCGCCCGCCCGCGCGCCTGCAGCGCCGCCTTCGCCACCCAGCCGACCTTCGCCGCCTTGGTCGTAAACACCCGCTCGCTCAGCGCACGCTCCCCGCGCAGCGCCACTTCCCGCGCGATGTCGCCATAGATCCCCGCTGCCGACAGCACCGCCCAGGCACTGCGATAGTCCAAAGCCCCGGTGCCATGCCGCGCGCTCGCCTCATAGGCGGCGGCCTTCACCGCCAGCCGATGCTGCAACGTCGCCAGCTTCGCGCGATCCGCCATCAAGGCACTCGGCGCGATGCCCGCTTCCGCCAGCCACTGCTGCGGCAGATAACAGCGCCCTGCCCCCGCATCCTCCGCCACATCGCGCGCGATATTGGCAAGCTGGAACGCCAGCCCCAGATCGCACGCCCGGTCCAGCGTCGCGTCATCCGCCGGATCGACACCCATCACCACCGCCATCATCAGGCCCACCGCACCCGCGACATGATAGCAATATTGCAGCAGATCGTTCTCGGTCTGCGGTCGCCAGTCCGCGGCGTCCAGCGCGAAGCCGTCGATCAGGTCATAGGCAAAGCGATGCGGGATGCGACATTCCGCCACCACCACGCCCAGCCCGTCGAACGCCGGATCGCCCGTCGGTTCGCCACGCAACGCTGCATCGGTCAGCGTGCGGATCGTCGCCAGCCGCGTCTGCGCATCCTCGACCGACGACATCGTCCCGCCATGATCCTGCCCGTCGGCAAGGTCATCGCACTTGCGGCACCACGCATAGAGCAGCCACGCTCGCTCCCGTGTCTCCGGCGCGAACAGCTTGGACGCCAGCGCAAAGGATTTCGACCCGCGCGCGATGCTCTGCGCAGCATGGGCGACGAGCATTCCCCTCCCGCTTGCGGGAGGGGTCAGGGGAGGGACTGTAAGGGCCATAGCGAGCACATGCCCTCCCCCAGCCCCTCCCGCAAGCGGGAGGGGAGATTAGAGTTGCGCTGCCTTCATCCGAAAGATCGTCTCATGCGGCTGATACGCCGCCATCGCGTCCAGCAATTCCGCGATCGTTTCGCCATGCACGATGATCCCGGCATGGGCAGGCCGGATGAAGCCCACGTCGATCATATGCCGGTTGAACGCGATCAGATGGTCGTAAAATCCCGCCGCGTTGAGCAACCCCACCGGCTTTTCATGATAGCCAAGCTGCGCCCAGCTTACCGCTTCCCACAATTCGTCCATCGTGCCGACGCCGCCGGGGATCGTCACGAACCCGTCCGACAGGTCGGTGAACAGTGCCTTGCGCTCATGCATGTTGGCGACGACGCGCAGATCGGTGCAGCCCAGATGCGCGACTTCCGCGCCAACCAGCGCCTCCGGGATCACGCCGATCACTTCGCCGCCTGCTTCCAGCGCCGCGTCGGCAACAGCGCCCATCAGGCCGAGCCGCCCGCCGCCATAGACGACACCAATGCCGCGCTCCGCCAATGCCCGCCCGACATGGCGCGCCGTTTCGATATAGACGGGGTCCGAAGGGGTGGCAGAACCGCAATAGACGGCAAGGCGTTTCATGATGATATCGTCCCAATATCCGGTTTGGTGGTGATACGCCCCCTAACCGTTCGTCCCGAGCGAAGTCGAGGGACATATTGCGATGCCGTCCGCAGGAGCACGCGCGCCTAAAGCAAATCCTCGATCATCAACGCCGCCGTCGCCTTCGCGCTCCCGACGACTCCCGGAATCCCCGCACCCGGATGCGTCCCTGCACCCACCAGATACAGGTTGGGGATCACATCGTCGCGATTATGCGCGCGGAACCATGCGCTTTGCGTCAACAACGGTTCCAGACTGAACGCACTCCCCAGATGCGCGTTCAAATCGCGCCCGAAATCGTTCGGCGCATAATGGAACTGCGTCACGATCCGCGAACGAATATCCGGGATCAGCCGCTTCTCGATCTCGCCCAATATGCGGTCGGCGTAGATCGGCCCCATCTTGTCCCAATCGATGGGCAGCTTACCCATGTGCGGCACCGGCGACAGCGCATAGAAGCTGGAGCAGCCTTCGGGTGCCATCGAGGGATCGGTGACGGTCGGATGATGCAGATAGAGCGAGAAATCCTGCGCCAGCACGCCATGCTGATAAATGTCGGTGAGCAGCCCCTCATAGCGCGGCCCGAACAGGATCATGTGGTGCGGAATGCCCGGCCACGTCCCCTTGATCCCGAAATGCACGACGAACAGCCCCGGCGACCATTTCTTGCGCTCCAGCTTTTCGCCTTGCTTCTTGCCGCGCGGATGATTGCTCAGCAGATCGCGATAGCTGTGCATCAGGTCCGCATTGCTCGCCACCGCATCGGCTTCGCCGCGCCAACCGCTCGCTGTGCGCACCGCCGTCGCCTTGTCGCCCACCGTTTCGATCTCGACCACCGGATCGCCGACCCGCATCGTTCCGCCGATCCGCTCGAAATGCGTCGCCATGCCCGCGACCAGCCGGTTGGTCCCGCCCTTGGCGAACCAGACGCCGCCGTCCTTCTCCAGCTTGTGGATCAGCGCATAGATCGCGCTGGTGTTCATCGGATTGCCGCCGACCAGCAGCGTGTGGAACGACAGCGCCTCACGCAGCTTCTCGTTCTTCACAAAGCTCGACACCATCGAATAGACCGACCGCCACGCCTGATATTTCGCCAGCGCCGGCGCCGCCTTTATCATCGACGCGAAGTCGAGGAACGCCACCGACCCCAGCTTCTCATAGCCTTCGTGAAACACGCCAGCGGCATAGTCCAGAAAGCGTTCGTACCCGGCCACATCCTCCGGGTTCAGCTTCCCGATTTCCTTGCGCAGCGACACTTCGTCATTGGAATAATCGAAATTGGTGCCGTCGGGCCAGTTGAGCCGATAGAAAGGCATCACCGGCATCAGCGTCACGTCCGCCGCCATGTCATGCCCCGACAGCCGCCACAGTTCCGCCAGGCAGTTGGGGTCGGTAATCACGGTCGGCCCCGCGTCGAAGGTGAAGCCGTCCTTCTCCCAATAATAAGCGCGCCCGCCCGGACGGTCGCGGCCTTCGATCAGCACGGTCTGAATACCCGCCGATTGCAAGCGAATGGCCAGAGCCAGCCCGCCAAAACCGGCGCCGATCACGATAGCTTTTCTGTCCATTACGATCCCCGGTTCAATAGCGTCTTTATGGCACTGCTTATGGGGACCGGCGGACGCCCGCACAAGATGCGGCCCTTGTCGTAAAGGGTCGACCGCCCCGCATAAAAGCGCTGGATCAGCGCAGGCGACAGGCCATAGAAACGCTGGAAAACCTTGTACTGCAAACCGGGTTTGGCGGCGAAGAACAGAAGACTGCCCAGCATCCGGTAATAGCCTGCCCCCGCCCAATGCGCCTTTGCCCAGCGGCGGCTTTCTGCCGCAAGGCTCGTGCCGTCCAAGGGCCAGCGATCCGCAACATGCAGCGCGAACGCTACGGCATCGGGCAGCGAATATCCGGTCAGCGGATGGAAAATCCCGCCGCGCACCCCCGCGCGCGCCACCGGGTCGCGCTCCGGCCACAGCGCGTCGAAGTCGCCTTCATGCACCACCGGCAGCACGCCGGTCTCCTCATGCGTCACCGCTTCGACTGTCCAGCCCTGCGCTGTGGCATAGTCCGCGATGCGCGCGCGGATCGCCTCGGCGGGCAAATCCGGCCCGTCGCTATAATATGTGTCTTCGACAAATATTTCCGTTTCGCCGGTCGGCAGCAGGTAGACGAAGCGATATCCGTCGATCTGTTCGACCGTGGTGTCCATGACGACGGGCCGTGTCAGCCCATGCGGCGCGGACAGGCGCAGCGACTGGCCGACGAATTTCTGCCACCCGCATTTCAGCACCGACAGGTCGCCGCCGCCGCGCGCGTCGATCACGCTCGCGGTCGCGATGTCCCGCCCGTCCTCCAGCGTCACCGAGTCGGGCGACAGGTGCGCGGCGGCCCCCTGCACGATCCGGTCGCCCAGCACGGCGCGCAGATGCGCGTCGAACTTGCCCGACGTTATGCTGTTATAGGGGGTAGAGAGCGTCCGCCGGTATTTGGGGAAGCGCACATCATACCCCCCGTCCCATCGATGCGCGATCATCGGATCGATCAGCCAGCGGTCGGCATCCGGCACGTCTCCGTCGAAAAACGACCAGACATGATTGCCGCCCACGGTCCGATCCCGCTCCAACAGCAGGATGCGCGCATCGGGATGCTTGTTCAGCACCGCCAGTGCAATCAGCCCTCCGGCCAGACCGCCGCCAACGATCGCCAGATCGCAGGACAAGCTGTTGGAGGGCGGCTGCGAGGACATGACACAGCCCTAGCGGGAGACGCAGGGCGGGGGAAGGGCCGGGGGAAAGCAGCAGTGAAAATGCCGCCTTTTGCAAAGCGCCAATATAGTATAGGGGGGTATCCTATGGGACATCATGTAGTCGATCGCGATAAGCTACTGGGGCGCATTCGCCGCATTGCCGGACAAATTGCCGCCGTTGAGAGACAATTGCTGGACGACGCCGATTGCTCGGCGACTCTGCAACTGGTCGCATCGGTGCGCGGAGCCGTTGGCGGGTTGATGGAGGAACTCATCGAAAGCCACGTTAGAGAGCATGTCGCGCAACCGGGCCTGTCCGATACAGCCCGTGCCGCTGCGGCTGAAGAACTGCTTGCCATCATCCGCCGCTACGGGAAGTGACATGACCGCCCATTCGCATAGCCATCCCGAAAAGCCCGGTCGCCTTCACGACGAAGACGAACATTATTTCGACCATATCTATCTGGCGGCGGGGCATGACAAAAACGCCCAGCGCACCCTCTGGGTCGTCTGGCTGACTGCCGTCACGATGGTGGTGGAGATTGCCGCGGGCTGGTTCACCGGATCGATGGCCTTGCTTGCCGATGGCTTCCACATGGCCACCCATGCCGGTGCGCTCGGCGTCGCGGCGCTCGCCTATCGCTACGCAAAGACCCACGCCCGTAACCCGCGCTTCACCTTCGGCACGGGCAAGGTCGGCGATCTCGCGGGATTTGCCTCCGCACTGTTCCTTGGCCTCGTCTCGCTCGGCATCGCGGTCGAATCGGCGATGCGCCTGTTTCAGCCGATCCATGTGGACTTCGGGCAGGCAACATTGGTCGCTTGCTTCGGCCTACTCATCAACATCGTCAGCGCTTTCATGCTGGCGGAGGATCACAGCCATCACGGGCACAGCCACGGGCATAGCCATGGACATACGCATGACGACCATGGCCACGACGATCACGATCACGACCATCCGGTCGAAACCCGCAAGCATCGCGACAACAATCTGCGCGCTGCCTATGTCCACGTCCTTGCCGACGCGCTGACATCGGTGCTGGCCATCGTCGCGCTGCTCGCGGGGCGCTATCTGGGCTGGCTGTGGCTCGATCCCGTGATCGGCATCATGGGCGCCATCGTCATCGCGAAATGGGCATGGGGCCTGATGGGCGACACCGCCTCGATCCTGCTCGACACCGCCGAACCGCAGCTCATGGATCGCATCCGCACGCTGGTCGAGACACAAGGCGCGACGCTGGGCGACCTCCACGTCTGGCGCATCGGCCCCCACGCCCACGCCGCGATCATCAGCCTCACCACCCCCACCGACACCACCGCCCTCCGCGCCAAGGCTTTGGCGCTACCGGGCATGGAGCATGTCACGGTGGAGTGTTTGGGTAACTAGTTTCTCCCTTTCCCCTTCAGGGGTCGATGGGAGGCACGTGACTCCCATCGAGGCTGGGGAGAGGGAGCTGTCCGGGGCATCCATACTCCAAGCCGGGTACGTTGCACTCCCCTCTCCCTAACCCTCTCCCCTGAAGGGGAGAGGGAATCCCGTTACCCCCAGAGTTTCCCCGCGTGACGCATCGCCCGCAACGCGCTATATCGCACTGCAATATGAGCGTCGCCGTCCCCATAGTCCTCTCCGCATTGGCGATGAGTGCCATCGTCGCGGTCCGCTATATGCTGGCCAGCGCAGGCTTCGCGTTCGCCACCCGGTTGAAACATCGCGATCTGTACGCTGGCCTGGATCCGCAGATACGCCTCGAAATCGGCTGGTCGCTGGTCTCGGCGCTGATCTACGGCATACCGGCAGGCGTCGTCGCCTGGGGCTGGCAGGAACGCGGCTGGACACAGATTTACACCGATGTTCACGCGTATCCGCTCTGGTATGTCCCGGTCTCGATCCTCGCCTATCTCTTCGCGCACGACACATGGTTCTACTGGTCGCACCGCTGGATGCATTGGCCGCGCATATTCCGCGCCGCGCACGCCGTCCATCACGCCAGCCGCCCGCCAACCGCATGGGCGGCGATGAGCTTCCACCCCTGGGAAGCACTGACCGGCGCCATCGTCATCCCCGCGCTCGTTTTCCTCATTCCCATTCATGTCGGGGCATTGGCAACGGTGCTAAGCATCATGACGATCATGGGTGTCAGCAATCATATGGGGTGGGAGATGTTTCCGCGCTGGATGGTGCGCGGCGGCGTGGGCCACTGGCTCATCACCGCGACGCATCATCAGCGGCACCACGATCAGTATAACTGTAATTACGGCCTCTACTTCCGGTTCTGGGACCGGCTCTGCGGTACGGATAAAGGCCTAGGCGACTTCAACAAAAACGCTCACTTCAATAAAAATGCGGCGGTGTAAAACCCTATGACTTCCTTGCAGAAAATCGGACAACTGGCGGCGCTGACTGCACTGTGGACGATGTCGGGCGCAGCCGCCTCGATCGCGACGCCGCAGAATCTCTCGGTCGATGTGGAGGCGCTGCGGTCGGCCAAGGGCTCGATCATCGTCTGCCTCACCCGCCTGCCCGATCATTTCCCCGATTGCACCGGCGATCCGGACCGGCGGCACTATATCGTCCCCGTGGCGCAGGCACGCGCGGGCGGCATCGCCATTCCCGATCTACCGCCCGGTGGCTATGCGCTCGCGCTGATCCACGATGAAAACAACAATCGCAAGCTGGATACCTTCGCCGGCATCCCGCGCGAAGGCGTGGCGTTCAGCCGCAATCCGCCGATCCGCTTCGGCGCCCCCAGCTTCAATTCCGCGCGCTTCACCATCGCGGGCGCGCCGGTGGAGCAGGACGTGAAGATGAAATATTTCCTCTGATCGGCCACTGGTCGGGCACTGTCACTTTTGGGCAACGCATTGATACAATAGACTTGCGGCGCATCTGAAACGGGAACTGTTGGCTGGCGCGATACATTCTCGCGCCAACACACCTTTTCAGGGATTTCCCGTTTCATGCCCGTTTCGCGCCTTTCGGCCTTCGTTGCCGCTGCCTTTCTGTCGACCGTCGCCACCCCGGTCATCGCGCAGCAGGCGGAGGAAAATCACAGCACACTCACCATCGGCGGCGGCGCAGCCATGATCCCCAGCTATGAAGGGTCGGACGATTATATCGTCACCCCCGTCGTGCAGGTGGTCGGCAAGGTACATGATTTCGCCTTCTGGTCGCGCGCGACGACGCTGTATCTCGATGCCATTCCGAACACCGATCCCAATGGTCTGGACTTCGAACTTGGCCCGGTCGTCAATTTCAACCGCAACCGCGTCAGCCGGATCAAGGACGATCAGGTCCGCGCGCTGGGCAAGCTCGACACCGCCATCGAACTGGGCGGCTTCGTCGGCATTGCCAAGACCGGCATCATCACCAGCGATTACGACAGCCTCACCTTCAACGTCGCCTATATGACCGACGTGAACAAGGCGCATGGCAGCTATGTCATCACCCCGCGCCTCGAATATTTCACGCCGCTGTCGGTCAAATCCTTCGTCGGCCTGTCCGCCTCGGCGGATTATGTCGGCAAAGGCTATGGCCGCTATTATTATGACGTGACGCCCACCGGCAGCATCGCCAGCGGCTTGCCCGCTTATGCCGGGGCCAGCGACGATTCAGGGTTCAAGAGCGCTACGTTCAACCTCACCGGCGGATACTCGCTGTCCGGCGATCTGCGGCGCGGCTGGGCGATCTTCGCGCTCGGTGCCTATTCCAAGCTGCTGGGCGACTACAAACGGTCGCCCATCGTCGCCTTAGCGGGCAGCAGCAACCAATGGACCGCCGCAATCGGCATCGGTTACACCTTCTGACCCGCTCCTAGCCGTGCCCGCCTCCATCGCCCGCGCAACACCCGCGCGGCGATCAGGAACGGGATCGACAACGCGACCGGCACCAGCCCCAGCACGCGCGGCGACCATCCGCCCACGTCATGCACCCCCGCCAGCGGCAACAGCATCGTGCCAATCCCGAAAGCGAGCAGGATCATGCCCGCGCGCCGGGGCCGCACCGCCACCATCCGCATGTCGTGTCGCCATGCCTTGCGGCCTGCCTTCGTCGTAAGATCGGGTGTTTCCATCGCGATACGCTTATTGCCGCTGGACCTTCGCGGCAATGCCCCTTATCCTCCTGCCATTCCCCGGGGAGCCATGAGGCTGAGAGGTGCGGTGCAAGTCCGTACGACCCGCTGAACCTGATCCAGTTGACACTGGCGTAGGGAGGGCATGGCGTTTCCATCGATCGGAACCCGCACTCTCCCCCGCCAACAGGAGAGCATGACGATGGCCGATGTCCCAACGAAGACCGAAATAGGCGTCACCACCGGGCCGATCCGGGGCAGCAAGAAGATCCACGTCGTCGCGCCCAGCGTGCAGGCCGGGGAAATCCGCGTCGCCATGCGCGAAATCCACCTCGAACCCTCCTGCGGCGAACCGCCCTTGCGCGTCTACGACACCTCCGGCGCCTATACCGATCCCAAAGCGCTGATCGACATCCGCGCAGGCCTCGCCCAGCTCCGTCGCGACTGGATCGTCGGGCGCGGCGATGTCGAGGAATATGACGGTCGCGGCCTCAAGCCTGAAGACAATGGCCAGCTCGGCCCGGATCGCAGCGGCGGCGTCGCCCCCTTCCCCCATGTCGTCCAGCGCCCGCTCCGCGCAAAGGCAGGCATGAACGTCAGCCAGATGCACTATGCCCGCCGCGGCATCATCACGCCGGAAATGGAATATGTCGCCGTCCGCGAAAATCTGGGCCGCGCGGAAATGAAGGAAAAGGCAAAGCGCGACGGGCAGGATTGGGGCGCATCCATCCCCGATTACGTCACGCCGGAGTTCGTCCGCGATGAAGTCGCCCGTGGCCGCGCGATCATCCCCAACAACATCAACCACCCCGAATCCGAACCGATGGCCATCGGCCGCAATTTCCTGGTGAAGATCAACGCCAATATCGGCAACAGCGCCGTCGCCTCCGACGTCGCCAACGAAGTCGACAAGATGGTGTGGTCGATCCGCTGGGGCGCGGACACCGTCATGGACCTGTCCACCGGCCGCAACATTCACGACACCCGCGAATGGATCATCCGCAATTCGCCCGTCCCCATCGGCACCGTCCCCATTTATCAGGCGCTGGAAAAGGTCGGCGGCATCGCCGAAGACCTGACATGGGAAATCTTCCGCGATACCCTGATCGAGCAAGCCGAGCAGGGCGTCGATTACTTCACCATCCACGCGGGCGTGCGCCTTGCCTACATCCCGATGACGGCCAAGCGCGTCACCGGCATTGTCTCGCGCGGCGGGTCGATCATGGCGAAATGGTGCCTCAGCCACCACAAGGAAAGCTTCCTCTACGAGCATTTCGACGAGATCACCGAGATCTGCAAAGCCTATGACATCGCCTATTCGCTGGGCGACGGCCTGCGCCCGGGCTCCATCGCCGACGCCAATGACGAAGCGCAGTTCAGCGAACTCTACACGCTGGGCGAACTCACCAAGCGCGCCTGGGCACAGGATGTGCAGGTGATGATCGAAGGCCCCGGCCATGTGCCGATGCACAAGATCAAGGAGAATATGGACAAGCAATTGCAGGCCTGTGGCGAAGCCCCCTTCTACACGCTCGGGCCGCTAACCACCGATATCGCGCCGGGATATGACCATATCACCAGCGGCATCGGCGCAGCGATGATCGGCTGGTACGGCACGGCGATGCTCTGCTACGTCACGCCCAAGGAGCATCTGGGCCTGCCCGACCGCGATGACGTGAAAGTCGGCGTGGTGACCTACAAACTCGCCGCCCACGCCGCCGATCTGGCCAAGGGCCACCCCGCGTCCAAGATGCGCGACGACGCCCTGTCCCGCGCCCGCTTCGAATTCCGCTGGCGCGACCAGTTCAACCTGAGCCTAGACCCCGACACCGCGGAGCAATATCACGACCAGACGTTGCCTGCTGAGGGCGCGAAAACCGCCCACTTCTGCAGCATGTGCGGCCCCAAATTCTGCTCGATGAAAATCACGCAGGAAGTGCGGGACTTCGCCGCCAAGCAGAACCAGGAAGCCGACGCCTTCATCGCCGCCACCGGCGACAAGGCCGACGCCGAAGCCGGCATGGCCGAAATGAGCGAAGTGTTTAAGGAAAAGGGCGGGGAGATTTATCTGCCGGCGGAGTGACGCCGAGGCCAACAGAAAACTGTTGGCCTCGGAATCTTGGACCGAATTTCAGCTATGGGCACTCGGGGAGGCTAAGGAGATTGTTGGGTTGATCTCCGTCGTTCTCGGTCTTTAGGTACTTATTACCCAAAGCCGACACCCCGACGATCACCCAAACCGACTTCCCGTTAACCGATACATAAAATCGCCACAGCCCAGCTTCGATGGATTGGATGGCCTCTTGCTGAGTCAACTTCCATCGAGAAGGAGAACTACCTCCCACATGTGAGATACGTTCATGCGCACTGAAGCGATTTGTTTTGTTTATACATTGAATTTGAGCATTTTGCGCCATGTCGGCCTCCATTAAAGTACGGTTTGCCCGATGTGCGAGTACATGCATCGGTTGACGTATTAGCGGAGGGCCACTAGATTCTCGTACGCTTGCTAAAGCACGAGGTGACATACTCGCCTCCGGTTAGGGTCGCTGGTGCAAACAGCGACCCTAATTTTGTATGGTCTGCTATTTCGAGCGATAGACCCCTTTTTTCCTTGGAACGCTAACGATCTGTCCGGCTTGCCCCATGCGGTATAGCTTATTGGCTAATTGCTGCCGTTGATGGATTTCGCCAGTCGCACGATACAGGCCGACCAGAACCTCATCCACATTTGCCACACCATCATATTCGTCACGGATCAGATCAACAATCCGCTGTTCGAACTCGCCGATTTTCCCGATTTGAAGTTGGGCGCGCAACTCTTCCGGCAACTCATCTAAGTTGCCTACTCGCTTGCCAAGATTTTCAGGTAGAGAATCGCTCATTACGGATGGTTAGCAAAGAATCTAAATCTTGGCAACAACCCGCGCACCACTCCACGGATTTATCCACAGTAAAACTATCTTGTTCTTGTTATGTTCTATTTGAACCTCAATCCGCGTTAAAACACAAGGAGAACAAATCGCCGTGTTTCAGAAGTTAGGCTCTTTGCAACGCGGGAGTTTTCTACAATGGCAAAGCAAGTTGTAGATTAGACACTTCGGCACTGGTCGGACATTCAAAAATGCCGCGCCGGGTCCATCGCCTTGTGCAGCACGCGCGCGATAAGAACGCAGTCGTCATCGATCCGGTAATAGATCGCATGTTCGCCTACCGTAATCAGGCGCAATCCAACCTTAAGGTCCGACCTCGCGACACCTAGTGCCGGGAATGTTTCGAGGCGCGCGAATGTCGCCTGTATCGTGCGAAGATAGCCTTCCGCTATTTCACGGCTGTGATGGGCAAGGCTGTAATCGAGTATGCTATCGAGGTCGCTATCTGCCGCCCGACTGACCTTCACCCGCATCAGGCAACGCCATCCCGCTTCCTGCGGTCGGCAATAATATCCTCAATAGTACGGTCACTGATTCCAGACGCCAGCCCTTCCTCGATCATCACCCGCAACCGCTGCACCTTCTCCTCCGCCTCCTGATCGCGCCGCACCAGATCGCGCACATAATCGCTGGTGCTGCTATAGCGACCTTCGGCCACGCGCGTTTCGGCCCAGGTCTTGAGGGCTTCTGGGAGGGAGACGTTCATCTGTGCCATGCGCAAATATATACAATTCTGCGCTAAGTTTGACAATGATTGAAATAACGCAAAAAGAAAGGGGCGGACACACGCGCGCCCGCCCCCGCCAAATATTCAGCCTTGCGTCCCGGCTCAATCGAGGCCGAGCGCCGCCTTATATGTTTCCAGCAGCGCTTCGGCTTCCTGCCGCACATGGTTTTCCATCTTGCGCAGGCGGACGATCGCGCGGATCGTCTTTACGTCGTAACCGGTCGACTTGGCTTCGCCGTACACATCCTTGATGTCGTCGGCGATGCCCTTCTTCTCTTCTTCCAGCCGCTCGATACGTTCGATCAGCAGGCGCAACTGGTCTGCTGCGACATTGGGTTCGCTCATGCTCTATTCTCCCTGGCATACCCCGCTGGCCGTGCCTCCCGACGGTATCGGAACGCTGGCGCAAGGGGGGTGATATGAATCGGTGACGAGCGCCTTAATGCCTGTCCGCGTTCTTCGCCACGCTTTCCTTCATGCGGGCGAGTTGTTCGGGCGTCGCTTCGCCCTGATGCTTGTCCTTCCACTCCGCAAAGGGCATCCCGTGGATGATTTCGCGGGCCTGATCGCGGGTCATGTCCCCGTCGGCCTCCGCGATCCAGTCGGCCAGGCAATTGCGGCAGAAGCCTGCCAGACCCATCAGGTCGATGTTCTGCACATCGGTGCGGTGCTGCAAATGTGCGACCAGACGGCGGAAGGCGGTTGCAGCCACGGCGTCATCCATTATGGTGCTCAAGATAAATCTCCATCAAGCAATATCCTTGTCGTGCAGCTGGGATAGCGGAAAACGGCACCGGATCAAACCGGCGCCACCCACAGCAACAAGCCACGATTCCTCCAGGAGTGCATGTGAAGAAAATCCCTCCCCGTCTCCGTAACGTCCGTATCCTTGCGACTCTGGGCCCGGCCAGCAGCACGCCGGACATGATCCGCAAACTCTATCTGGCGGGCGCAGACGCTTTCCGCATCAACATGAGCCATGGCACGCATGAGGATCACGCCGTCAACATTGCGTCGATCCGCGCGCTGGAAAAGGAATTCGGGCGCCCCACTACGATCCTCGCCGACCTTCAGGGACCGAAGCTGCGCGTGGGCACCTTCGCCAATGGCGTGGCCGTGCTGAAAGTCGGGGAGCCGTTCGTGCTGGACCGCGATCCCGCCCCCGGCGACATCGGCCGCGTCAACTTGCCGCACCCGGAAATCTATGCTGCGCTACTGCCCGGCACCCGCCTGCTGCTCGACGATGGCAAGCTTGTCCTGCGCGTGCAGAAGGTGTCGGAGGAGCGCATCGAAACGCTGGTGGAGGTCGGCGGTGCCCTCTCCAACCGCAAGGGCGTGAACGTCCCCGACGTCGTCGTGCCGATGGCCGCGATGACGGACAAGGATCGCCGCGACCTCTCCTTCGCGATGAAGGAAGGCGCGGACTGGATCGCCCTGAGCTTCGTGCAACGGCCCGAGGATCTGGCGGAGGCACGCAAGCTGATGGGCGGCTCCGGCGCGCTGATGGCGAAGATCGAGAAGCCTGCCGCCGTTCAGCGGCTCGACGAACTGCTCGAACTGTCCGACGCGGTGATGGTCGCGCGTGGCGATCTGGGCGTCGAATTGCCGCCTTACGCGGTTCCGCCGCTGCAGAAGCAGATCGTGGAAGCCGCCCGGCGAATGGGCAAGCCGGTGGTCGTCGCCACGCAGATGCTCGAATCGATGATCACCGCGCCGACGCCGACCCGCGCCGAAGTGTCCGACGTCGCCACAGCCGTCTATGACGGCGCCGACGCGATCATGCTGTCGGCCGAAACCGCAGCGGGCGCCTGGCCGGAAGAGGCCGTCGCGATGATGGACAACATCGCGCAGAGCGTGGAAAGCGACACCCGCTATCTCGACCGGCTGCACTTCACCGAGACGAAGCCCGATCTCACTACCGCCGACGCGCTTGCCGAAGCCTGCTCCAACATCGTGCCGACCGTGGGCGCCAGCGCCATCGTCTGCTTCACGCTGAGCGGCAGCACCGTCCGCCGCGTCTCCCGCGAACGTCCCGCCGTACGCATATTGGCGCTCACCCCGCGTCAGGACACCGCGCGCAAGATGGGGCTGCTCTGGGGCGTCCACGCCGTGCGGACAAAGGACATCGGCAGCTTCGAGGAAATGATCGGCAAGGCCCGCCGCATGGCCCTGCGCCACAGCCTCGCCGAAGCAGGGCGCAAGATCATCGTGCTGGCCGGCGTCCCCTTCGGCACGCCGGGATCGACCAACGTGATCCACGTGTCGAACGTGCGCGGCGACGAGCTGAAGGGCCGGGAGTAACGCCCCTTCCCCCCTGCGTCATTTTCGCGAAAGCGGGAACCCAACTCGCGTCAGGACGGCTTGCCCGCGGATAGCGAGACGGGTTCCCACTTTCGCGGGAATAGCGCCCGCCTTAAAGTACGCCTACGTCCATTAACGCTGCCCGCAATGTCACTGCATCCCGAAAATGATGCCCGATCATCCCGACGCCCCGCGCGCCTTCGATATTGTCGATTCGGTCGTCGATGAAGAACGCTTCCTCCGCCCGCACCCCGAATCGGTCGAGCGCGAGGCGATAGATGGCGGGGTCGGGCTTCGACAGCTTCTCGACGCCCGACACCACGATATCGCGAAAATGCCCGAAGATCGCGGGATGCGCGTCCAGAAAAGGCGGCCAGAATTCATGACTGAAGTTCGTGATCGCAAACAACGGAACGCCCCGCGCCGACAGGTCGTTCAGCAACGACTCCATCCCGGCAATCGGCGCACCCACGCTTTCGGCGAAGCGCGGCTTCCACAGCCGAATCAGGGCTTCATGCTGGGGATATTGCGCGATCAGTTCCGCGCTGGTGTCGGCAAAATCGCGCCCGGCATCATGCTGGAAATGCCATTGTTCGGACACGACATCGCGCACGAACACATCAAGCGCCTGATCGTCGGGGATCAGGCGCTTATAGAGAATACGCGGATGCCAGGGAAAGAGCACATTGCCGATGTCGAAAATGACAGCGGCGATGCTCCCCATCGGCAGGTTTTCAGCCCTGGCGGGCTTTGAACCGGCGATTCGTCTTGTTGATGACGTACGTGCGGCCGCGACGACGGATCACGCGGTTATCGCGGTGACGGTCCTTGAGCGACTTCAGCGAGTTGCGGATCTTCATGGGAACGCAGCTTTCAATTGATTCTGTTGTGTCGAAAAACGAAGCGTCGCCACTATTGGGCGGGGGCAGTAAAGTCAAGGCGCGGTCACCCTGTTTTTCTGCCATTCCATTGCACTTCGGCCATATCCCGTTCAGGCAGGATGCAGCAAAAGCCGCTATCGCGCGTTCCGCACCCCGGAGACAAGTCATGATGAAGTCGATTCTCGCCACCAGCCTGCTGGCACTTTCCCTGTCCGCCTGCGCGACGGCGGTGCCGCCGGTCGAGGTTACGCGCTTCCACACTGCCAACCCGCCGGTCAGCGGCACGGTGGCCATTGAGGAAATGATCGGCAACCCGGACATCAGCCTCGAATTCCGCACTTATGCCGCTGCCGTCGGCAATGAACTGCAGCGCGTGGGCTTCACGGAAATTCGCGAAGGCCGCAGCGACTATCAGGTGCTCGTCGGCCTGCAGCGCAGCTATCGGCCCTCCGGTCCCGATCGGTCGGGCAACCCCGTCAGCGTCGGCGTCGGCGGATCGACCGGCAGTTACGGCAGCGGGCTGGGCGTCGGTATCGGCATCAACCTCTCGGGCAAGCCCAAGGATTATATCACCACCGAGATGCGGGTGCAGATTCGCCGCCGTGGCGATTCGCAAGCCGTGTGGGAAGGCCGCGCGATCACCAGCGCCAAGGAAGGCACCCCCGCCGCGCAGCCTAACATGGCCGCAGCCAAACTCGCCGCCGCGCTGATCGGGGGCTATCCGGGCGAGTCCGGGCGCACTATAACGGTGAAATGACCTTATCCAACACCCTCCTCTCGATCACTGGCGCCTTCGATGGCGGCAACATCCGCGTCCTTTCCACCACAGACCTGACGGCCGATCTGGAGATCGTCACCGATCATCAGAGCGACTTTTATCAGTGGTTCCATTTCCGGGTGGCCGGGGGCGCGGGTGAAGACATCACCCTGCGGATCGTCAATTGCGCAGGGTCCGCCTATCCCGATGGCTGGGCAGGCTATCAGGCACGGTTTAGCGAAGATCGTGAGAACTGGCTGCAGGCGGATACCGACTATGCCGACGGCGTGCTGACCATCCACCTCTCGCCAGACAGCAACAGCGTCTGGGTCGCCTATTTTGCGCCCTATTCGATGGAGCGGCATCACGACCTGATAAGCTGGGCAGCGAACCAGCCCGGCGTCGAGACGCGCGAACTGGGCACCACGCTGGACGGGCAACCGCTCGACCTGCTGACGCTAGGCGAGGGACCGAAGCACGTCTGGCTCTATGCCCGCCAGCATCCCGGCGAAACGATGGCGGAGTGGTGGATGGAAGGCGCGCTGGAGCGTCTGTGCGACATGGAGGACAGCGTCGCGCGCCTGCTGCGGCAGCATGCGACGTTCCACATCGTCCCCAATATGAACCCGGACGGCAGCCGTCGGGGCCATCTGCGCACCAATGCGGCGGGGGTGAACCTCAACCGCGAATGGGCCGAGCCGAGCATGGAGCGCAGCCCCGAAGTGTTCCTCGTCCGTGCCGAGATGGACCGCACCGGCGTCGACTTCGCGATGGACGTGCATGGCGACGAAGCGATTCCCGCAGTGTTCGTCGCCGGGTTCGAAGGCATCCCGTCGCTGCAACAGGACCGGCTCGACCTCTACAACCGCTTCCGCGACACGCTGGCGATTCGGACGCCCGATTTCCAGACGAAGCTCGGCTATCCCCTTGGCGCGCCGGGTCGCGCGAATCTCACCATGTCGACGGCGCAACTGGCCGAGCGTTATGGCGCGGTCAGCATGACGCTCGAAATGCCGTTCAAGGACAATGACGACTTGCCCGATCCCGATTTCGGCTGGTCCCCGGCGCGGTCCGCGCAACTGGGCAAGGATTGTATGGCCGTGCTGGCGGAGATTATCGCCGACCTCTGAGTCGGCGCGCAATCGGGCGGCGCAATCAGAAGGCGTCGCCAATCGCCGTGATCTGCGCGTTTGACACAGCGTCTGCGTCGTTCGCGACATCGCCTCCCGCGGGCGGATCGCTGGCAAAGGACCAGGCAGAGAATAGCACCGCTGCCGCCCACAACAGCGCCGCCCAGCGACTTTTGAACAAACGGGAATAGCCGATGCCGAACATGGCACCGGCTATAGCCCAACAACCTTAATCATTAGTGCGTGTGATTATTCCGCTGCGTTGGCCGCTGGCGCTGCCGCATTGGCAGCGTTGTCGGCAGGCGCAGCAGCATTGTCACCCTCTGCAGCCGCAGGCGCCGCATCGGCAGCCGGCAGCGGCAGGTTGGAACCCTGCGCATTGAGATACGCGATCACATTGGCGCGATCGACGCCGTTACCCAGACCGGCAAAGGTCATCTTGGTGCCCTCGGCGAAAGCACGCGGGCTTTTCAGCCACGCATCCATGCTTTCGAAGGTCCAGTTGCCGCCCTTGCCCTTCAGCGCTTCGGAGAACGCAAAACCGCCCTTGCCCTGGCCGATAGGTTCGCCAAGCGTGGCGTACAGGTTGGGACCGATGCCGTTCGCCCCGCCTTGCGTGACGGTGTGACACGCGGCGCACTTGCCGAATACCTTCTCACCCGCCGCGACATCCGCCGTGGCCAGCAAAGTGGCGATGCTCGGGCCTTCCGCCGCGCCTGCGCCGCCTTCGGCTTCTACGCCTTCGATGGCATAGCCCATCTTCTCGGGACGTTCGTCATGGAACATCTTGCCGCTGACGATCGATCCGCCGAGTGCAACGATGCCTGCGAACAGCGCCCAGCCAGCAATAGTATTGAAACGATCGTCCATGCGTCCGATTTCCTCCGAATGATCCGCCCTGGCGCGATCTTCTATAGATTCCCGCGCTCCCTTATGCGGGCTGCCATAATGACGCAAGCGCGAACGCGCAAGCGCGGCTTGCGTCGGTCTGCACAACACCTTAAGCGCCGTCACGCCTATGGACGCTTATCCCCTTCCTGCGCAGCACCTCGTCGCCGAAATGGCGGAAAAGGCAGCCCGCGATCCCGCCAGAGCCATTGCGTATCAAGGTGCGCCGGGGGCCAACTCGCATCTCGCTGCGCTGAGCTATGCGCCCGATTGCATCCCCCTGCCCTGCTTCGCGTTCGAGGACGCGATCGACGCGGTGCGCGAAGGCAGGGCGGATCGCGCGATCATCCCCATCGAAAATTCGCTCTACGGGCGCGTCGCCGACATGCATTTCCTGCTGCCCGAATCGGGTCTGCACATCGTCGACGAATATTTCCTGCGCATCCGCCACTGCCTGATGGCTGCCACCGACGCGCCGGTGACCAGCGCAATCAGCCATCCGCAGGCCATCGGCCAGTGCCGCCATTATCTGCGCGCGCAGAATATCCAGCCGATCAACTATGCCGACACCGCCGGCGCCGCCGCTCTGGTCGCTGAAACGCAAGAGCCCGGCGCGGCCGCCATCGCGCCCTATCTGGCAGCGGAAATCTACGGCCTGCGCCTGATCGCGGAGAATATCGAGGATAGCGACGACAACATGACGCGCTTCGTGGTCCTGTCGCGTGACCCGCTCCTGCCCCATGGCAGCGGCCCGGTGATGACCACGATCCTCTTCGAAGTCCGGAACGTCGCAGCCTCGCTCTACAAGGCGCTGGGCGGCTTTGCGACCAACGGCGTGAACATGACCAAGCTGGAAAGCTATCAACGCGGCGCCAGCTTTGCGATGACCGAATTTTTCGCCGACATCGAAGGAATGCCCGGCACCCCCACCGTCGACCGCGCGCTGGAGGAACTGAAGTTCCACACCAAATGGGTGCGGGTGCTAGGAAGCTACCGACAGGCACGCCCGCGGAGCTGACCTGTTCTCAGGAATGTGGCGTAGCGGAAATCGGCTTGGAATAGATATCCGCACAGGTAGCGGTCAGCCGCTCCAGCGCCTCGAATAGATCGAGCTCGATCTTTTTGAAGTTGAAACAGCTTTTCCCCTGCATCCGCTTTTGCAGGTCCACTGGCACACTATCGAGCAACGCCGGGAGAGCGTAGAGCGGCATGAGATGATAGGAGACGTAGTTCTTCTTGATCTGCACGGCACCGAACCACGCTGGCTCTTTTTTTCCCGGTTCTGACCAGCACGCTTTCAGCACCACATTACCCGGTTCGTCCGTTGCAACGTCCATTACGCTTGCCGACCGCAGAATCGTTTCGCGCAGAACGGAAAACACCTGTTCGAGAGATTCTGCCACGGCTTACCCCTTCATCTAATGCGCCGCGCCCCAACTCGGCCCCGTCCCGATCTCCACGCCCAGCGGCACACTCAGCGTGACCATCGGTTCCGCCGCGCCTGCCATCACGTCGCGGATCACCGCGCTCGCCGCCTCGACATCGCCCTCTGGCAGTTCGAACACCAGTTCGTCGTGCACCTGCAGCAGCATCTTCACATCCGTCAGCCCCGCCGCCACCAGCGCTGGGCCCATGCGCACCATCGCCCGCTTGATGATGTCCGCACTCGTCCCCTGAATCGGCGCATTGATCGCGGCGCGCTCCGCGCCCTGCCGTTCGTGCTGGATCGACGCCTTGATCCGGGGGAACCATGTCTTCCGCCCGAACAATGTCTCGGTGTATCCCCGCGCGCGCACCTTCTCCAAAGTCTCGTTGATGTAGACGCTGATCCCGGGAAAGCGCTCGTAATAGCGGCTGATCATGTCCTGCGCTTCGTCCGCGCCGATTTCCAGCCGCGCGGCCAGCCCCCAGCGACTGATGCCGTAGAGGATCGCAAAGTTGATCGTCTTCGCCCGCCCGCGGGTGTCGCGGTTTACTTCGCCGAACAGTTCCTGCGCCGTGCGGTTGTGAATATCCTCGCCCGCTGCAAAGGCTTCCTTCAACGCGGGCACATCGGCCATATGCGCCGCCAGCCGCAATTCGATCTGGCTATAGTCGGCGGCCAGAATGACATTGCCTGCCTCCGCGACGAAGGCATGGCGGATCTGCCGCCCGGTCTCGGTACGGATCGGAATATTCTGTAAATTCGGATCGGTCGACGACAGCCGCCCGGTCTGCGCACCGGTCAGGCTATAGCTGGTATGGACCCGCCCCGTCTGCGGATTGATCTGCGCCTGCAGCGCGTCGGTATAGGTGGATTTGAGCTTCGAAAGCTGCCGCCAGTCCAGCACCTTGCCCGAAATTTCCGACCCTTCGGCTTTCAGCTTTTCAAGAATGGTGACATCGGTGGAATAGGCCCCCGACTTGCCTTTCTTACCCCCCTTCAGGCCCAGCTTGTCGAACAGGATCGCGCCAAGCTGCTGCGTGCTCCCAATGGCGAAGGGTTGCCCCGCAAGCGCGTGAATTTCCGTTTCCAGCGTCGCGATGCCCTCGGCAAACTCGCCCGACAAGCGCGAGAGATGCTCGCGATCCACCTTGATCCCGGTCCGCTCCATCCCCGCGATCACCGGCACCAGCGGACGGTCGACCAGTTCGTAGACGCGCGTCGCGCCTTCTTCATGCAAACGCGGCTTGAACACGTTCCACAGGCGCAGCGTCACATCGGCATCTTCGCCCGCATAGGCCGTCGCGCGATCCAGCGGTGCCTCGGCAAAGCTGATCTGCGCCTTCCCGCTGCCCACCACATCCTTGAAGCTGATGCACGTGTGGCCCAGATGCGTCCGCGCCGCTTCGTCCATGCCATGCCCGGACAGACTCTGCCCGGCATCCAGATCGAAGCTCATGACGATGGTATCGTCGAACGGTGCAATGGCGATTCCATGCCGCGCCAGTACCGTCATGTCGTATTTCAGGTTCTGCCCGACCTTCAGCACGCTGTCGTCGGCCAGCAGGGGCGCCAGCTTGCCAATCACCACGTCGAGCGGCAATTGCTCGGGCTTCTCCGCGAACATGTCGGTCCCGCCATGCCCGACCGGGATATAACACGCCTTGTTGGGACCGGTGGCGAGGCTCACCCCCACCAGCTTGGCGCTCACGCTGTTGAGGCTGTCAGTCTCAGTATCGATGGCGATGACCCCTTCGGCATGGGCCGCCGCGATCCAGCGGTCCAGCGCCTCTGCCGTCACCACCGTTTCATAGGCCGAGCAATCCACCGGCGGCGCATCTTCGCGGATCGGCGCAGGCGGCACGTCGCCCACGCTGGCGGCCACCGCAGCAACCGCCACCGCTGCTGCGCCGCCGCCCAGCCGATTGAGCAGCGCCTTGAACCCATGATGCTCCAGAAACACGCGCAGCGGTTCTTCCGGTATGCCCTTGAGCGACAAATCCTCCAGCGGCTCGGGCAGGGTCATCGCGCTGTGCAATTCCACCAGCCGCCGCGACAATCGCGCCATTTCCTGATGCTCGATCAGATTGTCGCGCATCTTCGACGGTTTCATCGAAGGCGCAGCGCTGAGAACGCTTTCCAGATCGCCATATTCGGTAATCAGCTTCGACGCAGTCTTTGGCCCGATCCCCGGCACTCCCGGCACATTGTCGACGCTGTCCCCCATCAGCGCCAGCACATCGCCCAGTTGCTCCGGCTTCACGCCGAACTTGCCCATCACATATTCCGGCCCGCGCCGCTCATTCTTCATCGTGTCGTACATGTCGACGCCGGGCTGAATGAGCTGCATCAGATCCTTGTCGGACGACACGATGGTGACGTGCCACCCCGCCGCAATCGCCTGCTTGGTGTAGGTCGCGATGATGTCGTCCGCCTCGAACCCCGCTTCCTCGATACACGGCAGCGAAAAGGCGCGCGTCGCGTCGCGGATCATCGGGAATTGCGGGATCAGGTCTTCGGGCGCAGGCGGACGGTTCGCCTTGTACTTGTCGTACATGTCATTGCGGAAGGTGTGCGATCCCTTGTCCAGAATCACCGCCATATGCGTCGGCCCTTCGGCTGCGCCCAACTCCGCCGCCAGCTTCCACAGCATCGACGTATACCCATAGACCGCCCCAACGGGCTGCCCATGCTTGTTGGTCAGCGGCGGAAGCTGATGATAGGCGCGAAAAATATAGCCGCTGCCATCGACGAGATAGAGGTGATTCTGCGTGGGTTGTTCGGTCATGACGGGGAGATAGCGGAAGCGGGGCGGGCGTGCCAGATCTTGTGGGGTTGGGGTATGAGGCAATATTGGCGAGCGAGAGTATTATAGGTGGGTAGCTGCCACAGTGTAGCTTCAGGGCAGAGGCGGCATCATCGGCCCGACAGATTGAAAGCTGCTGGGACGGGGGCTGCGCAGATAGCTGTCAATAATACCATCATACGATGGCATCCCTCGGCCATAGCTAACTATGGGTTGAACAAGTACCCAACCATGCTCGTCGCGATATAATAGAACTCGTACTCTCTGCCCATCTTCCGGCAAGTAGACGCCGCAACCATCGCCCTTAACAGCATATGCTTTCTGACGCTGACCCTTCCAAATCTTTATCGGCTTCAAAAACGGGTTGCCGCGAGTATCACGAAATACAATGGCATCGATAATCGCGTCGCTGTGCTCGAACTGCGCTTTCGTGGCTCGCAAAACCTCATCTTTGGAAAGCGACTCACCGGAGCGTGGAGCGGCGCATGCTAGTGCAATATCTGATGGTCCAATCATCAGCAAAGCAGCCAAGATCGCTCGTAGTAGCATCAATACGCTATATCAGAAGAATGAGAGGTCTGCCATTGCCGTTCGTCATTCCTGCGAAGGCAGGAATCCTGCTTCTTTATCGAAGAAGGTAGCGGGATCCCGGATCAAGTCCGGGATGACGGTGGTGGTGGTTGCAGCCTCACATCACCGCTTGTCGTGGTTCGCCGCGACTGCTTTCGCCACCGATTGCATCAGTTCCCAGCGCGTCGGGATCGGCACCGTCGTGCTGCCGATGAACACCGCCACAGCATAGCTCGTGCCGTCGGGTGCCGTCATGATGCCGATGTCGTTATACCCGGTCGAGCGCGGCGCGAGTTCCTGCCCTGTGCCGGTCTTGTGCACATAGCTCCACCCAGCAGGGACGCCGCCCTTGATCCGCTGCGGCCCGGTCTTCGCTTGCCCCATCGTCGTCAGCAGCAGCCGCGTCGACGCAGGTGAGAGCATTTCCCCGCGCTTCAGCTTCGCCAGCGCCATCACCACCGAAGAGGGTGCCGCCCCATCCATCGGATCGGCGAGATAGGCGTCGAGCGCTTTCTCCCGCACGCTCTTGGGCAAATTCGCCCGCGCGGTGTAGAAATTGCGCCCCTGCGAATAGCTGGGGTTCCAGCTCAAGCCTGCCGTCGTACTTTGCAGCAGCCGTTCGCCCGGCCCGAACCGGACATTGCTCACGAACCGCCGCGCCAGAAAGCCGCGCACCGCTTCCGGCCCGCCCGCGCGCCGCAGCAGCATGTCGTTGGCGGTATTGTCGCTTTGCGTCATTGCGCGCGTCATCAGGTCCGACAGCGTCGTTTTATACCCGCTTGCGCCGATCAGGCTGGCAAGCGGCTGATGAAACAGCGTCATGTCCTCCCGCCGGACGATGGCTGCTTCGCTCAGCGAAACCTTGCCCCGGTCCACGGCATCCAGCAATGTCATCGCGACCCACAGCTTCGACACACTTTGCTGCGGAAACAATTGCGTCCCGTTCCAGGCGACCGTCCAGTCCGCATCGACGCGGCGCACCGCGATCCCGACATGCCCCTTGAAATTGCGCCCCAGCGACTGAATGATGGTAACCAGTGCAGGCGACGGCGTACTGCGCGGATTATATTCCGGAATCGCCACAGGCGGATTGGCGACGGGGCGATGCGGTTGCGCGACGGTACGCGGCGTCACCGCTGCCACACGCGCAGGCGGCGGCGTCGCTCCCCCCACGCACGAACATAATGCGCCGAGCACAACGCCCAGCGACGCATAGCGCCGAAAGCGCGCCTTGCCGTCCCCCGGACCGCGTCGCTTGATCGTCATGTTCACCCCGATTGCTCTTTTGCCCGCATATTCAATAGCCTGACTTTCCCGCTCTGCCTGCCCCAAACGCAAGGATGATGCGGCGAATGATTCCATAGCTGCGATGTAAGGAGCATGAACGCCGCAACGCAAAGCGTCATTGTGCGTTCAGCCACCCTGTTTCAAAGGAGAGGACATGCCCGGAAAAATCCTCTTCGACCGCCGTACCGCCGTGATAACCGGCCTTGCCACATTGGCGTTCGGCGGTTCTCCTGCCGCCGCCGCGCCCTTCGCCTCGCGCCGCATCAGCGTCACCGTGCGCGGCAACGGACCCGACGTTCTGCTGATCCCCGGCCTTGCCAGCGGCCCCGGCATCTGGGGCGGCACCATCGCGGCCATTCCCGGCTATCGCTATCATCTGGTGCAGGTGCGCGGGTTTGCAGGCCTAGCGCCAGACGCGAACAAGAGCGGACCCTTGCTGACGCCGCTGGTCAACGATCTGGCCAGCTATATCACGCAGGCCAGGCTGATCCGTCCCGCCGTGGTCGGTCATTCGATGGGCGGCACGCTGGCCATGCTGCTGGCGATGCGCCCCTCCCCGGCGCTCAGCCGGGTGATGGTGGTCGATATGCTGCCGGATGGCGCAGGCATGGTCGGCGGCACATCCAGCGGCATGGGCTATCTCGCGCAGCAGCTTGGCGACTATTTCACCGGAACGAAGGCAGGCCGCCAGCTTTTCTCGCAAATGCTGCAGAATCAACCCGGCGCCAAGGGCAGCGACCCGGACGTCATCGCCAATGCCCTGCGCGAACTCGCCCAGACCGATCTGGGCCCCCGCCTCAAGACCCTGCGCGCGCCTTTGCAGGTCGTCTACGCCATCGGCGGCGACGCGCAACAGCGCCAGTCGCAGACGCAGCGCTACCGCACCGCCTACGCCCCCGCCAAAGCGCCGTTGCTGACCCCGATCGGGCCCAGCGGCCATGTCGTCATGGCAGACCAGCCCGCGAAATTCGCGACCATCCTGCAGGGCTTTTTGAAACGCTGAGCGCTGTTTGATTTCAATCAATGTGCCCCGCGCACTGGCGACCTAATTCTTCTTCATAGCCTGAAGGAGTAGCGATATGACCGCTCATATTTCCGCAGACAGCCATTCCCACGGAACGCCGTCGGCCAATGTCGTGATGTGCGAAAGCGGCCCGCTGGATCGCCGCGCTGCTGCCGTTCAAATGTACATATTGCCGGTCCTGATCCTGATCTGGACTATCGCCGTGATGGTCATCGTTGCGATGATCTGAGGAGCCCACCCCCTTTCTCCTCCCCCTTGGGCGTGTCCGGGCTTACCCGGCACGTCCTTTTTTTTGGGGGAGACGGCGTTTTGCGATCGCCCTACGGCACCAACACCGTATCCACTGCCTCGGGCAGCGTTTCGGGATAATCCAGAATATAGTGCAGCCCCCGGCTTTCCTTGCGATGCAAGGCGGATCGCACGATCAGCCGCGCCACTTCCAGCAGGTTGCGCAATTCGATCAGATCGGGCGTCACCCGGAAATTGCCATAATAGTCATCCACTTCCTGCGCGAGCAGGTCGATGCGATGCTTGGCGCGTTCCAGCCGCTTGGTGGTCCGCACGATGCCGACATAGTCCCACATGAACCGGCGGATTTCGCGCCAGTTATGCTGGACGATCACTTCCTCGTCCGAATCGGTCACGCGGCTTTCGTCCCACGCCCGGATCGGCGGTGGGCAGGGCAGGCTGTCCCAGTTCGCGCGGATGTGCTGCGCCGCCGCCTCGCCGAAGACGAAACATTCCAGCAGCGAATTGGACGCCAGCCGGTTGGCGCCATGCAACCCGCTCTCGGTCACTTCGCCTGCCGCATATAATCCCGGCAAGTCGGTGCGCCCGTCCAGATCGATCACTACCCCGCCGCAGGTATAATGCTGCGCTGGCACCACCGGGATCGGCTCCTTGGTGATGTCGATGTCGAGATCGAGCAGCCGCGCATAGATCGTCGGGAAATGCTCCTTAATGAACTCGGGCGGCTTGTGACTGATATCGAGGTGGACGTAATCGAGGCCCAGCCGCTTGATCTCATGGTCGATGGCCCGCGCCACCACGTCGCGCGGGGCCAGTTCGCCGCGCGAATCGTGCCGGTCCATAAACCGCTTTCCGCCACCCGGCACGCCCGGCGGCAGCTTCAGCTTCCCGCCTTCGCCGCGCATCGCTTCGGTAATCAGGAAATTCTTGACCTCCAGATTGTAGAGGCAGGTCGGATGGAACTGGTTCATTTCCATGTTGGACACCCGGCACCCCGCGCGCCACGCCATGGCGATCCCGTCGCCCGTCGCGCCGCGCGGCGCCGTGGAGAACAGGTACGTCCGCCCTGCCCCGCCCGTCGCCAATATCGTCGCCTTGCCCAGCAGCGCATCGATATGCTTGGTCGTCTTGTTGAAGGCATAGACTCCCCACACATGCCCATCGCCCGAATACCGTACGCCATGACGCGACGTGATAAGGTCGATGGCGACCATGTCGCTCATCAGCGTGATGTTGGGATTGGCCTGCGCTGCCTTCACCAGCGCCCGCTGCACCGCAGCGCCCGTCGCGTCGTCGACATGCACGATCCGGCGATGGCTGTGCCCGCCTTCGCGCGTCAGGTGCCAGCGCTCGCCAAAGCCCTCGCCTGCGTTGAACGGCACGCCCAGTTCGGCCAGCCGCTCGATGGCCGCCGGGGCGTTCTCGACGACGAACTCGACTGTCTCGCGATTGTTGAGGCCCGCGCCTGCCACCATCGTGTCCTCGACATGCTCGGCAAAGCTGTCGCCGCCATCCAGCACCGCCGCGATCCCGCCCTGCGCCCAGTTGGTCGACCCGCCGTCCAGTGCACCCTTGGCCAGCACTAGCACGCGCCTGTCCTGCGCCAGATTGATAGCCGCCGTAAGCCCCGCCGCGCCGGAACCGATGATGATGACGTCGTAATTTTGGGTGGGCATTATTCTCTCTTACACCGTTCGTCCCGAGCGAAGTCGAGGGACATTGTTCTTAAGGTTTGCGCGAGCGTGTCTCGACTTCGCTCGACACGAACGGAAATCAGGCGAGGGTTACGCAGCCGCCGCCGTCAGATTAAGGAACACATCCTCCAGATCCGGGTCGCGCGTCACCACGTCCACGATCTGCAGCCCCATGCCCTGCACCGCGCTCAGCACTTCGCCGGCATTGGCCTTGTCCTTGGCATAAGTGATCGTGAGCACCCGACCCGCCGTCAGTTCGACTTTCTCGAATCGTGCATGGGTGGGCGCGGCGTCCAGATCGCGGTCCACCGTCACCTGAACGACCTTTTCGGTCGCCATGCCGACCAGTTCGCGTGTCGGCTTATTCGCAATCAGCCGACCGTGGTTGATGATCGCGATCCGGTCGCACAACTGCTCGGCTTCCTCGAGATAATGCGTCGTCAGCACGATTGTCACGCCTTGCTCATTGAGCTGCTTCACATAGGCCCATAATTGCTGGCGCAGCAAAATATCCACGCCTGCGGTCGGCTCGTCCAGCACCAGGATCGGCGGCGAATGCACCATCGCCTTGGCCACCAGCAGCCGCCGCTTCATGCCGCCCGACAGCGTCCGCGCATAAGCGTTCGCCTTGTCCTCCAGATGCACCGCGCGCAGCAGCTCCATGGACTTCCGCGCACCCTTGGCCACGCCATAGAAGCCTGCCTGATTCTCCAGCGTCTCGAACGGCGTGAAGAACGGATCGAACACGATCTCCTGCGGCACGATGCCGATGGAGTTCTTCGCATTGCGCGGATTCTCGTCAATATCGAAGCCCCAGATGCGCGCCGACCCGCTTGTCTTGTTCACCATCCCCGACAGGATGTTGATCAGCGTCGACTTGCCTGCGCCGTTCGGCCCCAGCAGCCCGAATATCTGCCCGCGCGGCACTTCGAACGACACATGGTCGAGCGCTTGCTTCCCGCCCTTGTAGACCTTGGACAGATTATCGATGACGATGGCGGCTTGCGATGCGGTGCTCATGGGACATGCTCTTAGCGCGCACGAACCGGAAGGTCGAGTAACCGCGATATTGCGGCGCGGCATATTGCGGGGCATGGGCGGCGATGATACAGGCGTGGGCCATGATCCAGCCCCCCGAAATCCTCCGCACCGCCAAGACCCGCGTATCCTGCGACGGATCGGGCGACATCCCCGCAGCGCTCGGCCATCCGCGCGTCTATCTGGAGATCGACGAAAAGGGCTATGTCGATTGCGGCTATTGCGACCGACGCTTCATACTGGTGGGCGGCCCCGCCGACGGCGCGGACCAAAGCACACTCCCCGACATCGCTTCGGGCGCAAGCGTACAGTAGGCGCTGCCGCACTCCTGCTAAAGCAGGAGTCCAGACTGATCTCCTGCCGAATTAGAAGTTTGGCCTGCCCCAATCGGGACAGGCCAAGATAGATGCAGATCGCGGCGTCATTGCTATGCAGACGTCGCTTCCGGATTTGTCACCCTTCGTTTTCGTCAGGCGCATTCTGGCGCACGAGCACCATTGTTTGATTGAGCAATTGGTAAGCGATCTCACCGAAGGTGACAGGCCCCGCAATGCCTCCGATGGCCTTGCCCTCAAGCGACCCGTGGAGGAAGTTCAGAATACAATTGCAGGACCAGACAGCCCCTTCGAGCGAGTGGTTGGCGAGTTTTTCGCGGAAGGTCCCGGCGTAGTCGACAAGCGGAGCGGCGAAACGATAGTCCACGCCGGGAAACACCGGCGCGTAGAGCGTTGCCACCTGCGTGTCGCGATCGACCGATTTGATCGAGACATTGATGGGGGCACCCGCGAAATCGCCGATCAGCGGCAACATGCCACCCTCCATGCCGTGCTCGACAAGATAGGCGGCGAAGTTGGTAGGCTGACCGTTGACGATGCAATGCGTGGGCGCGAAATCCGTATTTTCGAAACGTAAGACGTCGCCATCGCCCGGTTTGAACGGATTGACGATTTCGATCGACGCAAGCACGTCCTCGGGTTGGGCGATATGGGCAACCACCGCACGGTCGGCATGCTTGGTTGGCCCGGTTCCGTCATAGACCTTGGCCGAGGCCGTGGGATCGGCAAGATCGACACCCGCGATCCAGCCCACGGTGGGGCTTAGAAACGCTTGGGGATAGTCAGCCGCTTCATTGGCGAATCGCTCGTGGCAGACCGAACCTGCTGGAATTATCGCAAGGGAGAAGCCGTGTTCGGGGCCGTTGCCCGAGATGTCGGCCAGGTGATCGGCATCATAGACTGCGACACTGACGCTTCCCATCCGGGAGAGGTCCGTTACGAAGACCTGACCTTCGGTAATCACCCGACCGCCTTCGACGGTCATGAAATAGGGGGTGGTGCCGCCGATCCAGTTGCCCGCAGGGAGCATGTCCATCGCCGATTCCGGACCCGCGATTGATAGCGGCAGTCCTGCCTCGATCAGCGCAACCGCCTCCGCGATTGCGAGCAGGCCGTTGGTCGGCTGAGATTTAGCCACGGTTGAATTGAACGATTTCATCAGCAAGGCTCCGCTCCCATTTCGCATAATATTCGTGAATTTCCGCCGCCTTCTGCGCGGCTGGAGCGGTGCTGCGCTCCATGCGCTTGATGAGCATCTGGGTCGCGACATTGTTGGTCCGCAGTGCCGCCAGTCCTCCGTTCGCCAGCTTTTGCCAGCAAGGGGATGTAGGTAACGGTATGGCCATCTATTGCTCCTCTGTTGCTGGTATCATAGTTGATTGACCGCAGTTGGTTGGAGCATTGCAGAATTAAATCTGGACTTCCTGGAGCGCGCGACCGTTTTAAGAGCGGCTGGGCAGTACTCACCTTGCAAAGCACGCTGCCCGGCATCGCTTCGGGCGCGAGCCTGTAATAACCAGCCTAACCGCAAGAACTACCCCACCCCCGTTCGGTTCGCGCTTGTCGAGAACGGGTCTTGGCGCCCCTCGCATACCCGACGGACGCTTCTCGACTGCGCTCCAAGCTGCTCGAACCGAACGGTGAGTAGCGTTGCGGCAAGGGTTATAACTGTCTGATGGGGGTTGGTGCAGGGAATACATACCCCTATATCCCCCCTATGACCGACATCACTTCGCACTTCACCGACGCCCGCGGCTTCCTCTATCGCGACGGCCTGCTCGATCCCGATGGCGCCCGCCGCCTCACTGCGCAGGCGCTGGGCAAGTGCGATGACGGCGAACTCTACCTCCAATATCGCGCGTCGGAGAGTTTCGGTTTCGACGACGGGCGCCTGAAAACCGCCGATTACTCCACCGACGCCGGCTTCGGCCTGCGCGGCGTGTCGGGCGAAATGACTGGTTTCGCCCACGCCAACGACATCAGCGAAGCTGCGATCCGCCGCGCCGCTGAGACGCTGACCCTGCTCGATCCCGCGACCGCACCTGCCGCCGCCCCGCCCCAGCACACCAACCGCCACCTCTACACCGATGCCAACCCGATGGAGATCGTCCCCTTCGCTGAGAAGGTGGCGCTCTGCGCAGAGATCGACGCCGCCGCCCGCGCCCGCGATCCGCGCGTCGCGCAGGTGTCGGTCAATCTCGCCGGAAGCTGGTCGGTCGTCGAAGTCGTCCGCGCCGACGGTTTCACCGCCAGCGACATCCGCCCGCTCGTCCGCCTCAACGTCTCGGTCATCCTCGAAGAAAACGGCCGCCGCGAAACCGGGGTGTTCGGCATCGGCGGACGCTATCTCTACGATCAGGTGATGTCGCCCGCCATCTGGAACCGCGCCATCGACGAAGCGCTGGCACAGGCGCGCGTCAACCTCTCTTCCGTCGCTGCGCCAGTGGGGGAGATGACCGTTCTCCTCGGCCCCGGCTGGCCGGGCATCGTCCTGCACGAAGCCATCGGCCACGGCCTCGAAGGCGATTTCAACCGCAAGGGCACATCGGCTTTCTCCGGTCGCGTGGGCCAGCGCGTCGCTGCGCCGGGCGTCACCGTGGTCGACGATGGCAGCATCGCCAACCGCCGCGGGTCGCTCAGCATCGACGACGAAGGCACGCCGACACAGGAAAACGTGCTAATCGAGGATGGCATTCTGCGCGGCTATATGCAGGATCGCCTGAACGCGCGCCTGATGGGCGTTCCCGCCACCGGCAACGGTCGCCGCGAAAGCTATGCGTACGCCCCCATGCCCCGCATGACCAACACCTTCATGCGCGGCGGCAATGACGATCCCGCCGAACTGCTCAGCCGCGTCAAAAACGGCATCTTCGCCAAGAGCTTCGGCGGCGGACAGGTCGACATCGTGTCGGGCAAGTTCGTCTTCTCCTGCACCGAAGCCTATCGCATCGTGGACGGGAAGATCGGCGACCCGATCAAGGGCGCGACCCTGATCGGCGACGGTCCCACTGCGCTTACCAAGGTCACGGGCATCGGCAACGACATGGCGCTCGACGAAGGCATCGGCATGTGCGGCAAGGGCGGGCAGAGCGTTCCTGCGGGCGTCGGCCAGCCGACCTTGCTGATGGAAGGCCTGACGGTCGGCGGCACCGCCGCCTGATCGTCCTTGGGCCCTAACAGTGCCCAAAATTTAAGCAGTTCTGCCGCGCTGCACAATTTTTTAGCGTCGCGACTCGGATCGTCTCGCCCTAACGCCGTGTTAACGCACGTTTAAGAAACTGGCACGGTCCTTGCTGACCTTTCTATCGCACACCAGAATAAGGGGGCGATATGAAACTTGTCATGGCTATCATAAAGCCGTTCAAGCTTGACGATGTACGAGAGGCACTTTCCACTCTTGGCATTGCGGGCATGACGGTCAGCGAAGTTAAAGGCTTCGGTCGCCAGAAGGGCCAGACCGAAATTTACCGCGGCGCCGAATATTCGACGAACATGGTTCCGAAGATCAAGATCGAAGTCGTTTGCGACGACGATCTGGCACCGCGTGTTGTCGAAGCGACGCAGCAGGCCGCCAACAGCGGCGCAATCGGCGATGGCAAGATTTTCGTTCTCGATGTGAGTCAGGCCGTGCGCATCCGCACGGGCGAGACCGGCGAAACCGCGCTGTAAGGAAGGGGGAATAATGACTGTTTCCAAGAAACTTTGCGGTGCGATGGGGGCGATTGCCGCTTCCCTGTTCGCCGCCGCGCCGGCCTTTGCCGGTCCGATCAAGGCTCCGACCGTCGAACAGATGGCCACCATGGTCAACAAGGGCGATGTCGCCTGGATGCTGGTATCCTCGGTCCTCGTGCTGATGATGTCCGTCCCTGCGCTTGCGCTGTTCTACGGTGGCCTCGTCCGTACCAAGAACATGCTCAGCGTCCTGATGCAGGTGTTCATGATCGTCTCGGTCGCGGCGCTGGTCTGGTGCTGCTGGGGCTATTCGATGGCCTTCACCAGCAACAACGTCTTCGTCGGCGGCTTCTCCAAGGCGTTCCTGATGGGCGTATCGGGCACCACTTATGCCGCGACGTTCAGCAACAACGTCTATCTGCCTGAATTCGTGTTCGTCATTTTCCAGATGACCTTCGCGTGCATCACGCCAGCCCTCATCGTCGGCGCCTTTGCCGAACGTGTGAAGTTCTCGGCGCTGATGGTGTTCGTGGTGGCATGGCTCACGGTCATCTACTTCCCGATCGCGCACATGGTCTGGTACTGGGCGGGTCCCGACTTCCTGCCTGATGCACCGACCGACTATGGCTTCCTGTGGGGCATGGGCGCGCTCGACTTCGCTGGCGGCACCGTTGTGCACATCAACGCCGGTATCGCGGGCCTCGTCGGCTGCATCATGATCGGCAAGCGCATCGGCTATCCCAAGGAACCGATGGCACCGCACTCGCTGACCATGACCATGATCGGCGCGAGCCTGCTGTGGGTCGGCTGGTTCGGTTTCAACGCCGGGTCCAACCTCGAAGCCAATGGCGTCACCGCTGTTGCCTTCATCAACACCTTCGTCGCTACTGCTGCGGCAGCCGTCTCCTGGGCGCTGATCGAACAGTTCCATCATGGCAAGCCTTCGCTGCTCGGTGCAGTGACCGGCGCCGTGGCCGGCCTGGTCGCCATCACCCCGGCTTCGGGTTACGCCGCGCCGATGACGTCCATCGTGCTTGGCTTCATCGTCTCGCCGATCTGCTACCTCTTCGTCGCTTCGGTGAAGCAGAAGTTCGGCTATGACGACAGCCTCGACGTTTTCGGCGTCCACTGCGTCGGCGGCATCGTCGGCGCAATCGGCACCGGCATCGTCGCTGACCCGGCCTTGGGCGGTCAGGGCTTCTTCGACTACACCGTCTTCCCGGCGGGCGTGGGCGTCTATGACATGGGCGCGCAGATCATCACCCAGATCAAGGCCGTTGTCCTGACGCTGGTCTGGTCGGGTGTCGGCAGCGCGATCCTGTTCTTCATCATCGACAAGACCATCGGTCTTCGTCCGACCGCAGACGCCGAACAGGAAGGCCTCGACCTCTCCAGCCACGGCGAACGCGCCTATAATTACTAAAAGAGTTCGGCAGGGCGGGCCACCATAACGGCCCGCCCGCCACCCGATGTTCCTCCTGCGAACAACCCTGGGCCGGTGCGCAAGCATCGGCCTTTTTTTGCGCGTCCCCCGTTGGAAAAAGGCTCAGACCAGGCGTTTGCCCGGATAGGCCGGACGCATTGTTGCAAAATTGTGACAGCAATGCTGCGATTGCTCAGTCCGACGCAGTTTGCGCATGCATCTGCACGCCCAGACCCCTAGGGGCAGCGCGTCACACCATAACGTGACCGAAACAAAGGAAAATGATTACAATGAAGCGCATTTTAGCCGTTGTTGCCGTGGCCACTGCTGTTGTCGCCACGCCGGCCCTCGCTCAGGAATTTCAGGGTGCCCGCGTTGGCGTGGAAATCGGTGCCGTTGACGATGATTTCGCAGGCACGGACAAGGCCAGCTACGGCATCAATGCTGGTTACGATTTCGATCTGGGCACCACCGTTGTTGGCGTAACCGGTTCGTACACCGGCCTGTTCGATGACGACAACACCGACCTTCGCGATCTGACCATTGCCGGTCGCTTCGGCTTCAAAGCTACGCCCCGCACGTTGGTTTACGGCACCGCTGGTTACTCCAACCTGGACGCAGACAACTTCCCCGGCTCGCTGGACGGCGTAAAGGTCGGCCTTGGCGTCGAACAGAAGTTCGGCAACCTCTTTGCCAATGTGGAAACACGGTACGGCAACTATGAATTCGGTGTGGAACTGTACCAGACCGTCATCGGTGTAGGCTACCGCTTCTAATTCAGCTTATTCCATGGGAAAGGCGGCGCCAGCGCGCCGCCTTTTTTTGTGCGCGATACGGTTACCTCAGCGACTGGTGTGACGGCACATTTTTCTTGACATTACGAACCATATAGGTTATATGCCACAGCACTTCCTATCTGTCTGGCCAGATATACGGGAAAGAAAGGTCCTGTTCGGCACAAGCGGCAACGCAACTGTCGGGCAGGAGCGGTCGGCGCGGAACCATCCGGATTTACAGGATATCCGCAACCGGCTTCGGTTCAGCAACACAGTCTGTAGGGGCGTTGCTGGGGCGTGCTACATATAGGGACAGGAGAACGGGGGACGGCCCTGTTTCGTCTGATCGTTCCGCGTAGCGCATACTCAGCGGCCAACCATAATTGCCTCCCCCCGAAAGGGAACAGCAGACTCAGCCGAAGCCACCCCTATAAAGCCTCGATGCTTTATAGATACTATCGTTACAAAGTCGTCGAGCACCGGGTGACCGAGGCAAGGACGCGTCGACCGTCAACTTTCTGCATGTGCACCGCACAAAGCGCCCCCGCGCGCCCGTTGGAGAAAATCCAACACAACCCCCTCACCATCGTCACCCCGGACTTGATCCGGGGTCCCGCTTCCCTTGAGGCGCGGACGAAGAAAGCGGGATTCCGGGTCAAGCCCGGGATGACGAAAGAGCGAATCGTCGGCACCTAAACCCAACCAGTGCCGATGCATATTGCCTGACCACGGCAATGTCCTCTACGCCTCGGAAATGGATGATCCCAATGATGCCGACCCAGCCACCCTGACACGCTGGGTGCGTGAACGCTTCGCGGTGCTGATGGGGGTCGTCGCCCTGTTCGCTTGGCTCGCCTTGCTGTGGTTCATGTTCGGCGACGTGCTGTAAGCGTTACCCGCCCCGCACAGCATCCATAATCTGCCGGATCGGCGACAGGTCATATCCCGCCGCCGCCGCTTGTCCCGCCAGCGCATCGGCGTCATCCCCCGCCCGCGCACGGGTCAGCGCCCACAGCAAAGTGCTCCGCGTACCGGATCGGCAGAAGGCGAGCACCTTGCCGTCTCCTGCCTGTTCCAGCGCTTCGGCCATCCCGTCCAGTTGCCACGGCGCAAAACCCGCGTGGGTGACCGGCACCGCAGCATAGCTCAGGCCCGCTGCCGTCGCCGCTGCTTCGATCTCCGCGCCGGTCGGCTGGCCGGGTTCCTCGCCTTCGGGGCGGTTGTTGACCACCATCGTCACGCCCAGCGCCTTCGCTTGCTTGATGTCCCCCACGCCGATCTGCGGCGCGACATAGAGCGTATCGGTGACCTGACGGAACATAAGCGGCGTGTCCTTCTGCAATGCTCCCCGCGCCATGCCCAATATGCCGCCCGCTTTCAAGGGATCAGCCGAAGCGGCGCAGCACCGTCAGGAACGCATCGCCATAGGCTTCCAGCTTGCGCGTCCCCACACCACTGACGGTGCCCAGCGCCGAAAGGCTGTCGGGCCGATACTGCGCCATTTCGCGCAGCGTCGAATCGTGGAAGATCACATAAGGCGGCACCCCGGCCTCCAGTGCCAGCTCGCGGCGGCAGGCGCGCAGCGCATCGAACAGTGGATCGTCGCTGGGGTTCGCGGCGCTGCCATCGCGGGCATTGCGCCGCCGCGCACGCTTGGGCGGCAGCACCAGCGGCACCGTCTCCTCGCCCCGCAGGATAGGCCGCGCATTCGGCCCCAGTATCAGCCCGCCATGCTCGTTCGTCTCCAGCGCATCGCGGATCAGCAGCGCGCGGGACACCGGGCGCAACAGCGCAACCTCATCCCCCGATACGATACCAGACACCGACAGCTTGTCATGCCCCCGCTGCCGCACCTTGTCATTCGCCGCGCCCGTCAGCACCGCTTCGATATGCTGCACGCCAAAGCTCTGCCCGGTGCGATAGACGGCGGAGAGGAACTTGCGCGCCGTCTCGGTCGCGTCGATGCTGGCGGGCGGCGTGATGCAATTGTCGCAATTGCCGCAGGTTGCAGGCGGATCTTCGCCAAAGTGCCGCAGCAGCACCGCACGGCGGCACCCCCCCGTTTCAACCAAGGCGCCCAGCGCCGATATCCGCACCCGCTCGCCTTGCTGGCGCGCCGCTTCCACTTCCATCACCCGCTGTCGAGCGCGCGCAAAATCCTCCGCGCCCCAGAACAGATGCGCTTCCGCCGGTTCGCCATCGCGCCCAGCACGGCCCGATTCCTGATAATAGCCTTCAATCGATTTCGGCAGCCCCGCATGGGCCACAAAGCGCACGTCCGGCTTGTCGATCCCCATGCCGAACGCAACCGTCGCCACCATCACCATATCCTCGCTGGCGATGAAGGCGGCTTGATTGGCGCTACGCACCTTGGGGTCCAGTCCGGCATGATAAGCGCGCACCTGCCGCCCGCCGACCGACAGGCTGGCCGCCATCTTCTCGGTCGCGGCGCGGGTCTGCGCATAGATAATCCCCGGCCCCGGCTGCACCGCCAGCAAGTCGGCGATCTGTTTGCTCAGGCCATCGCGCGGATGCACCGCATAGCGGATATTGGGCCGGTCGAAGCCCGATATGATCATCCCCTCAGCCGGGATACCAAGCTGCTTGAGGATATCCGCCCGCGTATGCGCATCCGCCGTCGCCGTCAGCGCAAGGCGCGGGACATCGGGAAACTCGTCCAGCAGCGGCCGCAGCAGGCGATAGTCCGGGCGGAAATCATGCCCCCATTCAGACACGCAATGCGCTTCGTCGATGGCGAACAGCGCGATGTTCGCAGAGCGCAGCAGCGACCGGAAACCCTCCCCGCTCGCCCGCTCCGGCGCGACATACAGCAGATCGAGATCGCCATTGCGCAACCGATCCTGCGTCTCCCGCCAGTCCGCGTCGACACTGGTGAGGCTGGCCGCCCGGATGCCCACTGCCTGCGCCGCCCGCAACTGATCGTGCATCAGCGCGATCAGCGGCGAGACCACCACGCAGCACCCATCGAACGCGACGGCGGGAAGCTGATAGCAAAGCGACTTGCCTGCCCCGGTCGGCATGATCGCCAGCGTCCGCTGCCCCGCCATGACCCGCGCAACGACATCCGCCTGCACCCCGCGAAAGGCAGGAAAGCCGAAAATGTCGTGCAGAAGCTGGCGGGGATCGCGGGGCATTAGGACAGGATGACTTTACTGTGAGGCATTAACTTGCCGCCGTTCGTGTCGAGCGTAGTCGAGACACCTTGCGCACCGCGCGCCACCTGCCCCTCGACTGCGCTCGGGACGAACGGATCGGTTAGTGGTGCCGCTTTAGATAGGGCAGGACGTAGGCGCAACCGTGGTCAAGCCTCCACCACCTCACCCGTCTCGCGCTCCTGCGCCTGCCGCGCCCACATCGACGCATACAGATCCCCCGCCCGTAGCAATTGCGCATGTGTCCCGCGTTCCCGCACGCTGCCGGCATCCAGCACGATAATCTCGTCCGCCTCGACCACCGTCGACAGCCGATGCGCGACAATGATCGTCGTGCGCCGCCTCGAAATCTCGCCCAGCACGCCCTGAATCGCTTCCTCGGTCCGGCTATCGAGCGCACTGGTCGCTTCGTCCAGCACCAGAATCGGCGGGTTCTTCACAAGCGTCCGGGCAATCGCCACACGCTGCTTCTCGCCGCCGGACAGCTTGAGCCCACGCTCACCGACCCGCGTGTCATATCCTTCCGGCAGCGACAGCACGAATTCATGGATCGACGCGCCCTTCGCCGCCGCCTCGATCTCCTCGCGGCTCGCCCCGGCACGCCCGTAGCCGATGTTGTATCCGACCGTGTCGTTGAACAGCACCATGTCCTGCGGCACGATACCGATGGCGGCACGCAGGCTGTCCTGCTGCACCTTGGCGATATCCTGCCCGTCGATCAGGATGCGGCCCGACTGAATGTCGTAAAAGCGGAACAGCAACCGCGCGATGGTCGATTTGCCCGCGCCCGACGGCCCCACAATGGCCAGCGTCTTGCCCGCCGGAATCGTAAAGCTGATACCGTGCAGGATCTCGCGTTCCTTGTCGTATCCGAACACCACATTGTCGAACCGCACTTCACCTTGCGCCACATTCAGCGGCGGGGCGGTGGGCACGTCGACAATCTCCTGCGGCGTATCGACCAACGCGAACATCGCTTCCATGTCGATCAGCCCCTGCCGGATCGTGCGATACACCATGCCCAGCAAATCGAGCGGCCGGAAAAGCTGCGTGAGCAGGCCATTGACCAGCACCACGTCGCCGGTGCTGAAAGTCCCCCGGCTCCACCCCCACACGGTATAGCCCATCGCGCCCGCCATCATCAGGTTGGTAATCAGCGACTGGCCAATGTTGAGCCACGCCAGGCTGTTCTCCGACTTGACTGCAGCCGCCGCATAGAGCCGCATGGCATTGCCATAGCGATCCGCCTCACGCCGCTCCGCTCCGAAATACTTCACCGTTTCAAAATTGAGCAAGCTATCGACGGCATGGGCCACGGCGCCGGTATCCAGGTCCACCATGTCGCGCCGCAACTGATTGCGCCATTCGGTCACGGTCCGCGTGAACCAGATATAGAGGCCGACCATCGCCAACGTAGCGGCGACCATGCCAAAGCCGAACTTGATCTGGAAATAGATGCACACCGCCGCCAGCTCCAGCACCGTGGGCGCGATATTGAACAGCAGGAAATACAGCATCGTGTCGATGCTCTTGGTCCCGCGCTCCACGATCTTGGTCACTGCGCCGGTCTTGCGGTCCAGATGGAAGCGCAGCGACAAGCGATGCAGATGGCCGAACACATGCTCGGCCAGCCGCCGGGTCGCTTCCTGCCCCACCCGCTCGAACACGACATTGCGGACATTGTCGAACACCACCGATACGAAGCGCGCAAACGCATAGGCACCGACCAGCGCAATGGCGAGGCCTGCTACCGGCTCCAGCCCCGGCGTCATCCGGTCGATAACGGCCTTGTACAGGAACGGCATTGCAAATGCGGTTGCCTTGGCCGCGACCACCAGCAGCATGGCCAACACGACCCGCACCCTCAGCGCACGCGAATCCTTTGGCCAGAGGTAGATGAAGAACCGGCGGAGCGTCGTCCAGGCGGGAGGCGCGTCGGCGCGGGGCACCAATGTGGCTGCATAATCGGGAGGCATGGCGTCCCTGTAGGCGAGATCGGGTCTGAAACCAACTGCGCCGCATAGAAACCTGCGGTGCGGGGCTCATCCATAAAAACAGCCCGGATCGAATATGGGGAGGGTGGGGATCCTCCATATTCGATCCGGGCGGCAGGTGCGTCGCCACCGGTTTTCCTCGCGGTCCACCGCTAACGGCATGCATCAACGATGTCGGTTTGCCGAGCTTGCCGAGGTGTGGGGACACAGCAAGACGATCAAAGCCGCGCATCGCCGCTGTACGTTGAAACGTACATCGCTGAACATGCAGACTTCGCTGTATCGCGCGCCCTTTGCTGAACAAGTCACATCAAATGATGTAACGGTAACATGTCCTAATCCGGATCAGCCTCAATCTTCTGGAAACACATGGTAATGTGGTGCTATGACAAGGGCATCCAGCCGAAATCGAAATTACCATATTGGGAAGAGCGTGGCACAGGTCGACGAGCCAACCAACGCGGATGCTGCCATTACATCGAGTGACGTAGTATACCATGCCGAAGTCGAACGCATCTGTGCGAGCGCGGCATTTCAGCGTGCGCCGGTCATGCGCCGGCTTTTGCGCTTTCTGGTAGCGGAAACTTTCGCAGGACGCGGCGACAATCTCAAGGCCTATGGCGTAGCTGTCGATGGGCTGGGAAAGGACAGCGGTTTCGATCCGCAGTCGGACAGCTATCCTCGTGTCCAGGTAGGACGCCTGCGTCGCATGATCGCGGAATTTTATGAGCATGCTGGCGATGGCCCCGATGGGATCCGCGTCGCCATCCCCAATGGCAGTTACAAGGTACATTGGCTGATCGGCACGCTCACTTCTCCCTGCCCAGACACGATATCGCCGGAGCTGCCCTCTCCCGTCCCGATACCCCTGTATCGCAGGCCGGCCGTCGCTTTCGCCACGGCGGCAGTCGCCATCCTCCTGCTCGTGACCGCCTGGGCGATCGTCGACAGATCGAAAGGCACGCCAGGTCGTCCGCCTGCCGTTGCCGTACAAACTGCTTCGCTTGCCCCTTCGCCTGTAATGGATATCGCGCCTGTCGATGCGGTCGATGGCGCCGACCCACTCCTCGCGGAGCGTATCGATCGTGTGTTGGGCGATGCCCTGCATCGCTCCTGGTCGCTTTCGGTACGACCGCTTGCGACGCGCGGGAAAGGAAGCACTCGACCCGCGAGCGATTATCGGCTGACAGGAACGCTGGTCGGTGCCGAGCGGAAACTGCTGTATCTCACCTTGTCGAACAGCCGCGACGGGACGCAATTTTGGTCCCAGCGCTTGGAAATGGCCGATGTCGGGTCGTTGCGCGAAGCACTCAGCCCCACCATTGCAACGATCATGTCGCCATTCGGCGTCATCGGCGCGCGTGAGCGGAACATCCTTTCAGGGGACTTCTCACCCGGTTTTCCGTGCATGATGCGCTACACCGAATACTACACTGCCAATGCCGTGGAACTGCAGGCACCGGTGCACCGGTGCCTGCAGGAGACATTGACGCGCGACCCTGGCTACAGCCCTGCCTTGTCCGCTGAAATCGTGATGCGGTTCAGGGATGCGACTCAGCAGCCGGAAAATAGCGAAACGATCCGGCGTGAGGCGTTGCCGCTGGCACGGCAGGCTATCGATGCCAACCCGCATTCCGCCGAGGCTGCGATGGCCATGGCCCTTGCGGCCTATGCCAACGGCATGTGCGAACTGGGCCGGGCAAATGCCCTCCGTGCACTGGAGCGCAACCCCTTCGACAGTCTCGCCTACGCCCAGACCGGGCTGTTCATGTATCAGTGCGGGGACAAGGATTATGAGGAGACGTTGAAGCGGGCATGGTTGCTCGACCCGTCCTTACCTGCGTTCATGGCCATGCCGATCCTGGTCAGCATGGGCAATCGAGGCGAAGGCGAAGCGGCGTTGCGCTTTGCGCTCAGCCTGCCGATGGGCCAGGAATATCGCAAGCCTGCCTATGATGTAACTCTGGCGGTCGCCTATGCCGCCGCAGGCGACCGCGCAATGGCACGAACGAAATGGCAGTCCGCAGCGCGCGCCGTCAACGCCGCCCCGGACGCCGCGCCCGACGCGGTACTGCAAAAGATCGTACTCACCCCGCAACTGGCCGACCGGATGGTGCGGTATTTGCGCGACCGCGGCGTGTTTGGCTGACTCGGACGGCCGTTAGTCGCGCAGCAGTTCGTTGATCGCCGTCTTCGACCGCGTCTGTGCGTCCACCCGCTTGACGATGACGCAGCAGGCCAGGTTCGGGCCGGGCGTCCCATCGGGCAGGGGCTTGCCGGGCAGCGAACCGGGAACGACCACGGAATAAGGCGGTACCTCGCCGATGAACACTTCGCCTGTGCTGCGGTCCACGATCTTGGTCGTCTTGGTAATGAACACACCCATAGACAGCACCGATCCCTTGCCGATCCGCACGCCCTCAACCACTTCGGACCGCGCACCGATGAAGCAATCGTCCTCGATGATGACCGGATCGGCCTGCAAAGGCTCCAGCACGCCGCCGATACCCACGCCGCCCGACAGATGCACGTTCTTGCCAATCTGCGCGCAGCTACCCACCGTTACCCAGGTGTCGACCATCGTACCCTCGTCCACAAACGCGCCGATGTTGACGAAGCTGGGCATCAGCACGACATTCTTGGCTACATAGGCCCCCGCCCGAACGATGGAGCCGGGAACGGCGCGGAAGCCCGCAGCGCGGAACCGCGCTTCGTCCCAGCCGTCGAACTTGCTCGGCACCTTGTCCCACCAGAAGCTGCCGCCCGGCCCGCCGGGGATCAGCGCATTGTCGTTCAGCCGGAACGAGAGCAACACGGCTTTCTTCAACCACTGATTGACCTGCCAGCCGCCTTCGACCGGTTCCGCCACCCGTGCTTCGCCTGCATCGACCATCCGCAGCGCGGTGGTGACAGCGTCGCGCACTTCGCCGGTGGTGGTCACACCGATGTCGGTGCGTGCCTCCCAGGCGGCATCAATCGTGGCAATCAGTGCGTCGTGCATGTCAGTCCCCATGGATATCCGCCAGAAACGGCGTCAAATGTTCGATTTCATAGTCGATATAATCGGTATGGGCATCGACATTGCCCGCTTCCGATCCGTTGTTCACCCACACCGTTGTCATCCCCAGCGCCTTGGCGGGAATCAGGTTGCGGGCCATATCCTCAAAGAAGATACTGCGTGCCGGATCGATTTGATGCACATCGCACAGCATGGCATAACCCGAAGGATCGGGCTTTGGCACATAGGCGCAAGCATGGATGTCATGGATCAGCTCGAATGCGTCGGTCAGGCCCAGCTTCGCCAGCACGCGTCCCGCATAGGCCGCGTCGCCATTGGTGAAGATCAGCCGCCGCCCCGGCAGCATCGCGATATGGTCGATCAGGTCATGGTCCGCGACGATTCGGTCCAGCGATATGTCGTGCACATAGTCCAGAAACTCATGCGGATCGGTGCCGTGGTCGCGCATCAACCCGGCCAGCGTCGTGCCATGCGCCATGAAGTAGCCCTTCTGCACCCGCCGCGCCTCTACCGGGTCGCATCCCAGCAGCGTCTGGATAAACTCGCCCATCTTTATGTCGATCAGGCCGAACAGGTCCGCCTTCGCCGGATACAGCGTGTTGTCCAGATCGAAGATCCAGCTGTCGATATGGGCGAAGTCCGCGCGCATGGCGGCTGATTAGGCGGGCAAAGCAATCCGGGCAAGCCGCGTTTAAATTAATGTTCATCGCTTGCGGTGCAGAGTAAAGATCGAGGCAGCAGGGGAACATGGAAATGACATTACTGCGTCAGCGTGCCGCGCTCTTCGCGTTGCTCCTTGCCGGAAGCGCCCTTTCGGCCTGCGGAGGCGGCGGTGGCGGGGGCGGAGGGATTGCATCCACTCCTGCACCTCCAGCCACACCGACGCCGACACCCGCGCCGGCTCCGGCTCCCGCCCCCACGCCCACGCCCACCAATTACGATACGACTGAATATCGCGGCTCGGATGGTCCGGCGCAGCATGGCGCGATAGTGGCGTACCAAGCAGGCGCCAGCGGCAAGGACGTGACCGTCGGCGTGATCGACAGCGGCATTGCCACCGCCAACGCTGAATTTTCCGGCCGGATCAGCCGCGCCTCGCGCGACTTTGCCGGCAATGGCTCCATCGAGGATACCGGCGGGCATGGCACAGCCGTCACCACCGTGCTGGCGGCGGCACGCAACAACAGCAAGACGCTGGGCATGGCATGGGACGCAACGATCCTTGCCTTGCGCACCGATACCCCCGGAAGCTGCGCGACCGAAAGCCCCAGCGACCCGAAAAGCGGATGCCAGCACAGTACCACCGCCATCACGCAAGCGCTCGATCATGCGCGCGTCAGCGGTGCGCGCGTGGTCAACATCTCGCTTGGCGGGGGCGCCGTGCCCTCCAACCTTGCCGCAGCGGTCGATCGCGCCACCGCCGCCGGGGTCATCATCGTCGTGGCATCGGGCAATGACGGCGTGGCCGCACCGGATTCCTTCGCGACCTCCATCGTCGATGCAGGAGGGGGACGCGGTCTCGTCATCATCGCCGGTTCGGTCGATGCGAGCGGCACGCACAGCAGCTTCTCGGACGGCGCCCTGGGCTATGAGCAATCGACACTGAACGCCTTGGGGGAGCGCGTACTGTCGCAGGACAATAAGGGTGTGCAGTATCTCTACACTGGGACGTCCTTTTCCGCGCCCCAGATTGCGGGCGCAGCGGCATTGCTGGCGCAGGCTTTCCCCAATCTTACGAGCCAGCAGATCGTCTCGCTCCTTCTCAGCAGCGCCAACGACGCAGGCGCTCCGGGCGCGGACGCGGTCTACGGACGCGGCGTGCTGAACATCGCGCGTGCCTTTGCGCCATCGGGATCGACCAACCTTGCGGGCAGCGCTCTTTCAGTTTCGCTCACCAGCAACGGCACATTGTCCCCCGCCATGGGTGACGCCACCGGCACTGGCACATCCCAGACGATAGCCCTCGACAGTCTGGGTCGCGCCTATAGTATCGACATCGCCCCGACCGTCGCCGCCGCAACGCCCAGCCTCAGCCTCGCCCCCGCGCTGCAAGGCCGCACCCGCAGCTTCGCCAGTTCCACCGGCCCGGTCAGCATCGCCTTGTCGATCGCACCTGGCCGGGATGGCGCCATCACCAGCCAGCGGCTCATGCTCTCGCAGCAGGACGCCGACCGCGCGCATGTGCTGTCCAGCGCGATCCTGACGCGCATCGGGCCGGACACGACGCTGGCGCTCGGCTTCGCACAAAGCGCCGCCAGCCTCACCGCACGGATGGGCGACATAGCGCAGCCGCCTTTCCTCATCGCCAACGGCGCGAACACCAGCACCGGCTTCGAGGGAGCGACCGGGACAAGCATGGCCCTGCAGCATCGCATCGGCGCACGCCTGACCCTGACCGCCTCCGCAGAAAACGGGCGCGTATGGCAGCAGTTCGACGATACGCTGGCTTTCGAGCGCCTGCGCAACGACCGTCAGCGTTATGCCAGTTTCAGCGTCGCCGCGACGCGCGACGCCGGACCTGTGCAACTTTCCACTGGTTTCACCCACCTGCGCGAGAACGGCACATTGCTGGGCGCGCGTTTTGCTCCCGTAATTGGCGCACTAGCCGGACGCAGCCTGTTCGTAGATGCTTCCGCACGCTTCGATGCTGGCGAAGGCTGGAATGTCGGCGCCTCATACCGGCAGGGCTGGACCCAAGCCGGGTCGCAAGCTCACCTCACCACCAACGCCTGGGCGCTGGATGCCGAACGGCGCAGCCTGTTTCGTCACGCCGATCGCTTCGCCCTGCGCCTTTCACAACCATTGCGCGTGGAAACGGGCGGCCTGAGGCTGTTGCTACCCACGGCTTATGACTATGCAACGCAGTCCGCGACGATGGGGCGTGTCGATCTCAATCTCGCGCCGACGGGGCGACAGATCGATCAGGAAATGGTCTATGCGCTACCGTTAGGTAGCGGCTGGCTGACATCGAACCTGTATCGTCGCCAGCAACGCGGCAACCTTGTCTGGTTCCCTGACGAGATCGGCGGCGCGATGCGGTTCAATATGGAATTTTAAATCGTAAAGCTCTCGCCGCAGCCGCAGCTTCCCTTGGCATTGGGGTTGGCGAACACGAACCCTGCCGTGAAATCGTCCTCCACCCAATCCATCGTCGATCCGATCAGGTACAGCACCGACCCACCGTCGATGTAGAAGGTGCCGCCCGGCGTTTCGATCTTCTCGTCGAATTTGGCTTCATCACTGACATAATCAACCGAGTAAGCCAGCCCCGAACAACCGCGCCGCGGCGTTGAAAGCTTGACGCCAATGGTGCCTTCCGGTGCCTTGGCCATCAGGTCAGCAATCCGCTTCTCCGCGCTTTGCGTCAGGATTACGGCAGCAGGGCGTACCCGTGTTTTAACTTCGGTGGACATTACAGCATCCCCAGTTCGAGCTTCGCTTCGTCGCTCATCTTGCCCGGATCCCATGGCGGGTCCCAGACCAGATTGACTTCGACATCGCCTACGCCGGGCACCGCACCGACGCGCAGTTCCACTTCGGCAGGCATCGTCTCGGCGACCGGGCAGTGCGGGGTCGTCAGCGTCATCGATACGACCGCATGGCCGTCGTCGGTCACTTCGACGCCGTAGATGAGGCCAAGATCGTAGATATTCACCGGAATTTCGGGATCGAATATGTCCTTCAACGCCTCGATGATCCCATCATACAGCGAGCTACCGGGTTCGCCGATTGCGGCCTCAGTCGGTTTCGCGTTCAGGAATCCGTCCAGATAATCGCGTTTCCGCTCCAGCTTCTCGCCCGGAGACTCGATATCCTCCACCCGCGCCTTGGGCGGTGCATCGACTGCCGAAACTTCCTCGACGGCTATTTTCGTTTCTTCGTTCATCCGAAGATTTTCCTCACTCGTTCGATCCCGCGCACCAGCGCCGCGACATCGCTTTCATCGTTGTAAATGCCAAAGCTGGCCCGCGCAGTCGCTTCGACGCCCAGATGACGCATCAGCGGTTGCGCGCAATGATGCCCGGCGCGGATCGCCACGCCTTCCTCGTCCAATATGGTGCCGACGTCGTGCGGATGCACCCCCTCGACTTCGAAACTAAGGATGCCTGCGCTGTTATCCGGCCCGAATACACGCACGGAATTCAACCCCTGCAACGCTTCCCGCGCCTGCGCGACTAACCCGCATTCATGCGCGTGGATCACATCCAGCCCGATGCCATGTACATAATCGATGGCCGCCGCCAGACCGACAACGCCGACGATATGCGGCGTCCCCGCTTCGAACCGGGTCGGTGCGGGGGCATAAGTGGTCTTTTCGAACGTCACCTTGTCGATCATCGACCCGCCGCCCTGCCACGGCGGCATCGCATCGAGGATATCCTGCCGCGCCCACAACGCCCCGATCCCGGTCGGGCCGTACAACTTGTGCGCAGACATCACATAGAAGTCACAATCGAGCGCGTGCACGTCCACCGCAAGCCGCGGCACGGCCTGACACCCGTCGAGCAACAGCTTCGCACCGACGCTATGCGCAATGTCGGCGGCGCGGCGCGCATCCAGCACCGATCCCAGCACATTCGACACATGCGCCAGCGCCACAATCTTGTGCGCGGGGGTGATCATCGCCGCCATCGCGTCCAGATCGATCTGTCCGTCATGGGTGAGCGAAACGACATCGATATGCGCGCCGACTTTCTCGGCAATCAACTGCCACGGCACGATATTGCTGTGATGTTCCAGCATCGACAGCAGAATGCGATCACCAGACTGAAGGCTCGCCCCGCCCCAGCTTTGCGCGACCAGATTGATCCCCTCGGTCGCGCCCCGCACGAACACGATCTCGCTGTCCGAAGCCGCGCCAAGGAACGCCGCAACCTTCCGCCGCGCTGCTTCATAGGCCAGCGTCATATTGGCGGATCGCGCATAAACACCGCGATGGACAGTGGCGTAATCCTCGCCATAGGCCCGCGCGATAGCATCGATCACAGCTTGCGGCTTCTGCGCAGTGGCAGCGGTATCAAGATAGTGCCAGTCGAGTACACCGGGGAAGTCGTGGCGATATCCTCCGTTCGTCCCGAGCGGGAGGGTTGTACCGATATTCAAGACAACGCCTCCAGCTTCGCCAACGCCGCCGTTTCCAGCATCGCCCGCACATCCTCGTCCGCCACGCTGTCGAACACACCCGCAATGAACGACTGCAACAACAATGTCCGCGCCGTCACCGGGTCCATGCCGCGCGAAGCCATGTAAAACAACGCCGCCTTGTCCAACTCACCCACCGTCGCGCCATGCGCGCACTTCACGTCGTCAGCATAGATTTCCAGCTCCGGCTTGGCGTTCGCGGTCGCTGTCCGGTCGAGCAACATGGCCTTTACCGACTGCGCCGCGTCGGTCTTTTGCGCGCCGCGCGCCACCGCGATCTTGCCCAGATAGCTGCCTGTCGAATGCCCCGCCAGAATCGACCGGATCGTCTGCTGGCTGGTCGCATTCGGCAGAGCGTGGTTCAGCGTCGTGACGATCTCCAGCGTCTGATGCCCGCCACCGATGATCGCCCCGCCCAGCTCAAAATGCGCGCCTTCACCCAGCGTCACGTCCAGCGTCACGCGGCCCAGCGCGCCACCGATGTTGAGCACATGGAAATGGCACGCGGCACCATCGGCAATGTCGATCACATAATCATGGATCGCCGTCGCGCCGTCGGCAGCATCCTGCACCAAATGCCGATGCGTCGTCTCACCCGAAGCAACGGTGACACGTGTCGGCGCTGCAACCGGCCAGACACGCGCCAGCGCATCGAAATCACTATACCGCCACGCTTCATCACGCCACGTAGGAAGGGCAAGCGCAATCATCGAAGCAACCCCTTCTCCGCGTCTCCGCGTCTCCGCGCGATAATATTGTGTTCGCGCGGAGACGCGGAGACGCGGAGGAAGAAGGTGCCTGCGGCGCTCATGCAGCCAACTCTGTGCCGACCACATCGGCATAGCCTTCGCGTTCCAGTTCCAGCGCCAGTTCCGGCCCGCCGGATTTCACGATCCGTCCACCGGCCAGCACATGCACGAAATCAGGCTGCACATAGTCGAGCAACCGCTGATAATGCGTAATCAGCAGTACCGCCTTGTCAGGCTTCCGCATGATCGCATTGATCCCCGCGCCCACGATCTTGAGCGCATCGATATCGAGGCCGCTGTCCGTCTCATCGAGGATAGCGACCTTGGGATCGAGGATGCCCATCTGCACCATCTCGTTGCGCTTCTTCTCGCCACCCGAAAAGCCGACATTCACCGGACGCTTCAACATTTCCATGTCGAGGCCCAGCAGCGCAGCCTTTTCCTTGGCCAGCTTGATGAACTCGCCGCCGGTCAGGTCTTTCTCCCCGCGTGCGCGCCGCTGACTGTTCAGGCTCTCGCGCAGGAATTGCAGGTTGGAAACACCGGGGATTTCGACCGGATACTGGAAGCCGAGGAACAGCCCTGCAGCGGCCCGCTCATGGGGGTCCATCGCGAACAGATTCGCCCCGTCGAAGGTCGCGGAGCCGCCCGTAACCTCATAACCGGGGCGCCCGCCCAGCGTATAGGCCAAGGTAGACTTCCCCGCCCCGTTCGGCCCCATGATCGCATGGATCTCGCCTGCGTTGAGGGTGAGCGACAGGCCCTTGAGGATAGCCTTGCCGTCGATGGCGTTAGTTAAGTTGTTTATCTGGAGCATTGTCATTCCGTTATCTCGGCCAAGAAGGCCCATCTCTGTTCGTCGCCCCGGACTTGATCCGGGGTCCCGCTGCCTTCACGCGCTAACGACGAAGAAGCGGGATGCCGGATCAGGTCCGGCATGACGGGGTGGGAGTGCGCCGAAATCACCCGACCGACCCCTCAAGGCTGATCCCCAGCAACTTCTGCGCCTCAACCGCGAACTCCATCGGCAGTTGCTGCAGCACTTCCTTCGCAAAGCCGTTGACGATCAGCGACACCGCGCTCTCGGTGTCCAGCCCGCGCTGCATCGCGTAAAACAACTGATCGTCCGAAATCTTCGACGTCGTCGCCTCATGCTCAATCTGCGCGCTCGGGTTCTTCACCTCAATATAGGGCACGGTATGCGCGCCGCACTGGTCGCCCAGCAGCAGGCTGTCGCACTGCGTGAAGTTGCGCACGCCCTCCGCGGTCGCCGCCACGCGCACCAACCCGCGATAGGTGTTGTTAGACCGCCCCGCGCTGATCCCCTTCGACACGATGGTCGATCGCGACCCTTTGCCCAGATGGATCATCTTGGTCCCGGTATCGGCCTGCTGCATATTGTTGGTCAGCGCGACGGAGTAGAATTCCCCGACGCTGTTCTCGCCCGCCAGCACGCAGCTTGGATATTTCCATGTGATCGCAGAGCCGGTTTCCACCTGCGTCCAGCTAATCTTGCTGTTCTTGCCCTGACACAGCCCGCGCTTGGTCACGAAATTGTAGATACCGCCCTTGCCGTCCGCATCGCCCGGATACCAGTTCTGCACCGTCGAATATTTAATCTCCGCGTCGTCCATCGCGACCAGTTCGACCACAGCGGCGTGCAACTGGTTCTCGTCACGCATCGGCGCGGTGCAGCCTTCGAGGTAGGAGACATAGCTGCCCTTCTCCGCGACGATCAGCGTCCGCTCGAACTGACCGGTATTCTCCGCGTTGATACGGAAATAGGTGGACAGCTCCATCGGGCAACGCACGCCCTCAGGAATGTAAACGAACGTACCGTCCGAAAAGACCGCGCAATTCAATGTCGCGAAGTAATTGTCATGCATCGGCACGATCTTGCCGAGCCACTTGCGCACCAGATCGGGATATTCTTTCACCGCTTCGCTGATCGAGCGGAAGATGACGCCTGCTTCCTCCAGCTCCTTGCGGAAGGTGGTGGCGACGCTCACGCTGTCGAAAACGGCGTCCACGGCGATCTTCCGACTGCCCTTCACCCCAGCGAGCATTTCCTGCTCAGCAATGGGAATACCCAGCTTTTCATAGGTGCGCAGGATTTCCGGATCGACCTCGTCCAGCGAGTCGATCTCCGCGCGCGGCTTGGGCGCGGCATAGTAATAAGCGTCCTGATAATCGATGGGCGGAACGTTCAGCTTCGCCCAGTCCGGCGCTTCCATCTTCTGCCACATGGCAAAGGCCTTGAGCCGCCAGTCGAGCATCCACTGCGGCTCATTCTTTTTGGCGCTGATGAAGCGGACAGTGTCTTCGCTCAGCCCCTTGGGCGCAAAGTCCTGCTCAATGTCGCTCGCCCAGCCAAATTCATAGGTGGAGGCGCGGTCGACCGCTTCCTGCGCTTCGGCATTGCGAACAGTGGTTTCAGTGTCGGTCATACGGCTTCTCTCGAAAGGCTGGTCAGCGACACACCGGCAAGCGCACCGCGAATGGCACCGTTGACGGCACTCCAATGCGGACGGACGCGGCATGTGGTTTCCAGCGCGCAATCATGGCGATCCGCACCTTCCTCGACACAGGCGGTCATGGCGATAGGGCCTTCGACCGCTTCGACGATATCCGCTAGGCTGATGGTTTCGGCTGTGCGAGCCAATGCAAATCCCCCGCCCGTGCCGCGTGCGGATTCGAGCAGTCCCGCCGCGGCGAGCCGCCCCAGTAATTTCTGGGCCGTCGGCAACGGCACCCCGGTTTGCACCGCAATGTCGGTTGCCGACAGGCGCACGTCGCCATCCGCACGCGCGGCGGCGGACATTACGACAATGGCATAGTCGGCAAGGCTGGACAGTCGCATGGCGAATCCCAATCGGAGTAAATCGTTCCGATTGGCATGTGGTCCCAAAAGGGCGCGAAATCAACCCTTGCGGGTCAACTGATCCGATTGATCTCCGCCATGGCCATGCCCATGTCGCGCCGCTGCAGGGTCAGGCGCGCGACTTCGGTAGGGTCGGTCATCAACTGATGCGGGGTCAGACCAACGAAATGTTTGATCTCACGAATGAAATGCGACTGATCGTAGAATGTCGAGGAATCGCACAGTTCCTGCCAAGGCGTATGATCGACCGCGATCCTCACGGCGCACCTTAACGCGCGATATTTACGGGCCAGCAGCTTTGGCGGACCGCCATACAGCCGGTTGGTGATCCGCGCGACCTGTCGATCGGAAAGCCCGGTCGCTGTGACCAGATCGGCGACGCGCGGCGAATGTTCGTCACTCAGCCACGCATCGACGCTTTCGATGACTCCCTGCATGGTCGAAGAGACTGGCTGCAACCGCGATCCCAAAAAGGCCCAGATGCGGGCAGCACTTTCGACATTATCCGTTCTGATATCGCGCAACTGCTCGAGCAATGTCGCATAGTCGGGACCATGCTCCACCGTCATGTCGGCCAAACCATCCACCATGCGGCTAACATCGCCGCCATCCAGCGCGAACCACCCAAGAGGCAATAGCGAAACGCCCCATACGTCCGAGGGGCTGTCCAGACAGAAACTCGTTGCCCCCATTGTCGGGCCCAGCAAGCACACCTCCGGCGTCGGCACATCGCGTCCGTCGTGAAAGGTGTAGTGGCCGTCACCCGACATCATGAAGCGCAACTGCCCGGCATCCGCCCGCGTAACATCGCGATAGGACGGCAAAGTTACGGTGAAACGGTACAAGGATCCGAAATAGCTGCGCAGCGCCACAGGAGGCGCAAAATAGTGGAGGTCGACAGGCGCAAGGTCCGGGGCAGGTACCGGGTTAGGATGCGTAGCCATGGGCTTCAAAGCCGAACAGGGGACAGGAGGAAAACGCAGGGCAGCAAAATTGGTCCTTCACGGACTGCTGCAATTGCCATGCTCCCACCCATGCGCATCTCTACCCCCCCATTTATGCAATACGCTCCGTTGCATCCTAAGCAATGTCTTTGTGATTGTCGGCAACATTCGAGCATCGATACTCGTTCCGTAGCCCCCCAGATAAATCCAGAAAACATACTAAAAAAGGCCCGGACGGTTTTCCGTCCGGGCCTAGGAAAAGGTCTCTTTGTCAATGACTAGAGTCCTTCGGGTCGCAGGAGCCCTGTAGGTTATTGTGGCTGCAATTTTATTGTATAGATTCGACATTGTAACGATCAAAACAAACCCGACACACCTCTTTACCTGTTCTGATGTTGCGCACTTGTCACAGTAACATGGCCATAGCGGCGCTTTGACGTGCAACCGGTCGGCTGGCATAGGGCAAGGATGATTTACCCCCTCCTTCGCCCATTTCTTTTTCGTATCGATTCAGAAACAGCGCATGGTCTGACCCTCAAGTTGTTGCATATGCTGCCCCTCGGGGCGCGCCAGAAGCCGGAACCGATGTTAATCAGCCAAGTCGCCGGCCTCACCTTTCCCGGCCCGGTGGGTCTGGCCGCTGGCTTCGACAAGGACGGCTTGGTCGCGCACAAGATGCACGGGCTAGGCTTCGGCTTCGCGGAACTTGGGACACTGACGCCTCTGCCCCAGGGTGGCAACCCTGCCCCGCGGCTTTTCCGACTGGTCGAGGATCGGGCAGTCATCAATCGCATGGGCTTCAACAATGGTGGGCAGGCCGCAGCGGCAGCGCGCATTTCCAGGCGCCCCAAGGGGCCAGGCATCGTCGGCATCAATATCGGCGCGAACAAGGACGCGACCGATCGCATCGCCGATTATGCGACGGGCGTGCGGGCAATGGCTCCGCTTGCCGATTATCTGACCGTCAACATATCCTCCCCCAATACACCGGGCCTGCGCGCCTTGCAGGATAAGGCTGCTCTGGACACCTTGCTGGCTGCGGTCATGGATGCCCGTGGCGCCGACAGAACGCCGATCTTCCTGAAGGTCGCGCCAGATCTCGAACCTGCCGACATCGCCGATATAGCGGATGCATGTATCACCCACCGGATCGACGCGCTCATTATATCCAACACAACGATATCGCGCCCATCTTTGACCTCTGCGCATGCTGCCGAGAGCGGCGGCTTGTCAGGCGCCCCGCTTCACGACCTGTCGCTGCAACGGCTGCGCGATTTTCGCCAGGTCGTCGGCACGACCCTTCCGCTGATCGGGGTCGGTGGCATATCGACCGCCGAGCAAGCCTATGCGCGCATCCGGGCAGGCGCGTCGCTTGTCCAGATATACAGTGCGATGGTGTATGAAGGGCCAATGCTGGCGCGTAGCATCCATAAAGGTCTCAAAAGCCTGATGGCACGCGATGGCTTCACCAACATCGCACAAGCGGTCGGGATCGACGCCTGATTGGCAAGTGCCACAAAAGACTTGCCGGACCACCGCCAGCCGATAGTCTGGCGCGCATGATCCAACGCCTCTTCGTTTCGCTCGCCCTTCTCATCCTCCCGGTGCCCGCCCTTGCCCAAGGGGTTGTTACATCTGCCGATCCGCGCGCCAGCGACGCGGGCATGGAAATTCTGCACAAAGGCGGCAGCGCCACCGACGCCGCTATGGCGATGATGCTCGCGCTTACCGTTGTGGAACCGCAATCCAGCGGCATCGGCGGCGGCGGGTTCCTCGTCCATCATCAGGCGTCCACTGGCCTGATCGACACTATTGACGGACGTGAGACGGCACCCGCCGCTGCGACGCCGACACGCTTTGTCGGCGCGGACGGCGCACCACTCTCTTTCATCGACGCCTGGCCGGGCGGTTATTCGGTCGGCGTACCGGGCAATGTCGCACTAATGGCGAAGGCCCATGCCAAATGGGGGAAGCTGCCCTGGGCGGACCTCTTCGGTCCCGCTATCAAGCTGGCGGAAGACGGATATGACGTAACGCCCCGACTGTTCAACTCGCTGACCTCCGTCCAGAAAATCCATGCCGATTTCCCCGAGGTGCAAAAGTTATACTGGAAGGACGGCGCGCCAGTTCCGGTCGGCACGCACATCCGCAATCCGGCGCTGGCCGCGATCCTGAAGGATGTTGCCGCGAAGGGGCCGGAGGCGTTCTACAGCGGCGCGAACGCAGAAGCGATCAGCGCAGCGGTTTCCGGCGCGCCAAAAAACCCCGTCCCGCTGACTGTTGCCGATCTTGCAGGCTATCAGGCGAAGGAGCGCGCCGCCGTATGCGGCCATTATCGCGTCTATACCATTTGCGGCATGGGTCCGCCGTCTTCCGGCGCTACCACTGTGCTGCAGATTCTGGGTATGGTCGAACGGTTCGACATGAAGGCACTCGGCAAGGACAATCCTGTCGCCTGGCACCTTATCGCCGAGGCCATGCAACTGGCCTATGCCGACCGTGAGACCTATCTGGCCGACCGCGACTTCGTGGACGTGCCGGTCGCGGGGCTGATCGATCCAGCCTATCTGACGTCCCGGTCGCGGCTGCTGTCCGAAAAGAAGAGCCTTACCGCTTATGAAGCCGGCACGCCTCCCGGCGCCAAACCCCGGACGGCTGCGATTTCTTCCGAAGTCCACGGAACGACTCATTTCATCGCCATCGACCGCGCAGGCGACATCGCCACCATGACCTCCACCGTCGAAAGCCCCTTCGGCAGCCAGTTGGTAGCCAACGGCTATATGCTGAACAACGAACTGACCGACTTTACCTTCGCCCCGGAAAAGAACGGCGCGCCAGTCGCCAATCGTGTCGAGGCCGGCAAACGTCCGCTTTCTTCGATGTCCCCTACAATCGTCTACGACGAAACGGGCAAGCCGATATTCACCGTAGGCGCGGCGGGCGGCAAGACGATCATCATGCAAGTCGCCAAGGCGCTTATCGCGCGGCTCGACTGGGGGTTGTCGGCAATGGATTCGATTGGGCTTGGCCTCGTCTACTTCAATAAGAACGGCATCATTCTGGAGCAAGGCACCACGCTGGAGCCGATGAAAACCGCGATGGAAGCGCTGGGCCACAAGGTGACGGTCGCGAAACTGGGCCTTAAGGCCAACTCCGCCGCCTTTGAAAACGGTCACTGGGTAGGTGCCGCCGATCCACGCGGTCCGGGCGAATCGCGAACCGAATAACAACCAAGCACAACTGGCTCTTACGACACGCCGACATTATACATCACCGGATCGGCAACCCTTCCGGCAGGATGGGCGTATAAGCCGCAGGAGATCAGATGCGCACGATTGAACGCTTTCCCAGCCTGACCGCCATGTTCTTTGCCCGCGCACAAGCAGGCGGCGACGCGCCGTTCCTATCGCGCAAACGTGATGGAATGTGGCAGTCGCTAAGCTGGCGGGATGTCGCGCAACAGGTCGCTTCCCTGGCGGCAGCGTTAAAAGCGGAAGGTTTGCGGCCCGGCGACCGTGTGATGCTGGTCAGCGAAAACCGACCGGAATTCTGCATCGCAGATCTGGCGATCATGGCGGCGGGCTGCGTCACCGTGCCGACCTACACCACAAACACCATACGCGATCATGCGCATATTCTGACCGACAGCGGCGCGACAGCCGTCATCGTGTCCACCGCCAAGCTCGCCAAGACCTTGCTCCCCGCTGTCCTGCGGTCGCAGGCGCGGCTGGTCATTGGCATGGAACCGATCCGGGGCATGCAGGGCGACAGCGTCCGTTGCGCACTGTGGGAAACGCTGATCGCGGCGCATCCCATCGATATCGCTGAATGCGCCGCCGCGCAGACGGCAACGCGCGACGACCTCGCCTGCATCATCTACACCAGCGGCACGGGCGGCGCCCCGCGCGGGGTGATGCAGCATCACGGGTCCATTCTGTGCAATGTCGAAGGCGCGCTCAAGCTGCTGATCGAGGATTTCGGCGGTTGGGAAGACGAGATTTTCTTATCGTTCCTCCCCTTAAGCCATGCTTATGAGCATAGCGGTGGTCAGTTCCTTCCGATCATTTCCGGCGCACAAATCTATTATGCCGAAAGCCTGGAGAAACTGGCCGGGAATATCGAGGAAGTTCGTCCGACCCTCATGGTTGTCGTCCCCCGCCTGTTCGAAGTGCTGCGCGCCCGCGTACTCAAGGGCATAGAGAAGCAGGGCAAGGTGCCGATGATGCTCCTCAACCAGGCGCTGCGCGTTGGTGAGAAGCGCCTGACCGGGCGATCCAGTCTGCTCGACTTACCCATGCGTCTTTTGGTCGATCGCACCATCCGGCCAAAGGTGCAGCAGCGCTTCGGCGGTCGAATCAAGGCGATGGTGTCAGGCGGCGCGCCGCTCAATCCCGATGTCGGCATATTCTTCCATTCGCTCGGTATCACCATGCTGCAAGGCTATGGCCAGACGGAGGCAGGTCCGGTCATCAGTTGCAACCGACCTAAAGTCGGCATCGCTATGGACACAGTCGGGCCACCACTCGACGGCGTAGAAGTCAGGATCGCCGAAGATGGCGAATTGCTGGTGCGCGGCGAACTGGTCATGCACGGATACTGGCGCAACCCAGCGGAAAGTGAGCGCGTACTGATCGACGGATGGCTTCATACCGGCGACATCGGCGAGATCGACGCCAAAGGTCGCATCAAGATCACAGACCGCAAGAAAGATCTGATCGTCAACGACAAGGGCGACAATGTCGCACCTCAGAAAATCGAAGGTATGCTGACGCTGCAACCGGAAATCGGGCAGGTGATGGTGTCGGGCGACAAGCGGCCCTACATCGTCGGCCTTATCGTGCCGGATGCCGAGTGGGTCCGCGACTGGGCCAAGGCAAAAGGCGTGGCAAGCGATCTGCCCTGCCTGAGCCAGAACACAGACTTCATCGCAGCCATACGCGAAGCCGTGGACAAGGTGAATGCCGACCTGTCCGTCACCGAGCGCGTGAGGCGCTTCGTTTTGGCCGACGAGCCGTTCAGCGTCGACAATGAAGAAATGACGCCGTCGATGAAAATCCGCCGCCACGTGATCCGCACGCGCTATCAGCAGCGAATGGACGCCTTGTATAAAGCGTAACGCTAGGAAGCGTCCTTCGCGGCGCGCAATTGCCCCAGATGCTCGGCATCCTTCGCGCGCAGAAACACGTTGGTCGCGCGTTCCAGGCCGATGGTGGTGGGCACCGTGGCCTCTCCTTGCGCACGGGCGGCATCGACATGCTCCATTCGCGTACGGATCGCCTCATTGTCAGGCTCAGCGACCAGCGCAAATCGCCCGTTCGACTGCGTATACTCATGCGCGCAATAAACCGTCGTCTCATCGGACAGCGTGGCGAGCCATTGCATGTTGGCAAACATCTGCGCCGCCGTCCCTTCGAACAGACGCCCGCAACCCATCGCAAACAAGGTATCGCCGATGAACAGGATGTCGTCGCCTTCCATGTGATAGGCAATATGACCCGTCGTATGCGCCGGCACCGCTTTCACCATCGCGCTATGCGCACCGATCCGAACGACATCGCCTTCGGTTACGGTGCGGTCCAGCGTCGCGATCTTGTCTGCCTCCGCCGCCGGCCCGGTTATGCGACAGCCCGTGGCATCCCTTATCGCCGCATTGCCGCCAACATGATCGCCGTGCCAATGGGTGTTCCAAATCTGGGTGATGGTCCAGCCGCGCTCCGCCGCTACGTTCAGGACCGGATCGGCGACAGCGGGGTCGACCACCACCGTCTCCCCGCTCACATCATCGTGCATCAGCCAGACATAGTTGTCCGACAGTACCGGTATCCGAACGACTTCCAGCGCCATGGTGCTCACCATATCCCGGTGTTGGGCATGGACGCCCAAGGTTCGGCAGGCTCCAGATGCCCGTCCTGCAGCAATTCTATCGAGATATTGTCCGGCGTGCGCACGAACGCCATATGTCCGTCGCGCGGCGGACGGTTGATCGTCACTCCTGCATCCATCAGCCGCTGGCACGTGTCGTAGATATTCTCGACTCGGTACGCCAAATGCCCGAAATTGCGCCCCCCATCATATTCCTGGGGATCCCAGTTATACGTCAACTCGACCTGCGCATCCTCGTCACCGGGCGCTGCAAGAAAGACGAGCGTAAAGCGCCCTTGTGCATTGTCGAAACGCTTTTGCTCATCCAAGCCAAGCAATTTGAAGAAACGCACGGTAGCTTCGATGTCCGTCACGCGGATCATGGTGTGCAGGTATTTGGGCATTAGAACTCCATTCGCCGTCATCAAGCAACGGTTCATCTCTCTGATGGCAGTAGCTGCCAAGGCTTACCGAGGACATAGGGTTCTCATGGCCCATGATGAAGAGCGGGAGAGAGATAAATGACCGGCGTACTGGAAAAGCGCAACCTGATGCTGCTGGCGAGCGCTGCAGTGCTTAGCGCAGGTGTTGTCGTAGGCGGATACTTGTTGGGTGACGGCCTGACCCGCGCCAAGGCGGCCGACCGCTCTGTCACCGTGCGCGGCCTCGCCGAAAAGGATGTGACCGCCGATCTTGCCACCTGGACCATCGCTTACTCTGCGACCGGGTTCGATCTGCCCACGGTCCGCGCGGAGATCGATGCGAACAGCAAGGCGCTGCAGGACTATTTCCGTGGCCTCGGATTCAAAGTCGAAGAGCTTCGCCCCAGTGGCGTCAACGTCAACCAGTTCTACAATAACGGCGTGAACACCATCACGATCAACCAGCGTATGCAACTGCGCACCAATGACATTGCCCGCGCGCAAAAGGCTGTTGCCGGACAGTTCGATCTCGTCCGTCGCGGCGTCGTGCTGCAGGAAGGATCGGGCATGGTATACAGCTTCACCAAGCTAAACGACGTCAAGCCAACCATGGTCGCCGAAGCCACCCGCGATGCCCGCAAGGCCGCCGAACAATTCGCCAAGGACAGCGGCACAGGCGTCGGCGGCATCAAGAGCGCCACGCAAGGCTATTTCTCCATCGACGCACGCGACGGCGAACAATCGGGCAGCGGCAGCGACACACCCTACAAAAAGGTACGCGTTGTCACGACCGTCGACTTCTATCTGGACTGAGGGGTCGTTTTCACCGGCGCGGCGGGGGCTGGCTTCGCATCAAGCCGCGTAAGGCTGTCTGCCGCCGCTTTGCCCGCAATGCTCTGCGGCGCTAGGCGGACGGCACGCTGCCATGCCGACCGGGCGACATCGGCATGATCGCTAAGCACAGCGATATTGCCTTCCTCCAGCGCGACGGAGGCATCGTCCGGCGACATTTGCACGGCGCGCGCAATATGCTGCTGCGCCAGACCTATCTGCCCTGCCCGGCGCGCCAGCGTTGCGGATAGCAGCCAGGCGAGCGGATCCTTGGGCGCCTGATCCAGCGCCACGTCCAGATCGGCCCGTGCCGGCCCCAGTTCGCCCAGCGCCACAAGCGTCCGCGCCCGATCGAGATAGGCTTCCCCCTTTTCCATGCCATCGGGCAGACCGCGTGCCAGCGCCGCATCGAAATAGGTGCGCGCCTTGGCGGCGTCGCCGCTGGCCAGCGCGGCATTGCCTGCCTGCGCCCACAACCGTGCACCACTGGGAATGTCGCCCGCGCGCTCGGCCTCGTCCGCCGACTGTTCGAACGCGACCATCGCAGGCGCCCATCGCTCCGCATTGGCATAGGCAAAACCCAGACATTGCCGCGCATGGAAGGTGCCGCCATCCAGACGCCACGCATTGGCAAAACGAATGCCTGCCTCAGGGTCGCCGGTGGCCGTATCGACGCAGGCTTGAAACTTCGCCGCCATTTCTGGCGTCATGGGCAATTTAGGCTGCGGCGCGACTGGCGCAGAATTGGAAGTGCGGGCGGCAGCCGCTTCGCGTTTTGATCGATCCATGACGGCATTGGTTTCAGGACTGAAGCCCTGGAGCAAAAGGAGAGTAGCGAGGATCATGAAGTCTCCGGCAGGCTGGCAACGGCGCGAATGAGGAGCGCAATATCGCTCTCACGCGACAGGCGATGGTCGCCGTCCTTAATCAGCAGCGTCTGCACATCCGATGAACGCAGTGCAGAGGCAATATCCAATGCTGTCGACCACGGCACATCGGGATCGACTTGCCCTTGCAACAGGCGCACCGGGCAATCGATCGCAATCGGCGCGCGCAGCAACAGGTTCGCCTGCCCCGATTCCCAAAAGGCGCGCGTAGTCACATAAGGCTGATCGCCATAAGGCGTTGGTTCGACGATCTGCCCTTCATCGCGCAACTGCGCCTTCTGTGCGTCGGTAAAACCCCAGTCGGTGAAGTCCGGCGCGGCGGCGATGCCGACTAGGCCGACCACGCGGTCGGGAATCGTCAGAGCGACCAGCAGTGCCAGCCATCCTCCCATGGACGATCCCACCAACACCACCGGCCCCTCGATCAGCCGATCGATCAACAACAGCACGTCGTCCCGCCAGATTGCCAGCGTACCATCGGTAAAGGCACCATCGCTCGCGCCATTGCCCGAATAATCGAGCCGCAGCATCGCCCGTCCGCACGCACCGGCCCACGCATCGAGCGCGATCGCCTTTCCGCCTTCCATGTCGGACATATAGCCAGGCAGGAACACGATCGTCGGTCCGGAACCTTGCCGATGACGATAGGCAAGACGCAAGCCATCGGGCCGGGCGAGAAAATGGAATGGCGCAAGATCGGTCATAGGGTCGCTATGCACCCACACGGATGTTTTTTCGACCCCCCCGATGCACTTAACCCATTGGCAAGGAAGCCGAACTAAGCCGGACATAGGGAGGATCACGATGTATAGCATTACTGTAGATACAACGAACAAACTTCTGCGCGTAAAGCTATCGGGCTTTTTGATGGCTGACGAGGTCAAAGCCTTCGGTAACGAAGTCCAGGTCATGGTGGCAAATCTTGGCTATCGCTCCGGCGAGCACAGCATGCTGGTCGACACCAGCGAATGCACATTGCAGGCGCAGGAGGTGGTTGCCTGCTTTCAGCATGTTATCGCAAGCGCCCCGATCAAGTCCCGCCGAATTGCCGTCGTCACCGGCAGCTCGCTCTCGCGCATGCAGACGCGGCGCATATTGGTCCGCGATCAGGCGATGATGTTCGACAGCGCTATCGACGCCGAACATTGGGTACTGACGGGCAACGCCGGAGAAATAGCCGCCTAACGCTGCCAGCCCCAACCCGATTTCACGGTCGGGTCGCTTTTACACATCGTCCTCAATGCCTGCCATTCGCTTGGCGAAAGCGCGGGCGCATATCGATGCCCTTTGACCGCGCTGCCCGCGAACAGCGCGCGCCGTTTGGTCGACAGGGGATGCGAAGAGAGCCAGGTCATCGCTTGCGCCATGCGCCCAGCTTCCGGTTCGCCTTTACTCATGCGCGCGAAAAATTGCGCGGTATCGGCGGGCGATATGTTCGCAGCCTTCATCGTCGCAATCGACGCCACATCGGCGCGCGCCTCGGCGTCGCGACCGTAGCTGAGCGACAGTAACCCGTTCACATATCCTCCGACATCGCCAGAAAACCCGCCCAGCACGACACTGAGCCCCAGTTGGCGCATCAATCCCGCCATCGTATCGCGATGCCGGACATGGCCCAGCTCATGGCCCAGTACGCCTGCGACTTCATCGCCCGATGCCGCCGCCTGGATCAGCCCGTCGAACAGGATGATGCGGCCACCAGGCAGCGCCACCGCGTTCACCATCGGCACATTGGCGATCTCGATTGCACGCGCGTCGGCATCGGGGTCCATCTTCGCGATCAGCGTATCCAGCGCCTTGACCCCCTGCGGCGTGCGGCAGAAGCGTCCGCCGAAATCGCCGACCATCGCTTCACCCAGCTTTTCTTCCCAACTGCGCGGCACCAGCGGGGCGATCCAGCCGGGTGCCTCCACGCCGATGTAGATCACCGCCGCCGCCACGACCGCGAATGCCGCTACAGCGCGTGTCAGGCCAACGCCATCGATCCACCCGCCATAACGGGCGGGCTTGGGCAAATGCGCAGCGAAGTCCGACGGCGGCGGCCCGTCGAAACCCAGCCGCCAGCCGCTTTCGTCCTTCAGACCGTAAATCGAACGTCCGCCCGTACCATCCAGCGCGATCAGATCGGCCCACAGATAGGGACCGCTCTCCCAATCCTCACCGATCAGTCGAAAGCTGTCGTCAGCGATTGCAATGCGCGGATGCCACCGGCACGCATTGCGCCCGTCATAATGCCAAGGCCGTATGTCGGGCGTGCCCTCTTCCATATCAGATCGCGCCGACATCGAATGCGTCGAGCAGCCCTTCGCCTTGACCCGGTGTGCGAGTGGTCGATTGCGTAAGGCGGTTCAAGTCGATTTCGCCGGTCGCTTCCATATGCCGGATAAAGAACGCCCAGTGGCGATAGGAAAGGAAGATGGCGCCGATGCCAAGGGTGCCGACCACTAACGCAATGTCACCGAAGATCAGTTTTAGCCATTCATCGGTGCCAGCCTCAAAAGTAAACGAAAGATCTTCTAGCGTCAGCTTGCTTATAGCTTCCCGAATGAACGCGGAATAATAGGCCAGTGCGATCATGCCCAGCAGCACATATACGCCTAGCACAATGACGAAAAAGACGACGATCTGTAGCACCGGCGGCAAGCTGGATTGTACGAAAACGCCGCCCATTGCGGCACCTGTCACGCTTGCAACTGCGATGCCCATTAGCAAAAACAATATCGGCGCAAGATAGAAAAGCAGGAATCGCTTGAATGTGACACGGGCACTACCGTCCGCCGCAAACGCGAAAGGGCCAAAGCTCATTGCGCGCCAGCGTTGATTCCACAGCGACATCATGGACCATGGAATGAGAAGGCCCAATGTCAGATAACTTACAAAAGTTTTCCACATATAGGACAGGCCAAAACCCCATCCCTGGTTATCGCTCCCGCCGCGAATACCGTGCCAGAAAGTACGGCTAAGGCGATAGCGCAACGCCCGGTATCGCGCGATTCCCGTTAGGTAAAAAATTGCGAGGAAAGCCACAAACCCCAGCGCCGCGGCAACGCCCGGATAACCCTGAAACACCAACGCCTGCGCGCCGAATTGCAAGAAGATGAACGGAATACCGAACAACAACAGCACCAGCAAAAAGCCGACGAACAGTTCCTTGCCTGTCCCCGTCCATTCCAGCCTATCGTCGATAAAGCGCGTCTGCGCCCACAGGTAACGCCGCGTCCGTGTCGTCGCCCAGAACCGGTAGATGCCCAGCGTCACGATGGTAAGCAGCAGATTGGTGAACGCAATCGGCGCATATTCCCGCCAGCTTCCGTGAAACGCAAAGGCGCTATGCTGTTCGTCCTGCAAAACTGTTCCCCCTGATCCGACCCCGCAGCTAGGAAGCCGGGACGCGCCATAGTGTCAAGCGAGAGTTGGCCTCGCCCTTGACTTCGTGGCCACTGCTGGACACATGCAACGCTCATAAAACCCCGCGAATAAAGGCAATGCCCTCCTCATGTCCCAGTTGCTCAAGATCAGCCTGCCCGATGGTTCCGTGCGCGAAGTCGCGCCCGGCACTACCCCGGCGGAGATTGCAGCGGCCATCGGGCCGGGGCTTGCCAAGGCAGCGCTGGCGGCCAAGGTCGACGGCGAGCTGCGCGACATCATGCGCCCGTTGGACGCCGATGCGCAGCTTTCGCTCGTCACCGCGCGCGACGAAGCCGACGCACTCGAACTGGTACGCCACGATTACGCGCATATCCTGGCCGAAGCGGTGCAGGCGGTGTTTCCGGGTACGCAGATCACCTTCGGCCCGTCCACCGACGACGGCTTCTATTACGACTTCGCGCCGAAGGATCGTCCGTTCACCGACGAAGATCTGCCCGCCATCGAAGAGGCGATGCGCAAGATCATCGCCGCCGACAAGCCCTTGCGCCGCGAAGTATGGTCACGCGAAGACCTTATCGCGCGCTGGACGGCCGAAGGCGAAAGCTTCAAGGCCGAGTGGGCAGCCGGTCTGCCCGATGGCGAGGAACTGACGGTCTACTGGTCCGGCAACGAATGGCTCGACATGTGCCGCGGGCCGCATCTGGCTTCCACCGGCAAAGTTGATCCGCAGGCATTCAAGCTGACGCGCGTATCGGGCGCCTATTGGCGTGGCGATCAGAACAACGCGATGCTCAGCCGCATCTACGGCACCGGCTGGCTGAGCAAGAAGCAGCTAGACGCGCATCTGATACGCCTCGAAGAAGCCGCCAAGCGCGACCATCGCAAGATCGCGCAGGAAATGGACCTGTTCCATTTGCAGAGCGAAGCGCAAGGCTCGGTCTTCTGGCATCCCAAGGGCTACATCGTCTGGCGTCAGCTAGAAGCGTATATGCGCCGCAAGCTCGACGACGCAGGCTATCGCGAAGTCAAAACCCCGCAATTGATGGACGCGCGCCAATGGGAGCAGTCCGGCCACTGGGGCAAATATCGCGAGAACATGTTCGTTGTGCCGGACGAAGTGCCGAACACGGAAGATGAAGGCCCGGTGCTGTCCGGCAAGTCCGACCTGATGGCGCTGAAGCCCATGAACTGCCCCGCGCACGTCCTGATCTTCCGTCAGGGTATCAAGAGCTACCGCGACTTGCCGCTGCGCCTCGCTGAATTCGGCTGCTGCCACCGCAATGAGCCGCATGGCGCGCTCCACGGCATCATGCGCGTGCGCCAGTTTACGCAGGACGACGCGCATATCTTCTGCCGCGAGGATCAGATCGTCGAGGAAGTGCGGCTGTTCTGCAACCTGCTCGACACGATCTACAAAGATCTGGGCTTCGAAAGCTATGCGATCAAGCTGGCGTTGCGCCCCGAAAAGCGCTTCGGCTCCGAGGAAATGTGGGACAAGGCTGAACAGAGCCTGCGCGACGCGGTAGCGCAGGCCGGTCGCGCCGGTCCCGAATATGGCTGGGAAGAGCTGCCCGGCGAAGGCGCGTTCTATTCGCCCAAGCTGGAATTCCACCTGACCGACGCGATCGGGCGGACGTGGCAGTGCGGCACGATCCAGCTCGACTACGTCCTGCCCGAACGACTCGACGCCAGCTATGTCGGCGAAGACGGCGAACGGCATCGTCCCGTCATGCTCCATCGCGCCATCCTTGGCACGTTCGAGCGGTTCATCGGCATATTGATCGAGCATCATGCCGGTCGTTTCCCCGTCTGGCTCGCGCCCGTACAGGCAGTCGTCGCGACCATCGTGTCCGACGCCGATGACTATGCCCGCGACGTAGTGGAGAAGCTGCGCGCCTCAGGCATCCGAGCCGAACTCGACCTGCGCAACGAGAAAATCAACTACAAGGTGCGCGAGCACAGCCTTGCAAAAGTCCCCAAACTGCTGGTCGTGGGCAAGCGGGAAGCAGACGAAGGCACGGTCGCGATGCGGACACTGGGCGAGCAGGCTCAGGCCGTGCTGTCGCTGGAAGACGCCATCGAAAGCCTTGCAAAATTGGCCACACCACCCGATATGCAGTGAGGCGCTGATGTCACAGGCCGCTGCTCTTCGAGTCTCGCAGAGCACGCGGCCCTTTTCGACATTCCTTAAACGCGCTATATGTCCTTTGTTTCAACGACCACAGGAGAGTCTGCTATACGTCCCCCGATGATGCGCCGCCCATTGGCGCCGATGCCGAAATCCGGCCCCCGCTACAATGAATTCATCAGCGTTCCCAAGGTGCGCGTGATCGATGAAGAGGGCGAAAATCTGGGCGTGATGTTTACGCAGGAAGCGATCGAGCAGGCCGCCGAAGTGGGCCTGGACCTGGTCGAAGTCTCCCCGAACGCCGATCCGCCAGTGTGCAAATTCCTGGACGTCGGCAAATTCAAATACGAAGCCCAGAAAAAGGCGAATATCGCCCGCAAGACTCAGAAGACGCAGGAGATCAAGGAGATCAAAATGCGTCCGAACATTGACGATCATGATTATGATACGAAGATGAAGAAGGTCCATGCGTTCATCGAGGAAGGCGACAAGGTAAAGATTACCCTGCGTTTCCGCGGTCGTGAGCTTTCGCATCAGCAACTCGGCATGGCCCTGTTGCAGCGTGTGGCGGAAAATGTAGTCGAAATCGCCAAGATCGAAGCCTATCCGCGCATGGAAGGCCGTCAGATGCTGATGGTGCTCTCGCCGAAATAAGCGATCACTGGCGGATGGCAGGGTTGCCGTCCGCCTTTATCGCGGCCCCATTCGTGGCGATGACGGAACGATTGGGTGGACTTGACGTTTCATTTCTAAGTCTCGGCAAGTGCCGACGGCAGGAAAGGAAACGCACATGATCTGGACGATCGCAATCATCTTGCTGATATTGTGGGCTTTGGGCTTTTTCGCCTTCCACATTGCAGGCGGACTCATCCACATTCTGCTGGTGCTGGCGCTAATCGTTGGCATTTATCAGCTCTTTACCGGGCGTCGCGGCGTTTAGGCTGAGATACAAGAAACCCTTCCCTGACAAAGGGAAGGGTTTCTCGCTATCGGCTAACTCAGCTTACCCAGTTCGGGCTGTAAATCTGCGGAAAAATCTGTTTGAACGCCGCCACTTTCGGCGCATCCCACCGCAGGATGTAGGGGTGGCGCGGATTGTTCTTCATGAAATCCTGATGATAGGCATCGGCTAGCTGAAAGCCGTTAAGCCGCTCCACCTTCGTCACGATCTTGCCTTTCCACACACGCCCCTGGCCAAGCTGCGCCAGATAGGCGCTGGCCGCTTTCGCTTGAGCGGGATTGGTGGGGAAAAGCGCACTGCGATATTGCGTCCCATGGTCGGGGCCTTGGTAATTCAGCGTCGTAGGGTCCGCGACGACCGAGAAGAACACGCGCATCAACGTGCCATAGCTCACTTGGCGAGGATCGTAGGTCACACGCACGGCCTCGGCAAAGCCGGTGTCGCCGTTGCTGACAATGTCATAGTTCACTTTGCGATTCGCGGGGCCGCCCGCAAATCCCGGCTCGACTCGGCGTACGCCTTTGACATGGCTGAAAACGCCTTCGACGCCCCAGTAGCACCCCCCGGCAAATACCGCCGTTTCCATCTTGCCCGATGGCGGTGCGTCTACACGCGGAACTGGAGCAGTAACGACCTTTTCGGCGGCCATTGCCGATGGGATCGCTCCCGGTGCATAGTGCCACACGGCACCCATCATGCCGCCACCGACGGCTATTGCGAGAACAAGGCTTTTATAGGTCTGCATAACTCCGCTCCTGAACGTGGGCAGCAGGTCGGTCATCCTGATGCGATTGTGCTCCGGCAGGATTAAGGGTCAAAAACCCCACCGTGCCAAGAACAAAACCGCCCATGAATTTCATGAACAGGTCCGATTTCAAGAATGCGACCATGTCGCGTACCTTTCTTGTCTGCTTCACTTCCAGTTACGGTGACTGGTTAGGAAAAGTTGCATTGCCCCTGCGTGAATGCGGTGATCGACATCACAACCGAGCGACAAAGCCGCCGGAAAAATCGATGAACTGCATTCCAACAAGGTTGCTGTTGGAAACGTATATAACGCTGCACCCGCACCAAACAAGGTGCGGGAATGAAACTGATCGTTTCGAATCGCCCTTATTTCAGGGCGGCGCAGGCTTCCTGAATGCGCGTGCAGGCCATTTTCAGGATTTCTTCGGACGTCGCATAGGAAATCCGGAACGCCGGGCTAAGGCCGAAGGCCCCGCCGTGGACTGCTGCGACCTTGGCTTCGTCGAGGAAATAAGCAATTAATTCCTCGTCTGTCGTGATCTTCACGCCCTTCGGCGTCGTCTTGCCAATCACGCCCGATGCATCGGGATAGACATAGAACGCGCCTTCGGGCGTCGGGCAATTGAGACCCGGCGCATCGTTCAACATGGCGACAACCATGTCGCGGCGACGCTTGAACGCTGCATTACGTTCTTCGAGGAAATCCTGCTCACCGGTCAGCGCTGCGACCGCTGCAGCCTGTGAGATCGAGCAGGGGTTGGACGTCGACTGCGACTGCAGCTTGCTCATCGCCTTTATGATCCACGCGGGTCCACCGGCAAAGCCGATGCGCCATCCGGTCATCGAGAACGCCTTCGAACAGCCATTCACCGTCAGGGTGCGATCGTACAATTCCGGGCAAACCTGCGCGATGGTCGCAAAGGGGGTCGGCGCGTACCAGACATGCTCGTACATATCGTCGGTCATCACCAGCACATGCGGGTGCCGCAGCAGCACTTCGCCCAGCGCCTTCAATTCGTCCGCCGAATAGGCGGCACCCGAAGGGTTGGACGGCGAGTTCAGCATGACCCAGCGCGTCTTTGGCGTGATCGCGCGCTCAAGCTGCTCGGCGGTGATCTTGTATCCCTGTGCCGCCGGGCCTTCGATGAACACCGGCGTCCCGCCCGCATAGTTCACGATGTCGGGATAGCTGACCCAGTAGGGCGCGGGAATGATGACTTCATCGCCCACGTCCACGGTCGCCACCAGCGCGTTGAACAAGGTGTGCTTGCCACCCGAATTGACGCTGATCTGGCTACGCTCGTAAGTCAGGCCATTGTCGCGCTTGAACTTCAGCGCAACGGCATCCTTCAACGCAGGCGTACCGTCGACATCGGTATATTTGGTCTGGCCGCCACGGATCGCGGCAATCGCGGCTTCCTTGATGAAATCGGGTGTATCGAAATCCGGCTCGCCTGCTGACAACCCAATCACATCCACGCCAGCGGCTTTCAGCGCATTGACCCGCGCACTCATGGCGAGGGTGGCGCTGGGCTGGATGCGGCCAAGGGCGGCGCTGGTGCGGGTCATCGGACAAGATTCTTTCGTAAAAAGGGTGTGCGGTCGCAGGTAAAGCGAACGCCCGGTCCCTTAATGCGCAATCTAGTGAGGGGCAACCGGCTTTGGTGGCGAATTATCCGCCCACGGGCACCTTTTGCGCCGCAACCATCCCGCGCGACGCATTGCCGATGTAGAAGCCGTTTTCCAGATCGTATGGCCGCAAGTCGCCTTCGATCGCATGGCCCTGATCGATCAGGCTCTGCCGCAAAATACCGGGCAAGAGGCCACGGCGTAGCGGCGGGGTAACCAGCTTGTCGCCCCGCTCCACGAAAATAGAGGAGAAACAGCCTTCGGTCAGATAGCCCGACGCATCGGTCATCAATACTTCGTAGGTGCGTCCCGCTTTAAGCGCTTGCCTGTAGATGGACCGATCCGTCGTTTTGTGCGCCAATCGGAAATCATCTGCAGATGCCGGGCAGCGCACCACAGCGACTCGCATGATCGCTTCGGGCCAGGTCCGATGCTCGCGCACTTCGATCGCCACCGATCCTCGCCGCGACACCAGCATCCGCACCCGGCTGCGTTCGCGCAGGCGAAAGGTCGCCGCCTGCAATTCATTGCGCGCATTGTGCCGGTCGAACGTGAAACCCAGCGCTTCGGCGCTGCCTTTCAGCCGATCCATATGCAGGTCGAGCAGGCGAACTCCTTCCAGCGGATCGAACGCCATTGTCTCCATCAGATCGTATCGGGCTTCGACTTCGTCCGCGCCGGGTCGTGCATCTGCCGTGATCGTCGTCGTTCCACTCATTCCATATTCGCCTGCAAGGGATCGAGGAACCGTCCTTTGTCGAGGCATTCGCGCCATTCCGCATCGCGCGCGGAATCCACGATAACCCCCGACCCAAGCCCAATCCGTCCGGTTTTCGATCCTGTTTTGACGGAAATGGTACGGATGGCAACATTGAAGGCGGCATTGCCGTCGACATCGATTCGCCCGATGGCCCCGGTATAGGGTCCGCGCATGTGCGGCTCGACTGCGCCGATCACTTCCATCGCCCGCACTTTTGGGGCGCCGGTAATCGATCCGCAGGGGAAGATCGTGCGCAGGACATCGATTGCCGACAATCCGGGCAATATCCGGGCACGGACGGTCGATGTCATCTGATGCACCGTCGGATAGGTTTCGACATGGAACAGCTCCGGCACCGTAACGCTCCCCGCCCGCGAAACCCGCGACAGGTCGTTCCGCAGCAGATCGACGATCATCAGATTTTCGGCACGCTGCTTGGGATCTTCGCGCAGGTGCGTCATCGCCGCCTCGTCTGTGGCAGCATCGGCACCCCGTAACGCCGTTCCCTTCATGGGTCGCGCCGTCAGTTGTCCCCGCACCAGCGTAAAAAACAGTTCGGGCGAGAAAGAGAGCAGCCAGTCGTCACCCGTAAACAGGATACCGCCGTAACCTGCCCGTGCATGCGGACGTATCGCCGCATAAATTTCCCGCGGATCGCCATGCAGCGGCACATCGCAAGGGAACGCCAGATTCACCTGATAGATGTCGCCGGACCGGATCGCTTCCTGCACATCGGCAAAGGCCTGCGCATAAGCTGCTTCGTCGATCAGCGGCACCGGCGATCCGGCATGGGCGTCGGCCACCGGAGGCAGCATCGCAGGCACATCTTCCGGTGCCACAAAGCGGAAGCCATCGAACAGACCGAACCAGATCAATGGCATATCCTGCGCGCCAGGGGCGCGCTGCAACGACGCGAGGCGACTTTCCAGCGCGAAGGCGGCATCATAGCCGATGTACCCGGCAGCATGCAGGCCGCGGTCAGCCGCTTCGCCAATACGGTCGAGTGCAGGCTGCACCTCAGCATAGGTGCGCGCAACGATCGTCTCCACCGGATCGCGATACAACCGCGCAGGCGCGGCATTATGCGTACGGGCGTCGTCGAACAGGATGAAGGGATCGGGCGGATCGGGCAAATGCATGGGTTGCGTGTTGTGGCAAGGATCGCAGGGAATGGCTAGGGCAACGTTGCGACTTTCCGCGTTCGCCCCTATCTAGGTAACATGCCTCAGAACAACCTGCCTGCCGATCCGGCCCGCCCCTTCGGCCCGGCGCTGCTCCGCGCCCTCCGCAATCGGTGCCCTGCATGTGGCGAAGGCAAGATGTTCGGACGGTTCCTGAAGCCCGTTACGGCTTGCAGCCATTGCGGGACAGCGTGGGACCAGCATCAGGCGGATGACTTCCCATCCTATATCGTCATCATTCTGCTCGGCCACATTCTCGTGCCCATCATGATCGAGACTGTGCATCTGGGCGTGCCGATGGGCGTGCAGATTTTCCTGTGGCCGATATTGGCGCTTGTGCTGGCGGCGGCCCTCATCCAACCGGCGAAGGCCGCCGTGATTGCGTTCCAGTGGAGCCGCCGCATGCACGGTTTCGCCCGTTAAGCCTTAGCCCCGCGCCGCATCAGCTTTTCGCCGATCAACGCCACCACCATCGTCGCCCCGGTCAGCGGGAACAGCGCACCGATTGCCAGCATAGCCATCGCAACGCCCTTCATCCCATGCTCGGGAACGGCGCGTGGCGGGGCCGACAGACGACCATCGCGACGGCGTTTCCACCACAGCATCAGCGACGATGCCGCCAGCAACCATATGCCGACGCATCCGGCCAGCATGATCAGACGATTGATCTCACCATATTGCTGGCCCTGATGGGTGTAGATGCCCCATTCGATACCCTGCGCACCCGCGCCGAAATCGGCAAAGCGCGCGTCCTGCAATATGCGCCCGTCGGCGGGATCGACGAACAGCACATGGCTGTCCTGCACCCGCGTTACCGGAACGGTCGCGACCCATGGTGCACCCGGCGCTTTGGGGAATGACAGGCTCAATGCACCGTCCATCCCCCGTCCCGCCGCGATTGCCGCAACCCGATCGGGTCCGATAGAATGAGCATGATGCGCCATCGGCATGGCCCCATCGCGCATCGACCAGGGCAACGTCTGCGTCGTTTCATGATCGGCATGTTCGCTCGCTGAAGGGACCGGCGCGGCAGGACGGCCCAAGCCTGCCGCATTCACGCCATCGCGCAACCATCCACCCCACACGCCCGACCACGGCATACCCGTCAGCGCGAGGAACAGCAGCACGCCGCCGACCAGCGCGCCTATGGACGCATGCAAATCCCGCCAGAACCGGCGGTGTCTGGGCGAACCGCGCAGAGCCAGCGCGCGATTGGTCCCGCGTGGCCACCACAGGATAAAGCCCGTGATGCAAAGCAGGATCGCCCACCCCGCCACGATCTCCACCAACCTATTGCCGACCGGGCCGGTGATCGCGAGGCTGTGCAGTTCCTTCACGGTCTCCATCAACCCGCCACCGTTCATGGAACCGAGCACCAGACCCATTGCCGGATCGACAAAGGCCGTGCGCTTTGCACCGTCCGGCATCGCCACGCCGACGCGCCAGCTTTCGCCCGGATCGGCTGGCCGCTCGATCCGAGTCACCTTGCCATGTGTCTGGATTTCGACATTGCGGGCAATCTGCGCGAGGCTGACCGGCGGACCGGCCAAGTGTTGCTGCGTCCATCCGCCATAATAAGCGCGCTCGATCTCCGGCTTGTAGAGATAGAGCGCGCCGGTCGTGGCGAGCCACAGCAGCACGGGCATAACGATCAGCCCGGCATAGAAATGCCAGCGCCACACGGTCCGATAAAAGGATGTGCTGTCCATGACTCGCCCTTCCTTTAAAACGCTGCCCGGACGCCGAGCGAGAATGCCCGACGCTCGACAGGGTAATAAAGCGCCTGCGCCGGACCCGTGACCCGCACGACCGCCCCAATATCGCCCACTGCTTTCTTGCCGGTCAGGTTACGCGCATCGGCAAAGAGCGTGACGCCCTTCATGACCTGCGCATGGGCGGTGAGGCCCAGCAGCGTATAGCCATCGGGTCGGGTCGTATTGGCATAATCGGCATAGGCCGCACGCGGCACCCATTCGAAATTGGGCGCAACTGTGAATGCCTCCGTCCCCAGCCGCAATTCCGCACGATAAAGATGCGTCGCGATCACGGGCAGGCGGTTGTTGCCGAACTGCACATCGTTGCGGAAGGTAAAGTCGGACAGGGTATAGACCTGACGCAAGGTTGCCCAAGGCATCAATGCGAGGTCCAATCCCGCCTCGATCCCCTGATGCCGCGTCTTGCCTGCATTGAACGTGGAGACGGGAATCACGCCCGGCACCACGGAATATTGCAGCAGCTCTTTCTTCAGGTCAGCGCGGTAAAAGCTGACATCCCAGGACGCAATGCCCACCTTACCGCGCGTCCCGAACTCAGCGGTCCATGCCGTCTGTGGCTTCAACGCTACGAACCCCGGATTGGGCTGCGCTGCGGCCAGTTCGCTGAAACCGGGCAACTCGGCCGACCGGCTGTAATTGGCATAAAGCTGAATGGCGGCGGAAGGTTGATACAGCACGCCGAACTTGGGCGTGAATTCGGAGAAGCTCTCGCCATCGCTAGCCAGCGGATTAAGGCGATTTTCGACAGTCCGGCGCCCGTCGATATACACGCCGCCCGCGATCAGCCACAGGTCCGCAATGGGCGCAACACGCACTTCGCCATACACATCGGTCGTCCGCGCGGTCTGCAGCGCACTTGCCTTCGGCGCGCCAACTGCGTGACCATTGACGTTGGCATATTGGAGCGCGTTGACCCGGCCCCAGCGGCTCGTCGCCCCGGCGGTCAGCGCCACCCGATCCCAGCTTTGCTCATAGCGGCCATAAACGCCGTAATCGGTGGAATCCTGATCGATCACGTCAAAGATCGGATGGAAAAGCGATTTCTGGTTCAGGAACACACCCACGTCCAGCGTCCCTGTGTCGCCAATAGAAAAGCGCGTGCGATTCTGCAGACGCAGCGAATCGATATCGCGCTTCTGATTGCCGACGAAATTGCCGGTCTTCGGCTCGCTCAGCACCTTAGCTAGGTTGAGCGCACCGGCCAGTTCCTGCCGGATCGTCTGTGCACTGGCATAAAAGCGCGTTTCGATTCGGTCGGTCAGGCGCAGGCCGACATTACCGTTGAACCGGAACGCATGTCGGTCGCCGTGCTGGCGGTCGCTGCTGGAGGTATCGCCTGCGACGGCAACCCATACATCTGCGCGGTCATCGGCATAACCCACGGTGGCAAGCCCGCGAAATGTCTCGAAACTCCCACCGTCGACGCGCAGCGTAACGCCCGGCGCCGTCCGTCCTGTCGGCGTCACGCCATTGATTGCGCCGCCCAAAGTCGCGCTGCCGAAACGCAGAGCATTGGCACCGCGATACACTTCCAGATGCTGAAAGATGGTGGGGTCGAGTTCCTGAAAGTCGCCATTATTGTCGGCAAGGTTGATCGGAATGCCGTCCTGCAACAGCGTCAGCCCACGCATATGGAATCCGCGCGACAGACCCGAACCGCGGATCGACAGGCGCACTTCCTGCCCGAAACGCGGCTGCGTATAAACGCCCGGCGAAAAGCCCAGCGCATCGCGCAGGCTGACGGCGGCCTTGTCCTTATAGTCTTCCGCCGCCACGATATCGGTTCCGCCCGGCGTGCGCGCGGCTTGCGCCTGCGCTTCAGCCAGAATGCGCTCGGCAGTAACAATGATGGGGCCATCTGCACTCGTCTCATCGGCAAATGCGGGCGTGGAAACGAGAACGGCAAGCAACGACGCGCCGGTAAGGGCGCGAGCAAAATTCTTCATGGAAATATCCTCTGGAAACAAAAAGCGCCCCGCGTCACGCAGGGCCAAATGTGTCAGAGGATGGCGGGCGGTCCGGTGGGCGGTGGCGGCGGTGCGGCAAGACCGCGCCCGATCGCCACGCTGACGATGGGCAACACGCCCTGCGGCAAAACGAAGACGACGAAGCGTACGGCCTGCCCGACCGGATCGGCCAGCGCGACGACATTGAGGAACCCGGCAAAGGCGCAGGGCTGATCGGTACGGTCGCTGGTCGCAGGCTTGTTCTTGCGAACCGTGCCATCGGCATCGACCCAGGCCGCCATCGCGCCAGAGCCGGTACACAATGTAATCGTGTAACCCCGGCCGACATCGGTGGACGGCATCCAGCCCGCAGGCACCAGCAAGCGCGCAAACATCGCAAGCAGCAACACCGCCAGTATCCACTGGTGTCGCGCTTGTGCGCCGATGGCCCCCCGCCGGTTCATGCGCAGCCCCTTAACGCCTTGATCGCTTGTTGGCTACCCGGACATATGGTCCTACCGTGGCAACATATGGCAAAGCATCGAACCAGGGGACAGAGCGTGGCAGAGGATATCATCGGCAGGCTGGATGCCAGCCCGCATTATCATTCGCTGGTGCGGCGCCGGTCCCGACTTGGCTGGTTGCTGGCGGCAATCATGCTGGGGGCGTTCACCGTGTTTACCCTGCTGATGGCGTTTGAAAAGCAATGGATGGCATCGCCCATCGGCACGGGAGTCACGTCCATCGGCGTACCCATCGGCATGGGCCTCATCCTGTTCGCCATAGCACTGACGGGGCTGCATGTTTGGCGGTGCAATACCGTGTACGATCGCGAACTGGCGTTGATCGTGGCGGAAGTGAGCGCATGAAGCGGCGTTTCATCGCTGCCGCCCTGCTCGTTGCCCCTGCCCCGGCGCTTGCCGATGCATTGACCGGCGATATGCAGCAGCAACCCATCAACTGGGTCGCCATCGCCATGTTCGGCGCGTTCGTCCTCCTGACGCTCTGGATCACGAAGGTTGCTGCTGCCCGGACGCAAACCGCCAGCGATTTCTATACCGCAGGCGGCGGCATCACCGGCTTTCAGAACGGCCTTGCCATGGCAGGCGACTATATGTCCGCGGCGTCCTTCCTCGGCATTTCCGCCCAGATCTTCGTCGATGGCTATGACGGGCTGATCTACTCCACGGGCTTCCTCGTCGGATGGCCGATCCTGCTGTTCCTGATGGCCGAACGGCTGCGTAACCTCGGCAAATATACCTTTGCCGACGTCGCATCCTATCGCTTCGCCCAACCGCCCGTACGCAGCTTCGCGGCAGGCAGCACCTTGCTGGTCGTCTCCTTTTACCTCATCGCGCAGATGGTCGGCGCGGGGCAGCTCATCAAATTGCTGTTCGGATTGCCGTACAGTTACGCTGTCGTGATCGTCGGCGTACTGATGATGCTCTACGTCCTGTTCGGCGGTATGCGCGCGACGACATGGGTGCAGATCATCAAGGCAGTGATGCTGCTGTCCGGCGCGACCTTCATGGCAGTGTCCGTCCTCGCGCAATTCGGCTTTTCGCCCGAAGCACTCTTCGCCCGCGCCGTGCAGGTCAAGACCCAGCTTGCCGCCGCAGGAGGCGCCGACGCTACCGACGCGGCCGCCAAAGGTCTGTCCATCATGGGGCCGGGTGGCTTCATCAAGGATCCTATTTCCGGCATGTCGCTGGGCCTCGCGCTCATCTTCGGCACCGCGGGCCTGCCGCATATCCTGATGCGCTTCTTCACCGTTCCGGATGCGAAGGAAGCGCGCAAGTCGGTGCTGTGGGCAACGACATGGATCGGCTATTTCTATATTCTGATCTTCATCATCGGCTTTGGCGCAATCGTGCTGGTGGCGACCAATCCTTCCTATCTGGATGCGGACGGCGCGTTGCGCGGCGGTGGCAACATGGCTGCGATGCATCTGGCGCACGCCATTGGCGGCAACCTGTTCCTTGGCTTCATCTCCGCTGTCGCTTTTGCGACCATCCTTGCGGTCGTGGCGGGCCTCACCCTTTCAGGCGCATCGGCGGTCAGCCATGATCTTTATGCCACTGTGATTCGCAAAGGCGCGGTGACATCGGCGGAGGAACTGAAGGTTTCGCGCATCACGACGCTGGCGCTCGGCATCGTTGCCGTGGCGCTGGGGATCGCATTCGAAAAGCAGAATGTGGCGTTCATGGTCAGCCTAGCCTTCGCGCTTGCTGCTTCGGGCAACTTCCCGGTGCTGATCCTGTCGCTGCTGTGGAAAGGCTGCACCACGCGCGGCGCGGCATGGGGCGGTGCCATCGGCTTGCTGACGGCGTTCGTCCTGACCGTGCTGTCCCCTGCAATCTGGGAAAAGGTGCTGGGGCTGGCAAACGCGCCTTTCCCTTATTCATCGCCCGCGATCTTCTCCGTGCCTGCCGGTTTCATCGCGATCTGGCTCATCTCGCGGCTCGACACCGGCCCGCGCGCTGCAATCGACAAGGCGGGATATGATGCTCAGCGCATTCGTTCCGAAACCGGGATAGGAGCGCACGCCGCATCGGATCACTGATCGCGCGCCGGAACATGTCAAAAAGTTCATTCAGCCGTCAGCGTGCCGACTGGCGGGATGCTTCATAAGGGCTGTGCGATCCACGATGGGCCGCCTGTTTTGATGGAGAGTTTATTATGAACAACCGCATGATCCTGTCCGGCCTCGTTGCCGTTGCCGCCCTGGCCACCCCGATGATCGCTTCGGCTGCGACTGCCGCCCCCAAGACCACGGCCGTCAAGCAGCACACCGCGGCCAAGCACCATAAAGCGAAGCCGGTGAAGGCAGCCAAGGTCACGAAAAAGACCGTAACGACAACCACGGCCACCCCCGCGGCTAACTAACCGCATGGGGTTCAGGCGATCGCGGCACGGCCCCCAAGGCGTGCTCCGAAGCGTGCCGCGATCGTTTGAACATCTTGACTTCCCCGGCTCAGGCCGGAAGGCACATTTCCACGGCAAAGGTGCCGTTGCCCCGCACCAGCCGCATCGTTCCTCCATGCAATTGCGCGACAGCGGCTACCAGCGACAGGCCAAGGCCTGCGCCGCTTTCGCTGCGCGCCGCATCCAGCCTCCCGAACCTGCGGGTCGCTTCACGTTCCCGCTCTGGCGGAATCCCCGGCCCTTCGTCGCTCAGGGCGATCACGACCCCTTCGGCGTCCTGGCTTAGAGAGAGCGTCAACCGCCCCGCCCCATATTTCAGCGCATTGTCGATCAGGTTGGACACGGCCTGACCCAGCAATTCGCGATGCGCTTGCACGACAGGACGCGCAGTGATCGCCAGCACCAACTGCCGCCCGCCATCCTCGACCAGAGGCTCGTACAGCTCAGCCAGATCGGTCAGTGCTTCGGCAAGATCCACACCCGAAAAGCGATCCCGCCCGATACCCGCTTCGGCCCTGCTGATTTCCAGCGCCGTCGTCAGCATCGCCAGCAATTGATCCGCCTCGCGCCCGATCCCCTCGATCGCACCGCGCAACGCTTCAGGATCGTCGCTGAGCATCGCCCTGTCGATCCGCGCGCGCAGCCGGGTCAGCGGTGAACGCAGATCATGCGCCATGCTATCCGTCAGCAATCGCAATTCGGATAGCAGCCCGCCGATCCGGTCCAGCATCCCGTTGATCGCGCCGCCCAGTTGATCGAAACTGTCGCCCGATCCATCCAGTGGCACCCGGCGGGCAATGTCGCCTGCACGCACTTGCCCCGCCGTCAGCACGATCCGCTCAATTCGCCGATCTATGATGTGCACCGCGAACCACGCACCAGCCAATGCCAACGGAAGGGCCATCCAGAGCGCGGTCGTTAGCGCGCTTTCGACCCTTTGCCGGAACTGGGCGCTTTCGTCGACGCGGTGCCCCGCCAACAGCCGCACGCCACCGGGCAGGCGCGCGGCCAATATGCCGAACTGGCCCGGCTGATCGTCACCCGTGCGATACAGGTCCACCGTTGTCCAGCGGGTAGCCGGCGGAACGACAGGCGGCCATGTGCTGAGATTACCGGCAATCCGCCTGCCATCGGGGCGACTCAGCAGAATCACTTCATCGCTGTCGTCGGCAACGCGCGCGGCAATCATTCGCGCGAGCGCTTCGATCCCCTGTTCCCGCGCCACAGCCGCCAGATCGCTATGCAACTGCCCTGCCAGATCGCTGTCCGCTGCGTCCAGTTCGGCGCGAATCAACTGAGTCACCGATAGCATCACCGCCGCCCCGAACAGCAATTCAAGCAGCAGGATGAGACCCAGAAACCGCACATGAGAGGAGCGCAGCCATCGTGTCACACGATCCCAAAGCGCCATTACAGCAGCGCTCACCCGCCCAGCCTGTATCCCGCGCCGCGCACGGTATGGATCAGCGTAAGATCACCCTCGCCATCCACCTTGCGGCGCAGACGACTAATATGGACGTCGATGACATTCGTTCCGGGATCGAAGTGATAATCCCACACGCCTTCCAGCAACATGGTGCGCGTCACTACCTGCCCCTCATGCCGCATGAGATATTCGAGCAAGCGGAACTCGCGCGGTTGCAGGTCGAGCGGTCGGTCGCCGCGTTTCACGTGGCGCTTCAACAGGTCCATGGCCAGCGTTCCAGAGGTGAGAACCGTTTCGACCGGCGTGCCGCTACCCCGTCGCCGCATAAGCAGTTCGAGCCGCGCCAGCAGCTCGGCAAAAGCGAACGGCTTGACCAGATAATCGTCCGACCCTGCGGTCAGCCCTGCAACCCTGTCGTCCGTCGATCCCAGCGCGGACAGGAAGATCACGGGCGTTTCGATCCCCGCCGCGCGCAGCGCCTGCAACACACCCATGCCATCCATGCCGGGCAACATCCGGTCCAGCACAATCGCGTCATAGCCGCCATCGGTGGCAAGGAAGAGGCCATCGCGGCCTGTCGCTGCATGATCGCCGACATGGCCATGCTCGGCCAGGCCTTTCAAAATGAATTCAGCCGTGGTGCGATCGTCCTCGACCACCAATATTTTCCGCCCCATCGCGTCGCGTTCCTCTTACCCGGTCGTTCGCCCGCAGCGACCCACTGTTGCCACAAGCGGACGACCGCCGCGACGCAAATCTATCGCGACATTGCAGTGTTGGGCATGGCGCAAATCGTGCCGCACGGACGCTGCCCCGCGCACGCGATGGCCATCCACCGCCTGCACCTCATCGCCCACCGCCAGGCCGCCGCGCTCGGCAGGGCCGTCGCTGCGCAGGCTGGTGACGATGGCGCTGTCCCGCCGCCCGTCGGCCAGGGTCAGGCCGACGGGTTCGGGCGCAGCGGCGGATACGGCGTGCAAACGACCGACGCGCCCTGCCAATGCCAGCGGGCTGGCAGAGAGCACCAATGCAGCGAGCCAACGGCCCATATCCGGCGTGCGATTCATGTCGATGATCTACGCGCAGGCCGGTCACGCAGGACTGACGGCCACATGAAAAAACTTTCATCTTGGCGTCACCGCACAGACCAAGCCGGGTGGTAAAGCCGCATCAGTCGAACGGAAGGACGTGCCCCATGAAAAGCCAAAGCATCCGCCGTGTCGGCATCGCGATAGTCAGCTTGCTCGTCGCTGCGCTCATCGGCTTTTTCTATCTCGGTTACCTCAGTAGCGATCCGTTCACCACCATCCGCCCCACCGCGCCTGCGCGACGCGATGTCGCTGCCATCATCCTTTCTGGCGATATGGGCTTTCGCGTGGGAATGGGGCCGCAGATCGCCAAGCGATTGACAGCGGACGGCATTCCCGTCGTCGGTGTCAACTCGCTGAGTTATTTCCGCACGACGCGCACCCCGGCGGAGGCGACGGCTTTGTTGACGACCGCCATTGGCAAGGCAGACGCTGCGTTTCATCCCCGTAGACTGATCCTGATCGGACAATCCTTCGGCGCAGACATGTTGCACGTCGCCCTCGCCGGACTGGCACCCGACCTTCGCCGCAACATCGCTATGGTCGCTTTGATCGTGCCGGGCGCGACGGTCGAGTTTCGCGCATCGCCCAGTGAAATCTTCACCTTCGCCATGAACGAAGAACCCGCATGGCCCACGGCCAAACGGATCGACTGGGTGCCCCTGCTGTGCGTGTACGGCAGGGAAGAAAGCGCCAGCCTCTGCCCGCTTCTGCATCAGGCCAATGCCCACGTCGTTGGACTGCCCGGCGGCCACCCCCTCCATTACAATTCGACAGCCGTCTATCGCCAGCTCACGGACGCTATGCGGCGCTCGGGTGTTGAGACGACGACGCATTCCTAGAGGCTCCCATGCACATGAACCCCAAACGCGCATTCGCGATGGCCACCAGTTTTGCTGCCGCCCTGCTCGGGCTGTCACCCGCCATAGCCCAGCCCGCTGACGCAATGGCGCTGGCATCCGGCACATGGATGAACCCCCATGGCACCGTCGCGGTAAAGGCCGGGCCATGTCAGGAACGTCTGTGCGGATGGGTCAGTTGGGCCAGCCCGACAGCGACGGCCGATGCCAGGGACGCGGGGGTCAGCACGCTGATCGGCACCGAACTGCTGCAGGAATATAAGCTGACGGGCAATGGGAAGTGGACCGGACGGGTCTATGTGCCCGATCGCGGCGAAACCTATTATTCGACGATTCAGCAGCTCGACCCCAATCGTCTGAAGATTTCAGGCTGTATCTTGCATGGCTGGCTGTGCAAGAGCCAGGTTTGGCGCCGGGTGGGGGCGTGAACGGGGATAGTGCGATGAAGCTCTGGATACAGCGTTATCGAACGCAACTGGCGGTCGCTGGCGTGCTTGCTCTTGCAGCGCTTGGTTTTCTCGCGCTCGACCATTTGCTCGATGAAGTCCATTTGCGTGATGTGCGTGCGGCCTGGCATGCACTCAGCCCCCGGCAACTGCTATTGTCGATCCTGCTTGCAGGGGTCAGCTACCTCGCGCTGACGCTTTACGATGTCCTGGCGTTGATTGCGATAGGACGCCCCCTGCCTTACCGGACGGCGGCTTTCGCTTCCTTCACCAGCTACACGCTCAGCCACAATCTTGGCCTCTCGCTGCTCACCGGCGGATCGGCGCGCTATCGCGTCTACAGCGCTGCGGGCCTTGGAGTCGGCGATGTCGCACGGGTTGTCACCATCGCCAGCGGCACTTTCTGGGGTGGGGTTATCACTCTTGCCGCCCTCATGCTGGCAATGGCACCGAAAAGCATTTCGCTCTTCGGCATGTCGCCAGCAGGCGTGCAAATCATAGCCGTGGCGATACTCGTCCTGATCGTGGGCTTCATCGTCTGGCTCGGCAGGGCCGGACGGCATGTCCGGTTTAAAAAGCTATCGCTGCCCTTACCGCGCGCGCCTATTGCCATTGCCCAGATCGGGGTTGCAGCCGTCGATCTGGCGGCGGCGAGCGCGGCGCTGTTCGTGTTGGTTCCGGGCGCCGATGCCAGCATATGGCCCCTGTTCTTCATGGGCTACACCTTGGCAATCGTCGCGGTGCTCGTGACCCATGTGCCCGGCGGCATCGGCATTTTCGAAGCTGTCATGCTGGCTGCATTGCCATCGACCAACCGACCGGAACTGGTCGCCGCGTTGCTCGCCTACCGCCTGATCTACTATATCGCGCCGCTTGTCGTCGCCATCGCGCTCGTTGCATTTCAGGAAGGGCGACGGTGGCATAAGCCGATCGCGCGGACCGTGCGCGGCGTGCATATCGTCGCGTCGGGCCTGTCCCCCACGATGATCGCCGCACTGGTGTTCCTTGGCGGATTGGTCCTGCTCGTGTCGGGATCGCTCCCCGCCGTGCCCGGGCGCATGCTCACACTCTATCGCGTCTTGCCGCTTCCCTTCGTGGAAGCCTCGCACATGGCCGCGAGTCTTGTCGGGGCGGCGCTGCTGCTGCTCTCTGCGGGTTTGTATCGCCGTCTCGATGGCGCCTTCTGGTTGACCCGTACGCTGCTACTGGCGGGCGCAGGCTTTTCGCTGCTCAAGGGGCTGGATTTCGAGGAGGCGAGCGTGATGCTGGCGATCACAGCGCTGCTGCAATGGACTCGCCCCGCTTTCTATCGCCGAACCCACCTGACGAGCGAAGCGTTGACGCCCGGCTGGTTGGCGACGGTCGCGGTCGCTCTGGGCGTGTCGATCTGGATCGGCTTTTTCGCATACAAGCATGTAGATTATCAGACGGATCTGTGGTGGCGCTTTGCCCAGCGGGGCGATGCGTCCCGCTTCCTGCGCGCCAGCTTCGCCGTTGCCGTTATGACAGCCGCCGTCGCTTACTGGCAGCTTTTCCGCCCCGTGGCTCCCGAACCTGAACCGGTCGATGCATCGAACCAGCCGACATCCCAGGCCATTGCTCTTGCCCAGCATACGAACGCGCAACTCGCCTTTACCGGCGACAAGCGTTTCCTGGTCTCGTCCACGGGGCAATGCTTCGTCATGTATCAGATCCGCGGCCATAGCTGGATCGTGATGGGCGATCCTGTCGGTGCGCGCGCCGAATGGAGCGACCTTTTGTGGCGTTTGCGAGAACGGGCGGATGCCGCGCAGGGACGTCTCCTGCTCTATCAGATCAGCGCCGAGACATTGCCGCTCGCGGTCGAGCTCGGGCTCCAGATCGTCAAATATGGAGAGGAAGCGCGCGTCGATCTTGCCACCTTCACCCTCAACGGCCCCGCTGCCAAGCCGCTGCGCTATGCCGAACGCCGCGCTTTACGCGATGGCGCGACGTTCGAAGTTGTCGCAGCGGCAGACCTCCCAGCCATATTGGGCACCCTGTCGGACATTTCGACACACTGGCTGCAGGCCAAAGGACATCGCGAAAAGGGATTCAGCGTCGGTCGTTTCGACAATGCCTACATGTCCCGCTTCGACTGCGCGGTGGTGCGGCAGGGGGAGCGTATCGTCGCGTTCGCCAATATCTGGGCAGCCGAAGACAAGAGCGAACTGTCAGTCGATCTGATGCGGCATGAAGAAGACATGCCCTATGGCACGATGGATTTTCTGTTCGTGCGCCTGATGCAATGGGGGCAGGCCAACGGCTATCGCTGCTTCAATCTGGGCGTCGCGCCGCTTTCCGGGCTGGAAGCGCGGCGGCTTGCCCCGCTCTGGTCGAAGCTCGGCTCCCTGCTCTACCGCCACGGCGAATCGCTTTACGGCTTCGAGGGGCTGCGGGCGTACAAGGACAAATTCTCTCCCGAATGGGTACCTTGCTTCGTCGCCGGGCCGCAGGGGATATCCTTTGGTCGAGCGCTTATCGATTTGCAGGCGCTGATCTCTGCCAAGGTTCCGGCCTGACCAAGGCAAGATGACATTTATGTCATGCTGCGGACAAACGACCGTACAGGCGCCCGCGCTAAAAGGATGGCCTAACAGGGACATTCTGCCATGGGCCTCTACCGTCACATTCGTATCGCCGCCGCCATGCTGCTCAGCCTGTCCTGCGCAGGCGGAGCAGCATGGCAATCGGCTGTTGCCGCTCCCCCCGCCGTGCGCGAAAGTCGCTATCGCATGGCACCGTTCGGAACGGTGCATGTCTATAGCCCGGCACATGGGCCGCGCGGCGTCGTTCTGTTCCTGTCGGGCGATGGCGGATGGGACCGCCCTGCGACGGTCCTTGCCCATGCCCTTGCCGATCAGGGGCTGCTGGTAGCCGGGGTATCGACGCCTTCGCTGATGCAGACCCTTGAACAGAACAAGGCGAAGTGCATCGATCCGAACTACCCGCTCGTCGATCTGGCTCGCGATGTTCAGCATCGCATGGCCGTTCGCGCCTATATGAAGCCGATTGTCGTGGGCTATTCGGCTGGCGCGACCGTGGCTTATGCCAGCCTCGCGCAGTGGCCCAATGGCGGTTATCGCGGTGTGCTGTCCATCGGGTTCAGCGCCGACCTGCCCGGCCACAAGCACTGGTGCGCCGCGCCCGGCTTCGTCGCACACCCGATCACGCGGCCCACCAAGGGCTGGATGTTCGCACCCAGCAAGCGGATCAAGGTGCCCTGGACGGTATTGCAGGGGCAGGCCGACGCCGTCGTCAGCCCGTCCGCCGCGCGCCGGTTCGTGTCGGCCATCCCCCACGCCCGTTATGTCGAGCTGCCCAAGGTTGGCCACGGCTTTGCCGTCACCGCCCACTGGCTGCCCCAGTTGCGCAGCGAAATCGACCGCATGTTGCCTGCACCCATCGCCGCAGGCCCCCTTGCCCTGCCCGACATGCCGCTCACCATCGTGCCATCAACCGTGCCAGCCAGACCGGGCGGCAATGCCGACACGATGGCCGTCATCTATTCGGGCGACGGCGGCTGGGTCGGGATCGACCGCGACGTGGCCCAGCATCTTGCCAGTGCGGGCATCCCCGTCGTGGGCGTCGACAGCCTTTCCTATTTCTGGAGCCAGCGCACCCCATCAGGCGCCGCAGCGGACCTTGATCGCGTCATCGCCAGCTTTACCCAACGCTGGCATCGGCCCAAAGTGCTGCTGATCGGCTACAGCTTCGGCGCGGATACCCTGCCGCACATCGTCGGCGCGCTGAACCCGCAAACCCGCAGCCGCATTGCCAGCATTTCGCTCCTCGGCCTCAGCCCGACTGCCGATTTTCAGTTCCATCTGACTAGCTGGCTCAATGTCTCCTCCGCGCAGGCCTTGCCGACCGTGCCTGCCGTCGCGGCGCTTCACGGCATGACGATCCGCTGCATACGCGGCGTGGCCGAAAGCGACAGCGCATGCCCCGCAATTCCCCGCGGCGTAGCGCAGAACTACGTGGTGCCGGGCGGCCATCATTTCGACCGCAACAGCGCCTTGCTGGCCAGCATCATATTGGGTCAACGTCCGGCAGGCATCGTCCAGAGCTGAGCGCCTCTCCCACCGATGCTGTAACGCTGCCTTTACGCGCGCCTAACGGCATGCTTTATCATGACGATGATCAAAACCCTCCGCACGGCACCGCGCCGCTTCGCCTCTCTTCTCCTCCTGTCCAGCGCCCTTCTGCCCGCAACGGCATCGGCGCAAAAGGAAACATTCAGCGTCATTTTCGGCGCGAAGAATGTCGGCCATGTGAAGACCGATACGACAAAGGCGCCAAACGGCAGCGCCACTACCGCGATAGATTTCGATTACAAGAACAACGGTCGCGGGCCGACCATGGCCGAAACCCTGACGACGGACGCGAACGGCCTCCCCACCGACTGGACGATCAAAGGCGCGACGACCTTCGGCAGCAAGGTCGATGAACGCTTCACTCTGAAGGGCAAGTCCGCGCAATGGGTCGATTCGACCGGTCCCGGCAAAGCAACCGTCAAGGAACCCAGCCTTTATGTCGGCCAAAGCGCCAGTCCCTGGGCGCTCGGCGTCTATGCCCGCGCGCTTCTCAAGGACGCAGACGGCAAGCTGCCCGCGCTACCCGGCGGCACGCTTACGCTCACAAAGGGCGCTGGCCTGACGGTCGATGGCAAGGGCGGCCCCGTGCAGGTCACTACCTACACGCTGTCGGGCATCGATCTGACGCCAACTTATATGCTGCTGGACGGCGACAATGCGCTGTTCGCGTTCATGACCCCCGAATTCGTCATTCTGCGTGCCGGTTACGAGAAGGAAGAGGCGCGGCTGCGTGACATCGCAGAAAAGCTGTCGACCGAACGCTATGTCGACATCCAGAAAACCACTGCGCATGATTATGGCGCCCCCGTCCGCATCCGCAACGTCCGCCTGTTCGATCCCAAGACCGGTACGCTGACCGAAGCCAAGTCAGTGCTCATATCGGGCAACCGCATCGCCGCTGTCGAGCCGCTCGACAGTCCTGCGACGCCTGGCGAAGTCGCCATCGACGGCGCGGGCGGCACTTTGGTCCCCGGCATGTACGAAATGCACGGTCACATCGGGCAGGACGACGCGCTGCTCAATCTGGCGGCAGGCATCACTACGGTCCGCGACATGGGCAATGACGATGCCGTGCTCGACACGCTGATCAAGCGGATCGACAGCGGCACCATCGGCGGCCCCCGCATCGTGCGCAGCGGTTTCATCGAAGGCAAAAGCCCCTACAGCGCCAACAATGGCAAGGTCGTTGCGAGCGAGGCCGAAGCCATCGACGCCGTCCGCTGGTACGCCGCGCGCGGTTTCTGGCAGATCAAGATCTACAACAGCATGAACCCAGCATGGGTGCCGGCAATGGTCGCCGAAGCCCATCGCCTCGGCTTGCGCGTGTCAGGCCATGTCCCGGCTTTCTCGACCGCCGACGCGATGATGGCCGCGGGCTATGACGAGATGACGCACATCAACCAGTTCATGCTGGGCTGGGTGCTGAAGGATGGCGAAGATACCCGCCAGCTTCTGCGTCTGACAGCGCTCAAGCGGCTCCCCGCACTCGATCTAAACAGCGGGCCGGTCCAGAAAACGATCAACACGCTGATCGACAAGAAGATTGCCATCGATCCCACCGTCGGCATCCACGAAGCCCTGACCCAGAACCGCGACGGCCAGATTCCGCCCGGTGCCGCCGATTACATCTCCAATATGCCCGTGGGTACGCAACGCGGTATGAAGCAAGCCTGGATCGACACCTCTGCCCCCGGCGATGACAAAGCCTATCGCGCGGCCTTCGATCAAATCATCGCAACGCTCAAGATCCTGAACGATCGCGGGGCGTTCATTGTACCCGGCACCGACACCGGCGGCGCGCTCACTTATCATCGCGAGCTGGAACTCTATCAGAAATTCGGGATGACCCCGGCGCAGATCCTGTCGCGCGCCACGCTCGATATGGCGCGCTACATGGGTCAGGATCAGTCGCTCGGCTCCATCGAACGCGGCAAGCTGGCGGACTTCTTCATGATCGCGGGCGATCCGGTAAAGGACATCAAGGCCATCAAGAGCATCCGCATGGTCGTGAAGAACGGCACCGTCTTCTACCCCAGCGAAATCTACGACTATTTCGGGATCAAGCCTTTCGCCGATGCACCCAAAGTGAAGCTGCCGAAATAATCCTGCGCCGCTGGTGGCGGCGCGATAGCATCCCCATATTGGCGACATGGCGACGCTGACAGTCTGGTTCGATGGGCAATGCCCGCTGTGTCGCCGCGAAATCGCGCTGATGCAGCGGCTGGACAAGCGCGGGTCGATAGACTTCGTAGATGTTGCGGCAGAAGCGACGGATTGCCCTATCGACCGCGACGCGCTGCTGGCCCGCTTTCACGCGCAGGAGGATGGCGTGATGCTATCGGGCGCTGCGGCGTTCGCAGCCATGTGGCGCGCCATTCCCGTACTTCGCCCGCTCGGACTCCTCGCCCGCAACCGCTTCACCCTCGCCGCGCTGGAACGCCTCTACCGCCAGTTCCTGAAGATACGCCCGAAATTGCAACGTCTCGCGCGCCGCGCCGCCTAGCTGATCTTGCGCGCCAGTTCCTTGTTGATACCCAGCGCCACCAGCGTGGCCAGCGCACCCGACAACAGGTAACCGCCCGCCGCCAGCAACCCATAGCTGCTCGCCAGCCACAACGCCGCCAAAGGCGCAAAGCCTGCACCGAACAGCCACGCCAGATCGGATGTCAGCGCCGCGCCGGTATAGCGATGGCTCGTCGGGAAATTGGAATTCACCGCGCCCGAAGACTGACCGAACGACAGACCAAGCAAGATAAACCCGCCGACCATGAAGACAACTTCACCGGCAGAACCGCCATCCAGCAATTGTGGCGCGAAACCGCTGAACACGGCAATCGCAGCAGCCGTCACGCCCAACAGATAGCGCCGCCCGACACGGTCCGCGATCAGGCCCGACGCAATCACCGCCAGAATGCCGAACACCGCACCGATGATCTCGATCACCATGAAGCGCGCGGGGCTTTCCTTGGTATACAGGAACACCCAGGACAGCGGGAACACAGTGACCATATGGAACAGGGCAAAGCTGGCCAGCGGCGCGAACGCCCCGATGACGATGTTGCGCCCTTCGCTGCGTACCGTTTCGATGACTGGCGCAGGCTGCAACTCGCGGCTTTCGAACAGTTCGGCATAATCGGGCGTCGATACGATGCGCAGCCGCGCAAACAGCGCCACGACGTTGATCGCGAACGCCACGAAAAACGGATAGCGCCATCCCCAGTCGAGAAAATCTTCCGCCGACAGCGCACTGACCAGAAACGCGAACAGCGCGCTCGCGACGATCAGGCCCAGCGGCGCCCCAAGCTGGGGGATCATGGCGTACCAGCCGCGCTTGCCCTCCGGTACGTTCAGCGCCAGCAACGAAGCCAGCCCATCCCATGCACCGCCCAGCGCCACACCCTGCCCCAGCCGGAACAGCGCCAGCAACAAGGCGGACCCCACGCCGAACACTGCATAGCTTGGCAGGAACGCCACCGCCGCTGTCGATCCGCCCAGCAGGAACAGCGCAATGGTAAGCTTCACCCCGCGCCCATATTCGCGGTCCACCCACATGAAGATCAACGTACCGACGGGCCGCGCGATGAACGCCAGCGCAAAGATCGCAAAGGAATAGAATGTCCCCGTCAGCCTGTCGACATAGGGAAACACCAGCGCCGGAAACACCAGCACCGAAGCGATGGCATAGACGAAGAAGTCGAAAAATTCCGATGTGCGCCCGATCACCACGCCAATGGCGATTTCGCCCGGGGCTATCGTACCGTCGTTGATGGCGCGCGCATCGCGCTCGATCTCACGCGAACCGAGGTTCGGGCTGCGGGTAGAGGACGTAGGGGCACTTCCGGCTGTCATCGAAGGCAATGCTCGCTGATCTGTCACCCCCATATGATCTAGGCGGGCAACAAGGAGGATATTATTGAGGTTGCACCCACTTTAGCATGTTTGCACCTGCGAAGGGATGGGACAAAATGTCCAATGTCATGCGGGAAGGCAGAGGCCTAGGAGGCTGCAATGCGCACATCGCTCTCATTTGCCGGCCCTTTCTCCCGCCCGCATCGTGTTTTTCTGGCCCTGCCGTTACTGGCGCTGCTTGGCGCATGTGACGCGGTTGTCCTCAGCCCCTCCGGCGATGTTGCGATGCAGCAACGCGATCTGGTGCTGATTTCGACTGGACTGATGCTGCTCATCATCCTGCCCGTCATGGCACTGACCGTTCTTTTCGCATGGCGGTATCGCGCCGCGAACAAGGAAGCGCGGTATGAGCCGGACTGGGATCACTCGACGCAGCTCGAACTCATCATCTGGGCCGCGCCGCTGCTGATCATCATCTGCCTCGGCGCGCTGACTTGGGTGGGGACGCATATCCTCGACCCATATCGCCCCCTTGGTCGCCTCGATGCGAGTCGCCCCACCCAAGTCCTCGGCAAACCGCTGGAGGTGCAGGTCGTCGCGCTCGACTGGAAATGGCTGTTCTTCTATCCCGAATATGGCATCGCGACGGTCAATGAACTGGCCGCACCGGTGGATCGCCCGATCATGTTCCGTATCACCTCGTCATCGGTCATGAACTCCTTCTACATCCCTGCGCTCGCTGGACAGATTTACGCGATGCCGGGCATGGAAACGAAACTCCACGCCGTCATCAACAAGCCGGGCGATTATGCAGGCTTCTCCGCCAATTACAGCGGCGCGGGCTTCTCCGGTATGCGCTTCCGCTTCCACGGCCTTTCGAACGCCGATTTCGGCAAGTGGGTGTCGGGCGTAAAGTCCGGTAAATCCGCACTGGACCGCGCCGCCTATCTCAAGCTGGAACAACCCAGCGAGAATGTCCCCGTTCAGCGCTTCGCCAGTGTCGAAGCAGGGCTGTATGATGCGGCACTCAATATGTGCGTCGAACCGGGCAAGATGTGCATGAACGAAATGATGCATATCGATGCCAAGGGCGGGCTGGGCATGGCCGCCGTCCACAATGTTCGCCCACTCGCTTATGACAAATATGCGCGCCGTGGCTCGGTACTCGGCACCAATGCGGGTTACGTCGCCGCGCTCTGTACGCCGGGCGACGCAAAGGCGATGCTGGCGGCGAAACATGACCGCCCCGTTCCGCTCCCCGATCCCGGGGGCCTGATTGGCGCAGGCCTTTCGCGTCCTGCGCTTCTCTCCTCCGCGTCCACCGACGCTGCAAAGAACCTCTAAATGGTCACCCCGATGGAAACCCCGAATCCCGCCGACTTCGTGGCCGTCAGCCCGATTTTCGGACGCTTCACGATCGAAGCGCTGCCGCTGCACGAACCCATCGTCGTCGCGACCTTCGTCGTGGTCGCGCTGGGCGGCGGCGCGCTGCTGGCGGCACTCACTTATTTCAAGGTCTGGGGCTATCTCTGGAAGGAGTGGTTCACCAGCGTCGACCACAAGAAAATCGGGCTCATGTACATGATCCTGGGCCTCGTCATGCTGCTGCGCGGCTTTGCCGATGCGATCATGATGCGCTTGCAGCAGGCAATGGCCTTCAACGGCTCCGAAGGCTATCTGAACGCCCATCATTACGACCAGATTTTTACAGCGCACGGCGTCATCATGATCTTCTTCGTGGCAATGCCGCTGGTGACGGGCCTAATGAACTACATCGTCCCGCTGCAGATCGGCGCGCGCGACGTATCCTTCCCGTTCCTCAATAATTTCAGCTTCTGGATGACGACCGCAGGTGCCATCATCGTCATGATGTCGCTGTTCGTCGGCGAATTTGCGACGACCGGCTGGCTCGCTTATCCGCCGCTGTCGGGCATCGGTTACAGCCCCGGCGTCGGCGTGGATTATTACATCTGGGGGCTGCAGGTGGCGGGCGTCGGCACAACGCTGTCGGGCATCAACCTGATCGCGACCATCGTAAAGATGCGCGCGCCGGGCATGGGCATGATGAAGATGCCGGTGTTCACCTGGACCTCGCTCTGCACCAACATCCTGATCGTCGCGTCCTTCCCCGTGCTGACTGCCGTCCTCGCACTGCTGACGCTCGATCGCTATGTCGGCACCAACTTCTTCACCAACGACTTCGGCGGCAACCCGATGATGTATGTGAACCTCATCTGGATCTGGGGTCACCCGGAAGTTTACATCCTCATCCTGCCGCTGTTCGGCGTGTTTTCCGAAGTCACTTCGACTTTCTCCGGCAAGCGCCTCTTCGGCTACACCTCGATGGTCTATGCGTCGGTGGTCATCACCATCCTGGCTTATGTCGTGTGGCTCCACCACTTCTTCACGATGGGATCGGGCGCCAGCGTCAACAGCTTCTTCGGCATCACGACGATGGTCATTTCCATCCCGACAGGCGCGAAGATCTTCAACTGGCTCTTCACCATGTACCGCGGACGCATCCGCTTCGAATTGCCGATGATGTGGACGATTGCCTTCATGCTGACCTTCGTGATCGGCGGGATGACCGGCGTGCTGCTCGCAGTGCCGCCTGCCGATTTCGTGCTGCACAACTCGCTGTTCCTCATTGCGCATTTCCACAACGTCATCATCGGCGGCGTGTTGTTCGGCCTGTTCGCCGGTATCAACTACTGGGCGCCCAAGGCGCTGGGCTTCCGGCTAGATCCCGTCTGGGGCAAGCGGTCCTTCTGGCTGTGGGTCATCGGCTTCTGGGTCGCGTTCATGCCGCTCTATATCCTCGGCCTGATGGGCGTAACCCGCCGCCTGCGCGTGTTCGACGATCCCTCGCTTCAGATCTGGTTCCAGATTGCAGCATTGGGCGCGTTCATGATCGCCGGTGGCATCGCCTGCATGCTCATACAGTTCTACGTCAGCTTCCGCAATCGCGAGGCGCTGCGCGACACCAGCGGCGATCCGTGGGAAGGCCGGACCCTCGAATGGTCCACCTCCTCACCGCCGCCGGAATACAACTTCGCATTTACGCCGGTCGTGCATGACAATGACGCATGGTCGGACATGAAGGCGCGCGGCTACGCCCGTCCGCTCGACGGCTATCGCCCGATCCACATGCCCAGCAACACCGGCACCGGCGTTGTCATCTCTGCTTTGAGCGTCGTCTTCGGCGCGGCGATGGTCTGGTATGTCTGGTGGCTGGCGGGGCTCAGCTTCATTGCGATCCTCGCCACCGCGATCGGCCACACGTTCATTTACAAGCGCGACTATCACATCCCGGTCCCAGACGTGGAACGCACCGAAGCCGCGCGGACCCAACTGCTCACGGCGGAGGCACGCTAATGTCCAGCCGCACCCTCGCCGTCGATCCGAACGAACCGGTCGAATTCTACCTCCGCGAAGAGCATGACCATCCCGAAGGGTCCAGCACCATGCTGGGCTTCTGGATCTACCTGATGAGCGATTGCCTCATCTTCGCGATCCTCTTCGCCTGCTACGGCGTGCTCGGTTCCAACTACGCCGCCGGCCCCGCCCCGCGCGACCTGTTCGACTTGCCGCTGGTCGCACTCAACACCGCAATGCTGCTGTTCTCATCCATCACCTATGGCTTCGCCATGCTGGCGATGGAGGACAAGAAAGTCGGACAGACGCAGATGTGGCTGGCGATCACCGGCCTTTTCGGCCTCGCCTTCCTCAGCATCGAACTCTACGAATTCAGCCACATGATCCACGAAGGCGCCACGCCGCAGCGCAGCGCGTTCCTGTCGTCCTTCTTCACGCTGGTCGGCACCCACGGCATCCACGTCACCTTCGGTCTGATCTGGCTGGTGACGCTGATGGTACAGGTGGCGAAACGCGGTCTGATCGCTGCCAACACGCGTCGACTTATGTGCCTGTCGATGTTCTGGCATTTCCTCGACGTCATCTGGATCGGCGTCTTCACCTTTGTCTATCTGATGGGAATGCTGCGATGAGCACCGACACCCATGTCGACCATGACGATATCGTCGAGGCCCACGGCACCCGCAAAGGCTATCTGATCGGCTTCGCGCTGTCGGTCGTCCTGACCGCGATTCCCTTCGCGCTGGTGATGACCGGCACCCTGCCGCAGCAAGTGACGGCTTATGCCATCATGATCTTCGCCGCGGTGCAGATCGTGGTCCACATGATCTACTTCCTCCACATGACCGGCAAGTCGGAGGGCGGCTGGACGATCATGGCGCTGATCTTCACCGTCGTAATGATCGGTATCGCGTTCAGCGGGACGCTGTGGGTCATGTATCACCTCAGCACCAACATGATGCCGATGTCACCGTCCGACATGCGCCAGATCCCGTGACGCGCCCGCGCCGACCGGCCTGGGCGCTCGGCGCGCTGGCCGTGCTGGCGCTGGCGCTGTTCGTCGGACTGGTGGCGCTCGGTACATGGCAGGTGCAGCGCCGCGCCTGGAAACATACCCTGATCGCGCAAGTCGATGCGCGGGTACATGCTCAGCCGACTGCCGCGCCCGGACCGGCAGCATGGCCAACCGTCACCGCAGAAAAAGACGCCTACCGCCGGGTGACGGTGCGCGGCACCTACCTCAATACACGCGAGACCTATGTGCAGGCCACCACGGCACTGGGTGGTGGATATTGGGTACTGACCCCGCTGCGCACCGACCACGGCCACACCATCCTCATCAACCGCGGCTTCGTCCCCCCCGAAAAGCGCACTCGCCACAGCCGGATCGAAGGCGTCACCGCCGTAACCGGCCTCCTGCGCATCACCGAACCCGGCGGCGGCTTCCTGCGCCGCAACGATCCGGCGGCGGACCGCTGGTACTCCCGCGACACAGCCGCCATCGCCGCGACCCAAGGCCTACCGAACGTCGCCCCCTATTTCATCGACGCCGATGCAACGAAAGCGCCCGACGCCCCAGTCGGCGGCCTCACCGTCATCGCTTTCCCCGATAACCACCTCGTCTATGCGCTCACATGGTATGGCCTCGCCTTGATGGTGCTGGGCGGCGCCTATATTGTCGGGCGGGAGGAATGGCGTATCCGCGCCAAGGGGTCTAAACCAGCCGAATGACCGGCACCCAGCCCAACCCTATTGCCAAACGCCTAAGTCGCTTGTCCGGCGTCGCCTCGCGCGCATCGCCCGATGCGGCGGGGCATCGCAACATGGTGCAGCTTGTCCAGCTCCGCTGGCTGGCCGTGGCGGGACAACTCGCGACGATCCTCGCCGTGCATTTCGGCATGGGCGTGCGCCTTCCGCTGGTGCCGATGCTCGCGCTGCTGCTCGCCCTCGCCGCGCTCAACATCGTCAGCATGGGCGTCCTGCGCAAAAGGCGCGGGATCGCCAATGCGGAACTGTTCGCTGCGCTGCTCCTCGATGTGGCGGCGCTTACGGTGCAACTCTTCCTGAGTGGCGGCGCAACCAACCCCTTCGTCTCCCTCTTTCTGCTACAGGTCGTGCTGGGATCGGTGCTGCTGGATCGCTGGTCGAGCTGGGTGATCGTCGGCGCGACCAGTCTCTGCTTTGCATTGCTGATGATCGTCTATCGCCCGCTTGAAGTGCCGCGTTTCTACACAGAAAATCTCTTCGGCTTGCATGTGCAGGGGATGTGGGTGTGCTTTGCGCTGATGGCCGTGCTGCTGGTGCTGTTCGTCACCCGAATCAGCGGCAACCTGCGCGCGCGCGACGCCTATCTGGCCGACATGCGACAGCAGGCAGTCGAGCAGGATCATATTGTGCGTATCGGCTTATTGGCCACCGGCGCCGCGCACGAACTCGGCACCCCCCTCTCGTCGCTCTCGGTAGCCCTCAACGATTGGCAGCATATGCCGCAAATCGCGAACACCCCCGACATGGTGCAGGAAATTGCCGAAATGCAGGCGGAGGTGCAAAGGTGCAAAGCCATCGTCACCGGCATCCTCCTGTCCGCCGGCGCCGCACGGGGCGAATCGTCGGTGGCGACGGGCCTTCACGCCTATTTCGATACGCTGGTCGCCGAATGGCTCGTCACACGGCCTTATGCCGATCTGCATTATGACAACCGCTTCGGCGACGATGTGGAGATCGTGTCCGACACCACGCTTAAGCAAGTCATCTGCAACTTGCTCGACAATGCCTCCGAAGCCTCGACCGGCTGCATCGCCCTCACGGTGGAACGGCAGGATGACACGCTGCGCCTCTCGGTCCGCGATACCGGCCCCGGTTTCCCGCAGGATATTCTCAGCAATATCGGCAAACCCTATTATTCGACCAAGAGCCGCCCCGGCGCAGGCCTCGGACTATTCCTCGTCGTCAACGTGATGCGCAAGCTGGGCGGCGACGTCACTGCGAAAAACCGGGGTCAGGGCGGCGCGGAAGTGATCGTTACACTCCCCCTCTCGGCACTGGCGCTTGCAGACGTGAAGGATGCTCATAATGCCGGATGATCGCCTTCTCGTCATTGTCGAGGATGACGAAGCCTTTGCGCGCACCCTGCGCCGGTCGTTCGAACGACGCGACTACACGGTGCTGACCGCCGCCGATCCTGACGCACTCACGACGCTGCTCGCGGACCATGATCCGGGCTACGCGGTGGTCGACCTGAAACTGGGGCAAGCGTCCGGCCTGCTGTGCGTGCGGGCGCTCCACGCCCATGACCCTGCGATGCTGATCGTCGTTCTCACCGGCTACGCCAGCATCGCTACGGCGGTCGAAGCGATCAAGCTGGGCGCCTGCCACTATCTCGCCAAGCCGTCGAACACCGACGACATAGAAGAGGCCTTCCGCAAGGCCACTGGCGAAAAGGCGGACGGCGATGTCGACGCGCCTCTCGATACGCGCCCGACGTCCATCAAGACGCTGGAATGGGAACGCATCCACCAGACGCTGGCGGAAGCCGGCTTCAACATTTCGGAAACCGCCCGTCGCTTGGGCATGCACCGCCGCACGCTGGCACGAAAACTGGAAAAGCGTCAGGTAAACTGACGGGCGGCGCGCCCCTTCAGTTCGCCACATTCCCCACCGCTGCGGCAGGCTCAGGCGCTTCAACCGCATTGTCGGCATTGCCCGCCGCACCGGCGGAACCAGTCTTGGGTTTCGCCCCTGCCTTCAGCGTATCCGGCCCGGTTTGCGGCCACGTCATCCGGCACTCACGCACCCACACATCGTAAATCGGATGCTGGACGACATTGCGTTCCGGCCGGTTCTTGAACAGCCAGCCGGAAAACTGCCGAAACCATTTCCCATTGCCGGGGCTGCGCACGTCCAGTTGTACGAACGCCCCCACTTCCGGGGTATTTTCCCACGGCGCGGTCTGTTCGCAGGCCCGCACCCGCACGACTGCGTCGCCCACACGCAATGCCATGCCCGGTTTCATCACCAGATCGCGTGTCTGGCCGTTGCGTTTGTTGAGCAAGCCGATCACGGCCACGCGCTCCGCCATCGGCGTACCGGGCAACGTGTCGCTCGCTTCGCGGCCCCGCGCGATCGCCGCGTTCTGCGCCGCGAGGCCCGCCGCCTTATCCTTGGGCGTATCGCGGCCGTCGCACGCCGCCAGCGCCAGCAGCATCGCCGCTCCGCATACCGCCTTGATAGAAACGCCTGTCATGCCATCGGGCCCTTTCGTGTCGGGCGATATAGGCGGGGAGCGCGCACACTGGCAAGCGACGCCACCCTCACGCCAGCACTTCCTCCAGAAAATCGGCCATCGCCTTGAAGCTGCGCCGATCCGCATCGGGCTGATAAGCCATGCCCCGCTCGGGCATCTTTGCATCGTGATCGGTAAAGGCGTGACCTGTTCGCCCATAAGCATGAATCTGCCAGTCGCAGCCTGCCTGCGTCAGCTCCTGCCCCAGCCCAACCATCGCTTCGGGCGGTGCAATCGGGTCGTCCCAGCCATGGCAGATCAGCAGCTTTGCCGTGATCGCGGCATTGGGAAAGGGTGGCGCGTCATAGACGCCATGAAAACTCACCCCACCCCGAATATCCGCGCCGCACCGCGCCAGATCGAGAACGCATTTCCCGCCGAAGCAATAACCGATTGCCGCAACCCGCGCGCCATCGACATCCGGCAATTCGCGCAACACCTCCAGCGACCGCAGCAACCGTGCCTTCAGCAAGGCGCGGTCGGCGTTCAATTCCGTCATATAGCGGCCCATATCGGGATCGGCACGACTCGTCCGCTTGCCCTGACCGTACACATCGGCGACCAGCACGACATAGCCCAGCGCCGCGACTTTCTCCGCCATCGCGAAATCGGCTTCCTTGGTGCCCAGCACATTGGGGATCAGCAGAATGCCCGGCTGCGCGCCCACAACATCGGCATCGCCTACCGCCATCGCTTCGAACAAGCCCCCCGGTCCTTCGTGGATTATGGTGGTGCGGGTGATCGCCATGACTGTCTCCTTCCTGTCGCAGTGCATTGCATGGCGGGATTTTGCCGCTAAGGAAAGCGCGTCCGCTGACCCTTTGGGAGATTTCAATGCCCACGCTCGTCCTCATCCGTCATGGCCAGTCGTCATGGAATCTGGAAAACCGCTTCACCGGCTGGTGGGATGTCGATGTGACCGAAAAAGGCGCAGGCGAAGCGCGCGCCGCCGGACAACTGATGAAAGCCAAGGGGCTCGATTTCGACACCTGCTTTACCTCGCTGCAAACCCGCGCGATCAAGACGCTCAACCTCGCGCTCGAAGAAATGGGTCGCCTGTGGTTGCCGGTGGAAAAGGACTGGCACCTCAATGAGCGCCATTATGGTGGCCTTACCGGTCTCGACAAGGCGGAGACAGCCGCCAAGCATGGCGCGGATCAGGTCCACATCTGGCGCCGCAGCTTCGACATTCCCCCGCCGCCGCTCGAAGCCGGCAGCGAATTCGACTTGTCGAAGGACCGCCGCTACGCCGGGATCGCCATCCCTTCGACCGAGAGCCTGAAAGACACCATCGCTCGCGTGCTCCCTTATTGGGAAAGCCGCATCGCGCCGGAGCTGAAGGCCGACAAGCGCGTCCTCATCTCCGCCCACGGCAATTCGCTCCGCGCGCTGGTCAAGCACCTGTCCGGCATTTCGGACGACGAGATCACCAGCCTGGAAATCCCCACCGGCCAGCCCATCGTCTACGAACTGGACAATGATCTGAACGCGCTGGATCGCTATTATCTGTCGGAGCGGTAAGCGCGTTCCCCGGCGAACGCCGGGGTCCAGAGCACCATGCGCTTCCCTGCGAACCCTGGCCTCCTGCTTTCGCAGGAGAACAGCGTATGTAGGTTGTCGACAATGCGCGAGCACCCGGTTAAGGCCCTCTCCTTCCGGGGCGCGTGCCTCGCATACAGGAAGCGATCATGGTGGATCAGGTTCAGGTCGGTATCATCATGGGCAGCCGGTCCGATTGGGACACGATGCGCCACGCCGCCGACACGCTGACCGCGCTCGGCATCGCCCATGAGTGCAAGGTCGTCTCGGCCCATCGCACCCCCGACCGCCTCTACGACTACGCCAAATCCGCTGCGGGCCGTGGGCTGAAAGCCATTATCGCGGGCGCAGGCGGCGCGGCGCATCTCCCAGGCATGGCCGCTGCAATGACGCGCCTGCCGGTACTGGGCGTGCCAGTCGAATCCAAGGCGCTGTCGGGCATGGACAGCCTGCTCTCCATCGTTCAGATGCCCGCCGGCATCCCCGTCGGCACGCTCGCCATCGGCAAGGCGGGCGCAACCAACGCCGCACTGCTTGCCGCCGCGATGCTCGCCACCACCGACGACGCGCTGGCCGCCCGCCTCGACGCCTGGCGCGAAAAGCAGACGGCATCGGTCGCCGAAACGCCGGTGGACGAAGCATGACGGCGATCCCGCCGGGGTCCATCATCGGCATATTGGGCGGCGGGCAACTGGGCCGGATGATCGCCATGGCCGCCGCGCAGCTTGGCTATCGCACCCATATCTACGCGCCTGAAACCAGCGGCCCCGCTGCCGACGTCTCGCCGCGCTGGACGCAGGCCAGCTATACCGATGCCGAGGCGCTCGCGCGTTTTGCCGACAGCGTCGATGTCGTCACTTATGAGTTCGAGAATATCGACACGGCTGCCGTCGATGTGCTGAGCGCCCACGGCCTTGTTCGCCCCGGCGTGGCAGCACTGCGTGTCGCGCAGGACCGCCTCGCCGAGAAGCGTTTCGTGAACAATCTGGGCGGCGTCACCGCGCCCTTTCTGGCGGTCGACAGCCTTGACGATCTCGACAGCGCCATCGACCGTATCGGCTGCCCCGCCATCCTCAAGACCAACCGCATGGGCTATGATGGCAAGGGGCAGGCGCGGATCCTGGTCCCCGGCGACAGCATCGGCGCATGGAACGCGATCCAGCGCGCATCGGCTATTCTGGAAGGCTTCGTAACCTTCGATCAGGAATTTTCCGTGCTGGCCGTGCGCGGCGCGACCGGCGAAATCCGGTTCTGGGACAGCCCCGCTAACGTCCATGTCGATGGCATCCTCGCCACCTCGACCGTCCCGGCAGGCGCGCTGATCGAAAGCCAGACCGAGGAAGCCCGCGCCCTCACCCGCCAGTTGCTCGAAGAACTCGATTATGTCGGCGTCCTCGCCGTCGAATTTTTCGCCTCGCCCGAGGGGCCGGTGTTCAACGAAATGGCTCCGCGCGTCCACAATAGCGGCCACTGGACCATCGAAGGCGCGCTCACCAGCCAGTTCGAAAATCACGTCCGTGCCATTTGCGGCCTGCCGCTGGGCGACACCGCGCTCGCCGCGAGCCGCGTGGACATGCGCAACCTGATCGCCGACCAGGCGGACGATTGGCCACAAATTCTTGCCGACCCTTCCAATCACCTCCATCTTTATGGCAAGGGCGAAGCACGAGCGGGCCGCAAGATGGGGCATGTGACCCGCCTGACCATTTGATCCCATAGAATTGTAGGGAAAGGGAGCGACCGACATGCCGACGACCCATCCCGAAATCGTCCTGATTCTCGCCCGCGCCGACAATGGCATCATCGGCCGCGACGGCGCGCTCCCCTGGCACCTCCCTGCCGATCTGCGCCATTTCAAGACACTGACGCAGGGTCGCCCGATGATCATGGGCCGCAAGACCTTCGACAGCCTGCCTGGCCTGCTGGAAGGGCGCCGCCACATCGTCCTCACCCGCGATCCCGACTGGTACGAGGATGGCGCGGAAGTCGTGCGCGATGTCGACGCTGCCATCCGGCTGGCCAATGCCCCGATCATTTCGGTCATCGGCGGTGCGGAGATATATCGCCTGTTCATGCCCGTCGCGGATCGCATCGAACTGACGCAGGTGCATGTCGATGCGGAAGGCGACACCCGCATGGCTGCGTTCGACTCCGCGATCTGGCGCGAGGTAGCGCGGGAAGACCACGCCGCGGAAAACGGACGCCCCGGATACAGTTTCGTGACATTGAGGCGCGTCTAATTCCCTCTCTCACCGGAAGAGAGCACACCCCCTCTCCAACTGCGGTAAGCCTTCTACAACTCCCAATTGCCCTTCGCGCCCCATCCCCCTATAGCCCGCCCCATGCAGCGGCTGGGTAGCGGCGAGGCAGTGCCGGCGGAACTTCGCGGGGCTATTGTCGCGCTGGGGAATTTTGACGGGTTTCATCTGGGTCATCAGGCCGTGATCGGTCGTGCCGTCGACTGGGCGCGCAGCGAGGGCCGCCCGGTCATCGTCGCCACTTTCGATCCGCACCCGATGCGCCTCTTCCACCCCGATGCGCCGCCTTTCCGGCTCACCAGCCTCGATCAGCGTGAACGGCTGTTCGCGCAGGCTGGCGCAGACGCGATGTTCGTCTTCCATTTTGATAAAGCTCTCGCTGCGCTGACACCTGAAGAATTCGTCCGCAACATGCTCCACGACCTTCTCCGCCCGGCGGGCGTCGTGACGGGCGAGGATTTCACCTTCGCCAAGGACAAGGCCGGGACAATCGCTCGCCTGGCCGAGATTGGCGCGCCGCTGGGCATCGCGGCACAAGCCGTCGGCGCGGTTTCCACGCCCGATGGCCAGCCCGTCTCGTCCAGCCGCATCCGCGCCGCGCTGCAATCGGGCGATTGCGCCACGGCCACCCGGCTTCTCACCCGCCCCTTCGCTATCGAAGGGATCGTCCAGCATGGCGACAAGGTCGGCCGCACCATCGGCTACCCCACGGCCAATCTCGACATGGGCAACTATCTGCGTCCCGCCTATGGCATCTATGCGGTGCGCGGTGTGCTGCCGGATGGCCGCGTGCTGGACGGTGCCGCCAATCTCGGCATCCGCCCCACCTTCGATCCGCCCAAGGAATTGCTCGAACCCTTCTTCCTCGATTTCTCCGAAAGCCTGTACGACCAATGCATCGAAGTGCAGTTGATCGAACGCCTCCGCGCGGAAGCCAAGTTCGACAGCCTCGACGCCCTCGTGGCGCAGATGGACAAGGATATCGCCCGCGCGCGGCAAATCCTTGCGGCTAGCCCCCGCGTCGCCTAAGCACCGCGCTAATCTGCTCCCATCAGTATAAGCGCACCCATGACCGATCAGCCCACCGCCCCAGACTACAAATCCACTGTCTTCTTGCCGCAGACCGACTTCCCGATGAAGGCCGGCCTTGCGCAGAAGGAACCCGCCATCGCCGCGCGCTGGGCGGAAATGGACCTGTACGGCAAACTGCGCGAAAAGCGCGCCGGGCGCGAACGCTTCATCCTCCACGACGGCCCGCCCTACGCCAATGGCGACATCCATATGGGCCACGCGATGAACAAGGTGCTGAAGGACATCATCGTCCGCAGCCAGACTCTGCTGGGCAAGGACGCGCCTTACGTCCCCGGCTGGGACTGCCACGGCCTGCCGATCGAATGGAAGATCGAGGAGGAATATCGCAAGAAGAAGCTGAACAAGGACGAAGTTCCCCCGCAGGAATTCCGCGCCGAATGCCGCGCCTATGCCGACAAATGGGTGGGCGTGCAGAAGGAACAGTTCAAGCGTCTGGGCGTGATGGGCGACTGGGACGATCCGTACCTCACCATGAAGTTCGAAGCCGAAGCCACCATCGTCGGCGAAATCCTGAAATTCGCGGAGTCGGGCCAGCTCTATCGTGGCGCAAAGCCAGTGATGTGGTCACCCGTGGAGAAGACCGCGCTGGCGGAAGCCGAGGTCGAATATGAGGATGTTGTTTCGACCCAGATCGACGTGGGTTTCGAGATTGTGGATGCGCCGAACGCGCCGGAACTGGTCGGCGCCTATGCGGTCATCTGGACGACGACGCCGTGGACGATCCCTGTCAATCAGGCCATCGCTTATGGGGAAGACATTGAATACCAACTCTATGAAATTGTTGCAGGCGGTTCCCCAGACAAGCTGGAAGAACTAGCAAGAGTCTATCCGCTCCATGGTCTTCGGGTACTAATTGCTGAAAATCTCCGCGTTGATTTTCAAAGCCGACTTCAGAGTGCCGCCAGAGCTGGCGAATGGGTCAAGTTTGGCGGTCGTGTCATAAACTTAACGGACGCCGAGTTGTCCGTGACGCCCCTTTTAACACGCGAGATCGGCTACGGAACTGAGGGAATAAAGATCAAAGGCTCGCAACTCGCCGGAGCCACTGCCCGCCACCCAATGGCCAACGCCCTCCGTCATCCCGGCGAAAGCCGGGATCCCGCTTCTTCTTCCGCCGCCCACGAAGGCAGCGGGACCCCGGATCAAGTCCGGGGTGACGAGAAGGCGAAACTCAGCTTTTTCGATCGCCCCCGCCCCTTCCTCCCCGCCGATCATGTCACCACCGACGCAGGCACCGGCCTCGTCCACATGGCGCCCGATCATGGCGAAGAGGATTTCCTCGTCTGCAAGGCGCATGGCATCGATCCTGTCTTCGCGGTGACCGGCGAAGGCAAATATCGCGACGACTGGCTGTGGCTGGGCGGGCAAGGCTCCGTCATCAACATGAAGTTCGTCAGCAAGGACGGCCCGATCTGCTCCGACCTGCGCGAAGCCGGTGCCCTCCTCGCCGCGTCGGACGACTTCAAGCACAGCTATCCGCATAGCTGGCGCAGCAAGGCACGCATCATCTACCGCTGCACCCCGCAATGGTTCATCCCGATGGATAAGGCGACGAGCGACGCGAATCTCCCCTCCCGCTTGCGGGAGGGGTCGGGGGAGGGCCTGTCCGCGAACGACAGTGCCGCGCTTACATCCCCTCCCCTAACCCCTCCCGCAAGCGGGAGGGGGACCAATGGCGCGACATTGAGAGACATCGCCCTCAACGCCATCGCCCAGACCCGCTGGGTGCCGGAACGCTCCACTAACCGCATCCGCACGATGGTCGAAGGCCGCCCGGACTGGGTCATCTCCCGCCAGCGCGCCTGGGGCGTACCGATTGCGCTCTACGTCCATCGCCAGAGCGGCGACTATCTGAACGACCCCGCCGTCAACGCCCGCATCATCGAAGCGTTCAAGGGCGCAGGTGCGGACGCATGGTTCGGCGCGGATCATCAGGCCTTGCTCGGCCCGGATTACGATCTGGCCGACTATGAGGTCGTGAACGACATTCTCGACGTGTGGTTCGACAGCGGTTCCACCCACAGCTTCGTGGTCGAGGCCCGCTACGGCAAGGGCGTGCGCGCAGACCTCTATCTCGAAGGGTCGGACCAGCATCGCGGCTGGTTCCAGTCCTCGCTCCTCGAATCGAGCGGCACGCGCGGCTGTGCGCCGTACAAGGCGGTGCTGACCCACGGCTTCGCGCTGGACGGACAGGGACGGAAGATGTCCAAGTCGCTCGGCAATGTCGTCGATCCGCTGAAAATCATGGGCGAGAGCGGCGCGGACATCCTGCGCGTCTGGGTGGCCTCGACCGATTATTTCGATGACGTGAAGATCGGCAAGGAAGTCCTCGCCGGGGCAAGCGACGCCTATCGCAAATTACGTAATACTTTCAGATACTTGCTTGGCGCTCTCTCCGACTTCACCGACGCCGAGCGGGTGCCGGTGAGCGCCATGCCGGAGCTGGAACGCTACATGCTCCACCGCCTCGCCATGTTGGATTCCGAACTTCACGGGGTCGTCGCTCTGGGCGATGATAGAGAAGTTTGGCCAAATGAACCCTGGCTGGAATTTAGCCGCTACACCCGCGCGCTGATGGACTTCGCGAACATCGATTTGTCCGCCTTCTTCTTCGACATCCGCAAGGACTGCCTCTACTGCGACGCGCCCACGGACATGAAGCGCCGCGCCTACCGCACTGTCCTCGACACCCTCTTCCACGCCCTCGCCCGCTACGCCGCGCCGATCATCCCCTTCACAGCGGAAGAAGTGTGGCAGAGCCGCTATCCCGATCCGGATGCCAGCGTGCACTTCCTTGAATGGCCGGAAGTCGAGAAAAGCTGGCGGGACGAAGCCCTCGGCAGCAAATGGGACGTCATCCGTTCATCCCGCGATCAGGTGAACGAAGCCATTGAACCGTTGCGCCGCGAAAAGGTTGTCCGCTCCAGTCTGGAAGCAACCGTTTCGATGGGCGTCGTGCCGGAAGCAGCGGGGATCGACTTTGCAGAGATCTGCATCGTGGCAAAGGTTGATATGGATGCAGGACAGGACGCCATCGCCGTGCAACCCTCCGACTGGCACAAATGCGGTCGTTGCTGGCGCCTGCTTCCCGAAGTCACAGAAGACGGCGCGCTATGCGACCGCTGCGACACGGTGCTGAACACATGACAAGCGCTCCCGTCCCCAACTACCGTCCGCTCGGCCTTGCCGTCGCTGCGCTGATCGTCCTCTTCGATCAGCTCATAAAATATATCGTCACCGTGCCGCTCGCACTCAAATCGCGCGCCGATATCGGGATCGAATTGCTCCCCATCTTCCGCCTGCGCTGGTTGGAGAACCGAGGCGTCTCGATGGGCTTCTTCCACGCGGACAATGAAACCGCGCGCTGGGCGCTGGTGGGCATGACCGCGCTGATCGCGTTGTTCGTCGCGATCTGGATGTGGCGCGAAAAGGCGCGCGACGATGTGCTCGCCCTCGGCCTCGTGCTGGGCGGTGCCATCGGCAACATCATCGACCGCAGCCGCTTTGGCTATGTCGTCGACTATGCCGACCTGCACTTCGGCGAGTGGCGGCCCTTCCTCATATTCAACCTAGCCGACGCCGCGATCACCATCGGCGTGCTGATCCTGCTTGCGCGAGCGCTGCTGCTGCGCGAGAAGGGCGCAAATACGGAGTCATGATGAAAATGCGTAAAATTGTTCTCGCCTGTGGCCTGATCGCCGGGATGTCGGCGCTGTCGGCATGCGGCTCGACTGGCCTGTTCAACCGCGAACGCCCCGATGAATTCGCGGTTTCGCGTCAGGCACCGCTGGTGATTCCGCCCGACTTCGCGCTCGTGCCTCCTGCGCCGGGCGCCGCTCCGGTGGCCACTGCGGATTCGACCCGTCAGGCGATGAACGCCATGTTCGGTGGCGCCGCCGCCCGCAGCAGCACGGAAACGTCGGCTCTCACCAGCGCCGGTCGCGGCAGCGCCGATCCCGGCATCCGCTCCTCGGTCGCCGATCCCGACACCAATGTCGTCGACAAGGGCGCAACCACCCGCGACATCATCGCCGCTCCCGAAGGTGACGGCCAGAACGCACGGGCTGCTACACCCAACTGATTGTGAGACGCGGCGTCAGCGCGCCGCGTCTTCACCATGCGCTGCGGCCAGCATATCCTCGACCGTCGTGAACTTTTCACGCGGCGCACCGTCCCGCGCCCGATCGCGTTCCGCCGCGTCGATCCGCTGCCAGTCGCTGAAATATACCGGCGCGACACCCCGTTCGTTCAGCAACGCATCCAGACCGCTATCGCCCGATCGGTCGGTAACCCCGGAGGCAAGGTCGGACGCAATACGCTCGACGATGTCATATCCATCAGGCCTGTTCGTGCCGATGGTCCCGGTGGGGCCGCGCCGCGCCCATCCAACGCAATACAGACCCGGCTCGATCCTGCCGTCCTGATTGGCGAAACGGCCATGATCGACATCGTAGGGGACGCCTTCGATAGGTGGGGTGCGGTATCCGATGCAGGATATGATCATATCGGCCTCGATTGCATACTGCTCTCCCGTACCCGCTAAATGGCCGTCCTCGTCGACCTGCGTCTGCTCGACAATCAGCCGCTCTACCTTCCCTTCGCCTTCCACCGCGACTGGCATCGCAAAGAAATCGAACGTTACGCGCATCGGCTTATTCACGGTGTCCCGACCGGCGAACGTTCGCAGCAACCCCACTGATTTGCGCAAGCCCGGTTCCAGTGCGGCGTCCTCCGCAACCGGGGGGAAATCGCTCGCCGAAACCTGCATGTCCGCGCGTTCCAGACGCTCCAGCTCCTCAAGCTCCTTGGGCGTCATTGCGATTTGATGCGGTCCCCGGCGTCCGATGATCGTAATGTGCGTTAAGGACGATTGCGCCAGCACATCCAGGGCATGCCGCGCAATGTCGCTTCCGGCAAACTCTTCAGGCGTTTTGGCAAGTATCCGGGCAACGTCCAGCGCCACATTGCCATTACCAAGTATCACGGCATGATCGCCATTCAGGGGCGGGCTGAGCGTTGCATGGTCCGGGTGGCCATTATACCAGCCGACAAATGCCGCACTGCCGATGACGCCAGGCAGATCGTCGCCCGGAACGTCCAGAGTGCGATCATTCGGCGCGCCTGTCGCGAGCACTACGGCATCGTATAGCGACAGCAATTCGGCAATCGACACGTCCTGCCCAATCGAGACATTGCCGATGAAGCGCACATTGTCGCCCAGCGATACCGCGTCATATCTCTGGGAAACGGCTTTGATCGATTGATGGTCGGGCGCAACGCCCGTTCGGATCAACCCGAACGGCACCGGCATGCGGTCGATGATATCGACCCGTGCATTCTCACCGAAGGTCTTGGTGCAAGCCTCGGCGGTGTAGTAGCCCGCTGGCCCCGATCCGACGATCGCGATGTGGCGCATACAGGTCTCCTCTCATGGTTTTGCCTATCCTAGCGCCGGATGGCCTCCGTGCAAAGCGCAAGGGCGTTCGTTACGTAACCAGATATCAATTAGTCACAGGCAATTAGCGTCTATGTCTTTATCCCGCGCGTTCCTGCACCGCCGACCCGAATCGCGTTCTGCATCGCTGATGATGTCGCTGGGGCTTGCCGATGGCGGACATGATGCGCCGCCCCTGTGGATCATTGCGGCACTTCGGTCACTGGCCAGACTTTGGCCCGTTATGATCGCAGCGCGCCTGCTTGTGGCGGCAGCGATCGTGGCGACAGTCCCCGGCATCAAATCGGCATTTCTAACGCCCGCTGCTGTTGCGATAGTTGGCACGATCCTTGTGCTCGATGCGGTTATTTGTCTTGCCCCCCGCGTATCGACAATCAATCGAAAGCGCCCGCATGTGCAAATGTGGATCATGCTCCAAGCCATGATGCTTTCCGGGGCTACGTACAGCATTGGCTTATGGACGATCGTACCGGCAGTGCACCTGTCTCTTTATGCGCTGCTAACGCTTGTGGTCGGATTGCTGGCCATGGGCATCTGCGGCGGCCAGCGTATCCTTGGCCTGGCCTATGTTTCCGGGGCTGGCACGGTCATGGCCATTGCGAGCGGGAGTTTGCTGTTAGGGATGGCAGTGCTGGCGCTCGTCCTGTCCATGGCACTTGTGACTGTGTGTCAGGCGTTCGTCGATCAACAGCGGTTGCAGGCACGCCATGCGAACGAGCACAGGGGGCGGCGGGCCGAACGGCTGCTGTCTGACTTCGAACGATCGGGGCGCGGCTGGTTCTGGGAAACGGATCGTACGGGTGCGCTCACTTATATTTCCGAAACCTTGGCGCAAAGTCTGGGAAAGCCGGGCGAGGCGCTGATAGGTCAGCGATTGATCGATCTCGTTACGCAGGGATATTCGCAAAAAGACGACGGGGAGCGATCCCTCGGTTTCCACTTTTCCGCTCGTACAGCTTTCTCGGAAATCTCCGTTCAGGTGGCCAGCGTAGCAGAGGATCGGTTCTGGGCGGTATCGGGACAGCCCATTGTGGATGATTTCGGCCAGTTCAAAGGGTTTCGCGGGAGCGGCAGCGATCTGACGGAAATCCGTCGCAGCCAAGCGGAAGTCACGCGGCTGGCGCAATATGATTCGCTGACCGGTTTGGCGAACCGGGTTCAAATGATGCGGACATTGGAACAAGCTGTATCGGGTGCACAGGGCAAACCGGGCGAATGCGCACTGCTCATGCTGGATCTCGACAGGTTCAAAATCGTCAACGATACGCTTGGGCATCCTGCAGGCGACCAATTGCTGCGCAATGTCAGCCAGCGCCTTCAGCGGATAATCGATGAAAAGGGTCGTGTCGGTCGGCTTGGGGGCGACGAGTTCAAGGTGGTGCTGCCAGCCTGCATCGACCATCGGGAATTGGCGTCCTTGGCCACGGCGATCATTGCCTCATTATCGCAACCTTATTCCATTGACGGCAATCAGGTGGTCATCGGTGCCTCGATTGGCATAGCGCTGTGTCCTGCCGACGGCGTGACATCGGACGCATTGATCCGCAACGCCGACCTGGCGCTGTATGCCGCAAAGGGCGAGGGTCGCGGCATATTCCGATTTTACTCAGCCGAGATGCATGCGGACGCGGAAGATCGGCGACAGTTGGAAGAGGACTTACGCAAGGCACTGGCCTCCGAAGGCCTGCATTTGGTCTATCAGCCGGTTGTCAGCGCAATAACCGAGCGGATTTCGGGTTATGAAGCGCTGCTGCGTTGGGAACACCCCACGCGCGGTGCCATTTCGCCAGCGCTGTTCATTCCCATTGCGGAAGAAACCGGCCTGATCGCGCAAATTGGCGAATGGGTGTTGCGGACCGCTTGTGCAGACGCTGTCGGTTGGCCGGAACATATTCGGGTGGCTGTCAACGTCTCTCCCATTCAGTTCACCAATCCAGCTTTTCCGGGCATTGTTGTCAGCGCGCTGGCCAGCACAGGCTTGGCACCCCCACGGCTGGAACTGGAAATCACTGAAGGCGTATTCCTGAACGACGATGCGGACACCGACCTCATGTTTGCCCGGCTTAAGAAAATCGGTGTTCGCCTCGCTCTGGACGACTTTGGCACCGGCTATTCCTCGTTGGGGTATCTGAAGAAAGCGCCATTCGACAAGATCAAGATCGACCAGAGTTTCGTGCGTGGTGCCGCGATAGCGGGAAGCCGCAATAGCGCGATCATCAAATCCATCGTCAGCTTGGCCGAAGCGCTGTCGATGGATACGACGGCGGAAGGCGTTGAAACGCATGACGAACTGGAGCTGATCCGGTCATTAGGCGTGAGCCATGTGCAAGGCTATATTTATGGCAAGCCGAAGGAAGCGGACGCTACGAAAGAAGCCCTGAAAGACGTCCACGCCGTCGTGCCGCGCGATGGCTTCCAATCCAGCCGACCCGTACGCAAGGCGATGCTACGGTCCGTGGCCGTCACCCATGATGGACATCGTTACAATGGGCGCATCCGTAACATATCGTCGACCGGTGCGCTGGTGGAAGGATTGTGGAACGTGCCAACCGGAACGACATTCCAGATCGAGCTGGCGGAAGGCTATGTCCTGCCGGCACAATGCCGATGGTCCGTAGAAGATCGCATGGGCATTGAATTTCTCGTGCAGGCCGATCTCAATCGCATGAAGACAGTGGGGCTCCGCGCCTTGGCCTCCTAATGGCCTGTGACACCAGTCACTGCGAACTGGAACCGTTCAGCGTAACCATCTATACGATGGTAGTTGAAGGTTGGGGAAGTATTCATGCGTAGTGGTTCTGTAATTTGTCCTATAGGCATGATGCTTGCGGTTGCAGCGGTAATTCCATCGCCTGCGTTCGCGCAATTTGGTATCTTGAACGATTTTGCCCGTGGCGCACGCGATAGCGGCGACAGCAGCGATACCAAATGTAAAAGCGATAGGAGCAAAAAGGGAAAGGCCATGCTGGGTAGCGTCTCGGGCGGTATCGCCGGACGCACCGCAAGCCGTGCCGGCGTCAGCAGCTTCGTGCCGGTGTCGCAGTTCAGCGACACCTTATCCGAAGCCATTGCCTGCCGCCTCGATCCGCAGGAACAGGAACAAGCAGCCACGGCCACCACGCAAGCGGTGGAAGAAGCCGAGCGTTCGGGCGGCGCGGGCAGTGCAATCTCCTGGGAAAGCGGCACCCGCGCCAACGTGTCCGGGTCATCGACAGTCGATTCGTCGACCAAACTTGCGGACGGCAGCAAGTGTATGATGGTAACCGACGTCGTCATCGTGGAAGGCGAAGAGACGCGCGTGCAGAAACGCATGTGCCGCGGCCCAGGTCAGCCGCGCTACGTCCTGCAGGCATAGCGGGTGCGCAGTGTCTTAGCGGCTGTTTGCGGCGTGATGCTCACTGCCGCCGCCGGCCCAACCGCGGATCCCAAAAACCCGACCTGCCCGATGCAGCCCGATTGGTCGACCAACAAAACCATGCAACTGACGGTGAAGAGCCAGAGCGGCATGAAGGTGCTGATGGCGGAAGGCGCCATCGACAAGGGCTTGATGCCGCGCCTCTTCCAAACGCTGCAGGCCAATCCGGATATCAGCGAGATCTGGCTCCGCTCCCCCGGCGGCGTGGCATCGGTCGGTAACGAGGCGGGGCGACTGATCCGGAAGAATTATCCCAATGTGGTGACACGCATCCCGAAGGGCTGGGCGTGTTTCTCCGCATGCAACTTCATGTTCATGGGCGGCACGGTGCGGATCGTCGAGCCGGGCGGCCTGTATATGGTCCACATGTTCACGCATCTGGGCGATCGCGCTGCGATCAAGGAAGAGATACAGGAAGACGCCGATAGCGCCGTCGATATGATCGGCGACATCGAACAAAGCTCTGCGCTGCTGGCGAGCGACGACAATGATTTTTTGATCCGCATGGGTGTATCGCGCAAACTGCTGACCGATGTGATGTACCGTCAGAAGGCCATCGAAGGATCGGGGGACGACAAGTCCACCCGCCGCTGCCTGACGCAGGCGGAGTTGTTCCAGTATAACGTCGCCAACGCATCGGACTGACAGGTTGTCGATACTCGAAGGGATCGCCGTGGCCCTGGGCCTGGCCAATATCGTGCTGCTGGTACGACGGAGCGTATGGAATTACCCGTTCGGTATCGCGATGGTGTCGCTGTATGCCCTGATCTTCTTCGAAGCGCGATTGTATAGCGATGTGCTGTTGCAAGGCTTCTTCCTGATCCTAAACATCTATGGCTGGTGGCACTGGCATGGGACTGGCCAGGGGCAGGAAGTCCCCGTACGCTGGCTTTCCAGGCAAGGGCGCGTGGTTGCTGTTTCAATGGCCATAGCAGCCAGTGCGGGATGGGGCAGCATGATGGCCCGCTATACCGATGCAGCGGCGCCGCACTGGGATGCGACGGTCGCGATGCTAAGCGTGCTGTCGCAGTTTCTGCTGGCAAAGCGCTTCATCGAGAACTGGATCGGCTGGGTCGTCGTCGATGTGCTTGCGGTTGGCTTGTACTGGAGCCGGGGGCTGCATCTGACGGCGGGGTTGTATGGCGTGTTCCTGATCCTGTCGATCGTCGGGCTGAGGCAATGGATGCGCGCGCGCCGTGCGTAACATTGTGCTGCATGGGCCGGAGAGTACGGGCAAGTCGACTTTGGCAGCGCGGCTTGCCGCGCACTTCGGCACCGTCTGGGTGCCGGAATATGGCCGCACCTATTGTGAGACACATGGCACCGACCTGACGCCCGGCGATCTGGTGGCGATCATGGAAGGCCATATCGCGCAATGCGCCGAGATGGCGCACAAAGCCAGGGACATGCTGTTCCAGGATACCGATCCGCTGATGACGGCTGCGTGGAGCATGATGCTGTTCGGTGAGCGGAACCCGACGCTCGATGCCTTTCGCGATACCGGCGATCTGTATTTGTTGATGAACGTCGACCTGCCGTGGGTGGGGGACGAGGTGCGCATGTTTCCTGACCGCGCCGATCAGATTCGCTTCTTCGATCTGTGCCGCGCGGAGCTGGAGCGACGAGGCGTGCGGTGGGTACAGATCGGCGGCGATGGGGATCAGCGGTTCGATGCTGCAATCGCTGCAATTGCGGGCGCCTGCTGACAGGGCGATTGCTTGCTGCTATCGGCGCTGCATGACCGAACTCAGCCGCATCCGTAACTTCTCTATCATCGCCCATATCGACCATGGCAAGTCCACGCTCGCCGACCGGCTGATCCAACGCTGCGGTGGCCTGACCGACCGCGAAATGTCGGCGCAAGTCCTTGATAACATGGACATTGAGAAAGAACGCGGCATCACGATCAAGGCGCAGACGGTGCGCCTTGACTACACCGCGTCCGACGGGTTGCTCTATGAGCTTAACCTGATGGACACGCCGGGGCATGTCGATTTCGCCTATGAAGTGTCGCGCAGCCTTGCCGCGTGCGAAGGCGCTTTGCTGGTGGTCGATGCCGCGCAAGGCGTCGAAGCGCAGACGCTGGCGAACGTGTATCAGTCGATCGAGCATGACCATGAGATCGTGCCCGTCATCAACAAGATCGATTTGCCCGCCGCCGAGCCGGAAAAGGTGCGCAAGGAAATCGAGGACGTCATCGGTCTGGATGCGTCCGAAGCGGTGCTGGCGTCGGCCAAATCGGGGATCGGCATTGACGATATTCTGGAAGCCATCGTCAAGAAAATCCCCGCGCCCAAGGGCGACCGCGACGCGCCGCTGGAAGCGATGCTGGTCGATAGCTGGTACGACCCCTATCTGGGCGTCGTCATTCTGGTCCGCGTCGTCAATGGCGTGATCAAGAAGGGCCAGAACATCAAGTTCATGATCGGCGGGACCGAACATCTGATCGACCGCGTCGGCTGTATGCGTCCCAAGATCGAGACGCTGCCGGAAATCGCAGCCGGCGAAATCGGATTTATCACGGCGCAGATCAAGGACATCAGCCAGACGCGCGTCGGCGACACCATCACCACGGTCAAGAATCCCGCTGCCAAGCCGCTGCCGGGGTTCAAGGAAGTGCAGCCGGTGGTGTTCTGCGGGCTCTTTCCCGTCGACGCCGCGGACTTCGACAAACTGCGCGACAGCATTTCCAAGCTGCGGTTGAACGACGCCTCTTTCAGTTTCGAGATGGAAAGCAGCGCGGCGCTGGGCTTTGGCTTCCGCTGCGGGTTTTTGGGCCTGCTGCATCTGGAAATCATTCAGGAGCGGCTGACGCGCGAATATGACCTGGACCTGATTACCACCGCGCCGTCGGTGGTCTACAAGATCCAGTTGACGCACAATAATGGCGAGATCGAACTGCATAATCCCGCCGACATGCCCGATCCCACGAAGATCGGCAGCATCGAGGAACCGTGGATCGAGGCGATCATCTACTGCCCCGACGAATATCTCGGCTCCATCCTGAAGCTGTGTCAGGACCGGCGCGGTATCCAGAAGAACCTGACCTATGTCGGCGGGCGTGCGCAGGTGACATACGAACTGCCGCTCAACGAAGTGGTGTTCGATTTCTACGACCGTCTGAAGAGCATCAGCCGCGGCTATGCCAGCTTCGACTATCACCAGATCGGCTATCGCGAAGGCGATCTGGTCAAGATGAGCATCATGGTCAATGCCGAGCCAGTCGATGCGCTGAGCATGATCGTGCATCGCGGCACGGCAGAAACGCGCGGACGCGGCATGTGCGAACGGCTGAAAGACCTGATCCCCCGCCACCTGTTCAAGATCCCGATTCAGGCAGCCATCGGCGGCAAGGTGATCGCGCGCGAGACGATTGCGGCGATGCGCAAGGACGTGACCGCCAAATGCTATGGTGGTGACATCAGCCGCAAGAAAAAGCTGCTCGACAAGCAGAAGGAAGGCAAGAAGCGGATGCGCGAATATGGCAGCGTGCAGATCCCGCAGGAAGCCTTCATCGCCGCATTGCGGATGGGCGAAGAGTAAACGCGTCGCAACGCTTCGCTGGGACGGAACCCGCGAGCCTGAAAAGCTCCGGTCGCACTTAAGTAGCGCTGCGATTGCTCCAGCGAATCTGGGGCAGAATAATATCCAGGCTGTTGCATTGTGAGGGCGACGCCATGCGCGTAGTCTCACGCGATGTTGGCGAATCCCTGTCGTTATAATGTGGTGCGAACGCGCGCGGGCGCGCTGCTCTCGCTTGGCCTGCTATGCGTATCGACGAGCATCGGCGCAGCCCCACCCGCGCGAAAATTCGATCCGGCAGCGTTTTTCGCCGGACGAACGGTGGGCGATGCACGATTGAAGGTCATGATGTCCCGCGCCAAGGCCATTCATGTCGACAGCACGGGCCGCGTCGAAGCCGATGGCGCCCTTGCCGTATCGCAAGTCGTCGCCGAGGAAGGCAAGCCGGTCAAGAACCGATCCTGGCGTATTCGCATGGTTGCGCCGGGCCGCTATGAAGGAACGCTCAGCGATGCGTCCGGGCCGGTAAAGGGCGTGATGACCGACAATGTCCTGAACCTGCGCTTCGCCATGAAGGGCGGATTGCAGGCCGAACAGAAACTGACGCTGCGGCCCGACGGCCTGTCGGTCCACAATGCGATGACCATCCGGAAATTCGGAATGACCGTCGCCACGCTGGAAGAGACAATCCGCAAGCTGGATTAATGACCGCTTTCGCCGGATGTGCGGCGGTTGTGCGCCCGCACAGGCCATCCCAAAGACAGAAAAGGCCGGGATCGCTCCCGGCCTTTCCGTTCGTCGTATGAAACGCCCGATCAGTTGCCGACCGGCTGCGCGTCCGTGCGGCTCACCACGATGGTGGAAGAGCGCGGCAGCTGCCCCGCCACCGGCCAGTTACCCGTGGGGTGCTGGATGTTGATGAAGAAGTTCTTGAGGTCCGGCGTATAGGCAATGCCGGTGATCTCGCAGCCGACCGGGCCCACCAGGAACCGCTTGGACAGCTTTGACGTCTGGTCGACATGATACATGCTGTTGTTGCCGAACGCGCTTTCCTGCGTCTGCGCCACACCGCCGATAGTCCCTACAGAGCCAGTCAGATTGTGATCGGTCTGCACCCACAGGCGGCCCTGCGGGTCGATACGCAGGCCGTCGGGGCTGGAGAAGATATCGCCGTTGATGTTGCCCTTCAGATTATCCTCGGCAAGCGCGGGGTTACCGGCGAGCAGGAACACTTCCCAGGTGAAGCCCGTGGCGAGCGGCGAATCGTCGGTCTCCCGGAACTTCAGGATATGGCCGCACAGGTTGGCCGTCCGCGGGTTCGGCGCGTCGACGTTGCGACGGCCGCTATTGTTGGTCAGCGTGACGTAGATCGCCTGCTTGTTCGGGGCTACCGTGATCCACTCCGGACGGTCCATCTGCGTACCGCCAGCGACGCGGGCGGCCGAGGCGGTGTTGACGAGCACATCGGCCTGATTGTTGAAGTTGACAGTCGCCGGGGTCGGCGCCGTGGCACTGTTGGGAACGTTGAGCGGATCGGAGGCACCGGGGACGAGGCCGTTCTGGCCCTGTACCAGAGCGCGCCACTCGCCTGTGCCGTTTGCGTTGAAACGCGCGACGTACAGAGTGCCATTGTCCAGCAGATCGGTATTCGCGGCGCGGTTCTGCGGGTTATAGGCCCGGTCGGGGACGAACTTGTAGATGCAGCCAGGCGTAGAGTCGTCGCCCATGTAGAAAGCGACGCGGTTGGCGTTATCGGTCAGGAACGCCACGTTTTCGTGACTGAACCGGCCCATCGCGGTGCGCTTGGTGGCCGGTGCCAGTTCCAGCAGCGGATCGATCTCGCATACCCAGCCATAGCTCGTCGCGGGCTGTGCGGGGTCGATGTAGTTGTTCGTCGTTTCCTCGCAGGTGAGGTAGGTATCCCAGGGCGTGCGGCCCGACGCGCAGTTGTTCAACGTGCCCTTGATCGTGCCGGGCAGGACACCGGCGGCGGGGCCCGAAACGCGGAAGTTGGTGTTGCCGCTGTACCGTTTGTTGTAGCGCGAACCGGCCTTGACCGCGAACTTGCCGTCCGTACCCTTCGCGACTTCGACCACGGCGACACCGACTGCGGACAGGACGATGGCCTTCTCATCCGCTGTGCCACTGCCGACCGTGAAGGCACCGGGGAACAGGATGTTGAGGTCGGGATATTCGAAGTTGATCGCCAGCAGACCGCCGGTGTTCGGATCGACGCCCGACAGCGGGAAATATTCCATGCCGTCATGGTTGCCGCCAGCCCAGGCGTTGGTCTGGGTCGCGCTGGACGGGAAGCTGCCCGGCGCATAGGCCGTGCCCGCTTCAACCAGATCGCCAGCTTTCAGCATAACGTCCACGGTGTAGCCGGTAGGCACGCTGACCATGTCGTTGCGGTTGAGGGCGACCGAGCCAAAGCCAATCGCATAGCTGGGTGCGGGCGGCGGCGGCGGGGGCGGCGGCGTGGGGGTTGGCGTAGGAGTGACGTCATCGTCGTCGTCGCACGCTGCGAGCGCACCCAGCGCCGGCAGCATGGTGAGGCCGAAGAGGCTGTTCTTCAAAATCGAACGGCGCGACGGATTGGCAGCAACGATCGCTTCCAGGCTATTGTCGCCCGCTTCGATCGCAAGATGGGTGTCACGGAACGGCGCACGCGCCGCGTCGGTCAGATGAGACATTGGTTTTTCCCCATGTTTGTCCGTCTTGCGAAGACGGGGCGGCGAGACGCCGCGATTGCGCGGGGAGACCTATTGCAGCAATCCATGACGTGCAGATGGCTGCACCGTGAAAAGGGGATGACGCTTATGTTGCGTTCATGTGTCGCGTGGTTTTTGGGCAGCTAATGGGGGCATTCAGCCATGCATCGCCCTATCGCAGATGCGGATACAGCCCATATAAAACGCCCATTTTCTTGTGTCATTTCCAGCAGTTCGCATAATGACGAAGAGCGGAAGAGCGTAAAAGGGCTTCAGAACATGTCATTGGAGCAGGTCGACCGATGCTATCGGATACCGACCTGCTCCAGACTTTTTACGATTAGCGCATATCGCCTTCGGTTACCGGGACGATCTTGATTTCGACGCGGCGGTTGGCGGCTTTGCCTTCCTCGGTTGCGTTGGACGCGATGGGCTGGGTTTCGCCATAGCCGCGCGTCGCGATGCGCGCAGACTGCACGCCCTTGCTGTTCAGATAATTCGCCACCGAAGTCGCGCGGCGCTCTGACAGGGTCTGGTTATACGCATCCGATCCATCGCTGTCCGTATGACCATATACGTCGATATAGGTCTTGGGATATTGCGCCAGCACTGCTGCGACATCGTTCAGCGTCGGCTGGAACTGCGGCTGCACTGCCGCGTCGTTATAGGCGAAGGTGATGCCAGAGGGCATACGCAGCAACAGGTTGTCGCCATCGCGGATCACGTCCACGCCCGACCCTGCGGTTTGTTCGCGCAGCTTGCGTTCCTGTGCGTCCATGTAGGCGCCGATACCCGCGCCCGCGAGTCCGCCAATGCCTGCGCCCACGATCTTTTCCGTGCGGTCGCGGCGTCCGCCGACCAGATCGCCCAGCAGATAGCCGCCCAACGCGCCGCCGATGCCACCGATGGCTGCCTTCGAAATGGTGCGCTGGCCCGTGTTCGGATCGGTCGTGCACGCCGCCGTGAGCATCATCGCGCCCAGACCGGCGGTGCCAAGAATTTTCTGTGCAATTTTCATAGTAAAATGTCCCTCTCTAAGCGTGTCCAACGCGCCTTGGTGCGGCGATAAACAGCCTGTACCGGCCTTTGTTCCACAAGCGAACTGAACGGGGGATGAGGTAGCTGTTGTGAAACCGACAGAATAGCGGCATTAGGGTAATCGACCACCATGGCCGATCTCCCAACCACGCTCCCACCGCTGACGCCCTTTCCCTGGGCAGACGTCGTCATCATCCTGGCGCTCATCGCGCTGAATGGCGTATTCGCCATGTCGGAACTGGCCATCGTGTCGGCGCGCAAGGCACGGTTGCAGGGGCTTGAGAAGAGCGGAAGCAAAGGCGCGACCGTTGCCCTGATGCTATCGGCGGACCCCGGCAAATTTCTTTCGACGGTTCAGATCGGCATTACCCTGATCGGCATTTTGGCGGGTGCCTATTCGGGTGCGAGTCTGGGCGGCCCGGTCGGTTCGCGGATTGCGCGGCTGGGGCTGGGCATCGATCCGGACACGGCGCAGTCGGTCGGGTTCGCCCTCGTGATCGGCATCACCACTTATGCGTCGCTGATCGTCGGCGAACTGGTGCCCAAGCAATTCGCGTTGCGCGCGCCCGAACCCATTGCCGTCATCATGGCGCGCCCGATGCTGTGGCTGTCGAAAGTCACTGCGCCGGTCGTCTGGCTGCTGGATGGCAGCAGCGCGCTGATCTTCAGGATATTGGGCATGAAGCGCGAATCCGAAAGCCATGTGACGGCGGAGGAACTGCACCTCATCGTCGCCGAAGCCAGCAAGTCGGGCGTGATCGAGGAAAGCGAGCGTGCGATCATTTCGGGCGTCGTGCGTCTGGCCGACCGCCCGGTACGCGAAGTCATGACGCAGCGGATGGAGGTCGACTGGATCGATGTAAATGCGGACGGCGATGCGATTCGCGCGCGGTTGCTGGAAACGCCGCGCACTCGCCTGCCCGTGGGGCAAGGATCGGTCGAGGACATCGTCGGCATCGTCCAGGCGCGCGACATCATGTCCGCGCTGTTCCGCGGCGAAACGCTCGATCTGCGCGCGCTGATGCGCCGCGCCGAAGTGGTGCCGGATCAGGTGGATGCGATGGACGCGCTGGAAGTGCTGCGCCGCGCCGATGTGCCGATGGTCATGGTGCATGACGAATATGGGCATTTCGAAGGGATCCTCACCCCCGCCGATCTGCTGTCCGCGATTGCCGGAGAGTTTGCGTCCGACCGCGATCTGTATGACGAACCCGATGTCGTCGAGCGGGAGGATGGCAGCTTGCTGGTCTCGGGGCAGATGCCCGTGGACCTGCTGGCCGACCGGATCGGCATCGAACTGTCGGAGGATCGCGATTACGCCACCGTCGCGGGCCATGCGCTGTGGGTGCTCAAGCATCTGCCCGAAGTGGGCGAGCATTTCGACGATCAGGGATGGCGGTTCGAGATCGTCGACATGGACGGGCGCAAGATCGACAAGCTGCTGGTCGCGCGGCGGTAAATACAGCGCTTCCTATTAGTCCGACTGGTTAGTCCCCTTGCCTCCGTTCGCCCTGAGCTTGTCGAAGGGCTGCACTTCTTAAGAAAGAGCAGGCTTCGACAGGCTCAGCCCGAACGGTATAAGCCATCCGTTAAATCGTCGGAACAGGTTCCGCACCCGAATAATCATAGAAGCCCCGGCCCGTCTTGCGGCCATACCAGCCCGCTTCGACATATTTGACGAGGATCGGTGCGGGACGATATTTGGGATCGCCAAAGTCGTTCTGCAGGACGCGCAGCACTTCGAGCAGCGTGTCCAGCCCGATCATGTCCGCAAGGGTGAGCGGACCCATGGGATGACCCGCGCCCAGTTTCAGGCCCATGTCGATATCCTTCACCGATCCGACACCTTCGCCAAGCGCGAAGAAGGCTTCGTTGAGCATCGGCACGAGGATGCGGTTGACGACGAAACAGGGGCTGTCCTTCACGATCACCGACTGCTTGCCGACTTTCGTGGCGAAGTCGCTTGCAACCTTGACCGTCTGCTCGCTGGTGGCCAGCCCGTGAATGACTTCGACCAACCCCATCAGCGGGACAGGGTTGAAGAAATGGATGCCGACGAAACGGCTGGGATCGGAGGATGCCTGCGCCAGCCGCGTGATCGAAATGGAGGACGTGTTCGTCGCCAGCACCGCGTCGGGGGCGAGCACTTCGGCGGCCTTGGCGAAAATGACGCGCTTGATCTCTTCACGCTCGGTCGCCGCTTCGATGATGAGACCGGCAGCACGCATGCTGGAATAGTCGCCGACGGGCATGATCCGCGCGATTGCGGCGTCCGCCGCATCGGCCGTCAGCTTTTCCTTTTCGACCAGTCGCTTGAGCTGCTTGACGATACCATCCTTGCCCGCCTGAGCACGCGCGACGTCCACATCGGCCAGAAACACGTCATAGCCTGCCTGCGCTGAAACCTGCGCAATGCCTGCGCCCATTTGCCCCGCGCCGATGATACCCACAGCCTGCATTGTCATTCCCTCTCGATATTATGCCGTTCCGCCATCTACCCGGACAGGCAGGCCGAGGCTATGGCAAAAATCAGAGGGGACGCGCAACGCGCGGCACAATAGGGTCGCGCATTACGCTACCGTCGCAAGCATCAGCGCAAACTGATCGCCCGCGTCGGTCCATTCATGAGTCGGCAGCCAGCCGCCGGCACGCAGCAGCAGCCGCGCATCGCGGGGGCCATATTTGTGGCTGTTCTCGGTGTGGATGCTTTCGCCTTCCTCCAGCGCGAACACGACGCCATCGACCGTGAACGCTGTGCTGCGCGTCGCGACCAGATGCATTTCGATCCGGGCCGCTGCGTCGTTCCAGATCGCCTTGTGCGCGAAGGCATCCATGGGAATGGTGCCATGCAGTTCGCGGTTGATTCGGGTCAGCAGATTGAGGTTGAAGGCCGCCGTAACGCCCTGCGCATCGTCATAGGCGCGAACCAGCACGGCTTCGTCCTTCACCCGGTCCATGCCGATCAGCAGCATCGCGCCGTCGCCCAGCGACGCCCGCATGGCGCGGAGCAGATCGACCGCTTCATAAGGCGTCATGTTGCCGATGGTCGATCCGGGGAAAAAGCCGAGTTTCGGCATGCCCCGCACCGCATCGGGCAGCGTTACCGCATCGGTAAAGTCCGCCTCGACCGGCAGCACCGGAAGATCGGGGAATTGCCCGGCCAGCACGATGCTGCTTTCGCGCAGAAAATCGCCGCTGATATCCACTGGCACATAAGCGCCTGGCGCTATGGCGGACAGCAGATGCGGCGTCTTGATGGCGCTGCCTGCGCCAAATTCGATGACTGCCCGTCCCGCGCCGGTCAGCGTGCCCACTTCCCGGCAATGCGCTGCCAGCAACGCCGTTTCGGTGCGGGTGGGATAATATTCGGGCAGATCGGTGATGGCTTCGAACAATTCCGACCCGCGATGGTCGTAGAACCAGCGTGCGGAGGTGCGTTTGGGGCTTTGGCGCAGGCCGTCGATAATATCCCGGCGAAAGGCGGGGTCGACAGCGGTGGTCGGGACGTCCCGGTCGAGCGTCAGCAGCATCGTTCTAAATATCCTTTGCGAGACGCAGACCGGTGAACTGCCAGCGCTGATGCGGGTAAAAGAAATTGCGGTAGGATGGGCGCATATGGCCGCGGGGCGTGGCGCAACTGCCGCCCTTCAGGATGAACTGGCCCGACATGAACTTGCCATTATACTCGCCCACGGCCCCTTCCGCTGCGCGGAAACCGGGATAGGGGCGATAGGCACTGCCGGTCCATTCCCACACATCGCCGAACATCTGCGCCAGCCCATCGGCCTGCTCGCAGGCACGGGGACGGGGGCAGCGGGCGTCGTCGAGCTGATTGCCACCATCGGGATCGAAACCTTGCGCCGCACTTTCCCATTCCGCTTCGGTCGGCAAACGCGCGCCTGCCCAACTGGCATAGGCGTCGGCTTCGTACAGGCTGATATGCGCGACCGGCGCAGCAGGATTGACCGGGCGGCGACCGTCATGGCCAAAGCGCGTCCAGCCCTGTGCGTCCTTGCGCCAATAGAGCGGCGCCACGATGCCTTCACGCTGTACCCATGCCCATCCGTCGGACAGCCAGTGGCGCGCATCGGCATATCCGCCATCGGCAATGAATTCCATCCACTCGCCATTGGTGACGGTACGATGGGCCAGCGCGTGCGGGGTTAGCAGCGTATCGTGCGCCGGCCCTTCGCAATCGAAGGCAAAACTATCGTCCGCATGGCCGGTCGTCACGACCCCCTGCCGCCCTTCGATCCACTGGATCGGCTGGGGCATCGGCGCCGGCAGAGCGCTCGGCGCATCCCACATGGCAGGTTCGATAGGGTTCTGGGCAAACAGATGAAGGATATCGGTAAGGAGCAATTCCTGATGCTGCTGCTCATGATGCAGGCCGAGCGTGACCAGCGCCTGTATGTCAGGCGATAGCTTGGGCAATGCCTGGACAAGCGCAGCGTCGACGTGCCGACGATAGCTGAATATCTCCGCCAGCGAAGGGCGCGTCAGCAATCCGCGATGGGGCCGCGCGTGCCGCGCACCTTCCGCTTCATAATAGCTGTTGAACAGATAGGAGAATTTCGGATCGTACGCGACATAGCCCGGCACATGATCGCGCAGCACGAACGTCTCGAAGAACCAGGTGATATGCGCCAGGTGCCATTTTGCCGGAGAGGCATCGTCCATCGACTGCCCGGTGGCGTCGGCATCGGAAAGAGGGTGGACCAGCGCTTCGCTCAGCGCACGGACCGAGGCAAAATGGCTGGCCGGATCGGACCGATGCTGTTTCTGAAATTCGATGGTCACTGCCAACTCTCCCGACGCGGTTGACCGCTCTTCCGGTTATGAAGCGCACGAAATCGAAATTATGTCCCGCCTTTGACGATATTTATCAGCGCGAAGCGCCGGGCACCCACTTCACATCGGCGGCACCATTATCATTTACCCGCCGCGCGAGCACGAATAAATAGTCGGAAAGCCGATTGATATACGCAAGCGCCTGCGGGTTAATCGACACGCTCTGCGCCGCCAGCGTAGCACTGCGTTCCGCACGGCGCACGATGGCGCGCGCCAGATGCACGGCGGCTGCGGCATTCGATCCGCCCGGCAGGATGAAGCTGTTGAGCGGCGACAGACTCTCGTTCATCGCGTCGATTTCCGCTTCCAACCGGGCGACCTGCGTCGCAATGATGCGCAGGGCCATGGGGCTGGGTGTAAAATCTTCGCCGGGCGTCGCCAGATCGGCGCCCAGATCGAACAGATCGTTCTGGATCACGCGCAGCGCAGTGGCTTCCGCCGTGTCACCCAATGCTACGACGGCCACGCCAATGGCGCTGTTCGCTTCGTCGACATCGCCAATCGCCGCCATGCGCGGATCATGCTTGGCAACGCGCGATCCATCGACAAGGCCGGTGGTCCCCGCATCGCCGGTGCGGGTGTAGATGCGATTGAGTTTTACCACGCGCTATTGCTTGCCGTTCAGCAACATCAACAATGCCACCAGCAGCACTGCCACTGCTTGAAAACCGATACGCGCGAACATCGCCTTGTTCTGTTTCAGGCTCGACGCGCTGGGACCGACCTGATCCGATTTCAATTCCGCCTCCGTCGTCTTCAGGAAGGCGACGACGCCGCGCACCAGCATGAAAACCGTCATGAAGGCTGCAGCGATGATGAGGATGACGAGAAATGTGTTCATGGGTCTAATCTAGGTATTCTGCAGCGAAATTCCAGCCGGAAACACCCCGGCGCGCAAATCGTCGCGCAAGCGGGCAGGATCGACTCCACTTGCACGCAATTCCGCCAGTTGGATGCCGCCGGTGCGCTTGGCCAGACGCTTGCCGTCCGGGCCCACCAGCAGGCCATGATGGCGATAGACCGGCGTCGGCAGATCGAGCAGCGCCTGCAACAGCCGGTGGATGTCCGTCGCCGCCAGCAAGTCGCGCCCGCGCAGGACCAGCGTGACGCCCATCGCCGCATCGTCCAGCGTGGCGGCCAGATGGTAGCTGGTCGGCGCATCCTTGCGCGCCAGCACGACGTCGCCCGCCGCCAGCGGATCGGCGAGGATCGGGCCGCGATCGTCATCCTCCCATGTCAGCGGCCCGGCCATCGCCACCGCGCGCGCCATGTCGATCCGCCAGGCATGGGGTTCGCGTGCGATCCGGTCGGCCCGCACATCGTCGGGGACATGGCGACAGGTGCCGGGATAGATTGCCCCTTCCGGTCCGTGCGGCGCCGACGCACTCGCGGCGATATCCGCGCGCGTGCAGAAACAGGGATAGGCAAGGCCCATCGCTTTCAGCCGGTCCAGCGCTGCCGCATACGCTGCCAGTCGCTGGGACTGGAACACGGCCGGCCCGTCCCAGCCAAGGCCCAACCATGCAAGATCCTCCATGATCCCTGCCACATGCTCGGGCCGACTGCGCGCGCCGTCGATATCCTCGATCCGCAAGTGGAACCTGCCCCCGGACCCTCCCGCCAGATCATGCGCCATCAGCGCCGACCAGCCATGCCCCACATGCAACCGCCCGGTGGGGCTCGGCGCAAAGCGCGTAACGATATGCTGTGGCAAGTGCGGCGGCATCATACAGACTCTTGACGGGCGATGGTGGTAATGCTGTCATGCGCATGTCACGTTTATCGGCGATCAGCGCGACAGATAGGGGGTAGAGGCTTTTCTATGTACCATCCCGACCTGATACGGCATCCGGAAAATTGCCCGGCGCTGGTTCTTAATGCGGACTACACCCCGCTCAGCTATTATCCTTTGAGCCTGTGGCCTTGGCAGACCGCAATCAAGGCGGTGTTTCTGGACCGGGTGGACATCGTCGCGACATACGAACGCGAAGTGCATTCCCCCAGTTTCCAGATGAAGATTCCTTCGGTCATCGCGCTCAAACAATATGTGCGACCGTCCGAACATCCCGCGTTCACCCGGTTCAACCTGTTCCTGCGCGACAAGTTTGCCTGCCAATATTGCGGATCGCTGCACGACCTGACGTTCGACCATGTCATTCCGCGCCGCGCAGGCGGGCGGACGACGTGGGAGAATGTCGCGACGGCCTGCTCGCCGTGCAACTTGCGCAAGGGCGGGCGCACCCCGCGCGAGGCCGGGATGCGCCTGCATATTCAGCCGATCCGGCCGACGACCTGGCAATTGCAGGAACATGGCCGCGCCTTCCCGCCCGGCTATCTGCACGAAAGCTGGCACGACTGGCTCTATTGGGACATCGAACTGCTGGCCTAAGCGTCAGGCAGACGGCAGCCAGTCGAGATTGAGGTCGCTGTAGCGGTCGGTATAATGGCCGATCTCGGTCAGTTTCTTCTCGTCCAATATGGTATACAGCCCATCCGATCGAGCGATCAGACCTTCGGCCTCCATTTGCCGGACCATGCGGTTTACATGAACCGAGGTCAGGCCCACCGCGTCCCCGATTTCTTCCTGCGTCAGTTTGAGGTCGAACGTGTCCGTAACGTCGTCATTCATCACCCGCAGGCGATGGACGATATCCAGCAGGAACGCAGCAACCCGTGCCTTGGCCGACGTGCGCCCCAGCGACGCAAGGCGGTCGGTCAGTGCCACTCGCTCCGTCTGCGACAGCACGAACATCAATGCAGCGACGCGCGGATATTCCTCAAGCAAAACCCGAAGGCCCGCCTTGTCGAAGGGACACAGAACGGAATCGGCCAGTGCGACCAGCGACTCCGGTGCCTTGCTGTAAATCGTGCTGGCCGATCCGATGAAATCGCCGGGAAAATACACGCGCAATATCTGGCGGCTGCCGTCGGGCAGGATGATATAGCTCATCACACGACCGTGGCGCAGCACGAACAGCTCGTTCACCGGCTCATTCGTGCGCTGGATTATGACGCCGCGCTTAACCTTGCGCTGCGATTCCTCAAGGCGCGCAAGGGCGCGCCGCTCCGCTTCGTTCAGCGGAATGTGCTTTTCCAATCTTTCTGCGAAACAACTGCCTGTCACGCGCTCACCTTTTTACCAATTGTTACGACGTCAGAACGCCCGGATTGGCTTTTGGCTGCATTTCCTGGCGCTGCATCAACATGAATTAATCGGCGTTTCGCAATTCATGATTTATCGTCAAATAGTTGCGCGCCGCGCGGCATTCGAATTTTTTTGCGAGGGGTGGATGCCTTGCATGGCCCGCAATAGGGCTTATGAAGCGGGATAATGGACCAAATTCACATTCGCGGCGGTGCCCGTCTTAACGGCCGTCTTCCCATCTCCGGCGCCAAGAATGCAGCGCTGACTTTGCTGCCTTGCGCGCTGCTTACCGATGAACCGGTGACGCTGCGCAATCTGCCGCGCCTCGCCGATGTCGACAGCTTCGGCCATCTGCTTAACCAGCTTGGCGTCTCGACCATGATCGAAGGCGCACGGCCCGAAGATTTCGGCCGTGTGATGACGCTGCGCGCGGGTCGGGTCACGTCGACTGAAGCGCCTTACGATATCGTGCGCAAGATGCGCGCGTCGATACTCGTGCTGGGGCCTTTGCTGGCACGTGCGGGCGAAGCGACCGTGTCGCTGCCCGGCGGCTGCGCCATCGGCAACCGGCCCATCGACTTGCACCTGAAAGCGCTGGAGGCCTTTGGCGCGATCATCGAAATCGCGGCAGGCTATGTGCGTGCCAGCGCGCCGGACGGTGGACTTCCCGGCGGCACGTTCAGCTTCCCCGTAGTCTCGGTGGGCGCAACAGAGAACGCGCTGATGGCGGCGGTGCTGGCGAACGGCACTTGCATCCTGGAAAATGCCGCGCGGGAACCGGAAATCGTCGATCTGTGCCGCCTGCTCGTCGCCATGGGTGCGGAGATCGAAGGAATCGGCGGCGGTACGCTGACCGTGCACGGTAAAAAGCGCCTGCATGGCGCGACCTACAGTGTCATGCCCGACCGTATCGAGGCTGGCAGCTATGCGTGCGCGGCCGCGATCACGGGCGGCAGCCTCGACCTGATCGGCGCGAATCCGGGGGATATGCACGCTATTCTGGCAGCGATGCGCGAAGCGGGCGTACATATCGAGGAACTCAAGGACGGTATCCGCGTTGTGTCGGATGGAAAATTGAGGCCTCTGACGATTTCTACCGCTCCCTTCCCCGCCTTTCCGACGGATATGCAAGCGCAGTTCATGGCCATGCTCACGCTGGCCAATGGCGCAAGCGTGCTGACCGAAACGATCTTCGAAAATCGGTATATGCATGTGCCGGAGCTGGCACGCATGGGCGCGGATATCAGCGTCAACGGTCGCACCGCAATTGTCCGCGGCGTCAGCCAACTGACCGGCGCACCCGTGATGGCGACCGATCTGCGCGCGTCGATGAGCCTTATTCTGGCGGGTCTCGCTGCAGAGGGCGAAACCCTTGTCAGCCGCGTCTATCATCTGGACCGCGGCTATGAGCGTCTGGAAGAGAAACTATCGGCTGTGGGAGCAGACATCGAACGCATAAGCGATGGCTGAGACGCCCGCGCTGATACCTTCAGGCAAGATGACCGAGACCGATCGTCTGGCGCTGTTACGCCAGTACGACCTCGATGCCGAGGGGTTCGATGAACTGGATGAAATAACCGCTTTCGCCAGCGCGCTGTGCCATACGCCGACGGCTGTCGTCAGCATCGTCGAAGATACGCGCCAGCGTTTCATTGCGCGCACCGGCATGGATGCGAGCGAAACGCCCCGCGAACTGTCTTTCTGCATGCACGCAATGCGTGGAGAGGGGCTGTTCACGGTGCCCGACGCGACGCTGGACCCGCGTTTTTCGGACAATCTGCTGGTTACGCAATCCCCATATATCCGCTTCTACACCGGCGCCCCCTTGCTGTCGGCGGAGGGTGTGCCTCTGGGAGCATTGTGCGTCATAGATTACACGCCCCGCGAAGGTCTCACTCCATTGCAGGCGCAAGGCCTTGCGCTGCTGGCCCGTCAAGTCGCGGCATTCCTTGAGGCCCGTCGCAAGGACGGTGCTTTTCGGAAAGAAGCGGCCGATCGCGCCCGCGCGCTGGAGGACAGTCAGGGCCGGTTTCGCACGCTGGCCGATGCGATGCCGCAAATGGTGTGGTCCACCCTGCCCGACGGCTATCACGATTATTACAATGCCCGTTGGTATGAATTTACCGGCATGCCGGAGGGATCGACTGACGGAGAGGAGTGGAACGGCATGTTCCATCCTGACGATCGGGAAAAAGCCTGGCAGCTATGGAGCCATTCCCTGGCCACCGGGGCGCCATATGAGATCGAATATCGCCTGCGCCATCATAGCGGTCAGTATCGCTGGACGCTCGGTCGCGCTTTACCGATCCGGGATGTCAACGGGACGATAACCAGATGGTTTGGGACGTGCACGGACATTCATGAGCGCAAAATGGAGATGGAAGAGCGCGAAGTCATCACGCACGAGTTGTCCCATCGCATCAAGAACATCTTTTCCGTGATCGCGGGGCTGATCAATCTTTCCGCCCGCGAGCATCCGGAAATGGCGGATATCGCAGGCGAGCTGCGCGATCGCGTAATAGCGCTGGGCCGCGCGCATGATTTCGTCCGTCCGCACAGTTCTGCATCGGCATCGGAAATGGGCCAGACCAGCCTGTTTGGCGTGATATTGCAGCTTTTGGCGCCCTATCAGTCGGATCGGCAATCGCGCGTCACGCTGTCCGGTGAGGATCAGGTGGTCGATGACCGTTCGGCCACGCCTCTTGCGCTTCTGTTTCACGAACTGGCAACCAACGCCGCCAAATATGGCGCCTTGTCCACTGCCGAGGGCCATATCGATCTTCATGTTTCACGGGACGGCGCCGATTGCGTTCTTCTTTGGCGCGAACATGGCGGGCCAGTCGTCCGGGCACCGGAAAAAGCTGGCTTTGGCACGCGCCTGATATCCTTGAGCGTCGAGCGACAGCTTGGCGGAAAGATCGTGTGGGAATGGTTACCAGATGGTCTGGCTGTTACTCTGCATATTCCGAGCCGCGCAATGAGCCGGGTCGGGGCAGAAACGGCGTAAATCCGGCAATCGACTGATATTCGAACTGCTCGTCGTCATTAGCGGCTCTGGCAAAGGCCAATACCGCTTTTACCGTCTCACTACGAAATGGCTTGGTAATGACACCCAGGGCCGCGTCGGCGGCATCGCCGATCTGCGCAGGATTCGCAGTGACGTAGATGACACGGATGCCGAACTCTTTGGCCAATATTCTGCCGATTTCGGGGCCGGTGGGGCCATCGCGCAAGTTGAGATCTACAAGCGCTATATCGCAAAGTGCGGCGGATTCGATCGCTGCGGCCCTGTCAGCCGCGATGGCACCCACGGATAGCCCGGCTTCGGCCACTATCTCTTCGATTTCCAGAGCAACGAATATTTCGTCCTCAACGATCAGAACACGCATTGTCATTTCATATTGCCAGTTTGAGCAACGAAAATGCCCAATTGCACCAACAGTTCCATACAGGGCGTAATTTTTAGCATGGGCTGTACATCATTATAGCAATGTATCCACCGCATGGAGTGCAAGGCCCACCAATCCGCCGACCAGAGTGCCGTTGATACGGATATATTGAAGGTCGCGTCCCACGGCGTTTTCGAGGCGACTGGTAACGGTAATGGCATCCCATCCCCGCACCGTTTCGCTCACCAGCTTGACGATATTGTCGCCATAGGCCGCTGTCGCGCCGACCGCCGTGCGGCGTGCAAAGCGATTGAGCACGGCGCGCAATTGCCCATCGTCCTGCAACGTGCCGCCCAGTTGACGCAGCGCTTCCCCGAAACGCCCGGCCATCGCGCCGGAAGGATCGCGTGCCGCGCGGAGCAAACCTGCGCGGCCCTGTTCCCACAATCCACCGATCCACCGTTGCATTGCCGGGTTCTCGACGATCTCGTCCCGAATCTTGGCCACGCGCGCTTGCATGTCGGGATCGAACTGCAGATCGAAGGCCAGCTTCTGCAATCCCTCCTCCGCCTTCGCCCGTAGGGGATGTCCGGGGTCTTCGGCCATGTCGTCGAGCAGCTTCTGCAAACCGCTGATGATCGCATTGGCGACATTCTCGTCCAAACCCGTCCAGCGCAAAACCTTGCCCGCCCGCGCATGCACCATTTCGCGGATGAGATGGTCGTTCGCTTCGAGCGTACGTCCCGCCCAGCGCACGATGCCGTCCAGCACCGGCGCGTGACGGCCGTCCCGCATGGCGGCTTCCAGCGCTTGCCCCACCAGCGGCCCGATATTGAGCGCGCGCAGGCGCTGGGCGATGGCCCCCTTGACCATCCCGCCCAGACGTTCCTCATCCAGCGCTTCCAGCAGGTTGGCGGCGAGGCGGGACGCGCCCTGACGCAATCGTCCGTCGCCGGCGGCAGGCTGACTGAGAAAGCGGCCCGCTGCCGACGCTACGTCGACGCGCCGCATCCGGCGCGCCACGACAGCGGAGGTCAGGAAGTTATCGCGCAGAAAGGCGGCAAGCGTATCGCCGATGCGGTCCTTGTTACGCGGGATGATCGCAGTGTGCGGTATCGGCAGGCCGAGCGGATGGCGGAACAGCGCGGTGACAGCGAACCAGTCGGCCAATCCGCCCACCATCGCCGCTTCGGCAAAGGCCTGCACATAGCCGATGGCGGGGTGCACATGAGCAAAGCTGCGCGAGATGGCGAAGGTCAGCGCCATGACGATGAGGACGCCGGTGGCGATGGCCCGCATACGCCGTGCGCCATTGACGGGAACCGGCGCGGGATCGAAGCGAAACAGTTTCATGTTCCGCTCAACGATCCGCGCGCCGTTTCGTTCAGGCAACAACAGCCCGAAATATCCGGTTCATTCGGCAGGCTGCGCCGCTTCGCCATGTGGATGCGCGCCATCCTGTTCGACATCGTCGCCTTTGCGATAGGTCAGCAGGCCGCGCGTCAGGCGGGGGCCGAGCCAGCTTTCGACACCGATGGCCAGGCTGAAGGTCGCAGGGACGATCACCAAAGTCAGCACGGTCGAAAGGATCAGCCCGCCGATAACGGTAATGCCCATCGGCTGACGCCATGCGCCGTCCCCGGTTAGCGACAGGGCAGTCGGCACCATGCCGGCAACCATCGCCACGGTCGTCATCACGATGGGCTGCGCGCGCTTGTGCCCCGCATCGATGATCGCCTCATGCTTCGGCACGCCCTTGTAGATTTCCTCCAGCGCGAAATCGACGACAAGGATCGAGTTCTTCGCCACGATGCCCAGCAGCATCAGCAATCCGATGAACACCGGCATCGAAACTGGCTGGCCGGCGATGTGCAGCGCGATCAGGCCGCCCAATGGCGCCAGCAATAACGACCCCATGTTCACGAACGGCGGCATGATCCGCTTGTAGAGCAGCACCAGCACCGCGAAGACCAGCAAGACACCGGACAGCACGGCAATAACGAAATTCTGGATCATTTCGGCCTGCCACTTGGCATCGCCGACGTTCAGCTTCTGAACGCCCTGCGGCAGGTTCTTCATCGTGGGCAGGGCATTGATCAATTTCGAGGCATCGCTGGTCACGACGCCGGGCGCATAATCGGCACCCACGACGATACGGCGAATCTGGTTATAGCGACGGATTTGCGTCGGCCCGGCCCCGAATTCGATATCGGCGACGACCTTGAGCGGAACCGATCCGCCGTTCGCCGTCGGCACGGGCAGATTCTCGATCGTCGACAGATCCTTGCGCGATCCTTCCTGCAGCGACACCCGGATCGGCACCTGCCGGTCGCTCAGCGAGAATTTGGCACTATTCTGATCGATATCGCCCAGTGTGGCGATGCGGATCGTCTGGCTGAGGGCAGCCGTCGTGACGCCCATGCTGGCGGCCAGGTCCATGCGGGGTTTGATGATGATTTCAGGCCGCTGCATGTCGCCTTGCACCCGCGGATCGCGCAGTTGCTTCAGCCCGGCCATTTCCTTGACCAGTTGATTGGCGGTCTTTTCGAGCAACTCAGGGTTGTCGCTGCCGAACATCATGATCTGATCGCGACCGAAGCCGCCGCCCGATTGCGACTGGAAATTGACACGGGCGTCCGCGACCTCACGGAACTTGGGTGCCACCGACCGCTCCCAGTCGACCGAGGACATGGGCCGATCTTTACGCAAGGTCAGGAAAATGTCGGCAGAGGTCGGCTCGATATCGGCAAAGGCCGCATCGACGACCCGGCCATCCCCCGTTACCATTTCAGACACCTTTTGCGCGACCCTGCGGGTCTGTTCCAGCGTGCTTCCCGGCACCATTTCGATCTTGACCTGACTGAAGTCATTATTGGTCGTGGGCTGAAAGGCCATCGGCAACGTGGCGAACGCAACGATCGTCAGAACGAACGCCAGCACACCCAGGGCGCCTGTCCAAACCCGGTGATCGACGAGCATCGAGCGGACGCGGCGACGCAGCCTGATCCAGGCGCGCGAAAAGCCATTGCGGGCATTGTCGAGCTTATGCTGCCACTTGTCCCAGCCACGTACCCGGTCGGCCGCGCGCTGATCGAGGGACCAGCGCAGAACGCTCATATAGCGATCCATCATCCAGCCTTCGCCATGGGTGGCCTCGCCATGCGCCTTGAGGAAATAGGCGGCGACCATGGGCGTGATGAGGCGCGCGACGGCCAGGCTGAGCAGCACGGAAACCACCACGGTCATACCGAACTGAATGAAGAACTGACCCGAAATGCCCGGCATCAGCGCGACGGGAAGGAACACGGCAACGATGGCCATCGTCGTCGCCAGCACCGCAAGGCCGATTTCGTCGGCGGCGTCGATCGATGCCTGATAGGCGGATTTGCCCATGCGCATATGGCGTACGATGTTTTCGATTTCCACGATGGCGTCATCGACCAGCACACCGGCCACCAGGCTGAGCGCGAGAAGAGAGATGCTGTTGAGCGTGAACCCCATCATGTCCATGAACCAGAAAGCCGGTATCGCAGACAGCGGAATGGCCAGCGCGGAAATCATCGTCGCACGCCAGTCCCGCAGGAACAGGAAGACGATGACGACGGCCAGCAACGCGCCCTCGACCATAGCGGCCATAGCCGATTCATATTGGCCCTTGGTGTAATCGACGCTCGTAAATAGCTGTTTGAACGTGATTTTCGGATTTTCTTTCGAGAGCTTATCCAGCTCCTTCATCGCTTCGTCGTACACCACGACGTCGGACGAGCCCTTCGCTTTTTCCAGGCTGAAGCTGGTAACCTGACGCCCGTTCATCAGCCCCAGCGAGCGCTGTTCGGCAAACATGTCGCGAACGTTGGCAATGTCCGCCAGCTTGACGGTTTGTCCGCCATTGATCGCGATCTGCGTCTGCCCGAGGGCGTAAGCGTCCTGCGCATTGCCGAGCACGCGCACGGACTGTTCCGCTCCGGCGATTTCGGCGCGGCCTCCTGCGGCGTTCAAATTCACTTGCCGCAATTGCTGGTTCACTTGCGACGCGGTTATCCCATGCGCCTGCATCCGGGCAGGGTCCAGAATCACCCGGATTTCGCGACTGACGCCGCCACTGCGCTTGACCGCAGCCATGCCCTGAATGCCCAGCAACCGCTTGGCAACGGTGTTATCGACATACCAGCTCAGCTCTTCGAGCGTCATGTCGGTCGCTTCGGCGCTGAAATAGGCGATTGGGCCGCCGTCGATATCGACGCGGGTGACCTGCGGTTCCAAAATGCCATCGGGCAAATCGCTGCGGACCTGATCGACGGCATTCTTCACGTCCGCCACGGCGCGATCGACCGGCGTTCCGATGGCGAACTGCACAAATGTGCTGGAACTGCCTTCGCTGGCGACCGACGTGATTTCGTCGACCCCACTGATGGCGCGAACAGCCGCCTCGATCCGCTGGGTCACTTGCGTTTCCAGCTCCGACGGCGCAGCGCCCGGTTGCGTTACGGTGACGTTGACGGCGGGAAAGCTGATGTCCGGATTATTGTTGACGTCCATCCGCATGAAGCTGACGACACCCGCCAGCAGCAGCGCCACGAACAGCACGATGGGCGTGACCGGATTGCGGATGGCCCAAGCCGATATGTTGCGAAAGCTCATTTCTTTGCCTCTGTTCGCGCGGTGCGCGGCTTAACCGGCTGTCTTCTGTGAATCGGTCTTCTGCAGTTCCGGCTTCACCTTTTGACCCGGATTGAGGAACGCGCCTGCCGAAGCGACGATGCGTTCCTTTCCGTTCAACCCACTGGTGACGGCAACTCCGGCGCTCGATACCTGACCGACCGTAACGGCGCGACGCTCGACCTGATTCTTGGCATTGACGATGTAGACGTAATTGCCAGCAGGATCGCTTTGCACCGCCGATTCCGGCAGGAGCGGCGCGTCGCCGGTGCTGGTGACGATGCTGACGGCCGCGAAACCGCCCGGACGGATCGCAGGGGTATACGGCACGGCGACACGGGCAATGCCCTGACGGCTCACCGGATCGATCACGGGGGAAACCTGCCACACATGGCCTGCCACGCTTTGCGTTCCGCCGACGGGCGTAACGCTGGCAGGAACGCCAGACCGGACACGCGCCAGATCGGCTTCGCTCAGCATCGCGCGCAATTCCATTTCCCCATTCTTGGCGACACGGAACAGGACACCGCTGCCGGTGCCGACCACCTGGCCCGGCTCGACGGCGCGCGTCAGCACGAGGCCCGATGCCGGCGCCCGTATATCGAGACGTCCGTTGCGCGCGCGCTGTTCGGCAAGCTGCGCCTGTGCGACACCCACCCTCGCGTTAGAGGCAGCAAGCGTCGCCTCCCGCTGGTCGATATCGGCTTGCGAGATAAATCCGCGGCCCACCAGTTGCCGCGCACGGTCCAGTTGCGCCTTGGCAAGCTTGGCATCGGCCTGCGCTACAGCAATCTGTGCCGCGAGAGACTTGGCCTGTTCGGATTGCACCGAGCGTTCGATGACGGCGAGCGTCTGACCCGCGCGCACCCAGTCGCCCGGTTGCACCAGCACACGCACCACCTGCCCGCCTTCGCCAACGACACCCACAGGCATGTCGATACGGGCGTTGAGCGAACCGGTAGCCGTCACAGTACGCTGCACCGAGCTTTGGCCTGGGCTGAGCACGGTCACGACCGGCGCGCTGACAGCGGCACCGCCCGCCGAATCGGCGGCACCGTCGCTCTTTTTTCCAAAAGCCAGGGCAGCGGCGATCAATACGACCGCAGCAATCACGATGGCGATAATGATCCGCCGCCGCTTGCGCGCGCGATCTTCGTCGATGCCCATCGGTTCCATGTTCACATCGCTCGCGAACTGTGTCTCGTAATTCATGCCCGTCCACTTTTATGCGCGGTGGCCAAATCCCCAGATCTGGCCCCGACTGCCCGCAGCTGTATTATCTGAATATAGCACCGTTCTCAAGCGAGAAAAGTGCCCCGTCGTTTACGATAGATTATGCAGCGAACCCAGCGCTGAATGCGCTGGTTTTGCGGCGTTTGCAAGCCCTCTGGCCGCTCCGCCACATGCCACCTGGGTGCTGTGGTAACGCAAACACAGTTCGATCCGAAACGATGGGTAATCATCCTGTCGTTTCGCTTTCGCACAAATTGATTCTTTGCAAAGCGCAGATACCGAAAAAGGCCCGCCCCACAGGGGGCGAGCCTTTCATAAATCAGACCTGTCGGAAATTTAGCGGACGCGACCGCGACGCACCAGATTCACGATTGCCAGCAGAACGACCGCGCCGACGAACGATGCCAGCAGCGACGACAGGCTAAAATCGCTGTTGTTGATGGTGCCGCCCGACAGGAACAGACCGGCCAGGAACGCACCGACGATACCGACGATAATGTTCAGGAAGATGCCCTGCTGCGCATCCGTGCGCATGACGATGCTCGCGAGCCAGCCGATGACGCCGCCGATGATGAGCCAGATGATAAGATTCATGATATTCTCCTCCGCCGAGCCCCTCTGCCCGGATAATACGAGGAGCTAAACGGCGAAAACCGCGGCGCGTTCCACGCTTTGCAGAAAAGATATTTCGGTTGGCGATCTATTCCCGGCGGGTCTTTCGCTGGCTTGCGCACGAAAAAAGCCGCCTGCAATGGGGGCGCAGGCGGCTTCCTCAGCATCCTCTCACGGACGTTGGCTCCTGGGGGAGATCAGTATTTCTGCTGGCGCTCGTACAGCGATTTATAATGCTGGATGCGCGTGACGCGCAGCCCCGGCATCCCCGAACGATCGACGGCGCGCTGCCATCCGGCGAATTCTTCCAGCGTCAGCGAATAGCGGGCGCACGCTTCATCGACGGTCAGCAGACCCCCGTTGACGGCAGCCACAACCTCTGCCTTGCGGCGGACGACCCAGCGGGTCGTTCCTGCGGGCGGCAGGCTGTCGAGGGTCAGCGGCTCCCCTAGCGGCCCAACCACTTGGGCGGGGCGGATTTTTTGGTTCTCGATCATTCTCACCTCAATAACGGCACCGGCATTCCAAACCCTTTGGCTTTCGCTGTTCGGATCATGTGGCCATTGTGGACCACAGCATTGAACAACGACTAAAGCGCCACGGTAAACGCCAAATTCATCACTCTTGCCCCACCGTTAACTCCTTCGCGACCCGCGGGTTGAAACTGCCCGCCAGGCAATTGGCGTCGATCACGCCCAGTGTGCGTGCCCCGAAAATCCGGGCCAGCACATGAACTCTGTCGTCTTCCCGATCCTGCCCCCGCAGGAAGGATATCATGCACTGTCCCGTCGGGCTGGCCGCCTGCTGCGCGGCCGATGCCGCCAGCAGGACGGAAAGCTCCACCGGGCGAACGGCATCCGCTGGCAACGCAGCGGAGCCTTTCGGGGCAGCTATCCTGGAAAAACTCAAATCCATGAGTCTGTCGTAGAGGGGAAAGGATAAGGTGCGGTAAAAACAGCGGTCATAACCTGTTAGGCGATCTGAAGACGGCGTTAAGCAGGGTGGAAAAGTCCCGTATTCCGGGCTATGGGCAGGCGATCATGCAGGGTGATTTTCAACTGGAAGCGCCGATTTCGGCGCGCCGCATCGTCGTCGCCATGTCTGGCGGGGTGGATTCGAGCGTCGTTGCGGCGCTCGCGGCGCGTACCGGCGCGGAGACGATCGGCGTCACCTTACAGCTTTACGATCATGGCGCAGCGACCGGACGGACCGGCAGTTGCTGCGCGGGGCAGGACATTCGCGATGCGCGCGCGGTCGCCGACCGACTCGGTATCGCGCATTATGTCTTCGATTATGAAAGCCGTTTTCGCGATTCGGTAATCGCCGATTTTGCCGACGAATATATGGCCGGGCGCACGCCCATCCCCTGCGTCAAATGCAATATGGGGGTGAAGTTCACCGATCTGTTCGCGCTGGCCCGCGATCTGGGTGCCGATTGCCTCGCCACCGGCCATTATGTTCGCCGCGTGATGGGGCCGCACGGCGCGCAGTTGCATCGCGCCGTCGATCCGGCGCGCGACCAGAGCTATTTCCTCTTCGCCACCACCGCCGCGCAGCTCGATTACCTTCGCTTCCCCCTGGGCGGCATGCCCAAGCCGCAGGTACGCGCGATTGCCGAGGAACTGGGCCTGTCGGTGGCGCTCAAGCCGGACAGTCAGGACATCTGCTTCGTCCCCGATGGCGATTATGCCAAGATCGTGCGCAGCGTCCGCCCCGATGCGGACGACGGTGGCCCCATCGTCCATATCGACGGGCGCGTTCTGGGCGAGCATCGCGGGTTGATCCACTACACCGTCGGGCAGCGCAAGGGGCTGGAAATCGGCGGACAGGCGGCACCGCTCTACGTCATCCGCATCGATCCCGCGCAGCGCGCCGTGATCGTGGGGCCAAAGGCGGCGCTGGCCGTGGCTTCCGCCACGCTCACCGATATCAACTGGCTGGGCGACGATTTTACCGGCCCGCTGACGGCCAAGGTTCGCTCGATGGCGCGCCCGGTGCCCGCGCGGCTGGAGGATGGACGCCTCATCTTCGACACACCGGAGCTAGGCGTCGCGCCGGGTCAGGCGGCCGTGCTGTACGATGGCGAGCGCGTTCTGGGCGGCGGCTGGATCGCGGAAACGCAGGCGGCGGTGCTGGAAATCGCCTAGCGATCCTCCAGCAAACAGCCGAACCCCTTGCGCCAGCGCGCCGTGCGCTTCGCCATCAATGGCACACGCCCCGTCACTGCTTTCTCCTCCGGCACATCGCGGATCGACACGATTTCCATCCCCGGCTCGGTATCGCCCTTGCAGCTTTCCATGCTGCGCCCTTCGACATAGCGGCAGGAACAGGTCATGCGTGCGCCATAGGCTGCCCCCACCTGCGCCTGCGCGGTCCAGCCGCGCCAATGCCACGCGATGAACGCCAGCAGCGCCACACTCAGGATCGACGCGCCGATGCGCCATTTGCGACTGTTCGACATGTCTCCCCTTTCCGCCCCTTTCCGCAATGCCACGCCATGCTATGAGCGGCGCCATGAAGACGAAATCTCTGCTGCGCGCAAGCCTGTGCTTGGCGCCCCTCGCCTTGTTGGCCTCCGCCGTGCCGGGCCAGAGCGAACCGGCGGGCCAATACACCGTGACCGCCGATAGCGACGTATCGGAAACCGCACTGCGCGGTGCCATCGACGCGATTTTCGATGCGGACGATATGGGCGACACGCGCGCGCTGCTGGTGCTGCACGATGGAGAGATCGTCGCGGAACGCTATGCCCCCGGCTTCGGCCCGGAAACGAAGCAGTTGTCCTGGTCGATGGCAAAGAGCGTGACGGCGGTGCTGATCGGCCTGATGGTGTCGGACGGTCGCCTTGCACTCGATTCGCCTGCGCCCGTCCCGGCGTGGAATCAGGCAGGCGACCCACGTGGCGCGATCACGCTGCGCCAATTGCTCACCATGTCATCGGGCCTCGCCCATGCCGAGGATGCGAGCGACGCAGGCGGCGCCATCGCCAGGACCGACACGGCGCGCATGCTCTTTACCGATGGCGCGGGCGACATGGCCGGCTATGCCGAAGCCAAGCCGATGGCGCAGCAACCCGGCGCGCATTTCAACTACAGCAGCGCGACCAGCGTGATCCTGAGCGACATTCTCACCCGGATGCTGACCGACAGCCCGGACCCGGAAACCCGCCGCGCCGCAATGATGCAATTCGTCGAAGGGCGGCTGAAACAGCCTGTCGGCCTGCCCAGCCTGACGCCCGAGTTCGACGCGCGCGGCACGATGATCGGCGGCAGCATCATGCACATGACCGCGCGTGACTACGCAAAGTTCGGCGAGTTCCTGCGCAATCGCGGCCGCGCCAACGGACGACAGATCCTCTCCGCTCGCTGGGTCCAGTTCATGACCGCGCCCAGCGCCCGCGAACCGGCCTATGGCGGCCACATCTGGCTCAACCGCGAGAGCGACAACGCTACCCTCTTCCCCGGCACCGGCCCGCGCAGCCTGTTCGGCTGCGTCGGGCACAACGGTCAATATATCCTGATCTCCCCCCGCCAACGCCTGACCGTCGTGCGCTTGGGCGTGTCGGACAGCGAAGAGCGCAAACCGCTGCGCAAGGCGTTGGGGCGATTGGTGGAGTTGTTTCCGGGGTAGATCCCGCAAAGAAATAGCGACGCTTACACGCTCAAACGCTAGTCATACTTTCGATAAGGTCGGCCGCGACCAATTTCACGGGCAGTTCGATGCGGAAGCCTTGTCTCAAACCGTTTAAGTTGTTTGAGGCAGTCGGGATCATACTTCGCCGCGCGCCGCAGCCAACGGCGATAAGATGCTAAGTCACCTCTATTGAATGCACTCATTGCTAGATGCTGGGCAGCATATTCGTAACCGCCCTGATCGGCCCGGTAGAGGAGACCTGCTTGACTGAATTGGTCGCACATCCGTCCCGCATAATCGAAGGTACCGGCCAAGGTCGCCATTGCACCAAAATCTTTGCCCAACGCGAGGTGCCAAAGGATTGGCGTAAATAGGCCACATCCATGATCATCCTTGATCGACCAATATCTCTTCCAGAGTACGTCGCGCTTGGCAGGATCACTACGGGCTTTCATACCAGCAAACTAAGCAGGCTATTGCTCACATGAAAGCCCCATTAGTATCCCTAAACCCGAAACGTCCCCTCGATCACCGTAACGCACTGTCCGCCCAGGACTGCGCGGTCGCCGTCCAGTCGACATGTCAACCGACCGCCGCGCTTGCTTGCCTGAAACGCAGTGAAGCTGTCGCGACCCAATCGCTTTGCCCAATAGGCCGTGAGCAATGCGTGCGCCGATCCCGTGACCGGGTCTTCGTCGATCCCCGCGCCGGGCGCAAAGACGCGGCTCAGGATATCCGTATCGGTGCCGGGTGCGGTGGCGATGTAGAGGATATCGCCCGGATCGATGGCGCGCAGCCGATGAAAGTCCGGCGTCAGCGCCAGTATCTCCTCCGCACTGGCATAGACGAGCAGGCTGTAGCCACCGTCGCGCCAATGCGTTTCAACCGGCGCACCGCCCACCCCTGCAACGATCTCCGGCAATTCCCGCGGCACCATATCCCATGCGGGCAAGTCCAGCGCATAGCCCGCGCCATCGCGCCGCACTTCCAATATACCCGCCTTGCGCGTGCGGAAGCGGATGCTGTCGCCCTGCATCAGGGCATGACCGCTCGCCAGCGTCGCATGACCGCACAGCGCGACCTCAACTGCTGGCGTAAACCAGCGCAGTTCATACTCCGCTGCCCCGGTCGTGTCGGGCACGGTGAAGGCGGTTTCAGCGAGGTTATTCTCCGCCGCCATCGCCTGCAGCAGGTCATCGGGCAGCCATGCGTCGAGCGGCATGACCGCTGCGGGATTGCCGCTGAACGGCGCGTCGGCAAAGGCATCGACCTGAAAGAAGGGGATTGTCAGCATGATCGGGTCCAGATGTTGGCAGGCATAGGAAAGAAGCGGACGAAACGTCGCACAACCATAGTCGCCCACCAAGAGCCAGTCAGGTCGAAATGGCTACCGGGGGAGCAGACGGATCGACATGCCCTTCGGGATCGGGATGGATCAGGATTTCGACACCCGGGAAATCCCGCTCCAGCCGCGCTTCCACTTCATCCATCACCCTATGCGCTTCGAACACCGACATCGCCGGATCGACCCAGACGTGAAACTGCACGAACCGCTGCGTCCCGCTGGACCGGGTGCGCAGATCGTGAATGCCTTTCAGTTCGGGATGCTGCGCGGCAATCGCCAGAAAGCGGTCGCGCTCCTCCAATGGCCACTCCCGGTCCATCAGATGGTCGATGGCGGTATTGGCGGATGTCCACGCCCCCCATGCCAGCCACAGGGCAATCGCAACCCCGAACAGCGGATCGGCACCGCGAATTCCGGCATATTGCTCCAGCGCCAATGCTGCAATGACGGACAGGTTCAGCACCAGATCGGACTGATAATGCAGGCTGTCGGTCCCGATGGCGAGCGACCCCGTCCGCACGATCACATGCCGCTGATAGGCGATCAGGCCGATACTGAAGACAATCGCGATCACCGACACGCCGATGCCGTAATCCGCCGATGCGACGACATGCTGCCCGGTGAAATGATGTGCCGAGCGCCAGCCGATGGCCACCGCCGCCACCGCGATCAGCGCAACCTGAAACAACGCCGCCAGCGCCTCTGCCTTGCCATGGCCGAAACGGTGATTGTGATCCGCCGGTGTCGCCGCCACCCGCACACCCAGCAAGGTGACTAGGCTGGCGACCAGATCAAGGCCCGTATCCGCCAGCGATCCCAGCATCGCCGCCGACCCCGTGCGCGATACTGCGAACAGCTTCAGCACCAGCAGCAGCGACGCGACCAGCACGCTGGCCATCGCTGCCCGCTGCGCAAGATTACCCGTCACGGGTAGAGCAGGCATTCGGTCCAGCCGTCCTCGGTCCGCATGAACAGCCGCCGCTCATGCAGGCGATGCTCGCGATCCTGCCAGAACTCGATACGCTCCGGCACCACGCGAAAACCCGACCAGTGCGGCGGGCGCGGCACGCTGCCGCCGTCGAACCGCGCCTGCATCTCTTCAAAACGCGCCATGAAGGCTTCGCGCGCATCCAATGGCCGCGACTGATCCGAAGCCCAGGCACCCAGTTGCGAATCGCGCGAGCGCGTTGCGAAATAGGCGTCGGCGGTGGCGTCATCGACTCGCTCGACCGGGCCTTCGATCCGGATCTGCCGTCGCAGCGATTTCCAGTGGAACAGCAGCCCGACATGCGGATTGGCGATGATCTGCGCGGCCTTGCGCCCTTCCAGATTGGTGTAGAACACGAACCCGTCCGGCCCATGACCTTTCAGCAGCACCATCCGCACGGAGGGAAAGCCCGTGCCATCCGCCGTGGCCAGCGCCATGGCATTGCTGTCATTGATCTCGCTCTTCCGCGCCGCTGCATACCAGCGGTCGAACAGAAGGAAGGGATCGTGGATATCGGCGTCATTGTCGGTCATGCAGGCTATGTAGGCACGGTGCATCGCACTGTCGAGCGACGGTTGGGGCACGGATTTCTTGTTTTGCAGCGCGCTTGAAGCGCGACAGGCGGCTTTCCACATGATAGCCCCCCGTCACCCTTCAAAACGAGACATGTAAAAAGGCGAAAATGGCTGATCCCTACAGCACACTGGGCGTAGCGCGCGGCGCGAGCGAGGCGGAGATAAAAAAAGCCTATCGCACGCTGGCCAAGACGCACCATCCCGACCGGAACAAGGACAATCCCAAAGCGGCGGAACGCTTTTCGGAGATTACGCAGGCCTATGACCTGCTGACCGACAAGGACAAGCGCGCGCAGTTCGACCGGGGCGAGATCGACGGCAACGGCAATCCGACCAGTCCTTTCGGCTTTGGCGGCCATCCCGGCGGCGGACGCCCCGGCGGGAGCGGCGATTTCGAATTCAGTCAGAGCGGTGGCGACTTTGGCGATATATTCGAAGGCCTGTTCGGTGGCGCGCGTGGCGCATCGCCCGGCGGCGGCTTTGGCGGTTTCGGGCGCGGCGGTCGCGCGGCCCCTCCCCCCAAAGGCGCGAACATCGCTTATCGTCTTGCCGTCGGCTTCATCGACGCAGCCACCCGCGCGCCGCAACGAATCACGTTGCAGGATGGCAAGACCATCGACGTCAAGCTGCCCGCGGGCGTCGAAACCGGCACGCAAATGCGGCTGGCGGGCAAGGGCCAGCCGGGACCGGGCGGCGCGGGCGATGCGATCATCACCATCGACGTCGGCACCCACCCTTTCTTCACCCGCGACGGCGACAATGTGCGCCTCAACCTGCGCATCACGCTGGACGAAGCGGTGCGCGGCGGGAAGGTGAAAGTGCCGACTGTCGAAGGGCCGGTGATGCTCGGCATTCCTGCCGGATCGGCATCGGGCAAGACGCTGCGCCTCAAGGAACGCGGCTTTACCGCCAAGGATGGCAAGCGCGGCGATCAGTTCGTCACGCTGATGATCGACGTGCCTGCCGACGACGCAAAGCTCAACGATTTCCTGTCCAACTGGCAGGACAAGCGCACCGTGCGGGCACATTTGGGCGTGTAAGCGCGTTGCACACCCGATGAGAGACGTTTCCCCCGAATCACCCGAAGCGCGCCGCGAACGGCTGATCGTCGAGCCGGAGGTAGCACGCCGGTCGCGCCTGTCGCGCCTGCGCCCCGGCGCAAACGCGATTCAGGTGATGAAGCGCGTTGCCGTGGGCGTCTATACCGACGGCTTCATCCATGCTGGCAATCTGGCCTATATGTCGTTGCTGACGCTGTTTCCCTTCTTCATTGTGGCGGCGGCGATCACCAGCGCGTTCGGGCGCACCAGCGACGGCCTCGCCACCGTCAATGCGTTTCTGCTGACTGTGCCGCCGGGCGTCGGCGACGTGCTGCGCGGTCCGATCAATCAGGTTATCAACGCGCGCCTGTCCGGCGGCGTGCTATGGCTGGGCGCGCTGGTGGGCCTCTGGTCGGTGGGCAGCCTGATCGAGACGATCCGCGACATCCTGCGCCGCGCCTACGGCACAAAGAGCGGCCATGCCTTCTGGCAATACCGCCTCGGATCGATCGGCATCATCTTCGTCAGCGTCTTTGCCGCCATGTTCGCGCTATCCATGCAACTGGCGCTGGCGGGTGCGGAGGAGTTTCTGGTCCGCGTCCTGCCCTTTGCCGACGATGCCATCCGCATCGTCACCGCCAGCAAGCTGGTGCCGATGGCGATCCTCACTCTCGCGCTCTATTCGCTGTTCGTGTCGCTTACCCCCAGCAAATATCGCGGATCGCAGTTCCCCAAATGGCCCGGCGCGATATTGACGGCGGGCTGGTGGTACGGCACGCTGATCCTGCTGCCCATCGCGCTTTCCAACCTTTCGAGCTACGACTTGACCTATGGCAGTCTTGCCGGTGTCATGATCACGCTCATTTTTTTCTTCCTCGTCGGGCTTGGCGTGGTAATTGGCGCCGAACTCAATGCGGCGCTGGCGGATTTCCCCGATGGGGAAACACCCCCGGCGGCGCAAACACCAAAGGATTGAACGGCAATGACGGACGGGAACACGGGCACCCTCATGCAGGGCAAACGCGGTCTCATCATGGGCCTTGCAAACGACAAGTCGCTGGCCTGGGGCATTGCCAAGGCACTGCATGCCCAGGGCGCGGAACTCGCCTTTTCCTATCAGGGGGAGGCGCTGGAAAAGCGCGTACGTCCGCTCGCGGAACAGGTCGGTTCGGATTTCCTGATCCCGTGCGACGTCTCCGACATGGCGCTGCTCGACGCGACCTTCGCAACGCTCAAGGAACGCTGGGGCACGATCGACTTCATCGTCCACGCCATCGGCTTTTCCGACAAGAATGAGCTGCGCGGCAAGTTCTACGACACCAGCCTCGACAATTTCCTGATGACGATGAACATCTCGGCCTACAGCTTCGTCGCGGTCGCCAAGCGCGCGCGCGAGCTGATGCCCGATGGCGGATCGCTGCTGACGCTGAGCTATTATGGCGCGGAAAAGGTGATCCCCCATTACAACGTCATGGGCGTGGCCAAGGCCGCGCTGGAAACCAGCGTCAAATATCTGGCGATGGACATGGGCCCGGAAAATATCCGCGTGAACGCCATTTCCGCCGGGCCGATCAAGACGCTGGCCGCCAGCGGCATTGGCGATTTCCGCTACATCCTGAAATGGAACGAATATAACTCGCCCATGCGCCGCAACGTTACCATCGACGATGTCGGCGGCGCGGGGCTGTACTTGCTCAGCGACCTCGCCAGCGGCGTGACCGGCGAAATCCACCATGTCGATGCAGGCTACAACGTCATCGGCATGAAAGCCGAAGACGCACCGGACATCGCACTGGACAAGTAACCCATGCCCACGGTTTGGCGCGATGGGAATTTGCGCGTCGTTATCTACACGGACGGCCATCCCCCGCCCCATGTTCATGTGTTCGGGGATGGCGAGACAAGGATCGCCCTCACAGGCCGCAACGGCCAGCCGGAGGTGGTTCGCATCGTGGGCGCAAATCTGCGCGAGAGTCGACGGGCGTTGGGAATTGTGCAAGAAAAGCACGACTATCTGATCGAGAGATGGAACAGCATTCATGGGTAAATTGACCCAATCCCAGTTCGAAGCCGCGGTGCAACGCGGCGACCGCGATCTTGCGACCAAGCCGCGCGCGCGCGCGGTGCGTTATGATCGCAGCACCGGACAAATCGTGATCGATCTGGTCAGCGGTGCGGTTTTTGCTTTGCCTGCCACGCTTTTACAGGGATTGGAGCACGCCAGCGCGGAGCAACTGGAGCAGGTCGAAATTGCCGGTGCTGGCTTTGCCCTCCATTGGGAAGAACTGGATGCAGACCTGACGGTGGAAGGACTGCTCGCCGGTCGTTTCGGAAGCGCGCGCTATATGGCGGAACGCTTCGGCGCGGGTTGGGATAGCGAAGCCGCCGAATGAGCTTCAACACATTCGGTCGCGTATTCCGCTTCACCACCTGGGGTGAGAGCCATGGCCCTGCCATCGGCGCAGTCGTGGACGGTTGCCCTCCCGGTCTCCTGATCGACGCCGAAGTCGACCTTCAGCCGTTCCTCGACAAGCGCCGCCCCGGCACCTCCAAATTCACCACCCAGCGGCAGGAGCCCGACCGGGTCCGCATCCTGTCGGGCGTGTTCGAAGGGCGCACCACCGGCACACCCATCAGCCTGATGATCGAGAATGTCGATCAACGGTCGAAGGATTATTCCGACGTCGCCAAGGCTTACCGCCCCGGCCATGCCGACTATGCCTATGACGCCAAATATGGCTTTCGCGATTATCGCGGCGGCGGGCGTTCCAGCGCGCGCGAGACTGCCTCCCGCGTGGCGGCGGGCGCCGTGGCGCGGCTCGTCATCCCCGATGTCGATATCTTCGCTTATGTCAGCGAGATCGGCGGCGACGCCATCGATCCGGCCCGCTTCGACGCGGCACAAATAGACGAGAACCCCTTCTTCTGCCCCGATCCGGTCGCAGCCAAACGCTGGGAAACGCTGGTCGATGGTGCCCGCAAGGACGGATCGTCGCTTGGCGCAGTCGTCGAGTGCATCGCAATGGGCGTTCCCGCAGGCTGGGGCGCGCCGCTCTATGCCAAGCTCGACAGCGAACTCGCCGCCGCGATGATGAGTATCAACGCGGTCAAGGGCGTCGAGATCGGTGACGGTTTCGCCGCCGCGCGCCTACGCGGCGAGGACAATGCCGACCCGATGCGCCCCGGCGCGGACGGCAAGCCTGCCTTCATGGCCAATCACGCCGGCGGCATCGCGGGCGGCATCGCCACGGGTCAGCCGATCAAGCTGCGCGTGGCGTTCAAGCCCACCAGCTCGATCCTGATCCCCGTCGACACTGTCACGCGCGAAGGCGAAGCCGCCGACATCATCACCAAGGGTCGCCACGATCCCTGTGTCGGCATTCGTGGCGTACCGGTAGTGGAAGCGATGATGGCGCTGGTGCTGGCGGATCAGCGATTGCTCCACCGGGCGCAGTGCGGGGAAGCCGGGGACTGAGGCTTTTGCGCGACGGGAGCGGAAGCAAGCGCCCGACCCCTCTATCGAGGGGTATGACCTAGCGCCCTCCGCCCCGACATCGCGCCTCTCAAAAGCTGTACCGCGCACGCGCGATCAACCGATTGCCATCGTGCCGGTTGTCATATCCCCCCGCCGGAACATCATCGCGCTCAATGCCCGTGCCGACATAGTCGACCGCAATCGACAAGGGGCCGCGCACATGCTCGACCCCCAGCCTCCAGTTTACATAAGTGCCGCCGGGGCGCAGCCGGTTGGCGCGCCCGGTGCCGTCGCTGTCCCCCGAAGAGCGCCCGATCCCCGCCACGACAGTCAGCGGCGTCGCGGGTATGCCGGCAGACATATCGGCAAACAGGTGCAGGTTGCTGCCGCCGATGGCGTCTTGATGCGGAGCGTAGTTGGCACCCGCCTGCAGCCGCACCGGCCCATAGCTGTAACTGGCCGACCCACCCAACTCGCCATAGTTCAGCGGCTCCTCTTTCCCTGCGGTCGACCCTCCCGAGACTTGTCCTCCCACGAACAGATGCCCGGTCGCCTGCGCCCTCAGCGTGAACCCCGCCACGGTCCAGCCCGACGCCAAACCGAGATCGACCACCGCATCGCTTTGCCCATGGCGCACCGCATTGCGCAGGGCCGCCACACGGGCCGTCGCTTCGACGCGACCGATTTGCGCGAACAGATCGGCGGACGCCGAAGCGCGGCCTTCGCTCCAGCTCAGGCCGCGTCGGTTCTCCTCCGTCGTCGCTTCGACACTCACTACAGGCATGGCCTGCGCGGCGGCGTCACCGGCGGCCATGCTCATGACCACGGGCATCGCAGCCAGGCCGGTGCGGATCGAACGGCGCAGCACCTTCATCCGGCCGGAACCGCAGCGCCCAGACGCTCGACTTCGGCCGTCAATACGGCATGGTCTTTCTCCGCTGCGGCCAGAAGGTGTCGCTGAATGTCGTCCGTGCGCAACGCGACATCCTGCGCAATGGCTGCCGTGTTGGTGCTGCACCAGCCAGGGCGGCTGCCCTTGACGACAGTGTCGCTTTCAAAAGCGCGCGTCATCACCGCGCCGGACGCATGACGCGCTTCGCGGTTCACCGATATTTTTGCCGTCCATGCGCAGCGCAGGCTGGACGCGCGCCCACCGGGGGCCGCGGACCCGATCTGCTTATGCGACACATCGACGTTCCCGCGATAATGCGCATCGACTGCGCCGCTGCGATGATCGATCTGGACGCGATGCTCCGCCGCGGCACTCGAAGCGGCAGCCAGAAGCCCCAGCGACAGGCCCGCTACAATTACACTGGTCATTATCAATCTCCTGACGATGCCTCGGCCTATTGTTGGCCAATGACGAAACCGACATGTGTCGGCACTTCACCAATGCACGGTCTGCGCGGTCGTTCCAGTTACCTTTTGTTTCCGGCACTCGGATCGGCGCCTTGTTTGGCATATTGGTATCAGCAGGTTTTTCTTGACATTACGAACCATATAGGTTATCCGCCTTAACACTTCCTATCTGTCTGGCCAGATATACGGGAAAGAAAGGTCCTGTTCGGCACAAGCGGCAACGCAACTGTCGGGCAGGAGCGGTCGGCGCGGAACCATCCGGATTTACAGGATATCCGCAACCGGCTTCGGTTCAGCAACACAGTCTGTAGGGGCGTTGCTGGGGCGTGCTACATATAGGGACAGGAGAACGGGGGACGACCCTGTTCGTCTGATCGTTCCGCGTAGCGTACCGCAGTGGCCAACCATAATTGCCTCCCCCCGAAAGGGAACAGCAGACTCAGCCGAAGCCACCCCTATAAAGCCTCGATGCTTTATAGACACTACCGTTACCAAGTCGTCGAGCACCGGGTGACCGAGGCAAGGACGCGCCGACCGTCAACTTTCTGCATGTGCACCGCACAAAGCGCCCCCGCGCGCCCGTTGGAGAAAATCCAACACGCGCAGAGACATCCGCCCCACCCACAACCACCCTCATCCCAGCGCAGGCTGGGATCTCAAGCGGCCTTTAGATAAGGCCAAAAACGTCGCGCCATAACCCACTGCCCCGCGCCTCGCCTGAGATGTCGTAGAGAGTCACGTGCCTCTCTACGACCTACGCTGGCAAGACGACAGGAGGTAGTGCGCTCTTTCTAGCACCCCGCAAAAGCAAACGGACCGCTTCCGACCAATTATGGTCGATCCGCATCTCCGAAACGCCCCCTCAATGCGGACATTGCCCAACCAGTAGGCGCAAGCTAACCTAGCTAATCATCAAAAATTTGGACTTGATTATGGAACTCGACGTAGCGCGCCGGTTAATGACTGAACTCAAAAAAAGTGATGCTCATCTCAATGCTATTTCACACATAGTGGAAGAAATTGAGAACGAAGATGAGCGCAGAATTATGCGAAAAAGGATCGCAACCGCTATTGCAGAAATATATACTGCGATATGGCGTCCTTTAGAAAGGGAGCACCCGTCTTTAGAAGAAAAATGAAAAGTCCGGTATTCAAGACGGTAGTGGGTTCACTTTGAATGGCTGATATTCAAGCAGATAGGCCGAAAGCCGCCGTTCCCCTATCCACCCACCCATCCGTCACCCCAGCGAAAGCTGGGGTCTCATGCGGCGTCGGTATGCCGATTGCCCAAAAAGCTATTGCGGGGAGCAGCCAACCTGTGTGTGCCCTGTCCACCCCAACCCACCGCACCACATTCCCACCTTGCGTTGCGGCAGCGCGTCTGACTTGATAGGCAGGACGCAACAGCATCGGGGTCGATCCCGCGAACATCACTCTGCCGGGGGACCGCATGGCCAAGCGCCTTACTTCCATCATCCTGATCGCCATGATCCTTGGCGTGCTCGTCGGTTATGTCGCGAATCAATGGTTTGGCGCGAACGCGGATCAGGCGAAAGACGTTGCCAGCTATTTCCATCTGCTCGCCGACATATTCCTGCACCTGATCAAGATGATCATCGCCCCGCTGGTGTTCGCGACCCTGGTCTCCGGCATCGCGCATATGGGCGACAGCGCCGCGCTGGGGCGGATCGGCGGGCGGGCCTTGCTGTGGTTCGTCACCGCCAGCCTGATTTCGCTTAGCCTAGGCCTCGTCTTCGTCAACTTCTTCGAACCGGGCGTCGGCCTCAACCTTGTCCAGAGCGGCGTGGATTCCGGTGTCGATACCAAGGCGCTGAACTTCCGCGACTTCGTACTGCACATCTTCCCGACGTCGATGGTGGAGGCGATGGCCAGCAACGCCATCCTTCAGATCGTCGTCTTCTCGCTCTTCTTCGGCGTTGGCCTCACCGCCATTGGCGAAAGGGGCAAGCCCATTGTCGTCGCGGTGGAGGCGCTGGTCGAGCTGATGCTGCAGATCACCAGCTACGTCATGAAAATGGCGCCGCTCGCGGTGTTCGGTGCCATCGCCTCTGTGGTGACGGTGCAGGGGCTGGGCGTGCTCGTTACCTTCGGCCAGTTGATCGGTGAGTTCTACCTTGCGCTGGCGACCCTGTGGCTGATCCTCGGCTTTGCGGGCTTCCTCGTCCTGGGCAAGCGCATCTTCCGCCTCGCCCGCTATATCCGCGAACCGCTGCTGATCGCTTATTCTACCGCCTCATCTGAGGCCGCCTATCCCAAGCTGCTGGAACAGCTCGACCGTTTCGGCGTGCCGCGTCGCATCTCCAGCTTCGTGCTGCCTTTGGGCTACAGCTTCAATCTCGACGGGTCGATGATGTACGCGGCTTTCGCCACCATCTTCATCGCGCAGGCTTATGGCATCGACTTGCCGATGAGCACGCAGATCACGATCCTGCTGGTGCTGATGATTACCAGCAAAGGCATCGCCGCCGTCCCCCGCGCTTCGCTGGTGGTGGTCGCCGCCACGCTGGCGCAGTTCAACCTCCCGGTCGAAGGCGTTGCGTTCATCCTCGCCATCGACCAGTTCCTCGACATGGGCCGCACCGCCACCAACGTCGTCGGCAACGCCATTGCGACATCGGTGGTTACCAAATGGGAAGGCATGCTGGAAGTCGAAGAGCCGGACTATGTCGAACCGCCCCACGCCCCGGCGCACACGGCGGCAGGCGGCATGGCCGGACTGGACCTCGCGCCGGACATGGTCGAGGATAAGCGGAAGGGGTGAGGGCTACCCGGGCACTATGGGCCGCGCAGCCCCGTCAGGCAGGTGGACCTTCGGGATATTGCGGCCTGCCATCGTCGATCACAAGCCATGCTTGCTTGCACGATATCCAGATATGTTCGGACGGCGCAAAGCGGTCGGGATCGTCCAGACTACCCATGGTCAACCCGACGGTATTGGCACTCTGCCTTTCGGAAAATAGGCTCGTGCCGCATCCGGTGCAGAAACCGCGCCTTACCCCTGTATCGGCATCGAACCAGCCAATCGGCCCGGACATAGCAACCGAGTCGAGCGGCACCATCACTCTGGCGTAAAAGGGCGCGCCAGTGGCTTTCTGGCATCGCCGACAGTGGCAGGCCCTTATGTTGATAGGCTCGGCATCGGAACTGTAGCGGCAGGCACCACACAAACACCCGCCTTCGATGCTGATGCCCATGGTCGTGCCTACACCCGCATCGGCATCAGCACATACAGCGCCGCGCTTTTGTCATTCTCCCGGATCAGCGTCGGCGCTGCGGCATCGGCGAGGTGCAGTTCCACGATGTCCCCGTCGATCTGCCCCAAAATATCGAGCAGATAGCGCGCGTTGAACCCGATCTCGAAATTGTCGCCCGCATAATCGCCCGACACTTCTTCCGCCGCCGTGCCGTTTTCAGGGCTGGTGACCGACAGCGTGATCTTGTCCTTGTCGAGCGCCATCTTGACTGCACGGGTCTTTTCCGTGGCGATGGTCGCGACGCGGTCCACGCCCTGCTCGAAACTGCGCGGGTCGATCCGCAGCAGCTTGTCGTTCCCCGTCGGGATGACGCGGCTGTAATCCGGGAAAGTGCCGTCGATCAGCTTGCTGGTCAGGATCGCGCTGCCGATGCCGAAGCGGATCTTGCCCGCCGACAGCGACACCGACACGCTGCCGTCCACTTCATCGAGCAGCTTGCGCAGTTCCGCGATGCACTTGCGCGGCACGATGATGTCCGGCATCCCTTCGGCGCCGTCGGGCCGCGCCACGGTAACACGCGCCAACCGATGGCCATCGGTCGCCGCCGCCTTCAGCACCGGCGTCGGATCGTCCGACACGTGCAGGAAGATGCCGTTGAGATAATAGCGCGTTTCCTCGGTCGAAATGGCAAAGCGCGTCTTGTCGATGATCTGCTTGAGCACTTCGGCGGGCAGTTCGAAACTGACCGGCAGGTCGCCTTCCGCGATGATCGGAAAGTCGTCGCGCGGCAGGGTCGACAGGTTGAACCGGGCGCGGCCCGCCTGGATCAGCATCTTGCCTTCGGCCGCCTGCAGCGACACCTGACTGCCCTCGGGCAGCTTGCGGGCAATGTCGAACAGCGTATGCGCCGAAATCGTCGTCGCACCGGCGGTTTCGACCTGCGCCTGCACGCTTTCGACCACCTGCAGGTCAAGATCGGTCGCCATCAGCTTGATCGCGCCATCCGCCGTCGCTTCGATCAGCACGTTGGACAGGATAGGGATAGTATTACGCCGCTCGACCACGGACTGGACATGGCCCAGACTCTTGAGGAGCGTCGCGCGTTCGATGGTGGCCTTCATTCCCTGGTCCCGCTTCTATTCTGCTTGCCTGCGTGGGCGCCGCCCGATTCCGGGTGGACGGGCAAGATGCCAGTCCTTCATTACCAACAATGCAACGAGGGGCAAGCGGTCCCGCTTGCAAAAAAGTGCCGCTTAGGCTTTGCGAGGGTGTGATGAACCGCGTGCGCCGTCTTTATGCTCTCCTGATCGTGCTTGCGCTCGCAGCGCCAGGCGCAGCAGCGGCGCGGGATTCGCTCGGCATCTTCGAAAGCTGGGGCGCATTTCGCGATCCGGCCCGAAATGTAATGGCGCTGCGCTGCTACGCCATCGCTCAACCGGCGCGCCGCAGTGGCGGCGGCGCGAAGTGGCAACCCTTCGCCTCCATCGCGACATGGCCGCGCCAGAATGTTCGCGGCCAACTGCACATCCGCCTCAGTCAATCGCGCAAGTCCGGCAGCAGCGTATCGCTTAGCATCGGCGACCGCCGCTTCGCGCTGGTGGCCGGAAACGCCGACGCCTGGGCGCCCGATAAACAGACGGACGCCGCCATCGTCGCCGCCATGCGATCGGGCACGAGCATGAGCGTGCAGACCGTCGCCAGCACCGGTCGCGCCTTCGCCGACACCTACGCCTTGCCCGGCGCGGCAACGGCGATGGACGCCGCCGCATTGGGCTGCTCCCGCCGCTAAGCCGGAAAACTGGTAATGTAGGGAATTTCCCCTTATACGCGCCCTCATGCAAATTCCCGGACATATCGATCCGGTGCCGGTTCCGCGCACCGTGACGCCCCGTGCCGATGGGCGCGTGGATCTGCTTGGCCTCAACAAAGCGCAGATTCAAAGCGCGCTGAGCGAAGCGGGGCTGGACCTCAAGCAAGCCAAGCTGCGCGCCAAGCAACTGTTCCACTGGCTCTATCATCGCGGCGAAACCGATTTCGCGGCGATGACCGATCTTGCCAAGCCCATGCGGCTGTGGATGGCGGAACGCTTCATCGTCGGCCGCCCCGAAGTGGTCGAGGCGCAGGTATCGAATGACGGTACGCGCAAATGGCTGCTGCGATCCGACGATGGGCAGGATTACGAAATGGTGTTCATCCCCGATGCGGATCGGGGCACGCTCTGCGTGTCAAGTCAGGTCGGCTGCACCCTCAACTGCCGCTTCTGCTACACCGGCACGATGCGGCTTGTCCGCAACCTCACGCCCGGTGAAATCGTGGGACAGGTCATGCTGGCGCGCGATGCGCTGGGCGAATGGCCCAAGGGCAACATGGCCGCCGCGGTAGACGACGAAGACGAGGATGAGGACGCTCCGCTCTACACCACCGATGGACGCATGCTGACCAACATCGTGATGATGGGCATGGGCGAGCCACTCTATAATTTCGAAAATGTGCGCGACGCGCTCAAGGTCGTGATGGATGGCGACGGCCTTGCGCTGTCCAAACGCCGTATCACGCTGTCGACCAGCGGCGTCGTCCCTTTGATGGCGCGGGCTGCCGAAGAGATCGGCGTGAACCTTGCCGTATCGCTCCATGCCGTAACCAAGGAAGTGCGCGACGAGATCGTGCCGATCAACCGCAAATATGGGATAGAAGAACTGCTGCAGGCGTGTGCCGACTATCCCAAGGCGAACAATGCGCGCCGCATCACCTTCGAATATGTGATGCTGAAGGACAAGAACGACAGCGATGACGACGCGCGCGAACTCATCCGCCTGATCAAGCATTACAAGCTGCCTGCAAAGGTGAACCTGATCCCGTTCAACCCATGGCCCGGCGCATTTTACGAATGTTCCTCGCCCGAACGGATCAAGGCGTTCAGCAACCTGGTTTTTGCGGCCGGCATATCCGCACCGATCCGCACCCCGCGCGGGCGCGACATCATGGCGGCCTGCGGTCAGCTCAAATCGGCATCGGAAAAAAAGAGCCGCGCCGAACTCGACCGGATGGCGGAGGAAAAGCAGGCGGCGCTTGGCTGACGCGCCGCCGATCTATCCGGATGACGCGGCAGTCGTAGCGGTCGGCGAGCGCTTCGCTGACCTGACGCTGCCGAAGCAGGAGTGGACCCACGCGGCGCACTTTGCTGCCTGCCTGTGGATGCTCGCCCATAGACCGGACCTGGATGCGGAACGCGATATGCCCGATATGATCCGCCGCTATAATGCAGCGACAGGAGGCGTGAACAGCGCGCACGCCGGTTATCATGAGACGATTACGCTGGCATCGATTCGGGCCGCCCGAGCGCATCTGGGGGAACCGTCCCCCGAAACGCCCCTGAATCGCGTCCATGCTACGCTGATGGCGGGGCCATCTGGCGCCGCCAACTGGCTTTTTCACTATTGGTCGCCGGAAATTCTAATGCATCCATCCGCCCGATCGACATGGGTAGCACCAAATTTGCGACCGCTACCATTCTGAAAAATGGCGGAAAAGCTGGCGATTGCAATCTTTGCATCTGCAATATCGCCGTTCGCACTTGCAGCAAATGTCCTCCGCTGTCACAAGGATCGTGCCTTTCAGGCATCCTCTCCTAAAACTTTTCGGGCTGATCTTCGGATCGGCCCTTTTTTTTGGCGTCCGATTATTCTATGACGACCTCGCTGCTGTCGCGCCGAATAACATAATTTGGAGCGGTGCCGCCGGTAAGACCGGCATGGCGAGGCTGTGGCATGGGGGATTGAGTACACGTAAGGGTGGCTCTCCCCCATCCTTGCGGGAAAAATCCTGCCCCCATGTAACCGCGCGCACATTCCTTTCGTATCTGTGTTACGATAGCGTCGAAGGCCGATGCCGATACCGCGCTGGGGAGGCGATGTTCATGAGCCATGAAGACAGGATCGCGGCGGGATCGCTGGTCAAGCGACACCGACTTTCGACACGGATATGGCACTGGGTGAACGCCATTGCCATCGCGACGCTGTTCATGAGCGGTCTTGGCATCTTCAACGCCCATCCGCGCCTCTACTGGGGCAATTACGGCGCCAATTTCGATACGCCCTGGCTCGAACTCGATCGCTTCCCCGGCTGGATTACCCTGCCCGGAAGCTACAGCCTGTCGATGTCGCGCCAGTGGCATCTGGCCTACGCCCTGATCTTCGCCTTCGCCTTGCTGGTGTATATGATCTGGAGCCTCATCAACCGCCACATCAGCCGCGATCTTGCTTTCCGGCGCGAAGAACTCGAGCCGCGCCATATATGGCAAGATATCAAGGACCACGCCCGCCTGCGTTTCCCCACCGGTGCAGCGGCGCTCCGCTACAATGTACTGCAAAAGGCCAGCTACATCGGCGTCATTTTTATCCTGATCCCCGGCATCATCTTTACCGGGCTCGCCATGTCGCCAGGCATGGATGCAGCGTGGCCTTGGCTCACGCAGATATTCGGCGGTCGACAGTCGGCACGGTCGATCCACTTCATTTTCGCCTTTGCGCTCATCGGCTTTTTTCTGGTGCACATACTGATGGTGCTATTGGCCGGGCCGATCAACGAAGTGCGCTCGATGATAACCGGCTGGTATCGTGTGCCGCCGGAACGCCGCACCGGGGAGCATGGCCAATGACATTTATGTCCCGCCGCTCCCTGCTGACCGGCCTTGCAGCGACGGCAGGCGGATTGCTCACCGGCTGCGACAAGCTCGCGCAGAGCGAGGATTTCCGCAAAGCCCTGTTCAGCGCGGAGAACGTCCACCGCTGGACCCAGCGCGCCTTGACCGATCGCCAAGCCTTGGCACAGGAATTTACGCCCGACCAGATGTCCCCCTATTTCCGCCCCAATGGCACCCGCAATCCGGGAACGGCGGAATATACCGCGATCTCCGCCAATAACTTTGCCGACTGGCGACTAAAGGTCACCGGCCTCGTCAACCGTCCTCTGTCGCTATCGCTACCGCAGATCAAGGCGCTGCCGCACCGGGAGCAGATCACCCGCCACGACTGTGTCGAAGGCTGGAGCGCCATCGGAAAGTGGCGCGGCGTGCCGTTGCGTACGATCCTTGACGGTGCGCAGCTCAAGACCAGCGCCAAATATCTCGTCTTCCATTGCGCCGATACCAATGGCGGGGCGCGGCCTTATTATGAAAGCATCGACATGGTTGACGCTTTCCATCCCCAGACAATCCTTGCCTTTGCCCTCAACGACAAACCGCTGTTCGTTGCCAACGGCGCCCCCTTGCGCCTGCGGGTCGAGCGCCATCTGGGTTATAAACATGCCAAATATCTGATCGGCATCGAAGCAGTCGACAATCTTGCCGGCATCCACGGCGGCAAGGGCGGCTATTGGGAAGATGTCGCTGGCTATCAATGGTATGCAGGCATTTGACGAACGCCAATTGGCTTCCTAGGTTTCCGCTATGTGGTTGCTTGATCGCCTTCTTCCAAAGTTAATCCGCAAAGGCCGCCTGACCGTCATCGACCCTGTCGGTACGGCCAAAAGCTATGGCGACGGCGATCCAGACTGGCCCGCTCTCACCATGCGACTGCACGATGCCAAGGTGGCGCGCGACATAATCCGCGATCCGCGGCTGGGTGCTGGCGAAGCCTATATGGACGGCCGCTATTCGATAGAAGGCGGCGACATACTGGACTTCGTGACCTTCGTTCGCGCCAACCGCCCTTGGGAAAGCGGCGATTATGGCCTGAAACGCCCCGGAGCGGTGCGCAGCCTCACCACCAGCATTGTCGGTCGCGTCAATCGCCTGAACCAGCGCCGCAGTTCGCGCGCCAATGTGGCGCATCATTACGACCTGTCAGACCGATTGTACGACCTGTTCCTGGATCGCGACCGACAATATAGCTGCGCCTACTGGACCGATCCGGCCAACAGTCTGGAACAAGCGCAGGCCGACAAGCTGGCGCATATCGCGGCAAAGCTGCATCTATCGGCAGGGCAGAAGGTTCTCGACATCGGCTGTGGCTGGGGCGGGATGGCGCTTTACCTAAACCGCACCTGCGACGTCGACGTGTTGGGCATCACTCTCTCGGAAGAACAGTTGAAGGTCGCGCGGGAACGGGCCGCGGCAGCGGGCGTGTCCGAGCGGGTGCGCTTCGAGCTGTGCGACTATCGCGATGTTACCGGGCAATTCGACCGGATCGTCTCGGTGGGCATGTTCGAACATGTCGGGCCGCCCAACTACCGCGAATTTTTCCGCACCTGCCACAATCGCCTGACGTCGCAGGGCGTGATGCTGCTCCACACCATCGGGCGCATCAACAAGCCCGGCACCACCGACGCATGGACGCGCAAATATATCTTCCCTGGCGGCTACAGCCCATCGCTCAGCGAAATCATGAAGGCGAGCGAGCGCAACAAGCTGATGATCACCGATGTGGAAGTGCTGCGCCTCCACTACGCCTACACGCTGCGCGAATGGTACAAGCGCGTGCAGGACAAGCAGGCGGAAATCGAAGCGCTCTACGACGCGCGCTTCTTCCGGATGTGGAGCTTTTACCTGGCCGGGGCCACCGCTGCGTTCGAAAGCGGCGGCATGGTCAATTTCCAGCTACAGTATAGCCGCGACAGGCATACGCTGCCGATCACGCGGGACTATATGCATGAGGCCGAGCAGGCATTGCGCGCGAAGGGGTAGAGCCGAGACGTCAGATGTCCTCGTCATCCCGGACTTGATCCGGGATCCCGCTACCTTGAACCGTCGCAAGCAGAACCAACTGGACCCCGGATCAAGTCCGGGGTGACGGCGTATAATTGTACCGAGCGTGATCCCACAAAAAAGACCCGATGATCACTCACCGGGCCTTTTGTAATCTTATGCTGCAGCTTTCGAACGCGCCTGCTTCTTGCGCTCGTTCGGGTCGAGCCAGCGCTTGCGCAGGCGGATCGACTTGGGCGTCACTTCGACCATTTCATCGTCATCGATGTAAGCGATGGCCTGTTCCAGCGTCAGCTTCTTCGGCGGGGTCAGGCGAACCGCGTCATCCTTGCCACTGGCGCGGAAGTTGGTGAGCGCCTTGCTCTTCATCGGGTTGACTTCAAGATCGTCGGGCTTCGCGTTCTCGCCGATGATCATGCCTTCGTAGAGCGCTTCGCCCACGCCAACCATCAGGATACCGCGTTCTTCCAGCGGACCCAGCGCATAGGCATTGGCTTCGCCCGCACCGTTGGAGATCAACACGCCGTTCTTGCGGCCTTCGATCTTGCCCTTATGCGGCCCGTACTTCTCGAACAGGCGGTTCATGATGCCCGTGCCGCGCGTATCGGACAGGAATTCGCCATGATAGCCGATCAGGCCGCGTGACGGTGCGGAGAAGGTGATGCGCGTCTTGCCACCGCCCGAAGGACGCATGTCGGTCAGTTCTGCCTTACGCACAGCCATCTTGTCGACGACGGTGCCCGAATATTCTTCGTCCACGTCGATTACGACGGTTTCATACGGCTCTTCCAGACCGGTTTCGCCATCGCGGAACAGCACGCGTGGGCGGCTGATGCCCAGTTCGAAGCCTTCGCGACGCATGGTTTCGATCAACACGCCCAACTGCAATTCGCCGCGGCCAGCGACTTCGAAGCTGTCCTTGTCGGCGCTTTCGGTCACCTTGATCGCAACGTTCGATTCCGCTTCGCGCGCCAGACGGTCGCGGATCATACGGCTCGTCACCTTGGTGCCTTCGCGGCCCGCCATCGGCGAATCGTTCACGGCAAAACGCATCGAGAGCGTGGGCGGATCGATGGGCTGTGCGTGCAGCGGCTCGGTCACCTGCGGATCGCAGATCGTGTTCGACACGGTCGCGACGGTCAGGCCAGCCAGCGAGATGATGTCGCCTGCCTTGGCTTCGTCAACAGGAACGCGCTCCAGACCGCGGAACGACATAATCTTCGACGCGCGGCCGGTTTCGATGATCTTGCCATCGTTATCTAGCGCGTGGATCGCCTGGTTGGTCTTGACCGAACCGGAGAAGACCAGACCGGTCAGGACGCGACCAAGGAAGTTGTCACGGTCGAGCAGCGTCACGAGGAACTTGAACGGACCGTCGGGATCGGCGGACGGCGGCGGAACGTGATCGACGATCTTCTGGAACATCGGCGTCAGTGTGCCTGAACGCGCCTGCGGATCTTCGCTGGCGTAGCCGTTACGGCCCGATGCGTAGAGGACGGGGAAATCGAGCTGCTCGTCGGACGCTTCCAGGCTGACGAACAGGTCGAACACTTCATCGAGCACTTCCTGAATGCGCTCGTCAGGACGGTCGACCTTGTTGACGACCACGATCGGACGCAGGCCCAGCGCCAGCGCCTTGCCAGTCACGAACTTGGTCTGCGGCATCGCGCCTTCCGAAGAGTCGACCAGCAGGATCACGCCGTCGACCATCGAGAGGATGCGCTCCACTTCGCCACCGAAGTCGGCGTGGCCCGGCGTATCCACGATGTTGATGCGCGTGCCTTCCCACTCGATGGAGGTCGGCTTGGCAAGGATGGTGATCCCGCGTTCTTTTTCCAGGTCGTTGCTGTCCATTGCGCGCTCTTCGACGCGCTGATTGTCGCGGAACGTGCCGGACTGACGGAAGAGCTGATCAACGAGGGTGGTCTTGCCATGATCGACGTGCGCGATGATGGCGATATTACGCAGGGACATGAGATGCCTTTGGGATATAGGGTTCCGATCGACATAAAGCCGTATCGGGTGTCGCGGCCCCATAACGGAAACTTGCCAATCCCGCAACCTTGACGATCCTGCATGCAGGTGCACGCCTGCCGCATCGCGCATTGGCTATTGCCGTGGCCCGCCCTATAACACGCACAAGACCCCTATTGCAGAGCAGGTGTTCTATTCTAATATAGCACCTTGAGGAGATATCATGGCATCCACTGCAACGACCACCGCTGAACCCACGATCACGCTGACCGCGCCGGAACCGGTGGCTGCGCTTGCGCCGGAAAAGGCTGTGGGCCTCGTCCCCATCGACGACGCAAAAAAGTCGAAGCTGGAAGAAAAGGTCGATGCCTTTGTCGACGATCTGGTCGCGCAGGATGCGAACAGCCCGGAATTCGGGATGCGCGTCGATCAGCTTACCAATATGGGCCGCAAGGAAATTTCCGAAGCCGCTGGCCACAGCAACCGCTTCCTTGACCGCCCGGTCCGCGCGATGGATTCGGACAATCAGGTAGGCGCCGACCTCGCGCAGCTTCGCCGCACGGTCGAGGATCTCGACCCCGGCAAGCGCGGCAACCTGACCGCACCGCGCAAGCTGTTCGGGATCATCCCCTTCGGCAACAAGATGCGCAATTATTTCGACAGTTACAAAAGTGCGCAGAGCCACATCAACGGCATTCTGGGCAGCCTCGCCAGCGGCAAGGACACGCTGATCAAGGATAATGCCGCCATCGACGTAGAGCGCCAGAATATGTGGGCGACGATGGGCAAGCTGGAACAGATGATCCACATCAGCAAGACGATGGACGCCCGCCTCGAAACCCGCGCGCTGGAACTGGACGCGACGGACCCTGCCAAGGCAAAGGCGATCCGTGATACTGCGCTGTTTTATGTGCGGCAGCGGACGCAGGACTTGCTCACGCAGATGGCGGTGACGGTGCAGGGCTACCTCGCGCTCGATCTGGTGAAGAAGAACAATGTCGAGCTGGTCAAGGGCGTCGACCGCGCCAGCACCACAACCGTTGCAGCTCTACGTACGGCAGTGACCGTGGCGCAGGCGCTGGTCGGACAGCGGCTCGTCCTGGAACAGATCACCGCGCTTAACACGACGACCGCCAACATGATCGATTCGACGGGCAATCTCCTGAAGAATCAGACCGCCGCGATCCACGAACAGGCCGCGTCCAGCACTATCCCCATCGAAACGCTGCAACGCGCGTTCCAGAATATCTACGACACAATGGACAGCATCGACACGTTCAAGGCCAAGGCACTGGAATCGATGAAGACGACCGTCACCACCCTGTCGAGCGAAGTCGAAAAGTCCAAAGGCTATATCGCCCGCGCCGAAGGGCAGGCGCAGGCACAAGCGAGCGGCGGTTCCGCGTCCAATCCCCTGCTGAGCGCGATTGAGGCGTAAGTGACGACCGTGTCGATAGCGTGCCCCCTTCGCCGTTCTGAGGACGGATTATAATGACTCGGTCGAACCAAGTCCTTGCCGATGCGGAAGCCGTCCTCAACCGCACGTCGGACCGCTATCGCAGCTTATCATCCCGCGCCCGCCAGCGGCGCAATGCCGCAGCGATCCGGAAATTCAAACGCATCGTGGCGGCCGTCCTGACCGTAGTCATTGGCGCAGCGGTCGTCGGCTGGTTCATTCCCCTTGGCACCAGCGGCATCATGATCGTCCTCGCGCTGATCCTGGCGGCCATCCTGCTATTCGGCATGGTCCCCGGCGAACCGCAGGTAAAGACCGAGAAGCTGGCGGAGACCGACCTCAAAGCCCTCCCGCTCCAGACCGAAATCTGGCTCGACAACCAGCGCAAAGCACTGCCTGCACCCGCTGTCCAGTTGATCGATAGCATCGGCGTGCGCCTTGAAACGCTGGCACCGCAACTCGCCACCCTCAACCCTCAGGAACCCGCCGCACTCGAAGTGCGGCGCCTGCTGTCCGATCATCTACCCGAACTTGTCACCGGCTACCGCAACGTTCCCGAACCGATGCGGCGGCAGGAACGCAATGGCCGCATCCCCGAAAAGCAATTGATCGAAGGGCTGGGCGTCATCGACAGCGAGATAGACCGGATGACCGAGCAACTGGCTGCGGGCAATCTTGACAGCCTGTCGACGCATACGCGCTTTCTGGAGCTTAAATATCAGGAAGCCAAGCAACTGGGCACGCCGGAGTCCGGCCAGTAGCGTATAGCGTTCCTCCGCCGTTCGTCAGGCGCCCTCTATGATTCACCTGACGATGATATTGGTCGATTTGCTGACGGGTTTGATCGAAGCGGGCGGTTGGGCGCTGCTGATCGTCGGCACGATTATTGCGGGCGCATTGGCGCTGATATGGGGTGCGATGGGGCTGTTGCGAAAGATGCGCTAAGTACGGTGCCATTGCTTATCAGATGGAGGCACCCAGCACCGCGATCATTGCGAAGGCGAACTTTGGCGAGAGACGTGGCGCTGCTGCCCCGTATGTGGCTTCACCAAAGATACTGCTAAAGCGACCACTCCGCCGTCAGCCAGGATTTTTGCGTGTCGGTGGCAAAGCTATCCGCATGATAACGCGCCCAGCGCGCGGAAAGCGTGGTTTGGCCGAAACTGGCTGATACGAGAAGGTTAAGCTCATCACCGTAATGCCGAACGCGCCGATCGCTTTCAAAACGGTGCCAGCTCGCAAGCATGTTTAAGCCGCTGACCCTGCCATTCTTCTTCCGTCCGGCACCGACAGTGACGTAGAGATCGCGCACACCATCAGGCGGCGTTGTCGTGAAACGATCGGTCCACCCCTGGAACTTGAACAGCGACGCATAGGGCGTCTGAAAACTCGTAAGGGCAACGCCGTCATCCGCGCTGAGCACTTCATAACCCACGGTCGCGGTGACTATGGAACCACTAAGCGACCCTTCGGCAAGGTAGTAATGTGCCGTGTAGGCATTCGGATTCCGATGGTAAGCGCTCTGCCGCGCCCAACTGGCAACATAACCCAGCTTGAGGCCTGGTTTAACGGTGACAGCACCGGCAAAGCGGGCACCATAGGTCTGGCTCGACAGCCGAAAGGACTGTGTTGCCGCTTCATCGGCATCGACGACATAGGCGAAGCCGGTGAGCGTTCCAACCGGCGTGGCATAGCCAAGCAGCGCGAACAGGTTGTTGCCCGATATGGCCTGCTGCTTAGCGCCGCGACCGTTGATACCATTGACCGTCCGCACGCTCCAGACATAGCTTATATCGGCGGTTAGTTTGGGCAGGCCTGACCATGTCACATGCACGGCGTCATAGGTCTGCTCATTCTGACGGAATGCAGCCGACCCGACAAAACGCTGGTCAGCGAGTTCGAGAAGCTGGCGGCCGACCGTGACCGAACCCTGGCCGGGAAGCACATAGCTGAGCTGCGCGCGATTGATCTCGATATTCTGGGGATCGCCAACCGTCGGGTACGCCGAATTGCCATGCACACCGTCAAAATACCGCCTGCCAATGGCCAGTGTCGCCTCACTCTCGATAAGCGCCGAAAGCCGCTCGCGCGTGACGCTTACACCGGTGCGGATACGGGCGGTGATGGCGTCAGCATCAGCGGGATTAGGGGCTTGATCAACCGATTCGTAGCGCAGTCGCGCGTCGGCTAGCGGCTTCAGCACTACCGTCTGTGCGTTTACCTTGGGGCTGCATAACAAAGCGGCGCCAAGCACCAGAATCGATAATAAGCGTGATATCATAGGTCCCCCGGATGCCGCCGTCGCAATTAAAGCGAAGCCCGTCGGCACCGCATGGTGCCGACGGGCCGCTCAACTTCGCCTAGAACGAGGTCCAGTCGCCATCGGCGTCCGCCATTTCAGGATCAGCCGCAGCAGGAAGCGGCTTGACGGGCGCAACATAAGCCTTCGCAGCGGGCTTGGGGCTCTTGGCTACCGGCACTTTCTTAACAGGGGCGGCAGACTTACCGACGTTGAACTTGGTGGCCTGTTCAGTCAGTCCGTTGACCTCGCTTGCCAGGTTGCGGGCAGCAGCGGAGGTCTCCTCTACCATCGCGGCATTCTGCTGCGTGGAACTGTCCATAGTAACGATCGCCGCAGAAATCTCAGCGATAGCGACTGACTGCGCTTGATTGTCAGCAGCCATTGTTTCGAGCAATTCGTGCACTTGGCCAACATCGCTCGTAATTGTGGTCAGTGCACCATCGACCTTTACCACCGCCTGAACAGCAACAACGATGTCCGTCTGGGTTACCGTCAACTGATCGCGCGCCCGCTTTGCCTCTTCTTCAGCGCGCATAGCCAGCGCACTTACCAAATCTGCCACCACCGCGAAGCCACGGCCTGCATCGCCGGCACGCCCCGCCTCAACGGCGGCATTCATGGCGAGCACCCGGGTCTGGAACGCAATCTTGTCGAGCCCTTCAATGACGCTATCAATGCCTTTGGCGCTGTCCGATACCCGCTCCATTGCCTGAACCGCCTCGTCAGCAACCGCGCGGCCATCGCCTACGGTGACGATTGCCTGATCTGCACGTTCCACGGTCTGCGATGCGGCGGTGGCGCTGGCTTTCAGGCGGCTATCGATCTGGGTAATAGCGGCCGCTGTCTCTTCGAGAGAGGCTGCATTGCTTTCTGTGCGTCGTGCCAAATCTTCCGAGGCCTGGGCAATTTCGCTTGAACCGGTCTGGATCGCTGCTGCGCTGTCCCCAACGTTGCTGATCAATTCGCGCAGATTGTCCAGCGCCTCATTGAAATTGCTTTTCAGGACGGCGTAGTCGCCCGAAAACTCTGCCTTTATGGCCGTCGTCAGGTCGCCGCCCGACAGTTCCGAAAGGTGATGCGAGATGGTATCTACGACCATCTTCTGCTCAGCATCGGCCTGTGCCTTGATTTTGTCGGCGGCGTCTTTCGCAATGCCATTTTCGCGGAACACGAGGACCGCCTGGGCCATAGCACCGACTTCGTCACCGCGCTCGACTCCGGCAACGTCTTTGCGATAGTCCCCGGCTGCGATTTCGCCCATCAATGACTGAAGGCGCGAGAGCGGGCCGGTGATGCCGATCCGGGCCACAACGATTCCCAATCCTATACCGCCCAGGACGCCGACCAGGCCAAGTGCGAGCATCCGGAATGACGTCGCATCGGCGTTGGCGGATAGCTTAACCGATGTGGCGTTTGCAAGATCGGTGCGTGCGCTGTTGAATGCAGCCAAGCCCTTGTAATAGGTAATCATCTCCGCGTCGGCGCGCGCGAGCAATGTCTTGGCTTCGTCATTTCGGTTGGCCATGCCGTACTCCATGGCCTTCGCGACGAGATCGTGAATCCCCTCTAACTGCTGGGCAAATGGTGTCAGGCTTGCGGATGTGCCAGGCTCTGCGGCGATGACTTCCGCGAGAATCTTCTTGGCGGCTTCGAAAGAAGCCTCCCCTTGCTTCGCTGCATCACGCGCTGTCTTGCTGTTGCCATCGTAAGACAGCGTGCGGTAAGCTGCGTAAAGCATGTCGGCGGTGTTGCGGTTGGCCCGTACCAACTTCGTTGTTGCTTGCTGCGAAGCAACAAGGTCCGAATATGTCCTGTCTATCGCAGACATTTGACGTGATCCGTCCCACGCGATCGAGAGCGTGATGGCACCCAACAGGGTCAATAGTGATATGATCTTTGTGGATATCTTCGCATTCTGCAAAATCTTCATTTATCAATCCTGACAGCGTAGCAATTCCCGGGACCCGACGTCCGGAAGTAGGTAATCCCCATTATAGGTCGGCTTGGCTGACGGTGGTGCTTGACTTATCAATTTTCCCGGCCGCTCGAACAGAAACGCTGCGTCGGATTGCGCGGATTAGGTGGGTTTTGTCGCGATCGGGGATGGGTTCGTTCTGGGTGGTCTCGAAGCTGTCTTCGATGGGCCAGGGGTGGCCTTTAACGGCGACCAGTGCGGGGGTGCCGGGAGAGAGGGCGGGCACCATTTGTGAACAAGGCGAGCTTACCGGCGCCGATATTGCGACGGATCAGGAAGCGCGATCGAGAAACGCATGACCACCAGCCGATCTGGTATATCGGCGTACGACGCCACAAAATAGCCTATTGCCGCCAAGGTCCCGGACCCGCTGTGCATGCCCGATGCAACTGTCGGATAATGGTCGACATTGCCAATGTCGGTGTCCCAAATAAAAAGGGGCGGGCCAATGGCCCACCCCTTTCGGCACGACGAAGTGCTTCGCACTTAGAAGTGGAAGATCACGCCAGCCATCGGACGGATGCTGTCGAAATCATAGGTTTCCGCCTGCAGACGCAGACGAATGCCGGAATTGCCGGTCACGCCGCCAAGACCGATGTCCTTGGGGCCTACTTCGACGCCAAGACCGTAGATCCAGTCCTTCTGGTCGCTATAAGCGCGACGGCCGTTGACCCACTGGTAACCGGCCGATGCGAAGATCATGCCGCTTTCGCCAGCGCGTGCACCGACGCGGCCACGAACGCCATATTCCCAATCGATGTCGTTGAAGCCCTTGGTGGCATTACCTTCTGCACCGACGAAAACCGGGCCAAGGGGAATGTTCACACCGGCAACGCCGCTGACGAGGCCACCGTTCATTTTGCCACCGCGGGGCGAACCGAATTCGCTGTCGCGATCGAACGAGTGATAGCCGCCAAGCACACCGACATAAGGCTCAAGGCCGAATGCGTCCGTGCCATCGGGGGCGGTTTCCTGCGCCATTGCAGCGGAGGGGAGCAGCGCGATCGCTGCGGCGGCCAATAGAAACTTTTTCATACAAAACTCCAAGCGAACTTCCCGCTTTTTCTTGAGCGGTCGCACGACTAAACTGCCTTCACGCCGGGTTGTTGCATCGCAACAGAGATAAACAAGGAACTGTCGCAAAAATGCAACAGACGCCTGTCGGTTGCCCAACCGCTTAGAACATATCTGTTTTTTGGAGATGGCAAGCTGTGTCGGCTGGATGCCCCGCGAGGATTCGAACCTCGATTGGCGGAGTCAGAATCCGCTGTCTTACCATTAGACGACGGGGCATCATGCCCAAGGCGCCCCCCATGGCGGGTCGGCGACCGGAGTGCGGCAAATAAGCAGGTGCCCCCGGCCTGTCAATGACGGGATTTGGGAACCGGCCGTCGCAGCACCTTCCTGGATTGGAACAATGATGGGCGCGTGATGCAAATGCACAAACTTGCGCTTTGCCGCGTCCGCCCTTACTCTTGTTCCCAAGTACCGGTGCCTGTCGCGGCGCACGGAAAACATAACAGTGAGTTTATGGCCATGGTGCAGCGTAGCCGCCCATCGCCGCAGCCAGCGCCAAACCCCGCACACAGGGGCATGGGCGTCCCTGTGGCATCGTCCACCGCCGTCCCGACGGTGCCCTCGTCGATCAGCGCGAGCGATATGTCGCGAGCGGTCACGGGAAGCCGCTGGCCAAGCCGAAAATCCTATGCGGCGATCGATCTGGGCACCAACAACTGCCGCCTGCTGATCGCCAAGCCTTCCGCCGACGGATTCATCGTCGTCGATGCATTTTCCCGTATCGTACGTCTGGGCGAAGGTTTGGCGGCAAGCGGCCGCATCAGTGATGTCGCCATAGAACGCGCTATCGCTGCCTTGTCGATCTGTGCGGAAAAGCTGCGCCGTCGCCATGTGACCCTCGCGCGCTCGGTCGCTACCGAAGCATGCCGCCGTGCCGTCAACGGCCCTGCATTTATTGAACGGGTCTATCGTGAAACCGGCATCGCGCTCGATATCATCACCGCAGAGGAAGAAGCACGGCTGGCTGTATTGGGCTGCCATGCACTGTTGGAACCGGGCGAAGGCCCGGCGCTCATCTTCGACATCGGTGGCGGGTCCACCGAATTGGTGCTGGTCGATACCGAAGGCCCGGCACCACGGATTCTCGATTGGCAGAGCGCGCCGTGGGGCGTCGTATCGCTGACCGAGTCGGAACAATTCGATCCGGACGATCTGGACGCGCGGCTGGCCGCTTATGCAGGGATGCGGCAGAGGGTGGCTGACGCTTTTGCCACATTCGCTGCGCGTCTACCTAAACAGCGCGGCTCCGTCCGCCTGCTCGGTACGTCCGGCACAGTCACCACATTGGCCAGTCTCCACCTCGAACTCCCGCGCTACGATCGTGCCGCCATCGACGGGTTGATCGTCCCATCGGCGTCCATGCGTGACATATCCGGGCGGCTGGCCGCGATGGCGATTACCGACCGGCGACTGCTGCCTTGCATAGGGTCGGAACGCGCCGATCTGGTAGTCGCAGGCTGTGCTATACTGGAAAGTATCCTCGACATCTGGCCCGCAGAGCGGCTCGGCGTTGCGGATCGCGGCATTCGCGAAGGCATATTGCGCGGCCTGATGGACCGCGACGTTATCCCCAGCCAAAGGGCAGGATCATGACAAGAGGCACCGGCGTAGGCCATATCCGCGTCAAGACAGCCAAGAAGCGGACCGCGCAATCGACGCGCTGGCTCGAGCGCCAGTTGAACGACCCCTATGTCCATGCCGCACGCGCGCAGGGGTGGCGCAGCCGCGCCGCCTTCAAACTGATCGAACTGGACGAAAAATTCCATTTCGTGAAGCAGGCACGCCACGTCATCGACCTTGGCGTCGCGCCGGGCGGTTGGGCGCAAGTGGTGCGCAAACTCTCACCCAAAGCGCGCGTCGTCGGCATCGACTTGCTCCCTACGGATGAGATCGAAGGCGTGACCCTGCTCGAAATGGACTTCATGGACGACAAGGCGTCGGGCGTACTGTGCGCGGAACTTGGCGATGCGCCCGATCTTGTGCTTTCGGACATGGCGGCCAACACCGTGGGCCATACCCAAACCGACCATTTGCGCACGATGGGTCTGGTAGAGGCAGCGGCCTATTTCGCCATCGAAACGCTGAAACCCGGCGGCGTTTTCGTGGCTAAGGTGTTCGCAGGTGGCACCGACCGCGAATTGCTGGCCGTGCTCAAAAAGCACTTCACCACGGTCAAGCATGCCAAGCCCCCCGCCAGCCGCAAGGGGTCGAGCGAATGGTATGTCGTCGCGCAGGGGTTCAAGGGGAACAATGAACCGGCAAGCTAGTCAGAATCGCCGCGCTACTCCGAAATACAGTCGTGCATCCGGGCTGCTGTGATTGAGACCTAAGGCACTACCGACGTCAAGTTGCCACGCATCCACGGGTTGCCATGCCAGCGCAGCAGCCGCGAGCAATTCGGTGCTGTGGCCCGACGGATCGTCGTCACGAAACGCCGACAGTTCAAGCGCGGCATTCACAGCTTCTGACAGATCGACGCCGATCCCCGCCACGCTGCCATAAGCCAAATGGCGTCCGCTGCGATCCTCATCGACGGCAGCATCGATTTCCGGAGAGAGTTGGAGCGATACGCCCTCGGCAATATCGGTGCTGATCGGCACGATTACACCAGCGCCCCAGTCGCCTGCGCCAATCGCTGCTCCACCTGCAGGCAACGTTACGAACGGCTGCACCGCCGCCGACAAACCGGATCCATCCGGGTTCGCAACGCTTCTTTTATACGCCAGCAACACGTCCCCCGTGCCGCTGGACCGATTCACCGACGTCCCTGCCCGGTCCCGCTGATGCCCATAGGCTGTCCAGCCAATTTCGATTTCGCTCTGCGTATCGATACCATAGCGCAGCAGCATGTCGCCGACGATCACTCTATCGGATTGCATGTCGCCATCACGGTCGCGGGTCCAGTCACCAACCCCAACTTCGGCGAGAGTGTGGCCCTTGTCGACGATACAGGGTGGTGTCCCCAGCCCAGGTCGCGTCGGGCAAAGCGGACGCAAGTCCTGCGCAATTGCCGGTATTGCAAATGCCACCCCGAGCACAAGAAGAACGGCACGCTTCACGCTATTTCCCTCGCGCAGTCGCCACCGCGGCCTTCAGCGTATCGAAGCCCACAGCACCGTTCAGTACCTGATTGCCGATCACGAAAGTAGGCGTGCCGCTTGCCTGCAACGTCTGCGCGAGACGGATATTGGACTCCACCTCGGCATTGTACTTCGTCGATACCATCGCTGCCTCGGCAGCCTTACGGTCGATCCCCACCTGCGCCGCCGCCGCGAAGATCGAATCGCGTGTTACCTTGCCCGCACCGTAAAGCGCGCGGTGGAATGGCATGTACTGCCCCTTCTCGGCGGCGAGCAGCGATACCTTTGCCGCATCCGCGCTCTGCTCCGACAGGATCGGCAGTTCGCGGTACACGACCTTCAGATTGCTGTCCTGCGCCACCAGCTTGGCAATTTCAGGCAAGGTCGCGCGACAATATCCACAGGCATAATCGAAAAACTCGACTAGCACGACATCGCCCTTAGTCGCGCCTTCCCACGCTCCGGCATAGGGCGTCTCGATCACCGAACGATTCTGGTCGATCACCGCGCCCATTCGCTTGGAGGCCAGCTTTTCCATCGCCTGAGGCAGTATTTCGGGATGCTCCAAGATGTAGTCGCGTACGATTGCTTCTATGGCCGCCCGATCCTTGGTATCCACCGCAGCAGCCGGGGCCGCGCTTTGCAAAAAGAAAGCCGCGACCGCTGCCGCCGCGACAAAGGACGTTCCACCCAGCATCATCTGTATCTTTCCATTCTTAATTGCGGCTCCAAAGCTCGCCGGGGTGTCGCTCATCGTTTTTTCCTGCCTTGCGATTCGACCGCAGCGCGCGATGCCATGGAGATGTCCTGCGCGCGCAACCAGTCCGCGGTGCCTTCCTTCAATCCCTGCATCGCTGCGTCGGCGCTACGCAGGGCAAGGCCGTCCTGACCCTGCATCGAATAGCGTTCCGCCGTCGCCAGCGCCGCGCGAGGAATATCCCCCCGCCGCTCATACACCACGCCAAGCTGATACCAGGCGAAGGGGTTTTCGCGGTCGCGCGCCACAGCGGTGCGCAACACCTTCTCTGCCTCGTCGAAATTCTTCTCATCCTCGGTCGCGATCAGCGCATGGCCCAGCAGCACCGCAATCAGCGGCTGGTTACCCGACCCGGCGACCGCTTCGCGCAACGGTGCAATCGCTTCGGCTGGGCGCCCGCTTTCCAGCAGCACCTGTCCCTTCAGCTCCAGAAAATAGGGATCGTGCGGCTGCGCGGCCAGCAACGCGGCCACTTCCGACAAGGCTTTTTCCGGATAAGCGCTTTTATGCCAAGCATAGGCGCGCGCATAATGGCCGGGGATCGACTGATCGGTTTCGGGATAAGTTCGCAACGTCTGCGACGGGTCGGACACGAAGCCGACGAGCTTTGCCTTCACCCGCTCGAACTTCCGTTCGAGCACAGGGTCGACCGGCTTCTTCCACGCCGGGTCTTTTTCATAGACGTTGGTGAGCACCGCAATTCGCTCGCCGGACAGTGGATGGGTCCGTCCGTAACTGTCGTCCTGCGGTATTGCCAGGCGATACTCCTGATTCTGCAGCTTCTTGAAGAACTCCAGGCTGCCCTGCCCGCTTATGCCCGCCGCGCCCAGATAACGTGCACCGGCCAGATCGGCGGAGCTTTCCTGGGTGCGGGAAAAAGCGAGATATTTGCCCATCGCCGCCTGCTGACCGGCGCCCATGATGCCCATACCCGCTTCGCCTGCGCCCGCCGCGATAGCTGCTGCGCCGAGTACCAGGCTGAGCAGCGTGATATTGGTCGCCGCCTTAGCGCCATCGGCCCCGGTGATAACATGCCCACCTTCGATGTGGCCAAGCTCATGTGCGACGACGCCCTGCACCTGATTGACGTTGTCTGCGGCGGCAATCAGCCCGCTATGTATCCATACATATTGCCCGCCAGCGACGAAGGCGTTGATTTCCTTGTCGTTAATCAACAGGACCTGGACATTGCGCGGTTCCATGCTCGCAGCCTTCACCAGAGGGCCGGAGATGTCATTGAGCAACGCTTCGGTCTCCGCATCGCGCAATATCTGCTGTGCAACCGCCGGACGGACCAGCAAGGCGCAGGACAACAGCAACGCAACACACAGGCGCATCATTGCGCGAACGGCAGGGGCAGGAGCCATGGCGATGCTATGGGCGAAGTTGCGCTCAGGTTCAATGGCGAGAGGATAAGGCTCGTGCCTAGCAAGCGGGCCCATCTTCATTGCGGGCGCTTTCAGCATGACGACCGAATACAGCTTTTATCAGCGCACTAGTCCGGCGGCACGAAGCGCGTCTTCGATGACTTTCTGCACGCCCCCTTTGGTCCTGGAGCTCATCGGGCGGTCCAACGGTGCATCGACTGAGCGCAGACTGGCAATGGGGGAAGCCGTGGTAGACGCACGCTCTTCAAGTAAGCTCCATGATGCTGCGATGTGCCGCGTCGAGGAAATCCCCACATCCAACATATACGGCATGGCTACGCCGCATGCGTCAGCGCCGGTCGTGGCCAAGGGGGTGCCGTGGCCCATATTGCCGATCCTGAAATCCTCCACGACCGCGCGACCGTCCGAATTCTTCCAGACGCGATGGGAATGTCCGGCAATCACATTCGTGGTGGCAGGTGTGGCGTCAACGCCATGGACCGAAATCCATTGCGCGAGGATCGCGTCCGCATTGGCGCTATTGACGGTGGCGTCGGCGGTTCCGTGCCAGACGGCAATGCGTGGCCAAGGACCGGAGTGACCCGATGCCTTGCGCACCTGATCGCCCAGATCCTTGCCATCCGTTGTCTTTGGCGAACGCATAGCTTCAAGAGCCTGCGGCACATTGGCAGCGGCGCCATGTGGAAGACCCGCAATAATCGCTCCTCCTGCGAAAACCTCGGGATAGGTCGCCAGCATGATGGATGCCATCGCGCCGCCCGCCGACAGCCCGGTAACGAAAATGCTAGCCGAATCGATGCCGTGGGTTTTGACCATTGCCTCGATCATTTGGCGAATCGAGAGCGCTTCGCCATGATCGCGCCTGTTGTCCGCCGGTGAGAACCAGTTGAAACAGAGATTAGGATTGTTCGATCGTTTCTGCTCTGGAAAGAGCAAGGCAAACCCATGTTTGTCGGCCAGTTGCGACCATCCGGATCCGTGATCATATCCATCGGCGGACTGTGTGCAGCCATGCAGGACGACAACCAATGCCGGCCTCTTGGCCAGACTCACGGGAACATGCATCTTCGCGCCCAAAGCTCCAGGATTTGTGCCAAAACCCTCAAGCGTCTGCAGTTTTTTGGTTACTTTATCGCCGCTGAGCGGCGCGACGGCGGCTCGCAGAGCGGCGAGTTGGGCAATGGTGCTGGATAGCTTCTTCATGCGATTATCTCCGGTCCTGAAGAACCGCCGGCTAGGCGCTCCGTCCAGTGCTGCTTTCTTTGCTGCACTGCACAATATGGCTCTCCGAAGCTAACCGACAAGTCCTAACTGGAAATTTCGCTGATTTTACAAAGCCCCATACATCCGACGTTTTCAGCTCACTTGCGATAGTCGTCGATCTCGATGCCGTGGCGGTTGAGCTTATCGTAAAAGGTCTTTCGAGGTAGCTCCAGTTCCGCCATTGCCGATCGGGCGTCTCCCTGTACGCGCTCCAGAACCCGACGTATCACTGCCGCTTCAAACTGTTCCACTTGCTGGGCGAGCGCCATTTGGCTTTCGGCGGATGCCACGTCCGCGTGCATCCCAAGCACCGCGCGCTTTGCAAAATTGGCCAGTTCACGAACATTGCCCGGCCAATCGTGATCGGCAAGATACGCACGTATGTCCGGTCCGATCCGTGGCACCTCCCGCTTCATCTGATCCGCGGCCTGATGCAGCAGATATCCGAACAACAACGGGATATCTGCGCGACGTTCCCGCAAGGGCGGGATGCGCAATCTCACCATATCGAGCCGATAGAGAAGATCGGCGCGAAAGCGCCCTTCGGCGACGCTGGCATCGATCCCCGGTTTAGTCGCGGCGACAACACGCAGATCCACGGCGAGCGGTTGCTCGGCCCCCACCGGCATGACTTCGCGCTCTTCCAGGACACGCAGCAATGCACCTTGCAGCCAAGCCGGACTGCTTTCGATCTCATCGAGAAACAGCGATCCCTTGTTGGCCCGCGTGATCCTGCCGGATTGTAATGTGCGGCCGCTTTCCTGACCGAACAAGTCTACCTCAGCGATCTTGTCGGGCAGCGCGGCACAATTGATGGCAATGAAGGGTCGGCCGCGCCTGCGACTCCAACGATGCAGCAAGGTTGCAACCAGTTCCTTGCCTGTGCCGGTTTCGCCTTCGATCAGGATGTCGACCTCGGCATCGGCGACTTGCCGCATATTGTCGCGCAAGCGGATCATGGCGGGCGTTTCGCCGATCAGCAGTTCCCCGTTGGCGCTCTCGTCCGCTGCGGCACGGAGATGACGATTGTCGAGCACCAGCCGCCGCATCTCCAACGCACGTCGGGCCGACGCGATCAGATGATCGGTGGCAAAAGGCTTTGCGATAAAATCGAACACGCCTGACTTAAGGGCCGAAACCGCCATGGGCACATCAGCATGGCCCGTCATGAGAATTACAGGGATTTCAGGGTCGATGGCAGCGACCTGCCGAAACAATTCCAGCCCGTCCATCCGCGGCATCCGGATGTCCGACACGACCGCGCCGTCGAACCCTGCCGATAAGCGTGAGAGAGCGCCCGCACCGTCGGCAAAAGCCTCAACGGCCAGATCCGCCAACTGAAAGGATTGAACGAGCGCATTGCGCAAGGCATCATCGTCATCGACGAGCAGGATCGGTACGTCGCTCATACAGCTTCCAATGTCATTCGAAACAGCGTGTTATCGTCGCTCGCGACATGCTCAAGCGTCCCGCCAAATTCGATCATGATGTCCCGTGCGATGTGGAGGCCCAGCCCCAAGCCACCTGTTTTCGTGGTAGCAAAGGGCATAAAAAGCTGGTCGGCAATAGCGGGATCGATCCCTTCGCCGCTATCGCGAATATCGAGAACGATCTGGCCGCGATTCTGCATCAGAGTAACGCGGACCCATGGATCGGATTGGGTACGAACAGCTTCCAGCGCGTTGGTCAGAAGGTTGACCAGCACCTGCTCCAACCGGACCCGGCCGGCATATACCTTCAACCCCGGACCGGGCGTCGGGAGGTCGAGCCGCACCTGCGCACTGCGAAACTGGTCGCTAACCAAAAGGCGAACCCCGTCAAACACTTGGTCAATGGACAGCGGGCCGATGGTGCCGACCCCGCGGCGAGCATAGCGACGAAGTTGCGCGGTAATGCTGCCGATCCGATCGGTCATCGCGACGATTTCGCGCAGATTGGTGGCCGCCTGTTCGGGCTGGGCTCGATCCAGAAAAGCCGTCGCGTTCTCGGCGAAAGTGCGGATTGTTGCAACCGGCTGGTTGATTTCATGCGCCACACCCGCAGAAATGGTTCCCAATGTCCCCAGGCGATTGGCATGGGCGAGTTCCTCACGCGCCTGACGATAGCGCTGATCGGCACTGACCCGCGCCTCGATCTCACGGGCAAGATCGTGGGTGCGGGCGGCAACTTCCTTCTCTAACAAAGCCCGCGCCTCTCCCGCAAGTCGACGACGCACTATCGCCCAGCCCAGTACTGCCAGTAGCAGCGACAGCACGATAGCGAACAAGATAGCGGCGATATTCGCGCGCTGCCGTGCAGACTTCAGCGCTAATTCAAGCGGTTCGAAGTGATAGAGGCGCCAACCGGATACCGGAACCGGCAAAATGGCCGCCATCGCCTGTGATCCATCGCGCATGGTGGTCAGGCCCGTGGGCGCGATTGTGATCTCCAAAGGCGTCAGCCGTGCATTGCCGAATTGCAACGCAGCCTTGATCTTGGCCTTGCGTGCAGGGTCGATTGCCCCCAGCGCACGAAAACGAAGCGAAGGATCGCTGCTGAGCAGCAGCACGCCATTGCCATCGACGACGAAGCTCAGCGCCCTACGGTCTCGCCATGCCTGTTCGATGCCATCGAATTCTATTTTGACGACGATAACGCCAATCGGGCCGTTGGCATCCTCTATGCGGCGGGAGAGGTACAATCCGGGGCGTCGACTGACCGTGCCCAGAGCAAAATATTCGCCGCCCCCCTTCGTCCAGCCAAGGCGATAATAGGGACGAAAACTATAATCCTGCCCAACGAAGCTGTCTGGCAACCGCGCATTGGAAGCAGCGATGGCCTTGCCCTGCCGATCCAGCGCAAAGATCGCCCCCGCACCGGTCTTGTCTTTCAGCACAGCCAACTTGTCGTTAAGCCTTGGATCGACCCGACTGGATCGTAACGCCGCACGCAAATCGGGATATTCGCTAAGGACCGCTGGAAGCAGACGGAATTTCTGCAGTTCGGATTCCAGCAGGCGCAAAACGGCGCGAGTTTGTTTGGTCGTTTCATCGCGTTCAACACTAATCGCCTGTTCGCGCAGAAAGCGATGATACCGATCTGCGAACAAAATGCTCGCTGCGAGGATTACAGCGATGGCTACCAACAAGGGTGCAACACGACGGCACCAGTCAATAAAGGAAGCGTGGCGGCTCATAAGTGTGTGGATTATCACACAACCCTATCCCGAGCGATGTCATAATCCGCATAACCTGTCCTAATGTCGCAAGGGCAATTCGGAATAAAATCCATGTATTATAGATAGTTGGATATAGTTTCGCGCTTATATTGTTGCTTTCCGGTTTTCGCTGCACCATCGACCTGCCGCAAATATTGAGCCAGCGGCGGCTATGGAGATGGAACGCCCGCTATGATCAGTCAGAATTTCACAACAGCGCCGCCGCCACCCCGCCGCAAGGGCATTGCCTCGCAGCTCTATGTGCAGGTTCTGGTCGCCATCATTCTGGGCGCGCTGCTCGGACATTTCTGGCCCGCTTATGGCGAAGCGCTCAAGCCGCTGGGCGATGCGTTCATCAAACTGGTGAAAATGATCATCGCCCCGGTCATCTTCCTGACCATCGTCACCGGCATTGCAGGCATGAAAGAGCTTGGCTCGGTCGGTCGGGTGGCGGCCAAGGCTTTTGCATACTTCCTAACCTTTTCGACATTGGCCCTGGTCGTGGGCCTCATTGTCGCCAACGTCGTTCAGCCGGGCGCAGGCATGAACATCGACCCCGCCACTCTGGATGGCGGCGCTGTCGCGGACTACGCAGCAAAAGCGCATGAGACGACGCTGACCGGCTTTTTGCTGAATGTCATTCCCGATACGCTGGTGGGCGCATTTACCGACGGCAACATCCTGCAAATCCTGCTTGTCGCGATCCTGTTCGGCATTGCGATCAGCCTCGTGGGCGAACCGGCTGCACCCGTGATCCGCTTCCTGGAGCGACTGAGCCTCGTCGTGTTCAAGCTGGTGTCGATCCTTATGCGTGCTGCGCCCATCGGCGCATTCGGCGCGATTGCCTTCACCATCGGCAAATATGGTGTCGGCAGCCTCGTCAACCTCGGCGCGCTGGTTGCGACTTTCTACCTGACATCATTGCTGTTCGTTATCGTAGTGCTTGGCACAGTTGCCAGATTGACCGGCTTCTCCATCTTCAAACTGCTGCGCTATCTCAAGGCCGAACTTCTGCTGGTGCTGGGAACGTCCTCATCCGAAGCAGCCCTTCCCAATCTCATTGAAAAGATGGAGCGGGCAGGTTGCGAGAAGTCTATCGTCGGGCTGGTTGTGCCGACCGGTTACAGCTTCAATCTGGACGGCACCAATATCTACATGACACTGGCCGCGCTCTTCATTGCACAAGCAACCGGGGTCGAGCTCACGCTGGGCCAGGAACTGCTTTTGTTAGGTGTAGCGATGCTCTCGTCCAAAGGTGCAGCGGGTGTGACGGGCGCGGGCTTCATCACGCTGGCCGCAACGCTGTCCATAGTGCCGACCGTGCCGCTGGCAGGCATGGCCCTTATCCTGGGCGTCGACCGCTTCATGAGTGAATGCCGCAGTCTGACTAATTTCATCGGCAACGCCGTCGCCACAATCGTGGTCGCGCGATGGGAAGGCGGACTGGACCGCGAGATGCTCAATGCAGCGCTCGACGGGAAGACAGTGGAACCGGCTGTCACCGCAGCGACGACACCTACGCTGACCGCCGCCTGATTTCATCCTTTCGGAAGCTGCGCGCTGTGCATCAGCGTCCCTTCTGCAACTGATCGGTCCAAACTCATGTTCAAGACACGCCTCCTGTGCGGTGCGGTAACGCTCGTCTGCGCCACGCCAGCCAATGCCCAAACCGCCGACCCAGCGACTTATCCAGCGGCCGCGCAAGGCGATGGCGCCACCGCCAAAGGCTACAATCTATCGCGTTGGGCCGAAGACTGGCGCGCGTATCGCGATCCCACGAAGCGCGACGATGTTCTCGATCGTCTGAAATATCTGCCGCTCGATGACGATGGCGATATTTATCTAACGCTGAGCGGCGAAGCCCGGTTGCGTATGAACCTGACCAGCAATCCCCAACTCGTCGAAAGCCCAGAGCAGCGGCAGGACATCCTCCGCCTTGTAGGCGGCGCGGATCTGCATATCGGTGAGCATCTGCGTTTCTACGGGGAAATTGCCCACGGTCGGCTTTCGGGCAAGAATGTCGGCACGCCGTCCGGATCGTTGCGCAACAGTTTCGTGCGCCAGCAATATTTCGCGGAAGCCAAGGGAAGTGTTGGCGCGGTCGATCTTGGCGTGCGCTACGGTCGGCAGGAATTTACCGATGGTCCCAATCTTTTGATCTCCCAGCGCGACAACAATACCATTCGCTTTGTCCTGAATGGCACCCGTGCCTGGGCGCGGACATCCACAATGCGCGCGACGCTATTCGACTTTGAAACCACCGATCTGGGCAATTGGGGGACTGGGCGACGACGTGCCGGACAAGAACCGGCGCTTCAGCGGCATATCTGCCGGGTTCGTGCTGCCAAACCGATGGCTGGGCGGATCGAAGCTCTATTTCGATCCCTTCCTCTGGCGACGGCGCAATCGGGTTGGAACCTGGGGCGGCGTTGTGGCGCCCGCGGTTCGTCATTATGCAGGTGCGCGACTGTGGGGAGATGTGGGGCCGGTCGCGCTCGATTGGACCGTGGCCCATCAATATGGGAACTTTGGCGACCGGCCGATCCGTGCGTGGCAGGTTTTCGCCGCCCAGACGCTGCGCCTTGGGACGGACAAGAGCGCGCCGCGTATCGGTATACATGCCGATTATGGGAGCGGAGGCGGGGGCTATAACAGGGGAACGCTGCGCAACGCCTACGCCCCGTTCGGTAACAACATCTATTTCAGCTACGGCCTGTTCCTGACCGCCACCAACATCAAGGTGGTTGCGCCCAACGTCTCGTTTACGCCTATCGACGGTGTACGTGCCAGCCTAGAGTACCAGTTCACATGGCGTGACGATGCGCAGGATGCGGTCTATCGCGCCAACTATACGCCCTATGTCGGAACGGAACGGGTGGCGGGGAAAGCTGTTGCCCAGTTGGCCCGCGCGCAGATCGTGTATTCAATTAGCCCACGGCTAACCCTGACCACACGGGCTGAATATCTCAAAGCGCAAGAGGTACTAAAGCGCGCGGGTTACCGTAACTCCGCCTTCCTCGCGACATGGATCAGCTTTCGATTCTGATCCATCCGGGCAGGTTGTGTGTCGATTAGCCGTAGACGATCGATACACAAGCCGCCGCTTGCGAAGCGACGTCGCGCGCATCCTCCACGGTCTGCCCGGAAGCAAGGGCGACAGCCATCCGTCGATTCACACGCGTGGCGGGCTTACCGAAAATACGTATGTCGACGTCATGGTCCCCCGCACCAAGAGCAAGGGCATCTGCGACACCCTCGATCCTGAACGTGTCGGCTGCTTGATCCGCCAATATGACTGCAGACGCCGTCGGCCCGTTCAAACGAATATCCGTAATTGGCAGGCCCAGAATTGCGCGAATGTGAAGATCGAATTCCGTCAGGTTCTGCGACATCAGCGTTACCATGCCGGTATCGTGCGGACGTGGCGAAAGTTCGGAAAAGATGACCTCGCTACCCGTCACGAAGAATTCGATGCCGAAAATGCCGTAGCCGCCCAGATTGTCGACGACGGCGCTCGCCATAGTCTGCGCATCGGCCAGAAAGGCGTCCGTCATCGGCGTAGGTTGCCAGCTTTCCTGATAGTCGCCGCGTTCCTGCCGATGACCGATGGGCGGGCAAAACAGCACGCCTTGACGGGTTCGTACCGTAAGCAAGGTAATTTCATAATCGAAATCGATGAATTCCTCGACGATGACCTTGCGCCGATCCCCCCGCATATTCGCGACCGCATACTCCCAAGCGGCCTCCAATCCTGCGGCATCCTTAACGGTACTCTGACCCTTGCCGGACGAGGACATTACGGGTTTCACGACGCATGGAAACCCGGTGTAGGCAGCGCCTTCCCGCATCTGCTCCCATGTATCGGCATAGCGATAGCGCGCTGTGCGTAGCCCCAACTCAACGGCAGCCAGATCGCGAATACGGTCGCGATTCATGGTCATGTAAGCGGCACGCGCCGACGGCACCACGGTAAACCCTTCGGCTTCGACATCCTGCAACACTTCGGTCCGGATCGCTTCCACTTCAGGCACGATATAGTCGGGTTTATGCCGCATGATCGTGGCCCGAAGCGCTTCGGCGTCCAACATGGAGAAAATCTCGCGCTCGTCGGCCACCTGCATGGCAGGCGCATTGTCATAGGAATCGCAGGCAATGACGTGACAGCCAAGCCGCTTGGCAGAAATCGTAAATTCCTTGCCCAGTTCACCTGAGCCAAGCAGCAGAAGTTTTGCAGTGGGGGTCATATCAATGCTCCGGGCGCGATGGTGCAGATCGCATTACAAGGGTGGCAATGCCCAGTCTATCGGCGGTGCGCCATGCGATTCCAGAAAGGCGTTGGCCTTTGAAAACGGACGGCTTCCCAGAAAGCCGTTGTGCGCGGACAAAGGGGAAGGGTGCGCGGATTTGATCACCAGATGCCGTCCGCCCTTGTCGATGCTGTCGACGAACGCCGCTTTCTTCTGGGCGTAGGCGCCCCACAGCATGAAGACGACGGGATCGGGTTTAGCGTTAACCAGCCGGATCACGGCATCGGTAAACCGTTCCCAACCTTTGCCCTGATGCGAGGCGGCTTGCGCCCTTTCCACCGTCAGGACGCTGTTGAGAAGGAGCACGCCCTGTTGTGCCCAATGCTCTAGAAAGCCGTGACGCGGCGGCGCGATACCGAGATCGCTTTGCAATTCCTTGTAGATGTTCACCAATGACGGTGGCGTGCGAACCCCCGGTTGTACACTGAAGGCAAGGCCATGCGCCTGTCCCGGTCCATGATAGGGATCCTGTCCAATAATCACCACCCGCACCTGATCCAGCGTGGTCAGGTCGAGGGCGCGAAAATACTCGCTGCCCTTTGGAAATATCTGCTTCCCCGCCCCTTTTTCCGCCAACAGAAATTGGCGCAATGCCAACATATACGGCTCGTCAAACTCATTCGCGAGTGGGACTTTCCAACTGTCATGCAGCTTCACGGTATCGCTCATATATTTCTCCTGCCCTTGTTGCTTTGGCTGGGCGAGAAAGCACATGTCAATGCGCGGCCATCCACTCATCGGCTTATTGCATGTGGTTGGTCGAAACAGGCTTATCACCCGCTTCTTTAAGGCATAGCTTCGAAGCAGGAGACGATGTCACGAAATGAAGCATTACCGAACTTTTCGGGATTTCTGGCCTTTTTACCTTCAGGAGCACGCGCGTCCCATGACGCGAGGGCTGCACTATGTCGGCACCAGCCTTTCCATTGGATTGGGATTGTTTGCAGTAGCAGAAAGCCGCTTTTGGCCTTTGGTCGCTTTGCCAGTCGCTGGCTATGGTTTCGCCTGGATCTCCCACCTGATAATCGAACATAATCGGCCAGCGACCTTTCATTATCCCTTATGGTCGCTCGCAGCAGATTTTAAGATGTGGTTCCGGTTTGTAACGGGTCGCCTGAGCACGGATCTGACCCGCGCCGGTATCCGCGCAGATGGAACAATCGACCCCCGTTTTCGTCTTTGACTGCTATTTCCTTGACCCCTTCGGCTGCCATGTGAAAAGGGCGGGATGACCCTTACGGCTACCTTCGCGCCTTTGCCGAACCTCGATGATCTGGGCGAAATATGGCAGGCGCTCGAAGCGCGTTCAGCACCAGACGAGCGTAGCAGCTTTTTCCTAGGCTGGACATGGATGCGCAGTTGGCTTTCCACCACCGGCGCAACGCCCGAGCTATTGAGCGTGCAGGCAGATGGAGCAGATGTCGCGCTGGCCTTGGTCGGTCGGGCGATGGCGCCGCGTTTGCTGGGGCCCGTCGCAACATTGGCCCTCAATCAGGCGGGGGTCGCTGCGCAGGATCGCGGCTTTATAGAATATAACGGGCTTTTGAAGGCCGCGGATGCACCCGAAGGCGTTGAGGCAGTTGCAATGACAGCCCTGCAAGCGCACAACGACTGGCGGGCGTTGCAGATTGCCGGTGTCGAAACAAATTCGCTTTTACTGGCATCTGGTCAATTTCGTCGCCGATCGCGGTTCGATGTTTCGCCTGCCTACTTCATCGACCTGGCCTCTGTACGCGATGCGCAGGGGGACTATCTGTCGTTGCTCAGCGCCAATACGCGCAGTCAGATCAAACGTTCAGCCAAGGATTATGGCAATGTGCAGCTCACCCTTGAAGTGGCACCTGACGAGACGACGGCAACCTCTTGGCTGGCCGAAATGCAGTCGCTCAACGCGGGGCGGCATGCCGATAATGCATGGGATGACCTCGGTTTCCGCGCATTTGCCGAGGCACTGGTGGCGCGCGGTCTGGCGACAGGAGAAGTCGAATTGCTGCGGATTAGTTCCGGTGATGCCCTGCTCGGCTATCTCCTGAACTTCGTCTATCGCGGGCGCGCCATGAACTACCAGTCGGCTTTTGCCCCGCCGATTACCAGCAAGGCAAAACCAGGCCTGATGTGCCACGCCGCCGCGGTGACCCGTTATGTCGATGCAGGACTGCACCTATATTCGCTGCTGGCGGGCAAGGATCGCTACAAGCAGAGCCTGGCGACCGGACACGAGACGCTGGAATGGTGGCTGCTCGAACGCTTCGCGCCGCGGCTGGAGGCTGAGGCCCTGCTCCGCAGGATGCTTAAACGCCCAGCTTCCGAATGATGCGGTAAAGCAGGCGGTGAAAGCCCTGAGCTTCGGGTTTTGAAGCGACCGTAATCGTCGGCAAGCCACGACGGCGTAAAATTGCATTCAAACTATGCAACTCCCCTTCGGCGATGCTGCGGAGGGACCGCCAGGTAATGGAAAAGCTGACCGATACCGTCGAACCATTGTTTACGAAATGCGGGGCTTTCACCGGTACGTGGATCGCGTCGCCAGCGAGCAGCTTCACCGCATGTCCCTTTGCTACAAACGCCGCATCCCATGCCAGATTTCGATGCCCGCCAGCGTGAAAGCCTTCGCTTTGCTGAGCAGGCACCAAAGCAGGGTCTCCAGCGGGAAAGACAGTCATCGTCTTTTCCCCTTCGATCTGGAGGAGGATATTATGTTCAGGATCGATGTGGAAAGGCGTCACGCTATCGGGGGAAGACAGGAAGATGAAAGCTTCACGGTGCAGCATCGGCCCTGTTCGGCGTTCTACGATAGGCAGGAGTTCAGCGAGCGCCGCATCCAGCATGGCCGCATATTCCGGGTCGCATTCGACATTCTTCAAGACGACCCAACTGCCATTGGTGTCGATGGTGCGGACAGTCTCGGACAAAGTCAGACCGTTGGCGGGCGTATCCTCGGGTCGTACGCCGAGCGGCAAATTGCCCAGATTATATTCGACCTGGCGTTCGGGCATCCGCTCCGCAAGCAACGCCAACGCCTCGCGGGAAAATAGCGGATGCCCCGCAAGCTGGTGCGTCAATTTGGTGGATTGATCGGGATAGGCGGCAGCAAAAGCGACGCGCGCCGACTCGCCGAATGCAATCGGTGTTGTGGCAGTTGAACGGTCGATACGATTCTGGACGGACATGGGTGCTGCCTATCTTCCTTTGATGAAGGCGGTGAACCGCTCAAGGGCGTTGGCCATTGTGAAAGCGGCGGCGCGATGGGCGCGTTGCACGCCCGAACCGCGCAGAGCGACACGATACTGCGCGATGCTGCGTCGCTCGCCCCATAAGCTATCTATCATCGCGTGGTCCGGCGCGGCGCAACTGTCCATCCACGAGATGGCCGAACTTGTCTGCACAGCGCGCAGATTATCTATTTCGATCAATACCCCCGGGGAAAAGCGCCCCAATTCCTCATCGATAGCAATCTTGAACGAAAAGGCGCCATCGAGATGACGAAAATTCACCAACATGGCGATGGCGCGATCATCAAGGTCTATACGCAGAAATTCAAGATTGCCGTTCGCCATGGCCGCCGCGGTGGCCGCACGAAAGAATGCGGCGTCATGGGAAGCACAAGACAAAGCCGTCTTTTGGCGCCCCTTCCATCCTGACGATTCCAGCGCAAGAAACTCCGAGCACCAGTGCGACAGGTCTACAGCGTCTGTCAGCATCCGGCTTTCCACAGCACCCAGATCGGCCAGACGCTTTTGCAGGCGGCGAATTTCCTTGCGCTTTTTTGGCCGAACATTTGCGTCCCAATAGGCTTCCGCCGACAGGTCGGATCGCAAGAGCGCACGGTCGTAGCGGCCGATTTCGCGGAACGGGCGGCCTTGCGTCACACAGACTGCTTCGAGGGCGGCGGCATTGGCTCCCGCAGCGTCGAGCCCGCGTAGATGGAGAAAATGTGGTGCCCAATCCGCACAGTCCAGTTGTCGCAGGAACCCCGCCCATGCGTCTTGCTCCCGCCCCGAACGGATCATTGGCGTGCCGAGAAAACAATGCGCATGCATCCAGTTGGCGACGGTAGCCATGGGTAATCGTCCATGGCGCGTGGTGACCATCACAGGCAATAAGCCGATGAGTAAAATGCCGTCGAAAACCTCGATCAGCCGAACCGACTTACTTTCATCGAGATGATCGAGCGCAGCGCGGAACATGTCCGGCGCATAAAAGGCATTGGGTTCGGCCGCTGCATCGGCCAGCGCAGCCCAGCGCGCATCCTGCGTCTGGCCCGACAGGATCGGCAAGAGGTTGCCCTTTGCGGGCTTCAGGGCGGGGTCGGGCGCCATATCCATAACGCCTGCCTGTATCGGTCAAAGATTAGGGAATGGCTAAAAGCCGACACGTCCCATCATTCTCGTAACGCACAGGCAACGATATTCGCGGGTTTGGGTCGCGCCGCTATTTTGCGGAAACGGGCGAGATAGCCCCCTGCACTGGGGCGCGCGATGACCTGCTCCAGCCGATAGCCGACTGCGGCAAACTCGCAGGCCAGCAGACGGGGCGGCGTGCCATGTTGCTGTGTCGGACGATTGGCGTCAACGACGATGACCTCACCATCTTTCTTGAGTGCCGGATGCAGGTTCCACAGGAAGGCATAGGGTTCCGCGATCTCATGATACATATGCACCATCAGCACGCGGTCGAAGCTATTGGCCGGCAGCTTGGGATCGTCCGATGTCCCTAGCTTGACGCTGACGTTGTTCCAGTCTTCACGGGTCACGCGACGCCCCAGCGCGTCGATGACTTCGGCCAGTATGTCCTGGGCCAGCACGCGCCCGTTCGGCCCGACCCGTTTGGCCAGGCGCACGGTATAATAGCCTTCGCCCGCACCGATATCGGCGACCGTCATGCCTGGGCGGATGCCCGTCAGATCCATGATGTCTTCCGCTTCGTTGACACGGTCGCGCGCTTCCTCAGTCGACCACCGCGTCGACACGATCGGTGCAACGGGGCGGTCCGCCTTGGGGAAGGCATTCGCAGACGTAGGGCGGTTGGCGTCGCCGGACGCGCTGCAACTGGCCAGCAGCACCATCGAGGCGAGCAGACCAATGCGCATCGTTAATCCACATCCTCAACGACGACCGTTTCGCCGCTCACCTTCTGCGACAGGGCAGCAGCCATATAGGGATCGAGTGCACCGTCGAGCACATCGTCCGGCGCCGTCGAAACGACGCCGGTGCGCAGATCCTTCACCATCTGATAGGGTTGCAACACATAGGAGCGGATCTGATGCCCCCAACCGATATCGGATTTGGACGCATGTTCCGCGCTGGCGGCGGCTTCGCGACGCTGAAGTTCAGCCTCATACATCCGCGCTTTCAGCATGTTCATGGCTTCCGCCTTGTTCTTGTGCTGGCTGCGCTGGTTCTGGCAGGCGACGATGATACCCGTCGGGATATGCGTGATACGAACGGCGGAATCGGTGGTGTTAATGTGCTGCCCGCCTGCGCCGGACGCGCGATAGGTATCGATCTTGAGATCGCCTTCGTTGACTTCAATATCGATATTGTCATCGATCACCGGATAGACCCAGACGGACGAGAAGCTGGTGTGCCGACGCGCAGAGCTGTCATAAGGGCTGATGCGGACAAGCCGATGCACGCCGCTTTCGGTCTTGGCATAGCCATAGGCATTCTCACCTTTGATCAGCAGCGTCGCCGATTTGATGCCTGCCTGCTCACCGCCATGATAGTCGACGATCTCGACTTTATATCCACGCCGTTCGGCCCAGCGGACATACATACGCTGGAGCATTTCGGCCCAATCCTGGCTTTCGGTGCCCCCTGCGCCCGCATGGATTTCCAGATAGGTGTCGTTGCCGTCAGCTTCCCCGGCGAGCAGCGCCTTCACCTTGTCCTGATCGGCGCGGTCGGCGAGATCCTTTAGCGACTGGATCGCTTCGGATATCATGGCCTCGTCGCCTTCGGCTTCGGCCATTTCGATGAGTTCGGCGGTGTCGGCCTTTTCGCTGTCGATGGCGCGCGTTGCGTTGATCGCGCTGTCCAGCCGGGTGCGCTCACGCATCACTTCCTGCGCTTTTTTGGGATCGTCCCACAGGCTGGAATCCTCAACGCGCGCGTTCAGCTCGTCCAGACGCCGCAGCGCCCGGTCCCAGTCGAGAAAACGTCGCAGAAGGTCGAGAGCGGCGTCGATACGGTCGATATGTTGCTGCGCTTCGGCGCGCATGTCTGGTCTCCAAAATCAAATTCATTCGTCCGAAGTCATCAAACCCGGATCGGGTAATACTGATGTGCCTTCAATCATCCTAGGACACTAATATATGCCGCCTTGCTGCTGGATAAAGTCGCCATCGTTTCTCGGACGTCCTGCCGCGCTCGCAGCGCGCGCCGCGGCTACCTTTTCCTGCGCATCGACTTCGTCCTTGCGGATCGTCCGGCGAGGTTCGGATTCGGGTTTGAACGCTTCCCAGATAACCGCTGCCTTTGGATCGTCGGTCGGCCATGCGCCGTAGACGCGCTTGCCCGAGCGGCGGTCGATGCGGACCATGCGGATACCGTTGGGTGCGATAAAGGGTGTCTTGGGCATCTTGGCCAAAATCGGCGCCATCGCCTGTTTCCAGATAGGCGCGGCAATCCGACCGCCCTGTGCGTATCCGCCAAGGCTGCGCGGCGTATCATATCCCAGATAGACGCCTGCGACGAGATCGGGCGATCCGCCGACGAACCACACGTTGGTCGGACCGTTGGTGGTGCCGGTCTTGCCGAACAAAGGCCGGTCGAGATCGCGCAGCACGGTAGCCGTGCCACGCTGAACGACGCCTTCGGTGATGTGGACGACCTGATAAGCGGTCATGGGGTTCATCAACTGCCGACCTTCGGGCGTGAAGCGCGGCATCGATTTGCCGTCCCAGTTCGGCATGTTGCAATTGTCGCAGGGACGCCAACGATCCGGCCAGATCACCTTACCCCGGCGGTCCTGCACATAGTCCATGACCTTGGGGCTGAGCGCGCGGCCGTGATTGACCAGCATGGCATAAGCGTTGGTCAGTTTTTCGACCGTTGTTTCGCCAGCACCCAGAGCGAAGGACAGATAGGGTTGATAATCGCCGATGCCCATCGTCTTAATGGTCTTGACGACGCGCTCCATGCCCGTTTGCGACGCCGCGCGGACCGTCATCAGGTTGCGCGATTGCTCGACGCCCCAGCGCATCGTTTGCGGACCGGCGGAAGCGCCGGAGAAATTCTTAAAGCATTTTTGGCCAAGGCGACCACCCTGATAGACGCAGAACGGGCCATCGACGATGATCGAGGCGGGCGTCATGCCGCTGTCGAGGGCAGCGGCATAGACGAACGGCTTGATCGTGGAGCCGGGTTGCCGCTGCGCTTGTGTCGCGCGGTTATACGCCGACAAGCGCGCGTCGAAGCCGCCCTGAATGGCGTGGATACGACCGCTGCGCGTCTCCTCCACGACCATTGCGCCCGACACTTCGGGCACGTTGCGTAGCATCCAGTTGCCGCCGTTGCGCGCCACTGCGATCAGATCGCCGGGTTTCAGGCCATTGAACGCCGGGCCACCGATGCGCCGATAGGGGGTCTGGGCAGCTTCGCGAGGCAAGATGCCGGTTTCGCCACCGGAAAAGCCGACACGTGCAGCATTACTATCCCTCGATAAAACCGCGGCAATCCGCCAGTTTTCATAGTCGATCCCGATAGAGCTGGCGGCCATTTCGCGCTGCCAGCCATTGTCGATGTTGATCTTCCCAACGGGGCCGGACCAGCCCTTGCCTGCATCGTAACGCTGCAATCCGGCGCGCAGGGCCGTTGTCGTCAGCTTCTGCATCTCCGGGTCCATCGGCGTCCGCACCCAGAGGCCTCCCGCGTACACGCTGTTCGGGCCATCTTCCGGCTTTTCCCCAAACCGCTGAATCAGGCGCCGCCGTACTTCCTCGATATAATAGCCTCCTGCCGTGCCATAGGGCGAGCCATGAGGCGCGACCGTACCAAGATCGGTGGCCTTTGCAGCATCATGCTGTTGCTGAGTAATGAAACCGTTGCTCAGCATTTCGCCCAACGCCCAGTTGCGCCGTTCCAATGCACGGGCAAGGCCGGTGGGGCTTTCAGGGCGATAGTTTGCTGGCCCCTTAGGCAGAATGGCAAGATACGCCATTTCCGGCAACGTCAGTTCGCCCACGTCCTTGTCGAAATAGGCTTGGGCAGCAGCCTGAACGCCATAGGCATTGCGACCCAGAAAAATCTGATTGAGATAGAGTTCGAGGATCTGTTGCTTGGTCAGCGCATTTTCGATGCGCCACGCCAGGATCATTTCCTTCACTTTGCGGGTGGGCGAATATTCGTCACCGATCAGCAGGTTCTTGGCAACCTGTTGCGTGATCGTTGAGCCACCGCGCGCGCGCTGACCAGAGCCGAGCTTGCTGACATAGTCGACCACCGCGCCTGCAAATCCGGGGAAATCGACACCATGGTGCGAGAAGAACGTCTTGTCCTCTGCCGCCAGATAGGCCTTGACCAGCATCGGAGGGTAGTCGGCATATTGCAGTTGCACCCGCCGTTCGCGAGCGTAGCTGTGGATCGGCTGGCCATTGATATCACGCACGATGGTGGGCAACGGCGGCTCATATTGCAGCAAGGTAGCAGCGTCGGGCAGTCCGCGCGCGAAGATCAGCCAGAAGAGCGCAATCGCCAAAAACACGCCGCACAGGGCATAGCTGGCCAGCCGGAACCAGCGATTGTCCCAGCGCTCGCTCAGCCGTTCCTTCAGACGCGCAAACGCACCGCCCGCATCCCGGCGGACGCGATAGCGGAAGTCCTGATCATCCGGGGGGGTCGGGGCAGCCTCATCCATCGGGAAGAGGCTTTAGGGCGCTAACCCAAAGAGGACAAGGGTGGCCGCATCGGGTTGGCATCAGGGCGCAGTGGCTTTGCGTGCGAAATAGACTTCAATTGCCCGCGCCACGCCGTTGGCGATCCGCTGCCTGCCTGCAGGCGATTCGAGGAAAGCCGCGTCCTGAGTGTTGCTGATATAGCCTGTCTCGAACAATACCGATGGCGTGTCCGGCGCCTTGAGTACGATCAGCGAGGCAAAGCGATGCGATGCGCTACGGAACGGGACGAACGGTGCAGCCTCGCGCTGCAAAAGACGCGCGAAGTTTGCCGACAGCGTCATGGTTTCCCTTTGGGTCAGATCGATGAGAATCGAAGAGACATCGGATTGCTGATCGCCCAGATTGATGCCGTTGATGATGTCGGCCTTGTTCTCGCGTGCAGCAAGGCGCGCCGCTTCCCGGTCGGACGCCGTTTCGGAAAGGGTGTACACGGTCGCACCATGGGCTTCGAGATTCTCGGCGGCGTCGGCATGAATGGAAATAAAGAGGTCGGCACTCAGGCGGCGCGCAATGCCGGAGCGTTCCTGCAATACCAGAAAGCGGTCGTCGTCGCGGGTAAGCGCCACTCTTATGCGACCGGTGGCCAACAGCTTGGCGCGAATGGCCCGGGCGATGGCCAGCGTCACGTCCTTTTCCCGTACGCCATTTTGGGCATTGCTCGCGCCCGGATCATGCCCGCCATGCCCCGCATCGACAACCACCAACGGTCGTGAGGAATCGCGCGGCCCTTCGACCGTGGGCAGCGCCACCGCACTGGAAGCAGGTGGGATTGGCACAGTAATGCTGTGCGTCTTGCGCGGGGGCCGCGCATTATGGGCAATTTGCGCCAGCGCGCGGCTCTGTGCCGGTGGCGTTCCGGTCGACAGGACGAAACCCAAGGCAAGAGCAGTCAGCATCGAATGATCCTGCCCGGTATCGGGTAGGCCCGTCCAGCCCAAATTCCTTTAACCTTTTGTTTACCATAAAGCGCGCATTGTGCTGACTGGACGTCGGAAAGACGATTGTAACAAAAAATTCAGGGCCGCCGTTGCCCCATCGTCCTGTGACTGCTACCCCTTCAACGTCCCGGAAAGTCCGCATATCTGCGGGAGACGCCCGAGACGCTTACGAATCGCCGCCAATCGTGAGGGCGATCCAACAGGTTGACGCTGCATGAGGCATTTTTCCACGTTCCCGATCAGGCCCGAAACGGGCCTTGGGGCGTGGACGGCACTTGCCCGGCCCGGAATCGATACCGGCCCTGCCCCTGCAGCAGACGCACATAATATCCATCAAACCCGGACGATGCTCCAGCACGCGTCGCTTTGGCTTTTGCCATTGTCGACGCGCAGGCCCCGGCCGTCCCCCACCTTTCGCGTGCCCGCCCGACGCCTTGCCGTCGGCCGCCACGCCCGGAGTATATTGAATGACACTGCGTATGATGATCGATGCGCGCCACCGGGAAGAAACCCGTGTCGCCATCGTCAAGGGAAACCGAATCGAGGAATTTGATTTCGAGTCCACCGAGCACAAACAGCTCAAGGGCAATATCTATCTCGCCAAGGTAACGCGAGTCGAACCATCGCTGCAGGCGGCGTTTGTCGACTACGGCGGCAACCGTCACGGCTTCCTTGCTTTCTCGGAAATCCACCCGGATTATTACCAGATTCCCAAGGAGGACCGCGAAGCCCTTCTCGCAGAAGAGCGGGAACATGCCGCTGAAGAGGCCGCTTTGCGCGCCGAGGAAGACGACGACGCAGCCATGAGTGGCGACGTCGAGGAAATGGATGCGCCCGTCTATGATGACGAGCATCACGACGACGAAGAAAGCGAAGCGGGCGAAGGCGGCGAAGAGGGCACGGAAAAGCCGCGTGGCGGCACCCGCCGCAAGGGTGGCGACGAAGCTGCCGACGAATTGCGTCGCAAGCGCATGTCGCTGCGCCGCCGTTACAAGATTCAGGACGTTATCCGCCGCCGTCAGGTGCTGCTGGTACAGGTCGTCAAGGAAGAACGCGGCAACAAGGGCGCGGCGCTCACGACCTATTTGTCGCTGGCCGGTCGCTATTGCGTGCTCATGCCCAACACGTCGCATGGCGGTGGCATCAGCCGGAAGATCAGCAATGCTGCCGACCGCAAGCGATTGAAGTCGATCATTGCCGAAATGCAGTTGCCCTCAACCATGGGCTGCATCGTGCGCACCGCCGGTCTGGCGCGCACCAAGCCGGAAATTCGCCGCGACTTCGACTATCTCGCGCGTTTGTGGGACGAAATTCGCGAAAAGACCCTGAAGGCTTCCGCGCCTGAGCTGATCCACAACGACAGCGACCTCATCAAGCGGGCTATCCGCGATATCTATAACAAGGATATCGAGGAAGTGATCGTCGAAGGCGAAGAAGGCTATCGCGCAGCGAAGGACTTCATGAAGCTGCTGATGCCCAGCCATGCGCGGCGGGTGAAATATTATGCTGACACCGTGTCGCTGTTCCAGCGCTTTGGCGTCGAGGACCAACTCGCCGCGATGTATAATCCGGTCGTGCAGTTGAAGTCGGGCGGCTATCTGGTCATCAACCCGACCGAAGCGCTCGTATCGATCGACATCAACTCTGGCCGGTCGACGCGCGAGCATGGCATCGAACAGACGGCGGTCGCCACCAATCTGGAAGCGGCGCGCGAAATTGCCCGGCAATTGCGTCTGCGCGACATGGCGGGCCTTGTCGTCATCGACTTCATCGACATGGAAGTGAACAGCAATGTTCGCAAGGTCGAGAAGGCGATGAAGGAAGCGTTGAAAGACGACCGTGCGCGCATTCAGGTTGGCCGCATTTCGGGCTTCGGGCTGATGGAAATGAGCCGCCAGCGTCTGCGCACCGGGGTATTGGAAGCGTCCACCCGCGAATGTCCGCATTGCGAAGGCACCGGCCTAGTCCGCACCGCATCGTCGGCGGGCCTGTCCGCCCTGCGCATGCTGGAAGAAGAAGCGGCGCGCGGTCGCGGTACGCTCATCGTGCTGCGCGCAAGCCAGGAAGCGGCGTTTTACGTCCTCAACAACAAGCGTCATGAGATCGACGAGATCGAAACGCGCTACGGCGTGACCATCACGATCCTGCCTGACGGCGAAGTCGAAGGCGCACGCATGTCCGTCGAGGCCAGTGGGCCGAAGCCGACGCATGTCGTGACCTTTTCTCCCATCATCGAAGAGGATGATGACGATCTGCCCGAGGAAGAGGATGAGATCGAGGAAGAGATCGAAGCCGAAGAGGCCGAGGAACGCGCACCTCGCGAAGGCCGTGGCGAACGCAGCCAACCGGCAGGCGAGGAAGGCGAAGGCGGTCGCCGCCGCCGGCGCCGTCGTCGTCGTCGCGGTGGACGTCGCGACGAAGAGGGCAACGAAATCCCTGGCTCCGAAGCGAGCGAAGGCGGTTCGGACGATGCTGCGGCAGCAGACGATCAGGCTGAGAATGGCGAGTTGGACGCAAGCGATGGCGAAGCGGGCGAGGATGCGTCCGGCCCGGTGAGCGAAGAGCAAGCCGAAGCCCGTCGTCGTGGACGTCGCGGTCGTCGCGGTGGCCGTCGTCGTCGCGGTGAGCCGAGCGAAGGCGAATCGCTGGTTGCCAACGATGCGATCGCGAGCAACGCGGACGTGGTTGTCGATGGCGCCGCACCGGTATCGGAGGAAGCGCCTGTCGCGGATGCCGCTCCGGAGCCCGAAGCCGAAGCGCCGAAGACACGTCGTCGTCCCCGTGCGCGCAAGGCAGCGGAAGCAACACCCGAAGCTGCACCGGTGGAAGAGGCACCAGTGGAACAAGCGCCAGTGGAAGAAGCTGTCGCACCGAGCGAACCTGCTGCTGCCGAGGAAGCACCCAAGCCCAAGCGGACGCGCAAGAAGAAAGCCGATGCTGCGGTGGAAGCCGAACCTGTTGCTGAAGTGCCTGTCGCCGAAGCACCTGCGCCTGAGAAGCCCAAGCGCACGCGGCGCAAGGCCGCTGCGGCAACGGCGGAACCGGCAGTCGAATCGGCTGCGGTTGAAGGCGAGCCGGACATGCCTACTGCTCTGGCACCAGCGCCCGAACCCGCTGCGCCCGAACCTGTTGCGGCGGAAGCCCCGGCGGAGACTGGCGAAAGCGAAGATAGCGATGGCAATCCCCGTCGCGGCTGGTGGCAGCGCACCTTTGGGGCGTAATCGGCCTTGCTGAATATCTGATATAGAAATGGCCCCTTCCCACCCGGAAGGGGCCATTTTCTTTTGCGCGAACAATATGTTCCTAAGACATCATATCGGCTGATCGTCGTCGATCAGAATGCGCAGTGCAGCGCCCTCCCCGTCTTCGAACTGACCATTGCCCAACGCCCAGAAAAAGCTCCAGAGCCCTGTCAGCCCAAGCAATAAAGCGATGGGAATGAGGATGAGAAGCCCGGTCATCGCGCCGCCCTGTTCAGCCGCAGGGCATTGGCGACCACGATCAGCGAAGAACTGGACATGGCAAGCGCGGCGATCAGCGGGGTTACATAGCCAGCTATTGCCAGCGGTACGGCTAGGGCATTGTAGCCGACAGCGATCACGAAATTCTGCCGCACAACGCGCATAGTGCGGCGTGCCGCGCGAATGGCGACGACGACCGGCATCAAGCTGTCACCCAGAAAGACAGCATCCGCCGTCAACTGGCTGGCGTCACTCGCGGACGCAGGCGCAAGACTGGCATGGCCAGCGGCCAGTGCCGGTCCGTCGTTCAGTCCGTCACCGACCATCAGTACCTTTTCGCCAGCGCTGGCCAGCCGTTCGATCAGCGCCATTTTCTCTCCCGGCAACATGTTCGCCGTTGCGGTCAATCCAAGCTCTCGTGCAATCGGATCAAGCGCGGCAAGGCGGTCGCCGCTCGCGATCATCACCTGCAGATCGTCGGCCTTCAATGCCCCGATGGCGTCGGCGGCTTGCGGGCGCAACTGGTCCGAGAACAGGATCGGCAAGATCTGACCGTCGGGTCCGCGATAGGCCGTTGCAAGACCTGCCCAGTCGAGCGTCGATGCCGGACGACCCAAGGCGACGGTTTGTCCTTCATATTTAGCTTCTATTCCCGTCCCTGCGGTTTCCCGGACATCGGTCAGATGGATCGCTGGAAGCGGCGTCTTTTCCAGCGCCAGACGCAACGCATTGCTGAGCGGATGACGGCTCGATTGCGCCAGTGCCCGAATAATGGCGCGGTCACTCGCGGATAGGGTCTCCAGCCCAACCGGCTCCGGTCGGCCCAGCGTCAATGTCCCGGTCTTGTCGAACAGGACGAAGGTGGTTTCGGCCAGCCGCTCCAGTGCCGACCCATCCTTGATCAGCACGCCTTTGCGCATCAGCGCGCCGCAAGCGACGATCTGCGCAGCAGGCACCGCGAGGCCCAACGCGCAGGGGCAGGTAATGAGCAGCACGGCGGCGGCGATCAACAGCGACTGGTGCACACCCGCCCCGGATATCATCCAGCCTGCGAAGGAGAGCGCGGCAAGCGTATGGACGGCAGGCGCATAGATCCGCGCTGCACGGTCGGCGATGCGAACGTAGCGCGATTTGCCTTGTGTCGCCTGCTCCATCATGCGGGCGATATCGGCGATGCTAGTGTCACGCCCTGCCGCGGATACGGTTACCGAGAGCGGTCCATCGAGATTGAGCGCGCCCGCATAGACAGTATCGCCCGGCGCCACCTGCCGCGCTGCACTTTCGCCGGTCAGGAAGGCCATGTCGATGCTGCCAGTTCCGCTCAAGATCTGGCCATCGGCAGCAAACCTGTCCCCTGCAGCAACCTCCATCACCATTTCTGGACGCAAAGCCTCGGCAGTCGTCCAGACGAGGCTGTCGTCGCCGCCACGAACGAAAGCGCCCGGAGCGCTTTGTCGCAACAGCGCGGCCACCCCATCGCGTGCACGACGGCGCATGGCGTTGTCCATCCACCGCCCGGCGAGCAGGAAGAACATCAGCATCACCGCACCGTCGAACCACGCATGTGCGCCGCCGATGATTGTCTCGTACAGGCTCATGCCCGTGGTCAGCAGCACGCCAATGGAGATCGGTACGTCCATATTGGTGCGGCCATGACGCAACGCGACCCACGCCGACCGGAAAAATACCTGGCCCGCATAAGCGACGGTGGGCAATGCTATCATGGCAGACAGCCAGTGGAACAGCGTGCGCGTGGCACCGTCAGCGCCAGACCAGACGGATACCGACAGCAGCATGATGTTCATGGCCGCAAAGCCCGACACCGCCAATGCACGCAGCAGGCGGCGGCTTTCGGCCGCCTCCTGATCCAATCCTTCGACTACCAGAGGCTCAGCTTCGAACCCGATTGCCGCAATTGCCGCCTTGATACCGGGCGGATCGCACGCGGCATCATGGTCGATGGTGACGCGCTTGGCCGCGAAGTTGACACGGGCATTATGGATGCCGGGGACGGCGGCCAATCCATTTTCGAGCTTTGCAATGCACCCGGCACAACGCAACCCCGGGACAGCGAAGTCGATGTGCAGCAATGTAAGATCGGGTGCAGTGGCCATCAGCGGACTTCCTGCGCGATCCGCATCACGCCGCGATCGTGGCGCACCGTCAGCGCGACCTGCCAGCGACCGTTGGGCAGCGCACCCGCCGACGTGTAAACGCCCGGTGTCGTCTCTCTGAAGGCAAGCGTACGATCGGGTAGCCGCCCCAAGGGGTGCTCGGCTATGCCCGTCACCTGTGCACCGCTTAGTAGAATACCAGCCGCATCGTTCAGCGTAACGCGAACATGGCGCGACGGATCGAGCGCCACCTGCGCGGTCCATCCCAGCCTTGCCTGCACGCGCGCGGCCTCAAGCCAGCCATTATATGCCTGACTGGCCACATAGCTGTTGTCGACGACCGTGCCGCCAAAGCCTTTAATCGCCAGAGTAGCCATCGTAAAATTGACGGCAATCACTACCGCGAAAAATGAGACGAGGATCAGTGTCATGTGACGTCCCGTGAACCGGCGCACCTTTTCCGGCAAAGCCTGTGGGCCCGGCTGCGTCATGGCTGTGGCCCTTCGAAATGGACGGATTCGTGAGCCGTACCGCCCTCCTTATCGAGCGCGCGGACAGTGAAGCTGAAATCCTGTCGGTGGGCGGCAGGCGCTGTGGATGCAACGAACAGACGCGCCCGCAATACGCTATCGGCTGGGACGGTGAAACTGACCGACGTGCTGCCCGCAGCGCGCGTCAAATCTTCGCTCCACATCTTAGCACCCGGCAAGCCTGACAGAGCCACTTCCATCCGGCGCGGGCGACTTTGCATATTACGCAGCTTCACCGTGAAGGCATTACGCACGGCGCCATCGGAAAGCTGGACATAGAGCGGATTACGGTCCTGCTGCACATCGATGCCGATGCGATCGCGCGCACCAAGCGCGAACAGCATGGCAGCCCCGATTGCACACCAAAGCGTAAAATAGACGACGGTGCGAACATGCAGCAGCGACCGCAACACCGATTTGGGCTGTCCGCCTGCTTTTTCGGCTGTCGCATCGTCTTCGGTCAGATAGTCGATCAGGCCGCGCGGCTTGCCGGTCTTCGCCATGACCCGGTCGCACGCATCGATGCAGAGGCCGCAAGTGATGCAGCCGATCTGCGGCCCCTGGCGGATGTCGACGCCGGTTGGGCAGACAGCTACGCATTGGTTGCAGTCGATGCAGTCGCCAAAGCCGGTCGGCGTGGTGGCAGCCGCCTTCAGGCTACCGCGCGGTTCGCCGCGCCAGTGGCGATAGGTAACGACCAGCGACTTCTCGTCCAGCATGGCGCTTTGGATACGGGGCCAGGGGCACATGTAGATGCACACTTGCTCCCGCATGAAGCCGCCGAGGACGAACGTCGTGGCAGTGAGTACGGCAACCGTTGCGTAAGCTACGTAAGCGGCCTGACCCGTCCAGAAATCATGGCTGAGCGTAGGCGCGTCGGCGAAATAGAATATCCACGCGCCACCCGTTGCAAAGGCAATGGCAAGCCAGATGCTCCATTTGACCATTCGCTTGGCAAGTTTCGCCATGCCCCACGGTGCCTTGTTCAGGCGCATCTGCGCATTGCGGTCGCCATCGATGAAGCGTTCGACATGCTGATAGAGGTCGGTCCAGACCGTCTGGGGGCAGGCATAGCCGCACCATGCGCGACCTACGGCCGACGTCACCAGAAATAAGCCGATACCTGCCATGATGAGCAGGCCGGCCACATAATAGAATTCCTGCGGCCAGATTTCGATCGCGAACATGTAAAAGCGACGATGCGCCAGATCGATAAGCACGGCCTGATCGGGCGCGTAAGGGCCGCGATCCCAACGGAGCCACGGCGTCACCCAATAGATCGCGAGGGTGACGGCCATGATCGCCCATTTTAAACGGCGGAACGTCCCGTCTATCGCCTTGGGATAGACGGGTTGCCGTTTGGCATAACGCCCCACAGTCAGGAGATCAGGGCCGGACATTGGCCTCTTCCTTCGTTGCTGCGATGACCGGCGCCAATGCCGGGCTGGCTTCGCCGCCGCCCAGGCTGTGGACGTAGACAGCCAGCATGCGGATCGTCGCAGGCGACAGCTTGTCACCCCAGCGTGGCATGACACCCCGACGGCTGTTCCAGACAGTCTGATGGATCGCGTCCGTATCGCCACCGTACAGCCAGATGCCATCGGTCAGATTGGGTGCGCCGAGATCACGGTTACCCTTGCCTTGCGCGCCATGACACACCGCACAATTATCGGCGAAGACAGTGGCCCCCCGCCGTGACGCCGCATCGGCTGGCTGCTGGCGGCTGATCGTGCGGACATAGGCAACGACATCATCGACAGCCGGAGCGGCCAGCAACTGATCCTTCCCGAAGGCAGGCATCAGCGACATGCGAGTGGCATCATGATCGGGGTTGCGAATGCCATCGGTCAGCGTCTTTTCAATGGTCTTGAGATCGCCGCCCCACAGCCAGTCGTCGTCATTCAGATTGGGATAGCCCTTTGCGCCCGCAGCGCCCGAACCGTGGCACTGTACGCAATTGACGCGGAATGCGGCCCGTCCCCCTTCGATGGCAGCGCGCATCAGCTTGGGCTGGCCCGCCAGTTTTTCGATATCGGCACTGGCGATCGCCTGAACGACGGGTGCCATCCGCGCCTGTTCGCGGCCCATTTCAGCGGTCAGGTCACCGCGGCTCGACCAGCCCAGCAGACCCTTCGACGCGCTATTGAGCATCGGGATAGCCGGATAGGCGATGACATACCCTATCGCAAAGGCGATACAGGCATAGAAGGTCCACAGCCACCAGCGCGGCAGGGGCGTGTCCAGTTCCACGATCCCGTCCCACTCGTGCCCCTTTGTCGGGGTGCCGGTGACCTCATCGATGTGCGGTTTTGTGCTATCGTTGCCGGGCTCAGCCATGATCGGCCTCCGTGCTGTGTGAGTCTTCGTGGAAAATCGTCATCATCGCGTCGCGAGAGCGTGCCTTACCGCCGGGGCGGAAATGCCAGCCGACGAGCAGCAAATAGAGCAGGCCCATCCCGACCAGTCCCCAGCTATCGGCAAAATGGCGGAGCGCGTCGTAGCTCATTTCGCCTTCTCCTGTGCCTTGGCAGCTTCGAAATCGACCTGCGTGCCCAAAAGCTGGAGATAGGCGACAAGCGCATCCATCTCCGTCAGCTTGGCCGGATCGCCATCGAAATCCCGGACCTTTGCATTGGGATATCGGGCGACCAGACCCTTGCTGTCTGCGTCGGCATCCGCTTGGCTCGTCAGGTCGTCATTGGCGGCAGCGATGGCTTCCTTCGAATAAGGCACGCCAACGCGGCTCAGAGCGGTCAGGTGATCGCGCATGTCGCCCGGCTTCAGCTCGCGTTCGCTCAGAAAGGGATATGTCGGCATGATCGATTCCGGCACGACCGAACGCGGATCCTTCAGATGCTGGACATGCCATTCGTCGGAATATTTGCCGCCGACCCGCGCCAGATCGGGGCCGGTGCGCTCCGATCCCCACTGGAACGGATGATCGTACATGCTTTCCGCCGCCAGACTGTAATGGCCGTAGCGTTCCACTTCGTCACGGAAGGGCCGGATCATCTGGCTATGACAGTTGTAGCAGCCTTCGCGAATGTAGATGTTGCGTCCGGCCAGTTCGAGCGGAGTGTAAGGCCGCACCCCCTCGACCTTCTCGACCGTGCTGTCGATCCAGAAGAGCGGTGCGATCTCCACGATGCCGCCGATCGCCACTGTTATAAGGGCCGCAATGCCGAGCAGCGAGATGTTCCGCTCCAGCTTGCCATGGTCGAAAAATTTGGATGCCATGTTCCCTGATCCTTATGCGGGGGTGGCGATGAAGGGACGATCAGCCGCAGCGTCGTAGGCTGCATCGCGCATCGGCTTTTCGGTGCGCAGGCTGCCCGCAATCGTCAGGCCGATATTGACCGCCATGATGATGGCACCGGACAGATAGAGCAGCCCACCTGCGGCCCGGATTACATACATCGGGAACATGGCGCTCACGACTTCGGCGAAGGAGTAGACGAGATACCCGTCCGCTCCATATTCCCGCCACATCAGCCCTTGCATGATGCCCGCGACCCACATGGCCGACGCATAGAGGACGATACCGATGGTCGCGCACCAGAAGTGCCAGTTGACCATCCGCAGCGAATAGAGCCGCTCACGCCCCCATAGACGCGGTGTCATGTAATAGAGGCAGGCGAAGGTGATCATGCCGTTCCAGCCCAGCGCGCCGGAGTGGACATGGCCCACCGTCCAGTTCGTGTAGTGCGACAGGCTGTTGACCGATTTGATCGACATCATCGGCCCTTCGAACGTGCTCATGCCGTAGAAAGCGAGCGCCATGACCATCATGCGGATAATAGGATCGGTACGGATCTTGTCCCATGCGCCGTTCAGCGTCATCAGGCCGTTGATCATGCCGCCCCAGCTTGGCATCCACAGCATGATCGAAAAGACCATGCCCAGCGTCTGTGCCCAGTCGGGCAGCGCGGTGTAGTGAAGATGGTGCGGACCGGCCCAGATATACAGGAAGATCAGCGACCAGAAGTGAATGATCGACAGGCGATAGCTGTACACAGGCCGTTCGGCTTGCTTCGGCACGAAATAATACATCATCGCCAGGAAGCCTGCAGTCAGGAAAAACCCGACTGCGTTATGACCATACCACCACTGCGTCAGCGCATCCTGCACGCCTGCAAAAGCGCTGTAGCTTTTCGATCCCAACAGGCTGACCGGCATGGACAGGTTGTTGACGATGTGGAGCATCGCAATGGTGATGATGAAGGCGAGGTAGAACCAGTTGGCGACATAGATATGCGGCTCCTTGCGCCGCATGATCGTGCCGCCGAAGACCAGCAGGTAGCAGACCCAGACGATCGTCAGCCACAGGTCGACATACCATTCCGGCTCGGCATATTCCTTCCCCTCGGTAATGCCCATCATATAGCCGGTAGCCGCCAGCACGATGAACATCTGGTATCCCCAGAACACGAAACGCGCCATCGCCGGGAAGGCCAGCCGGGCGCGGCAGGTGCGCTGCACGACGTAGAAGCTGGTTGCGATCAGCGCATTGCCGCCAAATGCGAATATGACGGCCGACGTGTGCAACGGCCGCAACCGACCGAAACTGGTATATTCGATCCCAAGGTTGAGCGCGGGAAACGCAAGCTGAAGTGCAATGAACAGCCCGACTAGAAAGCCGGCAAGGCCCCAGAAGACTGTGGCGATAACGCCCCAGCGTATCGGATCGTCGTCATAATGGCCAAGATCGACCGGCATCTTCAAGGCGCCGCGCGCAATGGCGCCATAATCGCCGCCCCGCATCGTCAACACGGAAAGTAGCAGCGCTACTCCGCCGACAATGCTCATGTGGACAGCATATCCCTGATCCACGGCAAAGGCCGCCGCGAGCAATGCGGCGATGCCCAGCGCGAACCAGCCGCCGGCCTTACTGAGTAGTTGTTCCATCTGGTCCCCCGCACAAAGCGATCGATTTACCCGCCCGCCCTGCACGGCGCGGTCCGTCTATACATTGACCCTAGTCAATTGCGTGGAAGCCAGTCTGTACGGGAAAGCCCCTACGCCACGACCTGGTTCAAGCGGCGTGTGCCATGTCTTCCAGTTGGTCCGGATTGAGGATGGCTACGCCGCGACGCCCGATCAGATCGATCACGCCAGCGCGCTTCATCGCGGTGAGCTGACGGCATACCGTCTCGATCGTGAGGCCCAGTATGTCGGCTATCTGCTGGCGGGATAGAGGCAGATCAAACCGGGTGAGCGGTGCGTCTCCTTCGGCAGCAAGACGTCCTGCGACGTCCCGAATGAATGTTGCGACCTTTTCACGGGCGCTCGCACGCCCCAGCAGAAGCATCCAGCCTCGGGCACGGTCCAGTTCGTCCAGCGTCCGCCGCAGCAACCGATGCTCAAGATCCGGATGCGAGCGCGCGAACATGTCAAATGCGCCTCGCGGGAAAACGCATAGCCGCGCGTCCGACAAGGCAGTGACGCTGTGGGGGCTGGTCTTGCCGAACGGGCGGCCAATGAAATCGGACGGATACACCACACCGACGATCTGCTCACGCCCATCCTGGACCGAGGTCGACAGTTTGAGCGCACCCGAGACCACATTGGCCACGACCATCGAGTCGGCACCTTCCCACATCAACGTCTGCCCTGTGGGCACCGCCATCTGCCGACCCAGTCGCGCGAATTCTTCGCGTTCCCGATCACTGAGAATCGAGCACATTGCCTGCGTACGAACCACGCAGCTGTTGCAGGCACTCATGCGGCATGCCCGTTCGGGAATGCTGACTGCCGGAATTTCGATGTCCGTTGCGTTAGATCAATGATGTTGCTCATATCCGGCAACATACAAAGGATGGGGCAGTGCCCAATCCGTAATTGTCCGTATCCGGTTAGCTGACCCCTGCCTGAAAAGCGATGCGCAAGACCTCTGACAAGCTTCGCACATTCAGCTTCAGCATCAGGTTGGATCGATGGATTTCGACCGTACGCGGACTTATGCCCAGGTCATAGGCAATAGTCTTGTTAGGCAGGCCCGCAACAAGTCCCCTGAGCACGTCGCGCTCACGATCCGTCAATATGTTGAGCCGTGACAAGGCATGTTCACGCTGAGTGATAACCGTCAGGCTGGTCTGCGCCTGCGCCTTTGCGCGATCCAGACTGGCGATCAGTGTCGCCTTGCCGAAGGGCTTTTCGATAAAGTCTATTGCACCTGCGCGCATTGCCGTGACGGCCATGTCGATATCGCCATGACCCGTCATGATGATGACCGGCAGCATGATGCCTTCTTCGTGCAGTCTGCGCTGGACGGCCAGTCCGTCGATGTCCGGCATACGCACATCCAGCAGTACGCATCCGGTATCGAGCGATGCCGCTACCTTGAGAAACTCCAGGCCCCCGCTGAACGTCTGGACGGAATAACCGCTGGTCTTGAGCAGAAAAGAGACCGACCGGCGGATCCCTTCGTCATCGTCCACGATAAAGATAGGCAGAGCATCGCTGGTCATGGGTTCACTCCGCCGGATCGATGGTGAAATGGAAGTTGGAGCCGCCCCAGCGCGATGGCGTGGCCCATATGCGCCCACCATGCGCTTCGACGATGGTCTGGCAAATCGACAGGCCGACCCCCAATCCTGCTGGTTTGGTACTGTGGAACGGTGTAAAAATCTGTCGCTCCACTTCCGGCGACAATCCCGTTCCACTGTCCGACACGCTTACTTCGACGCGCCCGGTCGCGTCGAGACCCGCCGTGATTCGCAGAAGGCGGACTGTTTTGCCCGCCATGGCTTCGACGGCATTGCGGACCAGATTGATCACGACCTGTTGAATCTGAACACGGTTGATAAGTACCATATCGACGCCGGCATCGGTTGCGATATCCATGTCGATGCCCCGGCTATCGACACCGATAAAGGCCAGTGCCGTCCCTTCCGCCAGGACCGCACGCAGTTGTTCGGGCTGACGATGGGAGTCGCCACGCTTGATGAATTCGCGCAGCGATCGGATGATATCCCCGGCGCGCAAAGCCTGCGCCGCCGACTCGTCCAGCGCCTCGGCCAGCAGTGCGCGGTCCGGTTCTGGCTCGGCCAGCAGATCGCGTGCTGCTTCCATATAGTTCGCAATGGCTGTCAGCGGCTGGTTAAGCTCATGCGCCAGCGCCGATGCCAACGTCCCCATCGCTGTCACACGCGCCGTATGCGCCAGCTCGGCCTGCAAGTCCTGCAATCGCCGCTCGGTCTGCTGCCGCTCGGTCAGATCGCGGATGAACCCGGTAAAGAACCGATCGCTGCCATCATGGAGTTCCCCGACCTGCAGCTCTATCGGAAAGGTCGATCCGTCGCGCCGCAGCGCGGTCGTAAGCCGACCAATTCCGATGATCTTTCGCACGCCAGTCTGAAGATAGTTGGTCATATAACTGTCGTGCCGTTCCCGATCGGGGGACGGCATCAGCATCATGATATTCTCGCCAAGCACATCGGCTTCCGAATAGTCGAACATCCGTTGCGCTGCCGCACTGAAGGAAACGATATGCGCACGCGCATCTATGACGATCAGTGCATCGGGAATTGTCGACAAAATGGAGCTTAGCAGCGCCTGTTCCAAGGTCGCTGTATCATCCAGTTTCGTATTTGCTGGCAGTTGGTCGATCGGCATTTGTCCGACTATGGCCCGGTTTCAATGGGCGAGCAACAGTGGCACCGGGCTTTCCGCCAGAAGATAGCGCGTAACGCCGCCGAAGATGGTTTCGCGCAGGCGGCTGTGGCCGAACGCGCCCATCACCATCCAGTCCGCTTTCAATTCCCCAATTGCGTGGATCAGCGCTTCCTCGACCGTTCGGTCCTTGCGCGGCCACTCATGCAGTTCAGAATATATCCCATGCCGGGAAAGATAAATACTGGCGTCTGTTGGCGGGAAAACAGGCTTGTCCCGTTCCTCGATCATGACGACGTGAACCTCGCTCGCTCGCTTGAGCAAGGGCGTGGCTCGCAAAAGTGCAACGGCCGCTTCATGGGATCCGTCCCAAGCCACCAGGGCTCGGCCGGCTATGTCGATGGTGCCTACAGCGGGCGGCAGAGCGAGAACGCTGCTGCGGCAATGCGTTACCAGATCGCCCACGATAGGGAGCAGTGCACCGGGATAGTATCGGTCGCCACGCGGGAGCGTTACGACGACGACATCGGCCAAGCGAGATGCGCGCAGCAAGCAAGTTGCGGCATCCCCTTCGCCATGCTGCCAATCCCAGTTGACGTCCTCATGGTGCAGTTGTGCTTCCAGTGTCTGCTGGCTGGCCACTTCCGCTTCACGCATCTGCGCCATATCGACTGCAAGCGCATAGGCGCCGCCCAATGGGTCAAGCGTCACCATTTCGTTATACGGCGTAATCTGCAGGCAAGTGAGATGGCCTCCGCTTGCCCGCGTGAGATCCAGTGCGGCTTGCAGTCGTGCCTTCTGACCGGAGTCGTCATGGATATGCACGAGAATCGATTTCATGAACTTAACTCCGGCGGGATATTTACGGAGACGCTACTGGCCGGAGCCATTTATTGCCCATCCGTAAATATCCTTAGTCACTAGAGTCGCATGCCGATGCCCACTCCGACGACGATCGGATCGAGGTCGATCTTCACCCGCTGCACCCCGGCTGCGGTCGTGTTAAGCCGCGCGTTGGTGTCGATGCCGATATATTTGATGTCGAAGTTCAGGAACATCTTCTCGCTAAGATCGATATCGACGCCGGCTTGCGCGGCCAGCCCGAAACTGCTGCTCATATGCACTTTGGTGGGACCGACAGCGGCGACCAAAGCCGCCGACGGCTTTTCGGAATAGAAGAGAGTGTAGTTCACTCCGGCGCCAATATAGGGCCGAACATGACCGTCCACGATGGGGTGATACTGCATAGTCAGTGTCGGGGGCAGCACCCAGGTGGAGGCCAGCTTGCCGAGCGATCCCGTCGTTCCGCTTATACCGCTGGCCGAATGCTTCGTGGTCGCGGCGATCAGTTCAAAGCCGATATGATCGGTCGCCATATAGGTGACGTCGACTTCGGGCATCACGCTGTTGTTCACCTTGACTTGTTCGCCGGGGAAGGCGGGCAGGATGGCGCTGCTTTTCTCATTGGGTGCGACCATGATCGCCCGGGCCCGCAACAGAACGTCGCCCTGCTTCGCCCATGCCTGCGGTGCAACCATGCAGGCCACCATGGCCAGTGCTGCGGCGGCAGTGAACCGGGGGTTTGTCATCATCAGTCTCCATTCCATGCTCGAAAAGTCTCCCGCATCTCCTGAGCCGGGCAGCCGCAACCCGCATTGACGGTGCGCAACAAAAACTTTGACCGGGATCAATGCGGTATCGACGCCGACGGCGCAGACATGCCGCATGTGGACATACTACCCTGAGCTGCTCGAACGCGCGGTACCGCGCTATACGAGCTATCCTACTGCGGTGGATTTCAGCTCTGCGGTGGGCATGGTGGAAATGGCAAGTGCGCTCGCGAAGGTGCAGCCGGAGGAAGATATCTCGCTATATCTTCACGTCCCCTATTGCCATGAGATATGCTGGTATTGCGGTTGCAACACAGGCGCCGCAGGCAAGGCCCATCGACTGGCTGCTTATGTCGAGGCATTGGAAAGCGAAATCGCCTTGGTTGCCCAGCATCTGGGCGGACGGGGAAAGATCCGGCGAATCGCATGGGGCGGCGGCAGCCCCAACGCATTGCCACCCGTCGATTTCGTGCGACTATTGGATCAGATCGCACGCTGTTTCGGCGAAACCGATGCCGAAATCGCCGTAGAAGTCGATCCGCGTAGCTTGGACCAGCGGTGGATCGACACGCTTAAAGCGACCGGCGTCACGCGCGTCAGCATGGGCGTACAGACCTTTGCGCCCCATGTTCAGGCAAAGATCGGCCGCATTCAGCCTTTCGAGCGCATATCGGACAGCATGGCCGCACTTCGTCGTGCGGGCATGGCCACTGTGAGCTTCGACCTGATGTATGGCCTGCCGGGGCAAAGTGCTGACGATCTGGCCGAGACGTTGGCGCTGGCCATGCAACTGGGACCAGACCGGATTGCGCTGTTTGGCTATGCGCACGTGCCAAGGCTGCTCCCGCGTCAGCGCAGGATCGACGATAGCAATCTGCCTGACGCCGCCGCACGGTTCGCGATGGCCGCTTTGGGCCATGAACAGCTTACCCATGGCGGATATCGCGCAGTGGGTTTCGATCACTTTGCAAAGCCGCACGATGCCCTTGCCGTGGCAGCCGCCGAAAAACGCCTCGGTCGCAATTTTCAGGGCTTTACCGACGACGCCTCATCCGTGCTGATCGGTCTGGGCGCATCGGCGATCAGCCAGTTTCCCGGCCTGATCGTTCAGAATGAGAAGAATGTCGGGCGATATCGCATGCGTCTTTCGGCTGGTCAGCTTCCTTCGGAGCGCGGCGTTCATGCCAGCATGCAGGATAGTCTGCAGCGACAGATCATCTTCGATCTGCTGTGTCATGGCGAAGCACGTCTGCCCGCGGCGCGTCTCACTCCACACGAAACGGCGTTGCTGGACGATTTTGCGCGCCGAGACCTTCTGACCTACGATGCCGATCGTATACTATTGGCGGCGGACGCAACGCCGTATCGAAGAACGATCGCTGCGATTTTCGACGGCCGCCTGGAGCCCAGCCAAGCGCGATTCAGTAATGCCATATAGGCGCTTCGCTCTATGCCTGTCGGTTGCCGCCCTGACTGGACTGGCGTTTCCGAGCGCCGTCTTCGCGCGTTCCGACATCATGTTCGTTGCCATGTGCGGCGGCGGCTTCGCACCTGTGCCTCAGCCCCGCAACAAGGGGCCGCATAACGACCCGTGCGCCATGGCGTGCCATGCAATCGGCACCCGGAAAAAGACGAGTCGGCTGAACCAGTAGAGTCGCGCTCAAAAAAATCGCATAGTTAGCGGTGCAGGAAAGCAAATAGCGGCCATGGCACTGACGGTCCTGCCCTTCTGAAGGGTGCGACCACACATCATGCGGTCATTTCCGGACGCTTTTTGTCAGCCGATTCGGGGTTTTCAGAACGGCGGAATTATATTATCGAAACAGGTAATATAATTACGGCGCGTTTGACAGCGCCTGAAGGAGTGAGCGATGATCGTCGGCACCGTCAAGGAAATCAAAAATCATGAATATCGCGTCGGCCTGACGCCTGAGAGCGTGCATGAATTGACTGCGCATGGCCATAGCGTGCTGGTCGAAGCCAATGCAGGTAATGGCATCGGGGCCAATGATGCTGCCTATATAAAGGCCGGTGCGGAAATCATTGCAACGGCTGCCGAAGTGTTCGCGCGCGCCGAGATGATCGTGAAGGTCAAGGAACCGCAGCCGGTGGAGCGCGCCATGCTGCGTCCGGGCCAGATCCTGTATACATATCTGCACCTTGCCCCTGATCCGGATCAGACCTGCGATCTGGTTAAAAGCGGTGCGGTGTGCATCGCCTATGAAACTGTGACCGACGAGAGCGGTGGGCTTCCCCTGCTCAAGCCGATGAGTCAGGTCGCCGGTCGCATGGCGATTCAGGCCGGAGCAACCGCGCTGGAAAAGGCGCATGGTGGGCGTGGCGTATTGCTGGGCGGTGTGCCGGGCGTACTGCCTGCGAAGGTCGCGGTGATCGGCGGCGGCGTGGTGGGCTTTAATGCCGCACAGATGGCCGCAGGCCTGGGTGCGGATGTGACGATACTCGACCGTAGCCCGGAAGTGCTTGAAAAGCTCGGTATGTATTTCGAAGCACGTGCCAAGACGCGCTTTTCCAACCGTGCCAATCTGGCGGAATGTGTCGCGGACGCCGATCTGGTCGTCGGTGCGGTACTGATCCCCGGGGCCGCTGCGCCCAAGCTCGTGACAGCCGAAATGCTCAAGACAATGAAGCCGGGCGCAGTGCTGGTCGATGTTGCGATCGATCAGGGTGGCTGTTTCGAAACGAGTCATGCGACCACCCACGCCGATCCGACCTATATCGTCGATGGCATCGTGCATTATTGTGTCGCCAATATGCCCGGCGCAGTGGCGCGCACCAGCACCTATGCGCTCAACAACGTGACACTGCCTCATGCGCTCCGCATTGCCGATCTGGGATGGAAGGCAGCGTTGAAACGCGACCCGCATCTTCTTGCCGGGCTGAACGTGTGGGATGGCAAAGTGACGTACGAAGCCGTCGCGCAGGATCTCGGCCTGCCCTACACCCCGGCGGCAGAAGCCGTCGCCTGAGATGCCGGAGGACGCTCTGTCGTCACGCGACGTGCCGATCGATGAGACGGGGCGGCTGATCCGCGATGCAGGCGGTTTCCTGCTCGATCGCGACGTGGGTGGCACGTGGCGATTGCTGCTACACCGAGTGCCCGTGGATCTCGTCGAAAAACGTGTAAGAGTTCAAGGGGTTCTGATCGGCGGAGATGTGGTCGAAGCAGAGGGCGTAGCAGCGGCCTGATCGATATGGTGCACCCTCTTACGGCGGGCACCGTCTTCTATGACGCCCTGTACGCTCTCCAGACTTAGCGGCGACAAAAAACGTAGTCCAAAACGGCGGCCATTGATCCAGATGACACGGGCCGCCCACCTCGTGGAATACCAACAGATATCGACTATGGAGTCAAACTGAGGCTGCGTTTCGCTGAAGCACAAAGCACCCCCTGTCCCGATGTCAAGAAGATGCGCGCGAACCTCACCATGCGGCATCGTCAATATCAAGGGTACGAAGATTTTCGACCGCCGTATTTTGCGGCGATCTTCAAGGCGGCTGGGCGCAGACAGTTTGCGCGGCGCAAGCGGCTGTTCCGCTGACAAGGTCATCCCATTCCTCCGTTCCGCTCCGCACAATACAGGCAACTCGTTTCATCTTCGTTATCACTATTGCAACAACGGCGTGAAAGGTATGAAATCGCGCTAGACTTTAGCCGCTGCCAATGCTTGGGTCATGATCGAAGAACCCATGACATCGGTCGCAGCATCTCTCCCCCCTCCCTTGCGCTTCCTCGATGGCGGCGGCGATGCCACGACGCTTATTCTTGCGCGAGACTGGTCGACCCATCCGCTCGGTTTGCCACAGACCTGGCCTGAGGCACTCAAGCTTGCCTTGAGTTTCATTCTCCACGCGCCGGAGGCGACGATCCTGATATGGGGCCGCGACGATCCGGCGCTTTTCTTCAACGCGGCATGTTGTCCGCTGTTAGCTACCCCAGCTTCAGGCGCGATGGGTGCCAGCGTCGATGACGTTTGGGGCGTCGCGATGGAACAAATCCGTCCTATCATCGATGACATTTTCGCTGAGCGGGGGACGCAGGGCATTCATCTGCCCGGACAATCTGAAAGGGACAGCAAGAGCAGTGGAGAGATAACGCCTCTGCGTGATCCCGATGGTGTCATCACCGGTTTCATAAATGTCCTGCGCGATGACACCAGCCAACGGATTGCCGAGGACACTCTACGCGACATGCAGGCGCAATTGCGGCGGGCACAGGAAGCAGGCGGCATTGGGGTTTTCTCGGTCGATTCTCACGGGATCATCGAAGGGTCGCCGACATTCTATCGGCTCTACGGCTTTGCCGAAGGCGCAACCCGGGATGCGACAGCTTTTGAGCGGCTTATCATTGCTGAAGACTCTTCTTTGGTTTCCACCCGTGCGAAGCGGATCGCGGGCGATGTAACGACGGATGTAGAATATCGCATCCGACGCGCGGATACCGGCGAGATCCGATGGATCGCGCGAAAGGGAGAGACGGAACATGACCCGGACGGTCGCTTCGTGCGTTTTGTCGGTGTGGCGCGCGATATCACCGATCAGGTCTTAACACAGCGGGCCCTCGCGACGGAACGCGAGCAATTGGCGCAGATGTTCGAACAGTCGCCGACGTTCATGGCGATGCTTCGCGGTCCTTCTCATATTCTGGAGCGCGTCAATCCCGGCTTCACGCGGTTGATCGGCGAACGGCAGGTTCTGGGAAAGTCCATAAGCGACGCATTGCCCGATCTGGTCGAACAGGGTTTCCTGACATTGCTGGACAGGGTTTATCGGACTGGCGAACCCCGCGTGGGCGAAAATACGCGCTACGTTACGCAGAGTTCCTCCGATCAACCGGCGTGTGAGCATTTCGTCAATTTCGTTTTTCAGCCCATCCGGGATGCCGACGGCACGATCGCGGGCATCTTTATTCAAGGCGCAGATGTAACAGAGCAAGTCATCGCCCGCGATGCCGTCGCAGCGAGCGAGTTACAATTCCACACCTTCGCGCAGACGATGCCAAACCATGTCTGGACTGCGCAGGCCGACGGTGTGCTAGACTGGTTCAACGACCGAACGCTGGCCTATCTTGGCCCAGATATGGCTACAGGTCAGGAGCATAGCTGGCTCGACATGCTGCACCCCGACGACCGCCCTGCTGCTACAGAACGTTGGATGACGTCAGTAGCGACGGGCGAAATCTATGAGACCGAATTTCGGATCCGTCGCTTCGATGACGAGTATCGTTGGCATATTGTCCGTGCGTTGCCGATACGCAGTCCAGATGGCAGAATTCTTCGCTGGATCGGTACCAACACCGATATTCAGGACCAGAAAGCCGCCGAGGCAGAGACTGCGCGTGATCGCGATCGCCTTTGGACATTGTCCCAAGATTTGATGCTTATCTGCAATCGCGAAGGGGTGATTACTGCCGTCAATCCAACTGGAAAGCGGCTATTGGGTTGGGCCGAAACCGAAATGATCGGGCAATCGCTTTCGGCTTTTCTGCACCCTGAAGACATCCCGACCACTACCGCAAATGTAGCCAGACTGGCTGAAGGCACCGCTACACTCTATTTCGAAAATCGCTACCGGACCAAAGATGGCAATTATCGGTTGCTCGATTGGAACGCCGTCTCGGACTCGGGCTATATTCATGCTGTCGGCCGCGATGTTACCGACGAGCGCGCCCTTGCGCGAGATCGTGAACGCATCTGGACGCTTTCGCCAGTTCTTAAAGTCGTCGCTACGACGGGAGGGGAGATTCAGACCGTCAATCCGTCCTGGACGAAGGTATTGGGCTGGACGCCGCAACAGACCGTCGGCCGCAACGTCATGGATTTCGTTGCCGAAGACGATCGGGAAACCGGCGCTGCGGGTATGGCCCAATTGGCGGGCGGCATTCCGGTCATTGAATTTGAAAATGTCTTTTTGACGGCCAGCGGCGAGCGGCGGACCATTTCGTGGACGACGGTTCCCGAAAACGAAACGCTTTATGGATTTGGCCGCGACATCACCGCAGAGCGGGAAGCCGCGGCAACGCTGATGGCGACTGAGGAAGCCTTGCGCCAATCGCAAAAGATGGAAGCCGTGGGACAACTCACGGGCGGCATCGCGCACGACTTCAACAACCTGTTGCAGGGCATCACCGGAAGCCTGGAAATTATCCAGCGGCGCATGGCGCAGGGACGCACGACCGATCTTGATCGGTTCATCACCGGTGCGACGACAGCCGCCAATCGGGCAGCCGCACTGACGCATCGGCTGCTGGCTTTCTCTCGCCGACAACCCCTCGATCCGCAACCGGTCCGCGCCAATCCCCTCATGGCATCGATGGATGATCTGCTGCGCCGCACCATGGGCGAGCGCATTACGCTCCATATGAACCTTGCGGACGATCTCTGGCTCACCCTGTGCGATCCCAACCAGCTTGAAAATGCGATCCTGAACCTCGCCATCAATGCGCGCGATGCAATGCCAGACGGCGGGACATTGACCATCGAAACGCATAATGCCCGCTTCGAAGAGACGGATATGGCTATGCATCGCGAACTGAAGGCCGGCGAATATATCGCGATCAATGTTACCGACACGGGATCGGGAATGGACCCGGACACGATTGCCCGAGCTTTCGAACCTTTCTTCACCACCAAGCCTCAGGGACAGGGAACCGGGCTAGGCCTGTCGATGATCTACGGCTTTGCGCGCCAGTCGGAAGGCTATGCGCAGATTTCGAGCGAACGAGGCAAGGGCACCACCTTCACACTGTCTCTTCCCCGCCATCATGGCGAGGCAAGGACGGAAGATGCCACATCGCAAATTGCCGAAGACCTCCGCGCCGATGAAGGCGAAGTGGTGCTGGTGGTAGAGGATGAGCCGGTCGTGCGCGGCCTTATCGTCGAAACGCTCGACGACTTGGGCTATCGCGTCATGGAAGCCGCTGACGGCCTGGAAGGCATCGCGGTGCTTCAATCCGATAGCAGAATCGACCTGTTGATCACTGACATCGGCCTGCCCGGTATGGACGGCAGGCAAGTGGCCGACGCTGCGCGCACAGCGCGTCCTGGCCTCAAGATACTCTTCATGACCGGCTATGCCGAGACGGCCGCCTTGGCATCGGGCTTTCTGGAACCCGGTATGGCGATGGTCACGAAGCCGTTCACGATCGAAGCTCTCTCCACGCGGGTCCGTGCGATCATCGAAGGCTAGGCTGCTTGGGCCTTGGCCTGTTCGCGCGCGTTGCGGCGAAGAAAAGCCAGGACCGCCCGCTCCCCTGCATCCAGATCGTCGTCAGCGTCGGTGTTCGATGACGAAACGGAAAGCCGCAGCGTGCCTTCGGTATAGTGGTCCATGACGGCCGGGTGGATATAGCAGGCACGGCACACACTGCGCGTATTGCCAAGGCGCGACGCGACGCGGTCGATTGCCGCCACCAACTGCCGTTTAGTCGCGGCATTGCTCGTAGATGGGGGGCAGGCAGCGAGTTCCAGCGCAGCGATCACCGTGCCATGCCATGTCCGGAAATCCTTGGCCGTAATGTCTGCGCCGCTGATCTCTTTCAGATAAGCATTGACGTCGGCGGACGTCACTTCGCACGCTTCGCCATCTTCATCGAGATATTGGAACAGATGCTGGCCCGGCAGTTCCTGGATCGATTTCATCAGACGGGCGACGCGGCGGTCGCGGATGGTGATGTCCCACGGCTTCCCGCTCTTGCCCTTGAACCGGAATCGCAAGCGGGATGGTTCGACGGCGACATGGCGATTGCGCAACGTGGTCAGACCGAAGCTGCCATTGTCGCGCGCATAGTCGGCATTGCCCACACGGATCATGGAAATATCGAGCAGGTGGATGACCGTCGCCAAAACCTTCTCACGCGGAAGACCGCGCTTCGCCATATGGCTGCGGACAGTCGCACGTACTTCGGGCAGCGCCTTTGCAAAGGCGATCAGCCGCTTGTACTTGTCCTGATCCCGTTCTGCCCGGAATGCCGCATGATAGCGATATTGCTTGCGACCCCGCGCATCGCGCCCCGTCGCCTGAAGATGACCGTCGGGGTCCGGGCATATCCACACATCCCCATAGGCCGGGGGTATGGCCAGCGCGCGGATGCGGGCCAGCGTCGCCTTGTCCTTGATCGCCGATCCATCCGGGCAACGATAGGAAAAGCCAGTGCCGGATCGGCGGCGCGTAATGCCGGGGATATCGTCACTGACGAAGTTAAGTGCCGATTGTGCGTCGGACGATGCGGGCGTTGTCACGCTTGTAAATGCCTTCTTTTCAATGAAGACGATACGCTTGCATGGCTGACAATGTTCCGCCGGGGACCGAGATGCCCCGGCGGAACCTACGCTTACCCCGCCGGGAGCAACGCCCGCGCAGCGTCGAGTCGCACAGCATAAGCTGTCAGCGCCTCTCCCGTCAGTTTAGCATAGAGATTCGCGTCATCGAACCGGCGCTCTTCAATGGCTTCGCGCACGCCCGGTAAAGTCTTGGCACCATAGCCGGTGAAGCGCCCCGGCGCGTAGATCAGGTTCTTGTACCACGGCCGCATCGGCAACCCGCGCTCCGACAAGAGCAACTGGTCGATATTCTGCAGCATGGCATTGAGCTTTGTGCGCGCGGCTGGCGTCAATTTTGCGCCTTGCGCAGCATAGGCTGCGTCGAAAGCTGCCGCGCTTTTCTTGAGCGTTTCCACGCCATTGGCGAGCGGCGCGAGTTCGACGAAGGGCGTTGTCGGATCGGCGCGCGGCGGGGTGACCGGCTTGCGCGGATCGGACGACAGCTTGAACGCGCCTGCCGTCAGCAGCTTGGCGCGGGTATCGTCCTCTGCCTTGCGGTCGTCGGCCAGCTTACGCACCTCGTCGAGATAGCGCGCCACGGTCGTTGCCAGGTCGCCAAAGCGCTGCGGCGGCGTGTCGGCATCGGCAATGCGCAGCACCATGCGCCCAATGGTTTTTGACAGTGTCGCGCCATAGGCAAGGCCGGGATCGTCGAAACGTGTGAAGTGATCGTAACTGTCGTAAATCGAATGATAGACGCCTCCCGACTCCTCTTCTCCGCCATAGCCGATATTGAGCGCCGGAATCCCCAAATGCTGCAGGAAGGTCGAGAAGTCGGACCCCGACCCCAGCGCCCCGATGGGCAGATCATCCCCGGTTTCAGCGGCTTTCAAGGCGGTTGCATCGGTTTTGCCGATCTTGTCATAGGCGTCGGTGCGGATCTTCGCGCGCAGGCGTTCGCCGACGCTGGCGCCAGTTTGCGGATCGGTAACATCGGCGGCCACCTGATTGACCATATGCTGCCAGTCATGGCTGCCTTCCGCACCCAGCACGCCACGGCCATTGCCGTCGGTGTTGATGTAGATGATCGCCTTTTGCTGCAATTCCTTGCCATGTGCTTCGGCCCATTCGGTCGAGCCAAGCAACATCGGTTCTTCCGCGTCCCAGCTTGCATAGACGATGGTGCGCTTGGGTCGCCAGCCGGACTTGACCAGCGCGCCCAGCGCCTTGGCTTCGGACAGCATCGCGACATTGCCGCTCAGCGGATCGGACGCGCCGAATACCCAGGCATCGTGATGATTGCCGCGCACCACCCACTGATCGGGAAGCTCGCTGCCCTTCAACTTCGCGATGACGTTGTACACAGTCTTCAACGACCAATCGGACTTGACCGCGAGATGCAGCTTCACCGCGTCGCTGCCGCCCAGATGATAGGTGATCGGCAGACCGCCCCGGAAGCTGTCCGGTGCAATCGGGCCATCCATCGCCGCCAGCAACTTGCGCGCATCCCCATAGGACATGGGCAGCACGGGGATCTTCAGGATCGTTGCCGCCTGGTCCCGCGTCAGCCGCTTGGCATTCTTGGTCGCGCCGATGCCGGGGGTCAGCGGATCGCCGGGATAGGTGGTCATGTCCGCCACCGATCCGCGTTGCACCCCAAAGTCAGGCCGCGCGCCGCCCTTGGGATAGACATCGCCCTCGCCATAGCCATCGTCAGCGGGGTCGGAATAGATAATGCAGCCGACCGCGCCATGTTCCTGCGCCAGCTTGGGCTTCAAGCCACGCCAGCCGCCGCCATAGCGCGCCACCGCAATCTTGCCCTTCACGCTGACCCCGCGCCGCTCCAGCGCGTCATAATCGGCGGGCAGGCCATAATTCACATACACGATCCCGGCGGTGACATCACCGTCGCCCTGAAAAGCGACATAGGGGGGCAGCGCTGTTGCAGTGTTGCCGGATGTCGCATCTTCGGGGATCGCCGGTTCCTGACCGCCCAGCACGATCTTTTCGGGCGTCACCATCTCGACAGTCGTGCTGATCGGCGTGGGATAGAGCACGTCGAACGTCTCGATCTCCGCATCCCATCCCCATTCGCGGAATTTGGCGAGGATCATTTCGGCATTGGCGCGATCATGCGGCGCGCCGACATGGTTGGGGGCAGAGGCCATGTCCTTCATCCAGGCCACCTGGTCCGCCGAACTGATCGACGCATCCAACGCCGCCTCATGCGCCGGATTGAGCGCCCCTCCAGCCTGCGCCGCGCCGCTCGCCAGCGCGAGGCTGGCGGCGGCGAACATCAGCATGGTCCGGACGGAAATACGGCGTGGTGATCGATGCATGATGGTCCCCTGTTCAGATTCGATTATGAAACGAAGGATCGGCCCACAATCCGCCCCCCGCAAGCGATATTACGCGGCCGTGCGAGCCGCGATATGCGCGTCGATATTGCGGCCCAGCACCGTCAGCGGCACATTACCTCCCAGCACGACCGCATCGTCGAACAGGCGCAGGTCGAACCGGTCGCCCAGCGCCGCCTTGGCCTTGTCGCGCAATCGCAAGATTTCGCTATGTCCGACCTTGTATCCGCACGCTTGCCCCGGCCATGCGCAATAGCGGTCGACTTCGCTTTGCACTTCCTCGACCGTGGAGCCGTTGGTCGTTGCGAACCAGTTGATAGCGTATTCGCGTGTCCAGCGCTTCGCATGGATACCGGTATCGACGACGAGACGACAGGCCCGGAACGCTATCGACTGGAGATAGCCCAGCCGCCCAACCGGATCGCCTTCATACACGCCCAGTTCGCTCGCCAGTTGTTCGGCATAGAGCGCCCACCCTTCGGAATAAGCATTGAAGGCCAGCAACGAACGCACCAGCGGCAGTTTGAACGTATATTCCCCCTGCCAGATGTGCCCCGGAATCCCTTCATGGTAGCTCAGCGTCGGCAGCGCGTGGCGCGGCCAGATGCTCGTGTCGCGCAGGTTGATGTAATAATTGCCCGGCACCGATCCATCGATGGTCCCCGGTCCGGCATAGCCCCCCGGCGCACCTGCCTCGATCTCCACCGGCACGCGCTTCACCAGCAATCGCCCCGGCACCATCGTCGCAAAGGCACGTGGCAGGCGCGTACGCACATCGGCTAGGCGACCGTTGATGTAATCGAGGATTTGCTGCCGCCCCGCGTCGGTATTGGGGAAGAGATATTGCGGATCCTTGCCCAGCGCCGTCATCCGTTCGCCGACCGTACCCTTGCTATAGCCCAAGCCGTTCAGCAGGCCGTCCATTTCCGATTGCAGCGCCTTCAACTGCTCCAGCCCCATGGCATGCACTTCGTCCGGCGTCATTTTCGTGGTGGTGCTGGCGCGCAAAGCCCATGCGTAATAGGCGTCGCCTTGCGGCAGTTTCCAGACGCCCGCGTCCATCGTCGCCCTGTCCCGATGCGCGGCGAGTTCGGCGATCTGCCGGTCCATTGCGGGTGCGACCTTCTCGGCCACCAGCCTGAGCGCGTGGGCGGCATGATCGCCCGGTATATCCTTTGTTCGCTTGGCAATCGAGGTGGTCAGCACCCATTGGTCGATAGGCTGCGCTCGCGCGCCGCGCTGCTGCTTCAATGTCTTGTCCAGCAGGAACGCTGGCGCGATCACGCCAAGCGCGCGATCATGCTTCAGCCTTTCCGTTTCGCCGTCCAACGCAGCCGCATAGGCTTCGACTCGGGCTAGATAGGCGTCCGCATCCGCCCCGTTGGCGATGATGTGCTGGCTGTCGAGGAAATCGGGGACTTCGACAAATGCACCCGTGTTCTGCGCGACGACATAAGGCGCATTGCGATAGGAGAAGTTGAGGTTCAGCACCGCCATGTCCCCGAAGGGAAAAGCCGATCCCTCCGCCGCCACTTCATGCGATGTACGCACCACGTCCACGTCGGTCCGCGTACCGGGGCTAAGCGCCTTCATATCGATGGCCTGCAACGTCTTGAGACGGTCGGCGGCGCGCCGTGCCTTCAGCATTTGTCCCGGCCCGGAACGGTCGGTAAGCTGCGATTTGAACGCCGCGCGCTTATCCTTGTCCAGCCCCAGCCCGGTGGCGCTTTCGGGATAATCGGCCAGCATCTGCTCGGCCATATCCGCCAGCGCAGCCTCCGCATTACCATCCGCGCCTGTCGCTGCGCGCGCTGATATGCCTGTCATCGACGTTATGGCGGCAGTGCCAATCAGGAAGTCGCGGCGGGTGGTCATGACATATTCTCCGGCTATGGTCGGACGAGTGTGAAACAACAGCGACATTTCGACAAGGGCAAGGAAATCATGCTAAGCCCCGGAAATGTCGAGAATAGGCCAGCGCGCGGAAACCGCATTGAATGTCACCATCATGCGCGGCGGGAAGCAAATCCGTGCGCAGGTACAAAATCTGTCTATCACCGGCGCGAATGCATCTGCACCGTTTCCGCCCGGTCTGAACGAAGATGTGCAGATGATCTGCAAGGGCAAGATACTCGACTGCAAAGTCGTCTGGGCCAAAGGCCGCACATTCGGACTGGCGTTCAAAAGTCCGCTCAGCGAAGCAGCGCTGCAGGATCTGGTCGGAGAGGGCAAACCGGCGGCATCGGCCTGACCGGGTTTCCGGTTTAACACTCTACCCGGAGCACCGGCCTGTGCTAGATACGATACCATGACACCGATCGAACGCGCCGCGCGCGCCATGTATGATGCCGTCTCGCCTGAATGGAGCTGGGACGATCCCGATGCCGAGTTGCTGCGCAAAATGTATCGCGCCAATGCCCGCGCGGCTTTGCTGTCGCTGCGCGATCCGACCGATGCGATGTGCGAGGCAGGGGGCGATCATGTGACGCAGGGCGAACGGATCACCGTAGACGCGTTGTGGACCGTCATGATGGACGCAGCGCTGGACGAAGACCTATGAACGACGATGACATCATCGAGACGCCGGAAGGCCCGATGACATGGGCAGCGTGGAAGAAACGCAACCCGGTTCAGGTGCCATCGCGCCGGACCAAAGGCAAGAAGCTGCCCAACAAGGTGCCCCAGCGCACCGGCGAATGAGCGCCGCGCATCATTCAGCGCGATAGACGGTCCCGCCCTTCATCACGAAGCGCATCTTCTCTAGCGCTCTCACGTCAGTCAGCGGATCGCCGGAGACGGCGACGATGTCGGCAGGCATGCCGACGGTGATCTTCCCCGCCTGATCGCCGATCCGCAGATGTTCAGCCGCAGCGACCGTCGCCGCCTGAATGGCCTCCAGCGGGCTAAGTCCCGCTTTCACCAGCAGTGCGAACTCCTGTGCATTATCGCCATGCGCCGACACGCCGGTATCGGTTCCGAAGGCGATGCGGACACCGCCATCATGCGCCCGCCGCGCCATGTCGAGCATCTTGGGTCCGATTTCCAACGCCTTGGCAGTTTGCGCGGGGGTGAAGAAATTGCCGGGGCTGGCCGCGATCCGCGCAACGAAATCGCCCGCGAGCAAGGTTGGGACCAGATAGGTGCCCGGACGCTTGAACAGGCGAATGGATTCTGCGTCCAGATAGGTGCCATGTTCGACGGAGTCGCCGCCCGCTTTGAGGAAAGCGTTGATGCCATCCACCCCATGCGCATGCGCCGTCACCTGCCGCCCCATGCGATGCGCCGCGCCGATGATGGCGGCCAATTCGTCATCGCTGAATTGCTGGGCAAGACCCGCCGCCGTGTTCGACAGGACACCGCCGGTCGCCGTGATCTTGATAATGTCCGCGCCGCTGCGCACCTGCAGCCGGACGGCGCGCATGCAATCGTCCGCACCGGAACACACGCTTTCCGGCGAGAGAAGGTGGAGAATATCGGCACGAAAGCCATTGGCATCGCCATGACCGCCGTGCACTGCCACTGCCGATCCCGCTGCAATGATGCGCGGGCCAACAACGTCACCGCGCTTCACCGCTTCGCGCAACGCAAAGATCGCGCTGTTCTCCGCGCCCAGATCGGCAACGGTGGTGAAACCGGCCATCAGCGTCTTGCGCGCAAATCCTGCGCCGACCATTGCCTGATCCGCGGGGGATTGCGTCACTTCCTCCAGCCGAGAGTTAGGGTTTTGCTCGCCCGTCAGGTGGACATGGCTGTCGATCAGCCCCGGCAAGACGAACGCATTGCGCAGATCGACGACCGCGCCTTCACCTTCGCCAACGAAACCGTCGCGGATTTCGGCGACGCGACCGTCGCGGATCACCAGCGTCTTGTTCTGTTCGACACGTCCGGTAGCGGGATCGGCCAACAAGCGACCGGCCTGAACGAACCGCGCAGCTTCCACGGAGGCAGGTGCAGCAGCAGGCGATTGCGCCACGGCGCCCGATGCCGCGCAAAGGCCCATCAGTCCGGCAATCCAATGCAGTGATTTCACAGCCACGCTCCCCAGGTTTTTCATATGATAAGTCGATGACATAACGGCAGAATTACGGACTGCAAACTGTGACGATGGGTAGCTTGATCAGGTTTCACGCTTTGCGCCATCGACGGCCTGCGTCAGCCGATGGCCGGCATCGTCCGTCGCGCGTTTCTCCGCCTTGGTCCGACCGGAACGTGCGCGGTTTTCGGCTGCGACCTGTTCGGCATCGGCACGCTTTCGCGCTTTGCGGGCAAGCCGGAGATTGACGATCTCAGCCATGTTCCGGATCTTCCATTGCAGCGGCAGCGATATCCATGAAGTTACGCGCCGCCTCCCGGTCCGCCGGATCGGCAAACGCCACGTCCAGACCGGGCGCGACACCCAGCATGTGCATCAACGTCCACAGCGCGAATCGGCGGCTGCGGTCCGTCTCCATCCCGAAATCCACACGCAACCGCTCCGCGCCGTCCGTCAATGCGGCGGGATTGACGGCTTCCAGATCGGGTGTCCCGAAATAGCGCATCATGAGCATCGGAAAGTCCATGCTACCGCCCTTGTCTTACGCGCAAATGCGCGCCCGCGCCGCCCGATATTCGGCGGCCAGCCGATCGATGAGGGTCGCCGCCGGCACGACATCATGCACCGCGCCGATCCCCTGCCCGCAACCCCATATGTCGCGCCACGCCTTCGTGCCTTCCATCGCTGCGCCGAAATCCATCTTCGATGGATCGGACACAGGCAAATTATCGGGGTCCAGCCCCGCCCGCACGATGCTGGGCCGCAGATAGTTGCCATGCACGCCCGTAAACAGGTTGGTATAGAGGATGTCGCTGCCCGAGGAATCCACGATCATCTGTTTGTAATCGGCGGCGGCATTGGCTTCCTGCGTCGCGATGAACGCCGATCCGATATATCCGAAATCCGCCCCCATCGCCCGCGCCGCCAATATCGCGTCCCCCGTTGCGATTGACCCGGACAGCGCCAGCGGCCCATCGAACCACGTCCGTATTTCCTGCACAAGTGCGAAGGGCGACAGCGTCCCCGCATGGCCGCCTGCTCCGGCAGCTACCGCGATCAATCCGTCGGCACCCTTCTCGACGGCCTTACGCGCGAAACGGTCGTCGATGACATCATGGAAGACCAGCCCGCCATAGCTGTGGATCGCGTCGTTCACATCCTGCCGCGCGCCCAGCGACGTAATGATCAACGGCACCTGATATTTGACGCACAGCGCCAAATCTTCCTCCAGCCGGGGATTGGAACGATGGACGATCAGGTTGACGGCGAACGGCGCATCCTGATCAGTCAGTTCGGAGCGAAGGCGCTGCAACCACTCCTCGAACACGCCCGATGGTCGTGCATTGAGCGAAGGGAACGACCCGACCACCCCTGCACGGCACTGCGCAATGACCAGTTCGGGCTGCGAGATGATGAACATCGGCGATGCGATTGCAGGAATCTTCAACCGGTTTTCGAACAGGGCGGGCATCGCCATACGCAGGTCATTCCTCTTGTCGGCCACATCGATGTGCGGTGGTTTGGAATGCGTTATGTCCTGTTCGGACCCAGAGGAAAACGCAAAAGTGCTTTAACCAGCGTGCCGTAGCGGCAGAGGCTATCCGCGTCTGCACAATGCGGATCGGAGAGCCCCCAGCGGGACGAATCCCAGATAACGGTGAATGGCCATCATCGCCCCGATCCCAATGGCCGCCGCCGTGCTCACAGTCGCCAACGCCGCGCCATTTGCGCCCAGCCACGGGGTCAGCGCCGCCAGCGACAGCCCCAGACACAACGCCGCCGCAAGATTTATCCGCCGCAAAACGCTGCCATGCCCGGTCATCCCCAATAGTTCAGGCGCTCCGGTCGACAGCATCGCAATGCATTGCCCCAGCAGCAATATGCGCAGCGTCGTCGCGCCATCGCCATAGCCACTGCCAAACAGTTCCAGTATCGGTCGCGCACCAAATGTGAGGATCAGCAGCGGCACAATCCCCAGCGCGAACACGATGCCGAGTGCCTGAACCGATATGGCCTGCAACTCCTCATGATTGCCCTGCGCATGCGCGCGCGCGAACCGAGGCGACACCATAGAGGCGACCGCGCTGCTCACGAGGTTGAGGATGAGCGCGACCCGCCACGCCAGCGCGAAATAGCCGACTTCGCGCGCGCTGGTGACGATACCCAGCGCCAATGCCGGGGCGGACGACAACAGCAACTGCACGATCTCGCTGGTAAACAACGACCAGCCGAGACCGAACAACGGCACCTTTTGCCCCACCGGGGCTGCGGCGTCCCGCTTGGGCAATATCCAGAACAGCAGCAATAAGCCGATGAGCGCATTAATGCTCGTCGCTGCAAGCAACAACCACAGGGCGCTGGTTACAGTCAGCGGGACAACCAAGGCACATAGGCAATAGATTGCGGGCCAGAGCCAGGAATAGATCGCCTGACTATATCCCACCCGCATAAGCCCCAGAAGCGCACCCCCGGCCACAACGCTGATGCACAAGGGCGGGATCGACAGTGCGCCGATCATCAAGGGGCGCGCCAGCGCAGGATTGCCGATCAGATGGTGGGCCACCGGGTCGGCAATCATTAGCATCAGGATCGTCGCGCCGATGCACAGCAGCAACACGGTCCTGACGCCATCGGCGATGATCGCGCGCGCGTCGTTGGGCGCATCCTGCGCCATGGCGCGCGCAACTTCCCGCGTCAGTGCGCGGTCGATGCCCAATCGACCTCCGCCCGCGGCCAACGTCAACACGCTGAAGACGATGTAGAACAGCCCGGCGTCCAGCACGCCCAGCCGGAACGCCACGATCAGATGAAAGCCATAGCGGCTCGGCAGATCGAGAAAACGCGATCCCAAAGTCACGAACGCGGCCTTCAGAAAATCCTCCCGCGCGCGCAATGATGCGACGATCCCCATCAGCGCGCATCCTCCAACACCAGCATCGTCACGCTTTGCGGCGGCAATCTGGTGGCGATCCGGCGTCCGGCAAATGCCTGCGCTGGCAAAGCCGCCAGCTTTCGATTGGCCAACCGCATCGTCCGCAGCCGCTTATAAGCTACGGCTCCGGTGAGATCGACCGCCACTTGCGCCGCACGGTCCACTTGCTTGTTCACGATCAGCAGCGTCAGCGCACCGTCGGCGCTGCGCCGCGCGGAATAAGTCGACACGCGATCGCTGTCCGGCACGGTCGTTGGAAGGCTCCGATCGCCGAATGCGCCGCCCTGCCCATCATAGTTGCGGATCATCCGCATCGCGAGATAGGTCGGCGTGTCGGACGCAGGCGCTGGCCAGCGGTTCGCGATGTCCAATCGCTCCCGCCCCAATATGCCCCATATGTCGGCCTGTGCCACTGCACCGCTCATACTGTCTTCGCCGCCCCAATTATATTCGGTAATCGCAATCGGCGTTCCCGCGCGATAAAATCGGTCCACCCATTGCCGCAACAACGGGATGAGCGCCACCGGCTGCGCGATCCAGCTTTCCTCGCGATACGCCCTGTCCCACAACAGGCGCGTAGAGCGGTTGCGCAGACGCTGAATCTCCAGCGCCCCGGCTCCTTGATCCCCGCCATACTCGCCGCCTTGGGGGTAGAAATGAACGCTGACCACATCGACCGGCCAACCAGCCTGCTTCCAGCGTGTCAGCAGCCAGGGCAGATAGTCCATGCCCCCCGTCTGCATTCGCCGGTCAGATTGTGTCATCGCACCGCCTGCTGCCTTTAGCTGCTGATCGAAGCCGCTGTCATGATAGCCGCCCCAACCCCATTCTTCCGGCGCAACGATCCGCGCAGTGGGATCGACAGCCTTCACCATGGCGGAGGCAGCAATAACGCTGTCGGCGATTTCGCGGGCATGTGCGCCGACCGGGCGAACCGCACGATGCGTCAGATGCCAAAGACTTGGCTCATTATCCAACAGATAATACGCCACGCCACCTTGCGCGGCGGTGCCCCATTCGTCCACCAGCGCGCGGACCCATGCCTGTTGCTCGGCTATAGTCGTTGGTGTGGCGGCATCGCGCGGATCGTTTTCGCGTATCGACTTATTTTCTTTGTTGATGCCATCGCCCGCGTCCGGCATCCAGCGGTCGGTTGCCCTCTGCGGACCATATTTGGCGACAGAAAAGCCAGCCAGCGGCGTCCGCCCCGGCCCGAGTTTTGCCGTCCAGCCGATAAGCGGCACCGTCAGCATCGCCTGCGCCCCGCCCGCCCGGCTCAGTGCCACGAAGCCTCGCCCGAACTGATCGCGCACCGGATCGCGGACAGGCAGGCTTTCGAAGAAATAGTCCGCGCCTGCATTCCGCGCATCGATCCGCCAGTTATAGAGGGACGCGCTGTTCCCGCCCGCCCGGTTCAGCGGGACATTCAAATCGCGCAGCACCTGCGCCGATCCGAAACTGACGCCGTAGATCAGCGGGCTGATGGGGTAGCCCGGCGCGCTTGCATCCACATGGATATGGACGACCGATTCGGGCGAACGAGCCGCGGCCACAAGCATCCCCGCCAACAGGATAGCAGCGACGGGAGTAAGCCGCCTCATGCGAACCGTCTACGCTGCGCGGCAAAATCCTTCGCGGCAAAACGGCAATAGACGGCAACGGAAAGCAGAATAGCCACTTCACCGGGTTGCAGGGTCAAAGTGGGGTACAGTCCGGAGATCAGAATGACGTATATCAGATAATCCTGCATGGCCGCCAACAGCGGATGATCGATCCTTCTGCGCAACTTCTTGAAATACCAGATACCCTGCACCGGCAACGCAAGCAGAAGCGCGGCACCAAAAAGCCCGAATTCAAAGACGATACCCAGCCAGGTAATGTCCGCCAGAAAGAAATAATGGCTGAAGAAATCGGCCATGCCCTTAGGGTTGATCGAACTGATCGATCCTACGCCAAACAGCCAGTTGATCCACTCATTACCCAGGAAATATGTCGCCTTTTGCGCGGTGATGACCCTTACCTGCAGGCCTGAGTTCTGATCCGTATCGAATACACTGGCTACATAGGGAATCTGGAACATCGCAATGAGCAGGACGGGCACCAGAAGCATCACGATCAGCCTGCGTCGCGGCGTGGTCGCCACGAGCATGGCCAATGCCAATGTTGCCGCGCCACCCAGCACCATCGCGCGCGTCCGCACGAGCCCCATCATGCAACTCAACACGATGGCTACCGGGACAAACCAGCGCCACTTCTGGGTCTGGTTCGCCAGACGATACCAATAGAACATCCCCAGCATCGCGAAGAACATGGGCATGCGAATGCGATTGCCCCGCGCATCGGCGGACAACAACGGTGCGTCGCCCACGTCGATCGTGCCGACATACCAGCTTTGCGGCGCGATAAGCCAAAGCGTTAACAAAACCAGCAATGTGGCCACAGCGCAAATGACGAAGGCTGCGGTCAGCTCTCGCAGCGTCGGCTTCTGCCAGTATAGAAAACCCAGGAACGAGAAAAAGGAAAGCAGCGGCAAGAGCTTGATCTGACCGGTCAACCCGATCAGGAAACTTTGGCCAAATGCCGGGATAGCCGCGACACTGGATATGCCCACAAGCCATAAGAACGTGAAAATCATCTGGCGCGAAAAAGCAGAATAAGGGCGATACAGCAGCACCGGCGCAAAGGGCAGAGCGATCAGGGGCCATATTTTGGACAAGGCCCAGAGTGGCGGCACGTCCTTGATATAGTGAAAGCTCTGTCCGAACAGGGGCAGCAGCAAGACCAGCAGAACGACCTTGCTCCAGAGTAGCCTTGATTTAGCAGGTGCGGGGGGCTTCATCCAAGCGAAACGCGCAGGGTCGAACGCCATCGTTTCTTCGGTACGTGCCCGTGCTCCAACGGTGATATTAGCGGCCTGTATCGGAGCAGCATCTTCGCCTCGCAATCGTACCGCCGCTCTCGATGGCGCAGGTGCGGCTCCTGCTTGCCCCTTCGTGCGCCTGGGACGGGCCCGATCGAAGCCAGTGGGTGGATATGACGATCCTGATATCATTCCGCTGCGACGCTGGATCGCCTCATATCCATACTTTGGTCGATGAACGCTCTTACGCGGGCGTCGAAAACCTTGGTATCGAAACGGGTCGAACGCGCCCAGATATGCTGTCGATCGAACCTGTGTTCGAATGCTTCAAATTCATGGATTGCCTGAACAACGGCGCTATAATCCTGCCTCGGAAATAATACGCCCGTCGGTTGCAGGCTTTTTGGCGCGGTATCCACGATTTCCAAGGTTCCGCCACTGCCTAACGCAATTACCGGCAAGCCATAGGATTGTGCTTCCACAGTAGCGATGCCGAAATCCTCATCTCCTGCGAATAGAAACGCGCGGGCGCTGCGAAAATGTTGCTCCAGCGTAGCATCGTCGACCCGGCCGGCAAATCGGATGGACGGCCCTGCCAGCGCCTTCAACTTTGCTTCTTCGGGGCCTGAACCCACAATGAGAAGCGGGCGCTGAAGACGGTTGCAGGCTTCGATGATCAGATCGACGCGCTTGTGCGCCACCAGTCGGCCGACCGATAGATAATAGTTTCCGACTGGCGCAGGAACATAGTTTTGCTGGGTGTCTACCGGTGGATAGATCGTCGTACTGTCGCGTGCGTAAAAACACCGAATACGTTCACCCACATAATTGGAATTGGCGATGAAAGCGTCCACCCGCTGGGCCGCTTCATAATCCCATTTGCGAAGATAGGCACAGCTCGCGCGATAGAACGGTCGCGCAATGAACGGCAGACGCGCCTCCCACGTGGTGAACTGATCCCACAGAAACCGCACCGGCGAGTGACAATAGTGCACATGCACGGCGTGAGGGGCGATCTTGACGTTTTTCGCGGCCGGTCCGCCTGAACTGATGATCAGATCATAACCCGTGACATCCAGCCTCTGTGCCGCTGCCGGATAGAGGGGCGAGAGATGTTTGTAATATTCATGGGACCGCGGCACATAATCCAGAAATGTCGAATGGATCGTGCGTCCCTGCAAAGCGGGCGGTATTTGTGCTGGAGCCACCATCAGGCCGAAGAAATCTGCTTGCGGGTAAAGGCGCGCAAAAGCCTCTATGACCTTTTCCCCGCCGCCATTGGTAATGAACCATGGATGGACGATTGCGACCTTCATCCGATGGGGGAACCCGGACGAACAAAATCGCGCCGCGATGCACCAATATTGAGATATTCCAATAGCATGATTGCACCACCGTCCAAGCTTCGGTGCCGCAATCTTTAGCGTTGGAGGGTTAATTTTCGATGCACCGTTTCGGATGCATTAGCAGCCAAAATGGAGGTGCCGGATAGGATGGTTTCGACATTGTTACGTCGAAAAGCAAATGGCTTAGCCTACATTGCGCCATTCGGCAGTGTCAGGGGAGATTTCGAAACTGCCATCGGCCATTTGCGGGATGGTTTCCCACCAGGCCCCACGTTCCGGTAACGCCAGTGCACGAACTTTGCTGTTACGCCGCATCGCCACCCAGCGACCCGCGCGCCAAAGATATTTCCATTGCGGATTGCAGTTGATCGGGCACTGCACGAACCGTTGCCCATCGCGCTTCAACATGCCCATGACATTCCGGATCGTCCCATCGGGAAATACCACTGCTACCGTCATGCCGTCTCTCCTGCGCATCTCGTCGGATGCCGGAAATCACAACGCAGCAGCAGCACTCCGGTTCAATGTCGCAGCGCGTTCAGGACGAAAAATTGTAATATCCCCAAAAGCTTAACCTGCATCATGCAAACGGGGCCGTTCCGAAGAACGGTCCCGTCTGTAGTCTTTCGTTATCAGGCTGCGAACTGGTTCATCGTGTTGTGCGCGCCGCCTGCTTTGAGGGCCGCTTCACCGGCGAAATATTCCTTGTGATCGTCCCCAATGTCGCTGCCCGACATGTTCTGATGCTTCACACAGGCGATGCCCTGGCGGATTTCCTGCCGCTGCACGCCCAGAACATAGCCAAGCATACCTGCGTCGCCGAAATATTCCCTCGCCAGATTGTCGGTGGACAAAGCGGCCGTGTGATAGGTCGGCAAGGTGATCAGGTGATGGAATATGCCCGCCCGCGCTGCGGCATCCCGCTGGAACGTGCGGATACGCTCATCGGCTTCTGCGGCCAGCGCCGTCATGTCATAGTCGACACTCATCAGGCGCGCACGGTCGTAAGTCGACACGTCCTTACCCTGTGCAGCCCACGCATCGTATACCTGCTGGCGGAAATTCAGCGTCCAGTTGAACGACGGCGAGTTGTTGTAAACGAGCTTTGCGTTCGGGATCACTTCGCGGATGCGGTCGACCATGCCGGCAATCTGTTCGATGTGCGGCTTTTCCGTTTCGATCCACAGCAAGTCGGCGCCGTGCTGAAGCGACGTGATGCAATCCAGCACGCAGCGATCTTCGCCGGTTCCGGGGCGGAACTGGTAAAGGTTGCTCGGCAGGCGCTTGGGCTTCATCAGCTTGCCGTCCCGGTTGATTATGACGTCGCCATTGGCTTGCGCAATATCGTCGATCTCTTCGCAATCGAGGAAAGCATTATACTGGTCGCCCAGATCGCCGGGCTCCTTGCTGAATGCGATCTGCTTGGTGAGGCCTGCGCCAAGCGAGTCGGTGCGCGTGACAATGATGCCTTCTTCGACGCCAAGTTCCAGAAAAGCATAGCGGCAGGCACGGACTTTCGCGAGGAAGTCTTCATGCGGCACGGTAACCTTGCCGTCCTGATGGCCGCATTGCTTTTCGTCCGACACCTGATTTTCGATCTGAAGTGCACAGGCACCGGCTTCGATCATCTTCTTGGCGAGCAGATAGGTGGCTTCGGCGTTACCGAACCCGGCGTCGATGTCCGCAATGATCGGAACGACATGGGTCTCGTAGTTGTCGATGGCCTTTTGAAGCTGCTTTTCCTTTGCGATGTCCCCGGCGTCGCGGGCGGCATCAAGATCGCGGAACATCATGCCCAGTTCGCGCGCATCGGCCTGGCGCAGGAAGGTATAGAGTTCCTCGATCAGTTTCGGCACGCTGGTCTTCTCGTGCATCGACTGATCTGGCAACGGACCGAACTCGCTGCGCAACGCAGCAATCATCCAGCCCGAAAGATAAAGGTAGCGCCCCTTGGTGGTGCCGAAATGCTTCTTCACTGCGATCATCTTCTGCTGACCGATGAAGCCGTGCCAGCAGCCGAGCGACTGCGTATAGTTGCTCGGGTCCGCGTCATAGGCAGCCATGTCGGCGCGCATGATCTTCGCGGTATAACGGGCGATGTCGAGGCCAGTCTGGAACCGGTTTTGCGTGCGCATGCGCGCCACGGATTCAGCGTCAATGCCGTCCCAGGTGCCTTTGTAACTGCCAATCAACTGGCGTGTCTTTTGGATGTTGTCCTGATAGGTCATGCGGCACTCCTCGCTCAAATCATGAAAGATCAGTAGAAGGATTTACTGATTCGCATGGCGAGAATCCGTCAAAATTCGTGAAACTCTGTGCGTATGGCGCACTGCAGCACTGTAACGTTGTAAATATTATTACAAGCCCTCCCTATTCTTTGCATTGCTCTGGCGCCGACCCAGTGCGGTCGTGGCTGCCACATCCATCGTCACATTGCCCACCGTTCGGACCAGATCGGGAATCATTTCCACCGCCACCAGCAAGCCGAGCGGCGCCAGTGGCACACCCATTGCCAATGCTATGGGTGTAACCGACGTGAGAAAACTGACTTGGCCCGGCAGACTGATCGACCCCAGCGTGGTGATGGCGGCAACAACGGCACCGGCGGCAATCGCACTGGCCGACAAGTCCATTCCCATCCAGTGCGCAACATACAGCGCAACGGCCAGATTCATGGCGGGGCTTGTCACCCGGAAGATCGCAACGGCAATCGGCAAAGGCACGCCCGCCACCTCCACTGGCACGCCCAGTTGCTGACATCCACGCAGCATTGCGGGCAGCGACGCGAGCGAGCTTTGGGTGCTGAGCGCCACAGCTTGCGCCGGGGCAACAGCCCGCAGGAAATCGCGCAGCCGCACCCCGCCACCTAATACCGCCAAGGGATAGGCCAGCGCCCACGCGACAAACCCCGCAGAAGAAACGATGATGATGTAATGCGCCAAAGCGCCGATGGCCGCCGTCCCCGCCTTCATCCCCACGACGAACGCCAGGGCGAAGACGCCCAGCGGCGCGATCCACAACACCCAGTTGACGATTTCCAACATCGCGCGTTCGATGGCGCTGAACAGGCCGGTGATCCTGTCGCGCGCATCGGAATCCAGCCGGGTGGTGGCAATGGCGAACAAGGTCGCAAACAGGATCAGGGGCAACATCGCATCGTTGGCCGCTGCCGCAATCGGGTTGGTCGGCACCACCGATTTCAGAAAATCGGCAAGGCCCGGTGCCGCGCCCACCTCTGGTCGGGATTGGCCCAATGCGGCGTTAAGTGCCGCTGCGGCTTGCTGCGGCATCGGCCAGAGCTTGAGCAAAGCTGGCACTAGAAATGCCGCAATCGCCGTGACCAGCCACAATAAACCGACGAACAGAAGCACCGAATGCAACGCGAGCTTGCCGCCACGGGCGCTGTCGGCGGTGCGCGCGATCCCGGTAATAAGCAGCGACACGACCAGCGGCACCACGGTCATCCGCAAGGCATCAAGCCACAGATTGCCGATCGGCTCGGCGATGGTCGCCGCCGTAGTCCAACCCAAATTTGCGCCCAATATACCGATTGCGATACCCGCGAGCAGGGCGAAGAGGATACGGGTGGTTTGCGACATCGACCAGCAACGTATCAGGATGCGAAAAGGTACGGAAGATTTCTATGCCATTATTTCGGGCATGGGCCTGACTGCGGGTTACGATTGACCCATAGCCGCGGTCATGCGTTATCGTGACGGTTCGCTCTGGAGTACTGCATGTCCGCACCTGACTTGTCGCTTTTAACCAAACGGCGCTTTGCCCCGCTTTTCGTCGTTCAGTTCCTGGGTGCCTTCAACGACAATCTGCTGAAGTTCGCGCTACTCTTCCTCGCCAATTTCGGCCTGTATCGGGCTGAACCAGACAAGGCCGAGGTGCTTGCGACCATCGCGACGGGCCTCTTCATCCTCCCCTATTTCCTGTTTTCCGCATTGGCCGGACAATTGGCCGATGCGCTGGACAAGGCGAAATTGGTGCGGATCGTCAAAGGTGCCGAAGTCGGCATCATGAGCCTGGCACTGACCGGATTCTGGTTTCAGTCGATCCCGATGCTGCTGGCGTCGCTGTTCATGATGGGCCTACATTCCACGATCTTCGGGCCGGTGAAGTTCTCGATCCTGCCGCAGCATCTTCATAAGAACGAGATCATGGGCGGCACCGGCCTGATCGAAGCGGGGACGTTTCTGGCCATATTGGGCGGGCAATTGCTCGCTGGGGTAATCCCGACGATGACCGCAGGCTTCGTTGCCATCGGCATTGCGGCCATCGGCTTTTCCGCAAGCCTGTTCGTGCCGTCGGCACCCCCAGTCGTGCCCGGCCTTAAAATTCAGCGCAATATATTCAAATCGACCTGGGCCATCCTGCGTTCAGCACAAAAAGGCCGCGGCGTGTGGCTGTCGATCTTGGGCATAAGCTGGTTCTTCGCGGTCGGCGCGATCCTGCTGTCGGAATTTGCGCCTCTGGTCAGCGGCGTGCTGGGCGCGAAACAATCCGTAGCGACACTGTTCCTGCTTATATTCTCGCTCAGCGTGGCGTTCGGTTCCCTGCTAGTCAACAGACTGCTGCGTGGACAGGTGTCGGCGAAATATGTCCCCATCGCCGCACTTGGGCTGGCGGGCGGCATGATCGACCTGTGGCTGTCCACCAGTGTGTACCAAATTCAGACTCCCGAGGCTGGTATCGCCGCGTTCGTCGCCACGCAGGGAAGCTGGCGGATCATGGCGGATCTGTTCGTCATCGCATTCTCCGGCGGAATGTTCATCGTGCCGCTCTACGCCATTCTACAGACGTTCAGCCCCCCTGCCGAACGGTCGCGGACCATCGCCGCCAATAACATCGTCAATTCGCTCATCACCGTCACCGTCGTCGCTGTGGTCACATTCATGCTGGCGCGCGGCGAAAGTGTGCCGGGCGTGATCGGGGCAATGGGATTTGCCACGCTGGCGGTGGCGCTGATTTCCTGCTGGCTGCTGCCTGAAACACTCATCAAGGCGATGGTACGGGGGCTGTTGCGCTTGTGCTATCGCGTCGAGGTCAATGGCGCTGAGAACATACCCGCCGAAGGCTCTCCCGCTGTCGTGGTCGTCAATCATGTGTCCTTCCTTGACGGCCTGCTGCTTGCAGCGTTCCTGCCAGGCAAGCCGACCTTCGCCGTCCACACGCACATTGCCAATGCCTGGTGGATCAAGCCGTTCCTCGGCCTGTTCGATGCTTTCCCGGTCGATCCCACTAACCCGATGGCTGCCAAGGCGATGGTGAAGGCCGTGCGCGAAGGCCGCACATTGGTGATCTTCCCCGAAGGCCGCATCACCGTAACCGGCGCGCTGATGAAAATCTTCGACGGTCCCGGCATGGTGGCAGACAAGTCCAACGCGCCGATCATCGCCGTCCGCATCGATGGCGCGCAATATACGCCCTTCTCCCGCCTGCGCGGCAAATTACGGCTGCGGATGTTCCCGAAAATCCGGCTGACGGTCTTGCCCCCGCGCAGCTTCAGGATCGAAGGTGAAATGAGTGGTCGTGCGCGCCGCGCTATCGCCGGACGCCAGCTCTACGACCAGATGAGCGACATGATTTTCGCAACGTCGCATATCGACGAGACGTTGTTCGAGGCGCTGCTGGAGGCGAAACACATCCACGGCGGCAAAACCCCGGTAGTCGAAGATGTGAAGCGTCAGCCGATGACCTACGGCAAGCTGATCGTCGGCAGCATCGCTCTTGGCCGTGCGCTGACGCCCGGTACGAAGCAAGGCGAAGCCGTGGGCATCATGCTCCCCAATGTGTCCGCCGTGGTCGCGACCTTCTTCGCTTTGCAGGCGAAGGGCCGGATTACTGCGATGCTGAATTACACGGCCGGTCTCACTAATTTGAAAGCCGCCTGCACTGCCGCCGAAATACGCACGGTCGTTACTGCACGCGCTTTCGTGGAGCAGGCCAAGCTAAGTGAGGTCGTTGCGGGACTTGAAGCAGAAGGCGTTCGCATCCTTTGGCTGGAGGATATTGGCGCAGGCATTGGCGCATCCGCAAAACTGCGCGCGGTGCTAGCTTCGGCTTTCCTCGCGCGCAGCCACAAACGCTTACGCATCACGCCTGACACCGCAGCCGTTATCCTCTTTACCAGCGGATCGGAAGGGCTGCCAAAGGGTGTGGTGCTGACCCATCGCAACCTATTGGCAAACTGTCGCCAGTTGGCCGCGCGGATCGACTTCAATTCGTCGGACATCGTGCTGAACGCGCTGCCCGTGTTCCACAGCTTCGGTCTGACCGGCGGTACGCTGCTGCCCATTCTGCATGGGGTGAAGACGGTGCTGTATCCTAGCCCGCTGCATTATCGGCTGGTCCCGGCACTGGCTTATGACGCCAATGCGACGATCCTGTTCGGCACCGACACCTTCCTATCAGGCTATGCCCGTATGGCGCATAACTATGACTTCTATTCGCTGCGCTACATCTTCGCTGGAGCCGAGCGGGTGCGCGATGAGACGCGCAAAGCCTATTCGGACAAATTCGGCCTGCGCATTTTGGAAGGCTATGGCGCGACCGAAGCCGGACCCGTCATCGCGGTCAACACGCCAATGCACTTCCGCGCAGGGTCGGTTGGGCGCCTGCTGCCAGGGATAGAGGCGAAGCTGGACCCGGTGCCGGGGATCGAGGAAGGCGGACGACTGTCCATCCGTGGCCCCAATATCATGGCGGGGTATCTGAAAGCCGACGCACCCGGCGTCCTCCAACCGCCGGAAAACGGCTGGCATGACAGCGGCGACATCGTCACCATCGACGAGGAAGGCTTCGTCGTTATCCGGGGTCGCGCCAAACGCTTTGCCAAGATCGGCGGAGAGATGATCTCGCTGCCCGCCGTCGAAGGCTATGCCGCCGCCGCCTGGCCGGATGCTGAACATGCCGTGGTCACGCGACCGGACGCGCGCAAGGGTGAACAGATGGTGCTGTTCACCACGCGACAAGGCACGAAATCCGCAGAACTGCAGGCATGGGGCAAAGCCAATGGCATTTCCGAACTGGCCATCCCGCGCGATATTCGTGTCGTCGAAAAGCTGCCGGCGCTGGGTACGGGCAAGATCGACTATGTAACGATGGGGGACATGGCGAAGGCAACACCGTAAGTCGTTGTTAACCATGTCCCGCTAGGTCGGAGCCTTCGGATAGAAGGACAGGGCATGGCCGACAAAAAGGATGGATTCGCAAGTGTTTGCTACCGGATGCAGGCGCTGATGCGCGAGCAACCCAGAGGCTCCGCATGTCGCGAACCTGCGCGTCTCGATGATATGATCCATCGGCTCGGCGCAATTGCGGCAGGACAGCGCGCAGCTTAAGTCGATACGTCAAACGCTGCTCTTGTGGCACGGCCCGTTGCCCGGCAAGGCTGTGCGCCATGAACAGCAATCTCACGACCGACCGCACTACCTTCGTCACCCATCTTGAATGTTCCATCAGTGGCGAACGCTATGAAGCGGACGTCATACAGGGGCTCTCACAGGCAGGGCGACCCTTGCTGGTCCGCTATGACCTCGACGCCATACGAGCGCATGTCACCCGGGACGATATCGCAGCGCGGCCCACCGACCTGTGGCGCTGGCGCGAGTTGCTGCCTGTGCGCCACACCCACGACATCGTCAGCTTGGGTGAGATCGAAACGCCGCTCGTGCCCATCCCCGCCACTGGCGGCCCCAACGTGCTGGTGAAGGACGAAGGGCGCCTGCCCACCGGATCGTTCAAGGCGCGCGGACTGGTGATGGCGGTCGCCATGGCAAAGGCGCTGGGCATTACCCGGATCGCCATGCCCACAAACGGTAATGCTGGCGCAGCGCTGGCGGCTTATGCAACACGCTGTGGGATCGAGACTATCGTCCTTTGCCCGGACGATACGCCGGAAATCAACGTCCGCGAAATCGCCATGCAGGGCGCACGGGTATGGCGCGTTAACGGCCTGATCGACGATTGCGGCGCTATCATTGCCGAGGGTGCGAAGCAGGGCCGCTGGTTCGACTTTTCCACGCTCAAGGAGCCCTATCGGATAGAAGGCAAAAAGACGATGGGCCTGGAACTGGCCGCACAATTCGGCTGGTCGCTGCCCGATGCGATCTTTTATCCGACGGGCGGCGGCACCGGACTGATCGGCATGTGGAAGGCGTTCGACGAACTGGAAGCGCTCGGCTGGATCGGATCGCAGCGCCCGAAGATGTTCGCAGTGCAGGCCGGCGGCTGCGCCCCGATTGTGAAGGCGTTCGACGATGGCGTCGAACATGCCGAACGCTGGCAGGACGCACATACCGTGGCGGCGGGCATCCGGGTACCCCGCGCAGTGGGCGACTTCCTGATCCTGCGGGCAGTGCGCGAAAGCGGCGGGCGGGCCATCGCAGTGGAGGACGATGCGATCCTTGCTGCCGTCGACGACACTGCCCGCAAGGACGGCCTGCTGCTCTGCCCGGAAGGCGGGGCGACGCTGGCGGCCTGTCGCCATGCCATCGCGCAGGGCTGGATCGAGGCGGACGCCCGCATTGTGCTCTTCAACTGCGCGACAGGCCTCAAATACCCGATGCCTGACGCATCGCGGACATTGGATCGGCATCAGCCCATCGACTTCGACGCGCTTTAGGGGACGATTATTAACGGCTCGGCGCAGGTCACTTTTAGGCTTAATTCGATGTTAACCATATTGCCTCATTTCCCTTCCCAAAGATCGTAACGGTTCCGCCTTGATCAAAGGCGTGCTTGGGAATGAGAAGGTCCACAGGGCATGACACAATCGAAAGCAAACAGCTTGCGCAGCGTTGCGATGGGGGCGCTGTGCGTTTCCCTGCTGGTGCAAGGGGCACCGTCTTCGGCGGCGGATGTGGCGGGGCCATTGCCTGACGGAACCCCCGTTGCCGCTCTGAACACCCCCAAACTTGCACAAGCCGCAATGCCTGAGCCATCTGCGGCCGTTCCTGTGACGGTCGTAGCGCCGCCCGCGCTTCATGATCCTTATGCCGCCGGTCCCGATGGCACTTTACCACCAATGCCCGCCGATCCGGCGGAAACGGCGCAGGCCGAGCGCGAGAATATGGAACCGCCCCCTGGCGCGGTTGAATCCCTGCGCGATGCCATCGTTGAATCCCTGAAGGGCAATCCGGAAATTCAGATTGCCCTCGCACGGCAGGACGATGCCCGATTTGGCGTCGACGAAGCGCGCTCAGGCTATCTGCCCCATCTCGACGCGACCGTAGCGCTGGGTGGCGAACTCAATCAGCCGCAGGTCGGCGCGAACACCACCTTGCGACGCAGCGAAGGGGTCGTAACCCTGAATCAGAATGTCTGGGATTTCGGCACCACCATCAATGATATCAAGCGCGCACGTGCCTCCTATCGCAGCGCGCAGTGGGCAACCCGCGAGCGGATCGAAGCCATCTCCTACGATATCGCGACAGCGTATCTGAGCCTGCTCCAGCAGCAAAAACTCGTGGATCTTTCCAATCAGGAAATTACGGCTAACGAGAAGATCGTGAAGATCGTCACCATCCAGAACGATCTGGGGCTGACCACGCCTGCCGACATCAGTCGCGCAAAAGCGCGGCTCGAAAACGTCAAGGCCACCTTGCTCGACCGTACCAGCGCGTTGCAGCAGGCACGGGAGTCTTATCGTCGCCTGACCAATCATTTGCCCGGTCTCGCCATCGATCTGCCGTCGCCTGCCGCCGCGCTGCCGACGTCATCCGACGCGGCCGTGGGCCTGATCGACGATCGTAGCCCTCGCATGGCACAAGCGGTGGAGGACCGGCGCTCGCTGGATCGCCAGCGCGCCAGCCAGACCGGCACGTTCTTTCCCCGTGTCGCCCTTCAGGCGCAGGGCAACTGGAAAGAGGATGTTCAAGGCCGTACCGGCAGGAATCAGGATGCGCGCGCGATGCTGACCGTCACGTACAACTTCTTCAACGGTGGCGCGGATATCGCCGTACGCAATCGCATCTCCGCGCGGCTGCGCGAAGCCGATTATGAACTGGATCGGCGTCGTCGCGAAGTCGAGCAGGACATACGCATCGACTTCAACGCATTGGAAGCCGCGCGCGGCAAGATCGTCACTATCGAGTCCGAAATTGCTTCGGCGGAAAAGGTCGTCGATCTTTATGCTCAGCAATTCCGTGAAGGTCGTCGCACTGTGTTCGACCTGCTGGATAGCCAGCAAATCCTGTTCAACGCACGTGCCAACCAGATTGCGAACATGACCGCAAAGACTGCCACCGAGTTTCGCGTGCTGCAGAAGCTGGGTGGATTGTTCGACCTGGTGAGTGGCGGCGAGCCCCTGCCCCCGCTCGTCGTTCCCGCACCCGGCGCAAAACGCTGAGCAAAAACGCCGGGATATCAAAGCGCCGCCCTGTCGCGGCAACACGGTAAATGCGTCGTTTACCATTTTTAAACGCGCCGCCGGATAGGCTGTATCTGAACAAATAGGAACTTCGCGCGATGGCCAGGATTAAAGGCAGTACGGGACGGGGCGGCAAGGGTGCCGTTATCAAAGAGCCTGTCGCGCATGCCGCCGAAGTGCCCGCAGATATCGACGTGAACGTCGCAAAGGGCATGACCAATTATGGCGATGCCAAGATTATCAATCTGGGCGACGATGGTCGTGCCGTGTTGGAACGCTTCTTCGGCGCGTTCAAAGCAGAAATTATCGATGTCGATGTCGTCCTGCTGTTTGAAGACGGCACGAAGATCATTATCCCCGGCATGGCACTTGCTGTGTTTTCCGGTAGCAATCCTCAATTGGTGTTCAAGGACAAGACCATGGCGGCCGAAGCGGCCGTGGACGGCGTCGGCGAAATCAAGGAACAGTCTTCGCCCATAAAATTCGGACTGTCGTCTGCCAGCGCCGACGAGGAAACGACGAAGCAGGCGGTAGGCGAAAAGGACAAGAACGCCGGAGGCATTCAGCCCACCGATTCCGCCCAGTCGCAGGCCAACGCGGCGGCCAAGGAAGACAACCAGCACAAGTCCGATGAAGACGCGAGCCGTCTGACGCAGAAGATCAGCAACACGCCCTCCAGTGCCGGTGCCCCCGCCAGCCCGCCATCGGCGCGCTCCGTCGAGCCTACGCCGGATGATGCGATTGGCGAGGCCGGCATTGGCAAGTTGGTGCCTCAGCTTAAATTCACCCTGTTCAACCAGGAAGGCGTGAAAACCGGCGCCGAAGCCGGGGAAACCGTCGTGCGCGGTTCCACAGGTGGCACCGGATCGGCAAAGGACGCCAGCTATGGCGCGCAATCAACCAAGGAACAGGTCAGCGGAACGGCAGGTGACGACACCATCTATGCCGACAATCCAGCGATAACGCCGTCCGGCACGTCCCTGCGCGTTCTGCATGTCGAAGCGATGGTTCCTGCCAAGGATCTGTCGCTGCTGTCGATTCTGATCCCGTCCCTGCCTGCGGGCTATTCCATCGCCAACGCCACGCAGACCGACAAGGGATGGCTGGTCGCGGTTGACGCAGGCAACATTACCAAGCTGACCACCACTGTCGATGCCACGGGAAAAACCGTGCCGTTGCCGACAAACCAGTCGCATTTCGCCTTCGATGTCAGTCTTGTTTACAATATCCCTGCAGAGGGCAAGGCTGCGGCGTCCAGCGGCTTTCAGGATGAATTCTTCCTGCCGGTTCAGCTTGGCCTGTCGACCGACGGGAAGAACAGTTCCAACAGCGTCGAAGTCTCCACCCATTTCGGTATCAAAGTCGTCAACAGCGCTTCGGATATGGTCGTTACCGATCCGGTCAGCGGCAATCCGGTCTATGTTCTTTTCTCCAACCCGCCGGGCACCGTCGTCACCGCAGGCGATGGCAATGATCGCATTGTCGCAGGTGCTGGCGAAGACCAGATCGACGGCGGTACGGGTGTCGACATCGTCAGCTACGCGCAGTCCAATGTGGGCGTGCAAGCCAATCTTGCCACCGGAACGGGATCGGGCGGATATGCACGCGGCGATACCTACGCCAATGTCGAAGGGCTGACGGGCTCAGCTTATGACGACAATCTGACGGGTAACGCTGGCGATAACCGCTTCGATGGCGGCGCCGGTGCCGACCGTATCGACGGTGGCGCAGGCTCTGACACGGTCGATTATTCGAAGATCGTGGTCGGAAAGGATGGCAAAGGCGTCGAAATCCATCTCGATGGAACCGCTTCGCACGGCGGCGAAGCCGAAGGCGATCAGCTGATCAGCATCGAGCATGTCATCGGCACAGGGGGTGCGGATATTCTTGTCGGCAGTGCTGCCGATGAGCAACTGGACGGTGGCGCAGGCAACGATGTTCTGAAGGGCGGCGGCGGTGCCGATCGACTGGACGGCGGCGCAGGTTTTGACGTCGCGGATTATTCCGGCGCTGGTGCTGGCGTCCAAGTGGCGCTGAGTGGCACGCCCGGCATCGGCGGCGATGCACAAGGCGACGTACTGAGCAACATCGAAGCGCTCACCGGCTCCAGCTTCGACGACACGCTCATCGGCGACGCGGGCGACAATATTCTTAAGGGCGGCGCAGGCGCGGATACGATCGATGGCGGCGCGGGCACAGACTCGGTCGATTTCAGCGACAGCACCGTAGGCGTCACCGTCTTCCTGTATGGGCGTGCCGGATCGGGCGGCGACGCAGAAGGCGACCGTTACAGCAATATCGAAAATCTGACGGGTTCGGATTTCAGCGACCGTCTGGTTGGTGGCATAGGGGCGCAGACGCTCAAGGGCGGCCTTGGCGACGATGTGATCGAAGGCGGCGCGGGTGCCGACATTCTGGATGGCGGCGACGGTTTCGACATCGCCAGCTACGACGGCTCTGCAAGCGGCGTGCGCGTGGCGCTGGACGGCTCCACACTGGAAGGCGGCGATCCGGTCGGCGATGTGTTCGTCAGCATCGAAGGGCTGGAAGGATCGCGGTTCGACGATACGCTGATCGGCACCGCAGGAAGCGACATATTGCTCGGCAGCGATGGCGACGACACCCTGCTCGGTCTGGGCGGCGCAGACACGCTGGACGGCGGCGCGGGTAACGATACCGTCGATTACAGCCTGTCACGCTTTGCCGTGACGGTACGTCTCGACGGGGGACTTTCCGAAGGCGGCGATGCGGACGGCGACATGCTGCGCAGCATCGAGCGCGTGGTTGGCTCGTCTCTCGATGACCGTCTCATTGGCGGTGCTGGCGACGATCGGCTGGAGGGGCGCAGCGGCGACGACGTTCTCACGGGAGGCGCAGGCGCTGACATTCTGCAAGGCGGCGAAGGCTCCGACACCGCCGATTATGGTGGCTCGGCAGCGGGCGTCACCGTTGCTCTGGATGGCTCGACCGGCATCGGTGGAGACGCGCAAGGCGACGTGCTGTCCGGCATCGAACGCTTGGTCGGTTCCGACCATGCCGACCGGCTGACCGGCGACGATCAGAACAACATTCTTAAGGGCGGGCTTGGCGACGATACGCTCATTGGCGGCGCGGGCGCCGATCAGTTGCAGGGCGAAGACGGCTTCGACACAGTCGATTATTCCTCGGCACAGGGTGCCGTTACTGTTCGACTGGATGGGAATGTCTCTTCAGGCGACCAAGCCGAAGGCGATCAGATTTCGGGCGTAGAGCGGGTGCTGGGCAGCGCTTATGCCGATACCCTCATCGGCAACAGTGGCGATAACACGCTGGAAGGCCGGGACGGCGATGACCTGTTGCGCGGCGGTCAGGGTGCCGACACCCTTATCGGTGGCGCAGGCAGCGATACGGCGGACTACAGCGATTCGAGGGCGGCGGTATCGGTCAACCTAGCCACAGGTACGGCAACCGGCGGGGCGGCGCAGGGCGACAGCTTTGCCAGCATAGAGAATCTGTCCGGCTCCAACTACAACGACAGCCTGACCGGCAATGCCGGAGTCAACCGCCTGTCGGGCGGCGAAGGGAACGATATCCTCTCGGGCGGCGCGGGCGCCGACATTCTGGATGGCGGCGTCGGCTTTGACATTGCCGATTACGGGACCTCAGCCAGCGGCGTGCGAATTTCTCTGGACGGATCGCTCGGCACGGGCGGTGACGCCGTAGGCGACAGCCTGACGGAAATCGAGGGTGTCACCGGATCGGCATTCAATGATGAACTGATCGGCAATGACGGCGCGAACCGCCTATCGGGCGGCGCAGGTGACGATGTGCTGCGTGGCGGCCTTGGCAGTGACGAACTGATCGGCGGCGCAGGCTTCGACACGGCGGACTATTCGCAGTCGACATCGAACGTGATCATTTCCAATGACGGATCCATCGGCCTGGGCGGCGACGCGCAGGGCGACAGCCTGTCGCAGGTCGAACGCATTGTCGGTTCCGCCTTCGACGACCGTATCACCGGCAGTGTCGCCAGCGACACGCTGGAAGGCGGACAGGGCGATGACGCGCTGCAGGGCGGCGGCGGCGCTGACGCGCTGGACGGCGGCGCGGGCATCGACATCGCAGACTATAGCCTGTCCAACGCAGCGATTGTTGCAGGCCTCGACGGTCGTGCCAACACTGGCGGCGACGCGGCGGGTGACAGCTTCGCAAACATCGAGGGGATTTCCGGATCGGCCTTTGCCGACACGCTTTACGGTTCGGCCGAAGATGACATCCTGCGCGGCCAGGGCGGCAACGATCGCCTGACCGGCTTTGCCGGTGCCGACACGCTGGAAGGCGGTGCCGGTTTCGACACTGCCGACTATAGTGCCTCCGATGCAGGCGTATCGGTCAATCTGGGCACGGGCAACGCTTCGGGCGGCCATGCCGCAGGTGATACGCTGGTCAGCATCGAAGCCGTTGTCGGATCCAGCTTCGACGATGCACTCATCGGCGGCGACAATGCCGACAACCTTTCGGGCGGCGCTGGCAATGACAGCCTGGCCGGACGTGCAGGCGCGGACATTCTGGACGGCGGTGCAGGCTTCGACGTCGCGGACTATTCCGCCAGCACCAGCGGCATCACCCTTATCCTCGACGGCAGCGTCGGCCAGGGCGGCGATGCGGCGGGCGACACCGTCCGTAATGTCGAACGTATTCTCGGCTCCGAATATTCCGATACCATCACCGGCGTCGGTGCCGACGAAGTACTGGAAGGCGGCGGCGGATCGGATACGCTGACCGGCAATGCCGGTAACGACACGTTGATCGGCGGCAATGGCGACGACCGCCTGTCGGGCGGCGCAGGCATCGACTCGCTGCAAGGCGGCGAAGGCAGCGACGTTCTTAACGGCGGCGCGGGCGCCGACATGATCGACGGCGGATTGGGCATCGATGCCGCCGACTATTCCGACTCCAGCGCGGGCGTGACTGTCACACTGGATGGATCCACCGGAACCGGCGGCGATGCACAGGGCGACGTGCTGTCCAGCATCGAAACCATCATCGGTTCGGCCTTTGACGATACCCTGACAGGCGGCAACAATGCCGATCAGTTGGAAGGTGGCGCTGGCAACGACACGTTGCGCGGTGGCGCCAACAACGACACCCTGATCGGTGGCGATGGCAATGACTTTATCGAAGGCGGCGCAGGCGCTGACGTAATCGACGGCGGCGCAGGTCGGGACACAGCCGACTACAGTGCATCCGGCGGCGGCGTCACCGTGATGCTCGACGGATCGACCGGTCTTGGCGGTCAGGCGACCGGCGACATATTGCTGTCCATCGAACGGGTGGTCGGTACGGCTTTTGCCGATGCGATTACGGGTGGAGCGGCGGACGAAGATTTGATCGGCGGCGGCGGCGACGATCGCCTGGAAGGTCGCGCAGGCGCGGATCTGCTGGACGGTGGTGCTGGCATCGATACGGCCGATTACAGCAGTTCGGCCCTGGGCGTGACAGTCGATCTGGCGACCGGCACCGGCGTTGGCGGCGACGCACAAGGCGATGCGCTGGTTTCGATCGAAAAGCTGGTGGGTTCGTCCGGCGCAGACATATTGAGCGGCGCGGCAAGCGACGATGAAATTTCCGGCGGTGCGGGCGACGACCTTCTGGTCGGTCGCGACGGTATCGACACGCTTCAGGGCGGCGCAGGCAACGATATACTGGAAGGCGGCACGGGCGGCGACATTCTGGACGGCGGCGCAGGTTTCGACACAGTCGATTACTCTTCCTCGCTGGTGGCGATTTCCGCTGGGCTGGACGGTAGCACGGGTTCTGGCGGAGACGCACAGGACGACGTGATGACCGGCATCGAGCGCCTGATCGGTTCCGACTTCAACGACACATTGACTGGCGGCCTGCAGAACGACACGCTGGAAGGCGGCGCAGGCAATGACAGTATCAGCGGCGCAGCTGGCAATGACACGCTGCGCGGTGGCGCAGGTGACGACATTCTGAGCGGCGGCAGCGGCGCGGACGTGCTGGATGGCGGAGCGGGTAGCGACACCGTGGACTATTCAACGTCCTCCGTCGCCGTCACCATCAACCTTGACGGGTCCGCCAGCAGCGGTGGCGATGCGACAGGCGATCAGCTTATCGGCATCGAAAATGTGACTGGTTCCAGCTTCGACGATATCCTGAACGGCAGCACGGCGAATGAAGTGCTGACCGGTGGCGCGGGCGATGACATCATCACCGGCGGCGCTGGCGACGACAGCCTTCGCGGCGGCAGCGGCAACGATATTCTGAACGGCGGCGCAGGCGCTGACGACATTCAGGGCGGCAATGGCATCGACACGGCAAGCTATGCCGGTGCGACGGCTGGCGTTTCGGTATCGCTGGACGGTACGCTGGGCACGGGCGGCGATGCCTTGGGCGACAGCCTGACCGACATCGAAATTCTCGAAGGGTCGGGATTCGGCGACGTTCTCGGCGGCGGCGGCTCTGCCGATACCGTTCGCGGCGGCGCAGGCGACGACCGCATTCTGGGCAGCGCGGGCGCCGACATCGTGGACGGCGGCACAGGTTTCGACACGGTCGATTACAGCGCGTCGGCGGGCGCCGTACAGATCGTTCTAGACGGATCGCAGGGCGTCGGGGGCGACGCAGCCAACGATCAGCTTATCAGCATCGAAGGCGTCATCGGTTCCACACTGGACGACAGCATCACCGGCAGCAATCAGGCCGATGTTCTGGACGGCGGTGCGGGCAATGATGTCATCGTCGGCGGCGGCGGCGACGACGATCTGCGCGGTGGCGCGGGCAACGACCTGATCGATGGCGGCGCAGGCGCGGATCGCATCGATGGCGGCGCGGGCGTCGATACCGTGGATTATTCCACTTCCACTTCGGGCGTAAACGTCTCGGTCGATGGCACCACCTCGACGGGCGGTGCAGCCGAAGGCGACCAGCTCAGCAACGTCGAAAACCTCATCGGCTCGGATTTCGACGACGTACTGCTGGGCACTGGCGCAGCCGATACGCTGACGGGCAGCGCAGGCGACGATCGCCTGGGCGGTCGCGGCGGTGCAGATCGCCTTATGGGCGGCGCGGGCTTAGATACGGCAGACTATTCCGACGCGACCGCTGGCATCGCAGTGTCGCTTGCAAACGGAACAGGTACGCAGGGCGACGCCGCAGGCGATATTCTCGACAGCATCGAACATGTGGTCGGTTCCGGCTTTGACGACACGATCGCGGGCTCCTCATCGGCCGACATGATCGAGGGCGGCGCGGGTAACGACAGCATTTCCGGTGCAGGCGGCGACGATACTCTGCGTGGCGGCGCAGGCAACGACGTCATCGACGGCGGCACGGGCGCGGACGCCATCGACGGCGGCACCGGCACCGATACGATCGACTACAGCGCATCGGGCACCGGGGTTCAGGTCAACCTGAACGGCACCGTCAGCTTTGGCGGCCTGGCCGAAGGCGATCAGCTCACCAGCATCGAAATCGTGTCCGGCTCGGCCTTTGCCGACATCGTTACCGGCTCGGCGGCCAATGAACAGCTTCACGGCAACGCAGGCGACGATATCCTGCGCGGCGGCATGGGTGCCGACGTTCTGGATGGCGGCGCAGGCACCGATACGGCGGACTATTCGCTCGCCAGCGCGGGCGTTACGCTCAACCTAGCGACGGGCGGCACCGGCGGCGAAGCGGCGGGCGACAGCTTCGTCAGCATCGAAATCGTCGATGGCACCGGCTTTGCCGATACCATTGCCGGATCGACCGGCGACGACGATCTGCGCGGTAATGCAGGCAACGACATATTGTCGGGCGGTACTGGCGTCGATACCCTCGACGGCGGCACGGGCGACGATATCCTGAACGGCGGCGCAGGCGGCGACACCCTTTCGGGCGGCGCGGGCACCGATACGGCAGACTATTCGACTTCCAGCGCAGCGATCAGCGTCAATCTCGATGGTTCGCTTTCGGCGGGCGGCGATGCGCAGGGCGATACCCTTTCCTCCATCGAAAATGTCGTGGGTTCGGCGTTCGACGATACGCTGACCGGCACAAGTCAGAATGAAATACTGGATGGCGGCGCGGGCAACGATACGTTGCGGGGCAATGCCGGGTCCGACACATTGCTGGGCGGTGCAGGCGACGATCTGCTGATTGGCGGCGCAGGCGCAGACGTCCTGACCGGCGGCGCAGGCTTCGACACGACCAGCTATGCCGGTTCCAGCGTCGGCGTGAACGTACGCCTCGACGGCGGCCCCAGCACCGGCGGCGATGCCGAAGGCGACGTGCTTTCGGGCATCGAAGGCGTCATCGGTTCAGGCCAGAGCGACGTCATCGTCGGCGGTAACGCCGATGACGTGCTGGACGGCGCAGCCGGCGACGACATCATCACCGGCGGGGCGGGCGATGACATACTGACCGGCGGTAGCGGCGACGACGTATTGAGCGGCGGCCTTGGCGCGGATGCCATCGATGGCAATGGCGGCACCGATACGGCCAGCTATGCGGCGGCCACGGCTGGCGTAGCGGTCGACCTTTCAGGTGCAGCCGGCACGGCTGGCGAAGCGCTTGGCGATACGCTGAATAACATCAACATCCTGATCGGGTCGGGCTTTGCCGATACACTGGGCGGCGGTGCCGACAGTGAAACCATCCAGAGCGGCGCGGGCGACGATACTCTGCTGGGCAGCGCGGGCGCGGATACGCTGGACGGCGATGCGGGCAACGATACTGTCAGCTACGCGGCATCCGGCTCGGCAGTTACGGCTTATCTCGATGGCCGCGCGGGCAGCGGCGGCGATGCGGGCGGCGATGTGCTGCTCAACATCGAACGCCTGGTTGGCTCCGCCAATGGCGATACGCTGATCGGTGCGGCGCTTGCCGAAACCATCGCTGGCGGCGCGGGCGATGACCGCATTGAAGGCGGCGGTGGCGACGACACGCTTTCGGGCGACGCGGGCAACGACGTCATCTTGGGTGGCGACGGTGCGGATGCAATCTCCGGCGGCGCAGGCAACGACACGGCCAGCTATGCAGACTCCGCTTCGGCCGTCACCATCGGCCTCGACGGTAGCGTCGGCGCTGGCGGCACGGCACAGGGCGACACGCTGAACGGCGTCGAAATCCTGGTCGGTTCGGACTATGACGATACGCTGCTGGGCAGCATAGGGGCAGATACCCTACGCGGCGGGACCGGCGACGATCTGTTGCGCGGTGGCGTTGGCGCAGACGTGCTGGACGGCGGCGTCGGCACCGACACGGCCGATTATTCGACGTCCAGCGCTGGCGTGACCGTCGGTCTCGACGGCAGCACGGGCATCGGCGGCGATGCGGCGGGCGATACCCTATCGGGCATCGAACGCATCGTCGGTTCGGGTCATGCAGATCGCCTGATCGGCGGCATGGACAGCGAAACGCTGGATGGCGGCGCAGGCGACGACGTACTCGTCGGCAGCCTCGGCAACGATACGCTGATCGGTGGCGCTGGCACCGACACGGCGGACTACTCCACGTCTGCTGCCGGGGTCACCATCGGTCTGGACGGCAGCTTCGGTTCGAGCGGCGACGCATCGGGCGACCGCCTGGTCCAGATCGAGCGCATCATCGGATCGACGCAGGGCGATACCCTTTCCGGATCGACAGGCAACGACATCCTCGACGGTGGCGCGGGTAACGACACGCTGAGCGGCGGCGCAGGCAATGACAGCCTGTTGGGCGGCGCAGGCGACGACGTCATGGACGGCGGCGCAGGCGCAGATGCGTTCGATGGCGGTAGCGGCATCGACACTGTGAGCTTCGCCAATGCGGGCAGCGGCGTCACGGTCAATCTGGCAACGGGCACCGGCACGGGCGGCGACGCACAGGGTGACAGTTTCGCGAGCGTGGAAAACATCATTGGTTCCGATTTCGACGACAATGTAATCGGCTCCGCCAGCGACGAAGTCATCGTCGGCGGTGCGGGCATCGACACGCTGAGCGGTGGCGCGGGCGCAGACAGCATCGACGGCGGCACGGGTGACGACATCATCGCGGGCGGCGCAGGTGCGGACAGCATCGATGGCGGCGCAGGCTTCGACACGGCGGATTACTCAGCTTCGTCGGCAGGTGTGCAAATCATCCTCGACGGTTCCAGCGCATCCGGCGGTGATGCCGCAGGCGATACGTTGGTGCGTATCGAGCGCGTCATCGGATCGGCGTTCGACGACATCATCACCGGCGGTTCTGCAGGCGAAACGCTGGAAGGCGCGGACGGCAATGACACCCTGACCGGCAATGGCGGCGGCGATACCTTGCGTGGCGGTGCTGGCAACGACGTGCTGGCGGGCGGATCGGGCGCTGACGTGCTCGAAGGTGGCGCAGGCACAGATACTGCCGATTACAGCACGTCGACTACGGGAGTCACCGTTACGCTTGACGGATCGACCGGCATCGGCGGCGATGCGCAGGGCGACAGCTATGTCAGCATCGAACGGGTGGTCGGCTCAGGCGACGCGGATGTCCTGACGGGCAGCACTGGCGACGATATCCTGCTGGGTCAGGCAGGCGACGACAGCATTAACGGCGCCGCGGGCAACGATACCCTGTCCGGCGGATCGGGCGACGATATACTGACCGGCGGCGCAGGTGCGGACAGCATCGACGGCGGCAATGGCATCGATACGGTCAGCTATGCCGGATCGGCTTCGGGCGTAACGGCCTCGCTGGCTGGAACTGCCGGTGTCGGTGGCGATGCGGCGGGCGATATCATCACCAACGCCGAAATCCTCGAAGGTTCGGCCTTTGCCGATTCGCTCTCAGGTCGCGCGGGCGTCGATACGCTGCGTGGCGGCGGCGGCAACGATGTGTTGATGGGCAGTGCGGGCGCAGACATTTTCGATGGTGGCGCAGGCACCGATACGGCGGACTATTCTGCTTCTGCTGCCGCGGTCACCGTCAATCTCGACGGCTCGGTATCGCTGGGCGGCGACGCCGCAGGCGATGCCCTCACCAATGTCGAACGGGTTATCGGCTCGCTCAATGCCGATACGCTGAACGGCACCGATGGCGCAGACATTCTGGAAGGCAATGATGGCGCGGATACGCTGAACGGCGGCGCGGGCAATGACAGCCTGCTCGGCGGCGCGGGCGACGACATGCTGCTGGGCGGCGCAGGCGCAGACGCCATCGACGGCGGCGCAGGCTTCGACACCGCCAGCTATGCCAGTTCCGCCAGCGCGGTGAACGTTGGCCTCGACGGCGGCACACAGACCGGCGGCGACGCGGCAGGCGATACCCTTAGCAACGTCGAGCGGCTCGTTGGTTCGGCCTTTGCCGATACCTTGCGCGGCGGTTCCGTGGGCGAAAACATCTCGGGTGGTGACGGCGACGATACGATCCTCGGTTCGGCAGGCGCTGATCAGCTTGATGGCAATGCCGGTTTCGATACCGTCGATTATTCCGGCTCGGCATCGGGCGTAACAATCGGCCTGGGCGGCGCGGCAGGCATCGGCGGCGATGCGGCAGGCGACCAGTTGACCTCCATCGAACGCATCGTAGGTTCCGGCTTGGCCGACGTGCTGACGGGCGCGACCGCAGACGACACGCTGATCGGCGGCGCAGGCAATGACAGCATTTCGGGCGGCTTCGGCAGCGACACGCTGCAGGGCGGCACCGGGGACGACACACTGATCGGCGGCGCAGGCGCAGACAGCCTGGATGGCGGCGCAGACATCGATACGGCGGATTATTCCGCGTCGGTCGGCGCAGTCACCGTGCATCTGGATGGACTGGCGAGCAGCGGCAGCGACGCCGATGGCGACATGCTCACCAGCATCGAGCGGGTTCTGGGCTCAGCGCAGGCAGACAGCATCCACGGCGGTGCAGCCGACGAAAGCCTCTATGGCAATGCTGGCGACGATACCCTTGTCGGTGGCGCAGGCGCGGACGCGCTCTATGGCGGCGCAGGCACCGACACGGCGGATTACAGCGGCGCGACCGGCGCGGTCACCGTCTCGCTTGACGGCACGGCAGGCTCCGGCTCGGAAGCGGCAGGTGACACACTGTTCACCATCGAACGCCTAGTCGGTTCGTCGTTCGACGATACGCTGAACGGCACGACGACCGACGATACGCTGCTGGGCGGCGCAGGCGCAGATACGCTTTCGGGCGGCGCAGGCGACGATATCCTCTCCGGCGGCGCAGGCGACGACATCTTGACCGGCGGCGCTGGTGCGGATCAGTTCGACGGTGGCACTGGCTTCGATACGGCAAGCTATTCTGGCGCGTTGAGCGCTGTCACCGTCTATCTGGACGGCACTTCGGGCAGCCGGAGCGATGCGGCAGGCGATATTCTCGTCAACATCGAACAGCTCGTCGGCTCGGCCTTCGACGATCGCCTCTTCGGCGGTAATGGCGCAGAAACGCTGCTAGGCGGCGCAGGTGCGGACGTTATCCAGGGCGCAGGCGGCGACGATATCCTGCGCGGGCAGGATGGCGACGATATTCTTATCGGCGGTCTTGGCGCGGACGTCATCGACGGTGGCCTCGGCACCGACACCGCGACCTATGCAACCTCGCTTTCGGGCGTAACGCTGTACATGGATGGCACGGTCTCGGTCGGCGGCGACGCCGAGGGCGACGTGCTGACCTCCATCGAATCAGTCATAGGCTCCAGCCTGTCCGACAGCATTTATGGCTCGACCGGCAACGATCAGGTCGATGCGGGCGGCGGCGACGATATTCTTTACAGCAGTGCGGGCGCGGATATCCTGACCGGCGGCACCGGCTTCGACATCGTCGATTATTCCAACAACGCCGTTGCGGTCACCGTCTATATGGATGGCACGGCATCGACTGGCGGCTTTGCTGCGGGCGATGTGCTGAACGGAATCGAACAGGTCATCGGCACGAGCCAGAATGACAGCGTCATCGGCTCGGCCAACGCCGACACCATCCTTGGTGGCGCGGGCGACGATCTTCTCGACGGCGGCGCAGCTAACGACAGCCTGTCGGGCGGCAGCGGCGACGATACCCTTGTTGGGGGCACGGGCGGCGACATCCTCGACGGCGGTGCCGGTTTCGATACGGCAAGCTACGCCGCGGCAAGCGCGGGCGTTGTGGTGCGTATGGACGGCGTGGCCAGTTCCGGCGGCGATGCGCTGGGCGACACGCTCAGTTCGATCGAACGCGTCATCGGTTCCGCTTTCGGCGACACTGTCGACGGCAGCGCGGGCAATGACCGCATCGAAGGCGGTGCGGGCGACGACTTGCTGCGGGGTCTGGACGGCACCGATCAGCTTTTCGGCGATGGCGGCAACGATACGCTTTCGGGCGGTCTGGGCGCAGATGCGCTGGACGGCGGCGCGGGCACCGACACCGCAGATTACTCGGCATCGACGACGGGCGTCACCGTCTATCTCGACGGCACCGCAGGCGTTGGCGGCGAAGCGGAAGGCGACACGCTGGCCAATATCGAAGTGCTGCGCGGCTCGGCCAATGCCGACACGCTGTACGGCGGCACCGGCAACGACAGCCTGATCGGCCAGTCGGGCGACGATACGCTCATCGGCGGCGCAGGTGCAGACGCACTTTCGGGTGGCGATGGCATCGACACGGCCAGCTATGCTGCGTCGGCAGCGGCCGTCACCGTCAATCTGGCAACCGGCACAGGCACGGGCGGCGACGCACAGGGCGACACCCTGACCGGCATCGAACGTGTCATCGGTTCGGATAACGCCGACACGCTGATCGGTTCGGCCAATAACGATACGCTGATCGGCGGCGCAGGCAATGACAACATCGACGGCGGCGCAGGCAGCGACGCTCTTGATGGCGGCGCGGGCGACGATACGCTCGTCGGCGGTCAGGGCAGCGACACGCTGGACGGCGGCAACGACTTCGACACGGCGGATTATTCGGCATCGACCGCAGCGGTCACGGTATATAACAATGGCATCGATGAAGGCGCAGGCGGCTCGGCTTCCGGCGACGTCCTTCTCAACATCGAACGCATCCTCGGTTCGGCCTTCGGCGATACACTGATCGGCGGCGCGAACGCCGATACACTGGTCGGTCAGGACGGCAATGACGTTATCGAAGGCGGTTTGGGCGCGGACATCATCGATGGCGGCGTCGGTATGGACACCGCATCCTATGAACATGCCACCAGCGGTATCACGGCAAGCCTTATCAGCAACACGGGGACGGCAGGCGAAGCCAATGGCGACAGCTTCGTATCTATCGAGCGTCTGCTGGGTTCCGACTTCAACGACACGCTGACCGGCAGCACCACCACTGATACTTTGGATGGCGGCGCAGGCGACGATATGCTGATCGGCACCGCTGGTGCAGATACGCTGACCGGCGGCACTGGCTTCGACACCGTCAGCTACGCATCGGCTGCCGCAGGCGTTACCGTCAATCTCGACGGTTCATCGAGCAGCGGCGACATCGCTGCAGGCGACCGACTGACCACCGTAGAATCCGTTATCGGCTCGGCCTATGCCGACACCATAACCGGCACATTCTCCGACGATACCCTGCTGGGCGGCCTGGGCGACGACGTCTTGGCGGGCGGCACTGGCAGCGACATTCTGCAGGGTCAGGATGGCAACGATACGCTGCGTGGCGATGGCGGCGCGGATCAGATCGATGGTGGCGACGGTATCGATACCGTCAGCTACACGACCTCTGGCGCAGCCGTCGTCATCGACCTGACACAGGGTACGGCTTCGGGCGGCGACGCGGCGGGAGACACCTTCGCGAACGTCGAACAGTTCGTCGGTTCGCGTCTGGGCGACACCCTGATCGGCGGTGCGGGTAACGACACGTTCGACGCGTTCGACGGCGACGACTTGCTGCGCGGCGAAGCGGGCGACGACGTCCTCACTGGCGGTATCGGCGACGATACGCTGATCGGCGGCGCGGGCGCAGACGTTTTGACCGGTGGCAGCGGCATCGACACAGTCGACTATTCCGCGTCGGGCGCGGCTGTTACCATCCGCACTTCGGGCGCATCGAGCGGCGGCGATGCGGAGGGCGATACGCTGTCCGGCATCGAAAAGATCATCGGTTCGGCCTTCGCCGACCGCTTCGAAGGCAGCAGCGCAGCCGAAGACTTTACCGGCGCAGCAGGCGACGACCTCTTCATCAGCAGCGCTGGCGCCGATATCTATCGCGGTGGCGATGGCAGCGACACGGTGGATTATTCTGCGTCGTCTGCCAGCGGCATGAAAATCTTTCTCGACGGCAGCTTCGGCACCGGTGGCGACGCCGCAGGCGACCAGATTTTCGATGTGGAAATCGTCATCGGTTCGGCCCAGAATGACGAAATCACGGCCAGCGCATCGGGATCGACGATCCTGGCAGGCGACGGCAACGACTTCCTGTTCGGTGCAGGCGGCGCCGACATATTGAACGGTGGCGACGGCGACGACACGATCCAGAGCGGCCTTGGCGCGGATCAGTTGATCGGCGGCAATGGCACCGACACCGCAGATTACCGCAACAGCGGCGCCGCCGTCACCATTTCCAGCGACGGCACGGCAGGATCGGGCGGCTGGGCGGCGGGCGATACGCTGACAGGCATCGAGCGGATCGAAGGATCGCTTGCTTATGGCGATACGCTGCGCGGCAACACTACGACGGCAACCGTCCTGTGGGGCTGGGGTGGCAACGACACCTTCGTCAGCTTCAGCCAGGCGGATAGCATCGACGGCGGCAGCGGCACGGACATCGTCGACTATAGCGGCTCCAGTGCCGGCGTTACCATACGTCTGGACGGCACACTATCATCGGGTGGCGATGCCGCGGGCGACAGCATCCTGGCGGTCGAGCGGGTCATCGGGTCAGCCTATGCAGATACGATCTACGGCACTGGCGTCAACGAAACGCTGGAAGGCGGATCGGGCGACGACACGCTCGTTGGCGGATCGGGCGCAGATACACTCGACGGCGGCGCAGGCTTCGACACGGCGGATTACTCGTCTTCCGGCGGCATTTCCGTCCGCATGGATGGGACAGCCGGCACGGCGGGCGACGCCAATGGCGATATCCTCATCGGCATCGAACGTGTGATCGGGTCTTCACTGGCCGATATCATCACCGGCTCATCCAATGCCGACACCATCGTCGGCGGCGACGGGGACGACATCATCCGCCCCGGCCTCGGCGCAGATACCCTGGACGGCGGCAACGGCTTCGACACTGTCGATTACAGCAGCTCGTCGACAGGCCTCACCGTAAACGTGACCAACGCGGCCCTTTCAACCGGGCTGGCGCAGGGAGATACCTATGTCAGCATCGAAAACTACACGCTGACCGGCCTTGCCGATACATTCGTTGGCGCTGCCAATGCGGAAACCGTTTCGGGCGGAGCAGGCGACGACTCACTCAATGGTGGTGACGGGGACGACACGCTGAATGGCGGCGATGGCAATGACACGCTGATCGGCGGCGCTGGTGCCGATACGCTGTCAGGCGGCAACAACATAGATACGATCGACTACAGCGCCAGCGACGCAGGCGTCTCGATCTTCCTGAACACCGGTACCGGAAACGCCGGGGGCCATGCACAGGGCGACATCTTCGTCGGCGGCACCATTGAGAACGTTATCGGATCGGCTTTTGGCGACTACATCGTCGGTTCGTCGGTCGTGAACAACATTCAGGGCGGCGCAGGCAACGATACGATCATAGGCGGCGTGGGTGCCGACGTCCTGAATGGCGGCGCGGACATCGATACTGTCAGCTATGCCAGTGGGGGGGCCGTAACTGTATCTCTGGCAACCAACACCGGCACGGTCGGGGAAGCCAATGGCGACGTGTTGAGCAATTTTGAGAATCTGATCGGTTCGGCCAGTGCCGACACCTTGAGCGGCGACAACAACGCCAACACGATCTGGGGCGGCAACGGCGGGGATACGATCAACGGTCTCGGCGGCGCGGACACGCTGTACGGCGAAGACGGCAACGACGTGATCAATGGCGGCGCGGGTGACGATTTCGTCTACGGCCAGATTGGCAACGACACCATCGATGGCGGCGCGGGTGCCGACTATCTGGATGGCGGCGCTGACATCAACACTGTCACCTATATCTCCGCGCTGGCGGCTGTTTCGGCCTCACTGCTGAGCGGCACAGGTACGCTGGGCGATGCCAATGGCGATACGCTGGTCAACTTCAGCCACCTTACCGGGTCGAACTATAACGACACGCTGACAGGCGATGCCAACCAGAACACCATCACCGGCAATAACGGCGACGATATCATCGATGGCGGTGCAGGCGTCGACACGCTCCGCGGTGGCAGTGGCAACGACATCATCCTGGGCGGCGCGCAATCGGACGTGAACGACGGCGGCGCTGACACGGACACCGTCGACTATTCGCTGAGCGGGTCGGCCGTCTCCGTCGATCTTGCCAATAATTCGGGCGTCGGAGGCGACGCACTGGGCGATACGTTCATCTCGATCGAAAACCTCACCGGTTCGGCCTATTCCGATACGCTGATTGGCGAGAGCAACGCCAACGTTCTGAAGGGCGGTTCGGGTGATGACCGCCTATCCGGCCTGGCGGGTAACGACACGCTGCTCGGCGGCGATGGGAACGACACTATCAGCGGCGGGGCCGGCGCGGACATCATCGATGGCGGCGCGGGCATCAATACGCTGTATTTTGGCACGAATCCCAACGATCCGTCCGCCGTGGGTGCGATGGCCGGGGTGACGATCAACCTCAATGGCACGACACAGGGCATCGGTGGCGAAGCCGCAGGCGACACCTACACCAACATCCAGATCGTTTATCTCACCAATTCAAACGATACGGCCTATGGCACGGGCGCGGACGAATGGTTCCGCGGCCTGGGCGGCGCCGACACCATCGACGGCGGTGCAGGCACCGACACAGTCTCCTATCTGGGTGGCACAAGCGGGGTGACCATCGGCCTCAACGGCGCGGCAGGAACCGGCGGCGAAGCGGCAGACGATGTCTTGACCAACATCGAAATCCTGCGCGGCACCCAATATGACGACGTTTTGTCGGGCGATGGCAATGCAAACCAGCTATTCGGCAATGACGGCGCAGACATATTGCGCGGTGACGCAGGCGGGGACATGCTTGACGGCGGTGCGGGACGCGACACGGTCGATTATTCCGCATCGTCTGCTGCTGTTACGGTCCGTCTCGACACCGGTGCAGGCACGGGCGGCGATGCGGCTGGCGATACCTATGTCAGCATCGAAAATGCGACAGGTAGCGGGAATGGCGACACACTTTACGGCACCAGCGGCGACAACGTCCTGACCGGCAACGGCGGCAACGATGTCATGCACGGCGGCGCCGGTGCAGATACGCTGAACGGCGGCACGGGTATCGACACGGCGGACTATTCCGACTCCGGCGCAGCCGTGACCCTCAACCTCGACGGCACCACCTCTGCCGGTGGCGATGCAGAGGGCGATGTGCTGCTGTCCATCGAAACCGCGATAGGCTCGGCCAATAACGATACCATCATCGGCTCCAACGCGAACGAAACGCTGAGCGGCGGCGCAGGCGACGATACGATCAGCGGCAATGTCGGCGACGACGTGCTAAACGGTGAAGATGGAGACGACACGCTTTCAGGCGGATCGGGCGCCGACATCATCGACGGTGGCGCTGGTACCGATACGGTCACCTATGCCGGCTCGACGGCAGGTGTTACAGTCTATCTGGATGGCGCAACGCTGGGCAGCGGTGGCGAGTCCACCGGCGACCGCGTGTCCAACGTCGAACGTGTCATCGGCTCCGACTTTGACGATATTCTCTACGGCACCACGGGCAGCCAGACGCTCATCGGTGGCAACGGCAACGACATCCTCGTCGGCGGCGCGGATGCGGACACGCTGGACGGCGGCGCAGGCACCGACAGCGTTTCCTATGTCACTGCCACCTCGGGCATCACCGCCAGCTTCGCCAGCGGATCGCTGGTCGTCAGCGGCAGCGATGCAAACAGCGACGTCTATATCTCGATCGAAGGTCTGGTCGGCACCACTTATGCCGACTCGCTCACCGGCGGATCGGGCAGCGAGCGGCTGGACGGCGATGCAGGCGACGACGTAATCTACGGCAGCGCAGGCGCCGACACGCTGATCGGCGGCAGCGGCAACGACACCATCAATTACAATGCATCCGGCTCGGCCGTGACCGTCTATCTTGACGGTACAGTCGGGACCGGCGGCGATGCGGCTGGCGACACCATCAGCGGCTTTGAAATCGCTATCGGCAGCAGCTACGCTGACTCTCTGTTCGGCACCACTGGCTCCGACACGCTCTATGGCAACGATGGGAACGACACGATCCAGGCCGGGGCTGGCGCCGACACGATTTACGGCGAAGCAGGCGACGATCTGCTCATCGGTGGCGCAGGGGCTGACAGCATCGACGGCGGCAGCGGCACCGATACCGCCAGCTATGCTTCCTCCGCTTCGGGCGTAAACGCTTATCTGAACGGCCTGTCCGGTTCGGGCGGCGATGCGCAGGGCGATGCCCTGACCGCCATCGAAAACCTCATCGGCTCGGCCTTTGCCGACCTGCTGACGGGTGACGGCAATGCCAACACGCTGGACGGCGGCAATGGCGACGATACGCTGGTCGGCGGCGCAGGCGCAGACACGCTGAACGGCGGCGCGGGTTCTGACACGGCAAGCTATGCGGGCGCAGGCAGCGGCATCACCGCCAGCCTGGCGAACAGCGGATCGAACACCGGCGACGCGTCGGGCGATATCTATTCCAGCATCGAAAACCTGACCGGCACGTCCTCCGCTGACACGTTGACGGGTGATGGCAACGCGAACCGCCTCGACGGCGGATCGGGCGACGATACGCTGATCGGCGGCGCGGGAGGCGACACCCTGACCGGCGGCGCAGGCACGGACACGGCAGACTACAGCGGCGCAGGCGCAGGCGTCACCGTCTATATGGACGGCACCCTGGGCAGCGGCTCCGATGCAGCCGGCGATAGCCTCTCCAGCATCGAAGTCATCATCGGTTCGGCCTTTACCGATACGCTGATCGGCGATGCGGGCGCCAATACGCTGATCGGTGGCGATGGCGACGACACTCTGGTGGGTGGCGTCGGAGCCGATACGCTGAACGGCGGATCGGGTACGGATACCGCCAGCTATGCCAATGCAAGCGGCGGCATCACGGCCAACCTCGCCAACAGCCTCGCCAACACCGGCGAAGCGTCCAGTGACAGCTATGCCAGCATCGAAAGCCTGGTCGGCTCGGCCTTTGCGGACATGCTCTCCGGCGACAGCAACGCAAACCGCCTTTCCGGCGGCGCGGGCGACGACATCCTGACCGGCGGCGCCAGCGGCGACGTTCTGGAAGGCGGAGCAGGGTCCGACACGGCAAACTATTCGACAGCCGCAGCGGGCGTGGTCGCCAACCTTGCCAACAGCGGATCGAACACCGGCGATGCCGCAGGCGACAGCTATACCAGCATCGAGCATCTGACTGGCTCCACGTATGACGACATGCTTGTCGGCGATGGCGGTGCCAACATACTCGACGGCGGACAAGGCAACGACACGCTGGTCGGCGGTGCTGGCGCGGATACGCTCATCGGCGGCAATGGCACTGACACGGCCGATTATTCCGACGGCTCTTCGGCCATCGCGCTCGACCTGTCCACGACGACGGGCACCGGATCGCTGGGCGACGCCAGCGGCGATAGCCTGAGCGGTATCAAACAGGTGATCGGCACCAGCTTCGACGACGGCTTCACGCTGAACCTGTCTGCGAACTGGTCGGTCAATGGCGGCGCAGGCTATGACACCGTGACGATGGCGAACAACAGCGGGTCGATCAGTGCCAGCAATCTGCTCGGCGTATTGAGCAATGTCGACGACATCGACTTCCGCGGCAGCGACGTGCAGGCGAACCTGACCATCGACGCGAACTTCATCCAGTCTCTGGTCGGCAACGGCAATAGTTCACACCTTACCGTCAACTTCGATGGCGACGATAGCCTTACCATCGATCCGAGTGCCCATTACGCCCAGAACGGCAACGAATACACGCTCTACAGCGACGCAAGCCTGACCACCGAAGTGGCGCGCCTGTCGGTAACGGGGTGACCAAGAAAGCGCCGCCCTGCGAATGTGGGGCGGCGGCTTTCTCATCCTATCTGCCGAACGGCGTTCGGCAGATAGGAGGCAACGATCCTAGTCTTTTTGTCGGTGAAGCTCATCCCACAATTTCGTGGTGCCGGCTTCCTGCGCTTTGTTCGTATACTGAGCCGCTATCAACCACCCCTTGATCGGACGCAGGGGAAGGATCGTCGTCAGTATCAAAACGGGCACACCCGTCAGAAAATGCACCCACCATGGCGGTTGGGCCATAATTTGCAGCATTATGATAAAAATTACACCGGGAATGCAGGCGAACAACTGCACGAAAACGGCCGGGCCGTCCGCTGGATCGGCAAAAGCATAATTCAGCCCGCAGACTTCACACGCGTCCCTGACGGCCAGAAAGCCATCGAATATATGCCCTTTACCGCACCGAGGGCACAAACCGCGAATGCCTGTGTAGACGGGCGAGAGTGGTGCCCAATGCTGTGCTACAGTCCCATCGATACGTTCAAAACCATCCATCCAATGCCTCCAGACAGGCAGATGGCCCTTCGGTCCCCGTCACGCAACTGGACGTATTGTCCAACCTGCCCCTTCAAGTGGCGGTGTTCGGTAAAGTTCCGAGTCAATGACTTGGCTTCACCTGACCTTCTGCAGCCTCACGATGTCCAGCCTTCACACATCGCGTCTCTGCTAATCACGATACACCGGCGGTCGCTTTTCCATACCCGCGGTTAGCGCCTCGCGGTGATTGTCCGATGCCATCAGCGCAGTCTGCTCGCGCGATTCGGCCATCAGAATCGTCGCTGCATCGGTTTCCCACGGCAGATCGAGCAGACGCTTGGCCGCGCGGATCGCATCCGGGCTGGACGACGCGATGCTCCGCGCCATTTCCATCGCCACCGCCAGCGGATCGTCGGCGACATGGCTGACAAGCCCCAGCGCCGCCGCTTCGGCTGCCTTCATCCGCTTGCCGGTAAACACGATCTCCCGCGCGACATCGCTGCGTACCAACCCGCGCAGCAACGCGATGCCGCCCATGTCGGGCGCGATGCCCCAGCGGATTTCCATCATCGCGCATTCCATGTCGGGCGCCGCGACCCGGATATCCGCGCCCAACATCACCTGAAAGCCCGCACCGAAGGCAAAGCCATGCACCGCAGCGATGACCGGAACCGGCAATGTCCGCAGCCCCCAACCGCATTGCTGGAACAGGTTCGCGTCTCCATGCGTGCGCGGCATCAAGTCGCGCAGATCCGAAGACTCTGCCAGCGCCGCCAGATCGACCCCCACGCTGAACGCGCGGCCCTCGCCCGAAATCACGACGCAGCGAATGTCGCGCCGCCCTGCTATCTCGTCGATCCGCCCGGCCAGCGCCTTGAACTGCACATCGTCAAACGCATTCATCTTGTCCGGTCGGTTGAGCCGAACATGCGCAACGCCATCGGCGACGTTCAGCAGGACGCGACCCTGCAAATCTGCTTGCGATACCATGTCGGTCTATTCCTCGATCAGATCCAGATAAGCGACCACGTCGTTGCTGGTTTGCAGAAACAAACCCATCTGCACGTCCTCGCTCTGCGTTGCGGCCAGGGCGAGCGCCTCGGCAAGCGTACCATACAGCAGCGTCGCCGCCGCGCCGCCGTCGGCATCGTCAAGATGATAGAGCCTAACGGCCACATCGCTGGAAATCGTACGCATCCCGGCATAATGCGGATGATGTCGCCAACAGGCAAGCGGCACGCGGGGAAACGGGCATGACGAGCTGGCTGGGAACGATCGTTGCCGAGATCGCACGGGAAATGGCCGATGCGTCGGATCGCGGGACTGTGGCCGATTATATCCCGCCGCTTGCCAAGGTTCCGTCCAGCCGATTCGGTATCGCTGTGGTGGAGGCGGACGGCACCTGCCACGCTGCGGGCGACGCGGACATGCCCTTTTCGATACAGAGCGTATCGAAGGTTTTCGGCCTGACCCTCGCACTCGGCATGGTCGGCGATGCGCTGTGGAAGCGCGTCGGACGCGAGCCGTCGGGCAGCGCCTTCAACTCCATCGTTCAGTTGGAGACCGAATTGGGCATCCCGCGCAACCCTTTCATCAACGCCGGGGCCATCGTCGTGTCCGATATTCTGCTGGGGCGTAACGAACCGCGCGAAACAATCGGCGAGATTTTGCGCTTCGTGCGCGGGCTAGCCGGGGACGAGAGCATCGGCATCGATGAGGAAGTCGCCCGCGCCGAACAGGATACCGGCTTTCGCAACATGGCGCTGGCGCAATATATGCGCGCATTCGACAACATCCATCATCCGGTCGAACGAACGCTGGGAATCTATTTTCATCAGTGCGCGCTGGCGATGAGCTGTCGGCAACTGGCTCTGGCGGGCCGTTATCTGATGTGCGGCGGCACCAATCCGGAGACTGGGCGCACGATTGTCTCACGGCAACGGGCGCGACGCATCAATGCGCTGATGATGACCTGCGGCCATTACGATGGATCGGGGGAGTTCGCCTTCCGCGTCGGTCTGCCGGGCAAATCCGGGGTCGGCGGCGAAATATTGGCGATTGCGCCCGGTATCGCTTCCGTTGCGGTATGGTCGCCCGGCCTCAATGCGCGCGGCAATTCGCAACTGGGTACGCTGGCGCTGGAACGCCTAGTGCAGCGTACGGGATGGTCAGTGTTCGATCCCGCGCCGCCGGTAGACGACTAGGCCAGCGCAGGCTCTTCCGCGGTCATGCCCACAACTCGGGCCAGATCGGCGTCATCGATTGGCTCGTCGAATCGCAAGCCAAAGCCTTTGGGACTGGTGCTGACAATGCGGCCGAAGACTTCCAGATTCCCAATCGTCAAGCAGATCGGCACATCGCGCCGGTCCATCAGATAGGCTAGGCGCGGGCGGAACATGGCCCCGCCGCTGGAAATATCCGTAACTCGCCCTTCGAATGTGACCATACGATCGATAACGATCAGGGAGCCGTCAAGTGTGCACTCATAGCGTGCAGCGGCGCGGCTGAAGGTTTTCTTGGGACCGAAGAGGCGACGCAGTGAAATAGTCATGATGCGATGCTTTCCTGTTCAACCGGCTTTGCTGTCGGGCGTGCGATAGGCGACGTCGTCGGTTTGCGATATATCCTCGCCAACCGATTGCTGTTCCTGCGCGATGTTCATGCGACGCCGCAGCATTTCCATTTCCAGCCGTGCCCCTTGCAGACCACTGGACAGATCGGGACCTTCGCCCGCCAAGCCTTCGCCTTCCAGCACGTTCAGCCGGTCGAGCAATGCCGTCAGACGTGCCTGATTGCGGTCATTCTGCGCGATCATGTCGGCGAGGATCCCGTGATCGCTCCGGCGCCCCGCCTCGATCTTCCCGATGGACTGACCCAGAGTTTTCTCGATCGAGCGCGCAAAGCTGCGCTGGCTCAACATCACGTCGCGCACTTCGGCGCGCAGTTTCTTCCGCTCGCGCCGTGCGGACAGCATCGGATTTCCAGCGAACAACGAACTGAACCAGCGCCTCGGCGCAGCGCTCGCGACAGGCATGGGCGCCGCGGACAACGGCGCATCGGTACTGTAATCGAGCAATTCGGATTGCAGCGCCACCATCCGGTCGAGCTGAGCGTGAAGCTGCGGCCCGTCCAGCGCACCTTGTCGGTCGATACCGGCATTCATGCCATCCAGCATCTGCCTAATCGTTGCGCGGTCGCGCTCGGCCATGTCGAACAGACCCTGAAACTGGCCGACCATCATAGTTTGATTACGCGCCAATTCGGCCACGACATCGGCAATGGGTTGGAGCAGCGGCGTCGGATCGGACACCTTCTGCACCGACTGAGACAGCGTCGTAACGGCGTTCGCCATATGCGCAATCGACTGCTGCGCATCGGCATTGATGTTCGCACCACCGGCGACTGCCTCCCGCAAGTCGCGCAATTGTTTGCTGCCCACTTCAAGAGCGCGCACGACGCCGCTCATGTCGGCGCCAGCGCCCGAGTGGCTCTCACCTTGCGCGTTTTCAAGCGCTGCAAGGTTTGACAACCAATGTTCGAATTCGTTGCGCAGCGTCTTCATCGCGCTGGTCATGAAGCGTTCCAGCGCACCCAGAACCATCGACGTCATAAGGCCGAAGAGCGAAGAGGAGAAGCCGACGGACATACCGTTCAGCGGCGCCTTCATACCTTCGATCAGCTTGCCGAAGCTGTCGCCACCGGCATTGCCGGACACGTCCATCCCGCCGATCAGGTCGCCCACCGAATGCACGGTCTTCATCAGCCCCATGAACGCGCCAAGCAGCCCCAGGAACACCATCAGGCCGGAGAAGTATATGAGCGTCGACTTGCGATCGTTGATGCGCTGGTCGACATCGTGCAACAGTACCTGGACGGTGGCATTGGAAATCTGGAACCCGTCCTTCTTGCCCAGCTCTTCGGTAATCAGCCGATAGCCTTGCCCGAGCAATTCGGGTTCCTGAAACACGATCGCAGGATGGCGATAGGGATCAAGCGGGCGGCGTGATCGGTCGCCATAGTCGACTTTCAGCGCCTTGAGCGCCTGCACTTCGTTCTGCAGGTTCAGCACATGGCGGAACGCAATGCCCGCCGCGAGGCCGAACACTGCGAAGATCGACAGGTTCAGCGCGACTTTGGCCTTGATGCCGGCAATCACGAATTCGTGCGCGTACACGCCAAGGCCAAGCAGAACCAGCATGACCATGGTCATTTTCAGCAGTTCGGATCGGATTTTCTGTTCCATCGTCACATATACTTTCGCTGATAGTGCCCCGTCAGGGTTTCAGAACGACACGGACGTTGTGGCCATCCTTGGAGGCCGGGTCCGATACGCGGATCTGGGTATAGATATCGGCAGGCTTGATCCCCGCGCGAACCAGCAGGTTGCGCGTCATCGCGGCCCGGTAATAGGCAAGGCGCTGCGCTTCGGTGATCGAGGAGTTCTGCGGCGCAAAGGACCAGATTTCATATTTCATGCCCGGGGCCTGACGGGTCTGGAGGAAGTCGAGCACCTGCTTGGACGTTTCGTCATTGTAACGCACTGCCATCGGCTCGAACGATACCTTCAACAGAACATCGGCAGTCTTGACTTCGACGCCCTTGGAATCGTCGGGTTGCTCCATGGCCTTGACCTGGATCTTCAGCGTGTCGGCGGTTTCCCGCGTCCGGATGGTCAAGGCTTCGCTACCGTTGATAGGCTTGTCAGTGCGCAATATGTCGCCCAGCTCGGCATTGGAGCTTCCGGCTTCTGCCGTAACCTGCTGCGTGGCTGTCTGGCTTTTTGCGCCTTTGCCATTGGCTCCGGCGGCATCGTCCTGCGCGCTTTTCTGCTTCGCTTCGATCTGCGCCTTGAAATTCTGAAGGGTACGCTGGGACAGAACCATCACCGCTGCGCTCATGATGACGAGCAGGAACGTGACGACCATGATAACGGTCGTCAGGACGTCGACAAACGCCGGCCAGTGATTGACTTCGCCTTCTGCTGAAGCACCCGCCACGAATATTCCCCACATATTGGCCGCATGGCTGCACGCGGACCGGTTTCAAGAGCGATTGGTAGACAATTAACCTTAATAAACCCTCACCAGCATTCGCCGGCTATGCGGCCCGGCTGGCGGCTTGCTGATTGCGCATCATCATGAGGATTTCCGCGCGCGGGCGGTCGGCAAAGATCTTGCCGTCCTCCAGCCAGATCACGCGGTCCACCAGATCGAGCAACGCCATGCGATGCGTGGCGATCACTAGCGTCCGGTCCTTCGCGACGTCGCGCAATCCTTCCATCACTGCTTGTTCGCTGTTGATGTCCATCGCGGCCGTAGGCTCATCGAGCAGCAAGATCGGCGGATCGCGCAGCAAGGCGCGGGCCAAAATCACCGATTGGCGCTGTCCACCCGACAGCTTGACGCCATTGGGACCGACATTGCGGCCATAGCCTTCCACGCTACGGCTGACGAACCGGTCGAGACCCGATGCGGCAATAGCACGTTCGACGATATCGGCTTCCGGCTCGGGCAAGCCCAGCAGGATATTGCCCCAGATCGACGTGTTGAACAGCGTCGCGTCCTGCGCCGAATAGGAAATGCTCTGCCGCAGATGGCTAACGGCATATTGATCGATAGCGTTGCCGTCGATGGTGATCGCGCCGCCCTGCGGCTGATGCAGACCGGCCAGCAACTGCAGCAGCGACGACTTGCCCGACCCGGAGCGTCCGATCAGCGCGATCTTCTCCCCCGGCTTGATCGTCAGGGTGATGTCCTTCAGGCTCGGCGTGGCCGCTTCGCTATAGGAAAAGACGATGTTCTGCAGGCGGATGTCACCCTTGATCGCGCGCGTCTTGACGGCGGGATCGGATGTCTCACGCTCCGGCTCGGCACCCAGAATCTTGGAAAGCGCAGCGAACTGCGACAGGCTCTGATAGCCTTTCGATACGATGGAGATGGCAGCGGACACCGGGACCATTGCCCGGCCCGTAAGCATCGTGATCGCGACGAGCGCACCGGTCGTCATGATCCCGGCCTTGATCTGAAACACGCCGATGATGACGACCATCACGGTCACGACCTGCACAAGCAGCCCTGCCATAGATGTCGGCAAGTCGTTCCACTTGCGCGCGACTTTCGAACTGATGCCGATATGGTCGGACACGATGTCCCATTGGCGCAGAAAATGCCGTTCGGCCTGATTCGCCTTGATCGTCGTCAACCCTTCGGTCACGTCGACGACAAGGTTGCTGCGCGCGTGCATCAGCTTGGACGAACGGCGGCTCGACAGTTTGAGAGCATAGGCTGCCGTAATCCCGACGAGTACCATGGCCCCAGCGCCGACAATCGGCCCCGCAACCGCCCAGCCACCGATTAAGCCGATGAGCGCAACATAGCCGAAGAAGAACGGCACATCGACGCAGAAGGTCACGATTGCCTGCGGAACTAGGAGCGAAAGCCCCTCGACATCGCGCAGCGCCGTCATCAATCCGCCCACGCTGTTGTCGGCATGACCGATACGCGCATGGAGATAGGACGCCATCGCCCGGTTCTGGATCGCCTGCCCCACGCGTACGCCGACGGCATCGATGTACCCGCCGCGCACATGCTTGAAGACAAATTCGAACACCAGAACGAGTGCAACACCCGCCGACAGCGCCCAAAGCGATTCGATCGCCAGATTGGGCACGACGCGATCATACACAGCGCGCATATATAGCGGGATCGCCAGTGCGCACAGGTTGAGCAACACCGCTGCAAGGAGCAACTGTCCCAGCCGCTTGCGTTCGCTGAGGAACGTACCGACCAGCCACAGCCGCGGGTTGCGCCGTACGAAGGTCCGCTCGTCGTCCAGGTCAAGCCCATTGGCCGGATCGACATGACCGCACACCAACACATCCTCGCTCGCCACTTCTTCAAGGACCGGCATCGGCACCAGCTTCTCCCCGGTAGCATCGATGATCGTACCATGCGGATCGTCACTTAAGCCGATGAGCAAAACTGAGCCACCGTCGCGCAATTGAAGCACGATGGGCAGATCCTGGGGCGTCAGACTGCGCAGCGGACGGATGTCCCACCGCGCATCCAGTCCGGCGCGCGCCATCGCGATGGGGGCGAGTCGCGGGTCCATGAAACCATTGGGGAGGGGGAGCGCAGCGATCAGCATGTCGCGCGGTGTCGGCTTCCCGCACAGTGCGCTCAGCCGCTCCAGGCAAGTCACCAGCGAAGCAGGTTCGATCGATCCGTTCCAGTTGCGCGCCGCTATAGAAGCGTGTCGCGCCCGCTCGGAACGCGAATCGGGCGACGCGCCCAATCCTATGGCCGCCATCAATCGCCCCACGAGGCTAACGCCGCTTTGATCGTTTGAAGCATGCATTTTAGTACGGTCCCCACGTCTGTCGTGGGATCATTAAACATTCTTAAGGATAATGAGTGGTAAACGCCGCTGAGATTTTTCGGGGACCACGACATGAACTTCAGTGCGATAAGGGATCGAATCATCCGGTCGATGGGTGGCGCCAGCCTTTACGAAGGTGTGAGCAGCCGCGAACTTGCCGCCGCTTTCGCAGGCGATGTAAAGGTAGCCAACGCACCGATCGACGGCATTGCACCGTGGAGCGCGCGCATCCGCACCGACCGCCAGACGCGCGTGCTAAAGGTGCTGACCGTCCTCGTCGTCGCGTTCCTTGCCTGGGCGATCTTCTTTCAGGTGGACAAGGTTACCCGCGGCGCGGGCCGGGTGCTCCCCTCCGTCCAGAATCAGGTCGTGCAACATCTGGAAGGCGGCATCGTCACCGATCTGCTGGTCAGCGAAGGTCAGCGCGTCCGCAAGGGCCAGATACTGATGCGCGTCAGCAATCAGTTCACCACCGCCGATTTCGAAAATGCGCGCACAGACGTCGTCGCCAAGCGAATTGCCCTCGCGCGCATGGACGCCGAAGTCAGCGGCGCATCCAACTTCACCGTTCCGGCCGATCTGGCGAAAGCCGCGCCGGATATCGCCGCATCGGAAGAAGCGCTGTTCTATTCCAGTCGCAATCAGAGGGGGCAAGAAACCGGCATCATTGCCGAACAATCGCGCGCCCGCCGGGCGGAGATCGCCGGTCTGCAGTCACGGCTCAAGAACCTGCGCAGCGAACAGACGTTGATGATGACCCAGCTCGGCAAGCTGGAACGGGCCTATGAAGCGGAAGCCATTTCGGAGCGCGAAGTCCTGGAAAAGCGCTCGCTCCTTCTCGCACTCCAGACACGGATCGCCGACGTTGAAAGCCAGATTCCGCAGGCGATGGCGCAACTGAGCGAAACCTCTGCCCGTCGCGGTGAAGTGTGGACCAAATCGGTGCAGGAAACCAAAGTCGAAGCGGCCAAGCTTCGCATGGAACTGGCCAAGGCCGATGAGACGCTGGGCGCCTATACCGACAAGGAATCGCGCGAAGAGATCCGCGCACCGATGGCGGGTATCGTCAACAAACTCTATGTGCAGACCGTCGGCGGCGTCATTCGCGGCGGCGAACCCATTGTGGAAATCGTCCCGGTCGACAAGGTCGTGATGGTCGAAGCTCGCATCGCGCCCAAGGATCGTGGCCAGGTATGGTCCGGCCTGCCCGCCAACATCAAGATTTCGGCCTATGATTCGGCCATCTACGGCGGTCTGGAAGGCAAGGTCGTGGATGTATCGCCCGACGTCATTCAGGATACGAAGGGTGAAGTCTTCTATCGCGTCCGCCTGCGCGCCGACACGACGCAATTTGGCGCAGGGAAACCCGTCATCCCCGGCATGACCGCCGAAGTGAACATCAAATCGGGTCGCCAGAGCATCATGGACTATATTCTGGGCCCGCTCATTCGCATCCGCGACAGCGCGCTGCGGGAGTAGTTACACAGCGGTACGGCGCGCGAATTCGACATAGAGTTCGCGCAGCCGCGCGGCGACCGGGCCCGGTGCGCCATTGCCCACCGTCTGCCCGTCCATCTGGACCACCGGCATGACGAAGGTCGAGGCGCTCGTGTGAAAGGCTTCCTGCGCCATGTGAATCTCGGCGACGGTAAAGCTGCGCCGCTCTAGCGCTATGCCTGTTTCCTGCGCCAGCGCAGCCACCGCTGCGCCGGTGCACCCCGGTAGAACAGCGTGCGAATTGGGCCGAGTCACTAGCACATCGTCCTGCGTCAGAATGAAGGCGGTGGCCGATGCGCCTTCGGTCACGGCACCGCTATCGTCGACCATCCACGCATCATCGCACCCTGCCGCCTGCGCCTCCCGCTTCGCCAGCACCTGCGCCAGCAGCGCCACGCTCTTGATATCCCGACGCGCCCAGCGCAGGTCAGGAACGGTCTTTACCGCGATTCCCCGGCGTGCGGCTGGAGATTCGACGATGGTTTTCGGTGTCGCGAACATCACCAAGGTCGGCGTGAGATCAGGCGGCGAGAGAAAATCGCGGCCTGCATCGGTTCCGCGCGTAATCTGAAGATAGACGAGTCCCTCGGTCATGCCATTGCGCGTCACAAGTTCCCGCTGCGCGTCTTCAACAGCGTCGAGCGACAATGGCAACGTCAGGTCGATTTCCCCGCAAGAGCGCGCAAGCCGCGCCAGATGCGCCGCGCTGTCCACCAGCCTGCCGTCCAGCACCGCCGCCACTTCATAAATGCCATCCGCAAACAGAAAGCCGCGATCCAGTATAGACACTTTGGCGTCGGCAAGCGGCAGGAAGCCGCCATTGAGATAAGCGATGGCAGTCACGATAGTCTTTCATGCTTGGGAAGCGACACAGATAAGCCGACACATAGCAATCCATGCGGCAGGCGGAAGAGGAAACGCCCTTCCCCTGCCCGCCTCACTTGCTAAGGTGCCGCACATGTTGAAAATTATCCCCGCCATCGCCGCACTGATCCTCGCCACGCCCGCACTTGCGCAAACCGCGCCGTCGCCCATCGATCCCAAACAGATCGAAAGCAGCGTCCGCACGCTTGCTTCGGACCTGTTGGAAGGGCGCGCGCCGGGTTCGGCGGGCGAAGATCGCACCATCGGCTATCTGATCGCGCGCTTTCAGGCGCTGGGGCTGGAACCCGGCGGACCCGATGGCCAATGGACGCAGCCGGTGCCGCTGCTCCACACGAAACTGGGCGCAGCGAAGGCGCTTGGCGTTTCGGTGAAGGGCAAGGCGACGCCCTGGAACGTGGGCAAGGACGTCTATCTCTCCACCCTGCAACCCGCCGACACCGTTGCCGTGGCAAACGCGCCTATGGTGTTCGTAGGCTATGGCGTAAAAGCGCCAGAGCGCGACTGGGACGATTTCAAGGGCGCGGACCTGAAGGGCAAAGTCGCCGTCTTCCTCGTCAACGATCCCGATTTCGAAGCCATCAAGGGCGACGACGCCTTCGACAAGTTCGGCGGGCGGACCATGACCTATTATGGCCGCTGGACCTACAAGTTCGAGGAAGCGGCGCGACAGGGGGCCATTGGCGCGCTTATCGTCCACGACACACCGGGGGCCGGCTATGGATGGAACGTAGTCGTCAGCCCGCAAGGCGAAAATTACGATCTGGTGCGCGATGCGGACAAGGTGACCAGCCTGCAGGTGCAAGGCTGGATCGAAGGCAGCGCCGCGACGAAGCTGTTCGCCGATGCAGGGCTGGACCTGTCGGCTTTGCGCAAGGCGGCGCGGAGCAAGACGTTCAAACCCGTGCCATTGCCGGGTGCGACGTTCGCCGCGACCTTCCCGGTTACGCGCGAAGTGGTGCAGAGCAAGAATGTGCTGGCGAAGATTCCCGGTGCCAAACGTCCCGATGAAATCGTGATGTTCGGCGCGCATTGGGACGCTTACGGCAAGGGACCAGCCGACGCGGAAGGCCGCATCTATCGCGCCGGGGCCAATGACGACGCGCTCGGCATCGCGGGACTGTTTGAGATTGCGCGTGCCATCAAGTCAGGGCCGCCCCCTGCCCGTTCCGTCGTGTTTGCGGCATGGACAGCGGAGGAGCGCGGGCTTCTCGGATCAGAAAGCTATGCCACGCATCCGGTCTACCCGCCGGAGAAAACCGTCGCGAACCTTGCGCTGGATATCCTGCAGACGGCGGGATCGGCAAAGGACGTGATCCTCGTCGGCGTCGGCCAAGGCACGCTGGAAGACGATCTCGCCACCTTCGCAAAGGCGCAGGGGCGGACGGTGACGCCCGAAAATCTTCCGGAACGTGGCCTGTTCTATCGCGCCGATCACTTTTCGATGGCGAAGCGTGGTGTGCCGGTGCTGCTGATGATGGGTATCGCCGGTGCCGCTGACCTGGCGCAGGGCGGACGCGCCGCTGGGCAGGCGTGGATCGATAGCTATACCGGAAAATGCTATCATCAGGCCTGCGATGCGTGGGACGCGACATGGAATCTGGACGGTGCGGTGCAGGATATCGACCTGATGCTGCGGATCGGCAGCGATCTGGCCAATGGAACGCGCTGGCCGGAGTGGAAACCGGGCAGCGAGTTCAAGGCCATTCGAGACAAGAGCGCGTCAACCCGGAAATAAACGATCAGGCGTTCATTTCCTCCAGCCACTCCACCATGATCGCCCCATCACCGCTTCTGATTAGGAGCGGAATCGGCATCGAACGTCTTGAATCCGCTAGAGCTTCCGCGATCTTCTCACGCATCATCGCGTCCAGCGCGGCCTCCTCCGATCCATGGCCGTAAGCCTGCGCGTATGACTTCGCTGATCGATGCATGGCGACCGATCGACAAGTGCCTCCACCCGTTCGGCCAACGGACCTCAGATGACGGTACTGGCCTGGATGCCCGACTGGGCATGACTAATCTGCGCGATATGACAATGTCATATAGTTGCGCGGCGCAACTCATGCAGCGGAAAAGGCCTCCGTCCGGGGGGGACGAAGGCCTTTTGCAAACCGTCTGACCGGTGCCTTATGCTGCCAGCTTGCGCAGCACGTAGGGCAGGATGCCACCGTTCAGGAAGTAATCCAGTTCGTTCACGGTATCGATGCGGCACAGCGCTTCGAAGGTGAAGGTCGAACCGTCGGCGCGGGTGACCTGCACCGGCACCATCTGGCGTGGCTTGAGGCCCGAGACGCCGGTGATGGTGAAAGTCTCATCGCCGGTGAGGCCCAGCGTTTCGCGGCTCTGCCCTTCGGCGAACTGCAACGGCAACACGCCCATGCCGACCAGGTTCGAACGGTGAATACGCTCAAAGCTTTCGGTGATGACGACGCGCACGCCCAGCAGATTGGTGCCCTTCGCGGCCCAGTCGCGCGACGATCCGGTGCCATATTCCTTCCCTGCGATCACGACCAGCGGCGTGCCGTCGGCCTTGTGGCGCATCGCTGCGTCATAGATCGGCATGGTTTCGCCATTGTAGCGAGTCATGCCGCCTTCGACGCCGTCCAGCATCTGGTTCTTGATGCGGATGTTGGCGAAGGTGCCGCGCATCATCACTTCATGATGGCCACGGCGTGCGCCATAGCTGTTGAAGTCTGCCTGTGCGACCTGATGTTCCTGCAACCAGACACCGGCAGGCGAAGATGCCTTGATGTTGCCGGCGGGCGAGATGTGATCGGTGGTGATCGAATCGCCGAAGATCGCCAGCGGCTTGGCCTCGATGATGTCCGCAACCGGCGCAGGGGTCATGCCCATGCCTTCGAAATAGGGCGGGTTGGCGACATAGGTGGAACCTGCGCGCCATGTGTAGGTGTCCGAACCCGTCACGTCGATCGCCTGCCAGCGCGCATCGCCCGTAAAGACCGTGGAGTAGCGGCTGACGAACATTTCACGGGTCAGTGCGCCGTCCATTACCGAACGGATTTCGTCGTTGCTGGGCCAGATGTCCTTCAGATAGACGTCCTGCCCATCCTTGCCCTGACCGATCGGCGTTGCAACGAAGTCGGTCGTGACCGATCCTTTGAGCGCATAAGCGACGACCAGCGGCGGCGACGCGAGGAAGTTGGCGCGCACATCGGCGGACACGCGGCCTTCGAAGTTGCGGTTGCCCGACAGGACCGAGGCAGCGACGATGTCGTTGTTGTTGATCGCGGCGCTGATCGCAGGCGCCAGCGGACCGGAGTTACCGATGCAGGTGGTGCAGCCATAACCGACAAGGTTGAAGCCGACCGCATCGAGATATTCGGTCAGACCTGCCTTGTTCAGATAATCGGTAACAACCTGCGAACCGGGGGCCAGCGATGTCTTCACCCAGGGCTTGGGCGTCAGGCCGAATTCGACGGCCTTCTTCGCGACCAGACCGGCAGCGACAAGAACGGAGGGGTTCGATGTGTTAGTGCAGGAGGTGATGGCGGCGATCACCACGTCACCATCGCCAATGCCATGATCCTTTCCGTCCACATCGACACGCACGGGTGCGCTCTTCTTGTAGACCTTTTCCAGATCGGCGTTGAACACATCGTCGACCTGCGACAGGATGACCTTGTCCTGCGGGCGCTTGGGACCGGCGAGCGACGGCTGGACGGTGCCCATGTCGAGTTCCAGCGTATCGGTGAATACCGGATCGGCGTCCTCGACGTTCAGCCAGAAGCCCTGTGCCTTGGCATAGGCTTCGACCAGTGCGATGTTCTCTTCGGTACGACCGGTGAGGCGCATGTAATCCAGCGTCTTGCCGTCGATCGGGAAGAAGCCGCATGTCGCACCATATTCCGGTGCCATGTTGGCGATGGTTGCGCGGTCAGCAAGCGACAAAGCCGACACGCCCGGACCGTAAAATTCGACGAAGCGACCGACGACGCCCTTGGCGCGCAGCATCTGTGTCACGGTCAACACCAGATCGGTGGCGGTGATGCCTTCGGCCAGCGTACCCGTCAGCTTGAAGCCGACGACTTCGGGGATGAGCATCGAGACCGGCTGACCGAGCATCGCCGCTTCCGCTTCGATGCCGCCGACGCCCCAGCCGAGCACGCCCAGGCCGTTGATCATCGTTGTGTGGCTGTCGGTGCCTACGCAGGTGTCGGGATACGCAACCGTCGCGCCCGAAGAATCGACCGAGGACCACACCGCCTGGGCGATGTTCTCAAGGTTCACCTGATGGCAGATGCCGGTGCCAGGAGGCACGACCTTGAAGTTGTCCAGGCTCTTGCTGCCCCATTTCAGGAAGTCATAGCGTTCGGCGTTGCGCTGATATTCCAGTTCGACGTTGTCTTCGAACGCCTTTGGCGTGCCGAATTCATCGACCATGACCGAGTGATCGATGACGAGATGCACGGGGACCAGCGGATTGATCTTGGTCGCGTCGGCACCCAGCGCGTTCATCGCGTCGCGCATGGCGGCCAGATCGACGACGCAGGGAACGCCGGTGAAATCCTGCATCAGCACGCGCGCGGGGCGATATTGGATTTCGCGCTGCGACTTGCCCTTGTCGGCTTGCCAATCGATGATCGCCTGAATGTCCTCGACCGTGACCGTCACGCCATCCTCGAAGCGGAGCAGGTTTTCCAGCAGCACCTTCATGCTGAACGGCAGGCGGGATACGTCGCCCAGCTTGGCAGCCGCTTTCTTCAGGCTGTAAAAGGCAATGTCCTTGCCGCCGACGCTGAGCGTGTCGCGGGTGCTGAGGGTGTCCTGTCCGATGGCTGTCATAGGTCGCGCGTCTCCGTCACAAAGGCTGCTGACCACACGGATGGGGGAGGATGCGACAAGATGCGACCGGGCCGATAGGACGTCAGACGAAGGGCGCCCAGAAACCCTGTCGCACCATACATCAACCGGCGGTCAAAGCGGGTAAATCCCGGTGCGCCTGCGCCATAGCGCATGGCGACACGGAGTCAACGGGCGCAGGGCCAAACACACGAGAAAGCGCAGTCTCGCACGGTCGAAAACGCCCCCGCAGTTTAATATTCGATCGATTTCGTCGTAAGAGGGAAACAACTCGCCGCCCAGGTGTTGGTGTGGATTATGTGTGAAGGGAGGCCCGTCGTGAACATGTTGAGCGCTTCTTCTCCAGAGCGAATGGGTGCCCAGCAAGTGGCGCGACCTATGCCCTTGTATCGCCCTAACATAGCAAATCCCTGCCCCGGATGCGGGAAAAGCCATTGGCTCGTGGGGCGCGTGATGGCTCAATGCGCCTTTTGCGAGACAGCAATGCCGCTGGCGCATGGCTGGCGATTGGAAAGCCTCGCGCCAGACTAAGCCCGAGTACCATTCGATGCGACTGCGTAACGTTCAGCTTTCAGACAGCTATCGCGTCGCAATAGTCATGGCCCATGAGCCTTTCCGCCCTTTTTAGTGTAATCGTTGCCGCACTGCTGGCCAGCCTTTTGCCAGGATCTGGGCAAAAGAACACGGTACAGGACTGCGCCAAAGCATCACCTTCCAAAGATAGGGATCATGGCACGAAGGCTGGTTTGGATGAAGGCGAACGCCATTTCATCCTGATGTAGGTGCCTCAGCCTACAGTTTCGTCCAGCAGCGCCTTGGCTTCCTTGCTCTGCCAATCCATCGCACCGATCACCCGTGCTACTTCCTTCCCCTCGGCATTATAGAGCACACTGGTCGGCAGCAAGCCGGTGGCATAGTGGAACCCGAACTGATTTTCCGGGTCCAGCCACCCCTTGAGATGCGTAAATTTGCGCTTGGCGAAGAAGGGATCGACCTGCGCCGCGCCCTGGCTGTCCTGCGATATCGTCAGCACTTGCAGCCCCTTGGCCGCATAATTGCCAGCGACTGCATCCAGCGTCGGCATTTCGGCAACACATGGCGTGCACCATGTCGCCCACAGATTGACCAGCAAGGGTTTGCCCGCAAAATCCTGCAGCGTTGCATCGCCGCCATCCGGCGCAGCAAAGGTGAACTTTGGCGCGGGCGTGCCCGCTTTGCTGCGATCCAGCGTGAATTTGAACGCGGCACTATCCTCCGCCTCGCCTGTGCTGGGCACTTCATCGGGCGTCGCAGTGGCCGTCACACTAGCGGACGACGCATTGATCGCAGCGTCTTGCCCGGAAGGCGGGGATTGCCTATCGCATGCGCCAAGCACGCCGGTCATCAGGAGCAAGGCCATTACGGATCGCAAGGAAGTCTCCAATAGCATGTGGGGCGGGCGTTTTGCCGCCGGCCCGGCTTCAGTCATGCGCGAGATAAACGCCTCTATCCCCTTCGACAAGCGATTGTCGCAACAGGATATCGCCGGATCGAAGGCGCATGTCGCCATGCTGGGGCAACAAGGCATCGTTTCGGCCGAGGATGCGGCAACGATCAGCGCCGGTCTGGATCGGGTCGCCGCCGAATATGCGGCGAACGGCGTACCCGTCGATCTCGACCTTGAAGATATTCACATGGTCACCGAATCGCGGCTGGCCGAATTGATCGGGCCGGTTGCCGGACGACTCCACACCGCGCGCTCCCGCAACGATCAGGTCGCGACCGATTTGCGCCTCTGGGTGCGCGACGCCATCGATCAGGTCGAAGCGGGCCTCGCCGCCTTGCAATCCGCGTTGCTGACGCGCGCCGAAGACCATGCCGATGCGGTGATGCCCGGCTTCACCCATTTGCAGTCGGCACAGCCCGTGACGCTGGGGCACCATCTAATGGCCTATCACGCGATGATCGGCCGGGACCGGTCGCGCTTTGCAGATGCGCGTGTGCGGATGAACGAATGTCCGCTGGGCGCGGCGGCCTTGGCTGGCACGGGCTTTCCAATCGACCGCCATGCAACGGCGGTGGCGCTGGGCTTCGACCGGCCCACCGGCAACAGCCTGGACAGCGTATCGGATCGCGACTTTGCGCTCGATTACCTGATGGCCGCAACACAGTGCAGCCTTCACCTTTCCCGCCTGGCCGAAGAATTCGTCATCTGGGCGAGCCAGCCCTTCGGCTTCGTAAAGCTGCCCGACGCCTATTCCACCGGCAGTTCGATCATGCCGCAAAAGCGCAATCCCGACGCGGCGGAACTGGTGCGCGGCCATGCCGGACGGATCGCAGGCTGCATGACGGCACTCGTCATCACAATGAAGGGCCTGCCGCTAGCTTATTCCAAGGATATGCAGGACGACAAACCGCCGGTGTTCGAGGCGCACGACCTGCTGGGCCTGTCGATTGCCGCAATGACCGGCATGATCGAGACGGTCACGTTCCGTACCGACCGGATGCGCGCGCTGGCCGAGAGCGGCTATGCAACCGCCACCGATCTGGCCGACTGGCTGGTGCGCGAAGCCAATGTGCCGTTCCGCGAAGCCCATCATATCACCGGTCGCGCCGTCAAACTGGCCGAGGATCGCGGGCTACAGCTTGCCGATCTGCCACTCGCGGACCTCCAGGACATCGACGCGCGAATCACCGACGGCCTCTATGCCGTGCTGACGGTTGACGCATCGGTCGCCAGCCGCCGCAGCCATGGCGGCACCGCCCCCGATCAGGTGCGCGCCCGCATTGCCGAAGCCCGCGCCAAGGAGCATGCCGCATGACCCGTAAACTGGCGATCAGCCTCGCTCTGTTGGCAACACTTGCGGCCTGTGGCGGACGCCAGGCGCTCAAGCCCGCAGAGGGCGCGCGGCCAATCCCCACAGCGCTCGGCGCCACTGCCCCGCAAACGGCACAGGAACTGATGACGCCCTCCACGCAGTCCCGCCCCGAACGCAATGCGGAATTATTGACACAATCGAAGGAACGCACTGACGATCCATTCGACTTGCCGCCCAGCGCCCACTAAGCGACGCTCATGGATCATTTCGAATATCGCGACGGCGCCATGCACGTCGAACAGGTGCCGATGGCGGCCATCGCCGATGCCGTCGGCACGCCCGTCTACGTCTATTCCACTGCAACGCTGACGCGCCATGTCGGCGTGTTTCGCGAAGCGCTTGGCGCGCTCGACAATCCGCTCATCGCCTTTGCGGTGAAGGCCAATCCCAATGCAGCGGTGCTGGCCACGCTCGCCAAGCTGGGGCTTGGCGCCGATGTCGTGTCGGGGGGCGAGTTGCTGCGCGCCTTGGCGGCAGGCATCCCGGCGGACCGCGTCGTGTTTTCCGGCGTCGGCAAGACCGAAGAGGAAATGCGACTCGCACTCGAAAAGGGCATTTTCCAGTTCAATCTGGAAAGCGAACCGGAAGCCGAAATGCTCAATGCCGTCGCGGTGGCAATGGGCAAGGTCGCGCGCGTCGCCTATCGCATCAATCCCGATGTAGATGCTGGCACCCATGCCAAGATTTCGACGGGCAAGTCGGAAAACAAGTTCGGCATCCCTTATGATCGCGCCATCGCCGCCTATGATCGCGCTGCGCAGTTGCCGGGCCTGGATGTCCAGGGCGTTGCCGTCCATATCGGCAGCCAGTTGACCGACCTTGCGCCTTTGGAAGCGGCGTTCGTGAAAGTCGGCGCACTGATCGAAGCCTTGGGTGACGAAGGCCACGATATCCGCACCGCCGATCTGGGCGGTGGCCTTGGCGTGCCTTACGATCCCGCTTTGCCCGTCCCCCCCAGCCCCGCCGCCTATGGTGCGATGGTGACGCGTGTGACGCAGGATTGGGGCGTGCGGCTGATGTTCGAGCCGGGGCGCGTCATCGTCGGCAACGCCGGTGCCCTTATTTCGCGCGTGGTGCGGGTGAAGCAAGGCGCGACACAGCCTTTCGTGATCGTCGACGCGGCCATGAACGACCTCCTCCGCCCCAGCCTCTACGACGCATGGCATGATATTCGCGCCGTGAAACCCAGCGGAAAGTCGACCACCGCCAATGTCGTCGGCCCGGTGTGCGAAAGCGGCGATACTTTCGCGACGAACCGCGCGATGGATCATGTGCAGGCCGGCGATCTCGTCGCCTTCATGACGGCAGGCGCTTATGGCGCGACGATGGCCAACACCTATAACAGCCGCGCGCTCACGCCCGAAGTGCTGGTATCGGGCGACAAATGGGCCATCGTGCGCCCCCGCCCGCCGATCCAGACGCTGATCGACGGCGACATCATCCCCGACTGGGCCAAGTAGGGCCAATGCATAGCCTGCCGCTGTTCGTTCGACTGGCGGATCGGCCTGTAATCCTGCTGGGTGAAGGCGAAGCGGCAGACGCCAAGCGCCGGTTGCTGGAACGGGCAGGCGCGCGGATCGTCGACGAAGACGCGCAAGCGGCGCTCGCCATTGTCGCCATTGACGACGATGCCGATGCGGAAGCCGCCATCGCAAGACTGAAGGCGCGCGGCATATTGGTGAACGCCGTCGATCGGCCCACCCTGTGCGATTTCACTTTGCCCGCCATCGTCGATCGCGATCCGGTGTTGATCGCCGTGGGAACCGGCGGCGCGTCGGCGGGATTGGCCAAAGTGGTAAGGCAGCGGATCGAAGCGTTGCTCCCCGCAACGCTCGGCGCACTGGCGCTAGCACTGGAAGCCGCGCGGCCCATGATGAAAGAACGCTGGCCGCTTCCTGCGCAAAGGCGACGGGCGCTGGATGCAGCCCTCGCCAGCGGTGGGATGCTGGACCCGCTCGCCGTGCAGGATGCCGAAGCAACCGCGCGCTGGCTGGCGTCTGCGGGGGAACCTGTGGCGGATCGGATGATCGCTATCCTGCTGACATCGGGCGATCCCGACGACCTGACGCTTGGCACGGCCAGATTGATGGGTGAAGCGGATCGCATCTACCATGCTGCCAATGTACCGGCGGCGATCCTCACGCGTGCGCGTGCCGATGCACAGCGCATAATGACCGAAACAGCCCCAACCGAGCCGGGTCCCGGCCTGTCGCTCTGGCTGGAAATTGCGGCGGGTTAGGCCTGCGCGCGCGCCGCGTTGAGTTGCGCGAGTTGTTCGGTCAACATCTGGATGGATTGCGCAATCCGTGTCCGGTCGGCCGTCAGTTCCTCCAACTGGTTGCGCGCCTCGCCCAGTTCGACGGCGCGGCGGGCGATCCGGGCATCCAGCGTTTCGTTGTGGCGCTTGAGATCCGCGATCCGCTGAGCGCGCGAAACGATGTGACGGATGCGCGCATCCAGCACCTCGAAATCGAAGGGTTTGACGATCTGGTCGTCCGCCCCGGCCTCCAGCGCTTCGACAATGGCGGACGGATCGCTTCGCCCCGTGATCATCAGCGTGCTGGCGCCTACCATCATGCCGGACGCCTGCATCTTGCGCAGCGTGTCCACTCCGGACAACGCCGTCATGCCCATGTCCAGAATGATAAGATCGAACCGCTGGGCATTCAGGAAGGACAATCCGGCAAAGCCATTCTGGGCCAGCACCACGTCATGTCCCATGTGCGAAAGCCGACGCCCGATGACGGACAGCGCCGTGGGATTTTCATCGACCACTAGCAACCGCAGGCGGCGCGACGGGGCCGACGCGGTATCTCGAACATCTGGCGTGATATTCTGGCTGCGGGGAAATCGGAACATGGCGACAATTCCAGGCTTTTGGAACCTGACGTTTAGTCACCCGACTGCAAAGAAATAGTTAACGCCGCATCAACCTTCGCGAAACCGGTTGGCTTCCATTGCGGTACGCAAGGCCCCGTCCACAACCCGCCTGCCGCCTGGACCATGCGTCACCACCACGCAATCGCAAGTCGCAACGCACTCACCGTTCTGGAACGCGGCTGCATAAATCGTCCAGCTCGTATTGCCGATCTTTGCAATGGAGCAGCCCACGGTCACTTCGTCAGGGAAGTGTGCTTCCTGCAGATATTCGACATGCACCGATGCGATGAGCCAGCGGACACCCTGATCCTGCGGATGGCGACCCAGATGCCGATGAAAGTGGACGCGTGCCGTCTCGAAAATTCCGGCCATGGCGACATTGTTGACGTGCCCCATGATGTCGAGATCACGAAACCGTGTGGCCATGGTTTTGACGAAGGGATAGCGATCGATTTCGAGGCGCCAGGGGGCGGGCTTTGCCATATCCAGCCTTTCGCGGTCGGGACAAAAATAGTGTCGCTTGTGCTTAGCCCCCCTCTCGCAATATGCAATCGGGCTAAGCCGTGGAAGTGCCACAAATTCCGGAATTGCAGCCTTTATGACACAATCTAAGACATTTTTGCCCAAGGTCGCCTTCGATGCGTGTGCTTTGCTGGGCGAAGGGCCGCGCTGGCATGGGGCCGAGCACCGGCTGTACTGGGTGGATATCGCCGCCAACACACTTCATCGGTTCGATCCGACGACGGGTATGAACGAAACACGCCTCTTTCACGCGCCAGTCGGATGCTTTGCCTTTGACGCAAAAGGGGGCCTGTTGCTGGCAATGAAGGATGGCTTTGCGACGCTGGCCGATTGGGACGCCGATCCCGTGCCGTTCGGCGATCAGATCTTCGCCGATCGCCCCGACATTCGCTTCAACGACGGGCGCACCGATCCGCAGGGCCGCTTTTGGGCCGGCAGCGTCAACATGACCAAGTCCGCGCAGGATGCCGCCCTTTATCGGCTGGATGGCGATGGCACGATCAAGGAGATCGAAAGCGGTATGCTGACCTGCAACGGCGCAGCGTTCAGCGCCGACGGACGACGATTCTACCACAGTGACACGCCCACCCATGCGGCCCGCGCCTATGACTATGATCCCGACACCGGCACGCTGTCCGGTCGCCGCATCCTGCATCAGTTTCCCTTGGGTAAAGGACGCCCCGATGGCGGATCGGTCGATGAAGAAGGCTGTTACTGGACGGCGCTGTTTGACGGCGGTCGTGTTGTCCGATTGGCGCCGGACGGCGCGATTCTGATGGAGGTCGCATTGCCCGTCACTCGTCCGACGATGATCGCGTTCGGCGAAGACGATCGCCGCACCGCCTTTGTCACCACGGCCCGCACCGGGCTGACCGAAGCGCAACTGACCACCCAGCCATTGGCAGGCGCAATTTTCTCGTTCCGCGTTGATGTGCCGGGCCTACCCGAATGGCCATTTGCGCGGCCATAGAAATTCTTGGTCGAAGGGAAGGCTCTGGGCGCTGTACAGGCGCAGCATATTACTAAAGGCAATATCCATGTCCCTAACGCATCTCCAACGTCTGGAAGCCGAAAGCATCCACATCCTGCGGGAAGTGGTGGCCGAGGCAGAGCGCCCGGTAATGCTCTATTCCGTGGGCAAGGACAGCGCCGTCATGCTGCATCTGGCCAAGAAGGCCTTCTACCCTTCGCCGCCGCCCTTCCCGCTTCTTCATGTCGATACGACGTGGAAGTTCCGGGCGATGTACGAATTGCGCGAAAAGGCCGCGCGTGACGCGGGCATGGAATTGCTGGTCTATCAAAACCCGGAAGCGATTGAGAAAGGGATCAACCCGTTCGATCACGGCCCCCTGCACACCGACATGTGGAAGACCGAAGGGCTGAAGCAAGCACTCGACCTCCATGGCTTCGACGCGGCCTTCGGTGGCGCGCGGCGCGACGAGGAAAAGAGCCGCGCCAAGGAGCGCGTGTTCAGCTTCCGCTCGGCCAATCATCGCTGGGATCCCAAGCAGCAGCGCCCCGAACTGTGGCGTCTCTACAATGCGCGCAAGGCGAAGGGCGAATCGATGCGCGTCTTCCCGATCAGCAACTGGACCGAGCTCGACATCTGGCAATATATCCATCTGGAAAATATCGAGATCGTCCCGCTTTATTTCTCCGCCCCCCGCCCCACGGTCGAACGTGACGGCATGTTGCTGATGGTCGATGACGACCGTTTCCCGCTGGCCCCCGGCGAAGTGCCGGTCGAACGCTCCATCCGCTTCCGCACCTTGGGCTGCTATCCGCTCACCGGCGCAGTCGAGAGCGAAGCGACCACCTTGCCGCAGGTCATTCAGGAAATGCTGCTGACGACCACATCGGAACGCCAGGGCCGCGCCATCGACAAGGATTCGGGCGGCGCAGGCATGGAGAAGAAGAAGCAGGAAGGTTACTTCTGATGACGGACGTAATCTACAAGACCGATGCGCTGATCGCTTCCGACATCGACGCCTATCTCGAAACGCATCAGCACAAGACGATGCTACGGTTCATCACCTGCGGGTCGGTGGACGATGGCAAGTCGACGCTGATCGGGCGGCTGCTTTACGACAGCAAACAGATTTTCGAGGATCAGCTTGCCAGCCTTGAAGCCGACAGCAAGAAAATGGGCACGCAGGGGCAGGAGATCGACTTCGCCCTGCTGGTGGACGGTCTCGCTGCGGAGCGCGAACAGGGCATCACTATCGACGTTGCCTATCGTTTCTTCGCTACCGAAAAGCGCAAATTCATCGTCGCCGATACGCCGGGGCATGAACAATATACCCGCAACATGGTCACGGGCGCATCCACCGCTGATCTGGCCGTCATCCTGATCGATGCGCGCAAGGGCATTCTCACCCAAACCCGGCGGCACAGCTATTTGGCGCACCTCATCGGCATCCGGCATATCGTGCTGGCGGTGAACAAGATGGACCTCGTGGGGTACGATCAGGCGACGTACGACGCTATCGTCGCCGATTACGCGACCTTCGCAAAGAGCATCGGCATAGAGAGCTTCACGCCTATGCCGATCAGCGGGTTCAAGGGCGACAACATCACCGGCGCCAGCGACAACACGCCCTGGTACACTGGCCCGACGCTCATGCAGCATCTCGAAAGCGTCGTAGTCGATACCGATGCGCAGGCGGATCAGTCGTTCCGCATGGCGGTGCAGTGGGTCAACCGTCCAAACCTCGACTTCCGCGGCTTTTCCGGCATGATCGCCAGCGGTACGATTGCACCGGGCGACAGCATCCGCGTGCTGCCTAGCGGCAAGACCAGCACCGTCGCGCGCATCGTGACGCTGGACGGCGATCTGCCGCAGGCCGTCGCGGGGCAATCGGTCACCCTCACCCTTGCCGACGAAGTCGATTGCAGCCGTGGGGATATGATCGCCGCCGCCGCCGACCCCGTCGCCACCGCCGACCAGTTCGAAGCAACCATCGTCTGGATGGACGAAGCCGAAATGCTCCCCGGCCGCCCCTATTGGATGAAGATCGGCACGCAAACGGTCTCCGCAACCATCCAGCAGCCCAAATATCAGGTCAACGTCAACACCCTGGAGCAACTCGCCGCAAAGACGCTGGAACTGAACGCCATCGGCGTGGCCAATCTTTCCACCGACCGGGCCATTCCCTTCGCGCCTTATGCGGAGAATCACGATCTGGGCGGCTTCATCCTCATCGACCGGATGACCAACCGCACGGTCGGCGCAGGCATGATCCATTTCGCGCTGCGCCGTGCTGAGAATATCCACTGGCAGGCCGTCGATGTCAGCCGCGAGGCCCATGCCGCGCAAAAGAGCCAGTCGCCCAAGCTGCTCTGGTTCACGGGCCTCAGCGGATCGGGCAAATCGACCATCGCCAACATCGTCGAGAAAAAGCTGTATGCACTGGGCAAGCACAGCTTCCTGCTGGACGGCGACAATGTCCGTCATGGCCTCAACCGCGATCTGGGCTTTACCGATGCCGACCGTGTGGAAAACATCCGCCGCGTGGGCGAAGTCGCCAAGCTGATGACCGACGCAGGCCTGATCGTCATCACCGCCTTCATTTCCCCCTTCCGGGCCGAACGCGACATGGTGCGCGCCTTGCTCCCGGCGGATACGTTCGTCGAAGTCCACATCGACACGCCGCTGGCGGACGCAGAAGCACGCGACGTAAAGGGCCTGTATGCCAAGGCCCGCAGCGGTGCGCTCAAGAACTTCACTGGCATCGACTCCCCTTATGAGGCACCTGTGAACCCTGAAATCCGCATCGACACCACCCGGCTGACGGCAGAGCAGGCAGCGGATATCATCGTGGAAAATGTCATAGGCATCTGGAGTCACGATCTGTGAGCGACCCCGTATACGATCTTGCTGCCGACGCCGCGCTGGCCGCCGAACTGGCAGAGGAAGCCGGGCGTATCCTGCTCGATGTGCGCGTAAGCGGCCGGTTCGAGGGCAAGGCGATGGGCGCGGAGGGGGACCATGTCGCCAACGCCTATCTGGTCGAAGCTTTGATGGCACAGCGGCCCGACGACGGCCTGCTGTCCGAAGAGCGCAAGTGCGACGGATCGCGCCTCGACAAATCGCGTGTATGGATCGTCGATCCGCTCGACGGCACACGCGAATATGGCGAAGGCCGCGACGATTGGGCCGTGCATGTCGCCTTAGCGGTCAAGGGCGTGGCGACGGTCGGCGCGGTTGCCCTCCCCGGGCTCGGCCTGACCCTGCGATCGGACCGGCCGCAGCCCTTGCCCCCGCTCAACGCCCCCCTGCGGATGCTCGTATCCCGCAGCCGCCCCGCTGCCGAAGCCGTAGCCGTTGCCCAGACGCTTGGCGCGGACCTCGTCCCCATGGGGTCGGCAGGCGCGAAAGCGATGGCCGTCGTCCGCGGCGAAGCGGACATCTATCTCCACAGCGGCGGCCAATATGAATGGGACAATTGCGCCCCGGCTGCCGTCGCTCTGGCGTACGGCCTCCATTGCGTCAGGCTCGATGGGCAGCCTTTGGTCTATAACCGGGACGACCCCTATCTGCCCGACTTGCTGATCTGTCGTGCAGAGGTCGCCGACGCCGTGACGCAGGCTATGGCTTCCCTCTAGCTCAGAGCCTCATCGAGCAACCGCGCCAGACGCAAGCCGCCGCGCTCGATCTGCAACCGCACCGCCGGAATCTGCGCTTCGATCTGTGCCTCGCTCATTGTGCCACGCACATCGCCATGCGGCGCACACACATCGGCACCGCGAATGGCGGCATAGGCGACGTCGCGGCTGATCTGCCAGCTTTCCCGGCTCCAGTCCTCGGTTGTGCCAGTCGCCATCTGAGCGCGCTCTTCGGCGTTATAGGCGCGCACCAGCGGCGGCGGCTGCGATATGCCGCGTTCCGCCAGATAGCCGTCCCAGATGCTGTGCAGGTTCAGGCGCGGATTGGCGACGATGCCATAATCCGCCTTCGCCCGGTTGCCGCCCAGATCGCCATCGTCCCCTGCGTGCAACGGCTGATGCAGATCGCCGACGAAATGGACAAGGAACGCCAGCGCCATCAGCCTTTCGCGCGCCGGAACGCTGCGATCCTTCAGCAATCGCGCATTGCGGTCGATCTGCGCCGACACGCAGTTGCCGTCCGGACACACGGATTTCACATCGAACGGCTTGCAGATGCCGACATTCTGATAATGCCAGTTATAGGCGTAGCTGAACCGGTCCCCCAGCGTCTTGATGCAATCGGGCCAGACGCTCGCCTGCTCGATGGTCTTGAGCGGACACGTGGGCGTCGCCAGTTCCGGCGCATGGCGCAGCAGCGCGGCAATTTCACGCCGCGCCGTGGTACTGACATTCGCCTGTGCAATACTGGCGACGGTTTCATGACCATATTCCCACCACGCAAAGGCAGGCGTCGGTAAAAGGGCCAGCATGGCAGCCAGCAGCGTGAATATCCGCGCGCGCATCAGCCTTCATCGCCGTAAATGGCGACATGGCGCGCGCCGTCGGCGCTGGCCGACCCGCGATACATGGCGGTCGTGTTGAACAGCCACGCGCACTGCCCGTCCGGCGCGGCCATGATGACCCCGCCGACACCGCCCATCTCGCCCAGCTCCGCAAACACGGCCTGCGCTGCCTGATCCAGCGTCTCTCCGGTAAACCGCACGCGCGCCGCAATTTCATGCGCGATCCCGATGCGGATGAAAAACTCGCCCGCGCCGGTCGCGGACACCGCGCAAGCCCGGTCGTCGGCATATGTCCCCGCCCCGATCAGCGGCGTGTCCCCTACCCTACCCCAGCGCTTGCCGGTCAGCCCGCCGGTCGACGTAGCCGCCGCGACATGGCCGTGCACATCGCTCGCCACTGCGCCAACGGTGCCATATTTCATGTCGATATCGAACGCGCTGCCCGACCGGCTTTTCACTTCCTCAAGCTGCCGCAGCCGCTCTGGCGTTGCGAACCATTCCGGCCCCGCCTGCTCCAGCCCCTGCTCCACGGAAAACATGTCCGCGCCCTCGCTCCCCAGCAATACATGCGGGCTGTGCGCCATCACAGCGCGGGCCAGGCTGACGGGATTACGCGTCGCCGTCGTACGCGCCACGGCCCCGGCATTGCGATCCCTCCCGTCCATAATCGCCGCGTCCATTTCGTTGCGGCCTTCAAAGGTGAACACCGATCCGCGCCCCGCATTGAAATGCGGATCGTCCTCCAGCACACGGACCGCCGCCTCTACCGCATCGAGCGCACTGCCGCCCGCCCGCAGAATCGCTTCGCCCACATCCAGCCCCGCCGACAGCCCTGCCCGCGCGCCGGCATCTTCTTCTGCCGTCAGCAAGTCGCGCGTCATGCTACCCGCCCCGCCATGTATGGCAAGCGTCCAGCGGGAATGTGCAGTGTCGGGCATGATGTAGGGACTCATATTCGCGGGGGATGCGCCCTCTTTAACGTCACACGCATAATCGACAACCTCGCGCCCTTCTAACCGTCATGCAAAGCGTCTATAGAGGCTTCAACAACTGGAGCTTTTCATGTCCGACCATAATCCCGGCCTGCGTCCCTGGCGCGACATCGCGCGGCGGCAAAGCCGTCAGATCATGGTCGGCAAGGTGCCTGTCGGCGGTGGCGCGCCCGTCACTGTGCAGACGATGACCAACACGCTGACGCATGACGTGCGCGGAACCGTCGATCAGATTCGCCGGTGCGAAGAGGCTGGCGTGGACATCATCCGCGTCTCCTGCCCCGACAAGGAATCGACCACGGCCCTGAAACAGATCGTGCGCGCGTCGAAAGTGCCGATCGTCGCCGACATCCACTTCCACTACAAGCACGCGCTGGAAGCCGCCGACGCAGGCGCAGCCTGCCTGCGCATCAATCCGGGCAATATCGGATCATCGGCGCGCGTGAAGGAAGTCGTCGACGCTGCGAAAGCCAATGGCTGCGCGATCCGCATCGGCGTCAACGCAGGGTCGCTGGAACGCGATCTCCTCGAAAAATATGGCGAGCCTTGCCCCGAAGCACTGGTCGAAAGCGCGCTCGACCATATCAAGCTGCTACAGGATCAGGATTTCCACGAATATAAGGTCGCGGTGAAGGCCAGCGACGTGTTCCTTGCCGTCGCGGCCTATATGCAACTGGCCGACGCCGTCGATTGCCCGCTGCATCTGGGCATTACCGAAGCAGGCGGCCTGATCGGCGGCACGGTGAAGAGCGCCATCGGCATCGGCAATCTGCTGTGGGCGGGCGTGGGTGACACCATCCGCGTTTCGCTTTCCGCCGAACCCGAAGAAGAAGTGCGCGTCGGCTACGAAATCCTTAAGTCCCTGGGCATCCGCACCCGCGGCGTCCGCGTCGTTTCCTGCCCCAGTTGCGCGCGCCAAGGCTTCGACGTGATCCGTACCGTGCAGGCTCTGGAAGAGCGCCTGCAACATATTCAGACACCCCTGTCGCTCTCCGTCCTCGGCTGCGTCGTCAACGGCCCCGGCGAAGCCCGCGAAACCGACATCGGCATCACCGGCGGCGGCAACGGCAAGCACATGGTCTACCTCTCCGGCGTCACAGACCACCATGTCCAGGACGCAGGCATGATCGACCACATCGTAAAGCTGGTCGAAGCGAAGGCTGCCGAGATCGAAGCGGAAACGACGGACGCGGGCGCAGCGGAGAGCGTAGCGGCAGAGTAAAGCTGCGCCGCAACGCCCTAGCCACCACCAAATGACCGCCCGCCCCGTTCCTTTCGCACTGGCCTTTGCCGTGTGCTGCGCTGGCGTGGCGTTCTTCTCCGTCATGGATGCGGTGATGAAGGGGCTCAGCCTCGCCATCGGCGTCTACAACGCACTGCTATGGCGCGCGCTTGCCGGCACGATCATTGGGATCGTCGGCATGGCCGTGCTGCGCAATCCCTGGCCTATCGGGTCCGTCCTGCGCATTCACCTGCTGCGTGGCGCTGTCGTGGCGATGATGGCGCTCTTCTTCTTTTATGCGCTGACCAAACTCCCCTTGGCCGAAGCCATTGCGCTGTCCTTCATCGCCCCGCTGATCGCACTTTATCTCGCCGCGTTGCTTCTGAAGGAACGGATCGGCCGCAATACGATATGGGCATCGGTGCTGGGATTGATCGGCGTGGGCATTATTGTGTCCGGACGTCTGCGCGGCGCATACGACCCAGAGGCGCTTCTGGGCGCCGCCGCCGTGCTATTCTCCGCGATATTGTTCGCGTGGAATCTCATCATTCAAAAACAGCAGGCCGACGTCGCCTCGCCTGTCGAGGTGGCCTTTTTCCAGCACCTCGTGATGCTGGGCATATTTGCAGTCTTCGCGCCCTTTTTGGCGGTGGTCCCCGCCCTTGCCCATGTGCCGATGATCGTCGGCGCAGCCGCCATCGCCTTTACTTCGCTCATGTGCCTCAGTTGGGCCTATGCCCGTGCCGAGGCGCAAAGCCTTATCCCCGTGGAATATAGCGCCTTCATCTGGGCCGCGATCATGGGATGGCTGTTTTTCTCAGAGCGGCTGACCGTCACCACCATTGCGGGAACCGTGCTGATCGTGGCCGGATGCCTCATCGCCGCGCGCCGCAATCCGCAGCTTGTTCATGTCGAAGGAAGCGTCACTTGACCGTCACCATCCGCAATGCCGAACCGCACGACATCGACCTGATCCACGGCTTCATCCTTGCTCTGGCCGAATATGAAAAGCTCGCCCACGAAGTGCGCGCCGACCGCGAAGTCCTCGCCCGGCACCTCTTCGGACCGCGGCCGATGGCCGAAGTGCTGATCGCGCAGCAGAACGACAAACCCGTCGGCTTCGCGCTGTTCTTCCACAATTTTTCCACGTTCGAAGGGCGTCCGGGCATTTATCTGGAAGACCTGTTCGTCGATCCTCAGGCGCGCGGCTGTGGCGCAGGCAAAGCCTTGCTCGCCGCTCTCGCCCGTCTGACGATAGAGCGCGATTGCGCGCGGCTCGAATGGTCGGTGCTGGACTGGAACACCCCCGCCATCGATTTCTACCGCGCCATCGGCGCGCGCCCCATGGACGGCTGGACGATTCAGCGCATGGACGGCGATGCGCTTGTCGCACTTGCCAGTGCCGGACTCTTGACGGGGACTCGTGGTTAAGAGACAAAGGGGCATCCAGAACATTTGAAGCACGAAACGGGGATCATAGTGGCCAGCCGGGCATCGAAGCGCACGCCGGAATGGCGGCAAATGCTGAAGCGCAGCCTGATTCGCAGCGGCGCGCTGATCGGGGCGAGCGCGCTGTATGTGCTCAGCTTGTTCCTGCTACTGGCCCTTCTCAGCTATCATCCCAGCGATCCGTCGCTCAACACCGTCGCGGGCGGCTTTGCGCAGAACGTCATGCAGACGCCCGGCGCGTACACCTCCGATTTCCTCCTGTGGCTGCTCGGCGTACCCGCTGCGCTTCTCCTTCCGCTGATTCTGGTCTGCGCACGACGCCTGTGGGGCGATCAGGACATGAGCGGCTGGCAGGGGCAGGTCGGCAAGTGCCTGACCGGCATCGTCCTTGTCGGCATCGGCCTGTCCTTATTCCAGACGCAACCGCTCGTGGCACTCCCCGCCGGATGGGGTGGCATCGTCGGCATGTTGAACGCCAATGGTATGATGAGCCTGACCGCCATGGCCCCCGAAGCAGGCCAGCCGTGGATCATCGGCCTGCTGGTCATCCTCACACTCGTGACCGGCGGCTGGCTCTGGTATCGCAGCCTCGCTCTGGAAAAGCCGCTCATTCACTTAAAGCGCCCCAGCCTGCCACGCTTCAACCTGACAAAGCGCCTGCCCGCGCCTGCTGGTGAAGCAGCGCCAGCGATGGAAGAGCGCGAAGTCGCGCCGCGCCGCGCCGTGTCCAACGAACCCAAGCCGCCGATCAACATCCAGACGCCCAAGCCTGCCGCCGCGCCGCGCCCCTTCGCGCCTGTCTCGCGGCAGGATGATCTGTTCGGCCACAGCTCGCTGCCCTCCACCGAATTGCTGACCGAAGCGCCGCCAAGCCAGGTCGTGAAGATCGACAAAGCCGCGCTGGAACGCAACGCCCGCCTCCTCGAAAGCGTGCTCGACGATTTCCATGTGAAGGGCCACATCACCGAAGTGAAGCCCGGCCCGGTCGTCACCATGTACGAACTGGAACCGGCGGCGGGCATCAAGGCCAGCCGCGTCATCGCGCTGGCGGATGACATCGCCCGCAACATGTCGGCACTGTCGGCGCGCGTTGCGACCATCCCCGGCCGCACCGTGATCGGTATCGAACTGCCCAATATCAAGCGCGAGTCAGTCGTCCTGCGCGAACTGATCGAAAGCGAGCAATTCGCCGATCAACAGGCGTCGCTGCCTATCGTCTTGGGCAAGAACATCTCCGGCGACGCGGTGATCGCAGACCTCGCCCCCATGCCGCATCTGCTGATTGCAGGCACCACCGGATCGGGTAAATCGGTCGGCCTGAACTGCATGATCCTGTCGCTGCTGTATCGGATGACCCCCGATTCGCTGCGGCTCATCATGATCGATCCCAAGATGCTGGAACTGTCGACCTATGACGACATCCCGCATCTGCTCTCGCCGGTCGTTACCGAACCGCAAAAGGCGATCCGCGCGCTCAAATGGGCAGTCGAACAGATGGAGGATCGCTATCGCATGATGGCGTCGATCTCCGTCCGCAACCTCGCCAATTACAATGAAAAGGTCCGCGCCGCGAAGGCCAAGGGCAAGCCTTTGGGTCGCCGCGTCCAGACCGGCTACAATCCCGAAACCGGCCAGCCGATCTACGAGGAAGAACAGCTCGATTTCCAGCCGCTGCCGCAGATCGTAATCGTGGTCGACGAGCTGGCCGACCTGATGATGACCGCAGGCAAGGAAGTCGAATTCCTGATCCAGCGCCTCGCGCAAAAGGCGCGCGCGGCGGGCATCCACCTGATCCTCGCAACCCAGCGCCCCTCGGTCGATGTCATCACCGGCGTTATCAAGGCGAACCTGCCGACCCGCATCAGCTTCTTCGTCACGTCGAAGATCGACAGCCGCACCATCCTGGGCGAGCAGGGGGCCGAGCAATTGCTGGGCAAGGGCGACATGCTCTACATGGCGGGCGGCAAGCAATTGACGCGCGTCCACGGCCCGTTCGTCAGCGACGATGAAGTCCGCGCCGTCGCCGATCACTGGCGTTCGCAGGGCAAACCCGATTACATCTCCGCCGTCACCGAAGAACCCGAAGAAGGCAGCTTCGCGCTGGATGGCGTCGATCTTGGCGACGACAGCCCGGACGCGAACCTGTATCGCAAGGCCTGCCAACTGGTGTTCGAGAACCAGAAAGCCTCGACAAGCTGGCTGCAACGCCAGCTTCGCGTCGGTTACAACAGCGCCGCGCGCCTCATCGAACGCATGGAAAACGAAGGCCTCGTCGGCGCGCCCAACCATGTCGGCCGCCGCGAAGTGTTGAGAGACGAAGCGGGCAACCCGCTTTAGGGAACGAATCCCCTCCTCATGCCGTTCACAAAAGAGCGGGATTGAGGAGACGGATGATGACACAAAGCAGGACGGGTAAAGCCCGGCTTACGGTATCGATGAGCCTGGCACTCGCTGCGGCAACGCTGGTCGGCGGATGTTCCGGGTCGATGTATGGCGACGGGCCGCAATCGGCATCGTACAGGCAATATGATTATAACCGGCCTGACCCGGCCTATGGCGGCTATTATGCCGACCGCTACTATCGCGACGATGCGCGCTATCGGGAGCGCCATCTTAGCCGGAACGATCGCGTCTATCGCGGCCAGAATGGGCAATATTACTGCCGTCGTCCCGATGGTACGACCGGCCTGATCGCAGGCGGTATTGCCGGTGGCGTTCTGGGCAACCTGATTGCGCCGGGTGACTCCAAAACGCTGGGCACATTGCTGGGCGCAGCGGGCGGTGCCGTGGCTGGATCGGCCATCAGCAAGAGCGGCGCGCGCTGCCGCTGATCCTGTTTCAGAAAAACCAATGCTCCCGGTGCCTGCGCGCCGGGGGCATTTCTATTTCCGATGCTGGCAAGCAAGGCTCTGTCCTACAGCACCAAACGCCGTCATACTCGTTTCGGGTCTTTCCATGTCGGTCGTCTTGCGGCGTCCGGAGGTAGCCCATATGCGCGATGTTAGAGAAGTTAGGGAACATTGGAGGTTCACTGCAGGTTCAAAGCCGTCCCTTTATGCCGACTGTTTAACAAACCGGAGATACCTTCATGAAGCGCATCGCGCTTGCCCTCGCGGCGACACCTTTGGCGCTGGCGGCGGTCCTGCCGACCGCCCCTGCCATCGCGCAACAGGATCAATCCGACCTGCAAAAGGTCAACGCATACATCCGCGCCGTCACCTCCATGACGGCTGACTTTGCACAGACTGACAAGAACGGTCAGGTCGTGACCGGCAAGATCACGCTCAAGCAACCCGGCAAGATCCGCTTCCAGTATCAAAAGGGCATTCCCCTCCTGATCGTCGGCGATGGCAAGGCGCTCACAATGATCGACTATGAAGTGCGACAGGTGCAGCGTTGGCCGATCGGCAGTTCGCCTCTGGGCGCGCTGCTCGATCCCAACAAGGATCTCTCCAAATTCGGCAAAGTCATCCAGACGGGCGATCCCACGGTTCTGAGTGTCGAAGCACGCGATCCAAAGCGCCCCGAATTCGGTACGATCACGATGGTCTTCAAACGCAAACCGGCTTCGCCCGCGGGACTGGAACTGTACGGCTGGGTCGCACTCGATTCGCAGAATAACCGCACGACGATTCGCCTGACCAACCACCGTTACGGCGTTCCCATTGCCGATTCTGCCTTCCGCTGGACCGATCCCAGGCCGCGTGGACGGTCAGGCGGCTGACGAAACGAAACGCCCACGCGATAAAAATCGACCCTCCGCGATTCTTTCCAAGCCTGTTAATCTGGCGCTCATATGCCAGCCGCTAGATAGGAGTCACGGCACGAGCAGCCCCTGGGATTTCCCCCCTGTTACCCCGGCTGCTGCTCGTGTCGCGAAGCGCACAAAGGCGCAATCGAGACCCCCGTTCCACGCCCCCGGAGCGGGGGTCTTTCTTTGCCGCCGCCATTTGATGCGCGCGGCTTGCGATGTTGGGCTTTGAACCCTAGTGGGTATCGCCATGGCCGAAACAGTCACTATTGCATCGTGGAACATCAATTCCGTCCGCGCCCGTCTGGAAATCGTCGAGCGCTTCCTGGCAGAAGAAGGGCCGGACATCCTGTGCCTGCAGGAAACCAAGGTCGTCAATGACACCTTCCCGGCCGGACTGTTCCGGCAATATGGTTACAACCACCAAAAGCTGAACGGGCAGCCGATGCACCACGGTGTTGCCATCGTCAGTAAGATACCGATCCGCGAAGACGACCGGCTCGACTGGCAGGCGAACGGCGAAGCGCGGCACATTGGCGTGCGGCTGGACAATGGCGTGCGCGTGGAAAATGTCTACGTGCCCGCTGGCGGCGAAGAGCCGGACCGGACGATCAATCCCAAATTCGGCCAGAAACTCGACTTCATCGAACGCATGATCGAATGGTCGTCGAGCCTTTCGGACAAACCCACGATCCTGACGGGCGATTTCAACATCGCGCCGCTGGAATCGGATGTGTGGAGCCACAAGCAACTCATCAATGTGGTGAGCCATACACAGATCGAAATCGATCTCCTTGCCCGGTTGCAGGCGTCGCATGATTGGGTCGATCTGGGCCGCAAATTTTTCCCCGCGCCGGAACGGCTCTATACATGGTGGAGCTATCGCGCGCGCGACTGGTCGGAGAGCGATCGGGGACGACGCCTCGATCATATGTGGGTCAGCCCAGGACTGGCAGACAAAGCTGTCAGCCATCGCGTTGTCGAACCCATCCGAGGCTGGGCGCGCCCTTCGGATCACGTGCCCATCATCACCGAGTTTTCGTTCTGATCCGCGTATGACCGATGCGAAGGCCGCAGCCCGCGCCATAGATGCGCTGCGCCGGGGATGGCCGGTAACGGTCCGTGCCGATAGTGGATCGCTGACCGTCTTGGCTGTCGAAGGTGCCGACGCCGTTACGCTTGTAACCTTCGACCCCGACGGTCAGGCCGACATGCTTATCTCAGCAGCGCGCGCCGAAACTCTCAAACTCACCAATCAACGCGCTGCCGCCGACCCCGAAATGCCGGTACAGATCGCACGGGTGCCGTGGATCGACCGCGACGTGGCGATGGCCATTGCCGATCCGGTTCGCGATCTTGCGACCCCGCTCAAAGGCCCGTTCCATGCGCGCCCGCTGACCGCACCCGATGCAGCCGCAACGGCGCTGCGTTTGGCGCGACTGGCCGGTATTCTGCCCGCGTTCTTCGTGAGAGCCGAAGCGCATGGCGAGGCGGAAGTCAGCACGCAGGATGTCGCGGCATATGATGACGCAAAACGCCTGCTGATTGCCACCCGAGCGCGCCTGCCCGTGGCGGCGAGTGAGGACGCGGAGATCATTGCGTTCCGCAGTCCGGAGGAACCGCGCGAGCATGTCGCCCTGATCGTGGGCAAGCGCGATGCTTCGCCTCCCGTGGTGCGCCTGCATAGCGAGTGCCTCACCGGCGATGTGCTGGGATCGCTCAAATGCGATTGCGGCCCGCAATTGCACGAGGCGTTGCATCAGATCGCCGATGCCCCGTGGGGCGTGCTATTGTATCTGCGCCAAGAGGGGCGGGGTATCGGGTTGGTCAACAAGCTGCGCGCCTATGCCTTGCAAGATCAGGGATTCGACACGGTCGACGCCAACGTACGGCTCGGCTTTGCCATTGACGCGCGCGATTTTTCGGTGGCTGCGCGGATGCTCGATCTGCTGGGAATAGACACGGTGCGGCTCCTGACCAACAACCCGGCCAAGGTCGCGGGGCTGGAAGCAGCGGGCGTTACAGTGTCCGAACGACTGCCGCTTTCGATTACATCCAATCCACATAACGATCGCTATCTCGCCACCAAGCGCGACAGGACCGGGCACCAGTTGTGAGCATCATCCAGGTCGATAGCGCCGCGCGACGGTTGCGGTTCGGTCATCTGGATATCGCCTGCGCCATTGGAAAGAGCGGGGTGTGCGATGCCGGCGCAAAGCGGGAAGGGGATGGGTGCACACCGCTGGGTCGTTGGCCGGTGCGCGGAGTGCTGTTGCGGCGAGCGCGCTTGGCACTGAACAGAATGCCCCAAATTGCATGGCGTTGGACTCGACAAAACGATGGGTGGTCGGACGGCGTTGGCGATCCCGCCTATAATCGCCCCGTATACTTACCCCATGGCCACTCCGCCGAAACCCTGCAACGCGAAGATGAAGCCTATGACGTGATTATCGTGCTGGGCCATAACGATACGCCGCCGATACCGAACGCGGGCAGCGCGATATTCTTCCATTGCTGGGTCGAAGCGCGGCCGACCGAAGGCTGCGTCGCCATCGCAAAGGCCGATATGCTGGCTATTTTGCCTATGCTGGAGCCCGGCACGGTCGTGGATATACGTTAGGCGACCTGGCGGCGCTCCGTCACTTCGGTAAACTGTGCGCCGGCTGCTTCCAGCAGACGACGTTCGAGAGTCTGGATGCGCGCCTTACTCTCGATTTTTCCACCCAGCAGGTCGGTAACATAAAAGGTATCGACAGCCCGCTCGCCATAAGTCGCCACATGCGCACTATGGACAGTAACCTTCGACTGGAACAGCGCGTTAGCCAAGGCGAACAGCAGGGCAGGGCGGTCCCGAGCGTTCACTTCGACAACGGTAAAGCGATTGGAGGCCTTGTTATCGATCAATACGTTGGGGACTATGTGAAATGCTTCGGCGCGGGTGCGAGGCAAGGGCCGCGCTTCCAGCTTGGTGATCAGCTTATGGCGGTTCGCCAGCGCTTCCTCAATCATGCGTTTTATCCGCGCGAGCTGGTCATCACTGTCGAACCGCCCGCCAAAGGGATCCTGCACCAGAAAATTGTCGATAGCCATGCCGTCACGCATAGTGTGAATACGCGCGTCAATAATGTTGCCGCCCGCCAGATGAATCGCACCGGCGACGCGATAAAACAGACCGGGATGGTCGGCGGCATAAACGGTGACCAAAGTCGCGCCGCGTTGCGGATAGACTTCGGCGGCAATGGATAGCGCTTCCTTACCAGCCGCCATGACATGGCGAACGTTCTGCTGCAGAATGTCGTCCGGTTCCGCGATCCAATAGGATTCAGGGAATCGCTTCTTCAACCCGGCGAACACCTTGTCGGGCAGGCTCATCGCCGCCTGCAAAGCTTCCTGCTTTGCTTCCACCTTCTCGCGACGCCCGTTCTGCTTGTGTCCAAGACGCAGCACTTCTTCGGCTGCGTCGTAAAGGTCGGTCAGCAGTTGCCGCTTCCAGCTGTTCCAGACACCCGGACCAACCGCACGAATATCGACGACGGTCAGGATCAGCAGCAAGCGCAGACGCTCGGGACTTTGCACCACATCGGTGAAGTCCATAATTGTCTTATAATCCGACAAGTCGCGCTTGAACGACGTCGCCGACATCAGCAGATGATAGCGCACCAGCCATGCGACGGTCTCCGTCTCCGCTGCCGTCAGCCCAAGACGTGGGCATAGCGACAAAGCGACTTCGGCCCCCAATATGCTGTGGTCGCCGCCACGCCCTTTGGCGATGTCATGCAACAACACCGCCACATATAGTGCACGCCTCGACAGCAGCTTGTCCAAAAGCGCGGTGCACAATGGATGGTCGCCCTGGATTTCGCCCTTTTCAATACGCGCCAGCAAACCGACGGCGCGGATCGTATGCTCATCCACAGTATAGTGATGATACATATCGAACTGCATCTGCGCGACGACTCGTCCGAAATCAGGAATGAAGCGGCCAAAAACGCTGGCTTCGTTCATCCAGCGCAACACCGTTTCCGGATCGCGCGGCGAAGTGAGCACATCGAGGAAAGCGGCGTTCGCGCGCGAGTCTTTACGAATGCGGCGGTCGATCAAATGCGCGTCGCGGCTGGCGGCGCGAATGGCGGAAGGATGGATGGCAAGCCCATGACGATCCGCAACTGCAAATATCTCGACGAGCCGTACCGGATCGGTTTGAAAGAAATCATCGGAGGGGAGGGCGATCCGCCCCCGATCGAGAATGTAACCATCAAGCTTTTTGGGTCTTCGGAAGAAGCTGGGAACGTAGCGATGTCCACGCGCTGCAAGCCGATCATCCAGATGCGCGAGGAAAACCGCCGTCAGGTCACCCACGATTTTGGCGTTCAGAAAATAATAGCGCATAAAGCGCTCGACAGCAGACCGGCCATTGCGCGCCGAAAAATGCGTGCGTTCGGCAAGCTCGACTTGCATGTCGAACGTCAGTCGATCCTCCGCCCGACCGGTAATCATATGCAGGTGACAACGGACGGCCCACAAGAAGTCTTCCGCCTTTTGAAACTGACGCAATTCCTGCCGCGTTAACAGTCCCGCTTCGACAAGTTCAGCCACGGAATGAACGCGATTGACATATTTTCCGATCCAGAACAGCGTGTGCAGATCACGAAGGCCACCTTTGCCTTCTTTCACATTGGGTTCGACCACATAGCGGCTATCGCCCATCCGCTTGTGGCGCTCATCGCGTTCCTGTAATTTGTCGGAAACGAAGGCACGGCCCGTGTCCTTCACCACGTCCTCGTCGAAGCGCCGTGAAATTTCTTCATAAAGAGCGCGGTCACCCCAGATAAAACGCGCTTCGAGCAGGGCGGTGCGAATGGTGAGATCGCTCTTCGCCATACGGACGGTTTCATCGACGGAGCGGCTGCTGTGACCGACTTTGATGCCCAGATCCCAAAGCGAATAGAGCATGGATTCGATGACCTGTTCGGTCCATCCGGTAGGCTTCCAGGGCGTGATGAAGCCGATATCGACATCGCTGTGGGGCGCCATCTCACCGCGACCGTAGCCACCCACCGCAATCAACGTGAGCCTTTCGGAAGTGCTGCGGTTTCCGGCCGGATACAGATAGAGCGTCGTCGCGTCGTACAAGATGCGCAGAATTTGATCGATGAGGAAAGCAAAAGCCGAGACCGTTTCGCGCCCCCGCGTTGGATGTGCGGCAAGGCGCCGGGCAGCTTCCTCCCGACCCAGGTCTAGCGCGGTGCGCAATTCAGCGACAACGGCGTTTCGCACCGACTGTATGTCACGCCCTTCTTCGCCAGCAATCGCAGCAATCCGGTCAGCAACCAGGCGGCGATCGATAATGGCACGACGATTGGGAAGATTATCGAACAGGGTAGGCATCCGCGCTATGTAGGGCGTGTGCAGCGGCGAGGGAACCGCTGTTTCAACTATCGTCGAGCAAGGCCTTCAGGCGATAGAGCGCATCGAGTGCTTCGCGTGGGCTAAGTGCATCGGCATCGATAGCGGTTAGCGCCTCTCGAACAGGGTCGGCTGGGGGTGCGTCCTTAGCCATCGAAGCTGCAAACAGGGGCAAGTCGTCGAGACCTGCGGCAATTCCACCGGTCTTGGCTTTGCCTGCTTCGAGCCGCCCCAACACATCCTTCGCCCGCGCGAGAACTGCTGGAGGCAAACCCGCAAGGCGCGCCACAGCCAGACCGTAGCTTCGATCAGCCGGTCCCTTGGCCAGTTCATGCAGCAAGACCAGATCGCCTTTCCACTCCCGAGCGCGAACATGATGGAGGGACAATGCATCGAGCTTTTCGGCGAGGCGCGTCAGTTCATGATAATGCGTCGCGAACAAACAGCGGCAACGATTCACTTCGTGCACCGCCTCGACAACGGCCCATGCCAGCGCAAGTCCGTCATAAGTGGACGTTCCGCGGCCGACTTCATCAAGGATCACGAAACTGCGTTCGGTCGCTTGTGAGAGGATCGCGGCGGTTTCGACCATCTCTACCATGAAGGTGGAACGGCCCCGCGCCAGATTGTCCGATGCGCCAACACGGCTGAACAGGCGGTCAACAAGACTGAGGCGTGCGGACGTAGCTGGCACGAAGCTGCCCGCCTGCGCGAGAATAACGATCAGCGCGTTCTGGCGAAGAAAGGTCGACTTGCCGCCCATATTGGGACCGGTAACGAGCCATAGCCGGTCGACTTCCGAAAGGCAGCAGTTGTTGACCACAAAGGCCTGACCATTGCGCGAAAGCGCGTCCTCGACAACCGGATGGCGCCCGCCGACGATATCGAGGCAACGGCCTTCTGCAAAATCGGGACGGCACCATCCGCCTTCCGCAGCACGTTCAGCCAGTGCAGCGGCCACGTCAAAACGGGCAAGTGCGCGAGCGGCAGCGTCGATAGCGGATTTTCGCGCGAGAACAGCCTCGATCAGCTCTTCAAGATGCGCCGCTTCGGCGGCTAGCGCATGCCCCCCCGCCTGCGCGACGCGGCTTGCCTGTTCGTGCAAATCGATGGAGTTGAAACGCACTGCCCCGGCCAAGGTTTGGCGATGGGTAAATCCGCTGTCCTCGCGCATCAACGCATCACCGTGTTTGGCGGGAACTTCAACATGATAACCCAGCACGGCGTTATGCCGAATCTTGAGACTGCCAATGCCCGTCTGTTCCCGATAGCGCGCTTCGAGCGCAGCGATCGCCCGTCGGCCATCTCCGGCCATATTGCGCAGCTCATCGAGCGCCGCATCGTAGCCATCGGCGATGTATCCGCCATTTGCGCTTTCGGTCGGCGGGCTGGCGACCAGCGCCCGGGACAGATGATCCACCAAGGCAGCATGGCCATCCAGCGCGGGGAGAAGATCGTTGAGCAGGGCAGGGCGGTCCACCGATCGCATCAGACGTTCGCGCAACTGGCGCGCTTCGCCCAGTCCATCCCGAAGTTGGCCCAGGTCACGCGGCGACCCACGACCCATTGCAACGCGCCCGAGCGCACGACCGATGTCCGGCAACGACTGCAAAGCACTGCGCAGGTGGTCCCGTGCCCCCCCATCGCGGTGCAGCCATGCCACAAACGCCAACCGCGCATCGATCTGCCCACGATCAAGCAGCGGCGCCGCAAGATCAGCAGCGAGTAACCGCGCACCAGCGCCCGTAACAGTACGATCGATTGCCGCCAGCAGACTGCCGGCCCGCTGCCCCGCCATCGTCTGAACAATTTCCAGACTTTCGCGCGTTGCCGCATCGATCGCCATGTGCGCGTCCATACTGCGGTGCACCGGTGGCGAGAGGAAAGGCAGCGTCCCCTTGCCCGCATGATCGAGGTAACCCAGCAGGCCGCCCATCGCCGCCAGTTCCGCTCTAGAAAAAGTGCCGAAGCCGTCCAGCGTAGCGACGCCGAAATGCCGCTTCATCTGGGTCTCGGCCCGGCTGCTGTCAAACGCGGCGCGGTCGAACGGATGTGCGACCACGGAAAGGTCAAGCGAAAAGCCGATAGGTATAATCAGTTCGCTGGGCCGAAGCCGAGCGATCTCGGCTGAAAGCTGCGCCGCCGAAACGGCTACAGCTTCAAAACGACCATTCGAAATGTCAGCGGCGGCTATGCCATATTCCTGGCCGACCTGCGCCACCGCAACCAGCATGTTGTCGGTTCGGGCATCCAATAACGCATCTTCGGTCAGAGTCCCTGCCGTGACGTAGCGAACGATAGCACGCGCTACGAGCGATTTCGACCCACGCGCCTTGGCCTGGGCGGGACTTTCGGTCTGCTCGGCTATCGCAACCCGGTGACCGCCACGGATCAGACGCGCCAGATACATCTCGGAACTGTGGACGGGCACGCCGCACATAGGGACGGGGGCGCCATCATGCTCTCCACGTGAAGTGAGCGCGATGTCAAGGGTCGCCGCCGCCGCTTTTGCGTCGTCGAAGAACAGTTCGAAGAAGTCGCCCATGCGGTAGAATAGCAGACAATCGGGGGCTTCCGCCTTTAGCGTCAGATACTGGGCCATCATTGGCGTGGGAGGAGAACTGCTTTGTGCCATATGATCACGCGATAGCGGGTCCGGCACCGACGTGAAAGGGACAGAAATTTGCCGCAACGCTTGTCGAAAGCCTATCAAAGCCGCTAGGGCACCAATGAACACGGCGGCGAAGGAACAAGACACATGACCGAAAAATCGAACGTGGAGTTTTCGGAACGCGAAGCGTTGTTCTTCCACTCGAGCGGACGGCCGGGCAAGATCGAAATCATCGCTTCCAAACCAATGGCGACGCAGCGCGATCTGGCGCTGGCATATTCGCCCGGTGTGGCCGTACCGGTACGCGCGATCGCAGAAGATCCGGCGACCGCTTATGATTACACGGCCAAAGGCAATCTGGTGGCCGTCATCTCGAATGGCACTGCGATCCTCGGCATGGGCAATCTGGGTGCGCTTGCGTCCAAGCCGGTGATGGAAGGCAAGGCAGTGCTGTTCAAGCGCTTTGCCGATGTCGATTCCATAGACATTGAGCTCGACAGCGAAGACCCGCAGGCCATCATCGACGCCGTCGCATTGATGGAACCCAGCTTCGGGGGCATCAATCTGGAAGATATCAAGGCGCCTGAGTGCTTCATTATCGAACAGGCCCTGAAAGAACGGATGAAAATTCCGGTCATGCACGATGATCAGCACGGCACCGCGATCATCTGCGCCGCTGGCCTCATCAACGCACTCCACCTTACCGGCCGCGACATCAAGGACGTAAAGATCGTCGTCAACGGTGCCGGCGCGGCAGCAATCGCCTGTACGGAGCTGATCAAGGCAATGGGCGTGCCGCACGATCAGGTCATCATGTGCGACCGCAGCGGTGTCATCTATCAGGGGCGCGCCGAGAGCATGGACCAGTGGAAATCGGCCCATGCTGCCAAAACCGATGCCCGCACATTGGAAGAAGCGCTAAAGGGCGCAGACGTCTTCCTGGGCCTTTCTGCGGCTGGCGCGCTCAAGGGTCATATGGTCAAGGAAATGGCCGCACAGCCCATCATTTTCGCCATGGCCAATCCCGATCCGGAAATCACGCCACCTGAAGCCAAGGCTGCGCGTCCGGACGCCATCGTGGCGACAGGCCGGTCGGATTATCCGAACCAGGTCAATAACGTCATCGGATTCCCCTTCATCTTCCGCGGTGCGCTCGACGTGCGCGCCACCGCCATCAACGAAACCATGAAAATTGCCGCTGCGCAGGCCATTGCCGCGTTGGCCCGCGAAACCGTGCCTGAAGAAGTTGCCAAAGCCTATGGCAAGCAGCACAGCTTTGGCACCGATTACATCATTCCCGCGCCATTCGATCCACGCCTGATGGAAATCGTGCCTGCGGCGGTCGCACAAGCCGCGATGGACAGCGGCGTCGCGCAAAAGCCGATTACCGATATGGCGGCCTATCGCCAGTCGCTCAAGGCACGCCTCAATCCAACCACCTCGGTCCTGACGCTTGCGTATGAAGGCGCAAAGGCCGAACCCAAGCGTGTAGTCTTTGCCGAAGGTGAAGAGGAAGTGGTGCTGCGCGCCGCGATCCAGTTCCGTGACGGCGGTTATGGCATTCCGGTCCTTGTCGGACGGCAGGATGTTTACGACCGGCTGCGCGCATTGGGCGTCAGCGATCCCCACAGCTTCGAAGTGCATAACAGCGTAAACTCGCCGCTGGTGCCCAGGATGGTGGACTTGCTCTATCAGCGTCTGCAACGTCGCGGCTATCTGTATCGCGATTGCGAGCGGATGGTGAACCGGGATCGCAACATCTTCGGCGCGCTGCTGCTAAAGCTCGGCGAAGCCGAGGCCATGATCTCCGGCGTGACCCGCACCTATTCGCAAACGATGCGCGAAGTGCGTCGGGTAATAGACCCTGCGCCGGGCCGGACGCCCTTTGGCATTCACGTTCTCGTTGGGCAGAGCCATACGGTGTTCATGGCCGACACCACAGTCAACGAACGTCCCACTGCGGCAGAACTGGCCGACATAGCGATTGATACGGCAGCTGTGGCGCGGCGCATGGGGCATGATCCGCGCGTGGCGTTCCTATCCTACTCGACCTTTGGCAATCCATCGGGCAACTGGTTGAACAACCTGCGTGAAGCCGTTGCCATTCTGGACGAGCGCAGTGTCGACTTCGAATATGAAGGCGAAATGGCGCCCGATGTGGCGCTGAACCCGGCCGTCATGAAGAATTACCCTTTCAGCCGCTTGTCCGGTCCCGCCAATGTACTGGTGATGCCCGGGCTGCAATCGGCGAACCTGTCGGCCAAGCTGCTGCGTGAGCTTGGTGGCGATTCGGTGATTGGGCCAATGCTCGTCGGTCTGGAAAAGCCAGTGCAGGTCGCTACGATGGCCTCGACGGCCAGCGAACTGGTGACGCTCGCTGTGCTGGCAGCTGGCGGGATCGCACTGTAATCTGAAAAGGCGGCGGCGGTTAGAATGATAGCCGCCGCCTTTATCCTACCCAGTCTCGGCGGAGAGATTTTGCCGCCAGAGCCATTAGCAACGCCGCAAGCAGATAGAAGCTGAGCGCCGCGAGAATGGCGTATCGCAATGCTTCCGCGCCGTAGCTTGCCGTCAGCGCGTCCGACATCGCGCCCAGGATCATCGTCCCTAAGCCGATACCTATCAGATTGTTGATGAACAGGAAGGACGCGGACGCTGTCGCACGCATCTGCGGCGGGACCAGATGCTGGATCGCGCTGAGGACAGGACCGAGCCACACATAAGAAAGCGCCTGCGGCAACAGAAAGAGCAAGAACGCTGCCGTCACCGAAGACGATAATACGCCCGCTGCAAAGAAGGGAACGGCCAGCAGATAAGCGATGGCGGGGACACGCACATAACCGGCCTTGTCCCGCGATCCCATCCAGTCACCCAGCCAGCCGCCGGCAAGCACACCCACGACCCCACCCAGCAGCAGCACTGCGCCATAGAATTGCGATGTCTGGACAAGATCGAGACCGAAGCTGCGCTGCATCAGGCTGGGCAGCCAGAAGGCGATGCCATAGCCGCACATCGAGCTGCACGATGCGCCAAAGGAAATCAGCCAGAAGCTGGGCTTTCGCGCAAGTATCCCGAACGCAGCGCTCATAGGTGCCTTTTCGACGGGAGCGGTATCGAATTGCCCCTTTGCCGGTTCACGCACGATCAGGCGAAACAGCGGGGCGATAACAACGCCTGCGATGCCCACGGCGATGAAAGCGCTGCGCCATTCGACGAGCGCGGCAACATATCCGCCCAGTAATACGCCAGCGGCCGATCCCAGCGGGATGCCGAGAGAGTATATGGACAACGCCCGTGCGCGTTCATGGCTGGGAAAATACTCGGCGATGACCGCATAGGACGGCGCTACGCCACCAGCTTCTCCCACCCCGACGCCCAAACGGAACAGGAAAAGCTGCAGAAAGCTGGTAGCCATACCGCATAACGCTGTAAATCCGCTCCATATCGTCAGCGAGATCGTAATGACCCACGTTCGACTGGTCCGATCGGCCAGCAATGCCAAGGGAATCCCAAGCGTGGAATAGAGCAGCGCAAAGGCGATACCGCCCAGCGCGCCCAGTTGCGTATCAGTGAGGTTCAACTCGGCCTTGATTGGCCCGGCGAGTATTCCCAAAATTTGCCGGTCGAGGAAATTGAAGGTGTAGACGAGCAGCAGCATCGCCAAAACCACCGCACGATAGCGACGGCTGGGGGCAATGGCCGGAGCAGTTTGCATTTCGACTGCCTTCATTCTTCAATTTCCCCGCGTAAACCAGATACGCCGGATGGGAAACATGTCCCACCTGGCGCATACATACTGGATCGCGGTATCAGAACTTGACCGAACCGGTAACGAAGACCTGACGCGGATTGCCATAATAGGCCGTCAGCACGCCTTCGCGACCCAGGGTCGGGATCAGCGCACCGGCCCCTGTCCGATTGAAGTTGCCGGTGTCGGGGTTCTGGCTGAGGAAATTATAACCCGACACGATATACTTCTTGTTCGTGAGGTTGCGGCCGTGGACGCCCAGCGAGAAGCGGTCGCCTTCCGAACTCCACACCAGGCTGGCGTCCCACAAGGCGAACTTGCCCTGATCGAGACCCGGCGTACGCAATTCGAACTGCTGACTGGCACTGCGATAGGCAAGTGTCGAACTGGCGTTCAGGTTGCCACTGCCGATCGGCGTAGAATAGGCAAGCGTGCCACTCGCCGTCCATTTGGGCGTGTTCTGGAACTTGCGGCGATCCGCAACGTCGATACCGCGTGAGTCGATGAACCGCTTATATTTGGCGTCGATGTAGCCCAATGCCCAGTTGAAGTTCAGGCGATCGCCTTCCGTTCCGAAATCGCGGGCAATGGCTAGATTGCCTTCATATTCGATGCCGCGAATACGCGCTTTGCCTGCGTTCGTGGTGACCCCGATGAATGTCTGCTGCCCATTGATGATTGCACCCACGGAACCGGGTACCTGCACATCGCTATAATCCGCATGAAAAGCCGCCAGCGCCATCGTCAGGCGACGGTCGAACAAAGACGCCTTGTAACCGACTTCATAGCTTTCGACGGTCTCCGGATCGAAGGAGAGGAAATCGAAAATTTCCTGATAGCTGCGCACACCATCACGATTGGTGTCTGGCGCAGCAGTGCTTACGCCGCGCGGGTCGAAGCCGCCGCCCTTGAAGCCCTTGGCATAGCTGGCGTAGATCGTGTGGTCAGGCGAAGGCTTGAAGCTCACCGATGCACGCGGCGTAAATTCCTTGAACGTCTTGTCGCCGGTGAAGTCGGACGTGGTGGCAAACAATGTGCCATTGCCCCCAAAGAACGGGGAACCTCCCCCCAGATAAGTACGGCGCAGAACGGTCGAGCTGCGCTTGTCCCACGTGTAGCGGCCGCCGACCGACACGCTAAACATCTGGCTGAGATCGTAGGTAAAGTCGCCGAAGATCGCGAAGGTTTCCGTGTCCACGTCGCCGAATGTCAATGCCGTCACGCCATTGGGGAGGCGCACATCGAACGCGGTGCGCGCATTGGCATCCAGGAAGTAACCCCCGATCAATCCGTTGAACGGGCCGGCGTCGATCAGCAACTGCAGTTCCTGCGAAAACTGCTTATTGTTGTAGAAAGCAGGGACGTCGACATCGACCGCCGCCAATGAATCGAAGTCGATCGGGGTTGCGCTGTCATCTTTGCGATAGGCCGTGATGCTGCGCACCGTGAACATGTCAGTGGGTTTCAGTTCAGAGAACAACGAAACGCCCCATGCTTCGATATCCTGCTTGGGATCGAGCAGCCCGCCACGTGTATCATAGACATCGTTTAGAACCGGAGCGCCGGTGAACAGGCCGGGAATAAGCCGATGCCCGCCACGTGGATTGCTCTTGTCCTTGGTATAGTCGCCGGTCAGGCGGAAGAATGCATCTTTCGCTTCGACCTGTGCCGTCAGACGACCTGCCCAGACGTCCTTGTTATAATTGTCGTCACCCGTCGTAAGGTTATCGCCGAACCCGCCACGGCTGAGGCGCGCGACTGCGCCGCCCAGTTTCAGCGTACCGTTGCCTACAGGCGTGCTCGCCGTGATGACACCATCCGCCTGATTATAACTGCCGTACGTGCCGCGTATCTTCAGCATGGGATCATCACCCAGCCGCTTCGTCACATATTTAACCGCGCCACCAATGGTGTTGCGTCCATAAAGCGTGCCCTGTGGTCCACGCAGCACTTCGATCCGTTCGACGTCGTAGATATCCAGCACCGCAGCCTGTGGACGGTTGAGATACACGTCGTCCAGATAAAGGCCCACGCCCGCTTCGAACCCGGCAACAGGATCCTGCTGACCCACGCCACGGATGAAGGCCGTCAATGTCGAATTGGTGCCGCGCGAAGTTTCGAGAGTGACATTAGGGGAAGAATTGGAAATGTCGGTGATGTCGATGGCACCGGTGCGCTCCAACGTGTCCCCGGAGATCGCGGTTACTGCAATCGGGACATTCAAAAGGCTTTCTTCGCGACGCCGTGCCGTAACAACGATGCCGCCGTCGTCATCCGAAACACCCGCTTCCTGCGCAACGACCGGGGACGTCAGGATGCCGCAACATGCCACCGACGCCAGAGCCAATGTACGAACGGCCGAAATACCAACGGAATGACGCAAAGCCATCATGTAATCCTCTCCCTGAAGGCACCCTGTTTGTAACTGCGCGTTACGGGTTGCCAGTTGCTTTCAAATCCAATACTGAAAGTTGAACCACCTTTCAACTTGAAAATGGAAAGGGGGTCGCGTGGGCAAAAAATGCGACAAATTAGCCACGCAGTGTAAACGAGCACAGGTTCCGGCTGGCGATCCTGTTCGGTTACATACGTATCGCATGGGAGAGTGAAGGCGGATGAAGGTTGAGGAACCATCGGCTGATGCGAAGGCACCGCGCACCGCGCGTGGCGAACGCACACGTCGCGCGATACTGAATGCGGCCGCCGCTGAATTTGGCGAAAAGGGCTTCCATGAAGGGTCGATCAGCGGGATCACACGTCGGGCCGGCTGTGCGCTGGGAAGCTTCTACACCTATTTCGATACGAAAGACGCTGTATTCCGCGCATTGGTCACCGACATGTCGGCACAGGTGCGCGACTATGTCGGACCCCGCATTGCCGCCGCGCCGGATCAGATCGCAGCGGAGAAAGAAGGCTTACTCAGCTTTCTGGAATTCGCCCGTGCGCACAAGGAAATTTACCGGATCATAGACGAGTCCGAGTTCGTTGATCAGGCGGCCTATCGAACGCACTACGAAACCACCGCCGAACGCATTACGAGCCGCCTGAAAACTGCTGCCGAACGAGGTGAAGTCCGCTCAGACGTCAACGAAGTCCATGCGTGGGCGATTATGGGGATGAACGTTTTTCTGGGCCTGCGCTATGGCGTGTGGGACGAAAGCGAAACTCCCGAAGACGTTGCCCGGATCGCAAACGACATGCTCGCGCGAGGTATCGGCGCTTAACGTCGCAGCAGGAACACCGCATGCTGCGCGAACAGGTTTGCATTGGTATGCGTGGTTTCCTTGACGCCATTCAGAAACCACTGACCGTCGATCGACCAGCCACGATCCTTCACCAGTGCCCGAAAATCGTCGATCGTCAGGTGGTGGATGTTGAGTGTGTCGTACCAGGTATCCGGTAGCAGCCGTGTCACCGGCATACGACCGCCAAAGGCCAGCGACAGTCGGCCGCGCCAGTGCGCGAAATTGGGGAAGCTGACAAACGCCTGACTGCCGATGCGCATCAGTTCCTCCACAACCCGGTCGGGGCGGCGCGTCGTCTGCAGCGTCTGGCTCAGGATCGCATAATCGAAACTCCCTTCGCCATAATAATGCAGGTCTGTGTCCGCGTCTCCCTGGACCACCGATAGCCCGCGCCCAACCGCCGATGCCACATTGACCGGGTCGATCTCCAACCCGCGTGCGTCGACGTTGCGCTGGTCGCGGAGCGCCGCCATCAGCGCACCATCGCCGCAGCCGACATCCAGCACCCGTGCGCCGGGCGTGACATTGCGCGCAATCAGCGCCAGATCTGGGCGTAGCACCTCTATCTCTGTTCCCCCGCTCGCAAGAAGCCGTCGACTACGCGATTGAGTTCCGGTGCCTCAAGCAGGAATGCATCGTGACCGAAAGGGCTGGCAAGTTCGACGAAACTGGCTTGCGCGCCCGACGCATTGAGCGCGTGGACGATGACACGCGATTCCGCTGTGGGATACAGCCAGTCAGTATCGAAGCTAACCACGCAAAAGCGCGCTTTCGTTTTGGCAAAGGCACGGGCGAGGCTGCCCTCGTGATCCTCGGCAATGTCGTAATAGTCCATGGCGCGAGTGATATAGAGATAGCTGTTCGCGTCGAACCGCTCGACGAAGCTCAGTCCCTGATGCCGCAAATAGCTTTCCACTTGGAAATCCGCGTCGAAGCCGAACGTCTTTTGCCCACCGGGACTATCGGGGCGCGCCTGAAGCCGACGCCCGAATTTTTCCGTCAGCCCAGCTTCGGAAAGATAGGTTATGTGCGCGGCCATGCGTGCGACCGCCAGTCCCGCGCTTGGGACATCACCATCGGCATAATAGTCGCCACCGCGCCAGCGTGGATCGGCCATGATCGCCTGCCGCCCCACTTCGTGAAACGCGATATTCTGTGCGCTGTGTCGAGCAGTCGATGCGATGACGACCGTCGATTCGACCCGCTCAGGGAATATTGTCGGCCAGGTCAGCGCCTGCATCCCGCCCATCGACCCACCGATGACGGCCCGCAGCCGATCTACGCCCAGATGATCGAGCAGCAATGCCTGCGCCCGCACCATGTCGCCAATGGTGATGACGGGAAAGCGCATCGCATAGGGTTCATCCCTCGTCGGATCGACGCTGGCGGGGCCGCTCGATCCCATACAGCTGCCCAGCACATTGGCACACACGATGAAGTGTCGGGAGGGATCCACCGGCTTGCCTTCGCCAACCATGCGCCACCACCAACCGGGCTTGCCGGTCAGCGGATGCTGTGAGGCGACATACTGATCGCCAGTAAGGGCATGGCACAGCAGAATCGCATTCGACCGGTCCACGTTAAGCGTCCCGTACGTCTCATAGGCGATATCCACGGGCGTCAAAATCGCACCGCTGTCCAGCCGTAGCGGGCCGGACAAGCGCACCTGCCGGGCAAGGCCGAAGCGGCTGTCGCTGGATGCAGGGACGGTAGCCATATCTGGCCGCTAGGGTGCGCGGAGAAAGCTGTCAATCATTGCACCACACCGATTCGGCTCCCTTTGCGTAGCGCAGGCTTTCCCGCTAAAGCGCGGGCCATGACAAAGACCGCATCACCGACATTGAATTCGCCGCAACCCAAGGACTGGATCCTGGGTATTTCCGCTTATGTACCGGGTAAGGCATCGAGCGCCGATGGCCGCCCGCTCATCAAGCTTTCCGCCAATGAAAACCCTTTGGGAACCGGCGATAGCGCCCGTGCCGCATTTGATGCGGCGAGTGTAGACCTCACCACCTATCCCGATCCCGGCGCAACCCGGTTACGCGAAGCGATAGGCGCCAAGCATGGTTTGGATCCTGCGCGTATCATCTATGGTACCGGTTCGGACGAACTGCTGCACCTCGCCGCCAGCGCCTATGCAGGACCGGGCGATGAAGTGTTATACGTGCGCTATGGCTTTTCGGTGTATGATATCGCCGCGCGGCGTGTCGGCGCAACACCGGTTGTCGCACCTGATCAGGACTATGCGACCGATGTCGACGCGCTGTTGGCGGCGGTGACCGACCGCACCCGTGTCGTCTTTCTTGCCAACCCGAATAACCCGACAGGCACCATGACGTCAGCCGCCGAAATCGCGCGCCTTCATGCCGGATTGCGATCGGACATATTGCTGGTTCTCGATCAGGCCTATGCCGAATATCTGGAGCCCGAAGAGGACGATGGCGGGCTGGCGTTGGCGCGCGTCGCAGGCAATGTCTTCGTGACACGTACTTTCTCGAAGATTCATGGGCTTGCCGCAGAGCGCATCGGCTGGGGTTATGCCGCGCAGCCGGTGATAGACGTGCTGCATCGCATCCGTGCGCCATTCAATGTAACGACGGCTGGGCAGGCCGCTGCGGCTGCGGCGATAGCGGACGATGCATGGATCGACGCAAGCCGCGCACATAACACGCGCTGGCGCGAATGGCTGGCGGCGGAAATGACGGCACTGAGCAATCATGGACTGCGCGTCGTGCCGAGCAAGGCGAATTTCCTGCTCATTCTGTTCGAAGGCACGCTGACGGCCGAAGAGGCACTGAACGGATTGATGGCCGAAGGCTATGCGACGCGCTGGCTGCCGGGGCAGGGGCTTTCCAACGGTCTGCGCATCACCATCGGCACCGAGGACCAGACACGCGACGTCGCGCGCATCGTCCGTAGCCTGGTGGAAGCGGCCTGATGTTGCCTTTTGCCCGTGTGACGATCATCGGCCTGGGCTTGATCGGATCGTCGCTCCTGCGCGCGATCCGCGCGGAGATGCCAACCGTAATACTCACCGGGCACGATGCGAGCGCGGAAGTGCGAGAGACCGCGCGGCGGATCGGCTTGGCCGACGACATCACCGATACGGCAGGCGCAGCCGTTACGGATGCCGATTTGGTGATACTGTGCGTGCCGGTGGGTGCAATGGCGGCAGTCGCCACTGACATTGCGGACGACCTGCCCGCCGATGCGATCATATCCGACGTAGGATCGTGTAAGGCGGAGATACTTGCCGCTTTGACGGCTGCGCTCCCCAATAATCCGATTATCCCGGCGCACCCCGTCGCAGGCACCGAAAACAGCGGACCGGAAGCGGGCTTTGCCAGCTTGTTCAAAGGTCGCTGGTGCATCATCACGCCACCAGCGGACGCCAATCCTGTCGCCGTCGAGCGCGTATCGGAATTGTGGAAGCGAATCGGTGCAGACGTCGAAATCATGGATGCCGCGCATCACGATCTGGTGCTCGCCGTTACCAGCCATTTACCGCATCTCATTGCCTACACCATTGTCGGCACGGCCAGCGATCTGGAAAACGTGACGCGATCCGAAGTCATCAAATATTCCGCAGGCGGCTTTCGTGACTTCACGCGCATCGCGGCTAGCGATCCGACCATGTGGCGCGACGTATTCCTGTCTAACAAGGAAGCGGTGCTGGAAATGCTTCAGCGATTTTCAGAAGATCTGTCTGCCTTGCAGCGCGCGATCCGCTGGAATGATGGTGACGCACTATTCAACCTCTTCACCCGCACGCGCGCCATTCGCCGTTCGATCATCGAAGAGGGGCAGGACGATCCCGCGCCCGATTTCGGCCGCGCGCATAGCTGAGTCCTAAAAGCCGATCTCGGCCGCATAATCGGGATCGGACAGTGCCGTCAGGCGCCGGGCTGCTCGGCGGGCAAATCGTAATGTTTCCGCCTTGCGCCGCGCTGCCGCCAGCAGCTCCGTCGGGGCAGGCCGGATGATTTCCGCATCATATTGGTCCGCGACGATCAACCCGGTGCGGGTTGGCCATAGCACTTCACTTTCGAACGGCGCCAAATCAAAGCCCGCCGGCACAGCCCAGAAATAGCGATCGCAATATTCGAAATAGTCCGCCCACTTCGCGTCACCCAGCAAGTCAGCGCGGCTGCACTTGATTTCTACGATGACGATATGCCCTGCCAGATCGATCGCCATGATGTCGGCGCGGCGCCCGTTGGGCAAAGGCACTTCGGAAATACCGAACAGATCGTGGCGCTGAAAGAGTCGAAGAACCCCGCGCGTGACGGCCAGCGCCGTTCCCGGAGGGCAATCTGTAAGAATGGAAGCCATGCTTCACATTAGAACAGGAAGTGAACAAATAAAAGGCCGATTCCGGTATCCCGGCTCGGCCTTTTTTTGCTCTCCCCGCATTCCCACGACCTCTGTCAGCAAAAGCGACGGGCCGGGGCAGCTATCTCAGCGATAGAAGATGTGATTATCGATGGAGGCCAGCCGTGCTTTGCCCCAACCGGGGGATACGCGACGCGCATGAAAGAACAGGGCGCCTTCGGCTGGGTTCTTCCAGGCATCGTTGATCGCGATTTGGGAAATGGCGACAGCTTCGTGCCAGTCGCGGGTCTGCGTGCTCGGCTGCGGTATGCTGCCGCCACGCACGAAGCTGAACTGGCTGGGCTGACGCACGACGCCGCACAAGCTGTCCGCAAAGCGGCCCGAGCGGGCGCGATTGATGATGACGCGAGCTACGGCGAGCTGCCCAGTCAGGCTCTCGCCTTTCGATTCATAATAGACGGCACTGGCCAGGCAGCGCATATCGTCATTGATGTCAGCGGGAAGCGTCTGCTCGTCGACCAGCTCAGCAAGCGAGGACGCAGTCTGGGCGTCCTGGGAAACATTTGCCGACTGGGACGTTGATGTCGTGCTGGTAGGCTGAACCACTTCCTGCGGCGCGGCGAAGGTAACGCCTGCAGCCTGAGGAGCGGTTGAATTGGGAAGCGCGCGGAGTGTAACGGGAATAGTCTCGTTAGATCCTGCCGCTTGGGAAGCGTCACTTGCCATTACAGCGGCAAGTGCAGACAAAGTAAATGCGGCCAGTGTTGCGGCCTTCAAACGGAAACTCATTCTAACCCAGAATAATGCGGTGAGTCGGCCAGGACACCGTGCCCGTATCGAGCTTATCTTGCGTCCGGTCGCCCCCCGTCTGCGTGTTTACCGTTTTCGCCCCCCATTGAACGAAATTGCGGCAACCTGCGCGTTGGCGTGGGCGCGCCTATGAATGGACCGTTCCGGGGAGTCAACGATCAACAGAGCGATTCAGCGGCCAACCGTTCCGCATCCGCGATATCAAGCTCTATTAACCATAGATCGGGATCGGACCTGCGACGACGGGCAATATATTCTGCCATCTCGTGCGGCGCTGAGCTCTCCTTTGGCCCACAGGACGCAAGTGTGTAGCCCCCAGTGTAATCCGAAATACGCTCAAACAGGCCGGTTTGTTCGCCTTTTTCCAAACATTGCAGCAGGATAATGCCACTGATCGGATCGCCGCGATGGAGGACCATGGCAAAGCCTCCCTCATTTTGCACCCGCCTGATAAGTGCACCTACCAGCATATGGGTGGCCAAACGCGCGGTCATGCTGCGGTGCGGTATCCTGGCAAGGATGACAGCGGAAATTGCGACCGCATAAAAGTGCCGGTGCCGCGCCCGACTTCCTCGCCTTCACTGTCGATCAGGCTCGCTTCGGCCACATAGACCCGGCGCTTCCCGCTGATCCAGCGCCCTTCGGCACGCAATCGCCCCGGATGAATCGGGCGCGTAAATAGTAGGTTGAAACTTGTGGTCAGAAGGAAGCGATCGCTGACCAGGCTGTTCGCAGCGTAAAAAGCCGCATCGTCCAGCATCTTGAAATACACGGTGCCATGTACGGCACCGGCAGCATGGAACAGCGTTTCATCAACGTCGAAGTCGATATGCGATACGCCCGCATTCGAGATCGTCAAATCGGAACGAAACAAGCTATTGATGGGCGCCGAACGATAGAGCTGCTCCAGCGCACGAAAATGCGCTGCTTCCCCACTGGGCGGCCTAGCGTCGTCAGGCAGCGTCACGAGCCTCATTACCCGAAAGCAAAGCGAACAGCGCTTCACGAGATCCGACACCCCGGAGTCGTGCAATCTGTGCATCGTTACGCAGGTAGCGTGACACCCGCGCCAACGTCTTCAAATGCTCAGCCCCGCTATCGAGAGGTGAAAGAAGAGCGAACACCACATCCACCGGCGCGTTATCCACCGCGTCGAATGGAATGGCAGATTCCAGCAAAATCACCAGACCGCATACCCGATCCAGCCCCGGAATCTTGGCATGGGGAATACCGACGCCACCGCCAAAACCGGTCGAACCCAGACGTTCACGCTCAGTCAATCGATCGAACACAACGTCTGCAGCCAAACCATAATTGGTGGCCGCCATGTCTCCCAATTTCTGGAAAAGTTGCTTCTTGCCGCTGACCGAAACGCTGGTAGCCAGCGCTTCAGGCGTTAATATATCGTCAAAATGGACCATGTCGTACCTAATGGGGTCAATCGCACATTCTATAACGACCGGTGTTGACCAATCCTGAACGCCATCGCTGAACCAAAGCATGGCCCGTAGACCCCGACGGCCAGAACGTCAATAAAGGTGGGCCGGAACAATGATGTCCCGGCCCCATACAAGCTATTATACGCGAGGTTCGACCCAGCCAATGGTCCCATCGTTACGCCGATACACCATGTTATAGGCAGACGTGCCCGCGTTGAGAAACAGCAACGCATTGGTGTTGCGCAGGTCGAGCATCATCACCGCGTCAGACACCGATGCCTCGGGAATATCGACCCGCGTTTCCGCGACGATCAATGGCGCGTCCGAAGGCTCCTCATTGTCCTCAGGCTGTGCAAAAACCGTGTAACCTGCGCCATCGAACGCAAGGGCATCCACACCGTTACTGCGCTTGTCTTCCGCGGCTGCGGTCTGCGTATGGCGATCCTTGAGGCGTCGCATATAGCGACGAAGCTGCTTTTCGATGCGGTCAGCCGCCTGATCGAAAGCAACATGCGCATCCTGGGCTTCGCCGGCACCCTTAAGGATGAGGCCAGTCATCACATGGGAAACGATATCGCAATGGAAAGCGCCATGCGGCGCCGTGCTGAAAGTCACTTGCGCGGAAATGGCGCGCGCGAAATATTTCTCGGCCACCGCTTCGAGCCGCGTCCAGACGTGCTGCTTGAGCGCGTCGCCCGTGTCGACCTGATGTCCGGAAACACGAATATCCATTTTGCCTTCTCCTTCTACGAGCCGGTCCGTCGGGGAAGACGGGCCGGTGAACGTTCCGGACCGACCCAGGAAGGGCAAGTCCGGATATATACGGAGCAGCCAATCAGGCCGCTGCCCCGCTTAGCCAGAGCGGCTTGTCGAGCGTTGCGATGAACGCTGCATGTCGCTCCAGTTCCTCGGCACTGGCGCAATGCGGCCGTGCCGGACGGACCGGACGAACGGTCGAAACAAGGCTGCGTTCCATCGCGTCAGCCTGTCCGGTACCTTCGTCGGCCAGTATGAGACCGATCTGTCTTCCCCCGGTCAATTCGATGTAAAGTTGCGCAAGCAGTTCCGCATCGAGCAGCGCGCCATGCTTGACACGATGGCTGCGGTCGATGCCGTAACGGGTGCAAAGGGCATCAAGGCTATGCTTGGCACCGGGGTGCAGCATCCGTGCCATCGCCACTGTGTCCACCATGCGATCCAAGGAAATCGGATCGCGAGCAATCAGTTTCAGCTCATGATTTAAGAAACCGAAATCGAACCGGGCATTATGTGCGACCAGCGGTGAATCGCCCAAAAACTCCAGCAACGCACCCGCGCCGTGCAGGAACAGGGGCTTGTCGCTCAGAAACGTATCGGACAAGCCGTGAATGGCTTCTGCACTGGCGGGCATGGAACGTTGCGGATTAAAATAAGCGTGGAACGTTTCCCCGGTCGGGACGCGATTGACGAGTTCTATACACCCGATCTCTACAAGCCGGTCGCCGCTGGCGGGGTCGAAACCCGTGGTTTCGGTATCGAATATGATTTCGCGCATAGGCCTTCCGACTCTGGAAGGATACTATCGGCCCGCTTTGGCATGAAGGCAAGCGACGAGACGACGGACCTGCGCGCGTGTGCGATCGAATGTCGTACCGGTATCGACGAGATAATCCGCGCGACGCCGCTTTTCCGCATCGGGCGTCTGCAGATGTCGGATGCGACGAAACTTGGCCGGCGTCATGCCGGATCGCGCCAAGACGCGCTTGCGCTGTTTCCAGGCCGGAGCGGTGACCACGATAACACCCTCCAGTTTCGCCTGCACATGCGTTTCAAACAACAGCGGAATATCCAGAACGACTAGTCGCCGCGCTCGGTTTCGTCGCAGAAAGGCCGCTCGGGATTGCTGAACCGCCGGATGGACAATAGCTTCCAGTGCCTTGAGTTCATGGGGGTGGCCAAACACGGCCGCGCCCAGCTTCGGGCGGTCGACACCTTGCGGACCGGTGGTGCCGGGAAAGCGCGCCTCTATCGCGGCAAGGATCGCCCCGCCCGGCCCTTGCAACCTGTGCACTTCGGCGTCGGCATCGAACACCGGCACACCCTGTTGCCGCAGCATCGCGGCAACCGCGGATTTCCCCATGCCGATCGATCCTGTCAAACCCCAGACTTGCGCCATAACGTTCTCGATCAGGCCGTCAGCAAGGCGCGCAGTTCGGCGTCATGCTCGCGCGGCGCGTCGGCGTCGAAGAATATGTCGAAGGCCAGCGCCGCCTGCCCGATCAACATTTCCAGTCCATCGACCGTAGCAAGGCCGCGCGCCTTCGCCGCCGTGAGCAAGCCTGTTTCCAGCGGTGCGTAGACGATGTCATAAACAAGGGCGCTCGTCGGTTGGGCCGATAGATCGAGATCGAGTGGTGGCTGACCGAACATACCCAACGATGTGCTGTTGATAACCAGATCGACGGGTGGAAGGATCGCGTCCATTGCGATGACTGTGCCGGTCATTCCGGCACGATCCAGCAAGGCTTGCCCTTTGGTCGCGTCACGCGCCATGATGGTGATCGTCTTGACGCCAAATGTCGAGAGCGCGAACAGGATCGCGCGCGCCGCGCCGCCCGCACCGATCAGCAGAGCATGCTCACCCTTCCACTTGCGGACGACCAGCGCCTGAAGAAAGCCGCCGGCATCGGTATTAGTGCCGATGAGCGGACCGCCGGTTTCGCTCGCAATCGTGTTCATCGCACCGATCCGGTCGCGCACGCCACCGGGATCGTCGGTATAATCCATCACTGCGATCTTATGGGGAATCGTGACATTGCAGCCCAGCCAGTCGGGATCGGCGCGACGCTGCAGGAAATAGGCCGACAGGCCTTCGGGTTTCACATGCGTCTTGCGATATTCCGCTTCGATCCCGAGCTTTTCCAGCCAGAAATTGTGGATCAGAGGCGACTTGCTGTGCTGAATCGGATCGCCGATCACTTCGGCATAGGGCATGTTCTGGGTCATGCGCGCAGAAACCCACGGACGCGCAGGAAGTCAAGCAGGGGGAGCAACGGCAGCCCCTGAATCGCGAACTGGCTCCCTTCGACGCGGGAGAAGAGTTGCGCGCCCGGTCCTTCGATCCGATAGCAGCCTACGCACCAGCGGCAATCTTCCCAATCTTCTCCCAGATAGCCATCGATGAAATCGGGTGAGAGAGGCCGTACGGTCATCTTCACACGTTCGATATGCCGCCACACCGGCGTCCCGCCCTGCGCGATGACTGCCGCGCTGTGGAGATAATGTGTGCGACCTGACAGTAGCATCAGGATACGTCGGGCATCAGCTTCGTCGATGGCCTTGTCTATCATTTCGCCATCGTCGAGGCTTAGCGTCTGGTCGCACCCAAGGACGAGATCGCCGGGCGCGCGGCGCGATACCCGCAAGGCTTTAAGTTCGGCCAAGGCATCTGCAAGCGCCCGCGCATCCAGCCCATCGGCGCGCAACGCTTCCTTGGCCGCATCTTCGTCCACACCGGGTGCCACGGCATCGAAAGGTACGCCTGCCGCTGTCAGCAATGCGCGACGGCTGCTGCTTTGCGAGGCCAGTATCAGGGAAGCACTCATGCGGTTTTCGGTTCGCCTTCCTTCAGCACACGTTCGTTGAACAGGTTAATGATCGCCGCCGCTGCTTCCTCGATCGATCGGCGCGTCATTTCGATCACTGGCCAGCCATTATCCGCGAAAATCCGCCGAGCAAAGGCGACTTCGGCTTGTACTCGGTCGAGATCGACATAAGGGGTTTCGGGCGCCTGATTCAATGAAAGCAATCGGTTACGCCGCACCTGCACCAGCCGGTCCGGGCTGATGGTGAGGCCCACCACCATGGGATGCTTGAGCCGATAGAGACTCTCAGGCGGCGGAGATTCAATCACGAGGGGAATATTGGCCGTCTTGTACCCGCGATTGGCCAGATAGATCGACGTCGGGGTTTTCGATGCGCGTGACACGCCGGCCAGCAGAATATCGGCTTCTTCCCAATTTTCATGCCCCACTCCATCGTCATGCGCGATGGTAAACTGGATCGCTTCGATCCGCGCGAAATAGGCTTCGTCGAGAATATGTTTGCGGCCAGGCCGATTGCGCGTTTCCTGTCCCAGAATGTTGGACATCGCGTCGGTTACCGTATCGAGCGCGGCTACGTGCGGAAGGCCAAGCGCGCGACACCGGTTCTCGAGCTTACGCCGCAAGTCGCTGTTCGCCAGCGTAAAGAGCACCAGCCCCGGATTGTGGGAAATTTCCTCCATGATCCGGTCGAGATGCAATTCGGATCGGACCATCGGCCAGAAATGGCGGATCGCCTCAACATTTTCGAACTGCGCGATCCCCGCCTTGGCGATGTTCTCCAGCGTTTCGCCCGTGGAGTCCGACAGAAGGTGAAGATGCAGCCGCGTCATGGTGCGACTCTGTTGGGGAACTGTGGATAAAGCAAGGGACGAAACCGTGGATGGAAAAGTCGCCCGATTTGCTCCGCACTGCCCGCAAAACAATCCACAGCCCCCCAACAGGCCGATATTTTCATCCACAGCCTGTGGATAACGGGGGTAAGTGGAACGACTCTGTCCGGAATCTTGAACTTTGCAGAGTCAAACTGTTGGCAAATGGTGGAGCAGTGGATTACCCCCGTTGCCAACTGACTATCATCATCTTCATTCCTTATTAACTTATTAGAATAGAGTATATGAGCGGACCTGATAGCGATGTGCCTCTCGCCAATGCGGCGACGAAACCTTTGTTGCGCGTAGTCGCTGGCGAGCGGCTCGATCCGCCACCAATGTGGCTTATGCGGCAAGCAGGGCGCTATCTGCCGGAATATCGTGCTTTGCGTGCAGAAAAGGGCGGGTTCCTCGAACTGGTATACGACAGCGCCGCCGCTGCTGAAGTTACGATCCAGCCGTTGCGGCGTTTTGCCTTCGATGGCGCGATCCTGTTTTCCGACATTTTGATCGTTCCCTATGCGATGGGGCAAAAGCTGTGGTTCGAGGCAGGCGAGGGGCCGCGTCTGGCCCCGACGCTCGACACGATTGAGCTTTCCAAGCTGGTGCCCGATTTCAGCCGGTTTGAGGCTATCTACGAGACCGTGCGGCAGGTGAAAGCGCAACTCGCGCCCGAAGTGACCATGCTGGGCTTTGCCGGCAGCCCCTGGACCATCGCGACCTATATGGTGGCGGGGCAGGGCAGCAAGGATCAGGGTGCGGCCAGACGCATGGCCTATGCCGATCCTGAGCGGTTCGGTGCGCTGATCAATGCGATCGTCGAAGCGACGGTCGAATATCTCTGTGGGCAGATCGACGCAGGCGTTGAAGCGATCCAGTTGTTCGATAGCTGGGCGGGCAGTCTTGCCCCGCTAGAATTCGACCGTTGGGTGATAGCTCCCAATGCCAAGATCGTTGCGGCCATCAAAGCCAGACGACCGGGCACCCCGATTATTGGATTTCCCAAAGGCGCTGGCGCCAAACTTGCCGATTATGCAAAAGGTACGGGCGTCGATGCGCTGGGGCTGGACGAAACCGTCGATCCGCACTGGGCCAACGCCGTGTTGCCTAAGGGCTTGCCGGTGCAAGGCAATCTTGACCCGCTGGCGCTGGTATCGGGCGGGGCGGGCGTCAAGGAAGCAGTGGATAACATCCGTGCCGCTTTCCCGGACCGGCCGCATATCTTCAACCTGGGCCACGGGATTTTGCAGGACACGCCGATTGACCATGTCGAGGCGCTGATTACATTGGTACGGGGATCGTGAAGATGAGTGAGCGCGCATGACAATATTGGGAGCGGCCTATCTGTGGGTGAAGGCTGCACATCTGATTTTCGTCATCTTCCTGATGGCGGGACTATTCATGTTGCCGCGCTTTTTCGTCTATCATCAGGAAGTGCCAGTCGGATCCGAGGAAGATCGCAAGTGGATCGACCGCGAAGCCAAATTGCTGAAAATCATCCTCAATCCTTCGCTGATCATCGTCTGGGTGTTGGGGTTGCTGCTGGCTTACGACATCGGCGCGTGGACGATGGGCTGGTTCCATGCGAAGCTGCTGCTGGTGGTCGCCTTGTCGGGCTATCATGGCTGGCTGGGCGGCTATGCCAAGAAACTGGCGCGTGGGCAGCGGACATTGAGCGACAAAAAGCTGCGTTTGCTGAATGAAGTGCCGGGGATAGCCGTGGCCGTCGTCGTCATCTTGGTGATCGTGAAGCCGTTCTGACAATCGCGCCATCTATCGCACATCGCCTTGACTTGATCCGTGCTGCCGCCTAACGCAGCCAAGTCTCCTTTGCCGCTCGGGCGCGAGAATTTCTTTTCCGTTATCTGTCCGAGCAGGCGCTTTCCCTATCGTCATACTCGCCGGAATCAGCCCGATGCACCTTAAAGACCTCAAGAAGAATACGCCCGCCGAACTCGTCTCTATGGCCGAGGAACTGGGTGTCGAAGGCGCCTCGACGCTGCGCAAACAGGATCTGATGTTTGCCATTTTGAAGGCGGAAGCCGAAAATGGCGAACAGATCATGGGCGAAGGCACGATCGAAGTGCTGCCCGATGGCTTTGGCTTCCTGCGTAGCCCGCAAGCCAATTATCTGGCCGGTCCGGACGATATCTATGTGTCCCCCAACCAGGTGCGCAAACATGGTCTGCGCACCGGCGATACCGTTGAAGGCGAAATTCGCGCACCCAAGGATGGCGAGCGCTATTTTGCCCTGACCAAGATCAGCTCGGTCAATTTCGACGACCCCGATGCCGTCCGTCATCGCGTTAATTTCGACAATCTGACGCCGCTCTATCCCGACGAGAAACTGAATCTCGATACGCTCGACCCTACCGTTAAGGACAAGTCGGCCCGTGTCATCGACATCATCTCGCCGCAGGGCAAGGGCCAGCGCGCGCTTATCGTCGCGCCACCGCGCGTGGGTAAAACCGTGTTGCTGCAGAACATCGCCAAGGCGATTACCGACAACCATCCCGAAGTGTTCCTGATCGTTCTGCTGATCGACGAACGCCCCGAAGAAGTTACCGACATGCAGCGCAGCGTGAAGGGCGAAGTCATCTCCTCGACGTTCGACGAACCCGCACAGCGTCACGTACAAGTTGCTGAAATGGTTATCGAAAAGGCCAAGCGCCTAGTGGAGCATAAAAAGGATGTCGTCATTCTGCTCGACTCGATCACGCGCCTTGGCCGTGCCTACAACACGGTTGTCCCATCATCGGGCAAGGTGCTGACCGGCGGTGTGGACGCCAACGCGCTGCAACGCCCCAAGCGCTTCTTCGGTGCTGCGCGTAATATTGAGGAAGGTGGCTCGCTTTCGATTATCGCCACCGCGCTGATCGATACCGGCAGCCGCATGGACGAAGTCATTTTCGAAGAGTTCAAGGGCACGGGTAACTCGGAAATCGTGCTGGATCGCAAGGTTGCCGACAAGCGCATCTTCCCGGCGCTGGATGTGGGTAAATCGGGCACCCGCAAGGAAGAATTGCTGGTCGACAAGGCGAAGCTCAGCAAGATGTGGGTGCTACGCCGCATCCTCATGCAGATGGGCACGATCGACGCGATGGAATTCCTGCTCGACAAGATGAAGGATTCCAAGACCAACGAGGATTTCTTCGATTCAATGAATCAGTAGAATGCTGACATGGAAGTGTCCTGGCCCGTAGTGGCGGGAACACTTCCATAAGCATATCGTTTGCCGCAGGAAGCCAAGCTGCGCTTCCCATGAATGATGTCGGAGATTCGCTTTGATCGATTTGCTGATGATGGCCAGCGCCGCTGCGACGTCGCTCGGTTCGCCCGCGGACATCTGGGGGCATATCGTCCACGATTTCTCAAATATCACGTCGCCAAGCCAGCTGGCGGCATTCGGTCAGGTGTTGATGATCGACATCATGCTGGCCGGCGATAACGCCATCGTAGTTGGTGCGTTGGCCGCCGGATTACCCACAGCGCAGCGCAAGAAGGTCATCCTGATCGGGATCATCGCGGCGTTGGTACTGCGGATCGGTTTTGCGCTCGTGGTCAGCCAATTGATGCAGATCGTTGGGCTTATCCTTGCCGGTGGTTTGCTGCTGTTGTGGGTATCGTGGAAAATGTACCGCGAACTGCATCCTGCAGGACAGAGCGCGGGATCCGAGGAAATTGAAGGCGATGAGCATAGCGGCGTAAAACCTGCCAAGAGCTTCGCTGCGGCCGCTTGGGCGGTTGCAGTGGCCGATGTCAGCATGAGCCTCGACAATGTGCTCGCTGTGGCCGGTGCGGCGCGCGATCATCCGGGCATTCTGATCATCGGCTTGATCCTGTCGGTCGCGCTGATGGGCGTTGCAGCTAATATCATCGCCAAATATATCGAGCGTTTCCGGTGGATCGCCTATGTCGGCCTTGCGGTCATCATCTACGTTGCGGTCAAGATGATCTACGAAGGCTTTACCGATACCAATGTCGGAATAATGACGCTGTTTTCCTGAGCTTTAGGGAATAAGCACCGTCGATCCTACTGTTTGTCTGGATTCCAGCGCGCGGTGGGCGTCGGCGGCATCGGCAAGGGCAAAGCGCTGTTGAATGTCCGACGTTATTACGCCTCGGGAAAGCTGGTCGAACAGGCGCTGACCCAGACGGCGATAGTCGGCATCCTCACGAATATAATCGAACAGGGTAGGGCGGGTCACGAACAGCGATCCGCCTTTGCTCAGCTCCAGCACGCTGAACGGGGGCACCGGGCCGGATGCATTGCCGAAGCTCACCATCAGGCCTCGTGGGCGCAACGCAGCGAGCGACGCACTCCAACTGGCCGCACCCACGCCGTCGAATACGGCATCCACTCCCTTGCCGGCAGTCAGATCGCGCACGCGCGCCGCGAGCGTATCGAAATCACCGATCAGGCTATGGGCCGCTCCAGCCGATAGCGCGCGTGCCGCCTTTTCGGGCGATCCGCTATGCGCAATAACTGTGACGCCCATGTCCGCCAGCCACGACACCAGCAAAGCGCCTGTCAGGCCCTTGAGCGTTATCGCTGCGGCCACGTCGCAAGGAATATCGTCGGGCAACGTCAGTAAGCGACTGGCAGGCAGGATGCGATGCGTGGCATAGCTTCCGGGTGCGGCGGATGCATAGGTCACACGGTCGCCCACCCTGACAGTATTTACAGCATCGCCAATAGCAATGACGGTTCCCGCCGCTTCCCCGCCCAACCCTGTGGGTAATACTGCAGGGTATAAGCCTGTCCGCACATAGATATCGATGAAGTTCAGGCCTATGGCTTCATGGGCAAGCAATACTTCATCCGGTCCCGGAGCACCTGGGTCGAAGCTTTCTCTTTCGATTGCGTTCGGCCCACCCGGAGCGCGAACGATCAGGCGCCAAGGGTCCATGCTTATAAATGGTTCGCGAAGAATTCGGCTGTTCGGCCATCGGCAAGCTGCGCTGCGGCATCATCCCGACGATTACCCATTTCCGTCGCAAAACCGTGGTCTTGGCCCGCATAATCGTACAGCGTGACATGGCGGTTGTCGGCAAGGCCAGTATGCATAGCGGCCTGCGCCGTGGCATCGACAAAATGGTCGTCAGTAGGGATATGCAGCAGCACCGGCTTGCCAATCGCATGTTGTTCGCCAAGCAGATTGTCTATTCCGACACCATAATATCCTACGAATGCATCGCCATCGGTCCGGCATGCTGCCATGAAGGCGAGACGACCGCCCAGACAATAGCCGACACAGCCTACTTTGCCGTCGCCGCCCAGTGCTGCGCGTGCTGCCTTTATCGTGGCCTCGATATCGCGAATGCCCTGATCCTGATTGAATTTCCCCATAAGTCCAAGAGCTTGCTGAAATTCCGGTTCAACGTCGGGATCAAGCTCGATATGCGGTTGCAGGCGCCAGAAAAGATCGGGAGCGAAGGCAAGATATCCGTCCTTGGCCCACGTATCGCATTTCGCGCGAATACCCGCATTCACGCCGAAGATTTCCTGAATGACGACGATTGCCGCTTTCGGCGTTCCTTCGGGGCGCGCGACATAGGCGTCGAATGTGCCGTCGCCTTCAAGCGTCGTAATAGGGGTCATGCCGTCAGCCATTGGTCGTCTCCACATCGTTATGCGCTGGTCTCATAATGGCGTATCCTCAGGGCAGTTCAAGGACAGGCGATAGCTGAGATTATGGGGAACTGGCATTTCCCGACAGGTTGCGGCATGAATGGGACCGGTCGCCATATGTATAGGTGACGGACTGCGCAAAGGGCCGGGTCATGAATGTTACCGTCAATGTCGAATGTACGCCGGAAGAAGCGCGGGCCTTCATGGGTTTGCCCGATGTGTCGTCCATTCACGAGAAATATGTGCAAACGATGCTTGAAACGATGGACGGCACCGTCAGCCTCGATCAGATGGAAAACCTGTTTCGAAGTTTTTCGCCGATGGGCGATGCCGGAATGCGTCTTTTCAAACAGATGATGGATCTGGGGCTGTCGAGTAGCGGCATGGGTACGACGAAAAAGGGATAGCCCCTGGCGTGATGGCCGATACGATTTTCGCACTGTCCAGTGGACAGCCGCCCGCAGCTATTGGAGTGATCCGTATCAGCGGACCGCAAGCGGGGGCGGTGCTTGAGCGTCTGGCAGGGCGCTTGCCCAAACCGCGCCATGCAACATTGGCCACTTTGTGCGATCCTGAGGATGGCGATCCACTCGATTCCGCGTTGCTCCTGTGGTTCCCCGGTCCGGCGACTGCGACGGGTGAAGATTTGGGCGAAATACACTGCCATGGCGGGCGCGGCGTGACGGCAGCCCTTTTGCGCGTGCTAAGCCGACAGCCGGAATGCCGGATGGCCGAACCTGGAGAGTTCACAAGGCGAGCATTTGAAAACGGACGGATCGATTTGAACGAAGCCGAGGGGCTGGCCGATCTTCTCTTAGCCGAGACTGAGGGGCAGCGCCGTGCCGCCATGGCGATGGCTCAGGGGCATTTTTCTCGACTGGTCACGTCGTGGCAGAGCGAACTACTTCGCCTATCCGCGATGGCGGAAGCCGCGCTCGATTTTTCTGACGAGGACGATGTACCGGGGGAGGGAATAGAGAAGGACATTGCTCAAGGAATCGAAGCGCTAGTCGAGGCCGTTATGGTAGAACGTCAACGTCCGACGGCCGAACGACTGCGCGACGGCATTCGCGTGGTGATCGCCGGCCCGCCCAATGCAGGTAAATCGACGCTGCTGAATGCTTTGGTGGGGCGAGATGCGGCCATCGTTTCCGATATAGCCGGGACCACCCGCGACCGTATAGATGTACCTGTGGCGCTTAACGGCGTTGCGTTTCTGCTGACCGATACGGCCGGATTGCGGGATGAGGCGGATGACGCGATTGAGGTAATCGGCATGTCTCGTGCGCAAGACGCGATTGAAGCTGCGGACATTCTTTTATGGCTTGGGAGGACCGAAGATGCTCCCACCTTCAACGCGATAAAGATCGCGGCGCAATCGGATCGACCGGATTGGAATATGCCTGAAGGGGCCGACATCGCGGTATCTGCGAAGGGTGGCGAGGGGCTAAGCGCTCTTGTCGAAATGATCGTCGGTCGAGCCGCGCGGCTGTTGCCGCGAGAGGGTGAATATGCGCTGCATGCCCGCCAGCGAAAAGCTCTCGACCTATTGGCTGTCGAATTGGATCAGGCGCATAATGTGCATGACATGCTCATTATTGCCGAGTGTTTGCGCCGCGCACGGCAGTCCATCGACGCGCTAACCGGACGATCAGGAACGGAGGATATGCTCGATGCCCTCTTTGGAAACTTCTGCATCGGAAAGTGAAGCGGCGTTTCACGTGAAACATCGCCGGTAATTTTGACCGGAAGCGCATTACGTTCTATGGGCGATGAATGCGCGAAATCGAATATGATGTGATCGTGGTAGGCGGTGGCCATGCCGGTTGCGAGGCTGCGGCCGCCGCGTCCCGAAAGGGTGCGCGCGTTGCGTTGGTGACATTCGATAAAGCCACGGTCGGTGCCATGTCCTGCAATCCAGCCATTGGCGGATTGGGCAAGGGCCATCTAGTCCGTGAAGTCGATGCATTGGATGGCCTGATTGCCCGAGCTGCTGACGCCGCCGCAATTCACTATCGCATGTTGAACGCCAGCAAGGGTGCGGCAGTTCAGGGGCCACGTATCCAAGCCGATCGCAAGCGATACCGGAGCGCCATCCAGACGGCATTGGCTTCGCATAGCACGCTGGCTATCGTTGAGGGCGAAGCCACCGCTATTGATATTATGCACGGTGAAGTGGCGGGGCTGCGGCTGGCCGATGACAGCATTATCTCGACACGCGCAATCGTTCTTGCAACCGGCACCTTCCTTGGCGGGACGATGTTTCGGGGTGAGGAGCGCAGCATAGGCGGCCGCACAGGCGAACGTGCCGCGACCGAAATGGGGCGCCAATTGCGCGATATGGGGTTGCCGATTGCGCGATTGAAAACGGGGACGCCGCCACGGATCGATGGTCGTACGATCGATTGGGCCGCATTGGAAGAACAGTCTTCCGATCCGGAGCCATGGACTATGTCACCCATGTCGACGGGCAGACCCTTGCCGCAGACATTCTGTGGGATCACGCGCACCAATTCGCGAACGCATGATATCATTCGCAGCGGGCTTGATCGCTCTCCGTTATTCAGTGGTGCGATAGCCGGGCAGGGGCCACGCTATTGCCCGTCGATCGAAGACAAGATTTTCCGTTTTGGCGACCGCGATGGACATCAGGTATTTTTGGAGCCGGAAGGGTTGGACGATGCTTTGGTCTATCCCAATGGGATCAGCACATCCCTGCCGACGGACATCCAGATTGCGATGGTGCAGTCGATGGAGGGGTTGGGGCGAGCGAAGATTGTCGTGCCGGGCTATGCGGTGGAGTATGACTATATCGATCCACGGGCATTGGATTCCCGATTGGCCGTCCGTGCATTACCTGGCTTGTTCTGCGCGGGCCAAATAAACGGTACGACCGGATATGAAGAGGCTGCAGCCCAAGGGTTGATAGCGGGTGCCAATGCCGCAGCGCTCGCGCTGAATGAAGCTCCACTGATTTTGGATCGGGCCAGCAGTTACATTGGCGTCATGGTTGACGACCTTGTGTTGCAGGGCGTGACCGAACCTTATCGCATGTTGACTGCGCGCGCGGAGTACAGGTTGCAGTTGCGTGCCGACAATGCCGTTACGCGGTTGACGGGGGTCGGCGAGGCGCATGGGCTGATTGGCATGGCCCGCCAGCATTGGTTTGCAAAGCGGAGCAAAGATCGCGTCGAGATATTGTCCGCACTGCAGCGTCCGGTTACCGCATCCGCGATGCTCGCTGCCGGTGCGCCAGTGCGTCAGGATGGGGTTCGCCGTACCCTGTTTGAGTGGGCGCGGTTTCCCGAAGTTCCTACATCGGTGCTGGATAGGTTGTTGCCGGACCTGAGCGAGTGTGATCCGCTCCTGCGGGGGGAGGTTATGGAGGATGCCCATTATGCCCCCTATCTGGAGCGCCAAACCGCAGAAGTCCGCGACCTGCGTGCCAATGAATCTATCATGATACCGTCGCACCTTGATTTCGGAGCGATCGGCGGGTTGTCCCGCGAAATGCAGGAGCGCCTCGAAGCCGCGCGACCGGAGACGTTGGCCGCTGCGGGGCGGATACGCGGAATAACGCCCGCGGCTCTTGCCGCTATACTGGTTCACGTAAGGCGCCGTGCGGCATGACCGAAGACGAAGCACGCGCTTGGCTGACTCATCTGGATGTTTCACATGAAACCTGGATTAAGCTGAATGAGTATGTGGCTATTTTGCTGGACGAGATGTCTCGGCAGAATCTGATTGCTGAGTCGACGAGAGACCATGTGTGGGCGCGGCACATCGTCGACTCCGCGCAGCTGCTACCTCTGGGCCCGACACCTAATGAACGCCAACGCCCTTGGATAGATCTGGGGTCTGGGGCGGGATTGCCGGGCATTGTGATCGCATTGCTGTCGCGGTGGGACGTCATCCTCGTGGAGTCGCGCCGCAAGCGGATCGATTTTCTGGAATCGGTCATTGACCGTCTTGGGATAGACAATGCTTCGGTGTTTGGAGGTAGAGCTGAAGTGCTGACTGTCAGCACACCGGCTGCCGTTATCAGCGCCCGCGCATTTGCGCCTTTACCTAAATTGTTCGCCTCGGCTTATCATTTGTCGGATGCCAAGAGCTTTTGGCTGTTACCGAAAGGTAAAAGCTGGCAGAGTGATATCGAAGACGCTGCGCCGTCATGGCATGGTACGTTTCACGTGGAACACAGCGTCACCGATCCCGACAGCGCCGTTGTGGTCGCACGGTCGGTACGAAAAAAGGGCCGTCGATGATGCGCATTGCGATCGCCAATCAAAAAGGTGGGGTGGGTAAAACTACCACGGCTATCAATGTCGCAACGGCTTTGGCAGCGACGGGACATCGCACCCTCCTTATCGATCTGGACCCGCAAGGTAATGCATCGACAGGTCTGGGTATTACCCAAGCCGAGCGGAAACGATCCAGCTACGACGTGCTCATCGGGGATTGTTCGGCGGAAGATGCAGTTATTCCTACGCGCGTTCCGAAACTTGAGATCATGCCGGCAACACAGGATCTATCAGGCGCTGAAATCGAATTGATCGACTATGAACAGCGGACGCATCGGCTCGATAAGGCTCTTCGTGAAGGCGAGCAGGGGCGGTGGGATATCTGCCTGATCGATTGCCCGCCGTCCTTGGGGCTGCTGACAATCAACGCTATGGTGGCAGCTCATGCATTGCTGGTGCCGCTTCAGTGCGAATTTTTCGCTCTGGAAGGATTGTCGCACTTACTGCAGACCGTCGATCGCATTCGAGGCCGGTTCAATCCGGGGCTTTCGATCATGGGCGTGGCGCTCACCATGTACGATCGCCGCAATCGGCTGACCGACCAGGTGGCAGATGATGTCCGGGCATGCTTGGGCGATGTGGTGTTCGACACGGTCATTCCTCGGAATGTCCGCCTTTCAGAAGCCCCTAGCCACGGCATGCCAGCGCTGATCTACGATTATCGTTGCGCCGGGTCGGAAGCCTATATGCAATTGGCACGCGAATTGATCGGTCGGTTGCCGCAGAGGGAAGAGATTGCAGCGTGAGTGAGGAAACCGCACAAAAGGTACCCGTTAAGACTGTGAAACGGCCCCATGGCTTGGGACGCGGGCTTTCCGCCTTGCTAGGTGACACTGCGCAGGAAGAATCGACTACCTCGGCTCCACGTGAGGGATCGTCTGTACAAAGCATTGAAATTGCGCTGATTCAGCCGCATCCAGAACAGCCGCGTCGTCATTTCGACGATGGTGCGTTACAGGAATTGGCTGACAGCATCGCCAAGCGGGGTGTCATACAGCCGATTATCGTGCGTCCGCGGGGATCGGGTTATCAGATCGTAGCGGGGGAACGTCGCTGGCGGGCCGCACAGCGAGCGCAACTCCACCGCATTCCGGCAATCGTTCGCGACTTTGATGAGGCCGAGACACTCGAAATTGCGCTGATCGAGAATATCCAGCGTGAAGACCTGAACCCTATCGAAGAAGCCGAAGCCTATCGCAAGCTGATCGCACAATTCGGCCACAGCCAGGAAGCCCTCGGCCGTCTTGTCGGAAAATCGCGTAGCCATGTTGCCAATTTGATGCGCTTGCTGGAGTTACCGCGCAGTGTGCAAACGTCGGTGATGGAACAGCGCCTGACGATGGGCCATGCGCGCGCTTTGATCGGAATGGCGGATTGCGAGACACTGGCCCGTACGATCGAACAAAAGGGGCTTTCGGTCCGCGATACCGAGAAGCTCGTTCGAAAGGCGAAGACGGGGCATACCGACGCACGTTCATCCTACAAAACGCAGTATGACCCCGCTGGCATGGATGCCGACCTGACGGCTTTGCAGCAGCATCTGGGCGACATTCTCGGCCTGAAGGTCGAGATTGCCCATAATACTGGCGGTAATGGCACACTTACCTTGCGCTACTCCACTCTGGATCAGCTCGACATGCTGTGCCAGCGTCTGTCGGGCGAGCGTATTTAGCTTTTCCTTGGGCGAGATAGGTAGAAAACCGGCATCCGGCGAAGCCAGATACCGGTTTCATCGGATCAGAAGCGATAGCCGACAGTACCCATGACATTGCGCGGTGCGCCCGCGAAACAATCGCCGCGGGCAAGGCAGGATGCGTAATATCTGTTGTTGAGGAGGTTGGTGGCATTCAGCGCGAATCGCCAGTTGCTCCATGTAATTTCAGCCAATGCATCCACGGTGGTACGCGACGGGGTAACAATTGTGTAAAGCGTCCCTGTGGGAATGGCCGAATTGAGACCATAAGGGTCTATCGGCCCGGTCGATTTGCTTTTGCCGCTGTGTACCGCTCCCGCACCCAGACGCAGTTGCGCGCCATCCGCGAGCCCGAATGTCTTGGTGGTCCAGATCGATGCCGTCTGGCGCGGCATATAGTCCAGACCGGTGTTCACTTCCGAACGCAGCTTGTTATAGCCGTAGTTGACCAGCAGCTCGAAATTGCCCGGCAAGGTGTGGCTCGCTTCGACCTCGACACCCTTGGTCGTTAACTCGCCGGATTGCGTCGTCGCACCGCTGGCCAGATACAGCACACGGTTCCGTTCCTTGATGTGGAACGCGGTGACCGTGACGAGTGTGTTGCGTTCCGGCTGCCACTTCACCCCTGCCTCAAACTGCGTACCTGTCTGGGGTTTGTAGGGATTGCCGAAGCTTCCATCGGCGTTGGTAATAGTACCGGCAACGGGGAGGAAGCTTTCCGTATAGCTGAAGAAGGGTGACAATCCGGCTCCGACTTCTCCGATTATCCCCGCGCGGAAGGTGGTGGCATTATCCTTCTGACCCGATGAACCGGTGACATGGTCGCGGCGCGCGCCCAGCACGACGGAGACGCGCTCGTAGAACCGGATCTGGTCCTGTACGTAGACGCCCAACTGTTTCTGCGACGCGTAGGTAAAGGGACCACCGGGATCATAGGTCCGCAAAGCATCGCCATTGATGTCGTACAGATCGACTGTCTCGGACCCGCCGGCGTAGCGCTTGCCTACCTTGTTCCAGCTATAATCGACGCCCACCAACAACTTGTGCTCAATATTCGCACCGGTGTTGAAGGATAGGCGCAGGTTATTGTCGGTCGAAAAGACGTTCATTCTGGCATCGCTGGCATCCGCGGTCAGGCCAATGGTCCGGCCATAAGTGCCCGCCCCCGCATAGACCAGGAAGGGGTCGGTAGGATTGGTGTAACTGTCAGCATAATGAGTGAAATATTCCAGATCGCTGTCGATATAGCGCGCCTTCAGGCTGAGCCGGATGCTGTCGGAAAAGTCGTGGGTTACCGAACCGCCGCCCTGAAGCGAGCGACCATTGTAACGATCCCACCCTGGTTTGCCGACAAAGGTATATCGGTCCAGTCGGCCCGAGGGATTGGCGGGGTTGGGACGGAAGGTGCCGATGATCGGCAAGAATTGTGAGGTCGAGCCGGTTTCATCCTTCTGATAGAGTCCGGTGAGCACGATGTCGGTATCGGGCGTCGGCTGCCAACGGATCGAGGGAGCGAACATCACGCGGTCGTCGGGGACATGGTCGACATAGGTGTCGGCATCCCGCACGCGACCGACAGCACGGATCGCCAGATTGTCCGCCAGCGCCAGATTAAGGTCGGCCAAGGCTTCCTTCCGATCGAAGCTGCCGTAGACGAGACTGACTTCGCCGCGTGTTTGGAAATCGGGCGTCTTTGATACCAGGTTGATGAGACCGCCGATCGATCCCTGACCGAACAGCACCGAGGCCGGACCGCGGACGATCTCCACGCGGTCGAAATTATACGGGTCGGACGTTATGCTCGCATAATAAGAGAAGATGTCGCGCATTCCGTCTCGAAACTGGAGGGCATTGAGGCCGCGCACATTGAACCCATCCACACGTGTGTCGCGGCCATAGGGGTCAGCAAGAACGCCTGCAGCATATTTGACGGTATCGCTGATGCTGATTGCGCCCTGCGACAGATATTGCTCGGCAGGGATGACCTTGATCGGCTGGGGCAGTTCGATGAGCGGGGTTTCCGTCTTAGTTCCGGCATTGGCTGCTGTAACGACGATCTGGTCTTCTTCCCCGCCGGGCGCAGTTTCGGCCGCGACCTCGGGCACCCGCTCTTCGGCGCGGGCTGCGGTAGCGAAAAGGCCAATCATTGCCGCGCCGCAAAGAGCGATCGAGCGAGTGACAGACATAATTGTTCCCCTGTTGCGATTTAATCTCAATAAACGGGCGAATAACGCTATTGGGAATGAATCGCAATATACGGGAGGATAATTTATTGGGATCGACGCTTGTGCCATTTTCAGCGCCACGCGACCCAAAAACCAGTGATACACCAATGACTAAAGGGCCGGGATGTTTCAGCTGCAGTTTTGTTTTTGCATTCTTTGCGCCAAGGATCAGAAGGCGAACCTATGTCCGATTGCCAAGGAAGCGCCAGTATGAAACTCCAAGATATTCTCGTCCCCACGTACGTACAAATGCTGCGGGCGCTTTCGGCGTGGCTTGAAAAAGCCGAAACAGCGATACCGGAAAATGAGATGAAGCCACTCCTGACCGCACGCCTCGCAGCAGACATGTTTCCACTGTCGACTCAAATTTGCTTCGCATGCGTTCAGGCGCAGGAGGGTATCTTTAGACTGCGGCAGGAGGCCTTTCCCGCGTCAATCGACGTGCTGCTCGATGCGGGTCGCAACGCCGACGAACGACCGGGTTCCATGGACGATGCTCGCGCAAGGATCGCCGAAACCATCCGCATAGTAGAGTCCGCAGCGGCAGACGCACCCGATTTGGCACCGATGGCAACGATTGCACATACATTGCCCCAAGGCATGACGTTCGATCTCACGGCTGAGCAATATGTGCGCGACTGGGCGCTGCCACAGTTCTATTTTCATGTGATGACGGCTTACGCGATCCTGCGTGCGCAAGGGATCGATCTCGGCAAGGCCGACTATGTGGCACATATGTTTGCGTATCTGCGTCCGAGCGCGGCGTCGTCAGAATAGCGGTGCCGCTTGGACTTGGTGGCGTTGAGCTATACTATTTGAACAAGGGGAAAATGGTGCTGCCGGGGAGGATTGAACTCCCGACCTCAGCCTTACCAAGGATGCGCTCTACCACTGAGCTACGGCAGCAAACCATTTTCTGGCGCACAGAACGGCTCTGCGTACTGCGCGGGAAGCGGGCCTATGGCCTTTGCTGGACCCTATTGTCAAGCGCTGGATTGGCGAACGGCCCCAGCATAACGACTTGCCGGGACAGGCCAAACCCCATTATTAAAGCACGCATGAGTAATGATGAAGACCGCAAGCGTCGGCTTGCGCAGGCGCTCCGCGAAAACCTGAGAAAGCGCAAAGGGCAGGCGCGTGAAAACGGTACAATGCCTGCCCCCAAAGACGAGCCGAAAGACGGCCTATAACGGCGCGCAGGCAGCATCGAGCCAAGCTGTGATATCGCCTTCTACTTGCGGGCCGACGATTTCCAGAACGCGGGCGTGATAGCTGTTCAGCCAGTCGCGCTCCTCCGGCGACAGCAACTGCGCATCGATGAGCGCCTTGTCGATCGGTGCGAACGTTAGTGTTTCGAAACCCAGCATCGCATGTTCGGCATTGGGGACGTCACGTGGTTCCACCAGCACCAGATTTTCGATGCGAATGCCATATTCGCCTGCCTTATAGTAACCCGGCTCATTCGACAGGATCATGCCCGAGCGCAATGGCTCGTCTGCACCGCCGAATGTCGCAATCCGTTGCGGCCCCTCATGCACCGATAGGAAGCTACCAACGCCATGGCCGGTGCCGTGCGCGTAATCGAAGCCGTGGGCCCAAAGATGCTGCCGCGCGAGGGCATCGAGTTGTCCGCCACTTGTACCGGTCGGGAAGACCGCGCGGGCCAGAGCAATATGCCCTTTAAGAACGAGGGTGAAGCGGGTTCGCATTTCATCGGTGGGCGTACCCACCGCAATCGTGCGCGTTACGTCCGTGGTACCGTCAAGATACTGACCGCCCGAGTCGACCAGATATAAGGAGCCCGGCTGGATCGGCAGGCTGGATGTCTCGTCGACTTTGTAGTGGGGGCTTGCACCATTGGGACCGAAGGCGGAAATGGTGTCGAAAGACAAATCCTTGAGCTTGCCAGTTTCCTCGCGAAACTCTTGAAGCCTTGCCGCTGCAGTCAGTTCGGTAAGTGCACCTTTGGGCGCTTCGACAGACAGCCAGTGCAGATAGCGGCTCAGCGCAGCGCCATCGCGCGCCTGCGCCGCACGGTGGCCGGTGATTTCAGCGTCGTTCTTGATTGCCTTCGCCAGCACTGCAGGATCGCGAAGCGCCAGTATCTTTGCGCCACCCTTGTCCAGCGCGTCGAAAATCGCTGCGACAGCGCGTTCAGGGTCGGCAACGACAGTCTTGCCCGACAGGTCCGCCAATGCATCGGCGAAGTCGGCGCGGCCATGGACGCGCACGGCATTGCCCAGATGCTGGATCACGCTCTCGCCGATCTTTTCGGGTGCGACATAGAGGTCGGCGGTCGAATCGCTATGAACGATGGCATAGGCCAGCGCGACCGGCGTCCGCTCCACGTCAGCGCCACGAATGTTGAAGGCCCAGGCGATCGAGTCGAGCGCGGAGAGCACGACCGCGTCGGCCTTCCGCGTTTCCAGCCAGTCGGCCATGTCCTGCCGCTTGTCGCGCGCGCTCTTGCCTGCATAGATATCGTCGTGCGCGACCAGATGCGCCTTGCTCGGCTCGGGACGGTCGGGCCAGATCGTGTCGACGGGATTGGTGTCCACTGGCACCAGAGTTGCGCCCTTTTCGGCCAAGGCTTCCGCCGCCTGCTTCACCCATGCGCGGGTATGCAGCCAAGGGTCATAGCCTATGCGGCCACCATCGGCGGCATGCTCGCCCAGCCACGCAGCAACGCTGGTTTTCGGGACGCTTTGATACTGCCACAGATTGCCATCGACTTGCTCGCGCACTTGCAGCGTGTAGCGGCCATCGATGAAGATCGCCGCGGCTTCGGGGAGGACCACGGCGCTACCGGCCGATCCCTGAAAACCCGTCAACCAGGACAGGCGCTGCGCATAGGCACCCACATATTCGCTCATATGCTCATCGGTCAGCGGCACGACGAAGCCGTCCAGACGATCCTTCTTCAGTTGTTCGCGCAACGCCGTCAGGCGTGCTTCATAAGTGGACATGCAGAATTTCCCGGTTGTGCGACTTGTATCGTGGGTTACCACCCTAACATAGCCACGCACAGGCAGTTGCGCCAGCGCCGCTGTCAGGACAAAAGGCCCGCATGACAGAAAACACGACGCCTCCAAAGGCACTTACCCGTCCGTACAGCTTTACGACTCATGGCATAACCATCGACGATCCGTGGTCTTGGCTACGCGATCCGGGTTATCCGAAGGTCACGGATGAGGACGTGCTGTCATATCTGAAGGCGGAAACAGCATTTTTTGAAGGTGCGATGACGCCGCACAAGGCGCTGACCGACACGCTGTTTGCCGAGATGAAGGGACGGATCAAGGAAGACGATAGCTCGGTTCCGCAAAAGGATGGCGACTATGTGTACTGGCGCGCATTCGAAAAGGGCGCGCAGTACCGCAAATGGTTTCGTCGTCCTGTGGGCGGTGGCGCGGACCAGTTGATCCTCGATGAGCCTGCGCTGGCGCAGGACCATGAGTATTTCCGGCTGGGTGCGATGTCCGTCTCCCATTGCGGACGCTATCTGGCTTACGCCATCGACACCGATGGATCGGAACGGTTCGAAGCGCGGATCAAGGATCTGTCGACAGACGAGATGCTCCCCGACGTCATTCCCGGCACGCTGTCGTCCCTGGTATGGACGAGCGACAGCAAGGGGTTGCTCTACAGCCTCGCCAATGAAAACTGGCGGACGGACAATGCGCGGCTCCACTGGCTGGGAACGCCTGTCGAAAGCGATGTCGAGTTGTTCCATGAGGATGACGAAGGCTTTCGTGTCAGCATCGGGCTGACCTCATCGGAAAAGTGGATCGTGCTGGCGACGGGCGATCATGTGACGAGCGAAGCCTGGCTGGTGCCCGCCAACGACCCGCTGGCCAAGCCGGTGCTGGTATCGGCGCGGCAGGCAGGGCGCGAATATGATGTCGATGAGCGGGAGGGGACGCTCTACATCCGCACGAACGATACGCATCCCAATTTCCGGCTGGTCAAGGCACCGCTGGCAACGCCCGACCAATGGACCGAAGTTATCGGTGCATCGGAACGCTTTTACCTGACCGATTTCACGCTCTTCAAGAATTTCTACGTCACGGAAGGCCGCGACGACGGTCTCGATCAGATCGAAATTCGCGATTACGATACGCATAGCGCGAAGCGGATCGCTTTCCCTGAAGCCAGCTACTCCGCCAGCCTGGACGACAACCCCGAATATGACGTCAAGGTGCTGCGTCTTGGCTATGAATCGATGGTCACGCCAGACACGATCTATGATTATCACATGGCGGACGACCGGCTGGAAGTCCTGAAGATTCAGGAAATTCCGTCCGGTTACGATGCCTCGCTCTACACGACCGAGCGGCTGATGATCCCGGCGCGTGACGGCACGGACATTCCGGTATCGATCGTCTACCCCAAGGATTTTGCGAAGGACGGCACGGGGCCACTGCATCTGTATGGCTATGGTGCTTATGGCATAGCTATGGAGCCGGGCTTTTCCGCCGGGCGGCTGTCGCTGCTTGACAGGGGCTTTGCCTTTGCCCTCGCGCATATCCGCGGCGGCGACGATCTGGGCCAGCAATGGTATCTGGACGGGAAGCTGGAAAAGCGAACTAACACCTTCAATGATTTCGTGGATGTCGCCAAGGGTCTGATCCAGCGCGACTATACCGCAAAGGGTCGGATCAGCATTTCAGGCGGGTCTGCGGGCGGAGAGCTGATGGGCGCGGTCATCAACAGTGATCCCGATTTATGGGGCGCGGTGGTGGCGCATGTGCCCTTCGTCGATGTGCTGAACACGATGCTGGACGAAAGCCTGCCGCTGACACCGGGCGAATGGCCGGAATGGGGCAACCCCATCGAGGACAAGGCAGCGTTCGAAACGATCCTGTCTTACTGTCCCTATAACAATGTGAAGGCACAGGCTTATCCGCCGCTGCTGGTTACGGCCGGTCTCAACGATCCGCGCGTGACCTATTGGGAGCCGGCAAAGTGGGTGGCGCGGCTGCGCGCGACCAAGACGGACGACAATATCCTATTGCTCAAGGTCAATATGGGCGCTGGGCATGGCGGCAAATCGGGACGCTTCGAAAGTCTGCATGAGTCCGCGGAGGAGTTCGCGTTCATCCTCTGGCAAATGGGCATGACGGACTGAAGCTATGCCGACGCCGTTCGTCACTACCCTGACCGCGCTCCCTGAACATATCGACGAGATGGGGCATGTGAACAACGCGGTCTGGGTGCAGTGGTTGCAGGAGGTCGCCACCCGGCACTGGCAGGCGAAGGCGGACCCTGCGCATGTAGACGCATATGCGTGGGTCGTGAACCGGCACGAGATCGACTATCGCGGCAATGTACAGATGGGCGACACGGTGACTGCGACGACATGGGTCGGCGACAGTCCTCGCGGCGCGCGCTTCGACCGCTTCGTGGAGTTCGCTGGACCCGACGGCAAGGTAAAGGTCAACGCAAAATCGACCTGGGTGATCGTGGACCGTGCCAGTGGCAGGATATTGCGCATCCCGCCGGAGGTGGCTGCGCCGTTTCTGGTGTGAGCGCCCCGTCGGGACCGTCAATCAGCCGACGATAAGTCGGGACACTGTCCGGATCGCTTTGGGATCGGCAATGAACGCCATGTGCGTGCAATCGAATTCCAGCGCCATGTCGCGCTCGCCATCCTGTCCGCGCGCTGACGCAGGGGCAACGACGCCGTCACGAGCCGACCAGCAGGCGATGGTGGTGACGCTGGGCTTTTCCGACAATATGCACTGCACGGGCGGGCGGTCCACCGGATGACCGGCGACACGTTCATACATGCGCCAAGCGTTGTTCGCGCGGGGATCGCCCGAAAAGGGGCTGCCCATGGTGATGACGCGGTTGACGCGGTCGGGCGCGCGCTTGGCATATTCGCGCGCGATCAAGCCGCCAAGACTCCAGCCAATGATGGTGACGGGGCGGTCGGCAGCAATCGTGGCAACGCGCCGGTCGATCGCTTCGAGCATATCAGCACTGACGCCCAAATTACGGCCAAGGCCCCAGCCATGTGCTGCAAATCCAGCTGCGGTCAACGACCGCCGCAACCGCGCGGTGGTATTGTCGGAAGCCATAAATCCGGGCAGCACCAGAACGGGGCGGCCTTCGCCCTGTACGGGAAGGGAGACGGCTCGACCGAACGCTGCGGCCCAACGCATATGGACAAATGCGCGCACTTCGCCCGCCAGCAACGCCTTGGAGGGCGCAGCAACGCCAATGGCGCGAGAATCGGTAAGGGCGATGGCACGGGACATACCACCGATATAGACACGTCGAAGATTTATGAAAGATTTATGACGTGAAGATTGCGTGACGATGACGCAATTAGTTTTGCGGCATGCTCATCGTGGGTCGAGCGGTTGGCGATGTGGCGCCCGGTGTCGCCATATTTTCTGCTGGAACGAGGCGCACCGGCGGACTTTCCAGAATAGCGGCAGTCTCGATCAGATCCAGCGCACGCCTTGCCTCGCGATAGCGACGGGCAATCTGTAGCCAGCGTTCGGCATTGGCCTTACCGGGCAAACGGGCGACTTCCTCCATCGCGGGCGCGACCCGTCCCGCCGACAGAAGGCGCTGAATGCGTGGAATAACGCGCTCGGGCAGGGGTGAAGGAGTCGATGCCTTGCGCACGATGACCATGCCCCGCACTTCGCGCTCCACCGACGTCCACCAACTTGTGCCGGGGGGGCTTGTGCGCAGCGATGGCGCGATATCCTCGAATCCGCCTTGCAAGTCTGTCAGCGTTACCGGTTCGCGCGCGGCATTGATGATGGTGGCGACGGCCCGCGGCTGTGCCTGACCGAAGCGAAGCCGCAATTGTCCCTCAATATACCCCAAAGGTGCGCCGCTATCGAGTGCACGGCGCGCTGCGAAGGCGACCAGCAAGCCCTCTGCGCGGGTCGCGTTGCCCGAAGCAGTTTGCGCCGCGACGGAAACGCGCGCGAGGCGATCCTCCAGTTCGGTCATGCGGGTGGCGAGCACATCCTGACGTTGGGCATCGAGGGGAACGGCAGGGCTCGCGGCGCGCGGATTTGTTCCATTCACCGACGCAACCTGAGCAGATTGCGCGGTAGTGCCCGTGCGCCATGCGACGACTCTGGGGTAGGCAATCATCGCGGCAACGATGCCGCCAATGAAGGCAATAGCGATCAACAGGATCAGCCAGCGTGTATTGCTGCGCCGCCGTTCACGAAAGGCGCGGGGGGCAGGGCCTGCAGCGCCTGCTGCAGAAGCGGTATCGCCCACCATAGTTTCGGGGGTTACATCCGCTGTGCCGAGCGGCAGGGGGCTTTGGCTGTCTTGGCTCATGCCGTTTCCTTATCGACCCAATCAGTCAGGAGCAGGATGGTCATTCGCACAATCCGGCGGCGAGAGCCAGCATTGCATGATCGTTCGGGCTGGGGGCGGCGGACGCACTGGCCCAGCCTTCGCCGCAGTTTGTCTGCGCGGCGGCGCTGATCGCCACGATATGCAGATGCGAACGGCGATCAAGGGGGACGAGATCCGCCAGCCGCCCGCCCGCGCGTGGCGAATGGACCAGCAAAATCATGCCCGGCGTCAGCAATGCAAGCAAATCCTCGGCATTGCCGCGCTCGACCGCCGCATATACGCACGCCGATACGATGCGCAGCCCTTGCGGATCGAATGTGCGAATGTCCCGACCGGAGATGTGGAGTATGTTCCTATGGCCCTGCCGCGCTAGGACCGGGACAAGCTTCTGCACGCCGTCGTCACCGCTTTCGACGGATGCGAAACCGGCGTCACGCGCCGCCTGCGCTGTTGCGCCACCCACGGCAAAGGCCGGCAGATGCGTGTAGCGGGCAAGCTGCGCGCCGCCCAGCCGCGCGCCATTGGCGCTGGTGAACATCACGGCGTCGACCAGATGCGGCTCCGGTCCGGTCCAGGGCAATGGGGCCACCAGAAACAGCGGATAGGATTGCGCGTCGAAGCCCGCTTCGCGCGCTTTGGCGACGGTGCCTTCCGCACCGGGGTCCGGGCGCAGCACCAGCAAGGGGCAAGACAGGATTATGCCGACGCCTCTGGCACGCCATCGAACAGAGCGCGGATCGCGGGCGTGGCTTGGGTCAGCAGCGCGCGGCCCAGATCGGACGCCGCTGACAGGTCGTCGCGGGGAAACAGTGCCGTGTCGGAGACACGCTCGCTGCCATTGCCCGTCAGGATTTCGGCGGTCAGGAAAATGGCGTCGCCTTCGATCCGGGCGAGCGCACCGATCGGCGAATGACAATTGCCGCCTAGCGCCAGCAGCAACGCCCTTTCCGCCAATACGCAATCGAGCGTATCGGCGTCGGAAATCGCCGCGAGCAATGCAATCACTTCTGTATTGGCTGCCAGCGTCTCGATACCCACCGCGCCTTGCGCGGGCGCGGGCATCATGACGTCGATCGGGATCGGGTTGCCAATATCATGCTGGCCCAGACGATCCAGCCCCGCTGCCGCTAGCAGTGTCGCGTCGACTTCGCCAGCCGTAACCTTGGCAAGCCGCGTGGCGACATTGCCGCGAAACAGCGTGGTCGTGATGTCGGGCCGCAACCGGCGCACCTGTGCGGCACGGCGCGGTGAGCTGGTACCCAGCACCGCGCCCTCGCGCAATTCTGCAAGGCTCTCCGCGCCCACCAACTTGTCCCGGACATCGGCGCGTGGCAGCATCGCTGCAATGACGATTTCGGCGGGGCGGACCGTTTCCACGTCCTTCATCGAGTGGACTGCGAAATGGATGTCGCCATCGATCAGCGCCCGGTCCAGTTCCTTGGTCCACAGCGCCTTGCCGCCGATATCGGCCAGTGCGCGATCCTGAATCCGGTCGCCGCTCGTCTTCACCGTGACGATCTCGACTGCCTCCGGCTCCCATCCATGGGTGGCGCACAGCGCGGAAGCGACCATATTGGCCTGTACAACGGCCAGCGGCGATCCGCGTGTGCCTAAGCGAAGAGGGGAAGGGCGTTCGACCATATGTCGCTTCCTTCTATCCAGCACAGGCACTAGAGGGAAGCCCCATGACAATCATCCTTGGCCTTGAATCCAGTTGCGACGAAACGGCGGCCGCGCTGGTCACGCATGACGGGCGGATTTTGGCGCATCGGCTGGCGACGCAGGAGGAGGCGCATCGCCCCTATGGCGGGGTCGTGCCGGAGATTGCCGCGCGCGCACATGTCGAGATGCTGACTCCGCTGGTCGAGGCCGCCTTTGCCGATGCAGGCCTGCAGCTCGCCGATGTCGATGCGATTGCGGCGACGGCGGGGCCGGGCCTGATCGGTGGCGTCATGGTGGGACTGGTGACGGGGAAGGCACTGGCACATGCGGCGGGAAAACCGCTGGTCGCGGTCAATCATCTGGAGGGCCATGCGCTGTCGCCGCGCTTGTCTGATCCGACGCTGCAATTTCCTTACATGCTGCTGCTGGTTTCCGGTGGGCATTGCCAGTTGCTGCTGGTGAAGGGTGTGGGCAATTATGCGCGTCTCGCGACCACCATCGACGATGCAGCGGGTGAAGCGTTCGACAAGACCGCGAAATTGCTGGGGCTGGGTTATCCCGGCGGTCCGGCAGTCGAGGAAGCGGCATCGCGCGGCAATCCCAAGGCCGTACCCTTGCCGCGCCCGTTGCTGGGGACAAGCGAGCCCCATTTCTCCTTTGCAGGGCTGAAAAGCGCAGTCATGCGCGCGGCTCAATCGGGACAGCATACGGTGGAGGATATCGCCGCAAGCTTCCAGCAGGCGGTGATCGACTGTCTGGTGGATCGGGCGCGGCGGCAGCTTGTTGCATACCCTGATGTGACCGCGTTCGTAGTAGCAGGCGGGGTTGCCGCGAATCAGGCGATTCGGGGGGCGCTCGAAACGCTCGCCGCATCGCAAGGATTGCGTTTCGTGGCACCGCCGCTCTGGCTATGTACGGATAACGCCGCGATGATCGCATGGGCAGGGGCGGAGCGCTTTTCGCTGGGGTTGACGGATGCGTTGGATTTCGCCGCGCGTCCACGCTGGCCGCTCGACCCGGACGCACAGGCCGCGCGCGGTGCAGGAGTGAAAGCATGAAGATCGGAGTCATCGGTGCAGGCGCATGGGGCACCGCACTGGCGCAGGTTGCTGCATCGGACGGCGAAGCGGTCCGTCTATGGGCGCTGGAGCCGGAAGTTGTTCTTGCCATCAATGAGAGTCGCGAAAACCCGCTATATCTGCCGAACATTGCGCTCGATACGGGGATACAGGCGACTGGCGACATCGACGACCTGGCTGATTGCGACGCATTGCTGCTCGTCACCCCTGCACAGCATCTGCGCAGTGTGCTGGCGTCGGCCAATGTCGGCAATCGTCCCCTGATCCTCTGCTGCAAGGGCATCGAGGCAGGGACGGGCCTGCTAATGTCGGAAGCGGCGCAAGCGGTGTGTCCCGATGCCCCGGTGGCAGTGCTGTCCGGCCCCACCTTCGCGCATGAAGTGGGGCGCGGATTGCCCACAGCCGTGACGCTGGCGTGCGAAGACAAGCCGCTGGGCGAACGGATCGCGGCGCGCATGAAGCGGCCCGCCTTTCGCCCGTATCTGTCCAACGATGTGATCGGGGCCGAGATCGGCGGAGCGGTGAAGAATGTGCTCGCTATCGGTTGCGGCGTCGCGGATGGTGCAGGGCTGGGCCTCAACGCGCGCGCGGCTCTGATCAGCCGGGGCTTTGCGGAGATGACGCGCTTCGGCCTTGCCCGTGGCGCGCGCGCCGAGACGCTGTCGGGACTGTCCGGCCTGGGGGATCTGGTGCTGACCTGCTCCTCCACCGATTCTCGCAATTTTTCACTAGGTAAAGCGCTGGGTGAAGGGCGGCCCGCCGCCGAACTGCTCGCCAATCGGCGGACGGTGGCGGAAGGTGCATTCACTGCGCCCGTGCTGCGCGAGGTGGCACGCGCTGCGGGCGTGGAAATGCCCATAGTCGAAGCTGTCTGCGCGCTACTGGAAGGCAGCCAGCCGGTGGCGGAGGTCGTGGAAGCGTTGCTTTCGCGTCCCATTCGCACAGAATCGACAGGCCGCTAACCGTTTCGGCGCATCTTATCCTTTCCCGTCTGCGTAATTATCCCATACAGACGGTCGCTGAACGAGAGGGGATTACTGAATTTTGGCCGTACAGGCATCTTCCGGCGCAATGAACGCGGGGCAGGCCAATGCCGCCGCCGATCGCGTGCGCAGCGATGAGGAAGATATTGCCGCTCTCGCCAAAGGGGGGCGGACCAACATCTTCGGCTTCCTGCTGCGTTTGGCAGCGCGCTTGCCGTTCCTGTTCATCGCCGGACGGCTCTATGGCGCGGAGGTGCTGGGCCGCTTTGCCTATGCGATACTGGTCGTCGAGTTTGCCGCACAGCTTGCTACTCTTGGGCTGAAACGTGGGCTTGCCGGCGAACTCAGCCGGACGGAACGACCCCATGGGCATGTCGTCACCGAAGCGATGTTGGTGACGGTACTGGCGTCGCTGGCCGCCGCCGGACTGCTCATCCTGTTTCCGCAGGCGATGTTCCCCAACAGTGGCATCAACGGTCTCGACCGGTTGCTGCCGCTGATCATCATCGCAGTGGCGGGATCGGATATCGCCTTGGCGGCCTGCGCCTATCGCTTCGATATTGCAGCAACCGTGCGCGCGCGATCGATCATAGAGCCTTGGGCGATCAGTATCGGCGCCTTCGGTTTCTATTTCTATTCGGTGCGGGACGGGCTGATCCTGTCTTATGTGCTGTCGATGGTGCTGGCCCTGATCGCCTCTCTGGTGCCGATGATCCGGCATTATGGCTTGCCGCGCGGCTGGCGTCCGCAATGGGACAGCATGGGGAAGTTGACGCGCCACAATCTGCCCCTTGCTGCCGCCGATGCCGTGGAATGGGGATCGCGCAGGCTCGATCTGGCGATTCTGGGTCTGTTTGCTGCGCCGTATGTCGTCGGAATCTATTATGTGGCGCAACAGGTCGCTTCTTTGCCGCAAAAGCTGAAAACCAGCTTCGATCCCATTCTGGGTCCAGTGATCACCCGCAATCTGGCGGAGAACAATTTGCCCGCCATCGCGCGGCAGGTGAGTCAGGTCGGCTTCTGGATCATCGCCGCACAAGCAGGAATTGCCTTGGCGCTCGGCATTCCCGGTGAGGCGGTGATGGGTCTGGTCGGGCCGAACTTCGTGGGTGGCACAGGCGCGCTGGCCTTCCTGCTCACGGCCGAAGTGGTGGCGGCGACTGCGGTGGTCAGCGAATCGGCGCTTGTTTACATGGCGCGCCACCGCAATCTGATGATCTCTCTGGGCATGATCGCGGTGCAGGCGGGGTTGAGCTTCATTCTCATCATCGCCGCGCGTCGGTTGCAGCTTGGTCCGATGGTGATCGCTGCCGCGCCTGCACTGGCGCTGACCATAGCGCTTGGGCTGGGTTCGCTGGTCAAGGCGAAGCTGCTCTCGCGGTTGTTGGATGCGCCGGTAAATGCATGGCGCTGGGCGTTGCTTTGGGCGGCGCTGGTGGCGGCGCTGGCGGGTGCGGCGTTCGTCGCGCTGCCACATAGTCTCGAATGGGTCGAGCTGGTGTTCGGCGTGCCGGTGGTGATGGGCGTCTATGCGCTGGTGATCTGGCAACGCGGTTTCGGGCCGGAAGACCGGGCCTTGTTCCGAAAATCTGCGACGTAATCACACCACCGTCATTCCCGCCGCTGCAGGAATGACGGTGGTGCGGAATATTATCCCAGGTTCTGCGCGCGCAGAATCTTCAGGTCCGCTTCCGGTCGTGCGCCATAATGCGAAATGACTTCCGCCGCAGCGAGTGCGCCCAGCTTCAGGCTGTCTTCCACCGAAATGCCCTCGACATAGCCGGTGAGGAATCCCGCCGCGAACAAATCGCCTGCACCCGTAGTGTCGACGATCTGCGCTACCGGCGCTGCCGCCGTTTCGGACCGCACGCCATCGACGATCGCAATCGCACCCTTTTCGCTGCGGGTGCAGACCAACACCGGCACCTTTGGCGCTATCGCAGCAACGGCGGCCTCAAAATCGGGCAATTCGGTCAACGTGCCGATCTCATCTTCGTTCGAAAACAGGATGTCGATGAGCCCTTCGTCGATCAGCGCCATGAAATCGTCGCGATGGCGGGAAATGACGAAATCCGCCGAAAGCGTGAAGGCAACCTTGCGCCCTGCTTCCTTGGCATAGCCGATGGCGGTACGCATTGCGGCGCGTGGCTCTTCAGGATCCCACAGATAGCCTTCGAGATACAGGATCTGCGCATCCTGAATGCTTGCCTTGTCCAGCGCCTGAGCGGGCAGGAACTGCGACGCGCCAAGGAATGTGTTCATCGTGCGCTGGGCGTCGGGCGTCACCATGATCAGGCAGCGCGCCGTCGGCGGTTCTTCGGTACGAACGGGCGTGTCGAACGCGATCCCCAGTGCACGGATGTCATGCGCGAACACATCGCCCAATTGATCGTCACGCACCTGCCCGATGAACGCGCAGGATTTGCCGAGCGCCGCCATGCCGGCCAGCGTATTCGCCGCCGATCCGCCGCTGATTTCCACCGCCGCGCCCATCGCATCGTACAACAATTCGGCCATGTCGGCATCGACCAACTGCATCGCGCCCTTGGTGAGGGCATGGGTGGCAAGGAAAGCGTCGTCGGCGCGCGCGATGACGTCGACGATGGCGTTGCCGATGGCGATCACATCATATTTGGCGGGGGTTTGCGTCACAGTATATCCTGATCCTGAAAGAAGCGGTTGCCCGGCGTCGTAGTGAAGTCCCGGCGCGAGCGCAACGTGCGGACGGATTGACGCTGCGATGCGCCACGCCGATAACCGGGCAATGATCGTATCCGCCGCCCTGCGGGCCTTGCCGCAAATCTTCCATCCGGCCGCGCGCATCGTGCTGGTAAAGTCGCTGGGGCTGACGCTGCTGTTGTTCGCTGTTTTCGGCGTCGGCCTTTGGTGGGCGTTGCATGCATTCTTCGCATGGATGGGATGGGGCGGCGCAGGCGGCGGAGTGGTTGAGGCTGCCGCCGCTACGCTGATCGCTTTGGCCACCGCGTGGCTGCTGTTCCGCGCCGTGGCGATTGCCGTGCTTGGCCTCTTTGGCGACGCCGTCGTCGAGGCGGTGGAAGGTGAAAGCTATCCCCTGGCTGCGGCACGGGCAAAGCCGGTGTCGACGGCACGCGGGGTGCGGCTGGCACTACGGTCCGTGGCGCGGACGATAGGATGGAACCTTGTCGCGCTGCCTTTCTACATTGCGCTGCTGGTGACGGGCGTGGGTACGGTTCTGCTCCTGCTTGCGGTCAACGCCTATCTCCTCGGGCGTGACCTTGCCGATATGGTGGAAGCGCGTCATCCCGATCTTGCACCCATTCCTAAACCCGCGCGGATGGCGATGGGCTTCGTTTCGGCGCTTCTGTTCCTGGTGCCCGTCGCGAACCTGCTTGCGCCGATCTGGAGCGCGGCTATGGCCGTCCACGTCCTGCATGGCCGCAAAGGAAAAGCCGATGGCTGAACGCATTATCGTGACCGGTCTCATGGTGCTGGCATTGTCTGCGTGCGGCGCAGTGCCTGCCTCCACACCGCCACCGCCCATGGCAAACAATGCCGGTCAAATGGCGAGCGCCTATGGCAAGGCGCGCGCGCTCATGGGGATGGATGCCAAACGGCTGATCCAGATGTTCGGCCAACCGCGCCTCGACATTCGCGATCCGAATGTGCGGAAATTGCAATTCGCAAACGGTCGCTGCGTTCTCGATGCCTATCTATATGGAAGCGCCAAGGGCAAAGAGCCCGTGGTGACCTATGCCGATAGCCGCCTGCCCAATGGCAACGACATCGATCCGACCGCCTGTGCCGGGATGCTGGGTGCAAAATAGTCGGACTTCCCCGACCGGTTGATATATTTTTAATGGAAAAACAGTATGTTTGTAGGCCTTGTAAGGGCTAAGCATGCACATGGAAACCATATCCCCCTCACCACTAATCCACAGTTGGCCACTGTTTGAACGGAATCAGCGGTTCGAACTTGGCTGCCATTTTGACTGGGACCAGGGCACAGCTATCGATTTTTCCCTGAGCAAGGACCGGCTGGCCGAACATGGGCTGGGCGTGTGGGATTGCGACCTTCGCGATGACAGTTTGAGCTGGTCGGCGGGTGTCTATGATCTCTTCGGTTTGCCCAGAGGCGCCTCCGTCGACCGGCCCACAGCGAAGGCTTTATATCGGGAACCGTCTCGTGCCGCGATGGAGCGGCTCCGGGCCTATGCGTTGAAACATCGCCGGGGCTTTACCCTGGACGTAGAGATTTCGCCCGCCAATGGCGGCCTTCGCTGGATCAGGCTCGCCGCAGCCCCGCTTTGCGTCGATCGTATGCCTATACGCCTGCGCGGCTTCAAACGGGACGTCACGCACGAATATGTCTGACGGCAGGGCGGTGTCAGCGGTGGCTTTGGTTTTGCAGCTGCCCGACCGCCCAATCGACGGCATCCACCACGACGGGATCGGCATCGTTTCGCAATTCCGCCAATAGCGGCAGCAACGTCATATCCCCGCTGTTTCCCGCCGCAATCGCCGCATTGCGCACCATCCGGTTTCGCCCGATGCGCTTGATCGGGGATCCGGAGAACACTTCCCGAAACCCCGCATCGTCGAGCGCCAGCAACTCGCGCAATTCGGGAGCCGCTAGTTCAGCGCGCCCTACAAAAGCGCGATGCGTCGCCGCCGTCTGCGCGAACTTGTTCCACGGACACACGGCAAGGCAATCGTCGCAGCCATAGATGCGGTTGCCCAACGCGCGCCGGAATTCCTCCGGAATCGGCCCTTTGTGCTCGATCGTGAGATAAGAAATGCAGCGCCGCGCATCCACACGATAGGGTGCAGGAAACGCATCCGTAGGGCATGCGGTCTGGCATGCGGTGCAGGAACCGCAATGGTCCCGTCCCGGCGCGTCAGGGGCGAGGTCCAGCGTGGTATAGATCGCGCCCAGGAACAGCCATGATCCATGCGACTGGCTGACGAGATTGCTGTGTTTCCCCTGCCAGCCCAATCCCGCCGCTTCGGCCAGTGCCTTTTCCATGACCGGTGCAGTGTCCACGAAGACCTTCAACTGGCAATCCGCGATATCGACCAGCCATCGCGCAAGGGCCTTCAGTGCCTTCTTCACGACATCGTGATAATCCTGGCCCTGCGCATATACCGAGATACGGCCCCTGTCGCCGACCCCTTCCAGCGCCAGCGGATCGCGGGCCGGGGCGTAACTCATGCCTAGCATGATGACCGACTGCACATCCGGCCATAGCCCTTGGGGGGAGCCGCGTTGCGCAGCGCGTTCCTCCATCCACAGCATGTCGCCATGGCATCCGTCTGCAATCCACTGATTGAGTCGCTCGGCGGCCATCGGCGCAGCATCGGCGCGCGCAATGGCGCAGGCGGCAAAGCCTAAAGCGGTCGCGGCGTCTTTCACCCGCTGTTCGAGAGGAAGTGGTTGTGTTGTCATGGAGCGTGGCTATCGTCGGTCGGATGAATGGTCTTTCCGATCCTGTCCCCTATGCCGTCGAGGGGCATGGACTTGTCAAGCGTTTCGGTGATTTCTGCGCCGTGGACGGTATCGACATCGCGGTGCCCGCCGGGACCATCTATGGCGTGCTCGGCCCCAATGGCGCGGGCAAGACGACGTTGCTGCGGATGTTGCTCGGCATCATCGATCCTGATGCGGGACGCCGCAGCTTGCTGGGTGCCAGCGAACCGCTCAAGCAGGCGCGGTCTATCGGCTATCTGCCGGAGGAGCGGGGGCTGTATCCGTCGATGAAGGCAGTCGATGCCATCGCCTTTATGGGAGCGCTGCGCGGCTTGTCCTTACGTGAGGGGCGACAGCGTGGGCGGGAGTTGATGGAGGGGCATGGCCTGAGCGACGCCGCCGACAAACCGGTCCGCGCCTTGTCCAAGGGGATGGCGCAGACGGTGCAATTGCTGGGTACCATCGTTCACCGGCCGCGTCTGATCGTTCTGGATGAGCCATTCTCCGGTCTGGACGCGATCAATCAGGAAAAGCTGGAGGCGCTGATCCGCGCACAGGCCGACGATGGCGTGACGATCCTGTTTTCCACGCATGTCATCGCTCATGCCGAAAGGCTGTGCGAACGCATCGCCATCGTCGCGGGTGGGCGCATCCGGTTCGAAGGATCGGTCAGCGACGCCCGCAGTCGGCTGCGTCCGCAGGTGAGACTGGAAACCCGGCGCAGCGACGGAGCATGGCGAACGGCGTTCCCTGCCGACGCGCTGAGGCAGAACAACATTTGGACCTTCGATTTGCCGGATAGCGGAGTAGAGCCTTTGCTGAAGGCGCTGATGGACGGCGACGCAGGGATCGAAAGCCTTTCGATAGAGCGCCCCGGCCTGCACGATGCCTTCGTCGCGATTGCCGGAGCGGATGCTGCCAAGGACATGGGCCCGCACACCATTGGGGAAGACGCATGAAGGAAGTCCTGCGCGCCGCCTTCGTAGTCGCGCGGCGCGACTTTACCGCGCTGATCTTTTCCAAAGCCTTCATCTTTTTCCTGATCGGGCCATTGTTCCCGGTCGTGGTGGGGGTGATGGCCGGTGGTATGGGCCAGCGCATTGCCGAGGATAGCCTGCGCCCCACCGTCGGCGTCGTTCTGGCAGCGGCAGAGACGCAGGCGTTGCAGCGCGCGCATAAATCGCTCGCCAAACAACTGGGCGATCGCGCGATTGCGCAGCTTATGCCTTATCCGGCGGGCAGCGACCCGCGCGCCTTGCTGGCGAACAAGGATCAGAAAATCATCGCCGTGTTGTCCGGATCGCTGGAACGGCCCGTGCTAACGGGCAAGCGCGGCGATGTGCGCAGCCTTAAGGGCGACCTGTCGCTGCTCATCGGGATAACACGGGCAGGAACCGCATTGCCCGACACCCGCATCGCGACCCAGATCGTTGCCGACAGCAGCGGATCGCAGCAGCAGGGACGCCTGCTTACCGGACAGGCCGCGCAAGTACTGCTGTTCATGCTTACCATGTTTCTGGCCGGGATGGTCCTGTCGAACATGGTCGAGGAAAAGACCAACAAGATCATCGAAATACTGGCCGCAGCGATCCCTGTGGATGCGATTTTTCTAGGAAAGCTGCTGGCGATGCTGGCGATGTCGTTCGTCGGGATCGCCGTCTGGTCGACCGGCGCGGTCGTGGGCTATGCCTTGCTGCGGGGTGGCGCTTTTCCGATGCCGTCGCCCGCGGTGGGCTGGCCGATGTTCCTGACCCTGGGTGTCGTCTATTTCGCGACGGCTTATACCTTGCTCGGGTCGCTCTTCATCGGCATCGGCGCGCAAGCCTCCACAGTGCGCGAGGTGCAGACCATTTCCATGCCGATCACCATGAGCCAGGTGCTGGTCTTCTTCTTCGCCAGCTACACCGTGAATCGCATGGGAGAAGCGCCGGAGCTGATCGCTGCAGCGTTCCCTTTCAGCTCACCCTTCGCGATGATTGCGCGTGCGGCGCAGTCCGATGCGTTGCTCCCGCATCTGGCGGCAATCGTATGGCAGCTTCTTTGGGTTGCGCTCATCATCCGCATCGGCGTGCGGCTGTTCCGGCGCAATGTACTGAAATCCGGCGCAGGAGAAAAACGCCGCGGACTTTTTTCGCGTCTGAATGTATCCTTCAGGCGTTCTCGTACGTAGCTGCTGTAATGTTGTTCTGGGAGTAACCCGATGTACGATACCGCTCTTCTATCGCGCCGTGCTTTGCTCGGAGGCGCAGGTGTCGCCGTGGTGGCGATTGCCGCGACCATGATGCCCGGGGCAGAGGACGGCGCGCAGGCGGCCAAATATCCCGTGAGCATGACTCCCGCGCAGTGGAAAAAGAAGCTGTCGCCCCAGCAATATGCTATCCTGCGCGAAGCATCGACGGAGCGGCCTTTCACCAGTCCGCTCAACAAGGAGCATCGCACCGGAACATTTATCTGTGCCGGATGCGACCAGAAACTGTTCTCGTCGAAGACCAAATTCGATAGCGGCACGGGTTGGCCCAGCTTTTGGCAACCGCTGCCAAAGGCGATAGGGACCAGCACCGACACGATGCTCGGCTATTCCCGCACCGAAGTGCATTGTGCTCGGTGCGGCGGGCATCTGGGTCATGTGTTCGACGATGGACCGAAGCCGACCGGCCTGCGCTATTGCATGAATGGCGCGGCGATGAAGTTCGTTGCCGCTTAACGCGCGGCGGGCGTAACCACGCGATAGACACGGATCGTTTCGCTCGGTGGCATCGGCACGCGCTGCAGCCAATCGGGTATCCGTCCGGCTTTCAGATCGGCCATGAAGCCATGCGGGGCGCGCTCGACATAATTATCGATCTCGTCCCCGACCTCACAATAGACGAGGTAACGGACCTTGTGCTGCATCACGATACGCTCCGCGAGCGAAGGCCTGCCCATAAATGTGAGCAGGACGTCGCGAATACCCACATTGTTGCGATGATGGCTCGTCGCCACCACGCTATGCGGCGTGAAGGCCAGCAGGTTCGGCCCGACATCTAGAGGCGCCATTATCGTACCGCGCGGCAAAGCGGCGAGACCGACAAGATGCGCCTTACTCGTGCAACCGAGTGCAGCTTTGCTTGAAGAAGTTGAAGATTCTGCATTCTGTGTGGTCACATCCTTATCGCTGACCAATAGAGCAAGAATGGCCGCCAACCCCAGTGGCGTTATCCCACACAGGGCGACAGTCGCCATTATTCGTCCTGGGGCCGTGCGCAGGCTCTGTGCCTTGGGGAGCAACAGTACGATCAGCGTCGCAATGCCGGGCAGCGCCATCAGATAGGACACCGAAAGCGCCCGCATCACCATCAGCGATACGGCATAGGCTCCACCGGAAAGCAGCAGCATCGTCAGCCATGCAAAGCGTTGATCGCCCTGCGTTCGCCTAATCGAAATGAGCATGCCGATCATGCCTACCAAGGGTGGCAGGATGACGATCCCTATCATCAGCGGCGTCTGTTCCCAGACAGGGCGTCCTTCCGCAACGTTGAGATACCAGTATTTATAGACGATAGGGTCCAGCGCCTCGAACGGTCCTCCGCGACATACGTCCCCGACACTCAAATAGACCGCCGCGCCAACGCAGGCAGCGATCGCAGATATGAGCGCGCGCCGGCTCAAATTTTGCGTGCCAATTATCCGGTGCAGGAGGGGCAGGGCGATGGCGGCGGCGATCATCGGCAGCAGGTACACCGGCGAAATCGCATCGCAGTACAATCTGGTCGCTTCGGGCCACCCGCGTGTTCCCAGCAGGAAGACGGCCGATGCCGCCGCAAGCGTGACAGCGTAGGTCCACAGCCTGTCCCATGTCGCTGCATCGCGCAAAAAGGCCAAGGCAAATACCCCGCCGAACACTACTGCGTAAGGTAGTCCCTCGCTGGAAACATGCATCCAGAACGCGGCAGCGAGACCCGTAACGATCCCGCTCCGGCGAAGTTGGGTGTCGAATGTTGCCCACAATGCCACGGCGGCCATCAGAATCTGCCAGCTATGATGATCGATGCGCATTGGCAGGAACTGGATCACGATCGGTATGGATAGAGCGATCAGCGCTGACGCCGCAATGGCCGTCACCGTATCGCTCAGGCGGCGCACCGCCAGCCCGACCGTGAGGCATAGCGCGCCGGTCAGCAGCAATGGAACGATGGCCATAGCCAGTCGATCCGCCATCACTGCACCGAAAAGCGGTCGGAACAGGAGAATAAGGGCCGCAATCGGCAAGTCCACCAGCCGCGACCAATGCATCGGCCCGCCTATGGGCGGATTGATCCGGTGCTGGCTGACGTCGAACCAGTTTTGTCCGTTCAGAAAATCGCGTACTTCGACATAGCGCAATGCATCGTCGGGATCGCGAAAGCCGAATGTGGCGATCGCGTGCCAGCCAAAGCCGACCATCAGGCTGCAAAGCAGCAGGGTGACGATAGCAACCGCCGGCAACAGCCGCCAATGGGAAGCTGACGGCAAGCGAACGTCCGCACGGGTCATCAGGCGAATACTATCGTCTTGCGTAGAAGGTACGTGACGTGGAAGCTGACGGCTATGGCCGCAATCTTGGCGAGGCGCGGATCCAGCCCCATTGCATGGCCCACGCCCACAATTGCAGTCGTGAGCCCAAGCCCTACCAGTGCGGACCCGACGAACAGCGCGCGTTGCCGATGCCGAGTCGTCGCATAGCCAACCGTGGTGAACACTGCGCGGCTCGATAATATCCAGTGTACCGCAATGCCGCAGACATAGCCGATGGCCGATGCTGCCGCAGGCTCCATGCCGCCCGACAGCAGGCCCATGAAAATCGCAACATCGGTTGCCAGTGCCGCTACGCTTGCGACGATATAGCGTGTGTAGGTCAGTTGCACACACATGGCGAGCCAGCGGCCAAGCATCGGGGTCATGCCGCCCGGTTGGACTTCGCATCGTCGATGCGGCTGGGGACGAGGCGTTCGCTGGCGAGTGCCGCGCGTTCGCCTTCGTCGCCCGCTTCATGATATTCTGCGTCTTCGTTCACGCCCCAGATGTCGTAGACGCGAGCGCCCGCTTCGATATTGCGGACCGTCAGCATCGCGGTCATCATCGCGTGATCCTGATTATTATAGCGGTGCATGCCGTTACGCCCGACCATGTGGAGCGTTGGATATTTCGCCTCCAGTTCGGTACGCATCGCCAATACATTGTCGGCATAAGCGTCGTCATAGACCGGATAGGCCTTTTCCTGCCGTACCACAGCGCCGCCCACGACATCCTCGGCTTTACAAAGGCCCAGTATCGCCATTTCATTTTTGGCGAGCGCGATGAGATCGCCATCGGTGGACGACCAAAGCCCGTCACCTTCAAAACAGAAATACTCCAGGCCGACACAGGCGATGCTCTCATCCGGCACCATTTCGGGCGACCAGCTACGAAAATTCTGGACGCGCCCGACCTTCACCTTGCTGTCGTGGATGTAGATCCAGTTGTCGGGGAACAGGTCTTCCGATTGAATCATCAGCGCAACGGTGAGGAAGTCGCGATATTTGAGATCGACCGCTTCGCTTATCGTGGCCGGGATCGGATGGATACGGCTGGCCAGTTCGCGCATCGGCGCGGAGCTGATCACATGCGCGGCATCGATCGTCACATTGCCGCCTTCCGCCGTCGTCGCCGCAACGCGCCAGCGGCCCGTCACCTGATCCTGCGCCAGTTGCTTGAGCGCATGGCCCATCAAAACCTGATTGCCACTGCTCACCACCTTGTCGCGTGCGGCTTCCCACATCATGCCGGGGCCAAGGCGCGGATAGCGGAATGTTTCTAGCAGAGTCTTGGTTGCCATGCCGTCGTTGGGGCGTTTGTTCAGGCCTAGACTGCGTTTCAGCCCGTCCAGCACGGCGGCACCAAGGCTCAGCCCTTTGATCCGTTGCGCCGCCCAGTCCGCCGACATTTCATCGCACGGCATGCCCCACACTTTCTCCGTGTAGGTCTTGAAGAAGATCGAGAAAAGCTTGTGACCGAACTGATTGACGGTCCAGTCCTGAAAGGAGCGGACATTGCGATTCGGGAAAAGCTGTGCCTTGACGAAACTCGCCATGCACAGCGTGGAACGGATAAGCCCAAGATTCCACAACGCTTCGAACGCACGCAGCGGATAGCTGTAGAACTTGCCTTCGTAGTAGATGCGGCTCATGCGCGGCCGCTGGATGAAATCGTCCGGCAGAATCTCGTTCCACAGGTCGACGACTTCCTTGGACTTGGAAAAGAACCGATGGCCGCCAATGTCGAAGCGAAATCCTTCATGCTCGACAGTCCGACTGATGCCGCCGACATAATGCGGGTCTTTTTCGATGACCGTAACGCTGTATCCCTTCTGGGTGAGAAGGTACGCCGCCGTCAGGCCGGCGGGGCCCGCGCCGATAATCGCGACATCCACGCTTTTGTCTGCGCGCAACATACAGGTTCATCCCCAGAATTGGTCTGGCGTCTGGAGTGAACGAAATGCTCTAAGGAATGGTTAACAGGATGTTTCGAAAGACGCCCGCCCGGTACAGCAATGCACCGGGCCGGGGTCCATGCGTCAGCTTGCGCGAACGGCCGTGACGAGTGCGTCCAGTTCGGCATGAGCGCCGCTGATCGCCGGTTCGTAACAGCGAAGGAAATCGCGCTTTTCATACAGTTTCTTGGCGCTGGCGTTGTCGCACACCTGCTCGGCTGCGTGACGGATCCGCGTCTGCGCGCGACCGACATTGGGATCCTGGCGCAGATCGAGATCGGCCATCGAAATGGTGACGGTCTGCATTGTGTCGCCATAAGTACCTGACACCACCACGCCGCGATCTGTCACATTCGCCGTCGCTATTCCGGCGGGTATCACAAGCGCAGCCGCAGCCACGGCTTTCCATGTTCTCTCCAGCATATCCTCATCCTTATAATTATGCGTTCAAACGTCCGTCGTTGCAGGCGTCGGCACATAAAATAGGCCTCTAAAGCCAAGGATTAAAGGGCAATTCGTCGCTGCGGTGCAGCGTGTCAGTGGCGGAAATGGCGCATCCCGGTAAAGACCATCGCCAGACCGGCTTCGTTCGCTGCGGCAATGACGTCGTCGTCGCGGATTGAGCCGCCCGGCTGGATCACCGCCGTTGCGCCCGCTTCGACCGCCGCCAGCAGCCCATCGGCAAACGGGAAGAATGCGTCAGATGCGACCGCCGATCCGATGGTGCGCGGCGTATTCCAGCCCGCCTTTTCCGCTGCATCCTTGGCCTTCCACGCAGCGATCCGTGCGGATTCCAGCCGGTTCATCTGTCCCGCGCCGATGCCAGCGGTGCTGCCACCCTTGGCATAGACGATAGCGTTGGATTTTACATGCTTTGCAACCGTCCAGGCGAACAGGCAGTCGGTTAGTTCCTGCTCGGTCGGCTGGCGCTCGGTCACGACTTTCAGCATTTCGCGCGTCACCCGCCCATTGTCGCGGCTCTGGAACAATATGCCGCCCGCGATGCTCTTCATCGCCAACCCAGTGCGCGCGGGATCGGGCAGATCGCCGGTCAACAGCAGGCGCAGGTTCTTCTTGCGCGCAAAAATTTCCTTGGCTGCATCGTCGGCAGACGGAGCCACCACCACTTCGGTGAAGATGCCGCTGATCGCCTCGGCGGTCGCGCCATCCAGCGGACGGTTGAGCGCGATGATGCCGCCAAAAGCCGACACGCTGTCGCAGGCCAAGGCCGCTTCATAGGCTTCGATCAGCGTCTCGCCGCTCGCCACGCCGCAGGGATTGGCATGCTTCACAATCACCACGGTCGGCGGTCCGTCGCGAAATTCGCTGACCAGTTCCAGCGCAGCGTCGGCATCGTTGTAATTATTGTACGACAGTTCCTTGCCCTGCACTTGCACGGCCTGCGCGATTCCCTTCGCGCCAGGACCGGTGGGCAAATACAGCGCCGCAGACTGATGCGGGTTCTCGCCATAGCGCAGTGTAGTCGACAGGGTGCTGGCGACCGAAAGGCTCTGCGGGAACATCGTCCCCTGATCGGCAAAGGCAAACCAGCTTGCGATCATGCTGTCATAAGCGGCGGTTGCGGCATACGCCTTGGCGGCCAGCAGACGACGGAAATCATAGCTGGTCGCGCCGCTCTTTTCCGACATTTCGGCGATCAGCCGCGCATAGTCAGTGGGATCGGTAACAATGGCGACGCTTTCGTGGTTCTTCGCGGCGGATCGCACCATCGACGGACCACCGATGTCGATATTCTCGATAATGTCCTCACGCGATGCGCCCTTGGCGACTGTCGCGGCGAAGGGGTAGAGGTTCACAACCACCAGATCGATGGCGCCGATGCCATGCGCGTCCATCGCGGCGACATGCTCTGGATTGTCGCGCACCGCCAGCAGGCCGCCATGCACGATGGGATGCAGCGTTTTCACCCGGCCATCCATCATTTCGGGAAAGCCCGTCAGGTCGCTGATGTCCATCACGGTCAGACCCGCGTCGCGCAGCGCTTTGGCCGTGCCACCCGTCGACACCAGTTCCACGCCATGCGCAGCAAGCGCCGCGCCAAGTTCCGCGAGGCCCGTCTTGTCGGATACGGACAGGAGAGCGCGCTTGATGGTGATGTCGGTCATGTGCTGGTCTGATTCCTATGGGCCGGTGCGTGTCGCAGCCCCCATAGTTTCGTTTGTCGGAAAATTACAGCCCTTAGCCGACGCGCTTCAGCAACCATCCGGTACTGGTGCCGCCCGGCTGCGCTTCGCCCGTCACGACAAGCTGTTGGCAGGCATGGGGACGCCCGTCGCCATCGATCCACAGGCTGTCCTCGACCGACAGCGTACCGCTGCCCGTGCGGAACTGCCATAAGGCGCCAAGGTCGATGCGCAACAGCGCACCTTGCGCGTCCACCGTCACCGTGGGCTCGACGCCGGGGGCCAGATGAAAGCGCAGGACAAACGGCGTGGCGACCGGCTTGCGGCGACGCTCGGCGGGGAGCAGCATGTCCTCACCGCGGATTTCGCGCCCGTCCGCACTCAACATCAGCAACCGGCGATGCACATAGCCGATGCGGCGGACATAACCGTCATGGCTCAGCTCCAGCCGACTGCCGGCTTCCAGTTCCTGCCGGTTCAGCTCGACTTCGGTGACGCCTTTGCCCAGTGTTCCGTCCGCAAGTATGGCGGTAGAGTTGCTGTCCGCCAGTACCAAGGTGCTGTGCGCCGCGGTGGTGCGCAGCCCTTGCGCCAGATCGTCGGTGATCGCTGCGCCGTTAAGCGCCGCGCCACCGCAGTTGACGATAAGCCGATGTGGCCCATCGCTCAATTCGATGGCACCCGTCGACGCGCATCCTGCGTCAGCCAGCCGCGATATCGGCGGGGGTGCCGCATCGACGAGCAGCACTGTATTTCCTGCGACGAGGCGCTGATAGCCCCAATCGCGCGCCTGCCGCAGCGGGCGCGTACGAACGCCCGTGGCTGCAACGACCGCGACGACCTGCGCCTGATCGGTCGCTCCGGACCCCTGCCAGCTTCCAAGGCCGCCATCGCCATGCGTGATCCCCAGCAGCGCCGGCACCGCACGGTTCAGGCCTTCGGTCATGAAACGCGGCATTTCTTCGCGGCGGACATCATAGACCGCGCGCACCATCGCGAGCAGCATTACGCCATCGAGTTGCGCCAGCGGGGATCGCGAAATCGTTCCGCCGTCCGGATAGAATGCCGTGTCGATGGCACGGCGCAGGCCCGCCTCGCCGAACAGCTTGCGCGGACCGCCACCCGGCAACAGCATCGACGCCGCCACGACGCCGCCCCAGGCCACCAGCCGATGCAGACCCACAGGCGCCTTTTCGGCGCCCTGATCCAGATGCCGCGCGGTGCGCGCAATGCAATTGAGCACCAGAGACCGATAAACCAGATCGCTGGACGACAGGATCAGCGGCGCTTGGCTGGTCCAGAACAGCAACCGCCAGGCCGCATTATCCGCGCGCCACGCCGGTTCGCTTGGCTTTTCGGCATGGGCTTCGAGCCATCGGCGCAGGATCGCTTCGGCAATTGGCGCGCCCTGTTCGCGCGTGGTGACGGTTGACAGGTCACGCAGCCAGCGGAAGCTGTGGATATAGTCCTGAAACGCGGGTGGCAGGTCCAGCGCAGCGAAATCGATGGTGTCGATCGGCTGCTTCAGACCGCGGAACAGGAAATAGCCCGCGCGCAATGCCTGTCCTGCACGGACGTCGCCCGGAATGCTGTCATCGGGCACCGCCAGCAGCTTGAGCGGAAACTTGCCCTTAAGCCGTACCGCATGGAGTGGTGTGCGCCATGTCAGGCGATAGAAACTGTGCGCGATCCGATCCGTAAGAGATAGCCCCCTGTCACCCGACACGCGGATGAGGCGCTTGCCTTCCTCGATCTCCGCCGCTTCGGGCAGATCTGGGAGCGCGCGCTCGGCTGCGGGTTTGGCCCGGATTCGCGTTTGGTCGTTCACCCGCCGCGTAACCTCTTTATGTTGTCAGCATAGGCGTCCGGCCCGCCGCGGAACGTCGCCGTGCCTGCCACCAGCACGTCCGCACCGGCGGCGATGGCGCGCGGCGCGGTGGTGAAGTCGATGCCCCCATCGACTTGCAGCCGGATGTCCCGCCCGCTCTTGTCGATCATCTTGCGGATCGCTTCGATCTTGCGAAGCTGGTTCTCGATGAAGCTTTGCCCACCGAAACCGGGATTGACGCTCATCACAAGGATCAGGTCGACGTCGTCGATCAGATAATCCAGCATCTTGGCCGGGGTGCCGGGGTTGAGCACTACGCCCGCCATCTTGCCCAGCGATTTGATGTGCTGAACGGTGCGGTGGATATGCGGCCCCGCTTCGGGATGAACCGTCAAAATGTCCGCGCCAGCCTCGGCAAAGGCATCGAGGAAGCTGTCGATCGGCGAAATCATCAGATGCACGTCGAGCGGTTTGGTCGTGTGCGGGCGCAGCGCCTTTACGACCATCGGGCCGATGGTGATGTTCGGCACGAAATGCCCGTCCATCACATCGACATGCACCCAGTCGCATCCCGCTGCGTCGATGGCGCGCACTTCCTCGCCCAGCCGCGCGAAATCGGCGGAAAGAATGGAGGGAGCGATGCGGATGGAGCGGGGTTCGAAAGCAGTCATTAACCGATTGCCTTAGCCGCGCGAATCAGTGGGTGCAACCGCTCTTGCGCAGTTCAGGCACGAACCATGCGCACGATGAAGAAACCATCGGTGCCGCCGGTCTCGGCGAGCGTGGCGGGGAGCGTGCGAACCCAGCCTTCGGGAGTCGCCACTATGCCACTGGGCAATTGGTCGGCCTCCGGAGGAACGATTGTAAAGTAAGGAGTTTTCCGTAGGAAGCGCGTGATTTGTTGCTCGCCTTCGGCTTGCTCCAGCGAACATGTGGCGTACACCAGCATGCCGCCCGGTTTCACCCAATCGGCTGCGCGATTGAGCAATGCCGTCTGCAATTCCGCCAGCTCGGCGATCTGGCGTGGCCCGATGCGATGCAACACATCGGGATGGCGACGATAAATGCCCGTCGCGCTGCACGGGGCATCCAGCAATACGGCGTCGGCAGGCGCTTCGGGCGTCCAGTTGCGCAGGTCCGCCGTCACAACCTTGGCCGACAGATCGACACGCGCCAGATTATCCGACAGGCGCGTCAATCGTTTGGCCGACTGGTCCAGCGCCGTCACCGCCCATCCGCCCGCAGCCAGTTGCATCGTCTTGCCCCCAGGTGCGGCGCACAGGTCCAGCACAGAGCGTCCCGCACCATTGCCCAGCAGGCGCGCGGGGATAGACGCAGCCAGATCCTGCACCCACCAGGCGCCATCGTCGAATCCGGGCAGCGCCGTGATCGCGTCGTGATCGGGCAAGCGGACATGACCGGGCGCGAGCGATACGCCGCCCAGCTTTTCCGCCCACATCGCCGTTTCGTCTGCATTGCGCAGGCTGAGGTCAACGGGCGGACGCACGACAAAGGCCTTGGCGGCTTCGTCTGGCATTGCATCGCCCCATTGCTCTGCCCAACGTGCTGCGACTTCGGGCAGTAATGTCGGGGTTTCGGGCAGCGTAGCCGTGCCGCGCATCAGCGTGCCGAACACGCCATGGACCAGCTTGCGCGGTCCGCCATCGACCAGCGGCAGTGCAGTCGCGATGGCGGCATGCGGCGGCGTGCCCAGCACCAGCGTCTGCACCAGCGCAAGGCGCAGCACCATGCGCGCTTTGGCATCGTCGGGCAGGCGATTGCGCGTGGCGCTGTCGATCAGCGCGTCGAGATCGGGCAAATGCCGCAAGGTCTCCGCCGCAATGGCGTGCACCAACGCGCGGTCGGCGCGGTCGACGATGCCCTGGCTGGCCCCATGCAACGCAATTTCCAGCGGATCGCCGCGCCGCAACACGGCATCGAGCAAGCGCAGAGCGGCGCGACGCGCGGGGAGGCCGGGCGCTTCAGGCGCGCGGGCGGGATAGCGGGAGACGGGAGGAACGGAAGCCATCGCAGCCCCCTAGCCGGATTCGTGCGGCGCGTCACCTTTGCGGTATCACCTTGCCAATCGTCCTCCAAATGCCCATCTGCAGTCAGTACGAAAAGCACGCAAGGAAAGGCTACCCATGGGAAAACGCCCCGATCATGTGAAGCCGCCTGCGCACTGGATGAAGAGCGAACCCGTGCCGACGCCCGATCCCATCGAAAAGCCGCAGTCGAACGACGAAGCGCTTAGCCCGACACGCTATGGCGACTGGGAGCATAAGGGCATTGCCGTCGATTTCTGACGGTTTCGCTCTGTATTTGCGTTTCCATTCATCCACAATTTCGCACAGTTTTCGCTGCACCGTGCCATCCGCGCGAGGAGCGCGGTGGCGTCATGATGGAGCCGCGTTAGGCTGAACCGATGCCGCCACGCAGATCACAGAGCGGTAGGGGTCGGGAGCAATTGAGTGATAATAAACGAGAAAACGGCGTTCCAGGATCAGGGTACGCTTGATGACGACTTGCTGTGCGGGGTCGGCCAGCTTGTCTGCGCCTGGGGGCTGCTGGAGCAGCGGCTGGAACAGAAAATCGGCATATTGCGCGAAGCGGCGGGCGATGTACGGACCATAGGATCGCGGACTCGCCCCGGCATGGCCAAGCTGCTGGCGGAATTACGCGCGATGGTGTCGATGCGGGACCGCCGCAATGCTACCGTTCTGGGGGAAATCGCTGCGCTGGAACGCGATATTCAACGGATCGATCGATTTCGGGGCCTGATCGTGTCGGGGTTTCAGGGGCCGGAGCCGCGGGGTTTTGCCTGCCGCGACCATCGCAATGCGCATGTTCACGTCTCGTTCGACCAGCTTGGCGCCGAAATCGCGCAACTGGGTCGCATCGGGGAACGGCTGCTGACACTTTAGTCGGCGGCGGCTGTTCCCACCGCCGCGCGCACGCCTGCGCGCCCGCGTCGCGTCAGTTCCGCCTTCAGATCTTCGGGTTTCGGCGCGACCAGAAAGCCGAAGCTCACCGTACCTTCTTTGGTCTCCACCGCGTGGTGCAGCCGATGCGCCTGCACGATCCGCTTCATATATTTGGAGCGCGGGACATAACGATGCGCCACTCGGCGATGCACGATAATATCATGAAAGCCCAGATAGATCATGCCATAGGCCGTAATTCCCGCGCCTACCGCCGTTGCCCAATTCCCCCAGCCGAATTGCACGCCCCCCAGCAACAGTACGATTGCAGGCCCCGCAAAGATCACGAAATAGGCGTCGTTCAGTTCCCAATTCCCCAAGCGGGGGCGATGATGGCTCTTGTGCAGGAACCAGCCCACGCCATGCATGACCCAGCGGTGCATGACATAGGCAAAGACTTCCATCCCCGCGACAGTCGCCAGAAACAGCAGGATCAAAGCAAGGGGTGCGCTAAACATGCGCCCCATATAGCGACCCGCCGCGAATATCTGAATAAGGAACATGCGCAGGACATAAAAAAGGGCCGCAATCCCCCCGAATTGCGACCCTCTCTTTATATCGAAGAAGCGTCTATCAGAACGCGACGCCGATCGAACCGACAACACCCGCCTTGCTGGCGTTGCGGCCCGTTGGCGTGATGAAATCGCCGTCGGTGTCGACATAGCTGACACCGAACGTCAGATGGTTCCAAGTGTAGCTCGCGCCAACGCTCCAGTCGGTATATTCCTTACCGATCGTCAGATAGCTGGGACCAAAGCTGTGACCCAGATGCGCCGACAGGCTGACCGGCGTGTTGGGAATGCCTGCTCCCAGGTCGAGCGCCGTGTACAGATTGTCTTCCTTCTTGAAGACACTGCCGGTACCGACGGGGAAGGTGAGGCCGATGGCGTTTTGCTTGGGTGCATAAGCAGCCGAAACCTTGGCGCTGAGCGGACCGAAGGTGTGCGACACGGCAACATAGGGTTCCACGAAGTCGGAATTCACGCCGCCCGAACCGGGATAGTAATAATACAGCACGCCGAGGTCGAGCTTGGTGCCGTTAAAATCCTTGGCCCAACCGGCGATCAGATCGATTTCCTGGTCGCTGCCCGCAGCAACATAATCGTCGATCGAGGAACCCCAAACCGTCGCGTAGAAGCCCGATTCATGGGCAATCGTGAAAGTACCCTGCACGGCAAAGCGCTTGTCGGTCTGCGAAATGCCGCGAAAGCGATAATCGCTGACGACCGTTGCACCGCCGGTCACGGTGACGGCAGGCGCAGGCTCATCCTGAGCAAGGGCCGGAGCGGCAATGGATGACAAAAGGACGGCCGTCAGGCCGACAATGGACTTGCGCATATTCTATCCCCTTATGGATCTTTGCGGTCGTCCCACCTGCGCTATGGCCCTTATCTCTCTATCCGGGCGGATGGCACCGGATGGGATAAGGTCGCCGTAACGCATTTCAGATGCCGATCTATGCGGCACTGCACAAGAAGATTATGTCTGTATATGTCTGTTTGTTACTAGAATGTTGCTGTCATGCAACAAGTGGCGCAACGCCTTTGCGTCACATCGTGGAGCGCCAGCGCATCAGCCCTGCTTGAAGATCGGCAATCAAATCGGCAGGATCTTCCAGTCCGATATTCAGGCGAATGGCGAGGCCATCGGCCTTCCACTGCGTTGCACTGCGATAGCGGTGGGGATCGACGGGCAAAGCGAGGCTTTCGAACCCGCCCCAGCTATAGCCGATACCGAAATGCACCAGCCCGTCGATCAATGCCGCGCGCGCCTTGTCTGCTTTGGCGTCGGCGCCGCCCGCCAATACGAAGGTGAACAGCCCGCTTGATCCGGTGAAATCACGCTTCCAAAGATCATGGCCCGGACAACCGGGGAGCGCGGGATGCAACACTTGCGCTACGTCGGGTTGTTCGGACAACCACTGCGCCACGGCCAGCGCATTCGCCTGATGCTGGGCCAGCCTTACGCCCAATGTGCGCAGCCCGCGCGATGCGAGCCACGCATCGTCAGGGCTGGTCATCTGCCCGAACAATTGCGCGCTGCTCCGCACCATTTCCCATGTCGCGGCATTGGCGGTGACCGAACCGATCATCACGTCGCTATGGCCCACGATATATTTGGTGCAGGCCAGGATCGCCATGTCGACGCCATGCTGCAGCGGCTGGAAATAGAGTGACGTTGCCCAGGTGTTGTCCATCATCGTCACGATGTCGCGCGCCTTGGCGACCGAGACGATGGCGGGTACGTCCTGCACTTCGAACGTCAGGCTGCCGGGGCTTTCCAGAAAGATCGCGCGGGTCCGCTCCGTGCACAGTTCGGCTATGCCCCCGCCGACGGTCGGATCGTAATAGATTGTCTCGACGCCGAAGGGCTTGAGCACCTTCTCGCAAAAGGCGCGCGTGGGATCATAGGCACTGTCGACCATCAGCAGTTCATCGCCCGGCCGCAGCACGCCCATGAGCGCGCAGGCAATCGCTGCAACACCCGAAGGAAACAGCGCTGTGGCATGGGCGCCCGGTTCCAGCGACGTCAGCGCATCGGCCAGCGACCAGGCGGTCGGCGTACCCTTGCGGCCGTAGAACAGCCGTTCATGCGTATTGCTCAATGCCGCGCGCAGATGCGCAACGTCATCATATAATATGGTCGACGCCCGCCACACCGGCGGATTGACGATGCCGCCGGGTTGGCCGGGCATCCCGGTCCATTCCGCCTTGCGCCCTGCCTGAACGACCTTGGTCGAAGGACGCCGCGTATCTTCGTTGTCGTCGCTCACGCCGGGCCTGTCGCCTTGGGCATGGTGGGGTCGGCACCCCACTCGCTCCAGCTTCCGTCATATAGTGAGATGTCGGTCTTCCCCAGCAGATGCGCGGCGAAGAGCACGTCCGCTGCCGTAACGCCGCTGCCGCAACTGACGATCAGCGGCTTATCCAGGTTAACGCCCGCTTCGTGGAAGAGCCCGCGCAGTTCATGCCCGCGTTTCCAGCTACCATCGGCATTGAACAACCGGCTGTAGGGCAGGCACACCGATCCGGGTATGTGGCCTGACGCCATGCCGGCACGCGGCTCCGGGTCTTCGCCGGTGAAGCGGCTCATCGACCGTGCATCGACGACCTGCGCCTTTTTGCCGGCGATGTTCGCTAGCACGTCTGCCTTGGTCACAACGGTCGTGTTGTCTTTCCACACGGTGAAGTGACGATGGCGCGTCTTGGGCTTGCCGCTTTCCAGGTCCCGCTTCTCCGCGATCCATTTCTGGATGCCGCCGTCCAGAATCGCCACCTTGTGCGCACCGAAGACATGGAACATCCACCACGCCCGCGCCGATGTGCGGAGCGGGCTGTTGTCGTAGATGACGATGCGGCTGCCGTCGCCCAGACCCAGCGCCGCCATTCGGCTCGCGAATTTTTCCGGTGGCGGCAGCATGCCGGGGCGCGGATCGTTTGGATCGGACAGTTCGGCCAGATTGAGGAAGAACGCGCCCGGGATATGCGCCGCATCATATTCCGCCTGCGGATCGCGGTCGCTACCGGGCAGGAACAGCGTCGCGTCGACGATGCGCAAATCCGACGCGCCCATTTCGTTCGCAAGCCAATCGGTCGAAACCAGCAATTCCATATGTCAAACCCTCCATCGACTGGTTCTTTAGGGGGAAGGAGCCAGACTGTCGAGAAAGGCCGACGCGCTATCGCGCAAGGCCTGTTTGTCCGCCTCGGCCATCTTTTCCCACGTACGATACGGCATGGCGAGCCGCTGATTGTTGCGCAGTTTGCCCACGTTACGGTCTAAGAAGTGCCAATAAAGCGCATTGAACGGGCAGGCGTCCGGCCCTGTGCGCTGCTTCACCGAATAACGGCACGACCCGCAATAATCGGACATGCGGTCGATATAGGCCCCGCCCGAACAATAGGGCTTGGACGCCAATATGCCGCCATCGGCGAACTGGCTCATGCCCAGCGTATTCGGCAGTTCCACCCATTCATAGGCGTCGGCATAGACTTCCAGATACCAGCGATGCACCGCCGCCGGGTCGGCGCCGATCAGCAGCGCGAAATTGCCGGTTATCATCAACCTCTGGATGTGATGGGCGTAAGCATGGTCGATGGTCTGGCCGATGGCCTGTGAGAGGCAATGCATGGCGGTCTTGCCCGTCCAGTAGAAATCTGGCAGCGGGCGATGCGCGTCCAAATGGTTGCGCGCGACGTAATCCGGTCCCTCGCGCCAGTATATGCCGCGTACATATTCACGCCAGCCGATGATTTGGCGGATGAACCCCTCGGCGCTATTGAGCGGCACCTTCCCCTCGCGGTACCGCGCTTCGACTTCGCGACACAGGTGCAACGGATCGAGCAGTCCGACATTGATATAGGGCGACAGGATCGAGTGCCACAGATACGGCTCCCCTGTCAGCATCGCATCCTGATAATCGCCGAATTGCGGCAGAGCATGGTCCAGGAACGCAGTCTGTGCCGTCAGCGCATCCTCCCGCGTCGTCGCAAAGGCGAATGTCTCAAGGCTCCCGATATTATCGGGAAAGCGTGCCGTCACCATGTCCAATACCGCGCGCGTAACTGCATCGGGCGCAAAGCGCGGAGGCTGCGGCGCGAACAGAGACCGGGCGGCAGGCTTGCGATTCTCCGCATCGTAATTCCATTTGCCGCCTTCAGGCTTGTCGCCATCCATCAGCAGGCCAGTCTTGCGCCGCATCTCGCGATAGAAAAATTCCATCCGCAACTGCTTCTTGCCCGCGGCCCAGGTGTCGAACTCCGCATGGGTCGCCAGAAAGCGCGTATCGAGCTGGATATCGACCGGCAGGGCAAAGCGTGTCGCCCACGCCTCCAGCATAGCCTGCACCCGCCATTCTCCCGCTTCGGTGACAACAATGGCGTCCGGCTTATGGCGTTCGATGGCGCCCGCTACTTCGCCGGTAAAGCTGCCGCTGTTGGCTGGATCGTCCAGCGTCACATAATCGACCGTCCATCCCGCGTCGCGCAGCGTCTGCGCATGATGCCGCATGGCCGACAGGATGAACGCGATCTTCGCCCGGTGATGCGCGACATAGGCCGTCTCGTCCGCCACCTCCATCATCAGGATGACGGACCGCGCCGGGTCCATCCCATCGAGCGATGCGATGTCGAAACTCAACTGGTCGCCCAGCAAGGGAATCAATGTCTTAGCCGTCGCGCTCATGTTTGACGCGTCGGGTTAAGCGCGGGTTGCGTCAAGCGGGGATCGTCACCTGTGCCGGACGACTGCCCACGGTGCGGAACTGGCGCGGTCCCTGATCCAGGCGGAACGGTCCCATCTTCGCGCGCGGGGGCGTGCTTTCCTGCCCGACGATGAATGCGCCGCGCCCCAGCTCGTCGCCGTCGAGCGAAATCACCTTGAACGCGACGACGGGGATCAGCAGCGCACGCCCTTCGACTTGAATGGGCACGATCCGGTCGAGCCGCAATTCGCCATCGACGGCGATCTCCGCGCCCGACACCAAATGCGCGATCCGATGCGCCTCGGGCGCAAAGGCATCGTCGAAGAACGCCGCCAGCGATTGCGCATGCTGCGCATCGGCATTGGTCATGAACGCCGCAACCGCCAGCCCATCCAGCGCCGCGCCGCTGCCGTTCCGCAGCGTCAGTCGATATCCCACCTGCGCACCGACCATCGACGTGCGCACCTGAAACGGGGCAAACTCCAGTGCAATGGGCGACGTAGCCGAAACGGCGGGCACAACTGCGGGCGGCGGCGGCGGCGGGGTGCGTACGGGAGGTGGCGGCGGCACGGACTTGGCACGCTGCACTGGCGGAACGCGCGGCGGTGGGGGTGCCACCACGGGCGCAACGTCCGGCTCCTCGACTTTCCGATTGCTCCTGCGCCAGATGAAAAACCCAGCCAGTAGAACAAGGATGACGCCGCCCGCAACCCACGGCAGGACACTCGACGTCTTGGTCGCCACCTCCGGCCTGTCCGTTACTGCGGGCGTTACCGCTGTATTGGTCGGCGCTGTTTCGACCGGTGTAGTCTCCGCGGGCGTCGCCGCTTCCTGCGTCGGGGCTGGCACCGTCTCCTGAGGCGTGGGTTCCGTAGCTCGTCGCGCTGCCGGTGCCATAGCGCGAGGCGTGGTGACTGTAGGCGCGACAACTGGCGGCGCAACTGTGGCCGTCACCGGCGGCGGCGTTTCCTGAGCAGGCGTCGTGGTCATCTGCGGACCAATCTCAGGCCCAGCACGCTCAGGTGCTTTGGGCCGATTGGGGTCGCGCGACGGGTCCAGCCGGAAATCCTGCAACGGCGGCGGCGCGCTATTATCCTGCGCCAACACCATAACCGGTGTCGTCGCGACCAGTGCTGCCAGCACGATATGCCTGATTGTCCCCATGTCTTCCTGTCAAAGCTGCGTTGCGCGTGAATGCCCGATGAACCATATAGGGTGTCGGCAAGGGAATGACATCAGCCGTGCGATGGCGTAGATGGACAGCCATGCAACCGATCCATCTGGGCCAGACCAGCGCCCTTCCCGCGACGCCGGAAGAAGCGGTCCTCGATTACGTCCCCAATCCGCGGGCGGGCTCCACCTATCTCGTGCGCTTCGCCGTACCGGAATTCACCTCGCTCTGCCCGGTCACGGGTCAGCCGGATTTCGCGCATCTGGTGATCGATTATGCCCCCGGCGAAACCATCGTCGAATCGAAATCGCTCAAGCTCTTCCTCGGCAGTTTCCGCAATCATGCCGCGTTCCATGAGGATTGCACCGTCGGCATCGGCCAGCGCCTGTTCGACGAGATGAAGCCGCTCTGGCTGCGCATCGGCGGCTATTGGTATCCGCGCGGCGGCATACCCATCGACGTTTTCTGGCAATCGGGCGAACCCCCCAAGGGACTGTGGCTCCCGTCTCAGGATGTGCCGGGCTATCGCGGCAGAGGGTGACGTAGGGGTAAAGACGCCGCTGGCATTTTCGCCCGACTTACACTAATGTCAGCACATGACCTCAGCCGTTCACCACCACAACATTGCCGTGCTGCCCGAAGACATCGATTTCATGGGCCACGTCAATAATGCCCATTATTTGAAGTGGGTACAGGAAGCGGTGGTCGCCCATTGGGAAAAAATTGCGCCGCCCGCTGCCGTCGCAGAGCATCTGTGGGTCGCGCTCAAGCATGAGATAACCTATCGCAAACCTGCCTTTCTGGACGATCCCATCATTGCGACGGTGATCGTGGAAAAGGTGCAGGGCGCGCGGGCCTTCTACGAAACGCTTATCAAGCGTGGCGAAGAGGTGCTGGCCGAAGTCAAATCGAGCTGGTGCTGCCTCGATTCGGTCACCTTGCGCCCCGCGCGCATTGCACAGGATATCGCGGAACGGTTTCTGCCGAAGGGCTAAGGCGCGTTATTTCAGGCCCAGCGCCTTTACGATATCGTCCCACGCCACCAGCTTGAAATTCTGCGCGGCGGCGGCGTTGTGGCCATCCTGCGCAATGAACAATCCGCCGGGATAATTCGGCCCGAAGTCACCGAGCATCAGGTCGATGCCGTCGGTCTCCTCCGATCCGCCGATCATGCCATCAACGATGCGGAACCGCCCGACATAGCTGTCGTCGGTCAGCCGATAGACCGCATAGGCATTGTCCCCCTGACTCGACACGATCACATAGCCGTCCCGTTCGCCCACAGGCGCAATCGCTACGCCTTCGGCATCGGCCACGATATTGCGATTGTCGGCCGCCGCGATCTTCACCGGCGTCGTCGATCCGTTCGCAGTGGCATCGAAGCGCCACAGCCCGACATCTTCCTCCGCCACATAGAGCCGCCCGGTCCGCTCATCGACGGCGCAGCCTTCGGACTGTGTGCCGAGTTTCAGCGTCCGCACGATCCGCCCCGTCGGCGTCGCGCCGGACGCATCGATGGCGACCTGATTGATGGTCCCATCCTTCGCCACCATGAACGCATAGAGCGCGTCGGCCGCTTGATAGAAGCACACGCCATAGGCTTCCCCGGCTCCGGCATCGACTTTACCCAGCGGCGCCAGCTTCGCGGTCGCCGGGTCGAGCCGGAACAGCGCCAGCTTGGCATTGGCCAGATCGTTGCGGTCGCTCGCCGCCACCAATATGCCCGGCGCGCCATTGATCGTCACAGTATCGCGCAGGTCAATGTTATTGACAGCGCCGGCATTGGAGAAGTCGCGGACCTTGCCATCCAGCCCATAGACATAGACGCCCGCTTTCTTGTCCGTGCCTACGATCAGGCTCTCTGCAGGATTGGCGGCATTGCGCCAGATCGCCGGATCGTCAGCCGCATCGGCATTGGTCGTGCCCACCGGCACCGTCTCCCCCCGTGCCCGTACCGAAACGGCGGGCGCGGCATTGGCGATGCGGACTTCGACCGGGATCTCGGTCGGCGCACAGGCGGATAGCGCCACACTCGCCACCGCCATCGCTATCATCGATCCGCGCAACCGCCGCAGTGTCGCTGCCGTCATAACCATGCCCCCAAATATCGTCGAAGCGGTTCGTGACGCCGGGTTGTTTCACAATGATGACGACTTTGCGTCGATGCCCATGAAATATGTCATCATTTGGAAATGAAACGTCATCGATCTGTCATCATGACGACGCTGTGCTGTAAATCGCATTGCATATGGCCCCGCTCACGAACGTAGTAGTTTCGAATGGGGGAAATCTGATGACAAAGACAACGGGAAGCGCGCATCTGCGCGCATCCGTAGCTACGCGCGCCATTGTGGCCGTCGGTCTTGCACTTATTGCCACGCCGCTTCAGGCACAGGATGTCGCACCAACCGCCGCGGATGAAAGCGGCGAAGGCGATGTTATTGTTGTCAACGGTGCGCGCCCGATTGCGGAGTCCGAATCTGCCGCATTGGTAGTGCAGCGTAACTCGGACTCGCTTGTTGCCGTGGCGGCATCCGACTCGGTGGGTCGCCTGCCTGACCAGAACATTGCACAGGCCGCCGGTCGTCTTCCCGGTGTCGCGGTGCAGCGGGATCAGGGTCAGGCACGCTATATCAGCTTGCGCGGCGCGCCGATCAACTGGACGACATTGTCGATCGACGGCATCGCCATCGTCAGCCCCGAAGGGCGCGACACGCGCTATGACAGTATTCCATCGGCCATTGCGTCGCAGATCATCGTGCGCAAGGCGGTGACGCCTGACATGACCGGCGAAACGGTGGCGGGTAACGTCGACGTAAAGACGCGTTCGGCCTTCGACTACACGGGCTTCCATATCGCGGGCAAGCTGGGCGGCGGCTATGTCGAACTCGGCAAGCGGCAGGAATATGAAGGGCAATTGGTCGTTTCGAACCGCTGGGATACCGGCATCGGCGAGATCGGTCTGCTGGCCTCTGGCAGCTACTATCAGCGCGACATGATCACCGATAATTTCGAGACAGATTGGGAACAGGTATCGCAAGACGTTCAGCCAGGCGCTGCCGATCGCATCTGGGCGAAGGAAACTGAAAACAAGCTGTATCGCCTGACGCGCAAAAACTATTCCTATTCCGGTCGCCTGGATTGGAAACCGAGTGCAGATCATCGCATCTTCGTGGAATCGATCTTCACGACGTTCACCGACGACGAAGCGCGCGACAACTATATCTTCGATCTTGACGACAAGCAGAGCGACAACAAAACGACTGCCGGTTGCACCATCACCCCGTCGACCAGCGCAACGACCAGCGGTTATGCCGATCTCTGCATCGGCAATACCCCGCTCAAGGGAACGGTGTACGGAATCGACATCAACCAGCGCGCAACGCTACGTGCGTTCGAACAGTCGATCTTCACCAATACGTTGGGCGGCGACCATGAATTTGGCGAAGGATGGAAACTGGGCTGGCGCCTGAATTACACCCGCGCCAAGGATGATCGCTCTGTCGTGGGCGAAGCCCGCTATGAGAGTCCCTCGACGCGCACGGCACGTCCCACGGTCGCCTACGATCTGTCCGACCCGCAGCTTGCCAAGGTGCAGTTGTTCCGTACCCTCAGCAGCGGCGGCCGTTTCAGCGCGGGCGCGCCGGTCACCAACATAGACGATTTCGCGCGTCCCTTGACGTCGCTGACATCCAGCGATTTTGTCGATATTACCAAAGCCTATACCGCTAAATTCGATCTTAGCCGCGACATGGCGATGTTGGGTGGCGAAGGAACGATCACCATCGGCGGTCGCTTCGACCAGCGCACAAAGGAAGCGAACGAAGCGCAGTTGTCGATCAACGCGACGCAGGCTGCCGCGCTGGGGATTAGCAGCACCTTCCTGCCGGACTCGCTCGACACCCCGTTCAAAGGTAAAATCCCGCTGGGCTACACCTTCCGCTATTTCGATATGGCCAAAATGCGGGCCAATGTCGAAAAGGCAAAGACCGTCGCGACATACAACACGCTGTACGGCAATTTCTACAACGTCCGTGAGCAGGTCTATTCGGCTTACGTTATGGGCCGGGTTGCGTATGACTGGGGCAGCATCCTGGGCGGCGCACGTATCGAGCATATCAAGAACCGTGGACAAGCCTTCGTCAACGGCAGCGCTGCCACACCCATCCAAGTCGAAAACGATTTGACGCTGGTTTATCCCAGCCTGCACTTCAATTTCGATGTGGCCACCGACAAGAAGCTGCGGCTGTCGTTCAATTCCGGCGCGGCGCGTCCCGATTACGATCAATTGCGGCCGAACTTCACGTTCAACGATTCCAACCTTACCGTTTCGGGTGGTAACCCTGATGCTAAGCCGGAGCGGGCCTTCGGTGTCGATGGCTATTTCGAATGGTATGTCCAGCCGCAAGGCTATGTGATGGTCGGTGCTTTCTACAAGAAGGTCAAAGACGTCCTGTTCGACGACAGCCGCACCTTTAACTCCGATGTGTTGAACAGCGGTACCGTCGATCGCTCACAATATCTTTTCAGCACCATCGTCAACGGTGGCGATGGCTACATCTACGGCGCGGAAGCTGCGGTACAACAGCAACTTGAACCCTATACTCAGAGCCTCGGCCTGCCAGACTGGATGGGCGGCTTCGGTATCTCGGCCAATGTGACCTTCAACAAGAGCAGTGCAACCGCGCCGAATGGCAGCAAATTTTCGCTACCCGGCACATCGGACGTCGTTTACAACATCGGCGGCTATTATGAGAAATATGGCCTCTCGATGCGCCTTAACTATCAAAAGCGCACGGCATGGCTCGATTCGCTGGGGGCAGCCGCCGACGGCGGGGCACAATATTGGGCGGCCGACGACGAAATGGATTTCTCGATCCGTTACGCCATCACACCGAATTTTGAAATCTACGCTGACGCTTCGAACCTGCTCAATCAGCCGGGTCGCCGTTATGTTCAGTCGTCGAAATATACCATTGAATGGGAACGCTTCGGTCGGCGCTACACCGGCGGCGTCCGGTTCAACTTCTGATCGCGCAATTACCGCGTAAACTGCAGTGAAAGGCCATAGCGGGAGAGAGTAAGGCTCTCTCCCGCTATCGTCAGTGTCGAATAGCCGAATTGCTGATCGCGATTGTTCGGATCGTTGGAGATATAGCGTTCGGGCGTCAGTTGTATGCCATCGCCACTGATCTGCCACCGCCCCTCGGCTGCCTCATCCAGCGCGCCATAGCTCAGCGCAAAACCAAAATGCCCATCGGCACGCAATTCCAATTGTGCGGCCAGCTCCATCTGTCCGCCGTCGTACAAACCAACCCATTTTTGCGCTGCTGAAATCCGCTGCGGTGCAGTTGTAGTCTTCGACTCATCGCGGGCGGCAACCAGGGCAAAGGCAGAAAGCATCATGCAAATTCGCGCGATCACTTAAACAGCCCGCCCAATATCCCGCGCACCAGTCGCCCTGCGATTCCGCCGGATGTCGACTTGCGGCTCGATCCGCCGAACACCGCCTTGCTCAGTTCATTGGCGACCTGACGCCCCACAGTTGACGCGGCGGAACGGGTGGCGGACTGGACGGCCTTGCCCAGAACCGAGGGCTTGGCCGCTTCGCGCGCAGCGGCGGCATCGGCGCGGGCCTGCTCCTTGAGTTGCTGCTCTCGCTGCTTCGCTTCGACTTTGGCTTGCGCTGCGGCCGCCTTGTCCGACTCCGCCTGCGCTTTGGCAGCAGTGGCCGCTGCCGCAGCCGCATTACCGCGCGCCGCCAATATCTCCTCGGCGGATTCTCGGTCCACCGCATCGTCATATTTGCCCGACACTGGCGAGATCGACTGGATGATCGCGCGCTCCTTCGGCGTCACCGGACCCAGCCGTGAACGCGGCGGCGCGATGAGCGTCCGCTGCACGATGGACGGCGATCCGTCCTCCTGCAACACCGACACCAACGCCTCGCCCGTCTTCAACTCCGTGATCGCCGTCGCAATGTCGAGGTCGGGATTGATCCGGAACGTCTCCGCCGCGGCCTTGATCGCCTTCTGGTCGCGCGGGGTGAAGGCGCGCAGCGCATGTTGCACCCGGTTGCCCAACTGGCCCGCCACCTCTTCGGGAATATCGATCGGGTTCTGCGTGATGAAATAGACGCCCACGCCCTTCGACCGGATCAGCCGCACCACCTGTTCGATCTTGTCGGTCAGCGCCTTGGGCGCATCGTCGAACAGCAAATGCGCTTCATCGAAGAAGAACACGAGCACCGGCTTTTCCGGATCGCCGACTTCGGGCAGCGTCTCGAACAGTTCGGACAGCAACCACAGCAGGAACGTCGAATAGAGCTTCGGGCTTTGCATCAGCTTATCGGCGGCCAGCACGTTGATGTAGCCGCGCCCCTGCTCGTCGGTTTTCAGGAAATCGTGGATGTCGAGCGCAGGCTCACCGAAGAAATGCGCGCCACCCTGGCTGTCGAGTTGCAGCAACTGCCGCTGGATCGTCCCCACGCTCGCCTTGGTCACATTGCCATATTTGGCCGACAGCATATCGGCATTTTCCGCGCAATAGGCCAGCATCGCCTGCAAATCGCCCAGATCGAGCAGCAACAGCCCTTCCTCATCGGCATAGCGAAAAGCAATGGACAGCACGCCTTCCTGCGTCTCGTTGAGGTTCATCAGCCGCGCAAGCAGCAGCGGCCCCATCTCGCTGATCGTCGTGCGGATCGGATGCCCCTGTTCGCCATACAGATCCCAGAAGATCGCCGGGTTGTCGGAATAGGCGTAGTTTTCCAGCCCGATTTCCTGCGCCCGCGCCACCAGCTTATCGGCATTTTTGAACGTCGGCGATCCGGCCATCGATATGCCCGACAAATCGCCTTTCACGTCAGAAACGAACACCGGCACGCCCGCTGCGGAAAATCCTTCGGCAATCCCCTGCAAGGTCACGGTCTTGCCAGTGCCGGTCGCGCCCGCGATCAGGCCATGCCGGTTGGCGCGTTTCAGGTTGAGCGATTGCGGGGTGCCACCGGACGCATTGGGGGCCAGCCCGAGGAAAATACCGTCACTCATGAAAAACTCCCCATCCAGCGCATTCCCGCAGATTAGCCTTGAGAGGCGATCATGGGAAGGCCGGACGGGGAGCCGGAAACCGTATGATTACGCGATTACTTGTCGCGCAAGCGGATTCCGATGAAGGTCGCGGGCTGGCCGCGGCGCAGCACCTGCAACAGCACGGCGTTGCGCCCTGCTGCGGTCACCTGCGCGATGGCGGCCTTCAGGTCCGCTTCGCTTAGCGTCGGGCGATTATTGGCCGACAGGATGATGTCGCCCCGGCGCAGACCCTTCGATCCCGCATCGGTCGATGGATCAACGGTCGTGATGACGACACCGCGCGTATCCGCCGCAACACCCAGTTGGCGCGCGATGGCGGCGGTCAGCGGCGTGACGGCGACGCCCAGGCTCTGCTGCGCCGCTGCGCCTGTATCGGGCTGATCCTGCGGATTGTTGAAGTCGTCATCGCCCTGCTGCGCAAAGGCATTCAACTGGTCTTCGGGCGGACGCTCTGCAACCACTGCCGTCACTGTCTGGCGTTGACCGTTACGGATCAGCTCGATGGGCACGCGCGATCCGATGGGCAGGTTGGCGACGATGAAGGACAATGTCTCATCCGGCGTCACTTCGCGATTGTTGACCTTCACGATGACATCGCCAGCCTTGATCCCGGCCTTGTCCGCGCCCTGACCCGGCTCGACACCCTGTATGAACTCACCGCGATTCTTGGCGAGGCCCAGCGAATCGGCAATGTCTTCGGACAGCGGCGTGATCTGCACGCCCAGATAGCCGCGCTTGACGCTCTGCCCCTTGCGCAGCGTTTCGATGACCGGAACGGCCTGTTCCGAGGGAATCGAAAAGCCGATGCCGACATTGCCGCCCGAAGGCGACAGAATCTGGCTGTTGATCCCGATGACGTTGCCGTTCATGTCGAACATCGGGCCGCCGGAGTTGCCCTGATTGATCGAAGCGTCCGTCTGCAGGAAGCGGTCGCTGCCACCGCCGGTGTTGCGATGCACGGCAGAAATAATGCCTGCTGTCACTGTGCCGCCCAGACCGAAGGGATTGCCGATGGCAATCACCCAGTCGCCTACGCGTGCCTTGGTGCTGTCACCGAACTTCACGAACGGCAGCGGCTTTTTGGGTTCGATCTTCAACACCGCCAGATCGCTCGCCACATCGCGGCCCACCAGCTTGGCAGTATATTCCTCACGATTGGTCAGCGTCACGGTGATGCTGTCGATGGTGGCACCTTCTGCGCCCGGTGCCACCACATGATTGTTGGTGACGACATAGCCGTCCGCCGAAATGATGAAGCCCGATCCCAGTGATTGCGCCTGCCGTGTCTGCGGCGCGCCACCGGGTGCACCGAACATCTCGCCAAAGGGCGTTCCGGCGAACGGATTCTGCACCTTCACGCGCTGTTTGGTCGATATATTGACCACCGCAGGCTGCAATTTCTCCACCATGTCGGCGAAGCTGACCGGCGCGCCGCGCGGCGCAGCAGCTTGCATGCCTTCATTCTGGGCGGTTTGTGCGCCGAGCGGCTGGTTGGACGTAACGGCAATGGCAGTGCCGCCCAGCAACAAGGCTCCGGTAATGGCATAAGCGTAACGCACGAATGAATGTCCTCTCATGACTTCATGGAAAAAGTGGGGACCGAAGGAATGCCTGCGATGCCTCGTCTTTCCTTAACCCACATTGAATGACCTACGTTCCCGGCGGGGGCCGGAAACGCAGGATAATCGCTATTTACCGCGGAACTCCCGCAGGAAGTCGTTGTCGGGCGACAATATGACCGATGTCTGGCCGCTACGCGACGGATCGAACGTGTAGCGATAGCTTTGCATGGCGCGGTAGAAATCGTAGAAATTCGGGTCTTTCCCAAAGCTCTCGGCATAGACGCGTGCGGCGCTCGCGTCGGCTTCGGCGCGAATGATCTGCGCCTGCTTGGCCCCTTGCGCCCGGATCGTCAGCGCTTCCTGCTCACGCGCGGTCCGCATACGCTGGAACGCGCTTTCCAGCGGCGCACCGTCGGGCAGGTCCGCGCGCTTGATCCGCACGTCCACGATCTCAGCGCCATATTGGCGCGCCACGCGATTGAGGCCCGCTTCGATGTTCTGCATCACCTGGCCCCGCTCGGGGCTGAGCAACGCCGCGAAAGGCCGCTTGCCCAGTTCGTTGCGCAGCGCCGATCCTAGAATCGGGCGCAATGCTTCGGACACGCGATCTTCGCTACCAGCCGAAATATACATGCGCAGGGGATCGACGATGCGATAGCGGGCAAAGGCATCGACCTGCAAACGCAACTGATCGGTGGACAGCACCTGCTGGCGTTCCATCTCGACCGACAGCACGCGCTTGTCGATCCACACGATCTGCTCGGCAAAGGGCAGGCGCGCGATGATGCCAGCGCCCGTGTAACCGAACTGCTCATTGGGGCGATAGCGATTGACGATCCGCACCGGCTCGCCAAAGCGCACGATCACAGCCTGCCGGGTTTCCGGCACGATGGAAATCGTACTGCCCAGCAGCAGCAGGAGCGCAATGGCGACTAGCGCGAAGGCGATGGGGTTTTTCATGATGGAGGGCATTATCGCGTTCCCTGCTGAGCAGGCACAGCGCCTGCGGTTGCGGGCGGGGTCACCGCGCGGCGCTTGATTTCGGGAAGCGGCAGATAGGGCGTTACATTGCCGGTCTCGACAATCGTCTTGTCCAGATTACCCAGCACCTGCTCCATCGTTTCGTAATACATGCGGCGGCGAGTCACTTCGGGCGACAGCTTATATTGCTCATAGGTCTTGTCGAACTGCGCGGCTTCACCCTGCGCACGGGCGGTCTGCTGCTGCGCATAGGCGCGGGCCTGATTGAGATCGGTCTGCGCTGCCTGCTGCGCCGCCGACACGCCCTTGAACGCATCGTTGACTGCCGATGGCGGATCGGCCTGCTTGATGGCGACACCCTGCACCCGCACGCCGGAACGATAGGTGTCGAGGATTTCCTGCATCCGCTGCTCGACCTGCTGCTCGATGCCGGTACGGCCTGCGCCCAGTGCTTCGTCCAGGCTGACGCTGGCGACGACCGAGCGCATGGCGCTTTCAGCGACTTCGCGGATTGCGCTGTCCGGGTCGGACAATTGGAACATGTACAGCTCAGGCTTGCTGATGTTCCAGCGTACCGAATAAGCGAGGTCGATGATGTTCTGATCGCCGGTCAGCATCAGGTTTTCGGCTTCCGCGCTGGTCGATCCAATGTCGATGGTACGGATTTCCTCGACATCGACCGTCTGCACAGTTTCCAGCGGCGCGGGCAAAGTGATGCTGATGCCCGGCGACAAGGTCCGGCTATATTTGCCCAGCATCATCGCGACGCCGCGTTCCTGCGGTCCGACGCGATGGATGCAGGTCAGCGCCAGCCATATCAGCACGATCAGGCCGATGCCGATGGGCCACAAAGGCTTGCCGTCGGGGCGCTGCGGCATCCCGCCAAAGCCGCCACCACCGCCGCCGCCGAAACTTTCGCGGCCCTTGCGGAACAGCTCTTCTATCGCGGAGGGGCCACGTCCCTGCTGCGGGCGGTTGCCGCCGGTCGGCTGGGTCCACGGATTGCGCGGGCCGTCATTGCCGCCGCCTTCGCCGCCGCCTGAGCTTCCGCCCCCACCACTGCCGCCATCCTTATTGCCCCATGGACCTTGAACCATTGCAGCGATCGATCGCGGCATCCACCCGAATTTTCTACTCATGCAACCTGTATAGGTAGCCAATGACGGGAAAAACAGTGCCTTTGCGCCTATATTCGATTATGCGCCCTCGCTTATGACCGATGCCACCCCCGATATGACGGCCATTGCCGACCGCCTTGCCCTCGTGACCAAGGGTCGCGCCAGCGCACCACGTCTGAAAGAGGGTGTGCTGACCCTCGTTCTGGACGTGACCGGATTGTCGGGCGACCAGCGCGCAGTGATGGAAGCTGCGGTTCGTGCGGAAATGCGCGACGTGCCCGATATTACGCAGGTGCGCGTCGCCATGACCGCCGAAAAGAAGACGCTGCGGATCATCGCCGTCGGATCGGGCAAGGGCGGCGTCGGTAAATCCACGCTATCGGCCAATCTCGCCGTTGCGCTGCATCGGCTGGGGCATAAGGTCGGGCTGGTCGATGCTGACATCTACGGCCCGTCGCAGCCGCGCCTGATGGGCAGCGAAGGGCAAAAGCCGACCGCCGAAGAAAAGCATCTCATTCCGATCATGAGCCGCTGGGGCGTGCCGATGCTCTCGATGGGGCATCTGGTCGATCCGGGGCAGGCCATCGCGTGGCGCGGCCCGATGGCGGGCAATGCGCTCGGCCAGTTGCTCGACGCAAAGTGGGACGGCATCGATACGCTGATCGTCGATCTGCCCCCCGGCACCGGCGATGTGCAGCTTTCGATGATCTCCAAGCACAAGCCTGCAGGTGCGATCATCGTCTCCACGCCGCAGGATCTGGCCCTGATCGACGCGACTCGCGCTGTCAGCCTGTTCGAGCAGGCCAATGTGCCGCTCATCGGGCTGGTCGAAAATATGGCAGGCTATGTCTGCCCCCATTGTGGCGAATCCTCCGATCCCTTCGGACAGGGCGGCGCGGAAGCGGCGGCGGCGCATATGGGTATGCCGTTCCTTGGCCGCATCCCCCTCACCATCGCTATCCGCAGCGCATCCGACGCGGGCCTGCCCCCCGCTGCGGGCGAAGATAGCGAAGCCGCACCCTTCCTCGCCGTCGCCCAAAAACTCGCCGAATGGCTCGCCCGCTAAAAATCCAACAGGGCACCCCGGGGGTAGCGCATATGCGCGACCTTAGAGAAGTTACGCTTCCCCCGGAACGTCCCGGCCGCTGCTGCGTCCTATGCGTACAAGGAGACTTCTCATGCCGCTCACGTCCGACGCCGACATCGCCACACTGCTCAACGAGACGCGCACCATCGCTCTGGTCGGCGCATCCGACCGTCCCGACCGCCCAAGCTATGGCGTGATGAAAGTGCTGCAGGATCACGGCTACCGCGTCCTGCCCGTCAATCCGCAGATCGCGGGCGAGCATATTCACGGCGAGTTCGTGTGGAACGGCCTTGCCGACATCGGCGTCCCCATCGACATGGTTGACATCTTCCGCAACAGCGCCGCGGCGGGCGAAGTCGTCGACGATGCCATCGCGGCAGGCGCCAAGGCAGTCTGGATGCAGCTTGGCGTCGTCAATGAAGACGCCGCCGCCCGCGCCGAAGCTGCCGGGCTGAAGGTCGTCATGGACCATTGCCCCGCCATAGAGATCCGCCGTCTCGCTTTGCCGCCCATAACGCCAGCGGAATAAGGCATTACCCGCTTCCCACGCGCCTTCGCCCCTTCTATCAGGCGGCATGGTGCGCAAACCCTTTAATACCGCAGGCAGGAAAACCGCGCGCGCAGGCATCGATCGTCGCACGCTAATGATCGGCGGCGGGGCCGCTGCTGGATTGCTCATCGCCTGGGGCGCATGGCCGCGCAGCTACCAACCGAATCTGAACGTCGCGGCCAACGAAACGCTCTTCAACGCCTTTCTGAAGATCGACCGCGCAGGCCAGATCATCGTCGTCGTGCCGCAGCTTGAAATGGGGCAGGGGGTCACGACCCTGCTGCCCCAGATATTGGCCGACGAACTGGGCGCCGACTGGCGCACCGTCGCGGTTCAGCCCGCCCCCATCAGCCCGCTCTACGCCAACACCCTGCTCGCCGACGAAGAGCTAACCTCCGACTGGCTGACGCTGCTCGGATCGGCAGGCCGCTGGGCGCAACAGCAATATGCGGTGCGCTCCGCCCTGATGCTGACCGGCGGATCGACCTCCGTACGTATGTTCGAAAGCGCCTATCGCGATGCCGGTGCCGCCGCGCGCGTGCTGCTGTGTAAGGCGGCGGCTGCGCGCTGGGACATCGCATGGGAAGCCTGCGACATTCAGAACGGCCTGATCACCGACGGCCAACGCACGCTGAAGATCGGCGAACTGGCCAGCGAAGCCACGGCCTTCACGCTGCCCGACATCCTGCCCATGCGACAGGGCGTCGACGGGCGTTTGGCTGGACAGGATCTCCCGCGCCTCGATCTCCCCTCGAAAGTCGACGGTTCTGCCAATTTCGCCGCCGACATCCGCCTGCCCGACATGGTGTTCGCATCGATCCGGCAGGGACCGGTCGGCGACGCCACGCTCAAAAGCGTGAACGAAGCCGCAGCGTCCAAAGTCACCGGCTTTCTCAAGCTGATCCGCACGGAACGCTGGATCGCGGTCGTCGCCACCAACTGGTGGGCCGCGAACAAGGCGCTCGATCTCGCCGATCCGGTCTTCACCGTCGTCGGCACCCCGCTCGACACCGACAGTATCGAAAACGCGCTCGAAGCGGCCTTTGCGAACAGCGCCGGTCGTCGGCTTTACGAAACAGGTGATCTGCTCCCCGTTTTCGAAGGCGCCTCCATCGTCGCCAGCGAATATCAGGTCGCACCCGGCCTGCACCTGACTGCAGAGACACCTGCCGCCACGGCCCGCATCACAGACGACAAAGCCGAAATATGGATGGCCACGCAGGCACCGACCCTCGCGCGCGCCGCAATCGCCGACGCGCTTGCCTTGCCCGACGCAGCCGTCACCCTGTATCCTATGCAGGCAGGCGGATCGTTCGGGAGCCGCATGGAGCATGACGTCGGGGTACAGGCCGCCCTGATCGCCCGCGACATCGGCCGTCCCGTACAATTGATGTGGTCCCGGCTGGAGGACATCATACAGGATCGCCCTCGCGCGCCTGCGCACGCGCGCATGGCCGCACGGCTTGGACGCGGTGGCCGTATCGACGGCTGGCTGGCAAAGGTTGCTGCCCCTGCCGCCCTTACCGAGACATGGGAACGCATAACCGGCAACGCCCTGCCTGCCGATGTCGCGCGCAATGCGGCCAAATCCGCCGACCGGCGTGCCATATCCGGCATGGTGCCGCCTTATGCGATGGGGCCGTTCGCAGTCGATCACTATCCTGCGGACATCGGCTTGCCGACCGGGCGCTGGCGTTCGAATGCCGATCACTACTCGGCGTTCTTCACCGAATGCTTCATCGACGAACTCGCGCACATCGCCGGGATCGAGCCTTTGTCCTTCCGTATCCAGATGCTCACCGATCAGCCGCGCCTCGCGCATTGCCTTGCCAGCGCCACGGCGCTGGGCGGTTGGCAGGGCGGGATCGACGGCAGCGGGCAGGGGCTGGCCTGCCACGCGATGGGCGGTTCCTACGCTGCCGTCATGGTCGAAGCGGGTCTGTCGGGTGGCAGGCTGTCGATCAGCCGGATCGTCGCTGCGGTCGATTGCGGGGAACAGGTCAATCCGGACATCGCCCGCCAACAGATCGAAGGCGGCGTCATATTCGGGGTCGCGTCCGCCATGGGCGCTGCGGGCAGCTATCGGCGCGGTTTGCCGACGCGCGCGATATTGGGCCGTATGGGCCTGCCCCGCCTCGCCGATATCGGAGAAATCACCGTCGAACTGATCCGCAGTACCGCAAGCACTGGCGGTATCGGCGAAGTGGCTGTACCGCCTGTCGCGCCGGCCATTGCCAACGCGCTGTTCACCGTTACCGGCCAGCGTTTTCGCAGCCTGCCGTTACTCGCCCGGGAATAAGAAATGCCGCTGGACCCATTGAACCTCGCTGCGATGGCTGTTCCCGTCGATCATCCGCCCATCGTGCCGCCGCGCGTCGGGGTGCTCCTCATCAATCTTGGCACGCCCGACGCTCCCGATGTCGCGTCGGTAAAGCGCTATTTGCTCGAATTTCTATCCGACGGTCGCGTCGTCGAAATTCCCCCGATCGTTTGGCAACCTCTGTTGCGCGGTGTCATCCTTAACACGCGCCCCAAACGGTCCGCCGCCGCTTATGCCAAGGTATGGATGCCCGAAGGGTCGCCCCTCGCCGTATTCACTCGGCGGACAGCCGAAGCATTGCAGGCGCATGTCGGCAATGGGGTCAGGGTCGATTGGGCCATGCGGTACGGCAACCCTTCTATCGCCAGTCGTTTGCAGGAGATGAAGGACGCGGGGTGCGAACGTATTTTGCTGGCACCTTTGTATCCGCAATATAGCGGCGCAACCACGGCCACTGCCAACGATGCTGCTTTTGCTGCACTCGCGCAGATGCGGTGGCAGCCTGCCATCCGCACCTTACCGCCCTATCATGACGATCCGGCTTATATCGATGCGCTCAAAGCGTCGATCCAGCGGCATCTCGCGCCGCTGGATTTCGCGCCCGACCTGATCGTCGCCAGCTTTCACGGCATGCCGGAACGTACCCTGCACATGGGCGATCCTTATCATTGCCAATGCCGCAAAACAGCGCGCTTGCTGTCCGAAGCCATGGGGCGAGAGATTGCCGTTACCTTCCAATCGCGCTTCGGTCGTGCAAAGTGGCTCGAGCCTGCCACCGACACGACGCTGGAAGGCTTGCCAGAAAAGGGCGTGCACTCCGTCGCCATCATTACCCCGGGCTTTTCAGCGGATTGCCTCGAAACCCTCGAAGAGATCGCAATGGAGGGCAAGGAGACATTTCTGTCTTCGGGTGGCAAAAATTTTGCCTATTTACCCTGTCTAAATGCAGATGCGGAGGCTATCACTCTCTACACACGGCTGTTTAGCCGTGAATTGGCCGGATGGTGTAATATCACGGGCTGAATGTTTTCAGGATATGGCTAGGAGAGGCATATGGGCAAAGTTGCAATCGTAACCGGCGGGAGCCGGGGTATTGGCGAAGCGATCAGCCTGGCGCTGCAGGAAATGGGTATTACCGTTGCGGCAAACTATGCCGGCAATGATGAAAAGGCGAAGGCGTTTACAGAGCGCACCGGCATCGCCGCTTATAAATGGGATGTCGGCGATCATGAGGCCACTTTGGCAGGATGCCAGAAAGTTGCCGAGGATCTTGGCCCGGTGGACATCGTCGTCAACAACGCCGGAATTACCCGTGACGGCGTGCTGCAGCGGATGAGTTTCGACGACTGGAACGACGTGATGCGCGTCAATTTGGGCGGCTGCTTCAACATGGCCAAAGCGACGTTCGGCGGTATGCGCGAACGGGGCTGGGGCCGGATCGTCAACATCGGCTCGATCAACGGTCAGGCCGGTCAATATGGCCAGGTAAACTATGCCGCTGCCAAATCGGGCATCCATGGCTTTACCAAGGCACTGGCGCAGGAAGGGGCGAAATATGGCGTCACCGTCAACGCAATCGCGCCCGGTTATATCGACACCGATATGGTCGCTGCCGTTCCGCCTGCTGTGCTCGAAAAGATCGTGGCGAAAATTCCGGTCGGTCGTCTGGGTCAGGCGCATGAGATCGCGCGCGGTGTCGCGTTTCTGTGCAGCGACGACGCCGGCTTCGTTACCGGGTCCACATTGTCGCTTAATGGCGGCCAGCATATGTATTGATGCGTTGCGCCCCGCGGTCTCCAAAGAACGCGGGGCCGACTGTAAGGCGGCGGGACTAATATGAACCGCGACATCATGGCCGGTCCGGTCAAGCGCAGCGTCACCATTGCCGGACACCAAACGTCGATCACGCTTGAACCCTTGTTCTGGGATGCCCTGCGCGTCGCTGCAGCGAAGGCGGCGCTTCCCCTCAATGCCCTTATCGCGCAAATCGATGTCCTACGCATCGCGTCGGCTGATCCCCCCAATCTGGCCAGCGCAATTCGTCTCTGGTTGTTCGCGCATGCACACGATACCTTCGATGGCGACTGTTCCAATATCGTTGACTGTGATAATTATTCGCAATAACTGATTTGGAGCAATGCCTGGTTGGGCCAGTATCGTTGCCGGGGGACGTGACGAATGAGTAAAGTAGCGCTGCGCAACTTCTGGTTTCAATTTCACAAATGGATCGGCCTGTTGCTCGCTATTGCGATCATTCCGATCAGTGTGACCGGCGCGGCGCTTGTGTGGCACGATGCACTGGACAAGGCACTTAACCCCCAGCGTTTCGCCTTCACCCAGACGGAAGCCAAATTGGACCCGTCGGCATATGCTGCTGCGGCCCAGCGCGTACTGGCGCCTGGCGAGCGGATCGTATCGCTACGCTTCGCCGAAGGTGAGCCGGTCATGATCGCCGCCGCACAGCCTCGCAAGGATGGAGCGCGGGGTCGTCCCGGTCGCACCGTCGTGTACATGGATCCGGGCACGGCCAAAGTTCTCGACAAGGCCGATGGCAATGCCGGCCTCGTGCGCTTCATGCACGGATTGCACGGCAGCTTGCTGGTTCCCGGCATAGGTCGACAGATCGTCGGCTGGATCGGCGTTGCGATGACGATCTCCACTATCTCCGGCATCTGGCTCTGGTGGCCGACGGTGGGCAGTTGGCTCAAGGGATTGCGCTGGAAACGGCATCGCAATTTCGACACCAATCTTCATCATCAGATGGGCTTCTGGATCGCCTTGCCCTTGTTCGTCCTGTCGCTGACGGGCGCCTGGATCAGCTTCCCGGCGTTCTTCGGCAAACTGTCCGGCGACGTGCAGCAGACGCGGCCGGGGCAGCCCGACCGTATGGCGATGATGCGCGCCAAGCCGCTGCCCAATCCCGTCACCTCGCTGGATCAGGCAATTGCGTCCAGCAATGCTCTAGCGCCGGAGCCCGTCACCTCGGTCAACTGGCCGACCGACCTCAAGCCCGAATGGAGCGTTTCGAAGAATGGCAAGACGGTGTCAGTGGATGACGCATCCGGCGCGGCCAAGCTCGACAAGGCGCGGGGGGAACGTCCCGAGACGACCGCTCGCCTGATGCGCCGCATCCATGATGGCACGGATATGGGTGTGGTCTGGCAAGTGGTCATCTTCATCGGCGGTATATTGCCCGCCATCCTCGCGATCACCGGGATCATCATGTGGTGGCGCGCCCGCAAATGGCGTGGCGATCTGGCCAAGCGTCAAAGACGCAAAGCGGTTGCTGCGTAACGCAGCCGCTTTCGACCCGAAGGGATCGCGAAAGGCAATAAGCCGATACATAAAAACGGGTGGATGTACGTACAGATTTGTACGTACATCCTATGCCGGGAAAGGGCGTCTGCCCCAGCAGTAGCCCGTTATCGTTCCTATCGTCCCAAAAGCCCGCGCGCCTGACCGGCAATCTCTGCCAGCATAGCGACATTGGGCACAGCCACCGACTTCGCCCGCTTTACCAGCGCCTTGAATTGCGCGATGCGCGGCGCTTGCCGTTCCAGCCAGCTATCGACGAACGCGACAACATCCTTGCCACCCGATTGGGCAAGGAAGTCGAGCCGCACCTGCTGCATGTCACGCGCTACCCCCGAAATGAGCAGGCGTTCCCACGGATCGCTCGGTTCCATGCGTGCCGCCGCCGACTGCACCCAATCGATGCCAACGGCTTCACCCAGATGCGTGAACGCTTGTGTAATGGCGACCTCGCCCACCTTCAGTCTCGCGGCGAGTTGCGCAAGTCCGACGGCACCGTCCAGTTTGAACAGCATAGCCGCGCGAGCAACCAGGGCTTCCGGCGCGCCCAGCGTCGTGAGCGTATCGGCCACCAGTCCGCTGCGCCGGATCGCCTCATGCGTAAGCAGGGAATCGACCTGCGCCGCCAGCACAGTGACGCCGGGGGCCAGGGCATCCACGCCGGCCTGCGGCAATGTTCCGGTGGGCAGGCTGCGCAGGATATCCGAAATCTGCGCGCGCATGCCCGACGCGATATGCCCGAACAAAGCAAGTCGCGCATCTTCCGCCATCGTCGCGGCGTCGATATCGTCCCAAAGCTGCCTTACGCCGAACAGACGCTCCGCAATCACGAACGCACTGGTGAGATCGGCAAGCGAACAGCCTTCCTCCTCTGCCAGCTCGAACGGATGGATCAGCCCCAGTCGATTGACGATGCGGTTCGCCAGCTTCGTCGCCACGATTTCACGGCGCAGTTGATGGTCCGCAATGGCATCGGCTTCTGCGGCCTGCATTTCCTTGGGGAATGCCGCCGCAAGTTCACCGCCCATGCCGGGATCGTCACCCAAAGACCCATGCTCTATCGCATCTTGCAAGGCGAGCTTTGCCGTCGACAGCAATACCGCCAGCTCCGGCCGGGTCAGCCCCTTGCCGTCCTGCGCGCGGCGCAGCAGTTGCTCGTTGCTCGCCAGTCCCTCGACTGCGCGATCAAGTTGCTTACTGCCTTCAAAGGTTTCAATGAGCCGTACATAGCTCGCCAGATTGGTAGCACCGCCACGTTCGGCAATGGAAAGCCCCAGCGCCTGCAGTCGGTTATCCTCCAGCACCAGTGCGGCCACATCGTCGGTCATGCGAACGAGAAGGGCATTGCGATCGTCAAGCGTCAGGCGCCCTTCGATCATTTCCTTGTTCAACGCGATCTTGATGTTCACTTCGTTATCGGAGCAATCGACGCCTGCCGAATTGTCGATAAAGTCGGTGTTGATGCGCCCGCCCGCCAGCGCGAACGCAATGCGCCCTGCCTGCGTTATGCCGAGGTTGGCTCCTTCGCCGATGGCCTTGACCTTCAGTTCCTCGGCATTGACCCGCAAACGGTCGTTGGCCGGATCGCCGACGTCGCTATGGCTTTGCGCCGCAGCCTTCACATAGGTGCCTATGCCGCCGAACCACAGAAGATCGGCAGGGCTGCGCAATATAGCCGAGATGAGCGCCGTCGGTTCCATCTCGCTGTCCGTCACGCCCAGCACTGCCTGCACTTCGGGGGTAAGGGGGATGCTTTTCATCGATCGCGGGAAAACGCCGCCACCTGCTGAAATCAACGCCTTGTCGTAATCGTCCCAACTCGACCGCGGCAATGCAAACAGGCGTGCGCGCTCGTCCCAGCTCTTGGCAGCATCGGGATTGGGATCGAGGAAGATATGGCGATGGTCGAACGCCGCAACCAGCTTGATCGCCTTACTCAGCAACATGCCGTTGCCAAATACGTCTCCGGACATATCGCCACAGCCGATAACATGCACCGGTTCGCTTTGGACATCGGTGCCCATTTCGGCAAAGTGCCGTTGCACCGAAAGCCATGCACCGCGCGCGGTGATGCCCATCGCTTTGTGGTCGTATCCGTTCGATCCGCCGCTGGCGAAGGCATCGCCCAGCCAGAACTTGCGATCCTGCGCGATACTGTTCGCCACGTCGGAGAACGTTGCCGTACCCTTGTCGGCGGCAACCACGAAATAGGGATCGTCTCCATCCCGGATAACGACACCGGAAGGATGCTTGACCTTGCCGCTCACCAGATTGTCGGTAATCGACAGCAAGGTCCGGATGAAGATACGATAGCTTTCCGTACCTTCGGACAGCCACGCATCGCGATCCGTTGCCGGGTTAGGCAAATGCTTTGGATAGAAGCCGCCCTTGGCGCCTGTCGGCACGATCACCGCGTTCTTGACGCGCTGTGCCTTCATCAGACCCAGAATCTCTGTGCGGAAGTCGTCTCGACGGTCCGACCAGCGCAGGCCGCCGCGTGCGACCGGACCGGCGCGCAGGTGGATGCCCTCGACCCTTGGTGAATACACCCACACTTCGCGCCAGGGGAGCGGCGCAGGCAATCCGGGGACTTTTGCGCTGTCCAGTTTGAACGCCAGCGCTTCCTTGGCGGCGGGCGCAAAGAAATTGGTGCGAAGCGTCGCGACGATCACTGCGCGGAACAAGCGCAGGATGCGATCTTCGTCGATTGCGGAAACCTTCTCCAGCGCGGCGTCAATGTCGGCCTGTGCCGACGCTGCCAGTGCTTCGCCATCGGAACGTTGCGCGGGATCGTGCAACGCGAAGAACAGGCGAACGAGCGCACGCGCGATGTCGGCTTCGCGGCGCAGCGTTTCGGCAACCGTCGCCATGCCATAGGCCATGCCGGTCTGCCGCAGATAACGGTAAAGCGCCCGGAACAGTATGACGGCTTGCGGATCGAGTCCGGCAGTGACGACCAGTTCATTGAACCGGTCGTTCTCCGCAGTGCCTTGCAACACCGTGGCAATGGCCGTTTGCACCACATCGGCACGGCCCAGCACGCTATTGGCGTCACTGCCCGGCAGTTCCAGAACGAAGCGCTGGATATAGCCCAGCGCGCCGCGATCGACCGGCGTGCTCATTTCCTCGATTGCCCGGAATCCGAAGTTCTCGAACGCAGGGACGGCTTCCGACAGGGCAATGGGTTCATTGCTGTACAATTTCAGCCGCAGCCTTGCCGTGGCGTCATCCTCGTTGCGATACAGGCGCACGCTGCGCGCCGTTTCATCGGACAAGCGGTGCAATTGACCAATATCGATCGCGGCTTCTATCGGACCGGCGCCGTTGCGATAATTCATGGGAAAGGCATTGGCATAGCGCTGTGCCAATGCTGCGGCGCGGCTTGCTTCGCCCGTTTCGGCAAGCGAAGCTTCGACGGCAGGCAACCAACCGCGCACCATCCGCTGCAATTCGCGATCCAGCGCATCGGCGTCTGGGGCCATGCCGCCATCGCGCAGATCCAGCGTTATCCGCAATAGGGCAAGACCGCCTTCTTCCAGTGCAATCGACCAGCTTAGCACCGCAGCGTTGGACGCATTTGCGAGCATGTCCTGCACGGCAATACGTCGTGCAGTCGACAAGTCGTCGCGTGGCAACCACACAAAGGCATAAAGATGGCGCGCCAGTGCACTGGTCGCCAATGCCAGCTTGGGACGCGGCCGATCCGACAGCGACATGAATGTCAGCGCCAGCCGCTCCAACGTCTCACGATCGAAACCGATCAATATGTCGTGCGGCAAAGTCGTCAGCGCATGCGATAGCGCCTTGCCCGCATGGCCACCGGGATCGAACCCGAACTTCTCCATCAACGCCGTCAGCGCGGAACGCAGCATCGGCACCTTTTCAGGCGTAGCGGACAGGCCCGCACTGGTCCACATTCCGGCATGTATGGAAAGAGCGACGATTTCACGACCTTCGCGCACTGGCACGATGATCACGTCGATCAGCACATTGCGATGAACGCGGGAAGATCGGTTCGATTTGATGATCAGCGGTGTGCGACCGCCTTCCTCGAACCAGGCAAAAGCAGCTTCTATGGTGGCGGGGGCAAGCAATTGCTCCCCCGACAGAGCGCATATGCCCAATTGCCCACTGGCCTTGCCGCTGCGCGTGCGACGTTCATATCCTGTCTGGGTCAGATTGCGCGAAAGGAACCAGCGCAATAGAGCCGCGCCTTCCTCTTCCTGAATTGTATCCGCGTCATGCCGCAGCGCCTGCTGCATCGCTGGCCAGTCGGCGACGGCTGCGCGGACATGCGCCAGTACACGCCCCAATTCCTGTTCCAGTGCGCGGCGTACTTTCGCATCGGCCCGGTCCGCCTCGATATAGATCATCGATTCGCGACGCGCGCCTGGCGCATCTGGGGGCAGGATCGCTTTCAATGTACCATCGGCATCGCGCGAAACGGAAAGAACGGGATGCAGTAACCGATGAATAACGAGATTGGCCTGCGCCAGACTGTTTGCAATCGAATCGACCAGGAACGGCATATCGTCGTTGGCGATGGCAATCCGCATGGTGCGGGGGGCGGGGACGGTATCGCTGTTGTCCGGCCCGGACTCGCCCCCTGTCGTGTCGATTGCAATGGCAGGGGTGCCGGGCATTCGGGTCGCCGCCGTTGCCGACAGAAAGGCCGCAGCGCCGGCAATCGCGCGGTCGTCGAATCCTTCACGTTCTCCAGGCAATGCACCCTGCGCGAGTGCAGTGCGTAGTGCTTCTTCTACAGCGGCTGATTTCGGCTGCGCGGATTGCGTCATTCCCTCACCTCACATGTGGGCCATATGGTCCGTTATAGCGACCTATATGCCGTCGTCGACAACGAGGCTCAACCGATTTCTGGAAAGATTGTTTCGATTATCTGAAAGGAAATAACAAAAGACGGCGGCAATGTTCAACGCGCCGCGTCGATGAATACCTGACTGGCCAACTTGCTGTCACTCGAAAGTGCACCGACGATCGATAATGTGCCATCGGGTTCCCGGCGGGCGACCAGAACGGCCAGACCGTCTTCATCGGTAAAGACCGTTTCGGTTGCCAATGCCCCTGCCGATTTAAACTGGTTTCTGGCAACGGCTTTCCGGTCGACTGGGGCAGGGCGCTCGGCCCGACGCGCAGCGCGTTCATCACGTACCAGCCCTTTCAGGCCGCCCGGATAGCGTTCCAGATGTGCGGTCAGCGTGCCCGCTTCAAGCCCATTGGCCCAAGCATGATCCAGGGCCGTCGCATATTCAGTAATGCGCGTCTTGTCGTATTCCATGCCGAAAATCAGCTTGATAACGGCTGTCATCGGACTGCGCGCCTGCACCTTGATGCCAGCGACGTTGAGCATTTCGGCATAATCCTGGGGTGCATTCTGCGACGCCAGCGCGAAATCATAGGCCAGCCCAATGGCGCGATACAATGCGGCCCTGCTGCGCGCGTCATTCTGCCCGGCTTCTGCGGCGCAATCGCGTGCTATCCCCAACCAGTCGTTCAAAGAGGCTTCCGCACCCAGCTCCAAAACGTCGGTCAGTTCCAGCTCGGGCAGGAAATCGTCAGCGTCCACGCTTTCATTTTGATTTTCGCGTATCGACTTATTGTGATCTTCGCGCGATGGCCCATCGGCCCAGATCGGTGCGGCAGAGACGCTGGTCGGCGCACTGCGCAAGGCCTGGTCGACTTCTTCGGCCAACGCATCGGTCAAATCGCGGTTCGCCATTTCCTTCCAGTTGATGACGCCATAGACAAAGTCGATAGTGTCATCATCCGACGAAAATGGCATCAAAATGCCGCGGTACATAATCTCAGCGCCACGTTGATTGACGAATTCCGCCTCGAAGCCAATTGGCGCGGCATTGGCGATGATCTGCAGATAATGGTCCGTCAGACGCGATAGCAGCGACCGGTTGGGAACATCGCCGATCGTATCGATCTGTCCCACGATCTCACATTCGCGGCGCAATTCGGTACCGAGATAAACCACCGCCGGATTTTCGATGCCAGCCGTGAAGTCCAGCAGGACGCTATGCGGCCCGAAATCTTCGATCTGGTCCGGATTGAGATCCTCGATGGACGGCAGCATGCGGTCGCCCAGCAGCGATGCCCAGTAATTGTAGGCGCGCACATGCATACGCCGTTCATTGGCGCTGATTGCCGAAGGCGAATCGATGGCATGGTCATCGACAGCGTAAGCGCTGTCCTCGTGGTCGTTGGCAGCTTCATGCCCCCGCATCGTATCCATGTCCGACCTGTCCCAATAAAGCCTGTTGATGGCGTGTACGCCTGTTCTGACACAGGGATGGTAAACAGGAGGTAAACCATGTGGATAAGGCTGGTTAGCGCATACAACACCGGCGCGCTTGCAACATCGCCTCCGTGCTGATAAGCGCCCGCTTCGAGCAAGCCTCGACGCCGCTTTAGCTCAGTTGGTAGAGCACATCATTCGTAATGATGGGGTCACAGGTTCGAGTCCTGTAAGCGGCACCAGTACATAACGAGAACGCTCTAGAAAACCGCGGAAATCTGCGGTATATTGTCTTCCGTTGGTCCCACATATTCCCACTTTGTTCCGCCCAGTGCCGTCCAAAGTGGACCACGAATCGGTGGGCCACGAGATGTTCTAGAGGCGTGGTCCACCCTATGCTTACGACTGTCGAGATTCGAGCACTCAAGCCCGCTGCGCGGCCGTTCAAGGTTCCTGACGCAGACGGCCTCTTTCTTCTGGTGCAGCCTACGGGCGCATTGCTGTGGCGCTTCCGATACAAGGTAATGGGTGTCGAGCGAAAGCTATCCCTTGGAAGCTTTCCAGATGTTTCCTTGAAGCAGGCGCGTCTCAAGCGCGACGAGGCACGGGCCAGTCTGATCGATGGGGTGGACCCTGTTGAAGAGAAGCGCCAGCGGCGGTTCGAGGCAGAGCTTGCTGCCAAGACGACCTTCAAGCTGGTGGCGGAGGAATATATCCAGAAGATGGAGCTGGAAGGGAAATCACCCGCGACCATCAAGAAGGCACGGTGGTTCCTCGAGCTTCTGGATGATATCACCAAGCGCCCGATCACTTCGATCACACCTCACGAACTCTGGACACACTTAAGCGCATCGAACGGCGAGGCCATCATGAAACCGCGCTGCGCTTGCGGTCGTTTGCTGGGCGGGTCTTCCGATATGGGTTGTCATCACCAACAACTGTTTTTGCATAAACAATCGAGAAAAGAGAATGCGTTCGCTTTCTCATAATCTGTCGATGGGCTGTTTGGGGAGTTGATCGTCAACGAGCCTCTAGGCAGAAGGCTGCGACGTGGGTGATCGGAAGCTCGGCCACGCCAGCCACGTCCCGACCGCGTATGTCACGCCGTAACAGAGGACGACAAGGGAACTGACTTTCTGGCTCGATGCCACGTTGTTTCGCCTGCTCGACGAACGTGCGCGGTCGCAGCGGATTTCCCGAACCGAAGTGCTGGAAGCTGCGCTGGCTTCGGTGCTCTCGCCCTACCATGAAGAGAAGATCGAGGGGATCCTGACACGGCGGCTCGACCGGCTGTCGCGCCAGCTCGATCGGCTCGACTGGCACGTCGAACTGTCCAACGAGACGCTGGCGCTGTTCGTGGGGTTCTGGCTGACCAACAGCGTGCCGTTGCCCGATAAGGCAGTAAAAGCGACGCAGGCCAGTGGGGCAAAGCGGTGGCGAGGGTTCACCGACTCGCTCAGCCGGCGGATGGAGACAGGACCGAAACTGGGAGACGAATTGTCGCGAGAAATTGGAACGGCTTGAGATGGCCACCACACATGCCGCCATGTTCAGCCGGTAGCGCGGTGGGTATCAACGTCGATGAATGGCGCAGTGCCGAACGCCGTCAGCCTATCAGCACGACACCGCCTGGCAGGTGCCGAATGCCGACGTGGAGCAGTTGCTGAATCTGCGCGACGGCATTCTCGGCCTGATCGGTATGGAACACGCCGTTGAGCGGTCGGTTGGCGAGCGCACTATTGGTTAGCACGATGTGGCCGGCGCGATAACGGTTGATATCCTCCAGCGCGACCGCGAGCGGGGTATTGCGGAATACCAGCAAACCTTCGCGCCAGCTTCCGATGGCAGCGGCATCGATGGCCGCAAGACGAACCGGACCATCGGCATCTATGGACAGTTGCTGGTCGGGCTGCAGTATCTGCTGCCTGTCGCCTCCCTGCCAGGCGACGGTGCCAGCCAGGCACGATACACAGGTTTGCAAGCTGCTGGTCCGCACATTGAACCGACCGCCGCGGGATAGAATACGCTGGCCGCCCGCCTCGACCACGAAGTCGGTGTCGGACTGCGGGAGCGCGACAAAGGCTTCTCCGGTGACTAGGCTCACGCCGCGCTCTCCGCCGAGCATCGAAAGCGCCGACCGGGCGTTGAGGTCGACCCGCGCACCATCGGCAAGTGCAAGTTCCCGGCGCTCTCCGATGGCGGTGCGATAGTCCGCCGCCAGTTCGGCGAAGGACGGCCAAAGACCGAGCGGCGGCTGGATCACCATGGCTGCTGCAACCGAAGCGGCAATCGCACCACCGCCGGTCAGCATGGCGCGTCGACTCATCAACGAACGTACCGGCCGAGGGGCGAAGGCGACTACATTGTCCCCATACCCGGCACTACCCAGATCCATCGCGCGGACTGCTTTACTAAAGGCTGTCGCTTCACGAAATGCCGCAGCATGGGCTGGTCCCTGCGCGCGCCATGCCTCGAACGCACGAGCATCGGCTTCCGTCGCGGCGCCTGACGAGAGGCGCACGACCCAGCCCAAGGCTTCCTTCAGCAACGGATCGAGCTCATCGTCCAGGGAGAAATCTTTCATCATCGAGGGGAAGCGGGTACTTGGAATCGGCTCATCACGCATCATCTCCTCGGGAGAGAGACAATTTTGGCTGGCCGGTTGCGAACGATTTTTTTCGGCCGAGACGCCGCGCACAATGCTCGACCGCCCGGCGCAGATCTTTCTGGATCGTGCGCAGGCTCACGCCATAGCGTTCGGCCAGCATGGTTTGGGGCTGGTCGCCGAGAAAGCTCTCCAGAAAGACCTCGCGCTGCCGCTCGCTCAATTCGCGAAGCGCCGCCTGGACCAGCGCGATATCCGCACGGTCCTGCGCGATGAGGTCCGGCCCCGGCGCATCGTCAGGCACGGCAAGCAACAGCTCGACCTCGGTAAAGGTCAGCAGGCGATCATGCGCGATCCGCAGATTGTGGCCGGTGTTGAGCGCGGCGCGGAACAAATAGGCGTCGGGATTGGCGACAGGCGCGATATCCTTGCGATCCTGCAGGCGAATCCAGGTTTCCTGCAGCGCCTCGGCGGCGATATCGGGGCCAAGCTTGCGCGTCAGCCGCGCCTTGATATCGGTATAGCGCGCCAGCAGCGAGCGCATCAGCAGCGCATGCGCGCGCTCGCCGGACACGTTCTCATCGATGAAGGGCGATCCGCTGTTATCGGGCATCGATTTCGAACCAGATCGGCTGGGGCATTCCCTCCGGCGGCGAGGATAATTGTATGCCGTCGATCACTCGGCGAATATCGCCGTCGAGCGCATCGGCACCGGTGAGCCGCACGACGTCGGCGCGTCGGAGCGTTCCCTGCGGGTCGATATGCACGGCGAGAACGGCGCGGAACCGCTTCTTGCTGGTAAGAGGATCACCCTGAAGCCGACGGTAAATCTCCGTCTGGATTGAGCGGCCATAGGGCTCGAAGCTCTTTTCCGGCCGGGCGCCGATCATCGGTGCGGCCGTCACCCGCAATACATCGAGCATCAGCCGGGGCACTCCATCGTCCGGACCAATCGCCTGCGCGTCCGCCCGCGCGGCGCGCGCCAGCGGAAAGATGACCACCGCGCGCGCGCTGGTGAAGCGAAAGCCCAGCCCCGTGCCATCGAGCATCCGCCCGACAGCGTCGGCCAGGGAAAAATTTCCAGATACGGCAGATGACCGCCTGCCCTCGACCACGCCATTTTCATAAAGGATGTTGAGTCCGCCAGCTTTACCGAGTTCGGTGAGCGCAGCATCCAGTTGCTGGCTCGGAATGGCAAAGCGACGGGTCGCCTGGATCGCGGACTGCGCATGGACAGCGCCGATGGGGTTGAGGCCGAGCGATGCCAAGGCGCAGACGAGCCACATGGCTCTGCGCCAGCCAAAGCGAGCCTGATCGCCACGCATGGTATCGATCCCCCGCACTACGCCTTCAACCCAGTTCGAAATTGATCGGAATGGTGATGACGATGCGGTCAGGCAAATCCTCCGGGATCGGCGGCAGTGGCTGGGCGCGCCGGACAGCGGCGGCGGCTTCATCGTCAAGCAGCGGCTGCCCCGAACTGGAGTCGGTCCACAGCCGCAGGACATGGCCCTCGCGATCAAGGAGGAAGCGGACGAGCACGGTGCCTTGCTGGCGGTTGCGCCTTGCTTCTTCCGGATAGCGACGAAACTGCGCGATATGGGCGAGCAGCATATCACGGTAGCGCGGCGCCATGATCGGATTAGCTTCACCGGGTGCCTGCGCCTCAGGCGCGTGCTCGGCGATCGGTGCCGATGGACCGCCATCGCTGCCGCCCGATGGCGCGGCGCTTGCGGACGACAAAGGCATGGCTCGAATGGCATTCCGGGCATTGGCGGTCATACTGGGCAAGGGTTCTGTTCTCCCCGAGGAGGCGCGCGCGCGTTGCGAGTCCAGCGGGATCAGGGTTACGGTCAGCACATTGTCGCGCGCACCGTCCAACAGCGACCGCCGTCCGTCCCCGGCCGGCGACCAGATGGTCAGGAATAAGCCCATGATCGCCAGATGAAAGGCCAGCGACAAAAGAAACGGCGCGACGCGCGACGAAGCCATCATCGCCTGCTCACGCATGAGCGATCGGTCATGCGAATGTCATGGTAGTTGAAGGATAGGCGTCGCCTAGCACCGCCAGATGACAGTTTTGCATCCAAAACAATGAGGCGCGGGTTTGCGGACCGTTGAGCGCGATCAGACGGTCGGCGTCCGGAAAATTTCGATCCTGCCAGAAAATAGATGTTCGCAAATGATGCGCGACGATTGTCACGCCCATGGAGGGCTGAAACATGATGACCGGATCGCAGCCGAAGCTCACAGCTATCGCGCCATCGCCGCGGCACGACGCCGGAGAAGCGATCGCCAAATGCCGACCGCTTCCAGGTGGTGGTCCGCTGTTGCGTCCGGGGCAATGTCTTCACGCCCGGATTGGTACGCTCTTGCTCGAGATGCGCGATTTCGGCACGCAATACCGCCATACAATCGACGGCAATACCCAGGTGGCAACCCTGATCCTGCCGCTGGCAGGTGAGACGACTGTGACCAACAGCGGCGTTCGGAGTGGGCTTACGCGGACCGACATGCTTTGGTGGACCCAGCAGGGGTCTGCCACGCTGGCCTGGGCCGCTGGCGGACGCAGCTTGATCGTCCAGGTTCCGCGCCAGCAGCTTCAAGTGTCGGCGAGCCGTTTGTTCGGCGACGCGCGCCGCCTCGGCATGGTCGAACGGGTAGTTGGCGGCGCCGCGCGGCTGCGCGTCAATGGATTGTTCGACACGATCCTGCCCGATATCGACTGGAGTCGCGGGGTCGGCCCCGATAGCGCTGAAACCCGCTTCATCGAGACGCTTGTCGCCACGCTTGCTGCAAGCGGCATGGCGGACGACATCTTCCCTCGCGTCCGATCGATCACGCGCGCAATGCACGCGGTCAGCGAAAATTACGAACAGAACTGGGACGCCGAAGCGATCGCACGGGCTGCTGGCGTGACGGTGCCGACGCTGCGACGCGGCTTTCGATCCTGCCTCGGCCTGTCGATCGGCGATTATGTCCAGGAAGCGCGATTGCAACGCGCGTTTCGTAGCATGGCGAGCGGCACCGACAGCCGGCAAATCGCTGCGGTTGCGGCAAGCATCGGCTACCGGACGCCAAGCGCCTTCACCCGAGCCTATCACAAACGGTTCGGGGAAGCACCCAGCGAGACCCGCCGCCGAGCGGTGGGCATGAATATGGAGGCGCTCAGCGTAAAATAACAAAACAATCCCTCCGAACATAATAGATAACCCTGCCCTCTAATAGGGGGTGGGGATTAACTCGTTACAATCCAAGCTCAACTCTTTATTTTGTCATTTTGAAACATAAACGACATACTACATGTCCCGGATGTGCGAATCCGCATCAAGTCTCTGGGCATAGATCATTTTTACTTGAGACTCGTCAATACTCACCTTTAGGAAGCGCCTCAACGATGGGCGCTGCAATGCAGCAAGTGAGTCTTTGCTGCGCCCTCCACCCATTTGGGATCACCATCCTGCCGCTTGACCCTCCCGGTCGCGCGGCATTCGTGGCGGGGGAGAAGAATTTGAGTTTCGAACGACATCGACTGCGCGTGTCCCTGCGCTCCCTGACGATCGGCCTAGCGATGGGCGTCGTGCCGCCCGCTTATGCCCAGGACGCACAGATCGCAGCCGCATCATCCCCCACGCCCGCGACGCAATTCGAGATCCGGGCGTTCCAGGTGAAGGGCAATGTCACGGCCGCTGGCCCGCTGCTGCCGCCGGACCGGGTAGAGCGGGTGATCTATCCGTTTATGGGGCCGGACCGGAGCGAAGCGGACGTCGAGTCCGCGCGTGCGGCGTTGCAGAAAGCGTACGAGGATGCGGGCTATCCGGCGGTGTCGGTGTTCGTGCCTGAACAGACGGTCGGCAGCGGTGTGCTGGTGCTGCAGGTGCAGCCGCAGATGATCGGCAAGGTCGCGGTCGAAGGGACGCGCAAGCCCGAGCGCATCGTCGCACAGGCGGCTTCGCTGACGCCGGGCGAGACGCCCAATCTCAAGACGTTCCAGCGCGACGTGATCGCGATGAACCAGAAGCCGAGCCGCAAGGTGACCCCGGAGATGCGCGCGGGCGAAGCGCCCGGTACGCTCGACGTGGTGCTCAAGGTCGAGGATTCATCGCCCTTCCACGGCTCGGCTGAGCTCAACAATTACTCGTCGGCCGCGACCACCGACCTGCGCGCCGCGGCGACGATCCGCTATGACGATCTGTGGGGGCGCGGCGACAGCATCTCGCTCTCGGCACAGACCGCGCCGCGGCGGCGCGACGATGCCACGGTGTTCTCCGGCAATTACCTTATGCACCTCGGCACCGGGCTGCAGTTGCTGATCTATGGCGTGCATTCGGACAGCGACATCGCGGTGGTCGGCGGGACGAGCGTGGTTGGCAAGGGTGACATGGCCGGCGCGCGGGTAATCGCCTCGCTCGGCGCGGCCGAGGGCTTTTATCATTCGTTGACGCTGGGTGCCGACTGGAAGCATTTCAAGGAAGACGTGATCCTGGGATCGGACCGCGCCTCGGTGCCGATCACCTATATCCCGATCAGCGCCGCATGGCGCGGCGACTGGACCGGCGACAGGAAGGATACGGACCTCACCGTCTCGACTGTGTTCGGACTGCGCGGGCTGGGCGACGGGCGCGCGGCGTTCGACGACAAACGCTATCAGGCGCGGCCGGGCTTCCTGCTGGTCAAGCTCGACGGCAGCCACAGCCGCGACCTGTTCGGGCATCTGCAATATTATACGCACCTCACCGGCCAATGGGCGGGCGCGCCGCTTATTTCGAACGAACAATTCTCCTTGGGCGGGATGCAGAGCGTGCGCGGTTATTATGAGAGCGAGGCGTTGGGCGACTGGGGCGTGGCGCTGCAGACCGAATTGCGTTCGCCCGATCTCGGCGGGCTGATCGGCCCCTTCGTCAAGGATCTGCGCGTTTACGGCTTCTACGATGTCGGCTTCGCCGGCATCTATGACCCGCTGCCCGGCCAGAAGGACAGCTTCCGCGCGATCAGCGCCGGACTTGGCGGGCGCCTCAAGCTTTTCAACCACCTCACCGGCACGATCGACGCGGGCGTGCCGCTCGTCTCCGCCGCCGACAGCAAGTCCGGCGATATTTTCGTTCGCTTCCGCATACTGGGGGAATTTTGATGATGACTACTTCTCGTCTGAAAAAGGGCGTGATCGCCAAATGCCTGACGGGAGGCGTCATTGCCTCCGTCGCGCTGCTGTCGGCCACGCCGGCCTTTGCCTGGGGGCAGAATGACTTTGCCTATCGGACGAAGATCTCGCTCGATGCCGGAGCGGCGGGGCTGACCGGCAAGGTCGCGCGCGCGCCGGTGCTGATCCGGCTGCATTCGGGCAATTTCAGCTTTAAGGATGTGAAGGCGGATGGCTCGGACCTGCGCTTCATCGCGGGCGACGATCGCACGCCGCTCAAATTCCACATCGAGAAATGGGCGCCCGCCGAAGAGCAGGCTTTGGTGTGGGTCGATGTCGCGAACCTCGAACCCGGTCAGCCGAACGCGATCTATGCCTATTATGGCAACAAGACCGCGCCCGCGCAGCAGGATGCGGCAGGCACCTTCGGGTCGGAATATCGGCTGGTCTATCACTTCGCGGGCGAAGGCGCCGCGCAGGACGTGACCGGCAATGGTTTTACTTCCGCGGGAGCCGCGGGTCGCAGCGCCGGCGGGCTGATCGGACAGGGTCTCGTGCTCGACGGGACCAGTCCGCTCAGCCTGCCAGCACAAGCCTTCGGAACCGGCCCGGTCACGGTCAGCTTCTGGGTCAAGCCCGCCGGTGACGGCACGGTCTTCGCGGTGCCGGGAGCGGTGAGCCTGGTCGCGCAGGGCGGGCAGTTGTTCGTCGAACAGGGCGGCCAGCGGTCGGCGGGCGCGGCGCTCGCCGGCGATAGCTGGTCGCATGTCGCTTTGGTCAATGACGGCGGCAAGAGCCTGCTCTACATCAACTGCCAGCCAGCGGGCGAAGTCGCGGGCGCGCTTGGCGCCGCCACCGGTGCGCCGGTGCTGGGTGAGGGCTTCAAGGGCGAGATCGACGAGCTTCGCGTCGCAGGCTCGGCACTGCCGCAGGCGACGTTCGAACTGGCGGCGGCGAGCGAGGGCCAGGCATCGAAGCTGGTCACCGCCGCCACCGCCGAGCAGATCGAGACCGGTGGCGGTCACGGCTATTTCGGAATCCTGTTCAAGGCGCTGACGCTTGACGCCTGGATCGTAATTGGCATTCTCGCCCTGCTGTTCGCGGCGGCGATGGCTACTTTGGTCAGCAAGATCTTGCTGTTCGGGCGGATCGAGAAGGCCAATGAAGCTTTCCTCGATGCGTACAACCGCCAGCCGCGCCGATCGGGCGACCATGAGGGGCTGCCGACCTTCGACCCCGGCGCCGATGCAGCGGGCTCGACGCTTGCCGAACTCTATCAGGTCGGGCGGCGCGAACTGGCCGAGCGGCTGAACGAGAAGCTGCCGACCGGCTCGCGCTTCGCGATCCGCGCTCAGTCGATCGCGGCGATCCGCTCGCGGCTCGATGCGACCCAGATCGTCCAGAACCAGTCGCTGTCCGAACGGATGGGCCTCTTGACCAACGCAATTTCGGGCGGACCGTTCATCGGCCTTGCCGGCACGGTGCTGGGCGTGATGATCACCTTCGCGGCGGTCGCGGCGGCCGGTGAGGTCAATATCAATGCGATTGCCCCTGGTATCGCCGCCGCACTGCTGGCGACGGTCGCAGGGCTCGTCGTCGCGATCCCGTCGATGTTCGGCTACAACGCGTTGCTCTCGCGCAGCAAGAAGATCACCCAACGCAGCCAGATCTTCGCAGACGAACTCGAAAAACGCATCGCCGAGACGTGGCAGGATGTCGCTGGCCCCGGTGGTTCCGGCCCCGCCCCCACGCTGCAAGCAGCCGAATAAGGGGCGCGGGAACCATGGCTATCCAGCTCGGCGACGAGGACAAGCCGTATAACGAGATCAACGTGACGCCGATGATCGACGTCATGCTCGTCCTCCTCATCATCTTCATCCTGCTGACCACCGCGGCGGTACAGGGCATCAAGGTCGACCTGCCCAGCGCCTCTTCGGCCAAGACGCTCGACGTGCAGAAGAGCCGCGTGATCGCGGTGGCGAACGATGGGACGATCTCGATCGACGCCATCCCGGTGTCGCTGGTCGAGCTGGAGAGCCAGCTGCGGGCCTCGATCGCGTCGACGCCGGATCTCGCGGTGGTCCTGCGTGGCGACCGTGCGGTTCAGTACGACAAGGTCATGCAGGTGCTCGACCTGTGTTCGAAGGTCGGCGTGCCGAGCCTCGGCATGGCTTCCACCCGGCCGCCGACGGGTGCGCAATGAACCCGCCTGGAGGACTGTCCGATGCGACACCAGCGCCTGCGCCGTTCGCGAAGCGGATTTCGACGGCCACGCCGCTGGCCATGGCTGCCGCTGATCTTCACCCCCTGGGTGGCGACGACGGCGAGAGCGGCGGAAGACCCCGCGTCCTTCCATCGGACTACGCAGGACGAGATGGCGGATTCGAACTGAGCGGCCCCTCGGGATCCGACTGGATGGTTTTCAATCTCCAGGCGGCATCGGTCGGCATCGATCTGAGCGGCTGGGATGCCGACTGGCGGGCCGCAGACCTGTTCATCGCGGGCCTCGACGACGAGCGCTGCGCTTCTTTCGGGGGAGCATGGTGATGGCCGCGCTCACGATAGGCGGCGACGATCCGCTGCGATCGCGCAAGCGCCCGGTGGTGACGCCGGGGCGGCTCGCGGCCGCAGGCGGTATCGCGGTCGCGCTGTGGCTGGTCTGGACGCTGATCAACGCGCAGATCGTCACCGAGCGGCCCAATGAGATGAAGACCACACAGGTGGTGTTGCCACCGCCGCCGGTCCCGCCCAAACCGCCCGAAGCCAAGCCGCAGGACAAGCCGATCGAACCCAAAGAGGCCCCGCCGCTCGATCAGCCACAGGACACGCCCCCGCCGCCCAACCAGGCGCCATCGCAGGCGGATGCGAGCGCGGGCGACAGCGCGCTCACCGCACGCGAAGGCGCCGGCCCCAGCAATTACGGCCTCGCGGCAGGCAACGGCTCGGGCACGCGGATCGGCACCCGCGCGGGCAATGGCGACAATGGCTATGGCTTCTATGCCGGTCTTGCCACGTCGGCGATCCGGCTTGCTACCCAGTCCGATCGCGGGCTGGCGCGCGGGCGCTACAGCGTGCGGCTGCTGGTCACGGTCGATGCGCAGGGGCGCATCACCGATGTCCGCATCCTCGACGGCTCGGGTGACAGCCGCCGCGACGACCGGCTCAGACAGGTACTGGGCGGTCTCCAGCTCTCGCGCCGCCCGCCCGACGGCCTGCCCGCCATGCGAATCGAACTCAACTCGCGCCCCGGAGCCTGACGCGCTTGCGCCCAGCCCGTCGGCTCCTCGACACCCAGAAGGGGGATATATCGTGAACACTGCCATTCTTCGTAAACGCCTCAAACCCGCGCTGCTTGCGTGTGCGGCCGGGATCGCGCTCAGCGCCGCGCCCGCCGCCGCCCAGCAGGTCGACAGCAACAAGCTGCTCGAAATCATGGTCGCCAAGGGTCTCGTCACCCGCGCCGAGGCGGACCAGATGATCGCCGAAGCGCGCACCGCCCCCGTCGCTGCCGCTGCCGTGCCGATCGAAGGCGGCACCTCGGCCGACGGCACCCAGACTATCCCCTATGTCCCCCAGGTGGTGCGCGACCAGATCACCGAGCAGGTCAGGGCCCAGCTCGCCAGCCAGGCCCAGGCCGAAGGCTGGTCGAAGCCCGGCGAAACCCCCGAATGGACCCGCCGCATCACGCTGTACGGCGATGTGCGCGTGCGCGGCGAAGGGCGTTTCTATGACAAGGGCAATGCCGACATCTTCCCCAATTATTATGCGGTGAACGCCGGCAGCCCGCAGAACATTAACGCGCTGGTGCCCGGCTTTATCGGCCCCGAGTTCCTCAACACCACGCAGAACCGCCAGCGCGCGCAGCTGCGCGCCCGGCTCGGCGTCAAGGTCAGGGTCACCGATTGGATCAGCGCCAATATCCGGCTCGCCACCGGTAATAATATCTCGCCGGTCTCGACCAACGAGACCTTAGGCGCGTTCGGTGGCGGCGGCTATCAGATCTGGCTCGACCAGGCCTCGATCCGCCTGAAGCCGACGAAGGGCGTCGACGTCGATCTCGGCCGCTTCGGCAATCCCTTCTTCACTACCGACCTGATGTTCGATCCCGACATGAACTTTGACGGGGTTGCGCTATCGGTCAAGCAGCCAGTCGGCGAGACCCTCTCGCTGTTCGGCGCGGCCGGAGCCTTCCCGGTGTTCAACACCAGCCTCAACTTCGGCTCGCGCAACGCGCCGGTCGCGCCGACAAGCGGCACCGACCCCTATCCAGGCGTCCGCGGTGCCTACAAGAGCCAGGATCGCTATCTGCTCGCCGCGCAACTGGGCGTCGATTTCCACCCGGTCGACAAGGTCAGCATCAAGCTCGCTGGCGGCTATTTCCATTATGACAAGGTCGTAGGCCAGGTCTCGGCACCCTGTTACTGGTACGAGCTGACCTGCTCGACCGACGCGCGCCGCCCCGCCTTCCAGCAGTTCGGCAACACGCTGATGGTGTTGCGCAATGTCGTGCGCGATCCGAGCAACCCCGCTTTCAGCGTCGAGAACCAGTATTTTGGACTGGCGTCGAAGTTCCGCATCCTCAATGCCCATATCTCGGCCGACTACATGCCCTCCGATCACTTCGGGGTGCGCTTCGAGGGCGAATATGCCAAGAACCTCGGCTTCGACCGCGCCGCCGTCGTCGCGCGTGCGATCAACAATCTCGGCGCCGCCGTCACCGTGCCCGCGCCCACCGAAACCGACGCCAATGCCACCAAAACCACCTATCCCTATCTGGGCGGCGATGCCGGCTGGCAGGCGCGGCTGACGCTCGGCAGCGCGCTCGATCTCAACCCCGACCGCGACTGGAATGTCAAAAAGGGCGGCTACAACTTCGTCCTCGGCTATCGCCGGATCGAATCCGATGCGGTGATCGACGCTTTTGCCGACAGCGACTTTGGCCTTGGCGGTACCAACTTCAAGGGCTGGTTCATCGGCGGCAACTACGCCATCGGCAAGAATACCATGTTCGGCGCGCGCTGGGTCAACGCCGACGAGGTCGCCGGTGCGCCGCTGTCGGTCGACCGGCTGTTCGTCGATCTCGTCACGCGCTTCTGACGCGTCGGGACCGCATGATGTCGACCGCGACGCTCCTCCTCCTCTCCGAAAACCTGCGCCGTGCGCGGGGACGGCACCGGTATGACCGGTCGCCGTCCGGCGGGGGGCGGAGCGTCGCGGGCTGGGCGCGGGCCCAGCTCGACCGGCATTCTCTTCAGGATCGGTGCGCGGCGGCGTGGTCCGTTTTACCTTTTTGCGGATCAGGCCGCCGTCCCGACGATGTGGGCTCGCTCCCGCCGGCCGACGCGGATGCTTTGATTAACTCCCTGGGCATCCGCGTCGGCTTGAGCGCGCTCCTGCTACTCCTGTCGCAGTCTGCCGCTGCGCCCGCCACCGCGCAGACTGCGGTGGCGCAAGCCCCACCCCCATCATCCACCGTCGAACCATCGCCGCGCATCGGCGACACCCGGCCCGCACAGGTCTGCGTGATCGTCGATATCGCCGGGCACAAGGCCGGCCATATCGACTGCGCCACCCAGGCGCTGCAGGCCGCCGCGCGCACCGCCCAGGCCCAGGCGCGCAGCGGGCTCGACGTGCCAGTGGTCGATGCCCGCTCAGCCGATGTTCGTACCGGCGTCGCCAGCCAGAGCGCGACTCGCCAAAGGCTCGGATCGACGTTCGGCGTCTCGGTCCATCCCCAGCGTCCCGTCATCGCTCCCCCGCCGCCACGCGGAGGGACCGTGCCGTGATCCAGATTTTCCGCAGCGGCACACCGCGCCGCGCTTCCCATCCTTCTGTTCTGTCCGACGCATCTTCCATCAGGGCCGCGTACCCGGCCTCGGCTGCTTTCCCGGAGATATCCCGATGACCCGTTCCGCCTCTTTCCGCCGCACGCTCCTCATCGGCGCCTCCCTGACCTCGCTCGTCCTCGCCGGAGCGGTCCATGCCCAGTCGGGCGGCAACCTGTTCGGCAATCGCGGCGGCTCAAGCCCCGCCGATGCAGCGACGCGCGCCGCACAGGGTGCCGCAACGCAAGCCGCGACCACCTCGTCGGCCACCGAGCGCGCGGTCCAGTCGTTCCAGCGCGCCGCCGCCGCCCGCAGCGCCATGGACGCCGCCCAGCGCGCCGCCCGCGCCGCCGCGCAAGCCGCGCAGAGCACCGTGCCCAACGGGCTGACCGCGGGTGGGCTGCAGATCGCGAACGGCGTCGCCACCGACCCAACGCTGTGGGTCGGTGCCAACGCGCCCACCCAGACCGTGGGCAGCGACGGCCGCACCGCCGTCACCGTCGAGCAGACCGCCAACCAGGCCATCCTCAACTGGGACAGCTTCAACGTCGGCAGCAAGACCGACCTCAGGTTCACCCAAGGCGGCACCCACTGGGCCGTGCTCAACCGCGTCACCGACTCCCAGACCGATCCAACGAAGATCCTCGGCACGATCACCGCGCCGGGCGCCGTCTTAATCATGAACCGCAACGGCGTGATCTTCGGCGGCGCATCACAGGTCAATGTCCGCAACCTCGTCGCCGGCGCCGCCGCCATCACCGACAGCCAGTTCCTCGCGAACGGGATTTACGCCCAGGTCGCGGGGAACGGCTATCTACCCAGCTTCACCGCCGCGAACGGCCCAGTGAAGGTCGAGGCCGGCGCGCAGATCACCACCGCCACCCCGGCCAAGGTCACCGATGGCGGCGGCTATGTCCTGCTCATGGGCACGGAAGTGACGAACGCCGGCAGCATTGTGACGCCCAAGGGGCAGGCGCTGCTCGCCGCAGGCGATACCTTCCTCGTCCGCGCTGGCTTCGGCACCGGAGCCAACCAATATTCCACCACGCGCGGCGCTGAGGTGCGCGCCCTCATCGGCACCAATTCCACCAGCGGCAGCGTCAGCAACAGCGGCCAGATCGAGGCAGCACAAGGCGACATCACCCTGACCGGGCGCACCATTGCGCAGGACGGCGTGCTGTTCGCCACCACCGGCGTCAACCAGCGCGGCACCATCCACCTGCTCGCCTCCGCCAGCGACGCCGCCAGCTCGGTGACGATCGGCGCCAATGCGCTGACCATGATCGCCCCAGATCTCGCCAGCACCGACACCGCGCTCGACAGCCAGCGCGATGCACTCATCAAGCAGAGCGATACCGCTAACATCAACCGCGCCAGCACGGCCAGCCCGCAGTTCAACAATCTTTCCACCCTCAATGACCGCCTCGACCAGAGCCGTGTCGAGATCGTCAGCGGCGGCGAGGTGACGTTCGCCGGCGGTTCGCAGACGAGCGCGCAGGGCGGACAGGTCGCGGTGCAGGCCGCCGCTGGGCGCATCACCGTCCTGAACGGCGCGCTGATCGACGTCTCCGGCGTCCAGGGCGTCGCGCTCGACATGGCCAGCAACGTCATCAAGGTGAACGTTCAGGGCAACGAACTGCGCGACGCACCGGTCAACCGCGATACCGATGCGCTCAAGAACAACAATGTCTGGCTGGATATCCGCGACCTCGTGTTCGTCCCCGCCGGCACCGGCGGCTATGCCAGCGACCGCTGGTATACACGCGGCGGGCTGCTCGAAGTGGGCGGCTATCTCGGCAACCAGGCGCACGGCATCGGCGAATGGGCCGCGGTCGGCGGCACGATCACGCTGGCAGCGAAGGAGGTCGTAGCAGCCAAAGGCGCGACGTTCGACCTGTCCGGCGGCAGTCTCGACTATCAGGGCGGCTATATCACCTCGACCCGCGTCATGGACACCGACGGCCGCGTCTATGATATCTCGCAGGCCCCCGCTGCGTTCAAAATGGCGGGTTATGGCAATGTGTTCACTCGCACCCATGACCGCTGGGGCGAGCAGTACACCCAAAGCTATGCAGACATGCTGTTCGGCAGCCGTAACTATAGCCGCTGGGAGGATAGCTATACCGTCGGCCGCGACGCTGGATCGCTGCAGTTCTTCGCCCGGACGTCGGATTTTCAGGGCACCATTGCCGCCGGCGTCATCAATGGCGCGTACCAGACGACGGCGCGTTCGGCGAACACGAGCGACGGCTACAAACTCGGGCAGACCCAGGCACCGTTAGCCGGTCGGCTCACGCTCGGTTATTATGACGTCCTGACGGGCCTCTACGTCCCCACACCCTCCGCCATATTGTTCGCCGACCAACCCAAATCGACGGACACGCAGGATTTTGGCCATGTATTCGATACCGCCGCGCTGCGAAGCTTCGGCCTTGGCGGGATCAATATTTCCAGCAAGTCCATTAATATCGCAGGCGATTTGACGCTTGCGCACGGCGGTCTGCTGGACCTTGCGGCTCAGGGTGACATTCAGGTGAGCGCGAACGCGACGGCTTCCGCGGGCCGCGTCACGATGACCGCGGACGGCAGCATCACCGTCGACAAGGGCATCACCGTCAGTACGCGCGGTCTTTGGACCAACCAGCTCACCAATCCGCTCGATCGGGCGGGCCTTGCCTATCTCACGGGCGGTTCCATTTCCCTTTCCGCCACCAAGCTGACGCTGGGGGCAGGATCACTGCTGGACGCATCGGCGGGCGGGGCCATCCTCCCGACCGGCCAAACTCATGGCGGGAACGGCGGCGACATCTCGCTCCGCGCCACCGGCAGCATGGCGCTCGATGGCAAGTTCGCCTCCTACGGTTTCGGCAAGGGCGGCAAGCTCACCATCGCCACAAGCGGTCCGATCTCGATCGGCGGGGCTCTCTACGAGGGCGGCGTCGTGCCGGCGGGGCAACCATTCGCGCTGGACATCAAGCTCGCGAAGGATGCTGTCTTCCCGGCTGGCAGCACGCTGCCGTTCGACATCGCCGTCTCGACCCCCGCTGTCTATTTGCCTGGAGAAACGGTGTCAGGCCCGCTCAGGTGGAATGGCGGATGGAATTCTGAAACCGTTGTCATCGGTACCGGCGGGTGGACTGTTCCAGATGGTGTCGTCCTGAAATATTCGGATGACAATACCGGAAACGAAACCTTCTACAGAGCTGGCGAAATTCTGCCCGCCGGAACCCCGATTAATTTCATCTTTGGCTCGACGGCGGGCTTTGTCGTCCCCGCAAGTGCGTTCCCGAACGGATTTCCGCAGGAACCCTCGGCCGTGACGGTCGCAGCCGGGAGCCCGATCCCTATCAGCTATACCGTTCAGGCCGGCTCTGTCATTCGTAAGGGCACCATCTTTAACCGACCGATGCCAGTGGAGGTGGGGCCGGAAATCGCCGACGCGAGATCGTTCTTCCAACAGGGGTTTTCCGCTTACAACATCTCCAGCTCCAGCGGCGTGATCGTCAAACCGGGCACGACGATTGAGGTCACGCAGCCGGTATTCCAGTTCACCGCCGCCAGCCTCTCCGCCCCGACGGGCAGCGATGCCGCCCTGGTCGCGCCGGTAGTGCTGCCGCCGCAGTTCTTGCCGGATCCGGTCCGAGGCACGCTGATCCAGCGTGCGGGCGCCGATCTGGTGATCGGCAATCCGAACGCCACCGACGAAACTCCCGCCGCCATTTCGAAGAGCACCGTCAACTTGCCTCAGGGGGATTTCCTGCTGGGAGCCGGCGCTTCCATCCGCGTCGACCCCGGCCGCTCGGTCAGCGTCGGCGGTGTCGGGCAGATCGACATTCTGGGCAGCATCACCGCGCGCGGCGGGTCCATCACCCTGGTCAACACCGCGCGGACCGAGGATGTGACGCTGAGCACGCCCTATGTGGAGAGCACCCGCTCGGTGTTGATAGGTGGCAGTGCGCGGCTCGACGTTTCCGGGCTGGCCGTCACAGCGCCGGACACCCAAGGTCGCAACTATGGCGTGGTCACGGCTGGCGGCTCGGTGGCATTGGGTGCGCTCGACGCCACGCCGACGGCCAGTGGGCTTCATTCCGGCAACGCGTTCGTGGTAGTCAGCCGCGGCGCTGTGATCGATGCCTCGGGTGCCAGCGGCGCATTCGACATGTCATCGCCATCGGGGAGTGCGGCCCGTCTCGTCGCCAGTGATGGTGGCCGGATCGCGCTTGCGTCGCAATGGGGCATCTCCAACGACGGGACGCTGCTAGCCCCGGCAGGCGGCGTCGGCGCGAGTGGCGGTTCGCTGGTCTATACGCTGGAGACACCCCCGATCGGTGTCGATTCCGATCCGACGACGCGGCTGCCCGACGAGGCGCGCAAGGCACGCGTGATTACGGTGTCACAGACCTATAACCCGGACGTCGCCTTGCACGGCGCACTCGATCCGAGCCCCAAGCTCGGCGAGGCCCGGATCGGAGTCGATCAGATCAACGCAGGCGGATTTGGGTCGCTGTCGTTGTGGGCACGGGGTGGAATTGCGTTCGATGGCGACGTGACGCTGGCCATGTCGCGTAGCCTGACGCTGCGGCAAGGCCCGTTGATGAACAGCTCGGCGACCGGCCGGGTCACGCTGTCGGCACCTTACGTCCTGCTCGACGGCCTAACGGTGCTGTCGGACTCGAAAATTATCGACCGCGGGCTAATGGAATACGACCCCAATGAAGGCGCGGACTATCCCGTGGGTTCCACGCTGACGATCACGGGCGACCTTGTCGATATCCGCAATCGCGTGCGTACCTCCTATGGCGATACCAACATCGTCAGCGGCGGCGATCTGCGCCTGCTTGCCGCCACCGGCCCCGTATTCAAGGACGCTGGCGCGGTCCTTCCCACGTCAGACCGGGTGACGGTTCTCGGGGCAAGCAACAACCTGACGCTCACCGCAGCGCAGATCTATCCAGCATCCGGCGCGCGCGCCATCGCCGCCGCCGGGGTGACGCAAACCGACTGGCAAGGCCAGCTCACCTACAGCTCGGTGGGTTCGGTGCTGACGATCCGCCGCAGCGGCGAGACCCCGGCGATGCCCTATTTGGTGTTCGGCTCGCTTGGACTGTTCGGTGACACAATCCATCAGGGCGGCGTGGTTCGCGCGCCGTTTGGCGCCATCACCGTGGGCAGCAGCGGGTATGCCGGTAGGGTTCAGTCGAGCCGAGTGGAATTGCTTGCGGGCAGCATCACTTCGGTGAGCACGAACGGTCTGCTCATGCCTTATGGCGGCTCGACCGACGGCGTCAATTATCTGGTCGATGGGGTGGCTGCCACGTTTGCGAATGCGGCCGGTGCCTTCAAGCTCAAGGACGGCACGCTCACGAAAATCGGCGTGACATTGGGGGGACGCCAGCAGTCGGTCGATGCCGGTGCCGTGGTCGATGTGTCGGGCGGTGGCCAGCTCACCGGCGCGGCCTTCATTTCCGGGCGCGGCGGCTCGGTTGACATTCTTCAGACGTCGCTCGCCAATGCCAATCCGGCCAATGGTAACAGTGCGGCGAACAATGCGGTCTATGCGATCCTACCCGGAGTCGTGACAGCCCCCGTCGCGGCCGGTTACAGCGCGGCCTGGACCGGCGCGATGCCCGGAATCGGCCAGCAGATCAGCGTTCCCGCCGGTGTGCCCGGCCTGTCCGCCGGCACCTATACGCTCCTGCCGGCGAATTACGCGCTCCTGCCGGGCGCCTTCCGCGTCGAACTGGCCGCGCAGACGACCACCCGACCGGCCCATGTGACGTCGCTCACCAACGGCTCCACGAGCGCCCCGGTCTATCAGGGGATCGCGTCCACATCGATCCGCAATGCGTTGCCGACCCAGGCGATTTTCACGCCGGCAACTGCGGTGCGGCGCTATGCGCAATATCAGGAGCAAGGCTATAGCGACTTTGCCCGTGCCCAGGCCGCGCAATTCAAAACACCCCGCAGCATGATCGAGGCGGACGCCCACCTCTTTACGGCTCATGTCCGCTCAACCGCGGAGGATGCTGCCAACGGCGCCTTTTCGTTTGGTGGCCAGGCGAATTTCTCTGCCGGCTCCGGCGGCCTGTCCGGCGCGTTCGTGCTGACGCAGGAGCTTGGCATCTACGACAACGCCAACATGGACATGGTTATTACGGGCGACGGTTCGCAAACGATCAATAGCGCGAATGTAACTACGATCTCGGCGGCGGCCATCAATGCCGTCCAGGCGCCGAACCTGGTGATCGGAAGCAACATCTTTAGCAGATTGGACAGTACCGACCGTACCCTCTCTATCACCGGATTCGCCCGCTCCCTGACGCTCCAGCCCGACGTCCATCTGATTGCCGACTCCGTCTTCCTGGGCGCGAAAACGACCGTCACCCTGGCGGAAGGCGCGACGGTCAACACATTGGGGCGCGGCTTTTCCTGGCTCGATGCCACCAGCGGGCTCCAATTGGGGGGCGTAAACGGCGGCGTAATCCTGGGCGTCAGCAACGGCACCTCTCAAATCGGAATGTCGCCCGATTATTTTACCCACGGTTCCGTCGTGATGAAGCAAGGCAGCGGCCTCTATGCCGAAAACACGGTGGCGTTCGCTGCTGCCGACGGCCTCGCCATGCAGGGTGACGTCGGGCTTGCGGCGCGGCGGCTTTCGCTCACGGCCGCGTCGTTGAACATTGGTACCAACGAGACGCTCGCCGCTGCTTCCGGCGTCCTTCCGCCCGGCATGAACCTTACGCAGGTCTTCCTGGACAAGCTCCTCGCGGGCGGCAGCGCTGCTGGCTCGCCGGCAGTTCAGCAACTGACGCTCGGCGCCGCCAACAGCATTAACTTCTTCGGCAGCGTGACGCTCAACACCATCGATCCAGCGACGGGCAAGTCGCGTGTCGACGCGCTGTCCCTCTCCAGCCCCACCATTTCTGGATATGGCAATTCGGCCGACACGGCCCGGATCGTCACCGATACGCTAATCTGGCAGGGCAGCAGCGCGCGTCCGGGCGCTCGCATCGCGGAGCTTGGCAACGCGGGCGCATTCGCGGTCGATGCCCGCCAGATCGTTTTCGGCGACCCGAGCGGAACCGCACCGGTGAGCGGGGCAAAATATAACCGCCTGATGCTGGGTTTCGATCAAGTGTCGTTCAGCGCTTCGCAGCGCGTCACCGCCAACGGGAGCGGCACATTATCGGTCTATGGCACCGGGCCTGCCGTCACCGGGACGTTCGACCCCACGACCTATCGTGGCAGCGGCAACAGCCTGACATTCCGGACGCCCGTGCTGACAGCGGACTCTGGGGCGACCTTCGGCGTCTACAGTAACGCCGTTAGCGTGATTGCGCCGGACGGCAGCGCGCCCGCCGCACCCGGCAGCCTGGGCGGAACCTTGTCACTCACCGGCGATACGCTCACCGTCGCGTCGGCAATCCTGCTGCCGTCCGGCCGGCTCAGCCTCACCGCACGCGGCGGCGATCTCGTCCTCACGGATGCCGCGCGGCTTGACGTGGCGGGCCATCCCATCGCCTTCAACGACGTCAGACGGCAAGCCTGGGCCGGTGACATCCTGCTGACCAGCCTGACCGGCGATGTCGTCACCGCCAAGGGGGCGACAATCGACCTGTCCTCGGAGGGCAGCGACGCCGGAACGCTTACCGTAAAGGCAGGGGGCGCTGCCCGGCTGGCGGGGACGATGACGGCCAAGGGCGGCGAAGGGGCCCGCAGCGGCGCCTTCGACCTGACCGCAAACACGCTCACCGGGGACCTGACCGCAGATTTCGCGGCGCTCAATCAGGCGCTCAACGCGAACGGCTTCTCCCACAGCCGTGCCTTCACCTTCGGCAGCGGCAGTCTGGTGGTCGGCAACGATGCCGTGGCCCGCAATGTGTCGATCGCCGTCAATGGCGGCGGGCTGACCCTCTCCGGCCTGATCGACGCCAGCGGCACGCAGACCGGCTCGATCCGGCTGAGCGCTCGCGACGACGTGACGCTGGCAGCCAGCGCGGTGCTCGATGCCCATGGCACAAAGCTCGTCGTCGACAGCTATGGAAAGCCGATCGATGCGTCGAACCGCAGCAGCGTCGAAATCACCTCCCAGCAGGGATGGGTCCGGCTCGGTGCAGGCGCCACGATCAACACCTCGTCGCCCGACAAGATCGCGCGCGGCCGCGTCGATATCAACGCGCGGCGCACCAGCGAAACGGGCGGCGACATCCAGATCGACGCCAGCGGGGCGCTGACCCTGCGCGATATCGCCAGCCTCGCGGTCAACGGCTATTGGACCTACTCCCCAACCGACGCCAACGGCACCATCGTGCAGGATGCCGCCGCCACCGGCGTGCCGGCGGGCGCGGTCGGCCTCGCGCAGGTCGATGCGGCCAACCAGATCTTCTACGCCAACGCGCTTGCCAACACCGGCTTGCGGTCGCGCCTCGCAGGCCTCTCGGCTCTCAACGGTGCCTATCACCTGCGCCCCGGTGTCGAGATCGCTTCCGGAGCGGCGTCGAACGGAAAGCTGACGGTGCTCGGCGATCTTGATCTCTCGGGCTATCGCTACGGCCCCGATACCGACCGCAATGCAAACTCGGCGACCTACGGCTTTGGCGAGCCGCTCGCGCTGGCCATTCGCGCCAGCGGCAATCTCGACATCAAGGGATCGATCACCGATGGCTTCGGCCTGCCGAAAGCCAGCCCGGACGATAGCGGCTTCCGCGACCGGCCGTTGCAGACGACGATTACGCCGCAGCCGATATCCAGCTTCATCGTGGCCGACTATGGGGACACTTCCTATGATAGCGAAGCTGGTGCTTGGAGTTGGGATTACTACGGTTACACCATCAAAAAGCCAATCAAGCTTTCGGAGGACTGGCTACTCGATCCGAACTATTTCTGGGGCGACGATATCGCCGATAGGAATGGGGTTCACTATTACGGTGGAGACATAATTCCTGCTGGAACGGTCTTTGACACGGATGCGGACTATGGATATCCGCTGATCTTCCAGCCTGATCAAGTTGTCCCGGCGTTCACCTACGACGCCGTCGTCAAAGCCCCCCAAGGCAAGATTTACGCCATTGCGCCGATGCTGGCGCCGGGGGCGATGTCCGCCTCGATCCGGCTGGTGGGCGGCGCCGATCTCGCCTCGGCGGATATGCGCGGCTTGCGGTCCACCGCAGCCCTGGCGGGCAGCGGCACCATGACGCTCGACGATTATCACATCCACGCGCCGACCGGGGCCGATGACGATACTTGGACGTCACAGATTTCCAGCGTCATCCGCACAGGCACCGGCGATCTCGATGTGCTGGCCGGCGGCGCGATGGTCACCAAATCGCTGTTCGGCATCTATACTGCGGGCACCCAGAACGAACTCGCATCGGGCAATGGCGATTTCGCCACCCAATTGCCACGCGACCTCGTTAGCGGGAAAGCGCTTCCCGGCAGCCTGGACTCAACGCTAAACAGCCGCATCAGCTACTATCCCGAACATGGTGGCGACCTCCAGATATTGGTCCACGGCGACTACACCGGATACCACTTCGATTCGGCCAACAGTGAGGGCAACTGGCTGATCCTTCAGGGGGCAAACGAACTCGGCCAGAAGACCGCATGGTCGGTAAACTACGGCAAGTACAATGGCGCCGACAGCTCCGGCCTGTTCGTCGATGGGCCGAACGGCTTCGGGACCTTTGGTGGGGGCAATGCCACGGTCAGGATCGGCGGCGATGCCGGCGGTATCACGCCCTATAACTTCAGCAACAAAACAGGCTTGATTGTGACCGTCGCCGCCACTGGCCGAGTCCTTGGCGATGGCACCCTGATCGAAACCGGTGGCGGCAATCTCGACATCAAGATCGGGGGCGCGTTGAATGCCGTTCAGAATGGCGGCGCGATCACCAACCTGCGCGGGAAGGTGGGCCTCGACGCCGCGCAGATCGGCAGCCTGACCAAAGTGAACCAGAGTGTCACGATCGGCGATCCGCGCATGGCGTCACCCACGGAGGCCAGCCTGTTGTACAATCGGGTTTCCGGACCGGACCTCAAGCTAGGCGACACCGCCGTGACCGTAAGGACACGGGGTGACTTGGCGCTTGGCAGCATTGCCGACCCCGGCGTCGATCCGACCAGAAAGCTGACCGGCGATGTGGCCGGGGCTGCCAACGGCCTGTCGATCGCGAGCTGGTTTTCGCTGATGCGGCCATCAACATCGCTCGACCTCACCTCGCTCGGCGCCGACATCGCGCCCCTGGCCGGCGGCACCTATTTGCCGTCAATCTTCAGGGTGGCGGCAGCCAGCGGCAGCCTTTATCTGATGACCGCGACGAACGGCAACCAGTTCGGCTTTTCGCTGGAGCAGGCACCATCGCCGCTCGCCCAGTTCGAACTGCTCGCCCGCAATTCCATTTACAGTACCCGCGTATCGCTCTCGATGTCGTCGGTGGACCCCACCCTGCTGCCGACGCCCTTCCACCCGGCCTATGTGGAATGGAAGCAGGGCACCTTTGCAGGCGAGGTCCAATCGACCAACACGCTCACTGTCTATGACGTCAGCAATGAGGTTTATAATCCGACCTTCGGTCTCTTCGCCCTTTCCCCGAATGTCGCGACGACCGACCTGCACGCGGGCGATCCCGATCCGGTGCGCGTCTATGCCGTCAACGGCGACATCGTTGGCCTGCAGCTTTCGACCGCGAAGCGGCTCGATATGCGCGCTGCCAAAGACATCGTCGCCAATGCATCGACCGGCTTCGCCGGTGGCCTGCCTACCAAGATCTCAGTCCTCCACGCCGACTCTACCGACGTTTCCCTGGTCCGGGCCGGGCACGACATCATCTACTCGGACGTGAAGATCGCCGGCCCCGGCACTCTGGCGATGACGGCGGGGCACAACATTACGCTCGCCGACCAAGGCAATATCCTCAGCACCGGCCCGGCCTATGCGGCGGATTTGCGGCCCGGTGCATCGATCTCCGTGCTCGCTGGCACCGGCTCCGCAGGGCCTGACTATGCTGCGGTGGCCGCACTCTATCTCAATCCGTCAAATCTTGCGGTCGCAGGTAAACCGCTGGCCGATCAGCCCGGCAAGGTTGCCAAAACCTACCAGGATGAACTCACCGCCTGGCTGAAGGGCCGCTACGGCTATGCAACCAGGGACACCGCCGAGGCCCGCGCATATTTCGGGGCGCTGCCCCCCGAACAGCAGGCGGTCTTCCTGCAACAGGTCTATTTTGCCGAACTGAAGGCTGGCGGGCGCGAATATAACAATCCGACGAGTTCGCGCTTCGGCTCCTATCTTCGCGGGCGCGAAATGATTGCGACACTGTTCCCGTCCAATCATACCTATGAAGGTGACGTCACCTTCTTCGCCACCGGCGCCGTAACCCGCGATCAGTTCGGCAATATCCAGGATTCGCGTCGCGGCGGCGGCATCCTCACCGTGGGCGGAGGCGACATCTCCGTCCTCACCCCAGGGGGTCGCCAGTTGATCGGCGTTGAAGGCGTGGCACCGCCGGCCGCATCCGGTTTCATCACGCAAGGGTCGGGCGACATCAACCTCTACAGTTCCGGCAGCATCCTGCTTGGCCTGTCGCGGATCATGACGACTTTTGGTGGCTCGATCCTCGGCTGGTCGGCGACCGGCGACATCAACGCCGGGCGCGGTGCCAAGACCACGCTGGTCTATACGCCACCCCGGCGCGTCTATGATCCGTACGGCAATGTCGCGCTCTCGCCCCAGGTGCCCTCGTCCGGTGCAGGCATCGCCACGCTGGCGCCGATCGCCGAAGTTCCCTCGGGCGATGTCGACCTGATTGCGCCTTTGGGCACGATCGATGCGGGCGAGGCCGGCATTCGCGTCTCGGGCAACGTCAACCTCGCCGCGCTGCAGGTGGTCAACGCCGCCAACATCCAGGTGAAGGGCAATTCCGCCGGCATTCCGCAGGTGCCGGTGGTCAATGTCGGCGCGCTCGCGGCGGCCTCCTCTGCGGCAAGCGCGGTGACGCAGGAAGCGACTCGCGTCGCGGAACGCACCCGCCCCCAGGTGCGGACGGAAGTCCCCGTCATAATCAACGTGCGCCTGCTGGGCTTCGGCGAGCAGCCCTGACCTGACCTTGAAGACCCGGATGGCGGCGCGTTCCGCCATCTGGGACCTGAACCGAAAGAATAGCCTCATGACCGATACCCCGACCCCGCCACTGCCGCCCTTCTACCGCGCGCCGCAGCCGCTCAACGCCGCCGTCCATGCCGATTGGCGGCTCAGGGACGGCGACATAACCTTCGCCGCCGATACGCCGCATCTGCCGATCGTTATCGGCGAACTGGCCGCCGCCGCACGCAGTTTCCCCATCGTGTTTGCCGCTGGCGATGCGCAGCCGGTCGTGATCCTCGGCCTCGAACGACGCAACCTGTTTGTCGCCGATGGCCACTGGAGTGAGGATGCCTATGTGCCGGCCTATGTCCGCCGCTATCCGTTCGGTTTCATCACTACCGTCAATCGGGACGGCTTCGCGCTGGCGATCGACGCCGGTTCGGACCGTGTGGTGCAGGATGGCGAGGACGGCGCAGCCTGGTTCGACGACGGCCAGCCCTCCTCGCTGACCCGCGAGGCGCTGGCCTTTTGCGGCGCGTTCCAGAGCGAGGCCACTGCGACCCGCGACTTCGCCGATGCGCTGGTGGCGCAGGACCTGCTGGTCGACCGCCGCGCCGATGCGACCCTGCCCGATGGCCGCACGCTCGGGCTCGACGGCTTCCGCATCGTCGATGGCGCGAAACTCGCCGCGCTGCCCGAGCCGGTCGTGCTCGAATGGCACAACCAGGGCTGGCTGGCGCTGGTGCACTTCCACCTCGCCTCGCTCGACCGGTTCCAAGATCTGCTCGTCCGCCAAGCGCGGCTCGCGCCCGTCACACCAGCGTCATCCAATACTGCTTCGGATCGGCCCTCGCAGGAGGTTCAGGTCACCCCTGCCACCGCCGAACCCCTCCCCGCCTGATTTTCGACCAAGCTCAAGAAAGCGTAACCCATGAAAACTCCGATCCTTCTCCTTCCCGCCCTCCTGCTCGCCACCAGCATTGCCCCCGCTTCCGCGCAAACGGCCGGCGGCGCGCAGCCGCAAGCCCAGCCGCTGGGCGGTCCGGTCGTCCCCGGCCTCTGCCTCGTCTCGCGCGAGGCGATCTTCGCCAATGCCGCCGTTGGCAAGGCGGCCTCGACCCGGCTGCAGGAGCTGACCCGCACCGCCCAGGCCGAAATCGACGCCCAGCGCCCCGCGATCGAAACCGAAGCCAAAGCGTTGGAAGCCCAGCCCGACAACGCCCAGACCCAGCCGAAGCGCGAGGCACTGGCTGGGCGCTGGCAGGCGCTCCAAACCCAGGCCGCCCAGATCGGCCGCGAGATCGAGGCGACCCGCGCCAAGGCACTCGCCCGGATCGCCAACGAGGCGCAGCCGGTGATCGCGCAGGCCTATACCGCGTACAAATGTGGCCTACTGTTCGACCGCAATGTCGCGCTCGGCGGCAATTTCGCCAATGACCTGACCGCCGATGTCGTAAAGGGTCTCGATGCGAAGATCCAGACGATCAGCTTCGAGCGCGAAAGGTTGCCCGCACCGGTCGCCACCTCCGCACCGAGCTGATCCCTATCACACGCGCGCATCAACCAGAGGAGCACCCGTCATGGGCCTGACCACCATCGTCGCCGTTATCGCCTTTCTGTGCGGCATGCTCATCACCGGCATTATCGCTAGCTGGGTGATCAGCATCACTCATCTCGAGGCGGTAAAGATGGTCGACGCCCATCTGGCGCTGCCGGGGTTCGGTCCGGTCTGTTCGCTGACCAGCTATGCCGCGCAGGGACAGGCCCATGGCTGACGGACAAGGGAAACCGAACCTGCTCGATATTGTCGGGCGGCTCATGGGGCTAGGCGCGGCGCTCGCCGGTGCGCCCTCATCCGCGCTGGCAGCGCAGATGGTCGCGCCTTCTGCCGCGCCCGTCGAGTGGGTCCGCTATGCGCAGGGCGCCGCCGCCGCGGTGACCGCGCTGCTGCAGGCCGACAATGAGGCGGCAGTGCAGCTGCGCGCCTATCTAGACCAGACCCGCCCTGCCCCCGACCAGCCGACCGCGCCGCTCATCGTCAAGCTCTGGGTGGCGAAGGACGGGAAGGTGTCGAAGATCGATTTCACGCCGTTCTCGCACCCCGCGCCCAATGCTGATCTGCGCGCGCTGCTCGTCGGCCAGCGTCTACCCGGCATGCTGCCCAAAGGGATGCTGCTGCCGCTGCGGATCGCGGTTCAGCTCGATACGCTGCCCGCCCCGGCTCCCGTCGCCGATCCGGGGCCAAATAGCGTCTAATCGGTGCGGATCGCGGGCGGCATGCCGCCGCGCGCCACCGCCATGTTCAACCCTTTGGAGAATCAGAGCCTCGGATGACTGGAAACGACCTGATCGACACGATCGCTGCCGCACAAGACAAAAGCCGCGCGGAGGTGAAGGCCATCGTCGACGCCTTGTTCGCCACAATTGGCAATGCTGCCGCAAAGGGTGATGAGATCGCGATCACGGGCTTCGGGAAATTCACCACGCACAAGACCCCGGCACGCGGCGGCCGTCATCCGCGCACCGGCGAACCGATGACGATCAAAGCCGCCATGCGGACCGCGTTCAAGCCCGCCAAGGCGCTCAAAGACCAGATCAACGGCTGAGGCGCGTCGGAGCGCGGATGCCTTTGTCGATCGGACCGGTTATAGCACGGCGCTTGAGATACAGGGCCAGATGCGCATGATGGTGCGACGCAGGCGCCCCACCGGGCGGCGCTAACCGACGCGACAGCTACCGCTCACCAATTCATGAAGCGCCTTGTCCCGAAAGACAGGCCCTTTGTTCAACGCGCTGCAGGGCGTCTCGGCGAGCTTCACGGGAAATGGCGAGCAGATCGTCGTCATCGCCCTTTTCATACCCATCGGCGGCCAGCCAGAATTTGGCCCGGCGCAGAAATTCGTTCAGAATGCCGACCAGGCTGCGGTTAGCTGTCATCCGCCAGAGACCTCTTGTGCGATGAGTTCCGCAGCGACCCCATGCCCCCGTATCCCTTCCATCAAGCTATCATAGATGTGGTCCATGAGATGCCGTGCTTGTTCGGGCTTCCTGAACCGCACAGCAATCGAAAAGCATTTTTTCAATTTGGGACGGAGGTCGCTGGCCACGCCTACGGATAAGTTCCAGTCTCGCCATTCCTTTAGGATCGCCCGCCGGTGATCCAGTGACCCATCTCGAGCCGCAGCGGCAACGGCGCCATCAAGGGAGCCGTAGAGTAGATCGAAATCCTCATTAAAATAACAGCCGATAAGGTTAGAAAACAGCGGCCAGCGTCGCTCTGCGAAACCCCGTTGTTCCCGTTTCTCCATTTTCATCATGCGATAGTGTCATCGGCGGCAGATGTCCGCAATCAGGGAACCGAGCCTGCCGATTAAATGTCTTGGTTTGGTCGACACCGGTAGGTGGCACCTGGGACGAAGCCTCCGTTCCTTAGCGCGATACCATGAGGAACAATATGGTCGGCCTGCGCGTCCGTTCACCATGGCAGAACCAACGATCATCGACATATCGCACAGTCTCGGGCGCGAAGAAGCAAAGCGCCGCATGGAAAACCGCGTTGGCAAGCTGGCATCACATATTCCAGGTGGCGCGGCGACCGTCACGTCGTCCTGGCCCAGCGCCGACCGCATGGTCTTGACCGTGTCGACTATGGGCGTTGAGGTGCCATGCACCATCGATGCGGAGGATACCCGACTTCGCATCACGCTTCATCTCTCCGGCATGCTCAGTCTGATGGCTGGACCAATAGCAGCGGTGGTCCGGCAGCAGGGCGAGCGACTGATGCTGGAAGACCGTTCGACGACCAAGACCTAGCCTCGTCGAGAAGATCTTGCGTCCCCTTCGGGCCGCACTCTATTCCGGTTTGCGAAGGCCGGATCGGATGCCCATCTACCAAAGCTACGCATGGTTCCGGCGTTAGCCAGCATTCCGAGCGCCTCATCGGGACAGCGTATATTTGACGATTTGCCTACTGCGTTGCCAGTTGGCGTATGGGCCTTCCCTCCGAATAGAACCATATTCACAACGTGAACTTCGCTTGGACCCGGTCCCAAATCACCTCATTCGGATCCATTTGGGCGCTGGTTCGGGTCCTCGTACAGGACCAATTTTTAGGGCGGACCACGGGTGGACCACAAACTTTGTAGAGGTTGTAATAGCTAGGTATTACATTTGCTTAGTCTCGCAATGTGAGTCCTGTAAGCGCACCAGGAAGCAGAAGCCTGATATTTCGCGATCCGAAAGCGGGATACGGTTTATTCGGGCTTCGACGGACAGGCTGATCTGATCGCTGCCGGGCGCGTTGCGACGGCGTGCTGTGAATTGCGTACAATACGAACATGGCCTGCTAGGCCGCCAGTATTGCATCCCGTGGCGCTTCTACTTTGCCATATTAGGGGTCACCGCTGCCGACGACGGCGTTTGTGCACCCGTACATCCGGTCCCATCATCTTCGGGCGCACCCAGCAGTTTCAGGATGACGGCGAGAGGCAGCCCGATCGCGATAGCCTCCACGAAATCGATGGTCCCATCCGCACTCCCCCTCTGCATGGCTGCGCTGATTCGCATGCCCGCGCCGTCATCGGCCATTTCGCGGCATCGCAAAATGATATGCTCATGGGACCGAGCAGGTCTCATTGACCCGAGACCTCATTGCCGTCGGTGAGAACGATCTCAACGTCAATTCGTCCGCTATGCCAGCCGATCGGCATGCCAGCGCAGATGATCGCCCATGAATGTGGAAATGAAGTAATAGCTGTGGTCATAGCCCGGCTGGAGCCGCAGCGTCAGCGGAATGCCAGCTTTCTCGCAAGTTTCTTTGAGCAGATGGGGCTTAAGCTGCTCTGTCAGAAAGTTGTCGGCCCCCCCCTGATCGACCAGCAGATCGGCGACACGCGCCCCGTCCTCGATCAGGGCGACGGCATCATGTCGACGCCATGCCGCCTGATCGCGGCCCAGATAACCGCCAAGAGCCTTATGGCCCCATGGAACCTGCGAAGGTGCGACGATCGGCGCAAAGGCGGATATCGCCCGGAACCGATCAGGGAATGTCAATCCGATGGTCAGCGCGCCGTGGCCGCCCATGCTGTGGCCCATGATCGACTGTCGATCCATGTCGACAGGAAAATGCGTCGCGACGAGGTCTGGCAGCTCCTGTGTGATGTAGGTCCACATCTTGTAATGCGCCGCGAACGGTTCCTGAGTTGCATCGACATAGAAGCCGGCACCCAGACCGAAATCATAGGCACCGTCGGGATCGTCCGCCACGCCCTCGCCGCGCGGCGAGGTGTCCGGTGCGACGAAAATCAGGCCAAGCTCGGCACAGAGGCGACGAAACTCCCCTTTGTCCGTGACGTTGGCATGGGTGCAGGTGAGGCCGGACAAATACCAGACCACCGGCAGTTTCATATCGGCTGCATGCTCGGGAACATATACGGAAAATATCATATCCGTGCCGGTGGCGGCAGAGACATGCTTATACACGCCCTGCACGCCGCCGAAGGCGCGATTTTCTGATACTGTTTCCATTAAAAGACCACGACGCTGCGAATGCTCTCGCCTGCGTGCATCAGGTCGAAGCCCTTGTTGATCTCATCCAGCGTCAGGACATGGGTGATCATCGGATCGATCTGAATCTTGCCGTTCATGTACCAATCGACGATCTTGGGTACGTCGGTACGTCCCTTCGCGCCGCCAAAGGCCGTGCCCCGCCAGTTGCGGCCGGTGACGAGCTGGAACGGGCGGGTGCTGATTTCCTTACCCGCTTCGGCCACGCCAATGATGATGCTGGTGCCCCAGCCGCGGTGGCAGGCTTCCAATGCCTGACGCATGACTGTCGTGTTACCGGTGCAGTCGAAGGTATAGTCCGCACCGCCATCGGTCAGCGCGACCAGATGCGCGACGATGTCGCCATCGATGTCCTTCGGGTTCACAAAATGCGTCATGCCGAACTTGCGGCCCCATTCCTCGCGGTCGGGGTTGATGTCGACGCCGATGATCATGTTCGCGCCCGCCATCTTCGCACCCTGCAGCACGTTAAGGCCGATGCCACCCAGACCGAAGATGATGACATTGTCGCCGGGCGCGACTTTCGCCGTGTTCACCACCGCGCCGACGCCCGTCGTCACGCCGCAGCCGATGTAGCAGCTTGTCTTGA